>NZ_FNYL01000011.1 GCF_900109045.1 Dyadobacter sp. SG02
CAAGTAAATGTGGACCTGGAAAGACATAAACAGCAGGCAGACGAGTTACTGAAAAGTGAAGAGGGAATCCAGAAACGAAAAAAGCGGTGCTTTGATGTCGAACCTGTCTTCGGCAATATCAAGCATAACCACAACTTTCGCCGGTTCATGCTCCGTGGCAAGCAAAAGGTTGAGATCGAATGGGGATTGATTGCGATAGCACAGAATATCAGGAAGAAGGCAGCTTAGATAGGCTTGATCTAGCTCAGGAACTGCCCATGCCGCTAAAATCTTATACCAATCGGAAAACACGTTTGTAAACCATTTAAAACAGAAGCCCGTCCCAAAAATGATTTGAGACGGGCTCATTTTTCATTATTCCATAACCCTCATCAATTTATTAGTCTTTCAAATCCGCCTTTACTTTGGCGATCTTTTCCTTGGTATTCGCCTTGAACTCGTCCCACTTGTCGGCGGTTTCGTTCTGGGCGCGCTTCCAGGAAGCCTGTAACTCTTCTTTTTCAGCATTCAATTCTCTTTTGCGCTCCCGCCATTTGGCTTTTTCCTTGTCGGCCGTCTTGTCAATTTTGGCGTCGGCTTCCTCTATTTTACGGTCGAGTTTGCCGATAGCGTCGTCGATATCTCTTTTCAATTCGTCCTTATCTTCTTTCACTTTGGCTTCAAAATCATCCCCTGCTTCCTTGATATCGGCTTTGGCGTCGGCCACATTTTCGTCCATATCGTTTTTAGCTTCCTCCACCGTCTCTTTGGCGGAGTCCTTTGTTTTGTCTGAACAGCTCGTCAGCGAAAGTGTACCGGCGAGTAACAGAGAGGCGACAATCCATGTGATCTTTTTCATCTTTTCGGGTATTAAGTTGATTTCAATGATTGTGTGAATGCATTGATCAGAGCAAAAAGCTTACCAGGGTGCAGAACGTATATCCGCGTGTTTTTTGTAGAAAATTCTTCTCAGACCGCCGGAAGTCGTTGAACTTCGCACCAGACTGGACGGTTAAGCGCATAGTGATATATTGAAACTGTTGGCATTTATGATCAGCTTTGCATTTTATTAATATACTCCTAAACCTATATGCTCAAAATCTCTATTACCGGCGCTCTTGCCGCTTTCCTCATTATCCACGAATCCGGGCCGGCATTAGCCCAAAGCGATTCGCTGCAAGCGCGCGACTTGCGCGAGGTTACCGTGCACGCATTCGAATCCGACAAAAACCCACTGACGACCACCGCAACGGTAGGCATGCTCACGCCGCGCTCGCTCAGCCGGTTTTCCAATTATACCTGGGCTAACGCGGTCAACACGATCCCGGGCGTACGCATGGAAGAGCGCTCGCCGGGCAGTTACCGGTTTTCCGTCCGCGGGAGTTTGATACGGTCGCCATTTGGCGTGCGCAATGTGAAATTTTACTGGAATGGCATTCCGTTCACCGACGCGAGCGGCAATACGCCCCTGAACTCGGTCGATTATGGGGCTATTCAAAGCATGGAAGTGATCAAAGGCCCGGGTAGCAGTATCTACGGCGCGGGTACCGGCGGTGTGGTGCTTATGCAGAGCCGGCCGGACAACGAATTCCAGAACCGCGCGGAGCAAAGTGTGAGTTTTGGTAAATATGGCTTCCAAAGCCGCAATTCGACCTTGCAAATCGGCGATATTTCCATTCAGTACGGCCATAGCGAACAGGACGGCTACCGCAAGCAAAGCGGCATGGTACGCGATGCGATCCGGTTTACGTCCAATTCAAGCATTGGCGAGAAGGGCACATTGTCGTTGCTGGGAATGTATTCGGATTTGTACTACCAAACACCGGGTGGCATTAACCTTGCCCAATATCAAACCGACCCCAAGCTCGCCCGCCAATCCACCCCGACGGTACCAGGCAGCGAGGCGCAAAAAGCGGCGATTTATACCAGGCTGGCATTGCTGGGTGGTAATTATGTATTACAATTATCGGACAAATGGACACAATCCACCGCTTTGTACCTGACCTTCACCGATTTTGCCAACCCATTCATTTCCAATTTTGAAAAAAGGGATGAAAACGGTGTCGGCGGGCGGAATATCTGGCAAAACAAATCGGAATGGGGGAATGTAAAAACCAACTGGACCAGCGGTTTTGAATGGCAATACGGCAAATCGGCCCAGCGGAATTACGATAACAAGGGCGGCGTTGCGGACAAGCAGCAGACCGTCGAGGATATCCGCACCGCCAACCTGTCGGTATTCAGCCAGCTGGAAGCGACTTTGCTCACCGACCTGACACTAAGCGCAGGTTTGAGCTACAATACTTCCAAATACAAATACGAACGCTACTTCCCGCTTCCGTTCAACGAAGACCAGAAGACATTCGACGGCATATTCGTCCCGCGCTTCGCCGCCAATAAGGTGATTGCCGGCAACTGGTCGGTTACTGCATCGTACAGCGGCGGGTTCTCCCCTCCTACCTTACAGGAAGTACGGCCGTCGGCAGGTGGTTTCCGGAAGGACCTGGAAGCTGAAAAAGGCAATAATACCGAAATTGGCATCCGGAAAGCGGGAAAGGTTATTTCGGGAGAGATCAGTCTGTACCATTTCGGATTGCGTAATGCGATCGTGCGCAGGCTGGACGAGGCTGGTGCCGAATATTTTGTAAATGCAGGTAAAACCAAACAGAATGGCCTGGAATGGACCATCGGCTGGGACATTCTTTCCGATCCGAAACTGCCGGTGATGCTGAAACTCTGGAATACCGGCACTTATACCAAATACACCTACGAGGAATTCCAGCAGGCCGACGTCGACCTGAGCGGGAAACTCATTCCCGGCATTCCACGTTTTTCACAGTCGACAGGCCTGGATGTGTTGCTCAAATACGGCATTTCAGCATTCCTGACCTATCAGCACGGCGATTCGTTTTACCTTAATGACGCAAATACCGTCAAAAACACGGCTTATAACCAGTGGATGGCGCGTGTGAGCTGGAAGAAAAGCTGGGGACAACATTTTTACAGTGAGCTGTCGGCATCCGCGGAGAAGGTCAATGCGGGTATTTACAGCCTGGGCTACGACCTGAACGCATTTGGTAACCGCTATTACAACGGCGCGCCGAAAAACAACCTCTGGGCCGGTGTAAAGATCGGCTGGGAATGGCAGAAAAATTCAAAATAATGCATTTATACATCCATATCCCCTTTTGCAAACAGGCTTGCCATTATTGCGATTTCCATTTCAGTACCAACACCACCAACAAGCGTGCCGTAGTGGAGGCCATTGCGCGGGAAATCGTTTTGAGGAAGTCCTATTTGCCGGACGGGGATATGGAAACCATTTATTTCGGCGGCGGCACGCCTTCGATGCTCGACGAAGCGGAGCTGCATTTCCTGCTTGAAACCATTCACAAGCATTTCCGCGTGGCACCCAATGCGGAGATTACCTTAGAAGCAAACCCCGACGACCTGAATGCGGCAAGCCTGCAAATGTTTGCCAAAGCAGGCATTAACCGCCTCAGTATAGGCATACAATCATTCCACGAGCCGCATTTACGCTTCATGAACCGCGCGCATTCGGCCGTGGAAGCCGAGCAATGCGTAACACTGGCGCAAAATGCGGGTATCGACAATATTTCCATCGACCTGATCTACGCGATTCCTTCGGAGGATCACGACATTCTGCATAGTGACCTTTTCAAAGCATTTACACTCAATGTCCCGCACATTTCGGCCTACTGCCTTACCATCGAGCCGCAAACGGCTTTTGGAAGCTGGCTGAAAAAGAAGAAGATGAGGCCGATTGAAGAAGAATATGCGGCGCAGCAGTTTGAAATACTCGTGAAATCGCTCGGTGAGCATGGGTATGAGCAATACGAGATCTCCAACTTCGCCAGAAATGGACATTACAGCAATCACAACAGTTCCTATTGGAAACAGCATCCGTACCTGGGCGTGGGCCCAAGCGCACACTCGTACAATGGCGCGAGCCGCGAGTACAATATTTCCAATAATGCCAAATACCTGGAAGCGATTCAAAAAGGGCTTATTCCCGCAACCATAGAAGCGCTTACACCTGCCGACCGGACCAATGAATACCTGCTAACCGGCCTGCGCACCAAATGGGGGGTGGAATTACTCAAACTGGACGAGTTCTCCGCCGGCGCATTCGCATTGCAATCCGAAAGTGAATTGGAAAGGATGACCCGGAAAGGCTGGATCAGGGAAGATTCGGGGATATTGCTGCTCACCGAAGCCGGTAAGCTCTTCGCCGACCGCATTGCCAGCGATCTTTTTATCGACTAAAAAAAATCGCCACACTGCGGGCAGCATGGCGAATCTTTTAAAACTGGACTGAAACTAGGCTTCTACCAGTTCCGCGTTCAATGTAATCTCAGTGTTGAGCAACTGGGAAATAGGGCATTCCTTTTTCGCCTTGTCGGCAACCTGTGCAAACTGCTCCGCGCTGATGCCCGGAACCTGTGCTTTCAATTCGATAGCGCTTTTAACAATCTTGCCTTGTGCCGGGTCAAGCGAAATTGTGGCAGTCGCATTTAGCTCGTCGGCTGTAAAACCTGCGGCATTCAGTTCGAAGCTCAGTTTCATCGCGAAACATCCGGCGTGTGCAGCGGCAACCAGTTCTTCGGGGTTGGTTCCCTTACCGTCGGCAAAACGGGTATTGAAAGAGTACTGGGTATTTTCCAGAACTGTGCTCTGCGTGCTGATCGTACCTGTACCTTCTTTGCCGGTACCTTTCCAAATGGCGGTTGCTTTACGGTTAATCATCGTTGTTCCTTTTTAATGTTAGTTGATCCTAAAATCGTTGTTTCCGTGAAAAGTAGCACGTAAACGATATCTACGCAAACAATCAATGCATTAAAAACACAATAATTACTTACCGTCCTCTGTTCCAGTATGTGCCTCCCTGTGATGCATGGAACGGCATTTTTTTAGTTAATAAAGGTTAATGCCCGATCGGGATTTAAACTTTATAATTGCATCATCATCTAATCACAAATTGTTAACAGATTTCTCAATTATCTCAACTCACAAGTCATGAACAGAAAACTCTTGCCCCTAGTGTTACTCGTTGTCGCTGCATTGTTCCAAAGTTGCGAGGGGCCGAAAGGCGATCCCGGACCACAGGGAGGCGACGTGCTCGGCCGGACCTTCGATATCATCAATGTAGACTTTACTTCTGCCAACAATTTTGGCTACGTCCTGAATTTTAAGCAGCAGAATATTGAAGTCGTCCCTACCGACGCGGTGCTGGTGTATGTATACTGGAACGACCAGGGTAACCTCAAAGCTTACCGACCGCTGCCTCAAACTGCATTTCTTGACAATGGCGTGTTGGTAACTTATAACTTCGACCGCACGGACGACGATATGGAAATTTTCATAGATTCAAATATCGACCGGGCCAAACTTCCTACCACCCACACCCGTGGCTTCGAATTCCGCGTGATAGTCATTCCTTCCGATCCCCTCCAACGTGCCAATGCCGAAGTGGATTTGAACGACTACGAAGCGGTAGTTAAAGCATTCAACATCGACGAATCGAAAATCAAGAAAATTTCAGCTCAATAAGTTAAAAGTTCCCCCACTTTTGGGTTTCTGGAATAATTTTTATAAAATCCGGTAAAAATTACCGGATTTCTTTTTTCCCTGACTTATGAAAGTTGTTTTAAGCACACTGTTTATAGTTCTGGTCGCGGCGTTTGGATCACAAGCACAAACTTTTACCGAAGAGACTAATCAGTACAGAAATCATTACAAAGAGGAGTTCCTGCACTCCGACAACTCGCCGCTCAAAGCAGCGGACCTGCCCTATTTGCAGTTCTACGAGCCCGATTCCACCTACCGCGTAGTCGCCCATTTTGAAAAAGCGAAAGGCAAATCCTTCGAAATGCCTACATACAGCGGAATGAACAAGACCTACGTGAAATACGGGACATTGAAATTCAAAGTGAACGGCAGGAGACAAAAGCTGACGGTGTACCGCAGCCTGAGCCTGCAACAACTCGCGAAATACAAGGATTACCTTTTCATACCTTTCAAGGACAAAACCAACGGCGCCGATACCTACGGCGGCGGCCGCTACCTCGACCTGAAAACGACCGATCTGAAAGACGGGACCTGCGTGCTCGACTTTAATAAAGCATATAATCCGTATTGCGCGTACAGTACGGGCTACAATTGTCCGATCCCGCCGCTGAACAACCACCTGGCGATCGCGGTCACAGCCGGGGAAAAGAATTTCACGAAACATCATCAGGAGGCGAGCATCAAATAGCCATCATGAAAAACGCCCGACTTTTCAGCCGGGCGTTTTTCATGAATGCCGTCGATCAGGCTTTCAATATTTCTTTTTGCTTCAAAATGCGTTCGAAAACCTTGATATCGTGCTCCGAAGTGAAAATATTGAATGGCAAATGCAGGAATTGTCCTTTTGAAATAACCAGTACATAAGCGTCCTTGTCTTTATATCCTTCCACGATCTGCTCCCATTTCATCACACTGCCTTCTTTCACATTGAGCTTCATGAGAATCTGACGGTTGTCGATCTCGTAGGAGAACTTCTCAAACATCGGCTTGTATTGCGCAAGCTGCGTGATGCCGGTGAACTGGATCAGCCAGAACAGCACATAAAGGATAGAAGCAACCACAACGGTGATATAAATCCACAAATTGGGATAAATGCCCGTGAGGCTAATGACCGCATTGATCAGGATCAGGGCCACAGGGATAAGTACCCATTTAAGCTGCGTTTTAAAAAAATAACGCATGGCCAGTGAAATGTATTTTTGGGTAGGTAAGGCGTACTTCTTGGTACGAACCGCAGCCGGGTTCGTAGGCATTTGATAGACGGGCTGGTGTTTGTTTACCGAAACTTTGGCCATAACTCTGTTTAAATTAACGATCTTCTCAGTTTGCGACGGCTGTTCGAAACACGGTCCGGGCAAATGAAGTGCAAAGTTAGAAAAAAGCGCCCGAGATATGAGAAAGGTCCGGAAATAAAAAACTGTTAGGAGAAATTGGTGTAATTTGTCTTTCCTAACTGCGTTGAACATTTGAAAAGTGCCGTTTTGAAGCCATATTCGGCAACTGATCACTGATACAAGACTATCCTAAGCTACATGAGTTTCCTTTTTCCGTCCTTCCTGTGGGGTTTGCTGGCGATATCGGTTCCGATTGCCGTTCACATTTTCAATTTCAGGCGGACAAAAAGGGTCTACTTCACGAATGTGGCATTTCTGAAAGCGGTTGAAACGCAAACAAAGTCGATTCGCCAGATCAAGCACTGGCTCGTCATGGCGGCGCGGATACTGGCCATTGCCTGCCTTGCATTGGCGTTCTCCCAGCCATTCATTCCCGCGGAAAGCAATGTGGCCGTCGACAAGCGGGGCATTACCAGTCTTTACCTCGACAATTCGCTGAGTATGGAAAGCGAGCTGAACAACAAGCGCTACCTCGACATTGCGACCGGCCGATTGAGTGATTTATTGGGATTGTTCAAAAACGCGACTTCGCTCCAACTCGTAACCAACGACTTTTCGGCCCAGGAACAGGGCCTATACCCCGCTGAAAAGCTCCGCGACCGCCTGACGACCATCGGGCTCTCAGGCACGCCGCGCACGCTCGAACAGGTGTATAAGCGCCAGGAAAACCTCATGGCGAGGCATTCGCAATCCGGCAGGAACCAGCTCTTCTGGTTTTCGGATTTCCAGAAAAGCACGGCTGGCGACCTTTCTGCCATTCAAACCGACTCGACGAACCAGATTTTCCTGGTACCGGTGCAGGCGGAGGCAGAAAAGAATGTATTTGTAGATTCCGCCTGGCTGAATACGCCATTTATCCGGGAACTTCAAAACAATATACTCTTTGTAAAAGTGAGCAATTCCGGCAACCGCGAGGCGCGGAATGTGGTATTGAGGCTAAGCCTGGATAATACACAGGCGTCGACGGCATCCGTGAATGTGCCGGCCAACGGCAGCGCGACGGCCAGGTTCAACTTCAATCTGAAAGGAAAAGGATATAAAAAAGGCCAGATCACATTCGACGATTTCCCGGTTACTTTTGACAACGACTATTATTTTGTACTGAATGCGTCGCCGCTCATCCGCGTGTTGCATGTATACGGGCAGAAGCCGGAGGGTAATTACATTGAGAACGTGTATGCCAACGACAGTCTTTTTACGCTGCAAAGTTACAGCGCCCAGAATGTCGACCCGGGGCTGATCAAAAACTCGGATTTGGTGGTATTGGAAGGTGTCACGCAGCTTTCGGGTACATTGCCGCAGGATTTGCAGGACTTCGTTCGTCAGGGCGGCAGTCTGGCCATCATCCCTCCTACCGCTCCGGCAGCGGACAGTTACAGCCGCTTTTTAAGTCCGCTAGGCATCAATGGCATTACTTCCGAAAAAGCCCAGGCGCCGCTTCCCCTGGCTGTCCCCGACCGCAACAATCCGTTTTTCAGCGATGTTTTTGAGGAATCGATGCGCCAGGAAATGAACCTTAACCTGCCCGGCGCATTGCCCGTGTGGAGCTGGGCGAATGCAGGGCAGCAGCTACTGACGTTGCGGAACGGACAGACCTATCTTAACCAGGTACTGGCAGGAACGGGCAAAACCTATGTGTTCGCTGCGCCTTTAAATCAGGAAAATGGTAATGTAGCACAACACGCCATATTTGTGCCGGTCATGTATAAAATAGCCGCTTCGAGCGTCAGACAACAGCGTACTTCGTTTACTTTTGATGAAAACCCGATCAGTCTGACCGTCGATAAACCGAAACCTAACTCGGTTTATAAACTACGACGGAACAAAACGGAGATCATCCCCGTCCAGCGTGTGGCAGGCAACCAGCTTTTGCTCGAAATCCCCCAGGGCGACCAAGCCGCCGACGGGCTGACAGCAGGCTATTTCGAACTGGTGCTCGACAACAAAACTGAACAGATCATCGCCCTGAACCACAACCACGCCGAATCGAAACTGCAATACTATTCGCCCGACGAGCTCCGGGCCGCATTCTCCGGCAAAAAGAATGTACAAGTCTTCGACCGCATCGACGACGACGCCTTCTCTACTGCATTCCAGCAACAGAATATGGGGACTAACCTCTGGAAGTTCTTTCTTTATGCGGCGTTGTTCTTTCTATTGGTAGAGATAGGTTTAATTCGGTTTTTGAAGTAGCAATTATCCTGTGACGATTTAGCGGTTTCCGGGTCCGGCAAGGAATGTGTAAATTTGCAAAAAATAAAACAACACACGCCCATGAAAACCCCTTCCCAAAACAAATCCGGAAAACGCACAGGTCCTTCACAAGCCGCATCGTATATCGAACTTGAAGAAACTAGCGCCCCCCAACTCTGTGAGCCCATCGCACACTACGCACGCCTCGATCCGGCCGCGCACGGGCGCATTATTTGTGAACAGCTGACGCCCGAAGAAGAAGTGATGGCCAATGATCCCAATGTCAAGCCTTTCGCCCATGTTTCCGACTCAGCGGCCTACGTGAGAAGAATTCGCCGAGATTTCAGGTGTTAGCATGCTATTACTGGATACCAACATCCTAATCGACTATCTGAGAGGCAGGCAGTCTGCTATTGAATTTATAGACTGTACCGGCAAACCGGGCTTTGCTGTCAATACGGTCATCGTCCTGGAACTTTACAATGGTTGCCTTAACAGGGCTGAACTGGCAAAAATCCGGCGGTTGCTTAATGGGTTCATGCATTTCGATCTGAATGAGGCCATTGCAAAAGCCGCCACCCAGATCGGACACTCCTTCGCATTGTCACATTCGGTGACCGCTTCGGATGCACTAATCGCAGCGACCGCATTGGTCTACAACCTGGAACTACGAACGGCAAATCTGAAAGATTTCAGAATGATTCCGGGCCTGAAAGTATCAAATGCGCTGCTATAACCACATTTTACCAATAACAACTCCCGCCGCGTTGACTCTTCCCGACCAAGATTTAGCCGAACATTCCTTTTTTCTGACCCGTTTTTAAACCAATTTTGCGGGAAAATATCATTTCATAAATGCTTTCATCCCGAATAGGAATTCTTGGTGGCGGGCAGCTGGGACTTATGCTCCTACAAGCGGCTGTGGACTGGAACCTCGATATTCATGTACTCGACCCGGACGCCGAAGCACCGTGCCGGAAAATAGCGCCCCATTTTACACAGGGCTCGCTGCAAGATTTTGACACCGTTTATAACTTCGGTAAGGACCTCGATGTCATTACCATTGAAATTGAAAAAGTAAATGTAGAGGCGCTCGAAACGTTGGAAAAAGAAGGCAAAAAAGTATACCCGCAACCTTCGGTGATCCGTCAGATACAGGACAAACGCATTCAAAAGCAATTCTACGCAGAAAAACAGCTTCCTACCGCGGAGTTTATACTAACTGAAAACCGCGAGGACGTTGCTAATTACGTCTCATTCCTCCCCGCATTTCACAAGCTCGGAAAAGATGGCTACGACGGTCGCGGTGTGCAGCGGCTGACATCGGCGGATGACCTCGATAAAGCATTCGACAAGCCAGGTTTGCTGGAAAAAGCGGTCCCATTCGAAAAAGAGCTGGCCGTGATCGTTGCCCGCAACGCGAACGGCGAAGTCGAAACATTTCCGACCGTGGAAATGGTATTCCATCCCGAGCATAACCTGGTAGAATACCTTTTTGCACCTGCGGAAATCAGTGAGGAAGTAAACGCCAAAGCGCAGGAAATTGCCCGCAAAACGGCAGAGGCATTCCAGATTGTGGGATTGCTGGCCGTGGAGTTGTTCCTGACGCCCGAGGGGGAAGTTCTGATCAACGAAGTGGCCCCGCGCCCGCATAACAGCGGCCACCACACCATCCGCGCGAATGCGACCTCGCAATATGAGCAGCATTGGCGGGCGGTCCTGAACCTGCCGCTGGGCAGCACGCACGCTTACGGGCCGTCGGCCATGGTAAACCTGCTGGGCGAAGATGGTTATGAAGGTCCTGCCATTTATGAAGGAATGGAAAAGCTGCTTGCAACGCCGGAGGTTTTCCCGTTCCTTTATTGGAAAGCGCTCACGAAACCGTTCCGCAAAATGGGCCATATCACGATCATGGATACGGATATCGCTTCGCTCAAAGCAAAAGTGGATTTCGTGAAGAACAATATCAAAGTAATCAGCCACAAAACGAAGTAAAATATACCAATGGTAGGGATTATCATGGGCAGCCTTTCTGACAGAAAGGTAATGCAACTGGCCGCAGACGCATTGACGGAACTGGGCGTTTCTTATGAAATGGAAATCGTGTCGGCACACCGCACGCCCGAGCGTATGCTCGAATACGCAGCATCGGCGCGCAGCCGCGGGTTGCAGGTGATCATCGCAGGCGCAGGCGGAGCAGCGCATTTGCCCGGTATGGTGGCTTCACTGACGTCGCTTCCGGTGATCGGGGTGCCGGTGCTGTCCAGTAATTCGATAGACGGCTGGGATTCGGTGCTTTCGATCCTGCAAATGCCTGCGGGCGTACCCGTTGCGACGGTAGCGCTGGATGGTGCCCGGAACGCCGGAATCCTCGCTGCGCAGATCATCGGAGCGAGCGACGCGGAGGTTGCAAAAAGGCTCGATGCATTCAAAGAAAGCCTGAAAGAGAAAGTTGCGGTGATGAACGAGGAATTGAAAAATCAACTTGGAAACTAGGTTGTCTTTAGTATTTTCGTAGAAAATTAACTCCACTAAAAATAGAATCCGGCCAGGCTATGGAAGAGGAATTCCCGAAAAAAAGAAATATCCGTCCCACTGAAAAGTCGAATCTTCCTATTGTTACATTGCTCGTGTTGGTGTTGCTCGTACTTGCAATGCTTTACGTAGGCTACGAATATATTTCCGATAGTTCTTCCAGCTCCGAAGAGCTCACTTCGGTAGTCGTCGATTCGACGCTCGAAGAAACTGCCGCCGAGCCCGTAAGCGATGAACCGGCACCAACCGAGGAACCGGTCGAAAAGCCAAAGCCTGAACCGGTTAAAGAAAAAACGGAAGAACCGAAAAAAGAAGAGAAACCTTCCATTTCGGCTTCGTCTATCGGTGGAGAACAAATAACGCATACCGTTCAAAGCGGCGAGACGTTTTCGAGCATTGCGTCGCGCTATAACCTGAAAACCGAAACCCTGCAAGGCCTGAATGCCTCGGTTCCCGATGTAAAAGCAGGTGTTACCAAGCTGAAAGTGCAGGTTAAGGCTGTCCATACCGTAGGTCCCGGCGACGTACTTCGCGTAGTGGCAAGCAAATATGGCATTACCAAAGAAGCGTTGATGAAAGCCAACGGCAAATCCCGTGACTTCTCCGAAAGGGGCGAAAAGCTGATCATCCCTTTTCCTGACAAGAAATAGATTTCGATATCTTATAAAGCAAAGAATCCCGGAGCTGACCGCCCCGGGATTTTCTTTGCACTGAATTGAAGGGTTTAATGCTTAATTGTTGAAACCCCGGCCTCCGCCCTGTCCGCGGTCGCCGCCCATTCCGCCGCCGCGCGGGAAGCCCGCTCCGCCGTCGAAATCACGTCTTCTGTATCCGTCGCCATTGTTGGAAGGCATTTTGCCGAAGTTTCTCAAAGTGTATGTGAATGTGAGCATAGCGTATTGTGTGAGCACGCGGTTCGTGACGTCTTGCACGTATGTTTCGGTCACGTTGCGGGTAATGCTGTTGTTTTGTTTCAAAATATCGAAAACAGTCAGTTTAAGCTCGCCTGCATTGTTTTTCAGGAACTTCTTGCCGACACTGGCATTCCAGAGCGTAAAATTCTGGTTGAAACCAGCGCCCAAACCGCGGTACGACTGATTATTGATATCGCTTTGGAATACAAATCCTTTGCCGAATATCCAGTTCACGCGGCCGGTAATGCCCTGTGTATAGTAATTGTTGTTCAAATTGGGCTGGATACTGTTCCGAACCACATTGTAATTGCCTGAATAAGAGACTGTAAAATCGAGTTTGTCGCTGATATTGCTACTCACCACAAGCCCCTGGGAAATTGCGTAGGTATTGGAATAATTGGGCACGTTGTTGATCATCCCCGGCGACCGTACATAGTTGAAGCCCGTGCTGAGGTTCAGGTTCAATTTCAAGGGCGCGATCGGCTTTCCGTAAGCGAAGAGCGAGCGTGCATTCCAGCTACCGTCCACGTTGATCGGCGCGGTGAATTTGGCACCTCTTTCGAGGAACAGACCATTCGGTAATGTCTCCGGTTGCTGTGCGATGTAGGTCGAATTCACGATCGCATTGTTGGTTTGCGTCACAAAAATCATCGCATTCAGGCTGTAAGGCCGTTTCGCGCCGGCAAGTGAATAGCGCACGTTGATCATATTACGGTACTCCTGTTTCAGATCGGGGTTACCTGCCGTAAGCGACAACGGGTTACTGTTATCGACGACATTCTGCAATTGGGAAATCGACGGCTGGTTGGTCGAACTCCGGAAGAATGCCCGGAATTGCGCACCTTCTTTCGAACGGTAGTTCACCATGAAATTGGGGAGAATATTGGTAAACGACTGGTCGACTTTGTTGTTAATCGGCGCCAATTGCTGGCTGTACAGACCGGTATTTTGAAAATCGAGACCCAGGTTGGCCGACCAGCTGTTTTTGCGGTAGCGGTAACCCAAACCCGCGCGGTTGGTAATGTAGCGGTTGTCAAAATTGTTGGTCAGCAGTGAATCCAGGTCCGAATAGGTGCCATCGTCATAGCTCATATTGTAAGTATCCTTACTTGAATTGCTGTTCTGTACCGTCAAACCATAGTTGAACTGCAACTGGCCGGTCGTGCTGATTGGCTCGGTATAGACGAAGTTTCCGCCCAATGTGATACCATCCGAATGCGTAAAACTGCGCTGGTCGATCGTGTCGCCTCTCATCATCGTGTCGCCCAGCGCGAGGTTATCGAAATAGGTATTTCTCGAATACAGGTCGCGGCGACCGTTTTTATCGTTGATCTGCGTGTTCAAATTAAATGAAACGGTGCGTCCCTTTTTCTCGAATGCGTGACGGAACAAAATGTCGTTCGAAAAGTTGTAACCCTTGTTGGAATTGCCCTGGCTGTTGTCGGAGCTGTTGACATTACTTCCATCGGAAGCCAATGTGGTCAATCCGGCTTTCACACTACCGGAATGATTATCCTGGAAACTCAATCGCGGCGTGATGATCAGCGAGTTTTTAGGGTCGATGTTATATTCAATGCGAAAGTTCAGGCGATGATTGGAGTTGGTTGTATTCGTCCGGCTGTTTTCTTTGTACAACTGGTCTCCGGCGCCTCCTTGCAGAAAATACTGTTGTGAAAGGCCCTGCACGTTGCTGTTGCTGGTTCTGTTGAAAAAATAGCTACCGCTGACGTCGAGCTTTTTGCCGATTTTATTGGAATAGTTTAAACCAAATGAATTGGTACCCGTAATCCCGCTCTGGTTGCCCACGAGGAAGTTGCCCGCAGAGCCACCTCCGCCACGGTTTCCGCCTCCCCCACCCGAAACGCCCAGTAAATCCTGGCTGGAAAAGTTCTGGTTATTGATATTGTTGCTCAGTCCAATCACGGATATACGCTGGTTTCCTTTGAAAAAACTCACGTTCCCACCAGCCTGATAACGGTCATCAAGGCCGTACCCTGCGAAAATTTTTCCAAACTGCCCCATCCGCTTGTCGGCCTTAGTGACGATATTGATCGTTTTCTGCGCATTACCATCGTCAAAACCAGTGAATTGGGCCTGGTCGCTCAGCTTGTCGAACACTTCGATTTTATCTACTACTTCCGCGGGAAGGTTTTTGAGGGTCAACGCAGCATCGTCGCCGAAGAAAGGCTTTCCATCCACCAAAACTCTGTTAACCGTCTCGCCATGAGCAGTTACCGTTCCGTTCGTCACGGTAATGCCGGGCATTTTCTGGATCAGGTCTTCGGTGGTAGCGTCCGGATTGGTTTTGAATGCAGCCGCATTGAATTGCGTCGTATCACCCTTCTGTTCCATGGCGGTCACCTGACCCACCACTTTCACCTCTTTCAGGTTGGCTACGGCTTCCGTGAGGGTAATGGTTCCGAGATTTTCAATGTCTTTGGTAACCGTTACTGTACGGGAGAAATCTTTGTAACTCAAATAGGAGACCTTGACAAGGTACGAAACCTGCTTCGACAGGCCCGTAAAAGTGAACTTGCCGTTCACATCCGTCGTCACGTATTCCGGTTTGGAGTCGGGGGTATTTCGGCTTACGGCCACATAGGCGCCTACCACCGCTTCCCGGCTCACACTGTCGACAACGCTACCGGTAATTTGTGCATTTTGTGCGAAGGCCGGGGCGGCGAAACCGGCTAGCAGGAGGACGAAGAATGTAAATCTGTTCATGACTTGTAAAGGTTTATTGCTGGTTAGAGCTCCCTTTGGTAACAAAGTTTAATGCTCCCTCGCAATAAACCTTTACAATCGACAGTATCGGATATTTTAACAGACCAACAGCCCGTTTTTACCGACGAAAAGGAATTGGCCCCAAGCCGTCGGCGATCAGTTATCATGCCACTATTTCAACCATTCTCCCAACAAGCCCTTGTAGCTCGCCAGGAATCTTTCATAAGCTTTTTCCAATGCCGGAAGCGCCTCCGCGAGCGTGCTCGTATCGTCCGATTTGAGCCGCCATTCGGCATCCCGCGCAATCTCGGCGACCTGCGAAACGCCTACCGTGCCACCGCTTCCCTTCAAAGTATGCAGGTTACTCTTTACTGTTTTAATATCACCACTTTGGTAAGCCTCCAATGCACCGGCCACCAGTTCGTTGGATTCGCCCACAAAATCCTCGAACACCGACCAAACGAGATCCGCACCGCCAATACCCGCGAGCTGATCGATAATTTCTTTGTCGAGCACCGGTACCATCGCCTCCTGCGCGATCTCCTTCTGCTTTTGTTCGAGTTTGCGATTTTCGATATTGCCCATCAACTCCTTCACCTTCTGCACGAGCGTCTGCGCGCGTATGGGCTTGGCAATGTAGTCGTCCATTCCCTGGCTCATAAACCGGTCGCGGTCCTCCTTCATCGAATAGGCGGTCATCGCGACGATCGGCGGCAGGCCTTTGGAAAACCGCTTTTTTAGCTCCTGGGTCGTTTCCACACCATCCATATCGGGCATTTGAATGTCCATGAAGATAATGTCGTAACCTTTTCCATCGGAGTGGTACCTCTTTTCCACCATTTCAATGGCCTTGAAACCACTTTCCGCCATATCGGTTTCGCAACCGGATTTTTTGAGGATTTCATTCGCGACTTTCCGGTTCACAGCATTATCGTCCACAAGCAGGATCAGCGGATGGTAATCGGTAAACAGGTCCTCAATCGGCGTGTCCTCCTGCTGGGCAATCGTGCTTACCTGTGCAATGGACGTTTCCTTTGTTTCAAATGTAAACCAGAATGTACTCCCCTCCCCGAGCGTCGATTCTACCCCTATTTCCCCGTTCATCAATGCGCAGAGCTGTTTGGAAATAGCCAGACCAAGGCCTGTTCCGCCAAACGACTTCCGGGACGAGTTATCGAGTTGGGTAAATGAGGTAAACAGAATCTGTTTGTCGGTGGCGCTGATCCCGATCCCGGAATCCTGCACGTCTACTTTGATTTTATGAAATAGCCCCTCTTTCTTCTCCAATGCCAGGAATACCTTCACCGATCCATTCTCGGTGAATTTCAGCGCATTGGACGTCAGATTGGACATAATTTGCAACAAGCGCGTCTGATCGGCGATAATGAATTTCGGGATATCGGGTCCGATGTGGTACGTAAGGGTATTGCCTTTGCTTTTCGCAGTTTGCCCGAAAAGTGAAACCAGTTTGAGCAGCAATTCCTCGACGGCGATCGGCGCCTCGTGAAGCTCCATTTTACCCGCCTCGATTTTCGAAAGGTCGAGAATGTCGTTCAGGATATTCAGCAGTGTTTCCGACGACCGTTTGATCGTCAGTACATAATCTTTTTGCTCGGTATTCAGCGGCGTTTCGCCCAGCAAGTCGATCATCCCGATCACCCCGTTCATTGGCGTACGGATCTCGTGGCTCATGTTGGCCAAAAATCCTTCCTTCACCTTCAATGAGCGTTCGGCGTGTTCCTTGGCTTTCAGTAATTCGAGTTCGTTGCGTTTCAGCTCGGTAATGTCGCGTGCGAGCACGGCGACCTCGGTTGGTTTACCTTTGTCGTTGGTAAACATCAGCATATTGATCATAAACTGGCGCTCCGTGCCGTCTTTGCGGTACATCGTAATTTCGAAATTCCGCAGACTTTTCGTCTTCCGAAGCCGGATCAATGCCGAGTGAATGCGCTTTTTGTCGGCAAAAAATTCGGTAATCTTGTGCCCGATCACCTCCTCCGGCAAGTATCCGAGCCGTTTCAGCACCGACTGGCTGATCATCGTAATCTCGCCCATTCGGTTGATACGGCAATAAATGTCCTGCAAGTTTTCAAAAATACCCCTGAAAAGCTCCTCGCTGTGCCTTAGCGAAAGCTCGGCTTCCTTCCGGCGCGTAATGTCGCGCGCTATACCCGATACCTCCTCGATCACGCCGTCGGCATAATGGATCGGGTTCAGATAAAATTCCAGCCACATTTCACCGGCATCTTTACGGTCGATCTTGAATTCGAAATACTGCGGTTCGCCACGCAATGCCTGGCGATACTTGGTTTCGAGCGTCCGTCGGTTGCTGTTACCGACCATCCGCCATCCGAACTTCTCCGCGCTGGATTGCAGCGAAGGCCGCACACCCAGTTGATTATGAATCAGATCCGCGTAATTCCGGTTAAATGAGGTGAGTTGCAGCGATTTGTTCACCGACCATATTAAATGCGAGCTGCTATCGAAAATCGCATTCAATCGCGCCAGGTATTTACTCAGCTCCTCCTCGCTCTGCTTCCGCGCAATCGCCATCGCCACCTGGCCGGAAATAAATTCCAACAGTTCCAGATCGCGGGTATCGAACATATTGGGATCATCATAGGATTTCACCCCGATAATCCCCGTCACCCGGTCGCCTATACGCAGGGGCACGCACAGGAGCACCTTGGGCGTGACGCCGTACAGATACAAACTGTTCGTTTTAGCCAGCTTTTCAATGTCTGTGTCGGAAAGGAACAGCGGCTTGTTGGACGCGATCGCATATTCGGTCAGGCCATTGCCCAGCTTCCGTTTGGTAAACCGGACATTACCTTTGAAATACTGATCTACATAATAGGGAAAGTAAATGTAGCTTTTGCTGGGGTCGTACAGCGCAATGAAAAAATTCCGGACGTCGATGATCTTGCCCAGTTCGTCATGAATACCATGGTAAAATTCTTCCAGGTTTTGGGTATTGACCGTCCAGTTAGCAATGCTATAATAAAGGCTCTGCGCTTTCTCAGCCCTTATTTTTTCTGTAAAATCATTTAAAATACAGCGGAACGCGGTCGGTTTGCCATTGTCGAAACGACAGTTCACACTACCCGCTACAAACACCTTTTTGCCGTCGCGGTTCATGAAAACGGCTTCGAAACTCGGATTGGCTACGCCTTGTTCGATGCGTTTCAGCTGTTCAATCGCCTCTTCTTTGTGTTGCGGGTGCAGGATGTCCTCCATGCGCATGGAAGCGATCTCGTCCAGCCCGTAGCCGAGTACTTCCCGCCAGGCTTTGTTTACGAATATAAATTTGCCATCGATCGCCACCAACTGGATCAGATCGCTGGTATTATCCACCAAATCCTGCAATTGAGAGTTGGATTTGGCGATCGCGGATTCCATTCTCCGGCGTCGGGTAATGTCATCGCCCACGAGCGTAATGCATTCCACCTCGTCGTTTTCCTGGTGCATCAGCACGGAATTGATCGAGAATGTGCGTAAAGTTCCTTTTTGCGCCAGGAATGGCACCTCCCGTTGTTCGAGCTTCCGCTTGCCCTGGATACCTTCTTCAAGCATTTGACGCATCTCGTGCTCTTCTTCTTTCGGTATCAGTTTGTCGAATATGCTGAAACCGACCAGGTCGGACTCGTGCCAGCCCGTTTTCATAAGGGCGTGCGGGCTTACGCTGCGGATGATAAAGTCCGGCGAAAACGTAATTCCGATCAGGTTTAAATGTTGAAGTGTGTGGTGAATAGTCTGCCAGTCGGTTTGGGATAAAATCAGTTCCATGGGTCCCCGTACAATCGCACTTTTAAGTTTCCTTCCAATTCTTTATTCGATAAATCTACGAATTAAGACGTAATTTTGGCTTGTGAAAATGAATTATAAAAAACCGGATAACTCCAAAGTGCGGGCCAAAAAGCATCTGGGTCAGCACTTTCTGAAAGATTTAAACATCGCCCAGCGCATCGTCGACGGACTCTCCGGCCACGGTGGCTACGACCGCGTCCTCGAAATCGGGCCGGGAATGGGCGTGCTTACCCAATTTCTTTTACCCAAAACCAACTTTACGACCCACGTTATCGAGATCGACACCGAATCGGTGGCGTATCTTGAAAAACATTATCCCGACCTCGCACCACGCATTATCGCGGGCGATTTCCTGAAATTCAATCCGGGAGAATACTTCCAGGACAAATTCGCGATCATCGGGAATTTCCCTTACAATATCTCATCCCAGATATTTTTCCGCGCGCTCGAAATCCGCGACCGCATTCCGGAGATCGTTTGTATGCTGCAAAAAGAAGTAGCACAGCGCATTGCTTCGCCACCGGGAAACAAGGATTATGGTATTCTAAGCGTGCTTTTGCAGGCCTTTTATGACATCGATTACCTCGTATCCGTGCCTCCGGGCGCTTTCGATCCCCCGCCGAAAGTGCAATCGGGTGTGATACGGTTGCGCCGTAATGCGGTGACGGCATTGGAATGCGATGAAAAACTGTTTTTCAGGGTGGTGAAAACCGCATTCAATCAGCGGCGCAAAACCCTGCGGAATGCTTTGAAACCGGTAGGCGAAATACCGGACCATCCGCTGCTCAACAAACGGGCCGAACAATTGAGCGTTCAGGACTTCGTTACGTTGACGTTGCTTGCCCAAAACGCACAGGCAGCGAACTAAACCTTCTCTGAGACAGTATATTAAGTAAGCTAAAAGCATTTCGCCAATCGCTAAAAGCTCATTACGATGACGTTCGAATTAACCCAGCTATACGTAGATCATATTCAGGAACTGATTGAAAAAGAGGACTCTGCGGCCATCCGGTCGGAAATGGAGAATCTTTTTCCCGCGGACATTACCAGCCTTTTGTACGAGCTGGAAACAGAAAGCGCGAAATTCCTGGTCAACCAGCTGAATCTTGAAACCGGCGCGGCTATCCTTGCAGATATGGACCGGGGTGAACGCCGCGACTTTTTGAAGGCATTTACATCCGAAGAAGTATCCAAATTCGTCAACCTGTTCGATTCCGATGACGCCGTGGATTTGCTCAACGAGCAACCTATCCGCGTACGCGAGGAGGTGATCGCATTGCTCGAAGACCGCGAACAGGCCCGGTTTATCCTCGACCTACTGCATTACGACGAGGATGTGGCGGGCGGTTTGATGCAGAAGGAGCTTGTGAAAGCGAATGTCAACTGGACCGTAAATCAGTGCATTGAAGAGCTCCGTACGCAGGCGGAGGACGTAGAAAAGGTTTACGCAGTGTACGTAGTCGACGATTTTGGCAAACTACTGGGCATTCTTTCGCTGAAAAGAATCGTATTGGCACACAAGAATACGAAAATCGAGAGCTTGTACGACAAGGACGTCATTTTCGTGGAAACCTATCGTCCCGCCGAAGAAGTGGCGGAGCTCATGCGGCGTTATGACCTCGACGCCTTACCGGTCGTGAATGTCCAGGGCAAACTCCTGGGCCGCATTACGATCGATGACATCGTGGACGTGATCACGGATCAGGCCAGTTCGGATACCCTTGCGATGGCCGGTATTACCGGGGATGTGGAGGAAGACGACAGCATCTGGCAACAAACCAGGGCGCGTCTGCCGTGGTTGCTCGTGGGTATGATGGGCGGAATCCTGGCTGCAAAGTTTATCAGCTTTTTTGAGGGTGATCTCAAAATCATCCCGGCAATGGCCGCATTCATCCCTATTATTGGTTCAACCGGAGGAAACGTGGGAATTCAGACGTCCTCCATTATTCTGCAAGGCCTCGCGGATAAAACTGGGATCGATACTACGTTGGGGCAGCGTTTGATCAGGATGTTCGCCGTCGCGTTTATCAATGGGATCATTATCAGCGCTATTGTCTTCGGTTTTAATATGCTGATCGGAAATGAGCTGCAACTGGCGCTGGTCGTTTCGATCGCATTGATGTCCGTGGTGTTCCTGGCTTCGTTTATGGGTACTTTAACGCCCATTGTGCTCGAAAAGATCGGCATTAATCCCGCCGTGGCGTCGGGGCCATTCATTACCACAGCCAACGATTTGATCGGTTATGGCGTTTATTTCGGCCTTGCACATTTGTTGTTGAGGTTGTAACCCGAACGTTGCTAGCATTCGCTCAGACTAATCGGGATATTCACTGCAAGCCCGCCTTCGGAAGTTTCCTTATACCGGGTATTCATATCCAATGCGGTTTGCCACATCGTTTTGACCACATTATCAAGCGAAACTTTCGCATTTTCCGGATTGCTTTGCAATGCGAGTTGCGACGCGGTGATCGCCTTGATAGCGCCCATGGTATTTCGCTCAATGCACGGGATTTGTACCAGTCCGGCCACCGGATCACAAGTGAGTCCGAGGTGATGTTCCATCGCAATTTCTGCGGCCATTAAGCATTGCTCGACAGTCCCGCCGGAAACCTGCGTGAGCCCGGCCGCCGCCATTGCCGAAGATACCCCGATCTCCGCCTGGCAACCACCCATAGCCGCCGAAATTGTCGCACCTTTCTTAAAAATGCTTCCGATTTCACCCGCCGTGAGGAGAAACCTGAAAATATCCTCTTCGCTCCCGCCGCAAAACGTCACATGAAATTGCAGTACCGCCGGTATCACCCCTGCCGCACCATTGGTAGGAGCCGTCACCACACGACTGTATGATGCATTCTGCTCATTCACCGCCAGTGCGAAGCAACTGACCCAATCCAACGTATAATTAAAACCCGAGCCGCTGCTTCTGATCAGTTCGATCCATTCGTCGCAGCCAGCGCAGGCGTGGCCTTTTAACAATTTTTGGTTTAAATCGGCCGCTCGCCGTTTCACATTCAAACCGCCCGGCAATACGCCTTTATGTTGGCAACCAAGGAAAATACTGTCCTGCATGACCCGCCAGATATTCAGCACGTCCTTTCGAATAGCGGCATCGTCCTTCCAGACCCGCTCATTTTCCAGCACAATTTCCCAGATCGCCTTACCCGTAACCCGGTGCCATTCCAGCAAATCCGAAGCATGATCGACAGGGTAAGGTATTTCCGAAGACAAAGCACCAGCCGCCGCCTCCCGGCCTTCCTGGACTACAAAACCACCGCCAATCGAATAGTACGTTTCTTCGAGCACCTGCCCGTCCAGGCAAACAGCCGTAAAAGCTACCCCATTCGGATGAAACGGTAGCGACTCCGTTTTGTGAAATACGACGTCTGTTTTAGGATTAAAATGAATTTGCATTTCCCCGCGCAGGCGGATTGTTTCGCTGGCTGCTATATCCGCCAGAATGCGGTCGATCGAATCCGTTTGGATCGTCACTGGATCGTAACCACTTAAACCAAGAATAACGGCAATATCGGTGCCGTGCCCCTTGCCTGTTTTCGCGAGTGAGCCGTACAGATGTACCGTCACTTTTTCAACCGCCGCCAGCAAGCCTTTATCTTTCACCACAATCAAAAACTGCTGCGCTGCCCGCCACGGGCCTAGTGTATGAGAGCTGGACGGGCCGATGCCTATCTTGAAAATATCGAAAACGGAAATGCGTTCGGATGTCATGAAATGGGGATGATCGGAAAGAAGTTACTTCCTGGCCTTACGGTTGAGAAGTTCGGGTGGTAGCGGTGCGTTTTTTAGCATTTCTCTTGCTTTCGCTGTCTTTTCAGGGAACAGATCGATATCTACATACTTATCTAGTTCCGGGTTATACGTGCCAATATCAGCATCGGAAGTGTCCATCTTCTCCAAGATTCGTCTCACCATTTTTACAATTTCCATAATTTCAAAACAATTTTGATACAAGAAATGCTTCGTAATTTACATTTTTTTCGAAAGGATGCCATGCTCCACGCCAATATCCCCACACTTCATAGGCTTTACTTATGACGACAAAGTTGTTGCTGATAATAATCCTGTACAACCTCTGTCGAGCCGCTGTACTTCCCGTAAAAAATACAGAAACCTCCGGATTCTTTGTCAGAAATTTCGCTGTAATTTCAATGACAGTTGATAAGACCATTTCCATATCTCCATTATCAGTTATAACCTGATCATCAAAGTCGGAACCGTCGTCGTTACAGTCTCCGAAGCCCAAATTCGCTATGTCGCTCCGAACCATGTGAAACTTGACCATTTTAGTAACCTTTCCATGCCTTCCCATGCTGGCGAATAAGTAGACCTCGCGCGGGATGGCATATTCAAATTCGTAATGTGGTCTTTCCATTAATGAACAAGTGTGTGTTACTAAATCTTGCAACCTTTACATACTAAGCGCACAGTATTTCGATTTACCCACGAAAAGTGCAACCGGCCAAATCCATTGAACTAACGGCTTTTCACTCACTATTCAGCCCTTTTTCGGAGAATACCCTTTACTTTTGCCTTACTCAAAAATCAATAAACAATTAACATGATTGCAGTAATCCAGCGCGTGAGCAGCGCTTCCGTGACCATTGAAGGAAAGGTGAAAGGTGAAATCAAAACGGGCTTTATGGTGCTGCTCGGCATTACGCATTCCGATTTGCCGGAAGACATTGAATGGCTGGGAAAGAAGATTATCGGGCTCCGGGTATTTAATGATGAAGAAGGCAAAATGAACCTGGATTTGAAAACGGTCAATGGTGACATTCTGCTGATCAGCCAGTTCACATTGCACGCAAGCACCAAAAAGGGGAACCGTCCTTCGTTCATCGAAGCGGCGAAGCCCAATATCGCCATCCCGATGTATGAAAAGATGATAGCGTTTTTGGGGGAGGAACTAGGAAAGCCTATTCAGACAGGTGAATTCGGCGCAGATATGAAGGTGTCACTCTTAAACGACGGTCCCGTCACAATCGTTATCGACTCGAAAAACAGGATATAGTTTTTAATCTCCGCAGCTATTTGTCTAGTTTAAATAGGCCACAATACCTGACTATTCCTGACATTCACTCATTCAATCATTCAATCATTCAATCATTCAATATAATGACCATCCACGAAGCACAAGATCGCGTTGATCAATGGATTAAAACCTACGGGGTAAGGTATTTTTCAGAATTGACCAACATGACAATCCTGACCGAAGAAGTCGGTGAGCTCGCGCGCATTATGGCGCGTACATACGGGGACCAGTCATTTAAAAAATCGGACTTAGGAAAAGACCTGGGCGATGAAATGGCCGATGTGCTCTGGGTACTGATCTGCCTCGCCAACCAAACGGGCATTAACCTCACCGAAGCATTTGAGAAGAACCTGGCCAAGAAAACGGACCGCGATAAGGACCGTCATAAGCAGAACGAGAAACTGCAATAGCCTGTAAACAGAACAAGCCCGGAAACCCGGGCCTGCTCTGTTATCTATTTTTCCGAAATGATAATATTACATATCCAGTAACAGACGCATCGGATCTTCGAGCAACTGCTTCACGCGAACGAGGAAGCTTACCGAATCCTTACCGTCTATCGTACGGTGGTCGTACGACAACGCCACGTACATGATCGGGCGAACGACGATCTGACCATCCACTACAACCGGACGCTCTACGATATTATGCATACCGAGGATCGCAGATTGCGGTGCATTGATGATCGGCGTCGATAGCATTGAACCGAATGTACCACCGTTAGTAATTGTGAAGGTACCGCCGGACATTTCGTCAAGGCCCAGTTTACCATCACGTGCACGAACCGCCAGACGAACGATTTCCTTTTCGATGGCCGCAAACGAAAGTGTTTCAGCATTGCGGATAACCGGTACTACCAGTCCGCGCGGCGTAGAAACAGCTACCGAAATATCAGCGAAGTCGTTGTAAACCAGCTCTTCGCCATCGATCTGGGCATTGATAACCGGGAAGTCTTTCAATGCAACGGTTACCGCCTTCACGAAGAACGACATGAAGCCGAGGCCTACTTCGTGTTTTTCTTTGAATTTATCCTTGAATTTAGAACGCAAATCCATCACCGGCTTCATATCCACCTCGTTGAACGTGGTAAGCATAGCCGTTTCATTTTTCACCGCTACAAGGCGACGTGCGATGGTTTTACGCAGCGAGGACATTTTCTCGCGACGTGATGCGCGAGCGCCAGCCGGGACCGGAGCAGCAGCAGGGGTCGAAGCGGCAGCCGGTTTCGCTGGTGCGGGAGCCGCAGCCGGTGCAGCTTTTTCAGCCTTCAACGCATCGTCTTTCATAATTTTGCCTCCCGAGCCGGAACCGTTTACATCTTTCGGATCGATTCCTTTTTCCGCCAGGATTTTGGCAGCCACAGGCGATGCGTGCTTCTCGCTATAAGCCTTATCGGCCTGAGCGGCGGCAGGAGCTGTTGATTGTGGAGCAGCGGGTGCCGCGGCAGGAGCGCCGGTTGTTACCGCGATGGTGCAAATCACTGCGCCGATCGACAGCGTATCACCTTCTTTTCCTACAATTGTCAATATACCCGCAGCTTCCGCCGGGAGTTCGAATGTCGCTTTATCGGATTCCAGTTCGCAGAGGATTTCATCCACAGTCACATAGTCGCCATCTTTTTTGCTCCAAGAAGCGATGGTTACCTCGCTGATAGACTCTCCTACCGCAGGGACTTTCATTTCATAAACCTGGCCCGTTGCAGCAGGTGCTGCGGCAGCCGATGCTGCGGCAGCCGGGGCTTCTGCTTTTGCAGGTTCAGCCGGTGCGGCCGCCGGAGCTGGTGCAGCAGCAGCTTCCGCCTTTGGAGCAGTTTCCTTCGGAGCTGCGCCATTAGCCGCTTCGATGGTCGCGATCAGGTCTCCGATATTCAACGTATCGCCTTCCTGCGCTTTAATATGCAATATACCTTCTGCTTCCGCGGTGAGTTCAAATGTCGCTTTGTCCGAATCCAACCCGCAGATCACCTCGTCCATCTTCACAAAATCGCCATCATTTTTGAACCAGTTTCCTATCGTAACCTCGGTAATCGACTCGCCAACGGGCGGTACTTTTATTTCAATTTCAGCCATTTTATGTGCAATCTTGTTATCGAATTAAGTCAAAAATTATAGGAATATCATTCAAAAGCCCTGTTGATGATCTCCGCCTGTTCCTTCGTATGGATTTTCGAGAAACCTGTCGAAGGCGAAGCGCTCGGTTCGCGGGCGATTACCTGCAATGGCTTCACGCCTTTGTACATGCGAAGCATGAATGTCCAGCCACCCATGTTGAACGGCTCTTCCTGTACCCAATAAACACTTGTATTTTCGTATTGGCTCAGGTGTGCGTCGATCTGCGATTGCGGGAACGGATGCATTTGTTCCAGACGAATGATGGCTACATCGTCGCGTTTGTCGGCCTGCTGTTTTTCGTACAGTTCGTAGTACAGCTTACCCGTACACAGCAACACTTTTTTCACTTTCTTCGGATCTGCATAAGTATCTCCGATCGTTTCCTGGAATGAACCGCTTACGAGGCTATCCAGTGGGGAAACGCAAAGCGGGTGGCGCAGCATCGATTTCGGCGACATCACGATCAGAGGCTTACGGAACGGGAACTTCAACTGCCTGCGGAGCAAGTGGAAGAAGTTGGCCGGCGTAGTTACGTTCGCTACGATGAGGTTATAGTTTGCCGAAAGTTGCAGGTAACGCTCCGGTCGTGCATTGGAATGCTCCGGTCCCTGGCCTTCGTAGCCGTGTGGCAACAACATTACCAGACCTGTCCAGCGGTCCCATTTGGTTTCGCTGGATGTTACAAACTGGTCGATGATCACCTGCGTACCGTTGGCAAAATCTCCAAACTGCGCTTCCCAAATTACCAGTGCATTCGGGTTAGCCATCGAATAACCGAATTCAAAACCTAGTACCCCATACTCAGAAAGCAAAGAGTTGTAGATCATGAACTGGCCCTGGCCGTCCTGAATGTGCTGCAAGCTGTTGTAAGCCGCATTGGTTTCTACATCGCGCAATACCGCGTGGCGGTGCGAGAATGTACCGCGCTGCACGTCCTGGCCGCTCAAACGGACGATATTACCTTCCGCAAGGATCGAACCATACGCGAGCAACTCGGCCGTAGCCCAGTTAACTTCCTTTTTATCGAAGATCATTTGCTCACGGTCTTTGAGCAATTTGTCGATCTGTTTCAGTCTGTTGAAATTCTCAGGCGTGCTGATCAGCGCTTTACCGATCTTTTCGAGCACATCCTGAGGCACACCGGTTTCCGGCGATTTCTCAAAATCTTCCGGTTTCGATTTACGCAGAGTATGCCATTCCTGTTCCAATTTCGGCATGGTGTATGGCAATGCTTTCTGCTTCACCATGTCAAGACGTTCCTGCAACAGTTGCTTGAACTCTTTGTCCATATTAGCCGCCAGCTGCGCATCCACATCACCGCGTTCCGCCAGTGTTTTTTGGTAGATTTCGCGTGGGTTCTGATGGTTCTCGATGGATTTATAGAGAACCGGCTGCGTGAATTTAGGTTCGTCCGCCTCGTTGTGTCCATGACGACGGTAGCAAACCATATCAATAAAAATGTCTTTGTTGAATTTCTGACGGTATTCCACCGCAAGGCGCATACAGTATACCACTGCCTCAGGATCATCGCCATTGACGTGCAATACAGGCGCATCTACGATCTTGGCAATATCCGTACAGTATATCGACGAACGCGCGTCGGTGAAGTCGGTGGTGAAACCAACCTGGTTGTTGATCACGAAATGGATGGTACCACCGGTGTAGTAGCCATTCAGGGCCGACATCTGGGTTACTTCGTAAACAATCCCCTGACCAGCCACTGCCGCATCGCCATGGATCAATACCGGCAATACACGGTCGTAGTCGCTATCGTACATACCATCGGCGCGGGCGCGGATGTAACCTTCCACTACCGGGTTCACCGCTTCGAGGTGAGATGGGTTCGGGGCAAGTTTCAGGTGTACGTTGTTACCATCTTTCGTGGTGATCTGGCTTGCAAAACCCATGTGGTATTTCACGTCACCGTCTCCCCAAACCTGGTCGGGCAGGTTACCTTCGAACTCGTTGAAAATCTGTCCGTAGGTTTTCTGCATGATATTCGCGAGCACGTTCAGACGGCCGCGGTGCGCCATACCGATCATCACTTCCACCACGCCCATTTCGGCGGCTTTGTTGATCATCGCGTCGAGCGCGGGGATCGTCGTTTCGCCGCCTTCCAGCGAGAAGCGCTTCTGACCGAGGTATTTGGTGTGCAGGAAGTTTTCAAAAACAACCGCCTCGTTCAGTTTGGAAAGAATGTGCTTTTTCTCATCGATCGAGAAAGACATCGTCAATGCTTCCTTCTCGATTTTCTTGCGCAACCAGCTTTTCTGCTCGCGGTCGCGGATGTAAAGGTATTCAAAACCGATATTTCTTGCATAGATCGTCTGCAATGCATCCACGATCTCACGCAAGGTGGCCGGACGATCAAAGACCTCAACACCAGCTTCAAAAACGGTATCGAGGTCTTCGGGTCCCAGATTAAAATCAGCAATGTCCAATTGCGGGCGACGGTCTTTCCTTTTCTGGATCGGGTTCGTAGTCGCCAGAAGGTGTCCCCTCGACCTATATCCACGGATCAAATGCACCACTTCCATTTCTTTACGAATGCGTGCAGGGTCCGTTTTCCCGACTACCGCAGCTTCTTTGCCATTGGCAGCACCATTAGCACGTCCGTTGCCGTTAACCGGATATTTTTGATAAAAATCATAACCTTCAAAAAACTTTTGCCAGCCTTCATCTACGGATGCTGGATCTTGCTTATAGGAATTGTACAATTCATCGATATAAGCGGCGTCGGAATTTGCTATATAAGTGTATTTATCCATCACAAAAGTGAGTATTTCATTTACGGCACAAAGGTACGAGAGTTATGTAAAGATTACGAATAAAAATATCCTTTTAACTTAACCTGAAAGTCGATTTGGATTGGTTCTTGACATTAGTATTTCTGAAAACCTTTGGGATTCGGAATAAATTTCAGCATGAGCTCGTGAATCCCTTTCGGCCCTGTGTACGATGTGTAAATCTGTTCCACCTGCCGCGTGCTGTAAAAATACCCCAGTCGTACGTTTCTTCCCAACTGAACCTCAGCGGTTAACTGCAAATAATCCACTTTTGCAGATAAAGAATTGTACCCGCCGCCTACCCGGTAAGACGCGCCCAACCCCACCTTCTCCCTGAACCAGAACCGCGAGCCAAAGTCAAATCGCAGTTTGTGGTCTTTTTCCTGGATAAACAATACGTGCGGCAGCATCATCACATCCTCGCTCAGCTGATGGCTTCCACCGGCGGTAATGTAAAGCGGCCGACGATATAACGTTCCTAGAAGCTGGTCGCCGAATTTCTGCGAAAGTAATTCCGGTTTGGAAATCCCGAAATACAATTTGTCCGAACGCAGCCAGGCACCAAGCCCGAAACTGCCCAACGCACGGTTATTACTGATGAAGGCTCCATCCGAAACCGGCAGCACATTGATCCCGCCCTGCGCTCCGAGACCCAGTTTCCAGGTGTCCGACAGGCCGAGGTGAAATGCAAATGAGCCGACGAACCCGGTCGTCGTGAAGTAACTCGTCTGGTCGTTCAGTGCCTGAAAACCTATTCCAAACTTGCCGTTGGCTATGGTTCCGTCGGCAGCGAAGGTTTGGCTGGTGGGCGAATTGGGGATATTGAACCACTTTCTGCGAAAAATCGCAGTCATATTGAAGTCCTCGCGCGCACCCGTGAAACCGGGGTTGATCGACATCGGGTTTTGAACGTATTGTTCGTAGAGCACTTCCCGCTGCGCCGTAGCCACACCGAGGCTGCCTATCAACAATGTGCCCGCAAGAAAAAACTTTCTCGAATAGTGATGTGTGTTTTTCAAAAACATAGCACTGAAATTGGGTTATTGTAAACAAAAATGGCAGGAGAGCGATTCTCTTGCCATCTTTTATAACACTTGAATATTGTTTTTTTACTCCTAAATCAGATCAAAAATCGTAACCTAATGTTACGTAAGGAATTGGCTTGTTCGTATACCCGTTATCAACTCCCCAGGCGTAATCGAATTTGGCATAGAAACCGAACAGCGTCGTTCTTACACCGGCGCCGTAGCCCATCAGGTAAGGGTTTTTGTAGTTGGTAACCGTCGCGCGGAATGGCTCGTCTTCGCTCCCGATAATCTGGGTGTTCAGGCTGTTGTTTTCACTGAACGGCCCTTTACCAGTCCATGCAGTACCAATGTCGCCGAAGCCGACGATCTGGAAGTTGCGCAGGAAGCTGGAAGTAATCGCGCCGCGGTAAAGGTATTTGACAAGCGGGATTCTCAATTCCGCATTTAGCAACATATAGCTGGTACCCGACAGTCTGTTGAGTTTAAAACCACGCAGGTTTGTCGCGAAATCTGCGAAGAAAATATCACGGTTATCGCGCTGGAAGTTGAGCGGATTGTCGCCACTGCGATTTTCTTTACGGTTACCGAGCCAGTTTTCCATACCACCAAGGATATTCTGCTTAGGCGCCCGCCCACCCGAATGGCTGGCTGCCGCGCGCACGGCGAGAATCAGGTCGCGGTGGATTTTCTGGTAGTGACGGAAGTCCAGGCTTACCCGGTTGAAACTCTCATTTCCATTGGTCAAACCCTGGTACAAGTCGTAACGCAGCTTGAAGCGCGTTCCTTCCATCATGTTCATCCCGTTCACCCGGGTGTTGTCGAATACAAATTCGCTGCGCACGCCTCCGTAATTTGAAGACAAATCCGGGTTAGGCAGCAGCACGTCGATCATCCGCGTAGAAGTGAACATCGGCGACACCGATAAGCGGCTTGTAGTCGAGAACGGATACGAGGCCGTAAACATCAGCTGATTGAAACGGTATTTCTGGATCAACCCCTCCGAATCGTTGTAGAGCGTCTTTCTGTCGACGCGCAGACCAAAATCCACGCGGTACGTATTGTTGTTGTATTCGGCAAACAAATCGCTGTTTCGGAAATTCGAAGAAATGAAAAGCCCGGCCTTGATGACGTGGTTTTCGAGCAAGTCGTTCATCGAAATGGATTGTGCATAGCCAAATCCTCTGATCGGGTCGATGCGCCAGTCGGAGCTTGCGTCATTGGTGATAAACAGTCCTTTATAATTGTACGGGCCTTTGATCGCAATGTTTTCACGAACGGCCTTTGTGCGCGAAGCTATGCCAGGTGTGGTAGGGAAGCTTCCGCGGTTCCTTCTCGATTCAAAAGATTTCAGAATATCTTCGTCGAACTCGTAGTTATCGGTATCAACCTCGCCTTCCTTCAAAGTCAGCTTTTTCTCCTGACCAACTTGTGTCGCTTTGGCAGCCGAATCAGTCTTCACCGCATTGGTTGCGGCGCCATTGCCGGGATTGCCCGCGCTTGCTACGCTTAGCGACGGCGGATTTACCGTTGCATTGATATCAAAGCCGTTCTTGAAAGCGGCGGTATAGTATCCGTCATTCAAATAGGTATAGGCCAATGCGCCGCCCGCAGCTTTCAGGTTCACATCCGCATTACGGATGTTCTGAATGTAGTTGGTCAGTTGCGAACTGGTTTGCGAAGCACGATTGTATTTGTAAAGGTTATTGACACCCTTGCCGTTGGACAGGTAAACAATATCGTTTTCGTCAGCATACACCGGCGTCACTTTCGCCTTTCCCTCCGACTCCACCAGTTTGATGATATTTTCCGATCGCGGCGTTCCGTCGTGTTCAAAAATGGTATACGAAGGCGCGATGGACTTGAAACTGCCCTTATCTCCCCTACCCAGCGAGTCGACTGGTCTGTTGGAAGAGAACACGACGCGTCGCGAAGAACCTTGTATGAAACGCGGCGACAGATCGTCGTAAAGGTCGTTGGTCAGCGGCAATGCGGAAGCCCTGGCTACGCTGATCAGGAAAATATCATTCTGACCGGCCTTATCCGCACTCACGGCGAGCATCGAACCATCATGCGACACGTCCATATCCACGATCTGGTCCAGCCCGCGGATATTCCGCTTCGTTTTAACCTTAATCTTCTTCGTACCTACATTTTCGTACCTGTACAGGTTCTTTTTATCATTTTCGTTGGCAAGAATTGTCAACTCATTGTTTCTCGACCAGCCTAAAAGTGGCGGCTGTGTTTTCATACGCCCTCCGATAATGTCAAGCTTGCCCTGGCGTATGATTTTTTTAGAACCAGACTCACTATCAAATAAATACACACGGTAACGCCCGTTTTTGATCTCGCTCACCGCTGTGAATTTCTTGTCCGGCGAAACTTTGATCACCGCACTGGCGTCGGTCACATTGAATTCGTTCAGCTTGTATTTCCAGGTCGGATTGGGATCTGAATAGAATTGCTCTGCATTCTTGGTCTGGTTCAGGTAATAGGCCCGCCAGTCGCGCAGGAAGCGGTTGTAGGATTGTACGCCGAGCGTGCTGGTAATACTGGTCTGCTCGGTGCGGATAATGCGGGTAAGGTTGAGAATGTCGGAAATCTTGTCCTTTCCGTAACGCTCAGCAATGTAGTTCCAGATCGAATGCCCGATCAGCGTCGCGTCGTCGCCCGTCATCAGCGTAGGCTTGCGGACATTACGGTTTTTGAAGAAATCACGCATGTAGTCGTTCAATTCCGGCGACCATCCTTCTGCAATGTAAGCCGCCGTTCCCGACATGAACCATTCAGGTAACGTCAGTAGCAATGAGCTTTGCAAAGCCTCTTTCATATTACCGCCATAGAGCATGTCGTACACGAAAAGAAGACTGATATCCCGTACAAGCTTCTTGCGGAAACCGATCTGGTCGCCCGTATACGCTACCTCCACGCGCGATTGCGAGAGGTTCAGTTTCTGGTCCGAGAGGTTATCCAGCACCGAAAGGCCCATATTGCTCTGTTCGAGCTCCGCGGGCGAGTTATAAAGGAATATTTTTACGCGGTTATAGGGTGTCCAGCCGAGAACGTCGGTGATTTTATCGAACTCGCTTTCTGCATATTGTGCCGTCAGCTTTGCGAGCGCGGTACCGCCCTGGTAATGATAGATTTCGAAGTTGGTGGTACGGAAAATCTTCCAGTTGAACTTCTTATACTGGACCCGGTTCTTTCCAAAAGTCTCCTGTGAAGGATAGCGCTGTGCTATTGAGTCGTTGAATAATCCAAAAACTACTAAAAGACCGATCGAAAAGGTTAATGTGTAAATATATCTTCTGCTCATATTGCTTAGGCTGACGTCAACGGAAATATAACGAAAAATACCTTTTTATATTCACTAGCGGGTTCAATTCTTTGCCGTAAATCAGGTGGTTACAAAACTCTTTTGCCAGGAAAGGTGCGAGCGTGACGCCCTTTGTACCTAACCCGTTGAAAATAGACACATTAGAAAACTCCGGATGAATACCCATCAACGGCCGCCGGTCACGCACGGAGGGGCGTATGCCCGCCTGAGCGCCCATTAACGTATAACCGGTACTGAGTAAAGCCCGCAATTTGGTTTCCAATTCGTCGATTGCATCGTCCGTAACCGCCCAGTCGAGCGGGTCCCAGGAATAGGTAGCTCCCACTTTCATCCTATTTTCAGCCACCGGCAACGCGAATATTCCCTGATTGATAATGTACGGTTTAACGGGAACGTCCGTAGCAATTTCCAGGATTTGTCCTTTTACGGGTGTAAACGGCAGCCAGTTGAACCAGCTGTTTTCCAATGCAAAAAATCCCTGACAAAAAATGATCGTTTTAAACCGTTTGCCCTGCCATTCGATTCCCTCTTCGGTTCGCAGCAGATCGGTTGCGTCAAAGGTGGTTTCGACATATAAATCCTGTTCCTTAAAATACGCCCTGCTGGCGTCCACCAAAGCTGGCAGGTCAATCCAGCCGGACTGTATTACCTCCAAACCACCGAACTTTGCATTTATATAGGGCAATTCACTTCCGGGATCGGATGTCGCGGCGATATAAGGGCTAATGCCCGGATCAGCAGTTTGCGCCAGATACGTGTTTTGCTCCTCAATGGACCGGAAAGGCCGGTAAATCGGGGTGAGGTGCATTAGTTTACATCCTAACTTCTCTTCCAGGTTTCCGTAAAAGGATTTGGCGTAAGGAAAAAGATCATCGGCCAGCCAGGTCTTGACCAGCTTTTTACCGGTTAATGGATTAAAAATACCCGCGGCAACCCGTGAAGAAGAAGGCTTCGAGGAGTCGCCTACGATTTGGAAGCTTTTGCCCGAATCATGCAAATGCCAGGCAACGGAAGTGCCGCCTATGCCCTGCCCTACTATGAGATATTCGTAGTCAAACTGCTGCATATCAGGCATTATCGGAAGCGCGACGTCTGAGTGACAACCCGATTTGCTCGTCGGCCAGACGCACTACCACTTCCACCTGCTCATCAAGGGTCATAAACGAATTGTCAATATAAATGGCATCCTCGGCCTGCCTGAGCGGGCTTTCAACGCGGGTAGTGTCGATGTAATCACGTGTTTTGAGGTTTTCCAGAATTTCCCCCAAATCGACGATATCTCCTTTTCCCATCAGTTCCAGCTGGCGGCGGTGCGCACGGATCAGCGGATCGGCGGTCATGAAAATCTTCAATTCGGCCTGCGGAAATACGACGGTACCGATGTCGCGGCCGTCCATGACGATGCCTTTTGTTTTACCCATTCGCTGCTGCTGCGCCACCAATGCGTGCCGTACTTCGGCGATGGCGCTTACTTCGCTAACCCTCTCGGAAACATACATTTTCCGGATTTCATCTTCCACATTCAAGCCATTCAGATACGTATCGTTGCGCCCGAGTTCAGGGTGGCGGCGGAAGGAAATGTGCACCTTAGACAATGCATTTTCTACTTCCTTCGGGTTGGTAAGACTTATATGATTCTGGATAAAATACAGTGTAACAGCCCTGTACATCGCGCCGGTGTCGATGTAAGGGTAATTCAATTGCTTGGCGACCAGTTTCGCAGTCGTGGACTTACCACAACTCGAATAACCGTCGATCGCAACGATAATCTTGGGCATATCGGAAAGTGTAATTTTACAGAGCGTAAAAATACATTTTTAAAGCTCATTCCCCGGCTAGCTTCACAAACAAATGTTCGTCCAGAACCTGGTCGTTTTTGGTAATGGCCTTTCGGTGAACGGCTTCGAGTTTGTAACCGGCTTTTTCCAATACCCGCATCGACGCCGGGTTGGTTTCAAATACCCCTGCAAAGAGCCGTGTGATCGTCGTATTCGCAAAAATCCATTCGGTCATTTGCATTACGGCGGCGGTGGTAATATTGAGCCCCCAATAAGGTTCGCCGAGCCAGTAGCCGATCTCGGCATTATTGCGGTGAATGTCTTCCTGGCGCAGCACGCCTATTCCACCTACAAATTCATCATGATAATAGATTGCGCGGTGAAAGCTCTCTCCGCTATGCCGGCCGTTGCAGAAATCGATCCAGTAATGGGCGTCGGAGAGCGTGTAAGGCGAGGGAAAATTGTCCCTCACCTGTGCGACTACATTTTTGTTGTTGGCCAATTGCGCCAGCCTTTCGGCAATATTTCTTGTGAACGGTCTGAGAGTTACCTGTTGGTCCATACAATACTACTCGCCTTCGAGCAGGAAGATCACCATGCTGCGCGCCCCGTGCGCGCCGATGACCAGCGATTGCTCAATATCAGCAGTTTTTGACGGACCTGCAATAAAGCAGCCCCAGCCTAATGTGTCCTGCAAGCGCACGTATGCGTCATGCATATTGTTCACGAGCGCGTTACGCGGGATCACGAACGCGAGGTTTTGGGTAATAAATGGCAATACCCGGTGCGGCAAATACTGGTCGGAAACCCAAACGGCCCCATTTTCCGCCACACCAAACTCGGCCTGCACAATGGCTATCTCTACGGTTTCCAGCTCGTGCGGGTCGGAAACATTGAGGCTGAAATCCGCCCAGGTACTCAATGCGGGAATGGTAGTAGCGCGATTGACCACCTTTCCATAAAGTTCCTCCGCTTTTTGCGCAAGCTCTTCCAGGTCTTTCACCACGATTACTTCGGTGTAAATCAGGCCGAGCATTTCCCGGAATTTGTCTTCGGTATTTTCAAAATCGCTGGCAAAAGTGGTTACCGCCGGCAATGCCGCTTCTTCCGGCTTGTTCTGCCTGATTTTCGCTAATATGCTGTCTCGTGAGCTCATCGTCTAATTTTTTCGGTTACGAACGTACCAGTCCCGGAAACTTTCCTTCGGCGGCTCAGGCATATCGCGTTGTTTGTACCAGGGATTCAATCCGTTATTGACCATAAATGGCATCGCACGCATCACAGTCCTCCCCAGCCTGCCCGACCATTGGTAAAACCGCGGCGCGGCGAGCACAGTCGACATTGCCCGGATGCCTATTTCCTTACTTTTCGGAACATGGCCTTCTTTGGCCAACACCTGCCGCCATTTATACAACTGATCATGAATATCGATTTTCACCGGGCATACATTGGAGCAGCTACCGCATAATGTACTCGCAAACGGGAGATCCGCATTCTTGGTCATATCCAGGTTCGGCGCGAGAATAGAACCGATCGGTCCGGCGACCGCATTATGGTAGCTATGGCCACCGCTTCTCCTGTAAACCGGGCAAGTGTTCATACAAGCCCCGCAGCGGATGCATTTCAGTGAATTCCTGAAATCTTTCCTTCCTAACTGCGTGCTCCGTCCGTTATCCACTATTACAATATGCATTTCCTGCCCCTCCCGAGGCTTTTTGAAATGGCTGCTATATGTGGTAATCGGCTGACCGGTAGCGCTCCTTGCAAGCAGGCGCAGGAAAACGCCTAAATGCTCCTGTTTGGGAATAATCTTCTCAAAACCCATGCAGGCAATGTGAATATCGGCCAAATGCGCGCCCATATCCGCATTTCCTTCGTTGGTAGACACTACAAAACTACCGGTTTCCGCGACGGCGAAGTTGACGCCCGTCAATGCGGCACGGCGGGTTAGAAACTTGTCGCGCAAATGCTGGCGGGCAGCCTCGGTGAGGTATTGCGGATCGGTAGCGCCGGCGTCGGTCCCCAAATGCTCATGGAACAGATCGCCGATATCCTTCTTTTTCAAGTGTATGGCGGGAAGTACGATATGGCTTGGCGGCTCGTTGCGGAGTTGCACAATGCGTTCGCCAAGGTCGGTATCGATCACTTCGATGCCGTTTTTACTGAGGAACTCGTTCATATGGCATTCCTCAGTCAGCATCGACTTGCTTTTCACCATCTTGTCGATCTTATGCTTTTTCAAAAGACCGAGTACGATTTCATTATGCTCCGCCGCATTGGCCGCCCAATGGACCTGCACACCGTTTTCCTTTGCTTTTTGTTCAAAAGAAACCAGCAGCTCGTCGAGGTGCGACAGTACATAATGCTTGATACCCGAAGCAGCTTCGCGAAGCTCCTCCCATTCGGGCAATTGTTTGGATGATTTATCGCGTTTCTGGCGGACAAACCACAGGGTTTCGTCGTGCCAGTTTACGTAAGGTTCGTCTCTGTTGAACACTTCGGAAGCGTCCGCGTGCTCCATTACTGTTTTGGACATAGTGCCTTAACAATTAGATAATGGTATTTAAAGAAGAATAAGATTTGTACTTTTCACATTCGTTGCATTATTTCAAGTTTGCAGTTTGTTTAATAAACAACTTTTTACAAATCGAAAAAATGCTATTTTATTGTACTGCAATATCTTATACTTTTGAATCAACAAAGTTTTTCGATCGGGGCATCGGAGTCTGAATTAAGTTCAGTTTAACTTTTTTTAGACATTTAAATATTAACTCCTATGAAAACCAAAAACACTCTTATTATCGCAGCCTTGACAGGTCTGCTTCTATCAGGATCGGCATTTGCTGCAAATGCCCAGGACAACTTCGCTACTGCGGACAAAACTGAAAACGCTTCTACCAAGCTGACTGTTCTGCAGGTTAAACCATTGCAATTCCGCGTTTCTTATAATAATCCTATTTCAAAAAATGTAGTCGTTCGTATTCTGGACAATGAGAAGAATGTGCTTTTCTCAGAAAACCGTAAAGTTGAGAACAACTACCTGAAATACTTCGATTTGTCAACTTTGATGGACGGTACTTACACGTTCGAAATCACGGATGGTAAAGAGAAGACTGCACAATCGTTTGATATTTTGACTACAACCAGCCGCGTTGTTTCTTCAATTAACTAACAACGGGCGCTTCTCAGATTCCAAACATCCGTAAACTTTGTATAAACCGGGGCTCAATGTATGGGCTCCGGTTTTTGTTTTAGTGCTGCGTTTCCGCATTTCGGCGTTTCGGGGTCGCGGCATTCAGAATTTCCGCAATGTGCTTCACCTGCACATTGGAGTTACCGCGTTTGAGAATGCCGCCCAAATGCATCAGGCAACTCATATCGGAGCCGGTAATGTATTCCGCATTATGCCGGATGTGGTCAGCTACGCGGTCCTTGCCCATTTTCACGGATACCGCTTCTTCGCTCACGCAGAATGTACCGCCGAAACCGCAGCATTCGTCGGTACGGTCCAGGTCGATCAGTTCGATACCTTTCACCTGCTTTAAAAGTGATACCGGTTTCGAGTATGGCGAAGCATTCAATTCCGACATTTGCGACAAATGCAACCCTCGTTGCCCGTGGCAACCCTGATGCAGTCCTACCCGGTGCGGGAATTCGGCCTCAATGGTGTCTATTTTCAGAATATCAGTCAGGAACTCAACCAATTCGTATACTTTCTTGCGGAGTACTTTCGACTCGTCGGCCTTGTTATCGGCCTTCAAATGATCCTTGATATGCAGCACACAGCTACCCGACGGCGATACCACGTAGTCGCAATCTTTGAAAATATCATAAAACAGATTGTCGCACGAGCGTGACAGGTGTTCGAATCCGGAGTTGGCCATCGGCTGGCCGCAGCAGGTCTGATTCAGTGGAAATGTAACTGTACAGCCCAGCTTTTCAAGCAATTCGAGCGTAGCGATCCCTACCTGGGGATAGAACTGATCGACATAGCAGGGAATAAATAATCCGACTTTCCAATTTGAGTAATTCATTTTCTACCAAAATTCAATGGTGGCCTGAATGGGATAGTGATCAGAAACGTCCGGATAATTCCTGATAACCTTGTAGTTTTTGATGCGGACCTTGTTATTGAGCAAGGCAAAAATGTAATCGAGCCGGTCGCCCGGTAAACCCTCGTTCCAGGTCTGCATCTGTGACCCGTGGGCAGCGTCCTGCCACTTCTTACGAAACGAGAAATAAGGCTGTTCGTTCGGTCTGGCACCCATATCCATGCCCAAAAGCACAGGCTGGACGCTATTGACGAGCATTTGATTTATGTAAGCGGCCTGCAATGCACGGTCCATGACGGACGCATATTCAAGCCGGGAGTTGCAAAACCGGAAGGTAACCGACCTCGACAGCCGGATCAATCCGCAAAGCAGCACTTTCGGGTCGGAACCTGGCGTCCGCGGGAGATTGATCGTCTGCGTTTTTTCAAACGGCCAATTCGAAAGTATCCCCACGCCCTGTGTCCCGTTCTCGGCCGTGTCCGCCACCGCGTACGCATAATGCATGCCCGTTTGCGCGGCGATCTGCCTCAACTGGAACTGAACCTTTCCCTTGTCCATCAGGCTGTCGACCGCCTGTAATGCCACAAGATCCGGGTCATTTTCCTTGATTATCCTCAGAATATCCCGCAGGTTCGACTCTTCGTCGTTTTTCAGCCCATGCCGGATGTTGAAACTCATCAACTTCACTTCGACGGCCTGGCGGGGCTGAGACGAAAGCAATGCGAATGATAAAACGAGGATGGATAATGCGTAAAGTAATCTACTCAACCTGTTCGAATGCTAGTTCATACTACGACCTTTATTCTCAGAGGGCAAATATCTGTTCCATTAAAACCCATTTTTCACCGGGTTTTGCAGTGGGTAATGCTTGCTGATATTTCCACATGAGCTGCTCCCATTCCTGCACTTTCGGATTGTCGGCGTCCATTTGGCTTTTTGTTTCAAAACTAAAATCGTCTTCCGTTTCCATGATCATGAAAAGGCGGTTTCCCGTGCGATAAATATCCATTACGGTAATTCCTGCCTCGGTAATGCTCTTGTGAATTTCCGGCTGGATCTTTTTATGGTAACCCTCGTATTCCGCGATCATTTGTGGATCGTCTACCAGGTCCACCGCAAGACAATATCTTTTCATAGTACTATTTAAAAATCGAGATTGTAAAATCTTCTCGCATTGTCTCCCATTACATCACGTACCTCGTCGTCGGAAAACATGCTGAGGTAATCCGTCAGGATTCCTTTCGCGCCTTCGTACTCGCCTGCGACGAGGCATACGGGCCAGTCGGAGCCGTACATAATGCGTTCCGTACCGAATGCTTCGAAAACCACGTCGAGATAAGGTTTAAAGTCGGCCTTCTCCCAATGCTGCCAGGTCGCTTCGGTAACCATGCCCGAGACTTTGCAATGCACGTTCGGCAATTCGGCGAGTCGGCGAATATCGTCTGCCCAGGGCTGCAGTTCCTGCGCTTTGATCAGCGGCTTGGCAATATGGTCCAGCACGAATTGTACATTTGGCAGCTTTACCGCGAAGTTGAATGCTTCTTTCAACTGGTTTTGGTAAATGAGAATGTCGTACGTAAAATCGAATGCGACCAGCGTGCCTACCCCTCTGATAAATTCAGGCTGCAACAGGAAGCCCTCCGGCTGCCCCTGCGCTACGTGGCGGAAACCTTTCAGTTTTTCAAATTGAGAATACCTTTCAAGCTGATCGTACAAATTCTCGGCCCGGAGATCCACCCAGCCTACGACGCCTTTCACGAAGTCGTTCGCCTCGGCCAGATGCAGGAGAAATTCCGTTTCCGAATCGGTCTGCGAAGCCTGCACGGCCACACAGCCGTCTACCTTGTTCGCTTTCAGTACCGGCCACAGGTCCTCCGGCAGAAAATTCCGCCGGATAACCTGCATATCGGGTGTGATCCACGAATCACGCTCTTCGTCAAATATCCAGAAATGCTGGTGGGCGTCGATTACCATATATTAAACGGCCTTCCAGGCAATTGCTTCCTGTTTTTGCGAACCTAGTTTTTCGATACCCAATTCCACGACGTCGCCTGGTTTCAAATAAACCGGCGGCTTCATACCCAATCCCACGCCGGCCGGTGTACCGGTGGTGATCACATCCCCCGGAAGCAGCGTCATGAACTGGCTCAGGTAGCTTACCAGGAAAGGAATCTGGAAAATCATATCGGAGGTATTGCTATCCTGGATTTTCTTGCCATTCAGTTCAAGCCATAGATCGAGGTCATTGGCATTGCCTACTTCGTCGGAAGTGACCAGGTATGGGCCCAGCGGCGCGAAGGTGTCGTTACTTTTACCTTTCACCCATTGTCCGCCGCGCTCCATTTGGAACGCCCGTTCCGAATAGTCGTTGTGGACTGCATAACCAGCCACGTAGTCGAGTGCATTCGCTTCGTCTACATAACTTGTTTTCTTACCAATCACCACTGCCAGTTCCACCTCCCAGTCGGTTTTCTCCGAATTTCTAGGGATAATCACCTGATCAAAAGGCCCGCACAACGCGGATGTCGACTTGAAGAAAATGATCGGCTCTTTCGGCAGCTCCGTTGCACCCGATTCATACGCATGTTTGGCATAGTTCATACCAATGCAGACGATCTTCGAAGGACGCGCAACGCAAGAGCCGTAGCGGAAACCGTCATCCACTTTGGGAGCGGAAGCCGCATGGGTTTCCAGCCAGCTTTGCAGACGGGCGATACCGTCGGTGGCAAAGAATTTCTCGTTGTAATCTTCGCCAAATGCCGAGACATCCAGCTTCGTACCGTCGGCCAATTCTACGCCCGGCTTTTCATTTTCAAATGCACCAAATCGAAAAAGTTTCATAATGTATGGTCTCGCTTCGGGTATGTGGCCGTCGGCAGGGTTAGATTATAGGGTTGTATTAATTGTTCAATTTTTCAAAACCGCCATCGATCAGATAATCGCAGCCGGTGATAAAGCCTGCCTCGTCGGAGCAGAGATACAATGCCAATGCACCGATTTCCTCCGGCTTTGCCATGCGGCCGATAGGCTGCGTTTTCGATAGTTTTTCAAACATTTCCTGTTCTTTGCCAGGGTAATTTTTTGAAATAAATCCATCCACAAAAGGCGTATGCACGCGTGCCGGCGAGATGCTGTTGCAACGGATACCATCCGCCAGATAATCGCGGGCTACCGACAATGTCATGGAATAAACCGCACCTTTTGCAGTAGAATAAGCAAAGCGGTCGGGTATTCCTACTGTTGCGGCGATGGATGCCATGTTCAAAATCACCCCTCCGCCATTCGATTTCAAATGCGGAATAGTCGCTGCAAGGCAGTTGTAGACGCCTTTCACATTGATATTGATCACCCTGTCGAAATCGATCTCCGCGGTTGTATCCGCCTTGCCAATGTGCGCGATCCCGGCATTGTTGACCAGGATATTGATTGGGTGCTGCGTCGCGATGGCGTTGATAATGTTGACGACATCGGCCTGTTTGGAGATGTCCAGTGCGTGTGCCTCAGCTTGTCCGCCTTCCGCGGTGATTTCGCTCACCACCTGATTGGCCAGATCAATATTGAGTTCCAAAATGTGCACATAAGCTCCCTGCTTCGCGAAAGTTTTGGAGATCGCCAATCCGATCCCGCTCGCTCCGCCGGTTACCAGTGCTGTTTTTCCTGTTAGATTGAACATAGTTGGTTGGTCTGGGCCCAAGGCTGAAGCCTTGGGTTAATGATAGTTGTGCTTGTTGCTCCGGATCCGGGGGTTGAAACCCCCGGCAATGGATTTTGGGTTGCTCTGCAATTGCCTCCGGTTGCCCTGTGCTTCGCAAATTTTAATAATTTCAATCAAATCTATTTCCGTCGGTTTCAACCGACGGGCACAGGCGGGGTTGCCCCCGGCAATGGATTTTGGATTGCTCTGCAATTGCCTCCGGTTGCCCTGTGCTTTGCAAATTTTAATAATTTCAATCAAATCTATTTCCGTCGGTTTCAACCGACGGGCACAGGCGGGGTTGCCCCCGGCAATGGATTTTGGATTGCTCTGCAATTACCTCCGGTTGCCCTATGCTTCGCAAATTTTAATAATTTCAATCAAATCTATTTCCGTCGGTTTCAACCGACGGGCACAGGCGAGACACCCCCAACAACTACAGCAAAACGCCCCCTTTCCAGGGAATAAAATCATCCTGGCCGAGCTGCTGCGCTTTGGTCAGCTCGCCGCTGGCTACTTTGATCACATAATCGAGCAATGCTTCGGCATTTTGTTCGATCGTCTGCGTGCCGTCCACAACGGGGCCGCAATCGAAATCGATTACGTCGGGCATGCGTTGGGCAAGCGCCGAGTTGGTGGCCACTTTCGCTACCGGGCAGATCGGGTTGCCTGTCGGGGTGCCGAGGCCGGTGGTGAACAGGATAATGTTCGCTCCTGCCGCCGTTTGGCCCGTGGTCGCTTCCACGTCGTTGCCTGGCGTGCACACGAGGTGCAAACCTGATTCCGTCGCACGTTCGGTGTAATTCAAAACGTCGGAAACGTATGCATTACCGCCTTTCTTGGCTGCTCCTGCGGATTTGATGGCGTCGGTGATCAGTCCGTCCTTGATATTACCCGGCGACGGGTTGAATGCGAATGCCGAACCTACGGCTTCGGCCTTGCCTGCGTAGTCGCGCATGAGTTTTTCAAATTTCGCGGCCTTCTCTTCCGTTACGCAGCGGTTGAGTAGCTCCTGCTCCACCCCGTTCAGTTCAGGGAATTCAGCGAGAAGGGTTTGTCCACCCAATCCTACAACAAGGTCGGAAAGATGTCCAAGTACCGGGTTCGCCGAAATGCCTGAGAAACCATCCGAGCCACCACATTTAAGGCCCACTGAAAGTTTAGACAATGGTGCATCGGAGCGTTCGAACTCATTGATTTTGGTCAAACCCATGAAAGTTTCCTTGATCGCGCCTGACATCAATGAATATTCCGTGCCCTTCTGATGCTCGAATGCAAAGAATGGCTTGTTGAAATGCGGATCGCGTTTGCGGATTTCATCTTCCAGCGTTTTCAGCTCCGAATTCTGGCAACCGAGGCTCAGTACCGTGATACCCGCCACATTGGGATGCACCGCGTAAGCCGCGAAGAGCGAACATAATGTATTCGCATCCAGGCGCGTACCGCCGCATCCGCCCTCGTGTGTAAGGAATTTCACACCATCCACATTCTTGAACGGGCGTTCCGGTTTCCTTTTAGCGGATACCGGAGCGTCTACGAAAGTTTCCAGATTTTTGATCGTGCGCATATCGCCCTGTTGGTACAAATGCAGGAACTCGCGCACCTGGTCGCGGTACATATCGGTTTGCGCGTACCCGAGCTCGCGCTCGAATGCGTCCTTCATGATAAGCACGTTGCGGTTCTCGCAAAAAACGAGGGGTACTACGAGCCAGTAGTTATACGTCCCCACACGGCCGTCTTCGCGATGGTACCCTTTGAATGTCCTGTTTTGCCAGTGGCTTACATCCGGCTGCGTGTATGAATAGGGCTTACGATTGGCAGTACTGTAATCGTGCGCGTCGTGTTTCAGATTGAATGTCGTGATCGGCTCTCCTTTTTTGATCGGCTGCGTGGCCCGTCCCACGAGCACGCCGTACATGATGATCGCACCGCCGGTGTCAATGTCCTCGGTGACGAATTTGTGCTTGGCCGAAACGCCGTATTGAAGATTGTAAATACTCCCCTCGTAGGTCACGTCCGCGCCTGCGGGCTGGTCGCGCAAGGCCACGATGACATTGTCGGAAGGGTGAACTTTCAGGAATTGGGACGCCATATTAATGTTCAGGTGAATGGTAATCTGGTATATTCTTCTGGTTTTCAACGATGCCAAATAGAATATATCAACAAAACAACAGAATTATTTGAATACAATGAACTCAGACATTAGCATTTTTTTCAACTATATTGGCATATATTTCTCTTTAACGGTTTTAACCATGTAATTATTTGTGAAACCGCAGCTACTTAAAGTCCCGAAAGGTTTACAAAAGTCTTTCAGCATCCGCCGCGACGTAGTGCTTTATTTTTACAATCGCTGGCATTACCACCCTGAATTAGAGCTCATTCACATCGAACAGGGCTCCGGCACACAGTTCGTAGGTGATAACATCCGAAGTTTCCAGAGCGGCGACCTGCTGCTGATCGGCCCCAACCTACCGCATTACTGGCGTTGCGATGAAAAGTACTTCCAGCGCGGCAGCCAGCTTTATGCACAGGCTACTGTCGTCCATTTTTCGGAAGAAATTTTTGGTAAAAACTTCCTGGCGCTGCCTGAAAACAAGTCGATCCACGATTTGCTCGTGAAAGCCAGGCTTGGTATGAAGATACTCGGCGAAGGCACTGATAAAGTGAAAACGCTTTTGCACGAACTCCTCAACCAGACCAACGGCAACCCGATCATCGCATTAATGCAAATACTCGAAACCCTGGCCCATTGTGAGGAAATCAATGTGCTCTCCAACACGCAGTACCAGAACGAGTATGACCAGTACGATACGGACCGCATCAACCACATTTACCAGTATTCTATTTCCAACTTCCAGAAAAAGATCTCGATCGAGGAAATCGCCGAAGTCGCCAACATCAGCCCCCATTCGTTTTGCAGGTATTTCAAAAGCCGAAGTCGCAAAACCTACTCCCAATTTCTGCTCGAACTCCGAATCGGCCATGCGTGCAAGCTGTTATCCGAAAGCCGCATTCCGGTAGCGCAGGTTTGTTTCGAAAGCGGTTTCAACAATTTCGCCAACTTCAACAAATACTTCAAACTCCACACGGGTAAGAGCCCGATGCAATACCAGAAAGAATTCCGAAAAATCCCCATTTCAGGCCACTTGCCCACTTTTAATACCACCTTATGAAAGCCAACCTGATCAATATCTTCGAAAAAAGCATTCTGGAAGCCGAAATACATATTTCGGACAAGCATATTTCCAAAATTGAAATCACGGGCCCTGAAAACACTGCCCTACCTTATATATTACCCGGCTTCACGGACGCGCATGTGCACGTGGAAAGCTCGATGCTTACCCCCGCACAGTTCGCCCGGCTGGCTGTGGTACATGGGACGATCGCGACGGTATCCGACCCTCACGAAATCGCGAATGTACTCGGCGTGGAAGGCGTGTATTTCATGATCGAAGATGGCAAACGCGTTCCGTTCAAGTTTTGCTTCGGCGCGCCCTCGTGCGTACCTGCGACAGTTTTTGAAACCGCCGGCGCCGTTGTAGACGCCCGGCAGGTGGGTGAGCTTCTTGCCAGTGGGGATATCGGTTATCTGGCGGAAGTCATGAATTTCCCGGGGGTTTTGAATGAAGATCCCGATATGATGGCGAAAATCAACTGGGCCAAACATTATAATAAGGTGATCGACGGCCACGCGCCGGGCCTGCGCGGCGAGGCCGCAAAGCGATATGCAAGTTTTGGAATCAGTACTGATCACGAATGCTTCACATATGCGGAAGCGCGCGAGAAGATTGACTATGGCGTCAAGATCCTGATCCGTGAGGGCAGCGCTGCGCGAAACTTCGATGCCCTGATCCCGCTGATCGACGAGTTTCCCGGACACATTATGTTCTGTTCCGACGACAAGCATCCCGACAATTTGGTGGAAGGACATATTAATGTACTCGTCAAACGCGCGCTGGCGCTGGGTTACGATCTCTGGAATGTACTGCAAGCCGCCTGCATTAATCCTGTACAGCATTATAGTCTAAATGTAGGATTGCTGCGCGAAGGTGATTCCGCCGATTTTATACTGATAGACAATGTAAATGCATTCAATATCCTCGAAACCCGGATCGACGGCGAACCGGTAGCCACGCAGGGCACGTCGCTAATCCCCGATCTGCGCAGCGCACATCCCAACTATTTTGAATGCGAACGGAAAACTACGGCGGATTTTAAATATCCTGCAAAAAATTCCGAAACGCGGATCAGGGTGATCGAGGCTTTGGATGGTCAATTGGTTACAAATGAATGGATAACGGAAGCGAAAATTGTCGACGGCGCAATAGTACCCGACCTGGAAAAAGACGTATTGAAGGTGACCGTCTTAAACCGTTATTCAGAGGCGCCGCCTGCGGTTGCATTCATTCGTAATTTTGGTTTAAAACACGGAGCATTGGCCTCATCGGTCGCGCATGACTCACACAATATAATAAGTATAGGGTGCGATGACGAGAGCATTGCGCAGGCGGTGAACCTGGTGATCGAGGCCCGGGGTGGATTGTCGGCGGTGAGCGCAGGCGAGGAACATGTGATCGGTTTGCCGATCGCCGGATTGATGACTGACGAAGATGGTTACGAAGTGGCCGAAAGTTACACGAAACTCGACCGCTTCGCGAAGGAAACGCTCGGATCGACATTGAAATCACCATTTATGTCGCTGTCATTCATGGCGTTACTCGTGATACCATCGCTGAAACTGAGCGACAAAGGCCTTTTTGATGGTGAAAACTTCCTATTTACCCCGGTAAGTTTATAGAAAGCTGTGATTTTCGGGAAATAGTATCATTAACCTTTGAAATATAATTTTATGATGAAAATATTTTTAAAATATGTTTTTTTATAAATATATTTACAAGTGTAATAATGACATTATTCACAATCATTCCTAACCCCAATTCCAAATCCTTTCCAAACAATGGCTCACCTACGCTACAAGCAAGAAGAAGAACTCTGTTTTTGGGATCAGTTCAGAAAAGGCGATGAAAATGCCTACGCATGCCTCTACCGCTCTTACGTTCACATTCTTTACCAGTACTGTTCGCAATTCACGATCGACAAGCCTCTTATCAAGGATTGTATCCACGATTTGTTTGTAGAATTATGGAGAAACCGCATGACGCTCGGTGACACCACTTCGGTTCGCTTCTACCTGATGGCCTCCATCAAACGGAAATTGGTCCGCCATTTGAATGCACAGCAAAAGCATACCAGCAACGAAGATATCCCGGTTGAATACTGGCATATCAACACCCCTTCCCACGAAAACCACCTGATTTCGGAAGAGGAATTCGAATCCACCAACCAGCACCTGAATGTAGCCATCAACGGCCTGCCACGCCGCCAGCGCGAGGCGATCTTCCTCAAATTCTACATGAACCTTAACAATCACGAGATCGCAGATTTGATGAAAATAAATATACAATCGGTATATAACCTGGTTTTTGGTGCATTGGGTAACCTGAAAAAACAGATGACACTGGACAGGCTGACTTTTTGATAGTCGTCTGTTTAAACGTTTAAATACATTCTCGGAAAGCGCGGCGAACCAGGCCGCGCTTTTTTTGTGTTAAATTTACCTTACATTAACAGGCTAGATTCCGACACTTCACCTATGAACCAGATGACCACGCCCCTCGCCGAACGCCTCCGTCCCCGGACGCTGGACGATTTTGTGGGGCAGGAAAAACTACTCGGCCCGAAAGGACCGTTAAGGCGCGCCATTTTACAGAATGCTATTCCCTCGATGATCTTCTGGGGACCTCCCGGCGTGGGGAAAACGACCCTCGCATTGCTCATCGCGGAAACCACCAAACGGCAGTTCTACAACCTCAGCGCCATCAGCTCGGGTGTGAAGGATTTACGCGAAGTACTGGCGAGGCCGTCAGGTTTGTTCCCGGCCATTCTTTTTATTGACGAAATTCACCGTTACAACAAAAGTCAGCAGGACGCATTGCTCGGTGCGGTGGAAAAAGGACAGGTGACATTGATCGGCGCCACGACCGAAAACCCGTCGTTCGAGATCAATTCCGCATTGTTGTCGCGTTGCCAGGTATATATTCTCGAAGCATTTGGTGAAAAGGAATTGAAAGGCCTCATTGCCCGTGCTTTGGAAAAAGACCCATGGCTGAAAGAAAGGAATATCAAATTTGCTTCCTATGATGCATTGCTGCGCCTCTCCGGCGGCGACGGCCGTAAGTTACTGAACCTGCTCGAACTGGTAGTATTGGGTAAAGGCGAAGCGAAAAAAATCGAAATCACCGACGAATGGGTTACCGAGGTGGCGCAACAGAACATTGCGCGTTATGATAAATCGGGGGAGCAGCATTATGACATTATTTCGGCGTTCATCAAATCACTTCGCGGCAGCGACCCGAATGGCGCGGTTTACTGGATGGCGCGGATGATCGTCGCGGGTGAAGATCCGTCGTTCATTGCCCGCAGAATGCTGATCATGGCTTCGGAAGACATCGGTAACGCCAACCCGACGGCGATGATCATGGCCAATGCTTGCATGCAGGCGGTGAATGTGGTCGGCTACCCCGAATGTCGCATTATCCTTTCCCAAACGGCGGTTTACCTCGCCACGTCGCCGAAAAGCAATGCGAGCTACATGGCGATCGGCGAGGCTATCGAGGCGGCCACGCGTACCGCGCACCTGCCCGTGCCCCTGCACCTGCGTAATGCACCTACGAAGCTGATGAAGCAGATCGGTTATGGGAAAGATTACAAGTATTCACACGATTTTGAAGGGAATTTCGCCAGGCAGGATTTTCTGCCGGACGAATTGAAAGGCACCAAATTCTTCGAGCCGGGAAGAAATGCGCGCGAAGAAGAGATTCGCAAAAAGCTGCAACACTGGTGGGGCGACTGGTACGGTTACTGACCGTCGCGTTGCGTGCGCTTCTCTTCGAACTTCTCAAAAGAGAGATTGGGCGTGGATACGTCCGGCTTGGATACGTCAATATCCTCGTTTTCAACCGGTTTTGCAAGATCATTTTTTAGTTTCTCGGCCAGTTTACGGAGGTTCTCGTCGGTTTCCATCCTTTGTACATAATCGGAAAGCGACTCCGCCCCGGGGGTACCGGCGGCATTATCGGGATCGATCGTATCGGCGTTTAGCTGTTCCATAGTTGAGTTGAAATGAATGTTCACGCGCTAATGTACAGGCTTACTGAACAATGCTCCCGTAAAGGAGCAAACTTTCCGGAATATTGCAAGCGATGCCGGCGCAAAATATTCCTAATACCATTAACTTGCTGAAAATGACGAATCACCTTTATATGATCCCTGAAAGTATTTCCCTCATTGATAGACAACTGCTAATCAACCAATGTAGAATCCTCTCCGTCATTGGGAACGAAAAAGAACGCGAACTTTACGAAAAGAGGATTGAAATACTCGAAAAAGGCTATACCGGTCTTTATCCCAAGGTATTCAATAACCTGTATGAAGAGGTTCCCCTGAGCGTCTACAACGAAATTTCCGACATCATGAAGATGTACAGCCGCATCAACGACTCCATTCGATTGTTACCGGAAGCCGATAAAGAGTTACTGGATCTGGCGTCGCTCGAATTCGAAGGATTCGATCAGGATAGCGGAATGCATTATTATATGATGTCATATCTGGTCGACCGGATGGATGAGCACGGCGAGTACAAAGGCCGTGAATTAAAGTCTCATAAAAGCAATTCACTGATTAAATACAACCGCATGCTTTCCATCTATTTCGATTACGAAAATGCGGAAAAGCGGCAATATTCAGCGCTGGATTTACAAAAGTTCATCGACCAGGTCCGAGCGATAGTAGTTGATACTCAGGCATGATACGTAACCGCGAACCGAATAGTAAAAACATATTATCCAACGGCTACAAAAAATATTATTTCGTAAACAAAAAACAATGTTTTGAATAAAGAAATCATTAAGTTTGTATCGAAAACCCGTCAAACGGTTTTCAATAACGTTGAGTAAAATCAGACATCCCGGTTACTTTGTAATTGGGATGTTTTTTTATACTCCTGCTTAATGAAGCTGCATTTTACGAACCCTGTTGGCGTTGCGTTTGAGGAACAAGCGGTCGCTCAGGGAATAGCGGGCATTAGCGCTGCGCGTTTTCAAGTCGAACACAAGCCAGAACCCACCGGCCGCCGCGCCAAAAAGAGCGATCATCGCCAGAACCGGCGCGATATTGTAGAGATTTTGAAGTAACTGTGCCATAGTATCCGCTGTCAGTCAGGTTTGGCGGATAAACTTAAAAAATCGTACCAGCCAGGCACAATTGCCGCACGGTTACTATCTTGCGCTGAGGACTTTTACATTACACCCCACTACCGCATTATTGACGTAACCAACGCTCAGATCGGATATTTTCGTGGATTTCTTTGCCGGGATCGGCTTTTTGATGGTGACGACCTTCGAAGTCACCACGGCCTGTACGTCGTTGAGGTATTTAAATTCCACTTCCACACTTTTCACCGTTGTTGCTGATGTGTTTTCAATCACCATATTGTGGATCGCAAGCCCGCCAACCTGGTGCCATTCGTTGCTGGTTACCAGTATTTGAGCAGCCAGCTCCTCCGACCGCCCCATGCTGATCTGCAGGGAATCACCGGAGTTCAGCACTTTTGTTTCGGTCTTCACCGGTTCCTTCCGTTTCAGGAAGTCGAGTTGCTTATAGTAGTACAGAATATAAATGAAGGCGCAAACGGGGATAATCGCGCTGGCCCATTTCAATGCCGGAATCAGGACCTTTTTAAACTTGCTTTTTCTACCTCTTTTGCTGGGCATAATTAAAATAACGTTGGTAATCGGGATACTTTAAAGTTTCAAAGATACCGCTCTGCCGGTTCAAAAAAAGTAGTTGGTTCCGCTTTTTGGAATTCGGCTGATAAAAAACAAACCGCTGGCATATGCCAGCGGTTTGCCCGTGTATCGTGTGGACAGGACTTACTGTCTTACAAATCGCTGTGTGCTCACAGTACCGTCGGTATGTGTAACCTGTACTACATACGCACCCGCTACGAGGTTGCGTGCGCTGATGCCCGAAAGCAATGCGTTGGAAGCTTCGAATACCACCTTACCAGCGACATTCACCACTTTCACCTGGCTCACTTTGCTCCAATCGCCCACGTTGAACGTCAGGTTTTGCGACGCACTTACCGGGTTAGGATAAACCAGCGCGACGCCGTTGAAATTCAGATTTTCGATGCGGCTGTATGCGAATGTCTCATCCAGATCGACCATTTTCAGACGGTAGTAGTTATCGCCTCTCAAAGGTGATGCATCCGTAAATGAATAATACTGGTTCACGTTGCTTTCCTTGTGGGAAGCCAAAGAGCCGATTTTTACCCAGTTTTTACCATTCTGGCTACGCTCGATATCGAAACGGTCGCTGTTGGTTTCTTCCGAAGTCGCCCACGACAGGGAGGCTGTCTGACCTTCCGATTGGGCCTTGAAGCTAATCAGCGTAACCGGCAGCGCATTTTCGATTACCAGGGTGAAGGATGTTACGCCTGTCTGACCAAACTGGTTTGTAGCCTGAACATCAAAGTTATACGTACCGTTCTGTCCCGGGGTAGGAGTACCGGAGAAAGTACCGTTAGGATTCAGGGTTACCGTGTTTGGCAAAGTCCCTGCCAGCGTACGGCCGCCTGGTGCCGATACCTGGTACAATGCATAAGTATAGTCTGTTGGCAACCCGCACTGGATACTGAAACTTCCCGAACCGCCGCTCTGCGCGCCGAAAAGGTTCGAGCTCAAAGCATCACCCACACGGCCCGCCGACACTGTACCACCGGCGAAAGATACCGGAGGGCGTGACGCCAGCTCGTGGATACGCAAGCCTGTAAACAAGTTGATGTTCAAACCTGTGGTGGATGTAACTACTACCCTGTCGAAAGCACCGCCTGGTGTGAATCGTACCGGGGTCAGCGCATCAGCATTGAAAAGGCCCAGCAAATCGAGCGACAAAAGGCTCGTCAGACTTCGTGGAGCACCCACAGGCGTTGGACCGAGATATGCCTGGAATGAGATATTGTCCAGAACTGCCACGTTCGCCAATGCGGGAGGGCGGGAAACGATCGCCGTCAGTTCATTGTTAGCCGCCGATTCTTTAGCCAGATAAAATGTCTCGGAAACGGAAGTTATGGCTGACACAGCACCATTTTGAAGCAATGCGAAGTTGGCTAGACTAATAACACCGTCGACTGCCCTTTCAGGATTTTGCAATGTGGGTGTCAAAGCCAGACCAACAATGCCTGTCGCCTGAGGATTAAGTCCTGAGAACCCGTAAGAGATCTGCTCACACGGGGTGAACGTAGCATTTTGATAAGAGATAACGCCGTCTACCTTAAGATTGAGGCTTCCAAGCGCTATTGGCAGCGCACCTCCGTAGTTGCCCAGGTCAAGCTTGATCGAGATCGTGCTGAATGCTGCTGACGATGTAACCGCGATATAGACATTGTTTGCGCCATCTTTCACCAACGTGCTTTGCGGCGTACCTGCGTCTGTCGTCACATTAATCGTATTGGAAGTAAGTAACCCGAGAAGGTTCACCAGTTCACCGAGGTTGATCGAAATCCCATCCACCGTAGGTAATTCGATCTTTACATAAGCTCTTTTATTCGCTGGAATCGGGTTGGGCATGGTAAGATTCAGCGTAGCGGTGCCGGTTACTTTCACAGCCGTCACAACAATACCCGATGATGTCAGGGTAGCATAGTTGTTATCGGGCGCGCCTGTTGCATTTGCTGCTCCTGTGATGGTACCCGGTGCTGTAACAAATAAGAGCTCGCCCGTAGTTGTAGAACTGGTTTGACCATTCGCGTACTCAGTCTGCGCATAGGAATTGAGAGAACACCCAGCAACCATGGTTGCTACTGCCAGGCCGCGGTGAAACCGCGACGATGCCAACTTTTTAATTAAATAGCCGATAGAACTTTTCATAGTGATAGAAATTTAGAATAGAGATAAACCGTTATGTGACAAATAGAACATAAGTGCAAGAAATTCAATTAGTTATAACAAAAACATCCTTATCCCGGCAGAGCCGGTAGCGTGGGCGAATACAATGTGGTGCCCCGTCGGTGAACGTTCGCTTGCATATATACGCAGGAGCGCCCGATGGTCTTTCTTGTGAAGGTGTCGCGTCTAACGAATTGCCGGATGGCCGGTCAAGAGAGATGAGTAAATATGCTCGGGATTATTATTTGAAATGGTTTAGTGTTGATGATTTAAGAAAGTGGGTTAAATCGCGTATGTCAACTTAGTTATACTATATTCTCAAACTAGATAGTACTTATTTGCAAATGTATCTATAAAAGCATCAAAATAAACCCACATATTTTTAGTATGATTGCACCCCCAAAAAATTAGGGGAGTCAAATTAATTTTATCTACGTAATAATTGTAAATTCACACGGAGCAACAGCCGGGAAATAAGTAATACTCTCCGTTTAATGGCCACATCCCACTGTGTTCGAGTATTTTATGTAGTACGATCTTTATATTAAAAAGCGGCACATATTTTCAAACGCCAACTCTTTTCGCAATGAAAGTCAAATGATTGAATTGTATAAAAAAAGGGTGATAAAATTAGATCGTATAATTCTTAAAAGTAATTCTATGAATATAGTTTTAGTAGACGAACATCTCCTTTTAGCCGATGCCCTTCAAAATCTGTTGAAGCTTGTACCCGAAGTGGAAATGGTGAACGCTTATTCCGACGGGAAGGAATTCCTCACCGAAAGAAGCGCCACTCCCCCCGATATCCTCGTGATGGATCTCGCACTGAACGGCCTGAATGGCCTCGAACTACTCGACGTATGCCGCGCCACACTCCCACGGGAAATGAAAGTAATCGTATTATCGACGGTGGCCGATGCGCAGACCGTCAAACACACGATCCGCAGAGGAGCGAACAGCTTTCTGTCGAAATCGACGCTGTTTGAAGAATTTAAGGAATCGATTTTTCAGGTACGGTCCGGCAAACAATACATTGGCAAAGCCATTCGCGATAGCCTGATCAACAGTGTATTTTCGGAAGAAGAAGTGGTCATGCACCTTTCTCCCCGGGAAAAAGAGGTACTTCAAAAGGTTTGCGGCGGCCACACGATCAAGGAAATCGCTTATGAACTGAAACTCAGCGCCCACACCGTGCAATATTACCATCGCAGTGTTATGGATAAGCTGAAAGTACGCCGCACGCCCGACCTCATCGTATATGCTATACAGCACGGACTTTATATTCCGGAGGCCAGGTGACTTAGGTTGTCGACAAGGCCCGGCCTCCGGCTTTCAGTATTTATGAGCGCTCGGCAAGCTTGCCGTAGAAATCCGGAAGGGGGTTCAATGCGGTGTTTTTCCGCTGATGCCAGTATGGATAAATCGGCGATTTGTCGCTGGCTTCGTCCAACCGCTTTACCTGGTCCAGGGTCAGGTTCCAGCCCACGGCACCCAGATTTTGCTTTAACTGCTCTTCATTCCGCGCACCAATCACGATATTACTCACCGTGGGGCGTTGCAGGAGCCAGTTCAGCGCCACCTGTGCCACGGTCTTTTCCGTTTCGGCAGCCACTTCGTCCAGCACGTCGATCAGGTTGAAGAAAAAATCTTCGGGTATGGCAGGCCCCTCGCCGCCGCCTTGCGCAATGCGGCTCTCCGGCGGAAGCGGCTGACTTCTGCGGTATTTGCCGCCCAAACGCCCCGCGGAAAGCGGGCTCCACACCAGTGTACCCACCTTTTGATCCACGGCGAGCGGCATCAGCTCCCATTCGAACTCCCTGCTCAGCAACGAGTAATGCGCCTGGTGCCCGATGTATTTGGCCCATCCGTACCGTTCCGAAACAGACAACGATTTCATCAGGTGCCATCCCGAAAAATTAGAGCAGGCAATGTAACGTATCTTCCCGTCCCGGATCAGATCGTTCAATGCGCTGAGGGTTTCTTCCACCGGAGTAGTTGCGTCGAAACCGTGCATGTGGTAAATATCGATGTAATCCGTTTGGAGCCTTCGCAGACTGTCCTCGCAAGCTTTGATCAGGTGAAAACGCCCTGAACCCGATTGATTGGGCTGATTTCCCATCCGGAACGTGGCTTTGGTGGAAAGAATGATCTTGTCGCGCAGCCCTATGATCGCCTTGCCCAGGATTTCCTCCGAAAGCCCCTGCGAATACACATTGGCGGTATCGAAGAAATTCAGGCCCGCGTCCATACACAATCCCACCAGCTTCGTCGCTTCATCCACCTGCGTGTTGCCCCATGCCTTGAAGAAATCGCCGGTCCCCCCGAAAGTTCCGGTACCAAAGCTAAGCACCGGCACTTTCAAGCCCGATCCTCCCAGTTGTCTGTATTCCATTTGCGTGAATGTTAAGATGAATTAAGCGCGCCCAATTAAAAGATAAAATCCTCAAACATCAAGTCGGGGAGGGCATTTTAACATGGCAGGGCACAAAAAAAGGCCGGACGTGTCCGGCCTTTTGCCTTGATCGCACAATCAGGAATCCGCCAGTCTCCCGGTAACTGTGGCAATCTTGGCAGTTCGTTTAGTTAGGTTGTTATCACTATGAATCGCACTTACCCTCTGGCGTTGCTTTCTAAAAAAATATCTTCCCCGAAAATCAGGGAAGATATCTGTATTATTTACTCAACGTTCCTCTATTACTAACCTCAAAACGGATCAACAGAACCTATGATTTACTGTTGTCTGTGCCCCTGGTTCAATAATGTGATTCAAATATCAGCACAGGATCGGGGTCTAAAGAAATTTGATGTGCAAATGGCGCCTATGGCTGAATTATCGGAAAAAAGGTCTCGTTTTGATGCCCGAATCCGCCTTCTTATTATCTTTAAAAGATATTTTATAGCTATTTGAATTTCCTGACTTAATAACCTAACCATGAACCGTAGAGAAGCTGTTCAAAGAATAACCTTCCTGCTTGGCGGCGCGATCTCCGCTCCGCTGATGGCCGGCATCGCAGGCGAACGTCTGAATTTCGGCCCCTCCCTCGAAGTGTCCGATCAGCAGGAAGCACTGCTGGCGGAAGTCGCGGATGTGATTATCCCTGCAACCGGCACACCCGGCGCCAAAGCAGCCGGAGCCGAGAAGTTTATCGTACGCGTCATGCGCGACTGCTACCCGATGGAAGATCAGAAAAAGTTCTATGATGGTCTTGCCAAAGTAGATGCGCTGGCCAAAGAGACCTATTCCAAAGACTTCGCCGCGCTGGACCCCACCCAGAAAAATGACATCATCAAAAAAACCACGGTTTCCGACAAGCCATTTTTCCTCCAAATGAAGGGGCTTACCGTCACCGGCTATTTCACTTCCGAAATCGGTGCAACACAGGCACTGGATTATCTGCCGATCCCCGGTCGGTTTGAAGGCAGCTGGCCCATGCCCAAAGGACAGAAAAGCTGGGCACTTTAATCCGGAAATATTTAACAGGAAAGCAGCAGCATGCAACGCATGACCTCCTGACCACTTCCTGACATTCCAAACTCTATTAGAAAAATGGCGAATCTCAATATTGACGCAAAAAAAGACATCACCTACGACGCCATCGTGATCGGCTCCGGAGTTTCCGGCGGCTGGGCGGCGAAAGAACTAACCGAAAAAGGCCTGAAAGTGCTCATGCTCGAAAAGGGCAAGAACCTGGAACACGTCACAGGCTACGAAAATGCATTGAAAGCTCCCTGGGAGACGCAATACAATGGTCGGCTGACGGTCAAACAAAAAGAAACGCACCCGTTCCTCTCGCGCGACTATCCGTACAACGAAATGACGGAGAAGTACTGGATGAACGACATGGACCAGCCCTACGAAGAAAAAAAGCGCTTCGACTGGTTCCGGCCGAATATCGTCGGCGGGAAATCCATTATGTGGGGACGGCAATCGTACCGTTTGAGCGACATCGATTTCGAAGCCAACCTGAAAGACGGTATCGCAGTCGACTGGCCGATCCGCTATAAGGACATTGCACCGTGGTATTCTTATGTTGAAAAACACGTGGGTATTTCGGGCGAGAAACTGGGCCTGCCCCAACTACCCGACAGTGACTTCATCGCCCCGATGGAAATGTACCACGTCGAAAAAGAGGTGCGTAAGCGTTTGGAAAAAGAATTCCCCGGCCGTGTGATGACGATCGGACGTGTTGCCAACCTTTCTCAACCGACCAAAATCCAGCTCGACGGCGGTCGCGGCCCTTGCCAGTACCGCAACCGCTGCTCCTATGGTTGTCCGTATGGTGCTTATTTCAGCACCCAGTCGTCGACATTGCCGCCGGCGATGAAAACCGGCCGCCTCACCCTCCGCCCCGATTCGGTGGTGCGCGAGATTATTTATGACGGCAAAAAACAAGGCGGGCGCGCTACGGGCGTACGCGTGATCGATTCGGTTACTTTGCAGGAGCGCGAATTCCACGCCAATATCATCTTCGTATGTGCGAGCGCACTGGCATCCACCGCATTGCTCCTCAACTCCACCTCCGACCGATTCCCGAACGGAATGGGTAACGACTCCGGAGAACTTGGCCACAACCTGATGGACCACCACTTCCGCACCGGTGCGAGCGGTACCTGGGAAGGCGACCTCGATAAATATTACTTCGGCCGTCGCGCCAATGGCATATATGTGCCGCGCTACCGCAACATCGGCTCCGACAAGCGCGATTATCTGCGCGGATTCGGTTACCAGGGCGGCGGCGGTCGTCAGGGATGGCAGCGCAACGTGGCCGAACTCGCATTCGGTGCCGACTTCAAGGAAGAACTCACGACGCCCGGCAACTGGACAATGGGCTTCGGCGGTTTTGGCGAGACATTGCCTTACCACGAAAACTACATGTACCTGAACAAGGATAAGAAGGACAAATTCGGTATCCCGGCGGTAGTTTTCGACGCGGACCTTCGCGACAATGAGAAGAAAATGCGTAAGGATATGATGAACGACGCCGCCGAAATGCTCGAAAAGTCGGGGGTGAAGAATGTCCGCACTTACGATAACGGCTCCTATCTGGGGATGGCTATCCACGAAATGGGTACCGCCCGCATGGGCCGCGACCCCAAAACGTCGGTGTTGAATGGTAACAACCAGTTGCATTCTGTGAAAAACGTGTTCGTCACTGATGGGGCGGCCATGACTTCCGCGTCGTGCGTGAACCCATCGCTTACCTACATGGCGCTTACGGCCCGGGCGGTGGATTTCGCGGTGAAAGAATCCAAAAAGAAAAATATCTGACAGGATGTTCAGAGGCCAGGTCGCAAAACCTGGCCTCTTTTTTTATGCAAACTTTCAGATAGCATGCACAACAAGATGCTATTTTTTGCAACATTTTGCAATTTTCTGCAAAATTATATTTCTTTGTAGAAAATCTACACCGTTGTTAATGGAAGAGAAACTGAGAATCAGCGCAGCCAGAAGGGCCACTTTATTAATATTTTTAGTCTGTGGCATCGGCTTGTCGAGCTGGGCGCCGATGGTACCATTCGCGAAGATCAAACTGGGCCTGAACGACGCCGACCTCGGTGTGGTACTGCTCGCTTTGGGCGCCGGTGCCATACTCACAATGCCCGTCACCGGCTTGCTGATCAATAAATACGGCAGCCGCACGGTAGCCATCGTGTCCGCGCTGGTCATTGCGTCTCTCCTTCCGCTATTGCTTCTGGCAAGCTCACCTTATCAACTCGCGGCGGCGTTGTTTGTATTTGGTGCGGGAATAGGCTCTATCGACGTCTCCATGAACGCCCAGGCCGTGGTGGTGCAAGAGCGGTTCGGGAGCCACATTATGTCGTCGTTTCACGGAATGTTCAGTCTCGGCGGGTTGATGGGCTCGATAGGATTAGGTTTTCTGATCAAAGCCGGGCTTTCACCTACTTACGCCGCGGTTGCAATCTCCGCATTGCTCGTTTTCATCACCGTAACGCAGTCGCGGCACCTGCTGCCACACTCGGAAGAGGCGAAAATGGATGGTACCAGCTTCGTTTTGCCCAAAGGACCAGTGGTACTGCTCGGTATCATGTGCTTCATACTTTTCCTTGCCGAAGGTTCCCTACTCGATTGGAGCGCCGTTTTCCTGCAATTTTCCCGCGGTTTCGATCCTTCATTCTCCGGCCTCGGCTACGCGGCTTTTTCGGTGGCGATGGCTATTATGCGCCTCACAGGTGACGGCATTATCCACCGCCTGGGACCAGCGAAAGTGGTATTTTACGGCACCTTGCTCGCGGGAGCCGGTTTCATTGTGGCGGTAACTATCCCTTCTGCCATTGCCGCGCTGGCCGGCTTTGTGCTGGTGGGACTGGGCGCTGCCAACGTGGTACCGATATTCTTCACAGCCGCCGGGCGCATTCCGAACATTCCGCCGTCCATCGCATTGTCGGCGGTGACGATTCTCGGGTATTCCGGCCAACTTGCCGGGCCTGCGCTGATCGGCGTGCTTGCTGAAATTACGTCGCTGTCGTGGGCGCTTGGACTGGTAGGTTTGCTCCTGTTTTTCGTCGCATTCGGCTACAAGCACCGCGATTAGAATGCCTCTCCGGTAAACAAATAAAAGCCGGGGCCGTCTTTGGTAAAACCGACGTCCAGCCGCAGGTAAATATCCTTTTTGGGAAACAATAAATACCGCAGCCCGACACCACCGGAAAGCCTCGCACGCGCTGGCGTAAGCGAACCGATCTTAGGCCCTACCACCGCCGCACCCGCAAACGCAACCCCGCCAAACCGCTTGCTGAACCCGAATGGCAACCATCGATGCTCCACCTGCGTGGCCAGCATGTTCTTGTCGCGGTAGCGGCCGTAGTAATAGCCCCGCATGATCATTTCCCCGCCCATCAGCGCCATCTGGTTGAACGGGACATTGCCTGTGAAAAAGTTGCCGTAAACCTGCCAGGCCAGCACATTGCGTCGGGTCAGCGGGTGCGAGCTGCGGATATCCAGGTTAAATCCCTGAAAATTATGGTGGCTCCCCACCGATTGGTTGTATTTCAAAAACGACAGTTCCCCAAAAAAGCCTTTGCGCACATTGAGCACATTATGCCGGTTGTCGTAGACCAATGCTGCGCCTAACCCGATATTGCGCGTACCGTCGCTGCCCAGCGGCTCGTCGTACTGGTGATCTTCGGGCTGCTTGAACTCCGCATTGTAAAGTTGCTGGTAATCGATTTCAGGTCCCAGGAAGAGGTTACGCCTGATTTTTCGCAAAACCCGCTGGCGGAAAAGCAGGTAATTGGCATCGATCAATGCAGGTTCTTTGTCCGGCGTGGTATGGCCTATGCCGTAATACAATAGTGGAAAGCGTTGAAAACGCGTCCGGCCCAAGAAGAACCATTTGTCCTTATCTCCATAAATCGCGTTGTCGAGCCAGATACCGTACTGGCCTTCGAGAGTGATGAATGTAAATGCCGCTACTTCGCTCAGGCGGTTCAGCGTGTCGCCCTTGGCCTGAAAAAGGAGCAGCGAAGATAACCCGACTTCCACACTCGTTTCGGGCGCGTAACCCAATGTAGGGTACACCCGGAAGCTCGACTTCCCCTCTCCCGTCGTGTCGGAGATGGTCTTTTGTATGAATCGTTTGAACCACCGCTCCTGTGCGGATACGCGTGTGGCATGCGCGATCAGGAAAAGGGTTATCAGGAAAAGATATTTTACGTTCAATGCGCTACTGAGTTAGATGAGAGTATGCTTTCAATTCATGAATATAAAAATCAATCCGCGTCCGTCAAGTAGATGCCATGCCGCCGGGCTCTTTTCCACCAAACCATTCATTCTGGCATGAAAACCCGCATTTTACTCCTCTGTTTTCTTTTCAACGCGAGCTGTTTACTCGCGCAAAACAAGGCCGATCTATGGTGGAAAAGGAACAACCTGAGGGTAATCCAGATGAACCTGCCCGCCTACGAGGCCGCGACGATCAATGCGGATTCCATTGTTACCGATCTCGTCGAATGCTCCGCTAACACGCTGCTGATCAATGCGGGAGGCATTATGGCTTTTTATCCGACCACACTCGATTTTCACTACCGCAACCCCTATCTGAAAGACAACAATGTCCTTGCCGACGTCGTCCGTAAATGCCACGAAAAGGGCATTAAGGTAATCGTCCGCTTCGATTTCAGCCGCGTTCATGAAAGTATCTTCAAGGCCCATCCCGACTGGTGCTACATTTCCCCCAAGGGTGAACGCATGATCAATACCGATATGTACGTGGTGTCGATCAACGCGCCTTATGTGCAGGAAAAAGCATTCAAAATCATCGAAGAGGTGATCAATACTTTCCCGATCGACGGCATTTTCCTGAATATGCCCGGTTACCAGGTCAATAACCCCTACGAAAGCAAATACCACGGGATCGATCAGAACGAGTACGACAGAAAGCGTTTTGCGGAGTTCAGTAGCGGTAAGGTGCTGCCGATCGAGGAAAACAAATCAGATCCGCTCTTTCAGCAATATCTGGAATTTAAAAAAGCAACGGTCGAAGATTGGTCTGAACGGCTGCACAAGCTGGTCAAATCCAAAAATGAGCAGATCGCGATCTGTACTTATTCCGACAAGTTTGTGGACATCATCCGCCACGAATCGCAAAGCATGACCACCCTGCCCTACTGGCCCTACACGGCGTCGGACAACGTCGGTAATGCGGTCAATTCGTTCCCGGATCACATTATCAGCAATGCGAGCATTCAACAGATTTCGTTTCAGTCACGGTACAATGCCGTGGAGCCGGAAGAAACACGCATCAGGCTGTACGAGAATATCGCCAACGGTTCGGGGCTGGATATGAGCATGATGGGCGACATGCGCGGGTATGAGGACGAGCGTAGCTATCCTGTTTTCAGGAAGGTTTATGGTTTTCACAAAAAGAATGAAGCCTATTTCGGCAAATACAAATCGGTGGCTAAAATTGCGGTCGTCGCGCCCGGCGCCTGGCCGAACGGCGAGCCAATGCAGGAATACCGAGGCATTCAGCTGATGCTCCGCGAGGCGCATATCCCGTTCGACATTGTGGAAGACGGCCAGATCGCCAACCTGGAACAAAAAATGAAAGGGTACAAGCTGATCATCCTTCCCGAAATCACCTACCTGAAACCGGAAGCCATTCGCATATTGAAAGAAGCCAGCCGGCAAGGCACGAACCTGATCGCTACCAATCGTACATTGTTCGACAGTCCTGAAACATTGCAGGGGCTTTTTGGTGCCAAAATCGAGAAAAAGGACAACGACGGCGCCGGTAACTACCTGGTACCCGACGATCGGAGCATTTTCAAGAGCTTCAAAGGGCAGAGCATGCTCTTCTGGAAGTTCAACCTCGGGCTCTACGATCTTTCAGGTACCGATCAAAAACTGCTGCCCATCTTAGCGAAAGGTCGCCCCGGCCCGCCGGAGATCATCGGCGGCCACGATCGCACGGGTTATTATGCATTGGGTATCAAAAACCATCCGAACAGTAAAGCGGCGATTTTCCCGGTCAACCTGGGCCGGATCTATTACATGCACGGGTACCAGGAACACAAAAACCTCTTGCTGGATATGGTCCGCCACATGCTACCTGAAATCGCACAAAATTTCGAGACAAATGCGCCTGCCAGAGTCGAAACGGTATGGAAGGAATTTACCAAAAATACCCCGGAAAATCGCGCCAAAAACACGCCTGACGGCCATATTCTGCATTTGATCAACCTGACCGGTTTCAGTGGAAATACCTATTTCGAACCATTACCTGTCCACAACTTGCAATTCAAAATCAGGTTGGCGAAAAAACCGCAAAAAGTATTTACATTGACGGATCACAAGCCTTTGAACTTCACCTGGAAAGAGGGTACGATCACAGTCCCGCTCGCCCACCTCGCGGAATTTGAAAGCATTGTGATGGAATACTAAACTAAATCAAACGCTACCCCTTATGAAACCCAGACTCTTGCTGCGCCTCGCTGCGTTGTGTATCCTTATTCACTTAATCGGGCATTTCTTCGGCCATTTCTCGTGGAAAGAAACCCCCGATCCCGTCAAACAGGAGGTAATCCGCCAGATGACGGGCCCGAAGTTCGAATTTATGGGTGTCATGCGGAGCATGGGTGATTACTTTGAAGGTTACGGGCTTATTCTCTTCGTCGTATATGGCATGTCGATAGCGCTGATCATGTCCGCCGCCCGGTACTGCGACAGCGACCATGACATCGCTCGGAAAGTGCTCACACCCATCGGGATCGGCTACGTGGCCATGGGAGCCATTGAATTTGTATATTTCTTCCCGTTTGCCGGCTCGATAAGCCTCGTCGCCGGCCTGCTGGTAGTTCTCGCCATTTTCCTGAACGGCTAGGCATTTACAATTTGGGAGCGTCCGGCTTGCTGGGCGCTTCCGCCGGATTGGCACCGCGGGTTTTCAGTTTGCGACTGTAAGTTTTGTTTTGGGTTTTGATAAAAAGTGTATCTAAATCCTTCCCGCCAAAAGCCAACGCCGAAACACGTCCACTTGAAACCGGCAATATCGCATTCACGCGGCCGGTCTGATCAAGTATTTGTACCCCCATGTGTGTAGCCACGTAAATGCGGCCCTCGCGGTCGCACACGATGGACAATGCTCCTGCATTCTCCTCGGTGTCCGGCGAATGTAGCCAGCCGAATTTTTGCTTGTAAACCAGTTTCCCGCCCGGCTGAATTTGATAGGAATAGAGCCAATGCGAGGTGGGCTCCACAGTGTATGCCAATGTCTGGTCCGGTGATACTGCTATCGCCGCACCTGCCGCACTTTTGCCGACGGCAGCCAGTATCCCTGCTGGTTTGATATTAAACTGAAATGCATTTGTTTCCTTCCATTCCTCGCCCGGAATCAGCAATGCCGACAGAAATGCATTCTGCGATTGCCCTTTCTTCACCGGCTCCGGCCAGCCTTTCCACAAATAGCGCATAGCCTCCGGGAACAGCGCGGTGCCCTGCTTGCCATTGTGGCCGCCTTCCCCCCATTTGTGCATTACTTCATAACCCGCAAATGTGAGCGCACGCAGCATGGTTTGATTGGCCATCCACCAGTCACCCGCATAGATGTTCAGGTCGTTGGCGCCGTCCTGCATGTAAATGCGAATGGGCTTGGGCTCCACCTTTCGTAGTAATGTGGGGTAACGGTCCGCGCCGCGCAGGCCCACGTAGGTACCTATCGCGCTAAAAACGCGTGAAAAAGCATCAGGCCGCTCCCAGGCGGCGGTGAATGCGCACACCGCTCCGCTGCTCGAACCGCCTATGGCCCGGTCGTTGCCGTTTTTGGAAAGGCGAATCGCCCGGCCGTCGCTGGTTTTCTTTTTTTCTACCTCGGGCAGGATTTCTTCGAGGATAAACCGCGCGTAGGCATCGCCGAGGCCGTCGTATTCGAAACTGCGGTTGAACCGGTCGTTAGCCGCATTGGGGTCGGCCGCTTTCACACGCCCGTGCATGACGAAAACGCCGATCGTGACCGGCATTTCCTTTTGGTGAATGAGGTTGTCGAACACCGTCGGGGCCTTCCATTGAATACCGTCCTGGTTCACATACACACACGCGGGCGCCTCGGGCTTATACTGCGCGGGCACATACACCCAGTACTCGCGCCACGTGCCCGGGAAAATTTTGGATTGATCGAAAACAAATTTCAAAACCTCGCCCTTCGGCACGCCCGGATGTTCCTCCGACGCCGGATCGACAGCATAGTTTTCTTCCGGGGTTTGCGCATGAGTATTAATGGTTGTAAAAAAGCAGAACAGGAACAAAAGACGCTTCATGCAGGTGTGTATTTATATTAAAACAATAGATTACAAATAGCTGAGCCACCACGTCCGCTTCCGGGCCCGGTACTCGCCGTACCACTTGCAGGGCCAGTAAAGTGCCACCACGATCAGTATCCAGATCAGGTAGGTTTGTCCAAGCGGATACCCGAATTCGTTGGGCCGGAATTTAAAGAAAAGGCTGTCGTCGGTAGCCTGCTGCCAGGTGTAGCCGGAGAGGAACACGATCACCATGGTCATGATGTGGATGACGTAAAAATGCACGAGGAAAAAGAAAAACGGTACCCTGCCGTAAACGGTACAAATGCGGCTGAATGCATTGTCCGTTCGTTCGGTCAATGCCAGCAGAATGAGTATCGGCCCCTGGGTCATGAAGGTGAAGAACAGCGAAGGGGGATATTTGGTCACATTGAAAAAGGACATGAAAGTTTTGATACCCGTATCCTGCGTCGACCAGGGTGCAGGGTCGCCATAGCCATTGATGAGCCTCAAAACCACAAACAGCACAGTAAGCGCAGCACCGACCAGCAATAGCAACCGCTTACGACGGGCGGGATCCGCATTGCGGTTATAGAGCATGCCCAACCCGTAACCTGACATCATAATGCCCGCCCAGGGGAATATTACATAAAGAAAGACGATCGCTCCACCATCGGGCCGGGGCAGGAATGTGCCCCTACCGGTCCAGAATATGCGCAGCAGGATATCGGCAAGGGAATTTTCCTGTAACTGTACATAATCCAGCAGATTATGCCCGAGTACCAATGCCAAACCGAGTATCAGCACGGTTTTCGGAGAAGCAAACCGCACCGCGACACCCAGCACGATCATCGCCCCGCCCAACGCCCAGAAGACGGCGAAAAACAGTGTTTTGTAATAAATATCAAATGTGAATGCGAACGTCATAAACACCATTTCCACCAAAATAAGCCAGAAACCGCGCTTGATCAGAAACGAAGATTTCTCTGCCGCGGTTTTGTTCACGCCCGATAAATAGGCGGACAAACCGGATAGCATCATGAAACTCGGCGCGCAGTAATGCGTGATCCATCGTGTGAAAAACAATGCAGGCGTGGTGGTAGCAAGGTCGGTAGGATCCCCGGTAGCGCCGGCGATGTGAAAGAAGTCGCGGACATGGTCGAGTGCCATGATAATGATGATCAGTCCGCGTACGGTGTCGATCGACCGGATGCGGCTGTTGAGGGTGCTGGTGGTAGTGGTATACATGACTAATATGAGTTGAAAACAACTGACCTAAGAAGCCACATAAATTACTGATTTACTGCCTATATCCCTTCAACAAACGGCAACAAAAATCCCGTTATTTCCCAACAAAATGCTGAGCAATAACGGGATTTGAAAAGTTGAAACGCGATTATAGCAATGCCGCCCCGAAAACACCCGCGCTGTCGCCCAGTTTGGGCTTCACGATAGGCGTCGTGACAATTCCTTTATTGAAAATATACTTACGGATACGCTCGTAGCCTGCGGTGTAGAGCAAATCGATATTACCCACGCCGCCGCCGATCACGATCAGGTTCGGGTCAATGACATTAATGAGTGTCGAAATCGCCCGTCCGTAATATTCAAGCAGGCGTTCGATAGTTGCTTTCGCGTGTTCGTCGTTTCCGGCGTGGTATCTTTCCAGCACGGTTTTCATCGATACTTTCTCCCCGCTCAGCTTTTCATAATGGCGCTCCAATGCCGGACCGGCGATCACCTGCTCCACACAGCCTGCCTTGCCACAGTAGCACGGGTCGCCGCCTTCTTCTAGGATATTGTGGCCCCATTCGCCGCCGATACCGTGGTGCCCGCCGATGATCTTGTTGTTCACAACCAGCCCGCCGCCTACGCCGGTGCCCATTATCACACCGAAAACGACTTCCGCTCCGTGGTAATCCTTACCCGCGCCCATCAATGCCTCGGCCAATGCAAAACAGTTCGCATCATTCGCCAACTCGCAAGGCACGCCCAGTATTTTTTCCAGATCGGTCTTCAACGGCATTCCGTTGAGGCAGGTCGTATTGGAATTTTTCATTAACTGCGAATCCGGTTCCAATACGCCGGGCGTCGCGAAACCGATCTTCCGCGGCCGCTCGCCTACCTGATCCGCTACCATGTCGATCAGCTTTTTGATCTGCGACAGGATATGATCATAACCATTCACGGATTCCGTCGGCACGCGCATCCGTACCACCACTTCCAGATTCCTTTCGGGATCCAGCACTGCACATTCTATTTTAGTACCTCCTAAGTCGATTCCCCAGAGTTTCATTCTATTATTGCTAAACTAAAGATTGGATCAATAAAAAAAGAAAACGGCAGCCGAAAGCCGACTGCCGAAGTTTTTAAAGCACTTTATAATATTTGTAACCAAACAGGAAGATCACCGCATAACAGATGATGGGAAGGTAGTAGGCATGCGCCACGTTTGTTTCCGCCACCGCGCCCATGGCGAACGGGAAGAACGCGCCGCCCACGACACCCATTGAAATAAATGATGATGCCTGCTGCGTATGTGCGCCCAGGTTTTTCAATCCGAGACTAAAAATGGTTGGGAACATGATGCTGAAAAAGAAGTTCAGCATCAGCAATGCGATAAATGATGGCCAGCCAAGGCTTTGCGCGATAATCAGGCACATTACAATATTACATGCAGCAAAAATCGCTAGCAAAGAATGTGGTGCAATAAAACGCATGAGGAATGTACCCACGAAACGGCCTGTAAGCATCAATACGAAGAAAATGATCATGTAGTTTCCAGCCACAGCGTCGGAGAAACCCATTTTCTCGTGACCGTAGTTAATAAAAAACGCCCACGTACCGGCTTGTGCAGCTACGTTGAAAAATTGCGCCAAAACTGCCCATTTGAAATGTCTGTGCTGGAAAAGGCCTCTCTCCGGATGCGTGTCCACATTGGCAACAGCAGGATCTACGGCTCCGTGGGGATCGATAAGTGCCGGTACTTTAACAAATGAAAACAATACTGCGATCGTAGCAATCACACTTCCTATGACGATGTACAATGTTTTTACCGAAGTAAGGTCCGTACTGCCTTCCACATTATTTCTCAACAAAAAATAAGAACCAACGGCCGGTCCGATAATTGTACCCAATGCATTAAATGCCTGGGCAAAATTGATACGCATGTCACTCGTACGCTGATCTCCCAGCGACGCGACAAACGGGTGGGCAACCGTTTCCAAGGTGGAAAGACCGCAGCCCAGAATGAACAACGCTCCTCCAAAGAATGGAAATGAAGCCGCAGCAGCAGCCGGAACAAACAAAAACGAACCGACAGCAAAGAGCGTCAGTCCGAAAAGAACGCCATTTTTATAGCCAAAACGCTTCATGAATAACCCCGCCGGAATCCCCATCACACCATAAGCCCCGAAGATCGCGAATTGCACAAATGCGGATTGTGTTTTGGTCAGACTTAAAACGTGTTGAAAGTGTTTGTTGAGCACGTCCCCCATTGTGATGGCAATCCCCCAGAACATAAAAAGGGATGTAACGAAGACCAGGGTAACAAGGTATTTTTTGTCGGTGAACTTGGGCGGGGAGGCGTGAACGGAGCCGGCAGACGAATGGTTGCTCATTTAGCTGAATAGTAAAATTAAATATTAGGTTCGGTCTATTTTTGCAAATGTAAATCAGAGAAATTTAAAAACTCTATCCAGTCGAACATTTTAACGTCGTGCCCGCCCGGCCGAATATGAAAGCCGATTTGGCCTGATAAGGGCTGATTCAGTGCCGGAAACGGGCTGTCGGGCAAGCCGTTCGTCCCTAAAAACCGGTACACCGCATCCGCGGCCCGCGCGGTGGCGAACTCGCCCTGGGGATCGGAATTTTTGTCGTCCTCCGCCGTTGCCAGGTACACAGGTCTCGGAGCAATGAGCGAAAGGACGAAATGCTGATCGAACGGCAGCTCGGTATCTTTGCCTTTGTATTTCGCGAAACTTCGCGCAAACCAATGCGGAAAGGCCGTACAAAGCCGGTTGATATCCTCGCCCACGGCGCGCCGGAACTGCTTTCCGCCCCCCGCGCCCGACTCATTGCTCAGTACAGCCGCGAACCGGCGATCCGTTGCGCCGGCCCAGAGCGCAGCCTTGCCCAGCCGGGAAAAACCGAACACCGCCACGCGTTTCGAATCTATATCCTTATCGGTTTCCAGGTAATCCATCCCACGGCTCAATGCCCAGGCCCAGGCGGCAACAGTACCGAAATTATCTTCGCGTTGCTGCAATTCGGGATACAATGGGTGCACGCCGGTTTGAAATGCCTGCGCTTTCCGGTCCGAAGCAACTTCCTCGCGGTAGAGCGTGACGAGCGCGTACCCGCGTGCGAGAATGCTGTCCACAGCCCATTGCGAGGCATTTACACCCCGGCAGGCATCGGTAGCTTTTCCATCCACCGCGCAAGGGAACATCCGGCTGTTTTCGACCCACGCGGTGGTCAGTTTAATACCCGGATCGGCGTGAATGGCCTGGTTACCGATGAAATTCAATCCGATAATGGCCGGTACAGGCTGCCTGCGCTGATTTGGAATATAAATCAGCAAATCAAACTGTGCTTCCTTGCTTTTTTCGGTGATATGGACGGTCACTTGCTTGCGCGTTGCTTTACCGCCCAGCGCATGCTTGTCCAGGTCAAAAACTTCGAAACGCATGTTTTTGGGGCGTTCCGGCATTGTACCGTACATTTCGCGCGTCATGGTTTCGAGGATTTCCTTCCGCCTCCGTTCCCAATCCTTCACGGACTTTACCTTTTTACCACTGTTAAAAGTAAATGGATCGGCCAATGCCTGATTACCCTCCTGGGCGTGTAATATTTTGGGTAAAACAGTCAGGCACAATGCCAGTAATAGAACGGAAACCCTCATTGTAAGCAGGTTATATTTATTTTTTCTTGAAATAGGTATTCATAAAAAGAAGCTGGTGCTGCACTGCATTCTCCCAGTAAGGCCAGTTATGTGCTCCCGGGCGCGAAATGTAGTCGTGCGGGATTTTGCGGTATTCGAGCTCCTTATGCAGGTTTTCATTTACGCCGTAGAAGAAGTCTTCGGTACCGCAATCAATAATGAGTGAGAGGGAGTTGGGGGTTAACAAATGGAGCATATTGATGACCGTGTTCTTCTCCCATCTCTCCGGCTGCTCTGCATAAGTGCCCAGGCGCTTGGCCATGTCCCAGTTATTGGGGAACGGGCGGATATCCACGCCTCCGCTCATACTCCCCGCCGTACCATACACATCCTGGTGTTTCAATGCGAGGTACAATGCGCCGTGGCCGCCCATGCTCAACCCGGTAATGCCGCGTCCTTTGCGGTCTTTGATGCTTTTATAGTTTTTATCGACATAAGCGACCAGTTCTTTGGAAACATAGGTCTCGAACTGCGACTGCGGGTCCACAGGGCTATCCCAGTACCAGCTGCTGAAACCGCCGTCGGGGCAGACGATGATCATATTGTACTGGTCGGCGGCTTGCTGAATGGCCGGTGCTTTGGTAACCCAGTTGGCATGGTTGCCGCTGTAACCGTGCAGCAGGTACACCACCGGGAATTCCTTGCCTGTATTATAGCCCGCAGGCCGCACTACGACTACTTTCAGGTTCTTTTTCATCACCGCGCTATTGACTTCCACAGTATCGACCTGCGCCGCTTGTACCTGGCAAAATATGAACAGAGTAAATGCAAGAAATGACAGAAATGCTTTTTTCATTGGAAAATGTTGAAAGGGAATTAAGAGAATGACGAAAACGAAGTGACTGTTACCGTCAGTTTTTGAGAAAATTTTCTACAACTGCACGGCGTAAAAGCCTTGAACCCCGCAAATATTGTAGAAACCGGGGAAATATCCCGTTTTAGCGCGCCAGAAAGTAGCTGGCACTTAAATTGATATAATCCTGATATCTCTAAAATAACTCTAACTCAAAATTTTACAACAATGGGAAATCTCCTGTATACAATAGCCGTGATCCTGGTGATCCTGTGGCTGATCGGCTATTTCGGCTTTGCGAGTTTTGGATTAGGAAATATCATTCATATCCTGCTGGTGATTGCCGTCGTTGCGATCATTCTGAGATTGATACGTGGCGACAGGGTAGTATAGCAAAACCTCCATACGGCATTCAGGCCCGGATCGTTTGTCAGCATTCGATCCGGGCCTTTTGTATGCTCCGGCTGGCATAATTGTTTTTTAATAATGCGCATTATTGAACCCCAAAATGCGAACCAATGGAAACTACAATCGAATATAATTACCCGTCGCTTGTGAATGCGGCATTCCCCAACCGCTCGGATGCGCAGAAGGCGTACGACGAGCTGATGTACCGCGGCTACAAACCGGACGAGATCAATGTGATCACTTCGGATGAAACGCACCGCGTACATCATGAGGAGATCGGAAACGACACACCGGCGCACACCACCATGGAAAACGCGGGTATCGGCTCGGCCATCGGAGGCACTGCGGGCGCGATCGCCGGGGCGCTCATCGCCATCGGTAGCACGGTGGTCATTCCCGGACTTGGTATTGCGGTAGCGGGCCCATTACTTGCAGCGCTCACGGGCGCAGGCGCAGGCGGGCTCACGGGCGGCATTGTGGGCGCATTACATGGCCGAGGCGTGCCCAAAGAGCATGCAGAAACGTTCGAATCGAGCATTCGTGCCGGCGAGACGATTATTTCCTTCACACCAAAAACCATCGAAGACCGGATGGAAATCATCGAAGCCTGGAACCATCACAATGCGAGGCAGCTACACGGGAACGAAACATACAATGCATGAAAGCAAAGAACCCGCCATCGAGCGGTTCATGTATTTTATAATAAATCTTTAATCCTTATCCAGACATTCTCGGCGAGGATTTTGTGCCCCTCGGCCGTGGGGTGGATGCCGTCGGCCTGGTTCAGTTTTGATTCGCCCCCTACCCCTTCGAGCAGGAATGGAATAAGTGTTACGTCATTCTTTTTGGCCAGATCGGCATAAACTTCCTTGAATTCCCCGGCATATTTCTGTCCCATATTTGGCGGAATCTGCATCCCGGCGAGCACGCGTTTGGCATCTGGGTATTTGGCTTTTACCTTATCGAGAATCTCTTGCAGGTTTTTCCGGGTTTCGGAAACCGGAATACCCCGCAGGCCATCGTTGCCGCCGAGTTCAAGCACGAAAACGTCGAGCGGTTGTTTGAGCAGCCAGTCGATACGACTATTCCCACCCGAGGTAGTTTCACCGCTTACGCCTGCGTTTACGACTTTGTAATTCAGCCCCAGCGAATCGATCCGCTTCTGGATGAGCCCCGCGAAACCCTGCGACGGGTCGTCGAGGCCATACCCGGCGGTAAGGCTGTTACCGAAAAATACGATAATCTTTTTTTTCGCGGCAGGCGCCTTGACAGCTGTTTGAGTTGTATCCGCTTTCTGCCCGGAAGACTCTTTCGACCCTCCGCCGCAGGAAAACAGCGCAGCAGCCATCAGGGATAATGCCAGAATTGTCTTGAAACGACGCATATCAATCAAAAAGGAATAGATTTTATAGTTTAAAAAGCCATACCCGGCCATTCATTCTCATTTAAAAACCGTTTAAACTATATTTATGAGAACCAATAACCGAAAAGAGCCAATTTAGGTTTTTTCGCGCCTATGGCTACGCGCCGGGCACCACGCAAACATAAAAGAAAAACGATTGATGAATACCATACTCGACCTGCACGACGTCAGTAAAATATATAAAAGCGGCGACCGCACCCTCAAAGTCCTCGACAATATCAGTTTTTCCATCGAAACAGGCTCTACCGTCTCGATCGTAGGCCCTTCAGGCAGCGGCAAAACAACCCTTCTCGGTCTGTGCGCCGGGCTCGATCGCTCGACGGCCGGTACCGTAGAACTGCACGGAACGCGGCTGAACGGCCTGAACGAGGACCAGCTCGCCGCCGTTCGTAACCAATATGTAGGGTTTATTTTCCAAAACTTCCAGCTTCTGCCCACGCTTACCGCATTGGAAAACGTAATGGTACCCATGGAACTGCGTGGTGAAAAGAACATTAAGGCGCGCGCGCTCGACCTGCTCGATAAAGTGGGCCTTGCCGAACGCGGCCACCACTACCCTACCCAGCTCAGCGGGGGGGAGCAGCAGCGCGTATCACTCGCACGCGCATTCTCCAACCAGCCGCAGATCCTTTTTGCCGACGAACCCACCGGCAACCTCGACGCCGAAACGAGCGAGAAAGTGGTAAAACTGCTATTCGAACTCAACCGCGAGGCTGGTACTACGCTGGTGGTCGTAACCCACGACCTCGAACTCGCTGCCAAAACCCAGCGCATTATCCGCATCAAAGGCGGCAAAATTGTGGAGGCCAGCTAACCGTGAATTTCCGATGAACCCCAATACATTCAACCTTTCGTGGTTACTGCTCATGGCCTGGCGCGACAGCCGGAGAAACCGCGCCCGGCTCGCATTGTTCATTTCGTCCATTATCCTCGGTATCGCCGCCCTTGTTGCCATTTACTCGCTCGGCGACAACCTGCGCGACAATATCGACAGCCAGGCAGCCACGCTCATCGGCGCCGACCTTTCCATTTACAGTGGAAAAAAAATCGAGGGAAAAGCGATGGCATTTGTGGATTCCCTGGGCAAAGTACGCTCGGAGGAACGTGCATTCGCTTCGATGGTCTATTTCAAGAAAGGCGGTGGCAGCCGGCTAACACAGGTGAAGGCGCTTTCCGGCGATTTCCCTTATTATGGCAAGCTGGAAACGATTCCGGTCTCTGCTGAAAAGGCATTCCGCAATCGGCAGGAAGCATTGGTTGACCAAACCCTGATGCTCCAATACAAGGCGCAGGTTGGCGATTCGATCCGGATCGGCGAAGTGACTTTTGCCATTGCCGGCATTCTCGAAAAAGCGCCGGGTGCAACGGGCGTTACCGCCTCCGTGGCGCCGGTGGTTTACATTCCTATGCGTTTTCTGGACCAGACCGGCCTCATGCAGAAAGGCAGCCGCGTCGGTTACAGGTATTATTTCAAATATCCCGCGAAAACGGATGTCGAAAAGATGGTCAACACGCTGGAACCGAAATTCGAGAAATACGACCTCGACTACAATACCGTCCAGAGCCAGAAAGAAGACACCGGTCGCTCGTTCCGCGACCTTACGCGGTTCCTTTCGCTGGTGGGCTTCGTGGCGCTCCTGCTCGGGTGCATAGGCGTCGCGAGCGCCATACACATATATGTGCGCGAGAAGCTGAACTCCATCGCCATACTTCGCTGCCTGGGGGTAAAAGCATCGCAGGCGTTCCTGATCTACCTGATCCAGATTGCGGGCATCGGTCTGATCGGCACCGTGCTCGGTACCATTCTTGGAACGGTGATCCAGCAGTTTTTACCGGTGGTGCTGAAAGACCTGCTTCCTTTTGACCTCACCACCGACATTTCGTGGTCCGCAATAGGGCAAGGACTGGCCATCGGTGTGCTCATTTCCATACTTTTCGCATTGCCGCCCCTGGTATCCATCCGCAAAGTGTCGCCACTGAATGTGCTTCGTTCGGCTTCGGACGCTTCCCATCCCGAACGCGACGCTGTGAGCTGGGCATTGTACGGGCTCATAGTCCTGTTCATTTTCGGTTTCTCGTTCCTGCAAATGCAAACCTGGGTGCAGGCACTAATATTCACCGGGAGCATTCTGGCCTCATTTCTGATCCTTTTCGGCATTGCGAGTTTGCTGATGTGGCTCGTTCGCCGCTTTTTTCCTACCTCATGGAGCTATCTCTGGCGCCAGGGCCTGGCGAATCTGTACCGCCCAAACAACCAGACGAGCATTCTCATCGTTTCGGTCGGCCTGGGTACCTCGCTGATATGCACGCTCTTTTTTATCCAGACCATCCTGCTCACCCGCGTGAAGCTATCGAGTAGCGGTAACCAGCCTAATATGGTGCTTTTCGACATCCAGAGCCACCAGAAAGAAGGCGTACTTGCGATCGCGAAGGCACAGCATGTGCCGATTAACCAGAGCGTACCCATTGTGAACATGCGTTTGGAGGAAGTGAATGGCAAAACCGCCGCCGATTTCGAGGGTGACACCACGGCAGAGCAGTCGCGCCGCATTTTCGGCCGCGAGTACCGCGTCACGTTCCGTGATTCGACCACTTCTTCCGAGAAGATTGTGAAGGGAAAATGGCGGGGCAAGTATGACGGTGCTTCCGGCCTCATTCCTATTTCCGTAGAAGACGGGTTCGCAGAAAGAAGCCGTTTGAAAATCGGCGACACGCTGGTTTTCAATGTGCAGGGCACCATCATGTCCACCACCGTTTCCAGCCTCCGTGAGGTCAATTGGAGCGAAGTCCGTACCAACTTCTTGGTCGTATTCCCTACCGGTGTGCTCGAAGAAGCGCCACAGTTCCACGCCATGCTCACCCACGTACCCAACCCGGCCGTTTCCGCCCGCTTCCAACAGGCGCTGGTCAGGCAATACCCCAATGTCTCCATCATCGACCTGGCCCTCGTGCTCCGGGTACTCGACGATATTTTCAACAAGATCGGCTTCGTGATCCGCTTTATGGCCGGTTTCAGCATCCTTACCGGACTCATTGTCCTCATCGCGTCGGTGATGATCAGTAAATACCAGCGCATTCAGGAGAGCGTCCTTTTGCGCACGTTAGGCGCGAGCCGCAAACAGATATTTGTCATTACCTCGCTCGAATACTTCTTCCTGGGTGCGCTCGCCGCATTCACCGGCATCCTCATCGCCGTCATCGGAAGCTTCTGCCTCGCCAAATTCAATTTCGAATCCGAATTCAATCCCGAGCTCGGGCCTGTCGTATTGATATTCTTTTTCGTCTCTTTGCTCACCGTAATCATCGGTTTGCTCAACAGCCGAGGCATCTTGTCCCGCCCGCCGTTGGAGGTGTTGCGACAGGATGTTTAAAGGTTTATTTTTGGTATATTTATACTAAAAACTAAATCGCACACACTTGGAATTTGACATTCAGGGCAACTTGAAGCCCTATGATATTATTTACACCGACTGGGCTACATTCAAAGCCGAGTTTGTGGATGCCTTTCCCCGTTCCAGCACGAGGCAGGTGATTTTCGAGAATTTCTCTGTTTACATGGAAAAGCTGGTTGCCATCATCGGCACGGATTTTCATCAATGGATAGACGGGAGTTTTGTTACGAAGAAACTTGATCCGGGTGACATTGATGTTGTGACCTTTGTCGATGCCAGCATTTATGAACGCAATGAATTTGAAATCGATATTTTACGCGATGACTACCGGGATCACGACACAAGAGTTGATGAGTACTTTGTAAAACGATATCCTGAGACACATGGGAAGTACGATTTCTACCATATGGACATGCTGCAATGGTATAACCAGTTTACGACATCGCGTGCCCTTAAATCGAAAGGTTTTATACAACTAAATTTTTAGACCATGGATATGAAGAAATTGGAAGACTTGCATGAATGGTCAGAGAAGGTTGCGAGGCTTATTGAACTGGTTGCATTTACTAACAAAACCTTGCAATTGCATCGGGAGCTAGGTGATACTCCGTCGATTATCAGGCAGTATGAGCGCTTACTCGCACAACACCAGCAAGAACTGGACGACCTTCTTAAGACGTATGGCCTGGCTATCAAACTGCTGCCATTGGAAACCGCGGCCTAGCCGCCTGAAAATGAGCCGTCGCTGCCTTCATTAGCACCGCGTTACTTAGCCATTATCCCTAGTCCAGTTCCTCCATTCCTCCGTCCTCCCGCTACTCCGCTTTCCGGCCCGTGGCCTATCTGCTCGTCCCGATCTAACAATTACTTAAAACCAATTCCTTCATTTATTCTTCCAGGCAACCCCTTTTCGGCCTGAAATGCTGCTTTAATGCAACTTTTCATTTCTCAATTAGACTTTGGGGTGATTTAAAATCACTATTCCTACACCGCAAAAAACAATATTAATTTCATCCTATTTAATCTTTATATTTTTTCAAACGTTTGCACAGAATTTCAAACGTTTGCATTACCTATAAAGTTATTGCTATTAATTATCTTAAAAATACAATTTGTAATCTTGTAACTCACTAAGACCCAAATTTTCCTCTATGACTAAAAATTGCTTTCGCCTCAACATTCTATTCACTGTAAAATCCAATTAATCCACGACTATGAGAAAAACTTCGACTCTATCAGTCAGGACCGGGATAATCCGAAACTGCCTTATGCAGGTGACGGCCGTTTGCGGCCTCCATGCTATTGCAGCAGCTGAAATACCGGTTCCCGAAGGCCAGCCCAAAAAGCATGTTGAAACCAACATGAACATATTGCAGGAGATTACCCTTACCGGAAAAGTGACCACCGAAGGGTCGTCCGAGGGGTTACCCGGCGTTACGGTAGTAATTTCCGATGCCAACGGCAACAACAAACAAGGTGCAACTACCAATGAATCAGGCTCTTTTAGTTTCGCGAATCTGCAAACGGGCCAGCGATACAATTTCGAATTCAGCTATATCGGTTTTGAAAAGCAGTCGCTCAAAGATTTTCTGCTGACCGAAAGCAATGCGAATTCCATCGAGATCAAGCTCAAAGAATCGGCTTCCAACCTCAGCGAAGTGGTGGTGGTAGGTTACGGAAGCACTACGAAAAAGGACATTACCGGTTCTGTGAAGTCGTTGAAAAGCGCGGAGTTCAACCAGGGGATCATCAACTCGCCCGAGCAATTGCTGCAAGGAAGGGTATCGGGCGTAAATATCACGTCGGCAACGGGTGAGCCGGGCGGCAAGACCAACATTACCGTGCGCGGACCGGGCGGTGTGCGTACTGGAAGTACGCCGTTGTTCGTAGTCGACGGTATGGCGCTCGACAACAGTGGTACCGGCGGCGATGCCAACCCGCTCAACTTCCTGAACCCGCAGGATATTGAGTCGATAGATGTATTGAAAGACGCTTCGGCCACAGCCATTTACGGTGCGCGTGGTGCGAACGGGGTGATCCTCATTACGACCAAGAAAGGTAAGTCCGGCCAGGCTAGTGTCACCTACTCGGGAAGCCTTGGCATTTCCAATGTGGCACGCCCGCTGGATGTGCTCTCGGGACCCGATTTTTTGGCGGAAGCCGCTAAACTCGGCGCTACGGTAACCGACGGGAAAGCTAACACGGATTGGCAAAAAGAAATTTTCCGGACAGCTACTACCCACAACCACAATATATCGGTTGGCGGTGGCAGCGAGAAAATGACTTACTACGCGTCATTCGGAGCCCAAAAACAACAAGGTATCCTGAAAAACAGTCAGCAGAACCGTTACACGGGTCGTGTGAACCTCTCCCAAAAATTGTTTGAGGACCGGGTGACACTGGATTTCAACCTTAATGCTACAAATACCCAAAACCAGCGTCCCAATATCCAGGGTACGATTGGTAGTGCCCTGACCATCAATCCGACTTACGCTCCTTACGACGCAAACGGACAAGTGGCTCAATACCAGGACCTCACCAACCCGCTGTTCACTTTGCAGCAGTACAAGGAGGTCCTGACGACCAATCGTGTGCTGGCGAGCATTTCGCCTTCCGTGAAGATTATCGACGGGCTGGTGTATAAACTGAACTTTGGCATCGATAACTCCACCGCGACACAGGATAAGCAATTGCTGCCAAGCACGATCCCGGCGGAAATCGGACGTCTGGAAAACTACGGCCTGCGCAACACCAACAGGTTGCTCGAAAACTACCTGACCTACACGTTGAATACGAAAATGCACAGCCTGACGGCCTTGCTCGGTCATTCATACCAGCGTATTTTTATCCAGAGCCGCAATTTCAGCATCAACAAGTTCCCGATTTCCGATATCGAGCCGATCTACAATCCAGGTCTCGGGCAGGATCTTTCGTTGGCGCTGAACCAGCCAGGCGGTTTCGCGACGATCAATGAGCTGCAATCGTTCTTCGGCCGTGCGAGCTATGGTTTCAAAGACAAGTATTTGCTCACCGCAACATTGCGTATCGACGGTTCCTCGAAATTCGGTTCTAACAACAAATACGGATCATTCCCTTCATTCTCTGCAGGTTGGAGGATTTCGGAAGAAGCTTTCATGAAATCGTCGCCTTTCTCGGAACTGAAACTCCGTGCGGGCTGGGGATCGACGGGTAATCAGGAGATTCCTTCCAAAATCACCCAGGCGCGGTTTACATCGGTCGTTTCGGGAACAACAAGCTATCCACTGGATGGCGGCACCACTTATCCGGGTGGTACTACCTACGCGCGTCTGGCCAACCCCAACATTCAGTGGGAAGTGTCCAAACAGACCGACTTAGGTCTTGATTTCGGTTTGTTCAAAGGTGCATTAAGCGGGGAAATCGACTATTTCAGAAAAGTATCCGAAAAGATGCTTTTGGAAGTAATCCCTGCCGACCCCGTTCAGCCAGCGGGTACTTTCTGGACCAACGTACCTGATATGCAGATCATTAACCAGGGTATGGAATTCGACCTGAACTACCGCAATTCATTGGAAAACGGCCTCAGATACTCGATAGGTGGAAATATCACTTTCATCAAAAACCGCGTAGAGAACTCGCCTTACACCGTAATCCCGTCAGGTTCGGCGCAGGGTTCCGGTTTGACTTCCGCTACGATCAACGGTTATATCAATGGTGAAGCGATCGGCTCATTCTATCTGAAAGAATTCCTTGGTTTCGACGAGAACGGGATCAGCAAATTCCGCGACGTGGACGGTAACGGCATTGTGAACGACGCAGACCGGATCGTGGCGGGTACCGCATTGCCTACACGCATGTATAACTTCAACGGAAATATCAGTTTCAAAGGCTTCGATCTGAGCGCGAATTTCAACGGGGTAGCGGGAAACAAAGTGTATGACAACACCGCGAACTCGAACTTCTACAAACTGAAATTGTCGAAAGGTGTGAACGTAACCCGGGAGGCACTCGACTCGCCCCAGGAATCGGTGAACAACTCGGCAGGTGTTTCCACAAGATACCTCAAAAGCGGTGCTTACCTGAGACTGAACAACCTGGCATTGGGCTATAACCTCAATACCACCAAACTCGGCATCAACAGATGGGTACCAACGGCCCGCATTTCGGTTACAGGCCAGAACCTCGCATTGTGGACCAAATACAATGGCTACGACCCGGAAGTGAACAACGACCGTTCAATCGGCGGCATTACCTCTTACGGTATCGACTACCTGAGCTATCCGAAATCGAAAACCATCATTTTCTCGATCAATCTTGGCTTTTAATTATTGACCCATGAAGAAGAAACTATCAACCATATTTGCGGTAACCGGCCTGCTGATGCTCAGCAACGCTTGTACCGACCTGAAAGAACAAGTGCTGGACGAAACGCTCAGTGTGAAACTTTCGGAAGAAGAAACCGTGAACGGGCTGCTTGCACCTACCTATGCATTGCTGCCCAACCTTTTCCAGCATACCACCTATTTCGCATTGCAGGAAATCTCGACCGACGAGGCCATTCTCCCCTACCGCGGTGGCACAGACTGGGGCGACAACGGTATTTATCTTGCATTGCACGGGCATAATACCACCAGCACCGATCCGAACGTGAACAACACCTGGAACCAGCTGGTACAATCCATTTCAAGATGTATCACTGCTATCGAAGGCCTTAAAACGGCAACATCGCCTAATGTGGCGCTTTATACGGCCGAAGCCCGCGGGATGCGTGCCTATTACAATATGGTGATGCTGGATTTGTTCGGTATTGTGTTTGTGAAGGACGATCCCGGCACGACCTCTACGATTATCCGCGGCGATGAGGCGGTGAAATACATCGAAAGCGAATTCCTCGCCGTAGAGCCCCTGTTGAAGCCCAAATCGGCAGTAGGCCCGGGGCGTCTGAACCAGGCCGCGGTGTGGAGCTTGCTGGCCCGTCTGAATCTGAATGCTGCCGTATACCGCAACATTTACGGCACCACATTCGATTTCAAAGCCGAGGATATGGACAAAGTGATTCAGTATACCGATAAGGTGATCAACTCGGGACAGGCGAAACTCTCGGCCGATTATTTCGCGATTTTTGGCAATGACAACCATACCAACGACGAAATCATTTTCGCGGTTGACCAGCGCGCCGAACTGAACGGACACAACCGGATGGCCTATTTCTCGATCTCGGGTGACCAGTTCCCACTGGCCGAATTCCCCGCAGCGAACGGTACCGATGGCCCGGGTATCACCTCCGATTTCTACCAGACCTGGGTACAGGCCTACGGCGCGGTCGACCCATCGCGTGACCCGCGTTTTTACCAGCAGAATATGTCGGTTTACACCAATGCGGCCGACACCTGTATCACCGACGCCGACTACAAGATCAACCGCGGTATCCTGAGAGGCCAGCAATACGGTGCATTGCGCGTGAACGGCGCTTTCGTCCGCTGCCCCGATGGTAAGCTGAAAGTGGGAAAACTGACTTATGTGACACGTAACCGCGCCGATCTGCCCGTAAGTTTCTCCGAAATGATCGACTTTACGACCGCCGGCAGCAACTACAACACCGGCTACCGTGTGGAGAAATACGAGTTCAGCAACAAGTCGAACACCGGCCGTAACCGTGGCGAGGCCGATATCGTGATCACCCGCCTGGCGGACGTCTACCTGATGCGCGCCGAAGCGAAACTCCGTAAAAGCAACGATGCAGCCGGAGCCCTGGCCGACGTGAACCTCGTACGTGCGTCACGCACGAAGACGCTCGCGCCACCCGCGCTCACGAGCATGACCCTGGACCTCCTCTTCCGCGAACGCGGCTTCGAATTCTACTGGGAAATGCTCCGCCGCACTGACATGATCCGTTTCGGCAAATACGAAGGCAAATGGACCGAAAAAACCAATGCCGACGTGAAGAAACGCATCTTCCCCATCCCGCAGACAGCCATCGACGGTGCGTCGAACCTGCCGGGCTATTTGAAACAGAATGATGGGTATTGATAGTTAAGTAATAAGGAAAAGCCGGTCGGAGACGTTGCTCCGACCGGCTTTTTGTTTGGTTTAAACCAGAATTACTATTCCAAAGGCTCTGCTACTTCCGCGCCTTCGCTCAACTCTTCCACCACCGGTTTTTCTCTATAAGTATTCACAAATGTGCGCTTCACGCGTTCGGAACTACTCATGTATGGAATCCAGATCGCGGCGTAGATGATGTTTCTGGAAGCTAATATGTAATTAAATGTCCCATTGTCTGTCAATGCGAAAGTGAGGACCTGGTCAATGAAAATACCTATTGCGGCGATGGTGAGAAACCGGATGTAAAATTTAGGAAATGAGTCGCGCTTTTTAAAAAACAGGACTGCCAGAAAAATAGCAAATCCGAGCATTACTACATTGTAATATACCTCTGCCATCATCAAGCCCCTGAACGACCACGAATGAAATGTCCCCTTCAATTCGTATGCATTCCACAGCGTATTGGTCAGGTAGCCATTGCGCACAAGTTCAATCAGCATCCAAAACATTGCAAACGGCTGCACGGCGATGGAAAATCCGATAAACACCAGCCAACTTCCGATATGAATCGCTGGTTCATGGGAAGACCCGGCGCCAGGCGAATAAGGGTATAGTTTCTTGAAGAAGGTAAATGAAAATACAAATGCTGCCAATACAATACCAAGCATCGCTCCGTTGATATCCGAAGGCTTCATATCCCCTGCCTTCGGCTCGGTAAGCTGGTATTCCAGACTTCCCGCGAGTTTATCCATATCCGCCTTGAACTGTTTTGTCTGCGCTATCTGGAGATGGTCTTTCAGGTTTCTATAATGATAGCTCAACCGCCAGATGTATTCTTTGGGTAAATACTCCGATTCGAATTCGATCATGTAGCCTTCCCGCTTGATCTCCCATTTCTCTTGCGTAATATTAAATGGACCCGGCAAATGCACATTAATCGTGTATTTGCGGTCGAACGGGAATTTCAAATAGAGCGGATCTTTCCGCGGGCGCCCGGGCAGGAATGTGAGCTCGCCATAGAGCGTCTTTCCGAAAATGTCGAAGAAATACTTGTTGGTAGCACTATCGAGCTGCCACGGCTTTTTGATCGTATAGCGCTCCATCAGCGAAAAGTTATTGCCTTCCCGGTGATCATAGTATTCAAGCGTATCGGCAAAATCTACCTCGGTATGTTTGAAAACATCTTTGTAGAAATTGAGGTAATCTTCTTCCATTTGGGAAATATCGCTTTCCTGGAATTGTGTACGGAAATCGTTGGCCTCGGCATCATGGTAAACCGTCTTGACTTCCAGCCGCCCCTGGGCCAGCGAGTCACCGGTGGCAGGAAGGTAGATGTCTTCCACGATGTCGACGGTGCCCGAATTATACCGGCTAATCTCCACCAGGCCCGACTGAACGCCGGAAAGAACCAGCCCTTTTCCATAAGGAGGGCAAAGCATACGCGACGCTATTCCCCCCTGCAATGAAATAGTGGCGTCGACAAACGCGTACTCATCTTCATTACCCAGCCGTTGCTCGACCATCCGCACGCGTGCGATCACATGATTGAAATTCGAAGGGGAAGGCAGGTAATCGCTCAGGTGCGAGCGCTTGTAGGTATCCACGAGTACCGGGTCGCATTCAATGCCATTCGAACGCAAAATGGCGCAGAGCAGAAATGCCTTGTCTTTACAATCGCCATACCGCTGCGCGAACACTTCTTCCGGTCGGTGCGGCTTATGCGAGTTCTCGCCGGTTTCCACCCCAAGGTAACGGATCTCGTCCTGGACAAAGCGGATCGCCTTTCCGATGAATTCCAACCTGGTTTTACTTTCCGCCTTCCATTCATCCACTTTTTTCTTCAATGCACCCGTCGGCGCAGGTACCTGGTAAAAATGCAGGCCCCAGTCGATTACCTCCTTCCAGCTTTTGAATTCCGTTACCTGCACGAACGGTTCTTTGGAATACCAGCCGGGCACGTCCTCGTCGTAGGAGTCGTTCTTTATATTATTGGCGGTCCATTCATAAACCGTATTTCCTCCGGCACTTCTTGTTGTTCTCGCCGGCGGCTTGTTGAAATCCTTGAAAGACAACGCGCGTCCCGCCGGCGCCAGAATGGCCGTGTGAATGTGGGAGATGTAATCATAGGCATCGAAATACAGGTTGGTCGAATACTTGTTCATAAACACCGGGTTCCAGCCCGTGCGTGAATACGATACATCGATGCGATCGCCTTTCCGGATATCCTTCAATGCGAGCGTAGCGGAATATTCGCCATTGTAAATAAACCGCTGACGCTCCGATTCGACGGGCAGCATCTTGAAATCGCGCAGGTTGAGTTGCGAGAAGCGCTGTCCGCCCCGCCACACGGTCAATTCATGAAATTCGATCCGCTCGTAGGCCGGATTAAGCCTGATCGAAATCTCGGAGCCGTTCTGAATGCCGCTTTCGGAAACAATTTGCCTTACAAAACGGTGGTAGGAACTTTGGGCCGCCAGGTTGATCTGCCTGTCGAGAAACGAAATGTAATACCCCCCTGAAAAATCCTTCGCCGAAGGTACTTTTCCGCCCGGCGTAACCGGAATAACCCACGACGGAACAGGCTTGATACCAATGGAAGGAGCTGCCCGGAGTTCGCCAACGCACATAGCAAGCACACACAATACGGACAGGAGAAGTCGGATTGAAGGTAATGTAAAAGTCAAGTTAATAAATCAGATAGAAGAGTTACAGATTGCCTAAGCTATTAATATTTCTCCAAAGTATCTGACAGTTACGAGCTATTTATTTACACAAAATAAAACCCTAAATCCGCAGCGACGACTCCCGGATCACCAGCTCGGATGGCAGTACAATGCTCTCCGGAGCGAAATCCCCCGAGCCGTTCAACTGGTTGAGAAACAGACGCGAGGCTTCCATACCGATCTTCCGGCCCGGTCGATGCACGGTAGTGAGCGACGGGAATGTGTAGGCGGAGATCGGTGAATTGTCAAAACCGACGAGCCCGATGTCCTGGGGAATCCGGAGGCCTTTGTCCTTGGCCACGCGCATGGCGCCGATGGCTACCTGGTCGTTCACCCCGAAGATCGCGTCGGGCGGGGACGCCAGTTCGAGCAGGCGTTTAGTAGGTAGAATGGCGCTCTCTACATTGAAGTTGGTATTGAGAATCAAGTCCTCGCGGATGGGCATATTGTGTTTTTTCAAACAATTGATATAACCCTTGAAACGCTGTTCGGAGACGGTGAGGCCGTTGGGGCCTTTCAGATGCGCTATTTGCTTATAACCGATTGAAATTAAATGCTCTACCGCAGCGAATGCGCCATGGTAGTCGTCCACCGTGGCGCGGCTTGTTTCGAAATCCTCATATTCGCGGTCAATGAAAATAAGGGGGGTTTTGCGCTGGATGACATTTTCAAGATGCTCGTAGTAACCGGCGTCGTAAGTCTCCTGTGAAACGGAGAGGAATATACCCTCCGTACGGTTAGAGAGCAGTTTGGAAAGCGACTCTTTTTCCAGCAGGTAGCTTTCGTTGGTCACGCAGATATTGAGCGTGTAACCCATGGGCTGCAACACGGTATGCAGGCCTTCGATCACCGCGGTCTCGTAGTAATTGCTGATGGTCGGCACTACCACACCCAGCGAAGCAGTCTTTTTGTTGAGCAGGCTCAGCGACACTTCATTACGCTGGTAACCCACCTCTTTGGCATATTCCTGGATGTTCTTCCGGGTGTCTTCGTTGATCGCCGGATGGTCGTTCAACGCACGCGAAACAGTGGATGGAGAGCAGCGAAAACGGCGTGCAATGTCTTTAATCGTAACAGGACGTGAGGAATTCATGTGTTGGAATATAGCAATTAAATCTTTGAAATTTTTTCAAACGTTTGCATTCAATATTAACATATTTACATTTTGTGTTTAATTTATACAACACTATCATTGTGCAAATGTAATGGATTTACCACAATGAGTAACCTGCTGATCAAGCCCCGAACACACGATAAGACCTATCATTCCCTCACCGCCGAACAGGCTGGCTGGACGTACCTGAACTTCGAAGCTAAAATACTGGAAGCAGGCGAACAAATCGTGGGAGATACGGGCGAATATGAATATTGCTTCGCATTGCTGGGCGGGAATTTCAAGGTGGAAGCCGCCGGACAGGTCTGGGAAACGGGTAATGGCCGCAAGGACGTGTTCAGCGGGATCGGCCATGCGATGTACCTTTCGCGCCGTACACCGTTCGTGCTCACCGCGCAGTCGCCTGGTACCGACATTGCGATTTGCAAAGTGCTTTCCGACGAAGACCACCCTCCCCGCATGAAACGCCCGGAGGAAGCCGCTATCGAATACCGCGGGGGCGACAATGCCTACCGCCAGATCAACAGCCTGCTCGAACCGGGCTTCGGCTGCCACAAAATCGTTTGTGTGGAAGTGTACACCCCTTCCGGCAATTGGAGCTCCTTCCCCGCGCACAAGCACGACGAGCGCAAAGTAGCCGGGGACGGAACTTTGCTCGAAGCGAACCTCGAAGAAATCTATTTTTATAAAATCGACAAACCGCAGGGCTACGCCATCCAGCAGGTTTATACCGAAGACCGTTCGCTCGACGAGATTGTTCGTGTGAAAAACAATGAGGCCGTACTCGTTCCCAAAGGCTACCACCCGGTAGTGGCCGGCCATGGCTACAATGTGTATTATCTCAATTTCCTGGCGGGAAGCGACCAGTCGCTCGCCAACACGTCCGACCCAGACCACGACTGGATCTATGGGACCTGGAAAGGCTCCGATCCGAGACTACCGATCGTCACCGCCGAAATGAACGGATAGGCGTTTCAAATAACCACTAACATGCGCAAATACGATCTTCTTACCCTTGGCCGCTCGTCCATTGACCTCTACTCGGCCAACGTGGGCAGCCCTTTTGAAAAAATCGAGGCATTCAATGCATTTGTGGGCGGGTGCCCGCTCAATATCGCCACGGGAAGCCGTCGGCTGGGCCTGGAAACGGCCATTCTCACCGGTATCGGAAACGATCAGGTCGGGAATTTTATCAAACATTTCCTGGATAACGAGGGCATTGTTACCGAGTGGGTGCCGGTGATCGAAGGTACCCGCAGTTCGGCGGTCGTGCTGGGCATTGAGCCGCCCGACCGCTTCCCGCTGGTATATTACCGCGAAAACTGCGCGGATATCAACCTGAATATCGATCACGTATCGGCCATACCGTTCCAGGATTTCAAAGCGGCCGCATTCTCGGGCACCGCATTCAGCAAGGACCCAAGCCGTACCGCGATGTTCTACGCATTGGAACTGGCGAAGAAAAACGGCGTTACCAGGCTTCTGGACATCGATTTCCGCGCCGACCAGTGGTTCGACCCGCGTGCATTCGGGGTTACTATTCGTGCTGCTTTGAGCAGCTTCAATATTGTGGTAGGAACGGAGGAAGAGATCCTCGCCACATTTCTGACCGATAAAGAGCAGCTTTTGATTAAGCATCAGCAAATATCGGCTCCCGAAATCCGCGGGGATATCGAGAACGCGATCAATGAAATCCTGAAATCCGGCGTGGAAACGCTGGTGGTAAAGCGTGGCAAAGACGGCGCTTCGATTTTCCAGCCCGGAAAGGAAGAGGTGAAAGTCCCCGGTTTCCCGGTGGAGGTACTGAATGTCCTCGGGGCAGGCGACGCTTTCTGCGCCGGCTTCTCGTTCGGGCTGCTACGCGGCTGGGATTTGTACAAAAGCGTGCGAATGGGCAATGCGTGCGGGGCGATCATCGTCACGCGCGAAGGCTGCGCCAATTTTATGCCGGCCTATGATGAAGTAATGGAGTTTGTGAAAGGATACGGAGGTTTATAAGTTTTAAAATACAAATGGAAAAATTACAGAATTACATCAACGGCCGCTGGGTCGACAGCCATTCAAGCCATTATGTGGATGTGCTGAACCCTGCGACGCAGGAAGTATTGGCGCAGGTCCCTTACGGAACGGCACAGGACGTTGCCGACGCCGCCGCGGCTGCCCAGGAAGGTTTTCAGGAATGGAGAAATACGCCGGTTTCGAAGCGTGTACAATATTTGTTTAAACTAAAAACAATACTCGAAGACAACGCCGACGACATCGCCAGGACTATCACCCTAGAATCGGGCAAGACGTTCATCGAGGCAAAGGCCGAAATGGTGCGCGCGATCGAGAACGTGGAGAATGCCTGCGGTATGCCGACGCTCATCCAGGGCGAGTTTTCGGAAGATATTGCCAAAGGAATCGACGAGTACATGATCCGCCAGCCGCTGGGCCCGTGCGCGTGCATTGCGCCATTCAACTTCCCGGGCATGATCACATTCTGGTTCCTACCCTACGCCCTCGCTTGCGGAAACAGCTACATTATCAAACCTTCGGAAAAAGTGCCGCTGACGATGACGAAGATCGTCGCATTAATGGAAAAACTGGATCTCCCGAAAGGCGTGCTGAACCTCGTACAAGGTGCGCGCGAAACGGTGGACGCCATTCTGGAACACCCGGTCATTAAAGGAATCAGCTTTGTAGGCTCTTCCAATGTAGCCCGCTATGTGTATTCCAAAGGTTCCGCCAACGGCAAGCGCGTGCAGGCACAGGGCGGCGCCAAAAATCCGGTGATCGTGCTGCCGGATGCAGACATCGATATGACTTCTCAAATCGTGATCGACAGCGTTTACGGCTGCGCGGGCCAGCGATGCCTGGCTGCTTCGACCATCATTACCGTAGGCGAACACAAGGACATTACCGAAAGCCTGGTGGAATCGGCCAGGACTCGTAAGACCGGCTTTGGTCTGGATTCGGATGTATTAATGGGTCCGGTAATCACCGCCGAAAGCAAAACCCGCGTGCACAGCCTGATCGATAAAGGTTTGCACGAAGGCGGCCGCTTGCTGGTGGACGGACGTAATGCAAAAATCAATGGCTACGAAAATGGCAACTTCATTGCCCCAACCATCATTGAAGATATTCCCCTGGACGGCGAACTGGCATCAACCGAGATTTTCGGGCCGGTACTGAGCCTGGTACATATTAATACGATCGATGAAGCAATCCGCTTTATCAACTCCGGGAAATATGGCAACATGGCCTGCATTTTTACCAGCAGCGGTTTGAATGCCCGTCGTTTCCGCCATGAGGCCGAGGCCGGGAATATCGGTATCAATATCGGCGTGGCCGCTCCTGTGGCCCAGTTCCCGTTCTCAGGCTGGAAAGATAGCTTTTACGGCGATCTGCATGGGCAGGGCAAGCATGCGGTCGAGTTCTTCACACAGACAAAAGTTGTGATCGAGCGCTGGCTGAAAGAATGGAACAGAAAGTTTTAGAGATTGTTGATCTCCATTCATCTCCGATCTATTCATTTTTAATCATTCAATTCAGATCATTTTATTTTATTCTAATCTATTCCCGTCGACTTAAGTCGACGGCAAGGGATAATCAAGAATTTAAGAAATAAACATTTTTAAAAATCTCTTACCCGCCGACTTGAGTCGACGGCAAGGATAATCGAGAATTTAACATAAACACTTAAAAATCTCTTACCGTCGACTTTAGTCGGCGGATGCAACTCGCTCGCAACTTCTGAAGATGACAAAAAAACTCAAAACCGGTGTGATCGGACTGGGCCGGATTGGCCAGATCCACCTTGCCAACCTGGTGCACCATATGCCGGATGCGGAAGTCGTTATCGCTTCCGACCTCTCGCCCGCTGCACATGCATTTGCACGCGACCTGGGTGTACCCGAGGTTGTTACCGATGCTTACGATGTGATCAACCACCCGGATGTGGAGGCGGTGATCATTTGCTCGCCTACGCCATTTCACGTGCCTTACACCGTGGCTGCGGCAGAAAAAGGAAAGCACATTTTCTGTGAAAAACCGCTCGACGTAACGCTGGAAGCCATTCAGGCTGCTGAAAAGGCTGTTGCCGAGAACAATGTGAAGCTAATGCTCGGCTTCAACCGCCGGTTCGATGCTAATTTTATGAATGTAAGACACCTCGTCGTGAACGAGAAAATCGGCGAGCCGCACATTCTCCGCATTACCAGCCGCGACCCGGCACCTCCGCCGGTGGAGTACCTGAAAGTTTCGGGCGGAATTTTCCTCGATATGTCCATCCACGACTTCGATATGGCCCGCTACATTGTGGGAAGCGAGGTCAAGGAAGTATTCGTAAAAGGCGACGCACTTATTCATCCCGAGATTAAAGAATTCGGCGATATAGACACCGCTGTAATCGTATTAACATTCGAAAATGGCGCAATAGGCGTCATCGACAATAGCCGTAAGGCTGTGTACGGCTACGACCAGCGCCTGGAAATCTTCGGTTCCAAAGGAATGGCAAAGGCGGAAAACAATACCACCGATACGCTCATTCATTTCGACAGCAATGGCGGCCACAGCTCGTTACCGCTCCATTTCTTCCTCGAAAGATATGAAACGGCGTACCGGGTCTGCCTTAAAACATTCATCGATTGCGTGTTGAAAGACACCCCTTCGCCGGTCGATGCACACGACGGCCTGATGGCGACCGCGATCGGTATCGCCGCCATGAAGTCGCTGACCGAAGGCAGGAGCGTAAAACTGGATGAGGTGCTGCAATATGCCACCGCGCAGGTTTAAGCTGGAACTGTTCAAAAATTCATAAGTTTGGACACTTTAAAACAGGTCAAATCCCGATTTAATTAACTAACCCTTTCACAAGCATGTCCAATACCGGTCTGCAATCGCTGGATTACATAGTATTTTTCATCTATCTGATAGGCGTTTCCGCTTACGGTTACTGGATTTATAAAAAGAAAAGCTCGAAAGAGGTTAGTTCGACCGACTATTTCCTCGCCGAGGGCTCGCTGACGTTCTGGGCGATTGGTGCTTCCATCATCGCTTCGAACATTTCGGCCGAGCACTTTATCGGGATGTCGGGGTCGGGATTTGCCATTGGTCTGGCCATTTCTTCTTACGAATGGATGGCCGCAGCCTCACTGATCGTCGTCGCATTGTTTATTCTGCCGGTGTATCTCAAAAACAAAATATACACCATGCCGCAATTCCTGCGGGAAAGGTATAATCCTACGGTGGCGACGATCATGGCGGTTTTCTGGCTCTTATTGTACGTATTTGTAAACCTTACGTCCATCCTCTACCTCGGCGCCCTCGCGCTCGAAGTGACCGCTGGAATTGACTTTCAGTACGCGATCGTCGGCCTGGGGCTATTCGCAGTCGTGATCACGATCGGCGGGATGAAGGTAATCGGCTATACCGACGTAGTGCAGGTAATTGTGCTCGTTTTGGGCGGTCTCGCAACTACATATCTTGCATTGGACCTGGTATCACAGCATTTCAACAGACCAGGAATCTTCAATGCGCTGGGTTTGCTCCGCGAGCAGGCCGATTCGCATTTCCATATGATCCTGCCGAAAGATCATGCTTTCTACAAAGATCTTCCCGGTCTGTCGGTAATTCTCGGCGCGATGTGGATCAACAACCTCGCCTATTTCGGCTGCAACCAGTACATTATCCAACGTAGCCTCGGCGCCAACTTACCCACCGCGCGGAAAGGGATTCTTTTCGCAGCGCTGCTCAAACTGCTTATTCCGATCATCGTCGTTATCCCGGGCATTGCCGCATTTGTATTATACCAAAACGGTATGTTCCAGCAGGAAATGCTCGCCGGCAACGTAGTAAAACCCGACCATGCCTACCCTGTTTTACTTAATCTTCTGCCTGCGGGTTTAAAAGGAATGGCATTTGCCGCGCTCACCGCCGCCATCGTGGCGTCGCTGGCCGGTAAAGCCAACAGTATCTCAACGATATTTACATTAGACATTTACAAACAGTACATCGCCCCGCACGCCACCGAGCGCCAGCTTGTGCGCATTGGCCGCTACACGATCTACGTCGCGATGGGTATCGGTGTCCTCATTGCCCCGCAACTGAGGGTGCTCGATCAGGCCTACCAGTTCATTCAGGAATACAGCAGCTTCATTACCCCGGGCGTGTTTGCCATATTCATTTTGGGAATGTTCTGGAAACGGACTACTTCCGCCGCTGCTTTGTCAGCCGCATTGCTGACAATCCCGTTGTCGACCGCAGGCAAGTTTATGTATCCCGAAATCCCGTTCCTTGACCGTATGGGCTACATTTTCCTGATCCTCTGCGCCGTGATCGCCGCCATTTCCCTCGCCGATCCGAAAAGCAAAGACAATCCGAAAAGCCTGAAAATCGACGCTTCGATGTTCCAGCCCGGCAGAAGTTTCGTGATTGGTTCGGTGCTGATATGCGGTGTACTGGCAGCTTTATACACGATATTCTGGTAACCAATCCAATGCTACTAACAACCCGCCAACTCTTTGAAAAATGCTATGGCCGCTACGCCATACCGGCTGTGAATGTGTTTTTCATGGAAGAAATCCACGGCCTTTTCGCTGCGGCACAAGAGGCAAATGCACCTTTTATCGTGCAGACAACTCCCTTCGCGCGGGATTACGCGCATGCGGACATGCTCCTGTCCATGATAGGCGCGGCCGCGCGCATTTACCCGCGCGTCACGTACGCGATCCATATGGACCACGGTTATGAAGAACATATTTTCGACGCGATCAGCAAAGGCGGCTATACTTCCGTGATGATCGACGCTTCACACGACAGTTTTGAGAAAAATGTGGCCCGTACCAAAGCCGTAGTAACCGCGGCGCATGCCAAAGGCATCAGCGTGGAAGCCGAGCTGGGCGTGCTGGCCGGCGTCGAAGACGACCTGACCGTGGATGCAGCGCATTCATTTTATACCAATCCGCAGCAGGTCGAGGACTTTGTGAATGCCACTGACTGCGATAGTCTCGCCATTGCGGTGGGTACCAGTCACGGCGCCTACAAATTTTCAGGCGGACAAGGGTTGCAATTCCACATTCTGAAAGAAATCCAAAAGCGCTTGCCGGGCTTCCCGCTCGTATTGCACGGCGGCTCTAATGTCGTTCCGGAAGTGATCGAACGCGTTAATGCAGCCGGTGGACAGTTGAAAACCGATGCAAAAGGCGTGCAGGAAGAAGAAGTAAGGAAGGCTATTCCGCTGGGAATCTGCAAGATCAACATTGCTACCGACACCCGTTTGCTCTGGACGATGGTGAACCGCGAGTTTTTCCGCGACCGCCCCGAAGAATTTGCCCCCACTACCCCGGGGAAGATTTTTATGGAGGAATACAAAAAGTTTATGCTCAAAAAGTTCGACCTGTTCGGCTGCACGGACAAGGCGGGCGATTTCAGCAGCATTATCAGCTGACTCTGTTTCGAACAGTAAATATTCAAAGACATGACCAAACGACTCACGGTGGCTCAGGCTACCATCATGTTTCTAAAAAACCAGTACATCGAACGCGACGGCATCGAGGAACCTTATTTTGGTGGCTGTTTCGGCATTTTCGGGCATGGCAATGTGGCCGGGCTCGGTCAGGCGTTGCAAGAAAACCCCGATTTCCGCTACTACCAATGCCGCAACGAGCAATCGATGGTGCATACCGCGGTAGCCTACGCGAAAGTTAAAAACCGCCTGGGCGCATTCGTTTGCACCACATCGATCGGGCCCGGTGCGACCAATATGCTCACCGGAGCCGCATTGGCGACCATTAACCGGTTACCTGTACTGCTGCTGCCGGGCGATATCTTCGCTACCCGCGAACCTAACCCCGTTTTGCAGCAGCTCGAAAGCGCCGCTTCGCAGGATATTTCGGTGAATGATTGTTTCAAACCTGTTTCCAAATATTGGGACCGCATTAACCGCCCCGAACAACTTATTTACTCCCTCCCGGAAGTGATGCGGGTGCTGACCTCACAAGCGGAAATGGGCGCGGTGACACTCTCGATGCCGCAGGATGTGCAGACGCACGCTTACGATTTTCCAGAATCATTATTCCAAAAACGCGTGTGGCATGTCGGAAGGCCGCGGCCCGACCTGGTAACCTTGCAGAAAGCCGCCGAATGGATCAAATCGGCAAGTAAACCGGTGATTGTAGCAGGTGGTGGCGCCATTTACAGCGGCGCAAGCGAAACGCTTCATGCATTTGCTTCTAAAACCGGTATTCCGGTTGGCGAAACTTTTGCAGGAAAAGGTGCGGTACGCTTCGACACGCCTTACAGCATCGGCGGCCTGGGGGCTACCGGTACCAAATATGCGATCGATGTAGCTAATCAGGCTGACCTTGTCATCGGTATCGGCACGCGTTACAGTGATTTTACGACGGCTTCGAAATCGATTTTCAAAAATCCGGATGTCCGTTTTATCAATATCAATATCAGTGAGTTTGATGCTTTCAAACATGCCGCATTGCCCGTGATCGGGGACGCGAAAGCGGTACTGGAAGAGTTGGCCGGGCTTTTGGGTAACCACGAGGTCGCGGCGGATTATCGCCGGCATATTGCCGACATCAATAAGGCCTGGAACGACGAGGTAACCCAAATTTATGCCGAGGGTAACAGTACCGTTCCGCCGATCGACCAGGCAGTTGTTATCGGGACGCTGAACAGCTTCATGGACGACCGTGACGTGATGATCAATGCATCCGGCAGTGCACCGGGCGACCTGCACAAGCTATGGCGCGCCACCGACCCGAAAAACTTCCACCTCGAATACGGCTTTTCCTGCATGGGCTACGAGATCGCGGCCGGTCTTGGCGCCAAAATGGCCGATCCTACCCGCGAAGTGTATGTGCTCTGTGGCGACGGAGGTTATTTGATGAACAATCACGAGATCGTAACGGCCATTCAGGAAGGCGTGCGGTTTACGATCCTGCTTTTGAACAACAACGGCTACGCAAGCATCGGCGGGCTATCGGAAAGCATTGGTAGCGAGCGCTTTGGCACGATGTACAAATTCCGCGAAAACGAAACCGGCCAGCTGTCCGGTGGCTTCCTGCCCGTGGACCTGGCGAAGAATGCGGAAAGCCTCGGCGCGAACGTCATCCGCGCTACCGACCGTCAATCGCTGGAAAGTGCATTGGCACAATCCAAAACCGCCGACCGCACCACCGTCATTTACATCGAAACCAGCCTCTACCGCACCGTGAAGGGCTACCACGCATGGTGGGAAGTACCAGTAGCAGAAGTTTCGACATCGGAACAGGTGCAAAAGGCATTTGAAACTTACCGCGAGAACAAGAAAACGCAACGGATATTTTTATAATGAACTTCGAAAACATCAAACTCGGGGTTGCTCCTATTAACTGGACCAACGATGATATGCCGGAGCTCGGCGGCGAGAATACATTCGAGCAATGCGTGAGCGAAATGGCACTGGCCGGATTTACGGGCTGCGAAGTGGGCAACAAGTTTCCCCGCGATACCAACGTGCTGAAAAAAGCATTGGAACTCCGCGGCTTGCAGATTTGCAACCAATGGAACAGCTATGAACTGACGACCAAATCCTTCGCCGAAAACCGCGAAAATTTTGTCAGACTGCTCGATTTCCTCGAAATCATGGGTGCAAAAGTGATCGGTGGAGGTGAAACAGGCAACAGCTGCCAGGGTCAAATGAACGTGCCGGTATTTGAAGGCAAGGGGATGCTGAAAACCCGCGAAGAATGGGACAGTTTCACCTACGGCCTGGACGAACTGGGCAAGATCGCGCGCGACCGGGGTATGAAGCTTGCGTTTCACCACCACATGGGTACCTGCATTCAAACGATGGAAGAAACCGACCGGTTGCTCAACGAAACCAACCCCGACTATGTATTCCTGAACTACGATTGCGGGCATTTCCATTTCGCAGGTGAAGATCCGGTGGCGGCATTGAACAAATACATCGGCCGCACCGCGCATATACACCTGAAAGACGTACGCCCCCAAGTGCTCCAACGCGTACACGACGAGCACCTGAGCTTCCTGACGGCCGTCAAAAACGGCGTATTCACCGTTCCGGGCGATGCAGAAGGCTGCATTGATTTCCCATCCCTTTTCGCGATCATCAAAGAAAGTAACTACGCCGGCTGGATCGTCCTTGAAGCCGAACAAGACCCCGCCAAAGCAAACCCGCTGGAATACGCGATTATCGCGCGGAATTTTTTCAGGGGATTGACAGGGATTTAAGCACTCATTCCTTCATAAATCGCCATTGGTCCGGCAGGTAGTTTTGGTTTTTTCAAAACCCGCCGGATCGATGGCGAAAGTTTTGTTAGCTCAAAATAGGTGTTATTTGACGCATCAGGCTCGATGTGCTTCGATGACAGTAGCCTGTTCGCTGCTTCGAGTAACGCTACCGCTTGATCCCTCGTGACAGACGGGAAGTCATCCAGAAAATCGTCGAGCGAAACACCGGCTTCGAGGTGGTCAAAAAGCGTATCGATAGGCACCCTGGTTCCACTGAAAACAGGCTGCCCGCTCAATATTTCCGGGTCGATCGTAACTATCTCTTGAATTCCCATACTTTTCTTACGCTTCATCTTTGAAAAGGTAACAACTTTGTAGTACAAATTAATAAATTTTCGGGCGAAGCATTGCTCCAACCGCCACATTTCCCCTTCCCGCGACGTAACAGCAATATATTACCGATTAACCCCGATTGCTTTACGGCCTATGATATCAGTTTACGCATTACTTTAAACTGAACACTATGTTAAATATCAAACGATTACATCTTCTCTATGTCCTGATTTTTGCGCTGGCGGTGGTGGGTTGTAAGGACAAGGATGTCGACCCGGCCGTCGCAACCATCGATTCTACTACCACGGCGGATTATCCCGATATCAATAGCTGGATCTACGATGTGATGGACGATGCGTATTTCTGGTACAAAAATTTGCCGGCGAAAAGCAGCCTCGACGCCACCATCGATCCTCATGATTATTTTGAAAAACTGGTCTATCAGCGCACAACCGTCGACCGCTTTTCCATGGTTACGGAAGACTTCGACGCATTGCAGAACGAGTTCAACGGTATCAGCAAAATTTTCGGGATCAGCTATTCGCTGTCCTACATTGATAATGGCAAGTCGAACCTCGCGGCATTCCTTAACTACGTGGTGAAGGGCAGCCCGGCGGAAACGGCGGGTTTGAAACGCGGCGATATTCTGATGAAGGTCAATGGCACGCAACTGACTTCCAGCAATTATACGTCACTGCTCAGCGCCAACGAAACGGCCACATTCACGCTGGGAGAAATTTCCGGCTCAGCCATCGTGGCGAGCAGCAAGACGGTAACCATGACCAAAGCGCAGGTTAGCGAAGATCCTGTGCTTTTCTCCACAATGATTTCAAAACCCGAGTATAATAAAACAATCGGCTACCTGGTTTACACGCAATTTGTCCCCGGCACCGACACCGACGACTCTAAATACGACAACGAGTTGCGTCAGGTTTTTGCGGATTTTAAAAGCAAGGGGGTAAATGAGCTGGTACTCGATCTCCGGTTCAATCCGGGAGGGTATATCAGCTCGGCGGAAACGCTTGCGTCACTGATCGGGACTGGCGTGTCGAGTTCCAAAATCTTTTACAAAGAGCAGTGGAACAATAAATACACCGCTTACTGGCAAAAAATGAAGGGGCCGGATGCATTGAACTACCCTTTCCAGAATGAAGCAAATAATATAGGCAGCGCATTGAGCCGTGTGTTCGTTCTGACATCCAACGGCACGGCGTCGGCCAGCGAACTGGTTATCAATGGGTTGAAACCCTACATGAGTGTCATCAAAATCGGTGAACATACAGCAGGCAAGAACCTCTTCGGCCAACTGGTCGACGACGACCGGGGGCGCTGGAAATGGGGTATGTACATCATGCTGGGGCAGACGGCCAATGCGAACGGCGAGTCGGACTACGGTACCATCGATGGTATGACGCCCGATTACGAAGTCGAGGATTCGACGGTGCCCTACCTGCCTTTTGGTGATGAAAATGAAACGCTGCTCCGCAAAGCACTCGACATTATGGGTATCCCTGCTCCGGACGGGCAACGACTCGCCGCGACCCGGAGCGTCGACAGCTTCCGCAAAATGCTCCATGACGACCTCCAAACGAAGGAGAACCGCATGATCCGCCGCGGAAATATCAGGGCTATCCCTCAGTAAACTCTCACATACATATTGTTCACTCGACCGGGCCTGCACTTGCGGGCCCGGTCCGTTTTCAGTCCGTTCCATCAAAAAAGGAGGCGACCGGCATCCTTTTTGTTGTATTTACCTTACTTTTGAATCCCGATTTTTACTCACGTCCGGTATGAAGGCAACGATATGAAGTGGAATGCTTTACATATTCTTCTGTTAATTCTCTTTTACGTGCCGTTTGCCCAGGCGCAAAACAAGCATACTTATCGTTTCAACAACAATTTGCAAGTGGCGCAGCCCGAATGCGGGCCCGATCTGCAACTCGCGGCGTCGCTGGGTTCCTGCGCCGCGGGAACTTTGCCGGGAATATTCGCACGGGACATGCTTCCGTGCGGCGTTCAGAGAGCTGTTTATCATAACAATCTCAACTGGGGTTTTATGTATCCCAATACCGACGGCTTTGTGGGGGAAACTTACACCATCCAGCTTTACCTGAAAGTGACCAGCTGGGGACCTACCTGGACCCGCATTATCGATTTTTCGAACGGTGCGCTCGACAATGGTATCTATTTCAAAAATACACCGAATTCCACTGAACGCTGCCTCGATTTTTACCCTAACGGCATCCAGGGAAACTGCCCGTTTTTTGATAATTCAACCTACTACCTCCTTACATTCACGCGCGACGGCGCTACGGGCAAGGTGAGCGTGTACGTTGATAATCAACTTTTTACCGTATATAACGATACCGGGAAAAACTACGTCGGAAAAGCGGGCACGCCGATCTACATTTTCCGCGATGACCAGGTCAAAACCTGTGAATCGGGCGAAGCGAACTTCGCCTATCTCGTATTCCATAACAAGTATTTCTCCCAAACCGACGTCAACAAATCATTCTCGGAGATTTGTTTTGAAGCTAATATCAACCCCTACGCTGACTTTTCTATCTCGCCAAATCCTACCTGCGAGTTCCCCAAAAACATTGAAGTAAAATACACCGGCTCCATTCCCGCACCGGGAACGGGCTACGATTTCAAATGGGAATGGGACGGCGCTACGGTGGTATCGGGCTCGGGCATGGGGCCCTATGTTTTGAGCTGGAATTCGCCCGGAACCAAGAATGTGACGCTCACCGTCACCAGTCAGGGATGTGCCAATAAACTGGAAAACCGCAAACAGGCCATCATCAGCAACCTGGAACTCACAACGGATGTGATCGCGGGGAATTGCGACACCGGTACGGAAGGCTCAATTGCGCTCACCCCCAAAGATGGCCTCGCACCTTATCAATATTCGATGGATTCTGTCAGCTACCAGGCTTCGAATGTATTCAAAAAGCCGGCGGGTAATTATCGGGTGTTTGTCAAAGATGCGAACAACTGTGTGGTGGGCAAAAATGTAACACTGCAATTCACTAGTGATATCAACGTCCGCATTATGCCGGATACCACCGTTTGCGAGGGGCAGTCGGTGCAACTGATGACGGAAAGCAATGCGCAGTCTTTCAAATGGTCGCCCGAGGCCAGCCTCGATAATGCGGCCAGTCGCGAGCCTGTTGCAACGCCACCGGCAACCACTTCCTACATTGTAACGGCTACCAAAGGCTTTTGCACGCAAACCGACACTATCCGTGTCGGCGTAGCGCCGAAGATCGAAGTAAACGTTACACCCGACGCTCTGGTCGAATACAATGTTCCTTTTCAGCTTTATGCGACGTCGCCGCAGATCACTAACTACGCCCGAACGAGATTCCTCTGGACACCGGCTACGGGCTTAAACGACGTCAATATTCAAAGTCCCATTGCCATTTTGCAGGAAGACCAGTCCTACACCGTGGATGTAACGTCCGAGCTGGGCTGTACCGGTACAGGGACGGTAAACCTTTCCATTAAACGCCAGGAAAATATCGTCATTCCGACTGCATTTTCGCCCAACGGCGATGGCCGTAACGAGGTATTGCTACCGGTTATCAACGGCATCGAATCGATCCGCTATTTCCGCATTTACAATCGTTGGGGACAAATCGTATTCTTCACCGACCAGCTCAATACCGGCTGGGACGGCTCTTTCAAAGGCGCAGCGGCCATTTCAGGTACTTACGTGTGGGAAATCGAAGGCGTTTCGACTAAGGGAAAGGTCATCAGCAAGCGGGGAGCTGTGATGTTGTTGCAATAAGCGACCGCCGACCGCCGATACTGTTCAAGCATTGCGAATCGGCGGTCGGTCGTCGGCGGTTATCTTTACCTGCTTATCCAGCTAAACTCATACGCCAGATCCGGAATGCGGGTACGGTCGGCGATTCTTCTGAGGCGTGCGGGCAGGGCCATGAGGTAATCTCTTGCTTTTTCGGCCTTTTCGTTGATATCGCGCACGGAACCGATGTTCCATTCTGTGAGCAAATCTTCGAGAATGTCGATATAATCCAGGGTCGTGTACACGCCCAGGCGTTGCGCGGCGTCAGAGAAGTGGGAGAACGTTTCACCCATTTTCATCCCCGTTTCACGCATAAAGTGTGCGGGCATCACGATCTTTTTCCTCATCATATCTTCCAAAGCCAGCATCAGCTCCGAAGGATCCACTTCCAGAATGCGGGTTACGAACGTCTTGTAGGCTTTCGCATGACGCATTTCGTCGGAAGCGATCACACCGCATATTTTCGACAAATGCGGGTTACCGAATTTCTTCGCGAGGGTAGCCGTGCGACGGTGCGAGACGTTGGTGGCAAGCTCCTGAAACGACGTGTAAATAAAGTTTCGGTAAGGGTCACGATCGGTACCGATATCGAAACCGTCGGCGATGAGGTATTGCGTAGACACCTCCATCGCACGCATATTCACGCGGCCCGAGAGGTAAAGGTACTTGTTGAGCAGGTCGCCGTGGCGGTTTTCCTCGGCCGTCCAGGCACGCACCCACTTCACCCAGCCGGATTCCGGCTCGTCGACCTGGTTGATACCGATCACGTCCACCAGCCACGATTCGTAGGTAGGCAATGCTTCTTCGGTAATCGTATCGCCTATTAGCACAGCAATGTAGTCGTAAGGCAGATCGCGGCAGCTTTCCTGCAAAAGCTTCACTTCATGCAAAAAATTCTCTCTTGTTGCATCAGGCAGGAAGTCAGCGGGTTGCCAGTTTTCCTCGATCGGTTTAAGGTACTCGCCAATGAGCCCATCGAGGTCTTTGCCTATATGTTTCATTACTTCAAGCCTTTCGGCTGAAAGCGTAATATCCATTTGTATTTTGATTTAAACACTATTGACTATTTTACAAATAACGTGAATAATACGTAAGTTTTGAATGACTATTGTCATTTCACGTTTTAGAATTTGGAGTAACCAAAACAGATTTAGACTATTTTTGCAGAAAAAATAAGAATGAGAAAAATCCTCGATTACGTTCTGAGTACCCTCTACCTGATCCATTTCGGCCTAACACTCTTAGTTTTCCATGTCATACAGGTCATCGCATTCAACGTCTTCGGCAAAAAGGCGCACAAAGTGTCGGTCGACTGGCTTAATTTTTCCCTCACATTCGGGCTCTATCTGACCGGTGCTAATATCAAGCTCAAAAACCTTGCCCAGCTGCCCGACAACCGGCCACTCATATTCGTAGCCAACCACCAGAGCAGCTACGACATTTCCCCCGTTTATTGGTACATGCGGAAATACAGCCCGCGTTTTGTTTCCAAAATAGAACTCGCCAAGGGCGTTCCCAGCATTTCGTACAACCTCCGCAAAAGCGGCGCGGCGCTTATCAACCGCAAGGACAGCAAGCAGGCAATTACGGAGATAGCGCGACTGGGCAAACTAATCCAGGACGAAAAGGCATCCGCGATTATTTTCCCCGAAGGTACCCGCACTGCGAGCGGGAGTATGAAACAATTTCAGTCGGGCGGGGTAGCCACTTTACTGAAACGCGCCCCCGATGCGCTCATCGTTCCGGTGGCGATCGATGGCACGGGCGCAATGAACCCCAAGGGTATTTTCCCCCTGAAATCATTCTGTACGCTGAATTTCACTGTACTCCCGGGCATTGAACCGGCCGGAAGAAAGGTGGAAGAAGTACTGGCGGAAGCGCAGGAAGAAATCAGGAAGCTGATCGAGCCGGCAAGCGCTGCCGTCGGGTCCTGATCCCGTGATAGTGCGTTTTGGAGCTGATATCCAAGCCGTTAAGTTGTCTTAACAATCGTTAACAATCCCCATTTAAACCTCTGCCGCGCGAGGCCCTCTAACCCACAAACATTAAAACTTTTGGGTTATGAAAAAGATACTTTTTGCCGCAGTGGTTCTTGCATTAGGATTCACCAATGCTTCCGCCCAATATGGTCCGCGTTACGACTACCGCAACGGCGCCAACCATGAGAGAATGTCGGACATTAACCGACTCCAAAGAGAAGCACGACAAAATATAGCCAACGGTGTGCAGTGGGGCACGCTCACTTCCCGTGAGGCGAACATGCTCATGAACCGCTACGAAAACATCCAGGACAAGGAGCGGCAATTCGCCCGCCATGGCCGTTTATCAAACCGCGAGGAAAGAATTCTCCGCAACGACTTGCACGAACTCATGTCGGATACGCGCCGCCTCAGCCGCGACCGCGACCGCTGGTCACGCGATGGTCGTCAGAGAGGCAGATACTAAGATTTTAAAGGTTATAGTTGAAGGTTTAGGGTAATGCAAAAAGCACCGGGACGTTGGCCCGGTGCTTTTTTATTCGTTTTTGAAATACCTTACCAGTTTCACATGCGATTTTTCGAACCCCTCGCGCTGGTAGAACCTGTGCGCCTGCTCGCGCGTAGCCCGCGAAGTCACTTCCATCTGGATCGCCCCCTCCCCTTTCGCGAATGCGGTCACATGCTTCATCAACGCATTCCCTACCTTTTGCGACCGGTATTCCGGCTCCACATACATTTCCTGGATCTCCGAAACCAATGCGGCGTGATGTAACAACGGCTGAATATGGCAACTCACCATTCCGACGGGCTGGCCATCCTGTTCGGCGAGAAAATAGGTGATATTCGGGCTGGTGACGTTACGCTCGAAGGCTGCGTTGAAGCCCGGCCGGTCGAGGACCATATTTTCGAGGCTGCATATCATTTGGTAAATAGTCTCGCGGTCGGTAGCCTCTGCGCGACGGATGGTAACGGGTGCCTGCACGTGGGTAATGGGTTGGGTGAGCGGCACAAATTACGCCGGGCGGCGCTTAAAGGCAAGGATATGGGCTATTTCTCGGGCCAGATAACCGGCCCGCGCGTATCTTCTCCGCGGACGGTGCGGGTAAATTCCTTCATTTCTTCCTGTGAGAGTTTGGAAAGGTCGAAGCGCGTACCGTCGCAACGATATACCACACAGACATAGCAGGACATATAAGTCATTGTATAATCGAAAACGACCTCATCTTTGATCTTCCCGACGGTAACCATCAGCATTTCCTCCTGCTTTTGCGTTTTTAGAGAGTCGATTTTCGCTCTAAGCCAGGGCAGATTCCGAACGGGGTCTTTTACACCACAAACATTCAAAGTCGAGGAAACGGTTTTGTCTTTACAAGAAAATATAAGTGCCAGCGAACATAAAAGCAGAAGTTTTCTCATAGGGTTGGGAATGATAAAAGTGAATTGAAAATGAGACACGTTATTTCCAAAAACAGTTGTAACCTTATATATCCGGTTAAATACCCTGCCCGATATTTTTATTATTTTAACAAACGGTTACAAAATTTAAATTACATTTGAAAAACCTCATCAACCCGACAAATAATGAAGCAAGTTGTACTCGCAATTGCGCTGCTCATTTCTTTTCAAAGCCGCGGTCAAATTACATTCATCAACGATAATACTTCCTGGGAATCTCTTTCAAAAACAGCCCGAAAAGAACGAAAGCTCATCTTTATACAACTCGAAGGTCATGAATGCGAACATTGCAACGAAGTGGCTACCAAAGGTTTCAGCAGTCCGGAGTTGAAAGATATTTACCAGAAGAATTTCATCGCCATCCGCAGCAATGTGGATACAGACAACGGCCGGAAACTGGCTGAAAAATTCCAGGTTAAGCATGCGTTGGTGTCACTCTATGTTGATACGGAAGGTAATATCCTCAACCGTTTTAACGGATCTACGAGCAATTCAAAGATATATCTGGAAAATGCACAAGTGGCGCTCGACCGAAAAGGAGGCAAACAACTGAGTGATTTTGAAAAAGAATATCAAAACGGTGAAAGGTCGGCCGGCTTTTTAAAGGCATATATTCAAAAACGCCGTGAGATTAATATGCCGACCAACGATTTGCTGGATGAATATGTAGGCAAGTTACCGGTCGATTCCATTACCAGCTTTCAGGTGGTAAAATTCATTTATCAGCAAGGGCCCGCCATGGATAGTCGCGCCTATAAGGTGGTTCAGGCACTTGTTCCTTATCAAATGATCGATAGTTTGTATAAATCGGTCCCATCGCACGAAGCTTCCGCATTTAACAGCGGCATTATCGGGAGTACCATGCGAAAAGCGATCGAGCAAAAGAACCCCAACCTTGCATATCAAAGCGCTTCTTTTTTACAGAATGCCTACAACAAGGACTTCGGTAAAGGTAGACTGGCTTTTGAACGGAATATGGCGCAGTATTTTTTCGCCGTGAAAGATACGGCCTCGTATTTCCAAACCATCCGCACCCTGATCCAGCAACACCATCTGATACTGACAGTGGATTCGCTGAAAAGAATGGACACCGAAATGTTGAAAAAAAACCTGGCAAACCAGACACCGCTTGGGCCAGCCGGTGAAAAGCAGGCAGTACGCTTTGCGCCGCCGTCGCAGCATTTCCACATGGAGCTGAATGAACATGCCTGGCATTTTTACCAGATGAACAGCAATCCGCGAGACCTTGAACTTGCATTAATGTGGTCGAAACGATCGATGGAATGGCACGAAGAATTACGCCGGGATAAAAATCACCTACCGCTGGGTAACCCGGCATACATTGACACTTACGCGCACTTACTTTACAAACTGGGCCGGAAGGACGAGGCCATTGAATGGCAAACCAAAGCCGTAGAGGCCCAAAAGGTCACCGGCATGTCGTGGGTTTCTATGGAAAAGGACCTCAATGAAATGAAGACCGGGACACTGAAATGGTAGTAGAAGGGCAGCTGAAACTGCCCTTCTACTTTTATACAAACGCACTTTCCCCAGTGATGGCCCTGCCGACGATCAGGGAGTTGATTTCCTTTGTGCCTTCGTAAGAATAAATGGCTTCGGCATCCGCCACAAAGCGGGCGATGTCGTATTCGAGCAATATGCCGTTGCCGCCGAAAAGCTCACGTGCATGGTCTACGATCGAGCGCATGCGCAGGGTGCAGAACACTTTTGCGAGCGACGCATGCTCGTCCGCGAGGTCGCCCGCGTCCTGCAATTGGGATAACCTGTAAACCATCGTCTGCATCGCGGTAAGGTCGCCCAGCATGGTTACCAATAGGTCCTGTACCAATTGAAACCCGGCTATCGGCCGCCCGAACTGCCTTCTTTCCATTGTGTATTTCAGCGCCAGCTCGTACGCGCCCCGACCGCACCCGACCGCCTGCCACGCCACACCCGCGCGCGTCATGCGCAGGACATTAGCAGTGTCCTTGAATGAGTTCGCATTTTGAAGCCGGTCGGCCTCCGGTACGCGGCAGTCTGTTAATGTGATCAAAGCATTCTGAACAGTACGCAGCGCCATTTTATCCTCCATTTTCTCGGCTTTGAAACCGGGGTTTTCCTTCCGCACGATAAACCCTTTCACCTGATTGTCGTCCAGATCACGCGCCCAGATAATCGTAATATCCGAGAAAGTTGCATTGCCGATCCATTTCTTCTGCCCGTTGATCACCCATTCGTCACCTTCCCGCTTGCAGGTAGTGGTGAGTCCACCCGCGGCACCGGAGCCCACTTCCGGTTCCGTGAGGCCAAATGCACCGATCAGCTCCATACGTTGCATTACAGGCAGCCACTGCTGCTTCTGCTCTTCCGAGCCGCACAGGTAAATCGAACCCATCGCAAGGCCGCTGTGGACGCCGAAGAATGTGGAAACAGATGAATCGATACGCGCCATTTCCATGGCGATGAACCCTTCCAGCAACGCCGATCGTCCGGCACAGCCATATCCCTGGTAGGTAAGGCCACAAATATCCAGCTTGGCCATGAGCGGGATAATATGTTTGGGAAACTGTGCATTGTTCCAATAGTAATTAGCAATCGGCTTGATTTCCGTTTCCATGAACTCGCGCACTTTGAGCTGTATTTCCCGGTCTTCGGGCGTGAGTGTTGATGCCAGCTCATAGAAATCGCCATTCACAACCGGCGGCGCTTTCTTTTTGCCTGAACCAGCCTGCATGAATTTCAGCATTTTACCGAGGTCTTCCTCACTCATTTTAGAGACGATCCCCATCAACTTGTTAAGGTCTACTTTTTGGGAAAGCCTGGCGACGGCTTCGATATCGATGGTTTTGAGCAGATTGCGTAGCTGGGAAATGGATTTGAAAAGGTTCATAACGTTTGTTGGGTTGTGATTTGATAAAGAGTCGGCGCCGGAGGCTCTCTACTGCACACCATTAAAAATGTAGCGCGCCAGGAATGAAATTTGCAGGTATCGCCCTAAACCTGAAAAACCATGAAAGCGAAAACCAACAATGTGGAAGGCGGCTCACCGAGCCAGGGTGGCCCGAAGAGCAAGTCGAAACAACGCGACGATAGCCATAAACCTTCCGGGCTTCTCAAAGAGGAAGCCATCCAAAAGTCCGAAAAGGGGAATATGACCAAAAAGAAAGGCTATAACGAAACGCCGGAAACAGTTCCGGTGAAAGGTGAAAAGGAATGAAACAGGGCTATTTCATCGTCGCTTCGAGCGCGGCCGCGAGGTATACCATCGGCGCATTCCAGTTGATGGCGATCTCGTTGGAAGCGTATGAACAGTCTTGGTCGGCGAATGATTCGTCGGCAAATTTGTTCGGGTAGCCAGTGCATTTGTCCTGTTGCCCCGGGTTAGGCCCACCTGAAAGCAAACCCGGCACCGGGTCCACGATCCCGTCGGCAATGGACGGCCGGTGGTGTGGGTGCATAACCCTTTTTGAGCCAAAGCCTGTCAGGAAACAATAGCCTGTCGCATTGCGACCGAGCAGGTAATCGAGGTTACCCAGGGCCGCCTGAAGATATTTCTGGTCCTTTGACAAGCTGTGGGCGTACATTAATGCAATACCCTGGTTCGCAGCCACCGAACTGCTTCCCCAGGCATAATCCTGCGCCGTCTTGCCCATTACGGTGTGGTATGGTTGCTTTTCCAGGTCCGAGAGGAGTTGATCGCAATAAGTCAGAACGTTTTTCCGCAATGCCGCCGATTGCTCCGCAGGCAACTTTAATTTTTCGGCGAAACGCAACAGTGTGTAGTATCCCAATGTTTTCACCTGGCTCCAAGTCGGCAGCGCCATAGGTTGCTGTAATTCGAGGTCGATTTCTTTGATATACTCTGGTTTGCCCGTCGTGGCATACATTTCACTAGCCGCCCATATCCACTCGTCCTTCACAGAACGATCTCCATAGGCGCCGGTAACGACATCGGGATCGAACTGTTTGTTCATCGCATCCTGGTTATACATGACCGCAGGATGCTTCCGAGCCCATTCCCAGCCTTTCACCGCAGCTGTCGTGCAGGAATCGGCCAGACCGGGAAATTTATTGTCAAAATTTTTGAACACCCTCGACGCCTGCGCCATTACCGCTACGAAGTCGAGCGTCGCTGCGGCGCCTTTCTGTACCACATACCGGGGATTTTTAGCGGCATCCGGCATAACCATCCCGTCGAAACGCGGGTTGGTCAGTTTATGGTACACACCTCCATCGGCCAGGTCCTGCATGGTTAACATCCATCGCAGGTTCCAGGCAACCTCATCGAGCAAGTCGGGAACGCCGTTATTACTTTCGGGGATATTGAGGTTAAAATCTTCAAAATACAGCGGGTAATCTTCGTACAACGAGAGCAAGGTCCCCATGGTAATGCCCGAATTGACGATGTATTTATTATAATCCCCTGCATCATACCAACCTCGTGCAGAGGAAATTACGGCATTTTCGGGTCGCCCCTCGGAGATTGCAGATGCATGGATGAGGACTTTATCGTCGGGATGCCCGGCTGGCCGGGCCCATTTTCCTGCAAACTTTTCAGGAAGTTCGACGGAGGCGCGCTGGTAATAAAAGCCCTTCAATGCAGCCTCGGCCACATCCCGGTGAACGCGGCTAGCAATGCGGAATGTCGCCGATTTTCCAAGTCCTGCTATTTCAATAATATAAGAACCCGGCTTACGTAGCCCGCTAAAATCAGCTATACGCGTATGCCTGCCGGAATGCTGACTGGTGCGCACACCTCCGAGCTTACCTTTCAAAATCGTTTTCCCCGATTTGGAATCCTTAATTTCAAAGGCATCACCTTCCTCGGCAGCGATAACGGCCATCTTTGGCGCTGTCGGGTAAAACCCGATCTGATTCAAACGGATGGCGTCCGAATGCTGCTGCGCAAGCGCAGGCGAGAGAAACAAACCAAAAACAGCCAGCGACGCGACCAAATGCGGGAATACCTTCATTGATTTTTCTGAAATGGATTTTACTTCAAAATCACAAAGCAACCCGATGGCCAACTTTACCTCAATCCTGCAATTCTTTTACGGGATGTTCGATATTGGTACCGGTGATTACCAGTCGGTGGTACTCGCCCCATTTCCGAAGCTCTTCGATCAGCGGTTCGAGTGTATGGGCGTGTGCAGTGCGCTCGTATTCGATCACGGGCGGGAACGAATCGTACACCTTTCGTTCAACCAGCAAGTTCATTTCCAGCTCTTTCAGCTCCTTCGACAGCATTCTCGGCGTGATGTTCGGAATAGCATTCTGTAATTCCATGAACCGCCTGTTACCCAGTGCCATCGCAATAAGAATAGAAATCTTCCATTTTCCGCTGATCACATCCAGCGCGTCTCGGACCGGCAGGATCATTTCGCGGCATTCGGGATGGTTTTCTTTAAAATTCTCTTTCATAGCATTCTCCTTCAAAGCATTTTTAATCGACCTTTTTCGGCCCCACCGAGTCATAAACCACTACTTTTTCCCATAGGTGCGAATATTGCTCGATAAATTCGAGATGGATCGGGTGCGTCTGATAGATTTCCTCCTCGATGATATTCTTGAAAAAGCACATCCATGATACCGTGTAATCTTTGACGATGACGGAGCGATTGGTTACCGCCGGCTTGCCGATGTGTACAAACTGGATCGACGGCACCTTGGCCAGCTTATGCAATCCTTCCAACAGCTGTGTCTCGTGCTGCGCGTTGTTAGGTTCTTTGAGGTAAAAGAAAACGTGATGAATAAACAGCTCTTTGGTCCTTTCCGGCTCGGCGGTGATTGAGGAAACAGAGGCTAGCGAAGCCAATCCCGCATTTTGCAGGAACTTTCTTCTTGATTGATCTTCCATGAATTGAGAGCAAAACGGACAGCGGAGAGGTTCCGCGTTTTGGCTTCAAGGATAACGCTTATTTGCCCATTATCAAAATAGCAACCCTGTAACGACCTTCTTTTGAAACTAATTCAATAAAAACTTAAATTATTTTGACAAAAAAGTCAAGGTAAACCTCGCCGATAGAAGTCTTTCTACTATAAATTTTCCATTTACCCCTACTATGAAAATTACTAAACGAGACCTTACCGTCGCCTCTTTCTCTGTTTGCTGCACACTGACGTGCATTATCGCCCGGCCACAGCGCAGCATCCTCGAATCATCCATTTTCGATTGGAACACCATTGCCGTCAAAAATACGACCATTGGTTCAGTGAGAACGTTCTTTCGTTCCCAAACCGCCACAACCGACGAACTCGAATGCCACGTTACGACCTTGAATCCCGGTGAAGCATCGCACCCACCCCACAAACACCCGGAAGAAGAAGTGATTATTATTAAAGAAGGCACCGTAGAGGCGCTTGTCAATGGAGAAAAGAAGAAAGTTGGCCCCGGTTCAGTTATTTTCCAGGCATCCAATCAAATGCACGCGATCCGCAATGCAGGAAAAACACCGGCGACCTACCATGTGATCAGCTGGCATTCACCGGGGACGATGGAGAAGTGAAGTTATTTCTTTTTAAAAAGGTTTTCTGGGACTGGGTTAAGTTCCAGAAAACGCCTTGCTTCCTCGGCTTTCTTTTCGAAGAATTCGTAATAATTAGGTGGCAACTCGTCGTGGACGTAGTCTCGCTTCACCTTTTTTTCTTTTATAGCTGGCATAGTGTTAAATATTGAACAGTATATCTAAGTTAGTGATTGAAGGGTCAAAAAGCAAAAACGCTTTGTAGGATTTCCCCGGCTCAACTTCCTGCCACTTTGGGTTACGGTCATACCTGGCAGATTCTTTATAATCAGCTAATATATCCTCGCTAATCGATCCAAATATCTGGTACTGTTCAAGCGTTGGTAAAATCCGGTTAATCCCCATTTGATACAGCCGGGTTCGCGAGGGCGTGCTTCCGGTTGCGTATATCACAGCGCCGGGGTGATCTTCCATAAATTCAAGGGCAATTGCGGCGACAGTTGCCAGTATTTTTTCACTATCACCATTCCTGACCTCAATCAAATCATTCAATCGCCCCGACGCAGATTCTACAACACCGAAACCGAGGTTAAATATATTACGCCCCAAATAACTAAACCGGACATGCATTTTGAAAGCTCCCTTTGGTCCATTGCTGTAAAATCGAAAGCCAAACTCACTAAGTTGATCAATCTTATATCGTTCCAAATCCATACCGACAGATTGTTTAGGTAACAAAAAAAATAGCCAGCGAAAGTCGCTGGCTACTCTTTCAATCTGCTAGTATACAAACTATTCCGTCTTCGCGTACGCGGCTGCGAGGTCGTTGAGCGTAGCATCTTTCAAATGCTCGGAAGCAATTACCAGGCGGTAACGGAAGGTGGTGGACTCACCTTTTTTTAGCTTAAAATTGAGTGTTTCCTTGCCGTCGCTGAGCGCTTTCATACCCAATGGGTTTACAGCAAACAATCCGTATCCCCTGGCATGCCAGTAAGCAGGATAACCCACGTTTTTAGGATGGTCGATCATCGCGATACTGATGTTTTCGTCCTTGATCTTTCCGGTAAGGTTACACCAGATCGCGCGTTTGCCCCATACCGTTTCACCTTCGATGCCATTGCTATTGCGGTAGTTGCCGGTAATGCCTTCATTGTTCAATGCGGGCACCTTGGTGGCTATACCACTTGCGTCGGTGAAAATTTCAGGCTTGTTCGAAGGTAGTTCCAGCTCCCGCGCCACGCGGATGGCATACATGCCGTCTTTTACATCGGGCATATTCACTTCCGGCAGAACGGCTGTCAATGTCGTGCTGCGGTCGATAATGCGGGAGTCGCCTTTGCCACTAAAAGTGTATTTGGTTACTTCTTTCAGGGTCAGTGTGCCGTCTTTGTCCACCCAGTCGGCGGTCACCGTAAGTTCGCCTTTGTCTTTACCGCTTTTCACAGAGGTAATGCCGGTATGGATAATTGTTCCGTAGGCACGCTTTTCGTGGTTCACGGCATCGGAGTTATTCCAATAGTCATTACCGTTGACGTCCTCGTAGTTGAGCCAGATACCCACGTGATGCGGGTGGTCTACGCGCTCACCTGCGCGAGGGTCCAGCGGCCAGCCACGGGTAATCACGGTGCCTTTGGCGGTCATTACCGGGTACAGCACGGCTTTTTTCAGCGTTTTCTCACCGGGATAATAATAGGCCGTAAAGGGCTTCCCGTCGATTTTCACCTCCACTTTCTTGTCCTTGTCGTTGCGGACGAGATCCACCTTCTGCGCAAAAGCACTTCCGGCAAAGGCCACGGCAGTCAGTGCCAAAGCAGTATGTTTTAAATTCACTGTTCGATCTTTTAAAATGGTTAGCTAAGCACGATTTCTTTTTGCTTCGGATCCCAATTCACACGCTTTCCAGTATGCAATGCCTGGGTAGCCATGATGTTCGCCACCGAATGATTGAAACCTACACGGGCAGGTGCATTCGTTTCCTTACGGCTGCGGATACATTCCATCCAGTTGCGCATATGCAGCGAAGTCATCGGATCGGCACCGGTGTTGGCATCGGTCGCAATTTTATCGCCGGTTTTCAAAGACATTTCAGGAAGCAAATTTGCCTGTAAGCCCATTCCTTTGGCATCCTTTTCCTTCAATCCGCCTTCGGAAGTGATCTTGTTCGTGTCGAGGTTGATCATACCGCCATTCGAATAGTAATATTCCTTCACGCCACCTGCCTCGTTGTTGAAGCGGGAAGAATAAATTACCTGGAAACCTTTGCTCTTGTCGTCTACCGGACCGTATTCGAATGCGGCGCTGAAAGTATCGACATTGGTACGGCCATCTTTCCAGGTGTAAATACCCCCGTTGGCGACCACGTTACGCGGCGCATCGAGACCCGAGAACCAGTGTACGGTATCGATCTGGTGGGCCATCCATTGTCCCGGAATACCCGATGAATAAGGGTAAAACAAACGGAATTCGAGATAGTAGCGTGGGTTCCATGCCACTTTCGGACGGTTCAGCAGGAAGCGGTCCCAGTCGGTATCCTCCTTGCGGATTTGGGAAACGAGTTCCTTGCGTCTCCAACGGCCGGGCTGGTTCACATTCCATGTCATTTCAACTGTGGTAATGTCCCCGAATTTGCCCGATTTGATATATTCATAAGCAGCCCAATAGTTAGGGGCACTTCGGCGCTGCGAGCCTACCTGTACGATCTGCTTCGATGCTTCCACCGCTTTCAATGCCACTTTTGCATCCTCAATGGTTTCGGCGAAAGGTTTTTCAACATACACATCACGGCCCGACTTCACGGCTTCCGCACAATGCAATGCATGCTGAAAATCGGCGGTACTGATGATCACCGCGTCTACATCCTTGCGTCCGAGCAATTCCTCGTTATTGCGCGCCTTTACAAATTCGCTGGCTGCGTAGGGTTTGCCTTTCATGAATGCCTCCGCTTCGTCACGGCGACGGTTCCACAGATCGGAAACACCCATAAACTCAAAGTTCAGTTCCTTGGCGTGATCCGAGAAAGAAGGTGCCAGCGAGCTGCGAAAACGGTCCGAAAAACCGATGATACCTACCCTGACGCGATCATTGGCGCCTACGATACGACGGTAGCTGGCCGCGCTGAAAGCATTGGCGCCTACTGCGACACCCGCAGTAGCCAATGTTGCATTTTTAAGAAAATCCCTTCTACTGGTCATGATATTGGATTGGAATAAAAGTTGATTTTTGGATTGCTCTGGGTCTGATTTGCGGGCAATCGATTCTAAATGTCGGACGCCCGTTTATCTACTGTAATTTTTTACCTTTTTTCCGCCGATTCGGGCTATTTGATCTCCTTCACTTTCAAACTGCGGAAAAACACATTGTCGCCGTGGTCCTGCAACAGCAAGTTGCCCTCCTGCGACAGGCCAAAACCTTCGAACTTAGCGAATTTAGAACCCGCCACAAATTCCTTGAATTGCGGGGAGCCGCGCACATATTCCACGACTTTATAGCCATTCAGGAAATGCTGCACGGTGCCGTCTTTCTGCACAACAATGCGGCCCTGGTTCCATTCACCGATCTTTTTCACCGCATTCTTCGGACGATCGGCCGGGATCACGTCATAAAACGAAGCGATGGTACGATTCCCGTTCTTGCCTAGTTTAGCATCCGGGTGACGCTCGTCGTCGAGCACCTGGTACTCGCAGCCGATGCCCGATTTACCATTAGAATTGAATTTCTGATCTACAAAATATTTGACGCCGCTGTTCGCGCCTTCTGTCAGTTTAAATTCAAATTCGTATTCAAATGCGGGGCCGTAAAGCTTGCGGGTAACAATATCGTTACCGGTTTCAGAGCCGTCGGATTTGGAAATGTTGATCACACCGTCCTGGTAACTCCAACGCTTGGCAGGGAACTCCGTGCCGCCGTAAGAACGCCACTGGCTTACCGATTTGCCATCATATAGCAGCGAATAACCCTGCGCTTTCTCGGCAGCGTCGAGATTGTTCGGGATCAGGTTCACAATGCGAACGTTGGTGGCAGGGCTCGGTTTCAGGTTCGTGGTTTTAATGCGGACATTCTTCCAGCTCACCTGCGTACCTTCCATTTCCTTGCTGCCGATCGCGTGCACTTGCAGGCATATGAAGCCTGCGGGTGTCATATCGTCCACCACATGCGCCACGGCCACGCCGTTCAGGAACGTGCGGATCGAGTTACCGATCGCTTCGATGCGGTACTTGTTCCACGCGTCCCGTTTGAATGCTTTTTTACCTTCCGGGTTCAAATCGAGCGGGTAAAGCCAGCCGCGGCGCGCCTCGTCGTAAATGCCCGCCGAATAAGCGCGGTCGCTCGGATCGATCTCCACCTGGTAGCCGTGCACGCGGCCATTCATATAATCGGGTTTCGACAAGCTGCGGATCTGTATGCCCGAGTTCAGTTTATTATCGACTTTCACATCGAGTTCGAGGATAAAATCGCCGTAATCTTTTTCAGTAGTCAGGAATGAATTGGGCGTTCCCATCACGGAAGTGCCCACGATCGTGCCATCTTTTACTTCATATTTAGCCTGACCGTTGAGTTGCTTCCAGCCTGTCAGGTCCTTGCCATTGAAGAGGTCTACCCAGCCATCTTTCGACTTCTGGGCTTGGAGCGGAGCGGCAAGGAGGAACGCGGCCATTGCGACCAGCGGTAATCGGAATTTTTTCATTGTGTTGAATAAATAATGATGAATAACTGAAAATGCGAAAGGGTACCCTATTCTAATATCAGTTATTGCATTAATAACGAAATATTAATAGGAATACCCTTACAAATCCAGTTGGGACTACACCGGATATTTCAAAACCTCGGTAATGTATTTTTTATTGATTTCGGCACAAATCAGCGGCGATTTCTCCGGATCGGGCACGCCGTCAAGTTCCACCACGGCCCAGCCTTTAAACTTCACTTTATCCAAAGCCTTAAACACCGCCGGAACGTCCACCCTGCCCTGCCCCAATTCCACAAACTTATAGCCGCTTTTGGTTTCTGCCGGTTTGGTGTCTTTCAAATGCAGCGAATGCAGAATGTCCTTGTATTTCACGATCGCTTCGTGCGGTTCGCCGCCACCTTGCTTGTAATGCGCAATGTCCAGCAGCAGTTTGATATACCTCGGGTTCATGGCCTGCACAATCACATCCACTTCTTCGGGCGTTTCGCCGAGCTGGTTCATATGGTTATGGTAAACGGCCTGCACACCCAGATCGGCGGTTTGTTTCCCGACTTCATTCATCACCTGCGCCAGCTTTTTCAGCTCCTCTACCGATGGAGCGCGGTCTTTGGGACGAAGGCTGTTGGTGAGTTGCATGGCATTGCCGCCCAATGCTTTCACAAAACTCGCGTGCGCCACGTGAGTATCGACGGTACTTTCAAATTTGGCTGGATCTATCTCCACATTTCCGCTCGAAAACATGCAGAGCGTGAGGTTATTCTTCACCAACGCCTCTTTCAGTTCGGAAGGCTTATTACGGTAGGGTCCAAATGTATTGGCCCGTAGTTGAATGCCTTTGAAACCCAACCCGGCCAGGTCGGCGATGGCTTGTTCATCCTTTCCGCCCCATGTGATGGCCGAATAGCCGATTTTGACGTCTCCCTTTTTTATAGCGGCTTCCAGCCAGCCGGCCCCCGCCATGGTAGCGACCATCGCGAGCGAAGTGTTTTGCAGAAAATTCCGTCTGTTCATTTCAGGTTTAGATTAATGTAAAAATCCATAACTCCCAGACGATATAAAACAGCAATGACCCGCTATCTACGGGTCATTGCTTGTAAATTTATTTCGGGATTTCCGTCAGCGGCGGCACATTCTTCTCATACCCCGCATAACCTTTGTTCTGGTTGATCCTCCCTTGCGTATTCCCGTCAATCGCCGATTGCGGAATGGGCCACAGCACGTGGTAAGGGCTCATGGTATATTCGTCGGCGTGGCGCGTTTTTACACCTTTGTTGTAAAAGTCATTCTTCTCCATTACCCGGTCATAGAAGTAATTGTCATCGGAAAACTTGTCGAGCGTATAAGTTTTACCATTGGGCGCCGGTTTGCCGGTTTGCGCGAAAATGTAGGCGATCCGCGTCAGCTCGGTTTTGCGTGGCTCTTCGAAATACAGTTCCCGGGCGCGTTCGTCGAGGATGGTACCGATATTGATCTTACCAGCCGGAAGCGGTGCGCAGTTGGCGCGGGTTCGCACCGCATTCACGTCGTCGGCCGCTTTGGCCATGTCGCCTTTCCATGCGTAGGCCTCCGCCCGCAGGAGGTAAGTCTCGGCGAGCCGGAACACATACCAGTCCGAATTGCCGCCCTGCGGCTGCACACGCAAGGGGTCGTCAACGTACAACTTATATTGTGGCCAGTCGAACCAGCACCGGATCGTGTCGATGGTCAGCACTACGCCGTCCGCGTTTTTGAGCTGCAAATTCTTTCCGTAAAAATTGTCATCGCCCTTCAATGAGGGATTATTGTACAAAATATCCTCCATGCGAATCCAGTTGCCGGGTGCGTGGCGCAGGTCGTTTTTGTCATCCCAAATCTGGTTCTGCGAATAATCGGTCGGGCGCAGGCGTCCGATTCCACGGCCATACTTGACAACCTGATCGATTTCGATGCCGTAAGTATCGATCGTGCCCCGCTTGCCGCTGGGTGTGTTAATGTTATTGAACCACAGTGGAACGGCGTTGCGCATGATGAGCATACCCCCCTCGACATTGCCTTCCATATTCAACCTGTCGATAACCAGCATTAACCCTTCGGTATTCGTCGCAATCGATTTGTTCTGAGGCCGATGCAAATCCCAGATCACATTCCGGCTCGCGTCGCTTGCATTTGCGCCGAAACGCGAGGTCATCAGCTTGTGCGTACCACCGTCTATCACATTTGTCGCCGACTTAATCGCGTCGTCGAACAGTCCCAGTGCCAGATTGACCTTTGTGAGCAAATGGCTTACCGAGCCCCGGTTAACCATTCCCTTGTCGGCCACCACAGGTACCCACTGTTCGGCGAATTCGAGGTCTTCCTTCATTTTTTTAAGGATTACCTCGCGTTTGGTGCTTTGAAAATCAAGCTTTGGACCATTAATTTCACTAAGAATCAGCGGTACGTCGCCGAATTGCTGCGTCAGCCGGTAATAGCGTGCCGCGCGGTGGAAATAAGCCGCCCCCAGGAGCTCGTTCTTTTCCTGCTCATTTTTATAAGTAGGTAAATCAATGCGTGAAATAGCCGTATTGGCATACTTAATGCCTTTATAACCTTCCAACCAATACCAGCCGATACGATTGTAATCGATGTGGTTCAGCTGGGCATCGGGCGTGATGAGCAGGTTAAGGTTCTGTGCCGGGCCCGATTTGTCGGTGGTACCTTCCACGGCAATGTCCGAAAAGATCGATTCTGTAATCATCGGCATCGCGTCGCCATACCATTCCAGGCGCAGGTTACGCTCGCAGGCAACGAGCGTGGCTTTCAACCCGCCCAGGTCTTTAAATGTCAGGTCCGGCTCGTAAAATGAGAGCGGTTCCGGTTTCAGCCAGTTTTCTTTGCAAGAGCTGATCATCGCCCCAGCGCCGAGCAGGCCTATTGCCAGAATATATTTGGATGTTTTGCTAAACATAATCAGTATAGTTTTGTGTGATAGTGATTACAGGGTGATGTCCAGTCCGATGGTGTAAATGCGCGGGCTTGGTACCGAGGTGGCAATGCTGTTATTCGTCGTGCCGTTCGTTCCGTTCTCCGGGTCCCAGAAGTTCCATTGCGGCGCCCAGAAGCCGATATTGCGGACGTTACCGTAAATGCGCAGGTTTTGTACCGCCACTTTTTGCGAAAGGCTTTTTGGTACCGTGTATGCTACCGAAAGGTTTTCGAACCGCACGAAGGATTTGCTTCTGTAAACTGCATAACCGGTTGCCGAACCTTCACTGGAATAGAGCCTCGCCCATTCGTTCTGGCGGTTTTCTTCGGTCCAATAAGGGAATACGTAGGAACTGGTGCGGTCCACGAAACCGTCGCGATTCTTCATCTGGTTAAATGTCCCTTTCTGGCCCCAGTAAGAATAGATCATGAACGAAACATCCAGGCTTTTGAAGAGCTTGAACTCATTCCGAAACGTCCAGCGGAAACGCGGGGAAGTGTAGCCGAGAAATTCCTTATCGTCATTGGTGAACTTGCCGTCGCCGTTCACATCTTTGAGTTTGAAATCACCCGGTTTCACACCGTATTTGGCCGCTTCCGCTTCCTCTTCTTTCTGCCAGACGCCCAGGATACGGTAGTTCCAGATCTCGTCGAGCGCGTGGCCGATGAACCAGCGGTTGGTTACGTCGTCGGCCTCCTTACGGCCCGTAACTTTGCCCGAACCGTCTTTTATGTCGATCATGTTGCCGTACAAATGCACGATCTTGTTCCGGTTGAGCTGGAAGTTGAATGTGCTGCGCCAGGTGAAGTTCTCGCGGCGCATATTGTTGGAATTCAAACTGATTTCCAGTCCTTTATTCTGCACTTCGCCGAGGTTATCCCAAACGTTGTCGAAACCCAGCACATTGGGCAATGCGCGTTTTACAAGCAAATCCTTGGTGGTGGATTTATAGTACTCAATGCTCCCGTCGACAAGGTTGTTAAACAATGCAAAATCGAGTCCGACATTCAATGCATTGGTTTTTTCCCATTTCAAATTCGGATTTGCCATGCGGCTCACGTAAAGCTGGCTCACCTGGTACACGGTACCATCCGGCTTCACGTGCAGGTATTTACCGCTCGCAAGGTCGGCGAGGGCGTCGTAGCGCGGGATGTCGCGGTTACCGTTGTTTCCATATGAAACCCGGAGTTTGCCGTAGCTCAGCCATTTGGAACTCAGGAAACTTTCATCGGTGAATACCCAGCCCAATGCCGCCGACGAAAACACTGCCCGCGGATTTTTCTGCCCGAATGCGGAATAACCGTCCCGCCGGCTCGACAGCGTGAGCATGTACTTGTCTTTGAATGAATAGAACAACCGGGCCATCAATGCATCGGCGGTGCTGGTCTGGTCGTCGGTGTAGACTACCGGTAGTCCGCCTGCCTGGATGTTGTGGTAACCCAAAACGTCCGTCGGAGCGAAGCCTTTGTTGGAAATACTGTCGCGCCAGCTTTTGAAACGTTCGGCATTGGCCAGGAAAGTAAGGTCGATCTGGTGCTTTCCGGCGATGGTTTTGTTCCATTTAAGAATATTATCGACCTGCCAGTTAAATACCGTCGAATCCTTGCGGGAAGCCCGGCCTCCCTCGGCAGCCCACTCGGCGTGTTTGGCCGACTCTGCATTGTAGCGGTGTGTATAGTCGAAGCGGGGCGTAAAATTGAGTTGATAGGTAAATCCAAAAGGCAGGGTAACCTTGGCAAACAGAACTGAATTCAATGTCTGCGCACCCTGGTCGCGCTTGATAAACTGGCGGGCATAATAGGGATGGTTTCCGCCGCTGGCCTCGCCGTTGGGCCGCCAGGAGTAGTCCCCATTCGCATCGAATTCCGAACCCCACGGCGAAATGGTCCGCCCCAGGTCATAGTTCACCGGCACCTGGCTTTCATCACGACGGGCGAATTGCGTGTTCATACCCACCGAAAGATGCTTATTCACTTTGCCTTCGATATTCAGGCGCGCACGGACGGTGCTGTACTTGTCTCCTACTACAATACCTTCATTATTGAGGTATCCCAAAGACATATAATAGGAAATGCGGTCGTTGCGGCCTGAAAGGCTCACTGTATGGTCTTGCCGGAAACCTTTCTGGAATACTTTGGAATACCAGTCCACACTTTTACCGTCCTTGTAGTTCTGGATTTCGGCCGGCTGCATTCCAAGGCGTTGGAGCCATACGGTCGTCGGGTCGCCCGTGGAGCCGTCGAACGCCAGCCACTGTTCGAGGGTAACACCCGCCGGGAGCTTGTTCGGGTCGGCGAAGCGGGCGGGCTCGGCAGTGGCGTTGATATTACGCATCACCTCCTGCCGCCAGCCGATGAAGCCCTGCGGACTGAGTACCGGTTGATTTTTAGCCACTTCCGAGAACCCGAAATTGCTATTGATATTGATCACCGGCTTACCTTCTTTCCCTTTTTTGGTGGTGATCAAAATGACGCCGCTGGCGGCCTTGGCGCCAAAAACGGCCGAAGAACTGGCGTCTTTCAGCACGTCGATGGTTTCGATATCGTTGGGGTTGATATCTTCCATCCCGCCATAGTAAATCGTTCCGTCCAGCACAATCAGCGGGGTGGAACCTGCATTAATAGAGTTCTGGCCACGTACCGACAGGCTACCGCCGCCTTTCGCGGAAGCCGAAAAGCCGACGTTCATACCCGGCACATTCCCGCGCAGCACGTCCTGCACCGACTGCGGGTTCTCATTTTCGAGCCGGGTCGCATTTACTTGTGATACGGCGCCGGTCAGGTCACGTTTCTTTTGCGTGCCGTAACCGACCACCACCACTTCGTTGAGCGTTTTCTGGTCGGTAGCAAGCGAAATGTCCAGGACACTCGCATTGCCCGTTTCCCGCTCCTGCGTTACATAGCCAACAGCCGAAAATACCAGCACCGCCGAGTTTCCGGGGATGCCGATGCTGAACTTCCCATCCGCATTGGTTGTGGTGCCCTGGGTTGTTCCCTTGACAACCACCGTCACACCCGGAATGGGTGCATTTCCTTCTTTGGCCAGTACGGTGCCGGTGATAGTTCTCTCGGCTTGCATGACATGGCCAACCCTTGCGAGCGGACTCGCGACGACACTGGCGGGCACCGGCGGGTGCAGGCATATCGCACATATGCATACCCCACTCATGCGCCGCAAAGAGGTGAAAAATCCTTTTGTGATGTGCATAGGTCAGTGAATTAAAGATGATGTTAAGGTGAAATATACCACCCTGACGCCACCCATTCCAGCCTGCCCGCACCCGTATTAAGTCCTAATTTTCAACCGGATAGTACCATTGATTCTACGGTCAAAAAATTTTTCCCTATAAGTAAATTCCCCTGCTTCGATTACAAAAAACAAAGCCGGAGGATGGGATTAACCACCTCCGGCTTTGTTTCATTTCGCCATTTCCTGAACCGGATCAATACCCCGGGTTCTGCGGGAAACCGGCGCTACCGTCCGGCGTCTTTTCGCTGCGGTCGATCTGCGTCTGCGGGATCGGTCTCAGCACGTGCGTAGGTTTGATGTTCGCCGCACCATCCGGGTTGTATTTCTTAACGCGGTCCACCAGGTTACCCCAGCGTTTCAGGTCAAGCCAGCGGGTTTGCTCACCCAGCAATTCCCGTCCCCGTTCTTCCATCAAAAGCTCCATCGTCATATCCGCAGCTTTGATTTCCATGGCAGCTTCTTTGCCAGGGAACGCAGCACGGCGGCGTACCATATTGATTGCCGTAGTAGCATCGGCAACTTTTCCTTGTGCCAGCAATGCTTCCGAAAGGATCAGATAGGTATCCGCCAGACGGAACGCCAGGTAATCGCGGCTTCCGGGCTCATAGGTCTTGTCGGGACGGAGCGGGTCCATGAACTTCACGAGTGTCGGGAAAAGCGAGTTATTGTACAAGCTCGGTACCAGCACCTGGTAAGGTTTGGCTTTCCGTTGTTCCACCGTCCACTCCACGCCCGGGATGTAAATAGTGGTATCACCCGGCTTGAATGTCACGGAAGTTTTCGAGTTGTCGAACACGTTGGTGAATGTGCCGCCCGCGGTGTTACAAAGCCAGGTAGAGCGGAAAGTCTTCTGGTAACGCGAGTCGTTCACGCGGTCCTTGAACACGGTTTCCAAGGCGTAGGTAGTCGGGCGGAGGCGTTTGAACGGTCTGTCGTAAGCGATGTCGCGCTGCATACCGGCCTGTACGTCGTACTGCATGCCGAAGTAAAGGTGCAGGGTATTACCCGTTCCGTTGGTCAACGCATCCGGAGTGTATTGCACAGCAAAAACCACTTCGTCATTAATTTCTCCCGCGCCTTGTGTGAACACGCTCGCAAAATCGGGCAACAGTTTGAAACCATAATTCGAGATCACATTCTGCGCATAAGTTGCCGCTTTGCTGTAATCGTCAGCCGCTTTGCTGGAAGAAGTTGCTTTGGTAAGGTAAACTTTCGCAAGTAAATGCTCGGCAGCAGCCTTCGTAGCACGACCATAGTCCGCAGATTTCGCTTTGTTTTCCAATGCAGGCAATGCAGCTTCCAGATCGGCAATAATCGCCTTGTACATTTCATCCTCGGATGCGCGCGAAGTTTTCTTTGTAGGCAACACCGTTTCGGTAAGCCGCAAGTCCACGCCGCCGAATTGTTGCATCAGAATAAAATAGTAATGCGCGCGCAGGAACTTCATTTCGGCCACACGCTGCGTCTTGATCGCATCGCTCACACCGGTAATGCTCGGTGCGCGGTCGATTACGGCGTTACAGGTGTTGATGCCTTTGTAAGTTTCCTCCCAAAGCTCCTGGATAATGCTCACCGTTCCGATCAGCTGCGAATCGTATAAGTGGAAACCTTTGAAGCTGCCGTCGGCACCGGTCGTGTAAAGGTCGGTACCGTATTCGGTCATAGAAATACCTCTTTCGGTTCCGTAAAAGCTTCTCAATGTCGAGTATGCCGCATTCACCGCCGAGTTGAAACCGGCCGTGGTGCCCATGTAGTCATCGGGAATGTTCGAGATCACTTTCTCGTCGAGCAGGTCCTTACACGACTGCCCCGTCAATAAAAGCGCCGAAAGCCCCAGTACGCTGAAAGTTTTATATAAGTATGTTGGTTTCATTATTCTGATAATTTTTACAGTTAATAGTTGTCAGGAGTCGATGCGGGGTGCATTAAAACTTAACATTCAAGCCAAAGGTGGTTACGCGGGTAGCCGGGGTAACATCGTTGTTCACGTTGCCATCCGATGATTCCGGATCGATACCGTTGTATTTCGAGCGGTATTTCGAGAAAATAAACGGCTGTTGAATGGATGTGAACAAGCGCAGCGACTCAATGCCAAGTCTTTCTACAAACTTATTGCTGAATGTATAACCGATATTGACGTTACGCACTTTCACGAATGAACCATCGAAATAGATGAACGAAGTATTGTAAACCGGGAACTCCTGATTAAAGTTAGGACGCGGGAATTCGTTGGTAGGGTTGTTTGGCGTCCAGTAATCTACTTTGATCTGGTTGTACCGGCCTTGCAAAGTAAGGGTGTTCTGGTGGAACTTGCTCACGATTTTCTGACCTACCCTTGCAAAAATAAAGAACGACAAATCTACGCCTTTGAAGCTGAAACGGTTGGTGATACCGCCCTGCCATTTCGGGATATCCGAACCAAGGATAACGCGGTCGTCGGCAGTGATTTTTCCGTCGTTGTTGGTATCCTGCAATTTAACCTGTCCCACCTGGAACCCGAACGATTTTGCCTGGTCGGCTTCGTTGGTCTGCCAGATACCCAGCTTTTTGTAATCGTAATATGAGTTCAGAGGCTTCCCGATAAACCATCTGTTACCGGTATCGTCGATCTTGCCATTATAAAGTGAAATGATCGCCTCGCTGTTTTTGTAGAATGTGAAATCGGTGGTCCATTTGAAACCCGATTTGCTGTTCACGTTCACAGTCGAAACGCCGATCTCGATACCGCGGTTGCGGGTTTCGCCCACGTTGCGGGTCACCGCATTGAAACCGATGGAAGTTGGCAGCTGGTCGGAAAGGAGCAGGTCGGTGGTATTGGTTTGATACAATTCCAATGAACCGGAAACTCTTCCCGCGAAAAGGCTGAAATCAAGGCCTATGTTGCGAGTTGCCGATGATTCCCATTTCAAATCGGGGTTTCCGATGGTGTTCGGGCGGTAACCGTAAGCTGCGGCTGTTCCCCATGCATAAGAGGTGCGGCTCAGCAAACCTTGCGTCTGGTAAGGAGAAATCCCCTGGTTACCCGTCGATCCGTAGCTGGCGCGGATCTTCAACTGGTCGAGCCATGAAACGCTTTTCAGGAAATCTTCATTGCTGATATTCCAGGCCAAAGCCACACCGGGGAATGTTCCGTACTTGTGGTTTTCACCAAAACGCGTCGAACCGTCGCGACGGGCCGTCACCGTAACCAGGTATTTGTCTTTGTAATCATAGTTCAAACGGAGCATGTAGGAGTTCAATGTCCACTGGATCAGGTTACTGCCTACGCCGAGTACCGTGCTGGCATTACCTGTGTTGTAAAACTCCTGACCTTCCACCGGCACACCCTGTACGGACACGTTGTTGTATTCAAAGTTGTCGCGTTGCACGGACTGAACGGCTGTAACGTTCAGATTGTGGCCACCGTTGAATGTTTTTCCGTAGGTAAGGATGTTTTCAACCGTATAGTTAAAACCAAACTGGCTGTTGGTCGCGGCAGTCGGGTTACCACCTTTGATATCGTTGGTCTGCGCTCCTATAAATCGCCCGGCGCGGGAAAGGCTGAAATCCGGTCCGAAGTTCACGCGGTATTTCAATCCGGGAAGGATGTTGATTTCACCGTACAAGCTGTTGAAGATCCGGTACTTCTTGGTTTCGTCGATCTGCGCGCCCTTCACGAGCTCGGCCATCGGGTTGGTAAGCAACGCATCGCTGGTCTGGGCGAAAATGATATTGCCCTGATCGTCGTAAGCACGTGCCAGCGGGTTCTGCGCGAGCGTGAAGCCGTAAGGGTTGCGGTTGGCGCCATTGCGGATGCTGTACATACCATATGACGAGATACCCACTTTAATGCGCTTGTTGATATTGTGGTCGATATTTACGCGGACAGACATACGTGTAAAATCCAGCCCGGGGATAATGCCTTTATCTTTGAAATAACCTCCCGAGAAATAGAACTGCGTCTTCTCGTTGCCGCCCTGCACACCGATCGAATGGTTTTGCTGGAAGCCCTGCTTCACCATCATATCCTGGTAGTTGGTCGTGCGGTTCTGCGCGATGCCATCCAGTTCGATCGGTTCGAACAGCTTCGAATCCGCGTAAGCGTCAATCACACCGCTTGCAACCGGATTCCCATTAGCATCCTTATAAGTACCGATATTTCTCCGCGATTCGCGTTTCAACTCGGCATATTCAGGGCCGTTAAGCAGGTGGACTTTATCCAGTGCATTGGTCACGCCCAGGTAAGAGTCGTAGCTCACGGTTGTTTTCCCCTTGCTGGCGCCTCTTTTGGTCGTGATGATCACCACGCCGTTTGCACCCCTGGCACCGTAAATGGCTGTTGCCGTCGCATCTTTCAGGATTTCCATCGACGCTACATCATTGGGGTTCATATCTTCATAGCCCCCTGATACAAAATCAAACGGACGGGTCGGCAGCAGTTCGTTACGGTCGCCGGAAAGCGGGATTCCGTCCACTACATACAATGGGTTGTTACCCGCGTTGAACGAGCGGCGTCCACGGATCAGGATCTTCGGCACGGTACCCGGCTTGCTACCCGATTGTGCCACGTCCACCCCGGCCACGCGGCCCTGCATGGCCTGCCCCAGGTTGGTAATTGGCATTTCGTTGATTTGCTTGGACGATACGGAAGAGATCGCACCGGTCAGCTGGCTCTTTTTCTGCGTACCATAACCCACTACCACCACTTCCGTAAGGGTTTTCATATCCGAAGCCAACGCAACTTCGAAAACTGTTTTCGAGCCGACGGTGATTTCCTGTGATATAAAACCTACGGCGGAGAACACCAGAATTGCGTTGGCATCCGGCACGTCCAGCTTAAACTGTCCGTCCACGTCGGTGTTCGTACCGCTTTTACTTCCTTTCAGGACCACTGAAACGCCGGGAATCGGGAGATTATCTTCCGAGGACGTCACTTTTCCCGAAACAGTCCTGTCGATTACACTTGCCGTTAGGTTTAATGTTGGCCTCATCGCGTAGGCCTGCCCTGTAAAACCTGTCATTACTGCACCAGCCATCGCCCAACGCATTACACAGTGGCCAATACTCGTAAAATTTCTTTTCATACGCATTGATTGTTTAACCATTGATAGTTCACCATTAACTGTTATTCTGACGAGCATTTGATAGAACACCCCTTACAGAATAGTTATATTTTTTCTATTTATAATTACAAATAAGTATAGAGTTACTTAACACAGAATTGTAACTATTCTGATAAAATTTACTATTGGGAAGAGGTTCAGGGACGAGTTATGTTGCCGATTTTCAAATTGGACTACTTATTTGAACAATTCCAATAAGTATATTTATTGTACTTAAAGTACCATTTGAAAATCAATCGGAGAATAGATATTCGGGGAGAAAATTGAAAACGATCTGCGAAGTTTATTTATGCAATCGTTATCGGGAACGTTGCCAAAATAGGCTCGTTCCAATATTTTATTATAAAATATTTGCACAAACACATACGAAAATGCCATACCTGCGAGGTTAGTTCTACCAAAATATTGTACTTAAACAATATTAAGTAAGAGATTTACCAAGCAGATATGGCGGAAAATTTGTTGATGAAGCGATAATCTGACGCCTATTTATAATGGTCCGGATTCTCGTCCTGCCACTCGTTTACCCCGTCGCGGATGCGGTTCCGGAAGGTCAGTGTATCCTGCGCGAAAGAGGTAGTACCATCCTCATTTTCATATTTATAACTCAAAAACAATTTACGTTCCTGCAACAGCTTCGCGCGGTTGAAAGTACTCGCGCCCTCGGGCTTTACTTCGACCGTGGAACCGTCGGCTTTGCTGATTTTAACGGCATTTCCGTCGAGCGTGATTTTGAATGAGCCCTCCTGGTCGCTGATCATGTTGGTCACCAGCGCGTCGGGAGCTACGGTTTTCAGCTTGAAAATCTTGGCTTCCGGCGAGGGGATCGTCGTGTAGTACTTCACGGTCTTCACCACCTTGCCCGCAGCGTCCTTCACCGTCGTGACGCCGCCGTGCCAGTAGTTCCCGAAAAGCATGTTCTCGTATTTGAGCGCCACCACGGCCGAACGCTTGGCCCCGACGATGGAATCGGCATCGGCAGAGGTGATGTAGAACGGGATGGCATACCCGGCGCGGATCGTTGCGGCGTCTTTCAGGAACTTCGCCGAATCCGCCTTGATCACGACCGATCCCATATGCGCACCGGCTTTAATGACCATTCTCGAATTATCGGAAATCGTGAAGTAATCGGCGGGCATCGGTTTGAGCGTGTCCACGCCGCTCACTGCCTCGCGGACGTACCCCGCACCGGCTTTCATGGCTTCCAACGCTTTGCTATTTACGAGCGCAGCGTCCATTTGGAACCCTACCACGCGGTCCTGCCGGTTCTCGCGCACGCCTGCGAGGGCGGCGCCCACCTCAATGCTCATCCCCTCGCCCACCACGAAGGTGCGCGCGTTGGTCTGGTACATGAAATACACGGAGGTGTGATCGAAATCCTTGATGTAATCGTCATAGCAGGCGCTCAGGGCCAAGGTCAGCCCGAGGGCAACGGCAATTTTCTTTTTCATAGCATTCATATTTATTTCCAGGCCTCCCAGCCGTCGTTTTGTACCAGGTTAGACATTCTCAGCATTTCGTCGTAGGGGATCGGCAGGAATGCGGATGAGTACGACCGCGCTTCCACCACTTCGTCGAGCTTGTATTGAAATGTTCCGTCGGAATTGCGGGTAATCTCCGCCATCCGCACCGGTTTGTTCAGATCGGTGAGGTTGGTCGTCCAGCGGCGGATATCGAAAAACCGCAGGCCTTCGAAGCAGGTTTCGATCCTTCTCTCATTCTTGATAAACTCATTGAAAGCAGTCTTTCCTTTCGAGGCTATTTCGGTGAAATACGGGTCCTTCTCGAATCCCTTTCCGCCATCGGAATTGTCTTTCTGCCGCAGATATTGCATGGCCTCTTTGGCCGACAGGCCATATTTGCCGCCGTCGGGCCCTTCTACCTGGTTGGCCGCCTCGGCGAAGGTGAGCAGCATATGCTCCCAGCGGACGAAGAATTTCGAGTGCGGCTGGCGGTTAATGGAATTGTCCGACCAGTTGAGCCCCATAAATACCATCTTTTTAATATGATAATTCGTGCGGCTGTTCACGGCGGGACCGGCTGCGTCCTTGGCATTCTGCCAATTTTCGAAAGTGTACATCACCTTATCCGAATTGATCCGTACAGCCTGGGCATTGTTATGAAAAATTGTGGCATAAAACCGCGGGTCGCGGTCGGCGTAGGGCTTCGCAGGATCGTAGTTGCTGCGCGGGTCCGTGATGGGATAACCGTTTTTCATCGGGAATGCATCCACAAGGTCCTGCGTGGCACCCACTGAGCCTGTTCCCTGAAAACCACCCGGATAATACATCCGCTCCATGGCGTCGTTGGCATTGTTGTAACGCGATGCCCATACGATGCCCGGATAGTTAGGATCGAACCAGTTGACGCCCTTTTTTGCATTGAAACCATTGGTAACGGCGTCGGTCTTCATTTTGAAGTCGATCACTTCCTTCGCATTCTGCGCGGCCAGATCCCAGCGCGTCACGTCGTTCGAGGGGTTGAAGCGCGGGCTGGCCCAGGTGAGGTATACCAATGCTTTGATGGCCCTCGTGGTAATACCGTCCATCCGGCCCCAAAACCTGCCACCGGCATAGGCCCGGTCGTTGGTATTCTTGACGAGGAAATCGCGGTGGGCGATGGGCAGGTACTTGTAGGCCGAATCGCAGTCGGCGACGATCTGCTTCACGCATTCCTCGTAAGTGTTGCGTTTGAGGTTTGTTTCCGCTTTCACATCCACCGGTTCGAGCACGATCGGAAAGCCGAGCATCTGGCCGTTGGCGCTCCCTCCGAATTTTTGCAGCAAATCCCATTCAAACCACGCCCGCAATGCGTATGCCTCGCCCTGCAAACGGTTTTTGACCAGGCTATCCAAATGCGGGTCCACCAGGAAACGCGTATTGTAGCCGCGACGGTCTTTCAGGAACAGGTTCACGAGGAAAATCGCCCGGTAGTCCCTGTCCCAGTAGGTACGGAAAGGGTCCTGACTGGTGGGCAGCGAGCCCAGCGCGAAGCGGGTCAATGCGTGGGTGGTACTGGTGATCACCACGTCGTCGGTGGCGCCGTCGAGGTACACGCCTTCGTTGTCGTTGTAGTTACGGGGCATTACGTCGTAGCATTGGCCCACGAGGCCCTGCACCATGTCCTGGTACTTCCAGATATCCTCGGTGGTGCGGTTACCGTTCGGGTAAGGTTCGAGGTAATCGACGCACGAGGTAAATGCGAATGCGGCCAGCGTCAGTGACAGGATGTTTTTGATATAAAATGATTTCAAATGCATAGCTCTGGCTTTAAAATGTCAGTTTAACCCCGCCCGTAAATGTGCGGAATAGCGGATAGCTGGTAACCCCCGAATTGATCGACTCGGGATCTACATCTTTGATCTTCGTGAAGGTGAGCACATTGGCCCCGCGCACGTACACACGGATACCGCGCGCGCCGATGATGTTACCCAGGCGTACCGGCACATTGTAAGCGAGTTCCACATTCTGGATTTTGAAAAACCCGCCGTCGCGCAGCCAGAAATCCGAGTTCACGAAGTTGTTGTTTACTTTATAATAAGTCAGGCGCGGGTACTGGCCGTCCACATTCTCTTTCACGAAGTCGGAGTAGTTGTTGTCGCCCCAGCCGTTCCAGAAATACTTGTTGGTAAAAGGGATCTGGTAAAAAGCGCGGCCGTTTCCGATGGCGGTCAGTTCGAGGTTACGGAATGCAAGTTTCAGGTTCAACGCATAGATCAGCCGTGGAGACGTGTAACCGATCTGGCTCTGGTCGTTGTCATCTACAAGGCCGTCGCCGTTCCGGTCGAGGTATTTGAGATCGCCGGCTTTGAGGTCGTCATCGTAAACCTGGCGAACAACGCCGGTTTCGGCATCCGTGGCAAACTTGCCGACGTAGGTCTGCCCCCAATAACCATCCGTAGGCTTTCCTACACGGGTTTGGTAATCGAAGCGGTAATTAGGTTCATCCCATTTCAACACCTTGCTGTTCTGTATGGTAGCATTACCACCAATCGAGAACCGGACATCGCCCACGCGTTCGGTAAACTGCAATGCAGCTTCCAATCCGTAATTCCTGATTTTGTTATAGTTATACCACGGCCGCGCGCCGGATACGCCCACCACCAGCGGCAGCGTATTCGCGAGCTGCGACACAATACCGTCGCGCAGTTGATTGAAATAGTTGATCTCCACGGAAAGCCTGCGTTTCAGGAACAATCCGTCGATGCCTATGTTGAACTCCTTGCGTTTTTCCCAGGTCAGGTCGGGGTTGCCCACGCGGCCTTGTGTAGTGCGGTATGCAAGGTTGTCGGTATTGCTGCCAAACCATTGTCCTGTCGAATAGGGACCGAATGCGGAGCCTGTCGAGTTTACCGCCCAGCGATCAAGGTAATAGAATGGCGGCAGGAAGCTTTCGTAACCCAGCATACCGGCCTCCGCCCTTATTTTCAGGTAATCGATCGCATTCAGGTTTTTCAAGAAACTTTCTTCCGAAATCACCCAGCTTACGCCGGCCGCCGGAAACATCGCATAGCGTTTTCCTTTATCAAAACTGTAAGTACCCGCGTAATTGAGCACCCCTTGGAACACATAGCGGTCTTTGAAAGAATACACTCCATTAAATACCGCATTCTGCTGCCGCTGAGGCTCTTCGATACCATTGCGTGTTGATTTACCGAGGTAATAGGTCAGCCCGGCCTGAATGCTGTGAATGCCCCAGCTTTTTTCGTAGCTCAGGTTTTCGTACACCACAAACCGCTGCGAATAGTAGTCGTGGAGCTTCGCCTGGCCGGCCATATCCGCGCCGTCGTGCACTTTGGAAAGACGTATCGTATCCATACCCGCGTCGGTTTTACCGGGTGTGACAATGTAGGCGATATAATCCTCTGCTTTACCGATGCGGAGACTATTGAAGAGATTAAATCCGGCATAAGTCGTGGATTTGAGGCCGGGCACGAGTTCTCTCAGATCATATTCAAAAGTGATATTCGAAGCTCCGGTGCGCCCTGTTTCGGTGTAGTAGCCATTGTGCATGAGGTTACCGATCGGGTTGGTTTTGAAATTGGAACTCACCCCATACCACGGTGCCACCGGGTTGTCGGCAAATGCGGCATACACCGGAAATGCGATCGGCGGCGTGTTGGTAATGTCGTTGATCACCGAGTTGAATTCCACCAGGTCCAGCGCCGTGTTGGTATTGCCGTCCTCGTTGGTAAAGTTGGAATTATAGCCATAGTTGGCCGATCGCCGCAGGGTAAGCCCTCCGAAAAAGTCGAATTTGACCTTGATCAGCGGATTGATCTTGATATCGATATTCGACCGGACATTAACGCGGTTATAGTCCGATTTCGCACCGATCTTGTAAATATCCCCCTCGCCATTGTAACCTAGGTAAGCACTGTACTGAACGGTCTCATTCCCCCCCGTCGATGAAAGGTTGACCCTCGTGAACGGCTTCGAGTTTTTCAGCATCAGGTTCCGGAAATCCACGCTCGGGCGGTAAAGGTCGTACGGATTGTTTTTCGCGTACGCCGCAATGTCGTTCTCGTTGTAAAGCGGTGTGAGGGCGCTATTTGTCCTTGCCACATTATTGAGCTGGGCATATTCCGCACCCGATGCCCATCCGGGGAACCGGTCCACCACGCTCACGCCCTGCTCCGCATTCACGCTCAGCACCCGCTCGTTAACCTTTCCTCTTTTGGTTTTAATATAAATAATGCCGTCGGCGCCCCTCGGGCCGAGCATGGCTTTACCTACAATATCCTTGATAATCGTCACAGACTCGATCTCCTGCGGGTCGATCGGCATTTCGGTAATGTCAGTCGGAACGTCGTCGATGATGAAAATCGGGCTGCGGCCACGGGTAGCAATACCGATCTTCTCCGTAATCCTGAAATTCCCGAGTTCCTCCTCGGCGGTAAGGCCCGGCGAACCGTCGCGTTCCACCACTTCCAGGCCATTCACCAGCCCGGCGAATGCGTTGCGGAGGTCGTTGGTAGGGTATTTTTCAAGATCGGCGGTTTTCAGGGTTACGTAACTGCCCGTCGCCATCCGTTTTGACATATTCATAAAAGGCATAGGCACCGCATCGTCGGACGTAGCGAACAGTTTCGCCTTTTTCAGTTCCACCACACTATTGGTTGCGATATCGCCCACAAGCGAAACGGATTTGCTGTAACCGTACGAGGAAACCGTCACGAAATCCTCCGGCAATGCTTCAAAATCGAAATCGCCGCTCGCATTGGTTTCGGCGTGGATCTGCCCCTCCCCCACGATCACCGAGGCATTCGGGATCGGGTTGCCGTTTTCATCCGTCACTTTCAGGCTTACATTTACCGGCTTCTGCTTTTTGGCCGGTTTGTCCTGGGCCAGCAAATCGCCGCCGCCCAGCAGGCATAGCATTATCATTCCGATAACCCCCTGCCCTATATAATGCATCATTTTTTTCATCATTGGATTGAGCGTTAGGGGTTACCAGACTTCGTTGGGGACGAAATTTTTCATTTTGTACATATCCTCCGTGTTGAACGGGAGATAGTACATGGCTTCTTTCCAGCGCGTCTGGCGATCGGCCGAGAGCGGCATGCGGGTATATTTGAAGCCCGTCGGGTGAGTAGTGCTCACAGCAACCTTCTCCACATCAACGCGGTAGAGCGTGCCACCCATTACTTTGGGAGCGTCTTTCCAGCGGCGGATATCGTGGTAGTAATGCCCGCCCTCGAAGCACAGCTCAACGGTACGCTCGTTCTTAATGCGGTCGCGGAACTTGTCTTTGGTCGTTGCGTACGCGGGCAACACGTTCGGCATGCCGGCACGTGTACGTATACGATTGAGCGCTTGCAAGGCCGTCATGGATGCGCCCGGCGCAATGCCGTTCGGACCGTAAGCCTCATTGGCGGCTTCGGCGTAGTTGAGGTACAGCTCACCGAGGCGTATGAGCGGGTCGGTGTATTGCGGCGTCGTCTTGTTGTTCACGCTCTGTTCTCCCCAGGTTTTGCGCTCATAGTAGCCGGTCCGCGTAATGCCCGCGTAGGATTGGTCGAGCAATTGGCCGTAAATGGCGGCGCCGTCTTTGGTTTCGTAGTAGATTTTGGCATTACCGTAGCCCGGTACCGGCGCAGTATTGTAGATTATATCAATGTAAAAACGCGGGTCGCGGTCTTTGTAAGGATCCTGCTCGCTGTAATGTCCGGCTGCCGTGGCGGCCTGGCGGTCGGCCGGGGTGTTCAAAGGCTCTCCCCATTTGGTTTCGAACTTATCGACCGTGTTCTGCGTGGGGCATTCACCCGACCAGCCTGTTTTACCTCCCCCGAAAACGCCGTTCATCTGGCCATTCAGGTCGCCGTTGTTATAGGGTTTCGTGCCGGCATACCATGCCCATAGCTGCTCGTTGGAATAGGTGGTACCAATGTAATTTTTTTTGTAATCGTCGAGCGAGAGCAGCTCATAGCCATACCTTTCTGCGATCTGGATCGCTTCCCAGTTGGCTTTCGCGGCATCTTCCCAGTCGATATTGCCCTTTTCGTTGTTCAACGGACTGGCCGCGTACAGCAGCGCACGCGCCTTGAATGCCTTGGCAGCCACCCCGGTAGGGCGTTTTTGTTCGGGGTTGTTCAAATGCCCCGCCACGCCCGGACCCGGGTCGCGGCGCATGAGGTCGGCTTGCTCGAAATACATCGCGGCCGAATCCATATCCATCGCAATGCGCACCAATGTCTCGCGTTTCGAAAGCCGCGGGATGTCCCATTCATCGTCCTGGTCCATCACGGTGGTCAGGTAAGGCATAGGCCCCCACAACCTGAAAAGCTCGAAATGCGCGAATGCACGAATGAAATGCGCCTGGCCCTTGAAATCGTTGATATCCACCTGGCTGGCGTCTTTCAGCATGCCGATGTTTTTCAATGCCGTGTTGCATTTACGGATAATGTAAAACATCGAACCGAGGATCGGCCGGCGTTGCGGGTCGTAAGTCATTTTGTTGATAATCGCCGAAATCTGCCCGGCTTTGATCACCTGGGCATCCATCACCCGGCCCATATCGCTCATATCCGTGAGTGCTTCCAGGGTGTACTTCTGGTCCCAGAAATCGAAATAGAGGGAATAGCCGTTCTTGATATTGTAGGGGCGCCAGGTGGTACCGTCCAGCCTGTTGCCTTCATAAATATCATCGAAGTACTTTTTGAAGTTTTCGTATTTGGAAAAAACATCGTCGGGAGTGAGCCCCGACTCTGGTGCCTTGTCGAGATAGTCTTCCACGCACGAACCGAGAAGCAAAATCAACAGCACCGGTACACAAAGTATCGTAATGAATCTTTTCATCATCAGTTGGTTTGGGTTAGAATGCAGCCCTGATGGCAAACTTCACAGTGGTCATTTGCGGGTAAAAACCCTGGTTAAAATCTTTCCTTTCCGGGTCACCCTCGATGAGCTTGGTGAACGTCCAAAGGTTATTGCCGGTCACGAAAAACACGAGGTTCGAAGTCCCGATCACGCGTCGGAGGAACTTGGAATTGAATGTATAGGAAGCATAAACCTCTCTCAATCTCAGATAGTTGGATTTACGCCAGAACCGGTTTTCAATCATGATATCGAATCCCCTGTCGGCCTCGCCGCCACCCCAGAAAAGGTTATCGGTGCTACCGCCGCCCGAGTAATGCAATGTGGCGTGGTTGGCGCCGGGGTTGGTAGGCGTCCAGTAGTCGAGCTGCGAGGCGTGTACGCGCCAGTCGCCTTTGATGAACTCCACCTCGTAAGGCTGGTTGAACTCCACATATTTGCCCACATTACCCTGGAACATGAAGTTGAAATCGAATTTTTTCCAGGTAAAACCGGCTGAAAACGAATAGGTGATCGGCGGGTAGTCCGAGCCGGGAATGGGGTATTTATCGAGGTTGGTCACCTTCCCGTCGCCATTGTAGTCCAGAAATTTGTAATCGCCCACATTCAGTTTTTGCAGGTCGATGGCCGAAACGTTGTTATGGATGTCATCTACGGAAGTATAATAGCCGCTGCCGGTCAGCTCCACCCCGCTCAGCTGCGCGCCCAGCGGCTTCCCTGCCGCTTTCTGGTAGTCGAATGCATAGGGCAGATCGTCTTTGAACAGGATGCGGTTCTCATTAAACCCGAAAATACCTTTTACAAAATAGTTCAGGCCCGAAGCCGTGTGGTTGCGGTATTCCGTTTCGATCTCGATGCCATGTTTTTTCAACCTGCCGAGGTTCAATTCCTTGAATGAATTACCCACCAGCATGGTTACGCTCTGTGGGATCAGCAGCATTTTCTTACGTTTTTCGTCGAAAAGGTCAATGCCGAATGTAAAGGTATCGTTCCAGAGCCCGAGCTCGATCCCGAAGTCGCGTTTGCGCGCTTCCTCCCATTGCGAAACGAGGTTCGGGCCGAGGTCCTCGTGAATGTAGCCCGAATTATCCTTGAAAAAGTCGCTTAAATACAGCCAGCGGTTGTCGGCGATATCGCTCCCCACCTTGCCGTCCGAATAGCGGAGTTTCAGTTTGCTGATCCAGGGAATGCGGTCTTTGAAAAACTTTTCCTCGGAAACCACCCAGCCCAGCGCGCCCGACGGGAAGAACCCGTACCGGTTGCCCGGCGCGAAACGTTCGGAGCCGGTGTAGCCGACGTTCAGTTCGAGCAGGTATTTGTTGGCATAATCATAAGTACCGCGGCTCACAAGTCCCTGGTTGTAATAGGGAAACTCGATGGTTTTGTCCTTCTGCTGCCGGTTCACGAGCACGAGCCCGGTTACGCTATGTTTGCCGAAAGCCCGGTTGTAGCTGGCCGAGAGTTCATAGTAAAAATCTTTGTAATAATCGCCTTCCAGCTCGCCCACATTGATATCCAGCGGCGATTGCTCGAAAACCTCGTTCCCCTGCCCCGCCCTGAACCACGGATTTTCCTCGGTACCGATCTTGTCGTAATTCAGTTGGTATTCGGGAAATGAATAGCTTGCCGTGAGCGAGCGATTGCGGTAATAGGTGCTCATGGACACTTTTCCCTTCACCGACAACCCTTTGGTGATCGCATCGAGTTTCTGATCGAGGATGAGGTCGGTAAAAAGCTTCGAATCCAGGTATCGGTTGAAAGACCCCTGGTTCATGGAAGTGTATGGGTTACCCGTAAACTCTCCGAAGTTCATCGCGAGGCGGTCGCCGGTAGCACCCGGGTAATCGGGATCGGGTACTTGTTCGAGCACCCAGGCCGGGAAATAGGCCGGGTAGCGCGAAGGACCGGTCGAATATAAATTCCTCCACGGCGAGCTGTTGGGCTGATTTTTAATACCGGTCTCGCCGCCTACGTTCAGCGTCAATGTGGTGTTGCGTGTCAGGTTGAAATCGATGTTGGTGCGGTAGTTGAACCGGTTGTACCAGTAGCGGGTATCGTCGTAACCTTTGTGATAAGCCTTGAAAAAATCGCCCTGGTAAGTATAGCCGAGCGAGGCGAAATACTTGATGAAGTTGGTACCGCCCGAAACGTTGAAGTTGGCATTCGCATTGGTGGCAAACGGCTTCGTCATCGTATCGAACCAGTTCACGTCCGGGTAGCGCAGGCTGTTGAGCGGCGTCGACGGGTTACGGTATTCATTCAAAGCATATTGCGGAATGAGGTCCGTGAACTGCTGGCCGTTCATCAATGCCTGATTGTACATCGACATCGTCTGGTAAGAACTGATGTGGTCCGGAATGCGGGTCGCTTTCGCGAGACCGTAAGAGCCGGTAAAATCCAGCTTCGGCTTACCGATCGTGCCGCGTTTCGTGGTGACGATAATTACCCCATTGGCCCCTTTTGCCCCAAAAACGGCCGTGGCCGATGCGTCTTTCAATACCGAAATGGTGGCGATCTCGTTCGGGTCCATATCGCGGAAGTCGCGCTCCACGCCATCTACCATGACCAGCGGCTGCGAACCGTTCCAGCTCGAAAGACCGCGGATGATGATCTCCGAATGGTCGCTTCCCGGCTCGCCGCTTTGCTGCATCGTGAGCACGCCCGAGAGCTTACCCGCGAGCGCATTCGTGACGTTGGATGTACCCGCGCGCATGAGGGCTTTGTTGTCGACCTGCGAGATCGCCCCTACCACACTCTCCTTGCGCTGCGTGCCGTAGCCCACCACGACCAGCTCATCCAATGCCTTGTTTTCAGGTATCAGTTTCACGTCCAGCGACCGGCGGCCTGCCACCTGTATTTCCTGCGATACGTATCCTATATAGCTGAATACCAATACAGAAGCATTATTGGTAACCGTGATTTTGTATTTACCATCGGTATCCGTCGAGAGGCCGTTGAGTGTCCCTTTCTCAACCACGTTCACGCCCGGCAGGCCATTACCGTTTTCGTCGCGGATCACTCCGGCCACGGTCACGGTCAGCGAAGCGATAGCATTGTCCATGACCTCGCGCAGGCGTTGGGCGTGATAGGCCTCCATCGATTCCGTGAACGCCTCCCGCTTCCCCGCCGCCGAGGATTTGAATACCGACGTTCCGTTCAGCACCTCGGTAACCGCGTGCTTTTTGGCATTGGACACATAAATGGTTTCGTTGACCCTGCTGAAACTCAGGCTCGTTTCCTGCGAAATGTGCCTGAGCAACTTGCCCACGCTCGCTTGCGGGAAGTTGAGGTCAACCGTCTTGTCCCGTACAAGTTTGTGATCGTACTGGAAATTGAAATTGGTTTTGTCGTTGATCACCACAAAGGCATCTTCCAGCGGCACGTTGTGCAGATCGATGGAAATGTAGATTTTCTCAATGCTCTGCTCCTGGGCCTTACCGTCGGAAGCCGATAGCAAACCCGCGAAAATGCATTGCAAAACCGTCCCGATAAGCGCATACCTAGACATCGCTACAATTTGTCGTAGTAGTTTATATTGCATATTTTTGATCGTTTTGGATTTCACGTTCATGACACGTGGCTTTCTCCGTTACCTGATTGAGCGCCAACTCCTAGCACGGGAAAGTCACACGGACCGGTAATCAGCAATGGTTACCGGCTCTTTTTTCAGGAGGTATCAGACCGCATAGGCTGGTTTCGGTTATTGAAGTTTTACAATGCTATCGTTCACTTTGTATGAAAACCGGTTGGGATAACTCATTACCCCGAGAATATAGTCGAGTGGTTTCTCCTGAAACTTCCCGCTGAACCGCCAGTCGGCATCCATGCGCACGCCCGGCGCCACTTCGAATTTCACGCCATACCAGCGTTCGAGTTTGAGGATGGTCGATTTGAAGTCCGACTTCTGGAAGTACAGCATACCGTCTTTCCAGCCGATCTGCTCTTTTTCGTCGTAAGTGCTCACAATGAGCTCGCCCGCTTCCTGCTGGAAAGTCGCCATTTCGCTTTTGCTCAGGAACACGCAGGCATTCTGGTCTTCGGAGCCTATTCTGGCATTTACCTTCACTTTGCCGCTCACTACGGCCACCTGCACGGCTTTGTTTTCGGGATAGGCGCGGATGTTGAACGAGGTACCCAGCACCTTGGTCACCACATCGCCGGTGGTGATCACAAAAGCAGCTTTTTCGTTCCGGACCACATCGAAGAACGCTTCACCGGTGAGGGTTACTTTCCGGATATTTCCTTCAAATGCTTCTGGGTAGGAAATTGCCGAGCCCGCATTGAGCGTCACGCGGGTACCGTCCGGGAGCACGAGCTTCCGTTGCTGTCCGTTGGCCGTCTTGCTTTCCACGGGTGCATATGCGGAAGCGGGCGCCTGGTGGTTGGTCAGATACCGGTTCGCGAGAAAAAACGCGCCCGTAAGCACGCATGCGGCCGCCAGAAGCTTGAACACCCGGCGCAAGCCGAGGCGTCGGGGCGGATCAGCCACCGTTTTCTGAACGTCCGAAACGGCGATGGACGATTCGAGCCGCTTCCATTGCTGCTCGATGTCGTACGCGGGGACAGGCTTTCCCTGGAAATGCAGGGCAAGAACGATCTTTCGGGCTTTTTCAATTTCGGGGTGGCGGGACGGATTGGCTTGAAGCCAATGCTCCCACTGATGGTCATTTTCGGGGGCGGTGCCGTTGAGCCACGCGCGGAAGTCGTCGTCGAGGACGAAATCTTTGTAGCTAAACTGGTCGTATTTTTGCGCGTCCAATAGGATAATATTTATTCTTTACTTTGATAAAGCCAGAATAAATACCGAGTGACCCTCGACCAGTGAATTTTTTTATAAAAATTTTTACATAAACTCCTTAATAACTTCTACGCCCTCTCCCACGACGCTCCCGGCACCTAGTAAGGTCATGTAAACGCTCAGCACAAACGGCACGTCGCGGCCCTGCGGCGCGAGTTCTTCATTCAACGCGTCCAGTGCTTTGTAAATGAGTTTGTATACGGCACGGGTGGAGATATTCATGATCAGCGCGATCTCTCCGAACGACTGATCGTTGTAGAACCGGAGGTACAATGCCTCTTTCTGCCGCGCAGGCAGGTTTTGTATCGCATTCTGAAGGAAAATCACATTCTCCTTCAACGTCTGGTCGCGGATCATCTTCATCTCCACAGACAATTCTACGTGAAACAGCGAATCGTCGTCTTCAAGCGCGACCGTCATCGGATTGGATTTTGCCCTTTTGAGGATCAGGCGGCGGAGCGACGCCAGCAAATAATTCCGGATGGAATCCGAGTTCCCGAGAAACGATTTCCGCTCCCAGATATTCATGAACAATATCTGAATGCAATCTTTCACTTCCTCGTTGTCCTTATTGAACCGCAGCCCATAGTTGAGCAGCGATGGGTAGTAATGCCTGAATATCTGTTCGAAAGCTTCGCCGCTTCCTGCCCTCAGCATATCCCAGAGTGGAGCCGCGGGTGCGGCAGGTCCGGGAGCGGCAGGTTCGGAATGGCTTTGTTTCAGGTTGTTAGTCAGGTTTATAGCTTCCATGTTCGCTGAGATTGGCTAGTTGTCGGTTCAGGCAACCCATCGGCAGTATGTAACTGCATAATGATTTCTAGGTGACGCGGATTTCCCCTACCACCCTTAAAAAAGTCAATATTTTTCAGGAAATAATAAAATCAGCAATGAGGAAGGTGTTGGGGGCTCAGTGGTTGCCCAATATAAAGTAAAAGATAAAAAGCAGGAATGTTACCGACATCAGGATGAGGACGATATTGCCTGCCGAAAGGCCGGCGGCGGGTCCGTCGTGCGTATTTTTTCGCGTGTCGCGGTCGCCCATGATGTCGAGCGAACTCATAATACGGCCCCAGATCGAGTTTACATCCTGACCGGAAAGGCCGTCGGGCTTCCAGTCGGAGGCGATCAGCACCAGTTCGCGGGCTTTGGCCACGGTATCTTTCTGCGCGGGGTATTTAAGGATCCAGTTTTCCCAAAAAGAGCGGATAGGCGGATCATCAGGAAACCGTACCCATCTTATGAAGAGGTTTTCCATCGCCAACTCCTCAGCCGATAACTCTGAAAACGGTTTCATCGATATTAGTAGATTGAATTTCAGGGCCTATCAAACTTAAATCCGGATTTAAATCATATCCGGTATTATATGTTTGTTAAACTTTATGTCTAAAAAAGGAGGCGTTTCAGGGTTTATACTCACTTTTCAAGTCGTTAGAAAATTTTTTCAAAAAAAGCCATCCTGTACTGTGGGGTACCTCGAAATTTGGAATATGCAGAGACGTAGTGACTTAATTTCAAAGCAACTGTGTACCTTTGCGGCAAATTTCATGATGATATAGTACCAAAACAGACACAATGACCTCGCATCAAATACGTCAGGCTTTTCTTGATTTTTTCCGCAGCAAAGAGCATTTAATAGTACCCTCGGCGCCTCTGGTAGCCAAGAACGACCCCACGCTGATGTTCAACAACTCGGGGATGGCGCAGTTCAAGGACTTTTTCCTCGGTAACGGCACGCCTCCGTCGCGCCGGATCGCCGACACCCAGAAATGCTTGCGCGTGTCAGGAAAGCATAACGACCTCGAAGATGTGGGTTTTGATACCTATCACCACACGATGTTCGAAATGCTCGGTAACTGGTCGTTTGGTGATTATTTCAAAAAAGAAGCGATCTCCTGGGCGTGGGAACTGCTGACCGAAGTTTACAAACTGCCGAAAGACAGATTATATGTCTCTGTATTTGAAGGAAATGAAGCCGACGGCGTGCCTTTCGACCAGGAAGCCTGGGACCTTTGGAAGGGTATTGTGGGCGAAGACCGCATTATCCTCGGTAATAAAAAGGACAACTTCTGGGAAATGGGCGATACCGGTCCGTGCGGCCCTTGCTCCGAAATCCATGTCGACCTGCGTACACCGGCAGAAGTAGCCGAAGTGTCGGGTAAATCGCTCGTGAACAACGACCACCCGCAGGTTGTCGAAATCTGGAACCTGGTATTCATGCAGTTCGAGCGTAAGGCCGACGGCTCGCTGATCCCTCTCCCATCGACGCACGTCGATACCGGAATGGGCTTCGAGCGCCTTTGCATGGCTATCCAGCAAAAAACATCGAACTACGATACCGACGTTTTCCAAAACACCATTCAAGTACTGGAAACGCTTTCGGGCAAAAAATACGGGCAGAACGACGAGCCGTTCGCCGACATCGCGATGCGCGTCATCTCCGACCACATTCGTGCCGTTTCGTTCGCCATTACCGATGGCCAGTTGCCTTCGAATGTAAAAGCGGGTTATGTGATCCGCCGCATTCTCCGTCGCGCGGTACGTTACGGGTACTCCTACCTGGGCTTCCAGGAGCCGTTCTTCCACAAGCTCGTGCCGGTACTGGCCGAGCAGTTCAAGGATGTATTTACCGAATTGAAAGACCAGGAAGAGTTTGTAACCCGCGTGATTTTGGAAGAAGAAAAGAGCTTCCTGCGCACGCTGGAATCGGGTTTGAAAAGGCTCGACAGCATTACCTCCGGCCTGAAAGAGAAAGGGATCAATACGATCCCCGGCGACGAGGTGTTCGAATTGAGCGACACTTTCGGCTTTCCGGTGGACCTTACCGCGTTGATCGCCCGCGAGAAAAGCTTCCAGATCGACGAAACCGGTTACCAGGATGCATTGGCAGAGCAGAAAAAGCGCTCCCGCCAGGATGCCGCCAAAGAGGCAACCGACTGGATCGAGCTTCGCGAGTACGACGGCGTGGAATTCCTCGGCTATGATTTCGAAGAAACACACAGCCACATTGTGAAATACCGCAAGGTAAAAACCAAAACCGGCGAAGAATACCATATTGTGCTCGACCGTACGCCTTTCTATGCTGAAATGGGGGGTCAAGTGGGCGACACCGGCGTGCTCGTGCTGGGCAGTTCCGGCGATGCGAAAACGGTGAATATTGTTGATACGAAAAAAGAGAACGATCTTTTCGTTCATATTTCCCGTGACAAGAACCTCGACGAGGCATTGTCGGGAGCAGGCATTATCACTGCCAAAATCGACATCGATCGTCGTAATAAAATCAAAGCTAACCACACGGCTACGCACCTTATGCTCTCGTCCATGCGCGAGGTGCTGGGTACGCACGTGAGCCAGAAAGGTTCGTTCCTGAACGACGAAGTATTGCGTTTCGACTTCGCGCACTTCTCAAAAGTAACCGACGAGGAACTGCGGAAAATCGAAGACCGCGTGAACGAAAAGGTCCGCGAGAACATCGCATTGGATGAAAGAAGGAATGTACCCATTCAGCAGGCGCTGGATGCAGGCGCGACAGCTACTTTCGGAGAGAAATACGGCGATTTCGTACGTCTGATCATCTTCGATCCGAAGTTCTCTTTCGAGCTTTGCGGGGGTACGCACGTGCCTTCCACGGGTGAGATCGGCGTGTTCAAATTCATTTCCGAAGGTTCGGTATCGGCCGGTGTACGACGTGTGGAAGCGGTAACGGGCGAGAAGGCATTGGAACTGATGCGCCAGCAGGAAGAGACTTTGAACAAAATTAAAGACCTGCTCAAAGGTCCGACCGACCTCATCAAAGCGGTTGAAAGCCTGATCGACGAGCGTTCGACATTACAGAAAAGGATTGCTGCGCTCGAAAACGAGAAGATCCAGGCGTTAAAAACCACATTGGTGGAAAACATGGAAACCCACAGCACTTTTAACCTGATCGTGCAGAAAGTGGACGTTCCAAGCGCGGATTCATTGAAACAACTCTCCTACGAGCTCCGCGACCAGGTCGAGAACCTGATCGCCGTATTTGGTGCCGAAATTGGCGGAAAGCCGCAGCTTTCGGTATTTATTGCGGAGAACCTCGTGCAGGAAACCGGACTGAATGCGGGCAAAATCGTGAAAGACCTCGCGAAAGATATCCGCGGCGGCGGCGGCGGCCAACCATTCTTCGCCACAGCGGGCGGTTCCGATGCGAGCGGGCTGGATACGGCACTGGAAAAAGCCAAAGGCCTTTTTTAATCAGCATTACTACTTATCAGCTCATAACAAAAGAGCGGCGTCCTCACGGAGCCGCTCTTGTTTTTTGCACGGAATGTGCAGAATCAGTGGGTTATTCCTCAGCTTTCAACTGACCTCTGATCTCGCCGTTCGGATGCCTGGCCGTGTGAATGTTCACGTAATACAAACCAGCTTTCAAATCGGCCACTTGTGCCTCGGTAAGGGTGTCTTTAAATGCGAAGGGTGTTTTGAAATCGGTACCGAAGTCGATTACCACCGCACCTGTCGAATCCGGCGATGCCTTGTGGATGTGCCAGGCCGTTGGTGTGAATACCGAGTCGGCCGACGCCGAATCCGCCGCCGCGGAATCGCTGTAAACGATGTTAAGGCTCAAAATCCTCGACTCCTGGTCTAATGTACCATCTACTGAACCGGTAGCTGTTGATGGATTAGCGGGTACTTCGTTTGCACCGGACAGTGTTGTGGACACTTTCAGCTCGGGCAATACGGGAGTTGGGTCTGTCGGATCGTCATCGTCATTACATGCTGCCACCATCCCGGCGATCACAAACACACCCATGAATGCTAATTTTCTCATAATGCTTCGTTTTGGTAAATAAATTGGTTTGACCGCCGCCTGGTAAAATTATGGTTCCCGCCGGAACATAGTTTACACAAAACACTCATCTTCAATTATTTACAAAACAAGCCTAAAAATCAGAAATTGGGGAAAAGCCCCTACCCTTTGCTGAATATTACAACAATCACAGTGCATTGACCGGCTTCTGCCCGTCCCGCGAGTGGAATTTCCATCGGTTATGCGACCAAAGCCAAAGCTCAGGCTGGCGTTCGATGGTGTTTTCCAGGGCTTTATAATAATGTTCCATTATCCCTGCCTCGCCCAGCTCGCGCGCCTGCGAAGTGATAAGCCGGAACCTGAAATGGTAAGAATTCCGCTCCTTTTTGGTCACATCCAGGTACACCACCGCACAGTCGCGCTGCACGGCAATACGTGCCGCGCCCGATTGCACGAAAGTTTTCCGGTTCATGAAATTGAGGTAGTACTTCCCCGATTCCGGCGGGCGCTGGTCGGCGATGGTGACGAATATGGCCGACGACTCCGCATTCCAGCCCAACGTCCGTCGATACCATTCCGATTTCGGGATTAGTACTGCACCAAAACGGCCCCGCAGTTTCAGTAGCCAGCCATTGAGCCATTTATTGGAGACTGGTGAATATGCAGCCAATACCTGATAATCGGTTTGCAGCGGCAGCGACAGCAAATATTCCCAGCTGCCATAATGCGAGGCCATGAGGACGATGTTCTTTTTCTCGCGCAAGAGCCGGTCGATCAGCGCTGTGTTCTCGTAATTGACCAGTTTTCCGAGACTACCCCGTGCTACGCCGCCGATCATGAACGGCTCGACGACCAGGTCGGCGAGGTGGCGGAAATAGGCGGTGACCATTTGCCGGATCTCCTTTTCCGAACGCGTCGGAAAGCAGCGGGCCATATTCAGCAGCACCATATTGCGCCGGTAGGGCCAGAGTTTGAAAAGAACCAGGAAAATCAGGTCCGACAGGGAGCGCCAGCCCCATAGGGCCAGCCTGAACCGGAGTGCCTGCATCAGAATAGGTATTGCAAACCTGCGTTGAATCCTACGAAAAGTCCCTGGAAGTCTTTGGAGCTGTTGTTCTTCCAGATGTATTTTTTGACGAAATCATAATCATTCTCCCGATCATAAGATACATAGTTGAGCGTCGGCCCGGCGAACGCTTCAAAGCGGTTACCCAGTTTCAATGCAGGAAGGATTCGGAGCGAATTCTTGTTATAACTGCCTCCGTGAAAATCGGTAAGCGTGGTGCCCACGGCTTCCAAATTAATGCGCAGGCTGCTGGCTAAGGGAATATGCGCACCCAGACCACCCTCCGCTGCATACATGGCTTTCGGGTTGTCCTTGAAATTATATCCTATACCCGCGATCCCGTACAGCACGCGCCCTCCTGAACGGAAGGAAACAATACCGGTCATCGTCTCGTCGATAGTCACCGCTACCGATTTTTCGCCGTTTTTGATGAAGTTGAAGATCGCGATCGGATAATCGCTGCTGTCGGCGATATTAATGAAACCGGCCAGCTGAATGCCTTTCACTTTCCTGGCGACGTTGGCGAAACCTGCCACTTGCGCATTCACGTCCCTACCTTTATTCAGGAAGCCGGCGAGCTGCAAGCCTTTCGCATCCTTTTTGGCAATATTCGCAAAACCAGCCACTTGTGCCGCGCCCGAAGACTCCGCGAGATTTAAAAAGCCCGCTACCTGTGCCCCTTGTGCTTCACCGCCGGTAATGTTCGAAAAACCCGCCAACTGGGCGCCTTTCGCTTCGCCACCGATCACATTAGCCACGCCCGAGATCTGTGCGCCGCTCGCCGAACCTCCGATCACATTCGCCGCACCGGCCAACTGAACCCCGCTCACATTTTGCTTCACCACGTTGGCAACACCTGCGATGGACGCGCCGGTTTCGGCTTTCGAAAGTCCGGCAATGGCGTGTAATGAAAACCGGTTGGTAATGGAAGCGGCCTGTTTACCATTGGAACTTACCGGATAAATAAAACCGATGTGCACGGCGGCGGAGCTGTCGCGCTGGGCGATGGCAACTGCCGTACTGGTAATCAATAGTATAATGACGATGAGTAAACGGGATGGATTAAAAAGCAAATTTTTCATGGGTAATGCATTTAAAATGAATGTCTGATGCATATGCTACCCGGTTTCATTGCAGGCCTTCAAATCAATCGCCGGTAGCCATATACACCATTTCGACAACCTGGGTGCCGCTTACCCTAATTTTTTTCGAAAAATAAATCAGTTCGAATAGTCCGATAGGTTACTTAGTAAATATATATCTACAAACTAGATACACGCTCGATATGATTTAGTAGAAATAATTTTATTAATTTTTCTAGCATTCTTTAAATATTTATATACATTTAGTTCATTATCACATTACTCACAATTTTCCGCTTATACTTAATCTTTATCACTATGATGAAACGTTATCTGCTTTTTTGCCAGTTGGCATTGCTTCCAACATTAGCCGCGCAGGCACAGTTTACGGCCGGAACCGACGGGTTCTTTGTTTCACAGAACACACAGGTGTTTATCGACAGTCTCACATTACTGCCGACCGTCGATTTTACCCTCACGTCGCAAACGCTTACGATTTCTCCCACGCCGATTCCGGGCACGCCTCCCAGTATCGCCAGGGTGTACAGTCTGACTACGCCGGTCAATTTCACGGGTGTGGCGGGCTTCTTTTACCGCGCCTCGGAGCTTAACGGGAACAACGAAAGCACGTTGCAGCTTAACCACGGCAACGCCAGCTACGTGTCGACCACCGGAAGTACCGTGAACATCGGCCAGCATTACATTTCGAACACGCTGCCGCTTACCAACTTCACGTCGCTTACCGCCGCACAGGAGAATGCGCTGCCTGTCAAACTGGTTGATTTTCAGCTAAAACGAATGGAGAACGCCACGATACTTTACTGGCAGACTTCCGAAGAAACGAACAGTAATTTCTTCGAAATTCAGCAAAGTGAGGATGCCAAAAGGTGGAGTGTGCTGGGCAAGATCGACGCGGCTAACGAGAGCAATTCCAAAAGGGATTACTCGTTCGACGATGCGGCGGAACGGTATGGCACCCAGTATTACAGGCTGAGAATGGTGGATCTCGACGGCAGCTTTGCTTACAGCAAAATCCAGTCGATCCGGCTCGGGTCTGCCGGGTTAATCAGCGCCTACCCTAACCCCGTGGTGGATAAGCTCCTGATCGGCTCCAAAGAAGTGCTTGCAAGTGTGAAAATGACCGATCTGACCGGTCGCCAGTTTCTGGAACTTTCCAAACCTAAACCGGGCCAGGAGGTTAGCTTGAAAAACTACCCTGCCGGCACCTATCTGGTTAAGGTTGAGACAACCAGCGGCAAGACACAGGTCATCAAAATCATTAAACAATAAGCAGCGCACCTCATGAAAAGACCTCTAACTTTTACCGCTTTTGTATTCCCCCGGGTTTTAAAGGGGACATTGCTCGCCGCGTTGCTGGCACTATCCGCATTGGTAACCCATGCTCAGGTGGGTGTCGGAACAATCACCCCGGACGGCAGCTCTCAGCTGGACATCCAATCGACTTCAAAAGGGGTATTGATTCCGCGCATGCTCGATACCGACCGTGCAGCTATACTTACTCCGGCCACCGGCTTGCTCGTGTACCAAACCAACGGTGACGCGGGTTTCTGGTACTACACCGGTTCGCAATGGGTTCCCTTGAAAACTCCTCCGGCTGTCGCAAATCCAACCATTATTCCTTACGCTTCCGGCACACCTGTCGTGCTGACCACCCTTCTCGGCGGACTAGTGGGAACAACATCGGTAGTGGGATTCGGCTCCAACGCTGCGGGAATTACCTTAATCGGTGGCACGATCGACGCTACATCGCTTACGAACATGGCGTTTTCGGTACCGCGCGACGGGACAATAACATCCATGTCAGGCTTTTTCAGCAACACGGTGGCATTGAGCCTGATAGGAGCAACAGCGACGATACAGGCCCAGCTATATTCAGCGCCACCGACCAGCAATGTATTTTCAGCCGTTCCGGGAGCCATAGTCACACTGGCGCCAGGTTTCACAGGCCTCGTAGCAATCGGGACAATCGCTTCCGGGTTAACCAGCGGCCTTTCCATACCTGTTACCGCAGGTACCCGGTTGCTCCTGGTTTATTCAGCATCAGCACCCGGGTCTTTTATCGCAAATAGTATCGCCGGCTATGCGAGTGCAGGTGTAGGCATCAACTAGCGGGCCCTTCGACAACAATAAATCTCTATTCCAATGAAAAAGAGCTATCAATTATTACTTACAGGGCTGCTATTGCTGCTCACCATTGCAGTACAGGCCCAGGTGGGCGTCGGAACGACTTCTCCGGACGCCACCGCACAGCTTGACGTCCAATCGACTTCGAAAGGTCTTTTGATCCCGCGTATGACGGATACCGAACGGACAGGCATTGCGAGTCCGGCTACGGGTTTGCTGGTTTATCAAACCAATGGTACTGCCGGGTTTTACTTTTTTGATGGAACCACCTGGCAACCATTCATGTATGGCGTTCCTGTGCCTCCTGTCGCTCCCGCCGGTTTCACTGCCACGCTGTCCTCGTTGTCCGTTAATGCGAACAGCGCGATTACCGGATATAACACGTTGTATGCCGACGGATCAGGCTTGAATGCCGCAACCGGAACCTACACAGTTCCAACTACGGGCAGGTACCGGGTTTCCGCCACGGTCAACTATACGACTACGGCTGCTATTTCGATAGCCCTCGGAGCCAGTGTAGACCCGCGGATAGCACTTCGGGTCAACAACGTTGAGACGCTGTCAGGGCTTTTCCCCATCCTGAACGTCAATGTTATCCTTGTACTGACATTACGTGCGATTTTGGGTAGTGGTACCGTTGTAGTTGCTGGTGATCTTCCACTGAACGCCGGTGATGTCCTGGATCTTCAATATGTAGCGGACGGACTGACCCTTAACCTCAATTTGGGCGGTGCGGGCACAACGAATGGCATCGTTTGGTCGGTAAGGAAACTGTAATACGTTTTTAGTGAAAAACATAAAATCGGGTGCGTCACCAAATGACGCACCCGATTTTGCATTTATAACTTCCCGTACCGCCAGCTGATCCCGGCCTGCCAGCCGATCCACGACGAAACTTTTTGGCTTCTGAGGTCGATCTTCGGGTAACCGGATGGTGGAAATTGCTTGTATCCTTTTTTGGTTTCGATGCCGTCGTGGTCGTAGATCGAGTAAGAAGGCCCCCCGAACAGCATGAAATGTCTGCTCAATTTGTAGGTTGCGGCGATTTGCAGACGGTAGAGGGACGGCATTTTGTCCCAATCGCCCAGGTAAATGTTTTGATTAAGTATCTCCACAAAAAAGCCGGCCTTTTTGAATGGGAAAAACTCACGGCCGAAACCGGCGCCGAAAGTTTGTACTTTTTTATTACCATTAATACCGGTTCCGGCCATCAGCAGGCTGTAAAATTTGTGCGTACCCATCTTCCAGGCCACATTCAGCGGCGCAATATCGGTTGCATACACCGAAATATTGGAAGTGCTTTTCCTGACAATATTAAACAAACCGATACTGGCGCCGGATGAGCTGTCGGCGATGTTGACAATGCCTATTTGCACGCCGCGCATTCTTTTAGCATAATTGAACGGGGCGAGTTGAACACCTCTGATATTCCGGGCCATATTCAGCCCGCCGGAAATCTGTGTTGCACGAACCGAGTCGCGTGCGTTGTTTGCAGCGCCGGCAATTTGCACACCCTCAAACACCCCGCGTACCTGATTGTAGCCCCCGGATATCTGCGCACCGTGGCCCCCGTTACGGATCAAGCCGATCGCGCCCGTGATCTGCGCTCCCGCAATGCCACCTCCCGCCCGGCTCAGGAACCCGCTCACCTGTACGCCGTCGACGCGTTTGCGCACCATACTGCTGAAACCGGAGATTTGTACCCCATGCAACGAATCGAGCACATTATTACTGAAACCGGCTATCTGCACACCGTTCACATGCCCGGACACCACATTGAAAGCCCCCGCAAGCTGCACATAACGAACATTTTCTTTTGAAATATTAAAACCACCCGCTATTTCGACCCCATTCACACCGGCAGTATACCCGCCCGCGACATTCAGTGAAAACTTGTTGACCACCTGCCCGCTCATGCGCCCGTGCGTACCCAACCCGGGCGTAAGCGACGCCTGGTAAGGCAATGACACAAAAAACCGCCCGATATTCCGGCTTTGCGCACGAAGCCGCTGTGAAAGGAATAACCTGCCCAGCCAGGTCGATTCTCCTTCCGAATAGCGCACGATCAGCGGATCGAGGTCCACGGCTTTGGGTTGAATGCGCATGGTCCGCGCCGACTCCTCGGTGCTGTTGATCACCATCGTCGTATCGCCATACCCTACCTTACTGACGGTGAGATAAATAGGAAACGCCCTTTCCTTAATACGCAGCCGGAAACCGCCATCATCTTCCGAAAGCGTCGACACGAGCAGTTGCCGCGAGTACACACTCGCATAATCGACCGGTTTCCCCGTTTCGTCGTCGAGAATGAGGCCGCTGACATGGAATGACTTCTCCCTCGCCACCGGAAGGATGATCAGGTAATCGCCCTTCTCTTTGTATTGAAATCTATTGTAAAAAAGCTGGTCGAGCACCTGCCGCACCGGTTGCCGGGTAGCAGTGATGGTCACCAGACTGTCGCCTGCGATGAGATTGCTGTTATACGAAAAATAGAACTTTCCCTGCTCGCTCATAGATTTCAAAACAGCAGAAACCGGCTGCCCCTTTACGGAGATATCAACCGGTTTATTCAGAATCTGCTGCGCAAAACTCACGCACGGGACCATTACCAATATCACAGCGAGCCTTAAAACAATACGGAATATAGAATTCTGATTCATCCCGAAAGATAAGGCTATTTCAAAATGATCTGGCCGCCGTGGTGTTCAACTTTGAGAGAAAGGGTTTCGCTAACCACGCTGAGGATATTTTCGAGCGAATTCTGGTCAAAGGTGGTATTGATAGGCATATTTCTCAACCGCTCGTTACCGATCACAATATCCGCTTCGTAGGCCTCATTCAGGATTTCGACCAGGCGCCAGAGCGGGGTGCCGTCGCAAAACAGCCTGCGGGTGCGGTAGTAATTATGGAATTCGTCGACGGTAATGCCTTTGCTAAGTTTAGAGTTCGCTTTCACCACAATAGCTTCCTCTCGTGGCGTGATGCGTACCCGCTGCGTGTCCCTGGAAACTTCCACAATGCCCGTTTCCACGATCACTTCCGTTTTCTCCGCATTGTCTTTTACATTAAATGAAGTACCCACCACTTTCACCGTCACGTCATTCACCGCGATCAGGAACGGTTTCGATTTGTCGGGTTTTACATCGAAAAATGCCTCGCCTGTAAGCCTTACCTCACGTGTTTTTCCCTTGAAATCCTGCGGATAGCTGATGCTCGATTTCCGGTTGAGGGTTACGACCGAGCCGTCGGGTAGCGTATCGGTAAGTGTCTGCATTCCCGAGCTGACCGTCAGCATTTCGTTCGGGGAACTGCGCGTCGCGAAGATGTAGCTCAGCCAGCCTACGCCGGCCGTCATGAGCACCATCGCCACCATACGCAATATCCTGAATACCGGTTTGGTGTACATCGGTATCACCTCCGGCTCGCGTTCCTTAGCTACCGTCCGTGCCCTGAACCGCTCCCAGGCAGCATTTTCGTCCACGGTACTCGTGCGGGCGAGCCGTTTGCTCTCGTTCCAGATGAGTTCGAAATGTTCGAAATACCGCTGGTTATCGTCGTCGTCGAGGAGCCATTGTTTGATCTCGATCTGCTCCGCTACGCTGGCTTCGTCGAGCATCGACTTCACCAGCAACTCATCTATGTTCGGGTTTTGTTCTGTTTTCATGACTGATCAGCTGAGGAAAAAAAGTAAAAAGGACGCCGGGAGAAAATCGGCTAGTTTAACGCGCAACAGCCGCAATGCCTTACCCATCTGGTTTTCCACCGTTTTTACCGGCAGTTGCAGGCGGTCGGCGATTTCCTGGTATTTCAATTCTTCGAACCGGCTCATCTGGAAAATCGTCCGGCATTTCTCGGGCAATTCGCGCAATGCAATGTCGAGGCGCGTTTCGAGCTCCGACAGTTCGAGGGCTTGCGAGGCGCTGGCGCTCTGCTGTTCCTGTTGCAGCGTGTAGTCGCGGTGTGCTTCCCGCACTTTCAGGTGTTTGAGATAGTTCAGGCTCTCGTGGTACACCGACCGGTAAAGGTACCCGCTGACCGACTCGCGGATATCGATATGGTCCGTTTTTTCCCACAACCTGCAAAACACATTCTGGACCATCTCTTCGGCCATGATATCGTCCCTCAAAATGGTGCAGGCGTAGGCGTGCAGTCCTTTGAAATGTTTCTTGAAAACTTTCTCAAACTCCGATTCCCTGTCCCTGCTCAAAACCGTTACGTGGTCATCCGCTAAGGCTGCATTCATTGCACCGACTGGTTTATGTAAAAAATAAGCGCCCGACTCGGGTTGTACGATATATTGACAACCGGTCGGGCGCTTACCCTAAATTTCCCCGAAAAAATATTCGGTGCTATGTCTTCGACTTGTTACTTTTTCTTTGCCGCCTTGGTCGTGTCGGCTTTGTTTGTTTTATAACGCTTATCGGGCGTACCGTCTTTTTTGAGGTGTTTATTTTCCTTGTAACGCTTATCCGGCGTGCCGTCCTTTTTCAGTTTCGCTTCGGTCTTCTGCTTTTCTGCCGTAGTCTGTGCAAAAATCGGCGTCGCCACCGCCATCAGGGCCAGCAACATCCATGCTTTCAGGTTTTTCATAGTTGACAGTATTAATGTGAGTGATAGTTTAAAGTGAGGCTAAGTTACAATTCCTCAGGGAAATGCAAGAATTCTGCTTCTCCATAAAGTGAAATTTAATTGCAGTTTAATACTACTACAAGCTGTTACTTTTTCGTGAAGCACTCGTATCAAGGAGAATGTTAAACTTAAACATTCTTCGAAATGAAAAATCAGAAAATTATTGTAAATGAGCAGGAGATTAGCGTATTGAACCGCGAGAATGGCGACTTTATTTCACTGACCGACATTGCACGGCAAAAAAACACCGCTACGGGTCTCGTGATCTCGCACTGGCTTAGTACCAGGTTTACTATCGAATTCATCGGACTTTGGGAGCAGCTACACAACCCAGGTTTTAATATTACCGAATTCGGTAACATTAAAAATGGAGCCGGAAGTAACAGCTACGTACTTACCTCCAAACAATGGATCGAGAAAACCAATGCGATTGGGTTGATAGCGAAGACGGGTCGATACAATGGCGGCACTTTCGCACACCGGGACATTGCCTTCGAGTTCGCGTCCTGGATTTCTCCTTCCTTTAAACTCTACCTGATCAAAGAATTCCAGCGGTTAAAAGACGAAGAAAACAACCGCCTGCAACTCGACTGGGACCTACGGCGCAGCTTGGCCAAGATCAACTACACCATTCAAACCGACGCTATCAAAGAAAATTTGGTCCCCAAAGTACTCGATCCGATCATCATAAGTAAGATTTACGCCGAAGAAGCCGACATTCTGAACCTCGCGTTATTCGGTATGACCGCCCAGGAATGGGTGAAACTTAATCCCAAACGCGGAAACCTCCGCGACTCGGCGACGATGGAACAGCTTGTGGTGCTTTCAAATCTGGAAAGTATCAATGCAATGTTAATCGGTCAGGGCAGGCAGGCCACGGAGCGGGCGATAGAGCTCAACCGGATCGCGATTATTCAGATGAGGTCGCTGGTAGCGAATGCTTCGTTACAAAAAGCTTTTCTGGCATTAGATCAACCAAAGTGATAGCTATTATCTTTGCATAAATAAAATTTATATAGCATTCAAAATGAACATCCAGCAACTGGAATATATCGTCGCCGTCGACAACCACCGCCATTTCATCCAGGCTGCCGAACATTGTAACGTTACGCAGCCTACGCTTTCCATGATGATCCGGAAATTGGAGGAGGAACTTTCAGTCAAAATTTTCGATCGGACAAAACAGCCTATCATACCTACAAGCGTCGGGCGCGAGATTATCGACCAGGCCAAAACAATTCTGCGCGAAACGGCGCGGATCAATGAAATTGCCAAGCATTTCAATGGGGACTTGTCGGGAGAACTGCACGTGGGCGTTATTCCTACGATCGCGCCCTACTTGCTCCCGCATTTCGTGAATCCGTTTATTTCCAACTTCCCCGATATCAAACTCCACGTCTCGGAAATGATCACGGACCGGATCATTTCTGCTTTGAAAATGGGGAACCTCGATGTCGGCATCATCGCTTCCGTATCGGAAGAAAACAGCTTGCGGGAAATCCCGCTCTACAGGGAACGGTTTTATGCCTACGTTTCCGAAAAAACAGATTTGTATTCCAAACAATACATTCTGCCCACTGACATCGAACCCAATGAACTCTGGCTCCTGGAAGAAGGCCATTGCTTCCGCACACAAATTCAGCGACTGTGCGAACTGAGCCGCAGCAGCCAGTTCGGCAGCAGTTTCAGCTACCGGTCCGGCAGCATCGAAACGCTCATCCGCATGGTCGAACGCAACGGCGGCATCACCATCCTGCCCGAAATGGCGGTCATGGAGCTATCCGAAGAACGTCAGAAGCACATCCGCCACTTCCGCTTCCCCGAGCCCGCGCGCGAGGTATGTCTGGTCGTGAACCGCGAGCAGATGAAAGCCCGGCTGATCGAGGCGTTGCGGGAAGGCATTACGGCACATTTGCCGGAGGGGATTTTGAATAAGGATGTGGAGGTGAAGGTTTTGTAAAGAAAAAAAGGGAGGTTATTGAAGAAAACCTCCCCATATAAAGCCGTCGAATCGTCTGACCGGATGCCTTCCGACCACATAAGACTCACTGATATCCAGGTTTTTCGCCAGCGATTCAGTATTCTTCAGATCAGCCTCAGTCGCAGTTTCCTTTACCTCAAAGCATTGCTTTTGATCGAGGATAAAATCAATCTCCCGACCGGTTTTCAGCTGGTAGTAAGCGACTTCTCCCCTATGAATCAACTGATTGAATACCGCATTCTCAAATTTCGAACCGCTACCCAGCTCTCCCGCCAGTGAAGCAATACCATTATCGAGGAAATAGACCTTCTTTGCCTTCACTATTTCACGGTCCGGACTATTCGCAAGCACAGGGATTGTCTTAATCAAATAGCTTTTTTCAAGCAAATCCAGATAATTCTCTACCGTCTGCCGCGCCATGCCTGTCAGGCTCGTAAGTTTTGAAATGTCCAGCTTAGTACCAATGCGTACCGAGAGCAACTTGATCAATTTGAACAAATTGGTCGGATTACGAATATCGGAAAGCATCGTAAGGTCAAAGTTGATGTAAGAACTCAGAATATCACTGATCAAGTCACGCTTATCTTCTGCCGATTCTGCCAAAACTACTTCCGGAAATCCTCCAAAATTGATGAATTCATCATAATACCCTTTCAAACGCTCATACTCGGAAGGAATGAATTTTGACGCTTTGGGAATTTCCGGCCTACTAGTATGTATTCCTTTGAATGTTAACAGCTCCCCAAAAGTCAGCGGAAATATCTCAAAGATCTTCTTCCGACCTGCCAGGGATTCCGAGAATTGGTTTTTCATATAATAGGCACTCGAACCTGTGACGATAAACTTGACGTCATAGGTGACATACAGGTATTTAAGTACGCTCGGCAAATTGGGCACCAGCTGTATTTCATCAATGCATATCAGCACTTTCTTAGAAAAGTCCGTTCCCTGCCGGCTCAGCGCCTGGACAATGGTTTCGTAATTAGGTTCGGAAAAAAGAGCGCGCACATCTATCCTCTCCAGATCAAAGTAATGCTTTTGCGGGATATCGCACTGCGCCATCAGTTGCTTCAAGAGCGTAGTCTTACCCGTCCGTCTCATTCCGGTGAGAACAGTAATCTGCCGTTTGGTAGAATGCGCAAGAAGTTTAGGATAAATGTAGCGTGTGATAAACATAGCTTTTACTATTTTCCAAGTACACTGCAAATATAGTTATACTATTTTACAAGTACGATACTAAAATAGTATAACTATATTACACCTGCACTTAAAAAAAAAGTTAAGCTATTTTACCAGCCCGTCCCCTCAGATACTCCTCCATTTGCCCCAAACTCAACGCATTAAAAGTCATATCCTTCGTCAAACCGCCCTTTCTGGCATTCGCAACTCCGTAATGCATATCGAGGTAGCCTTCCATCGCATGGGCGTCCGGGTTGATGCTGAGCATGACGCCTTTTTCCATGCAGTAAGCAATCCATCGCCAGTCGAGGTCGAGGCGCCAGGGGGAGGCATTGATTTCGATGACGACGCCATTGGCAGCACAGGCGTCGATCACCACCTGATGGTCGATCGGGTAGCCCTCGCGGGAAAGGAGCAGGCGACCGGTCGGGTGACCTAAAATGGTGGTATATGGGTTTTCGATGGCTTTGAGCAGGCGTGCGGTTGCTTTTTCGAGCGTCATCGAGAGGTTGCTATGCACGGAGGCGACGATGTAGTCGAAGGAGGCCAGCACGTCCGTCGGGTAATCGAGCGAGCCGTCGCCGAGAATATCGGATTCAATGCCTTTCAGGATCTTGAAAGGTTTTGCGGGGTTTTCGGAAGCGAAGCGAGCATTCAGCCTTGCGATTTCCTCGTGCTGACGTTCGACGTCTTCCACTTTCAGCCCTTGTGCGTAAGTGGCGGTTTGGGAATGGTCGGCGATACCGAGGTATTCGAAACCGAGTTCGCGGCAGTACAGTGCCATTTGTTCGAGGGTATGCTGTCCGTCGGAATAGGTACTGTGGTTGTGCAAAATACCTTTGAGGTCGTCCCAGGTCACAAGCTGGTCAGGCGTACGGGTCTCCGCCCATATGAGCTCCCCTGCCCCTTCGCGCATTTCGGGCACGATGTAAGGCAAGCCCGCCTTTTCATAAATAGCATGCTCGGTATCAGCGGTTTCATAGTAGGCATGCCGCCAGATCGTACTGCCCGATGTACCTGCAAGACCAAGGTGATCGGCACCGGCGGTTTCGAGGAAAAGTTCATTGACCAGCCGATCGGGTTTCGCCGCCACGATTTCAATCGCTACCGCTACGTCCTGTATATGACCGCGCCACACAAACGGCGACGATATCTTTTCGTCCTGCACCAGTAATTCAATGGCACCAATTGTATTTTGGAGAAGCGCCGGAGAATCGGTTCCGACCAGAATCCGGATGGTCTCGACTACTTCCGATTTTCTTCTTACTTCCCCCGCAGCTTCCACCTGATCGAATGTCTTCTTCAATTCATTCACGATCAATTTCGCCACGGCCTCCGCCTTATCCATGCGCAGTTTTCCTGCCTGATCTTTCAAAAATGCCAGCGAATCGAGGATTTTTTGCTGGGTATTTCCTCCGAAGCCCTTCACTTTGGCAACAGTACCATTCAAACAAGCCAGTTCCAGTTCGTGCAGGTTATCGATGCCCAATTCCTGCCACAAAACGGCGATCTTTTTCGGCCCGATCCCTTTGATATTGAACATTTCCATCACGCCCAGCGGCGTGTTCGCAATCAGTTCTTCGAGCTCCGGGAAGGTGCCGGTTTTCGCGATCTGTGCGATTTTGGTGGCCGTACTCTTCCCAACCCCCTGCAATTTGGTCAGCTCCTGCTCGGTCATGAATTGCAGTTCGCCTTCCTTGTATTTATCCAGGTAAAAAGCCGCTACGGAATATCCTTTGATTTTGAAAGGGTCGGCATTGTGCAGTTCCAGCAGCTTGGCAGTTAGTTCGAGGACTTCTACGATTTCAGAATTACTCATGGGGATCGGGATTGATGAATTCATTGCGAATTACGACGTATGGATCAGCATTTGCAAGCGCGCGGCCTGGGACGGTAACCGTTGTAGAGTAAATATTCCAGAAAAAAATATTTATAGTGATAATTGGCCCGCGCCAAATAGCCGACGCAGGCCGCATTCAAGTATATCCAACAACCATTTCAAAACTCTGACCATATTTTAAACAATGAATGTAGATCAATTGAAAAGCTACCGCGAGGAAATCCGTCAGCATTTGACCAACGAATTGCTGCCTTTTTGGGAAAATCGCGCTGTGGACAAGGAGAACGGCGGTTTTATTACCCATTTCGATAATGCAGGCAATGATTCGGGAGAGGATGAAAAGTCGCTGATCGCGCAGACCCGCACGGTTTATACTTTCTCCTCGGCGCACCGCGCGGGGTATGGAGACGGCCGTTACGCCGAAATTGCCCGGCACGGGGTGGATTTTCTGATCGACAAAATGTGGGACAACGAATTTGGCGGGTTTTACTGGCTGATGGACCGCAAGGGTAATGTCAAAATCGATGAAAAAATCGTCTACGGGCACAGTTTCGCGATTTACAGCCTGGCAGAATACACATTGGCCACCGGCGACCCGCGTGGTTTGGAGTATGCCGAAAAGGTTTTTGATTTATTACAAAAACATGGCGCGGATACCTATTATGGCGGTTACTTCGAAATGTTCCATCGCAACTGGGACTTGAAAGGCCCTGGCGCCGCAGGCGGCGACCGCAAGACGCTCGATGCGCATATGCACCTCATGGAGGCATTCACTACATTATATGAAGCTTCCGGCCAGCAGGTTCACCGCCGCAAGCTTGTGGAAATCATCAATCTGCTGCTCAACAAGATCATGCACCCGCAATACAAAACGGGTATTCCGCAGTTCTGGGAAGACTGGACCGTGGCACCACAGATCAAATTCGACATTATATGGGGCTGGGACCGTTTCTCCGAAGATGGCCTCAAAAGCGCCGCCGAAGACAATACCAGCTACGGCCACAATGTAGAGTTCGCCTGGCTGCTCATGCACGCGCTCGACATCGCGGGCATTCCTTACGACAAATACCACGACCAGCTTACCGCATCTTATGACCACGCCGTGGAGTACGGCATCGACTGGGAGTTCGGGGGCGTGTACGTGGAAGGCTCGCATGCGGGTGAGGTGTACGACCGCGAGAAGGAGTTCTGGCAGCAGGCCGAGGTAATTATCGGGATGCTCGATGCCTACCGGGTTTACGGCGATGAAAAATACCTGAAAGCCTACGACGCTACCCACCGCTTTGTGTTCGACAAAATGATCCACCATTCGGTAGGCGAATGGCTCCCGTTGCTCACGCGTCAGGGCGAACCGATCTGGAAGCATATGAGCCATTCGTGGAAGGTCAACTACCACTCGGTGCGCTCGATGGTACAGGGGATCGTGCGTTTGGATAAGCTGATCGGATAAATGTCGGCCCGGTGCGCTCAGACTGACATCTATCGCGGCGCACTAGCAACGCTTTTGGGACGTTCCGGGTAAATTTTTGCTCATTGATAATGCCAAAACCGCGTCTCAGGCCAGTTTTCGCATTGGAATGGTTCTTGAAAAAGATAATGTACAAAGCGCTTGAAAAGGCGCCATTATCAAACTCAAAAACCACACAATCATGAGCGCATTCACACAACAAGTTAAAGGCAACTGGAACGAACTCAAAGGAAAGTTCAAGCAACAATACGCTGACTTGACCGATGACGACCTGCTTTATGAAGAAGGAAAAGAAGACGAACTTCTTGGAAAAATTCAGAAGAAGATCGGCAAAACCAGAGAAGAGGTGGAAAGTGAAGTAGACAGCTGGTCGCGCTAGATCCTGAAAACAGGTCGATATAAGCCCCGGAATCATTGGTTTCGGGGCTTTTTTTGTAGTAACCGGCTGCCGGGATGCGCTTTTAACATTAAATTGCCCGCATCAAATCCTAAATCCGCTTTCAGAAATGAATCCAAATGAAATACCCGTCGGCATTGTTGGTCTTGGTCTAATGGGTTGCAGTATTGTAACCTGCCTGCTCATCGCCGGGCACCCGGTAGCGGCCGTGGCGCCCATCCCCGCTGACCTCGACCATGCCGAACGCCGCATTCGGGAGCATTTGCAAAATGCCTGGCAGAACGGCATTATCGAAAACGAGCCGGAGTACTATTTGCGGAAACTGATCATTACTGAGGATTATTCTGTGCTCTATCCCTGCAAACTCGTGAATGAATGCACGATCGAGAATATCGATGTTAAGAATGCGGTGTATCAAAAGATTGAAAAAGAAATTGCACCGGACGCGCTCCTGACCAGCAATACCTCGGCTATTCCCATCAGCCAGCTCCAAAAACTCACGCAGCATCCGTCGCGCTTCCTGGGCCTGCACTGGACAGAGCCCGCGCACACGACCCGCTTCCTGGAAATCATTTGCGGCGACGATACCGATATTCAAAATGGCGAGTACCTGTATGAACTTTCGCATTTGTGGGGCAAGGAGCCTATTCTCGTGCGGAAAGACATCGCCGGCTTTATCACCAATCGTCTCATGTACGCCATGTACCGCGAGGCCATCAGTCTGGTCGAAAATGGCTACGCCACCATCGAGGACGTCGACCGCTCGTGCCGCAACAATGCGGGTTACTTTATGACGCTCGTCGGCGTATTCCGCTGGATGGACCTCACGGGCGTTCCGGCGTACCACACCGTGATGAAAAACCTGCTTCCTACGCTCAATAACAGCACCGAAGTGCCTGAACTGATCGATAAAGTCGTGCGCGAAGGCGGCAAAGGCGTCCTCAATTCACATGGTTTTTATGAATATGAGCCCGGCGAAGCGGAGGTTTGGGAAGAGACTTTTAAGGAATTCACTTATGATATTCGCGAGTTGGCTTTGAAATATCCCGGGGATATCGTGAAACGGCGGTTGGCTGAGAAGAAAGATCAGGAATCTTCTGAAAACACCTAATCCAACTTCCCGTCCTTCAAAAAAACCGTAGTCCCCGAAACGCCGTCCGTATCTTTCAAATAAAAAAACGCATACTTGTACCCCTCTTTTGGAATGGTTTGTACGATGGTCTGCGTGTCCTCGTTGATCGTCGCGGGGCTGTGGTTCCAGGTGCGCTTCTCGTTGTCCGAGGTTATGTCGTTGGTATAGTAAAACTCGGCGGATGCTACCTGTTTGCCTGCGACGGGTTTAAGGATCACTGTCAGCTGATTTTTATCCAAACTAACCCTGCTCGCCGTTACAAATGGACGAGGGTTACCATTCAATGCACCATCGAAAAAAGTACGGATCTCGACGGGCTCCCAGCCACTCGTGTGGCTATGCGGCATGTTGGGGATGATGCAAACTTGTTTGTTTTTACTTAATTCATAAGTCTTGATGTACGGCCCCACATTGTAATGCTTGTCTTTATTTCCATTAATAAAAAACATAAAAGGCTTCGAATAAGCCAGGTAGGCTGACGGGTCGAAGAACTTCATCCAACGTGCTTTCGCGGCAGGCGACAATGCATTCAGGCTTTGCTTGAAAACATCCGATTCGTCGTAAAAGCCACATCCATAAACCGGCGCGGCGGCGATGAAACGGCTGTCGAGGCTCGCGACGAGGCAGGTCAGGTAGCCCCCCCAGCTAATGCCGGTCACGCCGGTACGCAGCGGATCGATTTCCGGAAAGCTTAGCAAAAGTGAATGCGCCAGAATGGAACTCGCAACGGCGTGATACGTCCACACATTCTTTAAATTACCCTTTTCAATATTCTGAAACTTGTTTTCACCCGATTGTTCCGGCCCGGGCTGGGCTACCTTCTGCCCGTCGGCGCCGTTACCCGATAAGTCCATTGCGATGGCCGCATAACCCTCGTTCGCCCATTTTTCCACCCATTCCCGGAATGCCTTGCCGCCACCGCCGTGGATGAGCACCATTCCGGGGAACTTCTGGTTACCTGCCGGTCGGCCGGCGATAATATCCGGGTTGGAATAGTAAGCGAATACTTCCGTCGGCTTGCCTTCGAAATCGACGCTCTTGTACAACAGCGACCGCACCTTACTGCTATCATCGAGCCAGCGGGACGGCGGGGATTTACTAAGCGCCTTCAGGTCCCACAACAGCGTATCGGTTTTGATGTGCCGGGCGTCTATCAGCCACGGTTGTTGAAATTGTGCGTGAGCGGCTCCGGCCAGCAATAGCAGTATGGCAATGATTTTTTTCACCCTGTTCATGGTTTTCATAACGCTTGAAACATTTTGATAAAAAAAGGCCAAAAACCCGATCATTTTAGTGTAAATGATGGTTCTTCTAAAAAGTCTTGACTAGTTTTGAAATACCCTTGGCAGGCTGCTCCTAAACCGGAAAACGATATTTTTTCAGTAAATCTATTCCCATGACCGACTTCATAGCCGCCAGATCCCAAATGGCCCTTTCGCTGGGGTTTCACATCATATTTTCCTGTATCGGAATGGTCATGCCGTTCTTTATGGCAGTTGCCCATTACTACTATCTCAAAACCGGCCAGACCGTCTATAAAAACGTTACGAAAGCTTGGAGCAAAGGTGTTGCAATCTTTTTCGCTACCGGCGCCGTGTCGGGTACGGTGTTGTCGTTCGAGCTCGGGCTTCTATGGCCGGAGTTTATGAAACATGCGGGGCCTATTTTCGGAATGCCGTTTTCTCTTGAAGGAACGGCATTTTTTATTGAAGCGATCGCGCTCGGCTTTTTCCTCTACGGCTGGGACCGGTTCAATCCGTGGTTTCACTGGTTCACGGGCGTGGTCGTGGGCGTAAGCGGGCTCGCTTCGGGCATACTCGTGGTCGCGGCCAACGCATGGATGAACAGCCCGGCAGGTTTTGAATACATTAATGGACAATACCTGAATATCGACCCCATTGCCGCGATGTTCAACGAGGCGTGGTTCTCACAGGCATTGCATATGACGATCGCCGCATTCGCCGCCACGGGCTTCGCGGTAGCAGGCGTACACGCGCTCATGATCCTGCGCGGGAGCAATGTGCTTTTTCATACCAAATCCTTTACGATCGCGGCCGTATTCGGCTGCGTCGCGGCATTGGTGCAGCCGTTGAGCGGGGATATTTCCGCCAAAGACGTCGCTATCCGCCAACCGGCCAAGCTGGCGGCGATGGAAGCACATTTTCACACCGAAAAATCCGCGTCGCTGCTGGTAGGCGGTATTCCAAATGAAGAAAAGAAGGAGGTCGATTTTGCGATTAAGCTACCGGGCTTTCTCAGCTTTCTGGCGCATGGCGATTTCAAATCCGAAGTGACCGGCCTCGATCGTATTCCGGAAGAAAACCATCCGCCCGTTGCGATAACGCATTATGCATTCCAGATCATGGTCGGGATGGGCATGGCGATGATGCTGGTTTCGGTGCTCTATTTTGCCGCATTGTGGAAGAAGCGAAAATGGCTGCAAGAGCCCTGGCTGCTGAAAATCTTTGCATTGGCCACGCCGCTGGGTTTTATCGCCGTCGAAGCCGGCTGGACCGTCACCGAAGTAGGCCGCCAGCCGTGGATCATCTACGGCATCATGCGCACCGCCGACGCCGTAACCCCCATGCCCGGCATAGCCTACTCGTTTTACCTGTTCACAGCCATCTACGTCTCACTAGCCGCATTTGTGGTGTTCATGCTTTACCGGCAGATACGGATGGTTGGGGAATTGTACGATATTGATTGAATGATTGAATGATTGAATGAGTGAATGAGTGAATGAGTGAATGACTGAATGACTGAATGACTGAATGACTGAATGACTGAATGACTGAATGACTGAATGACTGAATAGATTAGGTCAGAAGTTGCGAAATTTTCAATATTAAGTTAAACCACTCATGACTAATCTTGACAAGACCTGACAATTCACTCATTCACTCATTCACTCATTCACTCATTCACTCATTCACTCATTCAAAATTCACTCATTCAAAATTCATTCATTCCCCATTCCACGGCGGCTCATTCAATCATTAAATCATTAAAAATGCTCTACATCGTCATCACCTACCTCTGGGCGTCGATTTTGCTTTACCTGCTGCTGGGCGGGGCGGATTTTGGCGCGGGGATTATCGAGCTTTTTACTTCGCAGAAGAACAAGCAGGTTACCCGTAAAACGCTTTATTCGGCCATAGGGCCTATCTGGGAAGCGAACCATATGTGGCTGATCATCGCCATTGTGATCCTGTTCGTCGGTTTTCCCATTATTTACTCCACCATGTCGGTGAACCTGCACATTCCGCTGACCGTCATGCTGATCGGCATTATCGCGCGCGGTACTGCATTTACATTCAGGCACTACGACGCCGTCGTGGACGATATGCAGCATTTGTACAATACCATTTTCGCAGTTTCCAGCTTCACCACGCCTCTTTTCCTGGGCATTATCGCCGGCAGCGCGGTTTCCGGGCATATCGATCCGCAGGCGGGTACATTTGCCGATGCGTACATTTTCAGCTGGCTGCATTGGTTTTCGGTGACGGTAGGGTTGTTCACGGTATCGATTTGCGGCTTTCTGGCGTCGGTATACCTCATTGGCGAAACCGAAGTCGAGCACGAAAGGCTGCGCTTTGCGCATAAGGCACAATTTTTCAATATCGCCGCGGTTATCTGTGGCGCGTTGGTTTTCGCCGCTGCCTGGTATGAGCACATTCCGCTGTTCGACTGGGTTTTCGGCAACTGGACGGGCCGCATTGCCATCCTTTCGGCTACGCTCTCGCTGATCTGGATGTGGGCCTTGCTCTACCAGGGCAAGATCGGACTGCTGCGGCCGCTGGCTGGTTTTCAGGTGACGATGATCCTGCTCACCACTACTTTCAAACACTTTCCCAACATCGTCATTCTGAAAGACGGCGGGTATCTGTCACTTACCGAACACGCCGGTCAGGAAAAAACGATCGAGGCACTCGCCTGGGCATTGCTGCTGGGCAGCATCCTGATACTACCGGCGCTTTTTTACCTGATTTACAGTTTCCAGAAAAAACCGCTCGGCTACGAAGGCCAGACGCATTAATATATCATCTCAAAAAGCGCGCAAAATCGGGCCCGTTCGGGCTCGTATTCCTTTCAATAATCATTTGGTACCATACGGACATTGGAATAGGTGCGGTTGTGCCCGTTATCATACTTTGTGAAAAAATCGCAGCCGGGTGAGCTGCATTCACAAGATCTTTAACGCCATACCCACTATGATAAAAGCGCTGATCATCGACGACGAGCCAAGGGCCCGCAATGTTTTGCACCAACTTATCATCACTTACGTACCCGACATCTCGGAGGTACGGACGGCCGCATCCGTGGAAGAGGCTCAGGGTGTGCTGGAATTCTACCATCCCGACCTCGTGTTTCTCGACATAGAAATGCCACACCAGAACGGGTTCGATTTTTTACAGCTTCCCAATATTCCCGACTTCGATGTGATTTTCATCACGGCACACAACAGCTACGCCATCCAGGCGATCCGGTTCAGTGCGCTGGATTACCTGCTGAAACCCATTGATCCTATTGATTTGCAGGAAGCCGTGAAGCGGCATTACACGAAAAGTGAAAGCTTCCGGCAACGCAAAATGCTCTTCGATAATCTCGCGGCCAATATCGACAAACGGGATATCAAGGATTTCCGGCTGGCCGTACCTTCGAGCGAGGGCGTTTTCTTTTTTATGGTGCATGAAATCCTCCGCCTCGAAGCCGACCGCAACTACACGATCATGCACCTGATCAACAAACGGCCTTTCGTGGCGAGCAAAACGCTGAAACATTTCGAGGATATGCTGGCCAAGTTCCGGTTCGTGCGGACGCATAAGTCACATCTGGTCAACCTCGACCATATTATCCGGATCAGCAACAACAACGAATTCATCATCCTCTCCGACGGCTCGCGCATCGAGGTCTCACGCCGGAAAAAAGACGAAGTCCAGCGGCAACTGAATATCTGACAACCAGCCTTTGCAAAACAATGTATCGGAATGTTTATGGGGCGAAGCAGCATTTCCCCGTAAAAAAATATAATTCCTTTGCATTGTTTTGTTTTACTTTACAGCCGTTCCTGATTTATAATACTTAACCTTTATGACCGATCGTAAGACGCGGCTGGCTGTCATCCTCATCACGTCACTGTTTTTTCTCTGGGGCTTTGCCCTCAATCTCAACCCGATCCTGATCCCGCATTTAAAGAAAGCCTGTCAGCTCAGCGACTTTCAATCGGCGCTGATCGACTCCGCTTCCTACATCGCTTACTTCCTCATCGCATTGCCCGCCGGGCTTTTCATGAAAAAGTATGGGTACAAGGCCGGTATCGCCTTTGGATTACTGCTTTTTGCCGCTGGCTCATTCTTATTTTACCCCGCAGCCGAAATGCGGCATTTCGGATTCTTCCTGTTCGCATTGTTTGTGATCGCCAGCGGATTGACGATGCTCGAAACCGCGGCTAACCCGTACATTACCGTGTTGGGCGATGCCGATTCCGCAACGCAACGGCTCAATTTTGCGCAGTCATTCAATGGCCTCGCGGCATTTCTGGCGCCATTAATGGGTGGAAAATTCATTCTTTCGGGCAAAACGCTCAGCGAGGCCGAGCATCAGGCCATGTCGCCCGACCAGCTAAATGCCTACCTGAACGAAGAAGCATCGTCCGTGCAAATTCCATTTATACTGATCGGTCTGGTCGTATTGCTCGTCGCGGTGATGATCTGGCGGACTGCGTTACCTGAAATCAAGGAGGAACAAGAAGTGGAACAAAAGCCGGCCGGCTCGATCTGGGGCGAAAAAAACCTGATTCTCGGTACCACGGCGCAATTCTTTTATGTAGGCGCGCAGGTGTGCATTAGCAGCTTTTTCATCCGTTTCGCTGATCATGTGGCTGGTATCGATGAAAAAACGGCGGCATATCTGCTTTCCGGCGCATTGCTGGCATTCATGATCGGCCGGTTTATAGGTACCTATCTGATGCGTTTCGTGGCGCCGCCGCGTTTGCTGGCTATTTACAGCGTCGCCAATATCGTTCTGCTCATTATCGCGGTACTTACCGACGGCATGTTCTCGGTTTACGCGCTGGTGGGTGTCGAATTCTTCATGTCGATCATGTTCCCGACAATTTTCGCACTGAGTATCCGCGGCCTGGGTGAGAAAACTAAAATCGGTTCGTCGCTTGTCATTATGTCCATCGTCGGCGGCGCTTTTTTCCCGGTGATTATGGGGCAAGTATCGGATATTTCGTCCATTCAAACGGCTTATATAGTCCCTGCGGTGTGTTTCCTCGTAGTACTATACTTCGCAATCCGTAACAGTTCGGTGAAGAGCGTGACGCTAGGCACTTCTCATTAATAGTTAAGCAATTCATTTATAAGTTTTTATATTAATACTAATGGATTTAAAACTTCAAAATAAAGTGGTCATCGTGACCGGCGGGGCCAAAGGCATTGGCGAGGGCATCGTGCAGGTGCTGGCATCCGAAGGCGCGATCCCGGTGATCGTCGGCAGAAATGCGGAAGACAACCAGAAAGTAGTAGACGCGCTGACGGCGCAGGGCAAAGAGGCTTTTCAGGTAGCTGCCGAGCTTACGCAGCCGGAAGCATCGGAAAAAGCGGTGAAAGCGGTTCTGGAAAAATATGGCCGGATCGACGGTCTGGTCAATAATGCAGGTGTTAATGATGGTGTGGGGCTTGAAAACGGCAGTTATGAAGGTTTTATCGCTTCTTTGCACAAGAACGTCGTGCATTACTATCTGATGGCGCATTATGCATTGCCGGCTTTGAAGGCTTCCAAGGGTTCTATCGTCAATATAAGTTCCAAAACTGCGGATACAGGTCAGGGCGGAACGTCGGCATATGCCGCGTCCAACGGCGGTCGCAATGCGCTGACGCGCGAATGGGCGGTGGAATTGCTGAAATACGGAATCCGCGTGAACTCGGTGATCGTAGCCGAATGCTGGACGCCGCTGTACGAAAAATGGATCGAAACGTTGCCTAATCCGCAGGAGAAACTAGCGGCCATCACGGCGAATATCCCATTGGAAAACCGCATGACAACTGCCGAGGAAATCGCGAATATGACCGTTTTCCTGCTTTCGGAAACATCCAGCCACACTACCGGACAGCTCATTTACGTCGACGGCGGCTACGTCCACCTCGACCGCGCGCTAGCCAATTCCTAATCTATCCATGGAAATACTCGTCTGTACCACACCCGGCTCGTTTTCTTACGAAGAGGCAGAGGCTCCCGTAGCGGCGCCCGGGCATAGCATATTGAAAATCAAAAGAATAGGCATTTGCGGAACCGACTTGCACGCCTACGAGGGAACGCAGCCTTTCTTTAACTATCCGAGAATCCTCGGCCACGAACTGGCCGGCGAAATCGTCGAAACGGACGCGCCCGGTTTTGTCAAAGGCGAGGCCGTCACATTTGTCCCTTATTTCAACTGCGGCAAATGCGTGGCCTGCCGCAATGGCAAGCCCAATTGCTGCACCAGCCTGAAAGTCTCCGGCGTGCATATCGACGGCGGGATGGCGGAGTACCTCTCCGTCCCCTCCTACTCGCTCGTGCACGGCGACGGCCTGAGCTTCGACGAACTCGCGCTCGTGGAGCCGCTCGCGATAGGCGCGCATGGCGTACGACGCGCGGACGTGCGTAAGGACGAATTCGTGCTCGTCGTCGGTGCGGGGCCTATCGGACTGGGTACCATGGAATTTGCACGCATTGCCGGCGGAAAGGTGATCGCATTGGATATCAACGACCAGCGCCTGGCATTCTGCCGCGAGCGCATCGGCGTGGAGCATACCGTGAACGGGCTGACCGAAAACGTGGCCGAACGCCTCACCGAGATCACAAATGGCGATATGCCGACCGTAGTGATCGACGCGACCGGCAATTTACGCGCCATTAACACCGCATTCGCTTACCTGGCCCACGGCGGCAAATATGTACTCGTCGGCCTTCAAAAGGGCGAAATCGCATTCAGCCATCCCGAATTCCACAAGCGCGAGGCGACATTAATGAGCAGCCGAAACGCCACCCGCGCCGATTTCGAGCACGTGATCCACAGCATGAAAAATGGGTTGGTAGATCCGAAAACATACATTACCCACCGCGTGGCATTTAGCCAGGTGAAGAATGAGTTCGAAAGCTGGCTCGACCCGGCTAACGGGGTGATTAAGGCGATGGTGGAGCTGGATTAGTCAGGTGTGCAGTCCTCGATGATCAATCGTCTCAATTCGTCTTCTTGTAATTCAAAATCGCCCAACCATTCAGTACCGCAGCCATTAGCGATACTATTCCTACATGAGGGAGAACGTCGGCGAAGCTGCTGCCTTTGAGCATGACCATTCGCATGACCTCGATCATGTAACGCACCGGGTTGACGCGCGTGATCATTTTTGCCCAGTCGGGCATGCTGTCGATCGATGTAAACAGACCGCCCAGCAGTATGAACAACATCATGAAAAAGAACATGATAAACATGGCCTGCTGCTGGGTGTCACAAAACGTCGATACCAGCAAGCCAAAGCCCAAAACGGCCAGCAAATACACCGAAATGAATGCATAGAGCGTCAGCAAACTTCCTACCGGCACGATTCCGTATACAAACCGCGCTACCAGCAGGCCTATTGTGAAAACGATATTGGCCAAAACCCAGAACGGGATCAGTTTACCCAAAATAAAAATGTGTTTCTTGATAGGCGTCACGTTGATCTGCTCGATCGTTCCTATCTCCTTTTCCCGCACAATATTTAACGCGGATAAGAACCCACCGACCATCGTAACGAGGATCGCAAGAATGCCCGGAACGATAAATACCTTGTAATTCAAAACCGGGTTGAACCAGTTGGAACCCACGACGTCGATCACCGGAAACTGGCTGAACCGCGGTGGCGTGACGAGTTGCATACGGATATCCGCATTGAAATCCCCGATAATGCTCCCGAGATAGGAACCTCCCAGGCTCGCTTTTGTGCCGTTGATCGCATTCACCGCTATGAAGAGCTTTTCCTCGTCTTCGCGGATCAGTCTTTTTTCAAAATCGTGGGGAATTTCCAGTATCAGATCCGCCTTATCGGACTCGATCAGGCCGAATGCTTCTTTAAATGATGCATTGTAGCCCGTGAGCCGGAAGTAACCGGACGCCACGATTTTGGAAATCAGTTTTCGGGAATACGGCGATTTGTCGTGATCGACTACCGATAAATTGATATTCCTCACCTCGTAATCCGCAGCGAGCGGCATGAGTATCAGCTGCACCATCGGCATGAAAAAAATCATCGCCACAATGGCCTTATCCCTGAAAATCTGCCGGAATTCTTTGCGTAACAAAAATCGTAATGTCCTCATTGCAAACGGATTTTAAAGCTTTTCAAACTCACCAGCAGCAGAAACACGGTCATACCGAGCAGAATCAGCGTTTCTTTCCAAAGCGACGCAATCCCTAACCCCTTGATCATGATCGATTTGACGATAATGTAAAACCATTTGGAAGGAACGATGTTCGAAATGATCTGCAACGGCACGGGCATATTCTCGATCGGGAACAGGAAGCCGCTGAACATCATCGTCGGCAGCAGCATACCCATCAGCGAAATGAGCATCGCGATCTGCTGCGTATCGGTTTTAATGGAGATAAAAATACCCAGCGCCAGACAGGTGATGATAAACAAGGTACTCTCCGCGAACAGCAGCGCTACGCTCCCTTTCACAGGCAAATCCAGCACAAAAACGCTCAGCAGCAAGATCGCAACCACATTCACCAGCGATAATGCGAGGTAGGGAAATGCCTTGGCAAAAATCACCAGCACGGGTTTAAATGGCGATACGAGCAAGATTTCCATGGTACCGGTTTCCTTCTCACGCACAATGGAAATAGCGGTCATCATCACCGAAACCAGCAGCAGCACCAACGCCATCACGCCCGGCACGAAACCGTGCGCGCCTTTCAGTTGCGGGTTGTAGAGCATGCGTACCTCGGGTGTGATGCGGTAAGGTATTTCCAGGTTTTGGTTGATCTGGTTCTGGTAATCCATGACGATGGACGACAAGTAATTAGTGATCATATTCGCCGTATTCACGTCGCTGGCGTCGGTAATGATCTGGATTTGCGCTTTATTATGGTGTAGCAAATCCCCATTAAAATTGGCAGGAAACACCACCACCGCCTTGATTTTACCCTTCTGAAACGTGCCCAATATCTCCTTATGGGTAAATGCGGCCTGCCGTATATTGAAATACCTGCTCGAACCGATCTTCGTCAACAGCTCCTGAGAGGCATTGTCTTTGGCATAGTCCACCACTAGTATTTCGGAATCTTTCACCTCGTTGGTCAATGCAAAACCGAAGATCAATATCTGCGCGATGGGCATTCCAAAGAGGATCAGTAGTGTGCGACGGTCTCGCAGCACGTGGTAAAATTCCTTTCTGACAAATGCGAGAAATTGTTTCATAGCTAGTCCCCTCTTTTGGCGCCGCGCGCGAGTTGGTAAAACACTTCGTCCATCGACCGCGCGTGAAAGCTGTTTTTCAGGTTCGTCGGCGTGTCGAGCACCTCCATTTTGCCATCCACCATAATGGATATACGGTTGCAATACTCGGCCTCGTCCATGTAATGCGTGGTCACGAACACGGTAATGCCGCTGTCGGCCGCTTCGTAGATCATGTCCCAGAACTGCCGCCGCGTCACCGGGTCAACGCCACCCGTAGGCTCGTCAAGGAACACGATTTTAGGCTCGTGCAGCACCGCCACCGAGAAGGAGAGCTTCTGTTTCCAGCCCAGCGGCAGGGAAGCCACCAGCTTGTTTGCCTCGGTTTTCAAACCCAACCTTTGAAGCAATTCCTCCGTTTTGGATTTAATGCGCTCGTCGGAAAGACCGTAAATGCCTCCGAAGAACTCGATATTTTCCCTCACCGTGAGGTTCTCATAAAGCGAAAACTTCTGGCTCATGTAGCCGATGTTCTTCTTGATTTGTTCCGTTTGGGTGTACACATCGTAACCCGCAATGGTCGCCTTGCCCGAACTGGGCGAAGAAAGGCCACAGAGCATGCGCATGGCGGTGGTTTTGCCGGCGCCGTTGGCACCCAGGAAGCCGAAAATCTCCCCTTTGTGTACGTCAAACGTAATTTCGTTGGTCGCTATAAAGTCTCCGAAGCGCTTCGTAAGCTTCTCGCAGACTATCACTTTATCGTCCTGCATCATGGCTGTGACGTTTTTTTAATGTAGTAATTTGATAAATGAATCCTCGATCGTCACCTCGGCGTCCTTCACCTCCACGTCCGTGAGCCCATGCTCCCGCAGGTACGCCTGCAATGCGTGCGTATCCGCGTCGCGGAACGTAGCGTGCGCGTATTCGCCGAATGCGTAGCTGTTCAGAATGTCGGGATGGCCTTCCAGCACTTTCAGCAGCCGGTACATTTCGTTGGCTTTAATGGCCAGCAACCGGTCGGGATAGGCGTTTATAATATTCTGCGGGGTGTCGATCGATAGTATTTTGCCGCCCTGGATCAATGCGATGCGGTCGCAAAGCGAAGCTTCGTCCATGTAAGGCGTCGAAACGAGTATGGTAATGTTTTGTTCTTTCAACCTTGCGAGCATTTCCCAAAATTCCTTCCGCGAGACGGGGTCCACGCCGGTAGTCGGTTCGTCGAGAAACAATGTGGTCGGTTTGTGGATCAATGCGCAGCACAATGCAAGTTTCTGCTTCATTCCGCCGGAGAGCTTGCCCGCCCGCCGGTTTTTGAACGGCTCGATCTGCACGTAAATGTCTTTGATCAAATGGTAGTTTTCCTCGATCGTCGTACCGAAAACGGTGGCAAAAAAGTGCAGGTTCTCTTCAATGGTAAGGTCCTGGTAGAGCGAAAACTTGCCGGGCATATACCCTACCGAGCTCCGTATCTGCCTGAAATCCTTCACGATATCATGCCCGTCGACGCTTGCTGAGCCGCCATCCGGCAGGAGCAGCGTAGTCAGCATGCGGAAAATGCTGGTCTTGCCCGCACCATCCGGACCTATCAACCCGAAAAGCTCGCCCCGGCTGACGGAAAACGACACATCGTCTACCGCCACAGTCTTTTCTTTTCCGTAGGTTTTAACCAGGTTTTTGACAACAACGGCTTCCATTATTTCAATGCTACTTCTCCGTACATCCCTATTTTCAGGTACCCGTCATTCTTCACCCTGATCTTCACAGCGTAAACAAGGTTGGCGCGTTCGTCCTTCGTCTGGATGGTTTTCGGGGTAAACTCCGCCTTGTTGCTGATCCACTCGATCGTGCCCGGCAACTGGCGATATTGGCCGTCGGCGCTGTCTACGAGCACCTTTACCTGCTGGTTCAGTTTAATGCCCGTCAACTGATCGCCGGTTACGTAGGCGCGCAAGATGATCGTTGAGAGGTCAGCGATTTTGTACAACGGCTTTCCGGCCGCTGCCATCTCGTTCGCTTCCGCATATTTGGTCAGCACGGTACCATTCACTTCGTTGACGATTTTCGACTTGGCGAGCTGATCATCAATCTGCTCAATCTGCGCAACTAACGGCAGCACATCTGCCCGCAAGCCGGAGGTTTGCGTTTTCAAAACCGAGGTTTGCGCCGCATCCTGTTTACGGATCACATCCAGCTGCTTTTGCATTTCTTCCACCTGCGCATTGATGTCGTCGAGCTGCTTGGGCGTCGCCGCGTCGGCTTTCAGCAGGTTTTGAACGCGTTTCTGCTCGTGGAGCAGGTTATCGAGGCGAACTTGCGAAACAGCGATCTGTTGTTTGTAGACATTTGTCTGTGCTACGATGTCCGGTACCCGGCTGCCGGTAGCCCTGATCTGCGCTTCGAGCTGCTTTTTGCGCAGTGACAATTGCAGGCTATCGATGTAACCCACCGTCTGCTCCGCTTTCAGCTGCTGGCCTTCTTCCAGGTTCAGCTCCATAATACGGCCGGTCGCCTCTGCGGATACAATCGTTTCCACGGCTTCAAAAGTACCGGAAGCGTCGTAAGGGTTCTCTTTTCCGTTGCAAGCCGCCATCGCCGCGGCCAGTATGATCAAGTAAGAATATGTTTTCATGTCTTGTAATTATTTGCTTATTCAATATTGGTTCCCAGGGTGTTATCGAGGTTGTATTGCGACATCAGCAGCTGAATGCCGTGCATGATTTTGTTCTGCCGCGCCTGGTCTTCGGCATTCACTTCTCGCAGGAAATCGTTCGTATTGATCACCCCATTTTCGAGTTGCGCTGCCGCTGTGGTTTTAATGCTTTCACGGAGGGTAATAATCTCGTCATCAGTGCTCAGCAGTTGGGTAAAACGGCCCAGTTCGGCATTCTGCTGCCTGGCTGTGAGGTTGGTATTGAAGAGAAATGTTTCCTTTTGCAGCTGAATAGCGTCCCGGCTGTTCCGTATCAGTTCGCGATCTTTCTTAATGGTATACAGCCCCGAAAGTGACCAGTTGAGCCGCACACCCGTCATGTAATAGGTATCGAAGCCATTGTTGAGAATATTCAATGCGGGCCGGCCATAACCTCCCTGGAAGAAAAAGTTGAGTTTCGGGCGGTTACGCACGTCCAGCAGCTGCGATTGCACATCCAGGCTGCGGTTTTGAGCTTCGTAGAGCCTGAGTTCCGGCCGGTTGACATCGCCGCCTCCGACCAGATTGGCAGGCCGTTCCAGCACCGCCAGCTCGCCCATCGGCTGGCCTGTCAGCAATCCCAGCATTTCCAGGTAGGCTTTGCGGCTGGCATTCAGGTCGATGGTACGCTGGTCGGCTTTAAGCAGTTCCGCTTTCAACGTATTTGCATTACTTTTGAATGCGGTCCCGTTGTCGATGAGTGCCTGTACCTTTTTAATGCCCAGGTTGATGTCCTTTTTCAGCAAGTCGTTCTGTTTCAGTTGTTCATCCAGCATTAATATACCGAAAAACAGTTGGTTCACCCGCTCGTTCAGCTTGTACAATTCCACTTCCAGCTTCTGCGTCTCCACCTGCGCATTCGCTTCGTGCGAGCGTACCTGTGTGCGGATGTTGCCGCCGTCGTAGATCGTCTGGTTCACTTCGCCGTAAACCTTGTACTGATCCTTACTAATGCTCGGAAACTCCACGCCGGGGATCGCGACAGGCAATTTAAACTCCGTCACCGCCGACTGATAGGTTGCCTGCCCCTGCACGGAGAACTGCGGCAAATAGCCCTTGGCGGCATTGCTTACGGAGTAATCGCGTGTCTTTTCTATCAAACCCTGCTGCCGGATCATGGGGTAGTTTTTCCGGGCGAGCTGGTAAGCCTCCCGGATCGTCAGCGGCTTGTCCTGCGCCTGCAAATGCGTGACAGCTAATGCCAGACAGCCGGTCAGAATAATCGTTTTAAGTTCATTAATCATTTTGTTTATTCGTTTTATTTAATCATTTGATTAATATATGGGTTAAAAAAATGGAGGTCTAACCTCCGCATATGCGCCCCGAGCCTGTTAGCCGTGGTCCAGCATGAGTTTCATCCAGACCGGAATGAGTTTTTTACGTTGCACCATCATTTGTCGGTAGAAATCCTCGCTTCCTAAAATCGGCTGCAACACGGGTTTCGCCACGAACGGGAACAGGTTCATTCCGAGCAGGTTAATAATGAAATGCAATGGATTAATATCGCTCCTCCGTTCCATCAGCTGCTTCACAAAAGCCGATTCCTTTAAAATCTTCGGTGCCTGTACGCGGTTGGCCAATTGCTCCGGATTGCTGCGTATTTCGCTCAGCACGAAAATCGGAAGGTCCGGATGTTCAAGGAGCATATCGACGTAGTTTTCCGTGATCTTTTCCAGTTTTTCATCCAATGTCGTCGACGCGTCGTTCAGGATCGGCGCCAGGACACCGAACAACTTTTCGATCCGCTCGGCCATCACGATCTGGAAAAGCTTCTCTTTACTGCGAAAATAGTAGTTCAGCAATGCCAGATTAATGCCCGCTTCTTCGGCAATATCCCTTGTACGCGCATTGCCATATCCTTTCTTGGTAAATACAATGCTCGCCGCCTCCTTGATCTTCTCCTCGGTGCTCAGGTCCAACTCCGCCTTTTTCACTTTCGCCATCGTCCGTTTTCAGTTTGATGCGTCAAAGGTAAATGTGTTTTTTAATTTAACCAAATTATTTAATCAAATGATTAATTTCTGCATGTCACGTTGCGGTCGTCGTGGCGTCGGCAATTCTTGCGGTGCCTTCTACAATTCTTGCGGTGCGCTGCACCTTGATTGTTGTAAATCATCATTGTCTACAATTCTTGTGGTGCTTTCTACAATTCTTGCGGTGCGCTGTACCTTGATTGTTGCAAATCGTTATTGTCTACAATTCTTGCGGTGCCTTCTACAATTCTTGCGGTGCGCGGCACCTTGATTGTTGTAAATCATTATTGTCTACAATTCTTGCGGTGCCTTCTACAATTCTTGCGGTGCGCGGCACCATGGTTATTGTAAATCATCATTGTCTACAATTCTTTCGGCGCTCTGCACCTTGACGTAAGGCGCAGAGCGCCGAAAGAATTGTAGAAATCGTTTGCAGCATTCAGACACATCGTTCCAACCATGGAATTGCTAACGTGCAATCTGCAAAGGGAATGGCGGTTGGGGGTTAAACACCTTCCCACGCCATTCCTGCCGCTCCAACGGCCAATACTTTTCGTTTTCCAACCCAAAACATCTTGAAATATTAATTACCCTCGTAATTTTGCGGTTGCTTTGGCCTGAACTAACATTCAAAGCACTTGAATAGGAACTGTTTTCATGAAGAAAATCCGTAATTTTTGCATTATTGCCCATATTGACCACGGGAAAAGCACCCTGGCGGACCGTCTGCTGGAATTTACCAAAACTGTAAGCCAGCGCGAAATGCAGGCGCAGCTGCTGGACAATATGGACCTGGAACGCGAACGAGGCATCACGATCAAGAGCCACGCGATCCAGATGAATTATGTTTATCAAGGAGAAGAATATATACTGAACCTGATCGACACCCCGGGCCACGTCGACTTTTCGTACGAGGTTTCCCGCTCGATCGCCGCCTGCGAAGGTGCATTGCTGCTCGTGGACGCGTCACAGGGAACCGAGGCGCAGACGATCTCCAACCTCTACCTGGCGATCAACCACGACCTCGTAATCATCCCTGTCCTGAACAAAATCGACCTTCCCGGTGCTATGCCCGAGGAAATCAAGGATGAAATGGTAGACCTGCTCGGCTGTGAACGTGCAGACATCATTCCTGCCAGCGGTAAGGAAGGCATCGGTATCGAGAACATCCTGAATGCAATCGTGGAGCGTATCCCTGCGCCTGTGGGCGATCCGGAAGGCCCGTTGCAAGCATTGATCTTCGACTCGGTATTCAACTCGTACCGCGGTATCGAGGTAATCTTCCGTGTGAAAAACGGCAGCATTAAAAAGGGCGACAAGGTGAAGTTCATGGCGACCGGCAAGGAATATATCGCCGACGAAATCGGTACGCTCGGTTTGCAACAAATCCCCAAGCAAGTGGTAGAATGCGGCGACGTAGGTTATCTGATTTCAGGTATCAAAGTGGCCAAGGAAGTAAAGGTGGGTGACACTTTTACGCATATTGACCGTCCGGCAACGGAAGCGATTGTAGGTTTCTCGGAAGTAAAGCCAATGGTATTCGCCGGTATTTACCCGGTGGACACCAGCGAGTTCGAAGAGCTTCGTGAGGCAATGGAAAAATTGCAGCTGAACGACGCGGCGCTGGTTTGGGAACCGGAAACTTCGGCGGCCCTTGGTTTCGGTTTCCGTTGCGGCTTCCTGGGAATGCTCCACATGGAAATCGTGCAGGAGCGTCTGGAACGGGAGTTCGACATGACGGTAATCACCACCGTACCTTCGGTGCAGTTCCGTGTATTGACCACTAAAGACAAGCTATTGAATATCAGCGCGCCGTCGGAAATGCCGGAGCCTAACCATATCAAATACATCGAGGAGCCGTACATCAATGCGCAGATCATCACTAAATCGGATTATATCGGCCCGATCCTGAACTTGTGTATGGATAAACGCGGTGTGCTTAAAAATCAGATTTACCTCACCGCCGAGCGCGTGGAGCTGCAATTCCTTATCCCGCTAGCCGAGGTTGTCTTCGATTTCTTCGATAAACTCAAAACAATATCAAGAGGTTACGCCTCGCTCGACTACGAATTGGCAGGTTACCAGGAGTCGGACATGGTGAAGCTGGACGTGATGTTGAACGGGGAGGCGGTGGACGCATTGTCGGCCATCGTACACCGCTCGAAATCCTACGAATGGGGAAAGAAATTGTGTGAAAAGCTACGCGAACTGATCCCAAGACAGATGTTCGAGATCGCCATCCAGGCGGCCATCGGACAGAAGATCATTGCGCGCGAGACCGTGAAGGCGATGCGGAAGGACGTTCTAGCCAAATGTTATGGCGGTGACATCTCCCGTAAACGCAAACTCCTTGAAAAACAGAAGAAAGGAAAGAAAAGGATGCGTCAGGTCGGCAACGTAGAGATCCCTCAGGAGGCATTTATGGCTGTTTTGAAGATTAACTAATTACCCCGGCGGTTTAGAATTATCCGTAAAAGCAGGTGCGAAGTTGCCCTTTTATTGTAATTTTGACCGAAAGCTAAATTTCGACCAAGAACTAAAAATACCTTAACAAGCGATATGGCAGAAGTAATTCGTATGCCCAAAATGAGCGACACCATGGAAGAGGGTGTTATCGCGGAATGGCACAAAAAAGTAGGTGATAAAATTAAATCCGGTGAAGTGATCGCAGAGGTGGAAACCGACAAAGCGACCATGGACCTGGAATCTTACTGGGACGGTACCCTTCTTTATATCGGCGTGAAAAAAGGCGATGCAGTACCTATCGACGGTATCATGGCGATCGTTGGTTCGGAAGGTGAAGATTACCAATCCTTGCTCGACGGTGCGAGCAATGGCGCTGCTGCCACTCCTGCCGCCGAAGCTCCGAAATCAGAAGCTCCTGCTCCTGCCGAGGCAGCCCCTGCTGTTGAAACCGTCACTCCACAACCTGCTGCGGCAGCCCCCGCTGCGAAACCTGCCGCTTCTACCGAGAAAATCAATGCTGCGGTGGTTCGTATGCCGAAAATGAGCGATACCATGGAAGAAGGAACGCTGGTTTCATGGCAGAAAAAAGTGGGTGATAAAGTAAAATCAGGTGATATCCTGGCCGAAGTCGAAACCGACAAGGCTACGATGGAACTCGAAGCATATGAAGACGGTACCCTGCTTTTTGTAGGTATCAAAGAAGGCGAAGCTGTTCCTGTGGACGCTATTATCGCGGTAATCGGCGAGGAAGGTGCGAATGTGGAAGGTCTGCTGGCACGTGAAAACGGCGAAGCACCTGCTGAAACTGCCGCTGCTCCGCAAGCTGCGTCGGGCTCGGCGGCTCCGGCTGTTAACGGTTCTGAGAAAGCCGTTTCGGTAGCAGATTCCAACGAACGCGTAAAAGCGTCTCCATTGGCGAAACGCCTGGCTGACGAAAAAGGCATTAATCTGAGCGAGGTTGCCGGAAGCGGCGATAACGGACGCATCGTGAAACGCGACGTGGACGAGTTCAAACCTGCTGCACAGGCATCGGCCCCTGCGGCTGCTCCGGCAGCTCAGCCTGCATCCGGAGCGGGAACACCTGCCAAGGCGGAAGCTGCGCCTTCTGCGGCTGCCGCACCGGCATCCGGCGATTTCGTAGACACGCCAATCTCGCAGATGCGCAAAACCATCGCGCGCCGCCTGAGCGAGAGCTTGTTCACCGCGCCTCACTTCTACGTGACCATGGAAATCAACATGGACAAGGCTATGGCATTGCGCCCGCAGCTGAACGAAGTGGCCACCGCGAAGATCTCTTTCAACGACATGGTGATCAAAGCTTGCGCAGTGGCGTTGAAGCAACATCCTGCCGTGAACTCCGCATGGCTGGGTGACAAGATCCGTAAATACAATTATGTCAACATCGGTGTAGCCGTGGCAGTGGACGAAGGTTTGCTGGTGCCTGTTATCCGCGAGGCTGACAAGAAAACGCTTTCTGCCATTTCAGGTGAAGTAAAAGACCTGGCCGGCAAAGCGAAAGATAAAAAACTGCAACCGAAAGACTGGGAAGGCAACACATTCTCGGTGTCGAACCTCGGCATGTTCGGTGTAGACGAATTCACCGCGATCATCAACCCGCCGGATTCCTGTATCCTGGCGATCGGTGCGATCAAGAAAGTGGCTGCTTTCAAGGAAGATGGAACGGTTTACCCGACCAACATCATGAAAGTAACGCTTTCAGCCGACCACCGCGTGGTAGACGGCGCGACGGCTGCCCAGTTCCTTTTGACAGTGAAGAAACTGTTGGAAGAACCAATGAGCATGCTGGTTTAACCCAAATACAAATGCATGAAAAAGTGTCAGGCCCGCAAGGTCTGGCACTTTTGTTTTCAAAGGGATTTTGTTTCAAAGGCGACTAACATTTGCATTTAAATATCAATATGGAGAAGATACACGCTACTACCGTCCTCGGGGTACTACACAATGGAACTGTTGCCCTCGGCGCGGACGGTCAGGCTACAATGGGCAATACGGTTGCCAAGAGTAATGTTAAAAAGATCCGCACATTGCAAGGCGGCAAAATTCTCGTCGGATTCGCGGGTTCCACAGCCGATGCATTCACATTACTGGATCGTTTTGAAGAAAAACTGAACGGCTACGGCGGCAATATGAAACGCGCGGCCATTGAACTGGCCAAAGACTGGCGCACCGACCGCTATTTGCGCAAACTGGAAGCGATGATGATTACGGCTAATAAAGATGAAATCCTCGTCATTTCCGGTACCGGAGATGTTTTGGAACCGGAAAACGGCATTGCGTCGATTGGCTCCGGCGGGAATTTCGCATTATCGGCTGCGCAGGCGTTGAAAAAACATGCTACGCATTTGAGTGCGGAAGAAATGGTCCGGGAAGGATTGACGATCGCGGCCGATCTTTGCATTTATACCAATCATAATTTGGTGATTGAGAAAGTAGTTCAGTAGTGAAACGGATGGCGCGAAGCTCTTGCTTCGTGCCTACTATTCGCAGGCCTCCGGCCGGTCAGAACATCTCAGAAGGTATTCTACGATGCCGCAACGCAGCCAGAGGCTGCATAATAGCGTGAACGAAGCAAGAGCTTCGCGCTATCGTCAGGAGCTTCGCGCCATCGTCAGGGGCTTCGCGCTATCGTCCTTACAACTCCGCCATCAGCGTCATCAGCTTCACCAGCGAATCAGAAATCACCCTGTTACTCCCAGGCACATACTTGTGCGCGATAACAGTAAAACTCAGCAACGCCCCGGATTTCGCATTCACGTAACCCGCAAACGCCCGCGTACCCTCGATGGACCCGCTCTTCGCGTGCGTGTTACCCGCAGCGCGTGAGCCTTTTCCAAGATTGCGGACAGTCCCATTCTGCCCTAGCACGGCAATGCTTTGGTAAAAATCCTTGTAACTCACATCCTTATTAGCCAGACTCAGAATGTCAGTCAGACTACCGGCGGTAATCGAACCGGAAGGCGATAACCCGCTCCCGTCTTTAATATAAAATCCGCGCAAATCCGCACCCCTGCCCGACCAGTAGCCGGTAATCGCCACAGCCGCATCGTCGAATCCCGAACTACCTGAAAGCCGCTTGCCGGATTGTTTGAAAAACACATCTGCAAACAGGTTAATGCTCCAAAAATTGGCTTGCTGGCACAACTCGCGCAACGGCGGAGACTTGTATTCGTCGATAATCTTTTTAGGGTTAGCCGTAAGCAGTACCCCATTTCCCGGAAGCTGTTCCGCCTCCGCTACCACTACCCCGTTGCCCGATAATGCATTCTTCAACGCATAAGCCGTGTACCATGCCGGGTCCGGAATAGAACCTTTGACGGTAAAAGTGGCATTACCAGCCGGTACAGTGCCGGTCAGCAATACATTATTACCCAGCGGGCTGCTGTAAATAATCGTTTTATCGCCGGAGCCGCGTTCGCCGGTGGTAACCTGGTTGGTGAAAGATAAATAGGGAATCGCAGGCTCGGTACCGAGTACCGTTGTAGGGTCGCCGGGATCGGTGCCGGGTTTGAATTTGACGCGATAGAGGTTTTCATTGAAATTCAGTCCCTGTACGCCGGCACCGTAATAATTGCCCATATCACCCCAAATCCAGGTACTCGCAACGGCTTCCTTATCGAAAAACGAAGCGTCGCCCACGACTTTGCCTTTAATGTATTTAATACCCGCTTTTTTTACCGCAGCAACCCACCGGTTGATCATTTCCGGTGCCGCAGGATAACCCTTGAACCGGTCGCTTCCGAGTGACGGATCGCCCGTTCCGTGAATGTAGAGATTACCAACGAGCGTATCGCCGCGGAGTGTACCGTCGTATTCAAGAAAAGTCTGGAATCGGAAATCACCCCCGAAGAGCGCAAGAACGGTTGCGGTGGAAACTAGTTTTAAGACAGACGCCGACGGCAGCGAACGTTCCGCATTCAATGCAAATACATTTTTACCCTCTTTGACAGCCTTCACACTCACCGCGAGTGAGCCGCTGCGCATGAACTCGCTGTTTTGCAATTCCAGTACGGCGTCGGAGAAACGGACCAGGCCGGTGCTGTCGATCGCCTGCGCCGACGCCGCGTTGCCCGTAAGGATTATGTAAAGTAAAAGAAGGGTGGCTCTCATCATATTAAATATTCGCCAGGCACAAAATTGATGCCGCTTTGCCTAAACTAGTAACTAATGTCCGTATCTCAGGCTGTTTTTTGGTACTTTTGTAAGATATTAGGCAATTGATTATTAGTTTACAAAGAAAAGATACAATAGTGATATTGATTTTTCCGCCAGACGAAAAATACCAATATAGCTTTCACCCCATACTATTTATATGAAATTGACATTTTGGGGGGCTTCGCAGCAGGTCACAGGTAGTATGTTCCTTTTGGAATCGGACGACTATCGCATCCTGATCGACTGCGGCTCCGATTTTGATCTGGATGAGATCGGCAAGAAGACAAGATATGAACAGCAGAAGAGCGTATTTCCGTTTGAACCGAGCCTGATCAACACCGTACTGCTCACACACGCGCACATCGACCACTCGGGTAACATTCCGAACCTGTACAAGGAGGGTTTCGAAGGAAGAGTGGTCTGTACCGAGCCTACCATGGCCCTGACGTCGCTTTTGTTGAAAGACGCGGCCAATCTGCACCAGAAACGGCTCAATTCACGGGTTAACTCCAAGAGACGCAGCGGCAAGAAAAAGAGGGAAGTGCCGATGGATTATTATATTGAAAAACATGTGATCGAGGCCATGGACAACTTCGTGCCCGTTGCATTCGGCCAGCGCTACCGCATTGCCGACAATGTGACGGTAACCTACTATGCCGCCGGCCATTTGCTCGGCGCAGCGCATATCGTATTGGAAGTGTATGAAAATGGCGAGAAAAAACGGCTTTGCTTCTCCGGGGACATCGGCCGTAAAAACTACCCGCTGCTGATCGACCCTCAGGAAATCCCGCAGGTGGACTACCTGATCTGCGAATCGACCTACGGAAACCGTTTGCACGAGGATAAGCGCGGGACGGTGGAAACGCTGGCGGATGTGATCAAGCGGACCTGCATCGATATTCCGGGCAGGCTCATTATCCCGTCATTCAGCGTGGGACGTACGCAGGCATTGCTTTACACGCTCAACAAGCTGTATCTCGACCAGTCGTTTCCCTACATTAAGGTATTCTCCGACAGCCCTTTGGCCCACAGCAGCACGAAGGTTTACCAGAAGCATTCACGCATGCTGAACAAGGAGGCGCGCGAGTTCAAGGAAGACAATGACATGCTTTTCGATTTCGAGAACCTGATCTACCTCGAAAGCGCCGATGCAAGCCGTGCCGTTTCAAATTATAACGAACCTTGCATTATCATTTCGTCGTCGGGTATGGTGCAGGGCGGGCGCGTGGAGGCGCACGTGGAGGCCAATATCGGCAATCCCTATGCTACGATTTTGATGATCGGTTACGCCTCGGAAGGGACGCTGGGATGGCGGCTTTTGAACGGGCAGGATACGATCTCGATTCGCGGAAAGCAGTATCCGGTCTTGGCTAATATTGAAAAAATTGACGTATTTAGCGGCCACGGAGACCAAAACGACTTAATTAATTTTGTAAAAATGCAGGATCCGGAGAAACTGAAAGGCATTTTCCTCGTCCACGGAGAGCAGCAAAGCATGGCTGAATTCCAAAGTAAAATCCAGGAAATCGGCTATCATTCGGTGGAAACGCCGTTGAGGGGTACTACTTACGAACTCTGACCGCCCCCCGATCCTGCCCACTAATCACAGAACCTGAATTATGAGAACATACCTCGATTTTGAAAAGCCTATGGCCGAGCTCGAACGCAAGCTCGAAGAAATGAAAGCGTTGGCGAATGAAAACAATGTGGATTTTTCGGACGCCATTGCGTTGCTGGAAGGCAACATCACCAACCTTCGAAAAGAAATATTTGAAAACCTCACACGCTGGCAGCGTGTGCAGCTTTCCCGCCACCCCGACCGTCCCTACACGCTTGATTACATCGAACTGATCTGCGACGAGTTCATCGAATTGCACGGAGACCGCCAGGTTCGCGACGATCCGGCTATTATCGGTGGTCTGGCGAATGTCGGCGGACAATCATTTATGCTTATCGGGCAGCAAAAAGGCCGCAATACCAAGCAGCGCCAGCACCGGAACTTCGGTATGCCGAACCCGGAAGGTTACCGCAAGGCATTGCGCCTCATGAAACTGGCCGAGAAGTTCAACAAGCCTATCGTGACGCTGATCGACACCCCGGGTGCATTCCCCGGAATGGAAGCCGAAGAGCGCGGACAAGGCGAGGCGATCGCACGTAACCTGAAAGAAATGTTCATGCTGAAAGTGCCCGTGATCTGTATCGTGATCGGCGAAGGTGCTTCCGGTGGTGCATTGGGTATTGCCATCGGCGACCGCGTATTGATGCTGGAAAACACCTGGTACTCGGTAATTTCCCCTGAAAACTGCTCGGCTATCCTTTGGAGAAGCTGGGATTTTAAGGAGCAGGCCGCCGAAGCGATGAAAATCACGGCGAAGGACATGACCAACTACAAGCTGGTAGACGGCATCGTGGCCGAGCCGCTGGGTGGTGCGCACCTCGACCACAAATGGATGGCCGAAGAGCTCAAAAGAACAATTCTTGAAAATATTGCCGAACTGGGCGCCATCAGCGAGCAGGACCGCATCGATCAGCGTATCGATAAATTCTGTGCAATGGGCGTGGTAGTTGAAGCGTAAGCATATCCATGAAAAACGACAAGATCAGGAATATCATTTTCGACCTCGGTGACGTCATTCTCAATATCGACGTCCCCATTGCTTCCAGGTCATTTGCCGATCTGAGCGGGCGCGAGCAGAGCGAGATACTCACTATTTTCAAAGAGAGTGAGATTTTCCGCCAGTTTGAAACCGGTGCAATGGACGAACCGGCGTTCCGGAACTACGTCCGCGAAATCCTGAATTTCCCTGATCTGTCGGACGAAGCCATCGACACTGCGTGGAACAGCCTGCTGCTAGACCTCCCGCCCGAGCGCGTGGAGCTGCTTAAAAAGCTGGCGACGCAATACCGGCTGTTCTTGCTCAGTAATACGAGTTCGATCCATATTACACAGGTTAACAAGATATTGGAAGCCTCGACTGGCGTAGAAAAACTCGGCGATTTGTTCGAAACCGTTTTTCTTTCCTACGAAATGGGCCTGATGAAGCCCGATCCCCGTATTTACCAGGAAGTGCTTGACAAAGCCGGTCTGAAAGCGGAGGAAACGCTTTTCCTCGACGACAACGCGGACAATATCCGCAGCGCGGCGCAGCTCGGCATCGATACCATTCACGTCCAAAAGCCGGTCACTATTCTGGAATACCTCCGAGACTATGCAGTCTAACACAAGAACCTACATCATTCAGGCGGCACTTTTTATCCTCACCATCATCACCACGACGATGGCTGGCGCTGAATGGATGTTCAACAGCATATTTGGTTTCGTTTACGACTTTTTATACTTCATGATCGGTGAAAAGGAAGCGAAGGCCATGCCGGCGCCTACCCGGATGCTCGGCTGGGCGGAGTTTGTGCAGGGGTTTCATTTCTCGATCCCCTTCCTGCTGATCCTCACGATCCATGAATTCGGGCACTATTTCGTTGCGAAGGCGCATAAGGTGAAAGTAACGCTGCCGTTTTATATTCCCTTGTGGTTCGGTATTTCTCAGAGCATCGGAACGCTCGGCGCATTCATCCGCATTAAAGAGGCCGTCCGGTCGCGGGTTAAATTCTTTGATATAGGCATTGCCGGTCCGCTGGCCGGGTTTGTTGCGGCATTGGTGGTCCTTTGGTACGGTTTTACCCACTTGCCGCCGCCGGACTATATCTTCAAGATCCACCCCGAGTACGAACGTTTCGGGCTGAATTACCCGCAATTCGTTTATGAAAACCCCACCGGCAATGTGATGCTCGGGGATAATATCCTGTTCTGGCTGTTCAAAACCTATGTGGCCGATCCTGCGCGCCTCCCGCACGCGTACGAGCTGATCCATTACCCATACCTTTTTGCGGGTTACCTCGCATTGTTTTTTACGTCGCTGAACCTCATCCCCATTGGCCAGCTCGACGGCGGCCATATCCTTTACGCGATGCTTGGCAAAAAGCGTTTCAATGCCATCGCCCCGTTCCTTTTCGGCATACTCGTGTTTTACGTAGGCCTCGGCGCTTTCCGTACCGAGTCATTTGCTACCGGTAGCGACGCGATATTCTATGAACGACTGCTTTACCTGGCCATTTACATTTACTTTCTGTACGTCTGTTTCAAACGCGCCTGCGATAATCCATCGACCGCATTGATGGTCAGCCTGCTGATCGTCGTCGGCCAGTTTGCATTATCCTACGTCCGCCCCGACCTGGAAGGCTCGGTCAACCTGCTGCCATTTGTCCTGATCCTTGGCCGTTTCCTAGGCATCCGCCACCCCGAAACCGAAGACGAAACCCCGCTCAACAAAGGCCGGATCGTGCTCGGTATCATTGCATTTGTCATTTTCGTGCTATCGTTCAGCCCTACGCCGCTGATTGTGATTGAGTAGAGGAGATAAGCCGTTGGCAGCCCTTTTAGTTAAAAAAAGCTGATTAGGCAATGTACATCTCCCGCAGACAATTCCTGGCAGCACTAGGCGCTACACCCATTATCGCGAACATCGACGTCGCCGATCCACCCTACACCTATTCCGTCAAAGGAAAACTCCCTGTTTCAGAAATGGCTACCACGCTCATTCACGAGCATGTACTGGTCGATTTCATTGGTGCGGAGAAGATTTCGCCGGATCGATGGAAACACGATGAGGTAATCCGGAAAGTCCTGCCCTACCTGCTCGAAATTAAGAAACGAGGCATTAAAACGCTGGTTGAATGCACACCGGCATTCATCGGCAGGGATGTGGTTTTGCTCAAAAAGCTTTCCGAACAGTCAGGTCTCAATATTCTGACCAATACGGGCTATTACGGCGCTTCCGACAATAAATATTTACCCAAATGGGCATTCACCGAAACTGCCGAACAACTCGCAAGTCGCTGGATCGCGGAGTTTGAGAACGGTATCGAGGGTACAGGCATACGGCCCGGATTTATCAAAACCGGGGTTAACAGCGGCAAATTGTCCGAACTCCACCAGAAGCTGGTCAGGGCGGCGGCGCTCACGCATTTGAAGACGGGGCTTACCATATGTTCGCATACCGGACCAGCAGTACCCGCACGCGAGGAAATTGAAATACTGAAACAGTCGGGCGTGCATCCGTCCGCATTCGTGTGGGTACACGCGAACGGGAGCGCGGAAGAGCTGGAAGATGTAGGCAAAAGCGGCTGCTGGATCAGTCTGGACGGGGTGAATGCCGACAATATCGCCAGGCATGTGGAGCTTATTTCTTTCCTCAAAAACAAGGGACGGCTCGGCCAGGTGCTTATTTCCCACGATGCGGGCTGGTACCGGCCGGGTGAGGCCGATGGAGGCGAGTTCAGGGGCTACACCACGATTTCCGACAAGCTGATTCCAGCATTGAAGACGCAAGGTTTTGCTGAGGCCGATACCCGTACGTTAATGGTTGCCAATCCGGCTAAGGCATTTGCGATCAGCATCCACAAAGGTTAGTACACCTATTTTTCAATCCGAAACTCAGTCCAGCCGTCGGGGCCGGTTCCCAACGCGAAATCGAAGCCGTGGTTGCCAAGGATTTCGCGGGTTAATGTGAGACCAATGCCCTGCCCGTCTCTTTTGGTGCTGAAAAACGGGTTGAAGAGCTTGATACTTACGTCGGGATCGATCGGTTTGCCGTTGTTACGGATTACCAGACGGTCGACAGTGGTGACTATGCGCACCTCCTGCCCGTTTTCGCACGCCTCCACCGCATTTTTGATCACATTGATCAGCACCTGCTCCATTTGGCCCTTATCGACATTCCAGAACACATCCTCTTCCGATTCGCTCAGTACTTTCACATTCCCGACAGAGGCCGCATTCTGCATAAACACGGCCACATCGCGCGTGAGGGTGCCCATATCCGTGCGTTCGCAAACCGGCGCAGGCAGGCGCACCACGTCCGCGAAGTTGCGCATGAAGCGCGTGAGCTGCTGGTTTCGTTCCGACGCCACGTGCAATGCATCCTTAATGTCGCGGTAATCGGTGTCGGGCAGTAAATGCGTTGTGGTTTGCAATATCGAATCAGTGGCGCCCAGGGTGTTGTTCACTTCATGGGCCATCATTCTGATCACCTTACCATAAGCATTCTTCTCCGATTCGAGAATTTCATGGGTCAATTCCTCTATCATCAGAAACGAGCGACGGAAGCCGCGGTCCATAAAATGCGAGCGCTGGCCCTTGAAAGTAGCAATGCCATTGGTCTTGATCATCCTGGATTCGCCATCCGCCAGACCTGCCAGCTCGGTAAGCAACGGCAGGCCCGTTTCTTCCGGCTTTTTCCCTGTCAATGTAGTGTGATCCTGCTCAAACTGGCCCTTCGCCTTGCTGTTGAGCGATTCGATGCGATCGTCGTAATCGAGGATAATGATGGAAATCGGGGATGCTTCTATCAGTTTTTCCAAAAAGAAATGCTGCTCGTTCAGCTTGATACGCTCCTCGCGCAGCTGATCGATCATCATGTTATAGACCTCTATCAGCACATCGACCTCCCCTTTGCCGGTCGGCACGAACTTGATGGAAAAGTCTTTGTCCTTAATGGCCTCGATTCCGGACTTCACAAATTGGATAGGTTGCATAAAATTGGTGTAGAGCACGACAGACATACCCGCCGACAGCAACAAAAACACTTCCGAGGCGATGAAAAGGGCCTTATTCTCAAAAAGCAGTTTGTAAACCAGCACGACCAATACCAGATGCAGGACCACGATATAGGCAATGTATTTCGTCTTCGTGGATAATCTCATATCTCCTCCGAATCAAAGGATATGCCAAACTTTTCCAACCGCCGGTACAATGCGAAGCGGGTGATCCCCAGCGAACGGGCCACCTTGCTTACCTTGCTCTGATGGTGCTGCATCGCCCTGACAATCATCTGATACTCCATTTCTTCCAATGTAATGCTGCCCACTTCGGGCACATGCTTTTGTGCGGATGCTGCATTACCGGCATTCATATTTCGCTGAAAATTATCGACATCGAGTATATTGTTGCCTGCCAGGAGGACAGTCCGCTCCACCAGGTTTTTGAGCTGACGGATATTGCCTTGCAGCGGCAGTGTTTTGAGCCATTTCAAAGCGGCATTGCTTATTTTCAGCTCCGGTCGGTTGTAAATCGTTTTCAGGTTATCGGCAAAAAACGCAGACAGTAACGGAATATCGTCCGGTCGCTCGCGCAACGCGGGAAGTTTCACGGTAATGAGGTTAATGCGGTAGTAAAGATCTTCCCGGAATGTCCCCTGGGCTACCATTTCTTCCAGGTTGCGGTTGGTAGCGCAAATAACGCGCACATCCACCGTCCGGCTCTTGCTGCTTCCCAGCGGCTCGAATGTACGTTCCTGCAACACGCGCAGGAGCTTCACCTGGCTCGACAAATCGAGTTCCCCGATTTCATCCAGAAAGATCGTTCCGCGGTGCGCCATTTCGAAACGGCCCATCCGGTCTGTTTTAGCATCGGTAAATGCCCCGCGCACGTGCCCGAACAGCTCGCTTTCGAACAAGGTGGAAGAAATACCGCCCAGGTTTACCTTTACAAATGGCCTTACTTTCCGGCGGCTGTTCAGGTGAATCGCTTCGGCGATCAGCTCCTTACCCGTTCCACTCTCGCCCGTAATGAGCACAGGCGCGTCCGTAGGCGCAACACGACCGATGGTTTCGAGAATATCGAGCAGCTTCGGGTTTTCACCGACGATGTTTTCAAAATGGTATTGCTGATCCAGTTTTCGCCGGCTCCCCACCTGCTGCACCGGCTTGGCCAGGTTCAGGATCGTGCGGATAGACTGGATCAGGTAATCGTTCTGCCAGGGTTTTGTCACGAAATCGGCGGCGCCCTCCTTCATACCCCGCACGGCCAGATCGATCGTGCCCCAGCCGGTAATCAGGATCACCGGAATGGCCGCATTATGCTTTTTAATGCGTTGCAACAACTGCATTCCCTCCTTACCCGAGGTTTCAATCGAAAAATTGAGGTCGAGCAAGATCAGTTCCGGCGTCACCACTTTCAGTATTTCAAAAGTTTCCTCCGGCGAACCCGCAGCACGCACATCGAATCCCTCCTTTTTCAAAAGAAGCAAAAGGGAAGTGCGGATGGCGATGTCGTCGTCTACGATCAGGAGCATGGTACTGAATTTTGAATGAGCCGCCGTGGAACGGGGAATAATTTTTGAATGAGTGAATGAGTGAATAAAGTCAAGTGTGGTCAGACCTGGTCATGAAATTGTGAAGATAAAAACAATACTTGACCACTTCTGACCTAATGACGAATCATTCGGGCATTCGGTCATTCCGTTATTCTTCATGCAACGCCACCGCCGGATGTATCGCGGCGGCCAGCTTGCTGGGGAACCAGGCGCAAAGTGTTACAATGATATAAATTACGGCGACGGCGGCCAAGATCGCGATGATGTAAATTTCCTTATCGAGGTCAAAAACGTTCATGAGCGGGAACTGGACGGCAAAAATAAGGCCGATGATGAGGCTGAATGTAGCCAGTACCCAAATTTCGCCCAGAAATTGGCTGGTAACCCCGGATTCCGTCGCACCCATGGCACGACGCAGGCCTATTTCACCTTTGCGCTTTGCGATATTGAGGTTCAGTACACCGAAAAGGCCCAATGCGACATTGGTTAACAAAAACCCACTGACAATCAGGAAAATAATTACGGGAACGAGTGTCAGGTTCTCACGATTTTTGCGTGAATCTTTAAGATAACCCACCTCAACACCCCAGCCCGGCAACATCATTGCGATGTCTTTCACCAGCCGCGCCTCGAAGTTGGCATCGGTTCCCGGTTTGGTTTTGATCAATATATTCGAATTCCAGCGATCGTTTTTTTCCAGCATCTGGAACAGCCCGGGGTTATCCGACATAAACTTACCTTTTGCCTTGAACTTGTCGACAATGCCGACCACTTTGTACGACGTCTTTTCGTCGCGTTTCACGACCTTGTTCAAACCGGACTCGTTTTGAAACAGCTTATCTTCCATCACCTGATTGATTACAATGGGAATGAATTTGCCTACCAGGTCGCTTTCGGCATACCAGCGGCCCTTCTTAACGGGTATATCGAGCACTTTGGCGAGTTCGCTGTCGGTATAGTAAAAATCTCCTCCCACATCCACCTTATTGTAGTTGATCGAATTTCCGATCTGATTGGCCGAAAAGGGCGTATTACTGCTCATGCGGCTGGCGGCGGTTACTTCCGGGTACGATCGCACGCGTTGCATGGCGCGCTGCAATTTCGAGGCTATTTCGGTGGTATCCTGGTTCGTGGACAGTTCCAGGTTCCATACCTGCTCGTACTGGAAGCCGATGGGCTGCAAGTAGTTGCGTAAATTAAAAACAATGAGCGTAAGCACGCCGAAAAGCACCATAAAAGCGGCCCATACCTCGATAATGAGCAGGGAATGCGTGCCTTTTTTATTCCATATTAATTTAAAAAGATGTCGTAGCATGGCTAGGCAAGGATTAAAATGAGAGAATCGACGTCACGCTTTCAGCGCTTCCGCTATTTTCAATCTCGACATTCGGAAAGCCGGTAAAACCCCCGACAGCAACCCGAAAACGAGACAGAACAATATGCTGACCAAAAATACCGGCAGGTTGATCGTGAGGTCGGCATAGGCTATCCATCCGCTGGAATTGATGAACTGAATGACGACGAATGTGAGTATCAGGGCAAATGCGCCACCAATGAAGGTAATGAACACGTTTTCAATGATAAACTGCCACAAAAGTGCTTTCGAAGGCGCCCCAAATGCCTTCCTGACGCCGATTTCCGACGCGCGTTCGAGAATGCGGCTCACATTCACATTGACCAGGTTCACAGCCGGAAGCCCCATGATCATGAGCAGTACCAGCCCCACGATCGCGTAAAGTGCAACCCGGTCCTTGTCGCTTCTTGTGAACGTGCTGAGGAAATGTTCGAAATAAGTGTCTGCCTTGACGATCAGTATATTGAACTGGTTATTGTTGGAGTATTCCGCGCGCGGAATGCGTGCAATGTGGCTATCGAATTCCGCCTGTATCGCGGGAATATCAGTAGGCTTTTTGGCCAGCACAATGGCCACGAAGCGACCGCGCATGCCCTTTTCCTCGTAGTTACTTTTGGGGGCTGTATAGGGGAAATACACGTCCGAATAGGTGTAAATCCGCGTGGGAGGGCTGCCTTTCACCACACCTATCACGCGGTAGTTGATGTTTTCGATATCGATCGTTTTACCCACAACCGCTTCCTCGGCGCTTCCGAAATACTGCTCACGCAGCGCATCGGTAATGACAGCCACGTGGTCGGCATTGCGGACATTCGTTTCGTCGTACGGCTTACCTTCCAGGAACTCGAAATCGGTCACCGACCAAAAATCGACATCGGTGTATTTGGTATTCAATTTGATCCGCTTCCCGTTCACATAGGCATTGGAAAAGCCGAAATTGTTCATGATCGACACGCGCTCAGCAGTCTTCAACGATTTGCCATACTTTGTCAAAAACTCGAATGAAGCCGGCCCCGACGACATGGTTGTATTGGCAGAGTCGGTTTGTACCAGGTTAGCGATATAAAGCGACCGCGCACGTTTGGCCTCCGGGTAATGCGCGCCAAAAAGGTGATCGAGAAAAGAAGTCACCACCATCAGCACCGTCAGCGTAAGCGTAATGCCGAAAAGCGTGATGAAAGTATAGAAAGGATGCCGCAGCAATACCTTCCAGGCGATTTTTATGTAGTTTGAAAGCATTTGTTCAATGATTGAATGACCGAATGACTGAATTTTGAATGAGTGAATGAGTGAATGAGTGAATGAGTGAATTGGAGGTCAGGTCTGGTCATGTGTGTTGTCGGGTGTAGTCAATTATTGTGTATAAACTAATCTTGACAATTCATGACTACTTCTGACTCAATGACAATTTATTCACTCATTCACTCATTGACTAATTCACTCATTAACTAACCTGCGTCCCGTCAAACAGCCTGATGAGCCTGTCTGTCTTCTTCGCCATGGCTTCGTCGTGGGTGACCATGACGATGGTAGCGCCGTCGCCGTTCAGCTTTTGGAGAATGCCCAGGATTTCGTTGCCCATAGCGCTGTCGAGGTTGCCGGTGGGCTCGTCGGCGAGGATGATTTCGGGTTTACCGACAATTGCCCGGGCAATGGCGACGCGCTGCTTTTGTCCGCCCGAAAGTTGCTTGGGAAAATGCTTCATCCGGTTGCTCAACCCCACTTTTTCCAATGCTTCCTGCGCGAGCTCGCGACGCTGCTTTGCCGACGTATTCCTGTAAAGCAGCGGAATTTCGACGTTATCTATCACCGATAGATCATTTATCAGGTGAAAGCTCTGAAAAATAAAGCCCAGCTTGCGGTTGCGCAATTCGGCCAGGTGTTTGTCGGTATAGCGCTCCACCGGCGAGCCGTCAATCTCGATCTGGCCCTTCGAGGGCGCGTCGAGCAGCCCGATAATGTTCAGCAAAGTACTCTTCCCGCAACCCGAAGGCCCCATGATCGAAACGAACTCTCCTTTCTTCACATCAATATTGATGTTATTCAAAGCCAGCGTTTCGATGGAGCTGGTACGGTACACTTTTTCTACGTTTTGGAGTTTGATCATGGCGTTGGTACGGGTATGAATGAATTTTGAATGAGTGGATGAGTGAATGAGCCGCCGTTCCAGGGCTCATTCAATAGGCGATCTTCTTGTTTAACTCAAAATCATAAAGCGTCAGCAGCCGCAGACTGTAATATGCCTGCCAGTAATCGCGCAATGCGAGAATGTAATCGCGGCGGGCGATGTCTTTTTCCTGGGTGGCGATGCCGAGGTCGGTTACGCTGAGGTCGCTGAGGATGAAACGCTCCTTGGCGATCTGGTACCTTTCGGCGGCAATGCCGTCGGCGACCTGCGTGAGTTTTACCTGCTTTTGCAGCATTTGTAAAAGGGTTACCTGGGTGAATATTTCCTGTTCAAATGTAAGCTTATCCTGCTCTACCGATTGTTGCGTAAACTCGCGGTTGGCCCGCGCCACCTCCGTGCGGGCCTTGTTGCGTCCCCAGGTGAGAATGGGTAATGTGAGCTGCAACTCCACAAACTCGCGGTCCTGCGGGCTCACGTATACATCGCGCGGGAGGTTGCCCTGGTTGGAAAGCCCGAAATTCGCATTCAGCGTAGCATTCAGGCCATTGGTACGCCGGGCATCTTCCACGTCGCGTTCGGCTTCGAGTAATCTGCGCCGGAATGCTACCGAGGCCGAGCGATTGGCAAATGCCTCGTCGAGGGCCAGCCGGGCGTCTACCGCGAATTCGCTCGCTTCGGCCGGAATGGCCAGTTCCAGCTCGCGCTCGTCACGCGTGCCCATGTACATTTTCAGTTTGAGCGACGCCACAGCCGCCGATTGCTGTGCCGAAGCGAGGTCTTTCTGCGCAGTAAGCAGCCCCATTTGAAGTTGCAAAAGGTCGTTCTGAGAGATTTTGCCCAGTTCCAGCTTATGTTTCGCGATTTTGAACAGCGTGTCGTTATTGCTCCGGTTCTTCTCGGCAATCTGCAAATTTACCTGCGACACCAGCAGATCGAAATAGAAACCGGTCGCATCCAGCGCCACCTGTTCCAGCGACTGAATGTATTGCTGGTTGCCTTCCTGGTATTTCAAAGGCGAGATCCTCCGGTCCCATTTAAGGGGGTTAAACTGAAACAACGGCTGTTTAATGCCTATTTCAAACGGAATACCATTGTAGCTCGTCACGTCGCGATGAAAATCGTCGAAACGCTGCATTTGCTGCTGCACGTAAACCGTTCCGCCCGTCATAGCGATACTCTGGCTAAGCGACAGGCTGAGCATAGAGTTGTTGTTGGATACGTTTTTGAATGAAACCGTGCCGTCGGGCTGCGGGACCTGGATGTAGGAGCGTGTGAACCCCGGTACCGTTCCCAGCAGGCTTAGTTGCGGCTTGTAATCGGCCTGGAACGAGCGGTACTGCCAGTAATTGGTCTTTTTTTGCGTCACGGCCTGTTTGGAGGCAATAGACTGCTCTTTCGACTGCTGCACCACTTCTTCCAGCGTCAGCTTGCGAATCTGCGCCGAAACGGTACCGGAAAGTATGATGAAAATCCAGATAAAAAGCTTTCTCATAGTCATTGAATGGTAAGCTCTTCAAGATGTTCGTAATCATTCATGTTGGTCAGGATGACCTTCTCCCCGGCATTCACGCCATTTTTAATTTCGACATAATCAAAATTGGAAAGGCCGGTTTCGATTTGCCTCCGGCGTGCTTTGCCGTTTTCGAGGATGTATACGAATTGTTTCCGCTTACCCGTAAACGCCGGGCCGTTAGCGACGCGCAATGTTTTGGCGCTCTTGCTCGTCACCACATACACTTCGACTTTCATATTAGGCCTCAGCGATTCGTTCCGCGCATTATCGAGCTGGATCGTGAACCCGATGACGCCATCCTTCACGGCCGGCTTCACCTGTGTGATCACCCCGCGCAACTGGACGTCGTTGATTTTGATGATCGCACCGAGCCCCGCCTTTACCTGATCGGCATAGGCGTCCGAACAACTTCCTTCCACCCTGAAACTACCCAGGTCTGCTACCTTGGCCAGCATTTCACCTTCATTCACCGATGAACCGATATTCTCGTTCACCCACGTGAGCACACCCGGGCGATCGGCTACGATGTCGGCCATTTTGAGTTTATGCTGCAATTCCTGCAAGTTTTTGCCTTCGATCTGCGCCCCGAGCTCGGTTTCCCGCAAGCTGGCGCCCATCGATTCACGGTTGTATTTCAGGTCGTTTTCAAGCTGCCGCTTTTCGAGTTCCGAGATTTTCAATGCGTTCTCGGCGCGGGTAATGTCTTCGACCGTCCCGCCACCTACCCTTTGGAGCCGTTTAGCGTCCTCAAAATCGGCTTTCAGTTTATTGATATTCAGCGACTTGATCTTGTCGTTAATCTCGGCATCATACAAATCCTTGTTCAACTTCATCCGCAGCTGATCGATACTGTTCTTTTTCAGTTCGAGTTGATCTTCGTAGCGTTCGGATTCGATCTCTGTTAATGATTTATCGAGTTCTACAATGCGCTGGCCGGGCTTTACACGGGTACCGGGCGTAAGCAGAATACGCTTGATGCTCGCGCGGATGGGACTCGTGAAGATCTGTTCGTAAGCGGGGATGATCTCCCCGGAAGCAGTAAGGGTATTTTCCACGTCGCCGGTTTCGACGGTACCTGTTCTGATCCGCGCGCTTTCAAGCGTACTCGAAAGCGACTTTTTGAAAAAGTAAAAAAGGACTGCCAGCCCTACCCCGACGGCCCCGATGATCAGCCATCGGCGGTTTCTGGTTAGCTTGACATATTCCGGTGCAATTTCCCGATCCATGTGGGTTTTATTGGAGGTTTCAGTGAAAAAATTCATGGCTAATACGCCTTCATTTATCCGAAATCCGTGCCAACATCTAACACACTACAAATCAGCCATTTATAATATATTTTTAAAACAAAAAACCGTGCGATAACGCACGGTCGGTGTGATTTCAAACTTATTTCTTTCGCTGTTAACTTTCCGTCAGGTTTTCAGTTTCTTCTTTTTCGCGGCGGGGAAAAGGATATTGTTCAGGATCAAACGGTAGCCCGCGGAGTTAGGATGCAGGTTCAGGTCGGTGGGTTCCTCGCCTACCCGGTGCTGGTAATCCTCCGGATCATGGCCACCGTAGAACGTAAAGAAGCCCTTGCCATGCGTACTGTGAATGTAGCGCGCCTCGCCGGCATTTTTGTTCTCCGCCAGGATGATTACCTCCGGTTTGATCAAGCGATTTTTGAATGCGGTAGTTTGTCCGAGAAAGCCCTTAATGATAGTCTGGTGGTTCTGTGTGAGCATACTCGGTACCGGGTCCCATTTGGCCGAAAACTGGAAGAGCGAGAAAAAGTCGTTCGCTTCGATCATACCGCGCTCGTCGGGCTGGTTATCGATGTCCGAAAACTCGATTTCATAAGGGTATGGGATCGTTTTGAAATCGTGGAATGCGAAGGAATTGTTGTAATTCAGCTTTCCGTTTGCAGTAGGGTCGGCCGGTGTGCCGTCGTACATCGCGTCCACAATGTCGATGCCATCTGCTGCGAGCGCAATGTCGAATGTATCCGTCGCATTACACATCGCAAACATGTAGCCTCCGCCCGTTACAAACTCGGCGATCCTTTTAGCGACCGCCAGCTTCATTTGAGGTACATTGTTAAACTGGAATTTGGTAGCGGTCTCTTCTGCTTCTTTCTTCTGCTCGCGGTACCAGGGATAATCCTTGTATTGGAAGAATTTACCAAACTGGCCGGTGAAATCCTCGTGGTGCAAATGCAGCCAGTCGTATTCGGGTAATTTGTTATTCAAAACCTCGTCGTCGTACACTACGTCGTAGGGAATTTCGGCATAGGTAAGCACCAGTGTCACGGCATCGTCCCATGGAAGTTTGGATTTGGGAGAATATACGGCAATGCGGGGCGCTTTTTGAAGTTTCACGGCATCCATATTCACATCCGGCGAGCTGATCTGGTTCAATATCTGCCCGGCCTGGCCTTCGGAGATCACTTCGAAACTCACGCCACGTACCGTCATTTCCGAGGCAAATTGCTGATTGTAAGCCACCATAAAACTGCCGCCCCGGTAGTTGAGGAGCCAGTCCATTTCCATTTCGTAATTTTTCAGGATCCAGTAAGATATGCCGTACGCCTTCAGATGGTTTTTCTGCGACTCGTCCATCGGGATCAGCAGGCGGTTTGCCATAGCATTCAGCGAGCCGATCAAAAAAATGACGAGCGGGATATACAAGCGTATCACTGGTTTGATTCTTTCGACTTTCATGCGCAGTTTTACATTCAGGTAAAGATTAAATATAATAAAGAAACCGTCACGATACGAAATCTACCACAAAACTCGTACCGGTTTCTGACGTCTGAGCCCCGTCGGGATTCCCTCCGGACTTCGTGCGAACAACATTACTAACGACCAAACCCTGTTTCTGGTGCATCAGCTTTACACGCCATGATTATACGCGAAAACATCGAAGAAGGCCTGCGTTCGATCCAAAGTAACCTCCTCCGGACTGTACTTACAGCCATGATCATCGCCATCGGCATTACCTCCCTCGTGGGGATCCTCACAGCCATCGACGGCATTCAGGGCTCGGTCAACAGCAGCTTCGCCGATCTTGGCGCCAACACATTCACCGTGCGCAACCGCGATGACGACGAATTTCGCAGCGGAGGGCGCCGGAGCAAACAATATCCCGCCGTTACGTATCGCCAGGCAATCACTTTTGCTCAAAAATTCAAAGCTTCCTACGAAGCCACCGCCTCACTTTCGTCCAACATCGGCGGCGCGGTGCAAGTCAATTACCGGAGCAAAAAAACCAACCCGAACAGCGACGTAGTCGGCTCCGACGACCAATACCTGGGCATCAACGGCTACAAGATCGACCTGGGCCGAAATCTCGACAAGAATGACCTCGAAAAATCCCTGAATGTTGCAGTTTTAGGGCAAGAAATTGCGCGTAAACTTTTCGAAAACAGCGACCCGCTCAACAAGGAAATCACTTTCATGGGCAGTCGTTATAAAGTAATCGGTGTCCTCGCCAAAAAGGGCTCGCTGGGCGGCAATAATAACTCCGACAGGCTTATTCTCATTCCACTTGAAAGCGGCCGTGGCCTCGCTGCCAACCGCACGCTTACTTACAATATCACCGCTTCGGCACCTAATGCCGCCGATGGTGACCTGATTGTCGAAGAAGCGCGCGGCATGATGCGCCGCATCCGCAGCGACGAGCTCGGCAAGGAAGATTCGTTTACCATCGACCGGGCCGATGCAATGGTGAAAGATTTTGCGGAAGTCAGTGGTTACCTACGCCTCGGCGGCTTTGTGATCGGCACCGTCACATTGCTCGGCGCTGCCATTGCATTGATGAACATCATGCTCGTTTCAGTTACCGAACGGACGCGTGAAATCGGCATCCGGAAATCTCTGGGCGCCACCCCACGCGTGATCCGCATGCAATTCCTGATCGAAGCGATCGTCGTCTGCATCCTGGGCGGTATCGGTGGCTTGATCCTCGGCATCATCGTCGGCAACGCCATTACAGGCGTCATCAGCGAAAACAGCACATTCGTAGTCCCCTGGCTCTGGATGGCCGTCGGCATTGCCATATGCGTGATGGTGGGCGTGCTCTCAGGCATCTACCCGGCCATCAAAGCATCGCGCCTGGACCCTATCGAGGCATTACGCTATGAATAAGCGGGTTAGCATTTACGCCTAAAATTTCTCACAAAAATCTTACGAAAATTTGCATTGCGGGCTTGCTTAATCTCTTTTTCTGCCTACTTTTGCACTCCCAACAAGTAAGAGAATGCCCAGATGGCGGAATCGGTAGACGCGTTGGTCTCAAACACCAATGAGGTTACACTCGTGCCGGTTCGACTCCGGCTCTGGGTACAAAAGCCCTTCAACGCAAGTTGAGGGGCTTTTTTGCTTTGGGCATCTTAGAAAATTACGCTCAAACCTTAGGAATAGATTAGTTTACCGACAGGCATAACGGACTGGACCAACCGATTGTCCCGGCCCTGTCGATTCTCCGCAATGCTTTATTGCTTCTTTCGTACAGTAACTCCAGAGCCGATTCTGACACTCTTTTTTTACCTTGTACCTGCAAAATCACCTCAATGCCCCTATTCCATGAAAATATTCTCCGTTCCGGGTTTAGTTAGCTTGTTGAATGCATCCGGGAAAGCCGGTGATTTTTTTCGGAAGTTTATTTTCCTGGTGATAGTGGGTTTCTCTTCACTTTCTTATGTGTATGCCGCCGGGCCCAGGTTGCAAATAACGGACATATCTCTTCCCAGGCAGTTCAAGGACCGCAATATCAAACAGGCAGTTTACGACTCAAAGGGACTTCTCTGGTTTTTTACCAACAGGGATATATACCGTTTCGACGGAAATAATGTCATCGGGCTGGGCCCACAGTTCGGGATCCAGCCTTATACCATTAAATTCATTCACTGCGACGATCATGACCGCCTTTGGATAGGCACCCGGCAAACGCTCATCCGGCTGGACCTCAGAACCTGGAAGCACCATTCTTTCCTATTTCCTGCCGCTGCACATGATCCCGACAACGCGGGCGCTACCGGCTATATCATGCAGACCAACGCGGGACGTGTATTGGTAGCGGCAGGTTGGGGAAAGCTTTATGAGGTGAAAGCAGATAGCCTTCGGCTGGTATTTGACCTCAAAGACAACATTAACGAAGGGACAAGAAAAGGGGCGGTCAACTGGATTCATGAACAGGCCGACGGCGATCTCTGGCTCACTACCGGCTACGTGGCCCGCATCGTGCGGCTGCATTCCGAAAATAACAGATACGTGCTGAAAGAGATCGTCAGACAGGTCGACTTTATCGATAAGTCCATTCAGCATCCGGTTTATCACGGGTCTGGAAAAATCCTGTTTTTGACCGACCGGGGAGAATTGAAAATGCTGGACTGTAATTCAAAGGTTATAGCAAATGTAAGACTGCCCCGACCCGTTCGCTGCGCCTACCAAACACCGCTTTCCAGGCATCAGGTACTGATAACCACCATTGAAAATGAGCTGTTTATATACGATTTCAATAACAACCACATTACGGCGGCCGGCCCTCAAAGCGTTATCGCCGGAAAGCGCATTCCCGAACACAACAATTACAATCTCAGCCAGCTTATCGTATACGAGTCCGGTCAGGAAAGGGGAATTTTCCGCGTCGCTTTGGCTCCGGACAAGCCTGGAATAGAGGCTGTTGATCTGACCAGGGGAAACAGCATAAGGTCCATTTACAAACACCCGAACGGAGATGTATTCCTTGGGACCTATTCAGAGGGTTTTCTCAAAATCGATGGAAGCACCGGCGCCAAAAAGCAGCTGACCAATTTGCTTTTCGTCTATAAAATAGTCCCGTGGTCGGCAGACAGTCTTCTGCTAGGCATTGAAGGCGGTGGTTTGTATTGGTACGACATCCCCAAGGGAATCTTTTCGCAGGCTATGACCAAATATGGGCAGCTTTACGAAAAATACGTCACCTCCATTGTTCGCACAGGTGATCTGGCATGGGTGGGATGTTACCAAGGCTTTTACCTGGCCGATCTCAAAAAGGGACAAATCATCGAAAGCAATGGCGGCAATGCCGAATTTGCCGCCCGGCAGGTTCACGTTTCAGCTTTATACATACAGGATGGCTTTCTCTGGGTATGTACGGCAGATGGGCTTTTTGTTTTTAAATATAGTAAGGATGGAGTCGGAAAAATCGTCTACCGCAGCGACGACCAAACCAGCTGTCCCTCGCTGACTTTCGTAGGAGACCGGGTTTACGCAGCTACCATCGGCAAGGGGCTCGTCGTGCTCGACCGGCGCAGTTTTAAAAGGGTCGCGTGGATCGATGAAACGAAAAACCTGGCCGGCAGCCTGGTCTATTCCATCAGCTTTCGGAAGAATGTGCTGCTGGCAGGTACGAACAACGGGCTCAGCCGCATCGACCTGCAAACGGGGCTGATCCGAAACTACAAAGAAAGCGACGGCTTGCCCTCCAACGAATTCAATACCGGCGCCTCTTTCTTGTCCGGCGATACGCTCCTGTTGGGAACCGTAAGCGGCGTTGTGGTGATACCAATCGACAAGCTTCTGGCATCCGGCCCCAAAGCAGCGGGGGCCCTTTATGTGACCCAATTGCTTACTCAGACAAAAGACAATGACCGTAAAGCCGACTTGACACTCCCCTATCATTCAGGAACTGAAATCGTGATTCCCGCTGACGTGATCTCTTTCACGGTTCACCTGGGCGGGGACATCAGCGGAACCGCCGATGAAACGCCCTATTTTTTCAGGCTCGATAAAGACATGGCGTGGAGCAGGCTGGGAAACAACAAGGAAATCTCACTCGTAAGGCCGCAGCCCGGATCTTACCGGCTCGAAGTAGGCACAGCCGCGCCCAACGGAAAGGTCAACGCGATCGTGACGGCGGAAATGATCAGGATTAAGCCACAATTTTCAGAAACAGTATGGTTTAAGATATTGCTAATCACTGCCGCCCTGGCTTTGGGAATGGCCGTATTCCGGTACCTGGAAAGGCAAAGGGAAAAAGAAAGAGGCCTGCGGCTCAAAATTGCGGAAGACCTTCACGACGAGGTAGGCGGATTGATTTCTGGCCTTGCCCTTCAAGCTGATTTTCTCCAATATGCGGACGAAAGCCAGCGAAAGGAATACCTCCGCAAAATTATAGAGACAGGCCGCTTGGCTGTTAAAAGCATGCACGACGTGGTGTGGAGCATCGATCCGCGGAACGACAATGCCAAGACATTAACCGATCGCATGAAAGATTATGCCGAATTTGCCCTGAAACCGATTGGGATACAATACGAGTTTGAAAGTAAGGGAATCACTGAGCTCACTTTCCTTTCCCAGCAGGTTCGACAGAATATTTGGCTCATCTATAAAGAAGCGATCACGAACGTTTGTAAACATTCGCAAGCCGAACAAGCGCAGATTACCCTCGATTTCTATGATTCGCAATGGCGAATGTGCATTACGGACAATGGAAAAGGGCTCGGTGATGTTTCCAGCCAGGGAAATGGCCTCAAAAACATGCAGAACAGGGCACACAAAATTCGTGCAGAGTTAAAAGTAGAATCCGGAACATGGGGGGGCGTCGCGGTCACATTGGCAAAGAAGCAAAGCAGTACGGAACTACCTGTATGGGTGGGAAAACAAACCCAGAACCCTGCTTAATTTTACAGCTACGATGAACAGACTAGCTATTATTGAAGACACAGCGGGCATTCGGCAAGTGCTGGCCGACTTTTTTGCGGTGCAACCGGATTTCGAACTCGTACTATCCGCCGCGTCGTTCGAAGAATTCGTGGACCGCTGGAATCCCGCGCAACGCCTTGACCTGCTGCTATGCGACATTGGCCTGCCCGGCAGATCGGGGATCGAAGCCGTATGGCACATCAAGGAAAGCAGCCCGCAGACGCAGGTGATGATGTTTACCGTGTTTGAGGACCAGGACAAAATATTCCAGTCACTTTGTGCGGGGGCAACCGGTTATATGCTCAAAAGCTCCCAATTGAGTGAGCTACGGGCCGGGCTCAGGGAAATGCTGGCCGGAGGCGCCGCCATTTCCCCGAAAATAGCCATGGAAGTGATCCGGTTTTTCAACCGGCCCCAGCAAAAGCAGCCGGACGCCAAATTGACCGTCCGCGAAATCGAGATATTATCCTTGCTGCAAAGCGGCTCGTCCAACAAAGACATTGGCGATAAGCTGTTTATATCGGTGGAAACCGTCAAGTACCACATCAAGAACATCTACATCAAGCTCCAAATATCGAGCCGCAGCGAACTTTTGCTGCGTTTCAGAAATCCGCTGGGATAGTTCACCCCCATTTGGCAAAGTAACCCTGTAAAATCAATCAAACGTATAGACAACTACCCGGATGGGTAGGAAATGCTTTGCGCATAGCAATTTCCTTTGCGGGGTACATTGCCTGTGGTTGAAACGCATTTTCTCAAATCAAAAAACAACACTTGAAAAAACACTACTGCTATATGTTTGAGCTCAAAACACTGGTTCTATGGGTTAGTTTCGCCCTTTGCCTGCCGGCTGGCATTGCGCATGCGACTGTCTACAATGTGACCAATACTGCCGACGGCACTGGTCTCGACCAATTGAGAGGTGCGCTTGTGGATGCAGGTAATACACCTGGCACACATACCGTCAACGTCATTGCCGGAACTTACTACATAGACCCGCTAGCCATCGAAATTGGGACGGCCAGCGGGGTTGACATTACCATTAATGCTGCCGGTCCAGGGAATACAATCATTGATGCCCGCAACCTAGGTCGCGGCTTTGTCATAAATCCGAACGCCGATCAAACGAATGTCAAGGTTGCTTTTAACGGGATGACCTTTCAAAACTGTATATCAGGCACCGCGCTCGGTGGCGGTGCCGTTCTGGCGCGCAACGGGCGTGGAAATGCGATCAGCTTCGATAACTGTTGGTTTTTTAATAATAAGGCAACTAATGACAAGGAGCGACCTGATGGAGGTGCAATCTTCTGCTTCGATGTATCCCTTTCTGTCACAAACTGTACGTTTACGGGTAACACCGCTTACGTCGGCAACGGAGGAGCCATAGGCGTGAGACTTAACATGGCATCTAACAGGATTAACTCCGGGCAAATTAATATTGCCAACTCCCTATTTTCTCACAACAAGGCAACTAATGCCCACATTGGAGCTATTTCAATAATTGCTATTGGCGGTCCGGGCACTTTTTCTACTTCTATTACCGGATGTACATTTATCGCCAATTCCGCCGACCAAGGGTTGATCGGAGCGATTGGTTGGACGAGTTGGATCAATGGATCTAAGCTCAACATCAATTACAATCGTTTCCTCAGTAACACTGCACGAGATCGTGGTGCCGTAGAAATAGTGCTACTGCAGCAGGCTGGCCCTCCTGGCTCTCCAATAACCTTCCCAACATCCGATTTGCTCAATGCCAAAAACAATTGGTGGGGTTGCAATGCGGGTGCGGTGGGATGTAATGGTGATGACTATGGTACATCTCCGAACGGTTTCGCCGAGGTTTTCACCCCCCATTTGCAATTAAAGACTACCCTCAACACGCAAAGCATTTGCTACCCCGGCACCAATTCGGTTCAAGCCTCTACGGGTTTTACGTCCAACTCCGCCAACGAGCTGATCGACCCGTCCAATCTGGGTGCGTTGATCGGCCGCCCGGTGAGTATCTCAGCCAGTCCAGGCGGTATGGGAATTATTTCCGGGGTATCGAAGATTCAGGCAAACGGCATGGCCACCGCGAACTTCATTTCCAACGGAACACCCGGCGTAGTGGAATTTTCTTCGAACTCGGATAATTCCTCCAATAAGGCACCGCTAACCATCAACACGCCAGGTAGCTGGCTCGGCACTACCAGTAACGACTGGTACCTGCCCGCCAACTGGTGCGGCGGGGCCATTCCTACCGCCAGCACGAATGTTAACATCCCGGCAGGTACACCCAATTCGCCGGTTATCAAAATATCCCAATCCGAGGCTTTGGCCAAAAATCTCACGATAGCGCCGAATGCAAGCCTCAGTTTGGATGCCAACTCAACACTTGATGTAAAAGGGGATTTCACCAACAACGGTTCGTTCAACGCAGGTGCCGACGGCGCATACACCTTGTTTTCGGGCACTGGTACTCAAACCATTCCAGGAGGTACATATTCGATCCTGGGCATTAGTGGCGGTAATAAAACGCTTACTGCCGATGCCACACTGAGTCACTACTTTGTATTTTTGAGTAATACAAAAATGATATTGGGCAACAACACCTTTACGGTTGCCAGTCCGTCACCATTCAACGATTTCAATTCGGAGCGGTACTTCATCACCAATGGTACCGGAGGTCTCAAAAAGAAGAATCTAGGCGCCTCAGGATTCACTTTCCCGATCGGGTCGGCGACGAGTTACATGCCGGTCGTGCTTTCCAACACGGGCGCTCCCGACCATTTTACAGCACGCGTGGGCGAAGGGGTTTATACATCCTATTTAAACAATGTACCACAAGGCAGCCCGGTTGCCCTGAAAGCGGTCAACAGCACCTGGTACATCAGCGAAGACGTGCCGGGAGGATCAAACGTGGGAATGTCCCTGTACTGGAACCCGACCGACGAACTTCCCTCATTTGATCGAAGCGACTGTTACGTTTCACATTATCAAAACGGCAGCTGGAAACCGACCACGGGTGGCGTTGCGTCGGGCGGCAATCCGTTTTTCGCGAGCCGCTCCGGCATTACCAGCTTCTCCCCTTTCGCAGTCACCAACCCCGATTCCCCGTTACCTGTCACACTAGCACGCTTCGACGCCGTGAAGGAGGGCTCCACCGCCCTTCTGAGCTGGTCGACCACTGAGGAAACCAATAGCGAACGTTTCGAAGTAGAACATAGCCTTAATGGAAAAATCTGGCAGAAAATCGGTACGGTCAGGGCAAAAGGAGAAAGCAAAGTATGGGCAGACTACCATTTTACGGACGAGCAGCCGGTAGCATCGCAGGAAAATCTTTACCGCTTGAAGATAATCGATCGCGGAGCGACAGGCCCCGGTGCGTTTACATATAGCCGTATTAAAAGCCTGAAATTTGACAGCGATGACAGTCCCGTCGTGTTCCCTAATCCGGTCAATGACAAGCTATTCGTACACGATTACACCCATGTTTCAAGCCTGCGCATTATCGATGTAAATGGAAAGGTAGTCTACCAATCCGGCACGATGAAAACCGATGCAGTCAACGTCGAAAAACTTACGGCAGGGGTACACCTGGTGGAGATCGGGTGGCTTGATGGAAGAAAGTCGGTAAGGAAAATTGTGATCAATATCAACCAACCCTAACCTCATGTACAAACTTCTACTTCCGTTATTTTTCGTATGCTCGGTAAGTTCCACATTATTTGCCCAGAAAACCTGGACAGGAGGATCTAGCAGCAGTTGGATGGACGATGACAACTGGGAACCTTACGGCATCCCGGCTTACGATGACGAAATCACTATACTCGCGAACAGGCCCAACAGTCCGGTAGTACCGACCGGTTCGGAAATTGAGTTCCACACCATTAAAGTCAAGCCAGGCGCTTCATTAACGGTGGAGGCCGGCGCTACCATGACCTCTACCGCTTCGCAGAATCATACGCTGGAGATTCTGGGAACATTTACCAACCACGGTACCGTAACGATCACCAATAACGAAGTTGGCCCGGTCGAATACGCCGCGATCGAGATAAATGGTGGCGGTGTCCTTCGCAACGATGGAACCCTGACTGAAACCGGCACTATATCGATGGGCATTTTTGTAGTTGCGGGTAAAGTATACAATGAATCGGGAGGATTTATTTCAGTTAATAACAACATTGGATTACTCCTCTTCTCCGAGGGTTTGCTAAAGAATTACAGCGGCGCCGAAATCCGGATCAAGGGAACAGCGGGTAGTCTGGGAAGTTTAGGCGACGTTACTAACTCGGGCAAGTTTACATGTGAAGGCAATATGGAAATCGGAGACGGGATGGTGAGCAACGCCCCGTGTGGCACTTTTCATGTAAATGGCTCTGTTATAATTGACAATACGTCCAATAGAGGCATGGGCAATGAAGGCGTGGTTATCATCACCGATACGCTGAAATTGAAAAAGGGACAGTATGGAAACCTGGGCATTACAAAATACAAAGGCATATACGTAAATGACCAAAGTGCCTTCGTAAACTTGTTTAACGATGCACAAATGACAGGTTCCGCTGTGGTCGCCGACGACCCCGAGCTCTTGATTACAGGATATGGATCGGCGAGTGGGATGGAAGTTTTAGGCATTTTCATCGATCCGGCCGGAACACAGTCGGCTGGTTACTACAATGGTACTTATTTTTCGGGTGACCCCTCCTTGCCCGAGGGAAGCCAGACACTTTACATTCAAATGGTCATAAATCATGCGAGCTGCGTTTATACGGTGCCGTTTACGTACGTTAAGCCGGCACCGGCCGGCACCTGGCTAGGCATGCACGATTCCGACTGGAGCAATCCGATAAACTGGATGTATAACAAGGTGCCGGATGCGACGACGAACGTCAATATTCCCGCCGGCACTCCAAACAATCCGGTCATCAGTTCCGACCATGCCACAGCCAATGATTTAACGATAGCAGCAGGTGCTAGTCTGACCCTCACGGAAGGTGCAGTATTAGTCATCATGGGCAACGGGACGAACAACGGGACTTTTGATGCAGGTGCTGCATTCGTTGCATTCACAAGCACCAGCCCGCAGACGATCCTGGGCGGGCAGTATGCGGTCCTCTCTGTTGCCGGAGATTCCAGGAAACAGCTCAGTGGCGATGCAACGGTAAATAGCAGAATATTGCTTAACGAAGCTACTAAGATTGCCCTGGGCGACAACGATATCACATTGGCTGACAATGCCCTGATTGAAGGCGCTAGCGCAGAAAGCTATCTGATCACGGATGGTACCGGCGGCCTTAAAAAGCAAAAAGTAGGTTTGGAGGAATTTACCTTTCCGGTAGGCTCTGAAACCAGTTACACGCCGTTGATCATGACCAACTTTGGCATTGTCGACAATTTTACGGCGCGCGCCAACATTGGTACGTACACATCCTTTTTGAATAACATTCCGCAAGGCAGCCCCATTAGCAGCATGGCCGTAAATAAAACTTGGTATGTGAGCGAAGATGTGCCGGGCGGATCAAATGTGACGATGACGTTGTTTTGGAATGCCACCGATGAACTACCCAATTTTGACCGTAACGAATGCTTTATTACTCATTACCAAAACAATCAATGGGACGAGATGATGGCTTTGCCGGCTTTTGGTACTGGCCCTTATACCAAAAAAAGAGTGGGCATAACCAGTTTCTCACCCTTCGCGGTTGCCAATCCGAACAGCCCGCTCCCCGTCGCACTCGCCCGTTTCGATGCGGTACGGGAAGGAAATGCGGCGCTGCTAACCTGGTCGACCAATTCTGAGATAAACAGCGACCATTTCGAAGTGCAGCGCAGTGGCAATGCCAAGGACTGGGAAAGTATCGGGTCTGTCGCGGCAGCCCGGGAGAGCCAGGTGCTGACGGATTATCACTTTGTGGATTTACATCCATTGGTTTTACAAGAAAGTTTCTACCGCTTACGGATGGTCGATACCGACGGCACATTCGCTTATAGCCGGATCAGGAATTTGTCCTTTTCAGGTTCCGGCAAAAGCCTAGCATATCCGAATCCGGCTACTGAAAAGCTGTTCGTGCAGGATTTCTCGCAAGTTTCAAGTGCCTGCATCACCGACATGAGCGGAAAAGTAGTCTATCGGACCAGCAAGGTGAGCGATGCCGGGATACAGGTCGACAACTTGCCGGCAGGATTGTATTTGATGGAAATTTCCTGGGCAAATGGCCTGAGGGCTGTTCAGAAAGTTTTAATCGACCGGTAGTCAGGTCAAGAGACTTTCTCAGAAGGTGACCGTCTTTCCCCATTTTCCTGGTTGAGTGAGCATAAACACACAATGATCTCATTTTAAAATACTTAACACCGATATCAACTTCAAATCATCAAGCATCCGGTTCGACATTCGTTCCGTTGCGGGTACAAAAGCCCTTCAACGCAAGTTGAGGGGCTGTTTGTGTTTAGGGGTATTCAAAAATGCCATTTTTAAATATTTGAAGGCTGATTTGGGGTTCGACAACCGTTGTTGAGACCAAGCGGGATTTGAACCAGGATCGTGCCTCGCATCTGAACTATCCTGTCCAAGACACATTTCGACGGGGTTCAGAGATCAACAAAGAACGTTTTGATTTCGATCTTGCTGTTAGAACTAAATGCTATCTTTGGCGTATCGAACTGCCAGGCATTTTAACCATATACTTTCTAGTTTTGGCATGAATCCAACTTTTCTTGACGCGGCATGGCGCAAGCTTATTTTAGCTAACTATGCAGTCGATCCCGCCTTGCTGGCACCCCATCTACCTCATGGAACAACATTGGACTTGTATAAGGACACTTGCTATCTAAGCCTGGTGGGCTTCATGTTTCAGGACACGAGGGTGAAGGGCTGGAAGATACCCTTCCATATTAATTTTGAAGAAGTTAATCTGCGCTTTTATGTACTACGAGAACATGAAAAGACCAAAAGAAGAGGTGTTGTGTTCTTAAAAGAGATTGTACCGCGCCATGCACTTAGCCTGGTGGCCAGGGTGGTATATAGCGAACCCTATGTTACAATGCCCATGAGCCACACCTGGTTGAATAACGGGCGAGAATGGACCGTGGCTTACCGGTGGGGCAAAGGATTGCGTAACTGTCTTCAAGTTATCACGGACAATACGCCTACCGATATAGCCGCTGGAAGCGAAGAGGAGTTTATTACCGAACATTATTGGGGCTACACCCGCATCAATGCTTACAAAACAGCAGAATACGAGGTAACCCATCCACGATGGCAAGTTTACGATACCAAAGATTACCTTATAGATGTGGATTTTGCCGGCGTCTACGGCGCAAAGTTCGACTTCTTAAAAACAGAGAAACCTTTGTCGGTATTCCTGGCGGAAGGTTCTGCAATACAGGTAAAAAAAGGGATAACCATTTAGTATTATTTCTATTTTAATGTTCCCTTCAATGGCGTTGCATGGAAATAAGGTGCTACATGGACAATGCGCTCGCTTTCCGAAACACTGGCTACCATATGTTTGAATAAACCTGAAAGTATAACGTTAGGATCAGCGGTGGCGAAGAAGAGTTTGCGATTTATTTAACCACAAGGTAATGAAGGAATCGATCAGCAGAAAAGTATTTATTCCCGTGGGGATACTTCTCAGTTTGGGTGTACTATTGAGCTTCATTTTGTGGTTAAAACTGACTCTAACGAACCAGATCAATTTTGAGACCGCCAGGCAGTTGTATTTATCAAATTATCCGCCGTTTATAAGAAATGCCCGTGTTCTAACTAGGTTGCACATTATTTTTAACGTATTGGCAATCACCTGCTTACTACGGGCTCCACTTTCTTCACCTAAACTCGTTGTACTGGTTAGATTTTTCGTTATGCTCAATGTTGTGATGATGATATGGCAGATATTCAGCTTAATGTAGGATCCAGGACATCTTTTCGATCAAATCATCTCGTGGAACTTCTAAATTGCCAATAAATTCATCTGCATGAGTTAAATATCATTTACTTAAATCGCATACTTTTCGCAAATCATCCAATAGCCGGTCGGCGCAGGCGCTTCTTTACCGTAACAACTTTGGGTAGCAGGGCTTTGTTTGAATTTCCGGACATGTGCCAACGGCTATGGCTTAGCAAACCGATCAACATTGCCGATCACGAACTTCCTGGCCTGACCCTTGCAATAGAAAGCCTCCCGGTAACAAGCTGGGAGGCTTTTTGGTTATTAAATTTGCACAATCAAATTACCAGTACTGCAACCACCCACATGGAGGAAACATTTTCAAAGGACGGACAATATTTGCTCCGGTTAAAGAAATTAACCACTGATCTGCTGGGCACCCCGGCGCAATTTTCGGAATACACCATTCTTTTTATTGCGGCAGGGGAAGGCGTTTATCATGCCGATTTCGGAAGTTTCCATTATGTTGGTCCTACCCTGCTGTTTTCAACGCCTCTGCAAGTGATCCACGTGCAGCAAAGCATGCGCAGCGATGTGACTATGCTCCAATTTCACGGCGATTTCTATTGTATCGAATACCACCGCACCGAAGTAGCTTGTAATGGATTGCTGTTCAACAATATTTACATACAACCTTCGGTACCGCTCACCGGTAGGGATATTATGTTGTATTCCAATCTGATGAATGACATCGAGGAGGAATGCAACCAGCCTACCCCTTCGGAAATTGTGTTACGGGCCTATTTACAATTGCTTCTTGCCAAATCGAGCAGTATCAAAATGAAGCTGATTGAAATCGACAACGGGCCGAAGGAGAAAGATGAACAGATGGAGCAGTTCAGGCAGCTTTTGGACCAGCATTACCTGGATTTACATAAACCTAATGACTACGCGCGGCTGCTGGCTATGTCGCCCAATAACTTTTCCAAACGTTGCAGCCGGTATTTCCGGAAAACGCCGTCGCAGCTCATTCAGGAACGGCTGGTGCTCGAAGCCAAAAAACTGCTTCACCTCACCAGGCAAAGCATCAAAGAAATTGCCTATGCTTTAAAGTTCAAGGACGAATACTATTTCAGCCGTTTTTTCAAGAAAATAACCAAGGTTTCCCCGCAGGCTTTTCGTTCCAAAACGGGAATATCCATCGTGGCAGATTTGTCCAAGTCATAGCCTTTTTCGTCCATGGCCGACGGGAATCGGGTGATGTAATTTTGAACCACAAATCAAATACATCATGAAGACTTCGATCATTAACAGCATCGCCAATCTTGACCAACTCGGAAAAAAACTGGTCAGGTTCGGCATCGTGGTAGTCTTTCTCTGGATAGGAGGACTCAAATTCTTCACTTACGAGGCCGACGGCATCGTGCCGTTCGTGGCCAACAGCCCGTTTATGTCTTTTTTCTATCACCATCCGCAGGATTACAAAGGCCATATCAACAAAGAGGGCGAGCTCATCGCCGCCAATCACCAGTGGCATATCAACAACAATACCTACGGTTTCTCTTATGGCCTGGGAGCATTCCTGGTGGCGGCCGCAGTGCTGGTGGCATTGTACAAGGTAGCGCCGGTGCCCAGTATGGCAGCGAGTATGCTGATCTTCATCATGACGCTGGGTACCCTGTCATTTCTGATCACCACACCCGAAAGCTGGGTGCCTCCCCTCGGCGACGCGCAATGGGGCTTCCCGTACCTGTCCGGGCTAGGGCGGCTGGTGATCAAGGACCTGGTCATCCTGGGCGGTGCGATCATCACCTTGAGCGAAACGGCCCGGTATTACCTGGATAGCCGGAAAGGGAAAAACTGAATTTTTGCATATCATACAAAAGGCCCACGGTAACGCGGGCCTTTTGTGCATTCATTAATGCGGGCTCTGCAAAAGCTATTTTTTGACCGGCTCATAGTAAAGCGTCACGTTCCCGCTATCGAACGTTTTCGTCTTCATCAGTTTCAACATGGTCCAGTCGTTCAGATTTTCGAACATCGCCAGACCTTCTCCGGCAATCACGGGGTGGATCGTGAGCTGGAATTCGTCTATTAAACCCAATTTCAGCATTTGGACAATCAGGCTACGACTTCCCACCAGGATGTCCCCGCCGTCCTGCTGCGTGAGCGCGCGAACTTCTTCCTCGAGACCGCCCCTGGCTACCCGGGCGCTTTTCCAATCGACATCGTTCAAAGTGCGTGAAAAGACAATTTTAGGAATCGCGTCCATCACGACCGCGAATTCATCCATGGCCTTCTCGCCCGATGGGTTTGCTACAAAAGGCCTCCAATATTCCATCAAATGGTAGGTTATCCGCCCATACAGAATGGCATCCGCGTTGCGCAACAGGTCGGTATAATGCTGGTGCAGCTCCTCGTCCGCAATCCCTTTGGTGTGATCGCAAACGCCGTCCAACGTCATATTCATTCCGGCTATTATTTTTCTCATGTGATTTCGTAACTGGTGAACGTCTTTTAACCGGCACTAAATTAGACAGATACGATAGCTGAGCGGATTGTCATTCAGGACAAAAAGAGGGGGGATTAACGACATGATGCGGCTTAGCGTTCAAGCCAACGACTTCCTGTAACCCAAAGGCGTCAAGTCTGTCTTGCTCTTGAACAACCGGCTGAACGATTGCGGGAACTCGAAACCGAGCTGGAAACCGATTTCACTCACAGTCAGACTGGTTTGGGTAAGAAGTTCTTTGGCCTTTTCGATCACATAGCGATGAATGTGCTGCTGCGCATTCTGGCCTGTCAGGTTTTTGAGGAGATCGCTGAGGTAGTTGTCCGAAAAGTTGAGTGCGCCTGCCAGGTACGACACCGTCGGCAGCCCATCCAGAACGGGGCGGTCCGTATTAAAATAGTCGGATAATACTTTTTCAAAGCGTATCAGCACATCGCTGCTGACGGGCTTCCTGGTAATGAATTGCCGGCCGTAAAACCGATGCGCGTAGCTGAGCAACAGTTCAATGTGGGCAACGATGACGTCTTCGGAATAAGCATCGATCCGCGCGCTGATTTCGTCGCGAAGCATTTTCATCAAAGAAATTACCAGGCTTTCCTCATGTTCGGAGAGATGCAGCGCCTCGTTGACAGCATAGTCGAAAAAACCATAGTCTTTCATTCGCTGTCCGAGCGGGTGCTTTCGGATGAAATCAGGATGGAACACGACGCACCAGCCGCTGGGTTTGTGGTCGTCCGTAATGTTGCCCGTAACTTGTCCCGGCGCCGTGCAAAACATAATGCCTTCATCGAAATCGTAAAAGCCCTGTCCGTAACGTACTTTGCCGGTCACATTCCTTTTCAGCGAAACGCAGTACATATCCAGCACCAGCGTCTGCATACGCGTATCCGCATTCGCGTGGTCCATCTCTTCGAAATTGAAAACACTCACCAACGGGTGCACCGGCTTCGGCAATGCCAGTATCCGGTGCTGCTCGGAGATCGAATGGACGATATAGGGTGCCTGTTTTTTCATAGGTTAAATATAATGCATGCAGGCAGAACACGCGCCCCGCCTGCATTGCCGCTACCGGTCTATCGCCTGCATTCCGGCCTGGTCATACCGGTCGCCGGTTTCGGTTCCGAGCGGAATCACAGCTTCCAGGCGCGCCAAATCGTCGGCGCCGAGCCGGATTTCCGTCGCGGCGATATTCTCTTCCAGGTATTTACGGCGCTTGGTTCCCGGGATTGGCACCACGCCTTTTGCGATAACCCAGGCCAATGCAAGCTGCGACGACGTCACCTGCTTTTCATTCGCTATGGTCTGTATTTCAGCCAGCAGTTCCAGGTTTTTATAAAATTGTTCTCCCTGAAAACGCGGTATCGATCGCCTGAAATCATCCTGGGCCAGATCGTCCGGACTTTTCAGCTCGCCGCTGATAAACCCGCGGCCCAGCGGCGAGTACGCGACAAAGCCAATGCCCAGTTCTTCCAGCGTTTGCAAAATGCCCGCTTCCTCCGCACTCCGTTCAAAAAGCGAATACTCGGTCTGAACAGCGGTGATCGGATGGATGGCGTGCGCCCGTCTGATCGTCTCGGCCGATACTTCCGACAGGCCAATGTAGCGCACTTTCCCTTCTTTCACGAGTTCCGACATCGCTTCCACCGTTTCTTCAACCGGCGTTTTGGGATCGAGGCGGTGCAGGTAATACAGGTCGATATAGTCCGTACCCAAATTGTGCAGGGATCGCTCCGCCGCTTTTTTGACATAAGCCTTATCCGCCCTGAACTTCCAGGTTATCTGATCATTATCATCGATCTCCCACCCGAATTTCGTAGCAAGAAGGTAATTGTCGCGTCGCCCTTTCGTCGCTTTCGCAATCAATTGTTCGTTGATCAACGGCCCGTACAAATCCGCCGTGTCCAGAAAGTTGCCGCCCAGTTCCAGCGAGCGGTGAATGGTAGCAATGGCCTCCGCTTCATCGGCTTTTCCATAAATATCCATGTGAGCCATGCCGGTCATTCCCATACAGCCGAGCCCGAGCGACGGCACCACCAACCCCTGGCTTCCTAATTTTACAAGTTTCATTTTTTGGTATTTTTGTGTTTGTTTGAACCAATGCAAAACTAGGTAAGGCCTCACGCGCAGGATTAACCATTTCCCGGAGGTTTGTATCCGAAACCCGGTCAGAGCACTTGAAGCACGCCCCCGTCGGCACGGAGCGACGAGCCATTGGTCGCCACGGCCAGCGGACTGCACAGGTAGGCGACCAGTCCCGCGATTTCTTCGGGCCGGATAAATCGCTGCAAAAGGGATTGCGGGTTGGTACTGCCCAGAATTGCGGCTTTCATTTGTTCCACATCCATGCCCTGCGCACCGGCAATCGCTTCGACGGTACCGGCCACACCGTCGGAATAGGTAGGCCCGCCCAGGATGCTGTTGACCGTCACTTCGGTCCCTTTGGTCAATTTGGAGAGCCCGTTGGCTAACGAAAGCATCGCTGTTTTGGTGACACCGTAATGGATCATATCGGCCGGAACATTCACCCCGGATTCACTGCTGATAAACACTACCCTGCCCCATTTCCTTTCCAGCATTCCCGGTAATATCGCCTTCGAAAGGCGCGCCCCGCTCATGACATTCACCTGGAACACGCGCAGCCAATCGGCCTCGTCGATCTCTGAGAATGGTTTCAATTCGAAAATTCCCACATTATTAATGAGGATATCGACTTCCGGCAGGCTGGCAATCAGCCTTGCCACGTCTTCGGGTTTAGAGAAATCAGCGGCAATACCCGTTACATTACCGGCGGGATCGGTTTCCAAAAGCCGCTTTACGGCCCCCGTCGTTTTTTCTTCGCTTCGACCGTTTACAATTACATTCGCGCCCTCTTCCAGCAGTTGCCGGGCGATTGCAAAGCCGATTCCCTGCGTCGAGCCGCTGATGAAAGCGGTCTTTTGTTTCAGTTTTAAGTCCATTGAATTTGATATAATTATTTTTGTATTGATCATTACAAAAATGGCGCTAAAAAAGGTTAGCTAATGACCGACAACTGCATTTCGATCAGTTCACGCAAACTTGTTCTGTCGGGGTGAATGCGCCTGGTCACGTTCATTCCGTTCCAGACCGTTACCAGGTAGCGACCGAGCAGTTCCGGCGCGGTTGGGTTCGCAATTGTCCCGGCTAGTTGCTCCTTTCGGATCGCGTCGGCAAACATTTGTTCCACCTCCTCCAAAATCGCCGCCGCCTCCGCTTCCAGTTCCGCATCCAGGAACGTCATCTCCGTAACCGCATTCGCGATAATGCACCCGCGCATGTGCGTGTCGTGATCCGCATCCGCGATGCTTCGGAAAAAGTCCTTGATTTCTTTCACAGGCGATTCAGATCGGTCGAGTTGGGCTTTGAATTCCCGGAATGCCTCCCGGCGCTGCCCGATAGCTTTGCTGAAAAGCTCCTTTTTACCTCCTTTGAAGGTATTATAAAAGCTACCGCTGCCCATATCGGTCGCTTTGAGCAGGTCATCGAGGGAGGTGGCACCAAAGCCTTTTTCCCAGAATACCCGCTGCGCTTTGAGTAGTACCTGCTTGTGGTCGATGGATGACGGTCTGCCACGCATAGTGTTTTATTTTTGTATTGATCAATACAAAAATAGGGTACGCATTTTAGAATGGCAAATCCGTTCAGCGATTTTCCCACGTCGTTCATCGACTATGCCCGCCTGCTCCCCGCTTCCCGGTTTAGTTTTGATCATCCGAATGCACCAGCATTCGACCAGAGCGAAATCATTAAAATTACATCGATCATGAAAGCAAAGAGTCTATTAGTCAGAACAGGCATACTGCTGTTTGCCGCATTTCAAATTACCTCCTGCCGGGAAATGACGCCTGAAAACGGCGTGACAGCTGCCCCTGAGTCGGGTATCGGCCGCTCCGCAGCGGAGTTAGCCTACCCGGGCGAAACCGGCGTCCATCGAAAAGGCACATTCCGCGGACACGAGATTACCTACTCCGAAATCGACGGCAAAGCGGTATTTGAAGGGGATATTATCCTTACGCCCGAACAACTGGGCCAGGGTAATGCCCGTACCCAAGCCCTCATCAAGCTTTCTTCGCTCTGGCGGAATGGCAGGGTGCCCTACACGATCGACCCATCCATTACCAATAAAACGCCTGTTCTGGAAGCCATTGCAGAGCTGGAAGCTACCACGCCGGTGCGGTTTGTGGAGCGTCGCGGACAAATTCCCGGACTACCGAACTACCCGGTTGTACGATCCAGTTTCGTGACTTTCAAAAGGGCGAAAGGCTATTCTTCATCGATTGGTCAGGTGGGTGGCGAGCAGTTTATCACGCTACCTGTGGATGCGACAAAAGGAGGTGTACTGCACGAAATCGGTCACACGATCGGGCTGTCGCACGAGCATACCCGGCCGGACCGGAATGTTTACATTAAAATCAATTCGGCCAACATGAACGAAGCCGACCTGCCCAATGTGGGCAAAGTGCCTGACAATGGCTACGACCCGCATGCATATGGGCTCTTCGATTTCGGTTCCATCATGATGCTCGATTCGTGGGCCTATTCCAAAAACGGCTTGCCCGTGATGACCACCGTCGACGGCAAAACCTTCACCGTACAACGCGACCATCTTTCGACCAACGACGTCAATGGCATTATCAACATGTATGCGAATGTCTTCGTCGGGAAGCCGGACGACATTTACCTCGCCGACTCGACCACCGGAAAAATGGCGAAATATTCGGGACACTTCCCGGGCGCCAAGAAAATGCTTTTTACCCCCGAACGACTGTACATTACCGACGGATCGACGCTCTTCCAGGCGGACACGAAGACAGCCAGAGGATACGGCGTCCTGATGACCACCCCGGGCATCAAGGCAATGGCCTACGCCAACGATTTTTTATATTTTCTCCAAGACGGCTATCTCTGCAAAATAGACATCCCCTACAACGCTGGCAAAACCACGATGCCAGGCCAGTACTGGCTCCCGGCCACTGCTATGACCTATTCCTACGGATTCCTCTTCATCGTGAGTGGCGATATTCTGTTCCGCGTATCGCTCAATGGCCAGAACTTCGTATCCATGGGCGCAGGTTATAAAGGCGTCACCGAAATAGCGCAACTGAATGATAAGGTGTACCTCATCAAACCGGACGGCAAGCTCTACAAAATCAACACCATGACCGGCGCAGCCACGGTACACACCGCCAACATCTTCGCCGCGGGCGCACAACTGGCTTCCAATGGCAGGAGCCTGCTCGTTACCAGCGGCAATACGCTATATAGTGTACCGGAAAACGGTGTTACGAAAGCGGTTTCGAACGGATGGTCCGGAGTTACGGAGCTGGCCGTGAACGAGTTTGAAGATTAAACCCCTATACCGTAATTACTCAAAATCCATTTCAAAGTCTTATCCCGCTCTTTCTCGGTATCAAACTGCCAGCGGCCTACTTCGGTTAGGCCTTCCTGGTTTCCCTGGGCTGGTACGGATTCGAAGACGATCTCATAACGGATACCGTTTTCTTTCTTGATACTATCGATGTTTTCGAGATTGATCGCACGATCTTGTTTCTCGGTGTGAATGAAGGTCGGCATAGTCGGATTGGATTGAGCAGTGTTAGTTTTTCACAACATAGCTCAATCCAATCCGGCATCCAAACAAATCTCATCAAAGGCAATTTATCAGGGATGAACCGTTCAAATCCATGATGGTATTTTAAAAAACCGGGGAGTAACCATCGCCCTTTTCGCGAGCGCTGCCGCGAAAAATACACACATTCCCATGCGATCACTGGCAGGCTGCGCACGCCCGGGTTTTTGACCTGCTGGCGGCAAGAATTGTGTCATCTTCGGCCGTGGCATGATTTGTTTGCTTTATCAGTTTTGAAATACTGCATTATGCCTGACCTGATTGCATGAAGACTATTTATCTGGCCGATGACGACGAAGACGATCGCATGCTGATCCGCGCCTCTGTGGAACAGGTCATCAGTCCCGTGCGGATCGTTGAACTGGAGTCGGGGGAAGAGCTTGTCAGGCTGGTTGTCGATCAGGGTGTGACGGACGACCCGGTAATGATCATCATGGATATGAATATGCCGCGGCTGAGTGGCCTGGAAACGCTCAACATCCTGAAAACGAACAATGCTACCTGCCATATCCCGGTTGTAATACTCTCGACAATCTCGAATCGCTCGCTCGTGCGCGACGCGTATGCACGCGGGGTCAATGCATTTCTGGAAAAGCCTGTGCACGAAGCTGATTTCTTAAAACTGGCCCAGGCTGTGGACACCTGTTTCCTGAATGCCAGCTACACCCGTGATGCTAAACGATTTTAATTCGGAAGATCAATCCATGAGCAAAAAAGAAATCTACCTGGTAGAAGATTCGAGCGACTGCCGCCAGCTCGTAAGAGGCATTTTTACCAAATTTTTGGCTGATTACCACGTCAGGTTCTTTCAAGGTGCTCAGGAACTCTACCAGTACATGGTCTTGCAATCGGCCGAGCAGTTCAAAGGACGGCGGCCTGCGCTCATTATCATCGATCTACAACTGCCGAATATCAATGGGCTGGAACTGTTGAAACTGATTCGCCAGACGCCTTCAAATACTGAAACTGCGTGGAAAACGATCCCGGTCGTAATCCTGAGCGGCAGCGCCAACCAGCAGGATATCAACCGTTGCTACCAGGCCGGCGCGAATTCTTTTTTCATCAAGCCTGTGGAATTCGAGGAATGGCAGGCCATGCTCAACACGATGTGCCGCTATTGGATCGACTATAACCGCCTGGCCATGACGGAAATTCCCAACGAAATCCCAGCACAGTGACGCAATGCCGTATCAATCCCGTACTTCTACCACCAGGCCATGTCCTCGTCGCGGCTTCCCATTCCGGGGACTTAGGTACCCGTGTATTTCTGTTTGGTAATGTGAACCCGATACACATACCATTGGCCGGATGCGCGGTGAAGTACTTTAAAGTGTCCCCAAAAACCCCCAGGGACGCCGTCGATTGCAACTTTCGTTGAAAAAACCAAGGTTTCCGAGGCGTGTGACATCGCGTCATTATGGTGGTTGATGCGGCCGCGGAATATCACCGATCTCTTGAAAGGGTGCGTCAGCAACTGGCATACCAAGGCTGAAATATGCTGGAACACGTTTTGCTGGAAGCCTCCGATTTAAAACCATCAACAACTATGGCCAAAAGAAAAGCGCAGCAGAATCCGGCGGTTGACCAGCCGGAAAACGACAAGACCAGAAGCCTTGCCGAGCACATGGAAAATTCCACCGGCGAGTTCATGAATACCAACACGGGCGTCCGCGTCAACGACGACCAGAATTCGCTCAAAGCAGGTGACCGGGGTGCTTCCCTGCTTGAAGATTTTATTCTCCGCGAAAAAATAACGCATTTCGATCACGAGCGTATACCCGAACGCGTCGTACATGCACGCGGCTCGGGCGCGCACGGGGTTTTCAAGCTTTACGAACCACTCGGACAATATACCAAAGCGCAATTTCTCACTGATACCTCCGTCGAAACGCCGGTTTTTGTCCGGTTTTCAACTGTTGCCGGGTCGAGGGGCTCAACCGACCTCGCCCGCGACGTGCGGGGGTTTGCCGTCAAATTTTATACGCAGGAGGGGAATTTCGACCTGGTCGGAAATAATATGCCGGTGTTCTTCATCCAGGACGCCATCAAGTTCCCCGACCTGGTGCACGCCGTGAAGCCGGAGCCCGACAACGAGATCCCGCAAGCCGCCTCGGCGCACGACACATTCTGGGATTTTATTTCCGTGATGCCCGAGTCTGCGCATATGGTCATGTGGCTGATGAGCGACCGCGCTATTCCGCGTAGTTACCGGATGATGGAGGGCTTTGGCGTCCACACGTTCAGGCTGGTGAATGCGGAGGGCGTGAGCCATTTTGTCAAATTCCATTGGAAACCTCTGCTCGGTGTGCATTCGGTGGCATGGGACGAGGCTCAGAATATTTCAGGTAAAGACCCGGATTTCCACCGCCGTGATCTTTGGGACGCGATTGAAAGCGGCAGCTTCCCCGAATGGGAACTCGGTTTGCAGATTGTACCGGAAGCCGACGAGTTCAAATTTGAATTCGACCTGCTTGACCCGACAAAAATCATCCCCGAGGAACTGGTACCGGTGACCAGAGTGGGGAAATTGACTTTGAACCGCAACCCGGAAAACTTCTTCGCCGAAACGGAGCAATCGGCCTTCCATATCGGCCACGTGGTACCGGGTATCGATTTTACCAACGACCCGTTGCTGCAAGGCAGGTTGTTTTCCTACACCGACACTCAGCTGATCCGCCTCGGCGGCCCGAATTTCCAGGAAATTCCGATCAACAGGCCCATTGTACCGGTTCACAACAACCAGCGCGACGGCTTTATGCGCCAGACCATCAACCGCGGCAAAATCAGCTACGGACCCAACTCGCTGGGCGATAATTACCCATTGCAGGCGAAGGCATCGGAGGGTGGATTTACGTCTTATCCCGAGCGGATTGACGCACGGAAAATACGGGCGAGGAGCAAAAGTTTCCTGGACCATTTCAGCCAGGCAAAACTGTTTTTCAATAGCCAGTCTGATCCGGAAAAGAACCATATGATCGATGCATTCAGCTTCGAACTTGGCAAAGTACAGTCCGTTGAAGTGCGTCGCAGAATGCTGGGAATATTGTCGATGATCGATAATGGGCTGGCCGCTTCGGTGGCATTTGCGCTCCGACTTTCGGTACCGGAAGATCCCGAACTGCCGATGAACCGCAGCATTCCTGCCGACGCCGATCCGGCCGACTATGATCCGCTTGTCGTTGAAAGTTCCCTGACTGCCTCAACCGCATTGAGTATGGCCAATAGCCCGAAAGACAGCATCAAAACCCGGAAAGTCGCATTTCTGGCCGCCGATGGCGTAGATGGCAATTCTTTGAATACGGTAAAAGCGTCATTGGAGGCCGAAGGTGCCATTGTGGAAGTGATCGCTCCCAGGTCGAACTATATTTTATCCGCAACCGATGAAGAAATTCCTGTGCAGCACAGCCTCCTGACAGCCGCCTCCGTGCTTTACGACGCGGTATACGTGCCAGGCGGCACCATTAGTGCAGCCACCATCGAGGCGGATGCCGATGCCGTCCATTTCCTCAATGAGGCGTTCAAGCATTGCAAAGCCATTGCAGCGGATGCAAGCGCAATGCAGGCGATCGAGGCGACCTATTTTGCCAGGAAATTACCAGCGGATTTCTCGGATGAATCGGTACTGCTCGATGGCATTGTCATCAGCGACGATCCAGCGAAATTAGCGAAGCAATTCATTGCCGCCATTGCCCAGCACAGGTTCTGGGAAAGAGAAAAGCCAAGAAAAATCCCGGCGTAATAAAATCATCTAAAAATCATCTCATAAAAAATCTCACAGCATAGCAATCCCTTGCCGTCGACTTAAGTCGACGGAAATGGGATTGTTTGTTGTGAGATTTTTATGTTCTAAATTTCAAGCCAATAGTGAAATTGCTTCTTCATTGCCCTGCTGCATGGCCAGATCAAAAGCAGATTGGCCTCTTGTGTCCAGAATCTTTGTATCGGCGCCGCTTTCGAGAAGCAGTTTTACCACGTCATTGCGGCCGAACATCGTCGCGAACATCAGTGCCGTTCCCCCATTGCCATGCTGGCTGTCGAGATTGGCGCCATGCCGTATGAGCAGCGACGCTATTTCCGGCAGACCTTTGAATGCAGCCCCCATTAGTGCGGTATTGCCGCCATAGTCGCCCGCATCCACCTCCGCACCCGATTCGAGCAGCAATTCGGCGGCTTCGGAGCGGTTGTTATAGCAGGCGATCAGCAGGGGCGTATAGCCCTTTTCATCCCTCCCATCTACATCGACACCCCGGTTGAGCAGTTCACGGATTACTTCCAGGTTCCCCACCCTTGCCGCGTGTATCAATACATTCGTGTAGTCTTCCATCATTCACTGGGTTTGGTTTTCATGAAGATTGCTTTCCATTTAAAATCCATACCAGCAGGGAAGCCACTCGCTTGATGCTCCTTGGGGAAAATTGATTTAAAAGATCGTTCAGCTTTACGAAAATAGCTGGTGCCTTCATTCCGGCAGGAGAAAATAGCTTGCCCCCGAAATTACCTAATGCTGTGAAACCACTTTCAGTCCCGCGATGGAGAGGATCAATGTGGTGATGAAGAATATCCGCCAGAAGCTGACGGGGTCTTTAAACACCAATATTCCCACTAACACGGTTCCCACCGCGCCGATGCCCGTCCACACCGCATAGGCCGTGCCGATCGGCAACGTTTGGGTCGCTTTGAGCAGCAACGCCATGCTGACCACCAGTGAGATGATAAATCCGGTAAACCATAAATACATTTCGGTTCCGCTTGTTTCACGAACTTTTCCTAAACAAGAGGCGAATCCAACCTCGAACAGGCCGGCGACAATCAAAATAATCCAGTTCATAACACTTCGTTTTTTTGATACAAAGGTCCTGCGCCGGATCCGTAAAAAATTTTACAAATGATAAATAAGAAGCGTTACCTGATTTCCGCGCGAATGCGGCTCAGGCTTACCTGCGTAATGCCCAGGAAGGAAGCGATGTGGCACAATTGCACGCGTTGGAGCAGATCGGGGGTGGCGGACATTAAATCGAGGTACCGCTCCTGGGCCGTTTTGAACTGCATGGAAATGAGCCGTTCCTCCGTTTTGATCAGCTCCTGTCCGATCAGTCGGCGGCCCCAGTTGGCAATGTGAATGTCGTTGATAAAAAGCGTTTCCAGGTCCTGCGCTTTCATCTGGTACAAGTCGCAGGGTTCCAACGTTTCGATGTGTTCGTAGCCCGGCTGGCCCGAAACATAACTTTTCATCGAAAGCACCACGTCCCCTTCCTTTCCGAACCAAAACGTAACATCCCCGCGATCCGCATCGGAATAGGCACGGACAATGCCGCTCCGGATGAAATAGAGCATTTTCTCCACCCTACCCGACCGGACCAGCATATGGCCTTTCGGATATTGCACTCGGGAAATTTGCGCTTTCAGCGCCTCTTTTGAATGAGACGGCAAAGGGTGAAAATGGTCGAGAATTTCGTCTATTTCCATTTAAATCAGTTTGACAGTCGTCCGACGGCTTCTTCCACGGAAGGTACGAAAGCGATCTGCCTTCCTTTGTTGCTTTCGAAAATAAAGTCGCGCAGGCTCTTGCTGTCGTAACGCGCAAAATCGCCGATAATGGCCAGGCGGACGCGGTAAGTGGTGAATTTCTGCAAAACTTCACCCGCAATTCCCGTCTTCAGATCGAAGAATTCAGGCGTGATATTCCGCTCGTGCAGGATTACCTCGCCGTAGCCCTGATAGTAAAGATCGACCATCAGTTGCAGGCCGTCGGCCGGGGTATGGATGAGAACCTGGTCCGAGGTCACTTCCGCAATCGCAGTTTCGTTTTGTTGATGGACTTGAATATTCATGAAAAACAGATGTGAATTTGATTTTTGGCGACCGCTAAATTAGTTAAAAAGTACGCTGCCAGGCATCTGCCCGGTTTGAACTTTTTCTACATTTCAAAATATTTATTCTAACCTAGTTTTTACATTTTAAGAATAAAAAACGCAACAACGGTTACTAGATATACACTTCCGCATACGGATTCTCCTGGCCGCGATAGCGATGTTTAGTATGCCAAAAGCCATTAATTTCACCCTCAACCTCAGGTCGATCGGCATTCAAAATCTCCTGATTGCTTTGCATTAGTTACAATTACCCCAAGGAATTAAAACTATTTTTACAAACCTGATTGAATAGTATTTTTACGGCAACCGATGGGCTAGTTTTGAAAAGCGGGGAGCGGTTGTTTGGCACGAGATTTATCGTTAATATTCGAATGGACCTCGCGTTAATTAACGATTCATGATCCCCGAAGCCGCGCAACTTCATGCCATTTCAAAAGACCGTATTCCGCTGTGCCGTACGGGTGCGGCGCTGTCCGATACCAGCCGGGCAGGATTGGCAGAGCAGGGGCTCCCGGAGCAGGTGGCGGATTTCTTCCGGGGGATATTCAGCACGTCGGAATGGCCCGCACGCTGGTATTGCGGTTCGTGGTCGGATTTCCATGGGTGGCTGTACATTATTTCGGACATTGTTATCTGGGCAGCCTACTTCCTGATCCCCATCTTTCTGGTCCGCTTCATTCTCAACAAAAAGGACATTCCTTTCCCTAAAACGATCTGGCTTTTCGTCGCATTCATCCTCTTTTGCGGTGCCACGCATTTGATCGACGCCCTGATATTCTGGGTGCCGGTGTATCGTTTCAGCGCGCTGGTGAGGTTTGCCACCGCCATCGTATCCATGGCAACGGTTTACTATTTGTTCAAAATCTTTCCGAATGTACTCCTGCTCCGTTCGGTAACCGATTTACAACACGAGATAGACGAACGCACCGCCGTGGAAGGCAAGCTGGCCGAAAGCGAGTTCCTGCTCACGGCCGCGAGCAATGTCGGCAAACTCGGCGGCTGGGAGTACGACCCCGCCACCGGCCAGTTCCGCTGGACGGCTACCTGTGGCATTATCATGGAGACCAACGAAGGGAACATTCACAATGAAACCGATTTTCTCCAATTCTTCCCCGAACCTTACCAGCTGATCATCCGCGCTGCACTGCGGGAATCCATCGAGTTCGGCCGCTCCTGGGACCATGAGTTGCAACTTACAACCCCGTCGGGTACCCGGAAATGGGTGCGGTTTTCGGCCACACCCTCGCTGAATGCCAGCGGGCAGGTCGGCAAGATCCGGGGGATTATCATGGACATCGACCGGTACAAGACCCTGGAACTCAAACTGGTAAAGTCGATTGACCAGATGGCCCAGAAAAATAGTCAGCTGCAAAGTTTCACCCACATTCTTTCCCATAACCTGCGGAACCATTCGAGCAATATCGCGCTGCTGGCCGATTTTGTCGACGAATCGACCCTTAGCAAAGACAACGAGGAGCTTTTTCAGAAGATCAAAACGGTGGCCAAACACCTGAACGGCACACTCGACGACCTTTCGCAGGTGATCAAGATCCGCGACAACCACCTGGAAGGCGAAAGACTTGATATCAAGGAGGTTACCGAGCAGGTCCTGGGTGTGCTCGACGAAAGCCTGCACACCAGCCAGGCGGAAGTAGGGCTGGATTTCAAGGAAAAAGAGATCGTATTTCCGCGCATTTACCTGGAAAGCATTCTGATGAACCTGATTTCAAATGGTATTAAATATAAAAAAGACGACGGGCACCCGGTGATCCAACTTCGGTTTTACCGCAACGAGAAAGGACTTAAAGTACTGGAATACAGCGATCAGGGAAAAGGTATCGATCTGTCGCTGCATGCCAACAAAATTTTTGGTTTATATAAAACTTTCCACAAACACGAAGATGCTCACGGAGTTGGCTTATTTTTGATAAAAAATCAGATCGAAGCCCAGGGCGGGAACATTCAGGTATTCAGCAAAGTCGACGCGGGTATTACATTTAAAATTACATTTAACGAAAATGCTTGAAATACTCTGCGTAGTAGACGACGACAAAATCTTCACTTACCTGCTGAAACGTATCATAGAAAAAGCCAAAATAGCCCGCGAGATTATCTTTTTTGACAACGGCCGCGACGCGCTCGACTACCTTACCAGCCATAAAGAAGACGCGTTGAAACTCCCCCAACTGATATTACTCGACATCAATATGCCCATCCTCGACGGCTGGCAGTTCCTGAACGAATACGGAAAACTGAAACCGGAGGTCCCCCAGCCTATTTCGATCTGCATGATGAGCTCTTCCTCTGAAGTGGAAGATTACAATCGGGCCATGGATTCGGGACATGTGATGGATTACCTGCAGAAACCCGTCCAGATACCTTCGCTGAAAGAAGTTACCGAGCGCGTGCTATCATTCCTTGGCCAAAAATAGCGCCAGAGTTGCTATTTTTGCCTTGCAACCAAACCACAATCCGCCCTGCCGTTCCGTATCCTGATAGCGCCGCTGGACTGGGGACTGGGACATGCCACGCGCTGCATCCCCGTCATCCGGTATCTTATTGAAAAAGGATGCGAGGTCACTATCGCTGCGTCCGGTGTTACGGCCGTGCTGCTGAAAGAAAACTTTCCCAACGTACCGCAGTTGCCGCTCCCCGGCTACCATATCACGTATAGTCGTAGCGGCGGCACTTTTGTCGCGAAAATTTTAGTCCAAATCCCGAAAATCCTGGGCGCCATCCGTCGCGAGCGGCAATGGCTCCGCGAAATGCAAACCACGCACCAATTCCACCTCGTGATCTCCGATAACCGTTACGGATTGAAGATCGACGGGTTGAAATCGGTGATCATGACCCACCAATTGCAGATCATGACGGGTTTCGGCACGTCGGCAGATTCCCTGATGCGCCGACTGCATTACCGCATGCTCGAAAAGTTCGACCAATGCTGGGTCGTGGATGAGCACGCAAACGGCGGACTGGCGGGCGCATTATCGCACCCGCGCGAGCTTCCTGGCCATGCGCGCTATGTGGGATTATTATCTCAATTACGGCCTCCCAAAACGTCCATACCGCCGCTGCACGACGGCATACTGGTCCTGCTTTCCGGCCCGGAGCCGATGCGGGGCATTTTGGAAGAAAAACTGCTTCAACAAGCCTCCACTGTGCCGGAGTACCACTTCCATATCATTGCCGGCAACCCCGCGGGAGACGTACGCACGCATTTGCCCGCGCATATAACCTACGTAACGCACGCGAACGCGAGCGAGCTTGCCCGTGCGCTCGCCCGTGCGCAACTGGTCATATGCCGTAGCGGCTACTCGACGCTGATGGACCTGGCTGTGCTGAAAAAAAAGGCATTACTCGTTCCCACGCCGGGGCAGTCGGAGCAGGAGTACCTGGCCAGGTATTCGGAGACGCAGGGCATTGCACTGTGCCGGCAGCAAGCGGAGCTGGATTTGAGGAAAGACATCGGCGAAGCATTGCATTACTCTGGTTTTACCCGCGGCGACTATGAACCACTGCAAATGCAGAATGTGATCGACGATTCGTTGAAATCGCTAAAAAACTAATGGTCGTATTCTCTGCCGTTACAACTCTACTAACGGGGCACCACACAATGTGGCGCCCCATTTTGTTTACTGCTGTGTACTCAATTCAGCCGTTCCCGCATTCCTGTGCGCGCGCATCACTTGCAGCATTTGCAACACTACCGACATTATGATCAGCGCCAAACCGAGGTAAAACGACCAGCGGAGCTCCTTGTTTTCGTGGTAAATCAAAATCGCGAGAATGATCGTGTAAACCGGTTCGAGGTTCAGGCTGAGGTTGACCGTAAATGCTGAAATGCGGCGTAGTACCTGCGTTTGCAGCATATACAATACCACCGTGCAGAAAAACGCCAGCACAACCAGATACCCCAGATCTGCACGGGAAAGCACGAGCGTCTCGACCGGGAAAAAGTAGAAATACAATGGCATGAGCGGGGTCAGCGCGATGGCCCCGCCGACCAGCGCGTACACCGTGGCCGTTTCGCTTTTAAAAGAATGCGCCAGCCGCTCATTCGTGATCGTGAAAAGCGACCCGAGCGCCGACGAAACGACGCCTAATGCGATGCCGGTGCGGTAACGGGAATCAAAACTAAAAATCAAGGCAATACCTGAAAGTGTGAGCAGGCTCAACAGCAATTCGGATAGCACAAAACGCTTGCGGTTGATCAGCGGCGAAAAAATGGCCGTAAAAAAGCCAACCAGTGAGAAACACACCACGCCGACCGAAATATTAGAATACTTGATACTCCCATAAAAGAAAATCCAGTGCAACCCAAGCAACAGCCCCGTGAGCGAAGTGCGGGTAAAGTCGCGGAATGAGATCCGTTCGAGCTTTTTGGTGGCTGCCAGGATAAGCAGCATCAGTACGCCCGCCAGCCATATGCGGTACCACGATAGCAGTCCTTCGTTTACAGTAATCAGTTTTCCGAAAATACCGGTAAATCCGGCCAGAATGATGGATATATGGAGCTTGATGAAAGCTTGTTTCATTGTATGATTTGTTCAAAAAGGTATTATAAAAATGAACTCCGGGCGCCGTGGAAAATAGCGCAAACCGGTTAAGCAGAACCCCGCGAGAGGATTAAGGCTCAACAACCTTCATGAACAATGGTAACAGGTATGGCAATATCGCCTCCCGAAGAACGGGAAGTACCAAACAGATTCCGGTCGTTTAGCCGATCAGGCTACCGGTGGAGGCGAAATGCTGAAAAGAAGTCTGGTATTGGACATAATATCGCGTATTGTCCGGCAAAAGTAAGGCAGTTTGTCCGGACGGCCAACGGAAAGTTTGTTTTTGTACCTGCAAAACAAAATGCCAGACCTGCACCGCAAGTCTGGCATTTTAACTTAAAAACTTCTCTTAATGCCGTGAGCGTACGGCCTTGCAATAGCCTCGTAATCTTCTACATAATCCCCTGCCAGCAACAAAATTTTCATCGACAAATGGTTTAAGGTTAGTGATTAAAGAAGTTGTACTACATTTAAAACTATGCGAAAAAAGGCCGTGCTGTTCCTGAAAAGGCCGATTCTTTACTTTTCATATTCTTTCAGCAGCGTACGGATGTCGCGGATGAGCTCGTAGGTACCGTCGTCGGTAGTGCCGTCGTACATGCCGCGGATGTGGCGGTCTTTGTCGAGCAACACAAAATGCCCGCTGTGCAGGAAACCGCCCGGCGATTTGGCATCCTCGGCCGCGGTAATGAGGTAGTGACGCTGCCCTATTTCGTAGATTTTGTCACGGTCGCCGGTCACGAATTGCCAGGTGGCATTGTTTACCCCGAGGTCGTTTGAATAGGTCTTGAGTACAGCCGGGGTGTCGTGTCCGGGATCGATAGTATGGGAAAGAATGCGTACGTCGGGCCGGTCTTTGATCTCATCGTACACTTTGAGCATATTCTTTTTCATCACCGGACAAATCGTCGGACAAGTCGTAAAAAAGAAGTCGGCGACATAGATTTTGTCTTTAAAATCTGCTTCCGTAACCGCCCGGTTATCCTGATTGGTAAATGAGAATGCGGGAATGGACGGGTAATCCGTTTCTTCAACGGTTTTACCTTCAACGGTCTTGACGATCGTCTGAGCTTCGCCCAAATAAGGCAATTTGCGGTCTTCGCAGGCAGTCAGCATAGCCGCTGCCAGCAAACCGACGATAATGATTCGGGTATGCACGCGCATAGAGTATTTTTTGAAAATAAAAGAAATGGAAGTTTTGGGCGCTACCGTCCGGTGCGCCGCTATCAGGTCGGGAAGTGGCTAACTAAGCCGCGGGAGGATGAAAAATATCCGCGCTCACCGTGCGGGAAAGGAATGGGGAAATGTAATCGAATGCTACCTCCAACTGCCCTTCAAAACGTTCGGGAGATTTGAAAATGAATAGCTTACCCGTATCCATGGCCTGAAAAAGCAGGTTCGCCATGAAAGTTTGCTCCGCCCGGCGCTCGTCCTGCTTTTTCGCATCGACGATTTTTTCGGCGAGGTAGCATTTACCCTCGCAGACGACGATCGGATTCTCGCGGTTCACGCAAAGGTTGGCCATGATGTACTCCTTCCGAAGCTCATAATCCAGGTACACCAACGGGATAACCCATGCTTTCACAAGCATCAGCAGCGTAAAGCCCAGGGTGATCCATTGTTTTCCGGAAGCTTTCAAGGGTTGAAATGCAGATTATAACACACCATAAACACGTCGCGAAACTAGTACCCAAACCCCGAGATACCAAATCGCCCCACCTTCATCCTCCCCTTGCTCCCTTCTTCCAAAAAAATATTTCTGTTTTTATTTTGTACCAATTAGTAAAGTATTATATCTTTGTAACATCAAACAAGGAGACAATGGCAGGCAGACCTAAAATATATGACGAAACAGCGATCCTGGACAAGGCGGTGGAAGTCTTTTGGGAGAAAGGATATGCCAACGCGACTGCCGACGACCTGCTCCATGCCATGGGAATCGGAAAAGGCAGTTTTTATTTTGCATTCAAAGGCGGCAAGGAAGAATTGTTCCGGAAATCCATGGAACGTGTCGTTGAGCTGAACTTCAAAGCCATCCGCGACGGGCTTGCAACCTGCACGGATCCGATACAGTTCATCAGAGATTTCTTTCTCTCGCTCACCGGTAACGAATCACCGGTTGGTAACAGAGGATGCTATTTTGGTAATGCGTTGATACAGGTTTCGGCCGACGATTCTGGCTTGAAAATGATAGCAGCGAAATACCTCCATTTACTGGAAGAAATATTCACGGAAGCCGTTCAGAAAGGCAAAGACCTGGGATTGCTTCAAACCGGAGAACCTGCCGGGGCGCTGGGCGCCTATCTGGTGAACCTCTGGAACGGAATCAACGTAACCCGGAGAATGGAAACGGACCAGCGCAAGCTCGCGGAACTGGTGCGCATGAACCTCACTATCCTGAACTGAAATTTTTTTAACCAATTTTGTACCATATAGTACAGTTTATTTTTAAACCATTTTTCAATTTTAAATTCTAGAAAATCATGAAACGCAAAGCAACAGCCGTATGGAATGGTGATATCAAAACAGGCGCCGGGCACATCACAACAGGCAGTACCGTCCTCAACCAAACACAATATTCGTTCAACAGCCGCTTCGCGGACGGCGTCGGCACGAATCCCGAGGAACTTCTCGCGGCCGCACATGCAGGATGTTTCACGATGAAACTCGACCTTGACCTTACGCAGGCCGGCTACACGGTGGATTCATTGGAAACACAGTCGGTTGTGACGCTGGATAATGGGAAAATCACTAAATCCGAACTGACACTGCAAGCCAAAGTGCCGGGTATTACGGAAGAAGAATTCCAGGTTATAGCCAAGGGAGCCGAACAAACTTGTCCTGTGAGCCAGGCATTTAGCTTTGAAATTGTATTGAATGCTACGCTGGTTTAATTAATCCGGCAATCCGAATGCACACCCGGCACCTGGTAATGATCCATGTGCCGGGTGTCCTTTTTTTACCGTTAGGTAACTGATAAGTTATTGAAATACAAATAAATACTACAAAAAAGTACTAAAATTGAGGGGTTACGGCGCTTTACAATCTCATGACAGATTTCCTACTTTTGTAACAGACGTAATCATTTACCAAACCACACTAGTTATGCAATCCTCGATCACCACCACTAAAAAGCAATGCAGCGGAAACCATTGGAGCTCCGCTATTCCCTCTCTGATTTCCACATCTATGGGCGGGGCCGTAATCGGCGGCAGCATTGCCCACATTTCCGGCGCATTGGCTGGCGGAGCATTTGGTATATTCATCGCTCTTTGCTCCGAATATCAAAACAGGAAGGATATCAATCATTGATTTGAATTGAATTGATAGATTTACTGAACTCGATTATCAGGGATGGTCTTGCTCCCAGAATCATCTTTGTATTGGCCGGATTGGGAAGTATCGCCTACCTGTTTACGTTCTGGTTTCAAAATCGCTTTATTCAGACGAATCTCCCCGATCTGATCAGCACAGGTTTTCAGATTGTGTCGATTACAAGCGGTTTCAAGCTGGTTCTGCATGTATTTACCGACTTATGCAGGCCAGATGCGATCATGGAAATGGACAAATTTTATACTGGCTACGGTGGTGTCGCGGTTTTATGGATTGCCATTACGACGCTGAAAAAACGGTTTCGAAGTCCAGACTGCTGATCCGTACCCGCTACTCGCATCCAATCCGAACCAATAAAATCCAGTTTGTTGTTGCATAATGACAAAACGCGACAAACATGGGTACCTGCTTCAAACAAATGGCCTCGCCAACGGGCACGCTTACGCTGATTGCCAGCGAAAAGGGATTGAGGGCGGTACTTTGGATGTATGATTCCAAAAAATCAAGTATTGACTGCGGCATAGAAGACCCAAGCCATCCCCTGTTGCTCGAAGCGGAGAGACAGTTAAATGAATATTTTGCCAAAAAACGTCAAACCTTCGAACTCGAACTCGATTTCATAGGCAGCGAGTTTCAAGTACAGGTCTGGGAAGCCATGCTCACAATCCCTTTTGGCGAAACCAGGACCTACGGCGACATTGCCCGGCAAATCGGGAATCCCGATTCGGTGCGGGCCGTGGGCGGAGCTGCGAATAAAAATCCGATCCCGATCATAGCGCCCTGTCACCGGGTGGTGGGAGCAAATGGGAAGTTGGTCGGCTTTGGCGGCGGATTGGAGAATAAAGCATTGCTGCTGGAACTGGAAGCCCCGTATCGTCAGACTACAATATTTGATTAAAAACCCACCGAATAGGTAACCGATAGTTAACCTATTACACTTTCAGGATTTCTTTTTACCTTTGCAACATTATTCACCAACCGGAAACACCAGGTGTAAGAGATCATTTCTTTCAGGAAAATAAATGCACGCGGCCGTGAAGGCGGCTGCTATTATTCATTCTCAAAAGAAATTTCTCATGCTTTTTCTTCAAGGTGTTACCTATGCACACCCGAACCGGAATGTGCTGTTCTCTGATATAAATCTTATTGTCAATAAACAGGACAAAATCGCCCTGATCGGCAACAATGGCGCGGGCAAATCGACTTTGCTAAGCATTCTGTCGGGAAAATTGAAGCCCACTTCCGGTAGCGCCGGGGCAGACTCGAAACCTTATTTCGTGCCCCAGCTTTTTGGTCAGTACAATGCGCTGACCGTCTCCGAAGCATTGGGTATCCAGGACAAGTTACTGGCGCTCAAAGAAATCCTGGAAGGGCATTTGACCGACATTAATCTCGAACTACTGGACGACGACTGGGGTATCGAGGAACGGTGCCAGGAGGCTTTCGCACATTGGCAATTACAAGGGATAACCCTTTCTCATCCCATGTCGGCGCTAAGCGGTGGTCAAAAAACGAAGGTATTCCTGGCAGGCATCATGATCCACGAACCGGACATTGTCCTGCTCGACGAACCTAGCAACCACCTCGACGCACCCGGCCGGGCGCTTTTATACGAATACATCCGTTCCACGGGCAATACATTGGTGGTCGTAAGCCACGACCGGATGTTACTGAATCTGCTTGGTACCGTCTGCGAGCTCGGCAAACGGGGCATCACCGTCTACGGCGGCAACTACGATTTTTACGCCGGGCAAAAAGCCATTGAAAACGAGGCATTGAACTTCGACGTAAAGGCGAAAGAAAAGGCGCTTCGAAAAGCCAGAGAAACAGAAAGGGAGTCGATGGAGCGGCAACAAAAGCTGGACGCGCGCGGGAAAAAGAAACAGGAGAAGGCCGGGCTGCCGACCATTGTCCAGAATGCATTCCGAAACAGCGCGGAGCGAAGTACCGCCCGAATAAAGGGCATACACGCCGAAAAAGTGGGCGGGATAGCGCATGAACTCAGCCATTTGCGCAGCGAACTTCCCGCAATCGATAAAATGAAGATCGATTTTGACAATTCTTCGCTGCATAAAGGCAAGATACTGATTTCCGCGTCCCACGTCAATTTCACTTACGACGATCAGCCGATTTGGGAGAAAAACCTTGATTTCCAGATCACCAGCGGTGAGCGCATTGCGATTAAGGGCGCCAACGGTTCCGGCAAAACGACGTTGATACGGATGATCCTCGGCGACCTGGAACCGGCGGTCGGCATTATCGAGCGGGCAAATTTTAAATCCATTTACATCGACCAGGATTACTCACTGATCGACAATGCTTTGACCGTCTACGAGCAGGCTCAAAAATTCAATTCGGGCGCGTTGCAGGAGCACGACATCAAGATCCGGCTGAACCGCTTTTTGTTTACCAGGGAATATTGGGACAAACCCTGCGCCAACCTCAGCGGCGGCGAAAAAATGCGCCTGATGCTCTGCTCGCTGGCCGTCGCCACACAAGCGCCGGATATGATCATCCTCGACGAACCGACCAATAACCTCGACATCCAGAACATCGGCATACTCACGGCGGCGATCGACGAGTACCGCGGCACGCTGCTCGTGGTATCGCACGACGCGCATTTTTTGCAGGACATCGGGATAGAAAGGGATATCCTGCTGGACTGACAAGATCCGGCAATCGAGCTACGAAAGCACCGGAGAATGCAGCGCGCTATCTGAAAATAGCGCCTCATTCTCTGGTCGCATAGCCACTTTTCGGATATTTAACGGCATACCGAAGGCTCAGTTCTTTGCTTTCACCCGCGGGCAACGAAAACGCCCAGGTCAGTTTACCCGTATTCTCATCCAATTTGGCGTCCGGGGCCGATTTGTCAAAAACTTCGACTTCCTTGCTCCGGGCTAGTGGATATTGATCTCTAACCACCACCTTAACCGGTATCGTTTTGGCATTCCGCAATGCAATGCGGTATGTACGGTTTTCGGTCACGTTATTTCCAAGGAACTGCTTTTTAGTATAGCTCTTTACCTGTTCACGCCGAACCGAAACCGATTTATCGACACCGAACGAAAGGCTGAGCGTGTCCGGCGCATTGGCCGGATCGAGGTGCGTTTTGCCGACATAACTGTTTTCCAGATACAGATTGACATCGCCCGGGAGCAGATTCAGGTTCGCCCACGAAGGCAGATAAGCATTTAAAAACACCCCCTGCCTTACTTTTGGAATGGCGAGGTATTCATAATAGCTGTCTGTAATTTGCTCCGTTTTCAAGTCGGCAATGTAAGTTTTCCCGTCGGACAGCAAAGTGTAAGCGACCGGAATTTCATAGGTTACGCTGGTAGGAGCCTCTCGTTCATTGATATTCAAACCAATAGACTCTTTTTTAACAACACTTGCGCTTGCGGCCCTGCCGTCCCGTGCGTTCCTTTTACTGCCTCCATAACCGACAACGACAACTTCTTCCAATGCATTCACATCTTCTTGCATAATGGCATCAATGCGTCGATCTGATATGGGTTTGGATTGTGTTTTAAATCCGATAAATGAAAAATCCAGCACACGCTGCGCCGCCGGCAGGTTAGCAGGGACCGATAACTGATAAAAACCATTGGCATCGGAAACCGCACCCACATTCTTTGCTTTGATTGTCACGGACACGCCCGGCAATGGCTCGTCCTGCCCGTCCTTCACAAACCCGCTGACCTCTGTAATGCTATTATCGCCCGGCAGATCGTCTTTCGTGGCCGCGCGGTATTGGCTATAATCATTCGGCAAGCCCCAGTACCATGTTCTCAACTCGGGCATCAGCGATTTGTCTTTTGGATTCGCAGAGGATAATATCAGTTTTACCTTTTTCCAGTCTTCGCCGGAGTATTGGTACATCCCGGCTTTAAACTGCAATGATAGCGGTGCCGACAAATCCGTCAGTTTTGCATCGTAGCTTGGGTACCAGCCTGCGTCGGCCACATAATAACTCAATTCCAGTTTTACCTGTGCTGCTTTCTTTGATGAAACCGTGACTATAATTTCCATAGTAGCCTTCTGCGAATCGGTAATGAGTGGCGAGAGTTCCTTTCCCACTACTTTGATACTGTCCTCCCACTTTTTAATATTGTCAGAGGTTTCAAGCTTCTTTTGCAGGACTTCAATCAGTCTTTTACGCTGAAAATCGATAGCTTCTTTTAGTTCCAATGTCTTCACAGCAACCTTATCACCACCCAGCTGCTGATTTTTAATGAGCATTTCCTCTTCCTGCTTGTAAATCTGCTCCATACCACGTTCGAAGGCTATCTTTTCTTTAATCGTCGTGCTCTTTGCTTCCAACTGCCTCATTGTCTTCGACTTTTCTCCTTCCTGATTGTAATTCATTTTGGGAAGAACCGACAATACGGTCAAGTCGGCCAGGCCGGAAAGCCGGATACTTTCCTTATCAAGTGAAGCCGATAAGCCTTTGAAAATCAATTCATGCGTCCCCTCGTCCAGCGATACAGAAATGTCCCTCGTTACCTCCGCGCCATTCCGGTAAATCGTGACCTGTTTGATGGTACTATTGACAATCTGTGTCTTTTGTGCATTCACCTGCCCAAGTGACACGAAAAAGGCTGAGATAAGCGTACTGAGAAAAAGTAGTCGCATGTTGGAGTTTTATAAAAGGTGAGTCGGGACTGCTATCACGGATATTGTTCAAAAAATAATCAAAAAAAGTAAAATACAAACACTTTAAGTAACCCTTACTTAACAAACGGCACTCTGCACTTATCCGGCATTCTCTTATCTTTAACCTCAAAAAAACACTGTCATGCTGGATATTGTAATCGAGGCCCGGAAGGCGGCAATCAGTGAGTCGGTGGTGGTGAAGCGGATACTGCCTTTCCGTCTCCGGCGAATGGTCGGGCCGTTTATATTTATGGACCATGCGGGGCCGCTGGGCACCGTTCCGGCCAATCCGTCGTCGATGGATGTGTTGCCGCACCCGCATATCGGGCTTTCGACGGTCAGTTATCTGTTTGACGGACAGGTTACACACCGTGATAGCACGGGCGTGCAACAGATTATCAAGCCCGGCGAAGTAAACTGGATGACCGCGGGTAGCGGCATTGCGCATTCGGAGCGTTTCGAAGATCCTGCGGCGTTGGCCGGCGGCCTCGAAATGATCCAGACGTGGGTGGCACTTCCCGAAAAAGACGAAGAATCCGCGCCTACTTTCAAGAACTACGCTAAAAACGAATTACCGGTATTTACGGATAAGGGCGTATGGATGCGGCTCATTGCGGGAGATGCATTTGGGTTATCCAACGGTGTCGAAACGCTTTCTCCTCTGTTTTATCTGCATGTGGTCCTGGAAGCCGGTGCGACATTCCGGATTCCCGATGGATATTCCGAACGGGCCATTTATCTGGTAAAAGGATCGGTGGAAACCGGAGGACATTTTTACCAGCCGGGACAAATGCTGGTTTTCAATAAAAACGGAGAGCCTGCTATCAAAGCGAGGGAAAACACGACGCTGATGCTGCTGGGCGGCGAACCGCTCGGCGAACGTTTCATATGGTGGAACTTCGTTTCGTCCCGGAAAGAGCGCATTGAACAAGCCAAGGAAGACTGGAAGCAAGGCCGCATTCAGCTCCCGCCTGCCGATGACCACGAATTTATACCATTACCCGAAGACTATTCGCGCCCGACAGGAGCCCCTCCCCGACCGGAGCCGCTTTCCTGAGATTTGCTATATATGTCAATAATGCCCTGCAACCGACTGATTACAGGGCATTTATTTTTAAGATAAAACTTAAACCTCTACTACGCCTGCTAGCCAGCCAACCTGGACGGCGGTACGCCAAACATCTTTTTAAATGCAAACGAGAAATGCGAAAGGTCTTCAAAACCGATTTCGAGGTACACTTCCGATGCTGCACGACCTTTTTCCTTGATCAGGTAATGCGCTTCCTGCAACCGCCGTTGCTGTAACCAGCGGCTGGGCGATGTATGGAATATATGTTCAAAATCGCGTTTGAATGTCGCCAGGCTGCGTCCCGTCAAATAAGCAAACCGGTTCATCTGCACATTGAAATGGAAGTTTTTGTTCATAAACGCTTCCAGGTCGATCTTGCCCGGCTCGCTGAAATCGAATAATATGTCTTTCATTACCGGTGACGAGCGCAAAAGGATCATAATAGCCTCCCGCTGTTTCAGGGCCTGCAAATCCGCGTCGATCAGCTGATCGTCCTCGCAGTAAGGCATCAGCGATTCCATAAAGCCCTTCAACAGGCTCCCGCCCTTCAATGCGACGATCGATCCGGCTTCCTGGCTTCGCGAATGATCGGCCTGGTAGCCGTGCTCCATCGCGAAACTTCTCAGCGTTTCCTGGTCGAGGTACACCGAAATGGATTTAAAAACACCATCTGCCGGGGGTTGTTTGACGAATTTAAGCAGTTGGTTGCGCCGGGTAAACCGGTAATCGCCCTCTTTGAAAACATACTCCTTTTCGCCGTTATTGATCGTAAGCCTCCCGGAAATCTGGTAGCTGAACACGTGCTCGGGCGCAAACTGCTCCCCTTCGCGGTTCCGCGTGAAATAGCAGGAATACGCGATGGGAGATTTTTGTTTGTTGGATTTCAGATCGGCCATGAACAAAGTTAGGAATTACGCATTCTTTTTAATGCCCGTGTACCACTTGCCCATCGACGTTTCCAGGAAATCCTCCGATTCGTGGTGGTCGGTCGAAAGGCTTACGTGCTCCCACGCTTCCATTTCCGCCGTCCGTGCCGCGTCGGCGCTCTTCAATATACCGATGGCCTCACTACCGAGTACGAGGTGCACAGGCGGCGCGGGGTGCGCCGCGAGGGCTACCATCACATCCGCTGCCCTTTCAGGATCGCCTACCGGGACGAATTTGCCGGATTTGAAATAATCGGTACGTTGGTTCACCATTTCATAGCCTTCGATCTCACGGGCGTAAGTCATGGACGCGCCGGCCCAGTCGGTACGGAAACCGCCCGGTTCCACGCTCGTCACGTGAATACCCAACGGCGCTACTTCTTTAGCCAATGCCTCCGTAAAGCCCCCTAACCCGAACTTGGCCGCCTGATACATCGTAAGTCCCGCATTACCCACCCGGCCACCTATCGAGCTGATCTGCAAAATGCGGCCGCTACCCTGCTTGCGCATATACGGCAACACGGCGCGGGTGATCTCGATCGGCGCGTAAAGATTTGTCTCCAACTGGCTGCGTACCTGCTCTTCGGTGTATGCCTCGGCTGCGCCGATAATACCGAAACCGGCATTATTCACCAGTACGTCGATCCGTCCGAAATGCGCCACGGCGTCGGCTACGGCGCGGTAAACCTGCTCGTAATCCGTCACATCGAGTGAGATGGGATAAATCTGATCACCATATTCCGCTACCAGTTCATCCAGTTGCGCGGTATTCCGTGCTGTGGCTACCAATTTATCTCCGCTTTTCAAAACCGCTTCTGCAAGGTTGCGTCCCAATCCGCGGGAGCTGCCTGTAATAAACCATACTTTTGTCATTGTCTTAGTGTTTTAAGTACAATACAAAAGTACCCGGTCCGCTTCGGTCCGGCTTTGTTGAAAAGCTCAGAGTTGCTTTGTTAAAAAGCTCACCGTTTTAATACATAAAAGAAGATCTCCGTACGGATCACAAAGCCCAGCGATTCGTACACGCCTATCGCACGCGCATTGTCCGCCTTCACGTGCAGGAAAGGCTGCTCTCCGTTCTGCTGAATGCGATTTACCTGCCGGAGCAGCAAATGCCGCGCATAACCCTTGCCCAGGTGATCGGGATGGGTGCAAACCGCGCTGATCTCCGCGTAACCCTCGGGATGCATGCGTTGGCCGGCCATCGCAACGAGCCTTCCGTCGTGGAAAATCCCTTCGTAATGGCCGAAACGGATCGTTTCCGTCGAGAATGGTCCCGGCGCGGTAAGGCTGGTCAATGCGATCATTTCGGGGACGTGCTCCGTGGTAAGTGGAATGGTTACCGGGCCCTCTGATCCGGGACGGGCGGGGCCCTGGTAAAGCATCTGGTAGCCGGGTACCGCAGCCAGCAACTGCCACGGACGCGGAATTTCCACGTTTTCATTACTTACAAATATGACGTTGTTGTCAAACGGAATGGCTTCATGCAATGCCGGCAGGCCTTCCAGTGCCGGACCGTCCACTGCCGCGAAGGGCGAAACTTCCGGGAGAAAATAGGCTAGTCCATCCTGCACGTTTCCAAGCGTGCGATTGTGCGTGCGGAGCGCGTGCCAGGCGGGGTTGTCGAGGATTTGTTTCATTTCAAATAATCAAATGCGCAGGCTGGTTTTTATCAGCTGCCTGTAAAGTCCAACAACCGGAGCATTGCCTTTGTTACACATTTTAGAATAAAAACAAAAAAGGTGGCTGCTATGAAAAAGCAGCCACCTTTGCCAAAACACACGAAAACACTATTCGAAACAGAAGGCCGCAAAGCCACTTCATGCTACTCCAATACGGGCCTCAGACCCGTGTTTTGCATACGCAAAATTGAAATGACAAATATCCGAAAAGCGGAACCGAATGGTCCGCACGATCTGTCCGAAGGTTAGGACAATCTGAACATCCTGTCCACTTCCCTTCACACGCTAGCGGGCGCCCGCGCGGAATTCTTCTGGCGTGATTCCCGTCTGTTTTTTAAAGAAACGGGCAAAATAGGATTGGTCGCTAAACCCTAGTCCATAGGCAATTTCCTTCACTGAAAGCTGCCGGTGATACAGTTCGCGCTTCGCCTCGATGAGCATGAGGCGGTAAAGCAACTTACTGACGGTCGTCCTCATTTTTTCGCGGAGCAGCTCATTTACCCTTTTGGGTGTAAGACCGATCTCCCGGGCATAGAATGCAGCCGATTTCTCCTGCCGGTAATGCATTTGCATTAGTTGGAAAAGCCTTACCAGCCGATGATCTTCCGCTCCTGCGATTTGATGGTTATGTTTTCCGAAGCGGTAGAGATGGGTAAGAAATGCTGTGGTGTATTTCAAAAGCAGGGGAATGTCCGCAGTACCTTCGCATTCGAGCAATATAAGGTCGAAAAGGTGCATTAATGGTGCCTGCATTTCGTCCGGAATAGCAAAAGCTACATTCTCGAACGGCAGAAAAAGCCGGCGCAAATGCGGCTCTTCGATGCGATCAAAAATATCGTGCGCGAATACGATCGTACGTGCGCGCGGGAGCATGGGCGCAGGAATGGAATGTACCTGATTGGGGCCGAGCAAAAACACTTCGTTGGCCTTTACAGGGAACGACTCGAAGTCGATGTGATGGGTACCGCCGGTTTCCGAAAACCATACAATGGCAAAGAAGCTGATACGATGGCTGAGGGCATGATCGCCGAATGCGAGTCCACTGTCCGACGCCATAAAACGCGAATGCGGAAGTTCATGCAACGGGAAATCGGTAAGCTGTGCCATGTGCGGTAACTGCCTGTAATGTCGACGCGCCAGGGACATCCCCGGCGCGTCGCACAAATTTACATACCTGAAACCGCTCTATCACTTTTTGACCAGCACTTTATGTGCTAGCTCGGAACCATCGGCGTGTTTGGACACCAGGATGTACATTCCGGGCGTCATGCCTCTCAGATCGATTTCGGTTTGCGCGGTGCCTCGCTGATACACCACCGCCCCGCTTGCCGAGATGAGTTTCAGGCTTTTGATCGCATTCGAAGAACTGGAACGGATGAAAAGCTTCTCGCTCGCCGGGTTAGGGAATACCGAAACGGTTTCTTCCGCATTGCCCTCCGGTTCTCCCTGCAAGGCCAGCCGGGAAGCCATATCTTCGGCGGGTGCCGGGGACACGCTCTTGCCCGCGACATACGCCTGCACGTAACGCCATGGGCCATACATCTGGCCCGTCAACGCGAGTGCGGGCTCGTATTTGACGCGCGCTCTCACCTTTGTATCAGGGTTCAGCTTGGTTACCAGTACTTTCAGCTCTGTTCCCGCCGCGGTCAGATCGGTAAAACCCGGCTGCGAGCCCGTCGACTGAACACTGTTGCTGATCGGTGTATTAGGCTGGCTGGAAAAAGCTTGCCCATTACCCCTGGTTTCCCACACCAGTTTGCCTTTGTTCCGTCCCAGGAACGACCGGCTTTCAAGCCCTACTCCAAAGTTAGGCTGAGCGACATTGGGCACATAGGGGTTTGCCATATCTGCATTATAGAGTCTCACACTACTCTGTTTACCTTGTAAAACATTGAACCAGAACTGATCCTGGTATTCGGCACCCCCGTCATATATATTGACGCCGCCCACTTCCTGAACGATCCCGTCACGACCCGGAATACCGACGACCAGATCGGAAAACCCGTCACCGTTCACATCACCCGCGCCCGATACCGACGCGCCCATCTGGTCCAGCATGGCGTCACCCATGATCTCCCAGTTCGTCGGCGTTACACCGCCGTTAGGTCCGCCGGGGATCACGATAAAACCGCCTCTCTGAGCTGACTGGTGGGATAATTTACTTTCACCCGCGATGACATCGCTGTAACCGTCCCCATTCACATCGCCGGCGCTTGCTACGGAAATGCCCAATGAAGCATTCGCCCAGCTACCCGGGAAAAAGCGCTTGTTGGCTTCGGTAAAGCCGCCCGATGCCCCGAGGTATATTGCCACCGCCCCTTCTTTCGACCCGCCACGGTCAGGAAGACCGATCACCGCGTCGTTGAAACCGTCTCCGTTCACATCGCCGGCAGCAGCCACCGAAGTCCCGAAATGCACATTTGCCAGGTCGTTCTTGAAATAGGTGGTCGTATTGTCGACGCCTGTCGAAGAGCCGTAATAAATCCATGCGGCACCACCTTCTACTCCCGCGGTATTGGTTGTCGGCGCACCCACGATCAGGTCGCCATAGCCATCGCCATTGGTATCGCCCAGCCCTGCGACCGACGTTCCCATGCTTGCATTGATGTTTTTACCCGGCAAAACTTTGGGTACCGTACCGACACCGGTGGGTGAGCCGTAGTACACGTAGGCCGCGCCCCGTGTTTCGTTCACCACTTTGTACTTGGGCGCACCTACGACAATATCCGCGTAATTATCGCCATTGAGATCGCCTGCACCGCTTACCGACGTTCCGTATTTTGTTCCTCCCAGCGGCTCCAAAAGCACCTGGAAGTTAACCATGTCGATTCCGGTTGCGGTGCCGAAGTAGATCCGCACCTCGCCGCCATTAACGGCATTGCCGAAATGCGGATTTCCGATCACGACATCGGCAAAGCCGTCCCCGTTCACATCCCCTGCCCCGGCTACCGCCCGGCCGAATGGTATCTTCGTCAATTTCTGTGAAACATTGTACTGAGGTGCCCTGATCCCCTCGATCGATCCGTAGAGAATGCAGCTCTCACCCGCGAGAAGCGGATCGGTCCCCGGCGCATTGATGATGATGTCGTCGAAGCCATCGGCATTGATATCACCTGCATTAGCCACTCCTGATCCGGACTTGTGCACATACACCGAGTCTATAATCATGTTTTTGGCTGCGGTATGCCCCACGACGCCTCCGCCATGGTAAATCAGCGCGGTACCTTCGTCGGTTTGGCCATTATCGTAAGCATATGCTCCTATCACCACATCGCTGAAACCGTCGCCGTTCACATCCCCCGCCGAAGCCACGGCAGTCCCCATCCATGCATTTTCCTGCTGTCCCGAAAAGACCGCATTTCTGACCGGGAAGTTTTTCGTGGAGTTACCGTAATAGAGAAAAGCAGCTCCTTCATTGGTCTTGGTAATGGTATAATACCTTGCACCAATAATGAAATCGCCATATCCGTCGCCATTGACGTCACCCGCGCCTGCCACGGCCCACCCGAACTGGCCCTCTTTCTGGTATCCCATGAACGTCCGCTTATCGCCGATAATCTGCCCCTGTGTGGAGCCGAAATACAAGAACGCGGCCCCCTCGTTGGTCTGGCTTTGCTTATATTGGTACGCGCCCATCAGCACGTCGGAAAAGCCGTCGCCATTGACATCGCCGATCGTAGCTACGGAATGCCCCAGGCGCGCATCGATCTGGTCGGCTTCTACTTTAAATGGATTGGCGGTAATGAGCCCACCTGCGCCTCCCCTGTACACAAAAACCGCTCCTTCATAAAGCTCGCCGTTGCTGTACAACCTCGCGCCGACTAATACATCGCTGAAACCGTCGGCATTGAGGTCTCCGGCCGACGATACTGCGTAGCCCATCATGGCACCGGCCTGGTTTGCTTCCAGCACTACTGCACCCGCGCCGGCACCGGCTGCACTGCCGTAGTAAAGGAAAGCCGCGCCTTCATTGTTCTGACCATTGTCGTACTGATGTGCGCCCGCGAGGATATCGCTGTACCCGTCGCCGTTGACGTCCCCGGCCATTGCCACGGAAATACCGAAATTCGCGCCATCCTGATTGATTTCCAGCACCTGATTGGGATTGGTATTGAGGCCGCCGCCACCGCCGAAGTACACGAACACCGCGCCTTCATCGTTTTGTCCGGCATCGTAGTACGGTGCGCCCACGAGCACATCGCTGTACCCGTCCTTGTTCAGGTCGCCCGCGCTGGATACCGACGTACCGGCCTGCGCATTCGCCTGGTTGCTTTGTAGAATCGTTGCGGCAAGGCTCAACCCTCCGGCGGTTCCGGGGAACAGGAATGCCGCGCCTTCATCGGACTGCCCGTTATCGTATTTGGGTGCTCCGATGATCACATCGCTGTATCCGTCGCCGTTCACATCGCCGGCACTGGATACCGAGTAACCCACCCAGGCATGGTACTGGTGGATTTCCAGCCTTTTGTTGGCCGAAGCCGGTCCTCCTCCGACGATCGGATCGATCGTTACCGGGAATGCCGCATGTTCCACATCCGTAATGATCTCGATCTGATTGCCGGTGTAGGCCAGGGTCGCGTCGAGGATTTGCCCGTTGGCATCCCAGCATTTCAAGCCGTTGTAAACGAGCTCTTCGGAACGGGCGCCGTCGATAACTTTGGTTATAAAGCGAAGTTCATTTTCACCTTCATCCAAAACCTTCGCGCCCGAAACAGCCAGCTTCACGGCCAACGATTTGACTCCCCCGGGAGCACTCCGGATGATGAAATTCTGGCGGACGCCATTTTCATTGTTAATAAACTCTTCTGAAAAATCGCCGTGATCAATGACCACTTTATTTTCAGAACTGCTTACGCGCCCGTCCCGCGACACCGCGTAAAGCAATTTACCATCACCAAAAACCCCTTGATTTACGAGTTTCAATGTAAAATCCGAACCTGTCGAATCCACCCGTTTTTGGAGCGTCAATGCCCCGGGCGCATAGGTAGCGCGCAGGTTTTGATGGCGGTTAGGGCTTTGGAAAACACCCGTCCGTTCGTCGAAAGTAATGTGGTATTCGCTGGTGGCAATCACGTCCCTGATACCGGACAACGCGCTATCGGGCAGTGTCACGCCGTCTTTTGCGATTGCCGGTATTTCGGGCGTCAGGGTGCTTGTAATGGTGAGCGTTTCTTGAATGTTTTTGTGAAACAAAAGACCCAGTGTCAATAGAGAAACGAAGAGGAATTTGTAGTAATTTTTCATTGGCATTTTTGGATACAAATAGTTGTTAACCAGTTCAGACAAAATCAAATACATTGATTTCGACGAAGGTAATTGCTGCCAATTTTACTACCGTAATCTTATTATGTAGCGGTCAATAAACTGATAATCCGGGTTATAATGCATTGCAAGGATTTCGTAATTGCATCCGGAGATATTAACCGGATACAGTCACGTCCAAAAACAAAACCGGTCATTTTCTGTACCGCAATGGTCTTTCAAAACCAGAAATGCCCCGTATATGGAAACGGGTAAGTAAGGTGATTTCGGTCGTTGCCGGCTATGGATCGGCCGCGTTGGGCATTAATTCAGGTTCAAACCGACGGTCAAACCGAGGTAAGGTTTTCCCTGGTAAATCCAGTATTGCCTGTTTTTATCAAGAAGGTGGTCGAAGCCCAGCGCCAGCCCGAAATTCAGCTTTTCGACGCCCATTAAAACACACAATGCCTTCGACCAGATAAACCCGTCATATTCGACATTGATATTATCGTTCGTCACCCACGGGTTCATGGGCGTAACCCCGACGCCGGTGGCCAATCCCGCCGAAAATCCCAAGTGTGTCACCCTTTGACTAACCTTACCGATCGGATTACTTTTATAAGATAATTCATAGGTATCATTCCGATAACCCAGATACAATGCGCCATTAAGGTGATTACTCAATTGTGGAGTGAATGAGTGGGTCGAAGGGCGGTATTTAAAAGGTATGGTGAGCACATCGAGGTCGAAAGTATTTTTCCAGTATTTGCTCGCGGCAATTTCCTTATCGACAGCCGTGCCCGGAAAAATCTTTGGCTTCAAACTTTTGCGATCCGGCCTGGCCGTTCTCCACCCGGCCCCTAACCGGTATACCAAAACCGAATCCTCTGTATTCTCGATGTAAACCGACGTTTTTCGGCCATCCTCTTTTGTTTTGTATACGCCGTCGGTCAGCTTGTATTTGGGGCTGTCTTTCAATGCGCGGCATGATGAGAACAACGCTAACAAGGGCAGAAAAAGTAGTGTTTTATTCATATAGATCCGGGGAAACTGTGCACGTGTAAATTATCATTAAAGATATGTGCCAGGGCTACAAACGCCGCTGCCGGAATTTCTTAAAAGAGATTCCGGCAGCGGTAATTTAGCGATGATGGATAGCCTGTTAAATCAGGATCGTTCTGCATGACATGGTGCTGTGCGTGGTATCTACCTGTATAAAATCCTTGTTGCCACCGGTTTTGGATATGCCATTGAGCCGCGCTACTGTGAATTTGACCAATTGAAGTTTTGTCTGGGTTGATGCTTGCGTTTTCATAGGGTTGGTTATCGTTTAAAAGTGATTAATACCCTGAAATAAGAGGACAAAAACCTTCTATTTAAACTTTTTATACCAACGTGAGCCAACGTTCGACCAAAGTGTAAATCTCTTCGCGCAGGCTACTCTACTGGTATTTGCACAGAAACTTTGAACTCATTTTCCGTCTCAGATTTTTCAAATTTGTACGATCCCGGATAGTAAATCGCCAACCGTCTGTCCAGGTTTGCCAACCCAATGCCACCGCTTCCCGGCTTTTTCCGTAGTGGCTGTGATGGCTTGCTGTTGGTAATAGCGAAGTTTAACATACCTGCTGAAACAGTAGTTTGGATGTCGACGAACGAATCGTGCCTGTTGGAATGGACGCCATGTTTGAATGCATTTTCAACCAGGGTAATTAGTGAAACGGTGGGAACACGGTGGATCTCCATTATTTCCCCGTGATTCTCTACTGTGATGTGGCAGCGGTGGTTGCTTCTCATCGATTCAAGTTCCACATACAGGTTCATATAGGCAAGCTCAGTTTCAAGTTTGATAAACTCGTCATTCATTTCATACAACGAAAACCGCAGGATTTCCGAGATTTTCTGAAGGTATTCTGCAGCGTCTTCCGAGACAGGTAAAACCTTGGCGTATGCAGCATTTAACACATTGAATACAAAATGAGGGTTAATCTGGGATTTCAGCGCCTTCAACTCCATAGCACGCGCATCGTCTTCGATCTTTTGCCTCATAAACCGCTCATTAGCAGCATATTTAGCTGTTTTCAGGGAGGCAGGTAATATAAAGAACTGCACGTCTGAAATGTCATTACCGAACACAAGCCATGCAGCAGGGTCCCGGAAATTGAAGGGCACAAGATACATGCTGGCATACATTCTATATCTTTCGGTCATGTTTTCAAGCCCAAAAAAATGATCCACGGCCGAATACAATGCCACCGAAAACACGTGGTTTATTGCCAATGCGAAGATGAAAAGGACCAGAAAAAGGAAGAAGCCTTTCAAATAGTCACGAAGCAGATAAAAGAATCCGACGCAGAGATAATATTCCGGAATTACTTTCATGAAATAGCCGAAGCTCGCGATGCTAACGGTCGGATCCGAATTCTTCTTCAAGATCGTAGGCAATGCATAAGAATAATGCAACAAAATGAACAGTACCCAAAACAAAACGTGGTAGGAGATCCGCAATCCCTGCGTCCGCGGGAACAGTAGCCTTTCAATGAGCGACCCGCTCTTGGTGATTGTGTTGTTCATCCGGATTATCTTTCTGTCAACTGCCGGAGAACTTCGTCGCGCGTGGGCGAGACGGCTATCGATACTTTCATGCCGTTTAGCATGGTGACCATGTTTCCTTCGATCATCTTGATCATATTACGATTGACAATGTAGGACCGGTGCGTCCGGACGAACGTTGGGGACGGTAGCCGGGTCGTCATGGCTGCCATGGAGGCCAGCGTCACCAGCACGCCGTCGGTGTAGTATACTTTTACGTAGTCTTTTAATCCTTCCACAAAATAAATGTCCTTGAACCACACGCAGTACATCTTCCGGTCGGCGCGGATCCACATATATTCTTCCTGCGCCGTTTCGGTGCGATGTTCGGAAAGTTGTGCCGCCGGTGCGGGCTGGCGGTCGGTATGGGCCATATCGTTGGCTACTGCGGTAGTCTGCGCATCGGACCGGCTTCTTTCGTGGGCCAGATGGCTGTCGCCGAGGAGCCTTCTGACTTTGGTGACAGCCTTTAAAAACCGGTCGAATCCGACGGGTTTCAACAAAAATGCGGTTACGTCGAATGAAAAGCCGTCTACGGCATATTCCGGGTATGCCGTGGTCATGATCACGTGCGAATCCGGGGCCTGAACAATATTCAGCAGGTCGAGGCCTGATAGCTCAGGCATATTCACATCCAGAAAAATAATGTCCGGTTTGACTTCCGGAATCATTTCCAGTGCTTCCAATGCATTGTAGCAGCTTCCTGCGTAGTTCAACCAACTGAGTTTCGAAATCAGAAATTTAAGGACTTCATGAGCCGGTTCCTCATCATCCACAATGAGGCAACTAATTTTCCCTGTCATACTTAAACCGCGTCCGGGTAGTGACTTATGATCTTACTGTCGGCGCAAAGCAAATCCCGCTAAGCACAAACAAATGTCAAATGTGACACTTTTTCCCTTCTTGCCAACTTAGACTCGTAATATTTTTTCAAATAATGGCATACAACTAACTCATGTTCACGCTGTTGAGAAACAAAAAGCCTGTTCAGAAACATATGTACAAGGCTACCGGCAAGATTGTACAGCGAAACTTCCCTATGCGGGAGGATTGCCACCAGGGAAGCCACGACGCGCGCAGACCGTTCTTCGAACAACGTAATCAGGTCGCCGATACCATTCAGGGAGTCGTCGCCGGGGTCCAGAAAGCTCCCGATTTCGTCGGTATGCTGGCGGTATTTGTTGTTCAGCTGGACGTTGAGATCGGTTCCGCCCCGAAACTCCCGGAAAAAGCGCTCCTGCGATTGCCCGGCGAATATCTTTTTATCTTCCAATGTAAAACCCAGGTCGTTCAGCAGCATATCCACGCCCCGCAACCCGGCCAGCCAGCGAAAATGCTCGCCTTCGTCGCCCGACAGCGTATCCAACACACCGACTGTCGCCGCGCTGTCCGCGAAAAAAATGGATTCTGTTTCTTCGAATGCATGGTGTCCGTAGCGTTCCAGTTCCCGCTTGTAGGTATCGAGTTGTATTTTGTGGACGGTACCATTGGCGAGCAGCGGTTCCATCAGCCGGTGCAGCTCCGCGAGCACGGTTTGCCAGAAAGATTTGTCCTTGCTATGATAAAATCGCAACCGGATGTGGTTATCAGGATCCGAATAGCGGATGAAAAACCATTTTTCGATGGCACTTTCCGCCATCAGTCGGTCGGCGAGCGGCTTGATCACCGCCGTCAGCAGGCGATCGGCCGTGCGGGTACCTGCGTAAATTTTGACATACAACCATTCACTACCGGTCATAAAATCGCGCCTGACCGCCGGCTCGGCCATCGAAGGTTGCGCGCTACCTGATATGGGCGACAATGCTTCTTTTTTATCCAAAAACGGCAGCAGAACCTCATTCACATACCTTCCCCCCGGCGCTCCCAGGAATGCATTCTGCTCGTGTTCGGGGAATTCAGTCAATGTAACTTTTTCATATTTCCTGAGCGAATCGGCGATTACTTCCACGGCAAAATCGGAGTCTCCGTCGATCAGTAATTCGCTATCGCCCTGCCGGAGCTGCACGAAGCGGGGAATGTTCCAGGCATTTCTGACCATCCGCCATTCTTTGGCCGTCATGGTTTCGGTTCCCAAAAGACCGGTTACCATTCTTTTATCGATATTCCAGGTTGCCCGGCTGAGTATCCAGTGCTTGTATTCGATGCGCGGCAGGAATGTATTGGAAGCAAGATGGCCCCAATCCCAGGCCAGGTAACGATAGTCGTGCTGGTAGGTGAGCTCACAGAGGAACCGGTACGCGGGCAGCCCGTCCGCGAAATTGTGCGCATTCGTCAGCCTTGGAAACACTCGTTTGTTCAGTCTTTTCGACCTTAAAATAACCTCTCCCGAAACGGATACCGACACCATCAGGTCTTCCGGCAGGATCTGGTATTCGCGCGGCATCGACGAACCCGAGAGATACGGAATTTCATACGTACGCAAATGTGGTCGCATGAGCACATTACCTACCCGCGCCTCGGGCAGATGGGCGATTTCGGCAAATACCGTGTCCTCCGCCAGGCTTTCCTCTTCCTCGACAGCATTTTTCACCCATTCGGAAAGCTGTTCGCTACCATGGCAAAACCGGCCGATCAGTTTCAGCCCGGACGGCCCTCCCATCGCTTTGAATGCAAATTTGAAATTCCCGTTATCGATATCCTCCCCGGAACCGGCAATGATGTTTCCGAACAGGTAAAAGCTGTCCGGCGTCTGCGCGGTATCGTTGGCGGTCTTCCGGAATTCATTCAGGATATTGTCTGTGAGGCAAATACGGGTGCCTTTTTCGGCAAAGGATTGCTGGTAAAGCTTGTCACGCAGCGCCGCCAATGCGGCATCGTCCGCTTCCGTCCGTTTGGGCCCCTCGGGCCATTGCATTTCGTCGAGCAACGGAAGGTTATCCGCCTTGCCGGCCAGGGCATCGCCATACCCGATCCCGGTTTCACAATCCAGCACTTCCAGCAGCGGCATCTCGCGCTGCTCGTATCTTGCCAGAAAACGCTTTTTAAACTGCTCCATTTCCGGCTGCGAATTCCGGAAGCCCAGGCAGGCCAGATTTTGATATTCCCTGGCCAAAAGGCCGATCGCCTTGTCGCCGATCGTGCAGGATTTGGTTTGAAAAAAAAGGTCGGTCTGTACCAGGTCCTTACTGCCGGTTGTCACAAAATGCTTCGCCAGTACCGATTCCACCTCCCGGTACCGGTCCACGCCCTGCCCTTCCGATTGCAGGAGGCCGGCGATTTTGTTCAGCCTGCGCAAGTCTTCCGTTGCCCCTTTTATTCCCCGCAGTTTATCGACGATTGTAAAAAAGAACTCCTCGCCGGTAACCGTGGCCGCGAGTTCGGAAACCAGGATTTGCGCATCTACGATCGCCTCGACGAACTGCTCCGCCTCCGTCCGACTGATATCCTCCGACAGAATGCTATCGGCCAGCTCACCGATCGTCGCGCCGTGGCGGGCGGTCGAAATGACCCTGTCCAGGTATGCATTACGGTCCACCGATGCCAGTATGTACAACCGCTTCTTGTTATTCAGCGAACCTTCGACGTACCGGTAGCTGTCGCCGATCGGATAGAGACTGGTATTGGGGAAAAACTTCACCTGCCTGCGAATGGCGGGCTTTTGCAAAAGCCCTTCCGCCAGCTCGGCCACGTAGTTCATATCGAGCCGCACGTGTTTACGGAATGGCGCGGCATCATCGAACACAATGCAGGTTTCGGGCCCCATCTGCCCCACAGCGCATCCGGCAAAAAGGCCGTATGGCGTGCTCCGTGAAGCCATTCTGACCAGATATTTGTATAAGGTTTTCAACAGCTTGTCAACGCCGGTTTTCACCCTGCCCTCGATCAGGCCGGTAAACGAACCATAAAGTTCCGGCGACGCTACATAGAGCGCCTCCAACATGGCTGGTTGCGAAAAAAAACGCATGAGTTCGCGTTCAAACAGTTCCGGCCGGTTGGCGGCCCGATCGTTGAATGCATGAAGGACGTCCAGAGGCAACCGGGGACGTCGCAGTACGAAGAATCCTTGGGATACAACAGACATATGATAGGAAGGTTTACAATCTCTGCTTGAAGCTACTAAGCAGAACTAACTGAAACCAAACTATTTATGCCAACATCAGGCTTTCATCGACAAAGCCTGCGGTATGTCGGACTGCGCTTTCCGGGGGTTGCCACGCAGTTCGTCGAATTAGATACATAGTTGGTCTAAAAAGTTCTTTCACCCCATCCTCCTTTTTCACATTTGCAGGTAAAAACCAACGAGTACCATGACGACATCAACAGGAATATCGGGGCTATCGGCGATGATCGCCGCTGCCAAAATCGATGAAATCTATGAAGTTGTAAGGACACACAAAAAGCAGTTGAGCAGTTTCGGTTTTACCCGGGGTTACCTGGGAGTTTCTGTGTTCACTTACTTATATGCCGTGCATTCGGGGAAAAAGCAATACCTCGACGATGCACGCGACGCGTTCGACCACGCGTGCGACCTGGTCGACAGCGATCCGCTGAAAGCCTACCCACAGGACTTTGCCGGCCTGGGCGCAGTGGCGCAATACCTTTGCCAGGTAAGCGTGCTCGACCTCGACCCCAATGTTTTCCTGAGCGATATCGACGCCGTTTTGCTCAAAAAAATGCGCGCCGAGCTCTATACCGGGAACCTGGGCGGCTTTGCGAACGGGGCGCTCGGCTACGGCCTCTACTTTCTTCAGAGAAGTTATTACAACAGGCCATTCGCACAGCCGGTGATCGAAGAGCTGGTTCAGGGCATCGTGCGTTACGCGATACCTACGGGCGAGGGTTGCTACTGGAAGTCGGGCGTGAACGGGCATCATACGAGGAGCCCCCTGTATTCCCCCTCCGAAACCACGGCAGTACTCCTTTTCCTCGCCAGGTCGATTGAAATGGGGCTTTGCCCGGCCGATTTTCTGGAAGGGATCGTCAACGAGGCGATCATATATATTGATAACCAGCAGCCCGACCCGAATGCGGAGATCGGGTATGCATTGCTGCGGACCGGTGCGGCATTCGGCAATCCTGCCTGGACGCGTGACGGGCTGGATATGCTGCGGAAATATGCCAAATGCCGCCAGGAACATTCCAGCAGCATGAGGGACGCCGGTTTACATTACGGTGCCGCCGGCCTCGCATTGCTGTTCGACCGCGCTGCACGGCTCACCTACGATCAGACGCTCGAAGACGCCGCCAGTTTCTGGTACCGTCAAATCCTCCGGTTCGATATGCACACCGACGGTTTTGCAGGCTACAAAACATCCGAAAATCCCTGGAACATGCAAAAAAATCTGGCATTCTGCGAAGGGATCGCCGGTATCGGGAGCGCATTGGTCAAAGCGCTGCATCCCGACAAGGTCAATTTCGACGACCTCATTTGGCTTCTTTAAAACCTCATGCTTCTTCAACATAAGTCCCAAAATAAAACAGGCACCAGGAAATTCCCGGTGCCTGTTTGCATAAAGAGGTTTAACACATGAAGCGTTTATCTTGCAATCATGATCTTCTGTGATTTCACTCCCCCATCATTGTCAACAACTTTCACGAGGTACATCCCGGCTGCAAGGCCATCGACGCGGAAGCTTCCGCCTGCCGCGATACCCGCTTCTTTCACGGTCTTGCCGTTCATGTCGATCACCGAAACGCTCTTCACATGATCCGCATCCTGAATGTACACGATGTCACGCGCAGGGTTCGGGTAAGCGAGTTGTTTGGCCAGATGATCGAAGGTTACACTTTTGATGGCGCTGTACGCGAAGGTTTCGTCCTTATCGACCATTCTCAGGCGGTAAAGGTTTTCACCGCCCAACGGGCTTGCATCGCTGAATTTGTAGTTAACGAGCACCTTGCTTTCGCCGTTGGAAGCCACGGTACCGATCTTGCTCCACGCCTTGCCGTTCGCACTGCGCTCGATCTCGAAGCGGTCGCTGTTGGTTTCAGCAGTAGTAGCCCAGTTCAGCGAGGTCGTCGAACCTTCCTTGCGGGCGTCGAATGCTACCAGGGTTACCGGAAGCGCTTTGTCCACCCCGAAAGTAATGGCCGAGTATTTAGTTGGATCTACGCCCCTTGCGGTAATGGTGCCAGCCGTCAGCGTACCGGTAACATCTCCTGTGTTGCCTCTTCCGAGAGATTCCCATTTGTTAGTACTCGTGTTGTATCCAACCAGGATCAGCTGGAAGAAGAGCGAATTGGTCAGCGTTGTCAGATCACTGGCGGCATCCCATGCAAGTTTCACGTCAACCGGCGCTGCCCCTTCCAGGTCCCAGTATTCCACTGTACTTACATTGGCGTCTGCCGGAGCTGGTGCGTCGGAAAAGTATGCGGCCCGGTACACATTCGCTATCGGAGTAGCCGACGAAATCTCGATCGTACGCAGTTTGGTTCCGTCACCGACGGGGAAAGTAAAATTGTTTCCCACCTTGGACACGTAGCCATCAACATGGTTGGCGTCGTTGGCCCCTGTGTAGGTCGCTGTCGGGCCGAAACCAAAGATGCCGGGCGTCGCACTGCGGTCGGTTTTGATGATCCCGGGCTGGGTGCCGGTGCCTCCCGCCAGGAAGGTGTGTGCACCAAACACGGTCACCTGCGTGCCGCTTGCGATGCTCACATTACCCTGACTGCCGGACTGCGCCACCACCGGATCGGTCATCAGCGAGAGCGACAGGCACATAGCCGCGCTCAGGCCGAAGAGCTTTTTATGGATGATTTTGTGCATAGTGCGCTTATTTTGAGATGGTAGCCTCAGATGATTTCTCCCCGGCATTGCCCAACATCGCCTTGATGCTGGCTACTTCTGCTTTCAAAGCATTCATTTCGCTCAGTTGTGCTTTCAGCGATTCGATCTCTTTTTGCTGATCCTGAACTGCTTTTACGAGAAGCGGCGTTACTTTGTTAGCATCCACTCTCCATGGGTTTGTTTTAGCATCCTCGCCGCCAACGGTAACCGCTTCTGGGAACACTTTGTAAAGATCCTGAGCAATGAAACCGATTGTACGCTCCTTCGAAGGGTTGGTTATGTAATTGTATTCAACCACTCCTATTTTCATCAAATCGTTGATGGAATAATGTGTGCTTTTGATGTTCTCTTTCAAGCGACGGTCAGATGTTGGAGCAGGGAAACGTACATCGCCATTGTTATCACGGAAAATTCTACCCTGTTCTGCACCATTCACGCGGAATACAACGAACGGGTCTTGGGTAGGGTTAGGTAATGTCCTTTTCGTTAGCACCAGGTTTGCAAAATTATCGCCAGACTGAACGATAACCTGGGCTTTGTTAGTAGAGCCACCTTCCTGAAAAAGTCGGTAACCACTTAGGTCCGCAGTTCCCTGGGCAAGTCCAGCTGCATCGACTTCTTGCTCAGATCCTTGGAGCGAGCCGTTGATATGGACCAGGTTTGGCGCTTCAACGAGTGTAACACCGATACCGAGTTTACCACTAGGAGTAAGCATCATTCTCGGCAGTGGAGTATCGCCAGGAGCCGTGGTGTGGAACACCAATCCTCCATTACCATTTTGAACGGTAGGTCGTACCGCAATGCGGTATTGAAGTGGATTGCCCGCAAGGTTTGTAAAATCGATTGCCCCACCATATCCGGCGTCGATGCCAGCACCTCTGTAAAGCTGAATGATACCTCCCGGTGTAATTGTTACTTTACCCGAGTTAACCGGCAATTCGCGTCGCACTACGATATGACCGAATCGAGAGATCAATCCACGCTTTGCACCACCTGCGTCGTTCGACGTCAATCCTGCAAAGAAAGGTGTTTTGGTAGGAGATGAATAAGTCACCCAGGATCCTCCGATACAGTTCCATTGCTGGCCATAAGTACCACTGGTTTCGAGTGTATCGGTATAGATAGTTTTTGCAGGGCAACTACCTGTTGGAGCACCAGAACCTTCGGTATAGTTGAATACGTCGTTCGAGTTCAACCTTACCCAGGACGAACCATCAAAGAAATACTCACCCGCTTGCAGTTCTGCGTTATCCGTCGTGTTGTAAACGTGCATACCTGCCACAGCATTGGTTACCGGCGCTGCGCTGTTGACAGACGTTAGCGCAACTCTCGGCAACAAGAGCCCCTTGGTAGCACTTTCCAATTCCAGAATAGAACTCGGATTGATCGTGTTCGGATCTCCACCGATCTTCATCTGCGCCATCAATGGCGAGCTCGCAAAAAGCAATCCGGCGGTGACTCCGAGTGCACCGGCTGTGCGTGTTAGTAGTTGTTTCACTTGCATGTTTGTAATTTGTTTTAATTAATAAATCATTGAAAAAGAGTATGGAATTGATAAGCGATTGAATTTTTGATCAAAAAAAGGGCGCACCCTTACCGGTCGAAAACAGGGCCTGTTTCTAAATGGGTACTATGATCTGTTTTTAAATGAATGGGGCTCAAATGGCACTCCGACCCACCAGGATCGTGGCCTTGCAGGCAGCGCATCTGCCTTGCAAACTATATCTACAAAGTAGCGGGAAAATTGTATCCGAATTGAGGGAGCACAGGGTTATGCGAAATCTGCATTTTCATCAAATACCTTATTATCAATAAGTTAATAAGATCATTTTTCTCAAAGTATCGAAATTATTCTATACTTAACCATCAGCAGATATCGAGCACAAATGGAGGTATTTGTACCCACGGATTCGAGGAAAAAGGGGAAGCTATTTGGAGAGGTGGTAAAGTTCGACGCGTTTAGCAAGGTCCAGCAGATTATTAACGCCAAGCTTTTTAAAAATACGTGCCTTGAAAGTGCTGACCGTGGTACTTTTCAAATTCAATTGGCCGGCGATGTCCTTCGTCCATTTGCCTGCCAGCAGCATTTCCATCACCACCAGCTCTTTGGCCGACAAAAGTTCGGCGGGGTCGGAGGCCGCCTGTTGCGTCATCGAATTCAGCAGTTGCTCACGTACGACCGGGCTCAGGTATTTTTGGCCTTTCAGCACAACGCGGATCGCTTCCTGCAAGTCGGTCGCCTTTGATTCTTTGGAAACAAACCCCGCAGCTCCCGCACGCATGCAATGCACGCCGTACAATTCTTCCTTCTGGCCAGAAAACACGAGGATCAGCGCCGCTGGCTGCAACGAACGCAACTTTTCGATCGTGAGCAAATAATCGGTGCCGGGAATGCTCAGGTCGAGGATGATCAGACGGTAGGTGTTCGATGAAACGGCCTGAACGGCTTCTTTGAAATTGCTGGCGGTATCGATAGTGGCATGACCAATGGTTTCCTGCACGAGTATGCCCGTGGCAATACGCACAATGTCATGATCTTCAACTAATAGGACTCGGGTGGGTGCTGAATGCAATGGTACGGTGGTTCTCAATGATAACACGAATAAACAAAAAACTAAGCGAAACTCCATGGAGGATTGTAGTACTATGTTTACACGTGAAAGCCAACTTGTCTATTGTAGCCCTGTCTCTACAAGCGTAGTTTTGATTCGAACAAGCCGTTCCCGCTGTTGATATGAACTAAATCTACCAGTCAGATGAATGCATTACTAATTGAAGATCATGCCGTTGTGAGAATGGGCATGCGCCTGGTGATACGCGAAGTATTTCAAAACGCATCGATTTTCGAGTGCGAAGATTTTAATGAGGGGCTCCGGCTTGTCCAGGAAAAGCCGATTGACCTCGTTGTACTGGACATCCACCTACCCGGAGGCCAGGATGTAAAGATGATCGACATGATCAAGACCGTTAGAAAGGAATCCAAAATACTGATATTCAGCGGACTACCGGAAGAAAAATATGCATTGAAATATGTACAGGCCGGCGCAGACGGTTATTTATCGAAGCGCTCGGACCCGGAAATGTATGGAGAAGCGGTGTTGGCGGTGGTGAACGAGAAGAAATACCTCAGCGAAGTGGTGAAAGAGCAGCTTGTGACGCAGTTGCCCCAGAATTACAACAAAATCAAGCGCCGGAAATGGATCGGATTGACGGAGCGGGAACTGGAAATCAGCAGGTTATTGATCAAAGGAATGTGGACGAAGGAGATAGCTACCCAGTTGCAGCTGAAATTGAGTACCGTCAGTACTTTTAAGAAGAAGATTTTTAACAAATGCGGCGTGACGAGTGCGATTGAACTCTCGAAAATCATCGACGACGTCGCCGCCACTGCCTAGTTGATCTGTTTCAGGTAGCCTCCATTCGGCAGGCTACCGCAACATTTCCATTTTCTCCGACAAAGCCACCAGGTTACCCACCTGTAACTTCTTGAAAACGTTCGCTTTGAACGTACTGACCGTGCTTTCTTTCAGGTCCAGCATTTCGGCAATAGCCCTTATCTTGTTCCCTTGCAACAGCAAATGCACCACCAGCCGCTCGCGTGGCGTGAGGGTTTGCAACGGGTTATGGTCGGAGGCATCCACATTGGCAATCACCCGCGAGAGCAGGCTTTCCTGAATGGTTTTGCTGAAATAGGTTTTTGATTCGAGTACCATATCGATCGCGATCCGCAGCTCGTCGCCGGTGCCGTCTTTCGACAAAAACCCGTGTGCACCGGAAGAAACCGCCGGAAGCGCATAGGTAGCCTCGCTCATCGATGAATAGACCAATATTTTACCCGCCCGCCCTGTCATCCGCATTTCCCTGATCGTGTGCATACTCCCGCCGGGAATGCCTATTTCGATAATCGTCATGTCAAAAGACTGGTTTTCAATCACATTCATAGCTTCTTCCAGTTGCCCGGCGAGCGTGACCCTGGCCTGGGGTTTGTGGTCTTTTACTTCCCGTTTAATAGCCGATCGCATGAGAGGATGGCCGTCGATAACGAGGATTTTCATAGTTGAAACAGTGGGTTAAGACTTAAAATTGGTGCAAAAAAATGACGGTTGCCCGTAGCGAACGGGCAACCGTACATGCTTCTATTGAATGTGGACGAACTTGTGTGTGTGAACAGATCCGTCCATGTGCGTTATGTGAACTATATAAACTCCTGATTCAAGCCGTGATACATCGATACTGCCCGATTCTACCGGTCCTGAACTGTAAACCCGGATACCCGAAAGATTGTTAATGCGGATTGTTTTGACCTGCTTCCAGCTCGTTACCTGCAAATGGAGCACGGTCGATACCGGGTTCGGATAAACGCTGCTTTTCAACCCGCTGTCGAAACGTACGCTTCGGATGCTGCTGAATGCGAAAGTGCTGTCTCTGTCAATCATTTTCAATCGGTACAGCAATGCGCCGCTAGCACCGCCAGCGCCAGCCTCCGGCTGGTGATCTGTAAATGCATACGTCTTCCGCACTGCACTCTCCCCTTCCGCCTTCACGCTTCCGATCGCATTCCACGCCTTGCCATCGACACTGCGCTGCACCTCGAACCGGTCGCTGTTGGTTTCTTCGGTCGTAACCCAGTTCAGGTCCACCACATTTTCACGCGCGACAGCCAGGAACGACACCAGTTTCACCGGAAGCGGAGCATCCCAGCGCACCGTGTAAGGTACCGGTGACGATTGTTCGCCGGCCTCATCCAGGTAAGCATATTCGAAAGTAACATTGGTATAACCCGTGCCGGTCAGTTTGATAGCCATCAATGCCGGGTCGTAGGCGGGGATCACCTGTCCTTGTGTGACGAGCGTACCGTTGTAATACAGTTCGGCTGTGCCAGGCAATGCCGTGATCACCACCGTACGGTTCTTGCCAGAACCATTCAGCGTGCCATCCTCCGTGTCGCTTCCGGTCAGCTGGTTGGGCGACGATGTGCCCGATCCCCCGCTGGAATGTGTGCCGTTCAGTGTGATCGTGGCATTAGGTATCGGCTGATCGATAAGGAAATCCTTCGAATCGGCCAACGGAGGCCGCTGGATACCGAAATTGGCATTGCTCACACTTTGGCCTGAAACGATGATGCTGGTAAGGATACCATTCACGGCATCATCGCTACCCACGCCTGCGCCCAGGTTTTCGCCCGTGTTGATCCAACCCGCAGGCAGGTTAGCAGAGGTCGAACCTGCTGCATTCTGATGCAATACAATGCTGTAAGTACCGGCATTCGTAGCACCCAGGTCATAGGTACCATCCGCATTCACCGCCACGGTTTTCACTGCCGCCCCGCTTGCATTCACGAGTGTTACGTACAGTCCCGTCGGCAACGCCTGCGCATTGCTCGCATTGACCGTCACATCTTTCAGTCCGTTTCCGTCGTGGAATACATTACCCGACACGTTGGCAGGTGCCAGACATGCCTCAGGTGCATTGATGGCGACATTCACTGTTTTCGTCAGCTGGCATTGGCCTGCATTGTCGGTAATCGTAACCGTATAAGCTCCGGCTGCATTGGCGGTGAATGTCGGGTTCGCAACAAATGCATTGGAAAGGCCGGCGGCAGGGCTCCATGCGTAAGAGTAGTCGCCTGTTGAGGTAACATTCAATGGCAGCGTACCCTGGGTTCCTGCGCAAAGTGCCAGGTCTCCGGTGGTTGCCGCAATGGTATTCGGGCTCACCACCACGATCACCTCCTTGTAGTTGCTACAACCTGTTGCGGTAATGGTTTGGGTTAAACGATAAGTGCGCGTCGCCGAGCCGGTTATCGTCGTGGTAGGGCTGTTAGGGCTTGCCACACCCGCTACCGGCGTCCATTGCCAGGTACTTCCGACCGCCGGGCCAGCCACCGAAAGGGTGGTTACGCCGCCTTCGCAAATGGCAGTGCTACCGGTAATACTGAATGCTGCCGGAGTATTCACCGTCACCACAACCTGGTCGGTGGAAGTACATCCGTCGACAGTCACTTGTACGGTATAAGTAGTGGTAGCCGTAGGTTTCACCGTTGGCTGGGCCACATCGGCCGCGCCCGCGATACCCGCTCCCGTCCATGCGTAGGTAGCGCCGTCGATAGCCGGAGTACCGATCACCACCGATTCACCCGGACATACCGCCACGTCCACGCCCGCATTGGCAGGCTGTGTAACGGTTACAGTGTCTTTGAACACACATCCGCTCGCCAGGGTTACCGTTACAATGTAATCCATCGTACCGGTAACGGTGGCCGTAGGATTGGCTGCCGTCGCATTGCTCAGGCCCGTCGAAGGTGCCCATGCATACGTAGCGCCCGCCGGTGCGGCCGGGTTGCCCGCAGCACCATAACCGATCTCGACCGGTCCTGCCGGGCAGATATTTTTATCAGCCAGTTCCAGGCCCGATTCGCCGTTCACGATGACGGTTACCTCATCGCTCACCGGTGTTACGCAGCCCGGGTAGCTTACTTTTACCACGTAGGTAATGGTTACGGTCGGGTTCAGTACCGTCGGATTGGCGGCGGTATTGCTGCTCAGGCCGGTTGCCGGCGTAATGCCATCGGCCATAAACCATTCGTATTGCGCGGATGCATCCCCTCCGCGTCCGATGGTTACAGGTTCACCCACACACGTGGTGGCGCCTTCGCCCGCATACTCGCCGGCGGTAACCGCATTGCTGAGTATGACCTCGTCGGTAGCCGTGCAGCCCGACAATGGATCGGTGACGGTCAGCTTGAAAGTTTGCGGTGAGGCAGAAGCAAATTGTACCTGCGGCTGCGCGTCGGTAGCGCCCGATCCATTCACCCACGCTGCATTGGAAGGCTCCCATGCATATTGCCAGTTGGTACCGACAGGTGCGGCTGTTCCCAGGGTAACGGTTCCGCCGTTACAGATCGTACGGTCGATACCCGCTGCTGCTACCGGCGTTGCCACATTCACGGTAACCGTATCGCGGAGTTTACAGCCGGAAGCGGTTTCGGTGATCAGCACGCGGAATTCGGTAGTCGTATTGACGGTCGCGTACGGGTTGGCCAGGGCTGCATTGTCCAGGCCGGCCGTCGGCGTCCAGCCGTAGGTAAAGCCATCCACGGGCGTCTGGCCGATGCGTACAGGCACGCCCGCACAAACAAATTTGTCTTCGGCAGTAAATACCGGCATCGACCAGCCCGGCGGATTGATTACGATGGATTTCACACAGCTAACAGATGCATCGTATTTATTGGTAATGGTTACCGTAATGGTCGCCTGCGCCGTGGAAGTAATATTTACCGTAGCCGCACGCGCATTGTCTACCAGGTTGGCAGGGCTCCACGAGAAGTTGTAGTCGGAAGCATTGCTCACGCTGGTTCCCAGTTTCAGAACGGAGCCATCGAAAATCTTGGGACAATCCTGATCGGAAAGCGTCACGATCTCGAAATCACAAGAGCCGGGGCCGCCTGCACAAGGCTGAACGGAAACTTCCGCGCTGCATTCCACGCCATTCAGGCTAACGGTGCGGCGGAAAGTGGTAACGCCGGTATTGCTTTTCAGATACGCGTCTTTGCCGTCATTGCCGGTTTTCAGTATTACGCCATCGCCCGAAACAATGCTCCAAGTATAAACTGCGCCCGGCGCATTGTCTTCGTCCAGATGTTTGCTCCAAACGGGGCCGCAAACAGTTTCGTCCTGATCGGTAATACGGTTATTGAGCACGGTTACTTTCACCTGATCGTTGAAAGTACAGCCGGTTTTCACAGCCGTAACGTTATAGGTGATCGCACCGCCCGTCACACCGGCTGTCCCTGCATTGAAAACAGGGTTTGCCACCTGCGGGTTATCGAGGTATTGTCCCGTTGTCCAGGTGTAGGCAAATGTAGCGTCCTCAGTGCCGCCCAGGGTTACCGAAGTGTTTTTACAAATGGTTTGATCAGCTCCCGCGAATGCTACGGTTCCGCCAGGCGCAGCAACCGGTGTTACCGTCACATTGTTGAATGAGGTACAGGTCGTGCCATCCTTGCGTTGAACCGTCACGGTTACGCGGTATACGGTCGTTACGGCCGGGTTAGCGAGCGGTTGTGCGCAGGTGGTGCAGCTCAATGTAGTGAGCGGATCCCCTGAAACACGTGTCCAGGCATAGGATACCATCGGACTTACAATCGCAGGCGTTCCGATCTGCACGCCGCCGGTTCCTTCGCAGACCGATTTGGCAGGGCCGGCTGCGGCCGCTACCGGCACGATCGTCACCTGGTCGATGTCCGTACAGCCCGCAGCGTCGCTTACCTGCAAGGTGTAGGTAGTCGCCTGCGTTACGGCCGGGGTCGTCCAGGATTCGGTGCTGGCCCGCAGGGTACCATTCACGGAGCTACCTTCGAACCATTGGTAGGTAAATGCGCCCGAGCCGCCCGTGGCCGAGCCATTCAGGGTAACGGTGTTGGATGCGCACACGAACCATTGCGGTCCGTCCGCATTAGCGATCGGGGCCGCATTGGCGCCGATCACCACTTCTGCCACCTGCGATGAATCCACCTGTACAGGCAAACAATCCTGGCCATAGGTTTTCACCAAACGACGGTAGTAAATAGTGGTTTGCGAAGCCTCAGGCTGCAAATCCTTGAAAACTTCGCCCGGGATATCCGCCCACGGACCGGTAGCCGCGTCGGCTTTCTGCCATTGATACGTAAGCTGGCTGCGATAGCCCGCCGGAGCGGTAATGCTTACCGTATTACCCGTGATTATCCCCGGGATACCGAGGATACAGGCGGTTTGCGTCATCGGTGAAACGCTTGTGGCCGAAACTGCGAGACCAGCCGGCAATGCATTCTGGTTGAATTTGACGATCATCCCGTCGGGAGTTCCACCAGAGACTGCCTGATGACTGCCTATGGTAGCCAGGCCGTTACTCGAAGAGGTAAAACCCAGCAAAATACCTCCATCGCTGGCCATGGCCATGTTGTACATAGTTCGAGCCATTCCATTTGCTCCTGCAGTGCCATATCCGCCCTCTGCACCGGCACCGCCGAAGTAAGTCCCCCATAGCCGCTGCCCGGTCGCGATGCTGAATTTGTTAACGAAAATATCCCCGCCTTCACTAGGCGTTACCTGATAAGCGCAATCGCTGGCCAAACCGCCGCCGTTCGCATTGGAAATACCCATAATCAGCAAGTTGCCTTTGCCATCCAACGCACAATCCAACGCTCTCGCAAAAGCAGTTCCGGTAGATATAGCGCCCAGGTAGGTGCCGCTCAGATAATGCCCCGTCAAATCGAAACTGGCCCAAATACCGTCACGAGCTGCCGCCAACGAAGTACGAAAGGCCCCAGATGATGCTACGCCGGTCGTCACAGTAGCGCTTCCCACCACGTGCAGCCTGCTATTGCTTTCATCCACTTTCAATCCGGTAATGGTGGTATTGAAAAACCGCCCCCAGATTCTTGCCCCGCTAACACCGTCGAATTTACCGATATAGCCTTTTTGGACCGTAGTTCCCTCGCCCACCCCTGATGGGAAACCCACGTCGTCGGTTGCATTGGTACCTGTGCCGCCTACATAGACGTTGCCGTCGCTACCCATGTCTAATGCCAAGCCTCCATCCGGAGTAAGCGTAACCGCACTTGCGGTGCGACCAGCTACGTAAGTTCCCCACTGTCTGACGCCAGAAACATCAAACTTGACCAGAAAAGAGGTATTGGTTCCACCAACCGTGCGAAAGGCGCCTGGTGTAGCAATGTCCCCGACACCAATTACACCTACATTAACCCTGCTTCCCCCCAGTGCGAACAGGTTGCCTTGGGCATCGACTTTCAGGCATTCAAACCACCCCGGACGAGCGTTATCACCTGCACCGCCGTAATAGGTAGCCCACACCCGCGCTCCGGTGTTCGCGTCGAAGCGTGCCAGGAAAGGAATTTCTGCCTCATTGGTTATTAAGTTGGCTGCTGCCTGGTGTGCGCCTGGTGTCGCCAAGCCTTCACTTTTAGTATGCCCACCCATGTAAACCTGGCCATTTCGAATGGTGATTCCATAAGCTTGGTCCGACTCATCGCCACCGTAATAAGTACTCCACTGGCGAACTCCGGCGCTGTTGAACTTGGCGATAAAAAAGTCGTTTTCTCCGACGAAGGACCCTTGATAAGCTCCGCCCGACGCAATGTTATTGCTACTGTTGGTATACCCTACGGCATAAATGTTCCCGCTTTCATCCGTATCGATGGCTGTGATTTCGTCGGCGCCGCTGCCACCGTAATAGGTAGCCCATTCAAGGTTAGGCGACGGGTCGATTACCAATGTCTGGCGCTTGTCGTATGCCGGTACGTGAAAAGCAAATACGTCCTGGCCGAGTGCTTTGTAAGAGACGTTGACCGGCTTGCGCTGAGCGCCTACCCAGCTGGCCGGAATGCGCTCCTGCATTTTGCCGTGGGCGGTTTCCATCACAATGCGGTTGCCGCTGAGTGCCACCTTTTTGCTCCCACGGTAGCGCAACTGAATGCGCGAAGGATCGGCACCCGGATGCACGATGAAGTTGTATTCTACATTTTTGTCCGATTTCGGGTCGGTGACAAATTCCAGGTCGATGCCCGGGTAAATGTCGGTGTAGGTAATGCGTTGAAAATTACGGATGTTCCGGAATTCGCCACGCTCGTTGATCACATTGCTGATGGCATTGCCGGGCATATCGGCCTTCAAGACTGCGGCGTTGTTGGCGCCTGCGAGCTCGACGTCTACGCGGTGGAACTTGCGCGAACCCCCGCCCTTGCGCAGGTAAGTATCGTAGCTGAACCCGTTCTGACGCAATTGCACATGCAGCGGGCCGCTTTGCAGCAGGTATTTGACCTGGCTGTTAGCATTTCCGCTTTGATCTGCGAGCTGACCTTTGTTTTCGACGAAGCCGGCCCGGTATTCACTCACGGATTTTGAAAGGGAGGTTTTGGTCTCAATGGCCGTCTTGCCCATGCGCTGCGATTCCGGCGGGGCCGATTTCTGGGCGCAAACGGCAAAGGAAGTCCAGCCGCTGATGACCAGCGAAAGTAGTAATCTTCTTTGCATAGAAGTTTGGATTTGAATTAAACTGATCTCGGGGTATTCTGATGGGTATTCATATTGGGTTAAAAAGGGAGGTGTGTATAGTGCGAAGCTTTCCCGATACCGTCTGCAAAACAAACGGTATTATATATACGCAGCCTTACCTGTCCAGAATTTCTCTGCGGCAACGGCTTGTCATGATTTGTGTCAAAACTAGTTAGAAATATTTCGCATTGCGTCGTCCCCGCTAAAAGTAACCCATAGAAACATTTCTATCATTTCAATAACTGACTGCTTTCTGTGCCAATTCAAAAGTATCGGTGACATTCATCTTTTTGTAGATCCGCTTCTTATAGGTGCTCACCGTGTTGCATTTCAGATTGAACATGAAGGCGATTTCCTTCGTGGTTTTTCCCTGCACGACGTGCGTCATGATCGCCCGCTCGCGATGCGAGAGCCTTTCCAGCGATTCCAGCCCGTCTTTCTGATGGTCGGTATCGATCATGGTGATCAGCGAAGCCTGCAACTCGACGCTCATGTATTTACCTCCCGCACCTACCATGGCAATCGCTTTGGCCAATTCGTCGGGTTTGGCACGTTTCATGACGAACCCCTCGGCGCCGGCCCGCAATGCGGGCAATGCAAAAATCCGCTCCGACATGCCGGAGTAAAACAATATGGAGATGCCGGGTTTGACGGATTTGAGCAGTTTGATGATTTCCGGCGAAACCAGCCCCTCGATTTTGACTTCCGTGATCACCACCCTGATGTCATTGTCCTCTTTGAGAATGGCCCGGGCTGTTTTGAGGTCGGGGGCTTCAAATAGCTGATAATCGGCTGATATAGTTTCGAGAAATAGCCGCATGCCGGTGCGCAGCAGCGTTTGATCGTCGATGATGAGGATGTTCATGATGGTAAGGCCTGATGGCCCGTTCAATAGAGCGATAGCCGCGTCCGGGCGCGACGTAAGGGAGTAAAATAAGATAAGCCGGTGATACCGGTAAAAGTAGGGTGAAACGCTTTTTGTTACAATTACATCATCGTAAATAACATATAGAATGATTTCTATGGTTTGGGAACAGGTATTTACGATTAGATGTCCTTCTTTTATTATTAGCGACGGAATGATTTCGCTTATTTTGTAATAAATATCCCCGAAAGCCCCAGTGTTGAGAGTTATTACCTTGCTATTGTGTATGATGTTTCACGCGGCTATTTCTCCGCTGGACGCCCAAACTATCTCAAAAAATCCGAAATACACTTTACGGCATTATACCAGTGAGGACGGTCTGTCGCAAAATTCGGTCAACGCGATCACCCGGGATCGAGATGGCTTCATTTGGCTTACTACTAACATGGGATTGTCCCGGTTCGACGGCCAGTCGTTAGTTACTTTCGGAAAAGACCGTTTTAAGCTCGAGTATAACGCCTTCATAGGTTTTACCGGGGACATTGAAGGAAAACCGGATCGGCTATATGCGCTGGGTGACGGCGGCAAAAACCATGTCCGGATCGTCGACGGGGAGGCGAACGTCGATAAAAATCCAATGGAAGAACATCTTCTCAAGATATTCAAGCCGGATGAAAAGTCTCGCGGACTGATGTACACGCTGGGCTTGCCAGACCCGTGGCATAAAGACTGGATACCCGAATATTGCGTATTTCTGCTTCCGGAATCAAACGGCGATTTTTTCGTATGGACGACTGGTGGAAAAGTTGAGCTTTACCGTAACTGGAAACTGCAAAAGACATACATGACCGGAATCCCCTCGCCCGTCGGGTTTTTCAGGGTAGGCATAAACTTATATTATGACGACGGGAAGGGCTATATGCGGTTTGTGGCCTCCGCAGGCACGGCTATCGCAGGCGGGGAGGTTTCACTTGTGCCAGCGCCCGGGGAATCGGCAGGGCCTAACCTGCGCAAACAATACAAGGTCTTTGCGGATGAACTTTCAGGTAATTCATTCATTTATCAGGACGGGCAATTATTCCAACTATCGGAGACTTCGCCGGGCCGTTTTTTAACCAAACTTCTGCTGAGCGATTTCGACTTTGATCGTAACAGCGTCACTTCCGTTTTCTATGAAGGCCCTCAGAGACGGCTCTACCTGGGTACGATGAACAGCGGCTTCTACATTTTTGACTTCGAGGTTTTTGAAACCCTGGTTACCGGAGCCGCTGATCCGGGCGCGAACGTCTACTACGCCCAGGCGGCATTTTCGGACAGTACGGTGCTCACCCCGTCTTTCCATATACTTGGGAAAGGTAAGGGAAATCAAAACATTTTAAATGTACTGCCCAACCCGGTTGGGAAGACATTGGATCGGTATATAATGCTCAGGGACCGTTCAGGCGATATCTGGATGGCAGGTTACCGGCGGCTGTACCGCCTCGACAAAAGTAGTCAAAAAGTGAAGGGTAGCTGGCCCCTGGAAAATGATATTACGGTGTTGTACCAGGACGATAGCGGCCGCATCTGGATTGGCACGTATTCGGCTGGCTTGAAATACATCGATCCCGAAGAGCAGGGAGCAACCGTAAGCAGCTATACACCTAGAATGCTGCGCATCGCACACATCATCCGGGAAAACAAAGACATTCTCTGGGTCGCTACCTACTGGGATTTATACAGAGTAAATCTCGCGCGTAAGACCTTGTCCAAAACCCCCGCAGCAGCGAAAAACAATATCAGGAGCTTGTGGCTGGAGCGTCCGGGCGAACTTTGGTTTACTACCTATGAAAACGGCTTTTTCGTACTTAAAAACGGCCATGTCACCCGGTTTCCGCTCGACAGGGACCGCTCCCTTGCAAACGCGCATTGCATTATGAGCGACAAAAAAGGTTACCTTTGGATTCCTACCAATAATGGGCTGTTCCGCGTTCTTCGCCGCGACCTGCTGGACTACATCAGCCATGGTGACAGTACCCGGCTCTACTACCATCGTTACAACAAGCAAAGCGGTTTCCGCACAAATGAATTCAATGGAGGCTGTCAGCCCTGCGCCGTGCGACTGCGCAATGGTTATGTGTCTTTGCCCTCTATTGACGGGATGGTCTTTTTCAAGCCCGAGGAAACGCCCATCGACACACCGGATTCAAAAATCTTCATCGACCGCATCGAGGCCGATTCCAGGCAGATCCAGGCGCGTGGTTCCCGAATCGAACTCTCGGACGTCAACAATATACAAGTATTCGTGTCCTCGCCCTACCTGGGCGACCGCCGAAATCAGCAACTGTATTACATGGTATCTTCGGACGATAAGGCATCTCCCAAACACGTCTGGTACCCCATCGAAAACGAGCAGCAATCTGTTCTCCTGAACAACCTTTCTTCGGGCACATATACCCTGAAATTGCGAAAAAATGGCGGCTTCGGCCCCGATTCGATACGCATGACGACGCTCACGATCGTCATTCCATATGCGTGGTACGAAACCTGGCCTTTCAGAATAGCGTTGGCATTACTGGTTCTTGCCGGGATATATCTTTATGTTAAAAACCGGCTGAAAGAAGCCGACCGGCAGAACAAAATCCTCGAATCACGGGTCTCCGAAAGGACCCGCAATTTGCAGGATACGCTGGGCGTGCTGAAAGCATCCGAACACGAACTACTCCGGCAAACCCGCCTTCAAATGCACTTGATCGCCTCTATCAGCCACGATATCCGGAGCCCGCTGAGATCGATCGAATTCGCGTCCGGGAAGGTGCCTGATCTTCTTCAAAAGGGCGATCTGAATCTGGTGGAAACGATAGGTTCGGGTGTCAACGAGTCTTCCAGAAGAGTGCTTTTGCTACTTGAAAACATGCTTTCCTACATCAAATCACAGATGTCGGGCGGCTCTGTGGCGCAAGATACGTTTGCCGCGCGAAGCCTGGTCGACGAAGTTGCCGTGATTTTCAATGCCTCATTCAAAGTTCAGGGAAACAGGTTTGTCAATAATGTTCCCGAGACGCTCGTGCTCAAATCGAACCGGCAACTGCTGAAAATCATCCTGCACAACCTGATCGACAACGCCAACAAGTATAGTGCCGAGGGTTCGGTAATCGTGACGGCCAGCGAGGAAAGTAATGTCGTCCGAATTCTCGTGACCGATACCGGCCCGGGCTTGCCGGAAACCGTCCTGAACTGGTTCAATGACAACGATGCCATTTACGAGGATTCGCCGGAAAGTGGACCGAGTGTTCATGGGATCGGGCTGGTGATTGTAAAGGAGCTGGCCGGGATGTTGAATGTACGTATCAGGGCAACATCGGCTTCCGGTGCCGCATTTGCTATTGAGTTTTGGGAGCGTGAAGGCTTATGAGATTGATTTTACATATATTAATTCAATTATTACTCGTCCCCGCCGCATTGCAGGGTATCGCCCAGGTGCCCAAATACACGCTCCGGCATTACACCGGCGAAAACGGCCTGCCTCAGAATTCGGTCTCAGCTATTACACAGGGTCACGATGGCTTTATCTGGCTTACTACTTACGGCGGACTGGTCCGGTTTGACGGGCAGTCGTTCGTTACTTTCAATAAAAACAAGCTCGGATTGCAGAGCGGTATGTTCGTGGATTTTCTTCCGGATGCGGATCATTTGTACGCCCTTACAAATGAAAATGAATACGTCCGGGTAGCGGATGGCCGGGCCGTCAAGGATGTTCCATTACCGGTCAGGCGCATTCGTGAGATGTTCAAAATGAAAGAGGGCTACCACGGTTTATTTTTTTCAAAAGGCCACGCCGATCGGCTCAATATGAACTGGTTCCTGCCCGACCAGACGGAGTCTTTTAAAAAGATATGGTTTCCGTCCATCTACGTTTTGATTATTCCGGAATCGATCGGCAGTTTTTTCGTCTGGCATAAAAACGGGACTTTGGATTCTTATGCGAATTGGAAAAAAACGAAAAGTTACGCTACACGGGTAAGCTGGCCGCGAGATATTTTCAGGATAGGGCGCAGTTTGTACAACGACGATCGAGCCGGTAATATCGAGCTACTTGCGCCCGAATCGGGTTCGAACGCCTGGCCCGGGGACGCAAAGCTTACACCCACTCGCCCCCATGACCCCAGGCTGGATATGACGAAGCCATACCTGCTTTACTCCCACGATCTGTCGAAAAACGCTTTCATTTACCAGGGTCACAAATTATATATGCTTTCGGAGGTCAGCCCGGGAAATATCCGCACCAGGCTTTTGCTCGACTACTTCGATTTTCAAAAGAACAATGTGGCTTCCGTATTCTTCGACGAAAAACACAGGAGGCTTTACCTCGGCAGCCTCAGCAACGGCCTCTTCATTTTTGACTTTCAGCCATTCGAAACCCTCACGATCGGCAGCGACCAGCGCGAGGCAAATGTCTATTATGCCCATTCCGCATTCTCGGACAGTACGGTAATCACCCCGTCTTTCAACGTGCTGGGTAAAAGTGCAGCCGGACAGACGGTCGCATACAAACTGCCGCAGCCGATGAAGGAATTTTTGATGAACCAGCGCACGATGCTCATCGACGAGTCCGGCGACATCTGGTGTGTGAGGAACAACATGCTTTATCGTTTCGACGCGCAGGGCCGCCAATTGAAAGGTCAATGGAACGCGGGCGGCGAAGTCTCACATATATATGAAGACCCAACCGGTCGAATCTGGCTGGGCACGCGGTTCGAGGGCCTGCGGTATATTGATCCGTCGGAAAAGGGGGTACCTGTGCATACATTCACACGAAAGATTCTCCGCATTACCTACATGCTGCAAGAAGGGTCAGAGACGCTCTGGGTTGGGGCGGATATGGGGCTGTTCAAAGTGAACCTCCGTCACAAATCCTTTTCGTTGATACCGCATACGGATCGCATTTTCGTGAAGAACCTCTACATCCCCTACAAGGGAGAACTGTGGTTTGCCACGCGTGACCACGGCCTTTGCCTGTATCGAAACGGCCGGTTGACACAGTTTCCCATGGACAAAAATCGCCAAATGACCTCGGCGCATTGCCTCATCCTCGACAAAAATGGCTATTTCTGGATGCCGACCAACAACGGATTGTTCCGGATACTCCGCGGGGATCTGCTGGATTATACCCGTTCTCGCGACAGCACCCGCCTGTATTACCATCGCTACATCAAGCGCGACGGCTTCCGTATCGACGAATTCGACGGCGGCTGCCAACCCTGCGCGGTTCGTTTACGCAACGGCTATGTCTCGCTGCCCTCTTTGGACGGCATGGTCTTTTTCAAACCGGAGGAAACGCCTGTCGACATACCCGATTCGAAAATTTTCATCGACCGTATTGAAAGTAATTCACAGGACGTTCCTTTTACGGGCACAAGGATAAAACTTCCCGTCACCGCCACCGACTTGAAGGTGTTCATCTCTTCCCCCTACCTCGGCAACAGGGAGAATCAGCAGATCTATTATGCAGTTTCGAGCGACAGGCGAGCGGAAACGGGGCAGGTGTGGTTTCCCATTGAAAACGAGCAGCAATCTATCCACCTCAATAACCTGGAATCGGGCACCTATACCCTGAAAATCCGCAAAAACGCAGGCTACGGTCGCAATGCGGAAAGGCTGACGACGCTCACGGTGATGATACCCTATAAATGGTACGAGACCTGGCCATTCAGGATCGTGGTATTGCTTCTTGCGGCGGTGGGTTTCTGGATGTATTTTAAAAACCGTCTCAAAAAAGCCGACCGGCTGAACAAAATCCTCGAATCGCGGGTATCGGAAAAAACGCACAACCTGCAAGAAACGCTCACCGCATTGGAAGCCTCGGAACAGGAACTGATCAAGCAAATCAAGCTGCAAATGCATTTGATCGGTTCTATCAGCCACGACATTCGCAGCCCGCTAAGATCCATTCAATTTACCGCTTCGCAAATTCCCTCGTTGATTCGAACAGGTGATTATGGCCTGGCAGAAAACGTCGGGACCAGCGTCAGCGACTCGTCGGGGCGAATCCTGTCGCTGCTGGACAACATGCTTTCGTATGTGAAATCGCAGGTGTCGGGCGGCCCGGTGACTTTCGAAGAGATAGCCGTGCGCAAACTGATCGACGACGTCGCCGCCATTTTCAAGGACGCTTTCGCCCTCCGGCATAACGTATTCATATGCGATGTACCCGAATCGCTCGTCGTGAAATCGAACCCGCAGCTTTTGAAAGTGATCCTGCACAACCTGATCGACAATGCGAACAAGTTCACGTCCGCCGGTGCGATTACCGTGCGTTCGGGCGAGGAAGGCGGGATGATCACATTGTCGGTATCGGACAGTGGCTCCGGGTTACCGGGCCCGGTGGAGAGCTGGTTTAACACGGGTACTTCCTATCCCGAGTCGCCGGGCGGAGGGCAAGGTATGCATGGCATTGGCCTGGTGATCGTGAAGGAACTGGCCGAGCTGCTGAAACTTCGCTTGCAGGTACATTCGCGCCCGGGGGCGGAATTTGTCATCGGGTTCCCCTAACGCCAGCCCACGCCTACCCCTACGCCCGCATGCGAGGCGAGCGCATTCCGCAGCAATGGCGGCGTGTAGCGTAGTTTAAGCATATAAATCCATTTCCGCGATACCAGGTGAAAGCGAAAACCCGCCACTCCGGAAGGCGTCAGCAACCGTTGCCTGCTCCGTGCGCGATACAGGCCATCGTCATACCTGTCCACCATAAATGCGCCCAGGCCCGCTTCAAAGTAACCCTCGACCAGGTAGCGGCCCGGCTGGGGAATGCAGGATTTGCGTTTGTAGGGATTTAAAATGAGGCAATGCGTCAATGCGGCGGAAAGCGTAGGGCTGCGGAAGTCGTTCCGGGTCATAAAACCAAGTCCTCCCTGAACGTCCCAGAACGACTTTTTGAGATAACCGAAAGCAGCTTCGGCAGCGATGGCTCCCCGCGGCGCAAGACCAAACGCATCGGCGCCAAATGCCCCGCGCACACGTGTGTAGTACGGCTGCGCGGTGGCGTATTGACCACATAAGAAGAGGATTAACAAATATCTGACGAACACGGACAAAGGCTTTTGCCTTGTAACGGAAGAATCGATACTTTAATTATAGTATCGGTTACATTTGATCTACCTGCTACCCTGAACTAGCGGCGCAGCGTTTCCAGATAGTTCTTCAACTCTTCCAGGTAAGGCAGGTAGATTTCCTTGCTTCGTTCGAGCTTGCCGAAGTTGCGGATGCCCCAGTAGCCCGACATGACGAACATCGTTACCTGCCGGGCATTGACGTCGCTACGAACGGCCCCGTTCGTTTTCCCACGCTCGATGACGTCGATCATCGTTTCAGTCCATTGCTGGGTCAGTTCGTTTAATGCTTTGTTGAAATCCGCATTCCAGGAAGTCATCTCGTGGGTGAGGTTAGCGGCCGGGCAGCCGTACTCGACTTTAAGGAATTTGTTTTCTATCAACAGGTTATACATCAGCTGGTAAATGGCGGTCAGCGGATCTGCGGCGGTTTGCAACGGGCCGATAAAACTGCCCGTGAGCGTCGGCTTCAAAAGATCATTGATAATGGCGATGCCCATTTCGTCCTTATTTTTGAAATGGTAGTAAAACGCGCCCTTGGTCACCTGGGTGGTCGCGATGATATCGTCGATGCTCGTGGTTTGGTAACCTTTCACATAGATCAGTTCGAATGCCTTTTCCAGGATATTCAGCCGCGTCGCTTCCGCCTTTTTCATTTCAATCCATCATTTTTCAGTAAACCTACACCGAATTATCTGAAATACGGCCTGTTAGCCAATGGCGAGAACGGCCACGGAATGGCCGCCAGAATGATCAGCAAGCCGATAGCAAACCAGATCAGCATTATCCTGAACTTCTGCCCGTCCGACGCCGCGCGCTTCGCCTTCGCCGACCCGATGGTGATGATGACCACGGCAACAGCCATTAAAGCAGTATGAATAAGCTGAAAGAACACATGTTCGCTCACGAGCGTGGCCCCTGGGGCCTCCGCGCCACCAAACTTCACCACCGGGCTGATCATGTACAGCGAAAGGCCAAGCAGCAACTGAATGTGCGAAATGGTAGCAGTAATGTGCCTGATCGCGTTGTTCCGGCCGGAAAATGACTTGCCGGAACGAAGGCCGGTCCAGGCCATCCAGGTCGCATAAAAAAGGCTTGCGAGGACAAGCCACCTGTTGATGGAGTGTAAGATAAGCAGTGTCTGATACATGGGTGTATGGGTTACCATGCAAAGGTAAGTCAAAAAACATACTAGTTAGTATGTTTTTTGACTTAATGCTATCAATACATTCCAATTTCTCATCTTTCGGATTACATTTCAAAAAAGAGGCCCGAATGTAACCGAAAGGTTGTATACGCCGGCGCTAATTTGTAAATATCAGCGGAGCGTAAGCGCGACGTCCTAGACTTTGTTACCCGATATGCTCCGGTATGCCCTGTAACTCTGCACTATCAGCGCAATAAGTATTAAAACATTGGATACCAGCTGCCACAAAAACGACTCGTGTCCGTTTGGCTGGGTGTTGTACCTGAAAAGCAAAATACCGACCAGAAAAAGCTCGATAAATGCAACGATCACCAGAATGGAAAATCTAACTTTTGGATTCATGATCAAATATTTTGAAACCATTAAATATACAAAGGTTACTTATAAGTAAGACGGCTTTACCAGCTTCTAATTTCCGAAGCCAATATACCACGGCGCGCCTTCGTTGAAGAACGAGAAGGTAAATAACCACAAGACACAATTTTTGATTACCAGACCAATACGACTATGGCAAACAACAATTTATTGAGAATGGACAATGTAGGCATCGTAGTAGAGTCCCTCGACGAAGCCGTTTCGTTTTTCACAGAGCTTGGTTTACGGCTGGAAGGGCGGGCCACTATCGAGGGAGAATGGGCCGGTCGGGTTACCGGGCTGGGTGCGCAGCACGTAGAAGTGGCGATGATGGTTACGCCGGATGGTCACAGCCGCCTCGAACTTTCGACATTTCTCTCGCCTCCCGTCGAGTCGGACCACCGCAATGCGCCGGTAAATGCATTGGGATACCTTCGGGCGATGTTTACCGTTGCCGACATTGACGATACGGTTGCCAGGCTCGCAAAGCATGGTGCTCAGGTGGTCGGCGAGATCGTGCAGTACGAAAACGTTTACAGGCTCTGCTACATTCGGGCAACCGGGGGGCTACTGATCGGGCTAGCGGAAGAGATTGGAAAATAGCGTGTGCGGAAATGTTTGTTTTTCAATTTCCCGCGCGTTTCGCAATAGCAGCACGAACAAGCTCTTCCGCATCGTGCTGATCTTTTAACCACATCCACCAATACAATAGTAAAAATGGGGACATTAAAACAATGGAAAATGCTGCTGAAACAAGGAGTATTCCTACAAAAAGAATGCGCAAAAACTTCATAAAAAACTATTCACAACCAAAAAGAGGGATAAATAAGATTAAGACATTTATTTCCCGATAAAAATTCAATTTACCATTTCAAAGTTAATTGCCACTTGCTATCGTTGCTGATGATTCATATATCATGAAAGGCATATTGAAGCGTCCAAGAAACAATTCCGTTCCGGTTTCCCGACATTTTAAAGCCAAACATTTCATGCATTAAATCAATAAATTACCAGAATAGTACCAGTATTATATTCAAACTTGCCATGCACCTAAAACCGCGCAATCAACCCATAACCCGGCAAGCAAATCAAATACATTCAGTTTATTGCATGAATTTTCAGTTGCAAAAGCCTAATTTTGTGCTATGCTTCAAAGTATCCAGACACTTCGCGCATTGGCTGCATTGCTCGTAGTATTTGCCCATTTCGAATATATCAAGCCGGCCGTAGGAGGTTTTGGAGTAGATATATTCTTCATAATCAGCGGCTTTATAATGGCCTACATTGTCAATAAATCCGCCGAAGGTTTCCTGTACCGCCGGATCATACGCATTGTACCGCTCTATTACGCGATGACGTTTCTGTCCGCCGGATTGTACCTGGCCAAGCCATCATGGTTTCGGAACCTGATCCTGACACCCACTACCCTCGCCAAATCATTGCTGTTCATCCCCTATCACATTAAAGACAGCGGGCCCGTTCTCACGCTGGGGTGGACGTTGAACTACGAAATGTTCTTCTACGTGTCTATTGCCGCTTTCATTGCCATTTTCGGGAGCAAAAAGGGGATGATCGCCTGTCTTATCGGATTATCGGTTTTCGTCTTGCTATCGGCTTTCGCCTCCTGGGAAAACTATATGTTTCGCTTCTGGAGCAGCCCGATGATCATGGAATTTGTGGGCGGAGGGATTTTGTATTATTTCTGGCAACACCGGCTCCGGTCCGCAAGCCGGTCGCTCAGAAATGCACTAATTGTAGTCGGGTTTGCAGCCCTGGTGTTTTTACCCTACGCCGAATACCACTACGGCCTTGCTACTCAACGCTTCCTGCTCTTTGGCGGGCCTTCGCTTTTGGTAGCATGTGGTTTTCTCTGCCTGGAAGACCGCTTCAATCCCCAAAATAAAATTCATTCAACCATGGTATTGCTCGGCGATTCCAGTTATGCCATGTATCTGGTTCACCCGTTCGTCATTTACGCGTTCCTGCGATTGGTATATACGCGGATTGGTATGCAAGGTCCCGTGCTTGATTTCCTGGGCATGGTACTTTCCATGACATTGGTTTGTCTCATAAGCATTGCCATGCATAAATGGTTTGAAAAACCGATGGTCAGTCTGCTCAGGTCTGCATTTGATAAACAATTTGAACCCGCAAAAGCGGTGGCTGGAAATTAATAATGTCCGTTTTAGTTTTTATTGACTTTTTTAACGATTACCATCTCCGAATTAGTTATTTGGAGTAAGATTATTATGCCTAATATCGTTTTCTTTATTTACAATATCTCCTTAATTGGCGGTACGGAACGTGTAGCTTCGGTCATTATCAACGAACTCGCCAAAAGAAATTACAATATCCATTTGTTGAGCCTGAATGGAGATCCCGACAACATATTCTTTCCATTGGAACCGAATGTAAATGTAACCAGCTTGCAAATGGATGATAGGAAGGGATTTAAAAAAGTCCTTCATTCGCGACGGAGAATTCGGCAATTGGTTAAGAGCAACGACATCGACACCTTTGTTACGATTGAGTCGAATATGGCCATACATTCCGTTCCCTCTCTTGCATTCACCGGGGTTCGGCATGTTGTGTGGGAGCATTTCAATTTCAAGGTAAGTCTGGGCCTGGCCTCCCGATCTCTGGCCCGCCAGCTCTCACTTTCTTTTGCCGACAGGATCATTACGCTAACGGCCCGTGATAAGCAGTTTTGGGAAGAGGGTGCGTGGTACCGCAATGCGCGGGTAACTCACATTTCTAACCCGATGTTCCTGAAAGAGCAGGTATCCCATAAAAAACCTTCCCGAACGGTCATATCCGTTGGAAGGCTAACTTTCCAGAAAGGTTTTGATCTGTTAGTGGACGCCTGGGGCCAGCTACCCGAGCGACTTCGGAAAGAATGGAAATTGCTTATCATCGGAGATGGTGAAGATAAGCCGCTCCTTGAAAAGAAAATTACAGAACTCGGCATCGGGGATTCGGTGCAACTGGTCGGTGCCACAAAGAAGGTTCTCAATTATTTCGAAGACGCTTCTGTGTACTGCATGAGTTCGCGATTTGAGGGGCTACCCATGGTACTTCTGGAAGCATTGGCATTCCGCCTTCCGATCGTCGCCTATCGCTGTGATACCGGGCCCGAAGAACTCATCGAAGACGGACGAAACGGCATCCTCGTTGAAGCAGAAAATGTAACCAAAATGGCTGAATCGCTGGCAACCGTCATGGAAAACGACGCCCTTCGCGAGGGCATGAAGAATTACAAATCCCAAAGACTTCCATCGCTCGAACTAGGCATGATTATTGACGAGTGGAGCCGTGTATTGAATTAGGCTGATAGGTGCGCGTCCCAGGCAGCTGATTCGGGATCACTCATTATTTCACTGTTAGTCCAACAAAAAAGCACTTAGAAATTAATCTAAGTGCTTGATTTTCAAGTGATCCCGTTGTGATTCGAACACAAGACCTACTGCTTAGAAGGCAGTTGCTCTATCCAGCTGAGCTACGGGACCGATACTTCAAATGTGAACTTAATTTTAAAAAAATAGGCAGTCAGCGATTCACAGTTTGCACTGCTACGGCTTACTGCCTTATCTTTTTGTCGGGGAGACAGGATTCGAACCTGCGACCCTCTGGTCCCAAACCAGATGCGCTACCGGGCTGCGCCACTCCCCGAATTTTATCTTTCTACTTTAAGAAAGAGCCCTTTTTGAACGTTCAGAAACCGCGTGGAGGAAGCGGGATTCGAACCCGCGGTACCCTTGCGAGTACGGCAGTTTAGCAAACTACTGGTTTCAGCCACTCACCCATCCCTCCGTTCTTCCGTCGTTCGGGAGTGCAAATATAGCAGGTCTATTTTCAGAAAAGCAAACATTTCAAGAAAAAAAACTTCACCAGAAGCCTGAAATGCCTATTTTTGCCCAAGTCTAATTTACACAATGCGTTCATTATGAACTGGAATTACCCCTTTGAGAGCACTGAATATTTTTTTATATTTTTTTTCATTTTCGCTTACACAGCCTATATCATACGCACTGTTCGGGTCGCCCGGCAACTGCAAACGACCGCTCGGACGCTTATCATCAAACTCTTTTTACGCAGCATTACCTTCTCTCTTTTGATCATCAGCCTCCTCGGGCCGTCGTTCGGCGAGGCAGAGCGCGACATCCAGGCAAAGGGTAAGGATATATTCATGGTCGTCGACCTCTCAAAGTCGATGGACGCGGCGGATGTGACGCCCTCGCGATTGGAAAAAGTGAAGTTCGAACTGAACCGGTTTGTGGAGAACGAGCGGGCGAACCGCGTCGGGATCATTATCTTTTCCAACGACGCGTACATACACGTACCGCTCACGTACGACGTGGCCGCGCTGGAACTTTTCATCCAGTCGCTGCAAACCGACCTGCTCCCGACGAACGGCACCAACATCTGCGGGGCCATCGAAATGGCATACAACAAACTCATGAATGCCGCCGACCCGACGAGCCGCGCGAAGATGATGGTGCTTTTTACGGACGGGGAAAACAGTACCGGTTGCAGCAATGCATTATTCAACAACCTCCGGCGCTTCGGCATCGGGGTATACTCGGTGGCTGTGGGCACAAAAGTGGGCATCAGCATTCAGCAGAACGGCAAACCGCTGATGGACAAAAACGACAAGCTGGTGATCAGCAAGCTCGACGAAAATTTCCTTCACAGCATTGCCAATTCCGCCCGCGGGACCTATTACGAGCTCAATAATTCGAAGAACGATATTCAGAAGCTGATCAGCGACATCAACCAGGCAGAGGGTGCATTGGTGGATTCCCGCACGATCACGGTGGTTTCAAACAAATACTATTATTTCCTCGGCGCGGCATTGGTACTGATCCTGCTCGACGTACTAATTACGATCGGAACGTTTCGACTCTAAGCGTAATTCCCTATTTTTGCCCCCAAATGTGAACCGATATGACGTCTCTGATCCTCTATGTGCTGCTCTGGCTTTGGGACAACCGTACGTTCGATTCCATTACCAAGGCCAACCAGCGAAAACTCGATGCGGAACAGGCATTCCAGAAAAAAGAGTTTACCAAATCGGCCGAGCTGTACCGGCAAATCACCTATGGCTCACTGTTTTCGGACCCTGCTGCGCGGCTGAACCTGGCCCATTCCCTGTACAAGGCGGGCGATTACAAGCAGGCTTTGAAACATTACCGGCTGCTGAGCGACATTGATAATAACAGCATCGCCTCGGTAGCCAATGCGCAGATCGCATTGATCCTCGTCAACAGAAAAGATACCGCCAGCGCATTGACGACCCTGCGGACGGCATTGCGCCTCGAACCGGGAAATGCATTGGCACGAACCAATTATATCATACTGAAAAAGAGCTTCTCGGGCGTAGACGAGCAGTCGGACGTTACGACGCGCAAACGCCGCTCGAACCAGCAGCAGAATACGCAAGTCCAGCCGGCACCGCCTCCCGCCCCGCCGCAGGAAATACGCGAGGTGAGTGAGGATGTCAAAAAAGAGGAATTGCTCAAAAGCCTGAAAGCAATGAACATGTCGGAAGAGCAGGCGCGGGCGATCCTGGATGCCATGAAATCGAACGAATCCCAATATATTTACCAGCTCCGGCGCAAGCAGTACAATACCAGGCCCGGACAAAAGAGCGAAATCGAATGGTAATTTTACCGATAATCTAATGAACAGCATACCAGCAACCAACTTCCAGTTCCCCGGCCAGACGGCCTTCTACAAAGGGAAAGTCCGTGACGTTTATTCCTTCGAAAAACGTCTGGTAATGATCGCCACCGACCGTATTTCGGCATTCGACGTGATCCTGCCCCGCGCTATCCCCTACAAAGGCCAGGTCCTGAACCAGATCGCCGCCCACTTCCTGAACGCCACTTCCGATATCGTGCCGAACTGGCTCGAAGAAGTGCCCGACGCGAACGTAAGTATCGGTATCAAATGTCAGGCTTACCCGGTGGAAATGGTCGTGAGAGGTTACCTCGCAGGCCACGCATGGCGTGAATACAAAGCCGGAAAACGTGAAGTATGCGGCGTAGCATTGCCCGAAGGCCTGAAAGAGAACGACAAACTCCCCCAGCCTATCATTACGCCCACCACCAAAGCGCATGAAGGCCACGACGAGGACATTTCGCGCGAGCAGATCCTCGCGCAGGGGCTCGTGAGCGAGGACGAGTACGAGCACCTCGAACGCTACACGCTCGCATTGTTTGCGCGCGGAACTGAAATGGCGGCCGACCAGGGATTGATCCTCGTGGACACCAAATATGAGTTCGGCCAACTGGATGGCACGATTTATTTGATCGATGAAATCCACACGCCCGATTCCTCAAGATACTTCTATAAAGACACTTATGAGGAAAATCAGCGCGCCGGTGTGGCCCAAAAGCAGCTTAGCAAGGAATTTGTAAGGGAATGGCTCATCGAGAACGGCTTTCAGGGCAAAGACGGCCAGACCGTGCCTGAAATGACCGACGAAAAAGTAGCCTCGATCTCGGCACGCTATATCGAGCTGTTCGAACAGGTTACCGGCATGAAGTTCCAGAAGAACAATCTGGACCACCCGCTTGAAAGAATCGAAAAAGCCATCCTGCGCGCAATGGCCTGAGGCGAACTACTCACTTAACAAAATAATTGTTCGACAAAACGACAACCGAAATGGATTTTAAACTGGAAAAGAAAGAGCAATACGTCTACCTCGAAACGGACGCAGCAGCTTTCGCCGACGACGTACCCGCTGCTTTTGAAGAAACGGCGCGTGGCCTGTTTCGCGAAGGTTTCCATAGCCTGATCGTCAATATGCAAACCGTGAAGTCGCTCGACGCCACGGGGATCACTACCTTAAAGAAGGTAAACCGCCTTTGTGCGAACGACCTCGGCCTGCTCGTGATCGTGACCCGCGACGACGATTTCATGGATACGCTGGAAGATCTCCGCATTCCCGATCTCACCGTTTTGCCTACCAAAGAAGAGGCGATCGACGCCGTTTTCATGCACAGCCTTGAAAACGAGTTCGGTGCGGGCGATGATGATTACGACGACGAAGATTATGAGGGCGTGAGCGAATCGAAAGAGCCTTAATATTTGAATAATATAATTTTCAGCCATTTGTACGAACGTCCCGCCGAGCCCGGCGGGACGTTTTTCTTATCTTATTCTAACACTTTTTATATTTTCCTTAGGCGGTTTTTGTAATCCTCCAAGTCACCGAAAACGGCGTTTGCAGCTTATCAAAATGGTAAGTAACAGAGGGTTTTGTTACACGATTATCAATATTCTGATAATAATTGTAATTAATCGGCCAAATGCATATTGGTGATATAAAATTTTGCCATTCCCATAATAAGCCAAATATTTTTTATGGGTATATTGCGTGGCTTTACCCAAAACATCACACACTGGCGTTTTCGCTTTCCTTTTAAAGTGCTTATTTAAACAGATTCTAATTACGAATTTGTTAATTACCTACAATTCGATAAATGTCGCAAATGTCTGAACAAATGGTAGAAAATCAGGGACTGTACCGCCCGGAATTTGAGCATGATGCATGTGGAATCGGTTTCCGGGCCAACATCAAGGGTCGTAAGTCGCACCAGATCGTGGCTGATGCCATTCATATGCTCGAAAGGATGGAGCATAGGGGTGCAACTGGTTTTGACCCTAACACCGGTGACGGTGCTGGTATTTTAATTCAGATCCCTCACGAGTTCTTTGTAGAAGAATCTACCAAGTTGGGCTTCCACCTGCCGCCGGCAGGTGAGTATGGTGTGGGGATGATCTTTTTCCCGGGCGACGAGCTTGCCAGGGAAGAGAGCAGGGATATCCTGAACCGAAAGATCAAGAAGCTGGGCCTGCAACTGCTCGGCTACCGCAAGGTACCTACCCTGAACAATACCCTGGGTGAAGGCTCTCTCTCCGTTGAACCGGCAGTAGAGCAGGTTTTCATCAAACGTCCGGACGACATTACGGACGATATGGCGTTTGAACGCAAGCTGTTCATTCTCCGCCAGGTCGCTGCAAGATTGATTAAAGACACGGTTAAAGGCGCGAAAAACTTCTATTTCTCGTCGCTTTCATGCCGCACGATCTCATACAAAGGGCAACTTACAACTGCCCAGTTGAAATATTACTTCCCGGATCTGGAAAACGAATCGGTCGTATCTGCATTGGCAGTGGTACACTCGCGTTTCTCGACCAACACCTTCCCTTCATGGGAGCTGGCCCAGCCATTCCGCTACATTGCGCACAATGGAGAGATCAACACCGTAAAAGGTAACGTGAACTGGATTCGCGCCGGGGAAAAATCTTTCGAGTCCAAATTCTTCTCGAAGGAAGAAATGGATATGCTCCTGCCCATTTGCGACAGGAACCAGTCCGACTCCGCCAACCTCGATAATGCGATCGAATTGCTGCACCTTTCGGGCCGCTCATTGCCGCATGTAATGATGATGCTGATTCCCGAAGCATGGGACGGCAACGAACAAATGGACCCTGAGCGCAAGGCATTCTACGAATACCACGCTGCGATTATGGAACCATGGGACGGTCCTGCGTCGATCTCTTTCACCGACGGTAAGATGGTAGGCGCTACGCTCGACCGCAATGGTCTGCGCCCGTCACGTTACTGGGTACTCGACGACGATACCATCATCATGGGCTCGGAAGCGGGTGTACTCGAAGTGGATCAGGCAAGAGTTGTTACCAAAGGCCGCCTGCAACCCGGACGTATGTTCGTGGTGGATATGGAGCAGGGCCGCATTGTGCCCGACGAAGAAATCAAATCGCAAATCTGTACCGCGCAGCCTTATCAGCAATGGCTTGACGAGAACAAGCTGCACGTGGACGCGCTCGATCACCCGATCCGCACGTACCGCGCATATGACGAAAATGCATTGCTGAAACGTCAGGTAGCATTCGGTTATACTTCGGAAGACCTTCGCATGATCCTCGGGCCAATGGCCCAAACGGGTATGGAAGCGATCGGTTCGATGGGTACCGACTCTCCGCTGGCCGTTCTTTCGGATCAGTCGCAGCATTTGTCTACCTATTTCAAACAGCTTTTCGCACAGGTTACCAACCCGCCGATCGACTCGATCCGCGAACGTGCGATCATGTCTTTGATCTCTTTCGTAGGCAGTACCGAGAACATTCTCACAGAATCACCAAAACATTGCCGCCAGATCGCATTACCGCACCCGATCCTTTCGGTGCAGGAATTCGACAAGCTGCGTTTTGTAGATAAAGACGGCTTCCAGGCCAAAACCATTAATACCTACTTCCGCGCCGACGAAGGCGGAAAAGCACTGGAAAGAGCATTGGAAAGAATCTGCCGTTACGCGGTAGACGCGATCGAAGACGGATTTGAGATCCTTATCCTCTCCGACCGCGCCATCGACTCCGACCACGCGCCGATCCCTTCATTGCTCGCAACGGCAACCATCCACCACCACCTGATCCGCGAAGGATTGAGAGGACGTGTAGGCTTGCTCGTGGAAGCGGGGGACGTTTGGGAAACCCACCACGTAGCGACATTGATCGGCTACGGTGCTGCGGGTGTTTGCCCATACATGGCATTCGAAACGCTTGCGTACATGAACCGCAAGAATATGATCGAAGGCGAGTTCACCGACGAAAAACTGCATTACAACTACATCAAAGCCGTTAACAAAGAGCTTTTGAAGATATTCTCTAAAATGGGAATCTCTACCCTGCAATCCTACCAGGGTGCGCAGATCTTCGAATGCGTGGGCTTGAACAAGGACGTAATCGACAAATATTTCACAGGAACCATCTCGCGTATCAGCGGTATGGGCATTCCTGAGATTGCACGCGAGATCCTGGTGCGTCACAAAGTGGCCTACCACGAAAGTGCGGAGCAAAAGCCAAGACTCGAAGTGGGTGGTGTTTACCAATGGAAACAACGTGGTGAAGCACACATCTTCAACCCGCAGTCGGTGCATTTGCTGCAACAATCTACCCGCAATGCGAGCTACGAGCAGTTCAAGAAATACTCTAAACTGATCGACGACCAGAGCCACAAAGCGCTGACATTGCGTGGTCTTTTGAGATTTAAAAAAGGTAATGCCATTCCTTTGAGCGAGGTAGAACCGGTTGAAAACATCTTCAAACGTTTCGCTACCGGTGCGATGTCCTTCGGATCGATCTCCTGGGAAGCGCACACTACCCTGGCGATCGCGATGAACCGCATCGGCGGTAAATCCAACTCAGGTGAAGGTGGCGAAGACGAACTGCGCTACAACCCGCTCGCGAACGGCGACAGCATGAATTCGCAGATCAAACAGGTTGCTTCGGGACGTTTCGGTGTAACAAGCCATTACCTGAGCAATGCGGGTGAGCTGCAAATCAAAACTGCCCAAGGCGCAAAACCGGGTGAAGGTGGTCAGCTTCCGGGCTTCAAAGTGGACGACTGGATCGGCCGCACCCGACACTCGACGCCGGGCGTAGGCTTGATCTCCCCTCCTCCTCACCACGATATTTACTCGATCGAGGATTTGGCGCAGCTGATTTTCGACCTTAAAAATGCCAACCGTGCGGCACGTATCAGCGTGAAGCTGGTATCCGAAGCCGGTGTAGGAACCGTGGCATCCGGTGTAGCGAAAGCACACGCCGACCACATCCTGATCTCGGGTTACGACGGTGGTACCGGAGCATCTCCATTGAGCTCGATCCGCCACGCGGGTCTGCCATGGGAGCTTGGTTTGGCCGAAACGCACCAGACTCTGGTAAGAAACAAATTGCGCGGACGGGTAACCGTTCAGGCCGACGGACAGCTCCGTACCGGCCGCGACCTCGCGATCGCCGCATTGCTCGGTGCCGAAGAATGGGGTGTTGCAACTGCCGCCCTGGTAGCAGCCGGCTGTATCATGATGCGCAAATGCCACCTGAACACCTGCCCTGTGGGTGTGGCCACACAGCGCAAAGAACTCCGCGCATTGTTCTCGGGCAAGCCTGAGCACGTGGTGAACATGTTTACCTACATGGCGGAAGAGCTGCGCGAGATCATGGCACAACTAGGTTTCCGTACCGTAAATGAAATGGTTGGTCAGGCTCAGTACCTCGAACTGCGCAATGATATCAAACATTGGAAATACAAAAACCTGAACTTCGACGCGATCCTGTACAAAGAAGGCGACCTTTCGGTAGCTCAATTCAAACAGGAAGAACAAGATCACGGTATCGACGCCATTCTCGACCTCGACCTGATCCGTTCGGCCAAACCGGCGCTCGACAGCAAGGATGAAGTATACGCAGAATTCCCGATCAACAACCTTAACCGGTCGGTGGGAACAATGCTTTCAAACGAAATCTCGAAGAAATACGGCGGTACTGGCTTGCCAAACGGCAATATCCACTTCAAATTCCGCGGTACTGCGGGCCAGAGCTTCGGTGCATTCAACACATTGGGTGTACGCCTCGAACTGGAAGGTGACGCGAACGATTACTTCGGAAAAGGCCTTTGCGGCGCCGAGCTGGTCGTGTATCCCGACCGCGACGCGAAGTTCAAGCCGGAAGAGAACATCATCATCGGTAACGTGGCATTCTATGGTGCTACATCGGGTGACGCCTACATCCGCGGAACCGCGGGCGAGCGCTTCTGCGTGCGTAACTCGGGTGCGAAAGTAGTGGTTGAGGGAGTTGGTGACCACGGTCTGGAATATATGACGGGCGGTCTGGCGATCATCCTCGGCGAAACAGGCCGCAACTTCGCGGCAGGTATGTCGGGTGGTGTGGCTTACGTACTCGACAAAAACGGAACCTTCGAAGAGAAAGTAAATAAAGAAATGGTGACGCTGGAAGCATTGACGGATGAAGACAAAGGTATTCTCCGCGAGTATTTGGATAAACATTTCCAATACACCACCAGCAACATCGCTTTCCAATTGATCCAGAACTGGGAAGAATCTGTGAAGCGATTTGTGAAAGTAATGCCATCCGACTTCCGCAAAGCGCTGGAAGGACGCGGTATCACGCTCGCACAGCAAATCGCAGACAAGAACGTGGTGTACAAAGACATCGTCGTAGACGTGGTACACCAGTAATTTTCAGTTTCAAGATCAACTATCAGAATTTTTTAAATCAGTAATAAGAATGGGAAAACCAACCGGATTTTTAGAGTTTGAAAGGGAGTTGCCGAAAAAAAGAAGCATTGACGAGCGTCTGAAAGACTATCGTGAGATCGAAACCGCACCGACCGACTCTAATTCCAAACAGCAGGCAGCCCGTTGTATGGACTGCGGAATTCCTTTTTGCCATAATGGTTGTCCGCTAGGCAACATCATCCCCGAGTTCAACGACGCGGTATATGATGAAAACTGGGGACTGGCCTACGAAATATTAGCGTCTACCAACAACTTCCCTGAATTCACAGGCCGCATTTGCCCAGCTCCTTGCGAAGCATCCTGCGTACTGGGTATCAACAAGCCGCCGGTAGCGATCGAGTACATCGAGAAATCGATCATCGAGAAAGCATTCGAACTAGGTTTGGTAAAACCACGCATTCCTAAAACCCGCACCGGCAAAAGAGTAGCCGTGGTAGGTTCGGGACCTGCGGGTATGGCGGCTGCTTACCAGCTCAACCAGGCCGGCCACTCGGTAGTATTGCTGGAAAGAGCGGACAGAATCGGTGGACTGGTACGTTACGGTATCCCCGATTTCAAACTCGACAAAGGCATTATCGACCGCCGTATGGCTGTAATGGAAGCCGAAGGCGTCGAATTCCGTACCGGCGTGAATGTAGGTGTGGATATCAAAGCCGAAGAGCTTCAAAATGAATTCGACGCGGTGTTGCTGACCGTTGGATCGACTGTACCGAGGGATGTAAAAATCCAGGGCCGTCAGTTCAAGGGAGTACACTTCGCGATGGAGTTCCTGAGCCAGCAGAACAAACGCGTAGCCGGTATCGACCGCGTGGTAGATCACCGCGGCGCGACTTATGCCAATGGCGAGATCCTCGCTACGGACAAGCACGTTGTCGTAATCGGTGGTGGTGATACGGGTTCCGACTGCGTAGGTACTTCGGGCCGTCACGGTGCGAAATCCGTCACACAGATCGAGCTGATGCCGATTCCTCCGAAAGACCGCGATGCGAGCACACCCTGGCCGAACTGGCCGATGATGCTCCGCACTTCGACCTCACACGAGGAAGGCTGCGACAGACACTGGTCTATCAATACCAAAGAATTCATCGGTGACGAAAACGGCAACCTGACCGCGTTGAAAATCGTCGACCTCGACTGGCAGAAAGACCCTGAAACGGGCCGTATGCAAATGAGAGAGGTGGATGGCAGCGAGCGTACCATTCCTTGCGACCTGGCGTTCCTGGCGGCCGGCTTCCTGCACCCGCAGCAAGAAGGCCTGCTGAGCGACCTCGACCTGGAATTCGACGAGCGTGGCAATATCAAAACCAACGGGTACCAATCGACTTCCAACGAGAAAGTATTCGCAGCTGGCGACTGCCGCCGCGGACAATCGCTCGTGGTATGGGCAATCTCCGAAGGCCGCGAAGCGGCCCGTTCGGTAGACGAGTACCTGATGGGCGAGTCATTCCTCGAAGCCAAGGCTGTATCGATGCTGAATCCTGTGTTCGCGCACGCGTAATCAGTAGTAATCAGTACAGGTTTAAGCCAGCCTCTATATATTGTTATTGCAAGAAAGCTGCCCCATCCGGCAGCTTCTTGCTTTATATCCCTTTATATTTGAAGCGCAAATTTCATCGACAGCATGTTCCTGCATCATTCCCCATTCTGGCTGAAAGCGTTTTTCCCTGGTTTTACCTGGCATATTCCCACGAAAGAGAAGACCATTTTCCTGACTTTCGACGACGGGCCTATCCCTGACATTACCGAGCAAGTGCTGGCATTATTGGCCAAATACGACGCCAAAGCGACGTTTTTCAGCATTGGTGCTAATGTGCTGAAACATCCGGATATATATGAAATGGTGCAAAATGGCGGGCATTCCATTGGTAACCACACATTCAATCATATGAATGGCTGGAAAACCGAGGATGCTGTTTATCTGGAAAATATTCGGCAATGCCAGGATCAGCTCGATCTCCAAACAAAGCTCTTCCGCCCACCTTACGGACGCATTAAGAAGAGCCAGTCCAGGGTGGTTTTGCAAGACAAGCAGATCATCATGTGGGACGTCCTCAGCGGCGACTTTTCCCCGCAGATCACTCCGGAAATTTGTTTAAAAAAATCCCTTCAACACACCCGGCCCGGCTCCATCGTGCTTTTCCACGACAGCATTAAGGCCTCCAAAAACATGCTTCATACGCTCCCCCGCTACCTCGAACATTTCAGCGAGAAGGGCTACCGTTTTGAAGCATTATCTATGCAACAATGATTGAAACCCACGCCCACATATACAGCGACGATTACGCCGAAGACCGTACCGAAATGCTCAACCGCGCCTGGAATGCCGGTATCGAGCAGATATGGATGCCTAATTGCGACCACGAGACCATCGACGGCATGCTCGGACTCGCCGAAAAATACCCCGGCAAATGCCTCCCGATGATCGGCCTCCACCCTACTTACGTGAAGGAAAATTTTGAAAAGGAATTGCAGATCATGGAAGAATGGCTCAGCAAATATGAGTTCATCGCCGTCGGGGAGATTGGTATGGACCTTTTCTGGGATGTTACGTTTAAAGAACAACAGGAAAAGGCATTTCTATACCAATGCGGCCTCGCGCGCAAGCACAACCTCTGGATCGACATTCACAGCCGCAGCGCGTTTTGGGAAACTGTGAAGCTCATCGAAGATTTCGCCGATCCCGCATTGACCGGCATTTTTCATTGTTTTACGGGCACGTTAGAAGAAGCGCAAAAAGCCATTGAACTGGGTTTTAAACTCGGCATTGGCGGCGTGGCTACATTTAAAAATGGGGGTCTGGACAAAGTGATACCGCATGTCGGCATCGAACATCTGGTGCTCGAAACCGATGCGCCCTACCTGGCCCCTGTTCCCTACCGCGGCAAACGCAATGAAGTCGCCTACATCGATCTCGTAGCCCAGCGCGTGGCCGATTTGAAAGAAATAACCAAAGCAGACGTCATCGCCGCCACCACCGCGAACGCCAAAAGCATGCTCAACAAACTACCCTGATGGACTATACGAAAATCCATATTAACCCCATTTCCCCCGAACCGACCACCGGCTCCGTACTGGTCATCTACACCGGAGGTACGCTGGGAATGGTATATGAAACAAAAGGCAAGCAACTCGTCCCGTTCGACTTTCAGCAGATCATCGAAAAGGTCCCGGAGATCAGCCGGCTGGATTTTGACATTACCTTTCTTTCGCTCCCCGAGCCGATCGACTCGTCGAATATGAACCCGGCAATCTGGATCGAGCTAGCGGGCATTATAGAGGCGCATTACGAGCAGTTCGACAGCTTTGTGATCCTGCACGGAACGGATACCATGGCCTACACGGCATCTGCATTGAGTTATTTGCTCGAAAACCTCAACAAACCCGTCATCCTCACGGGCGCGCAGCTGCCCATAGGCGTAGCGCGCTCGGACGCGCGTGAGAACGTGATAACTGCTTTGGAACTGGCGGCAGCCAAGAATGCCGAAGGCCATCCGATCATCACGGAAGTTTGCATTTATTTTAATTCCAGTTTGCTGCGCGGTAACCGCTCCAAAAAGCAGGAAAGCTCTGATTTCAACGCATTCCATTCCGAAAACTACCCCGCTCTCGCGAATGCGGGCGTAAATATCGAATACAACTTTCCGTACATCAAACCTTACAAAGCGGGTTTGAAACTGAAAGTCCACAAAAGCTTTGATAGCAATGTCGCATTCCTGAAAATGTTCCCCGGCATCAGCCGGCAAGTCGTGGAATCGATATTGAATATCGAAGGATTAAGAGGTATCGTCCTCGAAACCTATGGCGCCGGCAACGCCACCACCGAGCCCTGGTTCCTGAACGCGATCAGCAACGCCATCGAGCGCGACATCGTGATCTTCAACGTCTCCCAATGCGACGGCGGCCGCGTGTCGCAGGGACAATACCAAACCAGCAAGTTCCTGCAACAGATCGGCGTCATCAGCGGCTCGGACATCACCGCCGAAGCTGCGATCACCAAAATGATGTACGTTTTCGCCTGCGAACGCCCCGGCGGCGCCTGCATCGACCTGCTCGGCCAGCCCCTCCGCGGAGAAATGAGCATTTGATTTCGCATTGGATTTGGAAACAACAATCTCTTCACTATATTTGCACCCCAATAGAGAGGTGCCCGAGTGGTTGAAGGGGCTACCCTGGAAAGGTAGTATATGGGTAACTGTATCGAGAGTTCGAATCTCTTCCTCTCTGCAAAATGCCTCTGCTGGTAACAGCAGGGGCATTTTTTGTTTTCGGGACAATTAGCGGGACGAATTTATTTTCGGCAAGTGTCGCTTCCGCTTCCGACCGGGAACTTTCACTGTTGTAATGAATAGCAAGCTTGGAAGTTCCTTTCATTGCCAGGTTGCGAGCGAGCAAGCCTTAATGACCATAAGGCTCCCCTGTCAAGAAGATATGGAATCAAAATCCCATATCTTCTCTCCATGCCGGGATACACGGAATCTCTGCTTTATTTCACAACAAACATCTTCGTTTGCACGTCGCCGCTGGTTGAGATGAAGCGTAGTACATACATGCCTGAGGCAAGTCCATGCAAATTCAATTCCTGGGTTTTGGCCAGGCTCTGTTGCAGCACCAGACTCCCAGTCAGAGTCGTTAACTCAGCACGATACCGCTCGGAACCTGGTATAGAGATAATCAATTTTCCATTCACAACCGGGTTAGGATAGACAGATATCCGCTCCGTGCCATTTTCAACAGACACCGCTCTGATAGCGCTGAAAGCATATGTGTCGTCATTGTCGACCATTCTCAGGCGGTATAGATTTTCCCCTTTTTCCGGTGAAGCGTCGGTGTAAGTGTAGTTTCTCAAAACACTGCTTTCCCCGTTTGACCGAACACTACCGATTGTAGACCAAACTTTGCCATTGCGGCTACGCTCGATCTCAAAGCGGTCCGAATTTACTTCTTCGGTTGTCGACCAGGTAAGCAGTGCCGTGTTCCCTTCTTTTCTGGCATCAAAGGCTACCAGTGTTACCGGCATCGGGCAATCGACGATGATGGTCATTGTAGCAATCGATTCCAGGCCATTGCCATCGGTTACCACGTAATCGATAGATATGGTGTCGCGGAGGCCATTGACCGGAGTAAATGTGATCGCACCCGTCACAGTATTCACATTATATTCACCCTGTCCAGCGACATTCAGGGTCGTCACCCGGGCAAGCGTGCCTGGCGTCAACAGTTTCACACTGGAAGGGACCAGCGGCGCACTGCCCGCCACGTCATTGGCCAGCACATCGACCGTAGCCGCGTTGCAAGTAGTGGTACCGTTGTCGTCCACAGCCACTGGCGGATCATTTACGATGGCGCTTGGGCAGCGCGCGCCATCACCCGGCGTCACGCCCGATGCCGTTGAAAACAGGGAGGCTGTAAGATTTGTAAGCGGCGCGCTGATCTTGAAAATGGCCCCGCTGCCATTATTACCTACATACATATCGCCATCCGTATCAAAGAATGCAGTGCCAAAAGCGCCGGTATAGGCAGATGTTTCGATGCCTGCGCCGGTTACTGAGCCCAAGGTAGTCCGGTTACCCGTTGCCGGATCAAACTGGTATAGCACCTTGCTCGTTCCAAATCCGTAAAGCATGCCATTGGTCGGGTTGAAGGACCAATCGTTCAAGTCGGTCGGCGAAGTCGGTAGTGTTACGGCAGTCAGGTAATTCGCGGAGCCGGGATTCAGGTCGACCTTAGTGATCTGGTTGGAATTGGAGGCATACAAATACAGAATGCCATCCGGACTGACATCTCCGGTTGCATAACCAGGCACTGGTGAAGGGAAACCGGTCACATCATGGAATGTCACAGACCAGTCACTGCCGATGCGGACGAGCTGATTGGTGCCATAGCGGAAACCCCAGATGTAGTTATCGACGGTGTTGTAGCCGATGGCGTTAATGAAAGCATTAGGGCCTTCAATCAAGGTCTGTTTGCCCAGGGCTGTAACACCGCTCGAAAGGTCGAGTGTGTAGCCGTCCGAAACGTTGGCACCACCGATATTCCGGTTACCGATCACATAGCTCAACTCAGAGCATGGGAAAGCGGGCTGAGCAGCCCAGGTTGCGGAAGCTTCCCGAAAGGGATAGGTAGTCTCGCCCTTGCTTAACCCAATAAATCCCTGGAAATCGTCCAGACCTGTACAGGGTTCATATACAATGAGATTATTGACATTCCAAAAACCTGGTTGATTGTATACAACCCGTAACGTCGCTGTGGTACTTGCGGCACTGGTAACAGACACTGTCGCGGAAGCGGGCGATGACGCAAACGTCATAGTACTGTCACTTGGATTATAGGTCGCCCCTGTCACCGAGTTCAGGGTTATGCCTGTGGGGAGTTTTAACTTAAAAACCCTCGGATGTCCTGCGTCGTCTGTTAGGTTAACAGTAAAGTTCTGAGGCGTCCCTGCCGACACCGCCGATGCCGGGCCAGTAATTGAAAACACTGGCTCAGCCGGGCTTGGCAGGCTGGGAATAGCATCGATCGCATCTCCATGAAGACCAGAGTAGGGAATCGTATAGTCGGGTCCAAGAGTAGTATTCACCGCACCCTGAACATCCATGAAGTTTTGATAAGTCGTTGCCGGTGTTGCAATGTTTTTCATTATATAGACCAGGCGGGCTGCCTTTAATTGATCAACGGCATCCGCACTTCCTGATTTATCCAGGTCCTGGCGAACCTGTGGAGAAAAAACAACCTGTCCTATATAATTGCTGTTCGCCATAGAAGGCGCGGGCTTCCCGTAATCAATGCAAAAAGAGATTTCGGAGGAAACGAGGTTCTTATTCGCATCAAAATAGGCAGTGGCAATGGGGGCGGCTTCCTCGGGATAGGAATCCATCACAGTATATGAGTTGGGGGTGATAAACTTTTTCCAGTAAGCAACCTGAAAACCAAATGCTGACGTAGCAACCTCATCCCCGGTTGTATAGGGGATATAGATTTTAAAGTTCCCTCCCGCGGAAGCGACAGGACTCTCAAATGTCACAGTAACAGAGCCTGTATAGGTACGGGTTTGCAATAAATAACCCGAAGCATTTGCCGATGTTATGGTTTCGGCCGGCGTCCCGGTTGCAGACGTGCCCTGATAAATCTTGATAACCGCGGCGGGGGCCATGTCCAGAAAGTCAAACCGAAAAACAACCTTGCCTGTTGTTCCATCGGACAGTTCCGGATTAATTGTAGCCATACGAAGAGGGTAAACGGCATTCATCGTCTCGGAGAGTGTCAATTTGCCCGACGTCGCCTTTCCGCTCCCACTTTTTCCAGCCGGCACATTCTCCGGAAAAAAATTCACATCATCGCTTTCATCAAAAAAGTACCAACTGGTTCCTCCCCCAGGATCTGGACATGACTGAGCGTTCGCAAATGATAATGATACGCACGTAAAAATGGCGACAAGAATGAAGTTCGTGAACCTGGCAGTAAGACTACCAGGGATGTATCTATCGGACGTTTCCGAAGGATTCAAGCGAGTAAATCGATATTCCATGGTTGTTGATTTGGATAAAGTTCATAAAGTGATAAAATGGATTATTGAAGAGCCCAGAGCTGGCCCGATGGTGTTGAAATCTGGTAGCAGTCGGAGAACCGACTGCTACCAGCATTTTCGTAATCAGTTACTAATGCATTATGGAATGATGAAAGTCTTTTCATAGACCTGTCCATTCTCAGAAACTGTTTTGAGCATGTACTTGCCAGACGAAAGTCCTTTCACATCCAGCACACGGCTCATTTGTTTAAATGCCTTCACCTGGTTGCCGGAAAGGTTATAGATTTTAACCTCAAGCACTCCGCCTTCCGGCAAATCCAGTGTGATGACACCACCAGCAACAGGGTTGGGATACAGCACCAGTCCTTTACCGGAAGCGCTGAAGTCTATGACTTCGATTCTGCTATACGCTGAGCTGCCATCCCAATCCACTTGTTTAAGGCGGTAGTAGTT
>NZ_FNYL01000013.1 GCF_900109045.1 Dyadobacter sp. SG02
CCCGGACAAACCTTCATTCACAAAAAGGCTTCCAGCTCCGGAAACGACGAAGTATTGAAATAGAAAGTTGTTTTGGTGACATAAAAGCTAATATGGGCTTCCGCCGCTTCCATCTTAGAGGTCTACAAAAGGCAACCGCCGAGTTTACCCTGGTTGCCATGGCCCATAATCTGAGAAAACTGCACCTCAAACAGCAAAAAGCAGCTGCATAACAAGCAAAAAAGGGTCAAAAGCACTCCCAAGAGCGGCTTTTTGACCCTTTTAATCAAACCAGGCTTCTATGAAGTCTGAAAAATCTAAAACGGCCGATTTACAGCCAAATCGATTCGGGGCTTTTTAGTCAGCCCCAACTATTTTTGTACGTCCCGTTCCTCTTCTTTCCTCCTTCCTTCCTTCCTTTTCACCCCCTTCTCACCACTCCGCTGCGCTGCCATCGTCGTGCTTCCACAACGGGTTCTTCCAATTGTGCCCGATAGCAGCCATTTTCCGTACGTGCGCTTCATCGATTTCGATGCCGAGGCCGGGCCCGGAGGGGATATTGACGTAGCCGTCATTGTAGTCGAATACCGTTCTGTCGCTCAGGTAATCCATCAGGTCGCTGCCCTGGTTGTAATGGATACCCAGGCTTTGTTCCTGGATGAATGCATTGTGGCAGGTGGCATCCACTTGCAGGCACGCTGCTAATGCGATAGGACCGAGCGGGCAATGCGGCGCCGCGGCCACGTCGAACGCCTCTGCCATCGAAAGTATTTTCTTGCATTCGGTAATGCCGCCTGCGTGGGAGAGATCGGGCTGGATAATGTCAACATACCCGTCCATGAGCAGATTTTTGAAATCCCAGCGGCTGAACATCCGCTCGCCTGTCGCGATGGGGATGGAAGTATGTGCGGCGATTTCGCGTAGTGCTTCGTTATTTTCGCTCAATACCGGTTCCTCGATGAACATCGGCCGGAAAGGCTCCAATTCTTTGGCCAGTACTTTGGCCATCGGCTTATGCAGACGTCCGTGAAAGTCTACCCCGATTTCCAGTCCGTAGCCAAGCTTCTCACGGATCGATGCCACCCTTTTGACCGCCAGGTCGATCTTTTCGAAAGAATCGATATACTGTACTTCATTGGTTGCATTCATTTTAATGGCTTTGAAACCGCGGTCGAAGCATTCCTGGGCTGCTCCCGCCACTTCATCCGGCCTGTCGCCGCCGATCCAGGAATATACTTTGATCTTATCGCGGCATTTTCCGCCAAGTAGTTGATAAACCGGTACGTTGAAGAACTTCCCTTTGATATCCCACAATGCCTGGTCGATACCTGCAATGGCACTCATCAGGATCGGCCCGCCGCGGTAAAAGCCGCCCCGGTACATCGTATTCCAGTGGCCTTCGATGTCGAGCGGGTCTTTGCCGATCAATGCTTCCATCAATTCATGCACGGCGGCGGCCACCGTTGCGGCTTTGCCTTCGATCACCGGCTCGCCCCATCCGACAATGCCTTCATCGGTTTCAATTTTCAAAAACAACCATCTGGGAGGTACCTGGAACAGCTCGTAACTTCTGATTTTCATTCTATTTTTCTTTTACATTGTATAACCTTCTAATTGGCTATAAATGTAAGGGAGGCATTCCTATATTTCGGCAATTTGAGCTGCTGTTTCATACTTTTAAATGTCTCCATAGGCCCTTCCGCCGCGAATGCATTCACCGCCCACGCCGGCAGATATCCTCCGGGATCGGTATGCAGCATGTATTCGATACGGACCTTTCCTGCCACGGGTGTAAGAACCCAACGCCCTTTCGAATCGCTGACCCTGACCACATTCCGCTTGACCGGCACCATACCCGTCACGACCGGTCCGTCGATCGTGACCGCTTTCGTCGACGGGTCCTGCCTTGCCACGAGGTGCGCCACAAAATCGCGGTTATCCAGCGGCCAGGGCAGGCTTATTTCGGAATGGTAATACAGATCGGTAGGAGAGACGCGCTTGACGAGCGTACATGACTTGGTTTTGTAAACCCATTGTGTTCCGGCCTCCACATCCAATACCAGCGCAACCATCTGGGCAAGCGAAGCGTCCACCTCGCAATCCACCTTAATAGCCTTGATTTTAGATTCCGGAACCGCGGAGGAATAGATGCGGATTTGCTCTTCGTCGGCAATCAGCTTCCATTTGGTTTGGGCCAGGGCCGGCAGCGGGCATGCTGCAAGAACGAGTAATAGGATGAATTTCTGCATTTGTTGGATGAAGTATCGGTGGTTGTCATACTTAATTTTCAGTATGACAACCTGAATACAACAACCCCTGCGGAATGCATTAAATTCCTCGTGGCGCGTGAAATCACCGATGTAAAATGTATGGCGGTTCTACACCAGGTCCCATTCTTTTCTGGGTTTGCGGCTTAAAAACCGGTTCGCCTCTTTATCACCGACAAACTTTTCCTTCTTCGCATTCCAGTTCAGTTCGCGTTTCAGGCGGTAAGAAATCAGCCCCAGATGCATCGGGATCGTCAGTTCGCGCGCGTAAGCGAGGTTCGATTCAGGTTGTTTGCGGGATTTGACACAATCGATGAAGTTTTGCTGGTGGCCGGGAGAGCGTGGATTTGTGATGGGGACCGAGGCGATGTCATTCATTTTTTCGCCATTGATCGTCAACTCGCGTGTGTTGTAATCGCAGATTAATGTGCCTTTGTCGCCCTCGAAGAATGCGCCGATGCCGCGTTCGGCCGCGCCGGGCACATCGGGCGGGTTGGACGACCAATACACTTTCAAACCATCAAACTCGTAATCGACATCGAGCGTTTTCGGCGCGTTGGCGATGCCTTCGTATGCGGTACCCCGTGCATTGATTTTCGTCAGGCCGGTCGGATGGATCGCAGAGTACATCACGTCGGCAATATGGCACCAGAAATCCGCAAACTCGCCGCCCGAGTAATCGAGGAAATAGCGGTAAGTGAAGTGGCACTTTTCGGGAATATATTCTGTAAATGGCGCCGGGCCGAGCCACATATCCCAATTCAGCGTTTTGGGAACGGGCTGCACCGTCGGCGAGCCAAGCTCTTTGGTACTCGGTTTCTTCCAAAGCCGCACTGTATGTACCTTGCCGATCGACCCCGACTGGATCAGTTCCACCACCCGGTGAAAATTATCGCCCGCATGGATCTGGTTGCCCATCTGAAATACCCGATCGTGCTTTTCGAGCTGTTTGAGCATCATTTTGCCTTCTTTCAAACAGTACGAAAGCGGCTTTTCGCCATACACATCTTTCCCCGCCTGAAATGCAAGCGTCGCGATCTGCGCATGCCAATGATCGGGCGTCGCCACGGTAATGGCGTCGATATCCTTCCTTTCAAGGATGCGCCGGAAATCTCCGTAAGTATCCACTTTAATGCCGGGCTTCATTCCTTCCAGTCGCAGTTTCGTCTCGCCCAAATGCAGCTCATCCACATCGCAAAGCGCAACGATCTCTGCGTCAGGCAAATTTGCAAACCACTTCATGTGGTTGTTGCCCATCCCGCCCAGACCGATGTGCGCTATACGCACACGATCGCTCGGCGCAGCGCGTGTGATCAGATTGGGTAAAATGGTCAAACCGAGCGTAGTAAGCCCGGCATTTTTAAGGAATTCGCGGCGATTTGAAGATTGTTGTGTCATGGGGTTGGTTTAGGAAGTTGATGATAAAAGATGATGGGCGGGGAATGTTACTGGTTTTCTTCGTCTTCCTCAAAACCTCTTACATCGAAAACGAAACCCCCACTGCTACGGCCTCATCATATTTTTCCTTCACAAACCGGTACAAATACGGCGATTTGTTCGCTGCGCCGACGCGCTTTTCGTCCAGGCGTTCCAGGATATCGTAGCTCATAAGCAGTTTTTGGAAATTGCGACGGTCGAACTGGCGGCTGAGGATGGTTTCGTATAGGCGTTGGAGTTCGGGCATGGTGAACTTTTCCGGGAGAAGATTGTAGCCGATGGGGCGGTTACGGACGTTCTGGCGGAGGGCTTTCAATGCGCGGTCGATCATTTCGTTGTGGTCGAAGAGCAGGTTGGGTACATCGGCGAGGGACCACCAGCGGCATTCTTCGGTGAACCAGTCGGGCGTAGGCTGCACCTGGTCAAATTCCACGAGGGCGAAATAACCGATGGAGACGACACGGCGGAAGATAATGCCGTCGAAAAAACCCTTGCCGAATGTTATTTCCAGTTTTTCAACTAGCTCTTTTTCAGGATGATACGTGTATCGATTCACATTGCCGAAGGTGTAAAACTGTTGCAGGTACACGTCGCTCAGGCCGGTGCGTTGGGTGAGAATGCGGTTCGCAGCATCGTCGGCCGATTCGTCGAGCAGGATATGCCCGCCCGGCAGGCTCCATTCATCGGTGCCTTTCCAGCGCAGCAGCAGCACTTTCAGCTCGCCTTCATGAAAACCGAATACGGTACAGTCGAGTGAAACCTCCTTTAATGCTTTATCAAAAAACTCCTTCAAATTGTGCTCCATTGGTAATAAGCTGACAATGAGAAAAATTTTCAATGCGTAAATTTTACACAAAGAAAATTTTCTTTATCATTGTACCCACGTTTTGGGTTGATAAAATTCAATTTTTTGTAAAAATAGTTACGAATGTCACCCTGAGCAGCCCAGGCCACACAGGCTGACATTCAACATAACAAACCTAACTAACAACATCTGCTTCATGAACAAAATCTCTACACTTTTCTCCTTGCTTCTTTGCGTGACGCTCGCTCATGCGCAGGTACCGGAGGAAAACCGTTTCCGGAAGGTCGTCCTGACGGAAAATCTCAATGAACCCCTGGAACTGACGGTACTTCCCGATGAGCGCGTATTGTTTATAGAGCGGCACGGGGCGGTGAAGTTGTACAGTCCGCTCACCAAAAAGACTACGATAATCGCTACCATACCCGTCAGCACGAAGTACAGTGATGATTCCGAGGCCGAGGATGGTCTGCTCGGTGTCAACATCGACCCGGATTTTGTCAAAAACCATTGGATTTACTTTTACTATTCTCCCGCCGGCAACACGCCCGAAAATATCCTGGCACGGTACGAGTTGAAGGGCAATGCATTGGACCTGACTTCCAAAAAGGTTGTCCTGCGCATTCCCGTGCAGCGCGATAACTGCTGCCATACCGGCGGTTCGATCGACTGGGACGCGCAGGGTAACCTCTACCTTTCGACCGGGGACAATACCAGTCCACGGGCGTCGGACGGGTATGCGCCTATCGACGAGCGCCCGGGCCGGAGCCCGTTCGACGCACAGAAGTCGTCGTCGAATACGGCGGATTTGCGCGGAAAGATCATCCGCATTCATCCCGAAGCGGACGGGACCTACACAATTCCCGAGGGTAATTTGTTTCCAAAGAACGCGGCGGGCATTAACGACCCGAAAACAAGGCCGGAGATTTACACAATGGGCCACCGCAATCCGTACCGCATTTCGGTGGATAAAAGGAATGGTTACCTCTACTGGGGCGACGTCGGACCCGATGCCGGGAAAGATTCGACGGGGCTAGGTCCCGCTGCCGAAGATGAATTCGGGCAGGCGAGGAAGGCCGGGAATTACGGCTGGCCCTATTTCGTAGGCGATAACAAGGCTTACTGGGATTTCAATTTCGAGACGAAGCAGTCGGGCGAGAAATTCAATCCGGAAAAGCCGTTCAACAACTCTCCGAACAATACGGGTTTGAACGAGCTGCCGCCGGCGCAAAAGGCGCTGATCTGGTACACTGCCGCGGAGACGAAACGTTTCCCGTTGCTCGGCTCGGGCGGGCGCAGTGCGATGGCCGGGCCTGTGTATTATGCCGATCAGTTTAAGGATGCCAAGCGGGCGTTTCCCGCTTACTATGACAAGAAATTGTTCATTTACGAATGGATGCGCGACTGGATTATGGCTGTAACGCTCAGTCCGAAAGGGGATTATGTCAAAATGGAGCGCTTCCTGCCGAACCTGAAACTGGAACATCCGATCGATATGGCGTTCGGGCCGAATGGCGATTTGTACATACTGGAATATGGTCAGGGCTGGTTTATGGGTAATCCGGAATCCAAACTGGTGCGGATCGAGTACAATGGCGGCAACCGCAAGCCGGAAGTGGTGGCTTCGGTCGATAAAAAGGCGGGGGCGGTGCCATTCAAGGCGCGGTTTTCTTCGGCCGGGACCGAGGATTTTGATAAAGATACCTTGCGATATCAGTGGAAAATTACCTCTGCCAGCGGCGGAGCGCCGGTGGTTTTGAATGAACCCAATCCTGCGTTTACATTCCAAAAGAAGGGTATTTATAAAGTTTTGCTCACGGTAACCGATTCCAAAGGCCTCAAAGATTCACAGAGCCTGACCGTCCAGGCGGGTAACGAGCCGCCGCAGGTTTCGCTGGAACTTACAGGCGGGAACAAGACCTTTTTCTTTCCTGATAAACCCATTCATTACAAAGTAAATGTATCGGATCACGAGGACGGGAGTTTGGAGAAAAATACGATTACCGCCTCGAAAGTGAAGATTACGGCCGCTTACCAGGATGCGGAGGACAAGCTGGCAACCAGTACCGCTGGCCACCAGGAGGCACCGGTGACTTTCACGGCCGGGAAGACTTTGATCGAAAAAAGCGATTGCAAGGCATGCCATTTCGCCGATAAAAAATCGATAGGACCCGCATTTAAAGAGGTTGCCGCAAAATACCGGGCAGACGCCAATGCCGTGGCATCGCTTTCGGACAAGATCATTAAAGGCGGGGCGGGCGTATGGGGCGAAACGGCCATGTCGGCACACCCGTCGATCGGGCTGCCGGAAGCGGGCCAGATGGTGAAATATATTCTGAGCCTTGCGGACGAGAAACAGGCCGCGCAAATGCTGCAACCGGCCGGGGAAGTGATCGCCAAAATCCCGGACGGCGGCGATGCGGGCAAAGGCATTTACAAATTTGTCGCCAGCTATGCCGACAGAGGTGCGAACGGAATGCCTGCCCAAACGACCGAAAAAACGCTCGTTTTAAAAAGTCCGACATTACTTTTCGGTAATGCCGACGATGCATCGAAGAATATTATGCGCTTCAAAATGGGCGAGAATAACCTGCTGATTGTCACGCAGGGGAATACCCATGCCATTTTCAAAGGTATCGACCTCACCGGCATTACGGCGCTCGATATGGTGGTAGCCGCTCCGAAAGACCAGCTGAACGCGCAGGGCGGCATTGTGGAGGTACACGACGGCTCGCCGGAAGGCGCATTGCTCGGCAAAACAGAATGGATACCGCCCACCGACGATGCCAGCGCATTCACATCCAAAACACCACCCAAGCCATTCCACGTACCCATTTCCCCTCAAAACGGTGCCCGCGATCTGTATTTTGTTTTCAAGAACGATCATGCGAAAGGCGCGCTGTTCGTCCCGTTCTCGGTCACATTTATTTCGAAATGATTTTCAATATCTAACCAATCTACTCATGAACACTTCACGTCGTCAATTTTTAGGGCAGCTCGGGTTTGCTACTGCCGGGGTTGGCCTGGTATCCCTGGATTCACTCGCCTCCAAAGCCGCGGTGGCCAAATTCAATTTTGACATTTCGCTGGCCGAGTTTTCGTTCGCTTCCGAGCTTTTCAGCGGGAAAATGACCAACATGGATTTCCCGGCCCGCGCGAAGAATGAGTACGACATTACGATACTCGAATACGTTTCCGGTTTTTTCAATAACAAACATAAAGACCAGGCTTATCTCAAAGAACTGAAACAGCGCTGCGACGACCTGGGTATGAAAAACCACCTTATTATGGTCGATGGCGAGAACCTTACCGCGCTGGACGACGCCGCCCGCGCAAAGGCTGTCGAGGCGCATTATCCCTGGGTGGAAGCCGCCAAATTCCTGGGCTGTTCCGCCATCCGCGTAAACCTGGGCGACGCGATGGCGATGCTTTCGGGCAAAAAAGAGGAAGGTACGCCGGCCCAACTGGCGACTGCGGCAGTGGACGGCTACGGCAAGTTGCTCGAATATGCCGGTAAGGCCGGGTTGAATGTGATCGTGGAGAACCATTTCGGCGTTTCCACAGATCCCGACTGGCTGGTAGGTGTGATGAAACAGTTAAAAGCACCTAACAAGGGCCTGCTGCCCGATTTTGGCAACTTCTGTGCAGAAAGAAGCAAGCCCGAAACGCAGGATATCAAAGGTATTATGGCCACCAAATGCGTGAAGGAGCATGAAAAATACGAAGGTGTGCGCAAAATGATGCCATATGCGAAAGGTATCAGCGCTAAAACGCACCAGTTCGACGCGAATGGCAACGATCCTGAAACGGATTTTATCAAAATGTTCAAGATCATTAAAGATTCCGGCTGGAACAACGGGATTGTGGGCATTGAATATGAAGGCGGCTTGATACGCGATATGGGTGGCGATTTGACAAAGCCCACCAATGACGAGGGCATTCGCCAGACGAAGGCGCTGCTTGAAAGGGTGTTGGAGTAGTTGGGGTAGGGTGGTCAGGTGTTGTCAGGGATTGTCAGGTGTGGTCAGGTCGGCCAGTGGGCGGCGATGGCCTGGATGCCTTCCTGCATTTGCTCTTCCGAAAGGGACGCGTAGCCTAGCCGGAATCCGTTGGCAAAACCTTTATAGCAAAATGTATCCGGCGAGATCAGTGCAATGCCTTTTTGTTTCAATAACCTGGCAAGGTGCACCAGGTCTGCGGGCTTTTTAGGCGTAATCCAGAATGCCAGCCCGCCTTCCGGCTTGGTGAAGTCGGCTTTGTCGGACAAGTGTTGCAAAAGTATTTTTTCAAAATCGTCCCTTTTCGATTTATAAAGTGAGGTAGTCCGCTTTAAATGCCTGCGGATTTCTCCATCCTGAATTAATTGAAATACAGCTTGTTCCATCATGTAATCGCCCTGTACGTCGATGATCTTTCGAAGGCTAGTGACCTTGTCGATCACCGACGCGCAGGATGCCAGGTACCCGATCCGTAGCGCGGGCGCGACGATCTTGCTCATCGTGCCGATGTACACGTAGTTGCGCGCGTGTTCGAGGCTGCTCACAGGCATTACCGGGCGGGGGCTGAAATGGAATTCGTGGTCGTAATCGTCCTCGATGATCGTGAAACCATATTCGTTGGACAACGCAACCAGTTCCATCCGCCGCCGCAGGCTGAGCGTCACTGTGGTAGGGAACTGGTGATGCGGAGTGATATACACCGCTTTAATGTTCGGATATTGTTTTAAATACTCCCTGATTTCCTCGATTGCGATCCCGTGCGCGTTTACGTTCACAGGTAACAGGTACGCGCCCGCGTGCGTGAAGGCTTCCCAGGCCGGCTTATAACCCGGGTTTTCGATCAGTACGTGATCACCGGGTTTCAGCAATGCGTGTGCGGTGAGGAACATGGCCATCTGGCTACCGCGGGTAATGAATACCTGGTCGGCCGAGAGCCGCATGCTTCTCTTGTAATTGAGCATTTGTGTAATAGCTTCCCTGAATTCGGGATCGCCTGCTTCGTGCCGGTAACCCATCATTTGCCAGCGACCTTTCCGCGAGAAAATCTGCCGGTAAGCCCGCGCCAGCTCGTCAATCGGCGCCAAAGCGCTGTCCGGCAAGCCGTCGTCGAATATCACCGAAGGCCTTGCAACGGCCTCAGTGACAATGCCTGACTTCCTGACTGATGACTTTTCCAGTGAAGCCGCTGGTCGCACATCCGCCACAAATATCCCCCGCCGCTCTTTCGACACCAGCCAGCCTTCGGCCATCAGCACGTCCAGTGCCTCCACGATCGTATTGCGGTTCACATTCAATTGGGTCGCGAGTTGGCGGCTGCCGGGCAAAATGCTGCCGGCAACGAGCTTGCCGCTCTGAATAGCGGCGATCACTGCGTCGGCGATCTGCATGTATACCGCCTTTTCCCCGCCGCGATCGAGCGGTATGACGAGTTCCCACGGTCTTAACATCTGGACTACTTGTTTTTGTGATTTCTGAACCAGTAAGCTAGTCCAAAGATACGGTTGTTTTGTATCGCAATCATGCAAAAACACCCAAAACTTTCTGAACCATGGAAGCAACAACGCAACAATTCAGCTCCAAAGATTTCCACCAGACCTTCGCGCGTCCCGTGTATGTGAAGCCCGAAAAACTCATTCACCGCAACGTAGAGCAAGCCGGCGAGCACAACCAATTTTCAACGGAAAGGAAACACCCGGTATTTTTTGTAGACCTGCCTACTAAAAATGTAAGCATGACTGTCGGCGGGCTACTTCCCGGCCAGCTCACCAACCGGCACCGCCATACGTACGAGACGGTTTTGTATGTGCTGGAAGGAAAAGGCTATACCGAAGTAGAAGGCGAGAAAGTGGAATGGCAGGCGGGCGACGCGGTTTACATTCCGAGCTGGGCATGGCACCGTCACCAGAACCTGAGCGACACCGAACCCGCACGCTACCTGGCCTGCGAGAATGCGCCGCAGCTGCAAAACCTGGGTGTAGCCCTGCGCGAGGAAGAAGGCCGCGACCTTTAAGTAGTTGAATGTATTTGGGTTAAATATTTGAAATACAAATTATTATAAACTGAATGAGCAAAACAGAAACCTTGAAAGGCATCATTGCCTATCCCATTACGCCGTTCGATACCGAAGAGAAAGTGGATATCGATTTGTTTAAAACGCTCACCGACAGGCTGGTAATTTCGGGTTCACACGCCATCGCACCATTGGGAAGCACCGGCGTGTTGCCTTACCTCAACGACGCGGAGAAAGAAGCCGTCGTTGAAGCGACCATCGAGGTAGTAGCAGGCCGCATTCCGGTGGTAGCAGGCGTTTCCAATCTCACGACGGAACGCACGATTTACCACGCACGCTTCGCGGAATCGACTGGCGCGGCAGCGGTGATGATCATCCCGATGAGCTACTGGAAACTGACGGAAGACGAGGTATTTACACATTACCGGAAGGTCGCCGAAGCCATTTCGATCCCCATCATGGCCTACAACAACCCCGCCACGGGCGGTATCGATATGTCGCCCGCGCTGCTGAAACGCCTGCTCGAAATCCCGAATGTGACGATGATCAAGGAAAGCACCGGCGATGTGCAACGGATGCATTACCTGCGCCGCGTGCTGGGTGATGAAGTGGCGTTTTTCAACGGCTCCAATCCATTGGCATTGGCTGCATTCGCGGCCGGGGCGGTAGGATGGTGCACCGCCGCACCGAATTTGATCCCGGAGCTGAACCTGGCTTTGTACAATGCAATTCTCGCGAATGATCTTACGGGTGCGAGGGGCCTGTACGACCGGCAATCCGAATTGCTCACCTTCATCACGGCCAATGGGCTGCCGAGAACCATCGCCGCGGGGCTACAAATTCAGGGGATCGAAAGTGGCTTGCTGCGGAGCCCGCTCGCACCGTTGGGAGCGGCAGATATCGCGAAGCTGCGAATCCTTTTGGAATCATTCCCAGACTGATACAACGAATGCGGAAGTTTAGGTGTCGTTTCGGTTACAAATATCCATCAATCCGCTATGAAACACCTGTACGTATTCATCATTGCCTTCCTGCCCGTGTTTGCATTCGGGCAGGATGCTGCGCGAAAAAGCCATTTCGAATACGGCGTGTTCGGAGGGAAGCAACTTTGGGGGAAAGTGTATGACGATCGTAAAATAGCCTCTGTCTCCGGGTGGGTTGCCGGAGTCGACGTGGGTTACCGCGATAAATCGGGCATTTCGTTTCATTTGCAGCCTAATTTCAGCACGTTCGGAAGTGCCTGGGAGTCGAACGAAACCGACTATCATTACCGGTACGAGTGGAAATGGGGTGCCATCAATGTGCCGCTAACCGCCCGCTATACCCTGGGTAGCGGAAGGGTGAGGCCGTTTGCCGAAGCCGGGCTCAATTTGCGCCTCCGCACCAGCCTTTCGTTTGAATACGAATTTATCTCCTGCGGATTCTGCTGCTGTCGCCCAGGCTACGGAACTGATGACAAACAAAAATCAATGACCCGCGACCCCGCCGGCATCATAGCGGCCATCGGCGCCGAAATAGACCTCCACAGCGTGACAATCCCCATCACGCTCCGTTTGATCGAGGGAATCGGTACCTACGACCTAAAACCGGACCCAACACCCGGAAGTGGTTACGGAGGTCTGAAAACGAGGGTGATACAAGTTACCGCCGGGATCAGTATTCCCTGAATGCATTCATTTTTCATTGTTTTTTTACTAAACAAACCTGATTCATGAAGACTTTCTGCATTGTACTCCGTTTGACTTTTTTTTATGCGAACGCGATTGCTCAGTCGGATACCCCGCGCAGGCAATGGAGGGTCGGCGTGCTGGCGGGCTGTCCGGTGGCCGGGAAAATATATGACAATCCTAAAATGAAGTCGGCTTCCGGGTTGGTCGCAGGGCTGGACCTTGGCTACTATTTTGAAAAAGATAAATCCGGGCCATCGCTCCACTTTCAGCCCGCTTTTACCACTTTTAAGAGGACGGAAACGGATGGCGAGAAGAATGGGTCATACTATGTAGAATCGAGACGGAAGTGGGAGGCGATTCACTTGCCAGTTTCCTTTCGCTATACATTACCTACGGGAATAGTCAGGCCATTTGTGGAATTCGGACTCAATTTCAGGTTCAGGATGGCACTTTTTTATCGGAGGTCGGGGACAATCTGTGGTATTGTTTCGTGTAATGCGGTGGGCGGGGGCCAGAGCATTCAAAACATCGCTGATAAAGACAAGCTGGGAATCCTCGCAGGCGTGGGCGTAGAGGTGGACGCAGGGAAGGTCACAATCCCTTTGAGTATCCGGCTCGTCGATCGTATTCTGCAACCCAAGGATTCTGACGACCAGGGGTCGACACCGACGTACTCCAATTTGAGAACCAAGCTGATTCAGGTAACCGCGGGGTTCTCACTATGATCGGTTAGCTTATAAACGCAATCACATGGCCATCGGGATCGGCGATGTAAAACTCTTTGCCATAAGGCATTTCCCGCAACGGCTGGACGATTTCAATGCCCTTTTTCGAAATTTCTTCAAAGAGCGCAGCCACGTTGTCGACCGAGAACAGGAGGTCGAGTTCGTAGTTATCGTTTCGTATCTGCTTCTCCTTTGGCGCATTGTAATCCGTTTTCAAATGGATTGAATGGCCATTCTTTTCAATACCTGCGTAAAAATCTTCATAACGGAACGCAATCGCGAAGCCTAATTGCTCCTGATAGAATGCAATCGCCTCTTCAAGATCACGAACCAAAAGTAACGGGGAGATTTGATTGATTTTGAGTTCCATAATCGACATTGTTTGATTGTCATAGTAAAATCACCGTGGCCGCCATATCGGACGCCAAATGCTGTCAAGCATGACATATCGGTCAAAAAAACGGAATATACTATTGAAAAAATAACAATATAAACAATTTTAATGCAATGAAAATGGTTACATTCATGTGTCGATAGGTTACAACGTAAACCGGTATAGCTATGAAACGTCTCTTTACCTTTATGATCATGATCGCCGTTGTGCAAACGAATGTTTTTGGGCAGTCGGTGGCGGAACCGCGGCGCTGGCACTTCGGCGCGATGCTGGGACCCCAGTTTTCGTGGCTCGTACCCAAAGTTTCCTATGGCGACCAGACTGGCGGCATCATGGCAGCGTTGGATGTGAGCTATGCCTTTCAAAATTCTGCGAAAGGCTGGTCGCTGCACTTGCAACCGGGTATTAATCGGTTTAAAAGTCGGCAGGTCTATGGAAAGGAGGGAACCGACTACTACATGAAATGGAACTGGAAATCAATGAATATCAACCTGCCGTTGCTGGTTCGCTACACCATCCTAGAAGGCAAAATCAGGCCATTTGCGGAAATTGGTGCCAGTTATTGGGTCCGAAACTATTGGAAAGTAAAAGGCACAGGGCAAACCTGTTTGAACGGACAATGCAGCCCGAACGACTTCGACGACAAAGGCAATAGCGAGGCCGAAAAAGGCAAGTTTTCGGGACTTGGTGGCGTCGGCGTGGAGTTTGATTTGGGCAAAGTCACGGTCCCTGTGACCGTGCGCTGGATCGAGCAACTCAAAAAAGTAGAACGATTCCGGGAGCCCACCATTGGCCTCGACTACACGATTCCCCGATCCAGGGGGCTTATGGTGTCGGTTGGTGTGACATTCTGATAACCCGATATTCCCGCGACCGACCTTAGACGACCGACCGCGACAATCGGCGGGCGGTCGTCTAAGGTCTTTTTTGCATTCCCCCAAAATTTTTCAGCCCTTTTTTGGTTATCCCAGCCTCCCGGCCGGACATTATAAGATACTGGTAATCATACCAATCAAATCCTGTCGCTCCGACACAAACGGTATCGAATAATGCAATTTTTTAAAATAATAGATCAATTGACCGCGTGTCCTCCCTTCTTTTCCTGTCTTACCATTAAAAGCCTGTTTTAGGAGTATCCCAATTTATATTTAAAGTTTACCAATGCTTTCATCGCCGGGTTCGGAGTACAATGAGAAGGGGGCTTCCTGGGAGATAGGTAGGGAAGAGCCGCAGCAGGAACACAAGGAGGCAGATCGTGTCGCGCCTGACCGGGTCACGCCTGACCGGGTCCATCCAGACCGGGTCACGCCAGACCGCGAGCTTTTTATCCGCAAGACCTTCGAGGAGAGCCCCGAAGAGGGTTGTTCGTTGCTTTTCAGGCTGTATTACAGTTCGTTATGTTCCTATGCGGTGCGGTTTTTGTATTCCAAAGACGCGGCGGCGGATCTGGTTTCGGAAATGTTTTATGCATTCTGGAAAAATAGGTCGTACGAATCCGTGAAATCGTCTTACCGGGCTTACCTTTTTAAATCGGTGCAGAACCGGGCTTATAACTACCTCGCCAGCGAGCTCAAAAACACCGATTCGTTCGAAATAATGCCGCATTACGACGTCGCTTCTACCGAGCAGCCGGAGGCATTGATGTATTTCGAAGAGCTGGCCAGCCGCATCGATCACCTCGTGGAGCAACTACCGCCCCAATGCCAGAAAGTATTCATGCTCAACCGTTTTGAAAATAAAAAAATACAAGAGATCGCAACGGAAATGAACCTGTCGAGCCGGACGGTCGAAGGGCATATCAGTAAGGCATTGAGTGCTTTACGGCACGGGTTGAAAGACCATTGGTCGTGGCTGCTGGCCCTCGCGTCGGTTTTTAGCTGAGCATTCACTTCCGAAACATCCTTAACACTATCCGATATTTAAAAACACTGATATGAACACATTGTCAGTAAACAAAGCACTCCTGTTCCAGTATTTCGCCGGCAATGCAAGCCCGGCGCAAAAGCGGCTGATCGCCGAATGGCTCGCGCATGCCGACAACCAGGAATTGTATTTTGAATGGCTCGCCGAATGGCAGTCGCAGTCGCCGCAATTCCTGCCCGACGGCCAGGAGCGTTACGAAGCTTACGTGCGCTACATGCGCGAGAACCCTGATGCGGGCCTAGTAGCCGAAAGCAATGCACAGAAGCAATTTTCGCAAGTTAAAGCCAAACGCATCGGACGTCGCCCCTGGTTAATGGCCGCCGCCGCGGTACTGGCACTCGGCATAACCGCCTGGCTCAGCCGCGACCGGATTTTGTACAAAACCTATACGACGGAATTCGGCGAGACGCGGAAAGTGGAGCTCTCCGACGGCACAAAAGTCATTCTGAACGCCAACTCTTCGATGCAGGTACCGCGCTTCGGTTTCGGAGAAGATACCCGCGAAGTGAAGCTCACCGGCGAAGCTTTTTTTAATGTAACCCATACCATCGATAACAAGCGGTTTATGGTAAAAACCGACGATAATTTCGAGGTAATGGTGCTTGGTACCGAGTTTTCGGTGTACACGCGGCAGAAGGGTGGGAAGGTTTTGCTGAAAAAGGGCAAAGTACACGTGCTGTTTTCCGAGGGTAAACAGAAAAAAGAGCTGGTAATGAAGCCGGGCGACCTTGTGACCATGGAAAAATCGGCTGCAAAACCCATTCTGAAACCGAACGCCGACACGCAGAAGCTGATCGCCTGGACGGGTAACCGGTTTGTTTTCGACAAAACGCCATTGTCGGAAGTGGCTACCCAGTTGCAGGAACATTACGGTATCCGGGTGGAAATCAAAGACAACCGGTTTGCCAACCGGACCGTGAGCGGCACATTCCAGCCCGAGAGCGGAGAGGAGTTGCTGACATTGCTTTCCGAACTCTTCGATTTCCGCCTGGCGCGTGAGGGCGAGGCGTACCTGATTTTGCAGAAATAAAAGACCTTAATATATCCCTATCCAGATCCCCGTATGAAACAAAGATCATTACTGTCATTTGTTTGCTGTGGCCTGATGCTCACCGCCGCGCCGCCCTTGGACGCACAGGTGCTGGCCTTGAATGCGCATAAAAACCGCATGCTCCCGCCGGAGCAAACCACCAACCAGGTGAAGTTACTCGACGTGCTTTTGCAACTGAAAAAATACTACAATGCCGATATTTTGTTCGAAGAGAGCCAGATGAGCGGCATTACCGTCCAGGATTTTGTGTTCGACAAGAACCTGTCGGCCGAGAAGAACATGGAGGCGTTGCTGAAATCGACGAACCTGACGCTGAAAAAGGTACGTAAGAATGCGTATATGATTTTGCCGAAAAGGATCGAAACTTCGACAATCGGTACCCGCCCGTCGGCAGGGGAAATGCAGGTCCTGACGGGTAATCGGGCGGTTGTGGCTGATATTAAGGTCAGCGGAACAGTCACAGACAACAATGGAGAAGGGCTTCCGGGCGTGAACGTGCTCGTGAAGGGGACGATCAATGGTACCAATACGGATGTAAACGGGAAGTATGAGCTGGATGTGCCTTCAGCGGAATCGGTACTGGTATTTACATCAATCGGCTTTCAGAAGCAGGAGGTTACCGTCGGGCAGCGCTCGGTGCTGGATGTAAAAATGGCGGTCGAAACGCAGACGCTCGACGAAGTGGTGGTGACTGCACTGGGTATCAAAAAGGAGAAGAAGGCATTGGGTTACGCTATTTCGGAAGTGAAAGGCGAAGAGCTCACGCAGGCGCGCTCGACGAATATCGCAAACAGCCTCGTAGGCAAAGTGGCCGGGTTGAACATTTCCAGCACGGCGACCGGCCCGAGCGGTTCGTCGCGTATAGTGATACGCGGTAATGGGTCTATCTCCGGTAATAACCAGCCGCTGATCATCGTGGACGGTATTCCGATCAACAACGATAACCTCGGCTCGGTAGCCATCGGCGCCAACCGCGAGGGCTCCTGGACCGGCTCCGACCGTGGCGACGGTATTTCCAGCCTGAACCCGGACGAGATTGAAAGTATCAGTGTGCTGAAAGGCGCCACGGCAGCCGCATTGTACGGCTCACGGGCTTCCAACGGGGCGATTTTGGTCACTACAAAAGGCGGTAAGGCAGATAAGGGCATTGGAGTGGAAGTGAACAGCAACTTCCTCGCGGAGGATCTTCTTTTTAAATCCTACAAAGATTATCAATATGAATACGGCCTCGGCAGCAACGGTGTAAAACCGACCACCGTGGCCGAAACCGCGACGAGAAATAGCTGGGGTGGTCGTTTGGACGGCAGCAATTCGATGAACTACGACGGCGTCGAGCGCCCGTATGTGGCCGCGAAGGATAATTTGCGCAAGTTTTACAACGTCGGGACCACATTCACCAACTCCGTCGCATTGACCGGCGCTACCGAAAAGGTAACCTACCGCCTTTCAATGAACGACCTGAACAACAAAGGCGTGCTGCCGAACAACACGCTTCGCCGGAACAATTTTGCATTGAATACGAATGGTAACCTCGGCAAACGCATTTCGTTCGTGGCGAATGCGAAGTACATCATCGAGAAAAACCACAACCGTCCGCGCGTGAACGACTCGCCGGGTAATGCGAACTTCGCGATGTACGTGCTACCGACGTCGCTCGATGTGGATGTGCTTAAAAACGCGCAGTTCGATGCGAATGGGAATGAAAAGGTATGGTCGGATAACCAGTATACCCAAAACCCGTATTTCGCGACGGAGCAGTTTCAGCAGGATGATAACAAGAAGCGCGTGATCGCCTCATTTGAACCTAAATACACGATTACCGACTGGCTTTACCTGAAAGGCCGCATTGGTTTTGATAATTTCAATTACCGTTACAAAAGCATCGAGCCGTACGGTACCGGCTATGTGCTGCGCGGTAGCTATACCTCGTCGCTGCGTGAATTTACGGAGACCAACAAGGAGCTTTTAGTGGGTATTAACCGCAAAATCGGCGAGAAATTTGCATTCAATGGTTTGTTTGGTGGAAACATGATGAAACAGGTGACGAACCTGAACGAGGTTACGGCCAACAACAGCTTCAACATTCCATTTTTCTACGATGTGTCGAACATCGACCCGGCGGCGCGTACCGTCACCGAGGCTTACATTGAGAAGCGCATTAACTCGGTTTACGGCTCGGCGGAGTTTTCCTACAACAATTACCTTTTCGTAACCGCCACCGCGCGTAACGACTGGTTCTCGACACTCGCGAAAGGCAAGAACAGCATTTTCTATCCGTCGTTCGGCGTGAGTTTCGTGGCTTCGGAGGCTTTGAAAATGCCTTCCGTGATCAATTACCTGAAATTCCGCGGGTCGTGGGCGCAGGCGGGCGGCGATACCGATCCGTACAATCTCTCGCTGTATTACTCGCTCAGCGGTGCGCATTTGGGTTCGGCGTTGGCGCAGATCAACGGTACGCGTGTACCGAATGGCGGTTTGCAGCCATTGACTTCGACGGTTTCCGAATTGGGTTTGGAGGCTAAATTGTTCAATAACCTCCTGAATGTCGATTTTGCGGTTTACGACCGTAAAACGACCGACGATATCGTAAGTGCCACGATTTCAGAAACATCCGGCTATACGAGTGCATTGTTCAACGTGGGCGCGATCCGTAACCGCGGTATCGAGCTTTTGCTGGGCGCTACCATTGTGAATGGCAAGAAATTTACCTGGGACGCCTCTTTCAATATGGGTTACAATGCGAGCGAGGTGCTGAGCCTTTACGACAACCTCCAAACGTTGCGTGTGGACCAGTCGCGGCCGGGTTCCGCGTTCATTCACCAGGATGTGGGCAAGCCTTACAGCCAGATCAAAGGTTACGATTTCAAACGCGATGCGAACGGCAGTATCGTGTACAACTCGCAGGGATTGGCCATGGCCGGTGATATCAAGACTTTCGGCTCCGGCGTTTCGCCATACACCCTGGGTTTTAATAACACATTCAACTACAAAGGCATTAGTCTGAGCGTGTTGGTGGACGGCAAATTCGGCGGGTACATTTATTCGGGTACTAATGCATTGGCGTACCGTTTCGGTTTGCAAAAGGAAACGTTGGTTGGACGTGAGGGCGGTGTAACGGGCGCAGGCGTAACCGAAAGTGGTGAGCCGAATACCGCAAAAGCGCCTGCCCAAGCCTATTATAGCAACTGGTACTCGGCCATTGCCACGCCATTTGTGTACAAATCAGACTTTATCAAACTGCGCCAGATCATTCTCCAATACTCGATTCCCACCCGCTACCTGGGCAAGCTGCCGTTCAAAGGCGCTTCGGTTTCCATTGTGGGGCGTAACCTGGCGGTGTTGATGAAAAAAGTGCCGGTCATCGATCCGGAAGCGACTTACAACAATGGCAATGCGCAGGGCGTCGAGTTTGCCGGTACGCCGCCGACGCGTTCTTATGGTGTTAACCTGAACCTGAAATTCTGATCCTTCAAAAAGAGAAATCATGCTTAAAAAATTAACCATATGCCTTGCATTGCTCGCCGGAGCGGGCGCTTGTACCAAGGATTTTGAAGAAATCAATGTTAACCCGAACGCGCCGAGCAATGTGCCGGTGGATTACCTGCTAGGACAGTCGCAGTTATTGCTGACGGGCTCGGCGAGCGGTCCGGCGTCGAAAGCCTGGCGTGCCAACTTCGGTTACGCGGCTTGTCTCATCCAGCAGATGTCGTCCGTCGATGCGACGTTTTACAAAGGCAGTTTTTATACATTTTTGGGAGAAATCAACTCCGCTTTTTTCGATAACTCTTACACTTATGCCGTCAAAAGCATGGTGAACCTGATCGACGTCGCGCAGAAAGATCCGAAAAATGTGAACGTGCTCTCGATGGCGCGCATCATTAAAGTGATGGAGTTCTCGCGCACGACGGATCTCTATGGCGACATTCCCTATTTCGAAGCTGGAAAGGGTTTTATCGACGGTAATTTTTCACCCAAATACGACGCGCAGCAGGCCATTTACATGGATATGCTGAAAGAGCTTGAAGAAGCCGGCAAGGCATTCGATGCGGCCCAGTACATTCCAAAGGCGGCTGACTACATCTACGGCGGCGACCTCGATAAGTGGAAACGCGCGGCAAACTCGCTCATGCTGCGTCTTGCGATGCGTATGCAAAAGGCAGACCCGGCCAATGCTCAGGTTTGGGCCAAAAAAGCCATCGACGGCGGGCTGATCACCGGCAATGCGGAAACCATCGCCGTGAAGTTCGCCAACACCGGCGCGGAGATCAACTCGAACCCGAACTCGTGGATACTGGGCCCGAGCGGCTCGAACATTACCAACATTCCGAATGCCGGCGTGCAATGGGCCAAAACGCTGATCGACATGATGAAGGAGCGTCAGGATCCGCGCCTGCCCATCATTTCGATGATCAAAGGCGGCGACAACAGCCTTGCCAAACAGCGCGGCCTGCCGAATGCCACCGACGCCACAGGCCTTGCGGCATTGGATGAGAAAAACCTCGATAACTACTCGCGCCCGGCAACCGGCGTGATCGGCATCGCATTGCCCTGGGTTTACATGAGTTATGCCGAAGCGCAGTTGCTCAAAGCGGAGGCGATCGAGCGGGGGTGGGCGACGGGCAATGCCAAAGCGGCATTCCAGGAAGGACAATCGGCCGCGCTGGCGCAAATGTCGTGGGCTAATGCGACCATTTCCAATGCGGATATCGCAGCATATGCCGCTAAAAATCCCTACCCGGAAGCAGGAACGCTCGCCGCGAAAATGAATGCGATCCACACGGAGGTATATTTGCTGTCGGCCAGCACTTTTAACCATATCGAGGGCTATGCCAACTGGCGCAGAACGGGTTACCCGGTGCTGACGCCCGTGAATTACCTCGGTAACGATACCAACGGCCAGATCCCGCGCCGCCTGCGCTACCCGCTCAGTGAAGAGGGCATTAACCCGAACTTCAAAACGGCGATCGAGCGGCAGGGGCCGGATGTGTTCATGACGCGGATCTGGTGGGACAAATAATCGGATAGTATGGAAAATTCACGCAGGAAGTTTATTAAAAACAGTGCGGTGGTGGCGGCAGCGTCCACTACCGCGCTGATGACCGGGCCGCAGTCCTTTGCAAGGCAGACAGCACAGGCCGCCGCATTTGCCAAAGACGGCGGTATGCAGTTCTGCCTCGCGCATTTCTTCGGTATCGATCCCACCCGCATTGCACTTTCGAAGCAAATGCAGGTGCTGGGTGCGGTGGGAGGCATTAACCCGCAAAGCGTAGGTCTCAGTAATGTCAAAAACTGGGAGTACGAAGCCATTGTGGCCGTGCGCGATTTCTGGAAGCAGCACGGTATTACTTATCGCGTGATCGAGGGCCCGCCGTCGTTGTACGAAAAAACCAAGCTGGGGCTCGATGGCAAAGACGAGGAAATAGAGACTTTCATTAAGTTTATACAAAACCTTTCGAAAGCCGGGATTGACACGGTTTGCTACAACTGGATGCCGGTGATCAGCTGGGCGCGCACGAAGCTTGATAAACCCTCACGCGGGGGCGCGCTCGTGAGTACGTTCGATTACGAGGACGTGAAGGACAAGCCGCTCACCGAATACGGCGACTTCACCCACGAAACCATGTGGAAGAACCTGGAATACTTCCTCAAAGCCGTGGTACCGGAAGCCGAAAAAGTAGGTGTGAAGCTTGCATTACATCCCGACGACCCGCCGGTAGACAAAATCCAGGGCATACCGCGCATTATGACCTCGGCCAATGCATTTAAACGCCTGATCGAGATCGTACCGAGCCCGAGCAACGGCATTACTTTGTGCCAGGGCACATTTGCAACGATGGGCGAGGATATTCCGTCTGTCATCAAATACTTCGGTACCAGAAAGAAAATCCACTTCGTGCACTTTCGTGATGTTCGTGGCACCAAAACGAATTTCGAAGAAACCTTCCACGACGACGGCAAAACCGACATGTACGAAGCGATGAAAACCTATTACGAAGTAGGTTTCCGGGGCCCCATGCGCCCCGATCACGTGCCTACCGTCGCCGGCGACAGCAACCAGAACGCCGGTTACAGCAACTACGGCGCCTTGTTTGCAATAGGCTACATGCGCGGGTTGGTAGAGGCGATCGCGAAAGCGCGCCGGGCGTGATGTTTAATGAGTGAATGAGTGACTAGTCAAGGGTTGTCAGGAAGTCAGAAATAGTCAGGTGTTGGTTTAATGCCCATTTAAACAATTCATGACCATTCCTGACCTAATGACTATTCACTCATTCACTCATTCGAAATTCACTCGTTCCTATTGCCACTTCGCCAGCAATTCCTTGAATGCATCCTTGTAGAGGTCGCCCACGGGAATATCGACGGTGCCGATGTGCACCGCGCTTTTGCTGATCGAATCTACTTTGCCTACGGACACGATGAATGAGCGGTGGATGCGGATGAATTTTCCGGAGGGAAGCTTCTCTTCGATTGCTTTGAGGCTGCTGTGCGAAACCACCGGGCTGCCGTTGGCCTGGTGGATTTTGACATAATCCTTGAAAGATTCGATGAAAAGGATCGAATCGAAATCGATCCTGACCAGCTTATAATCCGATTTCACGAACAGGTAATGCTCGCTGGAATCCAGTTCCGGTTCGTTTGATGCCTCCCGCAGGTTTTCGAAATACTTTTTGGCCTTCATGGCCGTGGCGAGGAACTGGTTATAACCAAACGGTTTGAGCAGATAACCCAGCGCATCCACCTCATAGCCCTGCACCGCAAACTGATTGTAAGCCGTCGTGAACACGATCCGCGTTTTGGTATCCGGGTTCTGGCTCAGTACTTTCGCCAGTTCCATCCCCGTTAGTTCAGGCATCTGAATATCCAGGTAAACCAGATGGATGTTTTCTTTCGTGATCACTTCCAGCGCGTCCAGCGCATTGATATACCTGCCGTGCAAATGCAGGAACGGCGTTTGCTCCACAAATGAACTCACCAGGCCCAATGCGAGCGGCTCGTCGTCAACGGTAATGCAATTCAGGGTCATGTCGGTTTACGTGAGGTTGATGGTCAGGTCTACGGTGTAGGTGTTCGCGCGTTCATCGGTATGGATTTCCAGCCGGTGCTTTTCGGGGTATAAAAGGTCGAGGCGGCGGCGGGTGTTGCTCAGGCCGATGCCGCCGCTTTCCGCTCCCGCCACGTTTTGCACGGGGAAAATATGGTTTTCTACATGCAGCTTCAATGCGCCGTTCGATAATCCTGCATGGATCTTTATTTCAGATTGCTGCGAGGCGTCGATACCGTGTTTGAATGCATTTTCAATGAACGGCAACAGCAGCATCGGGGCAATAGGGTAGTCGGGCACAGGCTCGTCGCGGGTGTATTGGACATTGCTGCTGCTCTGCACGCGCAGTTTCATGAGTTCGATGTAGTCGTCTATAAACTCGAATTCCCGGCTGAGCGGGGCCACGTCCTGCTGCGTTTCATAGAGCAGGTAGCGCATCATGCGCGAGAGCGTGAGCGTGGCCTCGCGTGACTCTTCGACGTTGGTGTAGGAGAGCGCGTATATATTATTGAGTGTATTGAAAAAGAAATGCGGGTTGATCTGTGCCTTCAACAGCGCGAGCTCGGAGGTAATATTCTGTTTCTCGACCGCATCGCGCAGGCGTGCGTCAGCCTGCCAGCGCTGGATGACGGCCATGCTTGTGCTCACGCCCATGACGAGTAATGTGGTCATGAGCAGGATGCCGTCGAACAGGTGCCGGGGTTTCGGTCCGCCGTGGTGCCTCGGGCGGGGCATTACCCGCTCCATGTGCCGGCGGATTTCGAGTTGCTGGTCGGCCAATTTGCTCACCACCAGCATTAACAAGACCAATGCAATTACCCAAAGAATAAATGCGAAGATCCTGTTTTTCAGCAGGTAACGCGGGACGAGGTAATGTGAATTGAAATAGAAAAGTCCCACCAGCAGCCCGAAATTCAGGAATTGTTTCACCCAAAATACGGCAGGCAGGCTCACGCCCCACGACAATGGCTGGTAAAATACGAGCACAAAGCCGAGCAACGCCCACGCAAGCAAATGCATCGCGACCACTACGCCGCCTTTTGTGTTTTCTCTGGTCATTGATGTAAAAATAACAGGCAAACGGCGGTATTTAACAATGCCGCGCGGGTGTTTCGACGTATCGCGCCTTTTGGTGGTTAAATGGCCACTCTTTGCCGACAGGCCGACAGCATCGCCGGAAAGCCTTTTCCTGCGGCCGGTTTATCGGGTAAAAGGGGCCATTCAGCTACACTTTCGGGCTCTCCGTCCAAGCGGTTTTTATTCGCGGTTTACATTAATTCTCTTTGTATTGGGCGATCCCGGACGGCAGTTCGCGGAAGCAACAGGTAGACCCGCTGAATGATCCATTGAAAAGTAAGAACGTATGCTCAAATTCCTGAATAAAATCATTTTCGATCCGAACGATTTCCGCTCGGTGATCGCGGCTTGCATTGCGGGGAACAGTCAGGCTCAGCATATTTTGTTTAAAAAATACTTTGGTTATGCCAAAAGCATTTGCCTGCGGTACACCTATTCGCCGGAGGAGGCTGAGGAAGTGTTGAATGAAGGGTTTTTCAAAGTTTTCAACAACCTGGAAAAATACGATCCAGAGCAGCCGTTCAAGGCGTGGCTCAGGACGGTGATGGTGAACAATGCGATCAGCTATTTCAGAAGGAACAAAAAGCATTATGCCGCACGCACGGCATTCGACGAAATCCCCGAACCGGGCATTGCCGAGGACGCGGTTTCCGGGATTACCGCAGGGGAAATCATGCAGCTTATCCACGAACTGAAACCGATCTACAAAACGGTGTTCCTGATGTACGCCGTGGATGGTTACAGCCACAAGGAGATCGCCACGATGCTGGAAATCAACGAAGCCACCGTGCGCTCGCAGTACGCACGGGCGCGGGCGCAGTTGCAGGAAGTAATCACCGTGCATTACCCCGAACTTGCGGGCCAGTATGCAATGCTTTCGTTTTAAAAACGCCCGTTTACCCATCCAGATTTTGAAATCGTGGGCGCGTTTGCGACCCACGATCGTCTTCCTTGTCCAGCGCCGAAAGTAACGTAAGCGTCACCCGGACCATCTACACGTATATTCAATTCACGCGAAAATAAAGCGGTACAATCCATTTGGAAGCGGGGTGGAGTTAAAGCCGTATCGGTGGCTTAAACTGTCTCAAAAGATCGCCTAATGTGATTTAAACCTGCAAAAGGCGCTTTCGGCTGAGCAAACGGCTATTTCAGTTTACCGCCCGTTTTAGCCTATTCATGAGGTAAAAGTTACAATTCACCCGGGTAGCTGTTTCCCGGGGCGAATTGTTATACCACTTTTGTATCGCTGCTGGCAACGAACCGGGACTTCAAGCTCCTCAGCGATCACTGCCAGCCCAAGCGCCTGTTAGCCATGAAAGTCAAATAAATTTAGCCATGAAAGTAAAAAACCAATTGCCAAACCAGTCCATGAAAAATCAACCTGTCCTTTCACCCATGAAAAACCTGTCTATTATGTCGTCGGGCGGCGTTCCGTCGGGCGGCGTTCCGTCGGGAGGCGCCGGCGAAGCCAAAAACGTCCCTGCCATTACAGTTTACAAGTTTGGGAAAGCGATCTCCGTGAAATCCAGCGATATTACTTGTCTGGAAGGTGTCGGAAACTACACATTTGTATACACCCGGCATGAAAAGCACCTGGTTTCGAAATGTCTGAAAGAAGTTCAGGAGGAATTGAGCAGCGACTTTTTACGTATCCACAAATCATACAGCATCAATGCGCGGCACATCGCATCACGCTGGCCGGACTACATCCATCTCAGCTGCGGTAAAGTGATCCCCATCGCCCGCAGGCGCATCCGCGAGACGCACGAGATATTGGGAAGAATGGCGCTTTCGGCGTAGCGAATCGATATAGAAGTGACTGGCCGTCAGGATTTATGAATGCTCATAAATCCTGACGGCCTTTATTTTAATAGGCCCATTTCACATAAGCCGAAGCCCACGTGAAACCGGCACCGAATGCGGAGAATATGAGGTTGTCGCCTTTTTTGAGCTGTTTTTCGTAATCCCAAAGGCAAAGCGGGATGGTTGCGGCGGTGGTATTTCCGTAATGGGCGATGTTCATCATCACCTTATCCATACCCACACCCATGCGGTTGGCCGTTGCTTCTATAATGCGGCGGTTGGCCTGGTGGGGTACCAGCCACGCCACATCGTCGTGGGAGAGGTGGTTCCGTTCCATCATTTCCGCCGAAACGTCGGCCATATTGCGCACCGCCGATTTGAACACCTGCTGGCCGTCCTGGTGCAGGAAATGCAGCCGCGCGTCCACCGTTTCGTGGCTGGCCGGGAAGCGGCTTCCGCCTCCGCGTTGCACGAGGTTGTTATAGCCGACGCCGTCGGAGCGGATCAGCGTGTCGATCACGCCGTAGCCGTCGGTATTGGGTTCCAGCAATACGGCGCCGGCGCCGTCGCCAAAGAGGATGCAGGTGCGGCGGTCGGTGTAATCCATCACGGCCGACATCTTGTCCGTACCTACTACCACTACCTTTTTATATTTACCGGTTTCGATGAACTGGGCGCCAAGTTCGAGGCCGTAAACGAAGCCGGAGCAGGCGGCATTCACATCGAAACTGCCGATGTTGCGGATACCCAGCTGATCGCAGATGAGGTTGGCGGTACTTGGGAAGACGAAATCAGGAGTAATGGTTGCGCAAATGAGGAGGTCTATTTCAGCGGGATCGGTGTTGGTTTTTTCGAGGAGGCCCTTTACGGCTTTGGCACCCATGTGCGAGCTTCCGAGTCCGGGTTCTTTCAGGATGCGGCGTTCCTTGATGCCGGTCCTGCTCACGATCCATTCGTCGCTGGTGTCAACGAGTGTCTCCAATTCGGCATTTGTTAGAATGTAGTCGGGTACATATCCTTCGATGCCTGAAATGGAGGCTTTTACTTGTTTCATATTCGATTCTAATACTGGTAAATGTCGCTGTTTGGGGATTCTTTTGCCCTAAACAACAAATATGCACTACAAAAGTGCGCATTTCTCCACCTTTCAATGGATTTTTTGGGAAGTTAATTTGAAAAGGAAAAATCTACGGGACAATGCGTATTTCGACACGTCGGTTGAGCCTGCGGTTCGCTTCGCAATCATTCGGCGCAACGGGCAACCCGCTGCCGAATGCTTTCCCCCGAATGCGGCCCATTTCGATACGCCTCGAAATCAGGTATTTTTTGACCTCGTCGACGCGGTCGAAGGAAAGCAGCAGGTTCTTCCTCGGATCGCCTACATCGTCGGTATGCCCGTACAGTTCGATCTTCGGCGCCGTGTTCCTGACAAGGTAATCTGCGAGGATTTCCAGCTCGTAATTGCTTTCCGGCAGCAAGTCGGGCTCGCTTTGGGTAAAGAGCAGCACGGTTTCGACCTCTTCTTTCAAATCCAGTTCAGATACCTTGGCAGCCGCCAGTTTACTCGAATCGCTGTTTCCTATCGGTGTTAAATAAAAAACCTTTGTCGGACGAAGGGTACGGGCCGCTATCACCTCGGAATGCGTTTCATAACCGTGGGCGTGGATCGAGATAACGCCCATGTCCCTCGCCGACATTTTGAACTGGTAGGCGCCGTCTTCAAAAAGTGGCACAACGAGGTCTTCGGGACGTTGCCCCACTACCATGATCGTAGCTTCTACGGGCCGAAGGGTGTACTTGTCGAGCACGCGCACGGCCACGCGGGAGCGTTGCGGGATGATCTTTTGCTGGTTTGGAGCGACCTGCTGCTGGCCATACGCTGCAAAACCGGCCGCGATGGCCAGAAATAAGATGGTTGTAAAAGTTTTCATTCAATCTCCGGTTAGGTTGAACAATCGATTTTTACAAACAGGGATTTGTTTTTATAAATATATGAAGGTTACTTATAATTAACACAATGCCGGCCGGGTTTTTTATCAGGGAAATGTTCTGATTTTGAGGGGCGGGGGTGCGTACAGGGGCCTGGGCGTGACGAAGCCGTAACCATACCCGGATAACCTCGTCTGGGGTGGTTCATGTGCCGATAAATTCAGCTTGCGGTTCCGGAAAAGCTTTTCCAGTTCATCCTTCACGAGTACCGGCGCCTTCCAGGGTTCCAGCTTTATTTTCTTGCTGAAAAGCTTCGGCACCTCTTCCTTTACTTTGAGAGGCAGCTTGTCGAGTTCCGGGTCAAACTGAATGCTGATGGTGTACCAGACGGCGATCGGTTTGCCGTCTTTTTGCGCTGGCGTCCATTTGGGCATGCTGTTTACAAGTCGGAGCGCCTCGTCGTCCAGCTCTTCGCCGGGACTGCTCACGACCCGTCCGCTACTCACATTCCCGTCCTCGTCTAGCAGGAACGATACCCGTACCGAACCCTCGATACCGGTTTCGAGCGCTTCGTGCGGGTATTGCAGGTTGTTGGCGAGAAATTTGTTCAATCCTTTGTAGCCGCCGGGGAAATAGGGCCACCGGTCCACCCGCATGGAATTGCTGCTTTCGTTGGCCCAGCCGACCTCCGAGTCTTTTAAGGAAGCTTTGGCGTGGCTTTTTGAGCGTGCCGCCACGGATTCAGGCCGGGATTTCAGCCGGATCACATATTCCGCCGCCGATTTCCCGATTGAGACCTGTTTTGTCTCGAAATCGGGGTGCTTTACTACCAGTGTGCCGCTCAGCGGTGCGTCCGCAATTTCAAAAAGACCCGAAAGGTTGGTGACGGTACCGCGCTCCGAACCGGCGATGAGAACGGCTGCATTCGCCACAGGTCGCGAAGATTCGTCGGTGATTTTGCCGAAGATCCGGATGCTTTGCAATACAGCCGGACGGATGTCAAGGCTGTCGGGAATCACATATTTACTATGCGCCGCAGCGGGGACCACTATCGGCGTCAGCAGGGTGAGGAGGAAGTATTTTCGGAGAAGCGGTTGTGGTATTCTTTGCAGCATGGGTTTCCTGATGTTTGAATGGGCCGATATTCACACAACTATACCTTTTTTCCATAAACGATTGTAATTCATATAAAGGATACGCAAATAGCGGCAGAATGTGTAAAAATTTGAAATAAAAATCTACGATCATCGGGTAGAGCCGGAGGATCATCGGAACGGCACTCCTTGTAAAGTGGCATTTCAAAACATTTTCAACTCCGGTGAATTGGAACGCGGGGCAACTATCGGGGAAATCCGGATAGTCCATAGCCAAAAACTATCGTGTGGAGCAGGATAAAAGTTTCGAAAGCGACTTTGACCGGGAGATGAAAAAGTGGAAGTTGGCATAAAACTTTCGAAAGCCGGATAATCATGGAACATTACTACACGACGCTCTTCGAATACATTTCACGGATGATTACGTTGCCCGAGGCCGACCGGGAATCGGTTCGGACGTCGTTCAGACCTGTGTTTGTCCCAAAAGATACGATGATCGAGAAGGCGGGGGAAGTACCGGGTTACCATAATTTTATCGTCTCGGGGTATATGCGGAATTTTCATCTGGATGAGGACCATAACGAGATCACGACGGACCTGAACGACGGGCCCCGGTTTTTTACCTCGTATTTTCATTTTATGAACCGCACGGTTTCGAATGAGAACCTGCATTGCGTGACCGATTGTGAGTTGTTACGAATTGGCCGGGACGATGTCGACGCCACAGCAGCGCGCAGTTTCACGCAGAAGGATTATACGATTCACATTTTGCAAGAGCATTTACAAAAAGACAAAGAGCGGATCAATGATATGGCCAATCTCACGGCGGAAGCACGCTACGCGAAGTTTGTAAAGGCAAATCCCGGCATTATCAGGAATGTGCCGTTAAAATACATCGCATCCTATCTCGGTATCACCCAGCGGCACCTGAGCCGGCTGCGGGGCGATGGCTGAGACCACATTCACACAAGAATAAAACCGCTTGTCCATATTGGACATTTGTCTAATGCTGAGGGGTATGACCGGCTTTAAGTTTGGCCAAACTTAAACGCGCGATACGATGGCCGAGACAATTAACATTCCTTCAAAAACCAGTAAACAAGATGCTCAGAAGTTACTGAACCTCGCCGTAACCGCCTGGTTTGTAGTCACCACGATCGGCCAATGGGCATTTGGCATTTACATCATCGCATTTTATGGCACAAGCACCGCCTCGGGCGACTTCGAAAACTGGAACAAAGTATTGCCGCACGGCTATGTAAAAGGCGATTGGGCGGGTAACCTCGTGGTCGGCCTGCACGTTTTACTGGCAGCGATCCTGGTTTTTGGCGGGCCGTTGCAGCTGATGCCGATTGTCCGGCGAAGTGTGCCACGGTTTCACCGTTGGCTCGGGCGCGTTTACATTACCACGGCAGTGATCGTCGCCACGGGCGGTTTTGCGATGGTATGGACGCGCGGCGCAGTGGGCGACCACGTGCAGCATGTCAGTATCAGTGTTCAGACGGTCTACATCATCGTTTTCGCTTTGCTAGCATGGCATTATGCACGTGCGGGGCGGTTCGACATACACCGCAAATGGGCGATGCGGCTGTTCATGGTGGTGAGCGGTGTATGGTTTTTCAGGGTGGGATTAATGTGCTGGCTCGTGCTCAACGGCGGCCCGGTTGGTTTTGATCCCCGTACATTCAGCGGGCCGTTTCTTACCGCGCTGGCGGTGTTTGTCTATGCCTTGCCGGTATCGCTTTTGCTGCTCGAATTGTATTTTTATGGGCAAAAAACGAAAGGACGGATCGCTATGACGGTCACCGCCGTAGCGATATTTCTCTTGACTGCGCTAATGGTCGTCGGAATTTTTGGAGCTATCATGGGAATGTGGTGGCCAAGGATCGGGTAGGGACTGTTCTTCCCGATAATCGCGGATCTGTATCTGTTCATATTGACAATAATTGATGAGCTTTGCTGAAAAAGCAGCGTAATGTTGGTTATGAATGATACACCCAAACTGATGATCGCCGAACGCGATGCCCATTTTGACGACGGGAAGGAGCTCTTCCAGGAATATGCGGCGTCGTTGCCGATCGACCTTGCTTTCCAGGGATTTGACGAAGAATTGGAAACTGTGCGGGATCAATACGGGCCTCCCTCGGGTGCGCTTGTGCTTGCGTATGCGGGAGAGCGTGCTGTCGGTTGCGCGGGCGTGCGCAGCAAAGGCGAGGGAATCGCCGAGTTGAAAAGAATGTATGTCCGGCCGGAATTTCGCGGGCATCAGTTGGGGCGACTGCTGCTGGAACGTTCGGTTTCCGTCGCGAAGGAATTAGGGTACCGGAAGCTCCGGCTCGATACACTGGCCAGTATGACCGGCGCACGCAGATTGTACGAGTCGTTCGGATTTGAAGTGATACCGGCTTATTATGCGAACCCGCATGCAGATGCTATTTACATGGAAAAGCTGCTCTGAACAGCTCCCGGAGCGGTTCGTTTAACGATATCGTTTCATCAACAGCGACAACGGCCATAAAACGGCGGTAACGATTGCCTTGTTCCAGTCCGGACGTTCCGGGTTTTTCCGGTACGCCTTCACGCAGTACCAGGCCAGGATGAATAACGAGATGGTAATTGCGGTTGCCATGGTTTCTGGTGTTGGGTTGATAATGTGTTGTAAATTAAAGCATTGTGCTTCCTTGGGCTAAAATATTCGTACCAGCGGCGGCCAGCAGCTTACAGATGGATAACCCTGTTGCAACTGTCGGAGAAGATTGATTAAATTTATAGGCTTCACCCAAAAAAGCCATTAGCCATGCAAAACAGTCTTCTGAAATCACTGCTAATCATCTGCATTTGCATCATGACCGGACGGGCAAATTGCCAAACGGCTGGTACTATCAGCGACCGCGACGGTAATACTTACACGGTCAAACTAATGCCGGACGGAAACCAGTGGATGACCCAGGATTTGAACATCCGTGTGGATAGCTCCTGGTGTTTCGGCGACGACCCTGCAAACTGCAAAATTTATGGTCGGTTATACACCTATTTTTCTGCACCCCAGGCCTGCGAAATGCTGGGGGACGGCTGGCGTTTGCCGTCCCGCAAGGACTGGGAAGTTCTGTCCGACCAATACGGCGGCGCGAGCAATAAGTCGAAGGACTGGGGCAGGGCGGCCTACAAGGCATTGCAAACGGGCGGCGAATCCGGGTTTAATGCCACATTAGGCGGCAACCGGGAATTTAACGGCGGCAAATACGAGCGACTTAATGGTCACGGATTTTACTGGACAACTACCGAAATCGACACGCAAACGGCGTGGAATTATAATTTCGGCGCAGGCGGCAAGGCATTGCATTGCCAGGACGGCATGGGAAAGCAGGAAGGCGCCTCGGTGCGTTGCGTGAGGACGGTTGCGAAGAATTGACGTCCCGTTTTTCAACGGGAGCTGTTACTTCGAAGGTTTGGGATACTTTTCCAATGTCTCAGCACCAACATTCTACCCCAAAAATCACTCAAAACGGATAACGCCGCATCCCTCCATCCACCACCACGGCCGAGCCCGTCACGTATCGCGCCCGCGGCGAAACTAGAAACACGGCCATATCGGCCATATCCTGCGGTTGCCCGAAATCTCCTAGCGGGATTTCCTGGTGAGCAAACGCTTTCCGCTCGTCGTCGGAAAAGTAGGGCCGGATGTTCGCGGTGTCGATCAATCCGGGTTGCAGTGTGTTGACGCGGATGTTGTATTGTCCGACCTGAGCGGCCAGCTGTTTGGACCACACGGCCATACTGGCCTTTGCTACTGCCGAAACATTGATGCTGCGGAGCTCGTAGGTGCTGGTCAGGTTCAGGATTACCCCTTGCCGGCGATCGACCATGCGGGGGAGGAGCGCCTGCGTGAGCTGGCGCGGGCGGTCGAAGTCGAGGGCCATTGAGTCGGTCCAGGGCTGTTCCGGGCCGGTAATGTCAACGGGGCGGCTCTGTCCGGCGTTGTTGATGAGGATATCTACGTCACCTAATGCGGCCAATGCGGCCTGCGCAATGCGCTGAGGGCCGTCCGGGGCTGTGAAATCCTGGGCAAAAACGATCGGCTGAATGCCTGTTTCGGCTGCTACTTCTTCCCGCAGGCTGCGAAGGCGTTCTTCATTCCGGGCGGTAGCGAATACGCGCACTCCCTCTCTGGCCAGTTCTTTTACGATGGCGCGACCAATTCCCTGACTGGCGCCGGTTACTACGGCCGTTTTCCCTTTTAAATGCAAATCCATAACTGTGTTTCGAATGTGTTAAAAACTGGTTGCAAACGTAACCGGAAGCATCTAAATTTGGAGGCTATACAACCAATTGTGGGGTACTAACAAAAGTGTAAGTAATGGCAGCCAGAAAAGAGAATTCAACCTACACCAGCAATGAAAAGTACATTGTGGAATGCGATCTTACCTATGCGGTCAACAAGATCGGAGGAAGGTGGAAGATTTTGATTATCAGCAAATTGGAAAAAGGGAAGATGCGGTTTGGAGAACTGAAAAAGGAATTTCCCTACATCACCGAACGAATGCTGACGCTACAACTGCGCGCGCTCGAACAGGACGGGCTGGTCCGGCGCACGGTGTACGCCGAAGTGCCGCCCCGTGTCGAGTACGAGCTGACCGACATGGCGGCGGCATTCGGCCCGATCTTTCAGCAGCTCAGCGAATGGGGTGGAAAGCACCGGAAATTATTCAACTGAGCTTGTAAGCTTCCGCAAGCTGCACAAGCGCTTTGCGGTCGGGGATATTCAGTTTTTCGAAAACACGCCGCCGGAATGTGCTTACGGAGGTGTATTGCAGCTGCATAAGCTCGCTGATCTGCGTAATGGTGTAGTCCTGAATGATATACATCGCCACCTGGAATTCCCGGGGCGTCAGTTCGTCGAACGGGTTGACCGCCTTCCGGTTCAGCGTGTCGTTCACGATAACGTCCGCCAGGTCTGCGCTCATGTATTTTTTTCCCGCTAGCACGGTATCCACCGCCTTGATCAGGTCTTCGGGCGATGCGTCTTTCTCGATGTAGCCGTGCGCACCCATTTGCAGGACCCTTTTTCCAAAAATCACCTCACTGTTCATCGACACGACAAGGACTTTGGCATCGGGCTGAAAGCTCTTGATCCAGTGCAATATGGTAGCCGTATCGGCGTCGGGCATGCTCAGGTCCAGCAGGATCAGGTCGTATTTGTTGTTTTTCAACTGGGCCATAATGGTTTGGCCATCCCAGCTTTCGTCTATTTGCGGATCGGTAAAATGGTTGAGTAATGCAACTTTAAGGCCATAACGAACCAGGGAATGGTCGTCGGCAATCAATATCTTTTTCATAACGTAGTAAAATTGGGCGGAGCGGTGTCCGTCAAAACAGCTTCTGTTGAGTTAGGTTGGCTGGGTAAAATCCCGGAAATGATGACAGTCGTTCCCTGTCCGACGAAGCTCTCTACTTCCAGCTTGCATTCGAGGCGGGTTACGAAATCGATGATGATCTGGTAGCCGAGGCGGCTGCTTTGCTCGATCCCGGCCGTCGTGAGCACGTTCTCGATGCGCCGGTTGATTTTGCTTAGCTCGGCAGGCGACATACCCCGCCCGTTGTCCGATACCGAAAGTCTCAGGTACTTTTCATCGAGCTTGTCGAGCTCCACCCGGATATGGCCGCCCGTCGTGTACTTATTGGAATTGTCGATCAGGTTGCGGATCACCGCTTTTAAAATCTCGCGGTTGGTATGGATTTCCCATCCGCCCGGATTGATGAATTCAAGGCTATTGTTTTTGAAAAGCAGCATTTCCTTAAAAAACTCCTCCAACTCCTTCGCCAGATCGTCGAACGGGAACGGGCGCTTGCTGAGGAAGAAGCCTTCCTGCTGCGATTTGGTCCAGAGATTGATCTCCTTTACAAATGCATGGATATTCGTTGCCGCTTTTTTAATCTCCGAAGTACCGGCCCTGACGTCGTCGAGGCGGTCTTTTTCCAGCGCGGCAGCGACGTGGTCCGACAGCAGGTTCAGGAAATGCAGCGGCGATTGCAGGTCATGCGCGAGCAGGAGCGCGATTTTTTCTTTCAGCTTGTTGCTGTATTCCAGCTGCTTCGTGCGCTCGCGAACCTGTGCTTCAAGCTGCTTTTTTCGTTGCGTCAGGTAATGATAGCGCAGTTTTACCACCAGGTAAAACGAAAATGCCAGCAGGCACAGCGCGAACAGCATAGCATACCAGGTCTGGTACCAAAACGGCTTTACTGTGAAATTCTTGGTTAATAACCTCACATTGTCACGTCCGAAGCCTGCCTTTTTCCTTACTTGAAGCGAATAATCCCCATGACTCAGCCGGTTGAGGGTAATGGTCAGGCTGCCATTCAGTTGATACCATTCATCGTCGAGGCCTTTGATATTGTATTCCAGCAGCTGGTTTTCGGGCAAACCGAAAAAGGGCGATGCAAGCGTAATTTCCACCCGGTTGAAAGAAGGGGCCAGTAGCAAGTCGTTGCTGAACGGCTTTTCTTTTCCGTCGACGACAAATTTGTCGATCAGTATCCGCGAATCCGGAAGAATGTCGATAATGCTGTCGGGATATACCTGCACCAGCCCGTCCATCGACGGGAAGGAGAATTTTCCGTCCGGAAATACGACCGACGACGGGTCGCAGCCGCCGTTGAATTCATTATTGCCGAAGCCGTTGCTTTTGTCATAATAGTAATAGAAAACGCTTTTGGCTTTGCCGTCGAGGTAGTCGTACAGGTCCCGGGTCCTGCATTTGAAGAGGCCGTGATTGGTGGTCATCCACATAAACCCCCGTTTGTCTTCCAGAAAAGTATGCACAACGAGCAGATAACCGTTGCGGTCGAGCGGTAATGCGGTAGCTTTCCCGTTACGAACGGCATAGTAACCCTGTCCATAGGTCCCGGTCCACAGTGTTTTGTTTTTATCATAATAAAACGCCCTCACTTCCCGGCCTTTCATCTCAGGGATATCCTGCAAAGTGGCTTTCCCGACATCCATCAGAAACAAACCTTTGCCATCCGACGCCCAGAAACTGCTGTTGCCCGCAGGGGCAAACGTGTTGACTTTCCTGGGTAAATTCAGCCATTGGATCGAATCCCCCGAGATTTTCCCGAGGTTTCCGGAGAACGTATTAACCCAGATGTTTCCGTCGGGAGTCTGGGCCAACTCTGCCACCGCAAGGGACGAGTGAAACTTACGGATCAATTGCAAATCGGGACCGCGTTCCTCCACGTATCTCGTCAGCCTGTAAGTCCACACGTGCTGGGCCTTGTCGACCAGGATGCCACTCCTGGGCCCGAGCGGGAAGGGCGGGCTGGTGATTGTGCCGCCGGGCAATACAACCCCCAAGTCAGTGAGGATGCCATTGTTTTGGTACAAATGCTGACTGTAAAAATTATTGGTAGTCCCGGGAATGCGGACGGTCTTAAACTGTTTCTTTTTGAAAACATATACTCCGTTGGTCCCTGTTCCCACCACCTGAATACCGGATTCGGGGAGGTTCAGATAACAGAATACCTTGCCTATGTTGCCTGTTTTCAGGACAGGTTTGCAAATAAGCACATTGCTTGGGCCGCCGACCGGCTGTGAAAGTTCATAAAAGGTATCGGGCGTATGCAGAAAAAGGCGCTCGCCCTGCTGGAAGAATTGCGAATTTGGCCCAAGGTCCGGCGCACCGCCACCGGATGTCCGGGCAAGGACGGCATATTCCCGTCCGGCCGAATCGACACAGGCAATCCGCCCTGTCGGGCCGAGAAAATAGAGCCTGCTATTCAGCGTGCCTGCCTTATCAAAAGACATCACCGCCTCCTCGAATGTCTTCAAAAACGTCACTTTCCTGTTACGCAGGTATAGCAGGCCAACATCGCCGATTCTCAGAAAACCATCCCCACGACTTCCGACCTGGTGATAAATGACCTGTGCCGCAAAAGCAGTGAAAAGCGATTCAACCCGGCGGCGGTCTTGCGGTAGCAAGTTGCGAACGATATCGAACTGCTCCCTCGGCGATTGAAGTATTACAGCCCTGTTCCTTACATGCGGATTCAATACAAAAGTCTGGTTGTTCTGCTCAAAAGAAAAGACTTTAAAACTGGTATCCTTGAAGTAAATAGTGCTGTCGCCCGTGAGGCCCAGTTCTATAATGCGGTTGCCGGCAAGCTGCGGTACGTTGCTTTGATTGTATGTCACGAAATGCGTCCCGTCGAAGCGAACCAGCCCGCCCTGGGTCGTCATCCAGATGAACCCGTTTTTGTCCTTCCGAAGCTGCATGACGCTGTTTTGCGGCAGGCCGTTGTCGCTCGTATAATGCTGTTCCGTGAAATCGGAGACCTCCTGGCCGGAAGCAGGCAAGGCGGCCGTGAAGAAGAAGAGAAGTTGAATTATCTTCGCGATTTTCATAGCCGGTTCAACAAAGGGTGTTTGTCATGAATGACAAAATAGGGTCGGGTTAAAGGATGCAATAATAGCTTAGTTTTGTAATAATTTCTATGCGTTGTACAAACATTTCTAATAGCCCGGCATCTTATTACTTGTTCAGGTTATTGAGCGGTTTTCTTTATTTTTGACGCATGGCGCGTAACCTGGTAGTCAAAGACCTCCCCGAACTGTACGAAACGATGGGCCTGCCGGTCGACCCGGTGGATGCGTCGTCGGGCCTGACGGTGCATTTCCTGCAACAGACCTTCACCGAATTCCCGTTCGTATCGGTTCCTTTCAGGCCTAATTATTTCAGTTTTCTGTTTATCCGCGAGGCATTTGGCAAATACACGATAGACGACCAGGTTTTCGAGGTGCGGCCGGGAACCGTATACTTCACCAACCCGGGCAACTACCGCATTTTCGAATGGGCCAGCATTAGCGACACCTGCCTGATCACATTCAACGAAGCCTATTTAAAGGAAAACGTGCACGAGGATGTTTATCGGGACTTCTCTTTTTTGCTTACCGAAACCGTCGAGCCGCGCGTTTTGTCCGACGATCAGTTCACCATCGTCCGGCAGCTCTATCAGCAAATACACGCCGAACACCGGGGGAATTCTCCTTACAAGAACAGGATCATAGGAAGCCTGATGGTCGCGTTACTGTTGAAAATCAAGGAGTATTTTTTTCAGGACTATAATCCAATTTACGAAGGCAACCGCAGTTCGCAGATTGTCAAAACATTCAAAAGAAACCTCGAACAGCATTTCAGGGACTTGGTGAACGGGAAGGTGGAAGTGCAATTGCGCGTACAGGACTACGCGGACCTGCAATTTTTGCACGTCAACTATTTGTCGAGCGTGATCAGCAGCAAAACCGGCAAATCCATCAGCGCGTGGATCGCCGATAAAACCGTAGCCGAAGCGAAAGTAATGTTGCAAAATCCCTCGCTGACCATCAAGGAAATAGCCGTTCGGTTAGGCTTTCTGGAAGCGCCCCATTTTAGTAATTATTTCAAAAAACACACCTCGCAAAGCCCAGTTGAATATCGGAAGCAGCATGCGGCGTAATATTCGAGGTTTGGATTTCTAATGGACGGCTTCGAAACCATACGCATTTCCATCCAGCAACAGCATGGACATCAGCCAGTTCTGTTTTTCTTGTTCTTCGGGTAGCGGGTCCACTTCCCACACATGCCATCCCTCGAAGTGCCGGGAATATTTTTCTTTGATCTGCTGCGAAAACGCCTTTGATTCGGCGAGCTTGCCCAAATGAAATTCTCTGATTTCGGAATGCTTTCGTGATAGCTTTGTTTTGAGAAACTCCGCGACGGCCCTGGTAGGTTCATCCATCCAGGCCTCAAATGCAACATAATTGGGCAGCAGGCAGGATGCGTAGTGCCCCAGCAGCGTAGATTTCAACTGAATGGGAGCATAGAAACTGTTGTAGCGAAAATGGTCGACCAGTATTTGCTTTCGCCGGTCGTGCAGGAAAGTTCGGTAATTGACTTTGAGATAGTCAACTTTGCTTCGATCGGAAACCAGTGACAATACCATTTGTGAGCGGTCGAATAAAATGGAGGGGATCAGCGTCGTTTTCAGGTAGTCGACTGTCTCCCGTATGTGATCGAGCGAAATGCTGTTCGCTTGATCCTGATTGATGATATTTTCAATATGCCATTCTTTCTGTTCTGCGACACGCTTTTGATATTCTATCATCTGTTCTTCGCTCAGTATTTCCCGGAAGACGCTATATTCAAAATCCCACTCTTCCCAGGCCGAAAAGAAATGCGTATCGGAGCGTGAGTCTCGCATTTCTTCATATTGAAGGGCGACTTCCGCCTGTTGCGCATTGAGATTAAGCTGGCCATACCTGGCTTGAACAAACCTGATTTCTTCTCTTTCCATAAAATTCAATTTGCTGATAAGCCAATATAGCAATGCTTCCCACATTCGCTTCGAATAAAATCGCCCTTTTTTTAAGAGTAGTTGCGCCCGACCCTCGTCTTCCCCGTGAATATTTGGGCAGAGACATGATGAAGCATTTGAAATTCTGGATTTTTCTTTGGGTAACCTCCGCAAGCTGGGGGATCGTAAACGGGCAGATCGGAGCGGGTAACTTCGCCGGGAATGTTCCAAAAGTGGCGGACGTGGGTGCTGCCAGGCTACCTGCGACGATCGCGCCGGTCAAAGCGCCGTTCCCGATGCCGGCTTTCAAGAAACCGGTTTTCCCTGCATTAACCATCAATATCCATGACAAAGGTGCCCGGGAAGGGGCAATGGTAACGAAAGTAATCCAGGCGGCCATCGACGAAGCGGCCGCGAAGAAAGGCGGCACCGTCGTGATCCCCCGCGGCATCTGGAAAACCGGGCGTATCAGTCTGAAAAGTAATGTGAACCTGCATGTCAGCGAAGGGGCCGAATTACATTTCAGTCCCGAAATCGAGGATTATCTGCCGGCGGTGTTCACGAGGAATGAAGGCGTGGAGCTGATGTCGCTTGGGGCGCTGATTTATGCCAATGGCCAGGAAAATATCGCGGTTACGGGCAACGGAAAGCTGGTGGGACCACCGGATGGGCCAGTGAGGAAGCGATATATGAACGTGAACGTGATCGAGAAAGTGGTGCCGGCGGATAAGCCCGTGCACGAGCGTGTGTACGAAGGCAAGGACGGCGGTTTCATATTCCCGCCGATGTTTATTTCGCCTATTAACTGCAAAAAGGTTTATATAGAAGGCATTACATTGGAAAACACGCCCTTCTGGAACGTGGTGCCGGTGTATTGCGACCACGTGGTCATCCGGGGTATTACCGTGCGTTCGGTCGGCATTCCGCGTGGCGACGGGATCGATATCGAGTCGTCTAGGAATGTGCTCATCGAGTATTGCACGCTCAGCTGCGGCGACGATTGCTTCACGATCAAGGCGGGTAGGGGCGACGACGGTATCCGCGTGAACAAGCCGACGGAGAATGTGGTGATCCGCCATTGCCTCGCCCGCGAGGGCCACGGGGGCATTACGTGCGGGAGCGAAACGGCCGGAATGATCCGCAATGTGTATGTTCACGACTGTGTTTTCGACGATACCGATACCGGTCTGCGCTTCAAAACGCGCCGCTCGCGTGCCGGTGGCGGCGACAACCTCACCTACGAGCGCATACGTATGATCCTGCGCGGCGACGCCGTGAAGTTCGATATGCTGGGCAGCCGACAGTATGTGGGAGAACTCGCCGACCGTTTGCCAGCCCGGCCGGTGGACAAGCTGACGCCGGGCTACCGCAACATTACGGCCCGGAATATTATTGTGGAAAAGGCCCGGACATTTATTGACATTACCGGCATTCCCGAGTCGCCGGCGACGAATCTGCTCATTGAAAATGCCGATGTGCATGCCAGGACTGCCTTTAAAGCCAGCGACGCACTCGGCGTTACCGTCCGGAATGCGTCGCTCACCGTCACCGACTCCCTTTTGCGCGGGCTGGATATCCGGAATGTGCTTTTTGAAGAAGTGGTATTTAAAACGCCGCAGAAACGGATCTGGATGGATGTTGAAGGTGAAAACTCTAAAAACATCCGCTTCAACGAATGCCTCCCGGCGAAACCGGAAGGCTGGGAATAGGGCATTTCAATATCATTTCGCAAGGTTATCGGCCTCGATAATGGCGTCCGCAAATGCCTTGGGCGCCTCCTGGGGCAGGTTATGCCCTGCGCCTCTCACCACGTGGTGGATGTGCTTGCCGGTGGATTTGCGGGCAAATGCCGAGCCGTCGCCCGCAGGCACGACGCCGTCCGAATCACCGTCGAGGGTGACGGTCGGAACGCTGATCGTTGGTCCTGCGAACAGCTTTTGCTCGATTTCGTCGTACTGTTTCTCGCCGGGTTCGAGGCTTAGCCGCCAGCGGTAGTTATGGATCACGATCGCCGCGTAATCGGGGTTTTTGAAGGATTCGGCCGAGCGGTTGTAAACAGCATCGTCGAACGCCCATTTCGGCGAGATGTTTTTCCAGATTAGCTTATTGAAGTCGTACCAGTTAGCGGTGTAGCCTTTCTGGCCACGGTCGGTAGCGAAATAATATTGGTACCACCAGCCCCATTCAGCGGCGGGCGACAGCGGCTGCTGGTTTCTTTCGAGGTTGTTGATCAGGTAACCATTCACCGAAACCATCGCTTTGACGCGTTCGGGCCACAATGCGGCGATAATGTTGGCCGTACGGGCGCCCCAGTCGAAACCGCCGATGACGGCCTTTTTAATTTTCAGGGCGTCCATTAATGCGATGATATCCATTGCAACGGCAGCCTGCTGGCCATTCCGGAAGGTTTTATCTGACAGAAAACGCGTAGTACCGTGGCCGCGCAAATGCGGAACGATCACCCGGTAACCGGCATTAGCAAGCAATTCGGCAGATTTTGCATAGCTGTGGATGTCGTAAGGCCAGCCATGCAGCAGTATCACCGGCTGACCGGTGGCAGGGCCGGTTTCGGCGTAGCCGACATTCAAGACACCTGCTTCTATTTGTTTGATTTCTCCGAATGTGTAAGTGCCGTGGTCTGCAACGGGGTTTCTTTTGCTATCCGCCATGGCTTTGGCAGGAAAGATTTGCGTCGCGGCGAAAGTAAGGGCTGCGAGGCTCAGAAAACTGCGACGGCTGTATTGTGTGCTATTTTTCATTTTTGGGATGTTTGAGATCGATGGTTGGAAGTCCGCCGGGTAATTTTCCCGTTTGGATGATTCAAAATTAGCTGATCGCCCATCCGCCAGACAGGTGAACTTACCCGAACCGGACAAATCCGCCGCCCGATTGGACATTTCCGGCGCTGTATCCGACACGGCAGGATAGTCGCCTCCCTGATATTTACTTATTTTATCTACAAAAGATCATATTTAATTCAAACATCGCTACCCGGAAACGGGGATCATATTATGCTGCGACAAACGATGCAGATCAGGCCAACGGATGAAAAAGTACTGCTCGACAAGCTTGCAGAAGGCGATGAGCCGGCATTTACGGCGCTTTACGAAAAGTATAGTTTGAAGTTGTATGCCAATATTTTACGGCTCGTCAAATCCGAAGACATCGCAAAAGAAATCTTGCAGGAGCTTTTCCTGAAAATATGGGAAATGCGCGGGCAGATCGACCCGGAAAAATCCTTCAAATCATTTCTCTACAAGATAGCCGGTAACCTGGTATACGATCATTTTAGGAAAGTTTCGCGGGATAAGAAGTTGTCGGACAGCTTGTTGTATATGCTGGAAGAACAATACAGCCATTCCGAAGAATCTGTCATTTATAACGAAAGCCTGGAACTGCTCAACACGGCGATCAGCCAGTTGCCCGAAATGCGGCGACGGGTATATGTGCTGGGCAAAATCGAGGGTAAAACCTATGAAGAAATCTCAGCGCAGCTCGGTATTTCGCATTCCACCATCAGCGACCATATTGTAAAAGCCAACCGTTTCATCAAAACCTACCTCACCAGCCGCACCGACGTGGCGCTCTCGCTCATTATCACCTTCATCGGCAGCGATTTGTAGCAGCAAGGCTTCTATTTTGGTATACATCAAAGAAAAAACTGAAATTTTTTTCGACAAGGAGCAGAGGACAGTTTCCTTCCAAACGTATTAGCGAAAACAAACGCGAATACTTTGGAAAACCCTAACCCCGTAGAAGCGCTATTCATGCGCTATTTGGAAAACAAATGCACCTCCGACGAGGTGGCGTCGCTGCTCGGCCATTTCCGGGCCGGCAACGATGAGGCGCAGCTGCGCAAACTGATCGCCGAACAGCTGGATGCCGATAATGCCGACGAAGCGAAACACAAGCAGGCTGTGCATGAAGTGTACGCCTCGCTCGGCCGGCAGATTACCGGCGGTATCCGACCGGTCGGTGCCCATCCTGCGTCGGCCCGCCGCAGAGCCTCGCGGCCGCTCGTTGCGCCATACCTCCGTAATGCAGCCGTCTGGCTCCTGGTTTTATGCTCGGCAGGGACGGCGCTGTATCTGTTCAAACACCGCGAAACGGAAACCCCGCAAGTTACCATGCTCCACGCCGCGGCCGCGGCGGGCGAGCGCAAGGAAGTAGTATTACCCGACAGCTCGCACGTGTGGCTGAATGCCGGCAGTTCGGTTGATTATCCGCGCGTGTTTGAAGGAAACGAACGGAATGTCAGCCTCACCGGCGAGGCGTTTTTCGACGTCGCGCGTGATCCCGCGCACCCGTTTGTGATCCGCACGGGCGTATTACGTACGCGCGTCGTGGGTACGAGCTTCAATATCAGGGCCTATCCCGAAGATCCGGCCGTTGCGGTGTCGGTAGTGACGGGCCGCGTGAAGGTGAGTTCGGCCAGCGCGTCGGTGGATTTGCTGCCCGATCAGCAGGCCGTGTATGGAAAATCGGACGGAAAACTCGTGGCGCAGCCTTGCCCGGGCGCCGGTGCGCTTGCCTCGTGGAAGAATGGCAAGCTGCAATTCCGCAACAGACCGCTGCACGAAGTGATCCGTACGCTGGAACGGCGGTATGCAGTCCCGATCCGGGTGAGTGAAAGTGCACGGGAATGCCAGGTACTTCATGCGGATTTCGACGACACCGAGCCAGTAGGCCGCATTCTTGAAATGCTGGCGGTGTCGTTAAACGGCAAAATTGAAAGGGAAGGAGAAGCGGGTTACCGGCTCGTTACCGAAGGCTGTTTTTAATACACACTAGTACGAAGGAAGTAACCACCTAAAACCGAAACGATGGAACACATTACCTAACAAAAATCCCCGGACATGAACCCGGGGAAAGAGCCAAAATGCAAGTTCAAAATTGCGCCGGTACCACAGGGGTCGAAGTCTAGGGCATCGCGCACAACCAGCTGATTTACATTTTAAACCTGTCAAAATTATGAAAAAATCTCTCCCAAGGAGTGAAGTGATTCACTATATTCTTACTGCGATGAGATACAGCGCCATTATCATCTTCCTTGTTTGTTGCGCTGCTTCCCTGTCTGCCGCCCACGATTCGAATGCGCAGGCGCTGGAAAAGGCCGTAACAGTCCACGTCAAAAATGTACCGCTCAACGAAGCCCTGGACGAGATAGCCGCTCAGGTGAATGTCAATATCGTTTTTACGGGCAAAGTCGCCGACCTGCCCAAAGCGAGCCTCCGGGCCCGAAACGAAAAGCTCCGCGATGTTTTGCCGAAACTCCTCCGGCCATACCACCTTACTTATGCATTGATGGGGAACAACATTGTGATCCGTCGCGACACTGAAATGCCCGGAAAGAATAAGTCTAAAACCGCGCGGGCGGATACCATCCTTGTGCGCGGCCGCATACTCGACCAGAAAGAACCGCCCGGCCCGCTGATCGGCGTCACGGCGGTCATTAAGGGTACGCAAAAGGGCGCTACCACCGATGCCGACGGGTTTTTTGAGATTTATACTCAAATAGGCGATGTGCTGGTATTTACTTTCATCGGTTTTACGGGAAAAGAATACGTCGTGAACGGCAACGAGCGTAACCTGATCATTTCCCTGCCGGAAACCACTACCGCATTGAACGAAGTCGTGGTAACCGGTTTTTCGGAGCAAAAGGTGAAATACCTGGCCAGTTCGGTGAGCACGGTTTCGATGAACAACGTTAATAACAAACCCATTACCCAGCTTTCGCAGGCATTGCAGGGCGGTACTACGGGTATTAATGTAAACCAGAGCTCCGGGTTGCCCGGTGGCGACGCGGCCTCGATCAAGATCCGGGGTGTGGGCTCATTGCTGGGCTCTTCCCCATTGGTATTGGTCGACGGCGTGCCGTTCGACATGAACAAGCTCGACCCGAATACGATCGAAAGCATTTCGATCCTCAAAGATGCCGCAGCCGCATCGGTGTATGGGGCGCGCGCAGGCAACGGAGTGATCCTGATCACGACCAAGCGGGGCGTTGCCGGGAAGGTGGATGTGCAGTACAATGTGTTTTACGGCAACCAGACGCCCATGTACAAGCCCGATTTCGTCGACGCGGCCACCTACATGGAAATGGTGAACGAGGCCCGCAAGAATACCGGCGGCGATCCGACGTACTCGCAGGAAGTGATCAGCAATACCCGGAATGGTGTGGAGCCGCTCCGTAACCCGGATACCAACTGGGGCAGGTTGTTAATGAAGTCCAATTCGATGATCCAGCAACATGGCTTGCAGGTTTCAGGCGGGAATAATTCTGCGCGGTTTTCGCTGGCCGCCAATTACATGAAACAGGACGGAATGCTCCAAAACTCGACTTTCAACCGCGCGAACGTACGGGCAAACACAAGCATTGACCTGCGGAAGAATGTAGTCGTGTTTATGGACCTTTTCGCCTCGCGCGACGATCAGTTGCAGCCTTACGCGTACGGGGGCGAGAGCGGGCGACTGCTCAACTGGATTTATACCGCACCGCCGAACATCATGTCCAAATACCCAGAAAAGCCCGACCGGCCGGGATATGCCTATTACGGGACTTACGGTGAAAGCTGGAACCCCGTGGCGCAGATCGAGAAAGGTGGCACCATTCAGCGCATCCGCGACGAGGTACTCATTAACCTCCGCCCGAAATGGGACGTTTCGCGGGATTTGACGGTGAAGGGGCAGTTCAGCTACCGTGTGTCTTCCGGGGCTGACAAAACCAACCGGGAGTCGTTCGTATTCTTCGATTATTTCACGGGTGAAAAGGCCGGTTGGGATTACGGAACGATCAAATCCGCTGGCCCGACGAACCGTTCGAGCTACTATTATGCGGGTGGAAACATCGATTACAACAAGAATTTCGGGGACCACCGGGTGAATTTCATCGCCGGTTTTTCGCAGGAAATGAACAATGCGGATGCCTGGCAGGAAATCGGATTGTTGTCTGCTTTTGGAAAAGCCTATTACAGTTTCAAGGACAAATACCTGATTGAAGCGGGTATGCGCCGCGATGGCTCTTCGCTTTTTGCCCCTGGTAAAAAATGGGGGAATTTCCCATCGCTGGCGGCGGGCTGGAATGTGAGTAATGAGGGCTTCATGAAAAACGTCCGTTTTGTGAGCCAGCTCAAATTGCGCGGATCTTACGGAATGCTCGGGAACAACAATATTCCCCCTTACCGCTACCAGTCCACGGTAAATACCGGAAATGGCACGGAAAGTACGATCGGTAACCCGGATATAACCTGGGAAAAAGTGGGTATCCTCGACATCGGTGCAGATTTGAGCCTTTTCGGCAGAAAGCTGGATTTTACTTTCGACTGGTACAGCAAGAAAACCACCGACCTCATCCTGAACCCGCAGCCGACGCTCACCTCCGCATTGCTTACCGGGCCGATCAACATCGGTAGCGTGGTGAATAAAGGCTGGGAGCTGAAAGCGGGCTACAACAGATCCCTGACCGACCGCATTAATTTCAGCCTCAACCTCGGGTTATCACGCAATACCTCGGAATGGCTGAAACTTTCGCAGGAAACGCCTATCATCGATGGCGACAAGATCAGTCAGAAAGGCCGGGCCATTTCGGAATATTACGGGTACAAAAGCCTGGGGCTGATCCAGCAGGCCGATATGGATGCCAACGTGCCGATCATTGCCGGCCAGGGCGCGGGCGATATCCGGTATGCCGACAGGAATGGCGACGGGATCATCAACAACGACGACCGCGTAGCGCTCGGCGCCGTGGACCCGGTGACGACCTATTTCGGGAATTTTTCGGTGAAAGTCCGGAATTTCGATTTCGAGGTGCTGGTAACCGGTACCGGCAAAGTGCCTGTGTTTTATTCCAACCGCATTGCGTTACCCCTGAACGTCTCCGGGGAAGGCGGCACGCCTTTGAACTGGCACCGCGACTACTGGACGCCCGAAAACACAAATGCGCGCTTTCCAAGGCTGCTCACGGCGCCGGGTAACAACGGTTTGCAGTCGGATTTCTGGCAGGCCAACGGCGCATTTGCGCGGGTGAAATACGTGCAGCTGGGCTATAACCTGCCCGCGTCGGTGACCGGCCGCCTGCACATACGCGGCGTGCGCGTATATGTGAATGCGCAAAACCCGCTCACTTTCACCAAACTGAAAATCATCGACCCGGAGACGAAAGGTGACCAGGGCACTTATCCGCTATTCAAAACCAACACGATCGGCCTCAACGTCCGGTTTTAACGAACATCGACATGACTATGACAAGATACAGAATGCTTTTGCAGTGCCTGGCCATGCTGCTGGTGCACACCGGCTGCTCCGATTTCCTGGACAGGGATAACCCCATTGCCACTACCGACGACAAATGGTGGAACCTCGAATCCGACCTGCGGGCTTCGTTGGAGGACGTGTATTCGGGTGTGCCCCCGGGTGTGATCGTTTACAATGACTTCTATTCCAATGCCCGCGTGCATTTGTCGGGTGCATCGGACGAATCCGTTTTCCGCGCCAACTACACCGATTTCGAGGTATTTACATTGGGCACGGCCACGAGCTCTTCGGGGATTCCCTTACAGCAATATCGCAACAAGTACAAGACGATACGCAATGCATGCCGGTTTTTGGAAAACTATTCCAAAGCCTACGTGCAGGACCCGGCGCTGAAAGAGCGCTATGCCGCCGAAGCGAGGGCTTTGCGGGCGTGGTACCATTATGAATTGTTCGCCTACTTCGGTCCGGTACCGATTGTCGATCATTCATTTACGCCCACGGAGCAATATGCCGAGCGGCCCACGCAGGAAAAGATGGTGTCGTTCATCGTTTCCGAACTGGAAGCTGCGGCAGCAGTTTTACCCGTCAAATATCCCGATAGCGAGGCTTACCGGATCAACAAGGCGATTTGCTACGCGATGCAATGCCAGGTTTATATGTTTGTGAATGATTATGCCAATGCGGCCGCGAAGGCCAGGCAGGTGATGGACCAAAACATTTACGAGCTCTACCACAGCTCCGATCCGAATGTCGGCAACTATCCGGCGCTGTTTACCTACACCGGCGTGGTGAACAAGGAGCGGATATTTTTCTACCGCACGGGGCAACGGCAGGCATTCCTGCGGCTGGGGCCCAAGAGTTTCGGCGGGGCCAATTCCACTACTTCACCCACGGCAGCCATCGTGAATACCTACGAAACAAAACAGGGCAAGACGATCCAGGAACTGGGTGCGGACAGCATGGCCATTTACATTAAAAACCCCAATTTCAACGACAACCGCGACCCGCGTTTCAAAGCGTCGATCCTCGTGCCGGGCGAAATGTTTTTAGGCAAGAAAATGGACCCGTTTACTACTACCAGCGTGGACCTGATCGGCCAGACGCAATCGACGCAGACGGGGTTCTGGATCAAAAAGTGGCTCGACTCGCGGGATATCAGCAACCAGGCCGACGGCCAGCTCGATTTCTTCATCATCCGCTATGCCGAAATCCTGCTCAACTACGTGGAAGCACTCGTCGAAACCGGCAAATGGCAGGACCCCGATGTTACCAAATACCTGAATATGATCCGCAAACGCGCCGGAATGCCCGACGTCGATGTGAAAAAGTATAATACGCAGGAGAAAATGCGCGAGTTTGTACGCCGGGAGCGGCAGGTTGAACTGGCATTCGAGGGACAGCGGTTTTATGATATTCGTCGCTGGAAAATAGGGGAGAAGGTGCTGAACGGCACGGTGTATGGGGCGGTGGACCCGGCTACCGGCAAGCCTGTGGTGGTGGAGCAGCGGAAGTTCAATCCCGGCCGCGATTATGTGTGGCCGATCCCACTGACAGAGCTCAATGCCAACAGGAACATGCGGCAAAATCCCAACTGGTAAGACCGGAGCGCGTCAGTCCTGAAATTCAAGCAGCGCCTTCAAAGCTATGAAACACGCATAGGCGATGTAAATGGGCACCAGCACCGGTAGAAAAACAGCCGTTTTCAGGATGTTGTCGTTCGTAAAATGTTTCATGGGTGACCTTTTTTCAAACTTATTCTACAAAAGTATAAAATTTGTTCCATAAAAAATGGCTGCTCATCGTTAAATGAGCAGCCATTTTTGTGATCATGGATTTTTACTTATTCCACCAAAGCGCGGTCGTGATATCGTCATTACCCTGGGCTTTCACCGCATTCTGGTAATTGGCGAGGTTCACGCTTTGCTCCTTCGGTGGGTAATACAACCGTTGCGGAACGCCTTCGCCAAACAGCGGCTGGAATGGATAGTCGGTGGTTTTGCCGTCCACGGTGCGGCTCCAAACGATATCGCCGGGCTTTACGAGGAAAGTCGGGAAGCCGGTGCGGCGGATTTCGGCCCAGGCCTCGTCGCCCTGCGTATAAAGCGCCAGGTATTTCTGGTTCAGTACATTGGCTTTGTCGGCTTTGGGCAATGCGGCCAGGTAAGTGGTAATATCAGCCTGCGCAACGCCCCATTTTTGCAGGGAAGCGGTCACACCATTGATGTACTCCTGCTGGTCCCAGTTTTTGTATTCCGAAATCAGGAAAGCCACTTCGGCGTATTCCTGCAAAACCTCTCCATAATTGGCCGCATTCACCACGGTGCCCGGAAGGCTCACGTCGGTGGCCGTAAGCAAGCCCGCCGCAGCTACGGGCAGGCCGTAAGGTTGGCCTACATAATTACCGGCCGCATTTTTGGTCGCATAAATCGGCAAGCGCGGGTCCTGCACTTTCACGGTGCCCAGCTCTCCTTTCAATACATTGATAATCACGTGCGAAACGGCAAAGTCCTTGCGGTTGGCGGTAACGGTCGCGCGGTAAAGCGGCGCTTCGTTTGGCGCCAGCGACTGGTATTTGAACACCGCATTATCCGCATTGGAAGTGAAAACCCCTTTGGCCAAAGCATCGTCGAAATGCGTTTTCGACTCGGCCGGCTGCTGCTTGCGGATACGCGTCGCGATACGGAGGCGCAGGGAATTTGCGAATTTCGCCCAAAGGTCGTTCTTGCCTTTGTAGATCACATCGTAATTGCCGAAGGTATTCGCGGCCTTGTATTTGGTCAGCGTGTCGCCGGCGGCTTTGAGCTCGTTCAGGATATCGAGGTAGATCTTCTGCTGGCTGGCGTAGGCCGGGCTCAGGTTCTCGGGCTGCTGCTGCAATGCCTGGAACTCGGGGTCCTGGTTGCCGTACGACTGGTACGGAACGTTGCCAAACATATCCGTCAGGTTCTGAAATGCATAGGCTTTCAGAATGCGGGCAATGGCGATCTGGTTCGCATTGCTACCGGCCGTTCCGGCGGCGGCGATGTTCTTCGTAGCCGGGTCGGTATTCAGTTTGATGATCTCATTGAGGTTGTTCAATGCTTTGTACGCATTGCTCCAATAAGTATCCGAATACGAACGCGGAATATCGTAGCGCGATTGGTCGCTGTAAATATTCTGGCTGTAATACTGGGCAAAAAGCTGCGAGCCGCGCAGGGAGCTGTTCTCGTTGCGGATATTGTCGATCACCTGCTTCTCGGCCGAGAGCAGAATGGTGGTCGTAGTCACGTTTTCGGGACGGTTCGGGTCTTTGTTGATGTCCTCGAAATGGCTGTCGGAGCAGCTGGCCAGCAATGCGCCGATGCCGAGTGCCAGAATGCCTTTGGGATATATGAAATTTTGCATGATTTTCATTTTGAGGTGGTTAGAACTTCACATTTACATTCAGACCGTACGTGGCAGGCACCGGAATGTTACCGCCTTCGAGGCCCTGGATGTTGCCGCCGCTGTTGGCGAACTCGGGGTCGATGTACTTGCTGGCCGTATAAATGTTGGCTAGGTTACGTCCGTAAACCCCGAAATACACCTGCTTCACGGCCTTGCTGTTCAGCGCCAGGTTATACCCGAATGTGATCTCGCGCAGCTTCACGAACGTCGCGTCGAAGATCGTCTGAGGGGTAGGGCCGCTGTACTCGCCGCGTGCCCACGCCTGTGCGGTAATGCGCGTGTCGTTCTGCGTGGTGTTGGTTACCTGGTAAGTACCGTCGGCGTTGTAGGTCACGGTTCCTTTCACACCGTCGAGCACCACGCCGGTTTCGCGGACGTTGTTGGCGGCTGTTTTATCCAAAACCCCTGCGTACATCGCCACTTTGTAGGTTTGTGAGAAGAACTTGCCGCCCACACGACCATCCACGAGGAAGCCGAGGTTGAAATGCTTGTAAGTAAAATTGTTCTGGAAACCGAAAAGGTATTTCGGTAGCACGCTGCCCAGCGGGGTGAGCTGCTGACCACGCTCGTAAGTACCGTCGGCTTTGATCACCTTCTGGCCGTCGGCAGCATATACGAAGTCGTTGCCGAGGATCTGCCCGTAAGGCTGGCCTTCCCGCGCCACGAGCGTTACGAGGCTGTTGGCAAGCTGGAAAGTATTAATGCCCGGTGCCAGCTCGATCACCTTGTTGCGGTTGCGCGACCAGTTCAGGCTCGAATTCCATTCAAAACCGTTGGCGCGCACCGGCGTACCGGTAAGGGTGATTTCAATACCCTTGTTATTGATCTTACCCGCATTGATCACCTTTGAATCATAGCCGAATGCCGACGATACCGGGATATTGATGATCTGGTTGCGGCTCACATTATCGTAATAGGTAATGTCGAGGCCGACGCGGTTTTTCAGTGCCTGGATATTCAGACCGGCTTCCCATGAGCTGGTAATCTCGGGTTTCAATGCCTGGTTGTTCAGCTGTGCGGGCAACCGGTAAGAAGGCAGGCCGTCGAACGACTGGCTTGCCTCGTAAGCGCGTTGCAGCTGGTAAGGGTCGGTGTCGTTACCCACTTGCGCCCAGCCGAGGCGTACCTTCGCGAAATCCAGCCAGTTGATGTCCTTCACGCCATTCAGCTCGCTAAGGATCAAACTCGTTGTCAATGAAGGGTATGCGAATGAATTGCGGTTCAAAGGCAAGGTGGAAGACCAGTCGTTACGCAGCGTTCCGTCGAGGAACAGCAAGCTCTTCCAGCCCAGCGAGAAGCTACCGAAAATCGAGCTGATCTGCTTGCGGTAGGCATTCGAATTCACGAGTACCGAACTCGCATTCTTCAAATTGTAGTACTCAGGAATGATCAGTCCGCCCTGCGTTACGGCGTCGCTGATGCGGCGGCGCTGGCTCATGATGTTGCCACCGGCGTTCACATTCAATGAAATATCGCCCCAGCTTTTGGTCGCCGAAGCCAGCAATTCGTAGTTGAATTCGCTGAAATTGTTGTTATACTCCTGGTATTGCGACTGCGTCCGCGAATACACGGCAATGCGGTCCTGGTATTGGTATTGATACACGTCCGCATTCACTTTTCCGCTCAGTTTGAGCCAGCTGTTCACGTCGTAAACCACGCCCACGTTGCCGTAGAAACGGTCGCGGTTCTCTTCGAGGTAGCTCTGGTAAGCCGACCAGTACGGGTTATCGATAAACTTCGCCGCTTCGCCCGCCGGGGTATCCTGGTAGCCCGAGCGGTTCCAGAGGATCTGGCTGCCGTCGGCGCGTTTGTAGTTTTTCAGCTTTTCGTAATCCACCTGCACCTGTCCCCACTGGAATGCTTCGAGGATGATGTTCCGGTTGGTAGCACCCGTCCACGGCCGTCCGGTCGACTGGTTTTTGATATAATTGAAATTGTTGTAGAACTTGAACTTACCTGCCGTCGTCGAACCCGAGAAGTTGATCGAGTTACGTTTCAGCGACGAGTTCGGTACGGTTCCTTTTACGTTTTTGTTGGTAAACGAAATGCGGTAGGTCGAGTTCGCATTACCACCGCTCACGGCGAGGCTGTTGGTGTTCGAAACGCCGGTTTCGAAGAAAGTATGCACGTCGTTTTTAGGGTATGCCCAGGGTTGGGGTTTCAGGTAGTCGGCGGTATTCTCGGGGTCGAGGTTATACCATTGCAAAACCGGTGTGCCGTCCAGTTTCGGGCCCCAGCTTTCGTCCACGGCATATTCGGCGATGTTATATTCGCTGCCGTTGATGGTCGCTTTCTGGAAAGTGTTCGAAAAACCACCGCCATACAGTTTCTGGCGTTTCGGCAGGCGCACGATGTTTTCAAACTCGACGCCGGTATTCAGCGTGATATTCACTTTGCTGTTTTCCTTGCCTTTTTTAGTGGTGATCAAAATCACCCCATTGGCCGCGCGGGTACCGTAAAGCGCCGCCGCGGATGGCCCTTTCAGCACGGAAATGTTCTCTATATCGTCGGGGTTAATGTCCTGGATCATGTTACCCACATCCTTGCCGCCGCTTCCCGCGCTCGTAGCCGCGCTGTTCAGGTCGGCATTGTCGATCGGCGTGCCGTCGATCACGTACAATGGCTGGTTGTTACCCGAAATGGAGTTGATACCCCGCAGCAACACGCGCGACGAACCGCCCATATTACCGCCCGACGATACCACCTGCATACCGGACACCCGGCCTGACAATGCGCTCAGCGCATTCGTGGGGCGTGTTTGCAATGCCTCGCCTTTCACTTCCTGCACGGCGTACCCGAGCGCACGCTTCTCGCGCGAAATGCCTAATGCGGTTACCACCACTTCGTTCAGGATTTTGGCATCCTGTTTCAACACGATGGTGATTTTGTCGCTGTTGCCTACGGGAACTTCCTGAGTAAGGTAGCCGATGAACGAAATCACGAGCACCGGCGATTCGGCATTGACGTCGAGGCTGAAACCACCGTTGGCGTCGGTCAATGTGCCGGTGGACGTTCCTTTGATGGTGACGGACGCTCCGGGAAGCCCGCTGGCGTCGTTGGCGTCGGTGACCGTACCGGTAATCGTCCGCTGCTGCGCATGCGCATGCCCGGTCGCAAGTAAGGTCACCAGGATGAAGTAGATAAATTTCGTTTTCATGAATTGTATTTTGGTGAGGATTCGTTGATCTGTTGTCTTAAAATTTTCTCTTGTTTTTGGCTGGATAGTATTAAAAATGATTTTCTATAAACTGCATTTAATGAAATTTAATTCCGCTAAATCCATTAAAATGAAGTTATTGTAAAGATTATATTAATAAATATTTTGTAAATGTATTAAAAATAAATTAAAATGATTAATATCTATCGGATTGATAGATTAGAAAATTCAAAAACGAATAATTGGATTGTTTCAAGTTTTTGGACTTTCTGTTGACAGGTAGGGAGTTAGCCTTTGATGGACAAGGGCGTCGTGCCGGGAAGCACCTTACGATATTTCGTGCATGTTTTGGTCATTTGACGAAATATCGTCTGAATCACCAGCCGGTTTTTGTTTTAATGTATTGATTTATAGTGTATTGATGATTTGGCATTGAAATGGTAATACTTTGTACGAAGCTATTTCAAACACTAAAATCAATTCAATTTCATGAAGATCGTAATCATAGGCGGAACAGGTTTGATAGGGTCGAACGTCGCGAAAAAACTGGGCCAGTTGGGCCACACGGTCATAGCGGGCTCGCCTGCTACGGGTATCAATACGCTTACGGGTGAGGGTGTGGCAGAAGCGCTTACCGGCGCCGATGTAGTGATCGACCTTGCCAATTCACCTTCATTCGACGAGGAAACGGCCGTGTCTTTCTTCAAAACGGCCGGTAACAATCTGCTTTCGGCCGAGAAAGTGGCAGGTGTGAAGCACCACGTCGCATTGTCGATCGTGGGCGTCGACGATATGGCCGACGTCGCCTACATGAAGGCCAAGAAGGTGCAGGAGAAGATCATCCGCGAATCGGGCGTCCCCTACACCATCATCCGCAGCACGCAGTTCCAGGAGTTCGTACCGGCCATTGCAGGCGGCTCCGCGCAGGGTAATGAGGTTCATGTATCGAAGGTGGCATTCCAGCCCATTGCGGCAGAGGATGTGGCCACATTCGTCGCACAATTTGCCCTGGAAGCTCCCGCCAATGGCATCGAGGAAATCGCCGGTCCCGATCGCGCATTCATGAGCACGTTCGTGGATACGTACGTGAAGGAAACGGGCGATACCAAAGTGGTGATCCCGAACGACCGCAACGAATACTTCGGCGCAGTGATCCCGCAGGCCGCACTGGCACCGAAAGGCGAAGCGCATCTCGGCAAAATCCGGTTCGCTCAGTTTATCGAGTCGGTGTTGGTGAAGTAAGTTTAGTGAAGTAAGTAAGTGCAGAGTGAAACGGCTCTGTCCCGGTTGGGGCAGGGCCATTTTTTGTGCATAGTATTGTATGAAACGTTCCAAAAGTCCTCATTCTCTTTAAAATACCCGTTTTTCAGGTCTTGGTAACATTAAATTAATACGAAAGATAATAGGCATAGTAGCCCTTTCCGGCAGTGGTAAAGTATCCTCTACATACCGCGCCAGTCATACAGGATGTCAGTTTCAAGGGCTCAAATATTGATTGAAAAGCTGATCAGCAACCGTCTTTCGGCGGAAGAGCTATCCGAATTGCTTGCCGGCACGCACGATGAAGCCGTGCAGCAGGTCTATTCGGATGCGCTGGAAACGTATTTCAATCGGTTGCTTGCGGAGGAGTCGGGCAAACGGGGCAACCTGCCGGACTAGGAGCGGTATGAAAGGACTGTATTAATTACCTACTCGCCTAATACTAATACTATGAAACCAAAAGCTACCCTGAAAATGGCGGCCCGATGTATGCTGGCCGCGCTCTGTCTGTCCGGACCGGATATCGCAGCAAGGACGGTTGGTGCCATCGGGGAAAATGCACATTTCCCCATTGCCGACCGTATCAAAGGTAAAGTAACTTCGGCCGTCGACGGCTCGCCGATCCCGGGCGTGAACGTGCTCGTGAAAGGCACCCAGCTCGGTACTACTACCGATGCCACGGGGGATTTCTCGCTCGATGTGGATTCCAGAAACGCCGTGCTCGTATTCTCCTACATCGGCTTCAATACCACCGAAGTGCCGGTGGGTGGTAAAAGTGTCGTGGACGTGGTGCTCACCGAAAACGTGGCCACTTTGCAGGAAGCGGTCGTAACGGCCCTGGGGATCAAGCGCGACACCCGCTCGCTCGGTTATAATGTGGGTAAAATAGAGGGCCGGGACGTGGCTAATGTAGCCAATGAGAACGTACTGACATCTCTTTCCGGCCGTGTTTCGGGGGTTTCTATCAACCAAACCAGCGGTGTCGGTTCGTCGATCAGCATTATCATCCGCGGTGCGGCTTCTCTGAAAAACAACCAGCCGTTATTCGTAGTAGACGGCGTGCCGCTGGCCAACAGCCTGGCCAACGTCAGTGATACCAAAGGCAGCGGCAATAAAGTCGATTACGGAAATGCGATTTCCGACATCAACCCCGACGATATCGAAAGCATGTCGGTACTGAAAGGCCCGAGCGCGGCCGCATTGTATGGCTCGCGTGCAGGTAATGGCGTGATTCTGATCACGACGAAATCGGGTAAAAAGGGCAAAGGGCTCGGTGTGTCGTTCTCGACTTCCAACGTGTTCGAGAAGCCTTACCGCTACCTCGATTTTCATTATAAGTATGCCAATGGCGAGCGTCCTTTTCAGCTGGACGAATCGTCGGCCTACTGGGGCGGTCTGCCGCTGGACGCGGGCATTAAGGAAGTGCAATGGAACTCGCCGATCGGCGCCGACGGCAAGCCGGTGCCTACCGAGCTGAAATCGTACAAGGATAATATGAAGAACTTCCTGCAAACGGGGATCACTTCTACGAACAACCTGACCGTTTCCGGGTCTACCGACAAGGCTACTTACCGCGTCTCGTATAACAACATGAGTAACCGCGGTTTGATCCCGAATTCGGATCTCTATCGCAATGCATTGAGCACGGCGTTGACGCTCGATATGTCGAAGAACCTGAAACTGAGTACCAACATCAACTTTGTCCGCTCGAATTCCAACAGCCGTCCGCAAACATCCGAGCGTGACGGTAACCCGTTGCAGGCCGTTTATTACTCGGCGAGTTACGATGTGCGCGACCTCAAAGGCGTATGGAAGCCCGGCCGCGAGCAGATCGAGCAGCTGACCGTGGCGCCCGGCGAGATCGACAACCCTTATTTTCTGGCCGAACACCTCACGAACGCCTACACGCGCGACCGCCTGTACGGAAACCTGAAGCTCGACTGGACCATCGCACCCGGCCTGACCGCGTTCGCGCGTTACTCCCATGATATGTACGACGAAGACCGCGAAACCAAAATTCCGTGGAGCTACAAAAGTATGGCCAAAGGTGGCTACTACCTCGAAAACGTAGGCCGTGACGAAGGTAACGCCGATTTTCTCGTGACGAAGACGATCAAGGCCGGCGATTTCGATATCAGCCTTTCCGGGGGCGGTAATATCATGAGACAAAAAGGTATCAGCTCCAACATCGGCGGCCGCGATTTGTCCGTACCAGGCTTGTACACCATTACGAATATCCCTGTGGGTAGCCGCGCAGCGGGCAACAACAGCTACAAAAAGGCAATTTACAGCTTGTATGCATTGGGTTCTTTTGGTTTCAAAAACCAGCTTTACCTCGATTTGACCGCGCGTAACGACTGGTCGAGTACATTACCGGCCTCGAACCGCTCGTATTTTTATCCTTCTGCGTCGCTTAGCTGGCTCGCGAGTACCACTTTCAATATGCCGTCATACATCAGCATGCTCAAAATCCGTGGAGGCTGGGCGCAGGTGGGTAATGATACCGATCCTTATCAGTTGTACAACAGTTTGGGCACCGGCAACTGGGGTAACCTCGTTACGGTGAACCTGGGCGGAACACTGCTGAACCCTAGATTGCTTCCCGAGATCGCGACCTCGACAGAGGGTGGCGTCGATCTGAATATGTTCAACAATCGCCTGCGTTTTGACCTCACTTACTACGACCGCGCCAATACCAACCAGATTTTTACGGTCCCCATGGCTCCTTCAACGGGGTGGGAAAACATGAACATCAATGCCGGTAAACTCGTAAGCCGCGGTTGGGAGATCGGTATTGGTGGTACGCCGATCAGCAACCTCAATGGCTGGACGCTCGATGTGAATGCCAATTTCAGCCGTAACCGGGTGACAGTGAAAGAGCTGGCGCCAAACTTCCCGTATTTCGAACAATGGGGCGAAAACGGCGGGGGGGCGTACACCTATGTAGGCGAGCAGATCGGTAACATTTACAGCCGCGGCTTCGCGACCGTCACCGACCCGAATTCGCCTTACTACCGCTGGCCGATCATCGCCTATGATGGCGAAGGCGGCGATCTGGACTGGCAGGCGCTCGGTACCCGCGCAGATAATGTGAAAGTAGGGAACTACAACCCCGACTTCATGGTGGGCGGGCAGGTTAACCTTGCATACAAACGTTTCTCGCTCGGTATGAGCTTCGACTGGCGCCAGGGTGGCGAATTCATGTCGTTCACCTATCGCTACGGAGAGTCTGACTGGAAATCACAGCGCCAGATCGACAACCTGATCCCGGGCAGCCTTTACTCGCCCGATCAGCTGGTTGCATTGCTGAAATCGGATCCTGAAAAATACATTATCCCGCAAAACGGAAACTTTCCGCGGGTAGGAGGGCACACAGCCGCTACCGGTGGTTTCGGAGCGGATGGCGACGGTGCGTTCATTCCGGGCGTTTGGGAAGATAAAGATGGTAACTACCACGAATGGCTCGGTGGCCCGGGCACCAAATACATGCCGATCACAGCCATGTACCCGTGGAGTTTCAACCAGCAGGTAACTTTCGATGCGTCGTTCGTCAAGCTGCGCGAAATCACATTGACCTACAAAATCCCGATGCTGTTCAATGCGATCCGCAATGCGAGCCTGTCGCTCTACACCCGGAACATCATGCTCTGGAACGCGGCCAAAATCGGTATCGATCCGGAGCGCGCATTCTGGGCCGACCCGAGCAAGGGTGGTTTCCGTCAGGGTATCGAGCGCCAGAACGTGATGCCGTGGACCATTCCATTCGGTTTCAAGCTCAATTTCGATTTCTGATCCATTCCTGAAAATTCAAAGCGATGAAAATTTTTAAATATATCCCCAAAATCATTTTCGTGTTGGTTGTGCTGGCGGTTTCGTCCTGCAACGAAAGCCTCACGGAAATCAACGAAAACCCGAACGGCGTCGATCCTAACACCGCCAACCCGAACTTACTTTTGCCGACCGTCATGACCGGCGTGGGTACGCAATACCTGAGGCTGGGCTACGGCCGCATCGCGGGCGTGGTGCAGCATACGCAGGAAGATGCCTGGAAAGACGGTTTCAACGACTATAACTGGTCCGAAGAAGACGATGAATGGAAAGCATGGTACGGCTTCCTCCGTAACAACGACCTGCTCTACAAACGATCGGCAGAACTGGGTTTTACCTTTCACCAGGGCGTTGCGCTGACGATGAAGGCATTCATTTTCGGTACCATCGCCGACCTATGGGGCGATGCGCCCTACACCAATGCATTGAAAGGCGACGTGGGCGAAATGCTTCCGGTGTTCGATAGCCAGGAAGTCATTTATAAGGGCATTATCGAAGATTTGAAACAAGCCTCGGCGTTATTTGCCAATGCGGATGTTTCGACTTACGCGCCAGGTTATGATGTGTATTACAATGGCGATAAGCTGAAATGGCAGAAGTTTGCCAACTCGCTGCTTTTGCGCTACTACATGCGGGTGTCTGCCAAACTGCCTGATGTGGCCAAAGCCGGTATCGAGCAGGTCTACACCTCGGGTATCTATTTGAAAGAGGCATCCGACGACGCGATGATGGATTACATCGGCACGGCTTCCGGCGACTCGTGGCCTACTGCCATTGCATTCGATGTGAGCCAGTCGAACTGGCGGAGAAGAAGGCCGGCCGCAACATTGGTCAACACTATGGCAGCCAGCAACGACCCGCGTCTGAAAGTGTGGTTCCAGCCCGTGCATGTGCGCTGGGTGTCGGACGCGACGCTGAAAACGGGAATGGATGAATTTATCCGCAAAGACGGCGTGATACAAAATGGGGTGAAATCACTCACCGAACAGGAGTTACGTACAGAGATAGCGGCAGGTCGTAAGTTTACCCGCCATTTCAACCCGACGCTCTACAAGCCCACCCGTGCCGACTTGTTCGCGGGGCCGCTGAACACCAGCGAATATGTGGGTATCCCGGCCGGTATGATCGATCCTACCTATTATAATGAAAACCCGACGACTGGTCAGCAAGTGCAGAACCAGCATGCGTCGCAGCTGAGCTACGAATACCAGGCTTCGAAAGGCGGCTTGCTCAAAGCCCGCCTCGCATCGGCGGCTGAAACCGCATTCATCCTCGCCGAAGCCGCACAAAAAGGCTGGGCCGCAGGCGGTGCGGAAGCGCATTATAATAATGGTATCAAACAATCGCTGCAAGCTTGGGGTGTGGCCGATCAATACGACACTTATGTGAAAGCTGTGGCATATAAGGGCACATTGGCGCAGATCATCGAGCAGAAATGGATCGCAGGCTGGACGGCATCGACCGAAGCGTGGTTCGACTACCGCCGTACCGCATTACCGGCGCTGGTTCCGGGCCTGGCGCCCGCTTCACGTGCATTGCCGCTCCGTTTTATTTACAGCAACAACGAGCTGAATAACAACGGCGACAATACCCGCAGCGCGATCGACAAGCTGGAAGAGACTAATTTCTCCGGTCCGCGCAAGAAAAACAGCCAATGGTCGAAGCCGTGGCTGGTGCAGGGGACCGGCAAACCGTGGTAGAATGAGTTTTCGGGGTCGGGTTGAAAATATTTCATCCCACATTTCCGGATGTTCGCCCCATGGCGAGGGTTATTTGCCCCATACCATCGAATTAATTATGTTGAATCCACGGAGTTTGGCGTAATTGCCGGTGACAATGAATAATCCAGCACCCGTTTTTGAAAGCGGCCTTTTTCGGAAGGTCGCTTTCTTTTTTTGTTAATTTGCGGCTCAGCATTGCCCTTTTGCATGTTCCCGATTGCCTTTCACCCCATTTTCAAATACCCCGTTCCGGAAGGCCACCGCTTTCCGATGGATAAATACGAACTGCTGCCCTTGCAGCTCCTGCACGAGGGTATTGCGGAAGAGTCCGATTTTTTCAGCCCGGAGCCGATCGACATGCCCCCAGTGTACGCCGCGCACGACCGTGTGTATGCGGACCGTTTCGTAGCAGGGCAACTTAGCCGCCAGGAAGTGCGCCGCATTGGTTTCGAACAATCGCCCCGGCTCGTAGAGCGGGAACTCCGAATCGCCCGCGGCACGGTCGATGGGGCTCTCAAAGCATTTGAAACCGGTATTGCATTCAATATTGCCGGCGGCACACACCATGCTTCCCGGGATGCCGGCGAAGGTTTCTGTATGATCAACGACCAGGCGGTGGCTGCACAATATCTGGTGGATCACGGAATGGCCAGGCAAGTGCTCATCGCAGACCTCGACGTGCACCAGGGCAATGGTACCGCCGATATTTTTGCCAACGAGCCCCGCGTCTTCACCTTCTCGATGCACGCGAAGAACAACTATCCGTTCCGCAAAAAGAAAAGCGATCTCGATGTGGAGCTTCCCGACCGCGCCGACGACAGTATCTACCTTACGCTACTCCTCGACACATTCCCGGCGCTCATCGAGCGCGTCAAGCCCGATTTTATCTTCTACCAGGCCGGCGTCGACATCCTCGCCACCGACAAGCTCGGAAGGCTCTCTTGTACCATTGACGGCTGCCGCCAGCGCGATGAAATTGTACTTCAAACTGCCAGCAAGCTCGGTATCCCCGTCCAATGCAGTATGGGCGGCGGCTACTCACCCCAGCTCAAAACGATCATCGACGCGCACGCGAATACCTATCGTGTGGCGGGGCAGTTGTGATTTGTTTTAGCGGGTTTTCTTTATGTTTTTAAATTGTACAAAACAAATATTGTAATTCATGATCTATCCCGGGTAGAATTTGTGAGTTAACAATGTGCCTGGCATAAATCTCCTCATGTTATGGCAAAAAAATGCCCCGGTTTGTGCGAAAAGTGCCTGTGAATTACTTCCTGACACGTGGCTCCGCCGGTGGCGGAAGAGGACCTGGATTTGCGGCTGCCTGGTCGTGTTTGCACGGATGGGGCCTGTTTACCAAACGGCTGCATTACTGAGCAGGCGGGAAGAGTAAGCGCTTCATGGTTTGATCCGTATTTGTTAAGTTTTTCTACTGAAAAACAAATAGTTATAGGGGTTTGAAATATTGAAAAAAGGGTTACATTCGATATTTAGAAGTAAAAATCGACCTATTCAATCCTCCTCTATATGCGTTTGTTGAAGTATCGCTGCGCTCTCGTAGTAGTACTACTGGTACAGCAGCTAACTAACGTTACGGCTCAAAATAAGAGGGATTACAACCTCTATCTCAAAAGTGGTACAGTCACCCCGGTGCCGACGTTGGAACTTGCCCGAAATCGAACGAATAATACCCTTCGATACGCAGGTGGTGAAGAAACAAAATTTGTAATAATCCAATTTTTTGGTATTCCGGAAAAACCCGCTGTCCAGCAGATGGAGAGCGTCGGAATTACCCTGCTCGATTACATTCCCGAGAACGCCTACACCGCCGTTGTCCACGGGGAGCCTGATCGCAACGTGCTGCAAGCTGCCGGGGCCAGGGCTGTTTTGGAGCTCGAACCGGCACAGAAGATCCAGCCTGCATTGCTGAGTCTTAACTTGCCCGCGCACGCGATCCGGGAAGCGGGAAAAGTCGATGTGCGGATCAGCTATGTCAAAACAATAGGGGCCGATAGCGTCGCGAAAGCGCTCGGTAACCGTCAGGTGCAGGTGCTTTCCAATGCTTTGGATACTTACCAGATCGTCGAGGCTCGGGTAGCCATCGAGGGACTGCTTGCCCTGGCCGGGTTGCCGTGGGTACAATATATAGAGGCAGTGCCGCCGCCGGAAGAACCGCTCAACGACAGGAGCCAGGCCGGAACGCGGGGGAGTGTACTGGCATCGGCCTTACCCGGTCAAAGACAGCTCAGCGGCGATGGGGTAGTGATCGGTATCGGCGATAGCGGGCTGTTGCAGGAACACATCGACCTGAGCACGAGGGTGATCAGCTCCAATGTCGAGAGCAGCTACTGGCACGGCGTGCATGTGGCCGGTGTAGCTGCGGGTGGAGGCATTCTGAACGAAAGATACAAGGGATATGCGCCAAAGGCCTCGTTGATCAAGCGCACCAATTCTGAAATCTGGAAACAAGCCTCCAATCTCGTGCGCGATTTCGGGATGGTCATCACCAACAACTCCTATGGTGGCAGCGTCTGCCCGGATTATGGCGTCTATTCCTTCGATTCCTACATTCTCGATCGTCAGGCCAGCGATCTGCCGAGCTTGCAGCATGTGTTTGCGGTAGGGAATAGCGGGCTGGAAGGTCCCTGCCCGGGTGGTATTGCCGGTTTTGGCAATGTGATCGGAGGAAGTATTTCTTCGAAAAACGTGATTACCGCGGGGAATCTCAGTACCGCCGGTCTTATTAATCTCACTTCAAGTAAGGGACCCACTCAGGACGGGCGCATTAAACCGGAGATCATCGCTCCCGGGACCAACATCACCTCTACTTACCCCGTGAATACCTACAAGGGTGCGTCGGGGACCAGTATGGCGGCGCCGGCGGTGGCTGGTGGACTGGCATTGCTATACCAGCGGTACAGACAACTGAATGACGGAAATAACCCGAAAAATTTGCTGATGAAGGCCCTGCTATGCAACGGGGCCACGGATAAGGGGCTGGCAGGGCCGGATTTTACCTATGGTTTCGGCGTCATGAACCTGCTGCGGTCGGTTTCGATGATGGAAAAAAGGCAGTATTTCAATGGTACGCTCGCCAATCAGGCCAGGAGCGGTTATGAAATCTCGGTACCTGAAAATACGGCGCTGGTTAAAATCATGCTGTACTGGAACGACCCCGCGCCCGCGGTGATTACCGGGAAGACGCTCGTCAATGACCTCGACCTGAAAGTGATCCGGATTGGTAACACCGAGATACAACCTATATTTCCCAGGGCAGCCACCCCGCTGACAGCGGCGGCACCGGGTATCGACAGCGTTAATAATGTAGAACAGATTGTGCTGGAAAGCCCTGCGGCGGGAACTTATGTCGTGAATGTGTGGGGCAAAAAGGTGCCCAGCGGCCCTCAGGAGTACTTTCTGGTGTACGACATTATCGAAACGTCCGCCGTACTCACTTACCCAATCGGTGGAGAACATTTCACGAAGGGCGATGTGATCGACATTACGTGGGATAGTTATGGCAATACAACGAGTACATTTTCAGTGGCTTATTCGCTCAACGACGGCGCTTCCTGGACCAATATCAATAACGCGGTAGCGGCAGGCACCAATCAGCTCAGCTGGACCGTACCGGATGCAACCACGACGACGGCCAAAATCCGCATTACCCAAAACAGTACCGGCGTCGTGAAAGAAAGCGCGGCGTTTGCGATCATGGGCATTCCGGTCATTTCGTTGTCTGCTAACCAATGCGAAAGTTACGCGGCTGTACAGTGGACGGCTGTGAGCGGGGCTACCGATTATGAGGTAATGCGCATGCAAGGCCACGAAATGCGCCCGGTAGCCATTACTTCCGATTTGAAATACGTGCTCAGCGGGCTCTCCCGGGATTCTACCTATTACATTTCGGTGAGGGCACGGAAAAACGGCATCGCCGGCCGCAGGGCATTGGCGATCAGCCGGAAGCCCGATTCGGGTACTTGCGAAGGCTTTATTTCAGACGGGGACGTGGGTGTCGATGCGATTACTTCTCCCTCGGGCTCGGGGAGGTTGCTTACTTCCACCAGCCTCGGAGAATCCCAGTTTGTGAAGGTCCGGCTGAGAAATTTCGACGACCAGCCCGTGACACGATCGTTTCAGGTAGGGTATTCCGTCGGAAGCGGGGCTGTGCATTGGGAAACGGCGACCACGGACATTCCCGCCGGTAATTATCTGGATTACACTTTCGTACAGTCCCTCGATGTGCGCAATGCGGGCTCGTATCCGCTTACGGTGGTGGTGAAAATGGATGGCGACCAGGTAGCAGGCAACAACCAGAAGTCGGTGGTGATACGGCAACTCGCCAATGCGCCCGTGACGCTGCCCTTTGCGGACGACCTCGAATCATTGCAAAGTACGGAAGTGAATGCGCAGACGATGGGTATCGGCGGGACCGACCGGTATGATTTCTCACAGGAGCGCGATCTCGGCCGGGTGCGGACCGCTGTGGACCCCGGACTGGCTTATTCGGGAACCAAAGGCTTTACGGTGGATGCCAACAGCGGCAACAACTCGCAGTATCCGACTTACCTGGACGCCACTTATAACCTCGCGGCCTATCATGCCGACAGGGATGAAGTCCGCCTGTCGTTCCGCTACCGGCTCTATGCGTCGGTTTCTCCCGCGTGGCCGCTGCGCGTGTACATACGTGCAAAGGATACCGACCCGTGGATATCGGCATTGGAAAGCAGTACTGTTCCTTATTTTACCAAAAACAACAATTACTGGCTGATGTCGGTAGACGTAAGCGATTTGTTGAAGCGTAACGGGAAGGAATTCAGTACCAGTTTCCAGGTGCGGTGGGAACAAAGTTTCAGATACCCTGCCCAAACGGACGGTTCGACGATCGACGATATCCGTTTGTACACTACCACGAGCGACCTGGAAGTTGTCAGGGTAAATGCGCTGGCCGTCCCTTCCTGCGATGCTAACGGGTACCAGGAATATCATGTACTCATTAAAAACAACGGGGCCGAGGACTCTTACCGGGTGCCTTTCCAGGCGCTGATCAACGACGAGCTCGCGCATCAGGGCTACGTACCGGTCGTCCGTGCAGGGCGCGATACGCTTTTTACTTTCAATTTCTCTTCCACGCAATACCTTAACAGCGACCGGAATGTAAAGGTCGTGGTCAAAAAAGCATTTGATACTAACGCAGGTAACGACGCCGCCGCCACGCTTGCGAAGGCTGCACAGGTAATTTCCAGCTATCCGTACCTCGAAGACTTCGAAAACGGCCAGGGCGGATGGTACCTCACCGAATCGAATCCGCTCTGGACATTCGGGACGCCGAACAACGGTAAGGTGACAGAGGCTGCAAGTGGTACCAATGCGTGGACGACCGCCCTCGGAGGTGCGCGTTCGGGCGAGACTATTTCTTATTTGTATTCGCCCTGTTTTGCGATGAGCGGAATGGCGCAGCCGGCAATGAGTTTCAGCGCGTCGATCGACCTCGCGGCTTGCGCGGGCGGTGCGTGCGACTTTGCGTATGTAGAGTATAATGTGAGCGGAAATACCTGGACGCGCCTGGGGACAGTGAATAGCGGGACCAACTGGTACAACTCCCAACAGGAAGGCATGGATGCGTGGAATGTGCAGGACTATACCCGCTGGCATGTGGCTACCGTGCCGATACCCAACCACTTCCCCGGCGGATATGTCCGGTTCCGTTTTGTGATCAAGAGCAAGTCTGCCGGACGGGCGGGGATCGCGATCGACGATATCCATATTTACGATTCGCAGGCGATGGTGTATGCGCTTTCGGATAATTCGGCGGCTTCCGCGGATGTGAACGGCAACGACTGGGTACAGTTTAAGCTGAACAACGCGCTGGTTGCGGCCATTAACCCGCACGGGCAGTCGCTGGGCCAGATTTCGGTGAAGGCTTTCCAGGACAACGGCGCCATGCGTATTGAGAAAAAGCAATACCTTTTGAGCAAGAGCTTCACTGTATCGTCGTCCGGGCCTGATTTTGCCCAGCCGGTGAGCGTGCGGCTTTATATTACGGACGAAGAATGCGAAAAGCTCATTGCCGCGCCGGCTAAGGTGGGTATCGTCAAGCCGGGTTCGGCGTATGAGCTGGCCATTACCAAATATTCCGGCAGCAACGAGGATGGCGATTTGACGAATAACGGCAGTGTTGCCTGGACATATTATGCCAAAAACATCGTCAAAAAAGTGCCTTATGCCCAGGGTTATTATCTGGAATTTACGACGAAAAGTTTTTCAGAGTTCTGGTTTGCCAAAGACTTCCTCGGGTCAGGGACACCATTGCCTGTGAAATTGGTAAGCTTTTCGGCCACGCCGACCGAAAACAGTACACAGCTCCAATGGCGCACCGCCGAAGAAGAGAACGTGAGCCATTTTGAAATACAGCGAAGCGCCGACGCACGTACCTGGACGGCGTTGCCTGTGAATACCCCGGCAGTAGGAGAGGGCGGGCATAACTATGATGCTATCGATGAGTTACCATTGGCGGGCGTTGCCTATTACCGGCTGAAAATGGTCGATTTGGACGAGACATATGCTTACAGCCAGATCGTTTCGGTCGATTTTGCTGGAAAAGGGGATTCCCCTGTCGTGCTTTTTCCTAACCCGGTTACCGATAAGCTCTACATTCGGAGCGGGAACAGGCGGTTTTCAAAAGTGCAGCTGCATTCGCTTGCGGGAACGCATTTGTATACTTCCGCTGAAAACCAGTCGGTAGTGGATGTGGCCAAATTGGCTTCCGGAATGCATTGGGTTACAATTCACTACGCGGACGGCTCCCGAAGCAGCCACAAAATTGTGATTGTGCATTGATTTAAATAACTAAAAATGTGACGATCGGTTACCCGAGAACCGGGCTATGTGATTTATTTGTAAAAAAGACCACATCCCCGCATGAAGCTCAAACTGTTACCAATCGTCGCATTATGCTTCGCCTTTTCCGCATCGGCCCAAAAAATCGATACGGCCGCTCTCGACCGGCTGTTCGACACGCTTTCCATTCACCATAAATCGATGGCGAGCGTGCTGCTGAGCCATAACGGGAAGAAGTTATATGAAAGGGCGATCGGCTACGCGGTAGTCGACAGTACCCAAAGTGTGAAAGCCACACCGGCGACCCGTTACCGCATCGGCTCCATCACCAAGACTTTCACCGCGACGATGGTCATGCAGCTCGTGGAGGAAAAGAAGCTGGCGCTGGACACGCATTTGGATCAATTTTTCCCAAATATTCCCAATGCCGGGCAGATCACGATCGAAATGATGCTGCGCCACCGCGCGGGTATCCATAATTTTACCAACGACGAGGCATTCTGGAAATTCCAGACCGAACCCCGCACGCGGGGGCAACTGTTGGCGGATTTCGAAAAATATAAATCCGATTTCGCACCCGGCGCGGAGGTCAGGTACAGCAATACCGGCTACGTTCTGCTCGGTTTTATCATCGAGGATGTTACCAAAAAATCTTACGAAAAGAACCTGCAAGAGCGAATAAGCAATCGTATCGGGCTTACAAACACGCGTTTCGGAGGGATGATGGACCCGTCGAAAGGCGACGCGTATTCTTATACCTACACTTCACGATGGGAAAAGCGGGATGAGGCGCATTGGAGCCAGCTGCTCGGTGCCGGGGCAACCGTTTCGACGCCAGCGGATGTGACGGCCTTTATCCATGCGCTATTTAACGGCCGGCTGGTATCCCCGGAAAGCCTGCGCAGAATGACCGGGATCGTCGATACGTTCGGTATCGGGCTTGTGTCGACACCATTTTACGAGCGAAAAGGTTTTGGCCACACCGGCGGAATCGACGGCTTTCATACCGCGACCGCGTACTTTCCCGGCGACAGTCTGACGGCTACCGTCTTTTGCAATGGCGTGGATTACCCGATGAACGATCTCTTCGTTGCGCTCCTCAGCGCGTACTATCAGTTTCCCGTTGCCATCCCCGATTTCAATGCACCGCCGCTGACGGCCTCGGAGGTGGAACCGTACATCGGTGCCTATTCGAACGGGCAGATCCCGATGAAAGTGACGATCAGTTATGCCAACAACAAATTGTATTTTCAACCGGCGGAGCAACCGGTTTACCAGCTGACGCGCGTTAAAAAAGACGTCTTTAAACTCGATGCGGTGCGGTTGGTAATCGAATTCAACCCGAAATCGAATGCGTTCACGGCTACGCAGGATGGAGAGGCTTATCTGTTTACTAAGTAATTGGTGTTTGGGTATTTGAAATTTAGTATGTTAGCGGTTGCCAACTGACACATCGTTCGTGTAAACCCCTTTGCTGTCAAATACTTATCTATCCTATGTCTTCAACCAGCGAAACCACCAAAAAGGCGCTCCACGCCATGAGCGCCCTGCAAGATCTTGAACAGTTACTGGACGACATTAAAAATAAACCGTTAAGTAAGTCGCTACCGGAAGCTTTGCCCTCTGAAATACCCGTTTCGGTGGACGGTATCCGAAAGCGCCTGGCATACCTGCTGGAAAAAACAGACCATGATTTCCCTTTTCTGAGCGGAAAACAGCCTTTTTCGGATGTTTCAAGATTGGAAGGGAATATTGAAAATTACATCGGGATGTCGATGGTGCCTACGGGTATCGTCGGGCCGGTTTCGGTGTTGGGTTCGATGGCGAAAGGGGACTTTTATGTTCCTATGGCGACGAGCGAGGGAAGTCTGGTGGCATCGTACAACCGCGGGGCGCGGGCATGTTATATGGCCGGGGGCGCAACTTCGGTATGCCTGATCGACGGCGTACAGCGGTCACCGGTTTTTAAATTCGACAACCTGGGCAACCTGGGTACTTTTCTGGTCTGGATTTTGGGCCAGCTCGAAGAATTCCGCCGCATTACCGAATCGGCCAGCCGCTATGCGAAGCTGATCGATATGAAATCCAATGTAGAAGGTAACCACCTCATTCTCACATTCGAATACCACACAGGCGACGCTTCCGGGCAGAATATGGTCACGATCTGTACGGACGCTATTTGTCAATACATTATCCGGAACGCGCCGGTACAGCCGAGATTCTGGTTTATCGAGAGCAATTTTTCGGGTGATAAAAAGGCTACTTCGCAGTCATTTGCGAATGTAAGAGGCAAGAAGATTACCGCCGAAATTACCCTTCCTCAAAAAATCGTGACCGACGTGCTGAAAACAACGCCCGTAGCAATGGCGGAATACTGGCGCTCGTCGACGATCGGGACGATACAGAGCGGCTCCATAGGCGCCCAGGGGCATTATGCGAACGGCCTGACCGCGCTGTTTATCGCTACCGGCCAGGATGTGGCCTGCGTTTCGGAGGCTTCGGTAGGCATTACCCGCATGGAACTGACGGATGACGGCGACTTGTACGTGTCGGTGACGCTGCCCAACCTCATCGTCGGCACAGTCGGCGGCGGTACTTCGCTACCCACCCAGAAAGAGTGCCTGGAACTGCTCGGTTGCTATGGCGCGGGCAAAACCCGGAAGTTTGCCGAAATATGCGGCGCATTGGTGCTGGCAGGCGAAATCTCCATTGCGGCTGCGCTTTCGGCGGGCCGGTTTACGGCAGCACACCAGAAATTCGGCCGGAAAAAATGAAGCTACCGGCCCAGGGAAATGCATTCAGCAATGCCGCGGAGAACAGCGCACCGTTTTTCCGCCGGTTTTATATTTATCAAAAGGAGCGGTTTCCCTTGCTGGGCCACGGCTTGCTCGTGGCTGCATTCAGCTTTTCGGCCATTTCGTATTCACGGATATGCCGGGGTGCAGAAGGGTTTGTGGATTTGAAAACATTTGCGGTCGGGGTTTTTACGACGATATCCCTTTTTCTGCTGGTCAGGATATTCGACGAGTTCAAAGACGCGGAAGACGATGCCCGGTTCCGGCAGGAACTGCCCGTTCCGCGTGGGCTTGTTACCTACCATGAACTAGCCTGGATCGGCATTGTGGTAGTCATCGCGCAGATTGCGGTGAACCTGGTTTTCTTTCCTGAAATGCTTTTGATTTACGGCGTGGTCGTCGCGTACCTCACACTCATGGGCAAGGAGTTTTTCGTGGCCGATTGGCTCAAAAGGCACCAGTTCTGGTATGTGACTTCGCATATGTTCATCATTCCGCTGATCGACATTTACGCCAGCGGCCTCGACTGGCTTATCGCGGGCGTACACGCACCCGAGGGTCTGTTTTTCTTTTTTGCAGTATCCTATATGAATGGCATTGTGCTCGAAGTGGGCCGGAAGATCCGCGCCCCCGAAAAGGAATCGGAAGGGGTACTCACGTACACCTCGATGCTCGGCGCGCCTACGGCCATAGGGTTGTGGCTTGCCGTGCTGGCGGTAACGCTGTCGCTCAGCGTGGCAGCGTCGGTATTTGCAGGTTATGGCCATGCGGTGTTGACGATCCTCGGCGTTGTGTTCCTGATATGCGCACTGCCGGCGGTGTTATTTTTAAGGAATAGAACCCCCAAACTTTCAAAAATGGTCGAATACGGATCGGCACTCTGGACGATCGCCATGTACCTGACGCTCGGCGCGGGGCCGATGATCTCAAAATTGCTGTTCCATTGATGCACTTCATTTCCGATACCGAGCCAGAAAAAACAACCGGCGTCACCATTGGCGGCAAGGCCGAAAACCTGTTCCGCCTGAAAGCGCTCGCATTGCCGGTACCGCGCTTTGTCGTGATCCCGTGGGAAACATTGCTGGCCGGCGTTCCGGAATCCGAACTGGTACCCCGATTGCTGGATACATTTGAAGGCACACGCCATTTCGCCGTACGCTCGTCGGCGGTTGCCGAAGATGGTACGGCATTTTCGTTCGCGGGGCAGTTTGAGAGTTACCTGTGCGTGACGCCCGCGGAGCTGTCCGCGCGGATCGCGGATGTGCGCCGGTCTGCATTTTCGGAGCGGGTGACGACGTATCGAAAGCACCACGGGCTTTCTGATCCCGGCGGTGTGGCGGTGATCGTGCAGGAAATGGTCGATGTGGATGCGGCGGGGGTTGCTTTCGGGGCAAACCCGCTCACCGGTAACCGGCAGGAAAAGGTGATCAATGCCGTTTTCGGGTTGGGCGACAGCCTGGTTTCGGGCGAGGTTAATGCAGATCAATTTGTGTTGAATGGGGCTGAAATACAATCCGTTTTAGCCAATGGAAAGGCGGCGGAACCGACGCTTACCGACGGACAAATCTACCGGCTGGGCGAAATACTCGATACGCTCGAAAAGGAGCTGGGCCAGCCGCAGGACATCGAGTTCGCGGTGCGGAACGACCGGATTTATTTACTTCAGACAAGGCCCATTACCACATTAAAAACGACGCCGGCCGGTAACTATATCCTCTGGGACAATAGCAATATCATCGAGTCGTACCCGGGCGTTACCACCCCGCTCACATTCTCTTTTATCAGCAAATCATACGAAACGGCCTATAAGCTATTCAGTGCTTATCTGGGTGTCAGTGAATCGGTTATACGAAAAAATGAACGGGTGTTTGCCAATACGCTGGGGTTTCTGAACGGCCGGGTGTACTATAACCTCAAAACCTGGTACCACATGCTGGCGATGCTGCCGGGTTACAGCATCAATGCGCGCTATATGGAGAAAATGATGGGGGTGAAGGAGCAGTTCGATATTCCCGAATCGTATCGTTTATCGAAAGGCAAAGCGTGGTGGAGCATCGTGAAAATGGCTGTGCAAATGCTTTTCCGCTTCCGGGCCCTGCCGCGGAAACGACGGGAGTTCATGCAATTGGTAGCGCGTACGATCAGCGAATACAAGGCAATCCCTTTTGCAGAAAAAAATGCCGGTGAGCTCATGCATTTGTACCTCGATTTCGAGCGGAAACTATTGCTCGAATGGAAAGCCCCGCTGCTGAACGATTTCTTTGCGATGATATGGTTTGGCATGCTCCAAAAACAATGCGGGCAGATCACCGGCGGCGAAAACCCGAACCTCCACAACGACCTGCTATGCGGCAGCAACGACATTATTTCCGTTCAACCCGTGCACCGCAGCATCGCCATTGCCGCGCACATTGCGGGGGTTCCTGCATTGAAACAGCTGTTTTTGGAACAAAATGCATACGAGATCCACGACGTACTGAGCGCAAGCACCGATCCGGAATTCGTACGGCTGAGAATCGAGATCGAGCGCTACATAGGGGATTTTGGCGAGCGGTGCGTGGGAGAGCTGAAACTCGAAACGATTTCTTACGGTCAGGAGCCGGCGCGGTTTATTAAGGTGCTGAAATCTTACGTGGAAACGGGTATTACCGGTGCGCAGTTTTCCGGCGAGCGGGAAGACGTGATCCGTACCAATGCGGAGCGCGGGATAGCGGGGTATTTGAAAGGGAAAATGATCGCAGGCTGGAAATTGCGCCTCACGCTGCGTTACACACGCGAGCTCGTGAGCGCCCGCGAGAACCTGCGGTACGAGCGTACCCGCGCATTCGGGATCGTACGCGAGATTTTTAGTTTTATCGGGAAACGGTTTCAAGCCGACGGTATGCTCGGCCATGCGAGGGATATTTTTTACCTGACCAAAGAAGAGATTTTTGCTTATATCGAAGGCACGGCGGTGACGCAGGATATCAAAGCGCTGGTGGCGCTCCGGCAGGCTGAATTTCAACATTATAAAGAGCTGGGCCCGCTCTCGGAGCGATTTGCGACTTACGGCGTGCCCTACCACGGCAACGATTTTTTCAGCATCGACCGGATTGAAAAACCGGAGGGCGGTCTGAAAGGTATCGGCTGCTCGCCCGGCCGGGTAACGGGCCGGGTGAGGGTAGTAACCGACCCGGCGGAAGTGCCGTCGCTGAATGGCGATATTCTGGTTACTACCAGCACCGATCCCGGTTGGGTGACGCTTTTCCCAGGCGCGCTGGGCATTATCGTAGAGCGGGGGAGTTTGCTGAGCCATTCGGCGATCGTTTCCCGCGAGATGGGCAAACCTTGCATTGTAGGCGTAACCGGCCTGCTGAAAACGTTGAAAACCGGGGATGAAATAGAAATGGATGGTAGTACGGGCATAATCAGGACTATTTCCCGATGACGAAAGAGGATTTAACAAAAAGGGTCAATTTTGATATTATCCGGTACGCCAACTGCTGGGAGGATGCCGGTATTTTACTTGCCGGCCTTGCGCCCGCGCCTGGTAGCAAGATCCTTTCGATAGGCTCCGCGGGGGATAACAGCTTCGCTTTCCTGACGACCGATCCCGGGCTCGTCGTAGCAGTCGATATCAATCCGACACAGCTTTTTCTGATTGAATTGAAAAAGGTTTGCATTCAAAACCTGGAATGGGAGGAGGCGCTGGCATTTCTCGGATTTTCGCATTCCGACAGTCGTTTGCAATGCTTTCACACTTTGAAAAATCAGTTGGGCAGCGCCACAAGAGCCTATTGGGAGTCAAATCTTACCCTGATCGCCAACGGAGTCATTCATCAGGGGAAGTTCGAGAAATACTTTCAACTGTTCAGCGGGAAGATACTACCGTGGATACATTCCCGGCGCGTGGTGAATGCATTATTTGAAAGCAAGACGGCGGCGGAGCAAGCGCATTTTTATCAAAACAAATGGAATACCTGGCGCTGGCGGCTGCTGTTCCGTATCTTTTTCAGCAAATATGTGATGGGTAAATACGGGCGCGATCCCGAGTTTCAGAAGCAGGTGCAAGGTTCTGTCTCCGAATTTATTTTTGGAAAAGCCGCTGCGCAACTTGCTTCCGTAGCCGCGCAGGACAATTATATTTTGAGATACACACTCACCGGCAGTTTCGACGGCCTTTTGCCCCATTACCTCCAAAAAGCGCATTACCCAATTGTTCGTGCCCATCTGGACAGGCTGCATTTAAAGGAGGGGTATGCACAGACGGCAATCGCGCAGTATGGTCCGTTTCACAGTTTAAACCTTTCCGATATTTTTGAATATATGGACGCCGATTTGTTTCGGGAAACAGCCCGAACACTTGTTGCAGGCACCGAAAACGGCGGCAGGCTGGCCTACTGGAACCTGATGGTACCGCGCCGGATTTCCCAGGTATTGCCCGAAAACGCAGAATACCTGCGCGCCGAATCCGAGCGTTTGACAGCCATCGATAAAGGCTTTTTTTACAACGGTTTTATCGTCGATCAGGTCGTCCGGTAATGCGCCGCATTTGACAGCTATGAAAGAAATTATCCCTCCGCTCATTCTCGCCTCTTGTTTTCTCGCGCTTTTCGGCCTGGCCGAGGCGCTGTATCATTTCGGGAAAGTACGGGCGGAATGGACACGCAAAATCGTGCATATCGGTACCGGGCTGTTGACGTTGTTTTTTCCGGTCGTGCTCGTCAGTCACTGGCAGGTACTATTCCTGTGCGCGAGCTTCCTCGTGATTTTACTAGCTAGTCTGAAATTCGGCTGGTTACCTTCCATCAATGCGATCGACCGTTTTTCGTACGGCAGTATTTTGTTCCCCGTGATCGTCTATATGCTTTTTCTGGTATTTGAAATGAAAGGTAATGGGCTGATCGTCTTCTATTTGCCGATCCTGATCCTGGCGATTTGCGACCCGGTAGCGGCGCTCGTCGGTAAGCGGTTGCCGTTCGGGAAATACCAGGTTTTGGGTTGCGGCAAATCGGTTGCCGGCTCGTTGGCGTTCCTGGTGAGCGCATGGTTGGTAACGGCTGCCACGGTTACTGCATTTAACAATATCCCCTCCGGAATGATGCTGATCCTGTCGGTACCTATCGTAGCGACGATTGCGGAAGCACTGGGTGTAAAAGGAATGGATAACTTCACGATCCCTGCAAGCGTTGTGTTAACCCTCTGTTTGATACTATGATCACGATCACCGAAACCGGCCCCGGCCATGCCGATTTTCCGTTGTTTACGGAGTTGCCGAAGCGGATTTACCCGCCTGACAGCCTGCGGTTCAAAACGCCGGACACCATTCCGACCGATTTTCTGAGAGCCTGCTATTTGTTGAAGGATGGGGAAAATGTGGTTGCCAGGGCGAGTATTTACGATAATCCGTTGCTGCAATATGCCGGTCGACATGCTTTTTCGATCGGTAACTACGAATGTGCAGATGGCGGGGAATATGCCGCGACATTGCTGGGGCATATTGCTTCCGTTGTCAAAAGTTGGGGAGGCGGGTGGCTCATCGGCCCGATGAATGGCAACACGTGGGAAGGGTACCGTTTTTTGGCCGATCATCACAATCCACTGTTCTTTACCGAGCATTACCATCATTTATATTACAATACCCAATTCAAAACGGCCGGCTTCGGGCCCATTGCGCAGTATTACAGCAATATAGACCACGGTTTGGAGCCCGATAACCCCGAAATCCTGGCCCGCGAACGGGCGTTTGAGCGGATGGGCGTGAAGATCCGGCCGATCGATCTGACCAACTTTGAAGCGGAAATCGGTCGGGTTTATGACTTTAACTTACTGGCTTTCAAAACCAATTTCCTGTACACGCCCATCAGCAGGGAGGCTTTTATGAAAAAGTATTTGCAAACGAAAACTTATATCAACCCCGGGCTGACATTGCTCGCCGAAGACAGCGCAGGCAATCTGCTCGGCTACTTTTTCTGTATTCATGATTTTTATAATACTGAAAGCAAATCACTGATTGTCAAAACGCTGGCCCGGCATCCCGGCCCGGAATGGCGGGGCCTGGGGCACGTAATCGGGAACGTCATTTACCGTAATGCGGTGGAGCTGGGCTACACGAGTGCCATTCATTCGTTTATTTACGAGCAGGGCACTTCCACCCAATTATCCACCCATTTTTCCGGCACCCATTACAGGAATTACATTTTGTATGGAAAACACATTGCCTGACCGGTTCAACGTCGTCGATCTGTTTCACGAGGCCGCTCGCAAAAGCCCGGACAAACCGGCTATTATTTACCGGGAAAAGGCTGTTTCGTTCGGAGATCTGGAAAATGCCGTCAACCAGACTGCCGCGCATTTCCTGCACAAGGGCATCCGCAAGGGCGATCGCGTGCTGGTGTTCGTACCTATGAGCGACGACCTGTACCGTACCGTACTGGCACTTTTCAGGATCGGGGCGGTGGCCGTGTTTCTGGATGAATGGGTGAGCGTCAAAAGGTTGGCGGAATGCTGCCGCCTGGCGCAGTGCGCTGCTTTTATCGGGACATTCAAAGGGCGGGTGCTGGCACGGCTTCTGCCTGGTTTGCGGGCAATACCGCTGCATTTGGGGTTGAAGTACGATGCTGGTCGTCCCATTCCGGCATTCGCCAAAACCACCCGCGAAGACATTGCCCTCATTACTTTCACTACCGGCAGTACCGGCACTCCCAAAGCCGCCATCCGCACGCACGGCTTGCTATTTGAACAGTTTCAGGCCCTGATCCCCCTTATCGATCCTCCGGGCGACGCCTCGCCGGGCGACGTCTGCATGCCGGTCTTACCCATTGTTTTACTCATTAACCTGGGCGTAGGCATTACCTCCGTCATTGCGGATTTCAATGCGCGTAGGCCCGGTAGCATGAAGCCGGAGAAGGTCGTAGAGCAGATCCGTCGCCACAAGGTCAGTTCGATTATCGCTTCTCCTTTCTTTGTCAAGCAATTGTCCCGGTTTGTGAGTGATAATAGACTGGTTTTAAATACTATACAAAAAATCCTCACCGGTGGCGCCCCGGTATTTCCTAGGGAGGCTGGAATTTACCGGAATGCATTTCCTCAGGCGCATATCGGTATCGTGTACGGCTCTACCGAGGCCGAACCGATGAGTATGATTTCAGCCGGGGAATTAATCGCTTCCGAAACAGGCAGGGGGTTGAATGTAGGAAAGGTAGAAGTCGCCGCAACGGTAAAAATCATCCGGATCAGCGACGAAAGCATTGTCGCGCCCGATGAGGAGGCGCTTTCAAAGCTGGAAGTTATGCCGGGCGAGATTGGCGAGATCATCGTTTCGGGGAAACATGTGCTGCGCGATTACCTGCATAATCCGGAGGCATTGAAGCGCAACAAGATTTTTGTCGGAACCCAATGCTGGCACCGTACGGGCGACAGCGGTTTTTGGAATGGTAACCTTTTCCTCACGGGCAGGTGCGCGTCACTCATACGCACGCGTGACGGCCTGTTATCGACATTCCTTTTCGAAAACCGTTTCCAAAGCATTCAGGGTGTGGAAACAGGCACGGTAATGCTGCTGCGCGACCGGCCCACGGCTGTGATCGAGCTCACCGATCCTGCGCGGCGCGAAGCTGTTCAATCAGCCATCCAGGCAATGCCCGAAGCGTTTGAGGATATTGTTTTTGTACCCAAAATACCGCTCGACCCGCGACACAACTCGAAGATCGATTACGAAAAGCTGAGGGTACATTTAACGGGTAAGAACTGAAAAAGCCGGCCAGGATCGCTCCCGGCCGGCTTTTGTTCATAGTGAATCGTTAAATCAGACCAGATCGAACCGGTCGAGGTTCATCACTTTGTTCCATGCGGCCACGAAGTCTTTGACGAACTTCTCACCCGAGTCGGCGCTGGCGTATATTTCGGCGATCGCCCGGAGTTCCGCGTGTGAGCCGAACACGAGGTCGGCGCGGGTTGCGGTCCATTTGGGTTGGCCGCTGGTACGATCGGTGCCGAGGTAAGTCTCGCGGTCGGGACCCATCGCTTTCCATGAAGTGTTCATATCCAGCAGGTTCACGAAGAAATCGTGGGTGAGCACGCCCGGACGCTGCGTGAATACGCCGTTTTTGGAACCGTCGAAATTGATATTCAACACCCGCAAGCCTCCGAGCAGGACGGTCAGTTCCGGCGCGGTGAGCGTGAGCAGCTGGGCCTTATCGACAAGCAATGCTTCCGTCGGAACGCTCAATTTCGTGCCGCGGTAGCTGCGGAAACCATCGGCAACCGGTTCCAGGTAACCTACCGATTCGATGTCGGTCTGCTCCTGCGAGGCATCCGTCCGTCCGGGCGTAAATGGAACGGTAATGGCGTGCCCTGCATCCCGCGCCGCTTTTTCGACACCCGCCGCTCCGGCGAGCACGATCAGGTCGGCGAGAGAAATCTTCTTCCCGCCCGACTGCGTGCTGTTGAACTCCTGCTGAATGCTTTCCAGCATGCCCAGTACCTTTTGCAGCTGCGCCGGGTTGTTTACTTTCCAGTCTTTCTGCGGAGCGAGGGCAATGCGTGCACCGTTTGCGCCGCCGCGCTTGTCGGAGCCGCGGAATGTCGAAGCCGAAGCCCAGGCCGTGGAAACCAGTTCCGAAACGCTCAGGCCGGATGCCAGAATGTTGGCTTTCAGGCCGGTAATATCGCTTTCGCTTACCAGTTCGTGGTCGACCGCAGGAACCGGGTCCTGCCAGATCAGCACTTCCGCAGGCACGTCCGCGCCCAGGTAGCGGGCACGCGGGCCCATATCGCGGTGCGTAAGCTTGAACCACGCGCGGGCAAATGCGTCGGCAAATGCGTCGGGGTTTTCGAGGAAATGCCTTGAAATTTTCTCATAAGCAGGGTCGAGGCGCAGCGAAAGGTCCGTCGTGAGCATGGTAGGACGGTGCTTTTTAGCGCTATCGTAGGCGTCGGGGATAATTTCGCCCGCATCTTTGGCTACCCATTGGTGTGCACCGCCGGGGCTTTTAGTAAGCTCCCATTCGAATGCAAAGAGGTTTTCGAAGAAATTGTTGCTCCATTTCGTCGGGGTAGTGGTCCAGATCACTTCGAGACCGCTGGTAATCGTGTCGGCACCTTTGCCGGAGCCGAAACTGTTGTTCCAGCCCAATCCCTGGTGTTCCAGATCGGCACCCTCCGGCTCCGCACCAACGTGGTCGGAAGGGGCCGCGCCGTGGGTTTTGCCGAAACTGTGGCCACCGGCGATCAATGCAACGGTTTCCTCGTCGTTCATCGCCATCCGGCCGAATGTGTCGCGGATGTCATGCGCGGCGGCAATCGGGTCGGGGTTACCGTCCGGACCTTCGGGGTTTACGTAAATGAGGCCCATATGCGCTGCACCGAGTGGTTCTTCGAGGTGGCGCGAGTGAATGTTGCCGTCCGCGTTTTCGTCGGCAGGCAGTACCGCATGATCGGAAGGGCCCTGCTTGCCATGGGCATAGCGTCGATCGTTACCGAGCCAGGTCGTTTCCGATCCCCAATATACGTCCTCGTCCGCTTCCCACACATCCGCCCGCCCGCCGGCGAAACCGAATGTTTTAAAGCCCATCGATTCGAGCGCGATGTTTCCGGCCAGGATCAGCAAATCGGCCCAGGAAATCTTGTTACCATATTTTTGTTTGATAGGCCAAAGCAAGCGGCGCGCCTTGTCGAGGCTGACGTTATCCGGCCAGCTGTTCAGCGGTGCAAAACGTTGCTGGCCCGAGCCGCCACCGCCACGGCCGTCGAATACACGGTAAGTACCCGCGCTATGCCATGCCATGCGGATAAACAATGGCCCGTAATGCCCGAAATCGGCCGGCCACCAATCCTGCGAATCGGTCATTAGGGCGTGCAGGTCTGCTTTGACTGCTTCCAGATCGAGGCTTTTGAACGCTTCCGCGTAGTCGAATTGTTCTCCCATCGGATTGGACAGGGACGAATGCTGACGCAGGATGCTCAGTTTCAACTGGTTTGGCCACCAATCGCGGTTCCTTGTACCGCCGCCGCCTACATTATGATTCAGCGTCCCATTGTGAAAAGGACATTTGCTAATGTCGTTTGATCCGTTTTCCATTACGATAAGTTCATGTGTTAAACCATATTGCCTGCATCTGGCATTTGTGCAGCGGGATAAAGGTATAATACTGAAATTGATTGTCAAAATCGATTAATTCTATGATTTGATAGTGAAAATCTATTTCGTTGTATAGTCAGCGCGTTGCGGGTGATGTGGCGTAGTTGGTAACACATGAACTTTTCGAAGGCGCATTATAGAATGCCGGACAGCATCAGGAAGCCGTAAGGTAACCCGCATCAGCAATGTCGTCCAGCAGCCCCGGCGCATGCGTGTCCCAACCCAGCGCCGCACGCGTTTTTTCTCCGGAAGTCTCGCAACCCATTGCCGCGAAATGGGCGAACCAGCTGAAATGCACGGCCGCTTCGTCACTGGTTTTACTTACGACAGGCAGGTTTAGTACTGCACCGATGGCATTCGCAATGTCCCGGAACGGAATGCCTTTTTCGGCCACTGCATGGAAAACTTTTAGCTCCGGCCGCTTCTCGACGATCAGCCGGTAGAGCACCGCTGCATCCAGCCGGTGCACCGCAGGCCAGGCATTATCTCCCTCGCCGATGTATGCCGACTCGCCTTTTTGTTTAGCCATATCAATCAAAATAGGCACAAATCCATGGTCGCCCGCGCCGTGTACGCTGGGAGGGAGGCGCACGATGTAAACATCTACGCCCGTGGCTGCTACCGCGCGTGCGGCTTCCTCCGTCGCTGCGCGCGGGATCTCGTTGGCATCGGCATTCACGGCGTCGTCCTCGGTTACCGGCCTGTCGTAACGCAAAAGGCCGATCCCGGAGGTAACAACCAACGGCTTGCCCGAACCGGCGAGCGCGTTGCCCAGCGTTTGGATTACCTTGCGGTCGGCCTCGCAGTTGGCTTTGAACTGGGAAAAATCGTGGTTGAAAGCCGTGTGGATAACGGCATCGGCGTCTGCTACGCCCTGGCGAAGTATTTCAGGATCGTTTACATCGCCCCGGAGCGGCGTCGCGCCGGTGGCGGGCAATAACTCGGCCGATTTTTCGGAGCGTACGAGCCCGACTACTTCATGACCATTTTCTGACAGTTCCCTGACAATGGCGGAGCCTACAAATCCGGAGGCCCCTGTTACAAATACACGCATATTGGTTTCAATTTTGTTTGATGCAAAATTGAAATACCTCAAATGGGCAAACAAGGTCATTTGTCCATAATTCCGGCCTCGCGTTGCAGCTGCGCGTGACGTATGCGCGTGAGGGTTTTCAGCGAAATGCCCAGGTAGGCGGCCACCATGCGCAGCGGCAGGCGGGCGAGGTAATCGGGATAGGTGTTTACAAATTCGAGATATCGTTCTTCGGGCGTGCCGCTCAGGATTGTCAGAATGCGGTTGCGGTTGTGGTAAATGGTGCGGGCAATAAGCCGCTCCGAAAATGTTTTGAGCTCGGGAATTTCTTTCAGCAATTTGTCAAAATCCGGCTTGGCCCAAAGTAAAACTTCCGTCTTTTCCACCGCTTCGATATTCACGAGCGAGGGTGTTTGCTTGTCGTAACTTTCCACATCGAGCGTCCACGTGAGCTGCGGGGAAAATTGCAGGATATGTTCGCTGCCATCCGTCCGGAGATAGTACGATCTGAGCATTCCATTTATAATGAACACTTTATGGCGGCATATTTCCCCGGAGGTGAGAAGCGCCTCGTTTTTGTGCAGTTTTCGCATGGTAGCCATGCTGCCGATATGCCGGATCGTTTCGCCGGACAGATCGGTTTGGGAAGCCAGATAATTTTCGAATTCGGTATGCATTGACCAAAGATAGAAAAACCGGCCCTGATTTGGTATGTCAGGGCCGGTTCCGGCTTCTTTGAATTGTTAACTAAAACTTACACAATCGCAGATCGCCTGCATATTGGCTTTGGTCACATCGGCCAGGTATTTCCGCCCTTGCTGCGAGCTGTTCATCGTCACATTCGAAAGTTGGCCCTGAATGAAATTGTAAACGGAGTTGATCACATCCGAGGTGTAATAGGAAGTGGAAGAGGAAGCGTCGTTGTACGGCGGCGTCATGATATTCGTGTTGGACCCATCGGTGAACTGCACGGTCGCCTGCGCGAAGGTGAGCGTCGGCTTATCGCCATTGGTATCAGGCAGTTTGAAACCCATGAGCAGGATCACGTGGTCGTCTTTGGAGTTGTCGCCGATTTCGTAATCGAGTTTACAGGAAACAAATATGCCCAGCTGAGCGGATACGGACGATTCCTGGTACCAGGTGCGGAACGGGTAGGATTCAAAGGTGTATTCTGCCGCCTGGTTGAACGGGTATGTGCCGCCATCGCCGGTGTTTTCCTGCTGCCAGTTTTGCACGGAACCGTTGCCTGAAATAACGGAATTCAGACTGCCGGGGAAACTTCCGTTATTGAATGCCATCGAGTAGTTTTTACGCGAGTCGTTTGAATTGGTGTAAATAGATACGTTGAATGGGCCGGCTACCGTAGTGCACAAACGGTTGAGCGTGTGGCACACGACGGGCAGGAAGTAGAACTGGCCCCCGTTGTCCGAAACTTTGTATATGGCGGCCGAAAACTTGTTGAATGCAGCCGTTACAAAGTCGAACACATCCACAAATGCATCCGCAGCCGCTTCCGAGACCCCCAGCGTTTCGAGCGCCCCGGTGGTTCCATAATACCACGCCACGAAATCGACCGTATCGATCAGCGCCTGCGAGATCTGGTACGCCCCGTTCAGTTGCATATCGAAATGCTGGATCGATACCAGCGTGCCGGTATTATCGAAATAGGCGTCGAATGTGCAGGTATCGTCGCGAGTGAGCGCCGGGTTTTCGTGGGTGAGGCTCATGCCGTATTTCGTCCAGCCATTGGCAGGAAGGTTGGTCGTATCGTCGTCGTCGTTGACGGAAAGCGATTGCTTGGTGGATTGCTCGGTAAAGTCCGGACAGTCCACGGTGTATGTAGAGTCTTCGACCATGTACACCACCTTGTTGTCCGACACGCTGCTGGTAGGGTAGGGATACAGGTTGTAGAAGGTCGTAAAATCGACATATGGCCGTGAATAGGAGGTATTCCAGAACTCCGGCTGATAGTTGTAAAGCAAAAAGGACTGGATCTGATCCTGCCAGTCGCCGTCATTATTGCCGTTGATATCTTTGCGTTCGAGATCGTTCAGATTGGAATAGGTAACATTCGGCCCGATTTTTTGAAAATCCCCGTCAAAATCGGTGTCGTCGAAGATGATCAGCCACGCACCGTTACCTGTTTTCAGGGCCGAGACACTTCCGGTACCGCTCATTTTGTCGCTATCGTTCTCATAACCTATGTCGCTGAGCGATGCTTCGTTATCGGGTGCGGTAAAAACACGGTTATCGCCCTCGAAATCTTCATTTTCTGTAAACAATGCCTGGTATTCCTGCAATTGGATCAGCTGGCTTTTGCTCGGCCAGGACGAACTGCCCCAGAACGCCGGTTCCTGTTTGTAGATGATAAAACTCTGGATGGCGTTTTTCCAGACGCCTACCTTGCTGCCGGAGGAATCGTACCGGTTCACGTGGTTGAGGTCGGATTCGTACGTGCCGGGGTTTATTTTCCAGACATTGCCTGTGTACTCGGTTTCATCAAAAACGATTACCCAGGTGCCGTCTGCGGTTTGGAGGGAGTCGTTGTTGGCATCGATGTTTTCCTGGCCTTGTGCACCGTTGTAAGAATCGCTGCCGCCGCCCTGGTCATTGTTGTTCCAAAGTTGAAAGTCGAATGTAGACATTGTAAGTTTGTTTGAAATGTTTAAGCAGGAAGGAGAAATTTGTAGAAATTGTTTGTACAAGTAATTTACAAACAAAACCTACCTCTGCATTTGGAAGGAAATGATTTAACGGTAAAAAGGGCCTTATTTTAAAATAAAAGGGATCGCTTTGGTGGTTTGCTTCGGTTCCGTTATTACCTTAGGCGCCACAGCCACCCACATTTCCGCAGCAACACTGCGCCATTTTTCATCCATTTCAATGCGTAAAACAGCACTGATTACCGGGCCCACGTCGGGCATCGGCCGCTTTACCGCCCTTGAACTCGCACGCAGAGGGTATGATCTGATACTCGTTGCCCGTAATGCCGCAAAGGCACGTCAGTTGCAAATGGAAATCGGGAACGCCGTGAGCACCGGTTTCGTCCAATGCGACCTTTCCAGCATTGCCTCCGTCAAAGAGGCGGTGGAGGAGATCAAAGCAGGTTACCAGCACATCGATTTGCTGATCAACAACGCCGGGCTCATCGTGCAGCACCGCCAGACGAGTGTCGACGGTATCGAGCTGACCTTCGCTACCAATCACCTCGGGCCATTCATTCTCACCACCGGCCTCGTGGACTTGCTGAAAGCCGCCGAGTCGGCAAAGGTGGTCAATCTGGCATCCGCGGCGCATTTTTTCGCATTCAGGTACCAGACAACCAAGCTGGCCAATCCGCCGCACTACCACGACCTCGTGATTTACAGCCGTACGAAACTGGCCAACATCCTTTTTTCCAATGAGCTGTCGGAACGACTGGCGCCATTTGGCATTACCTCCAATGCCGTCCATCCCGGCACGGTTTCGAGCAGTTTTGCCGGCGACGGCAATGGGGTTACGGCCTGGTTTATGAAATTCTTCAAACCGCTTCTCCGCACCCCGCAGCAGGCGGCCGCCGACATCGTCAATGTGGCCACTGCACCCGAACTGAACGATATAACAGGGCAGTACTTTGCCCATTCCAAGCCAGCCAGATCTTCGGGCAAGGCGAAAAACAGAGCGCTGGCAAGGGAACTATGGGCGTTTTCCGAGGCGCTCGCCGACGTTGTTTTAATATAAATCTATTAAATCCATAGAGTTTAAATACTTTTTTGTTGAAACGCTTGGAAGTTACCTTGCCGTTGCATTAACTTTGCATTCGATTCTATCAATCAATCGAGCTGAGAACCACCCGAAGCTGTGTCCATTTTCATAACGACATCGCATATGCGTTCGATTAAAACTACACATATCACCCCTTTGTCCGGCCATTCCGCTGCCGTTCCGTTTGCTTCCAACGGAGCAAGCTGTTGTTGTTGCTAATGAAGTCCCTGCACGCCGGACGTCCCCGGTAAGCTCCCCGTTTTTCATTATCAATATGTCGCCTGCCATTCGTGCGCGACCCAGACTTTCTATGCAACATGAAATTCACAGACAGCCATATTTATTACGAAATCCTCATTCTTTTCGCGATAATCAGCTTCGCGGAAGCATTTACCGGTCTATACAAAAGCGAAAAATGGTCCAGAAATGAGTGGTACATCAATTTTGCGGGCCTTTTTCTTTCGAGCGTCATCACGCGGCCACTCAGTTTCCTGCTCTCGGCCTATGTACTCAACTATTTCTTCGCCGACTATTATAATGTCTTCGAAAACGTACCGCTCTGGGCCGGCGTGCTCATTACCGCATTGCTCGAAGACTTCACACAATACTGGTGGCATCGTGCCGCGCACACGTATACGTGGCTGTGGAAGGGGCATCGGGTGCACCACAGCGCACCCGAGATGAGTGTTTTCCTCACTGGCCGCAATTCGTGGGTTTACCTGTTGCTATTCCCGCCGCGCATTGTTTCTACGGTCCTGATTTTCCTCGGTTTCGGTCAGGCGTTCCTGATAGGCTACTTTTTCAAAGCATTGATCGGCATTTCCGCGCATTCGAGCGTGCGCTGGGACAAGCCGCTCTACGCCATTAAATGGCTGCATCCCCTGATGTGGATACTCGAACGCACCATTTCCACCCCCGCTACGCACCATGCCCACCACGCCGCCACCGACGCCGATGGTATTGGCGTGGTCAATGGCAACTATGGTAACATGTTCTTTATCTGGGATATGCTGTTTGGTACTGCGAAAATCACCCGCGCGTTTTCGGAACACATCGGTTTGGAAGATTACCATGAAGAACCCTGGTACGTACAGCTTGGGTACCCGCTGTTCAAGGCGAAGGACGAGCGGAGTGAGCTTTCGCGGTGAATTTTGAATGACCGAATGATTGAACGAATGAATTTTGAATGAGCCACCGTGGAACGAGGAATGATTGCAGACGTTGAATGGAATGAATCTGTTGCGGAGCTGTGGGGATGGACGCTGGTTCAATCGCCTCCCGTGCGCAAATGGTGACGTTCGATGTGATCACGGCCGGGCACACCATTGAATCAAATTCGTATATTGACTACCGTTCAGCTTGCCTCGCTATTCTCTATCCCGCATTTCGAATGCAAACGTCAAGCGTCAGAACTGAAATGGGCGCTGCCAAACAGTAGCACTGGTGGTACAGTGCCGGATTTCCTTATACGCGCTGCCGGTACCGGCAAGTTCAGGGAGTTTAATTCCTTAGTTTTGTATATTAATTCTATGAGAAATATAGAGTATTGTATTCCAATGAAAAAGCTATCATTCCTGATCATCCTGTTCTTTGTCACAATTGCCGCCGTGCAGGCGCAGCAACCAGCACCTAAAAACATTGTCAAGCCTGATCCGCAGGCACTGGCGCAGATCAAGGCCGGGAAAGCCTATCTCGTGGACGTGCGTACGCCCGAGGAGTTCGACGGCGGGCATTTGCAGTATGCCAGCAATATCAATTTCAACAGCCCGGATTTCAAAGCCCGGATCGCCAAACTCGACAAAAGCAAGCCGGTATACCTTTACTGCCGCTCCGGTAACCGCAGCGGAAAGGCAACCGATACCCTCAAAGCATTGGGTTTTCATTCCTATTACAACATTGGCGGTTTCGAACAGCTGAAAGCCGACGGTTTCCCTGCCGAACAGCTCCAAACGAGCGCATCCAGGAAGTAGTAACGGCATCGCTATCAGCAGAACTTCCGTTCTTACTCCCGCGAAGGCACGCCACTCGTTTGCGTAGCCAAATTCCGGTAATTCCCCGTCGTACCGGTGTGGTTTTTGGTGTTTCTTTCCGACGATCCGCTTCCTTCCTTCACGGTTGCATCGGGCTCGGTGAGGTTTTTGCGGCGTATTGCGAGGGCTTCTTTGGAGAACAGCATGGAGTTGTCGTCTTCAACTTCCTCCGCCAGTTTATGGTAGGTACTTTGCTCGATCTTTGGTGAAGGTGTTTTCACGCCCTGCCCCAGAGCCTTCGCCGGTTCCGATTTGTCTGTGGAGCTCGTCGTAGTTTGCGCGTACGATACCGCCGCCGAACACAACAATGCCATTGCTGAAATGATCATTATTTTTTTCATGATACTTATCTGTTATTTGTTGGTTCCGTCAGGTCTGTACAGGTTAAAAACTGTGCCAGCGACCAATCGTAATAGTACAAATTTTTAATGTCCGGTTCAGTATTCCGCAGACTTTCTTTTTTGAAAGTAGAATAGGGTTACAAATCACTTTTCCAGAACGTGTACGTGCACACTGGGGCGTTGCAGATGTGAAATCCAAATGTAGAACTATGAAACCAAAAATACTTTTGACGGGACTTTTTGCTACATTACTGATCGCTGGCGCCAGCCTGCTCACATACGTACGCGCTCAAAACCCGAGAGACAAGGCCGATAGCGTCGCAGCATCGAAGATTTTCGTCCATACCGGCTTTGAAAATGCCTCTCCGATGAACTGGCGGATCGATTCCGCCGGGAGGGTGGTGGGGAGCCTGGTGTATGATCACGAGCGCTTTTCGCGGAACAGGGCTGTCAACCATTTCCATTTCAGGGTGGAGGCGGCCGTGGGTACCGAGGTGACGGTGATCCTCGAAAATTTTGACAACATCTGGAACAACCGTTTCGCCAGCGACCTTTCGGAGCGTTCACGGTTTGTGGTCTCTTTTGATAACAAAAAGTGGGAGAGCCGGTCGATAGAAGTATTGCCGGGCGCTCCGTCGGGCGGCGTACCGTCGGGCGGCGTTCCGTCGGGCGGCGCTCCGTCGAACCGTCGAATGCTGTTCAAGTTCAGGATGGAGGCACCGTACGCTTACATTGCCAGCGTGGAGCCCTACCGGATCAGCGATCTGGACAAAATGTTAACAAAAATTGGTAAGAACAAGCTGGCCAGCATTACCACCATTGGAAAAACGTCGGAGGGCCGGTCGCTGGAAATCATCCGGATTGGTAACGAAAACGCGCCAAAACGGTTGTTCCTGCGTGCGAGGGCGCATGCGTTCGAGGCGGGCGGGAACTGGACGGTGGAAGGGCTGGTGCAAAAACTCCTCAGTAACGACGAGGAATCGAAGCGCTATTTGAAGCGGTATTGTGTTTACATATTACCCATGGCAAACAAGGACGGCGTGGCCCGCGGCAAGACGCGTTTCAACGCCAACGGCTACGACCTGAACCGCAAATGGGACAAGCCCGCCGACGAGCAAATCGCCCCGGAGAACTACTACCTCGAACAATGGTTGCAGGAGATGATCAAAGCCAATAAAAAGCCCGACCTCGCGCTCGACATCCATAATGACGCAGGAGGAAACCTGCACGTAAGTCGGCCCGACGGCGATATTACGGCCTACCTGGCCGGTATGGACAAACTCGAATCGCTCCTGCGCAAGCATACCTGGTTTACCGAAGGCGCTACCAAAGCAAGTTTCAGGAACCCCGGCACCCTGGGCGAAGGATTCCTGACGCGGTTCGGCATTTACGCGGCGGTGTACGAGCTGAATTACGAGTGGATCAAAGGCCTGAACAAAGCGCCGCTCGCCGCCGACTGGCTTTTACTCGGTAACAAGTTGCCGGAGGTATTTTATCATTATTTCGAATGATCAGGGTGCTTTGTTGATAAATTTTACTTTGGATTTGATGTCGGTACGCAGCACGCTCTGCTGGCGGAAACGGCGCAGGTAACGTTGGGCAATGCTGTCGAGCGCGGCACTCCTTTCTTTGCTTTTCTTGCCAAAAAATGTGACGACTTTCGTCGGCTCGGTGATGGTTTGCTTCGTGTCGGTATCTTTCCAGCGGCCATCGGCGTCCCATTCGGTGTAGCCTTCGGGGAAATAGTTGCTGATGACGCTATCGCTGAAATTCTTCCATTGCTGCCCGCTCACGGTACCTCCGCTCGGGATGTCCCGGCCGAAATAAAGGTCGCTGCGCTGGTAGCTGGCGCAGGAAGCCAGGCCGAGGCAGCCGGCCACCGCCCATTTTTGCATTCGTTTCAAGTTGATCATCGTTCAGGTTATCAGATTTGCGGTTTGATCAGGTAATTTAATGCAACCTTCAACGCGTCACAAGTTACTTGCGGTATTCTTGGTGTAGAAATAAATCGTAAAGGTGTAGTACTCTCGCCCCGGCCGTATTTTATGCCGGATCAGGGCGAGCGGCAACGGTATGGCATGGAAATTAGCTACTTTTAGTAACCACTGTCAGTAAGCTCGTTAAGGTATTCATCAAAAGCGAAAAGGTCATGCAGAAAATCGTTCCCCACTTATGGTTTGACAAAGAAGCTGCGGAAGCGGCAGCATTTTACGCATCGGTATTTCCCGAATCACGGGTTAGCAGCGTCACGACGATGGAAGATACGCCGTCAGGCGACGCCGATATGGTCATATTCGAGCTCTGGGGCCAAAAGTTCATGGCCATCAGTGCCGGCCCGATTTTCAAGCCGAATCCATCCATTTCCTTCATGGTCAATTTCGACCCGCTGTTTTTCGACGGTTCACAGGAGGCCGCGCGGGCGAAAATCGATGAAGTATGGAACAAGCTGATAGATGGCGGAAAAGCATTGATGCAGATCGACGAATATCCGTTCAGCAAGCGGTATGGCTGGGTGGAGGATAAATATGGCGTTTCGTGGCAACTGATCCTCACCAATCCGGACGGGGAGCCGCGGTCGCCGATCATCCACTCGTTGATGTTTGTCGGGGACCAATGCGGCAGGGCTGAGGAAGCGATCAACTACTATTGTTCGGTTTTTACGAACGCTAAGCTGGGTTCGATACACTATTATCCCGAAGGCATGGCGCCGGACAAACCGGGTACCGTCATGTTCGCGGATTTCAAGCTCGAAGACGCCTGGTTTAGCGCCATGGACAGCGCGCATGAACATAAATTCAAATTTGATGAGGGTGTCTCGATCGTCGTGAACTGCGAGGACCAGGCAGAACTGGACTATTTTACCCAAAAACTGTCGGCGGTGCCGGAAGCGGAGCAATGCGGATGGATTAAGGACAAATTCGGCTTATCGTGGCAGATCACGCCGATTGTCGTAGAAGAAATGATGGTAAACGGCACCCGCGAGCAGGTCAACAGGATCACCCAGGCATTGCTGCCCATGAAAAGGCTGGAAATAGCGCCGCTGGTGAAGGCTTTTGAAGGGGAGTAGGGTATTTAAATGTCAGGCCGAGCGGGCGCCCGTCCGCTCGGCCTGACGAAAAGCTAACTCCCCGCAGGAACGATAAACTCGAACGACGGACCGATCGTGTAGCCGGATTTGCCGGGGAATGCCGTCCCGCACAATTTCTGGGCGGTCAGTTTGAGATCGTACATTACGCCTACGGTGTTATCGAGGTTTCCGGGCTGGCCGTTGAATGTCACATGAAGCCCTGCAAGCAGCGAATAATAGCTGGTATTGAACTCGTTCATCCGGTTCAGCTCCTCGCTGCCGGCCGGGAGCATGCTGGTTTTGGTATTGGGAAACAACGGGAAAACGTTGTCGGGCGTGAATGGAATGTCGGGCCCGGAGAAAGAATAGCCGTTCGGGGCATCAGGGTTTTTCACCAGCCTTTTGCCTTTATACAATTCCTCGAAACGATAGTAATGCGCGAGCTCGTCTTCCTGGTCGAGCGGGGAGGTGGAAGTTCCCTCGCCTTGTTCTATGATGATATTGATGGCGTCGATCGCATTTTGTTTGGTATAAATAGGAAAAAGCTCGTCCGCAGGAAAGAACGACGACGTCACCTGCTTGCTCTTATCGCCCGGCAGCTCATCGGGCGCCAGTTCATCGATCTTCTTTTGAATAGCCTGGTAAAACTGGCCTATCGTGCTGAATGTAGGCATTGCTGCCAGGGTCAATGATTTGAAAACCAGTGGATTTTCCGGTTCTTCAATCTCCATAAACACATTTTTGACGACATCCGTCGAGTATTTTTCCAGCCCGACGATCAGCCCTTTGCCGATGCCCATCGGCAGCGGGCCGGGGTATTCGGGAACAAAATCGGCATGATCGATCGAAGGCGTTCCACCTAGGGCGTTCAGGATATTGGCCGCGATGGTCATATGGAGCATTTCCTCGATCACGATCGAATGGATGATCTGCCGCTGCACAGGGTTGGTACCGGGTTTCAGCGAGAACATCGCCGTAAGGTAGGGCGGGATCGTGGAATGTTCGAGTTCGACGGCGTTTTGAAGGAGTGGATAAAGCTCTTCCAGGGCATTGGCCGTCAATGCCTTCTCAACATATTTTGAATCTATTTGTAGCATGGTGAATCAAATTTTTAACCGTAAATCACAGATTTTCAAACAAATTGAGGACATCGCGGAAACCGGGGAACGACCCGTTTTTCTGCTTCACGGCCTCGATGTATTCGGCTTGCTTCTTGGTAGGTGCGGTGCCGGGCACCGCCGGGTTGGTCGCCGCGAGTTGCGATAGCCCTTTTTGTACCGTCGGGCTGCCGGTAATCTGTGGATTGTTGAGCCAGTTCAGAATCGTATTGCGCTTGGCGTCCGACAGGTCGCGGGTAACGGGCATATGCATGGTGTCGTTGATGTCCCGCGAAAATGCGAACAGCATGATATGCTTCTTTTCGATCAGGGCGTATGGGTCGGCGAGGTTCGCCACGTATTTGCTCATAATCGGATAGAGGTTGCTGTACTGCGTCATGATCTCCGAAATATCGTCCCACACCGGGTTAGGCAGTGCCTGGAAATAATCGCGCAAATGGACTACCAGGTTTTCGGGGCCGAACGCCGGGTCCACGGTAGCCGTTTGGTAATTGATGCTGTAAATCTGTCCGTCGATGTACACCCGTGGACTATGGATCGCATTGCCGGTCAGCGGCATTTGCGCCTTCCCCTGCCCGTCGGTGGTGATCTGGCCCTGGAATGCCAGGCCATCGGCAGGGAAATTGTTTCCGTACACGACGGAAATAGGGTTGCTGGCGCTTAACGGCGTGTCGGGGGTAGGGGGTTGAAGGGAAATACTGATGGTTTCGTTCGGTAGCGGCACACCCCACCGGTAGGCATAAAAATCGACTTTCAATGCTTCGCCGCAATCCAGCCGCAGGACAAAATTATCCGCCCTGGCCACCAGCCCGTCGATCGCCTCCCGCGCGATGATCACAAAATGCCCCGGTACGGAGTCAGAAGGAGCTACCAGGAGTAGTTGATTACTTCGCAGGGTATCCATCGTTTCGTCGGGCAGGTCGCTGAACGACACAATTCCGCCGGTTTGGTTAAGCCAGTTCGGGTCCGACTGGTAATTCATCGCCCCGATTTCGACCATATCCTCGGGCAGGATATAATAGGCTTGCGTGTATTCGCTGATAAAACCCGCCTGAGGAACTTTGCTTACCGCCAGACGCAGATCCTGATTGTAGGTAACCGTACCAAGCGGATCGGAAACCGGCATACTGGCACCAAAATCTACACTGACGCGCTTTTGATCCTGTTCCACGAGAAAATTCGAAATGCTGAAATAGGTCCGCTGGGCATTTGGCGCCTGGTAAATGCCGTACAACCGGCGCGACGGCGAAAATGTGAGTGGTTCGCCTTCGAAATAGGGCCCGATCGAGCCGATGATCCTGCCGAGGGAAAACCTTCCGTCGTTGTGATTATAGTAATAGCCGAAAGGGTTCATGTTGATAGCCAGCATATTACCTTGCGTGGTGGCGCGTAGCGTACGCAGGAAGGCCGACTTTTCGGCTGCCTCGCCCCATGTGATATTGGTAATAACGGAGGTCCAGGTTGCACCCAGCGGCTGGCCGTTTCTTTTGGCACCGGCCAGTTGTCTTGGCTGCAAATCCCGGAAGCTGGTGGTAGCGATATCGCCTTTGAAAAGCAGATCGCCATTGGCGGTGCAAATGCGGATTTGCACGCACCACAATGCGGAGTACGTCTGGGCGTCAGGGTCGAGGTCGACCATCTTGCCGGTAGGCCGTCCTTCGGCACCGACTACGGCCTGGCCGATAATAATGTCGTCGGACGGCGAGGCCTGCGTCGTACCATCCGGCAGGAAGAGCTGCTTAACCGAGCAGTTCTGGAAATCGAAAACCGCCCCTCCCTCGGGGTTCCACCAGCCGTTGGTAGCACCCTGTCCCGGTTCCTGGAAGTTGGGTTGGAAAGTGTTGTTGTTGTAATGCGCCGGATCGTTGTTGACCGTGCTGACGTCGGACAGGAAATCGCCCGTGAATATCAGGCGTGGAGCATGAAGGTAAGACATGATGCTTTAATTTATTGTGAGGATAAAATTCTTTAAGCGGCTGTATTCCAGATGATAAAATGTTGCAGCCATGCTCCGTTGTACTTTTTGTAAATCCAAAGCATCCGGCCGGTTTCCGATGCTTTTTCCCCCGTTTGTTTGTCGGTGGTTGTCTGTTGGTAAATGGCCCATTCGTAGGCCAGGTCTTCCCGGATCTCGATATCCTGCGATTCATAGGAGATCTCGATGTAAAAAGCATCGAACCAGGAGCGCAGAAACTCCACGCCGCCTGCTTTGGTATTGATTACCGGCGAGCCGGGGGCGATGACCGTGATATCATCGGCGAGGATCGCGGCCATCATGTCGAGGTTACCGGTGTTTTCCGCTTCCTGAACAATGAGCCGCAGTTTTTCAATTTGTTGTCTGTCATTTGTGATGTTCATGGTGATATTGATTGTTTGAAGCAGGAAGTAACCGTGTCTTTATTTTTTACTTACTAATTCTGATTGTTTGTAGAATTAGTTATTTAACGGTCGAGAAAAAAACTGATTCAGCCGTGCTTTTGACCGTTGGCGGAGGCATTACACCTGTTCGTTTTGGCACGTCCGGCGTTCGGAAGCGGACATTTTTATTTGAGGATAATTTTTAAAAAGAGTGCTATAAGCCTCGTTTGAGGGTTTTTTCAAAACCGGCACGCCATTAGTGATGCGCGGATGAATCTAAACTTCCGGCCCGGTCATGATCAGAAACCACTTCACCATCGCTTTCAGGAGCTTTTTCAACAGCAAAGGTTATTCAATCATTAATGTAACCGGCCTCGCCGTGGGAATAACCTGCGCGGTGCTGATCTTCCTGGTCGTGCGGCACGAGACGAGCTATGACCTCGGCCAGTCGCGCCTGGACCGCATTTTCCGGGTCGAAACTGAGAATATCAAAGAGAACCATACCTACCCGGGTACTTACACCGGCATGGCCAACGCCTTGCGCACCGACCTGCCCGAAGCCGAAATCATCGCACCGATCATGAAAATGGGCGGAAAGACAATGGCAAGTAGCGAGGGCGAGAAGAAATTCAGGGAATCGCTCGTGTTTGCGGATAATGCCCTTTTCCGGACGCTCGATTACAAATGGTTGGCAGGCAATCCCGGGCGGGCACTGGCACAGCCTGGCGCGATCGTGCTCACCCGTGCGTATGCGGAAAAGTATTTCGGGACGGTCGATGTGCTCGGAAAGACGGTCCGGCTGGACAACAAATTCGACCTGACGGTCACCGGTGTGGTTGAAAATTACCCCGTCACCACGAGCTTCCCATTCGATATGCTGGTTTCATTTTCGACAGTGAAACAGATCAATCCAGATTTCGACGAAAACAGGTGGAATGGCTGGAATGACAACTATCAGGTATTTGTGGTATTGAAAAAGGACGTCTACCCGGAGCAATTGATAGAGCGTTTCGAAAACGTGGTAGTTAAATACATGGGCAAGGAGCTGCTGTCCGACAAGCGTTTCAAGCTCAATCATTTATCGGAAATCCATTACGCGGGTAACCTGGGCGGCAGGAGCGCCAATGTCGACCTGCTGCAAACCCTTGCCGCCATCGGCGCGCTGGTGCTGCTGATCGCCTGCTTCAATTTCATTAACCTGAGCACCGCCCGTGCATTCAAGCGTGCGAAAGAAGTGGGCATTCGTAAGGCGGTGGGTAGCAGCCGTCTGTCGCTCATACACCAGTTCCTCACCGAAGCCGGGCTCATTACTTTTTTTGCCGGAATACTTGCCCTCGTCCTCTGCGTATTGCTGCTGCCCGTCCTCGCCGCGACGCTCAGCATTCCATTGACGCTCAATGACCTTTTTGCAGAGCAAACGGCATTGTTCACGGGTGTTTTATTGGTATTAACTGCATTGCTGGCAGGTTTTTACCCGGCGCTGCGCTTGTCGGGCATGGCGCCCATTTGGGCACTCAAAAACAATGCTACTTCGCGCGCCGGACAATGGTTTTCCATGCGGGAAGGGCTGGTAGTGGTGCAATTTACCGTTTCCCTCGTGCTGATCTGCTGCGCGATGCTGATCGACCGGCAGCTGGATTTCTTCCGCAATGCGGACCTCGGTTTCAACAAATCGGCCATTATCACCGTGGGATTACCCGACAACAAGCCCGAAAAACTGCAAACGCTCCGCAACCAGCTCACCCGGTCGGCGCAGATCAGGGACGTGAGTTTCTCGTTCAACAGTGCATCCGCCGAGAGCAACTGGATGCAGGCGATGGAATACCGGCAAGGGCCGAAGGTGGTACAGGTGAAAACCCAGATGAAAATGGGCGACTCGCATTACCTCGATACCTACGGCATTCAACTGGTGGCCGGTGAGCCGCTGAAAGACAGCGATACCGCCAATTTCAAGGTGATCGTGAATGAAATATTCCTGGGCCGGATCGGTATTTCCAACCCGCGCGCGGCCATCGGGCAGCGCGTCCATTATGGCGACGGCAACGAATTTGCGACCATCGCCGGTGTGGCGCGTAACTTTCACGTCAACTCGCTGCACCAGAAGATCGATCCGACCGTCATCCAGGTCGTTCCCAACAACTTCTACCAGGCGGGCATCAAGCTGCAAAACGAAAATGCCAGCGCGGCTTCCATCCAAACCGCATTGACCGACATTGAAAAAGCCTGGACCCAAATATATCCCGACCAGATTTTCGAATACAGCTTCCTCGACGAAACCCTGGCGCAAGCCTACCAATCCGAAACGCGCACGGCCCGGCTCATCGGAGCAGCCACCATTTTGGCCCTACTGATCGCCAGCATGGGACTTTTCGGCCTCGCTACATTCACGGCAGAGCAACGTACCAAGGAAATTGGTGTGAGAAAAGTGCTCGGGGCTTCCGTAAGCAGCGTTGTCGCTTTGCTCTCGAAGGATTTCCTGAAACCGGTGATGCTGGCGATCGTCATCGCTTCGCCCATTGCCTGGTACCTGATGAACCAATGGTTGCAGAACTTCGAATTTAAGATTCCGGTATCCTGGTGGCTTTTCGTGGCGGGGGGCTCGCTGATGACCGCCATTGCGCTCCTGACCGTCAGTTTCCAGAGCCTCCGTGCGGCCATGCTCGACCCGGTGCGGAGTTTGCGGACTGAATAGGCTGGAAATGTTAGGATACAGTGCTGAAATCCATTTATTTCGCGGCGCACAGATAACCGCGGATCGATCGTAATGGATAACTGGAAAGCAATTGCATACCTTCTGGCGTTCGGGCAGGGCTTTGTCCTGAGCCTGTCGCTGATTGTAAAAGGCATTAAACGCAAGCGCGCCAGCCTGTTTCTCGGCCTGATCCTGCTCGTACTAAGCCAGGAGCTGCTCAATGCGTGGGCGATGCAGTTGCATTACCACAGCCGTCCTGACGCCATTCCATTCTGGAATTTGCAGAGTTACTTGTTGCTCCCGATTGCAACCTGGTTTTTCGTACAACTCACCACCGAACCGGATTATGTTTTCAAACCCTTACATCGCTTTTTTTTCCTGCCGGTAGCCGCCGAGGTCGCTATTCGGTGTGTTTGGCAGGGTTACCGGCGCTTTACCGGCATCGATCTGCCTTCGCTACTTGAAAATCCGGTCTGGTTTTTCATCACGGAGATATTGCCTATCATAGGAATGATTGCCGTGTTGGCCGTGTACGCCTATAAGTTGCGCGATTTCCAGGCAGGCTGGAAAAAACAGGCAGCTGGGTATGACCTCAAAACCTTTTTCCGTTTTTACGGCTTGTTCGGTTTTCTGGTGTTACTCACGTTCCTGTGGATCGCCGGCGTGGTCCTCGAATGGCCGGTGTTTTTTGGAATCGAGGTGTTGCTTGCCCTTTGCCTTTTTGGAGTGGGTTACATGGGCTACATTTCGCCCGAATTCTTTATGCTGCCGTCATTACCCAAAGAGAAACCAGCCGAACGGCCGGATTTTGGCCGATTTGATGATCAGTCCGAACTACAAAGGTTGAGAGAAACATTCACGCACGGTCACCTGCATACGCGATCGGGCCTGACACTCGACGACCTCGCCGCGCACCTGGGCTTGCCGCCGCGCTATATTTCGTACCTTATCAATACTTATTTCAATACGAATTTCAGCGGTTTTGTCAATAGTTTCCGTGTTGAAGAAGTGATCAAAAAACTCGCCGATCCCGACGAACAACACAAAACGATCCTTGGACTCGCTTTCGACGCCGGGTTCAGTTCCAAATCTACATTCAACCAGGTCTTCAAACAGCATACCGGTAAATCGCCGTCGCAGTTTTTGCTCGTGCAGAAATAGGGAACGAAGGCGTAGCCAAAAGCAAAAAATTAGTCCGGAAACATGATTCCGGACGTCCGGACGCGGATTCCGGGCGATCGGCATTGTTCCGATCAGTTGTTTTGCGGCATACACTTATTTAAAAATGTTATGCTAAAACACGTTTTGCTTCTGCTAGCCACGCTTTGCACTTCATCCACTTTTGCCGATAAACAAGGTAACCCGACGGATGGCCGCGCCGGTCGTCAGTTTGAAGTAAGGATCAATACCAATGTCGAACTGCTCGGCTTCATCTACTTCCTCGGTTACGAGGGGTCCCAGTCTGAAACCCCTTCTTACCCCGAAAAAGACCGCAAGCGTTATGCTTACGGCATCGACGTTTACCAGCATTATAAATCCTTCGCAGGCAGCAAACATTTGGCCGTAGCCATAGACTTCGCGCAGGACATCTGGCTCGACTACTTCATCAACCTGCTCATCCAGCTCGAAGATTTTCCCAATGCAAAACTCACCGATCAAATTGCTCCCGCCTACTACCGGCGTTTTTCCAAGTCGGGCGACCTGGCCGAGGCCCGAAAGAATGCCTCCGCATTCCTCGAAGCGATGAACGGCCTGTACCGGGAAGTCGATTTCGGTAGTTATCTCGCCAAAAACAAGAGCCTGTATGCCAATGCGATAGCACAGGTAAAAGCAGGCCTGCCCGAAGACCGGTTTCTTACTGAAATGGAGGAATTCTACCAGGGTCATTTCGATAGCTATAATCTGGTCCCCAGCCTCACGATCCCCGCAGGAATGGGTTTCGGGGCGAAGTACGAATCCGGCGGCAAAAAGCACGCATTTCACGTTTTCGGTACGTTCGCCATCCAGCAATGGGTCGATTCCAACAAACTGGACATGGGTTTCGCCGACAAAAAGCATTTGCTCGAACTGAGTACCCATGAGTTCGGGCATTCATTTGTGAACCCATGCGTCGACAGCCTGCCCGAAATGCTCATCGCGGAAACGCAACCACTTTTCGATCCGATCAAAGAAGCCATGGGGCCACAGGGATACCCGGGCTGGAAAACCTGCCTGTACGAACATTTCGTGCGCGCGGGGGAGGTGGTCATTGCCCGTAACCTCGGGCATTCGGAGGATGCCGAGCGGATCAGAAATCATTACATAACGAACCGGAAGTTCATTTACCTAGACACTTTGATAGTTGAACTGGAAAAATATAACGCTACGCGAAAGGGTAGCTGCCGGCAGGCGATTACAAGCGCGATGCTGCGCTTGCGGGAGGTTGCGAAGCGGTGAGCACTTATTTCGTACCGGGCGCAGGCCTGATTTGCTAACTTCCTGGTTTGCTGCATATCGCTTGAAAAATAGTACCACAAAAGCAAACAAAAGTAGCGGAACCCGGATTTGCTAGAAGGTAATTTTGTCAAATACTCATGTTGCAAAACCTTCTAAGCTAATAATTATGCAAAAGGAAATTTTATTAAATCTTTCTGTTTGTAGGTGCGCTCTTTGGTTGCTGTTGCTGGGGTGTCTGGCCGGTGGAAATGCGTTTGGCCAGGAGTCCCGGAAAATATCCGGCAGGGTTACGGACGAAAAAAATGAACCGCTTCCCGGCGTGAATGTGCAGCTGAAAGGTACCACCACGGGTTCCAGCACGGACGTTGGTGGAAACTATACCATCCATGTGGGAGACGATGCGCGCCTGATCTTTTCATTTATTGGGTATAAAAGTCAGGAGGTACCCGTGGGCACTGGTGCTGTGCTGGATGTGAAACTGGCGGCCGATATTTCGGTTTTGAACGAGGTAGTGGTTGTGGGCTACGGTACGCAGTCGCGCGAAACAGTGACGACTTCGATCGCGAAACTCGACACGCGTGTAATGCAGAACGTTACTTATGCCAACCCGGCGTCGGCATTGCAGGGCACGATCCCGGGCCTGCGCGTGCAGAGCACGTCGGGGCAGCCGGGCGAGCGCCCGCGAGTGATCCTGCGCGGGGGAACGTCGATCAACAACCCTAATGGCTCGACGCCGCTGTATGTCGTCGATGGTGTGATCCGGGGCGATATGGACCATATCAACCCGGCCGATATCGAGTCGATCCAGGTGTTGAAAGATGCCGCTTCGACCTCCATTTACGGTTCGCGTGCTTCCAATGGGGTTATCATTGTAGAAACGAAATCCGGCAAAAGCGGACGGATGCAGGTTTCCTATAATTATAATCTCACGAGTTCGAAAGTTTCGAAGCTCTACGAACTGGCTGATGCAAAGGATTTTATCAAATTTATGCGGCTCGGGATCGCGGCCAGTGGCGTGAAGGCGCCGAGCACGCTGGCATTCCTTACACAAGCGAATGCAGGCGGTACCGGCAACGACCTGACCAACAAAACGGCCTTTACCACCATGTACCTCAGTCCGGATAATGAGCACCTGCTCGGCCTTCCCGCCGACCAATGGGGCGCCAAATGGGAAACCGCGCCCGATCCGCTCGACGCCAGCAAGACATTAATATTCAAAGGGACCGATTTTCAGAAAACCATTTTCCGCAGGGCTTATACCCACGACCATAACCTCTCGGTATCGGGCGGGTCGGAGAAGGTGCGGTATAGCATGGGCGTGGGCTACCTCAATGCGCAGGGTATCTCCATTAATACAGATTACCAGCGTGTTACGCTCAATGTAAACGGCGACGCGCAGGTGTCCAAAAACCTCAACTTTTTCAGCCGCATCAATTACGCCAATGTCGACGACAACCAGGTTCCGGACGTGGGCGTGGTTTTTAAAAACAATATCAATACGGCACAGACGTCGAAATACCAGTTCGAGGACGGTTCGCTGGCACCGGGGCGGCTTTTTACGAATGGTAACCCGGCTTACTACATCAGCCGCTATGACGCCAAACGTCGCCGCGACAATTATATGTTTGTAGTGGGAGGAAAATGGGAGATCGTGCCCGGGCTGACGTTCCGGCCACAAGTGTCGCTGATCAACAACAACTTCGACCGCCGGAGCTTTCTGAAATCGTATCTCGACGGCCCGCTCGTGCTCAACCAGAACCGCGAGGCCACATTCGCCGAGACCAACCTCGTACAGCGGCAGGCCGATGCGGTGCTTACCTACGTCAAATCCATTGGTAACCTGCATCATTTCGAGGGGACATTAGGCTACTCGTATTTCAAAGCCATGACCCGCGACGTTACGGCCGTGGGACGCAATGCCGCCTCCGACCTTATCCCGACTTTGAATGCCTCTGCGACGCCGTGGAGCGTGACGGGCTCGGAGTCAGAACAGCTTTTGTACGGCTATTTTGGCAGGATCAACTACAATTTTGACCAGAAATACCTGTTGAGCATCAATGCCCGCATCGACGGCGCGTCCAACCTCGGCGCCGAATACAAATGGGGCTTTTTTCCCGGCGTGTCGCTCGGATGGAACCTGCACCGTGAGGGCTTCTGGAAAGGCATGCCGGAGGCGGTCAACAGCCTGAAACTGCGGGGAAGCTACGGCGTGAATGGTAATATCAGCGGCCTGGGCAACTACCAGGCGCAGGGCGCGTACGATGTCGGCAGCCGCTATTACGGCGACGCGGCCATTTTCAACTCGACGCTGGCGAACCCCGCATTGCAATGGGAGCGTTCCAAAACGCTCAATTTCGGGTTCGACTTCGGTTTGTTCAATAACCGGATTTCCGGTGTGTTCGATATGTACCGACGCGTGACCGACAACCTGCTCACCGACCTCGCATTGCCCCGTACCACCGGTTTTACCAGCATTCTCACCAACCTCGGAAGCCTGGAAAACAAAGGCCTGGAATTTGAACTGAACGCGTCGATCCTCTCGCCGCAATCGGAATTTCAGTGGACTACGTCTTTGAATGCGAGTTATGTGAAGATCAAAATCCTGGAATTGCCCGACAACGGCATTGAAAATAACCGCATCGGCGGCGTCAATATCTGGGACCCGGCCGCAGGTGCGCTTGCCTGGAAAGGCGGCTTGCAGGAAGGCGGGCGGATAGGGGATATGTTTGCTTACAAACAGTTGGGTATTTACGCGACCGACGAGCAAGCCGCTGCCGGCCCAAAAGATATGCTCGTGGTGGGGACCGATAAAACCAAACACGGTGGCGACGTGAACTGGCTCGATTCCGACGGTAACGGCATTATCGACGACAAAGACCGCATTTATATGGGCAACCCGTACCCGACCTGGACAGGCGGGTTTACCAACCGGTTGAACTACAAAGGCTTCGGGCTGGCCGTGCGGATGGATTACACACTCGGCCATATGATTTACAACGAAACCCGGGCGCGCGTGCTCGGTAACTTCTCCGGCCAGAACGCGATTTCCAAAGCCGTTACGCGCTCCTGGCAGAAGCAGGGCGATGTAACCGACATTCCCCGCTACTACTGGGCCGATCAGAACCAGCAGTCGAATCTCTACCGGGGGAATTCGTATTACTACGAAAAAGGCGATTTCCTGTGCCTGCGCGAGATTTCGTTGTCGTACAACTTCCCGCAGTCGCTCATCGGCAAGCGGATTTCCTCGCTCCGCCTGCATGTGACGGCCAACAACCTCAAATACTTCACCAGGTTCACCGGCCTGAACCCCGAGGAAGGCGGTACCGACAATGGCCGCTATCCGATGCCCCGCAACTTCATTTTCGGCGTGCAGCTCACCCCGGCATTTTAAGACTCATTCAAAACCGCATTATCTATGAAACCCATCATACGAAAACTGATAGCCATCCTGATGGCCGTAGCCACGTTTTCGGCCTGTACGGACGATTTGACGCTGAAACCGATCAGCCAGATTACCCATACCTCGTTCTGGAAATCGCCCGAGGAGGCGCGCGGCGCGCTCAACGGCATGTACGTACGGATGCGTACGCAAGCGGCGACCAACTTTTTCATCTGGGGTGAAGCGAGGAGCGAAATGTGGGTGCAAAACTTCGGTTTCGATCCTTCCATTAACTTTTACGCATTCACCAACAGCCTCAGCCGCGTGAACCCCGGGCCCGATTGGACGGCCATGTATTCGGTGGTACACGATGCGAACCTGATCCTGAAATACGTACCGACGATCCAGTTCACGACAGAGGCCGACAAGAACGAAATTCTCGCCCAGGCTTATGCCATGCGTGCATTCACCTATTTTATGATGACCAAAACCTGGGGCGAACTTATCCTGATCGACCAGCCCACCGAACGCTTCGACCCCGCGACGATCTACAAGGAGCGCAGGCCGCAGACAGAGGTATTTGCCATGATCAAAAAAGATATCGAGAGCGCATTAGCCCTTTTTCCTGGCAATACTATCCCAACAGGCCGGGTAAGGTGGTCGAAACCGGCATTGAATGCTTTGAAAGCGGATGTTTTTCTCTGGACGGCCAAAAAATTAAATGGAGGCGCGGCGGATTTCAATACGGCGCTGACGGCCATTGCGGAAGTCGAGAAGAGCGATGTGCAGCTGCTGAGTGATTTCAGCCAGGTTTTTGCTTTTGGAAATAAGGGAAACAAAGAGGTGATCCTGGCGGTGCGGTTCGCGGAGGGCGAATCTACCGGTCGCTCGGTGTTCGGCGGGGTAACGCCATTGGCAGCCCCTACGGCCCCATTCACCCCGCAGAGCGTGATCGACAAGCTTTTGCCGTATTCGGGCAAGGACGGGTACTGGCAAATGTCGCGCGAGGTGACCAGGCAGTTTAGCGACGACGATGCCCGCAAGAATGCGACATTCATCGAAGTGAACCAGACGAAGGAAGGCGTGACCAGTTTCCTGTACAATATCGATCAGAAATGGCCGGGCCTCATTACGGGCGGCGTGCGCGTGATGTACGATGACCTGATCCTCTACCGCTATGCCGACATTATCCTCATGAAAGCCGAGGCTCTGAACGGGCTGGGGCAGGACCCGTCGGAAGCCATGAATATCATCCGTAAACGGGCATATGGTGCGAAATTCGCGGCCCATACATTTGTGAATGGTACCAAAGCGGCCAACGACGAGGCCATTTTGCAGGAGCGGCTTTTTGAACTGGCGCAGGAAGGCAAGCGCTGGTGGGACCTGTTGCGGTTTGGAAAAGCATTGGAAAAAGTGCCGCTGCTGAAAGGCAAGACCGAAAATGATTTGCTATTCCCGCTGGGCGAGACGATATTAAGTCTGGAACCTTTGGTTAAACAAAATCCGGGTTACTGACCCGTCAAAAACAGCTGCTATGACCCGCAAGCCACTGACTTTACTCTTCATTATCGTTTTACTAACCCATACGATCAGCCACGCGCAAACGCCGCTGGACCTGGGCAGTAGAAGGGAAATTTTCGTAGACCACTACCTGATCGACCGCATGCAGAATGCACGCCTGCAACTGCATCACCCGCGTAACGAAGGCGTGGTACTGCAATTCGACAAGCCGTGGGAGGGGAATTTCAGCGGGTACTGCACCATTATCCGCGATGGCGACCTGCTGAGGGCCTATTACCGCGGCGTCCGCAATGCGGTAGCCGACGGCGACCACGCCGAAGTGACCTGCTACGCCGAATCCAAAGACGGTAAGCACTGGACGAAGCCGGACCTGGGCATCAATACCGTGGACGGTTCCAAAAACAACAATACCATCCTGGCCAACTCGCCGCCGGTAACGCACAATTTCAGCCCTTTTCTTGACAGAAACCCGAAAGTGACGCTTGCGGAGCGCTTCAAAGCGTTGGGCGGTACCAAAAAAAGCGGTTTAATGGCCTATGCATCCGCCGACGGCGTGCATTGGAATAAAATGGCTACCGAAAGCGTGTTCACCAAAGGCCTTTTCGATTCGCAGAATGTGGCTTTCTGGTCGGAAAGTGAGGGCAAATACGTTTGCTATTTCCGCACCTGGACGGGCGACGGTTTCAATGGCTTCCGCACGGTGAGCCGCGCTACTTCCGACGACTTCCTGCATTGGTCGGAGCCCGAACCGATGACTTTCGGAAACACGCCGATGGAACATTTGTACACGCAGCAAACGAGCCCATACTACCGCGCGCCGCACATTTACCTCGCCATAGGGGCCCGGTTTATGCCAAACAGGCAGGTAGTATCCGACGAAGATGCCAAACGCCTGAACGTCAATCCGAAATACTACAACGACTGTTCCGATGCGATCCTGATGTCGAGCCGGGGCGGGAGTGTTTACGACCGTACTTTTATGGACTCGTTTATCCGGCCGGGGATTGGTTTGTCCAACTGGGTTTCACGGTCCAACTACCCGGCGCTGAATGTCGTGCAGACGAGCGACACCGAAATGTCGGTTTTTGTGAATGAAGAATACGCTCAACCCACCGCGCATTTGAAACGCTACTCGATGCGGATCGACGGATTTGCCTCGCTCACAGCGCCTTACCAGGGTGGGGAAGTGGTGACGAAGCCATTTGTATTTTCGGGTAAAGAGTTGGAAATCAATTACGCTACCTCTGCGGCCGGTGAGCTGAAAATCGAATTGCAGGATGCCTCGGGCAAGGCCATACCCGGTTTCACAATCGATGACTGCCCGGCGATTATCGGCAACGAAATCCGCCGTGTGGTGCGCTGGAAAGGAGGCGGGGACGTGTCGCAATGGGCGTCGAGGCCGGTCAGGTTGCGGATCGCGATCAAGGACGGGGATCTGTATTCCCTGAAATTCAACTAAATTACCACTAAACCTACCACCCTTTGCATGCTGAATAATGCGACTGATCCTAAACCCCAACTTTCGTCCTACGCGTGGCTGGTCGTAGCCATGCTTTGCATCGTCGGAGGCCTCAATTACCTCGACCGCATGATGATCACCACCATGCGGTCGTCCATTGTGGCCGCCATTCCGATGACCGAGGCGCAGTTCGGGTTGCTCACGTCGATATTTCTTTGGATTTACGGTTTGCTCAGTCCGGCGGCCGGCTATCTGGCCGACCGTTTCAACCGCAGCAAAGTCATCATCGGGAGCCTTTTTGTGTGGTCGGTGGTGACCTGGCTTACCTCGCGGGCCACCACCTTTGAGGAATTGCTGATAGCCCGGGCATTAATGGGGATCAGCGAGGCTTGCTACATTCCGGCGGCCCTGGCTTTGATCGTCGATTACCACCGCGGCCCCACGCGCTCCAAGGCCGTGGGTATCCATATGGCCGGCATTTACATTGGCCAGAGCCTGGGCTTCATCGGCGGCTGGCTGGCCGAAAGCCGCACCTGGAACTTCGCATTCGCCGTTTTCGGCGTCGTGGGCGTCGTGTACGCCATAATCCTCGCGTTTTCGCTTCGGGACTCGTCAGTCCGCGACACGCCCGTCCGGGACGCCCCTGCACGCGCCACCGGCGACGCACCCGCGCGAACGGGCGCAGGCACCCGTGAAGCGATCGGTTTCGGGGATGCGATCAAAAACCTGATCCGCCAGCCGGCCTACCTGCTCGCGCTGGCCGCCTGGGGATTGCTTGGCGTAGTGAGTTGGATGATCAACGGCTGGCTTCCGACTTATTACAAGGAGCATTTCAACCTCAGTCAGACGCAGGCGGGCATTTACGCGACCACCTACTTTTTCATCCCGATGCTGGTGGGCGTACTTTCAGGCGGCGCATTGGCCGATTTTTGGGATAAAACCAACAAGCGTGCCCGCATTCTACTGCCTGCATTGGGCCTTATCGTGGCAACGCCTGCCATTTTTGTGGCCAGCAATACCGATATGCTTTGGCTGGCCGTGGCCGCATTCATGATCTACGCATTTGCGCGGCCGTTCCTGGATGCCAATATGATGCCCATTCTCTGCATGGTCGCCGATCAGCGCTATCTGGCAACGGGCTACGGCATTCTGAACCTGTTCAGCTGCATTGTCGGCGGCGTCGGTATTTACGTGGGTGGCGCCTTGCGCGACGCGCACGTGAACCTCAGCGCGATGTTTCAGGTGGCGGCACTGACGATGCTCTTTTGTGCCTGGTTACTTTTTAAAATAAAACCCAAAAACCTCCCGGAACCGTCCCAAGGCCTCCCATCGGTTAAAGCCGACGGAAATAGATAGCCAGACGTAGCTCCGTTAGGAGCGGCCGATTTCCTGACCCCGGGTTTAAACCCGGGGCGCCCCAAAGGTTACTGAAATGCAATAACTTACAGATATGAAAAAATTAAAGACAGGATTGGTAGCAACATTACTTTTCGCCTCAAACGTACTTACCGCAGGCATACCGCTACCAGGCGATAGCGTACCCGGCGTGCGCAAAATCCGCGACGTCTTCATTTACGAGGATAAGCAGTTTTATGCCACATTTCCTTCTGTCGTGAAGAAAAAAGATGGGGAAATCCTCGTCGCATTCCGCCGGGCACCCGAGCGACGGGGATTTGGAGAGAAGGCCAGCAGCCATGTCGATCCGAACGCCTACCTGGTTACCGTGCGGTCCAAAGACGGTATCAACTGGTCGAAAGAGCCGGATTTGTTGTATGCGCATTCGCTGGGCGGTTCGCAGGACCCGTGTATGATCCAGCTGCGCGATGGTACACTGCTTTGTGCGAGTTACGGATGGGCATTCCTGCGCCCCGACGGCATGGAAAAGCTGAAACAGCCCTATTTTATGACCGGCGAGGCCGTCTTCCTCGGCGGCTACGTCGTCCGCTCTACCGATGGGGGAAAGAGTTGGAAAGGTCCGATCTATCCGCCTCATATTCAGCCGGAAATCAATTTGGATGTCTACGGCAAGCCGGTTCCGGCCTACAACCGCGGTGCGATGTACGAAGGCAAGGATGGGCGTGTTTTCTGGGTAGTGGCCGCCAGCGAGGCGAATAAGCCTAAAAAGACGACCACCCACCTGCTCATTTCGGAGGATAAGGGGCTTACCTGGAAATATTCGAGCGTGGTGGCGGCCGACGAGAAAGGGTCTTTCAACGAGACGTCGGTCTATGAAACACCGAAAGGGGATATTGTGGCATTCCTGCGCTCGGCGGAATTGGACGACCAGGCCTGCATCGCACGCTCGACCGACGGTGGCAAGCACTTTGGGAAATGGGAAAAAATGGGTTTTCAGGGGCATCCGATGCAAGCCATGCGCCTGCCCGACCAGCGTGTGCTGCTCGTGTACGGGTACCGGCACAAGCCTTTTGGTATCCGCGCCCGCATCCTCAATGCCGAATGCACCGATTTCGCGACGGCGAAGGAAATCGTCCTGCGCGAAGACGGCGGTGGCTACGATATCGGTTACCCGTGGGCCGTGCAGCTGAACAACAAGCAGGTGCTGGTTACCTATTATTTCAATATCGATAATGGCACCAGACATATCGCCGGGACAATTCTTGAAATTGGCAAGTGATTGATTTTTAATTTATTCATCCATGAAAAATCTGTTTAGCCTTGCCGGGAAACGCATTTGGGTTTTTGGCGGGGCCGGTTACCTCGGACAATCGGTGGTGCAGGCGTTGGTCGCACAAGGGGCGGAGGTATTATGCGTCGATCTGGCCGGAAGGGCTGCCGAATTTGTAGTAAATGCCGGTTTGGAAGGCAATATAGCGACGGCCGATGCGGATATTGCCGATATTCCCGCCTGTGAAAACCAGGTGAATGCGTGGCTTGCACAACGGGGCGTGCCCGACGGGCTGGTGAATCTCACGGCATTTACCACCGCCAAAACGATGGACGCACTCACGGAAGCGGATTTCGACCGGGTGAACCATGGTAACCTCACGGCCACCTGGGCGCTTGCACGGCAAGTTGGCAATGCGATGGCCGCGGAAGGCCGGGGAAGTATGGTGCTGTTTTCCAGTATGTACGGCATGGTCTCGCCCTACCCGGAGGTATATCAGGAGCCTATGAACAAAAACCCGGTCGAGTACGGCGTCGGGAAGGCCGGTATCATTCAAATGACCCGCTACCTGGCGGTGCATTATGGCCAGGCGCAGGTGCGTTGCAACTGCATTTCACCCGGGCCCTTCCCCAACCCGAAAGTGCAGGCAGATTATCCGGATTTTATCGGGCGACTCGCGGCCAAATCCCCGCTGGGACGTGTGGGCCAGGCGCCGGAGATCGCCGGGGCGGTGGCGTTCCTGCTTTCCGACGCTTCTACCTACATTACGGGACATAACCTGGCCGTCGACGGCGGCTGGACGAGCTGGTAGCCTATGCGGTTCATTATCATTCTTTTAGTTATGGTTATTTCAAACGAATGCATTGCACAACAACCTGTGCAATCGGGGGCTTGCATTGCCCTGTTGCGTAAGGTTTTGCATGAACGGGAAGAATGGGTAAAAGTCCACGCGGCGGAATACCTTCTTTGGGCGGGCTATCCCGAGGGCGTGAGGGAGGTGTTTTTAAATGAAGCAAAGCAATTCGAAACAAAGCCGCAATACCGCATCGGTATTTGGAGAGTACTTGTGCAAGCCACTGATAATGAATCTGAAAAGTTGGTTTGGTTAAACAAGGTTAAAGAAGCTTTTCTTAACGAAAACGGGCCCGACCGCATCCACGCCGCCGAAACATTAGCGAAGCTCCGCATTTCCATGTTCACGGAAGCGCCGGAAATTACCGGCCGCGCGCTCGCAAGCGGTTCGCAGGCGTTGGCATTGTACACATTTTGGAGCACGGCCTTCGACTCGGCGAAGCAGCGGGAAATTGTCAAAAACGAGTTGGTAAAAAACTTAACACCGTTATCCGGCTCGGATGAGGCCAAAAAGTCGATTTCGGCGTATGCGTTGCGGCAGCTGGGAGATTTGAATGAACATCAATGGAGGCAGCTTGCCGACGAGGCATTGCAGGAGGTAGAAACATCAACTGCCCGGGTGAATATGCTGGGCGTGGCATGGTCGACAGCAGTAGACCCGGCCGATCCTAAGCTGCCTTTAATCAAAGCGGCCCTTTTGAAATATCACCTGGCCAAAACAAAAGGTGAGCGGAGCGAAATGGCGATGGCGCTGGCTGCGAAGGGAAATGGGGAAGATTTGTCCGTATTGACTGAAATGTTTGAGAACAAACACCCGCTCGGCGACGCACCGTCCGACGACGACGTGCGTGCCGCTGCGGCCTACGCGATTTTGAAGATCCGGCAGCGCGGGCGCTAGCATTCAATACGCTCCGCTTCAACCAGTTTTTGAAGGTTCAACATGATGGGTTGTTCGCTTTGATGCTTTACTAAATTAACGGATTTAAAGCAGCATTCCCAAACGTGAAAGATAGTATCAGAATACCCCATAAAAGTAATAGCGGACCAATTGGGGAGCCGCTACTTTTGGGTTACATTACATTCAGGTTTTACATTAACAGCGATAGATTTTGAAAATGCGGGCTAGCCGGGTGCTGCGCAAGTTGCGGGCAGGCGAAATTGTAAGTTGTTTCAAAATGAACCTTTCCGAGCCGCGCGTGGCCGAAATCGCGGGCATCGCTGGTTTCGACTGCGTTTGGGCGGATCAGGAGCATATCGGGCTCGATTGGTCGGTGCTTGCTGGGTGCATATGGGCTTCGAAATCGCAGGATACGGACCTGCTCGTACGCGTGCCGCGCGGGAGTTACAGCGACTACGTGCGCCCGCTCGAAATGGACGCGACGGGCATTATGGTACCGCACATCATGGGCCTCGAAGATGCCCGGAAGGTAATCGAAATGACTCGTTTCCATCCCACAGGTCGCCGCCCGATAGATGGCGGTAATGCCGATGGGGCTTACACGGCGATGGATTTCAATGCATACCTTGAAGAAGCCAACCGCGAGCGGTTCATTATTTTTCAAATTGAAGACCCGGAGCCGCTGGAAGACCTCGAAGCCATTGCCGCGCTGGACGGTTACGATATGCTTTTCTTCGGTCCGGGCGATTTCAGTCAGGGAATCGGTGCGCCGGGGCAGTGGGACCATCCCAGGTTGCTGGAAACGCGCATTCGCGTGGCGGAAGTGGCACGTAAGCACGGAAAGTTCGCCGGTACCGTTGGCGGGCCGGGGAATTTAAGTGACCTCGTTTCAATGGGTTACCAGTTTGTGAGCGTGGGTGCGGATGTAGTCGGGCTGACGCGGTATTGCCAGGAATTGGTAAAATCCTTCGCGGGGGCGCCCGCCGCGGGATCGCCCGCCGCGGGGGCACCGGCATTACCCACATCGAAATCTTATCTTGAAAATCAGACGACGTCGGCGAAATGAAACGCAAAGCATTGGGCTGTACCGGGTTGCAGGTGTCCGAAATCGCTTTTGGCGGTGTCGAGATCGGCGTGCCGTATGGCATCGGTGTACAAGGTCGGGAGGATATGTTGTCCGAGCGTGCGGCGATCAATCTGCTGCATGAAGCGCTCGAAAAGGGTATTAATTTCTTCGATACGGCGCGGTTATACGGTGAGAGCGAGACCATTATGGGCAAGGCTTTTGCCTCACAACGACAGGATATCGTGCTGGCGACCAAATGCAGGCACTTCCGTGATTCAAGTGGCGCCCTTCCGCCGGATTCCGCACTGAAAATTTTTATTCAAAAATCATTAAAAGAGAGTCTCCGCGAGCTGCAAACGGATTATATCGATGTGTATATGCTTCATTACGGGGATTTGGAAGTTATTGGGAACGAGGTTATTGCGGAGGTGTTTCAGGATTTGAAAAAACAGGGCATCATTCGCGCTACGGGCGTATCGACCTACCTTGCCGAAGAAACGGCCCTGGCTATTTCAAAAGGGCATTGGGATGTGATCCAGCTGCCTTTCAACCTGATGGACCAGCGGCACGCCGCGTGTTTCGACGATGCCGCAGCGCGGGACGTGGGCATTGTCGTGCGGTCGGTGCTGATGAAGGGCCTGCTCAGCGACCGGGGCAAAAACCTCCATCCCGCGCTCAAAGACGTGGAGCGGCATATCGGAAATTACCATTCGCTGCTGGGCGGCGAGTATCCGGACCTGCCCACGCTCGCGACCCGTTTCGCATTGTCGTTTGAAAGCATTGCCTCGGTACTCGTGGGTATCGACAGGCCGGAATACCTTTACCAGGCGCTGGCAACGGCCGGCGGGGCTGATATGCAACCGGATGCATTAAAAACCGCCAGCCAAATGGCCTATCCCGAGCCGGAGTTCCTGAACCTGCCGCATTGGGACAGGATGGGCTGGCTGCAATAACAAGAAATAGTAGATCGTAACATGAATTCTGACGAACAACATGCTGCCCCCCGATGGCTGACGGCCGACCGCCGAGATTCAGTCATCCGCATTGGTATCATCGGGATGAGTCCTGGTAATGCGCATCCTTACTCCTGGTCGGCAATTATCAACGGGGTATTTGATGGGGATGAAATATGCCGTGTCGGCTATCCTGCGGTAACGGCATACCTGCAAGCCAACCGGGACACGCTGGGCATCCCGGGCGCGCGCGTTACACACGTGTGGGCGCAGGAGACCGAAATCGCGGAAAGTATCGCGAAAGGTGCCGGGATCGAGCATGTCGGCGCACGGCTTGAAGCCATGATCGGCGAGGTGGATGCCGTGATCCTCGCGCGCGACGACCCTGAAAATCACCGCGAAATGGCGCGGCCGTTTATCGAGGCGGGCGTGCCAATTTTTATCGATAAGCCATTGGCGTACGCCCGCGAGGATCTGGCCTGGTTTGCCGAACAGCATCGGGCCGGGAAGTTCCTGATGTCATGCTCGTCCATGCGCTATGCCAACGAATGCGGCGTCGCGCGGCAGGAAATGCAGTCGTTGGGGCAGCTAGAACTCGTGACGGCGGTAGGGAAGAAGGATTGGAAAAAGTATGGCGTGCATTTGCTGGAAGGGGTTTTTAGCATCCTCGGGGATGTCGCGCCACATTCGGTGCGGCATATCGGCAGGCCGGATAAGGAAATTATTCATTTGAAAATGGCGGACGGGCTGGACATTATGCTGCATTTGTTCATGGACATTTCCGGCACGTTTCAGATCTCGCTTTTTGGCCGGAACGGCTGGAAGCTGATCGATATCCGCAATTCGTATTCGATGTTCCGGGATAATATCATCGAGTTTGTGCGCTCGGTCGAAGAAGGCAAGCCGCGCCTTGATTTCGAGAAGACGGAGCGGATAATGAAGGTGATTATCGGGGCGAGGGAGAGTTTGGAGCGCGGGGGAGAGGAGATTTTTTTTGAGCATGATCCATCGTCCATCGTCAAAACCACATAACGTGCACAAAACCGCCAACATCGATCAACCATGAATGTCAAAAAATTACTAAGCCTCGAAAACAAAATCATCCTCGTTACGGGTGGTTCCGGGAATTATGGCAAATGCATTGTCGAGGGGCTGGCGGAGGCGGATGCTACGGTGATTACCACGTCGCGGGAGCTGGCTTCGGCGGAGCAAACGGCGGCACTGTTCCGCGGGCGCGGGCTGGATGTGCATGCGATGGAAGCGGACCAGGGCGTGCATGAGTCGGTGCTGGCATTGAAAGCCGGCGTGCTGGAAAAGTTCGGGCGGCTGGACGGTTTTGTGAACAATGCGGTTTCGCGACCTATGAAAGGTTATAATGCGCCGCTGGACCAGTTTGAGGAATCAATGCAGGTGAATGCGACCGGAATGGTGGACATTATGCGCGAAATGACGGACCTGATCGTGCAGAGCGGCGGCGGGAGCGTGATCAACATCGCGTCGATGATGGGCATGTTCGGCCCGGATTTGTCCAATTATGAGGGCACCGTCGGCATGGGCGACCTGCCGCCGGATTACTTCTTTCACAATGCCGGGCTCATCAACCTCACGCGCTACATGGCGCAGATGAATGCAGGGAAAAACGTGCGGTTCAACTGCATTAGTCCGGGCGGGCTGTTCAACAACCAGCCGGAAGCGTTTTTGAATAATTACTGCAAAAAAGTGCCGCTCAGGCGGATGGCCAACCAGGACGATATCAAAGGATTGGTGGTACTGCTCGCGTCGGACGCCGGGGCGTATATCAATGGCGAAAACATCCTGATGGACGGTGGCCTGAATGCCTGAAACGCGGTAAAAAATAGTATCATTAATCGAGCAGAAAGTAGGAGAGTGAGAAGAGGAGTGATATGTACTTTTGTGAATAAGGTGTTTTGTAGAATTATATTTTGCTTTTATGAAAAAAATAGTTCATCCCGATCGTGATCCCGATTTCGTAACCGGCGCCTACTCCGACGGCGTGGTAGTGGACGGCTTCCTATTTGTCAGCGGCCAGGCTTCGGTCGATTTTAAAACGTCGCAGTTTGTGCTCGGCACGATCGAGGAAGAGACGGCACGCACGCTGGACAATATCGCGGCGATCGTCCGTGCGGCGGGAGGTACCATGGAGCATGTCGTGAAATGCACCGCGCATTTGGCCGATATCCGGGATTTCGACCGTTACAATGCGGTTTACGCTACCTACTTCCCGGGCATCAAGCCCGCCCGCACGACGGTACAGTCGGTGCTGGCCGAAAACATCAAAGTCGAGATCGACTGCATCGTGAAACTTCCCGCCTGACGAACCGCTATGAACGAACCATCATCTTTGGCCCCGGTGGGCGTTGTGGGGCTGGGGCTGATGGGCAGCAGCATTGTGGCCGCATTGCTCGTGGCCGGGCACCCGGTGCGGGCGATTGCGCCGATCGCCCAGGAGGCTCCCGTGGCACCGGAGCGCATCGCGGGGCAACTTCGCCAGTGCCGCGACGCGGGGTTGATCGGTTCGGTGCAACCTTACCTGGATGGCTTGGCCATTTCGGAGGATTATGCCGCGCTGGCGGGTTGCGAGCTGGTGATCGAGTGCGTGATCGAGAAGCCGGAGATTAAATCCACTGTCTACCAAAAGATTACAAACGCGGTAAGTGCCGGTTGCATCATCGGAAGCAACACTTCGGCCATCCCGATCAGCGAACTTCAAAAGTTCGTGGATATACCCGCCCGTTTCCTGGGCATTCACTGGGCCGAGCCGGCGTTTATGACCCGTTTCCTGGAAATTACCTGCGGGGAGCAAACCGACCCTGTTTTTGCCGAACGCGTGTTCGGCATGGCGCACCGCTGGGGCAAGGAACCGACTCTGCTGAAAAAGGACATTCGCGGGTTTATCACCAACCGGCTCATGTACGCCGTATACCGCGAGATATTCCATCAGATCGAAAGCGGGAATGCCTCGCGCGAGGACGTCGATAAGGCCTTCCGCTACGATGCGGGCTCGTGGATGACGCTCATGGGGATTTTCAGGCGGATGGATTATCTGGGACTGAAAGACTTCCAGACCATTCTCCCCCGCATTTTTTCCGAACTCGGTAACAGCGCGGAAGTGCCCGAAATCATGCAGCAAATGGTGCGGGAAGGTGCGCGCGGCGTCCATAACGACCGGGGGATTTATCCCTACGAAGCCGGCGAGGGCGCCCAGTGGGATGAAGCATTCGCCCGTTTCAACCAGAAAATCCACCTCCTCGCCGCCGAATACTCAGCTGAAAAAGTTAAAGCTTATCTGCAATGAAAACCTACCAGAAATCCGCCGAATTGCTCGAAAGGGCCAAAAAAGTGCTCGCCAGCGGCGTTTCTTCCGAATTCAGAAAATACAACCACCCGCATGCGCTCTTCTACACGCACGGTCGCGGGAGCCGCATTTACGACGTCGACGGCAACGAATATCTCGATTTTACGCTCAGTCAGGGGCCGCTTATTCTCGGGCATTCGCATCCGGAAGTTTTGAAAGCCGTGGCTGAATACTCGCAGGAAGGGCAGCTTTTTGCCGGTCAGCACATTCGCGAGATCGAGCTTGCCGAAACGCTGAACCGGCTGATCCCGTCCGCGGAGTTGATGCGGTTTTGCCTGGATGGCTCCGAAGCCGTGCAGACGGCGTTCCGCGTAGCACGTGCGAAGACCGGTAAAAGTAAATTCCTGCGTTTCGAGGGGCATTACCACGGCTGGATGGACAATGTTTGCTGGGGGATCAGCACGCCATCGGCCGAGGCGCTGGGTAGCCGCGAGCAACCGAATGTGTTCCCGTGGACGCAGGGTCTGCCGGATGGTGTTGAAAATGAGTTTATTATATTGCCCTGGAACGATATTGAGCTGGTAAGGCAAACGATCGCCGAACGCGGCCACGAAATCGCGGCGATCATTACCGAGCCGGTTATGTGTAACAACGGATGCATTGAACCAAAACCCGGTTTCTTGCAGGGTTTGAGGGATTTGTGTTCCAATCATAACATTGCACTGATCTTCGACGAAGTGATCACCGGCTTCCGGCTTTCGCTCGGCGGGGCACAGCAGTATTTCGGCATTACCCCCGACCTTTCCATATTTGCCAAAGCCATTGCAAGCGGCTACGCGATCAGCGCGATTGTGGGTAAATACGAATGGATGCAGCTCATCGAACAGGCCAAAGTGATCCATGCCGGCACGATGAATGCGGGTAATCCTACCGTTGCGGCGGCGCTGGCGACGATTGGGGTATTGGAAAGGGACGCGCCGCACGAGCGGATGTTCCGGCTGGGCAGGAAGCTGATGGCCAGCTTGCAGCAAGCGGCAGCCAAAAGCGGGCATGCATTGCTGGTGGAAGGGCCCGGGCCGATGTTTGCCACCAGTTTTACCACCATTGAAAAAACCAGCGACTACCGTGATACGCTCCCGGCGGACAAGGGGAAACTCGGCCGGTTCATTGCAGCCATGCACGAGGAAGGCGTTCGCGTGATCGGTCGCGGGCTTTGGTATATCAGCGCTGTACACACCGACGAAGACATTGAAACAGCCATTGCCACCGCCGAAAAAGTATTAGCAAAAATCTGAAACGAGGCTTTGGGGCCTATCAGCCGATGAAAGAAAGCAATGAGGCGGCGCTCCTGCTTGGGGGCCATCGTATCGCAGCCGGAATAGAAAAATGCCTGAAACAGGGTGGTTTTTCCGTTTTGACGGATTTGAATGCAGACCCGGCAGCGGTTAACCTGGTGATTCTGGTAACTGCGGAAGATCAGGGCATTAAGCAGGCGTGGATCAAACGGATCGAAGAAAAAGTGCCCGCCGGAACGCTGATCGCCGTCAATACCGAGAGCATCGGACTGGATATTTTGCAGGAAAATGCATTGCACCCGGGGCGGATTATCGGCCTTAACTGGACGGAACCGGCCGACCAAACCTATTTTCTGGAAATGATTGCCAATGAAACGACCAACGCGTCGGAAGTAACCCACCTTGAAGAAATAGCCAGAACAGCCTGGAATAAAGATCCTTACGTGATACGCGGGAACGCGGGCATACGCATGCGCCTGCTTGGCGCGCTCATACGCGAAGCTTTTTTCCTGGTTCAAAACGGGTATGCCAATGCCGAAGACATCGACCGCGCCTGCCGGAACGATGCCGGATATTACCTCCCGTTTGCGGGGAATTTGAGGTATATGGATTTGATGGGTACTTATGCCTACGGGATGGTCATGAAAGACCTGAATCGCGAACTGGCGACCGATACAATGCTTCCGGGCTTCTTTACCGACATGGTGGGAAGGGGCGACTGGGGGATGGATGAACTAGAAGGCTTTTACCGTTACAAACCCGGCGAAGCGTCCAGGTGGCGTGAGCTTTTAGGTAAATTCAGCCAGGAAATTCACGAACTGATCGGCCAGTACAATCATTCCGAAGAAGCTGCACTTAAAAACGGATCGAACTGAATATGGGCAGGCTGATATTCGACGCGCACCTGGACCTGGCTATGAATGCCCTGGAATGGAACCGGGACCTCACGCGGCCGCTGGACGAAATCCGGCAGCGTGAGATGCATATGAAGGACAAAAACGACCGGGGGAAAGGTACCGTTTGCCTGCCTGAACTTCGAAAAGGCAACGTCGGGATCGTGGTAGCGACCCAGCTGGCGCGGTACACCCCGCCGGGCAGCGCATTGCCGGGCTGGAATTCGCCCCAGCAGGCGTGGGCCATGACGCAGGCGCAGCTGGCCTGGTACCGGGAAATGGAGGCGCTGGGCGAAATGGTGCAGATCACCGGTCTCGCCGGGCTTGAAGCGCATTTAAATCTTTGGAATAATCCTCTTGGTGAAGGCGAAAAACGTCCGGTAGGCTACATTCTGAGCCTGGAAGGGGCTGATTCCCTGGTGGATGTGTCGTATTTGCAACGTGCTTACGATTACGGATTGAGAGCGGTGGGGCTATCGCATTTCGGGCCGGGGCGGTATGCGCCGGGGACCAGAATGCAGGGGCCTGTAACGCCGCAGGGTTTTGAACTAATGCGCGAAATGTCGCGGCTGAATATGATACTCGACACGACGCATTTGACGGACGAGGGTTTCGATCAGGTCATGGATTTTTATGAGGGGCCGGTGTGGTCGAGCCACCATAACGTGCGCAAAATAGTACCTAATCAGCGGCAACTGACTGACGAACAGATCAAACGACTGATCGACCGGGGTGCGGTCATAGGCGGGATGCTCGATTGCTGGGCGATGGATATCCGTTTTATCGATATGGTGTCGGACCCGTGGCAGCTGGATATTCGGCTGGCAAATTTGGTCGATCATTGGGACCATATTTGTCAGATAGCCGGTAACAGCCGGCACATTGCCATCGGCAGCGACCTCGACGGTATTTTCGGAACCGAGCAGTCGCCGTGGGATTTGAACTCCATCGCCGATCTGCAAAAGTTCGAAGGCATTCTGGCCGATCGCGGATATAAAGAAGAGGATATCGATAACATATTCAGCGGGAACTGGCTCCGGTTTTTGCGTAATGCCTGGAAATGAGTTTGATACATTATTTTCATTAAAGTAAATGCCCACTTCAACGACCACATTCCTGGCCGGCGCCGCGCGCGTCAAAACCACACCGCCACTTGGCACGCGCATTAACGGCGACTTCATCACGCATTACGCCACCTACATTCACGACGACCTGTTTGCCAAAGCATTGGTGCTCCGCGCCGGTGAAACAACCGTCGCGCTGGTGATGGTGGATATTTGCGTCATGCCGAGGGAGTTTGTCGACGGGGTGAAAGCGGCCATTGCCGCCCGTACCGGCCTCGCGCATACGCACGTGCTCATTGCGAGCACGCATACGCACGCGGCGGGCTCGGTGGCGGACGTGCACCTGGGCAGCATCGATCCTGCGTATGAAAAAATGCTTCCGGGCCGTATTGTACAGGCCGTGGAGGACGCATTGCAAAACCTTCGCCCGGCGCGCATTGCGTTTGGGGGCGTGGCGGTGCCCGAGCACGTATTGTGCAGACGTTACGCGATGAAACCCGGTTACACGCCGTTCAACCCCGTTACCGGTGGAATGGATGATGTGAAAACCAATCCATTTGGCGGCGAGGATTACATTGATCACGGCGTAGCGCCTACCGACCCCGAACTCAGCTTTCTGGCCGTGCAAGGCATCGATGGCCGCTGGATCGGCATTTTGGGCAACTATTCGCTGCATTATGTGGGCGACTGGGAGAATGGTACCATTTCTGCGGATTATTTCGGTTATTTCTCCGAACGGCTGCGCGAACGGTTGAATGCGGGTGACGAATTCGTGGGAATGATGAGCAACGGTACCAGCGGCGACGTCAATATCTGGGATTTTCTGGACAGTGAACGTTACCCGAAAGGCCATTTCGAAAAGAGCGAATTCATTGGCCATGACCTGGCTGATCGGCTGATCGAAAGGCTGAACGCATTGGAATGGCAAGCGGAACCTGTTTTAGAAGCAGTTTTTCAACCGTTACCCTGCGAAGTTGTGAAGCCATCGCCTGAAGAACTGGAAAAAGCGGCGAAATTGATCGCCACGGCCCGTTTTGAAACGATCGAACCTGATCATGAAGGTTTAATGCAAATCTACGCACGCGAGCAATTACTGCTCGACGAAATGCCTGCCACACGTGAATGCCCGGCACAGGCGATCCGGATTGGAAATGGCGTAATAGGGGGACTGGCAGGCGAATTTTTCTCGGAAACCGGTCTGTACCTGAAAGCGCAGGCGGGTATTGAAAACTATTTCACCATCTCGATGGCCAATGGTAATGCGGGTTACGTGCCGCCGAAGCACGAAATGGATCGTGGCGGGTACGAAACCTGGCGCTGCCGGTACAGTTGCCTGGCACCGGGCGCCGAAGAATATATCCGTGAACAGCTGCTGGCATTGATCCGCGGATTGCAATCCTGATACTATATTTCACAGAAAGTCTGCGACAGGGAGGATCGGTTGAAAATCCGGAACTACCGCACGATCAGCGTCTTCCGGTAGTCGCTGGGTGTCATATTTTTGAGTTTTTTGAATTGCCGGTTGAAATTCGCCAGGTTATTGAATCCACATTCATAGGCCACTTCCACCACATTGCGGTCGTGCCCGGAAAGGAGCTTGCAGGCATGCCCGATGCGTACGGTAGTAAGGTATTCCACGAACGTCACCCGGAACTGCTCCTTGAAAAAATTACAAAATGCCGTGACGCCCATATTACCCACCGAAGCGATTTCGGCTAGACTGATGTCCTTGTCGAAATTTTGCATGATGTAGCCCGTGATCTTTTTGAAGCGGTCGGAAGAATCGAAATGGAAATTTTGCACGAAGCGTGGGCTGGCTAAAAGGTCGAATTCCGTCGTGTGGGACATGATATCGAAGATGAGCATCAATGAAGAGAGCCTTTGCAGCCCGTTTTGCGCGGGCATTGCGCGTATGAGCGCGTTAATGCGCCCGCGTGTCTCCCCCCGCAATGCCATGCCGCGGTCGGCGAGTTTGAGCACCTTTCTGAAATCGTCTATTTCCGGAATAGTCATAAAATCTTCTCCCAGGAAATCGTCCGTGAAATGGATCACGAGCGCATCCGCTTTTTCCGGCGCGCGCCGTTCGAGATAGATCGGGTCGTTGACCCACACGTGGGGAAGGAGCGAGCCCATAAACACCAGATCATCCTCTTCAAAGTAACCGATATGATCGCCCACCATTCGCCGGCCCGTACTTTTGTTTACCATAACAAACTCGTAGTGAGCGTGGTAATGCCAGGGTGCAGGAAAGAAATCACCCGTTTCGCGAAAAACAATGAAGGACTTGTCGACGTCCTGTGGCAAGTGGAATTCAACGGCTTTCATCATGGTGGGTTTTGGATTGCATTGGTAAACTAATACAATTTTTCAAAACCCGCCATTATGTGAAAGATAGTATCAGGATTGAGCAGAAAAGTAGTACTGCCGTCGGGCTAGTTCATGTACGCGGCTACCCATTTGGCCTTGATGTCGGCGCGGGCGTTGATGAACTCCACGTCGGTACCCTGTGCGATCGCGTCGAGCGGGAAGCGCAACGGCCGCTGGCCTGCCGGCATTCCGATCAATTTGAGCACGCCGTCGGCGATGGTTTGCGGGTTCATTTCGAAGGCCGCCATTTTTCCGAAAAGCCCCTGGCCCAATGCATTGAATTGTTCCGTCGCAAGAGGGTCGTATTCCTGCGCGATTTCAGGCTTGTTCCCGTGAATGCCCGCCTTCGCGCCGGTATTCATTTCGGTCGGATACACGCCGGGCTGGATCGACACGTTATCGATCCCGAATTGCTTCAACTCGTCCTGCAAACCCTCGGTAATGCTTTCCACGCCGAATTTGGAAGCGAGGTAAGGTACCATGAACGGCAGCGTATGGCCGCTCGCGCCGGAGGTGATGTTGATGATCAACCCGCTTTTCGCCGCACGCATGGCAGGTAGCACCGCCTGGTAAGTGCGAATAACCCCGTAAAAGTTGATCTCGAACATTTCGCGGATACGGTCCACGCTGTACGATTCGAATACTCCGAAACCGCTAACCGCCGCATTGTTCACCAGCACGTCGATTTTGCCATGTTTCGCCAGCACCTGTTCAAACGCCCCGGCGACGGAAGCATCGTCGGTCAGGTCTATTTCCACTACTTCAATGTTGGGAATAGCGCCCAGTTCTTCGGCTGCTGCCCGATTTTTGTCGCCGGTATTACGCATGCCGGCTATGACGGTAAGGCCTGCATTGGCCAAGGTGATCGCTGTGAGTTTACCAAAACCGGTACTGGTTCCGGTAATAAAAACTGTCTTGTTCATCGTCGTAAATTTTAAATGTTTGACGATGCAAAGTTGTAACCCGCGCACCCCGTCCTCCATTGACATTTGCTTGAAAAAATAACAAACAAATGTCAATGGAAATGGCCACAACGGCTATTTGCCAGTATTGTTGCGCCTGATCCGCGTGAGCGTTTCGGGGGTGATGCCGATGTAGGCGGCGATCATATGCTGGGGAATGCGGTTGGCGATCTGCGGGTATTGATCGAGAAACTTCTGGTACTTTTCTTCGGCCGACAGGCTGATGCCCGCGTGAATGCGGTCCTGCGATACGACGAAACTTTTATGTAAAATCGCATTGACCAGGTCGTTCAAGTGCGGAATCGAGCGGCAAAGCTGATCGAAATTGTCTTTCGTAATCAGCACGACGTCCGTATCCTCGATCGCTTCGATATTAAACCGGGATGGTTTCCCAGTCATCAGGCTCTCGCGGTCGCCCGACCAATAGTTTTCCGGGGCGAAGTTTAGAATATGTTCATTGCCCTTATTATCAACGGAATAGGTCCGAAGAAAACCGTCACTTACAAACGCATTGTATTTCCATACATCCCCTTCCTGCAAAAGCAGCTGCCGTTTACGGATTTTCTTTGGAATACAAACCTGCGCGATTTGCGCTATTTCTTCGGCGGAAAGCGTGATTTTATCGGTTAAGTATTGAATGAATTTGTCGACGACGGGGCTGTTGGTCATAAGCATTGTAAAAGGAATGATTGGTACCCCTATAAAAAATAATGACGGATCGAAGGTTCAATCCGCCATTACAAAACTACAATGAAATTATTATAAATACTTTTCAGTCAGGTTGTTATGCATTTTCGGTTGCTATGCCGGGACGAGTTGTGTGGTAATGCCGATCCTGTTCCAGACGTTGATCGTGATGATGGCCAGGATGATTTGTGCGAGCCGGGCAGGCTCGAAAAATTGCTCCGCCCGTGCGTAAGTCTCATCCTTCACGTGGTTGCCGATCAGCGTTACTTCCTCGGTCAGTGCAAGTATCGCCCGTTCTTCTTCGGAAAAGAAAGGCGCGTCGCGCCAGGCGTTGAGCGCGTAAATGCGTTGCTCGGTTTCACCGGCTTTGCGGGCTTCCTTAGTATGCATGTCGATGCAGAATGCGCAGCCGTTGATCTGCGAAGCGCGGATCTTGATCAGGTCCTTGTGCGTGCGGGAAAGCGGGGTGCTTTCAATGAATTTTTCGAGGCCGAGTACAGCCCTGTATCCTGCGGGTTCCGCTTTGTCGATGTGAATTCTCGTTTGCATTTGCTTGGTATTTAAATAGTTATTGGTTGATTGTGGGGTAAGTATCTTCGGTTTGATGATAGTGCCGGATAAATGTCCTGATGTCCGTTTCGGCGCATTCGATGGATCGGACCAATTCATCGGACTGCGTGGACGCTCCATCGATGGTAATCGTATGGATGTCGCTGATACCCATAACATTGAACACTGTTTTCAGGTAATTGTCCTGGAAATTCATATGCTGGTTGTCTTCGCCCGGCCCGTAGCCCGCCGAGCCTCTCGAAAGCAGCAGGACCAACGTTTTGTTTTGAAGCAGGCCGATGTACGGATTCTGCTTGTCGCCCCGGTTGACGCGGAACGTCCGGTTGACACGCATGACGTGGTCGATATAAGCTTTCAGCGGGCTGGGGATCGACCAGTTATACATCGGGGCGCCGATCACGATCACGTCTGCCGCGTGCAGTTCCGACACGAATTGCTCGCTTGTTTCGAGTATTTGCATTGCCTCCTCCGACCTGGACGCCTCGGGTGTAAAAGCCGCCGAAACCCATTTTTCCGTAATATGCGGCACATTGTCATGGGTAAGATCTCTCGATATGATGGTCGAACCGGGGTAACGATCTTGCCATTGTTTGACAAATTCACGCGTCATCTCCCGGCTGTGGGAACGGAGGGCTCTGGCGCTTGAATCGATGACTAATAATTGCTTCATTCTCTGTTTTTTCTTCAAAATTATACGACGATTGGGCTATATTTGAGACCCAGTTTTGATAAAACAGATGGCCCAGATGCTTCCATATAAAACATTGATCCGCATGGACCGCGAGGCGGGCGCGGCACTGTACGTACAGCTGTGTAATGCATTCATTGCGTTGATTACCAAAGGGATATTGGAGCCGGCGGACATGCTGCCCAGTTCGCGGGTGCTCGCCGGGCTCGTCGGCGTTAATCGCAATACGGTGAAGCTGGCCTATGAGGAGCTGGTCAGCCAGGGCTGGGCCGAATCCGTGGAGCGGAAGGGGATATTTGTGAATGCAAAACTACCTGTACCCGCCACATCCGCGCTCGCGGGCGCACGTACGGACGAGGGAGCGCGGGGAGCATTCGAATGGACGAACCGGTTCCGTAACGCTATGCCGAGCAAAGACCTTCAAAAGGTGGGACTGGCCATCGACGACGGTTTCCCGGACGTGCGCCTGGCGCCGATCGACGAACTGATGCGCGAGTACCGGAGCCTTTCGCGCCGGTATTACGGCAAGAGCTTTTTACGGTACGGCAGCTCGGCGGGGTCGGAGCGGCTGCGCGTTTCCATTGCCGGATATTTATCGCATACGAGAGGGGTAAATGCGTCGCCGGACGACGTGCTGATCACCAAGGGCAGCCAGATGGGCATTTACCTGGCGGCACAGCTGCTGCTGGGGCCGGGCGACACTGTTGCGGCCGGGATGTCGAATTATGCCCTGGCCGACGAGACATTCCGGCACGCGGGCGCGGACATGCTCAGGATACCGGTAGATGCTTCGGGAATGGATATTGATTTTTTGGAAAAATGTCTTGAAAAAACAAAGATCAAGGCCGTTTACATCATTCCGCACCATCATTTACCGACCACTGTCACGCTTAGCAGCGAGCGCCGCCTGAAATTGCTGAATCTTGCCAAAATACACCATTTCGCCATCATCGAAGACGATTACGACTTCGATTTTCATTACGATAACAAACCCTACCTGCCCCTGGCGAGCATTGATCACAACCAGAATGTAATTTACATTGGCTCCATTTCCAAGACCTTCGCGCCCGCATTGCGGATAGGATTTATGGTAGGCCCGCACGAGTTCATCAAAGCGGCCGCGTCGCTGCGGGAGCTGATCGACCGGCAGGGGGATACATTGATGGAGGAGGCGTTTTCCGTGCTTTACGATAATGGAGAGGTGGATCGGCATTTTCGCAAATCCCTGAAAATTTATAAAGACCGGCGCGATATGTTCTGCGAAATACTCGCTTCCGATTTCGTGAATGAAATTACATTCAATGTGCCCGAGGGTGGTTTGGGGATCTGGACAGTCCTCTCGCCGGCTATCGACCTGCATAAAATGTCTGTTGAGGCCCGGAAAAAAGGGCTTTATATCGATGACGGGGATTTTTACAAGAACGAAAGCTTTTCGGCCAATGCATTGAGAATGGGTTTTGCCTCCCTGAACGAGCAAGAAATGCGGCAGGCGTTGCAAATACTGAAATCAGTTTTGTCCAATTTTAGTTAATGCGGAATGCGACACGGCTGGCCCCGTCTTTGGGCCATGACTTTTCTCAAAGCTGGTACATGAATGCGTTTTTACAGCCCTATACTTTTGCTTAAAAAACAAAGTATATGAAAGAGCTATTGGAAATAAGGATTGTAAAAACGGAAGCTGAAATCGCCCAATGCTGGGAAGTGGCTTCGCTGCTGAGGCCGCATTTGAAAAAGGGAAATTGGGTTTCGATGGTGACGGAAATGATGCAGAATGAAAAGTATTTCATCACCGCCATGGCCGATCAAGACCGGTTTGTGGCATTTGCAGGTTGCCGGTTCATGACCTCGCTGCATACCGGCAACATCATTTACATCGACGACCTCTACACACTCGACGAATACCGTGGAAAAGGCCTGGCTACCAGCTTGCTGGACCACGTGCGGGAAACGGCGAGGCTGAATGACTGTGACGCGCTCGTGCTCGATACGGATTTTACCAACAATACTGCCCAGAAAGTGTATTTCAAAAGTGGTTTCAAACTGGCCGCATTGCACCTGGAAAGCAGGTTGAAACAGGTGGTTTGAAAGCGGTATGCCCGCAATGAAAGATTGTACCATAAACCGCTATAAAAGTAATAGCGGGCGGGTTGGCGTAACTGTATTTTTGAAATACCAAAAATTAACAGTCCCAAACCCATGGCAACAATTATTAAACCGGGAAAAAGCGCCGCCGAACAACACGAGGCCGACGAAAAAGTGAGCGCGGTCGTGAGCGAAGTCATTAAAGACATTGAAAAAAACGGCGACGCGGCTGTCCGGAAGTATTCGGAACAATTCGATCGATGGTCACCGGAATCGTTCCGGTTATCCGAAGATCAGATCCGCGAGATCATCGCCGGCGTGCCGCAGCAGGTGATCGACGACATTGCCTTTGCGCAGCAGCAGATCCGCTTTTTTGCGCAGAAACAGCGTGAATCGATCCGTGACATCGAGGTGGAAACGCTTCCGGGCGTGATACTGGGGCATAAGAACATTCCGGTGAACAGTGCGGGCTGCTACATTCCCGGCGGCCGGTACCCGATGGTGGCATCGGCGCATATGAGCATCCTCACGGCCAAAGTGGCCGGTGTAAAGCGGGTGATCGGCTGCACGCCGCCCATTAAGGGCCAAATGCCGGCGGCGACCATTGCTGCCATGCATATGGCCGGGGCGGATGAAATTTACCTTCTGGGAGGAATGCAAGCGATGGTGGCTATGGCTTTGGGTACCGAAACCATTGACGCCGTGGATAAGATCGTCGGGCCGGGGAATGCTTATGTGGCGGAGGCGAAACGGCAGCTGTATGGCCGAGTAGGGATCGACTTGTTCGCAGGGCCTACCGAAATACTGGTGATCGCCGACGAAACGGCAGACGCCGAAATGGTAGCCTGCGACCTGCTGGGACAAGCCGAACACGGGCCTACCTCACCCGGTGCGCTGATCACCACTTCCGAAAAGCTGGCCTACGAAACCCTGGCCGAAATAGACCGGCAGCTGGAAACATTGCCCACTGCCGACATTGCAAGCGTGGCCTGGCGCGACAATGGCTCGATTATCCTCGTCGCAGACGAACAGGAAGCCCTCGCGGAGGCGGACAGGCTCGCGTACGAGCACGTGGAGGTGCTCACGCGCGACCCCCACTATTTCCTCGAAAACATGACCAACTACGGCGCACTTTTCCTCGGCCCGGAAACGAATGTGGCGTACGGCGACAAGGTGATCGGTACCAACCATACGCTACCGACCCACGGAGCGGCGCGGTATACCGGCGGCTTGTGGGTCGGTAAATTTTTGAAAAATTGTACGTATCAGCGCTGTACGGCCGAAGCGAGCGTCGTGATCGGTGAATATGGCATGCGGCTTTGTGAAATCGAAGGATTTATGGGTCACAAAGAGCAGGCCGCATTACGCGTGAGGCGCTACAAAAATGCGGCTATTCCGCAATCCTGATATTTTTCATCTTCACGGGCAGCCAAACCTGCATCGGGCCGCGGCCGCGGTTGGCCCAGGTGTAATACGGAATCGCGGTCACAGTTTGCGGTTCCGGTTTTACATTCAGGCCGTCGGACGTGGGTTTTACTACTTGCAGGTTCGCCTGGATGGCGACGACCGGTTCGTTCAGGATCTGGCTGATTTTGGTATTGAATGACGGGTTTTCCGGCACGATCAGGTTCCATACTTCGCCTGCATTGTCGGCGCCTTCCACGCAATACACAAGTGGCCCCCGTTGCAGTGCAATGCGATCGGCATCGGCCTTCACCTCGTTGCGGGCCCTGATTTGCCGCACGTCCATCGGCAATTTTACTTCGATCTCGTCGCCATTCTGCCAGGTACGGTCAATCACCGCGTAGCCTTTCTCCGTTTGATAATTGACAGCCTTGCCATTCAGCAGTATTTCGACTTTGGTATTTCCAGCCGCTGCGAAGTTGTACAATCCTCCGGGAACGGCTGTTTCAGCCGCCCAGCCGGGTATTCGGATGTTCAATGCATATTTTACTTTCTGTGCGGGCGACACTTTGATCTTCACATTACCATCCCAGGGATAATTGGTATCCATTTGCAGTGGTACAGGGGTTTTACCCATTTGGAAACTGGTATTGCTCCCCACAAAAAGGTTTACCCAAATCTTACCCTCCGATTTGCCATAAATATAATCCCCGACGGACGCCACCAGCCGCGCAATGTTGGAAGGGCAGCAAGCCGTCCCGAACCAGGCGCTACGGGCATTGTTACCGACCGACGAAAGCGGGTTTCCGTAAAAAAATGTGTCTCCGGCGAGGCTCAGACCGTCCAAAGCGCCATTGTACAGGCTGCGTTCGAGGACGTCGATATACTTGGCGTCGCCGGTGAGCGCATTCATGCGTTGGTTCCAGAACACCATGCCCACCGAGGCACAGGTTTCGCTGTACGCCTGGCCGTTGGGAAGGTCGTAGTCGTCGGTGAAGCCTTCGTTATGGCCGGAGGAGCCTATTCCACCGGTCAGGTACATATTTCGGTAAACGACGTCTTCCCAAACGGCGGTCATGGCATTCATGTATCCGGGGTCCTGCGTGACGGACGCCACGTCGGCCGCGCCCGTGTACTGGTACATCGCGCGTACCGCGTGGCCGGTGATTTCCTTCTGCTGCTTCACGGGCACATCGTCCTGGCAGTATTTCGGATCTTTCCATTCGTCCCAGATCTTGCCCTTGCCGTAGCCATGGCCGCGCTGGTCGAGGAACCAGTCGGCCAGTTTCAGGTAGCGGTCTTCTTTGGTGAGGTGGTACATTTTCATCAGCGCCAGTTCGATTTCCTGGTGGCCCGATACCCACGGCCGGTTCGCGACGCGGAATGTCGAATCGATATGGTCGGCGAAGCGAATGGCTACGTCGAGCAGCTTGCGCTTGCCGGTGGTGTTGTAATAGGCCACCGCAGCTTCAAACAAATGCCCCGCACAGTAATCTTCGTGCTTTTCCATGTCGGTCCAGCGCTGTTTGAGGTCGGTTAATGTGTAGTAGGTATTCAAATAACCGTCGGGAAGTTGGGCGGCGGCGATTTTATCGATCCATTCGTCGGCTTTCCGTTCCAATGCGGCATCGGGGCGGTTTTTGAGCGAGTAGGCGATGGCTTCGATGGCTTTGTACACGTCGCTGTCGTCGTAGTAAATGCCTTCGTGCTTTTCGCCTTGCTTGCGGGCTACCTTTTCAAAGTTGCGAATGCGGCCCGATTTTTCCTCCGTCTGGATGATACACGCATTCAAAGTAGCCGTGGCGACTTTTTCCTGCTTGGGTTTCCAGAACTGGTCGGTGATGTTCACTTCCGAAAACCGCACGGGCCGGATGCGCTGCTGGGCGTGCGCGGGGAGCGTCTGCATGCACCATACGAGCGCGGCGCTTGCGTATATTTTAGGGATTAAATGCATTTCAAGGTTTGTTTTAAATCAAAAATCCTACTTCTTCTTGTGGATAACCGGAAACTGTGAAATCCGGAGATTGGTACAGCCGTACGGGATCAGCACAATGTCTTCTTCCTTATCCTCGGTTTCGAGTTGATACGTCATACTGTACGGAACCGGCCCGGCCATTTCGTTGTACAATCCCCACGACGGGATGCGGCGCGCTTTGGTTTTGATCTGCAACGGGGCATTCTCGGGGTTCCAGGGATAGTTCGAAACCGGTTTCGCGGCTTCCCATTTGTATTGCTCTTCCAGCTTGCTGTCCGGTGTGAGAATCAATCCATAATTCCAGGGCGTGGTCGGCCTCACCTCCGTATAGTTTGTACCGTAATCGATCGGGTCTTTATCATTTTTGACCAGTTTGGACGTTTCCCCCACTTTCAAAGCATAGGTAAGCGGTCCGCGCTCAACGGAAATAGAGTTTTCAACCCACGTATTTTTGAAAATATGCATGGGCAGCGTCAGTTCCACTACGTCGTCTTTTTCCCACTCGCGGATCAGTTTGACTACCTGGTTGCCGTCCGGTTCGAGCCAGAGCTTGCCGTTTACTTTAATACCAGCCTTTTTGCACCACGCGGGAATCCGCATATGGAACGGAAACACCGCTTTGGCAGAAGGATTTACCGTGAATTTAATGGTTTCTTCAAAAGGGTAGGAGGTTTCTTCTTTCACAGCTACATTCACGCCGCCGGGCAGCTTGATGGTCGCCTCGCTGGCCGAATAGGTTAAGGCCGCAATGCCTTTGTCGGCCGTTGCGTACCAGAGATTTTGTACAAATTTCGGCCAGCCCTGGTGCATGTTGGAAGTACAGCACGGGTAACCGGTGAGCAGGCCCATACATACGTCGGTGCCACCGTGGTTCACGTCGAAATTGCGTTGGTGGCGGGTCATCATCACCTGGTTGGCCTGCTGGAAATACTGGCGGCTCATGAAATCGTCGGAATGCTGCGTCGGCAATGCGTTAAATGCCACTTTTTCGAGCATATCGGCATAGTCCACGTCGCCGGTGATTTCGAGAATGCTTTCTAGCGAGAACATCATTTCCACGGCGGAGCAAAGTTCGGAACCTTGCGTCGGATCGTTTCCGTGCAATGCTTCGTCGCCACCGTACAGCCCGTGCGCCATGCCGTTGAACTTACGGATGTCGGCGAAACCCTTTTTAGTGGCATCGAGGTACATCCGTTCAGGGTGGTGCTGGTAGTAGATTACCGGCGCTTTGATCCCCTGCGCGAGGTTGACGCAGTGAATGCTGCCGCGCGTCGAAAGCAGGTCGGTACCCAGGAATGCACGCGTATAATCGAAGGTTTGCTGGTGGATGAGATTGCCGAGGTCGAGCAGGAACTTGTCGCCGGTGATGTTGTAGAGCCAATATACCACCGCGAGGTTGTCTGCGCCGCGGTACCTGGCCCAGAATGTCCAGTTATCGAGGGGTTTGGAAGGCAGTTCTTTGAGTTGGTATTTGAAATAATTGGTCATCAGCGTGATCACGCGCTGGTCGCTTGTGGCCGAGTAATATTGCTTTAATATTTTGAGCATCACCATTTTTGGCCACCAGTCCCGACTGTTGTCACGCTGCACGCCTGGTTCGTGGCCGTAATCTTTGGACGGGCCGAAATAGCCGTCGGGTTGCTGGCTGGCAATGGCCCATTCTACCCAGGGCTTGGTTTTGGCAATCAGCTCTTTATCATCGAGAATGTAGGCGAGTGGGAGCAGGCCGTCGATCCAGTAGGGGCCGCGTTCCCATTGGTCGCCGTCGCCGCCGAGCCAGCCGTTGCGTTTGCCCATCACCAGCGGGTAAAGTTCGTCGAGCTTGCCAGTGGAGCCGTTTTTCTGGCGTACGAGCATTTCTCTGAGCCATCCCTGGGGTTTGATGGCGCCTAAGGGTAGTTCGCTGTATGGATTGCTTCTTAGCGGGGCTTTGGCTGCGGTGTAGGTAGCTTCCTTTTGGGCGGTGGCCGGTAGGGAAGCTGTTAGCAAAAGGGAGAACAGGAGTTTTTTCATTTACGGTTTTAGTTGAGGATGCCACGAAGGCACGAATGGTACACGAATTGTCAGGCTTGTTGAATCAAGAAACCGGCGGTCCATGGTCAGCGGTCCATGGTCAGGTTTTGTCATGGGTTGTCCTTGTTGCTTAAATCTTTGGAAGTGGCCAGGGCGATTACACGGCCATTTTCGCCTACTGCGTTGTAAAAATGGTATACCACGCCGTTCCATTGGATGACCCAGGGCTTGTGGGCGTAGATTTTGTCGTAGGGCTCGGTGGAGGAAATGAGGTCGGGGCCGGTCCAGTCGGTCCAGTTTTGGAGGTCGTAGGAGCAGGCGAAGCGCTCGAATGCGCCCGGTTTCCAGAATGCCCCGAAATAGAACATCACATACACATCACCGATTTTGGCGATCTGCGCGTCGCCGCAAATACCGGTGTTGCGGGTGATCAACGGCTTGTCGCCGACGCGTTTCCAGTGTTCCATATCGTCGGAAACAGCCATGGCAATGCTTTCAAAACCATTCCCCTTGCCGTCGCCTTTCTCACCTTTGGCATTGTAATACATCACAAACGGATGGCCGGTTTTGCGGGCTTTGTCGCTTATTACCAGGCTTTTATAAATGGTTTTATCGTCGTACCAGCGCGCATCTTTATCAATAGCCGAAAGTACGGGCCGCGGAAGCCGGGTTACTTCTTGAGGTTTGGTCAAATCAATGCTGGTGGCAATGCCGATGCCTAAGCGGCCTGCTTCGTAGCCCTTTTCGGAGCCGCCGAGGTAGGAGAGCCAATCCTTATTTTTATACTTTTCGACTTCGTAACCGCCTCCCCACTCGGTATCGACCAATGCCACATAACCAGCTTTCTGCGTAGCGTCCCAGGTGTTTTCGGTGAACGACATGATCTTGCCCAGATGCGTCCATTGCAGCAGGTTATCGCTTTTGGAAAGCCAGGTTTCGTATCCTTTTCCATCGAAAATAATGTAAGTCATGTACCACACGCCGCCTTTCCGGAACACCGTCGGGCTGTCGACCATCCGGCCACTGTCGGGCTGGGGGATGACAATGCCGTATTTGTAAGGGGTTTTTACTTCTTCAAAAATTTGCTGCATTACCTGTTGCGGCACTTTGGTCCGGCCGCCGGACGCGCTGCCGACCGACTGGGCAAACGCTTCGCCGGCTAAACCAAAGCCCGCAGCAAAAAACAATACACATCCAATCAGCACTCGCTTCATATATCAGTTGTAATCCGGATTCTGTTTCAGTTTCGGGTTTGAATTAATGGCGATCTGCGGGATCGGGAACACGGCCCTGAATGCACCGGTGGGCTTGTGCGACAGCCAGCTTTTGGTCGTATAAACCCCGAAGCGGATCATATCGCGGCGGCGGAAGCCTTCCCACGCAAATTCCCAGCCCAGCTCGTCGAGCATCCTGCCATATTGCACCGCGGCCGCATTGCCGGGGTCCACTACTTTGTAATTTTCGACGTAACCATATTGGTAACTGCTCCCTTTTTGAAGATCGGCGCCGGTTACCGTGGCTTTGGCGGGTTTGGCCGCGAATGCACGCGTACGTACCAGCGACACCACAGTGGCGGCATCGTTGGCCTTGCCGGTACGCAGGAGGCATTCGGCTTTCATCATGAGCACCTGCGCGTAGCGGAACACGGGAAAATCGTTGCCTAGGCTTCCCTGCGCCTGGGTTTTTACTTCAAATTTATTCATCCGGTAACCCTCGGCCTCGCCGGTGTACAGGCCGTCGGGGAGTTCGTTGTTGAGCACCACATTCTTCCCGGCCTGGTCGTAGGAGCCTTTCAATGGGGTGACGCCGTCGGCCGCGAACTGCGGGCCGATCATCCAGGTCGATTTCAGGCGCTGGTCGTCGGCGTCGTAGGTATTGATAAACTGCGGCACGCCTTTCGCCGAGCCCGCACCCCAGGGAGTTGCCAGCATATTGACCTTGTTTTTCAGCGAAGCATGCCACGAAAACATATGCGCGCTGAACCCGCCGGCCAGGTTTTCTTCGAAAGGGATTGCAAACACGATCTCGGGCGAATTTTGGTTTTCGGTAACAAAAGGCGCGGAGAGGCCGGTTTCTAACTGGTATTTGCCCGAAGCTATCACGTCATTGCATTGCGTAAGGCATTCTTCCCACCTTGCCTCGCCCGCATAAATGCCAGCGTTAAGGTAAACGTTGGCCAGGAGTGTTTTGGCGGCCCATTTGTTGAACCGGGCGTAGAGCAGTGTGTTCTTTTCTTCGCTCAGGTTCGGGATCGATTCGGTCAATTCCTTCACGATGAACTGGTATATTTCCTTCCGGCCGGTTTTTTCTAGCAACTCTTCGGAGCGGTCGGTGATCAGCGGCGCGTCGCCGAAGTTGTCGCAGATCATCCAGTAGAAAAATGCCCTTACCGCCCGCATTTCGGAGATCAGCGCCTCTTTGGTAACACCGGCGGGTATGGTGATTTTATTGTTCTGTAACTGATCTATCAAACGGTTTGCATTGATTACCCCGGTATAGAATGTATTCCACATGCTGCTGATCTGCGGGTTTTCGGAATTCCAAGTGTGCAGGTGCATACGCTTGTAAATGCCGCCGTCGTCCCAGCCCGAAGCATTGGCGGGCATCACAATACCGTCGGCGGTGGATTCCTGCGCCATGTACCAGTGCGTGTGCGAAATGAGCGGCCGCATGGTCGCGTAGCCGATGCTCATTGCCTGGTACGCATTGGAATAATTATAGGTATCCTCGGTCACCTCGGAGTAAATTTTCTCGGTCAGGTCGTTGTTGCAGCCGCTCGCAGCCATGGTGAGCAAAAGCGCTGTGCCGATATACGATTTCAATGGTTTCATGGGAGATAGTCTTTTGGGTATTGAACTAAAAACTAGAATGTGAGAGACACGCCGGCAGTGAAGCTGGTGGTAGCAGGGTAGCGGTTCTTATCGTCGATGCCCGGGAACAGCCCGCTGATGCCCACTTCCGGATCGATGCCCTTGTAGCCCGTAATGGTGTACAGGTTCGCCACCGCCAGGTAAACCCGCGTGTGCCGGAGGTATTTGTTTTTCAACCGGAGATTATAGCCGACGGTAATGTTGTCGATCTTCCAGTAGTTGCCGTTTTCGATGTAGTAGCTTACGTAATTCAGCGACTGGTCGTCGGCCAGCGGACGTTTGCCGTAGATCGGGTCGTAGGCGTTCGAGCGCAGGTTCCCGCGGGTGAGCATGACGGGCGCACTCCAGAACATTTCGGTCATGTTCAAAATCTGGAAACCGAATGCGCCGCGCATGGTAATGTTCAGGTCGAAGTTTTTGTAGGTCAATGTGTTGTTCCAGTTCAGATAGCGTTTCGGCAAGCCGTTGCCGATGATCTGCTTGTCGTCGGCCTGCTGCTGGGCAATGGGTTTGGGCTCGCCGTTTTTGCCTTCGATGATCCAGTGGCCGGTTTCGTCGATGTCGATCGTTTTGAAACCCCAGAAATTGCCGATAGGCTGGCCTACCTGTATGCGGTGCGTGGTTTGCTGGATAGGCTCACCGGTGTTGCCGGTGTCAAAATAGCCGCTGGCTAATGCAAACTTGTCGTTCGATAATGTAAGGATTTTGTTTGCATTGGTCGAGAAATTGACGGAAGTGCTCCACCTGAATGCTGCGGTTTGCAGCGGGATCGCATTCACCTGGATTTCTATCCCTTTGTTTTCCATGGAAGCCGCATTGGCGGTGATGGTATTGTACAGATAGGGCGGGGTAGGCACCGGAAACTCGGCGATCAGATCGCGGGTCGTGCGGCGGTAGAGGTCGATGGAGCCGGAGAGGCGTTCATTCAGGAAGCCGTAGTCGATCCCCACGTTCACCTCTTCCTTGCGCTCCCAGCGGAGGTCCGGGTTAGGGTTGTTCGCCGGGTTGATCGCCTGCACCCATTGGCCGTTGATGAGTACATTGGTATTGAAATTGATTTTATTTAAAGAAAGATAAGACTTCCCTGGTTCTGTGCCTGTTACGCCGTAACCTGCCCGGAGTTTAAGATTTGAAACGGTGTTGGAATTTTCCAGAAAAGCTTCCCTTTTTAAATTCCAGCCCACGGAAAACGCCGGGAAGCTTCCCCATTTGTGATTGGCGCCAAAGCGTGAGGAGCCTTCATGGCGGATACTTGCCATGAGCAGGTATTTATTCATAAAACTGTAATTCACCCGGAAAAAGTAGCTGATCAGCTTGTTTTCAGACTGCTCCGACAACTCCGGCGCCTGTCCGCGACGTAATGCGAGCCCCGCGTTGATGTTGTTGTAGGAAAAATTATCGGTCGGGAAATCCCAGTTCTGCATCCAGTAGAGTTCGTTGTTGTACTTCCGCCAGGTATGACCTGCGAGGATCACGAAGTTGTGGTCGTGAATGGACTTGTTGTAATTGGCGGTGAATTCGAACAGGTCGTCCTGCGTGCGGGTGGTGCCGCGCGAGGCAAAGCCATTCCGGCCGTTGCGGCTGGTGGAATAATGGTTTTTCGTTTCGTAATAACCTCGCGTGCTGTTGAACATGTCGCGCGCGAACAACGCCTTGATTTCCAGTCCTTCCACCGGCGCGAGCGAGATGGTACCGTACGTGCGGAGGTTGTTGTTGCGGTTCAACCCGTTGGATTCCTCGATCAGCGCTACGGGGTTCATGTAATCGGTTTTGTCGGTGCGCTCCGTCCATTTGCCGTTTTCGTCCCTCAATGGCTCCGTGGGGTTGAATGTGAGCGCATTGCGATACACGAGGCCGGAATAGGGACCGCCGTCGATGGAAAAATACTTCTGCTGGTAACCGCTCAGGTTCGCATTGATTTTCAATAGTCCGTTGAACATCGAATGATTCACTTCGATGCGCGGGAAAATGGTCGTATTATCCGATTTTTTCATAATCCCGTTGAGCCGGCGGTATTCCATGCTGACGATGTAGTTGGTCGTGCGCGAACCGCCGCGGAGGCTGATATTATGCACCTGCGACAATGGTTTCTGGGTTACCTGGCTCAGCCAGTCGGTGCTGTGGCCGTAATCGATGGCGCCGGGCTTGCCCTGGGCGGCCAGTGCGCGGTACTGGTTCACGTCCATGAAATCCAGTTTGCGGGTGAGTCTTTGGGTAGTAAAATACGAATTCACTTCCAGGGTCGCCGGCGTTTCGCCTTTCACTTTCCGCGTCGTGATGAGGATAACGCCGTTGGTACCCCGCGTGCCGTAAATGGCCGCGGCGGAGCCGTCTTTCAGGACGTCGATGGATTCGATATCCTCCGGCGCGACGGTGTTCAGGCCGCCGGGCACGCCGTCGATGAGCACGAGGGGGTCCGAACTGGCGTTGATGGTTGCATTACCCCGCAATGTGATCTGCGCCGTAGCGGTAGGGTCGCCGCTGGGTGTGATGACGCTCAGCCCGGCCACTTTTCCGCGAATCAGCTGGGCGGCGTCCTGTACCGGGCCTTTCACGAAATCCTCGGATTTTACGCTAACAATGGCGCTGGTGATCTGCTCGCGTTTTTGGGTTCCATAACCCACCACTACCACTTCTTCGAGGCTTTTCAGGTCGGGTGCGAGGGTAATGTCGATGGTGGAGCGGCTGCCGACGGCGACTTCCTGGTTTTGGTAGCCCACGTAGGAAAATACCAGCGTTACGTCCGCTTTGGGATCGTCGTTCACGGCGATGCTGTATTTGCCATCCACGCCGGTGGTGCTTCCGCGCGTGCTGCCTTTGATGAGCACGCTCACACCCGGCAGCAGCTCGCCGCCGTCGCCTTTCACAATGCCGGATATGGTCCTGTCTACTGTTTTTCGGGCCATTTCCAGCATGGAAGTATTGTTCTGGATCGACATGGTGTAGGTTTGCTGCGTGGCGGGTGTTTCTTCCGGTGCGATCGGTTCAATCTGCTGGGCGCCCGGTTTGGTTTCTTCTGCGGTGGTCAGAATGAGGTAGGTCTGTTTGCTAACCTTCTTGTAGCGCAACCCCGACGGCAGGATATTGTTGAGCTTCGTCTCGATCGTCTGGCCCGCCTGTACCTGCGCCGGTGCCACGAAAAGGCCTTCCAGCAGTTTTTCTTCAAAAAGGATATCGACTTTATATTGTTTTTTAACCTGCATTAAAGCATCCCGCAACGCGATCCGGCTGCCGGGGATGATGGTGGGTACCGCATTGCTTTTGGATGGGCGGTTCTGGGCCATGAGCTGGGCTTTAATCGGGGCGCCATCCAACAGGCATCCCACCATTAAGGTTACCAGAACTTTAACGTGTAATAGTTTCGTCATGATTATGGATGATTAAGGAATTACAAATGATTTGCGTCCAGCACGAACGTTTCGCCCCCGTCGTCGCCCGGGGGCGTGTGTGTAACGCGGGCATTCAGGACATCGGAAAGGACTTTCAGCACATTGGCGGGGTCGCTGGCATTGAATGTGCCGCCTATCGTGCGGCGGGCAAGCGTGGAGTCCGCCACGACCACATTCACACCGAAATGCTCGCTGATCTGGTAGGCGATCTCCGAAACCGGCGTGTTTTCAAACATAAACAACCGCTGTTTCCAGGCCTGGTGCGCGGAGAGTCTCTCGCTGTGTTTCAGGGTCAGTGTGCCCTGCGTCGACATGGTGGCCACATCGCCGGGTTTCATCAGCATTGGTCTGGGATTCAGCTCGTTGAGTGAGCGCAATTGCACGCTTCCCTGGCTGAGTACCACTTTCGAGCCGCGTTCGCGGCTGTACACGATGAATTCGGTTCCTAATACCTTCACTTCCAGCTTGTCGGGCGTACGCACGATGAACTTGCTGTGATCCACCGTGTGTTTCACGGCAAATTCGGCTTCACCTTTCAGTTTCACCTCCCTCGTGCCGCCCCCGAAACCAAAGCGGGGAATGCTGAGGACGGAATTGGCATTGAGCGTTACCCGGCTGCTGTCGGGCAACACCACCGTGCGGACCTCGCCGTAGCCGGTTTCATATTGTTTGTAAAACCAGTAGTCGGAGAGCAGCCAGGCGCCCATGACCAATGCCACAGAAGCCGCGGCGGTCCATTTGAATACCCAAAGCCGTCCGCGCCCCGCGCCCCGGTGCATCCGGGAGGCGTGGCCGGCAGTTGGCGTATCGGACGCCGAAGGGTCGGTTGCCTGGAAATCCGCGTCAGTTTGAACGGTATGCAGTGAACGTTGGTAACCTTGTTCCACATCCGGTGTGAACTGCGGGTTTTCGATTTCCCATTCATCCAGCCATTGAAAATACAGCTCGCGGTTGGCAGGGTTTTCCAGCCATTCCTGTATCAGAATGTTCTGCATCTGCGTGGTTTTCCCTTCGAAGAAGTTCTGGATGACCTGTTTGGAGAGAAGTGATTTCTTCATACTTCGTTGAATTCAGGATGACATATATCCGGCAGCGTTATGCCGTCAGACGAATAGGAGTAAAATCTGGATCAGTGAGAGCAGCCCGTGGTCCTGTAATGCTTTCCGCAGGATCGACAGTCCCTTCGTAATGTGCCCCTCTACGGTTTTGACCGAAATCCCCAATTCTTCGGCGATTGCGATATTGCGCTTGCCTTCAAACCGGCTCATCAGGAACACCTTCTGGTTTTGCGGCGATAACGACCGGATCACCTGCTCGATTTTCAGGACCAGCTCCTGGAATTGCAGCTCCTGCTGGGGCGAACTTGCAGGAGTTGCCACCGGCAGGTCGCCCAATTCTTCGGTGAACGTTTCTTTTCCGAAGTTTTTACGCATATGATGAAACGCCGCATGCCGCACCGTCGTGAACAGGTAGGAGCGGTACGAGGTAGTGACCGCCGTGTGCAGCTGCTTGGACCAGAACTGGCTGAACACCTCCACGACAATATCCTCGGCCATGTCACGTGCATATACGAAGCGCACGGCATGGCTGCACAGCTGCTTGTAATACCGTTTGAAAAGCAGTTCATATCCCCGCGCAGGATCGGTTGCGAATGCCTGTTTGATAAACAATTCCGAATCGACAAAGTCTGCCGGCAGTTTCCTGACATCCCCGAAACCGGGTGCCGCGCCCTGAGGCTCGCTCGTACCAGGCTTATTTTCTGCAGAATACTTCTGGTTCATACAAATTAGGTGAGTAGGTTATTGATAAGAGTATTTTACACCCGCGCTACCCTCGGTGGTTTTGTGAAATTTTTATTTTTTTTGTCACTTTTTAGGAGCGGCAGGGGTTTTTGGCCGCTGACCGCCAGCAGTCCGCAAGCGCACGCCCGGTGTTCGCAAATGGACAGGATTTCGTTCCAAAAGCCCCAATCGGTGTCGAAATCGCTCTTCTGTACATCAGGTCTACTTTTTTGGTTAACCAACAACACCTGACTATTCCTGAGCTCACCTGACTATTTCCTGACAACCTCTTGATCACGTCTAACCTGTACGGACCCCATGCTACGCAATTACCTGAAAATCGCGCTTCGCCAGTTGGCCAGAAACCGGGCATATTCATTTATCAACATCGGCGGGCTCGCTGCGGGTATGGCGGTGGCCATGCTGATCGGGCTGTGGGTTTACGACGAGCTGTCGTTTAATACCTATCATGAAAATTACGGGCGCATTGCGCAGGTACGCTCGCGCGAGTTCGGTGAGCACGGGGTCGGGATTAATTCGTCCGTGCAATATCCGCTGATGACGGAGCTTAAAACCCATTACAAGGAGTATTTCAAACACATTGTGAGCGCTTCCTGGGATGTTGATTATGTATTGTCGGCAGGAGAAAGCAAGATTTCGCGCTCGGGACTGTTCATGGACCCCGAGGCGCCGGAAATGCTCACGTTACGCATGGTGTACGGTACGCGGGCGGGCCTGCGCGACCCGCATTCTGTCATGCTTTCGAAATCGACCGCGCTGGCATTGTTCGGGAACGTCGATCCGGTGAACCGGGCCGTGAAAATCAGTAACAAGCTGGATGTGAAGGTGACGGGCGTGTATGAAGATTTGCCCCAGAATGCCCAGTTCAACCAGGTGCGGTTCCTGGCGCCATTCGCGCTATGGGAGCTCGATAATCCGTGGATCAGGGAGCGGGCGATGACGGACTGGCAGAATCATTTCATGAAAATTTACGTCGAGCTTCGTCCCGACGTCGATCCGGAGCAGCTCGCCGGGGATATCAAGAATGCCGAAATGAAAAACCTGGCGGCGTTTCCGGAAGTTGCGAAAAACAAACCGGAGGTATTCCTGTTGCCGATGCGAGACTGGCATCTGCATAATTTCAAACGCGGCCAGCCCGATAAAGGCCCGCTGCAAATGGTGTGGCTGATCAGCATTATCGGCACATTTGTGCTGCTTCTGGCCTGCATTAATTTTATGAACCTTTCCACCGCACACTCGGAAAAACGGGCGAAGGAGGTAGGAATCCGCAAGTCGATGGGTTCGATGCGAAAGCAGCTGGTGAACCAGTTTTTCAGTGAATCGTTTTTGGTGGTGATCATGGCATTCCTGTTGTCGCTTTGGGCCGTTTCGCTCGCATTACCGTGGTTTAATGAACTGGCAGCGAAGCAAATGTCGATCCCGTGGACGAATGGCGGGTTCTGGGCCGCGAGCCTGGGATTTATCGCGCTCACAGGTACGCTCGCGGGAGGTTATCCGGCATTGTATCTGTCGTCGTTTCAGCCGGTGAAAGTATTGAAAGGCACATTCCGGGCCGGACGTTTCGCCTCGGTTCCCCGGAAAGTGCTTGTCGTTCTGCAATTTACCGTATCGGTAACATTGGTGATCGGTACCATTATCGTATTCCGGCAGATCCAGTTTGCCAAAAACCGGCCTGCGGGCTACACGCGGGAGGGACTGCTGATGGTCGAAATGAAGTCGGGGGATTTTTACGGCAAACACGAATTGCTCAAAAACGAACTCCGGCGCACCGGCGCGGTAACCGACATCGCCGAATCCATGGGAAAAGTAACGGAAGTATGGTCCGGCAACGGCGGGTTCGAATGGCGTGGTAAAAGCCCGGCAGCCGATGAAAGCTTCGGCACGCTGATGGTCAGTTCCGAATATGGGCGGACGGTAGGCTGGCAATTTGTGCAAGGCCGGGACTTTTCCGAGACGCTGACATCCGATTCGTCGGGAATGGTCGTAAATGAGGCGGCGGTGAAGTATATGGGGCTCAAAGACCCGGTGGGCGAGGAGGTAACCTGGAAATTCCAGGAACAGCCGGTCATGCATTACCGTATCCTGGGCGTGATCAAAGACGTAATCATGGAATCGCCCTACGAGCCTACTTACCCGACGGTGTTTATGATTAAAGCGCACGGAGGCCCCAACTGGATGCATATCCGCATTAACCCTAACATGAGCGTGAGCGAAGCGCTGCCCCGCATCGAGGCCGTATTCAAGAAACTGATCCCGCTCGCGCCTTTCGAATACAAATTCGCGGATGAGGATTATGCATTGAAATTCGCCGCCGAAGAGCGCGTCGGGAAGCTGGCCTACTTCTTCGCGGTGCTGGCCATCCTGATTTCCTGTCTGGGACTTTTCGGCCTGTCGTCCTTCATCGCCGAGCAGCGCACGCGCGAGATCGGCGTCAGGAAAGTGCTCGGCGCGTCGGTGTTCAACGTCTGGAAGCTGTTGTCGAACGAGTTTATCCTGCTCGTAACAATCGCCTTCGCATTGGCCACACCGGTAGCTTATTATTTACTGGGACATTGGCTGGAAAAATACACCTACCGCATTGAGCCGTCCTGGTGGATCTTCGCCGCGACGGGCTTTGGTGCGATGGCTATTACGCTGTGTACCATCAGTTTCCAGAGCATTAAAGCCGCGTTGGTCAACCCGGTGGTATCATTGAGGGCAGAATAACGCGATGTAACGAGGAGTCGACAAAAAGATTTTCTAGATTTGAAGATTAGTATTCGAATCTCCTCTCTCCGTATGCGTTTGTTCAAATTCTGCTGTTGGCATCTGCCAATTGTCCTGCTTTGGTTTAGCAACACCCTTTTCGCACAGGGGAATAAGGATTTTAAACTGTATTTAAAAAACGGGACGATCGATCCTCCGGCCAATTTGTCGGGTAAGGCGGGCCGTGCGGGGCTTCGGGCAAATGCATCGCCTGAAATCGGGAGGCTGGTGATCATTCAGTTCTACGGCATACCCGGCGAACAAGTGGTGAGCCGGTTGAGAAATGCCGGGATAGAGCTGCTCGAATACATTCCCGAGAACGCGTATACGGCCGTATTGCACGGAGAGCCGGATGTTGCATTATTAAATTCTTTGAATGCCAGGTCGGTGATCGAATTAGAGCCCGGTCAGAAGATCCATCCGGTTTTAACAGGACCCAATCTTCCGGCACATGTCACGAAGATGCCCGGAAAGCTGGATGTACGCATCAGCTATCCGCGTTCGGTTGCATTGGCGGATGTTCGGAAAGAGCTTCAAAGTATTCATTTTCAAATCGTTTCGGATTCCCTCAGTCAGTACGAAATGCTCGATGTACGGTTGGGAAAGGATAGCCTGGAATACCTGGCTGCATTGCCATGGCTGCAATATATCGAGCCGGTAGCTGCGCCCGGTGAACCTTTAAACGATAAGAGCACTGCTAGTACCCGGGCAAATATGCTGGCGGCAGGATTGCCTTCCGGGGTTAAGCTGGATGGTGAAGGAGTGGTGATTGGTATTGGGGATTTTAGTGATCCTAATATTCACGCGGATATCAACCGCCGAGTCGTAAGCAATACCGTATCCGGGAATTATTGGCACGGCGTCCATGTAACCGGCACAGCGGCCGGTGCCGGTATTGTGAATGAAAAGTATAAGGGGTATGCACCCAAGGCATCGATCGTCACACGGTATTCAAGCAGTATTTTAGATCAGGCTGAAGAACTGTTTCGCGATTTCGGGATGGTAGTGGCCAATCACTCATATGGCTCTCCCTCAACAGGTGGTTCTTGTCCAGGTTTCGGCGAATATTCCAGCTATTCCAGTCTTCTCGACAAGCAGGAAAATGAGCTACCCTACCTGCTGCATGTTTTTGCGGCGGGAAATAGCGGAGGGCTCCTGCCTGTAATGGGGTTCCGGCAGGATTTGGCAATGTCCTGGGCGATTATGTTTCCGCGAAAAATATAATTAGCGTCGGAGAGACGGCCGTCACGCAAATAATCGCGCTAATGTCTAGCAAGGGCCCTGTAAAAGACGGCAGGATTAAGCCCGATATCGTTGCGCAGGGAACTTCCGTTTTTTCCACTATGCCCGGCGATATGTACGACGATGCGTCGGGAACCAGTATGGCCGCGCCGGCTGTGACGGGTGGGGCGGCATTGCTTTACCAACGATACCGGCAACTGCATAATCAGCAAAATCCAAGGAATGGCCTGATAAAAGCATTGCTTTGCAACGGGGCATCCGACAAGGGCCTGGCCGGTCCAGATTTCAGCTATGGTTTTGGGTTGATGAACCTGTTTCGGTCTGTAACCATGATCGATAAGGGGCATTATTGGAATGGGACGCTAGCCCACCAGGCAACGAGTGAATTTCAGTTCACCGTTCCTCCGGGTACTGCGCTGGTGAAGACAATACTCTATTGGAATGATCTGCCGGCTTCTCCACTGGCGGGGCGATCGCTGGTGAATAACCTCGATCTGGAAGCATCGCGGCCGAACGGAACCAAATTACTACCCCTCATACCCAATGCTTCAACTCCGACGATTCCAGCTGTTGCCGGCGTGGATTCTGTCAACAATGTCGAGCAGATTGTCATAGAAAATCCGGATGCCGGTACCTACACATTGAGGGTGAAAGGTACAAAAATTCCATCGGGCCCGCAGGAATTTTTTCTCGTTTACGATATTATCGAAAAATCGACGAAGCTTGCTTATCCGATTGGTAATGAACATTTTACAAAGGGGGGTGCCGTTTATATTTCCTGGGATAGCTACGGAAATCCTGCGAGTACATTTGCGGTGGCCTACTCGCTGAATAATGGGGGTACCTGGACGATGATTGATGCAGCCGTGCCGGCCGGAAGCAATCAACTTAGCTGGACTGTGCCCGACGCAACTACGGCAACGGCTAAAATAAGACTGATCCAGAACGAAACAGGCCTTGTCACGGAAAGCGGGACATTCTCGATCATGCCGGTTCCGGTGATTTCCCTTGCAGCGGTACAATGTCCGGGTTATGTGGCTGTGCAGTGGACGCCTGTAAGCGGCGCGTCCGACTATGAGGTGATGCGATTGCAGGGAACAGAAATGAAGTCTGTGGCAACTACATCCGCATTGAAATATACGTTCAGTGATTTGTCGCGTGATTCCTTACAATATATTTCGGTTCGCCCGAGGATCAACGGCGTTCCGGGGAGAAGGGCTGTTGCGGTTCGCAGAAAACCCGATAACGGTACCTGTGCGGGCGCAATTTCAGATAATGACATCGCGATAGACTCGATCATTTCACCGGTCAAATCCGGGAGAGCATTGACAACGACCAGCCTGTCCGATCCTCAGCAGGTCATAATAGGTGTCCGGAACCTTGATGATCAACCTATTACCCGCTCGTTTGAGGTCGGCTATTCGATCGGTGGGGCGGGTTCCGCAATTCACTGGGAAACTATCTCTTCGGGTATGTCGGCGGGGGAGTATTTGCAATACACTTTCAACAAAACTGCCGACTTTCAAGCCGTGGGCACTTATCCGGTGAGCTTTTTCGTAAAACTGGAAGGCGACCTTGTTACGACTAACAACACCAGGACAACCATCATCAAACAGCTCGCCAACCCTCCGCTGGTATTGCCTTACACGGAAGATTTTGAGTTTGTCACGGATCAGACCGTACATATCGGTACCAGTGGTCTGGCCAACGCGGATAAATACGATTTTACGTCACAGGATAACTATGGCAGGTTGAGGACCTATGTAAAGCCAGGCCTCTCATATTCCGGAGTGAAGGCGCTTACGATAGATACGGATAGCCTCCGGACAAATATGCCCGCGTACATGACCGAAGCACGTGGCACTTATAATCTCGCCGGATATGACATTCGGAAAGATGAAATCCAGCTTTCTTTCCGGTTTCGCCGGGGCGGTGATACCTGGGCACGTGCAGAGGAAGGTGTTTTTATACGCGGAAACGATACTGACCCGTGGATCTTTGCCTTCGACTATAACAGCGCTGAGAATGCCGTTACCGACAGGGGCTTTGTACGCGCAACCATAGGTGTAAGCGATTTGCTGAAACGTAATTCCCAGAGTTTGACTGCAACCGTCCAGGTTATGTGGCGGCAGAGAGTGATTAGACAGGCTTCGGCAGGTGGCTACACGATTGACGACATACAAATAGTCGCCGTGCAGAACGATGCGGAGGTGTCGCGGATAGTTCCACCGGCACTCTCCATATGCAGCAGCGGTCCTCACGAGTTTGGTGTAGTGGTAAAAAATAATGGACCCGATGATTTTATTCAGCTTCTCTTGCAAATGACTGTCGATGGCAACGAAGTGTATCGAGGCAATGTCCCGGTCGTCAAAGCAGGTAGGGACACCCTTTACACGTTCACTTTCGAGTCAGATTTATTTTCAGCAGGCGACCATGTCGTTAAAGCAATGATCAGCAGGGATTACGACTTCAACAGAGAGAATGACTCGGCCCGCCTCTTGATAAATATTCCCCCTCCGGTACAGACACTTCCTTATCTGGAAAATTTCGAGAATGGCCAGGGAGGGTGGTTTACCGTAGGGGCCAATTCGGCCTGGCAGTTTGGGCATCCTGCTTCCACCAAGGTCAAAAGCGCTGCCAGTGGTCGGAACGCCTGGAAAACGAATCTCACCGGACCATATCGGAATGAGGGAATCTCTTACCTATATTCTCCCTGCTTTGATCTGCAAACTTTTGGCCGATGGCCGATGATCAGTTTCAGCATCTCCATGGACATGGAGCCATGCAATGAAAATTCTTGTGACCTGATCTTTTTAGAATATAGCACGGGAGATGTTTGGTACAGGGTCAATGGAGATGAAAATAGCATTAACTGGTACAATACGCCTGATGGTGCGCAGTTGGCCTGGAATGCGCAGGACTACACACGGTGGCATGTGGCTACTGACCAGGCATTTTATGGCGGCGGTAAGATACGTTTCAGATTCGGATTTCGAGCCGGGTCCTCGGGCACCCGGGAAGGTGTCGCGATCGACGATTTTCACGTCTACTATTCCGACTTCTACGATAGTATCGCTAAAACCGATCCGCCGAACGATTCACTTACGATCAATCAGGTCTATGGAGATTGGTGGACTTATTTTCGGAGCCTGGAAGGGGTATATATGTCGCTCAATCCCAAAAATCAAGTCTTGGAAGGAGCTGTCCTAAAGTCATTTATCATGGAGGACAAGATTCCTTCCACAAATAGTCAATTCTATCTGCCAAGAAGTTATACTGTCGCCACAGGAGAAATGAGTTATCCGGAACCCGTCGGCGTACGTATTTATTTCACCGACAAAGAGGTAGAGAGCATGCTTGCAGCCCCGGACAAAACGGGTGTCTCAAAGCCAGGCTCGGCGTATGATTTAACGGTGAGCCAATACTCGGGAGTCAATGAAGACGGGAGTTTACTTAACAATGCCACTTCTAAATGGACTTATTATCCAAAGTCGGCCATCAAAATAGTGCCTTACCGGAACGGCTACTACGTTGAATTCCAAACTAAAAGCTTCTCCGAATTCTGGCTGGCGAAAGACTTCCTGGGACTCGGCAATCCTATGCCCGTCACCCTAGCCAATTTCTCCGCCAAACCCCGGGTGGACGTAGAAAACAAAAAATCCGTGCTCCTCGAATGGCAAACAGCGGAAGAGAAGGATTTCAGCCATTTCGAAATCGAGGTGGCCAGGGATAAGGAAAGCCTGTTGAAAAAAATGTTCTTAAAAATCGGCGAGGTGCCCGGCAAGGGAGGTACTTCCGGGTCATCGGCCTATTCATTCACGGACTATTTCCCTTTGACGACCGGCCCAGGCTATTATCGTTTGAAAATGATCGACCGCGCGACGGACGGTAGCGACGCCGGTTTCGAATATTCTACCATTCGTTCGGTTAGTTTCGACGGTGAAGCGGAATGGAAGGTGTTCCCGAACCCGGCAAAGGAAAAAATCTTCGTCGAATTTGGTGGGAAGGCCGGTAACGTGGTGAAGTTTAGTATTTCGGATGTGGCCGGAAGGGTCGTTTTTACGGATCACGTGCTGGCCGACGGAACGGTTCAGAAAAAGGAGATTAACCTTTCGTCAACAGACATTGCCCCGGGAATCTATCTGCTCAAAATGGCTTCGGAAGGTCACGAAAAGGTATTTAAAATTATACGGAAGTAAGGTTTTACATCAAAAAATAAACCATAATCCCTGCCAGCTGGTCCTGGCGGGGATTTTTTGTTTCGCTGAATAAAAAGCACCAAAGGCTTGACATTCCATTTAAATAAAATATCTTTGTCACTAAGATATTTAGAAACAAAGATAAATATGGACCAGGAAACGCTCGACCGCTTGCGGAAACTCAGCCAGCAGTATGCATTCGACTCTATCCAGATGCACGAAGCCATCGGGCGGCAGGCCGGGCTTTCGGGTACTGATCACAAGTATCTGGGATTCATTATCCAGAAGGGACAAATGACTGCCGGGGAGCTTTCTGCGCTCACCGGCCTTACTACCGGCGCCGTTACGGGCCTGATCGACCGGTTTGAACAGAAAGATTTTGTCAAACGGCGGTTTGGCGAGGGCGACAGACGGAAGGTCATCGTAGAGCCGAATACTGAAAAAGTCATGGCCGTTTTTGAACCGCTTTATAAGGAGTTCAGGGCCCAATCGGAGCAGGTAATGGCCTCTTTTTCGGAGACGGAACTTGCAGTAATCGAAAGCTATTTTTTGAAGGCGATTGAAGTAATGAATGAAACAACTAGCAAACTCAATCCTAAAAATTCGTAAAATGAGCATCTACGTACTTGGTTTTCAGGAGATTGATAAGTCGGCCATTGCAACGGCCGGGGGGAAAGGCGCAAACCTGGGAGAGCTTGCCGGGATCGCCGGTATTCGTGTACCGGATGGCTTTTGCATTACCACCGAAGCTTTCCGGCAGATTGTGGAGGATGCCGGAATCGACGATTTGCTGGAACGGATGGCGCATTTGACGGTCGCGGACAGGAGCGAAATTGCTGCCGTAGGGAAAGCGATTCGCGGGGCGATTGAAAAAACTGAGGTGCCTGAGATGATCCGAACGGAGATCTTCCGGTATGTTGCAAAGCTTGGGCGGGACAATGCCTATGCAGTCCGGTCGAGTGCGACGGCGGAGGATTTGCCGAACGCCTCTTTTGCGGGTCAGCAGGATACCTATTTGAATGTAATGGGAAGCGAAGCGGTTTTGAAGCATGTCAGCAAATGCTGGGCGTCTTTGTTTACCGACCGGGCGATTACATATCGCATACAAAACGGCTTCGATCATGCGAAGGTGAGCTTGGCGGTGGTAGTACAACGGATGGTTTTTCCGCAGGCATCGGGGATTTTGTTTACCGCAGACCCCGTCAACGGCCACAGAAAAGTCACTTCTATCGACGCCGGCTTCGGGCTTGGCGAGGCGCTGGTTTCGGGTTTGGTGGATGCTGATGTTTACAAAGTACGAGGCGGAGCGGTCGTCGAAAAGAAGATCGTGTCTAAGAAACTTGCTATCCACGGGCTGCGCGAGGGCGGCACGCATGAGCAGGAGATCGCCACGGATGAACAAAACCTGCCAACCCTGATGGACGATCAGGTTTTGCAACTCGAACGGATCGGCAGGAAAATCGAAGCGCATTTCGGCTGGCCGCAGGATATCGAGTGGTGCCTGGCGGAAAACGAACTGTATATTGTGCAAAGCCGGCCGATTACGACATTATTCCCGATTCCGATAGCCAAAGACGGCGAAAATCACTTGTATGTTTCGGTAGGTCACCAGCAAATGATGACCGACGCGATGAAGCCGCTTGGGTTGGAAGCGTGGCAGCTTACGGGCCCGCGCCGTATGCATGTGGCGGGTGGGCGCATGTTCGTGGACGTGGCGCAGGACCTGGCGTCGCCCGCGAGCAGGAGGGTGGTCATGGAGGTGCTCGGAAAGTCCGATCCGCTAGTGAAGACAGCCGTGACGGAAATTCTGGAACGCGGGGATTTTATTTCCATTAACGCGGAAGACGCAGCTACCGCCCGACCGTCGCAGGGACCCCCGCCGCATGATTTTTTCACCCTCAATGCCTACGATCCTTCCATAGTCCATGAGCTGATCGCGCGTAGTGAAACGTCGATCAGCGCATTAAGTGAGAATATCCGCGCAAAATCAGGTACCGAACTGATCGATTTCATTCTGGAAGATTTCGAGCAAAGAAAGAGTCAGGCCGATCCGCAAAGTTTCGGTGTACTCGTGACATCGATGAATGGGGCTTTCTGGATCAATGAAAAGATGAATGAATGGTTGGGAGAAAAGAACGTCGCCGACGCGCTTTCACAATCGGTACCGCACAATGTCACGTCGGAAATGGGCCTGTCGCTGCTGGATGTGGCGGATGCGATCCGGCCTTACCCGGAGGTAATTAACTATTTGCGGGAGGTTGATGGTGATCAATTTCCGGAAGGGTTGGCCACGCTGCCCGGCGGAACGGCGGCTTTGGAGGCGATCAGCGGGTTTCTGGATAAATATGGAATGCGTTGCGCGGGGGAAATCGATATTACGAGAACCCGTTGGAGCGAGCGGCCTGCTATTCTCATTCCATTGATCCTGAGTAATATCCGAAACCAGGCGCCCGGCGCCGGGAAGTTGAAATTCGAACAGGGCCGGGAGGAAGCCGCCCGGAAAGAAGCGGAATTGCTCGACCGCTTGCGACAGCTACCCGACGGCGAACAGAAAGCGGAGGAAACCCGGCGGATGATTGGTTTGCTTCGGAGCCTGGCTGGTTACCGGGAGTACCCCAAATATGCCATTGTAAGCAGGTATTTTGTTTACAAAAAAGCGTTGATGGAAGAGGCGGCGAGGTTGGAGCAGGCTCATGTACTTGACGAAAAGGAAGATATTTACTACCTCGGTTTCGAAGAAATACGCGAGGCGATCGTGACAAGGAAGGCAGATTACGAGCTGATTAACGAGCGAAAAGAGGCATTCAGGCATTTTGAAAAACTGACGCCGCCGCGTGTGATGACCTCGGACGGTGAAGTTGTGACGGGTAAGCATAGCCATGAAAACCTGCCTGAGGGCGCCATTGCGGGCCTGGGCGTTTCCGCAGGCGTGATCGAAGGACGTGCACGAGTGGTGCTGAAAATGGAAGACGCAGACCTCGAACCGGGCGATATTCTGGTCACCGCATTCACAGACCCGAGCTGGACGCCGCTGTTCGTAGCCATCAAGGGCCTTGTGACCGAAGTAGGAGGGTTGATGACCCACGGAGCCGTCATTGCCCGCGAATACGGGTTACCGGCGGTGGTGGGAGTAGATAATGCGACCCGGCTGATCGCGGACGGTCAACAAATAAGAGTGCACGGAACGGAAGGGTATATCGAGATTCTATGACGTCCCGTGCACACAGGCAATCGAATGCCTAGTTTTTCAGCCAGGCCTCATTCAGTGTTTTCTTCGAATCGTCGCTGAACCGGAAGCCGTCGCCGTCTTTGTAATTGAGTTTCACAGTGCCTTTTAGCTCCATATCCTGGCCGTTTCGGTTTACTTTCACGGTGATCGGGCTGCCCTCGTCGAGGTCGTAACCGAGGTATACGAGCGCCATCAGGTTTTTCGGGTCTACCGGTATCCCGTTGAATTCCACGAACACGTCGTTGTCCTGAATGCCCAGGCTTTTGTAAAATTCGTTTTGGTCGTCGGGAATGTGCGCCAGTACGTGGGTACGCGAGGCGTCGGGTTTGATGTAAATGACGTCGTTACGCAGGAATACAATGGGTTCGGGGAAAGGTATTGTCTGCTTTTTAAGGCCTACTTTGCCGACAAAATCTTCATAGCGGATCGGTTCGCCCATGACTACGTGCTTGTCGAGAAACGCACCCGCTTCCGGGCCTGCTATTTGTGTAATGACGGGGATCAGCTCGGCGTCGTCGAAGGGTTTTTGCGGGCCGTATTTCTGGGATAGTTCGCCCATCAGCCATAATAATCCCCGTTGTCCCTGGCTTTTTTCGCGGATCACGATATCGAGGCACATGGCAATGAGTGCGCCTTTTTCATACACATTCGGGTATTGAGGTTTCAGCTTGGGATCGAGAATATTACGACTCATTTCTGTAAACGAAAGGCTGTCGGAATACGACTGCGATTGCTCCACCTTTTTAGCCATCAGATCATAGAAAGCATCCGCGCCGATCAAGCCCTGGTTAACCTGGAAAAGGTTGGAAAAATATTCGGTAACACCTTCGTAGAACCACAAATGCTGGCTCATTTTGGGCGCATTGAAATCGAAATAATGAATTTCCTTCGAATGCACTTTCAATGGGGCGATGGTATGGAAAAACTCGTGGCTGATGACGTGGATCAAGTCCTTACTTTTCATAGGCTCCCTGAAAACCGCCGTGGTGGAAGCATTATGCTCCAATGCACCGATGCCCTTGGCGTCGTCATTGGCGCCCGACGATATGTAGGTAAGCACCGCGTACTTAGGCGTATCATTGATTTTCCCTAAGAATTTCTTCTGCGCACGCATCATCTTTTCCAGATCCGGCTTCAATGCGGAAGCGTGCGTTTTCCCGCGCTGGGAGTAAATGCCCAGCAACACTTCCATTCCATCGACCTTGAAAGAGAATGTATCCGGCGCGGCATACATTACCGGATTGTCGATCACATCCGGGTAGCGCGGGATCTGGTACACGTCTTTGCGGGTATCGTTGTCGGTATCCGTGAGCGCCGTGGTGCCGTAGAGGGTTTCAGGATGCGAAACGGTAATGCGGTAGGGTGTTTCGGTTTGTCCTGAAAAATAGCCTACAAACCCGGCCATATTGAGCAGGAAATGCTTCCCGGCCTCGATATTGGTCCCCGCGGGTGAGAAAATGGTCTTGCTGTTTTCGGAAAAAGGATCGCTTTCGACCTCCGTATCGAATGTGTCGCCTACCAGGTAGGAAATGCGGGCGATTTTTTTCGCGGGTGAAATCGTGACGGTATTCGAGTCGGTTCGGGTGACTTTCAATGCCTTGCCCTTTTTATCAAATGCCTGAATGTCTTGCACGTACCGGCCGTAATCGGCGATGGCGTAGGTGCCGGGGATGATTTTCGGGAAATTATAGGTGGCTACGTCGCCTGTTTGCGCGGGTGGCCTCACAGTCACGCGCACGCGGTCGGCATCGACGTTGACCAGGTCTATTCCTACTTCCACGGCCTTGGAGCCCGCAGCCGGGCCGGGTTTGCTGCCTGCGCAGGAGTACAGCAATGCGGTAAGCAACAGGCCTGACAAAAATTGTGATTTCATAATGTATTTGCTAGCGTTCAGTGAAACCGGTAGCCGATTCCGAGGTTAAGGTAAATATTGTGCATGCCGAAATCGATGCTCCGGAAGCCGGGTTCCATCAATGGCGTCAATGCGTAGTTCAGGTTTGCGGAGGCGAAAAGGCCGGAACTAATGCGGTAGTCGGTACCGATTTCGACACCGGCATTGATCCGCCGCACGTTTTCCGAAAAATCGTAGGTAGCGGCGTCGATATCCTCGCGCTCGCCCACGGGCGTCTCGCTGCGTATGTACCCGTCACGCGCGTCGCCCGAGAAGTTGTTATCGAGCAGCAACGATACAAATCCGCCCGCTTTGAAAGTGAATGCACTATTGTTGTGATAGGTCAAATGCAAAGGAAGCGTGAGGTAGCTGTTTTTGACCTTTGTTTTAACACGACCCGTGAAATAGCCGGTTACCGACTCCGTGCCGTTGGCGCCCTCTTCATTGAATGTAGTATAGTAAGCCTTGACGCGGGCTTCGGTGGTCATGCCTTTTTGTTCAAAACGCAGCCCGGTAGCCAAGCCGAAATGGGTGGAAAACCGGTAACCTAATTTCGCTTCCAGAGAAGGCCGGAACCCGGGATGGTAGGATTCTATCTTCCGGATCGACGCCGGTATGCCAGCAGGCGCCGCCGCCCCGATCGAGAATCCCGCCCGGACATTGAACGAAACCTTTTTTCCGTTCTGGGCCGTGGTTTCGAGCGCAAATGCCAGCAAGAGGATCAACAGGGGGAGACGTTTCATCGGGCTCATTTTGGAATACTATTGCGTAACGACCTTCACGTCGTCGATATACAGCTTGCTTCCCACAGCGCCTTCAAAAACGGCGGCATTCTTGCTGGAAGAAAATACAACTACGATTTTATAGGCAAATGAGGCCAGGTCATCCGGGTTCACTTCTGATTTGTAATTAAAAGTAAGGTCGAATGGCTGATAGCCGTTCCCTGCCGTAGAAGCGCCGGATGCTAACTGAGCAATGCCCACCACACTGGGATCGGTAAGCACGTTGGCACCGTTCAGGAATGGCTTTTCAGGGGAGGATTTGAAGAGGACGGCATAAATGTCGCAAAGATCCTGGCGTTCGGGCGTTACGGGCTTGCCTGTTTTGTCGGTGACCGCGCCACCCGACACATATTTGTACGAGCCGGTCAGCCGCAATGGTTTTTTATTGAAAGGAATGCCGAAAATGGTCGCTTCCAAAGGTGCAGTCAATGCCTTGGCGCCGTCGAAACTGCCCAGGAAAAGGTTTCCGGCCGCAATAGGCATGCCCACGATCGCCCCCAATGCGCCGGTGGATTTGGTTTCGAGGTAAGCGGCATATGTTCCCTGGCTGGCATCGGTACTGCGCTGGGTAGGGTAGGCCTCCGGCCGTTTTTCCGGGGCGATCAGCGAGAAACCACTGTTGCCCGACGCCCAGATATTCTGATGTTCTGTTTCTACCAGTTCATAGGGAATATAATAGTTGCCATCGGGATTGACCGTCCAGTTTTCGAACATAAAATTGTCCGGAGCTACGTTTTGCAGCAGGCTTACCCGGTATTCCTTCTTCCAGTGGCCGTCTTCGGATGTAACGGTGTAAGTAACAGGTTTGGAAAAATCCTGGGGCGTGCCCGATGCCGGTTGGATGCTCGCCCCTTCCGTGAGGGTAAACTGCGGCGAAACTGCCTTAATGTTGAGCTTCTCGAAATTGACAAATGCCGAGACGCTGGTATTGGTAATCGAAGGCGGGGAAATCAGTACGGAATCGGGTAATGTCATCACCAGAATATCGGCCTCCATGTTTTCCGCTTCCGGTTTAATACATCCGGATACGGCCAGCAATGCGCCCAGAAAGGCCAATAGTACGGTACTTTTCATACGCAATAGTAAGCAATTTTTTCGCTCAGGTGAATTTTATCACCGTTCGTGTAATGCCTTCCGCCGGATTTTCGAACCGCACGCCCAGCCCGGATTTGGCCGAAAGCTCATCCACCAGCCTCAATCCGAGCCCCGAAAGGCCGTTCTGCCGGTCGGGTTGGTCGAGGAGGAGCTCATATTGCTCCTGTGTAAAAGCGGGTCCGGAGTTTTCAATGCGCAGTTCCCGTTCCGCTTCGTTCCAGGTCAGGCGCACAATGCTTTGCTCGTCCGCCGCTTTAACGGCGTTTTGGAGCAGATTCCGGAGTATCGTTTGCAGATAATAGGGATCGGTTTCGGCCATTGCTTCCTCCGGAATGCCCCGTTCGACCTGCAATTGTTTAGCGTCGGTATTCAAATGCAGCAGGCCGAGGCACTGGTCGGTTACCTGCGCAATGTGCACGGACTCTATGCTTGGCTGGAACTGGTTCATTTGCGTTTTCGACCAGAGCAACAAGTCTTCCATCGTTTCGAGTAATGAGCCGGTGGCGGTTTGTATCTTTTCGCTGAGCTGTTGTTTTTGGGTAGTGTTAAGCAGATCGGGGTTCAGCTGTTGGAGTTTCAGGAACTGGTACACCTGGTTGATCGGCGAACGGAGGTCATGGCTGATGATGCCGAAGAGCTTCGCTTTGGTGCGGTTGGCTTCTTCGAGCTCGTAAATCAACCGGCCGAGCTCACGGTTCTTGTTGTCGAGCAAAGCGGCCGTGCGGCGTTTGTTGCGGTAAATAATGCCCAGCAGCACGAGCGAAAGGGTCACAAATGCGAGTCCGGAGAGCAGCCAGATCCGCTGTTTTTGTGCCTCGTCGATTTGCAGGTTTTTGACCTGTATCTCCCGCTGCTTTTCCTTGTTTTGGTACAATGCTTCCGCGTCGGCAATGCTTTTCCGGGACGATTCCAGGTAAAGCGAATCGCGCATGGGCGCATATTTGTCGTAATATGCATAGGCTTTCTTCCATTCGCCGGTAGCGGCATAGCAACGGGCAATGGATTGCAGCAGCGCCACATACATTTGCTGGCCGAAGTCGCGGATCATATCCTCTGAGGCTACCAACATCGGCAACGCTTCCCGGTACCGGCCCTGCGCGTAATACACGCTCCCCTGCATGTAGCGCACCTGCGAGAACAGGTATTCGGGCGCCCATTTCTCCGCGAGGCCCGCTGCGCGCCTGATGTAGATTTCGGCGCTGTCGGGTTTGTTGATATTGAGATAATAATCTGTAAAACCGAGGTCTGCGGCGATTTTGTTGCCCCGGCGGCGCGGCTGGATATTGCCTGGTTCGAGCATAGCCGAGAGGCTGTCGTAGTAATTTCGCGCCATGTCCGGCTGCCGGAGCAGGAGGTAGGCGTCGGTCATATCTTTGTAATAGTGGTTGCGATAGTCGGTATTGCTCACCATATAGCTGCGCGCTTCCTGGCTGTACCGGATGCCGTTTTCACCTTGCTGCAATTCGATGTACAGTTCGCCGAGGTTCATGAGGTCGGAAACGACATATTCCCGGTCTTTGGCTTTCCCTTCGGCAATCAGTTTTTTCTTGAATTCAATGGATTCGAGCAGGTAGCGGATCTGTTTTTCATACTCGCCGCGGGTGCTGTAATAGTTTTGCACGGAAGAATACAGCTCGATCTTGTCCGCAGGGTTGCCGAGCGTATCGATCATCGCCAGCGCCTCTTTCAGCGCGGCTTCCGATTTCGCTTTATATCCTGCCACATTGTTGTATAAAAACAGCAGCCGGTCGAGTGTCAGCACAGTTTGCCGCGTGTCGCGGGCCTTTTTGGCATATTCCAGCGACTTTTCATGCATCAGGAAACAGCTGTCGGATTGGGAAGTGGTTTCCAGGGCATACCCGAGCCGGTAATGGAAATAGGCGAGGTGTTTCAGATCCGTCGGCGGCGTAATGCGGATGCCATATTGCGCGGCGGTGTGCAGTGCCGTATGTTTTTCATGAAGTGTCAGCGAATCGCAGATCGCGACCAGCCTTTTGAGCTTCGCGTCCGGAGTTTTATAGGTCGAAAGATCCGGGATATGCTGGGCAAATGCTCCTGTGCCGATCGATAGGAGGACGATAATGGTCAGTAAATGCTTTCTCATCTCCTACATTTTCAGTTTTGAAACGATTGGGCGATACGTCTTGCCGATCGGGATCACGGCGCTGCCGCATACGAGTTCGGCGGGCCGGAGCTCGCGTACCTGCCCGAGCGCGACCGCATAGCTCCTGTGTACGCGCATGAAGCGGTCGGAGGGCAGCTGTTCCATGAAACAGGAGAGCGTAGAAAGTGTGAGGTAGTTCTTTGCGGGCGTTACGATTTTGGTATAATCCTGCATGGCTTCCAGGTAGACAATATCGCGCTGCGAAAGCTTTACCACATTATGCCCTTCCTTGATCGTCATCGTCTCCCGCTCGAAAAGCACCTCGTACGCCTGCGATTTCTGCCGCATTTCCCAAAACTCCCTGATCCGCGCCACGGTTACGGCAAAGCGTTCTTCCATGATCGGTTTGAGCACATAATCCAGTGCCGAGAGCTCGAAACCTTCCAGGGCGAAATCGGGATGGGAAGTGATGAAAACGGCCATAGGCACCTCGTCCCTGAACTTCCGCAGCAGCTCGATGCCGGTGAAAGCGGGCATTTCGATGTCGAGGAAAACCAGGTCGGGTTTGAGGTATTGCCGCGCCTCGTAACCTTCCAGCGGGTTGGTAAATGTGCCGCAATTTTCCAGAAAAGGATACGCTTTCACCATCTCGCTCAGAAAGAGGAGGTCAAGGGGATTGTCGTCGATGGCAATGAAACGGATTTTGGGTTGAGGAGCGGTCATGAAAGGGGTGCAAACGGTTTTGTATCCAATATATACAAAAGCATTCGCGATACCCGCCCGTACTCCCTACATCTGATTTAAAGGGAAATGATTACTCGGTGAATTTCTCAATCAGCATCCGTCGCGCCACTTTGTCGATACCCAGTTCCTTTTCTATAAATGGCTCCATGCCGCCGTAGGTGCTGTCGATGGCGTTGAATGTGGCATGGATGAAACTTTCGTCGACGGTCGAAAGGATTTCAATGGCATCCATATTCAGTTTCGGTTTGATAATGCGGCCGAGCTTCGCCTTACCCAGCGTCTTTTCGGCCCGGGCGCGGCGGTAGTAGTTGGAAACCATAAAGTCGTCCACGATGAGTTGCCGGTCGACATTTACGATCGAGAGGATCAATGCGGAAATGATGCCGGTCCGGTCCTTTCCCGCCGAGCAATGGTAAAGCACCGGCTGGTCGGAGCTGGTTATCTGTTTCAAAATACTTTTAACACTGCCGATGTTGACGGTAACCGCGTCGGCGTAGAACCTGGCGGTCATGTCGCGGGCCTGTTGTTCGGTGATTTCCCCGTTGAGCACGCGCTTTTTCAATCCCTTGATTTCCCCCGCATTGTCCTGCACGACAGGCGTATGCATATAGCGCACGTTCGCGGGCAAACGATCTTCCTTTCCTTCGATCTCATGGTCGGTACGGAGGTCGTACACGGTGCCAATGCGCAATGCATTGAATGCGCCGAAATCGTCCTGTTCCAGCTTCGACAGGTTGTCGGAACGGTAAATGAGCCCTTTCCGGACGGTCCTGCCGTCTTTGGTTTTCAGCCCGCCGAGGTCCCTGAAATTGACGGTGTTTTCAAGCCCGATGTAACGCCGCGCCACGGCCGCCGAGTCGCCGCCGCGGGAGGTAAGGTCGTTATAAGCCGCTTTGCCATCGTGCTCTGCCGGTACGCTCACTTTGCAGGAGAGCATGAAACTACCCAGTGCCACGTAAAACCACCACGCTTTCACTGGCACCGCTTTGCCGGTATTATTGCTGTAATTATAGGTTTTCATTCCAATTTGCTGATATAGGAAGGCCCGGCTTTTGCGCACTACAATGCTGCGTGCCTCATAGTCACCAACAGAATACCGGGGAATTAGGTTTAGAAAGACCGTTTGATTCAGCGCGTTTTTTCTATTTTGCATGATTAAGAAACCCCGTTTTTTCATGCATAGTATTTTACCGTTTTTGCTGGCGATGGTTGCCGCGGTTGTCCTGCTGGGCATGCTGGCCAACAAGTTGCGGGTCGCTTACCCGATATTACTGGTCATCGCGGGGTTACTGACGAGCCTTGTTCCGGGCCTGCCTGTGGTTAAAATCGACCCGGACCTGATCTTTTTCATCATGCTTCCGCCGCTGCTGTTCGAAGCGACCTGGTCGATTTCTTTCAAGGAAATGAAGAAGTGGTGGCGGATTATCAGCAGTTTCGCCTTTCTGGTAGTCTTCTTTACTGCGTTGTCCGTTGCGATAGTGGCCAACCATTTCATCCCGGGTTTTACGCTCGCATTGGGCTTTCTGCTGGGTGGCATTGTATCGCCGCCGGATGCGGTCAGTATCGGGGCTATTACCCGGTTTGTGAAGATACCGACATCGACTTCGGCCATTCTGGAAGGGGAAAGCCTGCTGAACGACGCTTCGTCGCTGATTATCTTCCGTTTTGCATTGCTGGCGGTCGGTTCGGGGCAATTCGTGTGGCAGGACGCGACGCTGAGTTTCCTGTGGATGGTGATCGGCGGTGTGGGGATCGGGCTGTTGCTGGGGTGGTTTTTTGTGCAGGCGCACCGGCGCTTGCCTACGGATGCGCCGTCGGATATCGCATTTACCCTGATCGAACCGTACTTTCTCTATTGGATAGCCGAACAACTACACAGCTCCGGCGTACTGGCTGTCGTGACCGGCGGGCTGTTTATGGCCAACCGGCGCCTGCAATTTCTCAGCAGTTCCAGCCGGATCAGGGGTTATAGCGTTTGGGAAAGCTTTGTATTTATTCTGAACGGCATTGTATTCCTGCTGATCGGCCTGGAATTGCCCGAAATCGTGGAAGGGCTGCGATTGAAGGGTATACCATTGCAGACGGCGATCGGTTATGGCATATTGGTCACCGTGGTACTGGTCGCCGCGAGAATGATCAGTTCCTATGCCGCGATGCTCGCCACGATGCTATTCCGGCCGGGCGTCGTGCCCCGCACAAGCTCGCGGCGAAGGCAGTGGCTCATCCCGGTTTTCCTTGGTTGGACGGGTATGAGAGGCGTGGTGTCGCTGGCGGCGGCGCTATCGATACCGGTCGTGCTGGACAATGGCACCGAATTCCCTTACCGGAACCTGATCCTTTTCATCACTTTCGTGGTGATCCTCCTCACATTGCTGGTACAGGGCCTTACGTTACCCTTAATGATCGAACGGTCCAACATATTCGACCGTTTAGCCGGCGAGTCGCCCGAAACCATGCGCAAGCGCCTCAAACAAGGCTTGCGCGAGCATACGTACACATTCCTGCGCAGCAAGTACGAACGGGATTTCGATCGCCACGATGGTATGCGCAAGCTTTTGCAGCATTGGGAAGAAAAGCTCAAAGCTTCGGATGACGACTGGATGAACCATAAAACCAAACTGATCTTTCTCGAAATGCTCGAAAGTCAGCGTGAATACATTGTCGAGGCCAATAAGGACCCTGCGATGGACGAAGAAATCATCCGCGAACAGCTATTCCTGATCGACCTCGAAGAAGAACGGCTGAAAATGCAATGAGCTGTTTTTCAATGCCTTATTCGGAACGCAGCGACTTCACCGGATTGGCGAGCGCCGCTTTCAGGGATTGGTAAATAACTGTTAACCAACATATCAGCAACGTTGCCACGCACGAAGCGATGAAAATCCACACGCTCATGTCGGCCTTGTAAGGGAAGCTCTGCAACCAACGGTTCATCGCATACCAGGCAACCGGTATCGCAATCGGGAAGGAGAACAGTACCAGGCGGGTGAAATCTTTGGACAGCAGCAATACCACGCTGGAAACCGAGCCGCCCAATACTTTTCGCACTCCTATTTCTTTTACCCGCTGCTCGGTGGTGAATGTAGCAAGACCGAAAAGCCCGAGGCAGGCGATCAGGATTGTGAGGGCAGAGAATGTTGTGCAGATCTTGCCGCGCAGTTCGTCGGCCTGGTAGGCATTTTCGAAATCCTGGTCGAGGAAACGGTATTCAAATAACTTGCCGGGATACGTTTCCTGCCATTTTTTGCCAATGTAAGCCAGGGTTTCGGCCGTATTCTGAGTCTTGATTTTGACGTGGATCACGCCATTGGCCCGGCGGTAAACCATGATCATCGGCTCGATCGGGTTGTAGAGCGACTGCTGGTGAAAATCACGCACGACGCCCGCAACCTGGGTTGTAGGCGGCGGGTTCTTGCCGTCGGCCGGGACGGTACCGAGCATGATCTTCTTGCCGATCGGCTCTTTCCAGTTCATCCGTTTCACAGCAGCTTCGTTGATCAGCACGCTGTTGGCGGTATCCGCAGGCAGCTCGTCGGAAAAGTTGCGACCGGCAATGAGTTTCATACCCATTGTCTGAAGGTAATCGTGGTCGATCGCAGTCGGTTTGAAAGCCATTTCCTTCATTCCCGTATTGGATTCGACCGTAAAAATGATCCTGCCACCAATGTTGCTGACCGGCGCCGATGCGGAAGCGACGCTCTGGATATTGGGGTTATCGAGCAGTTCTTTGCGGAATGCATTGTATTTGTCCCTCGGCTGGTTGTCCTGATAATCGATCGTCAGCACCTGCTCGCGGTCGTAGCCCATGTCTTTGTTCCGCATATAGTTGAGCTGCTGGTAAACGATCCACGTACAAATGAGCATGATCAGCGAAATCGAGAATTGTGTGACTACCAGCGCTTTCCTGAAAAAGCCGCCACCCCGCGCCTTGAACGTTCCTTTCAATACATTGGCCGGTTCGAACGACGACAGGTAGAATGCAGGGTAACTGCCGCTGACCAGCCCGGTGAATACGACGACCGCCAAGCCAATGAGCATGAATTGCGGGCTCAGCAACTGCATATAGCTGATCGCTTTTCCCGAAACATTATTGAAGAACGGCAGCAGCAATGCTACCAGAATAAGGCTCAACACCAGTGAAATGAGCGTGATCAGGATGGATTCGGTGAGGAACTGGCGAATGAGCGCACCTTTCAACGAGCCCATTACTTTCCGCAATCCTACTTCTTTCGCGCGCCTGGCCGATTGCGCGGTCGCGAGGTTCATATAATTGATGCTCGCGATGAGGAGCATGAAAAACGCCACCGCGCTGAACGTGTATACATAGCCGATATCCCCGTTCGACTCGCCGTCGAACTTGGAATGCAGGTGAATGCTTGTGAGCGGCTGCATCTGGTAGGTGATGTGAATGCCCATTCGCTTGAAAATGCCGGACATATACTTTTCGTAAAGGCCCGGAAAGCCTGCTTCCAGTTTTTTCAGGTCTGCATTTTTGGACAACAACAAATAGCTGTTGATATAAAACCCTCCCCAGCCGTCGGCATTGCGCTGGAACGGGTTAAGGGAAATCAATGCATTGAAAGTGAAATGCGAATTTTTGGGAACGTCCTCGATTACGCCCGTGACTTTGTAGGAAGTGGTGTCATTGGTTTGAAGTATCTGGCCGACGGCAGGAGATTTACCGAAAAAGCGTTCGGCAACGTGCCGGGTCAGCACCACGCTACCGGGTTGGTGCAATGCTTTGGCGTTTCCTTCTATGAATTTGTAGGTAAAAACTTCAAACACCGTGGAATCGGCGGCGTAAATGTCTTCCTCATAAAATCGGCGCTCGCCTTGCCGGAATGCCATGCGGCCATTCGGGAAAAACCGCACGTAGTTCTCGACAAAAGGGTAATCCTGTTTCAGCGTTTTGACCAGCGGCGGCTGCGTACTCACCCATTTGTTGATTTTGTCGGGCTCCCGGATGTACGAAACGATCCGGTAAATCCGCGATGCTTTTTCATGGTAACGGTCGTAGCTCAACTCGTCGACCACGTACAAAAACAGCAACATGCCGCAGGTAACACCAATAGTAAGCCCGAGAATGTTGATCAGGCTGTAAAATTTGTCTTTAACCAGGTTACGAAAAGCCAGTTTGAGGTAGTTTTTAAGCATCGGGCGTCCGGATTTGGGTTTCGGAGCGGTCCGTGCAAAATTCGTTCCTGTTATTTAAGTAACTGATTATTAGTTAGTTATTGAAGGTGTTATGTTCGTAAATGGACGTTTTGAAAATAGGAATGACCGCCGACGACAGCCGGCGGTCGGCCCCCTTATTCCCCCTGCCGATCATACCATTCCAAAAACTCCTCCTTGTCGAACGGCTCGGGATTCAGCAGCAGCTTTTGCCGCACCTGTTCTTCCAGCAGCAATGCCATTTTCTTTCGCACGTCGGCGAATTCGGGTTTGTGGGCGAGGTTTTCATATTCCGTGGCGTCGGGCTGGCGCAGGTCGTATAGCTCGTATTCATCGGGATAGCCGCCGAGGGCGTCGAAGTAATGCGTGTATTTCCAGTCTTTGGTGCGTACTGCGCGGATTCGGTTCGCTGCTTTTACGACGCTGGGTTTGTTGGAAGCGCTCGCTTTGGTATCGTCGAAAGTGAAAAGGAGCGCTTCCTGCACCGGTTTGTCTTCCTGGAACAGCGGCACGAGGCTGGTGCCCCTGATACCCTGAGGTGCCGTAGCACCGGCCATGGAAGCGATCGTCGGCAGAATGTCGATCAGCGAAGCCAGGTTTTCGGTGGATTTATGATCCGCATCTTCCGGAAACAACACCGGGTTCGAGATGACCATCGGAATGCGCGTGGCCTCTTCGTAGGCTACAAATGCCTTTTGACGCATACCGCCGTGCGCCATGCCCATTTCGCCGTGGTCGGCGATGCGGATCACCAGCGCCTGGTCGGCCAGCTTGCCGCCTTCCACTTCCTGGTAAAGTTCCTTGATCAGGAAACCGATCTCGGTATCGACTACCCTTAGCAGGTTTCCGTAAAAATTGATGTAGTTCGTTTGTTTCTCCGGCGAATGGAGCGGGCCGAGGCTCAATGCGCCCGTCGCCTTCACCTGCGCCTGCGCCGAAGGTTTGCCATTGTTGGCCAGGTCTTCATTTACCGTCGCCGGGAGTTGGATCGGGCCATTCAGGAAATCGTTGCCGTAGCCGTAGTTGAAGCCTTTGGGATAACAAAGCACGTCGTGAGGGTTCACGAGCGACACCACGAGGCAATAGGGCTGCTTATCGCCTTTTTGCCTTCTTTCCCGTACATTTTGCAGGTATGCGATGGCTTGTTGCACATATGCCTTATCGTGATTGGCAAAACCGCCGCCGAAATTCTCGGGCGCCGTATCCTCGCCCGCATCCGGCGCGATCCAGCCCCGGAAACCGTACATCGCAATATCGGAAGCTGCCGGGCTCCCGCCTTCCGAACCTTTGCTCACGTGCCATTTTCCGCGGTACTGCACGTCATAGCCCTCATCGAAAAGCATACGGGCGATGTTGGGCAATGTATTGTCCAGCTCGATTTCAGCCGGGGAATATCTGCCCCCTTCGGTGAGCGTCTGCGTGACGTGGTGTTGGGCGGGGTAAAGGCCGGTCAGCAGCGTCGAGCGGCTTGGCGAACACATGCAGGTGTTGCAAAATGCCCTATCGAAGCTGAAACCGTTCTTTTTCAGGAAGGTGAGCGTTTTAAGATTATCCTGCTCCCAGTTTTCGGGAAAATGTTGCGTGGCCCTTTCCTGGTCGGTGATGATGATCAGAATGTCCGGTTTGCCGGAAAGGTTGCTGAGGCGTTCTTTAAAAGTCATTTTTGCGGTTAGGAATTGAAGATGACACTGAGATTAATCTTTGGAATATCGAATTAATTTTAATGTCTAAGCAAAAATGTAGAAGAAGTTAATCTAAATAGTATGTGTTTAATTAGTTAACGGTTACTTCATACGTCGGGCTTGTGGCGACCGGGTGGATGGGATCGGCCGCGCCATGGGCCCCGGGAATGGTTTTTGTTTAATCGGGGAAGCCAGCAGGCTGAAAACCAATAAACTTAGAAATCATGAAGAAATTAGCATTTTTAGTGGCATTCGCTATCGTATCATCCTTCGCTTACGCACAGGACGATGCAAAATCAAAAGCAGACAAGGCCGCAGCCGAGACAAAAGAAGCAGGTCGCAAAGCAGGGAAGGAGATCAAAAAAGGCGCTGAGCATGTGGGCGACAAGGCCGAAGAGGGCGCCGAAAAAGTAGCGGACGGCTCGGAAAAGGCTTACAAGGCTACGAAAAAAGGTGTTAAGAAAGGCGCCAAAAAGGTTGAAGATGGTGCCGAAAATGCCGTCGACGCCACCAAAAAAGAAGGTAAGAAAATCAAAGAGAAGGCGGACGATAACCGACGTTAAGGAATATCCTAAAATCCCGATCGCATGCGGTCGGGATTTTTTGATTGTGGTTATTTGTAAGCAACGGCCGCACTGGACGGCCCGGCGAGCGGAATGACCTCGAATCTGCGGAAACCGGCCTCTCGGGTCCATTCCTGGAAATCGGAACCGGTGAAATCGAATGCTACCCCGAATTCGATGAGCATATTAAGGGACATCAGCAGGCCGAACGCGTTTTTGCGGCGGTCGTCGTCGATCAGCGCTTCGATCGCGATGAACGCGCCGCCTTCCGGCAATGCATCGTAGGCTTTCCGGATCAGCATCTTTTTGTTGGGTAAATCCCAGTCGTGCAGGATCATGCCCATTGTAATGATATCCGCTTTGGGAAACTCGTCGGTGAAGAAATCGATATTGACCGTATTCACGCGTCCGCTGAGGCCTTTGGATGCGATGTAATCCTTTGCGATCGGTTCTACTGCCGGAAGGTCCGCCGAAGTACAGTACATATTCGGATGTTGCTTCGCTACCTCGACAGACAATATCCCCGCCGCACCGCCAATGTCGCAGAGCGTCGAATAAGGTGAAAAATCGAATTTCCTGGCCAGGGCTGTAAAATTGCCGATGGAAATGCCCGACATCGCATCTATAAACTGTTTCAGTCGTTCGGGCGTCGCATAAAGCGCTTCGAACATCGACTTGCCGGAGTGCTTGATCTCGTTCTGCGGTTTGCCGGTAAGCAAAGCTTCTTCGAGCGAACCCCAAAACGGGTACAGCCGGTCGTTGGCCATTTCCACAAACCCGCCGATATAGGAAGGCTTGTTTTTGTCGAGAAACACATCACTGTCGGGTGCATTGGAATACCGTGCAGTTTCGAGCAGACCTTCCCGGTTCAGAAATCCGAGGGCTACCAGTGCGTCCAGAAAGTCGTAAACACCCCGATCATGCAGCTTTAATGCAGCCTGGATTTCCTCGCCGGATAGCGCTTTGCCCGAAAGCGTAGTGAAAACGCCGAGCTTAACGGCGCTCAGCAGGGTTTTGGAAGCAAAAAAGGCCATCGCGGTTTCCATAATGCGCGACGGGGTAATCTGATGAATTTCAGGTGCTGTGTTCATGATAGACCGGGGTTTGATTTATTTAATAAAAATATGAAATAAATCAAGAAATTGAAGCTCTTCGAATCAAAAGGGATCATGCGCCAGGAGGCATATGCTACGGTTCCGAGAATGGCAAATATTTGCTATTGTGCGGCTCGGGCAGTTGTGGTTATTTTACATTTGATTTGAATGTAAAATAACACCCTTTTGCTGCGAATTCGATGCGAATTACTATACGACTTTTGCAGGTTGCAACTGCCCTGGGGGCGGCCCTGTTGCTCCTATTACCATTTACCTTGTCGGCCCAGTCGATTGTGATCGATTCCCCCGCGAAGTTGACCACTTCCGTCAGGCTTTCGCGCCCGCAGGAAACGAATGCCAACAGTGGCTTCGCGCTATTCGTCTCGGGTGCGCAGGTCGTAGCCGCATTCAACAAGGGACGGCGTTCGGAAGAGACCGAATTTGGATTTTCGCAGAATGCCCTGGGGATCTTTTCGCTGCCGGCCGGCTACGATTCATTCACGCAGGCGCAACGTGCGCTGTACATTATCAACGCCGAAAGACAAGCCAGAGCAGGCATGGACTACGGCAACGGCCCTGTGTCGGGCCGGCTGCTGGAAGGCTTGGAGACCACCCTGTGTAATGCCGCCTACGACCACGCGTTTTACACCGATTCGACCAAAAAATTTTTGTCGATCGGCCGGAATGGATTAGGGCCATACGACAGGGTAGATGCGGCATTTCAAACCGGCTGTATACAGCGCCTGGGACTTATTGAAAACATGTATTCCGGACCGGTCTCCGCATACAATGTGGAAGCGGCTATTTTTACTTGGTTATATCAGGATATTGTTGGCGCTAGCAGGACGCTTATCCTGTTGCAGAAATTTGGAAGGTACGACTGGGAGGGTGTGCGCCAGATTGTACAGGGATTTATCGACGACCATGGCCCTGCCGGCAGTGAGGGCATTCTCGGCATTGGTGTCAGTAACGGGATAGTGGTAATGGATGTTACCGATCCGACCAAAAATGCAGGCTGCGGATTTTCTTTCATACAGAACCCATTGCCCGTACATCTGATCTCCTGGAATGGAAGCTATCAGGAAAACGTCGTTAAGCTCAATTGGGAAACTGCCTGGGAAGAAAACTCCGACTATTTTGCCATCCAGCGCAGCGCAGACCTTAAAACCTTCACTACCATTGGAAAAGTAGCTTCGAAAGGCACCACTGCTGTTCGGCAAAGTTATGAATGGACCGATGCCGATCCGGAACCGGGTACGAACTACTACCGGCTCGTGCAGACCGACGCGGATGGAACAACTGAAACATCCCGGATCATCGCGATCCATAACGAGCCCTTGTCTTCCGGAAAACTGGCGGTATATCCCAATCCATCCCGCCCCGGCGAGGCATTTCGGGTAAATGTTGCGGCAAATGGAGCGGAAAGCATTATTCTTTACAATCTCGTCGGGCGGGAAATGCCCATTCTTACATTCGCTGAGGGCGACGGGGTGGTCCTGGTAAAGCCTGCGGAACCATTGCCTTCCGGTATGTATTCCGTGGTGGTTGCAGGAAACGGAGGTAGGCAGTATGCTCGCGTGTTTGTAAAATAATAGCCGTTAAATAGTCAAATGTGATTAAGCTGTCACGAGCGAAGTCGAAGCGCGGCGCAGTACCGCGCTTCGACCGTCCGGCGCTTCGACTTCGCTCAGCGTGACATATAGCATTTAACTAATATCAATACCGGCAATAAAATCAGTCGCTTTCAATCCCAACTTTGCCTGAACCGCGTCGCGCACCGTGGCGTAGGTGGTTTCATCCAATGTGCCGACCCGCGAACAGAATTCGAGGGTTGTTTTGTTTTTGGATGATTTGAAGAACAGGATCTGCTTGATGGTATCGGATGACGTGATCAGAAAGGTGCCTAGTTGAAGCGCCACGGTATTGTTTACTTCTTTGGCAATCCCGATCTGGAATGCACCTTTTGTGGCAGTATGGGTGTTTTTTTCAAATGCAATGAATTTGCCGCTGGTATCGCTGAGGCCCTTGATGGCGTCCAGGGTTTTGGTTACCAACGGTACGAGCGCCGAGCCGCCCACTGCACTTGCCACGAGATCGATAATGGCTTTGTCGACCTCTATCGTAGTACCTTCCGATGTGAACGGCGTGAAACTCGCGGACTGAAATGCCCAGCCGATATTGCTTAGTACATTGATAAATGCATCATACCAATCCTTGATCTGATCTTCTTCCGGGAACTGCTTATTAGCGGCAAGTTGCGCCAAAAGCACTGAATGCAGCACGTCCTGCCGGCGTTGGTCCGATACTTCCGATACGAACGACACAAGGCTTTTGTCGTTCATGAAAGATTGCTCTACGTCCGTTTGGGTCTCGATTTCGGCGCTGGTAAGGTCGCGCGAGAGGATTTCGCGCTCGCTGTCGGTGATGAATGATTCTCTGGAATTTTGAAGTGAAAGTCCTTTGATGTACTGCTTCGGATCGATGGATTCCATTTTTGTGATAGTGTTAAAAGTTTACGGTATTACAGACCTCGGGAATGGTTGGAAAGATAGGATTATTTCTACGAAACCATTGAATAAATCATGAGGAAATTGTTTCATAATGGCTCGCGATTTTGGTAAATCGTCCCCTTCTGCGGCACGCCCCGGCTGCGCTGGCGGATGTTCCCTGCTTTTCTCAACCAAATTCCTCTTATCCCATGCGTTACGATACACTCGCCGCCGACGAAGCGGCATTCAAAAACCGGACTGATTATACGTTTACGCCCTTTACGGTGCCCGTGGAGGGCGAGAACCTTTCGTTGCGCGGGATATTTTGCAAACCCAAAACACGTTCGGGCTACTTCAACACGCCGGAACCGCCGCATCCGAAGCAGCGGATCGTCCTGCACTTTACGGCGGGCAATCTGAGTGGAGGTGTCAACACGCTCACCACACAGAATTTCCGGGTTTCGGTGCCGTTTGTCATTGCCCGTGACGGTACCATTTACCAGTTGTTCCCGTCGAAAGACTGGTCGGGACACATTGGCGCGGGTATCGGCAATGCGGGCACGGGCAATGCGCAGGACAAGGTGACGGTCGCGATCGAGATCATCAACTATGGTTACCTCGTCGAGCGCGGTGCCAATCTTGAAACGATTTATTCGCGACCCAAGGATAATCCCGGCCGCATTGACCTGTACTGTCCGCTGACGCAGACCGAGGCCTATCAGAAGCTGAACGTGCCGTTTCGCGACCAGAAATACTATGCATCCTATACCCAAAAGCAGTACGAAAGCCTGATCGTCCTGCTGCGGTTTTTAACCAAAAAATACAATATCCCGCGCCAGTTTCTCAACGAGTCGGTGCGGTACCAGGGCACGCAGGATGTGCTGAGTTTCAAAGGCATTGTGTCGCACGTCAACTACCGGACGGGCGGTAAATGGGACCTTGGCCCGGCATTCGACTGGCAGCAGGTAATCTCGGGTGTACAGGCACAGGCATACCAGCCCGCGAGCGCTACACGCGAGGCGTTCGTGGTGGAAGACGGACTGATCACCGACGAAGCCTCGCTCGAAACGCAGTGGGCCGAGCCGAGAGGTGTGGAAGTGGCCCCGCCGGAGGATTTCGAATCGCATTTCAACGATGAAGAAGGTGCCGCGGTGAAGCCGAACCTGCATGCATTGGTGGTCGGCATCGACGCCTACGAGGACCAGGTAGTATTGAACAAGAAAGTGGCTTTCCCAAAACTCCGGGGTTGCGTGGCCGATGCCACAAAAGTGCGACGGTACCTGGAAAACGACACATCGTTCGATCAGAAGTACATCCGGTTTCTAACTGACCAGCAAGCCACCAAAACGGCGATTACTGAGGCTTTCAAGGAGTTAGGAAAGGCCGGGAAAGACGATGTGATCGTGTTTTACTATTCCGGTCACGGCACGCAGGAAGTGGCGGATACGACGGTCTGGACCTCCGAGCAGGACGGCAAACTGGAATGCCTTGTGAGCTATTATGACGAAGACCACGACAACGAATACCTCATATCGGACAAGGAATTGCGGTACCTGATTAAAGACGTTTCCAAAAACGGGGCACATATCACCGTGATCTCCGATTGCTGCCATTCGGGGGACAATACCCGCAATGCCGGGCTGATCAAATCGACTTACGAAGAGGTGATCGAACGGCGAATCCCGTATGTTTTCCCGCAGCGGACCTGGGAGAAATTCATTTTCAGCCAGGAGCTCGCACCCGATGATTTTGCAGGTAAACACATCGATGCGGTATTGCCTCCGGCGAAGCACGTGAGCCTTTCGGCGTGCGAGTCCGACGAATCGGCGGTGGAAGTGAGTGGGGAAGGGGTTTTTACCAAATATTTGCTCAAATCCCTCGAAGCATCGGGCGGGCAGCTGTCCTATTCCGCGTTGCATGGCCGCGTGAAGCAAATGCTCAACAATGCCTTCGAGCAGACGCCCATCATGTACATTCCGCCCGCATACCACCGCGAGCTTGCATTGACTAACGTATTCAACAAACCCGGCGGCCCGGGCAATACCACTTACGCGGACGTAATCCGCGACGGTGCGGGCAACTGGGTACTGCAACGCGGCGCCGTGCACGGCATTGGTCGCGCAACCCGCGGCATTACCGTGCGCGACGACGACAAGATATATGATGCCAAAGTGCGATCGGTGGGGGCCGACACCACCATTCTCGCATTCGATAATGCCGTGGAATCGGAACTCGATACCTCGAAAATTTACGGGGGATACGTAGAGGGGTTGATGAGCCAGCAATTGAAAATCCATCTCAATAATGTGGATAATATTCTGACGGACAGTCTTTTGTTCGCCGAAAAACTCATAACCGAAATCCCGTCCCAGGCCAGACTGGAAGCGAAAGAAGCAGACGCGGATTACACATTGTCGTTCCGGAATGGCCGCGCCGTTCTAACCAAACCTTTTGATACTTTTCGTCCGGTTGTGGAGCAGATCGAGCTGGATTCGGAGGCATTTGCGGGTGAACTCGTGAAAGACCTCAAACACATTTCCAACTGGCATTTCCTGAAAAACCTGCGGAATGACGCGGCGGTAGGGACGCTGTTGAAGATCGAGGTGACCGATGCCGACGGCCAGCCGATCCAGGCAGTCAACGACGTTGTGAGGCTTAATTATCAGAAGGTTGACGGCGAATGGAAAGGAAGTGTCCGCATCAAAATAACCAATACCAGCACGCGTAAGCTGTATTGTTGCTGCATATTTCTGGATGCCGGTTTCGGCGCGTCGCTGGGTTTGCTGGACCCCATTGTTACCCCATTGGACCCGGGCGCTTCCAAGGAATTGAGCTACAATGGCGATACGACCATCCCGATTTCGCTGGATAATTATGTGCAGTTGTATAATTGGCCTAAAAACTCGGAATACCTGCAATTTATCGTAAGCGCCGAGGACCTGTCGAATATCGAGGAACTCACGCTTGAAAGCCTGCCGGCCCCTTTTACCGTAGGCAAAAAAGGATCTACCCGCGGTATCGGGAAGGGGATTGGCGAGACGGATAAGAACGTGGCGGCTAGCTGGTCGACGCAGTTGCTTTCGTTGGAGTACGTCAATCCGGAATACAACATCGTGGCCGAAGACGACCTTGCCGCTATGCTGGAAGACGAAAACCTCGCCGAATATGCATTGGGGAATTATTTCGAAGTAGTCACCAGGCTGGATTTACAACCCGAGTATCAGCTGAAACCGGATGTGCAGCTGCGCAACCGGGACGCGCACCTGGATGAAAAAGGGTTTATCCGGGACGGCTTGTTGGACGCTGCCAATAAAACGGCACGCCTGATCCGCAATTCCAAATACCGCATTATGCGCCTGAGGTTCCCACGGGCACCTAAAATCGTATCCGAAGGTGATTCGTGGTTCCAGCATCCGCTGGTGGTCGATACGATCGATCATTTATCGAAAGTATACCCGATTTACTGCGTAGCTGCGGCAGGTGATACGCTGGCGAACTATGACCGGGAAGGGGAGTGGCTGGAAGCGGTCGAAGACAAATCTCCCCGGTTCTTCCTCATCAGCGGCGGAGGAAACGACGTGCTGGGCGAGCAGTTCCGGAACCATATCAAAGCCGGGCCGCACGAAACGGGGCTCACACCGCAGGATTACCTCGAACCGTCGCTGATCGCCGAGCTGGATAACCTGCAAACCATTTATCGTAAAATGTTCAACGAATTGTTTGCATTACGGCCTGATATTCATGCGCTTTGCCACGGTTACGACTACATTACCCCGCTGGAAAAGACCGACAAGGGCTGGCTGGGGCGCTACATGATCGAAAAGGGGATGACGAGCCAGGTGGATCGCAAGGGCGTCATCAGCTACATTCTGAACGAGTTCAACGATCGTCTGCGCGCAGTATCGTCCGAATTCCCGAATGTGCATTACATCAATGCGCGTGGCCTCGTGGCCGACGATCAGTGGTACGACGAAATTCATCCTGACAAGAATGGCTTTCAGGCCGTTGCGGGAAGCTTCCTGAATGTGATCGACGGTTTGGTTGATAACTAACCAGCTGCCTTTGCACTTTCCCACGCCGCCTCGTCCGCGTCGCTGAAAATGGCACCATAACTTCTCAGGTTTTTCCTGACGGCCTCGGAGAAATTCGAGGCCGGATCGACGTTCCGGAAGTCGCATCCTTGCACGAGCAGGCCCGAGACGTTGACGAAGGAAAGCACCGGTTTGGAAGCTGAATCTTTGACGGTGATTTCGGCATACCTGCATTTGATATTGAAAGGCTTGGCCATCGCCGATATGAGCAGTTGCATTTCTGAATGCAGCTGCTTTTTTTTCGCCTCGTCGTCTACGACTTCGAGGCATTCGCCCGTCGCTACCGACCATATGCGGAAGTTGTGCCCGAAATCGCGCGAGAGAATCCGGGTGCCGTCGGCATTGTAGGTGGCATCCTCGACGCCGTAGGTGTGGCCCCTGTAAATGCGGATGCATTCGCCGGTTCCGACCAGCCATTCCCGGATCGTGAGGTCGTCGGATGTGGATATGATTTTGGTACCGTCGAGGCTGTACCTGGCCCGGTGCAGCCATTTTTCATGTCCGCGGAATGCCTGCAAAACGATGCCGGAGGCAATGTGTATTTCGCTGAAAGTGCGGTCGTAGTTTACGGTAAGGAGTTTTTTGGAATCGGGGCTGATCACGCATTTGTTCACCACCCAGTCGGATTGCCCGCTGATCGCGAAGAGCTGCGTGCCGGTCTCGAGGCTCCATTCGCGGATTGATTTATCGTCGGAAGCCGAAACGGCCCTGGGTTTGTCGGGCGAGTAGCTTGCAAAATTGACCTTGTCGGTATGTCCCGAATAGGTACGGCTTTCCAGTCCGGTTTTGACCGACCATTCGCGTATGGTTTTGTCTTTGGAAGTCGAGAGGATTTTTTCGCCATCGGCACTGTATATGGCGTGGTACACCTGGTCGGTATGCCCTTTGAAAAGCCTGAACGGTTCCTCACTTTCCCCGGACCATTCGATGATCGTACCGTCGTCGGACGCGGAGAGTACATGCGCCTCGTCGGGGCTGTAACACACGCTGTTGACCTTTTGCGTATGCCCGTTCAAGACCCTGAGGCATTCACCCGTTTCGACGGACCATTCCCGCACGCTCATATCAGCGGACGGGGAAAGGATTCTGTCACCTTTCAGATTGTAACTAACGGCCGATACATTTTTGCTATGGCCGGAATAGGTTTTAATGCATTTACCGGTCGCAATGCTCCACTCCCTGATCAGCTTGTCGTCGGTGCAGGTAAGGATTTTGGTACCGTCCGGTGCATATACCGCATTGTTTACCTTGGCCTCCTCATGGTCGTAGCTGGTCAGTTCAGTTCCCGAGGCAACCGACCATTCTTTGACAAACGTATCGTGCGATGCCGATACAATCTTTTGGGCGTCAGCGCTATATCGGGCGGAAACCACTTTATTGGTATGGCCAGAATATGTCTGTAAAAGTTTTCCTGTGGCGGTAAGCCATTCTTTAATGGTCCCGTCGTCCGAGGCGGTGAGGAGTTTCTTGCCGTCGGGACTGTAATGCACCTGGTTGATCTGCCCGTAATGCCCTCCGAAAACAAACCCCAGGCCATCCAGGATACTTCCGTCGAATCGTGCCGGAAGATATGCGTTGCCCTGGTGTCGGGTCAGCGGGAGACCGTTAAAATAGATCTGGCGCAGATCCAGATTGGTCAGATTCGCACCGGCCAGGCTCTGGCGCAGATCGAGCCAGATCGTCATCACATTGCGGATCACGAACCCGCGCTCGGCTTCCTCTGTAACGATACCCGAATCATTCCTGCACATATCCATCAACCGAGACAGCAGGTTTTCCCGTTCCACCAGTTCGAGGCGATTTTTGGCTGCATTCCAGGTGGGTACCGAATAATGCTCACCTTCTAATTCACCGAGTAGGCGCCGCAGGTATACCGGGATATAATTCCTGAAAAACACATCCGGCAATGCGCGCCGCACCAACGCGATCTGCGCCATGTTGCGTATATGGCATACCGCGAAGAAATCGCGGAAATTCTGGTGCAAAAACCGGAGATCGTCGCCTTCCATCACGAGCACGCGCAGGCGCTCGACGAGAAACTGTTTCACTTTGCCCGATCGCTGTTCCTTGTCATCCAGTTCAATGAGCACACCCAGGCCCAGTTCTTTCCGCCTGCCTTCAAATTCGGGATATATTTCTGTAAGCTCTTCGGTATTCAGTTCCTTGAATGCCTCGTCCAGCAAAGTCTTGAAATTGAAGGTTGGGTCGGCTAGTTTGCGGATGGTAATGGCATATTTTCCCTTGTCTTCCATCTTGTAGGCAAGGTAGGGCACGAGTACGCGTAGCAGGAAAGTCTGGTAAAGGATATCGGCTTCGTCGTTGGCATCGGTTAGCTGCGCGAGTTGGGCTTCATTGAAATTCCAGAGCAACTCGCCGTAAGTGGTCACTTTTTTGAAATGGAAGCGGTCGTCGTCTTTGAACCGCAATGCAATGTTATTGGCCCCGGAATAGAGCGTGAGCATCATCGGGTTGGCAAACAGTCCGAGCAAATCCTTATTGGTCGGTATTTCCTGGCCTTTTTCTTTCAGGTAAGCAACGACGGTTTCCGGCGTAAGGGGCAGGATCTGCATCAATGCGGCGCTCTCGCTGGTGAGGTCCAGTTTTTCGATCTGTCTGTTTCTGGATGAAATGATCATTTGAGTACCGCCTGCCCTCGCTGCAAGGTCGTTCACGGTGGCCATCAGGCGACCTTTCGGGACGGTCACTTCATTGAGGCCATCCAGTAGCAGTATAAGCGAGGGGCTGCCTTCCATAGGTGTTTCGAAAAGCTTCCAGAGCGCATTCACGGTCTCAGCGGGCGGCTCGGGGATATTCAGGAGATTTTTACAAATATACCTGACAACAAAATCGTTGCGCTCGGCCTCGGAAGCCGAGTTGTATTCGTTCAGCGGAATGAATACCGGAACAGGGCCGTTTTCTTCAAAGAGCAGGTCGCGCCATAGTAACAGCAGCGACACTGTCTTTCCCATTCCCCCATCCCCGACAAGCAGCGCCTGCGACTTTTTGTTTTTCCATAGAACCGTCACCGCCAGTTCGAGCGAAGCAACCTGGGTATCCGTTTTGACCTGGACATCGAGGTACTTACCCAGATTAATCTCCGAAACGAGGATACTCTCGATGTTCAGGTATTTGTAACGCCCTTTTTGCAACCGCTCGAACTGCGCTTTGGAACCGGCACGCAATGTGGCTTGCAGGTTTGCCGTGTCGAAAGGAGCAGTCGGCCGCGCAGCATTCACAGCGCGATGGAAGAAGAACTCGCCGAGCTTGTATTTCTGGTTGACGAGGCTCTTGCAAAGCGGTTCCAGGTCGAACCCATTGTCGCGCACCTGCTTCGTGATTTGCGCGCCCAGCCAGTTGATGGACACACTATCGTCGGCATTCTTATGAAGTATATCGATGAGCGCTTCCGCGAAGGGGCTCTTGTCCGGTACCACGCCGTTACGCCCGGCGGTGAGCACCCAGCGCGACGGAACTTCCTCGGAATCGGCCGATTGGGCTTGTTGTGTAACATCGATCTCCATCGTCGCAAATGCTTCCGAGAAACACGCGTCGACGATCAATACAATGTGATGCGCTTTGATATTCGACAGAATGCGGATTACCTCACTCACCGAAATGAGTTTTTTCAAATCACTAGGCCTTTCCGAAAGTATCGGCGCATCCGATGGTACCCAATAACCTTCTTTGTTTTTATCAAAATGGCCGTGCCCCGAAAAATAGATGATCAGGTTCTCGTCGGGCCTGACGCGGAGCTCGCCGTTTTCGTCCTTGTCGGCCAGGTAGCAGATTTCATCGAAAACGATGTCGGTTTTGGCATTTTTGTCGAAAAGCGGCTGGATAATGAGGTTTTCGTCCGAAAAACCGTAAGAGTCTTTGAGCACGGCAAAAAATCGCTGGCAGTCGGATACCGGGTATTGCAGCGGCGTCCAGTGGTCGTATTGATCTATGGCGACGAAAAACAGCCGGTTCCGTCTTGTTTTATGTTGCCGAGGGTTAATTGTCCCGATGCCCATGATGGTATTTTCGATGACTAAACTTTTAATTACGGTATTTTTCCGGGGTGTTCGGGAGGGCAGTAAAACAAATTATTTACCGGAACTCCCCGGGCCGCGACAGCCCCCCGGTCCGTCATTGATCCGTTCGATAACAAAGCATCCCGGGTGTTGATTTTAATGCATTGGGCAGGTAATTTCAGGCAATATGCGCCTTATGTTGCCCAGTTGCAGCCCGTTCGTCGCAGATAGCCGTTCTTTCAAACCCAACCTTTTATCCTATGAAAATCTTCGCCTTGCTGATTGGCATCAATGAGTATAGTCCGTCCTCGAACCCGCAAATCAGATCGCTGAACGGTTGTTTGAACGACGTCTCCGATTTTGGAAAATTTTTAGAGGAAAATTACGGGGACCTGATCCCCGACGGACGGCAAGTTCTCGTGCTTACCGATGCGAACGCGTCGCGGACGAATGTGATCGACGGATTCAGAAAACATCTTGCCCAGGCCGGGCCCGACGATATTGCGTTGGTATATTACTCGGGACATGGTTCGACCGGCATTACGGCGCCGGAATTTCAGGCGGCGACTTCCGACCGCCAGGAGCAGACCTGGGTTTTGCACGACAGCCGGGAGCCGGGCAAATATGACCTGGCTGACAAAGAAATAGCCCTTTTGATCGAAGAAGTGAGCGAGCGCAACCCGCGGATCGTGGTCATTGCCGACTCCTGCCACTCCGGTTCTGTCACGCGGGAGGTCGAACAGTTCCTGCAAATGCAGCCGCGGTTTGAAAAAGGTACCTCCGATGTGAGACCACTTGAAAGCTACCTGGACGGCGCCTACCTGCAACGGGGCAATGTCAATATCCCCGCTTCGGACCATCTGCTGCTCGCCGCCTGCGACCGGATCGAGCGGGCGTGGGAGTATAATGGGCACGGGCAGTTTACGCAATCGCTGATTTCCATGCTGGGCAAAAGCGGCGGGCAGGTTACCTATGCGGACTTGTTCGTTCAGGTGCGGGCGTTCATCCGGAATGCATTGAAAAACCAGACGCCGCAGATGGAAGCGCTTGGGGTTTTCAACGTAAGCCAGGGGTTTCTGGGCAGAAATGTAGACGGCGGACGGCTCACGCGCTACCGCGTATATATGAAGGCGGGCAAGTGGACGATCGACCTGGGTGCGGGCATGGGCATCGAGCAGCGGGTAGGCGAGCCTTTCAAAATCAAAATATACGATTCAGTAGCGGAAGGGCTGCTCATCGGGACTGTGGTGCTGGATGTATTGAACGTGACGGAAAGTACCCTGCAAACGGGCGCATTACCCCTCGACGAAAACAATGTGTATTGGGGAGAGCCGGAGTCGCTTCGCCTTCGACCGTTTTTCGTATATGGCGATGCCGCCGTGAAGCAGGTAATGCAGGAAACGCTGGCGAATGCTTCGGAGTCGGGTGTGATACTGACCGACGTTCCTGCCGCGGCATTGTTTGAACTGAAAATAGAAAACGGCAATATCGCCGCATATCACACGGGGAGCGACGTACGCATTCAAACGGTGCTTGGAACGGACAAATTCTCGGCGACACATACACTGACTATCCTGCAAACGCTCGCCCGCTGGCAAGCCCTGCTCGATTTGCAGAATGCGCAATCGGCCATTCTGCCTCAGCAAGTTACATTTAATGTGGAAGTTGCCCAGGGCGGGGCTACGGGCATATTCTCCGATCAGCTGATCACCCTCGATCACGATGGCGAGGATATTCCATTCAAAGTCAATTTCACCAATGGGACGGCCCGCACTTTAAACGTGTGCCTGCTCTACCTTTCGCCGGATTTCGGCGTGACGGTCATTTTCAACGATTCCCAGCCGGTGAGTCCGGGCACTTCGGTCGTGCTTACAAGCGACGTTTTTACACTAAACAGTGAAGAGGAGATCGATACCCTGAAACTGATCGTCTCAACGGAAGCCATCGACAGCAGCCTGTTCGTGCAGGAGCCGCTACAAATGGGCGCAACAGTAGCGCCGTCGGGCGGCCGCGGACTCGGCCAGTCCAAGAAAGGGATCGGCGGCGGCAAGTCCGACTGGATTACGAAAGCGGTCAGTATCAGGCTTGTTAAAAAAGCGGAGGAAGAACTGGGAGCGCAGTCGGTAGAAATCGGGAAGGGCATTACCGTGCAGCCACACGCGTCGTTCCGCGGCAAGCTCGGCTGGGCGCCGCTCGTTTCCAAAACCCGGAGCGTCGATAAGCCGGTTATCAACGAGGCCTATGCGGCAGGTAATCCGTGGTTCGAAATCGTGAACTTCGACGAAGGTACCCGGGGAGAAGACCGCAGCATTGCCGAGGTGGTCGAGATCAGCAACACGGCCGCCTTGAAAGAGAACCCATTGATCATCGACATCCGGCCTGAAAAGGAAGACGAGCTCGTATTACCTTTCTTCTTCGATGGCGAGGACTTTTTGCCGATGGGTATTGTGGCCATTCCCGAGCCGGGTTTGTTGCAGATCAGCGTGGATACCATTCCCGAAGAAGCTACGGAGAAAACGCGGAGCCTCGGTGGGGCTTTTCGCATGGTATTCCTGAAATTCGCCGGTAAACTGGGCATTAAAACCGATCCCAACCAGCTGCGTTGGGTGGATTATGATTACGAAGCATCCCGCGAAAGTGCCGGGCTGGAAGAGAAAGTAAGCCAGGCAAAATCAATGCTGCTGCTCGTACACGGCATTATCGGGGATACCGAGGACATGGCGAAGACATTCAAAATAGCGATCGACGCCGGTTATGACCTTGTGTTGACCTATGATTATGAAAACCTCAATACACCGATCGAAGAAATCGCGGCGATCCTGAAAGGCAAACTGACGGACCTTGGATTTCATGAAAACGACGGAAAGCAACTGACAATCGTCGCGCATTCGATGGGCGGGTTGGTGTCGCGGTATATGATCGAGGAACTGGGCGGCGATAAGCTGGTCGACAAACTCATTATGGCCGGTACTCCGAATGGCGGCAGCAAGTTTGGAGAGATCCCGGGTTACGTGAGCTGGACATCCGTGGCCCTGGCGTTGGGCACCAAGCTCTTTCCGCCGCAGGTGAGCGCGGTCACGGGATTTTTATCGACGGTTTTGAAAGTAGGTAATAAGCAGGTGCTGTACACTTTGGCACAAATGGACAGCGGGAGCGATTTTATCCAGAAATTGAACCAGCGAAATACCGCCCCGATTCCCTACTTCATCGTCGGCGGCGACCTCGACGCCTATTTGCTGGCCAGCAACGGACTGCCATTAATGGAAAAAGTGGTCACGCAAATAGGGACATGGGTTTACGAAAATACCATCAACGACATTGCCGTAAGCACGGACAGCATCTTCCACGCGAAGACGGCCGCCGTGCCGCAAAAGGTGTCTTGCCACCACCTCAACTATTTCGTGGTCGACGAATCGGTGGCTGCGCTGGCGAAACTGTTGTAACCGGCGCCGGGCGGTTGAATGGCGTCGAGCATCCGGATGATCGACGCCACATCGTTTTTAAGCGAATCCGGGACCATTTTCTTCCGGGTAAATGCTTGCAGGTCGGCGATCATCGCGTCGCGGTTGTAGACGGCGCTTTCCGCGTAAGTGCAGTTTTTCTCGCTGAAATTTTTGCTCAGGGCATATTTCCGATAGTAACCTCTGGCCTCCGCCACGTTTCCGGACAGGAGGTAGGCGTGCGCCAGATTTACGTAAATGTAGTCGAGGCGCGACTTGGGTGTGATAGGCACAGCCAGACCCTTTTTAGCATATTCAACCGACTTTTTAAAATTCCGGTCGAACAGCCGGTACCAGGATGCATTGTTATAGACGATCGACAGGTAGTGGTTCAGGCAGGTATCGCCGGGAAGTTTCTCCTGCATATCTTCCAGGAAAAGAATGTGGTCGTCGCTGGCGTAGCGTTTCGATTGTGCGCGGACGAAGGAAAAGAGCGTGTTACGCTCGTCCGCTCTCATTTTCTGGATTTTTGTTTCCAGTTCAGTACGTACGTTCCAAAAAACTTCGTTCAGGCGTCGGTTACCGTCCGCGCCAATTTTCCGGGTTAATGCCGCCCAGAGACCATAGTTGTACTGCCCCTCTACCTGTCTGACCAAAGCGCTCAGCACGCCTTTCAGGTTAACCAGTGATCCGGAATTTTCCGAGGAAAAGAAATGGCTCGACAGTCTGTCGATCGATGTGAGGTATTCGTTTTCAAGGTATGTCCAAAGGTCTTCTTTGGCCGCGATACTCGAATTCCTTTTCAGGTATTCCAGGTCTTCGGTATCCAGTGGCAGCAGGAAGCGCACCTTCGTTTCGGGAAGAAGCCGGGTACTCGGTTCGACTCTTTTGTTACCGGTCCAGAACAGCCGGGTAATGCCCATGCGGGTGTCCGAAATGGCTATCACAGAATCGTGCGGGAATCTTCTCAACGAGTTGTATTTGAATTCACTATCCACATCATAGAGCGTTTGCGTACTGTCGCTCAAAATGCCTTCCGATGTTAGCCTGAACGATTCACCGATATTGGTGGTGTCGAGCGACCTTTTCATCAGGAGCATTTTCCCATCGTTGTAGGATATCCGCACCAGCGTGGTATCGTGGCTGTTGATAGCCACCGTAATCCCGTGGTTAGCGCGGTCTCTGATCCAGCGGTCCCTGATGAGGCTGTACCTGTTTTCAAGCGTTCCCAGACGCTCGTTATACAAACTTACGGTGTTAGGTCCTGCTACAATCAGGAGCTTTCTTTCGCTTCCTACGTGCGCAAAAGCCATGTCGGTAATCGGTTCTACATTAAATATGGAGGCGAAATACAGATTTTCGTGCTCGGGATACCTTTTAATCTCGTCGAACATGCCGTCCCCGAACAATCCCGACAGCGTACTGTTCTGTTCGAACTGCTTGTAGAGGATATACTGCTGGGTTTTCGATCGGGCCAGGTTAATGAGCAGTCGGTACCGCGTACTGGTTTCCGAGCTCCATATCGTAATGAAAGTCAGAATAGTTAAAAGGAAAATGGCCCCCGCCGCATAGCTGAGCGCGTAAATGGTTGTGAGCCTGCGTTTGCTGTCCGCTACGAATTTCCATTCTTCCTTCGTCGGCTGCTTGCTCAGCGCGACATTCTCCTTAATGTCTTTGGATGATCGCTTGATGTCCCGTAAGTCGTTCCGGTCGAGGTATGATCGCAGGAACCATATTTTGTTGGACTGCTCGTACTTCACATAAGCATTCTTGATGGTCTTGATCGTCCGGGCAATGTGCGAATTTTCCAGACTGTATTTGTCGTAAATGATTTGGGCCAGACTGTCATGCGCGATTTCATAAATGCTGCCGGCTCCATTCCCGCCGTATTTGTCTAGCCGCAGGATGTTCTTGGTGGCCAATGATTTAACAATCGCGGTAGCAACGTCCAACGGGGCGGTTTGCGAAATTACCTCCTCGATTTTCTGCGGGCGTTTCGTGCCTTCGTCGCTCACGAAGCAGTACAACACATCCCGCACGGTATTGTAATTGACGCCCGGATGCACCGCCGAAACTTCGGCGATCGTGCTTTCGATCCTTTCTTCCAGGAACTGTTTAAGCACATTCTGGATATTGCCCACATCGGCCAGTAAGTTCATTTTGAAGCTTTTACGGGTACCGGGAGCCTTATGCCAGAGGCGGTCGAGGTAGATTTGAAGATGCGGGAGCTCAATCAGGTTCTCGTCTATTTTCAGGTTCCTGACGATCGCATCGACGGTAGCGTCGTCGGTTTCTATCTCAAAATATTCGCAGGATTTTTTAATGACGTTTTTAATATCGTTGTCGGTCATCCGCTCGATCAGCACGCGTTTGTCGAAGATCTCCGGTACAATGCTCTCGTACTTCTGCAACTGCGCGATGTAGCGCTCGCGCATGATGAAAATGACCTTGCACGGAATGTCTTTCGCGTCGAGTATGCGCCGGAGGTCGTTGAAAAACGTTTCCTGCTCTTCAATACCTCCTAAAATGAATATCTCCTCGAACTGGTCGAAAATCAGGTAAATGGGTTTGAAATAATCCAGATACAGGGATCTGAGGCAATCCAGGATATCGGAATCGAGGGGGAAATCTTTTTTGTTTTTCAGATTGATTTCCTTGCGCAGTGAAATATTGATGTCGTCGTACCGCCTGACAAATATTTCGAGCCAGTCGGTTTTTTCGAAGCAGTTGGCGAGGCCGCATTTGATGATACTGGATTTCCCGGTACCCAGAGGACCGTTTACCAGCACGATATTCGACTCGTGGATGTAATTATAGATGATCCTGATCTCGTCCTCTCTTTCAAAAAATGCGCTGCGTTCGTTTTTTTCGAATGAATCCAGCAGTTTGAACGGTGAGTGTGTCATGATGGGTCAGGATTTGAAATAGGAAATGAAACCTTCGACGCTTTCGAGAATATCCGGCCCGATCGTTTCCAGTTCTTCCTGGGATATTTTCAGATCGGTCTTTGTCCTCAGAAAGTTGGGCAAAGCGGGGATTTGCAAGCGGTCTTTCTTTTCATTGATATTCTTGATGAAATTGTAGGTGCAGGTAGCGGCAGTAGCGTTTTTATCATAATTATAGAAGAAATAAATCTTGGAAAGCTTTTCGCTGATCAACGCATTCATATCGATCACGAACGGGTACAAATTGAATGCGGAAAGTTTCTTGTCCTCGATTTTGTAGATCACCACCGAGTTAGAGTCCGTGAAGTTCTCGAAATCCTCCATCTTGTCGGTAAATCCTACCAGCACATAATCCAGCTTCACCATTTTGTGCTGAAAAACAGCCGGCTGGTTCTTCTTTTTATTAATGTAAATGTTCTTGATAGTCGCAAACTTGTACCGCGCGCAGAAGCCCAGTTCCTTGAACATAATGCAAAGGCTAGCTTCCGCTTTTTGCGAATCTTCCCGGCATTCGCGGTCGTCGAGATCGTCCATAATGGAAAGGTCCTTGTACTTGCTTTTGATCCGCGTCATGTTCAGGTAAGCGCCGAAAAATTCGCTGTCGCGCTCGTCCATAAGGTCGGCCAGGTGCGACATTTCGTTCACAAACAGCGGCACGTCGTGGGATTTCAGCTTGTCGTGGATAAGCCTGACGAGCGGAATGACGTCGAATGCCTGCCTGTCCTGGTGGTCGAGGTGGAAGAAAGCACCGATCTGTTCTTTCAGGGGGTCTTCCAATGCGGGTACCTTGCCCTGCACGAGCGCTTCCCAAAGCTGGGAAAACATGATGAATAGCAGCAGGTCGGCCATCACCGAGTAGGTGTTGATCAGAAACCGGAGGCGCTCGCTGGCCAGCGGTTCGTCTTCGGTAACCAGCAATTTTCGCACCTGTTCGGCAATAGGAGAGGGCAGGCTATTGATAATCGCATTTTTGACTTCCCGCACATCGAACCGCTTCGGGTCCCATTGCTCGCCATACTTCTTTTCGAGGTCTTCGAACATCGGCAGCTCGTCGCTGAACGTCATGAGCACATTGTAAAGCGCGGCGAGAATGGCGTCTTCGGAAGTATTGAACTGGGTGTCGATCTGGCTTTTGATATGCAGCTCGTAAAAGCTTTTTTCCGACAGCCGGTGGCTGGCCGCATCCTGGTGGTTTTTGTGCAGGTAAAGCCCCCATACCGGCCCCGTGTTGGGCGCCTTGATGAGCCGGGCAATGCCGCGGTCCTGGTGATCGGAGGTATTTAATGTCGCATTGTTTTTCGCGGTAACGATTTCGGTGGCCAGCTTGAAGGCCTCGTCGATGGAATGCCCGCTGGCCATCTTCTGGTAAAAGTCTTCGGCGAACCGGGTGGCGGTATCATCGCCGATGTCAACACTGGTGGCTATTACCGCGCGCACGCCGGCGTCGAGCAGCTGGTTTACCTGTTCCTGAGTGGAGCAGCCATTCAGAAAAACGAGTTGGAGGTTCTTCTGCAACCGGATCGATTCGAGCAAACCCGCCCCGTAAACCGTCGCGTCCTCCATCAGCAGCTGGCTCCCGCTCGCGTGCCCCGCGTAGTGAATGATTTCGACCTGGGGCTGATACAAAAGCAGGCGGTCCCTCAGTTTTTTGATCGTACGCGGATCGGTATCGAGTAACAAATGGCCTTTTCCCTGTCTTTCGCGAAGCGCGTCCGAAATGGCTTCTTTTTCTTTTTCGAGTTGCGACAGGTAGGCGTCGCCAGAATTCGAAAATGCACAAAGTATAACGGGAGGTCGCATCGATCGGGAAGGATTTGGGGCTTGGTCAGGTACAAATGTATAAAGTATGCAAGAATACCAAAGTAGTTCTACTTATTCCGGAAATGTTATTAAACGGTTTGCGACTTACCGGATCGGTAAAATGCTATCTTTCCGCATTGAAAACGTGTTTCCGACCATTTATGCAAATGATCAGATTTATCAACCGACTCGACGCTCATCATAAGTTTGGTATCGCATTGCTTTTCGGGTCGCTGGCGGTTGCCTCGACAGGTTCCATTGCCGAAAAGCCCATTAATTGGATGATAGGCTGGCTTGTATATAGTGCCGTGCACCTTGGTTTGGCCTGGGTGACGATACTCAGTTCGCATCCTGCCCAAGTACGGAGGGAAGTCGGCGGCCAGGATTCGAACCCGGCCATGATTTACCTTTTTGTAATCGCCGCTTCGTTTGTGAGCCTTTTTGCCATATTGTTCCTGCTGCAAGGCGCGGGAGCCGCTTCGCCATCCGCCCTGACTTTGCATTTGGTCCTTTCATTCTCCTGCATTATCTGCTCGTGGATTCTTGTGCATACGGTGTTTGCCCTGCGGTACGCCCACCTTTACTACCGGCCGAAAGAAAACACCCGCGACGGTAAGCGTCAAAAACATCAGGGGCTGGAATTTCCCGGCGAAACAGAACCCGATTACCTCGATTTTACCTATTTCTCTTTTGTGATAGGCATGACATTCCAGGTTTCGGACGTGACTATTTCTTCGAAGGAACTCAGAAGGCTCGCGCTGGTGCATGCGTTGTTGTCGTTCGCATTCAATACGCTGCTCGTAGCGCTGACGATCAATGTCGTGTCAGGGCTGATACAAAGCAAAGCGTAACGTGGGTTGATCAATCAGAATTTGCCGCGGATTAATATTTAATTTGTAAAATAAATCCCGGACTTTTTGATAAAGTTTTTTAGTGTCAGAATTTTAGTTTAATTTTGAGCATATTTTTAAAAAAATGTTATGAATAAAGGAACAGTTAAGTTTTTTAATGACACCAAAGGTTTTGGTTTCATTGCTCCTGAAGATGGTGGAGCTGATATTTTCGTACACGTGTCAGGTCTTGTAGACGACATTCGTGAAAATGACAGTGTATCTTACGAAGTTGAAAATGGAAGAAAAGGACTGAACGCGGTTAACGTAACCGTGATCTAGTCGATCATACCATAAAAGTTAGCTTAAATTCCTCCCAATCGGGAGGAATTTTTGTTTCCGGACATTGATTTTACCATCATATACAGAAAAAAATGGCTCTGGAAAACACCACACACTTAGCCAAATTGATCTTTAAGGTTTTCAGAGTTATATTTTCTGTCCTACCTGACAGGTTTTGAAAACTGGTCAGGTAAGAATATTCCCCTGATTTGCGCTCCGGGTCGATGTCTGCTCATTATTTCCCCTCTGTCACCCGACGAATCACCCGGAGCCAGTTCAGGCCGAGGATCTTTTTAATGCGCTGGTCGCTGTAACCCAGCTTTTGCAAGGCAATGGTAATCTGGGGGTAATCGCTGATGTCCTTGATTTCGCGTGGCAGTTCGGGGCCGCCGTCCAGATCCGAACCCAGGGCAATGTGATCTTCACCCACAAGATTAACGCCATAGTCGATCACTTTGGCCAGCTGGTCCACATGCATCCAGTACTCGTCGGGGATGGTTCCATTGTAGGTAAACGGAAGTTCTTTCGCGAACTCTTTGTCCACATCTTCAATGCTTTGATTGGTGACCTGCGAGGCGAGTATCCGCGGCGTTTTCGGCTGAGGGCTCGGCTGGACTTTAATCGGGTTGTTCGGTTTCTGCCAAGCCCAGTACTTCGGGTTGTTGAAAAGGCTTCCGAAATGCACACCGATCACCCCGCCTTTGGCTGCAATAGCCTTGGCCGCTTCGTCTGAGATACAGCGGGGATGGTCTACTATTTTGTAAAAACCGCCGTGACTGTAAATGACCGGATGACGGCTAGCCGCTACCGACTGCAGTATGGCGTCGTTGGAAGCATGGGCCACATTGATGACCATGCCCAAGTCGTTCATTTCCTTAATCACCGCTTTCCCATGGTCGTTAATGCCGCCCCAGGTGTACACATCGTTGCAGGCATCGATAAAGGCGTTTGTCGTGCTGTGGGCGGTGAGCTGCATCGAGCGCAGGCCCAGTTTGTAAAGGGCTCGCAGCAAATCCAGATCGCCATGGAGGTCGTAGCCGCCTTCCAGGTCCAGGAAAGCGGCCATTTTGCCTTTTTTATTGATCCGCTCAATGTCGGAAGCCGTCAGCGCGAGCTCGATCACGGCATTATTTTTTTTGATCTGATCCAATGCAAGGTTCACCACCCGGAATGTATTCTTGGTCTCGAACCTTCCCGGATAATAGTTTTCAGGCGTATAGACCGAGAAAAACATGGCATCCAGCCCGCCCTCCCTGGCCCTCGGCAGGTCGACCGTACCATCGGGATAACGCCGACCAATATCGCTTTTCAGCACCAGCTCGCGGCTCATCACATGCGTATGCCCGTCCATGACGAACGCATTGCGGTGCAGGTCGGGCATGGGTTTGTCTCCGAAAGATCGCGTGGACAGAAGGGGCCGTTTGGATAAAATGTTGCCGGTTACGGGCAAAATGGTCAGGCTTTTGAGGACGTCTCGGCGGTTCATTAATTGAATGAGTGAATGAGTGAATTTTGAATGACTGAATGATTGAATGAGTAAATTTCCCCTCACTCCGCAAAGCCCCGCATATACGCCACATTCGGTGGCCGTTCGCCTTTGTTGAACTGAGCGCCGCGGGTGGAGCGGTAGGTCATGTTCATGAATGGCGTTTCGATGCGGCGGCCGATGGCGGAATATACCCCGTTTTGCCAGTTGGATTCCATGTTGAATGCTGTAATGCCCGTCGATAAAAGCAGCCGCTCCGCGTTGAAGGGCTCTTTTTTGGTAACCATCGTTTCTACGATCCAGTGGGGCTGAGAGTTGGAGGCGTGGTATTGGGAGAACGGCCCGGGCCATTCGAGCATCGAAATGATCGTCGGCTCTTTGCGTCCTTCGATCTCGGCGGCATAGGTCCAGCCTACCTCCCTGGCATTGTATATGGCCGCTTTTGTGCCGTCGTTGTACTCGACGATGCAGACGTTAGGTTTTTCGATCTCCTGAAAATGCCCGGTTTTAAGGTTCATATTCACCCGAACGGATTCAAGAAGCTTAGCCGCCCACGGATTCTTTTCGGTCCATTTCCAGGTTTCCGGCCCGCGGATGCATTGTACCGATTTTACGCCGGTCTCACCGCCTTTCCGGCGCTCTACAAATGCCTGCAACACGTCGACGCAGTGGAAGAGCGCGCCCTCGTCCGGTGCGCCGCCCAGCATCACCGACGCTTTAATGGGCGTATCGATATCGATTTCAATGTCGGGCCTGCGGTAATGCACCGGAATGGAAGAGCCGCCGGTCAAAGGAAATTTCAGCTCACGCGATTTATCGAACATCCATTTGGCTTCGTCCCAGCTGTACGACAGGTGTTTATCATTAAAAACCGGTACCGACCGCTTGCTCTGCTCGAAAACCCGGATCACCTGCTGGTAAAGCCACCAGCGCGGCAGCATCCACTGCCCTTTGAGGGTAGTCGCGTAATCGCCGTGCTCGCCGACAATCACCACGCCGTCGACCGCCAATTCCTGTCCGCCGAGCGTAACAGCTTCACCCACAGTCTTGAAAATCGGGATATTCTTTGATTTACAAACTTTCTGGCCCAGCAGGCTGGTATCGAACTGGTGAATGTAAACCGATACCACTTCGACGCCGGAAGGCGTGTGGGCACCCTGCCACCAGTAGCCGTCCATGAGTTTGGCGATGATCCAGTCGGCGTGCGAGCGGGTCGCGCCCCAGTAGGTGACAATGCATGCGATGCGGGGCTTTGCCTGCGCGGTAGCGGGAGCGGCCGAGGCTGAGAGACCGGTTAGGGCCGTCAGACCGGCCATGCCTGTTATACCGAGCATTTCGCGCCTGCTCAGGCGTGGGGGCGAGTCTGCGGCTGCGCGCGCGGGCTCGGTGGGTTTGTTTGTCATTGTTTTAAGGTTGCAGTGTTCAGGAATATCTTAAAGAGCCCAAAAATGATCCTGAATACCCTGTTGACGCAAAAAATATCGATTGCCGCCGGTAATTATCCCGCTATCAGATACAATGTGTAGCCAAAATCCAGCTGCGCATACTCGAACAACCCGGCGCGCTTGTAAAACGGCAGGTTTCTAAGAGTAGAAGTTTCGAGATAGATAGCCCGGTTCATGGCAGCCGCGTCGGCTTTGACCTCATCCAGGAAGCGTGAGCCGATGCCCAGGCCTTGGCGGCTTTTATCCACGGCCAGAAACCACAAATAATAGAAAACTGATCAGCGCCACTGCGCTCGCGTCGTCGGATATCAGGACTTTTCCAGAAGCAAAACAGACGTTGAACGAGTATTCCATCAGCGCCCGGACCCTGCTTTTGTGCCTCCGGTCGGCGGGGATCAGGTAGTTTACGCTCTTGTTATCTAAAAATGCATCGGTAAGGATGCCAACTACCAGGTTTTTGTCCTCCGGGGTCGCTAATCTCATTGTCTGACTAAAAGTTCTATATGCTCAATCGTGATGTAATTGAATGCAAGTTAATAACATGGCTCAATCTGTTTGAAGAAGCGGATCACAATGATACTTTTGTAAAAAACATCACTTCACCAATATTCCCAAAAACCATGAGCCAGACATCCATCAATTACATCGAATTTTACTGCAAGCGCATTCCGGTCATTAAAGCATTTTACAGCAATGCATTCGGCTGGACCTTCACCGATTACGGCGACGAGTACGCCGCTTTCGAAGACGGCGCATTATCCGGCGGTTTTCACCAGAATGCGCAGGAGGCAGCAGGCGGCAACCCGCTGGTGGTATTGTACACCAAAGATTTGGAAGGTGTCAGAGACAAAGTCATCGCGGCGGGCGGCACCATTACCATCGATATTTTCGCCTTCCCAGGCGGCAGAAGATTCCATTTCGCCGATCCGGACGGCAACGTGCTGGCCGTGTGGAGCGAATAGTGCTATTTGAATTTCTCCCGTATGCCCTGGTCGAGCATTTGCAGCAACTGGTCGATTCTTTTGCCCTTGCCGCTTTGCTCGGGCATCTTTTTCAGCAGATCGGCTACTGACTCGTCAGCGTTTGCCACAGCCCATTCGATTTCGGCTTGTCCGGTTGCGGTGTTTCGCAGTTCAACGGCCAGCGCGGAGTAGGATGCCGGGCCGAGAATGTGCATCGCCTGACGCAGGTCTTTAAACGGATGGGTGAAGGCGCTTGCGGCGGCCAGGCTTGCGGCTTTGGCAGCTGCTGACGCGGCCAGGTCCTTTGTTTCCGACGACGCCCTGAATGCCTCTAAACTGGCCTTTCGCAGTGCATTGGTGCGTTTCCCGCTTGCGACGAACGCCCTGATGCCTTCGATGGCCCGTCGGGGGCGGGCGTCGTCCTGTTCGATATTTTCGTATAGGGTTAGCGACCTTTCGGCGCAATCTGCCGCCCAGGCACCCAACGCTTGCAACTGTGCAATGGACAAATCAAAATACTCCTTCTCCGTTTTACTCATGGATCAATTCTTGCTTCCAGAAAAAATATAAAAAAATGCTTGAATATTAGCTTTTTACCGAATTGGTAAATATATTTATGTTAACCAAAATTTATCGCTGAATCCGTTCGGAGGCGGAAATTAATAATGGGGAAAGTCAGAAATATTCTCGAAACAAAGAAGACAGGACCAGTGTCCATTCGGCCGGACAATACTGTTTTCGAAGCTCTGGAACTGATGGCTGAAAAAAACATCGGCGCGCTGCTGGTAATGGAACAACAGCAAGTCGTTGGAATCTTCACAGAAAGGGATTACGCACGTAAAGTTATCCTGAGAGGTAAGGCCTCTAAAGATTTATTGGTGGGGGAAATCATGACAAGTAACCCCCTGACGGTATCCTCGGATACATCTATTGAAGACTGCATGGCTTGCATGACCGACAAATTTATCAGGCATCTACCTGTTATCGACGACGAAAAGCTTACCGGTATCGTTTCCATTGGCGACGTAGTCAAATACATCATCGAGGATCAGGAATACGTCATAGATAACCTGAAACATTACATTACGGGCATCTGAGCATTTCTTCACTTCCCACATCTTACCCATTTTATCACGCCAATCTGAGAGAATACAGTTTTGTTGCTGTTACCGTTTTCTAAATTGGATTACTTATGGATCGTTTAAATGCGTCTGGCACGCCAGGATGGCCTTTTTGGCTATATACTTTACTGGTTTTTGCATTATTGACACTGATAATTTCGCTTTCTTACTTTCTCGGTCAACGTCACCGCACAGCGGCGTCCGAACAGCCCTACGAATCGGGAATCCTCGAAACGGGCACGGCGAGGCTGCGGTTTTCAGCGCAGTTTTATCTGATCGCGATGATGTTTGTCATATTCGATATCGAGGTGGTATTTATCGTGCTGTGGGCTCTGGCGTTCCGTGAACTCGGCTGGCCAGGGTACCTCGGCATTTGTGTTTTTATAGGGCTGCTGGTGGCCGTGCTGATCTACGAATGGAGTATCGGCGCATTGGACTTCGGGCCCGACGGGAAGAAAATCCTCAAAGCTTACCGTAAACTGCCCAAAGGGCAAGCATACCATGAACTGGTGGCTAAGTAATCCATCCGATCCCACAGCCGCAACGCAGGGAACAGGATCATTCGAAGAGGCTGTCGGGCAAAGCGTCATGCTCACGACGGTCCAGGACCTGCTGGCATGGGGCCGGCGGAACTCCATGTGGCCGTTCCATTTCGGCCTCTCATGCTGTTTCGTGGAAATGGCCACCAGTATCACGAGCAAATTCGATGTGGCCAGATTTGGCGCGGAGGTGATCCGGGGAACACCCCGGGAGGCCGACGTGATGGTGATCGCCGGTACCGTTTTTGTCAAAATGGCGCCGATCATCAAAAGGCTTCACGAGCAGATGATGGAACCTAAATGGGTCATTTCCATGGGTTCCTGCGCCAATTCGGGAGGGATGTACGATATCTACAGCGTGGTACAGGGCGTAGATAAATTTCTTCCCGTGGACGTATATGTACCGGGCTGCCCCCCGCGGCCGGACGCGTTTATGCAAGGGCTCATGCTCCTGTCCGAATCGGTAGGAAAGGAGCAGCGGCCGCTGAGCTGGGCTATTGGTCCCCAGGGCGTAATCAGGCCCGAAAAGCCTGTAATGCGCATGGAAAAGAGAGAGGAGAGGAAGAAGATCGTTGATTTTCGTACGCCTGACACTGTTTGACATGGAAGAAATCGATTCCGGTCTCGTAGAAGAGCTGAGGGTCGCGTTGGGCGACACGGCTTTTAAAATACAAATTAACACAGATGGAATGACTACGCTGCTCGTCAAAAAAGAGCAGGTAGTGGCATTGCTGGCGCACCTGAAAACGAAGGTGGCCCGTCCATACGAAATGCTTTTCGACCTCAGCGCCATCGACGAGCGCAGCAGGGCGAAAGCGGCGTTGAACGGGTCGGTACCGCCGGATTTTACGGTTATCTACCATTTGCTGTCGTTCGGCCGCAACCGGTTTATCCGCATTAAAGTAGCGTTGCACGGAGAGTACCCGGGTTTACCATCCATTTGTTCCCTCTGGAAAAATGCGAACTGGTACGAACGCGAGGTCTTCGACATGTTCGGAATCCGGTTTGAAGGGCATCCGCACCTGAGACGTATATTAATGCCGTTAACTTGGAATGGCCATCCGCTGAGAAAAGAGCACCCTGCCCGTGCGACCGAAATGGGCCCCTTCCGGCTTTGGGATGAAAAGCAGGACCGGGAGCAGGAAGCATTGCAGTTCAACCCCGAAGAATGGGGGCTGAAAAGGCACAGCGACGATGCCGATTTCATGTTCCTCAACCTCGGGCCGCAGCACCCCGGCACACATGGCGTGCTCCGCATTATTTTGCAGCTCGATGGCGAAGATATCGTCGACGCAGTCCCCGACATCGGTTTCCACCATCGCGGGGCCGAAAAAATGGGCGAAAGACAGTCCTGGCACACCTACATACCCTATACCGACCGGGTGGATTACCTGGGTGGCGTGATGAACAACCTGGCCTATCTGCTCGCTGTGGAAAAGCTGGCGGGCATCCGGGTACCCGCGCGCGTCGAGGTGATACGTGTGATGCTGTGCGAGCTGTTCCGTACTGCCAGCCATCTGGTTTGGTACGGCACATTTGCCCAGGATCTCGGGCAGCTCTCGCCGGTATTCTACATGTTTACCGACCGTGAAAAGATATTCGATATTATAGAAGCCATTTGCGGTGCCAGAATGCACCCCAACTGGTTCCGTATCGGTGGCGTGGCCCAGGACCTGCCCACGGGTTGGGATAAGCTGGTGCGCGATTTTGTGAACTATTTTCCCAAACGGCTTCGCGAATACGACCAGATGGTGATCCAAAACAGCATTTTCCAGGCGCGGACGGTTGGTATCGGCATATACACACTCGAAGAAGCGATTGAATGGGGAGTAACCGGCCCCGGACTACGTGCCTGCGGTTTTGAATGGGATTTCAGGAAAAAACAACCCTATTCGGGCTACGAAAATTTCGATTTTGAAGTTCCGGTCATGCAAAACGGCGATTGTTTCGACCGCGCGCTCGTGCGGGTGGAGGAAATGCGGCAGAGCCTGAGAATTATCGAGCAATGCCTGAACAATATGCCGGAGGGACCGTACAAATCGGATCACCCGCTGACGACCCCGCCCATTAAGAAAAACACGATGGAAGACATCGAAACACTCATTACCCATTTCCTCAATGTAAGCTGGGGCCCGGTGATTCCTGCCGGTGAAGCTATGAGCTGCATCGAGGCGACGAAGGGCGCGAACAGTTATTACCTGACCAGCGACGGAAGCACGTCGGCATACCGGGTGAGGATCCGGACCCCGTCGTTTCCGCACATGCAAATGCTGCCGTATATCAGTAAGGGTTACACGGTGGCCGACCTGCTGTCCATTCTCGGCAGTATCGATTATGTTTTGGCTGATATAGACCGATAATCCACAAAAATACCTTGTCATGATCGCCCAGGAGACACTTACACCCGAAGAAATGGCGGAGATCGACCACGAGATCGCGCTCGTGCCGGTTCGGCGGGCGGCGGCTATCGAGGCCCTGAAAATCGTGCAGCAGCACCGCGGCTGGGTTTCCGACGATAGTCTTCACGCAGTTGCCGGCTACCTCGAAATATCGCCGGAAGAGCTGGATAGCGTGTCTACGTTTTATAATCTGGTTTTCAGAAGGCCGGTTGGCAGAAACGTCATTCTTCTCTGCGACAGCATTAGTTGTTATGTAATGGGTTATGAAAAAATATATGAGCAGATCCGCGAACGGCTGGGCATTGCTTTCGGGCAAACTACCCCGGACGGCCGCTTCACGCTCCTGCCTAACGCATGCCTGGGCACGTGCGACCACGCTCCCGCGCTCATGATCAATAACGAGCTGTTCCGTAATGTGACGGAAAACGACCTGGACGAAATACTGGACAGATACCACTGACGCTATGGAAACGCCCTTAACCCAGCATATAAGCTTCGACCGGCCCTGTTACAGTCTCCGTGATTATGAAAAGAACGGAGGGTACCAGGCGTTGCGGAAGGCACTTTCGCTGTCGCCCGAAAATATCACGAATATCGTGCAGGCGTCGGACCTGAAAGGCAGGGGAGGAGCGGGTTTCAATACGGGTATGAAATGGAGCTTCGTTCCGATGAACGGCCATTACCCGGTGAAATACCTGATTGCGAATGCCGACGAAATGGAGCCGGGAACATTCAAAGACCGGATGCTGATGGAGGGCAACCCGCACCAGCTGATCGAGGGTATGATTATCTCGGCATTCGCGATTCAGGCCAATATTTCGTATATATTCCTGCGTTGGGCCTATAAAAAGGCCGGCAGGCTGCTGAAACATGCGATGGACGAGGCCTATGCGGCGGGTTATCTCGGGAAAAACATCCTGGGAACGGGTTACAATCTGGAAATGTACCTGCATACCGGTGTCGGTCGCTACATCTGTGGCGAAGAAACGGCCTTGCTGAATGCATTGGAAGGAAAACGGGCCACGCCGCGGGCGAAACCGCCTTTTCCGCAGGTAAGCGGGTTGTTTGGCAAGCCGACGATCGTCAACAATGTCGAAACGCTCTGCAATATCCCGCACATTATCAACAATGGTCCCGACTGGTTCAAAAGCCTCGGGAAAGGCAACGATGCCGGAACGAAGATTTACGGTGTCAGCGGAAGGGTCAAAAGGCCGGGCCTCTGGGAGCTGCCGATGGGCGTTTCCATGCGGGAATTGATCGACGACTGTGCCGGCGGAATGGCTAACGGGTACGGTTTCCGGGGCGCATTGCCGGGCGGTGCTTCGACTGATTTTTTAGTCAAAGAACATTTGGATATTAACCTGGATTACAAATCCGTCGCCGCGGCCGGAAGCAGGCTGGGCACCGGGACGATGATCATTCTCGACGACCACACCTGCCCCGTGGGATTTGTCCATAACCTCGAACATTTCTTCGCGCAGGAATCGTGCGGATGGTGTACGCCCTGCCGCGAGGGGTTGCCGTGGACGGAGAAAATACTGCTTTCCATTGAACGTGGAGAAGGCAAACCGGAAGACCTGGACCTGCTCGACATGCATACGCGGTTTTTAGGGCCGGGTAATACGTTCTGCGCGCTCGCACCGGGCGCCATGGAGCCGCTGCAAAGCGCGCTGAAATATTTCAGAGAAGATTTTGAAAAGCATATAGATCAAAAAAAATGCCCCTGGCGGTAGATTATCATGGTACGCATTTACATCGATCAGAAGCCTTATGACGTAAAGCCGGGTAAAAACCTGCTCGAAACCTGCCTCACGCTCGGGCTCGACCTGCCGTATTTCTGCTGGCACCCGGCGATGGGATCGGTAGGGGCGTGCCGCCAATGCGCCGTCAAGGTTTTCAAGGACGAAAACGACCGGACCGGCCGCCTCGTAATGGCATGCATGGAAGGCGTACGGGACAATATGTATTTGTCTGTAAATGACCCCACCGCGCACGATTTCCGTTCACAGAATATCGAATGGCTCATGAGCAACCACCCGCACGACTGCGCGGTATGCGACGAAGGCGGTTCCTGCCATTTACAGGATATGACCGTTATGACGGGCCACGCTTACCGGCGTTACAGGTATCCCAAAAGAACTTATCAAAACCAGTACCTCGGCCCATTTCTGCACCACGAAATGAACCGCTGCATTCAATGCTACCGCTGCGTGCGGTTTTACAAGGATTATGCAGGCGGGAAAGACCTGGATGTATTTGCGGCACATAACCACGTGTATTTTGGCAGGGAAAAGGATGGTGTGCTTGAAAACGAATTCAGCGGTAACCTGGCGGAGGTTTGTCCAACAGGTGTTTTTACCGACAAAACCCTGAGAGAGCATTATACCCGGAAATGGGACATGACCATGGCCCCGTCCATTTGCCAGCATTGCAGCCTGGGTTGCAACATTATCGCAGGTGAACGCTATGGGGCATTGCGCCAGATTACCAACCGGTTCAACGGTGCGGTGAATGGCTATTTCATTTGCGACCGGGGCCGGTACGGTTATGAATTCGTCAACGATCCTGATCGGGTGAAGCAGCCCGCCGTTCGTGCTGAAAATGATGGAGGAAACCTGTTCGAAAGCATCAGCAGCATTCTGGCGGAAGGCAAAATGATCGGGATAGGCTCGCCAAGGGCTTCGTTGGAGGCTAATTTTGCATTGCGGCGGCTGGTCGGGGAAGAACATTTTTACCAGGGCATACCCGAGAATGAGGCGCGGCTGATGAGCAAAATACTTTCCATACAGCTCAGCGGGCATGTTTATACACCACCATTGAAAGAAACCGAATACGCGGATGTGGTGCTGGTACTGGGCGAAGACCCGACCAATTCTGCCCCACGGCTCGCATTGGCATTGCGGCAGGCCGTGCGTACCAAACCGCTCGAAGATATGGCCGGGTCGAACATCCCGCTCTGGCACGACGCGGCTGTTCGGGAATTGATTCAGGACGATAAAGGAGCGCTTTTCATGGCATATCCCGTCCATACCAAATTAGACGAGCTGGCATACGGCACGTTGCACGCGGCGCCGGAAGATATCGCCCGTTTCGGTTTTGCCATCGCCCATTACATCGATAGCAATGCGCCTGTACCTGAATCAATGGATGCACAGGCGCTCGAATCGGCGAAACATATCGCAGATTTGTTGCAAAAGGCGGAAAGGCCGCTCATAGTATCGGGTACGACGCTTTTCAATGAAGACATTATCCAGGCGGCCTACCAGATTGGCCGGGCGCTGGAAAAAGGGGAGAAGAAAGCCGGATTGTCTTTTGTAATGCCCGAATGCAATTCCGCGGGGCTTGCGATGATGCAGGCGCCTTCGCTCCATGCGGCAATGAAGGCTGCGGAGGGCGGCACATTCGCCACGGCGGTCATTCTGGAAAATGATTTGTACCGGAGGGCGGCACGGGCTGAGGTCGACAATTTTTTCAGGGCATTTAAAAATATCATTGTACTGGATCACCTCCAAAACGATACCACAAGCAAAGCCACCGTCCTGATCCCTGCCGCCACTTTTGCGGAAGGAGAAGGGACGCTCGTCAACAATGAGCTACGCGCGCAGCGGTTTTTTCAGGTTTTTATGCCTAAAAACGAGCATATCCGTGAAAGCTGGCGGTGGCTCGACGAGTTCGGGCAATTCCGGCTTGGTACGATGCCCGGGGATTTACGCGAGCTGGATAACCTCGTCGAAGAGCTCGTTGGTGCAATGCCGCAATTCAAAGGCGTTGAGTCCGCGGCACCTTCCGCCGATTTCCGGATCAACGGACAACGCATTCCCCGCGAGCCGCACCGGTTCAGCGGCCGTACCGCTATCCTCGCCAATGTGGCCGTGAGCGAGCCCAAGCCCCCGCAAGACACCGATTCGCCGCTTTCTTTCACAATGGAAGGCTACCGCGGCATGCCGCCCGCTCCGTTGACACCTTTTTACTGGTCGCCGGGATGGAATTCGGGGCAGTCGGTGCATAAGTACCAGAGCGAAGCCGGAGGGCCTTTGCGCGGTGGGGACCCGGGCGTGCGGTTGGCGGGAGAAGGGTTGTTTTCCGTGAATGGTGCTCCAAGTCATATTCCGGCTGCATTTAAACGGCAGGAGCAAGCCATGGCCCTGGTGCCATTGGCCCACATTTTCGGTTCCGACGAGCTCAGCGTGCATTCGCCATCGGTGGAAGGCCGTTCGCCCCGTCCGTACATCGCATTGGGTAGCCGGGATGCGGAACGTCTGCAAGCGGTGGAAGGCGATATTTTGCAAATGCGGATAGCCGGGCAGGTTTTTGACCTTCCGTTAATCCTGAAAAATGAATTACCCGAAGGTCTGGCAGGGTTACCGTACAATCTGCCGTCGATGTCTGGAATCGCATGGCCTGCGCAAGGCGTCCTAACCAAAACCGGTTTATGAACGAGATTTTGAAATATACCTTAATGATCGTCATCCTGCTGTTCACGCTGACGACGATCGCGGCCTGGCTGATCTGGCTCGAACGCCGGATGCTCGCCCTCTGGCAAGACCGTTACGGTCCCAACCGCGCGGGACCATTCGGTTTATTCATCGTCGCGGCAGACACGATCAAGCTGTTTTTTAAAGAAGACTGGATACCGCCGTTTGCGGAAAAGGCCGTTTTCGTTTTTGCCCCGGCCATTGTAGCGGCGGCTGTGCTGCTGAGTTTTGTGGTGGTGCCTTTTGCGCCGGATATCCTGGTGGCCGACCTGGACGTCGGGCTATTGTTTTTCCTCGCCATGTCGTCCCTCGGTGTGTACAGCATTGTGCTTGGCGGCTGGGCTTCCAATAACAAATATTCGTTGCTGGGAGCATTGCGCGGCGCTTCGCAGATGATCAGCTATGAAGTTTTTATGGGTCTTTCTCTGATGGGTGTGGTGATGCTTTCGGGTTCATTCCGGCTGACGGACATTGTAATGGCGCAGAAAGACTATTGGTTTGTCGTAACACAGCCGGTCGCATTTGTACTGTTTCTGACAGCCGGAATAGCCGAAACGCACCGGTTGCCGTTCGATATTCCGGAAGCGGAAAGCGAGCTTGTGGCGGGCTTTCACTCCGAATATTCGGGTATGAAGTTCGGCATGTTCTTCATTGGTGAATACCTGGGAATTATATTGATTTCTGCGATGGTGGTCACCATTTTCTTCGGCGGCTGGTTGGGTCCGTTTTTGCCGCCGATCGTCTGGTTTACGCTTAAAACATTCGTTTTCATCATTTTTTTTATTCTGCTCCGCGCTTCGCTGCCACGTCCCCGGTACGATCAGTTGATGGAATATGGCTGGAAAATCATCCTGCCCATTGCCCTGCTCAACCTGCTCGTAACGGGAGGATTTACCTTGCTGAAAGCCTAACCATTAAACCAATGCGTCATGATCAGCTTACTCAGATCGATCGGTCTCATTTTCCTGCACATGTTCAGGAAGCGCGAGACTATCCAATACCCCGAAGAAAAAGTAGTGCTGCACCCACGCTGGCGGGGGCGGATCGTGCTCACGCGTGATCCCGATGGGGGCGAGCGTTGCGTAGGCTGTTACCTGTGCGCGGCCGCCTGCCCGGTCGACTGCATTTCCCTGCAAGCTACCGAGGACGAGAATGGCAGAAGATATCCCGCTTTTTTCAGGATCAATTTTTCGAGATGCATTTTCTGCGGCTACTGCGAAGAGGCTTGCCCAACCTATGCCATTCAGCTCACCCCCGATTTTGAAATGGGTGAATACAACCGGCAGAATCTCGTGTACGAAAAAGAAGACCTGCTGATCGACAGCCAGGGCAAATACCCGGGTTACAACTACTACAAAGTGGCCGGGCTCGCCGCAGGGGTGAAGGGAAAAGGCGAGGGAGCGAACGAAGAGCCGCCCGTGGATATACGCAGTTTAATTCCCTGAACTATGGAAATCGCCTTTTACATCGCCGGTACTGTTGCCGTAGTGGCTACGTTGATGGTCATTACCCGGCACAATCCCGTTCATGCATTGCTGTACCTGAATGTATCGCTGATGGCGCACGCCATGCTTTTCTACCTGCTCGGCGCGTCGTTCGCGGCGTTATTGGAAATCATCATTTACGCAGGGGCGATCATGGTACTTTTCATTTTTGTGGTAATGCTGCTGAACCTCGGCAAGGAAACCGCCGAGCAGGAACGCAAGTGGCTGAAAGCCAAAGTATGGATAGGGCCTTCGGCATTGTCCGCGATATTGTTTGCCGAATTTCTGGCACTCGTACTATCGTCCGGGCAAGCAGCTTACAGCCCGGCAGTCGTAAGCCCGCGTGAGGTGGCGATTTCCCTGTTCCGGGAATACCTCATCGGCGTCGAGCTGGCCGCCATGCTGCTGATGGCCGCGGTGGTGGGCGCTGCACATATCGGTCGCCATAAAAGGCTGGTACTGCACCGGTTTTTGAAGGAAGAAGTGGAGAAAGAAGAAGAGAAACACGAAGAAATGGTGCTATGAAAACAACTGTGTCCGCCGAGGCGGTGATTTTGCTGGCAGGTCTGCTGTTTGCATTGGGGATCGTCGGGGTAATCATTCGCAAGAACATCATTTTCATGCTGTTGTCGGTCGAGATCATGCTCAATGCTTCGGGGCTGGCATTTATAGCCGCGGGGTCCCGGTGGGGGCAGCCCGACGGCCAGGTCATGTTCGTATTCATTCTGGCGATGGCGGCCGCGGAGGTATCCATCGGGCTGGCGCTGATCCTGCAAATCTATCACCAGCATAAATCGCTGAATATAGATAACCTGAAAGAAATGAATGGGTAGCAACCCGCAAACTGAAAGCGCATGGACAAGTATCTATGGCTCATACCCGCCCTGCCGCTCGGCGGTTTCCTGATCCTCGCATTCGCAGGGAAACAGCTTTCGCGCAGCGGCGTGGCGATGGCAGGAGCAGGCAGCATTTGCCTTTCGGCCCTGGTTACCTTCGTAGTGGGCGGCGCATTTCTGGGCGATTTGCCCGCAAACGCTGTATACACACAGACTTTATGGACGTGGTTCGAGGTAGGCACGTTCAATGCCAAAATCACCCTCTCGCTCGATGTAATGTCGCTGGTTTTTGTATTTGTGATCACTTTCATCGGCGCATTGATCCACATCTATTCCACGGCATTCATGGAGGCCGACAGGGATTATGCCCGTTTCTTTGCCAGTATGAACCTGTTTGTGTTCTCGATGCTGGTACTGGTGCTGGCCGATAATCTGTTGCTGATGTACCTTGGCTGGGAAGGAGTGGGGCTGTGTAGCTACCTGCTGATCGGCTTCTGGTACGAGCAGCCGACCAACGGCAATGCAGCACGTAAAGCATTCACCGTCACCAGGATCGGCGACGCGGCGATGGCTATCGGGCTATTCATGATTTTTCAGCAGGCAGGCACGCTGGTCATTTCCGATATTGGCGCTAATGCTTCCACGATCTGGCAGCCCAATACCACCACGGTTACCGTCACGGCATTGTTGCTCCTGGCCGGCGGGCTCGGCAAATCGGCGCAGCTGCCGTTGCAAACCTGGCTGCCCGATGCCATGGCCGGACCTTCGCCCGTGAGCGCGCTCATACACGCGGCTACGATGGTGACCGCGGGCGTGTACCTGGTCGCGCGGATGCATGCGATCTTCGCGCTTTCAGAAACCGCCCGTCTGGTGATCGCCGTCATCGGCGCGGCCACATTGCTGCTCGCCGGGCTGACCGCATTGACCCAATACGATATCAAACGCGTGCTGGCCTATTCGACGATCAGTCAGATCGGCTATATGTTTCTCGCGCTGGGCGTGGGCGCGTGGACGGCCGCAGTGTTCCATTTTATGATCCACGCCTTTTTTAAAGCTTTACTCTTCCTGGCTGCCGGTGCTATTATCGAATCCCTTCATCACGAGCATAATATGTTTAAAATGGGTGGGTTAAAGGATAAGATGCCCGTCGTTTTCTGGACATTCCTGGCAGGCGCAATATCCCTGGCTGCGGTACCGCTTATCAGCGCAGGATTTTACAGCAAGGATCAGATACTCTGGTACTCCTGGACTGCCCATGGCGGCAGCCCGGTACTGTGGGCAGTTGCCCTTTCCGGCGCGTTGATCACCGCCATGTACACCACGCGCATGATGATCCTGACATTCTGGGGCGAATCGAACACGCCGGTCGGCCATCTGCCGGGCAGCCGCATGACGATGCCGCTGGTAGTGCTCGCCGTGTTCTCCGTTTTCGCAGGGTTTATCGAGCTACCGCATAATTTCGGGCATTTGACACTTTTCTCGGATTTGCTGAGCCCCGTTTTGCCGGAGACGGTCATGCAGGCAAATATCCCGTCCGAATGGCTGTTTCAGCTTCTGGCGGCGTTGGCTACCCTGGGCGGGGTTTTTCTTGGATACTATTATTACTACCAGCAACCGGCACGCATCGTAAGCCTGCGACAGAACGCTATGCTGGCGAGCCTGCACCGCTTCTGGTTTTCGGGCTGGGGATTTGATGCGCTGTATGAGCGAATGCTCGTCAAGCCCTTCATTTTTATTTCAAAAATCAACAAATCGGATATTACCGACAAGCTTTACACGGGGCTGGCCGCTGTAACGGACGATATGTACAAGCTGCTTTCCAAAACGCAAACCGGGTCGCTCCGGTGGTATATCATGGGTCTGGTCGTTGGCGCAATTCTCATTCTCGGTATTCAGATAATGCTATGATGCTGGTTCTTTTGATCACGGTTTTAATGGTCGGGGCCGTCGCGGCGGTCGTGGCCGGGGAATGGAGCAGGAACGCGCCTCGCTGGATTGCATTGATAGCCAGCAGTATAGGACTATTGCTCGTGATGGTTATTTGGGCAAAAACTTCGCCGCATTCGGTTACCGATGGGCAATGGCTGATGGATTTCCGTAAAGCGTGGATTCCGTCCTTTGGCATTACATTTCACCTGGCTATCGATGGGCTGAGTTTGCTTTTGCTCGCATTGACATTCTTTTTGGGTGTCCTCGCCGTACTTTGTTCCTGGGACGAAATCCGCGAGCGGACCGGTTTTTACTATTTCAATCTGCTCTGGATCCTGGCCGGTGTGGCCGGGGTATTTATGGCGCTGGACCTGTTCCTGTTCTATTTTTTCTGGGAAGTAATGCTCATCCCGATGTATTTCCTGATCGGTATCTGGGGAAGTGAAAATAGGGTATATGCAGCTTATAAATTCTTTATTTTCACACAAGCAAGCGGCCTGCTGATGTTCCTGGCCATACTGGGTCTGTATTTCATCCACGGCCGCGACACGGGCGTGTACACATTCGGATATTTCGAACTGGCCGACACGGTGATCCCGTTCAAAACAGCCTTCTGGCTGATGTCAGGATTCATGATTGCATTCGCCGTCAAGCTGCCCGTCTTTCCATTCCACACCTGGCTACCCGACGCGCACGGGGAGGCGCCTACTGCCGGAAGCCTCATTCTGGCGGGGTTATTGCTTAAAACGGGGGCATATGGTATGCTGCGGTTCGTGGTACCGCTATTTCCCGAGGTCGTTACGGCAGTCGCAGTGCCGGCGATGGTGCTGGGCGTGGCGGGGATCATTTATGGGGCCGTAATGGCCTATTCGCAGACGGACCTGAAACGGCTGGTCGCATTTACGAGCGTGAGCCATATGGGATTTGTGATCACCGGAATTTTTGCTTTGAATGAACTCGCGTTGCAGGGCGTCGTAATGCAGCTCGTTACTCACGCATTAAGTACCGGTGCATTGTTTTTAATGGCGGGGATGATCAAGGAGCGGCTGCACACGCGCAATATCGAGCAAATGGGAGGGCTATGGGGCCCCATGCCGCAAATGGGCACCATCGGGCTCGTATTTGCGATGGCGTCGCTCGGGTTACCGGGGCTGGGAAACTTCGTAGCCGAGTTCCTGATCCTGCTTGGCGTATTCCAGGCGCAGGCCTGGATCACCGTCGCGGCGGCAACCGGACTGATATTTTCGGCCGTGTACTCGTTGCGCATTGTCGGGAAGATATTTTTGGGCCCGCAGAAAACGAGGGAACCAGTCCCCGACTTTTCCGTAAGGGAAATGCTCATTATGGCTGCACTCACGGTTTCGGTCATCTGGCTCGGGCTGTTTCCGCAGCCGGTGATCGATACGGCAAAGCCCGCCATTACGGAGCTGGTCCGGTTTATGGATGTTCACAGTACGGCTTCACACCAACAGTCTTATGTCAAATAGCGATTTTTCCGCGCTCATGCCGCTTATGGTGCTGGCAGGCGCATCGGTTTTGGTGATGTTGCTGATCGTCGCGCGGTTGAGCCACCGGATCATCCAGCTCGTGAGCTTGTTACTCTTTGTCATAGCATTCATCTCCCTGCTGAATATCCGTGGAATGCTGCCTTACCAGGTTGGTTCCCTGTTCATGATCGACAGCTTCGGCGCTTTCATGATCGGGCTGATCATCATTTCCGGACTAGTGGTCAATGTGTTTTCCTACATTTATTTCCAGGAAAAAGAAGAAGGGCCGAAGGAATATTACGTACTGCTTTTCCTGTGTACGCTGGGCGCGTGTGTGCTGGCGGTGAGCGAGCATTTCGTCTCGGTTTTTCTGGGGCTCGAAATCCTCACCATAGGCTTGTACGCGCTCATTGCCTACCTGCGTACCCGAAGCCACGGCATCGAGGCCGGAGTCAAATACCTGGTCCTGGCGGCTTTTTCGTCCGCATTCCTGCTTTTCGGAATGGCCCTGGTGTATTTGCAGACGGGTACCATGTCTTTCGCGGGAATGGCCCATGTCATTACCACAGCCAGCGTGCCGCCTATGCTGCTCACCGGCCTGGGCCTGATGCTGGTCGGGCTTGGTTTCAAGCTGGCGGTTGTGCCATTTCATATGTGGACGGCCGATGTGTACCAGGGTGCGCCCGTGCCGGTTACCGCGTTCATTGCTACCGCGTCCAAAGGTGGGGTAGTGGCTGCCATGCTGCGTTTCTTCGTGACGATCGACGGTTTCAGGTCCGAACAATTACAAATGGTGCTGATCGTCATCGCCATGGCTTCCATGGTTACGGGTAACCTGCTCGCATTGCGGCAAATCAATATCAAGCGGCTGCTGGCGTATTCTTCCATTGCCCACCTGGGGTATTTGCTGGTCGCATTCATACCGGGCAGTGAAGTGGTACCGCAGGCGGTCAGTTTTTATTTGCTTACTTACTTCGCGACCACATTTGCCGCTTTCGGGGTTGTTACGATTCTTTCGCGCGCGGAGGAGGATGCGGAGGAGCTCGTACATTACAAGGCATTGTTCTGGAAGCATCCGGCATTGGCGGGTATACTGAGCGTGGCGATGTTTTCGCTGGCGGGTATCCCGCTTACGGCGGGTTTTACGGGTAAATTCTATGTGCTGACGACCGGCATCGGGCAAGGGTTCTGGTTACTGGCGGTCGTGCTGGTGCTGAGCAGCGTGGTAGGGCTCTACTATTACCTCCGCGTAGTCACGACGATGTTCGCAGGCACGCGCGATCTGCTGCCGGAGCCACCGCCCAGGTACCCCGTTTTCCTGGGGATAAGCATGGTGGTGCTTTCCATCCTCACTTTCGCGCTGATCTGGCTGGGTATTTATCCCGACGGTGTGATCGGCGTCGTTCAAGGGCTGCAATTGAAATAGCCATGAAAAAGGCCTGTTCATCAGATTGCTTTGGCAAAATGAGAACAGGCCTTTACTATGCAGGTTACCTTAGCGACGGACCGTCACTTTCAGGAACGTGGCGGGAATGGACGTCTTGTTTTTGTCCCCGCTCTGATTCTGGCTTTCAAACAAAACTTCCAGCTCGCGGTGAAGATCGGCTTCCTTTCCGTTTTTCTCGGCCGCCTCGAACGCATTCATCGTCGGACCGTAGTATTTCCTGAAAGTTTCGAGAAATTCGGCCGGGGAAACCGGCGTCTGGAATGTGAAAGTCTCCCTTTCGAATGAAATATCCTCTTTCGCTGCACCGGCCGCCACAAAACGCTCGGTAACATTGCTTTCCACGCCCCAAAGCATCGGGCTTACGAAGCCTTCCGGTGGCGCGGGTGTGTACGCGGAGCTTACTCGCAGGATCTGGGCAACGAGCGTAGGATCGCCCGGAATCCAGTTACCCATCACGATTTTACCGCCGGGGCGCGTCACACGGAACATTTCTTTCGCCACATCGAATGGCTGCGGTGCGAACATGGCACCGAAAATGCTCACCACCTGGTCGAACGATTGATCCTCGATGCCTTCCAGCTTAATGGCGTCGCCTTCGCGGAATGTGATATTGGTCAAACCTTCGGCCTTTACCCTTGCATTGCCGGCTTCGACGAGGTTTCTCGCGATATCTACACCTTGCACATTCGCGCCGAGTCGGGCGGCAGGTATGGCGGTGGTACCGTCGCCGCAGCCCAGATCCAGCACATCCATGCCTTCTTTAATTCCCAGTTTTGCTACCAGTGCAGTACCGCTTTCGCGCATTGTTTCTGCCAGACGGGTGAAATCACCTTTTTCCCAAAGTGCTTTGTTTGCATTCATTTTATTTTTCATTTAATTGTTAATAGATACTGTTTAAAATTTTGGCTAATCCACTCCCTGATAATGCATTAGCGAGAGGAAAAGCGCTAGAAGAATTGTCATTAATTTAAGAATTTTCATGGCTGGTTTTAAGTAGGGCTTCCCCGAAATACTTTACGGTTTGAACTTCAACTTGCCGATTACGTTTTGTCCGACGATTTTTCCGTGTAGCAGGCTTACCTCGCAGGTTTTGCGGTAGTGGATACCGGCATACACCCTCGACACCGCGGCCTCCGCAGCAGCGTGTTCGAACGAGGTGAATTGCCGTGGCTGCACGTTCGGCAGGTTGTACGGCTTGTCGGTGTAATGGTAGTTCTGGCCGAAAATGCTCGTCATTACCTCCGCTGCCGCGGCCGACATGACCGAGTGGCCCGAGGGATATTCCGGATGCGGTGGCGTCGGAATGACGGTGTTCCAGTCGGGGTGGTTCAGCACCGTTCGGATATAGGTCACCGGCCGCACGCCCTGGTACACGTATTTCCCTTTGCAAAGACTGATGGCGCCGTCCGACATCGCGATTCCGAGCTGCGTGAATGCCTTGGCGGCAACTGCCAGTCCCGGTTTTTCGATGGCCAGCACCTGGCTCAGGATATTGTGCCATGAATTGTCGGGCCAATAGGTTGCAATCGTCTTTTGCTCCTGCGTAAGCGACTGCGAAATATTGTACAGCTCCTCCACCTGTTTGTAATATTCAGAAGTCTTGTCTTCGGAATAAGGTATCGGCGTGCCCTGTTCGGCCCCGGCGTCGCTGTTGGCGACGATGGTACGCACCTTACCCCAGTTGGAGAGAATCGCCGGCGCAAATGCGGGGGGCGTCGGTTTCCAGTACGCGGGCCCGCTCAGCGGCGTGTAGGGCGTTGCATTGTCGTAGCCATCGGTTTTGGACCATTCGAAAACAGCGGCTGCCATTTTCTTTCCGAAATCGATCGAGTTGGCGAGCACGTCGGGCTGCTGGTGCGCCTGGTACTTCGCCAGGTTGGCCGCTTCCAGCGAATCGATGCGGGCCAACGTGGCGGGCGAGATACCCGGATGGATCACCCGGTTGATCGCCGCGAGCGCCGCATTGGCACTGGCCGGGAAATAATACTTCAACGAACCCGATGGCTGGGGCAATGCGGGCAAGCCGTTCAACTGCGGTGCGATCGACCGGTAACCCGGCAAACCCGGTTGCAAAGACTCCCACAATGCCACACCGCTGTAAGCCCAGCGGCGTGCGGTAACGGGCGGCGATGCGGGCATAACCTGTGCGATTTTCAATTGCATGGTGAGCCACGATGTGACTACCTCCGGAGAAGTCACCGGTTCGGAGGGAACCTGGGGCCCGTCGTGATCCGTGCACGAGACCGTAAGCATTGTGCAGGCAAACAATCCGATCGCCGATTGTCTGACGCGTTTTAATAATGTTAAATTTTTCATGTGATAATAGATTATTGAGGCTGCAAAGTTGCACTGCGACGAGGGGGCAAAACTTGTAATGACGACGCATATCCAGGTAATTATGCGCCACTTGAAAGCTCGGGAAAACCGGCCGCTCATAACTACCTGGATTTGCATCCTGATTACAATCCGGGCCGGGCGGCGCCGTGTACTTTTGCCGCCGGTTAATTCAAACCGGTCTTATTCACAAATCATTACAACAAAAATTAGCTATGAAAAACAGTAACATTTCCCGGCACGCCGGCCGCCGGTACGGTCGCCGTCGCAGCATTCGCATCCTCGCAATCGTAATGCTTTTGGGTTTCTTTAATGCCTGCACCGACCACGACAATCCGACACCCGTCCTCACGCCGGCCGACCACATTCAGTTAAGCGAAAACCTGACGATGCCCGACGCGTTCGCGCTTCCGTCCGATCCCAAGGGTTACGAGCGCGTGGCCACCTACTTTGCCGTGGGCGTGCAGAAATACAAGGCGCAGGTGAAGGCCGGTTCGAACCCGGGGCAGTACGAATGGGTATTTGTGGCGCCGGAGGCGGATTTGTACGATGCGTCGAATGCCAGGATCGGTACCCATTTCGTCGGCCCTACGTGGAAACTTACCGGTACCGGTCATACGATTATGGGACAGGCATTCAGTCCCGCCAAGACGTTTTCCAAAGACCCGAACAACATCGACTGGCTCTTGCTGCGTAACAAAGCAGGGCAGGAGCCGACGGGTATTTTCCAGGGGGTAGGCTACATTTTCCGGATCGCAACGACGGGTGGGAGGGCGCCGGTAACCCCTCCGGCAGACCTCGCCGCCACGGCCGATGTGCCCTATACGGCAGTTTACCGGTTTGTGAAGCGCATTCTTTGATTAGCCTTCTCCTTTTGGGGAAACTCTCGCGGCATATTCCGTGGGGGTTTCCCCAAATTCCTTTTTAAAGCTCTTGCTGAAATACGATTGATCATTAAAACCGACCGCATAGCCGATCTGGGTGATCGTATCGGCCTTTTGACGGATCATTTCCGCCGCTTTTTGAAGCCTCAGGTCGCGGATAAAGTCGTTCGGCGCGAGGCCGGTGAGGGCTTTCAGCTTCCGTAGCAACTGGGTACGGCTCAGGCTCATTTCCTCCGCCATTTTCTCCACCGAGAACAACACATCTTCCATGTTCGCCTCAACGATTTCTTTGGCTTTCATTAAAAATTTGTCGTCGAGCGACATTTCGTCCGATGACGTGACGTGTACGCGAATGCGTTCGCGGTACCGTTCCGCTAGCTTTTTCCGGAGTTCGATCAGGTTCGCAACCCGCACGGAAAGTTCCTCCACGGAAAAAGGTTTGGTCAGGTAATCGTCCGCACCGGTTTTCAAACCATCGATCCGCGATTCCTGTCCGCTTTTGGCCGTAAGCAATATCACCGGAATGTGGCTCGTCCGTTCATCGGATTTAATATGGGCCGTGAGCTCGATACCGTCCATGCGGGGCATCATGAGGTCGCTGATGATCAGGCTGGGCAGCACTTTGCGTGCGCATGCGAGCGCTTCCGAGCCGTCGGGTGCTTTGAAAATGGTATACTGGCCTTCCAGCAGCGACGCCATGTACTCGCGGAGTTCGGCGTTGTCTTCCACGATCAGTACCGTTTCCTGATTTGCGGCGGTCGGCGACCCGGACGCCGCACCCCGCTTTTTAGTAGATACCGATCTGTCCGGCAGCCCGGTTACCGGTTGCTCAGTCGATAATTTATATTCACTGAAATCATTTTCAACGATTTGTATCGCTTCGTAAGCTTCCTTATCCAGAGGAATTTCAACAGTGAAAACCGAACCTTTACCTACCTCGCTTTGAAGCGCAATATTCCCTTTATGCAGCTTCACGAGTTCTTTGGCGAATGCCAGCCCCAGGCCTGTGCCGCCGTCCTGGTTTTCAACCGTTTGCCTGGCCTGGTAAAACGATTCGAATACCTGCTTTTGCTCTTCCGGCGCGATGCCACGGCCCGTGTCCGAGACAGCGACACGTAGCATCGGCCCGTCTGCCGGCTTTTCGATATGCGCCGCAAATGCCACGGAGCCGCCCGATGGCGTGAATTTGAATGCATTGGAAAGCAGGTTGATAACTACCTTTTCGAGTTTGTCAGGATCGAACCAGAATGGCCCGTCCGGTATTTCGACCGTTTTTTCAAACGAAATGCCCTTATGCTGCGCGAGCGAATCGAAGGAAGACGAAAGCACGCTCAGAAAATGGCGTAGCTCACCTTTTCGCACTTGCAGTTCCATTTTACCGGCTTCGAGCTTCGAGAGGTTCAGCAACTGGTTCACGAGTTCGAGCAGGCGGTTGGCGTAGCGCTTCATAATGAGTAGCTTATCCTGTTCCGCAGGCGGCTTTTTACTCAGCTCTTCTTCGAGCGGGGCGAGGATCAATGTCAGCGGTGTCCGGAATTCGTGGGAGATATTGGCAAAAAACCGCGATTTCATGCGGTCCATTTCTTTCAGTTCCTCGGTTTGCAGCATGATTTTCTCGGTGCGTTCGCGGACGGTGTTTTCCAGCACCAGCTTTTCGCTTTGCAGCTTTCTTTCCCGGAAGCGCACCAGCATTACCGCCATCCCGCCCAGGAGCAACGCATAAATGGCAAATGCCCACCAGGTGCGGTACCACGGCGGGAGAATGGTCAATGCCAGCGTGGCTTCTCCTCCCGTGTCGCCATATACGTTCTTCCCGCGCACGCGGAACACGTAATTCCCTTCCGGCAAATTGGTAAAATCGACGAATGACTCACCCGACCAGGCAGACCACTGGTCATGAAAGCCTTCGAGGAAGTATTGGAATTGATTTTTGGTGGAAAGGTCGTAGCTCGGCAATGTAAACTGGAACCGCAGCCGGTGACCATAGGCAATGTCCGGCGATTCCGCGTCCCGGAAGCTGACCAGCGAGTCCTGATCGACCGAAATCTGGCGGATCAGTGTTTTAAACGGCTTGCCGGCAGCGGTTTGGAGGTTTCTGTCAAAAAGTACCAGCCATTTGTTCGAGCCGAAAACCATGAACCCGTCGCCATTGTCGTGCACTTTGGAAATGAGCGCATCGGAGAGCCTTCCCGAAACCGGTAACCGGCGCAAGCGGTTTTGGGTATATTCGAAAACCTGGCTCTGGTAATTGTGGTAGAGCGTAAACCACATGGTGCCATCCCGCCCCGCGACGATTTCGTTGATCCACCCGCCCCTGTAAGGCGCTACGCCCGCGGTAAGCATTGTATCGACTTCAAAAGCCCGTTTTTCGGGGTTGAACCGGTGCATAGCCTCGTCGGTAGAAGCGTACACCGTGTTGCCGACCTTTTCGACCCAGCGGATTTTGTTGGACGACAGCCCGTTCTCAGGCCCATGGTGAATGAGTTTGAACGGGTCGGCCAGTGTATGCATGGATCCCGGCGTTTGCCAGGCGATTTCGTAGATACCGTTTCGCCGGCTGTTGAGAAAAATGGTGCCGTCGGCCGCGCGGGTGAAGCTTTCGGAATAGAACTTCATGTCCTCACGCCGACCGCCCTGCACCCATTTGCCGTCTTTCAGGAGCAGCTCCGTGAGCCCATTCCCTTCGAGCCCTACCAGCAAATGCTGCGGCAGCTGCGCGGAACGCATTTCTTCCACACGCACCACATTTTCCTTGGCTATCTGCGATCGCCGACCGTTTTGGTCCAATATGAAAACACCGTCGTAATTCGATACAATCAGTTCATTTCCAAATGTCTGGCAATGCATTGTCAGGTTATCGATGCCTTCGATTTTTTTGAAATAGGGTTGGGGTATTCCTTGTGAAGAGAGGGTGTTCAGTTCAAAAAGCCCTTTACTGTTGGTAGTGTACAGCTTGTTGTTGAATACCTCGATATCCATCGGATTTTCGTCGAGGCCGTGATTTTCATTCAATACCCGGAGCGGCGAGCTGATTTCCAGGCGGCTTATCCCGTTGTCGGTAGCGAGCCATAAATCCTTTTCGGCATCTTCAAAAACCGCGTACACCGCATCGCTCGACAGCCCGTCCTTGCGGCGGATATTGTTTCGAATGTTGCCTGTGCGGTCCATTAAATAGAAGCCCGAACCGGTGGTAGCCAGGGCATAATTGCCATTGCCGAGCTGCGCGCTGTGGTACACGGCGTCCCTGATCTGCACTCTTTGACCACCGTTCATAAACGGTGCCAGTGTAGCACCGTCGTAAATATAAAATTCCTTGCTAAGGCCCGCCGCTAGTAGTTTCCCTCCGTCGAAGGGCAGCAAGGTGGTGAGTCCCATGCCTTTGAACGCCTCGCCGCCTTTCACGAGTTCCAGCGAGTTAGGCCCTTTCTTATACAAACCCCTGTCGCTCACGCTCACGTACAGGGTGCCGTTGATCAACCACGCGAAACCGAGTGCGCCGATGTCACTTTTCCAAACTTTAAACTTTCCGTTGACGAATTCGAGGATGTGCAGATCGCAAACGAAATAGACGGAGCCCTTGTCGGCAAACGTGAACCAGATATTTCCGAAGTTCCAGTCGCTGCGGCTGAGCTTGTTTTTCAGGGAATGGAAAACCATTTTATTCTGGCTGTTAGCCGCCAGATAACCCACTTCGCCCGATCCGCCGACATAAATGCGCCCTTTCGAATCCTTCGCCAGCGACCGCACGGGGTTGCCCTCGGTGGTAGGGATGAGCTGCCACGATATGCCGTCGTGTTCAAGCACGCCCGAGTTGTTGGCCGCATACATAATGCCGTTATCTCCCTGCACCAGTGCCCAGTTCTGAAAAGCGGCTTTGTATTCGTTGGTGGAATAGTTGGTAATGAACGGAAGGCTCTGCTGCCAGATCTTTGCGAGCGGCGAATCCGGTTTTTGGGCCATTGCATTCAGGCTCGATGCCAGTGCGAAAAGCAAGGCCACTTTTTTCATAAGTCGGGTAGTAAAGCCTGGCATATCAGGGGCAAACCTACACGTGATGGGTACAATGCGAGAAACGAGGGTTAAAAGTATCGCATTTTGGGGGCAGGAACAACCGTTAAATAAGCGATCCGAGCCGGAACTTAGTTAACGGGGCGTCGGGTTCCGGCTTTTAGTTAAAGGTATCACCGCTCACCGTAGCCGATGATCTTCCGGACCCTGCGGACGCCTTTGTCTATCACGCGGTAGCCGATCAGGTCTCCGTTGATTTGAAGGTAGTCGTAATCGGTTTGCACATCCATGACCAGTCCTGTTCCGGCAGCGTAGCATTTGTATCCCAAACGATAAAGCACCTTACCCGCTGTATCACTGCGTTCGGTGACTTTTAATGTCGTAGGGAAATGCAGAGAATCGATTTGTAAGGGTTTATCAAGATCTTCATAATGAAATAAATGACCGTAGCGGGGATCATCGTCATCCAATTCGAAATATCGAAATCCATCCCATTTAACAACGGGACTGTACGGAAATACCAGCGAAGTAATGGGCCCATTATCGCGGTTCAATACTATTTTGTCTGCATAAACAAAGGCTTTGTATTCTTTTGTTTTTTGCCAGTAATCCGTTGGTTTGTCCCGGACCGAGTAAGCAATAAGGCATTCCGTTACACCGCCTGAATCCGTTTTTGTGCGTATTATTTCTTCTTTTTCAAACCATTTGGCAGATTTCGGCTCTTTTGTGCCTGACGAATAAATTGCTTCTTCGACTGCGTAAATGCGGTAAGAACCAGCCGTTACAGGGAAATAGGGAGGGTTGTCAGGTCGTTCGCCGGACTTTTCGCAAGCCACCATCAAAAGAAAGAGCGCCGCGAAAATGCAGGGAATTAGTTGCGACTGACAGAAAAGAAACACCGTAGATTTGGATTGCACAGGCAGATGGGTTTGAATTTAGAATAAAACGGTAAAATTTTTCTTTTGTTATCAATTTAAAAGCGGTAGTGGACAGCCGGTAACATTCCCTATAAAAAGCCGGAATAAATGCTTCGACGTTACCGGTTTGGTAGAAACTGCCTACATTTGCGATGTGCCCGTTTGGCTTATTATCAGATCAACCGGCGTAACGATCGTTAACTCTTAATTTAAAACTCATGTCAAAATCCTTACTGTTCATGCTTGCCGGGCTGGTTGCTGGCACATTATCCGCTAGTCAGGCTCAAACAATCGAATTAGCCCCGGTTTGGGAAAGCGATACGACATTGCGTACACCGGAAAGTGTTTTGTATGAACCCGGCCAGAATGTCCTGTATGTCGCTTGTATCAATGGTGGTCCGAGCCTGGAAAACAAAAACAGCTTCATTGCCAAAGTGGGCCTGGACGGCAAGGTGATTAAATTGAAGTTTGCGGAAAATCTCAATTCGACCAAAGGCATGGGTGTGCTGGGCGGCAAATTGTATGTTACCGAAATGACGAACGTAGCGGAGATCGATTTGGCCTCGGGCAAGATCCTTAACCGCTATCCCGTGGAGGGCGCCAAGTTCCTTAACGATATTGCCGTCGATAGCAAAAAGCAGACCGTTTACATCACGGATTCCGGCCATGGTAAAGTATGGGCGCTTAACGGCGGGAAGATAGGTCTCCTCCTGGAAGGCGATCCGCTGAAAGGTACCAACGGCCTTTTGTTTGAAAACAACCAACTGCTGATCGGCAATGGCGACGGCACGTTGCTAAGCCTGGACCCAGCGACGAAGAAGCTCACCACCATCGCCAAGGTGTCGGGTGGTATCGACGGGATCGTTGGCCTGGGCAAAAAGACTTATGTAGTGACAGAATGGGCCGGAAAAGTGTGGCATGTTAAAGCCGACGGAACCACGGAACTCAAAAGCGACACTTCGCCGCAAAAAATAAACTCGGCGGATCTGGCCTATAATCCGAAAGCCAAAGTGTTGTATATCCCTACCTTCTTCCACAATACGGTGAAGGCGGTTTCTATCAAATAAAAGTCTTAGTAATAAGGCGCAAAAAACAGAAACGCCGCCCTTCCATGACATGGAGGGCGGCGTTCTGCATAGATGCGGAGGGTTACTTGTTGATTGCGATTTTTCGGGCTGTCTGTAAACCATCTTTTGTGATGATTTTGATCAGGTATATTCCGTTGGCGTAGCGGCTCAGATCGATGCCGTTTTCAGGCAGGGAGCCGAATTGCGCAACGATTTGCCCGTTCATATTGACCAGCGATACATAGCTGACCGATTTAGCATCGACCCCATTGATATGGAGTACATGCGCGGCTGGATTGGGATACACCCGAATACCGGCCCCGGTTTTTCCCAGGTTTACGCTCACCGTGCGCGAGTAGGCAAATGTATCGTCGCGGTCGACGGTTTTGAGACGATAATAACTGATCCCTGAAAGCGGGGTTCCGTCGATTGCCGTGTAGCTGCTCAACTCCCGGCTGTCGCCGATGGCTGCGGTTTCCGCGATTTTGTTCCAGGTTTTGGCGTCAGTACTGCGCTCTACGTCGAAATGGGAAGCATTGGTTTCTTCGGCCGTTTTCCACGACAGGCGAACGCGGTTTTCCTCCAAAACTGCCTCAAAACCGGCCAGGGTTACGGGCAATGCGCCCTCCCATGTGAGCAAGTAGGTCGCGGGGCTCGGATCGGTCATGCCTTCGGAATCGACGTATGCGTATTCAAAAGATGTGTTCACATAGCCGCTGCCGGTAAATTTGATTGTGAACTCGGCAGGGTCGGGGAATACCCGTTTTGTATCTACTTCATTTTGAGTTACCAGCGATCCGCCATAATAAAGCTCTCCATTAGTAGGAAGCGAAGTGATGATCACACCCTGAGGGTTGGTAATGGAGCCTGTTTTGCCCGTGTACGTGCCATCTTCCTCGTCAATACCTGCAAATAAAGGAGGATTGTCACCGATTCCATTGAGCGCAATTACCTGATCGACTGTCGGCCTGGCGATGGAAGTCGTGCGGTCGTACGAGTCTGGCGGCTGCGGGAATTTCACGGTCGGGGTTGCGTCGTCCGTGTTGTTGGTCTGATTTTCATCGTTTTCGTTGCCCTGCACAACGGCTGTGTTCAGATAGGGACCCGTTGCATTCACTTTGGCGGTTACCGTCATGGTAACGACTTCGTTCTCGGCCAGGGTACCGATTAGCCAGGTATTGGTTCCGGCGCTCCACGAACCTTTGGAAACGTCTACATTGGTGACATCATAACCATCCGGAATTTCATCGGTCACGATCACGCCCGTGGCGGTAATCGGGTTTCCGGCATTTGCCGGGAGCGGCACATTGGTAGCCTGAATCGTAAAGGTAACCGTCTCGCCAACCTTGGCCACGTCCGGCGATACCGATTTGGTCACGGCCAGGTCTACGTCGGAAGTATAGTTGAAAAGCAGCTCGCGAACGATCTCGTCGTTGTAGGCACCCGTCCAGGTATTGATGGTGTTGTTTTGGCTGAAACCATTGTCGCCGTTGGCCCACCATATATGTTCCGGACCAAGCACGCCTGTTACGTTCACTTTTACGCTTCGGGGACTTAATGTGCCGCCGCTAAGATTCTCCCTCGCAATGTCGGTATCATCCCAGTAAAGCTTGTCGTTGATCGGCTGGGTACCGGACCTGAGCGGCCTTACGTGCTTGATGGTAACACCCAGGCTTTGCTCCATGTCGTAAATCGGGAAATGCACGGGGTAGAATAGCAGTGAAGACACAAAGTGGATGGCGGTACCTGTGGGCACATCCGTTCCGGTATTGTCCTTGCCGTTCCAGTAGATCTGGTACGTGCCTGCCGCATTGTATTCATTTGAAATGATCACATCTTTTCCATCATAGTAGCCGTTGCCGTTCAGGTCGATCAGGATATCGACGATAGACGGGTTATCGATGTTGACTGTGAACGAAGCCTGGCCCGCAGCAGGGACGGAGCCCGGCCTTCTTGAAAATACCGCCTGGAAATCCGCTATCGGAAGGGGTGGGGAAGGCCAGACGGAGGCATCGGGGTTACCCAGGAAAAGCGGAAAATGTGCATTGGAGGAGGAACCGGTCATGGAACGACGGTTTTTTGCGAAACCCTGGTCGCTCAATGGTCCGTCCAGGTTGGCAAAGAATATAGCATAGCCCGAGCCGCTGCCGCCGAAATTGGCATACTTTACATAGAAATCGTTGGCTGGCGTATAGGTATTGTCGATCGGGATGTAAAAGCCGAAGTCGGAAGGGGAGGAAGTAGCACCAGCCACACCCGCGTTAGTAGGCAGGTCGTTCACGATACTCCAGTATTTGCAGTACAAGCGACCGTTTTTCCGGGTGTAGTTGCCCGACGAACCCGATGCGACCGTCACATCCCAAAAATTGAACTCCGCGCCGGTTTGTTCAATTTCGATCCAGAATGCTCTGTCCGAACCCGTGGTGTTTTTAAACGAATAGGCCGTGTATCCGTTTCCGGTTACCTGGTTTGGGCCCGTGGCGGCGGCAGAGGCATTTGACGGGCGACCGGTGGCTCCGCCCGATCCCTGTGAAATGTCATCAGACTTTATCAGAATTCTGTTGGGAGAGGAAGTTGCCGTTGGATAAAAGCCAGTGGAAGAGTTGTCGTAATACCAGTGCACATTGATTTCGGAGTTTGCGCTGGATCTGAAACCGTAAAACACTGTTTCGTTGGCTTTCACCCACACGTACATACGGTGTGCGGGATTGTACGAGGAGGTGTTGGAAGGGAGCATCATAAAGCCCCTGGTCTTGTAACCCGTATTGCCGCCACCGGAGTTGCTTGTAGTGGGTACATACAGGTTGGCCTGGCGGTTGGCGGTGACGCCCCAGGCGCCGGAACCTTCACCGAAAGCAGAACTTAAACCGCAAAATACGGCGATGGCGAGGATGAGAATACTCCGCAACCCGGACCTTCGTCTGGGGGAGTGTTGGGTGGACTGTTCAAAGGTAGATTCTAATCGCATAGCGGATATGAGGGTGTTTGGTTACTGTAAATGCAAAGTAGTTCTGTCCGGAAAAGAGCTTCCGGATGGGGTTTTTATTTCAATAGTATCCTTAGTATTACTTCGCAAGTATAGCCCTTTCCGTCCGGTCTATTTTGTTTTTTGGGGTGACAACGACCCATTTCAGGGGTGTAACGCCCGCTTCCTGGGGACATCATTCAGGGCCATCAAACGCCTTCGGTGCGGTCTGAATTTTTACTACAAAACCTTGTCAGGAACGAGCTATTGCCCTTTTACAGGATATACGACCGGGTTTTACGAGAAGGTTCGCGGACGCGCCGACGCGCACGGTAGTGTATACATGCGGGACAGGTAGCTGCCATTCGAAGCGGACAGCAAAAAAGGCCGGTGGCAAATGCCTCCGGCCTTTTCAAATATGACACCAATTATAAAGTTCTTAACAGTCCATCAGAAGGTATAGCGTGCGCCGATCTGCATCTGGCAGCGCGAAGCGAGCGGGTCGATTGAATACGGTTTGCCTGGTCTGGTCCAGGTGAATGTCGGGTCTCCGGCAGTCGGGTTGGTGGCGCGGGTCAGGCCGATGGACGCCGTGGAGTTGAATGTGTTCGGTGAAAAATATACGTACCCCAGTTTTTTGTCGACCAGGTTCAGGAAGTTGAGAATATCGTACGTGATCTGGATCGACTGCTCCCCTTTGAGCTTAAACTCATGCATAAAGCGCAGGTCGACGGTGTTGTTCCACGGCGTACGGCCGCCGTTACGCTCGGTAAAAGTACCTTTCCGGGTTTTGAGATACGAATCCGAATCCACATAGGCCATAAAATCAGCGGCTTGCGTACCGGTTGGGATCAGCTTCTGCGCTTCGGCAAGGTCTTTCGGAATGTAGGCAAGGCTGTTGGCCTGTCCGGTACCGTCGATCGTAGTGTTCACATATCCCCACGAGTATGGTGTGCCCGATTGCAATGCGTAGAACAGCGTCACGGTCGTGGCATTTTTCGGGTTCCAGTGCGCCCGGTAGTTGAGGCTGCCCACAATGCGGTTGCGGATGTCGAAGTTGGAATAGGCCAGTTTCGGGTCGTTCGGATTGAGCGACTGGTTCAGCTGCCAGTTGGATTCCATCGAGTTGCGGATACCATTGGTAATGTCGTACGACTTGCCGTAGGTATAGGCCGCCGAGAAGCCGAAACCCATCGGGAAAGTCTTCTGCACCTGGGCGGTAATGCTATAACGGTGACCTTGGTTTGTATTCGACAGCATATATGCATTCGCGAAGTTGTTATCGATGCGCTGGGCACCCGCCGAGCCGTTGGCGGCCACATAAATGGGTTGCTGATGCTGCGTGTCGTAGCTGTAATAGCGCACAACATCTTTCGTGTTCACCTGCTGGAATTTCAGGTCCTGGATTACTTTGGTATACAAACCTTCCAATGTAAACTTGTAGCCATCCACCGTGTAATCCACTGCAAGGTTGCTGCGGAACATCTGCGGCATTTTGAAATTGTTGTCGATTAAATCGGCCTGGGTACGTTTCACGCCTCCGTTGGCCGGATTGTTGTTGATCAGCACGCCGCCGTTCGGTACCAGCGGGTCGCCTACGAGCTTGGTTGCGGCAGTCGCATTGTTGTTGAAATCGTAAGCACCATATCCCACGCCGTTGTTGTAGAATGCATAACCGAGCCACGCGAAAGGAATGCGTCCGGTAAATAGCCCCGTCCCGCCGCGGACAATAATGCTCTTGTCGCCCTTGACATCATATTTGAAACCCAGACGCGGCGATACCTGCACATTGTTCAGGTATTTGTTATTGATCTGATTGAGTGGTGTATAGGTGTAGGTAGTTCCATAACCCGGATCGGAGGCCGCGGCATTCACCAACGGGCTTAAAGTGGGCTTTTTAGGCAATCCCGAATAATCGAGGCGGATGCCGGGCGTAATTTTGAAACGATCGGTCAGTTCGATATCATCCTGAATGTAAGCGCTCAGCAGGTTCACGTTGAAATGCGCGTACGGGTTGTTGAACTGGTTATCCAGGTTGTTGGTCGGATCGTCGAAAGGGTAGGAGCCCCGCACGCGGTTGGGTAATGTCTTGCCGTCGGGCGTGCCGGTGCCGAGAAACTGGTCGAGGTTGCTGTACGAGATCCGTCCGTTCGGCGAGTTCACGAAGCCATAGTCGATGGTGTAAAACTCGTTGTGCGTTCCGACGGTGAAGGTGTTCTTGCCGACATAGAAAGTAAAGTTGTCGGTCAGCTCGAAAGTTTTTTGTTTCAGGTTAAAAATGGAAGCCTCGCGGTCGTTGCCCAGGAAAATAGTTCCGCCATTATAGCCGATCTCTACCTGCGGGAACGTCCGCACATTGGCCAGCGTATTGCGGTAATCGTGAATGGCCGAATACCCGACGATCAGGCTGTTGGAAGAACGTCCGCCAAACTGGCTTTTGAGCTCGGCAACCGTGCTGCTCTGGTTGTTATGCTGCTTGAAATCAATGCTTCCGAAGCGAAAGTTCTGCGAGTCGCGTTCCAGGTTCGTCGCTTCGGAGAATACCGTGTTGTTGCGGATCGAGAGCTGGTGTTTCGCATTGATATTCCAGTCGATGCGGTTGAAAAACTTGGTGCTTTTGGAATAAATGGAATAGTTACCAAACGAACCGGCATCGAGGCCGTAATTGGTTTTGACAAAATCACTGACCTTCTGCGCCACCGACGCGTCGTTGATCAGCGATGACGCCGTACCGGCCTGGAACTGAACCGGGTCCTGGCGGCGGGTAACTTCTTCATTGGTAAAGAAAAACAGCTTGTCCTTGATCAGCGGCAATCCCACGCGCGCACCGGTCTGGTACTCGTAAAATGTGCCGGGCAGTTTTTCCTTGGCATCCGAAGCACCGTTCCACTTGGTCACCAGCGCCGCATTCCGGCCGAAGCCGTACACCGAACCGGTCACTTTGTTGGTCCCGCTGCGGGTCACCGCATTCACCGATCCGCCCAGAAAGTTGCCCAGGCGTACATCGAACGGCGCAACAGCCACCTGAATGTCCTGGATCGCATCGAGGCTGATCGGGTTGGTACGCGTACTGGATCCCGGCTGACCGGTGGTACCCGTCGAACCGCCAAGCGACGGGCTGAAACCAATGGCGTCGTTGTTCACGGCCCCGTCGACGGTCACATTATTGTACCGGAAGTTGGTACCGGCAAAGGAGTTGTTGTTGTTAACCTGCGGGGAAGTGCGGGTAATATCCGTCATACTCCTCGAAATGGTCGGCAAACGCCGGATGGTTTCCGCATTGATATTGGAACCCGCGCCTTCCCGCTCTCCGCCGCGTTCGGCTTTCACCGTCACCTCGCTAAGGGTCTGGCTTTCGTCTTTCATCGACACATTCAAATTGGTCGTTTCGCCGAGTTGGAGGACTATGTCCGAGAGAGTAGTAGTTTTAAAACCAATATAAGTGACGTCGATCTGGTAAGGCCCTCCGGCATTCATGCTGTTGATGCGGTAGCGCCCATCGGATTCTGTGACGGTCGCATATTTGGTACCGGTAGGCAGGTAAGTGGCCTGCACCGTGGCACCGATCAGGGCTTCATTTTTAGTGTCGGTGACAGTCCCGCTGATCCCGCTGGTGGTGATCTGCGCGGAAGCCACCGAAGCGAAGAGGAGGCATGTAAAAAGTAGAGAAACAAAATGCTTCATAACATGTAGCTAGCTAATTTGTACGGAACAAAACTTCCGTAAATATCACCAGCGCATGTTACGCCAATATTACGCCGAGGCGCGTCGGGCGAGAGTTAATCACCTTTTAATTCCATTTAAATGGGTTTTTAATCCAAAAACGGGCATCGGCCGGATAGAGCGGGCAGGCGACCGATGCCCGGGAGGACGGGAAATGTTCTATTGATAGGAATGCAGCCCGATTTTGTTTCCTTCACTGTCCATAAACATCGCAAAAAAGCCGGCTTCGGGCGAGATCCCGGTTTTGGGGACGATCACTTTTCCGCCGTTGGGTTCAATTTTGTTCAATACATTTTGAAGATCTTTTCCTCCGTTCAGATAGGCAAGCGTGCCCTGACTGGATGGTTTGTAACCGGCTCCATGAATGATGGCTACATTGACAGCGCCTTCATCGCCGGGAAACAGGCCCATCCGGGTACCCTGCATGTCGATTTCTTCTATGCTAACATCGAGAATGGCTTGATAAAATCGGGTCGCCCTTTGAAATGAGTCGGTGGGGATTTCCACGATTGAAACCAGGTTTTTCATTTTGCCGGAAGTTTTGGTGGGAATTGATTGAGCTTTCATCGCCTTTGAGCCCGAATCGTTTCGGTCCGAGCAAGCAGAAAATAAATGGGCGACGGCGATTATCGCGATAATGGAAGCTTGTTTCATGCCGCGTTGTTTTACATGTACGATGCAAAACTATCGAGGACTTTCGGCCCAGAATTGTAAAATTGCGACACTACTCCCGTGAATACAGCAGCGCGGAAAGGGCCATGGAACTGTCCCTGAGAAAATGTTTGGGGCTAGCGCCCGTAAACTCCCTGAAATCTTTGATAAAATGCGCCTGATCGTGGTAGTCGCTTTCGTAGGCGATGTTCGTCAGGCCCTGGGAGTCCCGGCCGATGAGCATTTTTAAAACCGCCTGCAACCGGATGATCTTGCCGAGTTGCTTGGGACTCACGCCGATCTGCCGGGAAAATTTCCGCTCCAATTGCCGTCTTTTGGATAAATCGTCTTTCAGGATCGAATGAATGGAAATGCTTCCTTTCGCGGCAAGGAGCGTTTCAACGGCGGCTTTCACGATTTTATCGATGGTGGCTTTGCTTTTCATTCTTTCCAGCAAAAAACCTTCTATGACCTGTATTCTTTGCACCGTGTCTCCGGCACCGGTTATTTTACTTTTCAGGTGGCTGGCCGCCTCTGCGCCGAACAGGTTTTCGACGGGCGTTTCGGTGTTGGCCAGACTATCGATGGGGACGTCGACAAAATGGGCAAAACCATAGGGATAAAAGCGCACCGCGAAGGAATTTACATAGCCGGTAGGCTGAATAAAGTAAGGTTCCGTGATCTGGCCAAGTACCATTTCCCGGGGCTGGATAATGAAGTCTTCTTCGGACGTGAACCGTTTTACATCGTCGCCAAGGATAAAAAACAGCTCGATACACCCGTCCGGCAGTATCCGCTGCTTCGGCGTGCTGCTGTCGGCGGGAACCTGCAATGTCCAGTAACATTTGACAAGCGACCTGAGATCCGCGTGCGGGGGAAAGATTTGATAATCCATTGACAGACATAACAATGCTTCGCAACAAACCTACTCGAAAAACTCAGGATAATCGTTTTCGGGCAGGTATTGTTGTTTGAATGAGGCTGTCCTGCTCAATATTTGAAACTGACCTCCGACTCGTCACCCGCTTGGGGAAACTCGGGATAGCGGACGGTGGTTTTCAGTTTTTGTATCTTTTTGCCCTCCACCTGAAATTGCTGCGTGGTTATGCGTTCGGTTTTGAATGCGCCATTTTTGTCGGGTATCTCATAAGTGATTTGCAGTGGTAACCGGCCCTTCATGGCGCGGAGTACGGGGAGATTGTAAATGGCGTAATCCGGGTTACCGAAATCTTCGATAAAGAGCCAGGGATCGTGGTCGAACCCGGGGGAAAAGCCTTTGAGGCTTGTAATGGTCTGATAGCCATCGGATTGTTCCGTGCGCACGCGGGTGAGCTCGCCCGCTTTGTCGTACTCGTAATGGTGCACGATATCCATGCGCGTGCCCGCGGGTGTGATCTGGTAGCGTTCCAGCTTCTGTACGATGCCATGATCGTCGTACAGGAACACGAGCTTCTGCGCATTGTCGTACGGCCCGGCATTTTTCTTGACCAGCCGCATGGCCGTAAGCCTGCCTTTCTCGTCAAACTCATAAAATTTTCTCGAAATCGAGCCCGCGACATTAATTCCGGAAAGCGTTTTGCCCTCGTATTCATACGTTTTGAGCTCGGTCTGGCCGCGGGAACCCGAGTACCGGATGTGATCGATGCTGCTGTCGGGGCGGTAATGGACGGCGGCTTTGTATTCGAAACTTTCCCAATCGATCTCGCGGATCAGATGGCGGGGTTTCGATGCCGTTTCATCCGGAGCCGGTTCCGGTTCGGGACCCGGCGATTTATCTTTGGAACAAGCGGTCAGGAAAAAAAGCATTGCCCACAATAAGGCGGTGAGCGCGCGTTCGTGCACGGTTTTCATGGCTGGTAAAATTGGATTGAATTACGAACGAGCGGGATGCGCGGCAGGTGCCTTTTAAAAATATCGGCAAGTTTACCGGTTCGCCCGCGACCGGGCAACTTCCGGCGACAGACGGCACGGTTGCGGAGACGAGTGGCAATACCGTTAACTTAATAAAATTTCATCGTAATATTGCGATATAAAATTTTTATATTATGTTTGAAGCATGGGAGTAACGAAAACGGAAATATTCACCGGGCAGCAGAACCGGATCGCGGACCTGGCAAAGGCATTTGCGCACCCGGCGCGGGTGGCCATTTTGCAATTGCTGATTGCCCGCAAGGCGTGCGTTTGCGGTGACCTGGTAGGCGAGCTGGAACTCGCCCAGGCGACCGTTTCGCAGCATTTGAAAGAGCTGAAACGGATAGGCATTATCCAGGGGGAAATCAACCCGCCGCGCGTTTGCTACTGCATTAACCCGCCGGTTTGGGAAGAAGCACGGCAAGCATTCGGCTCGCTGCTGGAATCCTTTGATCAAGTATCCTGCTGCAACTAGGCGGGTATTTTTTTGAGTTAATTAATCGTAATATTACAATATAACAATAAAGCTATGGTGAACCAACTGAATCCCGTTACCTGGGGCGACTTCAAAAGTACGCTCGAACAAAATCCTGATCTGCACCTGCAATTCGAATATGAATCGGGGAAGTTTGTGGATAGCTCTTTTCATATCACCGAAATCAAACAAGCCCCCATCGTTTCGGTAGATTGCGGTGGGCAGATGAATAGCTGGACGGAGGTGATCGTGCAATTGTGGGAACCTGCTATCAAAGAGGCCGACCGGTCGATGAAAGTAGGCAAGGCGCTTAAAATCGTCGATCTTGTCGAAAAATCACTGCCATTGAACCCGAAAGCGGTCGTTAAAATCGAATTCGGTAATTCGAAATTCGATACGCGCCAGATGTACCCGGGCACTTTTGTTTCGGAAGGGGAAACATTTACCGTGAACCTGGTTCCGGACTTTACGCAATGCAAGGCGCAGGTACGGAATCAGAGCTGTGGAACGCCGTCGGCCGGATCATCCTGCTGCGCTTGACCATTCATTGACACAAATTATACCAAAATGAAAAAAGTGCTGGTACTATGCACCGGTAACAGTTGCCGGAGCCAGATTGCGGAAGGGTATCTGAGGCATTTTGCCGGAGATGTCGCTGTCGTATATAGTGCAGGGGTCGAAACACATGGCGTGAACCCTAAGGCCATCACCATTATGGCAGAAGACGGAATCGATATTTCCCGTCATACATCGAACAACATAGATGAATACGGCAACATTGACTTCGATTTCGTCATTACGGTTTGCGATAATGCCAGGGAGCGTTGCCCTTACTTTCCAACCAATGCCAGGAAATTCCACTACAATTTCCCCGACCCGGCGAAGGCGAAGGCTACCGGCACGGAGGCTGAGGTAATGAATGAATTCCGGGCTGTTCGTGAGCAGATTAAGGGATACGTGGAAGAATTTGTCAAAGAGAATCTACATTAATCCCCTCGAGAATCGTTTCGAGATAAGTTTCATTGTTAGACTTTTTGAAAACAATATCCCTGCATTGGTTGAATTTGACGAAGCCTTGAAGCGTTTTGATGAATCTTTCAATCGTAATGTTATCCAGATCGACGGGTTCAAAATGCAGGTTATGGACGATCAGTACTTTTCGTTTGCGGTCTGCTTTGGCGTCCATCCTTGCAATAAATGTCTCGCCTGCAAGTACCGGCAGTGAAAAATAGCCATATTGCCGTTTTGGGGCGGGTACGAAGCATTCGATCTGGTAGTCGAAATGGAAGAAGTCTTTCAACCGGTGGCGGAAGACATTCAATATGTCGAACGGAGAAAGGATGAAGACGTCGCCGGATATTTCGGGGTTAATTTCCTGATCGGGAAGCATGTAAAGCGGACCTTTCAGCTCTTCTACGACCACCGTTTTTACTTCGCCGGTCCGCGCCATTTTCTCCAACTCCTTTTTGACCAGATTACCTTTCACGTGGCGGGCGCGCCAGGCGATTTCTTTCGCATATGCAATCCCGAGCGCGCCCAATGTCCGCCGGATCACGAAACGGGCATATTCCTCGTCAGTGGGCATAGTAAGGTCCGTTTCCGGCGGCACGGTGTTCAGCGGCAGTACATAAACTTTCTGAAAGCCTTTCGTGCGGGTGATCATCAGCGCGCCATCCAGGTAAAGCCTTTCGAGCGCTACTTTGGCCGGTCGCCAGTCCCACCAACCGGTGCTCGCTTCCACGCGGTCGTTGTCAAAATCGCCCACCATGAGCGATTCTTCCCGCTCCGCCCGGTCGAGTACCTCTTTCATTAAACCAATTTCCGCCGGGGTAAGCGGCGGGCGCTGCATTTTGAATGCATTTTTTACAGGCAACGAAAACCGGAAATCGTACATGGGGAGGTAACCCGCATCCGAAGAAAAGTATTCGAAAATACTGCCGTCCTCGCAAAGCTGGCCCAGCCACTCGGTTTGATAGCCGGGAATGCGGGCGGCCATGACGTGGTGATGGGCACGCTCGACGACGTAGTTGGTATCCAGCTGTACAAAACCCAGGTGGTCGATCAGGCGGTAAACAGCTTCGATCCCCGTCCCGAACTGCGATTTCCGCGCGAGCCCGGCAGCGTTAAGGATGATCTTTCTTGCTTGCGTTTTGGTAAGGGTAACAGGCTCCATGGGGCTACTTCCGAGTTGAAAAGTCTTCGAAAGTACAAAATGTGGGCGCTTATGGTTCTACTGGTCAGCAAAGGGCCCGGCAAACACCGGGCTCTTTGCTGTAACAACTATCTGCGAATCAAAATCTTATCCGATTCAACAGCGCCATTCACCCGGGTCATCGTGACGACGTACATGCCTGACGGCAGGTTTTTGCAATCGATACCTGCGGCGGGGATTTCTTGCGCCTGATATACTTTGCGTCCCGACAAGTCGGTTATCGTGAGCAATGCCACATTCGTGTTGCTGCGGATTAAAATCTTGTCAGAAGCCGGATTGGGGAAGAGGGTAATGGACGAACCTGCTTCAATGCGCACGTTTTGAATGCTGCTATATGCAAAGGTTTCATCCAGGTCTATCATTTTGAGGCGGTAAAGGTTTTCACCATTGGCGGGGGACTGGTCGGTGAAGGTGTAATGGACCGATTGAGCGCTTTCTCCGTGGGATAGCACCGTTCCGATCCGGTTCCATGACTTCCCGTTGAGGCTGTGCTCGATTTCGAAACGGTCGCTGTTTGTTTCCGAAGTGGTGGTCCAGCGGAGGGCGACAGACGCATTTTCACCGGTGGCGGAGAATTTCGCCAGCGTCACGGGCAGGACGATCGTATTTTCTTCGAAATAGAAGTTGTGAAATTCGAATCCGCCCTGCTGGTCAAAATGCCCGCCGATGATCGACTGTCCGTTAATGGAGCCTCCATTGCCGTTCAGGCTGGCTTTCGGTGCCAGGAAGCTACCCAAAAATTTGAAATGCGCGAGCGAGATCGAAGTGGCGTTCGGGAAGTTAAACAGTACTTTGTTATTCTCTTTGTCGGCGCCGTTCATTTTCATGCTGCCGCCATTGATCGAAAGTGATGAATTGAGGACATTGATGATCGCCGAGGCGCCCTCCGGTATATCCACCCTGATTTCATCGCTGCTCATGTTCGGGGGCAGTGTGATGTCGAAAACGTTTAAGCCCAGGCTGGTACCGGTGAGCGTATATTGATGATAGTTGTCCCAGGCCGTGGTACCGGTGTTGGGCAATGCATTCAGTGTGCCGCTCAGCGTGCGGTAATAGTCCAGAAGCTTATTGTCCGAGAACTTGATGTGGTCGAATTTTCCGCCTGTAATACTGCTCACGGCCGGGGCGGTCAGGCTGGGGAACACCGTGCCGTTGGGGGCGGTATTGTAAACCAGGCTACCCCGCAGGCCCCAGTTACCAATGTTGTTGAATGACCCGTTGACGACAAGGTTATCCGTATTGTTCGGTGCATTAACACCCATTACGCCCATACCCACGCTGTACCCCGCCGTGGTAAGGGTGAAATCACCGGCTACGGCCAGCCGCCCTTCCACGTCGCCGGAATTGCTCTGAAAATTCCCGAAAATGATCGCGTTGAAATTACCTGTCCCGACAAAGCCGGAGGACAGATATTCGTCCGGAATGGTCAATGGGGTCTTGTTTCCCTGGGCAACCGACTGCTGCCAGGCGGCAAAAAGTAGACCAGAACTAATTAGGGCGGTCCGGTAGAATTTAAAAGACCTGGACGCGTGGCTGAATGTAGAAAAAATTTTCATAACATTTTGATAGAGAAGGAATTGAGTAACTAGTTACCGGAATTTACATCATGAAATATGTATAATTCAATTAAATTTTCCTCAATACGGCACTTCTCCTCAAAATGTCATGCAAAAATGGAAAACACCCGAAAATGACTTGAAAACGAGTAAACTTGTTTAGGTATGAATGTAGAAATAGCGCGATCAGGGTTATAATAGTATGCGCATGAGTTTTAGAGAAAAAATCAGCCCCATTCAGAACTTGTTGGGAGCAGGTTCCGAATGCGGGCTGATTGATTTTTACCTGAACTTACTAACCTAGTCTTTCAGCACTTTGAAACTTTTGCCGTTGACAATGACAATGTAAATGCCAGGCTTCTGGCCTCGGAGATCAATCTCGCGGAGATTTTGGAGCGAGGCCGCCGCATGATCCACCGGAGCGGCTATGCGCGTTACCTTCGAACCGTCGGCCCTGAATATCTCCACCGATTGCAACGCAGCACCGGATTCGATGCGGAGTATGTCCGTAACCGGGTTTGGATAAACTTTGATGCCGATAGCTGCCTCAAACCGGATTGAGATGGTTTTGGAGAAGGCAAATGTGCCGTCGCGGTCGACCTGTTTCAGCCGGTAATAGTTTGTTTCGGCCAGAGGCATCTGATCGGCAAACGCGTAATTCACAATAACCTTACTGTCGCCCTTTGCGTCCACCTGACCGATCGGCTCAAAGTTTCTGGCGTCGCTGCTTCTTTGTACCTCAAAATGCGACGCATTGATCTCCTCGGTCGTTGCCCAATTGAGCGCAACGGTATTTTCGACGGCCTTACCCGTGAAACTGACTAATGTGACAGGCAGGGGAGGCTCAACGCTGCCGATGGCGAGCGCGGTAATGGACGTTCCGGCCGGGATGGTGCCGCTCAACGCATTGTTTTCGGCCGCTGCACTGGCACCGGTTGTGCCTAGCGCTACCCACTGGGTGCCGTTCCAGCCTACCAGGCGAAGATCGGCCGGCAGGGCAAAGCCCGTCACGTCGGGAATAGAAACCGTAACCGCCACATTGTCGTCGCTTCCGGCCGGATTGATCCAGTCCCAAAAGCCGACGGGGCTTATCGCTTCAATGGGCGCGGCCAGGGCCGTCAGGCTGTGCGTAGCGCCGTCGGACGGGTCGGTAACCGTGGCCGGGCTGCCCACGAACCAGGCGGTGCTGATGGTCGCGGCGGCGGCGGGGGCTGAAATGGACACCGTACGCAGGTCGGTACCGCTGCCCACGGGAAATACAAATGCATCATCACCTGACTTGGTTACATAACCGTTTACGTGCTGCGCATCCGTATTTCCGCCGGCATAGCCCGCTCCGTCGGCTAAGCGAAGCGAACTGATAGTGTGCGTATTGCGTGTAGTACTTATGATCCCGCTCGTGCCGAAAGACAGCGTTCCGGCCACGTTGGCGCCGGCTGTATTCGTGATTGCGACCGTTCCGCCGTTTTGAAATTGCAGGCTGTGGAAACCGGGCGCTGATGATCCGCTGATCGTCAATGCACCCGCCGCGTTGAACAGGTCGAGGCTGTTCGTCTGTCCGAGCCAGGTACCATTATTCTGAAAGCTCAGGTTACCGTGCTCGTAGGTAGACGCGTTGGCCAGTGTTACGCTCCCGCCCGCTTGTACGACGGTACCGTTGGGTGAGTAGTCGCTTAAATAGCCCGCGTTAATGCTCACCGGATCGGGTGGGCCGTAGGTGGTAAATGTTTGTCCGTGTGCCTGCATTACCCACAAGGGCAATGCCAGGGCTATCAGTCTTTTTTTCATACCATTTGTTTTTAAAGGTGAACAATCAGTATGAATGACTATTTGGATACGGCTGTGTTATCGGCAGTCGAAGTGTTCAGCGATGCTTCGAGACGCTGCATTCTTTCCGCAAGCGCGGAGATTTTGGAAACATCCGCTTTCAATGCGGCATTATCGGCTTTGGAAACGGAGAGGGCCGCTTTCAGTTGCTCGATTTCTGCCTGCTGTTCCTGGATAGCTTTGGTGAGTACCGGTACCACGGTGGCATAGGACACATTGTACAGTTCATTAGCCGGGTCTTTCGGGATCACTACCGCTTCTGGTACCACTTTCGCCAGTTCCTGCGCGAGGAACCCGATGGTTTTGACCACCTTGTCGTTCTCCGTGAATTTCACGACGCCGTCTTTGATCGTTCTGCCGCTGTGGAAGTCGTAGGATACCGGGCGCATGGCCATTACCTTTTGCAGACCGTCGTTGATGATATTCACGTTGGTCTTCACACGCATGTCGGATACGTTCGTGTATGCACCGGTAATGGGTGCAATGAAGGCGATGTTATTGGTATTGAATGCAGCGGTACCGGGGGCGAGATCATAGAAACGAAATCCGCCTGTACCTAAACCATGGTAGTTAACGAACTCTGCTTCTCCATTCCCGCCACGTAGCGTACTCCACGTAAAAAGAGTTCCGTTTGAATGACTGACGTTTTTCTCATTGCGCACCAGCACACCACCTTCTACCTGCAATTTGGCTCTTGGAGAAACCGAACCAATACCCACGTTAGCGCTACTGTCGAGCGTCATAACTGTTTGTTGGCTGGTGACGAAAGTCAATCGGGAAGCGGCGCTGGTACCATCGCCCAGATAATCGCCCGAGATAATGCCCACATTGGCTTCTGCGCCATTTCGGCGAGCTGTGAAAAAGACGTTACCGACGTTGTCGCCTGCCTGGCTGTTTTCCGGTGCTGCGAATGTTCCATGGTTGGATTTGAACGCGATCGATGGCCGGGTAATGGCCCCATATGACTCGATTACGATGTTGTCATTATTTGAACTACCTCCACCATCATTGATGATGTGCAATGCATGGTTTGGCAGCGGCGTAGAGCCGGAAGTTATTCTCAGTGAACCGTTATTCAGATGCAGCTTTGTCTCAGGTGCAGCAACCCCGATGCCGACCCAGCCATTGGCCAGTACACGTGCGGCTTCCGCATTGTTCGTGCGGAGAACCAACGGCTGGTTGTCGGTGGTACCGATAAAGTTGTTGGCCGGGTTAGTACCTGCATTGCCGGCGAGGTTCCAGCCCGCGGCAGGGGTTGTAGACCAGCTCGGCGCAGCCGGCGTTCCGATATTTGTCTGAACCTCGTTAGTCGTTGTGTTGAAGATCAGGAGTCCTTTGGCCGGGTTGGCGATGGCGTTGCGCTGTACGGTTGTCAGGCGGGGAAGGAGCAGACCTTTGTTGTTAGCGGCTCCGCCTGTTACTTCCAGTGTGGCGCTTGCGTCGGGGGCACCTGCGGCGCCGATTTTTACTTGTGCAAAACCGGGGGCTGCGGCGAGCATCAGCAGGCCCGCCAAGATGTAATGCTTTTTCATACTAACGAATTTAAGTGATGGCCAAAACGGCTATCACAAATGTCGAAGCAGCTGCGGAAAAGAGTTGTAAGGACTATTTCGAATTGTTGGTACAAATTTTTACTACACATGAGGAAATTATTCGTACAGAATTTACTTTTACTTGTAATCAAATGGATATAGCTTGTCAGCCATACGCTCCTGATGGCGGAGCAGAGCATCCCTATGAGAATTTTGTACCTGCTTGGTCGGTTTTCCACCGTATTCCTGTTGTCTTTAACACTACATGCAGAGGAAAACGAGTCGTGGACGGTGACCCATTTCAACAGCGAGAACGGCCTGCCCCAGAATAGCGTCAATTCGGCATTGATGGACGACAATGGTTACTTGTGGTTCACTACGCAAGCTGGTATCGTCCGGTACGATGGGCAGCATTTCCGGTTATTCGATAACAGCAATTCGGGCCTTCGGCGAAACCGTTTTTTGTCGCTTGGTAAATGCAATGACGGCCGCCTTTTTTGCATAGACGATAATGTTGAGATATCCTATTACGATCACCGAAATGGATTTTCCAAACCGCAGTCGCCAACGGGTCTGCTGGGTTCAATGAGGGGGATACTCAGGCGTTTCGACGAGTTTGACCTCGGGCCAATGACCCGCTACACGGAAAAGTTCATGCATACGGGATTCTCGGATATCTTGACGTTCAGTTTCTTCGAAACCCGGAATGGTAAAGGATTTATCATCAAAGAAAATTTAGTTGCAGGGTACGTTTCAAACGGCAAAGTGCGAAGAGTCGACTCGCTGGACATCAACCGCAATATGGCACAAGCCATTGGCAGCGTCGGTGACAAGCTCTGCTATTTCAGTCGCGCCCGGGAAATTGTTTTACTCGACTCCAATGGCGTACGCACACGCAAGAAAGTTCCGATCGCCATACCCTGGGACAAATTGGAGCGCAACCGTAACACAGCATACTTTTGCTGGCAAAATGAAGCAATGGTGCTGAATATCGACGGCGCTATCTATGAAGTGATGCTTAGCGGCGGGGAGGTGGAATTTCGTCACCTTGCCACCTTAAAGCAGATTCCTTATATCACTTCTGTTCGCTATTATCCCCGGCAGGGCCTGCTGATTGTCGGCTCAAACACGGATGGGGTGTATATATTGAGAAGAAAGCAACTCGGATCGGTCGGTAAAAATGCCCTCAATGCAGATGCTTTCTATGCACTGGCGCCTTATGGCGATAACCAGGTGTTATCCGTTACGGGTAGTTTGCCCGGCAGCCCGTCCGTACCGGGGGTAGAGGATAGTTACAACAGATACAGCCTGTTGCGCGACCGCGACCGGCATTACTGGTATTCCAGCGCAACGACGCTTCTGGAAGCAGATGAGCAGTTCAGGGTCCTCAGGAAAATCCCGTTGACCGGAGTGCTTTCGTGTCTGGGACAGGACGAGAAAGGGACGATATGGATGATGGAGGGCGAAGTGCAGTTCGGGCGACGGAAAAACAGGTTTGCGCGGGTGCGCGGAAACTTAATCGAGCCTTATCCGCTACAAGGTATTGAAGGGAAGAATATGCAAAGTTTTATTCCCATGGGCAACCAGACGTTCTGGATCGTCGGCACCGGGTTGTGTATGTGGGTCGACGCAAAGAACCGCAAGCAGCGCATTTACCATGAGTTTGACGACGTAGAGCTGCGAACGGTGTACCGCGACAAATTGGGGAACGTATGGATGGGGAGCTATGGCCAGGGCTACTACCTTTTCCGTAATGGCCGTTTTACAAAAATGCCCGAAGACGAAGCGCACCATCTGAAGATCGTTCATTCGTTCGTGGAAGATCGAAAAGGATTTATCTGGATGAGTACTAACAACGGCCTTTTCCAATGCTCCCTCAACGATTTCTATGATTATGCTTCGGGCAAATCAAAGCAGGTATATCATCATTATTACGGAAAGGAAAGCGGCCTGAAAACGACGGAATTCAATGGAGGCTGTTCGCCCAGCGCATTGCGAATGGCCAGCGGCCGGTTTGCATTTCCGTCTATGAACGGCGTGGTCGTGTTTCATCCCGACAGCATCAAAACGGTACTTCCGGATAGTAAAATCTTTATCGAACAGGTAATGCTGGACGGCACACCGGCGAGCAGACAAGCTCTCCTGCAAATAGCGCCTTCATTCAAACGACTGGAATTGACCGTCTCATCACCCTACTTCGGAAGTCCCAACAATCTGAATATCCAGTACAATGTAGAGGGCCTGGACGACCGCTGGTATCCGCTGCCCGAAAATAACCGCATCGTATTGAACACCCTGCAACACGGAGGCTACAAACTTCGGCTCAGGAAAGAAGCGGGGTTTGGTACCCTTAATTACATCACCGCCGAGTTGCCTTTGGTGGTGATGCCGTTTTTCTATCAAACCTGGTGGTTTTACCTGCTGGTACTTGCCTTGATCGTCGCATCCGTTATCGTCATCGTCAAAATGCGGTACCGCTACCTGCTCCGCCAGCGCAACCGCCTCGAAGCGGAAGTAAATGAACGGACGCAGGAGCTTGCATACCAGAGTAAGCTGATGGAAAAACTGACGGTATCGATTGCGCATGACCTGAAATCGCCTCTGTACTTTCTGTCCAAGGTTACAGGGCATTTGCGCGACAATGTGCAGCGGGAGAATTTCAACGGTATCGAGCGGACCAGCAGCGAGATCAAAAACACCGCCGACCAGTTGTACCAGTTCGCGGAAGAGTTTAACCTTTGGGCCTCTTCCTTTACGCAAGGTTTCTCGGTGAATAAAACGTCGTTTCCGCTGGACGACCTCTTGCAGGAATTACGGCTGTTTTTCCGGGAAATGCTCGACGCAAATGGCAACAGGCTGACATTTGCTGCGGATACGCATTACACGTTACACACGGACCGCGAGCTTTTAAAAGTAATTCTTCGCAATATCATTGACAATGCGAACAAGCATTCGCGCGAGTGTGAAATCACCATATCCGCAACCGGGGAATCTGCCGGAAATGTAGCGCTTACCATCGCCGACACGGGCGGGGGCATGAGCGAACCCGTGCTGAAAAGAATTCAGGACCGGATCGCACAGGCATCTACGGCGGCGGGTATCGAACGCAACGGCCGGCTGGGCTACCAGATGATCATCGACTTTGCCAACCGCCTCGATGCAAAGCTGAATGTGCGGAGCGAGCGCGGCGCGGGCACATCCGTTACGCTGCAAATACAATGGAAGGAAAACAGCGAAAGGTTGTCGCCCGGTCTAGCTCAGCAGGTCGTAGGCGCCGGCTAGGTCTGCGAGCTCCTTATTTTCTTCAATATTAAGCTTCTCGAAAGCGCGCCGCTTGTGCGTGTGTGCAGTGGAATACTGCACTTGCAGCATTTCGCAGATCTCATTCATCGAATATCCTTTGGCGAGGCAAATCACCACCTGAAACTCCCGTTGCGAAAGCTGGTCGAAAGGATTAGCCGTCGCGCCGCTGAACACCCCGCGTACGATCGACTGCGACAGGTCCGCGCTGACGTAAGTATCACCATTCAGCACCTGGGTAATTGCTTTGATCAATTCCTCGTCCGGAGCCGTTTTGCTGATAAAACCATGGGCGCCCAATAGTATATATCGTTTGCCATAGGTGGTTTCCGGGTTTTGGGAAACAATGAGGATTCGCGTATCCGGGTAGAAGCTCTGTATCCAATGCATTAGTACCACCGAATCCGTCGCCGGCATCTGAATATCGAGCAATATCAGGTCAAAGGGCTTCTCCTTCATTTTCATCATTACGGTCCTGCCATCCCAGGCCTCGCTGATGTCTGTCTTGAAGGCCATCCTGTCGAGCACCATACGGAGCCCGGAGCGGATCAATGAATGGTCGTCGGCGATAAGAATGTTTTTCATAGGCGGAAAACCCAAAAATACACTTTGCCGCCGTAAATCCGCATAAGCCCGCCGGATGTTGTTGTCCGACGGGCTTAAAAATTATCGTCTTTATTTAATCATCGCCCTGGCTTTGTCTGCACGTTCTTTGGCATCCGCGAGCCCCATTGCCGCCGCCTTGTCGTAAAGTTCCGCCGATTTGGCATAGTCCTTATTGATCAGATAGAACTCGCCCATGCTGTCGTAGGCATTGGCTTCCTTCGGTGCCAGTTTGATGTATTGCTCGAAAGCTGCCTTCGCTTTCTCCGTTTCCTTTTTTTCCATATACAGGTAACCCAGAATATTGTAATTGGGCGCATATTCCGGGCTGATTACAGCCAGCTTTTGGGCATAGTCCAATGCTCCGTCCAGGTTTTTGTCGGTGTAAAAAGCGTGCAGGGAGGCCCATTCCAGCGCCTGAGGCGTTTTGGGATAGGCCGCTATCAATGCGTTCATACTTTCTCCGGCTTTTGCTGTCGAGTCCGCTTTCCATTTACCGATCCATTCCCGCATTATCTTCTCAGCCTCATTGAAGTTCGTTGCATCAATGGCCAGTGCCTTGTCGATCAGCTCCGGTCTGTCAGCTTTCGGCGCATACTGCACGGCATATACGTGGGCCATGAAGAAATTGGGGTCTTCGGCCAGTGCTTTGTCGAGCTCTACTTTACCTTCCTTGAAATGGATATTGGAATACAACTCCGAAGCGCGGTGCAGCGACGCGACCGCCGCTTTGGAAGTAGAAGATACCGGCAGGTAATAATCCTGGGCTGACACGGTGGCGACGCTCCCCAATAGGAGCACGATTCCTGTAAATAGAGCTTTCATAGAACTGAGGGGGTTTAACTGATGACAATACTTCTAAGTTAGTCTTAATGTGCTTGATTATCAAGTATTTCGAAATATTAAAGACCCCGCTTCCAGCATTGCCGGGTTTGGAATAGCGAGATCATTAAAAACGACAAATGGGTGCCCGCCGGGCACCCATTTGTCAACTCGAAGTAATTCTCTGACTTAAAACTTAAAGGTAATATTACCCGTAATCCTCAGCGGGTTTTGCGCCGCGAGACGGTACGACCAGTATTTTTCATTGGTCAGGTTATCCGCCTTCACGCCGAGCCTGTACCGGGGTTTATCGTAGAAAACCGAGGCGTCCAGTACCGTATAGGAAGGAACAGTGAATGTAAATGTTTTGGTATTGCTCTGGAACGACTCGCTGCCGTAAATACCCCCGAAACCGATGCCCAATCCTTTCGCGGCGCCATTGATAAGGCGGTAGCTGATCCACAGGTTAGCCATGCGGGGAGGGCCTGCGGTAGTGGGGCGGTAGCCCTGCACATTCTCGTTGCTTTTGGTATACTTGCTGTCGTTGTAGGTGTACCCGGCCACGATGTTCAGGCCCGGCAAAGGATTTGCAATTACTTCTGCTTCAAAGCCTTTACTCACCTGGGTGCCATCCTGGATCGAGAAATTGACGTGTTCCGGATCGTCGCGGGTGACGTTGGTCACGGAGATGTCATAATAGCTCAATGTCGCCGTCACGAAACTGTAATCCAGTTTCACACCGGCTTCCCATTGGTTGGCCTGGTTGGGTTTGAACGTATTCCCGAAGAAATCGGAGCCGCTGACGTTGCTGAACCCGTTCATGTAGTTACCAAACAACGATACTTTGCCTTTCACAACCTGGTAAACGACCCCGAATTTGGGCGAAAGTGCCGTTTGCTTGAATGCCCCGGCGGTCGAATCCGCGCTTGGGAAATAGGTGCCCAGATTGGAATAGCGGTCGATACGCAGGCTGGCCATGGCCAAAAGGCGGTCGGTCACATTCAGTACGTCCGAAACGTAGGCGCTGTAAGTCCTTTCATTGATGGCCGTGAAATTGGTGAAAGTCGCCGTCTCGAACATTGGCGCGACCTTGGTCAGGTTGAAATTGTTATATGCATTGCCGGGCTTTCTGAAATTAATGGCAGGCATATTGACGGATGCATCGTTCCGCGTCGCACGCAGGCTGTAAACGTCCACGCCGGCTACGACGCGGTTTCTCAAAGAGCCGATATGGAAGTCGCCGATGAAGTTCTGCTGGAAATCGGTCCCGTAATAGGGGTAATCCTGGTTGGTAACCGTTTGGCGCAATGTGGAATCGGTTAGTATCGTGAGCCCTACTACATAACCGTCCGCCGACGACCTTGTCCGGGAAACGATCGTTTGGGAAGTCCATTGCGGGGACAGCTTGTATTTAATCTGCCCGAAAATGTTGTATTGCTGACCTGAATAGTTGATTGTATTATTGGCGAAAGACAATTTGTAAGGCATGCCCAGTTCAGTAACGCTTTTGGCTTTGCCTTTTGTGGCCGGCGCGACGCGCATGGGCGACACCGCTTTATAACCGCTGTATTCTACATCCAGCAGCAAGGTAAGGCGATCGTTTACCGCGTAGGAAAAGCTGGGCGCGATCAGGAAGCTCCTGTTAAAACCCGCGTCCTGGAAGCTCCTTTCGCTGTGCAAAGCCGTATTGATCCGAAGCAAAGCTGATTTATCGTCGTTCAGCGGGGTATTGATGTCCGCTGTGAGGCGGTTCAGGTCCCAGCTCCCGGCCGAGAAAGAAACCTCGCCTTTGAAAGTATCGAACGGCTTTTTGGTAACACGGTTGAACAAACCGCCAAATGACGACAATGTGCTTCCGAACAAGGTGGCGGACGGGCCTTTGATCACCTCGATCCGTTCCAGGTTGGCCGGGTCTATGGACGAATAAGTAAAGCTTCCAATCCCGTTCCGGACGAGCTGTGGCGTTGCGAAACCTCTTGAAATAGAGGTAGTTCTTCCCTGGTTCCGTATTTCGGCGATACCCGCGCCCGGCACGTTTTTGAATGCGCTGTTGTAGTCGGTCACAACCTGTTCCTTCATGAGCTCCTTGCTTACCACCGTGTATACCTGCGGGTTTTCCATGTTGGCAATGGGCATTTTCGAAACGTCGTCGCTCTCTTTTTTCGCAAACCGGTTCCCGCCGCTGCTGATGATCACTTCGTCGAGCTTGTTGGAAGAAAAATCGAGCTGGACGGAGACGTCGGCGACGGGTTTCTCTTCGGAAACCGTAGCGTCGGCGGTAGCGGTCTCATACCCAACCATCGAGCATTCTATCGTATAAGTCCCGAATGCGAGGTTTTTAAATTCGAAGCCTCCCTGGGTGTTCGCGACGGTACCCTTGGCGTTGTTTTTGAGTTTGACGGAGATCCCCTGTGCAGGCGAACCGTCTATGGTTGTTACGACGCCGCGGATCAGTCCCTGCTGGCGCGATTGCGCGATGGCCGACATCGAAACGGAACAGAAAATAGCAAAGAAGAGGGATACAAAAATGGGTTGAAAGCGAAGTGCAGGCCGAACCACCCGGGCGGATCGGCAATAATTTACATTTCGTAATGGAGGAATCATAAAACTGGGCCTGAGGATTAATTTTATTTAGATAAATTACAAATTAAGTAAAACTCAGGCTCATTTTCGTACTTAGAAATTAAGAAGATGGAATGGAAATCATGATCGGGCCCTTGAAGCTGCCGCACTCAATCGCTCGCGCCGGGGTGGTTCGCAGGAGTTGGCGATTACCAAGGCACGCTAACCCTCCAATATCGCAACTACCCGCGCCGGGGCGGCCGACGCACCTTTGATCTTCAACGGGAATACGGCTACTTTGAAACCAAATGCAGGCAACGCGCCCAGGTTGGTCAGTTGCTCCATATGCAGGTATTCGCGCTGCTGGCCGACCAGGTGCGCCTGCCAGAACAGTGCGTTGTCCTGTGTTTCCCTGGCCTTTTTGGCCATGTAACGCAGCGGCAGGTCAAAGCCCCATTGATCGATGCCCATCACTTTTACGCCACGGTCGATAAGCCATTCCGTGGCGGCCCGGCTCATACCCGTTCCACGGTTTACGTAATCGTCACCTGTGAGCTGGTCACGCCCGGTCCATATAAGCACAATATCACCCGGTGTGATGTGGGCACCCGATTTTTTCAGGTCGTTCTCGATGTCCTGCACGGTGATCTCTTCGAAATCCTGTTTGAAACGCATATCGAGCACGATTCCATTACCATACAACCATTCCAGCGGAACTTCGTCGATGGTTTTCGCTTTCTGGCCGTTGACAACCGGACTATAATGCCAGGGAGCATCGATGTGCGTTGTGGCATGCACGCCCATACCGACAATTTTGTCGTCGGCCCACCCCTCAAACCGGGAAGGAAATAATTTATGGGGCAGTCCAATGAAAAATCGGATGAGCAGGTTGCTGTTTTTGTGTGGTTTATGTTTAACCTTGATGCGCATAAACCAAGGATCTTTTTTGTCGTATGAAATGGTCTTGGAAAGGTCGATAATGGTAGCCATCAGATTACGGTATTTTATAGGAGCGCAAAGCTAAACCGCAATCCATTCAATAGAATCATCACATAGGAAAAGTGTGAAAATGATTTTTTGCATCCTGCGGGCCATCACGTCCCGCGCTCCTGAAACGGTGGAATAAAAGGCCCATCCTCACTGGTCTTGTAATTCAATGCCGACGTCGTGCCACCGGTTACGTCAATCGTGGTGCCGGTAATGAGGGCGGCCTGGTCGGAGGCGGCGAAGACGGCTACGTGGGCGATATCCTGCATTTTGGGTAGTTTTTTGAGCATCGTATCCTTTGCCAGCCCTCCGATGATCTGAGTGGCGATTTCGTGGCCGACGTGGGCGAAGGCGTCGATAAATACCTGCGAATCCGGAGAGCCTCCCGATCGGATGCAAACCACCCGAACGCCGAAGCGGCCTAATTCGGAGGCCAGGTTTCTGGTGAAACTTTCGATAGCGCAGCAAGCGGTCCCGAATCCGCCGGTGCCGGGGTAACCAATGCCGCCGGGCGTGGCGGTAAGGGCCAGTATCACCCCTTTTCCCTGCTTGCTCATGACGCGACCTGCCGCCGTACCGGTGAGAAACTGGCTTCGCATTGCCCTCAAGATCGGTCTTGTGAAATCCTCTACATCCATGTCTGTGAGCGGAATGTCCTGAACATCTTCGAGGCCGATCGCATTGAATGCAATGTCGACGGAGCCGGCCTGGTCGGCTACCCAGGCTACAAATGCGTCGACTTCCGTTTTATCGAGCGCATCCACTTGCCGGGTTTCGGCCAGTCCGCCTGCCGCACGGATTGCTGCCGCCACTTTTTCCACGGATGCCGAATGGATGCCGGATAAGAATACCTTCGCGCCGGCGACGGCAAAGGCTTGTGCAACAGCGCCTCCGAGCGAGCCGCCTGCGCCGAAAATGATTGCGTTTTTGGTTTGTAGCTGCATGTACGTATTTCGTTGATCGGGATCAAAACTAAAAAATACTTGCCATGCGTGCGTATGGGAAACTGGCCAATTTGGAGGGGCATCCGGGACAGCCGGTCTGCTCCGGGTAGAAGTTTCAAAAAAATAGCCCCTACGGTTCAAATGTTCCGTAAGGGCTGGACTGATACATCAGGGTTCTTCGTCGGCATCGAGCAGTTGCCTGGCTTTTTCCAGAATTGCGTGAAGCTTCCGTGAATCCTCTTTGGTACGTTTTGATTTACAACAATTAGCTATAAAAAGCTTCAACCATTCGAGCAGCGCAGTAATTTCCTCCCGCTCCTCGGGATGCTTTTCCAACAGCCGCAGCAACAATGCCCGAAGCTGCCTGTATGCGACGGCGGCTTTGCGGCAATCCGGATCGTTTTGTCCGCCATTGGGATCTCCGCCGTTCGGATCTCCTCCGTCGTGGCCGCCGCCATTGGGGCCGCCGTCTGATTGTCCGCGTTTGAAAATCAATCCTGTGAACAGGCGGTAGCGGGTAACGACTGCGCCCAGGGGTGTGGTAGCCCTCACCACGGTCGAAATGGAGTAGACCCCCAACTGGTGAGTGTCGTCGAAGGTGCCGCTGTACTGTCCGTAAGAGGTTTCGGTCAGGGTAATGATGCGGATCACGCCATCCGGCCGGGTGAAGCGGGCTTCCACCGGGGCATCGAGCTTGACGGGCTGGCCATACAAAGTCGGTTCGAGCACCAGGAGCATCGGCGAGCCGGGGTCGTAGGAACTTTGCGAAATAAAACCATTGAGACGCAAGTCGCTCCGCGCTTTGGCCATCACGGAATAGTAGAAGTTCACATTGCTTCCCTGGGAGTACCCGTGTGTGAGCGCGGGCCTGCCCTTGCGGCTGGCCAACCACAGTCGCCACCGGCCGATATGCGCCTGCGGGCGGTCGGGGAAGGCTGGGAACTGGCATCTGAAGTACACATGACCGTCGCCCGTCACAAACATGAAGTTGGGGAATGTAGTCCCTGCGTCGCCGGGGCGGATGGTGGTCCCGTCAGGCGCTTCCAGCCAGAGGTCGATGATCGGGTAGGCAGGAGCCTTACGATATACGATGATAAAATCCACGGCCACATCCACCTCGCCGATGTAAATATCGGTGGCCTGCTCGGTACCGGGGAAAAGTATATTGGTAGGGTCCTGTACAAAGGCCTCGTCGGCCACATCGCTCAGGATCTGGACATATAGCTTTTGCAGCAAGAACTCCCGGTCGCCGGCCAGCTCGCCGGTGATTTGCGCAACACCGTTGTTGACCGAAGCCAGCTGAATCAACCTGTCTTCCAACTGATTTAATCCCAAACCTACTGCAAATACCCGCTGCCGGGGTGTTTTTGCCGAGACAGCGGTGCTGGCAGCAGGGATATCGGGGTTGGTATTCTGAATGCCATCCGTCAGCACGACCACTGCCCGCGCATTCGCCACGGCGGCGTCGAGGACGGTACTACCCAGGATTGTGCCTCCTCCGATGGAAGTATTACCGGACGGGCTGAGGTTGGCGCTTGTTAGCACGCCACGGGCAGATGCCCTGCCCGCACCGGTTTCCGGATCGCCGGCGACTACCAGCGTTTGCAGTACATCACCGGGGTTGTTGGCAGAATGGTTGAAACGGACCACACCGATCCGGTCATTGTCTTTCAGCAAAGCGATGTACAAATTGGCCGCCTGGATGGCAAGGTCCATTTTGGATGCGCCCGGGACGCCCGTAGGTTCGCTCATGCTACCCGAACGGTCGATGACCAATACCGAATCCACCGGCGGCGGGTCGACTGAACGGGCGACGAGGTTCAGGGTGACGGATGGTGTGACGGAATCGTCGGGGGTAGTGATGGTGAGGCTGCCGTTGAAATCGGGTCCGCCTGTTGGCGGGGACGGAAATGCCACATATACCCGGCGGGATGTGAAGGACTGGGTGGGCGTCGGCGCAGCGAGGGTAAAGTTCAGGTTTGTACCCGGCGCATACTCGAAACCGGCAGGCGGGCTGCCGAGTGTTACCCGCAATTGCGACGCGCACGGGCGTTGCAGGTTGCGGACCTCGAACCATCGGTACATCGTCAGGCGCCGGCCTACATCCCCGAAATTGAGCGTTGTCGATCCGTCGGCGGTCTGAATGTCCATATCCGCGGCTGGCGTACAAACAAATGCATCCAGTTCGATGCTCAGCGTCGGCGCATTGCTCGTAATGAGGACCGTACCTGTGCGGGCACCGTTGGTGAATGCGGGGCCGAATGTGACCGATATCGATTGCGTTTGTCCGGCGGACATGCTCGCGAAGGAGTTTGGCGCAACGGAAAAATTGGGGCTATCGCTGGTCAATGAAACACCGGTGACGGCTACGCTACCTACATTGCTCAGGTCGAAAGTAAGTGTGAGCGTCGATCCGGCTCCTACGCTGCCGAAATCCAGTGCGGATACCGACGCCGCCAGTGCGGGCGTGGTAAAAAACGGGCGCAGGCGATTTTGTATGGCTTCTACGCAGACGCGGCAAAATGGCTGGAATGAACTACGCATTTTGCAAGTGTATGCCGGCCGGAAATAGCCGCAATGGTAGTAGCCGGCCCCCTCGTACAGCCCAATTTCATGGTCGTCGGGGCGCACATTCGCACGCGTGTCGCAGGCGGAGCAGTCGGGGTTCTGCATGGTGGGTACCGGGGTGAGCGGACCGACCAGGTGTGCCCATTTCAGCCCGGCAAGGCTGGAATGGGCCGTAATGTTAGGATCGGCCGGTTCTCCGGCAGGGGCATTGTCGCGGTCGGTTTCGCCGCTTGAACAGCCCTGCCAGGTACTGTATTCGTCGGCGAGGCGGAAGGCCGCGTGGCCGAGCTCGTGCATGACAACGTCGAGCCAGTCGGCACTGAGGGCGGTGGCGAAAACATTTCCGCTGGCGCAACCGCCCCGCTCGGGACTGTTGACGAGCACCGCGGCGGCATGCCATTGCGGGAGCTGGGCATTCAGGGTGTTGCGGACGAGCGTCCAGTCGCAGGCCAGGCATCGCCGGATACCCGATGAACAATAGGTAGCGTCGAAATAGGTAGCTGCCGTCACTGCCGTGGCCGTCGACATGTCGGGGCAGGTGGCGGGATTATCGGCGCCCGCATCGTCCGAACGGACATTCAGGCGGTGTATGTTGATCGCAGCGAGCAAACCTTCACTAAACCAGGGCTCGTCGCGGAATGCATCGACGATTTCCTGGCAGCGGTCATTGAAGTCGGTCTGGGCGGCGGCATTCGCGCCCTGGAAGCCTTCGGCGACGATGACGATATTAAATCTCTGGTTATCCGGACCGTTGTCCAATATTTTGGTCAGTCCGAAAATTTCTCCATCTGATGCAGCCATAGTGATCGGTGTTTGAAATGGATGGAAAGAAAGAAAGAATGGAACGCGGGGTGTTGGTACACCTAGTGGTGGTGTCCGCCGCCGGGCTGGTCGGGGGTGTCGCCGCCCATTTCTTTGGGCAGTTTCAATACAGTCCGTTTCAGGCCGCTTGTGGCTCCTGACTGTGCTTTTGTGTTGGAAACGAGGTGTAATTCGGATATGCCTGTCACGTCCGGCACCAGAATTTCGAGGGTAACATCATGCGGCGGATGGTTTAAGCGGGTCATCTCGCCGTCTTTTCCAAATTGCTCCATACCCAGCAACGGGTCCGGCATTACTTCGCGCTGATAAATGCCACCGTTTCCGTCGGCGACCTCGATCCAGAAACCGATGCTCTTTTCTCCGGAAGGCAACGGGTCGGGTGCGGGTAATGTCATGCTGGGAACGCGAAACTGTTTGACGATCTTCCATTCCTGACCGGTCCATTGAATGGTAACACGGCGGACGGGACAAGGATACTTGACTGCAATAAGTCTGGATTGGCTTTCTGTCGGCATAACCTGGCTCCTTTCACTGTTTAAGTTGGTAGAATCTCCAATGCACGTCCAAAACTGACGCGCTGAAACAAGTAAGAAATCTTCAATGAAGCGGGGAGGAACTCACAAAATCCGGGTCAAACGACGCGATACCCGCTGCAAAAAGCAAGTGAATGTTATTAATCGGTAAATGAAAATAAAATATTAAATATTTAATAATCAGGTAGTTATACGTAAATTCGTAAGTGTATTCCCCCGTTTTACAAGCGTTGAGCGCTAATTTTTTGCTATCTTGAATATTACTTGAATCCCTGCCGCCGCATGCAGATACTACCGACAGCCACCTACCTGGGAAACACCTCAGCGACTTGCCAGGCGAATGGCATTTGGACGAGCGTGACCTGCTATACCCGGGAAAACCTTCCGAATGTGTCGTTGCACGCTCATGCGAACCCGCACGTGACGGTGCTTTTGGCCGGGGCGACCCTGGAAAAGCGGCAAGGGGAGGAGCATTATCGGCAGGCTGGCGAGGCGGTATTTTTCCACGCCGGCGAGCCGCATGAAAATAGCCGGACGATGCCAGGCTCGCGAAACTTCAATATCGAATTTGCGCCGGATTTCTTTGCGGCATATGGTGTCGGGGAGGAGAAGATCGGCGAGGCGATCAACCGCAATCCGCTTGCCGCGCTTGCCTTTCTGAGGGCCTACTGCCATCTTTCACACGACGGTCTTTTAGCGGGCGATTCGATTGCAATGGCGGTTATCGGGCTGATGGACAGGCATTGCAGGGTTTGCAGGCAGCCTCCCCAATGGGTCCGGCAGGTTTCGGAACTCTTGCAGGACCGTTGGAACGAGCAAGTCGGTTTACAGGAATTATCCATTGAAACGGGCGTTCATCCGGTGACTATCTCCCGGTATTTTTCGCGCTATTTTGGCGGCACGCTGAGTGACTATATGCGGAAACTGAGAGTTAAAAACACCTTGACGATGATTAAAAACACTCCTTACACACTCACACGCATCGCCTACGAGGCCGGATTTACGGACCAGGCGCATTTTACAAAGGTATTTAAAGAGGTAACAGGTTTTTTACCGAAAGAATACCGGGCCGCATAGCGCGCTAATCTGATACAATTTTGAGTGACGGATATACAGGAACTTTGCCTGTAAACCCAATCAACCAAAGATATGTCAGCCATTCAATCAGCTTGTTTTTATCTGAGCGCAATCTTGATTCTCTGTTTTCAAAATGCCTTTTCCCAGGAGCTGTCGCCGAAAGCAATCGATGCGGCGATCGGCGATATGGCCCGTAGTATCGATACCGCATACGTTTTTCCGGAAAAGGGGCAAAAAATAGCACAGCACCTCCGTGGGGAACACCAACGCGGCAGTTTTAATCATGTAAAAAACTGGCAGGACCTGGCCGCGGTGATTTCGAAGAGCTTGCAGGAATTCAGCCGTGATGGGCATTTGTATGTCAGGAACGACCCGAAAACGGTAAACGACCTGAAAAATCCATCGCAAAATCATCCTGATTCAACTCCGCAAAACGCAGGATATGACCCTTTTTTCGATGGCAAGGATGCTATCGAACGTAATTTCGGTTTTCGTGAAGTGCAAGTACTGGAAGGCAATGTCGGTTATATCAAAATCTCGGAAATCAATATCTCGGCCAAAAGCCTGCCGGTACTGTTTGCCGCGATGCGGTTGGTCGCCGGTACCAGGGCGCTGGTGATCGACCTGCGCAATAATGGGGGTGGGGGCAGTAATGTGGGCAGCGTGTTGGAAAGTTTTTTTCTGCCGCCCCGGACGGCCCTCCTGGAATTTAACACCAGAAACGGGAGCAGCCACACCGAAAAGACCGTCGACTGGCTCCTGGAACCAAAGTACGGGAAGCCGTTGTTCATTTTGGTCAATCCGGGTACGGCGTCGGCTGCGGAGGCATTTACGTTTGCATTGCAAAAACATCGTCGTGCCAAAGTGGTGGGGCAGAAATCGGCCGGTGGCGCGTTCATGAACTCATGGTACCCGGTCAACGAGCAGCTCTTTATCTCCGTTTCCACCGGCGCGCCTACATGGCCTGGTACGAGCGAAAGCTGGGAAGTGATTGGCATTCAGCCCGATTATCCGGTTGCCGAAGGGGCGGAGCTCGCCAAAGTGGCCGAATTGTTAAAGTGAGCGCGGCGGGGTCTTTTGTATTTAGTTAATCATTTTGGCCAGGTTATGACCGACAAAAACGAGATTATTGCCGCGTATCTGAAAAAGTTCGCTGGTTTGACAGACAAGGATATTGCTGAAAGTCAGCCATTCTGGAAACCGCGAACGATCAGGAAAGGCGATTTTTTTAATATGCAAAGTATGGTCTGCAACGACCTCGGTCTGGTGTTAAAGGGGATTTTCAGGATCTACTACCGCGACCCGCAGACCGATACGGACAAAAACCTTTTCTTTTTTTCGGAAAATCAATTTGTTGTATCATTCAGAAGCTTCATATCGCGCAATCCGTGCTGGTATTTCATCGAAGCCATGGAGGATTCGGAGATTGTTTTCATTTCCTACAAGGATCTCAACGGTCTGTACGAAACCAATCCGAACTGGGGGAGGTTCGGCAGGTTGCTGGCCGAACTGTTCTTCGCCTATGCGCAGACGCGTACGGAAGAATTCATGTTTTTCTCCAATGAGGAGCGTTACCTGAGGTTGCTGGAAGAGCATCCCAATATCGTGGAGCGCATTCCGGCGTACCACATTTCCTCCTATCTGGGCATTACCAACCCTTCGCTGAGCCGTATCAGGAAGCGCGTAAAAAGTAGTGGCGGTTAGCCTTTGAAACCCGGATAACCGCCAACGCCTCGTTATGCCGCGGCGATCCTATTGACAGTTTTGGACAATCGGAATGCCGAAACCAGGTAATAAAACGCCCCGAAAGCAGCATAACCGGCCAGACTGCTGATACCCATCGTAGGATCATGCGCCAGTGCGATAAACGAACCTCCGCCGATGATGGACTGGCCTCCGCTGATGATCATCGGCCACTGCCCGCCGAGCAATTGTCTGCGCCGTATCCCGAGGATGAGCTGGATCAACCCGGTAAGAATCGCCCAGATCCCGAAGACCACCAGCGTTTCGGGAATACCCCGCTGCAATGCAATGCCCACGGCAATGGCTGTAACAATGCTGATCACCACATTGACATACTGAGGTACTTTGGAAGCGCCGCCGCGATTGGCGCGGATGTCGATTAACGTGCCTACGACGTCCCAGGCCGGGTAAATTACCAGCAGGACGGTGGTAATGCCTGCCGATTTTTGGGCAAACAGCACGGTAAGGATTACCCAGCAAACCGAAAAGGCGGCGCGAACGAAATAGAGGTTGCGGAGTGATCTCGCGGTGGTAACCGCATGGCTGTCGGTTACTGCATTTGAAAACGATGGAGATGACATAAGGTTAGATTTTGTTTGGTTTTGTCACTCCAAAGTTGCGTGGACGTTTTCCGGAAAATTTTCACCAAAGTTAAAATCAGGAAAAATAATTTGCCCGGCATTAGGCAAGCTCATCGTTATCGGCGCGAATCAAAAAACAAATGCGCCAGTTTCCTTAATGAAAAACAGCACCGCAGGGAATTGCAAGTGCTGTTTTTTGTCCCGATTGGGATGGGTAGTTGAGGAAACTTTTTATTATGGTATCGAATAAAGGTGTTCTACATTACCGCGCAAATCCAAAAGAAAGCAGTGGACATTCAGGGTCACGGTGGTATCCTTATCTACTTTAAATTGATGGATTTCTTCTGCCAGCGCTATCGAGAATTTGACGTGACAGGCATGCTCGCCAACAGAAAGCGCTTCCTCGGTCAGGAAGTTTTGGTAAGCGCCACAGTCCTCGTGTTCAATGATATAGACATCCTTAATGTCATGCAGGGCAATCGCAATCCTCACGTGATCTTGCCACACTTCATTCCAGTTTTTGTAACTTTTTATTCCCGCTTTGAGTTTTTTGTGATCGATCAACTTTGTTAGCTTGGGATTTTCGGCCTGGGTCATCAACGACGTTCCGGCCAACGCAAAATGGTCGTAGCGGTTAGTAAGATTGTCGAAATGAAGGAATTCCAGCAAATTGTCCGTTAACCGCAGGTCAATGCAGCTGAGAACTAAAATGTTTTTCTTGGGCAGGTGATAAACGCCGCGCTCGGGATAGTTGAAGTAGGACATGGTTGACTGACAGGTTGGATTGGTAATGGTATGTTCGGATTGATCAAAACATATGATCAAATCAGACAAAGATCCAACCTGTAACTACTTCATATTGTTTGTAGTCAATTGCTTATTAAGCGGTAACAAAATCTCTTATCAACTGCAACACCTCATCAAAATGTGTGTCCAGCACATCGTGCCCCCCGTCTAAAATGTGGATTTGGGCGTCGGGCAAATCGCGGCGGTAACAGGGTACTTCTTCCACCGAAAAGAATATCTCGTATTTCCCCCAAATGACAAGGGCCGGCGGCTGGTATTTGCGGAAATATTCCTGGTATGCAGGGAACATTTCCAGGTGTGTTCTAAAATCGCAGTTTAATTCAAACTGCTTTTCAATATTGCCCGGCCTCTTTAAAAACTCCCAATCCAGCATCCACAATTCCGGGCTTACCCTGGTTAATACCTCTTCGGGAAGCCCTCCGAAATATTGGTTTTTAATGCCTTCCGCGCTCAGGAATTTGATTAATTCCCGCTTCTTTTCGGCGGTCGGATTGTACCAGTATTGAATATATTCATCCCATTCAGGGCCCATACCTTCACGATGTGCATTGCCGCTTTGAACGATAATTCCTGCAATTTTCCCGGGGTGGTTAATGCATAATTGAAGCCCGATCGGAGCACCGTAATCGTGGAGGTAAATAAAATACCGGTTGAGATGGATGGCTTCGGTGAATTGGTTTATCAGCTTCGATATATTCCCGAATGTATATGCAAAATGATCCGGTACGGGAAATTCGCTGAAACCAAAACCCGGATAGTCCGGGGCGACAAGATGATATTGGTCCGACATCGCGATCATCAGGTTTTTGAATGCGATCGACGAAGTCGGGAAGCCATGTAGCAGCAGCAGCGACGGATTGCTTTTGTCCCCGGCCTCGCGGTAGAAAACATCGATCCCGTCGATATTGATGGTCCTGTTGTGGATTTGCCTCGACATGTGCATTGGGTTTTTACTTCCCTTTGCTAAAAAAATTAAGCCTGCCGATCATTGCCTTGATTTTTGCGACGTCGGGGTGGACGGGCACTCCGGCCTTGCGGAAATCTTCGAAATCCTGCAACGCCGATTTACACGCGGCTTCGCTGACGAGGAACTCCCGATAGGTCATAACCGCTTCGTCGTATTCATTTTGCCAAAGCAATGCGTGCGCCAGGTTTAATTTAATAAAGGTTTGCGAAGGACTTGTTTCCAGCCCGAGCCTGCATATTCTTTCCGCTTCCTCATATTGGGCAAGGAACAACTTGTAAAACCCGAGGTTACCATAGCATTGCGCGAGACGGAACCGGATGATGGGATCGTTTGGCAGGGAATCATTGAATACCAACAGACTGTCCCGCAGACCTATCTGGTACCGGGCAAGAGAATCGTAACTGGGTTTGGCATTACCGGCTTGAATCCGCGTTAATTTAAAGCTCCGGTTCCACGCTAGGTCCGCCTTGCTCTCGTACAACATGGTTTTGATGCCGTTTTCAAATGGGACTTCGCGATGGTAGCCTTCCAGCAACGATGTCAGGTTTTGGTATAATTTTATCTTGTCGTCGATAGGCAAATTCGATCCGATCTTTATTTCGGCCAGGATCTTTTGAGGTTCTTCGTAATAATCTTTGTATAAAATGGTGCGATTCGGAAGCCAGGTTTTAATCTCTTCCAAATGCGCCCTGCTGATTTTGTTTCCCAGCAAATTCAGGTATTGAAGGTTTTTCAATTTCGCAATCCGGCTGGGAATGCTGTCTAGTTGATTGTTGGAAAGGTCCAGTTTAATGATATTGCTTTTTTCTAGGGAATCATTGGGAAACACCTCTTCTGATAACCCCAGTTTATTATTGGACAAGTCCAGGGTTAATAAGTGTGGTACTAAAAAAATGCCTCTTGGTATGGTGGTGATACCCGTGTTGGCAAGGCCCAATGTGGTCAGTTCCGGCAGGTCTTTTAACCCGGCAACCAGTCGTCTCAATAACGTTTGATTGACCCCTCTCGAATCTTCTACAAAGAGTATTTTTAGTTGCTTCGCATCGAAAATAGCAAACCTTTCCTTGCGGGTCCGGATCGATGTAATGCATGCGGTGATGGAAGTGTCGGTCAGGAAATTGACATTTCTGGTCAGCTTGAATTCCGCTCTCGTCGTATCCAGTAGAAATTCCGGGCCATTATCCTGTTTTTTTACAATGGCATATCCGTATTTCTGTCCGAAAGGAATTGCGGAACTGTATTTATAATCGATCAGTACCTGGCCGTCGTTATTGACAAACCCGTAGCGCCCACTGTTAAATGCCAAAGCAAACCTGCCATTGTAAAAATAGAATGCCTTGATCAGGTTTTGATTTTTTTCGGCCAATACCCGGGCCGATTCATATGCCTTTACAATTTCTACTTTTTGCGAATCGATTTTGGAATTCACGTTTCTAAGTACCGATTGAAAACTGCCGGAAAGATCATCGCAAACCAGCAAACCGGCTTCGCAATAATCGCGTGCCTGGGTAAGCTCATTTTTTTCGAGCGATTTTTTGGCAGACACCAGCAGGTTTTCACAGGAACGATCGGGTTCCGGGGCCGCAATTTTTTTTGCTTTCTGGCCGTGGGCATAAGTTCCCACGAGCAAAATCCATAACACGCAGATTTTTTTCATGGTTGAACGGATTTAATTTGTGCTTCCAATGACTTTAAACTTTCCAGCAATTCGGGATCGTCCGGAAACTTGCCGAGGCCTTTTTTGAGGATCGACATTTCGAGGTCATACTGCTGAATGTTGCGCATCCGGTTCGCGGCAGAAATGTATTTTTTTACTTCAATGCTATCCCGTTGTTTTTCGGCGGCCACTCTTTTGCCCAGTTCGGCCTGGCTTTTGGTGAGTGCGGCTTCGGCCCGGTTCTTTTGGACTTTGGTATTCTTGTTGCTCGCGGCAAGGGCGGTTAATGCAGTATTTTTATCCTGCAATGCCAGCCTGGCCCTTTGTTCCGACTTTGTAGCACTGTCGGCCAGGGCAATGGCTTTCTGTTCGCTTCGCTCCGCCTTCTCTTGGAGCGCTTTGGATTTGAATTTTTCGTTTTCAGCAATTTCCCTTTGCGATTCCGCATTCTTGTAGAAAAACCAGGCCATCAGGCTCGACATCATCGCCACGAATGCGATGATGTATGCGATTGTCCGTGCTCTTTCCGTATTCGAAAGCGCCTCCGTCAGCTTCTGGTTTTGTTCCTCCTTATCGATCGCCTCCTTCTGTACCTTGCTGAGCTTTTCCTGGTGGTATTTGTTGCTCGTTTCCTGGTACTCTTTCCAATGGCTTTCGTAATTGGGGATCTTTTCGAGGCGCGCACAGTAAACGTTTGCTTTCGCGATGTCGGTCTCTGTCAGCAGCCGGGTTTCGGGTTTGTTTTCAGCAATCCAGCGCTCGTAATCGCTTTGAAACGATCTCACAAAAGCCTTGAATTCCCTGCTTTCCACCGATCTCAGTTCGCTGATTTGTTTGGCCACCACATCATGTACCGGCTCGTAGCGGCTCACGTCGTCTTCGTCGGCGCGGAGCAAATTCAGGTTTGAAAAATAGGTGAGCGCTTTTTTGATATCCTGTTCGCCGGTTTCGAGGCTTACCATCAGCTCATCCACCTTTCGCGATTGTTTGGTTCCTTCATCGGTGGCAAATTCGTCCAGCAGGCGCGACGCGAAATCGTCCGGCAGACGCATGGTCACGAACTCCTCCCGCGCTTTTTCCAGCATGGATTCGATAAAGGTCTTCAACACATTACCCAACCTTCCGACCGCGTTAATGCCATGCTCGGTGAAGGTAATCCCGGGAGACTTCTGCGTCTTGCATTCCTGCACGTACAGGTAATGCAGGTAGATTTGCAGGTAGGGCAAATGCGCCGCCTGCGTGCCCTCTTTCACTTGCATCAGTATTTTCCGGGCTGTTTCCGGTCCTTCTTCCAGCTCGACGTCCGCAGATTTACTCATATCCACAATGACCGAACGGGTCGTATCGTCTTTCATGGGTTCTACCCGAAAGCGCTTGTCGAACAGAAGCGGCACAAACTGCTCATATTCATACAAATGCCCGATGTATTCTTCCCGTATCGAAAGGATCAGCTTGCAGGGGATCGGCAGTACGAGCAGTTGCTGAATGTCCTTGAAAAACGCTACCCGTTCTTCGTGGTCGCCCAGTGTGAAAATCTCTTCGAACTGGTCGAACACGATGTAAACCGGAATCCAGCGGTTTTCATAAACATCGGTGATGGCCGTGGCGAGGCTGGAAATTTCAGTTACCTGCAAGAGGCGTTTTAACTCCTGCCGAAAAGCGTCGTTAATATTGTCTTTCCTGCGGACCGAAACTCTCGACCAGTCGGTCAGCTTGAAGACTTTGGGCAGGCCGGCATTGATAATGCTCGTTTTACCCGTTCCCGAGGCGCCGTAGAATAGTACCAGGCGGGTTTGTTGCAACAGGTTGTAAAGCGCGAAAATTTCCGGGTCTCTCCCGAAAAAAATATCCTTGTCCGAGGAGCTGTACGGCTCGAAAAGTTTGAATGGGCTATCTGCCATGGGTTTACGAGGCGATAAAAAAAGTCTTGAATTTGCTCAGGTAGGTATTGAGCTCCCCCGCATTGGTGAGCAGGTGGTTTTGTCGGTAAGTTTCGGCTACCACATCGTCGATATGCGCGAGGTCGGAACCGGAAGGGTCCTCGTCATTGAAGCGCCATATTTTCTGCGGGTTTTTCAAAGACATAAAATAGAAGCACGGATTCCCGACTTTCCGAATGGAGAGGTTGGTGATCATTTCATCGCTGAAAAAGCCGAGGAAAAGGTACAGGTCGATCTCTGTCGCCGCCTGCTTGATGAACACATTCCGGTCCAGCAGGAAGGGGAAAAGATTGATCGAAGGTGTCGAAGGGTCGTAGTCATATTTGGAAAAGCATAAAATCGACTTGTTTTCCATCGGACTGGGGTTCATCATAAAATTGCTTCCGGCATCTTCGGATACCGCCACCAACTGGGACACGCTGCTCGCAAAATACTTGTCCACGTGCCGGAAATTGATCGTATCCACGTCTCGTACCGATGTCAGGATGTTTTCAACCACAAAGGAGAAGTAGGGTAGGCCGCCTATAATGTGCTCCTGGGACGCGTAGCATCGCTCCACGGCTTCTTCCTGGCTGAGCCTGATGTGACTCCAGAAGTAGTTTTTGTTGACGTCGAAGAATGCGCAGGCTTTCCCGAATGCACCACTGGTAAGGTAATCCCTGACATTTTCGATTTTCGGTATGATGTTGTCAATGCCCGCCGTATTCAGTATTTCAATCCCTTTCTGGATCACGACGGCGTAGTCGGCCAGGGAGTGATTAAGCCTGTTATTCGTCAGAAAGTCCCTTATCGGTTTGAATGTCTCCTGCAAAGACAGGTCGATAGCTGTTTTGTTTTGCCAGATCTGGCTCAGCAGCAAAATCGTACTCAGGTTGAGTTGTGTTTCAAAAAAGAGGGCGTAATCGTATAGCAGCTGCCGGTGATATTCGCTCAGGTCGCCATCGTCCTGCGGGATTCCATTGATTTGTTGAAGCCTTATGCCCAGTGGGTAAGGCAGTATTTCGAGCAGGCTTCTCACCATGATCTTGTCGGCAGGCTCCCCCTGCAACTCGATCGTCGCAATCGTGTTTTTATATTTGGTACTAATGGGACTGGTCTGGTTTTTCAGCGCTACCAGCATTTTGGAGAGCAGCCTCGTGTGCCTGACCCCGTTTTGCGGCGTTTGCCCGGCAGCGGGAAGGGTGATCGGCAGCTTGTACTCCGCGGAATCGGCCAGTGCGTAGAGCCCCCATTCGAGTTCTTCCGGTTCCTGACCCGTGGGCGCAAGCCCGATACCTCGGTTGACAACCAGCGAGAGGTCCGTTTTCAGCAACCGGGCGTCCTTTTGAATCTCGTCAAATGCCGCGTTGACCGTCCGGCCAAGCGAGAGGTAATTGTAAAACTGGTTGGCGAGCCATGAAGCTTTGGTATCCTCCACCGGTCGTGAAGTGGCGATCACATAAGGCACCCCGGCGTCGTGGAAAAACCGGACCTGCCCTTTCGACGAGCAGCCGTTCAGAAATGCCAGTTTTACCGTTCTGACCGATTTGAGTTTATCGGCGAAGGCCGCCGCGTCGGCCGCATTGTCGCCGAAAAGTAGCACTGAATCATTGGCATGGCCTGAAAAATGGATGATCTCGACCAGGCGGCCGGGAATATTCAATTCCTTGATGATATCGGAAATGCTGGTCTGGGGAATCAGGGAAACTTCGTATTCGCGCCGTTCGACCGCATTGAGCAGCTGCTGGATCCCTTTGCATTCCTTATCGAGCTCGCCGAGGTACGTCTGGCCTTGATTGTTCGCGTAGAAAATAAGTACAGTTGGTTTCATATTTCGGGCATGTTAGTGCCGTGGGGTGCCGTAGTTGTATTAATTTAAGAAAAAAATATCTGCCGGTCGATTTTGTTTATTTAACGGTAAGATTGCAAGCCCATTAAAAAGCCCTTCCCCGATCGGGAGAAGGGCTTTTTGTAACAATAAACGGAGTACTTCCTAATTCTGCACCGCCAGCGGATTGTACAAAATCTCTTCCTCCGGAATTTGCAGGGTCATATTCGCCACCGGGTAAGTGACCTTGGCCAGGTGGTTGGCGGAGCCGTTGCGGTCGACGGGGATATTCCACCGTTTGTTATTATAGAACTCGCGTCCGCCTTCGCCCCACATTTCGATCCGGGTTTGCAGGTACACCATCTGCAGGGCGGTTAGCCCGGCCATGGCCGGATAGGTATCGCAGGTCAGCGCCGGCGAGCCGGATTTGGTACGGGCGGCCAAAAGGATGTTCAGGGTTGTTTTGGCAGCTGCTTCATTCGCGAGCTGTGCCTGTGCTTCCGCTTTCATGAGCAACACTTCGGAGGTCCGCATGTAGTAGCAGGTTACATTACCGACTTCTATTTTGTTGGTGCTCCCGATCCCGTGCGTCGCGGCGAACTTGGTATTGGTGTATTTGGGAATGAATGCCACCGTATTGTTGCCCGGATAGGTGTAATCGCCAAAGTCCGTCGCCATGAAACAGGCTTTGCGATAGTCTGCGGCAGCCATTTTTTCATACAGCCGGTTATCGATCCGCTTGTAAGCGCGCGTCACGCCGCCGCTGCCTACGCCGAATGGATTGGTGTACGCATTATGGTACGTTTTCGCCTGGCCGACGGGGAACCCAAGAATGGCCTCCGGATTGGATGCATTGTTGAGAAAACCATTGCTTTCAGGTAGATACACGGGGTCTTTCGCCGTTCCGGTATTTTTGCCGCCGTATTGTGCTTCGCTCATCAGGGTGGGGTATTTGGCCAGGATTTCGTCGCTGGCGGTGAGGGCGGTATTCCAGTCGCCGGTCCATATGGATACCCTTGCGAGCAGGAAGTTGACCACGGCCAGATCGATATCCGTCACATCCGCGGTGTACCCGGTACCGGCGTCTGTGAGGAGCTTTTTGGCGGCATTCAGATCGGCTTTGATGAAAGCGTATGTCTCCTGCGCACTTGCCCGCGCCTTACCGGGCTGTGTGGGCGAGAACGAATCGTAGAGCATCAGGCCGAGCTTGTCCTTGCCGGTCAGCATGAAAGCGTCCTGATAGTTTTCCATCAGATAATTGTAGCCATAAGCACGAACGGCGAGGCCGCGTGCTTTGCAATCCATCAGGAAGGTGTTAGTGCCTACGGTCTCGTCGGTCAGGAAATTGAGCATTTTATTGGCCTGACTAATGCAGTTCCAGGCATAGTACCAGTAAACCAGGTTTTTGTTGGCCGTACTGGAAATGAAGTTGTCGAGCCCATACTCGGGTGCGCCCACGAGCGCGGAGAGACCTGCCACGTCGCCCAGCACCATGTCGTTGCCTTCCAGGTTGCGCATGATGTCGAGGCCCTGGTTGCTGTAATACATATCCGCCGAACCCACGCCATTGATCCCCGCAAAATTGAAAAGCAACGGCATATTGTTCGCCATGCTGCCCATCACCAGCTTGATGGACTCGGCATTGCCCGATAGCAGCAGTTCGCGGATTTGCTCGTCGGTAATGTTGTTTGGCGGCGTAATATCCAGTTTGTCGGAACACGAGCTGAACAGGAAGGTCGCCAGAAGGATGAAAATGTATTTTTTCATGTCGATATGCCTTTTAAATATCCTCAGAAAGTTAGATTAAGACCCAAAGAAACCGTGCTCATGTAGGGGTAGGAGTAGCCTCCCACTTCCAGGCCGCCCACGAGCGACATCCGGGGATCGAATCCGGAATGGCCGGTGAGCATCGCCACATTATCCGCCGATGCAAAGATGCGGCAGTTGCTCGCTTTGAATCTGGACAGCACAGACGCGGGCAGATTGTATCCGAGCGACAGGTTCTTCACATTCAGGTAAGAGGCATTGAACAGCGCGAGATCCGAATACATCCAGCTTCCGATGGTGGCGCCGTTGGTGTAATAAGTGCTTCCGTAAAACGCCATCGGGAATTTGGCATCGGTATTTTCGGGTGTCCAGGTGTTGCCCACTAACTCCTTGGAAAGTGCGCTGCCTATATTGCCGTTCACGTAAAGCGCATTGGCATATTCCACGCTCAGGTACTTGCCCCCGATCTGGTAAGCGAGGATTGCGGAGAAGTCAAATTGCCTGAAACGGAACGTAGTATTGAAACCTCCGATCCATTTGGGCAGCGCGCTGCCCATTTCATACCGGCTGGCGAGCGAGTAGTCTGTCGTTTTCACGTCGGAACCGATCGGCGTGTCCGTGAACTTGTCGCCGGCGTGATCGGCCTGGGTTACGCGGTGGTGGAACAGCGGCAGGCCGGTATTGGCGTCCACACCACCATATTTGAAGAAGTACATATTGTAAAAATCTTTGCCCACGCCGCGCAAATAGGCAGTTTCGCCGGTCGATCCGCCTCCGTTGGCAGCCCAGCCATCTATGCCGGCCGTCCAGTTGCCGTTCAGCTGGGCCGACCCTACGCCCGGGGGAACTTTGGTGAGTACGGTCGTGTAATGCGTTCCATTGACGCCGACCGTCCAGTTAATGTCCTTCGTCCGGATGATATCTACATTAATATCCACCTCGATCCCCCTGTTGCGCAGGCCCGCGGAGTTCTTGGTGAGGGTGGTTTGGCCCATCGAATAGGGGATCGGCTGATTGTATACCGAGTTGACCGTGTGCTTGTTATACCAGTCGAACGACCCGTGCACCCTTTTAAATAATGTAAAATCAATACCGGCGTCCAGCGTGTGGGTATTCTCCCAGGTGAGGCCATCATTGACGAACGCGCCCTGGGTGAGGGTGTAGCCCGCGGGGATACCAGACCCGGAAGTGCTCGAAGTATAAGTAGCGCCGTAGCTCCACAACTGGTACCCCGAGTAGTTGCCGATCCCGCTCTGGTTACCGATAACGCCGTAGCTGGAACGGATTTTCAGGTCGTTCAGCCACGAATTCGTGCCTTTCATGAACTCCTCGGTCGATAACCGCCAGCCGCCGCCCACCGACCAGAAGGTACCCCAGCGGTCTTTGGCATATTTGAATTTCGAAGAACCGTCGCGGCGAACGGAGGCTTCCAGGTAATAGCGGTCGTTGTAGATGTAGCTCGCGCGGCCGAAGAAGCTTTCCATGGCCGTCTTGATCTCGTTTCCTCCCGGCGCCGCGAAAGTCCCGCCGGTGTAGCGGCCCACGAAGTTCGCGTAAGCCGGAAACCCGTCGATCAGCCCGTATGCGGAGTTGTAGTTCAGGTTTTCGAGGTTGTATTGATAGTATTCATGTCCGGCCATGGCTGTCAGCTCGTGGCGGCCATAGTTGTGTGCCCAGTTCAGGAGCTGCTGCGCATCCAGTATCCCTACATTCTGGTAGGTTTTACCAAATGCACCCACACCCACATACGGTCCTGTGCCGCTGTTGCCGTACCGCGTGCGGGTCTCCGAAAAGCGGTCATAGGAAATGTTGGTGGTCAGGCTGAAATCTTTCAGGAGTTTGAATGTCGCGTAGCCTTTCAGGTTCAGGTCGTTGGAAACGCGTTTGTCGATATCGTCGTCCAGCAATTTGATCAGGTTGGCTTCGGAGGTCGGGATTTTTGTGGGGCCGAGTGGCGAATAGGTATCGCCCAGCTTCACATGCACCATGTCGGTGCCGTCGGCATTCTTCTTGATGTTGCCGTCCTTATCCCGCGCAAAGAGCGAGATGAGCGGACTCTGACCGTTGATCCAGCGGAATACGTTGGCCGTCGCCGAACCTGCATTCCTGCCGAAGCGCGTCGCGGGCGACTGCGTGGTACGGTTGGTATACCCGATATTAGCCCCGATTTTGACCCAGCTGAATAGCTGCGCATTCACATTCGAACGCACATTATACCGGCCGAACTTCGATCCCCGGATGTAGGAGGGATCTTCCAGGTAACTCACGGAAGTAAAGTAATCGACCTTTTCGGTACCGCCGCTGGCGGTGAGGTTGTATTCCTGCCGGAGTTTGCTTTCGAGAAAATAATTGTCGTAGCTGCCTGCGTCGTAAAGTTTCCGGGCGTTCGGATTGAGTTTTCCATCGGTATTCACCAGGTAAGCCCCCGACATCGTTGCGCTGGCCTGCGTACCGGTGCCTGTGGGCGTGTAAACGGCGCCTGGTACGTCGTACAGCATCCAGTTACCCAACAGGTTGGCGGAAAAATTGGTTGTGGAGCCCGTATAGTCGAACAAATGCGCGCTGGCAAACTCGGCCGCCTGCTCGTGCGACATATTCGGGTTTTTAAGATTGGTCGTCGAAGTACCGTTGGTGGAAGGCCCGCCTGCCACACCATACCGCACGGAATTGTAGACAGCCTGCCAGGCGTATTCGTAAATGTCTTTGGCGTCAGTCATTTTATCGAATTTGAGGGCGCCGGCATAGTTCACGCCCCAGCGCCCTTCAAACGAAATGCGCGTTTTTCCGGTAACTCCTCTTTTGGTAGTTACGAGCACGACGCCATTCGCGCCCCGCGATCCGTAAACGGCTGTTGAAGCGGCGTCTTTCAATACGCTGATGCTCGCAATGTCTTTCGGGCTGATGGATGATAATGCATTCTCATGCTCGGCCGGCACCCCGTCGATGACGATCAGGGCGTTGGAGCTGTTCTGGCTCGTAGACCCCGCGCCGCGCACCCTGATCCCCATGTCCAGGCCGGGCTGGCCGTCCACCGACGAAACCTGCAACCCCGGTACCACGCCTTCCAGCGCCCGGGTGACCGTCGAATTGGATTGCACGGCAATCGTCCTGGAATCGATGGCCGTTACCGCGCCGGTGAGGTCTTTCTTTTTGGCCGTACCGTAAGCGATCACGACCACCTCGTTCAGCTGTTTATCGTCGGGCGCCATGGTGATATTCAGCACCGTTTTGGCCCCGACAGGCACTTCCTGCGTGGCAAAGCCCACAAAAGAGAATACCAGCACGGTACCCTGTGCACCGGCTACCGAAAAGTTGCCGTTCTGGTCGGTGGTAGTGCCGGTGGTAGTACCTTTCACGACCACGCTTACGCCGGGTAATTCATTGCCATTGGTGTCTGCTACTTTACCTGAAATCTGCGTTTGCGCATAGGCCCCGATTCCCATGAGCATGCACCACAGAAGAAGCAGCGATATTTTTTTCTTCATGCTAAATTGAGTTTTGAATTTGAGTTAAGAAAGGTGAGATAACGGCACGTGATGTGCGGATGCAGTCGGAAATACATCGAAATCCTTCCGCGTATTTTTTGAAGAAGTAATTACATAAGCAGAGGCGGTTTAGGGTGAGTATTCAAACAAAAAGCAAATACTTAAACTGCGGGATTTCCCCCGCAGGAATCAGAAAAGGCAATAATTGTCGCGGCAACGTTAACGTCGAAGAACCTGAAAACAGCATCGAAGGTGACGACCGTAGATGGTCGTCGGATGAGCTGCTTGACAAGTGATTAGTTAGGGGTATGAGCGGTTACTTATTTCGAGAAGATCGGGAAAGGAGAAATCTAACCATGCCTGTTTAAACAAATTGGTTTTGGAATAGCCGGACTTCCAGCAAGTTGGGTTTCGGATTGCGCCCGTTGTGGACATTGGGCGCAACGATGCGCATTTCAATTCTAACCGTTAATTAATAGGTAATGTCTGGGATCAGATATTAGATTTGTCATAAAATATCTTTCGATTGTTTGATTTGTAACGTTAAATGATGTTTTTTCGGCAGATTCGCAACGGCGACAAATCTGCTGGTGTCAAAGTATGCATAACGTTAAATTTTCCTTTATCCCTGAATTAGATTTAGAATGATTGGTAGAAAAACCCTGCTGGTTTTAGTTGCTACGACGCTGCTGCTGTTATTTATGGAGCTTATGCTCAGATTAGGTTTGCTTTTCCTGGGCTATCCGTTTTTCCTTCCCGCAAATTATCTTCCCCAAAAATATTACCCATTTATAGAAAAAATGCCCGATGCGCGGCCTGAGAAGGATGCGCGCAACATTTTAATACTCGGAGGATCGGTGGTCAATACCGATTGGTCCCGAATGGAAAAGCGTCTGGATACACTTTTTCAAAAATCTTACCCTGGCATAAAGAAATTCAACTTTTTCAATGTGGCTATGCCCGGTCACAGCTCTCTCGACAATCTGATCAAATACAAATTATTAAAGGACCGGAAGTTCGATCTGGTCATTTACTACGAGGCGATTAATGAAAACAGGGCCAATAATATCTCCGATGAATTATTTCACCCGGATTACAGCCATATCAAATGGTACGACGAGATAAACCTGCTGGCCGCACACCCGGAAATGAATGTAACGGTAGCTCCCTACGTGGTTCATCTGGTGATCAAAACCGTCCGGCAAAAACTGGCACACAGGCAATATATCAGTAACGACGAGGTAGATCCTGCACTGGCTTCATACGGCGCCCATATTAAAACCGCCGAATCCTATTATAATAATGTCAGTGCGATTGCCGGTTTTGCCAATGAAAGGAAAGAGCCGATTCTTTTGGTTAAATACGCGTCCTTTTTTCCAAAGGGTGTGAAGCTGACAGGCGAGCAGGCCGATAAAAAGTATTTTACCCCTTGCTTCGTAGTATCGCCGGTAACGACCTGGGGCAAACCGGATAATGTAAAAAAAGGTATCCAGGTTCATAATGCCATGTTGGAGAAAGTCCACAAGACGCACAAATCCTATATGTTCGACATGTCGGCCGTGATGCCCAAAGATTCGGTCATGTTTTGCGATGTGTGCCACCTGAGCGAGCAGGGCGCGCAGTTGTTTGCCAAAAACCTGGCGGGTTACGTCGTGTCGAACAAGATTATCCATCAGTAGCGCTGAGCCACTGCGGCAGCATTGTAATAACCCATGAATTTTCTGCAATGAACCCGAGCGATTGCCGGGGTTGGGGCAAGTACCTGCTATATTGCACGCTTATTGTTCGTGTAAAGTCCCCCGTGAGAAAATACAATCTGCAACTCGGTGCATCAATGGCCACCGTGGTAACCCTGGCGATCGTGCCTGTCCGGCTTTCCGAAGGCCAGGGTGCTAATATGGTAAGTCTGGTAGGATCGGAAATCGTAATCTGGCTGATGTGCATGGCAACCTGGTTGTCGAGTTATCAGACTTACCACAGGCTCAGGTTAGCCAAATGGCAAAAAATTGCGATCGCGCTGGCACTTTGCGCGGTGATTTCGAACTTGTTCTTTCTGGCATCGTTCCGCATGTTCGAGGATTATCCGCTCAAATCGATGCGCGATCTTCCGCTTTGGATTATCACCATCCGGCTTTCCCTGCGCGGCCTCTTGCTGGGGCTCATTATGGTACCCATTATTTTTCTCCTTGAAACAGAGCGCGAACGGCAGGCGGAAGCATTAAAAAGGGAGCGGGACCGGGCCATCGAGGCGGAACAGCAAAAACACGTTTTGGAAATGCTCGTATCCGAGCGGACGGCAGACCTGGAAGAGGCGCTGTCGTTTCTGGGCGAGTCACAGGAGGAGCTGGACCACCAGGTATACCTCCTTACGCGCGTGGTGGCGTCCATAGCCCATGACGTGCATGCGCCCCTGCAATACATCATCTCCGCGACCAAACACACCGGCAAGCTCATCGGGGGCGCGGAGCTGGAACAGGCGGCCGAAAGTAACTTGCAAGTCGAACGCGGCCTGGATAATATGGTGGTATTTATGCAAAACCTGCTGGAATTTGCGAAAAGTCAAATCCACCGGGGCGCGCTGCAAATGGGTAATGTAAACCTGGCTGCATTGATCCGCCAAAAGGCCGGTTTGTTTGAACAGATTCTCTCCTCAGGCGGCAACACGCTACGCATTTTCCTGGACGAAAAGCTGACAGTCCACAGCAATACGAATCTTCTCGGGGTTATCCTTCATAACCTGCTGGACAACGCCACGAAAAATACCTCGGGAGGGGAAATTGAAATATCGGGTGAGGTTGTCGATGAAAGGTTATGCCTGTATATTCAAAATCCGTTATCCGGCACGCCTTTGAATGACACTCCGGGAATGAACGGACATAGCGTGTCAGGGCAGTTTGCGTTCAATCCGGGGATGAACGGGTATGGGTTGGGTCTGGTTCTGGTGCGGGATATCTCGGCGCTGCTGAATGTCGACTTTTTGATCGAAGCGGCACCCGGCAGGGTGGTAGCAAAGCTTGCTTTTCCTGAATTTTCAGGTGCTGAAATTGCTTCCGAAAAACTTTCGCTTTAACATTACCCGAGCGTTGTTCCCGTGAATTTTGCAGCTTCCCTGTAAAAATGGCTGCTATCGTAATACCCAAACCGGCACGGGTCAAATTTTTCCTGTTTGACATAGGCAGTCAGCGCGGTTCTGGCCCGGAGAATGGAGAAATATCCTTTGGGACTGATGCCGATCACACGATGAAAATAGCGGTTAATACTTTTGGAAGTAGTAAAATGCTTTTCCGCAAGTTGGCCTACATTCAATTGCCAATCTGATTGTTGATACGTTTCCGCGATATCCCGGACAAAAGCCAGATAATGGTCCATTATCCTTGTATCATGTTTTTCAAGCAAATACTCTTCCGTGATTTTCTTTCGATCGGCGAAGGACGGGCTATTTTTTAACCGGTCTATTAATTGCACAGGCAGGATTTGATGCAGCGGTATTACTTTTCCTTTCAAAAGCACCTGCGAAATCCCCAGAATAGCCTCCAAGCCGCCAGGCTGAAACTTAATGGTGAAAATACGGTCGCCGGGCAGGTTGTGGCGTGTGGTATGCAAATCCCTCAGCACGAGAATGTCCGCCCTTTTATCGACTGAATAAGTAAAATTGTCCAGCGAAATCCGGTACGGGTTACCGAGGTTAATGTACATTGTGGGCGTCCAGCTTGGAAACATTTCGACGGTAAACGCATCGCTACGGACGATAGATTCGGAGAAAAAATCAATATGGTCCGAAAGCTCGCCGCAGGGCGGAGCAAACGTGTAGTGATCGCGAATCGGGTCGAATATTTCTTTCAAATTGTCCGTTTTTTACCTTGACGAATATACTGACGCCCGGCTACATTTGAAAAAAATATAGCAATATGTCACAGCGCATTGTACACTTTCTGACCATTTTCTTTTTAAGTAGCGGGGCATTTGCGCAGCAAGCAAAAATCGAGACTTGCGACTGCGATTTCAAAATTGACCCCGAGGTATTGAAAATCGTACCGGACAATGCAAAGAAAAATTATACCTCCGGGCCGAATCTGCCCGACAGCAGTTTTCAAAAACAATGTGGTTACCTGCTGGTGCCGGAAAACCGGAAAAAGAAAAATTCCCGGTTGATTAAGCTGCCCTTTATCGTTGTCAAAACTAAAAACCCCGACAAACATCATGATCCGGTACTTTATACCGCGGGCGGGCCAGGCGGGAGTTCGCTCGGTGCCGCGGCAGGACTTTCGAAAAGCCCGTTTATCGAGCACCGGGACTGCATTGTTTTTGAGCAGCGGGGTACGCGTTTCGCATTGCCGTACCTGCGTACGTTCGAGCTGGACAAGGCGCTTAAAGATGCCGTCCGCCGGAACCTGGACAAGGACAGTATGACGGTGGTCGGCGTTAAAAACTACAAGGCGGCACTTGAAAAACGGGGGATCGATCTCTCAGGGTACAATACGGATGAAACCGTATCGGACATCCATGACCTTCTGAAAGCATTAAAGATCGATTCGGTGAACCTGTTTGGCGTTTCATACAGCGGCGGGTTGATGACGGCCGTTCTGCAACGTGATCCGTCCCGCATCCGCTCGCTGATCCTCGATTCGCCGCTGCCCACTTTTGTGCCGATCGACGAAGACGAGCCGGTAAACTTTATGGAGGCGCTCCATATCTATTTCGAAAAAGTGGCGGCGGATTCCGTTCAGCGCAAACTTTATGGCAACCTCAGAAGCCGTTTTCATACTTATTTCAATGCTATCGCCACAAAAACCTTCGACTTGCCTTACCTCGAAGCGGGAACAAAGGATTCCGTTCACATCAAGTATACCAAAAACGAACTGTTAGCCGTGGTGCTCGACAAGCTCTATGACGATTCGGGCCGGAAAGATCTTGCCCGGATCGTCACGGACATAATGGAAGGGAAGCATCAGCCTTATATGCTTCACTATTTCAACGAATTTTTCCGCAGGAACGGCGCGCCGGACGGTATGCGGTTGTCCGTTTATTGTGCGGACCAGACGGCCTACCATTCCGAAAAAGTACGCCGGGATCTGGATCGCGTATATCCTTACCTGGCCGGTTTTCACATCAACGACGTTTACCGGGCTATGTGCGATTGCTGGAAGGTACCGCCGGTCAACCGGGAGACGAAACAGCCATACTATTCCGACAAGCCGGCCCTTTTAGCCGATGGCGAAATGGACCCGGCGTGCCGACCATTGTACATCGACCGTATCAGCCACTACATGCCCAATAGCCAACGCTTTTTGCTGATCGACAAGGGACATGGCGTGATTGGAAAATCGATGGGCCCGATCGTACGTTCGTTTCTGGCTGATCCTTATGGGAAAATCGCGTCGGCGGATGAAAGCATTATCGGTTATTAGCCGCTTTCAGTGATCCGATGTGCCTGTAAGTATTGATCAGCAAACCCGTTGGCGTGGACCTGGAATCGACAAAGGCAAGCTCCCGCGCGTCAAAACTGTCGGATAGCAGGCGTTTACCCTTGCCAAGCAAAACCGGGTAGGTGATGAGTACCACCTCGTCGGCCAGGCCATGGTCCAGCAGGAGAGACGTCAGCGTTGAACTTCCCAAGACGATCAGATCGGCGCCGTCGGTTGCCTTAATTTCACGAATTGTCTCCGTAATATTCTCATTCACACCTTTTACCGGTCCCCATTCCAGGCTGTCGGGCCGGTGGGTTACAATGTATTTTGTCGCGGCATTGATTGCGTTGGCCATCGGGAAATTTCCGGCGGTCGGCCAAAAGCCGCTGAATATATCGTAGGTATGGCGCCCAAGGAGCAGGTCAAAGTCCGTACCGTACGCCTCCAAAAGCATTGCCGCCCCGGCAGGGCTGCGGTAGGGTGTGGTCCAGGCGCCATAGGTGTAGTCTCCATCGTGTTCTATTACCCCGTCGAGCGAGATGTGTTCGAAAATCCTGATCTTTCTCATTTTGTTTCTGCTGGTTTAGTTGTTGTCAAAATTAGGTAACACCGCGTAAGCGCATGAGGTGTAAGCACGACAATTTGCGGGTGTCTTTTACCATTTAGCTCTCGGCAATTACTTAGATTTCGGAAATGATTCCTCAACCCTTTGCCCGTCAATGAAAGAATCCCCCGCACCGGTGCGAACCGCCTGTCAATTCCTGATCATTCTTTTGCTTATTTTCCGGGTCGCCGGGGCTGATCCTTTGCATGCGGAGAAGGCCCGTAGCCCAATTTCCAATGCGGACCAGGCGCACTTCGCATCGCTTTTGAAAGCAGGTTACCAATATCTTTTAAGGCCCGGGGAGGCGGGAAGCGATCTGCAAACTGCTGCGGGTTTCGCCCAAAAGGCCATGGATTTTAGTCTTGAAAAGAAAAACAAATCTTGGGAAGCGGATGCCTGTCTGTTGTCTTCGATGATTAGCGCTGAAAGCGGCAAGCCTGGTGAGGCGTCCGTTTTGCTGGAAAAGTCGCTGGGCATTTACCGTAGCATCGGTAACTTTCTGGGTGAGGGGAACGCGCTCATGCAGAAACGTTTTCAATACGCCGATTTTGCCCACAATATCAGCCAGCGCATGGAGGTCGTCAGGCAGGCGGCTGCGGCATATGGCAAGGCCAAAGCGAAAAAAGAAGAGGCGGATGCACGGCGCGAAATAGGAGACCTTTTGCAGATCATCGGCAAAGAGCCGTTTGTGGCCCTGTCGGAATTGAAACAGTCGCTGGCGTTGTACCGGGCTGTGCATTACAACAAAATTCACGGGGTGTATGATCTGATCGGATACATTTATGCGAAAATGGGGATCATGGACGAAGCCGTCCGCTACGGAAGGTTGGCAGAGAAGGTGGCGATCGCGCAGAAAGACTCTTCAATGCAACTTTGTACCATCTACAACCGGCTGTCTTACGCCTATTTTATCTCGAATGATTTCAAAAAATCGTTCGAATATGACCAATTGGCGATGGACGTGGCGGTGCGTCACAAGGATAATTTCAGTATAGCGCTTATCGCGACAAATTTTGCGAACCGCCAGAATCTGGGTAAGTATCCGCATTACCAGGCTGCCATCGACTATTCGCTGGCTACGATCAAAAAATACCCGGACATGGCTCCCGGTTCGAAAATAGGGCTTTATGCGATTGCCGTGAAAGCCTGCGACAATCTGGGTAAGCACGCGCTGGCGCAAAGGTATTTCGATCAAATGCTTGCATTGGCCAACGAAAACAAGCTGGTCAGTAATACCCTGATGGCTTTGTCCAACGCCGCCGTGCAGCATTTCCTGGCCACCAGGCAGCTCGATCAGGCACATAAATACCTTTTGAAGCATCGTGCGCAGTCCCTTGAAGGCAATTTGAAATATCAGCTTATCTATAATTACCTGTGGAGTTTTCAATTGGATTCTTTAAATGGAAATCACCTTTCCGCCATTAGAAATTACCAGCTTCACAAAGCCCTTAAAGATTCTCTGCAGAGTAAAGAGAAAGAAGATCAGGTCGCGATGTTGAATGTCCGGTTCGATACGGAACGGAAGGACAATGAATTAAGGATGCGCGCGCGTGACATCGGTCAGCTTGAACGGCGTGCTGCTTTGCAAAATCAAATACTGACGGAAACGAAGCGCAACCGCAATATCACGGCCGCCTTTCTGATCCTTTCCGTTCTTTTTTTAATCCTGCTTTACAACCGGTACAAAACAAAGCAACAGATTAATATTGCCACGGCGGAGAACAATCGTGTGCTCCAAAAAATGGTAAAGGAGCGTGAATGGCTGATCCGCGAACTGCATCACCGGGTTAAGAATAACCTTCAGACGGTCATGAGCCTGCTCGAATCGCAATCTGTTTTCCTGAAAGGCGACGCGCTCAATGCCATGAAGGAAAGCCAGCATCGCGTGCAGGCGATGTCGCTGATCCATCAAAAATTATATCTGTCGGATAAACTGGCGGTGGTGAATATGCCCGATTACGTCACGGATTTGATCGAATACCTTCGGGAGAGTTTCAATTTCGATGGCATAGGGCTCAGTATCGACGTCGATCCGGTCGATCTGGACGTTTCACAAGCCATACCTATCGGACTGATTCTCAATGAGGCTATTACAAATTCCCTTAAACACGCATTTCCCGATGGCCGCGAAGGCAAAATCGATGTCTTGTTGAAAAGGCAATCCCCCGGTTCCGATATTCTGCTGGCCATCCGGGACGATGGTGTCGGTTTGCCGGACCGGTACCTGAAAGGGAAAACCGGATCGCTGGGAATCATATTGATACGCGGCCTGACGGGCGAGTTCGGCGGTAACCTGGAATTGAGCAACCATGACGGGACGCGGATTGCGATCCGGTTTGATTCCATGGCTCCCGTCATGCGGGAGGAAATTGCCGGGTCGAGTCCTATCGGGCAATGAACTGTTCGACAGGGCCGGGTAATTCAGGAGTGCGTTGCGGATTTTTTATACGACGCCGGCGACATGTTTGTATTGGCTTTAAAGAACTTCCCAAACACCGACTGGTCCGAAAAATTCAGCTGCTCGCTTACCTTGGCAACGGTATAGTCGCTACGTTGCAACAATACTTTGGCTTCGAGAATGATCGCCTCGTTGATCCATTGACTGGCCGATCTTCCGGTCTTTTCTTTGAGCAATTCGGACAGGTGCTTTGCCGTGACATTCAGTTTTTCGGCATAGTAGCCGACGGTTCTCTGATCTTTAAATTCCCGCACCAGCAGCGTTTTGAAGTTGGCCACCAATGCCGGCGTGCCGTGATCTTCGGTAACATTCACAGTCCTGCTGCCCAATTCAGCATCAAATTCATGGATCAGGATATTGATATAACTCCTGATCAACTGTGATTCGTGGGGGTGCTTTTCCGACAATACCGCCTGGATTTGTTCGTACAATGCGATGAATTGCTTCTCCCGGGTCTGGTCGAGCTGGGCAAAGCAGGGTTGATTTTGTTCAAAAAAGGGGAATTTGGAGAGGAAAAACACGTCCGACAGATCGTTGAGGAAAAACTTTCCTGTGAAAAAGATGATTTCCAACAGCGGTTCCTGGTCCGCCCTGTCAAACTGCCGGATCACGTGTGGGCCCAATGCGAAGAGGCATGGCGCCACCAATTCGCTTCTTTCCAATCCCCCCTGCACGACGAACGTGCCTTTGCGCAGAAAAGCAATCGCAAAGGTTTCCGTGCGGAATGGCTCTGACTCGTAGAGGTTGAAAGAGTCTTCCCGGACGAAAAAATAGTCATGCGGCACATCGTCTTTGCGGAACAGCCTTTGCAACTGCCGGATATTGTATTGGGGGATTGGCTTCATGGGTAAAGTATATGGGGGCAAATATCCGTATAACCGACCAAAAGTGCCGAAATATCGACGATTAAAAGGGGGAATATGTCAGGAAATTTGCATTAGAAAGAGGTTGCTTTTTTCACGGTTTTAACCCGGCGGGAAATGCGCTCCGAACTAAATGACGAACAGAATGAATACCAAGATTCTCACAAAGATCCCCGCAATGGTGCTGGCAAATGTACTGTTACTGGCATTATTGCCCAAACCGGTACTCGCCCAGCTGCCCCTTACTTTGGAGGAGGCCATTGAAAAAGCAAAGACGCAGAACCAGACGGTTGCCGCGAGCAAACAACAGGAGGCTGCGAGTGCAGCCGAGTATCAGGACGCCAAAAACGCGATCCTCCCACAATGGTCGTTCGGTGCCGAATATGACCGTTTTTCCAAACTGACCCTTTTCGAGAGCGGTCTGTCCGATGCGCATTCCCACACACGCAGGCCCAGCCCGAACGGCGTGAATGCAGGTACGAGGGCGGAGTTTACGCTGTACTCGGGTGGACGCCAGCGGACGTTTATCGAAGAAGCGGGGATCAGGACAAAGATTGAAAAGATCAATACGGCCGACCTCCAGGGCAATGTGGCTTTACAAACCGTGGTACAATACATGGAAATGGTGCGGCTGGGCAAACTGGACTCGTTGATAGGGGAGCAAATCAAGCGCGCCGAGATCAGGCTGAAAAACATCACCTCTCTGTATGAGAACCAGCGGGTAACAAAGACGGACCTCCTGCGTGCCCAGGTAATACTTTCGGCCAACAAGCTCAACATGGAACAGGCGTCCAACGACCTTACCATCGCGAACCACCGGCTGAACGTACTGCTGAACCTCCCTGATTCCACCAGAATACTTACCCGGAACCCAGGTCAAATGCCGGCCGGAAACGCCTACGCAACTGAAGATATGCTGCATCAGCCCAACAACTCCTACCTCTTGCGACGGTTCGGCGAGAATATCAGATTGCAGGAGTCGCGCATCCGCCTCATCAAAAGCAGCTACCTTCCGACGGTTCAGTTGGTGGGCGCTTACGGGCTTAATTATCCCAACACCCTGTTTTTTCCCCCGGTGGCACAGTGGTACTCGGTGGGTTTTGTGGGTATTAAAACAGGCATTCACCTCTCTGCATTTTATCATTCCAAGCAAAAAATGACGGCCGCCCGTGCCCGCCTCGCGGGAATGTACCTTCAACAGCAGGCGGTTTCGGATCAGGTAGGCACGGAAATCAGCTCGGCACAAATCAAATACCACGAATCGCTGAGCCGGATCAGGGTTGCCGAAGAATCGATCGAGCAAACGCGTACCAACCTCCGGATCACCAATACCAAATATCTTAACCAGTCGGCATTGCTGACGGATTTGCTGGATGCCGACAATCTTTTTCTGGAATCCAATTACAACCTGGTCAGAGCGCAAGCCGACGAACGGATTTTTTATTACAAACTCCTTTACGCGCAAGGCCAATTATAAATCACCTCACCATCACTACCATGGAAACCACCAAGAAAAATAAATCCCTCGCCGACCTGACTATCACGGCCATTACGCTGATGATCGTTGCCGCAATCCTCTATTACCTGTGCCAGTATTTTTTTAAACAAAGCCAGGCCGAAGAGACCAACGACGCGCAGGTGGAAGCTTACGTAAATCCCGTATCGGCCCGGGTGGGCGGGTACATTGCCCAAATACGTTTCGAAGAGAATGCGATCGTTCACCAGGGCGACACGCTGGTGGTGCTGGACGACCGCGAATACCGGATCCGCGTGACGGAAGCCGAGGCTGCATTGGAAGATTCCCGCGCGCAGCTCATCGTACTGCACACGTCCATCCGCGCGTCGCGTACAGCCACAACCGTTAACGAGGACCAGATATCCTCGGCCAAAGCGAGGCTGTGGCAACAGGAGCAGGATATGAAACGCTTCCGGAATCTGTTGCAGGAAGAAGCGGTAACGGGCCAGGAGTTTGAGCAGGTGAAGGCCAGGTACGATGTCGCTTCCAGCGAATACAATGCATCGCAGCACACGCTCACCACCAGTTTTTCCCGTATCAAAGAACTCGAAGCCCGTGAAGCATTGCTGCTGGCCGATATCAAACGCAAGACGGCAATACTCGATTTCGCCAGGGTAAATCTGGGCTATACTGTGGTTACAGCTCCTTTTACGGGAAGATTAGGACGTCGGACCATTCATGAAGGCCTCCAAATCCAGCCCGGCCAGCCGCTTGTATCGATCATTAACGAGGGGAACAAGTGGGTAACTGCCAATTACAAGGAAACGCAGGTTGCAGAAATGCAACCAGGGCAGAAGGTTACGATTGCATTGGATGCATTGCCGGGCAAAACGTACCACGGCGAGATCGAATCCATCGCCGGCGCTACCGGGTCGAAATTTACATTACTGCCACCCGATAATTCCACCGGTAATTTTGTGAAAATCACACAACGCGTTCCTGTGAAGATCAGGCTCACCGATCCCGACCTGAATGCCGTGAAGGTAGGAATGAATGCGACAGTAGCGATTGCCAAAGCCCAGCAGCGATGAACAACCCGGAATACTTTCAGCGTTGGGTGGTGCGCCAGCGACCGCTACTGTACCTGATACTGGTGGCAATGCTGCTCGTGGGCCTTTCGCCATTCGGATTATATGCCTTGAACCAGGCGTATGTCCTGGGGGCATTCGGCGCGCAGCCGGAAGATGTAACTTTTTCCATGCAGATTACTTATGTGGGCATTATCGCTTTCCTGCCCATTCAGTTCCGGTTGCTGCGCTACTTCGAAGCCCGGAGTTACCTGATCACGATCATGCTGCTGGCGATCGTGATGAGTTTCCTGAGCATGCAGGTGCGCGACATTTACGTTTTTATGGTATTGCGGCTCCTGACCGGCTTCCTTACCGCCGCATTTGGTGGTCGGATGCTCACGCTTATTTTCGGTTTGTTGAAACCCGGTCCGGGACAAATCATCGGTTCTTCGATGTTTTATGGCTCGGCATTGGGCGGCATTACCGTCGCCGGGCTTGCAACCGCCGCCGTGGCCGACCGCATGGCGTGGCAGCATATTTATCTGTTTTTGATATTTGCACAGGCCATCTGCATACTGCTGATACTGCTCATTTTCAGAAGCAAGTCGGATGTAAAACCGTATCCGCTCTACCAGGTCGACTGGATCAGCTTTCTGCTGGCCACGGGAATTCTCTTGTTAACGGTTTATGTTTTCCTGTACGGCCCAAGGTACTATTGGTTTAGTGATGTGCGTGTGTGTTCTGCCGCGTTTGGCGCTTTGGTGGGTGTGACTTTATTTGCTATCCGCCAAAGCCGGCGCAGGCGGCCCTACCTCCACCTGCACATTTTCAAGTCCAAGCAGTTTATCATCGGCATTATATTGCTGACGCTCTTCTATGGTATGAAGGACACCATTACCCTGATCTACGGCCTGACCGGCGGTGTGCTCAGGTGGAACAGCAACGACATTATGCAGCTCGCGGCCGTAAACCTCACCGGGCTGGTGACCTCCATGGCATGCACGGCCTGGCTCATGATCCGGCTGGACAAGAAAAGGCCACTTGTCATGATTGCCGGCTTCGGGGTAATGCTGGCTTACCATTGGTGGATGTACCAAATATTCAGTACGGATTTATCTTTCAGCGATCTGGCCTTGCCGGTCTTCATGCAGGGTGTCGCATGCGGAATGCTCTTCGTTCCGCTCGTCGGCTTTTCGGTGGCTGCCCTGCCGTCTTACACGGGATTTGCCGGTATTACCGTCGCCGCGGCAGCACGCCTGGCAGCCGGGCTAAACAGCAGTGCGGGACTGTATACGTTGCAATTGTTTTATAATCAATCCAATAAAGAGAATTTTCTAGCATTCCTTTCCGACACCAATTTCCTGTTTGCGGAGCGATCGGGTGCTTACACCCGGTTGTTCGCATCCCAGGGCTTTGCCGCGGAACAGGCTGCGAGTGCAGGGAAAAGCATATTGTTCAGGAATACGCTGGTGCAAAGCCAGCTACTGACCAATATGGCCATTTTCAAGATCGTTGCTATTATTTCGTCGATCATCATGGCAGGCCTCGTACTCATGGTGATTGTAAAAAGCCTGAAAGCTAAAAAATCGTTGTCAGCCGTCGGCAGTGAGTAATGCTTGGGGCCTTAGAATAGAAATTACCGTGCTTCGGGTTGCTCGGGTGGTAAAACCAGGGAGATGGTAGTGCCCTGGTTGCTTTCGATCGTAAAACGGGCGTTGATATCGTCGCTCAATCCGGTCATTAGTTTCATGCCCAGGGAATTGATATTCAGCCAGTTCAGGTCTTTCGGTAACCCGACGCCGTCATCGGATATGGATAAATGTACCTGTCCGTCCGGTTTCTTTTTCATGGCCACGACAATCCGTCCCTCGTTTCGGTCGGTAAACGCATATTTCAACGCGTTGGTTATGGCCTCGTTTAATATGAGTGCCAGCGGAATAGCCCTGGCCACTTTCAGGTCGACAGGGTCGAGGTCCAGTTCAAAACGGATGGCTTTATCTACGACAAAGCTATCCTGAAGGTATTCGACCAGTTCTTTGAGGTACAGGTTCATTTTCACGATCCTGACGTCATCGGACTGGTAAAGTTTCTGGTGGATCAGCGACATGGCGAAAACCCGCCGCTGGCTGTTCCGGATCACGGTGATCAAACTCTGGGTCGGATGGGCAAGCTGCATTTCCAGCAAGCCCATTACGGTCTGGAGGTTATTTTTTACACGGTGGTGCACTTCTTTTAAAAGCCACTCTTTTTCCTCGACAAGATTGAGCAGGGCGCTGTTTTTCTGCCTGATGTCGATTTGTTGCAAAGTGAGTTGTTCATTGTTCCGCTTTTTGGTACGGTATTGATTGTAAATAAGGCCGGAAAACAAAAGCAGCATAAACGCACCGCCGATTGTGACATTTCGTTCCAGCTCTTTCTGGCGGATACTAGCCTGCTGGATAACGTTCTGCCGGTTGAGCAATGCGATATTCTGCTCTTTTTCCTTGCTGTCGTACTGGATCTGCAAAGTGGCGATCTTGCTGCTTTTGGCCTCGTTGAAAATCGAATCGCTCAGCGACTTGAATTGCTGCTGATGGCGTATCGCGCTCAGGTAATTCCCTTGCGCAGAGTCCACTTTGAAAAGCATCGCATGCAGCTGCGATACGAGCCGTACCGTACCATTGCGGTGGTTGATGTGCAATGCTTCGCTGAGGTAATGCCTGGCCTTGTCGTATTCCCTGATCGTCAGATAGTAATTACCAATGTCCTTATAGATATCCACGAAGTCGATATCTTCGTTTTTTACGCTTTTCAGAAGCGAAATGATTGTGTTATAGCTCTTTTCCGCCAGGCCGTAGTTTTTGATGCCCATGTAACAATGGCCATACGTTTTGGCCACGGTCAACTTGGCGAATATGTTGTTGGGAGGATTTTTTTCGACAAGGTCATTGTAAAATGCGATCGCTTTTCCTGCATGGCCCATATTCACCATTCCCCTGCAAATCCCGTTGCCGGTGCTGAGTACCATCATGGTTTCATGCTGACTGGAAAAGACATTCAGTGCTTTCTGAAGATACAGTATCCCCGGCTCCCACTGGCCCAGATCGTAGTAGGCGGACGCCAGTTTCGAATAGAAAAAACCAATGAATATCGTGTCGTTTGCCTGCTGGGCGGTTTCAATAGCCGCATGTCCGTATTTGATCGACTCCTGGTAATTTCCGAGGCAGTTACTCACCTCCGTCAGCATATTGTACGTGAGGTGCAACGGGCCGTTGATGGACCGAAATAATGCGAGGACATTTTCAAATTCACTGAGTGCCTTGGCGTAATTTCCCTGTTTATAATGTATGTCGGCAATCCTTCCCAGCATGTCGATTTCGGATTCTTTGTCACCGGCTTTCTTGAAGAGCGCCTTTGCCTGCCAAAAGCATTTGGCTTTTTCGATCAGCCCTTCATTGCTTTGCGGGTAGGTTTCACCCAGGTAAAACCACGCGATGGCCGAAAGCAGCGTTTCACCTCCGGCAGCACTTAGCCCGATAGCCTTTTTGGTAATCCTCACGCCACGGGGCCGGTCGCCGGTTTCGGAGAACAAAATACTCCATGTGAGCAAGGTCATGATCTGGCCTTTTTTGTAGCCCAGCCGGTTGCTCAGGGAAAGAGCGGAGACAAGGTGGGTGCTTGCACTGTCCATATCTGCTTTCGCCTCCCCGGGTTTATAGATGTAAAAGGTGGAAAGCTTCAATAGCAGGATGATCTTGTTGGTATCCGCCTTGGCGCCTGGAAGAGCGAGGGCCGCACTGTCGGCAAATGACCGGGTTAACCGGGGGAAGAGGAATGATGCTTTTACTTCAAAATGGTAAGCCGATAGGAGCAGTGAAATAGCGATGTAGCAGGATCTGCTCATGACACAACCGGATTAAAGTATAATTGAACAGATATGCAAGACATCTATATCCTCTTTATACCTGGCAAGGTCAATAAAATTAGCAAATTGTCGCAAAGAATCATAGCACATCCAGCCTGTTTTGTACATCATTGCGCGGGCATCATGGCCATCCGCACTTCCACCACCGCGCCGTATTGAATAATCGGGCACGCTCCGGCGATTTCAACCGCCTCCTCGTAGTCGTTTGCCCGGATCAGAAACAGGCCCGCGATAGACGTTTTGCCCGCAGTGTAAGGCCCGCTTGCCACCGGGTTACCCCTTTGGATAAAACGACCGTCCGCATCCCAGCGCCTGGGCGGTCCAACCAGCTTGTTCCGGGCAGCAATACCGGCTATCCAGTCCTGGTAGGGTTTCACGGCCATTTTCATTTCATCCGGGGAGGGCCTGGCATCGTTGCTCGTCAAGTCCCGGTGGATTACCAAGAGAAATTCGTTCATCGCTGTTTGGGTTAGAATGGACTATCGATCGGTTTTGCGCTTTCGTTCTCCAAATTGCCGGGCATCGAATTGCCCGGCATCGAACGCATGTGACTATACGGAGACTTTTGGGCACTTATTATCCAAGGCGGCCGGGCAGGAGATCGGCCATTCCGCTTGCCTCGCAGGGGGTGGGCGCTACCCCGGTGATTCCTGATAAAGATGCATGGTGTCGGGCCTTTCCAGGTCGTCGATCCACTGGTCAATGTAAGCCAGCAGGTTCTTTTGGTCCAGGCGCCCGGACCGTTCTCCAAAACTGCCGAAAACGACCAGCCCGAAGGCGACGCAATGGGCGATCTCCAATTGCAGCAGCAAGCTCATGCTGAAACCGGTAATGAAGTTCTGACGGGCGTCGGTAGCCATTTCGAGGACGGGTGCGGCCCGCATCCGCGCCAGGGTAAATTGTTGTTGCTCACTGAACAAAACCGCCTTGGAAGCAGAGTATACCAGCAACCGCGTGACGTTCAGGGTCCTGAAAATGGAAATGCATTTCCGGTTCAGGTCGCTTGCATCCTCGTCCGCCATGCCCGCGTCGGCCTGGATTCCGTTCAGGACCCGCCACAGTTTGCCTGCCTCGCTCTCGTCCAGCGCAAAAGTGACTTTGCCATACAGCGAAAAATCACTGATAATGTCGAGTACCTCATCTACCTGGAAGGACAGCCTGTGCTGCGGATCGCCGAGATAAAAGATAAATTCGAGGTCTTTTTTCCGGATCGGTTTGATAACGTCATAAAGCAGCCCGCTCCAAAGATCGGAGGCACCGGTAAGGCTGGACCAATTATCAAATGCGACCGTCCGGCAGCAGCTGAACAGCGCGCGCAATTCGGAAATAATCGCCTCGTTCCGTACGAATATCCAGGGGTAGCGTTCGCTGGCAATGTGTGTTGTGTCAATTCGAAGACCAGCCAGCGAGGTCAGATCATACGGGCTGTCCAGGGTAAGACTTCTGATACCTAAAAACTGCAATAAACCGGGAAGGACGATTTCATGGATGCCGAAAGAACTCATGTCGAGCATCGATACCGGGCGATCGCTGGAATGCGTGGGCCGTTCGCGGCTCAGATATACCGTTTGCGAAGCGTCATATGCCTGTATTCTCGACCGTAAATCTGTCAGGATAGGCCTCGCATTGACCATTTCAAAGCTGGATGTTTTCATCGTTTCGGGTTATTTCTGGTTGTGGAAACTCTGCCGTTCGTCTGCCGCGGATGCACCTGCATTTCCTTCGGGACCTTGATGGACGGATCAAACACGTGCCATGCACGGCCCGCCATAAAAAAGGCCATTTCGGGCTCCTAGTAGCCGTTTTTGTAGTCGGTAGCATGGTAAAACCGAATTGTATTACTCCAAAACGAAGAAGAAATCCAAAAAACTGGATGACTAACCTCATTGTAGTTCCCTGCCGGAACAGCTCGTCGGTGGGTACCGCAGTGTATGCAAGCATTGTTTTCGGATATCTCCAAAAAATTGGAGTTATCACAACGGTCCGTAGCGATCGGGCTCCGGGATAGCCTGAAATCGGCCTGCGGAAAGGCCGTCTGCCGCGCCGGAACTGTGGAAAAAACTTGATATATTTATAATAAACGCAGTTATAACTAATGTAACGATCAGTAAATTAGCTGCTTACCGATTAATGCATTCGGTTTAATCCACTTGTTCGTCAGCTTGTTCCCGCCAGAATACCCGGGCGGTATAGTTATTTCTAAATATGAAATTGGTCGTTATCTCAAAATTCTAGCCGTTTGAAGCAATGCAACCATCATCCAGTCTTTCAATCCACACATCTTCCTGCAAAATCCTGATTGTGGAAGACGAATATATTATTGCCAACAATCTTGAAATTATATTGACCAACGCCGGTTACACGGTGCAAGGAACTGCCAACTCGGTCGCCAAGGCATTGGATTTGATCGGGCAGCAGACACCCGATATGGTCCTGCTGGATATTTATCTCAAAGGGAATGAAACTGGTATCGACCTGGCCAAGCAGTTGGAAGAAATCAATATTCCCTTCATTTACATTTCCGCCAATGACAACCAGAGCGTGCTGGAAGCGGTAAAGGCCACACAACCAAGCGGATATATTGTCAAACCATTCCGCGATAAGGATGTCCTCACGACCCTGGAAATCGGGCGATACCGGCATTCGCATAGTGTGGAGGTGAAATTGCGGGAGGAAAAAGCATTGCAGATTGCGCTTACCGAGGCAATGTCGGACAAGGGCAGCTGGGAAAGCAGGCTGTTGACTGTCGCCCGGTTGTTACAGAAGCATATTCCGTTCGATTTTTTAACCGTCCGGCAAAAGCGTGCGCATGCGACGCATGATTTCAATTTTTACCGCGTAGGATTCGAAGAGTACCAGGTGCTGGGTGTCCGGGACATTCTGCAGATGACCCATTCAAAGATCGAGCCACCCGTGCTTTGGCCGGACGGCCTGCTTTCCAACGAGCCCGTCCGCTATTCGGAAAGGGAGATGGAGGACTTGCTTTTGCAGGACCCCTATATACGGCTGGTAGCCAAAACGTTCCGTTTGCAATCGGCGCTGGCGATGTCGTTCGCCCTGGGAAATGGCGAACAGTTCCATATTTGTCTATTAAACCGGAATCCCCAACCTTACCTGGTCTCGCACCAGGCCCTGCTGGGACGGCTCGAACAACCGCTGTTGCTGACGCTCGAAAGGGTAATGGCCTACGAAGAGGTAGCCCGCCTCAGCGAAAAACTGAAACAGGAGAACTCCTATTTGCAGGAAGAAGTAAAGGCGTTCGTGAATTTCGAGGAGATTATCGGAAAGAGCGAAAGCCTGCTGCACGTATTCAACCTGGTTACACAAGTTGCGCCGACGGACACGACGGTATTGGTGATGGGGGAGAGCGGTACGGGAAAAGAGCTGATTGCCAGGGCTATCCATAACCAATCGCTTCGGAAAGATAAAATTCTGGTGAAGATCAATTGTGCGACGTTACCGGCAAACCTGATCGAATCGGAATTGTTCGGCCACGAAAAGGGGGCATTTACCGGCGCTATCGAAAAACGGACCGGCAAATTCGAGCTGGCGCACGGGGGAACCATATTCCTCGACGAAATCGGCGAGCTGCCGCTGGAATTGCAGGCAAAATTGTTGCGGGTACTTCAAGAGAAGGAAATCGAACGGATAGGAGGAAGGGCGCCAATTAAAACAGATGTGCGCGTCATTGCGGCCACGAACCGCGACCTGGAAACTGAGGTAGCGGAAGGCCGTTTCCGAATGGACCTTTTTTACAGGTTGGCAGCCTTTCCGCTGACGTTACCCGCACTGCGCGAACGCAAGGAGGACATTAGCTTACTCGCACACTTTTTTGCCCGAAAACTGACCCGGAAACAAGGAAAGCCGTTTTTAGGGTTCAGCGATACGGCACTCGACGAGTTGATCAATTACACATGGCCGGGAAATATCCGCGAGTTGGAAAATGTCATTGAACAGGCCGTCATCCTGAGTAACGGGCAAACGCCGCTGGCGCTCGGCAGGCCTCTTCAAAAGCGGTCCTTTGCGCTCAATGCTCCCCCGAGCCAGCCTGAAAATAACAAGACCTTCGCACAGGCGACAGCAGGTCCGCCCAAAAATTTGTCGGAAATGAAGCAGATGCAACGGATATCGGAGCGGGAATACATTCTATCGATCCTGAATCAGACCAACGGGCGGATCCGGGGCGCCGGCGGCGCTGCCGAACTGTTGAACCTGAGGCCTACTACACTCGAATATCGCATTGAAAAAATGGGTATCCGCAAGATGCTCACAGTCCAGTCACCTGATTCATAAACACACCCGCATACAACGGTAAATTTCGTCAAACTCACTATGCCACGCTCTGGATCGGTCCTTCTCTTTTTGCTGACGACGTGGCTTGGCTTTTGGGGCATTCCCTCGGAGGCACAGCCCATCCGTGTTTCCGACACTTCCGGGTTGACGCATGAGTCGGCGTTTGGCAAGCCCGATACCAATCAGATCAGGGCGTTGCTCGAACTCGGCAAAAAAAGGCTCAGGCCATCATATACCCGAAAAGCAAATCGGGACAGCGCGCTCTTGTTTTTTCGCCGGGCCGAAACGCTCAGTGCCAGGATCGGCCATCGGAAATGGCTGGAAGAAAGCCAGTGTTTGCAGGGTATTGCTTATTTATTGGATAGCAATTGGCCGAAAGGCAAAGCTTACTTTATGAAGGTCGTCCGGGAGCGCCAGGAGCGGGGCGACAAAGCGGGGGAAATCAGGGCGTTGCTCAGGATGGCGACGACGATTTTTTGCGACGACTGCCAGGAAAACAGGGTCGCGCTGGAAAGGGCACTGGCGCTCGCCCGGGAGATCGGCGACCGCTCCCAGGAGATGCTGATCCTGATGGAAATGGGCTATCAGGATTTTCAGCTACATACCGGGGATACCAAAGAGGCCGAAACCAAAGCACAGCAGGTAATGGCCATTCAAACCCAAATCGGTTCAAAGCCGTTGACCCGGGCTTATCATGAACTGGCGGATGGAAGTGTCTACAAAACGCCGACCGAATACGGCTATTTATCTAATGCCTATTATTTTTTGTCCGATATAAGCCAGGCCAGGGGGGATTTAAACCAAAAACTGTTTTACATTCTCAAAGTCGTCAGGGACGCGGAGGAAAGCGGCCAGCCCGACGAACTCGACTACGCTTATTACAGGTTGGGTAATGCCTACTACGAGCTGGGCCAGTTCGATAAAAGCGTCGTCTACTACCATAAATCCTTGGCGCTCAGCCGGAAAAAGGGTGTATTCCTGGTCCAAATGGCGCTTGCTAACCGAATGGCCCTCACCCTGTTGCGGCAGGGAAAGCCCCGGGAGGCGTTGCGGTTTCTGCAAGATGTCGTGCGGAAAGATCTGCCGTATACTTATGAAGACGTACTGCTTCTGGCGCAGTCCTTCGGTGCGTGTTACGACGGTTTGAAACAATACAGTGTGGCTGAAATGTACTACCTCCGAAGCGTGGCATGGAGCGACGAGGTCACATCCGGTTTCCAGTATTCGGCTTGGCGGAAAATCAGCCAGTTTTATGTAGCACACGGCCAGTTTGAAAAAGCATCGCCCTATTTGACCCAATTACTGGCCGTGCCCGGCAAAAAGATTATTCCCAGCCACAGGATCGAAGTCCACTGGATGCGTTTCAAGGTGGATTCCGCCCAGGGAAATTACTTGTCGGCTATCAGGCATTATCAGAAATACAAAACACTGAATGATTCGGTTTTCAATGTAGCAAAAAGCAAGCAAATCAGTCAGCTGAGCATTCAATACGAGACTGAGAAGAAAGATCAGGACCTCAAATTGAAAGGACAGGCGATTCAACTTCTAACGGAGAAGAGCCTGCTTCAACAAAACCAGTTGCGCCAGGCAACCTATATCCGGAATGGTATTTTCGCGGGGGCTGTTCTGTTGATCCTGCTACTCGGTTTAGGGTTTAAAGGCTACCGGGTGAAAAAGCATATCAACCAGCTGCTCGAAGCAAAGCAGGTCGAAATCAATCGTCAGAATCACGCGCTTCAACACATTGTGAAGGAAAAAGACCATTTGCTGATCGACAGGGAACAATTGCTTACGGATAAGGACCGGCTCCTGGAAGAACGGGAATGGATGCTGAGGGAAATGCACCACCGCGTGAAGAACAACCTGCAAATTATCACGAGCCTGCTGCATTCGCAGGGGTCATTTCTCAAAGACAAGGAAGCCTTCGCCGCCATTCGCGAGAGTCAGAACCGGGTCCATGCAATGGCATTGATCCACCAGAAACTCTACCAGGCCGACCGCCTGTCCAGCATTCCCATGAACGATTATACCCGTGAAATAGTCGACTATCTCATCAACTCGTTCGATCGTGCGGACATCCGTCGGGAATTTAATGTAGATCCGATCGATCTGGATATTGCATTTGCCGTGCCATTGGGGCTGATCCTGAACGAAGCGGTGACCAATTCGCTCAAATATGCTTTTCCGAAAGGCCGGATCGGTACATTGAGGATCGAGTTCAAAGAAGAAGGTCCTAAAATCTACCGGCTTGTAATTGCCGACGACGGGATCGGGTTTCCGGCAGATTTGAACCCTAATCTGAGCCGGACGCTCGGTATGAGTCTGATCCGCGGATTGAGCGAACAGATAGATGGCACATTGCGCATTACGCAAACCGGCGGTGTGCAGATTACGCTGCGTTTTTTTGAAGACAAGGCCCCACGCATTCCCGCGTGACCGGTTTCCGAATGGTCACTTATCGCTATTTTGTCCGAGTAAATTCCGGAACATCCTGAACACCGGCGGCGCCAGGCAGATAATGGCAAGCAGCAGTAACAAAATTCCTGTCATCAGCATAAAAACATTCATGCTCGCGCGCAGCTGGCTCTGAATGGTTAAACTTTTACTTACCTCCACAATGGCCAATGTCTGCGCCTGTCCCCCGGTAAATCCCGCGTACTGGTACGACACGGCATTTTGCGAAATCCTGCTCGTGAAATTCTGGTCGTATTCCGTCAGGTTTCTCAAAAGCACCTGTCTGTTGAGCAGATTGTAATACCGCTGCATCGAGAAGAACGCGGAAACGCTGATTACCGATGATGCAAACCTTGCCATGGTAGCCATTACCGTGGCCGAAACGCCGGTATACATCGGCGCAGAGGCCAGGACGAAACGGATAATGGGTACAAACAAAACGCCACAGGCGGTACCTTGCAGGAAAACGGGGGCGATCAATTCACTGAAAGAAATATCACCGGAATAACTGAAATACATCCACAGATGATAGATCAGCATGACCGAAAACCCCATGATGAAAGCGGTTTTGTTTGAAATAACCTTCAAAACGGACGATTGGGCCATCGTCCAGATACCGAGCACTATGCCGGACACATTGCAAAGGGCCAGCATGATCAGCCGCTCGATCGGCCACTGCAGGGTAGCCGAGCAATAGGCGTACACCAGGTTCAGGCTATCCTTTACGACGTAAAACAACATGAGCAGGATAATGCCGACATAAAAGTTGAGCGATCTGAAGGTGTCGAGGTGAATATACGGACGTTTTAAAAATGACTGCCTGTATAACATCAACCCGAACGAATTGATAGAGACAATGGCCGAGCAGACAATTACCGGATCATCAAACCAGTCTCTGGCGGGGCCATATAATACGGTATAGGCAAAAGATACGAGCGCGATCAGGTTAAAAGTCCCGCTGGTCCAGTCCAGCTGGTACAAAGGGTATTTTTTGACATTGTTATGGGGGTTCAACAGGAAAAACACCAGAACAAGTGTAGTGAACTGGATCATGATCATATAATAGTAGATGTTCTTCCATTCCATATTGCCGACGACCCAGGCGCCGAGTATCCCGATAATGACGCCGGAACATAAAACTGTCCCGAAAAACACCGACAGGCCGACCGTCGGGATTTTATCGGGCGTAAGAACAGAGAATAAAAGTGTCAATGCAGCAGCCGCAATGGCGCTTACCGCAAAGCCGGTCAGCAGGCGAAGGAATATGAAGATGTAAATATCATGGACAAAAATATGGCACACACTTAACAGCATGCTGGCCAGGAGGGCGGTGGCCAGCATATTCCGGGTTTCGAAGTAACGTACAAAGCGAAACTGGAATGGCAGGGCGGCCACGATGCCGCAATAGGTTACCTGTAATGCGAGGGAAACTTCCTGCGGCTCAGCTCCAAAGTAGGCTACCACATAATTCTGCGTCATGGCAAATACGACGAACTGAACGATTCCGGTTGCCAGGATCAGCACGAGTGAAATCCGGATGCCCCAGGGCCATTGAAGGGTCCACGGCTTGAAGTAGGTCGGCGTTTTCATTGGCGTGACATTTTTTGGGCTGATACGATCACACTCATCCCGGCTCTCAACAAGTCCATATCGCCTTCCGTCAGTTTTATTTTGACCGGAACCCGCTGAACCACCTTTACAAAATTGCCCGTAGAGTTATCCGGCGGTAAAAGGGAGAATTTGGAACCGGTACCCGCCGAAATAGCCTCGACTTTTCCAGCATATTCCCTCCCGCCCAGGCCGTCGACAGCGATTGAAACGTATTGCCCGACATACAAATGGTCAAGCTGTGTCTCTTTAAAATTGGCGGTAACCCATTTCTCTTTTTTATTCACAATCGAAACAAGTGGCTGTCCCGGCTGAATTTGCTGGCCTTCCAAAATCGTCTTCCTGCCCACCTGTCCATCATATGGCGCCCTTATGACCGTGTATCCCAGATTTATTTTGGCAAAAGTGAGCTGTGCTTTTTTCTTTTTGATGTCGGCCAGGATCAATGCCCTCCTGCTTTCCAGTTCCGCTATTCTGGCGTAGGTGGATTTGAGATTGTCCTCCGCGCTGTTGAAATCGCTTGCCGCCACGTCGTGCCGGGCAGTAATTTGTTCCAGTTCCTGGCCGGTAACTGCTTCTTCATCAATCAGATTCAGGTACCGGGCCAGGTCTTTGCGCTGCTGCGTCAGCCTTGCGTTTGCCCCGCGTATCTGGTGTTTGTTCACCAAAGCCCCGATTTGAGCGGCCTGGATACCGGCCGAAAGGACATGCAGTTGCGCCTCCGCATCTTCGAGCGTCGCTTCCGCTTCCAGGAGTTTGGCACGGTACTCCCGGTCGTCGAGGATTACCAATGTATCCCCTTTTTTGACTTGCTGATGTTCGCTGAAAAGTACGCGCTGGATGTACCCGCCGGCGCGTGCCGAAACGGGATTGATATAAGCTTCCACCTGGGCATCATTGGTTTCTGCAAATTCGTTGCTACGGATAAAGTAGTCCGAAGTGTAGCTTAGCAGGGCGATGATCAATATGGCCGCAGTTCCATTTGTAAGCAACCGGCCAATCGGTTTTTTGGAAGAAGTTGTCATGTTTTCTGAGATGAACGGGTTATAATGTTCCCTTTGCAAAACGAAGCTGGTGGTAATAATTCAGGGCATCGACCTGCGCACGTATGAGGCTATACTTCGATTCCTGAAAAAGGTTGTCGGCATCCAGAACATCGATCAACAGGGCCAACTGGTTGTAATATTTGGTACTTACGATCCGGTAATTATCTTCGGTCTGTTCAATGGTGCTCTGCGCGACGGCGATTCTCATCAAAGACTCCTGGTATCTGATGTACAATGCGGAAATCTGGTCATTCACGTGATCGGCCAGGGATTGTTCGAGTTGCCTGGCGATCTGTATCCTGATGGACGCCGCCGATTCCTTGTATTTATTGTGATATAAAGAAGATAACTGATACTGCACTTTCAGTCCGACGAACCCCACGGAATAGGCCTGATCGACAGGCGGGAAAAAGAGATTATTGGGGTAGGACAAATTATAAGCCGCAAATAGTGCCAGGATGGGTTTGTAGTTGCTTCTGACGAGTGTCAGCCTGGTTTGCGAAATCTCTTCCGATATCAGCGCCTTCCTCACGGCAAAGGATAATCCGGCCTGGCCGTATGGGTCTGTCGAAGGCGCCAATGTGATCGGCGGGATAATCCGCGCGGAGTCCGTCGGTACTATATCTTCTTCATCTCTTTGGTTGAGTAAAAGTTTCAGTCTGTTATTAATGATCCGGCGGTCGTTCGCCGTCTTCTCTGCCAGCAGCCGCACATTGGCCAGCACGACTTCCGATCTCAGGACGTCGTTTCTCGTAACCCTTGTATTCTTGTACAGCGCGCGGATATTTTTCAGGCGGGTTTCGGCCCGGTTAAGTTGTTCGCCCACTAGTTTCTGCTGTTCAATGACATTTACCAGCTCGAAGTACTGCACACATACCTGCAAGCTCACGCTGCTTTTCTGCTCGTGCTGATTTAATGTGGCGAGTTCCTTGCGCTGTTTTTGCTCCTCTATCTGTGCTTTCTGACGTCCTCCGGTATAAAGATTAACCGAGGCCTCGATGCTCGTTCCGGCGCTGTTCGGGCCGGGTATCCGGGTAATGCTGCGCGAATCCGAAAGCCCGTCCGAAAACAAGGTAACCTTACTGAACCGTTGATAGAACGCTCCCATGGTGACCTGGGGCAGGATGGCATTTCTGCTATCATTATAGTCGGCAAGGCTGACCAGCCGTTCCTGGTAGGCAATTTTGTTCGATAGGTTATTCTCCCTCGCGAGGTCAACAGCCTGATCGAGCGAGAGTTTTATCTGCGCGTCCGTCCGCATTGCAATCAACGCAAGCCCTGCGAAAAGAAGCCATGATCTGTGGTAAAAAAATTTTCTCCGTCGCTTTATCATTTTAGTGGTACTCGTTTGAGCTTTGCTTTTTGACTAAGCTCCCTGACAAAGTCCCTGCCAATCCTGAAAGTATCAAATGGCAAGGCCACCGTCGGTTCGGCGGAGTTCAATGCATTCGCCGTCTGCGGCGCCTGTAACCCTGATGGACTGATAGTTATGCCCTCTCTATGAAATCCATTTGTGCCAAATTAAAGGTCGGTTGGAGCCGCCAACGACATCCAGTTTTCCGTATTTCCGGATCAGCCATTTGGAGTAATACAATTCTTTGTCCGGCCGAATGCGCCTTTCCTGCATCGCTGATGCCGATTCCCGGGTTACCACGGGCACGCCGGGCCGTGGTACAAGCTTTGATCTCTCATATGTATTTCCATTTGACTCTCATTGCACAAGTATCACAATGTGCCAACCGGAGATTGGCACATTGGGGTGATCGGGTAGCTTAATGGTGGGTCGATAGCACGATGAATTATGAAAACAACACTTTTACTGGTTCTGCTTTCCGTCGTCCGGGCATTTGCCGGGTCATCCTGCGTCGAAGCTGTTTTGCAATCTCCCGCGCAGGATACGCTTCCCGTGCCGAGCGACGTCCCTGATCTCTTGTTTTACATCCAGCGCGATCCCAATGCAAATACAGTTTGCTATGTCCTCAACTTTAACAGGGATGGAGCGCTCGACATCCGCAGTCCCATCAGGATATTTTGGATAAAATATGCGGAAAAGGGCGAGCGAAAGGAGTTGACCTATGCGCAAAGAAAGTTTGCCTATGGAATCAAAGTACGCCGGCAAGGGGCGGACGAATATGAGATTACATTGAATGTCTGCCCAAAACGGTTGCTTTATCTCCGGAAGGGCGCCGATGGCAGCTTCCATATATATACGATGATTAGTAGCAGGAACTGTACATTGCAACGGGTTTTTATCCGGATAACCGGCGGTACAAAACTTTCCCCCGATGTGGAATATGTTGAGTTGACGGGGAGAGATCTGCAAAACGGGAAAGCGATGGCGGAAAGGATTAAAGTTACTGTATAGCACAGAGCCCGTCGGAGCCTATCCCCAGTGCCAGGTTCATCGTATTGTAATAAATTTCGGAAGCACAGAGGAAGGTGATGTAAACGATTTTGTCGTCGCTGAAATGCTGTTGCAAATCCTGGAAGACGGCATCAGGTACCTGCTTATGCAAGGTCACTTCCTTTACGTACGCCAGGCACGCGCGCTCGGCGGGCGAGAACAATTCACTGGTTTCGAAATTCTGAAGTTCGCCCAGTTTCTTCATTGAGTTTCCTTTACGCATGGCATAGGCCTGGGCAATGTCGAGGCAGAAAGTACAGTTGTCCAGTTCCGACACCATCACGTGGATCATTATTTTCAGGTCGTCTTTCAAAGTTGCTTCTTCGCTGATCTTGTAGAAAAGCGAGGCCACTTTCATCAGTTTCGGCACCCTGGCGTACACGACTTTGGCGGGCGTGATCACTTTGCCGATCATTTTTTTCAAATACCAATACCCTAGTCGCACGTACAAACTTTTGGGTTGCTCGATGGGTTGCAGTCTTAATTGATGTTCCATTGTAAAACAAGTATTTTACAGGAAGACAAACAGAGGCCCGTTTCGTGACAGTTTTTTATCCCTGGTAGCGGATATTTTTCAATTTATCGGGATTCCTGATAAAATAGATGCTGACGATGGCGTCGCCTTCATGCTCAAAGCAAATGCAGGTAATAGGCGCCCGGGTGACTGCATCAAAGAGGGCTATTGCTGGCAATCCGTTCACCATCAGTACATTAAATAACGGGGCGGGAGTTGGTGCTTTCCTGAAAAGGCCCAGTATAAAACGGGATACCGGATCGGGGCCAAACAGCGGCTTCGTTGCGGACGAGGCTTTACCGCCGCCGTCTGCATAAAAGCTGATATCTTCTTTCAACAGGGAGATCAGCTCGCCCTGATCCTGGTTTACACACGCGACCATGAATGCTTGGAGGAGTTCCTGGTGGCGGGCCACATCGGATTCAAAGCGTTTTTTATCCTTTTGCAGCTTTTCTTTCGCACGGTGCAGGTGCTGTCGGCAGGCGCTCTCGGGGATATCGAGGATCGTTTCCAGCTCTTTATAAGGAACGTCGAAGCTTTCACGCAGGAGGAAAATGGCCCTTTCCAGCGGATTCAGCTTTTCCAGGAGAAAAAGAAAGCCTATGGAGAGATCGTTGCCGGTATCGGGAGTGACTTCCGGCAGGTCTGTATTAGTTAATGGTTCGGGCAGCCAGGGCCCCATATATCGCTCTCTTTGTTGCTGCAATATTTTTAGCCGGTTAATGGAGCGATTGGTCACAGCCCGCATCAGGTAATGCCGTGGATCTTCAACCTGGCTGCTGTCCATTTCCAGCCACCTTATATATACATCCTGCACAATATCTTCCGCCTCGGACTTTTCTCCGATCATTCGGTAGGCGATGCCGAAAAGCAAGGAACGGTATTCGAAGATATCGGGGCGTTGTGTGGTCATGGATTAGTTGGCTTTTTGGGGTCTGGCCCGGACTGCGAATTTAAATTCGAAAATTGGTAAAAAAATAACAACCCGCTAACGTCCTCTCCGTCAAGTTTTATCGCTCGTGCGAGGGAGCTACTGGTTAAAATTCCGGAATATTTTTCCGACCGATGTTTGGAAGTTAAAATATGCTTACTACTTTTGCACTCCCAATCGGGGACAACGGTAGCGAAAACGATCGCTGCCACGAGTTCTGGAAAGCCAGAGCAACGTTCTTTGACATGATGAAGAGAGCAAAAAGATAGGTTCGTTAGAAACATTTGATCTGTTTTTTCGGAAGCAAGATCGCAACATATTTACAATGGAGAGTTTGATCCTGGCTCAGGATGAACGCTAGCGGCAGGCTTAATACATGCAAGGCGAAGGGGCAGCAATGTCACTGTCGTACGGGTGCGTAACGCGTATGCAACCTACCTATCACTGGGGGATAGCCCGGGGAAACCCGGATTAATACCGCATAAAACAGGGGCACCGCATGGTGATATTTGTTAAAGATTTATTGGTGATAGATGGGCATGCGTTCGATTAGCTA
>NZ_FNYL01000025.1 GCF_900109045.1 Dyadobacter sp. SG02
TGAAGGGGGCAACAATAGCAATTGCCCGGGGTCATATTCCTTAAAAACAACAGATTTTTTTATCTTGCCCATGTATTTCTAATGTCGTAATTAAAAATACAAAAAAGCCCTCGCTCTACATAGTAGAAAAAGGGCTTTTTGCTTTTGGGTCAGCCCCGGGCGAGTGCCGGTCTCAGACCGGCTTATCTAACGTTGATTTAATGTTGCTTACTGGTCAGAGACCAGTTGTCGCTCGGACGTAGTCGGAGACTACGCCCAACTATTTATCTACGTCTGTTTCCTCTCCTTCCTCCTTCCTTCCCCTAAATAAGCGCTTGCTTAATGGCTAGCTCAACGGGAGAACCGCCATCAACCGACAAATCTTCCCGCAACAATAATGGCGGCTGCGCCATAAACTTTGGCTCCTTGCCACGGTGAGGCTGCGCGGCATGGACCAGGAACGGATGGCAGAGATAAACCGTACCCGCCGTGCCGGTAGCCAATGTGATTTCACGTTCGGGCATGGTATCCAGTTTGCCCGCAAGCTCCATAAATGACAGGCCAGCTTCTCCTTCTGGCGCCAGTACACGCGCCACATCCGCGTGCGACCCTATACGTATGCGCGTAGGCGCGTCGTGTTCGCTCACGTCCGAGTACAGGAAAAGCATTAACAGCCCGCGACCTTTTGAATTGATGTTAATTCTCCATTCCCAGAAATTGGCCGGATCGTCGCCCGCGAAACTGGCGTCGACGTGCCAGCCTGCGTCGCCGGGGTCTTGATCGGATGGGAATCGTACCGGGAATGTGCCCATACTACGGCAAGGCAGCCATTTGCCTGCTCCCACCAACTGGTCGAAGGCAGTGTGCAATACCTGCGTGTTGGCGGACGCGACGAACGGCTCCTGCGGGTACATGCCGAGACGGATCACAGGCCTGGTCCAGGTCGTCGGATCGTGCCGGTCGACGCCGAGGTCGTTCCACAAAATATCCCTCGCCTGTGCCGCTACTTCGGTGGGGAACGCATCGTCGATGCGGATAAAGCCCCGGGTAATAAACTGATCTATTTGCTGTGCATTCAGTATTCCTTCCATAGGATTTCAATAAGTGATGGATTGAAAAATTGAGATAATAAAATCCTGATCCCCGGGAAGCGGGGACAAAGTGCAAGGGCTGCACGTGAAGGAATATCAGAGCATTGGTGCGAATCTCATGGTTACAAAGTTAAGGATTGTATGCTATTTTGCCTGATAACATTCCGAATTCAAGTTCAAAAACGCCAGATTCAGTTTTGGCTGGCCCGCTGTCAGCTACGGTCACGTATTTGCGGCAGAACCAGACCATTTCACGACATGAAAAAAATAACCCTGCTTCTTTTTCTGCTCATTCCGATGGCAGCCCGCGGGCAATACAGCGCGAACGGCATACTCGCCATCAAGGAAATCCATGGCGGCGTTGTGTGCGACTCCTGCATTGTCACGATGGCTGGTAACGTAAGCGGTAGCGCGGAAAAAGTTTCCTTTCTCACACCCAACCTCGACAACCAGTTCCTTTACTCCGACCCGTCTTTAACAAGGGAGCTTTCGACCGTCGATCCTTCTAAGTTTTTCGTCGCCATGGGTCGCTTTTCGCTTGATTTTTATCCTTATGGCAAAATCCTGGTCGGGCGAGGAGAACAAATCCCTTACATGGATTTCAAGGATTTGCAGTTCAGGACGGCTGTCAATGGTAAACTAAAAAACGATTGGACTGACATTGTTTCTCTTAAAAACGACCCGGATTTTTACATCGGCCATGCCAGTGCAGACATTCGCCATGAGATCAAAGACGTCGAAACCACGCCTGCGGAGCATTACCATGCCGGGAAGTTCGAGCTCCTGCTGGGCGACTCGCTCAACGTGGCGTTCAGGAACAAGAATACCTTGGCAGATGTGTACCATTTCTCCATCGCCCGCGTACGTAGCGTTCCGGATTATTTCAATTTCGTGGAATTTTCATCGGATAAAAACTTTCAGGATATCCTGAATACCGAAATCAACAAGGCGCGCACCGAACAGGGGCCACAGGCCAACCATTTCGAAATCGAGGGCGGGCATTCCGCATTTCTCCGGTTTTCGAACAATGAGCAATATTATTTTTTCGGAAAAATTCCCCGCAACAGCGGAATCGAATACGCGATCGGGAAGCCCGAAAACTGGCAGCGGCTGGGCGGCAGCGAGGACATCAAGTTTACGCAGGGCTACTCCTACATTTACCTCGATAAACCCGAACCGGGCAAGGCCGTCAAGGTATACCTCCGGTACGCGCATCAGCGGGAAAGTGTCAACGAGGTAACGATCGATGTAAAACCGTTGCCGGGACAACCGGGCTGGATTACCTTGGTACAATGGATATTGGGCGTGGTTACCCTTGCGTTACTGGCGATTTCTATTCAAAAACAAAGACACAAAAGACAACTCGCCCGCCTCAACCGCAAGAAAAACGAAATAGAAAACCAGCTCCAATTGCTCAGCGGACAGTTGAACCCGCATTTCCTCTTCAATTCCCTCAATGCCGTCCAATCGCTGATCCGGCAGAATGCCCCCGAAGCGGCCAACCAGTACATTACCGACGTGGCGACTTTCATGCGCACGATCATGGACAGCGGCCGGAAAGAACTGGTATCGCTCGCCGAGGAATTGGGTATCGAGGAAAAGTATATTGCACTGGAACAAAAACGAAAAACATTTACGTACACCTTTCGAAACGAGTGCGGGAACGACCTCGGCTCTATTGATTTCCCGCCACTTCTTTTGCAACCGGTGATTGAAAACAGCATCCGCCACGGCCTCGCCGAAAGCGTACGTAATCCCACGCTCACCGTAACCATCCGTTGCGATGCCTCCGACCTCATTGTAGCCATCGCCGATAATGGTATCGGCTACGACACGTCGGTAAAAGTGCCCGGGCACGGCCTTTCCTTAACCGGTAAGCGCATTGCATTGATCAACGAAAAGTTGCCAGCCATGCAAATCGTACTTCAAACCAAATCCAGCCCGGGTTCCGGGACCACCACGGAAATCAGACTATTGAAATGGCTCTCCTGACCCCTATCCGATGTTTTATACTCGACGACGAGATCCAGGCCGTGCATAACCTGCGCCTGGCATTGGAAACGCATTGCCCGCAGGTGGAAGTAGCGGGTTATGCGCATCATGTGGGCGACGCATACGATTTCCTGACCCGGCAGCAAGCGGATATCCTTTTCCTGGACATCCGCTTGCAAAACGAAACGGGTTTCGACCTGCTGAAACAGCTCAACCATTTTCCGGGCAGCATCATTTTCACGACGGCTTACGATTTATATGGCATTCAGGCCATCAAGTTTTCGGCCACCGATTACCTGCTCAAACCGCTTGATCACCTGGAACTGACGGAGGCCGTCAGAAAAGCGATGGAAAGGAAGAAAGAACGCGACCAGGGCGCACAGATCGCGATGCTGATCCAGTCGTTTGAAAACCTGCCGTCGCAGCGGCAGAAAAAAATTGCATTGGCGGAGGCTCATGAAATCCATTATGTATTGATCGACGACATTATCTTCTGCAAATCGGATAACAGTTATACCACATTTTATCTCACCGGAAACAAAAAGATAACCGTGAGTAAACCCATCTCCGAATACGAAAATATACTGGAACCTTATGGTTTTGTGAGGACACACCAATCCTATCTGATCAGTAAAAACAGGATCGTGTCTTTCAAAAGAGAAGATGGCGGGTATTTGTTAATGGAAGGTGGTTATCAGGCCATTGTGAGTAAACAACGCAGGCATTTGTTGAAAGAACTATTCGCTTAACTATTGACAAAATGACCCGTCAAAATACCTCAATGCCGCTCGTTTCCTTTTTTCCAGATAAACCCGTCGATTACGTAATGCGTGATCTGCGGAACGGCCAGCAGCGGCACGATCAACGCCAATGCCGGCTTGTGAACGGTCAGCGGGAACTGATGGAATAGCGAGAAAAGATAGCGGTGCTCCTTCCAGACCGTCCAGTCCCAAAGGCCTTCTTCCAAATAGGCCAGCAGGAATATCAGCCCCAGGAAAAGAACCACGCCATATTGCCCGAAAAACAGTGGTAACCACCTTCCTGATTCCCGCCGGGCAGCCTCCTTTTGTCCGAATACCCAGATCAGCGCCATATACGGGATACCGTGGCTGACGACGTTCAGCAGCGTAAATGCCAGGTCGCCATTGAAATACACAATACCAAAATACCAAGATACCAAAGTACCGGTAATCACAGCGATGCGGGGAATGTTGAGCGTCCTGAAATGCAGCCAGTAATGCATTTCCTTAAAAACATAGGCTGCTAACATGATAAAATACAAGCCCGTGGCTACATTCAACGCTGGCCGGGAGGCGGAAATCAGGAATTCGTTTTCGATAAACCAGTTGAAATTCCGGCCTCCGTGCAGGTGCCAGTACAGCAGCGGGTAAATGGTGGCATAGTAGATCACAAACTGATCGATGTGCCGGTACCAACCGGGCGTCCGCTCAAAACGGCTGTACAACCGCATAAATCCATATTGCTGCCGCACAAAATGGTAAACCGCCAGGTAAGCCAACACGCGCCAGAACCACAGTCCGCTCATCAGATAAATACCCGAACCAATGACCAGCGCCAGCACCGGTATACCGATCAGCAACGGCTTGAAACGGTGGTAGAGTTGCCGGTTCAGGTACGTGCGGTAAAGCGTGCTGTACACGTGCGCGACATCTATGAGCAATATCAACACCACCCACCAGGCATCGGGCATATGGGCATTGTCCTGGAAAATCCGGGGAAAGCCAATCACCACCAGCAGGCTCAGAAACGGTGGAGCAAGGATAAAAACAATGTCGGTCAACGGCTTACCGAGCCAGGGCTGCTTGTTTTCCATGGCGGTCAGGATTGTTGCAGGATTTTCTTCGCGGCATTAAGGCCCTGGTAAAAACCCTCTTCAAATATGCTCACCCCCGCAAGGTCGGTGTGGGCGAAGTGGATGGCGTTACCAATGCTGTTGGCGAGCGTTTTTCTCACGTCGCCGTGGACCATTCCCGGGCGCGGTTGCGCCATCGCGTGCCCCCAAAGCATGATATCGATACGCTCTGTCTGCTCCCGGATGTCCGGATGTACGCGTTGGAGATCGGAAAGCACTTTTTCGGCCCAGAATGCGTGTTCCGCGCGGTACGCCTCCCTGCGTGCAACCTCGGGTGACGCGTGCGTGAGCGGGAGGTAATAGGTAAGGTTGCGCCGCTCCTTCCGCTGCTGTACCTGCTGGTGCGTGGCGTCGACATAACCCAGCGACGGGCTTCCGTAAATCACATTGTCCCAGCTGGCCGGCTGCCCGGAGCGCTCGTGCAATTCCTTGACAGTCAGGTTAGCGACCATCCAGGGCACGTAATGAAAATGCCCGGCCAACGCTTTGCCGCGCCCGGTATCGCTCAAAAGACGCGCCGCGACAAACTGGGGCACCGCCATAATGCAATGCTTCGCTTCCAACCCTTTCAACTGGCGCGATGCCACATCGAGATAGCTGATTTTTACGCCATTTGCCGACGTTTTTACAGAAGTTGCCAATGCGCCGGTATTGATTTTGCCGTCGAGCAGCTTACGTAGTTCGTCAATCAGAAACCCGTTGCCGTTCTCCCAGGTAAGCACATCGTTATGCTGTGCATTGGCGGCCTTTCCTTTGCGCGAGGCAAAATAATGAATGCCGGCCCACGCGCTCACCTGGTCGAATGGTGTGCCAAAATCGTCGCGGGTGCAGTAATCGACGTACCAGCGGATATATTCGCTCGACAGGTTTTGGTTATCCATCCACTCCTTCATCGTCACACGGTCCAGCGCACGCAGCGATTCGTCGCGGCTCGATGTATCCACCGGAATGCTGAACGCATCGAGCCCATCAGCGCCTTTCAGGTTTTTGAAATGATTAATGAATTTAAAAAACGTCTTGAATTCCGCCAGTTGAACCGCATTCAACCCGAAATTAGGTACCAGGCCTTCCTGCCAGTGCCCGTTGATGTACAACCGCTCTTCGGGGTCGTGGCAGAGGAAAAACTCGTCGTACACCGGCAAACCCGCCTGATCATAGCCGGTTATCACTTTGGCATCTTCCAAAAATGCGAGATAGTCGGTCAGGTTATTATTTGGAACAGGCACATAATGCGCGCCCCACGGATATTTTGAAAACGCATTGCCGCCCGAAGCCGCATTACCACCGGGATGCGCTTCCAGGTCCAGTACCACGATGTCCTCAATCCCTTGTTGCACCAGATGCCTCGCCGCCGAAAGTCCGCTGACGCCCGCGCCGATGATCACTACCTCTTTCGTTTCGAATTCGGAAGGCGGATTGAATGCATGATCACGAAGCAAATGCCCCGCCGCTGCCGAAGCACCTACGATCTTTCCGGGAATGGTCTTCGCCGCATTACGCTTTTGCCCGTCGCAGGCATTTACGAGCGGAGCGACAACGGCCATTCCGGCGGTTAGTCTGATGAATTCGCCCCTTTTCATTGTTCCAGGTATTTGCCCCACTCTTTTTCGAAATAATTGACCAGCGCCTGGTTGTTCAGCTTGTTCACCTCCACAGGCCCGTGGGCCAGCATGTCGTCCGGAAATTGCAGCATTTGCTCCATTACAGCCTCACTAATGTACTTTTTCTCGATGGGAAATGTGACCGGAAGATGGAAATCGTTAGGCTTATAGGCCATGATATAACCCCATTCGCCGAACGACGGAACATAATTATGGTAGGGAATAGTCTGAAATCCGGATGCTTTGAGTGTTTCATTCACGCACCAGAAGCTCTTCGGCGCCACATAGGGCGATGTACTTTGCACCACGGCGACGGCATTTCGCGTCATGGCCGTTTGCAGAAGCCGGTAGAAAGCTGTTGTATACAATTTGCCGACCGCAAAGCCGGAAGGGTCCGGAAAGTCGATGATGACGCAATCGAACTGCTTTTTGTTCTCTTTCAGCCAGATAAATGCGTCCGCATTGGTCACTGTTACCCGCGGGTCTTTCAATGAATGCCTGTTGATTTCAGCAAGAATATCCTGCTCGGTGAACAGTTTCGTCATCACCGGGTCGAGGTCGACCAACTGGATGTTTCTCACCGATTTGTATTTCAAAATTTCCCGCGCAGCCAGCCCGTCACCCCCGCCCAGGATAAGCACATTGCGCGCCAGCCCGGATGCCCCCATGGCCGGGTGCACGAGCGCCTCGTGGTACCGGTATTCGTCGGCCGAACTGAATTGCAGGTTATTGTTCAGGTAAAGCCTAAGATCGTGCCGGTTTTTGGTGATCACGATCCGCTGGTAAGGTGTGGAGGTGGAATAAACCACGTGGTCATTGTAGGCAAGCGTTTCGCTGAAACTCATGATCTGTTCGGAGAAAATGAATGCCGCCACTTCGGCAATGAGGATCAACACGCCGCCGAAGCGGATAGCCCTCACGCCCCGCACCTCGCCGGCAAAGTACCGGCAGAGGTACAACCCCACACCGACATTCAGCAAGCCGAAAAACAGACTCGTACGGATCAGCCCCAGGTAAGGCACAAAAATCAACGGAAAGATCAGCGACGCCAGCAATGCTCCGATGTAATCATAGGTAAAAACCCTGCTCACCAGCTCCGCAAACTCGACCTTATCCTTCAAAATCCGAAGCAAAAGCGGTATTTCAATCCCGACCAGAATTCCCGTGACGCCTACGAGCGCATACAGAACCGGCTGAAAACTGAACGCGAGCGGAAACACGAGGAATAACAGTATCGCACTGAAACCGCCCACCAGTCCAACCAGCAACTCGATCCTGATAAACCATTCGAGCAGATGATCCTTGAAAAACCGCGAGAGGTACGAGCCTATCCCCATCGAAAAAAGGTACACACCGATGATGATACTGAACTGCGTGACGCTATCGCCGAGCAGGTAGCTCGCGAGCGTGCCCGCCACCAGTTCGTAAATCAATCCGCAAGTTGCGATGATGAACACCGCTACCAGCAACACCCACTGCGCGCTGTGCCTGCCTGCCGTATTTTTCATTTACCCGTGAATTGCCGACGCGATTATAATGGCGATCGCAAGCATGAAAAAGCCCGCAAAAATGGCCAGCGCCACATTTTTGTTTTCCATGATCTCCCGCCGCAGATTGTGCTTCGGGGTGAGTATTTCAATGGCCGCAAATGTGACAAACAGGACCAATATCCCAATGCCCGAGTACACGAGCGAACTGATAATGTATTGTTGCATCGATATATGTTTAGGTTTTAATGACTATTTATGGTGCATGATACCGCTGCCGTGCGAGCGGCCTCCGGAACTCCATTGCTCCTGGTTGTTGAACGACAAGATGCGATCGCCTGTAAGGTTGGCATATGCCAGCCAGGCCAGTAGTGCAGCGACGTACACAAAGTACCATTTCATCGGCAAGACGTATTTCAAAAAAAGTTCTTTCATGCGGGTCATGTTTTAGGAATTGGCAAATTCGCTGTTGCCCCAACGCGTACCTTCGGTGTAATATCGTGCGATGCCCATTACCAGGGGCCACACCAAAATGAGGAGAATCACGATCCACATATTTCGGTAGGTAACAGGATCATAAAAAAGCTTGGCGGTGAAAACTCGTGCCTGGCCATACATATTCGAATCGCGGGTGGCCGTCATCTGTAAAACATAAGTCCCGGCAGGTATTTTTGTAAACTGAATACTATTTTCCTGCGAACCCTCCGTCCAGTGAGACCCATCTTCATAACCCGAATAAAATTCAACACCGTTCTCCGCACTGTATTCACTGCCGTCGATCGTATTGACGAGCGTGGCATTCAGCTCCAACCATGAGTTTTCCACCGGCGACCGGAAATTCAGTTCGAGCCCACTGCTCGTTTTTTCCAGTTCGAATTTTTCAGAGAGAAAGAGCTGTGTATTAAGCGAATCTGCAAAATAGTAGTTTGAATCCAAAACCAGGCGGTCGCTGTGCATACTGCCTGTCAGCAACTGAACCAGTACTGCCAGCACCCAGGCTATCACGCCCGATCTGGCAATCGTTCCGGTATCGACTTTGATCCAGGGCGGCTGCGCAGGCGCTACACCTTGGCGCTCCGGAAGCGATTTGAAGCTTTGAGCAGCAATCACCGCCCGCGGAACATATTTCCCCCGAAACCAGGTGGCCCGCTTCTTATGGTCCCGCTCGATGCTCATTATCTCCGGCGGCGCAATGTAGTCCATCGACTCCATTTCCTCATGCTTCGAAAACACATCGCCCGGGAATTCACCCAAAGCATAAAGAATGCGGTAATGGTATTTCGAATACCGCCTGAAATGCTGATTATCAAACTCAATCCGGTGCAAGCGGGCTTCGGTCGGCTTCGGAGCGTGCCGCGTCTCTTTCAGGTAAGTCCAATGCCCGGCCGACTCGGTGAGGAACATAAACCCGTGCAGTTTGCTGTAAAGCGTGTATTCGTGCCAGTAATCTGTGCGCGAATCGGTGTCGTATTTCTGGGCGAGCCCTACCACCTGGTAATCGCCGCCGTCGAGGGTAATCCGCTCCCCGATATCGAAAGAAAAGTGCTGATAATAAGTTTGTTGTGCACCACGCGTCGCACACTCCCCGCTCAGGTACGAATGCCGGGTTTCGCATTGGCCGCAAACCCAGCTTTGACCGTAAGGATAGGTCAGCACCCGGTTTTCAGCATGACAATTGCGGCAGTTAAAAACTTTACCGTCTAACGCAACTTCCCGCGTATTGCTGAGGAAAAGCATTTCAGGTGCTATGTCATGACAGGCAAATGCCAGGGCTACCTCTTCGCTGTAAGCGACCAGTTCCACCCGTTCCGTATTTGAACTTGCCTCGATACTATTCAAGCGGTCGGGCAGTGTAGGCGCGAACACATTTCCCTCTATCTCGACGACGCGGCTTTCGTTCCGGGCTGTCACCAAAAATTCACGGTCGTCGGGCAAGTTCAGCCCCTGCGCATTCGATCTGAACTTGCGGGCGATCGTCGCGTCCTTGAACGGCAGGGTCTCGCAAATCGTGTACATTCCGTACCCTTCGGCTAAATGGCGTGTAAAGCCGTCGTTACAGTCGAGCGTCCAATAGTTATAAGCCTGGTCTTCGAAAAGTACCCTCAACCTCCCGGTAACAGTAAACGCAATGTCTTTCCAGTTTCCCGTAGTACCTGGCTGGATCACATCCGACGTCCCGGAAAGCGGTTCCATTTTGACTTCCGTGAGGTCATCACCTGAGCGGTACCAAACCTTTCCGCACCCGCAGCCAGCCAGATTATTCGAACCCTGAAAATACACCGGCTTGCCGCAGGATGGGCAAATTGCAAGTTTGCTTGTTCCCATGGCTCATCGGACAATTTGATGTTCAGAAACAACCTCTGCCTCGAAATAGGCGATGATCCGGTCGAAAATGGCACGGACGGTGCCGTTATTGACCCGCTGGAAATTGCTGAGGTAAATATCCAGGTTAATTTTGCCAAACTCCGGCCAGGTGTGCACCGACAAATGGCTCTCGCTGAGGCAGATAATACCAGTGAAACCGCCTGGTTCGAAATCGTGGTAGACTTCCCCCAGTTTTTGCAGGCCGAATGTGCTGGTAAGGTCGTCGGCAAGGGTCTTAAAAGCGGTATACTCGACTAACAAGGGTGTTTTATCCGAATGGAGCGTGGCAATAAGGTGCAGTCCGGGGGTATAAGTTTCCAATAGCGTCAGGTCTTTGATAACAGGCAATTTTATAAAAAACCCGGCAATGCACAAGGTGTAATTTATTTAAATGGTTACTTGCGTGAAACTAATGGTGACATGAATTGACGGCTGCCCGCCCAGCTGTTACTATCATTAATTGGGTTCATGCATTTACTTATACGACTATCGCTTATCTCGGCCGCATTTTTATTTTCCTGTCAGATCAGGGGACAATCATTGTATTCGAAAGCATTTGGCAAGGAAACCGACGAGCCCGTCCTATTTCTACACGGCGGTCCGGGAAGCAGTTCGGTCTATTTCGAGGCTACTACTGCTCAAAAACTGGCCGATGAAGGTTTTTACGTGATAATTTATGACCGGCGCGGCGAAGGCAGGTCGAGAGATAGCTTGGCGAGAATGAATTACGAAGAATTCCTGGACGATGTAAACCGCATTTACCAAAAATATCACATTACCGGCGCCCACCTGATCGGGTTCAGTTTCGGCGGGCTTGTTACCACGCTTTTTGCAGAAAAATATCCCGACAAGGTAAAGTCCATTATCCTGACCAGCGCATTGGTTTCTCAACAGGCTTCCTATAATACCATCCTTCGCTCCGTTCAGCGCATTTACAGGGATCAAAACGACACCGCAAGTTTAGCGACATTGAGCAGGATCAGCGAAATGGACACCCTGTCCCTGGCCTACCGCACCGAGGTTTTCGCGCATGCCTCCAAAAACGGCTTTTTTAATCTGCAAAACCCGGATTCCGAGGCGCAGCGAATCTATGCGACCTACAAAACAGATACATTAATCAAGAGCTATGTCAAAAATGAACGCGCGGTAGAAACGCTCTGGAAAAATGAAGAGCGGAAAAATATTGACGTGACGCCCGTTTTGCACAAACTCGCGCGAGCCGGGATTCCAATATATGCTATTTATGGAAAACAGGACGGTCTCTATTCCTCGAACCAGATCACCCGTTTACGTCAGATCACCGGCAAGTCCAGGCTCATTTACCTTGAAAATTGTTCGCATACCGTTTTTATCGATCAGCAGGCGAAGTTTATCGGAGCATTGAAAGGTTGGCTTAAATAAATCATAGTTAACTGATTAACAGCACATTATACTATCTCAATCAGAAGCAAACCGGGCCGCAAACCAACTTTTACAAGTACTTAACATTCTTTTACAACTTGCCTGGGCACGAAAAAAAGCAGAACCAGTATGTTTGAAAATCGGTGGGGAAGGATTTCGGGTTATATGTCAGAACTGTTAAAGAATAATATATGCATAGAAACGGTTTACCTCAATTAATCAGAACATCCCGGATTTTTGGCCTGGCATTCCTGCTGTCATGCTCCACCGGAAAAATGAAACAGTCCCCTACCGGCCTTCAATACACCATATTAAAGAAAGGCCACGGCCCGAAAGCGAAATCCGGGCAACAGATTATGCTTTTCGAGACGACTAGTTACCGGACCGGGCAGGTATTGTATTCCAATGAGAATACGACTACGCCGGTGAAGGTGCTCATCGGCGGTAAACAGGCCACGAAGGCGGTTGATGAGGCGCTCGTGGGTATGCGCGAGGGGGAGATCAAAAAGATCGTCGCACCTCCCTATCTCGTGAAAAGAACCGGCTATCCGCCTAATGTCCATCCCGATTCGACGCTGGTAATCAAAATGATCCTGCACAAAATCCTCTGAGCGCAATGCGAACGAAGATGGGTCAGGGTTAAGGTCTGCTTGTAAAAAAAGGAGGCCGATACCAGGTACCGCCTCCTTTCCAACTTTTGAATAAAACAGATGCTATTTCGTAGTCGCTTCCGTCAGTTTCACTTTTACGGATGTATAATACAATGTAGTGGTCGCTTCGAAACCGGAATCCGTTCCGAAAATGAGCCATAGGTTGCCGCTCGCGTCGGTTTTACCTTTGAATTCACCGGTTTTGGTGAGCAGCTTGTACCCCACTTTATCGGTACCGTTGCCAATGTCGCCGATCACTTTCATGTCCTTACCGTCATTTTTCTGCTGGATCTTGTCGATGTTCATGCGGTAATGATCCAGGTTATCGACCGTCGTCTTGGGCTCCGTGCCCACCGCGCCGATTCCCACGCTCACCGCATTAGGCGCCCCGCCTGCGCCTGCCCAGCCTTCCGAGGGCGCATCAGACGCGAATTCAAGTGTGAATGCCGCATTGTATTCCTGGTTCGGTTTTAGCCCTGTCATTTTCTTTTTGAAATACATAAACAGGTCGTCGCTGTGGTTGTTGCCCGAAATGCGGAAACCCTTTTTCTGGGTGTCGAGCGGCGCGGGCAGGTTGCCGATGCCTTCTTCGAGTTTCCAGTCCGATTCCATCTTCACCGGATAGTCGGAAAAACCGGCTGTCCATCCCTTCTTGTCGCCGTTAAACTGGTCGTTGAGCTCCATCTGCGGAGGCAGGTTCGGTGCGCCGTCGTCGTCGTTGCAGGACAGGAACAGGAACGGCAGGCCGAGCAAAAAAACTAACTTTTTCATGAGCTGTTATTTGGTTTTAAAATCACCTAAGTGACGTAAAACCGCGTTGGTTTGGTTGGAATAGCGCCACAAAAGTTATTCTCGCCCGCCGCTGCCCGCCTGAAAATGAGCGGCCTAGGTTGTGTTATTTTTTTAAGTAACCCTATTAAAACGCCTGGTTACGAAGCGACGATCCGGGCTGCTCTGCCGTGCTTTTTGCGGTTGAAAAACGTGTAAATGATCGGAAAAACGAGAAGCGTCAGGATGGTCGCCGTAATGAGCCCGCCGATCACCACGATGGCCAGCGGCTTCTGCGTTTCGGACCCAATGCCGGTCGACATTGCCGCCGGCAGCAAGCCGATCGCCGCCATCAGCGCCGTCATGACCACCGGCCTGATACGCGATTTCACGCCCTGCCGCACCGCCTCTTCCAACGGCATGCGGGCCGCCAGGTTTTTGTTGAATACCGAAATCAATATCACCCCATTCTGCACGCATAATCCAAACAATGCAATGAACCCGACACCCGCCGAAATTCCGAAGTTCATATGCGTGACGTGCAGTGCGAGGATACCGCCTACCAATGCAAAGGGTACGTTCGCGAGCACCAAACCGGCATCTTTGGCATTGCTGAACATGATAAAGAGCAAGATAAAAATGCCGATCAGGCTCACCGGCACCACCTGCGCCAGCCGGTCGGTGGCGCGCACCTGGTTTTCGAACTCTCCTACCCATTCTACGGAATATCCCTTGGGCAAATCCGTCAGTTTTTCTTTTACGCGCTGCTGCGCTTCCGCGATGGTCCCACCTAAATCTCTGCCGCGAACAGAAAATTTAACACCGATAAATCGCTTGTTATTATCCCTGTAAACGAAAGCCGGACCAGTGATTTTGCGGATTGTCGCAATTTCCTTCAAAGGAATTTTGCTGCCTGTGAGCGTCGGGACCATCAGTTGCTGGATGCTCTGTTCGTCGGCGCGGTACTCCTGTTTGTAGCGTAAACGAATATCGAATTTGCGCTCGCCTTCGTATAAAATGGAGGCTGTCTTTCCCCCGATCGCCATTTCGATTACCGCTTGCGCGTCGGCGGTACTTACGCCGTACTGTGCCATTTTGTGGTCGTGGAGGATCACGCTGATCTCAGGCTGGCCGATATTACGGATCAGGCCGAGGTCTTTGATGCCGTCCACGTTCCGCACGGCGTCCATCGCGATGTTGGCGTACTTTTCCAGCTCCTGCAAATCGGAACCGAATATCTTGATACCGTTGCTGGCCTTGTATCCCGCCACGGCTTCGGCCACATTGTCGACGATCGGTTGGGAATAATTGTACAAAACACCGGGATAATTGCCGAGCCGCTTGTTCATTTCGTCGGTCAGCTGCTCGACGTTGATCTTCCGTTTCCATTCCTTTTGCGGCACGAGATCTACCTGAAACTGGCAGAAATAGAAGCCATTAGGGTCGGTACCGTCGTTGGAGCGGCCTACCTGCGAAAGCACCTGCTTCACTTCTGGAAAGGTTTTCAGATCGTGGCGGATTTTCTGCGACATTTTCACACTCTCAGGCAGCGACATGCTCATCGGAAGCTCGGCCGTCACCCATAATGCACCCTCGTTCAGTTGGGGCAAGAACTCGGTACCCAGCAAAGTAGCTGAGAAAAGCGACACGCACAGGAATGCCGTCGCGGCCATCATACTGATCTTTTTACGGGCGTAACACCATTCAAAACCTTTGGAAACAGTTTTATCAAAAAAATTAACGACGGGATTATTCTTCTCCCGCACATTCCTGTTCAGCAAAAAAGAACAAAGCACCGGCACCAGCGTAAGTGTGTAAAACAATGCGCCGAGCAATGCGAAACCCAGCGTGTAAGCAAGCGGACTGAACATTTTGCCTTCCACTTTCTGGAAACTGAAAATGGGTATCAATGCGGTGATAATGATGAGTTTGGAGAAGAAAATAGCCTTACCCAGCTCCCCGCCCGTCTTTTTAATCAATCCTAACTTGGACAAACGGTTGAACCGCGCCATCCCCCGCTTGTGCGCCAGGTGGTCGAGGGCTACGAACACACCTTCGACCATTACTACCGCCCCATCGATGATAATGCCGAAATCGATCGCGCCCATCGATAACAGGTTGGCCGACATGCCTTTGAGATACAAACAGGTAAATGCAAAGAGCAATGCAAGGGGGATAATGATCGACACGATGACGGTGGTACGCCAGTCGGCCATGAACAAAAACACGATAACCGTCACGAGCACAACACCTTCCATGAGGTTATGCTTTACCGTATCGGCGCAGAATTCGATCAGGTTGTCGCGGTCATAAAAGGTAACCATCTTCACATCCGGCGGTAGTATTTTGGTATTCAATTCCGTGATTTTCTCCTTGATGCGCGCCAGTACCTCGCTCGGGTTTTCCCCTTTTCGCTGCACCACAATACCCTCCACGACATCATCTCTCTCATCCAGCCCTACCTGCCCCACCCGCGGTAAATCCGACTCCTTCACATCCGCCACATGCTTCACCAGAACGGGGTAATCCTTTACATATTCGACAATGATATTCTCGATATCCTGCGCCGATTCCAGCAGCCCGATCCCGCGCACGACGTACGCCTGACCGTTCTTTTCGATCACGTCACCACCCACGTTGATATTGCTTTTCGTAACCGCCTCGTACACGTCCGCAGGGGTGATATTGTATTTCGCCAATGCCGTGGGGTTTACCTGCACTTCGTAAATCTTCTCCCGACCTCCAAATGCGACCACATCGGCCACGCCCGGCACGCTACGTAACTGCCGGTCGATCACCCAGTTCTGTAACGTCAGCAATTCGCGGCTGTCACGATCCTTACTTTCGAGGGTATACCTGAAAATCTCACCCGTAGGTCCGTAGGGTGGCTGTACTTCGGGGTCGACGCCGTCGGGCAACGACACGGTACGAAGCTGGTTATTAACCTGTTGTCTTGCAAAAAAATCTTCAATGCCGTCGTCGAATATGATTTTAATCACCGACAGCCCGAACATCGTCACGCTCCGCACATTGGCTTTTTTTTGCACGGAATTCATGGCAATCTCGATCGGCTGGGTCACAAAGCGTTCGATCTCCTCGGCGCTGCGGCCGTTCCATTGCGAAACGATGATGATCTGCGTATTCGTAATGTCCGGAAATGCTTCCAGCGGCGTCGCCCGATAACTCGCAACGCCCGCCACGACAAGCAGCCCGGTCAGGAAAAATATGAAAAAGCGGTTCCTGAGCGAGAAGCCCACGATTCCTCTGATGAATTTGTTCATGATTCAATTTTGAATGATTGAAGGAAGAATGTGTGAATGAGTGAATTTTGAATGAGTGAATATTGAATAATTGATTAATCGGATGGAGGGCGGATCTGTAATTGAGAAATTCAAAAAACATTCACTCATTCAATCATTGATTCAACGCATTATAGATAAGCAGCTGGTTCTTAGACACAACGGCTTCGCCATCTGCCAGCCCGCTGCTGATGTAGGCGCGTTTGGAAAGGTTACGGAAAACTTCGACGGGCCGGGCTTCGATTTTGCTTTTGCTGGTGAAAACGAGTACCCAGTTTTTGCTTCTGTCGAAAATCACCGCTTTGGACGGGATTGATTGCATTCGGGCATTTTCCTCGAAATTAAGGCCTATGGTGGCGTGCATTTCGGGTTTCAGCCGGTAACCCGTATTGGATAGTTGAATGCGGATTTTCATCGCGCGCGTTTCCGGGTCGAGGACATTGTAGATCTTGTCGACCTTCCCTTTAAAAACTTCATCCGGAAAGCTGATGGTCTTAATGTCGGCAGGCATGCCCAGCCGGATTTTGGGAATATCGCTTTCATTTACATTGGCCATTACCCACACGTCGGAAATCTGGCCGACGGTGAAAAGGCTCTCCGCATTATCCGAGCGAAGCTGCGTGCCGCGGTTGACATTCTTATCGACAATAAATCCGTCGATCGGTGATCGAACGACATAACTGGCTGATTTTGAAACACCATAGATAGCAAATACTGCCTTTACCCGGTTCAGCTCGGCCTGAGACTTATCGACCATTTGCCGGGCCGTGATCACCTCGCGCTCTGGTACGAGCTTACTTTCGAAAAGATCTTCGGTGGACGACAGGTTTTTCTGCGCAATCAGCAAATCCGACTGTGCTTCAATCATTTGCCGTTCCATGTCGGCCACTTCACCCGAGCGGATCGTGGCCAACTCCTGGCCTTTGCGTACATGGTCGCCCAACTCCGCCTTCACATCTTCCACATTCCCTCCTACCAGCGGGAATACGCGGATTACCCGGTTTTCATCCGGCACGACCTTCCCTACCAGCGTCAGCTCGTTACGCACGGTCTCCGTCCGCACGGTATCGAGCGCGATCTCCCGCATCATCGAATCCGACAACATAAACGCCGTGGATTCTTCCTGTGCGCCGGTTTGCTTCTGACAGGACGTAGCCCACGCGGCCACCATCCCGCCCAGGATGGCAATAGCTATTTTCTGCATTGTATTTGGATGGTTTAAAAGGCAAATAATTCCTCTCCGACGACAAAGTTCAACTCTTCGTACACCTTGATACGGTCGGATTGCAGCCGGTTAAACTCCCGGACGCTTTCGTTATAGGTTTCGATAAAATCGATGAATTCGAGGAGGGTTATGTTTCTTTTCTGAAAATTCTCGTAAATGCCACGGCTGAGCTGCGAAAACTGGTCTGTAAAGCGATCTTCTACACTCCGGTAAGTATTTTCGGCCACGATAACCTTGTTCCAGGCGGCATCCACTTCATTGGCAATGCTGTTCCGTTTCGCGGTTTCCTGCGTTTTGAAATAGCTGATCCCGCTTTTCGCAGCCCGGATGTTGCCCTGGTTCCTGTTGAAAAACGGCAGGTCCATCGCTGCTGAAATGCCGAAATAGTTATTCTGGTAATTACTTGCCTGATCGTACACTGCACCAACCTGTACATTCGGTTTCGCCAATGCCTTTTGCAGGTTGTAATTCAGTTCGGCTTGCTTCACGGCAGATTCAGCCACTTTCAAATCCGTCCGGCGCGTTAATGCAAGATCACGGAGCTGCCCGGGCGTTTGCGTGTCGAGCCGGTAACGCGCCATTTCCAGGCTGTCGACTACCGGGACCATATAGGCCTCGCTGTTGAAATAAACCCGTAAATCCCGCTGGTTTTCAGTCATTTCAAAAAGAATATCCGCCTGGTTGTTACGAAGCTGAAACAGCAAAGCTTTCAAGCGTACCACCTCTTTGAGCGACACGTTATTGCGGCCATACTCTTTATCAAATGCCTCCACTGTCGTCGCCAGCGTACTGATCTGATTATCCAGCAGTTGCAATGTATTCCGCAGGAAATGGGTTTCGAAAAAGAGCCGCCGGAGGTCGAATTTGAGTGTCCGGGCCAGGTCGAAAAATTCCAGTTCGGTTTTACGGGTTGTTTCCACATCGAGCGCCACTTGCTTCGTGCGCTTGCCGGCCCGGCTAATGACCTGTTGCAGGCTGACAAATTTCTGTCCTCCTCTTCCGATGTCCAGCAGGCCGCGGGAAGGGTTATAGGCACTCAGTTCGACGCTCAGATTGGGGTTATCCCAAAGTTTGTCCTGGATTTCGGCCGCCTTCGCGATGTCGATCTGGTAGCGCTCGGCGAGCAGCGTCAGGTTGTTTTTCAAAAAGAGACTGTCCGCCTGCCGGACGGTCACTTTGAGGGTATCCTGGGCTTGTGAAAGAAAGCTCACACAGGCCAGTAACCCGATCAGGTAAAATCGCATAACTCTTGTTTTTGACAATGCAAAGATTGGGAAACGGCATATCGCGGCCACCATTTTTGCGTTTAGAAAAACCTTAAAAGTAAATTAGAAGAAAATTAAAACAACCAGTAAGAATTTGATTATAAGCATCTTACGCAACAAATCAAGTCAAGGAAGCCAGAAGTTGGGCGTAGTTTCTAACTACGTCCGAGCGGGCGCCGGTCTCCGACCAGCTTTGAATGATGCTGCGGTCAGAGACCGCATGACACTCGGACGTAGTCTGAGACTACGCCCAACTGTCTTTTTACTTTCTTCTAACTTTCTTTTTACTTTTACTTTCTCCCAACACCACCTCAGCATTCCATCAATATATACCCCAGCCCCGGCCGCGTCTGGATCAGCTTCACCCCGAAGTCTTTATCGATCTTTTTGCGCAAATAGTTAATATAAACCTCCACAAAGTTTGTCCCGGGATCGAAATTCAGATGCCAGATATTCTTCGCAAGCTCCATTTTCGAGATAACGGTTCCGGGATGCAGCAAGAAGTATTCGAGCAGCGCAAACTCCTTGGCCGTCAGCCCGATAAACTTCCCGGCGCGGGTGACCACTTTCGTATCCACGTTCAATTGCAGATCGGCGATACCCAATATGCGCTTGCCCGCAGCCAATTTCCCAATGCCCGAAAGCCGCAATGCCGCATTTACCCGGGCCATTAACTCCCTGAAATCGAATGGCTTCACAATGTAATCGGTTGCGCCCTGCCCTAGTCCTTCTACCTTATCCTCCACTTCGCCGTAGGCTGTGAGCATAATCACCGGTAACACCGGCTTAAACTGTCTGATTTGGCGGCAAACGTCAAAACCGTTCATTCCCGGCAGGTTAATGTCGAGCAAAACCAGGTCATACCGCCCTTCCAGCGCCATTTTCTTGCCTGTGAGCCCATCGCGCGCGATCTCTGCGTCGAAATCTTCCGACTGTAAAACCCTGTAAATGTTCTGCGCGATACGCAGATCGTCCTCGATAATGAGTATCGTTTTCTTCATCTTCATACATATTCCGATCAGGTTTGCGTCAAAAAGAAGAGTCAGGCGTAGTACAAAGATTGCCGGCCGGGATTTGGAACACCCATTGAAAGTGATTAGATTTTAATTAAATATCGGCCTGCAAAAATCTATTTAATTGAAAATCAGACCCATAATAAAGATTTAATCAATATTGCCGGTAAATCGACAACGAACAACCGTATTAGCATATACGTAAAATAAAAACTCTTGGAAAAAGCGATCACCATCCGACAAATGCTACCGACTGACGTGCAGTTTGGAATGCAACTGGTGCAGCAGGCAGGCTGGAACCAGCTCGAAGCCGACTGGCACCGCGCCCTCGCGCTCCATCCGGAGGGTTGCTTCCTGGCAGAGCAAAATGTCGCAACAGACGGTACTGCGCCGGTCGGAACGGTTACAACCTGTATTTTTGGCGGGGTGGCGTGGATTGCCATGGTACTCGTCGATACCGCTGCGCGAAACCAGGGTATAGGCCAGAAGCTGATGGAACGCGCAATCGGCCATCTGGATGGCCTTGGCATTGAAACGCAGCGCCTGGATGCCACGATTTTGGGAAAGGGATTGTATGAAAAGCTGGGGTTTCAGGAAGAGTATGAGGTCGTGCGCATGAAAGGCATTCCCAAAATGCGCGGGAGCCTCGACGACGAAGCAATGCCCTGGACGCAGGATACCTCGGTACCACTTATTCTCGACCTCGATTTTCGCATTACGGGCACACACCGCGAGGCTTTCCTGCATTCGTTACTCCGCACCAACATCTTTTATTACTCCATGTTCGAAGACGACCTCGCGTATGCGGGCTCGCGCAAAGGCAGGAATGCCGTACAACTCGGCCCCGCCGTAGCGTCTACACCCGAGGCTGGCCGGCAGATTTGCGATGCGATGCTGCATCATTTCAATGGTTTGCCCATTTTCATCGACATTCCGGCTCCTAACAAGGCTGCGTTGCGCTGGGCAAGCGCAAACGGGTTGGAGGAACAACGGCGATTTGTGCGAATGTACAGGGGTAAAAAGTTAATTGACCATCCGGAATCCATCTGGGCAAGTTCCGGTCCGGAAAAGGGTTAACAACCATATTTTCAGATACTGTTAGTCATCTTTACTAACCCATCCAAACCGTTTAATAACATCCCATTCCTGGTTGAATAATTGATAAAAAATAGTCGCGGGGTTTCACTTACTTTAACTAAATCCATGTTTATTTGTTGACTACAAATTAGTTTGAAGTAATCTTCATGATGAAAATTTTACCCTCCGTTCACGTACTATCTCAAAATCCGGCGCGATGATTTCCGTTCCTACATTCGACATCCGCCGCGGCCTATTGGCATTTATTGCGCTATTTATCAGCCAATTATGCAATGCTCAATCATTTTACGCCGTACTGGTGGCCGATACCAAAGATCCGTCGCTCGGTGCGAGTTGCGAAAAAGACCTGCAAGAAATGTCGGGCACATTGCAGGCTATTTCTAAAAAAATCCAATACAATTACCAGGAGCTGATTTGCCATCAGGATCAATTCGGAAAAGGCGGTATTCAGGCAGCCATTTCTAAAATACAATGCAAACCGGAGGACATTATTTTCTTCTATTATACCGGCCACGGGATCAACACCATTACCGAAAAAAGCGACTTCCCTATTCTTTATCTGAAAGACGAAAACCTGGAACTGGAAACCGTTCACAAGTTGCTGAAAGAAAAGAAACCGCGCTTTTGCCTTACCCTGGGCGATTGTTGCAATAACCTGTTCGCAGGCAGGCGCGGTATGCGTTCCGCGACGCCCGTACTGAAAGGGATCGGCGTAACGCAGGACACCCAGATCCTCCGCAAACTTTTCGTCGAGGCCAATGGCGATCTGCTCATCAGCAGCGCGAAAAAAGGCGAAAGAGCCACCGCGCACCCGAGCGAAGGCAGTTTTTACAGCAATACCTGGATGCAGGCATTGGCATATGCCGAAAACCATAACATGCATGTTTCGTGGGAAACGTTGCTCGCCGACGCGGAAAACCGCTTGCAGGAGAGCCTGAAAAGCCTGCCCGATTCGCTGAAACACCATTCGCAATGGGTTCGGAGCTTTCCTGAACCGGTACTGCCGTGCCCGGAAGCCAGTTTTACGGAAATCAACCGGTTCCTGAATGTGCTGGCGGATGAAAAACTGGGCTTTAACGAACGAAACAAACTCCGGATTCTGGGCCAGAAAGGCTTTTTCGGCCCCACGGCACAGGTGAGCATTTACATGAGCAACCCCGAAAAACCGGTGGAAACGCAACCGATCGACCATTTTCTCAAAAGGATAGTAAACACGGCGCCCCTGATCGACGAATTCAACTTCGTGGAACGGCTATCGACCCTCGGAACGGGGTGTACCTACGACCTGGTGACATTGCAGGAGATACGGAAAGCGAAGTAACCCATTTTACCCCGACTTATCATGAAATACATTTCCGCCCTGATCATCCTCCTTTTCGGCATCGGGCATGTGCGCGCGCAACCCGAAATAGATCAGAATAGACTCGCCGAGTTTCAGAAACTGACCCAACAGCGCGTTAACGACCTGCAATTGTACATTTCCCTCATCGCCGACAAAAGTCTGTCCATTGACCAACGGGAGCAGGCTGTTGAGCTGGCGGTAAGCCTTTTTGAGAAAGATTATATGGTGAATGGAAAAAGGCACTCGCCCTATGTGCAGGTGTCACGCAGGAACGGGACCATTTCGTCCGTACCGGTACGCATTTACTTTAAAAACCTGATGAATGTAAAGTTCGACAAGGTGGAAATCACCTATTACGATGCCGCGGTGGTGTCGGAGTTCGAGAAAGGGACCGATGGTAACTACCACGCTACGGCCACGTATTACCAGCAGTTCAAAGGAATGGACAAGAAGGGCAACCTGATTTACGGGAGTCGCGACCGCAAGGACATCCGCGTGAGCGCGCAAAGCGCAGCCGTGTACGCGCAGGCGGGCAAGGAGGATTTGAAAATATTCTTCGGCGACATTACCGTGCGTGATACTGTCCCGATTCCCGGTTTCTAGCGGCAATAACGATGACGAAACTTTGGCTGATCGCATTATTTGCTCCGTTTTCAAACCTGCATGCGCAAGTCGCGTCCCCGCCAAGCGATACGACCCGGCAAGCAGCGGGGAGTAATCATGTAAGCAAAACAGCGCCGGAAAGTTTCATGACCGGGCAGATCAAGCATCTGGGTGATTTTATCGAACGATTTAACAATGCTGCAAAAGCTGAAAACGAAGGCGAGGCTGCATTGCGGGCGCTTTTCAACGAAGACGATCCCCGGCTACCAGGGCATGGGCGCCCGCAACATCCGTATGCGAGCCAGGTCGATGCATTTGTCCAATCGGCAAATGCAGGTAAAATAATGATCCCGAAACGCGGCAATATGCGTGCGGTTGTAGGAATAAAAGTGAGTTATAACGGTGTACAGGATACCTTGAAATTGCATCTGCGCAAGGATTACACTGCCGACAGCGCGGCCTACTGGCACATTACTAAGGTTACAGCCCCTACCCGGCTTGGAGATGAAAAGGTGAATGGACAGAAGGAACAGCCCACTGCAAAACAGGTAATGCTTCCTCCCAACACGCACGAGGTCAGTTTCCTGCCCCTGTTGCGTGGCCTGAACGATTACCAGAGCCTCGCCCCGTTTACGCATTGCCCGGAATGCCGCGATTCGGCCTGGCAAAAAGTGGAAAATGCATTGCAAAGCGGTCACCTGACGGCCGAAACCGTGGTATTGAACCGGATTTACCTGACTGCCGGAAACTGGGATATAGAACTCAGCGAATTTATAAGGGAGAAGGAAAACTCGGGCTGGCTGATCAGCGACCTCATTGAAAAATAGATTTCCGGATGGATTTAAAATGTCAAAAAATGCAGTGAAGAATGATAAGGTTTAGCGCGGGGAGCGAATTAATTACCAAAGCCCATCCCCGGGTATCACAAAACCTTAAAAAATAAAGCCGATGAAAAGTGTTTCGATTTCAAAACTGATGTTCAGCACCTTGCTTGTGATCCTGGGCTGGTGCGCGGGGTTGCCGGCCAACGGAGCGGCGGCTCGCGGAGCAGCGGCTCCCGGAGCGGCGGCTCCCGGAGCGACGGCTCCCGGAGGCTCGTTGCTTGACCTTTCGGCCAGGGCGAAAATCGATACGGCGCTGGCATTCATCGGCAAATTGCAACACCGCGTTTCCGACAACGAGTTTATACAGCTTCGCGACCGGAGCGACTCGCTCTTCACAACCAGTGGGTATATCAACCTCGAAAGCGCCGGCGGACAGCTGCTGCGGCTCACCCGTGGCGAATTTCTCACCCGCGCCCGCGATCGTCAGGCTTCCTATAAACTCAAAAAAGCCACATTGGTACTAAACGACCAGTTTCGCAAAGGCCCGAACGAGCGCTGGTACTGCCGGAGCACGACTTTCCACGAAGTAAACCGGTTCGACGGGGATTATCCGATTCCCGAAAAAGTGACGTCGATGAAACGTAAACCGATACGGGAAAAATCGCCGTCCGGAGCCGAAAGCTACTGGCAGATCATCGAGCTTACATTAACGGAAAATTAACCTGACTGAATACTTATCTACCGTAATCAACCACCAGAAATGAGATCCTCCATTAAAATTGCCGCCTTGTCCATGCTAGCATGGGCCGCCCTTTCCCCAGCATCCGAATCGCTGGCACAAACCCGCCGGATGGGATTAAAAATGGACGACGCCAAATACCTTCGTCTGCCGCGGAAATCGTCCAATGTGAAACTGAAAGGCGCTTTGCCTGTATCGTACAACCTCCGTGAGCTCCTGCCCGAGATCGCCGACCAGGGCCTGGACGGAACATGCGTGGGATGGTCGGCCGCGTATTATATGCGTACGGCCATGGAAGCGGGCAAGCTTGGGTTGGGTGGCCAGCCGGCGAAGATCGCTGCGACGGCATTCTCGCCCAGCTGGTTGTACGGACAAGTTAAATCGGGTCTTGATAATAGCTGCGCGGAGGGTGTTTTCCTGGAAGATGCCCTGGAAGTGATGAAAACAAAGGGTACCGCGCTTTTGAGCTGCGCACCCGCAAATTGCGATGCCAAATATGACCAATGTGATGATGCGGCAGCCAACTACAAAATCGCAGACTATGCCACGCTTTTCAATCCGAAAGACAAGGATGCAACGCCCGGGCAACGTATCAATGCGATCAAATCGGCGCTCGTGGAGGGCAAAAATGCCGTACTGATCGGAATGATGGTACCGCCCTCGTTCATCGAGGAAGCGGCCCAGTTCTGGCAGGCCGCACCCGGAGAGAGCGTCGACAATACGGCTGGCGGCCACGCGATGGCAGTGGTGGGTTACGACGACAATATGAATGGCGGCTCATTCCTGATCGCCAACAGTTGGGGGAAAGCCTGGGGCAGCAATGGTTTCACATGGGCCAAATACGATGACCTTGTCCGGTTTACAAGAAATGCTTACCAGATTTTCCCCGAGCCCGCCGCCAAACCGCAACCGCAGGTAGTGACGCTCAAAGGCAATGTCGATTTCTCCATCAGCAACGGCGGAATGCCCGTTCATTCAACACTTTACAAAGGCATCCAGGTAACGCCGGACCAGCCAGACAGCAAAATTGAAATGATTACCTACAACATGAGCCAGCCCTATTCGTCGGGAACGCGGTTCAAGATGGTGATCAACAATTCCAAACAATCCTACGTGTATATCCTCGGCTCCGACCAGCAGAACCGTGTTTCGACGCTCTTTCCTTACAATTCCGAAGAAGTAATTACCAGTGCAATGGTACCTGCGAACAGCACCGTGCTGATGCCTTCCGCCAACGCGTCGTTCACGCTGGACGAGGTGAAGGGCGAAGATTATTTCGTGGTTTTCATTTCCCAAAACGAATTAAACCTCGACGAACTGGCCAATAAGGTAAAAAATGCAGAAGGGACGATCGTACAAAAGGCATATGCGGCATTAGGCGAAGAATTTATTTCTCCCAAAGAAATTGCCTACGATTCCGGCAAGATTGCCTATGAAGTAAAAGGTGATCCCAAGGGAAGCGTGGTGCCTGTTCTTGTAAAAATAGTACACCAATAAATAGCCTTCCCAAACCGGTAGCTAATACAAATTGCTTATTTTTAAATCAAAATATCACCATCAATCCTCTCCGTTTTGGACAAGTCATTCTCTACCAGTCAAAATGCAGGCAATAAAATCAGTTCTGGCAGAAATAATTTCATCCTGAAAGCATGCATAATGCCGGCTTTGATGGTGCTTTTTAACATTTTCTTTTCGTACGATGCCCACGCGCAGGACAAAATCATTCAGAAAAACGGAAAGGAAATCAAGGCGAAAGTTTTAGGTACCGATTCCCAATATATCCGGTACAAAAGGTATGATAATCCCAACGGTCCCGACTATTTTCTTTTCCGCACAGACGTTTCGAGAATCGAATATGAAAACGGAAAAACAGAACCTGTAATCCAATCCGAACCGGCGAGGCAGGAGCCTAAAAACCCGCCTGCCGACCGGGGTAACCTGGAACGCAAAATTTTGAAATACCAGAAAAGAAGCACCATGTTCCTCACCGCGGGCAGCGTAGCCATTGTGGCCGGCGCCATTACGATGGTGAAGCTGACAGGCGATTACGACAAGTACAAAAAGGCGATACAGGGCACTAACGACAGTTACACGGCCTGGTACCAGACGAATTATAAAACAGCGCCTCCGGCGAGCGATCTCCAAAAACAAGAGAGCTTTTCCGCATTCGGTTCGCCCGGCATTTATGTCGGCGCTGCGGCGCTGATCGGAGGCCTCGCGCTGGACCTGATCGGACTTAGAAATATGCAATTAGCTCAGAAAGCCCGTACCGAACTCGCTGGAAAACAGAAAGAACTTTCGTTGCAGCCATTCTACGATGCCTCGTACCAAACAACCGGCCTGAGGATTGCGCTTTCGTTTTAAGCCCCGCCCTATTATCCCTTTTTAATGTTATGAAGCACATTTTTACCCTCTTTGCACTTATCTGTTTGGCATTCTGTCACACGAAACCGGCTGTTGCAGGGAACACTTCCGCCGATACACTTTACTTGCGGACACGCGAAAAGAAGGTGGTGGAAATCAGAGAGGTTTATCCCGACCAGGTAAAATACAAATCTGTGAATGGAAGTAATCTCGTGACGGTGCCCGTGAAGGACATTGCCGAAATCGTTTATAACAACGGGATCAAGGACGTTTTCAATGCTTACAATACGACCGGGAAGCCGGAAATCAAATGGCTGAGCAATATTTCATACAGTGATAAATCAGAAGTAAGGCTGACTGCCTGCGTGGTAAATGAGGCCGAGAAAATCCAGATCGAGGTGAATGGGGCGCTGGCACCCGTGGCTACGCGGTCGTTCAAAACGGTGAAGGAAGAAGGCTGCTCGGGTGGTGTGCAGATTTCCCAGCAGATCGCATTGAAAGAAGGTAAGAATACCGTCCGGCTCATCGCGAGCAACGGATCGGGCGCGGCCCATTCGGAAACGCTTTCCATATTATATGAAAAAGCTAAAAAGCGCATCGCATTAGTGATCGGCAACTCGAAATATAAATCGGGCAGTGCGTTGCAAAACCCCGAAAACGACGCAAAGGCCATTTCGCAAAAGCTCACGGGACTTGGATTCACGGTAATAGAGCGAATTGACGCCAATCAGGGCGATTTGCGCGCGGCTGTGGCGCAATTTGGCAGTAGCGTGCAGAGCCAGGATTTCGAGGTGGCGTTGTTTTACTACGCGGGCCACGGCATTCAGGTGGCAGGTAGAAATTACCTGATGCCGGTCGATATCAGCCCGCAATCTGAAATGGAGCTGAAAGTACTGGCCATTTCGGCGGACGAAATCCTCGACCAGATGGCCGCAGTCGACGAAAACTCGCAGCGCACCAACATTATGATCCTCGACGCCTGCCGTGACAATCCGCTAAGCCGTACCTGGACGCGCAGCTCGGGTGCGAAAGGGCTCGCGGGCATGAGCGCGCCGCCGGGCACACTCATCACGTTTTCGACCAAGCCCGGCTCTACCGCCCTGGACGGCGACGGTAAAAACAGTCCTTACACTTCGGAACTGCTGAAAGCACTCGATGTGCCCGATCTGCGGCTGGAAGACATTTTCCGCACCGTGCGCGTACGCGTCATGGAACTGACGAACCGCCAACAGATCCCGATGGAAAACAGCCTGCTCACCCGTGAACTGATCCTGAACCGGACCAGGTAACATGATCCACCGCGCTATGAAACGGCTTCTGACCGTTCTGTTCTTCGTTTTACCGCTGCATTGCTCATTCGGGCAAGAGCTGAGCCCGTATTACAAGATCAAAGCGGCCGACCGTGTGAAACAGGTGCTGAAAGATTTCGAGTCGGCGTTCGGGCTGCTGACAAACCCGTATATCATTGACCCTGAGGAACGTGACGAGGCCAGCTATCGCATGCGCGCGAGCCTGCGCGACGACGCCCGCTTCGAAAACGACCTTATTCCCGACCATAAGGGCACCAAAACGATCGATTTCAACGAATACGAGCGCATTGCTTTCATCAGCTATAAAAAGAGTGGCCTGACCTACCACATCGACTGGGAAGAAGCGGAATTTAAGGCAATTCCGGAAGGTTACCTGGTATTGTTTTACGGTTCAAAGTCGCTTTTCGGCAACTACCAGGGGCAAAAGCGGTTACAAATTGAGAATGTACCTTGTCGCGCGGGGGTATTTATCAAAATCACCGACAATCAGGTAACCGAAGCCAGGATCGGCTTCATGGACACTGACCTGAAAGCCAAAGGCAAAAGCATTGTCTCTCTCACCGACCAACGTAACCCTCTCGAATTCATCACCTTACCAGAAGTAATCGATAAACTGTCGGGCCAGGTTGTGCGCGCCATTCCTAAAAACGGCGTAAGGAAGCTGGCTATCGAGGAGGTCACATTTCAGGGGCTGGGCGTTTCCAATGATTTTTCCAAACAACTCACCGGCACATTGAAATCGGCCCTCACGCGTCTGAGCGGCGATATTCAGGTTGGATTAAGCACCACACGCAGCCTGGAAATGTTGCTGAAACTGAAAGGCGGCTATCAGAAGACCGGTAACTTCCTGCAAATCGGCGTGCAGCTGTTTGACGGGTACGACCAGCCGGTGGGCAGCGAGATTTTTGCCGAGATATTGCTCCTCAATATTCCCAACGCGGAAATAGAGCCCGCGGAACATCTCGTGCGTGAGGCGCAGCGCCTGCGCGAGATCACCGAAAAAAAGACTACACGCGAGGACACGCCCGATGCCGCTACCCTGCTGCTCGAAGTGAGCACCGATAAAGGATATGGGCCACAATCCTACCGCGAAGGAGATATTATGAGGTTGAAGGTAAGGGCCAACAAACCTTGCACGGTTCGGATGATCTATCAGGATGCCGCCAAGAATATCGTACGGTTACGCAACGACGATTTCCGGATCGCGGCCGATGCCGTGGGCAAATGGATTGACATACCCGAGAAATTCGAATGCGCGGCCCCATTTGGATTTGAAATGCTCCTTGCCTACGCCACCGAGGGCAATTTTAAACCCATTGAAAAAACAAAGGAGCAAAATGGCTTTACATTTATCCTCGACGACTTAAAAAGCGTCGTGGATATTACCGCCGCATATAATGGTAGGGAAAAGGTTGCAAAATGCACTATTCCGATCACGACACAAGCGAAAAGAAAGCTGTTTTAAGTTAATGAATGAAATGAAGTTAATGTCAATTTGAATGACAGATTCCTGCAAACGTTATCGTGATTCTGATTTAATATTTTACAATGAATTGCTCCATGAAAAAAATGAAGCATTTTCTTGTTTGTACCTGCAAACCTATCAGCAATGCATTCCCTATGTACTGAAACGGGGCAGCAATCAGGAACAGGCGGAGGATCTGTTACAGGAATGCCTGGCCATTTTTGTGAGCAAAGTGCGGGACGGCAGCTATGTTTACCAGGAGGGAACGCGCATTACCACCTATTTTCACCGGATTTACATCAACCAATGGAAAAAAAGCCTCGAACAACTCACGCGACGCGGGGAAGTAAGGCTCGAAACACGACTTACGGCGGATAATGACGACGATGAACCATACCGGGGCACGACCGGCGGCTCGTTCAGGATCGCTGGGGTGGACGATGACGGCAACGCCTTTTCCACCGATCTCCCCGACGCCGTTTCGCAGGCCTACGACGAGGACGAGCGCAGCTGGATATTCAAAAAACTCGACCGGGCGTTTCAACTCCTGGCCGAGGACTGCCGGAAAGTACTGAAATGGTTTTACGTAGAAGACCGCTCATTGCGCGACATTGCCGGTGAACTGGGCATGACCGAGGCCTCGGCTACGGTAAAACGCTTTAAATGCGCCAAATACCTGAAAGAGAAATTTCATTTGTAATGATAAGAATCGGCGGAAACGCGTATCAATCTTTAAGTATCACCAGCGAATCTCGATTTTGAACATATGGAATTATCGGAAGAAACCTTTCACGAAATCCACCAGTACCTGAGCGGACAGGGTACGCCGGATGATCGGGCGGCATTCGAAAACCGGATGAATGCCGACAAAGAACTGACAGAAGAGGTAGCCTCCCAGCGCAGGATCCGCAACGGATTGAAAGCGAATGAATACAAGGCGCTTTTCAAAGACATTCATGCCCAACTGAAAAGCGAAGGCGCATTACCGGATAACCCTCAACCTGAAAACGACGATGTGAAGGTGGTACCGCTCGCACCCCATAGTCCGAAAGAAAATGCGCGCTGGCGATACCTGGCAGCTGCGGCAAGTGTGTTGATTGCCGTCGGACTGGTTTGGTATTTCAATTCCGGCCCGAAAAGCACCGAGGTAGCTTCCGATACGCCCGAAACGCCGGTCGTAAAAGACACTGCCACGCAAGTACTTCCGGAAGAGCGGCCAGATACCACCAAAACCAACGCACCCGTACAGCAGCCCGCCCAACCAGCTCCTGCGCGTGTGAATGCGAGCGAGTTCTTCGCCACCTATTTCGATCCGAATGCGACGCTAGAAAGCCCTTTTTCCCAGGAAAAACTCGGTGTAAGCCCCTCTGCCATTGCGCAATGGCGCTCGGACACTGCCCGTGTACAGCAGGGTATCCGTTATCTTGCCAAACAGAACGCCGCGCTGGCTTTGCAAGAATTCGACCAGGTTGAAACGAGCCGTTTCCAGCAGTTGAAAGGCACGGCAAACTGGTACAAGGCCCTCGCCTATTTGCAGCAAAACGACCTGAAAAACTGCGAAGCGCAGCTGAAAAAGGTCATTGCAGATCCTGAAAATACCTATCATAAACAGGCCGGGAAACTACTCGCCAAAATCCAATAGCCATTAATTACCTCCACCGATATTCAATGAAACGATTTATAATTTACATGCTCCTTGCATCGGCCGCCATCAGCTGCCACATCGATATGCCGTCGAAGCCGGTAGCAAAGTTCAGTTTCACGCCGGAAAACGGCTGCCAGGCGCCTTGCGAAGTCACATTTACGAGCGAATCGGAGAATGCAATAGGTTTGCAATGGGATTTTAATGATGGAAGTCCATTGCTAACAGGTAATCCGGTTAAACATGAATTTACAGCCGGCAAAATCTACGAGGTAAAACTCATGGCGCGGGGCGTTGACGGTGGTACCAGCGGAGAAACCCGCTCGGTTAAGATCGATGCCCCGGCCGCTTCTACACCGGAGGCGGATTTTAAATACACCATTACCAACGACAGCATTGCTCCCGCGACGGTGACATTTAATAACCAGTCCAAAAATGCGACTACCTATCAATGGGATTTCGGCGATACGGGCTCAGCCACCAACACAAGCACCGAACAAAACCCCGTTCACACCTATTTAAATGCAGGCAGCTACACGGTGACGCTGACGGTAAAGAATGATCAGAATGTGACTGATACCCAAACTTATACCATTGTGATCAAAACGCTGGCTCCGAGCGTCGATGCCATCAGCATTTCGGGAGGGAGCAACTTTACGACAGACATTATCGTAGACAACAGCGGTAATATCTTCGTGTGCGGCGAAGCTGCGGGCACGGTCCAGTTCAGTAGTAGCATTTCGAAACAATCGCAACCCGGTTCTACTGATTTCTTTGTGGCCAAATATAACAGCTCCATGCAATGCCTTTGGGCCGTGGTGGCCGGTAGCAACGGTGACGACCACGCAAACGGGCTTGCGCTCGATGCCAGCGGTAATGTGTACGTAACGGGCTTCCTGGGTGGCGCGCTCGTCGGGGGAGGCACATCGCCAAAAGGTGGCCTGGATGGCTTTGCGGCGAAATTCAACGCGCAAAACGGCAATCGCGAATGGATCAAGACATTTGGCGGACCAGGCGAAGACCAGGGACGCTCGATCGGCTATTTTAATAACAAAATATACCTGACGGGCTTCTTCACCGGTAACTCACAGACGTCCAACGTCGATTTTGGCGGAAATGCATTGTTAGCCAACGGCATGGATGGCTTTCTCGCGTTCGTGGACGCGTCGACAGGTGACCTTGGTCAGCCGACGATCCTCGGAGGCGCCGACGCCCAGCGCCCGGAGGATATGTTCGTCGATACGGAAGGTAATGCCTACATCACGGGCGGTTTCGCTGGTTCCATTGCATTCCCGTCCATTGCCCCGGCATTGACATCCGCAGGCGGAAACGATGTATTCGTTGCCAAATGGGCCGCGAATACCAGTCAGTTCCAATGGGCAAAAAAGACGGGTTCGGGCGTTGATGAATATGCTTACGATATTGTGGCAGACGCTTCGAAAAATGTGTACGTCACAGGCATGCACCAGGCTAATTTGGACGAACTAAACCTGCCGACTTCGGCATTCCAAAACGTTTACCTCGGCCAATGGAATGCAAACGGTGACGTTCAGAAAGGGGTTAACGGCTTCAATGAACTCAAAGACGATTTTCACGGTGGCCTGGCGGTAACCTCCGACGGTACCATTCTGATAGCTGGAACTTACGAAAGCAACGGGCGGTTCCCGATAGCAACCGGTACGCAACTGACAACCGACGGCGGCAAGGATATCATCATCGCAGCGGTGAGCGCCGGGCAACTGAACCCCACCGGCTTCGCCAAAACGGGCGGCGGACCCGGAGACGACCGGGTAAACAGAATTTACGCCGCGTCAGGTTATGTTTACGCCACAGGCTGGTTTGAGGGGAATGCCAAATTCAACGACGTTCCATTGACCGGCACATCGACAGTCAAAAATACCTTCATCGTCCGCTACCAGCTTTAAAATACATGCTATTTGAAACTATAAAAAAGAGCAGACGAACCGCCTGCTCTTTTGTTTTTGGATGTGAAGCCGTTGCTTACACTTGACATGGTGTAGACGATCGTCTTGCGTTTTTGTTACAATCCGTTTTATTTCAAATCGCATTGTCCCCGTCCGAACCGCAGGATCGTCACAGGGTAAATCAAATCATTGTGTATCATGAAAGAATTCGCATTAATCTTCCGGCTTAACAATCAGACCGACTTCCGACCCACGCCCGAGCAGATACAGGAGCGCATGAACTGGCTTGCCGGTATCGCGGCGCAGAACAAACTCGCCGACAAAGGCAACACCCTATCCAATGAAAGCGCCAAAACCGTGTATGCCGACAATGTCGTGACCGACGGCCCGTTTACCGAAATCAAGGAATTCGTCAGCGGCTATGTCATAGTCAGGACCGAGACGATCGAAGAAGCCGTCGAGCTCGCGAAGGCCAACCCGATTTTTAAAATCGGCGGGAATATCGAGGTGAGGGAAATCGTACAGCGCAAATAATTTTTAGAAATGACTGAAAAAACCGAAATACTGCCCGGACTTTTCAGAAAAGAGTATACCAAAATGACGGCGGTCTTGTGCCGTCATTTTGGGTTAAAACATATTGAAATCGCCGAAGATATCGTGAGCGAGACGTTCCTGAAAGCTTCCGAAACCTGGCCCTCGCAAGGCATACCGGAGAACCCGACGGCCTGGTTGTACACCGTGGCGAGGAACAAAACGAAGGATTACCTCAAACATACCCGCATTTTCGAAACGCAAGTCTCTCCCACCCTGTTGCGCGGCCCTGACCACGCGGAACCGGCATTCGACTTCACCACCGAAACAATCGCCGACAGCCAGCTCGCGATGATATTCGCCGTCTGCAACCCCGCCAATTCGCCCGAAAGCCAGATCAGCCTGGCATTGCAAATCCTCTGCGGTTTCAGTATTGCCGAAATCGCCGACGCGTTTCTTGCCAAACCGGAGGCGATTAAGAAACGCCTCTTGCGGGCACGTACCAACCTGCGCAACGACCAGTTTCAAATAGGTACTTTACAGCCTGCCGACGTTCAGGCGCGCCTCGACGTGGTACTCCGAACGATTTACCTGCTGTTCAATGAGGGATATTTTTCCAAATCCGGCAACATCCTCATACGCAAGGACCTGTGCGCGGAGGCGATGCGCCTCACGCTCATGCTCGCGGACAACCCGCTCACCAATGCGCGCCAGGTGGAAGCCCTGCTTGCCCTGATGTGCTACCAAAGTTCCAGGTTCGAAGCGCGGCTGAACGACAACGGCCATACCATTCTGTTCGAAGCACAAGACCAAAGTCTGTGGGACCAGGAGCAGATCGACCGCGGACATTATTACCTCGTCAACGCCTGCTCGGGGAATGCGGTTTCCAAATACCACATCGAAGCCGGTATTGCCTACTGGCATACCACACCACCCGAAACGGCGAAATGGGCTCATATCCTGCATTTATACAACCAGCTGATCGTCATCGAATACTCAGCTGCGACGGCGCTTAACCGGACATTTGCATTCGCCAAAGTGTATGGTCACGAAGCCGGACTGGCGGAAGCCGAAAAGCTCGGACTGGTAGGCAACACCTACTACCACGCATTACTCGGCTACCTTTACGCCCCCGTTTCCGTTCCAAAAGCCGCGGAACATTACCGCCGGGCGCTCGACCTCGCCAAATCTCCCGCCGAGATTCAAACTTTGGAATCCGAATACGCACGACTGGCAGGTATTACGCCGTGATTTTTGCTTCCAACACCCCATCGATCACCTCGTCGAGCGCCTCGTTCAACGCCTTCGGCGATTCGAGCATCGGGTAATGGCACGTACCGGCAATCTCGATCAATGCATAGCCATTCACGGCATTCTTCTTCAGAGCCTCCACGTTGGTCGGCATATAGTTGACATTGATCAGGTTCATTTTGGGTTTCAATAAAGGCAAAACTTCCCGTTCGATCTGATCCATTATAAAAAATTGAGGCAAAGTCTGCCGGCCCATCGGTTCGTAGGAATTGCGGAACGCGCTCACCACCTTGTCGGTAATCCATTGCGGCGTACCAGCCGTAAATAGTGCCATCCGGGCGTAATGCTCATTAGTATCGGCATAGGCCTTTTTGGAGCTTTCGATGATCTCCGTGACCTGGCTGTCGTATTCAGGAGGAAGTGGTGTTGCAAGGTTTTTGAAATTATCGACTGCAATGAAGCCGATAACTGGTTCGGGAAAGGCGGTGGCGGCCATCAGGATCAGGTTTGCGCCAAGCGAATGTCCTATCAGGACCACGTCGTCGAGTCGCAATTCTTTGATGAGGTTAACGACATCCTCTGCCATGCCTCGAAGCGTCCATTCCTCCCGGTTCGTTCCCGATTCGCCGTGGCCGGCCAGGTCCATCGTCACGACTTTGTATTTCTCTTTGAAAAAAGAAACCTGCTCTTTCCAATAGGTCTGGTCGATGAAAGAGCCGTGGACGAAAAGCAACGTAGCGGGGCCGCTGCCATACACATTGTAACTGATCGGCGTACCATTGCTGATGATCGTGTTCATAGGGTTGTTGTTTGAAGTGAATATTAATTTCACTTCAAAGAAATCGCACCAGAATGACAACCTATTGTCAGTAATGTTTTAAAAAATTGAATGTAAAACGTTGGTCGTTTAAATTGTCGTTACAATATTTTCATAAATGCTACAAGCGCCTTTTTTTCTGAATCTTTCAAATCGAGTTTATCAAACGGCAATGTCTGGTTTTCCAGGTTAAACCCTAAACCATTCCCGCCACCACGATCGTAGAAATCGACGACTTCTTCCAGTGTCTTGAAAACACCATTGTGCATATACGGTGCGGTGAGCGCGACGTGGCGAATAGTGGGTGTTTTGAATGCGTAACGGTGCGGCTCGCGTTTGGTGAGTACAAATTTGCCAACGTCCGGGTCGACGGTCTTTCCCTCGGCAGTTGCCGGGGTGCCGAGTACTTCGCTTTCGGTTTCGAGGTAGGCAGGCGGCACGGTGCCGTTGAAAAGCGGGAAGAAATGACAGGTAGCGCATTTGGCTTTCCCCATAAAAAGGTTAAAACCGGCCTTTTCCTCGACGGTCAATGCATTCCCGGAACCGCGGAAATGTCGGTCGAGGCGCGAATCGAGAGAGGAAAGCGAGCGGATGTAGCTGGCGATGGCGTTTTTGAGGTTGCTTTCGGTTACGCCGTCGGAATAGGTTTTTTCAAAAAGGCGACGGGATTCGTCCTGCTTGCGGAGCGCCGCCACGGCGTCGGGTAGCGAGCCGTGCATTTCCTCGGGGTTGCGGATGACGTCGCTGGCCTGGTCTTCGAGAAAGGTTACGCGCGAGTCGGCGAACTGAGCTGCCTGAAATGAGGCATTGAGCAAAGTAGGCGCATTGCGGCTGATCCGAATGCCATTGAAACCGATCGCGAAACTCTTTGGCTCACCATCGGTAAATGCTTTATCGGGCTGGTGGCAGGTAGCACACGTACGGCCCGAATTATTGGATAGTATTGGATTGAAAAACAGCATTTTACCCAATGCAACGCGTTGCGAGGTCATAGTCTGCTCTTCAAAGTTGACGAAGTAATCAGCATTGAAAACGCCTGAATCCGTAAGCGTACGCGCGGACGGGGACAGTAATCTTTTTTCGGCAAAAACAGGAATACCCAGCGCCTTCTGCGCATCGAGCAACCGGCTGCTGAGCGGATTCGCATATTCCTTAATAAATTCCAGCCCGTCGAACGCATTGAAATCCCGCGACTTGCGCACGTACGCGATGGCCGCATTGAAGGCACTGTCGAGCCGGATGGCCAGCCCATTGTCCGCACTTTGGGAAGTATAATGTGTCAGCTGCTGCTGCACACTGCCAAGCGCCGAGGCGACCTCGGGCAGAGAGTGAAATGCAACGGGCGAATCGAACCCGGTGATACCCATCGACACCACCCGGAAAACTTCGAGTCGCATAGCATCGAATATATGACTGTCTGTCAATTCATTAGTCTCTGAAATCTTGCGCAGGCGGTTCACATTGGCACGGATGACGTTGGCGGCGTGCAGCATGTCGGGATAAGCATCCGTAGCGACCTCGGGAAACACCATTTCTTCCAGAACCTGAAAACCCTGGGGCTCGTTCACGCGCAGGTCGTCGTCCACTTCGGGGATATTGGGGCCGTTGAGGGCGCGGGTGGTTTCGGGACTGTAATAGGCGGAGATGAATTCGACGCGCTTGTAGGCAATGCGGGCGCGTCGGAAAGATGCCTGAATGGCTGCCGGACGTTTCGCGCGGATATCGGCCTGCAAGCGGCTCACGGCACTGTCGAATGCGGTGATATTCTGCATGAAAGTCCGTTTTACCCCTTCTGCGGGGGATACCTCCGGGCGTGTGAGCCACCAGATCAGGCATACGACCAGCGGGATGACGATGATCAGGAATAGGGAAAATAGCAGCCTCCTGTGGCGGTAAATGAATGAATTGGGGTTACGTTCGAATTTCAGCATGGTGCAGGAACGGGTATTGATGCAAAAGGAAAACTCCTGGCCCGAAAATTCCGGCCAGGAGTCTGAAAACTATGTAATTAACGAGGCAGACCTTCAATGAGGATCAGCTGACTGGCCTGGTTCTCCGATTTCCGGACCGAGCCGCCATCGACTCCCTTATATTTATCACCGCGCCATGTGTGCGCCTGAATGCCGAGCATGAATGTGTTGGGACGGCCGGTAACATCCGACACGTCGATCATCCCGCTGCTTTCCCATGAACCGAATGTAGACGTACCGCCCACATTGTATTTGGCCGCATCAGCCTCGGTACGACGGTGGTCGATTTCCAGTACAGGAGTGAGTTTTTTAGTATTGAGATTGAATTGGTATACATAACCATCATGCTTTTCGTCGCCGTAACCGTTCGGGTCTTCCATGATGTAGACGTAGTCGAACGTCGCGCAAACGTTGTCCGGGTTCTGGAATGTTTTGGCGATACCGGTACGGTCGTCGCCGTCGATCAATACTTCCAGTTTGCCTTTGAGCGGATCATTCGCGTCGAGTACCACGCGGTAAATGCGGCCGTATTTCGAACGTGAATAATCGGCATTAACACCGCTGTTATCCTGGCCCGTTACAGCGAAAATTACCTCGCGGCCTTGTGCGGCTCCGCCCTTACGATAATCCACATCTTCCACGCGTCCGAATTTAATAGCTTTCAGATCATTCACTTTTCCGTTGATCTGCGCTCCCGTCAAGGTCTTGTGGTTATCGATTTTGACAAACTCCACATCATAGGCCGAGCCCGGCTTCATATCCATTTCCTTCTGATTATTGTCGGCACGTTTCATCATGTAAAGCGAGCCGTTGTCGAGGTCACCCACGGTATTCGACAAATACATGGCCACCTGGCCTGCATTCACATCCGAATCGTCGTCGCCGATCACGATCACGGTTTTGCCCGGATAGGCAGTTTTAGGAAGCGGAACAGCATTTTCAGCGCTCCAACGGCCAAGACCAGCTACCTCGCGGGAGATATTCGCCTGGCTTACATTCGCATCCACGTTCAGCGCGTGCGTACGTGATTCCTGTCCGCTTTCACCCGAAGTAAGGAAAACAGGGCCAAAACCATGCTCGGCAGGCGTTACCAATGTAGCCGAACACAAACGCCAGGTCCCCCCGTCGGAATTGAGCACGTATTCCCCTTTTACAGGCTTGAAACCTTTGTCGAGCGTAATGCGCGATACGGCGAAATTGTCTTCATTGTTTACCAGGATCGTATAGTTGCCATCGGCATTCTGGAAAAGGCCGGCACCATCTGCCGATCCACCGAAAACGTAGGCGGGAGATTGTTCGAGTTGATCGTCGCTGCTCAGGAGTGAATAAAGGTTTACGGTATTGGCCGCAACACGTCCGGAAGTAGCACCTGGAAGCAATTTGGCCAAAACAGGTGTTACCGAGCGGTTTTGCAGGGTAATGTCCGGGCTGTTCGGATCGCGGTGGTCCGTACATGCGCCAAGCGCGAGCAAGCCGGCCAATGCGGAGTAAGTAAATAAAGGCTTCATGGTGAATGTAAACTGATTAAGTGAATAGTAGCACAAAGAACAGCCATTCACTTTTCGCGGAGTTTATGCATTTATTATCAGTTTGTTAAGATGGCGCTATTTGACCGGCGATGGCCTGCGGCTGAACATAGATCATGGTCGCCGCGGGTTGCATTACCGCCCCCTCCCGTCTATCTTTGCCCGCTTACCATCCATCTCCTATGCCAAAGCTTCAAAAAACACTCTTAACAACACTTCTTGCTGGTGCATTGCTCGCCCCTTTCGCATCCGAGGCACAAACCAAAACCTACAAACCGCCCTTCGTCCAGGCCGAATGGTCGAAAGACTACCGCCCTTTCCGCATTGCCGGTAACCTGTATTACGTAGGCACTTACGACCTGGCCTGCTACCTCATTGCCACGCCCAAGGGCCATATATTGATCAACACCGGCCTCGAAGAGTCGGTACCGCTTATCCGCAAGCATGTGCAGGCACTGGGTTTCAAATTCGAAGACATTAAAATACTGCTTGCCACACACGCGCATTACGACCATGTGGCGGGAATGGCGGCTATTAAAAAAGCTACCGGTGCCAAATTGATGATCCAGGAAAAAGATGCCAAAGCCATGGCCGACGGCGGTGCTTCCGATTACGCATTAGGCAGCCATGGCGAGAGTTTCGAACCCGTGCAGGCCGATCAGTTGCTGAAAAACGGGGAAATTGTCAAACTGGGCACGATGCAGGTAAAACTCTTACACCATCCCGGCCATACGCCCGGCGCGAGCAGTTTTTCATTCACGGTAAGGGACGAAAAACGTGCTTACAAAGTACTGATCGCCAATATGCCGAGCATTCTGGACGAGACGAAATTGTCGGGCATGCCCGGTTACCCCGAGGTTGGGAAGGATTATGCCAAAACGCTGGCCATTATGAAGAACGAACAGTTCGATATCTGGCTCTCGTCGCACGCAAGCCAGTTTGACCTGCACGAAAAACATAAACCAACCGACCCATACCGCCCGGAAGCATTTTTTGACAGAGCAGGATACGACAAATCCCTGGCCGAGCTAAAAAAGCGCTACGATGAAAAAATCAAACTCCCACGATAATTTTATTCGAGCCCGTCTCAAATCATTTTTGGGACGGGCTTCTGTTTTAAATGGTTTACAAACGTGTTTTCCGATTGGTATAAGATTTTAGCGGCATGGGCAGTTCCTGAGCTAGATCAAGCCTATCTAAGCTGCCTTCTTCCTGATATTCTGTGCTATCGCAATCAATCCCCATTCGATCTCAACCTTTTGCTTGCCACGGAGCATGAACCGGCGAAAGTTGTGGTTATGCTTGATATTGCCGAAGACAGGTTCGACATCAAAGCACCGCTTTTTTCGTTTCTGGATTCCCTCTTCACTTTTCAGTAACTCGTCTGCCTGCTGTTTATGTCTTTCCAGGTCCACATTTACTTG
>NZ_FNYL01000003.1:0-651133 GCF_900109045.1 Dyadobacter sp. SG02
GTTGTAGACTACGACGTTGATAGGCTGCAGGTATACGTGTCGAAATACACTCAGCTGAGCAGTACTAATTACCCAACAGCTTGCACAATCATTCTTTATCCTTCATCTCTTCTACTTCCAATATGACATGAAATCAATGACCGAATGTGACAATGACCGAATAAAGTATTATTCAATCATTCAAAATTCAATCATTCAATCATTGATAACTCAAAGAGCTTGTTGGTGACTATTGGCCGGGTGTTCACCTCTTCCCATCCCGAACAGAGAAGTTAAGCCCCGGACCGCCGATGATACTTGGTTCAAACCTGGTAAAGTAGGTAGTCGCCACAATTATTAAACTAAAAGCCTCCCCGCAAAGGAGGCTTTTTTGCGTTTTAGGCGGGTACCGGCCGATGTTATCACGGTTAAACCTCAATCCTTCCCAATACCCTTCCTCCGCGTGGACTCCCGCACAATTAGCTCCGTGGGCAAGGAAATCTCCTGTGTAGGATAGCTTTGCTTCTGAATATGCCTGATAAGCACTTCGCAGCTTTTTCGTCCGATTCCGTAGGCCGGCTCAGCAATGGTGGAGAGCGAAGGGGAAATGATTTTTGAAGTCGGGTCATTGGTAAAGCCTATTACACCGACTTCTTCTCCAACCCGAATACCGTGCTCCCGCAGCCACAAAATCACACCGAATGCTTTACGATCATTAACAGAGAAGATCGCATCCGGTTTTGAGGAGCTGTTGAACAACGCAGCCATGTCCTCCCGACCGTTTTCATCACTGAATCCGGAGTGAATGACGCCGTATGATTCGAGATTGTGCTTTTTTAATGTATCGAGATAGCCTTGAAGCCTTTGCTGGGTGAGGTTTAAGCCGCGAGGACCCGCGAGGTGGGCAATCTTAGAATAACCCTGAGCAATCAAATGCTCGGTGGCCGTGCAGGCACCGGTATAATCGTCCTGGACCACGACAGAAGTTCTGACAGATTCCGGAACACGGTCAAAAAACACCAATGGCATATCAGCTTCCACCAGTTCTTCAAAATGGCTGAAATCGGTAGTTTCGTAAGTAATGCAGGCAAGCAGGCCGTCGACACTGCTTAGGGAAAGTTCGCGAACCACTTTTGTTTCCCAATATGCCGAATCGTTCGTCAGATAAAGCATTACCTGATAGTTTTGTTCTAACGCATATTCCTGAATGCCCGTGATGACGGTCGAGAAGTAATAATTCGTTATTGCAGGAATGATGACGGCAATTTTGTGTGTTCCGCTTCTGACCAACCCCGTAGCATTGAAATTGGGGCGGTAATTCATTTTTGCCGCGGTATCGAGCACCATTTTCCTTGTTTCCGCACTTACATCATAAGTGTCACGCATCGCGCGCGAGACCGTTGCCACCGATATTCCGAGCGCTTTCGCTATGTCTTTGATCGTAGTTAATCTTTTTGTCATTGAACTAACCTATTCATGGCATGGCATGAAATTCTGGTTTCGATAACGTTCTCGCTACTATTTAAAGTAAATATCTGGAATGCCGCTATAAAACATTGTAAAATTGTACGATTGCAAACGTTTTTTTGGATTATACTCTTACTCAAAGCAGATGAAAAAGCGGGAATTTTTGAAAATGGCCGGTTTAGGCACGTTTGGAATGGTGGGCACCAACGTAAAGGTCGTCGGAGAGCCAGGTATTGCTGTTCCAAATGTCAAAAAGCAGCTCTTCAACATGAGTGGTTATGCTGCGCCGAAAATGGATGTTGTGCGTATAGGCTATATCGGTATGGGTAACCGTGGTGGGGGTGCTATTAAACGCATTGTGCACCTTGCGAGTGTGCAGGTGAAAGGCGTTGCCGACATCGTGCCTGAAAAAGCGAATAATGCCCGGAAATTTCTGACGGATGCCGGACATTCACCCGATGCTTATTCAGGCTCGGCAGATGCCTGGAAAAAAATGTGTGAGCGGGACGACGTCGACCTGATCTACATTTGCACACCCTGGAACCTGCACACGCCCATGGCATTGTACGCAATGGAGCATGGTAAGCACGTCGCGACGGAAATTCCGGCTGCAACGACCGTCGCGGATTGCTGGAAGCTGGTGGAAACATCCGAGCGCACTAAAAAGCATTGCATGATGCTGGAAAACTGCTGCTATGACTTTTTCGAACTACTCACATTGAATATGGCCCGGCAAGGCTATTTTGGTGAAATCGTGCACGTCGAAGGCGCTTATATCCACGATATTTTCGAATCACTCTTTCAAAAGGATAAGCGTTTCGAACTCTGGCGCTTGAAGGAAAACCAGCGGAATGGGAACTTGTACCCGATGCACGGACTGGGCCCGATAGCCCAGGTGCTGGACATTAACCGCGGCGACAAAATGGATTACCTGGTCTCCATGAGCAGCAACGATTATATGTTGCAGGCCAAAGCCAACGAGCTGGCCGCCAAAGACCCCGATTTTAAACAATTTGCCGGGAAATCGTATCGTGGTAATATGAATACCTCGGTCATCAAAACGAATAAGGGGAAAACGATCATGTTGCAACACGACGTATCTTCTCCCCGACCGTATTCACGTTTGCACCTGATCAGCGGTACCAAAGGTGCTGCCCAAAAGTATCCGTTACCGGATGATAGCACGCAGGGCCGCATTTCGCATGGACATGAATGGATCAAACCCGAAGAATTTAAAAAACTCGAACAGCAATATCAGCCCGAAATCGTGAAACGAGTGGGAGAACTGGCGAAAAAAGTAGGTGGGCACGGCGGAATGGATTTCCTGATGGACTGGCGGTTGATCGATTGCCTGCGTAACGGACTTCCGTTGGATCAGGACGTATATGATGCCGCGTCATGGAGTGTGATATCTCCTTTAACCGAATGGTCGGTGGCGAACAGGTCCAATTCCATAGATGTTCCGGACTTTACCAATGGTTCATGGAAGAAAAACAAGCCGGTCGACATTGCATTGAAGGAGGGCGGTACTACGGAGGTTAAATCATAAATAGTATGAAAGTTATTATTTCGGACACAAAAGAGGAGCTGGGACAGAGCGCCGGCGCATATGCGGCCATGATTATCAGGGATACAATCACCAGTCAGGGCTATGCGAATATTATCCTGGCTACGGGGACGAGCCAGTTTGAAACATTGAACCAATTGATTTTAGAAAAAGACATCGATTGGTCGAAAGTTACGATGTTTCATTTGGATGAATATATTGGCCTGCCGGTCACGCATCCGGCGAGTTTCCGGAAGTATTTGGTCGAACGTTTTTTATCGAAAGTACCTTCTTTGCTTGCGTCATACCTGATCAACGGCGAAGGTAATCTTGAAGAAGAGCTGGAATATCTGGCCAAAAATATCCAGGAGCATCCGATTGACGTGGCATTGGTAGGTATTGGCGAAAATGGCCATTTGGCTTTCAACGATCCGCCGGCTGATTTTGATACCGATTCTCCGTATCTGGTGGTAAATCTCGACGAGCCTTGCCGCCGCCAGCAAATGGGAGAGGGATGGTTTGGGTCGTTGGAAGAAGTGCCGTTGCAGGCGATCAGCATGTCGGTGCGGCAGATCATGAAATCTGCGCATATTATTTGCTCGGTTCCTGACGAACGGAAAGCAATAGCAGTTAAAAACAGCCTGGAAAACGAAATAAGCAATGCATTTCCGGCGAGTATTTTGCAGCTTCACCCGCATTGCACATTCTTTCTGGACAAGGAGTCGGCCAGCTTGCTGACGGCCATTGAAATTGCGGACAGAAACAATTGAAACGCCCAATATCACGCCTGGAGACGGGTAAAAAGTGGTGATATAGTAACTTCTATTCCAAATAGTTATCCTAAACCTATGGAAGCACCGTCTATTGTCGTTCCAAAAGAAGTGAAGCAATCCAATGCACCGGGCCGGCTGGCGTCGATTGATGCATTGAGGGGTTTCGATATGCTGATGATTGCCGGAGGCGGGCAGTTTATTGCCACGTTGGGCGGGAAAACGGGTATTCCGTTGATAGATGCTGTCGCGGCGCAGTTCGAGCATCCGGGCTGGAATGGTTTTACATTTTACGATTTTATATTTCCCCTGTTCCTGTTTTTGGCCGGTACCTCTCTTGCTTTCAGCATTACGGGCGGTTTAGCGAAAGGCATTCCTCCGTCAGTGATCCGAAACAAGGTATTCAAGCGAATGCTGATCCTGATCGCATTGGGTATCCTCGATAAGAATGCTCCGATGGATATTTTCGATCCCGCACACATACGCTACGGAAGCGTGCTCGGGCGGATTGGGCTCGCGACGTTCATTTCTGCTATTTTGTATATGAAATTCGGCACGAACCAGCGGTTGTACATTGCCGTGGGTATTCTCGTTGCCTACTATCTGACATTAATATTGATCCCTGTACCCGGTTTCGGCTCGGGCGACCTTTCTTTCGAAGGTAACCTCGTCGGCTGGGTCGACCGCAATTTTATGCCGGGCATATTGAAACAAGGTACTTATGACGAATTGGCGCTTCTGACGCAGTTTCCTGCGATATGCCTGACTATTTTCGGTACAGTGGCCGGTGATGTCTTATTGAAGGAAAACAATACGGGTGCAAAGCTTTGGAAGCTCTTTACACTCGCTTTGGCTGGTATTGTCATCGGGTTAGCCTGGGATTTTGTGTTTCCCGTTAACAAACATCTCTGGTCGAGCTCTTTCATTATGCTCACTTCCGGAATGGCCTTCGCGATGCTCGCATTGTTCTACTGGGTTATCGATGTAAAAAGTCACCACAATTGGGCGTTTTTCTTCCGCGTCATCGGGCTGAATTCACTGGTGATTTACCTCGCGGTGCGGTTTGTGGATTTCAATGAATCGTCGCGGTTGCTTTTTGCTGGCATTTATAAACATGCTCCCGAAAACTGGCACGAGGTTTACAATGCGCTCGGTGGATTTGTGTTGGTGTGGCTGTTCCTTTACTTTTTGTATCGCCAGAAAATATTTGTCAAAGTATAACTTATGAAAACTGTCGACGCGGATCGCCATGCCGGTGAAATATCAAGAAGATCTTTTATAAAAAACACCGCGGGTACGGTCGCGTTGTCAATGGCTGGTGGTGTTTCGGTAACCGCAGCGACGCCTGTTTTTAATCCTGATAATATCCATTCCTTTTCTATGGCATCAGAAAAAAGCCTTATCGGCGCTTATGGCCCCTGGGCGGCCTCATTGCTTCCCGCACAGCCTCCCCTTTCTTTTCGTAATAAGAAGTGGGATAGTATCGATGCCTGGCGAAAGGAGGCTCTGGACAAAACGAAAGAGCTCGTGTCGGCTCCGGCAAAACCGGGTTTGCCGAAGGTTACTGTCAAGAAAAAATATACCTACGACGGGCTGGAAATAGAAGAACTTTCGTGGCAATTGCCTTATGGTAGACCTACCGAAGCGGTTTTATTGAAACCAGCAGGCAGTACCAAGCCATTGCCGGGCATTCTGGGGCTGCACGACCATGCGGGAATGAAGTATTTCGGGTTGAGAAAAATTGTCAAAACTTCTGACGACCAACATCCGATATTAAAAGAACATCAGGAAACGGATTACGGCGGCCGGGCCTGGGCCAATGAGATCGCGAAGCAGGGCCATGTGGTGCTGGTGCACGATACCTACGCATTCGGCAGCCGAAGGGTTTATTATGAAGATACAAAAGGGCTGAACTGGGGTGCGGTGAGTACCGAAGGTAAATCGGATGCCGATCCTGAAAAGGCTGAGAATATCAGGACTTACAATGCTTGGTCGTCCGAGCATGAGCATGTGATGTCCAAATCGCTGTTTTCGGCGGGGACTACCTGGCCGGGCGTTTTTCTCATGGAGGATCAGGTGGCACTGGATATTCTGGCTGCCCGGAAAGAAGTAGATCCTAACCGCCTTGGTTGCGGCGGATTGTCGGGTGGCGGATTGCGTACGGTATACCTGGCCGGCCTCGATCCACGCATTAAATGTGCCGTTTGCGTTGGCTTTATGACAACCTGGAAGGATTTGATTTTGAATAAATCATTCAACCATACCTGGATGACCTATACGCCGCTGCTACCTAAATACCTCGATTTCCCGGAAATTCTTGGCCTCAGGGTGCCATTGCCCACATTGGTTTTGAACAACAACCAGGACGAGCTCTACACGCTTGCGGAAATGAAAAATGCGGACGTTATTCTGACCGAAGTTTTCAAAAAAGCCGGTGCTTCCGACAAATACAAGGCCGGTTTCTACGACGGCCCGCACAAGTTCGACGCCGATATGCAGAAAGAAGCCTTTGAATGGTTTAAGAAGTGGCTTTGAGGTAAATCTCCGCCCAGCGAAGGTCTTCGGGAGTGGTGATTTTAATATTTTCGTAAGCACCGTCGATAAGGCGGATATGATAACCCCACGCTTCGAGCACGCTCGCACAATCCGTGAACGATTCGTGGTAATCGGCAGTGAATGCAGCCCGCATCCAGCTTGACCTGAATGTCTGGGGCGTCTGGATCAGCCGGAACAATGTACGGTCCATGGCTTTGTTCCCCTCGTTCTGGCCCACAATCCGTATCGAATCTTTCAACGGCACGCTTACTACCGCAGCGCCGTGCGAAGCGGCGGTAGTGAAGCTTTCTGCAATGATTTCGCGGGAAATCACCGGTCTTACCCCGTCGTGAACGGCCACAAGGAATTCTTCTTTCTCCACAATACAGTTCAACCCGTTTTTGACCGAGTGAAAACGGGTTTCACCGCCTGCTACCAGTTGATGCGGGATAGCGAAACTATGTTTTTTACACAATTCTTCCCAAAAGCCAAACTGCTCCGATGGCAGTACCACGATAATGCGCAGGTTTGGCGAATATTCTGCAAATGCGCGGATCGTGTGCATCAGTACCGGCAGGCCATTAACCACCAGAAACTGCTTCGGGATATCGCTTTTCATGCGGCTTCCGCTGCCGCCGGCCACGATGATGACGTATTCTTGCATTGGATTTAGTGTAATAAAAAAATGGTCATTTACGGCTCAGGGACAATGCGTCGCTGATCATAAATGACCATTGGATTTCAGGGTTGTATATTAAATGATCAGCATCGCGTCGCCGTAGGTGAAGAATTTATATTTCTCCTTGATGGCGATGTCGTAAGCTTTCATCACCAGATCAAAACCTCCGAAAGCGCATGCGGCCATCAAAAGGATCGATTCCGGCAATTGGAAATTCGATAGTAATGCATTAGCGATCTTGAAATCGTACGGAGGGAAGACGAATTTGTCTGTCCAGCCTTCTACCGGCTTCAAATGTCCGCTCGCCGATACCGAAGATTCGATAGCCCGCAACGAAGTGGTACCCACCGCGCAAATGCGTTTTTTTCCGTCGATCGCCTTGTTTACGATTTCGGAAGTACTTTGCGTAATGCGGTAGTTTTCCGAATCCGTTTTGTGTTTGGTCAAATCTTCCACGTCTACCGTACGGAATGTACCAAGACCTACGTGCAGCGTAACCGGGGCGAAGCTAACTCCTTTGATTTCAAGGCGCTTCATAATGGCTTTGGTAAAGTGCATACCCGCAGTAGGAGCGGCTACGGCACCTACGTGTTCCGCAAAAATGGTTTGAAAGCGCTCACGGTCGGCGCTCTCTACCTTGCGGCGTGAGATAATTTCGGGAGGAAGCGGCGTTTCGCCCAACTCGTCGACCAGCTTCATGAACGCGTCGTTATCACCATCATAAAGGAAACGGATCGTGCGGCCGCGGGAAGTGGTGTTGTCGATTACCTCGGCTACCAGGTCGCTGTCGCCGAAGTACAACTTGTTACCCACACGAATTTTACGTGCAGGGTCAACCAAAACGTCCCAGAGACGCATTTCACGGTTCAGTTCGCGTAATAGGAACACTTCGATCTTCGCGCCGGTTTTTTCTTTCTGGCCATAAAGGCGGGCAGGAAACACCTTCGTGTCGTTGATAGCCATTACGTCACCGTCATCAAAATAATTGATCACGTCGGCGAATGTTTTATGTTCAATTTCTCCTGTTTTCCGGTGAACGACCATCAGGCGGGACTCTCCGCGGTCGGAAGGATGAAGTGCGATTAAACTCTGGGGAAGATCAAACTTAAATTCGGATAGCTTCATAGCTGGATATTCTGTGAATTTCTTTGGTCGTAGATAATGTCAGGGAAAAGGGTAAATCCCGCTTTCCGCCGGATTCCGGCACTTGTGCAACTGAATTATACCAATTAATAACTGAAAAGCATTCTTCATTCAAAGAAAATTTGATGTCGGGAATACTTGCAGGCATTTCAAATTGCCAAAAAATTTGTATAATCAGCCCTTATCTAAAATAAGACCGCAAAAGTAGGAATTTTTTTAAAAAATTTCAAGAAATGCGCCGCTTTTAATGTGCTGCGAAGCGGCGCGCTTTCCATTTCGATGCGTTTGCGTACACTTCCTCATTCTGAACAGGTTTGCTTTCCGGTGAAGTGTCTTTCATCAGCACGGAGATCAGCGCTGCGAGGCCCGCGACTTCGCTATCGGTTTTTGTACTTAACACATCCGGGTCGAAATGCCGTCCCACGAAATTGGTATCGAAGCTGCCATTGACAAATGCCTCGTGCAGCATCACAAACCGGCAGAACGGAAGGGTTGTCTGTACACCGCTGATGTGGTACTCGTCGATCGCCCTGACCATCTTGCGAATCGCAGTTTCGCGGTCGTCGCCATAAGTGATCAGTTTGGCGATCATCGGGTCGTAATAGATCGGGATTTCCATGCCCTGTTCAAAACCATCGTCCACGCGGACACCATTTCCGTCGGGCTTCACGTACGTGTGCAATGTGCCTATGTCGGGCAGGAAATGGTTTGCCGCATCTTCCGCATACACCCTGATTTCAACCGCATGGCCGCGGATTTGCAAATCTTCCTGGGCAATCGCGAGCGGCTGGCCCTCCGCGATCCTGATCATTTCCTTCACCAGATCCACGCCGGTGATCATTTCAGTCACCGGATGCTCCACCTGCAAGCGGGTATTCATTTCCAGGAAGTAGAAATTCCGGTTTTCGTCCATGATAAACTCCACGGTCCCCGCACCATAATAGTTGCAGGAGCGAGCCACATCCACCGCGGATCGCCCCATTTCTTCCCGTATTTCGGGGGTAATGGAGATCGACGGCGCTTCTTCGACCACCTTCTGGTGCCGCCGCTGAATGGAGCATTCTCTCTCGAAAAGATGAATAATGTTGCCATGATGGTCGCCCAACACCTGGATTTCGATGTGTTTGGGCGAGGTAATGTATTTTTCGATAAAAACGGAGCCGTCGCCGAATGCCGATTGTGCTTCACTTACCGCCCGGTCCATTTGTTCGTCGAATTCCGCTTCGTTTTCAACAACGCGCATTCCTTTCCCGCCGCCGCCGGCACTGGCTTTGATCAGAATGGGGTAACCAATGTTATTGGCAATGCGTTTGGCCTCGTCGCGATCGTCGATCGCGTCCGGCGTGCCAGGTACCATCGGGATATTGTATTTGGAAGCCGCCTGCTTAGCAGCCAGTTTGCTACCCATTACCTCGATCGATTCCGGGGAAGGACCAATGAAGATGAGGCCTGCTTCTTTTACTTTTTTTGCAAAAGCTGCATTCTCCGAAAGGAACCCGTAGCCCGGATGGATCGCATCTACACCCAGATCCGCGCAGACTTTCAGGATTTTATCAATATTTAAATAGGACTCCGAGGACGGCGCTGCGCCTATGCACACGGCCTCGTCGGCATAGCGTACGTGCGGGGATGTGCGATCCGCCTCGCTGAACACCGCGACCGTCGCGATACCCATTTCCCGCGCGGTACGCATGATTCTCAATGCAATCTCGCCCCGGTTGGCGACTAGGATTTTTCGGATTTGGGGCATAAAAATGGTGGTAAGGTCTGGAATACGACGTGCCGATTAAAGGCACAGTTTTTATTAATTTACTAACTTACCATAGGTTGCGATGACAACGGTCTTTTTTAAGTTAAATGTAAATTTTTTATTTTTGCATTTATCTAACATTTAAATCATCAGTTACCCACATAAAAAAAGAGAGAGTGGATATTTTCGAGAAATTGCGCAACAACTCAGGTCCGATCGGAACACCGGCCAAAATGCTGAACAGCCACCATTATTTTTCGTTTCCGATGCTGGAAGGAGAGCTTGGGCCGCGCATGAGGTTTATGGGACGGGAAGTGCTGAACTGGAGTCTTAACAATTACCTGGGTCTGGCGAATCACCCGGAAGTCCGCAAAGCGGATGCCGACGCCGCTGCCAAATGGGGCCTCGCGTACCCGATGGGCGCCCGCATGATGTCAGGAAACTCCGTCCTGCATGAGACTTTTGAAAAGGAGCTCGCGCACTTTGTCGGTAAAACAGATGCATTCCTTCTTAATTATGGTTACCAGGGCGTCATGTCCGCGATCGAATGTCTTTGCGACCATCGTGATGTGATCGTGTACGACGCCGAATCACACGCCTGTCTGATCGACGGTATCCGTCTGCACAAGGCCAAGCTGGGCGAATATTACAAGTTCAACCATAACGACATGGTCAGCCTTGAAAAGAACCTGATCCGCGCTACCAAACTTGCAGAAGAGAAAGGCGGCGGCGTGTTGGTGATCACCGAAGGCGTTTTTGGTATGTCGGGCAAAGTAGGCGATTTGAAGGCCATTGCCGAACTGAAAAAGAAATACAACTTCCGTTTGCTCGTAGACGATGCACACGGCTTTGGAACCATGGGTGAAACCGGCGCCGGAGTAGGCGAGTTGCTGGGTGTTCAGGACGAAATTGACCTGTACTTCTCGACATTCGCGAAGTCCATGGCGGCTATCGGCGCATTCATCGCTTCGAGCGACCCCGAGATCATCATGTTCCTGAAATACAATATGCGTTCTCAAACCTACGCGAAGGCGCTTCCGATGCCTTACGTCGAAGGTTGCCGCAAACGTCTTGAGATGATCAAGCAAATGCCGGAACTGCGGACGAAGCTTTGGGAAAATGTGAAAGCCATGCAGGATGGGCTGCGCAGCCGCGGGTTCAATATCGGTGAAACCGAGTCGCCTGTAACCCCCGTGTTCCTTCACAGCGAAGGTGGCGTGCCCGAGGTTACCCGCATGGTGCGTGACCTGCGCGAGAACATGGGTGTTTTCTGCTCGATCGTAGTTTACCCGGTTGTACCGAAGGGCCAGATCATGCTTCGCATCATCCCGACCGCGTCGCATACACTCGAAGATGTTGAATATACGCTGAATGCATTCACGACGCTCGCCGAGAAACTCAAGAACAGAGTTTACCAGAGCGACGACGTGCAGGAGGTCGTGGAATAGTTATAAAACCGCTTTTTTTGCGTACAGAGGGCTTTTTTTCGAAGAGCCCTCTTTTTTATTTACGACCAGACAATAAAACTTTATTAATGTAACTTGTTGTTATTGAGATTGTTATGGTGATTGAGGGATTTAATTGCATTTTAGAAGTGTTTTTTTTTGTTTTTTGGGTTGCTTAAATGGTTTTAATTATTAAATTTCGGTCAAAACATGCGTTTTTAGCGTGTGAGAGGCATTTTTTAAAACTAAAAAACAAAGAAAACATGGCAAGATTCGATGAAGTAAAGGACTTGATTCTTTCACTGGAAGGCGATTTCGATAAGTTCTATAACAAGGGCAACCAGGCTGCCGGAACCCGTGTACGTAAAGGCATGCAGGATCTGAAAACGTTGGCTCAGGATATTCGCGCGGAAGTTCAGAACAAGAAGAACGAAGGCGAAAAATAACGAAGCACACGGAAGATTTTTCGAAGCCCCGGCGATCATCGCCGGGGCTTTTCCTTTTTTAGAATTTCTCCTCGTTCACCATCGTGGCAATGCCGCGGACGGTGATTTTTTTGGTGGTTGCATCGTAAATCTCGGTAGAGATTTCAGCGATATGCTTGGCGGGATTAATGGATACGATTTTGAAAACGGCGCGGTACTCCGTGTCGACGAACATTGGGCGCAGATATTCCACGGTTTGTTTCAGGTAAATGGAGCCGAAACCCGGGAATTGGGTACCCAGTACTTTCGTGAAAACCGTAATGCCCAGCATTCCGTGAATGATCGGTTTCTTGAACTGCGTCGTGGCCGCATATTCGGCATCGAGGTGGACGGGGTTGTTATCGCCGGTCAGATCGGCGAACGCCTGCACCTGCTCCTGGGTGAATTTGAAAAGATGGTCGAATGTGGAATCGACAACTGCTTCTATTTGCATAAATGGGTCATTTGCTGAATGGAATTTCAAAAATACATCTAAAACGCAAAAAGCCGCCTGGCGGTAGGCGGCTTCTTGCGTCAAGTTAAATCTGGCCTATTCCTCGATGTCCTCGGCCAGCACGACTACTCCGTTGTCTTCGGAGAGTCCGTCAAGGCTTTTCGGAGCCCTGGCATTGTTCCTTTTATTTTTAAATTTTTTAACCTGCATTTTCAGGGTATCTATTGCTAAATCCGTTGCTTCTTCAAAGGTGGTTCCCTGCTCCCTCACAAACATCGTCCCGCCGGGCACATAGAGCTTCACTTCAAGGAGTTTGGTATGCAACTTGGTATTATCATTCCTGTCGAGCTTAAGGAATACCTCTCCACTGGTGATCCGGTCATAGAACGTATCCAGTTTATCCAATTTTTGCTGAATGAAAGTCAGTAACTTGGGATCGGCATCAAAGTGAATTGCTTGCATCTGCAGTCTCATAAGCACACATCATTTTAAAGTAAAACATATTTCCAACCGCTTTCCAGATTGTCGGACCGGAGGTTTATTCATCTTCGGATAGTTATAAAAAACCATACTATCCGGGCTGATCTCCTGGTTAAATCTGCCTTAACGGTAGATTAAATAAAAGGAAATATTAAGTTAATGTCAAGTAATAACCGTGGTTTTTAAGGTACATTTATTTATCCCCAAAAACAGGTCGGAAGGCCTCAGGCCTCTTCCAGAAGTGTCCTGAAAGAAACATATTGTCCGTTAAAAAGCTCGTGGTGACGCTCCTGAAAGGTGGGTTGAAAATGGGTTTGATAGGCCAGGAAATCCTCCATCGTCCTGAATGTAAACTGGGTAGTGTAGGTCGAGCCCTCGTTCTCGATCTCGGTCAGGAGCCTGAGCAGCTTGCAATCCAGCGGCAGTTCCGTGGCATTGATTTCCGGGATATACACCGATTTCATATAATGCAGCCAATCTTTTTCGGCCTGATAGCTGATATTGACTGTGATGTTATAGACGATCATTTTATAAAAATTTATGTTTGCGAGTTACATTTGCATGCATATACTTATTCACCGTAACCAGTATTAACATGAATATTCTTCTACACGCCCATTCGGGCCTCCGTTATGTGGTGTTAGGACTTTTAATTGCAGCGGTTTTCACGGCATATTCCAAGTGGCAGCAAGGAAGCCAGGACGGTAGCAAGCTGTACCTTTTTACCCTCATTGCCACCCACACACAACTTCTCATCGGCCTGGTGCTGTATTTCATGAGCCCCAAAGTTAACTTCGATCTGATCAGCGAGAAAGTATTTCGTTTTTATTCGATAGAACACGTGTTTATGATGCTAATCGCCATCGTGCTCATTACGGTGGGAAGAGTACGGTCGAAAAAGCTCACCGGGCCGGATAAGCACCGGACGGTTCTTTACTTCTACGCTTTGGCGTTGATTATAATTTTGGCGGCTATTCCGTGGCCTTTCCGGAATCTGGGATCGGGCTGGTTCTGATATGACGGCCTACCGCCGATTGCATGTGTACGCACAAGTGATCGGCGGTAGGCCGTGGATCACCCAAACAGCTCACTCGACAAGTACCGGTCGCCGCGATCGCAGATGATGAAGACGATTACGCCTTCTTCCAGTTCCTTCGCCAGTTCTATGGCGGCCCAGGCAGCGCCTCCGCTGCTCATTCCGGCAAAAATAGCTTCTTCGTTGGCCAGGCGGCGGGTAGTGAGTGTGGCATCGTCCTGCGACACTTCGATCACGCGGTCTACGCGTTCTTTTTCAAATATTTTGGGAAGATATTCCACCGGCCATTTGCGGATGCCGGGGATGCTCGAACCGTCGTTAGGCTGGCAGCCGACGATCTGAATATTGCTGTTTTGTCCTTTCAAATAGCGCGAAACGCCCATAATTGTACCGGTAGTACCCATCGATGATACGAAATGGGTGATCTGCCGGTCGGTATCGCGGTAAATTTCGGGGCCGGTGGTGCGGTAATGCGCCTTCCAGTTATCGGGGTTTGCAAACTGGTTGAGCATGAAATAGTCGCCTGCGGTGGCCTTTTCTTCCGCCAGGTCGCGGGCGCTTTCCATGGTTTCGGTAAGGATCACCTTTGCGCCGAATGCTTCCATTGTGAGCACGCGCTCGCGGGTGGAGCTCTGCGGCATCAGCAGCTCTATTTCAAGGTCAAAAAGCCGCGCGATCATCGCGAGTGCGATGCCCGTATTGCCGCTCGTAGCTTCCACGAGCTTCATGCCGGGCTTAATTTCGCCGCGTTCGAGGGCGCCTTTGATCATGCTGTACGCCGCGCGGTCTTTCACGCTGCCGCCGGGATTGTTGCCTTCCAGCTTGCCGAATATGCGGACTTTGGGATTGGGATTAACTCTTCGTAATTCAACCAGGGGTGTATTGCCTACCAGATCCAGTAATGATGACATGGTGTAGATTCGTGATGTTGTGATTCAAAAAAGGTACGTGAATGAGAATTTACCGACCATGCGGATTCCTCTTAAATGCGTAAATCAACAACATCGAACGGCCCGAAAGAATGCCCGCCCGGTAGAAAATGTAGAAAACTTGACAGTTAAAAGCATATTTACCCTATGAAACTAATGGGATGCAAATATACCTGAATATTTACAGAGTCTCGGCAAAAAATGCCTGCGTACCCAGCAGGAACGGCAAGATCGAGCTGCTATGCGTACCGTCGTTAACTTTGATAAACGTCACATTGGTGGCGCCCAGCTTTTGCATGGCATTGTAAGCATTTTCGGAATTGAAGAAAAATACCAGCGGATCTTTCGTGCCGTGATAGAGCTGCGTAGGGGTTTTGGGCTTGAAATTGTAAACGTCGTTATCACCGATAGCGTCAATGAAACCTTTATCCGTCCCGTCGTTAAGCGCTTTTTTGAACGAGTCGTTCAATGCAAGATGGAAGCTTTCGGCGATGGAGACATTTCGGCCTGACGCAGCGATTTTCGAAGCATATTTTTCTGTGAAATAATAGGAAGCAGGTTTGTTGAGCTTGTAAATGCTGTCGTAGGTAAGCAACACCCAGAGATAAAGGGAATTATACCCTGCAACACCGTCGGTTTTTTCATTGATAATATGCTTCATGAATGCCGTCTTATCATAAGCCCCGGCCCCGCAGCTCGATGCCCGCAGGTTAAATTCCGACGAAGCTTCTTCTTCGATCTTCCGTTGCAGCGACATCGTCGCAAACCCGCCTTCCGAGTATCCTGCCACATATAGTTTTTCGTTCCATTTGACCTCCGTTTGTCCCCTCAGGTACTCTTTCGCAGCCCGCAGCATGTCCAGCGATGCCGACGCGAGGCTCGCGCGGTGCTCGTACGGGTGCGGGAGATTGTCGGAAGCCCCGTAACCAATGTAATCGGGATAAGCGATAATGTAGCCCATCGAACCAAATAGCGACCCGAAAGAGGAGCCCTCGGACCCGTCTTTGAAAAGAGACGGCGCCTGGCCGGGGTCGGTAATGGTGCCGTGCTGCACGCTGATCATCGAAACAGGACCGGCCACGACCGGTATAACCAACGCACCGGAAGCGGTAATTTCCGCCCCATCCGTGTTTTTGGTTTTATAGGTGATTTTATAAACCTTGACATCATTCTTGACATAAGGCGATACGAAAGGCGACAGCGTGCCTGCCTTCTGGATAATCTGCTCCTTGTTGAGCGAGACAATGGGGGAGCTTTCCTTTAAATAAACATTCTCCTCGGTAGGCGGTACGAGCTTGGTGTCATCATCCTTACAGGCGTTGAGGATCAGCAGGCTCCAAATGAGCAGGAAGCCAAGGTATCGAAATGAAAGGGCAGGGATAGATTTTTGCATAGCTAAAAGATAAACAGGCCATTAGTATATCATGGGTAACGCATAATGGCCTGTTTTTGATGATGATTTTGCTTTTAAATTTTGCTCATATACCAATTGATCATCCTCGCCGTCGCATCGGGGCGCTCCACCATGCCCATATGACCTGCTTCGGCGAAGATCAGCGGATAGCTTTTTTTCGGGTATTCGGCGAGTTCGATCACACTTTCGAAGGGTATCAGCTTATCCTGCATTCCAATAATGAATAAAACCGGGAACGGCAAGTCGGCCAATACTGCGGTGCGATCGGGGCGATTACGCATCGCCGTGATCCCGGCGATCAGCGCCTCGGCGGGAAGTTTGCCGAAATAGGCGATATGCTCTTTGATACGCTCGGGGTAAAGCTCTTTATAGCGGTCACCGAAAAGGTTTGCGGCGGTACTTTTGACAAACGACTCGGTTCCATAATTCCGTAACAGGTCGATCATCTGACCGCGCTGGTGCTTTTTTGAGTCGTCGTCGGCGTAGGCGGTGGAATGGAAAAGCCCGAATCCTTCGAGCATATCCACGTATTTCTCGGCGAATGCAAGTGAAATATAGCCACCCATCGAATGGCCGATCAGCGTGCATTTCTGGATGTTGGCGTTGGTCAGGAAGCGATGCAGCTCGTCGGCATATTCCTCTACCGACTGGCAGGAAGTGAACAACGAAATGTTCGGTCTCACTACCGTGTAAGTGTCATTGATCGCAGCGTCGAGGCTGTCCCAAATCGTGTCATCTATGCCATGACCATGTAGTAGTACCAAAGTTTTCCGGTGTAGATTCATATAGATTTGCATTCAAGGTTGAGAACTTGTTTGCCTAAATATACTAAACCTTCGCCCGTTTGCGGCCCTAGTGGCTAACTTTCGCCATTTCTTCTTCGCGCAATGCGCGTCGGAGGATCTTGCCGACATTGGTTTTCGGAAGCTCTTTCCGAAACTCGATCTGTCGCGGGCATTTGTAGCCGGTGAGGTTTTCTTTACAGAATGCTTTTACCTTTTCCTCAGTCAGTTCCGGATCTTTTTTGACGACAAATATCTTCACCATTTCGCCCGATTTCTCGTCGGGAATGCCCACACAGGCAACTTCCGCGACGCCGGGGCACTGGGCTACCACATCTTCTATTTCATTGGGGTATACATTAAAACCCGAAACGAGGATCATATCTTTTTTCCGGTCGACAATCTTGAAGAAGCCGTCCGGGTCTTCGATGCCAATGTCGCCTGTTCTAAACCAGCGGCCACTTTCGTCTTCCAGGATCACTTTGGCAGTTTCGTCGGGACGGTTGTAGTAGCCTAGCATGATCTGCGGTCCTTTCGCGCAGATTTCACCGCGTTCGCCGACCGGCAACCATTTGTCGTCCTCGCTCAGGATGCGCATTTCTGTACTCGGGAATGGCAGGCCGATGGTCCCTTGCTTGTGTTTGCCGTTCAACGGGTTCACCGAGAGTACCGGGGACGTCTCAGAAAGTCCGTACCCTTCCACCAGCGGGCAACCGGTAGCTTTTTCCCAACGCTCCGCCACAATCTTTTGCAGCGCCATTCCGCCAGCAATCGTGATTTTGAGGTTCGAAAAGTCAACCGAAGCAAATTCCGGATTATTCAGCAAACCATTGAATAGCGTATTCAGGCCCGGGAAAATATGGAAAGTGTTTTTCTTCAATTCTTTGATAAATGCAGGAATGTCCTTTGGATTGGTGATCAGGACATTCAATGCGCCCCATTTGATTCCGCATAAGCCATTGATAGTCATTGCAAACACGTGGTACAGCGGCAATGCGCCAATGAGCGTGAGCTGTCCGGTCGTTTCCGAGTTTCGCATCTTGGACATCAGCCATTCGTTAATACCTTCTACATTGGCTATCAGGTTCCTGTGCGTGAGCATGGCACCTTTGGATACGCCCGTAGTGCCGCCGGTATACTGGATAAATGCGAGGTCGAGCCCTGAAACGTTCGGTTTTTGATAGGTGATCCCCGAGCCGACGGACAATGCATGAGCAAGCGTTACCGTGTTTTTCAGATGATTGGCGGGTACCATTTTCTTCACATATTTCACCACCGCATTGACGATCAGCTTTTTGGGGAAGCCCAGCATATCGCCTATTTCGGTAATAATCACGTGCTCGATATTCGTATTGGCAATGATTTTTTCAAGGTTAACTGCGAAATTGGCCAGTATCACGATCGCTTTTGCCCCGGAGTCTTTGAACTGGTGCTGCATTTCGCGGGGCGTATAAAGCGGGTTTGTGTTCACGATCGTGAGACCCGCACGCAGCGAACCCATCATCACCACCGGATATTGCAGCAGGTTTGGCATTTGCAATGCAATGCGGTCGCCCTGTTTCAGGCCGATGCTTTGCAGGTACGCCGCGAAATTCTGGGAAAGTTCATCCAGTTGCCCGAAAGTCAGCTTCTTATCCATATTCGTGAAAGCTGCCTTGTCGGCATTTTCCCGGAAACTCGCCTCCATCAGTTCAAGCAGCGACGAATACGCATCCGGATTTATTTCATAGGGAATGCCCTCCGGGTAGTTTTTAAGCCATGGATAGGTATCCTTCGATATCGAGACCATAATTTCAGAGCAAAGGGTAAGAATGACTATTTGTGAATTAAGGTAATCAATTAAGCCAAAAAAATATCGAACCAATCCAATTTATTTTTGGCCTTAAAAACCTGCGAATTTGTATCAAATCGCAGACATTATGATTACCGGCGGCTAATTTCCCAACGCCAGAGCAGCCCTTCATCGGGGTCGTTGATATCCTCGGTCTGGGCAAAACCCAGCTTTTCCAGAATGTGCCCGGAAGCATTCTCTTCCGCCAGCGTGTGCGCGATCACCTTGCGCACGGAGGGATGCTGAAACGCATGATCCAGTAATCCTTTGGCTGTTTCGGTGCCCAGCCCTTTCTCGCGATAGGACGGAATGACCTCATAACCAATCTCTACCATTCCATCCGAATCGGGCTCCCCTTTGTAGCCGCAGGAGCCGATCAGCATGTTATCCTGGACGTGTATAATGAGGTAAACCCACCAGTCGCGCAGCGGCGGGTGGGCTTTCCAGCGGTGATAAGATGGTGTGAAAGTATCTCGGAATTCCGTCCACTTTTTAGGGACGTTTACGCCCATTACGCGGGCTAAGGTATTGTTTCCCATGCGGATAGCATCATAAAGTGTATCGTCGCACGAGATAATTCTTAAATGGGGGGTCAGAATCATAATAAAGGAAATGAGCCCCCCAATTTAAGAAACTATGAATTGTTTTCGTCAAAGCGGTCGGTAATTGCCTTGCGGATGGCCTGGTGCGGGCGCATTCCCGTGCTACGCGTACGAGGGACGGCGCGATCGGCCGAAGCATTCGATTTGGCGCGCAATGCGAGGTTCGAAACGGTCATATGGCTGTTGCGCCAGGCGTCGTATTCCTCTTCGTTCATTACATCCCGGGTTACCTGCCCGTGGGCATAACCATCGCCGAACGACTGCACACGGCTATCCGTCAATGCGGTTTTCCGCTCGTTTTCAAGTGTTTCAATTTCCGCTCTGATCTTCGCTTCCTCCGCTTTCAGCTCTTCCAGTTTAGGTAAAAGCTCGATGTCGTTTTCCAAAACGGTTTTCTGGGTCATATGCTGTGTTACCAGCAGTTGAAGTGGCTCCATCTGTTTCAGAATACGCTTTCTTCTTCTGCGTAGCCGCCATAGTTTGGGGTCGATTTGCAACCAACGGTACCAGAACCCTTGCAGCACCGGCAGCGCCATACCCAGCGACACCGCCCCCGCAATCGCGAACAGCACACCGCTCAGTACAAACGATAGCAATGCCCACGGGCTGTTTACAAGGTCGAGGTTGAGTTGGTCGGAGTTTTGAAGTGCCTGCTCGATTTTTTTAGTTAATGCAGGACTATCCACCGGCGCGCCCGTCAATGGGTCTACCGCATTCAGTTGCAGATTTTTAACCGATTTGTTAATCGCTTCTTTCAGCTTGTCGGTGCGGTAGGCTTCGTAACGGAACCAGCCGAGTACGATCAGCGTCACAATCGCGAAAATCGATAGCACGAGTTTAAAACCCGCGTACCGTGATCTCGCTTTCGGAGTTTCGTTTTTATGGTATGGTTCCTCCACCAAACGATCATACGCCGGTTTTAACAGCACAGAAAGCATCGCCAAGCCGATCGCAAATGCCCAGGCCTCGTTCGAGTTCCTGATATTCAATGCATAAGCCACGATTTCGTGGGAAATGATCAGGTCACCGGCAATGAATGAAATACCGGCGGCCAGGAAGATCAAACCGGCAATCAGCGAATAGGAAGGCGCCTTTTCGGCACGTTTCTCCCTCAACTCTTCGGTCTGTGCGTCGATTTCGTTGATCGAGCGCTCCATATCCTTCATTTGCGTAGCCGCATTGTTGAGGCCCATTACCTCATTTTGCAACCTGCCATATGCAGTTTTGTGCTCTGCCAGCGCCTGCTGGTTCCTTCCCCTTGTTTCGGAAAGCTCCTGTTTCTTCTCGCTGAGCCTGTCCTCTAACCAGCCGTGGTTTACATTGCTGGACAAATAATTTTCATATACTTCACGGTCGATACCTTCCATTCCACGCGTGTAGCCGTGTTGGTAATCTCCGTTTTCATTTGGATTTTGCTCGTTCATGATCCTATTTAGGGTTGATCGAATATCAATTGAGGTAAAAAATCGCGCCATCGGCGCATTTCCTGATCATTTTTTCGCCACTATTTGCCCTTCTGGATCAGGTTGAGCTGCCGGGTAGTGAGCTCATTTTTCATGCGGCGCGCGAGGTAGAATTCGCTCTCAAAAAGCTTGATTAGCATGTCTCTCTTGGCAAAAAGGCGGTCGCGTTCGGTCTCGGCGTGGCTCTGTTCGCGGAGTATTTGCCATTTCTTTACACGCAGGTCGTCTATCTCCTCCTGCAACGTCTGGCATTCCGACTCCCAGTTGTAGTTATTTTCAACAAAATCCTGGCGGTCGCGACGCATATTTAACCAAACTTGAAGGTCATTGCGCAGCACGGTAATGTTACTGAGCAGCAGTTTTCCAGCAAAAAGGAAGAGGAAAAAGACGAATACAAACAGCGCAAATGCCTGCCACCAGGTTTGATAAGTAATCACATTGGCAAACACGAACAATGCAGCCGCGAACGGCAGCCCTATTTCTTCCAGGAGCGATTTCCACGTCACTTTCGAATCGGTGTCATGGAAAAGCGAAATGCGGCCGAACAAACTGAACATCCCGGCGAGGAACACGCCCAGCGCGATCCACGAATTATCCGCAAATGCCGGTTTCAGCGACTCGCGGATTAAAAAGAAGTTGCCTACGCACATAGCCGCGCACAGCGTGATGCCTATGAGCGTGCGCGGTAGGTGGTGCTCGCCTTCCGTGCGTGCGCCCGGGGTTTTCAACCGTTCCTGCAATTCATCGATGCGGTTTTGTTTCTGACCGATGAAAAGGTTCAGCTCCTGAATGCGCTCATTATGTTCCTCGATACTGGCCATATGCGAGGCGGTCAGGTTCGAGAAGTATTTGTGGATAATATCGGTCTTCTCGTGCGGGTCCGATTCCGAAAGCCCGAATAGCACGCCTTCGTCGCGTAAGGTATCTTCGTCTTCGAGCCAGTACGGAATCTGAACTTCTACTTTGGGTAATTCCTGCGCTTCGGCTTGGAATTGCGGAAGTGCTGGCTGCGGTGGAGCGGGTTGGGGCGCTGTCGGCCGAGGTACTACCGGCTGAGCCGCTGCCTGCTGCGGTGCGGCAATTTGATACTGTGGCGCAGCAGCCATTAGGGGTTGCCTGGTGTCGGCAACAGGTGTCTGATTGATCGGTTTTTGTTCCACTGATTGGGGAGGGGTGTCGTTCGCCTGAATCGGCTCGTCATCGTAAAAATCGTTTTCGTCGCTCTCTCTCGGACGAAACCAGCCGGCAATTATTTCAGTCAGTTTGGCCATAGTTTTTCATGGGTTAGCCTGCGATTATCCATGAAAACAAACAAAATCACTATAATATTGTGATGACCGGCTACTAAAAAAGGTAAGGTGCTGGGGATTAGGACATTTCGAACATCTTCTGTAACGCTTGCCAGAGTTTTTTCTTAAGGTTCCGGTCCGCTTCGATCACGACTAACGGGTCAACCAGCAGGAACCAGATCCCTTCCACGTTTTTGGGCGTGTAAGGCACCAGCAGCAAGTCGAGGTGAAGCTTGATCAGCGGCACGCCAAAGGAGATAAAGAAGTTGGTTTTTTTGCCCGAAAGCACGGTACGCGCATCTTGTCCGGGCATAAAACTGAAATTCACGACATCGCTCGTTTCCAGGGAATGGCCCACCGCTTTGAGGATATTGTCGAGGAACAATGCCTCCGACATGAGCATTTCCTTTTGCTTCGGCTCGTCGGTGAGGACAAGTACCTTGTGTTTTAATGCCGGGAATGCTGGCGCAGGCGCCGAGGCAGGAATGTTTACAGGTGGTGTGGCTACTGCCGGCGTTTGAGGCAATGCGGGCGGAGTTACCACGGCTGGCGCAGGTGGCTGGGCGGAAACCGCCGGTGTCGTGGGTAATGTAGGCACGGGTGCCTGCACATGAGCGGGTTCGGGTACAGGCGGCTCGGGTTGCGCTTCCGCGGCGGCGGGGCGTTCGGTTAGCACATGATCTTCCAGCTGAAATAAAGTCTCATTCTGATAAAGGATCTGGAAAAGTGCTACCGACGAGTGCTCCATTGATTATTACAAATGCCCGAGTTCCATTCCGGGCTGGGTCCAGATGCCTAGTTTCTGTTTGTTAGCGGCTATTTCGAGTTTGGCATATTCCTGGTCGTGCGAATACTTTTTGAAATGCACGGCCAGTCCTTTTTTAACCAGTTCTTTATTCAAAACTTTACCATCGGGCAGCACTACTTCGCCAAGCAGACGGCCATATTTGTCAAATTCGCCTTTGTGACGGATGTTGACGATCTTCCGGAAGCATTTTTCGCTTGTAAACTGCTTCGCATTGTTGTAAAAAGGCATACCGCGCTCGGGGCAGTTGATATGCAAAAATCGTATCCGCACATTCTTGCCCATTCTGCGTCCTGCTTTTTTACCTGAATAGATAAATTTCAGTTCGATCGTATCTCCATCTTGGATGCCAATCACTTCGGCTTTGAGTGGATTGGGTAAATCGCTGTTGCTGCGTAGTTGCTGGCCTTCTTCCGATGTCAGCGCGCACGAGGCGAGCATGGTCGGGGCACTTGTGAGAACGAGGAACAGCAGACTGGAAAATGCAAATCGGGAAATCAGGAAACGGAAATCAGGCACGCGGATCATTCAATAAAGTTGGAATGCCAAAGATAGGTATTGTTTCCGATCAGTTCTGATCCAGTTTGTACCACTTGATGTCCTTCAATGGTGCTCTCCTTGCCACTGAGGCAGTTGGCGAATAATTTTTTTCGAGATAATCGAGTACCGGTTTCTCCGCATCGCCCAGCTCCCAAAGGTTATGGTTGGCCTGCATCCAGCGGATCTTCTGCTTCCAGCCATCACGTGTGAACCGGTTGGCGCTGATCAGCTTGGTAGAATGGCAGTTGGTGCATTGCGCTTTCACCATATACAGGTTTTCATCCACGATAAGGCCCGTTTCGGGGTCTTTTTTCGTGGTGTCGGCGGTTGCCGCTTTTACATTGTTATAGGTAGCCGTTGTTTCGGGCAGGGTTTGGAATACAATTCCTGCGCCGAGCATGGCAATCAAAAAGATCTTCATAAAATATCAGATTTACCCGGAAACATGATGGTGCGTTACCCTATTTTGACGGCGATTCTTTCGCAGGCATTGTTCAAATATCCGCCCGGGTTCCAGGCCGGTGTCAGCATCGGCTGTGCATTGCCTTTATCGTCGGTGGCTTTGACCCAAATCTCATAGTAACCATTCACAGGGAATTTAATATTGGTATTCCAATGCTGCCAGGCCAGACGGTTCACGGGAGCTTCGAGTTTGCATTCCTTCCAGGTAGCCCCGAAATCGATCGAAACCTCTACTTTTTTAACCGAATGGTCTCCCGCCCACGCATGTCCGCGCAATGCGAGCTCTTTACCCGGATCGAGCATTGCACCGGTTTTCGGATAGGTAATGAGCGATTTCACCGGCATGGATTCGATGATTTTGTAGTATTCGTCAGTTGCCGGAATCTCGGTACCAGGCGCTACCGGGTTACGGGGCAGTTTGTAGCTGTGCCCTTCCATTTTGGAGCCGTCGTGTACCTTGTTCCGTACCGAAATGCCGCTCAGCCATTTCCCCGAAACCGAAGCAGGCCAGCCGCCGATCACGAGCCGGAGCGGGTATCCGTGGAATTCGGGAATGTCTTTGCCATTCATTTGCCAGGCGATTAGCGTCTCGTCCTCCATAGCCTTGGCGATGGGTACACCGCGTGAAATGGATTCTTTCTTGGGATCACGGCTCAGGTGGAGGTCTTTGCCGTGGTAACCTATATATACGGCATCGTTTTTAATGCCCACATCATTCAGAATGTCTTTCAGCCGCACGCCCGTCCATTGCGCACAATGCACCGCGCCCTGGCCCCATTGGTTACCCGATGCCTGTGGTTGGTAACCCGAACGGCCGTTTCCGCCGCATTCAAGCACCAATTGGTAAGTATATTGTTTGAATTTCTTTTTGAGATCGGCCAATGTATAGGTTTTGGGCGCTTTCACCGACTCGCCGTCGATGGTCAGCGTCCAGTTGGCGAGATCTATTTTTTCAGGAATGAGGCCGTTGTTGCGGATAAACATGTTTTCAACGGGTGTCACACGGTCGTCGAGCAGGTGTACGGGCGTTTCCACATTCCAGGGTTTGTCGCCTTGCACGATCATTTCAGTGGCTTTACCTTTCAACGCATCCTTTTCATCGAGGAAAATGGGTCGGTAACCTTCGGGCATCCGGTTCGCGAAAACGATCTGGCTGCCCATAGCGGTGGCCAGCGCCGTGAGGCTTCCTTGACGGAGAAAATCTCTTCTGTTTAATTCGGAATTCATCAACTGGTTCAGGAAAACTGGTAAAACATTATTTCCAAATTTACATAAACCGGGCGGCTTAAACCATTATATCGCGCCAAATCGGGCATTTTACCCACAAAAAAGAGGCTACCGTTGCTGGTAACCTCCTGATTCATAATAGTGTGTAGCCTGGCACTTTGGGCGTTGCCCGTTAAAAAGTGCATGTATATGCCCAACAGGGAAAGTTTACGTTAATGGGTGCTGTTATTTTTTAATAAACGGCCCGGCAATAGCCAGTACCGCTTCTTTGGTCAAAGGCTCATCGAATGCTTCGGTAATGGCCGCGTCGGATTTGGAAGCGAGGCCTTTCAGGTCTTTGCCGCCTTGTGTCATATTGTCTTCACCTGCGTAAATGGCCGGTACCGCACCTTCTTTGCCGGTAATCCAGCCTTTCATGGAAGCATTACCGAGCAATGTAGCCGCGAGCCTGCGCGCCACAGCCGCGTGGCGAGCCTCCACGGAATGCACCTGCAATGCATATTCGAGGATCTGCGGATCGGCGATCAATGCGCCGGCCTGTCCCTTGTATGCGCGTACGCCAGTGTCTTCGAGCGCGCTCGAAACGGTAACGAAGGTTTTGTAATTGGTAAATACATCCCCGAATGCGCCGCCGTATTTGAAATCGAAAGTTGGCTTGGGGATGGCTTTGGTACCTAATGCTTTCACAAGAAATGCCACGTGCTGCGTCTCGTGCTTACCGATCTGCGTGAAAATGGCTTTATCGGATGCCGGAATCAGGTTCGCAGCCGCATTACCTGCTTTGTAGAATTCGTCTTCGAGGTATTCGAGCGTCAAAGCGTAGTTAAGTACCTCGACCGCTGTCGCCGATTGTGCAAATGCCTTGTTCACGATCGCTGCAAATGCGGTAGGGATCGCGGCCGAGGCCAGTTTGCTTCCTATTTTGTTCATGAAATGACGGCGCGTGGCGTATTCGAGTCTGCCAGCGGCATCACCGTCAATCTGTTGAAACTTATCTATGATTTTGAAAATATCCATTGTGTCTGATCCTGTTAGTGTGAATGATTACTTACCTACGCTGGCACCGGTGATAGTGTCCTTCACGTAACCCTTAACGGCCGCCAGAATGTCGGCAGGCGCAACGGCCTTGTCCATTCCGTTGGCGTCGATAATGTCGTCGCCGGCAAAATCGGCCGATTTAGGATTGATCAGGTCGCGGATAACCGCAGCATGGCGCGCTTCCACAGAAACGATCTTTCCTGCAAGCAACAGGTAATTCGGATCTTTGATCAGCTTCCCGGCGCCATTGTAGGCGGCGACGCCGGTGTCTTCGAATAATTTGGCTGCGCCGAGGACAGCTTCCTTCTTGGTGAAGTCGATGGCGGCGAAGTTAGGGGTCAGTCCTTTGATGGCTTTGTCGCCCAATGCGGCCTTGAAGAATTCGCGGTGAACGATTTCGTGATCGCGAATGTCGGTCAGGACCGCTTTCTCAGCGTCGGTAATGCCGGCGTAGGGCGTCTGCACGACTTGTGTGTAAAATGCGGCTTCGAGTTGTTCCAAAGCGTATGCATAGTTGAGGACACCAATGTCTCCCGAGCCGAGATCGACGGTGTCACCTGTGCCGGGGATCATCGGGTCGTCGTCGTCGTCGTTACAGCCGGCGGCGATCACGATCGTTCCCAATGATGTGGCTAATCCGGCCGAGCGTAAAAACAGACGTCTGTTCACAACCGACGTGATTTCCCCTGCTCCCTGTCCGGCGTTGTTCTTCGTTTTCGTGTGTTTGTTCATAGCAATTAAAGGTTATTGAGCTACTCTCCGTGTATCGAAAGAGTTTTAACAGACCTACGCGGACTGGATTGCTTTAGATCAAACGACGGGAAAAGGAGGAAGGGAGAGAGGAGGAATGGATGGATGGAAGAAGGGTGGGCTAAAACACAAAAAGAGTCCCGGATTGGGACTCTCGATGCTTTCAGACTAACCGATTGTATTCTTAAATAACGTTGAGTAAATAATGCCTGAGATATAATTCAATATATGAATGTATAGCGTTAAGTCTCTAGCGGTGTGTAGTAGTTGTGCTACTTTTTAACTGTAAACAATTTCTACGCAAATATAAGCGAATATGTTCCTAACCAAACAATAATTATTTAAAAAATTTTGAATTTTTTTTAGTTTGGGTAATAACATACGGGTACATGGGCAAAATGGTTATCAAATTTCACATAACTGGTGTGAAATTCCACAACCTGCGGCATAGCTCCCGTTCCTTCCGGTTACACAGTTGTGAATTAAAATTGGTTAATATCTGATTATCAACTTTTTTTGTAGCATATTCCCACTGGCACGAATATCTCTTTCAGTTTATATTAAAAATTAAATGCCCGATCCATCATGCGAATAACCCCGATAGCCATTGCCCTCCTGCTGGCAGCAGTCACGCCGGATGCTGAAGCGTTCGTACAATCTTCTACAAACGCGACCGTTATTGCCGAACAAAGCAAAGTAGCCGTAAGGCCGGAGGATCTTCCGGAGGCGGTCAAAAGTACCTTGTCAGGCTCTTATGCCGAATGGAAAGTAACAAGTGCTTACCTGGTTACGCGGGACGATAATTCTCAGTACTACGAAATCAATATTAAACGGTCGGAAGAGACATCTACACTCAATCTGGACAAGTACGGAAAGAAGATCGATTAGTGTATCGTCGTTCCCGGTGTCTGACAGGCTGATAATGAAAAGCCGGAGACTTCTCCGGCTTTTTGGTGTTTGTTTTTTGTACTTTTACATAAAACCCACTCGTTTAACAATAATTTATTTTTAAGAAATAGTATCACCCATGGCTCATCTGCTCCTCGTTGAAGACGATTCTACATTTTCAAAGTTGCTCACCAATTTTCTCGGCAAGCATGGTCATCAGGTAAAGGCTTGTACAAACATAAAAGAGGCGAGGGAAGCGCTCGGGAAGAACAACCCCGACGGCCCGTTTGAAGTGCTGATGCTCGATTACCGTCTGCCAGATGGTAACTCTGTGGATTTTCTTAAAACGCTCAGAAGCGAAGGCAATCGTACCCCGGCATTTATCATGACAAGCTTTCATGACGTTAGAACCGCGGTTACTGCCATGCAAATAGGGGCTTTCGACTATATCACTAAGCCGGTGAACCCGGAAGAATTGCTTATGGTACTGAGAGAGGCGCTGAATAAGGGAGAGGTAACGAGCGTGAAGACTGCGCCGAAGGCTAAAAGCAATTCGAAAGCAGATAAACAATCGCTCGATTATATCGAAGGAAGAAGCAAGGTCGCCAAGCAGCTTTTCGAATATGTGCGGCTGGTGGCACCTACGGATATGTCTGTGATCATCCAGGGCGAAAGTGGTACGGGTAAGGAGCATGTGGCGAAATCGATACACCGCCTTAGCAAGCGCGCCGACGGTCCGTTTGTGGCGATCGACTGCGGTTCGTTATCTAAAGATCTGGCTGCCAGCGAGTTGTTCGGGCATAAAAAAGGTGCATTTACAGGTGCATTGCAGGATAAAATAGGTCAGTTCGAAGCGGCCGACGGTGGTACGCTGTTCCTGGATGAGATCGGAAACCTGAGCTACGATGTGCAGATCAAGTTGCTTCGTGCATTGCAGGAGCGCATTATCGTACCCATTGGCAGTACCCAGCAGGTAAAAGTGGATGTGCGCCTTATCGCAGCGACCAACGAAGATCTGATTGCCAACGCAGCATCGGGCGATTTCCGCGAAGACCTCTACCACCGATTGAACGAGTTCAAAATCGAAGTACCCGCATTACGCAAGCGTGGCGAGGACCTGCCGATTTTTGTGCAGCATTTTGTAGATAAAGCCAATGAAGAACTCGAACGCAATGTGCGTGAGCTTTCGAAAGAGGTAATGGATGTATTCCAGAAATACGACTGGCCGGGTAACCTGCGCGAGCTGAACAATGTAATCAAACGCCTGGTATTGTTATCCAAAGAAGAAGTGGCTACGCTGGGCGCATTGCCGTCGGAAATGATTACAGCTATGGAAGATCAGCAAAAACCTGCTCCCGGCTCCGATTTGAAGGCATTACAGGAAACACACGAGAAAGAAATGATCGAAAAGGTGTTGCAGGAAGTGCGCTACAATAAAAGCAAAGCAGCCAAGTTATTGAACATCGACCGCAAGACTTTGTATTACAAGATCGAAAAATATCATATCGAGTAGGAGAGCGCTTTGTCCTCCACTTGCTCAATCACTGACGCAGCGTCATCTACGACCTGCGTCATTTCTTTTTCCGACACTTCTGCTGCGTTTTCCCGCAATGCAATTTCCAGGTTCCTGAACCGTGCCGACAAGTCGCGGGCGCCTATCTGCCCGGTGCGGCCGGCCATGCGGTGCATGAGTTCCTGCGCGTGGTCGGGCTCGTTGGCGGCAATATGGTGCCGAAGCGAATCGATATCGGCACGGGAATCTTTCACAAACTGGTCGAGGATTTCACGGAGCAGGCTTTCGTCGCCGAAAGTCATTTCGGTGAGCATAGAGAAGTCGAAATCCAGATTATGGGCCGTAGTGTTGTTTTCCGTCTTGTCCGTCGATAAAACAGCAAGTTGGGTGATTTCCGGTGCCGAGGACGATTCAAGCAATTCCAGCAGGTCCTTGGAATGAAACGGTTTCATCAGGTAGCCGTCGAAGCCCATGCCGAGCAGCTTTTTACGTTCTTCGGGCAATGCCTGAGCGGTGAGAACGAAGAACTTAACGTCGTCGGGCGCGGACTTACGCAGGCGCTTCACGAGCTCGGCCCCATTCATGCCCGACATGCGCATGTCCGTGAGTACAAATTTGACCTGATCATTCCAAGGCCGGCTCAGTACTTCCTCGGCCGAGGAAAATGCCGCGTGCGGAATGCCGTTCATTTCGAGAACGGACGAGCACCATTTGAGAATGAAGGCGTCATCATCTACCAGCCAGACTTTGCCATTGATATGATAGCTTCGTTCCGGCGCTTCCTCTGCCAATTCTAGTGTGTCTGCCTTTTTCATACTGGTGGTGACAAAAAAAGTCGTGCCTTCACCTTGCTTGCTGGTAACATGGACGCTGCCCGACATGCCTTCTACCAATGCTTTTACAATGCTGAGCCCGAGCCCCGTACCGCCATAACGGCGTTGAATGGACGGGTCAGCCTGCTCAAACTGGTTGAAAATGCGTTCTGCCTGCTCTTGGGACAACCCGATACCCGTATCCGAAATCTGGTATTCGATTTTGGCAAGATTACCACTTTCCTGGCCCGCTACTTTGAGAATGACTTCACCGTTCTCAGTGAATTTGATTGCATTAGTCAGCAAATTGTACAGAACCTGCCGCAGTCGGAAAGGGTCGCCGTGGAGGTAAAGGTTTGGTTTAAGGGAGTTTTCGAGCCTTAGTACCAATCCTTTGGACAATGCAGTGGGGCGCAGTACCTGTATGACTTCATTGAGGAGCGGATTAATGGAAAACACCCTATCCTCGAATGTAAACCGGTCGGAAATGATGCGGCTGTAATCGAGCACTTCATTGACGAGGTACAACAAATGCTCCGAGGCCGAATGAAGCGTTTCGAGGTCCTGTTTCCGCGGTTTTTCATCGTTTTTCAATGCTTCCGCATAACCAATGATCGATTGCAGCGGGGTGCGGATCTCATGGCTCATATTGGCCAGGAACCGCTGCTTGGCCATGCTGTGGTATTCTGCTTCCTCTTTTGCTTCTTCGAGCTGCTCCCGGTAGTCGTTGCTTTTGGTAATGTCGGTGAAAATGAAGTAGGCCATCACGGCTGTCATGAAAAAGAAGCCGAGCATAATCCATTCGAGGTAATCCACGCTTCCTTCCACCATACCTTTGGCCTTCGCATTGTTCTTGTCGGAATCCAGCACGACGTCGCGCTGGACATCCTGCATAACGCTGAGGAGTTGCTTCACCAGCGAGTTACCGGCCGTTGCGAGCTCCTGCTCGCGGTCGACGAAGGTTACCGCCCGTTTTTTCTGCGATTTTTCAATGGCATGGACGGCCTCGCCTACCTTTTCAATGGTACTGTCCTTTTTAGCGACGCGGATCGTGTCGACTTCCACATTAACCTCCTGTTTCTGTACGCGCTTGGTGGGTTCGGGAGCAGGTTGTTTGTTGTTCTTCTTATTCCCGAAAACCCTGCCGAAGAAGCCCTTTTTCGCACTCGCTTTCTGGCTGGTGTCGGGCACTTCGGTATAAACTGTGGTAGTAGTGGTCCGTTTTTCGGTCTTGACAACTGTGCTGTCGGGTTGTTTGACTTTGGTGGTGGTGATCAGCCCCGAAATTGATTTTACTTCATCCTCCAAAGCCTTGTTACTCACGAGCTTGGTGCGGACTTTGACATAATCACCATATATTTTTTCCCGCTCTTTCAGGATTTTTTTCATCGAATCGATCCGGATTACCTGCATGGGATCTTCGATGCTTAAAATACTGAGCGTGTCGAGCGTGGCGATGAGTTCCACCGATTGGGCGAGCACCTCGTCATTCAATTCTTCCCCTTTCAGTTTTCGTTCGTTCTGAAGGTGGTCGAGGGTGAGTATGTCCTGGAATATCTTATTGACCAGCCGCATCTTGTCATCCGGGGTCGAGAGCGTATCCAGCGTGGTGAGCATATTGTCAAATGCCAGTTTGCTGGTTACCCAGGATGCTGCAAGGGCGAGAGAGGCTATGAAAAAGCCCACAACGACTTTTCCTTTTACCGATTTCAAGAAAGACGGGCCACGCAGAGTAAACATAGTTTTGGGTCACATTCAATACTAACTAACGCATTTTCAAGGTCAAAACGTGCGATTTGTAATGCATTAGTGCGGTTCGTAATGTGAATATAATGCATTAAAACGTATTCTGAATGGGCTGACGTTCAACTAAAAAGGCTGCCTCCGGGATGGAAGCAGCCTTTTTAAGATATCTTACGGAGTATGTCCGGCAGAATGCAATTATTTCGCAAGTGAATTGATCCACGCCGCGATTTTAGCAGCTTCCGCCTTAGGTACCTGAGGCATAGGCGCCATTGGCGTTGCGTAGTCAGGCCAGTTTTCAGGCTTCGGTGCGTAAATCAGTTCTACGATCTTCTCGTTGCTGTATTTGCGTTTTGCAACGTCGGCATAAGAAGGACCTACCACTTTCTTGTCGGGCGCGTGGCATGCAAGGCAAGTGTTTTTCGCGAGCAATGGCTTCACTTCTTCCCAGGTTGGCGCCTTGGCTGCCGCTCCGGCTTTCGCAGGAGTTGCTTTGCCTTTACCGTCCGGAGAAACGTGCTCTTTCGCAGGCTCAGCTGAAACAGATGCCTGTGCCTTGCCTGAACGTGTTGTTTTCAGGTCGGTAACCTTCAATCTTTCGCCGTCAGGAATGTTGTTCAGCGTGTAATATGCATCCGGGTGCACGAGCGACCAGCTGTTTGAAGCCGAGCGAACGCCTTCCAGCGAGATTTTGTGAACATAATATTGTTTCATTCCGTCAAGAACGATGCGCACTTTCTTATTGTCGTCGGATACTTTCACACCTGCGATTTTCACATCTTCCAGGTTGATCTGCGGACTACCGTAAACAGGGTAATGCTTGTAGAGGTAGCTGCTCACTTTGTAAGAATCCAGGTCTTCCGCCGATTTGCGGTCAACAGGCATCGTGAACTCGATTTCAAAACCGTCTGGCTGTGCTTTCACGGTATACATTTCGAAAGGCATTTTGCCGTTCCATACCAGACGCTGTAATCCTTGATTAGCATCACCGGCAGATCCCCAACCGCGGTTGGTTTCGCCTACGAACATCGACCCGTCTTTGTCAAATGCCATACGCAATACACCCGACTGGAATCCGCTGCGGAAACCAATGCTGGCGCCCTGGTATTCGCCTTTCACTTTTTCCAGAACAATACGCATGATATTGCTTTGTCCCTGGTCACCCACGAAAACCTGGCCTGTGAATGGTCCGAAGTTGCCTTGCGTATTATCCAAAATCAGTTCAGAAGTAGAAACACCGTGCACACCGTAAGGCAACCATACCGCCGGAAGCTGTACCATATCGTATTTCTGTTTCAATTGGTACAAGAACTGTGGTTCTTCTCCCAATGTGTTTTCTGGCTTGATCGCGCGGTCTTGTGCATTGCGGTGCTGGCGGTTGTCGCGCTCAGCGAAGAATTGCTTTTCGGTCAGTTTCACAGGCGAGTTAGGCAATCCTGCCCATTTCAAACCTGCGGGGTGGCCCATGAAGCCGCCTTTTTTAACCTGGAAGATCGCACCGGTACCCATCCAGTCGCCCTGGTTGTCGGTGTAGAAGAGCTCGCCGTTCAACATGCTGATACCCGCAGGGGAGCGCACGCCGGTTGCGTAGGGTTCGTATTTACCGTCGTTGGTGATGTGGAAAATCCAGCCACGGCCTGGTACACGACTTTCGCCTCTCCACCATTCTTCGTCACCGAATGCTACGTTACCACTCACGAAGAAGCTGCCATCCGGAGCCAGTTTAGGACCGAACGAGTATTCGTGATAGTGACCTGAAAGTGGCCATGCGTACACCGTTTCGTAAACGTCGGCTTTACCGTCGCCATTTTTATCGACCAATTTGGTCAATTCACCGCGCTGTGCGCAGTACAATGCACCTTCTTTGTAAGCCAGACCGAGGATTTCGTGCAAACCGGTCGCGAACTTGCGGAAATACGGCGTGCGGCTGGTAGGGTTGTCTACAATCCAAACTTCACCGCGGCGGGTTGAAATCGCCAGCGAACCGTTCGGCAGGGTGGTCAGACCACCTACTTCGAGGATAATGCCCTCGGGGATCGGCGGCGTAACGATTTTGTAGAAATCTTCTTCTTTTGGAGACTCCTGCGCTTTCAGCGTAGAGAGGGAGGCCAAAAGAGCGAATGCTATATGAGCAAGTTTTTTCATTGTCAATCAGAAATAATAAGGTTAAAATCAGAACAGGATAGAATACTTCACTTCGCCATTGGTTACAGGCACGATGAGTTCCTGCTGCCCTGCGGCTCCTCTGATTTCTGGTTTCAATTTTTTGTCGGCCAGCTGTATGTAGTACGATTTGTCGTTCACGGCGTAAAGTCCTTCCGAGATTTTTTCAATGGAAGCACCGTCTGCCAGGCGTGCTACAAGGTCTTTTGCAGGGTTGTTAACCTTCAGAATGCGCTCGAAATACTGGTTGTTCACGACAGAAATGTAGTCGGTGATGTTAGAACCGTATGCCTGGTACTGGAATGTAGGTACATCCGAGTCATCCAATACATAGCCTTTCGGGCGGTATCCGCTGCCGGTTGTATCTGCTTCCCATTTGGATTTACCTGATTTACCCAGGAACATATCGTCGCCGAGCAACGTCACGCTGCCGCGCGGGCGGGAAGAACCGTCGCCGCGGTCGTGCCACATTGGAGTAGCATCAAGGAATTCGCCACGCCAAACTTGCAGGATCGCGCCTTTGTCGAGGTCGTAAGTATAATGCAGGCTTGCGGGGCTACCTACTGAAACCGCGTGTACTACGCGAGTTCTTTTCGCTTTTTCGTCCTTCCGGAAATCCATGAAAGAGCGGGTAATGGTATTGGTAGCTGCGGCGATCAGGATCGGATCGTTGGAGCCGCCGCCCATTGCCGAGCTTTTGGAATGGAAAGCGATTTCACGGAAGCCTGGTCCGCTGATCCAGAGGCCCAGTACCGGGCGCATCCAGCCATCTTTCTTGTTATTGAAAAATTCGAACTTATGGTCGCCGGCAGTCAGGTTTACTTTGCCCACGCGGAATTCGTTGTTCGATTTCCACTCCGGCTTGATCACATCTTTACCGTCGATTTTCAGGTATGCATTACCCGAAGCCTGGAGGCGGAAAGTGTATTCACCTTCGCTGGCTGCATTGAAACGGCCATTGTAAACGAAAGAGTAGTTATTGTTTTCTTTCAAAATCTCCCAGTTCAGCGATTCCGATTTGCCGGTTTCAGCGGGAGTAAGTTTTGAAAGGTCTTCCGTTTCTGCCAAACCACCGTAATAGGTTTTGTAAGTCAGATCGGAAAGGGTCGCTGGTTTTTTGTCAAAATTGTTCACGACGATATTGCGGATCGCCAGTGAACCGTGGTCGCCCTGGATACGGATCGGGCCCATCGGCACGTCCTCAGCTGTGAGTGAGCCACGGGTAGGACCGCTTACTTCTACGTTTTCGTGGATTGTCACGCCATTCAACACCACCGAAAGGAATACCGCATTAGCGATTTTCTTGCCATTAGCGTCGAAACGGGGAGCCTGGTAAGAGATTTTGATGTGCTGCCACAGGCCCGGCGCTTTCGCGACGTTGAAACGGGGCGCATATCCTTCGTAGCCTTTTTCGCCTTCGGGCTTGGAGTCGTTCCAGCGCTCGTAGATACCACCGGCATCGTTGTATTTAGCGCCTTTTTTACCCCAGCTGTCGAAAAGCTGTACTTCGTAGTTGCCTTGCAGATAGATCCCTGAGTTGGAACCTTTGCTCATCATGAAGTCCAGTTCAATGTCGAGATCGCCGTGTTTGAAGTTGGAAATCAGTTCGTAGTCGCTGCCGTACTTGCCTTTTTCGTGAAGACATGCCAGCACGCCTTTACCCGGGCTGGTTACCAGCGCGTTTTCTTTCGTGAGGTCGGCCGATGCATTACCGACGATTTTCCAGTCACTGGATTTGGTCGTAAAAGCACTGAGGTCGTTGAGAGGAATGGGCTGCTGGGCGTAGGCGGTGTGCATGGCAAAAGCAGCTACCCCAGAGGCGATTAATTGAAAAAGTGAACGGTTGGTTTTAAACATACTTGCGGTAAGCTTAGTCGGTTTTAGATTAGCAATCCAGGCCACGAATGCCTTTAGCCCTGCAAATTACGTGATAAGAATCGGGAAAATTACATTTCTATAGATGAGAATCCTTTTTGTTGGTGCTTTTTACTTAATGTTGTGTTTTGATACGATATCAAAGACTTATTAGACTAAAACTGTTACCTTTCAAATGAAAAAATTGATGCTTACCGCGTTCAGCATGGCTGCTGCCTTTGCCGCACACGCGCAATTGCAGCCTGCGAAGCAAACTCCTGAGTCCAGCGAATTGTGGAACCCCGTTCCCCGTGTGGTAACGCCCGGTAAAGGTTCTTCGGCGGTTTCAGGCTTCACAGCCCCTTCCGACGCAATCGTCCTGTTCGATGGTAAGAACCTCGATCAGTGGGTTTCAGGAAAAGATGGTAAATCAGCTGCTCCCTGGACCGTGGGTGATGGCGCAATGACCGTTGCTCCCAAATCAGGCGACATTCAGACCAAGCAAACATTCGGCGATTACCAGCTGCATATCGAGTGGAGAACCCCCGCGAAAGTGGAAGGTAATAGCCAGGGTCGTGGCAACAGCGGTATCTTTATGCAGGGAATCTACGAATTGCAGGTACTCGACAGCTACAACAACCCGACTTACTCGAACGGTCAGGCTGGTTCGATCTACAAACAAACAATGCCCCTCGTCAACGCGGCGGTAGGCCCGGGCGAATGGCAGACTTACGATGTGGTCTATACCGCACCGCATTTCAACAAAGACGGCCAGATGAGCATCCCGCCGTACATTACCGTGATCCACAATGGTGTATTGGTGCAGAACCATACTGCCATCCAGGGGACGACGCCGTACATCGGTCAACCGACGATTGAGCCGCATGGAAAAGGGCCTATCAAATTGCAGGACCACAACAATACAACCAGCTTCCGTAACGTCTGGATCCGGGAGTTGTAAGATTTTAAGATATTGAAATGCCAAAACGGGCTGCTTCAAATGAGGCAGCCCGTTTTGTGTTTATAATCCACTAGCGTTGTTAAGAGTGTGGAGGCATTGTGCAGGCCGGTCGGAGACCGGCACCCGCTCCGACGTAGTCACAGACTACGCCGAACTGTCTCGCTTTGTTGGGCGTAGACTATGACTACGTCCGGGCGTTCGCTGGTCTCCGACCAGCGAAATTATCGATATCGCACAATTCCGGTTGGTTGGGCGTAGTTTATGACTACGTCCGGGCGTCCGCTGGTCTCCGACCAGCTAAATTATCGATATCGCACAATTCCGGTTGGTTGGGCGTAGACTATGACTACGGCCAGGCGTCCGCTGGTCTCTGACCAGCTAAATTATCGATATCGCACAATTCCGGTTGGTTGGGCGTAGTTTATGACTACGTCCGGGTGGCCGCTGGTCTCTGACCAGCTAAATTATCGATATCGCACAATTCCGGTTGGTTGGGCGTAGACTATGACTACGTCCGGGCGCCCGCTGGTCTCTGACCAGCTTAGTCATCGAATAAGCTTCGCCTTACCTAAAACTTGATCGTCAGATTCGCGGAGAAATTCCTCGGCATTTGCGGCGTGAGCACACCCTGTCCGGCGAAATATCTCTTATCCAGCATATTATCAAGTTTCAAGCCAATGCGCCAGGCCTTTGTATTATAAAAAACAGTCGAATTTAACACCGTGTAGGACGGAATCGTAAAAATCCCGGTTACCGCCGAATTCGCCGTCAAATGCTCGCTGATATAGTTCCCGCCGATACCGGCTCCAAGTCCTTTAAACTTCCCAAACGGCAGATTATAGCTGATCCACGCATTCGCCAGATCCGCCGGTCCTGCGTTGGCCGGGCGGCGACCTTCCAGTGCTACCGTAGATTTCGTCAGCTTGCTATCGTTATGGCTGTAACCGGCCACAAGGTTCAAACCGGTAATGGGGTTGGCGATGATCTCCACCTCGATGCCGCGGCTGTATTGCGTGCCGTCCTGCACGGTAATGTTGTAATTCTTGCCCTCGCGCACCAACACGTCCGTACGCGTGGTGTTGTCGACTTTGATATCATAGTAGCTGACAGTCATATTCAGCTTGCCCTGGTAGCTTTCCAGTTTGATACCGCCTTCGAGCTGGTTGGCTTGTTGGGGTTTGAAAACGCCCGAAATATCCGGTAAAGGTTGCGTTACGGGGGCTACATTGAAGAAGCCGTTCATATAGTTACCAAAAACCGAAAGGCGGTCTTTGATGATTTGGTACACAAGTCCGAACTTCGGCGAAACGGCCGTTTGCTTGAACTTCGTATTGGCGACGTAGGTGCGTGTAGCGTGGTTTAATGTGCCGCTGTTTTCAAAACGGTCGACGCGCAGGCTGATCATCGCGAGCAGGCGGTCGGTAACGTTGAGGACATCGGAAAAATAGGCGCTGTACACATTGCCCGAGTTGTAGTTACGCGCGGGCGCGTCGTTGCTCGCGGCCAGGCGCGCTTCCACGGACGTGCGGTTGATTTTGAGGTAATTCGGATCATTATGAATGCCGCTTACATTATCGAACACAATGTAAGGCGAGTTGTTGTTATGCGCCGTGCGGTTCAGGTAATCGAGGCCGACTACCACGCGGTTGCGCAATGCACCGATCTTGAAATCGCCGATGAAGTTCTGCTGAATGTCGATCGCATTGTTGGTGGTGTTTTGCAGCGAAATATTGCGTTCGAGCAAAGTGTCGGCTACTGTGCCGCGGATGAATTGGTATTGGTAAAAGCCCTCGGATTTGCGGATGTTGCTTGAAAACGCGGTCTGCGAAGTCCAGTTGTTGGAAAGTTTGTATTTCAACTGACCATATACATTAATGGTCGGCGTTTTCATCGTCAGGTCGTTGCTGGTATAGGACTTATCCCAGTCAAAACCCAGCTCCTGGGGCGTGTGGGCTACAAATTGTCTTGTCCGGTTAAGGAAAATGGCCGAAGGGCTTGTCATTTCGCCCTGATAAATACCTGCATTAAAAAGCACGGTCATTCTCTCATTCACACGGTATTCCAGCGACGGCGCGATCACCAGCGTTCTCCGAAAACCGGCATCCTGGAAGCTCCCCTGGTATTGATAAGCCGCATTAACCCTTAATAGAAGGTTTTTAGAAGCATTAATAGGAGAATAGATATCAGCCGTCAGGCGGTTTAATCCAAAACTTCCGGTCGTGTAGCCGATCTCGCCGCCTGCTATTTCAACCGGCTTTTTGGTCACAATATTCATCAACCCGCCAAACGAGGTCACCGAGCTGCCGAACAGCGTCGCCGAAGGCCCTTTGATTACCTCCACTTTCTCCACATTGACCGGGTCGAATTCGCCGTTGGTTTGTACCGGTAGCCCATCCACCACTGAGAGTTCGGTGCGGAAACCGCGCAATGCGTAGAATGTAGCGCCATCCGAGTTGATGCCCCGATTGGCCTGGATTTTATAAACTCCCGGCGCATTCTTGACGATGTTCGAGAAGTCGGTAATGAGCTGTTCCGTAAACAGTGTTTTGGATAATGCGCTGTAAACCTGCGGGTTTTCCATATTGCTCACAGGCAGCTTTGCCACATATTCACTTTCTTTTTTGGAAAACTTATTAATATCCCCGCTGATCACGACTTCCTGCAATGCCTTACTGTCTTCGTTGAGGAATATCGGTTCGAATGTGACGGTCTCGTCGGCTTCGATGGTAACCGGGCGCTCGATAGGCTCGTAGCCAAGAAGCTGGATCACTACTTTATGCTCGCCTGCGGGAATGTTGCGGATGATGAAGTCGCCATTCAGGTCGCTTTGGGCGCCTTTTCCGGTACCTTTCACGGTAATGTTCACAAATTCGGCGGGTTTGCCGTCCGAAGTTTTCAACGTCCCGCGCAATGTGCCGCGACCTTCGCTGGCTTCGATCGTGATTATATTCTCCTGCACGTGCAGCTCTTTCAATGCAGAGCCCACTACCCGGTGCAATGCGTCTTTCATAGGTACATTGGCCAGATTGGCATTCACCTTTTTCGCTACGTTCAACTGTGTGCTGCTATATGAAATCGAAGTACCTGTCTGGTCTCCGATCTGGGCGAGTGCGTCGGCGAGGCGGACGTCATGTAATTTCAGGGTAACGGCTTTGGCGAGAACGGGTGCCTGGGCGCGGGTGTGGTACGAAACGAGCATAGCAATAGCGCATAGCACGGCTGCCGCGCCATTTCGGAGGAGGTAACAAGAGATTTTGGCACCCATGTTGGGCGAAGTATAATGGAGCTGCATATTTTTGTTTAAATGTTGATTGATCTGCGATTGATTGGCATTCGACCCGATGTAAAGTTTGGCGACAGCGCATCGGGTTTTTCCATGCTCACAGGCTAGGGTGATTTATTCATGAAATGGATGGGGTTACTTTTCATATAAACTGATGGATTCTCCTTTGACTTCGTACCGGAAGCCGACCGCAATGCTCAAACTGCCCAGCACGGCATTCAGCGAAGGATTTTTGAATTTGCCCGTGTAGCGCTCGCCTTTCAATGCTTCGTCACGAATTTGAATAGGGACATTGTAGCGCCTTTCTAGCTCCCGCGCTACCTGCGTAAGCGGTGCGTCGTCGAACCGCAATGCATTGTTCAACCAGGAAACCTGTGCTTCCGCACCCGAAACAGCGCGAACCGATAGCCGTTTACCTTCAATCAGGCCCGACATGCCGGCAGTCACCAGCTCCGATTGGGTTGAAATTTTATGGGCAAACCTTACTTTCCCTTCCGTAACCAGCAATGCCGTGTAACCTTCGCCCGGGTATTCCTTTACATCGAAAACCGTCCCGAGCACGCGTGTCCGCGCCGCGGCGGTTTCAACGATGAATGGCTGGTCCGGATTCTTTTTAACCGAAAACTGCGCTTCACCGATCAGTACCACACGGCGGACCGAATCACTGAATGTAGCCGGGTAACGGAGCTCGCTGTCGTAGCTGAGCATGACCACCGAGCCGTCGGGCAATGTAATCTGCCGGGTTTCGCCTTTTTGTGTGCGGATAGTCTGAACGGCCGCTACGCTAACAGGTTCCTGACCTTTTTTGTATTGGAATAAATACCATACAACACCGCTTGCCAGCAAAAGCATGGCGGCTATTCCGGACAGGTAATGCCGGTAACGCGCCCAAAGCGGCTGCACATCACGCGCCTGCAAGCGCTCCCATACACGTGCGCCCGCCTCGTTCCGGGCTTCATCGGGGATTTCGTTGATGGCGTCGGTACCAGCTTCGGGATCGTCGAGCCATTGTTCCACAGCCTGCATTTCGGCAGGGGTGCATTGTCCCGCATTGTAACGCTTTAAAAGTTCAGGTGTAATGTTCATGGAGCATTGGTTCGCGAGACAGAGCGTCTCCTGTCATATTGTTGCGTAGCCGGAAGGTTACCCTGGCGAAAGGTGAAAATTTTTAATGCTGGTATTCGGCGAGATGTTTGCCGAGGAAGCGCAATGCGCGGGTGAGGTGGTATTCTACCGTTTTTTCGGAGAGCACGAGCGATGCGGCAATGGCTTTGTTCGACATTCCTTTCTGCCGACTCATTACGAAAACCTCCTTGCAGGGATGCGGAAGATCGGCCACCAGCTCGCTCACGCGCTCGGAAAGCAGGTGATAGTCGACCTGGCGCTGGGTTGTATCCTCCGAACCTGCTTTTTTATCAACTACCTGATCGAAAATGTTCCGCCGGTTGGTCGAATCGCGGTGGTGGGCCATGAGTTTCAGCTTCGCGGCCCGCACGAGGTAATGCGCTGCCGGGCCTTGTACCCGAAGCTCACCACGCCGTTCCCAGAGCGACTGGAAGATTTCATGCGTCAAATCTTCCGCCTGTTCGAGGTTGCGGGTGCCCTGGTAGCATACGGCCAACATCTTTTCCCAATGCAAATGGTAGAGTTCTTCAAACGACTTGTCGGTTTGAATCAGCAAAGGGACGGTATTTTCGTATAAATCTGCCAATGGGGTGGGGAACGGGCTCCACCACAAAGCTACAATACTATTTATATTAAGTCCAAATAATGAATTCGTCGATACAACAGTTTTCCGGCCTTAAATGATTGGTAACATCGTTTACGTCTATGCTGTTTTCATTTATATTCGCTATCAATGTCAGTCCAAAACCGTTGCCATGCAGGAAATAGAGCCGTATTACAATTGGGAAAAACATTATGTGGCCAGCCACGACGAGCGCTCGCCGTTTTATGGCCGCACTTATAATCTGGATTATTATGAAAATGCGATCTACGGCTACTATATCCACCCGCTCTGGGACGATATCGGGTCGGAGACGCTGTATGTGAAAATCCTGTTTGCGGATTACAATAAGCGTTTCGTGATTATCGAGATGTTCGGGGAATGGAACGACGCGCTGCATAACGACATCATGTTCTTCAAAAGGCAGGTGATCGACCCGCTGGTTGGCCAGGGCATTAATCAGTTCATATTACTGGGAGAAAATGTCCTCGATTTTCACGGCGGCAATGAGGACGATTACTATGCCGAATGGTTCGATGATGTTGAGGACGGATGGATCGTCGCCGTCAATTTCCGCGAGCATGTAGAGGAGCAGTGGAAGAAATACAGGCTCGATTATTATATCAATTTCGGTGGTACGCTGCACCTCAACAACTGGCGTACATTGCAGCCGGAGCCGTTTTATGAGCTGGTTAAAAATTTGATGGTTAGAAGGTTAACCTAGCATAAAGCTGCCTGCATTGCTTGCAACCTTGGTAACTCCTTTGTAGCTTACGCATTCATCGTATCAACCGTTCTTACCTTAAAACCTCATTTCCCATGGCCGAGAATACCGAACCCACACCAGAAGATGCAAAAGAATCGCTGGAAAATAAAGTTGAAGAACTCAAAACCTCTACCACCGAAGCCAAAGACGAGATCGTGGAAGAGGTGCTGGGAATTACGGACGAGGCGAAAGAAGTGGTGAAAGAGGAGGCGACGGAGACGGCGGACGGCATTAAAACCGAAGTCTACGAAACGCTCGACGACCTGAAAGCGCAGGCGGAAACCAAGGCTACGGCAGCCGAAGAGGAATTGGAAGAGATCAAAGAGGAGGCCGGGGCTAAGGCAGAGGCTGTAAAAGAGGAAGTTGCGGAGAAGGTTGAAGAGGCCGAATCCGGCTTCGCGGCGAAACTGGCCGGCCTGACGGAGGCGGCAACCGAGAAGTTCGAGGACCTGAAAGAGGCTGCGACGGAAAAGTTTGACGATATTAAGGAGGTTGCTGCCGAGAAATTTGAGGATATTAAAGTAGCCGCAGCCGATAAATATGAGGATATTAAGGAGGACGCTGCCGAAGCATTGGCAGACGCGAAAGAAACTGCTTCGGAAAAACTGGCCGAAGCGCAGGCCAAAGCCGCGGAGCTGAAAGCGAAGGCAACAGAGGAAATAGCCGAATTGAAAGAAGAAGCCTCGGAGAAAGTCGGTGAGACGAAAACCAAGGCGAAGGGATTCTGGGCGCGGCTTTTTGGCAAATAGGCGCTTACCGAGAAACACATGGACCCGGCCCTTTTCGATAGGCCGGGTTTTTTATGCAGTCTTTTTGTTTTACCAAAATTGCTTCTGATGTCACAACAAACTTTCACTCTTCCTTACCAACACCCGTTTGTCGCGGATAACCAATACAAAAAATCAGTCGCCTACTTTTCGATGGAATTCGCCGTCGACCAGGCGTTGAAAATCTACTCCGGCGGATTGGGTTTCCTCGCGGGCTCGCACATGCGTAGCGTGTACGCGCTCAAACAGAACCTGATCGGCATCGGAATGCTGTGGAAATACGGCTATTACGACCAGGGCCGCAAGAAGGACGGCAGTATGGAGCCGGAGTTCCGGGAAAAAATGTATTCCTATCTTGTCGACACCCAAATCCGCTTTGAAATACCCATTATGGGCAAAAAAGTCTGGGTAGCAGCCTATTACCTCGATCCGGAAACATTTGGCTCGGCGCCCTTATTCCTGCTCACGACCGATACCGACGGCAACGACGAATCGACGCGGGCGATCAGCTATTCGCTGTACGATTCCGACGTTACCTATAAAGTAGCGCAATGCATGGTGCTGGGCATCGGCGGCGCACGGCTGCTGGAAGCATTGCAGTACGAGCCGGAAGTATATCATTTGAATGAAGCGCATGCGGTTTCCGCACTATTTCATTTGTACAAAAAATATAAAAAAGCCGCTGAGGTTCAGAAAAAGGTCGTTTTCACGACGCATACGCCAGAAGAAGCCGGTAATGAAAAGCACGATATTCATTTTTTGGAAAAACTGGGATTCTTCTCCGGCCTCGATCTGGAAACGGTCCGGAAAATCAGCGGTATCCGCGACGGCGTGTTCAATCACTCGTTGGCGGCGTTGAGTCTGAGCCATAAAGCCAATGGCGTTTCCAAATTGCATGGGGAAGTTTCGCGAAAAATGTGGAAAGCACATCCCAAAATTGCGCCGATCGGCCACATTACCAATGCGCAGAACAACGCCTACTGGGTAGATCCGGTTTTGGAAAAAGCGCGGATCGGAAAGGATATCGATGCGATTGTCGCGCGTAAGAAGGAGTTGAAAAAAGCCTTGTTCGAAACCGTCGCCGATCAGAGTGGAAAGCTATTCGACCCTGATGTGCTCACGATCGTCTGGGCGCGGAGGTTTGCGGCTTACAAGCGCCCGGATATGCTCGTCTGGGACCTGGAAAGGTTCAAACGGATCATGAGCAACACCGAACAGAAGGTACAGGTGATCTGGGCAGGAAAGCCTTACCCGAAAGACGAGGGAGCAGTAGCGACCTTTAACCACCTGTTTTATTTAAGCCATTTGTTCCCCAATATGGCAGTACTAACCGGCTACGAGCTCGCATTGTCCAAACTCCTTAAAGACGGCGCCGACGTCTGGCTCAATACGCCCGTCGTGACGCGCGAGGCCTCCGGTACGAGCGGAATGACGGCCGCCATGAATGCCGCATTGAACCTTTCCACATTCGACGGATGGATCTGCGAATTCGCGAAGGACCGGCATAATGCATTCCTTCTGCCGGTTGCGAAAGGGGAGGATATCAATAAGCAGGATTGTGATAACCTGATGGAGGCCCTGGAACGCACCGTCATCCCGACCTACTACAATGCGCCCGAGAAATGGCAGGAAATGACTTTGAATAGTATGAACGACGTTTCCGAGCCATTCAACTCCGACAGGATGGCTCGGGAGTATTATGAGTTGTTGTATAATTAAAAATTCACCCGCACGATAGCGACGGCCGGCAGTTGGTACTTTGAGTCAGTTATATGAAAAGTGACTGCTGGCCGCCGTCCGGCCTTCGAAGCAAAATCGTTATCTTTGATTTACATTATTGAAAGACTTCCAAAGACATCGTTAAGTTATGGACACGCCTGTTACATTCATTGTAGGAGATATCATGAGCGAAGACGAATTCTTCCGTTTTTGCCAGATGAATGATACGCTAAACTTGGAGCGTGACAGCGAAGGCAACATTATCTTTATGTCACCATCGGGAGGTTTATCTGATAATCTTAGTTCCAAAATTCTTATTGCGCTCGGTTTATGGCTGGATCAGCACGACAATCCGGGTACAATATTCGGCTCGTCGGCTGGTTTTACACTTCCGAACGGAGCTGTCCGATCACCAGACGTATCGTGGGTAAACAGTGAGAGCTGGGACGCGTTATCGGAATCTGATCAGGAGCGATTCGCGCATGTTTGTCCCGATTTCGTAGTAGAAGTGCGTTCGAAAACGGATAGCATCATCTACTTGCAAAACAAAATGCAGGAGTATATGGCCAACGGCTCCCGCTTAGGCTGGCTGATCGACAAATATGCCGGAAAGGTATTCGTGTATGAACCCGGTAAAACAATTGTTGAGCATCCAAGTTTGAATATTCGACTTTCAGGAGAGCCTGTCTTCCCCGGATTTGAATTGGATCTCGCTAAAACGGTGCGAAAATAGAAAATGCCACGAAGGCACGAAGGTTCACGAATACGCTTCGTGAACCTTTGTGCCTTCGTGGCATTAAAAACCTAAATCTGCGAAGCCAAAATCGCAATCCCTTCCCGAAACGAATGCGGCTCATACCCGAGCACATTCCGTGATTTCGTCAGATTGAACCCAGTCCGCGGAGGTCTGCGCGCAGGCTGCGTGAATGTGGATGCGTCGGTAGGAGAGATCAGTGAAGCGTCCAGCTTGAAGTAGTCGGCGGCGGCCAGGGCCATTTCATAGGGCGTCAGGAAATCCTTGCCGGAAATGTGGTAAATGCCTTTCGCCTCCTGGTCGGCGATGAGGAAGCAGCCTAATGCCAGGTCTTCGGCCAAAGTCGGAGTGCGGAACTGGTCGGTAACGACTTTGATAGCCTTGCCTTCCTCTAATGATTTTTTTACCCAGAGAATAATATTACTCCGGCTCATGTCATGCGCGATCCCGTACACGAGCACGGTGCGCGCGATGGCCCATTCGATGTCCGAGGACTTGACTACCTTTTCAGCCGCAAATTTACTCCACCCGTAAAAGCTGATTGGATTAGGGATATCTTCTTCGCGATAAGGGCCGGATGCGCCGTCGAATACGAAATCGGTCGAGACGTGTTCGAGGAAGATGTCGTATTTGGCGCAGGCCGCGACCAGCGTTTCGGTTGCGGTTACATTCAGCTTCCAGCACGCATCCTTCTCCATTTCGCATTGATCCACGTTCGTCATCGCGGCTGTATGGATCAGCACGTCGGGGCGTTCGGCGTCGAGTACCTGATCCACGGATTCCGGATTGGTAATGTCCATTTCCACATACCGGTAGCCCTTGCTGAATGGCAACCGGTTTTCGCCCCTGGCCGTGGCGATGGTTTCGATATGCGCTTTTGTAACCAGCAGCTCGACAAGCTTTTGACCCAGCAACCCGTTGGAGCCGGTGATCAGGATTCTTTTCTTTTCCAATTTAAGCTTCGTATTTCCAGCCGTACTTGCGGGTAATCTTCTTCTTTTTCATCTTTTTGACGGACACCTTCATCGAAACGTCCTTCTCGGGGCGGTCGCGCTCGTCTTTGTCTACCGAAGCGATCTTATCGATTACATCCATGCCGTCGATCACCTGTCCGAAAACGGTATACGCTCCGTCGAGGTGAGGCGTACCGCCGATGGTCTCATACACTTTTTTTTGATCCTCGGTCAGTTTGCGCGCCGCACGTGCCGATTGTTTTTCGAGGTCGGCTTTGCTCCATTTCCGGCCTTCTACAATGTAAAACTGGCATCCGCTGGATTCCTTCGCGGGATTGTTGTCGCGTGCCGCCGCCAATGCGCCTTTCTGATGGAACAGTTTGCCATTGAATTCCGCCGGTACTTTGTAGCCATTATCACCGCGACCTAGCATTGCATCCGGCTTCGCATTACGCGATTCGGGATCGCCGCCCTGGATCATGAAATCGTCGATGATACGGTGGAAAAGGAGCCCGTCATAGAATTTATCCTTGGCAAGTTTGATGAAATTGGCTTTGTGCTTCGGTGTTTCGTCAAAAAGGATGAAACGCATCGTGCCCTTGGTGGTAGCGATGGTGATTACCTCGTCTTTTTTGGACGGTTTTTGGGCGAAGACATTCAGGGCAATCAGGCACAATGTGCCCAGGAGAATCGATTTTTTGGTTTTCATAGGTGTTATTTGGCGGCCAGAACGTTTTTGTCGGCCGGGAAGAATTGAAATTTCAGGCCATAGTCTTTCCCTTCCGAAACATCCTCCATAGCCACCCGGATCGTCTTGTTGTTCCAGGTGATCTTTTTGGTTTCTTCTTTCGGGGAAGCATAAGCTTCGCTAAAATACTGCTTGCTGGCATTCCAGAGCTGCTTGGTAGCTTCCGGACTGTTCAGGTAAACGTCGATCGTGATCTTGTTCACCTTTTTTTCAGGTGTCAGAAAGTATTGCACGTCGATGGTTTCCAACTGCGCGGTTTCGGAGGTATAACCCAGGTGGTCGGGTGTTTCTTCAAACATCTCGAACGTTTCGGTGGCTTTAACCTTGGCGAGGGCATCACCGAAAGCAATACCTCTCAGGACCACGCCCGCAGGATTTTGCTCGGCAGGGCCCAGGATCGTTTTCAGTAGTGCCGACTGGTCGCTGTTCAAATCAGCGGGGGCAGTCTCATGCAGAACCACCGAGTCAGCCGCCGCCTCGGTTTTTTCGTTTGTTTTAGTGTCGCAAGCCGCCGCAAGTAATGCCATAGCGAGCAATGCGATTCCGTTTTTCAGCGTGTTCATAAGCGTAGAGGTTGTGTCATGCGGTTAAAATAAAGTTGAGAAATTATCGTGCCTTATAACTAATTCGACTGCCCATCCATTGCAATTTATACATATTTGGTTCTCGGGATACCCATTTAAAACTCTCTTGCAAGGTTAAAAAAGAACCGCCGTTCGCCCAAACCGTTCAGTGTAACATTGAACCGCGCGACGATATTGTAGAACGTCACCACGTCCAGTCCCGCCCCGGCGCCAAACAGCGTGGAATTGCCTAACCGGGTGTTGCTGAACTCGGGATAGCTGTTTTTTACATAGCCCGCGTCTGCAAACGTATTAATGTAAGCCGCGAGGGGAATGGTATTGAACTGCCGGACCGGAATGAACGACAAATGCTTCTGGATCGAGAAAAGCCTGTATTTCAATTCGTTTTTAATCAATGCATAATCCTGCCCATCGATCACATAAAGCTCGTACCCGCGCACGAGGTCGTTGCGGTAGCCCAGCCCGACGGTTTGCACGTAAGGCTGGCGCTTCGGAAATGAAACCCGTCCGCGGACATTGGTATTGAAAAACCACTTCTTGCCAAGCGGGATGAATTTGCGGTAAGAGCCGTACAGGTAGAGCGTGTTGACGTCGTCGGAAGGCAATAGCCCGGTTTTGGAAATTTGTAACCCGCCGGTTTGACCCTGCAAGGCGTATTGCACGTTGTCGCGCTTGTCGTAGCTGTAAGTGTAGGTCAATTGGAAATAACGTTGCCGTTTATCCCCATTCAGCAGGTAATTGGGATTGAGCTTCGCTACCGTGTCCGAAATCGTGAGGTAACTCCACCGGAGGTCGACGGAATGGAAGGTGTAGTACTTGTTGCGGCGCGTCAGGCTCACGTAAGTAAAGAACCGCTCCCGGTTGATCTCCTCGCTGCTCAGGTATTGCAGCTTGTCACGCCAGGTCCTGAATGCGGTGTTTTTATTAATGGAATAAGAAGCCCCGACGGTAATCCCTGTTTTTTGCGCCTTATCGATGTAGGGCAACGTATAGGCTAGTTCGAACTTGGGGATGAAGCCGAACTCGGCCAGGAAACGGAGCTTGTCGGCGCGGCCCGTCACATTACCGTAGCTGAGATATACGCCGTAGGTCGTCCGCGAGAGGTCCCGCTTTCGTTCGTACCACCATTCGTTGAAATTCCGGTCGGCCAGCTGAAAAACGGGCAGCATAATAAAGTACCAGCGTTCCTTCACCACAATACGGATATCGGTGTGGACAGAGTCCGGATTAGGTTTCGTAAGCAGGTCGACGGTGACGAACAGGTTGGTATTAATCACCTTCCTGCGGTCGATTTCGAGTTTTTCTTTGAGCGTTTCGGTCGTTAATGTATCATCCCTGCGGATGGCCATCTCCCGCATGATGATGCCCGTACGGGTACGATGGTTCCCTTCCACCGTAATATCGCCCACGATCAAGCTGCCGGAACTATCGGCAACGACCGTCTGCGCAGCGGCAATAGGGGAAATCAACAGTAAAAAAAGCAGAAAGTAAATCTCCTGACAGCACTTCTTAGGGTTCATTCTTCACGGTCCGTGTTTCGGTATTGAAACGATACTTCCTGTTAATATGATAAAATTTTAACAAAAATAGGGGTTCGTGAAGAATGGGTAGCAATTAGTTGATGGAAATAGCCTGTATCGCGTACTGCTTATGGTGATGGAATTGAAATCGGGGCGCGGCAAGCGCCCCGATCGGATCAGAACTTGATAGTTACCGAGCCTACCAGCTGGCGGAGCGGTTGTGGCAATCCCCAGTTGGAAAAGGTAGCCTCGTTGGCGAGGTTGTTGCCTTTGAGCGTCACGCGCCATTTGGGCTGATCGTAAAAGAGCGAGGCATTGATCAACGTGTAACCCGGGATGGTGATGACGTTGGCCGCTTCGAAATAGCAATCTGACACGTAGTTACCGCCGAACCCGAGGCCAAAGTTGCGCAGCGTCTTGCCGGTGAATTTGTAGCTTACCCAAAGGTTGGCATAGTCCGTCGGGACTTGCGCCACGTAGTTGCCTTCGAATGCGGCAGCTTTCACCACCTTGTTGTCGTTTTTGGCATAACCGGCCACGATATTCAGGCCCGGCACCGGGTTTGCGACGAGTTCGAACTCATAACCCTTACTTTTCTGCTGGCCGTCCTGGATCGTAAAACTGTTTTCGATGCGGGTCGCATTGTTGATCGAAATATCATAGTAGCTAACGGTACCCGTGAGTTTACGGTTAAAAGCCTCTGCTTTCAGACCAAATTCCCACTGGTTGGCATTCAAAGGCTTGAAGGCGGAGGTAGTACCATCGGGCTGGACAACCGGTGCAACATTCTGGAAACCATTCATATAGTTACCAAATATCGAAAGCTGCTCGGGAGCCACCTGGTACACAAAACCGAATTTGGGCGAAACGGCGGTTTGCTTGTAGTCGTTGGTGCCTTTGATACCGTTGGTAATGGTCGCAATGTTTACGAAACGGTCGATGCGCACGCTCAGCATTACAATCAGTCGTTCCGTAAGGTTGATCACGTCCGAAGCATAGGCGCTGTAAGTACTCAGGCGCGTCTGGTTATTGGAATTCGTTTTGGTTGCCAGGATGTCGTTCACCTTGTCGAGGTTAATGCCCGGGATCGGCTTGTTGGTATTCACGACATCATAAGTTCCGACATCGGTGTACCGTAGCTGGCTGGTAAACGTGTACACGTCCAGGCCCACGAGCAAGCGGTTACGCAGGCGACCGAGGTTGAAATTGCCGGTAAAGTTTTGCTGCGCATTGATAGACGTAAAAATGCGCGGTCCGTAGTTCGAAATGTTGCGGTTAAAAGTCGTGTCACTGGTCCAGTTGGGATAAATCTGGTTGCTGTGCTCGATGCGGTTGTTGCCGATCGTCACGTTCGTCTGGGAAGTCCATTTGGAATTAATGGCATACCTGGCGCCGACCGCGTAATTGAGTGCGGTGAGATCGGCGTCGATATTTTCGCCACCCAGCGATGTCTTGCTGGCAACCGGAATATCCTTGAAATTCGTGTAGGAGGTTTTGTTCATATTCTGGTAGTAGGCTACGGTCGAGCGATTGGTCGCATTCAGCTCGGCGTCGAAGGTGAGCGTCAGACGGTCGTCGACTTTGTAGAGCAGGCTTGGGGTGGCGGTGTAGCGGCGGTTATGGCCGAACGTCTGCCAGGTACCTTCCGAGTGTGCGGCCGCATTCACGCGCAGGAGCAATGTCTTATCTGCATTAAGCGGCGTGTTGACGTCCGCGGTAAAACGGCTGAGCTCGTAGCTGCCTGTGGTATACGAAACTTCCCCTTTGAATGTCTCGAAAGGCTTTTTGGTAACCTGGTTGATCAACCCGCCAAAGCTCACCAGGCTCGACCCGAACAGGGTGCCCGACGGCCCCTTGATCACCTCCACGCGTTCCAGATTGATCGGGTCGGACTGGTATATCTGGACGGCCATGCCGTTCCGCACGGTGGTGGTAGCTGAAAAGCCACGAATCGTAGCACCGGTACCGCCCGCCGGGTTGTTGACAGGCGCTACCCCGGCCACATTCCGCAATGCGTCCTTGAAATCGGTTATGACCTGTTCGTTGATCAGGTCCTTGTTGACTGCGCTGTAAACCTGCGGGTTTTCGAGATTTTTCAGCGGAAGCCGGGCCACGTAATCCGTTTCCTTGTCGGCAAAACGGTTGACATTACCTTTTACCTGTACTTCTTCGAGTTGGTTGGAGTTCTCTTTGAGGTTTACGACAGGTACCGTGATCGTTTCTTCGGCTACGACATCGACGGGTATTTCGACAGCAGTGTAACCTACAAGCTGTACGACGAGAATCTGGCTGCCCTCGGCTACATTCCGGATGATATACTCGCCCTGTTCGTTGGTGATTGAACCTTTGGAAGAGCCTTTAATGGATACATTGACAAAACCGGCCGGCTGGCCGTCAGAGGTTTGCACGAGCCCGCGTACATGGCCGCGGCCCTTTTCAGGAGTGAGCGCGAAGGCGCATTGGAATGAGATCAGTAAGGCAATAGCCAGATGGACTACACGCGTGATGGCGCCAGCGCGGTGCAGGTAATGATTTTTCATATTATTTATAAATGATCTAAATAAAAATACAAACATATGACCCATTTCTGTTTCCGCCAACAAAACCTGAAAAATTTGCGGGTTATCCGCTTCGGGAAAAAGGAGCGGTGCATTGAGAAAAATCCGTGTTGCCGGAGTAGTCTGTTCTCGAAGTTTGCGAGTATCCTTGTCGCATACCAAAACCAACTAACACCATGTCATTCTCCCGGGCTGAAATATTGATTAACAAGCTAATCAGCAATAAGATATCCGAGGACGAACTGGCGGAATTGCTCGCGGGAATTTCCGATGATGAAAGAGGTAGAACATACTCAGACGCCCTCGAAATTTATTTCAACCGTTTGTTACGAGAAAGCCGGCCGAACGGTGAAGCCGGGCCGAAAGATGCATAGCAGATTACAGATATTACAAATACTCACCCTCCTCTATCAATTGTTTGTTCAGAAATTAAAAAAGCCAGATCCGACCGAATAGCCCAAACGACACCATCCCCAGTAATGTGAGCAGGATTTCATGAAGTTTTTTTCCGGGAGCAACCCTTCCGGGAGGCGATCCGCTACTCACTCTGATACCAAATGTTATGAATACCGCTGACACGGATTATATAGGTCTGTCGTGCCTTACATTTTTTAACATAAAGCTCTATTTCTCAGTATCATGAACAGTGCCCATCACCTTAAATACAAAAACTATGGACCCAAATTTTACTGCTAGCCTGCGAAGGTTGCTCTTATGCACTTTCGTGGCCGTTTTTCTCGTCAGTCCGGCATTTGCGGGGAAAAATTTCGATAAGACGATCAAGGGAAAAGTCACTTCCAAAATAGACGGCGCAGCATTGCCCGGCGTCAGCATCATTGTGAAAGGCAGCCAGGTTGGTACATCCACGGACGCCACCGGTGATTATTCCATCAATGTTAACGAGGCTTCCAAACCCGTGCTTGTTTTCTCCTATATCGGGCATGAAACCCAGGAAGTTGTTGTAGGAAACCAGTCGGTGATCGACGTGGTGCTCGTCGAAGGGGTCGAAACGCTGAACGAAACCGTCGTAACGGCATTAGGCCTTTCGCGTGAGAAGCGCTCGCTGGGTTATGCGGTGGGCGAAGTAAGTGGCAAGGATATCAGCCGCGTAGCACAGGAAAATGTACTGAATTCGCTAGCCGGCAGGGTACCGGGCGTGAGTATCAGCTCCACGGGTGGTACGGGGTCGTCGGTGAGCATGATCATCCGCGGTGCCACATCCCTCAGTAGCGATAACCAGCCGCTCTTCGTGGTCGACGGGGTGCCCATCGCCAATACGCTGAACAATGTAAGCCAGATTGGTAACGACAACCGCGTCGATTACGGGAATGCGATTTCAAGTCTTAACCCCGACGACATCGAGAGCGTTTCGATCCTCAAAGGACCGAACGCGGCGGCGCTTTACGGTTCTCGCGCAGGCCGCGGGGTCGTGCTGATTACCACGAAAAGCGGTGCCAAGTCGAAAAAAATGACGGTATCAATCAATTCCAACACCGTTTTTGACAAACCTTACAAATACCTGAACATGCACAGCAAGTTCGCAACGGGTATTCTTCCTTTTACACCGGACAACAATCCGTATCCGGGCGGTGTGCTGGAGATCGACGAAGGCTCGGCCGGTGGTGTAGGTCCGGAGCTCGACAAAGGCTACAAGGCTATTCAATGGAACAGCCCTAAAGACGCCAACGGCAACCCGATTCCTACCGACCTCGTTTCGCATCCGGATAATGTGAAGAATTTCGTGCGTACCGGCATTACAACTACTAATGGTGTTGCCATCTCGAACAGCAACGACCTGGTAACTTACCGCCTGTCGTATTCGAATATGACCAACCGGGGCATTATCCCTAATTCAGATTTGTTCCGTAATTCATTAAATATCAATTCGTCGGTGAAGCTTGCAAAGAAACTGACGTTGAGCACGAATGTTGACATTAGCCGCAACAACTCCAATAACCGCCCTGCTACCAACCGCGGAACCAACCCGTTGCAATGGGCCTATGCCGTGTCCCCGCACATCGATATCCGCGATCTGCGCAATTACTGGGTACCCGGTCAGGAGGGATTGCAGCAACTCTCGCAAGGTCCCGGCGATTATAACAACCCCTGGTTCCTTGCCTACGAAGTCAACAACAGCTTTGTCCGCGACCGTGTTTTCGGAAACGTCAAGGCCGACTGGCAAATTACGCCGCATTTGAGCCTGATGGGCCGCTACGCGCTCGATACGTACCGTGAGGAGCGCCAGACGAAGATCGGCAACAGCTACACCAACGACAGCCGCGGAGGTTACGGGGTGATCAACCTCACCCGGTTCGAGCGCAACGCTGATTTCTTGCTTAGCTACAAACGCGATGTCAACAATTTCAGTTTCTCGGTGTCGGGCGGTGGAAATACCCGTTACCAGAAGAATATGGATGTCAACAATGCGAGCGGAAACGGTACGGGGCTGGTGATTCCGGGACTCTATACCCTGTCGAACATCGCGCCGGCCAACATCCGGTATTCCAGCTACTTATCGGAAAGAGCAGTTTTCAGCGTCTACGGATTGGCCAATATTGGTTTCAAAGACATGATTTACCTCGATCTGACAGCACGCAACGACTGGTCGAGTACATTGCCGAAGGCTAACCGATCGTATTTCTATCCGTCGGCGTCATTGAGCGTACTGCTGAACGAGGTGTTCCGGATGCCCAATCAGATCAGTTTGCTGAAAGCAAGAGGCAGCTGGGCACAGGTGGGTAACGATACCCAGCCATACAATTTGCTGGCGACGTTGGGTAATTCAGGTGCCTGGGATGGTATTACCCGTTTGTCGAAATCGGGATCGATACTGCTTCCCGACCTCAAACCGGAGATCGCAACATCCTACGAATATGGTCTCGACCTGAACCTTTATCAAAACAAGGTTCGCCTGACCGCCACTTATTATCAGGTAGAAAATCGCAACCAGATTATCCCGACCAAACTTCCGGGATCGAGTGGTTTTGGTTCGAAAAACATCAATGCGGGCTTGCTCGTGAGCAAAGGACTTGAATTTACATTGGGCGGAACCCCGATCGATAAAAATGGCTGGCGCTGGGATATTAATGCGAACTGGTCGAGAAACCGCACGACGATCAAATCGCTGTCGGATGGTCTTGAATTCTACACCCTCTGGACCGACGCGAAAGGCGGAGCCTGGACTTACGTAGGCGATAAGATCGGGGACATTTACGATAATGAGCTCGTGACTGTTACGGACAAGAGCTCGCCTTACTACGGCTATCCTATTCTGGATGAAAACGGTTCGTGGCAGTCGATTGCCGCTTCCAAAACCCGCAACAAGATCGGTAACTTCAACCCTGACTTCCTGATGGGTTTGCAAACATCTCTTTCATACAAAGGTTTCACCCTGAATATGTCGTTCGACTGGCGCCAGGGAGGTAATTTTGTATCTCAAACCTACCGTTACGGCGAGTCCGACCTGAAATCGCAACGCTTTTTGGATAACCTGATCAATCCGAACGGTATGACGGGCGACCAGTTGCGTAATTACCTGGTCAACAACAATAAAGTGGTCGTTACCGGTAACCAGTTCAATATCGTCGGTGGGCCTACCAAAGAATATGGCGGCTTCCCGTTTGAGTACGGCGGCAATACTTACGACTATGCGGTGTTCAACCCGGGTGTAATTGCACAGTATAATGAAGCCGGAGAAATCACCGGTTATACCGAAAACCTGGGCGGCAAGGATACGAAATACATTCCGTATGGCGACAACTATCCGTGGGATTTCACCCGTGCCGCTACATTCGACGCCTCGTTCATCAAACTGCGTGAAGTGTCCCTGGGCTACGACTTGCCTGCCACTTTCGTAAAACGTCTTGGCTTGCAAAGCGCCAATGTCGCCGTTTACAGCCGCAACATCATCCTTTGGACCAAAGCTAAAATCGGTATTGATCCGGAACAAGCATTCCAGCAGGAGTCCAGCCCGCAGGCGGGTACCCAGTTCAAGCAGGGTATCGAGCGTTACAATGTAACGCCGTGGGTGATACCCGTTGGTTTTAAACTTGGTTTAACTTTCTGATATAGAATCATATAGTCTATTTAATATAAATAAACTCATGAAAAAGCTTCATAACAAGTTCGTCATCATACCGCTGCTGCTGGCATGCATGGTCTTTTCCTGTAAAGACCTGACGGAGCTCAATGAAAACCCGAACGGCGTAGCGCCGGAGTCGGTGAACCCGAACCTCGTATTGCCTACCGTATTGACCGAGGCTGCGAAACTGTATGTAAACCTGGGCTATCAGGATATTGCGGGCGTCGTGCAGCATACGCAGAAAGATGCGTGGTCGAGCGGGCATAACGATTACGATTGGGGCGGCGATCAGAGCTGGAACGCCTATTACGACGTGCTCCGCAACAACGATCTCGTGTATCAACGGGCAGTTGCATCGAATTTCGAGTTTCACCAGGGTGTCACGCTGGTCATGAAATCGTTCATGTTCGGCCTCATCACCGATCTCTGGGGCGATGCGCCTTATACCAATGCATTGAAAGGCGAAGCAGGTGCGGTAACAGACATTCTGCCGACATTCGATAGCCAGGATGTGATTTATGCGGGAATTATCGCCGACCTCGAAAAAGCGAATACATTGCTCTCCAAACCGAAAGCCGATTACGAAGGGATTGTCGATAACGTGGACGTTTTTTACGGTGGTGACCCCGCGAAATGGCGCAAAATGGCCAATTCACTCTTGCTGCGGTACTATATGCGTATTTCAAGCAAACAACCCGACATTGCCAAGGCAGGTATCGAGAAAATCGTAGCCAATGCTGCGAATTATCCTATTATCACATCCAATGCGGATGATGCTACCATGGGCTTTCCCGGCAACAGCGATGCCGATTCATGGCCTGCCAACAGCGTGATCGACGCCAGCGGAAGCAACTATCGCCGCATTAAAATGTGCGCGACACTGGTGGAAAAATTGCAGACATTGAAAGACCCGCGCCTCGGAATCTGGGCGAACAAAGTTGAAATTCCATTGGTAGTAGACCCGACGCAGCCAGCCGGAACCGACAAAATCGTAGACGGCAAGCGCATTCTTTCGCCGGACAAGGTTAAGAATACACAAGTTGACACCGATCCTGAATATGTGGGTTTGCCGCCTAGCTTCTCGGCATTACCGTCGGCCTACAACCTGAACCCGACTCCGGGCCAGACGTCGTTCAACCCGCACGTATCTTTCCTGAATAACATTTACAAGGCCGCGAAAGGCCCGTTGCTCCGCGCGCGGCTGATCTCGGCTGCGGAGGTGAATTTCATCCTCGCCGAGGCTGCATTGAAAGGTTGGGCTGCCGGTACGGCGAAAGAACGCTACGAAGCAGGTGTCAAGGCGTCTATGGAAACCTGGACCGTGGGCGACAAATATGCCGCTTACCTCGCTACCCCGGGCGTGGCGTTCGACAATACCGCAAAACAGGTTCTCGAACAGAAATGGATCGCCAGCTGGACGGCTGCTACCGAAGCGTGGTTCGATTTCCGCCGCACCGGTTTGCCTGCATTGAAAGCAGGCCCTGCCGCCAAACGCGAAGTTTTGCCGGTGCGCTTCTATTATATGCAGGATGAATTGCGGATCAATAAAGCGAATGCGGAAGCAGCGGTGAGTAAGCTTGAAATTACCAGCTATTCACAGGCTGATAATGGCAATAGCGCGTGGTCGAAACAATGGCTTTTGCAGGGAACCGGCAAGCCGTGGTAGTCATATTGTTTTTAAGGTGAGTATTTAAAACCGGGACTGTGGGGCCATCCCGCAGTTCCGGTTTAGTTTTTAACCGATAAACCTATCGTCAATGAAAGCCAGGGCCATTCTTTTTTGCTTTTTAAGCTTGTGCCTGAGCCAGGTCACGGTCGGGCAGCATTTCAGGGCTGCGGCTGCGGTGCGGGTGATCACGCCCGATCCGCTGTTACCGGTTTCAGGCGGCATTGGTACACCCAAAAAAGCGACTCAGAAGAATGGCGAGCTGTATGCCAGGGCATTTGTCATGGAAAAAGGCGCTGTCCGGATCGCGATCGTGAATGTGGATAACCTCGGCTGGCCGGCCGCGTTGGGGAACAAATCGCGGAAGCTGATCAAAGGCATCGCGCCGGAGAATGTGCTCATAGGCGCTACGCATACGCATAGCGGGCCTGATGCGTATGGTTTTCCCAATGAAAAAGGCGAGTCGTTTGCCGATATGGCTTACCTCGACCGCTGCGTACAGCAAATCGCCGATGCCGTGAACGAGGCGGTAGGGAAACTGGAAGACGCTTCACTGAAAATCGCGGTGGGCGATGCGAAAGGCAAGATCGCCTACAACTACTACGCCGACCAGCTTTATGATCCCCGATGTGGTGTGATACAGGCCGTGGCTACTTCGGGGACTAATAAAGGCAAGCCCATTGCTACGCTGGTGAATTACGCAATCCACCCGGAGGTAATCGGCTCTGGCAGGGGCATTCTGAGCCCGGACCTCTGCGGACCACTGTACGACCGCATCGAATCGCAGGGTGGCGGGACGGCCATTTTCATGAACGGCGCGCAGGGCGGAATGGTAACTGCGGATAACCGTTTGGAAGATGGAAAGGAAGCCAATGACTGGAACGAATGCAAAAGGATAGGAGCGTTGCTGGCCGACGAGGCATTGCGGATCGTGAAAGAAGCGCCGGTGCAGGAAAACCCGGATGTGTTTTGCGCTTCCCGCAGGATCGAGTTTCCGGTGGATTCGGAGATCATGCGTTATATCCTTCAAAAATCACCGATTAAAAATGAAATGGCCGGGGATAACCGCATTGTGACGCAGCTTAACCTGCTCAATATCGGTACGGCCCAGGTGCTTACGGTACCCGGCGAAGCATTGCCCAATATCGGGTATTATGTCAAAAGGCATATGAATACCAAACAGCCATTCCTTTTCGGATTGACGAACGACGCGTTCGGCTATATGCTCACGAAAGTCGATTTCAACAGTTTCAAAAGATATGACTACGTAAGCCGGACGAGCCTGGGCGAGATGACCGGCGAGATTTACATCGAACAGGCATTGAAATTAGTAAAAGATAGCCCCGTACCCGCAGGTGCCGCGCCTAGGCCGGCCGCGCCTAAGCCGGCCGCACCTAAGCCGGCCACCACTCCCGGAAAGTAAACCGAATCTTCAACCCAATACGCGTGATCATGTTTTTGAAAATAGCTGTAAGAACCGCTTCGTCAATATTGCTGGCCCTGGTAGCCATTGTTTTTGCAAATGCACAAAAGGTTACGCCTGAAAATGCATTGGAAAGTTATCTCCATAATGGCGACAAAACCTTCAAATGGGAGCTGAAAGAGACATTCAAACGTGACGATCTGACATTTTACCAAATACTCGTTACCTCGCAGAAATGGCGCGAGTTCACCTGGACACACCAGATGACGGTGATCGTCCCTAAGGAAAACCGCCACGACGACGCATTGCTCTTCATCACAGGCGGTTCCAACGCCAACGGACAGCCGAATTGGAACAGCAAAAAGGATGAAAAAATGTACGAATCGCTCGGTGCGGTGGCTACCACTAACCAGGCTATCGTGGCCTTGCTGAAACAGACGCCCAATCAGCCGTTTTTTGACGACCTCACCGAGGATGCATTGATTTCCTACACTTTACACAACTTCAAAAAGGATAAGGATTACACCTGGCCGCTGCTTTTTCCGATGGTTAAAAGCGCCGTAAAGGCAATGGACGCGGTGCAGCAGTTTTCGCAAAAACAATTGAAGCATACCGTCAATAGCTTCGTCGTTACGGGTGCATCCAAACGCGGCTGGACTACCTGGCTCACGGGTGCGAGCGACAAACGCGTGGAGGCGATCGCGCCCATGGTGATCGACGTGCTGAATATGCCGGTAAGCCTGGATTACCAGATCAAATCATGGGGAGATTATAGCGTGCAAATTGAAGATTATGTGAAGTTGGGCATTCCGCAGTCAACCGGCTCGCCCGATGGGCAGGCCATTACGACGATGATCGACCCGTACTCCTATCGCGCCAAGCTGACGATGCCGAAGATGATTTTCATGGGAACGAACGATGAATATTGGGTGGTGGATAATATCAAAAACTACCTCGACAAGATTCCCGGCAAAAACATGCTGCATTATGTACCCAATGCCGGTCACGACCTCGGCGACGGCAAGCAGGCGATGGAAGCGTTGAGCGCATTCTTCGGCGCGACGATTAACAAACGGCCTTATACCGAATGCAAATGGAGCCAGTCGGTAGCCAACCGGAAGGTAAACCTGGACATTAAGGCTACGCCGGACGCATTGGTGGATGTGATCCTGTGGTCGGCCAACTCGCCCGATCAGGACTTGCGGAATGATACCTGGACCGCCCAAAGTTTGAAAATCAGCCAGAAATCCAATGTGAAAGTGACTGCGGAGTTACCAGCCAGCGGCTTTCGGGCATTTTATGTGGATTTGAAATACAAAACCCCGCAAGGCGATGTCTACACCGAGAGTACCAGGGTGTTTTTGACGGATAATAAGTCGGTTCTGTAAATCCCGGAAATAGGTGTATCTATACCTGACGGGAAACTTGAAATAGCCATGATCAAAATTAAAAGAATATACTGGTGGGCCTTGCTATGCCCGGTTTGGATGTCTTTCTATGCCACAGGTAGTGAGCAACCGGAAAGAACGGTGAAGGAAGTGGTCGATCGTGCTGTAACCAAGTTATACGCATCCCTTACACCCGCTCAGCTGGATACGATTTCGGACAACTATATTCTGGGTGTTCTCAGCGACCGTGATAAGGAGACGTTGTCGACGCGTTTCTGGACTTTCGAGGTAAATGTGCCCGTTCGCGTTTCGCTCATGCGGCATACGGGCCAGGCAGTGGTGCCTTTCTGGCTCTCCAAAAGCGGCTTTCGGAAGACGCAGATGGTCGTCAAAAACGAGGAATATACTTACGAAGTGTGGCAAAAGGATTTCGAAAAAGGCCAGGTAGGGCTGGGTATCAATGGTTTTGATAAAGACAGGCCGGTATACTTCATCAGCGTGGCGCCACTCGACAAAGCTGAAAAACTCACCGTTTCGAATGTGGTTCCTGCGCAATATGCATTGAATACGATGCAAAAAGGCGCATTTACCTATCATGACTGGGACGGCCTCGTGTTGACCGAAGTGCCCGACGAACTGAAAGGCCAGACGCTCTTCACGACCGTGCGAGGACGAGCGCGTGAGGCGCATCTGGTGAATGCATTCCGGCGAACGTCGACGCCCTCTTCCGAAAAACCCGATCAGGTGATCATGACGTGGAGTGGAGACCCTGCCACCACGGCGAATATCCAATGGCGCACGAGCCCGAAGGTGCTCAGAAGCAAAGTTAAATACTGGAAACCGGGGACCTCCGATACGCTCTTTACCGATGCTTCGGCATTCAATATGGAAGACAGGCTGTTGCAGAACGACCGGTTCGTGAACCGCTTTACCGCGCAACTCAAAGGGCTGAGCCCTGGTTCATCCTACCGTTATTCGATCGGGACCGGACCATCGCAATGGTCGGCACCAGCTTCGTTCCAAACCGCTTCCGACCGTGTGAAGGACTTTTCGTTCATCTGGTTCGGCGATACGCATTATTCGCCTATCTGGGGCGATATGGCCCAAAAATCCATCAAACGGCATCCTGAAACCGCTTTTTTCTCCATCGCCGGCGACCTGGTAACTACCGGCCTGCACCGGGATGACTGGGATCAGCTCTGGGCACACGCCGGGCCGACGTTCAGCACGCGGCCATTAATGCCGGTGCCGGGTAACCACGACAGCCAGGATGGCCTGGGCGCGTGGATGTACAAGGAGATGTTCAGCTTGCCGGAAAACGGCCCGGCCGGTCAGCCTTCCGAAATGACTTATGCTTTCAATTATCAGGACGCACTGTTCCTGATGATCGACGCCACACTTTCGGTGCCGGAGCAAAGCGCCTGGGTCGAGCATCAGCTCAAAAACTCGAAAGCCAGGTGGAAGTTTGCGATGTTCCATTTTCCGCCTTACAATTTTGAAGAGCCTTATGACGAAATCAAACGCGAATGGTGTACGCTTTTCGATAAGTATCACGTGGACATGGTCATGAGCGGGCATATGCATTATTACTTGCGCACGAAGCCGATGTTTGGCGACAAAGAAGTGGCGAGCCCGGCGAAGGGTACGATTTACCTGATGTCCATCAGCATTCCCGGCAAGCAGGAACGCTGGCCGAACGAAGATTACGCTTTGGTAAGGTATAAGGACGGCCCGCTTTACCAGCATATATCCATCAAAGGAAATACGCTGCATTACAAATGCCTGAACCCCGAAGGCGAGGTGAAGGACGAGCTGACGATTACGAAGTAGTTAAAAATAAAGCCATTCCGGTCGCCCGGAGTGGCTTTTATATCGCTTTCATTTTGTTGCCTTTGGCGTCGTGGGTTACTTCTGCCAGGCCCAGCTTTTCACAGAGATAGGACAATTCATGTGTTTCCCGATGATGCACATATTAAGTCTCACTCAAACCGCCTGTTCGCCCCGTTCAACTCCCCGTGCGAGCTGATAGCGACGGCGGTGAGGATGGCGAAAATGGCTATGATGAACAGGAAGTTGACGGCCCATCGACTGAGATTCAGGCCACGATCCGAGAAGGACGCCTCGGTTTTTTTCATGAGAACGACCAATAGAGCGACATTCAGGATGTATAGGTATTGCTCGACGCGGTAAAGACTTATGAATGCACAGGTGATGAGAATGCTGTAAACCGTGTACAAGCCCAGGTTGAGAAAGAAGAATTGTTGAATGTCCTCGTATTTGAATGTTAAAAGGGGCGCATTCGGCCGGATGTAGTATTTGAACATCGCGTAAGCGGCGAACGCGATAACGAGAAAAAGTGCTACCCATTGCACATAGGTAGTGATCCCGGCGGCATCAGCGAGCGGATCGAAGCCCTGGATCGTTTCGACCAGCCTTTTCGTTTCAAACGACTGGTCCCAGACGATGAACGGGATGATTAATGTTAGAATAATGATCGGTGCCAGTAGGTGCGAACGCGACGCCTGCGTGTCGGTGACCTCCCATTCGGAAGTGAAAGTGCCGTAAGCCATACCCACGCCACCGAAAAAGCCGATCGAGTATTCCATGACATTCCAGAAATTGAAATGAAGGCCGGACACGCTGCCCATTACCTGCAGAAAGTTGCCGAATGCGAACCCGAAACCACCGCCAAGTCCGGCGAAAACGGCCAGTCTCATGGCCGAATGTTGCTTGTGGCGGATCATGTACCAGAATAGCGCGACGGTCATACCCAGACAGGCGGCCCAGGCTTCCGAGCGGGGAGGTGTCATGAGCCAGCCGAGCTGCTCGATCAGGAGATAGTAAAACAGGATGGCGCCTGCCGTCATTTCGGTGATCAGTTGTGCCCATTGTACCGGTTTTTCGCGGGAGGAGGCCAGGGTAAGCCCGAATAACCCGCCGCCGATCAGCCCGAACAACCCGCCGATTACGCAGAGCATCAGAAACCCGTAATAGACATTCCCGAATTCGAGCCCGCGTGCGAAACCGACCACTTTGCCATAGCTGATAATGCCGCCTACGCCCCAGCCGGCCGCCGAGGCCAATGCCAGTTGAAATGCTTTTGCATACCAGTCTTTGCGCTTGGCGATGAGGACGATGCTCAATCCGCCGACACCACCAGCCCAGGCGGCGCCTTGCTCGTGCCCGAACTGGCCGCGGATGGCCCAGGCAGTGCCCAGCGAAATGCCTGCAATCAGCAGGGCGTAAAGTAGTTGTCTGTTATTCATGAAAGGGATTTGAATAAGGGTTTGTCGGATAAATACTGGATTGTCGTTGAAAAAGACTATAATCCGCCGCTGGCTAACAGCAAATAGCCTGATTCACTTTTGAGATCGTATTTCCAGTAAAATTACCACTACATTTCCCGACACCCATGAGCATCAAAAAGGAGCAACTCGCGATCCACGGCGGACCGAAAACCATTGACAAGACATTCCCCTGGCCGATTTACGATGAAAATGAGGTGAACGCCGTGGCGGCGATCGTCGAGAGCGGTAAATGGGGTAACCCCGATTGCGGAGACGAAGTGGAACGTTTCGAGCGGGCATTTGCCGATTACTGCGGGAGCAAGTATGCCATTACCTGCGTGAATGGCTCGGTGTCGCTCCGGCTGGCGCTGATGGCGTGCGGCGTGAAGCCTGGCGACGAGGTGATTGTGCCGCCTTATACTTTCATTACCACGGCTTCTTCGGTGATCGAATGCAACTGCGTGCCGGTTTTTGTGGATATAGATCCTGAAACGTACAACATCAGTCCGGAGGCCATTGAAGCGGCCATCACACCGCGTACCAAAGTGATTATTCCCGTGCATTTCGGCGGGTTGGCCTGCGATATGGATGCTATCATGGACATCGCGAAGCGGCACAAACTCAAAGTAATCGAAGACGCAGCCCACGGGCATGGGGCCGAGTATAAGGGAAAAAAATTGGGCTCAATTGGGCATGTGGGCAGTTTCAGTTTCCAATCTTCCAAAAACCTTACCTCCGGCGAAGGCGGCATTGTCATTACCGATGATGACGATTTGTATGCCACGATGCATTCGCTGAGGAATGTAGGCCGCATTGAGGGTGGGCAATGGTATGAGCATTATAATCCCGGGTGCAACTACCGCATTACCCAAATGCAGGCCGTGCTGCTCTCAGAACAACTTAAACGCCTGGAAGAACAAACCCGGCGAAGAAATAGTAATGGATTGTATTTAAATGATTTATTGGAAAAAATAGATGGAATATCCCCCCTGAAACGCAACGAGCACATTACATTGCACGGGTATCATATCTATATTTTCAAATACGATGCGGCAAAATTCGGCGGACTGCCCAAAACAGAATTTGCGGCCATGCTCGCCGCCGAAGGTGTGCCGAGCTTCAAGGGGTACCCGCATCCGCTGTACAAGCAACCCCTTTTTCAGAACAAAACCTTCATGTGCTATGCCATTCCCGACAGCGCGGATTACAGCCAAACATTTTGTCCCGTAGCCGAACAAGCCTGTGATACCGACGCCGTCTGGATTCTCCAACATGCTATGCTGGGAGAAAAAGAGGATATGGAGGCCTTTGCAAAGGCGATTTTAAAAATTCAGGAGGCCGTTACAGCGCTCGCCGCATCATAATGTCGGTCTGAATTTCGTCACCGAGTTTGAAAAGGTGCTTGTCAAATTCTGCAAAGCCATTTCGTTTGTAAAAGCCGATCGCCTTTTCATTCTCTTCCCACACGCCCAGCCACACATACGCGTACCGGCGCGCACAGGCGATTTCGATGGCCTTTTCATAAAATAGCTGCCCGATTTTCAGCCCCTGCCATGCCCGCAGGACATATATCCGTTCGATTTCCAATGCGGTATCGTCTTTCAGTTCACTTTGGGCGGGGCCGTGGTTTACTTTGAGATAACCGATCAGTTTGTCGCCATCGTAAGCCAGGTGAAATTCTGAATCCTCATTGCTCAGCTCGGAGGCAACCCGCTCTAAACTAAAACCGGTTTCCAGGTAATGCGTCATGTTTGCTTCCGTGTTGACGGAAGCAAACGATTCATAAAAAGTGTCAATCCCGATTTGCCGGACGGCTTCCAGATCGTTGATGGTGGCCTGAATAAGTTGAATGGACATGTTACTTCCGCGGTAATGCTCTTAATCTCACACCCTCGCTATGAGCGGTGAACTCCGGCGCGTACATGCATTGGATCGTGGTGATACCGTTGCTGAAATCGCCCTCGTGTGTTATAAAAAGCGGGTATTCGAACACATAAGTTCCTTTGCGCAATGCATTGAAGAAAAAATTGGTGCTCGCATCGCGCGTACTTTCATAATACCCGAGGCCGCCCTGCCAGCGATAGCCGCTCATGACATTCACCGGTTCGAGTCCTGACGCCCGCATGTCTTTCATATGCACATATTCCATGTCACGGTCGACGCGCAGCTCGATGCGGACCTTGATTTTATCACCCACCTTCACGGCTTCGCCTTCGCGTACGGGCGTGAGTACGGGGCCATTATCGCTGTTGCTTTCTACAAAAAGCTGTTTGGAGAGCTTTAACGGCGTTTCGGCGAAAGTGATTTTGTCGAGGTCTTCGAAGTATTGCCAGTAGACGGCGCCCCAGGTGGGGAGTTGGGAAGATGCGGAACCACCATTCACGGTAACGTCGATATTACCCATTTGTGCGGTAATGTCCGTGGCGATCGTCTTTTTGAAATAGCCTGTACCGCTTTCCGTTTTCTCGTCTTTTGAACTAACCTCCTTGTCGCCCAAGCGGACGCTGGCGCTCGGGGACTCGGCCAGCCAGTCGCTTCCATTCATCAAAAGCGCGTAACAAGCCTCCGCTGTGGCCTTTGTGCTCTCCCAGTTATTGGTTTGCTTGTTTTTCAGCAACCAGGTTTTCAAGTCCGCGACAGTCGCCGGGTCATTAGCGATTTCCTGGAAAGCCTCAATGAGTAATGCCTGGCGCTCAATGGGCGCTTCATGCCACCACCAGCCACGCTGGTTGGTTTTCCAGTACATGCCAAGTTCTTCGTTTCGAATAGCTGTTTGACGTAATGATTCCAGGATCTGATTCGCCGTTTTTGCATCTTGCGTGCGATGGCATATCAATGCCGTCATGCCTTGCAGCAGTTTGGTTTGGGAAACCCAGGTTAGTCTTGCCCGCTCGCGGTAATATTGGTACGCCTTCTGTGTCGCGGCAGGGATTGGTTTTTTGAAAAAGCTACGCGCATAAAGGTATTGTATTTCAAACGGGCCCGGGACATATTTTTTAAGGTCCGATTTGGATTTAACCAGCTGATCGTAATCCTCTTGAATGCGCTTGTCGATATAAGGCAGCGCTTTTTCCAGGATCGCATTGATATTTCCTGCCTGAGACGAATGCAATGCATTGATTTTCTGTAAATGCGCAATGCCTGTCACAATGTATTGCGTCATGTAGCGGTCGTCCGGGCCGCCTTTGAACCACACGAATCCACCGTTGGGACTTTGCATTTCCCGCAGTTTGAGCATGCTTCCGTTCAATTCGTTTTCCATTCTGACGAGGTCAAAAAGCAATGCAATGTTCCGCTTTTGTTCTTCTTCCGTTTTGGCAGCCAATACCCATGGCGTTTCCTGGGTAAGCAGCGATTTCAACTCCTGATTTTTAGCCAGATTGCTTTGCAGCGCATCCGTGCCTTTCCACGATTTGAAAACCTCGGCGATCCTCGGTGATGCATTCGCGATATGCGAGGCCAGCGAGTTGGCATAATAGCGGTTCCAGGTCTGCTCCGCACATTCATACGGATACTCCATTAAATATGGCAGGGACTGCACCGCATACCAGACAGGGTTGCTGCTGTATTCAACCGTGACAGACTGGTTAGTAAGTGTTTTGGATTTGGAGGAGTCCAGTAGTTTTTCAAATGTAAAATGCTTCGAACCATTTCCTTTCATCGATATGGGCATACTCTCGGTCACCAGCATTCGATTGGGCAGGACCGGTACCAGGTTTTCTTCGCCATCCGACAAGTTGCCTGCCTTCGCAACCGCCCGCCATGTCACCATTTTGGTGAAGCCTTTGGGTATTTCCAACGTGAAAAGCGTGGTGTTGCTTTGGCCCGCAGCGATCGAAAACCGGCTCGATGGCTTTTCGTTTTTGAAATGTTTATCCAACGCATCATTCGTTTCCGTATCAAACAACAAAAGCGAAACTTCTCCATTAACCGCTTCGCTGCTGAGATTTGCCACTTTTACCGGAAAGCTGATCTTGTCGCCTTCTCTCAAAAAGCGTGGGGCATTGGGCTGTACCATCAGGTCTTTCTGCGTAACGATCTCTTTGCTGCTGTAACCCAATGCCAGCTCCTGCGTATGCGCGAGCGCCTGGAATTTCCACCGGGTAAGCGCTTCCGGCATGGTGAAAGAGAAAGTAATGTTGCCTTCGCTATCTGTTTTCAAATCGGGGAGGAAGAAGGCGGTTTCGTTGAAGTTGGTGCGGATGGCAGGTGCCGGCTGCTTTTCCTGCGAAGCTTTTGGGTCGCGTAGGACGCCGTAGCCTACTTTCTCGACTTCATTCGCATTGGTTTCTCCCGTCATCACAGAGGAATCAGCCATTTCTTCTGCTGCTATTGGGGCAGATTTCGGGACAGCAAGAGAAGCCTTGGCGACACTCCGCATATATCTCGCATTGCCACCTCCGACTGGGGAGCTTGGTGGATAACTGCCGAATGTGTGCAAGCCCGAGATCAGTTCATCGTAGCGTTTTTCAAACGATTTGTATTCTCCTGATTCATCATATTGGATATCCGCATTCGTATCGTTAAAATTTCCGCTGTCCGACCAGCCTCCCAGGCCGAAGCGTACGGGCCAGATGTATGGTTTCCGCCATTGGTGCGGGTAGAACTGGTCGAGAGAGGCATCGTACATGCTTCCGAGCATTTCGGCGGCTAAGGATTCCTTTTTGTAACCGCTGATTTTGACTTTCCACGTTTCCTTACTGCCGGGCAGCGTTTTGTCCCTGAATGTCGCGTACTCGATTTGCAGATCCTTATTCGTCCACGGTACCGCAATGCTTTCGGTATACGTGTGAATGCGGTTGTGTTTTACAAATACATAATCCACCTGATAACCGCCCCGGTCTTCTTCCTTAGGCGTGTAGTCGAATCTTTTGAGTTCTTCATTTAAAGTGAGGTAAGAAAAGCCCGCAGGGCCGGATTTACGGTTGGTGGTGCTGATCACGGATGCTTTGTCGACCGAAGTTCCCAAAGTATAAGACGCTTTGTCGCCAGGCTCGGCGGGGGCGGCTGGTGTTGCTGCAATATATTGGGGGTAAGGTGGTTTGTTCGTTCCGGGGTCTTTGAGTTCGGTAAATTTAACCTCGGTCAGTTTTTCGCCGGCCGCATTCGTGCTGCTGATCTCGATTTTATACATGCCTGCGGAAAGGTTAAATTCCGAAACCGGTATCGGGCTATCCGGTTGCAGCGATACCGTCTTTGACACGGGTATTCCGGCTGTTTCCCAGTTTTCCATTTCCGTTTCGCGATCGTACTCGTCATGCGGGAAGCTGGCCGTGAATTCGTTTTTGGACATTGCAAAAAGGTCCGGCCGTTCCCAGTAACGCTTCCGGATAAGCCGGTTTTCGGGCATTATGCGGGTGATCCGGATCGTCGCTTCGGCCGGCGCAAACACGCCTGCGAGGTTTTCGGTGCGGATAGTAAGCGATTTGAATTGGCTTGCCTCCATTTCCGACGGTATTTCCACCTTCAATACATATGATTTGTAGCTGACCGATACGGTTGTTTCCGCGCTTCGAGTTTCTCCGTTGCCATCGGTCACGTCCGCGTGTATGGTATAATCGAATACGGAGTCGGTCTTTGGATCAACTTTACGGTCCGGAATAGCTTCAAAATCGAGATGAAAATGCCCCGAAGCATCGGTTACCGTCTCACCATACGTGATCACCATCGGTTCTTCCGACGCCCACCACCGCTTGCGCAGCCACGCGTACGGGAAGCGCGCCATGCGCACGACACGGTACTTCACCGTCGCCGCGTCGATCGCATTCCCGGCATATGCCATAGCCTTTCCGCTTGCTTTAATTGTCTCGTTGACCTTGTAAGTAGCTTTCAGCGTATCGAATTCGACCGCAAAACGGGGGCGTTTGTACTCCTCGACATAAAAATCAACCCGGAAATTGTCCCTCACCTGGATGTAGAAATTGCCCGGCAGCCCATTACCCGCGATCACAAATGACCCCGAGAAGCTTCCGTATGCATTGACATGGTGCTTCGATTCCGCTACGTGTTCAGCATTTGCATTATAAAGTACCGCCGTGAATTCCTGCTGCTGGTTTTGGAGCACGCCGTCGCCTTTCCCGACAATGCCTTTGTAATAGACCGTCTGGCCCGGACGGTACAGGCTTCGGTCTGTAAAGAGGAAAATACGTTCCGTTCCTTCTTCGCGCGGTGGCTCCGCATCCTCGTTGTAATAGTACCGGTTCTTATTTTCCTGCACGAACAGCCGGTCATTTCCATACGTGATGTCGAGCATGTGCTCTTCTCCGTAGTTGATTTGCCGGATATGCCCGCGTTGGAAATGGCCGTCCTTGTCGGCAGTGAGCAAAGGACCTTTGTTTTTGACATTGCTCCTGGTATTATAATCGTAACGTTTGTGCCACAGTTGTACTTTGGAACCCGGCAACGGCTCACCGGTTTCGCGGTTTAGGACAAAGAAATTGTCGCCTTTTTGGATAAAGCTAATGTCCGAAACATAGCATATCGCAGCGCCCGTTATGCCGTTCGCACGCTCGAAATCGGCTGTGGTGCTGGTGAGCAAAACATACTCCCCGGATGGAAGTCCATCGACTTTAACCTCTACGGAATGCTCCTGGTAATCTTTGGCGTCGGGAAGCGGCTGTTCCCAGGATTTGATCGGCTTTGCAGCGGCTAATGTCTTCCATTTCGTATTCCGCTCGTCATTTTCCAGATTTTTTCGGAGGAATTCATTGAGCTTAATGGCACGGAAGTATAGTTTGTCGAAGTTCCGGTATTTCACCAGCACCCGGAATGGCTTTGCAATGCTGTTAACTGTTTCGACGGATAATGCCAGATTTTTACGGGTGATGGTTTTGGAAAGGTTGTATGCATTTACTCCGCCTTCGGTCTCAGGATTGTCCCGGATGACCTGCCGGCAAATTTCCAGCGCTTTTACCCGCTCAAATTGTGATGCCGAATCCTTACCTGGCTTGTACCTATCTGCTTTTTCGTTCAAATAAGCTGCTTTCAGGTACCAGGCTTGCGCCGCTGCGGGTGTAGATTGGTACTGATCGGCCACGTGGCTGACGGCCAGAAAATAGAGCTCGCTCTCATCCGGGTGCACCGATTTCTGACTTACATACTGCAACCTTGCCAGGTCGACGTCGATCAATGCGGCGGGGTCTTTGTCGTCGAGATGAAAAGCGATCAGTTTCTGATACAGGAGCAGCGCATGGTGTTCCAACGAGGCCGAATCTTTTGTTTCAAACTTCCGGTGCGCGAAGTCCGCCGCGGGGTCAAATGCCGAGGCTGTATTGATTTCAAATGCATATGCAGGCTTTTTGATATTAGGCTCATCGGAAGAAAAGTAATCCAATGCCCTGAATGCCAGCAGATCGAACAACGTTGGGCGAAGCTTGCGCATATTGCCTTTGGTAATAATGGCGTCGTATTGATCAAGTTTGGTATTCTTTAAAATTGCTTCGTCCCGAATGGATTCCAGAAATAGCGCACCAATTTTTTGATGAAAGTCTTCGGTACCCCAGGTAGCAATATCCATTTTGTCGAAACCGGTCGTGGCCGTGCGGTTGTACAGCTGCCAGCGAACGGTTTGGTAATAATTGTAATACTCCGAAGCCACCAGGCTTGTCAGGATCGATCGGGTCGGGCCTTTGCTTTCGGTCATTTCCTTTTCCAATTCCCGGATCGAGAAAATGGAGTTGTTTTCCCTGTTTTCAGTCTGCAACTGGGTCATGTAAACAGCCGCTTTGATGACCTGCGCTTCCTGATTTTCTTTTTTCGCGAGCTGGTAAATGCTTTTGACCTGTTCCAGCGCGTCCTTATCGAGCCCCTTCCCCGTCAACTCACTGACTTTCTTCCATTCCGCATTGTAGCCCTTCACCGGGCCTTGTCCGTACGTGTGCATAGTTAATGATAAGATAATGGTGATGATCAGATAGTAACCGAAGGTGTACGCTAATTTCATCGTGTGAATGATTTGGTTTGTGATGAATTCGATAAAGATAACAAAACGCCGCAGCGCTAAAAACGGCATTGAGCAGCCGGAAAGCGTCATTCAGCAAACAACCGGGGAAAGGCTTGCTTAGTGGAAGTATAAAAGATGTACATTGCCTCTTTTTGCAATATGAAGTATCTTTAAATAATGCTTTTGCAAAATATAACTAATTACTACTCTTCTAGAACGAATTTTATTTTTAAGTAATCATGCGTACGATCATGTTGGTGGCGGGGATCATAGTCGCGCTGGTTTTGGGAAAACTGTTTATCTTCTCGAAATCCGGCGAAGGCAAGGGCTCTGATGCGAAAAAAGGGGGTGAAGGGAAAGGTGCGAAATCATCCGGCGGTGCTGTGCCGGTGAATGTATTTATTGTAGGTAAGGAATCCATTGAAAACCAGATTTTTGCTTCGGGAACGGTAGTGCCCAACGAGGAAGTGAACCTGATGGCGGAAATATCAGGCAGGCTCGTGAAGCTCGACATCAAGGAAGGTTCGTATGTGGCCAAAGGGCAGCTGATCGCGAAAATCAACGACCGCGAGTTACAGGCGCAATTGCAAAAAGTGGCTTACAACCAGGATTTAAGCAAAAAAATAGAAGCAAGGCAGAAGAAATTGCTGAACGTGGAGGCGATTAACCTCGAAGAATATGATGTGACTTCCAACAACATCCGGGTTTTGGATGCGGAAAAGGAAGTGATTGAGGCGCAGCTTGAAAAAACGGAGATCCGGGCGCCGTTCAGCGGACGTATCGGATTGAAATTCATCAGTGAAGGCGCGTATTTGGCTCCGGGTACGCCCATTGTTACGATTGTTCAGAGTAATCCGGTCAAAATTGATTTTACGGTTCCTGAAAAATACAGCCCGAGCATTCGCGTAGGAAGCTCGGTGAAGTTCAACCTCGACGGCGATCCGTCGACTTATAGCGCCAAAATACTGGCCATCGACCCAAAAGTGGACGAAAACCTTCGCACGCTACGTGTACGCGCGCTGGCAGGCAACCCCGACGGCCGGTTTGTGCCGGGTATGTTTGTGAAAGTGCTGGCAGATCTCGACGCGAACCGGGCGGCGATAATGATCCCGACAGAGGCCATTGTGCCGGTTTTGAAGGGTAAGAAAGTGTTTGTAATAAAAGATGGCAAGGCGCAGGAGGCTATGGTGACGACGGGCCTGCGTACCGACAAAAAGATCCAGATCATAGACGGCTTGCAGCCCGGTGATTCACTGATTACCTCGGGTATTATCGCCATCAAACCTAACACCGCCGTGAAGGTCAACCTATGAGTATCTCAACCCTTTCTATCAAAAGGCCGGTTCTCGCGATTGTGATGAACCTGCTGATCATTTTATTTGGGTTCCTGGGGTACAAGTTCCTGGGGATGCGGGAATTCCCGTCGATCGATCCGCCCGTGGTTTCCATCCGCACGAGCTACACGGGCGCGAATGCCGACATTATCGAATCGCAGATCACCGAGCCGCTCGAAAAGCAGCTGAACAGTATCGAAGGTATTAAATCCATCAGCTCCACCAGCAGCCAGGGTACGAGCCAGATCACCGTCGAGTTCGATATTGGTGTGGATATGGAACGTGCCGCGAACGACGTGCGCGACAAGGTAGGGTCCGCCTCGCGGACATTGCCGCTCGATATCGATGGTCCGCCGGTCGTGAGCAAGGCCGATGCCAACTCTGAACCCATTATCGTACTGACTTTCACGAGCAACACCCGCTCGCACCTCGAAGTAAGCGACTATGCGGAAAACGTGATCGCCCAACGCCTGCAGACGATCGAGGGCGTGAGCGAAATCCGCATTTTCGGGCAGAAGAAATATGCGATGCGGATCTGGATGGACCCCGTTAAAATGGCTTCGCTGGGCATTACGACCCAGGATGTGAAAAACGCACTAGACAATGAGAATGTAGAATTGCCGAGCGGAAAACTGGCCGGCGACAATACCGAGCTGACCGTGAAAACGATCGGGCGCTTCCGTACCGAGGAGGATTTTAATGAAATGATCATTAAAAACTCGGCCACGCAGACGATCCACCTGAAAGATATCGGTTCGGCGACGCTGGGGCCCGAGAACGAGGAAACGATCCTGCGGCTCGACAATGTGCCGATGATCGGTCTGGCGATTTCGCCGATGCCCGGCGCGAACTACCTCAATATCGCCGAGGAGGTCAACAAGCGGATGGAGGCCATCAAAAAGGAGCTTCCCAAAGATTACAAGCTGGACACGCTGATCGATAATACCATTTTCGTAGAGCGTTCGATTGAGGAAGTAGGAGAGACGCTGCTAATCGCCATCGTGCTCGTGGTAATCATCATTTACCTCTTCTTCCGCGATTGGCTCATTGCCTTCCGCCCGCTCATCGATATACCCGTTTCGCTCATTGGTACATTCTTCATCATGTACATTATGGGCTTTTCCGTGAACGTACTCACGTTGCTCGCGATCGTATTGGCGACCGGGCTTGTGGTGGACGACGGTATTGTCGTCACGGAGAACATTTTCAAGAAGATCGAACAGGGCATGAGCCCGATCGAGGCTGCCATTAAGGGCTCCAACGAAATCATATTCGCCGTTTTATCCACATCCATTACACTGGCTTCCGTGTTTTTACCGGTGATTTTTATGGAGGGTTTTGTAGGAAAACTGTTCCGGGAGTTCGGTATCGTTATTTCCGCCGCTGTATTGATCTCGGCATTTGTTTCGCTGACATTGACGCCGATGCTGAATGCCTACCTGGTGCGCAAGACGCATAAGAAAAGCTGGTTTTACGAGAAGACGGAGCCGTTTTTTGAAAAGATTACCAATGACTACGGCAATGCACTGGGCAAATTCCTGAAAATGCGCTGGGTGGCTGTGCCGCTGGTGGCCATTACGCTGGGAATGATCTGGTTTTTCGGGAAAGACCTGCAATCCGAACTAGCACCGCTCGACGACCGTAACTGGTTCCGGATCAATATGACGGCGCCGGAAGGCTCCTCGTTTGAATTCACCGACCGATACATGCAGAATGTGAGCGATATGCTGATGGACTCCATGCCTGGCCGGAAAGGGCTGATGATGATTACATCGCCCGGGAACTCAGGTCTCGGTGCGGCCAATACGGGTAGCGGACGCATTGCATTGGTAGACAAAACGTTAAGAAAAGAATCGCAACAGGAGATTGCGGATTATATCAATAAAAAGCTGAAAACAATGCCGGACGCCAAGTCGTTTGTCGTTCAGCAGCAAACTATTTCTGTGGATTCCCGGGGTGGCTTGCCCATTCAGTATGTGATCCAGGCGCCGGATTTTGAGAAGCTGAGAGAATACCTCCCGAAATTCATGGAAGAGGCTTCGGAAGATCCCACATTCGCGATTACGGACGTCAACCTGAAATTCAGCAAGCCGGAAATCCAGATCGTGATCGACCGCGAAAAGGCGAAATCCCTGGGTGTGTCGGTACAGGATGTGGCGCAAACGATGCAACTGGCATTTGCCGGGCAGCGTTTCGGTTATTTCACGATGAATGGCCGTCAGTACCAGGTAATCGGCCAGTACGACCGTGCCAACCGCGACGAACCGCTGGATTTAAAGAGCATGTTTGTTAAAACGAATACGGGTACCCTGGTGCAGCTGGATAATATCGTGAAAGCCGAAGAAGAGAGTAGTCCTCCGCAGCTTTTCCACTTCAACCGTTACATGAGCGCCACCGTGCAGGCCGCGCTTGCACCAGGCAAGACCATCGGCGACGGTATTGCGGCCATGGACCGCATCCGCGATAAATTGAACGACGAGACGATTCAAACCTCATTGAGCGGCTCGTCCCGCGACTATGCCGAAAGTTCGTCGAACACGATGTTCTCGTTCTTCCTCGCATTGATATTGATCTACTTCATCCTGGCCGCCCAGTTCGAAAGTTTTGTGGACCCGTTCATTATCATGTTCACGGTACCACTGGCGATTGGCGGAGCTGTATTCTCGCTTTGGTTTTTTGATCAGACACTCAATATTTTCAGCCAGATCGGTATGATCATGCTCATTGGGCTGGTAACGAAGAATGGTATACTTATTGTCGAGTTTGCCAACCAGTTGCGCGAGCAGGGTCGTAGCATTCAGGAGGCGGCATTGGAAGCAGCAACAATGCGTTTTAGACCTATCCTCATGACCAGCCTTGCCACCGTCCTTGGGGCATTGCCCATCGCGATGGCGCTCGGTTCCGCGGGCCGCAGCCGGATGTCGATGGGTATCGTGATCATGGGAGGGCTGCTCTTCTCGCTCGTTTTGACATTATACGTCATCCCTGCCATTTACACCTTCTTCTCACGTCCTAAGAACTTCGAGAAAATGAAAATGATCGAGCGCGTGGCGCGTGATAGTGAATTGGAGGAGCCGGCGCATTTCTGAGAGCCGAATCAGAGGAATTGTATCAAATGGGAACGTGGACTACCGCGTTCCCATATTTTTTAACATCCTCACATGCGAGCCCAACGCGTTGCGAAAGTTGGATTTTGCATTGTAGACCAAACCAAATTCAAGAGCGGTGGCTTTTACAATCGGTGACAACGCGTGGTAATGAACGTGGGAGATAGTGGGGAACAAATGGTGCTCGATCTGATAATCCAGGCCGCCGATGAACCAGGACAACATGCGGTTTTTACCCGCAAAATTAGACGTTGTTTGCAGCTGATGTACTGCCCATGCATTTTCGATGCTGCCGGTTTGATCGGGCTCGGGCTGTTCCGCGCCTTCTACGACGTGCGCCATTTGAAATACCGTGCTCAATATCATTCCCGCAGTTCCGTGCATGATCATAAAGCCGATCAGCCACTGACCAAATGTGATGGAGGTGAAGGCAAGCGGAATGACGCAAATAAACACGACGTAGGCCAGTTTGGTTAAGATCAGTCTAATTAGCTCTTTTTTAGGGAAAGGCTTCGTCATTCCCGATTTTGACATTTCATTAAAAAGGGATATTTCCTTAAAATCTTTCCACAAGAACGACAGCGTCATAAGGCTGTATAGGAAAAACGCATAAATGTGCTGAAACCTGTGGATATACCTTTGCTTTTCCTGGAATGAAAGACGCAGGAGAAATTTGCCGGTAATATCTTCGTCGACGTCGTGGATATTCGTGTAAGTGTGGTGCAGTCGGTTGTGTTGCACCTCCCAATTGTAGGCATTTCCGCCAAGTAAATAAATGGATGCACCAAATACCTTGTTCAGCAGATTGGACGTCGCCAGCGAGCCGTGAATGGCATCGTGCATGACCGACATACCTACGCCCGCTACGCCGAGACCCATCACAAAAGCAAAACCTGCCATTGCCAGCATGCCGAACTGATTGGAAAGGATCAGAATATAGGGAACCAGATACAAGCTCAGCATGAACAATGCTTTGTAAATAATACCGGACCCACCCGACTTGCAGATGTCGTTGGTTGAGAAGTACTGATCGACCCGATGTCTGAGGGTTGGAAAAAACGTACTTTTCTCCAAGTTGGTAAATTTGACTTTCTGATATTGCATTGAGGGCAAGCGGAAGACGCAGTTTAGATTAGTGGGATGGCTCCGAGAGAACGGAGTTTTGCCGCAAATATTGGCAAATGCTTGATATAATTTCAAAACTAGCCTCAAAAATGCTGTCGAAAACTGATATTTGAAACATTATTTTGAAAATGTACCTAAAAACAAAAGAGGTCGACATTCCTGCCGACCTCTTTCTGATTTATCAGAAATGCTTTCTTAAAGCGAGAATTTTGCTTTGATCGCATCTACGAAATCGAGTTTCTCCCAGGTGAAGAGTTCAACTTCGACTTCTTTTTCTTCGCCGTTGGCGCCTTTGAACGACTTCTTCACGATTTCGTTCTTACGTCCCATGTGGCCGTAAGCCGCTGTTTCGGAATAGATCGGGTTGCGCAGTTTCAAGCGTTGTTCGATCGCATATGGACGCAAATCGAAGATTTCGCCCACTTTCTGAGCGATTGCACCATCGTTTCCTTCCACTTTCGCAGTTCCGTAAGTGTTGATGTACAAACCGCAAGGCTCAGCCACACCGATCGCGTACGAAACCTGAACGAGTACCTCGTCGCACAAACCGGCTGCTACCAGGTTTTTCGCGATATGACGCGTTGCGTATGCCGCAGAACGGTCTACTTTGGAAGGATCTTTTCCGGAGAATGCACCACCGCCGTGAGCACCTTTACCACCATAAGTGTCTACAATGATTTTGCGCCCTGTAAGACCCGTGTCACCGTGAGGACCACCGATTACAAATTTCCCGGTCGGGTTGATGTGGTGTGTAATGTCGCCTGTGAACAGTTTTTGCAGTTCAGGCGTCAGTTTCGCTTTCACACGTGGGATTACGATATTGATGATATCGTTTTTGATTTTCGCAAGCATCGCTTCTTCGGAATCGAAGTCGTCGTGCTGTGTCGAAACCACGATGGTGTCGATGCGTTGTGGAACGTTGTCGTCGCTATATTCGATCGTTACCTGTGATTTCGCGTCGGGGCGCAGGTAAGGGATCAGTGAAGGTTCGTTGTTGCGGATGTACGACATCTCTTGCAGGATCTTATGCGCCAGGTCGAGAGCAAGCGGCATGTAGTTCGCTGTCTCGCGGGTCGCATAACCGAACATCATACCCTGGTCACCAGCTCCCTGTGCATTTGCTTTCGATTCGAAATCCTCGGCCACCGCAGCGCGGTCAACGCCCTGGTTGATGTCCGCGCTCTGATCGTGGATCGCTGAGAGAATACCGCAGGAGTTCGCTTCAAACATGTATTCACTCTTCGTGTAACCAATCCGTTTAATCACTTCGCGGGTGATCTTCTGAACGTCCAGATAGGTGTTGGTCTTTACCTCGCCGGCCAAAACTACCTGTCCGGTCGTTACCAGTGTTTCGCAGGCCACCTTACTATTGGTATCCCATGCTAAGAAATTGTCAATCAGTGCATCTGATATTTGATCGGCTACCTTGTCAGGATGTCCTTCAGATACGGACTCCGAGGTGAATAAGTATGGCATTGGAAACGAAATAAGAAGTTAAAGAATGTTTTAAATGTGTGATAGATTTACCTCGTAAGAAGCGCTTCTATTTTCCTAGTTGAAGGCAAAAATAAGTAATCATTTAGATAATGACTTTGTGAATCGTATTGTTTAAGAATAATTTCCTCAATTTTCTCAAAATTCAATCCGTTTTCCTGTCTGATCCTGTAAATGGTGTAGTTCAGGCTTTTAACTAGTTCGACCAGTCTGTTGGCCCGGTCCTGCAATACCTTGAGGTTTGTCTCGGCGTTGTGGCAGTCAAGTACTTCGCAGGTGATCACGGGGTTGTGTTTTTGCAGCGTCTGCCTCAGCCCTGTAAGCACTTCCAGCTCGGCCCCTTCCACGTCGATCTTTATAAACGATATATCTCCGATCCCCTTCATGTCGAGCTCGTCGAAGGGGAATACAGGAATGTAACTTACGTCTTCTTCGCTGTAATGACCCGGACGGAGCTCGCCGACGATCGTCGCTGATTGGTCACCGCCTTCTTTGCAATAGAATTTGAGAATTTCGGTAGAAGAGGAGAGGCCTATCGGAATGAGGTGGGTATTGCGCAGCTTATTGGCCTTAATGAGTTTGTTGACATAAAAGACGCATTCGGGACTTGGTTCGAAACCGTAGTAGGGATTGTCCCCGTAGCTGCGAAATGCGATCAGCGACTGGCCCACATTCACGCCTATGTCTATGAAACTGCTTCCCTGCGGTAATTCGACCGCTTTTAGTAGCTGCAAAAACCAATTCTTGTCTTCCACGGCGAAATTGGGCAATCCAATGTTGTTAACGACGGGAATTTTAAAGCGCTTGTTGTTCTGGGTGATCGACTTGGTGAAGTTGACGTACCGGGTCAGGTCCTTGACGGACTTTTTGAGAATGTTGGTCAGAGAAGCCATTGAGTACGAGTGGTATAGTAAGGATGTAAACGTACATATTTATGCCACGGATTCAAATGCAATTTCGCTTACGGTTACAAAGAATAATACTCATTTAATGAACAAAGCCGGAATAGCGTCGCTAAACCGGCTTTGTTCATTAAATGAGTATTCTATTGGTTAGATAGGCACATTCACATGGCGTTCCGCATGGTAGCTGGAACGCACCAAGGGGCCTGATTCAACGTATTTCAGTCCGCGTTTCAGTCCTTCTTCCCTGTAATTGTCGAACATTTCGGGCGTGATCCATTCGATTACCTCGTGGTGCATCTTGGTAGGTTGCAGGTATTGTCCCAATGTAAGGATATCGAGGCCGTTCTCAGCCAGGTCGTCCATGGCTTTGTAAACTTCGTCCTGCGTTTCACCAAGGCCCAGCATAATGCCCGATTTGGTACGCTGGCCAAATTCTTTCGTACGTTTGATCTGTTCGAGGCTGCGGGTGTATTTTGCCTGCGGGCGTACCGCGCGATACAAACGTTCCACAGTTTCCATGTTGTGGGAAACTACTTCCTGGCCCGCTTCGATCATGTGGATCAGCGCGTCCCAGTTGCTTTTTACATCGGGGATGAGCGTTTCAATGGTCGTCTCCGGCGTATTTTCCTTTACCTGACGAACGGTTTGATACCAGATTTCCGCGCCTTTGTCTTTCAGTTCGTCGCGGTTAACCGATGTGATTACCGCATGCTTTACCTGCATCAGCTTGATCGCCTCTGCTACGCGGCGTGGTTCGTCGGTGTCATATTCATTAGGCCGGCCGGTCGCTACCGCGCAAAAACTGCAACTTCTGGTACACACATTCCCGAGGATCATGAAGGTAGCCGTTCCGGCGCCCCAGCATTCCCCCATATTCGGGCAATTTCCGCTTTCGCAAATGGTGTGGAGTTTATAGTTATCGACCAGCTGTCTTACTTTCCTGAATTCGGGGCCTGCGGGGAGCTTAACCCGGAGCCAATCGGGGCGTTTTCTGCGTTCCGACGGTATTACTGGCAATTCAATCATATCAATCTGTAATGGTAATTATCTTTTCTTACTTCCAAAATAAAGGGTCAGGTATCCGGATGTAAAAAAGGCCTTATTCTGCGCATCCGCCATAATCGTAATTTTTCTTGAAAAAGCTTCGGCTATAAAACCGACTTCGACGCCGGTTACATTATCCCGGAAAGCGCTCAGTTCGAAGCTCATCGCCGTTTTAATGTGCAGCCCGGGTACTACTTTCGATTTCCCGAAACCGGAGAAAAAGCTGCCCGCACCGATAATGTCACCGGCCCTGTTCGGATCGAAGGGCTGCGTGGTCACGCGGCCGTCGGAGCCCTGGTACTGGACCATATAAGGCTTTTCAAAGCCTAATGAAGGGCCCGCGGCGATTATCCCGCTGATCGAAATGCCTTCGTCGTCCTGCCGGCTGAACAGCGAGATTTCACGGCCATATTCCGGACGGAGTACAAACAGGTAATTTTGTTTACCATAGACCAACCGCGCACCGGTCACAAAATCCTGGGTGGAAAGTTCTTTCGGGTGCTTCACATTCACCAGTTCCAGCGCGAGGTAGCGGTATGCATTCTTTCCGAACATTTTGGAGCCCAATGCCGACGACTGGCGAAAAACCGCGCCCCCGAGAATCCCGGAGTTGGTATTGGTGGTAATACCCACGGAGGTAAATGATTTATAGGTCTCCTCGGCGTCCTCGTTATTTTTCACAGACCTGCGCTGAGCGTATATTTCTGTCGATAGTGCAAACAGAATGGCTACTGAAAGTAAAAGTTTTACACGCATCATATTATTAGTATAAATTCCCTGTGAATGTGTATGTGTCGTATGAACAGTGAAAGTACAAAATAATAGCGTATGCTGCTGTATATCGACACCACTTTAACGGTTTTTTGTACATTTATGTTCTTTAAACGAAAAAAGATACGAAAAAGCCTGTTGGCGGCCTCTAATCCGCCTAAATGCCGGTCATTTCTCGCATTTCTAATGTCCTTTTAATCAGAGTCTTTTGGTGAAAATCATTTATCAGGTCGTCATCCGGGTTTTCGCATTTCTATTCAGGTTAGCAGCACCTTTCAATTATAAAATAAAGCTTGGCGCGGACGGGCGGAAAGGCCTTCTCGATCGTCTGCGTGCATCTTTTCAGACGCAAGCGGCGGGGCGGCAGGTAGCTTGGTTCCATGCGGCATCGCTGGGGGAATTTGAGCAGGGGCGGCCGGTTATCGAAGCTTACCGGAATGCTTACCCTGGTCATTTTATATTGCTTACCTTTTTTTCGCCTTCGGGTTACGAAATCCGGAAGAATTACAATGGTGCCGATCTGATTTGTTATCTGCCGGTTGATACGCGCTCTAATGCACGTGAGTTTGTGAAAATTATCAACCCGCACGTTGCTTTTTTTATCAAATACGAGTTTTGGTTTAATTATCTCCGCGAGCTACGGAAAAACGGTAGCTACATTCTTTCTTTCTCCACTATTTTTCGTCCAAACCAGATTTTCTTTAAACCCTACGGCGGCTTTTTCCGGGAAATGCTGGGGTATTTCGACCATTTGTTCGTGCAAAACCAGGCTTCCGTGACACTGCTTAAAGGCGTCGGCATTACCAATGCCAGCATCGCGGGCGACACGCGCTTCGACCGCGTACGTGCGATCGCGTCCAACGCACGCGAGCTGCCTGAAATCGGGCAATTCAAAGGCGATAGCCCGTGCCTGATCGCGGGCTCGGTGTGGGATGCGGATATGCAGGTGCTCATCCCAGCGCTGAATGCATTAGCAGGCAAATTAAAGGCTATTATCGCGCCTCACGAGATCAAGTCGGAGGAAATAGCCGGCTGGCGTTCCAAATTGAACGGTCGTTCCATTTTGTATTCCGAAGTGGCGGCCGGGCAAGAGGCGGAGGGGTTCGATTATTTGATCATCAACAACATCGGAATGCTCTCGTCGCTTTACCGTTACGGCAATATGGCCTACATCGGCGGTTCGTTCGGTGTAGGGCTCCACAACATCCTCGAAGCCGCGACATTCGGGTTGCCGATCGTTTTTGGTGACAAAAGCTATCACCGATTTCAGGAAGCAGTGGATTTGATTGAAAAAGGAGGGGCATTCCCCATAGCGGACAGGGATCAGCTCTTCAAAATCTTGGAGAATTGGGTTAATAACCCTTTCGAAGCGCAGAATGCGGGCAATGTAAGTGCCGGATACGTGCAATCGGGGACGGGTGCCACGGAGCTGATTATGCGGAAGGTGCAGCAGGCAATAGGCTGACGACGCCCCGGTTGGAGCGCCGTCAATGCTACTTTCAGGAGAATTCCTTTGCAATCAGATTGTCGAACAAATAGGCCTGTGTGCCCAGCAAACGCGCCTTGGCGCCCAGCTTGGAAATATGGATCGAAAGCGGGTTTTTGAAATCCGACAGGCAGTATTTGTTAATCGCCTGCTCGATCGGATTGGAAATGAACGGCCCGGCTTCTGCCAGCAAACCACCCACGATGATTACCTCAGGATTGAATAAATGAACCGCCGTAGCAAGTCCTTTGCCCAGCTCGGTACCGACAGTACTCAGCAGGTCGATCGAAAATTCGTCGCCCGCATGAACCGCTTCGATGATATGGGAGGTTTCCAGCAAGTCGAGATTTCCATTCACGATCTGTTTCAGGATCGTCGCTCGGCCGCTGTTGATGCCGTCCTTGGCCTGGCGGATGAGCGCGATGGCCGAAGTGATCGTGTCGAGACAGCCTACCTTTCCGCAATGGCAAAGCATTCCGTCCGGTTTCACCTGGATGTGCCCCAGCTCGCCGGCAAAGCCCGATGCACCGTTGAATACCTCTCCATTAATAATGATCCCCAATCCGACTCCCCAGTCGATATTAATCGTCAGCACCTGCGATTTATCCACGGCATAACCGAAGCGGTGCTCGCCGATGGTCGTAGCCTTGGTATCGTTAAAAAGGCACACCGGGAGGTCGAAATGCTCTTTGAGGTACGTTACCAGCGGTACACCCGGAGGTGTCAGGTTCAGGTAAGTTAAGTTAATGCCCTGCGAAGAATTGATCAGGCCCGGCATCGAAACGCCGATGCCCCATAGTTTGCCGCGGGTGATATTGTTGGATTTCAGGAAATCGTCCGTCGATGCGAAAAGCTCTTCGAGGAAATTCGAGGAGTCGTCGAGGCGGATGTCGACTTTCCTTTTCAGGATCAGCTGGTTATGCAGGTCGAAAATGCAGAGCTGCGTATCATGGCGATTGATGTCCATGATCAGGTTCAGGTATTTCTTCGCGTTCAGGCCGTAAAGTACCGGTGGACGGCCGGCCCTGGCGGGTCCTGTACCCGTCTCCGTAATCCAGCCTTCCCGCATCAGGTCGTTTACGATTCCGGTTGCGGACGGGATACTCGCATGGAACAACTTGGCCATTTTGTTAATGGAAGTGTCGCCGGATTGATATAGATGCAACAACAGGCTGCTTCTAATGCGATTTTTACGAATATCAATGACCGAACTCGGTTCTTCTGCCACTAAGTCCATTCTGCGGAGTAAAAATAATTATAGGATGACGTTTTTAATTTTCTTTATGATTGGGTGTACTAATGTAGGAAATAATCAGTAAAAACGGGTGTGATTTTAAAAAATATTATTATTTGTTGTAAAATCCTTAGCAAATCGGGCGATATGCCAAACGTTTGCTAATAGTAATGCGGTCACAAAAAAGGGGATTTTTTAACTTGAAAGAGATAATGACAAGAATGCAAGTAAAAATCTCGGACGTGGGAAAACTACTTGTTTTGTAGCTGCTTTTGACTTCGCGGCCAAATTTTAGGGACTTCTGCCAAAGTCCTTTTAAATTCGCTGATTCCAAAACAAAGACAAATGAGTTTAATAAGGGGTTTGGTGCTGCGTTCGACCGGTTCATGGTATGAAATCAGGGATAGCAGGGACGGGCACATCTGGCAGTGTCGTTTGAAGGGTAAATTCAAAGCATTGGGTTTGAAAGTAACCAACCCGATCGCGGTGGGGGATTATGTGAATTTCGAGGTGGAAAACGAGGGTGAAAACTTCGGCATTATCCATGAGATCGTTCCGCGCGAGAATTATGTGATCCGCCGTTCGGTCCACAAAACGGCCCACGCACATCTCATTGCTGCGAATGTGGATCAGGCTATATTGATCTGTACATTGGTTTTCCCCCGCACTTCTTTGGGCTTTATCGATCGGTTCCTCGTGGCTATCGAGTCGTTCCGCATTCCGGGCGTGCTGGTTTTCAACAAGCAGGACTTGCTGAACGACGAAATGAAGGAATTCCAGGCCGAACTCATGCAGTTATATACCGGTCTGGGCTACCGTTGCCTTACTACGACCGCATTGGCCGATCTCGGTCTCGGTGAATTCAGGGCATTACTGAAAGACAAAGTTTCATTACTTTCCGGCCATTCGGGTGTCGGCAAATCGACGCTCGTGAATGCGATCGCGCCCGATCTGGACATTAAGACACAGGAAGTTTCCACATTTGCGAACAAGGGCGTGCATACGACCACATTCGCGGAAATGTTCGAGCTGGAAAAGGATACATTCATCATCGATTCGCCGGGGATCAAAGAACTCGGGCTAGCCGATATGGAAAAGGAGGAAATCAGCCATTACTTCCCCGAAATGCGCGATCTGCTCAATCAATGCCGCTTCAACAATTGCCAGCACATCAATGAACCCGGCTGTGCGGTGAAGGATGCCGTTTCGGAAGGAAAGATCGCAATGAGCCGTTTTGAGAGCTATTTGAGCATTATGGCGGGGGATGATAACCGGAAGTAAGATGACGAACGTCGAACACATCGGTATTGCGGTCACGGACCTTGCCGCGGCGGAAGCGGTTTATACCGCGTTGCTCAACACAGCTCCCTACAAACGCGAACCTGTCGAATCGGAGCAGGTGACGACTTCTTTTTTTAGAGTAAACCAAACCAAAATCGAGTTGCTGGAAGCCACCAGCCCGGATAGTGCCATCGCCCGTTTTATTGAAAGGAGAGGCGAAGGCGTTCATCACATTGCTTTCGAAGTGGAAGATATTGTTGCTGAAATGGAGCGGCTGCGCAATGCTGGTTTCACATTATTGAATGAAGTGCCCAAGAAAGGGGCAGACAATAAGTTGGTTTGTTTTGTGCATCCTAAATCTGCGAATGGGGTACTGATTGAGCTTTGTCAGGAGGTGAAAAACCGTTAAATAAACTTAGAATTGAATATGTAACCGATAGTTTCAAGAAATATTTTCTTTAACTATTTTTGGTTGAACGTAATTAATTCTACTAATGAAAAAAGTAATTCTATCTCTCTCTCTCGTTTTGTTTGCATTGTTTTCTTGTGAGCAAGAGCAAATTTCCTCCCAGGGCAAGGCCTCCGGTAAGGGCTCAAAGTACATGTCGCCTGCTGTGGAATCGGGTGTCGCAGCTGATTTGCCTCCTGAGATGCCTGAAAGCGGGCCCTCGGGAGGAGACCTCACTTTTTATCCACCTCAATCGCCTGCCATATTTAATGCGACACCCTTTGTGCCGTCAGGTCAGGCAAGTTCATCATTTAGTTCGACTGGCGGAGTTACCACTGATGCAGTAGCGTTTGGGCCTGCGGAGGGGGATGTTTTTCCCTTTGTTCCTCCCACGGGTGCTGCGAAAGTCTGGATGGGGTTTATTTTTGACAATCAAAATGGGCCTAATGCCAAATTGCTAATAAGTGGGTATCCGATTGCTATTTCAAATTCACACGCTTACTGGTATGGTGGGCCGCTAACCCGTCGACTAGTGGCAGTGGGTCTTGGTAGTGGTCTCTCGGATATAAATTTTACTTGGGTACCTGCGCATGTTGAGAATAACGTAGTGATCCCAGGAAACTATGATCTTTCTGGATCAGGTACAACATATTCTGTTGCCAATGCCGAAGTGACGATTACAGAATTAAGTATTAATGCCCAAGACCGTTTAACGTTAAGAGCAACCGTCAAGATTGGAAGTTCGACCTATCAGGTTAATAAGACAAACTATATAAGGGTACATTAAATTCTTGGTGATTTGCCATGGATGACATGGCAGATCACCAAGGCCTAGAACGGCAACCCCACCGCAATATTCAATATCAGATTCTCCTTTCGCCAGGCTTTGCTTCCAAAATTGATTTCATTGAATACCCACGGACTTTTGTATTCCAAAACAATCCCCTCATCGTTTACCGTCTTGGCCTCATTCACATACCACGGTTTGCGGAATGGCGTCGCCAGATCGAGGCGGAAGATCAGGTAAGAGAAGTCGAGGCGGAGACCGATACCTCCTCCGACTGCCACTTGTTTCAAAAATTTGTTGCTGATCAATGCCGTGCCTGGGTATGCGGCGCGGGTACTATCGCCGAATGACCAGATATTACCGGCATCAACAAAAACAGCGCCGTTAATAATGTCCGTGAACTTCATCCGAACTTCCGAGTTGAATTCGAGCCGGATATCCGCGAAAGACTGGTACCCTAGCAAGCGGATAGATAACGTGTCCGGAGCAACCGAGCCTGGTCCCAACGAACGTGCGCGAAACGCTCTGAGCCCGGTGCTACCACCACCAAAATATTGCTTGAATTGCGGTATTGGCATCGTTTTAGAGTTTCCGTATGGCTTTGCGGCACCAACGAGAATACGGTTCGCCCATTTAATCGACGGGGTGATTGTGCGGTAATATCTTACGTCGCCATCTACTTTTACATATTGCAGGATAGGCACTTTAAGAAATTCTTTGGGATAGCCCTCATCGTTTTTCTTTGCTAAAAGGCTTAGAATGTTCCCGCCCCACTCGACACCGCCACTCATGGCGACCTGATTTTTGCTAAATGGCCGCGGGGTAGGGCGATAGGAGATTGAATAGTTTGAACCCATTATGAAGAATTTGGTATCGACCAGCCGGAAGAGCCGGTCAATGTCCAGCGGGTTGGTATTCGGGTCTGAGGCGACTTCCCCAAGCAACTCGGTATTGATATTCCTGGGTTCTACGAAGTTGATGGAAATAGGCGCGAATGTATGCTCTACCTCTGAGTTGCGACGCCATACATACGACCAGTCACCACGGATGGAACGCGTGGTGTAGAAGTTACGCTGTATCCGGTTCTCGTAGGTCAATGACAGAATGGTTTTGGGCAACGACTGACTTTTTTCAGGTCTGATCCTTACAAAAGGAATGATAAACCTCGGAAACGACAGATCAGCTGTGGCTCCATAGCGGATGTATTCGTTGCCAATATTGTTAGAAGTCGTACGGCTTCCGCCCAACTGCACGTCGAATCCGAAATATGCTTTGATCGCCAGCATTTCGGCGCCACGGAAGAAGTTGCGGTTACGCCAGGTCACATCAAGTTGCGAGCCACCCAAGTTGTTGGATTTCGTACTGGCCGAGAGGATGGTCTGCAACGACTTTTTCTTCATCGGCGCCAGATCATAATACACATCCAGCAATGCTGAATCGGAGCGGGGGACGAGGTCGAAGCGGTTTTTGACGAAGCGGAAATTTTGCAGGTTAATCAGCCTTTGCAGCGATACGTCGTGCATGGTATTGGTATACATATTCCCCCTTCTGAAACCGATGGCGTCGTAGAAAATGCGTCGTTTGTAATTGTTGCCCGGGTCTGTGATCGTAATGCCCCTGCGCAGCGGCCCGCGCGCGGCGAGACCGGTAGAGTCGGCCAGCTTGTTTTCGTCGGTGCCGGTATTGACGAAAATGCGGTTGATAAAATACTGTTTCAGCGAAGTCTGCGCTGTTTCCTTTTTTACTTCGAGAAACAAATTGACCTGTTGAGGCCCCAGCGTCGAGTCCGCGCGGCCGATGGTCGAATCTACTTTTACAATCAGGTAATCGGGGTTGAAATAGTAATAGCCCTTGCTTTTCAGCTCCTGGTCGATGCGGGTACGCTCGGTCGTGACCACGTCCAGGCGGATAGGGTCGCCTTTTTTTAGTAATGTTTTCTGTTTGGTCAAAACCAGGTCGCGGTTAAAAAGCGAGCTGTCGGGCACGACGTAGCTGATCTCGTTGATCACGTAGCGCGGCATCACGTACGCATCGTATTCCGTGATCGCGGTGCGTTTCCGCTTGTTCTTGTTCGGAACGATTTTGCCCTTCGCATTGGAGCGGTAATAGCCTTCATTATCCAGGAATGCCACCATGTTGGCCGCGTTGATATCCACAATGCGCTGCGTGGCGTAGCGCGGCGGTTCGCCGAGTTTTTTGCGGAACCAGCTTCGCAGCCCGCCTTCATCTTTCGGTTCGCCGATCCAGTAGTAAAACCACACTTTCCACGGAAACCCGAAAATAGTCTTATTGGCAGGCGGCTTGATCAGTCCTTCCAGCTGCTCGGCTACGCCGGTTACATTCGGCTTGGAAATGCTGTCGGGCTGCACATTTACCTTGTTGCCCACATAAATGCTCTGCCCCTCGGGTACATATCTATTGACCGAGCAGCTGCCCAGGAAAATACAGATTGCCAGTATATATCCTATGTTACTTCTCATTGCGCTGCTTTTGGAAAATTTCACGGAACAGGTCATAGTCCGCCGTAATGATAAAACTCACACCGGTTTCGATGATGAAACCTTCGAGGATCGACTGGTACTGGTTTTTGCGGTAACCGCGGAACATGTACCGGCCGTCTTTACTGATGGAATAGTCGAGAGCGATGTTGTCGAAGACCTCGGTTGAATTACCGGCGTTGGACTTGCTTTCGAGTTCAAAGTTTTTGCCTACCGAAATTTTCAACCGGTTGTTCAGAAATGCCTTGCTCAGGCCGACATTCAGGTCGGTGCGGGCGCCGGTGGACTGATCGGCTGTGGAGTTCAGGCCGATGTTCAGGTCGACACCCTTCACGAGATCAGATGCCAGGTTATTGAGCTGGTCGGTAAGCAACTGGCTCACGCTTTGGCGGGCGACAGCTTCCGCGCTGGAACCGATATTGAAACCGGCAGTGGATTGATCGGTGATGAACTTGTTGGTAATCAGCAATGCAAATGCCTGCTTATTGGCTTCCGACGGATTGTTCTCCATATCCTTCCAGAATGTCTGCTGCATCACGTCGTTCTGTACCTGCTTGTCGACGGCATCGTCGGGTATGGCAATTTTGAATGCGATGTTAGGTGTTGTGAGATTTCCCGTGATCACGATCTGTACCTCCACCGGTATTTTGCTCGCACCCTGGAATTTGGCGGCAATGGAGCCCGGGTCGACCATCACGGGATAGACTGCCGTAATATTCAAATCAGCCTTCATCGGGTCCCCTGTCCAGAGCAGCGTACTTCCCTTTTTGATCTCAAACTGTCGTTTCAGGATTTGCAGCGTGAGGTCGTAGGAACCTTCTGTTAAGTCATAAGAACCCAGGAGGAAGAGTTGCCCGTTCGGCGCGACGCCGGTATTGAGCTGCGCATTACCTTTCAGGCGGATATTATCGCCATTCAATTCGTCGATCACTACTTTGAACTCCGATTTGTCGTCCACATCGATATCCAGCGAAATCTGCGAAGCAAAATCGACCATGACATTTTGTGCCGCTTCGACCGAATCCTTTTTGACGACTTGCGTGGAATCGCTCATGTCCACAAATTCGATCACCCCTTTGGAGGCGTCACCCGCTTCTGTGGCATCGCTGGGCATTACCACCGTGATATTGCTTCCCGGGTCCACCTTCACATTGCCGTCGATCACCGATTTGGCACCCACGCCTTTTACAGTCAGGTTGGCGTCGATATTGGCTTTCCCGAAAAACAACTCATTCTCTTTCTGGGTCGAATTCAGGACATTGAAGTTTTTGGCAGAAATATTCAGGTTATACCCTACATCCGGCAGCTTCGCAATGTTCACGTTCCCATTGATTTTCATCGCCTGGTTCAGCGAATCGGTAATTGTGAAGTTGTTAAAATTGATATTCTGGCCCGCGAACTGGATTTTTTGCCCGGCGAGCGAGTACCGTGATCCCAGCTGCGTCGCATTGAATGCTACATTGTCGAAATTGACGGCGCCGTCCAGTTTAGGGCTGTCGGTAGCACCGGTAATGGCAATGTTTCCGGTCAGGTTACCTTCCGCGCGTTTGAGCTCTCCGAAACTGAATGCTTCGATGGTTTTGGCACTGAGTTTTTTCAGATCCATCTTGAAATCCATCGGACTTTCGGATTTCAGATTGTAGCTTCCGCGGATATTGACGTCGTTCTGGTCGTTCACGAGCGACATTGCAACGCGGATCAGGTTTTCAGTTTCGTTGGTCGATTTCAGCGACAGGTCGCCCACCGGGATTTTGGTAACGGCCAGGTTATTGATCGTCAGCTCGCCCGTGTACACCGGCGAGCTCATGTAGTTGCTAAGAAGCACTTTCCCGTTCAATGTGCCGGTCGCAAGCGTCGAATCGAGCGTGGCGATCTCGATCAGCGGGCCAATGGAGATATTGGCCATCGTAATGTCGAGCGGGCTGTTCGGCGCTTCGGAAGTCGAGTTGATTTTTAAAGACTGACCCTTGTTGCTGATCGCCAGATTCTTCACATACACGCTATCGGACGCATATCGCACGTAACCCGCCGTGTCGGTCTCCCATTTATCGTAGTTAAGCAGCAGATCGTCGCGCAGGTTGAGGCGGTATTGGTTATTATTCACCGCGAGGTCGCCTTTCACCGCATGCCTTTCGGTGTTCACCGAGTCGCGGACGATGAAGTCGAACTTCACATCATTATTGACAATCTGGCTTGCGAGGGAAGCATTCTGCATTCGGAAACCGCTCGTATTCACCGAACCTATATTCGCATTGAAAGCCGCATTGGCCTCCACCGTGCTGAAATCCACCGACACGCGCTCGACAATCGTGCTGTCGTAATTGACCATCGGAATGCTTAGCCGGGCTACCAGCGAGGAATCCTTCTGGTTATCCATTTGCGCACGCAGCTGGATCGTCTTCATTTCCCGTATTTCCGGAACGAAAATCTGAATGGCCGGGTGGTTGTTGAGTGTGGCATCGAGGGCAAAATTGACCGGTTTGGTCACTTCCTTGTAAGTCAGATCAGGTGATTTAAAATGCTTTCCTACCTCGGTCAGGATCGCGTCGCCGATTTCTGTGTAGGAATACTGGCCGGTCATTTTAGCTTTTAGGATAGGCGATTCGATATAGGCCTGCCGCCCGCCGCTGGAATCGGTCAGTTGTACATTGATATTCGAAATGCCGATCGGCTTGCGATGGTGGGTCAGCACCAGGCTGTCGACATTCACCGTACCCAGCGGGTTTTCCGGATTTGTCGAAGGCATATCGACCTTGATGCTGCCTTTCACTTGCAAAGAATCCGCGTACAAATTCAGCGCCGTTAAATCCAGGTTGGTTATTTCCATATCCGCTTTGACCGACGGGTATTCTTTGGACAAATCGGCTTGCGCATTCAGGTCGAGGTCGATATTGCGGTCTTTCATATCCGCGGAAATGTTAGCCAGACCATGGTCGACGTCGCCTTTCAGTTTCAGGTTTTGATACACATAACCTTTGATATCCGCGCTCTCGATCGTACCGTCCAGCTTCGCTTTCATCGTTTTCGGCGCATACCCGACGCCGTCCAGATCGGCGCGGAGCGTCAGTTTGCCCATTTCGGTTGGGGGCTGTTTCGTCAGTTTACCGAGGTCGAACTCCGTAAATGTCAGCGTACCATTATATTGTGCCCGCAGACTGTCGGTAATGTTTTTAAGATTTCCTGAAAAAGTACCTGTGCCAAACGAGGTATTGATGGTCGTCGCCAAAGTTAGGTTCTCCATCGAGCCTTTTATTTTTCCGGAGACCTTTATGGCATCGGGCAGTTCAATGGAAGCCGGTACCGCGCTGTCGGGAAGCATTTTAAGCAAATCGGCTTTGGTAGAGGATATTTCATTGATATTCAAATCCATATTCAGCTTTTCCGCATCCGGCAGCCCTTTCAGCCGGCCGTCTGCGCTCAGTACCGTGCCATCGAGCATGGTAAATTTCGCTTTCGAGATCAGCATATCATCCACCGATCCGGTAATCTGTCCCGTACCTTTCACCACTCCGTTCGGCTCCTGGTCGAATGGTGGGGTTTTGGCCAGGTCGGGCACGAGCAGCAGAATGTCCGCGAAGGCAATGCGGCTGTCGGTGAGGCGTAGTTTGAGTTTAACCTTGCCAATATCGTTCGTCAGCTGATCGAGGTTTTTGTAGCGGAGGCTCAGCTCGTCGCGTAACAGGGTATTCGGAGTTTTGAGGTAAAGATTGTGGAGATAGGTTTCACGATCGCCGTAAGCGAAATCGGTTCGGAATGCGTCCAGGCGGAAACCGCTTTTATCTTTGAATGAAGCGGATTTCAACGCGCCCGCGATGTTTTCGGGCGAGAAAAGGAATTCCCGCAAATCTACATTCAGGTTTTTGATGTTAAGGTGCGCATAGTCGAGGCCTTTGGGGACGGCAGGAGAATTGAAATCATCGTAGCGGATGTCGTTGTTTTCCAGCTTGATCTCACCCACTTTCACATACCAGCCGGGTGCTTCGGCCGCCGTAGTGTCTTTCTTTTCGTCCGTAGGAGCGCCGGTCGCCGGGCCGCCGGCCGCCGGAGCGCCGGTCGCCGGGCCGCCGGCCGCTTTGGGTTTCGGTTTTTTGGCAAATTCAGCGAAAAGCGACATGTTTTGCAGCGAAACATTCTTCACATCCACACGCTGGCTACCCATGTAAATGCTGTTCACATGCCCGGCGAATTTGTCCACGGTCAAGCCATTTTTCAAGCCTGAAACTTCGTCGTCAAATTGCCATTTGAATTGTTGAATATCAATATCGCCGACTTTGATATCGAGGGAATCGGCCGGATCGGGCTTTGGCTCGGGCCCGGCGGCCGCTACTTTCAATGCATTATACATTCTCAGTTTTACCTGGCTGTTATGCAATGCAGTATTGGTGAGATGATATTGCGAAATGGTCGGGTTGAATTTATCGAATTTCACCAGGGCCGAATCGATGTTCCCGGAAGCGTCGGTACCGATTATGGCATCGCGGTAGGAAAACCTGACATCTTTAAGCGAAATCTGGTCCAGCCGCATTTTGAGGGGCTTCGACGGCGTAGTATCGACTTCCGTGGTGTCGGTACCGGCAAATGCGTCGACGATAAACTGGAAATTGAATGTAGTGTCCGGCAAAACGCGGTTGATATTGGCATTCACTCCTTCCAGTTCCACTTTATTGATACCGATGTCACCTTTAATGAGGCTGTACATATCCAGGTCTACGTAGAGGCGTTTGCCCGAAACGAGGGTGTCGCCATGCAAATCTTCGAAATACACGCCTTCGAGCAGTACCCAATCGGGAATATCGAAGCGTACTTTCTCGATATTGACCTTGGTTTTGAGTTTTTTACGTAAAAAGGAATTCGCCTGGGACGTTAAAAAATTCTGGCCGAACGGTGTCTGGATGCCCCAGATCAACACGCCAACCAGAATCAAAACTGTCAGGAGTATTATGGCCAATACTTTCAGTGCTTTCTTCATCCCTGGCTGTTTTCCGCCACATCGAGGCGTTGAGAATCTTGGTTTCATGAAACCTGCCGGCAGGATACGGGTTTCGGCCGGCAGGTGTTTTAGAGGTTGGTATCCCCGTTGTTATCTTTTAAACAGTTCGACGTTTACATTGTCATTCACAGTCAATGTAGATTTGATCGTCACCGGCTTTTTATCCTGGCTGTTCAGTTCCACGAGTTTGGTGGGGTACAAAATACCATACGCGGATTTGGCGTAATCTGATAAATCGCTGGTGGTTTCCACGCCGCCCTGGTTCGTTTTCTGGCGCAAAAGCAGACCCGATTTAGCATCGAAATAGAGGTTGTATTTCACGCCTTTTCCCTGCAATTCCACATTGTTTACCTGCGCCCCATTGAGTGTTTCGGTACCCACAGTGGTCGCGATCAGCCCCCGATTTTTGTAATTGATAAATGGCACGAGGTTGTCATACAATTCCATGCGCATATTTTGCTGCTCGGCCTGGCTCAGGTCTTTTACATCCACTTTCTGCCCGATCGGCACCTTGATCCACCCCTGATCGCCCTTCACGGTATACACAAAGCTGCGTTTCATGATGGTTTTGTTCTTATAAATCGACTGCTCGGGGATGGAGGCTGTGATCACCGCATTGTACGGAGTAGCTGCCGCTGCGGAATAGCTTCTGGACAGATTATAGGATTTTACCCCGTCCCATAGCGCTTTGCCGCCCGTCGCCTTGTAAAACTGTGAAAATATGGAGTCAGCGGGCAATTTTTGTGCGTACGAACCAGCCGTTACTAATAGCAGCGCGGCCAGCATTTTGAGCTTTTTCATTTGTGTAAAGATTTTGTTTTAAGTTTTTGACCTGTTTCCGGATTCCGGTTGGCCGGACCTCGGTTTTTTAGATCACTATGCGTGTTCGGGGTTTAAATAAGCAAAATTAATCGACTCCTGTGCGAGCTATTTGCAAAAACCGTTCCATCAGAGCCGATCCGGGCGAAATTGAGGCTGGCAGTGCTTCCTATGCGCTTCGGGAACTGCTTGTAAATGAAAAGGAAGGGCCGAAACGACCCTTCCTTTTCACATATATTAACAATTTCTGCCCGGCGGATCAGGCATCGTCGCCACTTGCGGAAATTTTTCCGAACCTGTATTGGAAAGTCACATTCACGAGCCGGTTGGTCTGGTGCCAGTTCGACGATTGCGAATAGGTATCCGTGTTCAGCTGGCTTCTGTAATTCCGGGACAGGAAAATGTCCTGCACATTAAAGGAAATGGTCGCCTTCTTTTCGAGCAAATCTTTCCGGATACCCATATTGGCGATGAAAACGCCGTCGCGCGTGCCCTGCGCGATCGCCCTCGGGCCCTCGTAGTTCACATATGCCGATGCGCGGAAGTCGGCCGGGAGCGTGATGAATGCATTCAGGTTACCCGAGTAGCTCCACGTGCGGTTGTCGATCTGCGCGATGGCGGATACCACTTCGCTGCGGAAAATGCGGCCGCTACCATTCAATTTTACAATGTCTCCGAAAAGCTTTTGGGAAAAGTCGGTTTCAAAACCATAATTCAACTCACGGCCGACATTGTCATATCTGGTGAGCGAAACGCCTGCTTCATCGATCGTACGGATCTGCGTGATGGCATTGTTGGAATAATCCATGAAAAGCGATGGGCCCCAGCCGCCGTTGGCTTCGTAGTTGGAATAGCCCATTTCAGCCTTATGCGTAAACTCGGGACGGAGGTTCGGGTTACCCGTTTTTACGTTGCGTGGATCGGAAACGTCGGTATAAGGGTTCAGCCAGTCGGCCTCGGGGCGCTGCACGCGACGGCTGTAATTCAGTTTCACCTGCGAGGCTTCACCCAGCTTGCGCGTCACGGCGAAAGACGGTACGAGCGTGAGGAAATGCACGCTGAAATCCTGGTTACGGCTGATCTGGTTGATATCCTGGTTGTAATCGGTGACGCGCAAACCTGCCCGGACGCCCCAAAGATCGGTTTTTTGCGAGAATGTCATAAACCCGGTGTAGGTAGCATCCTTGTAGCCGAAAACGTTGCTGATATTGTTGTCAAAAACGTAGCCGTTCGTCTCGCGATCGAGGTTGTAGAAAGCATTTACATTGTCATTCGAGCTGCTGCGCGAGCGTATGCCGGCTTCCAGGGTCGCTTTCGGGTTGATAGGCCAGGTATAATCGGCATTCAGGAAAAGCGAATGGCGGTTGTTGTTACGCAGGTTTTGCTGGTTGCGCATCAGGCTGTCGATCGTACTCTCCTGCGCGAAATATGATTCCCCGTCGGACCCGCCGAGCGAATAACTCGAATTGAAATTAAGCTGATGGTCTTTTTCGGCAAATTTCAGGCGGTAATCGAGGTTGAAATTGAGGTTATCGCCGTTGCCTGTGCTGTTGTTCAGGCGGCGGAAGGTCTCCGAAACCACGCCCGAAGCGAGCGTCGTTTCGTTGAGGATATTGCTGTTGTTGCGGTTGTTGTCACGCGAGTAGTTCACCCCGGCTTCGATGGAGTTCTTATCATTGAAATCATAATTGACCCCCACTCGGCCGAATGCATTTTTGCCTTTGTTGCCGCCGGTACCATCCTGCTGCAAATGCGACTTAGATTCGGTCACGAAATTGTCGCGGCTCAAAGCTCTTTCCCAGGTTGTAGCGCGCGTTTGCCCGCTCAGGGACGCGTTCAAGCCAAACTTTCCGGCTTTGTAGCTCAGGTTACCCGATGCCGCATTGTTGTTTTTGTTACCGATGCTTAACCGCGCACCGCCGTTCATCCCGCGGATTTTCGTCTTTTTGGTAATAATGTCGATCACCCCTGAGGCACCTTCGCCTTCATATTTCGCGGAGGGCGTCGTCATCACGTCGATCCTTTCAATCAGGTTTGCCGGGAAAGATTGCAGGATCGTGGGGAGGTCACTGCCATAGAGGTTGGATGGTTTGCCATCGATGAGCACCACTACATTCCCTTTTCCCCGGACTTGCGGGTTGCCGTTTTCATCGAGCGAAACGGCCGGTACTTTTTCGAGCAGGTCGCTTACATTGTTGCTCGTTGCGAGCATATCCTTCCCGATATTGACCATCTTCTTGTCGATATCGTCCACGATCATGGTCTTTTCGCCTTTCACCACCACTTCGGCGAGCTTTTGCGCTTCGGGCTGCACGGTAATGCTTCCAAGATCGAGCAGGCTGGCTTCGGCCGCCAGTTTTACATTCGGGCGGTATAGCGTTTGGTAACCCATATTGGTCACACGCAAAATGTAGTTGCCCGCTGCAACTTCGGCAATGGTGAATGCTCCGTTCTCGTCGGCTACTGCACCGTTGACGAGCGACGAGTCTTTGGGCATCAGCAAGGCCACAGTAGCAAATGCGACCCCGGCATTGTTGGGCCCCTCAACGATTTTGCCCACCAGCTTACCACCGACCGCACGCTGCGATTTTGTAGGATTCACAGGACGCGAATGGTTGCCAGGGGTTGCGAGAAGTAGATGTGTAGGTAAAATTAGGGCAAGACTGTTAAGAAACAGAGTTCTTTTCACGGGTATAGGATTTTAGATTTTATTAGGAGTCAAGCAGGGCAAAGATGCCGGTTTCGTATTGTAAAATATAACTAAATCAAGCGTTAAAGCTTTAATGGGTACAAAGTTACATGTATTTGTGGTAACGTACCCTTTTTCGAAATAATTACATAAAATTATAAAAAATTTAAGATTCGCAGTATTTTAAAATAGGAATACGATAACTTGCAGTATTTTTAAATAATTTTAATAAATACCGGATTCCTAATTCATGAAACGTTTCCTTTTCGGATTAATCTGTTGCGTGCTCGTACACTCGGCAATGGCGCAGATTAACGTCATCCCCAAACCTACCCAGGTCCTGACGGCCAAAGGCGCATGGACGCTTAAAGCCAAAACGAAGGTCGGCGCACCTGCCGACGCCAAATGGTCGCACGTGGCGGAAATGCTGGCGGCGCAACTAGGCAAAGCCACCGGGCAAGCCGTTTCTACCGCGAAAGGCAAGGGCGACATATCATTAGTTCTGTCGTCGGACACCAGCCTCGGCGAGGAGGGCTACCGCTTGCTTTCGACTTCCAAAGGCGTAACCATTCAGGCGCAAACTGCCAGGGGCGCATTCTACGGTGTGCAAACGCTTTTGCAACTTCTGCCAGCGGAAATATTCAGTGAAACACCTGTCGCAGGAGTGAAATGGACCGTGCCTTACGTGACGATCAAAGACGTACCCCGCTACGCTTACCGCGGCTTGATGCTCGATGTCTGCCGCCATTTCATGCCGATCGAATTTGTCAAAAAATACATTGATCTGATTGCATTGCACAAGCAGAACCAGTTCCACTGGCACCTTACCGACGACCAGGGCTGGCGTATCGAGATCAAGAAGTATCCCGAACTGAAAACCATCAGCTCGAAGCGCAAGGAGACGATGAAGGGGCATTACAAAGATCAGAAGTTCGATGGGACGCCTTACGAGGGCTTCTATACCCAGGACGAAATCAAAGAGGTGATCAAATATGCGGAGGACCGTTTCGTGAATGTGATCCCCGAAATCGAAATGCCCGGGCACGCGCTGGCGGCATTGGCTGCTTATCCGCAGCTGGGCAACAATCCCGACAAAATTTATGAAGTAGGTACGAAATGGGGCGTTTACGACGACGTGTTCATGCCGCGCGAAGAGACTTTCAAGTTTCTCGAAGACGTGCTCACCGAGGTGATCGACCTTTTCCCCAACAAATACATCCACATCGGCGGCGACGAATGCCCGAAAGTACAGTGGAAAGAAAGCCGTTTCGCCCAGAACATCATTCAAAAAGAAGGATTGAAAGACGAGCATGGTCTGCAAAGCTATGTGATCAAGCGGATCGACAAATTCATCACCGCGAAAGGCCGTCGTATGATCGGCTGGGACGAAATCCTGGAAGGCGGGCTTTCACCTAATGCGACCGTCATGAGCTGGCGTGGTATCGAGGGCGGTATTGCTGCTGCAAAAGAGCGCCACGACGTGATCATGACGCCGGGCAACTTCTGTTACCTCGACCATTACCAGGCGGAAGCCAAGACGCAGCCTATCGCAATCGGCGGCTTCACCGACCTGGCGGAGTCATACTCCTACGAACCAACTCCCGCAGAACTTTCAGCCGACGAAGCGAAGCACATCCTCGGCGTACAAGGCAACGTATGGACCGAATACATGAAAACGCCTGCCTACGTACAATATATGGTATGGCCCCGCGCCACCGCATTGGCCGAAGTCGGTTGGACATCGAAAGAAGGCAAGAACTTTGAAGATTTCAGCAAACGCATGGAAATCCATAAAAAACGCCTCGACTTCCTGGGCGTCAACTACTTCGGCGCGCCTACGAACGACAAGTTTGAGTATGTCTGGCCGGAGAAAAAGTAGTCGTGTTGGTTTGGACATTTGAGAAAGCATCCCGCGGTGGCGGGGTGCTTTTATTGTTTAATGAATATGCCGATATTTACTCTTCATTGATTTTGTGATATGAAACCGAAGAAGCGAATAATTACGATTTATAAGAACCTCAACGATCCGTATATCGATGTAATGCTCACCGGGATGGGGGAAACGCCACGTGAGCGTTTTGAGAAGTTTTTCGAGATTCGGAAAAAGTTAGAGCTTTTCATCGGTTTCGACCATAGTACCCGCGATAGAACCATCAAAATCCGCAAAGCTGAATGGATTTAGAAAACACTGAATTCCTTGAATTCACAAAATGCGCACACTTAAAAGAACTGGAATACCTCATTGTCGGCGGATTTGCGATGTTTTTGAATGGATTGAATCGCGCTACAAACGACGTGGACATCTGGATTAACCCTACCCATGAGAATGGTCGGCGCCTGGTGGATGTATTTCGATGTATGGATTTGGATGAAAGCGAGATTTTCAAACTTGAACAGCTGGATTTTACCCAGCCTCATGTTTTCGGCTTTAACGGGGAGCTCGATATTGTTACTCAGATTCACAGAAACTTCGATTTTGTTGATGTATTCGACAGATCGAGAAGTTTTATGAATGCGCAAGGTTCAACCATTCATTTCTTGCATTTAAATGACCTGCGCGAACTGAAGGTGCTTGCGAGAAGACCACAAGACCTCCGGGATGTCGTGATGATCGACGATTTTATAGCACTTGGTGGCGGCTCTGCTGCCGATTGATTTCTGATCGAATCATTCAAAAATAAAATTCCCCCACCTTCCTCCCCCTTCCTGCGAAACATTCTATTTTTGCAGGATGTATAAGATTCTCATCTCCCCTATACTTTTCCTGTTTGACGCTGAGCGCATTCACTATTTTGTGTGCGAAGTGCTGCATTTGGCATTCAAAATCCCATTCGTACCGCAGCTCATGCGGGCAATGTACACGTACGAGCATCCCGATCTGGTGCAGGAAGTGGCTGGTTTGCGGTTTCGTAACCCGGTAGGGCTTGCGGCCGGCTTTGACAAGAATGCCGAAATGGTGGACCAGCTGGAAGCGTTGGGCTTCGGATATATCGAAATCGGGACGGTGACACCACGCCCTCAGCCTGGGAATGATAAGCCTCGTTTGTTCCGTCTTAAAAAGGATAAGGCGCTGATCAACCGGATGGGTTTCAATAACAAAGGAGTGCAGGTAGCTGCCGCAAAACTGGCGAAACGGAAGTCCAAAATCCTCGTGGGAGGGAATATCGGTAAAAATAAGGATACCCCTAACGAGCAGGCACTCAGCGATTATCTGATATGTTTCCGCGAGCTATTCGATGTCGTGGATTACTTTGTAGTGAACGTAAGCTCGCCGAATACACCCGGATTGCGGGATTTGCAGGAAAAGGGACCGTTGACCGAAATCCTGAAAGAACTACAAACAAAAAATAAAGAACGGGCTAATCCCAAACCGATTTTCCTGAAAATTGCGCCGGACCTGACGACTAGCCAGCTGGATGACATTATCGATATCGTCAAGGAAACAGGCATTGCAGGCGTAATCGCAACCAACACGACGATCAGCCGTGAAGGACTTGTAACCGATTCGTCGGAAGTGGCGCAGATAGGTGCGGGCGGATTGAGCGGTGCGCCGTTGACACATCGCTCGACGGAAGTAATTCGTTACCTTTGTGAACAATCCAATCATGCATTTCCCGTTATCGGAGTCGGCGGCATCGCTACTCCCGGACATGCTTTGGAAAAAATAAATGCAGGCGCCGCCCTGATTCAGCTTTATACCGGCTTTATTTACGAAGGACCCGGTGTGGTCAGCAGGATCTGCAAGGCACTGGTCAAGAAGTAATATTCAGAAAAATCAGCACTTCACGCATCCCGGAATTGAAATAAATGTCAGTCAATAAGCCAAGAGGTAACACACAGCGCCAGAAACCGGAGGAAGCGGCTGCGCCCCGTATTCGTGTATCCCTCGATTGGGAACACATTTTCACCAGCCCGAAGAATACGTTGGCCTGGGGCACATTCTTTATCGTCCTGGGATTGATCCTGGAAACATCTTTCTTTTCCTACATCGTCACCGGCCTGTCCGATCAGAGCGTGCTCGACGGACTGGGGCATCAGTCGATCCGCGATGCCGGGCGACAGACCCGCAATTTCCTGGGCGTGCTCGGGGCGGTGGTTTCGCACATTTTTGTTTATCGCTGGTTTGGGTTAGGGGCATTGTTGTTGCCTCTCGTGCCATTTGTTGCAGGCTGGAAAATGGCCTTCGGCAGGGAAATACTGCCGTTAAGCAAAACCACCAAGGAAGTGATCTTTTTCACCCTGTGGGTCAGCGTGCTCATGGGCTACATTATCCTCATGAGCAACAGCGAGAATAATCTGAGCTTCCTTTCGGGCGGCTTTGGTTATCTGGTGAACATTGCACTTTTCGACTGGCTGAAATGGGGAAGCGTAGTGCCTATCCTCTTCGCATTGTTCGTATTCGCAGTATTCTTCTACGACGTGCGCGACAGGTATGAGTCGTGGCAGGCGAGGCATGCGAAACCGGAAGCAGTTGCCGGCGATGACACGACGTCACCCGCCGAAACCGAAGCGGCAGCTGTTGCCGAAAGCAAATTTGTATCAGTAGTAAATGATACTTATGATGATGAAGTGCCAGCGTCCGACGAGCAGCCAGATTCTGACCTTGAAGTAGAAGAAGAAGCCCCGCACGTGGCGCCGCATCCCGCGGTAGTATTGCCGGTTACGCCTCCCGCACCCTCCGTAGCCGCGTCGACGAGCATCGAGTTGCCGGTAATGCCGATGGAAGTATCGGCGGTCCCATCCGAGCCACTGCTCGAACTGGAAGTGGAGGATACCACGCATTCAAACGAAACTGTTGAGGAAGAATTCGAGGACGAGGATGTGAATGCATCCATATTACGCGAATTCGGGCAGTATGACCCGATGCTCGATCTGCCGCAGTACCATTTCCCGAATATCGACCTGCTAAACGAGGTAGTCGAAAACCAGCATGAGAAAGTAAGCCAGGAAGAGCTCGAAAGCAACAAAACCAAGATTGTCGATACGCTCGGCAGCTATGGTATTAATATTTCTAAAATTAAGGCGACGATCGGGCCGACCGTGACGCTTTACGAGATCATACCGGAAGCGGGGGTAAGGATTTCGAAGATCAAAAATCTTGAAGGCGATATTGCATTGAGCCTTGCCGCATTGGGTATCCGTATCATTGCCCCGATGCCGGGCCGGGGTACGATCGGTATCGAGGTGCCGAACAAAAACAGGGAAACGGTTTTTGCGCGATCGGTACTCGCGAACGATCGCTTCCAGAAATCGACTTACGACTTACCCATTGTTTTGGGGAAAACCATTTCAAACGACATCCACATTGCCGATCTGGCGAAAATGCCCCACTTGCTGATGGCGGGTGCCACCGGGCAGGGAAAGTCGGTGGGTTTGAACGTGATTCTGGCTTCACTGATCTACAAAAAGCACCCGGCGGAGCTCAAATTCGTACTGGTTGACCCTAAAAAGGTAGAATTAACCCTTTTCAACAAGCTGGAAAGGCATTTCCTCGCCAAGCTCCCGAATGCGGAGGAGGCGATCATTACCGATACGAAAAAGGTAATTTTTACCCTGAATTCCCTGTGTATCGAAATGGATTCCCGCTACGACCTGCTGAAAGAGGCCGCGGTACGGAATTTGAAGGAATACAATGCGAAGTTCGCGCAGAGAAGGTTGAACCCTGAAAAAGGACACCGCTTCCTGCCTTATATCGTACTGGTGATCGACGAGTTGGCCGATTTGATGATGACGGCCGGCAAGGAGGTAGAAACGCCGATTGCGCGTTTGGCGCAGCTGGCGCGTGCGGTGGGCATTCACCTCGTGGTGGCGACACAGCGGCCATCGGTGAAGGTTATCACGGGGCTTATCAAGGCGAACTTCCCGGCGCGTCTGTCGTTCCGGGTGACGTCGAGTATTGATTCGCGGACGATCCTGGACATGGGTGGTGCCGAACAGCTCGTAGGTCAGGGGGATATGCTGCTGGCGATCAACTCGGAAGTGATCCGCTTGCAATGTCCGTTCATCGACACCCGCGAGATCGAGGATATTTGCGAGTATATCGGCGGGCAGCGCGGTTACGACGAAGCCTACGCATTGCCTGAATATGAAGGGGAAGATGCGGCAGAAGGCAAGGCCGAGCTGAACCCGGATGATTTCGACAGCCTGCTACCCGATGCGGCGCGCCTGATCGTAACGCACCAGCAAGGCAGCACGTCGCTGATCCAGCGTAAAATGAAGCTCGGATACAACCGCGCGGGACGCATTATGGACCAGTTGGAAGTACTGGGTGTGGTAGGGCCGTTCACAGGCAGCAAAGCACGCGATGTGATGTTCCACGACCTGAATATGCTGGAAGAGCATCTCCGCGTAATGGGCGTAAGCTAAGTTCCGGCACCATTAAACCATTGCCGTTTTGTAGCGTCTAAAATTGAAATATTTCACTTAAAACCCCGTTTTTATAAACTTAGTTGGTATTAAATAATTGAATATGAGAAATTTAAAGAATAGTACTTGTTTGCTTGCGGTATTGACGATTTTCCTTTTGAACTCATTCACTTCGAATGCACAAGGCGACAAAAAGTCAGCGGATATACTGAATGCTATGAGCAGCAAGTACCAGAAGATCAAATCCTTTAAAGCACTTTTTACCTACATTACCAAGGGTGAAAAGCCGCTCAAAGGAGAAGCGACTGTGAAGGGCACGAAGTTTAGGTTGAAAATGGCAGGTCAGGAGATCTTTAACGATGGTAAACTGATGGCAACGTACATCAAAGAAACCAATGAAGTGAATTTGCAGGATTTCGACCCTGCCGCCGGCGGCGACCTGGATCCGACAAAAATTTATTCAGCATATAAAAAGGGCTTCAAATCCGCTTTTGTGAAGGAGAAACAGGAAGCAGGCAAGGCTGTCGAAGTAGTCGAACTGACCTCGACCAACAAAAACAGCCAGGTGAACAAAGTGCAGATCGAAGTGAATAAGGCTGATAAGTCGATCAGCAGCTGGAAGATTTTCCAAAAGAACGGACAGGAGGTAACCTATAAAGTGGATCAGTTTGTGCCCGATGTGAATGTGGCCGACAATTTCTTCGCTTTCAACGCCAAGCAATATCCGGGTGTGGAAGTGGTTGACCTGCGATAGTTTCCCGCGACATACTAAAAAAAGCAATGGGTGAGCCTTTCGGTCTCACCCATTTTTCTTATACGCGTTATAATATCGTTGATTATCGGAGGTTACGGTTTGAGACAAGGTTTTTATGTAAATGGTTGCATGTGATATAGAACTTGTCTATTTCAATTCGGGCGCGCCAGTAGTGCCCGCACGTGCTGCTCGGTGTTGGAGAAATGCGGCGTTCCTTCGACTTCTTTGTTCAGAATACGCTGGATACGGTGGTTTTCGTAAGCCCTGAAAACCGCCGGGTGCACGTAATACTTCTTGCATACGGCGCGGGTATTGCCCAAATGTGCGGCTACTGCATCCAGGCAGGTGTTCTCGATGCGTGTCACCTGTCGTTGCGAAGCGGCTTTTTCCTGGTGACTCAGGTATTCGAATGCGGTAACGGTGCCCATCCAGGTCCGGAAATCCTTGGCGGAAAAATTGGCGCCTGTATAGCGGCGGATGTAGTCGTTCACCTGTTGGGCATTCAGGGCGCATTTGCCGCCTGTTTCGGTAGTGTATTGAAAAAGCCGCTTTCCCGGCATTTGCTTGCATTGCTGCACGAGGCGTGCCAACTGCTTGTCGCGCAGATTGATGTCCTGCTGAATACCCTTTTTACCTTTGAACATAAAGCGGATACGGCTGCCGGTCACCGTTGCGCAGCGCGCATCGAGCGTGGTAATGCCCGACGACCCGTGCCGGACCTTGTAACGCTGGTTGCCTACGCGCATACAGGTTTTGTCCATTAGCTTGATCACCAATGCAATGGCTTTCGAAAGGTCGAAATCGCGTTTGCGTAGATCGTGCTCCACCTGCGCACGTAATGCGGGAAGGGCTTCCGAGAAAGTGAGCAGTTTATAATATTTGGTCTGGTTCCTGACGAGGTTCCAGAACGGATGATAACGATATTGTTTCCGGCCGGCGGCATCGATGCCCGTGGCCTGTAAATGCGTATCGGGGTCTGCGCTGATCCAGACGTTGGTCCAGGCGGGCGGAAGTACGAGAGACTTAATGCGTTTGATCGTCTGCGGATCTTTACAACGCTGGCCGTCTGCGTCGGTGTAGTAGAAGCGGGGCGCTTTTCCTTTCCGTGCGTAACCGGGTGCATTCTCCGACTGGATATAGTGAAGCCCTGCCGCTTCGGCTGTTAATGCAGGGTTTTTTCTGAGTTTTTTAAACTGTTGGGCCGTGATGACGGGCTCGTCGGGTATTTGTTCAAGAGCTGCGGCTACTGACATGTGGTTTACCGTTTGTTGTTGTACCACAAATCATAATAATTTAATACCAACCCACAGCGCACGCCACAACCCTGTGCTAAACGGCCCGCCAGCGCCTGTACATCCATTTAGTACCCAATAAAAAATCCCCAGCCCCACCGGTTGAGCGGCTAAGCTGAGGAACAATGTACTCACACGTGCGGGCCGTTACGCGATGGGAAAATAGATGGTGAAAACCGACCCTTCCCCGAATACCGATCTGGCAACGATAAACCCTTTGTGGTTCTCCATGATTTTTTTACAGATCGCCAGCCCGATGCCCGTTCCCGGGTATTTGTGTGCGGGATGGAGGCGTTGGAAAATGTCGAATATCCTGCTTTCGTATTCGGCTTCGAAACCGATCCCGTTGTCCTGAAAAGAGATTGCGTGATAACGGCCCACGGCAGCTTTTTCGGGGGAAATATCTGTTGCTTCTACAATGCTTGCGGTTATGTTGATAGCGGGGCGCTCGTCCGGCTTGACGAATTTAAGCGCATTGCTGATCAGGTTAATGAAGAGCTGATGTACCTGGAAAGGAATGATTTCGAGGGACGGTAAAGTTTCCGCCCGGACCGTAGCGTCTTTTTCATCGATCGTATCCTGCAACTCCGAAAGCACGTTGCGCAGCACATCGTTCAGGTCGGTCGGCTTGAAGACCTTTTCCATGGTACCCGCTTTCGAATAGGCCAGGATATCTTCGATCAGCATTTGCATTTTCTCGGCCGCGAAACGCATTCTCTCTACGGAATCCTTCACCTGAACGGACAAGTCCGGGTCCTCGCGATCGAGCACTTTGGAAGCAAAAATCTGTATTTTCCGGAGTGGCTCCTTCAAATCGTGGGTAGATATCCAGTTCAGGTTGGAAAGCTCCCTGTTGGCAAGCCGCAGCTCTTCGTTGAGGCTGCTATTCCGATCTTCCTGCGCCCGGATCACCCGGAAATTGATATGCTTCTGCAACGCATAGGAAAAGCTCGAAGCCGCATTGATCTCCGATTTTCGCCAGGGCGCACTTTTATCTTTTACAATCTCCATCCACAACTCGAACGATTTGCGCGGGGAAAGCCGCACACCGTCCTCATTTTGCAAAACGGCCTTGTCGGGGTTACCTGCCCAGTTGATGGTCTCGATTTTTTCCTGTCTTAGCCACAAAATCCCGTCATTTTCACCGGATACCATCGAGTGATAGATCACCCCCGCTGCATATTTGGACATGTTTTTCGCCGCCGGGTAAACCTCCGAAAGGTTATCCGTCTCAAACGTCTGGTTGGGATACGCATTCGAAAGAAATGCGAACAGATCAAGCAGTTCCGCATCCGACGGTACCAGGCCATTGGTATACAATAAACCTTCGTGGTAAATGGCTGCGCCGGTTGCATTCGCCAGTTTCAGTAACGAGGGCGGCTGGTGGCTGGCATCCATGAAGTTCTCGGTTTCGTGGAGGGTCGCGAGCGCATTCACGAGGGCTTTGTCCACTTCCTCACCGATATTATATTCTTCGGCCACTTCGCGCACCGCGATTTGCGATGTAAGGAAATGTCCCTGCAACAACGCCGAGAGTCGCGTGTAGTGCGGCAATATCTTGGGTGCATAATGGTGACAGGCGATCAGTCCCCAAAGTTTCTGGTTTTGCAGCAGCGAAATGGTCAGCGTTGCACCCACGCCCATGTTTTTCAGATACTCGATATGCATAGGCGACACGCTCCGCAGGATCGACAGGCTCAAATCCAGCGAATGGTTGCCCTTATCGGCCGAATCGTCGATCGTCAGCAGCGGGACCGGCGCATAGTTAATATCCGCGATCATCCGTAACGGGTTGCGGATGTACAGCTCGCGCGCCTGTGCGGGGATGTCCGTATGCGGGTATTTCTGGTTGGCAAATGATACCAGGTCATCGCGCCGACTTTCGGCGATCACCTCGCCGTTGTACTGCTCGTCGAACCGGTAGATCATCACACGATCGTAGCCGGTAATGTTGCGGGTTTCATCCGCAATCTCCTGGCAGAGGTCGAGTAACCCGCTGGAATTCTCCATGATCGACACGAAGTTGCGTGTCTGTGTATAGAGGTTCGGCAAATGCAATGTGCCGTCGGGGAACGGTTCGAGTTCCAGGATCACATTGTCGCCGCTCTGGTGAACGGTAGTATTGAACGAAGTCCCGTTCAAATCGAAAACAAACGGTTTTGCCGAATCGATAGTCTCCACATTGGCATACGATGCGAAACGATGGGCCTGTTCACGGGGGAAAATATCCGCAATGTCTTTGCCCAGTACTTTCTCCGGGCCAATACCGATATAGTCGGCACTGTTGGCGCTGCAAAACCCGATTCTGGAATCCCCTTTTTTGATCCCCAACAAAAAGCCATGGGGCTGAATACTGCCGGGTATATGGATGGGTTCACTTTCGCAATTTGTCAGGTTGACAATGTCGCGATTCACAATGTCCTTGATATTCATTCCTGCTGATCAGTTACGACCGGCCCGGGCCGCGTCATGCTGCCCCAACCAATTGTCAATGATGGTAAAAGTTTTTTTAGCGGCGCCGATCACTCCGTCCCTTTCCTCGTATTCGTCAACAAATTGTGTAAGCGAGGAGATGAAACTTTTCCACAGGTTTCCTGTCTGCGCACCATATCCCCAGAAATAGGAAGCGCCATGCTCAGGTGTGAGCCCGAGTACTTCGTGAATATGCCGGTACAGGATCTTTCCGCCCAGTGTGGAACCTTCGAGCACGTACATAATGCCTAGCGCCTCGGCAACCGAAGAAATGTCGAAACGGTATACCGGCAACGCATCGATTTCCGCCTCGGTAAGACCCGTGGCCAGAAGGTCGTCAATGATCAATCGCGACTTATAACGTTCGGGTAAATCGATGATAACGTGAGAAATAGCAGGGAATACCTGATCTTCACAGGCGATGGTCACTCCGAAAAGAGCGCCCAGGTAGGCCTGATAGTCCTTGACGGATACGGAGGGGGTGAGTATTGCTTTGGAAAGTGGGTTATCTTCCAGTTTCTGGTGGCTTTCCGCTGTCTCGTGTCTTAGTCGTTTGAAAAATAAGTCTTGCTCCGTGTTGAAAGCAGTTGCTTCACTCATACTGAATGCGAATTGAAACCTGTAAGACTAGTTGGTTATCAAAAATTGTTCCAGCCCCTCGGGCATCGTCGCGGCGGCCCGTTCGAGCAGGCACATTTTAAGGATTTCTATCAAGCCATTGAAGCTCGTCGGCTTTTGAATATAAAGGTTCGCTCCGCTACGGTAGGCCGATTCCCACAAGTACTGCGCGACCGACGTGGAAAGTATGACGATCGGCACCTGTTTGTAGGCTTCCAGACCCCTGATTTCTTTCAGGCATTCAAGGCCGTTTTTAACCGGCATGTTCATGTCCAGAAATATAATTTCCGGTTTACCCTCCGTGCCGTTTAGCATGCGAAGCAATTCCACGCCGTTTTCGGCGACGGTAAGATTTGTTTCCATCGGGATGTGTGCCAGCGCTTCCTGGAACAGGAAGGTATCATCATGGTCGTCGTCGGCCAACAGGATCCGCAAGGGGGTAACGGGCTTCATTAAATGGGGATAGAGGTAGGTTTGGAAAACAGCGGAACAACCCGCAGGGTGTTGAGGTTGTCGACGGATAGCTACAAAAGTATCCGTTTTTCAGTTGCGGTGGCATAGTTTTTTAATTTTCAATGCCCAAATCATCAAAAAATGAAAACCGCTTATGAAAAAGATCGCATTTAGTATCCTCATGGCAGCTACTGTGGTGGCATTTACAAATTGTAACAACACCAAGACAGAGGATAGCAAAGAAGTTGCCGAAGAACAGAACGAAGCAAAACTCGATACGACGGCATTGGAAGACGATTCCGAGTTTGCCGTAGCAGCAGCCGACGGCGGATTAATGGAGGTCCAACTGGGAGAGCTGGCGCAGAAAAACGCGACCAGCGCCGATGTTAAAAAATTCGGGGAAATGATGGTGAAAGATCATTCGAAGGCCAGCGAGGAACTGAAAACCCTGGCAGCCCAGAAAAATATCACACTGCCTTCCATGCTCAGCGACGACAAGCAAAAGAAATACGATGACCTGGCCAGAAAGAAAGGTGCGGAGTTCGACAAAGCCTATATTTCTTTCATGGTAGATGACCATAAGGAAGATATCAGCGAGTTTGAGGAGGCTGCGAAAGATGCCAAAGATGCCGATGTAAAGGCCTGGGCGGAAGGCAAGCTTCCCGTTTTGAAACACCACCTGCAAATGGCGGAGGCGATCGATAAAAAAACCAAATAACCTGAATGGATTGATTTTAGGAGCCCGGAGCGAAGTATTCGTCCCGGGCTTTTTTGCTTTTAAAAATGACGGATAGTGAAAACAAATCGCCAATTTGTAATTTTAGACCCCGTGAAATCCGGCTTTACAAAGTAATTCCGGTAAAACGCTTGCGAATTGATTTTGCATAAGTTTATTTTGTCTACCTATTATATAGAGTATTTCATGTTTGCTATTCTTACCCGTCCTGCGAAGTTGACTCTGGCGGCCTTTTCAGGCCTCATCGCGCTGGCTATGTCCGTCACGACGACGCTCGCCCAAACCGCTCAGCGCCCGAACATTATTTTTATTTTTTCCGATGACCACGCCTATCAGGGGATCGGCGCTTATGGGAACAAGATCGTTAAAACACCCAATATCGACCGTATTGCACGCGAGGGGGCATTGCTGACCAATAACCTGGTGACCAATTCAATATGCGGTCCTAGCCGCGCCACTTTGCTGACCGGCAAGTACAGCCACCTGAACGGCTACAAACGTAACGACCGGACAAAGTTCGATACCAGCCAGACACTGCTTTCCGAAACGCTCCGCAAGAATGGCTACCAGACGGCCTGGATCGGTAAAATGCATTTGAACAGCCTCCCGGCGGGTTTCGATTACTGGAATGTACTGCCCGATCAGGGACATTATTATAACCCGGAATTCATCGGTCAGCCGAACGACACGACCAAATATACGGGCTACGTTTCCGACCTCATTACCCAGTTCGCGACCGGCTGGCTCGAAAAACGCAACGACAGCAAACCATTTTTCCTCATCGTGGGCCACAAAGCCACGCACCGCGAATGGATGCCCGATTTGCAGGACCTCGGCGCTTATGATAATGTAACTTTCCCGCTGCCGTCGACATTTTATGACGATTACAAAGGCAGAAAGGCCGCTGCCGACCAGGATATGACTATCGACAAAACCATGCGCATGAAGTTTGACCTGAAAGTGGGCGTGGATTACGAGAAGGATTTCCTTTACAGCCGACTTAATCCCGAGCAGAAAAAGGTTTTCAAAGCCTATTATGACAAAGTATCCAAAGAAGTAACAGACAAAAATCTGACGGGTAAAGCATTGGTAGAGTGGAAATTCCAGCGTTACCTGCGCGATTATTTCTCAACGGCCAATTCGCTCGACCGCAATATAGGCAAGCTGCTCGATTACCTGGATAAAAGTGGTTTATCTAAAAACACGGTCGTGATCTACGCGTCGGACCAGGGCTTTTACCTCGGCGAGCACGGCTGGTTCGACAAGCGCTTTATTTATGAAGAATCATTGAAAACACCATTTGTAATCCGCTATCCGGGGGTGATCAAGCCGGGGACCAAAGTAAATGACCTCGTTGTGAACATCGATTGGGCGCCGACGGTACTCAATATCGCAGGTGTGAAAACCCCGGCGGATATGCAGGGTAAATCGTTCTTGCCATTGCTGAAAGGCACGCAAACCGCGCAGGTACCCTGGCGGAAAGAGGCTTATTACCATTATTACGAATTCCCGCAGCCGCACCACGTACACCCACATTTCGGGTTGAGGACAAATCGCTACAAGCTGGCCTATTTCTACGGCGGCGCCGATTCGTGGGAGTTGTATGATTTGCAGAAAGACCCGAAAGAGGTTTCCAATATTTACGGAACGAAAGAAACAGAAAAGCTGACAGCTGATTTGAAAGAGAAGCTGAAAGCATTGATGAAAGAGTACAAGGACGATGAGGCATTAAAAATCGTCGCGACCGCGAAACCATGACCAGCGTGGGAACTCCCCGAGTGGCGACTCCCGGAGTGGGAACTCCGGAATATGATGCCATAGTGGTAGGCTCCGGCCCGAATGGGCTTGCGGCCGCTATTACCTTACAAGAATCGGGACTTTCGGTTTTGTTGATCGAAGGAAAGGACACGATCGGGGGCGGTATGCGCACCGCGGAACTGACGTTACCGGGTTACCACCACGATATTTGCTCTGCCGTTCACCCGATGGCATTGATGTCGCCGTTCTTTGAAAGACTTCCGCTGGCGGATTTTGGATTGAAATTCGTTCAGCCCACGCACGACGCGGCGCATCCGCTCGATGGCGGCCGGGTGGCGGTACTCGACCAGTCGGTAGAATCGACGGCCCGCCAGCTCGGTGCCGACGGCGATACCTATCGCAGATGGATGGGTGGCCTGCTGGAATCCATTCCAAAGTTGCTGCCCGATCTGCTCGGACCGCTGCAATGGCCGGCAGAGCCTTTCCGGCTCGCGGGATTCGGGTTACAGGCATTACCACCGGCTACCTGGACGGCCGGGAAATTCAAGACCGCCGAAGCGCGTGCAATGTGGGCCGGAATGGCCGCGCATTCGATCCAGCCATTGGGGAATATCGCGACTTCGGCCTTTGGCATCATGCTCATGGCCGCGGCGCACATTAAAGGATGGGTAATCCCCGTGGGTGGGAGCCAGCGCATTGCGGATACATTGGCGGCTTATTACCAATCGCTTGGGGGCAAGATCCAGACGGGCTGGATGGTTGGTTCGTTGAATGAACTGCCGTCTGCGAAAGCCATTTTAATGGACGTAACGCCCAAACAGCTGGTGCAAATAGCAGGCGACAGGCTGAGCTCTTCCTATAAAAGTCGTTTGGGAGCTTACCGCCACGGCCCGGGTGTTTTCAAAGTGGATTGGGCACTCGACGAGCAGATCCCGTTCCAGCGTGAAGAATGTCGCGGAGCCGGCACGGTGCATTTGGGGAATACATTGGAGGAAATCGTGCAGTATGAACGTAATGTGGGGAATGGAAAGCGGGGAGAGAAGCCTTTTGCATTGGTAGCTCAGCAAAGTCTTTTCGACAAAACCCGCGCACCCGAAGGCAAGCATACGGCCTGGGCTTACTGCCACGTTCCGAACGGCGACGACCGCGATATGACCGATGTCCTCGAAAGCCAGATCGAACGGTATGCGCCGGGCTTCCGGGATGTGATCAAAGCGAAACACGTTACCAATGCGTCGGCATTTGAACAATATAATCCGAACTATATCGGAGGGGATATCAATGGGGGTATCCAGGATATTTTGCAATTGTATTCGCGGCCGGTGCTGAGCATTTCGCCGTACCGTACACCGGCGAAGGGCCTTTACATCTGCTCGTCGTCCACCCCTCCGGGCGGGGGCGTGCATGGGATGTGCGGGTACCACGCGGCGCGGCAGGCGTTGAAGGATATTTTTAAAATTGAAGTTAAAAAAGCGTAACCGGGTTACAGGAATATGGAGTTTTCAATAAAAGGATTTTGCGGACTGGCGGGTATTTTGGCCGTGACATTATGGAGCTGCGGGAGCAAACAAACCGCCGAGGAGAAACGCAAAGCCGACAGCCTCGCGGCCTGCATTGCCGACGGCATGCCCTCGCGTGCATCCGCGATCCGCAATGCGAGCCTGGTAACGGAAGGTAAGGGCGACAGCACCGGCATGGTGTGGATACCTGGTGGCAAGTTCCTGATGGGCGCCGACGAGTTCCCCGACTCCCGACCAATGCACGAGGTGACGGTGAATGGCTACTATATCGATGCGCATGAAGTCACGAATGCGGAATTTGCCGCATTCGTGAAAGCGACCAACTACAAAACCGTTGCCGAACGCCCATTAAACCCGGCCGATTATCCCGGCGTACCTGCCGATAAGCTGGTGCCGGGCTCGGCGGTGTTCACGCCCACGCCCACACGCGTGAGCCTTGACAACCCGCTTCAATGGTGGAATTACGTGCCGGGCGCCAACTGGGCGCATCCGGAGGGTCCTTCCAGTTCGACCAAAGGCCGCGAAAACTACCCTGTTGTGCACGTATCCTACGAGGATGCGGCGGCCTATGCCAAATGGGCGGGGAAAAGGTTGCCTACCGAAGCGGAGTGGGAATTTGCGGCACAAGGCGGCAAAGGAAATCACACCTATTACTGGGGCGATCAGCTCAAACCGGACGGAAAATGGGTGGCTAACATTTACCAGGGCAGTTTTCCCGACAAGAATACAAAGGAAGATGGCTATCTTACCGCCGCGCCTATCAAATCCTTCCCTTCCAATCCTTATGGCCTGTACGATATGGATGGAAATGTGTGGGAATGGTGCGAGGACCTTTACCGCCCGGATTATTACCAGAAAAGCCCGGCTGCTAACCCGAAAGGGCCGTCGGATAGCTATGATCCCGACGAGCCGGGCGCGGTGAAACGCGTTCAGCGCGGAGGCTCATTCCTTTGCAGTGACGACTATTGCATTCGTTACAAAGCCGGCAGCCGCGGCAAGGGAGAAGTGACCAGCGGAAGCAACAACCTTGGTTTCCGTTGTGTAATGGACAAAAAATGATGTGATTACCAAATTGATACTGATATGAGTGTGCGCTTTCTGACCGTACCGGGGCTGGCGAGCTCAGGCCCGCAGCATTGGCAGACCATCTGGGAAGAGCAATATCCCGACCGTTTCGACCGCGTGCAGCAGGAGAACTGGGATTGGCCTGTGAAAGAGGAATGGGTGGCGCAGCTGCAAAAGCAGATCAGCGAACTCACCGGGCCGACGATCCTCGTAGCGCACAGCCTGGGCTGCATTACCGTGGCGCATTGGGCGCAGGAGCACAGTTCGGAGCTGATCAAAGGCGCGTTACTGGTGGCCCCGGCGGACGCGGAGCTTTCCAAGCGGTTGAATTTCGTGGTCGGCTTTACGCCCATACCCGTGCGTACGATCCCTTTCAAAACGATCGTGGTGGCGAGTACGAACGACATTTACGCGACCATTGGCCGATCCAAAGTGTTTGCCGCCAACTGGGGAAGCGATTTTGTGAATGTGGGTAAAAAAGGGCATATCAATGCCGTTTCGGGGCTGGAAGACTGGGTGGACGGCAAGAAGATATTGGAACAGTTCGAGGGCGTAAAATTGCTTGAAAGCGAAGCAACGCGTTCCTGAGAACCAGCGTATGGGATTGTTAAAGCCTGTTAATGATTTATTAAGTGCTTTTTATTCTTTATATATTTCAAATCAAATCTTCTACACTTTAAACTATTGAAATTATTATGAAACGAATGTTTGTACTCGCAGCAGCTGGCTTGCTTTTCAATGTTGCTGCAATTGCCAACGGTCCCGGAAAGAATGCTGCCGACAAAACGCTGAAGGTAGATCCGAAAGCGAGCTCCATCAACTGGGGTGCCAAAAAGGTAACAGGAACGCACGCCGGAACGGTACCTCTGGAAAGCGGTACACTGGTGGTGGATAACGACAAGCTCAAAGGAGGAAGTTTTGTAGCCGATATCAAATCGCTCGTCGTAACCGATGTGACCGATAAGGAAATGAATGGTAAACTGACCAATCACCTCAAAAGCGACGACTTTTTCTCTGTCGAAAAACACCCGCAGGCAAAACTGGTGATTTCAACCGTGACACCGAAAGGTGGTAATGCTTACGACGTAACAGGCAAGCTGACGATCAAAGGAATCACACAGGACGTGAAATTCCCGGCGACAGTTACGTCCGATGCCAAAAAGGTGACTGCCAACGCGAAAGTAGCGATCGATCGTACCAAATACGATATCAAATTCCGCTCGACCAACTTCTTCGAAAACCTTGGCGACAAGGCGATCGACAACGATTTTACACTCGACGTAAATCTGGTAGCGAACAAATAATCAGCGATTATTTAAAAGATATGAAATCCGGTTTGAGCGATCAGACCGGATTTTTTATTGCCCCGGAGAGCCTTATATTTGAAAAATATGATTTGATAACTGATAGAAATTCTATGAAAAATTTTATCGCCGGCTTCGCTATATGCACATCTATCCTGGCCGGGCAGGCATTTGCACAAACCGAAAACAAGCTTCCTGAATGGGCTTTCGGCGGTTTCAAACGACCGGCCGGTGTAAACCCGGTCATTTCTCCCGATAGTAATTCGCGTTTTTTCTGTCCTATGAACAAACGTCAGGTCGATTGGGAATCGAACGATACATTCAACCCTGCGGCCACCATGAAGAACGGCAAGATCGTGGTGCTTTACCGCGCAGAGGACAAAGCCGGCAAGGCGATCGGAATGCGTACCTCGCGGCTGGGATATGCCGAAAGTGAGGATGGCATTCATTTCAAAAGAAGAAAACAGCCGGTATTATTCCCGGCGGAAGACAGCCAGAAATCCAACGAATGGCCCGGCGGCTGTGAGGACCCGCGCGTGGCAGTTACCGAAGATGGCTTGTACGTCGTGATTTACACGCAATGGAACAAGGATAAGGCACGCCTGGGCATTGCCACCTCCCGCGATTTGATCAGATGGGAAAAATACGGCCCGGCATTCAGGGAGGCCTATAATGGTAAATTCAATAATATCTGGACAAAATCGGGCTCGATTGTAACAAAATTGGTTGGCGACAAGCAGGTTATCGCAAAAATCAACGGCAAATACTGGCTCTATTTCGGCGAAGCCAATGTGAACGTCGCGACTTCGACAGACCTCATTAACTGGGAGCCCGTGGTCGATACCAATGGTGAGCTGGTAAACCTGATCTCCCCAAGAAAGGGCTATTTCGATAGCAATCTCACTGAATGCGGCCCCCCGGCCATCCTGACCGATAAGGGTATTGTAATGCTTTACAACGGCAAAAACGACAAAGGCGAAGATGGCGACAAACGTTTCACGCCTAACAGCTACTGCGCAGGGCAGGTATTATTTGATAAAAATGATCCTACCAAAGTGCTCGCCCGCCTCGATACCCCTTTCTTCCGTCCGATGGAGCCGTTTGAAAAGAGTGGCCAGTATGTCGCAGGGACCGTTTTTATTGAAGGAATGGTGTATTATAAAAAGAAATGGCTGCTCTACTACGGCTGCGCCGATTCGCGCGTAGGAGTGGCAATGTATGATCCCGCCGCGAAAACAGCGGGCGATCCGATTCCCAACTAGCAGGTCAGTACAGGATAGTGCATCAGATATTTTTAGGAATTTTTGGATATTAATTTCTGCTTTTTTAAGAGATGTTAATATCCAAATGCCCCTTGCAATAAGGGAAGTCAGTTGTTCCGGAGTCACTAAACCTATAAATGCGATCAAAATGAGTTTCAGATTTATCAAGGCCGGAATGCTTCTGGCCGCCGTGATGACCCTCACCAGCCAGGTCGACACTTTTGCCCAAAAAGCCGAAAAAGGCTTCAAATCCATCTTCGACGGAAAAACACTCAAAGGATGGGACGGCGATCCAAAGTACTGGCGCGTCGAAAATGGCTCGCTCGTGGGCGAAATCACTCCTGAAACGCTTTTGAAAACCAACTCATTCATCATCTGGCGCGGCGGCGAACCCGGCGATTTCGAACTGAAAGGTTCATTCAAGATCGCGACGGCCGGAAACTCGGGAATCAACTACCGCAGTGAACAACTCACCGACGTTCCTTTTGCATTGAAGGGCTACCAGGCCGATATCGACGGTAAAAACAACTACACCGGCCAGAATTACGAAGAACGCAAACGTACCACATTGGCCTATCGCGGACAGAAAACGGTTATCAAAGAATATACCGGCGACAAAACGCCGGAAGGTGTCCGCAAGAATGTATCCAAGAATGCCTGGACCGGCTTTGAAGTAGTTGGCTCGCTCGGTTCTTCCGATTCATTGAAGACGTTGATCAAAAGCGAAGACTGGAACACTTTCCGGCTGGTTGTGAAGGGAAATCACCTGCAACACTACATCAATGACGTCCTGATGAGCGATGTTACCGATAATGACACGGTAAATGGCGCCAAAAAAGGCCTTTTAGGCGTACAGGTACACGTAGGCCCGCCTATGAAAGTGGAATACAAAGACCTGCGCATCAAACAATATTAATCAAACATCGGCCGGCGGCTTCGGTTGCCGGCTTAATGCCCATTATGAATAAAATCGGATTTAATGTGCTGGCCTGGACGGCGGCAGTTTCGGATGATCTCTTCCCGATTATCGAAAGGCTGAAAACGATTGGATACGACGGTGTCGAGTTCTATTTAGGCCCCCAGGAAGCCGCGGCTTACCAGCGAATGGGCAGTTTTGTGAAAGACCTGGGCCTCGAAACCACGGCGGTAATGACGCTCGGAGCGGATGAGAACCCGGTGAGCGATTCGGCTGACGTTCGCGGGAGGGCTCTGGACAAAATCAAATGGGCAGTAGACCGTGCGCATGACCTCAATTCGAAAGTCATTTGCGGGCCTTTCCATTCGGCGCACACCGTTTTTGTAAACCGTCCGGCCGAAGACCGGGAGTATGCATTGGCAGGCGAAGTACTGAATGCCGCTGCCGACTATGCGGCACAGGCCAACATCACATTTGCCCTCGAAGCGCTCAACCGTTTCGAATGTTATTTGTGTAATACGATGGAACAGCTGTTCAAACTCGTGAAAGCGGCAGATCATCCGAATGTGCGCGCGATGTTTGACACACATCATTCCAACATCGAGGAAAAAAGCTATTTAAGCGGACTGCAAACCATCGCGCCCGTACTTGCGCACGTACACATCAGCGAGAACGACCGCGGTACGCCGGGGACGGGCCAGGTGAAGTGGGACGATGCATTCGCAGCACTGGCGGCGATCAAATACGACGGCTGGCTGACGATCGAAGCATTCTCGCGTAACGATCCCGGCTTTGCGAATGCGATCGGTGTTTGGCGGGAGTTTAACGAGCCGTGGGACATTGCCGAAAACGGCTACAAATTTATCCGCGAAATGGGCCTGAAACACGGGCTTTGATCAACCACCTTTTTCAGTCCGGGTTATGAAGAATCTTTTGAAATCAATGCTGGCGCTCGGCATTGCACTGATCACTTTCGGCTCCCAAGCGCAGGACGATCCCGCGAAACACCGGGTCGTGTACAAAGGTGATAAGGGGCCGGGTGCGGGTAAAAACATCGTTTTCATCGCTACCGACCATGAATATCGTGGTGAAGAATCGCTTCCCGCGCTGGCGCGCATTATGGCCAAACGCTACGGGTTCACGTGTACGGTCGTATATGCGCTCGATTCAAATGGCTACATATACCCGGGCAGCTCGAATGTAAAAGGCCTCGACGTGCTCGACAAGGCCGACCTGATGGTGCTTTTCATGCGTTTCGCACATTTCGGGGACAAGGAAATGCAGCATTTCGAAAACTATATCAAACGAGGTGGCCCTATTGTGGCATTCCGCACCTCTACCCACGCATTTGAAATTAAGAATGACCCGAAATGGGAGCATTATACCTGGAACTACAAAGGCCCGAAAACGGCCTGGAAAGATGGTTTTGGAGAGTATATTCTGGGTGAAACCTGGGTATCGCATTATGGGACGAATCACAAGCAATCGTCTAAAATCGTCATTGATGAAGCGCAAAAGAATCACCCCATTATGCGCGGCGTGAAAGATATGTGGGTACAATCGGGCGGTTACACGGCTGCTCCCAAAGGTACGGTACTCGCGAAAGGTCAGGTACTGAACGGTATGACGGCCGATTCTCCTGCCGATCCGACCAAAGAATTGCTACCGGTTGCCTGGATTCGTGATTATCAAATGGAAGGCGGCAAAAAAGGCCGTGCATTCACCACCACGCATGGTGCTTCCGAGGATTTGAAGGATTATGGGTTTAGAAGAATGGTAGTGAATGCGATGTTTTGGAGTTTGGGAATGGAAAATAATATTAAACCAGACAACGATATCGCATTCGTAGGGCCATATGAACCTACAACCTTCAACTTTAATGGGTATAAAGCGAATGTAAAACCTTCCGATCTGGCGGGCTGGGATTCGCTGATCATGCCGGGCGAGGTAGTAAAGAAGAAGAAGTCGAAGTGATTTTTACGTAATTGAAAATAAACTTTTTAATGTCTCAGCAACTTCCATTTCGCTTTGGGTCAGAGGTTTACACCTGGTTCATGAGCAACAGCGGCCAAACGCATCAGGGCCGGTTAGGGCATATGATCGAAGTGATCGCGAAAGCGGGTTTCACGGGTATTCAGCCCATTTTTACCTGGATGGGCGACCTCCAGGATCCTGATTTGCTCGAAGCCAAACTCAAAGAGCAAGGTATCGAACTCGCCGCATTGGCACTCGCGTTGGACTGGAATGAGGCCGAAGAAACCGAACGCGAACGTGAAGTAGCCGACCACGCCATCCGCGTATTGCAACGCTTCCCGGGAGCCGTACTGAATACCGTCCAGATTCCGACGGGAAGACATAACATTGAAGAGCGCCAGAAACGCCTCGTGAATATTGTCAACAAGGTATCGCGCCGCGCCGCCGATAAAGGTGTGCCATGCAGCTACCATCCCAATTCACCGCACAGCTCCATTATCCGCACCGAGCAAGATTATAAAATCGTACTCGAAGGCCTGGACGCGTCGGTAACCGGCTGGACGCCCGATGTAGGCCATATTATCAACGGCGGTATGGACCCGCTCGCGAAAATGAAGGAGTACCAGTCGCTGATCAACCACGTGCATTATAAAGACTGGGACGGCAACCCCGAGTTCACATTAATGGGGAAAGGCAAAGTAGACCTGCTCGGTGTAACCCAGTGGCTCAAAGATATTAACTACACCGGCTGGATCATCTGCGAGGACGAAGGCGAAGAAGCCCTCGAAGACCCGGATTTTGTGACATTGCACGACGGGAAGTGGATTCAGGAGGATTTGATTCCTTCACTAAAATAACCTCCCCACTCATGCCCACCATCAAAACCAACGGTATCAATTTTTACTACGAAGAACGTGGTTCCGGCGAGCCATTATTGCTCATTATGGGCATTACCGCGCCGGGAGCAGTGTGGAATGTCCATGTGGCCGATTGGAAGCACCATTTTCGCTGCATTATCGGCGATAACCGCGGCGTAGGGCTGACCGACAAACCTGCCGGACCTTATTCCACCGAGCAGATGGCGGATGATTACGCCGGTTTGCTGGATTCTCTGGGTTTGGAAAATGTGAGTGTGATCGGTTGTTCGATGGGCAGCACCATTGCCCAGCAATTGGCGATCCGGCATCCGAAAAAGGTGAAATCGCTCGTACTGATGTGCCCGTGGGCGCGTTGCGACAATTATGCGAAAGGCCTCTTTCAGCATATTATGAATGCCAAGGCCCGTTTCCGGCCGGAGGAGTTCAGCCTGTACATTCAGTTGCTGATCTTTTCTAAATCGTCGTGGGATGATGCGAAACAGCACGAAGACCTCGAAAACGGTCGGTGTATCGATGCGTTCAACCCATTCCCACAGCCATTGCACGGCCTGGAAGGACAGGTGGCGGCCTGCATTAACCACAATGCATTGCCGGAGCTGGGTAAGATCAATGCACCGACATTGGTGATAGGGGGAAGGGAGGACATTTTTACGCCGGTATGGATGGCCGAAGAGGTCGCCGGCGGCATCCCCGGTGCCGAGCTGTTCCTGTACGACAAGCTCGGGCACGCATTCCATTTTGAAAATACAGAAGATTTCAATGCCCGCGTGAGAAACTGGCTGACCAGCGTGCCGGTAGCCTGATCCCGCATTTTTTAAGTTAAATGCATTAAAAAGAGGCATTTTGCGCCTTTTTCAGGTTTAGATAATTAGTAGTTTAATTAAGATATAATGGAGATCGGCGATTCGAAAGGCACTGAAAAGCTAGTGGAAGACTGGAAAGTAAAGGTGTCGAACCACGCACAGGTAGGCGGTATAGAAACTTCGGTGCTGGACAATGGCGCTGGTCGCGGTACCCGCATTGCGTGGATCAATACCGGCGGCGGCTTGCGCTTTAAGGTGGTGATCGACCGGGCGATGGATATTGCAGAGGCTTTTTACAACCAGCATAGCCTGGCGTGGATCAGTCATGGCGGTGTTACTTCCCCGCAACCGTTTTCTGATAAAGGCATCGACTGGCTTCGCACGTTCGGGGGTGGCTTGCTTACAACCTGCGGCCTCTCGCACGCAGGCGGGCCCGAGTCTGACAGCTTCGGCGACCGCGGATTGCACGGGTTGATCGGCAACCAGCCCGCGGAAATCGTTTCGATCGTCCAGCCGGACCTGCGCGCCGGGAAATACGATATGAGCATTACCGGCATTATCCGCGAAACGCGGCCTTTCGGACCGAGTTTGGAATTGAAAAGAACGATTTCAGCCACATTAGGAGAGCCAAAACTGCGCATTCACGACGAAGTGATCAACAAAGCCAATACCGCCGCGCCGCATATGCTGCTGTACCACTTCAATTTCGGATGGCCGATTGTGGACGAGGGTACCGACATTCTCTGGAACGGTCAATGGCAACCACGGTTCGAGGAAAATGCGAAGATTTTCAAGGAAGGTAATGCATTCAAAAAAGCACCTGCACCGCTGGAAAGCCACCTCGGAAGCGGAGAGGAAGTAGCATTGATCGATGTGGACGCGGACATTTTCGGCGACAGCATTTGCGGCTTGCATAATGAGAAGCTGGGAGTAGCCATCGCATTGAAATTCAAAAAAGAGCAATTACCCTGGCTGGCCAACTGGCAGCATTGGGGCAAAGGCGAATATGTGACCGGCATCGAGCCCAGCACGCACCCGCTCTCGGGTCAGGCGAAGGCGCGGGAGGATGGGACGCTCATTTTCCTGCAACCGGAAGAAATCAAAGAATACGATCTCGAACTGAGCGTCTTGACCTCAAAAGAGGAGATCGAGGAATTTGAGTTGAAGGTGAATGTATCGTAATGTTTGCAACAAATGTTACGGTGCGCTGCACCTTGTCAACAAATCTTGCGGTGCTCTGCACCGTAATCGATAAGGTGCAGCGCACCGTAAGATTTGTAGTAGTTGAAACCGCGATGATCGTTGACACGAAATATTTGTAAAATAAAACCGGTGCAACGCACCACCATATTTATAACCAAAACCAATTCTTTAATACAAAAACAATGGGACTTTCAAGTATAGCTGAGAAGGCGTTGGAGCAGGGAAAGGGAATTTTGCGTCTGGCGCCGACATGGGTGCCGCGTTCGTTTTGCGTTCCCGGTCGCAGGATCAAGTTGCACCCTGATGATTATTACGTGCTGGGTGGAGAGCGTGGTGGTATCGATGAGCGTTGGTTGTCGTCCACGACTCCTGCGGAAAATGGGCCGCTTACAGGCGAAAATGAAGGTTTGAGCCAAATCGTTTTGGAAGATGAGTCGGGCGTACAAAAAGTGACATTGCGAGACGCGGTAGAAGAGCTGAAAGGTCAGATTATAGGTGACAGACTTTGGGATCAATACAAAAGCTGGCCTATGTACTCCAAATTTTTTGACAATATGGGGCCGCTTCCGCATCATATTCACCACAGAGATGAGCACGCCGCGATGGTGGGCCAGAATGGAAAGCCTGAGGCCTACTATTTCCCTCCTCAACTGAACAACCACGGTGGCGATTTTCCCTATACATTCATTGGTATCGCTCCCGGTACTACCAAAGAGCAGATCAAAGAGTGTCTGATGAACTTTACCAAGGGCGACAATAAGATTACCAATTACTCCCAGGCGTTTCGTCTGGAACCGGGAACAGGCTGGGATGTTCCTCCTGGCATGTTACATGCGCCAGGCAGCTTGTGTACCTATGAGCCTCAAAAAGCATCAGATATTTTTGCGATGTATCAATCTCTTGTTAATGAGGCTGTTATTCCGGAAGAATTGCTTTGGAAAGGAACGCCGAAAGACAGGATTGGCGATTATGACCTGTTGATGGAAGTAATCGACTGGGATTTGAATGTAAATCCTAATTTGATGGAAAAGCATTTCATGCGCCCCAAACCGGTAAAAGATGTCGCTGCGATGGCGGAAGAAGGGTATAGTGAAAACTGGATTTGCTATAAAAACGAGGCTTACAGTGCCAAGGAACTTACCGTTTTTCCAGGACAGACTGTTACCATTACCGACGCTGCCGCATACGGAATGATTGTGATGCAGGGCCATGGTAAATTCGGTGTGTGGGATATCGAAACCCCTGCATTGATCCGCTACGGACAGTTGACCAACGACGAGTATTTCGTAAGCGAAACCGCCGCGACTGAAGGCGTTACGATCAGCAACCCGTCCAAAACCGACCCGATTGTGATTTTAAAGCACTTCGGTCCAGGTAACCCTGATTTAGTATTGTAAAAAACTAAAATTCCTTAAACCATGCCTGAAAATAATTTCCCTAAACTCCACAATGCCACATGGCCTGGTATCGTGGGCAAAGGTTCCGACTCGGAGCCGATCATTCCTTTTGATACACTGTTGGAAAAAACCGCTGCCGCGGAGGTAGACGGCGTGAAGTTTGACGGTGTCGATATCGGTCTTTTCGACGAGCATATCGGCGAATACCTGAATGCAGCCGATGGCGGTAAGCGCCTGGCCGACAAACTGGCGGGGTATAACCTCGAAGCCGGAAGTCTGGTAGCCAATGTATGGGCCGGTTCGGCGATGGGCAGCCAGGATGCCCGCGATACGTTTGTGGAGCAGGTACGTAAGGCATGCGAATTCGGTAAGCAACTCCGCGACGCCGGTATCCGTAACGGTGGCGTGATTCGCATCGACTCCGCTGCTTCGCCGGAAGCATGGTCGGCCGACCCGAAAGGCAATACCAAACAAATTGCGGAAACTTTCAGACGTGCGGCCGACGTGGCAGCCGATTTCGGCGAACGCCTGGCTGCCGAAGGCGAAATCTGCTGGGGTGGCATGCACAGCTGGAAAGCGATGATCGATACACTCGAAGCGACAGACCGCCCGAATGTAGGTTTCCAGGCTGATATGTCGCATACATTCCTTTACCTGCTGGGCTACAATGCGCCGGAAGACCGCATTCTGCCCGCCGATTTCCAATGGGATGATCGCGCTACTTTGGATGAGGCCTTCAAGAAAATGACCGCCGCGCTGCGTCCGTGGACCATCGATTTCCACGTAGCACAAAACGACGGAACCGTTCACGGAACCGGCTCACACGATAAAACCGGCCGCCACTGCCTCGCAACCGACCCGAATGGCAAGCTCGACATTGTACACCACGCAGGCTTCTGGCTCCGCGACGAGAAAGGCGAACTCACGAAAGCATTCCGCCACATTTGCTGGGACGGCTGTATGTTCCCGAATGAGGTAATGTACAAGCAGGAAACGTGGAACGACATCCTCGCTGCGCTCGTGAAAGTGCGTAATGCGCACGGGTGGCAGGCGTAAGCGTTTTCGAATATTCCAAAAACCTAAGGCTCGAAGCAACACGCTGAAAGCCCCAACCAACAAAACCAATGTCAGAAAAAAAACAAATACGCGTTGCCCTGATCGGTTCCGGTTTGATGGGCCGCACGCATACCAATGGTTATAAAAGAATCGGGGACTTTTTCCCGGAACTCGAATACCGCCCGGTGCTGGCGGCCGTATGTTCCCGCAACGAGGAGAAAGTGAAGGCTTTCGCCGAGCAGTGGGGCTACGAGTCGTACGAAACGGACTGGCGGAAAATCATCGAACGCGACGATATCGATGCGGTGGATATTTGTACGCCGAACGATACCCATGCAGAGATCGCATTGGCGGCGGCGGCAAAAGGTAAGATGATCCTTTGCGAAAAACCGCTTGCACGTACACTCGCGGAGGCGAAAACAATGGTGGATGCTATTGAAAAAGCAGGTGTTAAAAACACGGTCTGGTATAACTACCGCCGCGTACCTGCCGTGACTTTGGCGAAACAAATAGTGGATTCAGGTAAGCTGGGCCGTATTTTCCATTACCGCGCGAACTTCCTGCAAGACTGGACGATCAGCCCGGATGTACCGCAGGGCGGAACCGCTACCTGGCGCCTCGATGTGGACGCGGCGGGTTCCGGCGTAACCGGCGACTTGCTCGCGCACTGTATCGACACCGCGATGTGGATCAATGGCGGTATCAAGGATGTGTCGGCCGTGGCTGAGACATTCATCAAAGAACGCAAACATGCAGGCACCGGAGAAGTTCAGAAAGTGGGCATCGACGACGCTTGTATCTTCCATTGCCATTTCGACAACGGCTCATTGGGCTTGTTCGAATCTACGCGTTATGCGCGTGGCCACAAGGCGCTTTATACTTTTGAAATCAATGGTGAGCATGCTTCTATCCGCTGGGATTTGCATGATCTGAACCGACTGGAATATTTCGATCACGCCGACGACTCGATCGTTCGTGGATGGAGGTCTATCCTGGTGACCGACGGCGACCAACCTTACATGAAACGTTGGTGGATCCCGGGTACCAGCATTGGTTATGAGCATTCGTTCATACACCAGGCGGCGGATTTCTTCGAAAGCCTGCAAACCGGCAAACCTTGCTCACCGACTTTCAAAGACGCTTACGAAACGCAGAAAGTGTGCGAAGCGGTACTCGATTCGGCGGCTTCCAAAAGCTGGAAGGATACCGGCGTACACTGGGAAGGTTAATCCAATAATGCATTCATAATCTGAGGCTTTAACCGGATCTGTTCTGCGGATAGGGTTAAAGCCTCAGTTTCGATACTGGTATGTCCGACTACATTCTGAGGGTTAAGGAAATTTCCAAGTCATTCTCCGGCGTCAAAGCGTTGGACAATATTCATTTTGACCTGAAAAAAGGCGAAGTGCATGCCTTAATGGGCGAAAATGGGGCTGGGAAATCCACTTTCATGAAAATACTGATCGGACTGCTGACGCCGGATTCCGGGGAGGTTTTGCTGGAAGGCGAAAACCTGGTAGGAAGCAATGTGAATGAAACTTTGAAAAAAGGCATTTGCATGATCCATCAGGAAATCCTGATCATTCCCGAACTGACCGTGGCGCAGAATATTTTTCTGGGCAGAGAAAGGGAAGTTTCGGGGAAAAGCGGCGTGTTGTCCGGTTGGTTGAATGATGCTGAAATTAATCAGCGTGCGGCTGCATTGCTGGATCGAATGGGTGTTAATATCGCTCCGAAGGCGAAGATGAAGCACCTCAGCGTGGCACAAATGCAAATGGTCGAGATCGCGAAGGCTATTTCGCACAATGCCAAAGTGATCATCATGGACGAGCCGACTTCGGCGATTTCCGACAAAGAGGTAGCGACATTGTTCCAGATCATCCGGGATTTGAAAGCGCAGGGTGTCAGCATCATTTATATTTCCCATAAAATGGATGAGATATTCCGGATCTCGGACACCATTACGGTGCTGCGCGACGGGAAATACATCGGTGCCAAATCCGCCGCAGAACTCGATTACAATGCATTAATCGCCATGATGGTCGGCCGGGAGATCGATCAGATGTTTCCGGAAGCGACGCAGCCCCTTGGACAGGAAGTACTTTCGGTGCGGAACCTGGGCAGGGCGGGCAAGTTTTGGAATATCAGTTTTAATGTAAAATCCGGAGAAATACTGGGGTTAGCAGGACTAATGGGTGCGGGTAGGACTGAAATCGCCAGGGCGATATTCGGGCTGGACCAATGGGATGAGGGAGAAATCACGATCAAAGATTCTCCGCTTCATGCGCGTACGCCGCGCGAGGCCATCGACCGGGGCATCGGCTACGTGAGCGAGGATCGGAAAGGGCTTGGGTTTATTCCCCGGATGTCTGTGAAGGACAATATCACGCTTTCGAGCATGAACAATCACCGCAAAGGCGGTTTTATCGACACACACAGCGAACAGTCGGCCACCGAAAAAATGATCGCCGATTTGAAGATCAAAACGGCCGGTACCGGTCAGCATGTAACCTATTTGAGCGGGGGAAACCAGCAAAAAGTCGTCATCGGCAAAGTACTGCTCGCTTCGCCCGAAATCATCATTCTCGACGAGCCGACACGTGGCGTTGACGTCGGGGCGAAATTTGAAATTTATAAACTGATCCGCAGCCTCGCCGACCGGGGCATGGCGGTCATCATGATATCATCGGAGCTGCCGGAAATCCTGGGCCTCAGCGACCGGATACTGGTGTTGTCCAAAGGCAAACAAACCGCGCTGCTTTCAAAGGCGGAAGCTACGCAGGAGGTGATTATGCAGTATGCGGTAGCGTAAGCGGTGCCGACGGCCGACCGCCGATGAATTACAGTGAATGTAACCATGAAACATTGTCCGTGAACGGCCGTGAGAGGTCAGACCAAACCAAACAATGTTGCCATACCCAACCAACGCATGAACAGACTCTCCAAACTGGGCCAGTACGGCATCTTCTTCGCATTTGCATTGATATGCCTGGTGCTGGCATTGAGTACGCCGAAGTTTTTTACCGTTTCTAACCTGCTGATTATCGGTAATCAGGTGTCGATCAACGCATTGCTGGCATTTGGCGTCACGTTTGTGATCATTACCGGCGGGATCGACCTTTCGCTGGGTTCGATGGTAGCCGTAACGGGCGTAGCCGCCGCGAGTTTCGCGCATCCTGATACTTATCCGCTTGTGATACCATTGTTGGTCGGGCTGGGTGCCGGTTCGGCGATGGGCGCATTCAACGGCCTCGTGATTACGAAAAGCAAAGTGCCACCATTCATCGTCACGTTAGGAACAATGACGATCGGCCGGGGGCTTGCATTAATCCTGAGTAAAGGGCGGCCCGTTTCAAATCTTTCCGACGCATTCAACTTCATTGGTGGAGGCAATATCGCAGGCATTCCATTCCCGATCATTATTCTGCTCATCGCATTTGCAGTTTGTTCTGTTGTTTTAAATAAAACCATCCTCGGGCGCTATATGTACGCGGTGGGGGGCAACGAGCCTGCTGCGCGTGCGTCGGGTATACGTGTGAGCCGTGTCAAAATGTGGGTATATACCATTTGCGGGTTGCTTTCTGCATTGGGTGGTATCCTGCTCACCTCCCGCATTACCACCGGACAACCCAATGCGGGCGCCGGATTCGAGCTGGATGCAATTGCCGCAGCCATTATCGGTGGTACCAGCACCTCGGGCGGTACGGGAACCATGACAGGCACGTTGATCGGCGCACTCCTGATCGGTGTGATCAGCAACAGCCTGGATTTGCTGAATGTGACTTCTTACTACCAGCAAGTGGTGATGGGTGTGATCATTATCGGGGCGGTGGTGCTGGATGGGGTGGGGAAGAAGGATTGATTAATATAAATTCGACGGCCGACCGCCGATGGCTTAATGACATAGATTTATGAAACGTAACTTAATTTTTGCTACCCTTATCGCTGCCGCGTCGCTTGCTGGCTGTAATCAATCATCGGACAAAGAGTCGGGATCGGACGGAGGTAAAAAACTGGTGATCGGCGCGACGATGCTGAGTATGCAGAACGAGTTTATCGTAAATGTGAGCGATGCGATGGAAGCGAAGGCCAAAGAAATGGGCGTGGAGCTGATTACTGTCGATGCAGAGCGCTCTGCATTGAAGCAAGTGGAACAGGTCGAAAGCTTTATCGGCCAGGGTGTGGACGCGATCATCATGAATCCCTGCGAAGTGGAAGCGAGCTCACCGGCCGTCAAACTGGCAATGGACGCTAAAATTCCTATTATCAATGTCAATTCCGAAACATCTGCCAAGCCCACCGCATTTGTTGGCTCGGACGATACCGAATCTGCACGCATTGCGATGAAATACATTGCCGAAAAGCTCGGCGGCAAAGGGAATGTGCTGATGATGCACGGTTTCATGGGTCAGGCCGCGCAAATCAGGCGCGATAATGGTGCGAAGGAAATCCTGAAAGCCAATCCGGGCCTCAAACTGCTCGCGGAGCAAACCGGCGAATGGGACCGTGCCAAAGGAATGTCCCTTACCGAGAACTGGATTCAATCCTACGGAGACAAGATCAACGCGATTTTTGCACAAAACGACGAAATGGGCATGGGCGCCGTGAAAGCACTCGAAGCTGCGGGTTTAAAGGGTAAGGTGCTCGTGGTGAGTGTAGACGCTATTCCCGACGCATTACAAGCCGTAAAAAAAGGAACATTGGACGCCACCGTTTTCCAGAATGCCAAAGAACAAGGCGGAAAAGCGATTGAGACGGCGGTGAAAGCGGCTAAGAAAGAGGCGTTTGAGAAGGAGGTGTTGATTCCATTTCAGTTGGTGGATAAGGGGAACGTTGAGAAGTTTTTGAAATAGACTACCGTTTTAACGCACGGAGCCTTTCGAGTCCCCCGCTTTCAATAAACTCCCGGGTGGCTTCCATTTTTTCTTTGAGAATCGCCTGGACCTTAGGGTCGGCAAGTACTCTTTTTTTGCGGTCTTCGAAACTCTCAACCGGTGTTTTCATCGCTGTCTAAGTTTTAAAATGTAAACTTGATAGGTTTTATTAAGCTCAAATGGCTCAACAACAGTGCCGCTGTCACCATAAATTTCGTAATACTTTTGAATATTTGAAAGCTCTTTTCCAAGAACCATCCTGTACAGACGGCTCTTGGCGGGTGTGTTACCCTGGATTTTTATCTCGGCGTAGGGGTATCGCTCCAAAAAGATACGTAAGCATTCCGAGACAGTCGACATGACTTTTTCTAAGTCGAGATTGTTTTCCGGGGAAGCAATATCACTTAGTTCTCCATTCGGAAGTACATCTAACAGCGCCAGATTGAAAAGTCCGTTACTATGCGGAAATTCTGTAAAAAGCACCGCTTTTCGAATAGTTCTCTCGAAACTGACGCTTACGAACTCAAAATAAAGTTGGTCATTATCCGACTGAAAAGGATAAAACTCTGACTGCATACAAACGCTGGATTGTAAGTACCATATCGAATGCAGGAAGTTGAGCCGCTACATGTCGCAAATGTAAAATAATCTTCCCTTAAAAGTAAAACGCCACGCTCCCCGCCCTTTTACCCCCGTATGGCATTTTGCCAGTTTCCTAAAACCAATCAAAACCACGAATGAATACTTTCAATATCAACCGCCGTAGCTTTCTCCACGGGGCCACGGCTGCATTGGCACTTTCCACTTTCGGAGCGCAGGGAATGGACCTGATCAATCCCGCCAAAACATGGCGTGTAGGGTTAATTGGTACGGGTTGGTATGGTAAAAGTGATCTTTTCAGACTGATTCAGGTAGCGCCGGTGGAGGTGATCGCGCTTTGCGATGTAGATAAAAATCAATTGAACGAAGCGGGCAAACTGGTGAGCCAGCGGCAGAAATCGGGCAAGACACCGAAACTGTACGGCGATTACCAGAAAATGCTTGCTGAAAACGAAATGGACATCGTACTGATCGGCACACCCGACCATTGGCATGCATTGCAAATGATCGACGCGGTGAAGGCCGGTGCGCACGTGTATGTGCAAAAGCCTATTAGTGTGGACGTAATGGAAGGGGAAGCGATGGTGGCCGCAGCCCGCAAATATAAGAAGGTCGTACAGGTAGGAACGCAGCGGAAAAGCACGCCGCATTTGATCGACGCCAAGAAAAATATCGTGGATGCAGGCTTGCTGGGTAAGATTTCGCACGTCGAAATGTGCTGCTATTACCATATGCGGGCAAATGGTAACCCGCCGGTAGAAGCAGTTCCCGATTACCTGGATTACGAAAAATGGACCGGTCCCGCGCCCCTGCGCCCGTACGACGGCTCGCCACACGTGCGCTGGTGGAGAACGTTCATGGAATACGGCAACGGTATCACAGGCGATATGTGCGTGCACATGTTCGACACCGTGCGCTGGATGCTGAAACTGGGCTGGCCGAAAAAAATCTCGTCGACCGGTGGTATATATGTGCAGAAAGAAGGTAAGTCTAATATATCCGATACGCAATCGGCGATTTTCGAATATGACGGACTGAATTGTGTGTGGCAGCACCGCACTTGGGGAACGCCGAATAACCCCGATTACCCGTGGTCGTTTACGCTTTATGGAGAAAAAGGAACGCTTTGGGCGAGTACCATGGCCTACGATTTCATTCCGCAGGGTAAAGGCGAGAAGATCCACAAGGATGTGGTTTATGAAAAAGAGAAGTATCCCGAAGACCTGAAAGAAGACAAGATCGAGCTGAATGCCGCACCCGCAACGCGCCTGCATATGCTCGACTTCCTGAGTGCGATCGAGAACAGCGGCAGGCCGGTTGCCGACATCGAAGAGGGGCATATTTCGACGTCCAGCTGCATTTTGGCAAATCTTTCGATGAAAACGGGCCGTTCAATTGTTTATGACCCAATAAAACGCGAAATTGTGGGTGATAGAGAAGCCAATGCATTACTTGCCCGCGCCTACCGGGCTCCTTACAAACATCCTGACTATAAACACGTCTAGGATAGGTCATTAAAGTTCGTGGTCCCTTATATATTCCCAGTACATCGCGTCCGGCAAAATCCGGGCGCGTTTTTGTTTCAGGCCTGTTTATTTTCAATGCGCGGCTGCAACAGACGAGGCCGGATCACGGTAAAGTTAAATAGCGGGTTTGAAGGGCCTGCAAACGTTTGAAACCGGTCAGAATAAGTAATTTAGGCGATCGATATATCAGTTTTATTTGTTTATAAGTTTAATAGATGTTTCACAGGCATTTAAACCAAATCCCCTCTGAAACTGTCAGAGTAATGTAACATAACCAAACGTTCAAAAACACGATGAAAACCATAGTGAAGTTGATAAAATCCGCTGGTATGGCGGTTGTGGCGGGTGTATTCATGATGGCGTGCAGCAATGCCCTTCAAGTCAGTTACGATTACGACTCGGCTGTGAACCTGAAACAATTCAAAACCTTCAAAGTGGAGGCCGAGCATAATATGGAACAGGACCCGTTGCTGGGTAGCGAACTGAACAGGCGCCGGTTGGGCGATGCCGTGGTGGAAGTGATGGAAGCCAAAGGCTACAAAATGGACACCCAGAATCCCGAAATCGTGGTGCGGTTTATGACGGATGTGAAAGACCGTCAGCAAGTACGCTCCAATAATATGTATTCTCCATACATGTGGTGGTATGGAGGTGGCAACAATATTTCTACCTACAATTACCAGGAAAGCCGCTTTATCCTGAATATTTACCAGAAAGCGAGCGAGCGAATGGTATGGCAGGGTTGGGCATCCGGAAAAGTGAAGGCGCCAACCAAGAAGGAAGATCAGAATACCATGATCAAAAACACGATGTCCGATATTCTCCGTTCGTTTCCACAGGCCACGCTGGATACTTATAGCAGGAAGTAATTTGTTAAATGTTCATCATACAAAATGCCGGGCTTATGTCCGGCATTTTGTATGATAAATCACTCTTCTCTAAAACCCGTTTCTTCCATTCTGATCCTGCGATGTTCTTCGGGTTTTGGCTCGTCGATCGGCTAATGCTTTTCTTACGGTTTCTCCTACAAATCCTGCCCGTTTCGATACTCCTCGGATGCCTTTTTCACAATGGCGTCCCCATCGTGCAAATCCCCGAATACTTCCACGAGCGTATCGACCACCACGCCACGCTTAACAGGTACCCATTCGGCTTTTTTGCCTTTGTCGCGGATCACAAATACCTGCTCGCTGGAATTGACGACGGCGGTTGTCGGAACAAAAAGGGTGTTACCCGTGCGCTCGGTGTTGAGTTGTACCTGTGCGTACATACCTGCTTTTAACTCGTTGGAACGGTTGTTGACGTCGAATTCGGTCATCATGGAACGGTTTTCTTCGGCTAATGTGCGGGAACTGCGGGCGTAAACAGCTTTGTAGATTTTCTCGGGACTGGCCGAAACGGTGAAACTTACTTCGCCTTTGTTAGGGATGGCGCTCGACATGTTTTCGGGGATCGCGAGCGTCAGACGTAGTTTGGTGTTGTCTTCCAAAATGAATAAAGGCTTGGCTCCGCCTTCGCCGGGGCCTACAAGCGCGCCAGGGCTGATATTTCTTTCCGTAATAATGCCGTCGAACGGCGCTGTGACGGTAAGATAATGCGAAAGCTCTGTTTTGGTTTCCATAAATGACTTCGCGGCCTGTACATTCCCTTTGGCTACGGACATCGCCGAGCTGTCGGCGGCTGCGCGTGCTTTGGCGAGGTCAAGCTCATTGAGCGAGACGGCTCCCTCAGTCCGGTTGGTTTTTTGCAAGCGGCTGTATGTCAATGCGCTGGCTTGATAGCGGGTTGTTGTTTGCTGTAATGCGGCTTCGGCGGCGATAAGCTGCGCTTTGGCCTGGCTTAGTTCGGAGATCACTTCCGGTGCCTCCAATACTGCCAGAACCTGCCCCTTCCGCACCATTGTGCCCCGGTCTGCATTCACCGTTTTGACAAAACCTTTGATTTTCGGATGAATGCTGACCTTGTTCCACGGTTTCAACTCGCCGGGTAATGCGATCTGCTTGGCCGGTTTCATGCTTTTTACATAGGCCAGTTCCACAACCTGGGTCTCGGCCGGGGCTTTGGCTTCGTGCTTTTCGCTGGTTTCGGCGGTGCTGCTGCATGCGCTCATACCGGCCGCGACGGTGATCAATATCAGAATGGATTTCAAGGTATTCATGGAAACAGCTGTTTGGAGTTTTTTACGGAAGAAATTGCTTTCGGGATCTTCGGGATCGAGGGATACCGAGTTGACGGACGCTTTACGCTGTACCAGCGTGAATACCGCAGGTAAAATGAGCAGAGATGCCAGTGTGGAAGCGATCAGCCCACCGATTACGGCTTGCCCGAGCGGCGCGATCTGGTCGCCGCCCTCGCCGAGGCCGGATGCCATCGGGATCATCCCGGCGATCATCGCGATACTCGTCATCAGGATCGGGCGGATACGGCTGCCGGCTGCGAGCGTTACGGCTTTGTGCGCATCTTGCAATTTGAGGCGCAGGTTTTCGGCATTGGTTACCATCAGGATCGCATTCGCTACCGATACCCCGACGGACATGATCAGTCCCATGTAGGATTGCAGGTTCAACGTCGCGCCGGTAAGTAACAGCAGGCCAATCGAGCCCACAACTACTGCCGGGATGGTTGAAAGTACTACCAACGAAAGTTTGAACGACTGATAAGTAGCTGCGAGCAGAAGGAACATGATCACGACGGCGATCAAAAGACCGGTCTGCAAGCTGCTCAATGTTTCTGTCAGCAGTTCGGTTTGGCCTTTCAGCTCTACAATCACCCCGCGCGGCGGTTCGCCTGCATTCTTGATCGCTTTCTGAACGGCGGTAGTGGCAGCACCGAGGTCTTTTTTATGAATGTTGGCCGTGACGGTCACCAACCGGTTCGGACCGGCGCGGTCGTATTCTCCGGGGGCGGTTTTTTCGGAGAATGTTGCCACATCGGCCAGCAGCGGATTGCTGACGCCGGTTTTCAAAGGAATCGTACCAATATCTTCCACGGACGTCATCTGGTATTCCGGAATTTGAACCTGAACCTGATAGGCGAGCCCTTTCGCGTCGTCGAGCCAGAGGTTTTTGTCTGTAAAACGGCTGGAAGATGTAGCTGCTACCATCGAGCGCGCCACCTGGGTGGAGGTAATACCCAATTGCCCGGCCCGTTCGCGGTCGATTTTTACGTCGAGGATCGGATATTGCAATGGCTGTGCGATCTGCACGTCGCGGAGGAATGCGATCTGTTGCATTTCCTTCTGGATTTTACGGGCAAACCTTCCGGCCTCTTCCACGTCTTTGGCAGCTACACTCACCTCGATCGGCGTCGATGCGCCCTGGCTCATGATTTTGTCGACCAGCTCGATGGGTTCGAATGAAATCGCCAGATTCGGAATTTCCTTCGCGATTCTTGCCCGCAGCTTTTCCTTCAATGCATCCATTTTTACGGGAAATTCTTCTTTCAGGGAAACCTGCAAAACCGCCTCGTGCGGGCCGCTGTTGAACACGAAAATATTGGAAGTACCATAGCTGGAAGGAACTGTACCCACGTAAGCCGAGGATATTTCGACATGCTCTTTACCCACTTCCGATTTAATCAGATTCAAAACCTTCAACGTAGCCTCTTCCGTGCGCTCCACGCGTGTACCGTCGGGTACCCGCATGCGCATCTGGAACTGGTGACTGTTGGCTTTGGGTAGAATGTCGGTACCGATGAGGAAGAACCCGCCGACGATTAATGCAATGGTTCCGACCAGATATACCGGAACGACCAGGCGCTTGCCCATGATGCCGCCGAGTACATTCAGGTATTTCAATTTAAACTTTTCAAAACCGGTAGGCGGCAGCGACGGGTGCGCACCTTCTTCGATCACGTCGTTAACTTCCTGGCTGTCTAAGGCCAAAGTAGGCGCTTCATGATGCGGATGGTCTTTCAAGAGCCAGTTGGAAAGTACCGGTACCAATGTCTGTGAAAGCAAAAACGAAGCGATCATCGCGAAACCTACCGCCAGCGAGAGTGGCAAAAACATCGATCTTGGAATACCACTCATAACAAACGACGGCGCAAAAACGGCCAGGATTGCGAGCAGAATCAGGAATTCTGGAAATGCGATTTCCTTACACGCGTCCCAAATGGCCTGTTCTTTCGGTTTGCCCATTTCCTGATGCTGGTGAATGTTTTCAATAGTCACCGTCGCCTGGTCGACGAGTACCCCGATAGCCAGCGCCAGCCCGCTCAATGTCATGATATTGATGGTTTGACCAAACAAATTCATCAAGATCACCGCCGAAAGAATTGAAATAGGAATAGTTACGATCACGATGATCACACTGCGCCAGTCCCTGAGGAAGAGTAGCACCATCAAACCCGTCAGCAATGCGCCGAGAATACCCTCGGTAATGAGGCTTTTCAAAGAGTTGGTCACATACACCGATTGGTCGAATTCATAGGAGATCTTTACGTCTTCCGGCACGGCATTCCGCAGCTGTGGCAGTGCGGCGCGGATATTGTTCACCACATCGAGCGTCGAAGCATCCGATTTTTTAACCACCGGAATATAAACTGCGCGGCGGCCATTGATCAATGCATAGCTCACCGTAACGTCCGCGCCATCTTCGACAACACCTACGTCACGAATGAACACAGTAGGTCCCGCTCCGACGCGGATAGGGATATTTAAAAAATCTTCCGGTTTCTTAATGAGCGAGTTGACCGGCGTCATCAAAGTTTTGTCGCCCATACGGATGTTACCGGCCGGCGAGGGCTGGTTGTTGGCAATAATGGATTTGATCACCTCTTCCGGCGTCAGATGGTAGCTGCGGATGCGCTCCGGGTCGACCCGTACGACGATCGTACGTTGGTTACCACCGAATGGCGGCGGGCTGGAAACACCTTCGATGCGGCTGAACATCGGCCGCACGCGGGAGGACGCGAAATCCTGGATTTCGTTCAGCGACCGCGAGGCGCTTTCGAACACCATTTGCCCGATCGGTACCGAGCTGGCATCGAAACGGACCACCTGCGGGGGTACGGTGCCCTCGGGCATGTAGGCCTTCGCGCGGGAGACGTTGTTGGCGACCTCCGCTGCGGCCTGCGCCATGTCGGTGCCGGGATAGAACGAAAGTTTGATCAATGATAATCCCTGGATCGTTTTCACATCCACATCGCGGATACCCGACACGTACAGGAAGTGGTCCTGGTAGCGGGTGGCGATGAAGCCGTCCATCTGGTCGGGCGCCATACCGCCGTAGGGCTGCACCACGTAAATGGTGGGCAAATCGAGGTTAGGGAAAATGTCGACGGGAATGCTCCGTATCGACAGAATCGAGAAGAATAGGATGCCTATCACGACCACCACGATGGAAATGGGCTGTCGGAGGGCAGTTCTGATGAGTTGATACATAATATTAGTTGTTTATCTGGCTCAGGAAAATGTCGAGGTCACCCGCGGCGGCGGCTTTCAGGAGCAGCGAGCGCCATGCATTGCCGTTGGTGACGAATTTGTCGATCTCCGCGCGGTTCAATGCATTTACACTTTGTGCCAATGTGAAAAGGTCGGTCAAACCGCTCTGGTAACGCGCTTCGGCCTGGTTGAATGCGGTTCGCGCGGCTGCGAGCTGCACGGGGGTAAGGCGTGCCTGCGCAAGCGAGAGCTGGAACTGGATTTCGGATTCGCGCGACTGGCGGTCGAGTTGCAGTTGTTGGGTTTTATATAAAGATTTGAACCGCTCGGCCTGGAATTGCTCGGCGTGATAGTCGTTTCTGACTTTGAAAATATTGGTCAGGTTCCAGCGTGTGGAAACGCCGACCAGGTAGTTGTAAACCTGGTATTTCACCCCGCTGCCGAAATCGGTGCGGAAGGAATCGTCCTTGTTCGAAACTCCTGAACCGCGTCCCCAACCAGCGCCTACCAGTGAAACAGACGGCAAATAGGAACGTTTAACAGCAAGGCTCCGCGCCACCGAGGCATCGATCTGCGCTTGTGAAAACCTTAATGCAGGGTTTTTGAGAAATGATGCGATTTCAGAAGAAGCAACGGGCAGTTGGGCATAAAAACCCATCGTATCCACCGCGATACTGTCGTGCAGCTCACCGGTCAATTCCGAGAACCGCAGGCGTTGCGCCTTTTCTGAACGTTGGCTTTCCAGCAACAGCAATTGGGCTTTGGCATATTCCGCCGCGGCTAGTGAGCTATCGACGCCCGGGCGCATGCCGGAAGTGACGGCGGCGTCGGTAACACGTTTGAAAACGGCGGCCCGTTCCAGGTTCTGGCGCTGGGCGTCTACCAGTTTCTGGTTAATCAGCAGCAGCAGATAGGCATCGATGATTTTGACCTGATGCTGAAAGAGCTCGTTCTCGTAATCGGCCTGGGTGCGGGCCAGGTCGGCTTTGGCGGCATTCACATTGGCATTAATTTTTCCAAAATTGAAAACCTTCCAATCGACCATGGCGGTGGTGAAACTGCCGAAAGTCGGCGTGTAGATATTTTCGGGACGGATACCGCCGGAGGGCGATAATGCGCTACCCTCATTAGGCAAAAAGGCACCGGCCACACTGTTGCTCGTGGCATAGGTATATTGATCCTGCACGATGAATGCAGGCAAATAGTCTGTTTTGACGGATTTGATGCGGCTTTCGGCGCTGTGTATTTCGGCCTGTTTGGCTTTCAGGAAGGGGAAATTGCCCTTGCCTTGCTCCAATGCCTCGTGCAGTTTAATGTGCTGCGCATTTGCTTGTACGCATGCGAAGACAGCGAAAAGCAATGCAAGCCAGCGGTTTTTAATACCGAAGATCCGGTGTGCCGGAGAATGCGCGTTTCCCGGCGGAAAAAAGCGGGAAACCGAATGATACTGGGAGTGCTTCATAATTCGGGTTAAAGAGATTTTTAGCCGAAATTAGAGCTCAATTCTGGAAACATTTGGGAAACACAACCTTGCAATGGACTGTTTATTACGCGATTATCCTTCCTAAATGTTTCCAACTTCAGGGTGTATTTTTGTAAAGTATCTTTTGAAAGAGGAATGAAAATTTTAGTTGTCGAGGACGAAAAAGGGCTTGCAGAAAGTATCACCGACTACCTCTCCCGCGAGGGGTTTGTTTGCGAGGTGGCCAACACCTTCTGGCAGGCCGACGAAAAGATCAGTTTGTACCAGTACGATTGCACGATCGTAGACCTGACGCTGCCCGATGGCAATGGTTTCGACATTATCAAAACATTGAAAAAGATCGCAGCGGCGACGGGTATTATCATTATTTCGGCCCGTAATACGCTGGAAGACAAGTTAAAAGGGCTGGAAATCGGTTCGGACGATTATATGACCAAACCTTTTCATCTTTCCGAGCTGAATGCGCGGGTAAAGTCGCTCATCCGGCGCAGGAATTTTGGGGGAAACAATGATATGACCTGGAAGGATATCCGGGTCAACTTGCCTGCGCGGAAGGTTTTTATTAAAGACATTGAAACCACATTGTCCAAAAAGGAGTACGATCTGCTGCTTTATTTTCTTTCCAATATCGATGTCGCATTAACCAAGGAATCCATTGCGGAGCACCTCTGGGGCGACAATATGGATTCGGCCGATTCGCTGGACATGGTGTATTCGCATATCAAAAACCTCCGACGGAAAATCGTGGAAAAGGGCGGAAAAGATTACATTCAATCGATTTACGGGATAGGTTACAAATTCACCGCACCTTGAAACTGCTCGAAAAAGCCAGTCGCATTTACCTGATCGCCTCCTTGCTCATTTACGTGGCGGTGGGGATTGCTTTTTACTGGATCATCAATTTCATGATCTACGACGAGGTGGAGAGCCGATTGATGGTCGAAAAGCAGGATTTCGAGACTTACGTCCGCGCGAACGACACCTGGTCCAACAATTCCTACTTCGTCGAGAATAAAATCGAGGTCGTACCGGTATTTGGCAAATTCGACAATAAGGTTGCATTTACGGACACGCTCATCAGCAACCGCTACGACGAAACGGCCGATCCGTTCCGGCAGCTCACATTCTACACATTGATCGGCGGCTCGCCGTACCGCGTCGCGATCCGGAAGTCGATGATCGAATCCTACAAGCTGATTGAGGCCATTTCGGTTGCGATGATCGCATTTTTGGGGCTTTTGTTGGTCAGTACCTTCCTGTTTCACCGTGTTTTATCGGGGAAGCTATGGAAACCGTTTTATGATTCGCTGGCTAGAATCAAGGATTTCGACTGGACGAAAAACAAGCCGCTGGAAACGGTGCGCAGCGAAATCACGGAGTTCAACGAGCTGGGCGATGTGATGGAGAAAATGGCTTCGAAGATGCAGCACGACTACCGCAGCCTGCGCGAGTTTACCGAGAATGCTTCCCACGAAATCCAGACGCCGCTCGCGCTCATCAATGCACGCGTGGAGCAGTTTATTCAATCCAAAGATCTTGGCGAAAACCATACCTACTGGATCGAAGAGATTTACCATGCGGCACGGCGGATGTCGAGGCTTAATCAGGGCCTTTTATTGTTGGCAAAAATTGAAAACCAGCAGTTTACGGAACAGGAAGAACTCGATCTTTCGGAGCTCGCATTGAACAAGCTGAAAGATTTTGAAGATATTTTGCAGCATAAAGACATCCGGGTTTCCTTGCAGTCGGCAGGTAGTTTCCGTAAAGTGATGTCGCCGGCGCTGGCGGAGATTCTTTTAACCAACCTGATTAACAATGCGATCCGGCACAACTATACCGGCGGGGAGCTCAGGCTGGAATCCGGTGTCGACTATTTACAGGTCAGCAACACGGGCAATCCGCTAAAAAGCGAGCCGGAGCGGTTGTTCGAACGGTTCAAGAAAGAATCTGCCGGAGCAGAATCGCTCGGGCTTGGGCTGGCGATCGTGAAGCAGATTTGTGATAATTGTGAGCTGCGGATTTCTTACCGGTACGAGGAGCCGGTGCATTCGATCAGAATAATGCTGTGATGGTGCGAAGGTCCTGCTTCGCACCATGCCATGCTATTTGGCCACTTTTTGCAATTCAGCTTCCAGCGTTTTGTTGTTAGGGAACTCCTGCGGAATCCATCGGTTCACGATCTTGCCCGCACCGTCGATCACCAGGAACGGATACCGGATATCGATGCCATATTTCTCTTTCAGAACCTCGATATTTTCGTCCGAAGCCCATAAATGCTTCGCCGTCGGGCGCGTCTTCACATATTGTTTCCAGGTCGAAAGCGGAATGCCTGTGGCGACGGAAATGTAGGCGAACGTCACCTTGTCCGCATATTTATCTTCCAAAACCTTCAATCCCGGCTCGTGCTGGCCGATACTGAACGAAAATACCATCAGCACCGGCTTGCCTTGTAATGAGGAAACCGTTACCGCCGCGCTGTCCGTACCCAGCAATGTAATGTCCGGGATGGCCGCGCCGGGTTGCAGCGATTCTTTGGTCTGGATCAGTTTGGAAACATATTCGGTGTAAGGCGATTGCGGGAATGTCGTTTTGTAATCTGCCAGCATTGTTTTCGCCGTTTCAATGCCCGGGATCGCCGTTGCGGCGTAATTGAGCCAGTAGGTGGCGAGGTATTCTTTCTGTTTGGGATAACCGGCCAGTTTTTCCTTGCTGAATGCATACACATCCTTCAATGCCTCGGGGCTGATCTCATATCGTGTTTCCGAACCTAGCGGGTACTTGCGGGTCGAGGGGATGAGTGCCCAGTTGCGGAGCTCGTCGCGGTAGGCCTGGCTGAGCAATGCGTCGTCGGGCTGGATTTTAAAGTCGGTCAATGTGAAATCTTCGAGTTCTTTCCGTTGCGTCGCGTCGAGTTTCGCCACGCGGTTACGGCGCATGATCTTTTCCTGAATGAGCTGACGGGTGAGCGACGGCTCGGTCGCTGTCGTAGCAAGCACATACGCTTCGAATGCCGGCACGACCGGATTAGCCATTTTGAATTTTTCAAATGCATCCAGCCGTACTTTTTTCAGGCTGTCGCTCTGCTGTACCACGCTTTTGTTATCGATTTGCGAGGGTTTGTAGCCGAAAACCGGCAAGTACTGGTATTGGTTTTCCAGAAAATAATTCTTCAAAAATGTCTGGTAACCTGCATTCTTTCCTGTGAAAGTCACGTCTGCATTCTCCGCGACATTGATCGTCAGGTCGTCGCCGGGTTGGAGGAATAGCATCCAGGTTTTATTCACACCGCTGCCGCTGTATTGGAGGCGCATCATTTTGGGCTCGCTGAGCTGGATGACGGCTTTTTCAGTGGTTTTGTCTGCAAAATTCACCGAGGCCACGGCGTCGAGCTTCGCGTCGGCAAGGCCCGTGCCCAGATTGGGGTGAAAATGTACATCTTCCAGCACCAGCGTAACGGTCACGGGAGCTTGTTTTGCCGCTGTGAGCGTGATATTGGCCGTATTTTGCGCGTAAGAAGTCCAGCTCAGTGCTAGGCAGAATAGTGTGAGGATCAGAATGTTTATGTGTTTCATCGGTTCGCAAGGGAAAACTGTTTTTTACCAAAATAGGAAGTGTAAAAATTGTGCCAATATACGTAACTCCTGGTGGTATCTGTTCCGGCGGCTTACTGAGCGTGGGCCGCGGGCACATTAATGCAGTTTTTCAAAGCATTAATAGGCCAACTACTGTAAATTCGCTCCCTGATTATCGATTGTTCCCATGACCCGCGTTTCACAATTCCAGTTCAATACGCTCCGCGCCCGGTTCGAGGGGGAGTTGTATTTTGACAATTCCACGCTACACACAGCCCAGCGCACCGTTTACGCCACCGACGCGTCGGTTTACCAGGAAATGCCGGTGGCGGTGGCCTTGCCAAAAACCGTGGAGGATATCCGTGCGCTGATCGGTTTTGCCCAAAGCAATAAGGTGACGTTGATACCCCGCGCCGCAGGCACGTCGCTGGCCGGTCAAGTGGTGGGAAAAGGCATTGTGGTCGATATTTCGAAGCATTTCCGAAAGATTATCGAAGTAAATGCAGAACAGAAATGGGTACGCGTGCAACCGGGCGTGATCCGCGACGATCTGAACAAACATCTTGCGCCTTACGGGCTGCTTTTCGGCCCCGAAACTTCCACAGCCAGCCGCGCGATGATCGGCGGAATGATCGGGAACAACTCCTGCGGGCTGCATTCCATCACCTGGGGCGCCACGCGCGATCATTTGCTGGAAGTGAAAGTACTGCTTGCGGATGGCTCCGAAGCGGTTTTCAGCGAGCAAACCATCGCCGATTTTACGAAGGAAATCCGGGAAAAGCAGATCAAAGGCCAACGCCTGCAATCTATTCTCGCGGGTATGTTCGGGCTCATATCCAATCCTATCGACCAGGATTTAATCAAAAAACAGTTTCCGAAACCGACCGTCACGCGCCGCAACTCCGGTTATGCGCTGGATGCATTGGTCAGGAATTTTGAAAAAGGAAATATCAACCTCTGTAATCTTATCGCGGGTTCCGAGGGTACATTATGCTTTGTTACCGAGGCCAAAATCGCATTGGTGGACGCCCCGCCCGCAGCGGTGGGCGTCGTGTGCGTGCATACGAACTCGCTCGCGGAGGCATTGCACGCTAATCGGGTGGCGATGGCGTACGATCCGAAGGCTTCCGAGCTGGTCGACAAATACATTATGGATTTTACCAAAAACCATAATGTGTACTCCCAAAATCGTTTTTTCATGCAAGGTGACCCCGCTGCGATGCTGATGGTGGAGTTCTGGGGCATTGCGAAAGAGGAAGTAGAGCAAAAAGCTGCTGCACTGATCGCGCAGTTACAGGCTGAAAACCTGGGATATGCCTACCCGCTATTGTTCGGTGACGATGCCAACAAAGCCTGGGACATCCGCAAGGCCGGTCTCGGCCTGATCCGCAACTTGCCCGGCGACACCCAGCCGGTGAACCTGATCGAAGACTGTGCGGTAGCCGTGGAAGATTTACCGGCATACATTGAAGAATTGGCGGTATTGCTGGACAAACATGGTTTGCACGCGTCGTACTACGCACACGCGGGCGCGGGCGAGCTGCATGTAGAGCCGATGATCAACCTGAAAACGAGTGAAGGAAAACAGCAATTCCGCGATGTACTGGCAGATACGGCCGTACTCGTGAAGAAATACAATGGTGCATTATCCGGCGAGCATGGCGACGGGCGCTTGCGTGGAGAATTCATTCCCTTCATGATGGGCGAGGAAGTGTATGAAATGTTCAGGCAGGTGAAGCGGATTTGGGACCCGGATGGTGTTTTTAATGCCAACAAAATCGTGGACACCCCACCGATGAACGAGTTTCTGCGCTACGCCCAGGACAAACCCAGCCCGAAGATCGATACCATATTCGACTTTTCGAGGCAAGAAGGCATTCTCCGGTTAGCCGAAAAGTGCAGCGGCTCGGGCGACTGCCGGAAAACCGAACTAACCGGCGGTACCATGTGCCCCAGCTACATGGCCACCCGCAGCGAGCGCGACACCACGCGGGCCCGTGCGAACATTCTCAGGCAGTACCTCACGCCCGAGACCGCTCCTAATACCAGTCAGGAAATGGTAAAAGAAGTGCTCGATCTGTGCCTTTCCTGCAAAGGCTGCAAATCGGAATGCCCTTCCAGCGTGGATATTGGCAAAATGAAGGCCGAATTCACACAGCAATATTATGAAACGCACGGCATACCGATGCGCAGCAAGCTGATCGCCAATTTTTCAAACCAAATGAAACTGGCCTCGATCGCTCCCTGGGCATTCAACGGCATATTCGGGACGCCCGCATTGCGGAAAATTGCCAACAAAATGGTCGGTTTTCATCCTGAACGCTCCATGCCGAAGCTGGATAGCGAGACGCTGAAAAGCTGGTGGGAAAAACACCAGCGAAGCAAGCCGGCAACTGCGCCGCATTCCCGGACTGTGTATCTTTTCTGCGATGAATTTACCAACTATAATGATGCGGAAGTAGGCAAAAAAGCGGTATTACTGCTCGAAAAGCTGGGTTACGAGGTCATTATTCCCGAGCATCTGGAATCGGGGCGGTCGTATTTGTCCAAAGGATTTGTAAAAGAGGCGCAGAAACTGGCTGTGCGGAATGTGGCATTATTGAAAGATAAAATCACTTATGACGCGCCGCTGGTGGGCATCGAGCCGTCAGCAATTCTTTCGTTCCGGGATGAATATGTGGATCTGGTAGGCGAAAGCGAGCGGGAGCATGCGCAAAAGATCGCGGAGAATGCATTGCTATTCGAGGAGTTCATCGCACGCGAAATCGATGCGAAACGCATTCTTAAATCTGCATTTGCGGGTAAAAATCAGCTGATCAAGCTGCACGGACATTGCCATCAGAAAGCGCTTTCGACTTTAACGGCTTCTAAAAAGGCCTTGCAGTTGCCTGAAAATTATCATGTTCAACTCATACCGTCGGGTTGCTGCGGAATGGCGGGGTCGTTCGGGTATGAACAGGAGCATTATGAGGTGTCGATGCAGATCGGCGAGTTGGTGTTGTTCCCAACTGTCCGGCAGCAGCCCGAAGATGTGATCATCGCGGCTGCCGGGACGAGTTGTCGCCATCAGATCAAAGACGGTACCGGGCGCAAAGCCATGCACCCGGTGGAGATTCTTTATGATGCACTGATAAAATAGCCACTATTGGGTACCGCGGACGTGCTCATTAACCGTATCGGCACGCATTTGGGTACCTGATGTATCGGACGCCACGGTATCGACGACTGTTGTGCCCTGGTCGGCCGGGTTGTCCGCCTGGCCCGACAGATTTCTGTCATGGTTAAAGAAGCCGCCAAACCAGGCGATCAGCGAAAGAACGATACCGACGCCGACGATCCACTTCCAGACGTTTTTCACGTTCTTGGTGGCTCTTGCTTCCTTATCTGTTTCTTGCCTGTTCATGGGTTTAATGATTTAGTTTGAAATAAACCTTACCATTTCCATACCAGCGCGATCCGGCACTTTTTGAGCGACTTTTCAAGCGAATTATATAACATTGTGTTGATAAAATTTCCCCAAACTAAGTCGCTTAATTAAAATGTAATAAATCGGGGACGTTTCATGTTACCTTTGCTGGAAATTTCGTTTCACGTACTAGTTCTTCTCACAAACCAGCCATATTCATGAAAATTAGCCAACGTTTCTTCATACTTCTTTTTGCACTTTTCCTATTTACACAAGTCGGCGCCGACGCACAAAACGACAACCGTTCATTCTTTTCGGTCACAGCCGGATACAGCTTGCCCGTAGGAGAGCTCGCAAGGGAAAAACTGAACGACCCGTTTGCGGGGCTTACAGGCTCGGGATATTATGGTCAGGTCAATTACGATTTCCGCATAGCACGCTGGTTTGGGTTGAAACTTTCGGGAAGCATGAATCAGAACACCACACGCCCGCAGCCGATTGTGGATATTGCCGATCTTCGCGTGGAGGAAATTAAAGGATTTATCAACGAAACGACTTCGCATACCTGGGATACGAAGGTATCGCGCTGGAAATTTAATGCGATTATGGCGGGGCCTGCCATATTCCTCAATTTCGGGAGGGTACAATTGGAAGGGCACGTACAGGGAGGTTATGTAAAAGTCACTTCTCCCACCGTGGACATGACGGGTACGTTTCAATCCGGTGAAAACCAGATCCTCGTGCATTTGAGCCCTGCTTCCACCAGTGGTTTCGGGTTAGGCGCGGGAGCGAGTTTGCGTTTGCCCATTGCCGGCCCATTGTATTTCCACCTTTCGGGTGACTTCCTGGCTACCGAGGCGCAGTTGAAAGACGTAGCCGTGAATGTACGGGTAGGTAATTACCCCGAGGTAGGTATCCCAATCAATGAAAAGCGATTTGTAGGCGTTGCAAATATCGGAGCAGGATTAGGGATTTCGTTTTAGGTACTACTAATACCAAAAAGAAAACGGGCCGGATGCCGCACGCATCCGTCCCGTTTTGCTTTCTAATGCATCCTGATTTGCGTCATTTCGCAAACCAAAGCTTCATTTTCATGTCATTCTTGCCTCCCTGGGCGGTGAGGGCCGCTGAGAAATTGTCGTAATTCAGCGATTCTTCCGAGTTCGGGTAGGGCAGCCGCGTTGGAATGACATTCTGGTTGGTATTCAATACAGGAGGTTTCAAATCAGGGATGCCGGTTCTGCGGAATTCGGTCCAGGCTTCGAGGCCCTGGCCGTACAATGCAATCCACTTTTGCTCCATAATCTGTGTGAAACCGGCAGCACCGGGTTTCAGAGCATTTGCATTGAGGTATTCGGGAGAAACGGTCAGTTTGTATTGGGCAAAAGAGGCGGTAATGGCATCGGTGTAGTTTTTGGCTACGTCGCCGGCTGCTGCAATTCCTTTGTAGGCGAACTCGCTTTTAAGAAACAACAGCTCCGCATAGCTCATAATCACGCCGGGCGCGGTAGGGCCGGTGAAAAAACTACCGACCCTCGAAGTGCTGTCGAGACCTAGTTTTCCGGCCTGCGAAGAAGAAAGACCGTTAGGGACGCCGGTGTATTCATCTTTTAACGCCGGTTTGTTGGCGTAGATGGGCAGGCGAGCGTCCTTCAAATCTTTCATTTTGTTTACCAAAGTGGCACTTACGCGGTGGTCGTCGCGTGTTTTCCGGTTCACGTTGACCGGGTTCTGGTTGTTGGTGGCATCCAGATAGTTGAGTTGAACGTTCTCGGCTACGGAAGTAATGACCGGATATTTAGCAGGATCGCTCAGGATCCGGGTAATTTCGGCCTTCACGTCAATGGGGGCATCGGCTTTGTCGATCATGCGGCTCAGCACGCGGAGGCTCAGCGTGTTAGCGAATTTCTTCCATTTGGTAAGGTCATTGTTGAAGAGAATATCGCCCCCGATCGTCATATTCTTGTCGGTAGCGTTGATCGACTCCCCGGCCGATTTAAGCTCAGCCACAATGCCCGCGTAGACATCCTTTTGCTTATCATATTTAGGCAAAAGATTCCCTTCCAACCCCTGCAATGCATCGGTATAAGGGACATCTCCATACACATCGCTCAGTAACATGAATGCCCACGACCGCAATATCACCGCCACCGCCTGGTAATTGACGTTGCCCGATTCCTTGCCGATTTTGTAGATGCGTTGATAATCCGCCAGCGATTCCACATACAAGCCTTGCCAGGCCGCGGTGTATACGTCGCTTGAAACCGTGTACTGGTCGATGTCGGTGTACTGTATCCGCGCCCAATGCTGCGAGTAACCGTCACCGATATCCATTCCGAGCGAGCCTCCCCAGTAAATATCGACCGCACTCTGGATGCCGTGTGGCAGGAAAAGGTCGGCGGTACCGGTAGCTGCGCTGTTATTATTGGTATTGATCGTGTCGAAATCGCCGGTGCAGCTCGTTGCGCAGATGATTGGGAACGAAAGCAATGCCGAAATGCCCATTGAATATATTTTCTTTTTCATCGTCTCGGGAAATTAGCCTATAAGTTGAAACTGATATTGAAGCCCATGGTTTTGGTTGTCGGGATTTGCCCGTTTTCGATCCCTTGCAGGTTACCGTCGTTGTAGTAGCTGGTTTCGGGGTCGATGTGCGGCAGGTTACTCTTCAATAGAGCCAGGTTGCGTCCGACAATGGAGATGGCGATGTCGCGGAATGGCAGTTTGTTGAAGACTTTTCCTGAAAGCATATAGGTCAGCTTCACTTCCCGCAACTTGATGTAGCTCGCATCGAAAATGGTATTCTCGTTGTTGGTCAGCAGGTAATATTTGTGATGGTACTCTTCCGATGAAATGCGTTTCTCGTTAGGCACATACTCGGGCGCGGCCGAGGTTCCGATATTCACCACGCCTTGTCCAACCACACCATCCTCACGTCCGAAAGTAGTTTCTTTCAAGACACCGGTGTACCGGCCGATATTGATCGATTGCGAGAAAATGTCCCCGCCCTGCTTCATATCGATGAGCGTGCTGAGCGAGAATCCTTTGTAGGTAAATGTGTTGGAAATGCCGCCGATCCAGTCGGGTGTGAAGCTGCCGAGCACGCGGCTTACCGGGTCGATCATCGGGTATCCCTGGCTGTCGTACACGATCTGGCCGTCGGGCGCGCGCAGGAAGCCTTTGCCAAAGAAGGTGCCGTAGGGCTGGCCTACGCGCGCTTCCACTGATAATCCTCTGAAACTGTTGCTCGATGTGGCCTGAGTCAATGCATTGTAGCTGTTGTTCAGCTGATAGGTGGTAAGCCCGCCGTCGAGTGCAACGACCTTGTTGTTGTTTTTAGCCCAGTTTATTCCGATATCCCATGAAAACTTGTCGAGCTTCACAGGCGTGGCGGTCAGCTGAATTTCAATGCCCGAGTTTTTGATCTTACCAGCATTCAGCAATTTAGAAAGGAACCCGGTGGCATTGGAAATGTTAACGTCCAGGATCTGATTCTTGGAAACCTTGTTGTAATAGGTCACGTCGAGGCCGACACGGTTTTGCCACAACCGGATATCCGCCCCGATTTCATAGGAAGACGTGATTTCCGGTTTCAGATCCGCATTCAGCATCGCATTGTTTTCCGAAAGGCTCGGCGTGCTTCCCCAGGCATTTTCGTATTTATAGGTACTTACCAAACGATAAGGGTCGGTGTCGTTTCCTACCTGGGCCACACCCGCACGTAATTTTGCAAAAGACAAAACCGATGATTTGATGTCAAATATGTCCGTCACGATCGCGCTCACCGCCGCGGAAGGGTAGAAATACGAGCGGTTATTCGCCGGTAATGTGCTCGACCAGTCGTTTCGTGCGGTCAGGTCTAAGAACAGATAGTTACGGAAGCCGAGGTTAGCGGCCGCGTAAAGGCTGTTAACGGTCTTTTTGATGTAACTGTTTTCACCGACGAGCTTCTGGCGGGAGTTTCCGAAGTTGTAAACCCGTGGGATCGCCAGTTCGGTAGCGCCCATATAGTTGCGTTGCGCGTAGTTTGAGCGGTGGTTTCCGCCGATGTTGGCCGTAATGTCGAAATCCCCGAACTTATGGGTTGCATTGAGCAGGAAATCCGAGTTGGATTCGCGAACGAAGATTTGCTCCTCATTGTAAGCATCGTAAAGCGCCGAGGTGCCGATGATCGCCTGGCGCGCGGCACTTTTGGTCTTACGGCGGTCTTCATAAAAATCGGTACCGGTGCGGGCGGTCAGTGAGAGCCAGCTGGTGAATTTGTACGTGGCCGAGAAGTTGCCGTAAAGCCGGTCCTTTTCGTTGGCCCGGGTGCTCTCGTTGAGCAGGTAATAGGGGTTTGTCCAATAGTTGTCGTTCCAGTTGTACTGGTAAATGCTGCCCGGCTTTTTGTAGGCTTTCAGTTTGTCCATATCCACCTGGCGACCAAACCAGATAAAGTATAAGCCGAAATTGTTACGGTTGTCGGAGCCGTCTTTGATGTAATTTCCCGTTGCGCGAATGCTGAGTTTGCTGGTGAGATTCCAGCTTGCATTCAGCGAAACAGTCCGTCTTTTGTAATCGGTATTAGGTAAAATACCCGTCTGATCCAGGTTGGTGAACGCGAGCCGGAAATCGGCTTTGTCGCTGGAACCTGTTACGGCAACGCTGTTGGTGAATGTTCTGCCGGTTTCAAAAAACTTGTCCACATTGTCGGGGTGCGCAATCCAGGGTGTGGGAGTCCTGGTACCATCGGCTGCAACGGGTGAATCGAATTGTGGAATGAGGCGGCCATCCAGTCTGGGCCCCCAGCTTTCATCCACGCCGTCACCCTTGCCGCCGCCTTTGCCATCCACGTAGGCAAACTGCCCGGCGGCACCCTGGCCGTATTCATTTTGCCATTCAGGCAGCCTGAACGGGCTTTCGAAGGCCGTATTGGAATTGACCGAAACTCCGATCCCTTTCGTGCCCTTACCGCTTTTGGTAGTGATCAAAACCACGCCATTCGCCCCGCGGGAGCCATAAAGTGCCGCCGCGCTTGGGCCTTTCAGCACGTTGATCGACTCTACGTCGTCCGGATTGATCGCTGCGGCTGCATTACCATAGTCGATACCCGTTCCTGAGCCGAAGTTGCTGTTATCCACCGGTACGCCGTCGACTACAAACAACGGCTGGTTGTTACTCCCGATGGAGCTCGCGCCGCGAATGATCATCCGCGACGAGGAGCCCGGCGCGCCATTGGAATTGGTGATCTGCACCCCTGCCAAACGCCCCGAAAGCGAGTTGACGAGGTTGGTTTCGCGTGCCTGCGTGAGCGTTTTGCCGCTTACCTCTTGCACGGCGTAGCCCAATGCCTTCTTTTCACGGGCAATACCAAGCGCCGTTACGACAATCTCGTTAAACTGTGTCGCGTCGTTTTCAAGCATAATGTCGAACACGGTTTTCGAGCCGACCGGGATTTCCATCGTTTTGTAGCCGATAAACGACACAACGAGTGTTGCATTGGCCGGCGCGGTAAGCGTGAAATCGCCGTTGGTGTCGGTAGTACTGCCGCGGCTGGTGCCCTTGATGAGGATGCTGGCACCGGGAAGGTAACCGTCCGCCGATTGTACTTTGCCTTTGATGCTCAGGTCTTGCGCAAAACCTGTTCCGGAGAGGAACAGCAAGACCCATAGGAAGCCTAGTGTAAAGACTTTCTTCATAATTGATTAAGTAATGGAGTGAAACAGTTAGGTATTCTCTTAAAAACAGAAGAATCTTCTATTTTTAATTAATTTCAAAAAATATAGCATTGATAAAAAGCATTTTGATAAAATATTCGGCGACAAAAGCTATTTTATTTAAAATTTAATATTTTAAAATGAGATGTTTATACGCAGTTACAGGAAGCAGCAACTGGCTGAGTGTGAGAGTGCGGGGTTATGACTGCATTTGGTCGCTCAGCGATTTCGCGGGAGTGGTCTGCATTTAGGGGTATTATTGAAAGTAAGCGGCGTTTGAATTGCTATATTTGCATTCTGTTCAAAATGAGCGGCCCTGTGCCGTTCACATTCGCATATTTCGAATATAGCTTTAAATGAAGGTTCTTAAATTTGGCGGCACCTCTGTCGGATCGGTCGACAGTATCAAAACGGTAATCAGTATCCTCGAAGAAAATCTGTCCAAAGGCGAGCGCATTGCGGTCGTTTTTTCTGCCATGGGCGGAGTAACGAACAGGCTCATCGAAATCGGGAAAATGGCGGCCGCCGGCAATACGGAATATGTCGAATTTTTGAAAGGCGTGGAGGAAAGACACTTCGCGGTCGTACGCGGGTTGATTCCTGTGAAAAACCAGAGCAGTACGTTTGCCGCTGTGCGTGGGCTTTTCAATGAGCTGGAAGACATTCTTCGCGGCGTTTCCTGGATACGGGAACTGTCCGAACGCACGCTCGACCTCATTATGAGCTTCGGAGAGCGGCTTTCGACGCTGGTCATCACCGAAATCCTCAAAAGCAAAGGCGTCGCCGCCGAGTTTTGCGACGCGCGCCAGGTCATCCGCACCAATGCTACCTATGGCATGGGCGATGTCAATTTTGAAGTTACCAATCATTTAATATTGGAGCATTTCGCGAAAAGCACGGCGTTGCAATGCGTGACCGGCTTTATCGCCTCTACCGCCGAGGGCGTCACGACGACGCTCGGCCGCGGCGGCTCCGATTACACCGCTTCCATTCTCGGTGCGGCGCTCGAAGCCGAGTCGATCGAGATCTGGACGGACGTCGACGGTATGATGACCGCCGACCCGCGCAAGGTCGCGAACGCATTCACGATCCCTTCCATTTCCTATGCGGAAGCGATGGAGCTGTCGCATTTTGGCGCGAAGGTGATCTACCCGCCGAGTTTGCAGCCTGCATTTGCCAAAAATATCACCCTGAAAGTCCTGAATACTTTCAACACCGATTTCGAAGGCACGTACGTTCAGAAATCCGCTAACGGTAAGGAATATGTGATCACAGGCATTTCGTCCATCGACGAGATCGCGCTCGTGAATATCCAAGGCAGCGGGATGATCGGCGTGGCGGGTATTTCCGGGCGTTTGTTCACGGCGCTTTCCAACAATGCCATTAGTGTGATCCTGATCTCGCAGGCATCTTCGGAGCATTCGATCTGTTTCTCAATAGACCCGAAGAATGCGCAGAAAGCGATTGACGTGCTCGAAAAAGAATTTGCTACGGAGATTGGTCTGGGGCATATCGATGGTATTTCAGTGGAGAAAAACCTCTCTATCGTCGCTATTGTGGGTGAGGGGATGAAGAAAAACACCGGTATTTCGGGTAAGCTGTTCTCGGCTTTGGGTAAAAACGGTATCAATGTAGTGGCCACCGCGCAGGGCTCTTCGGAGTTGAATATTTCGGTGGTTATCTCAAAAAGCGACCTTTCCAAAGCACTGAACGCGATTCATGGCGTATTCTTCCAATCGGAAACGCGCTCGCTGAACCTGTTTATCGTCGGGGTAGGATTGATCGGCGGAACGTTGATCGAACAAATCCGCAATCAGACGAAATACCTGCGCGAGGAAAAGCTGTTGAACCTGAATATCGCCGGTTTGTCCAATACCAAAAAAATGCTCCTCGACCCGGACGGCATCAAACCCGAAAACTGGCGCGACCGCGTGATGGACGAGGGCGTGAAAACGAGCCTGCCCGCATTCGTGCAGCGCATGATCGAGCTCAACTTGCCGAACAGCGTTTTTGTGGACTGTACTTCCGATAAGGACATTGTGCAATATTACCACATGCTGCTGGATGCCAGCATTAGTGTCGTAACACCCAACAAAGTCGCCAACTCGGGCAGCTATTCGGAGTACATCGCATTGCAGCGGACTGCATTACAGCGCGGCGTGAAATTCCTGTACGAAACCAATGTAGGTGCCGGTTTGCCCATTATCAATACCATTCAGGGATTAATGGCGAGCGGGGATAAGTTTTTGAAAATCGAAGCGATCCTCTCGGGAACGCTATCCTATATATTTAACAATTTCGGTGGCGACAACCGCTTTGTGGACGTTGTGAAAGAGGCCAAAGCCAAAGGCTTCACCGAACCCGACCCACGCGACGACCTCAGCGGTGCCGACGTAGGCCGCAAAATCCTGATCCTTTCCAGAGAGGTAGGGGTGGCATTGGAGCCGGAAGAAGTGAAAATCTCACAAATCCTGCCCGGTAACTGCCTGAATGCCCCGACAGTGGATGCTTTCTTCGGAGAACTGGAAATCTCCAATGCATTCTTCGCCGATATGCAATCCGCGGCCGAAGCCAAAGGAGAGAAACTGCGCTACATCGCGACCCTCGAAAACGGCAAGGCCACCATCGAGCTCAAAACCGTTGATGCGGCACACCCTTTTTACACGCTCTCAGGCAGCGACAACATCGTATCATTCACCACCGAACGTTACAAAGACCGCCCGCTCGTGATCAAAGGCCCGGGCGCCGGCGCCGAGGTGACGGCCTCAGGCGTGTTTGCGGATATCATGAGTATCAGTAGCTATTTGGGATAGAAGGAGTTAAATTGCCGGCGTTATTCTGAACCATTTTGAGCTATGAGCGACAGGAAAGTACCGGAATCGATAGCGAAGTTGACGGAGGAGTTCGTAGCTGGTATCCGCACGCTTTATGGGGAGCGGCTCGATAAGGTGATTCTTTTTGGTTCCTATGCCCGTGGAGAGCAGCATGAAGAGTCTGATGTTGACTTTTTGGTAGTTTTGAATGATGAGCGTATAAATGCATTTGCAGAAATTAGCCGAATGTCCGGCATTAGTGCCGAGCTTGGGCTAAAATATAGTTTTTGGATATCAACGGTTCCTATTTCGATAAACAGGCTGCTTCAAGGTGAGGTGGCTTTGGCTATTAATGTTCGTAAAGAAGGAATCGTTGTATGACAGAATTAACCGCAGGCCGGATTATGAAAAAGGCTGCGGATTGTTTGGAGGATGGTAAAGGTGCATATAAGCTCGGGCTTTATGAAGCTTGTGTCAACCGTGCCTATTACACCATGTTCCATTCGGTCCAGGCCTTGTTTTTTGTGTCGGGAATTAAAACTAAAACCCACGCAGGAGCGCACTATAAGTTTCGCGAATTGTATTTGAGGACTGGCTTTCTGGATTCCACATTGAATATCAGAATTCAAAGGACATTCGAAAAAAGGAATTTTGGTGACTATGACTATGATGAAGTAGCGGAGCATGAGGCGCAGGAGTCTATTGAAGACGCTGTTGTCTTCTTTGAATCCGTTCTTCAATATTTAAAGGAAAACAACCATTTACAGTGAATTCAGTAAAAGCTTTTGCGCCGGCGACAGTCGCTAATGTGTCGTGTGGGTTTGATATTTTCGGGTTTGCCATTCAGGAGCCGGGGGATACGGTCGAGTTGTACAAGCGTGACGAGCCGGGCGTTGTCATTACGGATATCACGGGTGACGAAGGACGGCTGCCACGCCAGGCGGAGAAGAACTCGGTGACGGTGGTGATGCTGGCTTTGCTGAAACATCTGGGTATCAAAGACCTGGGCTGCGAAGTAGTTTTGCGCAAAAATATGCCTCTCGGCAGTGGAATGGGTTCCAGTGCGGCGAGCGCCGTGGCGGGTGTGGTAGCGATGAACGAGTTGCTGGGTAATCCTTTAAGCCGTAGAGAATTGCTGCCTTTCGCGATGGAAGGCGAACGTATTGCGTCGGGTTCGGCACATGCGGATAACGTGGGGCCGTCGCTTTTGGGCGGTTTTGTTGTGATCCGTAGCTACAACCCGCTGGATATCTTCACGATCCCGGTGCCTGACGATCTTTATTGCACGCTCGTGCATCCCGATATCGAGATCAATACCAAAGATGCCCGCTTCATTCTGCGCAACGAGGTTTCGCTGAAAAATACCATTGCTCAAATGGGCAATGTCGCTGGCCTTGTAGCCGGTTTGATGAAAGCGGATTACGACCTCATCAGCCGTTCGATGGTGGATGTGATAATTGAGCCGGTACGCTCCATTTTGATCCCTGAATTCAAGGAAGTAAAGCAGGCGGCTATTTCGAATGGGGCACTGGGGTGCAGCATTTCCGGCGCGGGACCTTCTATGTTTGCACTCAGTAGAGGCATCGAGAATGCTCAGAATGCAGGAAAAGCCATGCAGGAGCGGTTCGCGAGTGCGGGGATCGAGTCGGCGGTGCACGTGTCCGGGATTAACCAGGGCGGGGCGATGGTGCTTCAATGATTGAATGAGCCGCCGTGGAAAGGGTAATGTGTAGGCGCAGCTGATTTAAGTGCAGAGGAAAATGCCGTTAGGCATGTAACAACAATTCATTTTTGGCGATAATGTGAACTTTCAGGCTCGCGAATCGCGTTAAAATGAACAGATAATAAAACATTAGAAAAATGGTTACGGTAAGCGATACAGCCAAAAATAAAATTGTAGAACTCCGCAAGGCTGACGGTTTCGACGACGATTATCAGATTCGCGTGGGGGTGCTCGGCGGCGGTTGTTCGGGTTTGACATATAATCTCGAATTCAATTCCGAATCGAAGCCGAATGATATGGTTTTTGAGGACAAAGGAGTGAAGATTATCGTAGACAAAAAGAGCCTGCTGTACCTGGCTGGAACGACCCTCGATTTTAGCGACGGGTTGAACGGAAAGGGTTTCCAGTTCATCAATCCTAACGCCACCCGTACTTGCGGTTGCGGCGAAAGCTTCGCGGTATAATTAAATTATTAAAATATTTTATTTTGAAAAAACGCGCTCCGAAACCCGGAACGCGTTTTTTTTATCGTTTTGAATGGGTTTATTTTGAACCGTCTTTTTACACACCGCATTACGGAACGTTTAAATCCACTTGAATGAAACCAACTCTTTTGATTTTGGCTGCCGGCATCGGTAGCAGATACGGAGGTATCAAGCAGCTCGACCAGTTCGGTCCCAACGGAGAAACCATCATAGATTATTCTTTATACGACGCCATTCGCGCAGGTTTTGGAAAGGTAGTTTTTATCGTACGCCAGGAGATCAAGGAAAGCGCCGAGGCCATTTTCGCCCCGAAACTGAAAGGTAAGATTGACTTTGACTTTGCAATTCAGGGAATCCAGTCATATGTCCCCGAAGATTTAGGCAGCGTAGAACGCACCAAGCCCTGGGGAACGGGCCATGCCACTCTTTGCGCCTGGGAACAGACCGACACGCCGTTTGCCGTGATCAATGCCGACGACTTCTATGGTCGCGACGCATTTGAAACGATGGCGCAATTCCTGCAAACCGATACCAACGACAAGCAGCATGCAATGATCGGCTACGAGCTGAAACGTACGCTTTCCGAGAACGGCACCGTTTCTCGCGGCGTATGCGTCGAGCGCGAAGACCACAACCTGGATTCCGTCGTGGAACGTACCAAAATCTTTGAAGAAAACGGCACAATCTATTTCGAAGAAGGCGAAACCCGCACCGAACTCGCGCCCGAAACGCCGGTATCGATGAACTTCTGGGGTTTCAAACCCTCGATGTTCCCCATCACCAAAGACCTTTTCGAAAAATACGCCCGCGAAAATATCAACACGCCGAAAGCAGAATTCTACATCCCGACGGTGATGACGCACATCATCAAAGACGGCCTGGGAGATTGCCGGGTATTTCGCATTGCTTCCGACTGGTTCGGGGTGACTTACCCGGAGGACAAGCCATCGGTGCAGGCATCGCTGAATGCGCTGCATGAGGCGGAGGTGTATCCTGGGAAGTTGTGGGATTAGTGCATGGGTGATCCGTTCGTTTGAATCAGGACATATCAACTAAAAGGCGTTCGCGAATCTCGTGGACGCCTTTTGCATTATCTCTAAGCCTGATCACAATTTGATACCCGACAGACAAGAATGAAGAAAACAATGTCCGATCGGTTAAGAACCAATGAGTTGCCGGAAATAAAAAATGCTTCCCGGAATTCCAGGAAGCATTTCAAAATATAGGTCGTACTATTTACTTTTTAATCAGAACTCTGTGAGAAGTTTTAGAGCCGTCCTTCCGGTTGATTACCAGAATGTACGTTCCGGCCGGCAGGTGTTTCACGTCCACTTCGGTTTGTGGCCTGGCGGATGTAAATGCCATCGTTCCATTTGCAGAAATAAGTTGCAGTGATTTTACCTGCTCCATGTTGATGGATTGGATAAAGAGGCGGTCCGCAACCGGGTTGGGATATACGGAGACGATGTCCTCGTATTCCGGTCTGGCAAATGGGATCTCTGCTTTTTCAACACCTTCGCTTGCCAGTACAGGCGGCGTGCCTGCGGGGAGGTAAAGAAGATATTCAGGAACAGTGCGCCACGGGCCGTATACTTGCCCTGTTAAAGCCGTAGCAAGGTCATATTTAAATCTCACCCGCATCCGGGTCACTGTCCATGGTTTCGTAATACCGATTTTGATTTCATTAAACTGTAAAACGCTAGATGATGCAAACTCATCGTCGATGATCGTACTGTTTGTAATAGGAGTGTTAGCGACTTTGGAGAAGCTGGTTCCATTTTGCGTGTAGTCCCACGCCAGACGGCCCTTGTTGCGCCCCAGGAAAGACGTGGGGTAAATGCCTACCACAATCGAAGTTTGGGCCGACTGTCCATAAGTCATCGGCGTGAAATTCGAGTTGTACAACCGGGTGTTGTTCCGTTTGTTTTTTCCCGCAAAGCCATCGTTACCAAAATAGGCCCTCGCAGCCCCGTTGTTTGTCATCCCACTTTGGTCAAAGCCGGGTATACCCACCACTATATCGCTGTATCCGTCCCCGTTCAAATCACCTCCGCCTGAAACAGCCTGCCCAAAGTGATCTTCCACTTGTTGGCCTTTAAGCGAAAAGCTGCTGGTGCTATTAAGGCCATTTTGCGATCCGTGGAAGATCCAGATGCCACCGCCGTTTGCCACCGCATCATCATAGAACGGGGCTCCAACGATTACGTCGTCATATCCGTCACCGTTCACGTCCCCGGCACCTGCAACCGACGTACCGAATTCGGCCCCGGCCTGGTTAACTTCCAGCAGTGTACTAAAAGCTGATAAAGTTCCCCCCATAGACCCGTAATAGACTCTGGCGACGCCCTCGTTGTTTTGGCCATTGCTCACGCCGGGAGCGCCTACAATAATCTCGGCGAAACCGTCTCCGTTTACATCGCCAGCGTTGGAAACCGAAGTGCCAAAGGCAGCGTTGGGTGTGTTTGATTTAATGTTACTATTGGATAAAGTACCGGCCGGAATCCCGCCACTAGCACCATGCCATATATAAACAGATCCTTCACCTCCGGAGGACTGGGCCGCCCCACCTATCACATCAGCAAAGCCATCACCGTTGACATCAGCCGTAGCAAGGCTTGATCCCAGTTTTGTCCCACCCGCAGGTGCGTATACAATGGTATAGTTCGCATCGTCGATGCCATTGCCTGACCCGGGATATATGGCGATCATCCCGCATTCTGATTTGAAATTGGTGGTATAAAGCGGCTCGCTGACAATCACATCCGCAAAGCCATCGCGGTTGATATCCCCACTTGCCACACTTGTTCCCATTAGATCTCCGTTACCATGAAAAAGGGTCTCGGCGAGGTTATAGCTGCCTTGAGAATTGCCTGAATAAACGTATGCTACACCTTTCGCCTGACCAAACGTTGCGCCGGGTGCACCTACGACAAAATCGTCAAACCCATCTCCGTTGAAATCCCCCGCACTGGAGACAGACCATCCCATTTTGGCATCCTTCTGGTTACTTTGGAAGGTAACAGCCGTTAGCGATAATCCGTGAGCAGCACCTTTGTACACAAAAGCGCCTCCTTCGTTCTCTTCGCCCAGATCGTATTGAGGCGCGCCCACGATCACGTCGCTGTAACCATCGCCGTTCACATCCCCTGCGCTCGATACGGAGAAGCCCAGCCACATATAGAATTGGTGAATTTGGAGAATCTGATTGGAATTCAGCGGCGTGCCGTTGGCAATGATGGGATCAATGGTGACGGGGTATGCCGCACCTGCCACGTCCACGCTGATCTGGATGCGGTTGTCCACGTAGGCCAGGGTCGCATTCAGGGGTTTTTTGTTGGCATCCCAGCATTTGAGATCGCTGTAAACGAGTTTGTTGCGGGATTTGTCATCGGCTGTTTCGGAATAGAAGCGCAGCTCGTTGCCGGAGCCTTGTTCTACTTTGAGGCCTTTTGCCGTCATTTTGACTTGCAATTGACGGGTGCCTTCCGGGGCGTTTTCAACGATGAAATTCTGGCGGACGCCGTCTTCGTTGTTGATGAATTCCTCGGTAAATGCGTCGTGGCTGATCTGCACTTTATTCTCGTGGTGGTTGGCGGTGGCATCTGCTTCGGGCTTGTAGAGCAGCTTGCCGTCGGCGAAGATACCCTCGTTAACCAGCTCCATTTTAAAGCCTTCGCCCGTCGTGTCCACGCGCGTCTGTACGGTCAGTTTGCCGGGTTCGTAATAAGCGCGAATATTATTCTTCCGGTTCGGGCTTTGCAGCTTTTGTTTTTTCTCGTCGTAGGAAATGTGGTATTCCTGCTTTTCCAGCGAGCCGCGGATGTCCGCTAATGTCGCTTCGGAAACGCCTGTCGGCAATGCGTCGGACGTTTGTGTCATCGCTTTGGTAGGGAGCGGTGCGGTTCGGTGGTGTTTGTGCCACAACCCTGCTCCGAGGAGAGTCGTGCCAGCCAGGGCAACCGCCATGGCCCTTTGATAAATCTTTTTCATAATACGTGTGTAATTGGATGTTTTTAACTACGGGATTATTCCCGCGTTTAAATTTTGCGAATACCAGAATTTAAAAGGCTAAGCGATTACTCTCAGGCGAAAATCGCTTAGTTCGTGGTTCGTTTATCTCCCGAAAGTAACCGCCCGATTAGTTCAGTACCACGGAATGGGTACTTTCATGTGCGTCGGCATAACGGACGCGCAGGATGTAACTACCCGGACGGATGCCACGGAGATCCAGTTTGTCGGAGCTACCTTTCCAGGTTCGGAGCGGGACGCCTTCCCTTGTCATTAATACCGAACCCACGATTGTGAGCTTTCCCTTGTCAACGTGCAATACCGTGGCTGCCGGGTTGGGATATACGTAAGCTGCTTCTGCGACTGCTTTGTCTTCACTACCCGCATGGATTGGTACCGGCGTGCAAGTGGTTCCTGTGAGTATCCCGATAAGGTACCTCCACGGCCCGTACATCTGGCCCGTCAATGCAAGGGCAGGATTATACTTTATTCTAACTCTCAGATTTGTGCTAATGCCTTGTTTGTTGACTTTACTTTTCAATTCGGAGCCTGTTAGGATTTGAAAACCTTTTTGAGATCCGTTGAAGGAAACGCTGTTGGCAAAAAGGCCATTGGAAGCCGTTGAAAAACTTTGTCCGTTACCGATTGTTTCCCAAACCAGTTTCCCTTTGTTTTTTCCTAAAAATGACCTGGAATGCAACCCGATCCCAAAATCGCTTTTGCCATGCTGCTGATAGTTCAACGGTGTGACAAGATCCGGGTTGTACAGGCGTATGTTATTCCGTAGTCCCCGGCCATTGTTCCCATAATAAACAAAAGCAGCGTCCGCATCCGTCTGGCCGGAGCTGAAATTGGGTGAACCCACGATCATATCACTATACCCGTCGGCATTGACGTCGCCGGCGGCGGCCACCGACCATCCGAAGAAATCAAAAGTGTCATTGGGATTGCCGGTAATCCGTTGGGGACTTGGATCGATCCCTGCCGGTGATCCGTAGTAAACCAGTGCAAGGCCGGTCATGATCGAGGTATTTTCATCCATAAACCAGGGCTCACCGACGAGTACATCGCTATATCCGTCGCCATCGAGGTCGCCTGCGCCTGCGACGGACTCGCCCATGGCAGCGGCCATGCCCGTCTCGTGTGCGTACAGGTACGTCACGTTCGCCTGCGTGATCCCGGTCGGAGCACCGTAGTAAATGCTGGCAGCGCCGTCGCCATTGTCGTAAGCATTTGCGCCGACAATCAGATCGTGAAAACCGTCGCCGTTGATATCGCCCGCACCGGATACATCCCAGCCGAAATGTGCCTGATCCTGTATGCCTTTAATCCACTCCATATCAAGCGAATCCAATGATTGGGCTTTCCCATAACCAATGAAAATGGCTCCGGCGTCGTAGTCACCCAGGCCGTATGCGCCTGCAACGATATCGTCGAGGCCGTCGCCGTTCAGGTCACCGGCAGGAGATACCGCATTACCGAGCCGTGCATCTTCCTGGTCGCTTTCGATGATCCGCATTCCTGCCAGGTCCGGGCCGTTCACAGAACCGGGGAACAGGTAAAGTGCGCCTTCTTCCGATTGGCCATTGGAATAGTTCATCGCGCCGATGACTATTTCGGAAAAACCGTCGTCGTTAAGGTCGCCTGCGTGTGCTACCGCGCACCCAAACCACGCGCCGGATTTGTTGCTTTCCAGTTGAATGGGATCAATGTTAATGCCTGACGCAGATCCAAGGTATATAAATGCCGCCCCTTCTTCATCCTGGCCGTTGTCGTAATGCATGGCGCCTGCGATGATGTCGCCAAAGCCGTCGCCATTGATGTCCCCGGCGGCGGAAACGGAGGCCCCAAAGTTCGCATCCGGCTGGTCGGCTTCGAGCATCACAGATGCAGTTTTGCTAATGCCGCTCGGCGTTCCGGGAAATACGAATATAACGCCTTCTTCCGCCTGACCATTGTCGTAATGTGGCGCGCCGACGATGATCTCGTCGTACCCATCGCCATCGATATCGCCCGCACCCGAAACGGCATACCCGAATGCCGATTCCGGCTGGCTGGAATGCAGAGCGGCCGCTTTGGCGGTGTCTGGGCCGGACGCGCCGCCATGCCAGACCATGACGGCCCCCTCATTATTTTGTCCATGATCATACAAATGGGCGCCGATGACAATGTCGCTGAATCCGTCGCCATCGATGTCCCCGGCGCTGGCGAGCGACTGGCCCAGGTAAGCATTCGCCTGGCCGCCTCTGAAAATGGATAAAGGTTTTTTATTAATACCCGCCTGAACCCCGGAAAAGAGCTTAACCACGCCTTCATTGAACAGGTTTTTGCCCTGCATTTTACTGGCAATCATAATGTCGGCGTAACCATCGCCTTCCACGTCGCCCGCGCAGGCAACCGTGCGACCGAATTCCTCATTCATTTGCTGGCCTGCCAGTGTGATCGAAGCATTGGCATTGATTCCGTTCGGAGAGCCGAGGTGAATTTTAACCAGTCCCTGGTCTGCAAATGCCTTGTCGTAATGCGGCGCACCGACGATGATATCGCTGAACCCGTCGCCATTGAGATCGCCTGCGGAAGCGAGCGAGGCGCCCAGGTGCGCGTCGGACTGGTCGCTTTGCAGGATAGTGGGAATCAGTGATATTCCCTTCACACTGCCGAGGTACACCAATGCGGCCCCCTCGTTAGCTTCCCCCAGATCATAAAACGGCGCACCTACGAGCACATCGGAAAAACCGTCGGCATTGACGTCCCCCGCTCCCGCTACCGAAGTGCCCATTCCGGAGATCGACTGGTTCATTTCGAGGACGGTTACCTTGTTAGGATCGATTCCATTCGTAGAGCCGGCATAGACAAATGCAGCGCCTTCATTCAATTGCCCCTGGTCGAATTCACTGGCACCCACCATTAAATCGCTATAATTATCGCCATTGATATCACCGGCGAGGGCAACGGATATGCCGAAATGCGCCTCGGACTGGTTGCCTTCGAGCACCACGGCCGGATTAGGTTTTACGCCTTTGGGAGAGCCGAAATACACAAACACAACACCTTCATTGGCTTGTCCTTTGTCATAAAACGGCGCACCCAGCGCGATGTCACTGAAACCATCGGCATTGATATCTCCCGCACTGGCTACCGAATATCCCAGTTCGGCATGCGACTGGTTGCTCTCCAATACCGTGGGCACCGGGTTCAGGCCGTTGGGAGAGCCGTAGTAGAGAAATGCAGCGCCTTCTCCGTCCTGTCCGTTGTCGTAATGCGGTGCTCCTGCGAGTACATCGCTATACCCGTCAGCATTTACATCCCCTGCGGAAGCGACCGAAAAGCCCAGCCAGGCATCCGCCTGATCTGCTTCCAGCAGCGCATTAGCATTAACCGGACTGCCATTTACCACAATAGGATCGATGGTTACCGGGTAGGCGGCGTTGCGCACATCAACCGTGATCTGGATTTGTTGGCCCGTGGCGGTCAGTTGCGCGGCGAGCGGCTGGTTTCGAGCGTCCCAACATTGCAGGTCGCGGTAAATGAGGCGCGGGTTTGTTTGGTCATTTTTATTAAAAAACAACAATTCATTTTCGGCACCATTCCGAATGCGCAAGCCCTGTGCGGCCAGCTGTACTTTCAGCTCTTTCGTGCCCTCAGGTGCCTGTTGAATGATAAAATTCTGCCTTACACCCGCTTCATTATTAATAAATTCTTCGGTGAATTTCGAATGGCGGATCAGCAGTCTGTTTTCAAGTATTTCAGGTTTGGCTGCCGGATCGGGGTGGTCCAACAGGCGGCCGTCGGCGAGAATGCCTTCATTTTTTAATACCAATGAAAAATTATGGTCCGCAGAATCGATCCGGTTGCGGATGATGAGGTTCCCTGGGCGGTAATAAGCGCGGAGGTTATGCCTTCGGTTGGGGCTTTGCAGGATTTTCCGCGCACGGTCGTAGGAAATGTGGTACTCGCGGGCGGCAATGGATTCGGCGAGGCCGGCCGGAACGTCGCTGGCGGTGTGTCGGGCAGCTTTTTGCGGATTACCGTTGGCTGCCGGGTGAAAAGAAGCGGGAGAAAAGCAAGCGTAAAATGCGTAAGTAAACAGGAGGAGAATGGATGCCGCGATCGACAAAGGAAGGATGTGTTGTTTCATGGATCAAATTGAGTTTAAGTTGAAGTGTAAAACCGGGAGCGGTGAGCTCCGACCTCAATTTTGTATTAATTACAAACTCTTTTCAAATCCGATGATCAGGTAACGGGATGGGTTAGCAAACGGAAAAATGGGCAAGAAAAAAGCCAGTCGCGGAGGTAGTTCCCGGGACTGGCTTCAAGTAGTTGTGTTATTTCAATGCATTACTTCTGCACCAGCGCTTCCAGCATTTTCTCGGCCAGGAATTGGTTGCCGGCGTCCGTCAGATGCACGCGGTCGGTGGTAAGGATACCTTTTTCCTTGTTTTCAGGATTGTTTTTGGCCAGATAGTCCTGGAAATGCTTGCGCAGGTCGAGCAGTTGCAGGCTATTGCGCGTCGCAATCTCGCGGATCAGTTTGGAATACTGGTTCAAATCGCCGTCCTGCTGGTTGGAATTATCATTGCGCTCGCCGATTACAGTAGGTGTGCACACGATCACGCGGATATTCTGCGCTTTCAGCTTTTTGATCAATGCTTCGTAGAACCTTACATATTTGTCGGGATCGGTACCGGTTCCTGATGATGCTTTGTGCCAAACGTCGTTGATACCCACGTAAATGAACACCACATCCGGCTTTTTGGCGAGCACGTCGTCTTCCAGTCTCAAATAGAGGTCGTATACCTTATTCCCGCCGATTCCGGCTCCTACCAGCTCGTATTGGCTGTCCTGGCCTTTGGCTTTCAGCATTTCGCCTACTTTGGTGATATAACCGGTAGGGCTTACGCCCGCCTGGGTAATGGAATCGCCGAAGAAAACGACGCGAAGCGGCTTGTCGGCACGCATGGCAAGTAACGGAAGCGCGATAATGGCAATTTGCAGCAGTTTGAAAAGTACTTTCATGGGTTGGTTAATATGTGATTTTTGGTGAAAAGACTCGTTGGCGACGGAAATACCCTTTTTGATCGCCGTCGGCTGTCAAGTTTTCAAGACACGTATTTCCGAATTCCCCGCCCCGAAATGCAGCGTAAACCGGGTGCCCGGTTGCATTTGTGTTTCGAGGTGCGACGGGATGTCCAGCTGGCGGATTTTTCCGTCGATCCAGGCATGGATGGTCAGCGTTTCGTTGTTTCTTTCGAGGGTTAGCACTTCTCCGTAGACGAGTAGTCCTTCGATTTTATCATTCAAATACACTTCCCCGGGTGTTCCAATGCGCGTTAACCTGCCATTTTCCATGATCGCTACCTGGTCGGCCAGCCTGAAAATCTCGCCCATGTCGTGGGTGACGAGGATGACGGTGAACGGCCGCTCACGCCGCAGTTTTAGCAATAAATCCTGCAATTGCAGCTGCATGTCGGGGTCGAGGGCGGCGAAAGGTTCGTCCATTAGAAGCAGCTCCGGCTCGCGTACGAGCGCGCGGGCCAGCGCGACGCGTTGTTGTTGCCCGCCCGAGAGCTGGTGTGGTTTCCGGTCGGCCAGTTGCGTAAGACCCGCCGTTTCGAGCAAATGCCCGACCAGCTCCGTGTTACGGTTTCGGGTTAGCGCAAATTCCAGGTTTTGCATCACGGTCATATTCGGGAACAATGCATAATCCTGAAAAATAAAACCGATATGCCGTTGCTGGGCGGGAAGGTGAATGCCGTTTGCAGTGTCCAGCCATTGGTTTTGACCAAAAGTAACGCGGCCGGACCCGGGTATGGCGAGTCCGGCGATTTGCCGCAGCAAAGTCGTTTTTCCTGCACCCGATGGCCCGGTTAGCGCGAGAATGCTGTTACCCGGTAACGAGAAATCTATTTCCATCGGCAGGACGCCGTGCGCGGTGTGCAAAGTATGCCGGATATGGACGTCAAGCAGGTTGTCTGACACGGAGCAGGCGGTTGTTAATGGAATAGACCAGCAGCAAAATAATGAAAGTGATTGCAAAAAGCACAAGGGCGTAAGCATTAGCGGCCGGATAGTTCAATGCTTCTACCTCGTTGTAAATCGCGACGGACGCCACTTTGGTCACGCCCGGAATGTTGCCGCCGATCATGAGTACCACACCAAATTCCCCGACGGTGTGTGCAAATGTGAGCACGAATGCCGTGAGAATGGCTGGTTTGCAATTAGGGATAAGCACCTTAACGACGGTCTGCCATTCGCTTTTGCCCAAAGTGTAAGAGGCTTCCCGCAGCGAAGCAGGAAGCGATTGCAGACCCGCGCGGATGGGGTAAACCATAAACGGCAGGCTGTACAAAATAGAAGCGATAACGAGCCCCTGAAACGAAAAAACCAGCCTCAATCCTAACCAATCTTCAATCAATGCCCCAAACCAATGCGACGGGCTGAATGCCAAAAGCAAATAAAACCCAATCACCGAAGGCGGCAGGACCAGCGGCATGCCGATCAGCGCCTCCACCACGCCCCGGCCTTTGAACTTCCCGAAAACCAGCCAGTAGGCGATGGGTAAGGCGATTACCAGCAGCAGAATTGAAGTGATGCTGGCTAGTTTGAAGGTTAGGAGAAGTGGTTGGAAGTCCAATTTAGTTTGAATGAGTGAATGGATGAATGGGTGAATGGTCACGTGTGGTCATGTATTGTTAGTATTTCTATGATTAATCCCGACAATTCTTGACCACATCTGACTACACTGGACCACGCCTGACTATTATTTGTAACCATACCGCTTGAAAATCGCTTTCGCTTTCGGTGAATACAGGAATTTGTAGAACGCTTCGCTGGATTCTTTTTTAGGCGAGGTTTCGCTGTGTTTTAATAGGATTGCGGCTTGCTGAATGGGCTTGTATAAGCTCGAATCTACGAGGATGTAATGCCCTTTGCCTTTCATTTCAGGAGATAACACAATGGATAATGCATTGAAACCGGCTTCTACGGAGCCTGTGGTAATGTACTGGGCGGTTTGGGCGATACTTTCACCGTATACGAGCTTCTTTTCGGTTTGTTCGTAGAGTTTTAATGCATTCAATGCCTGTACCGCCGCTTCGCCGTACGGCGCCGTTTTGGGGTTGGGAACGGCTATCTTTTTGACTTGGCCGGTGGCGAGTATTTGCGGATTGAGGTCGGTTTCGGGGATGTCTTTGGACCATAATACCAATGCGCCGGTGGCGTAAACTTCCGGTTTCAGATCGGAGCCGCCGTTTTTGAAGATTTCTTCGGGGTACTTGGTGTCCGCGGAAACGAATACGTCGAATGGCGCGCCCTCGCGGATCTGCGTCGTGAGCTTGCCGGAAGAGGCGACTACGATCTCGATCTTTTTGCCGGATTCTTTTTCAAATTCCTGCTGGATTTCCTTCATCACATATTGCACGTTCGCCGCGGTGGCGACGACGATTTTTTCCGAAGGTTTGGAACAACCGGCCAGCAATGCGGCGAAAAGAGCTAGGATACGTAGTTTGTTCATGCCGCAATTTAAAATATTGTTTTGCAATAATAACCGCTTATAACCTCCGCGGAGCGTCCCCTCGCGAAATTGTCGTAAATTGCGCCCCGTTTCGCCGGGCTGTTCCGGACGGGCGTTTTAACCGCTGATAGCCAATAGCTAAAAGCACAATTTAATCATTATAATGATCATAGAAACTGCACAACGCACCAGGCAGACATCGGAATACTACTTTTCGGTGAAGCTGGCCGAAGTGCGCAAGCTGATTGCCGAAGGGCATGACGTCATTAATCTGGGGATCGGAAACCCGGATATGATGCCCTCAGTAGAAACACTGGAAGCATTGACAACCGCTGCCTATCAACCACAGGCACATGGTTATCAGCCTTATACAGGCACCCCCGCTTTCAGAAAATCAGTGGCAGATTTTTATTATCGTACCTATGGCGTAACACTCGACCCTAATACCGAAATATTGCCGCTCATTGGCTCCAAAGAGGGCATTACCCACATATCGCTGACGTTCCTCGATCCGGGTGACGAGGTGCTGGTGCCCGAGCTAGGCTATCCGGCCTACCGCGCAGTGAGCCAGATGGTCGGTGCGGTGGTGAAAGAATATCCGCTGCGCGAAGATCACGGCTGGCAGCCCGACTGGAATGCGATGGAAAGCCTCGTAACGCCGAAAACGAAGCTCATGTGGCTCAATTACCCGCACATGCCCACAGGAGCGCCCGCTACGCAGGAGCTGTTCGTAGAAGCAGTCGCATTTGCGAAAAAGCACCGGATATTGCTTTGTCATGATAATCCTTATAGCCTGATCCTGAACAAGAAAGCGCCTATCAGCCTGCTTTCCGTCGAAGGTGCCAAAGAGGTGGCGATCGAGCTGAATTCGATGAGCAAATCGCACAATATGGCGGGCTGGCGCATGGGCTGGCTTTCTGGCGCGAAGGAGTACATCAGCGCGGTGCTGACGATCAAGAGCAACGTCGATTCGGGCATGTTCTGGGCCATGCAGGAGGCTGGCGCAAAGGCATTAGGCAACCCGGCCGAATGGCATGCGGAGCGCAATGCGGTGTACCAGGGTCGCCTGGAAGCGTCGGAAGCGCTTTTGCGTACGCTCGGCTGCACGTGGGACGACAAACAGGAAGGTATGTTCCTCTGGGGCAAGCTACCCGATTCCACGGAATCGGCGGAGGCGCTTGTGAACAGCATCCTCGTTGAAAAGCACGTATTCATTGCGCCGGGCTTCATATTTGGTCCAAAGGGCCAGCGATATATCCGTTTGTCGTTATGCCTGCCTAAGGAAAGAATCTGGCAGGCGGTCGAGCGGATTAAAGGGTAATAGTGATTAAGATTTAAATTCAAAATAATGATAATCAGTATCATAGGGGTCGGCTTGCTGGGCGGGTCGTTTGCTCTGGGACTGCGCGAGAAATACCCGCACGTGAAATTCGTGGGGGTAGACAACTCGTCGGTCAATCAGAAAATAGCATTGGCGAAAGGGATCGTGGACGAGATCCTGACGCTCGACGAGGCATTACAGGTGTCGGAGCTGAATGTGCTCGCAACGCCCGTGGACGCCATTATAAAATTGCTGCCCTATATGCTCGATCACCTGCCGGATGGCCGGACGATCACGGATTTGGGTTCTACGAAAGAACTGATCTGCAAACTGGCGGACAAGCATCCCAAACGCGGCCAGTTTGTAGCGGCGCACCCGATGGCCGGTACCGAAAACTCGGGCCCGGGCGCGGCATTCAGGGAGCTTTTGATCGATAAAAACGTGATCATCTGCGACAAGGAGAAAAGCAACCCCGATTCGCTGGCGCTGGTCGAAACTTTTCTGCGGGATGTGGGCATGAAAATCCATTATATGCAGCCCGTCGAGCACGATTTGCACCTGGCCTATGTGTCGCATTTGAGCCATATCAGCTCTTTCGCATTGGGTATGACCGTGCTGGACAAGGAACGCGACGAGCGCGCGATCTTCGATATGGCCAGTACCGGTTTTTCTTCCACGGTGCGTCTGGCGAAAAGTTCGCCCCAAATGTGGGCACCGATTTTTGACCAGAACAAAAAGAACGTTTCCAAGGCTTTGGGAGATTACATTGAGCTTTTGAAAAAATTCAAAGATGCCATCGATGAACGTGATATGGACGCCAGCCTTTCCTATATGGCCCGGGCGAATGATATCGGGCGGGTTTTGGCGGGGATTGAAAAGAAATGAGTGAATGACTGAATGATTGAATGAGTGAATGAGCCGCAGTGGAACGGGGAATGAGTGAATGAGTGGGGTAATTCTGGTCAGGAGATAGTCAGGTGTAGTTGGGAATTGTTTCTTGTAAGTAATTGATAATTAGTTTGTTGTAAATGGTTCTGAAATTTTTCGGAACCATTTGCGTTTTAAGGCCTGTTAGGTTAGGGTCGCTTAGCGGCTCCTCTTCTTGATTGATTTTGAAGTACATACTCAATAAAACAATAAGAAATGACAAAAGCGCATGGGGTTTTGGTGGCGGTATTGATAGCAGCAGGCATTTCATTAGGTGTTCACCGGGCCGACCCACTTTCCAATCATTCTACTATAAAAACATCGCCGGCCGCGAAGACCGATTCCGCTGTTACCCGTTCCGAATGGATTTCATTATATGACTCGCTGGGCCTGAAAAAGCAGGGCTTGTCGGAACGTGCATTCTACTGTGCATGGTTTGGTTTTCAAAAAATCAAGCTCGATAATCCGATCATGGCGATCTGCGATTTTACACAATCTTCGCGCAACAAGCGGCTGTACGTGATTGATTTACTGAAAAAGAAAGTGCTTTTGAACACTTATGTGGCGCATGGCCGCAATTCCGGGAGCGAGTTTGCCGAACGTTTTTCCAATGCAAATTCCTCTTTCCAATCGAGTTTAGGTTTTTATAAAACATTAGGCACTTACCAGGGCAAGCACGGCCTGTCACTTCGGTTGGAAGGCCTAGAAAAAGGCATTAACGACCGAGCATTGGAACGGGCTATCGTCATGCACGGTGCGGATTATGTGAGTGAATCATTTATCAAAAGTACCGGCAGGCTCGGCCGCAGCCTGGGTTGCCCCGCAGTGTCGATCGCCGATTCCAAAAAGCTGATCAACCTGCTCTACAATGGTGCCGGACTGTTTATTTACTCCGGCGACCAGCATTATATCCAAAAATCTTCATTACTCGCGGGAATGGAAGCCATTGCCGATGTTCAGGCATTGGGCGTTTCGCGTTTGTAAACGTCCGGGAAATACATCAAGTCGCCTTTTGGATTGCAATCCGCCGGCAAATACAGCAAAAATACCGGAACCCTGACTTTCAGCTTATGCCATTTCGGCGGGTGCGAAACAGTATCGGGTTCGGTCATGAAATCGCTGTCCAGCAGTTTTGTACCTGCCATATAGTTGGCCAGATCGGTCGGGTGTTGCACACGCACGCACCCATGGCTGCGCCAGCGTTGATTGCTGTTGAACAGATATCTTGCATTGGTATCGTGCAGGTAGATTGCCAGCGGGTTTTTGATCTCCACTTTTAGCAAACCCAACGAATTATCTTCGCCAGTTTCCTGCCTGAAACGGTAAGGGAATTTTTCGGCGGTAAGGTCGCCCCATTCCAATTCTTCGGGATTGATCGCCTGCCCGTCTTTGTCGATCACCTGAATGCGGTTTTTAGCCAGATATTCCGGGTTCGCCGCGGCTTTCGGGAAAATCTCTTTGATTGCAATGCTTTTGGGGACATTCCAATACGGGTGTGTTACGATGCTCGTCGCGTAGGTGTCGATCGTGGGTGTGGGCGTATCGCGCTTACCTACCACGGTGCGCATGGTGAGGACATGCTGACCGGCCGAATCCATCGCGGTCAGGTAAGCGCCCCGGATATTGACCATCACAAACCGTGGTGCGCCCTGTATTTGCCGGTGAATCCAACGGTAGGCATTCAGGGTTTGGGCCACATATGCCGCGCTATCCTTTTTTTCTTCCTTCAATAACCGGGCGTAGTGGATTTTCAGGTTATGGTAGACCGGGAAAACCGGTTCCAGCTTTTCCAGGACTTTTTCCACCGATTGGCCGTTAACAAGTTCCTCAGCCGCGTCGCGGATCAGGGTTGTGTCGGATTTAATTTTTTTCTGTGTAAACCGGATTGTCGGCTTGTGGCCGAATGCGATTTCTTCCAGCAATCCGAATACCGGCTGCGTGCCGGCCTTCGTCTCGAATTTGCGCGTATCGATCCCTGCATTGCCTGCGAGACCGAGTAATTGCTGATAAGTTTTCTTTTCACTGATCGCCCTTGCTAGCTCCTCGTCAGTCATTTCCTTCGGGTTCTTCCGGCAGGATTGCATGATCGCGAGGGTAAAAAGTATCAGGAGGGGAATGTACCGGGCTTTGCCCAGGCCGGAGAGCATTTGCATGAGGGGTGCTGGTTTTGGTGCTACCCAAAACAGTACAATTGTCATGCTAACTTAAAAAGCCCTCACACCGGCTGCCGGCTGCTCGAAAATGGGGAATTAAAGTGGCATCGCTGTACTTTAATTCCCTAAATCGGCTATTCGTTGCGAAGGCTGCGCACCGGGTCGGCCGTAGCGGCGCGGATCGCTTGAAAACTCACGGTACCGATGGTCACGGCCAGCGCCGCTACACCCGTCACGACGAATACCCACCAGTGAATGGTCGTCCGGTAAGGATAATTTTCCAACCATTTTTGCAGCGCATACCACGCGAGCGGAGAGGCCGCTACGATGGCGATCACCACCAGTTTGACAAAATCCTTTGAAATTAACCCCACAATACCGGCTACCGACGCGCCCAGCACCTTGCGGATGCCCACTTCCTTCGCCCGCTGTTCCGCGGCTTGCACTACTAACCCGAAAATGCCTAATGCAGAGAGGAACATGGTCAGTCCGCTGAAAAACAGGAAGAGCTCGTGGAGTTTCGATTCGGCTTCGTATTGTTTTTCGAGTCGCTCTTCAATGTTGTGAATGTTCAGCAATTTTTCGGGGAAGAACTGCTTCCAGAGCTTGCGCACGCCAGCAGCGACCTGCATTTCAGTACCCGGCTGAATGCGGATGAGCATACTGGCATATTCGGGGGCTTTTTCCGCGAGAATGAACGTGGGCTTCATCGGCTCGTAGAGCGATTCGTTATGGAAATCCCCCACAATGCCTATCGGTACCGAATGCGCGTTTTTGGTTTGCACATCCAGCTGTTTGATCCCGAGCATCCTCGCAGCGGATTCGGTCATCAGCGAATTCTGGTTCATCTGCGCGCTTTCGAATTTTTTGAAATCCTGCTTTTGTAAAGAATCGGCATTGAGCGCATCGGCAAATCGCTCGCTGAACATGCGGCCTTTCAACAGTTTCAAGCCCAATGTTGCAGGCAAATCCACATCTCCGGCAATGTACCAGACGCGCAGGCGGCGGCCGGCGCGGGCGGGGTCGTCGACCTCGCGTTGCATGTAGCCCGCACCTTCCGTAGGCATCCACATACTCAGGCTGCTGCGCACGACGCCAGGTATCCGTTGCAGTTCGTTCTTAAATGCTTCGCCCTTGCCGTGCCAAAAAATTTGCTCGATGCAGATCAGGTCGTTTTTATCGTAACCGAGCTTTTTGTTTTTCATCAGATCGAATTGTTGCCACACCACGATCGTAGCGAGTAGCACGATGATCGAAATGGAGAATTGCGCGACGACGAGCGTTTTGCGAAGCCCGGTTTGCCCCAGCGAGGCAGTGAATATGCCGCGTAATGTGTTGGCGGGTTTAAAACCTGAAATGACCCAGGCCGGGTAAAGGCCGGTAAGCAGGGCCGTGAGGAAGAACATCAGTAATGCACCGCCCGCCATCAGGATATTGGATGTAAATGTGAGTATCAGCCGGTGCCCGAGGAAGTTTTCGACCGGCCGTAATGTGAAAAAATATGCAAATACGGCGATACCGACGGAAACGCCGAACAATAGTGAGGTTTCGGTTAAAAGCTGCATCACCAGCTGCGTTCGCGATCCGCTGAGCACCTTCCGTACGCCGGCCTCTTTCACCCGTGCAAATGCCTTGGCCGTGCTAAGGTTCACAAAATTGACGCAGGCAATGAACAGCAGCAGCAATGCAACACCGGCAAAGATGTAAATCGTCCGGATGCTCGCCTTTACTGGTTGTCCTTCTGCGAAATCGGAGTGGAGGTAAATGTCCTTTAAAGGTTGAAATTCAAATTGTTCCCGGCCTTTGTTCTTCGTAAACCGGACATACCATTCGTTGACTTTCCTTGTGAATTCCCCTATGTCTGTGCCTCGTTTCAACAATATGTAATTTCGTCCGAAGCTCATAATACCGTCGTTAACAAGCGGTTCAGGTTTAGCGGCTTCGATTCTGATGGCGTCGCCACGCAGATGGCTATTGTAAGGCAGATCGTCGATCAGGCCGGTAATCTCATAGGCAGTAGGCTCGGAGCCGAGCGTGGGAATGTCGTGTATGGTCCTGCCGATCGGGTTCTGGCCGGGAAATATCCGGGCGGCGTATGATCGTGTTACCAGCAGGTTCCATCGCTTTTGCTCCGAATGTCTGAGGCTTCCTGCCAGAAGTTTCAAATTCAGTATTTTGGTGATCGACGTGTCGGCGGTAAGTAAATTTGTTTGGATGCCGTCGTTATCTTCCGGGCGGATTTTAAAATACCTCTCGCCGGAGCTCAGGCTGGACCAGGATTCAACTTCTGCATAATTTTTCTGCAACTCCGGCGCCAGGCCACTTGGAGAAGAAGCGTTGCGTTGAGAAAGGTCTTTCGCCATCTTATTCACAGTCACTATCCTGTAAATATCATCCTTCCGGCTCCATTGCCTGTCATACGACAAACTATCAATTACCACGGTAGCTACCATCATGCAAGCCCACAAACCGATAGAGAGCCCCGTGAGGTGGATGAGTGAATAGCTGCTGTTTTTGAGCAAAACCCGCGAGCCGATTTTGAAATAATTGCGCAGCATATCGCCGCTGAATGCCGATGGCGAGCCGTACGGCGACGGTTGCCGCCGCATAATCGAAGGGCGAAGCAATGCGGCCACTTCACGGAGGAAGAAAAAATTGGCCTTGCGTGCGCCTGTGCGATTGTGGCGCAAGGCGTAGCGCTCGTGCAGGTCGCCGAGAAGTTCTTCGCGCAGGTGCGGGGCGCAAATGCGGGTGGCCAGCCTATCGAGCCAGCGGGGAGGGAGTGGTTGCATGGTTCAGCTGTTTGAAAAATCGAGGCCCATTTTTGACAATTCCGCAGGGGTAATGCGGTTCCAGAGGCTGTTCCGAACGGTTCGGGCTTCATGCAGGACCTTGCCGCCGTAAGCCGTTACCGTAAACAGCCGTTTGCGCCGCCCGCCACGTTCCTGCGTAGCCTCGCCCAGGTGTGAACTCAGGTAACCCTTTTGTTCGAGCCGCTGCAATGCCGCGTGTACCGCGCCGGTGCTTACCGTCTGTCCGGTTTCGTGTTCGAGCTCTTCGGCAATGCTCACCGAGTAGGCGCCAGGCGTCAGCGCCGCTACCGCCAGCAGTACGATTTCTTCAAATTCTCCCAAGTCGCTTCGTCTCATAGAATGTGTTCGGAGTTATTATATCTATTTCTGTATGTAAAATATCTTGCCACAACTTGAAAGCTGTGTTTGTATTGAAATTGGGGCGATTGAATGGAAATGCTCTGTTCGGAAGCGGACAGGACTTGTTCGGTGATGTACATGAATTTTGTGAAACTGTATGTCCCCTTCGAAGCATTTTATTTGTGCTATTACAAATATTGTGGTGCTCTGCACCTTTTTAGAAAAGATGCGGAGCATTGTAATATTTATCGACGTTTGATTAGCAACGAATAGCAAGGTGCAGCGCACCGCAATACTTGTAGACGATTGATTGGCAACGAATAACAAGGTGCAGCGCACCGCAATATTTGTAGACGATTGATTAGCAACGAAAAGCAAGGTGCAGCGCACCGCAATATTTGTAGACGATTGATTAACAACGAATAACAAGGTGCAGCGCACCGCAATATTTGTAGACGATTGATTGGCAACGAAAAGCAAGGTGCAGCGCACCGTAAGAGGAGCCGAATGTATGCTAAGCGCTGGTGATATTGATTACTACGCCTGTGCATTACCGGCCGGCATCGCCAATGCCTATTCCTTCCCAAAAAATTTCTGCTTAGGACTACGCTTCTCCGCATATTCCTTCACCGCTTCCGCCGCTTCGATCGGCAGATCGGATTCGAGAATGGAGGCGCCGTCTTTGGCAATGGCCAGGTAAGCTGCTTTGCGCTCTTCGGCGGTTTTCAGTTTGTCGTAGGACGACGCGGCCGAGATCATGCACATCGTGCCTTTCTTGTTCAATAATGCATATAATTCCTTATTCTCGGGCTTCACGTGCGGGCCTATGTAGGCGATCATTTGCGTGAACGGCACGCCGGCTTTTTCGTAATCCTCGTATTCCTTCATATTCCGCACAAATGCCGAGAATGTGTGGTTTCTGTTTTGGGTTAAATAATACTGCATTTCGGCGGCGCTGTGGACGGTGAGCATCACGAATGCGTCGGCTTTGTGCTTTTTGATCAATGCGGCGGTCATGGCGAGCGGAACATCCTTGTGGTCGAGGTTGAGGACTGTTTTGCCGCGCGCCCATTCGATCACTTCCGAAAGCGTCGGGATAGGGAAGTTGGTAACATGGCCCTCGGCGTCTTTGAGGCGGAATTTTTTGAGCTCTTCATAAGTATAATCGGATAACTTGCCCTTACCGGTCGTAGTGCGGTCGAGCGTGGCGTCGTGCATGAGCACCATCACGCTGTCTTTGGTCAGCCGCGGGTCGATTTCGAAAAATGCCGCGGTGTGTTTTAATGTATTTTCAAAAGTGGCAATCGAGTTTTCGGGAAAACCCTTCACCATTCCGCCCCGGTGTCCGGCGATCAGGATCGGGTCGTTTCCGGTGAACTGGAAATAGGCATGCAAATCCTTCGCAGTCCTGATTTTCAAGGTGTTGAGCTTGTCCTGAGCGTAGCTGTTCATGTGGCTGCCGATTGTCAGCAATGCAGCCGCTATCAATGGATTAAGGAATTTCTTTTTCATGATTATATCAAAAATTAAGAGCGGCAGTTGAGTTTTAAAAGGCTGAATTCACCCTGTGCGTCCAGACTGAATAATGTTACCGAAGAGTTCTCCTGAACGATCTGCCGGTAGTTTTTGAGCGGCATACCGAGCTTCCAGGCCATGTAAAACCGGTTCACGGCATTGTGTGCCACTACGAGCACGGTCCCGTTGGCATGTTTTTGTAAAATATCATTAAAAAAATCATCGACCCGCGTCACAATCTCGACGGCCGTCTCGCCCGTGCCGCCCGCGCGTGCATAGTCGGGCTCCTGCGCCCACGCGTCCCAGAGCGCGGGATTTTCGGCGATGAATTCGGCCCGCGTTTTTCCTTCCCATGCGCCGAATGAGGCTTCAATCAGCCGCTGATCGACGATAATGTCGGGGTAATTGCCCGAGGCAATGGTCGCCGTGTGGTGCGCGCGTTGGAGCGGCGAGGTGTACACCGCGTCGAATGGAATGTCTTTGAGCAATGTGGCGGCCAAATGCGCCTGTTCGAGGCCCTTTTCGGTGAGCCCGATGTCCGTGGCTCCGCAGTAGCGGTTACCGTCGGCGTTCCAGAATGTTTCTCCGTGGCGGAGCAGATAAACGTGAAGCATCGTCAATGGGTTATGGGCACGGGCCCTTCTATGAAACCTTTTTCGGTTAAAGTTTGGATAAAATTCCGGTATTGCTGTGTATATGCTTCTACCAATGCCGGTTCGGGGATGATCGTTTTTTCAATGCGCGTCATCGCCCGGGCAGCTTCCGTGAGCGTTTCGAAATGCGAACCCGCCGCAGCCACGATCGCGGCACCGGCGGCGCCGGTCACATTGCCACATTTGTGTACCGGGCGGTTGAGGACATTGGCACGGATAGCCAGCCATACGTCGCTGTTGCTGCCGCCCCCGGCCGTAAATACGGCATTCACATGCTCGCCGGATAAGCTTTCGATCATTTCGTAAGCATAGCGCTCCACGAATGCGACACCCTCCATATTCGCGGTAAATGTCGCCGCGCGACTGGCATTTTCGGGGGAAAAACCCCGTGCTTGCGGTGCGATGAAGGGAAAACGCTCTCCTTGTTGCAGTAACGGATAGGCGATGAGGCCGGTCGGTATCAGGTCGGCGGCGGCGTTGGTTAATGCGGTAAGGTCGTCGGCGAAACCGGCTGAAACCCAATCGGCGCCGATATTCCCCGCCCCGCCGGGCATCCAGTAACCTTCGGGGTGGCGGTGGCTGTAAAGGCGGCCCTCCGGGTCGCGTACTTCCTGCACGGTCACACCCTTCACGACGAGCGTGGTGCCGATAGTGGTATTCCAATCTCCGGGCTGCACGGCGCCGGACGCCACTTGCGAGGCACAACCGTCGGTCATGCCTGCTATGACGTGAATCCGGCCCAAGCCAAGGCTTTCGCTTAGTTCCGGAAGCAACTGCCCGATTTTCGTGCCCGACGGGACGACTTTTTGCTGCCATTCTTTATGCAGGGGCAAATGTTCCGTCAGCCACGACGGCCATTCTCCCTTGCTCACATCAAAGCCCGATTTCAATGCATTGGTATAATCGGTCACGGAATAGTTGCCGCAGAGTTTCCCTATGATGAAATCCGTGGCGTGGATCCAGGTGTGGATATGCGCTGCTTTTTCCGGGAAATGGTTGGAATACCAAACCATTTTAGACAAACCGCTGGATGCATTGAAACCGCTATAACCTTCCGGGTGGACACGTTCGGCTATTTCCCGGCAATGCTTTCCCTCTGCCGCAGGGCGGGTATCGGAATACATCAGGGCATCGTGCAACGGCTCGTTGCTGGCATCCAGCGGAATAACGGTACCGGAAGTAGAAGTGACCGATACCGCTTTGATATCCATCAAATCAATCTCTTCGCGAACAGAAACCAGCAGGTTTTGTAAACAGGCGAATGCCGATTCCCACCACAATGCCGGCGATTGCTCCTCTCGCGAACGCGATGTGAGCGGGAAGACCTGCTCGCTACTCCCCACTGTGCGGCCCGTCTCATCGAGCAGCACCACACGCACCCCCTGCGTTCCGACGTCGATTCCTATGAAATATGAATGCATTTAATGTTAATCTTGGATTTAAATAAACAATGATTTGATCTGTCGATATTACCCCGTGCCGCATCAACGTCAACCTCAACGTCAACGTCAACGTCAACATCAACCTCAACGTCAACGTCAACATCAACATCAACATCCACATCCACATCTACAAATGTTACGGTGCGCTGCACCTTGACGTCGGGGATGTTTGTCGGTTCCTTGTTTCTCGCTATTCATAATGGTACCGGGTGCAGAGCACCCAAATATTTGTAGATAAAAATGTATTAATAACGAAATTCAAGGTGCAACGCACCGCAAGATTTGTAAATAGAAATGTGTCAATAACGAAATTCAAGGTGCAGAGCACCGCAAGATTTGTAGTGGCACCGCAAGATTTGTAAATAGAAATGTGTCAATAACGAAATTCAAGGTGCAGAGCACCGCAAGATTTGTAGTAACACCGCAAGATTTGTAGATAAAAATGTATCAATAACGAATTTCAAGGTGCAGCGCACCGCAAGATTTGTAGTAGATAAAAATGTATCAATAACGAATTTCAAAGGTGCAGCGCACCGCAAGATTTGTAGATAGAAATGTATCATAACGAATTTCAAGGTGCAGCACACCGCAAGATTTGTAGATAAAAATGTATCAATAACGAATTTCAAAGGTGCAGCGCACCGCGAGATTTGTAGATAAAATGTATCAATAACGAATTTCAAAGGTGCAGCGCACAGCAAGATTTGTAGCACCGCAGGATTTGTAAATAAAAATGTATCAATAACGAATTTCAAGGTGCAGCGCACCGCAAGATTTGTAGCACCGCAAGATTTGTAGCACCGCAAGATTTGTGGATTTGCGGGGTTTAGGTTTATGAAATGTCATGTTTAATTCAATGTTTTAAATGTTTCCCGGCTGCGTTTCCATTCGTTGTACCATTCTGCACAATTCGGGTCGCCATTGGGTTTTATAATCTCCAATGTTTCCGGCGCATGGTTCGGAATGCCTAATGCATTGTTGCAAATAACCACCCCGCCCGAGACGGATGCCTGGCGGTAATTGGTCCGGATCATGACCTTTTTACCTAACAAATTGGCGATAAACTGCCGCAACAGACCGCTTTGCACGCCGCCGCCGCACATCCACACGTAGTCCTGTTCGTGCCGCGTTACTTCGCGGAGCACATTGTAGTTTTCGGAAATACTGCATGCAATGTCCCAGAGCGTTGCCCATACGAAATGCGCCCGGCTGAGCTGGTGTGAAACCGGTGTATTGAAAATGAACCCACCGCGGATCAGCGGCGATTTTTCGCCCGCGAGCAGGGAGCCCAGCGCACCCACGCAATGTGTATCGCGAATGCGCCCTACCTCGGTTTCGATCAGTTCGTAGGGTTCATTGGGATAAAAAATTTCTTTCAGGCGCTGGTAATTCAGCCCGGTGACGCCCGCGTTGGCTTCGACGAGGAAATTCGCATGGTCGGTATGACGGTTGGTCCAGGTGCGTTCCTGAGCGTCGGTGATGTAGTGGTTGGCTATTTTAATGATCGGTGTGGTGGTTCCGGAAACGATCACAATGTCTTCGACAGATGGCTCGATGCTCATGATCGCCAGTTGGGTGTCGGAGCCACCGACAACCACGTTGGCGGTTTTCGAAATGCCGAGTTCGGCGGCTACTTCCCCTAGTATTTTGCCTAAAATAGCGCCTGAGCTCACCAGCGGAGGCAGGAGCGACGTATCGAGTTGGTATTTTTCACAAAGTTTTTCCGACCATTCACCCTTGTCAACATCATAAAGCAATGTTTCCGAAGCTTGTGAATGCTCGTAGCCCCGTGTTCCGCTGAACATATATTGCGCCCAGTCGCTGATGCTCAGAAATGTCGAAACCTGCTGCCAGAGCTCTGGGCGTCGGTTGCGCACGCCGACGAGTTTCAATGCGGAAAAAAGCGAGGTAGGATACCGGCCGGTGAGCAGGTAAATCTCGTGCTTGTCGGGCGTAATATCCTCCCATTCGCGGCCGCGGTGGTCGATATTGGGCATGCCGATGAGCGAACGACCGGTGTTGTCGAGCGCTACGATGCCTTCGCGCTGGCTGGTGGCGGTGATGGCTGTGATGGTTACAGCGCCCGCTTGCACCAATGCGGTTTTAGCGAGACTTTTTATTTGCTCCCAAAGTGCGGCGGGGTCGAAGAAAATGGATTCGGGATAATGTTCGTCTTTCTGGTAGCACATATCGCCACTTGCCACGCCGAGGATCGCGCCGGTGGTATCGGCAATCGCGACGCGCACGTTGCCTGTACCGATGTCGGCCACGAGGTAAGCCTGTTTCAAGGTCATTGTTTTTGAGTTAATGGGTTTTGGCAGACAATACTTCGCGGTTTACCAACTGGCGGATGTTACGATTGCCTTCCACATAAAAGACTCGCAAGGCCTTGTTCATAATGTCGGCGTGGTGATCTTCCACTTCAAACGTCGCCCCGGCAATGTGCGGCGTGGCGAGTACATTGCGGTGGTGGATGAGCCTGTAATCCAGTTCGTCAGGTGGTTCGTGGTCGAAAACATCGAGAATCGCGCCGCGGATTGTATTGCTTTCGATCGCCGAAAGTAATGCCTCGCGTTTCACAACCACTGCACGCGCTGTATTCACGAAAATCGCACCCTTTTTCATTAACCCGATCAGCTCTTCTCCAATCATGCCTTCGGTTTCCTCATTCACGGGCAAATGGATCGATACCACGTCGCTGAGGCGGAAAACATCTTCCAGGCTGACCTTTTTGTAATCGGGATTGTCGGAAGTGTAAAACGGGTCATAATACAGAATTTCGGCCGGGAAATGCTTCACCAGGTTCGCGATAGTCTGCCCCACTGCTCCAAAACCGACCATTCCGATCGTTTTCCCGGCGATTTCATTCCCTTTAAACTGCAAATAGGAAGTGTGCGCTCCGGCCTCCCAATGCTCGCCTTCCAGCCAGGCAATGCCTTCGAGCGTATTGCGCAGGAGGTTGATGAGGTTAGCGATAAACATTTCCGCCACCGCCTGCGCATTACGCGCGGGGGTGTTGAAAACCGGGATGCCTTTGGCCGTGGCGGTTGCGATGGCCACATTGGAGGGTGTCCCGCGGCACACGCCGATAAACTGCAAATCCGGGAACGCCCCGATTACCTCCGAAGTAACATGGTCGTGCTCGGTAATGAGCGCGTCGGCCCCGGTTTCAGTCAGCAATGCAATGAGCTCGACCTCGTTGTAAGCGCGCTCCTGTAATTTCCATGGCTTATAGATGATCTCTCCGAATTGTTCTTTTAACGCCTGCTGCGCCTTGTCGTGGTAGGGGGCGGTGATTAGGATTTTCATATTGGGTGTCGATAAGATTCTTTAACGTAATATGATGTCAGGTTTTTGTCAGGGGTGGTCATTTGTGGTCATTTGTGGTCATTTGTGGTCAGGTGTGGTTGGGTGTGGTCATGTGTGGTCATGTGTGGTCAGGTATTGTCATTTGTTGTCATGTTTTTTCAAGAATAGTCAGGTATAGACCGTGAATTATGGAGAGAATCTGGCAACACCTGGCCACACCTGACAACACCTGACAACACCTGACAACACCTGACTATTCTTGACCACTCCTGACCATTTCTACCTCGATGGAACTAGCCTGCGACAACGTAATAAACCGCGTGAGCACCGCGCTGACGAAGTACAGAATCGCCAGCGTCCAGGCGACGCCTTCGCTGCCGATGGAGCCGATGAAGAGCCCTACGATGGCCGGGCCGATGAATACCGGGAGGCCTGCGCCGAGGTTCAGGATGGCCATGGCTGCACCCTTTTCTTCTTTTACCAGGGAAGGTACCAATGCTGATAACGGTACGTATCCGGCGAGTAGTCCGCCCCAGAGAATGCCGGGGATGAGGATCAGCCAGAAGTTGCCATCGAAAAGCGCCGGAGAATAGTAGAATAGCAGGGTGCTCACGCCGCAGCCGAAGCCGCCGAACCACATAATGGTGTTCTGCCAGCCCAGCCGGTCGCCGACGAAGCCGAAAATGAGGTTGAATATAATGTTACTGGTAAAAATAGTACCCCATATCCACAGCCATTCCTGCGTAGAAAGCCCGTGCGCGGCCATGTAGGTGGGCATGAATACCGGGAATGCGAACTGGGCTGTAGTATTGATAATGCGGACAATGCCGCCGATGAGTACTTTCGGTTCTTCGCGGATAATGGTGAAGCCTTTCAGCAGCTCCCTAGCCTTGCCGGCCGCTTCACCGGTGGAGTGGAATTTGTCTTTATTTAAAACCAATGCACAAAATGCCCCGATCGAAACCCAGAAAATAGAGCTCCATAATGTGTTCTGGTAACCAAGCCGCTCGATGGCCCAGCTCGAATAGTAGGCGCCAAATACATTGAGACCACCTGTAAATACAAACCAGAACCACCCCACGGCACGCCCAAGCGCATTCTCCGGCGTGCGATAGGTAACCCACACGAGGAACGAATACGCAAACAACGGGTACCCGAACCCTCTGACCGCATAAGTGAGCAGCATAATGGGGAAGTTCAGCGATTCCATACCCAATCCGACAAAACCGATAGTCCCGATCACGTACAGCAGAATGCCCATCAGCATGGCCTTGCGGGGGCCATACCCTTCGGCCAGTACACCCGAAAACCACGACGAAATGGCGATGGTAATGCCGTACACCGTGAAAAGCGATGCGGATTGCTGGATAGTCATGCCGCGGTCGAGGAGATAGGGGCTGAGCCAGCCTTGCTCCACGCCGTCGCCCATCATGAAGATCAGAATGCCCAGATAGCCCCAGGCGAGGTGCCGGGGTAATCCGATGCGGTCGAAAGGTGTCGTCGGTGTCATTGTTGGGTTGGTTTAGGAAAATGGTATAATCGACACAAAAAGCATGAAATATAGAAGCCGAATGCGGATGTAAACAAAATGAAATAAAATTATTTAAACAAAATTAAAGCATATTAAACTAAATGAAACATTTCGTGATGATTGTTAACAATATGATAATGCCTGCCCAGGGGTAGTAATTTGGGCACTTTTTCTCCTTTGTTTTGTATTATTTGTATTTAAAAAATAAATCTGGCGGTGTTGGGGCGAGGGAGTATGCGAGCGGGTTTCCGTGTTCGGGAAACTATGGTTATACTTGCTTTCAAAGTGTATCGAAATGACTATTACGGAAAGGCATCAATTCATTTTGCAGGAGCTGAAAAGGGCGGGTACGGTGAGTATCGTGCAGCTTTCGGAGCAAATGCAGGTTTCCGGCGTGACGATCCGGAAGGATCTGAAACTCCTCGAAGACAAAAATTTACTGTTCAGGACACACGGCGGTGGTTCGCTCAACAACCCTTATGCGGTGGAGCGGCCGATTAATGAGAAGGAATTTATCAATTCCGATGAAAAGCAAAGCATCGCGCGGGAGGCATTGACGCTGATCCGGCAAACGGATTCGATCATGATCGGTTCAGGGACAACCGTGTTCGAACTGGCGCGCTGCCTGCATCCGACGAAGCAGATTACGGTGATTACGCCGGCGGTGAAGGTGACGCTGGAACTCAGCAACCGGCCGAACGTGGAAGTGTTGCAGCTAGGCGGACTGATCCGCCAGAACTCGTCGTCGGTGGCGGGCTCCTATGCCGAATACATTCTTGACCATATTTCCTGCGGCGTACTTTTCATTGGTGTGGATGGTATTGACTTCGATTTCGGCCTGTCGATCAGTAACCTGACCGAAGCCGGGCTAAACCAACGGATGATCAGCACCGCGCAGATTGTGGTAGTGCTTGCCGACCATACAAAGTTCGGCAAGCGGGGGATCGGAAAAATTTGCGACCTCGACCAGGTGCAGTACATCGTGACCGATGCCGGCGTTTCGGGCGAGGCCGTCAAGGCCCTGGAAGACCGTGGCGTGAAGGTGCTGGTCGCGCGCTAGTCCATTTTATCGGCCAGCTCGAAACTTAATTTCAGCTGCTTCCGGGTCGATGCGGTGAGTTCGCGCTTGGCGAGTGCGTGACATTCGTAAGTCGCATCGGCAAACATCATTTGCTGCGGCGGGGTCTTTTGCGTAGCCGCCGAAGGCCCGCGCAATGCGCCTACAAGCCCCATCTCGCGCGCTACGTACACATAACGCACGGCGTCGATCACGACACCCGCCGAGTTGGGCGAATCCTGCACCGAAAGTTGCGCGTCGAGCGTCACCGGCGAGCCCATGAAGCCTTCCAGTTCGAGGCGGAAATTGGCTACCTTATTATCTCCATAAAATGCAATGTATTCCGATGGCCCGGCGTGCAGGAAGCTGTCGGTGGTAGAAATGCCGCGGATATCGTTTTGCGCGCGGATCACATTTTCTTTCGAAATTTTCTTCGATTTCAGGCGGTTTTTATCCTCCATATTTAGGAAATCGGTATTGCCGCCCACATTGCGCTGAATATGCGCTTTTACGTGGTGGCCACGTTCGAAGGCCAGTTCCTGCAACATTTGCGACAATATACTCGCCCCAAACTGGCTGCGCATATCGTCGCCGATCAGCGGAATGCCCGCGTCGATGAATTTCTGCTCCCACTCCGGGTCGGATGCGATGAATACCGGAATACAGTTCACGAGCGAAATGCCCAGTTCAAGGCAGATTTCAGCATAAAACTCCGTGGCTAGTTGCGAGCCCACCGGCAGATAGTTGATCAGCACTTCTGCTTCATGTGCTTGCAGGTGCGCGACGATTTCCTGGCGGATCGCGGCGGTTAATGCTTCATTATACCTTTCACCGCTGGTCAGCAGGTCGGTGTCTTTCAGTTCTTCCTTCACCACAAACCTGTTATCGGCCGGGTAGGCGAGCATTTGCGGCGAAACGCCATCAAGTACCGGAGAGCGGTAAACCGGCGCCTCGCTGGTAATGTCGGTATAAAGCTCGATCGCGCAATTGGGTTTTGTGAAAATGGCGTCTTTCAGTTTCAGCCCGATTTTACGCTCATCCACCTCGAAACCGCATACGAATTCAATGTTTGCAGCGCGGTAGCTGCCGATGTCACCGGCCATCAGTCCCGAGGTTTTTTCGGTATAGCGTGTGTAGTATTCAACACCCTGAACCAGCGAGCTTGCACAGTTTCCCACGCCCACGATCGCTACTTTTATCTTCTGATCGATATTTGACATTTCCAATAATCTGAGTTTATGATGAAAATTTATTTTTAAAATATTTTAATTAATACAAAATGCTTGAATTTAAGCCAAAATAAAATGTTTAAAATCGATAATGCAACTGTAATGGCAAGTTTATGCAAACGTTTGCATAAAAATTTTGTGTTTAATTTTAGATAGGTTAGGAATGCCACGAAGGCACGAATTATCACGAATATCTTTCGTGTTTAATTCGTGCCTTCGTGGCATTATAAAAATTCCGTAAAACTCCCCTTACAAATACTTCTGCATATAGCTGACAAACAGCTTCCAATCCTCGGGCAACACCGTATGCCCGCCCTCGTGCATATAATACCCGAGATGGTTCATGAGCAAAGAAGTATCCCCCGCCGCAGGCATAGCCGCCGACGCCGTGGGTGCCGTCTCTCCGAAAAGCCGGTAAACAGGCGCAGCTGCAACCGCGGATAAGAATTCGCCCCGTGGGTCGGACCAATAATCCGTGCTTCCCGTTTGCAGCAATAGCGGCCGCGGGGCCATCAGTGCGACGAGCATATGCGCATCGATCGGCATGGCATTGACCTTGTCGGCCCAGCCGTGATAATTGGGAGCAAACTGGTACAAATACCGTGAAGGATCGGAAATGTGCCGGATCGTCTCGCCGTAATTCCGGCGCGCCAATGCCGCGCCGCCTTCCCCGGAAATGCTCGCAATCACCATTTTGAACCGAGGGTCGTGAATACCCGCCCAAAGCACCGTTTTCCCAAGTCGCGAAGCACCCTGCAATGCGACGCGCTTACTGTCGATCTGTTTGTCGGTTTCGAAATAGTCCATCGCGCGGCTCAATCCCCATCCCCAGGCTGCGATCGCGCCCCATTCGTCGGCGGCAGGCTCCGACTGGCCGGGTTTCAGGTATGTTTTACGGATGCCGTAGGGCAGGCCGTCTTTGAAATCGGGTTCGATATCGCCGTAATACACCGTCGCGAAGCCAATGCCGGCGTCGATGAATTGTTCTACATTCAATTTGCCGAATGGCGTTGGTTTATCGGCTTTCACTTTTTTGCCCTCCTTATTCCATATCTCGCCTACGCGCAGGCCGGGATCGTCGATAATCTGGTTATAGGCCGCGAAGGAAATGTTCATCAGCAGGGGCACCGGGGTGCTTGCCTTCGCCGGCAGGTAAATGAGCAGGTTCATCTTATGATCCGACGTGTCTTTCGTGAAGTACACGGTCACCTGCTTGCGGATCGCCTTTCCCCCGAATACGGCCGTGCCCTTGTCGAATGCATGGAACGATAAATCCTTCGGCGCGGGTGGCATTTTACCGAACTGGTTTTCCTCCGCAAGCCGCAATAGTTCGGGACGCCGCTTATCTGTCCATTGTTTGGCGGTTGTGACCGGCTTACCGTCCGTGGTTTTCAAAAGTTCGGGCAATGTGTAGGTGCCGACCGAATCTTCGGAGTAGTTGACGGGGAACCCTGCTACCATAGTCGGGCGGTTGGCGGCCTGTTGCGCGAATGCGCTCGCGGAAGCGATCAGAAGTAGCGCGGGTAAGAGTTTTATTTTCATGGGATTAGGGGCTTTTGAGATGTTAAGCGTCCTAATAAGTATCAATGTAGGGTAGGTTACTTGCTTTGTTTTTAGAGAGTTTTCAATCTGGCGGCGTCACTTGCGTGCTCACATATTCACGACTTCTTCCAGCTCCTGATAAACGTCCAGATCAGCGAGATAATGAATGTGCCAATAGCAACGACAACGCCGATGGTACTTCCAACGAATATCCTTTCATTCCACGACCCATCACCAATATTCTCAGAAAACGCCCAAATGCCGGTGAAGAAAAATAAGAAGATCAGAAAGAAAGAAGTCATCATAATGATGACATCGTAATGCTTTTTCATGATTTTGCGTCAGTTGTCACCAAAATGTACGTATTTATTCGAGAATAATTATTTTTCGAAATGGAAGAGAAAATAAAAACAAGTACAAGCAAGTTTCTGAGCTTGATTTTGCGGCACAAGCCTGGTGAGTATGGGTTTGCGTGACGAAAAAAGCCAGGCAAACTGCCTGGCTTCGTGACCGCGACGGGAATCGAACCCATATCTAGAGTTTAGGAAACTCCTATTCTATCCGTTGAACTACGCAGTCGGTATTTACCCCGAAAATGAGGTTTTCGGGGTGCAAAACTGATAAAAATTCGTTTGAATTACAAATGATTATTCCTCAGTTTCTACGGGTGTGTAACCGAGGTCGAGCCAGTTCGGGTAAATCGAGAAGTGCTTTTCCTTCACCAGTGAGAATAACGTCCGCTTCAATTCGTCGATATTTCCCTTTTCCTGGGCCGAGATGAAGACCACATGATCCGCTTTTTCGGCGATGTAGCTCCGTTTCAGCTGGTTGAGCACATCTTCGGTCGATGGCGCTGCGTTTTCTTCCTCGTCTTCGTCGTTGTACGATGGTTTGTACAAATCTATTTTGTTGAAAACCAATATGGAAGGCTTGTTGGCGGCGCCGATTTCTTCCAGGGTTTTGTTTACCACATCGAGATGTTCTTCGAAGGAAGCGTGCGAAATGTCGACTACGTGCATCAGAATATCCGCCTCGCGTACTTCGTCGAGGGTCGATTTAAACGACTCGATGAGTGTAGTAGGCAGTTTGCGGATGAATCCGACGGTGTCGGTGAGCAGGAAGGGGATATTTTCCATATTCACTTTCCGCACGGTGGAATCCACGGTCGCAAATAGCTTGTTCTCGGCAAATACGTCAGCTTTGGCAAGGTTACGCATCAATGTCGATTTGCCCACGTTGGTGTAGCCAACAATTGCCACGCGCACGAGGCGGTCGCGCTCTTTGCGACGGGTAACGCTTTGCTTATCGACTTTTTCCAGCTTTTCTTTCAGGAATGCGATCCGGTCTTTTACGATCCGGCGGTCGGTTTCGAGCTCGGTTTCACCTGGTCCCCTCATACCCACACCCGCGCCCGACTGGCGGCTAAGGTGCGTCCACATGCGGGTCAACCGAGGGTACATGTATTGATACTGCGCGAGTTCGACCTGCAATTTCGACTGGGCGGTTTGGGCGCGCATCGCGAAAATGGCTAGGATAAGCAAGCTTCGGTCGATGACCTTAATGTCCTTGAAAACGGCTTCGAGGTTACGTACCTGCGAAGGCGAAAGGTCGTCGTCGTAAATGATCATGTCCACCGGGTTGGCGGTGACGTAAATCAGGATTTCTTCAAGCTTGCCCTTTCCGGTGTAGGTCCGGATGTCGGTGCGTTCGAGGTTTTGGGTAAAAGTCTGGACCGTCTCCACACCCAGCGTAGTCGCCAGGAACGCAAGCTCTTCCAGGTATTCCTTCGTCTTTTCGGCGTTTTGTTTTTGGGTGCTTACAGCAACCAGAACGGCTGTTTCCTTCTTGGCAGCTGTCGAATATAATTTTTTCTTATCAATCATGCACTGGTGTTTTTGTGTCTTAGTTCCGGCTCAAAATCCTGCGATAGCATACCCACATGCCGGAAAAGGGGCAGATTTGCAACGGATTGCCGCACGCAAAAGTTCATCGCAGGAATCCGTGAAATTACATTTACCATTTAACAAATCCATTTTTTTATTTGATTGTTCGAAAAAGTCTTTTGTATCTTTGCCGAAATTCTTTAAGCCTATGTTGGTGCTCATCTTCGGCTAATACTTAGCCACCATTCCGTTTCCGCCTTGTAACAGGCACTTTTTTTACGACCCGTTTCCGGTCGTGCAATTTCTATTTTTATCCATTATTGCAAATTTTTATTATCCATGAAAAAGTGGTTTCAACTGCTTCGTCAGGCTATTCGTGGCTCCGAAGAAAGTTTTACCGAAGGAAGCATCAACCTTGCCATTTTCCTGCTATCCGTACCCATGATCCTCGAAATGGTAATGGAGTCGCTGTTCGCGGTGGTCGATATTTTCTTTGTTTCGAAAGTAAGTACGGAAGCCGTCGCGACGGTCGGGCTTACCGAATCTGTGATTACGCTGGTTTACTCCCTCGCGATTGGTCTGAGCACGGCGGCTACGGCTACGATCGCGCGCCGGACAGGTGAAGGTAATCTGGGCCAGGCGCGTCATGCGGTCGGACAAGTGATATTCATTTCACTGACTATCTCGTCCGTGACGGCGGTGGTGGGCTATTTGCTCGCAGGCGATATTCTCCGGATGATGGGCGCCGACCCTAAGGTGATCGAAACGGGTACCAATTTTGCGCGAATCCAGTTTTTGAGCAGCCCGGTGGTGGTATTGCTGTATTCGCTCAGCGGTGCATTGCGTGGAGCGGGCGCGGCGGCGACTGCCATGCGTTCGCTGATGATCGCGAACGGGTTCAATATGCTGCTAGGGCCGATGTTGATCTTTGGAATAGGCCCATTCCCGGAACTTGGCGTTACCGGCGCAGCGCTGGCAACAGCTACCGGGCGTACTATTGGCGTTGGTTACCAGTTGTTTTCGCTTACCAAAGGCAAAAAAGCATTGGGCTTGCTTTGGGCAGACCTTAAACCTAACCTGGAAACGATCACGGCGATCGTCAAAATCGCTACGGGCGGTACCGTGCAGTTCCTGATCGGCTCGGCAAGCTGGATTTTCCTGACGCGCATTCTCTCCGAATTCGGCAGCGACGTCGTGGCGGGTTATACCATCGCCATCCGCGTAATCATGTTCACATTGCTGCCTGCGTGGGGACTAGCCAATGCGGCTGCAACGCTGGTAGGGCAGAACCTGGGAGCCGGGAAACCCGAACGCGCCGAAGCGTCGGTGTGGAAATGCGCTTCGTTTAACCTGATTTTCCTGGGCGTGCTGGCGGTGATCATGTTTATCGGTGCAGAAAGCATTGTCAGCCTGTTCAGCAGCCAGCGGCAGGTCGTCGAAACGGGCAAACTTGCATTGCGCGTGCTGTGTATGGGTTATGGGTTTTACGCATACGGGATGGTCGTGATCCAGTCGCTGAATGGCGCGGGTGATACCAAAACGCCGACAGTCCTGAACCTGATCGCGTTCTGGACGGTGCAAATCCCGACTGCGTATGTACTGGCCGTTATCCTGGAATTCGGGTCGGTCGGCGTTTTTGCAGCGGTACCCATTGCGGAATCCGTCCTGGCGATGCTGGGCATATGGCGGTTCCGTCTCGGGGGATGGAAGGTCGTTAAAGTGTAAATATGCCTGGATTGATTCGGGGGAGTCATTTACTGCTGGGGTTGGTCAGGAGCTTTCTGATCGTGGTACGGTATTGCATTAAAGTGACGAGGAGGGGGTAGGGGTGGTCAGGGGTGGTCGGGGGTGGTCAGGAACTGTCAGATGTAGTCATGGGTTGTTAGGTGTGCAGGTTGACACAATTGCAAGTCTTACAACATCTGAAAAAACTTGACTATACTTGACCATTCCTGACCACACCTGACAAAACTTGACTATACTTGACCATTCCTGACCACACCTGACCACCCCTGACAAAACTTGACCAAAAATCGTCACATAACCACATCAACGACATGAAAATAGAACAGATATATACCGGATGCCTGGCGCAGGGCGCATATTTTATCGTTTCAAATGGCGAGGCCGCGGTCATCGACCCGCTGCGCGAAGTAGCTCCGTACATGAAGAAAGCGGAGAAGGTAGGCGCTAAAATCCGGTATGTTTTCGAAACCCATTTTCATGCGGACTTCGTTTCAGGGCATATTGACCTGGCCGAAAAAACCGGTGCCGAGATCGTGTATGGTCCCGGTGCGCAGACCGGTTTCAAAGCCCACATTGCCGAAGATGGCGAGGAGTTCAAGCTGGGTGATGTGGTTATACGCACATTACACACGCCCGGGCACACGATGGAATCGACCAGCTATTTGCTGTTCGACGAATCCGGCAAGCCGGTGGCGCTGTTCAGCGGGGATACTTTATTTATAGGAGATGTCGGCCGTCCGGACCTGGCCCAAAAAGGGGATTTGACAATGGACGACCTTGCCGGAACCCTTTTCGACAGCCTCCGCTCGAAGATCATGCCATTGCCAGACGACCTGATCGTTTACCCCGCCCATGGCGCAGGCTCAGCTTGCGGTAAGAATATGAGCAAGGAAACATCCGACACCCTGGGCAACCAGAAGCGTTTCAATTACGCATTGCGTGCCGATATGACGAAAGAGGAGTTTATTAGAGACGTAACGTCCGGGCTCACCGAGCCGCCTCAGTATTTCCCTAAAAATGTAAAAATGAACCGCGAGGGCTACGAAAGCATCGACGACGTGCTCGAACGGGGCCATCAGGCACTTTCGCCGGAGGCATTTGAAGCCAGGGCCAATAATACCGGCGCATTGATCCTCGATACACGCAAACCGGGAGATTTTGCCAAAGGTTTTATTCCCAATTCTATCAATATCGGGATCGACGGCAGCTTTGCTCCCTGGGTAGGTGCATTGATCCCCGATTTGAAACAACTACTGCTCATCGTAACGGAGCCTGGCAAGGAGGAAGAAGTGGTAACACGCCTCGCGCGTGTGGGTTATGATTATACAATCGGCTATCTCAATGGTGGTTTCGAAAGCTGGAAACAAGCCGGGAAGGAATTGGATACGGTGGAATCGGTGAGTGCGGAAGAATTTGCAAGGCGTTTTGCATTAGAAAATGTGGAGGTAATCGACGTTCGCAAACCGGATGAGTTTGCTTCCGGGCATATTGCAGGAGCGCGGAATCTGCCGCTGGATTACATTAACGACCTCATGCCGGAGTTCCCGAAAGACCGCAAACTGCACATCCATTGCGCGGGCGGTTACCGCTCCATGGTCGCCGCCTCGATCCTAAAATCCCGTGGTGTGGACGACGTTGTGAACATTGAAGGAGGCTACGGCGCCGTCGCGAAAACGAACGTGCCGGTTTTAGCCGAAGCGTGATTATTGGTTGATTATTTGTAGATTAAGGGAAAATCAATTGATTGGATATGGAAACGCTGGTTGTAGAGCTTACTCACAAAAATGCATTACAATTGCTTAGAGATTTGGAGGCAATGGACATTATTCGTTTGCATGACGAAAAGGAAACCCCACAAACAAAGTTGTCTGAAAAATATAGGGGAGTTCTTCCGAAAGAAGCGGGCGAAGATCTTATCAACCACGTAAATCAAATGCGAAGCGAATGGGGCGCTATTTAATCGATACAAATATTGTTTCAAAGTATTTGTCAGGTTCATTGCCGCAGGACGGCGAACGTTTGCTGGATTCTGTGATTGATTCGGCGCCTCAGCTGTCGGTGATTACGCAAATAGAACTGTTATCATGGAAAAGTGGCTTCGAAGCGCGTGTGAGAGAATTTGTCGATGACAGCTCGATATTCGCATTAACGGAGGAAATTGTTCAGGCTTGTGTGAGGTTGAGGCGGGAAAGAAGAATAAGAACGCCCGATGCCATAATAGCCGCGACAGCAATTGTTAATGACCTTATTTTGTTAACAGACAACGAAGTGGATTTCCTGCGCATTTCTCAACTGACAGTGGTTAATCCGAACAGATATCAATAATTAAAGTCATACCTAATTAGTATACAAAATCGATATAATTAATATTCAAATGGAAATCATCGAACTTCTCAGACGACCGTGGCCATGGTACGTTGCCGGGCCGTTGATAGGCCTTACCGTGCCGGTGCTACTCTTGCTGGGGAACAAGTCATTTGGCATATCGTCGTCGTTCCGGCATATCTGTGCGGCGGTGATACCGGCGGGGCTGCCGTTTTTTAAATACAACTGGCGGAAGGAGGCGTGGAACCTGTTTTTTGTGGCGGGGATAGCGATTGGCGGGTTTGTGGGAAACTTCTGGCTGGCTAATCCTGATACCATTGTGGTGGCAGACGAGACGAGGCAAAGCCTGGCTGCATTGGGCGTTCAGGATTTTTCCGGGCTGATGCCGGCGGATATTTTCGCGCCGGGTAATGTGTTCACACTGAAAGGCCTGATATTCTTTGTACTGGGCGGGTTTCTGGTTGGTTTCGGGACGCGTTATGCAGGCGGTTGTACCTCGGGACATGCAATAATGGGGCTGTCTAACCTGCAATGGCCGTCGCTGGTGGCCACGGTCAGTTTTATGATCGGCGGGTTTGCGAGTACGCATTTGCTGCTTCCCTTCCTGCTAAATCTGGCCCGTTAAACTTTGATAGATTATGGAGAAGATACATCAGCATTCGTCCCTCGCGGAACCTGCCGACAGGGATTTTGATAATATTAAAATCGACGGCTGCGACGGCGCGAACCGCCAGCAATCCGCAGAAGGTTTTATTGCGAACCTCAAATATCTGCTCGTGGGCGTCATCTTCGGCATTGTTTTTCTGAAAGCCGAGATCGTTTCATGGTTCCGCATTCAGGAAATGTTCCGGCTCGATTCGTTTCACATGTACGGCGTGATCGGCTCGGCAGTTGCGGTAGGGCTGCTATCCATTTGGCTCATTAAGAAATTCAATATCAAAACATTATCCGGCGAAACGGTGAGCATTGCCGATAAGACATTTGATAAAGGCCAGATTTACGGTGGACTGCTGTTCGGCATCGGCTGGGCTATCACCGGTGCTTGCCCGGGCCCATTGTTTGCACAAATCGGCGCAGGTTACCTCGCCGTGGCTGTCACATTGTTGAGTGCCATTGCGGGAACCTGGGTGTACGGACTCATCCGCGCGCGGCTCCCGCATTGATTACTGCTTGCGCGCCACGAGGTACAGCTGTTCATCACCCAGCTGGAACGGATCGGCTTCGAGGTTACCGAATGTACCCACCACGAGTAACCCGGCCAGTTCGAACATGTGCGTAAGCTCACCGAGCGTGTAGATGTGCTGGCGGACGCTGTGCGTTACTTTTTCAGAACCGGAAATGAACGTTTGCTCGGCTTCGATGTAGCCGCCTTCGGCGCGGTACTCGTTCTCTGCGAGATAGATAATGTCGTCCTGCACCGGCATCCAGTTACGGGCCTGGAAGTTGGGCAGGATACTTTCAGCGAGGTTTTCGGTATGGAACGCCGCATGAGCACCCGGCTTTAATGCAGTGGCTATCTGGTTGATAAACTGCTGCATTTCGGCTCGCGGGAAGAAGCTGAAACTGTTTCCGAAACAATATGCGGCGTCAAATGCGGCTTCGGGCAGCGGGTAGTTCAAAACATCCGCACAAATCACATCCACCGACAATTGCTGCCGGCTGCTGATGGTTTGTAATTCTTCACAATACTCCTGCGAAATATCGATGCAGGTCAATGCAGTGCCTTGCGCTGCGAGGGGAATGGCATGCCGTCCGTAGCCCGCAAGCACGTCGAGTACCTTGCTGTCCGGCGTTATTTCAAGTACATCCCGCAGGAAATCAACCTCGTAATCGGTGTATTCTTCGTCCTGATTGAGTTTCCAGGCACGTTGGGGGAGTCCTTTGAAATAAGTATGGTACCAGGCCACAGTAGTATTTTGGTTTAAATTAAAACCTAAAACTACTAAAAAAGCCCGCTTACATACGCATGAGCGCGGGGGTAATGCGCAGGTATACCTGCCCGGAAAGCGGCGTTTTGCCATAAATGCCTTGCAGTAACCGATCGGGTTTGTAGAGGCTCATTTGCGCTCCGGCTTGCAGTAATGTGTTGCTGAACGAAGCAATTTGCCGGTTCAAACCGAGCGAAAACATGGAAACCGGCAGGTTTTCCAGCAGCGGATCGTGTTCACCGGTTTCGAAGCCCAATTCGACGTCGCTTTTCTGAACCCATTCATAACGGCCATAAACGGCCCATTTGTCAAGTTGCAAATTGGTTTCGGCCAGAACGGAATGTTCTTTGTGATGCTCGCCCGCATCATTCAATCCCCACACGAGTGTCGAAGAAATCCAACGGTTTTTCCCGCTCAGATTCCCCGAATGCTGTACAGAAGCGGTCGTGCGGTTGATGTCCTCATCCGGCTCCCGGGGCTCGGGGCTTTTGATAAAACCTCTCGAAGCCTGCAACGCCCAGTTGGCCGAAGGGTTGAACAGTAACCGGTAGCTGTAAGAATTGAAGCGTGGCTTGTCGAAATCGAAACGGTTTTCGTCGGGTTCGCGGCCGGTGAAGGAAGATCCTTCCAGTTTAAATTTGCCATATCGGACACCCGCCGTCACCACGCCGAATGTAATGTGCGTGGCATCCTGCCAGTGGTGGCCGAGCACGGCATCGGGGTTGTTGAATGCCGACATCCGGTGCATGAATGCGGTAGGACCCAGGGCCGGCTCGCCGGGATAGCCCGCGTAGATTGTCAGATCGACTTTGTCATTAATACGCTGAGTATAACCAATCGAAAGCTCCGAAATGAGGTCGTGCGGGTGCTGGCGGTCGATGAGCGGCTGGCCCTTCCAGCTCTCGCCGGACTGGAAAAGCAGCGGATAGCCCGCGCCGCCGTCCACAATGCGGTCGAGGGAAACCATTGCCCGGAGGTTTAGCAAGCCGTTTTTGCCTACCTGCCGCTGGGCCATACCCATAAACCAGTTGGGTGCGCTGAACCTCGAATCGGAGCCTCTTTTGCCGTCATTATTGAAGTTCTGGGCGGTATAGCGGAGGTAAATGCTCCCGTGCAGCATGTAGTTCCATTTGCTGCCGTGCTTCATGTAGGCGTACATGGGCGTGGCGTCGGGCTGCCAGCCGGTACCTGAGCCATTGCGGGTCATAGGCAGGCTCAATGAAAAGCTGTGGGTCATGTGCGATGGCCCGTTATGGCCCATTTGCGCATGATCCATGCTTTTCATGTCGTGCATTTCATGGCTAATAGTGTCTTTCGCGGGCTCCTGGTGATGCTCGTGCTGGGCCGATGCGGGAAGTGCGACAGCCGCCGTAGCGACGGCGGCTGTCAGTAAAAAAAGTCTGTCGAGAAGCATGATGAAGTAGTTTTTTTGATTAATGTGCCGCGGCGGTTTTGCGGCAGCAGCTCGGCAGTTTGTCATGCGCCTTCTGAACGGCAGGCAGCTCGTCGGCGTCGTAGCCGGTTTTGTTGATCGTCGCCTTGATGGCCTCCGTAGTCGTTTTGTCCGGGTTGTATTTCACGGTAATCACCTTATTGGAAAGGTCGAGGTTCGACTCTTTCACACCTTTCGAAAGGCCGAGGTTACGTTCGAGGCGAGCTTTGCACATTTCGCAAATGGCCGAGGTCTTGATTTTTACTTCTTTCGTACCGTCGGCATAGGCGATATTCAGGCCCAGTAACAGGGCTGTCATGATGCTTAAAATGGTTGTTTTCATAATGCAATAGATTTAAAATCAATGTTGATGTGCTGTCGTATCGGTTTCGGCCAGGGCTACTTCCTGCAATTCCATTTTGCAAACCGGGCATTTGCCGGCCTCGGCGTAGGTTTTATCGCCTTCGCATTGCATCGGGCAGGCGTACTTTTTCTCACTTACCGCGTGTGTTTCGGTGCCGGCAGACTCCTTTTCAGTTTTATTACCCGAACAGGCGGCGGACAGGAGCAGCAGGGAAGCAATAATGATTTTGTTCATACAGTTGAAGCTTAAATTATTGATAATCTATATTTTATACTCAGTGAATTTCGATACCTATTGACCTACCTGATCGAGCGCGGTACGCTGCGATGTGCCTTTCTTGAACTCCCCGGGCGTCATGCCGGTCACTTTTTTGAACTGGTTGCTCAGATGCGCCGTGCTGCTGTAAGCGAGGCGCCACGCTATTTCGCTTAATGTAAGTTCGTTATAGGAAAGCCATTCCTTTACCTTTTCAACTTTCTGGGCAATGATATATTGCTCGATCGTCTGCCCGGTTTCGGAAGAAAACAAGTTGCTCAGGTACGAGTATTCATATCCGATTTTCTCCGACAAATAATCTGAAAAATTCATCTGCGAGGGTTTATTACCTTTCAGGTTCTGCACCTCGTCGATCACGAGCGTCTTGATATGCTCCACCAGCGCCAGACGGCGGTCGTCGAGCAACTCGAAACCGCTGGCTTCAAGCACCGCTTTTACCTCCTGCAACTTATCCGCATTCACCTCGGCAATAGTTTCCACCTCGCCAAGTTCTACGAAATTCAAGTCGATCCCCAGCCCGTTCAGTTCCTCCCGCACCACCCGCTTGCAGCGGTCACATACCATATTTTTAATATATAATTTCATAATGATATCATCTGATAATCTTATAACGCATTCCCGCATAAATCATTCGCCCTACTACCGGCCCCCAGGCCATTCCCGCATCGAAATGCTGCCCGAATGGCTCGTTAGCACCCATGATCGGGTCTTTCTGACGGAAGTTGGCCAGGTTTTCGCCGCCCAGGTAAACGTCCCATTTCGGGAAGGTACGCGTTATTTGTGCATTGAAATTGTAGAACGAAGGCGCCCAGGTCGATGCCAGGTCGGTCGGCACGTGATGGTCGGGAACGTGGCCCATGTACGGCAACCGCTTTTTACCATTCCATTGTACCGTGGCGTCGAACTTCCATTTATCGTACGGCAGGGCATACCCGGCATTGAATAGCACACGGTCGCGGCTCACCATCATTCTCGGCTGCAAGGTGTTCTCGTCATATACATTGCGGATCGTCTGTTTCACGTCGAACAGGCGGTAGGCCAGTTTCAGCTCGAGGCGTTTAACAGGTGTCAGGTTCGCTTCGGCCTGGAAACTGTTGGCATATGCCCTTCCTTCAAGATTGTAGAAGCGAATGTAGCGCGGATCTTCCATATCGGCCACGAGCTGGTTATCGAAATTGGTCCGGTAGAAATCCATGATAAAATTCCCGCTCATTTCGCCGATTTTGAACTCTTGCGTAACGCTGGCGCCGTAATTCCAGGACACTTCCGGCCGGATCGCTTCGCGGAAAACCACATCGCGCGAGCTCACGAGGTTGCCGTAATATTCCGCCAGCGGATTTGCGACCCTGAAACCGCGGCCCACGGAAGCGCGCAGGGTGGTCTGGTCGGTCAGGCTGTATTTCAAATGCAGGCGCGGCGTCCATTGCGTGCCGTAAAGGTTATGGAAGTCCACGCGGCCACCTGCCACCATTACGAATTTGTCGAGGTAATTATAGGTGTATTCAAAGAATGCGCCGGGCACCGATTCGTTCCGTTTCAGTCGAATATCCTTATAAACTTCGTCATAGTTATCGAGCATATAGCTGATACCTGTCTTGTAGGAATGATTGGTATTGCCGATGATTGACTGGTAAATCAGGTTTCCGTACAGCGTTTTTTGGGTACCATCGTAGTTATTGAGGCCAAAATAGGATTTGGAATCGTGAATAGATGCATTCAGAATCAGTCCCAACCCTTTGTAAGGTTGCTCGGGGAACAGCCGCGCAATTTTGGAGAAAAACTCGTAACGGTTCACCTTCGCACCGAAACCGTACGCTTGCGTCGTGCCTTTCATCCCGCGTTCGAAACTCTTCTGGCCACCCAGCCGATCCTCGTATAATGCTTTCACGCCAAACTGTGCCATTAATTTATCGCCCTGGTATTTCCAGCGGTTAATGGCATTGTACTGCGTGTAAAGGGGCAGGTCCAGGAAGCCGTCGCCGTTTTTGTCGATGCGGTTGCGCAATGTGCTTCCGTGCGTGAGCAGGCCGGTGCTCCATTTTTTGTTCAGCTGGTGCGCGAGGTTCAGGTTTACTTCACCTCGGCCAAAATTGTTGACGTAGGTATTCAGGTACAACTTCTCCTGCGTATCGGGCTTTTGAAGCTCCACATTGATCTGCCCCGTCATCGATTCGTAACCATTCACCACCGAGCCGGCGCCCTTGCCGACGTCGATCGACTGGACCCAGGTTCCCGGAACGAAATTGAGCCCGAATGTGGAGGCTAGTCCGCGAATGGAAGGGATATTCTCGACATTGGTTTGAATGTAGGTCCCATTCAGGCCAAGCATCTGGATTTGTTTGGAACCGGTCACCGCATCGCTGTAAGAAACCGAGACGGATGCATTGGTTTCGAAACTTTCGGAAAGGTTGCAGCAGGCCGCTTTCGCCAAAGCGCGGGTGGTGATAATTTCAGTTTGATGGGGAGAAAGCCTGTCGATAGACGTATTTCCGGCGCGGATCGTCACCTCGTCGAGCGTCTGATCGCTTTGAAGCACCACTTGCAAATCACTTTCCTGGCCGATCTTAATGGTATCGTTGCGAAACCCGACGAAGCTCACCACCAGCAGCGCCGATTGCGCCGACCGCGGAATACTGAACCGGCCATTTTCGTCGGTAGCGGTCGCATTTGTGGTTCCCGCCCAATAGACGTTGGCTCCGGTAATCGGTTTCAGGTTCTTGGTCTGCGGTTCCTGTTCGTTGACCGAACCGGTTATACGTTGTGCGTAAATGCAGGAGGATATCAGTAAAAGCAATCCTCCCAAAAGGTATTTGTTCATGATTTCATGGATTCATTGGAATAAGAGATTCATTGCTGAAACCGTTGGCCGGAAGGCAGGCGGTTTTGCATTAATGCTGTTATTCAATGAAATCAGATCAGGAACGACTGGATAAATGCGAGCATACTTCTCCCATGAAGACGGGAAGAGAAGGATATATCGGTGGAAAAGAAGGCGGCAGGAAGCGTCCATTCGGCACGGATGAACTGGTAGCGCGTAACCGACCAGGTAACCCCGGTGGCGACCGATTTAAGCAGTTTTGCATGCAATTGCGAATCCACCGAGGCTACATTCAGCTTTTCGAGCTTCTGGCTTTCCTTGCAGCAAGGTGTTTTTTGGAAGGATGTGCCCTTGGCCATTTTCAGCGCCGCACTTTTGGCGCAGCAGGAAGAAACGGCTTTGGGTTTGCAAGAATTTTCTTTGGATTTGCCCACCAACTGCATCGACTTGCCACCCATCATCGCGCACTGGCGTTCCGTGAGCACGAACCCGGTGCTGCTTAGCAGGACCAGGAAGGCCATCAGGACGGTGATCGATCGGTGCAGTTTGTTTTTCATTTGAATGCTGGCAAAACGTTTTCAGGCTATTGGCAATGCTATTTTCACGGCTAATGCATTGGCCCGAAATTGGGGTTCCGGGCCAAAAATACTAATTATCAGGCGATTTCCTCCGCTACATATCCAGCCTTTTTGATCAGCTGCTGAATTTCTTCCGGCGAATGGCTCGTCTCCACTTTCAGTACCCGATCCGAACTTTCCAGATCGATCGTCCAGTTTTCGACATTTTCATCTCCATTCAGGAATGGTGTAACGGTAGCGACACATCCGCCGCATTTAATATTGGTTTTGAATTGTAAGGTTTCCATGGTTACTAAAATCTCCCGCTCCGGGCGGAATGTGTTGTTTTAAATTGTCTTACAAATATCGCTGGCGGGTTGCTATCGAGTATTACAGAATTGTGGGGTGGCGTTACAGAGTTTTTGGGTGATGCGATGACTTCTACAAGCTGTTACCCATTCTGTGACATAGCGTATCAATAGTGAAATTCTAATCATTAAAAACACTATATGGACGCTACATCTAATTCACAACACGGTGAAATCCTTCTCTATGAATCAGAGGAAGGTAAAATGACTCTTCAAGTACAACTTCAAAATGAAACCGTCTGGCTGACGCAGGCGCAAATGGCGGAGCTATTTGGGAAGGAAAGATCTGTGATCTCGAAGCATATTTCTAATGTTTTTAAAGAGGATGAGCTTGTCCGAAAAAGCAATGTGCAATTTTTGCACATTGCTTTTTCGGACAAGCCAATTGCGGTTTATAGTCTGGATACGATCATTTCTGTCGGCTACCGTGTGAAGTCCAAACAAGGAACGCAGTTTAGGATCTGGGCTAACCGGGTTTTGAAGGATTACCTGATCAAAGGCTTCTCGGTACAGGAAAAGTTGAAATCCGATCAGCTGGCAAACCTGAAAAAGACAGTTGGCTTACTTGCTAACGTTATCCGGCGCAAAGAACTCACCGCGGTTGAAGCAACAGGCCTCATTCAGGTGGTGACGGATTATGCTTATGCCCTTGATATCCTTGACAGGTATGACCATCAAGCGCTAGGAATTGAAGGAGTATCGGAAAAACAGCTTTTTGTCATCACTTATGACGAAGCCATTTCGGCAATCCGGGGGCTTCGGAGCAAGTTTGAAGGCCACACCTTTTTCGGTAATGAAAAGGACGACTCATTTAAAAGCTCGATCAACACGATTTACCAGACATTTGATGGTGTGGAACTCTATCCGAGCATCGAGGAAAAAGCTGCGAATCTGCTCTATTTTATCATTAAAAATCACTCATTTACAGACGGTAACAAGCGAATCGCCGCATTGATCTTTGTATGGTTTCTGGAACGAAACAATACGCTGTATAAACCGGATGGCTCCAAACGACTTGCGGATAATGCATTGGTGGCGCTGACACTGATGATAGCCGAAAGTAGTCCGACGGAAAAGGACATAATGGTAAAAGTGGTAGTAAGCCTTATCAATCAAAACAATTAGGTTCACTACCACGAAATTTTACAGCCGCGCCCCTTTCAGCCGCAAACTATTCATCACCACCGAAACCGAGCTGAGGGCCATTGCAGCGCCGGCGATCATCGGATCGAGCAGGAAGCCGTTGACGGGGTAGAGGACGCCGGCGGCGATGGGAATGCCGATGACATTGTAGATAAATGCCCAGAAAAGATTTTGTTTGATGGTGACCACGGTTTTGTGGGATAGTTTTAAGGCTTTCGGCAATGCCAGGAGGTCGGAGGTGATGAGCGTCATCTTGGCTACGTCCATGGCGATGTCGGAGCCTTTGCCCATGGCTACGCTCACGTCCGCCTGCGCGAGGGCCTGCGAGTCGTTGATGCCGTCACCGACCATCGCGACGGTCTTGCCCTCAGCCTGCAACTTTTTGACGAACTGCATTTTATCATCCGGTTTTACCTCGGCCTGGTAGCTATCGATCCCGACTTGTGCCGCGACAGCCGTGGCCGTCTGTGCATTGTCGCCGGTTAGCATATGTACTTCAATGCCCTGTGCTTGCAGCTTTTGAACGGCTTCGCGGGAGGTGGGTTTCAATTGGTCGGCGATGGCGACTAGCCCGGCATGCTGCCCGTTAATCGCGATGCCGATCACGGTTTTGGCCTGGGCAGTCAGTACCTCATAAGCGGGTTGAAGCTCCGAAGCAATACGGATATGCTCTTTTTCGAGGAATTTCAATGTGCCGATCACGTATTCACTGCCGTTGGCGACGCCGCGTATCCCGCTACCTGTCATCGATTGGAAATCAGAAACGTCGGTTTTGATATCGTTTTCAATGTATTGCACGATGGCTTGCGCGAGCGGGTGCTCGGAACGTGCCTCGAGGGCTTTCACTGCCGCCAAATGCGTTTCGTGATCTTTCAGCGTGCCGATCCATTTCCAATCGGTTACCTCAGGGCGACCTTCGGTGAGCGTACCGGTTTTGTCGAGTATTACGGCATTCACTTTGTAGGCTTTTTCCAGGCTTTCAGCGTCGCGGATCAGGATATTGTTTTCAGCACCCTTGCCTACGCCTACCATCATGGCCGTGGGCGTGGCGAGGCCAAGCGCGCACGGGCAGGCGATCACAAGTACGGACACGGCCGTCAGCATAGCGTGTGTAATGGCATTATCACCACCCAAAAGCATCCATACAACGAATGTAAGAATGGCAATACCTATTACGATAGGCACAAATATGCCCGCGATGCGATCCGCGAGTCGTTGAACGGGCGCTTTACTGCCCTGCGCGGCCTGGACGGTTTTGATAATCTGCGCAAGCACCGTTTGCTTACCCACTTTTTCGGCGATGAAAGTGAAGCTGCCGGTTTGGTTGAGTGTTCCCGCAAATACGTTGTCGCCGGGTTTCTTTTCGGCCGGGATCGGCTCGCCGGTCATCAGGCTTTCGTCCACAAACGAGCTTCCGCTGGCAACTTTGCCGTCTACGGGGATTTTTTCTCCGGACCGGATAATGACTTCGTCGCCCGGGATTACCTCGCGTGCCGGTATTTCCATCTCGCCGCCGTCGCGATGTACCCGTACGGTTTTGGGTTGCAAGCCGATCAATTTCTTCAATGCATCGGAAGTATTCGATTTGGCACGCTCTTCAAGGAGTTTTCCCAGTAAAATGAAGAAGATAATGACGGCCGCAGCCTCAAAATACACATGCGGATGCAGGCCGCGTGTGTGCCAGAATGCGGGAAAGAACGTATTGAACGTACTGAAAAGGAAGGCGACCCCGGTACTGAGCGCTACCAGCGTGTCCATATTGGCTTTGCCGTGCTGCGCCTGCCTCCACGCATTCACGAAAAAGTCCCGTCCGAAAATAGCCAGCACGGGCACGGTCAGCGCCAGCATAATGTAGTTGGCGTAGGCCCAATCCATGAAGAACATGCCCAGTACCACCACCGGCGCTGTGAGTATGCCGGTATAAATGGCCTTGTTTTTTAAATTCTGGTAATGCTCCTGCTGGATTTTTTCCTGTTCGGCGATCGCGTCTTCCTCGTTTTCTTCAATAATGAGCCCGTAGCCGATGCTTTGCAGCACGCGGTCCATTTCGGGGAGGTCAACGAGCTCGGGGTCGTAGGATACGGCCACCGACTGGTTGGCATAATTCACCGCGGCATTCGTGATCCCTTTCGTATGGCCAAGCATCGATTCTACGCTCACCGCACACGCCGCGCATGACATACCGGTGACCGGAAGTATTGCTTTTTTTATATCTGTTGTCGTTTCCATTGTCTTTCAGAATTGGTATACAAAAATAAAATCCAACTCTGCCGGTAGCATTACACAATTCTGGCCGTGCTTTGCAAGATTCATAGAAACGGGCTGCCAGGCGAGGTGCGTGCCGTTCGGGACGTTCTGGTTTGATTTTAATGCTACTTATCTGGCAAATTAACATTAAAAAAGCCTTTTGCCTCCCTTTCCCAAGCATTGAAGGGATTCATTTAAAACACAAACAATGAAAAAACTGCTGTTATCCATTGCATTACTTTCGGCGGGTTTGAAAGCCTTCGCGCAGGATAGAAACGTTACATTCTACGTTGGTACCCAGGACAAAGGGGCAAATTCTTCGATTACCCGCTGCGAACTGAACCTTGCCTCGGGCCAGATTACGCTCATCGATACGATCAATAAGTCGGTCGCGCCCGGTTATGTGGCCATTTCACCCAACAAGCAGAATTTGTATGCGATCGGGTCGGATAATAAAGTGTCGGCCTACGCGATCGGCGCTGACCGGAAGCTTACCTTTTTGAACAGTCAGTCGTCGGAAGGAATGGGCCCCTGCCATGTGTCGGTGCACCCGACGGGCAAAATGGCTTTTGTTTCAAACTACGGCGGCGGAAGCTTTTCGGCTTATAATATAGAAACCGATGGAAAACTGAGCGCGCCCGTTTACAAAGAGCAATATACCGGTACCGGGCCTAATACGAAACGCCAGGAAAAAGCCCACGCGCATTTCGCGACGGCAGGTCCGGACGGGAAGTACGTGTATGTGACCGATTTGGGAAGTGATAAAGTGATGAATTACAGCGCCGACGCCAATGCCGGGAAACTGACGCCGAATGCGGCCCAGCCGTTTTTCTCAGGCAAAGCCGGTGCCGGTCCGCGCCATTTGGTTATCCATCCTTCGGGCAAACGACTGTTCCTGCTCAACGAGCTCGAAGCTACCATAACGGCCTGCTCGATCGATAAAAAGGGGGTAATCAAGGAAATTAAGACGTATCCGACGATCCCGGCGGACTATTCGGGTCCTGCAAACACAAGCGCCGCGGTGCATTTGCATCCGAACGGCAAGTTCGTGTATGTGTCAAACCGCGGGCATAATTCCATCACGGCATTCAAAATATTGAGCAATGGCGAGTTGGAAATGGTGGATCAGCAGACGAAATCCATCGCTACCCCGCGCGATTTCAATATCGATCCGACGGGCAAATACCTGATTGTCGCGAACCAGGCTTCGGATAACCTCGCGGTGTATGATATAAACGCAGAAACGGGCAAGTTCACGTTCAAGCACGAAAGCATTGCCGTGAAGCTGCCCATTTGCGTAGCATTCCTTTAAGACAAATTTAGATGGCGTTTGAGCAAAATGGTCAGAGTTTTCTGGCCATTTTGTTTTGGTAGTAATTCAAAAAGTCTTCCAATTGCTCGACAGGCATCTTGCGGGCGATGATCTTTTTGTTTTTATCCAGAATGTAGATCGTCGGCGTCGTTACCACGTCGAACTTCCGGTTGAAATCGATCTGGTTCAGGGCGTCATAGCCGTTGATCAGTTCTTCGAGGTGATATGTTTTGACGAAAGTCTTCCATTCCTCGATATTGTGCTCGGTCGAAATGGCCATTACCTTGATGCCGTTGGCCTTGTTTTTGTCGTAAAACGCTTTCAATACCGGCGAAGCTTCCTTGCAGTGCCCGCAGGTAGGCGCGAAGAAGAACAGGACGGTGTAATTTGCCTCGATGGCTTGCACGCTTACTTTTTTACCGGCAGGGTCGGTCAGGGTCAATGCGGGGAAAGTTTTATTCACGAGCAAATCCTTCATCGTCGCGACTTTGTCGGCGATGCGTTTTTTTACATCCTCCGAAACTTCCATTTCGCCGGAGAGGTAATATTTATTAGCCATATAAACCCAAACGGCCTCAGTTCCTACCGTTTTGGGATTTTCGTATTGGTTGGTAATGTAAAATACCGTCCAGGATTTCAGGTCTTTGTTCGGTGAAACCTTTTTCACCATCAGGTCGGCGTCTTTGATAATCGAGTCGGGGACCTGCACCACCAGATTCTTGAAGTACCGCTCTATTTTGGGCTCGTAAAATGGGGTATTCATGATCCGCGGATCGGAGAAATCGAAAGCGTCCCAGTAATGTGCCTTGTAATAGTTGAAGACCCACATCGAATCGGTTTTACCGTTGGCTAACTTCGGTGCGGCGGGAATTTCGGGATCGGCGGACATTTTGAGCAACTGCGACGTGAAGCTTCCGGCGTTTTCGGACAGCAATTTCTTGCGGTAAGTGCCAAATCCCTCCTGAATTGTGCGGATACGTGCCTGGGCCTCCGGTGTTGTCTGCTTGCTTAACACCTCGATCTCCTTGCTGCCTTTGGCTAATTCTTTTCGATAACCGTAAAAAAGCTCGTTTTCTTTGGAGCCGGTAATTTTGATCGACGTGTTTACATCGGCAGTATCGGCTTCGATTGCGATATGGTTTTCCTTTCCGGAATAGATCAGCTCGATCATTTTCTGGTTACCGGGGAAGAGGATCACGTAAAGGCCACCCGGAAGCGCCGTTTTGCCTTCGAACACGACCTTGCCATTGGCGTCGGCCCTGGCGGTGTCTTTGGGGACAAATTGCGAAGCGTTCCGATTGTAATGCCCGATAACGAACGACGAATCGCGCATTCCCCTAATGGTGGCTTCGATGTGGTACTCCTGGGAATAAGCAGTGGAAAACAGACCGAAAATGGCCAGTATCAGCAATAGGTAAGTGCGGGTATAATCTCTCATCAGGTTATGGAAAGTTTGCTTTAAAGCTGTTTATTGGATTATTTCAAATCTTGAAGTCTGTAAAATTAACTTCAAAACGCTAACATCAACAGGGTTCTTATCCAAATGTTTTATTTTCTCTCCAAAGCCTTCGACTTCCTCATAATGCCTTTGAGCGTTGTGTTCTTTATACTTATCTACTCATTTTTTACAAAAAACACCCGGCATCGGAAGCTGGCCGTGGGTTTGGCGATCGTGCTGCTGGGGCTGGCATCCAATTCGTACCTGGTGACGAAGGCCATCAACGCATGGGAGCCCAGGTTCGTCAATCTCAGCGAGGTCAGGGAAACGTATGATGTAGGTATTCTGCTGTCGGGCGGACTCATCACCATGAGTACCCCGAGACAGGACCATCCGTCAGTAGGTAACCACGGCGACAGGATCCTGCAAACTTATCTGCTCTACAAGCATGGTAAAATCAAAAAGATATTGATTACAGGAACAAGCGGGGAATTGCTGATGGCCAAGAAGCAAGGTGAAACACGCCAGGCGGCGGAGTTACTTGCAAGCTGGGGTGTGCCCGCAAATGACATTCTGTTCGAGGAAAGGGCACGTAACACGCGTGAAAACGCCGTTTTCTCGGGCCGAATCCTGAATAAAATGTTTCCTTCCGGAAAATACCTGCTGATTACTTCCGCATTTCACATGCGCCGGTCGGCCGGGTGTTTCGAAAAAATGGGAATCCAAATTGACCCCTTCCCGGCCGACTTTCGTGGGGGATATAACCGGTTGACTGTTCACAGCATGATACCGGACCCCGATGCCTTCGCGTACTTTTGTATGCTATGGCATGAATTCGTAGGTTATATGGCGTACAAAGCAGTAGGCTACTGCTAAATCCGGATTGTATTATACACTCAGGATCTTCACCATTCTCAACAAATCTTCGTTGATCGGTTTCGGAAGTCTGATCGTGTCTTCGAAAGGCGTATATACCAGCTCATTGTTTATGATACCCGCCATGACATTCTTTTGTCCTGCGATGAGGCCTTCCAATGCACCTAATCCAAGGCGGCTTGCCAGGATACGGTCGTAGGCGGAGGGCGTTCCCCCGCGTTGGGTGTGGCCCAGTGTCGTTACACGGATATCCGCGTTTTCGTCCACCTGAACCTTGATTTTATCGGCTACCTCCTGGGCGCTGCCTTCTTCGTCTCCTTCCGCTACAATGATGATGGAAGATGATTTCGAACGGCTCCATCCCAGTTTAAGGGTTTCTACAACCTGAGAGATCGGCGTCAGTACTTCTGGAACCATTACGAGCTCCGCGCCGCCCGCGATACCCGACTGGATGGCAATGTAGCCGGAGTCGCGGCCCATTACTTCGATGAAGAAGATACGGTCGTGCGAGCTGGCGGTGTCACGGATACGGTCGATCGCGTCCAGCGCGGTGTTTACCGCCGTATCGAACCCGATAGTATAGTCGGTGCCGTACAAATCATTGTCGATCGTTCCCGGTGCGCCCACGGTAGGGATACCGTACTCATTGCCGAAGATCATCGCGCCGGTGAAAGTACCGTTACCGCCGATGGCGATCAGTCCTTCTATGCCGAGTGCCTGCAAGTTGTCGTATGCCTTCTTGCGGCCTTCGGGGGTCATAAATTCCTTGCTTCTTGCCGATTTGAGGATAGTACCTCCTCTTTGAACTATATTGCTGACCGAGTGAGACTCCATTTTGTAGACATCACCGGCGATCATTCCGCTATATCCTCTTCTGATTCCAAATACTTCAATACCATGGTAGCATGCTCCGCGTACTACCGCCCGGATGCAGGCGTTCATACCAGGGGCATCTCCTCCTGAGGTAAAAACTCCAATTCGTTTCATTTAATAATTTCGGGTTACTTCTAATCTTTCTATGTACAGCTGCAATTGAACCTTAAAAGGCACAATTTCCGCAAATTTATCCGGTATTTTCTTAAAATATATGCCTTGATTCTTAATTATGTTAAAAAAATGCCGGAACAAGAATCGTTTTCATCATCTCAAACATATACCAATACTCCTATATTTGCGCCGGTTAATGGAAATTTAATATCCCTCAACCGGCGTTCGTTGCTACTATTACTGTTTGAAAAGTCATATTTAGGGCGGACCGTGTGCGGTACCGCTTTCATCCGAAATCAACCCGTAGATTAATATTACCAAAATGAAAAATCTGTTCTCCTGGCAACGTCTCTGGCCTCACCTGGTGGCTGTCATCGGTTTCATGATCTTATCCGTCGCTTACGTTTCACCCGTGCTGCAAGGCAAGAAACTCAGCGCTACCGACGAGATCCAGGCACAGGGCGCGGCGCGGGAGGTAATCAACTATAACAAGCAAACCAGTGAATGGTCGTGGTGGACCAACGGCATGTTCGGCGGGATGCCGTCGTACCTTGTAGCTGCCGATTATCCGACGAGCATTTCAACCAAAATCGGGCAGGGGGTGAACAAACTGCTTCCGGCACCGGCCAACTACTTCCTGATCGGCATGGTCAGCGCATATGTGCTGTTCCTCGTGCTCGGGGCGGGCGGCTGGCTGGCTGCCATAGGGGCCGTGGCATTCTCATTCTCCTGTTTCAACGTCATAAACCTCGAAGCCGGGCATATTTCGCAGGTGATCGCGATTATGTACGCGCCGGGTGTACTCGCGGGCGTGATCCTCGCTTTCCGGCGTAACTGGCTGGCCGGAGCGGCGCTTACCGCGCTGTTTCTCTCGCTGGAATTATATGCCAACCACGTGCAGATTACCTATTACCTCGGCATCGGCATTGTGATACTGGTGATTATCGAGAGTAATACATTGATCAAAAAGGGCCTTGCGAAAGACCTGGCGCTGGTACTCGGCGGGCTTGCGCTCGCGGCGGTTGTAGCGGTTGGGACGCACACGACGCGCCTTTGGAATGCTTATGATTATACCAAAGAAACGATCCGCGGCAAATCGGAGCTTACCACAGGCGCGAAAAAGGCGGACGCGAAACAGGGCGACGGGCTGGATAAGGAGTATGCATTTACATACAGTTATGGTGTAGGCGAACTACTCACACTGGTGATCCCGAATGCCTACGGCGGCGCTTCCACCGGGCCGCTTTCGAATAACTCTGAAACATATAAGACATTGACCGGCCGCGGCATCGACGCGACTAATGCACAGAGTATCATTCAGCAATTACCACTCTATTGGGGCGATCAGCCTATTATGGGCGGGCCGAATTACATCGGTGCTATTGTGTTCTTCCTCTTCGTGCTTGGGTTGTTTATTGTTAAAAATCCATTGAAATACTGGGCTGGCGGTGTGGTCGTGCTTTATGTGATCTGGGCGCTCGGGAAGAGTTTTGCGGGGATTAATTACCTGTTTTTCGACTATTTTCCGATGTTCAACAAGTTCCGGGCGATGACGATGGTGATCTCGCTCGCGCAGTTGCTGATGGTACTTGTGGGCGTTCTGGCATTAGCCACCATCGTTCAGAAGAAGATTACCGCAAAAGAATTACAAAAGCCTTTCCTGATTTCGGTAGCCATTACCGGCGGCCTTATGTTGATTATGGCATTGTTGCCGGGGCTGTTTTTCAGCTTTAAAGCGGCGAACGATCCTATGGCAGCGCTGGCACAACAGTATGGGCAACAAACGCAAAGCCCTGAATTTGGTCAGCAAATCCTGAATTCGGTCATCCAGGACCGCGAAGGCCTTATGAAAGGGGATGCGATCCGTGGTTTGATTTTTATTGCGCTAGCGGCAGCACTCGTGTGGTTCTACGCGCAGGATAAGCTGAAATCTACGGTGTTTTACAGCGTAATGCTCGTGCTGGTCATCTTTGATTTGTTCGGGGTTGATAAAAGATATCTCAACAATGAAGACTTCGTAAGCGCTTATGTAGCCCAGGGCGTAAGAACGCCTTCTCCGGCCGACGAACAGATCCTGCGCGATACCGATCCGGATTACCGGGTTTACGACGTTGCTTCCCAGGGTGGACCGTTCAACAGCGCGCAGGCATCGTATTTTCATAAATCATTAGGAGGATACCACGCCGCGAAAATGCGTCGCTACCAGGAGCTTTTCGAAAATCAGTTTTTTACCGAGAAGCCGAATATGGAAGTCCTGAACATGCTGAATGCAAAATATTTCATCACGCCGGATCAGCAGGGTAACAAAGTAGCGCAGCCCAATCCGCAGGCTTACGGACATGCATGGTTCGTAAAATCATTCAAAGTTGTACCGAATGCGGATGCCGAAATGGCCGCGTTAGGTACGGTTAATCTGCGTACGGAAGCGGTAGTGGACCAGCGGTTTGCGTCCAAACTGGAAGGCCTCAAAGAAGGCCCCGATTCGACGGCCAAAATCAGCCTGATTTCGTATAAGCCCAATGAACTGGTTTACGAAACAAACGCCAATGCAGAAGGATTGGCTGTATTCTCGGAAATTTACTACAATGTCCGCGACGAGTGGCAGGTGACGATCGATGACAAACCGGCCGATATGTTACGCGCGAACTATGTGTTACGCGCACTTCGCGTACCCGCGGGCAAGCACACGATCAAATTCCGCTTCGAACCGGTTTCGGTGGCCGCCGGTAGCAAAATTGACCTCGTAAGCTCATTGCTGTTGGTCGGGCTGGTGGCGGGTGCCCTTTTTGTTGAATCCAAAAGAAAGAAAACCGCATGACCGACCGCCGATACCCCATTGGGCCCATTGCATTGAAAGAGACCTATTCGGGCGAGGAAATTCGGGAATTCATACGCATTATCGCCGAAATCCCGTCCGAGTACCGGAAGCGCGTCGAGAACCTTTCGAATGAGGACTTGCTGAAAACCTACCGTGAAGGAAGCTGGAATATCCGGCAGCTTATCCACCATGTTGCCGACCTGCAATTTGTGCATTACCTGCGGATGAAAAAGGCCATCACCGAGCCGGATTACGACGAGGTGACGATGATCGACATGAATGCCTGGGCCCACACGCCCGATTCTCTGAATATGCCTGTTGAGGCTTCATTGGCGATTTTTGAGGGTACGCATACGCGTTACGCCTATCTCGCAGCCGCGCTTACGGAGGAACAGTTTGCCCGCCGGTATTACCATCCCGCACGCAAACTCTGGTTTGACCAAAAGCAGGCATTGGCGATGTCCGTTTGGCATGTACGGCATCACCTGGCGCATATCGATCTGGCATTGGGGAATATCGGGTAAAAATCGCGTTCGCTACCTGACTGCGGGCATTTAGCCTGAGGAAGCAGATGAAAGTGTTGGTAAAATGATGTTCTTTTTTTCGGTAGGATTTGCGGCCCCGGCCTTTTCTTAAACATTGTTCGAAACTGTTTATCGCTCCCAATCCCGGCATTTCCGATGAAAATCAAGACACTTGTTGCTGTATTCCTGCTGATTTCTGTCAACGTCTTTTCCCAGGCCAAACTGAGCATTGTGTTCATTGGCAATAGCATTACCCAGGGCAAAGGCGGAGACAACGGCTTTCCGCCACCAACACACGCCGTAAACTACCTAAAAGCACAGAAGGGTGTCGACGATGTTTTGTATGCCAATGCAGGCAGAAGCGGTTCCACCACCGTCGACTGGCTACCGGAAACGGGCAAATATTTCGCGCTCGCTACCACCGCTGCCGACAGCTTGTACCTCCAAAAAGACCATCAGTTGCTGTTTTCAGTGAAATTGGGCACTAACGACAGTGCGATACAGGGCCCTAACGGGTCGCCGGTTTCGAAAGAAAACTATAAAAAGAATGTGCAAACGATCGTTTCGGAGCTGCTGAAACGCTATCCGGGCAGTAAAGTGATCATTCACCACCCCATCTGGTACAGTACGAATACCTACAATCGCTCGAAATACCTTGCGGAAGGATTGGAACGGCTGCAAACCTACGTTCCCGAGCTCGACGCGCTCATCGACGAGTATAAAACCACCGAACCCGGACGCGTTTTCAAGGGTGATACGAAAGCATTCAAGTATTTCAAAAAGCATTATCTCAAACTATTCAAGCCGGAAAATGGCCAGCAGGGCGTGTTCTACCTGCACCCTAATGTGGAAGGTGTAGCTGTTCTGGGCGAGTTTTGGGGAAAGGCGATTAAGAAAAATGTGCTTTAATGCATGACAGCCCCCGAAACCATCGACTAACTCAGACAATGGATGTAAGCACCAGTCTAATTCGTAGCGGGGGCCGTTCTCCGCATAATCGGCTCATAACTTCGCCTAATCTTTCCGCACCGGCCGTAATCCCTTCATCGCCTTTAACCCGATAGCCGGGCTTTGTGCCGGAATGGATAGCAGTTTCTCTTCCGTTTCAGGTTCCGAATATTCGCGGTAGCCGGCCAGGTAGCGTTCGATGATGAAATCTTCCTCCCGGTCGAACTGGACGGAGGGCTGGTCGATGAGCGCGGAAATATTGTACAACTTTTTGTGCCAGATCAATGCATTCAGGTCGCCGTTGAAATGGTAGTGGTTTTCAAAACCGCGATCGAATTTGAAAACGATCGGCTTGCCCGCGTTCGCGAGCAGGCTTTCGGGGGTGCCCGTGAGCGTGATCGGAATGTATGTTTTCTTATCGTAAATAAATCCTCCGTGGGTGTTTTTGATGTATTCCCGCATTTGCCGCGGCGCGTCGCCTACCAGCAGGACATCGACAAGCAGGATGTGCCCGGCGGCATAAAACTGTCCCGGATTCTGGATTAGCGGGAGTTGGGAGATTCGGATCATGAATGACTATTCCTTGATGTGGATGTAAAATTAGCTAACATTCCGATTGTCACAATCATCCCGCGGTGCATCAGAATTTGAGATAACAATTTTTATAAAAATCATTTGTAGCAGTAAATCAGGCGGGATATATTGGGCGGAAATATACTGTCACCATGGTAAAAACATACAGATTTATCGCCCTCCTCGGCGACGGTCGCGAAAGGTATAGCGACAAGGAATTGAATGCAGAATGGCCCACTGAGCCGATCGTCATCGATGCTTTCGGGTTTTCGGATGTTTACCGGTATTCGGGCGTGGTTTTTCTGAGTGAAGAATGGTTTGGGAAATACAGTAAAAACTGGAAGAACGACACCACGGAGATCGATAAGCTGCTCGTCAATCTTGTCAAATATTCAGTGAAAGACGTGCATTCCGAAAACCTGGCCAAAATTAAAAGCTACCTGGCTTCTCCGCCCGAAACGGTCGAAGAAGCCGCAGCGCTTTGGCGATCGTTTTATGATCCTTCCTTAAAAACCATTTAAGGCCCTGGATTGAAATCCGAGGTTAATGGTTAACCATTTTCATGGCGCCTTCGCTGTATCTGGCCCCGGTGTCGGGGTAACGGGCAATGAGGGCGTCGATGGTTTTCAGGTCTTCGGCTGAAAGCGCTACGTCGACGGCTTCCGCGTTTTCTTCGAGGTATTTGCGCTTTTTGGTGCCCGGGATCGGGATGATGTCGTCGCCTTGTGCGAGTACCCATGCGAGCGCGAGCTGCGCGGGCGTGCATTGCTTGCCCGCGGCGATTTCGGCAAAGCCGCTCACGAGTCTGGCATTGTTGTCGGCGACATTCTCCTGGTAGCGTGGCAGCGAACGACGGAAATCGCTTTCCGCCAGCGTTTCCGTGTTCAATGTGTTGGTAACCAGTCCTCTGGCTAGCGGCGAGTAGGGTACAAGCGAAATGCCCAGCTCGCGGACGGTGTCGAGTATCGTTCCTTCCACATCGCGGGTAATCACCGAATATTCGCTCTGCAATGCGGCGATGGGATGCACGGCGTGGGCCTTGCGGATGGATGTGGCCGAGGCTTCGCTCAGACCGAGGTAACGCACTTTGCCCTCCTTTACAAGCTCCGCCATAGCGCCTACCATTTCTTCCACGGGTACATTAGGGTCGACGCGGTGGGCGTAATAGAGGTCGATGGTGTCGATTTTTAGTCTTTTCAGGCTGTTTTCAACGGCTACTTTCATCCAGGCGGGCGAACCGTCGAAATAGGCGCCAGCCGAGTTGCGCGGCGCGTTGACATTCTCGCCGTACCGGAAACCGAATTTGGTGGCTATGAAAATTTTGTCGCGGTTCGGTACCAGGACCTGCGATATCAGTTTCTCGTTTTCGCCATTGGCATACATATCGGCGGTATCCCAGAAATTGATCCCGAGGTCGAGGGCGCGGTGCAGTGTGGCAATGCTTTCGGTGTCGTCGGCAGGGCCGTAGGCGAAGCTCATGCCCATGCAGCCGAGTCCGATAGCTGATAATTTTTCTTCTGTTTTCCCAAGGTTTCTGTATTGCATCTGTTTGTTGGCTATCGGCTGGGGTAACTAGTCCGTGACTTCCAGTGGGGAACTTCCATTCCGGGACTTCCAGTCCGGGTGAATATTGCAGTTTTCGAAATTATTTTTACAATACAAAACTACGCCCGGACAATGCCCGGGGTTTTATAGTTTTCAAACAGATCTTTATAAAAATCACACAGCTCCGGCGCGTACGTTCCCAGGCGTGAGGCCGGTTTGTTTCTTGAAGAAAATATTGAAATAGGCGGGGTATTCGAAGCCCAGGCTGTAAGCGATCTCCGACACGTTCCAGCTGGTATGGTTGAGCAATGCCTGCGCTTCCTTGGTAATGCGCGCCGAAATGTGCTCCGTCGTGGTTTTGCCGGTAATTTCCTTTACCGAGCGGTTCAGATGGTTGGCATGTACCGAGAGGCTTTGGGCATAATCGTTGGCCGTTTTCAGGCGCAATGCATTTTCGGGCGTGTCGATCGGAAATTGCCGTTCAAGTAGCTCCATGAAAAGCGAGGTAATGCGCGCCGAAGCGTTGATCTGCCGTTCAAAAGTCTCCGCAGGCTGCATTTTCATGGCTTCGTGGATGACGAGATGCAGATAGTTACGCAGCATTCCATACTTATGCGGATAGTCGGATTCGATCTCCGCCATCATCTTTTTAAAAATCATCGAAAGTTCCTTTTGCTGCTGCTCATTCACGAAATACACCGGATTCGCCCCGATTTTGAATAATGGCGAATCCTGCAAAAAGTCCTTGCGCTCGGCCGGATGGACGAAAGTTTCGGTGAACAATGTAAACCAGCCCAGCTGCGATTCAGAGACCGCTTCCCACGAATAAGGCACCATCGGGTTCGAGAAAAGCAATGCAGGACGATCTATTTCGATCCATTTGTCGGCATAATGCAGGCGCCCGGTACCAATGATGAAAGATACCTTATAAAAGTCGCGGCGGCTGTACGGCGTCTTTTTGTAGCATGAATTCCTTTCGAACACATTGAAATGTCCTATTCCTGCATTGTTCAGCGGGAGACTGGCTGCATTGGCTTGTGGAACGCGGCGATAAAATTCCTGGATAGATTCAGTATGGTTCATAGCGTAGAATTATAAAATTCAAATAGCACATCCGGTATTGAAAGTTTCCGGGAAGCGGGAATTAATCACTTTTTAATTTCGAAGTAAGTAACATATCTGGTAGATTGGACTATTGGAAATATCCTTAAATGGATCATGCAGGTAGTCCGCGGGGGGGGTAATTTTGAATGACTGAATGACTGAATGACTGAATGACTGAATGAGTGAATGAGTGAATGAGTGAATATTTTACTGCCTTTTCAATCATTCTTTCGTTCCTCGGCGGCTCATTCACTCATTCACTCATTCACTCATTCACTCATTCACTCATTCACTCATTCACCCATTCACCCATTCACCCATTCACTTACTCATTCAATCATTAAAAATGTCGTTCCGCAAACCAACCAGTGAACTTACTCCCAAGGCATTCGCAGCTGTGCGGGAGCTAGAAAAGTATGTGGCCTCGACCGGCCTCGACGCAGTACATTATAAGCTGATCAAAATCCGCGCCTCGCAGATCAACGGGTGCGGGTATTGCCTGGACAGGCACGCGCGCCAGGCCCGTGAGTTAGGCGTGACCGAGCAGCGTATTTATATGTTGAGCGCCTGGCGTGAGGCCAGCATTTATACGGAAGAAGAAAAGGCGATCCTGGCGCTTACCGAGCAGGTGACGCTCATCAGCCAGGGTGGTGTAAGCGATGCGGTGTACAGCCGGGCCGTGGAACTGCTGGGAGAGGAGTATACCAAGGCCGTCGTGATGGGCGTAGTGGCGATCAGTGCGTGGAACCGGATCATGATCACCGATCAGGTGGCTGTTAATGAGGTAGAAAACTATGTTTAACAGTCGCCCTATCCAGATGAACAGTCAGTCGGAGAAGGCTGATTTGCTCAAAAAGCTGCACCATAGCGGCAAAATGCTCGTGTTACCCAATATATGGGACGCTGCCGGCGCGGTAATGCTCGAAAACCTGGGTTACCCGGCCGTGGCGACGGCCAGTGCAGCCATTGCGCGTGCGCACGGGTACGAGGATGGCGAGCGGATTCCGTTCGACTTGTTGCTGGCCATCGTGGCGCAGATCGTGAAATCGGTTGGTGTGCCGGTGACGGTGGATATGGAGGCCGGTTATGCGGCCGATCACGAGACGTTGAAATCGAATATCCGTCGCCTCATCGCCGCGGGTGTGGCGGGCATCAATATTGAAGATTCCGATGTGCGCACGCGCGAATTGCTGCCGATCGGTGAGCAGGTGGAAAAGCTGAAACTGATTATGCGCGTCGCCGAGCGCGAAAACACCAGACTGTTCATCAATGCCCGCACGGATGTTTTTATCCTGAATGCTGCTTTGCCCGAAGATCAGAAGCTCGCGCAGGCGATCGAACGCGGGCGTGCATACGTGGAGGCGGGCGCGGGTAGCGTGTACCCGATCCTCGCCACGGAGGAAGAAACGCTCAAAACACTGGTAAATGCATTGAAAGTGCCCATAAATGCCATCGCCAAGACCGGTGCGCCCGACTTCGACGTACTGCAAAAGCTGGGTGTGGCACGCGTGAGCTTCGGGCCGAACCTGCACCGCGCGACATTGCTGTCGATGGAGGCGTTGCTGAAAAATGTGAAGGAAAGCCTGAGTCATCGGCCGGTTACCGACCTGCTCATGTGACCGAATGATCGTTTTTTGCGTATAGTATTGAAATCTCCCGGTGGCCGCAACCGGGAGATTTTCTATTTTTAGACCAAAATTAGGATTTACTTTATACTATATTCAGCGAACTTAACCCGTAATCACGCTCAGCATTATGCAGGAGGACATTCTTTTTCAGATCAGCAATAAGTTAAAAGAAGTCAGAAAAAGTAAGGGAGTTACCCTTCAGGAGATTGCCGACGAGGCGGGTGTGACGAAAAGTCTTGTGTCCCAGATCGAAAACAGCCGCACGATCCCCTCGTTGCCGGTGATGCTGGGGCTGATCAAGGCGCTGGATATCGACTTGAACGTGTTTTTTAAGGACATCATTTCAACGGCGCCGGGCGAAAACGTGCTGGTCCGGCGGAAAGAGGACTACCAGCCTTTTACGAAGGAAAACGCGAAGGGTTACTTCTATCAGCGGATATTCAGCAAGCAATTCAAGGACAACCATATCGACGTCGTACTGCTGCGGCTCGAAAAGGATGCGAAGCGGCCGATGGTGCGCACCAATGCATTTGAATTCAAATACGTCCTTTCGGGAGCGGTTGAATATACGGTAGGAAAAAATAAATATATCCTGAACCAGGGCGACTCGATGTTTTTCGATGCCAATGAGCTGCACAACCTCAAATGCAACGAATGCGACGAGGCGATGCTGCTGGTTATTTACTTCTTCAACGAGGCTCAATAGGGCTATCCGGAAAATCTTTCTTGTTAAATATTAATTAACATTTACTTAACTTCTAAATGGGGCGGGTTCACTAGTTTTGCGGTGATCAGGGGTTTTTCATGCTTGATTTTAAATATTAGTTAACTTTTTCTTGCGTTTTAAGAGATTTTCAGATATTTTTCAGCTGTAAATCAATGAGCACTTCGAGTGTGGAAGATGTTTAAGTTGAATTTCACTAAACATTTTGAGGCTAAGAACTCCCGGATTGCGAAGCGGACATTGTTTTCGTAAAAGTTCAGTATTAGTTCACCAATTATACCCAATGAGATGTCGATAGAACTGGTAGTTTTCGATATGGCAGGTACGACTGTCAAGGATAAAAATTTTGTAGGGATCGCATTCCAGCAGGCGATGGCGTCGCAGGGATATGAGATCGCGATCGAAAATGTGAACCCGCTCATGGGTTACGAGAAGCCTTTGGCTATTAAAATGATGCTCGAAGTGCGCGAGTCGGACAAATCGAAGATCACCGAAGCGCTCGTGGATGCCATTCATACGCATTTCGTGAACGGAATGATCGAATTCTACAAGACCACCACCGAAATCGCGCCGCTGCCGAATGTGGAGGAAACTTTCGCGGCGCTTCGCGAAGAAGGGATCAAAATTGCATTGAACACAGGTTTCTCCCGCGACATTGCCGATGTCATTATCAGCAGGCTGGGTTGGGAAGATAAAATCGATTACCTCGTGGCCAGCGACGAGGTGCCTTATGGCAGACCGTATCCCGACATGATCCGTAAAATCATGGCCGAACTGGGTGTGGAATCTGCGGAGCACATTGCCAAAGTAGGTGATACCGAGGTGGATATCAATGAGGGAATTAATGCCGGGTGCAAGTACGTGATCGGAATTACTACCGGTTCGTTCACACGCGAAGAGTTGCTGCCTTACAAGCCCACGCACATCATCGATGATATTGCGGAGGTACCGGGCATCATTTCGGCGAGCCACGAAATGGCTGTCAAAGGTTAATTCACTCACATTCATATCGGATTGAAAAGCATGAGCAAATCTGCGATTGTCATCGGCGCGGGGATTGTAGGACTGGCAACGGCAAGGGCTTTGGCCACAAGAGGTTATCGGGTAACGGTTATCGAACGTTCTTCGCAGGCCGTGGGCGCGTCCATCCGCAATTTCGGGATGGTATGGCCGATCGGTCAGCCGGAAGGTACATTATATGAAAGGGCGTTGCATGCTAAAAGCATCTGGAAAGAGGTGCTGGCGGGTGCGAAATGCTGGTCGCAGGAGGCGGGAAGCCTGCATATGGCCTACCACCAGGACGAGCTGGAAGTGATCCAGCAGTTTGTGGAAGTAAGCCCGTACCGGCCGGTCAGTTTCCTGAATGCGGAACAAACGCGGGCAAAATCGCCGGCGGTGAATCCAGACGGCCTGCTGGGCTCGCTGTATTCGGCGGACGAAATGATCGTTGACCCGCGTGAGGCCATTGCGGCCATTCCGGGTTATCTTACTGAGGCATTGGGCGTCACATTTATCTGGAATACGGCTATTTCAAAAGTGGAATATCCTGCCGTGTATTCGGGTGCCAGAAGCTGGTCGGCGGACGAGATTTTCGTTTGCAGCGGGCAGGATTTTGAAACGCTTTACCCGGAGCAATTTTCGGCGGCGCCACTTACCAAATGCAAGTTGCAGATGATGCGCCTCGAAGCCCAGCCCGACGATTGGCGGATCGGTCCGGCATTGTGTGGCGGGCTGTCTTTTATCCATTACCACGGGTTCAAAGCGGCGGCGTCGCTGCCCGGCCTGAAAGCCAGGTACGAACGGGAATATGCCGAACATCTCAAATGGGGCATCCACGTAATGGCCTCGCAAAACGGCCTGGGCGAGATCACAGTGGGCGATTCGCATGAATATGCGCTTACATTCGATCCGTTCGACCGGGAATTCATCAATACCATGATCCTCGATTACCTGGGTACATTCGCGCAGTTCAAATCGCCGAAAGTGTTCCAGAGCTGGCACGGGATCTACCCTAAAATGACCAATGGGGCCACGGAGATCGTGCTAAGGCCCGAAAGTGGCGTGACGATCATCAATGGTCTCGGTGGAAACGGCATGACCCTTTCGTTCGGGCTTTGCGATGAAGTAGTTGGCGGAACTTACTGATCCTAAATTCTGATATATGTTTGCAAAAGTTTCCTGCGCATTGGCGGCGTTTTCGCTGACGCTGGCCGCATTTCATTCCCCGCTGCGACAAGTCAATGCCGACGAAAAGCCGGTGGGTATCGAACACGTTATCGTGATTGGCGTCGACGGGCTGAGCCCCGACGGCATCAAAAAAGCCGAAACGCCGAATATCGACTGGATGGTGGCGGGTGGCGCCGTAAAATGGAACGTGCGCACGGTACTCACTTCTGCAAGCAGCCAGAACTGGGCGTCGATGATCATGGGCGCGGGGCCGGAGCAGCACGGCATCATCAATAACGATTGGGAGATGGACAAACACACGCTCCCGCCGATCGTGCAGGAGGCGGACGGTCGTTTTCCGACGATTTTTAGTATTTTACACAAAGCGAAGCCCGGTGCGGAAATCGGTGCGGTATACCATTGGGGCGGTTTCGGGCGGTTATTCCAAAAGAATGCGGTGAATTACGACAAGCATTTTTCCACGGAAGATTCTACCGCCACTGATTTTATTCAATATATCAAGAACAAAAAGCCGGTACTCGGCTTCGTGCATTTCGATCACGTCGATCACGCCGGCCACCACGACGGGCACGGCTCGAAGCCGTATTACGATTCTGTTACGAAGGCGGATTCGTTGATTGGTAAAATTCTGACAGCCATAAAAGATGCCGGTATCGCAGAAAAAACGCTGGTAATCCTCTGGGCCGACCACGGCGGAATCGGCAAAGGCCACGGCGGTGCCACACCGCAGGAAGCGGAGATAGCCGGTGTGTTTTATGGTGCGGGTGTGAAGAAGGGTTATTTAGTAAAACAGCAGGTTTATACTTACGATCTCGCGTCGACGATCGCATTTGCATTCGGCTTAAAACAGCCCTATGCGTGGATCGGTCGTCCGGTGAGGCCGGTTTTCAATGGACTGAATGAGCCTGAAAACCTTTGGCTTGGTGAAAAACAGTAGATTAGTCCGAAGCATTTAACCCTGAACCCCGCGCATGGCAGCTGTACACAACCGAACGGAAGGCGACATTAACTTATCATCCGCGCGACAGGACTGGTATGCGGTCATCAGCGACCCGGAGACATCCGGTTACCTGCATGAGGATTCGGAATACTTTCTGCATCAGTCGCTTTCCACGCCTTGCCTGGACGTGCTCGCTTCGTGCGAGGGCATTTACCTGACCGACGTGCAGGGCAAGCGCTACATGGATTTTCACGGCAACAACGTGCATCAGCTCGGCTACCGGCATCCTTACGTGATCGAAAAGCTGAAAGAGCAGATGGATATCCTGCCGTTTTCGCCACGGAGGTATACCAATATGCCGGCCATTGAATTGGCTAAAAAGCTCGGTAATCTCATGCCGGGCGACCTCAACCGCGTGCTTTTCGCGCCCGGAGGTACGTCGGCGATCAGCATGGCATTGAAACTCGCCCGCATTGTGACGGGCAGGCATAAAGTGGTATCGCTCTGGGATTCGTTCCACGGGGCGTCGCTGGATGCCATTTCTGCGGGCGGCGAGCTCGATTTCCGGAAAGATATGGGGCCGCTGATGCCCGGTGTGGAGCGTATTCCGCCGCCGATGACCTATCGCGGACCTTTTGCCGCAGCCGGTAATGGAGATGTCCCTTATGCAGATTATCTGGAATATGTCATTGAAAAAGAAGGAGATATCGGAGCATTTGTGATCGAAACGATCCGCAATACCGATGTGCAGATTCCCTCGCAGGCCTACTGGAAGCGCGTGCGGGAGATTTGTACCAAACATAAAGTCCTTCTCATTCTCGACGAAATTCCCATCGCATTCGGGCGTACGGGCAGGATGTTCGCATTCGAGCATTATGGCTTCGAGCCGGACATCGTTTGCCTGGGCAAAGGGCTCGGCGGCGGTGTTATGCCGATGGCCGCCATCGTGGTGCGGGATAGCTATAATGTGGCTCAGAATGTATCGCTGGGTCATTTTACGCATGAAAAAAGCCCGCTGGGAAGTGTGGCTGCATTGGCCATGCTGGATTTTATAGAGCAAAACGACCTGCTCGCCAAAGTGAATGCCGATGCGGCGTTCATGCGGGAAGAACTGGAAAAACTGAAAGAAAAATATCCGCTCATCGGCGAGGTGCGCGGGATCGGGCTTTTGTGGGGTGTGGAGCTGGTGAAAGACCGTGAAACGAAGGAAAAGGCGGTGCAAGAGGCGGAGTTAGTAATGTATGAATGCCTTAAAAACGGTTTGAGCTTCAAAGTGTCGCAAGGGAATGTGGTGCAGCTTTCGCCGCCGCTCATCATCACCCGCGAGCAACTGACAGAAGCATTGCAGATTTTGGAAAAAGCCATTGAAACGGCTTCGGTTTTGGTATAAAAAACTCAACAATTTGACCATATGCGCCTGAAAGAAGCACTTACGCGATCGAATACGTTTTTTATCAGCTGGGCTGTCATTGCTTCATTCGGAGCTTATTTCTGCATGTACGCTTTTCGCAAGCCGTTCAATGCAGGGCTTTACCAGGGGCTCGAACTCGGCGAGGTGAGCTACAAGGCGATCCTGATCATTTCGCAGGTAGCGGGTTACACGCTTTCGAAATTTGCGGGTATCAAAGTGATTTCGGAACTGAAACACAATGCACGGGTGAAACTCGTAATAGGGCTGATCCTGGTGTCGGAGTTGGCGCTGCTGTGTTTCGGGCTGGTGCCTTATCCCTACAACTTCGTGTTTATGTTTATGAACGGCCTGCCCCTCGGGATGGTGTATGGCGTGGTATTCAGTTTCCTGGAAGGGCGCCGGTTTACGGAAATGCTTGCCATGGGGTTGAATATCAGCGTGGTGGTAGCCTCGGGTATTCTCAAAACGACATACATTGAAATTCACGGTATTTTGCCCGGCATCCCGGAATTCTGGATGCCGTTTTTTATGGGTTTGCTTTTCCTGCCGCTGTTCATAATGTTCGTGTGGATGCTTTCGGTGATCCCGAAGCCGACGGCCGAGGACATTGCCTTGCGTACGGAACGCGTGCCTATGACGAGCGAGGACAAGCGACTGGTGATGCGTCAGTTTGGCTTCCCGATCGTCTGCCTGGTGATTTTCTATGCCACGCTCGTGGTTGTGCGCGATTTTCGCGACAATTTCACGATTGAAATCTGGAACGAAATCGACACGCATTGGGGTAGCAGCGTGCTTACGACCACCGAGATGATCACGGGCATTGTGGTGCTGGTAATCATCGGCGGGCTGGCATTTGTGCGCGATAACCTTACCGGTTTCAAACTTACCTACCTGATTCTTTTCGGAGGCATCATCCTGATCGGGGTGGGGACGCTGCTGTTTGAAAAATCGGTGATCAGCGGCTTTTACTGGATGCTGCTGGTAGGGCTTGGACTCTTCCTGGCCTACACGGTGCTGCAAACAGTTGTTTTTGAGCGGATGATCGCGTTATACCGCATTAAGGCCAATGCGGGGTATTTCGTATACATCTGCGAGAGTATCGGCTATATGGGCAGCGTGGGGCTGCTGCTTTACAAGGAGTTTTTTATGAAAGACCTGAGTTGGTCGAGGGTGCTGATGCAATTTTCTTACCTGCAATTCTGTCTCGGACTGCTGCTGCTCGCGGCGAGTAACATTTTCTTCGATAAATACCGGTCGGGCCGTTCCGCTTCCAAAGTGGGCACTCCGCTTGCCGCGGCTTGATTCTTCTCGGAAGGGCATAAAAAAAGGAGGTGCAAATGCCCTCCTTTTTAACATCTTAATTTCACCTTTCAATTTTTACTAAAACCTATTTTGTCGTTTTAAGCTCCACGATGGCCGCTTTCTGAGCCGGCGTCTGTGTATTATATGGGTTCACTTTTGTCGCTTTCGGTGGTGCCGGCGTCTCTACCGCTGGGGTCGATACTGGCAACGTGTTTTTGATGGTGTTAGCTGATTTGTTGTCGTCTGCAAATGCAACGGAACTGGTCAATGCGATAACGCTAACGAGGGTTGTGATCAAAGTTTTCATAGCTCTATTTATTTTTGTTTCTTGTCTTTGTCTTATTTGATGATGCAAATATAAATGGGATTTTATGAATGGTTATATATTTATTCAATGAGTGATCAAACGGTTATTTGAATGGTTTTTATTGGTGATGAGTGATTTAATGGCTTTTGGTGTAGTTTCTGCTTTTGAAATATTCAAATATACTCTGGCCTGTTTATGAGATGGTTTTTATTTGAAAAGTACAATATATTTCCACGTTGCGTTTCCATACGATTTACTATATTGTCGGCATGGCTAAACTGATCAACCTCAAACCTTTCAAAGAATTTGTACAATCCGAGTCGCTGGGCGGCGTGATACTGATCGTATGCGTGATTATCTCGCTCACGATCGCGAACTCGCCGCTCGCCGATGCGCTCGAAAACCTGCTGAATACCCAACTGGGTTTCCATACCGAAAGTATCCATTTACGCTATCCGGCGCTGTTGTGGATCAACGACGGGCTGATGGCCGTTTTTTTCCTGCTGGTAGGTTTGGAAATCAAACGGGAACTGGTGGAAGGGGAGCTGTCGTCGTTCAAGAAAGCCGCATTACCCATTTTCGCGGCGGTAGGCGGGGTGCTCGTACCCGCGATGATCTATTTTTTGCTCAACAAAGGAACACACACCGCCGCAGGCTGGGGAATTCCCATGGCCACCGACATTGCCTTCGCTATCGCCATCATTACGATGCTTGGCAGCAAAGCACCGCCATCCCTCAAAATCTTCCTCGCAGCGCTCGCCATTGTCGACGACCTGATGGCCATTCTCGTGATCGCCATTTTCTATTCCTCGGATTTGCATTACAATTACCTGCTCTACGCCGGAGGGATATTCGCCCTGTTACTGGTACTGAACCGTGCAGGTGTGAAAAACCTGGCGGTTTACCTCATTCCGGGGCTGTTTATCTGGTATTTCGTGCACCACTCGGGCGTCCACGCCACGATCGCGGGCGTGCTTACCGCATTCGCGATCCCGACGACGCCCGGAGCGGAGGAATCGCCGCTCGAAAAGCTGGAACATATCCTGGTGAAGCCGGTGAATTATCTCGTCATGCCGGTTTTCGCATTGGCCAATACCAACATTACCTTCGAAGCGGGCATGTTCGACGGACTTACGACTACACTTGGAATGGGTATTATTCTCGGCCTGGTTGTGGGCAAGCCACTCGGGATCAGTTTGCTCTCGTGGCTGACGGTGAAGCTGGGTATCAGCAGTATGCCCAGCCGGGCGGGCTGGGCGCATATCGTTGGCGTAGGAATGCTCGGAGGGATCGGGTTTACGATGTCGGTCTTTATTGCATTGCTATCGTTTCCGGGCGAGCACCTGATTTTGTCCGAGGCGAAATTTTCGATCCTTACCGGGTCGATCCTTTCGGGGATTCTGGGCTACATCATGCTCAGCAGCGTGAGCAAGCGGTCGGCACGGTAAGGCTATTCTGTCTTGCTTTTGACCAGAATGTAATCCAGGTGGTCGCCTTTGGAGAATGCCGTGATCTGGGAATATTTCTGGTAGTTATCCCAGGTCTTCACACCATCTTTGTCGATGTTCGGGGGGATGTTTTCGGTTAGGTTAAGCAGGCCGAGGATAGTGCGATCCTCGAACGCATGTTCCGATAAGTTGTTGAGCCGGATCTGATCGGCGATTTCGTTGATAAAGATAATTTCGACCTTTCCGTCGCGAAAGCTTGCTCTCGGACAATGTTCGCAGCCTGCCTTCTCATCTTTGTAGTAATTCAAAAGCTGTCCTTTGCCCAAAACAGCGGCCACTTCCTGCTGGCTTCGCAGGGCCACCTGCGGGAGATCCAGTTCGACAACCACGGTCGCGTTCTCGTCGTGTTCGTCGAGGACGTAGAATTTGACAAAAATCGCGATGAGTATTACGATGAATGAAATGAATTTCCAATTTGCCCATTTGCGTCTGACGGAGGTTTGTTCCATGAAGGTGGCTTGGTTTTTGAGTATCAGGGTTAATAATTTGGTATACAACCATGAAATATCATGCCAGACTCTTTAAACCGGATGGTTATCACCCCCGAGCTGAATTATGATCAACTGACGATCCCGGAAGCGACGCTCATCCAGCAGCAGTTGCGCGGGCACTTGAATCTGGAACCGTTTCAAAAGGACATCAATACGATTGCCGGAGCTGATATTTCCCTCGAACTTTACAGTGAGACCGTGTACGCCGGACTGGTGGTACTGAGCTATCCCGAACTTCAACCCATTGCCTATTCACTGGTGAAAAGCAGCACGATATTTCCTTACGTGCCCGGCTACCTCGCATTTCGCGAGATTCCGGCCATTCTGAAAGCATATGAACAGCTTCCCGTCAAGCCAGATGTGATCATGTTCGACGGTAACGGCATCCTGCACGCCCGCCGAATGGGTATCGCTTCGCATTTCGGGGTGCTTACGGGCGCGGTAACGATGGGGTGCGCCAAGAAAAAGCTGGCCGGGAAATATGACGATCCCGGTGCTTTAAAAGGGGAATACGCCCACGTGACCGATAAAGGTGAGGTGATCGGTTACGCGTTGAGGACCAAGGATAATGTTAAACCCGTGTTTATTTCACCCGGGCATCAGATGAGCCTGCAAGATAGCCTGACGTTCGCGCTCAAATGCACCGGCAAGCACCGCCTGCCCGAGCCTACACGTCACGCACACGAGTACGTGAACCGGTTTCGGATCGGGGCGCTTGCCGAAGGGTATTATGAGGTGGATAGTTGGAGGTTGTTTTGATCCAGGGCGGAGGCTTGGCGGCCGTTACCAGTGAGGATACGGGCGGTACCTGCCGTTGTTGCGTGCCGGTACCGCCCTTGGCGCTCCCAAGGTTGAAACCTTGGGTTATGGGTTGTGGGTTAGTGATCACTTGAGGGACTTGTCGATTTCGTTTAGGAGGTACTTTTTGGGGTCGGAATCGTATTCCCAGAACATGACACCGCCTAGTTTGTTGGCTAGTACGTATTTGCATTTTTCCCGTACCGACTCTTCATCGTCATAGCTCAGGACGTCGCCGGTTTCTGCATTGAGCAGATAGGGAGCTTTTGCCACTGTATCGCGGTATTCTTTGTAGCCTTTTTTGTTTATCAGGCTATCCTTGATGTAGGAGTAGCCGTCGATATATTGCTGCTTGATTTGCTTCTGTCCCAATCCTTTTTCAAGCTTGGCCACTGTGAACATCCGGCCGTAGAACGGAATACCTACCACCAGTTTCTCCATCGGAACGCCTGCCGCATGGAAGCCTTTTACTGCATTATCCACCGATTTGGCCGTTTTGTAAGTTTTGGAAGGGTATAAGCTCGCGTGGTGAACAGCCGTGTCGCCCTGGAAGAGGTCGTAGGTCATCAGGTTTACGTAATCCAGGTAGCGCTGCGCTTTGTCCATTTCAGTCGCTTTGAGGAATTCGACCCACCCGGCGACAGCGGTGGTCAACAGCTTTTTCTTGCCTGTTTCTTTTTCCAAAACGTCCAGCTCGTTGCGGATCGCGTGGAACATTTCAGTGTAGTTCTGCTTGTCTTCGGGACGAAAAACATTGCCTTCTTCGCCGGGGAGGCCAGGGTATTCCCAATCGATATCCACGCCGTCGAGATTGTATTTTTTGATGATCTCCACGCTGCTTTTGGCAAATGTCTTACGCGATGAGTCGGTCAAAACCGCGTCGGAGAAATGCTCGCTCCATGCCCAGCCGCCAATCGAGATCAGGATTTTCAGTTCCGGATTGTCGACTTTGAGGAGGTTAAGCTGACGAAAATTGGTCGTGTCGGTTTTTTCGTTGCTCAGGAAAGCTTTGCCGTCCTTAATGTCGATGAATGCATAATTGATATGCGTCAGCATTTTAGCTTCGATATTACCGGTATTCAGCAAACCGTGGAAGCCGCCCACGTAACCGATCACGACGGGCCGTTTTGTGGTGTCGGTGCTTTCTCCATCTTTCTTCTCGGAAGAGCAGCCGTTCAGCAACAGAAAAGGCGCGATGATTAGCACGAGCAACAATGCCGTGCCGATGTTTTTTTGAGTAGGGATTAGGCGCATGGTATTGGTTTTGGTTTGAAGGGTTAAAATAAATACACCTTCAAATCATCTCCTAATCCTGCACGGGTATCGCGAGCTTTTGCAAGGCTTTGTGGAGATTAATACCCTTGCCCAACACGCCTTTGAACAGGTCGCCCTTCTTTTCAAGCCTGTCGAATATGTTTTTGATCGTAAAGTCCTTTGGGCTCAGGCCGTGCTGCACTTCGCTCCATTCGAGCGGTGCCGAAACCGTCGCGCCGGGCTTCGGGCGGGCGCTGTACGCACATGCGAGGGTTTGCCCGATGCGATTTTGGAGGTAATCGACGTAAATCTGGTTCTTTTTGCGCTTCGATAGCGAGCGTTCGAGCGTGGTGATTTTGGGGAGCCGCTCGGTAACCATGTGCGCGAGCATTTCGGCGAAGTCGCGGGCCTGATCGTAATCGTATTTTTTGCCGAATGGAATGTAAACGTGCATCCCGCTCGCTCCGGAGGTTTTGCAGAAGCCTTCGATAGCCATTTCGTCGAGGATTTGTTTGATGGTCAACGCCACATCGATGACGTCGTCGAACGTATTCTTGTCCGAAGGGTCGATGTCCATCACCACCCAATCGGGATGATCGAGCTTATTGATGGTCGAATTCCACGGGTTCATTTCAATACATCCCAGATTGGCGATGTAAAGCAAGCTTTCGACGTCGTTCACCACGTGGTAATTTACCATCTTGCCCGTCGATTCAGCCAGTATTTCAAAAGTTTTGACCCATTCGGGCACCGAATCACCGGCATCCTTTTGGAAAAATCCCTCGTCTTGAATGCCGTTAGGTTGTCGCCGCAGGGAAAGCGGCCTGTTTTTCATGTAAGGCAAAATATAGGCCGCGATGTTGCGGTAATATTCGATCAGCTCGCCTTTGGTAATATGTTCGTCCGGCCAGTAAATTTTCTCCGGATGGGTGATCTCTGCTTTCTTTTTCATGATGCTTTTCTTTTAGGCGCGCTCAGACTTTCCTTCAATTGAGCCATCAGATCGCGGCTTTTCGAATGCACGACCTTCATTTTAGTAGCGGCCGGTTTCTTGCCTTTGGCTTTGGCCATGATCAGTTTCAGCAACTTTTCATTATAGGTATCCTTGTAATTCGAAATGTCGAAATCGGTGGTAAGCTGCTCGATGAGCTGCACGGCCATATTGATTTCGGCGGGTTTGATCTTCACATCGGGGATATTCAACTCGTCGGTGTCGCGGATTTCTTCGGCAAACCGGATCTTGTTGAGGATCAGAAGCTCATTTTGCGGTTTGATGAGTACCAGGCTCTCGCGGTTGCGCAATACATAGGTACCCAGACCGCATTTACCGGTTTTCTTCAATGCATCCCGGAGCAATGCGTAAGGTTTCGCGCCCGATTTTTCGGGTTGGAGATAATAAGGTGTTTCGTAGTAAATACTGTCGATCTCCTTTTCGTCCACAAACTCCGCTATTTCGATGATTTTCGATTTTTCGGGACTGGCCTTTTCAAAATCGGTTTCATCGAGCACTACATAATTGTCTTCTACCTTGTAACCACGAACGATGTTCTCCCACTTCACCTCGCGGCCTGTATTGGCGTTGACGCGTTGGAAATGGATGTTCGCGTGGTCTTTTTTATCCAGCATATCCAGGTCGAGCTCGCTCGCCTGGACGGCGCTGAAAAGTTTGACGGGGATATTCACAAGGCCGAATCCTATCGCCCCGGTCCATATTGCTCTCATATTCTTATCAGTTGAAAATCAGGTAAGAGCAAAATCCGTGCCTTGCGGCGTACGGGGAGTTTCTCCGAAGCCGGATACTTTCAATAGTATAATATCTATAAACACGGAGCTCCGAAATTCGACACGAAATGCCGACAAATGTCGATGGCAGGCACGATCAAACTGATAATTCTTCCTCAAAAACGGACAGTGCGGGCGCTTTGGATGGGACTATTTCAATAGTACGTATAAATTTTTTGAATAATTTTACAAAATGCTTGTAATCAATTGTTTGTATTTATATATTCCTTAAAAGTTACCACGTAAGCCTCCCTGAAATATCCTTATACGTTAGTTGTGCCCGGGAATCTGGCATGTTTCTTTAATATGCTTCCCGAAAACAATTTCACAACGAGACTAACTCTTAAATCGGATATAACTATGGTAGCGACATTAGGTAACAACCCCGCGAAAAGCTTGAAACCCGGCGCAGTGCTTACCGTTACAGGTGCAGGATCTGAAACGGAAGCGCAGAGAGAAGTGGCTGATTTTCTACAATTGAGTAACCGGACCGACCTTGGTTATTTCCTTATTTCAAAGGATTACTTCCTGCTCTACCTGAAATCGGGGAATTCGATCAGTGGAATTGCATAAAGCATCAACTTTTCATTTAAGAAAGACATGGTACAGAAGGGTACATTTAAATTGCTTGGGCAAAAGCTCATTAACATTATCATCCATAGAGAAGACGTTCTTAAAATCACCCCGATAAAAAGAGGAAGGGGTTGCATTATTTATCTCAAAAACAAGGTTCCTTACGCCGTTAGTGAAAGCGAAAGGGAGGTACAAAAGAAACTCAACTGGGTTGCAGCATGATCTTCGGTCTGTTGCCATGAAAATAAAAGTAGGGCTCCGGTGCGTAACCGGGGCCTTTTTTGTGAACCCGGCCGCCGGGAATGGTGTTACCAATGCTCTGAAAGCTCCACACCACAAAAATCCATGTCCAAAAAGACTTACTTTTTCCTGATCCTCATTCTGGGGAGCCTGACTGCGCTTGGCCCTTTTTCGATCGATATGTACCTGCCGGGGTTTCCGGCCATTGCGCGTGATTTGAATACCACCGCCGCCAAAGTTTCGCAAACATTGTCCGGATACTTCGTCGGAATATCGCTGGGACAGTTGCTTTATGGGCCGTTGCTCGACCGGTTCGGGCGGAAAAAGCCATTATTTATCGGTCTGGCAGTTTACATTCTGGCATCCGCGGGATGCGCCATGGCTGTGAGCGTAGAGCAACTGATCGTTTTGCGCATTATTCAGGCTGTCGGCAGCTGTGCGGCTACGGTGGCTTCCGTCGCGATGGTACGTGATCTTTTCCCCGTGAGTGAGAATGCCAAAGTGTTTTCGCTGTTACTGCTGGTCGTAGGTTTCTCGCCAATGATCGCGCCGACCGTCGGCGGTTATGTTACCGACGCATTCGGCTGGCACGCCGTGTTTATGATACTGACCGTGATGGGCGTAGCCATTTTCGCGGCAACGGCATTGTGGCTGCCCGATAGCTACAAGCCTGATAAAACGCTTTCGCTGAAACCGAGGCCGATTATTATGAACTTCCTGGAAGTGCTTCGCGAACCTCAGTTTTACACCTATTCCATTACCGGGGCCGTCGCATTCGCCGGGTTATTTGCCTATGTTTCAGGTTCTCCCATTGTTTTTATGGAAGTATTTAAAATTGATGGCAAAGTGTATGGCTGGATTTTTGCATTCCTGTCCGTCGGCTTTATCGGCTCCGGGCAAGTGAATACTTTAATGCTGAGGAGATTTACCAGCGAACAAATTGTGAATGTGGCGCTGATTTGCCAGGCGGTTATCGGGCTTACCTTCCTGGCCGCGGCGCTGAATGACGCATTGACGCTGACTTCCACCCTCGTATTCCTGTTCCTTTTCCTCTGTTGCGTAGGTTACACGTACCCGAACGCGGCTGCGCTCTCGCTCGCGCCGTTCACCCGTAACGCAGGTAGCGCGTCGGCGCTCATGGGCGCATTCCAAATGGGTGCGGGCACATTGATCTCCATTGCGATTAGCCTGTTCGAAGAACCGTCGATCATACCGATGGTAGCGGCCATGGCCAGTTCGGCCACGCTGGCGCTGATTGTGCTGGTGGTGGGCAGGCGGTTTATCACTACCAAAGTGGAAGTGCAGCAAGGTGCGGATGCCGGCGTGATGCATTAAGCGGCCGGTTTTATTTTAATTTGTGAATGGATTACTTCAAGCGACTACTCGAATTACTGAAAATAGAAAGGGAGGAAGACAAGCAATCGTACCAGCGATTGATCGAACGGTCTTCCGTTTCCGAACGCCGTGCCAGCGGCCTGGCGTGGTACCCGATCGCGATCCGGGGCCAGGAAATGAGCCGGGGCGATTACCTCGCCGTGGAAGTGGAACGTACCACGCACCAGGATCTACCGCATCAGCTGCGATTCGGAATGCCCGCTGTTTTGTTCAGTAATCATGAACCTAAAAAAGACCGCGTCGAGGGCGTGATCTCGCACCAGGGCGGTAACCGGCTGAAAATTACCTTACGTACCGACGAGCTCCCCGAATGGTCGCGCGACGGCAAGCTGGGTATCGACCTGCTTTTCGACGATAATAGTTACGACGAAATGCAGTCCGCACTGAAAGCCGCGGATTCGCTCGGATCGTCGGAAAAAGAAGGGCATTTGATCAAAGTACTGACCGGCGAGAAAGCTCCTTCATTTGACAAAGACATTTACCCCATTACCATTCCCAAACTGAACCCGTCACAACAGCGCGCGGTGCAGAATATCCTTTCCGCACAGGAGCTCGCAATCGTGCACGGGCCTCCGGGGACAGGAAAGACGACCACTTTGGTACAAGCTATCAAAGCATTGGTTAAAAAAGATAACAAGCCGATTCTTGTAGTTGCACCCAGCAATACCGCCGTGGATTTGCTGAGTGAAAAATTAAGCGGAGAAGGTTTGAACGTGCTCCGCGTAGGTAACCCGGTCCGTGTTTCGGAGCGGCTGTCGGCATTGACATTGGATAGCAAAATGGCCGCGCACGCGAGTGTGAAGGACATTAAGGCATTGAAAAAGCAGGCCAACGAATACAAAAACATGGCGCACAAATACAAGCGCCATTTCGGGAAAGCCGAGCGCGACCAACGGAAAGCATTGTTCGACGAGGCACACCGCATTATGAAGGACGTGGCGAACATGGAACAGTACATTATCGATGACCTGTTGACTAAAACACAGGTAGTAACTGCCACGCTTGTCGGTTCCAATCATTTCACGGTTCGGAATATGAAGTATGCAACGGTCGTGATCGATGAGGCCGGACAGGCATTGGAGCCCGCCTGCTGGATACCGATCCTGAAAGCGGAGAAGGTGGTATTTGCGGGTGATCATTTGCAATTACCGCCGACCATTAAGTCCGAAGACGCGGCCAAAGGCGGGTTAAGTACGACGTTACTCGAAAAATGCGTGGCGTTGCACCCCGAGTCGGTGGTGCTGCTGGAAGAGCAGTACCGTATGAACGAAGCGATTATGGGCTATTCGTCCAAAGTTTTTTATCATGATAAACTGAAAGCCCACGAGTCGGTGGCGGGCCATGTGCTGTTCGCAGGTGAGGCGCCGTTGGCATTTATTGATACCGCGGGGTGTGGTTTTGATGAAAAACTGGAAGGTACCAGCTCGACCAACCCGGAAGAGGCGGTATTTCTTTTCAAGCATTTGTCACAACTGGCCACGGAATTTGCAGCAGTCAATCCGAAACAAGAAGATTTTCCGAGCGTCGCTATTATTTCCCCGTATAAAGAACAAATCAATATTCTCAAAGATCAGCTTTCGCATTCGGTCGATCTGAAACCCTATCTCGACAAAATAGCCGTCAATACCATCGACAGTTTCCAGGGGCAGGAGCGGGACGTGGTGTACATCAGCATGACCCGCAGTAATGCCGAAGGGCAGATCGGCTTCCTCGCTGACATTCGCCGCATGAACGTGGCCATGACCCGGGCAAGGAAGAAATTGGTCGTGATCGGCGACAGTGCAACGCTTTCGGTTTTGCCATTTTATGAAAATTTCATCGCCTATGCGGAGGGCCTGAATGCCTACCAAAGCGCCTGGGAGTTTTCGGATTTGTAACTATGTGACAAGCGGATTTTCTTTTCAAAGCAACCGGAGTATCTTTAAAAGCATCTAGCCGAAACAAAGACATTCATCCGACTTGCTGAAAACCGTATGCTCAAACAATACCTGCTCACGTTTTGTCTGATTGTTACCACTGTTCTTACAGCTCTCGCGCAATCGCCGCCCGGCGGGTCGCCGCCCGGCGGATCGTCGCCCGGCGGGGTCAGAGGTATTATTAAAACCAAAAAAGGCGAGCCGCTTCCTTTTGCTGCCATTATCGTCAAAGGCACGAGCGTCAGCACCATCTCCAATGAGGAAGGCCGCTACCAGCTCGACCTGAAACCCGGGTATTACGAGGTGATATTCCAGTACCTGGGCTACAAAACGGGCCAGAAGGGCTTCACCGTGGAGGACAAAATGCAAACTTTTGACCTTACCATGGAAGAGCAGGCGCTCAACCTCGGGGAAGTCCGCATTGGCGCCCGCGACGAGGACCCGGCGTACACCATTATGCGGAGCGCCATTGCTAAAAGCCGCTACCATTTCCTGCAAGTAGATGCCTACACGGCCAAAGTGTATTCCAAATCGTCGATTGTGGTGACGGACCTGCCGCTGGAATTTCTCTATAAAAAGGAAATGAAGGAAATGGAGAAGGAGACCAACTTCAAAAAGGGCGTACCGATGCTGAATGAAACGGTTTCGGAGGTGACGTTCCGCCAGCCGAGCGTGTACAAGCAACGGGTAATCGCCACGCGGAGCAGCATGGACAAGAATATGGCCGATCCGAATATGTACCTGCTCGCGAGTTTCTATCAGCCTGAGGTAGTGAAAGCCGTATCGCCGCTCTCGCCGCGTGCATTTGCCTATTACAAATTCGAATACCTGGGCGCGTTCCGCGAGAATGGCATTGAAGTGAATAAAATCAAGGTGACACCGCGCAACTGGGGCGAGGGTGTGTACCGCGGCACGATCCAGATCATCGAAGGCGAGTGGAGCATTTACAGTCTGGATTTGCAGACGGTCAATACCGGTTTTACGCTCTATATCAAGCAGGTTTACAGCCCGGTGCAAGGGGTGTGGATGCCTGTTAACCAGCAATTCCATGTGCAGGGAGGTATTTACGGGTTTAAAGGAAAAGGCGATTTCGTGATCTCGCAATCGTTTACCAATGTGAAGGTCAATCCTACATTTAAACCGGATATCGTAGTGATCGACGACAAGAAATTTGCCGACGAAGCCAGGAAAGTGCGCCTGACCGGCCGGGAGATCAAGACGCAAAATATGGAGCAGGTGGTGAGTAAGCAGAAGGAATTTTCGGCTAAAAACCTCCGCAAAATGATGAAGGAGTACGAAAAGCAGGAGCTCAAAGAAAAGGAAAAGAAAGGGGAGGATATTGATCTGAAAGTGAGCCGCGAGGATTCGACGCAGGTGGATTCGATGGCTGCGAAACGGAGTATGGCTTTCTGGGATTCGCTGCGGACCGTGCCGCTTACCGTGGCGGAAGTGAAGAGCTACACACGGCTGGATAGCTTAGTTATTATTAATGAAGGTTCTGAAAAACAGAAGGATAGCTTAAAAACCAGTAAGTCGGACACGACTAAGTCGAAGAAGGGAAGCAAGTTTGGTTTCGGCGATCTGCTTACCGGGCATAATTTCCGGCTCGGTAAGGAAAGTCGCTACCGGCTGGACTACATCGGTCCGTTGCCAGGTGTGCAGGTGAATACGGTGGAAGGTTTGGTACTGAACGGCGCGGGGTTGAAATTGCGGCATTCGGGTGCGCGTAAGAGCGCAGTGGCGGGCGCCGGTGGGAAGTCTGGGGTGGTCAGGAATGGTCAGGAGTGGTCATTGGGTGGCTTGACACGCTATTCGTTTGGGCGCAATAACCTCATGCTGACTGGCGTAGGCGATTATAGCTGGGCCCGGAATGCGATCAGCGTTTCGGGCGGTCGCGGCATTGCCCAGTTCAATGGTGAAAGCCCGATGCATCCGCTGCTTAACACGCTCACGACGCTGTTTTTGGAGCAGAATTTTATCAAAGAATATCAAAAAGATTTCCTCCGCGTAGATTTCAAAAGCAGCAGGGAAAACGACCATTTTGAAATCAAAGCCAGCATCGAATATTCCGACCGTTCGGCATTGCCTAACCTGGAAAGGACGTCGCCCTACCGCTGGATCGACTGGAAGAAACGCGAGTTCACTTCCAATGTTCCCTACAACGTTGAGCAACAAACGGACGCGGCAATAGTAACACCGCCCATGCAACCCCATCAGGCGCTGACCGTCGGTATTGCGGCGTCCTACAAGCCCTGGCAGAAATACCGCACCCGCGGAGGCAAGACATCCTATTACGACGACGATTCGCCGAAACTTTCGATCGGCTACCGTAAGGGAATCCGCAATGCATTCGGCAGCGATGTCGATTACGATTTCGTGCGGATCGGCATCGAGCACGGTTTCGACATTGGTATCCGCAGCCGGTTGCGCTACAAAGTCGCCGCCGGCAGTTTCCTCGGCAGAGATAGCCTGCAATTCCCGGACTACCAGCATTTCGCAGGAAACCGGTTCTTCTTCCAGCTCGGCGATCCCGTCGGTACATTCCGAATGCTGGATTATTACAAATACAGCACTTCCAAAGGATTCTTCGAAGCCCACGTCCTCACTGAACTTCGCCAATTCCTGTTAACCCAGATACCATGGTTCCGCATTCTGGGTGTGAAGGAGAATTTCATCCTGCACTACCTCGCCACGCCGGATTCCAACAACTACGCCGAGCTCGGGTATGGGCTCGATATCGGTATCCGCTTCCCGTTGCGCGTGGAGGTGGTGAATAGTTTCGAGGGTTTTAAATATAAGAGTACAGCGTTCCGGGTGGGGACTACGATGAATATTGGGTGGGGGAAGGATTAAAGTTTTACAACTTTTCCCGGATTTGTTAGCAGAAATTTCTAAGCTTCGCCGTAATCTCTTCTTCGCTTGGGAGCAGTTTTCTGTATTGCTTGGGCAACTGGTTGGTCGTGTTATAAGTGGCTACGCCAATGGGTGAGGCGATGTTTTTCAAAGAATATTCGACGACAGTTCTGTCTTTATTTTTGCAAATGATGATTCCGATTGATTCGTTTTCGTGAGGTAACCTCACCTTGTCGTTCAAAACCGAAAGGTAAAACTCCATTTTGCCCTTATGCTCGGGTTCGAATTCGCCGATTTTGAGGTCGATGGCGATTAGGCATTGCAGCTTGCGGTGGTAGAGTAACAAATCCACCCAATAGTCGCGTTCGCCAACCTGTATGCGATATTGATTGCCGACGAAAGTATAATTGTTACCCATTTCCAGTAAAAATTTTCGGATGTTCTTCACGAGTTGCTGCTCCAACTCGGACTCCGAATGCAGCTCCGCTAAATCAAGGAAATCGAATGTGTAGTTGTCTTTGACTGCGAGCAGGGCCTGCTTACTTGCCGGTTCTGGCAAGGCGTAGTCAAAATTGGTTTGGTTGAGCAAATATCGTTCAAAAGCCTTGTGCTCGATCTGATGGAGAAGCACGTTTTTCGACCAGCCATATTTACTGGTTGACAAGATGTAAAATTGCCGTTCATGACTCAGTTTGCATTTGGAAAGTATGACCAGATGCTTACTCCAGCTAATTTCTCCAACCAGTGGTTGGAGATTTATATCTGACTGATAGTCAGAATAAAACTGAACCATATACCAGATATTTGTAGTCGAGAAACCACTCGATTTCGGGAACTCGGTTTGCAGTTCTTTCGACAGGGACGTGACGATCGATTTCCCCCAGCTTTCGCTTTGTTTTTCAGCAATTGACTTACCGATTTCCCAGTAGAGTTGAATAAGTTTTACATTGACGGTCTTCAATGCCTCGTACTGCGCCGAACGCACTTTTTCCTTGATTTCGGCTATAAACAGCCTTTCAGAGGTGTCCATTTTCATAGTTAAGATCAGTTAAGTTCTGACCTTTGGACGTGGGGGCTTGCATTTGGTAACGCTTTGTAGAATATTTTTTTCGAAAATAATTTAACCGGTTACTTATCTTTGCCCTCATTAAAATCTCCTGATAAATACCACATCACCACAGAATAGAGCCTAGCTCTTCTGTCACTTCCCGGGCTTGTCGCTTCGGGTAGTTTGCTACATCCAAAATTTTATCAGAGAGAAATGAAAGAACTACAAAAAATAGCCGTGATCGGCGGCGGAGGCCGTACTGGCCAATATCTTGTCAATCAACTCATTGAAAAAGGGTATTCGTTGAAATTGCTGCTTCGGCATCCTGAGAACTTTACCATGCAGAGCCCGCTGATCGAGATCGTGGAGGGTGATGTGCTAAATCCGGAGGCTGTTCGAATACTGCTGGAAGATTGTAGTGCAGTTCTTAGCACGGCAGGGCAGCGACAGGACGAACCGTTGGTGGCGAGCCAGGCGAGTGTCAATATCATGAATGCGATCGGTGACAGGCCGGTGCGGTATGTGGTGCTGGCGGGATTGAATGTCGATACACCATCCGACGAGAAAGGCGAGCAATCGGTGAAAGCGACCGAATGGATGCGCGCGACTTTTCCTGCTATCCACAACGACCGGCAGAAATCCTATTCGGTGCTGGCTGAAAGCAATGCGGAATGGATCATGGTTCGGGTGCCTTATATTGAATTCAACGGAAACCGGGCCGAAGTAAAAGTGAGTGGTACGGACTCGCCGGGTGCGAAGATCGATGCGGCGGATATTGCCGGGTTTATGATCAATCAGATCACGGATGACACCTGGCTGCGGAAGGCGCCGTTTATCTCTAATTAACGGCAATGGCCGGCAAATATCGTTTGCCGGCCATTTTCTATTTTCAATCAAATGCTTTTAAACCAATGCATTCCAGAGGATTTCCGCCGGGTGCAGCGCTTTCCGGCCGGTACCGTCGTGGATCTGGTGGCGACAGCTGGTGCCTGGAGCCGCGATGATCACTTCTTCCGGTTGCTGGCGCACGGTCGGGAAGAGTACCAGCTCGCCGATCTGCATGGAAATATCGAAATGCTCTTTCTCATAACCGAATGAGCCCGCCATCCCGCAGCATCCCGATGGAATGAGCTGTACGGTGTAGTTTTCAGGTAGCGAGAGCATCTTTTTCGTAGGTATCACGCTCGAAATGGCTTTTTGCTGGCAATGTCCGTGCAGCTTGATGAGCCGTTTCTCTTTCGTAAACTGGTTTTTAGTAATGTTTTTCAGCTCAATTTCGCGTGCGATGAACTCGTCGAACTGTAATGCATTCTGTGCGATCTTTTTGGTGTCTTCTACCAGTTCGTCGCTTACCAGGTCCGGATATTCGTCGCGGAACGTCAGGATCGCAGAAGGTTCGATGCCGACTAGCGGCGTGTCGTGCGAGATAATGTCTTTTAGCAGACGGATATTCTCCTCCGCGATTTTCTTCGCGTCCCGCAACAGGCCTTTGGATAACTGCGGCCGTCCGGAAGGTCCGTGATTTGGAATAATGACCTCGTATCCGAGCTTTTCCAGCGCGAGAATGGCGGTTTTGCCAATTTCTACATCGTTATAATTCGTGAACTCATCGCAGAACAAATACACTTTCCGCTCCGATTTCGGGGCGCTGTTTTTTCGCTGGTCATACCATTTTTTCAACGTCGTGCTGTGCAGCAGCGGCATGGTGCGTTCGGGGTGGAAGCCCACTACGGTATTCGCGATTTTGCGGAGCGGCGCATTCTTGAAAATCAGGTTGTAAGCCCACGGGACGTAGCTCGCAAGGCCCGTCATTTTAGAGAAATTACCGATGAGCCATGAGCGCACGGGAATGCCGTTGGCATCATGGTATTGCTGCAAAAACTCCATTTTCAGCTTCGCAACGTCCACATTGGAAGGACATTCGCCTTTGCAGCCCTTGCAGGCGAGGCAGAGGTCGTACACTTCCTTGATTTCCTTGTTATCGAAGCGGTTTTCCTTGGGCGAGCGCGTAAGCATTTCGCGCAGGATGTTCGCACGGGCGCGGGTAGTGTCTTTTTCATTGCGGGTAGCCATGAAGCTCGGACACATCGTACCGCCGCTCAGGTGCGTCTTCCGGCAATCGCCCGAGCCGTTGCATTGCTCGGCGTGTTGCAGAATATCCTGATCGTGGAAACGGAAATTCGTTTTAAATGTCGGCGTTTTCTGATCGGCTTCGTAGCGCAGGAACGTGTCCATCGGCGCCGTATCAACGATCTTACCCGGGTTGAAGATGTTGTTCGGGTCCCAGGCTTTTTTGATATCCTTGAAAAGCTGGTAGTTGTGCTGGCCCACCATTTTCGGGATAAATTCCCCGCGCAGGCGGCCGTCACCGTGCTCGCCGGAAAGCGAGCCGTCGTATTTTTTAACCAGGTCAGCGATTTCCTCCGCGATCATCCTGAACTGGCGATGCCCTTCGCTGGTTTTGAGGTTGATAATCGGCCTCAAATGCAGCTCGCCCGAGCCGGCGTGCGCATAATGCACGGCCGACATGCCATTCTTTTTCAGGATCTCATTGAATTCCCGAATGTATTCAGGCTGGTCGTAAACGTCGATCGCCGTGTCTTCGATCACCGCTACCGCTTTTTCATCACCGGGGATATTGCCCAGCAAGCCGAGCCCGGCTTTCCGCAACGTCCATATCTTCTTGGTATCATCCCCGAAAAGCAATGGGTAATGGAAACCGATACCGGCTTCTCTAAATTCTTTTTCCAGATCCGCAGCCAGCTGTTCGACTTCCTCTTTCGTTTCCCTCGAAAGGTCCACTACCAGGATCGCCGGGAATTTGCCGTCGGGCTTGTTCTTGACGAAAAATGCATTTTTCCGCTGCTCGACATTGGTAGCTGCACATTCCAGTACGTACTCGTCGATGAGCTCCACCGCATGCGGGCCATATTTGAGCGTCAGAATGGTTGCCCGCAGCGCTTCGTCGATCGTGTCGCAATGCACGCAAACGAGGCCCTGTGTCTTCGGCGGCAGCGGCACCAGGTTCACCTTGATTTCCGTCAGGAAGCACAAAGTCCCTTCCGAGCCGGCGATCAGGCTGCACATATTGAATGGCTTGTCCGAACCGGTTCCCGCCGTATAGGGCTCCATATTCAGCAGCATATCGAGGGCATAACCCGTATTGCGGCGCTCTACCGACGGTTTCGGGAAGTTTTTCCGGATCTCGGCCTGGTTTTCGGGCGAATTCAGGATGGCGTCGGTATTCAGGTATATTTTATCCAGAAGCGATGCGCTGCCGTTTTTCTGGCGGGCGTTGTTCAGGAGCGACTGCAACTCTCCGGCAGCCACATTTTTGAACTCCGCATCGCTCCCGTCGGCGAGGATCGCCTTCACTTCCAGCAAATGTTCCCGCGTGCTTCCGTATACGATCGAGTTGGAGCCGCAGGAGTTGTTACCCACCATGCCGCCGATCATCGCGCGGTTTGCGGTAGAAGTTTCAGGCCCGAAATACAGTCCGTAAGGTTTCAGGGCCATATTCAGCTCGTCGCGTACGACGCCCGGCTGCACGCGTACCCAGCGTTCCTCGGCATTAATTTCGAGTATTTTATTGAAGTTTTTCGAAACGTCTACTATTATACCGTTACCCACCACCTGGCCCGCGAGCGAGGTGCCGGCGGTACGGGGAATCAGCGAAACTTTCTTTTCCGTGGCATACGAAATAAGCGTTTTAAGATCACCGATCGATTTGGGAATCGATACGGCAAGCGGCATTTCGCGATAGGCAGACGCGTCTGTTGCATATAACGTCCGCATGGTATTGTCGTAAAAGAGGTCACCATCAAGGCGTTGTGCAAGCAAACTCAGATCTGCATCTGATACTGGAGACAGGGAAGTCATAAATGCAATTAACTGGGAAAATAACGGACTCAAAGTTACGCACATCAACGAAGGAAGTCCAGCAAAAAGTTGCGTAAAGTGGCGGGCGGGGCATCGGAGGCGTTTAACGTATTGTATTATCCAGATTCTTTGTATTATTTTGTATAAAACGTAGTGTAAAATTTATATTTTTTCATACTAAAATTCACGGTAAAGTCTGTTTGGTTTTGGGATATTTGTGGATAAGTGTCGAAAGAATGTTAAAATGGTACAGCGTCACCTCCTTGGAGCTAGTAATATCTAACCTATGATGAATTTATACATTGATATACCCCGTCGATACGCATTCCGGACCGCCCTGGCTCCGCGCGTCAAGGCAAAACAATTCTTTTCGAAATTTGGAATCTTTGCATTACTCCTCGCTGCTTTTTCCGGTACTGATCCCGAAGTTGACAGCATAGGTTATTTCAATCATAATGCCCCCGGCTTTTGCACAGATCAGAATAACACCTTCGCTTCGGAAGCGCCGTCGGGCTGGAATGGTTTCACTACTTTGGCCGATTTTTACGACACCTTCGAAAAGGAAGGCGCGAGCGTCGGGAAACCCGCATCAGGTCGCGATAAGTAACATTTTCGTATAATGACGATAAATTGCCTGGCCGCTATCCGGACGCTCGTTTTGCTCGGGGTACTGTATACCATGTTCTCTTGCAGCGATTCCGGCAAAAATGAGAATGGCCTTTTCGAGGAAATGGACGCCGCCCAAACCGGGATCGATTTCGTGAACAAGGTGGAGGACCGGGAGGATATCAACATATTCAATTACCGCAATTTCTACAACGGTGGGGGCGTGTCGATCGGAGATATTAACAACGACGGCCTGCCGGATATCTATTTCACCGCCAATATGGGTGAAAACAAACTTTACCTGAACAAAGGGAACTGGAAGTTTGAGGATATCACGGCAAAAGCCGGAGTCGCTGAACCCGACAAATGGAGCACCGGCGTGGTAATGGCCGATGTGAATGGTGATAACCTGCTCGACATCTACGTCTGCAATGCGGGCTACCAAAAGTTTCTGAATAAACAGGGAAATGCACTTTACATTAACAACGGCGATCTGACATTCACCGAATCGGCTAAAAAATACGGCCTGGATGAGACAGGCTACACCACCCATGCCGCGTTCCTGGACTATGACCTCGACGGTGACCTCGACGCATACGTATTGAACAACAGTTTTATCCCCGTCAATACCCTTAATTATGCGAATGACCGCAACCTGCGCGCGAAGGACTGGCCGGTGAAGGATTTTCTCAAAGGCGGCGGGGCCAAATTGTTTCGTAACGACGGCGGGAAATTCAAAGATGTGAGTGAGGAAGCGGGCATTTACGGAAGCCTGATCGGCTTCGGGCTCGGCGTGACCGTGGGCGATATCAATGGGGACCTGTATCCCGACATTTACATTTGCAACGACTTCTACGAAAAGGATTATCTGTATATCAATCAAAAGGATGGCACATTTTCGGAAGAACTTGAAAAACGTATAAAGCACACAAGCCTCGCTTCCATGGGGGCTGATATGGCCGATATCAACAATGACGGCTATCCCGAGCTCTTCGTAACCGACATGCTCCCGCGCGACGAGTATCGGTACAAAACGACGACTTCATTCGAGAACCATTACCTTTTTAACCTGAAAAAGGAAAAGGGTTTTTATAACCAATACATGCAGAACAGTCTGCAATTCAACAACCAGGACGGTACATTCAGCGAAATTGCGAATTACTCGGGTGTGGCAGCAAGCGATTGGAGCTGGGGTGCGTTGCTTTTTGACGCGGATAATGATTCGAAGACCGATATCTATATTTCTAACGGCATTTACCACGACATTCTGGATCAGGACTTTATCGATTTTTTTGCCAACGAGGTCACGCGGAAAATGGTTATGTCCGGGGAAAAGGAAAATATGCAGGAGATCATCGACCGCATGCCCTCTACGCCTATTGCCAACAATTTCTTCCATAATGAAGGAAACCTGCAATTCAAGGAAAAGGCGAAGGAATTCGGGTTCGGCAAGGCGTCGTTTTCAAATGGCGCGGCATATGCCGATCTGGATAACGACGGTGACCTGGATCTGGTAGTCAATAATGTAAATGAGCCCTGTTTTGTATATAAAAACAAATCCGAGGCGCTAAAAGACAAAAACCATTACGTCAAATTCAATCTCAAAGGCTCGGGTATGAACACCCACGCAGTCGGCTCCAAAGTGGAGGTCTACGCGGGCGGGCAGGTGTTCAGCAGGCAGGTGAGCCCGTCTCGGGGCTTTCAGTCGAGTACGGAATACCCGCTTACGATCGGTTTGGGGCAAATTGCAGCTATTGATTCGGTACGTGTACTCTGGCCGACCAGAAAGGTAACCACCATCCGGGCTGTCAGGCCGGATACTTTACTGACGCTCGCTATCGGAGATGCCGGAGATTTGTTCAACGGGCCGGTGACTAAGCATCATCCCATGCTCACGGGCGTCGCATCAAAGGGCCTTGGTGCGCACCGGGAGAACCGATACGAGGATTTTTACAATGAAAGAAACATCCCGGTAATGCTCTCGCAGGAAGGTCCGAAGGCGGCGATCGGCGATGTGAACGGGGATGGGCTCGATGACATTTATGTGTGCGGCGGAAAGGGGCAGGGTGGGCAGTTGTATTTGCAAAAGGATGGGCAGTTCGTAAAATCATCGCAGAAGGCATTCAGCGATATGGCGGATTTTGAGGATACGGCGGCATTGCTTTTTGATGCCGATGGCGACGGAGATTCCGACCTGGCTGTCGGCAGTGGCGGGAATGAGAGCCTGGCGACCAAACCAGATTTGCCAACGCGACTGTACGTGAATGACGGAAAAGGCAATTTTACCCACAACAACCGTGCATTTCCGCCCAATGCGATGAATACCGCCGTAATCGTGGCCGAGGATTTCGACCGCGACGGCGACCTCGATTTGTTTGCAGGCAGCCGGAGCGTTCCCCGGGAATATGGTTCCAGTCCTTCGAGCTACATTTATCTGAATGACGGGAAAGGCAATTTTGAAGAGGTTACGCGGACAATGGCGCCCGGGTTGGCCAAAGTGGGGATGGTGCGCGATGCTGCCTGGGTGGATATCGATGGCGACGGGCAGAAAGAGCTTGTAATCGTGGGAGATTGGATGGCTCCTGCCGCATTCAGGTTTTCAAATGGTGGTTTCAGGAAAATAGAAACCGGCCTGGACGCATTCGAAGGTTTCTGGGGCTCGCTGAAAACGGGTGATTTCGATGGCGATGGTGACCAGGATCTGGTATTGGGAAATATCGGAGAAAACTTTTCACTTAAAGCGGCGGCGGATGCGCCCCTGAAAATGTGGATCAATGATTTTAATAAAAATGGGACTACTGAACAGGTCATTTCCAAAACCATTGACGCCAAAGACCTGCCCGTACTGCTGAAACGCGAGATGACAGGGCAATTTCCTTTTCTCAAAAAGAAAAGTATCAAGCATTCGGAATATGCGGTGCTTACGGTTCAGGACCTGTTTCCGGACGATCTGATCAAGTCGGCTGTGAAAAAATCGGCGACTTACCTGCAATCGGGCATTGCAGTGAATGATGGAAAAGGACAATTTAAAATGGTTGCATTGCCATATCTGGCGCAGTTTTCCTGTCTTAATGCAATTCAGAGCGAGGACGTTAATCGCGACGGCAAACCCGACCTTGTCGTGGCCGGCAATTTTACCCATTTCATTCCCCAATTCGGAAGTTTGGATGCCTGCCGCGGTAATGTGCTGATCAATAAAGGCAATATGCGGTTTGAGGTTTTGCGGTCTGTTCAGAGCGGTTATGCGCTGGACGGAGAGGTGAAACAAATCGGCCGGATCAATATTGCCGGGCAGCCTTATCTGATCAATCTTGTAAATAACGCTGCGCCGGTTTTGTTTAAAATCAATCAATTATAAACTCTCTGTCCGCCCGCCATCCACCGCCAGGCTCACCCCGCTGATACTCCCCGCCGCCGGACTGGCGAGAAACGCCACCGCCGCGGCCACCTCTTTGGCTTCGCTGAACCGGCGAATAGGAATGCCCGCTTTCAGCTCTTCGGCAACCTGCTCTTTCGTTTTACCCTGATTTTTACTCCGCATTTCGAATACGGCATCCAGTCGCGCTGTTTCGGTGTAACCCGGCAGCACATTGTTGACGGTGATCCCATATTGCCCGAGTTCAAGCGATAGGGTTTTAGCCCAGCTCGCCACGGCGCCGCGGATGGTGTTGGAGACGCCGAGGCCGATGATCGGCTGCTTCACCGAGGTGCTGATAATGTTGATAATGCGGCCAAAACCTTCCTTTTTCATCGACGGTACCACCGATTGTGCCAGAAACTGGTTGTTGATCACGTGCATTTGAAAAGTTTTCAGGAACTGGTCGGGTTCGGCTTCGATAATAGGGCCGCCGGATGGGCCTCCTGTATTATTAACCAGAATATGAACCTCCGGACAGAGGCGCAGGTAATTTTCAACGGCGGATTTGACGGACTCATGGTCGGCGAAATCGGCTACCACGTACCGGTGAAGCTGGCCGAGAGAGGTGTCCAGGTCTTCGACGGCTTCCCGCAGTTTTTCTTCGTTCCGGGCCACGAGGGTCACATTTGCGCCAAGTAATGCGAGTTCAACGGCGGCGGCGAGCCCGATGCCCTGGGTGCTTCCGCATACGATCGCTGTTTTTCCGGTCAGGTCGAGGTTCATGGTTTTGGCTTTTTAAACTTGGTTTCAGAATGATAACGTTTTGTTTTTCGTCTGCTCCACTTCCTGTTTCGTTGATTTTTCGGCTATCTTTGCGGTTTATTTTTCATCATGGGACAAGCCGAAATGCCGAATGTAAGCAAAATCCCGCATTTGTAATCTTAGAGCAAACGTTGCACAATGTCTAAAAAAATCCAATCCGCGCTTATTTCTGTTTATTACAAAGACGGTCTTGAGCCTTTGGTCCGCCTCCTGCACGACAACGGCGTAAAGCTGTACTCCACCGGGGGAACTCAGACTTTCATTGAAAATCTCAACATTCCCGTAACCGCTGCCGAAGAGCTGACCGGTTATCCATCGATTTTCGGCGGGCGTGTTAAAACGCTTCACCCGGCCATTATGGGCGGCATTTTGTACCGTCGCGACGATGCGGGAGATGTAGCACAGGCGGAACAATACAATATCCCGGCTATCGATATGGTGGTGGTGGATCTATATCCTTTCGAGGAAACGGTGGCATCCGGCGCGAGCGAGGAGGATATTATCGAGAAGATAGACATTGGCGGTATCTCCCTGATCCGCGCAACGGCGAAGAATTTTAAAGATACACTGATCGTTTCTTCCCGCAGCCAGTATGCGGAAGTGGTCGAACTATTGAACGCGAAAGCAGGTGCCACGGATATTGAAGACCGCCGCTACTATGCCGGTCTCGCGTTCGGGGTTTCGTCGCATTACGATGGCGCGATCAACAGCTTCTTCACTTCCGGAAAAGAAGCGACTGATAAGGAGCTTTTCGATTTCACCAATCTTGCTTCACAAACGCTGCGTTACGGCGAGAACCCGCACCAGAGCGCGACTTACTACGGTGATCTGGAAGGTATTTTCGATAAACTGCACGGAAAAGAGCTTTCCTATAACAACCTCGTGGACGTGGATGCGTGCGTGAGCCTGATCGACGAATTCGCTGACGCTCAGCCTACATTCGCGATCATCAAGCATACCAATGCCTGCGGTATCGCTACGGCGCCTACTGCGAAAGAGGCTTATGATAATGCATTGGCCTGCGATCCGGTTTCAGCATTCGGTGGTGTGGTTATTACCAATACCAAAGTCGATCTGGCAACTGCCGGGGAGCTGAACAAGCTGTTCATGGAAATTTTGATCGCACCTGCTTACGACGAGGATGCGTTGCAGCTTTTGAAATCCAAAAAGAACCGCATTCTGTTGAAGCGTAATGCAGTGGTATTGCCGCAAATCATGTTCAAAACTATCCTGAATGGTGTTTTGGTGCAGGACAAGGACCTTGCGACCGAAGTAGCGGAGCAGTTTACGACCGTTACCGAGAAGGCGCCGACCGCCAGCGAGGTTACAGCCCTTGAATTTGCATTGAAAGTCTGCAAACATACCAAATCGAACACCATCGTTCTGGCCAGAGAAAACCAGTTGCTGGCGAGCGGTACCGGCCAGACTTCCCGCGTGGATGCATTGCGCCAGGCTATCGAGAAGGCGAAAGCATTTGGTTTCGACCTGAATGGGGCGGTAATGGCTTCGGACGCGTTCTTCCCGTTTGCGGATTGTGTTGAAATCGCGCATCATGCGGGCATAACCGCGGTGGTCCAGCCGGGCGGTTCTATTCGTGACAAGGATTCGGTGGATTATTGCAACGCGAATGGCCTTGCGATGGTAACTACCGGGGTTCGTCACTTTAAGCATTAATTTTGATTGCCACGAAAGCACGAATTCGTGCTTTCGTGGCAAAAAATGTAACCCTTGAACCCACTCCGGAAAGTCACCCGATTCCTTCTGACCGGATTCGTCATCCTGTTGGGTAGCCTCTTTTTTCTCTACCCTCAGATATTCTACTGCGAGCTCATCGCATTCTCCAATTTCAAGTCAACGGATAAAAAGGTCTATTTCAGCCCGGATATCAACCCCAATAAATATAAAACCCTCAGAAGAATCGTCGCGCTCGCCGAGGCGCGTGTAGACTCCTTTTACCAAGGCAAAAAATCCAGTCCCCAAATCATTATCTGCCAGACGCCACAGCAGTACCAAAAGTATTGCAGCAGCACCGAAGGCGCCGGGTGCAGCATTGGTACGCCGTGGGGAAGCTCCTACGTGATCCTGAATGCGCAAGGGATGAATACCGATGTGATCGCCCATGAAATGAGCCATATCGAACTGCTGAAACGCATTGGCTGGTGGCGCACTACGAACGATATTCCCCAATGGTTCAACGAAGGCCTCGCACTCATGCTCGACCGCCGCTTCGTAAGCGAAACTGCCCCGCGTGATCGTTACCGCGCCTACAAGTACGAGTGGCGCTACTATACGCGCAACGGCCGCGATCTGCTCTTGCTCAAAGACATTTCCACCATGCGGGAGTTTTTTGGAGGAGGGCAAAAACACGTGATGAGTGCTTACATGACGGCCGGAATGGAGGTTTCCTACTGGCTTTTGCTTAGGCGGGATGCTGGCTTACAGCAGTTTATCGGGAAAATGCGAGCGGGTACGCCCTTCATGGAAGCCTACGGCCCGATGAATCCTCACCATTTTAAAGATTCGAAGAAAATATCAGAGTAAAGCATTATCAATAGTTGCTTACAGGCTATATTTATGGGCTAATCGCGCTGATCAATCTTAATCATTCAATCTATATTATTGGAAATGCAACAATTACAAACCCTGGATTATGTCGTTTTCTTCTTTTACTTCATTGTAGTCTCCGGTTACGGTTATTGGATTTATCAGCGGAAAAAATCAAAAGTTGAATCTACAAAAGACTTCTTCCTCGCAGAGGGCTCTCTCACCTGGTGGGCGATCGGCGCTTCACTGATTGCGTCGAACATTTCGGCGGAACAGTTTATCGGGATGTCGGGGAACGGCTTTTCGATGGGGCTCGGGATCTCCACTTACGAATGGATGGCGGCGGCAACACTCATTATAGTGGCCGTCTTTTTTATGCCTATCTATCTCAAAAACAAAATTTACACCATGCCGCAGTTCCTCAGCCAACGATATAATCAATCGGTGAGCTTGATTATGGCGGTATTTTGGCTGGCACTATATATCCTTGTGAACCTTACCTCGATCCTGTACCTGGGAGCGCTGGCGGTTTCGGGTATTTCAGGGCTTGATTTTCAGTTCTGTATGATCGCACTGGCGGCTTTCGCGATCATTATCACGATCGGGGGTATGAAAGTGATCGGTTTTACGGACGTAATTCAGGTGTTCTTCCTCGTGATCGGCGGGTTAGCTACGACTTACCTGGCGATCAATCTCGTATCGGATAATGCAGGCGTGGATGGCATTGTGCAGGGTTTCAAGGTAATGCGTGACAATCACGACGATCACTTCCACATGATCTTCCCAAAATCCAGTCCGTTCTACATGCAGTTACCGGGCTTGGCAGTGTTGCTGGGAGGTATGTGGATCGTGAACCTGAACTACTGGGGCTGTAACCAATATATTACCCAGCGCGCATTGGGAGCCGATCTGAAAACGGCCCGCAATGGTATTCTTTTCGCAGCGTTCCTTAAATTATTGATGCCGGTGATCGTGGTATTGCCCGGTATTGCGGCCTATGCATTGTACAGCAAAGGCATGTTCCAGGCGGAAATGCTGGGCGACGACGGGGTGATTAATGCGGATAAAGCTTATCCGGTTCTTCTGAACCTGCTCCCAACCGGTTTGAAAGGTCTTTCTTTCGCTGCATTGACGGCCGCCGTAGTGGCGTCCCTGGCTGGTAAAGCGAACAGTATTTCGACGATTTTTACACTGGATATTTTCAAAAACTACATCGGCAAGAACGCCGACGAGAAGACACTCGTACGCATTGGTCGTGCGGTGGTAGTGATTTCGATGATCCTCGCGATTATCGTTTCTCCTTATATGGGTATCGATAAAAAAGGTGGTTTCCAGTTTATCCAGGAAATGACGGGGCTTCTGTCACCGGGTATCTTCGCCTCGTTCATCATGGGCTTCTTCTGGAAACGTACCAACTCTGCGGGCGCATTGTTCGCGATCGTAGGCGGGTTCCTGATCGCCCTCGCGATGCATAACAACTACTTTCCGTTCGCCGACTGGACCCAGGTTCCATTCCTCGATCGTATGGGCCTCGTGTTCCTGATTTGTGTTGCGGTAATGGTAATTCTGGGTCTGATAATGCCTGACGAAAAGAAGGGACTTGCCATCGACGCATCGATGTTCATGCCACACCGCACTTTCGTTACCGGCGCCATCGTCGTAATCGCGATTATCTCTTACCTGTACGGCCATTTCTGGTGAGATAGCCATCATATCAAAACGAAAAGGGGCCGGAATCAACTTCCGGCCCCTTTTCGTTTGATTTGAATAAGCTTACGCCTGTTCTTCGATGATCGTGATCTTCTGGATCTTGTCGCCCTGACGGATCGCGTCAACCGTCTCCACGCCTTCCACTACACGGCCGAAGCAGGTATGGTTTCTGTCGAGGTGAGCGGTGTTGTTGCGGCTGTGGCAGATAAAGAACTGTGAACCACCGGTGTTACGGCCTGCGTGTGCCATCGAAAGCACGCCACGGTCGTGGTATTGGTTGCCGCCGGTAAGCTCGCAATCGATGTGGTAACCAGGACCTCCACGGCCGGTGCCGGTAGGATCGCCGCCCTGGATTACGAAATCAGGGATTACGCGGTGGAAAATCACGCCGTCGTAAAAGCCTTTTTTAGAAAGATCAACAAAGTTTTTCACTGTGTTCGGAGCATCCTCATCGTAGAATTCGATGAGCATTGTGCCCTTGTCAGTGATCATTTCCGCTTTTGTCATGTCAAAAGTGAGTATTAAAGAGGTACGAAAGATAATCCGGGCGATGAAGTGCCCGTGTATTAATAACACAAAGAAAAGGATAATGTATCCTTTTCTTCTCATGAACTTTCAAATAAAATAACGGAGGTTGTCCCCTGCCTAAGACCCGGTTTCAGCCTTTGCCAGCGCTGCGGCTTTTTTTTGCTCGATCTTGAATGCGGAAAGGCGGTCGACTACATCGCCGCTGCCCCATTCGCGGCTTCTTTCGGGGTTGGAGAACCATTCTTTTACAGCGAGGATCTTGTAGAGGTACCTGGCTGTCTCCGAATTGAGACGGAGTTTGAAATAATCATCTTTATTCTGCGAATCCATCCGGTTTTGGATGTGCGTCGGGCCTGCGTTGTAGGCAGCGGCTACCAATGTCCAGGAACCCAGTTGTTTATACAGGTCGCGCAGGTACTTGCCTGCTGCGTGGGTCGATTTGACCAAATGTTTGCGGTCGTCCCTGGTTTCGTTTATAACCAGTCCGAGAGATTTTGCGGTGGAAGGCATCAGTTGCCAGTATCCGCCTGCGCCCCGACGGGATGTTGCCTCGTCCTTCATGGCGCTCTCTATCAATGGAATATACTTAAAATCGGCTGGTACTCCGTACTTTCTGAGAATGGGTTCAATGATCCGCATTCTCTTTTTCGTTGTGGTCATCAGCTTACGAAAAGTGGGGTTGTCGTAATTTCTGATCGTGTTTTGATATCGCTCGGCGATTCGAAGCTCTGATAAAGGAACGGCTTCGCCACAGAAGTCAATAGCAAGAAGATCTGAATCAATTATGTTTGTTTCTTTCAGTTCCTTCTTTTCCACCCCCACCTCACTCATCGGGCTATTCCCGAATATTGCGATTGAGAAGGCCATAAAGATAAGTCTAATCATGCATTTTGTATTTCGTGAAACATCATTTAGGCGCCAGGCCGAATTGCAAAGATAACGGGATTGAATAAATAAAATTTGAATTTGGGGTAAAAAACTGATTTATAGGGGTTTGATAAAAGTAATTCTAGGATAAAAATAAGAATACTACATTTTGTCTCCCGCAAATGATCCTGAATAAAAACCGCGCCAGCCAGACAGAACGTGAAATTTTAATTGGTAAAAAGTGCTTAGCACCAAACGCAAACTCTTGTATTGAATGTAATTATAGCAAGAGAGTGGTTTTTTAGTATAAGTTTTACCTATTGATGGTCAGATGGTTACAAAAATTATTTTGTAGTAATAATGGTATTATTGTGGAAAATATCGCCAATTGTAGGCGAAAATCCGTTTTCAGTCGACATTTTTAGCTCCTCCATTTGCACCTGCGAATGTGTTAACTTGCGCTTTCTGCATGGCATTTTTTGAAATATGGTCACAGTCAACGAGGCAAAACAGCGAATTATTGCAAATACCTTAACGTTGCCAGCGGTGAGAATTCCGGTGGCAGAGGCCGTAGGGAGTTATCTGTCGGAAGATGTAATCTCGCCGATAGCGCTTCCGCCGTTCAGGCAGTCGTCGATGGACGGCTATGCGATATTGCATTCCGACGTGACCGGGTCCGGTACATCGTTGCGCCTGGCAGGGGAATCAAAGGCCGGTCAGGCCGAATTGCCGGTTGTGGGCGCGGGCATGGCCGTGCGCATATTCACAGGAGCGCCCGTACCCGAGGGTGCGACGGCGGTGGTGATGCAGGAAAACACGACGTCGGCCGACGGCTCTGTGCAAATCCGTGAATTTCCGGTTGTGGAGGGTAAAAATATCCGTAGGGAAGGGCAGCAGATCGCCCGGGGAGCGGTTGCATTGCGCGCCGGGACGCTGATTTCGCCGGGTGCGGTCGGTTTTTTGAAAGGGATGAATGTGAATGAAGTAGCCGTCCATTCGAAGCCGCGGGTTGGGTTGCTGGTTACCGGCGATGAGTTGCTGAAAGCGGGCGAGGCATTGGAGCCGGGGAAGATATATGAATCGAATTCCGCAATGCTGCAAGCCGCACTGGCGCAAGCAGGTATCATAGAGGTTTCGATCAGCTATGCTTCCGATGACCTGGATGCGACCATTACGGCGCTGGGAGCATTATTAGAGGAGTATGATGTCGTTCTGGCCTCGGGGGGAATTTCGGTAGGTGATTATGATTTTGTAGGCACCGCACTGGAAGCGCTGGGAGCGGAAACGATCTTTTATAAAGTGCGACAGAAGCCCGGTAAGCCGCTTCTTTTTGGTAGAATGGGTGAAAAACTGATTTTTGCATTGCCTGGGAATCCGGCGTCGTCGCTGGTTTGCTACTATGAATATGTATTGCCGGCATTGAGGAAAATAATGGGAAGCGAAGAACCGTTTTTGCGGTCGGTCCGGCTGCCTTTGCGGCACGCCTACCGTTTCGACGGCGAGCGCGACGAGTTTCTGAAAGCGCGTGTGGAGGGTGATGAAGTGGTTTCGCTCGATGGGCAGGAATCGTTTGTGATAGGTTCGTTTGCCGTTGCAAATGCGATCATTTATTTGCCCGTAGAACAAAATAGGGTAGAAGCAGGGGAGTTGGTGGAAGTACATTTGCTCCCGCTCTGAACCCGAAATGCAGGTTGCGGGTTATTGGGTCATTGGATGACGAGACACAGATGAGCTTTCAAGTCAAATATTTCGGAATGCTGGCGGAGATTGCCGGGCTTTCAGACGAGGTCTGGAATGTGGCAGGCAATCTGACGGTAGGGCAGTTCCGTGCGCAAATGCTGGACAAGTACCCGGCAATGCGCGATAAAAAATTTAAAATAGCGGTTAACCAGAAGATCTCGGAGGATTTTGTATCGATCGAAACCCCCGCGGAAATCGCATTGCTTCCGCCGTTTGCGGGAGGATAACACGAGGACATGGAAAAAGCACATAAACCCAAAAAGGTATTCGTTCAGGGGCCGATCAGCCCCGATTTTGTGGCAAAGTCGATTGCGAGCCACCAATCCAAAACCGGCATTGGCGCTCACGCGATTTTTCTCGGGCAAATCCGCGCCGATCAAAAGGAAGGCGGCGTCGTAACGGGCATCGATTATACCGCATATGAAGAAATGGCCGAGCAGGCGTTTCACGACATCCGCGAGGCCGCATTTGCCAGATTCGAGCTTACTTGCATGCATATTTACCATAGCCTCGGCCTCGTCCCGACCGGCGAGATCAGCCTTTTTGTATTCGTGTCATCCCCGCATCGCAGGGCCGCGTTTGAGGCTTCGGAGTATATTGTGGAAGAGATCAAGGCCAACGTGCCCATTTTCGGCAAGGAACTGGTGGGGGACGCGGGGTTTGTTTGGAAGGAGAATACGTAGTAATTGTGAATGAGTGAATGAGTGAATGAGTGAATGAATGCCTATTCACTATTGACTCATTCACTCATTCACTCATTCAACATTTTAAATGGTCGACATTACCCATAAAACCAACACGCTCCGCATCGCCACTGCGCAGGCTATTGTGCAAGTGAGCAAGCCGGAAACCGTGGAGGCGATTCAAAACCGGACTGTGCCGAAAGGCGATGTGTTTGAAATGGCCAAGGCGGCCGGTTTTTTGGCCGTTAAGAAAACACCCGATCTGTTGCCCGACTGCCATCCGATCCCGGTGGAATATACCGGCGTACAATACAGGATCGAAGATTTGACGATTGTCATCGAGTTGACAGTCAAAACGATATATAAAACCGGTGTAGAGGTGGAGGCCATGCACGGCGCGTCGGTGGTAGCGCTGACGATGTACGACATGCTCAAACCGATAGACAAAGGTGTTGAAATACGGAACATTCGTTTGTTGGAGAAAAAGGGAGGAAAAAGCGACCGTAAACCCGCGCCGGAGGGATTGAAAACAGCAGTAGTAGTTTGCTCCGATAGCATTTCGAATGGAATCGGCGAAGACAAATCAGGCAGGAAGATTATTGAAAAACTGAAAGCGTTCCAGCTTGAAGTAGGCGATTACAGCGTCATCGCCGACGACAAGGCCGGCATTCAAAATAAATTGCATTCATTGCAAGCCGCCGGGTACAATATGGTGCTGATTACAGGCGGCACCGGTCTGTCGCCCCGCGACGTGACGCCCGAGGCGGTTTCTGAACTGCTCGACCGGGAAATCCCGGGTATTGCAGAGACGGCGCGGCAATACGGCCAGGAGCGGGTTCCGACTTCAATGTTGTCGAGATCGGCGGCTGGTTTTATTGGTGAAATGCTGGTAATTACCATGCCGGGGAGCACAGGCGGCGTTACCGAATATATTGATGCGCTTTTCCCGCATGTTTTGCACGTTTTTAATGTTTTAGAGGGGAAGAAACACGATTAACAACAACATATGGCATCGCCTATTGTAGATACATTTGGTCGCAAGCACACTTATCTGCGCATTTCGCTCACGGATAAGTGCAACCTGCGCTGTACCTATTGTATGCCGCAGGAGGATATGCAATTCATGCCGTCCAAATGGCTGATGCAGGCCGACGAGATTTCCTATCTGGCCGGCGTGTTTGTGGAAATGGGGGTCGAAAAGATCCGGCTTACCGGCGGCGAGCCGCTGGTCCGTAAAGATGCCGGTGAAATCATTTCGGATCTCGGAAAACTTCCTGCTTCACTTACGCTCACTACGAATGCCGTTTACATCGATCAGTTCATTCCGGACTTGAAGGCGGCAGGGGTTACCTCTCTGAACGTCAGCCTGGATACCCTGCAAGAGGAGCGATTCCGGTCGATCACCAAGCGGGATCATTTTACCAAAACACTGAATCACATTCGCTTGCTGCTCGACGAGGGCTTCGTTGTGAAACTCAACATGGTAGTGATGCGGGGAACGAACGACGACGAAGTCAATGATTTCGTGCGGATGACGCTAACCGAACCTAACCTGCACGTCCGCTTTATTGAGTTCATGCCGTTCAAGGGTAACCAATGGGATTTGTCGAAAATCGTTTCCTATGCCGACTTGCTGGCTGGGATCGGACAAGAATTTGAATTTGAACCGGTTGCCGGGGAGTTGCATGATACCGCCCGGCGCTTTCAGGTCAGTGGCGGCTCAGGTACTTTCGGAATCATCGGCACGGTAACCCATCCATTTTGCGAAGGCTGTAACCGCATCCGTCTTACCGCCGACGGCAAGCTTAAAAACTGCCTTTTCGATACCTCCGAGGTCGATTTGCTCACTCCATTGCGCAAGGGAGACGATGTGCGCCCGCTCATTTACGCACATTTCCAGAAAAAGCACTTCGCCCACGGCGGCCACGCCAGTTTCACGGAGCAAAAAGCCAAATCGGAGTATGAGCAGAATAGGGAGATGATTGCAATTGGGGGTTAATCCTCAAATCCTTTCCAGAATTTCATGGGATCACGGTACTGGCACAACACCGCGTGGACCTGGATGATATTGTTCCGCTGATTAACGCTGAAATGGATGCTGTAAGGGAAGAAATCGACCAGGGCAAATCTCACGTCTGCATATCTCAAAGCATAAATTAATGGCGACTCTCTGATCATCATCAATTTATCTTTTACGAGCACGCGGAAGCGTTTTCCAAGGCCAGTCTTTTGTTTTTCGTAATATTCCGAGGCATCGGCAATGTCTTTAAATGCCTCAGGGGTGAATTTAAGTCTGTAAAAAGCCATTTAATCCGCATCCAACATTTTGAATACTTCTTCTTCATCAACCAGGAGTTCGGGGTTGTTCCGGTATTTTTCGCTGCGTCTCTCCACTTCTGATTTTTGCCAATCCTGAACAATTTCTTCGTCGGTCTCTTTGATAATCTCCACCGCATCCATCTTTTGCAAATCCTCGATCAGCGAAGCGGCATATTCTTTTTTGATCCTGATATGATAAGTTACTGACATGGTCTGGACTGTTTGGCTTTACCAAATATACTAAAAACCCAGGCGGATAGAAACGGATAATTCCCATTAAGTCCTCCTCGATGATTCTTCGGGACGATGCAATTGGCGGCTAGTGCCACCCAACCTCCTATTTTACCGTCCAAACTTTGTATGCAACAACGCCATGGCCGGTTGCCTCATTGGTTCGAAATCAAATAAACGGATCAATCAAGTTAACCTTCAAGAGCCATGACTATTAACATCTTTAAAACTGCTGCCGCCGCTACATTCGCATTGTTCACCATCGCTGCCCAGGTGCAGGCCGATCCTATCGTTTCTCCGAAAGCGGAATGCAAAAACAACACTTGTGAGAAGTTTCGTGTCGGCATGTACCGCGTGCGCAATACGATGTCGATGAATGTGATGATGGAAAAAGAAAAGGGTGAAAAAGTGGCGATCCGACTGATGGACAGCAAAGGAAAGCTGATTCACGAGGAATTTGTGCCTAAATACATCACCAAAACCGGTCGGAAAATTAGTTTCGATGAAATGGGCGACGGCGTTTACACGCTTGAAATTTCCAACGAATACGAAAAGATTGTCAAAAGCATTTATTTGTCGACCAAGGAAGTGCGGGAAGTGAATCGGACGCTATTGGGCGTGAATTAATCCACTTAGATATTTTTTTCAGCGTTACAGGATGCCGCCGCAGCGTTCCTGTAACGCTTTTTTTATGCCATTACCTTTCCTGAGCTACTTCGGCTTCCGTTGGCCGGGGCAGTAGCTCGGTGAAGAGCAGGTCATAAATGATTTTACCCCAAATAATAATGCATGGCACCGCTTTCACCACATATGGCCAGAAATAGGTATTTCGGATAAATGGGGGGAAGATGTCGGTAGGGGATAATGTAGTGAATACAAATGCCAGTACGAGTAGCACGTAATTCAGCCTCGTAGGCGCCTGCACGTAATACCATACAGCTACCCCGGCGATAGCGATGATGAAAGTAGGCGATTCGGCGCGGTGGTTGAAAATCACCACCCACACCAGCACTGAGGCCAGCATCAATGCGCGGAAAACGAAGTTGCCGTATGACTTGATTTTAAGCAGCGGCAGGCAGAACAGCGCCACACCGGCAAGGTTGACGTAAGTTTTGTTTACATTCAGCGAAAACCAGATTTTCAGCCAGCCAATTACCGATAAGCCATCGGAAAAGTCCCGGTCGGCCGCCAGCAGCTTCCACCAGGTTTTGTATAGAACTACAAACTGCTCGGGACTCACCGCTACGATCGGCAACACGGTAAGCAGCACTACCCAGGCTGCGGTGGTGTAGGCCAATTTGAGCTTGTTAGGATAGAGCAGGTACAACGCCAGCGCGACGATACCGAACAGTTTGATAAAGATCGTGGAAACGATACACAGCGACGCCATCCAGTATTTATCCCTTTCCAGAAACCCGAACGCAAACAGCAGTAAGCCGGCGATCAGCGCATTACTTTGTTCGTTTTGCGTAGCCGTAAGCAGTTCGACCAGCATGAATGTGATCATCAGCCCTTTTGTCCGTAAATCGATTCTGGGAAGAAAATAAACCGAAAAGAAGATTACCGCCACGTTGATCAGGTTCCAGAAAAACAGGCCGACAAATGTGGGCATAATGGAAAGTATGCCAAAAACCAGGGCGAATGCGGGACTGTACTTGAAGAGGTCCCAATGCTCGGTAACGTGCCACCTGTACAGGTTTTTTCCTTCTATCAAATGGAAGAAAGACTGCTTGAAAATGACGTAGTTATTGTACGAAGTGTAAAGTTGCGGGCCGTTTGGAAAGGATTTGGGGTGAGAAAATACCGATTGAAGCGTAGCAAAGGCCGCAATTGCCAGTACAATGAAGAGGAGTGATCGTTTGTTGATCACCAGGCGGTTAAAAGCATTCATAAACGAATTAATCCCTAGCGTTGATTTTTCTTCAAAACTAGGGATTAATTCATCGTCGGCATCAATTTTTCTGGTATCCCATCGCTTTCAGCCAGCCTTCCATGGCAGCAGGCCAGTTGGCGAGGGAGCCTTTGCCCTCGGTACGCATGCCGTAGCCGTGCCCGCCTTTCGGGTACAAATGCATTTCGGCGGGGATCTTTTTCTTTTTCAGCGCCAGGTAATATTCAATGCTGTTCTCCACGGGCACGCCGGTATCGTCCTGCGCATGAACGAGGAATGCGGGCGGCGTCTGGTCCGAAACCTGCAATTCGTTGGAGTAATATTTGATCAGCTCTTCCGATTTTTCAGGCCCAAGCAGATTGTCGCGTGAGCCTCCGTGCGAGATTGCCGGTTGGAAGGAAATCACAGGGTAAATCAGTATTGAAAAATTCGGTTTGCCATCGGCGGACGCCTTCTCGCCCATATTGTGATGCGTAGACAGTGTAGCCGCAAGGTGCCCGCCGGCCGAAAAGCCCATTACGCCGATCTTGTTCACGTCGATACCCCATTTGGCGGCATTTTGTCGGATGAGTTTCATGCCTTGCATCGCGTCCATCAGCGGGACTTCGTGCTGGTGCGCCATTGCTTTTTCGTTAGGCAGGCGATATTTGAGTACAAATGCCGAAATGCCGCGTTCGTTGAACCATTTGGCAAAATCACTGCCCTCGTGGGAAGCGGCGAGTATGCCGTAACCGCCGCCCGGACATATCATCACCGCAGCCCCGGTGGCTTTTTCTTTGGGCGCAATGTAAGCCGCAATCGTCGGAACCGTAACGCCGCTGATCCGTAGGATGCCCTGTGCATCGGTTACCGATTTTTCTTCAACGTCACTCTTTTTGAAATTGGGGACTTTGCCTTCCGGCCAAAGATTAATGGTCTCTGTTTGTGCCATAGATGGAACTGATAATGCGAGCAGGCTCAAAACGGTAAGGATACGTGCAGTTTTTTTCATTGATTTCCCGTTGCTTTTCCTCGAAAAGACGCCTGCATGGGCAATATACCCTCAAATTGCCGGTAACCATCGTTTTACTTCCATATCGAGCTGCGCCGGGTTCTGCGCTGTTACATTGATCAATTGGAAATGGTTTTTCCCGGAAAGGCTTTTCCAGCGCCAGTCGAGTTGGCTGATGGTTGCGTACTGCCCGTCGGAAAGCCACCAGGCCGTGTGCAGTTCATCGCTCCCCTTCCGCAGGCAGCCGATGTACACGACCGTTCCCGCGAAGCGTCTTTTCGAAATGCGGCTTAAAGAATAGCCCGAGCCCGTCCAGCAGGTTACCGGGCTGTGTTCCGAAGAATAGAATGCGGGGATCGGTTTAATATAAACCAGCGCCTGATCGTTGCTGAACCGGGTGACGCCGTTTCTTAGCGCTTCCCTGGCATATCCGTCGCGCGGAGCAGCGGCCCGCCCTTCCGGTAATCCGATGTTGATCACGGGTTTCTTAAAAGAAAAAAATGCACATGCGACGAGCACCATCAAATGCGCCCCTATCAGTAATCGCGGAGTATTTTCGGACGGCATTTTTTGCTCAACTATTATTTTGCCAAAGCGACGATAGGTATCCCGGGCAATGAAAATCAGCGGCGCCACCACGTAAACGATCAGACAGAAAATGCCTACGACATCGTGCAGGGCATTGTCGGGTGCGATCCGAAGCAACACCAGTGTGATCATGCGGGCCAGGTTTCCAAAAGTATTTAATGTGAATGCAAGAAGCATCAATGCCACCTGGTACCCCGGAGCCAGCGATTTACGGTATTGCATTTGGAAATAGCCTGTCAGGAAAACAGCCGCCAGCAATGCAAACCCGGTCATTTGCAGGCCCATACACGCGGGATCGACCGAAAATTCGGAGCCGTTGAGGATAATGCTGTTTCCCTCGACCGTGACGGGAAGCCCGGCCATCTCCAACAACGATCCGGCCCAGGCGGAAAGTTGCAGGCGGATCGGGAAGGTGAAAACTTCGGAGAAGTATTTGAAAATGGGAGAAATAAGGAGCATTACCGCGAAGATCTGTGCATTCAGCCGTCCGAACAGGCTTTCGGCGGAAAACAGCAATGCCGCGACCAGCAGCAGAAAGCGCCATGAAAGTTCCGGCCGGAAATAGCAGATACAGGCAACCAAAGCGACCACCGGTGCTAACCGTCCGCTTTTTTGACCAACACCCAAATACCGTACAAGTAACGGAACCAGTACGATGCCCATCCATAACGTAGCATCGCCCCGGATGTATCCGCGAGAGAAAAACACAGCGAAAATGCCCGAATAGGCCGCCAAGATACCTATGCGGGCATGTTTTTCAGTGAACATAATGGCGGAAGGTAAAGTAGCCGACGATCGTACAAAACAGCATAATGAGCAGCCATTCATGAGGCTCCGGCACGGCTCCGGCAACTTTCATAGTGGCATTGTCGAGGCTGTTCTTGCTTTTCCGGATATCGAACCGGTCATAATCCTTCTGGCTTTCCAGAACAACCATGCTCGAAACGGGCGTTACGATATGCGCCATTTCGGCCTCGCGAATCAATTTTGTGTTAAAAACAGAATCGGTTTGAAATGAGCCGTCGAGGAAACGGCCGCCTACGTGCTTCATCATGTGGTTGTATGCAAAAAGCCTGAGCAAATGATCGGGCGCCTTGCCGGAAGTATGGCCGTCGGTTTCGCGGATCATGATCCCGGAACTTTCAATGGCGATAACAGACGAGTCCGTTTCAGGATCAGAAGGGAATTGATTCCGTGAGATCATTTCCTTCAATGTTTTCCAATCCGTTTTTTCAGCACGTATGATGCGCAAATCGTTGAGCGACTTGATGTAGGGCGAAGCATCGTCTCCCACTAAAAAGGTACGCAAGCCCTGAGGTGCAAATGCATTCAGCCTTTTTGAAAATGGTGTTTTTGCCAGGTCACGCAATGTAGGCGACAGGGCCGGGGACTTGGTGATCAGCAATGCATTACCCGGATCGGGAATGTCCTGCACGGGGAACAGAGAAAAGTTGTATGCCGACAATACCTTGAAATACGCGTCCTTATTGGCATCGGTAAGCCTGATGAGCCGTTCGTCTGCTACAAACACAGGGCGGTTTTTCAGTACCGGCCACAGTGCGTCCAGTTCTTTCTTGCTCCATGACTGGTCGATATCCAGGTAGCAAGCCCTTGCATTGAAATTTTCAGGCGTTTTGCGAAGCGGCTCAATCGTGTAGGTCTTTCCTCCGAAAGAAAAATTCTCCTGCGCGAGCGGCACAAGCTCGAAACGCGCTTTCCAAGACGACTGGTACATTCCTTCATGAACGATAACGCCGGACGAAGTGCTTGTTGACCCGAACGACAGATGTGGAGCATGCATTTCCCGTGGAAATTCAAGACGGATCGTTTCGGTCGCTTCTTCGGCTCCGGGTCCTTTGAACCAAATATTTTCATAAACCAGATTTGCCGCTTCGGCTTTCAATGGCGAGGTGATCCCGATTTTGAATTTGCGGTTCTCTTTAGTTGTGCATGGGAATACTTTGACCCTAATCATATTCCCTTCCAGCCAATGCACGACGGACGGATCGCGCGATTCCACGCCTACGATTATTTTGTAGGCAGAATCAGCCTTGGCTTGTGTTGTCAGCATGCCTTTTTCCTCCACGCCGTTGATCCACAACGAAAGCGAGCTCACAACCGAACCTTCCGGAAGGAAAAATGTGTAAAGTGCCTCCTCCTGCCAGAACGCCGAGCCGGATTGATTGGCAATGCTGATGGTCTTCTCCGTGTAAGCCATTCGTGTGTGCGGGTAGATGCGCGTCTGGGTGAGCACATTCGCCGTGCGCAAGTCGCTGCCCGACCATAGGCGTTCCTGGGTTTCGTGCCGGGTGTCGTACAGGGTATTCAGTATGTTGATGTGTTCTGTATCCCCTAAATCCAGGGTTTTGGTGAAAAAATCAGCAATGAGGATGAGCGGATCATGCCTTATGAGAATATCTGTTTGACTGCGGGCCGAGAAGATGGCGCTACCGAACGCGCCGACCTGGTAAACTTTCTTGCCCATTACCACTCTGCGGGTGATCCAGTCGTCCTGAATTTGCCGGGCGAGCACGATCCAGTCGGGCAGATCGTCGGTAGGCCTTGCGGCAATGGCATTGGCCTGATACTGGATCGCAGTGCTGATCTGGCGCCATTTTACCGAAAAATAAACGGTAATAGCTATTGGAATGATAATACCAGCCACTATTGAAGGCTTGAACTCCTGCCACCGCTGGTCGAGCAGACGCAGGTAGGAAATGCTGAGTAGCAACGGTATAAAACTGTGCACCGATATTCCAAGCAAGAGCAGTGCCGGTACGCTTAATATGTAATAGGGAATAAGATAAATCGAATAATAAATCCAAAGCACAGTGGAAAAGCCGTTAATGGCGAACAGAACGGATTTCGCCGGACGGGGCAGGTATGCTTCGAAGTTGCAGGCAATGACCGATACCGCGGCAATGACAATGGCGAACATCAACCAGGTCGCCGACGGATTGAATATCGGCAATGCAAGGTTCAATGCAAAACAGCTTACGAGCCATACGTATCCCAGCAACAAACGGTGATGCAGGTATTCCGGGCGCTGCTTTTTCCAGAACCAGCGAAGTTTTCCTGCTTTAAGCAGCCAAATGGAATAGAATACCGCCATGCCCCAGGGAATGATGTAGGCACTTTCTGATGCGGATTTTAAAACCGTGTAATAGAAAATAAAGAAGCTGAATAGCAGGCAAACGAGGCCAATGCCATAGTCGAAATCCAATCGGGCCGTCGCTGCTTCTTCGATAGTGCCGGTCGTTACGGAGGAATCCGGGCCGTGCGGATCATGTTCGATAAACTGTTCCATATTTCGATTTTTAAAGTACTTTGTATTTCAAAGTAAAATTAGAAAATCGAGTTAACCAACACTTTTCAGGTTATTAATTTACAATATGCGGGAATCAGTTATTTAATGGTTCGAGGCGAAGCGTTTTCAGGGTTTCGGCGGATTGATCATAATATGCGCCCGGTGCGTGCCGGGGTCCATGATCCACGGCATTCCGGGAACGTCCGGCTTCAATGGTAATCCGGTACTTTCGGCTGTCGCAAACGGAATGTAGACCACGTAGCGCAGGTAGCCATTTTTCAGCGAGCCGGTTGTGGCGTCGTAATTATCCTTGGAACCCGACAAGACGTATAATGTAGACGATTGCTTTGGCATTTTCAACGTGCCCGCTTTCACTTCTTTTTCACGGATGTCAAAAATCTCTTTCTGGTTCTTTCCTTCCTTCGCCAGCACGCGCCCGCGTTCCATGAATGCATCCAGTTCCGCCAGGTAGCAGGATACACCTATATCCTCTTTTTTAGGGTCGTCGGCCAGGCAAACGAAATCATTGCTGCCTTCGCGAAGGATCTTGAATGTACCATCGGCAGCATAGCCATAAACTTTGGCCCCCGCCTGCTTATCCGACGGTGCGGCCATGACGGCGGTTTTGATCTGGATGTCGGCGGGCAGGATGTTTTGGGCCGAAATTTCAGCGGCGACGCAAAGCGCCAGGCAGGAAAAAAAAGTCTTTTTCATGATAGTAAATATAAGTCGGTGGTATCTTATACACTTAATTAAATTAATTATTGTAAAAATGACACGTTTAGGCGTTGAGTCAAGCTAATGCTTTCTGATTCAAGGCCAAAAAGCGCTCGATTTACCTATGAACCTCAAAAAATCGCTTATCCTCTTTCCCGCCGGTTGCTTGCTGGCAGGTCTGATGGTCGCCTCTTATCAGCGTTCGAACCCCAGCACGATCGACGCCGCTTCGGCCGATACGCTTTACAAAGACCTTTCGGATGCCCAAAAACGTTCGTCGAGGTATGCCGTAGCAGGGCTAACCACCGCGAACGGCCTGGAAGCTACGCTATTCGCATCCGAGCCGACGATCACTAATCCGACGAATATCGATGTCGATCACCTGGGAAGGGTTTGGGTTTGCGAAGCTTATAATTATCGCCCGGCGATCAACGGGAACCCGACGAAAAACGAAGGCGACCGCATTATGGTGCTGGAAGATACGAATGGCGATGGCAAGTCCGATAAATCGACTGTCTTTTATCAGGGGGCGGAAATCAATGCACCACTGGGCGTTTGGGTAATGGGCAATAAGGTAATTGTTTCCCAAAGTCCGTACGTGTGGCTCTTCACAGACGAGAACGGTGATTTGAAGGCCGATAAAAAAGAAGTCATTTTCGAAGGCATTGGTGGAGACCAGCACGACCACGGGATGCATGCATTCGTATTCGGGCCGGATGGTAAGTTGTATTTCAATTTCGGAAACGAAGGCGACCGTTTGCTTGATGGGAAAGGCAATCCGGTAGTGGGAAAAGACGGCAAGCCGATCGATTTTTCTAAACTGAAACAGGGCATGGTTTTCCGTTGTGACCCTGATTTTACCAATATTGAAGTACTGGGGAATAACTTTCGGAATAATTTCGAAGTAGCGGTCGACAGCTACGGTACCATGTGGCAGTCGGACAACGACGACGATGGCAACAAAGGCGTGCGTATCAATTACGTGATGCAATACGGCAACTACGGCTATACCGACGAAATGACCGGTGCCGGCTGGCGTGCCAACCGCACTAATATGGAGGATTCGATCCCTTACCGGCACTGGCATTTGAATGATCCCGGCGTGGTGCCGAACCTGCTGCAAACCGGTTCCGGCTCTCCCACCGGTATGGTTGTGTACGAGGGTAAATTGCTTCCAAAAGAGTTTTGGGGACAAATGATCCATTGCGAGCCCGGCCATAATGTGGTTCGCTCATACCCGGTTGAGAAAGCGGGCGCAGGTTATACTGCAAAAATTGTAAACGTCGTCGACGGTAAGCGCGACCAATGGTTCCGCCCTTCCGATGTTTGCGTTGCGCCCGACGGGTCGTTGCTGGTTTCGGACTGGTATGATCCGGGTGTAGGTGGTCACCAGGCCGGTGACCAGGGTAAAGGCCGCATTTACCGCATTGCGCCTGTTAATACGCCTTACCGCGTTCCAAAATCGGATTTTGTCACAGTAGCCGGGGCCGTGGAAGCATTGCAAAGTCCCAACCTTTCGATCCGCTACCATGCGTGGACTGCTTTGAATGAAATGGGTGTCAAGGCGGCGCCTGCGCTTGAAAAGCTATTTGCCAGCAAGAATGCGGAGCCTCGCATGCGTGCCCGTGCGCTGTGGCTGCTCAGTAAATGGCCATTTACAGCCAAGAAAACAGTAGAGCTGGCGATCAAAGATGTGAATGCGGATATTCGCATTGCAGGCCTTCGCGCCGCTTCCGAATCGAAGCACCTGGATGTAATGCCTTATATCAAAACATTGGTTAAAGACGCCGACGCGCAGGTACGCCGCGAATGCGCATTGCTTTTGCACCATAACCCCTCTCCCGACGCGCCCGCATTGTGGGCATCGCTCGCGCAGCAATACGACGGAAAGGACCGCTGGTACCTCGAAGCGCTCGGTATCGCTGCCGATGCGCAATGGGATTCGTTTTTCAAAGCCTGGCTCGGAAAGGCGGGTGCCAATCCGGCGGCTACGCAGGCCGGTAAGGACATTGTGTGGCGCTCGCGCGGAAAAGAGTCAGTTCAATTACTGGCTTCGCTGGCCGGAGACCCGACGGTCGACCTGAAAAGCAGGCTACGTTATTTCCGTGCATTCGACTTCAATTCGGCTGGCCGCGAAAAATCAATGGCGTTGCTGAAACTCACGAATGGGTCGGGTAAGGATCAGGATAAGGTAAATGAACTGGTCATGCGGCATCTCGACCCTGCATTTGTGAAACAAACGCCCGAAGCAATGGCCGCATTGAAAAAAATGCTCGATGCGACCTATGGTACCCAGGCTTATCTCGAACTCGTTGCGAAATATGAGCTTTCGTCTGAAAATCAGCGGCTTCTTTCGATGGCGTTGGAGCAATCGGCCGGCCGCAGCGGATCCATTGCCGCTTCGCAACTGATCAAGCAAGGTGGTACGTCGCTGGTATGGAATGTGGTAAAAGGTTCGGATAAAAGTAAGAGCGCAAGCGCATTGACATCATTGAAATCGGTCGGAAGCAAAGATGCGCTCGACATACTGAAAACCGTCGCCACCGACAATAGCTATCCCGAAGACCTTCGAACAATCGCAGCCAAATCACTGGGTGGAACCATGAGCGGGGAGGACCAGGTGCTGGTATTGTTGAAAGAAGGAAAATTAAGCGGCGAGGCAAAAACGGCGGCGGTACAAGGCCTGAATGGCGCGTGGCGGAAATCCGTGAAGCAGGAAGCGGCCAAATACCTCGACGGCGCGGTAGCTACTGCCAGCAAGCATCCGGAATTGAAGCAACTTGTCGGAATGAAAGGCGATATTACCAAAGGCAAGCAGGTATTTACTTCCTATTGCTCGGTATGTCATCAAGTGAATGGCGAAGGCATGGATTTCGGCCCGAAGCTCTCTGAAATCGGAAGTAAACTACCCAAAGAGGCACAATATGCCGCCATATTCGACCCTAGCGCCGGTATTGGTTTTGGTTACGAAGGGTTTGAAGTGACTTTGAAAGACGGTACCGCAGTTTCCGGCATTGTTTCCAGTAAAACTGAAACCGACCTGATCCTCAAATTCCCGGGCGGCTCGACGCAGGAGTACAAAATGTCGCAGGTGAAATCGATCAGGCAGTTGAAGGACTCGATGATGCCGGCTGGCTTGCCGGATGCGATGAGTACGGAGGAGTTGGTGAGTTTGGTGGATTATCTGAGTAATTTGAAGAAGAACTGATAAACAAAAGAGGAGCCGGAAGGGCTCCTCTTTTGTTATGGATGTTGATTCTCTTCCAGCTTCATGGCTTCGTATTCCGCCATGACTTTTTCCATTTCCAGATTTAATTCTTCGCCACGTTTTTTTATTTGTTCGCCGACTCTGTAATATTCAGCTAATAAATATTGTTGGTCCGACTCCGAAGACGCTTGGTAACAGGCGAGCCATTCGTCATTGGCTGATTGGATAGATGCCTTTGTGTTGGCGTCGTACAAAGCTCTTATGATTTCTTCTTTTTTCATTGCTCTTTAAGTTATTGATCCAATTGCTTCAACATCCTTTTCAAGGTTTTAATATCTTCGTCAAGAGCACTCAGCCTATCCAGATAGTAGTTCTGAATTTCCTCTGAAAGCTTGTCTATGGCTGCCAGACTGCGCATCCGAATCTTAATTTGACCCTGTTCAATAATTTTTCCGGCAAGCAAATGCCTGATTTTTTCTTTCATAAATACTAATAGTGCATGTGAATCGTAACGTAGGTTACTCTCCTTTCCCTTCTAAATCGAGTTGAATGGCAAGTTTGAGTCCGGCAGCGCGAGATGGTAAATTTTGGCAGACTATGAATGTTGACTCTCTGTCAGTTTCATAGCTTCATATTCAGCTAGCACCGCCTGCATTTCAAGGCTTGATAGCTTTGATTTTTCAAGCACATATTCGGAAAATTTCCTTATGCCGTTTGCAAGATATTCCTTGTCTTCTGGCGACGCATTTTGATAGAAAGCTGACCATTCATCGCCTGCTTTTTCGATGGCGTCCACTGTGTTTGCTTCGTACAATGCCTGTATAATCTGTTCCTTTTTCATCTCTTTTCAATCATTGTTTTAACTGCTTCAATACTGTTTCCAGAATTTCAATGTCTTGTTCGAGGCTGCTAAGATGGTCCAAAAGCCGGTTTACTCTCTCGTCAGTGGCACCGTCGATTTGGATCAGCCTACGAAGCGACATTTTGGTCTCAGCCTTTTCAATGAGCTTTCCGGCAAGCAAATGCCTGATTTTTTCTTTCATAAAATACTGATAGTGCATGTGAATCGTAACGTAATTTACCCAGCTTTCACTTCTAAATCAAGCTACTCCAAATCGCCGAAAGGTTACATTTTCCGAAAACTCCATTTCGTATTTCCCGAAATAGGAGGTATTTTTATAACGTTTTTTGAAATATTCTGCATCATCAAAAATTCGTTTTGAAACAATTCCCTATCGTGAGATCTGCGTGGTGTGCTGCGTGCCTTTTTGTTATCCTTTCATTTCAAGGTTTTAGTCAAGTTGTTGATTCATTGGTGGTTGTCAATCCGGATAGTGCCTACGCGGCATTGTCGGATACCGAACGTCGCTTCTCGCGAAACGCGGTAGCGGGCGTACAGGCGGCCGAGGGACTCGAAGCGACGCTCTTTGCTTCGGAGCCCAATGTGATTAACCCCATCAATATCGATGTCGACCATCGCGGGCGCGTGTGGGCGTGCGAGGCGTACAATTACCGGCCGAATGTGAATGGCAAGTCGGAGCTCGGGCAGGGCGACCGGATCGTGATCATGGAGGATAAGGACGGCGATGGCAAGGCGGATGTTACCAAGGTATTTTACCAGGGCCCGGAGCTCAATGCACCGCTGGGGATTTGGGTAATGGGCAATAAGGCGATCGTTTCACAGAGCCCGTACGTGTGGCTTTTCACAGACACCAACGGCGACGATAAGGCGGATACGAAGGAAATTCTTTTCAAAGGAATCGGCGGTACCCAGAACGATGCGGGTGTGCATGCGTTCGTCTTCGGGCCGGATGGTAAGTTTTATTTCAACTTCGGCAATGCAGGCCGGCAGCTGGTCGACGGCCAGGACCGCCCGCTGCTTGATAAATACGAAAGGGAGATCGATTTCAGGCAATATAAACAAGGAGTGGTGTTCCGCTGCGAGCAGGATTTTACCAAAGTCGAGGTCATGGCCGAAAATTTCCGGAATGGTTGGGAGGTGGCGGTGGACAGCTACGGTACCATGTGGCAGTCCGACCAGGAGGAGCCAGGCAATGGCGGTGACCGGGTCTCTTATGTGATGGAGAATGGTAATTTCGGATATATCGATGAGATGACCGGTGCAAGCTGGCGGCTCAACCGTACGAACCTGGAAGACGAAATCCCGCGCCGCCACTGGCATCAGAATGACCCGGGCGTGGTGCCCGATTTGCTGGAAACCGGTTCCGGTTTTCCAATGGGCATGACGATCTATGAGGGTGATTTGCTTCCCCGCCGCTATTGGGATCAGATTCTGCTGGCTGATGCCGGCCAGGGGTATGTGAGCGCGTTTCCGGTACAGAATGAGGGTGCAGGTTATAAATCAACGGGTATTCTGCCCATTATCGAAGGCAAGCGTGATAAATGGTTCAGGCCGACGGACGTCTGCGTGGCGCCCGATGGCTCACTCATTATCTCCGATTGGTATGATCCGGTGATGGGTTCGAATAAAATGAAAGACCGCAGCCGAGGCCGCATTTTCCGTGTTGCGCCTACCGGCACGCCTTATAAAATGCCGGTGTTCGACCTCTCGATTCCCGAACAGGCTGTGAAAGCATTGCAAAGTCCCAACTTGTCGCAGCGTTACCTCGCGTGGAATGCGTGTGTAAAGCATGGCTGGGCGGCGGAGCCGTTTTTGGAAGAACTTTTCAGGTTATATAATGGAAATCCAAAACTCCGCGCCCGCGCGTTGTGGGTACTCAACCGCATTGAGGGTTTTAACTACCGGAACCTGGACATCGGTTTCCGTGAACTGAACCCGAACCTGCGCATTACCGCATTACGCGCCGTACGTCAGCGAAACAGCGATCCGACGGAATATATCAAGCGCCTCACTTCGGACAAAGACCCGCAGGTACGTCGCGAGTGCGCGTTGGCCATTAATCACAACCATACCTATGAAGCATTGGACGTATGGCTGCAATTGGCGAAACAATACAAAGGCAACGACCGCTGGACTGTGGAAGCGCTCAGTATCGGTGCTTTTGACCAATGGGAGCGGCTATTCCCGGCTTGGCTGGAAAGGCAGGGCCCAAAACCGTGGTTGAGCGACTCAGGCAAAGATATTATCTGGCTCGCGCGTACCCGGAAGGCCATTCCCTATTTGAGTGAGCTGGCGGCTGATACGTCGGTGAGTTTCAAAAGCAGGCTTCGCTATTTCCGCTCGTTCGATTTCTTTCATGCGGGTTATGAGAAAACGCAGGCATTGTTAAACGTTTTGAATGTCCCGTCTTCGGACCGCATCGAAGTGAGTAAACTTGCATTGCTGCATTTGGATAAATCATTTGTAACCAACTCCCAGCAAGGCTTGACGGCGCTGAACAAGCTACTCGACGAGACCTACGGTACCGAACATTACATCGATCTGATGACCCGCTATGAGCTGGAATCGGAGAATGACCGTTTACTGAAACTCGCATTGAGCAAATCCGACGAGGTGATCGGTCGCGACGCCGGAGCATTGCTGCTCGAACAGGCGGGGATTTCATACGTTACCCAAAAGCTTGCAGGAATGAATGAAGCGAAAAGATCCGCATTGCTGGCTTCCATTCAAACCGTCGGCAGCTCGGAATCGGTTTACCTGCTGCGTTCCACAATGCTGAATGCGGGCGAATCGATCGGCGTGCGGAAGAATGCAGCGCGTTACCTGGGCGCGAGCTGGCCGGGCGAGGAAGCGGTAGTGAAATTGCTAAGGAATGACCAGATCGACGGCGAAGTGAAAGAGGCTGCATTGGAAGGCGTGAAGAATGCATTCCGCGAAGAGATCAAGGTGCAGTTGGCTCCCTATTTACCCAAACCACCTGTGGAGGAAGTCGTGGCCGCACCTGCCGAAGAGCCAAAAAGTGGCAAGAAAGAGCGTAGAAAACGCAGAAAAGACCGGTAGGACGAAGATTCGGAGGCGATTTTGGGGTATATTTCAGGACTGTACATCTTTACAATCTGAAACAAAAACATCGAAACATTTATGCTCCGCAGAAATTTTGTAAAATCTACCCTTGGTTTGGCTGGTGCCGCAATCGCAGCAGGAGATGCATTGGGCGCCGCTCCTATGGCCAAAAACAAGTTTAAGCTCAAATATGCTTCCCACTTCGGGATGTTCCAGAACAGCGCCGGAAAGGACGTGATCGACCAGCTTAAATTTATGGCAGACCAGGGGTTCATGGCATTGGAAGACAACGGTATGATGGGCCGTCCGGTGGAGCAGCAGGAAGCTATTGCCAAAGAAATGAGCCGTTTAGGAATGGAAATGGGCGTGTTTGTCGTGGATAAAGGCGGTAACGGTGCCAATACGCTCGCAGCAGGAAAGCAGGAATATATCGACATCTTTCTCAATGGCTGTAAAAAGGCCGTGGAAGTGGCGAAACGTGTGAATGCAAAATGGATGACAGTCGTTCCCGGTGATTTTGAAAGAAATCTGCCAATTGGCGTGCAAACGGGCCACGTGATCGACGCACTGCGCCGAGGTGCCGAAATCCTCGAACCGCACGGGCTGGTAATGGTACTCGAACCGTTGAGCGATTCACCTAATTTGTTCCTGAGAACGTCCGACCAGACTTACGAAATCTGTCGCGGAGTGAACAGCAAGTCGTGCAAGATTCTGTACGATATTTATCACATGCAAAAGAATGAAGGGCGTTTGCTCTATAATATCGACCGGACGTGGAGCGAGATCGATTACTTCCAGATCGGAGACGAGCCCGGCCGTAAAGAGCCGACAACGGGCGAGATCAACTATAAAAACATATTCAAATACATCTACGACCGTAGCAAGAAAGAAGGGAAGTCGTTCATCATGGGGATGGAACACGGAAATTCGAAGCAGGGAAAGGAAGGAGAAGAAGCGCTGATCAAGGCTTATGTAGAGAGCGACAGCTTCGCGATCTGATAGCGGATATTCATATTGAGCCCATAAAAAACCGGAAAGCATCAACGCTTTCCGGTTTTTTATGGTATTCCAAATCGATTAGAGAACTACTACTGAATTCTCGGTAGCATCTACACCGGCGGGGACATATTTGTCGGCCTCCCAGTCATTTTCCCACTTCTCGCCATCCAGAATGTAACGGAACTGGTATTCTCCGGCTCCCAGTTCGAGGCTGGTTTTGAATGAACCGTCTTTCTGTTTTTTCAATGCGATTGCTTCTTCAGGATTCCAGCCATTGAACTCACCTACGAGGGCAATTTTCTTCGCGTCGGAAGCCGCCTCGGCAGGAACTGTAAACGTCACTTTGAAAACAGACTTACTTTTTACAAACTGTTTTGCTAATGCCATAATTGGTAGTGTTAATTGGTTGATGGCTCAAAGATACAATCAAAAATTATTCAAACCAATGAATATCAATACACTGAATATTTGTAATCTTCGAAAAGTTATATAATAACATTTCATGCGACATTTTTTAATATCGCGCCTTCAACCTATCTGAGCGTGTATCTCGCTCCCAAAAATGCCCTGATGCCCTGATTTGGGGCAAAAACATACGACGGATCGAATGTTAGCCGGTAAGGGTTGTCGGGGGTAGCAATTACCTGTCCTTGTTCGTCAAATTTTACGTTTTTGTCGAACGGATCGTTCGCGCGGGCGATCGAATTGGCGGGCGGGGTGAAGTTGAGCAGGTTCTTGACTCCCCCATAAATTTCCAGTCCATTGTCAAACTTTTTGGTCACCTGGATATTCTGCAAAGACCATACCGGCGAGTTTGCGGCGCGCGGATCGTTTTTGCCCAGGATCGGCAGGCGCATAGGGCCGTAAATGTTTCCCGTGTAGTCGAATGAGAGCCCGGCTTTCTGGATTTCGTAAGAAACCGACCAGGTTCCGGTGAATTTTTCGGTCAGTACCGGCCTGAAACGCACGCCGTTTTCCTTCTGGAAGTTGTCCATGTAGGTGCCGCCCGCGATGATTTTTAATGGGAAAGGAAAGTTAAAATCGAGGTTCAGGCTAATGCCTTTGGAAACTGCATAACCATCGAGGTTGTCGTAGATGATTTCGTTCGGGTTAGTATCGTAGTCTGGCAGGATGCGGTTGGTGAAATGGGTGTAAAATACCGAAGCGTCGATTCCGATGAATGAATTGCCGGTTACGATTTTCTTGACGAAGTTGATGTTCGCATTCCAGCTCTGTTCGGGTTTTAATGCTTCCTTCAAAATGACTTCGCGCGAGCCGGTCAATGCGGCGTGGTCTTCAGTAAAGAGGTTTACAATGCGGAAGCCGCGACCGATATTCAGCCGGACCACATCCGTTTGATTAAACTTGTATTTGTAAGCGGCTCTCGGCGTGAAAATGCTTCCGTGGCGGCTGTTATAGTCGTACCGCGCGCCCAGGAGAATGGCATGCCGGCCGCTTTTGATCTCGTCCTGAATGAATATGCCGGGGAGATAAATCTTGTCGGCATGGTCCTGGCCGTCGGCGTAGCGGGTAGCCGTCGTGTTATCATTATAAAAGGTATAGCGGAAAGGTGTTCCCATCAGCAGGCTGTGCTTGCCGATTTCCTTATCCCACAAAAACTGCGCGAATGCGATCTTCTGGTCAGCATTGAACGGCACATGGCCGTAAGCCGAGTTCTGGTTATGGGAGCTGAAAGAGTATTGTAATGTAACTTTTTCAGTGAGCGGAAGCTGGTAGTTGCCCAGTAATTCAAAACGTTTGGTGTAAATGCTCTCGCCATAAACCTCATCGCCACCGCGGTAAGAGCGGTTCCATTGCATCTGCCCGCCCCAGCGGTCTTCATAATAGTACCGGGCAGCCACATTGGCACGCCGGTTGTTTTTCAGGTCGAATGACCATTTGTTGAAGATCGAAATGCGTTTCTGAAGCGTCAGGTCGGTGAAACCGTCGCCATTGTTGTCGATAGGATTTTGATAGTTGAAATAGTTGATACCCAGCAACGAACTGCTCTTTTCCGACGGTGTAAATTTCACACCTAAATCTACATTATAGTCGCGCCACGTGGTGCTGAATACGTCGGCCGAGAACACGGGTGCTTTGGAAGGATTTTTAGTAATAATATTGATCAAGCCCCCCACCGCTTCCGAACCATAGAGTGTAGACGCAGGTCCTTTCACGATCTCTACCCGCTCGATCAGGCTGTTTGGAATACCCGAAAGCCCGTAAACCGTCGAAAGTCCGCTCACCATCGGCATGCCGTCGATGAGCACCATGGTGTAGGGCCCTTCGAGGCCGTTAATATGGATATCGCCCGTGTTACAGACATTGCAATTCAGCTGCGGCCGCACGCCGTTTACATAGCTCAGTCCTTCAAAAATGCTCGGGACGGGATTTTTGTAAATGAATTTGGAAGTAATAATGTCGACGGGCACCGGACTGTCGAGCTTCGAAACTTCTTTCATCGTTCCGGTTACCACCACCTCTTCCAATGCATTTGCGCCGGATTTCATCACAAAATCCTTTCTGACGTCCCGGTCTATCCGCACATTTTTTTCGGTGATCGTAGGCAGCGACACATAGCTGACGCGCAAAGTGTAGGTTCCTTTGGGAATGCCTGCAAGGCGGAAATAACCCGCGGTATCGGCCGTAGTACCGGTTTTTAATTCGTTAATATAAACCGACGCACCGAATGCGGGATCGGCCTGGCCTTCGAGTGAAATTTTCCCTGAAAGCGAAAACTGCGCCCAGGCGCCGAATGGCAAACAACTGAAAAGGAACAGTATGCGTAGTTTCATAGTATGGCCGAATTATAAATTTATTTTTATCTGAATATAAATTTAGACAAACCTAAAAATAAAACTTGATATATGGAAATTAAAAATTCGGTTACAGCGAATGGATTAAGAAACTATCTTCGGGATAGCTAAACCAATTTAACTCACTATGCTCAAAAGATTTTTGAAACCGATCAAACTGCCCGCTCCGGTGGATTGGGCGGTGCTGATCCTGCGGGTAGGGGTGTCATGCCTCATGCTCACGCACGGTTACGCGAAGCTTACCACATTCCTTGGCGGCGACCACTCATTCGCCGACCCGATCGGGATCGGCGAGGAACTTTCCTATGTACTGACGATCTGCGCCGAGTTCGGTTGTTCGATTCTCGTGATCCTGGGGCTGGGAACGCGGGCGGCACTCATTCCGCTGATCATTACGATGGTGGTGGTGGCGACGATCATACACGCCAAAGATCCGTTCGATATGAAGGAACACGCGCTGCTGTTCCTCTTTCCTTATGTTGCCTTATTTCTCACAGGCCCGGGCCGGTTTTCGGTCGATAGCAAATTGTATCGTTGATATTTCCCTTTTGAAAAACGAAATGCCTTCCGGTAATGGAAGGCATTTTGTTTAAATAACTATTGCGACCACTTGGTAGGCTGGCGGTCCCAGCGGTGGGCCTTCATTTTTTCGGCCACTGCCGCATCGAGCCTCGCGCCGTCGCTTACAGCCACGTTCGCGCGCACATTCTGGAGCCTGCGCATACCTGGGATAGTGGTGTGCACGTCGGGGTTGTTGAGGATGAAACGCAAAGCGAGCTCCGCCATCGTCATACCTGCCGGAATGTCGGCACGCAATGCCTCGGCGTGGTCGACGCTCGCATTCAGGTTTTCGGGTACGAAATAGGTGGAACGCCAGTCGTCGGCCGGGAATGTCGTTTCCTTCGTCAATGTGCCGGTTAGTGTCCCTTCGTCGAAAGGCACCCGGGCGATTACACCGATGTCGAGTTTGTGGCAAAGGGGGAAGAGATTATCCTCCGGCGCCTGATCGAAAATGTTGTAAATAACCTGTACGGCGTCGATCAGGCCGGTTTCGAGCGTTTTCAATGCATTGTCCGGCTCCCAGCGGTTGATACTGATGCCCCACGCACCTACTTTTCCCTCTTTCGTTAGTTTTTGAATGGCTTCTTTCCATTCGTCTTCCTCTGCCCACGCATCTTCCCACACGTGGAATTGCAACAGGTCGATCTGCTCGGTACCGAGGTTTTGAAGGCTTTTTTCGGTGTATTCCACAATGTAATCGGCGGGAAACACATCTTTCAGCGCGTATTCGGCGCGCGACGGCCATTGGCGGTTTTTAGGTGGAATTTTAGTGGCGGCATAAAGCTTTCTGTCGGGATAACGCTTGATCAGCTCGCCAAGAATGCGCTCGCTCAGGCCCTCGCCATAACCCCAGGCTGTATCGAAGAAATTGACACCCGATTCGACAGCCAGGTCCAGGGAGTCGTCCGTTTCCTTGCGATCGGAGCCCGTCCAGCCCGCTAAGCCCCACATTCCATAACCTACTTCGCTGACTTCCCAGCCAGTTCGTCCAAAACGACGTTTTTGCATTGTAATCTGATTTTAGTGTTTGACCAATAAAGAACTTCTCTGCATTTATTTAATATAGAACGGGTACCTTTGCAAGACTTTTTTATTAGTGAGCCTTCTCGCTATCGTTCCTCAAAAACTGGGTTTAAGTGAAAGAAAAGGGGTTGATTAACGCATTGTGGATGACATTTAAAAGAATTGCCGGGATTGTGTTGGTGATTTGTTTGGCCGGTTTGACAAACCAGAGTGAATCTTCCGATAAAATTGCAGAATACTGCGCAGCTTTCCATCAAATCCAGATGGATATCCGCGATAATGTGATCTCACCCGATTCGGCGCGCGCGGCATTCGGCGCCGTAATGCGTAACCTCCGAGCAGAGTTCAGAAGGGATACATGCCGGTCTATCGACTCATCTTATTTCGTTTACCCGGTCAGAGGTTATGCGGTAAGGGAATCGATAGGGTCAAGAGGCCGCGGGTACCGGGCCAATGGTTTCGACCTTTTTGATAGCAGTGTTTCCGGTAGTCACCCCGCGCACGACCTTTTTGTACGCGATAAAGACCAGGACGTGCTCGACGACCGCACCTGGCAGCCGATCGACGTCCTCGCATTCACGTCGGGCATCGTGCTGGCGACCGAAACCAGCTGGAAATACGACAGCGAGTACCGCGGCGGCAACTGGATCTGGATTTACGATCCGTGCCTCGACGGCCTGTTCTATTACGCCCACAACAATATCGTGGAAGTGCAGCCCGGGCAGTGGGTCAATGCGGGCGACAAGATCTCGGAAATGGGCCGTTCGGGTTACAATGCTTACCAGAAGCGTTCGCCGACGCACTTGCATTTGATGTTCCTCCAACTCGATGTCGATGGCCTTCCAATGCCCGCCAATACCTACGAGTGGCTGAAAGAAGCTACTGTGAAAGACGGCTTAGGGGTTGAATAATTGGGATTTGAAGTAGATATTCAATATATTGTACTTCACTCCATTACTATTCCTTAAATAAAATTTTATGAGCAACCGCCGTTCTTTTTTCCGGAAGAGTGCTGCCCTTGGTATGGGTGCTTTCGGGATCAACAGCCTTTTCAACCAGCTCCACGCCGGGCAATTCCTGGAAGCAGAACAACTTTGGAATCCCGCCAGCGAAAGCAATGAAGAATACTGGTCGGTAATCCAGGACGCTTACACCGCCAGCAAAAGCGAAATCATTATCCTCAACAACGGAGGCGTATCACCCTCGCCGATGGTGGTGCAGGAGGCGCTGGACAAGTACAACAAGGCAGCCGCGCAGGGTCCATCCTATTATATGTGGCGCATTATCGACAAGGGCCGTGAACCGCTCCGCCAGCGACTGGCCAAGCTGGCGGGCACCGACGCCGAGGAAATCGCGATTAACCGCAATGCGACGGAAGCATTGAATACCATCATTTTTGGTCTGCCGCTCGAAAAAGGAGACGAAATCATCGGCACCTTGCAGGATTACCCGAATATGGTGCAAGCCTGGAAACAGCGCCAGATGCGCGACGGGCTGGTTTACAAGCAACTCTCTTTTGACTTCCCTATTGAAAACGACGAGCAGATTGTAAAGGCCTATGCTGATGCGATCACGCCCAGAACCAAAATCATCCACGTTACCCACATTATCAACTGGGTAGGGCAGATCATGCCCGTGAAGAAGATCGCCCAAATGGCACATGCCAAAGGCATCGAGGTGGTTTGCGACGGTGCACATACATTTGGTTTGCTCGATTATAAAATTCCCGACCTGGAATGCGACTACTTCGGTACCAGCCTGCACAAGTTCCTGAGTGCGCCCGTTGGAAGTGGTATGATGTGGATTAAGAAGGATAAAATTGAGAAAATCTGGCCGTTGCTCTGTAATAGCGAGCCGAAAAGCGCCAATATCCGCAAGTTTGAAACGCTCGGCACGCGCAGCTTCCCGATTGAGCAGGCGATAGGAGAGGCCATTAATTTCCAGGAAGGCATCGGCAACAAGCGCAAGCAAGACCGCATTCATTACCTGAAGAAATACTGGGCCGAAAAAGCCGCTCAGATCCCGGGTGTGAAAATCCACACTTCATTGAAACCGGAATTCTCCTGCGCCATCGCCGGTGTGACCATCGAAGGCATGAAGCCCGAGGAACTCGACGGCAAGCTGATGAAAGATTATCAGATCCATACGGTAGGTATCAACTGGGAAAACATCCATTGCGTGCGCGTGACGCCACACGTGTACACGAAGACGAGCGACCTGGACAAGCTGGTAGGCGCGATCGAGAAAATCGCGAAAAAGGCCTGATATTATTGTTGGTTAATGTACATTGGGCATAGCCGGGTTAGCTACCGGCTATGCCCGATTTTTTTTGCCGCCTGTAAGTCCATAGGTTGCGATATCCACCGGAAAAACCATTGACACGATTCATGGGCGGCTCCCGCTTTTCATGCATTACTTTTGAAAAATCCTCAATAGAAAACCAACATTATGACAGAGTTACGAAAGGGTTCTTTTATCAGGAAGGTAAAAGACATCAGTATGGGCGGCGCACTGGCGTTGGCGCTGCTCTCCGGTACGGGGCTCGTTTCCTGTTCTTCGAATGATGATGAATCGGAATACAGTTACGAAGAAACAACTTACGGCAAAGGCATCCGGTCGCATATTAAGGAAGTGAGCCCGGGCGAGTTCAAGATCATTAGCGAGGAAAATGTCGCCGCCGATAGTTCTATGGCGATCGTTTCGTACCTCGACGGTCATAAAGACACGCTGAACCCCATGGCGGCCAAGGCGCTGATCGATCAGGAAATCCGTTCCAACCCGCATATGGGCTACCACAGCGGACTTTCGAGCATGCTGCTTTACGGCGGAATGGGCTATTTGCTTGGACGTAATTCGTCCTATGGATACATGAACAATTACCGCGACAGGATGGGCGCGGAGCGAAGCAGGTCGTATTACGCCAACCCGGGCGCGTATGCGAGCTCACGCAGCGCAGCCCTGGGCGTGGAAACTTCCCGCTCGGTGCGGACGGTAACAACAAGGCCCGCGGGAGGCCGCAAAGGCTTTTTTGGAAGGTCGTCGGGCAGAAGCGGGGGGTAAAACTTATTAACTCAAATATGGTAAGATTAAAATCACTGCCCAATCCGCCGCAAGCTGCATTGCAGAAAGCAGGCTGGGATTGGGCGCTGGGCACGGACACCGCTCCATATGTCGTGAATGATATGGTAATCGTGGCCGAGCAGCAGGCCGAAAGCTATTATGAGGCTGCGGGTACATTATATGATATGCTGATCGAGGCGGGGCAATATGCCATCGACAACAACCTCTTTCAGGAAATGGGTATTCCCGAAAATCTGGTTGAGCTCATCCAGCTTTCATGGAATGACGACCGGCAAATCCACCTCTACGGCCGTTTCGACCTCGCCGGAGGATTTAACGACGAGCCGGTAAAACTGATCGAATTCAATGCCGATACGGCTACCTGCATTCCGGAGACTGCGGTCGTGCAATGGGCGCATTTGCGGATGAACGGGATGGACGAATCGAAGCAGTTCAATACACTTTTTGAGACGTTAGTGGGTCAATTTGTTTATTTAAAGGAAGAAAACAATGATCTGACGCCTTCGATGCTTTTCTCGGCCATGCGTGGCTATCCCGAGGATGATACCAATGTGGCGGTATTAATGGAAGCGGCGAAAGAGGCAGGCTTCGACGTCGAATTCGCATACATCGACGATGTGGAATTTTCGAATGGCGAAGGCATATTTTACCAGGAGCCGGAGCACGGGCATTTCGTCCGGTTTGATTTCTGGTTCAAACTGGTACCCTGGGAGCACATCGGCGCCGACGAGCCGGAACTGGCGGCAATGTTGACCGAGATTGGGAAGAACAGGAAGGCGGTGATCCTGAACCCGGCTTATACCTTGTTGTTCCAATCCAAATACATCCTGAAAATCCTGTGGGACCTTTACCCATATCATCCATTGTTGCTACAAACCGATAGCGACGTGTTGCCTCATAAGAAATCGGTGAGCAAGGTGTTGCTTGGGCGCGAGGGTGCCAATGTTGCTATTCATGATGAAAGCGGCAAGATAATGGAAACCGCTGCGGGTGAATACGACGGTCAGTCGCGCATTTACCAGGAGTATGTCGCTCTTCCGACCGATGCGGAGGGCCATACCTACCAGGCAGGCGTGTTCATTGCCGGCGAGGCATGCGGGCTCGGATTCCGGCGGGGCGGGAAGATTTTGGACAACACTGCACAGTTTGTAGGACACGTAATCGATTGACGAATACGTAAATTTACTTGCTTGTTAATCAGTGTGTTACCGGACGCTCATCGAATCGACCGTTTACTAATCAATTTAATGAAATGTCGGGGGTAGCAGCGAAGTTTGTGAAAGTTTCAGAGACGCTGCTGGTATGAAAGTTTTAAGGAAGCCGGAAACTTCATCAGCAGTCCAGCATATTCATCGATCCTTAATTCTTAAAAAAACAAGCCATGATTCACGAGAAAATTTTTCAACTTAGAAGTGGAAGGGAAGTCAAAGTTGTTGTCAAAAGCTACTTCCTCCACGACAACCCGCAGCGCGATACGGACTGCGAGATTTTGATCCGCGAACCCAAAGAAAAATACTTTCGCACACCTATCGGGGTTAATCACCCGCAATACTGGAAAATGAAGCGGTCCAGCGCACAACAGGCCAAAGTTCTTCTGATGGAATACAGCGGAATCACGCAACGACAGATCAATCAGGCCATTACCGAATTCAACCGCATTCTGAGTTACCCGCCCGCACACATCGGGTTGCAATACGAAAGCGAACTGGTTTAAGGACGGAATATACAAGCACACACTGAAAACCGGGCATGGTTGGACTTCAAAGTCCGATCATTGCCCGGTTTCTTTTTATGCCCGTACCAGCCGTGTTTTCGTTTCATGAATCACTGAATTCGCTAATTTAAAACCCGAAGTCACTCTTTTCAGGTTTTATGAAGGCAAAAGGCGTTTTATTACTGGCAGCAGGGTTGGTATTGATCGGGGCATGGGTGTTTTACCGGAAACGGTTTTCCCCGTTTTTCCAATCGGGCGGCTATGCTACCGACGTACTAAATACGTCCTTCACGGAACAGACGATAGGGTACATCAACCGGGCCGATTCGCTTGGAGTGACCAGTCAGGGCCTTCAACATATTTCAATACAGCTTCACCCTAACACCGCAGAAACGGCGCTCGTCAGTGCGTTGAAGGGCCATACGGGCGAGCGAGATTGGTTACTGACGGTTGTGGCCGGGCAGGAAGGCACGCTCAATATGGTAGCGAACGGCAAGTACGACGACGCGCTACGCTCGCTTTGCCGGGTTTTGCCTGCGAAAAAGCACGTATACCTGCGCTGGGACCCGGATATGGAGGTGCCTGTCCAGCGGTTCTCCTGGCAATACCAATCCCCGGCCGATTACATCGCGGCATTCCGGCATGTTGCTGAGATTTGCCGGAAGGCGAAGCCAGACTTGCAAATCATGTGGTCGCCAGCGGGCTATCCCGGGACTGACGAGTATTGGCCGGGAGAGGATGTGGTGGATGCCATTGCAATTTCAATCGAAGGAGAAAGCGAACGCGCTGCGACGGCTTTCCCGCAGGAACCCGATGGGCAGACCGCTCTCCGGCGAAAACTGATCCGGACGCGGTTTATGAACAAGCCCGTTTACGTGCTTGTGTCCGGCAGCGACAGCCTTGTGCATTCCCTGCAACACGATTTGAAGGAGGCTGTGAAAGAAATCAAAAAAGATTCAGGGTTTCTTTTTCAGCAATACAATATCCGCCAGGCACCGCAGCGTAACCCGAAAGCCCTGCCGCTGATAGGCTTGTACGACCCCAGGCTGGCGCTCACCAGTTCCAAAGCCGTGCAGGCAGAGCATTTGTTTGTCGATCTGGGCAATATTCAAACAGGTGGTTTTGCAAAGGATTTCGAGGCGGTTACCGGTCGCGGACATCAGGTGATCGTGACGGTGGAGCCCTGGCGCGACGGTAAGGTGAGGAAGGATTCCTCCGTGTTGCGGAATACAGTTCAAGGCGTTTATGACGAAGAGTTTAAATCGTTGTTCAATACGATCTCCAAGACAAACTTGCCGGTTTACGTCCGTTTTGCGCACGAAATGGAAATCCCCATTCACAGATATTCATGGCAAAGCCAGGACCCGGCTTTGTATATCAGGGCATTCCGGCATTTTATGGAATTGGGGAAAGATGTTCAAAATGTCAAAAAAGTGTGGGGGCCTGCGGGCGACAGGGGCTCCATGGAGTGGTATCCAGGCGATGACATCGTTGATTTCGTTAGCATTGCCATTTACGGCTTGCCCGACAAGAATATTACCGATCCAGTGAAGCAGGAATCTTTCGAAACGATTTTCAACCGGAAGGTATGGCGAATGCGTTTCGCGTCCAAACCTATCTTTGTGACAGAATTCGGTGTCAAAGGCCCGGAAGACTACCAGGCTCAATGGCTGGAAAAAGCCGCGGCGATAGTAGCTGCACACAGGGAAGTGATGGGTGTTTGCTACTTCAATCTCGCCGATAATCCGGAAGTTTGGGGCAATATCCCTGCCCCGGATTGGGGGATAAGTCAGGCTACTCTGCGTCGATTTGTTGATGCATTGAAAGCCCATCATTAGCGGGCTGCGCCCATTTGTGCCGGAGTTAATGGCGTATTTAGCTGCGATTCGACGATTTCGGTTACCGTTCCATTCCGGATCACGTACAGATAAAGGTGGTAAAGCGACGGGTGTTTGGGGATCGTCAGGGTTAGTCGGGCGCCCGTTCCGACATCATTCATTTCCACAGGATTGTTGAAGCCATCCGTTCGGGCGAGTTTCCATTCAAGCCCGGTACCATTCGTTGGCGCGCCGAGTACCTTCCACTGACCATTTTGCTGCACAATGGCGTGATAATCCAGCACGCTGCCTTCGAACGTTCCCAAGGCTGGTTTTAAAATTTTGAATTGTGTTACCGGCATCGGCGCTTTTTGACCCGCCCATATCGATTCCAGTATTTGCAGGGAATGCTTTGGTCGCCCTGTGTAGTCGTGCAGGCCGTCGAAACTGACCTGTTCGAATATCTTTTCATCCTGCCAATTGGAAATAAAAACACCCGCCTGGTGCACCTGTGTACCTGCGAGTGCACCGGCACCGATGTAACTGAAATAAAACGGTACTTTAAGTGCGCGCAGGGCTGTGTCTTCCGGCTTTTTTCCGCTATCCGTCAATACCAGCCCGAATGCATCGATCGCAGGAGCAACCTGTGTGATCAGATAGGCAAGTTCCTGCGTTTCGGCATTCAGTTCGAGGTCTGCCGTAACCGGGCGTGAACCGTCGATCCTTTTGATCGCCTCACTTACCTTTTTTAACCAATACAAATATTGCTTTTGCTCGGCGGTGTGCTCGGAACGGCGGTGGCGTTGGATGGCCGCATTACCGATATTCCAGGAAACAATGTGTTTTTGATATTGAAGTCGGCTTACGGTCGCTGATATATCGTCCGCCAGATCGTCGGCACCACCCGCGTCGTTTGTAAAATCGAGCGTTTCGGGTACCCAGAAAGTGTAGTGCACCTTAATGCCGGCTTTCCGGGTTGCCCTTAGGATATTGTAATCGTAAATGCCGGGACCAAAATGCCGGATCGCATTGATCCCCGCCCGGCGCATGCCTGCAAGATCGGCTTCCAGTTCCTGCTTCGTAAATGCAGGATGCCGACGCGCCCAGTTATGCCCTTTGGTATAATTTACTCCCTGTGTGCCGCCAAAAAACACCGTCGGTTTTTGCGTACTTGTGCCGTTCGTATCCGGCTCACGCACGCCCATCGTGCGGAAGAGCGCCGGGAGGTCGGGGTGCCGCGGAGGCTCGCGTTTAATGAGGCTAAGCGCATAAATCTGGTTTTCTTTTGCTATGGCAAGGTTATATTCCAATGCAGGGTCGAAGCGCCGGAAATACACTATTACGCTGATCAGCAACACAGTGATCAGGAATGCGGACGTACGGACCCCGCTGTAAATCCGCCTGCGTAAAATCCAGAAATTGCCTTTTAATTCTTTAATAGCCCTGAATGCACTGTCCGCGAAAGGCGACGTGCCCGATAGTTCACGAATCTGCTGTTGCCGGCTTGCGGCAATGTTGAAACACATGAAAAAGCAGTTCAACCCGGCAAACCCGGCCATGATGAGGTTGTAGGGGTTTAAATCCTGATACAAACCATATACGATCGCCAGCAGAGAAATGCCCAGCACAGCCAGGTTCGGGATATTCAGCGGCCAGTTATTGGCCTCATTGCCATCCTTCGGTGTGGGTACGTAAGGGATTTTCTTCCCTGAAATCGTGTAGAGAACGCCCAGAATGAATATCCACCACGTTCCGATCATCAATAGCCCGCCTACCACATGAAAGCCCCGTTCTTCGTCCTCCATTACCCACCACTGCACGAAATGCCGGATCAGGACAATGCACGAAACCATCGGAAGACTCACCAGGAGGAAATCGGTCAGGTCGAAATGCATCGGGCTTACGTCGAGCACGAGTGCAAGGATGGGGATCAGGAAATTGATCAGAAAAATGAACCCGGACAAATAATGCAGCGGTATGGTACCGTAATGAATGCGCTGGCTCCATGTGAACTTCGGGAAAAGCTTTGGATATACATGCACAAAGAGGTCGAACACGCCGCGCGACCATTTGAGTTGTTGTTTGTAATAGGCTGATAGCGTGGATGGTACCAGTCCGCGAGCGAGCACTGCTGGCACATACACCGATTTCCAGCCCTTGGCGTGCAGCTGCATCGACGTGTGCATATCCTCGGCCAGTCCCGCGGCATGGCCGCCTATCGAATCCAGCGCCGTGCGCCGGAAGGTACAGTTCGCGCCGATGGCCAGTACGGTGCCGTAATGGTTCATAGTCATCATCATCGGCCCGTAAAACTGGTAGGTCTGCTGGGCCGCACCTTTGGCAATAAGGCCTTCGTCGCTGTTTTTATAGGCCTGCACAATTTGCACGTAACCGATTTCCGGATTGTCGAAATGCGAAACGATAGGGTCGAGAAAGTCGGGGAAAGGAACGTGGTCGGGGTCGAGTACGACACAAAGTTCTCCTTTTGAGATACTTAATGCATTGTTGATGTTCCCGGCTTTGGCATTGCGCTTATCCGTGCGCGTCACGTGATACACGCCCAGTTGCGCACACACGTCGCGCAGGTAAGGATCGTCGGCTTCGTCGCAAAGATAAGTTTCGTGCGGGTAGGTAATGGCCTGGATCGCCGTCAGCGTCCCGACGATCATTTCGTACGGCTCCCCGGCGCAGAAAGTCGTGAAAATGTCGACGGTATACCGGCGCGTCAGTGGCGGTGTGGGCGGTACCGTGATGAACAGGTAATGGTACCATTCATGCAGCACTTTCAGGCAGGTGAAAATAAATGTCACCACCAGCATCCAGTACAATGGTGCATAGCCCCTGACTTTTTCGGAGAGAATGCTGGAAAGAAAAAATCCCATCGAAATCAATCCGAAGAAGATCATCAGCCGCAGCATGAGCAGCTGCTTGCGCGTCGGCGGTTTGACATATAATGCTTGCTTCATGGCGGGCTTACAACATAAAAAGGCGTGTTACATGAAGCGAAATTTCCTGCATTGTCATAAATCGTCGCAAAGATCCGGTAAGGACCTTCCTGTTTCGGGGCTGCAAATGAGAAACGGAGGTTCCGGCCATCGCTTTCTGCGGTCGCGAGCGGTACCAGCTTCCGCGTGCTGTTGAGGTGGTTTTCGCGATACCAGTCTTCCTGGAAGATTTGCCAGCGGACGGACCGGATGCGGTCGTGCCCTTTAAACAGCAGTACTTCCGCCGACGCGTTGGCCGATGGGTTCAGCAGGATATTGTCACGTGCGCCCTGGGTATTCAGCAGCATATATTTGATTTCCGGGTAAATAACCGGCGTCGGCTTGCCCGTCCAGATGCCCCGCATCGCACCGACGGTCTCCGAAACATTGCCATACTCGTCGAATATGCTGAACCACGTGTGCGTCGTCTCCTGCTTGTTGCCCCAGAAAAAAACGCAGGCGCCCAGGAAGCGGGGATCGTTGAGCGGCATGAATTGCCGGTAACTTTGCTGATAAATTTCGGCTTTCTTTTTGCTCGTATCCTCGATATACGCGCCCCAGGCCGTTTGCTGCGTGCCTTGCCACGGCCCGTTGATCCCCCATTCGAGCAACATATACGGCCCTTTCCACAACCAGGCGAGATCGTCGAGGTCCTTGCGCAGTAATGGTAAATTGCTGAAAATGTTGAAAGAGATCAGGTCGACGTCGCAGCGCAGCCCGATATTGAAAATGTATTTCGGATTGAAATTCAATACGGTTGTCGTGACGGGGTGGTCCGGGTCTTCCCGGTGGATCATGTCCGTTAACGCATTGAACGAGTCATAAAAATCGCTGTACGTCCATTTGTAAGGGAAGTCGAGCTCGTTGCCGAGGCACCACATCAATACCGCAGGATGGTTTTTGAACCGTTTGATAAGCGATTGCAATGCCCGATAACGTGTTTGGGTAATTTGGGGATCATTATAAAAAGAGATATCGCCGCTGTTGGGAAGCGGAAGGCCAACGATCACCGCCAGCTCGTACTTTTGCGCACTATCGAGAATTTGAGCAAGTTGCGTGGTATCCCAGGTTCTCAGGGTATTTCCGCCAGCTTCGTGGAGTTCGCGGAAATGGGAGTAACCCCCGGCGCCTTTGATATGGAATGGCTTTCCGTTTCGTATCAGGGTATACCTGCCTTCCCGCTGGTCGATGTGCACTTTCGCTGACCGGTTAGGCTGTTTTTCACCTGAACAGCCCGACAACACCATGGAAAGCGTCAAAGCTAATAGCAGCAATGAATGAATGCGGATAGACAAGACCGGGTGTATTTGTAACCTGAGGTGGTGTGCTGGGAAAGTAAAATACGCTAAAAATGGCTTAAAACTGAAATAGTTTTTAAAATCTGTGTCGAAATAGCCAGATTGTACGCACATGCAGATTTTATGATTATTGCCTACCTTTATATAAATGTTTTGGTTTACTAAATTTTGAATTTTTGTTTACATTAAAATGAAGGAAGACTCACTCTCGAACAGGGCCTATACAGAATTGCGGAAAAAGATACTCTCCAACCAGCTCACCTCGGGGACGCGGCTGAAAGAAGATGAGTGGTCTAAAAAGCTGGATGTCAACAGGATGGCAATCCGTGAGGCCTTGACAAGGCTTCTGGGCGAGCAATTGATCGTCCAGGGCGAAAAAGGGGGCTTTTTTGTAAAAACACTCACCCTCGAAGACAGCCACAAAATCCGCGAACTCCGTGAGATCCTGGAAATAGGGGCATTGCGGCTGCTGATCCAGAAGGTTACCCCGGAACAAGTGGCTGAGCTGGACCGCATTTGCGACGACTTTTCATCGATGGTCGAGCGCGGGTATTTTGGCGGGGCGTGCGAGGCGGATGTGAAATTCCATGAAACATTGATTGAATGTGCTGGTAATGAAAGGCTTGTTGATTTGTACCAGGCAAGTAATATTCCTTTATTTCACCAAAAACTAGGCAAAACCCAGACGCACATGGATGATTACGAACTTACCGACCAGGAGCATCGTGAAATCGTGACAGGCATTAAAGAGCGTGATATCAAACGTGCAGAGGATGCGCTGCTAAAACATCTGATACGGGGCGAAGTAGCGTCGATCGACCTGGCGTAATCACTCTTTAAGCTTTTTGGCATTACTGCAAGCCGGTTCCATCTCAGGAGCTGGCTTTTTTGTGTTATCGTATTTATTTTCTTAAATTTTTTTGTTAACAAAAAATAAATATATTTGTTAACATTATTTTAAGAACTTCTTGCGCGCCCCGCCTGTCCGGGCTGGGTGGTTTCCGTTGCCCCATTAAACCCATTACTGTTCCGAAATCTTGTTTATGAAAAAATCTCTAAAATTCCCGGAATCCCTTCCTTCGGAGATTCCTTTGCTGCGGTTTCGTTTACGTAACCGGATTCCTTCGCTGCTGATAGGCCTGCTCGTGGTAGCAACCCTTTTCAGTCAGAGCTATGCACAACAGAATAAAACGATTACGGGGAAAGTCATCGATCAGAAAGGGGCGCCGGTGCCCGGAGCGTCCATTGTGGTAAAGCATTCTACCCTGGGAGCCATTGCCGATAAGGACGGGAATTTTGACATAGCAGTGCCCGAAAGCGCCGTGGCGATCGTCATTTCGTATATCGGAATGAAGACACAGGAGGTGCCGATCGGTAACCGCAGTGCATTAGGCGATATTACGCTGCCCGACGACGCCATGGGGTTGCAGGAGGTGGTAGTGACGGCGCTGGGCATCGAGCGGGCGGCCAAAACGCTCACCTACGCGACGCAGAAAATAGGTGGCGACCAGGTAAATGAGATCCGCGACGCCAATTTCACCAATACGCTTTCCGGGAAAATCGCCGGGCTCACAATCACGCCGTCGGCCAATGGTCCCGGAGGTGCAACCAGGATCGTTTTGCGCGGTAACCGGTCGATCCAGGGTTCGAACAATGCGCTGATCGTCGTGGACGGCGTGCCGATCGATAATTCTACGCCCGCGGGCCAGGTAAGCTACGACGCGGGCGGGCATAGCGGGAGCGACGGCGCGTCGAGCATTAACCCCGATGATATAGAGTCGATTAACGTGCTGAAAGGAGCTGCCGGGGCTGCGCTTTACGGCAGCCGCGCCGCTAATGGGGTGATGATGATCACGACCAAAAAAGGGAAAAGCGGCAAGATCATTGTGAATGTTAATTCGGGGATTACATTTGATAAGGCGCTGGTTACGCCATCGTTGCAGAATGCTTACAGCCAGGGATCTGGCGGCGTTTACTCAACCCTCACCAATGGAAGCTGGGGTGCGCGTATAACAGGCCAGAGCGTGCAGGATTGGGCGGGGAATACGGTTTCGTTGCAAGCCTATCCGGACAATATCAAGGACTTTTTCAAGACCGCCATCTCTACCAATAATTCCGTGGGCGTGAGCGGCGGCTCGGAAAAGGTGCAATCGTATTTTTCCTATGCCAACAACTATATCAACGGCATTGTGCCGCATAACCGGCTGTCACGCAATACTTTCAATGCCCGGCTGAGCTACGATATTACCAGTCGGCTCTCGGCGGATGCCAAGGTTACCTATATGTTGCAGGATATTTTCAACAAGCCAGGCGTAGGTGGCGACGGTATGGTGGTGGCCAACGTGTACCGCATGCCGCGCAGCGTTGATCCCGAGACACTTAAGTCCTACAAGAATGTGGATGCTACCGGTGTGGAAACGCCTACTTACTGGACGACCCCCGATCCGGTGTATATGAACCCTTACTGGACGATCAACAACACGCATCGCGATGAAAACCGCAGCCGCTTAACCGGACTGTTTGTTTTGAGATACAAACTGACCGACTGGCTGAACATTCAGGGCCGGGTGAGTTCGGATAGTTACAATGATTTCATCAGTCAAAAATATGCCAATAATACCGTCAACTATGCACGGCAGCCCGGTGGGTACTATTCAGAAGGCAACGACTACATTGCAGAGCGCAATGCCGACCTCTTGCTGACCGGAACGAACAACATCGCGCCCGATTTGAAGTTGACGTATAACCTGGGTGGTTCGCTGCTGAACCGGAGTATGCGGCACCGGATCAATGCGGCCGACGGGCTTGGTTTTGCCAACAAATATGATCTCAGTTATGCTACGACGCTCAAAACCGAAACTGCGACAGCCAAGCGGCAACTGCAATCGGTGTACGGAACGGTACAGTTCGGGTACAAGGATTACCTCTTTCTGGATCTCACCGCCCGGAACGACTGGTCGAGCACACTGCCGTCGCCCTATTCGTATTTCTACCCATCGATCGGCTTGTCGGCGGTCATTTCCGAGATAATCAAACTGCCGCAGTGGGTGAATCTGGGTAAAGTGCGGGGTTCGTTCACGAAGGTTGGTAACGACGCGGACCCTTACCTGTTGGGGCAGACGTATACCTATGTCCGTGGTGGTTTCGGCGGGTACATTGCCAGCAGCAGTACCAAGGCGATCGCCGATTTGAAACCCGAATTGACCCAATCCGTGGAGTTGGGGACCGAATGGCGATTCTATAACAACCGTCTGGGCGTTGACCTGACCTGGTATAAAACCAATTCCAAAAATCAGCTGCTACGTGTGGCGTCGCCTGCTTCCTCTGGTTATTCAATGTTGAATGTGAATGCGGGGAATATTCAAAACAAAGGATTTGAAGTGGTACTGACCGTGAAACCGGTTGCTTCCAAGGGTTTTACCTGGAATGTGGGCCTTAATTATGCGTTGAATAAAAGCAAAGTCGTGGAACTGTACGACGGCGTGAGGCAGCTGTACCTCGGCTCGTCCACGAGCGTGCGCACGGCTACACCGCTGATAATAGAAGGTGGTTCTTTCGGCGATTTGTATGGCTATAAGTGGAAAACGCTAAACGGTAAATATGTGGTGAGCAACAAGGGTGTGCCCGTGAAAACGGATGCGATCGAGAACCTGGGCAACTACAATCCGAAGTTTTCAGCCGGTTTCAGCAACAATTTTAACTACAAAAACTGGGCATTGAACATACTCGTAGACGGCAAATTTGGAGGCGTCATTACATCAGGTACCGCCGCGCAAATGGCTTATAATGGGGCGAGTAGCGATACGGAGAAATACCGTGATGCGGGTTCCTGGGTGGTAGCGGGCGTAACCGCCGAGGGCGCGCCGAACACGGTACCGATCAATGCGGAGACATTCTGGCAGACGGTCGTGCAGGGGGATTATTCGTGGGGAGAGTTTTTTACTTACCATGCCACCAACGTCCGCGTGCGGGAGGTTTCGCTGGGTTATGATTTCAAAAACCTGCCCGGTTTTCTCAGTTCGGCCAGGCTTTCGGTGGTGGCGCGTAACCTGTTCTTCCTTTACCGCGGCCATGCGATCCTGGATATTCCCGGTATAGGCAAACGAAAAATGGATTTCGATCCTGAAATGAGCCTCGGTAACAGCAATTACCAGGGTATCGAGTATTTCAATTTGCCATCGACCCGCAACATCGGATTGAACCTCAAACTATCATTCTAAAAACAGCGCATTATGTTGACGAGGATAAAAAATATAAGCCGGTTGCTCATGAAAATGCTGCCGGTGGTAATTGCAGCGGCTATTCTGACAAGCTGTACCGACAATTTCGATTCGCTGAATACCGATGCGACCAAAATCAGCAGCGTGGGCAGCAAGGAATATCCGTTCATGTTTGCTTATGCATTGATGTCGCCCACACTCAGTCCCGACAATTTCGAAGTAGGAGAGGGAACAATCGCCTCCGTGTACTCCCAGTTTCTCTCGCAGGCCGCGCAATCGTTCCCGACGGATCGTTACGTGATCCGGCAGGACTGGATGCCCGCGTGCTGGAACCCGGTGTACACCGCCGCCGCGCCACAACTGAAAACGATCATTGCCGGTACCGAAGCGCAAAGCGCCGAGCATGCATTGGCGAGTATCTGGTGGGTTTGGATGTTCCACCGGATCACCGATTACTTCGGTCCGATCCCCTATACCGACGCCGCTTCGGGTAAGCGCTACATTTCCTACACCCCACAGGATTCTATTTATTACGACTTTTTCAAACGGCTGGATGCGGCTTCGACGGTCCTCAAATCACATGCTGCGGACAAGCCTTTTGGCGCTTACGACCTGGTTTATAACAAAAATGCCTCGCCGGCGACGGCCTGGATGAAGTTTGCTAACACCCTCCGCCTGCGCCTCGCATTGCGGATATCGAAAGTGAATCCGGAAATGGCGAAGCAACAAGCGGAGGCTGCCGTGGCGGCGGGTGTGATCACCGATATCGCCGACGACGCCTATATGCCTAAATCGACGACGACATATGCGGAATACAACGGTTTGGCCGTCACCGTGGGCTGGGACGACGTGCGTATGAGCGCCTCCATGGAATCGATTTTGAAGGGATATGAAGATCCGCGGCTGCCGGTTTATTTCCAGCCATCGGTTTCGACGGGCACTTACGAAGGCGTTCGCAACGGTTTGTTTACATCGGAAAAAATCATCGATATTAATTCAAGGTTGTTCAATTCCAATATGGGTACCCGCTGGGCGACCTGGGTAGGGAGTGACTGGAAAACCACCTACAATGTCCCCCAGAACATCCTGCACGCCGCAGAAGCCTGTTTCCTGCGTGCGGAAGGAGCGCTCAACGGCTGGAACATGGGCGGTACAGCCGAGGATTTTTACAAGAAAGGCATTCAGGTTTCGATGGCCCAATGGGGTATTACCGACCAGGCGGCCATCGCGAAATACATTGCCAATACGGCCCTTCCCATTGCGCCTAAGGACGGTATGAATTCCCCCGCGGTGAACGATTATCCGGTGAAATGGAGCGCTTCGGAAAGCATGCAGCGCAAGCAGGTGGCGCAGCAAAAATGGCTCGCATTGTTTCCGGACGGCATGGAAGGCTGGGCCGAGGTGCGCAGAACAGGGCTGCCGAAGCTCTACCCGATCGTACACAGCGAAAACCCGGACCTGCCGGAAGGGAAATTCATCCGCCGGATGCCTTTCCTCGATACGGAAAAGCAAACCAATGCTGCCGAGGTGGAAAAGGCCGTCAAAATGCTCGGCGGGCCTGATAATGCCGCAACGCCGTTGTGGTGGGACAAGAATTAAACTCAAAAATGATGTTCTTTCGCCTGTTCGTATCCTGTCTGCTGATTTTGCCAGTTTTTGCCCAAAGTGCGCCCGTGCTATTCCCGCAGCCGCAAATGGTCCGCTATTCGGGAGAGCAGTTTCCGGTGTCGTTGCTGTCGGTCGTAGTGCCGCAGTCGGCTACCGCGGAGGTGCGGTTTGCATTGCAGGAGCTTGAAAACGTAGTGCAGGAGCGTGCCGGGCAGGCTGTTAAAAGTGCGCCTTCTTCCACATTGGCAACGTTTCAATGGATTGTGCGAAAGGAAGGAGGCGCACTGCCGGAAGTGTCCGAAAGGGATGGTGCAAGCAGCCGGGAGCATTACAAGCTGACGGTTTCGCGTGTGGGCGTACGCGTAGAGGCGCAGACATCCGCGGGATTGTATTATGCCGTGCAGACATTGCGCCAGCTGATAACAGGGCAGGGTAAAACTGCATTTATCCCGGGTGTGATTATCGAAGACCGGCCCAAACTGACCTATCGCGGTGTAATGATGGATTTCGCACATGGCGGTTTGCTAACCGTCATGGAAATCAAGCGACAGATCGATTTCCTGGCCCGGTGGAAAACCAATCAGTATTACTTTTACAATGAGGTAAGTATCGAATTGAAAGGCTTTCCTAATATCGCATATCGCGCGGGTTACACGCAGGCGCAGATACGCGAGATCATCGCGTATGGCAGGCAGCGGCACATGGAAGTGGTGCCGTTCCTGAACCTGTACGGGCATTTGCACGAGTTGTTACGGAGTGAGCAATACGCGAAGCTGGCTATCGGGCAATACGGGCACGAGCTCGACCCGCGTAAGCCTGAGACGAACGCGTTGCTGAAAGACTGGATCCGTCAGTATGCGGACCTTTTTCCAGGCCCGTTTATCCATGTCGGCTTTGACGAGACCTGGGAAACCAAGCGCATTGCCGATGACAAGGATGCCCGCATTAACTCCGAAGGCCTTTGGGTACAGCAGCTTACATTCGTTCAGTCCGAGCTTAAAAAGTATGGGAAAACCGTACTGGCGTGGACGGACATGAACAATTACTATCCCGATATTATCAAAAAAATTCCGCAGGAGGTGATTCCGGTATTGTGGGAATATAAGCCTGATACTGTTGAGATTAACCGTTATTTAAACCCCATATTAAAAGAGAAAAAACCGTTTTTTATACAACCTGCCGTTTCCGGCTGGGGCCACATTTATCCCGACGCCGATTATACCTGCAACAACATAGATCTCTGCCTGCAGGCAGCGGTGAAGCATCGTGCGCTCGGGTTTATCCATTCGGTGTGGACGGACCCGGTAGAACCCTTTGTGCGGGCGTCGTGGCTTTTCATGGCTTATGGGTGCATTGGAGCGTGGCAGGGTTATGTACCTGATCAAAAGAACTTTACGGAAATGTATAGCCGCGTCATGTACCCGTATGCAGCGGGTGAAATGCAGAGGGCGTTCGATCACCTCGCTGCTTCCAACGAAGCGCTCGATAAATGCCTCGGGCGGAATACCAACGGCATGCCGCGCGGGACAATCGTCGAAAGTTGGTCGAACCCGTTTTCGCCCTACTACCTTAAAAATACGAATGAGCATACAGCCGATTTCCGGCAGGCGCGCGAGTCGGGCGAGCTGGCCCAGGCGGAGCTGATCACCGCATTGGGTAAATGCAGTCCGAAGGACACCGTATTTATTCAGTCGATGATCGTCACGGCGCGGCTGATGGTGTATTCGGCAACCCGTTTTTTGTGGGCTAAGACTATTTGCGACCGATGGAACGAGTCGATGTTGCAGCGGAAAAAGAATGATTTCGTGGCGTATGACCTGGTTTATCCGTGTCATGGCCTGCTGGTGGATGTCATGGACGAGGCGGGCGAGCTGAAAACGGCTTATTCGGAAGCCTGGCGCGCGGAATATTTGCCCTACCGGCTCAATACCATGCTCGGTCGATTCGATGTAGAAATGGGTTTATGGCAGAAGCTATCCCTGAAAGTGATCAGCAACCGCATTGAAAACAAGCCGGACCACGTGGCTGACCAGCCTTTTGAAACATTGTTTAAACCCGACTTTTGATATTTTGTAAACTATTTTATTTAAATTTTGTAAACAAAAAATTAATCAATACTTTTGAACAGTAGCCTGTCCTGAACCTCCGTTATGCGATTCGCCGACTTAAACTATCCATCTATCCGGGCATTAGCCGAAGAGGCAGTAGTGCTGCTTCCGCTGGGTGCCACGGAGCAGCACGGGCCGCATCTGGCCGTGTCGACGGATACGGATATAGTCACGCACCTCGCGGGTGTCGCGGAGGCGTCCCTCGCCGGGCGCGTGTTGTTGTGCCCGACGTTGCCGATCGGTTCGAGTCATCACCACTTGTCGTTTGGCGGGACAATCAGTATCAACCCGGCATTATACACACAGGTAATCGTGGATATGGTAGGCACGCTGTTGCGAAGTGGTTTCCGGAGGATTGTGCTGCTGAATGGTCACGGCGGTAATATCACGCCGGTGAAACAGGCCCTTGCGATGCTAAGTAGTGATTCCGAGTACGCAAATGCTGTCAACATTGCCCTGGTAACTTACTGGGAGCTGGCCGGAAAGCCATTTGCCGGAGACGCGCCCATGGAAAGTCCCGCATTGAGCCATGCCTGCGAATACGAAACGAGCATGATGCTCCATCTTTTTCCCGGGAAAGTATGGATGGAAAAAGCGGAACGTGCCCAACGGCCGGCCAGCAACGGCTACATTCCCTGGGAAGACGACGAGCCCTACCGCGGCGTAACGCTCTTCAAGCAAACCGCCTTCATTTCCGGCAATGGCAGCAGCGGCGAACCGCAAAAAGCGACAGCCGAAAAGGGAGCGCATTTGATCGGTAAGGCAACGGAGGCATTGGTGGCGTTTTTGGACGCATTTGCAGGATGGGAGATAGGTGGGAGGTTGTAGTCAGGTGTTGTCAAGAGTGGTCAGGTGTTGTCAAGAGTAGTCAGGTTTTGTCAAGAGTGGTCAGGTGTTGTCAAGAATGGTCAGGTGTTGTCATAACTATCAGCAAATCAAAAGCAATCAGCGGTCAGCCGTCGGCGGTCCATATCAACATGAACAACAAACCACGTATCGGAACCGTAGGCCTGGGCCTGATGGGCAGCAGCATTGCCACCTGCATTCTCGCGGCGGGGCATGAAGTTACCTCGCTGGTTAAGGATGAAAGCGAGGCGGGACCGGCGCGTAGACGTATCCTGGGTTTTCTGGACGAGCTTCGCTATGAAGGACTGCTAAAAGAACCGCCCGAAACGGTGGCGGGGCGCATTACGATTACAACGAATATCGCCGACCTGGTCGATCATGAAGTGGTGATCGAGTCGATTACCGAGGATGTGGAAGCGAAAAAGGCCGTGTACAAGGCATTGGAAACGGTGCTTTCCAACACGGCCATTATCGGCAGCAATACTTCGGCAATCCCGGTTTCGGTTTTGCAGGAAGGTTTGTGGCATCCCGAGCGGCTGCTGGGTATTCACTGGGCGGAACCGGCGCATATTACCCGGTTTATGGAGGTGATTTGCGGAAAGGATTCGGACCTGAAATATGCGGAGCAAATCGTGAAGCTGGCCGAAAGCTGGGGGAAGGAACCGTCGCTGCTGCGGAAGGATATCCGCGGGTTTATCACCAACCGTATTATGTATGCGATGCTGCGCGAAGCTTTCAATCTGGTGGAGAACGGCTATGCGACAGTCGAGGACGTCGACCGCTCGCTGCGAAACGACCTTGGATACTGGATCACCTTCGCGGGACCCTTCCGGTTTATGGATTTGACGGGCATTCCGGCCTACCTGACCGTGATGAAGGATTTGTTCCCCGACCTCGATAACCGGCAGACGGTGCCCCAAATGATGGAAAAACTCGTAGCCTCCGGTGCGAAAGGCGTGAGCAATGCGCAGGGATTTTACCCCTATACCCCTGAAAGCGCCGAGGCCTGGGAAAAAGCATTTATCGATTTTAGTTACGATATCCGGAAGCTGGCTGAAAAATACCCGCAGGAATGACAACAATTGTATCGGTCCGGGCCACGGAGGTAATCGTGCCGGCCAAACCCGGAAGCCTGAATTCCGAAACGGTACTGGACAAGGACAGCGCATTTGCCCAAAAATTCCTGACCGGCGAAAGCTGGACGGAATTTGCGAACCAGCCCAAATGGATCATCGAAATGACCCTCGCGAACGGGCTTACGGGCATAGGCGAGACCTACCGCAGCGCCTCGGGCGACCTCATCCGAGAGGCTGTGCGCGAATTCGTGGGAAAAGATGTGTTGAACCTGAACTGGCGGCGGCTACCCGTAACCGATCAGCGCATTTACGAAGCATTTGAAAGCTGTGTCCTCGATCTGGTGGGGAAGCTGCTGCACGTGCCGGTGTACCAGTTGCTTGGCGGAAGTTACCGCGATACGGTCGATTGTATGGGTTGGACTGGCCGGCGGACACCGGAAGACGCAGCCCGGAAGGCATTCGAGGCAATGCAGAAAGGGCATAAGGTTTTCAAATTCAAATGTTCCGATGAAGACCCGGTGCGGCTTTGGACCGAAGAGATTAAAAAACAATGCGGCGACGGCATTAAAGTCCTGCTCGACCCGAACCAACGCTGGAACGATGTGAAAACGACGATGAAACTGATGGAGGGAGTGGAAACGGACGTCATGCTAGGCCTCGAAGACCCGGTACTGCACGCGGATGTGGAAGGTTTTAAATACCTCAGAAAACAGCTTGGTATACCCATTTACCGGCACATTTCGCTCCCGTACACGCAGGACATCCGCGACATGATCACGTTCGTGCGTGCGGACGCGGCCGACGGCTACAATTTCAATGGCTCGGCCTACAACTGCATCCTGCTGGCGGAAATCGCGCACCTGGAAGGTAAGCAATGCTGGCGCGGCTCGGAAGTAGACCTGGGTATCTCGGAGACGATGGGGCTCCACATTGCGGCGGCGAGCATTAATTGCACGATTCCGTCGGACATTTTCGGGGAGCTCGTGCGGTTGGACGACCTGCTTTCCGAGCCTATTGTATTTCAAAACGGCGCGGCAAAAGTACCGCAGGGCCACGGGCTGGGTATTGCACTCGATCACGACGCGCTTCAAAAATATCAAACCGGAAAAATCCTAACCGCACATTCATGAAGAAGGCATTCTATTCGTGGGCGATCCTCTTCTTCTGCAACCTGATCTGGTCGTTCCATTTCACATGCATTAAACTCACACAGGATCAGGTAGGGCCATATTTTACGGTTTGGTTGCCTATGCTGCTCGCTACGGTTTTCCTGGCACCTTATGCCTGGCGCGATTTTAAAAAAGGGAACAAGCGAATCCGGGACGTACTCATTTTTGTGCAACTGGCAGCCATCGGTGCCTTCCCTTCACAGGTGCTGATGACCTGGGGCACGCAGTACTCGTTAGCAAGCAACGCGGCCATCCTGATCCTCGCATTACCTGTGGTTACAGCGGTTTTTGCATTCATTATATTAAAAGAAAAAATGAACCGCATCCGCTGGATCAGCTTCGGGATCGCAATCGCAGGCGTGCTGCTCTGCTCGACGGATGATATCCGGAATATGGACATGAGCTCGCAGTACGCGGTCGGTAACCTGTTGATTTTCCTTGCGATACTGGGCAATGGCTATTATAATGTCGGCTGCAAGAAGATCGCCGGGCAATACACCGAAATGGAAATGGTTTTTTACACCTACCTCGTGATGGTAATCCTGCTGGCCCCGTTGGTGTGGTACTACGAGCCGAAAATGTATTCGGTGATACCGCATTATACCGCGCAGACCTGGACGGGGATGATCGCGCTGACGCTCTTTCACAATTTCCTGTCGATGCTGCTGTTTTTCAAGGTCCTCAAATACCTCGATGCCACGCAGGTTGCATTGTCCAATTACCTCATTACGTTCATGGGCCTGCCCATTGCGGCATTCGTCCTGGGCGAAACATTGAAAGCACAGGCCATTATCGGCGGCATCCTGGTGCTTGCATCAACGTTGATACTCACCATTGTAGACAGCAGGGCGACGCGGGAAAAAACGCAGGAAGACCTGGTGAATGCCAATCCATAAAACCCCCAAGCGTATGAATGCAGAAAACGAACTCTCGGGCGTCGTTCCCATTATCCCGACGCCATTTACAGAAGATGAGGAGATTGACGAAGCGGCCCTCCGCGACCTGATCGATTTTGCCGTTTCGGCCGGTATCGGGGCCGTTTGCCTGCCGGCCTATGCCAGCGAATTTTACAAACTGACAGACGACGAGAAGTTGCAGGTCGTGCGCATAGCCGTGTCGCAGGCGGCCGGGCGCGTGAAGATCGTCGCGCAATCCAATCACCCGTCGCTGAAACAGGCCATCCGTCTCGCGCAGGCGAACGTGGCGGCAGGCGCGGACGTCGTGTCGCTCGCGGTACCGCGGATTTTCAGCCTGCCGGAAGATTCGCTCAAAGCTTATCTGTCCGAATTTTTACAATCCATACCCGATACGCCGGTACTGATCCAGGACTTCAACCCGGGCGGGTCGTCGATCAGCGTCAGCTTCATCCGGGAGTTGATGGAGCAGCATCCGAATTTTAAATACCTCAAACTCGAAGAACCGCTGTGCGCGCCGAAATTTGAAAGCATTATCAACGAAACCGGGGGCAAAATCGGGCTTTTTGAAGGCTGGGGCGGCTTGTATATGCTCGAACTCATTCCGTTGGGTATCCGCGGGGTAATGCCGGGGCTGGCCGTGTCCGACATTTTGCAGAAAGTATTTACCCTTCGTAACCAGGGCGCGCACCAGAAAGCATTCGATCTGTTCGAAAAGGTAATGCCGCAGATATTCTTCTCCCTGCAAAATATGGAGCTCTTCCATTATGCCGAAAAGGAGCTGCTGATGGCGCGCGGGGTCCTGAAAAACAGCATTGCCCGCAAGGCCGCGTATATCCCTGACCCTTCGTCTGTTTCCTATATTAAGGAATTGAATCAGAGGGTTTTGGATGTGATTAATGATGAAACGTGGGAAATCAGGTCACTGGAAACAACCTTGTCGAAAGCGTGATAAAAAACGGAGAAAAAAGTACTTTTAAAACCAGCAAACCTAAGTTCAATACTAAACGCGCTGGTAAGATGAACACTTTCGAGGATCAGGTCGCCGTGATTACGGGCGCCGCTTCCGGTTTGGGGCTGGTGATCGCCCATAAGCTGCTGAATGAAGGTGCCCGAATAGGACTACTGGATTTGAACGGGCAGGCGTTGAAGGACGAATTCGTCGGCAATGCGGAGCGCGAGGAGGTCATCGGCGTGGATGTTACCGATGAGCAACTAGTTTCCGATGCCGTGGCGCGGGTGGTGGAGCGTTTTGGTAAAATCGATATCCTGATCAACTGCGCCGGGATCACGGGCGCTACCAATATCAAAAGCCACGATGTGGATACCGCCAATTTGCAGAAAGTGTTCAATATCAATTTTATGGCGAGCTTTTATACCGCCAAAGCCGTGCTGCCCTACATGCTTCGAAACAACTACGGGCGGATTTTGCACATTGCATCTATTGCCGGAAAAGAAGGAAATGCGGGTATGCTGGCCTATTCCGCTTCAAAAGCGGCGGTGATCGGCATGACGAAGGTGCAGGGCAAGGAATACGCCGAGACAGGCATTACCGTAAATGCACTCGCGCCGGCGGTGATCCAGACGCCCCTCGTGGACGCGATGCCCGAAGCGCAGGTGAAATACATGACCGACAAGATCCCCATGAAGCGCTGCGGCACACTCGAAGAAGCGGCAAACATGGCCGCATTCATCGTTTCGCCGGAGAATAGCTTCGTTACCGGATTCACGTTTGATCTTTCGGGGGGCAGGGCAACGTATTAGGCTGACGCCGACTGCCGACCATAGATCGCCTGTCGGCGATCGACCATGGACCATGGGGCCGTGGACGAGAGATTTGTTAGATTGAAAGGATTACACAAAAAACATAGTCCATGGTCCATGATCCATCGTCGATAGTCCATGGTCAAAACCTCTTCCCATGAACACCACCAATAACCCACTAAACTTCCTTACTCCCGTTCAAGGAGATGTGTTTCACTCCTTTGACGGCAATTTGCTGGATGGTAAGTTGATAATCGTTGTAAAGGTGGCGGCGCCGGAACACGCTTTAATTTTCGTGAACGGCATACCGGCCTCGCGTGTGGACGACCATTTTCAGGTGGAGGTTTTGCTGGAAGGATATGAAAACAGGCTGGAAGCAGTGGACGAGATCAGCGGAGCGAAAACGGCTATCCGCGTTTTTTTACTCAACAATTTCGCCGGGCATTACAGGCTGTCGATCGATGATAATATCTGGTTTTTACGTGATATTCAGGAAAACAGGGGCCGATATGCGTCGCTTTTCGACAATGCTTACTTAGGATTTTTGAAACAAATCAATGCGGAATACGCGACAAAAATCCACCTGAACCTCTTTTATCAAACGGAAGGCTTCAACCTCTCCGATTTCACAGATCAGTACAAAAACGAATGGAAAGCCAACGCGGACTGGCTTCGGCTGAGCTTCCATGCATTGCAGGAATTTCCCGACATGCCGTATGTGCATGCCGGTTATGATGAGGTGAAACGCGATTGCGACCTCATTATGAGTGAGATTCGTCGGTTTGCCGGGGAGGAAGTCATGCATTCGGTCACTACCATCCATTGGGGCGAAGCCACGGCCGCGGGCTCTCGTGCGATGCGCGATGCGGGTTACGTGGGGCAGGTGGGGTATTTCAATGTGGATGATAAGCTGCCGTCTGCTTCCTACTACCTCACCGTGCCGCAGCGCAGGCACCTCAAAAAGCGTTTTGTATGGCGGGACACGGAGCAGGACATCACTTTCGTCCGCGCGAGCATTGTAATCGACACCAAAAAGCTGGAAGACATCCGCCCGCACCTCGATGCACACGAAAAGAACGGTCACAAACCGCCCTACCTCGATTTGCTGGTGCATGAGCAATATTTCTATCCATCCTATTTCAACTATCAGCCCGATTTTCGCGACAAAATCCGCACGGCCGTGCAATGGGCGAAAGATAATGGCTACACGCCTCAGTTTTTGAGCGAATCTATTTTGAATGCCTAATCCGCGCCCCGATGGACCAGCACCGCAGAGATTTTATTAAAATGACCGGCCTGGGGTTGGCTTCGGCGGCATTACCACCAGTCGATACCGCGATGCCGTTGGCGCGTCCGGCCAGCGCACAGCTGTTCAATATGTGCAATTATGCCGCTCCGAAGCTCGAAACGGTGCGTATTGGCTTCATCGGGCTGGGTAACCGCGGAATGGCTGCGGTGGAGCGGATGAACAAGATCGCGGGCGTGGAAATCAAAGCGATTTGTGATCTGCGGGAAGGGAAAGTGAACGAAGCTATTCAAATGGTAGCCGGTCACGGACACAAACCCCAGGGCTATCATACGCATCCCGAAATCTGGAAGAGGCTCTGCGAGCGCGGCGACCTCGATCTGGTATACATTGTGACGCCCTGGGCATTGCACACCCCGATGGCGGTGTTCGCGATGAACCACGGCAAGCACGTATGCGTGGAAGTCCCCGCGGCCAAAACGATCGATGAATGCTGGCAACTGGTCGAAACGTCGGAAAAGACGCGGAAGCATTGCATGATGACCGAAAACTGCTGCTACGATTTTTCGGAACTGCTAACCCTGAATCTGGCGCGACAGGGTTTCTTCGGCGAAATCACCCACGCGGAAGGCGCTTACATTCATAATTTGCAGGAATATGTGTTTGACAAAGAGCGGTTTTACCAGATGTGGGAGCTGAAAGAGCTCTCGCAACGGACGGGTAACCTCTATCCGACGCACGGCCTCGGGCCTATTTGCCAGGTAATGAATATCAACCGGGGCGATGCGATGGATTACCTCGTATCAATGTCGAACAATGATTTTGTGATGGCTGATACGGCCAAACAGCTGGCTGCTGGTGATGCCGATTTCAAACCATTCGTCGGGAAGCCTTTCAACGGGATGATGAACACCTCCACCATCCGCACGAAAAACGGCAAAACGATCATGGTACAATTTGACGTCGCGTCACCGCGGCCCTACTCCCGCATCCAGCTCGTGAGTGGTACCCAGGGCGCCGCATTGAAATACCCCGAGCCTGCCCGCATTGCCAAAGGTCACGAATGGCTTTCGGCGGAAGCATATAAAGCACTGGAAACGACACATACGCCGCCTATTGTGAAGAAAATAGGGGAAGCAGCCAAACAGGTCGGCGGCCACGGCGGCATGGATTTTCTCATGGACTGGCGCACCATCGACTGCCTGCGTAACGGCCTGCCACTCGACCAGGACGTGTACGATGCCGCATTGTGGAGCTCCGTCGGTCCGCTTAGCGAATGGTCGGTAGCGCATCGCTCCAACTCCATCGACGTCCCGGATTTCACCCGCGGTAGCTGGAAAACCAATGCGCCCATTGATATTTCCATGGAAAAAGGTGGTACAACGGGCGTAAGGCTCTGAACTACGACTGCTTTTCGAGTTCGATGAAATCCTGGCGCGCAGGGGTAAAGCAATCGATCACCCTGCATTGCGTATGAGCCACGGCGGAATGCGGCGCGTGCGGTGGGATATGGGCCGTCATGCCCGGCGTGAGCAGCATCGTTTCCCCGTCGACGGTAAATTCCAGCTCACCTTCCAGCACATGGCACCATTGCTCATGGAAATGGCTGTGCTCGGGCAGCACGGTCCCCGCATCGATTGTGAAGTGCCCGAAGGTTTGCTGCTCCGAATGGCCGAGCGTGCCATAAATGCCATCCCAGATTTTGACTACTTTATTGGTTTTGAAATTGACGAAAGGCATTTTGTTGGTTGGTTAATGCGGCTTTTGATTTGCAAATGTAGCGCTTGCCGCATTGTTATCCGGAGTCATTCCAAAATCAGCCTGATCTTTTCCATGTTTTTGTTGACGATCCGGCCATGTACGACATGCAGGTAGTAAACGCCTTTGGGTAATTCTCGAACATTCATTTCCATTTTATTGCCGTCCTTGAAAGCCTGGTTCCTGTAAATCTCGACTGGCGATAGCGTCCTGACGGGGATAGTGGAATGTTCCGAAAAGAGCTCGACAGATTGCGGCATGACTTCTTCATTTTCCAAATTATCGAGTTGAATCGTAATCAGGTCTTGCACGGAAGGGTTGGGGTAGACGGTCAATGCTTGCAGGCAGTTAATCACCCGGAAGCCGAAGTATTTGGTCGTAACGCCGCAGTTGTTCCCGAAACCTAATTCAAACAGCACATCATTTGAAAGTGCCTTGAAAGTTAGCCCAACACCATCCCATTGATTCGGCGCCCAGGTGAAATTAGCGGGGTTTGATGTAAGCTTAAACCAGCTTTTAGAAAGTACCTTCGAAAATTCGAGCTTCGCATCGCCTTGCGTCGGATTTCCCGTCCAGCAAAATGCATTCGGATAGGGCGGGCTGTCGTCCTCGGCCAGTCCGTAGGTGAGGCCGTTGGTGGTATAGTAGCCGTTTTTGTAAATAGCGGGGCCGTAAAATACCGAGCGGCTTTCGCTGTTGGTACTGGCGATACCGCAGGCGGTCGAATACGCTTTTACCGTATAGCCGCCATCGGTTGTGGCCGATACGGCAACATTACCGGATACCGTTTGAGGAGATGTTGATCCGTTTATTTTCGCGCCACCCGCCGGTGTCCACGTGAACTTGTCGGCATTAGTGCCTATCGCGCTTGCGTTAATCGTTTGCCCCGCATTGCAAACGCTTAAACCGCTTCCGTTAAGGCCAGGGGCAGAAGACGTCAGAACAGGGAGCGGGCGATTGACGGTCACAGCATTGCCATAAATGTAAAGATTAGGAACATCGCTTCTCGATACACCCACCTTGATCGTGCCCTGCGAATTTGTGCCCGGCGTCACCACGATGGTGTTGGTGTTGGAAAAGCCGCTCCAACCGGCCGGTAACGTCCAGAAATAGCTTGTGGCATTGGTAACCGGGTCAACTGAGAGTGTAATGGGGGTATTCCCGCACGGAACGGTGATCGACCCTTGCGCGGCGACCCCATTCACTTTGATCGGGCCCGGCGTGCCGAGGTATTTGATGGGGATGCTGATGGTTGCGCTGGTGTTAGGACATGACGAGCAAGAAGGGCTGATGTTGGTAGTGACCTTGACGGTACCGTTTGCATTTACATTGTTCCATTTAACTTTCACTTTGAATGAACCATCATTTTCGAAAATGCACGGGTTGCCGGTCGTTCCACCGTCGATAGTCCCATTGGTGATTTCCCATTTGAATTTGCATGTATCTAATTTCTTATTGCAACTCGCAAAGCTTGCATCCGTTGCTACATATTCGTGCTCCGTTCCATTAGGGAGGGCCGTGTTACATCCCGAAGTGCAACCGATGGTCAACTGCGCATTGGCAAATTGAAATGCCGAAAGCATGAGTCCAAGCGTAATGCATATAGCTCTTTTCATAAATGTGTGATATTAAAAGTGATACGATAAGTTAAGTGCTCTGAAAGGGTCGAGGCCAACTCCAATTGTTCGGGAGAATCCCTCGCTTCGGTTTTCTACATGGTCCCAGTTGGATAATTGATGAAAAGAAAAATTTGCCCATATTTCGACGGAAACGGATAATTGTGGAAGTATGCGATATTTTGCTCCGATAAAAGGTCCGACAAGTCCGATGTGTATTCTGCTTTCATGGTAAGGGTTTACTACTGAGCCCGATGCGTCCGACGCGTAAGAATAGAAGGCTTCAACACCGTAGTAAAGCTGATGCTTTTTGATATTCTTTTGCCATTCGTATCCCAAAGTGGTACCGATGTGCCAATGTTTTGCTTTAGATATCAGGGAGTCAGAATTCATTCCATAACTTCTGTCCTTTGAGATTCCTCCCCATAATGACAGACGGTAAGCTCCATTTTTTTTGCTCATCCTTCTGATCGTTAACCTCATTGGAGCGCCTTTGATAAGCCCGTACAGGCTCATGCTGACATCCCACGGACGCACATGGCTAGCGCTATCGATGCGGGATACCTTTTTGACTGTCTTTTCTAGCTGCCCAAAGGATGCATGGCTGAATAACAGAATGATCAAGAATGCCAGAAGGCCGATTGGCAGGCATAAACAACTACGTTTCATCACGGTTCGAAATTAGTTTTGGCTGAAAGTACCTGCTATTTACAAAGCCGGTTTCAATGTATTTCAATACAAAAACCCCTCAATATCCGAGCGGTTAACAGGCAATTATTCTTCGGCGGGAAAGTGGGGACGAATTGAAAAATGGCGTAACTAATGTGGGTATACGTTGAGTAGTAATGTGTGAATGAATGCTCCTGACTAGCGATCGGCGGCGCGTAAAAATTTTTGAGCGCGTATCAACAATTTCATTCTCATTTCCATACATTTGTACAAACCGCACAAAATTTCAATATTTCAACATTGCGCAGGATCATTTCCATATTGTTGCTGGGGCTGTTGCTTTACAATATGGTGGGCTATTCGATAGTCTACCTGTCGGAAGAACGCTATACCATCAGCGCTGCGGGAAAGGATCTGGTAGAGCAGGCGGCGGGTTCTGCGGATATTGTGATCAAAGTGCCGGTGGCGGTGCCTTACCAGACCAACTGGGACGCGCCGGAACCTGTTCAGGGGCAGATCGAGCATGAAGGGCAGTTTTACCAGATGAAAAGCCAGCAACTGATCAACGATACGTTGTATGTGCATTGCGAGTTCGATCAAAACGCCCGCGACCGCTTTTCGGAGCTCGTTTCGAAGATCAACGACCAGGTAACCGGTCAGGCGTCGGGTTCGCAGCAGGACGCGCATTCGAACATTTTAAAGCATTTCCTCAAAGAGTATATGACCGCTGGTCGCCAGCATAAGTTTTATGTGCTGGAATGGGAGCCATCCAAAAACAGGGCTCTGCCATTTTTCGTCAGATCTGTTCAGCCTGAAAGATATTACTCCATACCATCCCCGCCGCCCGATCTGGCTTAGTTTATCTTCCGTATTCTTCCTGAAAATTGCTTAACGTGCATGGATGTACGTCGTGTATACGCGTGTATGATACGTATATGCGTCGTTGCACATGCAGCCACCCGCATGCAGGAGGAAACACCGATTTACTAACTCCAAATCTTCCTTCAAATGGCGCATATTGCTCTACCCGATGAATCGCTTCCCGGCATTGTCGGACTGTTCAACTTCCGGCCGGAAACGGCTGGCCCGCTACAACTACTGGCGGAAACCCTGCTCCGTGGCGAATCGCCGATCCCAAGCGGCGAGCGCGAACTGATCGCTTCCTACGTCTCGCTTCTTAATGACACGCATTTCTGCCATACCTCGCACGGTTCGGCAGCGATGGCGCATTTAGGCTACGACCTCAGCCTGATCGACGACATTAAAAACGGATTCCAACAAATCGAAATCTCGCCCAAGCTCCGCGCATTGCTGAATATCGCCGGCAAAGTGCAGAAAAGCGGAAAGTCCGTGACCGACGAGGATATCGCAGCAGCCCGTGCGGAAGGCGCCGGTGACAGGGAAATTCACGACACGGTGCTGATCGCCGCGGCGTTCAGCATGTTCAACCGCTACGTCGACGGACTGGGTACCTGGGCACCGCAGGACAACGAAGCCTACCGCGAAATGGGCCAGCGCATGGCGTTTACGGGGTACGTTCGGTACCCGGTGAAGCAGGATGCGGTCGAGGTGTAGGTTGGTCAAGTGTGGTCATTTTTAGTCAGGTTTGGTCATTTTTAGTCAGGTTTAGTCAGGTTTAGTCATTTATAGTCAAGTATGGTCATTTGTCGTTCGAGATAACATACTGGCCATCCCTGACATACCTGACCACTCTTGACCACACTTGACAATCCCTGACCATACCTGACAATCCCTGACCACTCTTGACCATCCCTGACCACCCTTGACAATCCCTGACAATCACCTGACCACGTCCGACAAAAACGCAAATCGTTAACACAAAACCAACAACGTACCGATGCCACACATACCCTTACCGGAGCATTTGCCCGGCATTACCGGTTTGCTGGAATACAGCCGCGTAACTGCCGAGCCTATACGTCAGTTGACGCAATTCATTTTACGGGGCGAGAATTCGCTGTCGCCGGCGGAGCGGGAGCTGATCGCGACGATCGTATCACATAACAACGAATGCCGCTTCTGTACCGCGGCGCACACGGCTGCGGCGGATTTGCTGCTGGGCGAAACCGAAACCTGCGAGATCATGAAGCGGGACATCGACGCCACACCGGTTTCCGAGAAAATGAAAGCATTGCTGAAAATCGCGAAGCAGGTGCAGCAAAGCGGGAAAGCGGTAACGGCCGAGTCGATCGCGAATGCGAAAGCGCAGGGCGCTACGGATACCGAAATCCACGACACGGTGCTGATCGCCGGGCTGTTTTGTCTGTACAACCGGTACGTCGACGGTATGGCGACGGTCGCGCCGGCCAATCCTGATTTTTACGCCGGCCTCGGCCAACGTTTAGTAGACCACGGTTACAACCGCCTGCCCAACGGTTATGACCATTTGAAAAAGCAAATTCAACCAACCTAATCTAAACTTTTACTCGAACCACTATTTAAACCTAACCTATGAAAGGACTTTTACCCATCCTCTACCTCATCATAAATCTGTGCTTTGCGTCAATCGCGGAAGCGCAGAATACGAAAATCTCGGGACATATTTTTGATAATGAGTCCCAGAAACCGCTTTCGGGTGTTTCCATTTCTGTCAAAGGCAGGAATACCGGAACCGTCAGCAATGCGGAAGGTTATTTTGAACTGAAAACCAATACACCCGCGACGCTGATCATCTCGCTCGTGGGCTATGCAAGACTGGAAAAAGAAGTGGCTTCTTCGGAAGCGCTGCGGGTGAACCTGGTGCCGGCCATCGAAGAGCTGAACCAGGTGGTAGTAACGGCTTCCAGGGTGGAAGAGAGCATTTTGCGGTCGCCGGTGAGCATCGAGAAAATGGATTCCCGTGCGATCCAGCAGACGCCCTCCGCCAATTTTTACGATGGTTTGGTTAACCTGAAATCGCTTGATATGGTAACGAGCAGCCTGACATACAAGCAAATCAACACCCGTGGATTCAACACGACGGGCAACAGCCGCTTTTTGCAACTGGTGGATGGGGTGGACAACCAGCCGTCCGGCCTGGGCTTTGCCATGGGTAACCTTTTTGGCCCGCACGACATCGACGTCGAAAGTGCGGAGCTGATCCCCGGGGCGGCCTCCGCATTGTACGGTCCGATCGCATTCAACGGAATGCTCAATACACGCACCAAAAACCCATTTGAATACCAGGGACTGAGTGCCCAGACGAAGTTCGGCATCAACCACATCGGCGATGGTACCGGCCTCGGCGCGAAACCGCTTTATGACCTGGCCATCCGATACGCGAAAGCCTTCAACAACAAACTCGCATTTAAACTCAATGCATCTTACCTCAAAGGCACCGACTGGTACGCCAACGATTACACCGACATCGACCCGAATACTACCCCGGAAAACCGTGGCCCCAACAATCCCGGCCGCAACGCGCTGAATATTTACGGCGACGAGGTGGCGCAGGCGTTGCCGAACATCGGTCGGGTATCGCGCACGGGTTATGAGGAAAAAGACCTGGCTACTTACGGTGTTTACAGCCTGAAACTGAGCGGGGCGCTGCATTACCGCATTACCGACAAGCTGGAAGCCATTTACCAGGGTAACTACAACCAGGGTACGGCGCAGTACACCGGTTCCAACAGGTTCGTGATCAACGATTTCAAATTCGTACAGCACCGGCTCGAACTGCGCGGAAGCAACTTCTACGTGCGTGCCTACACGAACCACGAGTATTCTACCAATTCCTACAACACCCGCGCACTGGGCCAGCAGATCAACCGCACCTGGGTGAAAGACCTCGCAGGCAACACCGTCGCTCCCAACAAGGCCGATTCGACCTGGTTTGCCAGATATGCGGCCGCTTATACCGGCGGCATTACCGGCGTGACGCAGCAGAACCATACAGCCGCACGCGCATTTGCGGACGAAGGCCGCATTGCCCCGGGCTCCGCCGCTTTCAATACGGCCAAAGATCAGTTGATCAAAACGCGCGGCCTGGCCGGTGCCGGTATCCTCAGCCAATGCAGCCTGAACCACGTGGAAGGGATGTATGATTTCAGTTCGCTTCTGAAAGTGATCAACTTTCAGGTGGGCGGTAACTACCGTAAATACTTCCTCAACACGGGCGGGACGCTTTTTGACGATAAGGATAAAAACCTCACCAACGAAGAATACGGCGTTTTTGCCCAGGCTTCCAGATCGTTTTGGAAGGATCGTCTGAAACTGACCGTTTCGGGCCGCTACGATAAGAACGAGAACTTCGACGGCCGCTTCACGCCGCGTGCATCCGCCGTTTTCTCACCCAATGAAAACCACCATTTCCGCGCATCTTACCAGACCGGTTTCCGCAACCCTACGATCGGCGATCAGTACATCAAGTTGAATGTAGGCCCGATCATCATTCTTGGCGGCGCACCTGTGAATTCGGCGGGAATGAATGCGTATACCAATTCGGTGACGATCGCATCGTTCTCGGAATTTGCTTCGGCCTTCGGTGCCGATATGGCGAAGGGCATTCCTTTCCCGCAAGCTGTGGCGAACAACAAGGCCAAACTCGTGAAATCGAATGTGCCTTATATCAAATCCGAGAAAGTGAAAAGCTATGAAATCGGTTATAAAGGTTTGATTGCCAAAAAGCTGCTGTTTGACGTCAATTACTATTACAGCCAGTACACCGATTTTATCATCAACACGGTGGTCGCCGCGGCGCCATCGGATATCCTCGCTGCCGACGGCTCGGTGAACCAGATGGCCGCCATGGAGCTGCTGGGTGCGGGCAGGCAGTTGTATCAGTTGTATACCAATGCCAAAGACAAAGTCTCCATCCAGGGTGTAAGCGCCGGTTTGACTTACTCTTTGCCTAAAAATTACAAGGTATCTGCCAATGCGACCTGGATCGATTTCAATATGGGCGAGGCTGATCCGAACAATATCCCGGCATTCAACACGCCGAAATGGAAAACCAATGTCATGTTCGGCAATGCCCGCCTGACCGACCGCATCGGTTTCAACGTGGCCTGGCACTGGCAGGAGGCGTTTGACTGGTACGGCACATTTACCGAAATGCGTCCGGGCCGGGTGAATGCTTACAATTTGCTCGATGCGCAGGTCAGCTACCGCATTCCCAGCCTGAAAACGGTGGTGAAACTGGGTGGTTCCAACATCACGAACAAATACATCGTGCAGGCTTACGGCTCTCCGGCAGTGGGCGGGCTGTATTATGTGAGTCTCAACTTCGACGAACTTTTCCGCTAACCGGCTATGGAAACTTTGGAAATACAACGTGTGGAACCGATCAGCATCAGCCGGAAATGGCTGGCGTTCGCGCTATGCGTGGTCGCTTACACGCTGAGCGGCACGGTATCGACGCTGATGTCGGTGTACCTGCCGGTGGCTATTCCGGAACTAAAAGGTGCGGCCGTAAGTGAAGCGGAACTGGGTGAGATAGGCGCTTATGTGAATGCGGTGTACCTCTACGGCTGGATGTGTGGCGGGCTGCTATTCGGTGTGGTAAGCGATCGCATCGGCCGAAAAAAGTCATTGACGCTCGTAACAGCCTTATACGGCATTTCCACCTGCCTGGTAACGATCGTACCCGACTGGTATTCGTTACTTGCCATCCGTTTCACAGCCGGAATGGGCGTGGGCGGCGTGCTGCTGATCACGACGGTGTACATTTCCGAAATCTGGGAAGATCGCGGTCGCGCCGTGATCCTGGGCGTACTGGCCGTTTGTTTCCCGGTCGGCATTGTCACTACCGGCAGTCTCAACTTACTGTTTTCAAACTGGCGCACGGCGTTTGGCATCGGGTTCATCCCGGTTGCTGCGGCGGTGCTGATCTTCCTCTTGTTGCCGGAATCCGACCGGTGGAAAAACGTCAGGGAGGTCAGGAATGGTCAGGAAAGTATTTTTGATTCGCAGAACCGGCCTAATGTAATCCGTGGGTCATTGATTTTCGGAGCGGTGCTGATCGGGTTGTGGGGCATATTCTCATGGCTTCCCACGTGGGCGCAGTCGCTGCTCGCAAGCGGGGAGAACGGCCAGAAAGAGCGGGGCCTGCTCATGATCCTCCTCGGAATGGGCGGCATTACCGGCGGTGTGTTCTCAGGGATATTGATGAACCGCTTTGGCAAGAAAAATACATTGCTGGCCACATTCGCCACCTGCGTGGTGATGTGCGGCGTGCTGTTTATCACCAACCGCACATTTTCGAATATCATTTACATCGAAACGGCGATGCTCGCATTCTGTTTCGGGATCAGCCAGGGCGCATTGTCCAGCTACATCCCCGAGCTGTTTCCGTTTGCGGTGCGTGGCACTGCCACGGGTTTTTGTTTTAACGTCGGGCGGTTCTTTACCGCGACGGCGGTGTTTTTCATTGGCTCCCTGGTGGCGGTGCTCGGAGGTTTCGGGAATGCATTGCTGGTGTTCTCGCTGCCGTTCCTGGTGGCATTACTTGTCACATTCAGAAGCAAATGAACTGAATTTTGCGTATTATCATAGGTTAATATATTAGGCAAACGGGTTCGCCGCCTGGCGAACCCATTTCTTTACAAATCTTTTGGTTTCCAAATCTTTCGATCTACAAATCTTTCTGTCTACAAATCTTTCGGTGCGCTGCACCTTTTTATATGAAGAAGCTCTTTTACCTGGGAATTCTTGGCATTATCCTTTATGAGATAGCGAAAGTTTACTTCATTATGCCTATGCCGGGCAGCCAGCAGATGAACAGCATCGATGCTGCCTATATACTCCATACCTGGCGGTGGCCGCTGCGGATATTGTTCTGGGGGATGGTTCTCGTTGGGGGATTTTCAGTTTTTTCAGGAAAATTAAAATGGCCGGGTGCCATTGTTCTGCTATTGGCGGCAGGCATTACTTACGCGACGAACTATGAAATGGCCGCGGATACGATGTTTTACCAGCCTTCGCAGGTAATCCAGCACAATGCGGCTACCAATAAAGTGGATATGGACCGACTGGTGATCGGCGTGGAGGCTAACGGCGAAGCCAGAGCATACCCCATCCAGTTTATCGGTTACCACCACCAGGTGCGCGACGAACTCGGCGGGAAGCCCATCATGGTTACCTATTGTACCGTGTGCCGCACAGGCCGTGTTTTTGAACCTTCGGTTGACGGCAAACCGGAAGTTTTCCGGCTAGTAGGAATGGACCATTTCAATGCGATGTTCGAAGATAGTGAAACCGGAAGCTGGTGGCGGCAGGTCAACGGCGAAGCGATCGCCGGTCCGCTGAAAGGCAAGATGCTCCCCGAACTCGCCAGCACCCAAACTTCATTAAGCCAATGGTTGAAACTGCACCCGAACAGCAAAGTCATGCAACCCGACCCGGTGTACCAGGCCAGGTACGACTCCATGGCCCGCTACGAATCCGGTCGCGGAAAATCGACACTTACCAAAACTGACACATTATCATGGAAAGACAAATCCTGGGTAGTAGGCATTCAAACGGGAGGTAAAGCCAAAGCATTCGACTGGAACCGCCTCAAAAAAGAGCGCATTATCAACAGCGAAGTAGGGGGAGCGCCCGTAGCATTGGTACTCAGCGCAGACAACAACAGCTTCTTCGCATTCGAGAAAACCGTCAATGAACCATTTACATTAAGAAACGATACCATTTTCACCAAAACCAGCACCCACGACCTCCTCGGCAAACGCCTCACCGGTACCGGAGCCGACCTGCAACGCCTCAATGCCTACCAGGAATTCTGGCACAGCTGGCGCACTTTCCACCCAGGTACCGGGCAGTACTAAATTCACGGTCCGCCGCTGCGGTGTTCCTTACTGCCTTCGTGGCATCAGAAATTACAAACGCTAATGAAACAACTTTACACAACCACCATCATTCTCTGCACCCTCCTTCAAGCTGCCTACGCACAAACCGACAAAAAGAAGGAATACGATAAGGTGTTGGACCTCAATGAAGTAACGGTAGGCGAGCGGAAGAATACCGTCCACACCGAACGCCTTCCCGACGTCCACAATACCTACATTACCGCCGGGAAAAAGAGCGAAGTGATCCAGATCGACGGCGTGAACGGCAATGTCGCCGAAAAAACCGGGCGGCACATTTTCGCCAAAATCCCGGGCGTATTCGTCTACGATATGGACGGCAGCGGCAACCAGATCAACATTTCCACCCGCGGCCTCGACCCGCACCGGTCCTGGGAATACAACATCCGGCAGAACGGCATTATTACCAACTCCGACATGTATGGCTACCCCGCCAGCCATTACAGCCCGGCGATGGAATCGATCCAACGCGTGGAACTGGTGCGTGGGACGTCCTCGTTGCAATATGGCGCGCAATTCGGGGGGATGATCAATTATGTCACAAAAAGCCCGGACACCACGAAAGCATTCACGTTCGAAACCATTAACTCAGCCGGCTCGTTCGGGCTTTTCAGCTCCTACAATGCCATCGGCGGTAAGGTGGGCAAGCTCACTTACTCGGCCTATTACCAGAAACGCCATTCCAACGGCTACCGCAAGAATGCGAAATCCGACGCGGAGTCGCAATATGTGAGTTTGATGTACGAATTCAGTAAATCGTTCCGCATTAAAGCGGAGCTGGGGCGTTCGGAATATGTATACCAAATCCCGGGTCCGCTGACCGACGCGATGTTCGCGGCAGATCCGCGCCAGTCGACCCGCTCGCGTAACTATTTCAACCCCGATATTTACGTGCCGTCGATCGTGGTGGACTGGAAAATCAACCCCGATACCCAATTGAAACTGACGACATCGGGTGTGTACGGCGCGCGTAACAGCGTGATGTTCGACGCGTTCGCCAACGTGCCCGACACGATAAGCCGGGTCACGAACGCCTACCGCGCCCGCCAGGTGGATATCGATAATTTCAAAAGCTTCACTTCCGAGTTGCGCCTGGTGCACCAGTACGATTTCCTGGGCTTCCGCAACCTGGTTTCGGGTGGTGTTCAATATATGCACAACAAACTGCGCCGTCGCCAGCTCGGTAAAGGCACGACCGGCAGCGATTTCGATCTCACCGTTACCGATCCGCAGTTTGGCCGCGATATGTACATGACGACCGATAACGTCGCATTGTTTGTGGAAAACCTCATTTTCATTACCCCTCGCCTGAGCGTGTCGCCCGGCGTACGCGTGGAGAAAGGCGGTACCGATATGACCGGCAAAATCACCTACTACGATCCGCAGAACCTCCCGAACACGATCAAACACAGCTTTCCGCTGTTTGGTATCAGTTCGCAATACAAGATCGGCGAGCATAGCAGGGCGTATGCGGGCTTCTCGCAGGCTTACCGCCCGGTCGTTTTCAAAGACATTATCCCCGGTTCCGTGTTGGAACAAGTCGATAAAAACCTGAAAGATGCAAACGGCTATAACCTCGAAGCAGGTGTAAGCGGGAATATCAAGGACGTTCTGAGATACGACATCGGCCTGTTCCAGGTGATGATCAACCACCGGATGGGCACCATAGCCATGAAGGACGCGAACGGCAATGCATACCTGTACCGCACTACCACCGGCGACAGCAAAACCCGTGGCGTGGAAGCGTACCTCGAATACACGGCATTCAAGCGGTACAATGGCGGCGAGCCTCAGACCGAGCTGTCGTTTTTTACATCGACTTCCTATTTCGATGCTGAATATGTTCGGGGAACAGCCGTATTGAACGGCGAAAACAAAAGCGTGGCCGGCAACCGCGTAGAAGGTGTTCCTACCTGGATTTCACGAAACGGTATCCAGTTCCAATACAAAAAGCTTTCGGTTACCGCACAATACAGCTACGTAAGCTCCAACTTCGCCAACCCGCTGAACACCGTGGAGCCATCCGCAAACGGTACCATCGGTAAAGTACCGGGTTACGGCCTGCTCGATTTGAATGCGACGCTTTACCTGGGCCAGCATTACAAGCTGCGTTTCGGCGTTAACAATATTACCGACAAGCAGTACTTCACCAAACGTCCGACAATGTATCCCGGCGCGGGCATATGGAGTTCGGATGGCCGGAGCCTGGGGATTTCGTTCGGGATCAGGATTTAATGATCCGCCGTCGAACGGGGAATGAGTGGTTTTCTACCAATATAACATCGCTACGTGATTTTCTATGGTTAAGCAATAGCGCGAACGTCCAGGTTCGCGCTATTGCTTTTGTAACCGATTTGGCGCTTAATTTCAATTTAATGATTTTATAATCAACTGGTTATGTTGATTAGGGAAAATAGTTTTAAATTAATAGTGACGTTTCCCTCTTCTTCACGACCTACCCATGATAACAGAGATCGGTTCTCCGGATTTTCCATTGATCCAGGCTATCAAAAACGGCAACGAAAAGGCCCTCGGGCTTTTTTACAAGGATAATTTTGGCAAAATCCTGCACCTGGTACTGAAAAACAGCGGAAGCGACGACGATGCGCGCGATGTGTACCAGGATTGCATGATGGAGATCGTTTTGCAGATCAGGGGCGGGCGGCTGGACCAGTTGAGCAGCAGGCTTTCCACCTATTTGTATTCGGTTTGCTATTACAAATGGATCGACCGGTTGCGGCAGAAAGGAAAACAAATGCAGACGGGTTTCGACGACGATTTGGACACGGCGGTGATCGAGGAGGACGACAGCCCGCCCTACCTGCCCGCGCTCGAAAAAGTGCTGGCGCAGATTGGCGAAAAATGCATGATGCTGCTGAAAGCCTTCTACTACGAAAAGCTGACGATGACCGAGATCGCTTCGAAGCTGGGGTTTGCAGATGACAATTCTGCTAAAAGCCAGAAGAACAAGTGTATGGACAAAGCGCGGTTTCTGGGAAAAAATGTGCTGAAACAACATTACAGCTGACCCCATGGAAAACGAAGACCAAACAGAACGCATCGACCGCTACCTCGACGACGCGCTCACGACCGAGGAAAAACTCGCATTTGACAACGAAATGGCCACCAATCCCGAGTTCCGGCTGGAAGTGGAGGCGCAGGAAGCCGTGCGGGAGCTGATCAGCAGTCAGGCCGAAAAGGAAGGCCTGCGCACTTTGTTCGCGACATTCCATGCCGAGTTGGAAACCGCTGCGGCCATGGATGACCAGCAGCACGGCAATGCGGATTTGCTCGAAAAGAAAAAGGGCATTCAACGCAAATTGCAATGGGGCAATTGGTCGTACACGGCCATTGCAGCCTCCGTGGCGATCCTGATCATTGGTGTGTGGACTGTTTGGAATAACCAAAAAACAACCGGAACAGGGGAGCCGAACGGACAGGAGATCCGCGTGGACGAGCGTAATGAAGTGTTCCGCATCCCGTTGCTAAGCTGGAAAACCGTCGATTTCAAACCTGTTGTGCAAGAGAAACGGATGATCGACGCTACGATCATCAGAAGCAAGACATACCACTCGCATTATCGATTCACCGACATTCTTGAAATATACTCCGACACGCTGACAGAAAAGCAGCAGAAGATCAGCATCGCGTACGATGTGGAGACGAAACAATACCGCATCCACATCGGGGATAGCAGTTACCCCATCCGCAAAACGGACGAGATCACACCTTTGACCCAACCCTGAGCACATTATAGCCCTATCTCTACCATGAGTCCGCAGAAATTACGCATCGGCCGCAAGCCGGATAATGATATTGTAGTGGACCATCCGAGCGTGAGCGGTTACCACGCCCTGGTAACCCTCGGTCCCGACCATTCCGGCATCCTGGAAGACAACGACTCGTCGAACGGCACATTTGTGGACGGCGTCCGCATCCGCAAGACGCAGTTTACCCCGCGCAGTAGCATTCTGCTCGGCAAAATGCCTTTTGAAGCCAGCAAGATATTCCGTTTCGACAAACAGCCCGACGACTACACATTCGAATTCAAAGAAATGCAGCCAGTCTGGCAAAAGCTGGAAGACGAGCGCGTGGCGATGATCGACATTCAAAAGCGGATCGACGTGATGCTCGCCATTCCGTACATCGGACGGGTGATCATTTTATGGATGAACAAACATTACGGCCTCGAAAACCGGCGCGTGAAATGGAAAGAAGATATGCGCCGCCTCTGGGTGTGCCCCGCCTGCCAGCAACCTCTCCGCGACTACGACTGGCTGACGTGGAATGACTGCGAGCATTTGAAAAAGTGCCCCAAATGCAAGGCGAGATGGTTTTAGAAAATTTTTCAAAAAAATCGGTGACCTTCTGAACCGGGCTCCGATAAAGGTTCAAATGATGTGAAAAACTTCTAAAATCCTACGACCATGTCAGAGCAAACACAGATTATCGACGAAAGCAACGAGCTGTTGCAGGAAGCACCGGTTAACCCCAGAAAATCAAAGAGCAAAGCAGGTGCCGCCATCGCTGCGGGCGCTGCGGCAGGCGTGGGCGCCATCGCGTACGACGCGTATGCCGGCGATGATACCAAAAAGGACGAAACGACGGGCGGCGTACCGTCAGCCGATAACGAAGAGAAATCGGATAGTACGTCATCAACCGTTCCAGCGGATACGGTGATAGCAGAAAATAACCCGGTACAGGATTCCATTCCAGCGGGCCAACCAGACGTACTCCTCATTCCCGATCATCTCAGCATTGTGAATGCCCCCGACGATATGAGTTTCAATGAAGCATTCGCCTGGTCACGCGAGAAGGCAGGCCCGGCGCAACTTTTCGAATGGAAAGGCGAATTGTACCACACCTGTCACCCCAACGAATACGCTGCATTACCGCAGGAAATGAAGGAGATATTCCAGGATATGTGGCTGGATAATGCATTCGGATACTCCGAGCCGCCCGCCGAAGGATATATGGTAAGCTACGATTACGAAACGGGGCCCGCCGTGGAAGAGGTAACAGAACCGACCGAGCCGACCACCGATTCAACCGCAACAGATCCGACCGTGGTGGCCGAGCAGGACAGCGTGAGCATGGATAGCGACGAATACGACATTGTGTACACCCAGGAGGATTACGACAGCGATTTCGAAGGGCTGGACGAATGGGTGAACCCCGAAGACATTGCTTAACAGCCACATTTAACCACAACCGTTATGATCGTTGTTTGTCCATCGTGCCAGGCAAGACTGAGGGTTAACGAAAAGGCATTGTCGCCCAAGAATCCGGTGATCGCCTGCGTCCGCTGCCAGTCGCCCATTCGCATCGACCTGCCTGTGGCCGAACGTCCGGCGTTCGAAGAGGCTACCCTCGTTTTCGAGCCTGCCGAGGTAGGCTGGGTGATCGTTCACGATGAATACACCGAATCGCAAACGCTTCCCCTGAAACCCGGCTTGCAGATTGTGGGCCGGTTTTCGGAGAGCAAGCCCTGCGAGGTGATGATCCAGTCGCAGGACCGTTACATGAGCCGGCGGCATTTGGTGATAGAGGTCGTGAAAAGCAGGGAAGGGGTGTACAAATACTGGGTTTCCGAACATCCCGATTGTACCAATCCTACTTTCATCGATACCTACCCGCTGAAACGCGGAACGACCGTCGAACTGGTCGACGGGGTTATTATGCAACTGGGGAAAACCAAAGTGGCATTGAAGACCGCCGCCGCTGCCGGAACTGCGCGTAAGGCCACCGAAACCGTGGCCAATACTGATTTTGCCAAAACAGTACTTTTCTGACGACTTTATGAAAATCCAGATAAATCAGCCCGTTCCGGTTCATGGACCGGGCAAGCGGGCCAATAATGAGGATAACCTTTTCCCGCCGCCGGGCGCGGCCACTGTCAACGACGCATTATTCATGGTATGCGACGGAGTAGGCGGTTCCGAAAAGGGTGAAGTAGCGAGCGACCTGGCTTGCAGGTCGGTTTCGGCGTATTACCAGCGCCACCGCATTACCGTGAGCGACGACGCCACGGTGCACAATGCGATCGCATTTGCCCGGGCCGAGATCGAAAGATACGGAAGGGGAAATCCCGGTTCGCAGGGAATGGCGACCACGCTTACGTTCCTGCACCTGCACGAGCGCGGGGCCACGGTGGCGCACATAGGCGACAGCCGCGTGTACCATGTACGTAACGGGAAGGTGCGCTGGTGCACCCGCGACCACAGCTATGTGAACGACCTCGTGAAAGCCGGCGTGATCACCGAAGAACAGGCCCGTACGCACCCGCGCAGGAACGTGATCATGCGCGCGCTGCAAGGCGGCGACGCCGATGTGCAGGCCGATATCCATCACATTGCCGACCTGGCCGCGGGCGATTACTTTTTCCTCTGCTCGGACGGTATTCTCGAAAGTGTGGATGACAACGCGTTGCTGAAAATCCTCTCGGCGCCCACGTCGGACGATGCCAAAATGGAGCAGGTGCGGAAACTTTGCGAGCAGTTCAGTAACGACAATTATACGGCCTACCTGGTGCCGATCCATTCCGTGGAAATGCCGATGGTGGAGTTGTTGTCTTCCGAATCAACAGTGAAAAAAGAGGCTGCGAAAAATGAACCTGTACCCAAACCTGCCAATATGAATGTGTGGATCATGTTCGCGGTGCTGATGTTTTCGTCGGGCTGGTATTTCTGGCATAACCGTAAACCTGTGCCTGTCAAACCCAAGCCGGTGCAGGTAGTCGTTGCCAAAGATTCGGTGATCGCATTGCACCCCGTAAAGCCCGTGAAATCCGTCAAACCGGGCAAGGCCAAGGGGCATTCAAAAAAAGATAAAAAAATGCGGTGACCTCCCGCCGGGACCTCCGATAAAGGGCAAAAGAACTTCAAATCCCTACGATCATGACTTACGAAGAATTTTTGAAACGATACGAATTCGATACCCAGGACCAGAAGGCAATGCTCGGCGCAGGAGGTTTCGGCTCGGTTTACAAGGCCTTCGATTCAGTGCAGAAACGGTTTGTGGCTATCAAGGTGGCCGAGGTAAAGCATGAGAAATTCAATTTGCTGTACGAAAAGCAAATCGTCGACGAGCTCGACTCCCACGAGAACGTGGCGCGCTACGGCAATTGCTACCGGTTCCAGTTTATGCCTGTGCGTTACGATTTTGCGGTCCTTACATTCTACCAGGAAGGCAACCTGGCCGATGTTTTGAAGAAATATGCATTAACCGTTCCTCAAAAACACCAGATTCTCGAAGGTATCCTCAAAGGGGTGGGGCATTTGCACAAACACCACATTATCCATCGCGATATGAAGCCGCAGAACGTGCTGATGGACCGGCAAGGTGATCGCTGGGTGCCCAAACTGACCGATTTCGGGCTGAGCAAACTGGCCGATACCAATACACAGTCGGTAGAAAACTCTTCGATCGGGCTATCCATTGCCTACGCAGCGCCGGAGCAGATACAGAACCGTGAAATCAGGCATAATGTGGATTTGTGGGCGGTGGGTATCATTACTTACCAGATGTTTATTGGCGACCTGCCGTTCGATGCCGCGCGTTCGATGAGCCAGGAAAGCTGGAACCTCGAGGTGAGCAAACTGATCGTGAAAGGCAAAGTTTCCGAAAAGATCAGCCAGGTACCGGAGCCGTTCAGGACCATTATTAAAAAATGTCTCGTGCCCGACAATGCGAAACGTGTGCAGCGGGCAGAAGAGTTACTGGAAATACTGGGCAGCCCTTCTATTCAAATACCAAAAGAAATACCCGCCAACGACGAGCATACGATCCGCATCGACGAGCCATTTGCGAATACCAAAGAGCTCACCGCCCGCGCGGACCACCTCGTGCAGCAGGCCGAATCGAAAGCCGGTTTTGAAAAAGAACAGACATTGCGCGACGCGATCGGATTGTACGAAGAAATCCTGCGGCTCGACCCCGCGCATATGCATGCCCGGTACCAGATAGGGCAATGCAATATTAAGCTGAAACAGAAACAGCCCTTCAAAATACCGAGGTTGCTCTCGAAAAAAGGAATAATCGCAGCCGCGGCGGTGATGGTCGGAATGGGCCTGGTGTATTTTTTTTTATGGCGCTCTACTGCCCGTAAAGAACTGGCTTGGGCGAAGTCTACGTATTACGCGAGCATTCCTTATTCCGATACGACCAAAACTTACGCGCAGATTTACCAGATATTCGACAAGTATGCAGGCACGTGGGCAATGGACGATACGACCAACAATCTGCTCGGCTATTTCCACCAGCTGGGCCGCGGCGGCGCGGAGCGTGACTACGATAAGGCGATGGATTTCTTCGAAAAGGCGGGCGATTACGAATGGGCCAAATACAATATCGCCTATTTCAATTTCTGGGGCCTGGGCAGGATCAAAAACTATGAAACTGCTGCGGAGTATTTCAAAGAAGCTTACGACAAAAAGCAGCTCGTGGGTGCAGCAGACTACCTGGGTTACATTTATAAAGAGGGCGGTTACGGGCTTACCAAGGATTACAATCTTGCGAAAAGCTGGTTTGAAAAAGCGGTAGCGGGCAATTCCAGTTACAGCCAGTTCGAGCTCGGGAAAATGTATGAACTGGGCAAAGGAATGCCCGTAAATGAAGCCCGCGCCAAATACTACTACAATCTCGCCGCCAACCAGGGCAACCGCGATGCCCGGCAGGCATTAAGCAACCTCAACCGCGGCCGTTCCAATGACGCATTAGCGCTCGGAAGCACACCTTACCAGGCCAGCACCAAACCCAAGCAGCAACGTCCCAAAAGCAATGCGGGCGCATTCTGGGAAAAAGTAGGTACCGAGCTTTTCAAACAAGCCGCAGGAAGATAATCAACCTAAACGGAATCGATCACTTTTAGACTTTTACTACAATGAAAAATATAACCAACATCCTCATCTTCATAGGTGTGGCCATCGGGGTGTACTATGGGTACAAATGGATTAAAGGCGCCAACTTCTCCGAAAACCAGGGCAATACCTACGCAGTCATCGTCGGAATTTCTGATTACCTCAATGGCTCCGACCCTGAAAGCGGCGTCCAGGCGCAACTGAACGACCTGCGGTACTGCGACGACGACGCCCGTATTTTCTACGATTTTCTGAGAAGCGAAGCAGGCGGCTCGGTACCGGCGGAAAACATCGCGCTGCTGATCGATCACCAGGCGAGCAAGGCAAGCATTATCAATCAAATGGAGGCGTTTTTCGCCAAATCCAGCCCGGACGACCGCGTGATATTCTACTTCGCCGGCCATGGTGCGAATGGCTTCTTCGCCAGTTACGACATCGATATGCGCGATATGAATACGAGTTTGAAGCACAAGGACGTGAAAGAGGTATTCCGGAAATGCCGGGCGAAAACGCGGCTGTGCTTTGCGGATGCATGCATGTCGGGCAGTATGAAGAACCGTGCGCGGGATGTTTCCGAAATGAAGCCGGTACCGGTTTCGGTGCGGTCGTTCGAGGATGAAGAATCGGGCCTGGTGGTGCTGATGGCGGCACGTTCTTACCAGTATTCGAGTGAGAACGTGAGCATTGGTCATGGCTACTTCACCAAGTTCCTCGTGGACGGCCTGCAAGGCGGCGCCGACAAGAACAAGGACGCGCTCGTGACTATTAAGGAGGCTTATGATTACCTCTATCTCCACCTTGCATCACTACCTAAAAAGGGTCCGGAAGACAAGGGACAGATTCCGGTGATTTTCGGAAAGTATGACCCTGATATGCCGGTAGCGCGGTTGAAGGGGGCGGCGTAGGGAGACGGCCGCGGAGCAGCTATTTGATTAGGAACCTTATCGATAGCTGCATATTGGGAGTTTTCACGCTTTTGAATCCCTTTTGCGACAGGTTTGATAGCGGAAAGACCGTCATCCAGGCAAACTGCAATCGATTATTAAACACATCGGGTGAATGAAATAATATGCCCGCGCGGATGTTCCATTGTTGCGGACGGATATATGATTTTAATGTATCCTGGCCTTTTGCCGCCAAATGTTCCTGCATAGCGATTGCGCCCGTCGGATACTCAATTTCCCTGAAAAGTAATGCAGATGAATATTTGGCATAGGAGACCCCACCCACCAGGGAAATCAAGGAAAACGCCCGATACTGATATTGGAGAGAAAAATTCATTCCGAATGCCTTGACGAAGTTGGTATAGTGGCGATTCACGACGTATAATGAATCCGAACTCCGAAGCGTGTCCAGGCGCTGAGCTACCCGCTCTTTGTTACCGAAATAGGAGTGCAGCGGATTGAAAATGAAAGTCACGCTATGCCTGTTCCAGCTTTTGGATACAAACACACCGGGAATCGCCAGCCGCAGCGGACGCTTAACGCTGTCGGCGTTGGTAAACATGTAGTTTGGCGACACGATAGACCGGCCGATATTCCACTCCGGCCCGAAATGCACGTCTGTGAATATCGACTTTCGCGTTTTCGGCGCTGGTTGCGCCACAGTCTCCTCAGGTTTTCTGATATATTTACTTAAATCGTTTCCGGCACCTCCGAAACGGCCGGAAAGTGATTCAAGGCTATTGAGCATGCTGTTCGCAGCCGTCGGAGCGGTTCTATTTTCATGGCTAACAGAAGAAGTAGTATTGGTTTGATTGAGTAAGGAAGATTCTGTCGGCTGTCTGCCATTACCGGTATTCCCGGATTGGGAACGGTCTTTGGGTAATGCATTTTCCGCGTAATCGTCGCCCGAAGGCCTGCGCGCCTGCACGTCGCGCTTGTGCATAACCGTTGCCTGCGCATTGCGCGTACGTGTATGGGAAGAGGTTTGGGTTTGCGCTGTTTGAATGTCGTTATCAATGCTTTTTGAGGACTTGGTACCGGTTTTTGTCCTGTCGTTTGCCACACCTGCCGTGCTAACGCTCCCGATGGCATTGCCGCGGGCGGTACTGGTTTTCGTTCTTTCGGTTACGGCGCCGCTGCCCTTTGTGGTACGATTGGCATTGTCCCGGTCGGCACCAGTCTCCATTTTTTCGGTCAATGGATGAGCCGCCTTTGCAGGATTACCGGCATTATTACGATTGGTACCGGTTTCCATTCTTCCGGTTAATGAATCCAACTTTGTTACAGTACCTTCGGCATTCCGGCTTTCAGCAGAAATGCGCGCCGGTGCGGTTTGCCGGTCCGCGGTTTTGGTCTTGAAAACAACCCATGCAACCCCGGCGGAAATCGTCACCAGGGTGAAAGCCACTATTAAAAACCTTTTGAGTGTTCCAAGCGACTTCCATACCTGTGCCGGCCATTTTGATCCATTAGTTCCACGACCCGTGGCAGTGTCCAGCATATCATTCATGTCCGCCCATGCGTCGTCGGCCGGGATTTCGGGGTCCGGCAGCGGGTCGTGGAGAAACTTGGTGATCTGTTTGTCTTTTCTTTTCATCAGAGGAGGTTTTCAAAAATTACTTTCAACCTGTTCCTGCTCTCGCTTAAATGCCATTTGACGGTACCTTCGCTGATACCCAGCGAGCATGCTATTTCTTTTATCGAAAAACCATCAATATAGAAAAGGCCGCAAATCCGGCGTGTGGCTACTGGTAACTGCATTAAATACAATTGGACATCTCCGCCTGAGGTCTGTTCGAAGGGGTTTTCGGAAGATGTGAAACCCATTTTGTCGTCGATCTCTATATAATCGAATGTCTGGGTCTTCCTGTCACGCAGCATGGTAAGCGCCGCGTTACGCACTGTCGTATACATCCAGTTGAAGAATTCACCCTTCGTATCATCATATTGATGAATGTTCGTAAACACCTTCAGCATTCCATTGTTGATTGCGGTAACGATGTCATGCTTGTCGTCGAAGAAATTTTTGCAAAGGGCAAAAAGTGCCGGGTAAAATTGCCGGTACAATTTTTCCTGACTCTGGCGATCCTGCCGTTTACAACCCGCTAGTGTACGATATAATGTGTCCAATGACTGTGGAAATGCATGACCGACTAAATTTCAGCCGGCCATGCCTGTTTTGTTTCATTAAAACGCTTAAAACGACTTTTAGTGAAAATCACAAACTACGGTTAACGAACGGATCTAAGACGTCCCAAAGCAGCCGGAAGGGCCGATCGGCGTTGAGCAGCCATACTGTCCACGAAAGTGCTGTCAGCGAAAGTACTGTCGGCGATCGTGCTGTCCCGGACGATTGTGTCCTGATAAATGGTATCCTTTTCAATACTGTCTTTAACGATCGTATCCCGGGGAATACTGTCCTGCCCAACACTGTCTGTCCCCGTCCTCGCCGAAACCGGTACCGGCGCATTCTCTTCCATTTTTCCTCTTTCGCAGGCGACCAGCTGGATCAGCAGCAATACCACGCACAATACCAGCCATTTTTCTGTTCTCATGACCATCAGTGTTTAAAATTGAATAGATGTAAATCAGGTGGCCACCTGTCAATAAAATAAACTGCGAAGAAGGGCGGGGAGGTTGGGTGGCTTAGGAAAAAAATATTTGTGGGGCCGATTAACCTGCGCTTTTTCAGTTAAATAGCAGATATTTGAGCGTTTTATTTTGAAACAAATGCCCAACTAATTCTCATGAAACGAATAACCCTTTTCTGCCTCCTGCTCATCACCTGTTACCCCGCATTAGCCCAGAATTACGATGAGGCGAAAGTGCCGCATTATACCTTGCCGGATGTGCTTAAAACCACTTCGGGCAAGACGATCCGCAATGAAGAAAAGTGGGAGAAGCTGAGAAGACCGGAGGTGCTGAAACTGTTTGAAGACCATATTTACGGGCAAATGCCGACCGACTACGACAGTATCCGCTATGCACTGACGGAAGACGACCAGCCGCTTATGAATGGCAAGGCGGTATTGAAGCAAGTCGGTGTAACCGTTTTCAGAAAGGGGAAGTCGGTGCTGATCAACGTCGTCCTTTTTGTTCCTACGCAAGCCAGGAAGCCTGTACCTGTTTTTTTATTGATTAACAACCGCGGAAAAGAGAATACCGACCCGACGAGGGCTAAAAAGAGCGAGTTCTGGCCGGCGGAAATGGTGATAGACAGCGGTTTTGCAATTGCGGCATTTCATGTGAGCGACCTTGCGCCGGACAATAAGGATACTTACGCGACCGGCGTTTTGCAAAAACTTTACCCGGAGCAGTTGACCAAGGACAATGGAATGAAAGCGATCGGCGCCTGGGCCTGGGGAGCGAGCCGCGTAATGGATTATTTTGAGACGGACAAGGATATCGACTCCAAAAAGGTCATTGTCGTAGGACATTCTCGGGGCGGTAAAACATCATTGTGGGCGGCTGCGCAGGACCAGCGCTTCGCGGCCTGCATTACCAATTGCTCGGGCAATACCGGCGCGGCATTGGCGCGCCGGCAGTTTGGCGAACGTATCAGCCGCATTAACACCACGTTTCCGCATTGGTTTAACGATCACTACAAAAAATACAATGACAAAGAAGGTGCCCTGCCGGTAGACCAGCATATGCTCATCGCGCTCATCGCGCCCCGGCCGGTGTACGCGACCAACGCTTCCAAAGACCTCTGGGCCGATCCGAAAGGAACGTTTCTGGCATTGAAAGCCGCCGAGCCGGTATATGCATTGTACGGAATCAAATCGGGGTTGCCCAAAGACCCGCCGGGAATCGACCAGCCGGTAATCGGCGCACATTTTGGTTACCACAACCGGGAAGGCGAGCATAATATGACCACTTATGATTGGGGGAATTTTATCCGGTTCGCGAGGAAGTTTTGAATAACCGGCGTGTCGTCAGGCATAAAATTTGAGAGTAAAAGTGTAAAAGAAGGTCGAAATGCCTTCTTTTACCATTATAAAAAGCGACAACATGAAAGACCAAAAGCTCCCGGAAGACTTATCGCAGGTTTTGTTTACCGACATGAACGGTGTGCCCCGCGAAGGGACTTACAAAAAAGCTTCGAAAGCATTTATCGAGGCCATCGGCGACGAAGGGCCTGAGGACACCGGTAATATTTACCCGGAAGAAGACATTGTGTCCTGGGAATATCTGGATAAGAAGGATCGGCCTAATTCGGATATTATGGTGATTCTTTAATGGGGTGGCGCCCTAAGAAGCTATTGAGCGCATCGCGACACTTGTAATGCTTTAGATATCATCGATTAACATATCCTGCGTTTTCATAAGTTGTGTTTGGTTACAGTAGAAAATCGGGATCTTTAACCCCAATTCTTTACTTCCAAAGTTTTTGAGGTAGTTTCACCCTGAATGGGATAATTTCATCTGAAGCAAAGATTTGTAAGTCCCCGATTTTGACTATAGAAAAGGGACAGCTCAAAAGGTGTTTATTGATCCCGATTGCTATGGCAAACCAGGTAGCGAGAGCTAAATTTCGGAAATCGTCACCACCTGTTCATTCGGCCTATCCAGACATTCCCTACTTTTCTGCTGTACCTAATTTCCTTGCGGCCCTCAAGCAAGATTTCCTCTTCAACAAAACCCGCTTCTAACAATTCATTAATCTCCTCCTGATCGAGGTAGTGAATTTCTTTAAACCAAAAATCCTCGTCATCATGCTGTCGCCAGGTGAATTTTTGCAACTCTGGGACACTGTCTGCCCAAGTGAGCGGCAGCCGCTCGTTTTTTGTACTCTTTCTGTAATAGTTGTCTCTAAATCCACCGATATTATCGACACTCGCGCATACCACCTCGCTTCTGATGGTGTTAGGATAGTTTAGCCAGATTTGAAGGTCGTAGGGAATCTCCTGGCGCTCAAAAATCTCTTCCCAAAGATTGTAAATTAAGACCAGTTTTTGGATTACTAAACGAAAATACCAGTCCGGTGGCACCCGGTCACATACACGTGTCCAAGGATCAATCCTTATTTTGACAAATTCTTCCCCCCTCGCTTCGAAGTGGCTTAGATCAGGCATTTTATTGGCCTCAAACCATCGGTCGATTTCCTTGATCCGCCGTTTCCAGCCTCTAATTTTCTTGTTATTGACCGTTGTCATGATTTCTTTCGGATTCAGTATTCCCGGCTTTATAAAAGACGACTGTTACGATGTCCCCGGTCTTCAGGGGGCACAAGGTTGAACAATTGCAAATGTCTAGCCAATCCCAAACATTGATCCTTGTTGAATTTCACCCTTCAAAACTATTGCAACTTTTATTGCAACAAAAAGAAAAAGGACCTAGCTTTTTAAGCTAAGTCCTTGATTTTCAACGTGGGCCCACCTGGAATCGAACCAGGCACCTACTGATTATGAGTCAGTTGCTCTAACCGAATGAGCTATAGGCCCTTATTAATTTTCCAATTTAAGCCGTGGTACCTACTGATTATGAGTCAGTTGCTCTAACCGATCGGACAAACGGTTTGTGAGCTATAGGCCCCTTTTTTGCATTGTATAGAGAATTGCTAGTTGCTGACAATCAGATAGTTGTTCTGATCAGCCGGACAAACACTTTGCAAGCCATTGCCCCTTTCTCAACCTCTATTCGGAGTGCAAAATTAGCGAATCGGTTCAATTCTCCAAATGAATGCCGCAAGATTAGCTGCATTTGTCCGTTGGTTGTTTATTACTTTTGCCAAAAAACTGGTTTTGAATAAAAGGAAAATCATCAACGATCCGGTATACGGGTTCATTTCTATCGCGTCGGATCTGCTCTACGATCTGGTCGACCATCCTTACTTTCAGCGGCTCAGGCGGATCAGGCAGCTTGGCCTGGCCGATATCGTTTATCCGGGTGCATTGCATACCCGTTTTCACCACGCGCTCGGCGCAATGCACCTCATGAGTCAGGCATTGCGGACGTTGCAGGAGAAGGGGCATATGATCTGGGAGCCGGAATCGGAAGGCGCACAGGCGGCTATTCTTCTGCACGATCTCGGCCACGGGCCGTTTTCCCATGTGCTGGAAAGCGTCGTTATACCCGGGGTGCCGCACGAGGCGATTACGCTGACGATGATGAAGGATCTCAACCGCCAGTTGAATGGCCGGCTCGATATTGCGATCCAGATGTTCGAAGGAACTTACCCGCGCAAGTTTTACCACCAGATGATTTCCAGTCAGCTGGATATGGACCGGATGGATTACCTGAACCGCGACAGTTTCTACACCGGCGTGATCGAAGGTTCTATCGGTGCCGACAGGCTGATCAAAATGCTGGATATCAGCCATGACCAGCTGGTGGTGGAGGAAAAAGGGCTTTTGAGTATCGAAAACTTCCTGCATGCACGCAGGCTCATGTACTGGCAGGTGTACCTGCATAAGACGCTCCTGAGCGCGCAGGCGATGCTCACGCAGATCATGTACCGCGCCCGCGAGCTGGCGGCGGCAGGCGAGCAGCTTTTCGCGACGCCCGATTTTGCATTGTTCCTCAATAACCGTTTTACGCTCGCGGATTTCGATAACAATCCCGATTTACTGGCCGCATTCAACGGATTGGACGATAACGACGTATGGGCATCTGTGAAAGGATGGAAAAGTCACAAGGACCCTGTTTTATCGACGTTATGCCAGATGCTCCTGGACAGAAACCTGTTCAAAATCAGTTTTTTCGACGAGCCGCCCGGTGAAGATGTATTGGCGCCACTGCGTGAGCGGCTGACGGCACGGGGCATTTCTGAAACGGATATGCAGTATTTCCTGATCACCGGCGAAACCACCAATTTGTCCTATGCCAAGGAGCAGGACCCGATCCGCGTGAAAATGAAAAAAGGGAATTTGCTGGATATCGCCGATGCGTCGGACATTCCGACCATCGAAGCCTTGACTAAGATTGTACGCAAGTACTATGTATGTTGGGGTAAAAATGTATCTTTGCGTGGTTAATCAGGACCCTAAAAAGAAGGCAGAATTAATAATTTTTACGACGTACTCGAATACTATTACCCGAAATTAGCCGATAAAATATGGAATTTACTGTCAGCGAGATTGCTCAGATGCTGAATGGAACTGTTGTTGGAAATGATCAGATTACAATTAATTCGGCTGCAAAAATTGAAGAGGGCTTGCCGGGTTGTATATCTTTTCTGGCCAATAGCAAATATGAGCATTATATCTACTCCACACAGTCTTCGGCAGTAATTGTCAATAAAGATTTTACTCCCAAAAAAGATATTTCTGCGACGTTGATCTACGTCGATAATGCTTACACCGCCTTCACGATCCTGCTGGAAGAATACCAGAAACGCCTCGCCGGCCGCAAGTTGGGCGTAGAGCAGCCGAGTTTCATCGGCGAAAACAGCCGGACGGGGGAGGATTGCTACCGCGGCGCTTTTTCCTATATTGGAAAGAATTGCGTGATCGGGAAAGAAGTGAAGATATACCCGCAGGCCTGGCTGGGCGACGGGGTTGAGGTAGGCGATTATTCGGTGATCCATCCCGGCGTTAAAATCTATGACAATACGGTGATCGGCAAGAATGTGACGATTTTCGCGAACACGGTGATCGGCGGCGATGGCTTCGGTTTCGCTCCGCAGGCCGACGGCAGCTATAAAACGATCCCGCAGCTCGGAAATGTGATCATAGAGGACAATGTGAGCATCGGCTCCAATGCGACGATCGATTGCGCGACGATGGGCTCGACCATTATCCGCCAGGGAGCGAAAATAGATAACCTGGTTCAGATCGCACATAATGTAGAGATTGGAAAAAATACCGTAATTGCGGCCCAGTCGGGAGTGTCCGGTTCCACCACCGTCGGCGAGCAATGTGTGATCGCAGGGCAGGTTGGTCTGGTAGGGCATATTACGGTAGCAAACAATACCAAGATTGGGGCTCAAAGCGGCCTGGGCAAATCCATCAAAAAGGAAGGCCTGTCGCTGTCCGGCTCCCCGGCCAGGGACCTGAACGAACATTTACGGTCCATGGCACTGGTGCGCAGGCTGCCTGAGCTGGAAGAACGACTGAAAGACCTGGAACGCAAGCAGGAAACGTCTGATTTTCAGTAAATGGCCCGATCGCACCTTATTTAGAAAAGGAAATAGATATAATGAACGAAAAACAACAAACCATTTCTAAGTCTGTATCCGTAACTGGAGTGGGTTTACATACCGGTGTTGTCGCTACGATGACATTCGTGCCGGCGCCAGCCAACCACGGGTACAAGTTTCAACGTGTTGATTTACCCGACCAGCCCATTGTTGATGCGGATGTTGATAATGTAGTGGATCTGTCCCGCGGTACTACCATCGAGCAGAACGGCGCGCGGATCCATACGGTAGAACACACACTTGCCGCCCTGGTAGGTTTGCAGATCGATAACGTGCTGATCCAGCTCGACGGCCCGGAGCCTCCGATCATGGACGGCAGTTCCATCAAATTCGTGGACGCACTGCTCGACGCGGGCATTGAAGAACAGAATGCATACCGCAACTATTTCGAAGTTCCGGAATACGTACATTATAAGAATAAAGACAAGGATACCGAACTGGTGGCGCTGCCGCTTTCGGACTATCGCCTGACGGTGATGGTGGATTACAACTCTACCGTCATCAGCAGCCAGCATGCTTCTTTGAATGATATTACACTTTTCAAAGACGATATCGCGTCGTGCCGCACGTTTGTGTTCCTGCACGAGCTGGAAGCATTGTACAAGCAGAACCTCATCAAAGGCGGTGACCTGACGAACGCAATCGTGATCGTGGACCGCGAGGTGCAGGACGGCGAACTGGATCATCTGTCGCAGTTGCTGAGCAAGCCGAAGGTTAGCGTCGATAAAACGAAGGGCATCCTTAATAATGTAGACCTGCATTATTCCAATGAAATGGCGCGGCATAAGCTGCTCGACCTCATTGGTGACCTTGCATTGGTTGGAAGGCCTATCAAAGCACAAATCCTGGCGGCACGTCCCGGCCACGCGGCGAATGTGGCTTTGGCCAAAAAGATTAAAAAGCTGATCAAATCGGGTAAAGGGGATATTCCGCAATACGATCCTAACAAGGCACCTGTATTCGATATCAACCAGATAGGCCAGTTGCTGGCGCACCGCTATCCGTTCCAGATGATCGACAAGATCATTGCATTGGACGAAAACAGCGTGGTAGGGGTGAAGAATGTGACGATCAACGAACAATTTTTTCTCGGACACTTTCCGGGTAACCCGGTAATGCCTGGCGTCTTGCAATTGGAAGCCATGGCGCAGACGGGCGGAATCCTGGTACTCTCCAGCGTTCCCGATCCGGACAACTACTGGCCATACCTCATCGGGATCGATGCATGCCGGTTCCGCCGTAATGTTTTCCCGGGGGATACCGTTATTTTTAAATGTGAATTCACGTCTCCGATGAAGCGGGGGATCGTCAAAATGAGTGGCCGGGGATACGTAGCCGGACAGCTGGTGTGTGAAGCCGATATGATAGCAAGCCTGGTAAAGAAAAAATGACTCAATCATTAGCATATATCCATCCTGACGCTAAGATTGCTCAGAATGTAGAGATTGAACCCTTTGCAATGATCCATGCCGATGTTGAGATCGGGGAAGGGTCCTGGATAGGGTCACACGCTGTAATCAATTCGGGTGCACGCGTTGGTAAAAACTGCAAGATTTATCCCGGCGCCGTCGTTTCGGCCACGCCCCAGGATTTGAAATACAATAATGAGTACACCCTGACTGTGGTCGGTGACAATACGACGATCCGCGAGTATGCGACGATCAGCCGTGGTACCGAGGAACACTGGAAAACGGTGGTAGGCTCCGACTGCCTGATTATGGCTTACGCACACGTGGCGCACGATTGCCGCGTTGGAAACAACGTCATTATCGGTAATAATGTGCAAATGGCAGGCCACGTTCATGTGGGCGACTGGGCCATTGTGAGTGCATTGAGCGCCGTACACCAGTTTGTGAAGATCGGCATCCATGCATTTGTTTCCGGGGCTTCGCTGGTGCGGAAAGACGTTCCTCCGTTTACAAAAGCGGCGCGCGAGCCTATTTCCTACGTGGGTATCAATTCAGTGGGTCTGCGGAGAAGAGGCTATACCAATGAGCAAATCATTGAGATCCAGAATATCTATCGTTACGTCTACATGAAGGGCCTCAACAATGCGGAAGCATTGCAAAAAATCGAGCTGGAAATGGCACCTTCGGATGAGCGCGACGAAATCATCAATTTTATCCGCAACTCCGAAAGAGGCATTATGAAAAGCCCGTTCCAGACAAGCGGTGCCAGCGAAACAGAAGCCCAGTCCTGAAAATACATTGACTTATAATGAAAAAGCTCCGTGATCATCAGCGGAGCTTTTTTGCTATTCGTGAACTACCAAAAAGTCGCCCACGCTCAGTTCGCCTGCATCGCGGGCAGTTACATTTTGCCCGAATAGTATCTTGTTACCATTCCGCCGGTAGCTCGCAAGCGTTTTGAGCGGTTCCGCGCCTTTTTCGGCGGTTTCCGGGTTAATGGTCGTGAGTACGCAGCGTGCGCAGGGTTTCACTACTTCGAAACGCAAGTTGCCGATGGTAATGTGTTTCCATTGGTCTTCCGCAAATGGTTCGGTGCCGGTGATGACGAAATTGGGTCTGAAACGGCGCATTTCGATGGGTTCGGCGAGACGGCTATTCAGGTCGTCCAGCGAGGCCTGCGAAATGACGAGGTAAGGGAAGCCATCGGCAAAGCTCACATTCTCATTATGTTGTGCGTAACGCGGATCGGCTTTGCGCTCGGTCGAATCCGGCATTATCACGAGCCGGAGGTTAAGGCCGAGCTGCCGGGTGAGCCAGGCGTCGGCTTCGTCGGAAACGGTGAGTGCTTCGGTAATATCGTCCCAGACTTTTACGGTGACGGGCAATGCGGTTACGGGCTGGTAGGGAACGAGCACAAAATCGTCCGGGTTAGCGCGCAGGTATATTTTCAATCCATCTTCCAGTAATGCGACGTCTATCAGCGCCATTTTCAGGTGCGCCCGTTGGGTAATGAACACGTTTTCGTCGTCGATGATCATCCAGCGGCGATCGTATTGAAGCCCTCTTTCTTCTGTGAATGCTTTGGTGAGCCTGATCCCGCCGAGGGATTTTACGGGGTAAACCCAGATTTCTGACAATGTCATGGCCATGGTTATTCAATGGTCAGCTTGCGTATACGTTGGTTAGCTGAATCCGTAACAAAAAGATTTCCGTCTTTGTCCAAAGTACATCCCTGCGGATGTTTAAAAAGCGCATTTTCCCCGGGGCCTTCCTGGTAACCTGCCGTGCCGCCCTTGCCCGCGAGCGTCGTCACGTACCCGTCCGGGTACACGAGGCGAATGCAATGGTTCCACAAGTCGTTCACGTAGAGATTCCCCAGTTTATCGATCTGAATATTACACGGTTGATTGAACATCGCCTGACTTGCTTCGCCGTCGCGGTAGCCGGTTTTGGTGGGCGTTCCGGCAAATGTGGTAACCATGCCGTCCGGCGTGATTTTGCGGATGCAATGGTTATGCTTGTCGGCGATAAAAATGTTGCCGTTTTCATCGAAGTTGAGGTAAGAAGGCATATAAAACTTTGCCTCCCTTAGTTTTCCATCGGCATAACCGGGCGTGCTGCCGGCGAAAGTAGTCACCTGCCCGTCTGCCGAAAGCTTTCGGATTACGCCGTTTTCGGTATCACAAATCCAGAGTGTGCCGGTTTTGTCCAGTTTTACACCATAAGGCCGCTTGAATTGGGCTGTGGCTAGATTACCATCGACCAACCCCGGCCGGTCGGGGTGGCCCGCTACGGTGACGAGCGTGCCGTCGGGCGATATTTTGCGGATAGCATGGTTCTCGTGATCCGCCACGAAAATAGTACCGTCGGGTGCGAGCTCGATGCCGATCGGAAATTTCATCAATGCCTGGTTGCCTTTACCGTCCTTGAATCCGTTTTGATTGCCTGCACCCGCCAGGGTGGAAGTGCTGCCGTCGGTTTCAATGCGCCTTACAACGCAGTTGCCGAGATCCGCGGCGAACATAATGCCCTTGTTATCGGTCGCGATGTTGTACAATGTCCTGAACTCGGATTGTTGCGGCGTACCGTCCTGGTAGCCGCCGTCCTTGCCATCCGCTCCCTTTCCATTGCCCGAGAAGTAGCTGGTAGTGGCCGTATAGAGGTAGCGGAATGCCGCCGCGGATGTGACTTCTTTGCTATTCACGGTTAAGGTCAGCTTCCCCAGGCCACATTTGGCGGGGACAATCGCCGTTATTTCCGTATCGGTTACCGTATTGATGGCCGCTTTCAAACCATTGATTTCAAGTGAAACTTTCGAAACATCACTTCCGAAATGCTTGCCCTGAATTTTAATAACAGTTCCTTGTTTACCTGAAAGAGGAGAAAAGCTGCTTAATTCGGGCGTTTCATTACCACCGGTAACAGGAGGGCCGGGCGATGGCGAATCACCGCATGATAGCCAAACCGCCGAAAAAAGTACCAATGCGAATAGGACGAATGCTTTCACGGGTTAACGATAAATCGGGTGGTAACCTGTTGTTTCCGAGACTCTACTTGAAGCAAATAAGTGCCCGCCGGAAGTTTGGAAACATCCAGCTCGGTTTTGCCATTCATCTGCCGTTCTTCACGGATCAGCGCACGTCCGGTAATGTCGGTAACAGTCATTTGTACATTTTGTTGGGTTAATGGCCCTTCGACCTGCATTTTGCCTCGGATCGGGTTCGGATATACGCTGAAAGCATTGCGCGACGGCTCCATGCCGGTCACCACTTCTTCTTCTTTCTTGGGAAAAGTAATTTCCCATATCTGGCCCTGGCCTTCGAGCACGTACAACTTATGATCGACGATCTCCGCATCGGTCGGTTGGACGAAATCGGCGGCAATGCGGTAGGTATTCAATGTATAATCGTCGCCGGCGGTGTTTTTCTTCAAATCCAGCATTAGTAAGTCCTGCCCGGGGTCCTGCATAGGCCCGTAAGTAGCGGACCCTTCCTGAAAGTTTAGCACAAACCCCTTGCCTTTGTAGTCACCTCCAAAACCTGATTTTAGATCAAAAACCAACCCTAATGGCGACCTGTGCGCAGTGAATGTGCCGATAGTTGTGCCGTTTTCGCTGGCATCCATCACCTTTCCGGTGGTGGGGTCACGGTACATGTCGGCGTCGGGGCCGGCGTTACGGATGGGTTTGCGAAAAGTCAGATTCTTCGGTTTTTGGGGATATTGCTTGTCGTCGTGAAATGCCCCGATCTGGTAGGCCGTATAATTGCGGTTGATCAGCTTGTCGTCGTCCGGCTTGTATCCTGCAAACTGCATGGGCGTATCATTTCCGCCCATTTCCCAGGGAAACCCATAATGGGCGCCGGGCCTTATCCAGTTCATTTCCTCGGGATCGTCGCGGTCGCCGGAGTTTTCGACGCTGAACAAGTCGCCATTGGCCGCAAATGCGAGACTAAATGCATTGCGCACGCCACGCACGTGTACGTAAGGCGCGAGCGCGGCCGAATCGTTGGGCAGTTGCAGATTTTCGGTATTGGCCGGTATTTTGAAAATACAGGCAGTCAGCGGCACTTCGCGCAGGCCGGGGTAGCGTCCTTCGTTATCTTTCACCTCACCGTGATCGGTACGTGACCCGCTGGCAATGTACATATCTTTGCCGTCGGGCGAAAAGCAAATGGCGCTGAAAGCGTGGTCGAAAAGTGTTTTGGAAGAAGCATGCTCGGCGGTTTTGAATATTTCGGTCCAAACGAGCTTGCCAGCGGTCAGTTTGGCCTTCACAGCCTTGCCATAACCCGAAACGCCCTGCGCAATCACCACATTACCGGCCAGGTACACACTGCCGTCATGCAATGCAAGACCTTGCAGGTAGTTGATGCCATGGTCCTGCGCCGACGCCAGCCTTTCAATCGTATAGTTTCCCTCGCCGTTGGGCGTGAGGTGGAAGAGGTCGCCACTCCATGCGATGGTATAAAACGACTTATCGGAAGCATCGTACTCGATCCTGGTTTGCGTGTCGGTGCCTTCGATCCGAAAAAATGGCTTAATGGCGAGGTCGTCACGCAGTACCCGTGCCGTTTGTGCAGAAAGCGGATTCGCAGCCGCCGACAGGATTGAAATAAAAAGAATGCCCAGGCAAAAGTGTTTCATACAATCCGGTTCAGGTTAATACCATTTCAAAACTCCATTCTCGCAAGCGGGCTCACCGTCTGGTCGCAGAAATCGCCCGCTTCGAACTTGTAATGCGCCGCGATCGCGATCATGGCCGCATTATCGGTACAATACTCGAAAGCAGGAATATACACATTCCAACCCAGCTGCCCGCCGAGTTCCTGCAACGATTTGCGTAATCCCGAGTTAGCGGAAACGCCGCCGGCGATGGCAATTTCTTTGATACCCGTTTCGCGGGATGCCTTTTTTAGTTTTTTAAGGAGAATATCAATCAATGTAAACTGAATGCTTGCGCAGATGTCGGCTATATTTTCTTTGATAAATTCCGGGTTTTGGCGGACTTGTTTTTGAAGGAAATACAGAAACGAAGTCTTGATTCCACTGAAAGAAAAATCCAGCCCGGGTATCTCCGGAAGCGGGAACGGATAGGCTTGCGGATTCCCTTGTGCGGCATATTTGTCGATCAACGGGCCGCCGGGATAGGGCAGGTCGAGCAGCTTGGCGGTTTTATCAAAAGCCTCTCCCACGGCGTCATCGCGCGTTTCTCCGATGATTTCCATGTCGAGCGGGCCCGTAACTTTCACGATCTGCGTATGCCCGCCGCTCACGGTCAGGCAAAGGAAAGGGAATGCCGGTTTGGGGTCGTCGATGAAGTGCGCGAGCACGTGCGCCTGCATGTGGTTGATCTCGATCAGCGGAACATCCAGCCCGAGCGCCATCGATTTCGCGAACGAGGTGCCTACCAGCAATGCGCCCAGCAAACCCGGTCCCTTGGTAAAAGCAATGGCATCCAGGTCTTTTTTTGCTATTTTTGCGTCATTCAATGCTTTGTCCACCACAGGCAGAATGTGTTGCTGATGGGCCCGCGAAGCCAGTTCGGGAACGACGCCGCCGTATTGTGTGTGGATCAGTTGCGTAGCGACAACATTGGAGCGGATATTCCCGTTTGTTATAACGGCTGCGGAGGTTTCGTCGCACGACGATTCAATAGCGAGGATATTCATACTGTGGAAAATATTCGCAAAATTAAGCATTAACAATAAGATAAGCAGTATCCCGCTGCGAAGCTGTATATGTTAAAATTCCTGAAGGCGCTTGGTAATGGTCTGATCGTGGTTGTCATCTTCGTGCTGCTGGCACTAGGGATCGCTACTACCGCATTACAGCTCCCTTCGGTGCAAACCTGGGCCGTAGGCTACCTCACGGCCGATATTTCAGGCAAACTCGGGTATCCCATCACCATCGGGAAGGTCAATATCAAATGGTTCGACGTGGTGTCGCTCGAAGAGGTTTCGGTTAAAGATTCCTCCGGCGCGGATATGATCGACGTCGGCCGGCTGGATGTAAACCTGAATGTCAACAACATTATCCGCGACTCGGCGAAGGAGATTTTTCTCGACGAGGTCAATGTATACCGACCGAATGTACATTTGGTCATCGTACCCAAGTCGGGAGACCTCAATATCGACGGCTTCATCGCCCGCATTAACGAGCTCACTGCACCAGCTGTACCCCGGCCACCCAATGCACCCGAAAACAATACGCCTTTCATCATCGGCAAAGCAAAGGTCATCGACGGCACATTCGGTTACGACGACCCCCGCCAGCCCCGCGACCGCGGTTCGAGGGTGTTCGATTACTCGCATTTCAGCCTCAGACACCTCTATGGCGAGCTCAGCGATTTCCTCGTTCAGGGAGATACCATTGCTTTTCGTGCCAAAAACCTGAAAACGGTCGACAAGCAGACCGGCCTGGAAATGCACGACCTCGATACGAAGTTCCTTTTCTGCCAGAAGAAAATGGAATTGAAAGAGCTCGACGCCCACATCGGCAATTCGCATTTGAAAGACGAAGTGATATTTTACTACAACCGGTCGGGCGAGCTGGGCGATTTCAATCACAAAATCCGCATGAAAGGGCACCTCACCGGCAGCCGGGTAGATTCGCAGGACCTGGGGTTGTTTTCCAGCTATATAGATGGTTTGAATGAAACCTGGCTCATATCGGGCGATTTCAATGGGAAAGTCGATGATTTTGTGCTTTCCAATACGGACTTGCATTTCGGACAGAACAGCAGGCTCATCGGCGATATCGGTTTCAAAGGGCTACCCAAAATCGAAGGGGTACTGATGGATATCCGGCTGTCGGCGTCCAAAGTCGATCCCGTGGACCTCGTTCAATATTATCCTGAATGGGACATGCATCCAGAGCTGCAAAAATTCGGTTATACGATACTGGACGGCACTTTTAAAGGAACGCTGGAAGATTTTGCCGTGAATGCATCGTCGTCGTCGGAGCTCGGCGAGCTGTCGGGTGACCTCGTTTTCCATATTGCAGACGCCAAAACGACCACCTATTCGGGCGAAGTTAAAACGTCGGCATTCGGGTTGGGGACTTTGCTGGAAGACGAGGATAACTGGCAGGAGCTCGATTTTGAAGGGAAAGTGTACGGCAAAGGATTGGAACTGTCGGTCGCGTCAGCGGATATGAATGCGATCGTGCACCGCATCGGTTTCCGGAATTATGATTACAAAAACATCCGGTTGAAAGGCAATTTACAAAACCAGTACTTCAACGGCCTGGTAAGCGCGCGCGACAGCAACCTGGCCGTGAGCCTCGACGGCGAGTTCGATCTCTCCAAACAGCAGAACATGTTCGATGTCCGGGGCCTGATCGAAAAGGCCAATTTGAAAGAACTCGGTTTCAGCGAGGACCCGATTACCCTTCGTACGCAGCTGAATGTGAATGTGACTGGAAATACGGTCGATGAACTGGTAGGCGACGCTAAATTGGTCAATACTTACCTGGTAATGACCAGCAAGGAGCGTAACCTCGTGGTGGATACCCTCGTGTTTTCTTCGAGAAATCAGCTTGGCAAGCGACGCTTGCAGCTCGACAGCGAATTTCTGACAGCCAAAGTGGAAGGCAATTTCCTGCCGACGCAGGCCTGGAAGGATGTAAGTCAGGTTTTGGATGAATATAAACTCTATTTCTTCGAAAACGAGGCCAGCCGGAACGAATACTACGCCCGAAAGCCGCTGAAAATGCTCTCACGCAGGTACCAGATCGACTATTCGGTGGAAACCTATAATTTGTCGCGGTTCCTGGCATTCCTCAGCCCGGATATTTACATCTCACGCGGCGCGAAGGCGGAGGGGATTTTTAAAATGGACAACACGGCCGTACTGACATTCAATGCGTTATCGGACACAGTAAGTTATGGTAAAAACCAGTTTATGAAAGCGGAGGTGGATGTTACTACCTCGAAATTCGTGAACAGCGCCGAAGTACTCGCGTCCATTCTCGTGACTTCCGACAAGCAGCAGATCAGCAAGATGGTACCTACCGAGAAAATGGAGCTGGAAGGTACCTGGGACGTCGATCATATCGATTTCAACGGCGCCATACATCAGGTCAAGAGTTCCAACCGGGCCAATCTGGCGGGTGAGATACGGTTTCTGCCGGCGGGTTTGGATATTGGTTTCAAAAATTCGAAGCTGAATCTGCTGGATGAAGAATGGAATGTGCCTTCGGAGAGCCTGATTTCGATCGTCGGCAACGATATGACGATGTCGAATCTGGGTTTGGTGAGCGGGAAACAGCGCATTTTCCTCAGCGGAACAGCCTCGGAAGATCCCGATAAGAGTCTTTTGCTGGATATTAAAAACTTTAAGCTGGCCAGCTTGAATCCCGTTTTCAATACCAAACTGTCGGGCATTATGGACGGCTCGGCGAAGGTAAAGGACATTTATAATAGTGTCATCCTGGATGCGAATTTCGCGATTGAGGGCCTGGGGTACGGTCAGTACGAGTTTGGTAACCTGCTCGGTACCGGCGACTGGGACCAGACCACCAGCGAATTGCAGATCGACGCCCAGCTCAACAAGAATGCGCGGCGGGTTTTCAGTCTCGTAGGCTCGTACCGCCCGAAACTCGAAACAAATACCCTGAACCTGAAAGCGATTTTCAATCAGGCGGATTTCAAGGCGCTTGAACCTTTTGCGGAAGGCCTGATATCCGATATCAGCGGAACGGCGCAGGGCGTGGTATCGATCAAGGGTGTGGTCGACGCGCCGGTACTGGAAGGATCGCTCACCGTCGACAAGGGCAGGATGAAGTTCGATTACCTGCAATCGGTGTTTACATTCAGTGATAAAATTAACTTTACGGAAAGCGAGATTACCGGCAACAATATTCTCGTCACCGATTCCGACGGCAATACGGCTACATTGCGCGGCGGGGTTTTTCATGATGGTTTCAAGTACTTTTCCCTTGGTTTCAATGCCGACCTTCGCAATTTCAAAATTTTGAATACCACTGCGAAGCACAATGAAATGTTCTACGGAACGGCTTACGTAACCGGCCCGGTGGCAGTCTACGGCCCGATCGATAACCTGAACATTGAGGCCAATGTGACCAGTAACAAGGGTACTCGCATTTATATTCCGCTGGATGGTGCCACCGAAGTGGTTACACAGGATTATATCCAGTTTGTGAGCAAAATGACGCCTGCCGACAGTACTACCGGCACTCGCGTCGATTCCGTAGCCCGGAGCCAGATCGCCGGAGGGATCAAAATGGATTTCAATTTCAACCTCACGCCCGACGCGACCTGCGAAATCATCTTCGACAGGCAAACCGGCGACGTGCTGCGTGGCAATGGCAGCGGCCGTCTCAACCTGAACATCGATACCCAGGGTGACTTTACAATGGCGGGTACCTACGAGATCGAGAAGGGGGAGTACAATTTCACCTTGCAGAATGTCATCAACAAGAAATTCAGTATCAAGCCGGGAAGCCGGATCGTCTGGGCGGGTGACCCTTACGGCGCACAACTCGATGTAAAGGCAGGGTACACGCAAATGGTGTCGCTGGCAGGCGTGCTGCCGAATACCAGCAACCTCGGCGGCAACAGCGGTGACGCATTGTCGAGAAGATATCCTGTGGAAGTAACCATCGGATTGTCGGAGCGGCTGATGTCGCCTACGATCAAGTACGACCTCAAAATCCTCGATAACCCCTCGCTCAGCACTTACCGCGGGCAATTGGAAGCATTTCAGAACAAACTGAAATCCGACGAACAGGAGCTGAGCCGGCAGGTGAGCAGCCTGCTGGTCGTAAACCAGCTATTGCCCGAAAGCAGCCTGGCGACGGTGGGCGGCCAGAACTTCCTCGGAAGCAGCATCAGCGAGCTGGTATCGAACCAGATCAGTCGCTGGGCCTCGGGTATCAACGAAAACCTTGAAGTGGGCGTTTCGGGCCTCTCACTCGACCAGAATGCATTGAATAACCTGCAACTCCGCTTCTCCTACCGCTTCCTGAACGACCGTTTCCGTGTGACGCGCGACGGACGTTTTACTTCGGGCACGCAGTCGCAAACCGGTGCTTCGCAGTACGACGCAGCGAGCTTGCTCGGTGAATGGACTTTGGAATATTGGTTGAATGCGAAAGGTTCGGTGCGGGTGAAAGCCTATAACCGCAATATCCAGAACAGCCTCCTGATCAACACCGGTACCTTCACCACCGGCGGTGTGAGCATGCAATTTACCCACAGCTTCAACCGCTTCACCCGCGCCCCGAGACCGGGCGTGCGGATACCTTTCCTGCCTGCTGACTCTACCCGGCAGGATACGACCGGAAAGCTGATTTCAGAAAAAGATACTACGCGCTAGCCGCTGCCGCTAACTCCTGCTTGATCGCGTGAATGCGGTCATTGAAATGCAGGTTCGGGAAATTGACACCGGGTACGCAGGTAGCGGTCAGGTAATCCATGATTTCCTGCGGATGCGGCACGCGCTGACCTGTGGCTACATTGATATGCTTGGAGGTAGTCCAAAGCACGGTTTTGAGCTCGGTGCGGAGGTCGTTGGTCATGAAGTACTCGGTCACCATCGTATCTTCATTGTAAAAGATCACGCGCGAGGTAATGCGTACCCACTCGCTGATGCGCGCGGGCCTTACGTACGCGATCTGGTGCTGGTACACGACCCAGCTCGTGCGCAGCTCGCGGAACATCGCTTCAAAACTGAAACCATACAACTTGGAAACCTGGTCCTCCCGCGCATTGAAGAAGTAATCAAAATATTTGGAGTTGTTCAAATGCATCAGCGGATCGCAATCCTGGAAACGGATGATCACCCTCGATTCCGCTTCGACGGGCATGTCGGCTAGTTTGGCAGTAAACAGCATGGTTTTTAATTTATCTTGTTAGAAGTGTCATTCCCCGCGGTACCGCACAGCCAGCCCGCTCAGCATATAGCCTTCCTTGTTCACGCTCGTGTAGTATTTGTATTTGACATTGATAATCGCGTCGGCACCGATTTTCTGGGCTTTCATGACCAGCCTGGCGGTCAGGAGTTCTTTCGTTTTGGCGTCATTTCCGCGGAACATCATCCTTTTGTCTTTCGTCTGATCGGCCGTCAGCGAATCCTCGCTGCCGATCTCTACCACCGCCAGTTCGGAATAGGGACGTTCGAGCGGCTGGTTATCGTACAGGACTTCGATCGGGTATTTGGTATTCGATGAAATCGGTATCCCGTTGCCGGCGCAGGCGGATAGCAGTGCGGCTGCGAGGAAGGAAAACAGGATCGGGGCTTTTTTAATCGTAATCATTCGCTAAAAATGAGGGACATATTTAAGAACTGTATGCAACCAGTACACGCCGGATACGACATTATGTTGCAACGTATATTATTTTACCATTTGTCACCAATCCATTGGTAAATGTGATATTCTGCATTATTTTCAAGGATTATAAATCTAAACTAATTGATTTTAATATGGTCATGAAATCTAAAAGAACAAATTTGTTCAGGCAGGGTTCGCTCGTCGGAATGATGCTTGCCGCCATGCTGGCAATGCCCTCCGAAGCGCAACAGTTGCCGAAAGGGGTTACGAAAGTAACGTCGGTTGAAGGGATTACCGAATACAATCTCGAAAACGGCCTGAAAGTACTGATGTTCCCCGATCCATCGAAGCCGACCATTACGGTGAACGTCACCTATCTCGTGGGTTCACGCCATGAAGGTTATGGAGAAACGGGTATGGCGCATTTGCTCGAACACCTTGTATTCAAAGGTTCCCCGAAGCATACCAATATCCCGCAGGAACTTACCGAGCACGGCGCGCGCCCGAACGGTACCACCTGGTATGACCGAACCAATTATTTTGAAACCTTCTCGGCCTCTGACGAAAACCTGAAATGGGCGCTCGACCTCGAATCCGACCGGATGGTGAACTCGTTTATCGCCAAGAAGGACCTTGACAGCGAATTCAGCGTCGTACGCAACGAGTTCGAATCGGGGGAAAACAGCCCGTTCCGCGTGCTCATGCAGCGGGTCATTTCGGGAGGTTACCTGTGGCATAACTACGGAAAATCGACGATCGGTAACCGCTCCGACATCGAGCGCGTGCCTATTGACAACCTGCAAGCATTCTATAAAAGATATTATCAGCCCGACAATGCCGTGCTGACCGTCGCCGGCAAGATCGACGAGCCCAAAACATTGGCATTGATCAACGATTATTTTGGTAAAATTCCAAAACCAACCCGCGTCCTTCCGCATTCATACACGGTGGAGCCTACCCAGGACGGCGAGCGCTTTGTGGAGCTGAAAAGGACCGGCGACGTGCAAATGCTGATGGCGATGTACCACATTATGCCCGGCTCGCACGCCGATTACCCGGCCATGGAGGTGCTCACAGAGGTGCTTACCACCGAACCGAACGGCAGATTGTACAAAAACCTTGTCGATACCAAAAAGGCATCGTCGCAATTTGGATACACATTCCAGTTGTTTGATCCGGGTTTTGTATTGTTCGGGGCTGAAATTTTGAAAGAGAAGTCACTGGACGAGGCGAAGAAAGCATTTACCGCTACGCTCGATTCTACGGCGACGTTCAAACCTTCCAAGGAAGATGTTGAAAGAGCGAAAACGACTATCCTCAAAAACTGGGACCTCGAATTCCGGAACTCGGAAAGGGTGGGATTGAGCATCAGCGAGTCCATCGCTACCGGAGACTGGCGCCTTGCATTCCTCTTCCGCGACAATATCCGCAAAGTAACGCCCGAGGACGTGGCCAAGGTTGCGCAATATTATTTCAAACCGTCCAACCGTACGCTCGGAACGTTTACGCCGGAAGCTAATCCGGTGCGCGCCGAAATTCCCGAAGCACCGAAAGTGGCCGATCTGGTGAAGGACTATAAAGGAGAAGCCGTGGTAGCGGAAGGAGAAGCATTCGATCCGTCACCGGCGAATGTGGAAAGTCGTACTGCACGGGTAGAGAAAGCCAATACCATTGAAACCGCATTGCTCCCTAAAAAGACTCGCGGTAATGTTGTGGCTGCGCGTATTACATTGCGTTACGGCGACGAGAAGAGCCTGCAAAACAAGGTGGCCATTTCCGACCTGACCGGCTCGATGCTCGACAAAGGTACCAAAACCAAGACCCGCCAGCAGGTGAAAGACGAGTTCGACCGCCTGAAAGCGCGCGTGAGCTTCTTCGGCGCTGCCAACCAGGCCGGTGCCAGCATTGAAACGACTAAGGAAAATCTGCCGGCAGTCGTAAAACTGGTAGCGGAAGTGCTGAAAACGCCTGCATTCGATGAAAACGAGTTTGAAAAACTCAAACAGGAAGAACTCGCGGGCATCGAATCGCAGCGCAGTGAACCACAGGCGATCGCATTCAACGAGTACCGCCGCATTGTTTCGCCTTATGCCAAAAGCGATATCCGCTATGTAGGCACGTTCGATGAGGATGTGGAAAGTATTAAAACGACGACGATCGATCAGATCCGCCAGTTCCACAAGGATTTTTATGGCGCCAACAATGCCTCTGCCACAGTGGTGGGCGACTTCGATAAAGACGCGATCCAGAAAATCCTGAACGACGAGTTCGGAAGCTGGAAGAGCGCCAAGCCTTTCACCCGCATTGCATCGCCTTACCAGACTGTGAAACCGGAAAACAAGTCCATTGAAGCGCCAGACAAGGCCAATGCGATGTTTGTAGCGGGGTTGAATATGCCATTGCAAGACACCGACCCCGATTACCCGGCGTTGATCATGGGTAACTATATGCTCGGCGGCGGCTTCCTGAATTCACGTCTGGCGACACGTATTCGTCAGAAAGAAGGGTTGAGCTATGGCGTAGGCTCGCAGTTCTCAGCCAGTCCGCTGGATAAGAACGGTACATTTATGTCGTACGCCATTTACGCGCCTCAGAATGCGGAGAAACTGGAAGCGGCATTCAAGGAGGAGATCGATAAGGTCATGAAGGAAGGCTTCACGGCGGACGAGTTGAAAGCCGCGAAATCGGGTTACCTGCAATCGCGGCAGGTAGCGCGCTCGCAGGATGCGTCGCTTACCACGACACTCACGAGCAACCTGTATTTGAACCGTACCATGCAATGGGATGCCGATTTTGAGAAAAAAATTGAAGCATTGACGCCGGATCAGATCAAAGCCGCATTCAATAAACACATTGATTATAATAAACTTGTGATCATCAAGGCTGGTGATTTCGAGAAGGCCAAAAAAGGCCCTCAATCCGCCGGAGCTCCTGCGCAGTTGGGCGGAAGCGATAAAAAGTAAGATTAAAATAAAATTAAGATTCAGGGAACCGGACGTGAAAAGCACGCCGGTTTTCTGCTTTTAACCGTAGTACATCTTTATCTTTGCCGAGTATTTACACGGAACCTTACTGCTGTCATTAGCAACGCAATGAAATTGATCTACCATCCGCTTCTCAGAGTTTTGTTCGCCGGGCTCGTTCTGAGCCAACCTGTTTTTGCTCAAACCAAGACCCAGACAACTGCCGCTACCAAGCTGGCAAGGCCTAAACTGGTGGTCGGTATGGTTGTCGACCAGATGCGTTACGATTACCTGTACCGCTATTATGACAAATACAAAGAGGGCGGTTTAAAGAGACTTATTAATGAAGGTTTCAACTGCCGGAATAACCATTATCATTACGCATTGACTGTAACTGCCGCCGGCCACTCGGCGGTTTACACGGGTTCGATGCCTGCCATGAACGGCATCGTCGGCAACGACTGGTACGATGCCGCACAGGCCAAAAATGTGTATTGCACGGACGACGCCAGTGTGGCGACGGTGGGTAGCAACAATGTGACGGTCGGTAAAATGTCGCCGAAAAACCTGCTGGTAACTACCGTAACCGACCAGCTTCGCATTGCCACGAATTTCCGCTCGAAAACCATTGGTGTAGCGATCAAAGACCGCGCTTCCATTTTGCCGGCGGGCCATGCGGCATCAGGCGCCTATTGGTTCGATTCCAAAACCGGGAATTTCGTGACGAGTACCTATTATACCAATACATTGCCGCAATGGGTAACCGATTACAACAGCCTGAAAAAGCCCGCCGAATACATGGGCAAAGGCTGGAATACGCTGCTGCCGATTGCAGAATATACCCAGAGCTCGCCGGACGATGTAGCCTGGGAAGGCAAGCTCTCGACCGCGACCAAACCCGTATTCCCGCATGATCTCACAGGTAATGCAGGCGACGCGTACGGCCCGATGACCACTTCGCCCTGGGGTAACACCATTACCAAGGAAATGGCTATCGCGGCCATTAAAGGTGAAAACCTCGGCAAGGGCGCCGATACCGACTTCCTGGCAGTGAGCTTTTCATCGCCCGACCGCATTGGCCATATGTTCGGCCCTAACTCGGTGGAGCAGGAGGACGATTATTTGAAACTTGACCGGGAGTTTGCCGATTTCTTCACCTTCCTGGATAGCTGGGCCGGAAAGGGTAACTACACCGTGTTCCTCACTGCCGACCACGGCGCAATGGACGTGCCCGCATTCTGGCAGGAGCATAAGTTGCCGGCGGGATTGATGAATGCCACTACTTTGACCCGTACCATTGTGAAAACATTGAATGATGCCTACGGCGAGGCGGAGTATGTTTCCGCATTTGAAAACTACCAGCTTTACCTTAACAAGGCGCTCCTGAAAGAGAAGAAGATCACCGTTGCGGATGTGTACCAGACATTACGCGATGCGTTGCTCGCCGTGGATGGCGTGGCCGATGTGATCAACCTGCGCGATATGGGTAAAGCGCCTTTGAATACCTACCAGTTGGAGCTGTTTAAAAACAATATCAATGCCAAACGCAGCGGCGACTTGCAGGTATTGCTGCAACCGGGCTGGTTTGCCTCGACCATGAGCACCGGTACCGACCACGGCACTCCTTACAACTACGACACGCACGTGCCTTTCCTGCTTTACGGCTGGGGGATCAACAAGGGCGAAACGCTTCGCCGCACTTCCATTGCCGATATTGCACCTACCATTTCGGCATTGCTGCACATTCTGCCCCCGAGCGGCAATGTGGGTAACCCGGTGCAGGAAGCATTGAAAAAGTAATCTGAAAAAAATATCCGCTGCGGGACCATCTCGGGTTCCGCAGTTTTTTTGTTTTATCTAAATCCTTTCATTGTGAAAAAATTAGCTTGCTGGGTACTGGCTGCAATGGCGACTACGGCCGTTTCTGCGCAAACACCCAAAAAGGCGACCGCCACGAAGTCCGCCGCCGCAAAAGCAACTGCGCTTGCCCGTCCCAAACTGGTTGTAGGTATTGTAGTAGATCAAATGCGTTACGATTACCTGTACCGCTACTATGACCAATATACCGAAGGCGGTTTCAAAAGAATGATGAACGAGGGCTTCAACTGCCGCAACAACCATTACAGCTACGCACTGACGGTTACCGCCGCGGGTCACGCGTCCGCCTACACGGGGTCGATCCCGGCGATCAATGGCATTGTAGGTAATGAATGGTACGATCCCATTGCGAAGCAGGATGTGTATTGTGTGGAAGACAGTACCGTGAAAACGGTTGGAAGTAATAATGTAGCGGTAGGCAAAATGTCGCCTAAAAACCTGCTCGTGAGCACAGTCACCGACCAGCTCCGCATTGCTACCAACTTCCGCTCCAAAACCATTGGCGTAGCCATCAAAGACCGCGGTTCGATCCTGCCCGCCGGCCATGCAGCGAATGCGGCCTACTGGTTTGACTCCAAAACCGGCAATTGGGTGAGCAGCACCTATTATATGGATGACCTCCCGCAATGGGCCAAGGATTACAATGCGAAGAAAATGCCTGCCGCCTATGCGCAAAAAGGCTGGGACCTTCTGCTGACTGCCGATGCTTACACGCAAAGCTCTCCTGACGATGTGCCCTGGGAAGGAAAATTGCCCGGCGCGAAAAAGCCGGTATTCCCTTATGAACTCGTAGGAATGGCGGGCGATGCATTCGGCATTGTGACCGACACGCCCTGGGGCAACACCATTACCAAGGAAATGGCGATCGAAGCGATTAAAGGCGAGCAACTTGGAAAAGGCAAAGATACCGACTTCCTGGCAATCAGCTTTTCGTCGACCGACAAGATAGGGCACCGCGTGGGACCGAACTCCATTGAGCAACAGGATGATTTCCTCCGCCTCGACCGAGAGTTTGCGGATTTGTTCAACTTCCTCGACGGCTGGGTGGGCAAAGGCGAGTATACCGTTTTCCTGACCGCCGATCATGGCGTGGTAGACGTTCCCGGGTTTGCGAAAGAGCACAAGCTGCCATCAGGCCTCGTGGATCGGAAGCAGCTTACCAATGCCGTAACCGACGCGTTGAATGAAGCATTTGGCAAAGACAAATACATTGTAGCGACCGACAATAACCAGCTCTACTTCGATCACAGCCTTTTGAGAAAGAAAAACATCACCATCGCTGCCGCACACAGCGTGGTGCGCGATGCGGCGTTGACAGTTGAGGGGATCGCCGACGTGATCGACCTGACCGACATGGGCAAGGCGCCGCTTAATACCTACCAGCTGGAATTGTATAAAAACAATGTGAATGCAAAGCGTAGCGGTGATTTGCAGGTGATCTCGCAACCGGGCTGGTTCTACGGAACTTCCACGGGAACATCGCATGGGACGCCTTACAACTACGATACCCAGGTGCCATTTGTGATGTTTGGCTGGGGTATCAATAAGGGCGAAACTGTGAAAAGAACTTCGGTTTGCGACATCGCCCCTACGATTTCCGCTTTGCTGCACATTCTGCCTGGTAGCGGTAATATCGGACTGCCCGTAGAAGAAGCGCTGAAAAAGTAATTCCCAATATTTAATACAAAAGCCGTGGATACGATCGATTCGTATCCACGGCTTTTTGTTTGGATTAATATGCAAGATCAGGATTCTTCCACGATCAGGACAATGCCTTCTGTTTTCTTGATTACTACTTTGCTACCGGCAGGAATGTTTGCATGATTTTCTGAAACGGCTTTCCATTCGGCGCCGCGGTAGTAAATGCGGCCTTCGCCATTACCGGGAATATCACGGATCACCATAGCCGTTTCGCCGGTGAATTCGCTGTACTCGGCTGTCGAACGGCGTTCGAGGAGCCTGCGGGCGTGTTTCCTAAGCACGAGTAGCGAAATAAGTGAGATGGCGGAGAATGCCAGTATCTGGCTTTCCGTACTTGGTAGCAGGCCTATGGAGGTGAGGAGGGAGGTCAGCAACGCGCCTACCGCGAAAAAGATGAACACGAGTAGTACGCTGACCAGTTCTGCTAGAAGCATTACCAGTCCTACGATGAGCCAAATCTGTGGTAAGGTCAAATCCATGATACTATTGCTTGTGTTCGGATGATTTGACTACGGTTAATGCTGTGGCAATGAGCGAACCCATGTCGGCAAGGTTGGCCGGGAGGATGAGCGTGTTGCCGGCTTTGGCTATTTTACCAAATTGCTCCACATAATTTTCGGCTACTTTCAATTGCACGGCCTCGGCGCCGCCTTCCTCGCGGATCGCCTGCGCTACCAAACGGATACTTTCGGCCGTTGCTTCTGCAACCGATTTCAATGCCGAAGCCTCGCCTTCCGCCTCGTTGATTTGGCGCAAACGGATACCTTCCGATTCGAGTACCACTTTCTGTTTTTGCCCTTCGGCTACATTAATGGCGGCCTGCTTTTCACCATCCGATTGCAGGATCACCGCGCGTCGTTCACGCTCGGCCTGCATTTGTTTTTCCATGGCAATCAACACGCTTTGCGGCGGGGTAATGTTCTTGATTTCGTAACGAAGCACCTTCACACCCCAGCCGGTAGCCGCTTCGTCGATGGATTCTACGACGGCACGGTTAATCGTCATACGTTCCTCAAATGTCTTGTCGAGGTCCAGCTTACCGATCTCGCTCCGCATGGTAGTTTGAGCCAGCTGAATTACAGCAAAAGTATAATCGGAAATACCGTATGCCGCTTTTCTCGGATCGATTACCTGGATGAAAATGACCCCGTCCATGCGCACCTGCACATTGTCGCGGGTGATACAGATCTGCTCGGGAATGTCGACAGCCGCTTCTTTAAGCGTGTACTTATAGGCGATCCGGTCGAAAAAGGGAATGATGAAATTGACGCCTGGTTGCAGGACGGCGTAAAATTTTCCCAGACGTTCCAGAATATAAGCACTTTGCTGAGGGACAACCTTGACGGTCATCAGAATGGTGAGTACCACCAGAACGAGCAGAACAATGAAAGGGGTCATAACAAGTCGGTTTAAGGTCTATGGCGAAAATAGCACGAAGCGACGTTCATTCCTACGGCTCTCGGACTAATGCAAGGTAACGGTGCCCGTCGGTCGATCTCCCTGATAAATGGTCGGTCGGTTACGGGACCAGCAACTTCCGGCTGCCCAGGTGTTCGCCGCTCCTGTTCGCAAGCGCATGATGCAGGCTCAAATGAATAGTAAATTCCAACCGGCGCCGCTTATTTACTGGCCGGTTGGAATTACTGCTATTTCATTTTGAAAGAATGGATCGAAGTATTGCGAGGCGAAATTAATTCCTCAATATCTCTTTGGAAATCACTATTTTCTGAATCTCGCTTGTGCCTTCGCCGATGGTGCAGAGCTTGCTGTCCCGGTAGAACTTTTCTGCGGGATAATCTTTCACAAAACCATATCCTCCGAATATCTGCACCGCTTCGTTGGCAACACGCACCGCCGTTTCGGATGAATGGTATTTGGCGACCGAGCTTGCTAATGTCACTTTTTCACCGGCGTCTTTCAATGAAGCAGCGTGAAATGTGAGTAATGAAGAGGCCTGTACGTCGGTGTACATATCGGCGAGCTTGAATGCAATGGCCTGGAAATCGCAGATCGCTTTGCCGAACTGCTTGCGTTCTTTGGAATAGGCCAGTGCGGCCTCGTACGCGCCCCAGGCAGTGCCTACGCCTAATGCGGCGATGGAAATGCGGCCGCCGTCGAGGACTTTTAATGATTGAATAAATCCGTCGCCGATTTCGCCGAGTCGCTGGCTATCCGGTATGCGGCAGTCCTGGAACAGGAGTTCTACGGTTTCGGAAGCACGCATGCCAAGCTTGTCTTCTTTGCGGCCCGCGCTGAAACCAAGTGTAGTGGTGTCCAGTACGAATGCGGTAGCGCCGTGCTTGTCGCCCGGTTCGCCGGTACGGGTCATTACTACGAGCACATCGGCGCTTTTGCCGTTGGTAATGAAGTTTTTAGAACCATTAATTACCCAATCATCACCATCCCGCACGGCCACCGTACGCATATTGCCCGCGTCGGAACCGGTATTGGGCTCGGTAAGGCCCCATGCGCCCACGAGCGAGCCGGTAGCTAGCCCGGGAAGGTACTTTTGTTTCTGCTCGTCGGTGCCGAACATGTATATATGATTGGTACAAAGCGAATTGTGCGCCGCCATCGACAACGCGACCGACGGGTCTACTTTCGCCAGCTCAACAATGGCCGTAACATACTCGCGGTAGCCGAGGCCTGCGCCGCCGAGACTTTCCGGAATGAGCATGCCCATGAGACCAAGCTCGCCCATTTGTTTGAAAAGTTCTTTCGGGAAATGTTGCTGATCGTCCCAGGTACGGATGTGCGGCTTGATATGCACCGCGGCGAAATCCCTGACGGTTTGTTTGATGAGGTTACAAATTTCGTCGGAGGGGTTTATAGTCAGGTCCTTTTCTCGTGTGTCCATAGGTGTTGATGATTATATTTGTGTGATTACCCAATGATAGTGAGAATGCAACAAAATCGCTAGCCAGTGACGAACAAATACAAATCGCAAAGGTGAACATTCGCTTAAAAAAATTACTTTTGCAACCGTCCTTACGCACTGGACTTAGTTAAGTACAATTCCCGGATTTTATTAAACAAGTGCCAAAACAGCTATATATAATTAACCGTTTATGAAAATTGCAGTAGTAGGAACAGGATACGTTGGTTTGGTGACAGGTACCTGCTTTGCCGAGACCGGCAACCAGGTGACTTGCGTCGATATCGACGTCAGAAAGGTTGAACGCCTTCAAAAAGGAGAAATACCCATTTACGAGCCGGGCCTCGACGTTCTTTTCGACCGCAATGTGGCCGAGGGACGCTTGTTGTTTACGACTGATCTCGTCGAAGGTATCAAGGATGCGCAGGTGATATTCCTCGCATTACCAACGCCTCCGGGCGAAGATGGCTCCGCCGATTTGAAATATATTCTCAAAGTAGCCGACGATCTCGGGCCGATCCTGGATCAGTACGCGGTAATCATCGACAAAAGCACGGTTCCTGTCGGAACAGCCGAGAAAGTACGTGCCGCAATTGCCAAAAACGCGAAAGTAGATTTCGATGTCGTATCAAACCCGGAGTTCCTTCGCGAAGGCGTGGCCGTGGAAGATTTCATGAAACCCGACCGCGTGGTGGTGGGTACTACCTCGGAAAAAGCCAAAAAGGTAATGGAGAAATTGTACGCTCCACTGGTACGCCAGGGTAATCCGGTAATCTTTATGGATGAGCGCTCGGCGGAAATGACCAAGTACGCGGCGAACTCGTTCCTGGCGATGAAGATCACATTCATGAACGAAATCGCGAACCTTTGCGAAAAAGTAGGTGCCAATGTGGATGATATTCGTCGTGGTATCGGAACCGACAGCCGAATTGGCAAGCGCTTTCTTTTCGCGGGTATCGGGTATGGCGGTAGCTGTTTCCCGAAAGACGTTCAGGCGCTAGCTAAAACTTCCAAAGATTACGATTACGATTTCCGCATCCTGAAATCGGTGATGGATGTGAATTATGACCAGAAGAAGAAATTGCTTCCGATGGTGGAAAACTACTTCACCGGCGACCTGAAAGGCAAAACGATCGCAGTTTGGGGATTGGCATTCAAACCTTATACCGACGATATCCGTGAAGCACCGGCATTGGAGAACATCGAAGCATTGCTGGAAGCCGGCGCGAAAATAGTGGCTTACGATCCGGAGGCGATGACGAATGTGAAAGGCATTCTGGGAGATAAAATTACTTTCACCCACACGCCTTACGCAGCGCTCGACGACGCGGATGCATTGATGATCTTTACCGAATGGCCGCAGTTCCGCACGCCGGAATTTGAAAAAATGGGTAAACTGCTGAAAAACAAAGTGATTTTCGACGGCAGGAACCTGTACGAACTCGATCAGATGCGCGAAATGGGTTACACCTATTACAGCATCGGTCGTGAGAAGGTGGTGCCGGCCTGATCATAAAATAGTAAATACTTTAACTTACTCATCTTAATGAAACGTGTTTTAATTACGGGAGCAGCAGGTTTCCTGGGTTCGCACCTCTGCGAGCGTTTTTTAAAGGAGGGAATGTATGTGATCGGGATGGACAACCTGATCACCGGTGATATGCGCAACATCGAACACCTGATGCCTAACCCGAATTTCGAGTTTTACCATCACGATGTGACCAAATATGTGCACGTACCGGGCGAGCTCGACTACATTATGCACTTCGCATCTCCCGCCAGTCCGATCGACTATCTGAAAATCCCTATCCAGACGCTCAAAGTAGGGGCAATGGGAACACATAACCTGCTGGGATTGGCCCGTGCCAAAAAATCACGTTTCATTATCGCTTCCACTTCGGAGGTATACGGCGATCCGCTCGTGCACCCGCAAACCGAAGATTACTGGGGCCACGTGAACCCGATCGGGCCACGCGGTTGCTACGACGAGGCGAAACGTTACCAGGAGGCGATCACGATGGCCTACCACCGCTACCACGGCCTGGAAACGCGCATTGTCCGTATCTTCAATACATACGGACCGAGAATGCGCCTCAACGACGGACGTGTGTTGCCGGCATTCATGGGTCAGGCGTTGCGCGGCGAGGACATTACGGTGTTCGGTGACGGTACGCAAACCCGGGCATTCTGCTATGTGGATGATTTGGTAGAAGGTATTTTCCGCCTGCTGATGAGCGATTACTCGTTGCCCGTCAACATCGGTAACCCCAAGGAGATCACGATCGGCCAGTTTGCGGAAGAGATCATCAAGCTGACGGGCACCGACCAGAAAGTGGTGTACAAGCCGCTTCCGCAAGACGACCCGAAACAACGCCAGCCTGACATTTCGAAAGCCAAGGAAATCCTCGGCTGGGAGCCCAAAGTATCCCGCGAAGAAGGCCTCCGCATTACTTACGACTACTTCCGCAGCCTCCCAAAAGAGCGTCTGTACGAAGAATCGAACCACCGCGGCTTCGAAGGTTTCAGCGCCAACAAATAACAATAATTTTGGTTTCCCCGGTCCCTGGACTGAAGTCCAGGGCTAAGTCCAGGGCTGAGTCCAGGGCTAATTAATCCCATTGCCCCGGACTTCAGTCCGGGGACCTTAATCAAGCAAAAAACCCGCTTTCGGCGGGTTTTTGTTTGGTTAAGGTAGGGAATCAGTCGTATTATACTTCCATGATCTCCTTTTCCTTGATGGAGAATATCTGTTCGATTTTGGCGATGAAACTATCTGTCAATTTCTGAACGCGGTCTTCGCTGGATTTTACCAAATCCTCCGCAACACCATCCTTGGTTAGTTTCCTCAGCGAGTTGTTCGCGTCCTGACGGATATTCCGGACGTTGATCTTCGCGGTTTCAATTTCGTTTTTGGCGCGTTTTACGAGTTCGCGACGGCGCTCTTCATTCAATGGGGGAACAGAAATCCGGATCATGTCACCGTCGTTCGACGGAGAGAAACCCAGGTTACTATTGCGGATCGCCTTTTCGATATCGTTAATAATTTTCTTCTCGAAAGGTTTGATAGCCAATGTCCGGGCGTCGGGCGTGTTGATCGTCGCCACGTTCTGGATTGGCGTCATTGAACCATAGTAATCGATCTGAAGACCTTCCAGCATCTGTGGCGATGCCTTTCCGGCGCGGATTTTACCCAATTCAATAATAAGGTGTTTGATTGCGCCGTCCATGGTATCCTTGGCGTCATCCAGATATAATTCTATTTCTTCCATTGTTTTATAGTAAGCTGTATTTTTCTATTGGTTCGAAATCAAAGTTCCGACATTGCCGCCCATTACCAGGTCGTAAAGGTTACCGGGTTTGTTCATGTCGAATACGATGATCGGCAGATCGTTTTCCTTGCACAATGTGAATGCAGTAAGGTCCATGATCTTGAGGTTTTTGGACAAAGCCTCGTCAAACGAAAGCTGTGCGTATTTGGTAGCGGTCGGGTCTTTTTCCGGATCGGCGGTATAAACGCCGTCCACACGCGTACCTTTCAAAACCACTTCCGATTCCGACTCGATGGCGCGGAGACCCGCGGTAGTGTCGGTTGTAAAGTAAGGGTTACCCGTGCCTGCTCCGAAGATCACCACACGGCCTTTTTCAAGGTGACGAACGGCGCGGCGGCGGATCAATGGCTCGCATACCTGTTCCATTTTGATGGCGGACATCAGGCGCGTGTTCATTCCGTGTTTTTCCAATGAGCTCTGGATCGCCATCCCGTTGATCACGGTCGCGAGCATGCCCATGTGATCGCCTTGAACCCGGTCGATCCCTGATTTCTCCACGGAAGCCCCGCGGAAAATGTTTCCACCACCAATTACGATTGCAACCTGTACGCCGACCTCGGTAATCCTTTTGATTTCCTTGGCATAATTGTCGAGAATGTTAAAGTCGATGACCTGGGCTTTATCGCCCCCGTTGAGTGCTTCTCCGCTGAGTTTCAGTAATAAACGTTTGTATTTTGGTTCCGGCATGGTTGTGAGTGGTGTTTTGATCCGTAAAAATAAGCGGACGAAGTTCAGAATCACAAGTAATTTAGTGAAACTCCAATAATACCTGGTTTTTTTCCACAATCTGTCCGGGCGTCACTTTCAGCGTTTTAATAACCCCGCTGCCCGACGATTTGATTACGTTTTCCATTTTCATCGCCACGAGTACGAGCAGGTTGTCGCCCTTGGCAATGCTGTCGCCTTCGGCCACTGCAATGGACTGGATCAGGCCGGGCATAGGGGCCTTCACATTATTGATCTTTTGAGTAGAACCGCCTTGCATTCCCATTTTTTCGAGCAAAAGATCGAGGTCGTCTTTTGCCGTCGTGTGGTAGTGCTGGCCGTTGATGAGTAAATGTGTGGTCTTCTCGGCCGGGTTGCGGTCGAGAACTTCGATATTGTAGGATTGATTATGCCAGATTACGTGAAAGCGGTTGTTGCCGAGCACCGCAATATCGCCGTCGAAAGCATTTCCATTGACGAACCAACCTTCTTTCCGCTGGTCTATTTCAAATGCATGGTCGTTTTCAGGCTGCTCGGCCTGTGGCTTATTGCTCACGTTTACTTTCAGCATACCATTTCGCTGTAATCGTTCGAGATTTCTTTGAGGATGCTGTCGAGCTCGTCGAATGTCGGCGCTTCCACGAGGCGCATTCTGTAAGGTTTGAAGTGTTCCAGCCCTTTGAAATAATTGGTATAATGCCTTCTCATTTCAAAAACACCTGCTACCGGCCCTTTCCATCGGATGGAAAATTCGAGGTGCCTGCGGCAGACGTCCACGCGCTGTTCCATCGTAGGCGGCGGCAGTTTTTCGCCCGTTTTGAGGTAATGTTTGATCTCGTTGAAGATCCAGGGATTTCCGATCGTCGCGCGGCCGATCATGATACCGTCCACGCCATAGGTATTTTTGTATTCCAAAGCCTTCTCGGGTGTATCGATATCGCCATTTCCGAAAATCGGGATGGTAATGCGCGGGTTTTCCTTCACTTTGGCAATGAGCGACCAGTCGGCCGCGCCTTTATACATCTGCACGCGTGTACGCCCGTGAATGGACAATGCTTTGATACCAATGTCCTGCAAGCGTTCCGCTACATCCTGAATGTTTTTGGTATTGTCGTCCCAGCCGAGTCGCGTCTTTACCGTCACCGGTAAATGCGTCGATTTGATGACCGACTCCGTCATTTTGACCATTTTGGGAATATCCTGCAACAATGCAGCGCCCGCGCCGCGGCAGGCGACATTCTTCACCGGGCACCCGTAGTTGATATCGATCAGGTCAGGGTCCACGCGGGAGGCTATCTCGGCGCACGAGCCCATCGTTTCGACATCGCTACCGAACAGCTGGATGCCTACCGGTCTTTCGTACTCGAAAATATCCAGTTTCTGAACGCTTTTGGCAGCATCACGAATGAGCCCTTCCGACGACACAAATTCGGTGTACATCAAATCCGCCCCGTTTTCCTTGCATACTGCGCGGAACGGCGGATCGCTCACGTCTTCCATCGGCGCTAGCAGCAACGGAAAATCACTCAGTTCTATATTTCCAATCTTAACCATAATCCTTCAACACCGCTTCGCAGTAATATATTCCCGGGAGACTTGTCACATTGCCAAGCCTCTGGCCCGGCTGCCGGGCTGCTTTGCGAGGCCCTTATTTATAAATTGATAATAAACTGTAAATTTACACCAATTATGCAAAATAGTAACCCGAATCTGGCTGTTTCGCGCGTACCCGGCACCTGGGGCAGTTTATTGGTACTGGTTGGCTTCATGCTCATCGGTATGGCCGTAGGCAATGTGCTGGCCGTAATGGCGCTCGCCATTTACCTCGGCGCGGATACGGAAAGCGTTACGGCGCTGCTCACCCAGCTTTTTGCAGAACCCGAAAAAATACCAAATGGGTGGAACGCGCTGATGATCATGCAGGGCACCGTGCATTTCTTTTCCTACCTGCTTCCCACCCTCATTTACTGGTTTTATATCGAGCGCCGCACCGTCGGCGACCTAAGTACCAACCGGAAACCCGCGCCGTACATCTGGGCACTGGCCTTCTTGCTGGTACTCGCTTTTATTCCCGTAAACAGCAAGTTTATCGAATGGAATCAGGCTATGGATTTGCCGGATGCGCTGTCGGGGCTCGAAAAATGGATGCGGGATAAGGAAGACCAGCTTTCGGTGATGACCGAGTTTCTCACGAGCTACACCAGTTTCGGACAGCTGCTGATCGCATTGTTTGTGGTGACGGTTTTGCCCGCGCTGGGGGAGGAGATCCTTTTCAGGGGGGTAATCCAGTCGAAGTTGTACCTCGAACTGCGCAATATCCATGTTGCGATATGGCTCTCGGCGGCTATTTTCAGTGCTATCCACTTCCAGTTTTACGGCTTTTTGCCGCGGATGATGCTTGGTGCATTGTTCGGCTATCTGTATTATTGGTCCGGCAATTTGTGGGTCGCCATCCTGGCACATTTCGTGAATAATGGTTTTGTGCTGGTAATGATGTACTTACACAATGTGGGGTTGGTCGAAATCAATATCGAAGAGGCGAAATCGATGCCTATACTGCTCATTCTGGCTTCGCTGGTAGTATCCACGGCCATTTTGGGTGTGATTAAAAAGAGTGGAAAGGGAGTGGGGACGGACGTTTCGCACAACTTTTAAGATAATTTAACATTTCAAAAAATAATGGAGGAGAATTGGGCGAAGGCCTACCAGAGCGGACAGGCGATCCGGGCCGAAATAGCCCGCGAAATTTTGGAACAGAACGGGATCGGGGCGGTGATTGTGAACAAGCAGGATAGCAGCTATCCGATCTTCGGAAACTTTGAAGTGCATGTGCCCGCGGCCGATCTCGAACAGGCCCAAACGATACTGAAGAATGAAGCAGCGCTTGAACAACCTGAGTAATTTACAGCAAAGAACCATCACCGGGTTGGCGGGCGTATTTGTCATTATTGGTTGCATTGTTTACAGCGACTGGTCGTTTCTGCTGCTGTTTTGCGCCATCAGCTCCCTTACGCAGCTCGAATTTTACAAACTGCTGGGCCTCGACGGTAACCAGCCGCTTACATATTATGGTACCTTCTGTGGCACAGTCATGATACTTCTTGCGTATTTGATTGAGCAGGACATTGTTCCGTTTGAAAATTACTTCATTATCAGCCCGTTGCTGTCGATGATCTTTTTTATCAAACTCTATAAAAAGAATGACCTGAAACCCTTTACGAACATCGGTTTTACGTTTCTCGGCATTATTTACGTGGCACTGCCATTCGCGCTGATCATTGTGATGGCGCTGCGCGGAGGAACCTACAACTACGAAATCGTGCTCGGTAGCCTGCTGCTCCTCTGGGCGTCGGATATCGGGGGGTATTTTGCAGGTACCAAGTTTGGGAAGAGAAAGCTGTTCGAACGTATTTCTCCCAAAAAATCCTGGGAAGGATCGATGGGCAGTGCGGTGTTCGCGGGCATTATCGCGTTTGCGCTGGGGCATTATTTCCGTACCTTCGAACCCTGGAAGTGGTATTGCATCGGCGCGATCATCGTGGTGGTGGGTACCTACGGGGATCTGGTGGAGTCGCTGTTCAAGCGGAGCATAGCCATCAAGGACTCGGGGAGCAGTATTCCCGGTCACGGCGGCTTCCTCGACCGTTTCGACGGTCTTTTATTGTCGGCACCATTTATTGTTACATTTTTGAAGTTATTTTCCTGAGCTAAATCGCTTTATAATGCATTGGGCAATGCCCGGTTACTCAGGTCGTTTGTAAAATAAGGAACGGATTTTTTACAAGCTTTCGGCAGACACCAATTTGAAAGGAAATTTATCATCGTGCTAATCAAAGTTTCCGGGCAATCCCGGGGCGTAATCTGGAAGGAATGAAACGGAGTTTTTTAATATTTTTCCTCGTGCTGGCGGGAATGTTGTGTGGGCGGGAAGCATTTGCTCAGGGTGAACAAAAGGCGATTATCTTCTCAGGGGTGGTCGTAGGAGGCAAAACCACCGAGCGCTTACCGGGCGCCACCATTTTTATCGTGAATGCGGGAAGAGGAACGCTTGCCAAAAGTGACGGTTCATTCACCATCCCGGTATTTCCTGGCGATAGCATCGTGTTCAGTTATGTCGGTTTTAAAAAGCAATATCACATTGTACCGAGAGGCTACAACTCGGATATCTATTCGGCGATCGTGGCTTTGCGCGAGGATGTAGTAACCCTTTCCGGCGTAACGATTTATCCTTATTCGACCGAGGAGGAATTTAAAAAGGCCTTTCTCGCACTCAAATTGCCCGATCAGGCCGAGCGTGACGCATTGGCGAAGAGTACCGACCCCGATTACATCAACCGTTTGGCAGCCCAAATGCCCAACAATGCGCAGACCAACTACCGGTATTCGATGGATCAGCTGATGTTTGGACGGGAATCGGCGGCGAACAAGGGCTTTGCCACAAGTTTCCCCTTCCTGAACCCGTTTGCGTGGGCCAAGTTTATCAAATCGGTTAAAAACGGCGATTTGAAACAAAAGGATTGGAGCAAGGAGCTGAATGCGACCCCGCGTGAAAATATAACCAAGCAGGATTTTATTGTCCCAAGTCCTGCCGAAGTGGAAGCATCCAAGAAGAGAAGTGCCAACTAATCTTCCGGTTCGAATTTTTTCAATTGCAAATCATTGCCGTCAAATACCGCATAATGCTGCTGAGTAACCCATTCGCCGAGGTTAATGTAGCGTGAATGGGCGCTGACGTGCATATCCAGCACCAGGTGCCGGTGCCCGAAAATATAGTAGTCGTGCGGGTTCGATGCTTCAACCTCGCGACAATATTGAAATAACCACTCATTGTCCGCGCCCAGAAAGCGCTCTTCGCCTTTGTTGACATTGGCCAGCCGGCTGCGCTTCGACCATTCGGAGGCGATCCACATGCCCACGTCCGGGTGCACGACGCGGAAAAGCCACTGGAAGAAACGGTTTTCGAATACTTTCTTTAAAAACTTGTAGGTATGATCGCCCGGACCCAGGCCGTCGCCGTGGCCTACCAACAGCTTTTTAGTGCCTGTTTGCGAAGTAATGGTAAAGCTCACCGGATTGCGGTAAATGGGCGCGCCGAGTTCTTCCGTAAGGTAGCCCGACATCCACATATCATGGTTGCCTGTAAAAATTACCAGCTCGATCCCTTGATCTGCCAGCTCGGCCAGCTTGCCTAGCAAGCGCACAAAGCCTTTCGGTACCGCGCGGTTGTATTCAAACCAGAAATCAAAAATATCCCCCACCAGAAAGATCGTCTGCGCATCGTGCCGGATCGATTCCAGCCAGCTTACAATGCGTTTCTCACGTTCGCGGCTGGCAGCGGCAGTAGGCACTCCGAGATGGAAATCCGACGAAAAGTAAATGCGGCGGCCGGGCGCTAGTGTAATGCTTTTTTTCTGGAATGGAAGACTCATGTATATCTGACAAATGCGGTGCAATTTACAACGTTCGTGTCAAATGAGTGCATGGGCGGTGTAGTCAACCAATAACTCAATTAATATCAGGCAGTTCCGGTAAATGTGTAAATTTAGTATAGTGTTCACCCCATTCAATTATGCACATGAAGAAGATCACAAACAGGGTTGCGGGCGTCGTTCTGATGCTGGCTGCAACCTCGGCAGTTTCTGTTGCGCAAGTAAGGATCAACGATCCGGGCCGGGTGGTTGAACGGCAGGCTGAGAACCGCGCTAACCGGAAAATCGATCAGGCAGTAGACAAGGGTTTGGATTCGGTAGAAGAGGGAATTGGGAATTTATTTAAAAAGAAAGATAAAAAAGCGGCTGAATCGCAGCCAAAACCGGGAGGGCAGGCCGGTAATGGAAATGGTAATGCGAACAACGAGGCGGCAGGAAACGATGATAATGCCGCCGGGCCGGATGCATCCGCGAAACCGGGCAAGCCTACGCTAAAATCATACAGTAAATTCGACTTTATTCCGGGGGAAAAGATTGTCGCCGTCGAGGACTTCTCGCAGGATGCCGTCGGCGATTTCCCTGCCAAATGGAACACGAATTCATCCGGCGAAGTGGTGACGATTGAAGGCACCGAGGGAAAGTGGCTCATGCTAGGGCCCGAAGGCGTGTTTCATCCCGAATTCATAACGGCGTTGCCCGAAAACTTTACATTGGAATTTAATCTCGCTACCACTACCGAATTCAGTTTCTACTCCGGTTATCTGAGAACGGTGATTGCGGAAGTGGCGGTGCCGGCGAAAGAATTCACAAATTGGAAAGGGTTTGACGGCGGCAAAAAGAACGGGTTGGAAATAGCATTGCACCCCAAGAATGCAGGCGGCACGCAGGGACTTGCCGCATTCAATGTATTTGGCGAGGATGGCGCTTCCCTGATGAAAAACGAGAAGAGCATACCCGCATTTCACACGCCCGACCATAATGTCGTAAAAGTATCGGTGTGGCGTCAGAAAACGAGACTGAGGGTGTATGTCGATGATTATAAAGTTTGGGATTTGCCCCGGGCTTTCGACGCGGCGCGCAAGTATAATTTCATCGCATTTTCCAACCAGGGCTACCACGAAGAAGCGAACCGCTATTTTGTTTCCAATCTGAGGCTGGCCGTCGGGGCGCCTGATACGCGGAGCAAACTGATCACCGAGGGGAAATTCTCCACCACGGGTATCCATTTCGATGTCAATTCGGCTACCATCAAGCCGGAATCTTACGGTACCCTGAAAGAAATTGCATCGGTATTGACGGAAAATGCCGGCGTTAAAGTGAAGATCATTGGCCATACTGATTCGGACGGGGACGATGCTGCAAATCTGGCGCTGTCCAAAAAGCGTTCGGAAGCTGTCAGGGCCGCACTGTCCGGTGATTTCGGAATTGATGGTTCGAGGATGGAGACCGATGGTAAAGGCGAAGCCGAGCCGGCCGCGCCCAACACCACGGCGGAAGGGAAAGCAGGGAACCGGCGTGTCGAATTTGTGAAAATGTAGGGATGGTATGGTTTTTCGACAGGCTCTTTCTAGCTTGCATCCATTTTAAAGAATTTGCGAAATGAAACGTCCCCTATTTGTTTTAATGCTTTCGGTATACCTGTTGGCAGCTATGTCCCCTGCATTTGCCCAGGCCCCGAAAAAAATCCCTGCCGACAAGCAGCGTGCATTGCTCTGGAAGCCTGACAAAGGGCAGTATTATTTCAGCCACGCGCTGGTTTTTGATTATCAAAACAAAGCCGACAAGAGTGCAGGCACGCTCAAAATACATTTGGACCCGGTTACGGGCGCGATGTGTTTTGTGAAAGAAACAAGTTTCGGGCAAGGTGGCAAGTCGTTCGATTTTGTGATCGGCTTCCCGGATGGGAAATACATTTTCTGCGGTACGGATGAGGACGGCAAAAAGGTCAGGATCAATGAAGTGGTGAAAGAATTCAAGCCCGATGTGGATACGAAAAAGCAGCAGCAGGACGATTTCAAAACCTATGTGGTTCCGACGGAAAACAAAAGAGAAGAATTTGGCCTCACCAGCGCCGAGTACGACCTGACCTACGCCACTTCCGGCAGCCAGGAGAAAATCTGGCTAACCCAAACGCCATTCAGCGTGTACCCGCTCTACGGCCTGGAATTTGTTGAAAGTGCCGTAAGTATGCCGGTTTCGTTCGATTATATGAACCTGTTGCCGTCGGATTTGTTGCTTTCGGAGATTAATTCCAAGGATTTGGTTTTGAAACTGAAAAGCTTTGGGAAAGATCCCTACACGGCGAATGCGAAGGGTTATGCAGTGGTGAAAGTGAATGATTAAAAACGGGGCGCCTTCCAGCGCCCCCTGGTATTTTATGCATTCTCTGCCGGCGCAGTTTCGGCTGTTTCAGCCTCCGCCGCCGGAATTTCAGCATCGATTGCCGCAACTTGCGCACGCTCGGCCATTACTTCGCTCAATGGGCGCATGTTTGCAGGAATCTCCGGTTCTTTATCTTCATCCGCCGAGTACGGGAATACGTCGAGGATCGGGGTGAGGTTAATATCCGTCACTTCATAAGGGATCAGGAAGTTGCGCATGCTTTCGTTGATCCGGTCGAGAGCTTGCTGGATGCCTTCCGCATTCACCAGCATATAATTCACGATTTTCTTCTCCTTGCCGCTTTTTTCATCCACGGAGAAGTAAATAACCTTTGCTTTGAACCACTGTTCGCCTTCTTCATAGGAGAAAAGATCGGCCAGACGCATTCTGCTGATGGCGGTTACGCTGAAATCGCTGGCTTCGGTGAGTATTTGCTTGTACAGCCTCGCTTCCGACTCGGTGTATGAAACCGCATCCACGAGATACGTCTCATTGATCGTTTTCAACCTTCCTGCTTCATCTTCTTTTTGATACCGAATTTTTCCTAAATACCAGCTGGCCATTGTTCGTGTTGATTGGGTGAAAATTAGAGTCTGCAAATGTAGAGGCTGGCTCGAAAGCACGCAAAAAAATAACGCCAGAAACTAATAATCCCCGTACCGGGTATGCGTTCTGATACCTACTGTTTAACTTGCGTAAAATACATTATAATGAAAAAACACATTTGGATGGCCGTAATCGTGCTTGCTGCGGCCGTAATGACAAGCTGCGGCGTGAGCCGCCAGGTTTCGGAAGCGAAGGTTTTTGGTGATTGTAAATACGACATCGCGTCAGTCGACAGCGTGTACCTCGCCGGTATCGACATCCGCGAGTTCAGGAATCTCAAAAGTTTCAACGATTTCGACCTGGCCAGGTATCCGGGACTGGCCATGGGCCTGCTAAGGAAAAATGTCCCGCTGAACCTGCGTGTGAATGTGGACATTACCAATCCGACCCGCAAACGCGCAGCGATCAACCAGTTGGAGTATAAAGTGCTCCTGACAGAAAGCGAAATCTTTAATGGATACCTGAGCCAGCTGATTGAAGTGCTGCCGGGTACCACGCCTACACGCGTACCCGTAAGCCTGCAAACGAATGCGTACCAGCTACTTTCGAACGATAAAACGCGTGACCAGTTTGTGAATATGATCCTGGCGCTCACCGGCAAGTCGGATGCCAAACCTTCGAAATTCGTAGTGAAAGTGAGACCTACCCTGGATATTGCCGGAAAACAGGTCAATTACCCCGGTTATATTACTTTTGAAAAAGAAATAACCAGCCAGATGATTACCGGAACGCGGTAGCGCCCCACCCCAAACACCACACATTTTGAAGCTATTTCTCGAAAATCCTCATCTGTTTGAGTATTACAGCGTCGTTGTTGCTTTGCTGCTGCTGTTTGGAGCTACGTTTTGGATTGAAAAAATAAAGTCGTGGCGACCAGCGCTTGGAATAGGACTGATTGCGCTTCCCTTCGTCTACTTTTTTATTCTCCTGGACGCGCACCTCGTCAACATTCCCTATACCGACGATTTCAACCTGCTCGAAACCGTTCAAAAACTACGCAATTCGGGAAGTCTCATAGCAATGCTGAAAGCGCTGTTCGAACAGGTGAACCAGCACCGGTTTGGCTTCGAGCGCATTGTGATGCTGATCATGTACGTGCTAACCGGTACGGTGAATATCAAAACACAGATCATCCTCGGGGATCTTTTTATGGTGGGAATAGGCTATTTGCTTTACCTGAGCCTGAAAAAGGAGGGGATTTCATGGTATTGGTTTATTCCGGTCCCATATATACTGTTCAATCTGGTTTATTTCGAGAATGCTTATTGGGGAATCGCCGCGCTGCAAAATACGCCGCTGATTTTTTTCGCGATGCTTACCGCCTACGGGCTGGCGCGCGCGGACGAGAAGGGCTTCCGGATCGGGCTCGTTGCCGCATTGCTGACCACTTTCACGAGCGGCAGTGGATTACTGGCATGGATCGTCGGAATGATCTTGCTCGCCTTTCAGAAACGCTTCAAAAGTTTGCTATGGTGGGTTGCCGGCAGCGGCGCAGTGCTGGTTTTCTATTTCTTTTTCGACTACCAGTTTATCAGTTCCCAGGGCGAAAAAGTCTGGAACCACCCGGTTTTCAATACGATTTTTGTGATGGCATTCTGGGGTAATGCATTGTATATGGACGTCCGCCACCCGTTCGTGCCGGTTTTTCATCCGGATCTGGTCGCTTGTGTGATGCTCGGTGCCGGACTTGCATTGGTATTTGCGATCTGGGCTATCAGGATATTGCTCGCCCGGAAACCTACCTTTTCAGACTGGCTGCTGCTGGGTGCCATGCTGTTCGTGATGGGCACGGGTGCGATGTTCGTCGTAAGCCGGCCGATCAACAACTACATAATGTACGGCGGAACCGTGTTTTCGAGGCGGTACATGATATTCGGGGTAGTACTGGTAGCGGTTTGCTATGTTTGTGTGGTGATTGTTTTGAAGAATTTCAAACGCTGGAATAACCTGGCAGCGATCGTCGCAATGCTGTTTTTCGTGGGATTGAATTTCGTGAGTTACTTTACGTCCATTGTTTCCATCAGAAGGCTGCACGACGAGTTGGTGATCGACAGCTATTTCTGGAAAAACTACAAGACATTTTTGACCGTCGGCGACCTGTTCGGCGATATTCCGTTCTGGAACCACCCCACGCGCATGCGCGACCTCGTTATCGGCCTCGAATCGGACGGTATTACGGACTTTTACCAGTTTTACGACATGCCCGCGCAGGAAGAGCTGATAAGCAAAACGAATATGGGTAAACCATTTGCCGGAACCTTCGATGCGCAATCGCAATACCGGAATGGCGTGAATAATCTGCCCGAGAAGTATTTCAAATTTTCGGCGGCGCCACTTCATACGCCGAACGAAACTTTTTACTTTGTACTCGAATCGGTGAAGTTCAATATTGTGCTCCCGGCCATTCCGCAACCCAATACCATTTCTGATTTCCTGCAAAAAACATCATATTACAGTAATAATTACGAGTACTCGCTTTACAAACCAAAGCTCCCCGAAGGAAAATACCGCGCCTGGATCATGTCCCGCGACGAATCCCGCAAATGGGAGTCGGTGAATACCGGCAAGCAAGTGCTGTTTTACTAGGCCGTTGACGGCTACCCTCATTTATGCAAATACTTACGTACAATCTGAACGGCATCCGTGCCGCATTAAAAAACGGCCTGCTCGACTGGCTTCAAACTACACCGGCCGATATTCTCTGTTTTCAGGAAGTGAAGGCTACGCCCGACGTGGTCGACCTTTCCGGTTTCCGGGCGCTGGGTTATGAGCTTGTCGGCTGGCATGCGGCCGAGAAAAAGGGTTACAGCGGAGTGGCTATTTTCTCCAAAATCAAACCGGACAATGTGATAGCAGGCTGCGGTATTCCGGCTTACGATTCGGAAGGGCGCGTGCTTCGGGCAGATTTTGGCGATGTTACCGTGCTGAACTGCTATTTCCCATCGGGTACCAGCGGCGATGTGCGGCAGAGCGTGAAAATGCGCTTCCTGGCCGATTTTTTTGTCTGGGTAAATGAATTGAGAAAAGAGCGCCCGAACCTGATCATCTGCGGCGACTACAATATCGCACACACCGAAATCGACATCCACGACCCGGTGCGCAACCAGAAATCATCAGGCTTCCTGCCCGAAGAGCGCGCCTGGATGACCGAATGGTTCGCAAATGGCTACACCGACGCCTTCCGTTTCATGAACCCGACCCTCCGCCAATACTCCTGGTGGACCTACCGAGCAGGCGCCCGGGGCAATAACAAAGGCTGGCGTATCGATTACATTTCCGTCGCCGAGCCCCTCAAATCCCGCATCACCGCGGCCCGGCAATACAATGACGCCGTCCATTCGGACCATTGCCCGGTGTGGTTGGAAATTGAGTAGGGCATTGGGGTAAATGTGTGTTTCAATGCAGGTGATAATTGTTTATTTTTGATAGAAGCAAAAACTCAATGACCTATGGATACCGACATGCTGGTGACTTTTAGAACGGTTAGGCCGATGAGTGATGACGAATTCTTTGAATTCTGCCAAATAAACGACACACTGGAGTTCGAACGGGACTCGCATGGAAACATTATACTTATGTCACCAACTGGATCTATTGGAGGAGGGTTCAATGCAGATGTAACCACTGCTTTGAATGTTTGGAACAGGCAATCAGGCCTGGGAAAGGTGTTTGAATCATCGTCGGGTTTTAAATTACCCGATGGCTCCATCAGGTCGCCGGATGTATCGTGGATTAGGAAGGAAAGATGGAATGCGATTTCGAGAGAGGAAAAGTTGAAATTTGCTCCGATTTGCCCGGATTTCGTTATCGAAATCCGTTCTGTATCTGATGGCTTGCAGTATTTGGTGGATAAAATGAAAGAATACATGGCAAACGGAGCCCAATTGGGCTGGTTGATCGACAGTTTCGATGAAAAGGTGCATGTTTTTCGCATCGATGGTACTGTCGAAATCAAGCAAATCAATGAGATTCTTTCAGATGAGCAAATCCTTCCAGGCTTTTCAATCGACCTTACGGAGTTCCTCGAATAACAGTTCACAGTTAACCAATACCCTCCATTTTGTTCCAATACTACCTCATTTACAAGCCCTTCGGAATGCTCTCGCAATTCTCCCGCGAAGGCGATCATCAAACGCTGGCTGATCTCGATTTTACATTTGCCAAAGACATTTACCCGGTCGGGCGCCTCGATGCAGATAGCGAGGGGCTATTGCTTTTATCCAACGACAATTTCCTTAAAACCAAACTGCTCGAACCGCGTAACAGACACACACGTACGTATTACGTGCAGGTGGAAGGCGAGGCGACAGACGAGGTTTGCCGGCAGCTTTCCAGCGGCGTGAGCATTTCTATCAATGGGAAACAATACAAAACGCTCCCGGCAGAGGTATCTCGAATAGAAGAGCCCGAGCTGCCCGAGCGCAATCCGCCCATCCGTTTCCGGAAGAATATTCCTACTTCGTGGCTGTCGGTTACATTGCATGAGGGCAAGAACCGGCAGGTGCGGCGGATGACCGCCGCGGTCGGTTTCCCGACGCTCAGACTGGTGCGGTGGTCTATCGGAAAAATTTCATTGGCGGATAAGGAAATAAATTTTCCTAAACCAGGGGACGTATGGGAAGTTACGCCGAAAGAGGCTAAACTTTTTTATGAAAGGACCTTTTGACGAGGGGATAAATCGCTTGCCCTGACTTGCCAAACCGGAGAGAAGGCTTAATTTTGTACAAATCCTTGTTCTTAAAATTAGGCTGATAATTGGCAAAGGCACACAAAGAAACTCCGCTTAATAAACAATACAATCAGATCAAAGCCAAATACCCCGGGGCACTCCTGCTCTTCCGGGTTGGTGACTTTTATGAGACTTTCGGAGAGGATGCGGTAAGGGCTTCCAAAATTCTCGGCATCGTGCTTACGCGCCGGAACAATGGCGGCGCGCACGAGGAACTGGCTGGTTTTCCACACCATTCACTGGACAATTATCTGCCGAAACTCGTCCGTGCAGGCGAGCGCGTGGCGATTTGCGACCAGCTAGAAGACCCGGCAACAGCCAAAGGTATTGTCAAACGCGGGGTGACGGAGCTTGTTACGCCTGGGGTGTCGTTCAACGACAATGTGCTCGATATCCGTAAGAACAATTACCTGGCGGCGATACACGTCGGCTCCGACGGAATTTACGGGCTTGCTTTCCTGGACATTTCCACGGGCGAATTTATGGCCTCGCAAGGCAATGCGGCGTATGTCGATAAAATGCTGCAAGGCTTCGGCCCGGCCGAGGTGCTGTACTGCAAAAAGCATAAACAAGAATTCAACGAACTTTTCGGAGGTAAATACCATACTTTTCACCTGGAAGACTGGTGCTTCGGCTATGATTATGGCTACGAGCAATTGACCGGGCATTTCCAGACCACCACTTTAAAGGGTTACGGCATCGAATTGCTGCCGCTGGGCATTATTGCGGCCGGCGTGATATTGCATTACCTGCGCGAAACCGAACACAAGGAAGTGGCGCATATCAGCCGCATTACCCGGCTGGAAGAGGAAAAATATGTGTGGCTCGATCGTTTTACCGTCCGTAACCTCGAACTGGTTTATCCGCAACAGGAAGGCGGTGTGCCGCTGATCGACATTCTCGATCATACGGTTACGCCAATGGGCGCGAGGCAGTTACGCAAATGGATGGTGCTGCCGCTGAAAGACAAGGCGCCTATTGAGGAACGTCTCAGTGCAGTTGCGCATTTCCTTGGGCATGAAGACCTCCATGAGTCACTAGTCGGGTATTTTAAACAGATCGGCGACCTGGAACGACTGATTTCCAAAGTGGCCGTGCGGCGTATCAATCCACGGGAACTGGTTCAGCTTAAAAAATCGCTGAAACAGATAGCGCCCGTAAAGGAATTGCTGACGGGCGGGATATTGGACAAATTTGCTACCCAGCTGAATGCCTGCGAGGCATTGGTGGAGAAAATAGACCGCGAGCTGCGTGAAGATGCGCCGGTACTCTCCAATCAGGGACGCATGATCCAGAGCGGCGTGGACAGCGAACTGGACGAATTGCACGCGATTTCATACGAAGGCAAGGATTATCTGATCAAACTTCAAAACCGCGAGATCGAGCGGACGGGGATTGGTTCGCTAAAAATCGCCTACAACAAGGTTTTCGGTTACTACCTCGAGGTTACCCACGCACATCAGAGCAAAGTCCCTTCCGACTGGATCCGCAAGCAGACACTCGTGAATGCGGAACGATACATTACCCCCGAGCTCAAAGAATACGAAGAAAAGATCATGAATGCGGAGGACCGCATTTCGGCGATCGAATTCAGGCTGTTCAGCGACATTGTTCAAGTGGCTTCCGAATATGTGGGTGCCATCCAGCAGAATGCAGGGGTCATATCCGCACTCGATGTGCTGAGCTCGTTTGCATTGGTTGCCCGGAAGAATAAATATGTACAACCGTCCATCAGCGAGGGTAATGAGCTGGATATCAAGGAAGGCCGCCACCCGGTGATCGAGCAGCAGTTGCCCGTAGGCGAGAGCTACGTGCCGAACGACGTTTACCTCGACGATGCCAGCCAGCAGATCATCATCATTACCGGTCCTAACATGGCCGGTAAATCGGCGTTGCTCCGGCAAACGGCGCTCATTGTGCTGATGGCGCAAATGGGCAGTTTTGTCCCGGCCAAATCGGCGACGATCGGGTTGGTGGACAAGGTTTTCACAAGGGTAGGAGCGAGCGACAACCTCAGCAAGGGGGAAAGTACGTTCATGGTCGAAATGACGGAAACAGCCAGTATCCTGAACAATCTGAGCAGCAAGAGCCTGGTGCTGATGGACGAGATCGGCCGCGGAACAAGTACCTACGACGGCGTTTCCATTGCCTGGGCCATTACGGAATACCTTCATAGTCAGCCTGATTGCAGGCCCAAAACGCTTTTCGCGACCCACTACCACGAACTGAATCAGCTTGCCGAAGACTTTCCACGCATTAAAAACTTCAATGTGGCCGTAAAGGAGGTGGACAACAAGGTGGTTTTTCTACGGAAACTTAAACCTGGCGGCAGCGCACACAGTTTCGGTATCCACGTGGCGCAGATCGCAGGTATGCCACAGCCGATCGTTTTGCGTGCGAGCGAGATCATGCATCATCTTGAAAAAGACCACGTTGCGCACGAGCACAAGAAACGGGTAAAGGACATTCCGAAAAACAACTTCCAGCTCAGCATTTTCGAACCGGCCGATCCGAAGCTCGACGAGTTGAAAGAAAAGTTGTTGCTGGTGGATGTAAACACACTATCACCCATCGAAGCATTGCTGAAACTGAACGAGTTCCAGAAGCTTGTCAAGAAGTAAATTCAATTTCAATGTTATACCAATCAATCTCCTATAACCGCTAACCTAGTTTATGAAAAACTCGACCCGCTTTCAGTTGATGGCCATGATGTTCCTGCTCTATTTTGTGTGGGGTGCATGGTACGGGCAAATGAGCAAGTATATGTTTACAGAATTGGGCGCAACGGGCGTCCAGGTGGGAAATGCCTACGCCGCATTCTCCATCGCGATGATCATTGCACCGTTCTTCGTCGGAATGATCGCCGACCGTTATTTCGCGGCCCAGAAAGTATTGGGGATACTCAGCCTCGCGGGCGCTGCAATCTTGTACGTGCTGGCGGAAGTTAAAGATCCCGACACGTTTTTCTGGGTGATATTGGCCTATTGTATCACTTTTGCACCTGCTATGTCGCTTACGACATCCATTGCCATGCAGCAGGTTACGAATTCTGAGAAGGATTTTCCGGCTATCCGTGTAATGGGAACAGTTGCCTGGATTGCCGTTACAAACATAATCGGATACTACGAAATCGGTGGTACCGCATTGATTTTCAAGATTTCCATGTTTACCGCCGCCTTTCTCGGTGTTTACTCTTTCTTTTTACCTGATACACCCCCAAAACCGAGCGCGCACACGTCTTTCTCGGACATTTTGGGTCTGGATGCATTCAAGTTATTCAAAGACCGCTCTTTCGCGATCTTCTTCATTTCTTCTCTGCTGATCTGTATCCCGTTGTCATTCTACTATGCTATGGCAAACCCGTCACTGACGGACTCGGGTATGACCAATGTGGAAAATAAAATGTCGCTCGGTCAGGCTTCGGAAGTTGTATTTATGCTTTTGATCCCACTCGCATTTGCACGCTTCGGTGTGAAATGGATGCTCGTGGTGGGGCTTGTTGCGTGGATTATCCGCTTCATCGGTTTCGGCTACGGCGATGCTTCCAGCGAATGGCTGCTTTACCTGGCAATCGTTCTCCACGGTGTTTGCTACGACTTTTTCTTCGTTACCGGCCAGATTTATACCGATAGCAAGGCCGGTGAAAAGTACCGCTCTTCCGCGCAAGGCCTGATCTCCATCGCTACCTATGGTATCGGTATGGGTATCGGTTCGTGGATCGCCGGTGTGGTGGCTGATATGTACACGGTCGACAATGTGAAAAACTGGACGTCGATCTGGATGGTACCTGCCGGCATCGCGGCGGTAGTACTGGTACTTTTCGTATTGTTCTTCCGGGATAACAAGATCAAGGCAACTGCATGAAATCATTCGTGACCATCGGCCTTCTCATATTGTCCAACGCCTTCATGACGATGGCGTGGTACGGACATTTGAAATTCAAAGAGCTGGGTTGGTTTAGCAAACTGGGGCTGTTCTCCATTATCCTCATTAGTTGGGGAATAGCCCTGTTTGAATATTGTTTTCAGGTACCGGCCAACCGGATCGGCTTCAAAGAGAATGGCGGGCCGTTTTCGCTGGTGGAGCTGAAAGTGATACAGGAAGTGATCACGCTGGTCATTTTCACGATTTTTACACTGGTCTTTTTCAAAACGGAGACCTTCCGCTGGAACCACTTCGTCGGGTTCGTCTTTCTCGTCCTGGCGGTTTACTTCATATTCAGGAAATAAAAAATGCCTGCAAGTTCACTTGCAGGCATTTTTTATTTGGATTAATATCAATCCCAATCGTCGCCGCCACCGAACCGGCGTCCATAGTCTTTTGAACCACCCCCGCCTTTTTTGTTGCTGTAACGGTCTTCGGTCTTCGGTCTCCCTCCCTGCTGGTGACGATTATGGTCGTGTCCGCGGTCGTGGTACCCTTTATCGCGTTGCTTGTCGGGTTGGCGGAAGTTGGTTCCGCCTCCTCCTGCGAAGCTCCGGTCGCCAAAGCTGCGTTCGGCAGGTTTAGCGGGTGGTGTGCCCGGTGCGTCATCATCGTCCTGGTCGTCATCGTCAAGCGATGGTTCCTGGCGGGTATAATCCCTGCCTGTATTTCTATCTTGATTATAAGGCGTTCTGTTACCTGGACCGTCATTGCCTGCCGGTCGTGGCCGGTTAAAGCCTTCGCGGTTGCGCGTATCGGGCCGGGAAGCGCCGCTACCGCCATCGCTTCTGGGCTCTCTCTTCTGGGATTCGTTCACAACCAGCGGCCTGCCGTACATATCTGCCCCGTTCAGTGCATTAATGGCGGCTCTCGCCTCTGTTTCATCGGGCATTTCCACAAACCCGAACCCTTTGCTTTGACGTGTAATTTTGTCAATGATAATTTTCGCCGAGCTTACTTTACCATACTTTTCGAAAGCTTCACGCAGCTCGCTTTCCTTTAACTTAAAAGAAAGACTACCAACAAAAATGTCCATGAAACGCCTTGTTTTTTATTGATTTAGATGTAATAAATATATTTACTTTAACTGACTCATTTTCATATCAAGAGCTAAACGCGGTTTATTTACTTCTCTTGATCTTGATTTTCTGATTATTATATCAAAGCTAAATAAAATTGCCCAAAGTGATCCAAGAGGACATTTTTTAATTTTTTTCTAAAATTTCAGCCGGACGTCGTAAATAAAGTCGCGGACCGATCGGATCGAATACATCATGGCTTTCCGAAAGGGTGGGTCGAGCATCTCCGGGCAAGGCAGGTCCGGAATGTGTGCGGAAATAAAAATGCCCCGCAAATAGCAGGGCATTTCTCCAATCACTTTTTCTTCTTACTTTTTTTCTTGCCTGTTTCAACGGGTTCAGGCGCTACTTTACTCAAATCCTTGATGCGGATGTTCCTGAATTTGAGCTCGGAACCGTGCCCGAGGAATCCGAGATGGCCGCTGGTTCTTTTCAGTCCCGGATGGTCTTTGTGATCCACGGTGCCGTTTTTGCTGGCTTCGGCGAGGTCGCCGTCGAGGATCACGGTGCCGTTCAGGGTTACCTTGATTTTCGAGCCTTGCACGCGGACTTCTTCATAGTTCCATTCGCCGATCGGTTTCAGATAGCCTCTTTTGGCAGGGATAATACCGTAAGCCGAGCCGTGGTACTGGTATTCGTGCAAATCCTTGTAAATCTCCGCTTCGTTGTCCAGAATCTGGATTTCGGTTCCTACGTAAGCCGCGTCGCCTTCCATGGGTGTGCGGATACCCAGGCCGTTGTTCGCACCCGGCGTAAGCTGGAACTCGAAACGGAAGTCGAAATCGCTGTATTCGTCTTTGGTGTACAGGTTGCCTTTGCCGCCTTTTTTAGGGTCTACCACCAATTCGCCATTCTGGATGAAGTAATCGGTTTTGTTGCCAACCCATTCAAACATGTTGGTACCGTCGAACAAAACCTTGAAATCTTCTTTCTGCTCGGCTTCGGGCAATGTAAATTCCGGGCGCGGGATTTCGCGGACGTAAATATCCCGGTAATGGATTTCGTTGCCGTGCGCCTGCAATTCGAGTTGCTCCTTGGCGAAGATCGGCAGGTTGCGGTCCCAGTAGTTTTCCAGCACCACATCTTCTACCACATTTTCACCATTCAGATCCACTGACACGCGGTCACCGATCATCGTAATGTGGAAGGTATTCCATTCGCCAATCGCATTATCGGCTACTTTCGAAGGCTTGCTCGGGTTTTTCTGGTTGTTATAAAGCCCTCCCGAGCCCACCTGTGCGCCTACGCTCACACGTGACGTATCCCAGATCTGTACTTGCGGAGTACCGCGGAGGTAAATGCCCGCATCGCCGTCTTTCTGGATTTGCCAGTCGACGTACATTTCAAAATCACCGTATTGTTTTACGGTACAAAGGTTATCGCCATGGCCGGAGAAAACGAGTTCGCCGTCTTTGGCAAACCAGTCTTTGAATGCAGCTTCATCTGCTTTCTTTTGCTTGAAAGCCAGCGAATCGGCGCTCATTTTGCGGCGTGCGATCGGGTTCTGTACCAAACCCTTCCAACCCGAAAGGTCTTTGCCATTAAACAATGCTACAAATCCTTCACCGGCAGGCAATTCAGCCAAATGCTTGCGGATCGATTCTCTCTGGTAATCGGCGTCCTGGCCTTTCAAAAGTGGCCCCGCTTTGGTTAAAAGCTCACGGATTTCGGCGTTGTACAGGTTTTTGTTACTCAATGCAATGTTCATCACTGCCTGCGCTGCCGCTTGTTGTGTACCCGCATTATCCAGGTATTTGCCGGCCAGTAAGAGGGAATTGAAAGTCCTGTTTCTGCCCAGTTCCTTCAAAATAGCTTCTTTCTGAGCGTCGGTTTTGGCAATCGCCAGCGCTTCGCGAAGCATAATCACTTTGTTGGCGGCAGTTTTGCCTGATTTTGCGGTCGCGGCTACATAGCCTGTCAGTGCGGCATTGAAATCGTCGGAATCCGCAGCGCCGCGGGCGATGGTAAGCAATTCTTTGGCAGCGCTTGCGTCCGTCCATGCGGAGAGAGCCGCAATAGCCGACTTTTTCTTCGCTGCGTCGCCGCTTCCGTAAGCCTCAGCGACCGATTTCAATGCCTGTTTGCCTCCAATACCAGCCAATACTGCAAGGTAATTGCCCTGTTTGTCGGCCGGGGAGGCTTGTATTTGTTTCAAAACAGCTTCTGTCTGGCTGTTAACATCACCGCTTTCTTTGATCGCCACATTGATGGCGCTCTGCGTAGCGGAAATCTCGTCGGCAGCGGAAACCGTATTGAGCAAAGCATACAGCTGTGGCAAATCATTGCCGGTGGCCAGCGATTTCAATGCATTGAAAGCCGATTTCCGGACTTCGGGATTGGTATTCTTCAATTGTGCGGAAACAACCGGAAGTTTAGAACTTGCCGCACGCGCAGCCAGCACGTCGATCAACGCCGATTGTGCAGGCGCGGGGACGGTCGGAATAGCCGTTGCCACCTGATCCACAAGCGTAGCGCCTTTAATCGTCAGCAAGCTGCTTTTTACCGCCGCGATTTCATCCGTATTAGCTGTTTTCAAGACCGGAATCAGTTTGGCAATGCTGCTTTCCTGTCCGATTCTGCCGGCAGCCCAGATAGCGGCCGTTTTTACTTTGCTATCTTTCGAAGTCAGTGATTTCAAAATGACCGGTAATGCGTCTTTCGATTCCGCACGGCCCAGCATCGTGATGATTTCTGCTTGCACCGTGGGGTTAGCCTTTTTGAATGCGTTCAACCAGGGCGTGGTGCCGTCTGCCATGAGGTATTTCTGGCCGAGTTTCAATGCGGCAGCGCGGTACTGCGCATCGGTGCTCTGCAATGCGCTGACCAGCACGGGCACGGATTCTCTCTTTTTAATATCCGAATAGATCTTCAACGCGGATGAACGCGTCGCAGACTGCTTCACATCGGGAGTAGCTTTGGTCAACGCGAGCGCCGCCTTTTCAGCTGCGGCGGCATTGCCATTGGCAGCGAGGTTTGCCAGGTATTTGAGGTAGACTGCCGTAGCATCCGCTTCGTCGTAACCATAAGCGGCTTTCTGTGCAGCTCCCGCGAGAATGTTTTCCGAAGAAGCAGCGCCTATTTCAGAAAGCGCATAAAGGCTAACCTTGCGCAGTTTCAAATCAGGGCTCGTGGCGGATTTTTCGATAGCCGGAGCAGCGTCTTTATTGTGGCTTCCGCCCAATGCCTCGGTGATCGCGAGTTGTGGGCTTCCGCTTGCATTACCAAGCGCCTGGAGCAACGCGGCACCCGCTGCCGGTGAGCCAATGCGCGATAATGTCCGGGCGGCAGGTTGTGAAAGCCTTTCGTCTTTGAGATACCCTTTCAAAACGTCCACCGACTCATCTTTACCAACCGTTTGCAACTGGTAAATCAGGAAGTTTTTGCTGTCGGGGTCACTTACTTTGGACAACGCTTCGCCGTAAGCTTCGGCCGCTTCTTTGCGCAATGCCTCTTTGCCGGCCTGAGACGCATAATAGGTGAAACCACCCAGTGCATACTGAATTTTGGTATTATCTCCCTTGCCGGGCGGCGTTAACATGGACGCGATCTGCACCAGTCCGGGCTTGCCGAGCTGCGCAAGTTCTTCCATGTTTTTCTTCAATGCCGACTCGTTTTGGGAAGGGAGCCTGGATAACACCGCTTTGACTTTGGCGTCGAGCGAATTATCAGATTGGGCCATGAGCTGCGAGGAAGCCAGGCAGAGGGCCATGATAGGGTAAAGTCTTTTTTTCATCGGATATGCCGGAACTGCCGGCCGTAAAGGCTCGTCAGTGTAGCTGTTAGGTTCTTAAATGGTCCAGGGAGCGCGCATAGGCTGGTTGATCAGCCGGTTTGCACCTTCGTCGTCGATAAATTCCTGCTTGTCCGGATCGAATTTCAATGAGCGGCCCAGGCGCAATGCAATGAGGCCCATGTTCACGATCGTGCAGGAGCGATGACCGTTCTCTTCGTTCAATGCGAACTTTTTACGGTTTTTAACGGCATCCACGAAGTCGGTAACCTGCGGCTCGGGATCGGGGAACGCAGCGAGTTTCTTTTCCAGATCCGGAATATCCGATTTGAAATTTTGATAGAGTTTGCCTTTCGGGCCTTCGATGTAAGCCACTTTGTCGTCTTTGGCCTCGCCGTCGAGCACGATCTGGCAGCCGTCGGCGTAGGTATAGGTAATGCGGCGCCAGGTGCCTACCGCTTCGGTATGCTGTTGCGGGGCGTCCACTTCCACGCTTACGGGGCTGGTATCGTCTTTGCCGAGGAAATATTGAATAGGGTCGATGTAATGCTGGCCCATATCGCCCAATCCACCGCCATCGTAATCCCAATAGCCGCGGAATGTCTGGTGTACACGGTGTTCGCTGTACGGTTTGTAGGGCGCTGGTCCTAGCCACATATCATAGTCGAGCTCGGCCGGTACTTGCTGAGGCGCATTATTTGTTTTACCTACCCAATAAAATTTCCAGTCGAAGCCGGTATGCTTGCTCACGGTAACCTTCAATGGCCAGCCGAGCAATCCGCTCTGAACGAGCTTTTTAATAGGTTTGACAGTAGTATTCATCCCGTAGAAATTGCTTTCGAAACGGAACCAGGTATTGAGACGGAACACGCGTCCATGCTGCTGGACAGCCTCGACGAGGCGCTTGCCTTCGCCGATCGTGCGGGTCATCGGTTTCTCGCACCACACATCCTTACCAGCGCGGGCTGCATCGGCGGCGATAATGCCGTGCCAATGCGGAGGCGTCGCTACGTGTACGATGTCCACCTCGGGAAGCTGGATCAACTCGCGGTAGTCAGAGAAGGTTTTGACGCCCTTATCGACCATATTGACGGCAATATCGAGGTGCTTTTTGTCCACATCACACAATGCGACCACCTTGGTACCTGCGTACGGGATGTGGCCGCGGCCCATCGAGCCGGTGCCGACGATGGCTTTGGTGAGCGTGTCGCTCGGAGCGAGGTAACCTTTCCCCAGCACATGACGGGGAACGATCGAAAACGTTGCCAGCGTCGCCAGCGAGCCTTTGATAAAGCTCCGCCGCGAGGCTGAAGTTCCTTTCTCTTCTTTCATTCGTTAAGGTTCTTTTAGGAAGAAATATGATTGTTTAGTGCTTGTGAAATTAGGACAATATTCAGAATGCACCAAAGCATTCCCGGGCATTACCCGATATAAATGGGCTAAGGCTGCGGAATAAGCTATAAAATCATAAAAAACGGGCAATACGCGCTGCGTGCTCGTTACAATGGAATATTGCCGTGCTTCTTTTTAGGTAGCACATCGACCTTGTTTTCGAGCATTTCGAAGGCCCGGATGAGCTTCGCGCGGGTCTGATCGGGGTAAATCACCTCGTCAATGTAGCCACGGTGCGCGGCCCGGTAGGGATTGGCAAATTTGGTGGTATAATCGTCTACCTTTTCCTTCAATTTCTCCGCCGGATTTTCCGCCTGCGCGATCTCGCGTTTGAAGATAATTTCTGCTGCGCCACTCGCGCCCATGACCGCGATTTCGGCGGAGGGCCAGGCGAAGTTCATATCCGCGCCGATATGTTTGGAGTTCATCACATCGTACGCGCCCCCGTATGCCTTACGCGTGATCACGGTAATGCGCGGGACGGTGGCTTCGCAGAATGCATAGAGCAATTTCGCGCCATTGCTGATGATCGCATTCCACTCCTGGTCGGTGCCGGGGAGGAAGCCGGGAACGTCTTCCAAAACCAATAATGGGATATTGAAACAATCGCAAAACCGTACAAAACGTGCCGCTTTCTGGCTTGCGTGGATGTCCAGCACGCCTGCGAGCACGGCAGGCTGGTTGGCTACAATGCCGATGCTCCGACCGGCAATGCGCGAGAAGCCAACGACGATATTTTCGGCGAAATTTTCGTGTACTTCAAAAAAGCTGTCGGGATCGGAAAGCTCGGTGATGACTTCCCGCATGTCGTAGGGCTGATTTGCATTCTCCGGAATGAGCGTGTTCAATGCGGGCCGGAGCTCGTTGCCGGGCGTGTAGGGATACCTCGGCGCATCGTCCTCGCAATTTTGCGGCATATAGCTGAGCAACTTTTTGATCGCCAGCAGGCATTCCACTTCATTGGCGGACACAAAATGGGTTACCCCCGATTTTGTAGCATGCGTCATCGCGCCGCCGAGTTCCTCCGAAGTTACTTCTTCATGCGTGACCGTTTTCACCACATTGGGCCCCGTCACGAACATATAGCTCGTGTTTTCCACCATCAATATAAAATCGGTGATCGCAGGAGAATATACGGCGCCGCCTGCGCAAGGCCCCATTACCGCGGAAATTTGAGGTATGACGCCGGAAGCCAGGGTGTTTTTATAAAAAATATCCGCATAACCCGCCAGTGACAGCACACCCTCCTGAATGCGTGCGCCACCCGAGTCGTTCAGACCGATGAGCGGGGCGCCGTTTTTCATGGCGAGATCCATCAGCTTACAGATTTTTTCGGCATGGGTTTCGGAAAGCGATCCGCCGAAAACCGTGAAATCCTGGGCAAAAACATACACCAGACGGCCATTCACCTTGCCGTAACCGGTGACGACGCCATCGCCCAGGTAATGCTCCTTGTCCAGCCCGAAATCCTTGCTGCGGTGCATCACAAACCGGCCTATTTCTTCGAAAGAACCTTTGTCGAGCAGAATGGAAATGCGTTCGCGGGCCGTGAGTTTGCCCTTTGCGTGTTGTGCCTGGATCCTGTTTTCACCGCCGCCCAGCTCAGCCTCAGCATTTTTTTGATCTAAAAGTTCTTTTTTTGAAACAGCGGCTGATCGGGATTCCATGTAATGCGGGGATATGGTTACATTTGTTGGTGAACGGTTATAAATATAGCTGCATTTTAATGATTCGGGAAATTATTGGATGTTTATGAGGTCGACAGGCTGCGGTTTGCTTTTCCTGCTCACATGGCTTTATTCGCCCTGGAATGCAACTTTCGCCCAGGTGACGGGCGGCCGCACGCGACTCGATTTCCTGCAATTACCCGCCCAGGCGCGTAGTACTGCATTGGGTTCCAACCACATCACCGCGCAAGGCAACGATCCCGCATTGTTTCTCCAAAACCCCGCATTGCTCGATTCATCGAAGATCAATAACGTGTCGCTCAACCTGATGCCCTATTTGGCGGATACCAAATTCGTGAATATGGGTTATGCCAACCGGATTCGCAAAACCGACGGGATATGGGCGGTAGGGCTGCAATACCTGAACTACGGCACGATGCAGGAAACGGACGACATAGGCAACGTGGTAGGGGAGTTCCGCGCCGCGGATTACGGCCTTTCCGCTGGTTACGGGCACACGCTGGGTGCATTCACATTAGGCGCAACGGCCAAGTTCGTGGGCGCATCGATTGAAAGTTACCAGACCTGGGGTATGGCTTTCGACATCGGCGCTACATTCCGGCACCCGCGGGAAGACCTGACGATCGGTTTCGTCGCCAAAAACTTCGGGTTTTTAAAGCAAAACTACAATGCCGCCGGCACGCCGGTATTGCCGTTGGATATGCGGATCGGTGTTACTTTCAAACCTGAATATATGCCCATCCGGGTGTCGCTCACGGCCCATCACCTGAACCGGTTCGATATGGTTTACAATGATCCTGACCTGTTTTATACTTATGATCTGAATGGTAATAAGTTGCCTAAAAAGGTAGGGATCGCCGAGAAACTAGGCAGGCATTTATCGCTGGGCGCGGAGATATTGGCACACCCGAACTTCCGGATTCTGCTAGGTTACGACCATTTGAAAAGGCAGGAACTCCGCCTGACAAATCGCGGAGCATTAGCCGGATTCTCGTTCGGCGCCTGGCTGCGCATTAAGCGGTTCGAAATAGGCTACGGCCGCGCGCAATACGTGCCCGGCTTCGGCAGTAACTCACTGTCAATTGTGATGAATTTCAAAAACGGGTTTGTTAAGGAACGGGGGCATTTATAGTCAAGAGTGGTCATTTGTAGTCAGGGGTAGTCATTTATAGTCAAGAGTGGTCATTTGTGGTCAGGGGTAGTCATTTATAGTCAAAAATGGTCATTTACAGTCATTGGTTGTTTCTCAAATGAGTCGAGAATTTTGACAATACCTGACCAGGCCTGACAACACTTGACAACAGCTGACAAAACTTGACAACACTTGACCACACCTGACTACTCTTGACAACACTTAACAACAGCTGACTACACTTGACAACTCTTGACAACAGCTGACAACACTTGACCACACCTGATTACACCTCACCATCAGCCACCCTGCCGTTCGCGAGTCTGAGGTAATGCGTCACACAGCTGGGGATCTCGTTTGGATAATGGGAAACGTAGATCAACGTCCGCTGATCGGTATCGCAAATAGCATTCACAACGGATTTGAAGTAGTCGATCGCGTCGGTGTCGAGGCCCTGGCAAGGTTCGTCTAGTATCAATAGCGGCGGGTTTTTGACCAGTGCGCGCGCCAGCAGAACCATTCTCTGCTGACCTTTTGAAAGTTGCGAGAAATCCTTTTCGATCAAATCATGCACGTGAAGCAGTTCAGCTACTTCATGCACGCGCTCGATTTGTGTTTCGGTGAGTTTTTTAAAGAAGACACCCGTAGCGTCGAAAAAGCCGGAGGCAATGGTTTTGAAAACCGTTGTGTTTCTCGGGAAATACAAATGCAGTTCCGGCGAAACGTGCCCGATTTTCTGCTTGATATCCCAGATCGACGCGCCTGCGCCGCCCCGTTTTTGATCGAACAAATCATAATCATTCGCAAAACGCTGCGGATTGTCGGCCGTGATAATGCTCAGTAGTGTCGATTTACCGGAACCGTTTGGGCCAGATAACGCCCATTTCTCTCCTTTTGCAATCTTCCAGTTCACACTGTCGAGGATCTGATCTTCGCCATATTTGACACGGATGTTCCTCAAATCCAGTGCATATTGAAAACCGGTGAATTCGGGATGGCCGAAATGTGCCAGTTTCTGCGGATCGGGCTGCGGGAAATGGGGACTATGCGCTCCGGTGGTTTTGAACTGCGCCACAGGCTTCGTCGCAGCTATTTTGCCGGCTTCCAGTTCCAGTACATCGGTAATGCACGGCGGGATTTCGGTGGCTGTGGTTGCCATAATGATCGTTACGCCATGTTGGGCCAGTTCAGTCAATGCATTGCGAAGTACCTCACGCGAATGCACGTCGAGACCGCTGAATGCGTTGTCAAGCATTAATACTTTTGGTTTTTTTAAAAGGGATTTGGCCAAAAGCATTCTTCTCGTTTCGCCATTGGAGAGCGTCACAAACGGGTGATCGAGCAAATGGGTGATGGATAGCAGCCTGCTCACGCGTGCCAGTTCTTCATCGCTGATTTTTGACGGCTCTAACTTCACGGATTTATCATCCACGGTTCCTACCGGTCTTAGCTGATCGGTCAAAATCGCACGCACGCTGGGTGCGCGCTCGGACTCGTACGCGTGGAAGCGTTGCTGGTAGTACTCGGCGCCGGCGCTCACGATGCGGTTGAACGAGTAATCATTAGAGGCAAGCTCAATATTTTCACGAATGGGCGTCGTCCAGTCATAGGCGATTTTGCCTGTCAGCACGGGCCATTTGCCCGCGATCACTTCCAGTAGCACCGACTTGCCGGAGCCATTCGGACCAATAATCGCCCAGTTTTTCCCTTGTTCAATATGCCAGTTAATGTCAGAAAGGACTGTTGATTCGTATTTGCGGACGGATACGTTTTGAAGCGAAATGAGTGTCATGCGAAAACCAGGTAATGAAAGGGCAAATACCAAAATTTTAGCCTCAAATGGAAACAAAAAGAGCATCCGTTGCGGGATGCCCTTGCTAAGCGTTTGAATCAGTGACTAATGGGACTAATGATGCAATTCCATATTGAATTCGCGTATCATCGTGTCGACAAATGCCGAAAGGTCGTCGGTTGTGCGGCTTGTGACGAGGCCGTTGTTGGTTACCACTTCCTGGTCCACCCATATCGCGCCCGCATTTTCCAGGTCGTGGCGGATGGCGGCATAGGAAGTGAGCGTGCGGCCGAGTACCACGTCGGCGTCGATCAGGATTTGCGGCCCGTGGCAAATGGCTGCCACCGGTTTTCCTGCAAAAAAGAACGAACGGACAAAATCGACCGCCTTTTGGTTGACCCGCAGCGCGTCGAGGCCCATTACGCCGCCCGGAAGCAGCAGTGCGTCGTAGTATTCGGCACGTGCCATATCCAGCGGGACGTCGACCTGGTGGTTTTCTCCCCAATCGAGATGGCTCCATCCTTTCACAATGTCCTTGTTGGGCGAAATGACGTGCGTGGTAGCTCCATGTTGGTTTAGGACTTTTCTGGGGCAGGTCATTTCAACCTGCTCAAATCCATCGGCAACAAGTATCGCGACTTTGATCAAATTTAATGATTGTTCCATGGATTTAGGTGCAGATTAGAAGGTTAGATTATTAGAACAATTAATTGTACAAAAACTATGCCAAAAATCCGACTTGCTTTTGGGTCGAGCACGCAGCAACGGGGCGACGCATCGCTTCCACAACGTGGGAATGGGACATGTGGGAAGCCGCGATTTGGGGAAAACAAAAAGAGCGGCATCGCTGCCGCTCTCCGTATTAGCATTATTCCTTGATTAAATCTCTACGCCGCCAACGTTTTCGAAGACCAGATCGCCTTTTGCGTCGAGCTCCATCATGATCACCGAATCCTTCGCAACCTGTCCGCTCAGAATGCCTTTCGACAATTCATTCAGGATTCTTCTTTGAAGCACCCGTTTCAGCGGACGCGCTCCGAATGCCGGATCGAAACCGTCTTCACCGAGTTTGGTGAGCGCTTCGTCGGTCGCGTCGAGCGTGATACCCTGTTCTTTAAGCATATTTTGAATGCCTTTGAACTGAATGTCTACGATCTTGCGGATGTTTTTCAGCGTCAATGGTTCAAAAAGCACGATCTCGTCGATCCGGTTAAGGAACTCGGGCCTTACCGATGCTTTCAGCAGGTCGAGTACCGCCTGTTTAGCTTCCTCGACGATCAGCGTACGGTTCCAGCCTTCATCCTCCGCGAATTTCTCCTGGATAATGTGGCTTCCGATGTTCGAGGTCATAATGATGATCGTGTTCTTGAAGTTCGCCACGCGGCCTTTGTTATCGGTCAGGCGGCCTTCGTCGAGCACTTGCAGGAGGATATTCCAAACATCCGGATGCGCTTTTTCGATCTCGTCGAGCAGGATCACGCTGTAAGGTTTGCGTCGCACGGCTTCGGTCAATTGGCCGCCTTCGTCGTAACCCACATATCCCGGAGGCGCTCCCACGAGCCGGCTTACGGCGTGGCGTTCCTGGTACTCGCTCATATCGATCCGCACCATGGCATTCTCATCGTTGAAAAGGTATTCGGCCAGCGTTTTTGCCAGCTCGGTTTTACCTACCCCGGTCGGACCGAGGAAGAGGAAGCTGCCGATCGGCCGTTTCGCATCCTGCAAACCGGCACGGCTACGGCGCACTGCATCGGAAACCACCTCAATGGCCTCATTCTGGCCTGCGACACGCTGGTGCAAATGCTCTTCGAGTTGCAGCAGCTTCTCACGGTCGCTTTGCAGCATTTTGCTGACGGGGATTCCGGTCCATTTCGCAACGACTTCCGCAATATCTTCCGGTGTGATCTCTTCCTGCATTAAACTTTCTGCATTCTCGGATTTTTGCAGTTCTTCCAATTTGGTTTGAACCTCCGGGATGCGGCCGTAGCGGATCTCCGCAACCTTGCCAAAGTCACCCGCGCGTTCCGCTTGTTCCGCTTCGAGGCGGAGCTGTTCGCTTTGTTCTTTCAATGCGCGTACCTCATTCACTTTACCCTTTTCATTCTCCCACTGGGCTTTCAGGGTATTACGTTGTTCGCTGAGGTCGGCAATTTCTTTATTCAGAACAGTTTCCTTGTCCTTATTATTTTCACGGCGGATCGCCTCGCGCTCGATTTCGAGCTGCATGATCCGGCGGTTCAGTTCGTCGAGTTCTTCGGGCACGCTGTCCATCTCCAGACGGAGTTTGGAGGCGGCCTCGTCCATCAGGTCAATGGCCTTATCGGGCAGGAAACGGTCGCTGATGTAGCGGTTTGAAAGCTCCACTGCGGCTATCACGGCGTCATCCTGAATGCGTACCCCGTGGTGCAGTTCATATTTTTCTTTAATACCCCTCAAAATGCTGATCGCATCGGGAATATTAGGCTCATCCACCATCACAGCCTGGAAACGGCGTTCCAAAGCTTTATCCTTCTCGACGTATTTCTGGTATTCTTTCAAAGTGGTAGCACCGATCGCGTGCAGTTCACCGCGTGCCAATGCGGGTTTCAGCAGGTTGGCCGCATCCATGGCACTTTCGCCGCCGCCACCCGCGCCGATCAGCGTGTGTATTTCGTCAATGAAAAGTACAATCTCGCCTTCCGAATCGGTTACCTCTTTGATAACGGCTTTCAGCCTTTCTTCAAATTCACCTTTGTATTTCGCGCCGGCGATCAGCAAACCTAAATCGAGCGATACGATCGTTTTGGATTTCAGGTTTTCGGGAACATCGCCCTGCACAATGCGTTGCGCGAGACCTTCCACAATAGCAGTTTTACCCACACCCGGCTCGCCGAGCAGGATCGGGTTGTTTTTGGTACGGCGGCTCAGAATCTGCAATACCCGCCTAATTTCTTCGTCACGACCGATCACCGGGTCAATTTTACCGGCTTTGGCCAATTCATTCAAATTTTTGCTGTACCGTTCCAGAGAGCGGTATTTGGCTTCTGCGTTTTGATCTTTCACAGGGTTATTTTTTCCTCTAAGTTCTTTGATAGCATTGATCAATTCCTTTTCACTGAATCCCAGCTCCTTCATGAGGGTAGCTGTGGAATCTTTTCCGCTGAGTATACCCAATAACAGCAGCTCGATGCTGATGAATTCGTCGCCGAATTCTTTCAGGTAATTCTGCGCCTTGCCACTGGCAGCGGCCATATCGTTGCCCAGGTAGGGCTGGCCCCCGCTCACGCGCGGGTAACCGTCCAATATCTTTTGCAAACGGTTGTTGAGTACGTCTGCACTGATATTGAGCTTATTCAGTAAAAACAATGACGTATTCGGGTCTTCTTCCAAAATGGATTTCAACACGTGCGCGGTTTCAATAGCCTGTTGCTGGTTGCCCTGGACCATCTGCGCGGCGTGCTGGATCACCTCCTGTGCCTTAATAGTATATTGGTTAAAGTTCATAGCGTTGATCACGTCGTTAATGATACAATGCTATACGAAAAAGGGTGTGCCGACCGGTTAAATCGGAAATTTTGTCTCAAAAAGGTGACGTGAAGGGGGTTTGTCGGACAAAATGGCAAGAAATCAATGGCTTTTCTTCTCGATCTTCTTGTGGATTTCGAGCGTTTCCGCCAATGCCGCGGAGCCGTACCACATCAATAAATCCATATCCAGCAGCTTTGCCTGCACGGCCGGGTCGGTTTCGACGAGCTTTTTGCCTTCCTCCAACGAATCCGCATTCAGGATGAATATGCCGCGGTACTTGTCATTTTTAAAGAAAGGGCCGGCTACGACGAGTTTTCCGGAATCGGCCAGACGGTTAATATTCTGCATATGCCCGGCGAAAAGGCTGTCTGTTTGGGTTTTGGGTAATCCGGTGGCTGTCCCGGTTTTCAGGAGCACCATGACATACTTTTTCATCCCATACTCATCCGCGCCCAGCTTTTTGGCGAGCGTGGAATCGTAGGCAGCCTGATTGGATTGCGCGTGCACGAGACTTGGGGCAAACAAGGGTGCGAATAGCAAAAGTGTGATGTACAGGGCTTTCATAGTCGATCGATGGATAGGTTAATATTTAAATGTATTGATTTTTTAACTGAAAAGAATGCATTTAAAAACAAGAAGCTGCATGGGCAATCCAATGCAGCTTCTTGTTTTTAGATTTTAAATCAATGTCAGATATCCATTTGCGTTTTGAGCAGATCTTCCAGCGTCTCGCGGCGTCTTACCAGCTTTGCTACGCCATTATCGATCAGCACTTCGGCCGGACGGAAGCGCGCATTGTAATTTGAACTCATTGTCAGACCATAGGCGCCCGCATTCAGGAATGCGAGTACATCCCCCTGGCGTACCTCCGGCAACTCGCGATCGGTCGCGAAAGTGTCGGTTTCGCAAATATATCCTACCACATTATAATGCTTCAACTCGCCTTTCGGGTTTGAAATATTGAGAATGTGATGGTAGGAGCCATACATCATCGGGCGGATCAGATGGTTAAGGCCCGAATCCACGTGCACGAAATTGCGGGCCGGATCTTCTTTCACCACATTGGTACTCACGAAAAGAAACCCGGATTCGCTCACGAGAAATTTGCCCGGCTCAAACCAGAGCTGTAATTCGCGGCCGTACTCCTGGCAGAAGGTCTGGAAACGTTTGGAAATTTTTTTACCCAGCAAATCCATATCCGTAATGGCATCGCCGGGGAGGTAAGAAACCTTGAACCCGCCGCCCAGATCGATGATTTGCAAGTCGGGGAAGTGTTTTGCAGTTTCCAAAAGGATATCAGCCACTTTCAGGAACGGCTCGGCATCCTTAATGTCCGAACCGGTATGCTGGTGCAAGCCGATTACCTTGATATCATATTTCCGGATCACTTCCAGGATCTGGTCGAGCAGCAATACCGAAATCCCGAACTTGGAATCGGCGTGCGCGGTCATGATTTTGGTGTGCCCGCCGGCAGCCACATTGGGCTTGATACGGATCATACAAGGCCTGGTATTGCCGTAAGTTTGTCCAAACCATTCCAGCAACGGAATACTGTCGACATTCACGATTGCGCCGGCTTCCACCGCCTCGCGTACTTCTTCAAAATGTACGCCGCTGGGAGTAAATGTGATCTGGCTGGCATCGTACCCTGCGATTTTCCCCATTTCTAGCTCTCCGGGAGAAACTACGTCCAGTTCTACGCCAATTTCGCGCATCAGCCGGAGTATGGCCAGGTTGGTATTCGCCTTGCAGGCAAATTTGATCTTCATATTCACACCTGCAAATGCATGTTGCAGTTCGGCGGCCTTCCTGCGGATGGTCGCGCCGTCGTACACGTATAAAGGGCTTCCGTACTGGATGATTAACTGAGCAGGGTCGATTCCCTGGATCGAATATGGGTAATGGTCAGAAAGTTGCATTGGGTGGTATGGGTGGCCGGTAGTGAACCGGGATGTTTTTTAATTACAAATATTTATCCAGGTAAACAGCCATTTCCTGTTGGAGTGCCTGAGCTTCCTGCTTCGCTTTTTCCGCGAAATCTGTGCCGTTGCTGGCGTAGATAATGCTGCGCGACGCATTCACGAGCAGTCCACAGCTTTTGTTCATGCCAAAACGGGAAACTTCTTCGAGGTTACCGCCTTGCGCGCCTACACCGGGTACGAGGAGGAAATGGTCGGGTACAATGGCGCGGATTTTCTGAAAATCGGACGGGTGGGTTGCGCCTACCACGTACATCATGCGCTCCGCGCCAGCCCAGGTCTGCGAGGTGCGCAGGACATTTTCGTATAATGTATTGCCTTCGACATCCAGCCGCTGGAAATCGGCGCTGCCCGGATTGGAGGTTAATGCGAGCAATATCACCCATTTGCCTTCGAATGCCAGGAACGGCGTCACCGAATCGCTGCCCATGTAGGGAGCCACGGTGATAGAGTCGAAATCGAGGCCGGATGACGATTTGTCAAAAAACGCACGGGCGTACAGGCCGGACGTGTTTCCGATATCGCCGCGTTTGGCGTCGGCAATGGTGAAATGGCTTTTCGGAATGTACTCGACGGTTTTTTGAAGGCTCTCCCAACCCTTTGGCCCCAATGCTTCATAGAATGCAATATTGGGTTTGTAAGAAACGCAATAATCGGCCGTGGCGTCGATGATCTGTTTATTGAATTCAAAAATCGGATCGTCGGTTTTCAATAAATGCGCCGGGATTTTCTGGATATCGGTGTCCAAACCCACACACAAATAGGACCGTTTGGTCGAAATTTGCTGGAAGAGCTCTTGATAAGTCATGATTTTGTAAATATTGCGGCGAAATTACAACCTCTTCCAATAGATTCATAAATTTGCCCCAACATTAAACTTTGCTCCAACCAACACATCACGACATATGCAGATTCGAGAAACTTCCATTGCCGGTCTAGTTGAAATTTTTCCAAGGGTCTTTGGCGACGACCGTGGAATGTTCTTTGAATCGTATAATGAGGAGACATTTAAAAAACTCGGTCTGCCTGTAAACTTCGTTCAGGACAATCAGTCGTTCTCGAAAAAAGGTGTAGTACGAGGTCTGCATTTCCAGAATGCGCCTTTCGCGCAGGGTAAGCTGGTGCGCGTGATCTCGGGCAGAGTGCTGGACGTGGCGGTGGACATCCGTCGGGATTCAGCGACGTTCGGCAAGCACGAGGTATTCGAACTAAGCGGGGAACGGAATAATATCGCTTACATTCCGGAAGGCTTTGCGCACGGATTTGTGGCTTTGGAAGATTCAGTTTTCAGCTACAAATGCACCAACCTTTACAGTAAGGAGTCCGAATCGGGTATTCTCTGGAACGATCCTGATCTGAATATCGACTGGGGAATCACCGATCCGATCGTTTCGGAAAAAGACCTGATCCTGCCTACTTTCCGAGCACTTTTCGGGGAGTTGGTTAAGTAAAAAACTAAAAGTTATTTTTCAAAAAGCTCTTCCAGGGCTTTCGTCGCTACTTTCCGGGCTGAATGTGAATTTTGCCCCGTAATGAGCCGTTCGTCCATTTCTATGAATTCCACAAAAGGGATCATCGCTTTGGTGTAATGGGCGCCGCGCTCCTTCAATTTGTCTTCGAGGTAAAACGGTACTTCGCTCACAAAACTTACGAGCGCTTCCTCTACATTAGAATAGGCAGTCACGTATTTGTCCTGAATAAGCAGGGTGCCGTCGGACAGTTTGATATTGAGCAAACCGCAAACGCCGTGCGCAACGGCTGTAATCATGCCATTCCGCTCGTAAATGGTCTTTGCGATGTTTTGCAGTTCGGTATTGTCGCTGAAATCCGACATTGCACCATGGCCGCCGGCGAAATAAATCAACCGGTAATCGGCAGGTATCACGTCGGAGGGTCTGAGGGAATTTTGGAGCTTTGCACGGAATGCAGTATCGTCCCAGTAGCGTGCATTGCATTCGTCTTTCAGGTCGATGCTTCTCTCATCCACCGGTATTGCGCCGCCTAACGGGCTCACGACGTCCATCAGGATGCGCCTTTTTGCCATTACGTCGTAAAAGTGCGTCAATTCATTCAACCAAAGACCTGTTTTGGAGGTTTTGGTCGGATAAGTGTCGTGGTTAGTGCAGACGATCAGGACTTTCATAGCTATACATGGATGACGCCGGGAAATATAACATAAACCCCGGAAGTTTTTATCATGAAAGCATTATGCTTAGCTGAGCAGCTGGTTTTTGTAGGCGAACGCCACGGCGGCCGCGGTGCTTTTGGTACCAGTTTTTTCCAAAACCCGCAGCCGGTGCCCTTCCACCGTGCGCACGCTGATGAACAGTTTGTCGCCGATTTCCGTCGTGGAAAGGCCGTCGCAAATCAATTGAAGTACTTCCTTTTCGCGCGACGAGAGCGCCACGTTGCATGCATTCGGGAAGAACGGGTGCTTGTTGACCTGCCGGTTCACCATTTTGCGGTGCATGGCCTTGGAAACGAAGTCGTTGTAATAAAAACCTTCTTCGTGAACCCTTCTGATCGCTTTTTCGACCTCATCGGGGCTTGTATCTTTCAGCAAATATCCCTGCACGCCCTTTTCGAGCATGTGAATCACGAAACGGTCCTCGTTATACATCGAAACCACGATGATTTTGATGTTCGGAAAACGTTCGAAAGCGGCTTCCGTGGCCTGAATGCCGTCCATAACGGGCATTTGCAGATCCATGAAAACGATGTCAGGCGTGTTGGCGGGCAGACGATCCAGGAGTTCCTGGCCATTGCCGGCTTCCAGTATAAATTCGAAATCGGGAATGCCGCTCAGCATGGAGATAAACCCCTTTCTGAATAGTTCGTGATCGTCGGCAATTCCTAGTTTAAGGGTGCTCATAGCATTAAATATTCACTCGTTCCCGGCGGAATGGATGTAATGGTTCAGGTTTGTTACCGGATGCCGGGTTTACCGGAATCCTCGCGATGGCACTGGAACCGCCCTTGGCCGGCTGTTCGTACTGGACCGTTCCATTTACTATGGCCAACCGGCTCTCAATTCCCAGCAAACCCAGCCCTGCCAGGTTGCTTTCTTTTATTTTTTCAGGGTCGAAACCGACACCATTGTCGGTCACACGCAAACCTATCATTTCTTCATCGATTTCCAGCACAATATCGATTTTTGTGCAGCTCGCATGTTTGATCGCGTTGTTGACCAGTTCCTGCATAATGCGGTAAAGCGTCAGTTCCAGCTTCTGGCCCTGGCGTGGAAATTCCTCTGTGTCAGAATGAAACGCAATCACCAGATTGTTATCCTCTTCCAGTTTATGAATGAACTCTTCGATCGCCTCCATCAACCCGAACCGTTCCAGCGTGGTAGGCACCAGGTCGCGCGTAATGCGACGCACGTGCAGGATTGTCTCTTCCACCAGCGACTGCGATTTTTTCATGATGCTTTCTTCCTTCTCGTCCCCCGAATTGGTTACTAATTTACTCAATTGGTTGAGACTTAACTTGGTGAGCGACAGCATTGTACCGATATCATCATGCAAATCCTGCGCAATCCTCCGTCGTTCTGTTTCCTCCGAGTTCAGTGCGGTGTCTAAGAGCAGCCGGTTGTAGTTTTTTTCGATGTCGTTGATACGTTTTTCCTCCTCGAATCTCTTTTTCTGGTAGTACATGACGAAAGCGATGACAAAAAAAGCCATCATCAGCATCGCGATGGATGCTATGAGCAGTACCAGTTTGAGTTCGTCGTTACTTTGCATAGGACTTGTCACGGTATTGGGCGATCCCAATGCTAAAAAGTATGAGACTTACGCTCTCAAAAACGTAAGGTATGTAATCCAGCGTGCCGATGTCCATCCATTGGTCCCACTTGGCCGCATAATGCAGTACCGGAGCAATGAATATGAAGCTGGAATAATATAAAAGTAATCCCGAGCAAATCCAAAAAAATGGATAACTCAGAAGATTTGGGATTTTAAGTGCGCGTATGGTATTATAAAAGTAAAGCATGATCCAGAAAAGCATCAGCAGGCTTTCAATCGTGGCCGAGTACAAAACCACATTGTGATTGTGTATATCGCTCATCAATGGGTTTGTATGAATAGCATCCCACATTGAAAATGCCACGAACAATGGCCAGGACGCAAGCACCCACCGCCGGTGCAATTTGCTATCGAATTCATAATAGTACATCCAGCTGGTCAGAACGTACCTTATGGGAATGCTCACATTATAATAGACTACATTGTTTTTTCTATGCGAGGCCAAATCGAACATCACGAGATCAACCCCGAGTTTTAATAACAAATAGACAAATAGGATGAGTAACAATTTATCATTGTATGCTCTCTTTCGCCAAATCAGTAAAATAGGCAGCAAGTTCAAAAATACCGGAGCACTGATAACCGGCTGCCTTATGATATAGGAGAAGTAACTCTCAAGCATCTAAAATGATTTAGAATGTTAGCAGCGGCGCGGGCAAAGTGGTCCGCCAGTCATGGCTTCACCCTGGTTAGGCATGTCTTTCAGTCCGCCCAATTGCGCAGTCCTGATAATATCCTTTCCGTCGGCGTCGACAGGGACCAAAACGAGTCTCGGTGTTGGTTTTTTTGATTTTTCTGTCTTCGCATCGTCGTCTTCCTCCTCGTCTCTCAAGCCGTAATACACTCTGAACCCAACGCAGTTGTCGCCGTGCAGCTTCATTAGTTCGTTGAACGTATGAATGCCGAAGAACTCAGCCTTTACGTAGTTTTCACCTTTGTCGGTGAAGTAACGCTCTCTTTTTTGGTGTGGAGTCGTAAGCTCCTGGGCTTCCGACGCTGAAATCAGTTTGCCCTCCTGACCTGTAAATCTTTTTGTATCCATGGTTTTAGGTAAAATATAACAATAAATGCAATGTAAATGTAAGCCCCCGGTCAGGGAAGGGCAAGCCGACCCATTGCAATTGATTTAACGGTTCTTTTGTAACTAATTGTGAATCAGTAGAATTTGTTCCTGCTTGTCGAAAAACACGTAATTTTACGTATAGTCGGCGGGCAATAATACGATGTTGCACTTGTAAGCCTACCCGTGCTGAAAATCGGGGATTTTTGCGCTAAAATGCTTGTGACGAGCCCTGTACATTTGTAAAGCGTTAGGGAAGACTTTTACAAAGCTTTCTCATCAAGATTAAAGGGTTAGGTTATGTTCGAAAGCCGCGAGGGAATGTCCTTCGCGGCTTTTTTGATTCTATGCTTTCAATACCGATTTTTGGTATTTATACTAATGAACAACATGAAACCAACCATAGAAATCGAATACTGCCCGAAATGCGGATGGCTATTGCGGGCCGCCTGGATGGCGCAGGAACTGCTGACTACATTCGGCGACGACCTGCACGCCGTACAGCTGCGGCCTTCGGAGGTTGCGGGCCGCTATACCATTACGATTGGCGAAGAATTGCTCTGGGACAGAAAACGCGAGGGCCATTTCCCTGAGCCGAAAGAAATTAAACAACGGGTCAGGGACATCATCGCACCAGATCGTAGTCTCGGACACAGCGACCGGTGATGGTTCGATAGAATCAATTTGCGCCATTATGGCGCATCAGGAGAAGTTGGGCTGCTATTTTGGCATTCATGTATTGTCTCGTCTTCTGTTAACCGGAGACCCTTAATTGAAATGCACCAGAGGGCTGTAATTGCCGATTTCCTAAAAATTACACCCTTCCCGGATTGGCGCCATTAGTGTAGTTTTTTGTCAGAAAACGATCTTTGGCACACAGTTTTTCGTTAATAGGTAAAACTTGTGAACCTAAAACGCGATAGCTATGGAAAGCAAACTGAAAATACCACGGGAGATGTTGATGAACATAGATTTCATTAACACAGTAAACGGTGGAATGAGTGAGCCCTCTATCAAGCTTGACAAAGGATCGGACGGTTTCGAAGTAGTTGTGAAAATTCCAGGCATCGAGGTTGAGGATCTGCAATTGGAAGTTGTAAAAGGTAAGAGAAACTCAAATAACTTAAAGCTTTTCCACTTGCTGCCTATATTTTCACAGGAGAATTTGCCCGACGACGAGCAGTGGAAGACAATCCGTTTCATTAATACCTTCGTCATCCCGGACGGAGTAGATATAGATAATATATCGGCGAGGTACGACGACGACCGTCGTCAACTGGTACTGTTCCTTCCGTTTGGGGACGAACAGGGTGACTATCACCGCAAGGTAGATATCGAGCGCTGGTAGAAATTAGAAGCAAATCTTTGTAGAGCCTGGCCTAATCGCCGGGCTTTTTTATTGCCCGTGGGCTGTCTCAGAGGGGTTTTTGACAGACTTTGCGAAGTAATTTGATGGGTCGTATGGTACTAATCCGTGTAGTCGTTGTACGCTTCCAATAGAATGCATTAAGATTGAGTAAAGATTCCCCACTTTTTCAAAAAAGGACTTACATATCTGTATCTTGCAATTCAAATCCTTAGTGCTCGTCAATTTCTCAACGTTATGAAAAAGTCTAATATTTTCGCTTTTATTGAGCTTACCAAGCTAGTCGATGAACTCAAGGTTGACCAGTCCAAACTGAGGCAGAAACTAAAATCTCAGTCGGCCTACTTCAACATTATCGAACCCAGGTATTTTTCAGAAGGATTGGTTGGCGAGTGGGAAAGCATTCTTACCGTTGTCAAGCAGAAAGGTGCCAAAGTAAACGAGGAAGGTCGGATAGTATCGAATGCCGTCAGCAACACGATCGATCATCTGAGCGACAAAGAGTGCTTCTCTTTGGTAGAGCGGGTTAACTCGATTTACGATTCCGTGAAAAAGGAGTTTCAGTAAAAAGGAGGCCCTGCACGGTACTCCGCCAGTGCAGGGCCGTTGAGTTTAATTGACCGTCCCGCCGTTCCAGACGTCCTTGCCTGGTTGAACGAATGCAAGGCTGCCGTCGCGGTCTTCTGCCATGAGGATCATACCGTGGCTTTCCATTCCCATCATCTTTCTCGGGGCCAGGTTTGCGAGGTACAATACCTTCCTGCCAATCACATCTTCGGCTTTAAAATGCTCCGAAATGCCGCTCAGAACAGTCCGCTGCTCTGAACCAATGTCGATCCGCAGTTTCAGCAGCTTTTTGCTTTTGGGTACATTTTCGGCTTCGAGGATGGTCGCAATGCGAATATCCATTTTTGCGAAATCGTCATATTGAATTTCAGGTTTGACAGGAAGCACCGTCTTGCCTTCCAGCTCGTTCAGCCTTTTGGCATCGTGCAGTTTCTGCACCTGTGTTTCGATTACGCTGTCTTCTATTTTTTCAAAAAGCAATTTTCCTTCTAAAACCGGCTGACCGGCCGCCAGCAAATCTGCATTACCCGCATCCTTCCAGTTTTTGCCGGATAGTCCGAGTTGTTCCTGGATTTTGGCTGCTGTAAATGGCAATACCGGCTCGGAAACGATCGAGAGCGTGGCTGAAATCTGCAATGCGATATTCAAAATGGTATTCACGCGCTCAGGGTCGGTTTTGATTACGTGCCATGGCTGGGTATCGGCCAGGTATTTGTTTCCTGTACGCGCGAGGTCCATAATCGATGCGAGCGCTTCGCGGAAACGGTAATTTTCCATTGATTCGGCAATTCTTGCCGGGAATGCAGCCAGTTCGGCGAGTGCGGCGCGGTCGATATCCTGCAATTCGCCGCGTTGTGGTACTTTGCCTTCGCAGAATTTCTGCGTCAGCACCACGGCGCGGTTGATGAAGTTTCCGTAAATACCTACCAGTTCACTGTTGTTGCGGGTCTGGAAGTCTTTCCAGGTAAACTCGCTGTCTTTGGTTTCGGGTGCATTCGCAGTAAGCACGTAACGCAACACGTCCTGCTTGCCGGGTAGTTCTTCGAGGTACTCATGCAGCCACACGGCCCAGTTGCGCGAGGTCGAAATCTTGTCGCCTTCCAGGTTCATGAATTCGTTGGCAGGCACATTATCGGCCAGGATGTAATTCCCTTCCGCCATCAGCATCGCCGGGAAGATAATGCAGTGGAAAACGATATTGTCCTTTCCAATGAAATGCACGAGTTTGGTCTCGCCCTGCGATGCGTCTTTGGCGGGCTGCCACCATTTCTGCCAGCCTTCGTCGGTGCCGTTCTTTTGAATCAGCCAGTCTTTGGTAGCCGAAATGTAGCCGATCGGCGCTTCGAACCATACATATAGTACTTTGCCCTCGGTGTCTTCCACGGGTACTTTAATGCCCCAGTCAAGGTCGCGGGTCATGGCGCGGGGTTTCAGGCCGTCTTTCAACCAGGATTGGCATTGCCCGAACACGTTGGTTTTCCATTCCGGGTGACCATTGACATACGCTTCAATATCCGGCTGCATTTTGTCGAGCGGCAAATACCAGTTTTTGGTCGCTTTCAGAACCGGCTTCGCTCCCGAGAGCGTCGAGCGTGGGTCTTTCAGCTCCAACGGGCTCAATGTAGAGCCGCATCGTTCGCATTGGTCGCCGTATGCATTCGGGTTTGCACAAACAGGGCAGGTGCCTACAATGTACCGGTCGGCCAGGAACTGCTGCGCGGTTTCGTCATAGTATTGCTCGGTCGTTTCTTCGATGAATACCTTTTTATCATACAAATCCCTGAAAATTTCGCGGGAGGTTTCATGATGGACAGGCTTGCTTGTGCGCGAATAAACGTCGAAGGAAATACCCAGCGATTTGAACGAAGCGTCGATCTGCTCATAATATTTATCGACTACTTGCTGTGGGGTAAGGCCTTCCTTTTTGGCGCGGATGGTAATGGGCACGCCATGCTCGTCGGTACCGCTGATAAACGCCACTTCCTTGCCGGAAGCGCGCAAATAGCGAACGTATATATCGGCAGGTACATAACAGCCCGCCAAATGTCCGATGTGGATCGGGCCGTTGGCGTAGATCAGCGCTGCGGTAACGGTATATCTTTCAGGATTTGAAATGGGCATTTGAAATCAGGGATTTGGTTCAATCATCGGAGCATAGCGTCGCTCCCCGGTGTGGCCGGAGCGTAAAATTAGTAAAAAGGCTTGCAATGGTGTGACAAACTACTTTTTTACTACGAACTTTGACCCAAACAATTTGTTCTGCTTACATGAAAGTACTCATTACCGGTGCGACGGGCTTGGTGGGCAGTGCAGTGGCCAGGAAGTTTCTGTCGGAAAATCATGAAGTGTTCGCACTCGCGCGCCCGGGCGCCGACAAGCGGCTGCTCGCGGATACACATGCGAACCTTACCTGGGTAGAAGGGGATATTCTCGATATTCTCTCGCTCGAAAAACTCATCGAACAGGTTGATTATGTGGTGCATACCGCAGCGGTAGTGTCGTTCGTGCCGCGCGACCGGAAAATGATGTACAAAGTGAACGCGGAAGGCACTGCCAACGTGGTGAACGTGTGTTTGAAATATAAAACACAAAAACTGGTGCACGTCAGCAGCATTGCCGCTATCGGTCGGCCAGATAAACGTAAGCAGGCGGGCGGGCAGTCTGTTGTGTTGAACGAGGAGCAACGGTGGGAGGATTCACCTGAAAATTCCGAATATGCCAAAACCAAGCATATGGCCGAGCTGGAAGTGTGGCGGGGTATCGCCGAAGGGCTCAACGCCGTGATCGTGAACCCGACATTGATCCTCGGAGAAGGCGATTGGGAGAAGAGCAGCACACAGATTTTCAGGTACGTATATAGAGAAAAGCCGTTTTATACGGAGGGCATCGCGAACGTCGTGGACGTGCAGGATGTGGCCGAAATCGTGTACCGGCTGGCAGGCTCCGACATTGCCGGGGAACGTTTCCTGCTCAACGCGGGGAGCATTTCGTACCATAATTTGTTCAACTTAATAGCGGATAAAATGCACCGCAAAAGGCCGTCCTTTAAGGTCGGTGCTGGCTTGGCCGGGGTGATCTGGCGGGTAGAGGCTGTTCGGACGTGGCTATTGGGTACCAAGCCGCTGATTACCAAAGAAACAGCGCAATCGGCCGCCAGAAAGATCACCTATGACAATGGCAAAGTCAGGAAAGCATTGGATTTTCAATTTAAGTCTATTGAGGAAACGGTGTCCCGCATTAGTGAAAGTTTGATCAGGAGGATTTGAAATCCGGGGAATTATTTTATAACTTTCTTTCATTAATAGTGGTGCATTTGCCCTCGATTCTAACCTAGCGGTTCGTATGATGGAGAAAAATTTCGGTGAAAGGAAGGATTATATGAAGGAGACACTGCTCAGGTTCGAAAGAATGCTGAAAACCGACGAGCCGGTCTTTTTTGATTTGGATACTTACGAAAAGGTTACAGTACATTACATAGAAAAGGGGGATTGGGAAAAAGCTTTCAAAGCTTGTGAGATGGGCCTGTCGGACTACCCCTATTCGCTCGACCTGCTGCTCAGCATGGTCCAGCTGCACGCCAACCGCGGCGAGCACGAATTGGCCCTCGAAATATTGGAGCGCGCCTCACTTTTCCATCCCGGCGACATTGAAATTTCTTTCATGCAGGTGGCGGTAGCCAATATGATGGGAGAATATGAAGAGGCGATCGAAATCCTTGAAAACCTGCTCGGCAGGGTGGAGGATACGGATGAAATTTATTTCCAGATCGGACAGACTTATCAGAACTGGGGCAAATACGAGGATGCGATCAAGTATTATAAACGGTCGCTCCGTAATAACCTGAATAACGAGAATGCGCTTTACGAACTGGCCCATTGCCTCGACCTGGTAGGCCAGCTGGAAAGTCATTTGGGCTATTATAATGACCTCGTCGATCGTGACCCGTTCTCGCACCATGCCTGGTATAACCTTGGTATCGCGTTCAGCAAGCTGGAACGCCACGAGGATGCCGTGCACGCGTATGAGTATGCGACGCTGATCAAAGATGATTTTGCGTCCGCATTTTTCCAGTTAGGAAATTCCTACATGAACCTGGAAAAATATGAGGATGCCAAAACGCAATACCTGCGGGCGATCGAGCTCGAAGGCGACCAGCCGGAAACGTGCTGCTGCCTGGGTACGTGTTATGAGAAATTAGGCGAATTCGAGACAGCGATTAAATATTACCGCCAAACCGTCAAGCTGGATAGCCAGTGGGACGACGGTTGGTATGGTCTGGGAATCTGTTTCAGCGAACTCGGCCGCTGGTACGAAGCGGTTGGCTTTCTTAGAAAAGCCATTCAGATTACCGAACTGAACCCGGATTACTGGCTCGCATTGGCCGAAACCGAATTTAAAGTAGGTAATGTCGTTTCTGCATTCGAAGCATTTGAAAAAGCGGCCGAAATCGAGCCTTCGAATCCGGATATCTGGTTGAAATGGTCGTATGTGCTGTTCGAGCAAGGCAATTATGCCCGCGCGTGCGACTTATTGCAGGCGGCAATCGATGAAATGTCCGAAGAAGCGGACCTGTATTATCGAATGGCAGTTTACCAGATCCACGCCGGACAATACCGCGAAGCATTGGTGAACCTGGAAATCGGTTTAACGCTCGATTACGACGGTCACGAACAGCTTTTCGATTTCTTTCCTGATCTGGAAAAACAGAAAGCATTGTACCGGATTATCGAGCAGTACCGCGAGAAATAATCAGCTGAGGCTTTGGTAAAGCTGGACCAGCTGCCCGGCAATGCGTTTGCCTGCAAATTGTTGCACATGCAGCTTACCCGCTTCCGATAAAGAATTCCGAAGATGAACATCAGTGACCAGCTTTTGCAGCTGTTCGCTGATGTTTTCTGTTTGATAGGGATCTGAATAAAGCCCGCCCGGGCCGCCCGCTTCTTCCAGGCAAGAGCCTTTTGCTGCTAAAACTGCCGTGCCGCTGTGCAATGCTTCGACAATGGGGATGCCGAAACCTTCATAAATCGAGATGTATGCAAATACTTCCGCAGCCTGATATAATGCCGGTAAATGCGGCGAGGAGACATGATGCAGCAAAAGTACCCGGTCTTCCAGTTTCAGCCGCTGGATTGTCTGCTTGATTTTTTGCAAATAGGGGGTCGGTTTTCCGACCAATACCAGTTTGAAATCATGGTTTTTCAACCGGGCAAATGCTTCTATCAACCGGTGCTGGTTTTTGCGCTCTTCCAATGTGCCTACACAAAGAATGAATGGTCCGTCAATGCCATGTTCAGCGCAAATGCGGCCTCGCTCTTCTACGGTAAGCCGCTTTTGGAATACCGGATTACAATCCTGGTAAATGACCTTGATTTTGGTGTCGTCGACACCGTATAGCTCGATGAGATCACGACGGGTTTGGTCGCTTACCGCCACCACGGCGTCTGCACGCTTGCAGGCGGACTGGAATTTGTGGCGGTAAATGGCGCGATCGACTGGCTTGAATAAATGCGGAAGCCTTTCAAAAATGAGGTCGTGAATGGTTACCACAGATTGAATGCCGGCTGCTTGCAACCCTTGCGGGATTTCGTTGCTGAGGCCGTGGTAAACGTCGATATGATCCTCGCGGAGCTGGCGCGTGATGCGCGCGTAGCGCCAGTAGGCTGAAAGTTTTTGATCAATGAAACCTTTCGGGTAATGTATTGATCCGCCAGGAAATTCTTCGAACAGATTCCGGTTGTTTTTAGGCGTGTAGGCGAGGTATTCCTGACCAGGTTCATGCACTATTAATGCATCGAGCACGAAGCGGCTGTAATTTCCCAGACCAGTTTTATTGGCAAACGCTCTTTTGGCGTCGAATCCGATACGCATAATCTTTAACTGCAAGGCTTTCCGGGCAAAAGTCCGTATTTTTGCGGATACCACCGAAAATTATTGGTGGCTATTTTGTGTTAAAAAGGAATGAAGAGAAACAATGTCCGCAAACGGGGTAACCCCAAAGCAACCTCCCTTTCAACAGCCGAAGAATATCAGATACACACGCTGACCAACGGGATCCGCATTGCACACAAGCAGGTTCCTTACACGCAAATAGCGCATTGCGGCATTATGCTCGACATTGGTAGCCGCGACGAATTGCCCCACCAGCAAGGCCTGGCGCACTTCTGGGAACATATGGCTTTCAAGGGTACTGAAAAAAGAAGCTCGTACCACGTGATCAATCGCCTGGAAAACGTCGGCGGGGAGCTGAACGCCTATACGACCAAAGAGAAAATCTGCTTCCACGCTTCGGTACTCGACGATCATTTCGAAAAGGCGATGGATTTGCTGGCCGATATTACTTTTCATTCGGTATTCCCTGACAAGCAAATAGAACGGGAGCGGAATGTCATCCTCGAAGAAATGTCAATGTATGTGGACTCGCCTGAGGACGCCATTCAGGACGATTTCGACCAGTTGATCTTTCCTGAGCACGCATTAGGCGCCAATATCCTCGGCACAGCCGAAACGGTCAATTCATTTGGCCGGGAACAGTTATACGAATTCATCAATCATAATATAGACACCGAGCGCATTGTAGTGTCGTCGGTGAGCCGTCTCCCGTTTTCAAGGGTGATCCGTATTGCCGAGAAATACCTGGGCGGCGTGCCGCATCGCACTACGTCGAGAAAACGGGATGCGCCGGTGATCTACACGCCCGTACGCCAGGAACGCGAGCGCCCGATCCAGCAGGCGCAGGTGGCAATGGGTCAGCCGGCTTATGCATTGCTCGATGACCGTCGTCTACCGTTTTTTATGCTGGTAAACCTGTTAGGCGGGCCGGGAATGAACTCTCGGTTCAATCTTTCGTTGCGTGAAAAATATGGTTTTGTGTACTCGATAGAAGCGAACTACACGCCGTATCTGGATACCGGTTTTACAGGTATTTTCTTTGGTACCGAGAAAAAACAGCTGACGAAGAGCATTTCTTTAATCAACAAAGAATTGAAGCGAATCCGGGAAGTGCCTTTGACGACGCTGCAACTACATCAGACGAAGGTGCAGCTCATGGGTCAGCTGGCGATGTCGGAGGAGAGCAATATGAGTTTTATGCTTATGATGGCGAAAAGCATTCTCGATACGGGGAAGGTCGATTCTTTGCCGGAGATTTTCGGTGAAATCGAGCAGATTACTTCCGCTCAGTTGCAGGAAATCGCTATGGAGCTATTCAATGAGCAGAATTTTAGCTATCTCACTTTCCTGCCCGAGGAATGAGATCTTGATATAAAGTAAAAAGCGCTGCCGATTCAAGTGAGTCGGCAGCGCTTTTTGCATTCAGTTTTTTATTTTGCTTCCGCCCTGTAATACATGGTCGACGTATTTTCAGGTCTCAGAATGGATTTTGCCGCATTGTTAATATCATCGGTCGTCAATGCCCTGATAATATCCGCGTCGGCATTAGCCCAATCTACATTACCCGCGTTGGCCGCAAATGCGAGGTTCATCGCGCGGTTGAGCAGTTCAACCTCCGAAAATGCCAGGGACGCTTCCGATTGGTTCTTCACCTTCGTTACTTCTTCCTCCGTTGCACCATTTTCAACGATTTCCTGCAAAACTTCGGTTACCGCAGCGTCGGCTTCCTCCAAACTCACGCCGGGGTTCAGGTTACCTTTCACCATCAGCAAGCCTGGGTCCAGCGATGAAATAATGCTGCCGCTGATGCTGTTGAACAGCGCGCGTTCTTTCAGCAATTTCTGATACAACCTCGAAGATTTACCTCTTCCCAAAATATCGCTCAGCAAATCGCTGGCATAGAAACCGGCATCATACCTTCCGGGCATATGGAAAACCTTGATCAGCGAATTCAGCGGTACGTTGGCGGACGTTTCGAGAAACCGTGCTTCGGTTTGTACCGGTTCGGCAGGAAGGTTGCGGACATACGCAGGCCCGGCGGGAATGCCGCCAAACCATTTCTCGGCGAGCTCCTGTACTTTTTCGAGCGCCACTGCCCCCGCCACGACCATTACCGCATTGTTGGGACGGTAGAACCGGAAGAAGAAATCCTGCACATCATCCATGGTAGCACGCTCAATATGACCGATATCCTTGCCGATCGTCGCCCAGCGATAAGGGTGTGCTTTGTATGCTAATGGCCGCAATTTCAGCCACATATCACCGTAGGGCTGGTTGAGATACCGCTGCTTGAATTCTTCGATCACCACTTTGCGCTGCACTTCGAGCACATTGGGATCGAATGAAAGGCTCAACATCCGGTCGGATTCGAGCCAGAATGCCGTTTCTACGTTATCTGCCGGTAATGTGATGTAGTAATTGGTGATATCCGGGGAGGTGAATGCATTGTTTTCGCCCCCCACATTTTGCACCGGAATATCGTAGCTGGGAATGTTTTTCGAACCTCCGAACATCAAATGCTCGAACAAATGCGCAAAACCGGTGCGTTCTTCGTCTTCGTCCCGGGAGCCTACATTATAAACGATATTGACCGCAGCCATGGGGGTCGAAAAGTCCTCGTGCACGAATACCCGCAGGCCATTCCCCAGTGTGAACTGCTTGTAACGAATCATATTTTATCAAAAAGGAAGTTGAGAGTTGAGATTTTAACCAAAATAAAACCGGGGACCGAAACCCGCGCATCCGATTATGGGTTATAAACAAAGCTACTGTTCAGCTGGGACACCACCAAACCAATTTAGTTGAGAGCCATGCAAATTACACTTCATTCGCTGTGCATAGGGGTTTTACTTGCCCTGTGTACAACGCAGGCCAATGCACAATTACTGAATGACCCTGCTTCGTTAAAAAACATCCAAAACAGCCTCGACAAAATCTACAACTACGAGTTCGACGACGCGACGGAAATCATCGATCAGGTCGAAAAAAAGTACCCCAATCACCCGATTTCCTACATTCTCGATTCATTTATCCTTTACTGGAAATACCTGCCTATCAAGGACAATCCGACGAAATCGAAAGAATACATTCAAAAGCTCGATCAGTGCCTTGAAGCGATCAACAAGCGTTACGGAAAGAGCAGCACCGACCCCGAAGCCGTGTTTTATACGATGGTAGCCCGGGGGTATATGGCGATGATGTACAATTATCGCGGTGAAATGATGGCTGCGGCAGGAGAGGGGAAAAAGGCTTACAATGCATTCGTCGAGGGTTTTAAGCTGATGAACAAGAACCCGGAGTTTTATTTCACCTCGGGAATGTACAATTATTATGTGGAAGTATATCCCGAAGAGCATCCCATTGTAAAGCCATTGCTGGTGTTCTTCAAAAATGGCGATAAGGCTCTGGGTTTGAAACAGGTAGATACCGCTACGAAAGTCGGGACGATTACGAAAGCCGAGTCATGCTATTACATTTCTCACATTTACCTGAAATATGAAGCGAAGCCCGAGAAGGCCGTGTTTTACATGGAAAAACTGGTGGATTCGTACCCGAGAAACCCTATTTTCCTGATGAAACAGGTGGAGGCACAAATACTTTCGGGGAAATACGATCAGGCGCATGAAGGGGTTCAGCTGCTTCGCAAGCAAAATACCGGTTTTTACCCGGTCGCCTGGCGCACATTTCAGGGAATTCTGGAAGAAAAAGACCGGAAAAACGACGCGGCCGCCCAAAAGGAATACCTGGCGGCGCTCAAAACGCCTCACGACGACCAGTACACGAAAGAATATCACGCATTCGCTTACGCGGGCCTAGCGCGCATTTCCGCACGTGCGGGCAACAAATCGAAAGCCAGGGAATATTATAAAAAATGCCTTGGCAAGGCGGAATACCGGTCGGTTGTTCGCGAAGCCAAGGCATTTAAATGATGCGCTGATTAGTTGGGGAAAAGGCTCTTATCCAGGCCCGGGATAATTTTCAGTGCGTTTTTATAGTATAGCTTTTTCAATACTTCGTCGGATAGGCCCATACCGTACATGCGCCAGAATGCATGGTACTTTTTGTGGTAGGGGAAATATTCGTCTTCTGTTTCGAGCACGCGGAAATAGGTGGCATATTCGGCGGGCACCCAGCTGTCTTTTCCAAACAGGACACGGTCCTGGTATTTATCAAAAAACTTCTTCGCGGTGCGGGGCTGGCGGCCGAGCTCGGCTATTACGGCGCCTATTTCCACATACATATTCGGGAAAGCGATCATCAGACTGTCGAGCTTTTTGAGGTTGTTGGGGTACCAGCCCATATGCGCATTGATGAACGTCGTTTTCGGGTTCATTTTGAATATATGGTGTTGCTCGGCGATGAGCGAGTCGAACGGAATGGGGTCGTTAGGCCCGCGTTTGCGTCCGGGATGCGTTTTCAGTTCGAGCCAGCGCTCGTTATAGCGGTCCATCGGGTCCCAGAACGAAGGCACGTCGGCCGTGTGGATCAGCACGGGGATACCGAGCTCGCCGCATTTCTGCCAAACCGCCTGCAAGCGCGGATCGCTCACGGGTACGCGATTGCCTTTGTCGTCCTTGATTCCCGCAAAACCAAGGCTTTTGTAAATTTTCAAACCTTTGGCGCCCATTTTGACGTCCTCTTCCAGTTGCTTCACTGCTTTGGCGGACCAGTCTTTGTCACCAAAACCTTTGAATTGAAGGTTCGTAAAAACGGCAATACGCTTCGGCTCGTTTTTGGCTACGTTTTCCAGTGAACCTTTCAAAGTAGCCGTTCCTTCGGCCCATTCCTGCGACCAGCCCCGGCCGCTGAGGTTCACCATAATGCCCATATTCAGCGCGTCCATCTCTTTTACCAATGCTTTCAAATCCTGCGAAGGCATTTGATATTGATGATTATGCACGTCGATAAATGGAAATTTCGCTTTTTTAAGCGGGTGTTCCGCCACTTTCAGCGTGGAAATCGGATCGTATTCTTCAAAACCGAGCGGCTGCTCGGCCAGTGGCGCGGATGATTGCTGGGCGCACGCGCTGAAAGTCACGCCCATGGAAAGGGAGAGGAACAGTACTACTTTTTTCATGCAAATCTATTTTAGACAGGAACGTTGGCTAGGCATTACCCGGAAATGCGCCGGGTTTGTAGATCAAGGCCACACAATGGGCGGCAATACCCTCTTCCCTTCCCACGAACCCTAAATGCTCGGAAGTGGTGGCTTTGATCGAAATATCTTCTTCTGAAATACCCGTAACTTCGGCCAGGCAGGTTTTCATGGCCGGAATATGCGGGTTCAATTTCGGGTTTTGCAATACGACTGTGACATCCACATTCCCTACCTCGTAGCCTTTTTCACGGATCATTTCCAATACTTTTGCTAAAAGGATTTTACTGTCGACACCCTTCCATTGCGGGTCTTTGTCGGAAAAATGGTAACCGATATTGCGGAGATTGGCCGCGCCCAGGAGCGCGTCGCACATCACGTGGCAAACTACATCGGCATCGGAATGCCCTTTTGCGCCGTGTGTATGGGGGATTAAAATACCGCCGAGCCAGAACGGCCGGCCTTCTACCAACTGATGAACATCGTAGCCCTGGCCTACGCGGAATGGGAACATAATAAATGTACTCGGGGTGTTATAGGTTGTCTAATTTTCTTTTGATAGCCTCGATACTGTCATCGAGCCTTTTGGTTTTGCCTCTATGTTTTCTCAATGCCGCTTCCAGGCGATCGGTATGTTCCTTCGCCAGATCAAACTTTCTCATCATATATTCGTACAATAGCGAAAGATCGTCCTTACCGAGCGTGTTTCTTGCGTAGTTCTCAATATTGATGGCGTTTTTTCGGGCAATCGCAAAGACATCCAGAAGCGTTCGATGCAATTTCGCATGTTTCATCCCATAGATTTGCTGTTGACGCTTTGTCTTCGCGGCCATAGAAGCAACAGACCGGATGTCATTGGCCAGGTTAATATCGAGCAACCGTATCTTTTTGAGATCGTTGTCAATTCTGTCGAGAATAAGATAGATATCTGCCGTCATTTCTTCCAGATTACTGATCCTTTCGCTGTCTTTCATAAAAGATAGGTTAACAAATATAACAATTCTTTCCTACCTATACGGAAGAACGGAGCTTTGGTAACGCTTCTTCTACAAGGCAATTTTCCTGCGGTAAAAATTGTCATCGAAATCACAATTTTTGACATTGCAGGGCAACTTTTTACCGATTAGCTTTGGTTACGTATACGAATTAACACAATCAACTATAACACAAAAAGACGCATGAAAACCAACATCGGAATATCTGACGAGCATACCCAGGCAGTAGCCTACCAGTTGAACAAGTTGCTCGCCAACGAGTTTGTACTTTATACCAAAACCCGCAACTACCACTGGAATATCGGTGGAATGAATTTCTTCGAACTGCATAAGCTGTTTGAAGGACAATACGAGCAATTGCAGGTGATCCTCGACGATATCGCAGAGCGCATCCGCGCCATCGGACACTATTCGGAAGCCCGGTTGTCAGATATCCTCAAACTCACAGACCTGCTCGAACAGGAATATACCACCGACCCCAAATCGCAGCTCCAAAACCTGCTCGACGACCACGAAACGATTATTCGCCTGCTTCGTCCGTTGGTGACTGAATTTGCAGATACTTACAAAGATCTGGGATCAAGCGACTACGTGACCGGCCTGCTGAGAGAGCACGAGAAAATGGCCTGGATGCTCCGGGCATTCCTGAAATAGGGGAGTGTAACGAATATAAAAAAGCCGGTCGGATCGTAAGGTCCGCCGGCTTTCGTGTGTACAGGTCGATATTTTTACTTGTGATTCAGCAACATTTCAGTTTTGATCTTTTCGATTTCTTCCTGCTGCGCTTTTGATTTAAAATAGAAATATAAACCGGCGATCAGGAAGATTTTCGACAGGATGAATACGGCGATGAATGCGGGGCGCCACAATTTATGCACCTTCATGTGCGTGTCGTTCACCTCCACGTCGAGGTATTGTTTCGCATCCGCTGGTTCTCCCACGTCGTAGCTGCTCCGGCCTTTTTTCTCGCGGATACTACGAAGCAATATGATTTCCCTTACCGCCTCGGGAGGAGGCACCGAACCCTCCGCAAAATAGCGTTTGATATCGTCTTCGAGATCATTGACATATACGGACATTTCACTGTCCGACAGCATCATTTCCGCAACGAGCTCCTGCTCTTCTTCGCTGGCAAGCCCCATTAAATGTGATTCGAGAATACCGCTCTCGATAAATTCCTGTTTGCTCAATGTGTGTAAGATTTATGCGTTGCGATATGATTTGAAAAACTCGTGAAACGAACGGAGCACTTCTGTTTTGGAAATGTTCAGTTTGCCTGCTACCTCTTCCGGTGTAAAGCCCTGGCGGAATGCCAGATCGAAAATGCTTTGCGGAGTTGCGTCTCCCTGCGCATATTCGGCTCCTGCCGGGGCGAGGGCGGTTAGTTTGCGCTTGGCTTCCACCGCTTTGGCACGCGCCAGCTTAATCACGCACGCGGCAAAGGTAAAAGGGTAACTGTTACAGGACTGCAATTGCGGAGAAGAAAATACGCTTACCAGGACTTCCTGTGCCAGATGCACCTGGGGCAAAATTTGTAATATAATGCCATATGCCATGGCGCCGTACTGATCATACACTTCGAGGGAAGTGAGCGTTTTTGGCTTCGAAAGCGCATGACCGTCGAATCCATTGCCAGCTCGTTCTAATTCATTCATATACGCAATTAATTGATCGGATATTGGTCGGGTAAATCGGGGACTTGGATTATTGTATTGAATTTAAGGAAGTTTTGGGCAAATAGTGTGAGGCGTTGCGGGTAAATTTAATAGAATGCTCCATAAAATAGTCAGTTGTTTGTAAAAAGTTTGCATTAAAGTTGTCAAACTATTTCAATTGACATAATCATTTTTACTTCTGTATTTCATTTTCAGGAAGGTTTTCTGATGGTTAACTTTACGGGATGAAAGAAAAATTAGCAGTCATTTTCGATATGGACGGTGTGATTGTCCATACCAATCCTTACCATTCCCGCGCCTTCCGCGAATTTTTTTCAAAACGAAACCTTTCTCCTACCGAAGAGGAATTTGCCCAACACATGTATGGCAAAAGCAATAGCTATATTCTAAGCCATTTTCTGCAACGGGTGATCGAAGGGGAGGAATTGTTGCAAATGGAAGAGGAGAAAGAAGGGCTTTTTCGTGAACTGTATGCGCCTTATGTCGACCCTATCAAAGGCATTGTCGATTTTATGCACGATTTGAAGGCTAATGGGGCCGTACTTGGCGTGGCTACCTCTGCACCGCGGGCGAATCTCGATCTGATTCTCGGCAAGGTGCCCATTCAGGAAATGCTGGGTTCGATTCTGGCCAGCGAAGACGTGAAAAAGCATAAGCCAGATCCCGAAGTTTACCTTAGCTCGGCGAAAAATCTGGGTGTCGGACCTGGCCAGTGCGTAGTATTCGAAGATTCATTCTCGGGCGTCTCGGCCGCGCTCAATGCGGGTATGCGTGTGGTAGGCGTGCTTAGCTCGCATACGCGTGAGGAATTGCCGCCTTGCAATCTTTATATAAACGATTACAGCGACCTCTCCTACGAAAAGATCGCTGCGCTCTTTTAAATGCAGGATTCCGAAATGTTATAAAGTAACCGGGTCGCTGACCTTCACGTCGAAAGCGCCGGTCAGCACTTTTTCGTTTCTTTTAATTTGAAGGAAAATACGGTATTGTCCGCCTTTCGGGAATGCATAGGGGAATGAAATGCGTGTGCCGTGTTCCATGCCGGTCATACCGCCTTCGGCGACATTGTACATGCCCATTTCTTTCATGAGGAATATCTCGCGATCTACGGTCGGCATGGCTTTGAGATTGGCTAAATGCCGGTCGATGCTGTCTCGGAAAACGCCCGGTTTGGGCCATTTGGCCACATGTGCCGTATCCGAAATGCGGCTTTCGAAAGATTGCTCGGCGGCCATCGAGTAGGAGCCGCTCGGGTGCAGGTGAATGTACACCGAACCGTCGGAGCGCATAATCACCGCATGGCCGAGCATTCCCAGATAAGGTTCCGGGAAGCACGGGCTGTTGTCCGGATTGAATATTTCAAAATTGAGCTGATAAGGCTTCCCGGCTTCGAGTGCCTTGTCCGGCTTGCCTTCCCAAATGGCGTAGGAGCCGTCCTTGAAAACCGTTTTAGTACCCGGTTTCCCACAAATGACCACATTTTCACCCATTGGAACCTTGCCCGGGGTATCGAGCGGGTCAGTAATAATGTAGGTATCGTCTTCGGATAATGCTTTTGTAATACGCGTTGCCGGTTTTGCAGGAATCACCAGCGTGTCGACGATCGTTTCCGCAAAGCCGGTGTATTGTACAATATCCGAATAAACGAGGTACTTCCCTGCCGGAAGATCGGGCAATGCGGCTTCGAATGTGAGGCTATCCTTGCGGTCGGGGTGGACGTGCGCAAATGCGTCGAGCCCCGGCGTGCGGACGAGGAATGTATGCATGATCTTCCCATGATCGGGGATCAATGTGCTGAGCATACTTCCTTTCATCCGGTGATCCCAAGTGGTAGTGTCTATTTTTAATTGAAAAACCCGTTGGGAATCCGCTTCGATGACGGCGGTTTTGGCTTTTAAAGGTTTATACAACCACTGTTTATATTCAGCAGCCCAGCTATCCCACCAGCTGCTTCCGCCATAGAGAATCAGCGAGCATACTACGGTAGCGATACCCATATTGATCCAGCGCTTCTTTTTCTGTGCCGCGGTGAGGTTTTGGCCGGGTTTCAAAAGACCGTCGCTCACACTCGCACCGATGGTTGTGATCATGAGCAGGAAAAGCAGCAACCCGAGAATGCTGAGGGTAATGCCCAGTCCTTTCGGCATCTCGCGCTCGGCGGTTGATACCGCTACAATGGGGACGATCAATTCTGCGTCGCCCTGCATGCCCTGGATGCTGATCTGCGCGCTGGACGAGCCCGGTTCCATCAGCCAAACGGCTCCCTGAAACTGCCCTTTCTGCCCGGGAACCGGCGCCAGCGGATCGGAAGTAGGCGCGCCTTTGTCACCCGAGTAAAAGTAAATCGGCCGTACCGACACTTTTCGAGCCTCGCCGTATTCAATAAAAACAGAAACCTGGGCCGTTCCCGGAATTACGTCGGGAGGGGTAACGCTCACGAGCACCTTGTACGCGCCCGCCTGCGCCTGCATTTGCACGCCCGCGCTGCCCACGTGCGCATACGAGGTAGCGCTGAGCAACATTAATAGAATGAGGGAAATATATCTTTTCATCGTTGAATTTTGTGCATCCAGTTACCCCACGCCAGTCCGATGCGGGTTGAGATTAATGTTGATACCAATGCAATGCCCAGGCCTTTGAGCAATTCGGGCAACTCTTCCACCATCCACGGCCCGAATTTGTAGCGGTATTCCCAGTCGGGGTCGTTCCCGAAATACCAGTAGTGGCTTCCGAAGAACCAGTTTCGTGCATAGGGTGATTCCATCAGAAATCCGCCGAAAAACCATTGCACGACAAAGAATACAACCAGAAATGCGGTGCCGAGCAGTAATGCGAGCTTCCAGTCGTTCCAATGCGCGAAGCGGTAACGCAGGATATCGATCACAATCGCCGGGGCGATGAGCAGAAGCGGGAAATGAAAACCCTGGTAATGGGTAATGTGGTTCAGGATAGGCCCGAGTTTGGGTTCCGCCGGAAAAAGCGGGATGATCCACAGCGTGCCGAGCATTAATGCGGTGTAAACCCCCGCGACGGCGGTAACCGCCCATTTGTGCGAAACGGCCTTCCCAACGGCTATCAGCAGCAGCGGAAACGCAGCGCCCGCAAATATGTAGTAGCTCGACCGGTGCACACGCATTCTGCCCAGTTCCTCGGAAATTAATGTAAACCAAATAGTTAAAAGAAAACCGGCCGATAATGCGAACAGCCAGAAAAGTGTTTTATCCAAAGCCTTGGCCCTTTCTTCTCCGAAACTGCCCCAAAGTTTCATCTGGTTTTTTACGGCAATCACGCTGATCATCGCGCCAAACTGGATGCCGATAATGCCGAGTATCAATACGGTATGCGGCGGGGAGAGGATCGTAACGTCCAATCCGTAGGTATTGTGCCACCAGTCGTCGAAAGGCGCAGAAGTGAGCATGGATAGCGCCCCCCAGACGCAGAATAGCGAGCCTAGCGAACTGTAAAAGAAGCCCCAGATTTTGACGCTGGCGGCTTTTTCAATGTCATTTCCCCAGAATGTCTTTCTCAAAATCTCATAACCCGAAAACAGTCCGGCCACGACGGCGCCAAGGTAAATGACTAAATGCGGTGGTGACAACAGCCCGTCGCGGCCGATGCTCATGTGCCAGCAAATATCCCAGATAAGCCCGGTGATCACGCAAAACGATGCGAAAACGGTTGCGTAAATGTAAACGGGGATGCCCGGACTGGCCTGCATGGTGAATGTCCGGTCGCCGGATATCGGCGGAGGAGCGATGGTGTCTTCCATAATGCGGAGAGGAAATTGAGTTATGACTGCAAATTTCGAAAAGGACAACCAGATTCCGCGCTACCCCTATGGCTATTGTGTATTTTGATCAGGCGAAGTTCGTGAACGGTCGGTTCGCTCAGAAAGGCCGCATGGCTTTCACGAAACGACCTTTAAAATAGGTCGAAAACAAATTGTCCTCGCGTACGCCGCGGGAGGTGGAAGCGTGGATGAATATGATCTCGTCGCGCCCGCGAACGTCGGTAACGATGCCTGCATGCGACACGTAGCCTTCCTTACCGGCTTCGGGTACGAAAAACAACCAGTCGCCGGGCTTGATATCGGCGACGCTGCCCACTTCCTGCCCGAATTCGGATTGCTGCCATGAAATGCGGGGCACTTTCACGCCCATTTCGGAATAGACCTGGCAAATGAGGCCGGAACAGTCGATGCCGCCTTTGTCGTTGCCGCCTGAGCGGTACGGCGTGCCGGTGTAGGTTCGGGCGATTTGAACTACCTCGGGTACATTTGCCGTATTGGCTTCGCCGGGGCGTGAGTAAGTGGTGGTGCTTCGTGCGGGCGCGGGTTTGCGGTCAGACGGTTTGCGTGCAGGGGCTTTCGCTACGGGCTTCCGCGCAGGCGGCCTCCGGCTGGGCGAGGTGCGGCCTCTTGTGGCTGTACGCGACGAGGTATTTCTTTCCGGTGTTGTACGGAACACTTCGCATGAGAATAGTAACGTAGAGATCAGGAGCGTGAAAATCGTGCAGGAAAGGGATTGGGAAAGGTACTTCTTCATGCGTAAGCGGAATTGGCCTGATTACTTTTTCAAACAACTTACTATTTTAACTGCAATCGGGCCTGAAAAATTGTGACAAATATTGTGAGGCCCCGGCTTTGTAAGTAGCTTTGTCCCTGACGTTCATTCCTTTTAAATTAGCATTTGATCCCTGATGAAAATTATTTGTGTAGGCCGGAATTACGCAGAGCATATCGCCGAATTGAACAACCAGACACCCGATTCCCCTGTTATATTCCTGAAACCTGAAACCGCACAGATCCGCCTCGGAGATGATTTTTATTACCCCGATTTCTCCAAAGACGTTCATTACGAAGTAGAACTCGTAGTGAAGATCGATAAGGTGGGAAAGAATATCGAGGAAAAATTCGCGCACAAATATTATAGTGAAATAGGGATCGGAATCGATTTCACGGCCCGTGATCTGCAATCGGAGCTGAAAGCGAAAGGGCTTCCCTGGGAGCTCGCGAAGGCATTCAACGGTTCGGCGCCGGTTTCGGAATTTGTGCCGGTTGCGGATTTTGCGGATGTTCAGGATATTAATTTTAGTCTGGACGTCAATGGCGAGACGCGGCAGAACGGGAACTCGTCGCTGATGATCTACCGCATCGACTACCTGATCTCCTTTGTTTCCAAATATTTTATGCTCAAAAAAGGCGACCTCATCTTCACGGGAACGCCTAAGGGCGTGGGTCCGGTGAAAATCGGCGACAAGCTGACGGCCTCGATCGAAGGCAAGAAGATGCTCGAACTGTTCGTTAAGTAAACCGTACTCTTCATATCACCCCGTCGGTGTGCCGACAATTCATACACTTTTTCATGCGTCATTATTTTCGGGCATTTGTCCGTTCCGGGCTGTTTGTATTGGGTTTGGCAGGTGTTGTACAGGAATCTTTCGCCCAAAAACAATCGTATCCAAAAGGTTACTATCAGTTTCCGATCCGTCCGGGTTTGCCCAATTCGCTGGCGGGCGGGCTGGGCGATTTGCGCAGCAACCACTTTCACGCGGGCCTGGACATCCGTACCCAGCAGCGCGAGGGCCTGCCTGTGTACGCAGCGGCGGAAGGTTACGTGTACAAAGTGGCTGTTCAGCGCACGGGTTACGGTAATGTGATCTATTTGCGGCACCCGAACGGGCAAACCACGGTGTATGGCCATTTGCTCAAATTCGGCGATCCGTTAGCGACCTGGGTGCGGCAGGAGCAATATAAAAAGCAGACATTCGAGATCGACCTTTTTCCCGAGTCGGGCCAGTTTCCATTCAAAAAGGGCGAGGTAATCGCATTGTCGGGTAACACAGGCGGTTCGGCCGGGCCGCATTTGCATTTCGAAGTGCGGGATTCGAAGGATAATTACCTTAACCCGTTGTATTTCGGCTTTGACGAAATCAAGGATGTTACGCCTCCGAAATTCGTTAATCTCGCCATCAGGCCGATGGACATTAACGGCAGGGTGAACGGGCAGTTCGATCGTCGGGTTTACACACCGGTAAAACTAAAAGATGGTTCCTGGCGTTTGTCCGAGCCGGTTTCGGCAACAGGCATTGTCGGCCTGGATCTCATAGCATTTGACCAGATGACAGGCACCGGCTTCCGTTATGGTTTGCAATGCATTGAAATTAAAATGGACGGGCAGGAAGTATTTTCCTACAATATTGAAGTGTTTCCAAATGCCTCTACCCGTGACTACAACAACCTCATCGACTATGAAACCGAGCAGGCGACCGGTCAGCGTTTCCTGAAATGCTATGTTCCGGACGGGAATCAATTCAATTTATACAAAACCAATGCGATTAATGGCAAACTGAATATTGCTGACACATTGAGCCACGAGGTGAAAGTCCGCATTTCGGATTCCTATGAAAACTTCTCCGAGCTGATATTCACGGTCAAAGGCGAGCCACAGAACCCGCCGTTGCCGGTTTACAATACCGAAGTAAATCCGGAATATGTGCAAACTGAAATCAGGGAGAACACATTGGTCGTGAAAGCGAAATACTACCGGAGCCAGGAGCCTTTCGCAACATTCTATATTAAAGGAAAAGAGGAGAAGAAAGTCCCTAACCTGTACGCAGGCGAATCGGCGGTTTTCCTGACTGATTTGCGGAAAGAAATGCCGGATTCCGTGAAAGTGGGTACGACGACGGTGAAGACATTTCTGCGCAGTGAGGTACTGCCGGGGATCGCGTCGTCATTCAAAGAGCCAAAATGGTCGGTGGATTTTGATAATACCAGCTTGTTTGATACGCTCTTTTTAATGGGCCAGCGTAATTTCAATGCATTGACTATCAACAATCGGGGCACTGCATTGAACGACTACATTCATGTGACATTCACGCCCGAAAAAGTGCCGGAAGACAAGTCGCATACTTACATGTACCGTTACCTGAACGGCGACTATCGTTTTCTGGGCGGTAAATGGGATGGTGACCTGATCCGTTTCGATACGCGCGAGCTGGGTACGTTCGTGATCCAGCAAGATACCGTGCCGCCGCGCGTGCGGCTGGTCGAGCATAGCAAGAAGAGCATCCGGGGCTATATCGGCGATGGCTTGTCGGGGATAGCCAATTTTAAAGCACTCGTAAACGGGGAGTGGGTGCTACTGAATTATGACTTTAAAAAGGGCTATATCTGGTCGGAAAAACTTGATGAAAACCAGGTTTTTGATGGCGAACTCGAGTTGGAGGTAACAGATAGGGCGGGAAATAGTACTATCTTGCGAACAGAATTGGTAGACCTGGTTGTTAAACCTAAAAAAACCAGAAAACGCAGGAGATAGATTATGGGACTACAAGTGGGTGACCCCGCACCAAAATTTTCAGTAAAAGACCAGGATGGAAACGAAGTAAAACTGTCGGATTTGAAAGGAGAAAAAGTCGTTTTGTACTTTTATCCCAAAGATAATACGCCTACCTGTACCAATCAGGCCTGCAATATCCGGGACAACTACGGAGCGCTCCTGAAAAAGGGTTATAAAGTGTTCGGAGTGAGCCCCGACAGCGAAAAATCGCATCAGAGATTTATCAAAAAACATGGCCTCCCATTCCCCCTTCTGGCTGATACGGAGCACAAAATGATTGAGGCTTACGGCGTTTGGGGAGAAAAAACAACTTTTGGACGGACCTACATGGGTGTACTCCGCACAACTTTCGTCATCAACAAAAAAGGGATCATTGAGGAGATCATTTCCAAAGTGGAATCGTCGAAACACACTGATCAAATTCTTGGAAAAACTGAATAATAATCAGTCATTTTAACATTCCGAATAGCAGGACATTTACGCCGCCTAAATCGTTCTGAGCTTCGGATAAACCGATTAAGGACAGTCCAATAGAAAATAAATAAAAATGGAAATTGAACAATTAGAAAAAGTAGCATCCCAGGTTCGCAGGGACATCGTACGAATGGTACATGGTTGTCAGTCGGGTCACCCTGGCGGGTCGCTGGGTTGCACCGAATTGTTGGTAGCATTGTACTTTGAGCGCATGAAGCTTAAAGAGAATGACGGCAAGGTCGTATTCGATATGAATGGCAAGGACGAAGACCTTTTCTTCCTTTCGAACGGTCATATTTCCCCGGTTTGGTACAGCGTATTGGCACGCAAGGGCTATTTTCCTGTATCTGAGCTGGCTACTTTCCGCAAGCTGAATTCACGTCTGCAAGGGCATCCCACCACGCACGAGCACCTCGAAGGTATCCGCATCGCGTCAGGCTCACTGGGCCAGGGATTGTCGGTAGCATTGGGCGCGGCAACGGCTAAGAAACTGAACAATGACAAAGGAACGGTATATGTACTGATGGGCGACGGCGAGCAGCAGGAAGGCCAGGTTTGGGAAGCCGCTACTTTCGCACCGCACCACCAGGTGGATAACCTGATTGCATTTATTGACCTTAACGGCCAGCAAATCGATGGCCCGACTGTCAAGGTAATGAACAACCGCGACCTGGGTGCCAAATATGAAGCATTCGGATGGGAAGTAATCTCTATCGAAGAAGGAAACGACATGGCGGCAGTGCTGAAAGGCCTGTATGAAGCGAAAGGCCGTCTGGGACATGGCAGACCGATCATGGTATTGCTCCACACCGGCATGGGCTACGGCGTCGACTTCATGATGGGCAGCCACAAATGGCACGGTGTAGCGCCAAACGACGAGCAATTGGCGGCGGCACTGGCTCAGCTTGACGAAACTTTGGGAGATTATTAATATCCGGACCAGCGCAGTAATGCGCGGTTTCATAAACAGACATATTCAAAATGAAAAAATACACCTTCACTGAGAAGAAAGATACGCGTTCGGGCTTCGGTGCCGGAATGCACGTGCTGGGTCAACAAAATCCCAACGTCGTAGCGCTTTGCGCCGACCTCGTTGGTTCTTTGAAACTCGAACCGTTCATCAAAGAGAACCCTGAGCGTTTTATCCAATGCGGTATTTCCGAGGCTAATATGATCGGTGTTTCGGCCGGTTTGACCATCGGAGGTAAAATTCCTTTCGCTACTACTTTCGCGAACTTCGCAACTGGCCGTGTTTACGATCAGATCCGTCAGAGCGTAGCATATTCTAACAAAAACGTGAAAATCTGTGCTTCACACGCAGGTCTTACATTGGGAGAGGACGGTGCTACCCATCAGATCCTGGAAGATATCGGTATGATGAAAATGCTTCCGGGCATGACGGTTATCAACCCTTGCGATTACAACCAAACCAAGGCTGCCACCATCGCCATTGCTGATTACGATGGACCGGTTTACCTGCGTTTCGGTCGTCCGGTGATTCCTATTTTCACCGATCCGGATCAGAAGTTTGAAATTGGAAAAGCATGGATGGTCAACGAAGGTACGGACGTAAGTATCATCGCTACCGGTCACATGGTATGGGAAGCGATCCAGGCAGGCGAAATCCTCGAAGCGGAGGGTATCAATGCCGAGATCATCAATATCCACACCATTAAGCCACTCGACGAGGAAGCGATCCTGAAATCTGTTGAAAAAACAGGTTGCGTGGTAACAGCCGAAGAGCACAACCGCATTGGTGGCCTAGGCGACAGCGTTGCGCAGGTTTTGGTTAAAAACAAGCTAGTTCCGCAGGAATATGTGGCAGTGAACGACAGCTTCGGAGAAAGCGGCACGCCTGCACAGCTCCTTGAAAAATACGGTCTGGATGCGAAGCATATCGTAGAAGCCGCAAAACGCGCCATCGCAAGAAAATAATCTTGCCCATCCCCTTACCGTCGACTTAAGTCGACGGAATTGGACTAAGGAGCGTCTTGCGTACCAGATTTTTTCCCTACCGCCGACTTGAGTCGACGGAATTGGACCCAGCCTTTTGCAAAACCTGTTTTTTGCTCGGGCTGGGCTCTTTTTATTTGCCCTGAACCAAAAAATAAACTATTATTGACCGCCGTTGACTTCCGGCTCTGGTACAATTATTGGTCACGCGGATTTCCCTTTAAAAAACGATCGGGTTAATACTGATTAAATGTCCGACGAAGAATTATTATCCCTTTTTGAAAATCCCGAAACGCGGAGGAACGCTTTCAATCAGCTGGTGCGGAAGTACCAGCAAAAAGTATATTGGCTGGTGCGCAAGATGGTGGTCGATCATGATGATGCCAACGACATTACCCAGGACGTATTTATCAAAGCATGGAGCGCGCTGGAAAACTTCCGTGGCGATGCCAAGTTTTATACCTGGCTTTACCGCATTGCCAGCAATGAGGCCATCAATTTTCTCAATAAAAAGCGACGGAAATATTTCATACCGATCTACGACGTCGAGAATGAACTGAGTGAAAAACTGGAAGCCGACCCCGACGTAAGCGGCGACGCGATCCAGCTGAAATTGCAGAAGGCATTATTAAAATTACCAGAAAAGCAGCGTTTGGTATTTAACCTGAAATATTTTGAAGATTTACCCTACGAAGAGATTTCAGAGATCACCGGAACGTCGGTAGGGGCGCTAAAAGCCTCATATCATTGGGCTTCTAAAAAAATTGAGGATTTTTTGAACAATACGGATTAAACTATTTGCATTCACATTGGTCAAACCTTTACAAGACAGGAAATATAAATAATCATGGACAAAAAACGTATACGGCTGGATGATCTGAAAAGGGAGACGCCCTTTTCCGTGCCGGAAGGTTATTTTGACAAGCTGCCGCAAATGATCCAGTCCCGGATCCCCGCGGAGCCCGTCCGTAAACCCCTCGTAAGTTGGTCGTGGCAACGTTCCGTTGGCCTGGCCGCAGCATCGGCGCTGATTCTCGTGCTGGTGTGGGTAACGGTACCGGAGCGCCAGGGATCGCTGGGGCAGGAGCCTCTGAGCGGCATCAGTAATGCCTCTATCATCAGCTACCTGGAAGACCAGGACATCAGTTATTACGATTTAAGCGAACACAAGGTGGTTCAGAAGGCATTCGAATCCGATTCGACGGTGCTGAATTACCTGGACGGCCTGGAAGACGATATTCTTCGCCAGCAGTTGGAGGAGGTTATGGTTGCCCCGGAGAAGATTTGACCCTAACGAACAATCGAAATGAACTTACAAATTGAATTTAAACGGTATCGGAACACTTTTGCTCTTTTGCTCCTATTCATTGGCGCCGTGTCCACAACGGCTAATGCTCAACGACGTTCCGAAGAAGAAATAAAAAAGATCCAGGATGCCAAGGTGGCGATTATTACCAACCGCCTTAACCTGACGCCCGAGCAATCCACCGGCTTCTGGCCGATGTACAACGAGTATTCTCAGAAAAGAAGGGAAATACACCGGGCTCAGCGGAAGATCATCAACGACAAAAAAGCAGAAGGTCAGAACGACGAGGCGGTGCTGAACAACCTGAAAGAGGTTCAGGAACTTCGCCAGAAAGAACTCGATCTTGAAAAGGAATATCAGAACAAGTTTTTGAAAGTGATCACGGCCAGTCAGGTGATCGAATTGTACAAGGCCGAACGTACATTTAATGACATGTTGATTCAGCGATTGAAACAAAAGAATTGAGTTAACCTGCTTGTCGACTTATTACAAAAGCAAAAGGCCCGCTTTCCATATTGGAGGCGGGCCTTCACTTTATAGAAGGTTAATGCTAATGAGCTCCCACGGCTTCCACTTCGCCCACACCCCGCGTTTCGAGGGTGATATTGCGCAGTGGTGCCTGGTGTTTTTTGAAATCCTGGATGATTTCGAGGACATCGTAATCGATATTCATCGACTTGGAACCGTCGATCACCACGGTAGCGCCGTCGGGCAGATTATCCAGCGTTGCGCTGATGCTTCCCTTGTTCAGGAATGTAACTTCCTCCGAAAGCAGGAGCGTGATAACCTCGCCGTCGCGGTGCTCTTCTTTGATATAATGGTAAGAATGCTTGTGATTCTTTTTCAGGATAAAATAGATCGCGACCACCATTCCAATACCGATACCTTTAAGCAAATCGGTACTCAGGATCGCGATAATCGTCACTACAAACGGAATGAATTGTTCGAGACCCAGCTTGTACATGCCCTTAAACAGCTCTAATTTAGCCAGTTTGTAACCCACCATCAACAAGATGGCCGCCAGTGATGCGAGCGGGATATAGTTGAGGTATCTGGCAATAAATACAGCCGAAATAAGGAGGATTGTACCGTGAATGACGGTGCTCAGCCTCGTCCTTCCTCCGGAATCGATGTTGGCGGAACTGCGGACGATCACCTGTGTCACGGGCAAACCGCCGATCAGACCGGATATCATATTACCCGTGCCCTGTGCGATCAATTCGCGATTGGTGGGCGTAGTGCGCTTGAATGGGTCGAGACGGTCCGTTGCTTCCACCGAAAGCAGTGTTTCAAGACTGGCAACGATAGCCAACGTTAAGGCTACCGTGTACACCTCTGGCTTACTGAATGCGGAGAAATCAGGTGTTTTGAAAAAACTGAAAAACTCCTTTGCGCTTGAAGCAACCGGAAGTTGCACCATATGCTCACCACTCAATACCCATTGCGGGGCTACCGAACCAAACACGAGGTTCAGAATAACACCGGTTAACACGACAAACAACGCACCGGGAATGTACCGGAACAGCTGTATTTTCTTCATGAACGGCTTATCGAACAGGATCAGCATCGCGAGCGAGATTGCCGAAATGATAATGGCACCGGTGCTGTTATACCTGAATGAATAATATACCTCCGTGAACGTATTCCGGCCATCTTTCTGGGCGAAAGCTTCATCACCCATGAAATCGGCGTCATAGCCGAATGCGTGTGGTATTTCCTTTAAAATCAGGGTAATACCAATGGCTGCCAGCATTCCCTTGATTACCGAGGACGGGAAATAATAACCGATAATACCGGCTTTGAGAAGGCCTGCGATGATCTGCAAAGCCCCCGCAAGCACCACTGCCAGCAAAAACGCCTCGAAGCTGCCCAGGGTATCGAGCGCATTGAGTACAATCACAACCAGACCCGCTGCCGGACCTGCCACACCCAGGGAGGAGCCGCTCAGCGAGCCTACTACGATTCCGCCTACGATACCGGCAATAACACCCGAAAAAAGAAGATCGGAGCGCCCGGTCGAGGCTAGCGCGATACCGAGACATAACGGCAGCGCTACCAGGGATACGACAAGCCCGGCAGGTAAATCGTATTTGATATTGGCGAACAAACTTTTATTATTCAATGACATACGATTGATTCAATAAGGATCAAAAATTGGACTACTCAGAATGCAGAACCGCTGATTATACTAGGTGCGGTATGTCAAGACGGTATACGTCGTCGGCGAAGTTGCTGGCGTCGATCGTCACGTCCATATCCTTCAGGATACCGTTGCCGATATCGTAAACGACGCCGTGAACTTGCAGCCTCTTGCCGTTTGCCCATGCGGTTTGTACGATGGTCGTTTTGGCAAGGTCGCGCACTTGCTCCTGAACGTTGATTTCGACGAAACGGTCAGCTCTCGCTTTGGGGTCTTCAATCTCGTTCAGTTCCTGTGCGTGCAGGCGGTAAACGTCTTTGATGTGGCGTAACCAGTTATCGATCAGTCCTACCTGCTTGTTGCCCATGGCCGTGATCACTCCACCGCATCCGTAATGTCCGCACACGAGGATATGTTCCACGCCGAGTACATTCACGGAGTAGTCGAGTACGCTCAGCATACTGATATCCGTGTGGATCACCATGTTAGCAATGTTACGGTGCACGAAAATGTCACCTGGCTCAGTGCCGGTAAGCTGATTGGCAGGCACGCGGCTGTCGGAGCAGCCGATCCACAGGAATTTCGGTGACTGTCCTTTCGCCAGGTTTGAGAAGAATTCGGGGTTATCCTTGGTTGTTTCTTCCGCCCACTTTTTATTGTTTTCAAATAACTGATTATAAGCCCTTATCATGATTTCTTGATTAAAAATTAGGATGAAAAACAGAGGGACACACGCGTAGGGACACGGAAATACCGCGTCGCGTTACGACGGCATCGGACTCGAAAGAGTCTGGATCAAAGAAATCAGATGAGCTCCGGAGGTGGAGATAGCAGGTTGCGGTAGATTTCGTTATCGAAATTCGCAGTGTAGAAGAATGAGCTTTTGACCGGTATCAGTGTTACAAAATGGTCAAAATTTACGCTATGTGAAATGAGTAGCTGGTCGTCGTTAAGTTTTTCGACCTCTGTTTTTTCCTCGTTGTCACAGGTGCCTGAATCACAAACCACAGATGCCTTTTCCTTGGCCAGCAGCAAGCTGGCAACATCTGTGGCTTTACAGATGAGGAAGGCCGTAAGTAGTATGAGGCAAAGTGTTCTGAACACGGAAAAACAGTTTTTTAAGAACTAAGGTAACACGCAATGTGTCTAAAACGTTCGGAAGGTCACATTTTAGTGTGGCTCCGAAATGGATTTTCTATTACGCATTCAAGCAAAACAAATAAAAAAGGGTCGTATCAACAACCCTTACTTATTCGTTTTCCATTGCTTTTCATTGTTCTCCAACCAACGCCCAACCAGGAACGCGGAGCTCAGAAGAACCACATAAAAAGCAATCATAATAATGGTCATTGTCATAGTTGTACTCGATTATAATGCAACGTAAGATGGGCAAAAATAGCTAAAAAATGCCACATCGGCTCGCTGTTAACGAAAAATTAAAGCACTTCTTTGGTCGATGGCATGAAATCCAGCGCTTTAAGGTCGCGTTTCACAGCCATTTTGATCGCTTTTGCAAATGCTTTGAAAATCGATTCGATCTTGTGGTGCTCGTTGTCGCCTTCTACTTTGATATTCAGGTTTGAAAGCGAAGTGTCTGAGAATGACTTGAAAAAGTGAAAAAACATTTCGGTTGGCATTTCGCCGATCTTTTCCCTCTTAAATTCCGCATCCCAAACAATCCACGGGCGTCCCGAAAAATCGATCGCTACTTGTGCTAATGCTTCGTCCATAGGCAGCAGGAAGCCGTAACGGCTGATGCCACGTTTGTCGCCGATCGCCTGGCGGTAGGCTTCGCCTAATGCAAGAGCGGTATCTTCGATGGTATGATGCTCGTCGATATGCAAATCTCCTTCGACGTGGATCGACAAATCGGCGCCTGAATGGCGGGCGAGCTGGTCGAGCATGTGGTCGAAGAAGCCGAGACCGGTGTGAATGTCCGAACGACCGCTGCCATCGAGGTTCAGTTCGACTTTAATCTGTGTTTCTTTCGTATTTCTTTCCACAAATGCTTTGCGGGAAGGTAGTTTCAAATGCTCGTAAATCGCGTCCCAGTCACTGGTAACCAATGCAGTGGATTGGTTCATCTGGTCGGTAATGCCTTCTTCGGGCAGCTCCGGGCGGAAAAGGATGGCTTTTGCGCCCAGGTTTACGGCCAGTTGCACATCAGTAAGACGATCGCCGATGACGTAGCTGTTTGCCAGATCATATTCGTGTGAAAAATAAGCGGTAAGCATTCCGATCCCCGGTTTGCGGGTAGGAAGGTTGTCTTCGGGAAAGCTGCGGTCGATATGCACGTCGGCGAAATGAATGTCTTCGCCTTCGAGGGTTTTGACCATCTTGTTCTGAGCGGGCCAGAAAGTGTCTTCCGGAAAGGAGTTTGTACCGAGGCCGTCCTGGTTGGTGACCATGACCAGTTCATAATCGGTTTCCTCCGCGATTTTGCGCAATGCGGAAATGGCTTTGGGCAGGAATTCGAGCTTTTCCAGGGAATCTACCTGAAAATCGGTAGGGGGCTCAACGATGATCGTACCGTCGCGATCGATAAATAGGACTTTTTTCATTAACGCAATGCTTATTTTCCCGCAAAGTTCGCAAAGAATGCCTAATTGAAAAGCAGTTGGACGTGAATAATGCCGGATCGGGGAATTTTGTGCGATAGAAGAGCGGTTAGGAAATTGTAACTTTGCATTATAATCCGATATTAAAATGTTTACAGGAATCGTAGAATCAACCGCGGAAGTGGTGAATGTCGAAACGGAAGGCACCAACAAGACCTTTACATTTAAATCCGGCATCGCCAACGAGTTTAAAATAGATCAGAGCGTGAGCCATAATGGGGTTTGTCTCACGGTAGTGGCGACGGAAGGTGATCAATACAAAGTGACAGCCATCGAAGAAACGTTGCTGAAAACCAACCTGGGCGACCTCGCGCCGGGTAGCAAAGTAAATCTCGAACGCTGCATGCCCGCAAATGGCCGTTTCGACGGGCATATTGTGCAGGGACATGTAGACCAGACAGCCACGTGTACGCAGGTGCAGGAGCGGGACGGAAGCTGGCTGTTCGATTTTGAATACGATGCCTCAAAGGGTAATATTACCGTGGAGAAAGGGTCAATATGCATTAATGGGGTGAGCCTGACGGTTTTCAACTCCGGTGAAAATACATTCCGGGTGGCCATTATCCCTTATACCTATAACTTTACCAATTTCCATTCGTTAAATGCCGGGGATACGGTAAACCTGGAATTTGATATTCTGGGTAAATACATCAAGAGAATTCTCGGTTCGTATGCGGTTTAGCATATTTGCATCTTGGAATATTACGTTTATTTTTACCCGTTTATAATCCCAAAGCGCATCAAATACATTCATGGCCAAAATAAGTACACAGTCCAGAACTGATCTTTTCATACACATCGGAATCATTGTCTCGCTGCTTTTGGTCCTTTTTCTGGGGTTTTTCTTCGTTTACCTTCCTTTTACAACCAATCATGGTGAGGCGATTACCGTGCCCGACCTGAAAAAGAAGAATGTAGAGGACTTGGAAGACTTCCTGGGTGACCGCGACCTGCGTTACGAGGTCGACTGTACCTTTGTGACCAATGTGCCGGCATTAACCATTATTTCCCAATATCCGCTGCCTGGTTCGAAGGTGAAGGAAGGGCGGAAGATCTATGTCACGGTGGTGTCGCGCACCGCGCCGCTGATCAAAATGCCGAAACTGACGGATATGACGCACCGCAGCGCGCAAATGTTGCTGAAAAGTGTGGGATTGGAAGAAGGAAATATCTCTTACGTTCCCGATATGGCCCAGAATGCCGTTTTGAGGCAACTATATAACGGTAAGGAAATTCTGCCGGGCCAGCCAATTGCAAAAGGAACAAAAATCGATCTGGAATTGGGCGAAGGGTTAGGTACGGCACAGTTTGAAGCGCCGTCGGCCATCGGCATGCCTTTGGATGAAGCGAAAATTGCGATTGTGGGAGCGGGGCTGAAAGTTGGTCAGGTAATGGAAGTGCCGGCCGAAGAAGGCCAGGCGCCGGGCTCGATTGTGCGGCAAAACCCCGACGCGGGCAATAAGGTAAGAATAGGGGACGTAATCGACTTGTGGGTGACACCGCAGGCACCTGAATCGACGGATAATGAGAATCAACCGGAGCAGTAGAAAATTCTTCACACACAGGATTTTTATTTGGGTTTGTGTGCTGACTATGGTACAAAGTCAGGTTGCGCGTGCGCAATTGCGTATTGTGCCGATTGATCAGGCGAGGTACCAGAATAGGGACAAGGAATCGGAATCGGGTAACCTCCGTACACAGGCTTCGCTGAACCTGCCCTTTTTCGACGATTTTTCTACGACTAAAACGCTCGCACCTGGCAGCAAATACTGGCTGCCGGGAAGTGGGGTTTATATTAATAATACACTTACTACATCCCACCCGTCGGTCAATGTGGCGACATTCGATGGTTTGAATGCCAATGGCGTTCCCTATAATCTCGTGAACCCATTGACACAAGGCTATACTGATACACTCACTTCCCAGCCCGTCAACTTGAATGGTAAGGTAGCGGCAGATTCCGTTTACCTCAGTTTTTATTGGGCTGCGAAAGGCCTGGGCGAATTGCCCGATTCCAGCGATTACCTGCAATTGGAATTTTATAGCAAAACACAGGGATGGGTGCCGGTATGGAAGCAGCTGGGCTACGAGGTGGATACGCTGTTTCACCAGCAATTTGTTTCCATTAAAGATGCCAATTACCTGCACGACGCATTCCAGTTCCGGTTCAGGGCCTATGGCCGGAGTTCAGGCCCTTACGACACCTGGCATTTGGATTATGTGTATTTAAACACCAAAAGATCGGTCAAGCAGCCCTATTTGTTCGATGTGGCGATGCGGAAGCCTGTTTCCAACATCCTCAAAAAATATACTGCAATGCCGCTCCGCCAGTACCGCGTGAACCCGGCAGCGGTGACTGCGGACTCTGTCAGCACCGATATTGTCAATCATTTCAATAACTTCAACGTTCTCACGAGCACCTACACGCTCACGGACGCGCAACGCGGGACGGAGTTTGCACGCGTTGTGCAACGTTCGATCGTTGTCCCGGCATTGAAATCGCAGGCATTGGCAGCGAAAATCGCACCTATTAATGCAGCCGCACAGCTTGACAGCTTGCATTTAATCAGCAAGTTCTTCGTAGCCACTACGGATACCATCCCCGGCGCTAGCCTCAAAACAAACGATACCATCACGGCAAGGGCCGCATTGACAGACTACTTCGCCTATGACGACGGAAGTGCCGAATATGGTGTGCAGGTAAACCAGAAGCTGGGGCGCGTGGCCGTGCAATACGTGCTCGCGAAGGCCGATACGATCGGCGGCGTGCGGATGTCGATGGTTTCTTTTAACAAAGATATTTCGGGGCAGGGTTTTACCATCCAGATTTACGGGAGCAAAGGTGGCAAGCCCGATCAGGTGATCGCCCAACGGTCGGTAGCGGTGCGTTACCCGGCCGTGCGTGATGGTTTTATCGATTATGCATTCGCAACGCCCATTGCCGTGCCCGATACTTTCTATGTAGGTTGGTTGCAGATCAACGATCAGCCCGTAACCGTTGGTTTCGACCGCAATTCGCTTTTGGGCAGAAATGCGGTGTATTATAACCTCGGGACCGAGTGGGCGAAGGAAACATCGCTGAAAGGCTCGATCATGATCCGTCCGTATCTGGGCAAAAAGGCGCAGGGTATCATCACGGGGAATGAACCGGCGGACCAGGTAAATGCCATTTTTTATCCTAATCCGGCCAGGGGTGAAGTGCGGTGGAACAACAAATCGCTCAAAAAGATCGAAGTTTACAACACCGGCGGTAACCTCGTACATGCGCTGGCGCCCGTGCGCGACCAGCAATCCGCGCCGGTCGGGCATTTAAGTCCAGGCATTTATATTTTTAAAGCCACCGATGGGAAACGTTCTTTTGTACAAAAAATGTTAATCTCTCAATAGACCCAGTCGTCACAAATTTTTGAAATATGGATATTACCGTTGAAGAATTGAAAGAGCGTCTTGAAAAGGGCGAAGATTTGCACTTTTACGACGTTCGCGAAGAACATGAATACGAAGAGGACAACCTCGGCGCAATATTGATCCCACTCGGAGAGCTTCCCGACCACCTGGATGAGCTGGAACCTTTGAAGGATGAAGAAATCATCATTCATTGCCGTTCAGGTGCGCGTAGCGGCAAAGCTGCCCGCTATCTCGAATCGCAGGGCTTCTCGAATGTACGTAATGTGCTTGGAGGCATTCTTGCCTACCGCGAGCTCGAAGACTAAGGGACGTTATTTGACGGGGCCAGGGCGCCGTCAAATTTTTTTAATGCTATCCCGCCTGCTCCCGTACATATTCCAGAATGCGGCCATATTCGTCGGGGTGGAACCATTCAAAGTTCCCCTGATGCCTGAACCACGTAAGCTGCCGCTTGGCATAGCGCCGTGAATTCTGTTTTAAAAGCCGCACCATTTCTGCTTCGTCGTAATCACCGTCCAGGAAGCTGTAAACTTCGCGATAACCCACTGTTTTAAGCGCATGGTGCTCTCTGTATGCGATCACGCTTTTCGCTTCTTCTACCAGCCCTTCTTGTAGCATAACGTCCATCCGCTGATCTATTCGTTGATAAAGCTCGGCGCGGTCGCGATCCAAGGCGATGTTAATGGGCTGAAATGGCCTGCTACGCTTACTATTTAACTTAAATTGGCTGATAGGTGTACCGGAGGTATGAAACACTTCCAGTGCGCGCACGACGCGCTGCGGGTTAGCTATTTCGGGCGTAGCTGCAAACTCGGGATCGATGCGCCGTATTTCGTCTTGAAGAGGCGGAAGCCCGTCGTCGTTTAGTTTCTGCATAAGCGATTCACGCAATCCGGGAAGAGGAGCGGGGAGATCGTCGAGCCCTTCCAATACGGCTTTGACATAAAAGCCGGAACCGCCTGTCATCACTACAATATCATGCTCCTGAAAAAGTGCTTCGAGAAGGGCTAACGCGTCGCGCTCGAAGTCGCCGGCGCTGTATACTTCCGTAATGGAATGGGAGTTTACGAAATGGTGCTTCGCCTGCATGAGTTCTTCCGGCGTCGGTTTCGCTGTGCCTATGCTCAGTTCCCGAAAGAACTGGCGTGAATCGGCGGAGATGATTTCAGTGCCGAGATCTTGGGCGAGCCTGATCGCCAATGCGGTTTTTCCTACTGCGGTGGGGCCTGCTACGGTTACCAGATATTTCTGCGGGCTATTTGGCATTGTGCCGTTTTTATTTGAATTTTAATCAGTACAAAAATAGAGATATGGATTCCACAACACTATTTTTTTTGATCATTACCCTTATTGCCGGTGGCCTGGCCGGTGCTGCGCTCAATACCTGGTTGCAGAGCAGGAAGTCAAAGAAATATGTGTCGACGCGGGAGGCTTCCGTATTGATCGAACGGATTGAGAAAGTATTTAAAGTGGTAATGGCCGAAGGCTATTTTACCGAAATATATAATTACCAGAATGACAAGAATATCTGGAACCTGATCAATGATAAAAAGAAAGCGCTGATCATCGCCAAGGCCAAAGTCCTGGTGGGTTACGATTTTACCAAAATGAAATTCCATCGCCCCGATGGCGAGCGTAAGTTGGTCATTGATTTTTTTCCTGCCCCTGAAATCCTGTCGATCGACACGGATTATAAGTTTTACGACATCGAACAAGGCTGGTTAAACCGCTTTCACAGCGACGATTATACGGCAATCCTGAATGAGGCCAAGCAAACGATGAACGACAAGGCTATGGAGAGTGATTTGCCGCGTATTGCGGGTAATCAGGTGCAACTGATGATCTTTCAACTGGCCGCTTCCATGAACTGGTCGATAGAGATGAAGCTGCCGGATGGTAATGTGGCCATGTTGCGCGAATTTTCGCATTACCGTACAGTGGAAGCACAAATCGATTCTTTGGATACCCAACAGGAATAGTTAATTTTTTTATATAATTTATGCGTTAAAGGCCTTTGTCCTCGTCAGAACAGGATTTGGCTGCGTATTGACTCGTACAGTTTCATATTAATCACTTTCTAAACTTTAACAGTTATGTTCAAAAAATTATTACTATTTGCCTCCGTGGTGTTGATGATTGCTATGATAAGTTGTAAAGGGGACGACGGAGCTGTCGGGCCTGCCGGACCTGCCGGAGCTCAGGGCCCTGCCGGTCCTGCGGGACCCGCTGGTCAGGATGGTGAAGACGGGACGGGTGGTGGCTCAGGCTCTATCATCGCGTTCATGGGCGAATTGGAAACTGATACCGCTGGTAATGCAATTGTTGGAGATACTGCATTTTTTGCTGACTTCACAGCGGAGCAAATTGCCAGTGTTGAAAAGGGTGCTTTCCAGGTTTTCATCAAAGATGATGGCGCATATTTCCCGCTGCCGGGTTTTGTTTTATTTGCGGATGAGGCAATCAGCTACGGCTACTACTATGTTGTCGATGGTCTGGGCTTATACTTTCCAATTTTCAGAACTTCCCAGGCTACAAAAAAGAAGCGTACGTTTGAAGAGATCAGAATACTCGTAATTCCGGCTGCTAATTTGCGACTTAATCCAAATGTGAACTGGAACAATTATGACGAGGCTGTTGCAGCTTTGGGGCTGACTGAGGCGAATGTGAAGAAAGTGAAGAGCTCGAAGATTCTTAAAAAATTCCAGAAAAAGTAACAAACACTTTGATACTAAAAAGGGCTGGCAGATCAATTGATCTGCCAGCCCTTTTTACTTAATGTCGGAGTTTCTTAGTATTCCCAAAGTCCGTGTTCCAGTTCCATCAGTTCCTGCTCGTAGTTCAGGGATTTGATAAGGGCCTCTTTTTCGCCGTTGTAGATGTCGAGGAATGCCTTATCGTTGGCATTGGAGAATTTGGTGATCCGTCCGTAGAACAAGCGAAGATCGAATGCATCTGCCAGGTTCTTGTTTTGGGCGGTGTTATGGGTATTGTACCATATGTATTTCTTAGGATCGCTTCTGAAAAGTCTTTCAACATCTTTCCAGCGGAACGACGCAACCGGCAATTCAAGTCCTGTTGCAGTTTGATCAGAAGGAAGGACGATCGTCAGCGTCTGGATGTCGGAGTACAAGCGTGAACGTTTTTTGTCGAAAACCCAGTCTTCCTTCACTTCGAGAATGCTCAGCTGATCGGGGAAGTATTCTTCTTCGCTTGCAGCAATTTGTTGTGTTTCGAATGAAGTACTATCTGGTTTAGGAGCTTCCACTTTCGGTTCTTCTTTCGCTACCTCAGTTTTACCACCTTTTTTCGAAGACTTCTTCTTAGGAGGACCCCATCCGTCATCTACCGGCTCAGCTTCTTTTTTGGTATCCTTTTTGGCATTACCCCATCCATCGTCAGCATTGGCAGCTTGTTTGCTGGGGTCTGTTTTGGCTTTTGAATCCCAGCCATCGGCTTTGGCCGGTTCCCCAAAACCTGCCTTGATTTCCTCTTCGGAAAGCCCTGCTGTCTGGTTAGGGATCAGGATACGTTTATGTAGTTCGTCACCACCGATTTTGGTTGCACAGGAATCGTTTGTATAAGCATCGATTAACCCTGCTTTCGCCGCGTCCAACAAGTAACGTGTGATCTCATTGTTTTTAGAGAACATGGAAATGTTCTGCTTTTCTTTCAAGTCGACCCGTCTCCAGAGCGTTTTTTTCATCATGATGTCGCCGTCGGCAATCGGCCGTGACGAGAACTGATTCGCAGTCGAATCCTCTTTCTCCTGCGCAAATGCGCCAGTACTTGCGAGAGACAGCGACAGCAAAGACCATGCAATCGTTTTTCCGTTCATTCTTCTCATATCATACATAAAGTTGTATTGTCCAATCAACGACTAAAAGCGGTGGATTAGTATAGTGTCACACTGCGAGTTTGGTTACCCATTTCTACCTCGCTCACAGCACCTTTAAAGTTCTGACGCTCTACTTTCAGGATCGAAATTACATAACGGTCACCAGGTTGCGCTTGTGCTGCCAGAGAGGAGATAGAACCGCCTCCGCCATTCAACGTCACACCATTAATCCTTCTCGGGCCACGGGCCAGGGAAATTTCAACCTGCGACACACGAAATTTCGCGTCCTCGGGCGAGAAGTTCTTGAAGCTCTCGTCGGGAACAGCAACTACCTGGATGCTTCTGGTGCCAGCAGCAGGAGCCCCCCGACGTTCGTCAAATACGGCACCATTTACACGTACTTCCAGAGATGGTTTCGGAACACGGTTTACACGGAAAGGCTCTGAACCTAGTACGTTCCCTGCATTGCTTACCGTAATATTTAAGCTGGCTTTGCTAGGAACGATTGTGAATTTACCTTTCTGACCGCTATTAATGATCTCACCACCATCAGTTGTAAAGCTAGGTGCCCAAAGTGGTCCCAGCGCGGGGCTTTGGATGCTCAGCTTGTTGGAGCAACCCAGATACAATGGGGGCAATGTCCCCGTTTCGATCTGGTACGAAGGCTTCACAACGAAGTATTCCTGGCTCATCGTATAAGTAGTGTCTTTGCCGGATGGGGTAGGGATGGTGATTTGTCCGCGAAGTTCTCTTTTAGCAAGACCCTCTGCATTGTAGCCACCACCTTGCGCCGTGAATTCGATCATACCAACGCCGTTTTCAACTTTAACGGGCGATCCGTTCAGGCTCATGCGTGGAGTAATCCCGGAAGCAGAAGCCGCAATGAACATCTGGCCTTTGAATTTGGTACCTGCTACTACTGTTTTAGCGTCGGCACTAACCATTGCCAATACTCGGTCGAATTTGATATCCGCAGCACCCACTTTACTGGCGAGGTAGTTCAGTACTTCACCTTCCATACGACGGATGTCGGTTTGTTTCTGGCTCAATACGGCCAATGCAGCCGCAACAGGAGTCGATTCGAAGTTAAGCTCTGCAAAGTCTTTGTTACGCTGGTCTTTGTTCCCTTTTGCAACAGGATCTTCACGGCCGTCGAGTGCAAGCCCGGGAAATTTGTTGGGAGAGTAGTTGCTCAGCGATGACGAATAGGAGTTCAGTGTTTGTTTTAACTGGTAGGCCTTACCATTTTTTCTTACACCAATCATTAGCTCCGCTACTTTGGCTTCTTCTTGCGGGTTTTTGATTCCGCCTTCTTCATTAAAGCCACCACCCGCATTGGTAATAATTTCTTGTTTCAGTGCATTCAGTTGGTTGGTCATGTCCGATGAAAGCTTACGGACTTCGTCAGCCTGTTTGATCACAGCGACGTCAGCTGCACGGTTACCCGATTTTTCAACTGCGGCTTTGATTTTAAGTACCGTTTCCTGATTGATTTTATTAGCTGCTCCGGAGGATAGTTCCAAAGAATTGTTCAGTAGGATGAATTTTTCGATGATAGCTGAACTTACTTGCAATGCGAGCATCGCGGTAAGTACCAGATACATCATTCCAATCATCTTTTGACGGGGTGTTTCTTTTCCACCTGCCATATTATTGTATAATCAGTTTCAGTGATCGAATTATTTAACTAACAACAATGACTCCGTTGCCCGTGCAGGGTCACAGAGTCATCGTCCGGGCGCTGTTACGCATTACCACCACGCATTGCGGTCAGCATGTTGCCGTAAATGCCGTTCAATGAAGAGATATTGTTGGTCAGTCTCGCCATTTCGCTTTTGAACACTTGTGATTCCTTCGTAGCGTCAGCCATGTTTTCCATAGCGGCCGTCAGGTTACCATAGAAAGCGTTCATCGCTTTAAGGTGTTTTGTAGTGTCTTGCAATTCCAGTTCATATACGGCGTTCAATGCCCCCATATTCTTGGTGATTTGCTGGAACTGGTCGCGGTACGACTGCGCATCTTTAGTAGCATCAGCCATTGACGTCATTGCAGTAATTGCAACACCGTAAGACTTGTTCATATCGCTGATAGCGGTCGAAGCAGTCTTCACATTTCTTGCATAGTCGTTAGTAGCAACTGTCGCGTCGGTGAGGTCACTGATTTTGCCTACTGTTTCAGACAAGTTTCTGAAACCTTTGCCCAGACTATCGAAAACCTCGGGAGAGATTTTAGCATTGTCCAGCATGTTATCCAGTTTGGCAGTGATATTGCTGCTAGGGGCTGAGCTTCTTGAGATGGCAGGGCCGCTGTAATCGTCGGCAAGTTCAGGGTAAACTCTGGTCCAATCCGGCTCTTTATCTGTGGACTGGGTCAAGGTTTGCAATGCATAAAGCAAAAAGATGAGAACCTCGGTTCCCAGACCTGCGGTCAAAAGAGGGCCACCGAAATCCCAGTGTTGAATTTTTGCCAAAGCTCCTAAAATTACGACGGCAGCACCCGCACTGTATATTGTTGGTACTAGTTTATCCCAAAAAAAATTAGGTCCGCTACTCTTAGCCATGTGAATTGAAATCGGTTACAGTGAAAAAATTATAGTAAGTAAAGTGTTGGATTGATTCGGTCTGATCGTAAAAAAGAAGCAGTGTAAAAACGCTGCTTCTTTGAATGTGAAAGTGTATTCTAGCGACGACGGGCACGGGCGCCTCCGCGGTCGTTTACATTGTCCATTACGCAACGGAAGCCGATAAATGCGCGGGTTTCGGTTTCAAACTCGTAAGTACGGGTACCGGTTTGCAGGTAATATGCGATGTCTTTCCAGGAACCGCCTTTCACCACCTTGCGTGGCTCGTTCGGGTCGCTGTATTTAGGGTTCATATCCCATACTATCGCAGTTGCATTGTCGGTGTAAGCGTCCGAAGTCCATTCTGCCACGTTTCCTGCCATGTTATAAAGTCCGAAATCGTTCGGGTTGTAAGCATTGGCGGGGCCGGTGTAAGGGTATCCATCTGCGTCGTAGTTTCCTCGTTGTGGCTTGAAGTTTGCCAGGAAGCAACCTTTTGCATTCATAGTATACGGGTTACCCCAGGGATATTTAGCAACGGCACGTCCGCCTCTGGCAGCCCATTCCCATTCAGCTTCTGTCGGCAGGCGGAAGCCTGTAGAGTTGAATTGACCTTCTTTGTTCTGGAAGTCATGGAGCAAGTTGGTGCGCCATGCTGAAAAATAGGTGGCAGCGATCCAGCTAACTCCTACCACAGGATAAGTGTCGAAGCCTGGGTGCTGGTAGTAATATTCTACGAAAGGGTCTCCGTTGGAATAGGCAAAGTCTTTTTTCCAAACGGTTGTATCGGGATAATACTTGGCCATGATTTCCTCCTCACCCAGTACGGATACGGAGTCAACCAGCAACGCGTTCACGAACTGACGATATTCGTTGTTGGTGATTTCGGTGTCATCCATAAAGAATGAGCTGATAGTCACCCGACGGTTCATGTTGTTCATGGAGGAAGCGATGTCTTCGTCAGCCTGGCCCATCACAAAAGAACCTGAGGGGATTACGACCATCCCGGCCGGTGTGGTCTGCTTGAATCCTTTACGGGCAGTAGCAGTGATTTCACCGTTTTGAATACCGCTTTCTTCTTTTCCTCCCTTGCCAAACTTGCTCTTAAGAAAACCGCAGCTTTGCAAGAGCATCAATGCGGCTACCAGAAGCAGGCTTTTGACTCCATCCCGATAGAACACTTTCACATTCATAGTGGTTTTGTAAATTTTGATAATAAAATGCTAGCCTAAAAACGTCAACGAATGATATCTAGTATACTTGAAATAAAACAAAATGTGAACGCCTGTCAGAATGAGTATTGCTTGATTTCAATGCTGAAATCGCTACGGATCAGTTACTAAATCAGGCGTTTATCGACTTAACGTAAGAATAATGCAATTGGTATGGAAGCCGAACATTTTACAAATATAAATCAAAGTTTCGCAAACTGATTCATACGACTTACCAAGAGGTTTGTAAAAAACGTCGATTTGACATTCAAATCTTGGATTTTTAATAATTAGGTGATAAAATATTAATATATCCGATGGCGTTTAGGCACTTCTATTAAAAGCGGAATCGTGGCGTACGGATAGGGGCCTTCTTGCCTAATTTCGGTGACGGCAGTGCATACGAAAGCATTACCTCGAAAGAAGAAGGTGATTTGGCTTTATTGCCCCCTACGACCATATCATACGCGCCCGAGAGCCGTAAAGATTGATCGGAGAGCAGGTAAATACCACCCATGATGATGAAGTAGGTGTCCTGTTGCCGGTAAGTACCGCCAATCCAGTAACGTTTGTTGTAGGTAAGCGTTGCTCCTCCTTCAACCGAAACAGTGCTGATATCGGATTTTACGAGAACGATCGGCTGGATATCGAGCAGATAACCCAGTTCCAGATTGACGCCTGCATTGAAATACAGCGTACGCGGTAGCGGATTGGTACCGGTTTCGGAGCCGAGCTGGTATTTAGGTTTTAGAAAATGGTTCAGCGAGAGGCCCGCATAAAAGGTTTCGTTCTCATAACGCGCGCCAACGGAGAAATCCGGATTCATTTCGGCGACAGTTCCTGTCTGGATCAAGGGATCATCCGGGTCACGGGCACGAAGTTTTCCATAGTCGATAGCCTGGCGGAACAATCCTGCGCTAAGGCCTACACCCAATTTACCCCCGCCGAGCGGAATGTGATATGCGGCAGTGAGTTTGAAATCCTGATCCGTTCTTGGGCCGCTTTTGTCATTCAACGCGTAAAAGCCGATGCCGAAGTTCTTGATAGGCATGCTGAATGAGAAAAGTTGTGTTGAAAGCGCTCCGCCGGTGTCGTCGATGTTAGTGCCTTGATAACCTGCGTACTGGGTCCTGTGTGTGAGTTGAAATTTGGTAAGGCCGTCGGAGCCGGCTGCTGCCGGGTTCAGATAAAGCTGGTTCAGCGAGAATAAACTGAACTGCGCGTCTTTCTGGGCAATGGCGCAGAGCGGTAGGAAGAACAACAACGCAAAGGGCCGGATATATCTGGTACTTCGAAGGGTAAAGGTCAAAGTCATGCCGCAGGAATAGATTTAAGGATCACGCTGATATGCTTTCGGATTTAGATTGATAACGCATATTGCTTAAAAAAATTGATATATACATGAAAAAGCCCCGGATTTTTTCCGGGGCTTTTCGTGCTTTTGTAAAGCTGTTTATACGTTGTTCGCTTTGCGGATGTACAGGTCGAGTGCGCCAGTCATCGAAGGGGCGTTCGGTAGCGGGGCCTGAATATCCAGGAAGAGCCCGGCGTCCTCCACGGCCTTTGCGGTAGTTGGGCCGAATGCCGCAATGCGGGTATTGTTCTGTTTGAAATCAGGGAAGTTGTCAAATAGTGACTTAATCCCCGAAGGACTGAAAAATGCGATAATATCGTAGTACACATCTTCCAGGTCAGACAAATCGGCAGAACCTGTCTGATACATAGTCGCTTCCGTGAAATGGAACTCTTCGGTATCCGCAAACTCGGGAATGTCGTTCTTCCGGACATCGGAGCATGGGTAGAGGAATTTCTCTTTCTTGTGCTTGCGCATGAGTTCGATCAGCTCGGCAGCAGTTTTCGTACCCGTGAAGATCTTTCTTTTGCGGATCACGATGTATTTCTGAAGGTAATTGGCAGTCTGCTCGGAAATACAGAAATATTTCATCGTAGCTGGTACTTCAACCCGGCCTTCGTTACAAATGCGGAAGAAATGGTCGATGGCATTCCGGCTTGTGAAAATAACAGCCGTGTGGTCCAGGATGTTGACTTTTTGCTTGCGAAAGTCTTTATAGGAAACCCCGTCGACCTGAATGAATGGCCGGAAGTCAACCTTGATATTATACTTTCTGGCTAATTCGTAATAAGGTGAATTCTCGTCTGCTGGTCGGGATTGACTTACTAAAAGGCTGGTTACTTTTTTAAGTCTGTCCTGATCAAAATTGATGGTATCACTCATGTATAATCCTCATTAGTTTATTCCCAACTCATGTTTCCTGACTACAAAGCAAACTTCATACTCACAATGAGCGGGATTATTTCGATGACACAAAGGTAAGAAAATAAATAGAGATTAATCAACGAGCCGGTCGGCTTGGCTACAACATAAAGTGCGATGAACCGGGCTACATAGAAGAACAGGAACGGCAAAAGGATATAGGGCCTGCTCGCTTCCAACCAGTTGATATGGTTGGAATACAAGCCGAAAATGACCAGAAATACCAGCGCATAAAACAGGTACGATGACTGTACGATTTTGATGAAAATAATGTCGACTTGCTTATCCAGATTGAGCATATTTCCTGCCAGGACCATGAATATGTACTTCGCGTAGATCAGCAGGAAGAAGATCACCGACAGCACACAAAAGTCGCCCAGGATTTGAATCGTATTAACTTTTTCAGAGAGTATCGTGCTGACGGAGAACAGGTTGAGTCGGTTAATCGATAAGTATATCACCGTAAAGCCCATCATCATCGAGCTGATAATGACAAAGAAAATCACCGTGTTGCTGTACGGCTTGTTGATCTTCGAAAGCTGGTCGCGCGGGTCGTTGTTGAAAAACTCGATGGGATTTATTAAACGGATAAAAGAAAGTGGGTTGAGGTTGAATATCCACGCATTCAATATCAGAATAATAACCAGCGCGATTCCGGCAAATGTACCGAATGGCGTGAAACTAACAGGCTTGATGTTGATGAAACTCGAACGCCCCGGTGCGATGGTTTCTGAGTCGGTCAGCTTTTTCTTGTTACATAGGATAGCAGTCTTGTCGGCAATACCCGGACTGCCGTAAATCGTCAGTAGCAGCTCGTCTTTGTGGTAAATGCGGTACAGACTGTCCAGATTGAGTTCCTGCCATGTCCCACCTGCAATGCGGTTTTGCAATGCACCTTCAAGAAACAGGTAGCTCTCGTTTTCGGAGTGTACCAGAAGCGAATATCTTCTGTTCTTGACCAGATCGATGTAAAGACTCGCGAAACGCGTGCCTTCATTCACGCCCTGAGAGAAAGGGACGTAGTTTTTGTACTGCTCGTTGTATACAAGCCAGTCGTCCTGGTAATTATAAACCGGGAAGAACTGGCCCGGCGGGTTTACTTTTGCCGCGCCCTGCGCCAGTGAGCCCAACAAGGTTACTGCCGTGAAAAAAGCCCAAAAAACAGCCGAAAATATGGACTTCATCGGTACAAAAAAGGCTGGGTTTCCCCAGCCCTTTGATCAAAGTCAGTTAGCAATGATTATTTCTTTCCAAGAGCGAGAAGCATCGTTTCGCCGATCAATGCAGGAGATTCTGCCACGAAGATGCCCGACTCTTTCATGATTCTGATTTTCGCTTCCGCAGTATCGTCGGCGCCGCCGATGATCGCACCCGCGTGGCCCATACGACGTCCTTTCGGAGCAGTCTGGCCGGCGATGAAACCTACGACCGGTTTTTTGTTGCCGGTTGATCTGATATATGCAGCGGCATCCGCTTCCATGCTTCCGCCGATTTCACCGATCATCACGATCGCTTCCGTTTCGTCGTCGTTCATCAGGAGCTCAACCGCTTCTTTGGTAGTAGTACCGATGATAGGGTCACCGCCGATACCGATCGCCGTGGTCTGGCCCAGGCCTGCGCGTGACAACTGATCTACCGCTTCGTAAGTAAGCGTTCCGGATTTCGATACCAGACCGATCGTTCCTTTTTTGAAGATAAAGCCAGGCATGATACCTACTTTACATTCTTCCGCAGTGATGATACCAGGGCAGTTGGGGCCGATAAGGCGTGTGTTTTTGCCTTTGATATATTCTTTTGCCTGCATCATATCTTTGGTTGGGATACCTTCGGTGATACAAACAATAACGCCGATACCAGCATCAGCAGCTTCCATGATTGCGTCGGCAGCGAAAGCCGGTGGAACAAAGATGATGGAAACGTCTGCCCCGGTAGCGCGCACGGCAAGGTCAACAGTATTAAAAACAGGTCTTTCCAAATGAGAAAGCCCACCTTTGCCAGGCGTAACACCACCTACGACATTCGTACCGTATTCAATCATTTGCTGGGCGTGGAACGAGCCCTCCGAACCGGTAAATCCCTGAACTATAATCTTGGAGTTTTTATTAACTAAAACGCTCATGTTGGTAAATCAGTTTTTTCGGTAAAAGTAGGACGAAAAGCACGAAGTAGCAAAATGTAGGCATAATTTGTAAATTGCTTTTTTGACATCATGATGGCTGTTTATGAACATATTTCTTAATCCGCATATATTTTCTAACCTCGTTCTGGCGATCACCAGTTTATTTGTCTTCGTCCGGTATTTCAGGCAGCAACCCGTTCTCGTCCGATGGCTCTGGGGCATTTTCTTCGGAAGCATTTCGCTCGTAGCTTTCACCGACCTCCTGTTTTATGCCGGTGTGGAAGGATTGGGGATGGCCCACGAAATATTCGAAGCGGGGGAAATGACGCTCGGTGCGCTGTGCCTGGTGACGGCCTCGTGGTGCCTCATTATGCGGTATGAAAGCGGTTCGTTTCTCTTTTACTGTACTGTTGGCCTCGGAGCGTTGCTGTTTTATTGCATTACCTGGTTCCGGGTGGAATATGTAGGACTGATCATTAAAGCTTTTTGCATTCTGGTAACATTGCTGATATCCTGCGTGGGGCTTGCTAACCGCCAGAAGAGTGCATTATGGACACTGTTTTCGATGATGTTGCTGGCGCTTTCAACCAAGTCGGGGAAGCTGCCGTTGCCGATGGACCCGGTGGATATCAACCACTATATGATGGTGTTATCGATCATTTGCGTCGGTAGGGCCGTCCGCGACCAGTACAAGATCCTTTTTTAAGTTCAAACAATTGTTAATGGATTGCATTTTTCGGAGCGCGTGTCGTAAATTGCACCAGTTAAATCTTAACCAACACAAGTTTACTAATACTCAGAATATGAAAAGGACCAAGTATGGCGTAATGCTTCTTGCCTCAGTTTTGGCTTTCGGAGCAGTTACATTGAACCCTGTTTCGGCTAAAACATCTCCTGCAAAAGAAGTAGCAAGCGATGTGAAGCAAGCTAAGACGATCGTGATCAAAGGAAGTGATGCAATGCAGTTCGACCTGAAAGAGATTAAAGTGAAAGCCGGACAAAAAGTAAAATTGACGCTGACACACTCAGGTAAACTTGCGAAAGCTGCTATGGGCCACAACTGGGTGCTCCTGAAACCAGGTACCGATGTAGCAGCATTCGGCTCAAAAGCGGCTGCCGCGAGAGAAACAGATTATATCCCTGCTGCTGAAAAAGCGAGCATCATCGCGCATACCAAACTGGTAGGCGGCGGCGAAAGCGACACTGTTGAATTCACAGCTCCTGCAAAAGGAACTTACACTTACATTTGCAGCTTCCCAGGCCACTACGCGCTGATGAAAGGTAGCTTCATCGTTGAATAAGCAATCCTGAGCTTAACATATAAAAGGCGTCACATTTACGTGGCGCCTTTTCTGTTTTATATCTCCGCTAATTGCTTTTCGATCAGTTGGATGACCTCAGGTCGGTCCCATTGCGAGGCACCTATTTCCTGCGCGAGAATTTTGCCCTTATATATAATGTACGTCCGCGGAATGGCATTGCCGTCGAGTTGCGACGGGTAGGGACCTGCATATTGGTAGAATGGCAGGTTATAGCCTTTCCGCGCAATGAACGGGTTCACGGTTTCGGCGTCTTCGTCGGAGATAATGTAGAATGCGATCTTGCTGTGGTCTTTGTATTTATTATAAAGCGTCTGAATGCCGGGCATTTCCATATTGCACGGCCCGCACCAGGTTGCCCACACGTTCACGAAGGCGATTTTGTTTTCATCCATCGCCACTTCCTTGCCCGTCAGGTCGGTAAGCGGCAGGTATACCGACTCCTGAGCGGCGGGTGCCTCGTCGGTAGGCGCTCCCGCGGCGGGCGCTCCCGCAACCGGGCTGCTCTCCTGCACCGGCGATTTGAAAAACACGAAATAGACAGCCGCCCCGGCCATTAACAGGAGTAAAACGAGCGACAATTTTTTGGTGGTTGATGACATAACTGGTGTAGTTCTGGTGATTGGTTGTGGATACGGACCATTCCAAAAATAGGGCTTTTCTTTTTTTGATGCTGACTCGGAATTTGAATACTTTTATACACTATTTAAAAAACATTGATTTGAGGAAAAGGTTTACATTCATGAGACTTCAATTTACTGGCATTTCATTTCTCCTTGCGCTTACTTTTTATTGCCCCGCCTTCGCCCAACGTTCAGCTGCCGAATATTTCGAAGACGGTAATACCAAAGCCGGTACAGGCGATTTCAATGGCGCAATGCAGGCGTACACCACGGTGATTTCCATGAATCCGGATCATGCGCCCAGCTACTTCAACCGAGGGCTCGCCAAAGCCAACCTCAAAGACTACCGCGGCGCGATGCAGGATTACGATAAAGCCATCGACCTGAACCCCAAAGAAGCACTTTACTATCAGAGCCGTGGCGTGAGCAAAAGCTTGCAGGACGATTTCCGCTCGGCGATCGAAGATTATTCCAAATCCATCGAACTCAACCCGGAAGAGCCCAAAGCCTATTATAATCGCGGTGTGAGTTATGCAAAACTGAAAAACCACCGGAATGCGCTCATCGACCTCGATCACGCATTGGCGCTAAATCCCGACGAGCTGGCCGCATTATACGCAAGGGGCAATTGCAAGCAGGATTTGCAGGAATACGCGGGAAGCCTTGCCGACTTCACGCGCGTGATCGAGCTCAGCCCTAAACGTACGGGCGCGTATGCAGGCCGGGGTTTGGCCAAACTGGAACTCGGAGATTACCAGGGTGCCGCTGCCGACTTCACCCGCGCCATCGAGCTAAGCCCTAACGACAGCGAGTATTACGCGAATCGCGGCTTTGCCAAGAACAAAATAGATGACTTCCAGGGCGCTATCATCGATTTTGATAAAACCATTCAGCTCGATCCTGAAAACTACAATGCCTATTACGGTCGTGGATTTGCCAGAGGTAAACTAAACGACCCACGCGGCGCTATTGCCGATCTTTCCAGAGCCATCGAGGTGAAAAATGCCTACACCGGCGATCCTAAGAAGAATGCATTCACAGGAAAAATCAATAAAGAGAAGCTGGATGAACTGCGCGACCAGGTACAGACGCATGTAAAGATCGAAACCCTCACGAACGAGCGCGCGGAGGCGTATTACGTACGGGCGATCGCGAAGTCGAAAGTGGGGGAGTTTAAAGGGGCCATGGCCGACCTTACCACTGCCGTCGAGCTTAACCCAACCTATTCCAATGCCTATTTCTCCCGTGCTATGATCCGTTCGGCCTCGGGCGATCAAATGGGCGCGGTCCTGGATTTTACGAGCTCCATCAAGCTCCGCTCCGATTATCCGGAGGCGTATTATTTGAGAGGAATTGTGAAAAACAGCCTGGGGGAGATTAATGACGGCTGCCTGGATCTAAGCAAGGCAGGCGAATTAGGTTACCAGCAGGCTTATAAAGTGATTGGGGCGTATTGTAACTGAGTTCTTCGGAGGAAAGGCAGGAAGGAAGGTGCTAATATGCTGGTGCAAATCTCTGATTTGTACTTATCATTCGAATGCCTCCGGCCGGGCTATACTGCAAAACGACATTGCGGTACTGCCCGGCCGGAGGCCTTCGAATATTTAGGCGCGAAGGAAGACCTTCGCACCATTTTTAAGCTTTCTTCAGATTCTCAGCCACTTTATCCCAGTTCACCACATCCCAGAACGCTTTCACATAATCCGGGCGTTTGTTTTGGTAATGCAGGTAATAAGCGTGCTCCCAAACGTCGATACCTAGGATAGGCGTTCCTTTAAAATCCGAAACGTCCATTAATGGGTTATCCTGGTTGGGCGTCGAGCCTACGGCAAGTTTTCCGCCTTTGGCCACGAGCCATGCCCAGCCTGAGCCGAAACGGGTAGCAGCAGCTTTGCCGAACTCTTCTTTGAACTTATCGAACGAACCGAACTGGCCATTGATGGCATCGGCTACCGCGCCGGTAGGGGCCGCGGTCTTTTTCGGGCCCATTACATCCCAGAAGAATGTGTGGTTCCAATGCCCGCCACCGTTGTTACGGATGGCCGTTGGCGCTTTGCTGATGGTTTTGATAATATCTTCCAGGGATTTCTTCTCCCATTCGGTTCCTTTTACAGCGTCGTTGAGGTTTTTGACGTACGTCGCGTGGTGCTTGCCGTAGTGGATCTCCATCGTGAGCTTATCGATGCTAGGCTCCAACGCGCCGAAATCGTAAGGAAGCGGAGCTTGTTTGAATGGAGCGGTTTCCGCCAGTATGGTCTCGGATGCACTGGTGTTCGAGGCACCGGCAAACGATTGTTCAGCCAATGCTCCGACGGTGAGTGCGCTGCCAGCGAGTGTCTTCAAAAAGTCTGTTCTATTCATAACAGTACAATAAGTGTTTAGTGTTAATCATAAGCCACCCGGCTTACAATGCTGCGGCCAAGTGTGATCTCGTCCGCATATTCCAGGTCTCCGCCAATGGGGATCCCTCTTGCGATAGTGCTGATCTTGATACCTGTGGCTTTCAGCTTCTTTTGCAGGTAAAAAGCTGTCGTATCGCCTTCCATGGTGGGGCTCAATGCTAGAATGACCTCCTGAACCGCCTCGTCGCCCTCGCGCTTTTCAACTCTCGTCATCAGGGAATCGATTTCCAGGTCCGACGGGCCGATACCTTCAAGTGGGGAAATAATGCCGCCCAATACGTGGTACAGTCCCCAGTACTGGTTCGTAGATTCAATAGCGAGTACGTCGCGCGTGTCCACCACGACGCATATGGTCGTCTGGTCGCGCTTGTTGCTGCTGCAAATATTGCAAAGTACGTCGTCGGCGATGTTGTGGCAGCGGGTGCAGTAGGTGGTTTTGGTACGCATGTTCAGCAGTGCATCGGACAGCGAGCGGGTTTGCTCTTCGTCCCTTTTCAGCAAATGTAGTGCCAGGCGCAATGCGGTTTTTTTGCCTATCCCCGGCAGGCGGGAAATTTCGGCGACGGCTTCCTCAATAAGACGTGAGGGATAGTTCATGAGAAGATGCTGAGTGTTGATGATGCTTTGCGGTGAAAGGGCAGCTTAATGCACCTCCGCTGAAATGCCTCTCCGGCATATTTCGTTGCGCATCCCGGCAAGCTCTTCAAACGATCCTTCTTTCACAGAGCATTTGCCTTTGTAATGGATGATTATTGTGCATTGTTCGGCTTGCTCGTTGCTATGACCGCAAACTTCGATCAGCGTATCGATCACCCAATCGAAGGTATTCACATCGTCATTGTAGATTACCAGCTTTTTAATGTCCGTATCTACGGTTTCTTCCAGAATTTCCAGCTCTGTTTCTGTGAGCGCTTGCATAACAACCAAATTTCTGTTTGATTAGCAAATCTAATTAAAAACGGAGACTATCCGAAGCTTTAAGCGCCTTTTAATCCACTCCTGAATCCCCAAATACCCACTTTAATGAACCCTTACATATCCCTGGCGATACTGGTAGTTTACTTTGGAATGCTGATCACCGTGTCCATTTTCACTTCCAGGGGTGCGGATACCAACACCTTTTTTACCGCAAACCGACAATCGCCTTGGTACCTGGTGGCGTTCGGGATGATCGGTACTTCGTTGTCGGGCGTCACGTTCGTGTCGGTACCCGGGGCGGTGGTGAATATCCAGTTTTCCTACTTCCAGGTAGTGATCGGGTATATTCTGGGGTATTTTGTGATTGGTACGGTGCTGATGCCGCTCTATTACCGGCTGAACCTGATTTCGATTTACTCGTACCTCGAACAGCGTTTCGGTTTCTGGTCCTACAAAACGGGTTCGGGCTTTTTCCTGCTCTCGCGCACGGTTGGTTCCGCGGTGCGCCTTTACGTAGCCGCGCAGGTGCTGCAACTCGCATTGTTCAGGCCGCTGGGCATTCCGTTCGAAGTAGCGGTAGCGATTACGATATTCCTGATCTGGATTTATACTTTTAAAGGTGGGGTCAAAACGATCATCGTAACAGATACGCTCCAAACCTTTTTCCTCATTACGGCCGTTATTCTGACGATCGTGCTCGTTTCCAGCGAGCTGAACCTGAACGGGATCGGCGATATCTGGACCAGTGTTCAAAAGAGCGGTTATTCGAAGATATTCTATTGGGGTATCAACGATCCTAAAAACTTCTTCAAGCAATTCTTCGCAGGTGTATTCATCGCGATCGTGATGACGGGTCTCGACCAGGATTTAATGCAGAAAAATCTCACCTGCAAAAACATCGGCGAGGCGCAGAAGAATATGTTCTGGTTCGTCGTGGTGCTGGTGATCGTCAACTTCCTTTTCCTCTCGCTCGGCGCATTGCTTTACGTATATGCAGAGGCGCAAGGCATACCCGCAACCGCGAAGACAGACAATTTCTACCCCATGCTTGCATTGAACCACCTGGGATTGGTCGTAGGTATTACTTTCCTGCTGGGCATTACCGCCGCCACGTACGCCAGCTCCGATTCGGCGCTTACTGCATTGACGACGGCATTCTGTATCGATTTCATGAATATTGAGAAACAACCGGAAGAAAAGCGGTCGTCGATCAAGTTCTGGGTACACGTCGGTTTCTCGGTGGTTTTCTATCTGGTAATCCTGATTTTCAACCGGATGAATAATAAAGAAGTGATTACGGCGGTATTCGACCTTGCCGGTTATACTTATGGGCCGCTGCTCGGGCTGTTCTCCTTCGGTGCGTTCCTGAAACGACCGGTGAAAGACCGCTTCGTGCCGTTCGTCTGCATCCTTGCGCCGATATTGACCTACATTATCAACGACCACTCCGCCGAATGGTTCAATGGCTATAAATTTGGATTTGAAAGGCTCATTATCAATGGCTTAATTACGTTCGTCGGGCTCTGGCTACTCCACGACCGCGCCGGAAAACGGTATGTACCACAGGCATAATCAGAGAAGTCAATTTTAGAATTATTTTAATATTCAAAATCCCTCGAAACGGTTACACAATTCGAGGGATTTTTCTTGCATATATTCAAAAAAATCTTAACTTTCTGATAAAATCAGGCGTGTAATTCATGCCACCTGATGGATGTTTTGTTGAAAGATTGAGTTCGGTTATTTATTTAACAAACTAAACTTTTGCAGTATGAAAACACTGTCAGTCATTTTACTAGGCCTTGTCCTCTGTGTTTCGTGCAAGGACAAAGCCGCAGAAGAGGAAGCTGCCCGTCAGGCTAACCTCGAAAAGGAAAAACAAGCCATTAAAGCAGTCATAGAGAATGAAACGAAGTCATTTTTCGCCCGGGATTTCAATGCCTGGAAATCGAATTATGCGCAAACAGACTACGCCTTTCAGGCTTGGAGCAATGATGACGGTACTTTCGATTCCAACGTAGGTTGGAAGGATATCAACAAGCAGGTAGGGAAATATATTCAGGATAATCCTGAACCGGTATCCAGCCACCCGATCGTGGAACGGAAGAATATGATCTTCAAATTTTATGACGATGACGTGGCCTATCTCACCTGGGACCAGTTTAACAGCGATAAAACCGAGAAGAATTTTCACCATAGCAAAGAGGTAAGGCTGCTTGAAAAGATCAACGGCGAATGGAAGATCGTGTGCGTATCGGCATTCTGGGATTATCGGCATCCGATACCCGCCAGCAGGCTGCCGATGATCCAGAAAATTGCTAATGAAAACAAAGGAAAAATTTAACCCCATGCAACCTTTAAACCGTTCGGTTTCAGGCACAAATGTTCGGTTCTGAACAAGTTGCTACCGGACACTAAGTAGCAGAAAAGTTTTTGAAAATAATTGTAAGCTACTCACTGTCAGTGTATTAAAAGTAGGATGTGCCATTGTTTGGTTATTGAAAACCAGGTTTGGCACATCCTTTTTTTATTTAAAGTCAACTGTGCGATTGTACAGAGCCAAACTTTAAATACTTATAGCCATGAAAATCTCCATTGTTTCCATCCTGACCAGCGCCTTCGCGCTCACTTTGTCTTTCACCTCTTTTGCGGCTGACAAAAAGAAAAGCAAAGAAGAAAAAGAAACCGCAAGCGCGGTAGTTTTTGACGCTGCATTGTACAAAATCGGCGATACCAACAAAGTTCGGTTGTCAGTCGACAAAAGTGCCAATGAAAGATTGCGCGTGGTGCTGAAAGACAAAAGCGGTAAAATTTATTACTCGGAAGTGTTCAACGAGCGCGACACCAAATACCGCCGCGTATTTAACCTCGACGAAATGACCGACGGCACTTACTACTTCGAGCTCTCGCACAAAAAAGACAAAAAGGTGAAGGAAGTGAACATCGAAAGCACCAGTGCTAAAATGATCTCGCTGCAATGAAGCGCCTAACCCATAAAAAATCCCGGTCTTGCAAAAAGGCCGGGATTTTTTATGTCAATGCAGTTCCTTTTCGGGGTCCCAGAAGCATTGCTCCCAGTTGACGATCCGGTTGTTTTCTACTTTCACGCCCTCGGCTTCGAGGCGTTCCTGCATGGTGGTGGGTGTTTCGAAAAGCTGGCTCGCACTAAGCTCCCCGACTTTATTCACGACGCGGTGCGCCGGAATGCCCTCTTCGTTATAGCTGCTGCCCATGGCCCAACCGACCTGCCTCGCGCCACGTTTATTACCGAGATAAGCGGCAATGGCACCGTAGGAAGTGGCCCTACCCGCAGGAATTTGCCTTACCACGTCGTAAACATCATTGAAAAAGTCATTTCCCTTTTTCATGCTCGTTCGCGCGGGCTTGTTGTCTTTCGTCGATTTCGTCTGAAAGCTGACGGTACCAGTCTTCGCCGTAAGCGCGGATGAGCGGGGCTTTCAGGAATTTGTAAACCGGCACTTTCAATTGCTGGCCAAGGCTGCAAGCAGGGCTGCATATCTCCCAGCGGTCGTAGTTGAGCGCGTGGTACTGCTCGTATTTTGTCACCCTTATCGGGTACAAATGGCAGGAAATTGGTTTTTTGTAGCTGATCTTGCCATCGTTGTATGCTTCTTCGATGCCACATTTGAGAATGCCTTTCTGGTCGTAAATGGCGTAGGCGCATTCGCGGCCGTTGATGATCGGCGTCACATAATCGCCGTCCCAGTCCTTGGTCCAGGTGCCTTCAGTTGCAATTACTTTTTTGCCGGCTTCGGTGAGGTATGGCTCTACTTCGGGATAGATCTCATCGAGAATCGCGAGCTCATCCTCATCCAGCGGCGCGCCGGAATCTCCCTCCACACAACATGCGCCCTTGCATTTGTCCAGATTACAGACAAACTCCTGGTCTTCGATGTCGTCGCTAACGCACGTATTTTCAATGAGAATCATAATGGAACAGCCTATTGCTGAGGTATTTTAAGTTTTTGTCCCACCATAACACTATTTCCGGACATATTGTTTAATTTTTTGATATCGTCCACACTGGTATGGTAGTTCTGGGCAATGCGGAAGAGTGTTTCGCCGGGTGCGACAGTATGCGTTTGCGAACCGGACGGTTGGCTTTCAGCGGTTGATTCGCCTCCTTCGCCTCTTTTTACCCGCAGCTTTTGGCCCGATTTCAGGCGGTCCGAATCACTCAGGTTATTTAGTTCGAGCAGCTCCTTAATGGAAATACCGTAAGCTTTTGAAACGCTGTAATAGGTCTGTCCGCTTTGTACCGTGTGGAATTCGCTGCCGGGCGTAGCGGAAAGCCTGGTTTCTTCCTTGATTTCCTCCGGCGTCTTGAATGTGGAGGCCGCGGTAGGGCGTTCTACCGTTACTTTGGTTGGTGCCGGCGCCGCTTCACCCGATTTTGAGACAATCAGTCGTTGCCCGGTCACGAGGCGACTTTGTGCGGAACGGTTATTAAGCGTCAGCAATTCACGTAGCGACAGATTGTATTTGCTCGCAATGCCGAAATAGGTGTCGCCCGACTGCACCGTGTGATAGGCAGGTGCCTCCGATGAAACGGATGCGGCCACATTTTTCTCTTCGGCAGTGCTCCATTTGGCGGGTTCTGTTTCTTTCTTCGCAGGAGCTTCGTTCTCACCTTCGGCCGCGCGTTCGGCACGCATGCGGGTGTACACGGAGCCGGAAGGTGCTGTCGTCCGGGTAGTGTTTGGCGTAACAACTTTGCTAGGCGCACTGGATTTGCCCGCAGGCTTTTCTTCGTCAGTCGATTTGAATGTGCTATTGGTGTCGTCCTGCGTAATGATCACCACGCGGTCGTTTGTATTCGCAGAAGAAGAGGCTCCGGCAGGCGTTCCTGCGGCAGGCGACCCTGCGGCAGGCGACCCTGCGGCAGGCGCTCCTGCGGCAGGCGCTCCTGGGGCAGACGCTTTGCCGGATGGTTTGTAAAGCCCCGGTGCATTGCTCGTGGTTTTTCCTGCCGATGCGGCTGTGCCTGCGGGAGCAGCGGCTGGCTCGGTTTCTTTTGCAGCGCTGCCTTCATTTTTCTCTACTAAAACTGGCGTGTATTTCTTGCGTCCCGACGCGTTGCTCGGAATGTCACCATTCGATGCTGCCGGCGATGTAGTTGCAGAAGCAGGTGTTTTTTGAGGAACAACCGCTACGCCGGCCGCCGCGATATCCGAATCTTTTTTAGCTGGCGAGGCCGGTTGCGGCGGAGCGATAATCTCGATCGGCTGCTTGCGGGGCCGTTTTTTGTTCAGGAAAAGTACCTGTCCGGTCTGGATAGGGTAGTTACGGCTGGTCGTCCGGTTGAACTTCAAAAGGCTTACCAAACGGATACCATATTGCTGCGAAACGCTCAACCAGGTATCTCCCGGCCGGGCGGTATGCGAGGGCGTGCTTGCTTTCTTGTGCTTGCGCGAGAGGTAATATACCTGTCCTGGAACGAGCGGCATATCTGCGAGCAGGTCGTTGTACCGCATGAAGCGCGGCGTGCGGATACCTGCGGCTTTGGCCAATGTCTTGGGCTTGTCGCCGGCGCGGGCTTCGATACCCGGCAAACCGTTGATTTCGTAGAGTGTGGGTGAATTAGGCTCTTCCAGCTGAATGGCCGACTTTTTGATGACAGGATAGCCAGTATCTTCATATACCGAAGCAACGGCAGTCTGGCTTGGAGGCAGCGAAAGCTTTTCGCGGACGGACGCTACCTGATCCAGGGGAACCGGCAGAGTAATAAGATATTCCCGGTCATTGGGCACTTTGTCGTCGTTGAGCCATTTGTTATGGTTTTTCAGCTCGGCAGCGGGAACGTTCAGCGATTGGGCAATTTCATCAAGTGACTGTCCTTTGCCATAATCGGATTCCATCAAAATGTAGGTATTCGGCGACTTGTACCGTTCGATACCTGATTCCAATGCAATTTTATGGGCGAAAAAGCGGAGCATATAGCGGTCCGTTTTGCTCGTAAGCGTCACTTCCCGTGCGTACGCCCAGCTTGCAGGAACGACTTTTTTTACGCCTCCCGCACCCTGGTAATAGGAATACAATGTCGTTACCCAGTTGTTGAATTGCTGGTTGTTCTTCTTCAAATACCAAGCGGCAGCGTGGGTGGAAGAACTGATATTCTTTCTTTCATCCACATCGTTATCCACACGCAGGTTCAACTCGCGGGCTGTTTCCGGCTTAAACTGCCAGTAACCTACCGCATTGGAGCTCGAAACGACATCGGGACGGAAGGAGCTTTCCTGAACGGCCAGGTATTTGAAGTCGATAGGCACTTCCTCATCCATCAGAATACCCTCCACGATGGGGAAGTGCATAATGGCGCGGTCCATTTTTTCTTCCCAGAACTTTTTGTTCGACATCAGACTTTTGACGTCTTCCTCGATAATATCCTGCGCACCGCGGTCGAATTTAACGGTAATGCCGCCGAATGAGACGCTGGACGGGATTTCGGGAGCCTGTGCAAAAACGACGTTGCCGGTCAGCAGCAGGACAATAGCAAAAGAGATGATGTTGTTAATGGAAGTTCTGGCCATAAAAAAGGTAAATGGTCGCCTGACTATTGAGTACTATAATTTTTGAAGAATCATCAACCCGTCGCGGATTGGTAGCAGCATGTTGGAAACCCTCGGGTCCTCGTGCACCATCCGGTTGAAATCCAGCAATGCCTGCGTGTCTTTGTCAATCTTTTTCAACTGCTGCACGACTTTGCCGCTCCAAAGCACATTATCGGCTATCAGGAAGCCACCTGTGCGGGTTTTGTCGAGACAGAGGTTAAAATAAGAAGAATAATTGATTTTATCCGCATCGATGAATACGATGTCGAACGTATCGGTGAGCGTCGGGATAATATCCAGCGCATTGCCGAGGCGGTAGTCGATCTGGTCTTTGAAGGGCGTCTGGTCGAAATAATTCCTGGTAAAGCTTTCGAGTTCCTCGTTCACGTCGATGGTGATGAGCTTGCCGCCGGGATTGAGGCCTTCGCAAAGGCAAATGCCCGAGTAGCCCGTATACGTGCCGATTTCCAGGATGCGGTCGGGCCGGATCATCCTGGAAATCATGGAAAGAAACCTTCCCTGCATATGCCCTGAGAGCATACGGGGGCTGAGAACGTTGGCGTGGGTTTCCCGGTTGAGGGATTTCAGCAATGCATTCTCTTCTTCCGTGTGGGCCGCGGAATATTCTTCGATTTCCTCTACCAAAAACTTCATTCGAATATAATATGTGCTAATCCCTTTGCCGCTGCCTGTCAGGCATGAGCTACAATGCGTTCCAGATAAGTGCCGTAGCCGCTTTTTACCAGAGGCCGGGCGATTTCACGCAATTGTTCTGCATTTATAAAGCCCATACGGTATGCGATCTCCTCAATGCAGCCCACTTTTAAACCCTGGCGTTCTTCGATCACCTGAACGAACTGCCCGGCCTGCATGAGCGACTGGAATGTGCCCGTATCGAGCCATGCCGTGCCGCGGTTGAGGACACCTACTTTCAATTTGCCACGTTCGAGGTAAACCCGGTTCACATCGGTGATTTCAAGCTCGCCGCGTGGGGAAGGAGGGATGGTCTTTGCGATTTCCACCACATCGTTGTCATAGAAGTACAAGCCCGGCACCGCGTAGTTAGATTTTGGTTCAACAGGCTTCTCTTCAATGGAAATCACATGATTGTCCTTGTCAAACTCCACAACGCCGTAACGTTCCGGATCGTGTACCTGATAAGCGAAGATTACGCCGCCATCGGGGTCGTTGTTGGATTGGAGCAGGGACGAAAGGCCCGATCCGTAGAAAATATTGTCACCGAGTATCAATGCAACTTTATCATCTCCGATAAACTCCTCGCCGATGATGAATGCCTGAGCAAGGCCGTCCGGGCTCGGTTGTACCGCATAGCTGAACTGGCAACCCAGTCGGCTGCCATCGCCGAGCAGCTTTTCGAAATGCGGCAGGTCGTGGGGAGTCGAAATGATCAGGATTTCACGGATACCCGCCAGCATCAGGATCGACAGCGGGTAATAGATCATCGGCTTGTCGTAAACCGGCATGAGCTGCTTGCTTACCGCCAGCGTAAGTGGGTGTAACCTCGTACCGGAACCGCCGGCCAGAATAATGCCTTTCATAAATAGAGTTTCAATTGAGTAAAGAAATGACCGGATTAACGATCCTGGTACATTTCATCATAATATTTCTGGTAGTTACCGGAGGTCACGTTGTTCAGCCAATCCTGATTCGTAAGATACCAGTCTACCGTTCTTTCCAGGCCTTCTGCGAATTGCAATGAAGGTTTCCAGCCCAGCTCTTCCGATAATTTGGTAGCGTCGATCGCGTAACGCAGGTCATGTCCGGCGCGGTCGGTTACGTAGGTGATCAGTTTTACGCTTTCCCCTTCACCGCGGCCGAGCTTGCGGTCCATAATCTCGCAAAGCAAATGCACGAGGTCGATGTTTTTCCACTCATTGTGGCCGCCGATATTGTAGGTATCGCCATTGACGCCTTTATGGAAAATCACGTCGATCGCGATCGCGTGGTCTTCCACGAACAACCAGTCGCGGATGTTTTCGCCTTTTCCGTAAACCGGAAGTGGTTTTTGCTGGATGATATTGTGGATCATCAGCGGGATCAGCTTCTCGGGGAAGTGGTTCGGACCGTAGTTGTTCGAGCAGTTTGAAATAACCACCGGAAGTTTGTAAGTATTATGATAAGCCCTTACAAAATGGTCGGAAGATGCTTTCGAAGCCGAATAGGGCGAGCGCGGGTCGTAACTGGTCGTTTCCACGAAGAATGTGCCCGGATCGTGCAATTCACCGTAAACCTCGTCCGTCGAGACGTGGTAAAAACGACGGTCGCTGAAATCGTCTTTCCATGCTTTTTTGGCAGCATTCAGAAGATTTACCGTTCCAACGACATTCGTCATCACAAACGACATCGGATCGGAGATCGAACGGTCTACATGGCTTTCCGCCGCGAGGTGAACCACGCCGTGGAAATCGTTGTCGGTAAACAGCTTGTCGATAAACGTAGCATCGACGATATCGCCTTTTACAAATGTATAGTTCGGCGCATGTTCGATGTCGCGCAGGTTTTCGAGGTTACCTGCGTACGTAAGCGCGTCGAGGTTATATATATGATATTCCGGGTGAAAGTTGACGAACCGGCGCACAACGTGTGAGCCTATGAAACCCGCTCCGCCCGTAATCAGGATTTTTTTCATTTTTCAGCTTGAAGTTTTAGTTGCCAGTTCCACGCGTCGCGCAATGCTTCCGCCATGGTTTTCTCGGCATGCCATTTCATTACATTATTCACTTTATCAGACTGCGCATAGATTTGCTCGACGTCCCCTTCGCGGCGTGGCCCGATGGTGTAGTTGAGTTTCACGCCGTTTACTTCCTCAAAAGTATTAATCAATTGCAAAACGGTATAACCTTCGCCCGTTCCTACATTAAATACATCGTAATAGTTAGTATCCGTCTGCGATTCGAGCAGGTCGAGGGCCTTTACGTGCGCTTTCGCGAGGTCCACCACGTGAATGAAGTCGCGGATACAGGTGCCGTCGGGCGTATGATAGTCGTTGCCGAAAACGGTAAGCGACTTGCGGAGACCGGCAGCGGTTTGGGTAATGAATGGTACCAGGTTGCTCGGAACGCCATTGGGCAGCTCTCCGATGAGCGACGTTTCATGCGCGCCGATCGGGTTGAAATAACGCAATGAAATTGCTTTCAAACCGGGTTTGGAATGTACGTGGTCGCGGATAATGTCCTCGGCGATCGCCTTGGTATTGCCGTAAGGCGAGTTGGCCGGCAGGCGCGGCGTGCTTTCGGTTACAGGCAGCTTTTCGGGCTGGCCGTACACGGTACACGATGAGGAGAATACAAATTTATCAACATTGAATTCCTTCGCGGTCCGAAGCAGTACCAGGAGGGAAATGAGGTTGTTTTCGTAGTAGTTAAGGGGCTTCTCAACCGACTCGCCAACAGCCTTGTAGGCCGCGAAATGGATCACGCCGTCGAACTTTTCCTTTTCAAACAAGGCCCTTACTTTGTCGGCATCATTGCAATCGATTTCGTAGAATGGAAACTCCTTGCCGGTGATTTTTTTGATTCCTTCTAAAACGTTGAGATTGGAGTTGTACAGGTTGTCGATAATGACCGGTTCGAACCCTGCATTGTGTAACTCTACAACGGTATGGGAACCGATAAAACCGGCCCCTCCGGTAACGAGAATTTTCATGCGTTATGTGCGTTTTTTATAAAAAGATGGTGGTATAGATGTTGTTCAAAACGGTTTCTGACCGCCTTTTTTTCCGGGCAAAAGTAGAAAATTTGACGTCCATTAAAAAAAAATGTTTTTATTTATCCGTTGGTTGTAAAACGCAGATTTGAGGAAAATGAACCAGAAAGAAATCAAGGCACTGATATCCTTGCTTGATGATGAAGATCATGAAGTGAGTCAGCATGTTGAAGGGAAGATATTATCGTTGGGAGGGACAGTGATACCTTTTCTGGAGACTGAATGGGAAGAGAGTTTCAACCCGATCGTGCAGCGTAAAATCGAGGAACTGATCCACGAATTGCAGCTCAGCATTATGATCGAACGGTTACAAGCGTGGAAAAATGGCGGCGGGCTCGACCTGCTCGAAGGCATGTGGATCATCGCAACCTACCATTATCCCGATTTGTCGATCGAAAAGTTGAAAACCACCATCGAACAGCTTTACTACGATATCTGGATCCAGTTCCAGGAGGAAATGAATGCGGTGGACCAGGTGAAACGGATCAACAGCATTTTCTTCGGGGTGATGAACTTTGCGGCGAATACCAAAAACTTCCATTCACCGACGAACTCGATGATCAACTCGGTGCTGGAAAGCCGGCGCGGTAACCCGATCACCTTGTGCGTGATTTACCTGCTGATCGCAAGAAAGCTCGGAATGCCCGTGTATGGCGTGAATTTGCCCAATCTGTTCGTGCTGACCTATAAGAGCGACGCGACGCAGTTCTATATTAATGTATTCAACCGCGGGATCATTTTTTCCAAAACGGACATCGATCACTATATCGCTCAGTTGAATATCAAGTCCAAAGACATATTTTACCAGCCGTGTACCAATCTTGAAATTGTACAGCGCGTGCTGCGTAATCTGATCCTGTCTTACGAAAAGACGAGCGAGCAGGACAAAATCCGCGAGATCGAGAAAATACTGAAATCGACGCTCGACGAGCTGCCGGAAGGCTGATATCAGAGCGCTACGGCCAGGCAATGGCCCTCGAACCAGCGGACGTGAATATTGGAGGGCACGACGAGGTCTTCGTCGGTAAGGCTTCCCCTGAGGATAATATCGGGGTTTTCGAACGGGCTGATGAAAATAGCATCCCGAAAACTGATCTTTTTCTTTCCGTAGAGTTTATACAAGGCTTCTTTCGCGCACCAATACATGCAAAGACGAGCCACTTCGTCCTGCGCGTGGTCGTACTCGGGCGGGGAAAGGTACTTTTTGGAGGTACGCTGCAATTTCGGATCGGTCTTTTCCATATCTATCCCCACAGCGGCCGTGGGGTTGATGGCCACGGCCACGAACTCGGCGGTGTGGGTAATGGAAATATGCGAATCGTTGTCGATCAGGAATGCCTTGCCGTGCTCGTCCTTGTGAATGCCCACATAGTTAATGCCAAACTGCTCGGCCAGGGTTTTGATCAGCATCCGGCTGGCGAGCCATTCACGTTTTTTCTGCGGGTGGGATATTTTGTCGAGCTCCTGCTGGTTAAAGCCGTTACCCAGAGCCGTTTGAAGTTCCGCCTCGGTTTCCGTCAGTTTCCAGAGCAGTAATGTGCTGCTATCTTCTATCTTTTCGGAATGAACGAGGGGCATGGTAATACTGTTTGCTACAAAACTATCAAGATGAATATTCGCAAAGTAGATACTTTTTCCGGTCATAGGGACAGTGTTTATACAATTATTTCTGACGAAACGGGCCGTGGCTTTTATTCCGCGGGTGCCGATGGCTTTGTAATTCAGTGGGACCTGCAAAAGCCGGATCTGGGAAAACTCGTCGCGCGTGCGGGCACATCCGTATACGCGCTCGCATTACACGAAAGCGGCGATTCGCTGTGGATCGGGCAGAATTTTGAGGGCATTCAGGTATTGAATACACGGGATAATGTGATTCAGAAAACTTCGAAGATCACAACTGCCGCTATTTTTGACATTCGGTTCGCAGGCGACAAGGCGCTCATCGCATTAGGCGACGGCGTGGTGGTGGTGATGGACGTTCCGTCATTTTCGGTTCAGAAACATATTAAGATAGCAGGCAAAAGTATTCGCAGCATTGCCGTCAATATTGAAACCAACGAATTCGCCACGGGCGACAGCGATTGCAACGTCCATATTTTCGATCTGGATGGATTTAAATTAAAAAAGACGATCCAGGCACATACAAACTCGGTATTTTCCGTTAAGTATTCACCGGACGGTAAATACCTGTTCACCACCGGTCGGGACGCGCACCTGAAAATATGGGACGTCAATGATGCATACGGCATCGTCTCCGACATTCCCGCGCACATGTACGCGATCAACGACATTACATTCAGTCCCGATCGCTCCCTCTTCGCTACCTGCAGTATGGACAAGTCCATAAAACTGTGGGATGCAGTCACATTCAAGCTTAAAAAAATTATCGACCGGGCACGTCATGCGGGGCATGGAACGTCTGTGAACAAGCTGCTCTGGACGGGCTTTGAGAACCAGTTGGTTTCGTGCAGCGACGACCGTATGATCTCGGTTTGGGAGGTCGCGTAAGCCAATACTTATAATATGGTAATGTTGGTAAATACTTTGAAAAGTGACACATATATCTTTAACTTACACAACCGTTTTTAACCAGGTATCAAAGCACAGAATGCATCATGAAAATATCCGCTATAGAGATACGCAAGCACACTTTTGAAAAGATTTTCAGAGGTTATGACCCGGACGAAGTAGATGCTTTCCTGAACTCTTTGTCTCAGGAATGGGAGCGGTATTCAAGCGAAAACAACTTGCTGAAGATGCAGCTGGAATACGCGGAGAAGGAATTGGCGAAGTTGAAAGATATCGAATCGACGTTATTCAGAACCTTAAAAGCGGCCGAAGATACCAGTAAGTTAATCGAGAAAGAAGCCAACGAAAGCGCGGAAAAAAGAATAGAAGAATCACGCGTGACGGCGAATGACCTGGTAGCGGAAGCGGAACAGCGCACGAGCCAGATTATCAGACAAACCGAAGACCGGCTTTCGAAATTCAAGGAAGATTTTGCGCAGGAAGTGAAAGTCCAGGAACGCGATTTCCGGGCCATCGAGAACTTCCGCGATAACCTCATCGTACAGCTCAGCTCATTGGCCAACAGTGCGCTGGAAACCGTCGAACGTTTCGAACAGAAATACGATAAAGAGTCGGTCCTCAACAAAATGGAGGATATTAAAAAGCATATTGCAGAGATCGAAATTCCGAAGAAGATCACATTCCAGTCGCCGGTAAAAGTGGAAGTGGAAGAAACGCCTGCCGAACCGGAAGTGGAGGTGGTGTTGCAGGACGACAAACCGGATATTGTCTTTGAAATAGCAGAGGAGCAGGAAGCAGAACCGGAAGCGGTTTTTGAGGTAGATCCCGAATTGCCCGGGGAAGTGCCGGAAGAAGAAATTCAGGCTGTCGCGCCGGTAGTTACGGCAGTTCCGGAACCCGAACCTGCGCCCGCACCAGCTACCGAACCAGAGCCTGTGCGCGAAGAGCCGGTTGCTTACAACAGACCTAGACAAGCGCCTAAAACTGCCGCCGAAGAAGCGGAGGAAGTGCTGGCGGAAATGCATAAGGTAGCAGAGAAAGCGAGGGATTCTTCGGCGGGCATTAACCGGCCGAGAGAAAACAGCCAGCCGAAGAAGTCAGGCGGCGGTTCATTTTTTGACCAAATCTAATAACCACCATTGGGAACGATCAGTCTCGAAGGACTCGAATTTTTTGCATATCACGGCTACTACCCCGAAGAACAACGCATCGGAAACAAATACGCCCTGGACATTACCATTACCACGGACTTTTTCCGTGCCGCGCAGCATGACAAGCTGAGTGAGACCGTCAATTACGAAACCATTTACCAGCTCACGGCCAAGGTAATGAAAGAGCCGGCCAAGCTTTTGGAACACATTGGTTTTAATGTAATTGAAAAAATACGGGAGCATTACCCGACGGTCGAGAAGGTGACTGTGAAAGTCTCGAAATTCAATCCGCCGATAGGAGGGGTCTGCACCCGGGCGGTGATTACGATGGAAGGATAAAAAGCATGTCAGTCTGAGCGAAGTCGAAGACAGTCTGTACCGGACGTAGTACATGCGCTTCGACTGCGCTCAGCGTGACAATACATATCAATATTCGTGGGGAAGCTCGATGTTCACCGCTTCGTGCCACGGCAAGCCGTGAACGTTCAGCAGCTCCATGAAAGGATCGGGATTCAGTTCTTCTACATTATATACGCCCGGCTTCATCCATTCCTCATTCGTCAGCATCAGCATGGCACCGATCATGGCGGGAACGCCTGTCGTGTAGCTCACCGCCTGCGCGCGTACTTCGCGGTAGCATTCTGCGTGGTCGCAGTTGTTCCACACGTAGTAGGTTTTCTCTTCACCGTCTTTGATACCCTTGATCTGGCAGCCGATGGAGGTCTGGCCTGAGTAATTCTCGCCCAAAGTATCGGGAGCTGGCAATACCGCTTTCAGGAATTCAAGCGGAACGATGTCGATACCGTTGAATTTGATCGGCTTGATGCTCGTCATACCTACATTTTCAAGCACATTCAGGTGCGTGATGTACGCCTGGCCGAAAGTCATCCAGAAACGCGCACGTTTCAGGGTAGGGAAATTCTTTACGAGCGATTCGAGTTCTTCGTGGTACAACACGTAGCTCTCTTTCGGTCCAATACCGGGGTAATCGATCGGTTTATGGATAGACATCGCGGGGATTTCGACCCATTCGCCGTTTTCCCAATAGCGGCCCGGCTGGGTGATCTCGCGGATGTTGATTTCAGGGTTAAAATTCGTGGCAAAAGCTTTTCCGTGATCGCCTGCATTACAGTCGATAATGTCCAGGTAATGCATTTCGTCGAACTGGTGCTTGGCGGCGAAAGCGGTGAAAACCTGCGTAGCGCCCGGGTCAAAACCGCAGCCGAGAACGGCCATCAGTCCAGCCTCCTTGAAGCGTTCCTGGTAAGCCCATTGCCAGCTGTATTCGAATTTCGCAACGTCTTTCGGTTCGTAATTGGCGGTATCGAGGTAATGCACGCCGGTTTCGAGGCAAGCGTCCATGATCGTCAGATCCTGGTAAGGCAGTGCCACGTTGATAAGCACTTTGGGCTGGAAACGTTTAATGAGCAACACCGTTTCGGCCACGATGTCGGCATCCACCTGTGCGGTATGGATGGTAACCCCGTGCATTTCCTTGATTTCGGCTGCTATTTTATCACATTTCGCCTTGGTGCGGCTGGCGAGCATTATTTCGGTGAAAACATTGCTGTTCAATGCGCATTTGTGTGCCACAACACTACCGACACCGCCTGCGCCAATGATAAGAACCTTGGACATTTTAATAGTTTTAAATTTCCGGCAAAGATAGGACGACCGGTTAATTTTTCAATTTAAATTTCCGTTAACGACCTTCATCACTTTGCCTTGAACGTAGTTCAAATAATACACCTCACCCTTGATATCCTGCCCGAAAGACGAGATCGCGCCTTTACCTTCCATGATCAACGTGTTGCTTTTGCGGGTATTACCGTCGAGTTCGAGCGCCCAGATGCGCCCGCTGACGTAGTCGCCGTAAATGTATTTGCCGGCCAGTTCCGAAATAGCTGTTCCGCGGTACACATAACCGCCGGTAATGGAGCGGTCGCCGTTGCTCTGGCTGTAATCGTGTACAGGTTCGATAAGGCCCTGAGCATTGCAATTGGACGACGGGTTGAAGCAATCCACACCTTCCTTAATGCGCCAGCCGTAGTTGCCTCCTTTGGTGATAATATCGATTTCTTCGCGCTCGTCCTGGCCCACATCACCTGCGAAGAGCCTGTCGCTTCCCTTATCGAAGCTGATACGCCATGGGTTGCGGAGGCCGTAGGCGTAGATTTCAGGCAAATTTCCGGTCGTTCCGGTGGCGTAAGGATTATCGGCAGGAATGCTGTAATTCCCTTTTGCGGTCCCGTTCACATCCACGCGCAGGATTTTGCCCAAATGGCTTTTCAGATTCTGTGCATTGTTCTGCGGGTCGCCGCCGCTGCCACCGTCGCCGGTGGCGATGTAGAGATAGCCGTCTTTCCCGAATTGCATTGAGCCGCCGTTGTGGTTGTCGTAAGGCTGGTTGAATGTAAGGAGAATAGCTTCGCTCCCCGGATCGGCCTGCGTAGCGCTGGTGGCTTTATACCGGGCAATGACCGTTTTCAAGGGTGTGCCGGATGTATAATTGACGAAGAAATAGCCGTTGGTCTTAAAATCAGGATGAAATGCGAGACCCAATAACCCTCGCTCGCCGCCTGCTCTTACTTTGCTTTTAATATCAAGAAATGTAGAACTGGAAGAAACATTTTCAGTATTTGAAAATACCTTAATAATTCCCCCTTGCTCGACGACGAAAAACTGGCTGCTATCGCCGGGCGCCTGTATGAGATCGACAGGCTGGCTGAATGTCAATGCCGGGAAAACATCTTTGGAACCAATCGTATCCTCCGGAAGCTCGGGATCTTCCGGGACTTTGGGATCGTCGGATTTGCAGGCGAATAGCGCTAAGGCGAATGCCAGCGGAATGAGCGTCAGGCGAATTATAGCTTTCATGAGGTCGTAGTAGTAAGTTTCTACAACAACGTCATGAAAGCCGTATTAATTTTGGAATTGATTTTAAATCAGATGTTTCCAGATTACGTCGTACACGTCCACCGCTTCCAGTTCGGACTTTTCGGCGGCTTCGTCGGTGACGATGATCGGGTAGTATTCTTTGGGAATGTTAATGCCGCCGTGAGAGCCTTTAACCAATGTGGCATCGAGCGGAATAACGTCCATCAAATATCTGAAACCCAGTAATTTGCGGGCTAATTTGTAGCCTGCCCGCAGTTTGATCAACGGGTTTTTGGGATCCATAAACATCTCCACCGGATCGTAGCCCGGCTTGCGGTGAATATCCACCAAATGCGCGTAATCCGGTGCTTTGGCGTCGTCGAGCCAGTAGTAGTAGGTAAACCAGCTATCCGGTTTGGCCACGACCACAATATCGCCCGAGCGTTCGTGATCGATGTGGTAGGCTTTCTGTTCTTCTTTATCGAGCACGAGATCGATGCCCGGTGTTTTTTTCAAAACCTGCATGACCCGCTCTTTGACGGAAGGATCGTTCAGGTAAACATGCGCGATCTGGTGGTCGGAAACAGCGAACGCTTTGGAAACCCCCGCATCCAGCAGCTCATACCAGCGCTCCACGCGCACGGAAATCAGGCCTTCATTGCGGAGAATGCGGTTGATATGGACCGGGTTACTGACAGGATTGATGCCGTATTCAGAAAGCAGAATGATTTTCGCATTCCGCGCTTCATAGAACTGGATCAGCTCTTTTACTACCTCGTCTATCTCATTCAGCTCCTTGCTTATTTTGGAAAAATCCGGACCGAATTTCTGTAAACAATAATCCAGATGCGGCAGATAAATAAGTGTCAGCGTAGGATTGTGCTTTTTCTCAACAGACATCGAAGCATCCGCGATCCAGCGGGTCGATTTGATATTCGCGTTAGGTCCCCAGAAATTAAAAAGAGGAAACTGGCCGAGTTCGGCTTGCAGTTCGTCGCGCAATTCGGGTGGGTAGGAATAGCAATCCGGGGCTTTTACGCCATCCGCGTGGTATTGCGGACGCGGCGTTACCGACCAGTCGGCGGTGGAGTACATATTGTACCACCAGAACATCTTCGAAACTGTAAAATTCGGGTCTGCTTTACGTGCATTATCCCAAATTTTATCACCCTGCACGAGCTTGTTCGACTGTTTCCAGAACTTCACTTCGGAATCATCCCGGTCGTACCAGCCATTTCCGACGATACCATTCTCAGCAGGCCATTTACCCGTCACATAAGTACTTTGTGACGTAGTAGTGACAGCAGGAAGCACAGGTTTAATGGGCGTAATGTGCCGTTTTTTGACATAAGCATCGAGAAACGGCGTATGCTCGCCTATCAGGTTGGCGCTCAGCCCTACAATATCTATAACTACGGTTTTATTCATAATTCAATACTTTCTTCACCCATTCGAGTTCGCGCACGATGGATTCGCCGATGGGCTTCTGCATATCCTCGGGCAGTACGCCCCAGGTGTAGGTTTCAACTTCGAGGTATGCCGAAAAGGGGGCGTCTTTTTGCAATGCGAGGGTCTGAACAATATCCCCTTGCGTCGAATCCAGCACGCCGTACGTATTTACAAAAAGCGGAACGTGGAAATGCACGCGCCATTCTTCGTGGGTTTCGTTCCAATCGGTGAGTGCTTCTTTCAGATCGGGGTAATGCGTGAAATGGCCGTCGTCGTGGCGGGCCACCACCTGGTGCAGGTACACAGGCTCGTCGAAAGTTTCGATGGCTTTGCGCTTCACCTCTTTCTCGCTCGTATAATTCACTTTTAAAGCCGAGCTCACCTGAATGCGGCCGACCTGAATGCCGTGCTCGTTCAACGAATCGAGAATATCTTCCGGTTTTTCAAAACCTACCGCAGCGTGGCAAATGTCGTAGCACAGTTGAATATGCTTTAAAATGAGCGCTTGTGCCGCGTCTCCGTCGATTCCGTATTTTTCTATTAAATAGATAATGCCTTTCGGAAGCAGGAGATTGGTATACCAGGTGACGAAATCCTCGGTATTGTCGAGAATGCCGTCCGGCTCGGGTTCAATATCCAAATGCAGAAACTTGCCCGTTTCCTTTTCAATGCGGATCAGTTCATCGAGCAGTTCGAGGATATGGTCGGTTGCTTTTTCGGTCGCCTGCTGTTTGTCCGTTTCGGTTTTCCACCAAAGTCTGTATGACAAAGGCGGCGTGGAAACACCTCCGTGCATATCGGCAGGCAGCAATGCAGCCAGGATATTGAAAAGGCGTTTGGTATAGGCAAGTCGGTCTACGGTAGTCCAGTCGGGCGTGTGCACATCGTCCTTCACGCGCGTGTTGTGAAAGCCTCCGTAAGGGAAGCCATTAATCACAAATACATATACATTCTGCTCGTCAAGCCAGTTTTTGAACTCGGCGAGTACTTCCGGCTTGCTCAGCTCGATCGACGCTTCGTTCGCGACGCGCAGCCCCAGACCGAACGGTTTGCCGGGCGCGAGTTGCTCGCGAATGTAAGGAATGCTTTCGCGCAGCGACCGGAAATGGTCGTCCCATTTTTCACCGGGATGGATGTTGCTGCAATAGGTAAGGTGTCCGTAAGGCGTGATCATGCAGGGATAATTTTGGAACTTTCGAGGTAATCCACCGACAATGCGATAATGTCGGCATCCAGTTCATGCACTTCCACTCCTTTTCCAATCTTTTCCAACAGCATGATGGTCAGCCTGCCGCCTAAATGCTCGCGGAATTCCTGCAAGCCGTTGCGGAGGTTGATTTTATCGTTTTCAGCCAGTTTGGAATGGTATAATTCAAAACCGACTTTGGTCAATACATCTATAATGCGGTGTAGGTCGCTTTCCGCGAGCATACCAATTTTGTGGGCATACACACAATCCAATGCAATGCCGATGGCTACCGCCTCGCCGTGACGAACCTGAAAGCCGGTCAAGAATTCGAGCTTATGCGCTGCCCAGTGACCAAAATCCAACGGTCGCGACGAGCCGAATTCAAACGGGTCGCCGCCGGCAATGTGGTCGGTGTGCATTTCGGCGCAGCGGTGGATGAGGTAGGCCATAGCGGCTTCGTCACGGTTGGCAAGCGCCGTTGCGTGCTCTTCGATCCATTCGAAGAAAGCGGCGTCTTTGATCAATGCCACTTTCACCGCTTCCGCAATGCCTCCGCGCCAGTCACGGTCGTCGAGCGTGCGCAGGAAGGTAAGGTCGTTGAAAACAGCTACCGGCGGCGCGAATGTGCCGAGGAAGTTCTTTTTACCGTGAAAATTAATGCTGTTTTTCACGCCCACGCCGGAATCGTTCTGTGCCAGAACGGTCGTCGGAATGCGGATGAGCTTGATACCCCGGTGCGAAACCGCGGCCGCGTAACCCACGAGGTCGAGTACCGCGCCGCCGCCGATTCCTATCACAAATGAATGGCGGTCGATACCGAACACATCGACGGCTTCTACGAGCTTATCGAATTGCGACGGATCATTTTTGCAGGCTTCTCCGCCCGGTACCACGATAATCTCTGGCGCGAGCTGGATATGCGTCACATTTTGTGCGAAATAGGCGCGGATATTGGTTTGCAAATCCGGCTGTGTCTGTTCAAACCCCTCGTCCACGATCACCAGGGCTTTGCGTTGAAAGCCCTGCTCGGTATATTCTTGAAAAAAATCTTTCAGTAACGGGTTCTGGGTGTCAAAAAGGTGCTGGGTGAAGAATACGGCATAGTTGTATTCCACCTGGAAACGTTGTTTTATGGTTTGCATTGAATTCGGCATTGAACAAGCAAAAGTGGGTATTTAATATAAAAACGTTTGAAAACACGATCCGTTCAAACGCAACTTAAAACATTGATATAAAGACTAAAATTAACAGGTTTTCCCCGTCCCGTCATCTTCCATTTTATTTATTAGCCCGAAGCCACCTTCTTCTCTGCGCGGGCCGCCCCTTCCTCATCCGCTCTCATTCTTCTACTAAGTCACCGCAAATGCCTTCGCCAAATACATCGAAAGCGGTAGCAATGCAAGCACTGCGATAGCAACAGGCAGCAAGCCAAATGCCGCGCACCACGAGGCATTCATCACGATTAAAGAGATAACCCCCGCTTTCACCGCTTTACCGATCAGCGGGCCGATAGGGTTTTGCATTGCATTCCAAAGCGGACGGAAAATAAACCATGCATGCAGCAATACAAATGGAACGGTGAACAAAAGATTACCCTTTCCCTGCGCGATCGTCAGCTGTGCGGCGAGAACTGCCAGGTACAGAAATGCGGCGATGTATAATGTACGTTTCTTCCCGCCATGCACTTCATCCTGGCTGATGAGCGTGATCGCGCCGATGTACATGATCGGGAAAATGGCGATGAAAGCCCATTGTTGAAACGATTCCGGCAATACGCTCATCCCGAGGATCAGGTTGCCGCCCCGGCACATGCCCATGACCAGCGGGCCGAAGAAAACGTGATGTTTGGCAAAACGGTTGTACAAAACTGTCAGCATAGCGATAACAACTGCGATCATTCCGCTCTGTAAACTGAATGCGCCCGCTGCGATAATGCCTAGTAACAATAGCGAAATGCCCATCGTAGCAGCCTGCGCAAGCGGCACTTTACCACTGGGAATAGGCCGCTCAGGACGTTCGACGGCGTCGAGCCTGGCATCGAAAACGTCGTTCATTACCACACCGCCACCGTAAAGGCCGAGCGTGGAGAGCACGAGTAATGCGGGTGAGAAATCCGAGAAGGTAAATTGCGCGATCGCCATACCGGCCAGGATGTCCGCGATGGCGGTAACCAGGTTGGCCGGGCGCGTCAGCTGCAAATAGGGTTTGAGGCTGCTCACTTTAATTGATCACTAAAAAGTCCTTCACCGGAGCAAGTTGCTGGCCACCTCTCAAAATGCTGTTACCATGGAATTTCTCCGTCTGATCGACCGCGTAGCCCGCTTCGAAATCAGTCACGTCGATTTGCCCGCTCTTACCGAATGCGTCGATCGCATTCTGATAAGTCACGAGGCGGATCGTTTCGTCCGAAATACCCCGCATTTTCATTAATGCGGCCGTTTTCGGGATCGCTAGCGGATCAGAAATGCCCCAGTCGGCGGCGGAGTTGATCATAATGCGCTCAGGGCCGTATTGTTCCACGACTTTTACCATGCGCTCGTTGCCCATTTTGGTAAAAGGATAAATGGTAAATGCCGCCCAGAAGCCCTGATCGAGCACGCTTTTCACGGTCTCTTCATTGTTATGGTCCACAATTACCCACGACGGGTCGATGCCATGTTCCAATGCGATGGCCATACTGCGCTCGGTGCCTTTCTTTTTGTCGCGGTGCGGGGTGTGGATTTGAACCGGTAGCTTCGCTTCTTTGGCGAGTTCGAGTTGGAGGCGGTAGTATTTTTCTTCGGCAGGTGTCTGATCATCGAAACCGATTTCACCGACGCCTACGACGCCTTCTTTATAAATGTACAGCGGCAGAATCTCCATTACCTGCTCCGCGAGCGGCTCGTTGTTCGCTTCGCGGGAGTTGAGGCCCATCGTGCAGTAGTGTTTTATACCAAACTGCGAGGAGCGGAAGCGTTCCCAGCCTACCAGGCTGCTGTAATAATCTTTGAATGTGGATAACCCCGTCCGAGGCTGCCCGACCCAGAATGCAGGTTCGATCAGCGCCACGATACCTGCCTGGTTCATGGCCTGGTAATCATCCGTTGTACGGGAAACCATGTGGATATGCGGGTCGAAAAAGCGCATTCCCTGGATGAGGTCTTTATAATCGTTCCAGGCGATGTCGCGGTGTGCGGGGGCCTGGTTGGCTTCTTCGCTTTCTTCGAAATGCGAAGGGTTAGGGGTTATTTCTGTATGATTAGCACACATAATGTCAATGTTCGAGGTCGGCCCAGGTCAATGCGCCGGATTTTACGGATTTTTCCAGATCGGTATATTTTGCCAAAAGGTAATTGGCAGCCGGCAGCGTCGCTTCGCCACAGGCCAATGCGGCTGCTTTGCGGTCTTCTTCTTTTTCAGAGTCAAACAAATGCTGCATATCCGCCAGAAGTGCTGTATTCAGATACTTTCCGGTAAGCCGCCAAACCTGTGCGGGTACGCTGCGTCCGGCCGCCCAGCGCTCATGCGCGAAGTCGGAAAGCGTCACCGCCAGCTTCTCGTTCGAACGGTTTTCCAGACCTTCTATAAAATGGATGGGCTTGTCGTTGAATATCGTTTTGAGTACCAACTGGTTCCAGGCCAGCTCGCTAAAATATTTCTCCGGGAACGGGTTATGCAAGGCAATCGCATCGAATACAAAACCCATATTCGAACGAACCGCATCCGTGGCGCGGAAAAGCCATTGATCGGGATATGAAAGCAATGGTAATGCCGAATACAGCGCCACCAGCTCATTCATTTCCGCCGTATCGAACAGCGTTTCGATGTTTTTGGTATAATCTTCTTTATCCGAAGGGTCGAGTCGCGTGAGCAGCCACACGCGGCTAAGCCTCACGAGCGACCATCCATCGACCGAAAAACCTGGTATTTCAAGATTCAATGCGGCCTTTTCGGCGTCGGAGGTTTGGATGAGTTTTTTAGATAGAAACCTGGGGGCTGCCACGAAGGCGGTCATCAGCTCAATGGGCGCAGAGGAGCTTTTTTGCTGTAACCACCCGGCCTCTGATGCCGAAGTGTTCGAAGCGATGATCTCCCAGATCTTTTGTTTAATAATATCGGACATAACTGTTGTCTGTGATCCCGTTTACCGGTTTGTACCGTGTAAATCTAATGAGGACTTGGGTTATTGCTATAATGCCTGTTTGCCTGTATAAAGTTTCCTGTCGGCTATTTATAACGTAGCGAAGGCACTTTTTGGCTCATTTTCGGCCATGATTCATATCAGTTTTAATGAAAAACTAATATCAATTGTAACTGATGGTTAAAAGTCAAATTCCAATATATCGGGGTCGTTGAGCAGCTGGTGGGTCAGTTTTTCATGCTTTTTTTCGGAGCCCTGTAATGTCCAGCTACCGGTAATATGGGTGCCGATGCGGCTCTGTTCGCCACGGAGGATTCTTAGGTCGTATTCCTTGAAAAGGTTCTCGTAGGTTTTCAGGGTCTTTTTCTGGTAGACGCACATCAGGCGGTAATTCCGTATCTGGCTTTTCCGCCGGATAAACTTCTGTACGGGCGCCAGAATCACCAGCGTCATGCCTGAAATCACGAAACAAATGATCGACACTTCATAAAACCCGGCCCCGATGCCCATTCCCACAGCTGCCGTAACCCACACGATCGCCGCCGTCGTAATCCCGACCACCCGGTTATTTTCCCGGAAAATGATCCCCGCACCAATAAAACCGATACCGGTCACGATATTAGCCGCGATCCGCCCCGCATCCGAGCTGATTTTAATGGAAAGGATCGTAAACAACGTCGACCCCATCGCGATCAATATCAGCGTCCGCAACCCGGCCGATTTGCTTCGGTACTCCCGCTCAGCGCCGATTATTCCGCCCAGCGTAAAGGAGATCAGTAATTTGTAAATGTCTTCGGGAAGCAGGTCCATTCAATGTAATTTGTATTCATAAATAAAGCCGGAGAGATGTTGAATCTCCCGGCTTGCCGTTGTGGTGATGTTACATCCCTACTGGATTCGTAATTTGTCTGGTTCGTCGTTTTTGCTACCAATGTTACGTGCCTGACGGCACTTTTCCGATAGATGTCTAATCGGGTTAGCGATGTAATATTGGTAGAAACTGTGCTAGGTACGATTAATAGCAATGTCGTAGGCATGTAACGACAATATCCAAGTCAAGCGGCAGTTCGCGTTTCAACCCAGTCAATTAGTTTTTCAGCCTCCTGCATTCCAAGTTTTGCCAAATCCGCGCTGCCCGCTCCGTCATAAGCCATATCAAGGTGCAAAACCTGATGAGCGGTAAGGAATGCGTGCAGTATCTTTTTGTCAAGCCCTGAAAGATTCTGTTTATACCAATCCACGTCTTTCCTTCCCTTTGTTTTCTTACCCAAATAACGATCTAATGCAAACAAAACACCGGTGTAAGCAGTATGCCCGGCCATTTTTACATATTTGGCATCCTGATAATAGCCGTCTTCCTTACCCGCTTTCTCCCGCAGGATTTCTTTTGCATTGTCGAGATAGCGTTTCGCTTCACCGACTGAGTCTTGAATGGAGAGTTCTTGTTTTGCCATATTAAGTGTATGTGATTGAGTGAAATGATAAAATTACGAAACAGATGGGAATTCTACCCATTCATCCATTCCTCAATCGCCTCCGCCTCTAACGGAATATGCGCCATCAAATCCACATTACCGTTCTCGGTAATCAGAATATCATTTTCCAACCGAATGCCTAATCCTTCCTCCCGAATGTAAATGCCCGGCTCGCAGGTGAAAACCATGCCGGCTTCGAAGCGGCGGTATTTGTTGCCTACGTCGTGGATATCCAGGCCCAGGAAATGGGAGGTGCCATGCGGGAAGTATTTTTTGTAAGCAGGCCATTCCGGGTCCTGTTTTTCGATGTCTTCTTTCGTGATCAGCCCCAGGCCGATGAGTTCGCTTTCCATAATGCGGCCGATTTCCTGGTGGTATTCGTCCCATATATTGCCTGGGACCAGCAGGACTTTGGCGGCTTTGAAAACCCTGAGTACGGCATCGTACACATCGCGCTGGCGTTTGGTGAAGCGGCCATTCACGGGAATACTGCGGGTGAGGTCGGCGCCGTAGTTGGCGTATTCGGCAGCGACGTCGAGGAGCAGGATATCGCCGTCTTTGCAAACCTGATCGTTCTGAATGTAATGCAACACGCACGCATTCGCGCCGGACGCGATGATGGGTTGGTAGGAGAAACCTTTTGAACGGTTACGGACGAACTCGTGGAGCAGTTCGGCTTCGATTTCGAACTCGTGTACGCCGGGTTTTACAAATTTCAACACCCTCTCAAAACCCTGTTTCGTAATGTCGCAAGCCTTTTGCAGCAATGCGATTTCCTCCGGTTGCTTAACCGCTCGGAGCTGGTGCATTAATGGGGCAAGGCGCAGAAGGGAATGCAGCGGGTAACGTCGTTTAAAATCCTCAACGAACCGCGCGTCGCGCGACTGCACGTACGAGTCGTTACGGGTATGCTCGTTGGTATTCAAATACACATTTTCAGCTTCGAAAACGATGTTCCCGAACACGGTTTCGTATTGATGCGTCCAGTAAATGCTTTGAATGCCGGTGGCTGCGCGGGCTTGTTCCTTGGTCAGTTTTTCGCCTTCCCAAACGGCAATGATTTCATTGGTTTCGCGCAGAAAAAGCACCTCGCGGAACTTCGGATCGGGGTGGTCGGGAAAGATGAGCAGGATGGTTTCCTCCTGGTCGACGCCGGTGAGGTAAAACAGATCGCTGTTTTGTTTGAAACCCATTGTGCCGTCCGCATTAGTGGGCATAATATCGTTGGCATTGAGAATGGCGAGCGATTTTGATTTCAATAAAGTCGTCAAACGGCGTCTGTTTTCAACAAATAGCTTTTGGTCGATAGCGGAATATCGCATGTCTGTATTTTTTCGGATCAGGTAATTTAATTTGTAAATTTACGTTTATCTTGTTCAAAAATTCTAAACATCCGCCGTTGTACGAAATGGCCTAAGGCCGTGCAAATGCAGTTTTGAAAGTGTTATTATACCAAATTGATTAAGAATACCTAACTAATGCCGTTGATGAGAAGACTGCTTTTGCTTGCGTTCGTATGTGTGCCGTTGGTGTTGTCAGCAAGCCCGAAATATTGGATTTTTCTGAAAAACAAAGACCTGACTGCAACCCCCGCAGTGTCGGCCCTGACCTTGGAAAACCGGCAGAAACTAGGCCTGGTACTTTCGGATGAAACCGATTTGCCGGTTAAAAAAGAATATGAAACAGCATTACGTGGGCAGTCTGTCAATATCATCAACCGCTCCAAATGGCTGAATGCGGTTTCGGCCAACCTCACGAGCGAGCAGGCGATGAAAGTCAGGGAACTCGATTTCGTAGCGGATGTAGTCATGATCGATCCTGGTTTCTACATCGCGCGCACGCAGCCGACCGAAAAGGCGCAAATGGCGCCGGTGATGTCGCAAGTACAGGCTAATGCATTTTTGAAAGAAAATATCACGGCGAAAGATGTGACGATCGGGGTGATCGATGCCGGTTTTTACGGCGCGGATTCCTCGCTTTCGCTTTCACAGGTTTTTTCCAATAAAAGAATATTGGGGATACGGGATTATGTCAAACCGGGCCGTCCGGGCGATTTGCTGTTCAGCACCGCCGAGTCATTCTCCGATATGCACGGTACCGAAGTGCTCGCAGCCATTTCAGGCATCGATTACCAGGACCAGGTGCAGTATGGGATGGCTACCAATGCGAAGTTCTACCTCGCCCGCACCGACTATTCCATGCGCGAGTACCGCGGGGAAGAGGATAACTGGATCGCGGCGATGGAATGGATGGACAGCCTCGGCGTGCGTTTGATCAATACTTCTTTGGGTTATGCCAAAGGTTTCTCGGACCCGAAAGAAAACTATCAGCCATCGCAAATGGACGGTAAAACAAGCGCTATCAGCAAGGCGGCACAAATCGCTTCTGATAAAAAAGGCATTATGATTATCGTTTCCGCCGGTAACGAAGGCGACGATAAAAGCTGGGGGATCGTTTCGGCCCCTGCGGATGCGAAGGGCGTGCTTTCGGTAGGCGCTACCAACGGCAAACTCTGGAACCGCATTGGTTACAGCAGCGTCGGGCCGGAGTTTCTGTCCTATGTGAAGCCGAATGTTTCGTGCTTTTCATTGTACGGAACGTCGCTTTCCGCTCCGGTGATTACCGGTTTCGCGGCCTGCCTGCTGCAAGCCAATCCGCAACTTTCGAACAAAGAACTGATCTCGCTGATCGAGAAATCGTCGCATTTGTATCCTTACGGCAATAACTATGTAGGTTACGGGGTGCCGCAGGCTTCCCGCGCGCTCGCACTCGCGAAAGCGCCGTATTTGCCTAACAACTCCAAACTCGTTACCGCCAAAGGCCGCACTTGCGAAGTAGAAGTGACCAGCCAGGATTCAATTGTGGCTATTTATCGTAAAAAAAGCGAGAAGGACGTGATCGCCCAACAGGTAGCGAAAGTGCAAAACGGCAAAGTCTCGCTCAAACGCCAGAATAACGAAAGATTCACGACCATCGACCTTCGGGATTATGTAGTGGAAGTGGAATGGGATTAGCGTGACTTGCGGAGTCTTGCTTCTTCGAGATCCAGCTCGTTTTCTTTGGTCCGGATCAGCTCGTCGGAGCAGACTTTTTCACTTCTTAATTTTACAATTTCCTCTCTTTTGACGGCAATGATTTCCAAAAGCATTGCACGGTATTTGCGCACGTGGCCGATCGACTCCTTGTTTTCGGAGCGCAGCAATTTGTAGTCCGCCATTTCGATAATCTTTTCATACCGCTCCTTTAACAGGCGGAACGGCTCGAAATCCTGTATTTCACCGTCATAATTGGATTTCATATAATCCAGGCTTACCGCCGCAAGCCTTGAATTGATGATGGCGTTCTCTTCTTCCAGATTTTCCCCCTCGTCGTCGATTTTAAGCCATTTGATTAAGTAAGGTAAACTCAAACCGTGAAATACCAGGGTAAAAAGGATCACGACAAATGTGATGAAGAGGAAAAGGTCACGATGGGGGAAAGGTTGCTTGTTGACCAGCAGGGGAATGGATAGCGCCGATGCCAGCGATACTACGCCACGCATTCCCGCCCAACCTACAATGAAGACGGATTGCCAGGTCGGATTCGCTTCTTTTTTGCGCACCGATTTGAACAACCGGGGAAAGTATGTCCCGGGGAAAACCCAAATGATGCGTATCACGATCGTGACAAGGCTGATGATGACCGCGTAGGTGACCAGTTCGGTCACGGTGTAGTCGTTCAGGCCCTTTACTACCGCGGGCAATTGCAACCCGATGAGGATGAAAACGATGCCGTTGAGGAGAAATACGACCGTTTGCCAGACGTAGTTTCCCTGCATCCGGGACTGGTAGCTGAAAAGTTCATGCGCCCGGAAGCTCAGAAACAACCCGCCGCTCACCACTGCAAGCACACCCGAATAATGGAAGTGCTCGGCGGTAATATACATCAGGTAAGGTGAAATGAATGTCAGCGCGGTGTCGACGCTCGGTGTGGTCGGGAAAAAACGGTGCACCACGTACAGAACATGCGCGATGGCGAGCCCGATGACGACGCCCATTGCCGCCACCATAAGGAAATCCGCCCCTGCTTTCCAGAGTACGAAATTCCCGGTTTCGATCGTCGTGAGCGCCACGCGGAAAACGATCAGTGAAGAGGCGTCATTTACAAGACTTTCACCTTCAAGGATCGTGACTACGCGTTTCGGAACTTTAATTCCGTGTAAAACCGACGTAGCCGCCACGGCGTCGGGAGGCGAAATAATACCGCCCAGCACGAAGCCCATGGCCAACGTAAACCCGGGAATCAATGCGTGCGAAATGTAGGCAACTGCCGTGGCCGTGAACACGACCAAACCTACCGACAACAAACCGATAGCCCGCCGGGACGCCCAGAAATCTTTCCAGGACGTGTTCCAGGCAGCCTCATAAAGGAGTGGAGGCAGGAAGATCAGGAACACCAGGTCGGGTTCCAGCTGGAAATGCGGTATGCCGGGAATGAAACTGATCAGCAGGCCCGCTATGACGAGGAAGATAGGGTAGGATATACCTATTTTTTCGCTCAGCATCGTGAGCATGGAAACCACGAAAAGGAGCGAAATGATCAGCAGTAAGTTCTCAAGAATCATAATCAGTGAATCGACCTTCGAAGGTATAAAAGAATATAAATTGTAAAATTAACATATATTAAGTTTTGTGTGTGGTCGAGCACGCAAATGGAAATTTTGGTTTATATTAGCAGAAAATATTGTGGTTTTGCGTTAACTTTAATGCTTCAAGATCCTGGATCACCGGCGTTATCAACAGAAAATTCAATAAAATCAGTCATTCCATCACCTAATCCTTAATTGACAATGAGTACTTCTCGGAGAGATGTTTTGAAAATGGCGGGAGTTGCATTGGCAGGTAGCACATTGCCGACCTTCGCGATTCTGAACCCCAACCGCGCTTTTGCAGGCGTAAATGCCGATACCCTCAAAATAGGTTTGATCGGTTGCGGTGGACGCGGCTCTGGTGCAGCCAACCAGGCCCTCAAAGCCGACCCTAACGTGGTGCTTTGGGCTATGGGTGACATTTTCAAGGACAAAATGGACGCGTCGCTTGAAAACCTTACCAAAGTGCACGGACCGAAAGTGAAAGTGGACGAAGGACGTAAGTTCATTGGTTTCGACGCTTTCAAAAAAGTGCTGGATTCGGGTGTGGATGTAGTACTGCTTGCTACGCCTCCTCATTTCCGTCCCGAGCACCTCACTGCCGCTATCAATGCAGGCAAACACGTATTCTGCGAAAAACCGGTAGCGGTTGACGCTCCCGGTGTACGCAAGGTACTCGACGCGGCGAAGCTGGCAAAACAAAAGAATGTATCCCTGATGTCGGGCTTCTGCTGGCGTTACCACGAGCCGAAACGTGCGAGCTTCGCACGTATCCTCGATGGCGCGGTAGGCGACATTACGGCTATCTATAACACTTACGATACCGGTACGCTATGGTCGTTCCCACGCGTTTCCGGCTGGACAGACGCCGAATATGTATTGCGTAACTGGACGTACTACACCTGGCTCGCCGGCGACCATATCGTGGAGCAGGCGGTACACAGCATCGACATGATGGCGTGGGCCATGGGCGGTAAATTGCCGGTTTCGGTGGTTGGTACAGGCGGTCGCCAGGTTCGTACCGACTCATTGTTCGGTAATATTTTCGACCACTTCTCGGTTGTTTACGATTACGACAATGGCGTGAAAGGCTTCCACCACTCACGTCAGCAGGCTAACTGCGAAAATAGCTACCTCGTACAAACACTCGGTACCAAAGGAAGCGCGATGGTGAACTGTGCACGTAACGTACACGAAATTACCGGTGCCAACCCATGGAAATACGACGGCGTACAAAACGACATGTACCAGACAGAGCACAACGAACTGTTTGCGTCTATCCGTAGCGGTAAGCTGATCAACGACGGTGAATTCATGGCGCACAGCACATTGACCGCCATCATGGGTAGAATGGCTGCCTACACCGGCAAGCGCATCACCTGGAACGAGGCGTTGAACTCTACCGAGAAGCTGGGACCTGATACTTACAGCTTCGACATGAAACCACCGGTTGTAGAGGTGGCGAAACCAGGTATCACTGCATTCTCCTGATACTTTATGCAAAGAAGAGATTTCCTGAAAAACACCGCCATGGCAGCAACTGCCGTGGCGGTGGGCTCTTCTGCTCTTGCAGCAGAAGCAGCTGCACCACGTCCGATGGTGAAAAAGAGCTTGATGTGGGGGATGGTAAAAGAAGATTTATCCGTAATGGATAAATTTAAGTTACTGAAAGATCTGGGTTACGATGGTGTTGAGCTCGATTCTCCCGACAAACTGGATATGAAAGAGGTCCTTGCGGCCAGAGACAAAACTGGTTTGCTGATTCCGGGTACCGTGAATTCAATGCATTGGAAACTGCCATTGTCTGATCCTGATCCGAAGAAGCGGGAAGAATGCGTCAAATCAATTGAAAAAGCATTGTGGGATACCAAAGAATATGGTGGCAGCACCGTACTCGTAGTGCCAGGGGTAGTGAACGCGAATGTAACCTATGGTGAAGCATATGAACGTTCTCAGGCAGAGATCCGTAAGTTACTTCCCATAGCGGAAAAAACGGGCGTCAAAATAGCCATCGAAAACGTTTGGAACCAGTTTCTGCTGAGTCCGCTGGAAGCGGCAAAATTTGTGGATGACTTTAAGAATCCCATGGTTGGCTGGTACCTGGATGTAGGGAATGTACTACGTTACAGCTGGCCGGTTTCCTGGATCGAAGCATTGAACAAACGTATTTTAAAGCTCCATTTGAAAGAATTCAGCTTTAAAAAACAGAATGACCTCGGCCTGTGGAAAGGCTTCGACGTCGAGTTTATGGAAGGCGATTGCAACTGGGCCGAAGTAAACAAGGCGTTGCAGAAGGTCGGCTATTCAGGCTGGGCTTCCGCGGAAGTTTCGGGCGGCGATCGCAAACGTTTATTGACTATCCGTGAGAAGATGGACCTCGTTTTCAACGCATAATTACACTTCTTACAAATTCGAATAGGGCCCGGTTTTCCGGGCTTTTTTTGTGCCCTGTTTGTAGTATAGAAATGTGATTGAAAATTTTCAACTTGCGGTTATATCACCACACTATGCTATGTATTTCGAATTCATTTCCTCCTTGAGTGAAATCCTGCCCGTCGAAGACCAGACCAGGATACTGTTTCAGCAATTGCTTAAAATCGTACAAGTACCGAAAGGGCGGATACTGCTGTCGGACGGCGAAGTGTGCGACAAACTCTGGTATCTGCAATCGGGTCTCGTCCGCGGCTATCATCTCGTCGCCGACGGCCAGGGCAACTTCCGGGACGTCACCGACTGGTTCGCCAGCGAGCGCGATTTCTTCCACGCGGCCGACAGCTTCCTCAGGCAGGCACCCTCGCGCGAATGCGTCGAAACGCTGGAACCCTCCGTACTCATCTACATTTCCAGGGCCGACCTTTACCAACTGTACGCCAACCACCCCGAAGCCTGCTGCATCGGCCGTATCATCGCCGAACGCCTTTTACTCACCCATCAGGACCTGCTCCGCGATATGCGTACGCTTTCCGCCTCCGAGAAGCTGGAATCATTCCGCGCACGCTCGCGCGAGCTCTTCAACCGCGTGCCGCAGAAGTACATTGCATCCTACCTCGGCATCTCCGAAAACTACGTGAGCAAGCTCCGGGCCAGGCGCTGAATTTCCTTCCTTTTTGTAGGTCCGATCCTTCCTTTTCCCAGAATGGGTGTGGTAGGTTCTCAGTTTATTTGTACAAAAAATATAAATAATATGAAGAGAACATGCTACCTACTTGCCTTGGCCCTTTTCGGGCTTGTTATTTCAATGCAAAGTGCTCATTGCCAGGAGCAAAAGAAGCCTCCGGAAGGGATTTTCAATAATCACTCCAGTACGGATTATAAGTGGGATGTTAGTTTGGATGTATTTCGTATGATAGCGGCCAGCCAAGCTCATATGACTCTTAGGTATGCACCTAAAAGGAGGCAAGGAGCTTTCCGCGCGACCATTAATACATTAGGCTGGTTTGCAGACAAAGGCGCTTCAAAAATGAATTCCGATTCGGGTTATTCAGAGACTTTTGACAGTCGCAGTGAAATGCAGAGTTTTTCAACCTCATTCGGCATCGGATATGAATGGAGGAGAAACCTTCGGGTAGGCCAATTCTTTCATGGAGTAGATACGGAAATCGACTGGTACAACAACTATAAAAATACCACTGGAATTCTCCCTTCGTCCAGTCTGGCAGTGGCTGTTGCTCCGTTTTGTGGGTATAAGTATCAAATCTCCAAGCGCTTGTCGGCTTCGCTAGAAAGCAACCTTTACATCCATCATCGCTGGTCCGAGGGCAAAAGTTTGGATGGAGAAGTCACATCAAAAAGCCATCGTTTCGGATTCGCATTGAGTCCCATTAGTAAGCTAAATTTTACTTTTCATTTTTAAATACAACACTATGAAGACTATGAACCTAAGTCTTTGTATCGCATTTGTATTTTGTCAGATTGGATTATCAATAACGGCAAAAGGGCAATCGGTAGCGATCAATTGCGGGCTTCCAAATAACACGTGTTCGTATGCGCTTCCAAATAATACTGAACACACCTATTCCGTTGCAATGACCTCGTTTGCAAAATGTCAAGACGGTAAAGATTGCAAGTTTAAATGGGAGGTTACCAATGGCCTCATTGTTGGAATCCCCCCTGCAACCCCATCCATACTTGAAGCAAACTCAAATATACAAATCAAGGTCTTGTGGAATAACGTTAACGGCAATGGAACAATCAAAGTGACGTCCGACAAGCCAAATGGTGGCATACCTGAATGCTCACAATGCCCTGTCGGCCTAACCCAAACAAAAACCATCCCTATCCGCTACCTGGGTACGCCCGGCAATATCAAAATAAATGGCGTTGCGCAAAGCGGCAGCTATCAAGTCAATTGTGGTACTGCGCCGATCAATGTCTCGGTAGATCCCGTAACGAATGCAACAAACTACGTGTGGACTTATCCGGCAGGATGGTCGATTTCTGGAAGCGGAAATATCGTAACGCTTACGCCTAATGCAGGTTCGGGTGGTGTGATCAAAGTTACGACTTCCAGAAATGATGTGCCTGGTCTGACAACTTCTTCGCAGTTGACTATCACAAGACTAGTTCCTGCCAAACCAGTCATCAATTCACCCGATTTTTTGCTTTGCAACCCTAAAACAATTACCGCAACGGCCAGCAATGCAACAAGTTACAACTGGGTAGCCACTGGCGGTATCGTCGCTAATTCTCCCGGAAATACCAACTCCGCGCAGATAACCGGTGTTTCGGACGGTACTGTGAAAGTTTCGGCCACGTCGTCTGTCTGCGGTGTCACATCGGCATTCAGCAATCCAATCAACGTCAAAAGAAGTGCCCCGCTACCCGCTTCATTACTGGTAACCGCCAACGGCGGCGGCTCGCCGGATTTCATGTGCAACGGCGCTGGTGTGATGCTGAATGCTTACACGGCCGAGCCGGGAACGCAGTTCGGGATATGGACCTGCAGCGATCCGGGGAATACGATTCTGAATTCCAATGGTGGGACAGCCTATTTCAATTCCTACGTCAATAGCTGCTATGGCATAGACATTACCGTTAGCAACTGTTTCGGTTCGGTTCAGAAAGGCATTACGATTTGTGTGGATAACTGTGCGAAAGGAACGCCGATCTATAAGGTATTTCCTAACCCGGCGAAAGATCAGGTGAAAATTCAGTTTGATGGCGTTGCCAGAGAAGCGCTTCCGCAAGTCATTAAACTATTCAGCGAAGTTGCCGGAAAAGAAGTCAGATCGGTTCAAGGAGCAGATCACTATGAAAGTAATTCGTTTGCCCAGGAGAAAACGATCAGCATACCTGTGGCCGATTTGCCAAGAGGTACGTATTATTTAAGACTCATTAGCCGGGATGGCGGTACTGATAATGTGCGCTTGGTCCTGGAATAAACCTGTCGCTTGTCTATACCCTCATTACCCACCGTTCCTCACTTACTCACCTTGTACCGGGCCCTTCCATAATACTTCAAAGTCGATATCTTCAATTGCTTCTCCTTCAATGCGATCAGTTTGTACTCCTTAAATTCCCCCTGCTTGTCCAGAAAGCCTACGATGCAGGATTCCTTCTCGGGGCCTTTGCGGATTTCTACTTTGGGCATGATGCCGAAGTTGGGAATGGTCAGCGTGTCTTCCGCTTCCTGGACCATGTATTCGATCTTCATGAGAAATTTGAAGGTCTGTTTCGTCTCGTAAACATCCACCGCCAGCCGCCAGTCGTTCAGCTCGTCTTTCACCTTTTCGCTGTAACTCGCGACGGGGCTGTTTTCTACTTTTTCGCGGGTAAGCGGGATGGTATCGTTGATGGCTTTGCCTGGCTCCCCGCTGTTTGAGGCTGTGTCTTCGTTGTTGTTTTTGGGTTTGTTGCAGCACAATAGTGCCAAAAGGAGTAAAAAGCTGTAATGCTTCATGGAAAATCGTTAAGGTTTGTTGATAGGTCTACCTGTTTGCAATATACTTTTGTTATTTGCATTAAAAGAAATATTTTACTCAATGCATTATAAACAAATCATTACTAATCCCGCCTTTCGCACCCCGTAACCTGACATGGCTTTAAACTATATTTTCGTTTCCTTTTTCGTCATCGCCTTTCTGATTGCATTCCTGCAATTCATTTTTACGGGTGATGTCCAGACCTTTAAAGCTATTACGGAAGGGATGCTAAAAATGGCCGAGACGGCCGTAATGGACATCGCTTTGCCGTTGACAGGCGTAATGACATTCTTCCTGGGTATTCTCAATGTGGGTGAAAAAGCAGGCATTATCCACGTCATAGCGCGGTTTATAGGGCCGTTTTTCAACAAACTTTTCCCCGAAGTTCCCAAAGACCACCCGGCAAACGGCCAGATGATCATGAACTTCTCCGCGAATTTCCTGGGTCTCGATAATGCGGCCACACCCTTTGGGTTGAAGGCCATGCAAAGCCTGCAAGAACTGAACCCGAGCAAGGATACCGCGTCGAATGCGCAGATTATGTTTCTCGTACTGCATACGTCCGGCTTGCAGATCATACCGCTGTCGATCATCGCACAGCGCGCGATCCTGGGCGCCGAAAGCCCTTCCGACGTGTTTATTCCGTGCGTGGTAGGTACGTACGTGACCACGGTCGTGAGCATGCTCATCACGGCAACCTGGCAGAAGATTAATCTGTTTAACCGGACGGTAATGCTCGGGCTTGGTAGTGTGACGGCGATGATCGCATTGATATTGTGGTACTTATCTGGCTTGCCGAAAGAACAGATCGAAACAATCTCGATCCTGGCCGGTAACTCGGTGCTGCTTTTTGTCGTGGCGGGCTTTCTCGGCTGGGGGATGTTTAAGAAGGTCAATGTATTCGAAGCATTCATCGAAGGTGCCAAAGGCGGGTTCACCACTTCGGTGACGATCATTCCTTATCTGGTGGGCTTGCTGGTAGCTATCAGCGCATTCCGTAGCTGCGGCGCGATGGATTACCTGATTGATGGTTTGAAATGGGTATTTGCCTCGACAGGCATGAATACCGACTTTACCGACGCATTACCGGTAGCGCTCATGAAGCCCCTCAGCGGCAGCGGCGCACGTGCACTGATGATCGACGCTATGAAGCAATTCGGTCCGGATTCCTTCGTGGGAAGGCTTGTCTGTATTTTTCAGGGATCGGCCGATACCACATTATATATTGTCGCGCTTTACTTCGGGTCTGTCGGGATCAAGAACACCAGATACGCTATCGTGGCGGGCCTGATCGCCGATTTGATAGGAGTCGTAGCCGGAATATGGCTCGGTTATCTGTTTTTTCACTGATCCCGGAGTACCCGGGATAAATCGCCCTTTACCACGGAAATGCAACCGTCCGTACCAAATGGATGGTCGCATTTTGAGGTAAGCACTAATATTGATCATCTAACTCTAAACCGCTTATGTTTCATTCTTTACGCTATTCCGCACTGGTTTTGGCATTGTTTGGTGGAATGACAGTGTCTCAGGCGCAGCAAAATGTGAGTCAGCCGGCCAATACCTATTCGCTGGAAGATTGCATCCGGATCGCCCTGGAAACCAACCCGCAGGTCAAGCAATCGGAAATTACGGTGCAAACCAACGGGAACACCTACGAGCAGTCGAAATGGCAGCGGTGGCCGAGTATCAGTTTCAGCGCCAGCCAGGGTTTCCGTTCCGGTCGTAACATCGATCCGTTTACCAACCAGTTCGTTCAGCAGAATGTGAGTTCCAACAACTACCAGCTCGGCGGACAAGTGACCCTTTTCAGCGGTTTTCAAATCAGTAACAATATCAAATTCAATAATGCCAACTACCAGGCGAGCGCCAAAGACCTGGAAGCGACCCGCAACGATATCATGCTCAATGTAGCATTGTCCTATTTGCAGGTAGTGACCAACGAGGAGCTGATCATGGTAGCACAGCGGCAGGTAGATGCCTCGCAATTGCAGGTAGATCGTACGGCTAAACTGGTGGAAGCAGGTACGCTCGCTGAAAGCAATCTTTTCGACCTGAAATCGCAGCTGGCCAACGACGAGCTTTCACTGGTAAATGCCCAGAACAATCTCGAAACAGCCAAGTTGAATTTGAAACAATACATGAATATGCCGGGCAGCGAGGTAATCAATGTGGTGAAAATTGCCGTGAAAGACCCGACAATGCAGGCATATGACGCTTCGATTCAGGAAATCTTCGAGACCGCATTGAACAATCTGCCGCAAATGAAAGCCGCCAATATGCGGATCGAAGCATCGAAAATCAATGTGGATCTGGCGAAAGGGGCCGGAATGCCTACGTTGACTTTGAATGGCGGTGTTTATACGGCCTATTCGAGCGCGGCGCCCAAGCAGCGGTTTGTGGGAGACGGGACAGGGAACACGACGATCGATGTTCCTTCAACGACAGACTACATTATGATAGACAATAAGCAAGTTCCGATCATCCAGCGTGTTACCGCGCCGAACGGCTCTATCCAGAATTTTCGCTATTTCAATCAGCTCGACTTTAACCGCAACTCGGCGATCAACCTGAACCTTTCTATCCCGATCTTCAACAATTTTAGGACGAAATACAATGTCGCGAATGCCAAATTGCAGCAAAAAACTTACGAATACCAGGCCCAGCAGGTGCAATTGACGATCCGCAAGAATGTGGAACAGGCCTATATCGATATGACGAATGCGGCCAAGCGTTACTCCGCAACCGTCAACCAGGTGCGTGCATTGCAGGAAACTTTCCGCGTGGCGCAGGTACGCTTCGACGTGGGCGCGATCAACTCGGTGGAGTACAATATTGCCAAAGCCAACCTCGACAGAGCGAATGGTAATCTCGTTCAGACCAAATACGACTACGTTTTCAGGACTAAAATCCTGGATTTCTATATGAACCGTCCGCTCTCTGATTTCTAGAATTCCCGTACTATCAGCAACCTATTCTTTAAAATCGTAATCAAAAAAATATGGCACGTAAATCTTCGAAACAGATCTGGTGGATAACGGGAGGTGTCGTGGTGGTACTCATCGCCGGGTTGTTTGGGGCCAAACAGGCTGGCTACATCGGCAAACCCAAGACTACTGAGGTAGAATACACGACCGTCAAAAAATCGGATATCATCGAACGGGTAAGTGCGTCGGGAAAAGTGCAGCCGGAAGTGGAAGTGAAGCTCAGCCCGGACGTGTCCGGTGAGATCATCGCATTGAATGTAGCCGAGGGAGATTCGGTGGTAAAAGGACAGCTGCTGCTGAAAATCCGCCCCGATAACTACGAATCACTGATGGCGCGCGCACAGGCTGCCGTCAATTCAAGCAAGGCCAATTATGAGCAAACCAAAGCATTGGTAGCCCAGGCGGAGGCAAGGCTCGTGCAGGCGAAGGCCAATTACGACCGTAATAAGAAGCTTTTTGCCGACAAAGTGATTTCATCCGCAGACTTCGAAGGCTTCGCGTCAAGTTATGGCGTGGCCCAGCAGGATGTGGAATCATCGAAAGCGAATGTAGCGGCGGCGCTTTTCAATATCAAGAGCGCGGAAGCGAGTATGCGGGATGCTGCGGAAAACCTGCGTAAAACCAGCATTTTCGCGCCGGTAAGCGGGATTGTATCGCTGCTGAACGTAGAAGCCGGCGAGCGCGTGGTAGGTACGTCGCAAATGGCCGGTACCGAAATGATGCGCATTGCGAACCTGGCTGATATGGAAGTCCGTGTGAATGTGAATGAAAACGATATCGTTCGGGTGTCGATCGGCGATACCGCGGAAATCGATGTGGATGCTTACAGCTCGTCGGGGCGTAAGTTCAAGGGTGTTGTGAAAGAAATCGCGAATACGGCTGCGGGACTTGCGTCACTTTCCTCATCGTCCAGTTCCGTTGCGAGCACTTCCGCGGACGCTGTGACGGAGTTTCAGGTGAAAGTGAAGATATTGAACGAGTCGTTCAAGGACCTGATGACCGCACGTTCGAAAAAATCTTACCCATTCAAACCGGGTATGACAGCATCGGTAGAAATCATTACGGAGCGTAAGAATGGCGTGGTATCGGTGCCTATCGCGGCGGTTACCACGCGTGGAGGAACCCAGCAGGTGATCCCGGGCTCTGGCGACGGCTCGAATAATAATGCACAGCCAGCGGAAGAAGACGAGAAGAAGCCGAAGAAGCAGGAAGTGATTAAAGAAGTGGTATTTGTTGATGTAAATGGCAAGGCGGAAATGAAGGAAGTGAAGACGGGTATCAGTGACTTCGAGAACATCGAAATCCTTTCGGGCCTCAAAGCAGGCGACAAGATTATCTCCGGGCCATACATTGCTGTATCCAAAAACCTGAATAACGGTGACCTCGTCGAGAAAAAGAAGGAAGATCCGAAAAAAGATGGAAAAAAATCAAATGAAAACCCGAACTGATGCGTTGTAAAAAAGTAATAAGTTCGATTTAGTTTAGGTTAAAAAGGAAAATCCTTGCGGCTTTGCTGCAAGGATTTTTTATTTTCAGCTATTTTGGCCCATATTTCAGCCAAATTCTGACATTTCCGCCGGATGAGTTTTTTAAATAATACCAAAATTGCCGTGATAGGCGGAGGAAGCTGGGCGACCGCCCTGATCAAGATCCTTTGCGAACAAAATCACGTACAGATCCGCTGGTGGCTCCGGAACCAGAAGGACATCGACCATATCCGGAAGTTCAACCACAACCCGAGCTACCTCAGCGATGTGGTCCTTTCACCGAAGAAAGTAAAGGTCTTTGAGAAAACGACCGATGCCGTAAAAGGGGCGGATTACATCATTCTCGCCGTTCCTGCCGCATTCATCCAGGAATCATTACAGCATTTATCGGCGAAGCATTTGCAGGGCAAACGCATTGTATCGGCCATTAAAGGAATGGTACCGGGCCAGAATGCCCTTGTTACCGATTGGGCCGCCGACGCTTTTGGCATTGAAATGAAAGATACCTGCGTAATAGCCGGTCCGTGCCACGCAGAAGAAGTCGCTTTGGAAAAGCAATCCTACCTTACCATCGCTTCAACTGAATGTCCCGCCGCCGAGGATTTTGCGGAGCTGATGACCTGCCGCTACGTGACGGCCAATGCGCTGGACGACCTTTACGGCGTCGAGTATGCCGCGGTGATGAAAAACATCGTCGCGCTCGCGTGCGGGATTACGCACGGGCTCGGGTATGGAGACAATTTCCAGGCGGTACTCGTATCCAATGCGATGCAGGAAATCGGGAGCCTGGTAACGGCCCTCGACCCCCGCGAACGGAATCTGAGTTCTTCCGCATACCTCGGCGATTTGCTCGTAACGGCCTATTCGCAGTTCAGTCGTAACCGGTTGTTCGGAAATATGATTGGTCGAGGATACAGCGTGAAGGCTGCGCAGCTGGAAATGAAGATGATCGCGGAAGGTTACTACGCAACAAGGAGTATTCACGAGCTCAATAAGACTTATCACGTTAATTTGCCCATTACCAACGCGGTTTACAGCATTCTCTATGAAGAGCATACACCTGCGGCGGTGATGAACGAATTGAAGAAGTTGCTCAAATAATAGCCTCTTTTCTGTTCGTGCGGGTATTCTGCAAAACGTTCAACCTATCATTTAATCCATGCTACAATACAAAAAGCAATCCAGGTGGCTCGCGGCTACCTTGCTACTGGGCTCACTTGTGATGACATCCTGCGGCTCGAAACAGACGGAAACGGCAGAGGACAAGAAACTGGATTCGCTCGCGAATGAAAAGGAATTTGTCTTCGGCGATCAGCGCCCGTTCCCGCAATGTCACGCGTCCACGCTCGTGCGGCTGGATGACGGACAGTTTCTGATAGCATGGTTTGGCGGTACGGAGGAAAAGAACCCGGATGTAGGTATCTGGCTTTCAAAAGGACGTCCCGGCCATTGGAGCGAACCGATAGAAGTAGCTAAGATCCGCGAGGATGCACACTGGAACCCGGTTTTGCAGAAAACTGCCGATGGTAAAGTGATATTGTATTTCAAAGTAGGGAAGGAGATTGCCCAATGGGAAACGTGGGTGAAAACTTCTTCGGACAATGGCGCAACGTGGTCGGAGGCCTATGAGCTCGTGAAGGGGGACAAAGGCGGCCGCGGCCCGGTGAAAGACAAGCTGATCGAGCTTTCGAACGGCGACTGGCTGGCAGGCGCTTCCAACGAAGTGAACCGCTGGGAAGTTTTTGTGGACCGCAGTACGGATAAAGGCAAAACATGGACCGCCAGCCCGTATTTCAAGATCGATACGATGGAAATCAAAGGAAAAGGCGCGATTCAGCCTACATTATGGGAGTCGGCACCGGGCAATGTGCATATGCTTGTGCGCACGACCGGCGGCGTGATCGGGCGTAGCGATTCGAAGGACAATGGCAAAAGCTGGTCGACCATTAAAAAGACCTCCTTGCCCAACCCGAACAGCGGTATCGACCTTGCAAAATTGACAGACGGAACGCTGGTACTCGCCTACAACCCCGACGACCACAACTGGGGCTCCCGCTCACCGCTTTCGCTGATCCTTTCGTACGACGACGGCCAGAACTGGACCGACAAGATTGACATTGCGACAGGCAAAAAAGAAGACGAATATTCCTACCCCGCCGTAATCAGCTGGGGCGATTCGGTGGCGGTTACCTACACTTATAACCGCCGGAAAATCGCATTCTGGACAGGAAGCAAAAAGGACATTGTCGACCTGGCAGCGAAGAAGAAATAGTATTAGTAACCCCGCAGCTCGATATCGTAGGACTCCATCATTTCAACATGCTTACCCATCTTTTTTTGGATGATTTTGAAATGATGGACGTCTTCGGGGCAAATCAGGGATATCGCCTCGCCGGGATTTTCGGCACGGCCCGTCCGGCCGATGCGGTGAATATAATCCTTCGGTGATCGCGGCAGTTCAAAATTGATTACAAAAGGCAAAAACTGGATGTCGATTCCGCGCGACGCCAGGTCTGTTGCTACCAGTACATTCAGTTTCCCGGATTTAAACTTATTCAAAGCCTCGGTGCGCGCGCCCTGGCTTTTTTTGCTGTGCATGGCCATCGCGTCAACGCCGTTCTTTTTCAGCTTTTCGACGAGGTTATCCGCCGTTCTGGTCGCTGAAACGAACACCAGCACCTGTTTCATTTCCTTAGATTTGATCAGATACCTCAGTAGCGGCCCCTTTCGGTCGGGATCGACGAAGTAACCGGTTTGTTTGATCAGATCAAGGTTCTGTTCTTCCTCCTCGATTTCAATGCGGATCGGGTTTTTTAGCTGGTTTTTATTGATTTTATCTACTTCATCTCCCAAAGTGGCGGAGAACAATATGCTCTGGCGCGTTTTAGGAAGCAGGAAGAAAATGTCCCGCATTTCGTCGGCGAAACCCATATTCAGCATCTTGTCGGCCTCGTCGAGTACCAGAATGCCTGTTTCGGACAAGCTGAGGGCTTTGTAAGAGATTAGTTCGAGCAGTCGTCCCGGCGTGGCTACCAATATCTCCACATTTTGCATTGCGATCATCTGCGGATTGATGGACACTCCGCCAAACACCGCCAGGGTTTTCACTTTGCGCGGAAGCCTTTCCCCGAAGGTCTGGAAAACCACACCAACCTGAACCGCCAGCTCACGGGTAGGTACCAGTACCAACGCGGTAATGTGCCGGTTTTTCGCTGGTGGCCTGTTTTGAAATGATTCCAGAATAGGCAGGACGAAACTTGCCGTTTTCCCGGAGCCTGTTTTAGCGATGCCAAGCACATCATTTCCCTTCAAAATGGCTGGAATTGCGGCCTGCTGAATCGGATACGGTTGAGTATAATTCTGTTCAGCAATGGTTTTTAGTAATGGTTCGGACAATCCAAGCGATTGGAAGGAAATTGTGTTCTCCGTCATGCGGTCATTAGTTTTGTGATCGGTGCAAAGATAGAACTACCTGCGCAAATGCCGCTTGTCCGCCCGTCCGTCAGAAACTTTCGATCACCAGCATTCATACAATCATGTCGTACAACCGCAGGGAATTCCTTCAAAAATTAGGGTTTGGAGCCCTTCAATTGGGTGTAATCAGCGCTATTCCGGCTTCGGCCTGGGCGTCGTCGCTCAGCTATGGGCAGTTACCACGCAGCTCGCCGGAGGCGCAGGGAATGTCGGCCAAAGGCATCCTGGACTTCGCTAATGCTGTGGAAACCGACCGGCTGAACCTGCATAGTCTGATGGTTCTGCGGCAGGGAAAGGTTGTCGCCGAGGGCTGGTGGGCACCCTATGCCCCGGATTTGAAGCATACACTGTATTCGCTTAGTAAGAGCTTTACTTCCAGCGCGATCGGTTTCGCCGTGGCGGAAGGTAAGCTGAAAGTGGATGACAAAATCGTTTCCTTTTTCCCGGACGAAAAACCTGCAACGGTGAGCACCAACCTCGCGGCCATGCGCGTACGCGACCTGCTCAGCATGTCGACCGGCCACGATAAGGACACAACCGGGAAGCTGCGCGAGTCGGGCAGCGATAATTGGGTAAAATCGTTTCTCGCCCAGCCCGTCGAGCACGAGCCGGGGACATTCTTTGTGTACAATAGCGGGGCTACCTATATGTTATCGGCGATCATTCAGAAATTAACTGGCCAAACTCTGCTCGAATACCTCAAACCGCGCCTTTTCCAGCCTTTGATGATCGAAGATGTGGATTGGGAAGTGGACCCGAAAGGCATTAATACCGGCGGGTGGGGATTGCGGGTGAAAACGGAGGATATTGCCAAATTCGGGCAGTTGTATTTACAAAAGGGAGAGTATAATGGGAAACGCATTCTTCCGGCTGCTTGGGTAGAAGAAGCTACACGCTCGCATATCATGTCCAAAGGCAGCAACCGCAAGCCTGAGGACGATGACTGGCAGCAAGGCTACGGCTACCAGTTCTGGCGCTGCCGCAATGGCGCATACCGCGGCGACGGCGCTTTCGGGCAATATTGCATTGTGATGCCCAAAGAAGACATGGTCGTAGCCATCACCAGCGAAACCGGCGACATGCAGGCCATTCTGAACCACGTTTGGAACCACATTTTGCCGACGGTAAAAGCTACCGGCGTTCCGGCCGACAAAGGTGTTCAAGGCGAAATGCAAAAGAAGCTGAGCTCGCTTACACTGCCGTTAACAGCCGGAAAACCGACTTCCGAACTCGCCGCGAAAATGAATGGTAAAGCGTTTAAGTTGGCAGATAATGAGTTAAAAATTAATAAAGTCTCCTTCGAATTCGACAAAGGCTGGTGCCTGTTCCGCGTGACCGACGACAAAGGCGAACACCTGGTGGTAAATGGTTTAGGTAACTGGAAAATCGGTCTGACGGACTTATCGACCCTGCCGCTAAAATTGGTACTAACCCCGGTCCCGGGCGAAAAGAAAACAAAAATCGCCGCCAACGGAGCCTGGATCGACGATACGACCTTCGAAATGACCTGGCGTTTCGTCGAAACCGCGCATTATGAGACGGTACGATGCAAGTTTGAGGGGGATAATTTGCAAGTTGAGTTTAAAAGAAGCCTGGCAATTATCGGTAATACGAAAGACCCGAGGCCGGTTTTGAGCGGGAAGGTAATCGCTTAGATGCTGATTGTCAGTTCAGTTTTTTATATTTGTATAAACTAGCTTAAACACACCACACTATGAGAATAACAATCGATTGGTACAAACTGAAACTGGCAATGGCTGGTAAAGGCAAAGCGAACAAAGCCAAAAAAGAAAAGCAGGATACTACCGAGTATCTTCTGAGCAGTAAAGAAAACAGGGAAAGGTTGCTCAGAGCGATCGCAGACCTGGAAAATGGTGGAAAAAATTTCCATGAAAGAGCGCTTATTGAAGAATGAAGCTAATCTTTCACGATGAAGGGTGGGAAGACTACCTTCATTGGCAGCAAACAGACAAGAAGATCCTGAAAAGGATCAACGAATTGATAAAGGATTGTAAAAGATCTCCTTTTGATGGAATCGGAAAGCCCGAGCCGTTGAAGGGAGATCTTTCCGGTTATTGGTCCCGCAGGATAAACGAAGAGCACCGCTTGGTATATTCGGTAACATCCGATGCGATCAGGATATTGAAATGCAGATTCCATTATAAAAAGTGAGCGGGCCTTAGTTTTGAAAATTTCGTCCTTAAAATCTGACCTTTAATTTAATAACATTACTCAGACTTGCCCACATACGTAATCACAAAGTGAAAATACCATTCTCCTAAAACTTAACGCAGCCGTGATTCACAATCTCGGCTGTTTTTCATATCATTAGCCTTCAAATCTTTAACAAAAATCACAAACATGAAAAAGAACATTTTCCTGGCCCTTTTGATGATGGTAGTTGCATTCGGGGCGAATGCGCAGAAATTCAGAGGGCTGGATAAGAGTCCGCGTGATATTGCCTATTTCCCGGACCACTTCGCGCATGACCGCAAGGATGGCGAGAAGGCGTTGGTGAAGGTTTCGTACAGCCGTCCTTTTCTGAATGGCCGTGAAATATTCGGGAAAAAGGAGCCTTATGGCAAGGTTTGGCGCCTGGGTGCGGATGAATCTACCGAGATCAAATTTTATGAGGATGCCACTTTCGGCGGTAAAAAAGTGAAAGCTGGTACCTACTCGCTGTTCGCGATCCCGAATGAGAAGGAATGGACGATCATTTTAAGCACCGATGTCGATTACTGGGGTGCTTTCAAATACAAGGAAGCCAACGACGTGCTGCGCGTGACGGCGCCGGTAAAAAAAGCAGATGCACCGATCGAGAACTTTTCGATCGTGTTTGAAAAGGTTTCTGATAAAGCCGCGAAAATGTACCTCGGTTGGGAAACAACCATCGTAGAAGTGCCTGTGACGTTCTGAGACCGCTGAAATGGCATGGTTCTTTCTTAGGATCGATATCTCAACCAACAGACTATTGAAATGGCAGATATCAATGATCAGATCGAACAATTCTTTGAGGCATACGAGCAGCGTTTTGCCGAAGGGCTTGCCGGGAATGCGGTAGCGGAAGAAACGGCAAAGGCTTTCGCCGATTTTTTTGTTGAGGCGAGTCCGGTAGGTATTTCGGGTGGTAAAAATGACCAGAGCTTTCTGGACGCGGTGCCGAAAGGTTATGATTTTTATCGCTCCATCGGCATTACCAAAATGGAGATCCGCCAGCTGGACATTACCGAGCTGAACGAGTTGCATTACATGGTGGAAGTGTACTGGGAGTCGTTTTATGAAAAGGATGGCGTATCGGATTCGATCGAGTTCAGCGTGATTTACCTGCTCCAACATCTGAACGGGACGCTGAAAGTATTTGCTTACATTACCGGTGACGAGCAGGCTGTTTTGAAGGAGAGAGGCCTTGTGTAGACGACGGATACTGGCATTATTATTGTGAAAGCTGGCCGGGAACGCAATGTTCCTGACCAGCTTTCTACATTAATATCAACAAACATGAACAAATACCGCTTCATTATCGCCGGTATGCTGGCTTTGGCGTCGCTAACCGGTTGCAACAACGAAAAGAAGGAAAAAGAAGAAGCTGCGCAAACTGGCCCCGATTCGGTGGCTACCGCAACCGACCAACTTACACTACCCGCGCCTTTCGCAACCGAATCTGTGGAAAACCGGCCCAAAGAAGAAGGCTGGCCTGATGATAAAATGCCCGTGGCTCCCGAAGGTTTTGTGGTGACGAAATTCGCCGACAAGTTTAACAGCCCGCGCTGGACCTACGTCGCTCCCAATGGGGACATTTTCGTGGCCGAATCGGGGACGAAAAAGAGTGCCGACCGCATTACGCTCCTACGCGATGTGAACAAGGACGGTACGCCGGAGATGCGCGAAATATTCCTCGAAAAGCTCAATAAACCACTCGGCATGCTGGTGCTGAATGGATTCTTCTACGTAGCAAATACCGATGGACTTTTTCGCTATCCCTATAAAGAAGGTGAAACGCGGATCACTTCCAAAGGCCAGAAAATTTTAGAATTGCCGGCCGGTGGATACAACAATCACTGGACGAGAAATATCCTGGCAAATGCAGACGGTAGCAAAATCTACATTTCCGTAGGTTCGGCAAGTAATGTGGCCGACCACGGCATCGACGAAGAAAAGCGCAGGGCGAATATCCTGGAAATTAACCCCGACGGCTCGGGTGAGCGCGTATATGCAAGCGGGCTGCGCAATCCGGTGGGAATGGACTGGGCGCCGGGCTCCAACGTGCTCTGGACGGCCGTGAACGAACGCGATAAGCTGGGCGACGACCTCGTGCCCGACTACATTACAAGTGTGAAGGAGGGCGGTTTTTACGGCTGGCCCTATGCCTATTTCGGCCAGAACGAAGATCCGCGCAGGAAAGGCGAACGGCCGGACCTCGTAGCCAAGACCATTGTGCCCGACGTGCCGGTTGGCTCGCATACGGCCTCGTTGGGGCTGGCTTTTTACAACAAAACCCGGTTTCCTGCCAAATACCATAACGGCGCTTTCGTAGGCCAGCACGGATCGTGGAACCGCTCGAAACTTTCGGGTTACAAAGTGGTTTTTGTACCATTTAAAAACGGCAAGCCGGCAGGTAAGCCCGAGGATTTTCTGACTGGTTTTGTAGAGAATGAAAAGAAGGTGTATGGCCGCCCAGTGGACGTGACGGTGATGGCCGACGGGTCGGTACTGGTGAACGACGACTCTGGAAACGTCATCTGGCGTGTGGCTGCCAAATAAGAATTTGTTAGTCGTTGGAAATAAAGCGGCCTGGGGAAGCAGCCAGGCCGCTTTTTGTGAAATAGGAAAATCATTTGCAAAAGTTTCTTCCATTTTTCTTGGAAAAATATACCAATCAGTATATTTTTGTCATGTGAATTTGATTTCACAAAAGAACTAACCGGCTGGTCCCGGTTTTAATTTTCTAAAATAATATACCGATTGGTATATTTTAAACCTGAAAGACAATGAAAACTACTGGAAATACAATTTTGATCACCGGCGGAAGTGCTGGTATTGGCTTCGAATTCGCGAAAGCATTCTCTGCAAAAGGTAACCATGTGATTATCACCGGTCGTAATGAAGAGCGTCTGCAAAAAGCCGCTGCACAGCTTACCAATGTAACGCCTGTCGTTTTCGATGTGGTCGATAAGCATTCTACGGATGCATTTGTGGCACGGCTGGAAAGTGAGTTTCCGGAACTGAATGTCGTGATCAACAATGCCGGAAAGGCCTCTTACTACCACCTGGATGGTGACGAGGACGCCGCGACGCTGGCCGAAGAAGAAATCACGACCAACTACCTCGCGATTATCCGCCTGAATCAGAAACTGCTGCCATTGCTCAAAAAAGCAGATGAGGCGGCGATTGTGACGGTTTCTAGCATTGCGGGACTTGTTCCCAACCATTTCCTGCCTACTTATGCGGCAAGTAAGGCGGCATTGCACTCCTATACGCAATCGCTTCGCATTACGCTGGGCCAATCTTCCAATATCAAAGTATTCGAAATCCTGCCTCCGCTGGTGGATACCGAGTTTTCAGCTGAAATCGGTGGCGCAACCAATGGTATCCCGCCGAAACAAGTGGCCGATGAACTCGTGGAAGCATTTGAAAACAATACCTATGAAATTCTCACAGGACGTACTGCCGATGTATTCAATCTGTTTTTGAGCAATCCCGCTGCCGCTTTACAGGCGATGAACCCGACGGTGGACCTCCAAAATGCCTGAGAAGGCAGTGTTGACAAGTAACCTTCAATTCACAAAAATCACATCCGGAATGAGACAGAAAATCGCTTTTGCCATGATCATGGGCGTCGTTACGACGGGCATAATTTCCTTCGCTTTGATTTCCCTAAATATTGGATTTGTTACCAATTTTTTGGTGATTTGGCTCAAATCTTGGAGCATGTCGTATCTGATCGTCATCCCGGCAATCCTGCTGATTGGCCCGAAGGTGCAAAAACTGGTCGACGACATCTTCAAAGATACACTGACTCAGGAGGTTGACTGACCGTTCCTGATGTCCTGGATCAAATAATCAAACTGTATGAAAAGAGTAGTAGTTACCGGCCTGGGGGTTATTTCTCCGCTGGGGAATTCTGTGGACGAATTCTGGCAAAATATTGTAGATGGTAAAAGCGGTGCTGCTACCATTACTAAAATAGACGTTTCCAAATTCAAAACGCAGTTCGGCTGCGAAGTGAAAGACTTCAGGGCCGAAGATTATATCGAGAAGAAGGAGATTAAAAAATACGATCTGCATACCCAGTACGCCATTGCGGCATCGGATACGGCGATCAAAGACGCAGGGTTGGACTTCGCGAATATTGATCTGGAAGACCGCCACGATATGGGCGTGATCTGGGCGACCGGAAACGGTGGTATGGGCACATTTGAAGACCAGTTGCTGGAATTCCACGCATCGGGCGGTGTGCCGCGTTTCAACCCGTACTTTATTCCCAAAATGATCGTGGATATTGCGGCGGGCGTGATCTCGATCCGTCACAAGTTGCACGGTCCCAACTATTGTACCGTTTCGGCTTGTGCTTCTTCGAACACGGCATTGATCAGCGCATTCGACACGATACGCATGGGTAAGGCCAAACTGATGATAGCCGGTGGCTCGGAAGCTGCGATTATCTATTCCTCACTGGGCGGTTTCAGCGCGGCGCAGGCACTTTCAAAAAGAAATGATGATCCGGCAACGGCTTCACGGCCGTTCGATAAAGACCGTGACGGTTTCGTGATGGGCGAAGGGGCGGCGGCATTGATCCTCGAAGATCTGGAACATGCCCAAGCGAGAGGCGCTAAAATCTATGCGGAAATCGTTGGCGGCGGCATGGCTGCCGATGCTTACCACCTCACCGGAACGCCTCCGGACGGGATGGGCGCCGCATTGGGTATGAAAAAGGCCCTGAAAGAAGCAGGCATTACCGCTGATCAGATCGACTACGTGAATGCGCACGCGACTTCAACCGGCCTGGGCGATATGAGCGAGCTGCACGGTATGAAAACCGTGTTTGGCGACCATCCGGTAGCGATCAGCGCCACTAAATCCATGACCGGCCATTTGCTGGGCGCGGCGGGAGCCATTGAAAGCATCGTTAGCGTTTTGGCGGTGAAGAACGATATTATCCCGGGTACCATCAATACCGAGAACCTCGACGAGGCGATCCCGGAAGGTATGAATATCATATTGGGTAAGTCGGTGAAACAAACCGTGAATTACGCGCTGAACAATACCTTCGGTTTCGGAGGTCACACGGCGACATCCATATTCAAAAAATATACGGAGTAGGGCGTTGCCTTACTCCGTGATTTCCGAAAGGATTTCCACAACCCCGTTTTCATCGTTGCTTTTAGCGATGAAACGGGCTATTTTTTTGATATCCGGGTGCGCATTCGCCATCGCGTACGAGTAATGCGCCTTTTCGAGCATTTCGAGGTCGTTGAGGTAATCCCCGAAAACCATCGTCTGCTCGGCTGTCACCTGGAATTTTTCCTGCAAAACTTCCATTGCGCGGCCTTTGTTGGCTTTTTTGTGCGAAATGTCGAGCCATATCGGCCCGGAGACTTTCACTTGCAGGTCGTCTTCGTATTTTTTGTAATGCGGGTAGCTGTTCACTTCGGAACCGGCCAGGTCGCATAATGTGAATTTCAAAAACTGGTCGTCCGAGATTTCGAGCAGGTCGTTCACTACCTCGTATCTTTCGAAATACAGTTTGAGGTGATTGATAAACTCCTCGTCGTCGTTTTCGACGTAAGCCTTTTTCTTCCCGCAAATGATCGGGTAGGTATTTTTGATCTTTCTCGAAATCAATATCAGCTCGTGGGTAATCTCCGGGTCGATCGCCTGAATGTGGATTTCCTCATCTTTAAAAACCACATAACTGCCATTTTCGGCTGCAAAAATGACTTCGTCCTTTACCGCATCGAGGGTTTTGGCGAGGTTGAAATACTGACGACCGCTGGCTGCGACGAAAATGATCCCGTGATTTTTGAGTTTTCTGAAAACAGGAAAAAAAGATTCGTGGATTTCGTGTTTGGAGTTTAAAAGCGTACCGTCCATATCGGTAGCCACAAGCCGGATGTCGGAAAATGTCATACTTGATTGAATATTGCCTTACTAATCAAGCCAAATAAGCCGGGTATGGTTCCGTTTTTACTGCTTTTTTAGAATATTCGGTACTGTACGCCCACGCGCCATACACGCATGTAAAGCTGGTTAACGCCGCCGTCCCAGCCGTTAAGCCAGTTGGTGACCCCGTGTGCGTAATTGACGGTCAAACCTAGCCGTTTGCCGGAGATTTTCGCTTCGATGCGCGGACGGAAATCGAGCCCGGGCGTGAGGCCGTCGCGATCAGTGTAGTGGTCATCTTCAAATACTTCCCGCACTACCAGCCTGCTTGAACTGCTCAGGCCCAGTCCGAAATCGGCACCTCCACGGAGCGAAAGATCCAGGTTCTCCGCCAATGGGAAGTTGTATCCGGCGCTTGGGAAAATGTTGATGAAATGATTTCGGGTAATGTTGTAGGCATTTTCAGTTTTAAAAATCATATCGTCAACCTGAAAATTCTCCACGTTGATTCGCGTCCGGAGGTTTTCGTAACCGGCTTCGAGTGCCAGCAGGAAATGGTTTTTGTATTCATGCTGCACGGTGAGACTTGCGCCGTAAGTAGTAGTCGGCACATTGCCCAGGTATCCCGCGGCGCTCGGCGTGCAATTGCAGAAAAGCCCACCGGTACTGGACGAAGTCGTTTTTTCTGCGCTCGCACCTGCAAAACGCGAAACGCCGCTGTTGAGGCCGACCGAAAATGTAGTTCGCTGAGCAAGGCCGATGTGGCAGATTAACAGAAAGGAAAGGATGGAAAGAATTTTCATGGATTTGGGTTTTGGGAATGGAAACTGTCTGGTTGACACAGTTTGTCAACAGTCGGTTGCATGAAGAAAATGTTAAATTTCAAAGACGATTCTTCTTCCCAAATGTACCACCACGAACCCGGTCGCATTTTTTGCTGTTTCGAAAGCACGGTCCACACCACATCCGCAGCCTGATGAAATTTTCAAAGTACTACCTCACCGCATTCATTTCGTTCCTGATCTGGGGCTTTTTCAGTCTGGCCCTCAAACCGTTAAAGGGTTATCCGTCGCTCGATATCCTTTTCTACCGCGTGTTCATGTGTGCGGCGGTGATGGCGGTGATCAGTTTGTTCGTACGCGTAAAAGTGCTGAAAGAAAGTGTCGCGACATTCAAGGCAATGCCCGCTGCGCGGAAACGGCAGGTAGCATTCCTGACGCTGATCGGTGGTGTGTTGCTGACGGCCAACTGGTTTTTCTTCATTTACGTGATGAACCACATCAGCGTGAAAGCGGCGTCGTTCGCCTATCTGGTCTGCCCGATCATGACGACCGTGATCGCGTTTTTCGTACTCGATGAAAGGCTCAGTAAATGGCAATGGACAGCGGTAATGCTTAGTGTATTAAGTTGTATCTTGTTGTCATTCAACAATATATCCGATATTCTGTACAGCCTCATCGTAGCAGCTTCCTATGCATTATACTTGGTAAGTCAGCGGAAAAATACAGGGATCGATAAGTTCCTGGTACTGACGATCCAGATCATATTCTCTGCATTGCTGCTCCTGCCTTTTTATCCCAAATACAGCGCTGCGCTGCCCACGGAGGCTTCTTTTTACATACTAATCACACTCATAGCGGTGGTTTTTACAATCATTCCGCTGTTTATGAACCTGTACGCATTGCAGGGCGTGACTTCCTCTACAATGGGTATCCTGTTATATATCAATCCATTGATGAATTTCGCGATTGCATTATTCTACTTTCATGAGCCCATTAATGCGACGCAGATCACGGCCTATTCGATGATCCTGCTATCGATTATTATTTTCAATGAACGATTCATTTTCGGTAGGGGCCGCACCGCCGTCGCCTGATTTTCGGTAGGCGGCCGAGCGGATAAAACGGCTGAAACGGAAGGTTTCAGATGTCAGGTGGTAGTCATGATTGTCAAAATGCCGGGTCATGTCGGGCAGTTGATCGGCTTCTACGTGACTGATATTTTGGAAGAAAACATACATCGAGCGGAGCAGGGTTTTTTGCCAGAGACGATTAATGTTTTTATCAATATGAAAGTCGGTGAACAGCCATAATGCACCATTTATGAGGATACTATCCAATTTTTGAAAAACTACCTGCGCGCGTGCGGGGCTGAAATTGTCGAACAGAAATGGCGTCATAATCACGTCGTAGGCGGCTGGTGCGGTGTAATCTTCGATACCGGTGTGAATGAATCTCACCTGATTGTCTTTAAAATCTCTTTTTCTGGCCAGTTCCAGCATATTGGATGAGATTTCCACGTAATCGATGGTCAATCCTGACGGGCAGATTTTGGCCATTTCTTCCAGTATCCAGCCCGTGCCTCCGCCTACGACGAGCACGCGTGCGGGAGGCGTCAGCAGCGGCAGTAATGCCTGCTGCGCACTTATGATCGCTTTCCCGAAGATGAGCTTGCTGAGTTGGTCGTAATGGGTGGCAATGCGGTCGTAATTGTTCAGCATGGGCTAATGCGGGTTTTGATACACAAAAAAGCTGCCCGCGATCCCGCATAATGCCTTTACGAGTAACAGGCCGTCGATTACGATGAGATAGAACAAAATGCTATGCCGCCTTTGCATCGAAAATGCCACAGCCAGCAAGCACACAAACGGAGCCATATTGAGCAGGATCGTCGGGAGCCCAAATCCGCGGTAAGTAGCGAACAGTAGCAACGAAACCAATCCGATCACCAGTAGCGGCACCAGTACATAATAGATCGTATTCCGCAGGCCCATCCGTACGGCAAATGTTTTCAGCTCGATATTGGCGTCGTCTTCATAATCCTTCATATCGAACATAATGGCATTGACGGTGCAAAACATCCAGTTTTTCGTAAAAAGCCAGAGCATCAGCAACGGTTCGGCGACCGTCACACCTCGCTCGATCCGCAATGCCGCCACCGGGAAGATGTTTACGCATCCTGCCCACACAAAGCCTATTACAAATGCTTTGAGCCAGCCGGTATGCCTCAGGTTAAAGGAAATAAGGGATTTTGGGAGCAAACCATAATAGAGGACGGCGGCAAGTGGCACTATGGACAGTATCAGCCAATAGTAAATCGGTAAATGCAGTACCGCATGGAAGTTTTCAATCAGATACCAGCTTCCTGTGACCGCACAAATGCTGAGCAATACGATCTGGCTCACCCGTACGAAGCGGTAATGGAGCCGGTACCATTCGGTGCGTGGATTGGCCGAGACTTTGGGCGCGACAGGCCCGGAATAGGCGATCGTGTAGTAAAAAACAGTTGTGCAGAAGAGTAGCAGGTAATATGCCGGCGAATTGAGTGGGAGGTTTAGCTGAAAGGCAGTTTCCAAAGACAATGCGACCGCCAGCAAGCCGACGAAGTAGTTTGCAAAAAATAGAAATGGGATAATCCTCTTTAACATATCTGCCTGTGAGCCAGCGCCAGCGCCTTTGTGACGACCGAATAATATAATTAAAATATCGATTTAGAATTTTTAAAGAGCGTGTGCGAAGCCTCACCGCTATTTCCTACATTCGAAATGGATACTTCTTAAACCACCAATTACATGAAAAAAATCTATTTGCTGCTAACCCTTTGTCTTTCGACCCAGACGACCGCATTTGTTTTTGCACAAAGTAAAGATCCGGTCCGGACGGATCCAGTCCGGAGGGACCCGGTTGTTGAAAACATCGTGAAGGAGGCCACAGAAAATTCACAACTTGAAAAACTGGCCCACGAACTGATGGACGTAATCGGCCCGAGGCTCGTGGGCTCACCGCAAATGCAGCAGGCGCACGACTGGGCGGTAGCGAAATACAAAGGCTGGAATATCACCGCCAAAAACGAAAAGTGGGGCGAATGGCGGGGCTGGGAACGCGGCGTATCGCACATCGACATGGTGGCGCCGCGCGTGAAGTCGCTCGAAGGCATGCAACTCGCATGGAGCCCCGGTACCAACGGTAAAACTGTGACTGCCGACGTGGTAATCCTGCCCGATGTGGCCGATTCGGTGGCATTTCAGAAATGGTTGCCTTCTGCAAAAGGCAAGTTTGTGCTCATCAGTATGAACCAGCCCACCGGCCGGCCCGATTACAACTGGCAGGAATTTGCGACCAAAGAGTCATTCGAAAAAATGAAGAAAGACCGCGACGTGCAAACCGACGCCTGGGCCAACCGCCTGAAAAAGACCGGCTATACTGCACGTGCATTACCGCTCGCATTGGAGAAAGCCGGGGCTGCGGGTGTGGTTATGTCTTATTGGTCAAAAGGTTTTGGGGCTAATAAAATATTTGGAGCTTATACCAAGACGATTCCTACGGTGGATATTTCGCTGGAAGATTACGGACTGCTCTATCGACTTGCAGAATCCGGCCACACGCCGAAAATCAGTGTGCGCGGGGATGCGAAGGAAACAGGTGTAAGTCAGACGTTTAACACGGTAGGGGAGATCAAAGGCACCGAGAAACCGAACGAATATGTAATCCTTTCCGCGCATTTCGACTCCTGGGACGGTGGAAGCGGCGCCACCGACAATGGTACCGGCACACTCGTGATGATGGAGGCGATGCGGATTTTGAAAAAAGTATATCCTAATCCCAAACGCACGATCCTTGTCGGCCACTGGGGAAGCGAAGAGCAGGGGCTGAACGGCTCCCGCGCATTTGTAGAAGATCACCCGGAAATTGTGCAGAATATCCAGGCGGTATTTAACCAGGATAATGGGACGGGCAGGGTCGTTAACATGTCCGGTCAGGGCTTTTTAAATTCCTACGAATATCTCACGCGTTGGCTTTCCAAAGTCCCCGATCCGATCCGTACGCCTATTCAAACCTCGTTCCCGGGTGCTCCCGGCACCGGAGGCTCCGACTTCGCTTCGTTTGTGGCGGCTGGTGCGCCGGCGTTTTCGCTGAGCTCATTGAACTGGTCGTATGGCACGTACACCTGGCATACCAACCGCGATACGTACGACAAAATCGTATTCGACGACGTCCGCAGCAATGCGATCTTAGCCGCTATTCTGGCATATCAGGCTAGCGAAGATCCCGCCAAAACTTCCCGCGACAAAAGCGTTCTGCCTCTTGACGCCAAGGGTGTACCCGGCGCTTGGCCCGAACCACGCAAGCCAACCCGTCGCGGCGGCCTGGATTAACCCGCGCATAACCCATTTTTGAAAGCAAAGGCATATATTGTCTTTGCTTTTTTTATTAACCAGAATTTCGGAATCAATGCAAATAGAGATCATACAGGAGCCAGTTGAAAACATTCTCATCATCCGTCCTTTCGAACAAGGCACCGAGCTTTCTAACCAGGAAATGTTCAAAGCGGAGAAGGGGGAAATATGGTGGTACTCTTCGAAGGAATTGTGGGTAGGATTGGGAAAAACACCTAAGCTCCCGGCAATCATCAAAATTTTCCGTTCGCTTTTTTTTAAAAGAAAAGACCGCTGGCCCGCACACATTACGCTCGACGCCCGCGGGCGCGATGCGGAATGGATTGGAAATGCTGTAAATGGACTCGTTTTGGGCGGTTATGATCTGCAACTATACAAAACCGAGCCGAAGGCGGTCAGCGAATTTTTTAAATCGGGAACACTCTCCATCATCGCAGATGAAGGTTCGGATGTAAAACTATCTGCTGAGAATGCATTAAAAACAGCTTTGGTGCAAATACGCGTCATGGATCTGATGAATGCCCCTTCCAATTACAAAAAGCCTTCCACGCTGGCTGAATGGGCCCGTAAGTCGGGTGCGGAGAATGGGTATTCGGTGGAAATATTGGAGAAAAAGCAATTGGAACACGAGGGAATGCATGCATTGCTGGCCGTAAATAAAGGAAGCGACGAGCCGCCGGTAATGATCGTCTCGGAGTATAAACCGGCGCATTATACTAGAACGGTGGCGCTGGTAGGCAAGGGCGTTACGTTCGATACCGGCGGCATTTCGATCAAACCATCGGCCAATATGCATTTGATGAAAAGCGATATGGGCGGTGCAGCGGCGGTTTTGGGCACTGTCGAGCTGGCTGCGCAACTGAAACTTCCCGTGCGGATTATCGGTGTGATACCTTCTACTGAAAATTCGGTCGATGGCTCGGCGATGAAACCTGGCGATGTAATCGGCTCGTATGCCGGTAAAACGATCGAAGTGATCGATACCGACGCGGAGGGCAGGCTGATCCTCGCCGATGGGCTGCATTATGCCGTCAAACAATATCAGCCGGATGTGCTCATCGATCTGGCAACGCTCACGGGCAGCATTATCCAGACGCTCGGCTACGAAGCGGCAGGGCTCTTTACACCTAACGATATTCTCGCGGCAGAGCTCGTTCAGGCAGCCGACGAAACGGGGGAACGCCTCTGGCGCCTGCCGGTTTGGGATGAATATAAGGAAGAGATCAGTTCAGACATTGCCGATGTCAAAAATTACCACGGCAAACCGCTGGCCGGGGCGATCGTAGCAGCGAAATTCCTGGAAGTTTTTACCGCCGAACACCCTGCCTGGGCACATCTCGACATTGCCGGAATGGCGTTTGGTGATACCGAGTTCGCGCCCGGCCGTGCGGGGACAGCCTACGGAATAAAGCTGTTGATTGCTTATTTGTCGAAACTTGCCGGTTAAGGCCGGATGCCCGGGTTGTAACGGAAATTTAACCCGGGCTTTTCTTGTCAAAATGGTTCTTTTTGCTAGATTTGAGAATATATGCTTTGCGGCATGGCTCGTTCGTAAATGCTGTTACCGTCCACCAAATCCCGTTTTATGACCCGAACTCTGACTTTTCTCTGCATTTCCACCTATTTCAAAGGCAACGATTTTTTGCAGGCGCTCAAAGACGCCGGTAACAAGGTCTTTTTGATCACCGCGAAAAAACTGGAAAACAAACCTTGGGTCAGGGAGGCCGTGGATGAGTTTTTTTATGTGGAGGAAGGCGAGGACGGTACTTACAATATGAACGAGATCATCACCGGCCTCGCATACGTCATGCGTACCCGCCCGATCGACCGCGTGGTGGCGCTCGATGATTTCGATGTGGAAAAGGCCGCGCATATCCGCGAGTATTTCCGCATTCCCGGGATGGGGCAGACCACCGGCCGTTATTTCCGCGACAAGCTCGCGATGCGCACCAAAGCGTTGGAGTCGGGCATTCTGGTACCGGGCTTTTCGGCGCTTTTTAATGATGATCAGATCAATCGTTTCATTGAAAAATATCCGGGCCCATGGATGATCAAGCCGCGTTCGGAGGCTTCCGCATCAGGCATTCAGAAACTGAGCACAGTCGAGGAACTCTGGAACACTATTCATGAACTGGGCGACAAGCGGCATGCCTACCTCGTGGAACAATACAAGCCCGGTGACGTTTACCACGTCGATTCGATCTCTTACAACGGTATTGTTATATTTTCCTGGAACAGCAAATACCTTGCGCCGCCATTCGACGTCGCACACGGAGGCGGCATATTCCGTTCCGTTACGGTACCGCTGGATTCTTCCGAAGAACATGCATTGCAAACGCTCGCCGTGGATTTGCTCAAAGCATTTGGATTGAAGCACAGTGCCTCGCATACCGAAGTGATCCGTTGTTATGAGGATGGTAAATACTATTTTCTCGAAACATCATCCCGCGTCGGCGGCGCCCATCTTTCTGAAATGGTGGACGCGGCATCGGGCATTAACCTCTGGAAAGAATGGGCCCGGATGGAAACGGCGGAAGCGAAGGGCGATAACTATAAATTGCCACCTGTCAGGAAAGAATACTCAGGCATTCTTATCTCTCTGGCTCGCCAGGAATGGCCCGATCTGTCGGTTTTTAATGACCCGGAAGTGGTCTGGCGCATGAACGAGCCACATCATGTCGGACTTGTGGTAAGGTCCAAATCCCGCGATAAGGTGCTGGAACTAATGGACAAATATGCGGCCATTGTTCAGAAAAAATACCACGCTTCGGCGCCGGCCCCGAAGAAGCCAGCGCATTAATTATCACTTTTTAGGTAATGGGACTTGGAAACGGCTGGCCGGCTGATAGCAAAGTTCTCCGCGATCCACCTTTAAAACTGTATGAAAGCCTTTTCATCGGTTCGATTTCGAGGATTTTGTGATACATAATCCCATCCCGTTTCTGCGCCTTCCGGGGTTTTTGCTGCGTCTGGCATTCAAAACCTATCTCGGGTTGAAATCCTTCATGGGGCTCCATTTGGCGAGAGTTTCGGGATTAGTCAGGCATTCCCAGATCATCTCGAGCGGATATGGATAAAACCATTTGAGTTTGATATCGCGTCTCATAAAGCGTAACTTTTTAGTTACGCAATTTTTTAATGAAAAGTTTTTGTAGAAGTGTGTTACCAAAGTGAAAAGCTGACGTCTAAATGGATGGACTTAAACACATTCCATGATGGGCAAGATTATCAGCACTGCGTTATTCAACACTGTAAAAGACCTTATTCTCGCTAGCCGGCAGCATATTGCAGTTTCTGTGAATGCGGAGATGAGCATGCTTTACTGGAAAATCGGCAAAGTCATTCGCCAGGAAATTCTCAAAGACGAGCGTGCAGAATATGGAAAACAAATTCTCGCTACACTGTCGCGCGAATTGACGAATGAGTATGGAAGGTCGTTTTCGGAGCAAGGTTTGAGGAGAATGGTACAATTTGCGGAGCTGTTTCCAGATGAACAAATTGTCGTTTCACTGACACGACAGTTGAGCTGGTCACATATGAAGGAGATTTTACCGATCTCTGAACCAATAAAACGCGAATTCTACATCCAAATGTGTATCCACGAAATGTGGAGCGTGCGCACATTCCGGGAACGCATTCAATCCATGCTTTACGAGCGCACGGCTATTAGCAAAAAGCCGGAGGACGTGATCATCAACGATCTGCAACTTCTGAAAAGCGAGCAAAAACTGAACCCTGACCTGGTTTTCAAAGATCCATACTTTCTTGATTTCCTGGGCTTGAAGGACGCCTATTCCGAAAAGGACCTGGAAGCGTCGATCATCGTAGAATTGCAGCGGTTCATCATTGAAATGGGCGGCGATTTCGCATTCATGGCGCGGCAGAGGCGCATTACCATTGATCACCGGGATTATTTCATCGATTTGTTGTTCTATCACCGGCGGCTGAAATGTCTTGTGGTAGTCGATCTGAAAATGGGCGAGTTTGAGGCGGGTTTTAAAGGTCAAATGGAGCTTTATCTGCGGTTTCTGGAAAAGTATGAGAAGATCGAAGGCGAAAATGATCCGATCGGATTGATACTATGCTCTGGCAAAAGCAGCGAGCATATCGAGCTGATGCAGCTGGGCCAAAGTAACATCCGCGTGGCCGATTACCTGACGGCGCTGCCTTCGCGACAGGTTTTACAAGAGAAGCTGCACAAAGCAGTCGAAATAGCCCGGCACAAAATGGAGCAGCGCGATTTGTCCAAAATAAAAACGGGTCTGCCAAGCGATTAGCAGACCTGTTCCTGATATCTCTAAAATGGTTTAAACCAGTTTAAATGCCTGACGCCCCAGCAGCACCCAGTTTCCTTTTACTTTTTGGAATACCATGAACACACCGAGCTTCACCTGCGCAGGGTCTTTTCCCTTATTATGGGTGTCGCCATACAGCTTGTGACGGACCAGCGCTACATCACCCGAAATAGAGATCGTTTGCTCGCTGAGGTCGATTTTAGTGAATTTGGATTCTTCGCTTACGAGCGCGCGGATGAACTCCTTCTGATCTTCCAAAAGACCGTTGGAGTGGCCATAGGAGAGGGAAGGAGAGGTAAGTTTTTTCAAATCGGCTTCGTTGGCGCTGATAATGGCTGTTTTGAGTTTTTCAACGGTAGCGGCAACTGCCTTTTCATCGGCACTTTGCGCAAATACAAATGCATTGCCTATCAAAAGGAACGCGAGGAGCAAAAATGTTTTTTTCATCGATTAATAAGGAATTAGGATATTACAATTATCGATCGGCGGTCAACTAGATATCAACCCTTTCCATTTTCGGCGAGAACAAGTGCATTACGCCCCACGCGAGCAGGTATGCGAACCCGCAGATGATAAAAATGACATTGTAGCCTCCGCCGATGTTCCCGGCAGCCTTGTAGTTGTCGAGAATGATCCCTACCAAAAGAGGAAACAGGATGCCTCCTACTGATCCGGCCATTCCGCCGATACCGACGACCGAACTTACAGCCTTTTTAGGAAACATATCCGACGCCGTGGTGAAAATATTTGCGCTCCACGCCTGGTGCGCCGCCGCCGCCAGACTGATCAGCACCACCGCCTGCCAGATATTGGTCGTATACTGAGCTGCCATAATGGGCATGACCAGGAATGCAAAAATCAGCATGGAGGTCTTCCTGGCGCGGAACACCGGCCAGCCTTTTTTGATAAAATAACCCGACAAATAGCCGCCGCCGATACTCCCTATCGTAGTGGCCGTGTACACGATTACAAGTTCCGGGCTCGGTTTTGAAAGATTCAGTTTAAATGCCTCCGCGAAATAGGAAGGCAGCCAGTAAAGGAAGAACCACCAGATCGGATCGGTAAGCATTTTACCAAATACAAATGCCCAGGTTTGCCGGATTTTGAACAGTTGAAGCCATTTTACAGGTGCTTCCTTGCTGGTATCGGGCTCGTTGTCGCTGTGGATATAGTCGTATTCTGCTTTGTTGATATTTTTTTGCTTCGCCGGGATCTCGTACATCCGCCACCAGAATATCAGCCATACAAAACCCAGCGCGCCGGTGATGAGAAATGCCTCCTGCCAGCCGTAAGCTCCCAAAATCCAGGGAACCATGATAGGTGCCACCACCGCGCCGATATTAGCTCCTGAATTGAAAATGCCTGTCGCCAGCGCCCGCTCTTTCTTAGGAAACCATTCGGCGGTAGCCTTAATCGCCACCGGGAAGTTACCGGCTTCGCCCAACCCGAGAATGGCACGCATGAACCCGAAACTGAATGTGCCGGTTGCGACGGCGTGCAGCATGGCTGCGATACTCCATACCACCACGGAGATGACGTAGCCGATTTTGGTACCAATTTTATCGATAATAGCCCCGAAACCAATCAGCGAAAATGCGTAGGCCGCCTGAAACGCCATTACAATGTGGCTAAAATCGGATTCCGACCAGCCGAAATCGGCTTCCAGCGTCGGTTTGAGAAGGCCGAGCACCTGGCGGTCGAGGTAGTTGATGGTCGTTGCGCAAAACAGCAGGGCAACAACGCGCCAGCGGTAGCTGGTTTTTTTGTCCTCCGCCTGGATTTCTGCGGGTTCAGGATTGTGAGAGAGCATATTCCGTTTTTTCTAGAAGCGTTTTAAGTGTTTCAGTAATACCAATTTGCGCAATGGATTGTAGATATCTGACGATGGAACTGTGTACAGAATCGATTTTATTCAAATCACGGCCCCAGATCGACTGCTCTTTCAGTATCGCTTGTACCATGTCGGGCAGCGATGCCATTTGCCATTTCTGGTAAAAGAACGGGGCTTTCGGGTCCTGGATCAGGTAAGGCACGCCTTCAATACGGCCGTAGTAGTGATCGCCCTCTTTTTTCACGACTTTCATAAAATGAATGAAAACCGCGAGCCCGAAGGTCATATACTCGGGCAGGTAGCCATTTTTTGCTTCGTAGTTCAAATAGGTAGGGATCACCCTGGAAAGAATCTTGGCAGAGTAATTTTGGTTGATATTGAACCACTTGTGTAGAATATGCGGGTTGCGGAAACGATCGGCGACCTGGCGGCTGAATGCCAGCGCTACTTCCGGGCGGACGTCGTAAGGAATGGATGTCGCGATTTCACTTTCCATTAAATGCGTAATGTATGCGGAAAAGAACGGGTCGTTCATCGCTTCGACTACGGTTTTGAACCCACACAAATGCGCCAGACCGCCCCCCAAAGTGTGAGGGCCGTTAAGCAGCCGCAGTTTGAGTTCCCGGTATTGTTCGATGTCCGGCTCAATAATGAGCCCCTCGTCGATGCCGTAAAAGCCGATTTTTTGGCGGATACGCTCATCGCCTTCGATAGCCCACAAATGGTAATGCTCGGTCGCGATCAGCAGCTCGTCGCGGTAACCGAGTTCTTCTTCCAGTTCTTTCAGGCGTATTTCGTCGGGCTTGCCGGGTACGATGCGGTCGACCAGCGAGTTGCAGAAGAAGTTGCATTGTTCGATCCAGTCGATGAATGCGCCTTCGAGGCCGTTGCGGTGGGCGAGTTCGAGGATGATGGATTCGAGCTTTTTGCCATTATCGGCGATTAATTCCGTTGGAATAATGGTTATGCCAAAATCGGGGTTGCCGCTGAATGCCACATAGCGCGCATACAGGAACGCCAGCAACTTCCCGGGAAACGACACCGGCGGCCATTGGTAAATATCGTCCTGAACGAGTTGAATACCGGTTTCCGTGGTATTGGATATCACAATGCTCACCGCCGGGTTTTTGGCCAGGTCCAGCACGAGCGACCATTGTGTTTTGGCCGAAAGCACGCGGCTGATCGCCGAAGAGATGATATTTTCCTCCTTCGCTTCCCCATTCTGAATGCCTCGTGAGCAGATCGTGTAAAGGTTGTCCTGTCGCTCGAATGCCTTGGTATCACCCTGGTCGGTGGATTTCACGACCACGATCCGGCCGTTGAAGACGCCTTGCCGGTTGGCTTTGTCTATGAAATAGTCGGCCAGGCCGCGGAGGAATGCGCCGGTACCGAATTGCAGCACTTTCTCCGGCAGCTGGAACACGGAATCATCGGCCACTACCACGGCGGGCTGGCTCCTGAGCTGGCGAAGGTTTTCCCGGAAGAGGTAGCCCATAGCATTTAAATTTACTTTTTAACAACCTGTTTCAACAACCAACCGGCGAGGTCTTTGCCCGCCTCGAAATTTTCGAAGCTGGTATCGATCCTCCTGCCGTCAACATATTCATTGTAAAGCCATGGATCGCCCACGGCGAACACAGTACCCTTACCATATTTGGAAATACCCAAAATGACGTCGCCCTGGTCGGTCAGCAATGGTTTGGCGGGCGGCGTGAGGGCGAGCGGTGAAAGTTCTTTAATGTAAATTTTTTGGGTGTGTGGAAAAACGGCTTTTGCCCCGGCGGTGATCATCAGTTTACCCTGCTCGAACTGCGTGCCTTGCACCATATTCCGGTTCTTATTCGTGAACTGGATGCCGAATTTCGCAGCCAGTTTATTGAAATGCGGGATTTCGCAATTGGCGGTGTCGTTCGCCATGAGTACCAGTACGCCGCCTGCTTTCACCCATTTTTCAATCTCCGAAATAGATTTATCGTCGATAAAATGTGGCTCGGACGTTTCTTTTTTGGTGTCCGGGTCGACGATAACATAGATATCAATGCCTTTCAAGCTCGCGGCAGCAGGTGCTGCGGGAATTGAAACCGTTTTAGCACCCAACTCACGGAAAGTATTGCCCCAAAGCCAGAAACCCGAGTGCATGCGGTCCTCCCAGGTGTAATGGAATTGCTCTGGCGCGCCGGTCAGGTCTTTGCGGGTTTCGTGGTTGAAATAGTAGTCTAAACCGATGGTTTTTCCCTTTCCAACGGCATTCTCCGCCGCGATTTCCATTTCAATACTCGCAAAAATGAATGGACCGATGCCTTTGAGATCGTTTTTACGAATAGGCTCGCTGAGGTAATATTCATAAGTGCCGTCGCGGTAAGGCGTGCCGCCCAGGCCACCCACGCTCACGGTTTTATTAAGGCTTAAAGAGCCATTGTCTTCTTTTTCTACAAAATTTTGAAGGATTCCCTGGTAACCTTTCTTTGCATTCATAGCAAATTTTTCAGGGATGTAGCCCAGTCGCGCGCCTTTCGCGAGCGCATATACGAACATGCACGAGGCCGATGCCTCGAGGTAGTTGCCGGCACGTTTGCCCTGGTCGATCACCTGGTACCAGGCACCCGATTCCGCGTCCTGGTATTTGGCCAGAACAGGGGCTAATCTTTGCAAATAGCCGATCAGCTGCGCTCTGCCGGGATGCTGCGCCGGCAGGTAATCCAGCACGTCCACGAGCGCGATGGCGTACCAGCCAATGGCCCGCGCCCAGAAACTCTGGGAACGGCCTGTTGTCTTATCCGCCCATTTCTGCTCGCGGCTTTCGTCATAGGCGTGGTAAACGAGCCCTGTTTTTTCGTCGACGGCATATTTTTCAATTAATGCAAATTGCCTGACGATGTCGTCGAAATGCTCGGGATGGTGGAAAATGGCGCTATACTCGGCGGCGAATGGCTCGCCCATGAAAAGGCCGTCCAGCCACATTTGGTTGGGGTAGCGCTTTTTGTGCCAGTAACCGCCTTCTTTCGTGCGGGGCTGCTCTTCGAGTTGCTTCCAGAGCAGGTCGGCGGCTTTTTTGTACTTCTCCTTGTCGGGCTGGGATTGCTGGTACAAGGTCAGCAATGCACGACCGGGCGGGATGTTGTCGATGTTGTATTCGTCGGAGCGGTAAGTGCGGATGCTGCCGTCGGGGCGCACGTATTGGTCGATGTCCTTACGGATGTATTCGAAATATTTGCCTTCACCCGTCCGGTACCACACTTTTTCAATAGCTTTCAGCATCAGCCCCTGCTCATAGTCCCATTTCGTCGCCGTGTTTTTGCCGACGAGGATCGAATCCTTATGATTAGCCATAAAGGAATCCGCCATTTGCCGGGAAAGCGGCAATTCCTGGGCTGTCGACCAGGTAGTTGCGAGGCAGGCGATCCAGAGTGGAAAAGAGCGGGTACGGGGTAGCGAAATGGCCATCTGGAACAGTTTATACCTTTGGAATATTGACAAAATCTTCCCGCATTGGGGTAAAAATATCGACCAGCATGCCGGCCGAAAGGCACAATGCACCATGCACGACATGGGGAGGAATGTGATAGACATCGCCCTGCCGCAAAACCTGCTTCCGCTCACCGATTGTTATCTCGAATTCGCCGCTTTCGACATAGCTCATCTGGGTATGGAAATGGCTGTGCAAGGTCCCGATCCCGCCTTTTTCAAATGCGACTTTCACCATCATCAGGTTGTCGTCATAGGCCATGATCTTGCGTTTCAGGCCGCCTCCAAGGTCTTCCCAGGCGATTTCGCCGTCGGCGATGAATTCTTTTTCTTTGAATGCTTCCATTATCTGAGATCGCCGATCAATACCGGGTCCATGTCTGTATAATCCTTATTTTCACCCGCCATTCCCCAAATGAATGCGTAGTTGGACGTGCCGCAGCCGGAATGGACCGACCACGGTGGCGAAATAACCGCCTGCCGATTAGCCACCCACAAATGCCGGGTTTCCGAAGGTTCGCCCATTAAATGCAATACCCTTTGATTTTCAGGGACATCGAAATAGCAATAGGCTTCCATGCGCCTGTCGTGTACGTGTGAAGGCATGGTATTCCAAACGCTACCCGTTTGTAATACCGTAAGGCCCATTACCAGCTGGCAGCTCTGAATGCCGTCCAAATGAATGTATTTGTAAATGGTACGGTGGTTCGAAGTCTCCATACTGCCCACGGTGGCCGGCGTCGCGTCTTCCTTTGTGAATAACCGGGTCGGGTGCGTGTGGTGCGCGGGCGAGGACAGCAGGTAGTAAGCGGCTGGTTCCGAAGGATTTTTGCTGGTAAGCAACACCTCTTTTGTGCCTTTTCCAATATAGACACAACCCAGCTTGCTGATTGCGAAATGCTCTCCGTCGGCAATGACTTCGCCGTCGCCACCGATATTGATAATGCCTATTTCGCGCCTTTCGAGGAAATAGGAGGCTTTCAATGCATCGAATACGGGGATTGCCAGCGGCGTGGCCAATGGAATGGCGCCGCCGATGATCACGCGGTCGTAATGGCTGTATACGAAATGGATTTCGCCTTCCTGGAAAATATCTTTAACAAGGAAATTGTCGCGCAGGGCATCGGTGTCCATTTGCGCTACTTCTTTCCGGCTGCTTTCAAATCTGATTTGCATGTTATGCGGCTACTTTTGAATTTCTTTGGATTAATAGTTTGGTTAACGGCCCATCCAGCCGCCATCGACGACCAATGTGGTTCCATGCACGTAACTCGCGGCTTCGGAAGCCAGGAACAGCGTCGGACCTTTGAAATCTTCCGGCAATCCCCAGCGCCCCGCCGGAATGCGGTCGAGGATCGACTTGCTGCGTACCGGGTCGTTGCGTAATGCCTCGGTATTGTCGGTGTTAATGTAACCCGGCGCGATGGCGTTCACATTCACGCCTTTACCGGCCCATTCGTTGGCCAAAGCCTTCACCAGGCCACCGATAGCACTTTTCGAAGCGGTATATCCGGGCACATTAATGCCTCCCTGAAAAGTCAGGAGCGATGCTGTAAATATGATTTTGCCCGACCCGCGCGCGATCATTTCCCTGCCCAGCTCGCGGGCGAGTATATATGGCGCGTCCAGGTTGATGTTCAGTACCTTATCCCAATATTCGTCGGGGTGTTCGGCTGCTGGCTCGCGTAGGATAATTCCCGCGTTATTGACAAGAATGTCGATGACCGGGTGATCCTTTTTGACCTGGTCGATGAACTGGTAAAGCTTTGCGCGATCGCCCAGATCGGCCTGGTAGGGATAAAATTTCCGGCCGGTTTGCCGAATTGCGCGTTCTGTTTCGCTACCTTCCCTGAATTCAGAAGAGGCTACGCCGATAATATCCGCACCGGCTTCGGCGAGCGCTTCGGCCATGGCTTTCCCAATGCCGCGATTGCAGCCGGTTACCAAAGCGGTCTTTCCGGTCAGATCAAATAAATTAACGGTATTCATTAATGGGTTTGTGATTTGTCTTTTTCGGGGTATCCGATAATTTTAGCGTCGGTAGTAAATAGACCCCAGCCAAACGATGTTAGACTGAATAATCAGAAAAATCAAATAACGAATTGTCTTTTTTTGTGCAATCGTTATCGGGAACGTTGTCAGTTGAGCCGGATGATTGTAAATTTTAAGATAAATTGGCAGTCCGGCAGCGCAGGGAAGAAAGGCGGGGGATATTTTGAAACGAATAATAAGTTGGAATAAACCAATTTTTCCATTGGAAACCATCACCATCAAGGATATTGCAAAAGCACTGAACCTGTCGACCTCGACGGTTTCACGTGCATTGAGAAATAGTTACGAGATTAACCCTGAGACTAAAAAACTGGTCATGGAGTACGCCGAGCGGATGAATTACCGCCCGAATCCCATTGCATTGAGTTTGAAGGACAGTAAAAGCAAGTCGATAGGCGTCATCATCCCCGAAATTGCGAACCACTTTTTCTCGCAGCTTATTAACGGAATCGAATCCATTGCCTATAACCTGGGCTATCACGTCGTGATTTTTCAAAGCCATGATTCCTATGAAAGGGAAGTGGCAAATACCAACTATCTGGTTTCCAGGCGTGTGGATGGGTTGCTGGTGTCGCTGGCGAGCCTTACGACGAATCTCGTGCATTTTCAGGAGCTAATGGAAAAAGGGCTGCCGATCGTGTTCCTCGACCGCGTACCTAACGATATCGAGACGCACAAGGTGGTGGCCGACAATTTCACCGGAAGTTACGAGGCTACCGAGCATCTGATCCTTTCCGGCCGCAGGCGTATCGCGCATTTGACGAGCCCTATTTATTTATCAATTACAACGGAACGGCTCGCCGGTTACAAGAAGGCATTGGAAGATTACGGCATTCCATTTGATGAGTCGTATGTTAAATACTGTTTGTACGGAGGGAAAATAGAGGCGGAGAACGAAGCCGCGATCGATGAACTGCTCACGCTGCCGGAGCCACCCGATGCCATATTTACTGCCAGCGACCGCCTTACGACCGGGTGCATGTCGGTATTTCAAAGAAAAGGCATCCGCGTGCCCGATGAAGTTGCGATCGTCGGTTTTACCAACATCAGCGTGGCCAATTTGCTCAATCCGCCATTGACGACCGTCATGCAGCCTGCTATGGAAATGGGACAACAGGCCGTCGAACTGCTGATCCGGTTGATAGAACATCCCCAAAAGGACGAGAAATTCGAAACGCGCTCACTCAAAACTGCATTGACAATACGGGAATCGTCTGTGGGAAAAACCGTAGTTTAGCGGAAAAACCACATTACTAATGATCAGCCTGCGTATCGATGGAGCATTGTTCAATTACAGGGTCGCCGGCGTGGCGGTGCTGAATGGCAAGGTGCTTCTGCATAAAGCCCCTTCCGACAATTTCTGGACGCTCCCAGGCGGACGCTGCGAATTGTTTGAGTTTTCCAAAGACACTTTACAACGTGAAATGCAGGAAGAAACCAGCCTGAACGCCGAGGCCGGTGAAATGCTGTGGGTTTCCGAGAATTTCTTCCTTTACAATGGCGATAAGTACCACGAAATAGGTTTCTATTTTGAAATGCAGATCAAGGACCTGCCCGATCAGGAAGATTTCCTGGGCGTCGAAGGGCAGGATGAGCTGCTTTTTCACTGGCATGCCGTCACCGACCTGCATTCGATCCGTGTCTATCCCGAGTTCCTGGCCGATGCTTTGGCGAAAAAGCCGCTTGAAAAGGGGCATTTCAGCTCCCCATTCCGCGATCTCGACGCCGGGTAGCTGCTATTCCGTCATAAACCGCCAGGTAACTTGGCCGATCGTATTCGGCTTGCCGGTTTCAGGCTGAGATATGCTGCCGGTCAGTTTTCCTCCCTGCCGTTCGACTTTGACTGTACGCCAGGAGAATGTGCCTTTTTCGTATGCAAATGTCTCGCCATCATCATCGTAGAGGTTATAGGTCGCGTTCTTTTCGCCATAATGCCGGATTTCAATAGCGGTTTTCGCGCCTGAACGCGGCGCGTGGAGCATGGCAGGCATCATGGGAATAATGCCCCCGTCTTTGACGAAAACCGGGATCTGGTCCATTCCTGGATTAATGGTGATCACTTCGCCGTCGCCTGCCAGTTTGCCGGTGTAGAAATCGTACCATTTGCCTTTGGGTAAAATAACTTTCCGGGAAGTTTGTCCCGTGAACAGCGGAGCCACCAGCAGGTATTCGCCGGCCATGTACTGATCTTTCACCTCGCGGGTAACAGCTTCCTCATACGGGTTTTCTTCCAGGTTGGTCGCCGTTTTCTCTTTTTTCATATTGATTCCAAAACCTTCTTCGAGGTTCATCCCGCGGAATGGTGGCGTGCCATTGTAATGATATTTGGCGAATTCGGAATACCAATAGGGCATCATGCGCATCCGCAGCTCGGCCAATGCCTTGATTTGCGGCGCTACCTCGGGGAATGTCCACGGCTGCATGCTGCTCGACCAGGCATTGATCATCGCCATGGGAGAGAAGCAAACCGTCTGGAAACGTCGGAGCCATTCTTCGGCGGTTTTCGATGCGCGTACTTCGGGCGTCCACAGCACACCGGCATAGCCACTGTTGATCAGCGCGGTAATGAAATCTTCGTGGCTGTAATTATCATTGTAAATCACATAAGGAAACGGCGCTCCGCCCGCGTTGGATGCGCGCACGAGCCCGTAAGTACGCATGTTGTTGCGGCGGAACATTTCGAAGCTGTGTTTCTGTACGAGCAGCCCGTAAGTCTGGCGGATCTGCTCCGACGAACGGCCGGACGGAAATGTGGCCACGTCGGGCCACAGGTATGAGTCGAAGCCATCCACTTCATCGATCTTGTAGCCGCTGACGCCGATTTTAACATGTTCCTTTTCGAACTGATCGAATAATATTTTGCGTGCTTGCGGCATGGATAGGTCCGGTACAATGCCGTTCCAGACCGTGTGCGTGCCGGTATAAGGGGCTATTGCCTTGTAAATCGAAGCATCGGGGGAGACGTACGGGTTTGTCCAGAGATTGATTTTGACACCCATTTGATCCATATCCTTTACAAAAGCCGCCGGATCGGGGAAGCGGGAGCGGTCCCATTCGAATGTGCAGGGGTAGGATTTTGTTTGCCAACCGGGTTCAAGACCGATGAAATCGAGCGGGAAGCCTTTTTCTTCAAATGCCTTCGCTTCCTGCTTCACCTGATCGGCCGTATAGAGGCGGTGGACGCGCTGCGTGAAGCCCAGTCCCCATCGCGGCGGCAGGCAGCCCCCACCGCTCAGCAAATTGAAACGCTCGATCGCATTGACTGATTTCGGGCCTGCAAAAACATATATTTCAATGCCTTCGGCCGGAATCAGCATTTCGACCGCGTCGGAATAGGGGTGTGCTTCCCAGTTTTTATCGGTATTGCGGTCCATGACCTTCGGTGGGTTTTGGCTGTCCTTGCGTACGCCCGAGCCTGCATACACGTCGATGTATTTGGCAGAGTTTACAAAAACACCATAACCCAGCGACGATACATAAAACGGCACCGGCGCGTGTGTTCGCCCATTGTCCGACTTGCCGTAATGATCGGCGTGGAGCTGCATAATGCGGCCGCGCTGGTGAATGGTCTGGAAATTCAGCCCGAAGCCGTAGAGTTGCTCGTTTCTTTGCAAGGGCAGTCTCAGGTAGGATTTACCATTGTTCAGCTGAAACGAAATCGCCGATTTATCGAGCGGGAAATCCTGTTTGGGTAGTTTCGCAAGCGCGGGCGAGGCAGTAGTTTCTGCCGCTTTAAGCAGATCGTAAGCATCGGGTTTACCCGCAGTGCCTTTCCAGACGCCCGGATGAATCTCCTTCCAGGTGATAATTTGCCCGAAAAGCAGGGCGGGAACGAGGAATAAAAAAAAGGTCGAAAGGACTGGTTTTAAGTGGCGCATGTGGTTCTAGGGCTCTGGGATCGATATAATAAGCGTTTAATCAAATTTTATACTAAAAACCGATGGTGGTAAAATAAGTCTATTAAATTTGTAGGATATATAGATTATTGATAATTTTGAGCTTCGAAATCAGAAGACCCCTGGCATTATGTACTACGAAATTGAAGACGAACTGGGCAACGTGTCCACCTTACAACTCAAACAACGGGTAGCGGAAGAGCAGATCGAGCCACCGAAGAAGGATGAACCGGCGCCGCTATTCTATCTCCGCAATGAGGAAGGGTTTCCCGTGACGTCACTTACGAGTACCACTTCGGACAGCGAATCACGATCGATCCTCGACCTGGTGCGTTTCAAGCCGCTTGTTCTCAGTTTTTATTGCAATTGCTGGGGCAGCTACGCGCCGCGACACCTCGAAGCATTAAAATCACTTGCGCCGCAGGTGGAGGCTCTGGGCGGACAGCTGCTGGTATTGACCAATGAATCTCAAAAGGAAATCGGGCGCATTGCCAGGAAATTGGACGCCGGAGCGCTGATTTACCACGATAAGAATTACAACGTCGCACGCTCCTATGGCGTGTTTTCGGAAACTTCGCCGATCTGGGACCGCATTGCCGGTATTTCGGAGGAGGTTTTCACACCGTCGCTCTTTGTGTTCGGTCGTGACCGGAGGGTGGGTTATGCGTTTGTCGACGAGAATTTTGACGATACACCGGATGTTAAAGCTGTTTTGAAGGCGATTTACGACGGCCGTTAGCGGAAATTATATATTTGGCATTCATACCGTGTCAGCGAGGCAGCCATGCATTATCTTTGGTTTTGCCGCTGACACGGTATTTGTTTAATACGATTTTTGGATATGTTGTTGAAAAACCCGTTGCAATCGAAGCTTCCCAACGTCGGGACTACCATTTTTACCAAAATGTCGGCGCTGGCCGAAGAGCATAAGGCGCTAAACCTGGCGCAGGGTTTCCCGGAATTCGATTGCTCACCTGACTTGCAAGCGCTGGTGGACAAATATGTGCGGTCGGGCAAGAACCAGTATGCGCCTATGCCGGGTGCATTGCCATTACGCGAGGCCATTGCGAAGAAGACTTTCGAAGGTTCGGGTCGTGAATATCATCCTGTAACGGAAATTACCATCACCAGCGGCGCTACCGAAGCATTATTCGTGGCGATCAGCACCGTGGTGCATCCGGGCGACGAGGTGATCGTCTTCGAACCGGCCTATGACAGCTACGTTCCGGCCATCGAGCTCAGTGGTGGAATCCCGGTTTTTGTGACCCTCGATCCGCAATATGATTCCATCGATTGGGAAGCCGTGAAGGCACGCATTACGGGCAAGACGCGGGCGATCATCATCAACACACCGCATAACCCGACCGGCAAAGTCTGGGCGGCTTCCGATTTACAGGCGCTTGCCACCCTCGCAGAAGAGCAAGACCTGATCGTGATCAGTGATGAAGTTTATGAATACATTGTTTTTGACGGACGTGACCATATTTCGGCGGCGTCTGTTCCTTCGCTGGCTGAACGTAGCTTTGTTTGCGGCTCGTTTGGGAAAACGTTCCATACAACCGGCTGGAAACTCGGGTATTGCCTGGCGCCTGGCTACCTTACCGCCGAGTTCCGGAAAATTCATCAGTTTTTGGTATTCAGCGTCGTAACGCCCTTTCAATTTGCCGTGGCCGAATACCTCAACGAGCCTGAGCATTACCTGACGCTTTCTGCATTCTACGAACGGAAGCGGGATTTGTTTAACGAAGCCATTAAGGGTATTGGTTTTGTTCTGAAACCTTCCGAAGGTAGTTTTTTTCAGAACGTATCATATGCTAATCTATCCGAAGAAAATGACGCGGCACTCGCCGAGCGGCTCACTCGGGAAGTGGGTGTCGCTTCCATTCCGGTTTCAGCATTTTATGCCAGGAAAACTGACTTCAAAACACTCAGATTTTGCTTTGCGAAGCATGATGAGACCTTGCTGAAAGCCGCAGAATTGTTGAACCGGGCACTTTGGTAAAAAGATTTGGAGAAACCGAAGAATCTTGTCTAGTTTCGAAAAAAGTCGTAACTTAATCTGACAAATTTCGGACGGTATGAAAACGATTCATTATCAAAAGTACGAGGAAACGACTCCGTTGCGGATCGCACAGGAGCCCGAAGTATTGTATGTTGCCCGTAAAACCGTTGACATCTTCCCTGTGGAGCGTTTTCGGGAGCTTTCTGCAAAGTTACCCTTCACGCAGCTGGAATGGGCGGAGATATTGCACGTGAGCGACAGGACTTTACACCGGTATCTGAAAGAAGAAAGGTCTTTTGAGGGGCTTTATGCCGAGCATTTATACCAGCTCGAAAACATGACGGAGCTTGGCATTGAAGTATTCGGTGATTTGAAAGCTTTCGAAAGATGGCTCCGTACGCCACGGGAGGTTCTTGGAGAAACGCAGGACTTTTCGACGCTGCGCTCTTTCTGGGGTGTGAAGCTGATCTGCAATGAGCTCGGGCGCATGGAGCATGGCGTATACATATGATCGCGTATCGCCTTGCCGCAAAGGCGTACATCGATGATCTGTCCGGTTCGGGTGCCAAGCTGTATGGCGGGCGCTGGAATCCGGAGGGTTGCCCCTGTATCTACGCCAGTCAGAACCTTTCGCTCGCATTATTGGAAAAGTACGTTCATGCCGAATTCCGGGAAGTTATGGAGCGTCTTGCATTGCTTCGGATCGACATCCCTGACGATGAAAACCTCGTTTTCCATGTCGACGACCAGCGATTGAAGAAAAGCTGGATGGACGATATTTCCTATTCCCAATGGATCGGTGAGCAAATTCTGAGCGACCCTGAAATCATCGCTTTCACTACGCCATCGGCCATTGTGCCCCAGGAAAGAAATGTGATATTGAACCCTGCTGCTAAAAACTTCGGGGATATTCAGTTTTTGCCGGCCGTTGATTTTTCAACCGACCTGCGGTTGCTTGCCAAACTTCTCGCAAGAAAACCTACTTCTTAAACAACAATGCCTTAATCGGCTGGATTCGCGTGATAATAAGCGTCGGAATGAGCAGGATCGCAGCTGTGATGATGACGGTCACGACGTTCACTATCGCGAAAATTCCCCAATCGAATACGATGGGGACCGTATCCATATAGTAATTGACCGGATCTAGCGGGATGAGTTTGAACTGGTATTGCAGCCAGCAAAGCAGTAACCCGACCACGTTACCGATGACGATGCCCTTGCGGACCATATCGAGGCCGACCCGGAAAAAGATCATCCTGATTTGCCGGTTAGGACTTCCGAGCGTTTTGAGCAAACCGATCAGCGGCGTCCGTTCCATGATCATGACCAGCAGGATCGAGATCATATTAAAGCAGGCCACGAAAAGGATCAGTACGAGAAAAACGGCCGTATTGCGGTCGAGCAGGACGAGCCAGTCGAATATTTGCGGAAAAAGGCTGGTGACTTTTTGCAGGAACAGGCCCGGCGGAAGTTCGCGGCGGAGCTTGTGGGTGACCGCGTCGAGGTCATAGAAATCTTTGAGGTAGATTTCATAAGTGCCGACGGAATCGGCACCCCAGCCATTCAGCCGCTGTACCAGACCGATGTCCCCGATAATCAGGTTATTGTCAAACTCCTCCATTTCGGTTTCATAAATACCGGCAATTTCCAGCTTACGAGGCCTGGGCGGATTTTGAAGCGAGTACATGATCACATCGTCGCCGATTTTGAGGCGCATTTGCGTCGCTATTTTCCGGCTGATCAGGATCTGGGACGAATAGCCATATTTAACCGACGAAGAATCGGTGCGGTCGATCAGCTTGCCTTCCCGGAGGTTGGGTTTGAAAGTTTCCCAATCGTAGTCCTTGCCGACGCCTTTCAGGATAATCCCCTTGATTTCATCCGGCGTTTTCAGAATGCCCGATTTATGCGCCACGGCCTGCCATCGCTTGATTTCCGGGATGGTCGGCAGTATTTGCGACACCGCATTCCTGATGGGCAGCGGCGCTTCTTCGTAAGTATTACCCTGCGAAAAGGCGTTTACATTGATATGCGCGCTAAAAAGGAATATTTTTTGCTGGATGGTTTGCTTAAAACCCAGTAGCACCGCAAAAGCGATGATCCCTACCGCAACGCCAATGGCAATACTGGCCACGCCGATCCGCGAAACTGTGGCAGAAAACGATCCTGCTTCGTTATGGCGTATCCGTTTGGCGATGAATGAGGGGAATTGCAAGAGGAATCTGTTCTTTAAATTAGTTGTTGACAAAAATAGGAAAAAACCTTAGCGGTTCGAAAAAGGCATTTTTTTATTAAGTTGCCTGCCTTGATTTAGCACAAACACATACCGAGTCGAAAACATACCATCGTCCATGCCATTGATCAAAGTTGCTTCCGGAGTTGTAAACCAGACACCCATGGCCTGGGAGGCCAATACCCGAAACATTATCGACGCGATCAGGGAGGCCCGGAAGCAGGAGGTAAGCCTGCTGTGCCTGCCCGAGTTATGCATTTCGGGTTACGGCTGTGACGATTATTTTTTTGCACCCGACCTGGTGGAGCAAGCGCAGCGTTGCCTGCTGGAAATAGCGGAAGAAACATCGGGAATGATCGTAGCCGTGGGTTTGCCATTACGTCATAATGGAAGTTTGTACAATGCGGCCTGCCTGATTTCCAATAAACAAATCGCCGGTTTTTACTGCAAACAGAACCTTGCGAACAATGGTATTCATTACGAAGCACGCTGGTTCAGGCCATGGCAGCCGGGCGCGGTGGAAAGCATCGAGGTGAACCAGATGTTCTACCCGATCGGGGATGTGATTTTTGACGTTGCATCAGGCCCGATCCTCGGCGGTTCACATGGCGTGAAGATCGCATTCGAGATTTGCGAGGACGGCTGGGTGGCCAACCGTCCCGCGCGCAGGCATTACGAGCGGGGTGTTGATATTATCCTCAACCCAAGTGCCAGCCATTTTGCATTCAACAAGTTTATGGTGCGTGAGAAGCTGGTGGTCGATGCATCCAGGTCGTTCTCATGCAGTTATATTTATACAAATCTCCTTGGTAATGAGGCTGGAAGAGCTGTTTATGATGGCGATGCGATGATCGCTTCGAATGGCGACTTGCTGGCGTCCAGCCCGCGGTTCAGCTACGAGGATTATGTGATTACGACGGCAGTTATCGATACGGAATATACCCGTTTAAGTCAGGTTCAGAGCAAAATAGCCGCCACAACCAAAGAGCGGACGTGGAGAATCCCCGCCCGTTTCGACTTCCCGGATATCGAGCCGGTACTGACGCAAACGCCGGAGATCGAGCCGTTTGAAAAAGGCGGTGCATTGAAGGAGGAAGAGTTTGCCCGGGCCGAATGCCTCGCATTGTTCGATTACCTGCGAAAGAGCCGTTCGAATGGCTTCACGATATCGCTTTCGGGCGGGGCAGATTCCTGTGCCTGTACGGCATTAGGCGGGTTAATGATCCGTCTGGCCGATGAGAGTATCGGAATGGAGCGTTTCAAGCAGAAATTGTCCTACATCAAGGATATTCAATCTGCCAAAACGGAGGAAGATCTTGCCCGAGTTTTGATCCACAATATTTATCAGGGAACCGAAAATAGCTCTTCCGACACGCTGGACTCCGCCCAATCGTTGGCGGAATCGATCGGTTCGACCTTTTATAATGTGAATATCAATGGCCTGGTAGAGACTTATAAAGGCCTGATCGAAGACCAGATCGGCCGTAAACTGACCTGGGAGCAGGACGATATCGCATTGCAGAACATCCAGGCACGCGTGCGCGCCCCGGGTGTGTGGTTGCTGACCAACTTGTCGAACCACCTTTTGCTCGCTACTTCGAACCGATCGGAAGCTGCCGTTGGGTATGCTACCATGGATGGCGATACTTCCGGCAGCATTAGTCCGCTGGCGGGCATCGACAAGCATTACCTGCGCCAATGGCTCCGCTGGCTCGAAACGGTAGGTTGCGAAGTGAAAGGGAAACACATCCGGATCGAAGGTTTGAAAAAAGTAAATAGTCTGCAACCTACCGCCGAGCTCCGGCCGCTGGCGCAGACGCAGACCGACGAAGCCGATCTGATGCCCTACGAGTTTTTAAATGACCTGGAAGGGCTCGCGATCAGGGACAAAAAGTCGCCATTGGAATCGTACAGGAACCTTTATGTACGTTACAAAGGCATTTATAGCGTTGAGCAACTTCTCGGCTGGACAGAGCGGTTCTTTAAACTTTGGAGCCGCAATCAATGGAAGCGCGAGCGTTACGCCCCGTCTTTCCACCTCGATGACCGCAACCTCGATCCGCGCTCATGGTGCCGTTTCCCGATTTTGTCGGGTGGATTTGAAAAAGAGCTCGCGGAACTGCGCGCTTATGTGAATGGGGCAGCCGTGCAGAACGGAAGGAAGCGGATTGGGTTTTGATCATCAAATCTTATTCAAAAACCGTATCCCTGCCTGAAATCCAACCCAGCCGTAATTCCTTGTGGAACTATCAGGCTTTTTCCCTAACCAAACGGGAGAAAGCCCTTTTTTTGCTTCCGCATTGATTAATCCTGAATCTTTGGCAAAAAAAGTGTTGAGCGAGGGGCCAGCGAATAATGCGAATCGGGACCCGATTTTCTTTTCGATCGCTAATGCGAATTTTACGATTCCCTGGTTGATGTCGTCGTTTCTGTCAGTGTTTAGCCATACTATGCTACCGGTAAGATCCGCGTTGGCGCTCCAACCTTTACCCAGTCGTTGTGCGGTACCGAACCCATAACCGAGGGTAAACAGCGGCTTGTCTTTCGTATCTCCGTTGAAACCGAGGTTGAAAATGTTGTAAAACCGCTCTACGCCCGTTTTGAATGCAGTATTGAAATAATTGAACTCGTCCGTCGAGAACTCGTAACGACGGTAGCCATTGCTGTGTACCCAGCTAAACAGCCCGAAAGGTACCTTTCCCGTGGAGTCCGCATAGTTAATGAAGCCGATCTGATGGCCTTTTCGCACGGTATGCGCATAATTATAACCGGCAGAAAACTGGTAGCCCTCCAAAACTCCCACAACCACGTTACCAACGCCCGCAACCTGGAAGCCCGAAAAATTCTTTCCGGTATAGTTGATGAAATTGGTGCCCTGAAAGCCGGTGAAATTACCAAGGGTCATGTTAAGGAAGTTGGCGTACTGGAACCCTGTCACATTGTTGCCCACGACATTGGCTACACCGCCGAGTTGGAAACCCGTAACATTGCCTCTTACAACATTGATCAAGCTGCCGATCTCGAATTTGGACACACCCAGCGAATAGCCGGCAATGAGGTTAATGGAATACTCATTTACAATATTCCCGCTCAGCCCATGATTGGTACCCAGAAATGGCAAAATGGATGCCTGAAAGGGCGCATACAGCGTGTCTTCGATGTTGCGGGTGTGCACGGCTTGTTTGGCGGATGCGAATGCGCCTACAAACTTGTTCTGAACCCGCCGGTATTTCTTGCGCAGCGACTCGTAATCGGCCCAGGTAATGGCTTTGCCGCTGGCCGAACTGTCGATAAATATGGTGTCGCGCGGCAAATCGACCTTCGCGGTTTCAAATTGCGGGATAGCCACGCGCGTGTGCAGCGAATCCACCTGTACGGGCGTGTGGGTGGCCATTTTGCCTGAAATAGGTTTTAGCGTATCAGGGTTGAGCGAAATTTGTAAATAAGTGTCCTTGCGGGTCGGAACGGGAATAGATTTGCCTATATAATCCTCTCGCCGGACTTCCAGCCGGAGCGAGGGGCGGGTTGCCGAAAGGCGGATTTTGTAATATCCGTATTGGTTACTGACCGCCGAGGCTAAGGTTGCCGCCTCATAAATACTTGCGTTAGCCAGCTTTTTACCGGTTTTATTGTCGATGATATAACCGTTAAGGTCAAAGTCTTCCGGTTCTTCCGGCTTTTCGGTTTCCGGTTTTTTTTGAAGGATAATATAACGGCGCCGCTCCTTGAATGTGACTTTGTCTTTAAAAATGGCCACCAATATTTCCCTTACACTCAGGTTGACTGCCTGGAACGAGACACGGCTTTTGACGTCGATCATATCGGGGCTGTACGAGAAACTGAAACCGCCGATATTGCCGATTTTTTGCAGCGTTTCGTCGAGCGGCAGGTTGGTGACCTTTAATGATATGCGCTTTTCCAGCAAATCCTGGGCCGAAATGTGGCCTGGGAGAAGGCAAACGCAGATACACCAGAAAGTAATTCTGTAAAATAGTTTCAAAGCAGGATAACTTGAAGTTTCTATTGGCAACCGTTTCCTTCGAGCCAGTATACTTTTCCTTCTTTCCGAAGACTCAGGTCGAGGGTTTCGGCGATCACGGACAATGTGGCGTCCACGGGTTCTTTTTCGAAGCGGATCGTTAGCCTGCATTGCGCAATCTTCTCATTGGACAGCCGCACGTCCACGTGGTAACCGTCGCGGATCGAGCTGACGACATCTTGCAGGTCGGCCGCGTTGAATTCGTACACCTGCGTCCGGTAGCCCATCAGGTTCAAGTTGGCTTGCAGGCTGCGGATCGAGTCTTTCAGTACTTCCGCGCTTTGCCCTTTTACGAGCTCGACGCGATGCGCGTCTTTACTTACCCGCACTTTTCCGGTGGCAACATCTACTCGTACAGGAGCTTTATTGTAGGCTTTTACATTGAAAGACGTTCCCAAAACGCGGATTTCTGTCCCATTTGCCTGAATCACAAACGGGTGCGCTGCGTCAGGCTTTACATCAAAGAATGCTTCTCCCTGCAAAGAGACGGTCCGCAGATCACCTTCGAAGTTTTCAGGGTAGGTCAATTTTGAATTATAATTCAGGAAAACTTTGGTGCCGTCCGGGAGAATCTGCTCGGTTGTATTATTAGCAGTGGCTACATTCAGCGACTCCGGTGTTTTGTCGGCAAGCAGGAAGAACCATCCGAATGCCATCACCAGAATGGCGATCATCGCAGCGGCCCAGACCGTTACCGGTAGCCGGCGTTTCTGCACCTCGGGCCGGAATTCGATCGTCTTTGCTTCCCTGGTGGGGACTTCCTGCGCGGGGACAGCCGTCTTGCCGGCCGCCATTTTACCCTTCATTCTAGTCCAGGCAGCATCGGTATCCACGGTCATGCTGCTTTTTTTCATCGCAGCCGTGTGGTCCCAGATCAGCCGGTAAGTTGCGAGTTCCCGGGCATTGGCTTCCGATTCGGCGAGCCAGGCTTCGACTTCATTTCTTTCCGAATCCGAGGCGGTGTCGGCCAGGTAACGTGCTAACAGCTCCTCCGATATGTTTGCATGAGATGAGTTCATGGTTACGATCCGATTAACTGTTCAACAATGCTACCAACCAACCAAAGCGTAACCGGCAGATAATCCGCCAGTTCCGCGCGCAGAATTTTCAATGCTTTCCCTATCTGATTTTCCACCGTTTTAATGGATATTCCCAACTGATCTGCTATTTCCTGATACTTCAATTCCTCAAAACGGCTCAGCCTGAATGCTTTTTGGCACTGCTCCGGCAACGTACTTACTGCCTTTTCAATGCGCTCTTCCAGCTCTCCGGCATGAATTACCTCCGTCACGGAATCATAAGAACCACTGGAAAAGTACATCGTATAATCCTTGTGCGCCTCACGTACTGTCGCGTGTTTGAAGCGATTGAGGCAATGGTTATGTACGGCGCGGTATAAATAGGATTTCAGCGAAAGCGTGATTTCGAGGTCTTCCCGCTTTTCCCAGATCGTCAAAAACACCGTTTGTACGACTTCTTCCGACTCTTCTTCATCTTTCAGCATGGTACAAGCATAGTTGCACAGCCTCGGATAATAGGTCCGGAAGGTCTGCTCAAAGGCCTGTTCATCGCCCCGCCTTATCGCGCTGACTATTTCTGGGTCGGAAGAGTGCACCGTTATCTGTTTTTGATTTTCGGTCAAAAATAGATAATCTCTTTCGATTAGCGGTTCCTGATATAGAAGAGCGGTCATATTGAATGTCCTTTGGAAAGAGACAACTTACCCGCCGCGTACCCCTATGAGAAATTTTATTTTTTTAAATAGGGGGAAACAGGGAGCCACTTGTCCTACCGTTAAACAACATCTTTTAGCCATGAAACAAATTTTTCTTAAACTGTCTGTTGCCCTTAGTATCGCCTCTGTTTTCCAATCCTGCGTTTACATTAACAAGGATGAAGACATTCCACCACGCGGCGAAACCACACGCACTTATGATTTTCGCAACTTCGATGAACTGGAAGTAAGCGATGCAATCCGCGTGCACGTCGTTGGAGGCTCGTCGTTCAGCGTAGAAGCCACCGGAGAACGCAATGACCTCGACGACCTCAACATTTTCGTACAAGACGGCAAGCTGACGGCCCGCTACAATAATTCGTGGAGAAAACGGCAGCGAATGGATATTGACATTACGATGCCCGATCTGGCCGGCGTAGATTTTTCGGGGGCGGTCGACGCGGAGATCAATGACTTTGAAAACCTGCCCAGCATTGAAATCGACCTTTCAGGCGCTTCTCAATGCGATTTTGAAGGTAGTGGTACTACATTGAAATTTGACATCAACGGCGTTTCCCAGCTGAATGCATTCGGTAAAATAAAGTTTCTGGACGGCGACGCTTCCGGCGCATCGCAGCTCAATGCATTCGAACTGGAAACGGAAGAGTCGGATCTGGACATTTCAGGCGCCAGCAATGCGAAAGTTTGGGTGACGCGCTTGCTCGACGTGAAAGCTTCGGGCGCGAGCAATGTACGTTACCGCGGTAACCCGAAAGTGGCAAAGGAAGTAACTGGTGGGAGTAGCGTTCGTGCTGAATAATATTTTCAGGGGATCATTCCGTATTTAGCCCGGGCCTGCGCTTTCGACATGCCGTCGAAATGCCACCATTCCGTGGTATTGACCTTGAATCCCACCTGGGTCATCACTTTTCGTAAAAGCTGGCGGTTTTCAACTTGTTTGACCGTCAGCTTTCCTTTTTTCAGCATTTCCTGCTCGGAGCGCGGATAAGCCAGCGGTCCGAAAAAATCGAATTTCGTGCCCATATCGAGTGGAATGCCTTTTTCGTCAACCACGGTAAGGTCGATAGCGCACCCGAAATTGTGGTTTGAACCGATCCTGGGATCAGCTACATATTGTGTTTTGCTGCGTGCAGGGATTTTTAAGTGATCCAGCGCATCCCAAAGATCGTACTGGGCGGAATTAGGACGTGCGGCGTCGTAGACCAGCAAGCGGTATCCCGGCTTTTCCTTTTGGAGTAATGCATTGGCTTTGGCAAGTCGTCTGGCCATTTCAGGTTGCAGGTACGCACGCGTAAGCTCGCCGTACACATCACGCCCGATGAAGTTGTCGGTAGTCGAGTATTTCAGTTCAACCAAAATTTTCGGGTCCGCTTTTTGAACATCTACCAGGCCCCGCTCAATCATTTTTTGCTCGATAAGCGGCAGTGATTTAGATGATTGGGAGGTAGTTTCAAATGCCGGGAGGGCGGCTAGCAGCAGATAAAAGGCAGTTTTGAGCATAAAAAAATATCCTTGCAAAGGCTGCAAAGATATTCTTTTTGCTGAATCGGGAAGAATGGCCTAGTATCGTTTGATATTGATGCTGGTCAGCCCGCCTTCGTAATGCACAATCACTTTTTTCGTTGCGGTGTCGAAGTTGGAGCTTCTATAATGTCCGTCCCCGATTTTGCTCAAACCCTCTATGTTTTTGGCGTTTAGCGCGCCGTCCATCCGCATTTCACAACCGACGGATTCTGGAATTTCGAGCGTTACCGAAGCTACGCCGGCTTCGATTTCGATGATCGCCACAGGCAGTTTATCGCCAACGCGGATGTCCATATCGGCAACGCCGGTGCTCACTTTCAGCTTTTCAACTTTATAGTTACTGAAATCGAAGTCACCTTTTCCGGCGCCTATGCCCAGGTCGACATTCCAAATGGGTTTTTCATTCAGCTGAATTTTTGCCTGATTCGAAACTTCCCCGTTTTTGATCTTAACATTACCGTCTTCCATTTTCAAAGTAACGGAAGCGGAATTATCCAGCTTGTTAACTGACGTATTGGATTTGAAACCAACTATTGTACTGGTAGTGGCGGCTTCGAAGAGCTTGGCAGTATTACCATTTAATGAAAAGGAACCTGCACCCCCTTCGAGGTTGAAATTGGCTTTTTGGATAAAATCCTCCATTTCGTGGTTGTAGGAGCCGTTGATCGGATGGTCGCCTTCTTTCCAATGCTCTTTTTGATAATCACTGTCTTTCTCGTCGTCGCCATCATCATCATCATTATCATCGTCATCATGGTGGTAGCCGTACTCATGGTCGTCGTCGTCATCGTCCCAGCCGAAATGCCAGTTATCGCCATGGTTATCGAATGCCTGGTGCGTTTTGTTGACGACCCCGCCAAAAACGGCAAGCGTGATAAGCAACGCAACGATGCCTCCGGAGCCACGCTCCCGGCCGGCCGCCATCAGGATCGCCCCGGCCAAAATGAGCAGTACAGGCCAGTAGGGCAGCACCAGGTCCCAATCGATATTCAACAGGTTCATGCTTCGAAGCAGCCAGATCACCCCAAGAATGACGAGCAAGCCACCCCAAACAATGCCACGTGAGTTTTTCATGATCTTATATGTTTGATCGGTTAGTATTGTCAGTATTCAGGAAGTTGCGCAACAGCAGCAGCCCGCCGGTAACGATCAGTATAATGGGCCAGAAGAAGCGGCCGAAATCGAAGGCGGTCAGTTCTTCCACCAGGAATAGTGACCCGATGACAATGAGGATCACTCCCCAGAAAATGTTTTTGAAATTCATGGCTTATATGGTTTATGGTACGATTCAGGAAGGTTAATTGACTTTAATGACGTCGTCGTCATTCTGATCAGGCTTTTTCGATTCGGGATCTTCGGGAAAATGTGTCTCCGGCGAAGAGCTGGGCGAAAAAGGCGTGTAGGGCTGCGGATCGGGGCCCGGGTCTACCGGCTCGACCGGCGGGGGCGTCGTAGGATACACGGTCGATTTATTTTCGGCCTCCTTGTCACGCTGGCGCAGGATCAGGAACGCACCCACGGCGATTAAGACGACGGGCCAGAAGTATTTTTTAAACGACCACCAGAAGGGCAGATCGTCCACCAGCATTAATCCACCGAAAAAGATCAGCACGCCACCCAGGATCATCATTGTCTGATCGGACCGCTTTTTGTCGGAGACCGGGTCGGACGGTTTGGAAGGTTCGGAGCCGAACACATTGTGGGTGGTGTAAACCTCGCCGGCAGGGCCGGTCGGCAGTACTGCCCACAGGATAATGTAGAGTAATCCGGTCATCCCAAAGCCGGGAGGCAATATCGGCAGCGCCATTACGACGAAGATCACGCGGACGATCACTACGTCAATTTGCAGATACTGAGCGACTCCCGCACAAACTCCCCCGAAAACTGCCTGGTCAGGTATACGATGCAATTTCTTTTCCATGATTAGTTTAGTGTTTATTTGTAATCAAAGGTAGTAGGTAATGCAAGATACTGTAAACCGGAAAATTATTATCGGCGAAAGGGCGTGTTAAGCGGATATTTTTAGTGAGAATGTGATTTAAATGGGCGAAAAGCGGCGTTATTGCTCTTCGAGCGCTTCCAGGATGTCCATCATCGAGCCAAAATCCTTATAACCGGGACGGATTTCTTCGCTCCCACGCAATGCGATACCGATGCCTGGCAGTAGCTCGGTAAGGGCGCTTACCGTAAATTCATTGTCGAGCCCGAAGCCGACGAGTATAGGATAATCTGCTTCGACGGTGCCTAAAACCTGCATCCAGGATTCGGATAGCTCTGCTTCGTCGTCGCTTTCCAGCAGGAAATGTGTCACCTCACCTTCATAACGGCTCAGGATCGGCACAATTTCGCCGGAATCATAGAGGTCGACACTGACGCGTAGCAGCAACGGTAATGCAAGCTCGGAGCGGAGATAATTAAGCAAGCCGGGGTCATTCACCTGTACGGCATGCACGGGATAGTCGGCCAATGCACTCAAAATGGCATCCGGATCGGATTTGGCCGTCTCAGCAACGAGCGTCACACCGGCCAGCCAGGAACAGATATCCTCGAATTTTTTGGGAGAAATATAATTGGGAGAATCTTCGTCAATAGAAAAACCAAGCATTTCAACGCCCATTCCCGCACAGTAACGCGCGTCGGAGAGGTTGGTAACATTGCTGATTTTTACGGTTTTAGTAAGCATTGAAATGGTACTATGTATGTCAATTATTTAGTTAAAACTTCCTCTTCTTGTAGTAAGCCCCGAAGACTTATGTCTGCGTCAAGAATTGTCCAATGAATGCCCGATTGAGATATGGTATATTGGTCCAGATCCCAATCCTCAGCTTTTTCCAAAAATGGGAAAGAGGATAATGGTCTGGTAATTACTCTCTTATCGTTTAGGATGAAAAGTGCCAGATCTAGATCTCTCGCGAAACCAAAGTGGCGGATCTGTAATCCGCTATCCAGTATCATACGATCCATATCATCCGCAATGTCAATTACGTCATCGTCGCCAGCCTCGCTAAGAAGAGTTTGAAGCTGTTTACTTATTGAAGGCGTGATGCCAGGCTTGAATGATTTTTTCATAGTTGCAGACGATTATATCCAAAATGGCTCTCATTTCATTTTTCTTGAAACCATGGTTATAGGAAACTTCAATATCCGGAACCAAGACAACTCTCGCATTACATTTGCCTTTTTCAACGTGAATATGAACCGGTTCGTGCTCATTCATCCAGAAGAAGAAGCGGAAACCATTAATGTATAATACCGTTGGCATATCAAAATTAGCTAAAAAGTGGCAGAAATGAACAAAGGCGAAGACGGGGCGCTTACGCGGCCTGTTCTTCGCCAAGGTCGTAATGAGGAATGTTGAGTCTGCTACTTACTTCGCCGAAAACTTATACTTCGTAGTAGTCTTATAAGTCTCGCCCGGGTTCAATGTTGTGGTCGGGAACTGAGGTTGGTTCGGTGAATCGGGATAATGCTCGGTTTCGAGGCATAGGCCGAAACGTTTGGAATAGGTAGCGCCTTTGCCGGTCAGTTTGCCGTCGAGGAAGTTACCGGTGTAGAACTGAACGCCCGGTTCCGTGGTGAATACTTCCATGACGCGGCCGCTTTCGGGATCTTTCACGGTTGCAAACTGTACCAGACCGTCGCCGCTGCGTTTCAACACCCAGCAATGGTCGTAGCCGCCGCCGGCTTTGATCTGCTCGTCATCGGTTTTATCAATTCCGGCACCTACTTTGGTGGCTTTGCGGAAATCGAATGGCGTTCCTTCCACGGCGCGGAGTTTGCCCGTCGGGATCAATGTCGTATCCACAGGGACGATGCTATCCGATTCAATGGTCACTTCGTGGTCGAGAATGTCGCGTTTCAGGCCGGTAAGGTTGAAGTACGAGTGGTTGGTCAGGTTCACGACGGTTGGCTTGTCGGTAGTCGCGGTGTAGTCGATCGTCAATGCGTTTTCATTATCGAGCGTGTAAACCACTTTCACGGTCAGATTGCCCGGATAACCTTCTTCCATGTCCTTACTGGTGTATTCCAGTTGCAGCCCTACCACCGAATCCTGCTTGATTTCGGTCGCTTTCCAAATTACTTTATCGAAACCTTTTGTACCGCCATGCAATGCATTCGGGCCATTATTGATCGCGAGCGAGTACTCCTGTCCATTCAGTTTGAATTTTCCTTTCGCAATACGGTTGCCGTAACGACCTACCAGCGCACCAAAGAACGGGTGGCCGCTCAAATAGGGAGCCAACGAGTCGAAGCCCAGCACTACATCCGCCCATTGGCCGTCTTTGTCCGGTGCGGTAAGTTTGGTGATGATCCCGCCGTAGTTGGTAATGTTGACGGTCATGCCGTTGGCGTTGGTCAGTGTGTAAAGGTCAGCCTGCTGGCCGTCGGGGAGCTGGCCGAAAGCCTCTTTGGAGATAGTACTGATCATTTTTTCTTCATTCTTGGTTTTTGAGCAGCTGAAAATGGCCAGGCCAACCAGCGCGGTGAGTAAAAAAGGGATTCTTCTCATAGTCAAAGGTTAAGAGTTTGTGTAAATGGTCAGATTATGCGAGCGCAACTTCCTCGGTACCGTCGGTGATTTTCACCCGGTAGCAAGGCAAGTCGATTTTGTATTTTTCAAGATAAGCCTGCTTCATTTTGGCTTCAAAAGCCTCCACAGCCTCCTTTTTAACCAGATTGATCGTGCAACCTCCGAAACCGCCGCCCATCATGCGCGCGCCGAGTACCGAATCGTCGTCTAATGTCTGGGCAACAAGGAAGTCAAGTTCCGGGCAGCTCACTTCATATTCATTTTGCAGTCCGAAATGGGTAGCATACATTTTTTTACCAAAATCTGGGAGGTTACCCTGCACAAGCAGGTCGCAGGCATCCTGCACGCGCTGGATTTCTTCGGTCATAAACTTGGCCCTGCGGTACACCACATCGCCCATTTCTTCCTTATGCGCTTCCACCAATGCAGGTGTAGCGTCGCGGAGGCTCAGCACTTTCGGGTCGTATTGTTGCAAAATGGCGGTCGCTTTTTCACACTCCTGCCGGCGGGTGTTGTATTCCGAGCTCGCGAGCGAATGTTTCACGAGTGTATCACAAAGCACGATCAGGTAGTCGTTCATCGGGAACGGAAAGTACTCGTATTCCAGCGAGCGGCAATCGAGACGGATCACCGATTCTTCCTTGCCAAATGCCGAAGCGAACTGGTCCATAATGCCGCATTGAACGCCTACATACTCATTTTCGGCCTTCTGTGACATTTTTACAATGCTGAAACGGTCGAGGTTCAGCCCGTAAATTTCGTTCAGTGCAAACAACAGACAGCATTCCAGTGCCGCCGACGACGAAAGTCCGGCGCCTACCGGTACATTACCGCCAAATGCCGCCTGAAAACCACCGATTTTCAATCCCTTCTTCTGGATTTGCTCTACAATACCAAGCTGGTAATGCGGCCACGACTTTTCCGGTTTGGAAAGATCGTCCAGTGAAAACGAATAGGTCTGATCGAGGTCCGCGGCGTAGAGGATCACCTGGTCATCTTCCCGCGGAGCGATGACGAAATACACGGCCTTATCCACGGCGGCGGGCAGTACGAAGCCATTGTTGTAGTCGGTATGCTCGCCGATGAGGTTAATGCGGCCCGGTGAGCGGAACACGCGCACGGTTTCGCGGGTGGCAGTCCCAAATTTCAAAAAATACTTATCCTGGATACCCTCTGCGATATCGGTTTCTGTGAGTAACATTTCAGTTTCGGTCGGTTTAATAGCCTTTTACAAGGTTCACTTCATTGGCGATGGCCGCGCCGTTTTCTATTGCCAAAATATTGTTCAGAAATAAATCTACTTTGCCCATGTGCTCATTTTTGTGCCCGCCACCGGTGTGTTGGGTGAGAACCACATTGTCCATTTGCCAAAGCGGGCTGTCGGCGGGCAGTGGTTCAAGCTCGGTCACGTCGAGGACGGCACCGTCCAGTTTCCCGGATTTCAACGCGTCGATCAATGCATTTTCATCGGTAGTGCTGCCCCGTCCCACGCTGGCGTAAACGCTCCCGTCTTTCATGGCCGAGATAAATTCCGCATTCACAAAATGCTGGGCAGTCCCCGGTAGCGTATTGATCACCAGATCGGCGTACGGCAGTTCATTGAAAAGATCTTCTTTACTGCGGAGATCGGCCTCCTGGGAGGTACGCGCCATTAAATGCGTAGTACAGCCCAGTCCTTTCAAGATCGCATTCACCGATTGTCCGATCGTTCCGGCGCCCAGTACGATTACATTCTGTTTGTACAAAATCTTCAATTCGGCGCGCAGCGGCGTTCCGATCCACTCGTTTTTCTGCTTCAAAAGCGTCAAGCGATCGATCCCGCGATATAATGCGAGTACGCCACCCACGATCGACTCGGCGCACGGGCGCGCAAACCAGTCGCCCATATTGGCCGTTTTGATGTGCTCGGGAATCGCCACGGAGGCGTATTGATCAAACCCGGCGGAGTCAAGTTGCCAGAATTTCAGATTGGCGGGGATGTTTTCAAACCAGGCTACCGGCGGGTTGCCGAGGATGTAGTCGGCGCTGGCAAACCAGGATTTAAGCTCTTCATTACTGGCCGCCTCGGTGCGGAAGTGGATCTGGTGCTGCGGGGTAAGCGCTTCGCTCAGTTTGGCATTGAGCGAGCCGTCGAGTAAGGCGTGGCAGTATATGATCATCTATTGTTTTTGTTTAAAGAAGCAAGGTAAAATGATTTACCTGTAATATCTGCTTATCAGATGGTGAAATGGGGCCTTATCCTCGACAGTCGGGACGGTTTCAAATCTTTTTCAGGATTTTCCGGGCCCTCGACTGAAATGCGGCCTGCTCATATTCAACCGATTCTTCCAAAAATACCCGCAGCTCTTTCTGGATTTCCGGGTAAATTTTAGAAAGGTTAAATAGAATAGTCAGGCAAAATGTGCGGATAGCAATGGCTAGCTGGCGGTTGGCGATAATGCTAAATGCTGCGTCCATCAACTCACCGTGGAACTCGTCGGGAATGCTGATTTCCTGCAAAATGCGTGCGCTGTTACGGATCACTGCATCATGAATATCTGTCCGTTTCAATTGGCTCACCAGCACGCCTATGTACGGGCGGATCAGCTCCGGGTGCTCGCGCGTGGCTATGCTCACGCTGTATGCGGAGCGTTGCGCGAGACGGACTTCATCGGATTCGAAGCAATGCATCAGCTGCCTGAATGCGTCCTCCGAGGTGCAGGCGTACATCGCCACTTCCGTAGCTTTCCGCTTCGACTGGTAGGGATCGGCGAGCAATTCTTCCTTGATATTCATGATATTGAGCGGTCTAAATGCAAATGCCCCACGTTTCGGCAGGGCATTCGCAGACATTAATGTAAGTCAGATCAATTATTTAATCTCACCCACCATGTCTTCCGGTTTAACCCATGCGTCAAACTCTTCCGGCGTCAGGTAACCCAGCGCAACTGCAGTCTCTTTCAGTGTAGAGCCGTTTTTATGAGCAGTCTGCGCGATTTCGGCAGCTTTATAGTAACCGATTTTGGTATTCAATGCGGTCACCAGCATCAACGAGTTGTTCACGTGCTTCTTGATATTCTCATGCAAAGGCTCGATACCCACCGCGCAGTTATCGTTGAACGACACGCACACATCGCCGATCAAACGGGCCGAATGCAGGAAGTTGTAAGCCATCAACGGTTTGAAAACGTTCAGCTCGAAATGGCCGTTGGAACCGCCGATGCCGATCGCTACGTCGTTACCCATTACCTGTGCCGCTACCATGGTCATGGCTTCGCATTGGGTAGGGTTCACCTTACCTGGCATGATAGAGCTTCCCGGCTCATTGTCAGGGATATGGATTTCGCCGATACCCGAGCGCGGGCCCGACGACAGCATGCGGATGTCATTACCGATCTTCATCAGGCTTACCGCAACGGTTTTCAATGCGCCGTGCGCCTCCACGATCGCGTCGTGTGCGGCTAATGCTTCGAATTTGTTTTCGGCCGTAATAAATGGCAGGCCGGTCAATGCGGCTATGTGGCGCGCTACATTTTCGGAATATCCCGCCGGCGTGTTAATACCTGTTCCCACGGCGGTACCGCCCAATGCGAGTTCCGAAAGGTGTGCCAATGTGTTGTGAATGGCTCTCAAACCATGATCCAGCTGCGAAACGTAACCTGAAAACTCCTGGCCTAAGGTCAGCGGCGTAGCGTCCATGAAGTGCGTACGGCCGATTTTAACGACATTTTTAAATGCTTCGGATTTTGCTTTCAGCGTGTCGCGCAGTTTTGCAATACCCGGAATGGTCACGTCCACCAGGATTTTGTAGGCCGCAATGTGCATCGCGGTAGGGTAGGTGTCGTTCGATGACTGCGATTTGTTCACATCGTCGTTCGGGTGCAAAACCTTGGTTTTATCCGCCAGCTCGCCACCTTGCAGCACGTGCCCGCGGTAGGCGATCACCTCGTTGCAGTTCATGTTCGACTGTGTTCCCGAACCGGTTTGCCACACTACTAATGGAAACTGGTCGTCGAGCTGATCAGTGAGGATCTCGTCGCAAACTTTACCGATGAGGTCACTTTTTTCCTGTGGAAGAATGCCGGCTTCGAAGTTGGTGATGGCAGCCGCTTTTTTAAGGTATGCGAAGGCCTTGATGATTTCCTTCGGCATTTTATTGATATCCTGTGCGATAGGAAAGTTCTGGATCGAGCGTTGCGTTTGGGCGCCCCAGTATACATGCGCAGGCACCTGCACCTCGCCCATCGTGTCTTTTTCTATACGGTATTCCATTTTTGAAGCAGAATGATAATGTAATTGAACAATGTGCGGTAAAGTTAGGATCGGGTTTGCAGTTTCTGGAGTTTTTTGTGGATAAATGTTCATGTCTGAAAAAAGAATGTTTAGATTGACCGACCTGTATCCTAAACACCGCTTTTCATGACACCTAAAATCAGTATTTATCCCGACTACGCGCTCATGAGTTCCGCCGCCGCCGAGCGCGTGATCGACCTGATGAACCACAAACCCGGGTCGGTGATCTGCTTCCCGTCGGGTAGCAGCCCGAAAGGCATGTTCGACGCATTGGTAACCGCCAACCAGAACGGCCGCGTCGATTTCTCCAAATGCGTTTTCATCGGCCTCGACGAATGGATAGGCCTCGGCGCCGGCGACGACGGCAGCTGCCGCGACCTTCTCGACCGCGATTTCCTCAAACCGATTGGCCTCCGCCCGGATCAGATCGTCTTTTTCGACGGCAAAGCATTCGATCCTCAGGCCGAATGCGACCGCGTCAACAAAATCGTGGAAAGCCTCGGCGGGCTGGATCTCATCATATTAGGTGTGGGCATGAACGGTCACCTCGCCCTCAATGAGCCGGGCACATCCTGGGATACTTACGCCCACATTTCCGAGCTCGATACGATTACAGTAGAAGTAGGTCAAAAGTATTTCAAACAACCTACCACACTTACACGCGGCATTACCGTCGGTATCCGGCACATTCTCGAAGCCCGCTCCGCTATTTTGCTCGCATCAGGTGCATCCAAAGCCCCCGTAATCCAGCGAGCGCTTGCATTTCCTGTTTCGAAGGATTTCCCGGCGACGGTTTTGCAGAATCATTTGAATGCGGAGTTTATACTGGATGCGGATGCTGGTGAGTTGATTTCGTAGATCAAAAAATGCGTTTTACAAATTCACTTTTTAGGCTATTATTTCAAGCAGAAAACAGATATTTTATCCTACTGAGCCACTAATTCCTTCCTGCTTCACTGAATTCGCGGCTTCATTTCCCACCGAATGCCCTTCCCGCCTAAATTTGACGCAGTTCTTTGTGAACGCCCGTCAATCGGGTTGGTGGTTTTTGCGTTTGGTGCCCTCAGCCAAAATCGAGCAAAACAAAAAGGAACCGTGTGCAATTCACGGGCAGTCGTGCTACTGTAAGTATCCGCTCTGAGCATTCAGGGCCAATTTTTACCCTCGCGTCCCATTGCAGCGCCCCGGCGCGGCGAGAAGGGCGGTAAAAATGATACGAGCCAGGAGACTTGCCATCATCCTCAATGGCTTTTCCCTCACGGGTGGGGAGCAGTCAAGTATTGATTTACCACATTTTATTGCAGTGCCACAGCTTCCCGGCAGGTTCGGGGAAACTGTATGGGTTCGTTTCGCAGGGTAGCCGCGTGTTGCTGCGATGGGATGAAGTACCGGCCAGCGTCCGAAAGAGACGTTCGCAGGGATGGGAGGGTGTTTTCACAGGGTTTTTATTAACTCTTTAAACACAAAAAATTATGTTGTCACACAACCTCGGCTACCCGCGTGTGGGAAGCCTTCGTGAGCTCAAAAAGGCCAACGAGCAATTCTGGGCGGGTACGATCGACCGCGATGCATTGCAGAAGATTGCCCGCAAAATCCGCCACCAGAACTGGGAAACCCAGCAGAATGCAGGCATTACCCTAGTTCCCTCCAATGATTTTTCGCTTTACGATCATGTGCTCGACACGTCGCTGATGACAGGCGCCATTCCGGAGCGTTACCACCAGTTGCTCGATGGCAAATCGAACAAGGAGCTCGATCTCTATTTCGCAATGGCCCGCGGTTACCAGAAGAACGGGCTGGATATCAACGCGATGGAAATGACCAAATGGTTTGATACGAACTACCATTACCTCGTTCCTGAGTTTGTGAAAGACCAGAAGTTCAAGCGGTATTCGGAGAAGGTGTTGCTGGAATTTGAAGATGCATTGCAAAAAGGTATTGTCACTAAACCGGTATTGCTGGGGCCGGTTACCTATTTGCTTTTGGGTAAAGAAAAGGAAGAAGGGTTTGACAGGATCGACTTGATAGATAGTCTTCTGCCTGTTTATATATCCATATTAAAAGAACTTTCCGCAAGAGGTGCCGAATGGGTACAGCTTGACGAGCCTGGGTTGGTGCTGGATTTAAATGAAAAAGAGAAACTGGCGTTTTTGAGTGCATATAGCCAGATCAGGGAAGCGTTGCCGAAGCTGCGCATTCTGGTAACCACCTATTTCGGGCCGTTGGAAGATAACCTTGCCATTGCCACCGCTTTGCCGGTTGACGCATTGCATATCGACCTGACGCGCGGCGCGGAGACATTTCCGCAAATCCTGGCCGATGAAGCGTTTGTTGCTTCTGCTAAAAAACTTTCGCTGGGCGTTGTCGACGGCAGGAATATCTGGAAAAATGACTACCGCAAGTCGCTGGAATGGATCGTGGCGGCGGTAAATGTGCTGGGCGAAGAGCGGGTTTGGGTCGCACCGTCGTCGTCGCTGCTGCATAGCCCTTATGATCTTGACCTCGAAAAGAATGAAGCGGTACTGACGCAGGAAATCAAAAACTGGCTGGCATTTGCCAGGCAGAAACTGGGGGAAGTGGCCACTTTGGCGAGGCTGGCTACGCTGTATTATGCTGAGGATGCGGATTACCTGGTCAACCAGGAAGCAATCGATAGCCGCCGCACCTCCGCATTGATCCATAAACCGGCTGTTAAGGCAAGGGTCGGCCAAGTGGATGATCGAGATTTCGAAAGACAGAATGCATTTTCGGTCCGGCAGGCCATTCAACTGGAAAAACTGAAATTGCCAATGTTCCCCTCGACAACTATCGGTTCATTCCCGCAGACGGACGAGGTAAGGCAGCTCCGTGCGCAGTTCAAAAAGGGCAGTTTAACATGGGAAGAATATGAAACCCGCATTCGGGCAGAGATCGTAGATTCGTTGCGTTGGCAGGAAGAACTGGGTATCGATGTACTGGTGCATGGGGAGTTTGAGCGGAATGATATGGTGGAGTATTTCGGCGAGCAGCTCTCGGGGTTTGTTTTTACCCAAAACGGCTGGGTGCAGAGCTATGGTAGCCGGTGTGTAAAGCCGCCGATCATTTATGGAGATGTGGAACGAGAGGAACCGATGACGGTGAAATGGTCGGCATTTGCGCAGGCTAATTCTGAAAAACTGGTGAAAGGAATGCTGACGGGCCCCGTGACGATCCTGCAATGGTCGTTCGTGCGCGATGATCAGCCGAGGAAGGACACTACATTCCAGATTGCGCTGGCGATCCGCGATGAAGTGGTGGATTTGGAAAAAGCGGGTATTAAAGTGATTCAGATCGATGAGCCCGCTATCCGGGAAGGGCTGCCGTTGCGGAAGCACGCATGGAAATCCTATTTGAAATGGGCCGTCGACGCATTTCGCCTGAGCGCCGCAGGCGTGGCCGATCAGACGCAGATCCACACGCATATGTGCTACTCGGAGTTCAATGACATTATCGATTCCATCGCAACGATGGATGCCGACGTGATCACGATCGAAACGTCACGGTCGCAGATGGAGTTGCTCGATGCATTTGCGCAGTTCAATTATCCGAACGAAATCGGCCCGGGCGTGTACGATATCCACTCGCCGCGGGTACCGACCGTGGACGAGATGATCCTCCTGCTCGAAAAGGCGTTAAAGGTAATCCCGGCGCGAAACTTGTGGGTTAACCCCGACTGCGGCTTGAAGACCCGAAAGTGGCCGGAAACCGAAGCCGCTTTGCGTAACATGATTTCTGCGGCTAACTTGCTGCGCGAATCGGTCGCGGTCGCAGGGTAGCGACCGCGGCCATTTAGGGTCAGGTGTGGTCAGGAATGGTCATTTGTTGTAAAGTGTTTTCAGGGATAGCCAGGTATTGTTATGTATAATAGGAATGTCAGTGCTGACCCGGACCTTTTGACCATACCTGACCATACCTGACTACACCTGACTACACTTGACTACACTTGACAATGCCTGACCCGACTGTTACGATACCATAAACCGTTATATTTTGACATTAGAAGAAAGAATTTCCGCCTCGGAAACCCGCGTTTTTAAAACTGTTTTTCCAAATAATACCAATCATTACGATACGCTTTTCGGCGGTACCGCGCTGTCGATGATGGACGAGGTCGCTTTCATTGCCGCTACAAGGTTTTCCAGGCTGCGCTGCGTGACGGTATCATCCGACAGAATCGATTTTACGCACCCCATTCCCGCGGGGACTATCATCGAGCTGGTGGGGCGCGTCGAGACCGTCGGGAATACCAGTATGAAAGTTCGCGTCGATATTTTCGTAGAGAAAATGTACGAGGTAAACCGTGAAAAGGCGGTGACGGGGATTTTTACATTTGTGGCGCTCGATGAGCACCATAAGCCTACCAAAATTCTGTGAATTCCGGTCATCGAAAGTTGAATCCGGTTACAAAGAACTGTCGAGGAAATTGTACAATTTATCATACGGCATTAAATAATGTAATGAAAAATGCAGGCATTCGAAGTCGTTCATAATTAGTGAATTAGAATTCGTTCGTACAGCGGATCTGTTAACATTTCGTTATCGCGGCTTTTTATTTGACTGATTCCGAACCGTTTAATAGCATTATGTCGGGAATTAGCTGGCTTCGTCGCGTTGCAGCATTGCTCAAAATGCTTATCTTGCACGCTTTTGAACGGTGTATGCCAAAACTGTACACATTATTCTAACCACGCTTTAATGAAAATTTTAGGTATCTCGGCTTTCTATCATGACTCGGCCGCAGCGCTCATTGATAATGGTGAAATTGTTGCCGCAGCACAGGAAGAGCGTTTTACACGCAAAAAGCACGACCCGGGTTTCCCCTCCAACGCAGTTGCCTTTTGCCTCGAATACGGCGGATTATCTATCAACGAACTCGATGCAATTGTCTTTTACGACAAGCCGCTGCTCAAATTTGAAAGACTACTAGAAACCTACTATGCATTTGCGCCCAAAGGCGTTCGGTCGTTCCTGACCGCGATGCCGGTGTGGATCAAGGAAAAAATGTTCCTGAAACGGCTCATCAACGAAGAGCTGGAAAAGTTGGGTTACGATAAGAAGAAAAAAGTCAAAATGCTCTTCCCCGAGCACCACCTCTCGCACGCGGCGAGTGCATATTACCCATCTCCGTACGAAAAATCGGCTATCCTGACGATCGATGGGGTGGGCGAATGGGCAACGGCGTCGATCTGTCTGGGTGAAGGGAAAGACATCAGCATTCTCAAAGAGCTGCGTTTCCCGCATTCGCTTGGGTTGCTTTACTCCGCATTTACTTACTTCCTGGGTTTCCGTGTGAATTCGGGAGAATATAAGCTGATGGGCCTCGCGCCCTATGGCGATCCATCTTCACCGGACATTAAGCGTTATGAAGATATTATCCTGAAAGAACTCATCGACCTGAAAGAGGACGGATCGGTTTGGCTCAACCAGGAATATTTCGACTATGCTACCGGGCTGAAAATGGTGAACGAGCACAAATGGGAGGCACTTTTCGGGTTTAAAACCCGCAGGCCGGAAGACGCGCTCGAAGCGATCCATTGTAATTTGGGCCTCGCGATCCAGAATATTACCGAAGAAGCGGTAGTAAGGATGGCCAAAGAAGCCAAACGCCTTACTGGCGCCGATTACCTGTGTATGGCTGGCGGTGTTGCATTGAACTGTGTATCAAACGGTAAGCTGCAAAAAGCCAATGTTTTCAAAGATATTTTCATCCAACCCGCGGCGGGCGACGCAGGCGGTGCGTTAGGTGCGGCCCAGGCGGCATATCATATTTATTTTGGTCAGGAAAGAAACATTACCTGGAAGGCCGACGCCATGCGCGGGTCTTATCTGGGGCCTACTTTCTCCGACCTCGACGTGGCATTGACCGCCAAGAAATACAAGGCGCATTACACTTACTACGAGAATTTCAAAGACCTGACCCAGGAAGCAGCAAGGCTCTTATCGGAAGGCAATGTAGTAGGCTGGGTGCAGGGCCGGATGGAATTCGGGCCGCGCGCATTGGGCGGACGCAGTATTTTGGGCGACCCGCGTAATGCCGAAATGCAGAAAAAACTGAATTTGAAGATCAAATACCGCGAATCTTTCCGGCCTTTTGCGCCATCGGTACTGGCGGAGGATTGCCAGGATTACTTCGATTACGACGGTATCTCACCTTATATGCTGCTGGTTCACCCGGTGGCGGAAAGCCGCAGGAAGCCGGTTCCCGCGAATTACGGTTCGCTGGATCTGCGCGAAAAACTCTACTTCGAGCGCTCAGACCTGCCTTCGATCACGCACATCGATTATTCGGCGCGTATCCAGACGGTACACAAGGAAACCAATCCGCGCTACTACGACCTGATTGATTCCTTCAAGGCATTGACGGGCTACGCGGTGATCGTGAATACGAGCTTTAACGTACGCGGGGAGCCCATCGTTAATACGCCTAATGACGCCTATCGCTGCTTCATGCGTACGGAAATGGATTACCTGGTAGTAGGCAACTATATTTTTGACAAAAAGCAGCAGCCCGAATGGCTGGAAAAAGATAACTGGAAGGAAGAATTCGTCCTTGACTAATCCACTTTCATTGAGCGCTCAATATAATGGCATCTAAAATTGTTACCAGCATTATCCGCATTCTTTTCCTGGGATTGCTGTTTGTGTTCCTGTTTTATCCTGACAAGTTTCACATCAAATTCGATTACCCGGGATATCCTCAGAGCGATAGCTGGCATGTCCGGCTTGCCAAGTTTGCATTCTGGTTTCTGCTGATCATCGAGATCCTGCGTATTTTCTATTACGGTGTAGTTAAAAGCAAATCCAAGGGGCTCATTGCCAATGTTGTAACGATCATTACGCCACTGGTTGTCGTGCTGATTTTCCTTGAAATCGTATTTATGTACGTGCCGCAAAGCCACGAAGGCGTGCTTTCGAAAGCATCGCAGATCTGGTGGGAAAAGTACTGGCATCCGGTGAATTCGCTGGGGTATCACGATAAGGAGGTGCAAAACGAGCCAGGCAAGAAGAAAGTACTCGTAATCGGCGATTCCTTTGCGGCGGGCCACGGTTTGAAAGATGTAAACGAGCGTTTTTCGAATATGCTGGAAAGCAAACTCGGGCCGGACAAATATACGATCTACAACCTCGGAATGTCGGGCGCGGACACGCGTGACGAAGTGAAACGCCTGAAAGATTTCCCCGTTAAACCGGATATTATCATTCTCGAATACTTTCCGAACGATATCGAGAAAGTAGGTCGCGAAAAAGGCCTGACCCTCACCGGTGCCGAGCCGTATGCCGATCTAAAAGGCCCGACAGCGACCGTCGTGAAGCGTTTTTATTTACCGAACTTCATTTACTGGCAATTGCCGCACACCGGTTTCAGCACCTTTGAGAAATTTGTTCAAACGGCTTACACCGATACCACCGTTCTGAATGCGCATTTGAGAGATCTTTCGGGAATGCTCGCTTACCGCGACAGTACGAAAGCACAGATGTATGCCGTTTTTATTCCGTTCCTGTTCCAGGTCGATAAGAGCGCAGGGTATACCAAACCGGTTGAAGACTACTTGAAAGCCAACAATGTAACGGTGGTAGGTATCAATGATGGTGTAGTTAAAATACCTGAAAAAGAGCGGGTTGTGGGTAAAAATGACGGTCACGGAAGTGCATCTCTGAACCAGTTGATCGCCGACAGGCTTTACCAGGCGCTGGGCAAACGATAACTCAGATTTAATGAGTCGGAAGTGGTAAAAAAGTAATTAAGTTCTAAATTTGAATTTTTAAACGCTATATAAACATGGATTTTTTGACAGATTTATTTGCATTTATGAAGGAGCGTAAGAAGTGGTGGCTTGCTCCTGTGATCATCGTTCTGCTCCTGATTGGTGTCCTGATCGTGATCGGTGGTGGTTCGGCTGTCGCACCTTTCATTTACACCCTGTTCTGATTTTCAGTACAACGCAGATTAATCCAGTTCCTATCTGAAACTTTCGCCCGGTAGCCATGCACGCTGCATAGCTACCGACAACAATATTTCTATATCAAAATGAGTGAATCAGAAAAAGTCAAAGCGCAGTTGGTGATCGTCACCGGGCTGGTGGTGCTATACTTTATTTTCAAATCACAATATCCCTATTTCCTGATCGCGGCGGCGGTAATCGGCGTATTCAGTCTGGCGATTCCGGTTTTCGGTGACCTGGTCGTGAAGGGCTGGTACAAGATCGCGGAAGTGCTGGGGGCAATTAATGGTAAAATCCTTTTGTCGCTGGTATTCTTCGTCGTATTGTTCCCTGTGGCTGTAATCGCAAAGTTGAGCAAGAAAAACCCGTTGAATTTGAAGAAGGAAGAAACCGATAGCGTCTTCACGGAAAGGAACCATAAATATTCGGCGAAGGACCTTGAGCAGGTCTGGTAATGCCGAAAAAAGAAATAATAAAATGTAAAAAGGCCTGGTTTCAGGCCTTTTTTTTGCGGCATGCACGTTCGTAGAGCAATTGAAGCATTCCGTCTTTCAGGCCCACATCGGGCACATGAATGACGTTTGCTCCTGCCCAGCGCATGGCGGATGTGTATATGTCGCCCGCCGGTACGATCACGTCCGCGCGGTCGGGGTTAAGTTGCAATTTGTTAATGCGGTCGGCGAGTGAGAAATGGTCGATGTAATCGCGCATCCGCTGGATCTCGTCGAGGCTGGTCGAGCTTTCGGTGAGTTTAGACGAAAGGTCGAACAGCTTGTTGATGTTACCGCCCGTGCCTACTGCTTGAATCGGCCGGCTGTAATCGACATTCTGCTCAATCCACTCCTTGATCTTCAACCAGGAGTTTTTAGATTCTTTTCCTTCCAAAAGACGTACGGAACCCAGTTTGAACGATTTCGCTTTGATCTTCTGCCTGTCCTGGTACAAGTTCAGCTCGGTACTGCCGCCGCCTACGTCGATGTGGATGTATTGGCCGTCGCTCAGGGATTGCACGACAACATTATTCACCAGTTCGGCTTCTTTCTGCCCGTCGATGATCTGGATATGGATGCCGGTTCGTTGTTCGATATGATCGCGGACTTCCTGCCCGTTTGCGGCTTCCCGCATGGCGGAGGTGGAGCAGGCCATAAGGTCGTCGACCTCATGGAGTTCCATGAGCAGTTGGTAGGCCAGCATGAGCTTCATCATGCGGTCCTCGCTTTGCGGGCTGATGCGTCCCTGCGTAAAAACATCGTGTCCGAGGCGAAGCGGGAACCGGACATATTCGACCTTCTTAAAACGGGAAATGCCTTCGTCATGCAAGACGGATGAGATCTGCATACGGGCACCGTTGGAACCGATATCTATTGCTGCGAATTTCAAAAGTTCGACAAATAGGGGAGTTAATAAAGGCCAAAAATAGAATTTCGCGGACAAGTTTCAATACCCTGCCCGCGAAACTTAATATGTAAAAGCTACATTTGACGGCCTATCTGATACAATAGCTTCACTTTCACGCCCGGCCCGGCCCCTTGCCGGAGTGGAGTGAGCGGTTTGAAATAATTGACCCAGTAACCTTCGGCCTGCACCACGATCGGGTGCCACGATTTCTCGATACCCACCGCGAAGTTCATCGAAGTGATCGGAGATACGTCTCCTTTTTTGGTAAAGCTCTGGTTGAAAAATTCATTTTTTGGTCCGCGGCAATCATATGAAATGGTCTCTTTGGACGAAACCTTGAAGTTCGTGCCCAGGCTGGCATAGTATCCCCAATCGTCTTTCAGCGTATTGCGGAATGCCAGCGTAAGCGGTATCTGAACTACATTCTGGTCAATTTTAATATTATACAGTTGGAAAATGAGCGGTACCTGCCCCGGATGTGTTTCCTTGAAATCCGCACGGGCTTTGGTCCTGAAAACCGTTTCGGTAAAGAACTCGGCTGGTTTTACTTTCAGCCAGGTTATACCCGCCGCGATCGAGAATTTTTTCTTGATAATTACTTCACCCAATACCGTTTTTCCCTGACCATTGCCCTCGATCTGATACCCTGCGCCGAAACGGTACGGCGTTTTCAAAGGCAGTTTTGGAATTACACTTTCTGTTTGAGCAACTTGTTCAGCTTTTTTACCGCTCACAGGCGCTTTCGCGATCTGCATATTATTGGCAATTAATGCCTTTTGTACCTGCCTTGCCGTAAGCTTGCTTGCCAGCTCGTAATGCATTTTCCTTTGCAGCGAAATGCTGGTATGCATTTCCACCGGGTTGTTAATAGCGGTTATGCTGAATTCGTTACCGAAAGTCCTGCTTACCTCACCCGCCGCAATCGACTCTTTTTGAATCGCTTCATTCGGAGGTTGAACAGCGGCAAGCGTTTCACGCGATTTTTCGGGAAGCGGGCGCGTTGATTTTTGAGTGGCATCAGCCTGAGCAGGCACATTATGAGCGCTTTCGACCGCTTCCGGCTGCGATCCCGGGGTTTCGCCTACCGGTTCCGCATTGGCCAATGCTTCCTGTCCCAAATCCGGTTCTACACGTCTTTGTGCCGCACCCTGGCGGTAATCCCGCGGTTGCAACGTCGCTTGCAGGCTCCGGCCGTCCGGTGCGGTTTGCAGCACATACACCGTATCGGCTTTCGCTACCGGCGCAGGCTGGTTACGGATCAGCTCGATCTGGCTCTGGAGATTTTTGACGTCTCGCACCAGATGATCGTTCTGCGAGAGCTGGTTGACGTACATATACGCCATCACCGACGTTACCGAGGCGGCGGCGGCGTACCCGATCCAGGATCCGTATTGTTGGAGGAACGTCGGCGGCGTGTGGGTCTGCATATAATTTTGCATACGGGCCCAGTCCTGCTCTTGAAAGTCCGGTTCAATACTCTCTAATTTTCGGCGTATAGTATTTTCAAATCTATTAGTTTTCATTGCCTCTGAATGACTTAACAGCCCAATCACTTGGGAAGAGATGTGGGTAATATTGTTTGATCAAATGCTGCAAGCGAGCCCGGGCACGCACATAATGCGATCTTACCGTTGCCTCGTTGATTTGCAGCAGGTCTGCTATTTCACGATGATTGTAGCCATCCACCACGTATAATAAAAATACATTCTTGTAAACCGGTTTGATCCGTTGGATCAATTCCAGTATTTCATCAGCAGTGATCTGGCTTATGACATCTTCATCGAATTTGGGATAAGGGGCATCTTCCAGGGCGATCACATCCTCCGTGTGCTTCTTATGCTTGCGGTAATAGCTAATCGCCGTGTTCACCATGATCGTCCGCAGCCAGGCCTTGAAAGGGTGGTTGGCGTCGTACTTTCCCAGATTGTTAAATACTTTTAAAAAACCTTCATTTAAAACCTCCTCTGCTTCCTCCGTCGACGATGTGTACCGCAGGCAAATGCTTTTGGAATAGCCGAAGAACTGTTTATATAAATGCCTCTGTGCCTGGTTATCCCCGGCAATACACGCCGCTACCACCGACTCAAAGTCGTTTTCGTTAAAAGATATTTTTCTTTTAAAAAGCAAAGTCAGGGTATCAAATTGTCAGGGATAGAATTTCTCTCATTCGAATACGTCCCTGGTCGCCATTCTGTTGCAAAAAAATACGAAAAGTTTTGATGCTTCGGAAATGCAGGTAGTCGCGAAAAAAAACATAAAAAAATGCGTCAGGCATGCAACATGGGTATTGTAGGGGGCGTAAAGGCGGATAACAGTTTGATACTTTCACAAAAACCCGTGGGTATATCATGAAAAAAGTTTCACTTTTACTGGTGGTGCTGGCAGGCATCTGGTTTATAGCCTGTCAGAAGAACAGCGAGTCGTTGAGCCCTGAAAATGAGGCGAGTGATTTCGAAAGCGTGGTCGAATCAGCCGCGAGGCTTGCGGTAGAGACGGACTCGGTGACGTTGGGAAGATGTAAAGGAAGACTAACGGAGGTTGCGACCGCAGATTTACCCGCAGCGGTGACTGCCTACATCGACAGTGCCTACGCGGGTTCCGAGATCAAATACGCGGCAAAAGATCAATCAGGAAAAATCGTAGTGGCTATTGCGCTTGCCGACGGCTCGGTGAAAGGCTTGCTTTTCGATGCAGACGGTACATTTAAAGCGGAGCTGAAACAGCATGTAAAGAAAGCGAAACTGACCAGGATCGAAGTAAGTGCGTTGCCTGCTAATGTGAGTTCCTATATCACTTCCAACTATACCGGAGCGGAAATTAAACTGGCTGCGACGAACGATGCCGGCGAATACTATGTAGGTATTCTGGTGGATAAGAAAGTGAAAATATTGCTTTTTAATGCCGACGGATCATTCAATAAGGAATTGGAAAAGCCTGCTTTCGGGCGTCCGCGTAAGAGACATTAACTGATCATCACGATCGTAAAGATATTTTGTTAGGGGTGAGTTGGAATACGGTGCTGGATTTTCCGGGGCCGTATTTATTTTTTTGAGGGTATCATTTCCAGCGCCGACGAGTTTTTGATCTCACCCATAACAAACAAGCTGTGCGTGCTGCCGATGTTTTCCAGCGAGCCCAGCTTTTGCATTAAAAACTGCTGGTACTGCGACATATCGTCAACCACCACTTTCAGTAGGAAATCATAGTCGCCGGAGATATTGAAGCATTCCATTACCTCGCCCATCGCCGACACGGCTTTCACGAATTTTTCGCCCATTACCTTCGAATGCTCTTTCAGGGCAATGTTGCAGAAGGCCATCAGTTTCTTGCCTACCTTCTCGCGGTCAACCAGCGCTACGTATTTCTTGATGATTCCTTCCTTTTCCAGCCTTCGTACCCGCTCATATACGGGTGTGTAGGAAAGGTTCAACTTTTCCGACAGTTCGCGTGTTTTCAAAGTGGCGTCCTGTTGCAGCAAATGCAGGATTTTGGCGTCAATATCGTCCAGATTATGCATAGATAGAATATCTTTATTCACTCCGAGATGGCTTCGAATATAGATAAATAATTTAGGTTTGATAAAAGTGTCAGACTATTAATCTGAATTTTTTGATTTTATTGAACAAAACATCTATTGGGTTAAATTTGCTGATTCAAAAAGCATGTGCTTTTCCGGCGAAATGATAATCAGACATTTAAAACACTATGGTAGCAACTCAAAAAGCAGATATCCGCGAAATTCTTAAAAACCGTATTCTGGTACTGGATGGCGCTATGGGTACGATGATCCAGCGGTATAAATTGGAGGATCACGACTACCGGGGAGAACGATTCGCCGACTGGCCGCACGATGTGAAGGGGAATAACGACCTGCTTTCACTGACGCGTCCGGACATTATCAAAGAAATTCACGCCGCCTATTTCGCGGCAGGGGCAGATATTGCCGAAACCAATACATTTTCAGGTACGACCATCGCCATGGCCGATTACGGCATGGAGGAGATCGTGTATGAGCTCAATTATGAGTCGGCGCGGCTGGCACGCGAGGTGGCCGACGAGTTTACCGAGCGCGAGCCGCACAAGCCGCGTTTTGTGGCCGGTTCCATTGGCCCGACCAACCGCACCGCATCGCTTTCGCCGGACGTGAACAATCCCGGTTTCCGGGCGATCAGCTTCGATCAGTTAGTAACAGCTTACTACGAGCAAATAAAGGGCCTGACCGACGGCGGTTGCGACCTGCTTCTCGTTGAAACCATTTTTGATACATTGAATGCCAAAGCGGCGCTTTTCGCGATCGACCAGTTCTTCGTGGATGCTAAGGCAGGTAAGGTGCCGCATTTGCCATCATGGCGGATCGAGCCGGGGCAGGCGTTACCGATCATGATTTCGGGAACGATTACCGATGCTTCCGGACGTACTCTTTCAGGACAAACCACCGAGGCATTCCTGACTTCCGTATCCCATTTACCATTATTATCAGTGGGTTTGAACTGTGCATTAGGAGCGGATTTGATGCGTCCTTATGTGCAGATCATGGCCAAGGAATCGCCTTTTTACACCTCGGCGCACCCTAACGCGGGCTTGCCAAACGAAATGGGCGAATACGACGAGACTCCCGAGCAAATGGGCGAAGTTATCGACGGGTTTTTGAGGGATAACCTGATCAATATCATCGGAGGTTGCTGTGGAACAACGCCTGACCACATTCGCGTAATCGCCGACATCGCAGGCAAGCATAGCCCGCGTCCGTTGCCGGTATCGGAAACTGTCATGAAGCTCTCGGGCCTCGAACCGGTGAAGATCAATTCGCTGACCAATTTTGTGAACATCGGCGAGCGCTGTAATGTAACCGGCTCCAAGAAATTTGCCCGCCTGATCCGTGAAAGCAAATACGACGAAGCGCTGACCATCGCGCGTGAGCAGGTCGAAAGCGGCGCGCAGGTGATCGATGTGAACCTCGACGAAGGTATGATCGACGGCGTGGAAGCCATGAAGACGTTTGTAAACCTGATCGCATCCGAGCCGGACATTTCCAAGGTGCCTTTGATGATCGACTCTTCCAAATGGGAGGTGATCGAATCGGGTTTGAAATGCGTGCAGGGAAAATCCATTGTGAACTCGATTTCGCTCAAAGAGGGCGAAGAGAAATTCAAGGAATCGGCGCGGACGGTGCTTCGCTATGGTGCTGCCACGGTAGTAATGGCTTTTGATGAAAAAGGTCAGGCCGATAACTATGAGCGCCGGATCGAAATCTGCGAACGTGCTTACCGCATTCTCGTAGATGAAGTGGGTTTCCCGGCCGAGGACATCATTTTTGACCCCAACATCCTGACCGTCGCGACGGGAATGGAAGAGCATAATAATTACGCGGTTGACTTTATCAATGCCGTACGGTGGATTAAGGAAAATCTTCCCCATGCGAAAGTTTCGGGCGGTGTTTCGAACGTTTCGTTCAGTTTCCGCGGTAATGAGCCGGTGCGCGAGGCAATCCACACGGCATTCCTCTACCACGCGATCAAGGCTGGAATGGATATGGGTATTGTGAATGCAGGCCAGATCGGCATTTATGATGAAATTCCGAAAGATGTTTTGGAACTGGTGGAAGATGTGTTGCTTAACCGCCGTCCGGATTCGACCGAACGTCTGGTGAGCTATGCAGAGACCGTCAAAGATAAAGGCAAGACGCAAACCGGTCCTGACCTTTCATGGAGAGAGCTCCCTGTCAAAGAACGCATTTCCCATGCATTGGTAAAAGGTATTGCCGACTACGTAGATGAAGATACAGAGGAATGCCGCCTCCTGTTCGACCGTCCGCTGGAAGTAATCGAAGGGCCTTTAATGGATGGTATGAGCATTGTAGGCGACTTGTTTGGAGAAGGTAAAATGTTCCTTCCGCAGGTTGTGAAATCGGCGCGCGTGATGAAAAAGGCCGTAGCCTATTTGCAGCCATTTATTGAGGCTGAAAAACAGGAAGGTAATTCTTCGGCAGGTAAGATCCTGATGGCGACCGTAAAAGGCGACGTACATGACATTGGGAAAAACATTGTCGGTGTGGTGCTGGGTTGTAATAATTACGAGATCATCGACCTCGGTGTGATGGTGCCGACGGATAAGATACTGGCGGCTGCGCTGGAACATAATGTAGATATCATCGGTCTCTCCGGCCTGATTACGCCGTCGCTCGACGAGATGGTAGGTGTAGCCAAGGAAATGGAGCGTCGCGGCATGAAAATGCCGTTGCTGATCGGTGGCGCAACTACTTCCCGCATTCACACGGCTGTGAAAATCGATCCGAACTACTCGGGACCTGTTATTCACGTACTCGATGCGTCGCGTTCAGTGCCTGTTGCCGGAAAGCTGATCCAAAGCGAACAAAGCCAGGCCGAAGTGTTGAAGGACATTAAAGCAGAATATGCGAAGCTGCGCGACGATCACTCGAAACGTGGTGGCGAAAAGGCGCATGTGCCGATTGGTAAAGCCAGGGATAACAAAGCTAAAATCGACTGGACAAGCTTCCAGGCCGTAAAGCCGCAGTTCCTGGGCACGCGCGTGTACGACGATTACGACCTGGCAGACATTGCGAAGTACATCGACTGGACGCCGTTCTTCCAGACCTGGCAGCTGCACGGAAAATACCCGAAAATCTTCGATGACGCTGTCGTGGGCAAAGAGGCCATGAAGCTGTATGAAGATGCTGCTGTTCTTTTGGGAGAAATCATTCGAGATAAAACCTTAAAAGCACGCGCTGTGATAGGTTTCTGGCCGGCCAACTCGATACAGGACGACATCGTATTGCACCATTTCGACGAAGAAACGCGAGAGGTGCCTTGCGAACGCCACGGCACACATCAGCATATCGAGTACAAAATCAGCCAGCAAGGCGTCGAAAACCTGAATGCCGGTGAGCTGGTTGCCGATACAGCGGCAGTATTGCACCATTTGCGTCAGCAAAGCCAGAAAGCGGCTAATCTGCCCAATTATTGCTTGTCCGATTTCGTAGCGCCGCTGGAATCCGGTCATACCGACTACATTGGCGGTTTCGCGGTAACGGCAGGCGTGGGTATCGAAGCATTGCTGGAAAAATATGAAAGAGATCATGACGACTACAATAGTATCATGGTCAAGGCACTGGCCGACCGTCTGGTAGAAGCGCTCGCGGAATTGATGCACGAGAAGGTGCGTAAGGAGCTATGGGGTTATGCCAAAACGGAAAGCCTTACAAATGAGGAGTTGATCAAAGAAGATTACAAGGGGATTCGTCCGGCCCCTGGTTATCCTGCCTGCCCGGATCATACCGAAAAACGCGGTCTGTTCGATTTGCTGGGCGCGGAAGAACTCGGTATTACGCTTACGGAAAGCTTCGCCATGTATCCTGCAAGCAGCGTTAGTGGTTGGTACTTCTCGCATCCCGACAGCCGTTATTTCCCGGTTGGAAAGATCCATAAAGACCAGGTGGAGGACTATGCGCGGCGTAAAAACATGCTGGTAGAAGAAATCGAAAAGTGGCTTTCGCCGGTGCTCGCTTATTAAGATCGTATTATTTAAAAAGTGCAAAAAGAGAATAGTTCGTTACTATTCTCTTTTTTTGTGCCCAAAACATACTAATTTTCGCAAAAGGGCGTAATTAGGTGGTATGCCGTGTCGTAATCAGGTATTTATACGCTATTTTTTTGTAGTTAAGCGCCAGATATTTGCATCACTTAAGTGAGAACTTAATAGTTTATTAGCCATGAAAAGAAATATCTCAGTCTTTATCCTTCTCATCCTGCTGGCATCTTCTTTCAAATACAGGAGCATGACAAGAGAAAGCGCTCTGCCAGTCATCACCGCCGGAGCCGGATTTGACAGCAGACCATCACCTAAGGCCGTTACAGTATCCTCCTGGGATGCTGCAGTTGCCGACCTTCACAAAGCCAATGTTGAAATGGCAAAGGGGAATCCGGCCATGTTCAAGTCACTGTGGTCACGTCAGGATGATGTTACAATATTTGAAGGTGCAGAGAATGTCGATTCGAAGGGCTGGAAAGCGGTTGAAGCGAGTCTTAGCAATACCGTCGCTACTCCTCCGAAAGATGTGACATATACCTACGAAAAAGTGGCGAGCCAGGAAAGCGCTACACAAGGCTTCCTAATTCAAAAAGAGCATTACCGCTTCGCGGATGGCCGTAAAGCCGATTTGCATGTGACAGTCCTTTTCCGGAAGGAAAACAATGTCTGGAAAATCGCTCACCGTCAGGCCGACTCCATGACAACTGATGGAAAATCAGACAAAACTTCTAAATAATTGCCTCTGTTCCTGATATTTTAAGTTAGTTGCCACCAAGCGACCAATTTGTTGTTATTTTGCACCTTTGGTTAAAAAGTGACAACAAACTACGCATGGAGAGATTTACAGGATTGCTGGGTATCGTATTGATCCTGGGCATTGCATTTGCGATGTCGAACAACAGAAAGGCCATTAATTACCGTACAGTCGCCGTGGGCCTGGGCCTGCAATTCGGGCTCGCTGTATTTATCCTCCGCACCGACATTGGCCAGTCGATCTTCCAATGGCTCGGCGACAAAGTTCAAAAGTTGCTTTCCTTTTCTGATAAGGGTGCCGATTTTGTCTTCGGTACATTGGTAAGGCCCGAGCTTATGCAGCGCGCATTCGGGCCGGGCAACGATTTCGTATTCTTCTTCAAAGTTATCCCAACGATTATTTTCGTAGCGGTGCTGGTGAATATGCTCTACCATCTGGGCATTATGCAGCGCGTCGTGTCGGTTATCGCGCGGGCCGTGTACTGGCTTATGGGTGTAAGCGGCGCAGAAGCGCTCTCGAACGTGGCGAGTACGTTCGTGGGGCAGGTGGAGGCGCAGATCATGATCAAGCCTTATCTGAAAAACATGACCAACTCCGAGCTCATGGCATCCATGACCGGTAGCTTCGCCTGCATTGCCGGTGGGGTAATGGCCGTGTATATTTCATTAGGTGTGCCGGCGCCTTACCTGATCGCAGCCAGCCTCATGGCCGCTCCCGGTGCATTGGTCATTTCTAAAATTGTATTTCCCGAAACGGATAAGTCGGATACCAAAGGAATGGTGAAGCTGGAAATACAGAAAACACACGCTAATTTGCTGGACGCGATTGCCGCAGGCGCGGGAGAGGGCCTTAAAGTAGGTTTCAATGTAATTGCAATGCTGATCGGTTTTATTGCGCTCGTTGCACTACTCGATTATTTGCTGGGATATGTCGGTGGGATTTTTGCATTTCCTCAGCTAAGCTTCAATTTCGTTCTGGGCAAGGTATTCTCCATTTTCGCATGGGCTATGGGCGTTCCGGCAAAGGACATTGAGGCGGCAGGCTCGTTAATGGGCACTAAAATGGTAATCAACGAATTTGTGGCTTACCTGGACATGGTGAAATTGAGAGATACCCTGGACCATAAAACGGTCGTAATCACCAGCTTCGCATTGTGCGGTTTTGCCAATTTCAGTTCCATCGCCATTCAGGTTGGAGGGATTGGGGAGTTGGCTCCTTCACGGCGGGCGGATCTGGCGCGGCTCGGTTTTAAAGCATTGATTTCCGGTACATTGGCGTCTTACATGTCGGCTACGCTTGCCGGCTTGCTTTTGTAGAAAGTCATAAAAAAGTATTGAAACAAACATGAAAAGAGCACATAGTTGCTCTTTTTGCGTTTTTAGCGGTTTCTTCGTGAAAACAGCCTGCCCGCTTGGCATGGAAGTTTTTACCAACCATCCGTCAACATCCGGAAAACCGTATCAACACATTATACTATGAAACGAATCAAACTCTTCTGGTCTCTGCTCAAAGACAGTTTCAATGAATTTCTCAATGACAATGGAATGAAACTTGCCGCCGCGCTGTCGTACTACACGATATTTTCACTGGCGCCGATGCTGCTGGTCATTATCTCGGTGTTCAGCATATTTTTTGGCAGGGACGCGATCCAGGGTGAGTTGTTTGATCAAATCAGTGGCCTGGTAGGGGCTTCCGCCGCTTCTCAATTACAGGAAATTCTTAAAAATGCGGAGCTGTCCAATAAATCGGGAGTGGCTGCTGCGATCGGTATAGGTACCTTGCTGGTGGGTGCAACGGGGGTTTTTGCGGAAATGCAGGACTCTATCAATTTTATTTGGGCAATTAAATCCAAACCCAAAAAGGGCTGGCTTCAATACCTCAGGAATCGGCTCATATCCTTTTCGCTTATTCTCACCCTCGGGTTTTTGCTGGTAGTTTCACTAGGCGCCAGTGCGCTGGTCGATTTGCTCAGCAGTCGCCTCGAAGCGTTGTTTTCCGAGGCATCGGTGGTCGTATTTTACATTGTCAATCTCGCATTGGTACTTTCGATTATCACCTCATTATTTACGGTAATATTCAAAGTGCTGCCTGATGGCGATCTTCGCTGGAAGGAATGCGTGGTAGGGGCCGCATTTACGGCAGTTTTATTCCTGGTCGGGAAATTTGTCATCAGTTTTTACCTCGGGAAGTCCGACCTGGGTGCGGCTTACGGTACCTCGGCTTCGATCGTGATCCTGCTGACCTGGATTTACTATTCTTCGATCATCCTCTATTTCGGGGCAGAGTTTACCAAAGTATATGCGCGCCTGGACGGCATAGCCATTGCACCCAATAAGCACGCCGTGTTGATCGTCCGGCAGGAGCTAGATCGGAAAACCGGTGCGAAGATCACGGAATAAAAATGGCCTGCACTAAATGCAGGCCCAAACTTTTGTATTTGAATTACCAGACTAGCGTATCACCAGCTCGAAAGGCATGCGTGTCTGCATTCCGCCCATATTCATTAGTTTCTTGTACATTTTCACATAAGGAGCGAGATCGCCGAGGGCTTTGTTGCTAGCCTTTTCTTCGCTGTCTCCGAGTAACTTATCGATCATTTCATCGAATGGGCGCTTTTTCTCAGGGAAGTATCTGACACGGTAGTCTCCTTCGCCCAGTTTGGCAGCCTTTGCGGCAATTTTAATCGCGTCGTCTACACCTCCGAGCACGTCCACGAGTCCGTTCTGCTTCGCTTCAACGCCTGACCATACGCGGCCCTGCGCGAGGCTTTTCAGTTTTTCAACCGGCATTTTGCGGCCTTCGGCTGCTTTCCGGGTGAAGGTTTCGTAGCCTTCGTTCACGCTTTTCTGGATCATCGATTTTTCGAATTCGGTCATTTCACGGGTAGCGGTCGGCCAATCGGCGTGCGGGCTGGTGCCTACACCGTCGAAGGTAATGCCCAGTTTATTGTTCATGAAGTCGGTCACATTGAAGATCAGCCCGAAAATACCGATCGAACCGGTGATCGTATTAGGTTGGGCCACAATGGTATCACAACCCATTGCCATGTAGTAGCCGCCGGAAGCCGCTACGTCAGACATTGAGGCGATAACCGGCTTCTTTTTCGCGGTAATCTGGATCTCGCGCCACATTACATCCGACGCCAACGCGCTGCCGCCCGGCGAGTTAATGCGTATCACTACCGCTTTGATTTTGTCGTTTTCACGGATTTCTTTCAGTTCTTTTACAAACTTGTCGGAACCGATGTTTTCATCGCCGCCGTCGCCGCTCGTAATTTCTCCTTCCGCCACGAGTACAGCCACACGTTTGTTGAAATCGCCTTTTTCGGCCGAGTTGGACCCTTCCAGGTATTTTCTCACGCCTACATATGAAATGCCTTTGTCAGCATCGACTTTGAGCTGTTTTTTCAAAGCAGTTTCAAGCTCGTCCTGGTAGCCGAGGTGGGTAATGAATTTGTATTTCAATGCGGATTTCGGATTCTCGACGGCCAGCGAATCTGCCAGGTTTTTCAGTTCCTCGACGGGAATGCTGCGGGAGGCCGAAATGTTTTTCAGGAAATTGTTATTAATAGCGCCGATCAGTTCGGTGGATTGTTTTTTGCTCGCCTCGCTCATATCCTGGCGCGAGAACATCTCAATAGCGCTTTTGAACTCGCCCACACGGAATACGAGCGGTTTGATTTCCAGTTTGTCGAATGTGCCTTTGAAGAAACTGTATTCGGCCGAAAGCCCGTTCCATTCAATGCCGCCGGCAGGGTTAAGGTAAATTTTATCGGCTACCGAAGCAATGTAATAGCCTTTTTCAGAATAGCTTTCGCCATAGGTAACTACGAATTTCCTCGATTTTTTAAATTCCAGCAGCTGGTTTCGGATTTCTTCCAAAGTCGCCCATCCGGCTTCCGGGCCTTCTGTTTTGAGGTAAATGCCTTTGATCTTGTCGTCGGTTTGCGCGCTTTTCAATGCGTCCAGAATGTCTTTCAAACCCACCACCGTTTCTTCGCCGGTAAACGGCAATCCGAATTCGGAGAGGGGATTATCGACGCCTACTTCCTGGATCGGCTGGTTCAAATCGAGTTTCAGTACTGATTTATCGTCAAGCACTACTTTTTCTTCGGAAGAAAAAACGGAACCGATGCCAACAAGGAGGATAAACGAGAGGAACAGAAAGAGGATAAGGCCTACGAACGTCGCCAGGACATATTTAAGGAATTGTAACATAATCTATTGCTAATGGATTTCTTCTCTATAAGTTGATCAAGGAACAAAATTACGTATTAATTGTCGCGGTTTGTGGACGAAATAATGTCAAAAGGTAGTTTACGACCATTAAGTGGTTGAAAATTACCGTTCCAATTTTTCAGCGCAGAGCAGCAGTTTTAGAAAAGCAGATTATTTACTTTTGGAGAAAAAACCAGCACATGAAAAAGACCCTCATTTTAGTACGGCACGCGACTGCCGAAGACCAGAGTTTCAGGATCAGGGATTTCGACAGGAATCTCAACAGTAAAGGTCTGTCGGAGTCGCTCGCGATGGGGAAATGGCTGGTTCAGGAGGGTGTGAAGCCCGATATCTTCGTGTCGAGCCCGGCATCTCGCGCATTCAAGACCGCCGAGATCATCGCGGGGCAATACAAAGTGTCCGTCGACGCGATCGAGAAACAGGACGGCATTTACGACGGCGGCCCGCGGGCATACCTGCAAGCGGTAACGACGGTTTCAGAGCAGCATTCGACGCTGATATTGTTCGGCCATAATCCGGACATTACCTATTTCGCGGAATACCTGTCCGGGGCCAGCATTGGTTCCATGAAAAAGGGAAGCGCAGCGTTTATCGAGTTTAAAAATCAGAAATGGGAAGAAATATCTGCCAAAACAGGTGAGTTGGTGCTTTACAAAACACCCAAGCAGGTAAGAGAAGAGGAGCAGTAAAATGGAGCAGCCAAACCGTAACAGGAAAATATTCGTTTTCGTTTTTATCGCATTCGTAGCGCTATTTGCCTACATTTCCTACGACATGTCGAGCCGTACCACAGCGCCGTGGAACAAGCCCAAACAGCTGAAAAGGGCATTGCCAGGCGCTACGCCGGACGCGGATTCGCTGAAACTGGATTCGTTGCTGAAAGAAGTGGAAAAGTAATCGCTCAGCTTCTCGGATGGAACTCGGTGATGATCTGGCGCAGGTAGTCGCGGTCGAGGTGCGTGTAAATTTCCGTGGTAGTAATGGACTCGTGCCCAAGCATTTCCTGCACCGCACGCAAGCTCGCCCCGCCTTCGATGAGGTGGGTAGCGAATGAATGTCGGAACGTATGCGGACTGACGTTTTTGTGGATACCGGCTTTCTCGGCCGTGTCCTTGATCATCAGAAAAATCATCACCCGCGAAAGCTGGCCACCGCGCCGGTTCAGGAATACAATATCTTCACTGCCCTTTTGGGGCGCAATATCACCGCGTACGTGGTCGAGGTAGATTTGTGTGTACTTAATAGCCTCTCTCCCGATCGGCACGAGCCGCATTTTGTCGCCTTTCCCGATAATGCGCAGGAAGCCGATATCGAAATGGCAGTTGGTTAATTGCAAATCCGTCAGTTCCGAAACGCGTAAGCCCGAGCTGTACAAAACCTCCATGATGGCACGGTTACGCGTGCCTTCCGGCGTGGAATGGTCGATCGCGCTGAGCATGGTTTCGATCTCTTCATAAGACAGCACATCGGGGAGCTTGCGGGGCAGGCGAGGGGATTCGAGCAGTTCGGTCGGGTCTTCGGTAATCTCGTTTTCGAGCAGCAAATATTTGAAAAATGCCTTGATCCCCGACAGCATACGCGCCTGCGAATGCGCTGCTAGGCCCAGCTCGGCAATGTATTTGAGGAATGCCGAAAGGTGTTCTTCCTGTATGCGTGCGGGCGCAAGATCGATTTTGCTCAGTTCGAGAAACTCTTCCAGTTTTTCCACATCCCGCACATAGGCTTCCACCGAATTGCCCGACAGAGAGCGTTCCAGACGGAGGTAATTTTTAAAATGTTTGATGTAGCTTTGCCACATAGCGAAGGAAGAATTTAATAATGCTACAAAGCAAATGAAAAAGATATTGATCCTGAACGGCCCGAACCTGAATCTTTTGGGCAAAAGAGAGCCCGGTGTGTACGGAAACCAGTCATTTGAGGACTATTTCAAAACGCTGAAAGGGCTTTTTCCCGACGTGGAGCTGCATTATTTCCAATCGAACCACGAAGGCGCGTTGATCGACAAAATCCATGAAGTAGGCTTCTCATTCGACGGGATCGTGATCAATGCGGGCGGTTATACGCATACCTCCGTGGCCCTGGCGGATGCATTATCGTCCGTCACGACGCCGGCTGTCGAAGTCCATATTTCCAATATCCACGCACGCGAACCGTTCCGGCACCATAGCTACCTGACGTCGCGCTGCAAAGGGATAATCGCGGGGCTGGGGCTGAGGGGGTATGAGTTGGCGGTGCGGTACTTTCTTTAATTTTGAATGATTGAATGATTGAATGAGTGAATGAATTTTGAATGACTGAGTGACCGAATACTTTTTTGTGATTTAATGAGGCAAGTCGTGGTTTATTGGATCTCAGGTTAAAGACTCCATCAAAATTCACTCATTCACTCATTCAATCATTCAATCATTCAGTCATTCAGTCATTCAGTCATTCACTCATTCAAAATTACCGAAACACCGCATTCCCAAACAGCAGCTTTCCCTTTTCCAACATTTCGCGGAATACGGGGTCGTCCATGAGGTAGATCACCTGTCCGCGGCCCATTTCCTGGGCGCCGATAATGAGCGTGTTTTTCAGTCTGCCCGCCATTTTGGTGCCTACGAATCCAGCTTTGTAGTTGTCTTCTTTCAGGTAGCCCACATTCCAGCCGTCTTTGAGGTAGTCGCGTTCGTAGGCGTCGCGTACAATGGTAAAATACGCGTCGCCGCACCCGAATGCGAGTGGGTGGGTGCGGTCCATCGTGATCTGGAACATGCTTCCGGGCGAGGAGTCGCTGGCGTCCTCGCGTTGTTGTTCGCCGTACTTTTTGAATGTATCGTCGTCCCTTCTTTTTTCAGAGAATTTTTTTGTTAAACCAAACCCCACTTTGTTGACCAAAGCGTCGGTCGCATGCTCCATGGCAATCAGTTTGCCGCCGTTTTTCACCCAGCTTTGAATGACTTCGAGCTGCTTATCCGGAATAATGTCACCATAACGACCGTCGGGCAGGATCAAAACGTCGATCTCGTTCCAAGGCAGTGTAGCCAGTTTAGCCGCATTAACAACCGTTACCGGGTATTTGATCTGCTGTTCGAAGTAATGCCATACAGCGCCAAATGCGGTAGCTGAAATGCCATCGCCGGCCAATGCAACCACTTTCGGCGCTTTGAGCGCGACCACATTATCATTCCCGAAATCGGGACCGGAGCTTACGAAGCCGGTTTTAACAGGCGTTAGCCTTACAAAATGCTTGTTAGCAAGTGATGTAACCAGTTTATCGAACGGAATGCGCTCGTTGCCTTTCCGGGTAATGATCAACGTTCCGGCCGGGTAATTTTTGTCCATTTCAAACGGCGTGTTGGAAGTTTTGACCAGCACCCCATTCTTCAAAAGTTCAGCAAGAAATGCCACATCTTCTGCACCCGACCAGTTGGCAAGATATGCATAGGGTAATGCAGCAGGAATAGCATTATCTATTGTAGCAGTTTGCGTAGTAACAGGCGTCAGTTTTTCCTTCAAACCATAAGCCTTCAACCCAAAAATATAAGCCAGGCCCCAGCTGGTAACATCGTAGGTCACCGAATCTTCCAGCGACGGCATAGGGTCAAAAAGAATGCGTAACAAATTGGATTTGGGTTGATAGGCGCTGATGAGCAAGTCATTATCGCTTATTTTGACACTCTGCTCCGTCGAAGTGGTAAGCTCCGTCCCCTTCGCTGATGATGACTTTCCGGCAATTCCGTAACTGAACCCCTGCCGGTCGAGCCACTGGCTGAACGACCGGATGTTCTCGCCGTCGCCCGCTTTGACTAAATAGGTTTTGAAATTCCCGGTCGGTGCATTGGCGGCATCCTGATGAAACCTGACAAACTCCGTAACGATCTTTTCCTTTTGCGACAATACCGCTTCCAAAGTCGCCAGGGTTGTGGCATAATGATGCGCTATGCGTGTATGGAGCGTGAGTGTGTCGTGCTCGTTCGCGCGCTCGAATGCAAGGCCTGCGCGCCCACCCCCGCCTTGCTCGTACGTGACCCCGATGGCGCCGTTAGCCGTAGGCCAGGTGTCGCCGTAACTGGGATAAAACAAGTCGTAATCGTTCCGCGTGAAGTATGCCCAGTTATTTTTATCAAAATACTTGCGGCAATACTCGCCGACGAGCTCGTTGAACTGCCTTTGCCAGGCTGTCACGTCCTTATTGTAAGGCTTTGCAGCCGGAGGAAAGTAATAGCTCCGTGCTGGGCTCATTTCGTGAAAATCGGCGTGGAAATGGGGCATCCATTGGTTATACAGCGCCACGCGCTCCTGCGTCTCCTTTTGCGTTTGCCATGCCCAGTCGCGGTTGAGGTCGAAAAGATAATGGTTGAAACGCCCGCCGGGCCAAGGCTCGTCGTGTTCGAGTGCAAACGGCGTTACATCGGGCGTTGCGTTCTGGACACGGTTGTACCATTGCGTGTAGCGCTCATAACCGTCGGGATTAATGCAAGGGTCGACGAGGATCACCATGTTTTTGAGAAAATCCTGCGTAAGCGCATTATCCTTGTTGAGCAGTTCATAAAGCACTTTCATACTCGTATTGGCCGACACCGCCTCATTGCCGTGCACATTATAGCTCAGCCACACAATCGGCGGCACGCTCGCATCCGCCTTTCCCGGCAGCAGTCCGATACTTTTCAGGTGATTAGTCCGGATCGTTTCCAGCTTCGAGATGTTTTCCGGCGACGACACGAATGCAAGCATCAGCGGCCGCCCCTCGTTTGTAGTACCGTATTGGACAAGCTTCATCCGGTCGGCATTCCGCGACTGCGTGAATTTGAAATAGTCGACGATCAGGTGGTGATACGCGAATTTCGAACCGAGCGGGAAGCCCAGGAACTGATCGGGCGTCTGATTTTGTGCAAATGCAGTTTGTGCAAATACGGGTTGAATGGAGAGCAGAAGGAGAACGAAGCGGGTCAGTCTGGTCATTGGAAGCGAAACGGCGTAAGTAGGTAAACCCAAAGTTAAAAAGTTACCGGAATTACCAATGCGGCGCGAAGTGATAAAAAAAGTTTGTGTTAAATGTTGTTGAAAATGAGTTAACTAAAAATTAATTGATTTTTATTTGCCGTCAGGAGTTGCTTTTTTAAATCTGACCCTGCATCTTTGCACCACGTTACGGAAACGCAAACGGAAAAAGTGAAAGAAAGTGTTGAAAAAACGCACGAAGTAGGAGACCAGTCGGCCCATTCGTCTAGCGGTTAGGACACGACCCTTTCACGGTTGAAACAGGGGTTCGATTCCCCTATGGGTCACAAAACCGTGCGAAGTTAGCACTTTCAATCACTGCAAAAACCGCTCATAACCTGAGCGGTTTTTTGTTTTTGTGCCCTGCCGGCATGTAAACAATTCGTTAAATCTGCCCTCCGCATTTACTTCAAATCCACTCAATCGGTATCTTTCTTTATGAAAGTATTGGTAACCGGCAGTGCGGGTTTATCGGGTTTCATACCGTGATGAAGCTGCTGCAAGAGGGTTTTGAAGTAGTAGGCCTCGACAATATCAACGACTATTATTCGCCCCAGCTCAAATATGCGCGGCTCCGGGAGGCGGGTATCCGCAAGGAATTGATCAAATGGTACCAGCTCGTGCAAAGCTCGGCCAGTAGCCGTTACCGGTTCGTGCGGATGAACCTGGAAGACAAGCAGCAACTTTTCAGTCTGTTCCAATCGGAGCGGTTCGACTATGTGATCAATCTTGCTGCGCAAGCGGGCGTACGGTATTCGATCGAGAACCCGGATGTGTATGTGCAATCGAATATCATCGGGTTTCATTATGTGCTCGAAGCCTGCCGCTATTTCCCGCCAAGGCATCTGGTGCATGCATCGTCGTCGTCGGTGTATGGTGCCAATGCAAAAATCCCTTTCCTGGAAGAGGATAAGGCCGATTCGCCGATGAGCCTTTATGCGGCCACGAAAAAAGGGAACGAGCTGATGGCGCACGCTTACAGCCATCTTTATAATATACCCATCACCTGCCTGCGATTCTTCACGGTTTACGGCCCCTGGGGGCGTCCCGATATGGCCCCGATGCTCTTTGCCCGCGCGATTCACGAAGGTGAGCCTATCCAGGTTTTCAACAATGGCGATATGGAGCGGGATTTTACGTTCGTTGGCGACATTGTGGAAGGCGTAGCGCAGACGATGCTGGCCGGTTTCGAACAAGAGCCGCAGTACCGGGTGCTGAACATCGGCAACGGTTCGCCCGTCAATCTGATGAAGTTCATCGAAGAGCTCGAAGTGAGTATGGGCGCGCGGGCCATTAAACATTTCCTTCCTATGCAGGCGGGCGACGTTCCCAGGACGTGGGCAAGCCGCAAGAACCTTGAAAAGATCACCCACTACAAACCGCAGGTGGCATTGAGCGCCGGGATCAGGGAATTTGCCCGGTGGTACCTCGAATACAGTAGCCAGCTGGCCGCTTTTCATGCCTAATCATCCTACAATACCAGAATTTTTCTGTCCGAATTTTTAAACTAGTTCTATGAACATTAGATCTAGTTCTCTCTTAGTATCAATCATTTGCAAATCTTGCGCTCCTGGAAATTTATTTTTCTCATTAAATTTTAGGGGTACTTGTCACAAAAATTGTGGCTAGAAGTTTCCCAGACGCCGTTTTGTCGTTTTTCTGCTTTTTTAGTGAGGCATTTTAAAGAATTTGTGAGCAATATTATTCTACAAGTATAAAATATTTTCTAGGTCTTTGTAGTATATTTGGAAACGAACGAAACAACCGGTTTCAAATTGTATTGCAGCCGATTACTTGTTCATATCGCCCACTTATTTTTTATGCTCTATGAAATTTTTACTGAAACTTGTTTTTGCGGGAGGAGTGATAAGCTCGGTGGCAGCGGCTCCTAACAACGACACTGGAAGCATGGGAATGCCTGTGGACAGTGTGAATGTGGAAAGCAGTATTGCAAGCGACCTGAACGGCTCTTACGAGATCAGGAATCCCTATGCAGAGTCTGCGGACGAATCCTTCACCATTGCGGCCAAAACGGCTGCTCCCTTGGCCACCAGGGTTTCCTGCGGCGGCCGGACGTGGACACACGGTGAACTTTTGGGACACACGGGTGATGGTCAGCCTGTGTACACCCGTATCACGGACAACAGGATTTATCTCAACTGGAATGGCCGGGTACCCGACAACATCTGGATCCTTTATCACCTTCAGGAAGGTACTTTCCCAATAAACGGTGCGAACGATGCGCTCATCGATGGCTGTGTGAACCCGGTTGACCCAAGCACGGGGCCGGTGAACCTGCTGGGCACGAACGGAAGCGGCCAGATCACCTGTAACGGCGTAGCTATGCCAAATGGCAACAGACTGGGTGTTTTTGTAGGAAGCACCGGAAATACCTACCAGTTTATCAAATATGTGAACGGTCTTCTGCGTGTGATGATCAAGCAGGGAGAAAACGATAGTCGCGAGGACAACTATTACATGGGCCTGCTCAACGAGACGATCCAGGGTAAAGACGGAAGCTACCTCGATCCTCAATGGAGAGGCGTACTGACCACCGACATGGTAAATGGCTGTTTCTGGCCTACTGCTCCCAAAATGGCAACACCGCTGCCTGATAACACCTGTGCATCAGGTCCGGCTATTAGCAATGTTACCAACATCAGCCAGACTGCCCTGACGGTTTCCTTCACCGGTTCCGGTGTGACGAGCCTCAAATGGCGTATCAAATCCAATGGTTCGGAAGTAAGGTCGGGCACGACGAACGATTTCGGCGGTGCTACCTCGACAAACCTGTCCTATTCTTTACTGGCTCCGGGTAACTACACGCTGGAAATTGAAGGAAACAATTGTTCTTCGGGAGTGAGCAGCCGTGCATTTACGATCAACGAGCCTGTGGTAGTCATTCCTGATTGCCAGAACGGCCCTTCGGTGTCGAGCGTAACTTCCATCACGCCGACCAGCGCGACGGTTAATTTTGGAGGCACCAACCTGCACGTGTTCTCATGGAGAATCCTGAGTGGCAGCAATGCGGTAGCAAGCGGAAAAACAGGCACGCTTACTTCGAATTCGGCGAATTTGTCATTCAACTTCCTACAAAACGGTACCTATACTTTCGAGCTGAAAGCGGAGGATTGTAAAGCACCGTCCGTGGTGACAAGAAATTTCACTGTGGCTGCGACAGAAGTGCCTTGTACGCGCGGGCCGAGTCTGCAATCGATTATATCTGCGAATGAAACGAGCCTTCAATTCCTTTTCGACGGCGAGAATGTTTTTGCTATCGACTGGCGGGTTAAAAAAGATGGTGTGGTGATTCGTCAAAACCGCGTTTCACCGACCAGCAACAGGCCAGTTATTAACTATAATACTTTGGCAAACGGTGCATATATTCTTGAAATTGAGGGAGGAAGCTGTAAATCGACCCCTGTTGCATCTGCATTTGGTGTGAACGTTGCACTACCTATTTACATCTCGAATTTTGAAGGAAAAACCGTTGAAAACGGCGTTGAGCTAAGCTGGAATGTGGTGGAGGAAAAAGACGGAAAAGAATTCGAAGTGTTGCGTTACGACGACCGCATGCAGAATGAGGAAGTTTTGGGTAAAGTAGCCCTTACGGATCAGCGTATCGGCAAATACACCTTCCTGGACAAAAATCCGTTGCTGGGCACGAATTACTATCAGTTGAAGCAGATTGATATTGACGGTACTTACACCAAAAGCAAGATCGTTGCCGTGAAACCGGAGCTGCTTTCGGCCACCGTTATCGCACCGAACCCGGCTGAGGACTTCGTAAATGTACGGTTCTCGTCGCGTACTGCCGGAACTTCGGAAGTAACGATCTACAACATTGCCGGCCAACCGGTGAGCGCGTCTACGATCCGCATTTCGGAAGGCCAGAACAATCACCGCATTAATGTGAGGAAACTGGGTGGAGGGCATTACTTTATGAAGATTAACCACGGTGGCGAAGCGACGAAGCTCCGCTTCATCAAGGCTGATTGATCAGAAAATAGTTTAATAATATGCAGAAACGGCCGGGTTGCGAAACCCGGCCGTTTTTTGTTGGAAAGTGCGCCAGCATTTTAAATAGGGCTGCTAAATAGGATTAGCGTTGATCCCGGCAATTCTCTCTAATGCCAGGGTAACCTGCTCAATGCGATCAACATGCCCGCGTTTCGGATCGGAGAATGCCTGCGCGACCGAGCGCATATACGCCTCACCCGTACGCGTGTCGAAGAAAGCATCATTTTGCGCCAGCATTTCGCGCCATTTCGGACCGACGACCGTTTTCGCTTTTGCAAAGCGGATCAATAACCTTTGCTTGATCGGCAGGACAGGCCCATCCGCCGGACTTGTTTCGATGTGCATAATGTGTAATTTGCGGTTAACAGATTGTGTTTAGCAAATTTAATTCAATTTGATTTAAATACAATTCAAAATGGGTAATTTTTTACTGTTTTTGAATTAATGTTTGACTATCAAAGAGTTCGTAAGCTTCGTGAGCATTTGCAATTGAGTGAAAGTCAGTTCGCTAAAAAAATTGGCGTGGCTCAAAGCACCTATAATAGGTTTGAAAAGGGCTCGGCAAGTTTGACGGCAGAAGCGATTAGCGAAATTGTGGGCCTATTCGATGTGAATCCATACTGGCTGCTGCTTGGACGCGGCGGCAATGACCCGGAATTTATCAATAATGCTGAACTCATCACCGTAAGTAAAGACGAATACATTGATTTACAGCGGAAGGCTTTGCAGAACCAGGACGAGCGGATAGCGGAATTGGAGCGGGAGTTGGGGAAGAAATAAAATGTATTTAACACTTGTATAAAGGTCGCATTTTTGCGACCTTTATTTTTTCCACACCACACTATATCAAGATGAATGCAAAGGAGTTGATCAGATTGCTTGAACGCAACGGCTGGCGAGAAGTGAGATGCCGAGGTAGTCATCGTATTTTCAAACATCCGGAGATGCCACAGGCGGTTCCGGTTGCGTACCACGGAAGTAAGGATATTCCGCCAGGGACACTCAATAGAATTTTAAAGGAAGCCGGTCTTAAATAGCATCGTGATGAAACTGACCATAATTATCGAGAAAAGCGAGGGCGAGCTTTGGGGACGCATAGAGAATGTGCCGGATTACTTGCCCGTGACATCGGGAGCGACGATCGAAGAAATCGAGCAAAATTTACGTGCATTACTTGACGACTATGTCGAAAATGAAGGCAGCGCTTACAATGAATGGAAATCGGTAAAATCTTCGGATGTTCAATTCGATCACGTCTATGATCTGAGCGCGTTTTTCGAAGTTTTCGATGACGTGAAAGTCGTAGGCATCGCCCGTCGTGCGGGGATTAACCCTTCGTTGGTAAGGCATTATGTAGCCGGAACGAAATACCCTTCACCACAACAAGCCAAGCGATTGGAAATGGCGATTCATGAGCTAGGAGACAAGTTAAGGGAGGTTGTCTTGGCTTGAATAATTGTAATTTTATGAAGGAAAACGGAATGCGCCCGAGTCATCCGGGCGCGATATTAACGGGAATGATTGAAGGGCTGCGTGAAGAAACCGGGAAAGACTATCCTGTTGCAGAAATAGCTTCCGGCCTTGGAGTAAGCGATGAAACGCTTTCGTCGCTATTGAATCAAAAGTCGGCCATTGATGCAGAAATGGCCGTGAAGCTGTCCGAAGCATTCAATACCAGTGCAGACCTTTGGCTGAACTTACAGCGGAATTATGACTTGTGGGAAGCGGAAAATAAAGTTAATCGCCACGAAATCAAGTATTTTGTTGTGAATGACGGGGAAACTGGGCTGCTTTCGGCGTAAATGTATTTATCGGCAATTTACCGGCTTCCTGCCTTCGGGGATTCCTTGCCAATACTGTTCCGCTATCTCTCCGTTTTCGTCTAAATAGCCTAATTCTTGTAGCCGCTTTCTGGCCAGTTCTTCGGCATTTGCCGATGTTTCGAGTTCTCTTCTGCGCTCGGCTACATAAGCCCGTACTTTATTAACCAGTTCCTGAGTCATTTAGCAGTGTGTTATGAAAAATTAAGATCACGCAGTATGCTTGACCGGTTGATGATGATTGGGAATACCACCTCGATATCTTTCAGTTACTTTTCCACTCTCATCGAAATAGCCTATTTCCTTCAAATGATCAATTGAAGCTTGCCGGGAATCTTCCGATTCGTCAATCTGGCTCCTGCGCTCGGCCACGTAAGCCCGCACCTTATCAACCAGTTCCTGTGTCATTTTCGTAGTGTGTTAAGAATTAATTCTTTGAATGAGACAATTCTAATGTGCGTAAATATGTACCTCAGCCAGCTAATTTGCTAATTCTTTAATCACACTTTCAATCTTGGCTGCTTGCTTTGCTGACGGATGTTTTTTTCCGGTCGCATATTGCCGGAGCAGGCTGCCGTTGATTTCAGAAAGCTCGGCTACCTTCGTGATTTTAAGGAAATTGAACCTTTCAAAAAACACTGTGAGATCATATTCAATCCGGAAATCATATGATTTGGGATCTAAATCATGAAAGTCAAGAAGAAGTGTTCTCATTTTGGACTGTAATTCTTCAATTGAGCTTGCCTCATCTATTATCAGGTTGTCTTCATAATGGACGCGCCCCCAAAGTGATGATTCACCGGTTTCCACAATCAACTTGATCACCTTATTTTCCGTTGTTTTGGTATTCATAGCTTTCTCAATCTTTTAACCCAGCCTGTTTTAAAATACTATTCAATGTAGCCAGACTTAAATCGCCGTTATGCATTGGAATAGTGACCTTTCCTTTCTTTAAATCATGGATTAGCTGTAAATGACTGCCTTTCTGTGCCTTTTCACACCAGCCATCCTGCCTTAACAGCTTTAAAACTTCTTTTGAAGTCATAAGTCAGCAATTTAGTGTGTGGATAATAAAGGTAACAAATTTGTTACCTTTTGTCAAATTTATAGGATATCACCCCTCCGGCTGCAACCGCGCCTCCTTCCACCATTGCGTAAATACCTGATTTCCTTTTAATTCCACTTTCTGGCCGATGAGCGGGGTTACTAGGGGCATGCCTTGCTTTTGCGCTTCGGCGATCGCGCGGAGGATGGGTTCGTTCCAGTCGTGGATGGAAAGGGCGAATTTGGCCCAGTGGACGGGCATCAGCTTTTTGGCGCCGAGTTCACGGGCCGCCGTTACGGTTTCTTCGGGCATCATGTGGATGTATTTCCAGGCTTCGTTGTACTGGCCGCATTCGAGTAATGCGAGGTCGAACGGGCCGAATTGGGCGCCGATCCTTTTGAAATGGTTATCATAACCCGAATCGCCGCCGATGAAGATTTTCAAGGTCGGGGTTTGCAGCACGAATGACACCCATAATGCACGGTTGCGGCTGAAATCGCGGCCGGAGAAATGCCTTCCGGGCGTTACATTCACTTTGAAGCCATCACCGAGGTCGGCGCTTTCGTTCCAGTCTTTTTCGATGATATTGGCCGCGTCATAGCCCCAATATTCAAAGTGCTCGCCGGTTCCGAGGCCGGTTATGACCTTGCCGACTTTGGGTTTCAGTTTCAAAATGGTCTCATAATCGAGGTGATCCCAATGGTCGTGGGAAAGGAAGAGGTAATCGATAGCGGGGAGGTCTTCGACATCGTACACATCACTGCCTTTGAAACTCGGCGTGGTGAATTTGATGGGCGACGCGCTGCCGCTGAAAACCGGGTCGACGAGGATCGTTTTGCCGTCGATCTGCATGAAATACGACGAGTGACCAAACCATACCAGCACATTTTCTTCCGGTTTCAAATGCAGCAGGTCTGTCTTTTGCGAAGGGATCAATGCACCGGGAATATTGTATTTGCTCTTACCGAAAAAAAACTTCGTGAACACCTTAAAATAACTGTTGCCTTCGGCGAGGTCGGGGGTGAAGCTTTCGTTCTGAAATTTCCCGTCGCGGTAATGCGGTGACTTTTGGATTCTTTCGAGCCGTGCGCCCGAGGGGTGTCTTCCGAACAACGGCTGCTGCATGAAAGCATACGTGGCAATGGCGATCAATGCCAGAAAAATGAAGAATATCATGAAGGAAAATTTAATGATCCGTTTACGCATAGCATGTGGAGGAGGTGTGAAAGTTTAAACTGGACGAATGTACGGTTTCTTACGTATTTTTGAATTTACTAATACAAACAAAACCAAAGAGTCATGAAGAGAAATGTATTGCTCTATTTGCTATGCCTTTTATCATGGGCGGCCGTCGCCCAGAATACAGCGCCCGACACGAGCTGGGTCAAAGCCAACTACACCAAAACAGAGCAATACATTACCATGCGGGACGGTGTGAAACTCTTCACCGCCATTTATACCCCCAAAGACGATTCGCAGGCTTACCCGATTATCATGCAGCGCACGCCGTATTCCGTGCGGCCATATGGCGAGAACAACTACCGCCGCAACCTCGGGCCTAATGCGCTCCTGATGCGCGAGAAGTACATTTTTGTGTACCAGGACGCCCGCGGACGCTACAAAAGCGAAGGCAATTTCCGCGAAATGACGCCGGCGATCGCGAACAAAAAGAGCAATAAGGATGTGGACGAGTCGAGCGACACTTATGATACGGTTGAATGGCTTTTGAAAAACACCAAAAACAATGGCAAGGTAGGGCAATGGGGCATTTCGTTTCCGGGTTACTATTCGTCTGCCGGGCTACCGAACGCGCACCCCGCCATGGCTGCCGTTTCACCGCAAGCGCCGATGTCCGACGAGTTTATCGGCGACGATTGCTACCACAACGGGGCATTCTTTTTAATGGATAACTTCGGTTTTTACAGCGGTTTCGATGGTCCGAAAAGCAAAGACGGTATCAATTACCAAAGCCATTTTAATGCAGAATACAAAGATGCTTACAAGTATTTCCTCGATTTCGGCCCATTGAAAAAGAGTAATGCGGCACCTTACTTTGCTGAGCCGAACTGCATTTGGCGGCAGACTACCGCGCACCCCGTGTACGACGAGTTCTGGCAGTCGCGGAATATCAAAAACCATTTGAAAAACATTAAACCCGCCGTGCTGGTGGTAGGAGGCTGGTTCGATGCGGAGGATTTGTATGGTGCATTGAAAACTTACGCGGCGATTGAAAAACAGAGTCCGGGTAACAACAATCGGCTGGTCATGGGGCCGTGGACGCACGGCGGTTGGGCGGCACCTGCGTGGAAAGGTTTTGCGCAATATCAGTTTGGCGAGGATGTGAACAAATACTATCAGGAAGAGATCGAAACAAAGTTTTTTAATTTTTATCTGAAAGGAAAGGGCACGTTTGAGCAGTCGGAAGTGACTGTTTTTGAAACAGGTACCAATCAATGGAAGCATTACGACACGTGGCCACCGGCAAATAGCCAGCCAGAAACGTATTATTTTGGGCCAAATGGAAAAATGGCCGTTGCACGACTCACATCCGATGCAGGCTCGACCAGCTATGAAAGCGATCCGGCGAATCCGGTGCCCTACACAAGCGTTACAAGCGGTCACCGCAATAATGAGTACATGGCCGAAGACCAGCGTTTTGCGTCCAAACGGCCGGATGTTCTGAGTTTTCAAACGGATTCACTGACGGAAGATCTGACATTGACCGGCGAAATAGCAGCCAATCTGATGGTTTCCATGACAGGCTCGGACGCCGATTTCATCGTGAAAGTAATAGACGTTTGGCCGGCCGGATCGACTGTACGAGCGGCGAAGGATGGTGAGAAACCGGTTGACATGAGTGGTTACCAGCAAATGGTACGTGCGGAAGTGCTGCGCGGCAAGTTTAGAAACAGCTTTTCAAAGCCCGAACCATTTGTAAAGGACAAAATCGAGAAAGTGACGGTAAAACTGAACGAGGTAGCACACACTTTTAAAAAGGGACACCGCGTGATGGTGCAGATCCAAAGCAGCTGGTTTCCGCTGGTAGATCGTAATCCGCAGAAATTCATCAACATTTTCGAAGCGAGTGAGACTGATTTCCAGAAATCGAACATTACCATTTACCATAATGCAAAGAACCACAGCAGCATTACTTTACCAGTAGTTCGGGGACTAGCTGTTAAAATAATAAATCCGGCGAACCACTAAATTCCTTTAAATCCTAAATCCCTTAATCCTAAATCCAATGAAAAATGTATTCCGGAAAATTCCGGTTTGTTGTGTCGTGCTGTGGCTCGCTGCGGGCACGACGGTCGCCTGGGCGCAGGTAAAGCCCAGGTTTCACGTTCTCGCCATGGCCGAACCCGGTGGCCACCACATCGCTTACTCCAAAGCCGCGCGCCCGTGGCTGGATTCGCTGGCTGCCAAAGAGCAGTTTAGTATTGATTACATTGATAAAACAGACCCCGTTAATGAGGCCTTTTTGTCTAAATATCAGCTCATTATCCAGCTCGATTATGTGCCTTACGCGTGGAAACCGGAAGCGGCAGCGGCATTTGAGAAATACATCGATGAGGGTAAGGGCGGCTGGATCGGTTTTCACCATGCCACATTGCTCGGGGAATTTGACGGCTATAAAATCTGGCCGTGGTTTCAGGATTTTATGGGCGGTATCCGCTATAAAAACTACATCGCCGATTTTGCAGCCGCAACTGTGAAAGTGGAAAATAGCAAGCACCCGATTATGAAAGGTGTACCGGCATCGTTTCCCGTGCAAAAAGAGGAATGGTATATCTACGACAAAAGTCCGCGGCCGAATGTGGACGTGATCGCGAGCGTCGACGAATCGACCTACCAGCCAGATTCGAAGGTCAAAATGGGCGATCACCCGGTCGTTTGGTCGAATCCCAAAAAGAAGGCGAAGAATGTCTACATTTTTATGGGCCATTCGCCGGTGCTGTTCGAAAGCGCTGTATATAAAACGATTTTCAAAAACGCCATTCTCTGGGCTGCGAAAAAATAACCGGATATGCTACATAGAATTTTAATGCTTGCACTGATCGTTTCGGTGCAGCACATCGCCTTTGCGCAAAAGAAAAAGCCGAAGGTTAGCGTTGTCCCCGAAAGCAGTTCGTTTTACCAAACGCGGCTGAACGACGAGGACGCCATTTACTTTACGCCTGAAAACTTTAAAATCACCAACGACGGCAAAACCGACGTCTCCGACGAATTACAACGGGCGATCAATGAGGTGAAGACCAGTTTCAATTTCGGGGTCGTGTTTATTCCCGACGGGACTTACAAGATCAGCAAAACGATCTACATTCCGACGGCCGTCCGTGTGATCGGCTATGGCAAAAAGCGACCGCTGATCGTACTGGCCGACAATGCCCCGGGCTTTCAGGAGGAATACCCCCAGGATAAGGGCAATGCGAAATACATGTTCTGGTTCACATCATCTATTCCGAAAGACGGCCAGCCCATCCCGGACGCGGGCGCGAGTACGTTTTACAGCGCCATGTCCAACGTAGACTTGCGAATAGGTGCTGGTAACCCTTCGGCGGTGGCATTACGGACGCATTTCGCACAGCATAGCTTTATTTCGCACGTGGATATTCACGCAGGTACAGGCAAGGCGGGGATGTTCGATGTGGGGAATGAAATGGAGGACGTACGCTTTTTCGGCGGTGATTATGGTATTTATACCTTCAAACCATCGCCGGGTTGGCAGTTTATGATGGTGGACACCTGGTTCGAAGGACAGCGGAAAGCGGCGATCCGCTCGCAGGAATCGGGACTGACCATTGTGCGAATGACCGTTAAGAATGTGCCGACGGTGCTGGAAATCAATCCCAATTTCTATGAAAAGCTGTTCATGGAAGATAGCCGATTTGAAAACGTGAGCGGCCCAGCATTGGTGATCAGCAATGAAAGCAATGCGTATACCCAGATCAGTTTACGGAACATTACCTGCAAAAAGGTGCCCATACTGGCTAATTTCCGCATGAGCGGAAAGCAAATTACGGAGCAGGGCGACTTGTATCGGATAAAAAGCCTGAACCACGGTTTGCAAATGGAGGCTATCGATGCAAAACCGGTACATACAACCGTTCAGGACATTGAAACACTCAAAGCTGAACCCGCGCCGGTTGCGAAAGACATTCCGGCATTCCCGGACATCACTACCTGGGCAAATCTCAAAGCGCTGGGAGCGAAGGGGGATGGCATTACGGACGATACCAAAGCCATTCAGGCAGCTATCGACCAGCATGAGGCGATCTACGTTCCGCAAGGCTGGTACCGCATTACGGAAACCCTGAAACTGAAAGAAAAAACGGTGCTGATCGGCCTTAACCCGGTTTCTACGCAGTTTATTTTGCAGGATAATACGGAAGCCTTCGGCAGTTTCGGGCCGCCGAAGCCGATGGTAGAATCGCCGCAGGGCGGGAAGAATATTCTTTCAGGCATCGGTATTTCAACCGCGGCGAGCAATACGCGGGCGGTGGGTTTGAAATGGATGGCAGGGGCGGATTCGTATGTGAATGACGTGAAGTTCCTGGGCGGCCATGGTAACATCACCCGGAAACGTCCCGGGCAGGAGGCTTTGAACAACGCCTCGCATGTGGGCAATGAGCAGCATTGGGATACCCAGTATTGGAGCCTTTGGATAACCAATAACGGCGGTGGCACATTTAAAAACATCTGGACTGCGAATACCTTCGCATCCGCGGGCGCGTACGTGTCGAACACATCCACGCCCGGGCGCGTGTATGCGATGTCGGTGGAGCACCATGTGCGGAATGAGGTGCGGTTTAAAAATGTCTCAAATTGGAAGGTGTATGCATTGCAGCTGGAAGAGGAGAGTAAGGAAAGCTCGGGTTGCCAGCCGTTGGAAATCGAATCTTGCGACAATATGGTTTTTGCAAACCTGTACATGTTCCGGGTGATCCGCGTCAGCACGCCTTACCCGCATTCGGTCCGATCGTGGAACAACCGGAAGCTGGAATTCCTGAATGTGCATAATTATAGCCAGACGAAATACCCCTCGACGGTGCCGTTGTATGACGTGAATTCAGGCATCGAAGTGCGCCCGTGGGAGTTCAACCGGCTGGTGATCGATAACCCAAAGTCGCGCGCGATTGATTTGCAGGTTGGAAAAGCTGTGCAACTGGCCAAAGGTTTTGAGTTTGCGGACGGCATTTGCCACGATAGCAAGGGCAATGTGTATTTCAGTGAATCGCGTGCGCGACGGATTTACAAATGGTCGGCATCGACGAATGCATTAAGCCTCGTGGCGGATTTCCCTTGGGAGCCGCTTTCGTTGGGCGTCGATACGAAGGATAATTTGTTGGTAGTTTTCAAATATGCTCCCAAACCGGGCTACCTGATCAACGGCAAAGCAGAGACGTTCCCGAACCCGCCGGATGCCGCGGGGACCTCGTTCAGCGGATGGGGGAACAGCGGTTTCGGTACATTGGTATATGCCATGAATCCCGATCAGTCGGAAGAAACCATGCATTTGCTTCAAAAAGTACCTTTGGAAAAGGTTACAGGCATTGTTAAAACGCTCAACCCATCCAACCGCCGCCGCGATTCGGGCGATTTTTTGAAAGTGAGTACCAATCAATTCAAAGAATGCTGGCTAGCGCCTGATGGCGTGACGATCGTTCCTGTGGTTTACGATCTCGCGCGTTCGAATGCATTGGTGGAAGGCTATCCTGGTAAGGTGCTTTACGGTGCCGATGAGTATTTAAAAAGAACTGTGAGGTTCAATGTAGGGCCGCAAGGCCATTTATCGGAACCGCAATTGTTTACTGAAAAAGGGGAGTTCAGCTCCGCGGTGGATAGCGAGGGTAATGTTTACATTACCGACGGCCAGGTTTATGTATTCGATGCTTCGGGCAAGGAGATACGCATGGTCGAAACACCGGAAAGGCCCTCGACCATTACGGTGTCCGGCGATACGCTTTTCATTACCGGTCGCAATGCATTGTATGCGGTTGAATTGAAATAAATGTAAAAAGGCTGGCATTCGTATGGAGTGCCGGCCCTTTCTGTATCTGATTGATCTACTTGATGCCTTTGCGTTTTTTATACTCCTGATAACGCTGGTTATATTCTTTGAGCTCTTCTTCCTTAAACGATTTTAAATAGCCCGCAGGCAAATCGAGCCGTTCTTTCATTTTTAATGTATTCGAAAGTTCTACCAGTGTATTGACGCCCGCCTTATCCTTATTCAAATCAAATGCGTCGTACAAATCGCCGTTTACGGTAAATGCTTTGAATGAAAGTTTATTCTGGTCGACCGTAATGGCCTGGTACAACTGCGTATTCGAAGCGGCGCGGTCCATCCAGTTTTGCAAGCCGATGTCGTACATTTTCGGACCACTCACGGATACCACGTAAATCGGGCCGTTGGGCTTTTTGCGGCTTTGGCCGACAGGGATATTCAATCCGCGCCCATAAGTGTGGTCGTGGCCTTGCAGCACAATATCGACCTTGTGCTTCTTGTACAGCGGCTCCATTTTGGCCCGCCAATCATCGTTATCCCGACCGTTTTTGGTGGAATAGATAGGGTGGTGATGAACGACGATCGTCCAGCGGTTTGGGTTGTTGGTAGTAACCTGTTCAAACCATGCTGCTTGCTTGTTCATAGTCGTCGAATCAAGGATCGCAGCCTGCGAATCGAGCGAGATGAATCGTATGCCCTGGTAATCAATGTAATATGCGGTTTCGGAAAGGCCTTCCGGACCGTTTTCAGGTAATGCAAACTGTGGTTTCCAGTGTTTTGAAACGAAGAGGTTCTTTTTTTCGTCGCGGAAATACTCGTGGTTACCCGGCGTCGGCAGGTTGGGCACCATACCATTGACCCAGCCACCCGCTTCGAACCATTCGCCCCATTGGTAATCGACATTGGAGTTGTTGATCAAATCGCCTGCGTGGATCATCAGATTGGCCTTGGGCATGTTGGCGAATGCGCCCCGCACCGCCCGCGACCATAGCGAACGGATGTCGTTTTGAGCATCCCCGAAATAGAGGAACGAAACCGGCTCCGGCTTATCAGAGGCTGTTTTGAAATGGAACCACTCACTCCACGCCTTCCCGTCGCCGACGCGGTATGCGTATTGCGTGGACGGTTTCAGGTCGCCGAAGTTGGCTTCGTGGTAATGTATCGTTTTGCCGTCGATCACCACTTTTTGTGTAGCGGCCTGCACGGTGCGGGCCTTCGACGGGAAATCGGGCGATGGGTCGGCTTCGTGAATGGCGGCAATGGCCGTCGTTACCGTCGAGTCGGTGCGCCAGTTGACAGCCTGGGAAATGGCAGGGTTACCTTTGTAACCCAATATGATGCGATCCGGAAACTGTGACGGCGGATAAGTTTTATTCTGCTGTGCGAGACCAGGCACGGCTCCGGCGGTTAGTAGAATTCCCGCAAAGAGGATTTTGGAATATAAATGACTAAAAGTTTGCATATTGACTTGTGGCGATTTTGGTCACAATATTACCCGTTTGGAGAACAATCGGGCTAGTTGCGATCTTCATTTTACATTTTGATAATATTACTGGCCATGAAACCCTATCTGTCACCGATTTTTAGCTTCTGTCTGCTCTTAGCGACTGTTTTAGCCTGTAAAAAAGATAAAGATCCGGGCCCGGTAACCGAAGAAGAGCCCGCGAAGAAGTTTGTTGAAATCCTCGACGATTCGCTGAAAGGGAAGGGCTTCGGTTACAGCTTCGCGGTTTATAAAAAAGATCAGTTAATAGGCACCGGGGCCGGTGGTTTTCACGCCAGAAAGGTGGAGATACGGGAGGACAAGCCAGTGACGCCCGACACCAAAATGCAGATTGCGAGCATGACCAAGACTATTACGTCGGCCGCTTTCCTTAGACTGGCCAACGAAAAGGGCATCAAAACCACCGACAAGATCATCGATTATCTGCCCAAAACCTGGGTAAAAGGCCCCAATATCGACCTCATAACATTCAAGGATTTACTCACGCATACGAGCGGGATCACAGGCATGAGCGAAAATTGCCGGAACGGGGCATTCACCGAGAATGTATGGTATGGTTTGAAACTGCTGGTAGAAAATGGTATCCGAAAAGAAAATCATGGATCGAGCTGTTACCAGAATGCCAATTTCGGGCTTTTCAGGGTGCTGATACCAGCTATCAATGGGTTGAAATTTAGCGGTAACGATGAAAATGATGCATTGTTTGCATTCAGGGGATATGAAGAATATGTGCAGAAGAGCATTTTCGAAAAGGCGGGTGTAACTGCCGAAGCGCTTTTTTCCAACGGCTTCCCTGAGCCTACTTTCGGCTATGATTATCCCTATTCCGAAGAGTATGGTTTTGATCCGGGCGATTTCAGTTCGACCACCGGCGGCTACGGCATTTACCTCACCGCCAACCAGGGCGTAAAGCTTTATGCGGCACTTTTCTCGCCCGAAAACAATGCAGTTCTCACGCAGGGCATGCGTGATGAAATTGTGAATAACGGCCTGGGCAGTTACAGCGCCGTGATGCCTGAGGGAAAATTCAGCTACCACGACGGCTGGTGGTATTCGGGCCTCGGAATTCCGAATCCGAAGGGTTTCCGTAGCGTTTGGATGCATTGCCCGGAAGACATTACCGTCGTCCTCTTCACCAACGCATTGCGCAACGGCGACGGCCTGTTCCCGATCCGTTCGGATTTTTATCAGGATATTACCTCGTATGTGCTCTGGGCGTTTTCAAAGTATAAGGACCCCGGCAGAGGTAAGCGTATGCGGCAGGTTGATTTTCATGAGTATCTGGAAGATCCGGAGCCGCATTAAGGGGGTTAGTGGCCTGAATACAGCTTCGCTCTTTTTTTTGCAAAGTAAGCTTGAAGCTGCTCGAACGTCATTCCTTCAATTTCACGTGATATTTTTTCTTTGATGTCGCGTGTCATTTTGATTGCGTCAAACTCCTTTTCTTTCGTTTTCATAATTGTAAGGCTGTTTTGGGTGAGACAATCTCTAACTCATCATATCCTAAACGTAAATTTATGTAATTATATCCTTTGATCCTGTGCTCATTAACGATGTGTTTGAAGTTCCAGCTCACCAGGACATCTGCTTTAACGATTGTGGCTATGGCGATGTGCAAACAGTCATCGCGACTAGTTGGGCCCACTACATTTTCATTTAGGTAAATTTCAGCCAGATCAGCGGATTCTTGGGTTAGGAGAACCCGTTCGATGTTGCGGTTGTCAATTTTTTCGAAAAAATGCCTTACTCTTTCGGGAGCGTCGGCCAATTCTCCTTCTGTGATATTTGAAACAATACAGCGTATCGCGCCGGATTTAACCAACTCAAAAATTCGTAAACTTTCAATTTTAAATTCGGTATCAAAAACGCCGCCAAATACCGACGTGTCGAAATAGTAACGAGGGGGCATAAAGTTTGTAAGAAGGTTCATTGTTTTGAAATTGCATCGAACTTAAACAAGGGGGACTGTCCCACCTACACAAAGTACCCCAACGACACTTCTCAATGAGCCAACGCCTCCGGTAACATCTTCAGAAACGATTCTGCCCTCAAATAATCCAGCTGTTCATAAAACATCCCCAGCCTGTTCAAATTTTGATAGTATGCCTCAACGTGCTGATAATAATACTGCTCCGATTGAATGTACCAGGCAACATGCCCAAGCTTGTCAGAAAGAAACCACTTTTCAAGCAGTCGTGCTGCCCGGCCGTTGCCGTCGTTGAAGGGATGAATGCAAACGAAAACCAAATGAATAAACGACGCGTAATAGAAGATTTCTTCAAATGACAAGTCGCGATGCAACAACTCTGTAATATCCTCCCAAAGTCTGCCCATTTCTGTTTCCAGTAAATGCGCGGGTGCCGCCTCGAACTGGATGCGACCTGTTTTATGCTCCATGACGACCATCGGATTCCGCCTGTAAACACCCCGCCAGTGCCCAGGTAAAAGGTGTTCGGTAAGCAGGCGGTGTGCATGTAAAAAATGATCTTCCGTGAGCCGGTTTTCCTTCGCATAAATGTACGCGCGGAAAAGATCGTTGGGCTTCTGTGTGAGCTCGGGAAGGTATTCTATCTGCTGGATTTTGTGTTTGATATAACTATCGACTTCCATCGGTTCGCCTTCGATTTTCGAGGAAGTAATTACGGCCACAGAGGTGTAAAAGTTGAAAGAATCCGCTCTTACGAACGATTCACGGAGTTTTTGTAGTGCCGCATCGGGATCGAGCCCAAGCTGGTTCCGGTAGTTTTCCAGTAAAGTATCCGATACAATGTTCATGGGCGACGTGGCGTGTGTAAGGCAACCAACCAAGTTACCAGTATTCTTTCAAATCCAAAACCCCTACCTTTGCACCGTAGAAAACGTGCATCCGTGAAAAAGAAGACACTCCTGGTTACCCCGCCATTTACCCAACTCAATACGCCTTATCCCGCGACCGCTTACCTCAAAGGGTTTTTGAATACCCTGGGACGGGAGTCGTATCAGGCAGACCTGGGTATCGATGTGATCCTCGAATTGTTTTCTTCCAAAGGGCTGAAAAAGCTGTTTGCTACGCTGGAAGCGTCTGATATTGAGCTGACGGACAATAGTTTCCGCATTTACGCGCTCCGGGACGAGTACATTTCGACGATCGATCCGGTGATCCGTTTTCTGAAAAACAGCAATCCTACACTAGCCCATAGCATTTGTGACCGCACCTATCTGCCGGAAGCCAGCCGTTTCCAGCAACTCGAAGACCTCGACTGGGCATTCGGGACGATGGGTATCCACGATAAGGCCCGGCATTTGGCAACATTATATCTCGAAGACCTCGGCGACCTGATCCAGGAGGCCGTGGACCCGCATTTCGGTTTCAGTCGGTATGCGGAGCGCCTGGGGCGTTCGGCGACGAGTTTTGATGAAATGGAAGCCGCGCTGGAAACGCCGGATACTTTGCTTTCGCAGACTTTGAAGGATGTTTTGGAACGGAAGGTGAAGCTGTTCCAACCAGATATTGTGTGTATTTCGGTGCCATTTCCCGGTAATTTGTACGGTGGTTTCAAATGCGGGCAGTACCTGAAAGCGCATTATCCGCATATCAAAATCGTGATGGGCGGCGGCTTTGCCAATACCGAACTGCGTTCGCTGGAAGAGCCGCGGGTTTTTAATTATATTGATTTTGTGTGCCTCGACGACGGTGAGGCGCCGCTGCAATCGCTTTTGGAGCATCTGGATGGAGCGCGCGACCTGACTAGTCTGAAACGGGTGTTTTCGCGAGTCGATGGCAAAGTGGTGTACCACAATGGCGCGAAGGAAAAGGATGTGCCGCAACGCGAAACAGGCACGCCGGATTACAGCGACCTTCCGTTGCACGATTACCTTTCGGTGATCGAGATCGTGAACCCGATGCACCGCCTTTGGAGCGACGGCCGCTGGAACAAACTCACGCTCGCACACGGCTGCTACTGGGGCAAATGCTCGTTTTGTGATATTTCACTGGATTATATCCGTCGCTATGAGCCGATGACGGCTTCGCTGCTCTGTGATCGCATTGAAGAAATTATAGCGCAAACCCAGCAGAACGGCTTCCATTTTGTAGACGAGGCCGCGCCGCCTGCATTGCTGCGTGATCTGGCGCTGGAAATTATCCGCCGGAAGCTTACAGTGGTTTGGTGGACGAATATCCGTTTTGAGAAGAACTTCACCCATGACCTTTGCCTGTTACTGAAAGCCTCGGGCTGCATTGCCATTTCCGGCGGGCTCGAAGTGGCATCCGACCGCTTGCTCGATCGTATGAAAAAGGGCGTAACCGTCGCACAGGTAGCACGCGTCGCGGATGCGTTCACACAGGCAGGCATTATGGTACACGCGTATCTGATGTACGGGTTTCCAACGCAAACAGCGCAAGAGACAATAGATTCCCTGGAAATGGTTCGGCAAATGTTCCAGTTGGGCATTGTGCAGTCGGGTTTCTGGCACCGGTTTGCGATGACGGCGCATAGCCCGGTCGGTTTGCATCCGGAGGAGTTCGATGTAATGCGATTAGGACCGGATACCGGCAAGTTTGCGAATAATGACCTGGAACACGACGACCCATCGGGTGCCGATCACGACCGGTTTGCAGAGGGTTTGCGCAAGTCGCTTTTCAATTATATGCACGGCGTTTGCCTCGATTTTCCATTGTCCGAATGGTTTGATTTCAGAACGCCGCCGACTGCCATTCCACCGAATTACCTGGAAAAAAGCATTCATGAGCCGGCCGAACTTGCGGCCAGACCCAATGCAGTGATCGTCTGGACGGGTAGCTTGCCCGAAATGGCGGTTTTTGAAGAGAAGCGAGGCAAGAAGGTTGTTGAAATAGCCGAACTCGTTTTTTATAACAAAAAGAAAGAATGGGCTGTGGAAGCGGAGGTAGAAGTAGGCGAGTGGCTTACCGGAATACTGCCCGCGCTGCTGATCGCTAACCCGGAGCCTTACGCATTCGAGCAGTTCAAAAATGACTTCGAAACGGCTGGGTTAGGCCCTTTTGAAACATTTCTCAGCTCCCGCACGTGGCAGGAGCTGAAAAATGGTGGTATGCTGGTGTTGTAATGCTTAGTAACGCAGCACTTCGAAGGTTTCGAGGTTGTCGTCGAATGTCGTGAAAACGGCCGGGTAACCTGGCGCAATGCTGCCGATCTTGTCCTGGATTCCTAACGCCGTAGCCGGACGAATGGTCGCCATTTCAACCGCTTCCTGAACGGGTATTCCAATGATCTCCACTGCATTTCGTACCGCGTCGCCGAGCGAAATAGTGGCGCCCGCGAGGTTACCATCCGAGTTGATATATTTCCCGTCCTTCAAATAAGCATCAAATTCTCCCCATTTGAACTGGGTAACCTTCTGACCTAAAAACAATGCATCGGAAATCAGGAACAGCTTGTCGCGCTTGATTTTGTAAGCCACGCTCGCCGCACCAAAATCGCAATGGGTACCATCGATAATAATGGGTGCGTAAACCGATTCGGTTTCGAAAGTCGCGCCTACGAGCCCGGGCGCGCGATGGCCGAAGGCCGACATGGCGTTGTACAAATGCGTTACCAGTTGAATACCCTGGTCGAACGCCGTCATCGCCTCGGCGTAGGTGGCATTGGAGTGTCCTGCCGATACGGTAATGCCCGATTCGAGCAGCATTTGAAGCTGATCTTCGGTGAACATTTCCGGGGCGATCGTGATCAGGCGGATCACGTCTTGGCCGTATTGAATGATTTCTTCAAGTTCCGCATTGGTCGGTTTGCGCACGAATGCCGTTAAATGCGCGCCGCGTTTAATCGGGTTGAGGAACGGGCCTTCCAGGTGCATGCCCAGCACGCCCGAATCCGGGTTTTTGGCCATGTAGCTGCGGGTGGCTTCGATGCCTTTCAAAATGTTGTCGTGCGGGGACGTAATGAGGGTAGGGAGCACGTAAGCGGTACCGGTGCGGACGCTCGCCTGGTAGATGTCGTCGATCGTTTCCTCGTCGGCGCGCTCGGTGAAATAGAACTGCTCGCCGCCGTTAATGTGGCTGTCGAATAGCCCCGGCGCGAGGTTGGTTACCTGCGGCATGCCGGTTTTGGGTGTACCGCTCTCGACGCTGCGAATGCGGCCGTTTTCGGTGACGATAATCTGGTTAAATAGGACTTCCTTTCCTGTAAAAACTTTCTCTGCGAAGAACTGGGTGGACATAATCAAAGGCTTGGTTTAGAAGCGCCCAAGAAACAAAAAACGCAGAGCGCTTCAAAGCACTATTTGATAATTATGTCAAATTTGGTCAACAGCCCGGCCAGGTCCGACGAGAGGAATTTCGCTTTGCGAACATTGTTGGCCGTGGGATCGATCGTGAAGTTTTTGCTGGTCGAAAAATCGACCCCGGCGAGGTTGGTACCATCGAAAACCGCATCCCAAAAATCGCAGTTATGCACTTTGCATTTGGAAAGGTCGGTTTGGGTGAAATCGGCGTTGTGAATTTTGCAGCTGTTGAAAACGGTTTTATTCAGCTTCTTCCGTTCGAAAATGGCGTAATCGAGAATGCAGTTCTCGAAAACTGCCGCGAAAGCGAAGTCTTTGCTCTCCGAAAAATTGACGCCCGTGAGTTTGCAATTGACAAATTCGATATCGGAAATTTTACAATTCTTGACCGATGCATTGCTCAGGTTGCATTCCTCGAATACGCAGTCGATGAAGTCGATACCGGTCAGGTCCGGAATGTTGCATTGCACAAACCGGACCTGCTCGTAGCTACTTTCCAGCAGTGGCTCAATGTTAAAATCTTTGTTTTCAATAGTGTCGAAACTGCTGGTACTGCGCATTGAACCACGAAGGATATTAAATGTATTGCTTGATAACGGATTTGAGCTGGTCGGCCTGCACTACACCCGACTGGCGCCAGAGCGGCTTACCGTTTTTGAAAACGATCAATGTAGGAACACCCTGAATGCGGTATGCCTGTGCTGCCGACTGGTTTTTATCCACATCGACTTTGATGATCGTCGCTGAATCGCCCAGATCGGCCTTTACTTTTTCAAGGATCGGTTTCATCATTTTACACGGGCCGCACCATTCGGCCGAGAAGTCCACCAAAACCGGTTTATCGCTGTTGATCAATTCTGAGAATGTTGCCATGACTACAATGTTTTGTCTGTATTGATAACCCATCCCGGCCTCGAAAGGTTTAATCCGTGCCGGCAGAAAAACCGGGGTAAAGATCATGCCATTAGTCCCAATTGTCTCTCAGAAACTTACCCACGCGTTTTTCCACAAATTCATAGGTGAAATGCGAGTAAAGGATCGTCAGCGCGATCGAACTAAGCAGGGAAATGGCGAACATCGCTTCATTTTCCGGGGATTTTAAGAACCTGAATAATACGATGTTGACAAATATCAGCACGATCGCGTGGTTCAGGTAAATAGAATAGGAGATTTTGCCCAGATACTGAAAGGGTTTGCTGTTGAGCATTTGCGTAACAACACCCGCAGAGCTGGCGAAAATGACGATCCCGACCGAGAAAATGAATGGGAATACGAGCTTCCAGAGATTGAGCTCCCAATGGTGCACGAAATACATCGCGGCGACCAGAAAAAGCAGGAATGGAATTTCGAATGCAGAAAGCTGAAATGTTTTTTGCCTTAACAGCCTTTGCGTGAATATGCCCAGCGCGAAACAGAGCAATCCGCGCACGTAACCGTAATCGTATGCCAGCAGATATTCGCCCCTTGAACAGATGAAAATGGCGGATAGGAGGCCGATAACCGCAAATGCGGCATATTTGAACCGCGGCAGTGTCAATACGACCAGCCCGAATACGACGTAGGAAATCATTTCAGCAGAAATTGACCACGAGGGATAATTATTGCTGATCCAACCGCCCAATATCGTGCTGGAACCCATAAATGTAAGGGCGTCCAGGGATGTGTAAAAGTAATAACTCAGACCCATTCCTGCGACATTCTTCAACGCGCTGTGCTCACCGAGCAGGTTGGCTGCCACAAAAACGACTTCCGTGTAAAACAGGAGCGGGTACAACCTGATAAAACGCTTTTTGAGGAAAGTCAGGAAATCGCTGGTGCTGTGAATGCGGTCGACATAGTTAAGTGCAATGACGAAACCACTGAGCACGAAGAAGAAATCGACAAACAGGCTCGCGTTGATGACGAAAAAGTTGTTGTAAAGAATCGATTCCTTGAATGCATTGTGGTGGTGGGCAATGACCAGGACAGCGAATATGCCCCTTAACCCATCCAGTTGTTCAACTCTGTTCTTCATGCGCGAAATGCTGGAAACCATTCGGGACGGTTCCGCGGCTCGGGGGAGTATATCAGGTGGTTACGGGGCTAACTGGTTGTGCTTCGGGCCTGGATACCTTTCTCATTCTCGGGATTGTATCCAGGTATTTGATACCGAGGAAGCGGATCATGACGGCAAACGGGAACCAGAATGCGATATCGTACGGACGCCCGCCGGTGAAGAGCAATACCATCATCGACAGGAAGAAATAGGCCAGGAATGTCGTCAGCGGATTGGTGTGGCGGCGCACCTCGCGTATCACGTACAGGAACAGGAAGAAGCAAAAGCTCGTAAAGAAAATAAAGCCGAATATCCCGTGATTCACCCACGATTCGAGGATCGGGACGTCGAGATAATCATTCTTATATCCCCTGCCCAGGAAGATATCCCACGAGAATAGTGTTTCCATAAATTCTCCAAAACCACTCACGCGCCCCATGGCAGAATAGTCGATATCAGCCTCTTCGGAAAGCCTCACCCCCGTGGATGTAAAGATTACGTTCAGGATCCGGTCCTGGAACACATCCCAATACCCCAAAAGTATATTCAAAACGTCACCATAGCGCGAGAGGAAATAGTTGATTCCCAATAATATCAATATGAGAAACACCATATTTTTAAACTTGAACGCGCTGCCGATGGCCGAAGTAATGTTCGAAAATTTGAAATGAAAGAGGAAGTAAGCCCCGAATGCAATCCCAAGACCCAAATAGCTGGATTTTGCCAATGACAATACCACCACGCCCAGTCCAAACAAAATCGAGAAGAACAGGAAGAGCCTGGTGAGCAGGTGCCTGGTGCTACCCAGCAAAACCATCGCAGAAATGACGGTAATGACCCCGTTGCGGGCTGTAATGTGCGGGTTACCACCCGGTTGGGCACCCTCGTTGGCGAAACTTACGGCTGCCCGCATCCCGGGCGTCCAGTTCGGGTCGGTGAGGAGGCCGTAGACGAGGGTAATGTTGGTAAAAAATGAAAATAGGAAAAGTACCTGTATCAGCGTGTCTTTCACGTCGTTGGGCACGTGCATGAGCAATGCCAGAAACCCGAATGTGAATACGAAGTTACCGATGTCGGCAATGGATTTGCCCTGATGGTTCATAAACATGAAGTACCAGAGCGTGAGCAGCAAAAAGCCCAGGGCCAGGTTGATCAGGATGACATTCGGCTTGTAAAGTCGCTTGAAAAGTGTCTCCGGAACCATGAGTAACAGTGCCAGCGAGAAGAAAATAGCGGTAAAAACACTGCTCGCCGGTCCGATACCGAGGGTGTCGCGAATAAAAAATATCAGCGGAAACCCGTTGAACATCATCGCGATGCCCATCGAATACCGGAGATAGTTAAAATTATTGGCTATATTAAATAAGCTCCAATTCATCTGGAAAGCCGGAATCTGATGTACTGAATATCGAATCGCAGAATGAAATAGGCGATTTTACGGACGCGGCACCAAAGATACTTCATTTTGTTGAGTCCGGTGTTCGTTGAAATGTACAATTTTTGCACCCTCGCGTGTTCCTCCCGACCGATCGTCGTGGCGATGGTCGACGACTTCGCCTCCGCGTGTACGCGCAATGCACCCCCGAGGCCGTCGATTTTTTTGGTCGTCGTCGATGGATGCGACGTATACCTTGTAATGAAGTCGTAATCGAATGCAAAACGGAACGATTCGTCGAACATGCCGTATTTCTCCACCAGCGAACGCTTGAAAAACAGCGACTGGTTATGGATCTGCATCCCTTCCAGTATCTGGCTATCGAAGTCGTAGGAAGTCGTTTTGAGTATTTCGGTCACTTCGTCGTCGGTGGTGATCATGTACAGGTCGCCATACAGGATATCGACCGGATATTTCAAAGCTGCTTCTCCAAAACGTGTGAAAGTGCCGGGGAAATACACATCGTCCGAATTTTGGAAGCTGATATATTCGCCGGTAGCCCGTTCCAGGGCCTTGTTAATGGCATGTACCTGTCCGCGGTCCTTTTCGGAAACCCACCAGGAAAGGTATTGTTCATATTTTTTGATGACTTCCACGCTGCCGTCATTCGAGCCTCCGTCGACGATGATGTATTCGAGGTTCGGGTAGCCCTGGTTGAGCACGCTCAGGATCGTTCTTTCGAGGAATGCAGCCTGGTTGTAAGAAGGTGTGATGACCGTCAGTTTGGGGTACCGTGGCGCATTGCCGGTTGCTGAGGCCGGTTTTAATGCCGATAGGAAGTTTCGCAGGTCCTGTGTGGTTTGTTCTAAAAAATGCATGGAATCCTGTTTCGCTGATTAAAACTGATCGATGTAATTGTTCAACTCTTTTAATTTGGCTGCAATGCCTTTTCGCATCAACCGGTTGGGAAGGATATTGGCATACTTTCCGAAAGCCGGTTCACCGCTGATTTCCAGTTCTTGTTTCTTTCTGATCACAATGCGCTGGTATTGCATAAATAATTCCTGGAAAGCCTTGTTTTCGGTCACTAACGCCGCATGATCCGACCAGATCGGGTCGAAATGCCCAAGCCCGGCGAATTCGAGCGAGATCAGCGGCTGGCCGTCCGCTTCATAGTCGTTACCATTTAGAACGAGGTTTTTATTCAAAACCGCATTCAAACCATAATGCCAGCCGGAATTGTGTAATGTAGTTGTTGCAGGAATCCAGATCGGCATATAATTCAGCCAGAGCTGGTCGGTGTTCATACCATTGCAAAGGTCGAAACGGGCGCGGTCGATGGTACGGTGCGCCCACCATTCCAGCGCGGCAATGGTTTTATCAGAAGGCCGCAAAGTCCAGCTTCCCGAATGGTACATGCCTGCATTCAGAATGCGCTTATCGTCCAGGATCGGCGATTTTTTTAATGGAGTTGAAATATTCGGTGTTAAATAGAATTCCGAATCTGTATTCAACAAACTATCGAAAGACTTTTTAAGTATTACCGTAGGGCTTAAAAAGCTTAGCTGGCGGCATTCAGGGTGTTTTTTCAACAAACCTAGTCCAAACCACGGGCGGACCGCATGCAATAGCTCGAAATCGTAATATTCCGCGGACATTCTGCCGAAATCGGGAATAGCCAGCTCCGAAACCGGAAACAGTTTTACGTGCGCCGGGAGCTTGTCAATGCTGAGGGTGTCAGCCAGTCCGATGTAAAAAACGTCCTCGGGCTGGTGTTGTAACACAGAATCGGCCAGAGCCAGTGCATGCGCCAGGTTGGTTCGATTACAAACTGTGTATATTATATTCATGAACGATTATTCCGTTTCAGGCAAGTTTTTAAAGTAGGGTATTTCGTGGATATTATCCCGTGAAATGCCCGTTAATGCAAAAGGTGATGTTGCTGCATTGTCGTATTGAACACCAAATTGCGCAAAATGGCTGCGTACAATGTCGGTGGGTTTTCTCAAATGCGACAAAAACCTGTTCGCTTCGAGGTGCCAGAACACAGAGTCGGCGTTGGGAATGTCGGCATTATGGCGGTATTGATGGGCGACACTTTTCTTGCCTTTCAAAGTGGCCGTCATCCGCTCGATGCGGCAAAGGTAAAGCCCGTTATCGGCATAACCCGCCCCGTATACTCGTTTTTCCTCCTCCGAAAGCCCTGTGATACGTTTCAGAATGCCCGGTGTTTTATCCGGATCGGCTAATACAGGCCCGGCTTTGATGTAGTCATAGCCTTGTTTACACCAGTAGTGCAGCTCGTCTTTCACTACCCAGCTGTTCAGTTCGTGGATCAGTAAAAAGTCGCACCAGTTGAAATGCTCGTAAAAATCGGCCATCAGTAAAAGCTGCCCGAAATGTTGTCGCGATTCGAAATAGCGTTTTGGAAAATGCACGACATCGATATTTTCCGCATGTTCGCGCACTACCGAAAGATCGGCGCCTTCTCCCGCGACAAAAATGAACTGGTAATCCGAAAGGATTTGCAGCGCGTGATGCAGCAGCTTTTCCTCCGTTGGATTGATCTGAGGTTCGAGAATAGGAACAATTACGGTAACCAGCTCTTTCATCAGATCGTTTGCAGCTTGCCGATCAGATAGTTGACGGGCATTTTCAGGAATTTCCTCACGCGCAGATAGCGGCGCACGGGTGCGGGCTTGATGTATGCGCAGGGGTATTTGCGGTAATAAGCATTCCCGTTGCCAATGAGGCTGTTTTTGTATAATGCAAAAAGCGCCGTCAGGTCAGGACGTGCATTCAGTTCGAAACGGTCCTGGTATTTCGACAGAATATCAGGTTTCGCAGGGTCGTAGCCGCTGTAATGGAAGAATATCAATGGTTTCTCTTCATTCACATACCAATGGCCGTCGCGTTGCGAAAATGTACGCTCGTGTAAATTCCAGTAGGCCGCATTGTAGCCCGGACTTCTTTCGATGTATGTATCCGGTACAAAAACCGGGAGGAAATTCATCCAGTTCTGATCTACAAAAAGCCCGTTACAGAGGTCGATCAGACATTCGTACCGCAATTTTTCTTCCCACCATTCGATAAACCGGTAGTTCTCTTCCGAACGGCTGAATGCCACAAAGCCGAGGTTGTAGACGCCGGTATTGAGATGGTGCAGTTCGTTGGGCGTCAGCTGGTCGTTGATCGGCGTGTTGATATGCGGCGTAAGCACGGCATTGTGCTTTGCCAATGCGTTTTTCAGTTCTGTTAACGGCTGAAAAACGATGATATCCGGGTCGAAATAGATGACATTGTCCGCCTCGGGATAATGTTTGAAAAAATAGGTGAAATAGAATGGTTTCACCGCGGTATTCAGCTCGGTGATATTATAGCGCGCGCACATTTCCTGAAAATCGCGGATTTCGATCTTGTCGATCTCAATCATCGGGTACGTGGGCGCATACGAATCTTCAAATGCAACCCCCTGGAGCTTGTCCACCAATCCAATGAAAAACCGGACATCCGGGTTGGTCGCTTTGAGCGAGTCTCCTAATGTCCGGGCTTGCGCGAGGTAATTGATGGAGCAAATGGTAAAGGCAATAGTCATTGATTGTGCTGTTCCGAAACCTGCAAAGGTAAATACTTCTGAATAATGGCTTCGACGCTCGCTACGCTTTTGTCTGTGTTATGCCTTTCCAATACTTTTTTACGTGCATTCTGGCCCAGCGTATTCCGTAGCGACGGATCGAGGATCAGCTGAATGATCGCATCCGAAGCCGCCGAAATATCCATGTACGGTACTACAAACCCGGCATCACCCTCGATGAGTTCCGGCGCACCGCCCGCACCTTCGAAACATACCACGGGAATTTCCTGCAATGCGGCTTCCATCACCACCAACGGATAAGGGTCCTCGCGGGAGCTCAGTAGCAACACATCGAACCGATTAATGTAATCCAGCGCGCGCGGGGTCGGCGGAATGAGGATGATCTTGTCGCATAGGCCCATGAGCCGGATGTCGTTTTCGATCAGCTCGTAAATCTCGTGCTGCGGGCCTGCGCCTACCCACACGAAGTAGACGGGCAGCGGCTGCGTTTTGCGGATAACCCTGCTGGCAATCCAGTTGAAAATATCGTTACCTTTACGCCATTCGGCATTGCCGCAGCCACCGATCACAATGGCGTCGTCGGGGATTTTATAGGTTTTTTCCAGAATATCGTGCTGAACCCCGGCCAGGCGCTGGTCGATATGCTCGTGGTCGATGAGCGTAAATGTGCTGACGTGCGCAGCCGGGAAATCGTATTTACGGATATAATGATCGGCTACGGCATTCGAAACGGCGATCAGGTGATCCGTTTTTTTCAGCAGGAAAGAAAGTTGTTGTTCCTGTGTATAAATCTTGACAGACATGGCCAGCTCATGTACAAAAAGTACAAGGGGCAAATCGTGAAAGGACTTCAGGAAATCGTAGTAAACTTCGGCGTTGGCAATGGAATTGATGAAAATGAGACCGATATTCTGCTGTTCCAGCTCTGCCAGCACCCTTTCGTTGCCTTTATGCAGCGAGTGTTCTTCGTAAAATTTGAGCAGATTGGTTTTGCGGAGCAGTTTGCCGGTAAATGGGGGAGTGGTGATTTTTTTGGTTTGATAAAGACGCGTAATGCTCACTACCTCCTCGAATTCCGCTTCCAGATCGCCTCCGTTACAGAGCAGCAGGTGCATCGGAACGCCCCGTTCTTTCAATAGCCGCAACAACTGAAGGAGCAGCAGCTGGCTGCCTGCCCTGTTCGCATCGTGACTTACAAAAAGTATTTTCTTCTGCTCCATTACCGATATTAACTAGCTCAAACTTTCGTCACCGGATTCACTTAATAAGCTTCGTAGCTCATCTTTCCGGGTACTTTTTTCGCAGGGTTTCCAATATAGACACCCCATTCCTCGGTTTCCTTCATGATGGCCGTTGCCATTCCCACGAGTGTGCCCTGCGCAATGGTCGTGTAGTCGCGGATGGTGCTGTTCACGCCAAAGAAAGAGTACGATTCTACCACACAATGCCCCGAAAGCACCACATGCGAAGTAAAGAAAACGTGGTCTTTGATCTGGCCATGGTGGCCGATATGGTTGCCGCTCCACAGTACCACGTTGTTTCCGATGGTCGTGAAGGGCTGGATTGTATTGTCTTCCAGAATAAAGCAGTTATCTCCGATCTCGTTACCGAAGAGCGTCGCACGGGAACTGATATAGGAAATAAACTGGTAGCCTTTCGCTTTGGCGTGGTTGTAAATCGCCTCGCGGTTCCGGTTCATATTGCGGCCGGTCATAGGCGCAAAGAACTTGTAATCCGAAGGCGGGAAAAGCGTTTCCACGTCCTCGAATGCCACCACGGGCAAGCCGTGAAAATTGTCGTGTTCGATGTATTGGCGATTGACGGTGAATGCAATAACCTCATGATCAGAGTCATGGGTTAAATAATAGTGCGCTAATTCTGCTGTGTCGAGTACTCCAAAAACGATAACTTTCGCCATTACTAAATCAGTTCGTATGCCTCTAATTGTTTCCTGATATCGTCGAGACCGTTAAACATCAGAATGTCTATAACAGACAACCAAGGTACGAAAGCATTTTTAAATTGGGGGTACGGGCTGGATATACTTTTTATGAAGTCCAGTCTGATTCCCTCGTTTTCAAATTTCCCTTTATCGTACAATTCCACTCCGCCAATCGGATTGATGTAGTGGCTTGCCTGTTCCTGTTTACAGATATCCAGAATCCGGTCCTGTCCTTTCAGGTCTTTATTATTATATATCGTTGAAGAGGGAACAATCTCCGTGCCTATGCCCATGTACGCACAAGTTTTTTTCAATGCGTATATACATAAGTCGTTAATTGATTCAACTTCTAAATTTACGATTTCTTCTATCAGTTCAAAAACCTTTTGATAACCGGGAGCTTTCTGATATGATTGCTGAATGGTTTTCAATAACTTTTTCTGCCACTGCTCGTGCCTGGCAAGTTCCACTTCGAAGATGAGTTTGTTCTGGCTGGCGTCTTTCAACGGAATGGTAAACATATGTGCCTTTCCGCCTACCAAAAGGTTGTTCCGGTTGATCCAGCCCTTGTTGATAAAGTTCACATCGTCGTAGATAATGAACTTGTCCACGGCATTGATCAGCTGGAAATAGCCGATATATGGAAAAATATACGGCTGCATGATAGCAATAGTCATGGCTTGGGCTATTTGAGTTTTCGCAGATAATAATCTTCGCCCCGCTCGCTCAGGAACATGCGGCGGTATAAAGTCGTGTCGGAACCGAGCCGGATGTCGGTCGGTAACGCGCGGATCTTGCTCGTGTCGTTGATCACTTTGCGGGCATAGAAAAGGTAATCCGCATCTTTCGGGATCGGGCGCAGGCCTTCTTCGAACGGATTAATGGAAATCAGTCTCCGTGTCAGGTCTTTTCCGTAAAGTGGATATTCGAAATCGCTGTTCACGGTTGCGAGCGCCACGGTAGCGTTCTCGGGAACGATGGAGTCGAAACGAACATAGGCTTTTGTAATATCGGGTCTTGCGAAAGTCTGGTAAGGAATACGGTCCATCGTCAACGCCGACTCCATTCCAAAAGACGCGAGCGGGAGACAGCGGATGTTCAGGTAAACGGCCATTATCCCCGAAATGCAGGCGAGGCCGACAACTACCATAATGTAGCCTTTCCAGACATTCCTGCGTGGCTTGATGATCGACAACCGGTGATGGGAAAAAAGCAGCAGCAGGAAAAGCACACCGAAAAGCCCCGCTTCCATAAAGTACCGGCCTTTAAACGGGTCATAAGCCGCGGAATAGGAGATGGTGGCGAGGTTCAGGCAGAATGCGATCACCAGGAAAAAGTGGACGCGCGATCTGAAAACGCGAATCAGCACCAGGAACATCAGCGGCAGGATCAAAGCAAATCCGAACACACCCCAGTACGGGTTCGCATTGTAATAGTAAAATCCGCGCTGAAAGGAGAATGGGACGATGGTAAAATCGGTCTCCTCATCGAGGCGCATCCGTAGTTTATCTTCCAATACTACCAATGGTTTTCTAATGGCGGTATTCAGGTCATAACCCCATTGCGCATTGCGGATGCCGTCGAGGTTGCAGAAATCGTAGGTATAACGGATCACATTCCGGCTGCCTTGCTCGAACAGGTTCGCCGCGCCGCCCGCACGCTCGTACGACTGGTGGTACCGTGCCGTAGGAGGACCGATCGGGTGCCCGAAAACCTGGATATTGCGGATATAGCCCGTTGGAATGGTGTAAATCAATGCGAAGAATGCGATCGCGAGACCGAGCCTTAAAGTTCTTTCAAAAAACACTTTAAAATCCGGAGCCAGGAAAACGGTGTAGATCATGATCACGAACACCGATGGCATTAGCAATGCGAACGTCGCCTTATGCCCGGTAACAATCGCGAACGTGATTCCTGCGAGGTAGAGGTAGCGGTTGTCGCGGCTGGTGAAATAAGCGAACAGAAAATACAGCAGACAGCTCAGATAGGCCGTCAGTACAATGTCGGTTTCCGTGGTGACGGCCTGCATGAGGAAGTCGAGGAACAGGCTGTACGCCAATGCGCAGAAAAAGCTGGCCGACAGGTTCCTGCCGATTCTCTGGGCAATACCAAATACCGAGGCCACAGTCACGTAGTATGCCAGCTGGTGAATGAGTTTAAATGCATTCTCAATGTCCCCGCTGATCAGGTACGAATAAATATGGATCGTCGTGAGGCTCTTTGGATAGGTATCCATATTCCAGTTGGCACCGCCGAAATGCTCCATCGTACCACGCTGAATATAGCGTATCGCACGGTTGAGGTGCCCGGTCATGCTGTCCCATTCATTAGGAGCGGTGAACAGCACGAGTATCAGGTTGGTTATTCCGATGATCGCAAATGTAAGGAACAGTGCCCCGAAGATTACTTTCAGATATACCGATAACTCCCTCGTCCAAAGCCGGAAAGTGCCCATCCGGTTGGCGATCAGTCCGCGAATGGTGTAATGCGCTTGCTGCGGTACCAGCCGCGTCCAGAGCAGGTACTGTAATGCAAGAATGATGAAAGTGCCGCCAATCCACGCGAAAACGTTCGCCGTGAGGTCCAGCGCCGACAAAATAAAGCCGGTAGGGATAATACTACCGACGAAAAGAATGAAGAAGGTGATAATCAGCTCTGTAAGCGAGGGTTGAGCAATCTTTTTTGCAACAAAGCTGATACCGTATAAAAACAGGAAAAAACTTAGCCAATAAAAAATGACCATGCGATTATGGTGATAGATGACCGTTGATAATGCGGGAAATTCTTTCAATATCTTCGAAAGGAAGCCCTACATATAATGGCAAACTTAACACTCTTGCCGCGATATCCTCAGAAACAGGGCAGGCAATTTGCCTCGGCATGAAGGAAAGCGTGTTAAGCGACGGGTAAAAATATCTCCTGGGAATGATTTCTTCCACTTTCAATGCTTCCATTACCTTGAACATGATCGCTTCCGATGGAAACACCACAGGGTAATAAGCATAGTTATATTCAATGTCGGTGCTCAGTGTGGGTTTAAATAAAATGTCCCAGTTGAGCAGGCTGTCGTAAGCAGCAAAAACTTCCTTGCGCGCCTGGATGATCGCGGGTACCTGCGGGAGGTTCACCAAACCCATAGCCGCATGAAATTCCGAGTTCTTTCCGTTAATCCCGGCGAATTCATAATGCTCGTCGCCCTGGTGTCCGAATGCCCGCAACAAATGCAGTTTGCGGTCGAGTTCGGGGTGGTTGGAGATCAATGCGCCTCCTTCGACGGTATGGAAAACTTTCGTGGCATGGAAGCTGCAAGTGCTCAGGTCGCCGTACGAAAGCAATGATTTTCCTTTATAAGTAACGCCAAATGCATGTGCGGCGTCGTAAATAACTTTCAGGTTATGTTTTTGTGCAATGGTCTCGATCGCTTCGATATCGCAGGGGTTACCGTACACGTGCGTCGCGAGGATCGCCGATGTCGCAGGCGTGATAGCCGCTTCGATCAATTCCGGATTGATATTGAATGTCGCGCGATCGATGTCTACGAAAACCGGCGTGCAGTTTTCCCACAGGATCGCATTGGAGGTGGCCACGTAAGAGAACGGCGTCGTGATGATTTCGCCTTTCAGTTCCAGCGCCTTGATCGCTATTTGCAGAACGATCGTTCCATTACCGCAAAAGTAAAGGTGATCGACATTCAGGTATTCTTTAAGTTGTCCTTCGAGCTGTTGCAGAAGCGGGCCGTTGTTGGTAAGATAACCACGTTCCCAGATTCCACGGACATATTGCAGATATTCTTCCTGGTCAGGTAGAAAGGTTTTAGTGACGTTAATCATTCACTACGTGTTCAGATTGGCGAATGGAAAAATTGAGTTGAGGGCGAATATATCCGGGCCATTTGCCATACCAGGTCACATTTTCACGGTAATCCTCAATATCAAAAACAAGGGCTTCTTCCATGTTGTAAAGTACGGTGCTCGTATCTTTCACGATCATCATCGAAACCACGTACGAACCGTCGTTCAGGAAGTTGCCGGGAATCTCGCATGTACCCCTTACCAGGCCTTTTCCGAAGTTTTCAGCCGGTGTGCCTACATTGAAAATACATTCGCCCGTAAACGTGTACAAGTGCATGCTCAGGTTCAGGGAAGCACCTTCCACCAGGTTCCAGAACTCGAACTGGAAGTTGATCGGCGTGCGGACGTCGATATGGTTGAGGTCGTCCTGGTATTCCGGGAAAAGTTTGAAGCTCTTTACGCGCACCTGGTCATTTCCGGGAGCCGATTCAATATTATCCCAGTGCTTTTCCAGCGATTTTTGCGAAACCTTGCTGAGGTAATTAGTAACAATGTGCGTTGTGTCGCCCTGGTCTATCAAGCGGCCTTTCTCAAAATAAAACGACTTGTTGCAAAGTGCCTGAATGGCGGTAAGGTTGTGGCTTACGAAAAGCAGCGTGCGGCCACTTTCCGAAACATCCCGCATTTTACCGAGACATTTTTTCTGAAACTCGGTATCACCCACGGCAAGTACTTCGTCCACGATCAGGATTTCCGGGTTAAGGTGCGCCGCGATCGCGAAACCAAGGCGGACGTACATCCCGGACGAATATCTTTTTACAGGTGTATCCAGAAATTTTTCTACTCCCGCAAAGTCGACGATTGCATCAAATGATTCGCGGATCTCACCCTTTGACATCCCGAGAATGGCCCCGTTAAGGAAAATATTCTCGCGTCCGGTCAGTTCCGGGTGAAAGCCCGTTCCTACTTCCAGCAAGCTGGCAATGCGGCCGTCGATCTTGATCTGGCCGGTGGTAGGTTCGGTAATGCGGCTCATGATTTTCAGCAATGTTGATTTGCCTGCACCATTGTGGCCTACGATACCAATGCGATCCCCTTTATCAATACTAAAATTCACATCCTGCAACGCCCAGAACTCCTCTTTCTCGGCGAAACCGTTCTTTTCCTGCTTGCGGAACAGCTTGTCAACCGTGTCGGTAACAATGTCACGCAATCCGGAAGACCCGTTTTTACGCTGATGGTCGATGATATATTTTTTGCTGATGTTTTCAGCTACAATTACAGACATGCCCAAGAGTAGTTATTTCAGATATGGTCAACGAAAGTATTCTCTTTTTTGCGGAAATAGATCAGCGAAATAACCAAAATGATCGATGATGTAATAACCGTTGAATACAAACTCTGCGGGTTGAAATAGGATTTGCTTCCCAGGAGGCACCAGCGAAAACCGTCGATAATCCCTACCAGCGGGTTCAGATTATAGTATTTCTCATACCAGGTACCTTTTACAAGGCTGCTGGGATAAGCCACAGGGCATACATACATGCCCACCTGAACCATAAAGGGAATCAACTGCCCAATGTCCCGGAAGCGTACATTCAGCACAGCAAAAAACAGACCGAAGCCCATTGATGTAATAAATGTAAGCAAAATGAAGCAGGGAAGAAAAACGACCTGCCAGCTGATGGGCGTTTGAAAGATGACCGTAACCACCAGATAAATGCCGAAAGTGATCAGGAAATCCACAAAACCAACGGCAACGGAGCTCAGCGGCATGAGCAAACGCGGGAAATATACCTTCGAAACGAGATTGTGGTTGATCAGGATACTGTTGCTGATCTGGGTAAAAGTGTTGGCAAAGAATGTCCAGATTGTAAGTCCTCCGAGCACCATCAACGGGTATGGAATGCCGGGGTCTGCTTTCAGTTTAGCGACATAACTGTAAACAAACACCATGACGGTCATCGTCATGAGCGGGCGCAATACGCTCCACGCTACGCCCAGGAGTGTCTGTTTGTACCGAACGGAAAGATCTCTTTTGGAAAGGATCCAGAGCAGTTGTTTATTCAGCCAGAGGTCTTTCCAATAATCTTTTTCAGACCCGCCGGCCTTGATTGTAATAGAGTGTTGAGTTGCCATGATTACGCCGTTACTGCTTCCTTACGCTCGGTAATGGTGGTGGTAGGGGAGGAAAACACTGTTTTGAAATAAACGAATATCAGTGCGATCATCAGACCTGCCAATGCCCCGATTTTGGCATTACGCTTATCTTCATATTTCACGTCCAGAGGCACTTTGATACCTTCGATTTCTGTGAAAAGCGGGGCTTCCTTCACGAGGGAAACGCGCATTTTTTCGGCGTTGGCCATTGCCTCGTAATATAACTGTTGCAGGAAGGATGATTTTCTTTCCATGCTGGTCGCCGACACTTTGGCTTCCGGCATCATAATCTGTGCACTGTAATCGAGCTGTTTCGCCAGTTTATGTTCTGCGATGCCCAATACCGCCGCCAGCGAGTCGGCACGGCTTTGAAGCAGACGGAGCGTCTTGCGTGTTTTTTGCGTCTGGTTTTCGGTATACATTTCTTCTACCGTTTCCAGCAGGGTGGTTACCCACAAACCCGCGAGGTGCTCGTTCTCCATCTTGGTAGTGATCTGCGTAAACGATGACTTGCGGTCGAGGGACGCAATCTCGGTTGCCTCAGCGGTACGTTTCACGATTGCGTTGAGGTTCATCCGGGCATTGAGGTCCATTTTCTTGACGTCACTGGTCGTGAAATGGAACTTCTGCAAGTCGGGATAATCCGCCCAATCGGAGGTTTTGATACCGCTCGAATCGATGTAAAAGTTTGCAAGAAGTTGCTTTTTCCCGTTGATTTCGATCTCTTTCAACAGGTTTCGCTCCAATACCGGGCGGGACTTGATGAAATAGAAGAAGTTCTCTCCGGTAAAGATATTCGCGTCCGGTTGCGAGCCGATACCCAGCAGGCCGGCTACGTCGCCGAAGCCTGAGCTTGCACCTGCCGCACCGAGGTTAAATACCACCGTGGCCTCGTAGGTAGGAGGCTTGTTCTGGTAAGTATCCATGGCATAGCCGATACCGAAGCCCACCAAAGGCAGGAGCAGCAGCCATTTCCAGTTACGGATCAATGCATCTTTAACTACTATTACTTTTTCGACGACTTCCTTTGGAGATAGCTCGTCTTCCGGGATTTGGTGTGTTGTCGCCATAGTTAGTTAAGTGAACGGAATGCCAGTACTGTTACAATTAGTCCCATGATTGAGCTCAACAATGTTGTAGCCGTTGAAATAGTTTGCTGCGTGCTAAGTGCGGGAGCGGTTCTTGTCGGAACAAAGATCTCCGATCCTGGTTGTACTTTCGGATACACGTTAAAGAAAAGGTACCTTCTAGTACGATCGATATTACCGTTTGGATATTTGATGTAAGAGCTCTTTCTGAGTGACTGCACCGTGAAACCTCCCGATTGTGAAATGTAATCCGAGAAGTTCATACCCTTGCCATATTTCACCGTGGTAGGGTAAAGCACCGAGCCAGTCACCTGAACGGTTTCCAGACGCTTCGGAATGCGGATTATGTCACCTTCCTGCACGACCAGGTCCTCGAATGAGCCAGGGTTTTTCAGGATGTTTTTAAGCACAATGCCGATTTTCTCTTCCTTCACGTTCGGCAGGTCACCGGTGAGGGTTCCTTGCTTGATACGCTTCTCGTTGAGTTCTACCTGCTCGTAATCCACCGCTTCGTCGAGGTTTTTCACCACCGTACGACGTAAAAGGGTTGCACCTTCCGGATACGCAAGCTCGGTCAGGCCGCCCGCTCTTTTGATGATGTCGCTGATCTTGTCGTTTTTATTGATGATCGTATACGGACCGGTTACCAGCACTTCGCCTTCTACGAATACAGTCTGCTGCTCAACGTAGTTAGGCGATTTGCGAACGATCACCTGGTCGAATGGGAACAACACGAAATTGGTCGCTTTGGCATTCAGTGACAGGTCGCGGTTTACATTGAACTTGTACACCTCGGAAATCTGCGCATTCGCAGCACCGGCAATCGAGTTTCTTTTTCTTCTGACCACTTCGATTTCCGATGTATAAGCCGATTCTTTCAAACCGCCTGCCTGAACTAACACATCTTCGAGTGTCATATCGGTCGTGTAGGGGAATTTACCTTCATTCTCACCGATTTTGGTATTGTTCACTTCCCCTTCGACGCTCACAAAGGCAGTTTCGGCCATTTCAAATTTGGATGGAACGATAACTTCGTCGAGGCGCGTAAGGACGAGATCCGGAGTGGTGCCGTTAAGGACGTCGGTATAGTTGAGCGGGATGGTCTGGATCGTGAGGTCCTCGCGGGTGCGTAACACATTCACACGGCCCACGAACGCGTCTTCCCGCATTCCCTGTGCGTTATCGATCAGCGCTTTAAGAGTCGGGCTGTTGTCGAGCGAGTATTCACCCGGGCGCATTACCGCACCTTGAACTCTCACAATGTTCTCGAAGCGGTCGAGCACTGTTTCGACGTTAATAGAATCGCCTGTCGCCATTTCGAATGAGTCATACTGACTTTCAGGCACGTCCAGGATTTTACGTTCCTTGGAAGTAATGCGTTGTACTTTCAATCTCGCACGGTAAGCCTTATCACTGAAACCACCTGCATAACGGAGCACGTCGCCCAGTTTTTCTTCCGGTGTCAATTCATAGATACCCGGACGCTTCACCATTCCGGCGATTTCGGTGCGTTTCAGATAGTAGCCTACCACCACATTGTCGTTTTCCTGGACGCGGATGTCGCCGTCGATCTTACCATTTACCAGGTAATCATATATATCCAGTTTTGACACAACCTTGCCTTGGCGAACCACGCGTACTTCGCGGAAAGATCCAATTTCATTAGGTCCGCCGGCCTGGTACAATGCATTGAATGCCGACGACAGAGAGGATACCGTATAGGTTCCCGGATTGATCACTTCCCCGGTCACAAAAACTTTCACGGAACGTACTTCTCCGAGCGTAACCATCAGTTTGGTACGGGCTCCTTCGCCACCTGTACCGATCATTCCCGGTACGAATTTGGCAAATTTATCGATCAGGATTTTCTTGATTTCTTCAATCGTGCGACCGGCCACCATCACATTTCCGACACGGGGAATGCTGATGAAACCATCTTTGTTGACGATCGTTTCGTAAGTGCTTTCTGCGTAGTTATAAAGGTAGATTTTCAATTCGTCACCAGGGCCTACAACGTAAGTAGTTGGTGTAACAATCTGTAAATCAGGTATCAACCCAAGTTTTTTGTCTGCGAAAATCGAATATCCGTAAATCTTCTGCCGAAATGCTTCTTTCGCTTGTTCTTCCGGAGTCAGCTTGGTACTGGTGTTGGTGTTGATCTTGCTCTGGTCACCGCCTTCGGCATTCTGGCCGTTCTGACCGTTCTGGTTAGTGGCGTTTTTGCCCTTATCACCTCCCTGGCCGTCGTTTCCTTGCTGTTGGTTACCCGATTGCTGGTTGCCTCCCTGCTGATTTGCGCCCTGCTGACCTGTACCTTGCTGGCCGCCTGGCCCCGATTGGGTATTACCTCCTGTCGTGCCTGTATTACCTCTCGGGCCCGATTGCGTTGTGCCTTGAGCACCGTTGGACGTCGGGGCAGTTCCGGAAGGAGCTGTTGGAGCGGTAACCTGTGAGAAAGCGGGTAACGAGATGATTAAACTCAGGAAATAGGGAAGTATAGATTTATAACTTTTAGCCAACCTGGATCTGTTCATAAGAAGAATTATTGTACTATTGAAAGTCTGAAAATTCATTAAAACTATGTGTAAGACTAGTATTTTTGAATTTGGGATTCGAGTACACGGAATATTGAGGTAGTGTATATCATGGCAAAGTAAATTAGATTTTTCCTATTTTTAAAGAATTTCTATTAATCGGGCTCCCCTGCCGGGAACCCCGCAAAGTTATAACAGGGTAACGAGAAAAGATTCAAAATATTAAAATACCACCTCCAAAAGCGACAATACTCCTAAAAGAATAGTTATAAATATGGAAAGTACAAATGTTCAATACGACGAGAGCAGTATCCGGTCGCTTGACTGGAAAGAACATATCCGCCTCAGGCCCGGGATGTACATCGGAAAGCTCGGCGACGGCTCGTCGGTGGACGATGGAATCTACGTGCTCGTGAAAGAAGTGGTCGACAACTCGATCGACGAACACATGATGGGCAACGGCAAAACGATCGAAATCAAAATATCCGAACACCGTGTGGAAGTGCGCGATTATGGCCGCGGTATTCCGTTGGGCAAAGTCGTGGATTGCGTTTCGAAGATTAATACCGGTGGTAAATACGATTCCGGCGCGTTCCAGAAATCGGTCGGGCTGAATGGCGTTGGTACCAAGGCTGTGAATGCGCTTTCCGCTCATTTTAAGGTGCAATCCTTCCGCGACGGCAAGACCAAAAGTGCGGAATTTAACCAGGGAGCACTTTTGAATGAATCGCCGGAAGGCACTACCAGCCAGCGTAACGGCACGCACGTGGCGTTTGAGCCGGACGGTACTATTTTCAAGAACTTCCGGTACATCCCGCAGTACCTTGATAATATGATCTGGAACTACTGCTATCTTAATGCAGGATTGACGATCAATTTCAACGGGCAGAAATACTTCTCGCAGAATGGCCTGCTCGACCTTCTGAAAAGCAAATCCGACGCGGAAACGCTGCGTTATCCGATCATTCATTTGAAGGGTGAGGATATTGAACTGGCGATGACTCATGGTAACCAATATGGTGAGGAATACTACTCTTTTGTGAATGGTCAGTATACGACACAAGGAGGTACCCATCTCGCTGCATTCAGGGAAGCAGTTGTTAAAGCAGTGCGCGAACATTTCGGTAAAGATTACGCTCCGGAAGACATTCGTTCGTCGATTATCGGCGCCATTGCGATCCGTGTCCAGGAGCCGGTTTTCGAATCTCAAACCAAAACGAAGCTCGGTTCCAACACCATTACGCCCGACCCTAACAGCACGACGGTAAGGACATTTGTGAATGATTTCGTCAAAGAAAGGCTTGACAACTTCCTGCACATGAACCCCGAGGCGCGGGACGCATTGAAAAAGCGCATCGAACAATCGGAGCGGGAACGGAAGGAACTGGCGGGTATTAAAAAACTGGCCAACGACCGGGCGAAAAAAGCCAATTTGCATAATAAAAAACTCCGCGATTGCCGCCTGCACCTCACCGACCTGAAAAGCGAACAGCGTTACGAAACCACGCTTTTCATTACCGAAGGAGATTCAGCGAGCGGTTCTATCACCAAATCGCGGGATATTCAGACACAGGCCGTATTCAGTTTGCGTGGCAAGCCTTTGAATTCATTCGGGCTTACGAAGAAGATCGTTTACGAAAATGAGGAGTTTAACCTGCTCCAACATGCGCTGGATGTGGAGAATGGTGTGGAAAACCTGCGTTTCAACCGCATAATCATTGCTACCGACGCCGATGTGGACGGGATGCACATCCGCTTGCTATTGATGACCTTCTTCCTGCAATTCTTCCCGGATCTGGTCCGGAACGGGCATTTGTTTGTGCTTGAAACGCCATTGTTCCGCGTCCGCAACAAGAAGGAAACCATTTACTGTTACAGCGAGGAAGAAAAGCAGGCGGCTATCGAAAAGCTGGGTAGCAAGCCGGAAATCACTCGTTTTAAAGGGCTGGGAGAAATTTCACCGGAGGAATTTGGCCGGTTTATCGGCGAAGATATGCGCGTCGAACCGGTGATATTGCAAAAGGAAACGTCGATCCAGAAACTGTTGAGTTATTTTATGGGTAAGAATACGCCTGAAAGACAGCGGTTTATCATCGATAACCTCAAAGTGGAGAAGAACGTCGAAGAGCTCGCGCTGGCGGGCTAGGTGTGCGATGCATTATCTTTGGCGTGGTCAAGTAATATCGGGTCGGGAAGTCCTTTATTCAAAAGTGAAAACGCATCTCCCGGTTCGAACAACTATTTAAAGTGTCTTTGTGGAATTACAGGATTTAAGAAACAGGATCGATGGGCTGGACGACCAGCTGCTGAGCATTTTGAACGAGCGCATGGAGCTCGTCAAAAAGGTAGGTGAGTGGAAACGATCTTCCCAGTCGATTATTTACCGCCCCGAAAGAGAAAAGCAGATTCTCGACCGGCTGGCGGAACGTAACAACGGGTTGCTCACCCGCCAGGCGATCGACGCCATTTTCTTCGAAATTTTTGCCGTATCCCGTAACCTGGAATTGCCCGAGCGGGTGTCCTATCTTGGCCCGGAAGGAAGTTTTACCCACCAGGCCGCAGAAGGTCGGTTCGGGGCGATGAGCGAGTACCTCGTATTGCCTACGATCCATTCGGTATTTGAGAGTGTCGAAACCGGTCGTGCCAAGTTCGGCGTGGTGCCTATCGAGAATAATCAGGAGGGGATCGTGGTTGAAACAGTGGATTTCCTGCGCGAAAAGGACCTTTCGATCGTGGCTGAGGTACTTTTGAAAGTGCATTTTACCTTCGCTTCACAATCGGATACCCTGAAATCGATCAAAAGGATTTATTCCAAAGACATTGCATTCCGGCAATGCGGGAAGTTTATCAGTGAATATCTGGAAGGTATGGGTATCGAACTCATAGCGGTGGATTCTACTTCGAAAGCGGCCAAACTCGCTTCCGAAGAGCCGGATGCCGCTGCCATATGTTCGTCTATTTCGGCAAGACTGTTTGGAGTGCCTATTCTTTTCGATAATATCGAAGACAGCGACCAGAACCAGACACGCTTCCTGATCCTGGCGAAGGATTTTACCAATGTGAAAAGTGCAGACGACAAGACGACGATCATTGCCAATCTGCCCAATACCAACCGTCCCGGCGTATTGTACGAGTTCCTGAAAGATTTCAACGACCGTGGTATTAACCTTACCAAGATTGAAAGCCGGCCGTTGCGCGGGGAGGCGTCGTTCCGCGCGTGGTTCCTGGTAGAATTTCTCGGGCATATGGACGACCCGCAGGTTCAGGAGATCATGCACAAGTACGGGACGCATTTGAAATGGCTCGGAAGTTATGTGAAAGTGGCCTGATATTTGGTTTAGATAAAAAGCAGCAAGCTCGCTTCAACGGCGAGCTTGCTGCTTTTTATGTATTTTAAACCTATTTCTTCAATTTCCCGCGGTACAAGGCCGGCCAGTTGCCGAACAGCTCTATTTCTGTTTCCACACCATCGGGTAATCGCACCTTCATTTTTCGTTGGGCCGAAGGCTGCTGGAACGAATCGACTGCCAACACGACAATCTGGTTCCCTTTTACAATGGATGTAACGAATGGCTGCTTGCCATCGATTGCCAGCAAAGCCTGTTCCTTTTTGGGCTGTACCCATTGGCCATTCAGCTGGAATGCCAGATCCTGGTTTTGCCCACCGACAATTACGTCCTCAACCTGCTTGGCCATCCAGTTGCCCAGTACATAATATTCCGTCGGGAAATCCCAGTAGGGAGCGGCGGTTCCGCCGGAAGTATTGCGGCCTACCTGACTTTCGGGCGTTTTGCCGTCGGCCGGATACCATTCGTAACCCCAGCCCCACATGTCTTTCGATAATTTGTAGGCATTCGGGTTTTGGGCGTTCGCGCCGCCGTCGTGCCAGAGGTAATAGCCGTCGAAAAGGATTAATGAAAACAGCGAAAAGCTCAGCGCCTGGCTGGCGGGCATCATTTCGAGCTGGTTCATGATAAGTTCGCCTTTCGGATCGGTGAGCTGGTAGTTCCAGGGCACAATGGGGTCTTTGTACAAAGGCATGTACCGGTTCCAGCCATAGAAAATGAACTTGTTGTTTTTCTGATAAGGCAGGAGCTTGTTGATGCGAAGCGAATGAATCGCCGACAGCAAAACAAAGTTATTAGGAGAATTACCCGCATTGTCGATCGCAAACATCGGTTTGGGATACACATCGATCGGGACGGTATTGAATATCTCCCGGAAGCTATCGCCGTTCTGCAGCGGCTCGAAGTTCGGGTTGTTGGCCTTGGGTTCGCTGTAATCCTTCATCAGGTCTTTTGGGTTAACCCCGCCCACCGTGTTGATATGCGGATTGGTATAAGCCCCGCCACCCCAGTAGTCCAGCAGATGCATATCGGGATGGTTCTTTTTGATCACCCTCGAAAACCATATCAACCGCTGAATGACTTCTTTGGAATACTTCTGGTTCCAGAATTCAAAATCATACGCATAAACCCCGAAACCCGGTACGCCGGCCAATGCCTCCACTTGCTCTTTGGAAAGACTGGAAAACCATTTCTCGTCCTTATCACCAAAATAATTGGGAGTGGCCGTATAATGCAGCTTTTTCGCAGGGTATTCCTTTTCGGTATTGGCCATGTAACCAATGCCCCGTTTGTAATAATTATCGGAAGAAACATAGTTGTTCAGCCGGTACTGCATGACAAGTTTGCCCTTGATCGGTTCAAATTCGGGGAAACGCGTATCGAAATCGACGTTAGTGGTGCGCGAAGGAGAAAACCAGTCCGGGATGCCGATACGCGTCAATGCATTGGCAGCCGGCTGATCGGGCTTGCCGGCGATGTAGATATTCTGCTGACGGACGGTGCGGTTTTTGGCTGCATTCCACCAGTCGTTATAAGGAGCGTCGATCCAGCGGGCTGTTATGGAGTACAAATAGCCCGGTTTTACTTCGATACCATTTTCCAGGCCCTGCACCACAATGCCGTCGATCATGACGACCCTCGTGCGGTTGTCGTTGTAGTTGGCAAAGTCCCGGAGGAAAAGCTTGCCGTTTTTGCGAACAGGCCGCACGTCGAGCCAGTTGTCCTTGCTCCCCTGACGGACCCATTGCCTGGCATCCATAATATCATTGGCCACCGCAGCTTCGAAATTGAATGCGGCTGTTGTCTGGCAACCCTGCTGGCCGAGGCTCGAAACACTGATTTGAGCCTCGCCGCCGTTCACCTGTACATCGGGGACCGTAAGCCACACGCCATAGCGGTGCGGTACGGCCTGGAAGGTTTGTGTTTTGCCGTTCTGGGTGATTTTTACGTCATAAGGCGAAAGCCCGCCTGCATTGGCAGCGAGTTCGAACTGCATTTCGCGGCCGATCTGGCGGTACCGGCGGATCGTCAGGTCGCATGCATTGGACGCCGAGTCTAGCGTCCGCGCCATGGGGAGACCCTCTGTAACCTGAATGTAAGTTTTGTCGTGGCTGGGACCAAAACGGTTCCAGGCCCAAAGCCCGGAACCGATCAGGAATGCGAGAATGCCACTAAGCCAGATAAGCGATGTTTTGGTCAAAACCTTCTTTTTATGTGTCACGATGCGTTGTTTACCACCAACGATAGAACAGGCCTATCGAGCCGTTCACGGACGAAATGCCCTTGTCGATGTAGTCATATTTGTAAGCGGTCGCGTCATATTTGACACGCACGTCGAGACCAAATGTACCGTCCTTTTTGAACAAAAACTTGGAACCGGCACCTATGCCGTACTTGAAGCGTACTTTCTGGTCCTGCACCGACAATGTACCGTAATATACCGTATAATCGAGAATGCTCGCGCCCATACTTGCCTGCACGTATGGCTGTACCTGCGAATTACGTGGCAGGAAGTGGTAGTTCGCAAACAATTCCACGGGATATTGCGAAACGGTGCGTGTCTGCACGGCGGAAATGGTGCCGTCCGAACCTTCGTACAATGCGCGCGGCACTCGTTTCTCGAAATACGTCGAACCGATTTCGCCGCCGACGGAAACCGGCGAGTTCCTTAAAACCCATTCGATCGAGATCGAGGCGTTCTGAAATGAGGCTTTATCGATATAGTTGTCCTTGAAAGAGCCCATCGGCACGGCGCCCATGTAGCGCACGGTAGCCAGGTAATAGGTGTATCGTTCAAATGGCGAAGCAATGGTGTATAACTTGGGTTTCTCCTGTGCCAATGTGGGCAGAACACTTCCAAGAAAAAGGGCAATGATGAGGAATCGTTTCATTTGTTACTTGATTTTGAGATAACCGGATTGACCGAAAATGGAATCCGCCATTTTTTCTACGAGTTTTTGGTCGCCGATGGCCGCACCGCGGATTTGCGCATCCCAGATCACATTGAAGGTCTTGCCGGATGGCGTCGTCTGCGGGTTTTTGAAATCGAGCATCGAGATCAGCCAGGAGCTTTCGCTGGTTTCGTAGTAGCTGTAATAGCTTGGGTAGCCGTAGCCGTAACCGCCCCAGTAGCCACCGTAGTAGGAGGAAAGCGGTTGAGACACCACATTGAGATAGGTGTTAGTGATCCAGGAAACATTGATACCGACGTCCGGATTTTCCTTGCGGCCTACGTATTTGTATCCCGCCGCTTCCATATTCTTGATAAGGCTTTGCAACATGGCGCGGTCAATGTCGTCCAGGGAAGCACCGGCGCGGTTATTTTCGACGATCAGCACCGAATCTACAATGCTGAATGTTTTGTACTGACTGAAATTGGCGGATTGATCGTGATTTGTAATGTATACCAACGACTCCTCATTGGAAAGGTCGCTGATCGGGTCTTTCGAACACGACATCAACCCGAGGCCGACGATCAGTAAGAGGAAAGAGGCTTTTTTGAACATTTGAGTATGACTTTTAAAATTTGTTAAATAAACGAAAATTGAAATGCTTAAAGTTTACGAGGCTGTGAGTTCATGAGCTTAAAGTTTATGATTCCACACAGCACACTTTAAACTATAAACTCATAAACTCTGACCGTATCGTTTGCAGATTGGTTGGAACGTTAAGTTTTCTCGCAGAATGTCAGGAGAGTATGGAAGCCGGCAAAATGTCTCTTTAATATTGAAAACGCATTTGGATAATCTTCGTCCGATTCCCCGTAAATTTGCAGCTGTTTAATCTAATCATATGGAAGCAAAAGAAGAGATTTTAAGAATCATAGATGTACTCAACGACACGTACGAAAGCGAAGAAGCATGGTACGGACCGTCGGTAGTGGAAGCGCTGCGCGATGTAACGCCGAAAATCGCGGAGACGCGCCTGAGCAGCAATACGCACTCGATCGCCGAAATCGTGTACCACATGACTACCTGGCGCATTTTCGCCGTTCGCAAGTTGCAGGGCGATGCAGAGTTTGATATTAAAACACAGGATAAAGACTGGAAGAAGTTTCCGGTGGTGGATGAGTTTGAATGGGAGGCGATCCAGATGGAGCTGAGCCTTTCTCAGGAAGAGCTGGTTTCGGAACTCGAAAAGATCGAAGACGACAGCTTCCTGGAAGAATTCGTGCCCGGCCGCGATTATTCCTATTATACATTAATACACGGCGTGATCCAGCACGACGTCTACCACGCAGGGCAGATCGGACTCATTAAAAAAGCAGCGAAAGCCATGCGCCTGGAAGACGACGACGACTATGGCGCTTTCGGCGATCGTTCGGACTACGACAATTCCGCGGATTATTACTGATACTTACATGAAATTTTGTAAAAATAGGCAACTACCTATTGTTTATAATTTAAATTTTATATTTTGCATTATAATAGAACGTGGGATGTTGAGAAATACCAACGTTCTAATGGTGTGGATATAGACGAAAAGGCTGTCCGATATTTCGGGCAGCCTTTTTTTAAGCAAAAATCTGTGCAACATTTGGCACTTTAAACCGCTTGATCATCTATGAAAATACTAATCGTTGAAGACGAACCGAAACTCGCAGGTTTTCTCAAAAGAGGTCTCGAAGAACAGTCGTGGGAAGTGGAATTGGCTTACGACGGACAAGTCGGTAAGAAAATGGCTTCCAACTACCGGTTCGACGTGATCATTCTGGATGTAAACCTGCCGCTCCTCAACGGCTACGACCTCGCCAAGCAGCTCCGCGCCGACGGCCTGACGACACCGATCCTGTTCCTGACCGCATTAGGAACGATCGACGACAAGCTCGACGGTTTCGAAGCCGGTGGCGACGATTATCTGGTAAAACCATTCGAATTCCGCGAACTCATTGCGCGCATTAAGGTGCTTTCGCAGCGCAACAGCGCCCGCGAGCAATCCAGCCAGGTACTTACCCTCGCCGATCTCGAACTGAACCTCGACGAAAAGGTGGCCAGAAGAGGCGGTAACCGCATCGATCTCACGGCCAAAGAATTCGCATTGCTAGAATACCTCATGCGCAACCGCGGGCGCGTGGTCTCGCGCGTGGACATTGCGGAGCAGGTGTGGGATATCCGCTTCGATACCGGTACCAATGTGATCGACGTGTACATCAATTTTCTTCGTAAAAAAGTCGATAAAGACTATCCTTCCAAGCTGATCCACACCGTGGTAGGCATGGGCTACATTTTCAAGGAAGAATGAATATCAAAACCCGCCTGACGTTGTTGTTTACCCTGCTGGTAGGCTCTATCATGGCGCTGTTTTGTCTTGCTATTTACTTTTTCTACGACCAATACCGCGAAAAGCAGTTCTACTCCTTCCTCAACGAGCGCGGCCAGACAGTCGCCCAGCTGGTGGAAGCAAGCCACGGCATCAGCAAAGCGGACATCGAAAAGATCGAAAAAGAAAACAAAACGGTCCTGCTCGACGAGGAAATCACGATTTACGATGGTTCCGATTCGATTATATTCGTAAGCGGGAAGGAAAATCTCACCCTTTCCAAACCCATGCTTACCGAAGCGCGGGCCGGGAAGGAGATCCATACCAAGCACCAGAAGAAAGAGGTAATCATTATCCGCCACATTTTGCAGGATCACCGGAAACCGTGGGTCGTGGCGGTGATCGCGAAAGATCACCTGGGAGTGAACCAATTGAACCGCCTGCGCGAAATCCTGCTGATCGGCTGGTTGCTGTCCATGGTATTGGTAGGTGTGGCCGGCTGGCAATTCTCGAACGACGCTATCAAGCCTGTGGCTGACATTATCGACCAGGTGAACAACATATCGGCTGGTAATTTGCATGAAAAAGTGCGGGTAGGCCGGGAAAAAGACGAGCTTGCATTGCTCGCAGAAACATTTAACCAAATGCTTACCCGGCTTGAAATCGCGTTCGTGGCGCAGAAAAACTTTGTCTCGCACGCGTCGCACGAGTTGCGCACGCCGCTGGCGCTCATTATGAGCGAGGCAGAGCTGAGTTTGATGAAAGAGCGCTCGCCAGCCGATTACCAGGACGCGTTAAAGGGAATCTGGTCCGAAGCGAAGGAAATGAACGAGCTCGTAAGCCGCCTGCTGGAACTCGCCCGGACAGAAGAGAATGCATTCCGCGTCACTTTCTCGAAAATCAGGATCGACGAGGTGCTGTGGCAGGCGAAAGGCTCCGTGCAGCAGAAGAACCCGGGTTACCAGGTACATATTCATTACGATAAAATCCCCGAGGACGAGGAGCAACTGAAACGTTTTGGCGACGAAAGCCTGCTGCGGACCGCATTCCTCAACCTGATGGATAATGCGTGTAAATACTCGCCTGATAAAACCTGCAATGTCTTCCTGGAAATCAAAAACAGGCTGATTATCATTTACTTCCGCGATATGGGTATCGGCATCGCGCAGGAAGAGTTGCCTTATATTTTCGATACCTTTTACCGCAGCCAGTCTACGATCAGCAAGGCCGGGTATGGCATCGGCCTCGCACTCACCAAACGCATTATCAATATGCAGGGTGCCAGCATCGAAGTAGAATCTGCATTAGGCTCCGGTACGACCTTTATTTTGAAGTTCCCACCTTTTTAATTCCTTTTTAATTCAGCGTTAATGCCTCTTTAACAACGGAAAAGCTCCTTTGTAGTGTAAATCGCACGTTCTGATTTACATATGCCGTGAGGCATTTTCCAGTAGCTTTCACCCGTTGGTTTTCGCCCTTTTTTGCAGGCCGTCCTTCATCTATTTTCGAACAAAGCGGCGCCTGTGACGATGCGGGGACAACGGATTAAAATATCAAAGAAAAACTGTATTGAGTTAAATTGAGTTAGGTGAGTAGTAAGAAAAGACTGGCCTTCGGATCTTCCGGAGGCCAATTTTTTTATATGCCGGTTTCCGATATTCTGAATTTCGACTCGGCAGGCTCTTCGACCCGCGTCGCAGGCAAGGCTTCCGGGTGCTCTTTGGCAATAAATTCAATGAGCTTTTCGCGTACCAGGCAGCGCAAATCGAAGGTTTCGCTGGAATTGCGTGCGGACATCAATGCGCGTACCACCATCAGTTGCCCCTGCGTATCAGTTACCTGTAATGCCCACGCGCGACCGTCCCAAAGTGGGGTAGCATCGAGGATCTCTTTCAGTTTCGTACGCAGCTTGTCGACGGGCGTATGGTAGTTGAGGTAAAAGAATGCCGCTCCCGTCAGTGCGCTTTCGTTGCGTGTCCAGTTCTGGAAGGGTGTTTCGATGAAATAGGTAATCGGCAGTACAATGCGCCGCAAGTCCCAGATATTCACCACCACATAGGTCAGGTTGATCTCTTCGATACGGCCCCATTCGCCTTCCACGATCACCACATCGTCGATTTTGATCGGCTGGGTGAATGCGATCTGAATTCCAGCCATCAGGTTAGCGAGCGACTTCTGTGCCGCGAAACCGATGATTACCGAGGCAATACCGGCCGAGGTAAGTATTCCCACGCCATATTGCCGCACGCTGTCGAAACTGAGCAGTAATATTGAAACGCCGACGGTAATAACCATAATCACGACAATGCGTTTCACGAACTTGATCTTCGTGAACAGCCGCCTGGCCTGGTTATTGTCGGGCGAATTGAAATCCAGCTTGTCGATCAGGATCTTCTCTACGATGATCACGATCCGGGCCATGAGCCACGTCGTGATTCCGATGAGCGTTGTTTTGCTCAATGCGAAAACCCAGTCGTACTGCGGATTCGAGTAAGAGTAAGTCTTGGCCGCCGCGGTAATCAGTACAATCGGTATGAAAAAATGCAGTACGCTGGTGAGGTTTTCACGGACCGCGCGCACGGAGGTCCATTCTTTCCTCGAAGCCGTTATTTTAATAAGGCTGATAATGAGAATGCTGATGACCAATCCGATCGCACCGGCAAGCAACAGCAACAGCCAGGGGGAATTCCGGTAATTAATCAGGTCGGTTAAATCCATTCAGGGGTCAGATATCGTTGAGACGGGCCACGATCATCCCCGTATGTTTTGGGACGGAAGCCACATATTCGGCCAGGGGAACGTTCGTCATGATCACCTTTTTGCCCGTCAGCGAGGCGTGGATCAGGTAAGCGCGGCTGCCTACCTTCGAAATAATGCCCATATGGTTCACATCCAGCCCTTCCACCGACGACGTAAATGCGACAATGTCGCCGTCATGCAGCATCGGCTCGGCTTTCTGAATGCTGCTTTTGGGAATGTAGCTATGCTCCCGCGAATTGATCACCGCCTCCTGCTCTTTCAATTTTTCATATACTTCACTGGCTGCCAGCGAAGGGTACAGGTTGGCGTGGGTGGTCATGAAATTGATTTCCTTGTTGAAAGGCACGCCGCCTACCTTCGAAGTAATGTCTTCCAGGCGCCCGCGTTTCTGGTTCTCGTACATCCAGTCGAGGATATAATGCAGCCGCGAAGGATAGCCGTCGATCTGGCCGTCGCGGTACCGGAGCCGGGTAAGTTCGTTTTTATACTCTTCAAAAGTCGAACTCTCGGTTTTGGCAACCGCCAGCGCGATCACGCTTTCCACCAATGTAGTACAATCCAGCCCGTCGAACTTGCAGACCAACCGCTCGGTAGGGTTGCCTTCCAGCGAGCCCGCGACGTAAGGCGTGCCCAGGAACGACTCGCTGATCCGTAAAACCTGTGTGCCGATATCCGGACTGGCAGGAAGCTCCATTTTCTGCACGAAAGTCTTTTGCAGACCGGCCTGCCCGAAAGAGGCAACAGAACCCAGCAACAAAATGGAAAGCACTACAAATCTGATCATACTTGAATTTCTTTAAACCAGGGTACGTAAACGACAAAACACTTGCCAGAACAAAAAGCCACGAATTCGTGCGCAATGTAAAATTAACGATCAGAAACCCCTTTTGCAACGGCAGGCCGAGAGTCGGCCGCGCTACTTCGGCACGATCTCGAACGCGAATGCCGAAATCGGTGGAAGTTCGATTTGCACGCCCGTCGAAGTTATGTCGGCCGTGCGCAGCTGTACGTGAGGCACTTCGAGCGGAAATACGGGTTTCATTTTATAGGATGCGGTGTTGCCTAGTTTCAGTACATTCGTCCACACGTCCTGCGGTACTTTGATCAGCGTTTCTACGGTGTGTGACTCGTGAAAATTGTATACAAACAATATTTTTTGCTCGTCGGTATGCCGTAGATAGCAGTAAATGATGTTTCCATCGTAATTGAACGACTGCCCGTTGGCGTTCACATATTGCAAATCATAGAATCCCCCCGCATATACCGCCTCGTTTTTGAGCACGAATGCATTCAGGTTTCCGTAAAATTCCCGCAGCGTCTTTTGCTCGGTGGTAAGTAGCTCGTCATTGAATTTTCCGCCATTCACCCATTGCTGAAACTCGGGCACACCCCAGTAATCAAAGATAGTGGTACGGCCGTCCTCTCCTTGGAAACCTTCCTGCTGGGTGGGATCTACACCTAGTTCCTGCCCGAAATAGAGCATCAGCGGGCCGGTATGCAGCGTAGCGCTCAGCACCATGGCGGGCAATGCGGTCCATGGGTTTCCCGCAAAATACCGTGAGGCAATGCGCTGCTCATCGTGGTTTTCGAGAAAACGGAGCATATGCTCGCTGAAATCGCCCGACTCATGCTGCCAGATCCGTGTAATGTCCGCGGCGCTTCCATTTCCTTCGATGATCCGCCGCAGCGAATTGTACAGTCCTACCTTATCGTACAGGTAATCGAATTGACCGGTATTAATGTAGTTGCGGTATTCGAACGGATTATAGATTTCCGCGATAAAAATCACTGCGGGATTCTCCTTTTTCACTTCCGGGATCACCCAGCCCCAGAACTCGACGGGCACCATTTCGGCCATGTCGCACCGGAAACCGTCCACCCCTTTCCCCGTCCAGTACAGGAGAATGTCGCGCATTTTGAGCCAGGTAGACGGAATAGGGTCAAAATGCCGGGAGCGGCCGTCGAGGTAATCGACGCCGTAGTTCAGTTTTACCGTTTCGTACCAGTCGAACTGGCTGGGCTGGGCCTGGAAAACGTCGTTTCCCGTCGCCTTGGCAGGTCGCTCGTGGTAGGGCGATGTGACGGGCAATGGCGGCGTGTGGCCTTCCGGTACCACGAAATCGTGGTTGGGGATGTAGTAAAAGTTGTTGTTGGGATTGAAAGTGACTGTATTGTCGTCATCCTCGCCAAAATCTCTGATGCCTTCCGGCCGGACATCCGAATGATACTGCCGCGCTACGTGATTGGGAATGAAGTCGATGATCACTTTCAGCTCGTGCGCGTGTGTACGTGCTACGAGACTTTCAAATTCGTGCATCCGGTTCGGTACATCCACGGCCAGGTCGGGGTCCACATCGTAATAGTCTTTTACCGCGTAAGGAGAGCCTGCAATGCCTTTGACGATCAACGGATGGTCGGGATTAATGCCGAATTGCGAATAATCGGTCAGCGTGGCATGTTCGATCACGCCGGTATACCAAAGGTGCGTCACCCCGAAATCCTTCAATGCGGCCAGCGCGGTATCGTCGATGTCGTTGAATTTTCCGGACCCGTTTTCATCGATCGTACCGTAAACTTTGTTGGTCGTTTTCCGGTTGCCGAAGAGGCGTGTAAACAGTTGGTATATAACGAATTTATCCTTGTTAATGGCGGACATTTCTTTCGGTTTTATGAATGTAACAGGAAAGCTGCCAGTGCGCTCCGACGGGCCGGAATAGCCCGCATTTCGGCCGTGCCGCAGCAAATTGCTATTTTTTACTATTTTGCAAGATATTAAATTTGAAATGATATGCCCTCAATACAAGCCTGCCTTTTTGACCTCGACGGGGTAATCGTCGACACCGCCCAGTTCCATTACATCGCCTGGCGCGAAATGGCGCAAGACCTCGGTTTCGACCTCACCCGTGAAGAAAACGAACGCCTGAAAGGCATTAGCCGGATGGAATCGCTCGAAATCGTGCTGTCGATCGGCGGCGTTCAGTTGTCCGACGAAGAAAAGCTTCGCAGAGCTGCCGCCAAGAATACCCGTTACCTCGAACTTTGCATGCAAATGACACCCGACGACGCGTTGCCCGGTGTGCGCCATTTCCTCGACGAGCTGAAACAAAACGGCATCCCGAGCGGTCTGGGCTCGGCGAGCAAAAATGCCAAAGCCATCCTCGAAAGGATCGATATGCTGCATTATTTCGATACGATCGTCGACGGTAACCGCATTACGAAAGGCAAGCCCGACCCGCAGGTATTCCTCATGGGAGCGGCCGATTTGAGTGTTCCCGCTGCGCATTGCGCGGTATTCGAGGATGCTGTGGCTGGTATCCAGTCGGCGAAAGCGGCCGGCATGCTGGCGGTCGGTATAGGAGAAGCATCGGTACTCACCGAAGCCGATATTGTGATCCCCGGTTTTGAAAATTTTGGTTTGCCGCAATTGGAAAACATATGAAGAATTACATCACGCACGACGAATGGTGCATCGTAGAAGAAGGTTTTCACCCCGAACACAATGAAATTACCGAAAGCCTCATGAGCCTCGGCAATGGCCGTATGGGCCAGCGGGGCAATTTCGAGGAAGGATATTCGGGCAAAACATTGCTCGGGAACTATGTTGCCGGCGTTTATTTTCCTGATAAAACAAGGGTAGGCTGGTGGAAGAACGGCTATCCCAACTATTTCGCCAAAGTACTCAACGCCTGTAACTGGACCGGCATCGAAATCCGCGTCGGTGCCGAACTGCTGGATTTGAATACCTGTAAAATCGACGAATTCCGCCGTGTGCTGAATATGAAAGAGGGCGTGCTCGAACGCACCGCGACGGTGACGCTCTCCGGCGGCAGGAAGCTGCGCATTCACTCCAAACGCTTTTGCAGCATGGCCGACGATGAAGCCGGCGCGATTCGTTACAGCATGGTGCCGCTCAATTTTACCGACCATTTCAGCATTACCCCATTCCTCGACGGCAACATTCGCAACCGGGATTCCAACTACGACGAGTCGTTCTGGAACGGCATTGCACATGAGGCGTACGGGCAGGAGGGTTACCTGGTACTCGAAACGAAAGGCAACCCGTACCAGGTAGAGCAGTTCCGCGTGGCGACGGGGATGAAGTTCGATGTCAAAATCGATGGAGCGTCCCTGACGACAACCGTCAATATCGCTTCAAGGGAAAAATATGTGGCCGGTACGGTGCAGACCGAAGTGCGGGAAGGGCAGGAGATTACCATTTATAAATATGCTGTAAACCTCTCGTCGGCCAATTACGCGCACGACGAACTCATTCCGAAAGCCAAAGCCTACATAACCCGCATCACCGAAAAGGGCTTCGATCGCATGTACGCGGAGCAGGTGCAGGCGTGGGCGGGCAAGTGGGAGAAGAATGACATCACTATTGCCGGTGATGTGGCCGCGCAGCAGGGTATCCGGTTCAATATCTTCCATTTGGGACAAACCTATACCGGCGAGGACGAGCGCCTGAACATCGGACCCAAAGGCTTTACCGGCGAAAAATACGGCGGAAGTACCTACTGGGATACCGAGGCCTACTGCATCCCGTTCTACCTCTCCACGGCCGACCAAAAAGTGGCGCGCAACCTGCTCGTTTACCGCTACAAGCATTTGCAGAAAGCCGTCGAGAATGCGGCCAAGCTAGGCTTCACGGACGGAGCGGCCCTCTATCCGATGGTGACCATGAACGGTGAAGAATGCCATAACGAATGGGAGATCACTTTTGAGGAAATCCACCGGAATGGCGCTATTGCCTACGCGATTTACGATTATACCCGCTACACCGGCGACGAAAGCTACGTCACCGACCGGGGCCTGGAAGTGCTGATCGGCATTTCTCGGTTTTGGAAGCAGCGGATCAACTGGTCGGAAGACAAAGGGCAGTATGTGATGCTGGGCGTGACGGGGCCGAACGAGTACGAAAACAACGTCAATAACAACTGGTATACCAACTACATCGCCTGCTGGACGCTGCGTTACACGCTGGAAGTGATCGATAAGCTGTGGAAGGAAGATTCGCGGAAGCTGAACGAGATCATTTTTAAAACCAATCTGGAACTCAATACCGAGCTTGCCGAATGGAAGCACATTGTCGATAATATGCATTACCCGTTCGATGAGAACAGGCAGGTGTATTTGCAGCAGCAAGGCTTCCTCGACAAGCAGTTGCTGACCGTCGCCGATATTGCAGCGCAACGGCCTATCAACCAGAGGTGGTCGTGGGACAGGATTTTGCGGTCGTGTTTCATCAAGCAGGCAGATGTTTTGCAGGGGCTCTACTTCTTCGAACATGAATTCGATGCGGCGACGATCCGTCGTAACTTCGAGTTTTATGAGCCCATGACCGTCCACGAATCGTCGTTGTCGCCCTGCGTGCATTCGATCCTTGCTGCCGGATTGGGCTTGCGGGAGAAAGCGTATGAAATGTACCTGCGGACGGCGCGCCTGGATTTGGACGATTACAATAACGACACCGAGGACGGGCTTCATATTACTTCGATGGCCGGTACCTGGATGAGCGTCGTAAAAGGCTTCGCCGGACAGCGCGTGACGGACGGCTTGTTATCCTTCAAACCTTACATTCCCGAGCAATGGGATGGATATTCTTTCCGGATCGGGTTCCGGGGCACATTGCTGAAAGTAACCGTTTCCAAGCAATCGATTTCCATTGAAAACGCGTCGGAAAGTGCTCTCACTGTTCTGGTTAATGATAAACGGGTATTTATCGACGCTCTGGCTTCCGTGCAACTTTAATCACCGGTGGTTTACTTAAAATGATGTTATTTATTTAAAAAATTACATTTTACCCTAAATTTATCAAACGGTCTTAGCAATAATTGTAATTTTCCCTGATTACTTGTAGGTTAGGGGCTTTTGAGCCATTACGCACCCCCTATGGTACAGAAAATCCGCCTACTTGTAATGACAGGTATGTTGCTGATGTTGACGGTGTTAGCGCCGCAGCAGGTCTCAGCCCAGGATTTTAGTGAGTGCCAACGAATTGTAAAAGAACTTCTACCTGTTTTCAACAAATCATTCGAGGAAAATAATCCAGCGTTATTGCGTGGCGAGGAATACCAGCGCGGTGTCCGCAGCTTACAAGCCGCCTATTCTCTTTATAACAAACAGGCTTTCCAACCTTCCGATTCCGTACAGCGCATGAACAACGAGGCCGTCATCCTCGCGCTCTCGGGTAATTACCAAAAAGCATTGCACATTATGGAAGCGCTCGACCTCGGTGAGCTCGACCCGCATTTGCATTATAACCGCGGCCTTTTTGCATTGCTATCGGGTAAATTTGATGTCGCACGAAAGGATTTCTTCGACGCTCCCGGCGGTACCGCGGCGACGGTGAATACGTTGGTGGCGCTTGGCAAGCAGAAGCGGTACAACGAAGCGGCAAGGTACGCGACCGATAATTCAGCGAAAAATACGGGCGGCAAATGGAATTTTAACCTCGGCATGGTTCATAAGTATGGTGGCCGGATGGAGGAAGCCGTGGAAGAACTCACCACTGCGATCCGTCAGAAGGATGAAATGGCGTATCGCCTGCAACGGGGCGACATTTTAATGCGCACCGGCAATGAAAAGCGGGCGGTGAAGGATTTCGAGAAAGTTGCGCGCACACACCCGAAAGCTCAGATACGCTACGCGAACGCGCTGCTATCGCTCAATCAGTTCGGGATGGCGAAAGCCGTATTTGAAAAATACCTGGAAAGCGACGACCGTACTTTCCGCGGCGATGCCTACCTCGGGATGGCGCATTCGTGCTACGGCCTGCACCAGACCAGCGAGGCGCAGCGGTATTACAAACTTGCGTCGACTTTGAAGCGCGAAACGCCCGCATTGATGTCGGGAATTGCGAATACCCACCTTACCAAACACGAATACCAGACCGCATTCAACCTTTTTGACAGGGCGATCAAAAAGGATTCAACGTATTTACCCGCCTATCTCGGCCGCGCGGTGGCCTATTATGGTCAAAAGAAATATGACCTGGCGCTGAGAGATTTCAAGAAAGGCGAGAAGGCATTGAATGAGGACAACAAGTTCTTCGCCGACCTTTTCGTAACCAAAGCATTTTCGGAATACTACCTGAAAAAAAGTGCACAAGCCCAGGAAGATTTCCAGAAGGCGATCAAGCTCGACCCGGTTCGCTACGAAGCATTGGCGGGACTGAGCGGCATCATGATCGATCTGAAACGGTACTCCGAGGCGGGGCAATACCTGGCGAAAGCATTGCAATATGAGCAGGGGTACGACCTGATGTGGAGTAACTACGGTAACCTGCTGCTGCATTTCGATATGTACAAAAAGGGCTATCAGGTTTTCAAAAAAGCGGTTTCGTTGAATCCGGCAAATGTCAATGCGCAGAATGGATGGGGGATTGTGCTGCTCGAAAACGATCAGCTCGACAGGTCGATGGCGGTATTCGACAGCCTCGTACGCGAGAAACCGGAGCTGCCTTTCTTGCACAACAACCACGGGATCGTGCAGTCGTACATCGGTAACCGGCATGACCAGAAGCACCAGGTGAACGAAGCCAACGCGCGCTACGACGGGGCATTCGAGGATTTTAAACTCGCTATGGCCGCCGCACCCAGCCGGAAGTTCTATAATGTGAACCAGGGGAATGTGTACCGCTATATGGAACGGTACGACGACGCGAAGCTAAGCTACCAGACCTATCAGGACAAAAGCGCATTGAACAATACGGCGGTGATGTACGCGGGTCAGGAGCGGCTCAAAGATGCGAAATACTACCTCGGCATCGCGATCCAGATCGATTCGTTGCACCGCGTTTTTCAATACAATATGTCGGTGCTCGTGAAGGGTAAGCAGAAGGAAATGATGCGGCTTGTGGCGTCGTCCGACGAAAACAGCCCGTTCTCCGACATAGGCATTAAATACAGTCGCGACGGTTTCGTGACCATTTACCTTTACGACTACGAATACGACGTGCTGACCTTCCCCGGCCGACACTACATGCCACTGCCGGTTGCCGAATACAAGGAAGATTATTTTATCCCTGAATATGACTTCAAGCTCGTTGCCTACGAGAAAAAGAAAGCCGACACGGTCAAGAAAAAACATGGCCGCTACCGCAGCCAGAAAGTAAAGATGCCGGGAGGCAGGGGGCGGTCGGGAACGAAATGCCCGGTGTTATTTTAGGAGTTAACGCCCGTTTAACAGAAGGTAACGGCTGGTTTGAGCAATATTTTCCACGACCAACCGGTGCAAATCCCCAGTTGATGTAAGTATTTCCACGATTTTTTGTGATGTCAGCACTCGTAAGGCTCAGATTTCGTTCGCGGGTTTTGTGAAGATATTCTTGACTTCTACAAAGCTTATGGGTTTATCGAGGAAAAAGTCGGCGCCGTTTCTGAACGCTTCCTCTTTGAGGTTGGTCATGGCGCTCATCATCACCACTTTTGGATGTTTGCCAGGATGCACAGCGCGTATTTGCCGGATCGCCTGCACGCCCTTTCCATCGGGTAAGTTGTTGTCTATGAATATCCAATCAGGACTCATATTGCGGACACAATCAAGGCCTTCCGTTAATGAGGCCACCACCGTGACGTTGCCCTCGGGGTTTTTAATATTCAGTTGCCTTACTAGAAAATTGCGCATCAACACTCCCAAATCTCTTTCATCTTCAATAATAACAATTTTCATAGCGCTGTGTGAGATGTAATAATTTCAGTCATCGGTAGTGGAGGTGTTTGCCGAGGTTATTTGCATAGCCTCCGGGTTACGAACTATCCTTTGCCGTTGCATAAAGCAATAATCCTGCCATTCAGCGGCTGACGGGAGTATTGCCGATTGGTACAGTTTTGGGACGTTTCTAATTGAAATCAAATGATCCACAGTAAACAAGTGTGCTATGTCAACAACGAACAAAATCATTTTAGGGATAGTAAGTGCGGCAGTTGCGGGCGCGGTAATCGGCCTGCTGCTGGCACCGGAGGATAGCAAGAAGACGATCAAAAAGTTGAAAAAGAAAACCAACGACCTGGCGGGTGACCTGATTGCCGCATTGGAAAAAAGCAAGGCAAAGGCGGCCGATGCCGCCACTCAGCTCAAAAAGGAGGGGGAGACGTACGCCGACGAGGCAGCCGGAAAAGCCGGGGAGTACGTTGATGCCGCCCATGAACAGGTAAGAAACCTTTGATAGAAAAAGTTATGGAAGCAACCGGCGATCCGACAAAGTCGCGGAAGATAAAGGAAACCGTCTGCGAGACGGTCGACTACTTTAAAGAACTGATGGCAGCCGGCCCCGAGGGTATTGCGGGGCGCGGCATGGAAATCGGATTGGGCGCCCTGCTGGGAAAAACGGTCCTGAGGCGGCTCCCCGTGCCGTTCAACCTGATCGCGCCGCTGCTGATCGAGAAGGTCATTATGAAGCATGGCGTAGAGGAAGGGCGGGAGTTACTGCTGAAAGGCCTGTACTGGGTCAAGAACGCGACCGACGAAAAGCCTTTACGGCCAGCCTGACCATACCGAAAAATCCAGGTTTGCGAAACCCTCCCTTTCCGGAGGGTTTCGACGTTTATGGGTAGGCAAGGGTTTTGCATCTCGTATAGTACCGTTCCGGAATGTTAAATGGTGCGCCCACAGCATTGCAATACCGGAAAAGCGGAAGCCGTGATCCTTTTGAATATACGATATCTTTTGATTTTCAGTCATATGAGGCAACTTGCGGGTGACGACTGCCGGAAGAAGGCCCGGGTGCCCGACCGGATACTATGGGGCCGAAAGCGACTGTAAAAGCCGATAAACGGAACTTCGGGGGCGTTTTCGAATGGGGAGTAGCTCTACATTCTGAAATATTGTACTCAGTATGTGGAAATAACTACGCAATCTTCGGTAACGCACCTCTCTGTTGAGTCGAGATTAGATAAAGAGTCGTAAATTTAAAGCACCAAGACAATGTAAATTTTACCCTTAGTTGCTATATGCAAAGACAGACGCAGACGCAGAGACAGACATTAAAATACTCTCCCTTGCAAATTCAGATGCTGAATTTACTGCACCTGACTACAATGGAGCTTGAACAAAGGATTAAGGAAGAACTGGAAGAAAACCCTATACTGGAAGAAGGGAAAGAGGAGAGTACGGCGGAAGATGCGCCCGAGGAGTTCGACGATGCAGACAGTTCGTCGGGTGGTGAAGACAATTCCGTACAAGATTATTACGACTGGGATGAGTTCCGGGACGACGATATTCCCGATTACAAAACGTACGCGAACAACCAGTCGGCGGACAATGAATTATATACCCGGCCGATGGTGGAGGCGATCTCTTTCAGGGACGACCTCAAACAGCAGGTACACTTTCTGCAACTGGATGAACGTCAGCAACTGATCGCCGACTTCATCCTCGACTCGCTCGACGAGGACGGATTCCTGAGAAGGGAAAGCGATGTGATTGCGGACGATATTTCATTTGCGAACAGCATGTTTATCGATACCGACGAAGTGAGCACAATGCTGAAAATCATCCAACAGCTTGATCCGCCGGGCATTGCGGCCAGCGATTTGCGGGAGTGCCTGCTCATCCAGCTCAACCGCATGGACAATCAGAACGACACCTGGAAATGGGCGTACAAGATCGTCACCGATGCATTTGATGAGCTCGGCTCGCGCAATTACGACAAGATCATGCGGATCACCGGGCTGGACGAGGAGTCGTTGAAAAAGGCGATTCAGCTAATTACCACGCTGAATCCGAAACCAGCCTCTGGCTTGCGCAACGATTCGATCGTGAACGAAAGCATCAAGCCGGATTTTATGCTCTGGTATACCGAGGACGGGGAGATCGAAGTACAGCTGACCTGGGGAAATAGCCCCGCATTGAAGCTGAATAAGGTTTTTACCCAAATGGCGGAGCAGAAGCAGGACAAAGCCACCAACCAGTTCCTGAAAAACAAGATGAATTCGGCGAAGTGGTTCATCGACGCCATCAAGCAGCGGGAAAACACGATGCTGAATACACTGAAGGCTATCGTAAGGCTGCAATACGATTATTTTCAGACCGGCGATATCAAAAAGCTTCGGCCGATGATCCTGAAAGACGTGGCGGAAATCATCGATATGGATATTTCTACCGTATCTCGAGTGACGACCAACAAATACGTGCAGACGCCCTTCGGGATTGTGCTGCTGAAAGACCTCTTCACGGAAGGCGTAACGAACGAGGACGGTACGGAGGTTTCGAACCGCGAGATCCAGGAGGCGATCCGAGAAATCGTGGTGGATGAGGACAAACGCCACCCCTATAATGACCAACAGATTACAGACATGCTTGCCGAAAAAGGCTACTCCGTCGCCAGAAGGACGGTGGCCAAGTATCGCGAGCAATTGAATATACCTACCGCGAGGTTGAGAGTTACTATTTAAATCAAACCAAGTTAAGCCCTTACACCCGGCATGAAAAAAATAGTTGTTGTTGATGATGAAGCGGATATTTGCTTCTTGTTGAAGCGTTTTTTGTCAAAAAATGATTTTATAGTAGAAACAGCCCAGAATGGCAAAGACGGGCTCGCATTGATCGAATCCATGTCACCGGACCTTGTCATGACCGATTTCAGGCTCGGGGATATTACCGGGACTGAACTGCTTACGACGATCAAATCCAAAAGGCCCAACGTTCCCGTCCTGATCATTACCGGGTATTCGGATATCAAGGTGGCGGTGAATGTGATGAAGCTGGGCGCATATGACTACATTACCAAGCCGCTGTTTCCCGACGAAATCCTGGTTACTGTAAAGAAGGCCATAGCCGACGCCGAGGCATCGGAAAATGACGATCAGCAATATGTTGCCCCGTCATCTTCTGACGGTAGTGCGGAACCGGTGAAGTCGTCACGCAAGAGCAGCTTACGTACCAAAGCAGGCTACGTGATGGGCAGCAGTGAGGTCTCGGACAACTTGTTCCGGCAAGTCGATCTTGTGGCTCCTACCAATTTCAGCGTGATCATTTATGGCGAAAGCGGTTCCGGAAAAGAAGCTATCGCACAGGAAATTCATAATCGGTCGAAGCGCAGGGATATGCCGTTCGTGGCGATGGACTGCGGCGCTATATCAAAGGAACTGGCGGGTAGTGAACTGTTCGGGCATGAAAAAGGCTCTTTTACCGGTGCATTGCAGACCAAAATAGGGCATTTCGAGCTAGCGAACGGCGGTACGCTGTTTCTGGACGAGGTTTCCAACCTTTCCTACGAAATACAGGTTGCGTTGCTGCGCGTCGTGCAGGAGCGCAAGATGCGCCGCATTGGCGGGTCGAAGGAGATTGATCTCGATGTGCGCATTATCGTGGCTAGTAACGAGCGTTTGCTGGATTCGGCGCGTAGCGGCAAATTCCGGGAAGACCTTTATTACCGTTTCAACGAATTTACGATTGAGGTACCCGCATTGCGTAACCGCAGGGACGACCTGATGCTTTTTGCCGGGGCGTTCCTCGAAACGACCAATGTGGAATTGGGCAAGAATGTGAAAGGGTTTTCGGAAGAGGTGAAAAACGATTTCGTCAACTATTCATGGCCCGGTAACCTTCGCGAGCTGAAAAACGTGATCAAGCGTGCGACGCTGCTTTCGGACGGCGAGCTGATCGAGGAAAAGGCATTGCCGTTCGAGATCGTAAATTATAAGCGCCTGAAAGACCTCGACGACGAGCCGGCGCCGACGGCAAGTTCAGCGGGATCGTCGCTGGCGGACAGCGTTGACGGCGAGGAAACCAAGCCGAGCCTGAAAACCGTAGCCAACGAGGCCGAATATGATATGATCATGCAGGTATTGCGGGATGTTAATTTTAACAAGAGTAAAGCCGCGCGGTTACTGAACATTGACCGGAAGACGCTTTATAATAAAATGAAACAATTTGATATCTGACAGCGGAACAGCAAGAGGGAATGAATAGCAAACTGATCAGGGTATTGTTGGTGGATGACGACGAGGATGATTACTTCCTGACGCGTGAATATTTTCAGGATCTGGTCAACTGGAAGTTCGATATTACCTGGTGCGCCACTTTCAGGGAGGCCGAGGCGCAAATCAAGCAAAACAAATTCGACCTATACCTGTTCGATTACCTGCTCGGCGAGAATACGGGCATCGACCTGATCGAGCTGGCCTGCAATTTCGAATGCGAGGAGCCGATTATCCTGCTGACGGGCAAGGGAGATACCAAGATTGCCGTGGAGGCATTGCGCCTCGGAGCGGCCGATTACCTCATCAAAAGCGAACTGGACGCCGAGAAACTGGAACGCAGCATTCGGTATGCATTGGAGCGGACGTCCGTTCTGAAAGCCTTGCGCCACAGCGAGCGTCGCTACCGCCGGATTTTCGAAGAATCGAACGACTTCCTCTTCATCAGCGATCTGGAAGGAAATATTATCGATTTCAATGAGGCGGCCAGCATGCTTACCGGCTATTCTGGTGAGCAGTTGAAGGAAAAGAAAATCACCGAACTCGTAGAAGACCCGCTGTTCGCGACCCGCTGGATGGATATTACCGACCAGCCCATTCACGACCATGAGGTGCGCCTCCTGACCAGGGACGCCGAGAAAAAATACTGTCTTTTTTCAGCCTCCGTGGAGGTAGACGATGATCATCCCTATATCCAGGGCCGTTTGCACGATATGACTGCCCGGAAGCAATCGGAAAAAGAAAGGTTGTTTTCGGAAAAAATGGCGGTGACAGGCCGGCTCGTGCGTATGCTCGCGCACGAGGTGCGTAATCCGCTCACAAATGTGAACCTCTCGGCGGAGCAACTCGAAATGGAGCTGGCCGACGAAGACCACAAGTTCTACACGCAGATTATCAAGCGTAACTGCACGCGTATTAACGACCTTATTACGCAGCTGCTGCAACCGTCGAGTTCAGAGGATATCGAGTTGGTGGAGAGCTCGGTGCATTCGGTGCTGAGCCAGGCGATCAACGCAGCGCTGGACCGGGTGCAGCTCAAAAGGATCCAGATCGTCAACGAATTCGCGGATGAAGAACTGGCATTACCGCTGGACCGGGTTTCGCTGCAAATGGCCTTTCTAAACCTCATTACCAATGCCATCGAAGCGATGGAGGAAGACCGCGGCATACTACGCATCTCAACCAGAACTTACGGCGATCACATTCAAGTTGTATTTGTCGATAATGGCTCGGGCATCAGTGAGGAGCATATGGACAAGATTTTCGAACCCTATTTCACGGGGAAAAACAATGGAATGGGTATCGGCTTGTCGACAACCATGAGTATTATCCATGCGCATCACGGGCGCATCGAGGTGCAGTCGGAGCTGGGCGTGGGGACTACATTCACCATTAGTTTCCAGATTGCCAAATAGTAGCCGACGACGACGTTAGGCGGCTTTTTTCATGCAACGATCGGGCATTGATGTGCGTAAGGGGAGAAAAACCGGCGCACTTCTATGAAACCCATTTTTACATTCCTCTTCGTTGTTGCATTTCTTCAGGTCCGGGCGCAGGACGCGGACTACTACCGGAAAATTTATACCAAACCCATTGGCGCAAAGCCCTACAATACCGAATCGTTACTGAAAAAATTCGGGGATGTGAAAGTCCATGACCGCTGGTATGTGGGCGTGAGCGGCTTTGTGCGGAGCGACAAGAACACGATCGATAACAATTTCGACGAATTGATAGGTACCCAATCTCCCACGGTCTCGGCCTGGGGTGCTACCGCGGGATGGGTTTTCAAAGAACAATGGAATGTGGAGCTGGAATATGACCGTGCCGCCATTCATAATGTGCTGATGATTTACGGAGATAACCCATTGAAATACCAAATGGAAAACGACAAGAACAGCCTGATCCTGCGTGGGAAAATGCGGCTGCTCTGGGGGAAACCTTCGGTCCGCAAGTCGGCATTCTGGATCAGTGCGGGCGCGGGGCTGGTACCTAACTCGGGCAGGTCAAAAGACTATATGGAATTCTCGGGCTATCGGGACAGGGGGCGTCGGCAGGGAGTGGACACGCTGTTCATGTCTAGCGATACACGCATTGCGAAATCCATGACGGGGCTCGTGGAGGCGTCGGCCGAATACGTGATCAAGGTTGCGAAATCGATCGATATGTCTCTTTTTGCCCGGAAACAATGGGGGATGGGCAATTCACTTACAACCGACCTGGTATACAAAGTGAATGGTGTGGAACTGGAACGGGCGAGGATCGAAGGCGATGGCACGGGCTGGAACTTCGGGGTTTCGCTGCGTTATGTATTTCACATCGGCTATGACTTCTCTAATTTGAACCACAATAGCGGAAAAATATAGACGGCATATGATTGAGTTGTCAGCCTGAGCTTATGATTAAGTTGTCAGCCTGAGCGCAGTCGAAGGCCGTCGCCATACCGCAACGGCCTTCGACTACGCTGACAACACACGGTAATTTTGCCCTTTTACCGCAATCTAATGTTTTCAAGCATACTTCGAAACCTTAACCTTCCGGTTGAAGAACCCGTAAATGATCGGGAATATCAACAGCGTGAGCACGGTAGCGGTGATCAATCCACCGATTACTACGATGGCGAGTGGCTTTTGGGTTTCGGAGCCTATTCCTGTTGAAACGGCGGCAGGTAGCAAACCGATGGCAGCCATCAATGCGGTCATGATCACCGGCCTGATACGCGATTTTACCCCTTCCCTGATCGCCTCGTCCAGCGACATTCGCGCAGCCAGGTTTTTGTTGAATACTGAAATCAATATCACTCCATTCTGAACGCAGAGACCAAAAAGGGCTATAAAACCTACCCCTGCGGAAATACCGAAGTTCATATGCGTGACGTGCAGCGCGAGGATACCGCCGATCAATGCGAACGGAACGTTGATCAGGACGAGTCCGGCATCTTTGGCATTGCTGAACATGATGAACAGCAGAATGAATATGCCGACCAAACTGATAGGTACCACCTGGCCCAACCGGGCAGTGGCGCGTACCTGGTTTTCGAACTCGCCCGACCAGCTCACCGAGTAGCCTTTCGGCAATGAAGAGAGCAAAGGCTTCACTTTCGATTGTGCGTCGGCGATGGTACTGCCGAGGTCGCGCTCGCGGACGGAGAATTTGACGCCGATGAAGCGCTTGTTATTGTCGCGGTACACGAATGCGGGGCCGGTAACGGTGCGGATGGTGGAGATTTCTTTCAATGGTATTTTACCGCCGGTAAGTGTAGGCACCATCAATTGCTGGATATCGTCGACCGTGCGGCGGTACTGCTGCTCGTAACGCAAACGGATATCGAATTTCCGTTCCCCTTCGTACAAAATGGACGCCGTTTTACCGCCGATCGCCATTTCGATCACCGCCTGGGCATCGGCAATGCTCACGCCGTATTGCGCCATTTTGTGGTCGTGCAGAATCACGCTGATCTCCGGCTGGCCGATATTCCGCAGGATACCGACGTCTTTAATGCCCGGAACATCCTTGATCGCTTCCAGTACCTGGTTTGCTTTGTTGTTCAGCGTTTCGAGGTCGTCGCCATAGATTTTCACCGCATTACTCGCATTCATCCCTGCCACGGCTTCGGCCACGTTGTCGATAATCGGTTGCGAATAGTTGTAGTTAATGCCCTGGAATTGTTTCAGCTTCGTATCCATTTCCTCGATCAGGTCGTCCTGGCTGATCTTGCGTTTCCATTCATCCTTCGGTTTCAAATTCACCTGCATTTGCACATAATAGAAGCCCGACGGGTCGGTACCGTCATTGGAACGGCCGGTTTGAGATAACACCCCGTTTACTTCCGGGAATTCATTCAGTTTGGCACGAAGCGTAGTCACCATTTTGGTCGTTTCGGCCAGAGAGCTGCTCATAGGCATTTTGGCTTCTACCCATAATGCGCCTTCATTGAGCGTCGGCAGAAACTCGGTACCAAGGAATTTCGAAGAAAAGAGCGTGACGCCCAGGAATGCAAATGCGAAGATTACGCTCAGCTTTTTACGCGCATAGCACCATTCAAAGCCGCGGACGACGGTCTTATCGAAGAAGCGGACGACCGGATTGCTCTTTTCACGCACATTCTTATTGAGCAAAATGGAACATAGCACCGGTACCAGCGTGAGCGTGTAAAGCAATGCCCCGAGTAATGCGAAGCCAAGCGTATAGGCCAGCGGGGTAAACATTTTGCCCTCCACTTTCTGGAAACTGAAAATGGGGATCAATGCGGTGATAATGATGAGTTTGGAGAAGAAAATAGCTTTGCCCAACTCTCCGCCGGTACGTTTGATGAGCCCGAGCTTGGAGAGCTTGTTGAATCTGTCCATCCCGTTCCGGTGCGCCAGATGATCGAGCGCTACAAATATCCCTTCCACCATTACCACAGCGCCGTCGATGATGATCCCGAAGTCGATGGCGCCCATCGAGAGCAGGTTGGCCGACATGCCCTTCAATTTCAGACACATAAATGCGAAGAGCAGCGCCAGCGGAATGATAATGGACACAATGACGGTCGTGCGCCAATCGGCCATGAAGAGGAACACGATCACGGTCACGAGCACAATGCCTTCCACGAGGTTGTGTTTCACGGTATGTGCACAGAACTCGATCAGGTTGTCGCGGTCGTAGAATGTGACCATTTTGACGTCCGGCGGAAGGATTTTGGTATTCAATTCCTCTATCTTGTCCTTCACCCGCGCCAGTACCTCACTCGGGTTTTCGCCTTTGCGTTGAACGACAATTCCTTCCACCACATCATCATTACCGTCGAGCCCCACCTGTCCCACACGCGGCATATCCGATTCTTTCACATCCGCCACATCCTTCACCAGCACCGGGTTATCTTTCACGTACTCGACAATGATGTTCTGAATGTCGGGAATAGAGTTCAGCAAGCCGATCCCGCGTACCACGTAAGCCTGCCCGTTCTTCTCGATCACGTCGCCGCCGACATTGATATTGCTCTTGGTCACAGCCTGGTACACTTCCAGCGGCGTAATGTTGTATTTCACGAGCTTGGTAGGGTTCACCTGTACCTCGTAGATCTTGTCGCGCCCGCCGAATGCGACCACGTCGGCCACGCCCGGCACGCTGCGGAGCTGGCGATCGATCACCCATTTGTGAAGGGTAAGCAGCTCGCGGCTGTCGCGGTCCTTGCTTTGCAATGTAAACCTGAAAATTTCACCGGTAGGGCCGTAAGGCGGCTGCACGTCGGGCTCCACGCCGTCGGGTAGCGAAACAGTGCGCAGCTGGTTGTTGACCTGCTGCCGGGCGAAAAAGTCCTCGACATTATCGTCAAAAATGATTTTGACAATGCTCAAACCGAACATGGTCGTGCTCCGTACATTGGTTTTCTGCTGGACGGAGTTCATGGCAACTTCGATCGGTACCGTTACGAAGCGCTCGATTTCTTCCGCGCTGCGCCCGTTCCATTGCGTTACGATGATGATCTGCGTGTTGGTCACGTCCGGAAACGCTTCCAGCGGTGTGTTCTGGTAGCTGACAATGCCCGAAATGATCAGCAGGCCTGTCATGAAGAATATGAAGAACCGGTTCTTGAGCGAAAAGCCCACGATGCCTCGGATGAATTTGTTCATTGGAATTTAATGATTGAATGACTGAATGATTGAATGACCGAATAATTCCTTGTTGAATGAGCGATTTCGGGAGTGGCTGAATGAGTACTCAGGTGTAAGCAACATTCAGTCATTCAATCATTCGGTCATTCAAAATTGGAATCAGTCATTCAGCGCGTCATAAACCAGCAGTTGATTCTTGGAAATAATCGCCTCGCCGGGTTTCAGGCCTTCGCGTACGTACGTCGTGTTCGCGAGGGATCGGTATACTTCCACTGGGCGCGTTTCGATTTTCGTGCGGCTGTGGTACACCATTACCCAGTTCTTGCTCCGGTCGAAAATGACGGCTTGCGAGGGGATAGCCTGCATTTGTTCGCCTTCTTCAAAATTGAGGGTGACGGTCGCGTGCATTTCGGGTTTGAGTTTGAAACCTACATTCTGTAATTGAATGCGGATTTTCATCGCCTTGGTGTCCGGGTCGAGGACGTTGTATATCTTATCGACTTTCCCTTTGAAAACCTCGTCCGAAAAGCTGATTGTGCGCACTTCCGCGGGCATACCCAGCTTCACGCGCGGGATGTCACTCTCATTCACATTCGCCATTACCCATACATCGGCGATCTGGCCCACAGTGAAGAGGCTTTCCGAGTTATCCGAGCGCAGCTGCATGCCACGGTTCACGTTTTTGTCGATGATGAAGCCGTTAATCGGCGATTTCACGGTGTAATTGGTGGATTTACCTAAACCATAAATGGAGAAGACCTCTTTCACGCGGTTCAGCTCGGCTTGCGCTTTGTCCACGATCTGACGTGCCGAAATCACGTCGCGCTCGGGTACGAGCTTGCTTTCGAAAAGGTCCTCGGTCGACGACAGGTTTTTCTGCGCGATCACCAGTTCGGATTGCGCCTGGATCATCTGGCGCTCGAAATCCGCTACTTCGCCAGATCGGATCGTGGCGAGTCTCTGGCCTTTACGGACATTATCGCCCAGCTCCACATCCACGTCTTCCACATTGCCACCCACCAGCGGGTATACTTTAATCACCTGGTTCTCGTCCGGCACGACCTTACCCACCAGCGTGAGCTCGTTACGGACCGGTTCGGTACGCACCGTATCGATTTTAATGCGGCTCATCATGGTATCCGAAAGCATAAACGCCTTCGATTCGTCGTTTTCTGCCTTCTTTTGTTCGCAGGACGTCAGCCACACGCCAACAGCGGCCAGCACGACAACATACAGTGTATTTTTCATTGGGAAATGCATTAATGGCAATGCCGTGAATAAGTTGTGTTCAGTTTGAATGGTTAGTTGAATAGCTCCTCGCCGACGACGTAATTGAGCTCCTCGTATACCTTGATGCGGTCGGCCTGCAGGCGGTTATATTCCTTGATGCTCTCGTTGTACGTCTCGATGAAGTCGATGAATTCCAGAAGGGTAATGTTCCGTTTCTGGAAATTGTCGTAAATGCCGTTGCTCAGCAGCTGGAACTGGTCGGTGAACTGCCCTTCGACGCTTTGGAATGCTTTATCGGCAATCCCTACCTTTTGTACGGCCGCGTCTACCTCGTTGTTTACGGCATTCTGCTTCGCATTCTCGGCTGTTTTGTAGTAGCTGATATTGCTTTTGGCCGCGCGGATATTACCCTGGTTCCGGTTGAAAAAGGGCAATGCGATCGATGCATTTACACCGAAATAGTTGTTCTGATAGTTGCTGGCCTGGTCGTACACAGCGCCTACCTGCACATCGGGTTTCGCCAATGCTTTTTGTAAGGTGTAATTCAATTCCGCCTGCTTCGTCTCCGATTGCGCCACTTTCAGATCGGCACGGCTTTGCAAAGCCTTCTCTTTCAATGCGGCAATGTTGTAGCGGTCCAGGTGGTAACGCTGGATTTCAGTGCTGTCTACAAGCGATTTAACGGGCCTGTCGGTGCTGAGCAGTGTGCGGAGGTCGCGCTGGTTTTCCTGTAATTCAAAAAGGATATTGGCCCGTTCGTTGGTCAGCTCGAAGAGGAGCGCTTTGAGGCGTACGACCTCTTTGAGCGAGATATTTTTGCGGTTATACTCTCTATCGAATGCGTTGACGGTCGTCCTGAGCGTCCCGATCTGGTTGTCGTAGAGCGAAATGGTTTGTTCCAGATAATACGATTCGAAGAAGATCTGCCGCAGCTCGAATTTTAATGTGCGGATAAGGTCGTAGAACTGGAATTCAGTCTTACGCGTCGATTCGACGTCCAATGCGACTTGCTTGTTGCGCTTACCGGCGCGGGTAATGAGTTGCTGGATCGTAAATGCTTTCTGGCCGTTCCTGCCCACATCCAGCGCGCCGCGCGAAGGGTTATAGGCACTGATTTCGACGCCGAAGGTCGGGTTGTTCCAGAGTTTGTCCTGGATTTCAACCGATTTGGCAATGTCGATCTGATACTTTTCGGCCAGGATTTCAAGGTTGTTTTGCAAGAACAGGCTGTCGGCCTGGCGGATCGAGAGCCGCAGCGTGTCTTGTGCGTGTAAGGCGGTCGTCAGGAGTAGTAAAAGCCCGGTGAAGTAGGTTCGCATAATTTCCGTGTTAGAATGTGCGATATTCCGACACCGGTATTACACCAGCCTTAAAATAACCTTAGAAAAAAATTAGAATGCCCGGCGACCGTGCCCGGGCCGGGTTCGCAGGCATCAAATGTGGTGCAGCTGAACCTGAAATTCGCTGCCTTTGCCGATCTCGCTGGTAACGGAAATGGTGCCATGGTGCAGCTCCACGATCCGCTGGCAAATGGAAAGTCCAATACCAAATCCCGGCAGTTCGGTCGCATTGGAAGATCTGAAAAACGGGTTGAAAATATGAGGGAGATCGTCCTCGCTGATCCCTATGCCCCGGTCGCGGACCTTTACGGTGCAGGATTTGTCGTCGGACGAGATCAGTATCTGTGCGCTGTGATCGGACGAATATTTGCAGGCATTATCGAGCAAATTGGTGAATACCCTTTTCAGCAATTCCTCATTACCCTCGATCACCGTCTCAGTCTCGTTCTCCGGAATGGTTTCGTAGTCGATCACCACATTGTAATCGGGATGGGAGGATAGCAGTTCTTCTTTGGCTACAAACGCGAGGTCCTCGATGTGGACGTGCGCCATTTTCATATTGCCCATATTCTCGTAGGAGCGGGCGAGGAAAAGCAGGTTGTTGGTAATGCTGATGAGCCGTTCGGTATCCGAAAACAGGTTCGCAAAAACCTCTTCAATTTCGGGATTATCCTTGTTGAAACGCTGGCCGAGCTGGATCTCGGATTTCAAAGCCGCTAATGGCGTCCGGAGCTCGTGCGAGGCGTGCGATACGAAGCTTTTTTGTTGTTCAAATGCCTTGTTCAACCGGTAAAGTACTGTATTAAAATTGATGGCCAGCTGGGCGATCTCGTCCTTCCGGTTGCCTTCGTCGAGTTTTTGGGACAGATTCTGCGCGGTAATGAGCGATACCTGCGCATTAATGCGGCTGATGGGTTTCAAGGCATTGCCCGCGAAATAAATGCCCAGCCCGACAGTCAGCGCGATTCCCGCCACCAATCCCCAACCGAGCGTACTTCTCAGATTTTGCAACTTGCTATGCCCGAAAGTGTCGTAGGCCGAGGCCAGCACCACCAGCGGATCGTCGCCTTCCTGGTACAGCAGTCCTATCACCTCGTTTTCGCCCTGGTGAAACTCCATATATTCCTTTTCACGAACCTCATTGAGCAGCGAAGTGTGGTAGGTGAGCAGCTTGTCGTCGACCGAGGAGTAGATCAGCTCGTTCTTCGGATCGAAAATCAGCACCTTTTCATCGAGCATTTCCGAGAGTGTGTTCTGGTCGATGGCTTTGAGCAAATCTTTATCGATTCCCTTCACTTTCACGAGCAGCCGGCAGGTCGTACGCGCACGGCCGCGCAGGCGATCGTAGAATTCCTCCTGGCGGTAATGCTCTGAAACGCTGTAAATGGCAATGGAAAACACCAGCAGCACCCCCGCCACGAGGAGCGTGAATTGAAGGGCGATACGGTCTTTGATCTTCATAGGAGGCTATTCTTCTTTCATAATGTACCCCATGCCCGGCCGGGTGTGGATGAGCTTGGTAGGGAAGTCCTTATCGACTTTTTTGCGTAAGTAATTGATATACACCTCCACTACATTGGTGCCGGGGTCGAAATTGAGGTGCCAGACGTGCTCGGCGAGGTCCATTTTGGAAACCACACGCCCGCGATGCAGCAGGAAATATTCCAGCAATGCAAATTCCTTGGCCGTGAGGTCGATAATGTTGCCGGCGCGCTTCACTTGCTTGGTGCCGAGGTTCATTTCGAGGTCGGCGATGCGCAGGATTTTGTCGGAATTTTCGGGATTCAAAAGATCGGAGACACGCAATGCGGCATTTACCCGGGCCAGCAGCTCCCTGAAATCGAACGGCTTCACAATGTAATCGTCCGCGCCGCTGTTCAGCCCCTCCACCTTATCCTCGATTTCCCCGAATGCGGTAAGCATGATAATAGGCAGCGAAGGCTTGTAAATCCTGATTTGCTGGCACACATCGTATCCCTTCATGCCCGGCAGGTTCACATCGAGCAACACCAGGTCGAACTTCTTTTCCAGGGCCATTTGCTTGCCCGTAATGCCGTCATAGGCGATCTCCGCTTCGAAATTTTCGGCGGCCAGACCGCGGAAAATGTTCTGCGCGATCCTGCGGTCATCCTCAACGATCAGGATTTTTTTCATGGTTATTCCAAAAATGGGAGAGGTCAAGTTACGAAAGTGCTTAACAATGCCAAAACCGCCGGTAGATAATCCGTTTCAGGCAAAATAACTCACGAAACCGCTTTGGATACAATCTCCTTCACTTCCGGCTCGGCGGGCGTCTGGAAAACGAGGCCATGATCGAGCGAATGGATGATCGCTTTGTTGCTGTGCGCGAAGTAGCATGTATCGATACCGAGGTCCTGGATGTTTTTAAGCAATACCGTAGTGTGGGGCTTCGTCCGCCTGCGCGTCTGCCGCATGTACACCGCACGAATCCGCTCCGGGAACGTCCGGCAAATCTCTTCGTAAATTTCCGGGTCTTTCTGGGAATCGTCGCCGAGTAATATAAACTGCAATTCGGGATAGAAATGGATGATATTGTGGATTTTTCGCAACTTGTGCTCGTGCGAACCACTGCCCGTCATCACAAAATCGTCCAGCCCCGATTTGATTTTTTTGAGTTTTAAAACGGCTTTCGGCAGCCCGTTCAACTCGGCAAACCGCACGATCATGTCATACAGATTCCACTCGCTGCTCGACACATAGAAGAAGATGTTACTGTCCTTGTGCGGGTGCGTGCGGCTCGCGAACGAAAGCAGCTGGTAATGCTTCACCACGTCGTCGAAAGGTTTCCGCGCCTGCACGTTTTTGGATAATAAAACAAATAACTTCCTGAACGAACGGCGACTATGGGAAATCAGGAATGTATCGTCGATGTCGGAAATAATGCCGTAGGAGCTTTTGTAGGGCACGAAAAATTCCTCCGAACTCTCGGCGTGGTATTTCTTCCCATGGATCTCGTCGTCTAATGTCACACGGTAGGTATGCCAGCCGCCCGGAATTTCGGCATCCAGTGGCACCTGAAAGCGGAAATAACCATCGGACTCGGCCGTCGTTTCGAATGTCTTTTCGCCTACATGAAGCGTGAGCTTTAAGAAGGGAATGGTTTTAATGGAAAAGAGCTCGATGATGGTCTTCGCATAGCGAAAGCCCCGTCGGGTATACTTCCGGTCGCCGGAAGGGTATTTTTTCACCACATGGCCAAACACGACGAGTTCCTTTTTGTTGGCGTAGCCACGGTATAGTTTTAAGTCACAACGTTTCATAACTATCTTTATCCTCTACGACATCAGGTCCCTAATTTATCGAATATGTCTTCACAACCGAAAGTTTTGCTGGTAGTAAATCCCATTTCCGGGGACGTGAACAAGGATATAATTTTTGAAAGGGTTATTGAAAAATCCGAAGCCGAGGGCTGCGATCTGCGCATTTACTCCACCACCGGCGACGACGATCAGCAGACTATCAGGGAAATGGTTGAAAATATCAGGCCGGAGCGCGTGCTGGTGGCCGGTGGGGATGGTACTATTTCGATGGTGGCGCAGGCATTGCACGGCACCGAGGCTATTCTTTGCATTATCCCCGCAGGCTCGGCCAATGGCCTTTCCGTCGATTTCGGCCTCTCCGGCTCCATTGATCAGGCATTGGAAGTGGCTTTTGAAGGCGAGGTTTCTGCCATCGACGCCGTTTCTATTAATGGGGAAATTAGTCTGCATTTGGCCGATATCGGGTTAAATGCATTGCTTGTTAAAAACTATGAAGACAGCGACACCCGCGGAAAACTCGGCTACGCCCGCGAAATGCTGCGGACGCTCAGCGAGCACGAAAACTTTGATGTACGAATCACGACCGGCGACGAAGTAGTCGAAACAGAGGCATTGATTGTGATCATTGCCAATGCTAAGAAATACGGCACGGGTGTGAGTATCAATCCGATAGGCGATATGTGCGATGGTTTTTTCGAACTGGTCATTGCCAAAAAGCTGGATTTCATCGAAACGGCTAAGATCCTTGCGGGGAGTACCGATTTTAACCCGGAGATTATGAAAGTGATTTCGGTTGAAAAGGCGAAGATTGAATGCGTGCAGAAAGCGGCGCATTTCCAGATCGACGGGGAATACAAAGGGCTTGTGGAGGAATTGGAAGCGGTCATTTTGAAAGGGTACGTTCGCGTTGCTATTCCAGTAGGGTTGCGGGACGAAGAGTGACGGCCAATGGGTGAGCATGGAGCATCGATCACCAAAAACTCCCCCGCCAAACAGTATCCTGTTATGAAACGCCGCTTTTCTGACCAAACCGGCATTCCTTATGAAAATCGCATATACTATCCTTCTCGGCACGCTAGGCCTCGCGTCCGCCTCCTTCGCCCAGCAAACCGAACTCTGCCAGGGCGCTTACTTTACCGAAGAACAAGGCAAGGCATTCCTCGACAAACACGTCCCGACCTCCAAAGTAGAATGGGAAGCCCGCGCCGCGCAAATCCGGCAGCAGATCCGCGACGGGATGGACCTGCAAACGTTGCCCGAAAAGCCAGCTTCGAAACCGATTATTCATTCCAAAAGGGAAATGGATGGCTATACCATCGAAAATGTGGCATTCGAAAGCATGCCGGGCATTTACGTGACGGGTAATCTGTACCGGCCATTGAAACAACAGAAATCCTATGCCGCCATTCTCGCGCCGCACGGGCATGGCGAGAACCCGCACGGGCGCTTCCGCGAGCAGACGCAGAAGCGCTGCGCGACGCTCGCACGTATGGGCGCGATCGTGTTCGTGTGGGACATGGTAGGGCAGGGCGATGCCAAACAATGTGAGCATAAAATGGCCAAAGCATTGAAACTGCAAACAATCAATGCCATCCGCTCGCTCGATTTCCTGCTATCCATCCCCGGTGTAGACCCGAACCGTGTGGCCTGCACAGGCGAATCGGGTGGGGGAACGCAGACATTCCTGCTCGCCGCATTGGACAACCGCGTAAAGGTGTCGGTGCCGGTGGTGATGGTTTCGGCCTATTTCTTTGGCGGCTGCGTATGTGAAAGCGGCCTGCCTATCCACAAAAAAGGCGAATACCAGACCAACAATGTGGAAATAGCTGCATTGACTGCCCCACGCCCGATGATCATGATTTCCGACGGCGGCGACTGGACGAAAAACACGCCGGAAGTGGAATACCCGTTCATGCAGAAGATTTATTCGCTTTATAACAAAAAGGACAACCTCGAAGCAGTGCATTTGGCCAACGAAAAGCATGATTACGGCCCGTCAAAGCGGAAAGCGATGTACGCATTCATGGCTAAACATCTTAAACTCGATCTGAAAGCAGTGACTTCTAAGGATGGCCAAATCGACGAGGAGCCTGCCAAAGTACTTGAACAAAAGGATTTGGCTGTTTTCGATGCCGTCCATCCGCGCCCGGCCAATGCGGCAATGGGTGATGAAGCCGTGCTTAAACTTCTGTAAGCATGATCTTTGTCATCGTTCTCGCTGCTATCGCGTTTATAGTACTCAGTTCCACAGTTTTGAAGATGCACCCGCTCGTCGGGTTGCTGCTGGCGGCGCTTGGCGTGGGCGTTTTCGCCGGGCTGCCGATTGATAAACTCGCCGAGACTATTGGAAAAGGTTTTGGTGAATTAATGTCCAAAATAGGGCTGATGGTGATTCTCGGCTGTGTGATAGGCGCCATTCTGGACAAATCCGGTGCAGCGATCAAGGTGGCGGATGTGATATTAAAGCTGTTCGGCGAAAAGCGACCTGCATTTGCGATGTCGGTCATCGGCGGCATTGTCGGCATTCCCGTATTCTGCGATTCGGGATTCATTATTTTGCATAAACTGAACCAGATCGTCGCAAAGCGAACGGGTAAGCCACTCGCTACCATTGCATTGTCTTTATCCGGCGGTTTATTTGCCACCCATACGCTCGTGCCGCCCACGCCCGGGCCATTATCCGCGGCCGGTAACCTGGGCATTCCGGATTCAATCGGGTTGGTCATTCTGATAGGGCTCATCGTTTCCATTCCGAGCCTTTTCTTGTCTACCTGGTTTGCCGGGAAATATGCGAAGAATGTAAAACTGGTAGAGGATGCGGCAGTGGAAGAGCCGAAAATGATCGAGGAGCAGTTGCTACCACCTGCGTGGAAGGCATTCATGCCCATCGTTCTTCCTATTTTACTCATTACCCTAGCCTCTTTTGCCAAAATCCTGCATTTCCCGGAAGAACTGACGCGCTGGCTGAACTTTCTCGGTAGTCCGCTGGTATCGTTCCTTCTGGCGATATTTTTCAGCTACTCCCTTTTTCCTGAAAATGCTGCACAACGCATGATGGCCTGCTTCAAGAGCGGTATCGAGCATTGTGGCACCACGCTCGTACTCGTAGGCGCAGGAGGGGCTTTCGGGGCTATTTTGAAGGAAACTTCCTTGAAAGATATGGTGAGCGAATGGTTGCTACACAATGAAATGTCGGGTGGCTACTTGCTGGTGATCGCTTTTCTGATTGCAGTTTTTTTCAAGACCGCACAAGGCTCGACAACTTCCGCGATGGTACTTACCACGAGCATCCTGGCGCCACTATTGGCGTCCCTCGGTTTTGTAACGCCCGTTCAAATAACATTGGTGGTCATGGCAGTAGGCAGCGGCGCAATGATCGTATCGCATACAAACGACGCGTGGTTCTGGGTGGTGTCGCAATTCACAGGTATTTCAGCGAAGGACACCTACCGCACACATACCATACTCACCGGCTTGCAGGGTGTCGCGAGCTTTTTGACGACGATGATATTGTATTTGATTCTAGGCTGATTGGCGTCAGGTGAGGTCAGGGGTTGTTTTCTTACGGTGCGCTGCACCTTGAATTTTCAGGAATTATTAACGATTGTTTCTACAATTCTTATGGTGCTCTGCACCTTTACATTTTGCCGCGATTATGTCAAGGTGCATCGCACCGCAAGAATTGTAGAATTGAATATGGCGCATTAAATCCGTCAAGGTGCATCGCACCGCAAGAATTGTAGAATTGAATATGGCGCATTAAATCCGTCAAGGTGCAGCGCACCGCAAGAATTGTAGATGCATCGCACCGCAAGAATTGTAGAATTGAATATGGCGTATTAAATCCGTCAAGGTGCAGCGCACCGCGAGAATTGTAGGTGCATCGCACCGCAA
>NZ_FNYL01000003.1:651538-684813 GCF_900109045.1 Dyadobacter sp. SG02
AGAATTGTAGTGCATCGCACCGCAAGAATTGTAGAATTGAATATGGCGCATTAAAATCCGCCAAGGTGCAGCGCACCGCAAGAATTGTAGACGCATCGCACCGCAAGAATTGTAGGTGCAGCCGCGAGAGAATTTCGATCGGAAGTGGGTAGTTAAAACGAATGTCCCCCTGAACGGACCGGTCAGGGGGACATCAATATTGTGGCATTTATATTAGCCCTAAGGCTTCTGTTTCCTTAAACACCCAGTTCAGCCAGTACTTCGGAAACCTTTGCAGCAGCTTCTTTGAATTCGATCGCTGAATACACTTTCAGACCGGATTCGTTGATAATGCGTGCACCTTCTTCGGCATTGGTTCCTTGCAGACGAACGATGATAGGCACCGGAATCTCGCCGATCGCTTTGTAAGCTTCCACAACACCTGCGGCAACACGGTCGCAACGAACGATACCGCCGAAAATGTTGATCAGGATCGCTTTTACGTTCGGGTCTTTGAGGATGATACGGAAACCTGCTTCTACCGTACGTGCGTTCGCGCCACCCCCAACGTCGAGGAAGTTGGCAGGCTCACCGCCCGAAAGTTTGATCAAGTCCATGGTAGCCATCGCCAGTCCGGCTCCGTTTACCATACAACCTACGTTTCCGTCCAGTTTCACGTAATTCAGGTTATTGGCACCTGCTTCTACTTCCAATGGATCTTCTTCGTTGGTATCGCGCATTTCAGCCAATTCAGGATGACGGTACAATGCATTGTCGTCCAGGTCAACCTTGGCGTCTACGGCAAGGATTTTATTGTCGGATGTTTTCAAAACCGGGTTGATTTCGAACATCGACGAATCGCTTTCTACGTAAGCTTTGTAAAGGGAAGAGATGAATTTCACCATTTCCTTGAATGCGTCGCCTTCCAAACCGAGGGCGAAAGCTACTTTACGTGCCTGGAATGGCTGCAATCCAACTTTGGGATCGATCCATTCCTTCATGATTTTTTCAGGAGTATGTTCTGCCACTTCTTCAATGTCCATACCGCCTTCGGTGCTGGCCATGATCACGTTGCAGTTTCTGCCGCGATCCAGCAGGATCGACAGGTAATATTCTTTCGGCTCGCTTGGGCCTGGATAGTATACGTCTTCTGCAATCAGGACTTTGTTTACTCGCTTGCCTTCTGCACCGGTCTGGTGCGTTACCAATACTTTGCCCAGGATGTTGTTGGAGATGGTCCTGACATCTTCAACCGACTTAGCCAATGCCACACCGCGTTGCTCGCTGCCGACGATGCGACCTTTACCGCGACCACCTGCGTGAATCTGGGATTTTACAACATACCACTTGGTGCCTGTCTGCTGGCTCAGCTCACGTGCAACCTCCACAGCTTTATCCGGAGTGTCGGCTACGAGGCCTTCCTGAATACGCACACCGTATTTTTTAAGAACGCTTTTGCCTTGATATTCGTGAATATTCATGAGTATAAAAGTAAATTGGTATTTTCACGGCAAATTAAGGAATTAATCAAAACGGGCGTGTTTTAGACGCAATTATCTTTTCATTATGGAGCTACTTCGGGCGAGCGGGATCAGGCGTACTTACGGTTCATTGCAGGTTTTAAAAGGCATTGATCTCGAAGTAAAAAAGGGGGAAGTAGTAGCCATCGTCGGGCCGTCGGGAGCGGGGAAAAGTACCTTTCTCCACATCCTCGGAACGCTAGACCGGCCGGAGCAGGGCGAGGTGTTTATCGAGGGTGAAAACGTATTCAAACAGAAGGACAAAGACCTTGCACGCTTCCGCAACGAGAAGATCGGCTTCATTTTTCAGTTCCATAACCTTCTGGCGGAATTCACCGCGTTGGAAAACGTGTGCATGCCCGGTTATATCAATGGAAATGCCAATGAAAAGGACATTCAGGCACGAGCGAAGGAATTGCTGGAACTGCTTGGACTTAGCGGTCGCATGGATCATTTGCCGTCGCAGTTATCAGGCGGTGAGCAGCAGCGCGTAGCCGTTGCCCGCGCATTATTGAACCGTCCGGCTATTGTATTAGCCGACGAACCGAGCGGGAATTTGGATTCACATAATGCATTGGATTTGCATCAGTTGTTTTTCAAGCTACGGGAGGAGACGGGGCAGACGTTCATTATCGTCACGCACAATGAAGAATTGGCCGAAATGGCGGATAGGAGGTTAGTGATGCAGGATGGGTTAATGGTACAGCATTCGGTTTGACTCCGATAGGAGTCTCCCGACGGAGACGACACGATCTACTATCATCCCATTCTAGAAACAGGGGCCGCGCTGCGGCCAAACAAAAAACCGGCTGCCAGGAAACTGGCAGCCGGTTTTTATATGTTCCGAAGAACGGAGGCTTGATTACATCATGCCGCCCATACCGCCGCCGTGGCTGTGGCCACCGCCCGCAGGAGCTTCTTCCGGTTCGTCAGCGATCACGCATTCTGTTGTCAACAACAGACCAGCGATAGATGCTGCGTTTTCAAGAGCCAGACGAGATACTTTCTTAGGATCGATGATACCTGCTTCCAACAAATCCTGGTAGGTATTGTCTTTCGCATTGTAACCGTAAGCGCCGGTTCCTTCTTTCACTTTCTGAACCACAACAGATGGCTCCTGGCCAGAGTTGGATACGATCGTTCTCAATGGAGCTTCCAATGCAACGCGGATAATATTGATACCGGTTGTTTCGTCTTCGTTATTACCTTTCAGGTCAGCCAGAGCAGCAGTTGCGCGGATGAACGCTACACCACCACCTGCAACGATACCTTCTTCTACCGCAGCACGTGTTGCGTGAAGGGCGTCATCAACGCGGTCTTTTTTCTCTTTCATTTCAACCTCAGTTGCAGCACCGATGTAAAGGATAGCTACACCACCTGACAGTTTCGCCAGACGCTCCTGAAGTTTTTCGCGATCGTAGTCAGATGTTGTGTTTTCGATCTGCGATTTGATTTGATTTACACGTCCTGCGATTTCTTCAGGCGCGCCGTTTCCGTTAACGATCGTTGTGTTATCCTTGTCGATAATCACTTTTTCTGCTGTTCCAAGGTAATCCAAAGTGGCGTTTTCCAATTTGTAACCTTGTTCTTCGCTGATCACAGTTCCGCCTGTAACTTTCGCGATGTCTTCCAGCATTGCCTTACGACGGTCACCGAAACCAGGAGCTTTAACAGCCGCTACTTTCAATGCACCACGGATTTTGTTAACTACCAATGTAGCGAGCGCTTCTCCGTCAACGTCTTCCGCAAGGATAAGCAAAGGACGGCCGGTTTGAGCAACTGCTTCCAACACAGGAAGAAGTTCTTTCATTGAAGAAACTTTCTTCTCAGAGATAAGAATGAATGGACGCTCCAATTCAGCTTCCATTTTCTCGGTGTTGGTTACGAAGTATGGAGACAGGTAACCACGGTCGAACTGCATACCTTCCACAGTTTTAACTTCTGTTTCGGTTCCGCGAGCCTCTTCAACGGTGATAACACCTTCTTTACCTACTTTTTCCATCGCTTCGGCGATCATGTTACCGATCTCCTCGTCATGGTTTGCAGAGATAGTCGCAACCTGAGCGATTTCTTTTGAAGTAGAGATATTTTTTTTCTGAGCTTCCAGATCCTTTGTGATCACTGAAACCGCTTTGTCGATACCGCGTTTCAGGTCCATTGGGTTAGCGCCGGCCGCTACGTTTTTCACACCGATCGAGTAGATCGCCTGTGCCAATACGGTAGCAGTTGTAGTACCATCACCTGCCGAATCAGCAGTTTTGGAAGCTACTTCTTTCACCAACTGAGCTCCCATGTTTTCGATAGGATCTTTCAGGTCGATTTCTTTGGCAACAGTAACACCATCCTTAGTGATGCTTGGAGAACCGAATTTCTTGTCGATTACCACGTTACGACCGCGAGGTCCCAATGTAACTTTAACGGCGTCAGCCAGGGTGTCCACACCGCGTTTGATTTTGTCGCGTGCTTCTGTGTCAAAAAATATTTTCTTAGACATAACTTTTTAATTTGAAAAACTTTAAGAGAAACTATTGAACCTGAGTACTTTGGATTATCCGATGATAGCGTAGATATCCGACTCACGCATAATCAGGACGTCTTTTCCTTCGTATGCCAATTCAGTGCCTGAGTACTTACCGTACAATACGGTATCTCCAACTTTTACTGTAAGAGGCTCGTCTTTTTTACCGGGGCCTACTGCCAATACGGTTCCGCGTTGTGGCTTTTCCTTTGCAGTATCAGGGATAATGATACCAAATGCTGTTTTTTCTTCGGCTGGGGCAGGTTCGATCAGAACACGGTCAGCTAGCGGTTGTACATTCACTTGTATTTCTGCTAAAGTTGACATAAATATTAAACGTTTATTTTTAATTGTCAGTAATGATTAGACTCCCATCCCGATAGCACAATCTGTGCCAGCCGCTTGGCTCTGACATTTTTTCCGGCCAGTGTGACAAATTTGTATTCTCGCGTGGCGTTATAGTACTATAATGTCATTTGCGTGTCAGGAATGCTGAAATCTTGCTTTCAGTGAAGGAATTCATTAAATTTTATCGGCACCAAATTAAAAACCCTATGTCAGAGCTCGATAAAAACTGGCTTACCGAAGGAATTTTTGATTACGAATACAAAAAATATGTGCTGATGGCTTACTTTCAGCACGTCCGGGACCAGTTCACACACAACCGATTACACCCTTGTCTGCCAGAATTGAAACTGCACCTCGACACCTGTGTCAGCATTCAGAATAATAAAAGCAGGATCAGGACGGGTTTACCCAAAAATCTGACAGGAATTGACGTCAAAACCTGGCAGTTGCAGTACGAAGAAAAGCACCAGGACGATCCGTTCATGTCCGATCTGAACTACATTCTCGATTTTGCGATCCCCCGTTTTTCGAAATCGATTGAAGAGGGCTCGGAACGTTTTTCAGAAGTGGAGGAGAATGTCCGGGTTTCACCGGTGGGCATTGTGCCGTTGCATTTACAGGAAGGCTACCTGCTGTTTTTGCACACATTCCAGCCGTTGGTGAGCATTTTTCAATACCAGCTCGCATTGTACAATGCATTGAAGGAGCGGTACCTGAAAACCGTTTACGTGGATACGGTGCGCATTGGCATCGGGAATACGATCTCGCAACTCAAAATCGATCTCACCAGACGGAACCGGGAAATGCCTAACCCGGCGACGTATGTTGTAGAATCTAAGTATGAATATCCTTTGCACGAAACGCTGTTGCCGGTGGCGGAGCGGCTGATGTTGCGGGAGATCAATGTAGCTTAGATATGGTTTTAAATTATGGGCATAAAAAAATCCTGCGATTTCGTCGCAGGATTTTTCTTTTTGGCTAACGCCTCAGTTATTTCTTCGCAGTGTCGGCAGGTGTAGCAGCCGGTGTTGTTGTTCCCGCAGGAGCAGCCTCGCCTGTGGCAGGTGCAGCGCCTTCCTGTGCAGCAGGGGCAGGAGCGATTTTGCCGCCTGGTACTACTGCATTCTGGGCTCTTTCCACGTTCACGCTGTTGATGCCGGCACCGGTATTGTCGCCGCCCACCATAATATAGGAAGCCAGTGAAATGATGATCACCGCGCTTGCCAGACCCCACGTAATCTGTTCGAGAAGGTCGGTAGTCTTTTTAACACCAAACATTTGGGTAGTTCCTGCGCCGCTAAACTCGCTTGAAAGCCCTCCACCTTTTGAATTTTGGACGAGCACGACCAAAATCAACAATACTGCAACAATAGCAACCAGAATAATTAAACCCAAATACATTTTTTAAACAATTTTGAATGATTGAATGACTGAATGATTGACCGGGTCCGCCGGCGCGATGTGTGAGTGTGAAAAAACTGAACCGACCCGACTCCTTGACCTCCTGACCCCTTGACTTTTTGGACTCCGGAACCATTACGACCTCGCGTACAGCTCGCTCAATTTTTTCGCAAAGTAATTCCTTTTTTCCGGTTTTTTCAAAATCAATTTTTGATAGACGTCTATCGCCTTTTCAATTTTGCCCTGCCGGATGAGGATATTGGCAAATGCTTCTGTCTCAATCCCGCCTTCCGTGTTGCCCGCCAACCGGCTGCTCAGGTCTACGCTCACAGGTTCCAGATTGTTGTCCTGGCGTGCAATGCGCGGGTTCTTTTTCATAAAACCCTGGATGATCTGCTGCTGGCGGCGCTGCTCTTCGGTGCGCTGCAATTCAGCGGAAGCCTGTTGCTCGACGGTGCTGATCAGGATGTCGTCGCTGTCAAGTGGCTCCGGCGTGAGTTGGGGTTCGAGAATGTCGTCCACGTCCACCGTAGCGTCGTAACGCTCGTTGTCGCTTTCCACCAGTTGCTGCAATGCCACACGGCTGAGTGCGTAGGCGGCTGCGCGCGGACGGGTTTCTTCCAGCTTTTCGGTACCGGCGAGGCTCGATGCCTTGGCGAGCATCGAATAGGGGATCTGGCAGTACGGAAACGCCTTGATCGTGGCTTCCAGCTGCGGGATCACATCTGCGGTAATCAGGCCGGGGTTCTTCACCAGCTGATCAAATGTTTCCTTATCGATGAGCGCCATATTCCGGGTTGTATTGAGAAAAATTAGGTTGTTGAAATTGAAAGTTCGGGCAAGGCTTTTCCTACCAGTCGGCGGCGGATTTATTAAATATCTGCTGCACAAGGTTTTCGCGAATGGTGGGTAGTAATCGCGCTTCGTTCTGGTTAAGCGTTTGATCCTGAGGGAAATCTGCGTAGTAGGTGAACGACTGGTCGAAATTTTTGGTCTCGTCCTTTGCATTGGTGTAACGCACTTGTACGGTCACATTCAAACGGTTCAGACCCGCCTGGTCATTCGCGGTTGGTGCCGCGGGTGTTACGTCATAGCCGGTAATGGAACCTTCAAGCACCAGGTCGCCACCGCCTGGCTGGCTTACGAGGCTGGTATTTCTCTGAAAATATTCTTTCAAATCCTCGGTAAGGCGTTGTGGCAGGTCACTCGGCCCGCCGGCGGTGCCCGTCGTAAAGTTGAGCACGCTGAATGTCTTGATATCGGGAGAAAGATTGGTCCCTGTAAATGAATACACCCCGCAACCCGACATAAAAACCGGGCAAATCAGTATCAGGAATGCCCACATAACCCGGGCGCTGCTATTATTCTTCAATGTCGTATTGTTTGATCTTCCTGTATAACGTGCGCTCGGAAATGCCCAATGCATTGGCGGCGTATTTTCGCTTGTTGTTGTTCTTGCGGAGTGCCTTGATGATCATTTCCTTCTCCTTATCTTCCAGCGAAAGCGATTCTTCCTCGGCCGTCACGTGCGTAACGTCTTCAATTTCGTCGCGCTCGTCGGAATAGCGATCGAGGTCCACGGTCCGGGGTTGAGGGGGTGTGAGCAGGCGCGCCGGTTCGATAGTCGGAGTGGTAATGATCGGCTCCGAATTGTTCAGCGAGCTGAACAGCTCCTGATGATCTTTCAGGATATCGCCGCCATACTTTTCGTTTTCAAGGACATTTCTGACGAGTTTTTTCAGTTCCGTCATATCACGCCGCATATCGAAAAGTACTTTATACAAAAGCTCCCTTTCGGAAAACGAAGTGCCATTGTCATCACCCGAACGCAACGGTACCAAGGCCTTCCGGCTCGAAGGCTGCACGGGGTTCAGGTAGTGGTTGAGCGTTTCAATGCTGATCGGCAGTTCCTTGTCGGTTTCCAGGATCGTAATCTGTTCCGCAATGTTTTTAAGCTGACGGATATTACCCGGGAATGTATATTGTACCAAAAGGTCACGTGCTTCGCTATCGAGCCTTACCGGTTTGGTGCGGTACCGCTCGGAGAAGTCATTGGTAAACTTCCTGAAAAGCAGCAGGATATCTTCGCCCCGGTCGCGCAACGGAGGGACGTAAATGGGGACTGTATTTAACCGGTAATACAAATCTTCCCGGAACTTGCCATGATTTACCGCGTCGAGCAGATTGACATTCGTTGCAGCTACGACACGGACATTTGTCTTTAAAACTTTGGACGAACCTACACGGATATATTCCCCGTTTTCCAGGACGCGGAGCAACCTCGCTTGCGTTCCAAGCGGCATTTCTCCCACCTCATCCAGGAAAATTGTCCCACTGTTAGTCGTTTCGAAATAGCCTTTCCGGGCATCCAATGCGCCGGTAAATGCACCTTTCTCATGACCAAACAGCTCCGAATCGATGGTGCCTTCCGGGATCGCGCCGCAGTTGATAGCGATAAACGGCCCATGTTTGCGGGCGCTTATGCTATGGATGATTTTAGAAAATGATTCTTTACCACTACCGCTTTCACCGGTGATCAAAACCGTCAGGTCGGTCGCCGCGACTTGCACGGCCACATTGATCGCGTGGTTCAGGCCCGACGAATTGCCGATGATCCCGAAGCGGTTTTTTATAGCTTGTATTTCCGATGAATCCATGAAATATCTGAGGGCTTCCGGCTGGCCGAAAGCCTTAGTTAATTGTCAAAACGGGTTTAAAGGCAGGATAATGCATTAACCCAGAACCGGCTCGTGCTGCAACACGCGTCCGAGCAGGGTAGCGGCGTTGCAGTCGGTAATGAGCACGTCAACATATTGTCCTTTTTTATGATTTTCGCGTGGAAATACGACCATCTTGTTTTGGTCGCTCCGTCCACTGAAGTCCTCATCCGATTTTTTGGAGGGGCCTTCGATCAGCACTTTCTGAACGGTACCGAGCAGTCGCTGGTTACGTTCGAGCGAAATGCGCCGTTGTGTTTCGATAATCTCCGCGAGTCTTCTTTTCTTGACGTCTTCCGGAACGTCGTCTGCAAATTTCTTCGCCGCAAGGGTGCCTGGGCGTTCGGAATAGGTAAACATATAGCCGAAATCGAATCGGGCATATTCCATCAGCGACATCGAGTCGCGGTGTTCTTCTTCGGTTTCGGTGCAGAAACCGGCAATCATATCATGCGAGACGCCGCAATCTTCGCCCAGTATCCGCCGGATCGCGTCGATGCGGTCGATGTACCACTCGCGGGTATAGGTCCGGTTCATGATTTCCAGCACGCGGGTATTGCCGCTCTGGGCCGGTAAATGTATGTGATTGCAGATGTTGTCGTACTTTTTAATGGTATGCAACACCTCGTCGGTAATGTCTTTGGGATGGGAAGTGCTGAAACGGACACGTAACTCCGGGCTGACTTTGGCCACCATTTCGAGCAGGTTCGCGAAGTTTACCAGACCTTGCCCCGAAACTTCATTGGCCGGATCACCGCCGGGCGTCCATTTATAGCTGTCCACATTCTGCCCGAGCAGTGTTACTTCGCGGTAACCGTCGTTGAAAAGATCGCCGGCTTCTTTGACGATCGAATATGGATCGCGACTGCGCTCGCGGCCCCGTGTGAACGGTACCACGCAGAAGCTGCACATATTGTCGCAACCCCGCATGATCGAAACGAATGCGGATACGCCATTGGAATTCAACCTGATAGGGGAGATGTCGGCATAAGTTTCTTCGCGGGAAAGGAACACGTTCACACCTTTCTGTCCTGTTCCCGCTTCTTCTACCAGTCGCGGAAGATCGCGGTAGGCATCGGGTCCGGTCACGATGTCAACCATCTTTTCCTCTTCCAGAAACTTCGTTTTAAGACGCTCAGCCATACAACCGAGCACCCCGATGAGTGTTCCCGGCCTGTTCTTCTTGATGAAATTGAGATGTTTAAGCCGGTTCCTTACCTTTTGCTCCGCATTGTCGCGGATGGAGCAGGTGTTCAGAAATATCAGATCTGCATTATTGACGTCGGAGGTCGTCGCAAAACCGGCTTCGCGCATCACCGAGGCTACGATCTCGCTGTCGGAGAAGTTCATCTGGCAGCCATAGCTTTCGATAAACAGCCTTTTCTTTCCTGAAATCGGTTCGTTTTCCGAAACCCGCACTGTTTCACAGGCTTCCTTGTCCGCCTCTGTCAATATTTTTAGTGAATCTGCAATTCTATGCTCCATGAGAAGGAATTCTTAAACGCTCAAAGCGCAAAGATAGGAAAATTTGGAAGAAAACTGACAAACTGTCATATGTCCGCGACGGCGGGATGACGATCAGAACGGGTAGCCTACACCGAGGTTGATATTCAACGAATTGGCCTCCGTGCGCCGGAAAAGGTGTTTTAATCTCAACTCGTCGAGCACAAAGCGCTCCAATGCAGGATCATACACTTTCACCCCGAAATCGAAGCGCAGGATGAAGAACGAAAGGTCATAGCGAATTCCGAAACCGGTACCGACAGCCATCTCGCGGAGGAGTTTGTCTGCCTTGAACTTCTGGTCGTCAGACGTAGCATTATCGCCCAATCGCCAGACATTTCCAGCGTCTATGAACAATGCATAGTTAATATCACCGAAAAATTTGGCCAGGAAGCCCCGCCATTCGAGGTTTCCTTCGAGGAGAAATTCACCCGGGGATTCAATAGACAGATTATTATAGGTGACAGGTTTGGCGGAGCCCGGCCCCAACCGCCGGGGCAGCCATGCGCGCACGCTATTGGAACCTCCCGCGAAGAAATACTTTTCGTACGGAGGTACTTTGTTATCACCGTAACTGTAAATGGCGCCCGTATTCACACGTGCGACGAGGGCCGATTTCCTTCCCGACGGCCAGTAGCGCCGGTAATCGGCATTCCAGCGGATGTATTTGTAAAACTGTACTTCTTCCCCGGAATTCTTGTCCTTGCCCAGAATACCCCGGATCACGTCTTGCTGCCTGGGGAGAAAATTCAGGCTCGTTCCACCCGATTCCACTGCGATGCGGAAGTACTGCGCTTTTTTTTGCGGGCCTGCGAGAGAGTTGGTGTTGTAAACAAAACTTGCGTTCAGATCCGATACGAACGACCGGTTGAAGCTGTACAAAAGATTATTGCCCTGCAAGACGAGCGTATCGAGGAGCTCCTGGAAATCGTCGCGGATGTAAGTCGTGTTCAGGATGTTCAGATCGACGAGCGATACGTTGAAAAGCGTCCGGGGAGTAGGTTGCCAGGAATAGTTCGTGTTGATTTTGATGTTGGTACGTGTGTATTCGGGCCGGTTTACGTAGTTGTACCCCAGGCTTAGCTGCGTCCGGGGGTTATTGTTGGCCGTCTGCCTTTTAAACAAACTTTTCGGCGTAAGCAACCTGGGGAATGTCAGCGAAGCGGTTATACCGATTTCCTCGCTCTTGTAAATCTCCCTGTTTCCCACAAAATTCGGCACGAGCTCGATTCCACCCCGGATATTGGTTTCAAAGTTTTCCATGCCATTGAACACATTCCGGATCTTGTACGACAAGTTGGCAAATGGGCCGGGTGTACCTTGCAGCTGGATTACATTGAGGCCGAGGTCGGTCGAAATCTGGTATTTATCTAATGGTATTGCTTTGAAATAACTGTTAATACCCCGCCCGGTCGAGTCAAGGGTGTAGTTGTAATTGACGAAACGGAACTGGTCGGTGAGCGATAATTGCTGCTGGGTGTCGCGTTCTTTTTTCTGGCTGTACCAGGTTTGGGGACGAACCTGCATTTTGGAATCGAGCACTTTCCGGGAGAATTTTTTATCCGAAAACACATATTTAATGCCTTCGAAGACGCTGGTATCCTTCCGGAAAATCGAATCCGGCACACCGGACGGCGGGAGTACTTCAAAATTGACCGAATTAACGGAATAGCGCTTGTTGGCCGGTGTTGGCATATCCACTTTGACCCGCACGTCCACGGATTTGAAAAGACTATCGGTAGGCCGGTTCGTGATCGTATCGTTCACAATGTAACTGATATTCTGGCGCGAAAAGCCCATGTAACCCTCATTCCGGAGCAGTGTTTCGATGCGTACGCGTTCTTCCTCGAATGCGTCGCCATCGTAGCGCTTGCGGGGTGTTAATGCGGCGTTTTTCGAATCGACTTTGATGAGACTGTCGGCCAGTCCGTCACTGATCTGGTAGTGGATGTCGCGGATCATTGTCGCCCTATTCTCCGTCACAAGGTAATTCACGCGGATCCTTTTGAAAATCGTGTCAGGGTCGAACGCTACTTTTGCATCGAAAAAGCCGTTGTTATACAGGTACTTCTGCATTTTCTCTGCATTCTGCACCACATCTGCCTGACTGTAATATACCGGTGCTTCGCCCAGTACCCGCATCCAGAAGTTTCCCTGCGTAGCGCGCAGCTGTGCTTTTTCCAGCTTTTTGGCATACCTGGTGTTGATTCTTTCAAGCTTTCGGGGAGAATCTGTGTGTTCCTGGGATTCTTTCTGGTAATTTTGCGTCACCTCGATCACCTTGCGCTGCTTTTCCTCGCGATTGTAAAACAGCTCGCCGAAGCGGTAAAGGCCGACATAAGGGAAGATTGGGAAGCCTAGCAGCCGCCGGTTGGGTTTCTGCGGGATCAATGCTTCCAGTTCCGAATCGCTGATCACACGATTTCCCTTGATGGAAGAGTTGCCGAGTAAATAGCCTTTGGAAGTGGGTTTGGGTGCGCAGGAAAACAGTCCCGTGAGAACCAGGAAAATCAACCAGCCGTATATTGTCCTACAATTAATATTCAATGTTGTCAAAAAATCGTATCAAGTATATTAACTCTCTTAAAATCAAGAAGTACCGGCAGCTTCACGAGGCTTTCGTGGTGGAGGGTGCCAAAAGTGTACTGGAATTGCTGGATTCTGACTTTGAAATTGAGTTTGTACTGGTAACAAAGGAATTTCAGCAAAAATACTCAAGTATTTTAACCCGCCATAACCCGGCCCTCGAAACGGTTACTGCGCAGGAGCTGGAAGGGCTGGGATCGTTTCAGACCAATGATTCATGCCTCGCTGTCGCTAAAACGAAGGAAAATGCGTTCTTGTCTCCCGCACCGCGTGAATATATGCTTATGCTCGACGACGTGCGCGACCCGGGTAACCTGGGCACCATTATCCGCGTTGCCGACTGGTATGGCATTACCAAAATCGTATGTTCCCGCGATACGACCGACATTTACAATCCCAAAGTCATCGCCGCCGCCAAAGGCTCTTTTACGCGTGTAAATCTCTACTACACCGATTTGATCCAATATTTTGAACAAATAAAGGGCATACGGCAACAAGTGATAGGTGCATTCCTGGGAGGTAGTTCACTGTACGAATTCGAATACCCTCAGCATGGCGGCATTATTGTAATGGGCAACGAATCCAACGGTATCAGCGAGCAGGTGGGCCAATTTGTGACCGACAAAATCATGATACCGCGCTTTGGAGAGGCCGAATCACTCAATGTCGGTATTGCAACCGCCGTGATGCTGGATAATATGCGGAGGCAAGTGCCGCTTTGAGTCGCTACTCGTGCGCGGCGTGATGCGAAAGCTCCTCCGCGTACTCCTTACCGAGGTAATTGTCGATAAAATAATGGGCTATGTACAAAAGCGGTGTCAACAGGATCGCGACCACGCCTTTATACAGGTAATTGATGGTTCCCACCGAAAAGACGAGTTTCAAATCCCAATTCCCGAAAACATAAAACGCAATCCCGATCACTACGAAGCTGTCGATCAGCTGTGAAAACATGGTCGAGCCTGTTGCGCGGAGCCAGATGTACCGGCCACCGGTTTTTCTGCGGAGCCACGAAAATACGAGGATATCCAGCAACTGACCGAGCAAAAAGGCCGTGATCGACCCGATCATAATACCCAGTCCCTGGTTGAAGATCTTGGAGAATGCGTCGTTGATATTGAATGTGTTACCGTGGCTGTCGGTATTATTGAGATCGAGCCAGAACTGCGCGGGAGGAAGCTGGGTGGCTACGTAGATGATCATAAACGTGTAGACGATCAGCGCCGACGTGACATAGGAAATCCTTTTGACGCCCTTGCGACCGAAATACTCATTAATAATGTCGGAAGTGATAAACACCACGGGCCAACTGATCACCCCCGCCGTCATATTGAAGTCGAGCTTCTGGCCGCCGATCGGTAACTGGGCCGGTGCGATGCCCAAAAGGGTCTCCACTGAAAATATTTTACCGCCGATAATCTCCGCGATAAGCGCGTTGGTGAGAAAGATACCGCAAAGGAGGAGGAACAGCCGTTGGCGTTTGGCCTCCTGAATGGTTCTGTCGGGTATGGTCATCGGGCGATAGGTACTTTCAGTGGAGGTATAGGTTTAAAATTTTCGTCAGGCAATGACATCTTCAACTGTCCGCGTCGACATAATGCGGCGATTGGTCAGGAAGAATTCCAGCTTGTCCATCGCCTGGTTCAGCTCGTCGACGGTAGGCAGGAACACAATCCGGAAATGCGGGTCCAGATGATAGTTGAATCCGGTTCCGGCTACCACCAGTACTTTCTGGTCTGCCAGCAGCTCGTATACAAACTGGTCGTCCGCCTTGAAACCGAATTTTTTCAGGTCGATTTTAGGGAAAACGTACAATGAGCCTTTCGGTTTCACGCAGGTAATGCCGGGAATCGACGTCAGTCTGTCGTAAACAAGGTTCATCTGCTTATACAACCGACCCGTCGGTACCACATGCTCCTTGATACTCTGGTAACCGCCCAATGCGGTCTGGATCGCGTATTGCGTAGGTACGTTCGCGCACAAGCGCATGCTCGCGAGCAGGAGCAGGCCTTCCGCGTAGGATTTGGCTTTCTGTTTCGCGCCGCTGAGGATCATCCATCCACCACGGAAACCGGCCGAGCGATAGTTTTTCGACAACCCGCCGTAAGACACGCAAAGGGTGTCGGTGACAAATGAGCCCATGGGATAATGCGCCGCTCCGTCGTAAAGGATCTTGTCATAAATCTCGTCCGAGAAGATGATCAGTCCATGCTCTTCGGCAATGCGGGCGATGCGTGCCAGTACTTCCTTATCGTAAACCGCGCCGGTCGGGTTGTTGGGATTAATAATTACAATCCCTTTGGTACGTGAAGTGATTTTCTTTTCGAGATCGTCCAGATCGGGGTTCCAATCAGCTTCTTCATCGCACACATAATGTACCGGCGTGCCGCCGCTGAGCGAGATCGCCGCTGTCCAGAGCGGATAGTCGGGAGAGGGTACCAGTACTTCGTCGCCGGGGTTGAGCAATGCCTGCATCGAGAGCAGGATCAGCTCGCTGACGCCATTTCCGATAAAAATATCATTGATTTCAACATCTTGAATACCAATTGTTTGTGTGTAGTGCATGATCGCCTTGCGCGCCGCGAACAAGCCACGAGAATCCGAGTAGCCTTGCGCATTGCGGATGTTCATGATAATGTCGTGGACGATCTCGTCGGGCGAATCGAAACCGAACGGTGCGGGGTTACCGATGTTCAGGTTATGGATTTTGTAGCCCTGACTTTCAAGCTCTAACGCTTTTTGGTAGGTAGCACCGCGGATCTCGTATTTCAGATGATTCAGGCGGTCGCTTTTTAGAAATTCCATTTTTTCAAGAGTTGGATAACCCTCAAAGTTAAAGAAAATCGAATGACGTACGATACAAGGGCATTGTTTTGAATGCTTTGTGTGGATTTTTCACGAAAAAAAAGTTCAGCCACGTGATTCGCGCGGCTGAAAATGTACTATTGGGAAACTTGTAATTTATCTTGAGCGTAAGAATTTCCATTCTTCCTCCCACGTGGTGCGGATGTGCGGAGGAGCGGTAACTACGCTGGGCTGTAACATCCAATAGCTGACTTTAATGGTTTTAGAAGCGGCGTCGTAGGTATTAATTCCTTTCGGATTAAGCTGTGCTGAACGCGTATTGGAGGCAGGTTGACCGTAAAAATTCTTGACGCTTATGATCTTGTTCGTTGCCGGATCGAATTCGACGATGGGCGAAAAACTCCCATAACCGCTGATTCCTGTTCCAGTCCAGAACGGTACATACGCGGCACCACCCCAGTTGATGTGGTCGGTAAGTACGCATTCTGTTGCCGAAATTGTCTCAAGCGTGTATTCTGTTTTCTTGCCTGCGGTGTACAGGCCTGTGAATGCGGCGTTCGTAGCGTCAGACATACTGCCGGTTGCACTGTACACGCCGTCATATTTGTTTTTCGCATTCACGTTCAACAGGATTGTTCCGAAGTTGCCACTGATAATACCCGTCGAAGCAGACTGAATCTGAACCGGAAGCACATATTTTTTACTGAAATCGAATGCATTACTTTTAAATTTCAGCTTGGCGATCGCAGTTCTTTGCCCTCTTGGTATCACAACGGACGGCACCAATGTGTAAAGTTTTGCATCGATAAGGTTGTATGCTTTATGTTGCTCCGCATTGTACTGGTTCAGTGCTGCTGTGTCGATGCCCAAAACCACGGTAATGTCCTCAGGAGCTACTTGCGCGCCGGAATAACTGATTGTAATCGGATACTCATTCTCATCGGCCAGGTCGAAAGCTTTCGTGTATAAGGCATATTTGCTTCCGGATGGCGATACAAAGCTGGACGGGTTCTTGAATTCGATGACGTTGACTGACTTTTCGGGATCGAGTGTCATTTCGTCTTTAAGGCAGGATATATGCGTGCTGAAAAGGAGGATCAGCATGAGCCATTGCATTACTGTTTTCATACGGATGATCAGTTTGGGTCCCAGAAAATAAGGTCGGTGAACTGGTTGACGGTTTTGTAGTTTGCAGCATTGTACGACTGTTCAGACGAGGGATACAGAACCCGGCTAGGAAGCTTATCCGCTCTTGAAGAGTTGGATAGCAATGAGGCAATATTATGGTATGCGTCGCCCTTGGGGTCGGTTGCGGGATAGGTCGTTCTTCTGAATTCGTTCCAGGCCTCGTCGGAATGGATCATGTTTAGTGCGATGTATTTCTGAGTGATAATAGCTTCCAGCTTCTCCGCGGGCGTTTTTGCGAGTTCTATATTTACCAGATAAGTATCGGGATTATCTTTTTTATAGGTTGCTACATCGGCCACAACGTCTTTTGTTGCAGGCAGTGCATTGGTAACATCTTTATATAAATACCTGAATGAAGCGGTAATGCCTTCGTTAAAGCTGTCTTTGAATTCGCCCGTGAGATAGCCCTTCAAACGTGCCTCTGCTTGCAGAAAATGCGATTCAGCGGCAAGTATCAGCGGTTGGCCTTGTGACGGCCCTTTCATAATGCCCAAAGAATTTGCAATACTGGAAGCGCTGCCAAACGTGCCTGTGTACCAGGTGGAGTAATTGGTGACGACTGTGGGCGCGTCCACCTCATTGCCTAGCTGATTGACGGGTGTATTGGTTTCAAAATTCTTATAGATCAAACTTCCACGACCATTGTCTGTCAGCTTTTGCCCTTTGTAAAACCCGAAAGAGAACTTCGTGGCCGTACGGGATGAATTGGAAAGCGTGCCCGTTGTCGAATAAGCCCAGCTGTTCCAAAGCGGATTGGGTTTGTCCTTCGCATATCCGGGATTGACAATGGCATCATCGGCAAGAAACCCAATCATCATATCCATATTTTTAATGCCTTTTTGCGCAAAATCGGAAAGCGAGGCGACACCGGAAACGCGGATCAGCATTCGCAGCTTAAGTGTATTGGCGAATTGTTTCCATTTGTTCATATTACCGCTGAACAGTGGATCGGACGAACTATTCAGGCTTTTGGGTAATTTGGCATTGTTAATGATACCGATTGCTTCATCCAGTTTGGCGATCAGGTCCTGGTAAATGATAGCAGCATTGTCATATTTTGGCGTGAGATTCACATTGCTTTTCAATGCTTCGGAATAGGGAACGTCATTGAAAGCGTCTACAAGCTTCTGGTAGTTAAGAGCAGTCATGATCTTGGCTGCTGCATTTGCATAAGCTAGCTCGTCGTTTCCGTTGGTTTGCTCGATGACATATTGGTAATCTTGTAAATTATCGTAAGTGTTGATCCATAGCGTATTATGGTCTCCCGGGACGAGTTGGTAGTTAAAGAGGTTTCCAAATCCGGAGAAGCCACCCGCATTGGCGATAAATCCGCCGAAATGTGCCCCATATGAATTGTAGGCATTTGATACTGCGGCAGATCCTGTGATGGCTTGCGGCAGGACTAATAATGCAGAAGCGCTCGTGGCCGCATTCGGGTTCTCATTAATGTCGAGGTAACTATCGCAGGAAGTACAAGCCGGGAGTAAAGCGCCCAATATCCAGTATTTGAGTTTGAATTTCATGTGTGCTGAATTAGAAGGTGAATGACAATGTCGCTCCGTAGTATCTGGCGGGCGGCGTTTGTGCTAAATTCGTGAAACCGACGGCGTTACTTTCAACCCCGTTCTGGCTGTATTCGGGGTCGGTGTAGAGGTTTGATTTAGGAACCCATATAAACAGATTTCTACCCTGAACACTCAGCGTCATTCCGTGAATAAAATTGGATTTCGATAAGATCGAGGCCGGAAGGTCATATCGAAGCGATACTTCCCGCAGTTTCCAGAACCCGGCCGAGTTGGCATAATTTTCGCCAATTCCCCGGTTTCTTGTGGCGTCGGTCCAGAAATCGGCGCCACCGCTGCGAACGGTAATATTTGTGTTGGCGACGTATTCGCCTTCTGCATTTTTGTACGAGGAGTTTGGTATTACGAACCGATCACGATTATACCAGGCGGTTCGTACACCTGCGCCGGAGAAGTCGTATCCGGTGGAAATCGAGTTGTAGATGTAATGCCCGTTCCGGTATTCGAACAATGCGTATAAACGAAGTTTCTTGAACTTGATCGTTCCATTTACTCCCAAAATATGGGGCGGATTGGTGATGCCCACGTTGTGAAAGGTGCCGTCGGTGGCCGGGTATCCCGTGATCGGATTGACAATGATCCGTCCCTGCGGATCACGGTTATATTGGGTAACTTGTAGCATTGGAAATGGCGATCCCACCTTCGCAAGGATGCGTGCGGTGCTACCCTCGCTCGCGAGCGTGAGTTGATCCGCCTGTTCGGAGAGTGACAGAACCTTGTTGCTATTGAATGTATAATTCGCGGAAAGTGAAACTTCCAGGCCGTTTGGCAGTTTCAGGGGGGTGATATGCAGGTAACTTTCAATTCCTTTGTTTTCAACCTCGCCCACATTGGTTGTAAGACTTTGGAAACCTGTCGCGGTCGACACCATGACGGAAATCGTTTGATTCATCGTATTGGTTTTGTAGAAAGTCACGCCGCCGGATACGGAAAGTGGGCCGAGTTCAAAATCGAGACCGGCTTCTGAGCCTAACGTCATTTCGGGCTTGATATCGGCGGCAACCATTTTGTCATTGAGCGTAAAACCAGCTCCGCTGGAATAGGGATAGCCAAATGCCTGGGAGAATGTGCTGTTCAGTGCGTAAGCGCCAAGGTTGAACATATTTCCGAGATTGACCTGACCTACTTTCGAGTAACCCCCTCTTAGTTTGAGTGTTTGCAGGAATCCGGATTGCGAGAGCGCAGGAATCGCGTCTGTTACGATAAATGAAATGTCCGCTGACGGGTAAAAGAAAGACCTGTTGGTTTTCGACAGGATGGAACGCCAATCGTTCCGGCCGGTAACATGCAGGTAAAGAAAATCCTTGAAACCTAACCTAGCCTCTCCATACGCGCCCGCCTGGCGCGCTTTAAAATTTTCTTCTCCCGCTATCGGGTTCGAGAGACTGTTGCCGATGTTGTAAAGGTCGCCGAGAACAAGTCCGTTAGCCTGAGCAAACAGGGTTTTGCTGCTGTTTTCCCTGAATGTGACTCCGAGTGCCGAACTGAAATTAACATTTCGTGTCAGTTGTGTTTTGAATTCGCTGATCAGATCGTTGACAAATTGCATGGTGAACCCGCTGAAATCCCCCACATTGCCAGGTAAATCGGTTTTAGAACTACCTGAAATGCTTTTGGTGTAATCGGAGTATGTAAACTTTCCGCTGCGGCTTTTACTGGTAAAATTCCTGGTGGTGATCCCTGACCTGTATGTAATCGTTAAGGGTTTCAGGATTTTCCATTTTAATTCCAGATTGCCCTGAAAATAGTCTTGTCGGGAAACGTTCCGGTTGTTCGCCAATGCAAAGTAGGGGTTTGGCGCATATTCATTAAAATAACCGTTAGGGTTCGCAAAAGGATTGGTCTCCCAATCTTTGTATTTAGTTACATCTACTTGTGAAGGGGACATCAACAAGTTTTGATATGCCGATGCGGCCGCGCTGCTGACATCGCTTCGGGTAGCTACAAAGTTGGTGTTGAATGAGGCGGTAAGATTTTTATAGACATGCCTTGTACTATTCGCACGTACGCTGTAACGCTTGAACCCCTCATAAGGTACAGTCGAATGCTGATTGGTATATTGGGCGGAAAGGTAATAAGTGCCTTTTTCGTCGCCGGACGAAACACTCAAATCTGTTTGATTCGTCAGTCCCGTTTCCCAGAAATCTTTCCGCGAATTCCGGGCCGAATAGGGAATGGTCTGAATAGATCCGTCTTGAAGCGGTTTGCCGATTTTCACCATTGAGCCGTCGAATGCTGGCCCGAATTGCTGGTTTTCATAGGGAGTATAGGTAGGAACGTCATCGGGCGTGGTACCCGAGCCAAAGCCGGATTGCAGCTGGGGAAGAAAGCTCACGCTTTCGAGTGTGGCCGTGTGTGCGAGTCGCACTTCGGTTTTCCCGGATTTGCCTTTTTTCGTAGTAACTATTAATGCCCCGTTGGAAGCATCAGACCCGTACAATGCGGCCGCTCCCGCTCCGTTGAGCACCTGGATGTCGTCGATGTCCTCGGGGTTCATATTCGCCAGAATATCGCTGGTAGAGATCATGTTGTCGATGATCACCAGCGCCTGATTATTGCCTGTCAAAGAACGGTTTCCACGAAGTACAAACCGAAATGCGGGATTAACACCGCTACTTACACCCATAACGAGGAGCCCGGGCACCTTGCCTGCCAGGCTGGCTGCGACGCTTGTCGGTTTTCCCTGTGTGAGCTCCTGGGATTTCAGTGTGGTGGCCTGGCTTCCAAGCTCGCGACGCTGGGCGGTAAGTCCGCCCGCAGTAATAACCACTTCATTCAACGATAGCTCGTCCAGTTCCATATCCACACGGATGGTGCTGGAAGACGTGACTTTTACGCTCTGGTTAAGGAACCCGACAAATGAGAAGAGCAATGTCTGACCTTGCCGCGCATTAATTTTGAAAGCCCCGTTTTCGTCTGTCAGCGTGCCGGATTGGCTTCCGGCAATTCTGACTGTTACACCCGGAAGCCACGAGCTGTCGGCGGCAGACTTGACTTTTCCGGTGACTTCGTGACTCTGCGCCTGGGCATAAAAGGGGCATAGCAGCAATGTAGCTGCAATTGAAAGTACAATTGATTTCATTCAAAAGTCAGGTTTGTAGGTGGAAGGGCTTTCGAAAACCTTATGACTCTGAATTTACGATGATCAAAACCGTATATCGGGTATGTAACCAGTGTCCGGCAGGGTTGGGTTTTTAATCGGCATACTAGGAGAAAGTTTATTGTGATTACTACAAAAAAAGAGAGGCGGACCGAAGCCCGCCTCTCTGATTGTTGCTGATTCGAATATCAGAATTTATCCCACCACAATTTGGTCGTGGCGAGGTCGCCGCCGATGGCTTCTGCCGCTGCACTGCGGTTGGCACCATTGAGGGTTTGCTCGATGATTGGGTAGATCATACGTACCGGGATCGCCAGACCTGCCGGAACGTTTCCGCCTGATGGGGGAGACAGTTTAGGCGCATCGAGTCTTCTCCATTCAACCCATGACTCCCAGCCTCTGTTGTAAAGCGCGAGCCATTTCTGGAAACCGATTTTTTCTTTCCAGGTCGCACCGGCGGTAGCGTAAGCTACTTTGGGTTGTGCCAGGTAAGCCGCAGCTTGTTCGGCAGTTCCGCCCCAATAGGTGATCGAGGCCGTTACGCCCTTGTTGTAATGCTCAGCAGCCGAACCCGTGATGAATTGTCTTTCCACAGCTTCTGCGAGCAGGAATTCAACTTCCGAGTAATCGAGAAACAGTGCTTCGAATGCCGGGTCGATGATTTTCTCGCTTACGTGCGAGAAGTTGGAAAACGTATTCAGGAAGCCGTACTGACCACCTACATATTTGCCGTCGAGCTTCGTAAAGAAAAATTCTCTTCTCGGGTCGTTCAGCTCGTTCATCGGGTTCACAATCGTTGCTGCCGGGATGAAATCCTGACGGCTCGTGAAAAGCTCATTCAGGTTCTGCGAGATCTGGTTGTTGTTAGGCGGGCTCGCGACATATGGGAATGCCGCTTTGTCCGAATTGCTGGTGAATACCTTCGGGGCCGCTTCCGCCACCATTTTCTTCGCTTTCGCAGGGTCGCTGTCGGCGATGATCATTGCCAGTTTCAGTTTGACCGAGTTACCGAATTTAACCCACTGCGGGATGTTGCCCTTGTAGAGCAGGTCGCCGCCACCGAATGGTGTACCGCCTGATTCCAGCTTTGGAAGCGCGGCGTCCAGACGGGCGAGGATCGCGTCGTATATCGTTTTGGCATCATCGTATTTTGGAAGCGGGTTTTCGGGGTTCATCGATTCCGAATACGGGATATCACCGAAAGTATTGACCAATGCAGCCCAGGTCAGCACTTCCACCACTTCGATCTGTGCAAGCTGTACATCTTTGGTTTGCTGAGACAGGAATTGGTCCTCATTGATAATTCTTCTCGATTCATTCAAATCCGAGATGACACCTTTGTAAAGTCCGCGCCAGAATGACTCCGGAATGATACGCGCAGTAACGTTGTAGCGGGGCTCGTCCAGGTAAGTGGTTGTAGTCCATTGCTGAACGTACAAACGGTAGTTGTTCACATTCACGTTCGGGCTGGTGAGCGTATCGGCCAGGCCTTTCAATGCATTGGAAAACAGGGTAACAGGCGGTGCCGTCGAAGGACGCTTGGTATCCACATTATAGTCGTCCAGGCTATCGACGCAGGCTGTCAGCAGCAGGAACGGGAGGAAAAGAATAATTAGTTTTTTCATATCGCTTAGAAACGGAATTTAACATTGAAACCATAGTTTCTTACAGCCGGGTAAGCACCGCTTTGGTAACCACCCGCACCATTCAGCAAACCTGAACCCAGACCTTCTTCCGGATCCTGGAATTCCATGTTTTTGTGAATGATCCAAAGGTTACGTCCGATTACCGAGATATCAATCTCCTTGAACGCGCGCAGTTTGCTCACGATCGCTTGTGGAAGCGCGTACGTGAGGGCTACTTCTCTCAGTTTGATGTAGCTAGCGTCGTAGATGTACATCGCACGTGGCGGATTGCCTGGGTAACCGTATGCGGTAGCACCATTACCATCTACGTTTTCCGCACGGATCGTGTTAGGCGTTCCGTCTGCTTGCACACCAGGGAACAAGACGCCACCCTGGTTAGGAGCATCGCCTGTTTTCTTGCCATCCTTATCATACAGATAGGCAGGGTTTCTTTTCGGGTTACCCAGCTCGTTCAGGCCGGCGGTTATCGGATAAAGACCGGTTCCTTCACCATACCATTGATCCAGAGACCATACGTCGCCGCCGTGACGGATATCCAACAAGAAGCTGAGTGACAATGTTTTGTACTTCAGTGTGTTACTCACACCCGCGATCCAATCCGGGTTGGGGTTACCGATAATTTCAGCAGAGCTGGGAGTTGCGGCATACAAACCGTTGGTTCTGACCACTTTCTGGCCGGTTCCTTCATGATACACAAAATTGGTCCCGCGGATGATACCGAATGGCTCTCCTTTTGCCGCATTGATGGAAACGCTGCCCTGAAGACTGGCGATTGTAACGTTGGTTACTTCCTGAGCACCTTCTCCGTAGAGGCTGATCACCTTGTTACGGTTTCTCGAGAAGTTCATATTCAAGGTCCAGGAGAAATCCTGCACTTTGATAGGCGTTACATAAGCGGAGATCTCGATACCCTTGTTTTGTACTTCACCCGAGTTTACATAACGGAATGCATATCCGGTAGCAGCGGTGATCGATACCGGCAGGATCTGATCGAGGGTAGACGAGCGGTAGTACGTGAAGTTGAAACCCACGCGGTCGTTCAGGAATGCACTTTCAAGACCGAATTCGTAGTTTTTCGTTCTTTCCGGTTTCAGGTCACGGTTGTTTTTTGTGTTTCTCAACGTGAAATAAGGAATGCTACCAAGGCCGGTCGGTTTGTCATACACGTCGATCGTGCTTCCCCATGGCGCATCGTTACCTACTTCTGCATAGTTGGCGCTCAGTTTCGCCATGGTCAGCCAGCCAAGTCTTTTCATCCCTTCCAGATTGGAAAGGTTGAAGTTGGCACCGATCGCGGGGTAGAAATAGGTGTTCTCACCTTTCACCAAAGTGGTCGATTTGTCCTGTCTTGCGGTGAGGTCAAGGTTCACAAGGTCTTTGTAACCAAATGATGCTTGTGCGTAAAGACCATCGACACCGATTCTTCTGTAAGTTTCGGTGGGTGGTTCGATGGGGCTGGCCGAGTTCGAAAGCGCGTAAATGCCGGGAACGGTCATACCGCCATTGGTTTGTGCGCGGATCGCACTTTCCGTCGAGCGACGCATGCTTCCACCTGCCAAACCGGAGAAGTTAATATCCTTCGTAATGGCTTTGCGGAAGTTGAAGATCACATCGAGGTTGGTTTCGTTGAAGCTTCTGTTGTAGCGTTTGTATTGCGCGGGGTCTGCGCTGCCGAATGCAATGCGCTCTTCCTGCATATCCTGGGTACCGTTGTAAGCGAAACGGGTAGTGAAGTCAACCCACGGTGCGATTTTGTAAACCGCCGCCGCATAACCGAAGATATTGTCCCGGGAGTCGTTCGAGAAGTTTTCGTAGCGTGAGAAATACGGGTTTTCCGAGTAAATCGGGCCGTTTTGATCGAATGGCGCTTTGGGGTCGCCCCAGTTCCAGGTCACATCCTGTTTGTTTCTGAAATAGGCAGCTTTCTGATCGAGCAGGTCGACGTTGGTCTGGAACCACTGTCTGAACTGCTGGTTAGGGTTTTTACCATCGTACCCGGTTCCGTAGCGGCCTACACCTTTTACCTGCGAGTAGTTTGCGTTGGCGGAGATCGTCAGCTTCTTGGTCAGGTCAAATGAAGACGAGAAGTTGAAGAGGTTTTTGCCCAGCTTGCTGTTGGGAAGAACGCCTTTTTCGTCGCTGCGGGTGTAACCTACTTTAAATGTGGTGTTTTCACCGCCGCCGAGAATGCTCACGCTCTGGTTGGAGGTCACAGCTGTTTCGAAGAATGCAGCCGGGCCGTTTTTAGCGGCAACCCATGGGGTCATTTTCCCGAAAGTCGGTGAAGACGGGTCGAATGCATCCCATTGGTAAACCATTCTGTTGGGGTCGAATTTGGCACCGAAAGAGGCATCCGCATCAAATACTGCGATGTCGCCTTCGCCTGAGCCCAGGTTTCCGCGGTAGAACTGGTCTTTCGCTCCGTCGCCGCCGTAACCTGCGCCGTATTCATTCTGGTATTTCACATAAGTGCTCTTGTCGATCTTGCCCCAGGTAACACCGCTGTTCACGGTTACATCGAAGCTGTTTTTACGGCCTTGCTTGGTCGTCACGAGGATTACCCCGTTGGAAGCACGCGAACCGTAAAGTGCGGTTGCCGCAGCACCTTTCAAAACGTTGATGGACGCGATGTTGTCCGGGTTGATATCGGAGGCAGCGTTACCGTAGTCGGTCCCTGCGCGACCTGTCTGCTGGTCGGAAGAGTTGGTGTTGGCATTGGACACGGGCACACCGTCGATTACCCACAATGCCTGGTTGTTACCGGTAATGGATTTGTAACCGCGGATGATCGCGCTGGTCGATCCACCCATGTTATTGTTCGTTTTGATATCGAGACCGGCGATTTTACCCGCAAGCGCATTCATTACGTTCGGGTTACGTGCCTGTACGATCTGCTCGTTGTTGATCTGCTGGGCCGCGTAAACCAGCTCATTTCTTTTGCGCTCTTGTCCAAGGGCGGTTACGACCACCTCTTGAAGCTGGCTGACATCATTTTTTAGCGTTACGTTGATGACGGACTGGTTTCCAACGATCACTTCCTGTGTTTGAAAACCGATAAAACTGAAAACAAGCGTAGCCCCGGAAGTAGTGGAAATTGTGTACTGGCCCTGGGTGTCTGTGGTGGTACCGCGAGTAGTACCTTTCAAAGAAATGTTGACGCCCGGAAGTATCGAGCCGTCGTCCGCGGTGACCTTACCGGTCACGGCCAGATCCTGGGCGTGCAGCTGCGTTGAAAATAGCAGCAGACACCCCATTAAGAAGCATAAAGTCTCCCTCATAAATTAAGCTTAAAGTTAGGTTTGTTATGTAAACATACTGTTGCAAAAATAACTATTAGTTTAACCAGTACAACCTTTTGTTTGCGAATTTTCAAAATTTACTTTGGTTGCATGGTATGAAAGGGAGAATTTTATATGCAATTCGGGCTGTTTTTTGCAATTTTTTCAAATATGTGAAATTTTCGAAAACGCGTCTGATTTTAACCGAATGTTAATAACAGACGCCTTTTTTTGAGGATTTTACATTGATTGGCGTAAAACCTACCGGAAGGTGCAAATTGAGACTTGCGATATACGGTGCCTGTATACGCGGGATTTTAGAAGAATGAATCTAAATAATGAGCGGATGAAAAAATGTGTGGATTAAGAATGCCGGACTATCGAGTAATTTTTGATAAATAGTTGCATTTTTCTAATATTGTTTGTAGCTTAACATAAATTTTTCAGCTCCCGAAACGGGTCATTTGGAACCCGAAATCTACACCTCCCACAGTAAGCTGCTTTTAGTAAATATTTGAATTGTTTGAAAATCATCTAAGGAAAGGAGGCAGGCGTTGCAATTTTCATTGCGAATACGCAGAAAGTATGAAGTTCTAACAAATACGTTTATTGAAGCGATTTTGTAGTTTGCGCTAACAAACTGACAATGAAACCCTGTTTACGCCAAATTATATTCTGGGCATTGATTTGTACGGCATTGTAATTGATTGAAACAACGATTAGTTTTGTAACCCTGACGCAATTAATATCCTATTTAAACAAACTTTAAATCCTTTGTATGAGAAAGACTCTACTGTTTCTATTCTTAGGGTGCTTATTGATTCCTGGCTGGCAGGCTTTTGCCCAGGATAAACAAGTATCGGGAGTTGTAACCGCCGACGACGGAAGCGTGCTCCCCGGTGTAAACATCACCCTGAAAGGTACAACCAGAGGTATCACCACCGATATCGACGGGAAGTACAGCATTTCAGCCCCCTCTTCAGGAACGCTTGTGTATTCATTTGTGGGTTACCTGAGCCAAAGCATCGTGGTCGGTTCGAAATCGACGATCAACGTAACGCTCGCGGCCGACGCCCAGCAACTCGGTGAGGTGGTTGTAACGGCGCTCGGTATTTCGCGCGAACGCAAATCGCTCGGTTACAGTACCGCCACCATCTCCAATACATCTATTACAGAAGCCCGTAACACCAGTCCGCTCGATGCGCTTAACGCACGCGTGCCAGGTCTTTCTGTTAATACCGCATCGGGAGCACCGGGAGCGTCGACCGTCCTGAACATCCGCGGCTTTAACTCGGTTACCGGTAACAACCAGCCGCTGTTTGTAATCGACGGTGTGCCGATGAACAACCGTGGTAACACTTCATCTTCCAACGCTCAAAACACCAACGATGACTTCAACCGTTCGATGGACTTCGGTAACCAGATGAACGACATCAACCCTAACGAGATCGAAAGCATTACCGTACTGAAAGGTATCTCGGCATCCGCATTGTACGGTAGCCGTGCAGCGAACGGTGCGATCCTGATCACGACCAAAAGAGGTAAGTCCGGCAAGACCCAGGTTGACATTTCGTCGTCGTTTGCAAGATCACAAGTGCTTCGCGTTCCGCACCTGCAAAATAACTACGGTCAGGGATGGAGCGGCTTGTTCGACCGCATCGAGAACGGTTCATGGGGGCCGAGGCTCGACGGCAAGAACCGTCTTTGGGGTAATGTGGTGGACAACTCGCAAATGCTGAAACCTTTCTCGGCACAGGAAGACAACCTGAAAGATTTCTTCGATAAAGGGTATGAATGGAACAACAGTATTGCCGTATCCGGTGGTACAGAAACTGCCAACTACCGTGTAGCGTATTCCAATGCAACAGCCGACGGCGTAGTTCCTACCAATGCCGATTCGTACAAACGTAACACATTAAGCCTGAACGGTGGTTTGAAACTGGATAAGTTCTCGGTGAACTCGAACATCAACTACGTTCACAAAAACCAGAAAGCGGTTGCGACCGGCCAGGGCGACGATGCCGGCGGTGGTAAGGTATTGTGGCAGGAAATGATCCAGATCCCGCGCGACCACTCGATCGTCGATTCCAAAGCATTGCTCGATCCTAACAGCCCGTACTATAAGTTCATGACGTTGGATAACTATTTTACGCCATACGCTCAGAACCCTTACTGGACATTATACAACCAGGGTAACAACTACTCCGAAGACCGTATTTTCGGTAACATCGAGTTCGGTTACCAGATATTGAAAAATCTGGATATCAAGTACCGCGTCGGTGGTGACTATTCCGATGCATTCCAGAAAGACTGGGGTAATGTCGGAAAAATCACTGACGGCACTCCCAACAGTACTGCGAATGACGTTTTCGGTAGCGTATCGGAGCTGGCAAAACAGAACCGTCAGTTCAACAGCGATCTCCTCCTGAACTTCAAGCACAATTTCGGATCGCGTTTTGATGTGCAGGCTTTCTTTGGGCACAACCTCAACGAAAGAACCGGACAGACCAACTTCGCAAAAGTTACCAATCTCGACCTTCCAGGGTTTTACAACCTTTCCAACAGTTCGGTAACACCTGCCACATTCACGACGACCACGAAGCGCCGCCTTGTGGGTATCTACGGTCAGGCTACATTCGGTTTCGACAACTGGTTGTACCTCACAGTGGGTGCGCGTAACGACTGGACCAGTACGCTGCCAAAAGGCAAAAACTCCTACTTCTATCCAAGTGCGAGCATCAGTGCCGTGTTGTCCGACATATTCAAATTGCCGGCGGAAATTCCTTTCGTGAAAGTGCGTTTCGCGGCTGCATCGGCGGGTAACGACGCCGATCCATATCAGGTATATTCAGTGTACGTGCCGGGTTCTGTTCGCGCGGGTGGTTTTGGTAACATCAATTTCCCATTCGGCGGCCTGAACGCATATGAGGTTTCAAACAACCTTGGAAACCAGAATCTGAAACCTGAGATCTCGACCGAATATGAAGGAGGTCTCGAATTGGGCTTCTTCGGAAGACGCATTGGTCTTGACCTTAGCTACTACAACAAGCTGACCAAAAACCAGATCATCAGCCTCGCCCTCGAACCCGCAACAGGTGCTACCACTCAGACGGTCAACCTGGGTAGCGTGAGAAATAAAGGGGTTGAATTGGCATTGAACCTGATCCCTGTACGCACCGAGAAATTCGAATGGGGCGTGACGGTGAACTACAACAAGATCTGGAACGAAGTGGAATCGCTGGGCCTCGAAGGCGGATCAGGAAACATCCTCCTGAATGACAGCTATAACGTGAAACTCCGTGCAGTAGTAGGCAAGCCACTCGGTGCGATCTACTCGCCCGATGCACAGCGTGACCCGAACGGAAACATTATCGTAAACGAAACAACCGGTCTCCCGCTGGTTAGCTCCGAGGAAACATACAGAGGCTCAATCAACCCGAACTATACTTTGGGTCTTTCGACCTACCTGGATTACAAAGGCTTCAAATTCAGCGCGAATGGCGACTACCGTAACGGCGGCGTGTTCTATTCGTACACCGCTCGTTTGAATTACTTCAACGGAAACGCTTACATGTCGCAATACAATGATCGCGAGCCGTTTGTGGTGCCGGGTTCGGTTATCAAAACCGGGGATAACACTTATGTGACCAACACTGTTCCGGTATCCCGTGCGGATGTATTCACTTACTACGGTGGCGCTACATCAGCCAACGAATACAACCACGTGTTGCCTAAGACATTCTTCAAACTGAGAAACGTGTCGCTGACATACGCCGTGCCTAAGAAAGCATTGGAAAAACTGCCGGTAAGAGGTGCATCCGTGGGTGTTTTTGGCCGTAACCTCGTATTGTGGACACCTAAGGGCAACCACGTAGTAGACCCCGAAGCCAACACGTTTGGAACCAGCCTGAAAAACCTCTACGGTGAGTTCGCTGCCGGTCCATCTACCGCAACGTACGGCGTTCAGTTAAATCTATCATTCTAATCAGGATTCAAATGAAAGGTATTATAAAAAATAGTTTCCTGCTGCTTGCCGCGCTTTCACTGGGCTCCTGCAACGATTGGCTGGATGTAAATGATGATCCGAACAACCCGACGAACGTAGCACCCGAATTTGTACTGCCCGCAGCGCAGGCATCCGTGGCCGCTATTGTAGGAGGTGATTTTGCGATCATCGGCGGTTTATGGTCGCAGCATTGGACGCAATCCAATGCGAGTAACCAGTATCGCGGTATCGACTCTTACGACCTCCAACCAGCCGACTACGATGTTGCGTGGACGGAACTGTATGCAGGCGGTCTGAACGACTTCGAAGATGTGAAAGCGAAGGCGACTGAAAGCGGCAACAATAATATGTTGCTGCAAGCGGTAGCCGTGCAAACTTATGGTTTTCAAATGCTGGCCGACTGGTTCGACAAGATTCCGTTGAGCGAGGCATTGCAGGTTCAAACTATCAAGGCGCCGAAATACGACGATGGTCAGGCTGTTTACGCGGAATTGCTGAAAAGACTCGACGCCGCCCTGGCACTCGATTTTAATAACGGTAAATCGACAGCGGTAGCTTCCGACCTCGTGTACGGAGGAATGACCGCAGCCAACCAGATCGATCAATGGAAACGCTTTGCAAACACATTGAAACTGAAACTGTATCTGCGCCAGACTGCAAGCGCTAACTCTGCGCAGGCTATCGCGGCAATCAAAGCGATGCTCGATGCAAATACGCCATTATTGGAAGACCATGCTGCGATTACCAAGTTCGTAGACGAACCAAACCGCAGTAACCCATTGTATGAGAACAATGTACGTCAGCTGAACACAGGTACCAACCTGCGTTTGAGCCGTACGCTTCAAACGTACTTGCAGGCACATGACGACGCTGCCCGGCTGAATGCTTACTTCACACCAGGCACGGGAGGTCAGGCAGGATTGGAACAAGGCGATTTTCTTAGCGGAGTTGGCGTGAACATCCCCAGCGTAGCGAAAATGACTGCAACCGATCCGTTCTATTTTTTCAGCATCGATGAGGTTTATTTCATGCTCTCGGAAGCTTACCTGCGCACCGGAAACGATGCGAAAGCGAAAGAGTTCTACGACAAAGCCGTAGCTGCTGCCTATGCGAAATTCAATGTCGCGTTCGATGCGAAGAAAATCGCAAAAGGTGGTACCTACGAATATCCGTCAACCGGTAACGCAGAGGCGAAAATCAAAGCGATCATTTATCAGAAATGGGTGGCTATGTTCCGTCAGGGACACGAATCGTTCTGGGATCAGGCGCGCACAGGTTATCCTGAAAAATCGGATGTCGCGACTACCAACGAGAAATACGTTCCCGGACAATGGACCGTTGCCGCAAAATCCGTTCTGGAAAAAGGAGCACTGCCTAAACGTATTCCGTACACTTCCGTTTCGAGAGATGGTAATGTGAATACCCCTGCGTTAGTGCCGCTTACGGCCAAAGTTTGGTGGATGAAATAATTCAAATCAACAGCGACAAATGAAGCGATTTATTCAATATATAGCGATAGCCGTTATCGGAGCGGTAGGGTTATCGTGCGAAGGCGACAAGGTGACGGAAGGTATTTCACAGATTACCTTCTTCCCCGATTTCGATTACAAAGGTGAGGAAACCGTTTTTTCCAAATGCGGCGCGGCATTTACCGATCCGGGTGTGACGGCCACCGAGCAGGGGCAAACTATTCCCGTGACAACGAGCATAAGCGCACTCATCGGCGGCGGATCGCCCACTTCTGTTCCCGGTACAGCCGACCGGTATACGGTAACTTACACGGCGGTCAATAAGGATGGTTATGATGCAACGGCTACCCGGACTGTCTGGCAGGTGTGTACAGGTGATTTGAAGACTTCCATCGAAGGTTTGTATACATCTACCGTAGTGAGAAGCGGGGCAACCGGGCCACAGTATACCAATATGGAATATGTAATGATCCGTAAGAAGCCTGGTACGGAAAACACTTATCAGGTATCCGATGCTATCGGTGGCTGGTATCAGCTGGGACGGGCACTTGGCGACGCTTACCTGGCTCCCGGCCTGGAAATCACTGCGACCAGTATTCCTAAAAACGATTTCAAATTCGGAGGAAATCCCCAGGTGTTGACTTTTGGCGGGCCTATCACGCCAAAGTCGCTGACAGTAAATCCTGAGACCAAAACACTGGTATTAATTACTGACTGGGACGTTTACAATTTTGTTGCCACTCTGAAACAGGTATCATTATAAATTAGCATCAGATGAAGAAATTAGGATATTTAGCAATTTTTATCGCCGGCGTTTTTCTGTCGGGATGCGATCTTGGTACCGAACCAGCCATCGAAGGAACCAAATTGAAGGCGATGTGCGGCGAGTGGTTCGTGAAAGTACTTCAAGACGGCGAGGACATCGGTGGAGGTTACTACCTGATCACAACCTCTAACACGGCAGCGAATAACGAAACGGACCTGATCCTCGATGACCATGAAACGTGGCCGGCGAAAGTGATTACCAAGGTTAATCTTGGAGCAATGACTTTCGATGCTGCACCGAACCTTCCGAATATGTATGATGCGGCTGTTGGGGTATCTGTCCTCGAAGGCAAGATCATCAAAGGAGCCGCGACCACTACCGGTGGAAACAAGACGGATTCGATCTACGTCAAGTTCGAGTTTGTTGACAAAGGAGAAAAGTCGGTGATAGACTACGCAGGCTACCGCCGTACAGGCTTCCTTGAAGACGAGCATTAATTACAAACACTTGCAAATACAAGAGGGTGTCTCAAAAAGGCACCTTCTTTTGTTATATGGGCTTTGCCGATTTTCTGTGATTGATTATCTTTAGGTATTAGCAATCCAGGAAAGATGGCCCGACGACAACCTACCTTCAAGCCTTATAATCAGCAGCAATTAATGCTGCTTCCTCCAAGTTTAGATGAGTTAATCTCCAAAGACCATGCTTGTCGGGTGGTCAACGATGTGATCAATAGCATCAGTTTAGAGCCGCTTCATTCAGCCTATCACACGATCGGGTCTTCGAGTTATCACCCGCAGATGCTTCTTAAAGTGCTCGTTTATGGTTATGTGAGCAACATCTATTCAAGCCGTAAACTGGA
>NZ_FNYL01000017.1 GCF_900109045.1 Dyadobacter sp. SG02
AGGCTGCTTCCAGTTTACGGCTTGAATAGATGTTGCTCACATAACCATAAACGAGCACTTTAAGAAGCATCTGCGGGTGATAACTCGAAGACCCGATCGTGTGATAGGCTGAATGAAGCGGCTCTAAACTGATGCTATTGATCACATCGTTGACCACCCGACAAGCATGGTCTTTGGAGATTAACTCATCTAAACTTGGAGGAAGCAGCATTAATTGCTGCTGATTATAAGGCTTGAAGGTAGGTTGTCGTCGGGCCATCTTTCCTGGATTGCTAATACCTAAAGATAATCAATCACAGAAAATCGGCAAAGCCCATATAACAAAAGAAGGTGCCTTTTTGAGACACCCTCATTTTTTTGTTATCTCATAGGTAAATGGATCTCGGTCATCATGCATCGCGCCGAGCCGCCCCCGTTACCTTCAATGACCGAAAGGTCGGTGTGAAGGAGCAGGGCGTAATCGTCGAGCCGGTCTTTCTGCCGGGGCGTCAGCGATTCATAGGCTTGCGTGGACATGACCAGGAACTTGTCGCCTTTTCCGTTTCGTACCATCAGCATATTGCCCGCGAAACGCCGCATTTGTTCTAATGATATTTCAATCACCTCCTTATGCGTTTCTTCGAGCACCGATCGGACCATTAAGCGCTCGTCGGGATCTTTGATGGCTTCCAGGCATACGACGGCGAAAATGTCGCCCACGCACATGAGCACGTTGGTGTGGTAAATGGGTTTGTCGTGCTCGTCGGAAGCGGAGAATGTGATGATTTCATAACCTAATGCGTCCGCGAATGCGTCGAGCACCTCCTTGTGCGTGCGCGGGGACAGGCATGCGTAGGCGATCTTGTAGCGGCGGTCGAAAACCATACTGCCGGTACCTTCGAGGAATTTGCCCTGCGCTTCGAAATGGGTCAGGTCGATCACTTCCTCTACTTTGAAATCGCCGGCCAGCGAGTCGATAATGTCGATACGGCGTTCCAGGCGGCGGTTTTCGGCCATCATCGGGTACAGTACCACTTTCCCGCTCTGGTGAAACGAGATCCAGTTGTTGGAAAAAACGGCGTCGGGGCGTTCTACCTCGTCGGTATCGTCGAAAATATGCAGTTCCAGACCGGCTTTTTGCAGCTGGTCGATCATCAGGTCGAATTCTTCGCGGGCCGTTTCCTGGGCTGTGCCTTTGGTTTGCTGCGCGAAAAACTCCTGCTGAAACTCGTTGCTTCCGGCGGTTTCCTCATTGAAACCGAACCGCACGGGCCTGATCATCATGATCCGGCATGTCGACTGCGGCTGGATTTGAGCGGATGAAGTGATGACGCGCATAGGAGTTTTGGGTAATGATTGGAAATGTATGGTCAGAAGAAAATGTCAGGTATTGCACTCTATGCAATTTACGATTCTGGCGGCTTGATTACAAGACTAAACCCGCAACAAAGGCATGCTCATGCAATGCGAGCCGCCGCGTGCGCGGGAGAGCTCGGCGGAGGGCAATGTGATGAACGTATCGGTTAGGTCTTCGGGCGTTAATTCGTTGTGTTCGAATTTTTCGAGAAGCCTTTTGGCGGTTATTACCTTAAAACCTTCTTTTTTGAATGCTTCGAGCGTCTTGTCGTTCCGGTCGTAGCCGATTACAACGCCGTCGCGCAATGCAAGCAGGTTGCAGGAATCGGTCCATTGTTCGCGCTCGCCGTAGGGAAATTCATTTCCTCCCGAATACACGAAACGCACGCGGCCTGTTACGCCGAGATCGTCGCGGCTGATTTCGGTCAGCAGGTCTTCCAGGTTCTCGATTTCCCGCGGCTGTTGTTCATTGCCTTTCACAAACTGCAAAATCCTGAACTCCTTATTTACATCCACCGGCGCGAAGAAATGCAACACGTCTTTTTTCCTCGACTCGTCACCTACGCGGGCGAGCGAGCTCAGAAGCACCCAGGTATCCTTTTTAACCTGCGTAAAAATCGTGTCGATGTGCATGTAATCCCGTTTTTTAGGGATTTTGATAATGGTAATCTTTTCAACTACATTTTTATCAAACAAAATCTTCATCACCTGCTGCGCGGCATAAATGGAGGTGCGTTCGCTGCAACCGATCAGCAAATGCCCCGGCGCAACCATCATCACATCCCCGCCTTCGAGCGTGCAGCGCTGGTAGTCACTGGCTTTTTCATCGTCGGGCAACAGGAAATGCCGCTCGTTTTCAGGTATTTCGATGATATTTTGTTTTAAATGGGCAAACATCGGATGGTAAAAAAACACGAACTGCGCCAGGATAGATTCCCTCGTTCGCGCCGCTTTGGCAGGCTTATTGAGCAGGATATGATCATTAATGACAATGCCGATGTCGCGAGTAAAAATCAGGTTCGGCAGCGGCGCGAAAAGCATTCTTTTATCCGAACAATATCCTGAAATGAAAATGCGCGCCAGTTCGTGGGCGTCGAAACGGTGTAGCTCTTCCTGGATCTGGTACGAGCAGCGTTCGATACCGCAAATGGCGGCGGTGAGCTTAATGCGCGTACTTTCGTCTTCTAATATGTCTCCTAACAGCCTTTGAATATCCACCACACGATCGGAGGCGAAGTATTTGTCGGTACCAGGAATGAAGAAGGAGCGCGTCGGGTCGTCGTTGATAGCACTCAGCTTGCCTTTGATCTTTTCGGGGTCGAGGAAGTAGAGGAGCAGTTTTACATAGTAATCGTACTCTTTTCTGCGCATGGTATCGAGGTGCACGATGTCCTCGAAAAGCCAGTCTTGCGCCTTGCTGGGTACTACTTTGCCCAGGCCGCGATCGGGGCTGTGGATCAGCAGCCTTTGGAGAGTACCGGTTTCGGAGGATACGCCGACGGGAAACCCGGATGTCGGATCATTAGTCATAAATGAAGTGTTTGGAACGCTGGGGGCACAAAGTAAATGTTTCTTCGGGAATTAAAAACCGGGCTTTCTTCAACCCGTTTATTCTCTGACCGTTTAAGGCATAAATATCTCCGCTGCGGGAACATCCTGCCACTTAAATAGGTTGTACAAAATGAGTGGCCCGCCATTTAAGACATTGACGCTCATTTTCATTTACGGCTAATGCGTATTACTTTTGCGGGAAATTACCACGAACTATCTTTTAAGTATAAATACAGTTATGCTCTCTATTAATGACTTGCGTGCCTCCATTGAAGGTAAGGAAATATTAAAAGGCATCAATCTGGAAGTCAAGCCGGGTGAAGTGCATGCAATTATGGGGCCCAACGGTTCCGGCAAAAGTACTTTGGCTTCGGTATTGGCAGGAAGGGAAGAGTACGAGGTTACTGGCGGAAATGTAGTTTTCGAAGGAAAGGAAATTCTGGAACTGGCTCCCGAAGAAAGAGCTGCGGAAGGTATTTTCCTGGCATTCCAATATCCGGTAGAAATTCCGGGCGTTACGACCATCAACTTCTTGAAAACGGCTGTTAACGAAATCCGTAAATATAAAGGTGAAGCTCCCCTGGATGCCGCACAGTTCCTGAAAATGGTGCGCGAGAAAGCCAAGTTGGTGAGTATGAACGACTCCCTGCTGAAACGTGCATTGAACGAAGGCTTCTCCGGCGGTGAGAAAAAACGTAATGAGATCTTTCAAATGGCGGTACTCGAACCGAAACTGGCAATCCTTGATGAAACGGATTCAGGTTTGGATATCGACGCATTGCGCATTGTAGCCGAGGGTGTTAACTCTTTGCGTTCACCAGAGCGTGCGACCATTGTGGTGACGCACTATCAGCGTCTTCTGGATTACATCGTGCCTGATTACGTACACGTATTGTACAAAGGTCGCATCGTGAAATCCGGACCGAAGGAGCTTGCCCTTGAACTGGAAGAAAAAGGTTACGATTGGATCAAAGCGGAAGTTGAAGCGGTAGGTTAAGTAAAAGACGCATTGTCAACCCGAAACTTAACCCCATACAGCACCATACCCCATTATCGATGAGTACCGAGACCATAGATTTAAAAACCAGACTGATCACTGATTTTCATGCCCGCGAGGCCGTGATGAACGGTGAGGCGTCTTCTGAATTCCACCAGAAAAAGCGCGCAGGGCTGGCTCGTTTTGAGCAATTAGGCTTCCCTACGATCAAGCACGAGGAGTGGAAATATAGCAATGTAAGGGACCTTATCAGTGTTTCTTACGATTTCAACGCGGAAAGCTCCATCGGCCTTGCCGAGCTGGAAGACCTGAAAGTGCCGACCCAGGAGGCTAACATCCTCTATTTTGTAAATGGCCGCTACAATGAGAAACTGTCGACGATCATTTCTCCAACCGGTCAGATCACGATCAGCTCACTGGCTGACGCTTACAAAAACGATCCTGCGAAAGTGGCATCGTATTTCAACGAGCTTACCAAAGACGCCGACGATGCATTTACAGCATTGAACACTGCATTCACACAGGATGGCGTATTTATCCATATTCCTGATAATCAGTCGGTAGAGCACCCGATCATCCTGCGTTTCGTGAGCGATGCGCGTGAGAAGAACGTGGGAAGCCAGCCGCGGAATATCATTTCAGTAGGTAAAAACTCGCATGTGAAACTGGCGGAGGCGTTCCGGACGCTGGGCGACCAGCGCTCGTTTACCAATGCGGTAACCGAGATCCAGGTAGCCGAAGAAGCCAACGTACAATATTATAAAGTACAGAACGAGAGCGAGAATGCATACCACATCGGCACCACGCAGGTGCGCATGCTCGACCGCTCGCATTTCTACGCGGGTACCGTTACGCTGAATGGCAAATTCACGCGCAACAACCTGAATATTGTCCTGGACGGCGAACATTGCGATGCGCATATGTACGGCCTGTACTTTCCGGATGGCTCGCAGCATGTTGATAACCATACCGTTGCCGACCACCAGAAGCCCAATTCGGAAAGTAACGAGCTTTATAAAGGTATTTTAAGGGATAAATCGAAAGGTGTTTTCAATGGAAAGATCTTCGTTCGCCCTGATGCGCAGAAAACCAATGCATTCCAGTCTTGTAAAAACATCGTTCTGTCTCCGGACGCGACGATGAACACCAAGCCGCAGCTGGAAATCTTTGCCGACGATGTAAAGTGTTCACACGGTACGACAACCGGCCAGATCGACGAGGAAGCGTTGTTCTATATGCGCTCGCGTGGAATTTCGCAGCCGGAAGCGATGTCGCTGCTGATGTTCGCATTCTGTGCCGACGTAGTTTCGCAAATCAAGATCGATTCGGTTCGGGAATACCTCGAAAACGTGATCACGCAGAAGCTGGCTTCAAAATAGCTTTGAACGGATTTAATTATCCGAATTAATACATTTCCTGGTACCCAACCGCCATTTTTGGGGTTGGGTATTTTTCTTAAATGACGAATCACAATGAGCCAAAATCTCAATATCGCATCCATCCGCAACGACTTCCCGATTTTGAACGAAGTCGTCAATGGCAAACAACTCGTCTATTTCGATAACGCCGCAACGACTCAAAAGCCGAGGCTGGTACTGGACGCACTGGCGGGTTACTATGAGCATTACAATGCCAATATCCACCGCGGCATTCACCACCTAGCCGAAAAAGCTACTTCCGCATTCGAGCAGTCGCGGAAGCGTTTGCAGGCGTTTTTGAATGCGGCGCATTCTGAGGAAATCATTTTTACTTACGGAACGACGGACGGTATCAACCTGGTAGCGTCTTCGTACGGCAGGAAGTTTTTGAAAGAGGGCGATGAAGTGATTATTTCAACCATGGAGCACCATTCGAACATTGTGCCCTGGCAAATGCTCTGTGAAGAAAAAGGCTGCATTCTGAAAGTGATCCCGATCAACGACGAAGGCGAGTTGCTGATGGACGAATATGAGAAGCTGCTCTCCGAGAAGACCAAATTCGTCTCTGTAGTGCACGTTTCCAATGCTTTGGGTACCATTAACCCGATCAAGGAAATCATCGCCAAAGCCCACGCAGTAGGCGCGAAAGTGCTGATCGATGGCGCCCAGGCCAGTTCACACATTGAAATTGATGTGCAGGACCTGGATTGCGACTTTTATTCGCTTTCACTCCACAAAATATATGGCCCTACCGGCATGGGTATCCTGTACGGAAAAAGGGATTTGCTGAATGCAATGCCTCCTTACCGGGGTGGCGGCGAGATGATCAAAGAGGTTACCTTCGCCAAAACGACCTATAACGAGCTGCCCTACAAGTTCGAAGCGGGTACGCCTAATATTGCAGATGTAGTTGCCGCCAAATTCGCATTGGATTATGTAGATGCATTGGGTAAACCGAATATCGCAGCCTATGAGAACGAGCTGCTGGCTTATGCGACCGAAGCAGTGAAAGAAATTGAAGGATTGCGGATAATCGGTCAGGCGAAAGAGAAAGTGAGCGTATTATCCTTCGTGATCGACGGCATTCACCACCAGGATATCGGCGTTTTGCTCGATCAGCAAGGTATTGCCGTTCGCACGGGCCACCATTGCACGCAGCCTTTGATGAACCGCTTCAACATCACCGGAACCTCACGCGCTTCGTTTGCTGTTTACAACACAACCGAGGAGATCGACAAGCTTGTTCAGGGGCTCCATAAGGTGAAGCGGATGTTGGGATAATTTTTTAAATTACTGGCATTGTTTCATTTTAACTATACACGCATGATGAACAAGACAGTAGAAGAAGCCAAACGGTACGTAAACAATGCAAAGGATCTCTTGCGGGAAAAAGCGGGGAAAGAAAACGGAGTTTATCAGGAAAGAAAGTATGTCAGACTAGCCGGACATTCAGCTTATTTAGGTGTTTTGTTAGCTTTGGATAGACTGTTGGGAGTGAGGAGCGGAAGGCGTAAAAGTGTAGAATGGTATCAGGAGCAGCTCCGTAAGACTGACAGGAAATTACTTGACTCCTTCAATTCGGCATATGATACCTTGCATCTCGCAATGGGTTACGACGGTAACATATCAGCGGGGGTTTCCGCTGACGGAATAACAACGGCTGAAAGTATTATCAACTGGGTTGAGACGCGCACGGCGGAGGCTTGATTTAATGCATTGCTATTCAATGTTTGATACTGAACTTGCAATAACATAATAATTCACGTTTTCAACTATTCACGCATTATGAAAGACAATTTAAAAGAAGCAAGAAGATATCTCAACAATGCCAAAGAAATGTTAAGCCAGAAGGCTAAGAAGGAAGGCAAGTTTTATCAGGATAAGAAATATATCAGGTTGGCCGGACATGCAGCTTATTCAGGTGTTTTGATAGCGTTGGATAATGTTCTGGGAAATAAGGACAGCGGCAGGAAAAGCGTCGATTGGTATAAATCCGAACTAGCTAAACTGGATAAAAAAGCACTGACTGCATTCAATGGTGCTTATGAAACTTTGCACCTGGCCATGAGCTACGACGGAAACATCGTTGCAAATGTTTCAAAATCTGGAATTGAACTGGCTGATTCCATTATCACCTGGGCAGAAACCCGCACGGCGGCAGCTTAAATAGATTATTACAATGACCATAAACGAAACACAGGACGAACTAATTTCGGATTTTGAATTGTTTGATGACTGGGAGAGCAAGTACGAGTTCATCATCGATCTCGGAAAGCAGTTCCCGCCATTGGAAGAACAGTACAAAACCGAGGATAATATTATCAAAGGATGCCAGTCGAGGGTGTGGCTGAATGCTTACATGGATGGCGGGCTTTTGAAATTTGAGGCGGATAGCGATGCGATTATCGTGCGCGGGCTCGTGAGTATGCTGGTGAAGGTACTGTCGGGGCATACACCCGAGGAGATCGCCAAATCCGAAGTGTATTTTATGGAAAAAGTCGGTTTGCACCAGCATTTGGCACAAACCCGTTCCAACGGACTCGCGGCGATGCTGAAACAGATGAAAGCGTATGGCTTTGCATATCAGGCCAAATCAGTGAATGCATAACAATTTATATAGACCTTGCGATGTCAGAGGAAGATTTGAAAGAAGAAGTTATCCGGGCCATTAAAACGGTTTACGACCCCGAAATTCCGGTGGACGTGTATGAGCTTGGATTGATATATGATCTGAAAGTGTTTCCGATCAATAATGTATTCGTGTCGATGACGCTGACGTCGCCTTCGTGCCCTTCGGCGGGAACGCTGCCCGGCGAAGTAGAGCAGAAGATCAGGGAAGTGGAAGGAGTGAACGACGTAAGCGTGGAGCTGACGTTCGATCCGCCGTACTCAACCGAAATGATGTCCGAGGAAGCCAAGCTCGAACTCGGGTTCATGTAAAATAGTAACAACAACTTTTAAACATTAACATATATGTATCCACCACAATTAGTGGCTCCCATGAAGGCCGAACTGACTAACGCCGGTTTTCAGGATCTGACAACCGCTGAGGAAGTCGATAACTTCATGCAAAATACCAAAGGAACTGCTTTGGTAGTGATCAATTCGGTATGTGGCTGTGCGGCGGGTGCTGCACGTCCGGGTGTGCGCGCGGCCCTCGCGGGAAGCGATGTGAAACCCGACCACCTGGCGACGGTGTTTGCAGGAGCTGACCTTGAAGCTACCGCTAAAATGCGTGAGTACACATTGCCTTATCCGCCATCTTCGCCCGCTGTTGCGCTGTTCAAAGACGGTGAGCTGATCCATTTCGTGGAGCGCCACCACATCGAAGGCCGCTCGGCCCAGATGATCGCTGAGCACCTGAAAATGGCTTTCGAAGAATTCTGCACGGAAGAGGCATAATTCGAAACTTGTTTAATGACTTGACGGCTACTTTCGATTACATTTGAAAGTAGCCGTCTGTTTTCAATACCTGCCGACATGAGAGGACATCGTTTCACGAAATACATTCCGCCTGAGCAAGGGCCCAACAGCAAGTTCGACCAGCTTTTTGATATTTTTCAACAGCTGCTCCTTATGACCTCGGGCGACGTTTCCGAGGCCATGTCGTGGCTGAGCCAACTCGACCGCCAGTATAACCTTACCAACGACTCCTACGGTATCGGCGATTTCTTCGATGACCTGAAAAAGAAGGGCTACGTGACCGAGGAAAAGCAGGAGGGCGAAAGCCGGCTCATTATGACGCCGAAAGCTGAGAAAAGCATTCGTAAAAGTGCATTGGATGAGATTTTTGGTAAACTGAAAAGGTCTAAATCCGGCGGTAACCATCACACGCCTCACCTGGGCGCGGGCGACGAGCTCACGAGCGACATCCGCGATTTTCAGTTTGGCGATACGCTCGATCAGATTTCGATGACCGAGTCCATCAAAAATGCACAGGTCAATCACGGGATCGGTGATTTTATGCTGATGGAAAACGACCTGGAAGTGGTGGAGCGCGAGCAGAAAACCACAACTGCCACCGTCGTCATGATCGATATCAGCCATTCGATGATCCTGTATGGCGAAGACCGCATTACACCTGCCAAAAAAGTGGCGCTGGCATTGGCGGAGCTGATCCGGACCAAATATCCCAAAGATTCGCTCGATATCATCGTTTTCGGCAATGACGCCTGGCAAATACAGTTGAAAGACCTGCCTTATCTCGAAGTAGGTCCCTACCACACGAACACCGTGGCCGGTTTGGAGCTCGCAATGGATATTCTGCGCCGCAAAAAGACGCGTAACAAGCAGATTTTCATGATCACAGACGGTAAACCGACGTGTCTCAAAGAAGGTATACGCTACTACAAAAACAGCTTCGGCCTCGATCGGAAGATCATCAACAAAACGCTTACATTAGCCGCGCAATGCCGCCGGCTCGACATTCCGGTAACGACCTTCATGATCGCGACCGATCCATACCTGAAACAATTCGTGCAGAATTTCACTCAGGTCAACAATGGCCGTGCCTATTACAGCAACTTGCAGGGGCTAGGGGGCTTTGTACTCGAAGACTTTCAGCGGAACCGGAGGAAGAACGTCAAGTAAAGTCAGGCGTTGTCAAGTTTGGTCGGGTATTGTCATTTGTAGTCAGGTAGTGTCAGGTGTGGTCATGTATTGTCAAACATTCATTTGAGAAATCCATATTTCTACTGACAATACCCGACCAAACTTGACTACAATGACAATACCTGACCACACCTGACCAAAAACGTTTCACCGTTTCGCACCGACTGAAATCATATTCGCGAACAGGCGGTATGCGCCGGTTACGCCTGCGGGAAGCTCCCGGAAGAACGAGAGGCCGGTGTAAATGTAATGTCCCTTGCCGTATTGCGCATAAAGTGTGCTGCCTTCTCGGGCGGGTTCATCTTTATCGTGGGCAGAAAATAGCGCGGCGTAGTTCTTCTTGTCCCAATCCTGCGCGAAATACAGCCCGCGCTCCTGGATCCAGCCTTCGAAATCCTTTTGCGTGATTTTATTAGGGTAATTCATAATCGGGTTCTCCGGTTGCAGGAACTGCATTTCCGCATCTTCCTCAGTCACACGTTCGCGACCCAGCTCGATATTGAACGGGCCTATTTGCTTCACTTTCTGGCCACCTGGAATGGTATACTGCACCACCATTGTGCCGCCGTTTTTGACATAGTCCATCAGTTTGGCCTGATAATTGTTCAGGTAAGCCTCCGTGTTGTAGGCCCTTACACCCACTACGATCGCGTCGTATACATTCAGGTCTTTCGCGAGTGCCGCCTCGTTGAGCATCGTTACCTGGCAATCCATTTGGCGTAATGCAGTAGGCACATCGTCGCCTGCGCCGGCAATGTAGCCAATGTTTTTGGCGGCCGTTTTTACATCTATTTTAGCCAGTTTCGCAGAAGATTCGGGGAAAAGTGTTTGGCTGGGAATGTGCTGGTAGGCAATTGTTTTTACCGACTTATCATAATTTTTACCATCCACAATCGCCACTGCTTTGATCACAGCTTCCTGATTACCAGTCGGCGGCGTAATCACGAATGAGAAATACTGCTGCTGGTATTTGTTGGTTAAATTGAATTCCGCAGATTCGGGAACGGCTTTCCAACCTGCTGGAACCACTGGCTTCAATGTGCCTTTTACATTGCTGCGCTGCGCCTCCACGATGATATTGACTGTTTTTGCTTCCATCGAAGGAAATATGAAAACAGGTTCGGTAATGGTCGTGGTAACCAACGGCCGAATCTCAAATGGCCGGTAAATTTCGCCTTCCGCCGGGTCAACGGATTTGTAAACCCACGGTCTTTCAAACACAAACTCCTGTCCGCCGATTTCGAACTTGTAGCTGGTTTTCGTTTCCGGCCGGTTTTCGGGATAGCCGATATCCTGCTGGCTATCAATCTGGAAAATGCCGCGCTCGATCGGTTTTTCGAGCCAATAGGGCTGTGTGGTTTTCAGATCGGCAGGTAACAATGCCTTTTTGGGAAATGCATTCATTTCATTGGTACCCAAAGCAAGGTTCAAAACGCTATCCGCCGATTTGCCGGTCCAATGCAGCGAAACGAGTTTCACAGGGTAGTCGGAACGTTTGACAATGCCGATATTAATGCGCGCCTCGTCGCCGGCGACGCCCGAAAAGTCATTAGGATTAGTTTCAAACCAAAGCCCCGCGCATTGCTGGATCAGGTCCTTCACTTCCTCTTTTTTTGCTTTAATATAAATGTTGCCCGAATCCAGCTTATTGAGCTCGGCATTGATTTTCAAAAGCTCCGGAATGGAAGCGGACGGCTTGTTCACCGAATAATTTTTAATGGCAGCCGCAATGAGCGCGTGTACTTTTTCACTTCCTTTTACACGTTTCCAACTCACATCAACACCGTCGAATAGATTCTTCCCGGCCGGCGTGCCTACCTTGTGCAGGAAGAAATCGATGCGATCGCCGCGTTGCGGAGCGCTTCCGAAGCCCTGGCTGCGGTGCTGGCTACGGCTTAATGCAGCTATTTCAGTATAAGATTTGCCTAAAACCGGGTTGTAGCCACCGATTGCAATCGAAATGAAAGGGCTTTTCTCCTCGCTGGGCGCTTTATTGGTGAAGCCGGGTGTGAACGTGTTCCAGACGAGGCGCTTGGTTTGCCAGGTTTTCACAAATCTCAACTGGTTGGGGTAGGCCTTCGGATCGGCGGCGAGGTTGAAACCTTCTTCGGCCAGGTATGCCGAGGTCTGGTGGTGACCGTGACCTGCGCGCGGGTCGGGGGGGAAGCGGGTAATAATCACGTCGGGCTGGAATTTGCGGATCATCCATACCACGTCGCCGAGCACCTTGTCGCGGTCCCAGAAGTGCAGCGTTTCATCGCGGGTTTTGGAAAAACCAAAATCATATGCCCGTGAAAAGAACTGCTGTGCGCCGTCGATGCGCCGTGCCGCCAGCAATTCCTGGGTACGGATCACACCGATATTGTAGCCCTGCTCGGCGCCGATGAGGTTCTGGCCACCATCGCCGCGCGTGAGGGAGAGGTAGCCGGTACGCACAAGCTGGTCCTTCGATAAGTAGGAGAGCATCAGCGTATTCTCGTCGTCGGGGTGGGCCGCGATGTAGAGCACGGATCCCAGTACATCGAGTTTTTTAATGTTCTGAAAGATTTCACTGGACGAGAGGGCGGGTGTCTGCGCGAAAAGCCGGGTGGCAAACAGTACGAGTACGAGCGTAAAGAAACGATGCATAACGGGTTAAGGTGGTTGATTTGGGCCGGTCAAAGGGTCCAGGTCAGTACATAGTCTTCAAATGTATCAAATTGAACCTGTATCGTTTCCGGAAGATCTCCTTTTTGCAGATTAACTTCAAAACGACCGTTTTGGTTGCCGGAAAACGGATTAATCGTGATATGTTTTTTCAGGTCGATGGAAGCGTCGCCGGCATATTTGAATACCGATTCCTTGGCTGACCAGATCAGGTGCATTTGTACATTGTTATCCAGATCGGCCCATTGCAGCTCCAAATCATTCAAAAAATAGAATGCGCCCTTTGAAATCGAAGGCTTCATCTGCTGAATATCGATCCCCACAGATGCGCTCTTGCGCAGGTATACACACACATATGCGCCCGAATGCGACATCGAAATTTCGATTTCCGACCCGATAATGTGCGGCTTACGTTCCGCATCATAGCCGATCACTGCATTGGTTCCCAGCATTTCTTTCAGCAACACCCTGCAAGCCAGCCATTCCTGCTTTCGCTTCTCCTTGGAAATCCCCTCGGATTTTTGCATTTCAGAAGTCGGCAAATCGAGCATTCCGAGCAACGCTTCCCACGGTTCCGTCATGCGCCAAAGCCCCAGTTTTGCTGCCGGTGAAATGGTTTTTATAGAAACGATGCCCATTTATTGCTAATTTTGGTACCCGATGCGGCGTCACATGATGCGCCGTTCTGCTGATTTTATGTGGCCTAAAAACAAAGTCCTGCGTTCCGCACTCAAAGCATTCTCCATTTTCTTTCTGATCATCGGGATACTCTTCGGATTATTCCTCTGGCGTATTCGCGTGCCGAAGCCGGAGCTTGAAAGTACTAAAACTGTCGAAAGTTACAAGCGCGAACAAGTGGGGGAGAACCATTACCGCGTGGGCAACAACTGGCTACGGAAGAACAAACACGGCATTTGGGAAATGTACCTGGAAGGCGCGCCTTACGAGCGCGGACTGGTTTACGGCATTCTCGCGAAGGAGTTGATGGAAAAGCAGGAGGTACATTTCGTGGGCCAGATCAGGGAAATGATACCGAGCGCGATGTTCCTGCAAGTGCTGAAGGGTTTTGTGGGCTGGTTTAACCGTGATATTTACAAATACATTCCCGAGGAAAACCAGCAGGAGATTTACGGCGTTTCTCAGTCCTTCTCGGACCAGTTCAACTACATCGGGCCCAAATATTACCGCATTCTCAACTACCACGCGGCGCACGACATCGGCCACGCGCTCACGGATTTGAATATGGTAGGTTGCACCTCGTTTGCCGTCAACCATTCGCTCACCAGGGATTCTACACTGCTCATTGCCCGCAACTTCGATTTCTACATGGGCGATGCATTTGCCGAGGACAAGCTGATCGTCTTCATGAATCCTGACAAAGGCTATAAATTCGCTTCTTACGCCTGGGCCGGGCTTACGGGTGTGGTTTCGGGGATAAATGAAAAGGGCATTACGGTCACTTTAAATGCTTCCAAATCGGATATCCCTTTCGGAGCGAAAGAGCCTATTTCTATTTTGGCAAGGGAAATTCTCCAATATGCGGGTACCATTGAAGAAGCGCGGAAAATCGCTTCCAAAAGCGAGACATTCGTTTCCGAATCGCTGCTGATAGGCTCGGCGGCGGATGATAAGGCGGTGATTATCGAGAAATCGCCCCAGAAAATGGATGTGTACGATTCGGGTAAGGATGCGCTCGTGTGTGCCAACCATTACCAGAGCAATGCATTCGTGAAGGATTCGGTGAATATCAATAATATCAAGGATACGGATTCCAAGGCGCGCTTCGACCGGATGACGCAGCTCATGGGCCGTTCGTACCCGATGGACGTGAACCAGGCCGCTGCTATTCTGCGCGATCAGAAGGGTGTCGACGATAAATTCATCGGTTATGGCAATTCGAAACTGCTTAACCAGCTCATTGCACACCACGGCATTGTTTTCAAACCTGCTAAAAAGGAATTCTGGATTTCGGCGCCGCCCTACCAGCTCGGGGAGTTTGTGGGGTACGACTTAAACCGCATTTTTGCACAAAAAGGTCATTTTCAGTCATTTGATTCGCTGGATATCGGCCGTGATCCGTTCCTCGAATCCGCTGACTATAAAAAGTTTGAGGCATTTAAATCAGTGAGGCAGAAAATTACTAAATATGTAATGCTGGACACGCCGCTTTCGCTGACGCCCGGGGCCGAGAATGAATTTATTGCCAATAATGCGCAGAGTTATCTTCCTTATTTTTTCCTCGGACAGTATCATCAAAAGAAAGGCGATTTCGGCAAAGCGATCGGCTATTACGAGCAGGCTTTGAAACACGAGGTTTCTTCCTTGAACGAGGAAAACTCGATCCGCGAACGGATAGCCGAAAGTAAGCAGGGCAAACATTAATGCATTTTACGCATATTGAGCTTATCCATACCAACTTTTGATTGCCATGAGTCCCGAAACACAGCAGCCCGCGTTGCAGCAGCTTTTGTTGCACGTTTCCAACTATTCAAACTACTATAAGCGACTCTTTCGCGAACACAACATTCATGTGGATGCGATTAAAACGGTGGCCGATTTAGCACAACTGCCGTTTACTACCAAAGACGACCTCGCGCAATACAACGACGACTTCCTATGCGTGCCCAAAAGCCGCATTACCGATTTCGTGACCACGTCGGGCACGCTCAGTGATCCGGTGGCATTCTACCTCACCGATTCGGATGTCGAAAGGCTTGCAACGAACGAATCGGAATCGTTCCGGTGCGCCGGTGGCTCGGAGAACGACATTTACCAGCTCATGACCACCATCGACCGCCGCTTTATGGCAGGGCTCGCGTACTGGATGGGTGCGCGCAAAATGGGAGCGGGGATGATCCGCGTGGGCCCGGGAGCGCCGTTCCTGCAATGGGAGTCGATCCAGCGGTTTTCGCCGACGGTAATTATCGCTATTCCTTCATTTATTCCCCGGCTGATCGATTACGCCGTCGCCAACGAGATCGATTTCACCGCTTCGAGCATTCAATCCATCATCTGCATCGGCGAGCCGATCCGTAACCCGGATTTTTCACTAAACGAGCTGGGCAAGCGTATTACCTCGCAGTGGGACGTGAAGCTGTATTCTACCTACGCGTCTACCGAAATGGGTGCGGCGTTCACCGAATGCGGCGAAGGTAAAGGCGGCCACTTGAACCCCGATTTGCTGATCCTCGAAGTAGTAGATGACGAAGGTAATGCGGTGAAAGACGGCGAACTCGGCGAAGTGGTGGTGACGACGCTTGGCGTGGAAGGTATGCCGTTGCTGCGCTACAAAACCGGCGACCTTTGTAATGTGTATTACGAGCCTTGTTCGTGCGGGCGCACGAGCCCGCGCCTGGGGCCGGTCGTGGGACGGAAGCAGCAGATGATCAAATTCAAGGGTACCACCATATTTCCGCCGGCATTATTCGACGTGCTGGACGCCGTGAAGGAAATCGATTTGTACCAGGTGGTCGTATCTAAGAACGAGTTCGGGAACGACGAGATTACCGTGGTGCTTCCGATGCAATTGCAGACTTCCGCATTCAGGGAAACCATGCATTCATTGTTTAAATCCAGGCTTCGCGTATCACCCGCATTAACTTTCGTAACCACTGAAGAACTAACTTTCCGGATCTACAAACAGGAGAAACGCAAACCTGAGAAATTGATCTATATTTGAACCCTCTGTTACCATAAAAATAAAATTACTATCATGAAAAAGTTTATTTATGCGTCTGCAATGGCCATTTCGTTCCTGGCGGCAGATGCAGCAATTGCCCAGCGTGTCGACCTGCGTTCCGGTGACGTGGGCGTGTTGTCTGGCCAGAAAACGGTCAATGTAGAGTACGATTATTCGGAGTTTGGCGTGGGGAAATTTGCTACGGAGCAAGAGTACCTGGATAAGAAATCGGCCGAGTACAATGCGAAGGAAGCCGGCAAAGGCGATACCTGGAAAAAGGCATGGGTAGAAGACCGCAAGGCCCGCTACGAGCCCAAGTTCGAAGAGCTGTTCAACAAAGGACTGGAAGACAAAGGCATTACCGCCGTAAAGGCCCGCCCCGACGCGCAATATACCCTGATCGTGAAAACGAAATTCGTCGAGCCCGGCTTTAACGTGGGCGTGATGCGCAAGAATGCTTATGTCGATTACGAAATCGATCTCGTGGAATCGGCTAACAAATCCAATAAAGTTGCTGAAATTGGAATGAGAAATGTTCCGGGAGGTCAATTCGCAGGATTCGACTTCGATACGGGCACCCGCATTGCGGAGTCCTATGCGAAAGCGGGCAAATCCCTGGCGGCGTTTCTGGACAAAAAACTGAAATAAACTAAACGTTCCAAATACTCCCAGTTATGAAAAAGTTACTACTGATCGCATTTGTGTTGTTCAACGTGGCGACCGTCGCTAATGCCGACAACACCATGGCCGACCTCTTCGCGGGCAAAACCAAGCTGGTTTTCCTGGGCCTTGATTTTACACAAGCCAAATACATTGGTAAAATTGGTTTTACCGATCCAATGGCTATTCAAAACCAGCATATCGTAAGCTGGAACAACCTGATCGAGCTCGAACCCAAAAAATTCTCCCTGCAAAAAGCATTTAGCCTCAAAGACGACCAGTACAAGTCGAAAGTAGAGGATATGGTGACTTTGAATAAATCGGTAAATGTGGAGAAAAACATTACCGACGACGAGTACAGCATTACCGAAGACCAGGTGAAGAAATCGGTTGCCAAATATTCGCTGAGCGAAAAGGACGGAATCGGTGTGGTGTACGTGGTGGAAAGTCTCAATAAAAACGCGGAGAAATTGGTTGCCTGGGTTACATTCATCGACCTTGCCACTAAAAAGGTGATTCATACCGAAAAAGTGGAAGGCAAAGCGGGCGGTTTCGGTTTCCGGAATTACTGGGCCGGCGGCGTTTACAAGATCAACCAGGAGATCGATAAAAATCTTTATAAAAAGTGGAGCAAATCGTTCAAAGCTTAAAAAGTAAATAGATTTTCTTATTTTTAAAGCTCAGATTAGTTACCGATACCATCTCATTCTTTCGTAAGCTGTGATCTGTTTGCCTGCGTCTGGTGAACGTTCACAGCTTACTGTTTAAAATCACTAACCTGTTATTGTGCGCATAGCCAACTCGTTTTTCCTGCTGCTGATCTGCCTGCTTTTTACAAGTTGTGGTAAAATGCTCTACCGTTCTGCGGCAAAGGCATTCACGAAGGGGGCGAAGGAAGCTCCCTATGACGCGATTATCGTCCCCGGCTTCCCCTACAACGGCGAGAAATGGGACATGGTGCACCAGCTGCGCATTCATTGGGCCCACTACCTGTATTCAAAGGGTTATACCAAAAACGTCATCTTTTCGGGCGGCGCGGTGGCAACTCCCTATATTGAAAGCCGGGTAATGGCCAACTACGCGGAGGCGCTAGGCATTCCGCGCGAGCATTTGTTTACCGAGGAAAAGGCCCAGCACAGCACGGAAAACGTATATTATTCCTACCGCCTTGCAAAAGACCTCGGCTTTTCGAAAATTGCGCTTTCCACAGATCCCATCCAGACAAGCTACATGAAGAAGTTCATCAAGAAGTTTGAGCTTCCGATAGGTTTGTTGCCGACGGTGATCGATACGGTGAAAACGATAAATGTGTATGAGCCGAAGGTTGACCAGAGCAATGCAATGGTGAAGGAAGGCTTCGTAAAGCTGTCGGACAAGGAAGGTTTCTTCAAACGCTTCCGGGGCACAATGGGCAAATACATTGTCTGGCATGAAGAAGATCTGAAAAAAGCGAAATACAGAAGGAGATACAAGGATCGGATGATACCCTCTTCCGAACAATCAGGGAACAATAAAAGCGTACAATGAAAAAAGAATTGTCGGCTATTGAAGCCAAGTATGAAGCACAGAAGATAGCGTTTGGCCCGATGTATTTCCAGTCGGTGGTGGCGCTCAGGGACCTGGGCATTTTGCAGTACATCAGCGAAAACCGCAAGGGAGTAAGCGTCGCCAACATCATCGAAAATGTGAATGTCTCGGAATACGGCGTGACCCTCTTGCTGGAAGCGGCGGAAATCCTGGGCGTGGTGGAAATAGAAAATGATGTTGTCAAGATCAGCAAGATCGGTTTCTTCCTGTTGAAGGACGAAATGACGCGCGTGAACATGAATTTCATGAAGGACGTGTGCTACCTTGGCGCAAACCATATGACGGAAAGCATCGTCAACGGCAAGCCCGAAGGCCTGAAAGAGCTGGGCAACTGGCCGACGATCTACGAAGGGCTCTCGATTTTGCCCGAGCCCGCAAAAACTTCCTGGTTCGAGTTCGACCATTATTATTCCGACAATGCATTCCCGGACGCGCTGAAAATCGTGTTTGCCAAAAAGCCGAAAACGCTTTTCGATATCGGCGGCAATACCGGCAAATGGTCGTTCGCATGCTGTGACCACGATGCGGATGTGAGGATTAAAATACTCGATCTGCCGGTGCAGCTGAATGTCGCACGTGCGAATGCAACCGAACGCGGCCAGCTCGACCGCATCGATTTCCACGCGATCGATCTGCTTGATACAACACAGAAAATCCCCCAGGGCGCCGATGCGATCTGGATGAGCCAGTTTCTCGACTGCTTTTCAAAAGAACAGATTGTAGCTATCCTCGAAAATGCCTTCCAGGCGGCTTCGGAAAACACCACTTTGTACATTCTGGAACCATTTTTTGATAACCAGAATTATCCTGCTGCGCATTATAGTCTGGTGGCGACATCATTGTATTTTACAATCATGGCCAACGGCAACAGTAAAATGTACAGGATCGGCGTGATGAAAGAACTGGTATGCCAGGCTGGGTTTGAAGTAGTTAAAACTTATCCATTGATTGGCGACAGTTATCATACGATTCTGGAATGCAGGAAAAAGGCATAATGCCTGATCCTTTTATATCCGGAATACGTAAATATTGATTGTTATGAAGCGAATGGCGGCGGTTTGCCTTGGTCTTCTGCTCGCGGTAGCCTTTGCGGCCCAGGCACAGATCGACAAGGGAATTTATTACAAAGCATTGTCGGGCGGCGAGGAGGAATCGATCGATAAGGTACTCGCGAAGCTCGAAACGGAGAAGTCGTCATCGAAAGTGAATGCCTACAAAGGCGCATTGACGATGAAAAAGGCGGGTTTTGTGAAAGGGGTAGGAGGCAAAGTGAAGACTTTCAAAAAAGGCGCACATTTGCTCGAAGACGAGATTAAAAGTAACCCGGGCAATACCGAGTTCCGCTTCCTGCGCCTCACGGTACAGGAGCACGCGCCGGGAATTTTGAAATACAATAAGGAAATAGATGCCGATAAACAGGCGGTCGTTTCGGGCTATGATAAGCTGGACGCCGACCTCAAAAACGTCATCGCCGATTACGCGAAGGATTCGAAGGTATTGAAAGAATCGGATCTCAAATAGGAATGCATTAACAGGATTTTTGCTGCTCAATGAAAAACATACTAGTTGTAAACTACTCTCAGTCAGGTCAGTTGAATGAAATTATTGATCAGTTCCTGACACCGTTTCAGCCTGAAACAGTAGAGCGATTAGAGATTTTTCCGGCCAACCCTTTTGTGTTTCCCTGGACATCGGATGAGTTTTTCGATAAAATGCCCGAATGCGTGCAGGAAGACGTGATCGAATTGCAGCCGCTGCATTTCGGTGCGGAACGTTACGATTTGATTGTGTTGGGTTATCAGCCCTGGTTTTTGTCGCCGTCTCTTCCGATAACATCACTCCTGCACAACCCTGGCTTTAAAGCCAGGGCAATGGGCGGGACGCCTGTCGTCACCGTGATCGGCGGCCGGAATATGTGGCTCAACTCGCAGGAAAGCATCAAAAAGCTGATCGCCGATGCGGGCGGGAAGCTGGTGGGAAATATTCCGCTGATGGACCGCGTTTCCAATCTCGTCAGCGCCGTAACCATCCTGCATTGGATGCTTACGGGCCGTAAAGACCGCAAATGGGGCATTTTCCCGAAGCCAGGCGTGAGCGACGAAGACATTCAAAGTGCCTCGCGTTTCGGGACGATCGTCAAAAAGGCATACGATAGCAAGGAGTATGCCGGTTTACAGAAGGAAATCATGGCCACGGGCCTTATCAACATACCCACGGATATCCTTTTTATCGAAGGCAGGGCGAAGAAACTGTTCAGGATCTGGGCGAATCTGATCAAAACAAAAGGTACCACACCTGAAAAGCGGAAGCGCTTGGTCGGGTTTTTTAAATACTACCTGCTGGTGGCCCTTTTTATGGTGGCGCCGGTGCTGGTAACCGTGTACCGGTTGCTGGTCGCACCGCTTACCGCCAATGCGATTAAGAAGAAAAAAGAATACTTTTGTGGTGTAGAAACCAAATTATAATGTCAGAAGCATATATTACCAGGATTGCCAAGTTTTTACCGAATGAGTCCGTTTCCAACGAGGAAATGGAAGAATACTTAGGATACATCAACGGAAAACCTTCCAAATCAAAAGCTATTGTTTTGCGCAATAACGGTATCAAAAACCGCTACTACGCATTGCGCAAAGATGGAACGCCTACGCACACCAATGCGGAAATGGCAGCGCTGGCCATCAAGGACCTTTTCAAAAATAACCCGGCGGAAATCGGCGAAATGGATTTGCTGAGCTGCGCTACGTCGAGCCCCGACCAGCTGATGCCTTCGCACGGCTCGATGGTGCACGGCCATTTACCCGAAGCCGCGTCGATCGAAGTGGTATCGCCTTCAGGCGTGTGCTGCGCGGGGATGCACGCATTCAAATATGCCTACATGTCCGTGAAGTTGGGAGAGAAGGAAAAGGCGGTTGCCTGTGCTTCGGAGCGACTCTCAACCGTATTGCGCTCGGACCAGTTCGAGGATGAAATCCAGCAACTTACACGCCTGGAAAAGAACCCGTTTCTCGCATTTGAAAAGGATTTCTTGCGCTGGATGCTTTCAGACGGCGCAGGTGCATTCCTGGTGGAATCGGCTCCCAACAAAGAAGGTATTTCATTAAAAATAGACTGGATCGAAGGCTGCTCGTACGCCAACGAGGTGGAAGCGTGCATGTACATGGGCGCCGACAAGCTGGAAGACGGTACATTGGTGAGTTATAAGGATTTCACCGCCGAAGAGATCCAGGAGCGTTCGGTATTGAGCATCAAACAGGATGTGAAGCTATTAGGTGAAAAAATTGTTAAATTAGGTTTCGCCAAACTCAAAGATATTCTGGTCAAAAAAGGGGTAACCATCGACGATGTGAGCTATTTCCTGCCGCATTTGTCGAGCTATTTCTTCGAAGCCAAAATCGACGAATTTTTCAAGGAAAACGGTATGCCTATTCCAAAGGAGAAATGGTATACCAACCTCGTAACGAAAGGCAACGTAGGCGCCGCTTCCATTTACATGATGCTCGAAGAGGTGTTCAACAGCGGGGCTTTGAAAAAGGGCGAAAAAATATTGCTGGCAGTACCGGAGAGCTCACGCTTCTCGTACATGTTCTGCCTGCTCACCGTGTGCTGAAAACATACATAAGCTGCCCATATTCATGAAAAAGGAAGACCTTCCGCAAGATCCCGGCGCGCTCGATAAATTTACCCGGGAAGTTTGCTACGTCAAGAACGACGACGGCAAGTACGAAACCGCATTGAGCAAAGGCTGGGATGTGAAAAAACAGGCGCTCGACAGTGCCTGGGAGGAGGTCAACGAGCGGGTAGAAGAGGCGCGCAAGGCAGTGGCGAATGGGGAAAAAAGCCCGGTATACTATTTTATGGAACTTCGCCTGATGGATTTGCCGGTCTTGTCGGGTTACACGGGAATCTTCCCGTTTTTTATCAAACGACATTTCAAACCATCCGTTTTTAAAGATCTCAGCGAACGAAAACTGGAAAAATACGCCAGGGCTTTCGACATTACTGTGAGCGAATTGAAAAATTTTAAAGGTTGATCCAGTGAATATTGATAGTCAAACGGATGAGTTCCATCACGTACAAACAGCCCATTGCGAGAACGGCGTTACCACGGCATTGCTGCGGTACCACGGCCTCGATTTCATGACCGAGCCATTGGCATTCGGCATGGGTTCCGGCCTGTTTTATATACAAATACCTTTTCTGACGGTCAACAATGGCCCGGCGATCTCGTTCCGGACCATGCCCGGTGCGATCTTCAAACGCACCTGCAAATCGCTGGGCGTGGAGGTAACCCGCAAGAAATTCTCGAACCCGGCTTCGGCGGAGGCATTTCTGGATCAAAAAGTGAAGGAAGGCGTGCCGGTAGGCTGCCAGGTGGGGGTTTTTCACCTCACTTATTTTCCCAAAGAATACCGCTTCCATTTCAATGCGCATAACCTGATCGTTTTCGGAGAGGAAAACGGGCGCTACCAGATCAGCGATCCGGTCATGGAAGATGTTACCTCGCTTTCAAAAGAAGACCTTTCCCGCGTGCGTTTTGCGCAAGGCCCGCTGGCCCCGAAAGGGCATATTTATTTCCCCGAAAAGATAAAACCGGTTACCGACGATATGATCCGCAAAGGCATTGTGTCCGGCATCCGCCGCAACGTCCGCGATATGCTGAGCATTCCGGGCAATTTTGCGGGCGTGAACGGTATCCGCCATACTTCCAACCATGTTCGCAAATGGCGCGATAAGCTGGGTTTGCGTAAAGCGAGTTTGTATTTAGGTCAAATCGTGCGGATGCAGGAGGAAATCGGTACTGGTGGGGGCGGTTTCCGCTTCCTCTACGGCGCATTCCTCGAAGAAGCCGCCGCCTATTTGCAGGACGACCGGGTGGCCAACATTTCCGAGGATTTCACCAAAGCCGGCGACATGTGGCGTTCGAGCGCCATCAAAATGGCGGGCGTGTACAAAGGCCGCCTGACCGAACAGAAAGACTTCGAAGAAATCGCCGACATGATGCTGGATATACGCATGGTAGAGAAAGAGGCATTTCAGAAGCTTTCCAGCCTGAAACTGGGTAAATAAGTGCGGACGGATATGGCGGGTCAGGTGTGCATTGCGATCAGGGACGTGTATAAGCGTTACAAATCCGCCCAGGAAGATAGCCTTTCCGACGTTTCGCTGGACATTATGCAGTCGGACGTATTCGGATTGCTTGGTCCGAACGGGGCAGGTAAAACCACGCTGATCTCCATTCTCTGTGGCATTATTCCTGTTTCTTCCGGCGATGTTCAGTTTTTTCACAATAACAAGCCCTATTCCGATCACGAAAGGAAAAGCCGCATTGGTTTTGTCCCGCAGGAATATGCTTTTTACCAGGAACTCACGCCGCGCCAGAACCTCGATTATTTCGGGGCGATGTATAATCTCTCCAAAATCAAGCTGGAAGAGCGCCGGGAGCATTTGCTGGAAGTATTAGGACTTGAAAAAGCGGCCGACAAGAAGGTAGGGACGTTTTCGGGTGGTATGAAGCGCCGCGTGAACCTCGCGATAGGGATTATCCACGAGCCGGAAATCCTCTTTCTCGACGAGCCGACGGTAGGGGTGGACGTGCAGAGCCGCAATGCGATTATTCGCTACTTGCAGCAGATCAACGAGGCAGGGACTACCATTATTTATACTTCGCACCATATGTCGGAAGCGGAGGAATTTTGTAAAAATATCGCGCTGATCGACCATGGTAGGGTTATTGCAGCAGGCGGGTTGCAGCATTTGAAAGCCGTACACGAAGTAGACAATCTGCAAACATTGTTCATCAACCTGACCGGCGAAGAGTACCGCGATTAACCTATGTTCAAATTATATTCATCATTACGCAAAGAACTGCTCCTGCTTATCAATGATAAAGTAGGGCTGGCTTTGATGTTTCTGATGCCGCTGCTGCTGGTTTTTATCATTACGATCATCCAGGACAGCGCTTATAAAATGGTGAATGAGAACCAGATCCCGCTTTTGGTCGTGAACCATGATACCGGCGATGAAGGCGGCAAGCTGGTGGATTTGCTTACAAAATCAGGACTTTTTAAAATCGATTCGCAGAATGCCATTCAGCAGGAATCGTTGAAGTCGGAGCTGCTATCCAGAGGGAAAATGATCGCATTGTACATTCCAGGCACGTTTTCTGCGGGGCTTGAAAGTAATGCGGAGGATGTGAGCACGATACTGATGGACGACCTCGGCTTGGAGCACGATACGACCGCCCGCGAGAAGACTTCCATGCCGAAGCTTTCCTTTTACAATGACCCGGTTTTACAGGAAAATTACAGCTATTCGGTCATGAGCGTGATCCAGTCGTACATGAGCGTGATAGAAAACTCGCTGATGATCGATCGCATGTATGCTAATATGGACATTGCCGAGCGCTCCGCAAAGCTGAAAGACAAGATGATTTCGAATCGCGTGGGCATCGACCAGATCGTGGCGCGGAACAATAACTCGACGGCCATTCCCAATTCCACCCAGCATAATGTGCCCGCCTGGACCATTTTCGCCATGTTTTTCATGGTCGTTTCGCTGGGTAGCAACATCGTGAAAGAGCGCGTAAACGGTAGCTTCCTCCGGTTGAAAACCATGCCTACCACATTTATGGTAGTAATGTTCAGTAAAATGGCCATCTATGTGATTGTAGCGGCATTGCAGGTCGCGCTTACATTCTCGATGGGCGTCTGGATTCTGCCCAAGCTCGGTCTCCCTAAACTCAGCGTTCCCGATAACCTCATCGCCACCATCGCCGTGATTTTCATCAGCAGTATGGCTGCCGTGAGTTATGCTTTAATGATCGGCGCATTTGCCAAAACTGAACAGCAGGCCAACGGCTTCGGGGCCATATCCATTATCATTTTCGGGGCGATCGGCGGGATTCTGGTACCGACATTCGTAATGCCCGGTTTCATGCAGTTTTTCAGCAACTTTTCACCTCTACACTGGTGTCTCGAAGGTTTTTATGTATTGTTCCTCAAAGGCGGGAGCTGGCAGGATTTGCGTACGGTGTTCGCATTTCTGGGCATTTTTATAGTGTTTTGCCAATTGGGCACATATTTTAAGCTGCGGTTGGAAAGAATTATTTAAGTTTGAAATTCCCCGGCCGGTAAATCAGCTGTAACCGGCGATTACATTAAGTGATTAACAAATCAATATGGACATAGAAAGCTTGAAGCCCATCCTGAAAGGGCAAATTGTGCAATACCTGAACTTGCTGGACATTAACCCCGCCGACATCAAGGACGACGAGCCGCTTTTCGGCGGCGACCTGGGCCTCGACTCCATCGATTCGCTCGAACTCGTGGTGCTGCTCGAAAGGGAATATGGTATTAAAATCAATAACCCGGCCGAGGGGCGAAAGATCCTCGTCGATGTAAACCACATGGCCGAGTACATTCTCGCCAATACAAAAGCCGCTTAATTTTCGATGGGAAGGGTTTTGGTGACCGGTATGGGTATGATTTCCGCCATTGGCAATAATGTGCGGGAAAATCATGAGAGCTTGCGCATGGGGCGTTCGGGCATTGGTAAAGTAGCTTTTTTCGAATCGCACTACGCTTCGCAACTGCCGTTTGGCGAAGTGAAGCTGAGCAACGATGAGCTGAAAGCATTACAGAAACTGGAAACCGCCAGTGGCTACACGCGTACCTGCCTGCTCGCGGACAAGGCTTTCGCCGAAGCCATTGCCGATGCAGCACTGACCCCAGGCCAGCTATCCTCGCTCGATACGGCGTTGATTTCCGCCAGCACGGTTGGAGGCATGTGCCTCACCGACCAGCTTTATGAAGACGCCAACCACAAATCGGAAGGCTCGGAATACCTCGAATCCTATGGCTGCTCGGCACATACATTGAAGCTGACGAAACGGTACCGCATTAAAGGATTTACCGATACCATCAATACCGCCTGTTCGTCGTCTGCCAATGCCATTATGCTCGGCGCGCGGCTGATCCGCTCGGGAAGGGTTAAAAGGGCTATTGTAGGCGGTGTGGATAGCCTGGCGAAATACACGGTGAATGGTTTTAATGCATTGAAAATATTGTCGGAGTCGCCCTGCAAGCCATTCGATATTAACCGCGACGGCCTGAACCTCGGTGAGGGGGCGGCTTACCTTGTGCTGGAAGCGGAAGAGCTGACGGCCGGAAAGAGCGTGTATGCGGAAATAGCCGGTTTTGGCAATGCAAACGACGCGCACCATCCCTCGGCCATGTCCGACGAAGCTACGGGCGCGATCCGCTGCATGCGCGAAGCGATCCGTTCGGCAGGGATTGAAACTTCACAAATTGGGTACGTCAATGCGCACGGTACCGGCACGCAGAACAACGACCAGGTCGAGTTTTTCGGAATGGGGGAATTGTTCGACAGGATGCCGCCTTACAGTTCCACCAAATCATTTACCGGGCATACTTTGGGTGCGGCAGGTGCTGTGGAGGCTATTTTCAGCATTCTGGGTATAGTTCATTCGGAGCTTTTTCCGGGCCTGAATGTGGCCGAGCCGATAAGCGGTCCGGAAAACGCGCCTGTTTCGGAATGGAAAGGCAACTATAACCTGCATTACGTGCTTTCCAATTCCTTCGGTTTCGGAGGGAACTGTACTTCGCTGGTTTTCGCCGGTGTAAATTAATCTTGCATCAGCTTGGTAAGTATCTCCTGTGCGGCCACTGAAATGACCGTTCCCGGGCCGAAAATGCCTTTTACACCCGCATCATACAGGAACTGGTAATCCTGCGCCGGGATCACACCTCCTGCAATCACCATAATATCGCCTCTGCCCAACTTTCCCAACTCGCCGATCAGTTCCGGAATGAGCGTTTTATGCCCCGCCGCAAGGCTCGACGCGCCGATTACGTGCACATCGTTTTCAATGGCCTGCATGGCTACTTCCTGCGGCGTCTGGAACAATGGCGCAATGTCGACGTCGAACCCGAGATCGGCGAAGCTCGTCGCGATCACTTTTGCGCCCCGGTCGTGGCCGTCCTGGCCCATTTTAGCGACCATCATCCGCGGCCTGCGGCCTTCCAGCCGGGCAAACTCGTCGGACATTTCGCGTGCACGCCGGAAGTTTTCGTCGTCCGAGACTTCCGTCCGGTAAACACCTGAGACGGATCGGATAGTAGACTGGTACCGGCCAAATTCCTCTTCCATAGCATAAGAGATTTCCCCTAATGTAGCTCTTTTACGGGCTGCGTCAACAGCCAATGCGAGCAGATTTGAATGCATATCCTTTCCGCCCGATTCCGTGCAGGCTCGGGTAATGCTTTGCAATGCTTCGCGTACCGCAGGTTCACTCCGGTTTCCGCGAATAGCGTCAAGCCGCGCGATTTGGGTGTCTCTTACAGCCGCATTGTCTATTTCAAGTATTTCAAATGACTGTTTCTCCGTCGTTTGATACCGGTTTACACCCACTACTACCTCCTTACCCGCATCGATCCGAGCCTGTTTACGGGCGGCGGCTTCCTCGATACGCATCTTGGGCAAACCGGTTTCAATCGCTTTCGTCATGCCGCCCAATGCTTCCACTTCTTCGATAAGTTGCCATGCCTTTTCGGCGAGTTGCGCGGTCAGATATTCTACATAATAGGAGCCGCCCCACGGGTCGACAGCCTTGCAGAGATCTGTTTCGTTTTGGATAAAAAGCTGCGTGTCCCGGGCAATGCGGGCCGAAAAATCGGTGGGTAAGGCAATGGCCTCGTCGAAAGAATTGGTATGGAGCGACTGCGTGTGGCCCATTACCGCCGCCATAGCTTCGATGGTTGTTCGTGTAATGTTGTTGAAAGGCTCCTGCTCGGTGAGGCTGTAACCGCTTGTCTGGCAATGCGTGCGGAGCATGAGCGACTTTTCGTTCTGCGGGTCGAAACGCTTCACGATTTTGGCCCAAAGCATGCGCCCGGCGCGCATTTTGGCGATTTCCATGAAGTGATTCATGCCTATCCCCCAGAAAAATGATAACCGCGGTGCGAAATCGTCGATCGGAATACCGGCTGCGATTCCCGTGCGGATGTATTCGAGCCCGTCCGCGAGCGTGTATGCGAGCTCGATGTGCGCGGGCGCGCCCGCTTCGTGCATGTGATAACCGCTGATACTGATCGAGTTGAAGCGCGGCATATGTTGCGAGGCATAGGCAAAAATATCTCCTACAATGCGCATCGACGGCCCCGGCGGATAAATGTAGGTGTTGCGCACCATAAACTCTTTCAGGATGTCGTTCTGGATCGTTCCGGTAAGTTGCTCCGGCTGCACGCCCTGCTCTTCGGCAGCGACGATAAAAAAGGCCATTACCGGTATCACCGCACCATTCATCGTCATCGATACCGACATTTGGTCGAGCGGTATCTGGTCGAAAAGCGTTTTCATATCTTCCACCGAGTCGATCGCCACACCGGCTTTGCCCACATCGCCGGTCACGCGCGGGTGGTCGGAGTCGTAGCCGCGGTGGGTAGCCAGGTCGAATGCCACGGAAAGGCCCTTTTGTCCGGCGGCGAGGTTACGGCGATAGAATGCGTTGGACTCGGCGGCTGTCGAGAAACCGGCATATTGTCGGATCGTCCAGGGGCGTTCGAGGTACATGCTCGCGTAGGGCCCACGCAAAAATGGGGGAGTGCCCGCGCCGAACGCGAGGTGTCGGGCATCGGCGAGGTCGCTTTCGGTGAATAGGATTTTGAGGGAAATGCCTTCGGCGGTCTGAAATGTCGCCGGTTGACCGGTCTTTTGTTTCTTACCTCCGATTTTATCCATATTATTTTTGAAAACTTCATTGTCCGTCGTTTTCAAAAACGTTTCCCAGGCTGCGTTCGCCAGTTTCAAAGTCATATCTTCCAGCGCAAATGCCCCTGCGGCGGGATCGGCTACTTTGGCAAAGAGGCTTTCGTGTTCGAGGATGTAAGAAACATATGTGGCGAGCCGTTGCGCCATCGCATTATCTGCATTATCGAATGGCAGCACGGTAAGCGCATCGCATCCTCCGATGACAGCGCTCATGGCCTGAGCGGTAGCTCTGATCAGGTCGGTGTAATCCGCCGCATTTTCCTTGTATTCGATGAATGTCCGTGCGTGGATGAAGGTTATTGCGTCTTGGTCCGTCAATCCCAATGCCTGCGACAGTTTTCGCAATAAGTACCGTAGCGCCCGCATTTTGGCTATTTCAGTCAGGTACTGCGGACCGACAGGAACCGAAAATGTGGTTTGTTCAAATGTGTGTGCAGCCGATACGCCATTGGAATACCCATTTGAAAAAGAGACCAATGCTGCTACCAGTTGTGTCACGGGATCGGCACCTTGCAACTCGATCCGGAATGGCCTGGATTCCATGGCAGGCGCTTCGTTCGCATTATGCCAGCCGGCGGTTTGCTTTTGGGCTTTCTGGATGTCTGCAACTGCCTCCCAATCTATTTCATCAGCCGTGACGTAAGGTTTGAAATGCAGGCCCGGTGCAATTTCCCATGAATCGAACAGCCCCGTGCGGCCCTTCACCTCCTTCGCCGCCAGCTTTTCCCAGATGTTTTTATCCGACGGAAGAAATTCAGAAAAGAGGTTTAAAGGCATGGGCTGATGGATTGATGAACAGTTCGCGGATTTGTGCTATTAGCAAAACTACAAATTTTGGGACGTAAATAGGGGAGCGGAAACATCAAAACCGCTTCTGTAACCTTCTGGACACGATTACGCTCGCAATTTTATTTTTGGGTTTGCAGATACACTTTGCGACGATTAAATTGAATATCCGTTTCATCTGGAGAGATCAGGTATTTTTATATCTTTGCCGTCCTTTTGAAATATGATACTCAGAGTTTGGTAAATTATACATTGGAAAGAATCAGCACAAATAGAGAGGTAGACCAGGTTTGGGATGCTTGCCTGCGGATTATTCAGCAGCACATTCCCGAGCAGAGTTTTAAGACGTGGTTTGAACCCATTCGTCCCCTAAAACTCTATGGTAAAGTACTTACCGTGCAGGTTCCCAGCCAGTTTTTCTACGAATGGCTGGAAGATAACTATGTCAATCTGCTGAGAAAGGCGCTGGATTACGCGATTGGCCGCGACGGATTATTGGAATATTCCATTATTGTCGACACCGGTAACGAGAAGCACCAGCCGCTGACGATGAACGTCTCAACTCAGAAATCTCCAAATTATTCCAGACCGGATAATTTCTCGACCGACCCACGCATGGGGGCGAGCGTGAAGGAGAAAGACCAGGATTCGCTGACGCTCGATACCTATCTGAACCCCAATTATTCGTTCGATAATTTCATCGAAGGAGACTGTAACAGGCTCGCCCGTTCGGCCGGTTTCGCGGTAGCGCAGCGCCCGGGGCTCACGTCGTTCAACCCGCTTATGATGTACGGGGGCGTAGGGCTCGGCAAGACGCACCTCGTGCAGGCCATCGGAAATTACATTACCAACCATTACGAGAACAAGCTGGTACTATACGTTTCGTCTGAGAAATTTACAAACCAGTTCATCAACTCGATCCGGAACAATACGCTGCAAGAGTTTACCGATTTTTATATGAAGGTCGATGTGCTCGCGATCGACGACGTGCAGTTCTTGTCGGGTAAGGAAAAAACGCAGGATACATTCTTCCATATTTTCAACCACCTGCATCAGCTCGGCAAGCAGATCATCATGACGAGTGACCGCCCGCCGCGTGAGCTGCAAGGCTTGCAGGACCGTTTGCTATCCCGCTTCAAATGGGGCCTCACGGCCGATTTGCAGGCACCGGATTTCGAAACGCGTATCGCGATCATCCAGAAAAAAATTCAGTCGGAAGGCATTTCGATCGATTACGATGTGATCGAATACATTGCACATAGTGTGAACTCCAACGTGAGGGAGCTGGAAGGCGTGATCGTGTCATTGATGGCGCAGGCTTCGCTTACCCGCCGGAATATCGATGTGGAACTGGCTAAAAACACGCTCCGCAACATCGTGATGAATGAGGACAAGGAGGTAACCATTGATACCATTCAGGAGATCATCGCCGATTATTTCCAGGTTTCTATCGCCGATCTGAAAAGCAAAAGCCGCAAAAAGGAAGTGGTTTACCCGCGTCAGCTAGCGATGTACCTCGCCAAGGAATACACCGATCTGCCGCTCAAATCCATCGGCTACCATTTCGGCGGCCGCGACCATAGTACGGTAATCCACTCGATTCAAAGCATTAACCTGCTTATGGACGAAACCCCGGACGTGGAAGAAACTTTGCAGAAGCTTCGCAGTTACTTTAAATAGGTTTTGACGTATCAATGTTCAGAACAATGCTCTGAACACCGTGTTACCGAAACCTGTCCTTCTCTCCCGGGCGCAAATCGATGCGCCAACCTGGGACAACCACATCCACCACAGCCGGCAATGTGTCATTTACGCATTAAGCTGGTACCTCGACATCGTCTGCGAAGATTGGCAGGCGCTCTTCTGGCCTTCCGCTACGGATTTCTCAATGGTTATGCCGCTGCCTGTCAGGCAGAAATTCGGCCGGCGTGTGTTGTACCAACCGCTGTTTTGCCAGTATTTAGGCGTTTTTTCAAAACACGAATTGACGGCGGAGCAATGCGAGGCATTTCTTCAAGTTTTAGCAACCCTTTTTCCCTACATTTCCAATTATTCATTCAATCCGGAGAACTTGGCGGTAATGGGCACGATTTGCCCGAAAGGCTTTGAAATGAAGGTATTTCAAACGCACTGGCTGCATTTAGAACGACCTTACGCCGAACTTTACGCAGGTTATACCAAAGACAGGAGGGCCAATATGAAAAGAAGTGCCCGCACAGATTGGCAAATCGTTGAATCAGATGATTTTGAACCATTAATAGGACTCTTTGAAGGAAATCACGCGCAGGGCATTGGAAAGATTAGTACGAATGCGTACCAGATATTGAGAAGACTCGGAGAAGCGTGTATCGGAAATGATTGCGGCTACCTCGTGTATGCGTATGGAGGCACGCGCGTATGTGCGGGCATATTGCTCACGCGTTACCGCGGGCGAACGATTTACCTGTTTAATGCTGCGAACAATGCAGGCCGGAAAGGAAATGCAAGAGCTGCAATGCTGGACGCTTATTTTTGCGAAAATGCGGGTACAAAGTCAGTTTTCGATTTTGAAAGCCCGGAGAAAGAATCTATCGTCGCTTATTATGCAGGATTTGGAGCGGTTGTAATGCCTTTTTACTGCGTCAGTCGCAATGCATTACCTTTTCCATTCAGGCAAATACAAAAGTTTCGCAAATGGCTGCTGATCAGAACCAGGCGATGTCTTTTTTCAGGCCTTTGTAGGATTTCAAATCCATTTCCAGCGAACCTATTTTAAGATCTACTTCCGCTTTCAACGGAATTTTGTTGGAATCGTCGGAAATCCAAAGCGCCATTGGTTCTTCGCCTTTGAAGAATTTGTTGGTAGGGATTTGCGGGGACAGCCGCAATACTTTGCTTTTGCCAAACTTGGTTTTGATCACGTCCCTGCCCACATAACGCACACGCAACTTGTAAACCTCGCCGTCGAAAAAGGTAGGAACTTCGATGATCTCGCCTTCGCGGACCTTATCAAAATTGATGGTACGCAGGAAAAAATAGCCGCTGATAATATCGTGGATGTTGTTGGGGACATTGTAAGTTTTGCTTTCGTCCTTCACATTGGAAACGGCCTGGTCTTTATTGTGGTTGAAATAAACCGTTTCTTCCTTGCGGTACTTATTTTCCTGGATCTGCCGCTCGAACATATGCGGGAGAATAGCCGTGGTGTCAATGTATGACCGCCAGGTGTCGCGCACGCGGGATATGAGGTCGAACGCGCCGACCGTGCGGCCGATTACATTTACCCGGTAGCACGGGCGGCTGTTGATCATCGAGACGGCTCTGCTAACCTCCACCTTCGCCTCGGCGGCATTGATGAACCCGTAATGCACGCGGTACTCGACACGCTCGCCGGTGCCGAAACTTTTGTTATGCACTACGCGGTCCATTTCCGTGCTCTCTTCAAACTGGCGGAAAGAGAATAGCAATGCAAATGTCGAAATGGCTAATAGTAATGTGTACGATTTTTTCATGCTAAATAAACATTACAGGGAAGGGTATTGGCCCTTTAAATGGTTCAGGTATCGTTTCAAATCCCCTCCAAACTTAGTTTCAAATTCCTGCCTGAAAGTGTCCTGTTTCGACTTGTAGGTCAGGTAGCTGATAAAGTAAGCATTATTGGGAAGTTTTCCGTCGGGCCAGCGGTTTTTGTTTGTTAACGTACGCTTGCCTGATAGAAGTGTATCCGTATCGCTGACGATATCCATGATCAATCTGGCCTTCAATGTATCCCGTTGCTGATTTGGAGCCGGGTTTGGCCCGAATGTCTTATAAAGACTATCCAACCGCTCTGCACCCCTAAGCATGTGCTGCGAATAGGCGTCATTATATCTTTTGGAATACTCGTACTGGCGCATTTGCTCTGAATCGGCGCCGTATTTGTATCTCAAAAAGCGGATAGCCCCTTGATCCCCTACAAAACTGGCCAGGTTTTCATTGAGTTCCAGGTTGTTTTTTACAAAAAGCGTACCATGTGTAAGCTCGTGCAATATCAGGTTGGCGAGGCTGCCGTCGCGTCGGCGGAGCATGCTCGACAGGATCGGGTCTTTCAAATATCCGAGCGTCGACCAGGCGGATACTTCTCCGATATCGGTGTCTAGTCCCTTATCTATCAGTGCTTTTTCTTCGGCAACAGCGCGGGTTGAATCGAAATAGCCTTTGTAGGGGAATGTGCCGACGATGGGGAAATGCCATTGGTGCGGCGCTACTTTATAGCGTTCGGAGGCGGTAATGAGCCAAATAAGCGGTCGACCGTGCTGATTGTAGAACGTCGTATAATTATCCGACGGCGTCAGCCCCAGCGAATCGACACCGAATTTCTTGATCTCCTGAATGAGGCGAATCCTCACTTTGAGGGAATCGGGAAACGTTTTGTCGGCCAGCACATCTTTGACCTCTTCCACCTGCATAAGTATGCCAATTTGTCCTTTGGCCTGCAAGAATGCGTAAGTGAGCACATCCCTTTGCCAGATCCCGAGCAGTACTACGACGGCCAGCAGGGTAAGCAATATCTTTTTGATCACAATTTCAATGTTAAATGAGCGCAGCGTCCCGGAACGGCTGCGGATGTACGCTGTTATTGTCTGCAAAATTAGGCAATTGGCGGATATTTAAATCCTGAAAACCAAAGCTTCACGGCCGTTTAATAATCAGGTCTGTCCGCTTGCCTATCGCTATTTTTGAAGTTCTTTTGCAAACGCCCGAAAATGCGAAAATTTCGGGGAAAATTAAGTTTTTACTCAAAATCCGGGTTGTTGTTCTAGTGGGAATTAGCTATTTTTACAAAACAATAAAGACCCATTTACGAGCGGTTTTTGTCCTGCAAAAGCCGCTTTTTTATGTACCAACCAAATTACTGTTACCATTTTTATGGCACAAGCAACAACAGATAAAGACAACAAACTAAAAGCGTTACAGACCACGCTCGAAAAGCTCGACAAGACTTACGGAAAAGGTACTGTAATGCGTCTGAGCGACACCAAAGTATTAGATATTCCGGTGATTTCGACCGGTTCATTGGGTCTTGACCTTGCGCTTGGCGTAGGCGGTGTTCCCCGCGGCCGTATCGTGGAGATCTACGGACCTGAATCGTCGGGTAAAACCACGTTGTCGATGCATTGCATCGCCGAGGCGCAGAAAAAAGGCGGCCTTGCGGCATTCATCGATGCGGAACATGCATTTGACAGACTTTACGCGGAGAAGCTCGGTATCGACACGAGCAACCTCCTTATTTCACAGCCCGACAGCGGTGAGCAGGCACTCGAAATTGCCGAGCACCTGATCAGCTCCGGCGCGGTGGATATTATCGTGATCGACTCAGTAGCTGCATTGGTACCACGCGCCGAACTCGAAGGCGAAATGGGCGACAGCAAAATGGGTTTGCAGGCACGTCTGATGTCACAAGCGCTGCGTAAACTGACGGGTGTAATCAACAAAACAGGATGCTGCTGTATCTTCATCAACCAGCTTCGTGAGAAGATCGGTGTGATGTTCGGTAACCCTGAGACAACTACCGGCGGTAATGCATTGAAATATTACGCATCCGTGCGTCTGGATATCCGCCGCGTAGGCCAGATCAAGGAAAGCGCCGACGCGATCCTGGGTAACCGTACGCGTGTTAAAGTCGTTAAAAACAAAGTAGCGCCCCCATTCAAAGTGGTGGAATTCGATATCATGTACGGCGAAGGTATTTCCAAAGTAGGGGAGATTATCGACCTAGCGGTGGAACTTGAAATCGTGAAAAAATCGGGTTCATGGTTTAGCTACGATGGAAATCGTCTGGGCCAGGGCCGCGACGCCGTGAAAGCATTGATCAAAGACAATCCTGAGCTGATGGAAGAGCTGGAAGGCAAAATCCGCGGCCAGGTGACTACCGATCCCGATCTATTAATCGACACCAGCGAGCCTAATGTTGCCGACGACGGTGCTCCGGAATAAGCATTAGAAAGCATATGAAAAATGCCCTGTTTATAGCAGGGCATTTTTGTTTGTAGTCTATTCAAATATCAGAAAGGCTTGCGATCATCATCGTCGTCGTCCTCGAAGTCGTAATCATCTTCGCCCGGGCCAGAGAACATGCTACTCACCAGATCCTGGAACTTCATGCCCTGATCGAGGGCCTGCTTGCCAACGAGCGAGAATTCGGCCATGCCGTGCAATGCGAATTCCATCATGAAAAGCTTCTCTTCGGCATCGCCGTAGGCTGAGAGCATGTCCACAAAATCGTCCAGGCCATCGATGGTTTTCAGGCGGGCGATGTATTCGCGGTCGGTCATGTCCGCGGGCATTTCCATTTCATTGCCGGCACCGAACCATTCCACCACTTTCGCGTAAGGATTGATCTTGCTTTTCTTGCTCTTTTCCGGGTCGGGGAAGAAATTCAGGAATTGGGTGCGGATGGCTTTGCCGATCAGGTTCTGCGCCACGATTACCGGGCCTTCCACTTCGCCTTCGTAAACCAGCTCCACTTTTCCGCAAATCGCGGAAACAACGCCGTAAAGATCAGAAATGCGCACGTAGGTCGAAGTTTCGCCATTAATCAGCGCACGTCTTTCGGCGGTACTTAAAAGGCTTTCGTAGGCAGAAATCGTCAAGCGCGCCGAAACACCGCTTTTGGAATCCACATACTCGCTTTCCCGTGCTTCGAATGCAATCTGTTCGATCAAGGTCTTTATCAACTCATTGACGCGCACAATGCCTTTCTGCTCCGGCTTCACCACCGCTTCCTGCTCGGTAATGCGCTTGCCGGTTTCGATCGTTTTCGGGTAATGCGTCACGATCTGACTTTCTATCCGGTCTTTGAGCGGCGTTACAATACTTCCGCGATTGGTATAATCCTCCGGGTTGGCCGTGAACACGAATTGAATGTCGAGCGGCAGCCGCAATTTGAAACCGCGGATCTGAATATCGCCTTCCTGCAAAATATTAAACAGGGCGACCTGGATACGCGCCTGCAAATCGGGCAATTCATTGATCACGAAAATGCCGCGATGGGAGCGTGGAATGAGTCCAAAATGGATCACACGCTCGTCGGAATAGGGCAATTTCAAGGTCGCAGCCTTAATAGGATCGACGTCTCCGATCAAATCCGCTACCGAAACATCCGGCGTTGCCAGCTTTTCGGTATAGCGTTCGTCGCGGTGCAGCCAGGCGATTTCTGCATTATCGCCGTGGTCGGCCAGCACATCCTTGGCATAGCGCGAAAGCGGCGCCAGGGGATCGTCGTGCAATTCCGAATTTTTAATGTAGGGAATGTATTCGTCGAGGAGGTTGACCATCATGCGTGCGATACGCGTCTTGGCCTGCCCGCGCAACCCGAGGAAGTTGATGTTATGCATCGAAAGAATGGCCCTTTCCACGTCGGGGATGACCGTTTCCTCATAACCCCAGATGCCCGGGAAGACATTCTCCTTGTTCCTGATCTTTTCAATCAGGTTATCTCTCAGCTCCTGCTTGATAGAACGCGACTGATAACCTGCTTTTTTTAGTTCTCCGAGTGTCCGGATTCCCAGTAGTTCTGTGCTTGTAAGCTTCGAGTATGTCATGTATAAAATAGTGGATTAACGCGCGTACGCCACCGACCGCATTTCACGGATCACCGTGATTTTGATCTGGCCGGGATACTGCATTTCTTTTTCAATTTTCTGCGAGATATCGAACGATAGCAAGCCCGCTTTTTCGTCGGACACATTGTCGGCGTCGATGATCACGCGCAGCTCGCGGCCCGCCTGGATCGCGTAGCATTTCTCTACGCCGTCGAACGACAGGGCGAGGTTTTCAAGGTCGCGGAGGCGCTGGATGTACGACTCCATCATTTCGCGGCGTGCGCCGGGGCGTGAGCCTGAAATGGCGTCACAAACCTGGATTATCGGCGACAGGATAGAAGTCATTTCGATCTCGTCGTGGTGTGCTCCGATCGCGTTGCAAACCTCCGGATTCTCTTTGTATTTCTTGGCCAGCTCCATACCCAGGATCGCGTGCGGAAGATCCGATTCCTCAGGCCATACTTTCCCGATATCGTGAAGCAGACCGGCGCGTTTCGCCAGTTTGGTATTCAAACCAAGCTCTGCGGCCATAGTAGCGCACAATTTGGCCACTTCGCGGGAGTGTTGGAGCAGGTTTTGTCCGTATGAAGAACGGAAACGCATCCGGCCGATCATTTTCACCAGCTCGGGGTGCAAGCCGTGGATACCCATGTCGATTACGGTACGCTCACCGATTTCGACGATCTCGTCCTCGATATTTTTGCGGGTTTTGGCAACCACCTCCTCGATGCGGGCAGGGTGGATACGTCCGTCCTGAACCAAACGGTGCAATGAAAGCCGTGCTATTTCCCTTCTCACAGGGTCGAAACCGGAGATAACGATCGCTTCCGGGGTGTCATCCACGATAATTTCAACGCCGGTAGCGGCTTCCAGGGCGCGGATGTTCCGTCCTTCGCGACCGATGATTTTACCTTTGATATCGTCGTTTTCAATGTTGAATACCGACACGCAGTTTTCGATCGCGTGCTCGGCGGCAGTGCGCTGGATGGTTTCGATAACGATCTTTTTCGCTTCTTTGGTAGCGGTAAGACGCGCTTCTTCCATTGCGCTTTTGATGTATGATCCCGCCCGGGTTTCCGCTTCCGCTTTCAATGCGTCCACCAACTGTTCACGCGCCTGGTCGGCGGTGAGGTTCGCTATTTTTTCAAGCTGGGTAACCTGTTGTTGCAGGGATTTTTCAGCCTCTTCGCGACGTTTGGTCGCGGTTTCGAGCTGCTGGGTGAGGTTGTTCTTGAGGGTATCGAGCTCGCTTTCCTTACGCTTGGTCTGTTCCATGCTCTGGTTCAGGCTTTGCTCGCGTTGTTTCAGTTTTTGCTCGTTGCCTTGCAGGATACTGCGCTTTTTATTGGCGTCTTCTTCGAATTCCGTTTTCAACCGGAGGTACTTTTCTTTCGCTTCGAGAATGCGGTCTTTTTTGATGTTTTCGGCCGCTACTTCTGCATTCCGGAGAATTTCAGCTGCACGATCCTGGGCCTCTTTTTCCTTTGCGTCGAATGATCGCTGAAAGATGTACTTACCTGCAAAAATACCCACCCCAATGGCGATGATATCGGACAGGATGACGATGAAATACAATGAATTAGACATTTCAATAATGGTTATATATAGTTGGTTTTACCGACTACACCCGCGTTGAAATGCCGAAAAAGGAAGAAATTGAAAGTATATTTTTGCAGATACTGTAAAATCAAAGGGTCAGGTATGGGTGTCAGCTCTCGATAGCACTGGCGAGCGTTTCGTCCAGTTTTTCCACTCTGCTTTTAAAAGCCGCTACCAGGTCGTCCATTTCTTCCTGGTTCCGTTGTAATGCCACCAGGCATTCAATAGAGGTCAATGCAATAGCCTCTATGTCACCGTATACTTTCCCTTTTAATTTATGCTGTTGCACACGCTGCATGAACACCTCATACCCATCCCTGTAAAATTTCTCCTGATCCGCCGGAACGCTCAGTTTGAAACCTCTGTCCAGCAGTTTTATAAAGACAGAAACGTCTGGATTAGGTATGCTATTTTTTTTCATAAGGTATCTTCAAGCAATTCGATGCACTTATCGATCTCCTGGATATATCTTTCAACTGATTCTTTCAGCTCGGCAATTGCGCCTGTTGGTGTCAGTTTACTAGTGACAAGTTTAGCGAAACTTTTAGACTTATTAAAGTCTTTTTCTAAAGAGGTGTATTTTTTCCTTATTTCTTTCGATTCTTCCGTGAGCTTCGCATTGGCGGCCCGGAGCTCCGCGTTTTCACGCTGGAGCTCTGAGATCGACCAGTTTAATTTCTCTTTATGATTGATCAGGATTTCGAGTTTTTTCTCGACATCGGACAGTTTGTGTTCGATTATTCGTTCAATGCTCCTCTCCATTTTTTTAAACTCAAAGATCCGACAATTGGAAAAACCGGGACTTATTTTCTGATCACCGCTTCAAATTCCCTTTCGTAGGTTGCGATCAGGCGCTGCATTGATTTGTCGATTACCTTGTCGGTAAGCGTTTGCTGCTCGTCCTGCAAAATGAAGCTGATCGCGTACGACTTTTTACCTTCCAGATTCGCCCCCTCGTACACGTCGAACACATTCACGGCACGCAGCAGGCCCCGCTCGGTTTTGTAGGCGGCCTGGCGGAGCTCTTCAAAAGTCACCTTCTTGTTCACCACTACCGAAAGGTCGCGGCGCACCTCGGGGAACTTCGGCACTTCCGTATACTGAACGGCTGCGCTGTACTGACGGAAGAGGTATTCCCAATCGAAATCAGCGTAGAAAACCGGCGCTTTAACGTCCAGTTTTTTTGCAACGGCCGCTTGAAGCAAACCAAAGGATACCACTGGCTTTTTATTGGCCAATAATGTCAATCCGCTTTTGAATATGGCGCTGTCAGCCTCCTGTTTCTGAACGTCCCTGATTTTCATCGAAGTCAGAACCTGGTTTACCCATGCGGCCAGGTCGTGGAAAACCACCTCGCGCGATTTTTCAAACCAGCTTTCCTGACGGATATTGCCGGTCACAAATACGGAAAGGCGTTCTTTTTCGATGTATTTGCCGTCGATCTCATGGTAAGTTTTTCCAAATTCAAATACTTTCAAATCCTTCTGGCGGCGGTTGCTGTTGTAAGCGATCACTTCCAGGCCGGAGAAAAGCAGCGTCTGGCGCATCACCGAGAGGTCTTCGCTCAGGTAATTCAGGATTTTCACCGGGTTACCTGCCAGTGCTTCGCCTAATATCGCCTGGTATTCAGGCTTGGTCAACGAATTGTTGATCATTTCATTGAAACCATTGCCCACGAGCAGTTCCGCTACGCGCAGTTTCAGCTTTTCAGGGTCGTTGACCGGGAAATCGGAAAGGTAATCGGAGCTCAACGCATCCGAAAGTTCCACCTGACCGAATCCGTAAATGCGGAGGATTTCTTCGATCACGTCGGCCTCACGTTGTACGTCCACGCGGTAAGGCGGCACGATCGCTATGAAACCAGCCTCGGTTTCGTCGGTAATGCGGATATCGAGGCTTTCAAGAATGTCTTTAATCAGCTCTTTGCCCAAAGATTTGCCGATCAGCCGGTCGATGTTTTTGTATTTGATATTGACTTTGAAATCCTCAATAGGCTCAGGGTAAATGTCGATAATGTCGGACGAAACGCGGCCGCCGGCAATTTCCTGGATCAGCAATGCGGCCCTTTTCAATGCGAAAAGCGGCATATTAGGATCGGTACCACGCTCGAAACGGAACGACGAATCGGTTTTCAGCGAGAAACGTTGCGCCGTCCTGCGCACCCACACGGGCGAGAAGTAGGCCGATTCGAGGAAAATAGAAGTCGTGGTATCGGTCACGCCGGAGGTCAGTCCACCGAAAACGCCGGCAATGCACATTGGCTCGGGGTTTCCGTCTACGCCTTCGTTGCAAATCATGAGGTCGTTAGCCGAGATTTTGCGCTCGATACCGTCCAGCGTCACGAATGGGGTATTTTCAGCAACCGTGGTAACAATCACTTTTTTACCCAAAACCTTTTCCGCATCGAATGCATGCATCGGCTGGCCGAGCTCGTGGCAAACGTAGTTGGTAATGTCGACGATATTGTTGATCGCACGGATGCCGATAGTTTGCAAGCGCTGTTTCAGCCACTCGGGCGATTCGGCTACGGTAATGCCGGAGATTGTAAGACCTGTATAGCGAGGGCAAGCCTCCGTATTGCGTACCTCTACCGGAATCGGCAGATTTTGATTATTTACTTTAAATGCTTCAACGGGAGGCAATGTGATTGGCCGCTTCAAAACCGCTTTCAGATCACGCGCCACGCCATAATGCGAAGCTGCGTCCGCGCGGTTAGGCGTGAGGCCGATTTCGATCAGGTAGTCGGAGGAAATGCCGAAATATTCCGCCGCGGGTGTGCCGTTAGGCAATTGGGTATCGAGTACGAGAATGCCGTCGTGCGAAGTGCCCACGCCCAGTTCATCCTCAGCGCAGATCATGCCTTCGGAAAGAGCGCCGCGGATCTTTGATTTTTTCAAAACGAGCGGCTGGTCGCTGCCGGTCGGGTATAATGTAGCGCCTACCGTCGCAACGATCACTTTCTGGCCCGCCGCCACATTCGGTGCACCGCAAACGATCGAAAGCGGTGCTTCGCCGCCCACGTCGACAGTCGTCAGGCTAAGACGGTCGGCTTCGGGATGTTTTTCACGCGTCAGTACCTCACCGATCACCACGCCCTGCAAGCCGCCCTTTATCGATTCGATCTCTTCAATACCTTCGACTTCCAGCCCGGTGCCCGTCAGCAAACGGTCGATTTCTTCGGGTGTTTCAGTAATTTCAATTAAATCTTTAAGCCACTTATAAGAGATCTTCATGCGAATGCTTTAATAACAATAAAAATTCAGGCGCGGGAAATACTGCCTGGTTTGCAAAATTAATGATTTAGTTTGAACGGCATTCGGGCATTGCGCGCGGAGGCCGTTTTTTATATGGGCAATGCTATTCGTGCGTCGCTTCCTCTGTCACTTCGCCGGCGTGAATGGCCACAGTCAACGTATTTTCGGCCGGCGGCACCGGGCAGGCGTAGCTTTCCTGGTAAGCACAATAGGGGTTATACGCTTTGTTGAAGTCGAGTACGATGGTGTTGTTCTTGATCTGATCCACGGGATAATCGAGGTAGCGGCCGCCGCCGTAGGTCTCCTTGCCGCTGGTACCATCTCGGAAAAGAACGGAAATCGTGCCTTCATTCTTTAAAAGGAGCAATTTTTGTGTCTGACCTTCGACGCTGAAATTGGCATAACCGTATTTTTCATATTTCTCGGTGGTGCCGTCAGTATATTTCACGATTACCTCCTTATCGTCTTGCATGTAAGGCGAAATATTGGCTTTCACGCGGAATGAAAGGCTTGGTTCGAAATAATGCAGGCCGTGAAATGACTCCTTATCTTTAATAGGAGAGTCGTCGCCGGACTTGAACTGCTCGTCTTTGGCCGCGCGTTCTTCGAGGATCTTGGTTTTGTACGCGACAGGATTGGCCGCGATGGCATCATCGGAGCTGCTTGTGCCGCCCATGTTTTCAATAATGAAGTAAGCAAGGATCGCAATGAACATGGCGATCGTGCTGTATCGGATCACTTTATTTTTGAACATAACAAGGATTATTGGGTAATCGGACTGCAAACTTACACCCGATCGCGCGCTTTGAAAAAGTATGGGAGGTTTATTTACTTTTTTGGAATAATTTTGAAACTTCGCAACCATCGGGTTTGCGATGTTGATTGAAATATATCTAAATTGACCTGGGAAAAAACTTTAAACACAATACCTGCCCCATTGTATGTCATACACAAAACGAGTACTCATTGCCGAAGACAGTTCAGTTATTCAAAACCTGGCGAGGAAGATTCTTGAATTTCAGCATTATGAAATCACTTCCGTGAAAAACGGCGAACAAGTGCTTCAACTGCTTGAAAAAGAGGATTTTGATATCATTCTTTTGGATATCAATATGCCTGTGATGGATGGAATGGAATGTGCAAGAAGCATCCGTAAGTTGTCCGACGAGAAAAAAGCCAAGACACCGATCGTGGCCATTACGGGCAATGCCAAAAATTATTCAGACGAAGATTTCAAAGAAGCAGGATTTGACGATGCGCTGATGAAGCCGTTGAATTTCGACCGCCTGGTTGAAGTGGTGGCGCATCTGACCGAATAAACACCTGATGAGGATTACATTTTTAGGAACCGGCACATCGCAGGGAATACCCGTTATTGCCTGCGATTGTGTCGTTTGCCGTTCTAATGACCAGCATGACAAGCGTTTACGCACTTCCGTGTGGATTCAGGTCCACGGGAAATCGTTCGTCATCGACACCGGCCCCGATTTCCGCCAGCAAATGCTCCGGGCCAATGTGCATAGCCTCGACGCAGCCGTTTTTACCCACCAGCACAAAGACCACACCGCCGGACTGGACGATATAAGGGCATTTAACCACCGCCAGCAAATGGATATGCCGCTCTACGGCAGGCTGGAAGTTCTCAACCAGATCAAAACGGAATTTGCCTACGCATTTTCCGAGAAACGATATCCCGGGGTCCCGCATTTCGAGTTGCATCCCATTGAAAACGAGCCGTTTGAAGTAGCGGGTATAAAAGTGATCCCCATTGAGGTTATGCACCATAAACTCCCCGTTTACGGTTACCGCATCGGCGATTTTACCTACATTACCGACGCCAACTATATTTCCGAAGAAGAGCAGGAGAAGATTAAAGGCTCGCAAGTGCTCGTGCTCGATACCCTCCAAAAAGAGCCGCATCTCTCACATTTCACCCTCGCGCAGGCGCTCGACCTGATCGACAAACTGAATGTTCCGCAGGCCTACCTGACGCATATCAGCCATAAACTCGGCCTGCACGCCGTTGTCGAAAGTGAACTTCCCCCGCACGTACACCTTGCGTACGACGGTTTGGTGCTCGATCTGTAATTTAAAATCGGGTAACGTCCCGGAAAGCCGGGAATATCAGCTATACCGGTCGTTCCGCCAAGGGTATGCTGTATTGGAATATCCCCTCAATTCCCAGAATCCCAGCTGGTTTTTAGGTAAAAACTGAATGCGGCTGATCCATTTGCTGCCTTTCCAGGCATAAAGTTGCGGCGTGATCATCCGTACCGGTCCGCCGTGGTCGCGTTCGAGCGGTTTGCCGTCGGCGGTATGGACGAGCAGCACGTCTTCTTTCAATGCTTCTTCCAGTGAAAGATTGGTGGTGTATTTGTCGTAACCGTGACAAAGCACGTGTGTAGCGGTCGGTTTCGGCATGACCAAGGCGGCAATATCGGCCAGGCGCACGCCCACCCACGGCACATCCATGCGCGACCAGGTGGTAACGCAATGAAAATCGCTTGTATCGTTGGTTTGAGGTAATGCCATGAAATCCTCCCAGGATAACGTAACGGGTGATTCCACCTCGCCATCAATCACTAGCTTCCATTTGCTGAGTTGAATGTCTGGCTTGAAACCCAGGTCGAGTACCGGCCATTTCACCGTTTTGGTCTGGCCGACGGGCAACTGGGGCATTCCGTGGCGGTTTGGAGCGCCGCTTCCCATAGGTCTGGTATCGGAAACGGAAGGCGTTTCGGCCATTTGCTGCTCGAAGCGGGCTTTCAGTTTCATCCGCGCTTCCACAATTTTATCGAGTTTGCTGTTTTCTTCCATGTCAATCGATGTTTAGGTGCTGATCCATTGCATCATTAAAGCAGTCAAATACCCCCCATAAGTTCCGATTGCGTAACCTAAAATTGCCAGCAACACGCCCACAGGTGCCAACGACGGATGAAATGCGGCCGCCACCACCGACGCGGAAGCCGAGCCGCCGACATTCGCTTGGCTGCCCACCGCCAGGAAGAAAAAAGGTATTTTAAGCCATTTGCACGCGATAATGAGGATAATTCCATGGATGGAAATCCAAATTAAACCAATAGCAAACAAACCGGGATTGTCGGCAACCGCCCCCAGATCCATTTGCATGCCAATGGTCGCAACCAGCACGTACAAGAACACCGATCCTAATCTTGATGCACCATAGTATTCCAGCTTGCGCACAGGCGTCAGCGAGAGCAATATGCCAATCAATGTCGCAATGCTGATGACCCAGAAGAAGTTGGAAGTAAGGCTGTATTTTTCAAGTGCCGGGTAGTTTTGGGCAAGAAATGGCGTGATGATTTCTGCCAAACCGTGCGCAATGCCCGTAGCCCCGAAACCCGCGGCGGCAAGGAAAATGTAATCACGCAGCATAGGATTTTGTTCATTGGCCTTTTGGTCTGAATCCAGATGCTCTTTTACTTCCTGTACTGTGCGGCTGTCCGCGCCCAGGAATGTGTCTACGCGCGAGGCGATGCCGGCGCCATAGATCAAGGCGGCCATCCAAAGTTCAGCGATAAGCACGTCGACGGCCACCATTTGTGAAAACAATGCGTCGCTCGGGTGGAATACCTCGCGTAAAGCGGTCTGGTTTGCCCCGCCGCCGATCCAGCTGCCCGCAATGGTGGCCAACCCGCGCCAGACGGCATCGGCACCTTCGCCCGCCACCGTGGCCGGACTAACCGTCCCGACGATCCATAATGCAACCGGCCCGCCGATCATAATGCCCGCCGTGCCGATCAGCATGGCGGCCAATGCTTTCGGGCCGAGCTTCGTAAGCGATTTCCAGTCCATTCCGACCGTGAAGAGCACAAGGCACGCCGGAAGGAAATATTTGGAAACGACTGGATAGAGCTGCGACGTCGCGCCATTGATAATGCCGAAGGAATTGAGTAAACCCGGTATAAAGTAGCAAAGCAACAGGGGCGGGATGATCGAATAAAAGCGTTTCCAGCCAGATTGGGAAGCTGTGTAAAATATGCCGGCCAGGATAAGCATTAAGAGTCCGAGCACAACGGCGTCGTTGGTAATCATGCGTGAATTGGAGGTAAAGGGAAAAGTGAATGGCTAAAATAGCTGAAAAGTGCCGGAAATGCATTCTTTCAAAGCTTTTGCAAAAAGGTACTTGTGTCTGATACGGCCCGTTTGTAACTTACCAATAATATATCATTTACTTATATTATGGCGGCTCAGACAGGTTATTCCAATACAAGTCTTGTCAAAAAGCTCGGTATCAAGCCGGGCTTTAAAGTCAGGTTCGTTGATCCTCCGGAGCATTATTTCGATTTGCTGGAAGGGCTTCCCGCGGATATCGAAGTTTTTGAAGAACCCACCCCCGGCGTTGATTTCGTTCATTATTTTACCAAAGAGGCCGCTGACCTGCAAAGCGATTTGGCTGACTTAAAAAGGGAAATTGTATCGAATGGTACCATCTGGGTTTCCTGGCCGAAAAAGGCATCCAAAGTACCTACTGACGTTACGGAAGATGTGATCCGCGACCTTGCATTGTCGATTGGATTAGTGGATGTGAAAGTATGCGCCGTGGATGCGGTTTGGTCGGGTTTGAAGTTGATGATCAGGGTTAAAGACAGGTAAAGATGTTTGGAATACTAAAAAGGTACATACTGCTGATATTAGTGGGAAATCTGGCCTCCGGTGTCGTTGCACAGGGAAATGAACCGGCGCATCCAGATACAAACTCCAAAGCTGGTATTGCCATTATTCTTGATACGACCGACTCGAACAAATGGCGTCACTACTACAAACTTGCCAACGGTCGTGTGCTCGGAGAAGATAGCATTTACGCGTTCGACGCGACCTATGACTGCGAAAGCGACGGCAAGATTCGTTTCCGAGACACCATTAGGGATAAAGTCGGATTTTTTGATAACAACGGCAGGGTAGTGGTGCCAGCCATTTATAATGACGCAAGCCGGTTTCAAAATGGCATGGCCATGGTGATTAAAGATGCCAAACGGGTAGGATGGGACGGCGAAGATTGTGAAAAAGGAGACTGCGAGCATTGGTCGTGGAAAGGCGGCAGCATGATGTTGATCAATGCGCGGAACGAAGTGTTGGTTGACCAGTTTGAAATGGACAGTTATTCGGTAGTCAACTGGTACTCTTTGCAACTTAAAGATACACCCGGTGATACCAGTTTATATAGCTCGGTCAAAGGCAAGAATGGGAAATGGTACGTGTTTCTGAACTATGAGAAGGAATTCGATAAATGGTTTCGGGAAAAGTATCTGACGGCGTCTACTGACCTTCAAAAACTGCGGGAGTTTGCACACGATTCGTTGGTCAGTTCGCTGCCTGAGTCGACGGAATGGATACGTATGTCGGGCGATGAGTTTATCCAAAAGTGTGGTAGTCGGCTGACTGCCAGATTGCAGCCGATCCGCGATCATGAAATAAAGGCCTTTACGAGCCTGACCATCTACGGCCTGAATCCGTACATCCATACAGGACCATCGTTTGAACCATTTTTTGATGGATGCATTCCTGGCGACGCCGGGCGTTACCCTTCATTCAATGTTACATCCAATTTTATGGACAAAAGCGGCAGGCTCGAATACCAGGAAGAATATTCATTCCTGCGGACCAATAAGGGCTACAAACTAATAGGCGTTTCCTGGCGAAATCCCTAGTGAAATGCATTCTATCGGTTGTTAACAAAAAATAAATACTCAGAATAACGATCCTTGTCGGGCCGGATGTTGTTGTCGGAAACGGAGCCAATCCGTTTTTTAAACCACCAAACATCCATAACCTTCACCATGAGTACACTGGACGAAACCACCGCCCTTAAAACCAGTAAGGAATTATTTGTCAAAATGGTAGTTTCCAATTGGGAGCTGCAAAACCAGCGCTTGAACGGCTGGCTGGCCAAGTTGCCGGAAGAACGTTTAGGCGAGCCCGTTGCCGAGGGCAAAAACCGGGCGGTCTATCTGCTGGGGCATTTGATCGCAGTCAATGACGGGATGATCTCGCTGCTGGGACTGGGCGAGCGCCTTTACCCGGAACTCGACGAGCTTTTCGTGAAAAACCCGGACCGCACATTTGACGACATTCCGCCGGTAGCCGAGCTGAAAGCAAAATGGGCAAACCTGAATGCGGTGCTAACCCGCTACTTCGCCGAACTCGATGCCGATGAATGGTTCACGAAACACAATGCGATCTCCGACGAGGATTTTGCACGCGAACCGCACCGTAATAAGCTTAATATATTGATTAACAGGACTAACCATGAGGCCTATCACCTGGGGCAGCTTATTTTTTTAAAAGCCTGACATAGCTTTGCAATAGTTGTAAAAGTCAGGGATTTTGTAATATTTTACAGATTATTCACCACTCTCAATCAATCTTCATCACCATCACCATGGCTGTATACAACCTATCATTAAATGGCAAAAAGGTGAAAGTCGATGTGGAGCCCGACATGCCTTTGCTTTGGGTAATACGCGACTTCGCCGATTTGAAAGGGACCAAATTCGGGTGCGGGATGGCGCTTTGCGGCGCTTGCACGATCCACCTGAACGGTCAGCCGGCACGGGCATGCCAGACACCGGTTTCGAGTGTCGGGAAAAATGATAAAATAACGACGATCGAAGGCATCGGCGAAGGCAAAATGAGCATTATCCAGAAGGCCTGGATAGAGGAGCAGGTACCCCAATGCGGTTACTGCCAGTCGGGACAGATCATGTCGGCGGCGGCATTGCTGAAATCGAACCCTACACCGACCGACGCGGACATCGATGCGGCCATGAGCGGAAATTTGTGCCGTTGTGGCACCTATGACCGGATCAGAAAAGCGATCCACCGCGCATCGGATGCAATGAAAGTGGCCGAAAAAGGGATCGGTCAGCGCTAGTGCCCATTCATCAACCTTAGCCACAGAAAACATTGGAAAAGATACAAACATCACGGCGCGACTTCCTGAAAGCTGCCGGATTTACGTCGCTCGGGCTCGCTGTGGGCATTTCGGGCTTTACGAAGGATGCTTCCCTGAAAAAGATCGCCCCGGCGGTATTGAAGCTGGAAATCAATCCATTCATTATCATCGATACCACCGGCAATATCACACTCGTGAACCCGCGCCCGGACATGGGGCAGGGCTCTACGCAAGCGGTGCCGTCGCTGCTGGCCGAAGAGCTGGAAGTGAGCCTTGAAAAAGTGCTCATCGTACAAAGCGACGGTATGGGCAAATACGGTAGCCAGACGTCGGGCGGTAGTAGTTCGGTACGCGAACTATGGATGCCGATCCGTAAAGCCGGTGCCGCAGCACGTGAAATGCTCACTACTACCGCGGCCAAGAGATGGAACCTGCCCGCATCCGAATGCATGGCCGAAGACGGTAAAATATGGCATAAGGCCAGCGGAAAAAGCCTCTCTTACGGCGAATTGGCAGACGACGCCTCGAAACTCGAAATTCCGAAAGAGCCTAAACTGAAAGAGCCGAAGGATTTCAAAATCATTGGAAAGTATAACAAACGCCTCGATGTCCCGGAACGCGTTACCGGAAAAGCTGTTTACGGGCTCGACGTAGACGTGCCGGGCATGGTATATGCGGCCATTGTGCATTCGCCGATGATCCATGGCAAAGTGGCGTCGATCGACGATGCGGAGACCAAGAAGGTAAAAGGTGTTTTGCAGGTCATGAAAACCGAGCGAACCATGCCGCACCGTACGTCGGAGGCTGTCGCGGTGGTGGCTACCAACTGGTGGGCGGCATTGAAGGGCAAACGGGCGTTGAAAGTGAATTGGGATAATGGGGATTATGCCAAAAAGGTGGATACCGCAGGCTATTTCGCCGCCACTTACGAAGCTGCGAAAAAAGAAGGCGTGAATTTTGAAGAAAAAGGCGACTTCACGGTAAAATATGCGAACGCGAAGGATAAGCTGGAATCGCATTATGAGACACCCTTCCTCGCGCACGCGCCTATCGAGCCCGAGAATGCGGTCGTGCATGTGAAGGATGATGGTAATGTGGAAATCTGGGCGCCGATCCAGGGGCCTGACTGGGCGTTGCGGGATGTTTGCGGCTACCTGAAAGTGAAACCGGAGCAGGTTAAAATTAACGTCACATTGCTCGGAGGCGCATTCGGGCGCAAGGCTTACCATGACTTCCTGCTCGAAGCGTGCCACATTTCGAAAGAATTGAAAAAGCCCGTGAAAGTGATCTGGACGCGCGAAGATGACATCACCCAGGGCCCTTACCGCCCCGGAATGCTGAGCCATATGCAGGGATTTGTGGAGGATGGCAAGATTACCGGTTTCCATCACCACGCCATCGGCGAATCTATTGTAGGACAGGTTTTCAAAGGTTTGAAAGACGACGAGGCCGATCCGTGGCTGAGCGAAGAAATCAGTACCGGCAATAACAAATACCAGTTTGGAACGGCTTCCAAAGTGAGCTGGACGAATGTGAAAACCGATATTCCGGTGGTTTGGTGGCGTTCGGTTTACGCGTCCAACTTCGGCTGGGGCCAGGAATGCTTTATTGACGAACTGGCGCATCTGGCCAAAAAAGATCCGCTGAAAGCACGTCTGGAAATCCTGCCGGACGAGCGTTTCAAAAAAGTGTTGGAAACACTGGCCGAGAAAGTGAATTGGGACGAAAAGCTTCCAGCCGGCAGTGGTAAGGGCATTGCGGTGTTCAAATCTTTTGGTAGTATTTCGGCTTGTTGCATTACTGTTTCCAAAAAAGATAGTGGTGTTAAAATCGATAAAGTCGTATCGGTAATCGACTGCGGCTACTATGTAAACCCGGACAACGTGAAAGCGCAAACCGAAGGAAACATCGTAATGGGTATCACCGCGGCGATCAAGGACGGCATTACATTTACGAATGGCATTTGTGATCAGACTAACTATCATCAGTTCAATGTAATGCGCATGAACGAGGCGCCGCCAATGGAAATTCATATTGTCGACAGCGGTGCCGTTCCGGGTGGGGTAGGAGAGCCTGGTCTTCCGCCGATTGCGCCTGCATTGGGCAATGCGATATTCGCGGCGACGGGCAAACGCCTCAGAAAGTTGCCTTTTGACATTAACAATATCGCATAACATGGCCTACGACGAGCGGGTAGCCAATCGGATTCGCGAGGCCTTGGAAAGTAAGGATCTGGCTGGTAAGGCCCTGGAAGAGAAAGCCCTCTTCCAGGGCCTGGCTTTTATGGTCGACGACAAGTTGTGCGTTTGCGTCCGCAACGACGTGCTACTATGCCGGATCGGTCCGGACGAGTACGAAGCCGCACTGGACATGAATGGTGTCGAGCCGATGATCATGAACGGACGGGTGGCGTTGGGCTACGTGTACGTAAGCCCGGAGGGCTATGCTTCGCGGGAGGCTTTCGATTCGTGGATTGGCAAATGTCTGGCATTCAACAAATTTGCCAGGTCGTCCAAAAAGAAGAAGTGATGGCGGAATTGTTGGTTCATAAAAAATATCAGTTAGAGAAGTTTCCGGGAAAGGGCGGCTGGACTTATGTGATCATTTCCGAAATCCGGCAGGACATTAAGCGGAAGTTCGGCATGGTGAAGGTCAAAGGCCGCATCGACGAGTACGAACTGATGGGCTACAACCTGATGCCCATGGGTACCGGGCAGCTTTTTCTCCCGGTGAAAGCGGAAATCAGGAAAAAGATCCAAAAGAAGGAAGGCGATTGGGTGACGGTCGAGCTTTACGCCGACGATTCCGCATTAGCGATCCCCGAAGAGCTCATCGATTGCCTCAAAGACGAGCCCAAAGCTTACGAAAACTTCATGAAACTCGCAGAAAGTGCGCAGAAGGAATACCGCGACTGGGTCTATTCTGCCAAAAAGGACGAAACCAAAGTCGCCCGCATAGCCAAAATGATCGATATGCTGCTGCAAGGCAAGCGGTTGACGGGCGATCAGAGGGTTTAGGTTAAAATTTTGATAGAGATTTTAGCGAACTTTTTGATCCTGAATTTCAGATGCTTTTGCTCATCTTGCAAAACCAGAAAGTGAAAAATGACGTCTGAGTCGAAGTATATCACAAATCTCAAAGATTGATTTCATCAGTTAGTTCATTGAAATCGAGGCTTTGAGGAACGTGTTTGAGTGGAAATTTCTTTTCTATTTCAAGGAATTCAAGCACCTTGTTACTTACCTTTTGGTGCACCTTTGAAGTGATGGTGATTGTCAGTTTTTCATTCTTCGGAAAACGCTGTCTGATATCATCAACCAGTTTCCCGCTGACTTCGTCGGTTTTCATATGATAAGTGGCTATAATCATGGTGCGTGTATGATTTTCTGTTTTTAAAGATAAGGATTTCTGGTCAAATGTGGTAGTGTGGAAAAATGAGGAGCGGAGCCATTTCGACTCCGCTCCTCGTTTTTAGTGTCGAAGACAACGATCACTCCGCCCCATCCATCTTGGCCCGCTGAACGGCGTAGCCGCCGATCTTGTGGCCGGATGCCAATCCTACTTCGCAGTCGAAGCGGTAGTGGATCATGCCGTAAATGCGTGAAACGGATGCCTCGGATGCCATATCGTCGACTTCCTTCTTGTTGCTCGGGAAAATGTGTGCCAGTACTTCGGCGGCAGCGCCGGAGAATGTGGAGTGACCGGACGTGTAGGAGGGGAAGTTTGGCAGCCCGACCGACGTTTTGATCTTGCTGCTCATTTGGTTCGGACGTGGGTAGTAGAACCAGTATTTCACGTCCCAGCAGCAAATGCCGGCATCCTGCATAGTGGTGCCGAGTAACGCCAGCGTGCGGGCCGTACGCACCTCGCTGTATTTGTTTTCGTGGCACAGTTCTGCGCCTTTTCTATGCCAGTGGCCGGGAGGGGTGTAGCTGCCAACGCCGTCGGACCAGAAGCTGGCAATACGTGCCTGCTCGCGTGTCTGGTTTTTGGCGATGTTAAGCAATTCGTTTATGTCCTTTTGATAAGCGGGGCTGCCGATGGCCGGCGGTGCCTCGGGGCGAAGTGCCACTACCGTCGCGGAGTCGAAATTCCAGGGTTTCACGAAGCCGTAAGTAGGAAGCATCGGTGGGCGAGGAGGGAATTCCTGGCTTACCCAGGGCTCGGTAACGCCAATTTTACGCGCATTGGCAATCATCGACGCAGTTTGAGCCTGGTTGTTGGCCGCTCCCATTTTATCGGTCCTGGCACGTGCCATGATTTTGGCACCAACCGCTTTGCCCAAATCCGAACCAGCGAGTATGTCGCTTTCGACGTTCATTCCTGCCGATATCCTGCTTTGTTTATGCTCGGCCAGCTTGGCATCGAGGAAAGGAACCTCGCCGGGGAACATGGCTTTCAGGATCACGACGGATACCTCTGCTATCACCGCGTCTTCCGATGGATAGGAAGGGAGATCGCTGACGGGTAGCAAAGTCTTGATCGCCGTGTCGTTTTTCGAAGGGGCTTTCCGGTTGTATTTGAACTTGTAATTCCATGCGGCTACCAGCGCGTCGTATTGCGCTACGCTTAGGTATGCGAGGGCGCGCGCCGCGTAAGGCGGGTTCGCGAACGGGAATTTAGGGTCTTTCAATGGGTTAGCGGCGTCGGGCACGGGGTATTTACCTTCTGCATTGGATGCCGGCGGGCTGTTGTAACGGGCGCATAGTTCACGGGCTATTTCATTCCAACGGTACACGGCCCCGGCACCCCAGTAGTTGATTTGCTCACGTTGCTGCGGCGTAACGGCGTCGGTCGCCTGTTTCAACTTTTCGAGCTCCGACTTGTATTCCGCGGAGGTTGCCTCTTTGGGTTCAGCCACGGCGATTTCGCTGGATGAAGCGAGCACGTACGGCTTCCAGGTACCGGCTTTTTCATCCAGGCTGGAAGGAGTGTTGATACCGGCCGTTGGTTCGTCGACGGTCTTGGAGCACGACCATACCATCATCACTGCCAATGCCGGCAGAGCAAAGCGGGTGATGGAGTGCTGTAAGGAGATATAGTTGATTTTCATCGTTTTCTGTCTGGAAAATTAGTTTTTAGCTTCTTTGGCGTAGCGAAACTGGTAGAGCACGCCTACGGTGAAAGCGGTGCTTTGGCCCATATTCTGCCCGTCGATCACATAGGATGCGCGCGCATTTACACCAATGTTTTTGGGCTGAAATTTGGCGTACACCCCTACCAGGGTTGCTTTCATGTTGTTGGTTGGGAACGGCATGTCGTTGCGACGGATGTTATCACCGCCGTCACAGGCGCCATATTCGATAAAACCTTCCGCCTGGATGGCTTTTTTGAGGTAACCCAGTCTTGCCGAAGCGTCGTAAGCATTTGGAACGGATACCTTGTTGGAATTATACAATTTGCCGTCGGCCTGATAGGAATCACGGTCGATCGTGATTTTACTCCTGAAAATGTAGGAGCCGGAAGCGGTCAGGTAAATGCCGCTTTTGTGCCGATAGCTGGCCAGCAACCGGGCTGTCGCTGTTTTGCATTGGATACCGATAGACATCGGCAGGAAGTCGGGAATGTAGTTGGATGCAGGGAGCGACGCGCCACCGATGGCGTGCAGCGAGAATCCGGATTTGTTCAGAAAGCGGTATTTCAACCAAAGTGAAGCGTCTTGCACGCCTTTCTGCCATCTGAGGTTACCGGCACTCGCCTGTGTCCACACGTAGGGCACAGCCACAATGGCATTTAAATTTTTGGTGATACCCACTGCGAGCATCGGCATGACGCTCTGTGTCGTATGTGTGCCGATATTGAAGTTTTCGCGTTTCAGCGAGTTTTCCCAATACTGGTCCCACGAACTGTGCGTGTAGGATACCGCCAGACAGGCCGTTTTTTTGCCCATATAAATGGCATCGTTAGGCATTTGGGCGTAGGCGGAGGAGAGCGGGCCGACGACGGTCAGCAATATGCCAAGCAGACGCAGCCCTTTTTTGTGTAAAGAACTTATCATAGATCGAATGTTAATATGGTGGTGCACCGATCCAATGCGGTGCTAAAAATGTTGCATAACATTTATGGCTCAGGCAAGCTGGCCGCAAGGTGTTATGAGCCGGAGTACAAGCTTAACAGTGTTCGGGTGGCGGAGATGCCAGTGAGGTTTGGTATGACAGGTAATGCACTGCCACATATTGACTGTTGGCCCACGACCGGATTTGCTGCGCAACGGATTCGGAACGGGCCGGAAATTGCTGTGTATTAGGGATGTAAATTTTCAGAAGGTTGCCCAGCAGCTCTATTGCTTTTCCATACGGACTCTCGGGAGCGTCGGTTTGCGGATCGTTCAGTACCTGAATGGCATTGGCGAGCTCAAAAAAATGATCACGTGCCGCTTCATTGGATTGCAGCGTCACATAGAGTGTATCGTTCTCGTGGAGAATGTGGGTCGGGTTGTAAAACTGTCCGTCCTGACGAACCAGCCCTTCGATGTTTTCGGTGATTTCGAGATTGCCGGAATAAGGGAGCGACGGAAGGTACATTTTCATGACCGACACCTGGCCCGGCTCGCCGAAAGTTGCGACCTGATAGTCTTTTTCAAAGAAGATAACAGCAAGACTTAGCCCAAACATATTGTAGAGCAGCAATGCCAGTAACCCTATCGACGCCAGTCTTCTCAATTCTTAAAGAGGATTTATAACCAAATGTAATCATTTTAGGTACACATAAGCAAATCCCTTTTGGGTCATTAATAACCTCATTTACTGCAAAATGTAGTAACCAGTGGTTATTTGTTATAGGATGAATAGGTTATTTATTTGGATTTCAGATATATGAATCGCGGTCCTCAGATCAACACCCATCAAAATTTATTATCTTGATGTTTTAACCATTTCATCTGAAAGCCATGCGAACCTATTCGTCTTTGTCTGAGCTTTTTAAGGGCACAATGCCTTTCCTATTGGTGATACTATGCGCATTTGCGCAGGAAAGCACATTCAGCCAGAAGGATTTCGAGAAACTGAAACCTATTGTCGGAACCTGGCTAAATAAACGTTCAAGGGGCGACATCTATGAAACCTGGACGCGTAAGAGTGAAAAGGAGTTTGCCGGTATGAGCTACACGCTGGCCAATGCCGGTGCTACGGCTGGCGATACTACGCCACTTGAAAAGGTCCGCCTGTACATTCAGGGAAATGAGATCGTGTATGCGCCCGTGGCCGCCGGACAGAACGATGACAAAGAAGTTTTGTTTAAATTGAAAACCATCGAAGGCAACCGCTTTGTGTTCGAGAACCTGCAACATGATTTTCCGAAGCGGATTGTCTATGATTTCAGGTCAAACGATTCGCTTTACGCGCATATCGAGGGTGAAATGCAATCGAAGATGCGCAGAATCGATTATCCTTACCGCAGAATACATTAAAATTATCCATAACACCATGAAAAGATCAGAAATCGTACCAATGCCCCCATTTTTTGACAGATACATTAACCTTATCGATGACATCGACCTTTTCGACGGTTTCACAAAGTACACGCCTGATCATGTATTTGCCGAGACCGAAAAGCTGGTCGCATTGGGTGACCGCGCATATGCGGAAGGCAAATGGACTGTCAAGGATATTTTGCAGCACGTGATCGACAACGAGCGGATTATGGCCTACCGGGCGCTGCGGTTTTCGAGGAACGATAAAACCCAGCTTCCGGGTTACGACGAGGCTATTCTGGCGGCAAATACGGTCGCTAGCCACCGCACGATCGACGACCTCATGGACGAGTTTCGTGAGCTTCGGCGGAGCACCATTACCCTGTTTAAAAATATGGACAAAACCATGCTGACACGTGTGGGTAATGCCAATCAGACTGAAATAACTCCATTAGCGCTGGGTTTTGTGATCCTCGGTCATCCGGTACACCACATGAATGTCGTCCGCGACCGCTATTTCCCGCTGCTCTAAACGCCGGCCAGCTGATCGAGCGCTTCTTCCACCTTGGTAACCGGTAACTGGCAGGTTTTGTCGTAACACACATAAATCGCCGTTTTGGCATTGATTTCGGTCCGGTTCTGCAAGAGCGGCAGGGTGGAGGAAGTGCTTGTCCCCATCACGATTTTGTTAGGGATAAAAAAGCGGTCGAAATCCTTGCGCATCGCGTCCGCATCCCCACCTATGATGGCAATTTCCGCAGTAGGAACCGCACGCTGGCAATACAATGCGGCCCAGTTAGTAACCCATTGTACATCGGCGAGGAGCAACTTGGTCATTTTGGAGAGCATATTGTCCGCAATTTCAAGGTAATCGTCGCGGTCCAGCATTTTGCCCAATGTGTAAAGATTATGGGCCATCATCGAATTGGAAGCAGGAATTACATTGTCAAAAAGCTCTTTTTTGCGTGCAATGAGCACTTCTCCGTAAGCATCCGTAAAATGGAAGAAACCTTCCGACTGGTCGAAAAAGTTGCTGATCGTATAATCGGCCAGTTCTTGCGCTTTTTGCAGCCAGCTTTCTTCAAATGTGATCTGGTAAAGTCCGAGGTAACCTTCGATAACCGCGGCGTAATCTTCCAGAAAGCCGGTTACCGTGGCGATGCCATTTTTGTAACTGTGTTTCAATTGGCTGCCGGTCGTCATTCTTTCAGCAATGAAATGCCCGGTTGCAACGGCGAGTTTCCGGATTTCTTCATGACCCAGTGCACGATAGCTATCCGTTAAGCCTTTGATTAAAAGTCCGTTCCAGGAGGCCAATATCTTGTCGTCGAGCCCCGGCCTGATTTTCGAACTACGCTTTTCAGCCAGTTTGGATAAGGCATTTTCATACATTGCGGGAAAATCATCGAGCTGTATGCCGGCCGTTTTTGCCGCATATTCAATCGGCTCGGTCAAATGCAGGTGATTGTAACCGTGCTCCCAGTTTCCTCGCTTCGATATTTTGTAGAGTTTTGAAAACCAGTTGAAATCGTCCCCCAGCGTGTCTTTGAGCTCGTCTTCGGTCCAGATGTAAAATTTGCCTTCGATTCCCTCGCTATCGGCATCCAACGCGGAGAAAAAGCCACCATCCGGGCTACGCATTTCGTTTGTGAGCCACTGAACCGTTTGCTCGATGCGGTTTGCGTAAAGCGGGCTTTGGGTTAAGGAATAGGCCTCGGCGTAAATGCTCAGCAACTGCCCGTTATCGTAAAGCATTTTCTCGAAATGCGGGATAAACCAGTCCTCGTCCACCGAATACCGCGCCCAACCACCACCGACATGATCGTAAATGCCGCCCAAAGCAATGCGGTTCAATGAAAGCTCGACCTGTGCCAATGCTTCGGGATTCTGGCTGATATCGAAATAGCGCAGCAGAAATTTATAGATCGAAGGCATCATGAATTTCGGCGCCCGGTCCATTCCACCCTTCTGCGTGTCGAAATGCCGTTGTATCTGCTCGAACATCTGGTCCGCGTCTTTTGTGTTGAACTTGACAGTGGCCTGCACTAGCCCGTATTTCTGGCTTTCGGAAGCCACCATATTTTCCACAAAACCTTCGGCGGAGCTTGCCAGCTCATCGTAATGGTTGGTGAATGCCTGGTTAATGCTTTTCAAAAGCTGCACCCAGTTCTGCGGCGGGAGGTAGGTAACCCCGTAAAATGGCTTGGTGTCGGGCAGCAGGAACACATTCAGCGGCCAGCCTCCGCGTACGCCCATCGCCTGCACGGCGTCCATGTACACCGCGTCTACATCCGGCCGTTCTTCCCGGTCGACTTTGATACACACGAAATACTCGTTCATGACCTCGGCGATAGGCTCTTTTTCGAAGCATTCACGCTCCATCACGTGGCACCAGTGGCAGGCCGAATAACCGATACTGACCAAAATGGGTTTGTTTTCGCTTTTGGCTTTGGATAATGCTTCCTCGCCCCAGGGATACCAATCCACCGGATTGTGGGCGTGTTGAAGCAAATACGGGCTGGTTTGTTGACTGAGTCGGTTCATAGCAATGCAGGCAGCGGCTATTGCAGGATCACTACCTTTTTAATGACAGTTCGGTTATTCGTAGTAAAGCGGGCAAAATATATGCCAGAAGAGAGCTTTGGAAGTGCGATCGTCCTTTTCGTTTCGCCGGCGAATGCTTTCAGTTTTTGTTGCAGGAAAATCTGCCCTTTGGTATTGGTTAATGCAAATTCAACCTCCGCGACCCCATTAATGCCCGCCAGCGACACGTTGAGCTCCTGCGCTGCCGGATTGGGGTAGACATTGACCATATCGACGGACGGTTCAACGCCATTGACCGAATCGTTTAAATCGAATTTGCAGAGAAAAACTTCCTTCCCTTTCATGGTAATGTTACGCGCCCAGTTCTGGTAGGAAACCGTGATGGAAGTGGTTGCATTATCATCGGCATAGGGGTTCTGGGCGGCGATCAGGATATTCTGGCCTTTTACAATGCCCCGCCAAACCGGGTTTTGCTGCTCCATATTATCCCGCGCCGACATCGGGATCACCAGTTGGTAGTCGCCTTCCAGCATATCCTTGAACTGAGATAGCCGGTACAGCCCGTAAATGAAATGCTCATAAGGTGCATAGTTCTCCTGCCGCTCAGCCGATAAGAATGGGTTTTCCCAAAGCCAGAGGCCTTTTGCACCGGAAAAGAAGGGGAAAATCGCCGTGGCTTCGGCCATGAAATTGGTGATCAGCGGAATGTTCGGGTCGTAGCTGTCGTGCACGCGCAGCCATACGAACGGGATGATCGGCTTGTTGCTCCACGCCACATTCGCTTCAATGCTGAATAGCAGGTAGGAGAGGTAATCCTTGCCAATGGGATGGTCGAAACCATAATAGTAGTATGGCGACGGCGACAGAAAATCCATCGCGTTGTAAAAGTTGCCGCCGATCTTGCCAGCATTGTCTTGCATGAGGTAATGCGTACGTGCGAGGTTGGTTGTCCAGTCCTGCCAGCTGTTGGCCGTGATATTCAGCCAGGTATTACGGATAGGAACGTCGCTGTAACTCGTGAGTGACGCTTTTACGCCCTTCGCGCGCAGGCGGTTGGCGGCCTCAGTGTACCACCAGCGCATATCACGTTTGTAGGTTGCCAGAAAGTCGGCATCCGAAAGGTTGCGGTAATTCTGGGGGATCTGGGTATTGGTTTTCAATGCAAGAATGTCACGGTCTTCGCGCTGCATACGCTCGATGTCGAGACATATCACATCGACACTCGTGACCGAATTGGCATAATTGTCCCAATAGCTCCGGTAAGCGGCGGTATCGTTACCCCACGGACTCCGAAGGGCATTGTCGGCCCAGGGCTGGTTGCCGCTGGACGTAGCCACGCCATACCAAAGTGCTGCCAGCTGGTTCGGTTGCAGTGAGCCCGGTTCAGGTCCGCTGAATGCGGCAAGGTGATTGAAACCGTGTTTTAATGGCTGGGATTGCGTGTCGCCGAAGCGCGGGCCGCTGTAAATCATTTTGAATGGAAGCGAAAACTCCGGGAATTTGCTCCATTCGATGTTATTGTTGGTTTTGACCGGGTTTAGCACATAACCGGGCTGACAATTCTGGCCGTGAGCGCTTAGCGCCGTGAGCAGTAGACTCAGAAATGTGCTGAAAAACGCCTTTGAATAGATGTTTGTATAGTATGTCATAAGATTAGACCAGACAAATTCGTTACTTTTGCAATGTCGCCAATTTCATTTTTTCGAGACGCGCGGTCCGCGACGGCCGCAAAAACAGCGGCGTCAAACAGTTCAGCAGAATAGAAATTGCCTTGAAACGTAAAATACAATCAACATGAAACGACTACTCCTTTTTGTTCCAGTCCTGTTTTTCTCGCTTTTGGTGATTAGCTGCAAGGACAAAGATAAGAACGAAACGCCTGAGCCGACCGCGAAGAATAAAATACTGGTTAATTATCCGTGGCGGATGTCGGCTGTGACCGATTTGTCGGGAAAAAGCATTTCGGACAACCAATTGGACGCAGAGACGATGGGTATCAAGAAAATGGATATCCAGTTTCAGCAAAATGCGACAGTTAGGGCATTCGATCAGGGGACCAGCCAGGTGGTTAATGGCGGTACATGGAGCCTTATCAACGAAGAAAAGACGTTGGATATCAAAATAATAGGCTTCTCTGGGGAATTCGGTCTTGAAGAATTGACTAATTCAACGATGAAACTTAAAAAGTCGATGCCCGTGAATGGCGTAGAGCAGGAAGCCATCATGGTTTTCCAGCCTGTGATCAAGTAACTGGTGGTGCGATATACAATTTATAGTGAAAAGCGGCGGAGATAATCTGCCGCTTTTCTTATTTTGTACAAATTTTTTTGAATGAAAAAGAACATTCCCTCCATTATCAACGCGTGGTGCATGTACGACTGGGCCAATTCGGTACACGCATTGGTGATCGTTTCCAGCATTTTTCCCGTCTATTTCAGCGCCACCGCATTAAGCGCTTCGGGTACGCCCGATGTTAATTTTTTCGGGACGCAGATCAAGAGCTCGGTACTTTTTTCCTACACAGTTTCGGTTTCCTTCCTGATCACCGCATTGCTGGTCCCTATTTGTACCGCCATCGCCGATTTTACAGGCAAGAAAAAGCGGTTTATGCAATTCTTCTGCTACACGGGGGCCATCAGCTGCATGCTATTGTATTTTTTTACCAAGGAAACGATGATTTCGGGCGTGTTTCTTTTTGGGCTGAGCCTGATCGGATGGAGTGGTAGCATCGTCTTTTACGACTCCTATTTGCCTGAGATCGCCACCGAGGACCGCTTCGACAAGTACAGTGCGCGGGGCTTCTCGTTGGGTTACCTGGGCAGTGTATTGCTGCTGCTATTCAATTTAAGCATGATCCTCGCGCCACAGTTTTATGGCATTACCCAGAAATCGCTTCCCGCGCGCATATCTTTTTTCACTGTCGGACTTTGGTGGATATTGTTTGCCCAAATCCCTTTTTGCTACCTGCCTTCCGGCAATGCGGATAAGGAAAAGAGCGGAAACTGGATATTTCACGGGTTTAAAGAACTGAGAAAAGTATACGGACGCCTGCGCGAGCAGCCTTATCTTGCCAAGTTTCTGAGCGCGTTTTTCATTTACACCATGGGCCTGCGCACGGTCATGTATGTAGCGACGATCTTTGGTGCTACCGAGTTGAAATTGCCTTCGCAAAGCCTGATCATCACCGTACTTTTAATACAACTCGTGGGGATTGCCGGCTCCTACACATTTGCGTGGTTATCGGGTAAAATCGGGAATATTTATGCATTGATGATCGGTGTCGCTATTTGGATCGGTATCTGCACCGGGGCCTATTACACTACCGAAGCGATGGAATTTTACGTGATTGCATGTACGGTAGGGATGGTGATGGGCGGCATTCAATCACTTTCTAGATCGACCTACTCTAAACTGATCCCTGAAAATGTCACGGATACAGCTTCTTATTTCAGCTTCTACGATGTGACGGAAAAGCTCGCCATTGTGATCGGTACATTTATATATGGTACGGTCGAGCACATTACGGGCAGCATGCGCAACAGCATTCTTGCATTGCTCATTATTTTCGTGATCGGCCTGATGCTGCTATACCGCATTCCGTCGCGGAAAGTGTACCACTTCGAATTGGATCGTAACAAAAATTAAATTAATATCGCAGCCCCAACCTGATTCACGGGAAGGTTACGAAGGATGTTAGCTCAGCTGGTTCAGAGCGCCGCCTTGACAGGGCGGAGGTCAGCGGTTCGAACCCGCTACGTCCTACTATTGATATGAAGGCTTGTATATCGCTGATATGCAAGCCTTTTTTTATTCAGTTTCTTAAATCATCTCCTATTTCTGCCCTTGCATTTAAAATTGCCCGCCTTCTTTTGTCTGAAAATTTCAATAACCAGAGTTTTATTATTATTTTAAAAAGATAAAGCTAAGTACTCATTTGAAATTCTGGTTTGCATTAAAATTATGTTGGAATTGACGGAGCGCCAATGGGCGCTGTTTGATTATGTGAAGGAAATGCATGGGGAGCAGAAACGTAAATATACCGGTGCGCCTTACTATACGCATTTGCTGAGTGTTGCCGATCGGGTTGAACAGTTTGTGCAGAATGGTTATGAAACGGAAATAGCGCTTTGCCACGACCTGATCGAAGACACCGAATGTTCGTTGGCTGACTTATCGGATAAACTGATGAGCATTGGGTATAATATCGAGGAAGACGAAGTGATCCTTGCCGGTGTGGACGATCTTACGGACAAGTATACCCATGACAAATACCCCTCATTGAATCGCGCGCAGCGCAAGGAGCTCGAAGGCGCGCGTATCGTCGCATCCCGTCCGATCGCGCAGACGGTCAAATACGCTGATATTATCGATAATATGCTTTCGCTCGCCGAGCATGATCCCGGCTTCGCCCGCGTGTACGCGAGCGAGGTTGACGGTTATTTATGGAAGATCGATATGGGAAATCCAGAATTATATGCGGCTTGCTGCCAGCTTCTGATCGAGGTCAAAGGTAAACTGGGAATGGATCAGAACTAGCAACGTTTAAAAGGGCATAAAAAAGCCTGCTCCATCTCGTGGGGCAGGCTTCCATTATATCGGTAGCTTATTAAAGCGTCCGTTTTACTTCGCGTAGCTCGAAACTTTCGATGATATCGCCGATTTCGATGTCGTTGTAGTTTTTGACACTCAAACCACATTCGTAACCGTTTCTTACCTCCTGAACGTCGTCTTTGTAACGTTTCAGCGAGTCGATCTCACCGGTGTAAAGTACGATACCGTCGCGGATCACGCGGATTTTGTTGTTGCGTTTCACATAGCCATCGGTAACATAGCAACCTGCAATGGTACCAATGCGGCTGATCTTGAACACCTCGCGGATTTCGATATTTCCGGTAATGATCTCTTCGATGGTCGGAGCCAACATACCGGTCATCGCATCCTTGATCTCCTCGATTGCCTGGTAAATGACCGAGTAGTGGCGAATCTCGATCTGATCCTGCTCGGCCATTTTCTTCGCATTCGAAGAAGGACGAACCTGGAATCCGACGATGATCGCATCGGAAGCAATCGCAAGGTTGACATCGGATTCGGAAATCTGACCTACTGCCTTGTGAATGATATTTACCTGAACTTCGGAAGTCGAAAGTTGCAGCAATGAATCGGAAAGTGCTTCTACCGAGCCGTCCACGTCTCCTTTTACAATGAGGTTCAACTCGCGGAAGGTACCGATCGCCTTACGGCGGCCGATCTCTTCAAGCGTAATGTGCTTGCGGGTACGGATCGATTGCTCGCGCTGGATCTGTTCGCGTTTGGTAGCAATGTCACGCGCGTCACGCTCGTTTTCGAAAACGTTGAAGCGGTCACCTGCCTGTGGCGCGCCGTTGAGACCCAGCAACTGAACCGGCATGGATGGGCCCGCTGTTTTGAGCCTTTTTCCAAGGTAATCGGTCATTGCCTTCACTTTACCGAAGTGCGCACCGGCCAATACCACGTCCCCAACTTTCAATGTACCGGTCTGCACGAGGATGGTCGTAACGTAGCCGCGGCCTTTGTCGAGTGACGCTTCTACCACGGTTCCTATCGCACGGCGATCCGGATTGGCTTTGAGTTCGAGCAATTCGGCTTCGAGCAACACCTTTTCAAGGAGTTCGTCAATACCCAGTCCCGACTTGGAAGAGATTTCCTGGGTTTGGTATTTACCACCCCATTCTTCCACCAGGAGGTTCATATTTGCCAGCTCTTCACGGATTTTCTCCGTGTTTGCGCCCGGCTTATCCACTTTACTGAATGCAAATACGATAGGTACACCGGCTACTTGTGCGTGGTTGATCGCCTCGCGGGTTTGCGGCATGACGCTGTCGTCCGCTGCAATTACGATGATAACAACGTCGGTGATTTTCGCACCCCGTGCACGCATCGCGGTAAATGCCTCGTGACCTGGTGTATCGAGGAATGTTACCGGCTTACCGGTTTTTGTCTTCACACTATATGCACCGATGTGCTGGGTGATACCTCCGGCCTCGCCGCTTGCTACGTTTTCCTGGCGGATATAGTCAAGAAGTGATGTTTTACCGTGGTCAACGTGACCCATGATGGTTACGATCGGCGCTCTTTCTTTCAGGCTTGCTTCGTCGTCGACTTCTTCCTGAACGTCGTTTTGTACTTCTTCTTCGGCCGAAATAAAGGCAACTTCAAATCCGAATTCATCGGCGATGAAAGTAATGGCTTCTGCATCGAGGCGCTGGTTGATCGAAACGAACATACCCATGCTCATGCACACCGAGATTACCTCCTGCACCGTCACGTCCATCAGGGACGCCAGGTCGTTCGCAGAAACGAACTCGGTTACGCGCAATACCTTTGTTTCCTCATCTCCGAAGCCATTCGGATCGTTCTGGTCTCCGCGGTCACGGCGACGGCCTTTTCCTCCTCTCGCTGAGCCTTTAGTGTTACCACCGCCCATACGCGCCATTGTCGCTTTGATATTATCAGCAACCTCCTTATCGGAAACCTCCTCGCGGCGGCCGCCTCTGCGGTTGTTGTTGCTGCTGTTGTTTCCGCCGCGGTTGCCTTGTCCACCTTGTGCCGGACGTTGTCCGCCACCTTGCGTGTTACCACCCTGCGTGTTGCTGCCGGGTGTATTCGGGCGGTTGCGGTTTGCGTCGGTGCCACCGGTATTGGTATTGGTGTTTGTATTTGTAGTGGCGCCCGGCGTTGCATTTGCGTCGGCAGGCCGGTTTTCACCAGGTGCCGCTGCTCCGTCGCGGATTCTCTTTCTTTTTCTACGGCGTTTCTTGTCAGCGGCATTGTCGCTCGAAGCAACCGGATCTTTCTTTTTATTGGTAGGGAGTTCGATTTTTCCAACGACCCTCAATCCTCTGAGTTGTTCACCACGCGCCTCGATCAGCTCCGATCCGCCTGCTGGCTGATCTTCGGTCGTATTGGTGGATTCCGGTGCGGCAGGAGCTGCCGAAGGGGTGCTTGCGGCAGGCGCTGCTGGTGCAGTTACGCTTTCCGCAGGTTTTTCAGCAACAGGCGCAGTTTCTTTCGGCTCAGCCGGTGCTGCCTGGCGTGGCTCTTCCTTCGCCGGTGCTTCGGCCACCGGAACGGCAGCGGGTGCCGCCGGTGCAGGAGGAGTTTCTTTCACAGGAGCTTCCGCCGGAGTTTCCTTCACAGGCTCAGGTTGGGTCGCTACCGGTTTCACTTCTGGTTGCTCTACCGGCGCTGGCTTCGGCGTTTCAGCCACTACTTCTTTCGGTGCTTCCGGTTTCGGTTGTTCCTCAGTTGCAGACTGTTGTACGACCGGTCGTTTCGCATCCAGGTCAATCTTGCCCACTACCTTGATACCAGGGAGTTTATTTTCAAAAGCAGGTTGTGGCTCGGTTGCAGCAGGTTTCTCTTCCGCAACTGGCTTTTCCTCGGCTTTCGGTGTATTTCGGAAATAAAGAATTCCCTCAACATCGCTTTTCACTTTGTCTTCCTTCACTTCAATCGGTGCTTCCACAGGGGGAGCAGCCGGTTTCTGTGTCAGAGAAGTTCTTAGCTCATTTGATTTGAAGTCCTTCGCAAGAAACTCAATTTGATCGGCATTAATTTTGGTATTCGGATTAGTTTCCACCTTATACCCCTTGGCAGACAGATGATCCACGATCGTAGTAATACCCACGTTCAGGATCCGTGCCACTTGGCTAAGGCGCATCATTTTATCTTCTGCCATATTAGCAATTTAGTAGAATAAGGTTTTGCATTGATTGCGGAGCCGTTTTGCACAGCTCCACGGGTTAATATTATTCAAATTCTTTCCGCAGGATATCGAGTACTTCCTCGACAGTCGCTTCTTCAAGGTCGGTCCTTCTTACCAGCTCTTCTTTACTCAGAGCGAGTACGCTTTTCGCTGTATCCAAACCGATTTTGTGCAATTCGTCGATGATCCATTCGTCGATCTCATCCGAGAATTCGGTCAAATCAACGTCTTCGTCATTTTGTTCTTCGATATCGCGGAATACATCGATTTCCATTCCCACCAGTTTGCCGGCCAGCTTGATATTCTGTCCGCCTTTACCGATTGCCAGTGATACCTGGTCTGGTTTGAGGAAAACCGATACGCGCTTGGCGTCGCGGTCGATCTGCATGGAGCTTACTTTCGCGGGGCTCAATGCGCGGCTGATGAGTAGTTCAAGGTTGTCGGTGTAGTTGATAACGTCGATGTTTTCGTTACCCAATTCACGGACAATGGAATGGATACGTGAGCCTTTCATACCTACGCACGCACCCACCGGGTCGATCCTGTCGTCGTATGATTCGACGGCCACTTTGGCACGTTCCCCTGGTTCACGAACAACTTTTCGCACTGAAATGATTCCATCATAGATTTCCGGGATCTCCACTTCGAACAATCTTTCCAGGAATACCGGCGATGTTCTCGAAAGCGTAATCTTCGGCGAACCGTTGTTCATTTCCACTTTATGGATCACCGATTTCACGGATTCTCCTTTGCGGAAACGATCTTTTGAAATCTGCTCGGTACGCGGGAGCGAAAGTTCATTGCCCTCCGAATCCACGATGATCACCTCGTGTCTCAAAGTCTGGTACACTTCGCCGGTGATCATTTCGCCTACCTGATCTTTGTATTTTTCATACATGATCTCTTTTTCCATGTCCTTGATCTTCTGGATCAGGGTCTGGCGGGCGGTTTGCACGAGGCGGCGACCGAATTCAACCAATTTTACCTCTTCGGCAACTTCTTCACCTACTTCAAAGTCACTCTGGATCTTGCGCGCTTCCGCAAGAGGTATTTTATTATATTCCCAGATATCCTCGGAGTTATCGTCCACGATCTCACGGGTACGCCACATTTCGAGGTCACCGCTTTCCGGGTTGATGATTACATCAAAATTATCGTCGGTGCCATATTTCTTGCGAATCATAGTACGAAATACCTCTTCCAAAACACTGATCATCGTCGGACGATCGATGTTTTTGGAGCTTGCGAACTCCGCGAATGATTCAATTAATATTCCGCTATCCATTGCTTAGTTAAAGAATATTTGCTGATACTAAGTTATACATATTATATAATTGATCACAACCGAAAAATGCGATTCCGGCGTTGTGAGTCTATTTAAACGAGATTTCGATCAATGCTTTGGAGATTTCATCCAGGCCGATCGTCCGCACCAGCGACGCCTCGTCTACCGGTGTTTTCGGTTTTTTCTTGGGGGCGGGCAGCTGGATCGTAATGTTTTCATCACTTGCATCCGTCAGGTTTCCTTGCAGCACTTCTCCGGTTTTCAAAGTAATCTTGAGATTCCGGCCCACATTCTTCCTGTACTGGCGCGGCAGCACCAACGGCTGGTCAAGGCCAGGGGAAGAAACTTCCAGTGTGTATGCATCAGTGAAAATTTCCAGCTCTTCAAGCTGCTTGGCGAGCCTGCGGCTGATGGAGGTGCATTGCTGAATTGTAATGCCCTCGTCGCTGTCGACAAGGATGGTAACTTTCTGACTTGCCTTGGAAGGTTTGATGGCGATATCTATCAGAAAACAATCTCCATCTTCCAGAAGCGGGGCCAGCAAAACTTCTAAGTGTTCCTTTACGGTCATGTATGAGCTATACAAATAAAAAAGGGGATTTTAGACCCCCTCAATCAATCGATCAAAATAGAATTGGATGCAAATATAAAATAATTTTGTCATTTCTACAAACATTCGGGGATGTCTTCCAAATCCATTTTCGTCCCCTATTTTTGCAAAAAATGCTATTCTGAATCAATGAAGGGGATCAAGAAGTTACTGTGGTTTTTGTATCAATGCTTTGCTTGTTATACCCTGCTGATTTACATATTGGTACTGTGGGTGCCTACCGACGGCTGGCTGGCCGGGTTTATGATGATGTCGTTTCCGGCCGTAGTGCTCATCCATCTGATTTCCATACCGGTTTGGTTTGTAATAGAGCGGAAAAAAGCCGTTTTGCCACTTGTACTGTTTGTCGCTGCCGGTTTATTTCTTTCGCGGACCTATGCATTCAAAAGTTCGGGGGAGGAGGCTCCCGCCGACGGTGCGCGGAAATTCTCCGTCATGAGCTACAATGTTCACGTATTCCAAAAGTATGCGGGGTGGCAGGGCGAGGCGCGACGCAAGGAAATCAAAGAAATGAAAGCGTGGATAGGGGATAGCGGCGCTGACGTGCTTTGCATGCCCGAGCACTACGACGAAGACGAAACCATTTTCGATACAGGAAATTATCTGAAAAAAAAGGGATATCGGCATACTGCCTATTTCCACGGCCGGAAATACGGAAAATCATATTGGGGGCTGGCAATTCTTTCGAAATACCCCATCGTCGCGTCCCGCGATACAATTTTTCTGGCGCAGAACGGACTGGTGCAGGCGGACATCAAGATTGGGCGAGATACGGTTAGGATTATCGGTTTGCATTTGTATTCCATGACATTGGGCCTGAGCAAGCTGGTCCGGCAAAAGGAAATGGACGGCATCGAAACCGAGGGACGTATTACGCTCAGCAAAATGAAAAAAGGCTTCACCCAACGGGCCGAAGAGTTTACCGTTTTGCAGGAGTGGATCAATGCATCGCCTTATCCGGTGCTGGTATGCGGGGATTTCAACGAGGTGCCTTATAGCTACATTTACGGAAAGCTGCGTAAATCACTCAAAAACAGCTTTGAAGAGAAGGGGCAGGGCTTTGGTTTTTCCTATAATCATTTACCTTATTTTATCCGGATAGACCATCAGTTTTTCGATGAAAGCAAACTTTCCGTTCATGACTTCACTACCTATTCCAAAATAAAGTTTTCGGACCATTATCCGATTATGGGTACTTACAGCTTTAAATAAAAACAGGCTCCGAAGAGCCTGTTCTACTGATATTTTACACCGAGACTATCGAGCTCGTGCGCCGATATGGTAGGTGGGAAAATGCCGTGGTCGAGCTTCTGCTTGACGAGCGCACCCGTTTCCGCAGCGTCCTGTTCCGTGGCAAAGCCATTGATACCGGGTATTCCGGGAATAACCTTTTGCTCGATCACCAGCGTAGTGTCCTGACGAACGTTGTAGCCCCAGCCATGCTCGCCCCTGATTGTTTCAACCTTGAAACGGGAAAGGCCTTCGCCGCCCTGATTTACCCCCTGTTTCTTGAAGAACAGAAAGTAAATCGCTGCTGCGAAGGCCAGTATACCTATGATCAGGATTCTGCTGTTTTTGCGGATCACAGATCGTCGTCGTCGTTGATAGGCAGACTAGGATCGAAGCCCCAGAAGTCGTCTGTTCCGCCTGAACCACCTGCGCTACCTGTACCCAGGTAACCGATTTTACCGATGGTGAATGAACCAGCAAATCCTCTTTGAGTTGGGAAAGGAGCTCTCTCAGTCCAGCTGTTCGCGCCCGGATCGTATTCCCAAACAGCAGAACTACCTTTTCCACCCACAATGTAAGCTTTTCCGTCGATCACGAATGAAGAACCGTAAGAACGTGCAGGGAAAGCATCCTGATCGAAACCGTCGGCGAAATCGATACGGGTCCAGTTACCTGAGCCGCCGTTACCAGCGGGGTCGAAGCTGTAAATGTCCTTGAAGGAAGTTCCGGCATTGCTTTCGCCGAAACCTACATAGGCCTTGTCGCCGATAGTGAATGAAATGGCGCCGGTTCTTTTACCACCTTTAAATGTAGCCATTTCGGTCCATTTGTCGGTAGTAGGATTGTATTCGTAGAAATCCTGGTAGTAGTTGCTCGCATTGAAACCGAGACCTACGTATGCTCTGTCATTCACGACGAAAGAAGTTGCAAACTGACGGGGACCACCGCCAAAGTCAGCGATAGAATCCCATTTGTTGGTAGCAGGATCGTATTCGTAATAATCTTTTTTGTAGCCGTTGTCAACAGTCCGTACGTCATCGAAACCGCCGCCGACATAAGCTTTGCCTTTCACCACGAATGCCGTAGCGTTGTTCCGGCCGGTTCCGGGGAAGGGGGTTATTTGAGTCCAGGTCTGTCTTTCGGCATTGTAAGCCCAAAAATCTTTCACCCTGGCAACTGTCTCGTTGGTATAACCCGTACCAATGTAGCCTACGCTACCAATCACAAAACTCACTGCATTGGTCCGTATAGATCCTCCGAAGCTTGGCAGATCCCTTCTGAACCAGTTTCCGCGTTTTTCTTCATCATCATCGTTCTTACAGCTTATCTGCACCAACGCTGTTGAAGCGACTAGAAGGGCTAACGAAGTCTTTTTTAAGGTATTAAACATGAATTTATTGTTTGACGAATTGTTACAAATGAGTATTGAGAATTATTGAATGTTTCAGCGGATCGCCATGGTATACACGGTATGACAAGAACACTGCTAACCTAAATTTTTTGCAAACATAACATCTTGATACTGCTAAGTAAAATAATCGGAAATTTTTTGTCCAAAACTTTAATCCCTCAGTTACTTTCAACGCGTATCAGGTTACAATGTTGCGCCGTTATGGCGGTCGACTGATTTGAGGATGCATTCCAACTTCGAAAGGTTTGAAATAGTCCTACTCCTTTTACGTTTCTAACCTTGTTTGCCACTAATCGGGTGCTTGCAGCGTAACACTTGAAAAGCCTTTGTTTTAACTCTTACGTATGCATTCCTTTTTTTGTTGCAAACCGGATTTTACTTTCTTATTTCTCCTAAATCGTTGAATCATGTTGTAATTAAGAATGCAACTGATATTTTTGCACTTTTTACTGTACTTGCTCTAAATGAAATTTCAGTCTAATTCCTTCGGGAAGTCGTCCATAGTCTCTAAGCTTCTGATCATAATTGGATTTGCGTTTTCGCTCGCGGCGTGTGAGTGGGGGGATCAGATCGAATCCCTTAATCAGCCCGATCTCGACGATTTTGCGGTGCTAAGTGCCGATACGGTGACCATTCAGCTATCCACGATCGGGACCGACTCGCTAATGACGGGAGCGGCTAGCCGGATGTTGCTGGGAACTTATAAAGATCCCTACTTCGGCAGGGTGAAAACAATGAGCTTCTTTCAGGCTACAAAGGATGAGGGCGCGAATATCGCGCAGGAAGCATTGTACGATTCGCTTATCCTGGCGCTGAAATTTGATAATGCGTACAGCTACGGCGATAGTACCAAACCGATGAATCTCACCGTTCACAGGCTGCTGAGCAACATTCTTGATAAAAGCGCTTATTGGAACCATAACTCCACGCCCTACGATCCCACCCCGATCGGAAAAACTACAATTATTGCAAGACCCAGAACAACTTCGTTCTTGAAAATCAAGCTCTCCGACGTGCTTGGGAAACAGGTTTTTCAAAAGGCTCAAAACAACCAGCTAACAGGAGAAGACTGGCTCGACCTCGTTAAAGGATTGGTAGTTGTGCCTGCGGCGACTGACAATGGACCGATTGTCGGCTTCAAATGGGGAGGGAATTTTGAGGACACAACATCCGTACAACTTCACTATCACATTCCTTCGGTAAGCGAGTACAAAAAGGATTCTACGATATTCAAAATAAAAGCGTCATATAATCAAACCGTTGCTGATCCTACCGGAACACAGCTTGCGAAGTTGCCGGAAAACAAGCGAATTTCACTGTCGTCTACGCAAACAGCGAACCAGGCATTTATGCAGGCAGGTACGGGGATTATGATCCGCGTGGACCTGCCTTACCTGAATAATTTCAAATACACAAAATACACGGCCATCAATAAGGCCTTCCTGAAAATAAAGCCATTGAGAGCCTCGGTTACCAATCCTCTCCGGGTTCCGCCGGTATTGTACCTTTATCGGGTCGACAAGAATAATCAATTGTATACGGACGGAAACGGTGCTCCATTGCCCGTGTCGATCTTGGGCGGTCAGGGAGGTGCATCTGCTGCCTTCTTTACCGATCTGGTCAAAAACGAACAATATTACCGCTTCGATATCAGCTCTTTCGCTACGGAGCTGATGGTTTCGGAAACGAACGATGTCGGCGGGATCATCATTCGGAGCAGTCCTTACGGTTCGGCCACTGGCGCTTACCGCGACCAATACACCGAATTCTCCATGAGCGTCGACAGGCTGGTGGTAGGCGATCAGAAGAATTCCGACAAGGGTGTTGAACTTGAATTATATTATACGAGGGTTAAGCCCAAATAATAGCAGGAGCATTCATAAAATAAGGGGTAGGCCGCAACGCTTACCCCTTATTATTTTACATAACTACCCCGTTCTTCGGCAATATTTTCTCCGGGATCTTCTCCGCACCGATCAGTTCGAGCAAATTGATCTCTATACTGCGCGACATGGAAGTCATCGGAATGTCATTTGGCCCGTTTTCGAACGGGTTTTGCATGATGTAGGCAATCCATTCTACATAAAAGAACAGGAACGAAATCGTGAATGTGATGGGGATGGCAATGCGGCCGATGCTCTCGACCAGGCCCATGGGAAGTACCAGCGTGAAAATGAATATCACCAGGTGCACGAAAAAGGCATATTGCGTGGGGAAAACGGTATTCTTGATCCGCTCGCATTTGCCCATCGCATCGCACAACCTTTGTAATGTGTTGTCGATATTCTGGTATAGCAATGTCTTGATTTGCCCGGAATCGTGCAATGCGGCCATTTTGAACTGGATCAGGTTCAGGATGGCATTGGGGATATTGTCCTGGGCGCCTACGTATTCGCGCTCGTCGGTGGTCAGGTGCAGATCCGCGTACACGAGTACCTGCGTGCGACGGAGCGAGTTGGCCAGGGCATAACACCAGGCGATCTGCAAATGGGCGATGTTGGAAACGAGCTCGTCTTTTTCAGCATCGGGGCCCTCGATAAATGCCTTCGCTTGTCGCACCAGCGTGCGGCTGTCGTTGACGATCTCTCCCCACGATTTACGGGCTTCCCACCAGCGGTCGTACGCCGAGTTGGTCCTGAAACCGAGCAGTAACGAGAGCGCGGTACCGAGAATGGTGGTGATGGAAATAGGAAAAGAGAGAAAGTGCCAGTTCTGATAACTGAAAAGATAAAATACCAGCGTTGCGTAAGCAGTTACCGCAACCACGCCCACCCAAATGCCTTTGAGCAGGCGCCAGATCGAGAAGACCTCTTTGACGTACATATACAATCATAATAAGTTCTCCCCAAAATATAAAAAGCGGGCCATAGTAGCACCCATGACCCGCTTTTTGAAATAAAAACAATATCCTGTTAATGCGCAGGAGCGTCGGCTACATTGCCAGGCCTTGTCGGTTGCTGGCCTTTTTTGCCTGTCGCCAGCTTCTCGATGGCCACGAACAATACCGGCACCACGAAAATCGCCAGCGAGGTAGCGGCGAGCATACCGCCAAATACCGTCCAGCCGATGGTTTTCCGTGATTCGGCCGCGGCGCCGCTTGCAAATGCGAGCGGTAGTACCCCAAGGATAAATGCCAGCGACGTCATAATGATAGGCCGCAAACGCAACTGAACCGCTTCGAGCGTCGCTTTTACGAGCTCCATACCATTGTCGACCCGCTCTTTGGCGAATTCGACGATCAGGATGGCATTCTTGGCGGCGAGACCGATCAGGGTAATCAAACCGATCTGCGCGTAAATGTTGTTGGACAAATTCGGCAGGAAAGTCAGCGTCAGGATCGAGCCGAACGCACCGATCGGTACGGCGAAAAGTACGGAGAACGGGATCGACCAGCTTTCGTAAAGCGCCGCCAGGAACAGGAATACGAATACGATGGAAATCGCAAAGATGGTCGTGGTACTGTCACCCGCTTTAATCTCTTCACTACTCATACCTGAAAACTCGTAGGCATAACCCGCAGGCAGTTTGGCAGCCTCTTCGCGCAATGCCGTGATCGCCTGACCGCTACTGAAACCGGGTTTCGGCGTACCGTTGATCTCCACCGAACGGTAAATGTTGTAGTGGGAAATCAATGCAGGGTTTTCTACGACTTTCGAAGTAACCAATGCACTGAGCGGTATCATATTACCTGCCCTGTTACGAACGTAGAATTTCTGGATCTTGTCGAGCGACGAGCGGAAACTGCTGTCGGCCTGCACCATTACACGGAAGTTACGGCCGTAAAGGTTGAAATCGTTGACGTAAGTACTACCGAGCAATGTCGACAGCGAGTTGAACACATCATTGACCTGTACGCCCAGTTTCTTGGTTTTATCACGGTCCACGTCGATCTGATAGCTCGGGGTCCGTGCATTGAAGAAGGTATAGGCGATCGCAATCTCAGGGCGTTTATTAACCCTTCCCAGGAATTCACGGGCGACGCCTTCAAACTGCTGAATATTATCCGTACTGGTCGACTGCTGTAACTGGAATGTAAAACCGGACGTCGCACCGAGGCCCGGGATCGCAGGAGGGGCGATCGCGAGTACGCGGGCTTCCTTAATATCCGCCGTACGTTTCTGGATTTCCTTGATCACCGCCTGTACGTGGTGCTCGGCACCTTTCCGGTCGGCCCACGGGTGCAAGCTCACGAACATCGTTCCCACGTTGGACTTGTTGGAGAAGCTGATCACGTTCAATCCGGCCAGACCACCCACTACTTTCACCTCCGGAATCGACGATACGCGGCCCATAATGTCTTTAATCATCGCCACGTTGCGTGTGGTTGAAGTCGCTTCCTGCATTTCGTAGGTTACGAAAAGACGGCCTTCATCTTCCACCGGAATAAAGCCCGAAGGTTTGTTTTTAAACAGAAAGAACAATCCTACAAACAAGCAGACCATCATCACAAGCACTAATGGCGTGGCCTTGATCCATTTGGAAACGCCTCTGGTGTACGAGCGCGAAACTTTATCGAACCAGCGGTTGAAACTATCGAAGAACTTTTCGAGCAGGTTCTTTTTCTCGTCCGCACCTTTGGAAGGGCGCAGCATGATGGAGCAAAGCGCCGGTGTGAGCGAAAGCGCCACAAATGCCGAAAGCAATACAGAAACCGCGATCGTGATCGCAAATTGTTGGTAGAGTCGGCCAACGATACCCGGTACAAAACCTACCGGCACGAACACCGCCGCGAGTATCAATGCAATGGCGATTACCGGGCCCGAAATGTCTTTCATAGCCTGCTCGGTAGCGGCGCGGGGCGACATTTTCTTTTCATCGATATAATGCTGTACCGCTTCCACCACCACAATCGCGTCATCCACCACAATACCGATCGCAAGTACGAATGCAAAGAGCGTCAGCGTGTTGATCGTAAATCCGAAAGGAATAAAGAATATAAATGTACCGATCAGCGAAACCGGGATCGCCAGGATCGGGATCAGGGTTGCACGCCAGTTTTGAAGGAACAAAAATACCACGAGTACCACGAGGATCATCGCTTCGCCGAATGTGTGCAGTACTTCCTCGATGGACACTTTCACTACGGATGCGGTCTCAACCGGGATCACGTAATCGATGTCTTTCGGAAAGGTCTTTTTCATTTCTGTCAAAGCCTTCATGACACCTTCGTAGGTATCAAGCGCGTTCGCGTCGGGTGCCTGGTAAATCAACACAAATGCGGCAGGTTTTCCCGCTACGAATGCATTTACACCGTAATCGAATTTACCGAGCTCCACGCGCGCAACGTCGCGCAGGTAAACAACACTTCCTTCCTCAGGTGAGGAGCGGACGATGATATCTTCAAACTGCGCTTTGGTATTCAAGCGGCTGTTGGTGAGTACGCTGTATTCAAATGCCTGTGCGCCCGGCTGCGGCGTACCACCTACGGTACCGGCCGCGATCTGCAAGTTTTGCTCCGCCAATGCCGCGGAAATGTCCGACGGCGTCATGCGCAGGTTGGCCAGCTTCTCGGGGTTCAGCCAGATACGCATCCCGAAGTCGTCCGCACGAGACACGATATCACCCACCCCTTTCACACGTTGGAGTGCGTCTTTGAGGTAAATATTGGCGAAGTTACCAATGAACTGCGAATCGTGCGTGCCATTGGGCGAGTACAATGCGAGCGCGATCATGATACTCGGCTGGCGTTTCCGTACCGTCAGACCGAGGCGCTTTACCGCATCGGGCAGGGTAGGCTCGGCCACACTCACACGGTTCTGCACGTCGAGGGCCGCGATGTTGACGTCGGTACCCACGTCGAATGTGACGTTGATGCTGCTTTGGCCGCTGCTGGTACTGTTGCTCGACATGTACGTCATGCCGGGCACACCGTTGATCTGCGTTTCAATAGGGGTTGTGGTCGTTTGCTCGACCGTCTGGGCGTCGGCACCCGTGAAGTTCCCGCTAACGGTTACGGTAGGAGGGGTAACATCAGGATATTGGGCCACCGGCAGGGTGGTGAGGGCAATGAGCCCCACCAGGACCAGGACCACCGAGGCTACTATCGCGGTGACCGGCCTTTTTATAAAAACATCTGCAATCATTTCGTACTGGTTTATGAAATAGTAAAAGGGACCGGCTGCTTATTTTTTGGGAGCGGCACCCTGAGCTGGTGCGCCTTCCTGTACAACTGCGCCTTCACGAAGGTTCTGCACACCTTCCACGGCGATTTTCTCGCCTTCTTTCAGCCCTTCCCTGATAATGATGTTCGGGCCGATGGCGGTGCCGAGCACGACTTTGCGCTGGGTAACTTTGCTGCTGTCGCCTGCCACGTACACAAAGTACTCACCCAATTGCTCGGTTACGGCTTTGTAAGGGATCACCACCGATTTCGCACCTGCATTGTTCAGTACCTGCACAGTGCCGCTCATGCCTGCGCGAAGCTGGTTGTCCTTGTTGGGGAATACCAGACGTGCCTTGATGCTACCGGTCTGCGGGTCCACGGCGCGGTCGAGCAATGCGATTTTGCCGTGTGCGGGGTAAACATCCGTTCCGAATTTGATCGAGAATGTCGAATCGCTGGCCTTTTGGGATTTCATTAATGTGGTGAAACGGTAAATCTCTTTCTGATCCACATTGAAATCGACCGCGAGCTGGTTATCTGTCGAAACCGTGTTCAGAATGGTCTGACCTGCTGAAACCGGTGCGCCTACTTTCACTTGCGAAATACCGATGATACCGTCGAAAGGTGCGGTCACTTTCGTGTAGCGCACACTCGTCTGACTCGCTTTAATGCTGGCCTTGGCGGCATCTACCTGTCTTTTCGCAACTTCCAGGGCAGCGTCGGCATTATCGACGAGCTGTTTGGCTACGGCGTCGTTCTTTTCGAGTTCGTGGTAGCGGTCGGCGTCCTTTTGCGCACGAGCGAGGTTCGCTTCCTGCACATTCAGACTGGCAACGGCCTGGTCGTAGTTGGCGTCGTACAGCTGCGCGTCGATCGTGTAGAGCAGCTGCCCTTTGCGCACGCGGGCACCATCCGTGAAGTGAATGCCGGTTACGAAGCCTGTAACCTGCGGCCGAAGCTCGATTTCGTTCAACGGCACCACGGTTCCCGGGTATTCGTCGTAGTAAGTAGCCTCTGAGGTAGCCACCTCTGTAAGCGTAACATTAACCGCCGGAGGTGCGGTAGGTGCCTGTTGCTGGTCTTTTTTGCCGCATGAGAAGATCGTCAATGCAAGCAGGGCAGCGGGATAATATTTTGTTGTATTTAAAAACATATCATTAAAATATTTTCTAATGGAAGCTGGTGTTAATGGAGGCTGGCTGTGAGCCCGGCCTGTTATTGAATATTAATCTGTCCGAGCGCTTTCTGAACGTCGATCTTGCTCGCGAGCACCAGGTACAATGCATTATAATAATTGATGCGCGCCAGACGGAGGTCGGTCTCGGAAGTAACCACTTCGAGGTACGTTTTGATACCCGATTTGTATTGCAGTTGCAGCACGTCATATACCTCACGCGCAAGCTCGACATTCTCTTTCTGAGCCAGCAGGTTCGTCAGGTTACCTTTATAGTTTGCCAATGCAGCCGCATATTCCGAATTCACATTGTTTTGAAGGCCTTTCAGATCCCAGTCGAGGCGTTTGAGCTGCCATTCGGCTTGTTTGGTATTGGCCTTTCTTTTTCCGCCCTGGTAAATAGGGAGCGAAAGCGTCAGCACGCCGAACGAGTTGGGATAGTTCTTGTTATAAAGGTCCGAAAACTGGTTGTTCTGGAAGTTTAGGTTATAAGCCCCGTTTACGGCCAGGTTAGGCAAATAGCTCCATTTGTTGTAGGTCAGATTCGCTTCCGCGAGCTTTCTTTGCGTTGCCAGGATCTGGTACTCGATGCGTCCGTTCAGATCCACGTTCTGCAAAGTGTCCAAAGCGATTTCCTGCTCCATTTGCAAAGTGTCGTAGCTGATTTGCAACGCTTTCGTAAGCGGATAGCCCATCAGCGTTTTCAGATATTCGAGTTTCGCCTTCAATACTTCCTCGTTGCTCTTCTTGTTGGCGCGGGTGTTGTTAAGCGAAATGGTCGCCCGTTTGTAGTCGATCTTGTCGGTAATGCCCGATTTGTACTGATTCTGGGCATCTTTCAGGCTGCGTTCGAGGCGCACGATGTCCTCTTCGGCTACTTTAATCTGTTGGGTGGTGGCCAGTACGTCGTAGAATGCTTTGGAAACACTCACAGCCAGGTCGGTTTTGTTGTTCACCGTGTTCTGGCTCGCCGCGAAAAGCACGTCACCACGGGTGCGCTTGGCCAGCAACACGTCGCGGTTGAAGATCTGTTGCGAAAGCGTAAACTGCGCGGCCGAGAGATTGCTCACCCCCAGTTTCACCGGGTTACCGGCGATAATGCTCGTCTGAACAATAAAGTTGTGCTGCAAATTGTAATTGAAGCCGATCTGCGGGTACCAGTCGGCCAGTTTGGCGCGGACCTGGTTGGCCGTGATCTGCTCGTCGATCAGCGATTGCTGGATCGCTGGCTGGTTTTTGATAGCGTACGCAACCACATCCTGTAAAGTTGCCTGCTCCAAGACCGGCGCTTCCCGGCTACTTTCCTGGATGCCCTGAGCCAGGGCGGTACTGAGCAAATTCAATAAGAGGAATGCCGAGCTAAGCGCCAAACGCGTCGTTTTTTGTGGCTTAGACCAATACTTCATGTAGGTGTTAATTAGAATTTTGAATAGAGATAAGTGTTTCTGTCTGATGATGAACAGGTTAAAAATTGGAAAAAAGCATGATAGGAGTCAGCTATCCGTGGCTAGGAACAGGATTTTGACCCCCGAAAAGAAAGGATTGAGCGGCGTGAGCATGGCCAGTAGGTTTAGAGAACGTTTTTTGTAAACAATCGGTGACATTAATGGTCTGCGTATAAGCTGCCCCGTTGTCCGATTGTACTTATTAAGGATTAAAATGATGGAATAGTTTCCTATGCTTTTGAAAAAAATTGGCAAGGCACCATACTTTCTTTAAAATGTGTAATTTTTAAAGAGAATTGTGCTTTACAGGACATTTCAAAGGCGATTTATTATGCGTAAAAATTACGCATAGAGATTATTCGGCGACCATTTCGTGCTGCGGCCATATCTTTTCGATCAGCCACGCAAAGATGATCACCAGCGTGCAGCCGATCAGGTTCAGCCAGAGGAATGCGGTGAGGTCGATTACATAGCTGGCGATTACGAATATTTCTCCGATAATGCTTCCCCAGAAAACTGCACGGCTGCCAATGTTTTTGAAATAGAATGCCACGAGGAATATGCCCAGAATAGTGCCGTAAAACAGCGAGCCGAGGATATTCACCGCCTCGATCATACTGCCCAGCCGCGAGGCATATTGCGCCACCGCAATGCAGAACACGCCCCAGAAGAATGTCGCCCAGCGCGACGCGGCCACATAGTTGCGGCCGTCCTCGTCTTTGCGTACGATCCGCTTGTAAATATCGATGATCGTGCAGGAAGCCAGCGAGTTATAAGCTGCCGCGACCGAGCCCATCGAGGCCAGTAATATCACGGCAATGAGCAGGCCCACCATACCCGCGGGCAGGTAATCGATCACGAAACGGAGGAAAATGTAGTTCACATCGTTGGTGTCGCCGCCATTCGCTTTCGAAAGTACGGCGGCCGCCTCTTTTCTTACTTCCTTCACTTTACCTTCCAGCCCGGCCAGAATGCTGCGTGAGGCAGCAATCGCCTGCTGGTCGTCCTTGCGGATAGCGTCCGTGAGCGCCATAACCTGGGGCCGCTTCACAGCCTGTATTTCCTCATGCTGCTTTTCCAATGCCGCATATTCCGCTGCATATGGGGTTGATTTGACCTGATCGACGGCCGTCTGGTTAAAGAAAAGCGGTGGCGTTGTGAACTGGTAGAATGCAAACACGAGCACGCCCACCAGCAGGATCAGAAACTGCATCGGTATTTTAAGCAATCCGTTCATGGCGAGTCCTAACTTGCTCTGCCCCTGCGAGCTGCCTGTCAGGAAGCGTCCTACCTGCGATTGATCGGTACCGAAATAGGAGAGTTGTAAAAAGAACCCGCCGATCAGCCCCGACCATACATTATATCTATTATTCAAGTCGAATGTAAAGTCGATCAGGTTCACTTTCCCCATCTTGCCGGCCACATGCAAAGCATCGGTAAACGACACCTGTTCGGGCAGGAACTTTACGACCATCACACCCGCCACGACCATGCCGACCGTGATGATACCCATTTGCTGCAAATGGGTATGCGAAACGGCCCGCGAGCCGCCGAGCGTCGTGTAGAGGATCACTACGCCTCCCGAAATAATATTGGTCCAGGTGATATCCCATCCCAGAATGGCCGAAAGGATCAGCGACGGCGCATAAATGGAAAGACCGGTTGACAAACCGCGCTGCAAAAGGAATAAAAACGCCGTCAGCGCACGCGTACGCAGGTCGAAACGGCCTTCGAGAAATTCGTAGGCGGTGAATATTTTCAGCTTCCCGAATTTGGGAACGAATGTCACGCAAAGTACCACCATCGCGAGCGGTAGCCCGAAATAGAACTGCACGAAGCGCATTCCGTCGGTATAGGCTTGTCCAGGGGCGGAAAGAAAGGTAATGGCGCTAGCCTGTGTGGCCATGAGCGATAACGTCACATGGTACCAGGGCATCGATTGCCCGGCGAGCAGAAAGGAATCCATGGTATGTTTCTCGCGGCTGCGGTAAATACCATATATGACAACAAAGAGAAGGGTAAGCGAAAGAACAATCCAGTCGAGCGTGCTCATTGAAAGTGGGCCATAAATAAATAGAAGAGGACAATTTGCAATGCGAGCATGCCGATCAGCAGAATGTACAGCTGTTTCCAGCTATTGACAAATGGGGGCAGCCCGTCGCGATCCTGCGAGCTATTTTCTTTTATGATCATTGTTCGGGTTGAAAGGTTTAGTATTGAAAAATGGCCGGGTATTGTACCACAAGCAAAAGTAGAACGGTTTTGACTTAATTTTAGCATGGAAAAATGTTAACGAAGCGTTAACGGTAGCCATATGGGAACGGCCCCGGACAGGACAGAACAGGCTGGCCGGTTGATTTTTAATTATTTATTTTCCGGGAATATTACAATCCTGAACACCAAAACGATCTGTCTGTGAAAAACTACCTGGCCTTCCTTTCACTTTTTCTGTGCCTGCCTGCCGGTGACATTGCCGCTCAGGAAGTATCCGGCCCCGCACTCCCCCCGATTTTCGACAACAGTTACGAAGCCCAGAAGGATTCGAGAATCCGGCAGTACCTGTCGCCGAAACGCATTGTGTGGATGTCGGACCGCAGCGGGACGAGCGTGGTGGATGCTTCCGCCCTGCTCCGGAAAGGCACAGGCCAAGCCGACCTGGTTCACCAGAATTTCGCAAAGCTGATCAGCACGGAAGGTGAAACGCCGGGCATATTGTTTGATTTTGGAAAGGAAATTCAAGGCGGCATCCAGATCGTAACCGACCAGCCTGCCAACCAGAAGCCCATCCGCATTCGCATTCGGCTGGGCGAATCGGTCAGTGAAGCCATGTCCGAGATCGACACCATCCAGGGCGCGACCAACGACCATGCCATGCGCGATTTCACCATTCAGGTGCCGTGGCTTGGTGTAATGCAGGTAGGTAACTCCGGCTTTCGTTTTGCAAGAATAGACCTCGTGGACGCCGACCGCGAACTGCAATTGAAAGAAGTACGGGCTATTTTCGAATACCGGGACATTCCCTACCTCGGCTCGTTCAAAAGTAATGACGAGCGCCTGAACACCATCTGGAACACCGGTGCCTACACGGTGCATTTGAATATGCAGGAATACCTGTGGGACGGTATCAAGCGCGATCGCCTGGTCTGGGTAGGCGATATGCACCCGGAAGTGATGACGATCAACACGGTTTTTGGTAAAAACGAAGTAGTGGCCAAAAGTCTCGACCAGGCCCGGGACATTACGCCGCTGCCGGGCTGGATGAACGGCATTAGCGCTTATTCGATGTGGTGGGTATTGATTCACAGGGATTTGTATAAAAATCAGGGCGATCTTGAATACTTGCGCAAGCAGCAAAAGTACCTCGTCGCATTGCTGGACCAGTTGATGGCGAAAACCAAAGACAACAAAGAAGACCTCGACGGTACCCGTTTCCTCGACTGGCCATCCAGCGAAAACCCGGAAGGTATTCACGCGGGCCTGCATGCGATGATGATCATGACGCTCGAAGCAGGAGCGGAGCTTTGCCTCATTCTCGATGAGCCCGCGCAGGCGACGCGCTGCAAAACCATGGCCACCCAGATGAGAATGTACGTTCCCGACGCCAACGGTTCCAAACAGGCCGCCGCATTAATGGCCCTGGCCGGCCTGATGCCCGCCGAAAAAGCCAATGCGGAAGTGATAGCGGTCGGTGATTGCGAGCGTTTCTCGACATTCTACGGCTATTATATGCTGCAAGCCAAAGCGCAGGCAAAGGATTACACCGGCGCATTGAACTGCATCAGAAACTACTGGGGCGGAATGCTCGACATGGGTGCAACGACCTTTTGGGAGGATTTCGACCTGGCCTGGACCTCAAACGCCGCACCGATCGACGAGCTGGTACCGGACGGGAAGGACGATATCCACGGTGATTTCGGGGCTTATTGTTACAAAAAACTCCGCCACAGCCTTTGCCACGGCTGGGCTTCCGGACCTACTTCATGGCTTTCGGAGCATGTCCTTGGGGTGAGCATTGTTGAACCGGGTTGTAAAACGATCCGCATCCAGCCTAACCTGGGTGATTTGCAATGGGTAGAAGGTACTTACCCGACTCCGATGGGCGTGGTGAAGATCCGGCACGAAAAACAGACCGACGGCACTGTGAAGTCAAAGATCGACGCGCCGAGAGGGGTGAAAGTGTTGCGTTAAGATTTAATCCGTTTTTTATGAAAACTAGTTTAATGTCGGTAATACTGGCAATGGGAAGCGTTTTGGCGCATGCAGAGGGGCTAACGCCGTCGTACCTGCGTTGCGAATACAAAGAATCGCCGGTGACCGATGTCGCCCGTCCGCGTCTGAGCTGGGAGCTTTCGGCCACTGAAAATAACCAGATTCAAACGGCATACCAGGTATTGGTAGCCACCTCGCCGGAAAAGCTTTCGGAAGACGCCGCCGATTTGTGGAATTCCCGGAAAACGTCCGGCCGTGCAACGGCACAGATCGAATATGCCGGAAAGCCGCTTGGTTCGCGTACCGTTTGCTATTGGAAGGTGCGGAGCTGGGACAGGAATGGCGCTGCCGGCGCATGGAGCAAGCCTGCCCAATGGGAGATGGGCTTGCTCGACAAATCGGAGTGGGAGGGGCAATGGGTCGGTCTCGACCTCGACGGGCTCGGTAAAGGCAAAGTGTACCATTTGCCGCCCGCGCCGTATTTGCGTAAAGAGGTCAACATCCGCAGAGCGGTTAAAAACGCCAGGTTGTACGTTACCGCTTTGGGGCTCTATGAATTTAGTATTAATGGGAAAAAAGCAGGCGACGCATTTCTGACGCCCGGCTGGACGGATTACGACAAACGGGTCTATTACCAAACCTACGACGTAACAGGGCATTTGAAAGCCGGGGTCAATGCATTAGCCTCACAGTTATCTTACGGCTGGTATGCGGGTTACCTGGGTTATTCATTATTAGTCCAAAATCCCGTCGTACACGCATTCTATGGGAAAGTACCCGTATTGAAAGCACAGCTGGAAGTGGAATATACCGATGGGAAAAAGGAAACTTTTGTTACCGATCAGAGCTGGAAAGCGAACCAGGGCGCATTGCTGGAATCGGATTTGCTGAATGGCGAAACTTATGATGCGCGTTTGGAACAAAATGGCTGGAATACGGCCGGTTTTGACGATGCGAAATGGAAAAATGCGGAGGTGTTTCCTGACAAAGCCGAACGTAAAATTCAGGTCTATCCCGGCCCGCCGGTTCGAATTACCCAGACATTAAAAGTGGTAAATCATAAAGACCGCGGCAATGGCACCTACATTTTCGATATGGGACAAAATTACGCGGGCATTGTCCGGTTGCATGTGAAGGGCCGCGCGGGAGACACTATCCGGCTGCGTTTTGGTGAAAAGCTGTATCCCGACGGCCGCCTGATGACCGAAAACCTGAGAATGGCCCGGGCGACCGACACTTACATATTAAAAGGCGATCCGGCCGGCGAAACCTGGGAACCGAAATTTACATTTCATGGATTTCAATATGTGGAAATAAAAGGGCTGAGAAATGCGCCGACGCCGGAAACATTGATCGGCCTGGTCATCGGCTCGGATACCCCGAAAGTGGGTGCTTTTGAAACCGACAATGCAATGATCAACCAGCTGTACAGCAATATCGACTGGACGCAGCGTGCCAATTACGTGGACATTCCCACGGACTGCCCCCAGCGCGACGAGCGCATAGGCTGGACTGGCGACGCGCAGGTGTACGTGAAGTCGGCGACATTCAACCGGGATGTGGCTTCGTTTTTCACCAAATGGGTGGTCGACCTGAACGATGGCCAATATGAAAATGGCGCCTACCCACTCTACGCGCCGCGCCCGAACCTCCGTAAGACCGATACTTTTTCTCCGGGCTGGATGGAAGCGGGCATTATCTGCCCGTACCAGATTTACCGCACATACGGCGACACCCGCATGATCCGCCGGGGATGGCCGGATATGGTGCAGTTCATGGACTTCCTCGATACCAGAAGTAAGGGAACATTCCTTTTTAAAGAGAATGCATTTGCCGACATCGATCCGAAAGGCGGCTTCGGCGACTGGCTGTCATTTGGCAAGAAAACCCCGCCGGACATGCTGGCCTCATTCTACTACGCCTATTGTGCCGATCTCATGGCCGAAATGGCGGGAGCGATCGGTAATGCCAAAGATCAGCAGCGGTTTACAGAAACGGGTAAGAAAGTGCGGGACGCTATTCGCGGGTATTATGTCGATCAGGATGGCCGTTTCAAATGCGACGCGCAGGCTTACGGCAATGGTGCGGGCTATGTGGACGGTTCCCTGGGTTTTACCGGACATACGCAAACCGCCTATGCCAACGCCATTTACATGAATATTATCAATACCGGCGACCGCGCGAAAGCCGGCGCCTACCTGACCACGTTGTTGAAAGAAAACGGCGACAAACTCGGTACCGGTTTTCTGGGCGCCAAGCCGCTGCTCCCGGCGCTTTCTGCCACCGGCCATTCCGATTTGGCATACAAACTATTCCTGAGCAAAGAATTTCCCTCCTGGGGTTTCGAGGTGGAAAACGGTTCCACCACCATTTGGGAGCGCTGGGACAGTTTCACCAAAGAAGACGGTTTCAAATACAATGCCGCCATGAACTCATTCAGCCATTACGCATTCGGTGCGGTGTGCGAATGGATGTTCGGCAACGCGGCGGGGATCGTGATGACCAAACCCGGATTTGAAACCTTTGACATACGCCCTGAAATCGCGCCGGATGGCATGGGTAACAATGGTATTAACCATCTGAAAGCCTCTTTGCGGACAATCAGCGGGACTATTGTTTCCGAATGGAGCAAGCAGGATGGAGGCCTGGCAATGAAAGTTTCCGTGCCCGTGAATACGCTCGCACATATATATGTACCCGCGGGCGCAGGTGCACAGGTGCTCGTGAATGGAAAGCAGCTATCTTCTTCTGCATTAGTCAAAACCGTTGGAAAAGAAGATAGCTACTTGATTGTCGAGGCTGGCTCGGGAGATTATGAATTTACGGTAAGCAAATAAGGGGATCAGCTTACTGTTTCGTTTACCAGCCGGTCTACGCAAATAGTGAGGCTATCGCGCCAGTATGGAATAGAAATGCCGAAGTTGTTTTTAATCTTCGACTTATCCATTACCGAAAATGCCGGACGTACGGCGCGGGTTACATATTCCGAGGTTTTCACCGGATTCAGTTTCACGCTTGTTTCGCTGAGGTCGAATACCGCCTTGGCGAAATCGTACCAGGAAGTGACGCCTTCGTTGCTGTAATGGTAAATGCCGTACGCCTTGTTATCGGCTTCAATGATGTCCAGGATAGTATTGGCCAGATCGATCGCGTAGGTAGGGGAGCCCACCTGGTCTACGATCACACCCAGTTGCTCGCGCTCGCGGCCCAGGCGCAGCATCGTTTTTACAAAATTGTTACCGAATTCGGAGTACAGCCAGCTGGTGCGGATGGTGTAATGCTCGGGCAGGATTTCGGCGATCGCCGCTTCCCCTTCCAGCTTGGTCAGCCCATACACGTTTTCCGGCTCGGCAGGATCGGTTTCGGAAAGCAGTTTGGGAATATCACCTTTAAAAACGAAGTCGGTGGAAATGTGGATCAGCGTGGCCTGGTGTTTTTTGCAAACTTCCGCAATATACGCAGCGCCGTCGCGGTTGACCTTCCGGCAGGTGTCCACATCGTCCTCGGCCTTGTCTACCGCCGTGTAGGCAGCGCAGTTGATGACGAACTGCGGCTTTTCGGCTGTAAAGAGCTTGTCAAGCAATTCTTTGTCGAGGATGTTGGCGTTTTCTTCCGAGGGGAAGGAGATGTCGGTAATGTTACGTTCCGTTGAGTTTTTTTTAAGGCAGCTTCCCAGTTGCCCTGAGGCACCTAATACGACTATTCTCATTGAGTATTTTTAAAATGCGTTCAACACAAATTTACGCAATGCCTCAGGGAAGGGGATATTATTTGTTGATTATTATTTTACGTGACGTGGTTTTGCCCTTGTCGTCTTCCATATTCACTACATAAATTCCCGCAGGAATACCATTTACATCAATGCCTTTTTCATATGCGTTGCTCACCGATATAAGACGACGGCCGCTCATGTCCCAAACTGACACCTGCTTTATCTTCCGGCCATTGCGGACGAAAATCCGGTCGCGCACAGGATTAGGATATACCGCAGCTTCCACCTCGTCCTGCGAACTGTTTTCCGGTTTCAGGATTTCGGTACCGTCCGATGCGATCAAACTATCCGCGCCCGGCGCCATTTCACGCGTATTGGTAAGATCCGCGCCAAACGTGTAGGCAAGGTAGGTGTTTGGAACGATGGCTGCATTAGTCGTCATCGAGCCCGCGCTGATGTAGCTGACACCACCATACAAGGACATCTGATCGACCGTAGAAGGAATTTTCACCCATTTTGATCCGGTCCAGCCGATGATGTAAATCTTGTTCAAATTCTGCCCCGGTGCGAACGAAGCCATGCCGCTTTCCAGATGCCACGCCAGCGTTATTTTCGTCGCGGTAGTGCCGTTGATATCCCAATATTCCTGGGTCGAAACCTTGCCTACATTGGCATCCTTGCTCGTGGACGAAAACGGGGCGCCGGCAGGAAGCGGCGGGTAATTGCCGCCCTTGTGGCTCGTGGTGATCCCGATGGCCGGGTTCGCCGAAAAATAGGCTCCCGTCGTACCATTTGCCGCAGCGGCAAACGGACGGTATACGCCATTGTCGGTGGTTGGAAAAACAAAGCGGTTGTTACCACTCATTTTTATATAGCCATCGACCATATTGGCGGTAATTACGGCCGTACTGGGGTAAGTGACCACTCCGAAAGTCTGGCGATCCGTAAATATCCTTTTCCTCTGTGCATGCGAGCTGTTCATCCCGATCAGCAGCATACAAACTGCTCCAAAAACATGTAAAACCCTTCTCATCTTTCCCTTTATAAATTCTAACCTAGATAACACTTTTTGTTACACAAAAATAGAATTTATACTACACATAAAAAAGTGTGCCTCGGGAAAATGATTGAATAGTTTTGCCTGGAAAATGAAAAAGGCGCCACTGGCGCCTTTTTCATTGCATTTTGGTTGTGGATACTGTAAGATAAATACTACTGCCCGCGTCCAAGGACCATTACTTGTACAGTCCTGAAAATCAGCTGGACATCGTCAAAAACACTATAAGATTTCAGATATTGAAGGTCATATTTAAGGCGCTCGACATTCTTGGCAACCGTATCGGCATAGCCTACGTTGATCTGCCCGATCGAGGTAATGCCGGGTTTAACCGTCAGCAAGCGCTGGAAGTCATGCGGGGCCGCTTCCATAAGCATGTCTACATCGTATTTGTACAAAGGACGCGGGCCTACTACCGACATTTCGCCTTTCAACACATTGATAAACTGCGGAAGCTCGTCGAGCCGCGACTTGCGCAGGATGCGACCGATCGGCGTAATGCGCGGGTCTTCGTCGCCTTTGGAATGCTGCAAACCCATTTTATCGGCATCTACACGCATACTGCGGAATTTGTAGATGTAGAACAACTCTCCCCAACGGCCTGAACGCTGTTGCTTGAAGAACACAGGCCCCGGAGAACTGATCTTGATCGCCGCCCACACCAGGAAAAACACCGGTGCGCCGAGGATCATCACGATCGTAGAGAATATAAGGTCGAATGCGCGCTTTACAGTCTGTTCGTTCAGGCTGGAAAACGGTTTGGTGTTGATTTCGATGATCGGGTACATGTCGTGGTACTCGATCGTCGCCATGTTCGTAACAAAACCGCGGAAGTCGGGAACCAGACGAATGTGTGTCCGCTGGCGTTCGCCCAGGCGGATTACTTCTTTCACCTGCTCGTCGTTCATTTCCGAAAGGCAGCAATACAGATAATCCAGTTGCTTCTCCTTCACCATGTTTTCCAACGACTGGATAGGGTTTTTGTCCGCAGAAGGATCAACAGCGCCGGAAAACCGGTACCCGAGTTCTTTACGTTCGGCATAAAACTCGCGGATCAGCGTGGCGAGGTCGCCCTTGCCGACGATCCCGTAGCGATTGTAATTGTAGCCAGCCTGACGGTACACTTTCAGGAAAAGCACAGCGGCCGCCCGCGACGCCGACGACAGGGAGATGAACATAATGTACGTCATCAGGAACTGGTAGCGCGAGTACTCCTCACCCTGCTTGCTCAGGTACAAAAACGCCATCATCACCGCGCCGTGCACCGTCACCGCTTTCAGAAAGCTGGCGAGCTGCGTATTGAAATGGTACGACAACCGCGTGAAGCGATAGGTTTTGAAAACGTAGATCGTGAAAACCCAAACCAGGTTTGCTACGAGCAGCAGGTTTACATACTGATTTTCGAACAGCGTGGAAAGGCCATTGTCAAACCGGAAGATGTAAGCGAAAAAGAAGGATAAATTCAGGAGCGCGACGTCCGTCCAGAGGTGAGCCTTGGGCAGTAGCCCAGGATAGTGATTTTTCATAAGTATTATAACGTTGAGTATAAATGCCTTTCAGATACCAACTCCATCTGGGGCTTATCGGGCTATCGGATCTTGAAATTCGGATCATGTCCGGATTCTACTTTCGACTGCTCGCCCCGGCAGGACGCATTCAATGGTATGTAACAAGTTTAAGGCATTTCTTTCTTAATTCAAAGCCCTATCCAGGCGTAAATGTCGTATTTTATTGATAATTAATGGTTTATGTTGATAAATTTATACAAGTATTTTGTATCCGCTATGTATTATCCTATTTTAACATTTTTAGTTGCTACCCAAAAATTTGTAGTATTATTTTTTGTAGTAGTCAGGAAGTCGTCACTTTATAATTGCCGAGCAGATTTAACTCCCCATTGCCTTCCACCTGAATACTTTTGGCGGTAATATCCTGACCGACAGAAACGGTATGCCCGCTGTTGATCACGACGACATCATTCGGACCGGGCATTCTGCCCGTCGACCAGATGGAGCGGTCGGGCCACATGCCGGAGGCCAGTGACTGGACCTTGTCGGAGAAGAGGGAGGTGGTTGTGAAGTTTTTGTAGAGGATGCTGTTGGAAGTTGTTTCCGCAGCGCCGAGCCAGTCGACGAGGAGGTCGCGGTAGACGCGTCGGAAGTCGATTTGCATTTTGATTTCTTGATTCTTGTTCCATGATGGTGCCACAATCGGTTCCAGGTCAGTGGTAAGAACCGGGGCGGTGCCGACGATCTGTCTTTTTATCCCCGATCCGAAAATGAACATAGGAGCGGCAACCCCATGGTCGGTCCCTTTAGATGCATTGGAATTTGCACGACGGCCGAAGTCGGAGAATGTCATTCCAATTACCCTGTTTTCTGTTCCTTGTAGTGCCAGGTCTTTTTGGAATGCGGCAACTGCGTCGGAAAGTTGTTTCAACAAAAGTGCGTGTTCGCCTTCGGTCGTTAAGGTGCTTACCTGGTTTGCATGCGTGTCAAAGCCTCTCAGTTCCACATAATAGATTTTAGTTTTTAACCCACCGTGTATGAGTCGGGCAACTACTTTTAATTGTTCTGACAAATCGTTCGAGGCAACGCCTGCAGGGTAGGTAGCTAAATTCGTGCCTTTTTCACCCGCAGCCTTTATTTCGGCGGAATAGCCAACAGACATCACCTGTTGTTCCCGGTAAAATTTTATCAATGACCCGGCATCACAGCAGGGTAGAGTAGTATCTGTCACCGGGTTGAGGTTACCCATCAGTTGATAGAAGCTACCAGGGTTTTGGATAGAAATATTCATTGGTTGAGATGGCCCCAGTAGCGTTGTGGTATTGATGTACCCTATCTGAATAGCGAGCGGATCGCTCATATCAGCAGTAGGAAAGGCGGTGGGATACCCGGGGAATCTTTTATCGAGATATCTCCCGGCCCAACCTGTTTCAGAATATTTCTCAGCATCGACTGCAGTCATCCAAATGTCTGACGAGCGATAGTGGGATTGATTCGGATTGGGGTAAGATACTGAGTTTACTATGCTGAGTTTGCCCTGGTTATAAAGCTCCTGCATGCCGGTCATAACCGGATGGAAGCCGAACTCGGAATTGCCTGAGAGCCTGAGTATCTGGGCTTCGGGAATCGCGATATTGCTTCTCAGATTATAGTATTGAGAATAGTATTGAAGTGGGATAACCGTATTTAAACCGTCATTACCGCCATTAAGGTAGATAATAACGAGCACCTTATCCTGCTCGGCGGCAAGGGCCTGGGATACGGCGGAAAAAAAAGGGGAATTTCGTCCAAAGGTTTTAAATCCTAAACCATTAATGGTTAGTGGCAGGACGAATGAGGACGCGGCTGATATAAATTCTCTTCTCTTCATAGCGCTCTTTGCTCAAAACACGTGATATTCGGCCATACTGAACATATGCCTCAACAGCAAACGGCATCGTCTCTGCACGGCATTTTTTTTGTTGACATCAGTAGGTGTCGTCCGGTAGGCGTTCCATTCGTTGATCCAGGTATTTCTCGTCACTCCCGTCATCATGATGGAATCTATCAGGAAGTTTTTCTGACTTTGGGTAAGCTCAAATACAAAGAAGTTTTGAATCATCTTGTCAACAATAAATTCACTGGTGATGGCCGGCGTTCCCTGAACATCGGAAAAATTGGGTTGGAGGGCAGTTGCCCAGGCCACCAGGTCGATCCAAAGTACATACCCTGGACGAATCTCCTGATCAGTATACGGTATAATGTACCTGTCTGTCACCTGATTGCGTAATCCTATCGCCGTACCATTAATCCAGTTTTTAGAATATCCCGTCTGGTAATAAGGAACATAGCCAAAAACAGAAGGCTGGTCCAGAATTCTTTGCTGCAATGTGGCCATGTTATCGTAGGCGAACTTGCCGTATATCCGAAATGCCCGAAGGTCTGCCGTCATATTCGGTACTTTTATTTCAAAGAGTCGCAACGTTCCGATAACCAATTCCATAGGAGACTTGAAGATTGCCCCGCGGTTCCGCTGATCGTAGAAAATTTCGCTGCTCAGAAGTTTCCGGATTACGGGTTCTATGCGAAAGCCGTTTTCAGCGCTGGAGAATAAATTGGCGAGCGGTATAATTACGTTGTTCTCAATTTCCAGGTCGATGTTCGCATTGACATACCATCTGTACAGTTTTCGGCATATATGCTTGGGCGACTCGGGATGTGCCGTCAGCATATCGATCAGTTCATGAATTTCTTGCTCGGCACCGCTCTTGTCAGTCCGGCCCTGTATAGTCCTGTTTCCGTATAGGGCTGAAAATGTCTTAACACCGGTGTCATGGCGATCGGGCGTAAACACTACTTCGAAGGACGTAGAGCCTTCTACCAGGTAGTTTTTGACTTGCCAGCCAGTAAGCACTTTTGCGGCGGCTTTGACATCATCTTCCAAGTAATTAGGATTGCCGGAGAAATCTTTTTGTCCAACTACAAATAATTCCTGCAATTCCCTTCCATAATTCTCATTCGGCTTGGTTTTAGCGTTCTCGTTGCCGTTTTGAAATAGCAGCATTGCTGCCTCATTGGTCATTTCAAACGTCATCGTCTTGAAGTTTCCAAGCGCATTCCTCCGCAATAAGCGCATGTAGCTGTCCGTCATCCGATAGTCGAAGACAACGCCTTGCGGAACAACGAAATGATTTTGCCAAAATGTCGTTAGCTTTTCCAGCACAGAAGGCGGCTTGCTCTGGTCCGCCATCAGCGCTGCCCACCAATAGCGAATGTAGTAGCACCATTCGCTGCGGCGCTCCTTGTTGAAAGGAAAAGTTAGAAATGGCTGTCCTGCCGTAGGTTTGGTTTCGTCCAAATCCACCGGCGGTGGCGGCGAAGAGTGATAGGTGGAATTCGCGATGAGCTGTTCAACGGCCTGTGAGGCCGTAAGCCCGGTAAAAGCGACGATTTCCTGTTTCGTCGGGCCAAAAGTCGCGCGTCTCAGCAGATGAGCAGCCATATTGGCATCTAATGGTGTCTGATAAACATCCAGGTATGGCATCTTCTTTCCCCTCTTATCGTTCAAATGGTGCTGTAATGGCTATTAAATCAAGCCTTTACAGCACCACACAAAGGTACTCAAAATATGCAATATTTGAAAATAGTTTGATATAAATTATAGAACTTATTCTACTTTTTTATAAAACATATCAAATTTTACTGCTACGATGCTAAACGCTGAGCTTCGCGGGTTGGGGAAGCAATTTGAGCAAATACTTGCCATAACCACTCTTTACGAGGGGCTGCGCGATTTCGTTCAGCTCGTCCGGACCGATGAAGCCCATTCGGTAGGCAACTTCTTCGATGCATCCGATCTTGAGTCCCTGGCGTTCCTCGATAACCTGTACAAACTGTCCGGCTTGCATTAACGACTCGAAAGTACCTGTGTCGAGCCAGGCGGTACCACGGTCCAAAACACCGACTTTCAGCTTACCCGATTCCAGATATGCCTTGTTCACATCGGTGATCTCGTATTCTCCCCTTGGCGACGGTGCAATGGATTTGGCGATGTCGATCACCTGGTTATCATAAAAATAGAGACCGGGTACGGCGTAGTTTGATTTAGGCTCCAAGGGCTTCTCTTCAATGGAAAGCGCATTAAATGCCTCGTCGAATTCCACCACGCCATATCGCTCCGGGTCATGTACCTGGTAAGCGAATATCACCCCGCCTTCGGGGTCGTTGTTGGCTTGCAGCAGTTTAGACAAGCCCGAGCCGTAGAAGATGTTGTCTCCCAGGATTAAAGCTACCTTGTCATTACCGATGAACTCTTCTCCTATGACAAAGGCCTGAGCGAGACCGTCCGGGCTCTGCTGTACTGCATAGCTGAACTGACAACCGATCCTATTTCCGTCGCCCAGCAGCTTCTGGAAATGGGGCATGTCGTGAGGCGTGGAAATAATGAGTATCTCTCTTATCCCTGCGAGCATGAGGATCGAAAGCGGGTAGTAAATCATTGGCTTGTCGTAAACAGGCATAAGTTGTTTACTTACCGCCAATGTGAGCGGGTGGAGGCGGGTTCCCGAGCCACCGGCAAGAATAATTCCTTTCATATGTATTTTATACGTTGAGTAACTGGAATGTTATCGTTTTTCATACATTTCGTCGTAATAGTGCTTGTATTCACCCGACGTTACATTGTTCAGCCATTCGGTATTGTTTAAATACCATTCGACAGTTTTGGTCAATCCTTCGTCGAATTGCAGTGAAGGTGTCCAACCCAGCTCCTCTTTCAGCTTTGTGGCGTCGATAGCATACCGAAGATCGTGGCCGGCGCGATCAGTGACATAATGGATAAGCTGTTCCGATGTTTGCTCGGGGCGTCCCAGCTTCTCGTCCATTATCTTGCAAAGCAGCTTTACCAGATCGATGTTCTTCCACTCGTTGTGTCCGCCGATGTTGTAGGTTTCTCCAATTTTACCTTGATGAAAAATCACGTCGATGGCCCTTGCATGGTCTTCTACAAACAGCCAGTCACGAACATTCTCGCCTTTTCCATAAACCGGGAGGGCTTTGTTGTTGAGAATGTTGTGAATCATGAGCGGAATCAATTTTTCAGGGAAGTGATTAGGGCCGTAATTGTTGGAACAATTTGAAATCACAACGGGCATTTTATAAGTGTTATGATATGCCCTCACAAAATGGTCGGACGAAGCTTTGGAGGCGCTGTAAGGCGAGCGGGGATCGTATTTTGTGGTTTCGAGAAAGAACTCCTCCGGGTCGTGGAGCTCGCCGTAGACTTCGTCGGTGGATACGTGGTAGAAAAGGCGGTCGGCAAAATCTCCATTCCATGCCTTGCGAGCAGCATTGAGCAAGTTTACAGTCCCTAACACGTTGGTCATAACAAACGACATCGGGTCGGAGATCGATCTGTCCACGTGGGATTCCGCTGCAAGATGGACCACACCCTGGAAGTCGTGTTCCGCAAACAGCTCTTCCATAAATGCCGCGTCAATGATATCTCCTTTGATAAATGTATAGTTGGGAAGATCTTCGATGTCGGTAAGATTTTCCAGGTTACCGGCGTAGGTGAGCGCGTCCAGGTTAAAGATCTGGTAATTGGGATATGCCGTAACGAAACGTCTTACTACATGTGATCCGATAAATCCAGCCCCGCCGGTGATCAGTATTTTTTTAGGATTGTTCATTTTTTGTTATTTAGGACTCCTCAGACGGTCGGTTTAAAAATTGCTTCAAAGGTTGGCAATATCTGATCCTTTTCAGATACGATGGGCTTTTCGATTCCCCAGGGAATGCTGAAAAAGGGGTCATTCCAGCGGAGCCCGCCTTCGGATTGCTTATGATAGGTGTTGGTACATTTGTATTGAAAAATGGTATCTTCCAGCGCCGCAAAGCCATGTGCGAAGCCTTCCGGGATGTACACCATGATACCGTTTTCGGCGCTGAGCTCGAACAGCTCGAATTTGCCAAATGTAGGTGATTCCGGACGAAGGTCTACGGCAACGTCCAGCACCTTGCCCTGGATCACTCGTACCAGCTTGCCTTGCGAGTGCGGCGCATGCTGAAAATGCAGGCCGCGGATTACTCCTTTTTTTGAAAAGGATTGGTTATCCTGGATGAAGCTTTCTGTAAAGCCCTGGGCTTTCCATACTTCGTCATTGAAGGATTCGAAAAAGTGTCCCCGATCGTCACCGTAGATGGACGGCGTAATCACCCAGACGTCAGGAAGGGATGTTTGGCTGAATTTCATGTTGCGTTGAGTAAATGGTTCGAAAATGATTTTCGTATTGATCTATGATATTATTCCATTCATAAATATGTTTGATCTTATCCAGGTTGTTGACAACATAGGAGGTATACTGATCTTTGCGTACCGTTTCAATACACTTCCTTACATCGTCGGCATTGCGGAAATACAGCGCGTCCTTTTCAAGAATGGTGGAATTAAATTCATTGTGATTAGCACAGATTAGCGTTTGCGATGCCATGGCTTCCAGCAGCGAAGGGTTGGTGCCTCCAACCGAGTGACCGTGAAAATAGATGTTGGAATAGTAGCGCAGATTGTTCAATGCGTTGATGTCGTAAATTCCACCTACGAAGTGAATATGCTTGGATGCGGCATACTTATTTTTCAGGTATTCACCATACTTGGTCGCGTGCTTGCCGACAACAAGGAACGGGTTCCTGGTCGTCGCTTTTGAAACGCCTTCCAAGATTGTATCCACATTGTTTTCCGGCTCCAGTCGGGCTATGAGCATGTTATACCCGTAAGGTGTGAGGTTATACTGCGTGAGAATCTCGTCGGACGGGTCCTCGAACGGAAATGCACCATAGGGGATATACGTCGATGGAATTTTATATTTCTTTGCTAAATAATCCTGTATTCCCAGCGAGTCCGCGATCCAGTGGTCGCTGTAAACCGTTCCGAGGTACTCGGCCCATTTGAGGAAGTTCCTGACGGGTTTTGAATATTTCGTCCTTTTCCATTCCAACCCATCCATATTTGTGGTGATAATACAGTTTTTGCGGGGCAGCAGCCATCCCCAAACTGTACTACTCGTGTAACCGAGTTGGAGAATGATGTCATAGTTTTGCTTGCGTGTGTGCAAAATACAGTTCAAATCGTAAATAAACTGACCTGCCGTGCCCCATTTGTCCTCAGGATCATTGCAGTGGACCAATTTCACGCCATTCCATTCGGACGCCTGATAGGGGTGGGAATGGGAGTTGTAAACCGTAATGTCATGCCCACGTTCTACCAGTCCTTTGGCAAGATATTCTGCGAATTGTTCGAATCCACCGTAGTGATTGGGAATCCCACGTGTACCTATGATTGCTATTTTCATGGAATGTGTATTTTGTATATTCCTGGATATCTTGATTATTTTATTGTCCTGAATTCCGTTCTTTCTTCCCACCCGGTCTGTTTTCGAAAGGTCTGCACCTGTTTTTTGAGCGATCCCGAGTCTGATGATCTGAGGGGAGTTCCGGACTTAAGCAGGACTACATTCTTGCCTGATCTGAATGAGCTTTTTCCCGTAATTGTGCCGCGCGAGAACATATAGCTCGAACGGGGGTTTGCAAATTGATTACCCGAAATTAATAGGTCTCCATCGGCAACTTCCCATGCGTGAATAAGGAGATGTACGCCTACGTTTTTGTCAGTTCTGACGGCATGGGACCAGCCGAAGCCGGAGTTACTACAACGGTTGTCTATGAATTTGCAATTTCTAAATCCAGATTTCCAACCCTTTATCCAAAGTTCGAAAGACTGTTCATTTTTATCAGCCGTGTTATTACGGAACACTACATTATCAAAATAGGCATTGACAGCCGCGCCCTGCATCGTATAGGCCGCATCAAAAACCTGTGAAACGGAGCAATTTTCTATCAAACAGTTAGTAGCGGAATTAAATAGCTCAATGCCGTTTCCGTATCTGGTATTTTTGATTTTTGCCCTCGGTAAATAGGATCCTCCGATTTCGGCGATATCAACTCTTTTTATTTCGACGTTTGATACACCGTCACCTTGGATCGCGTGCCCACCTGTGCCGACTAGTTTCAGATCTTCCACAATCATGTCATCACTTAGCTCGATGATTGTATAATTGCCGGCAAGCTGAATGGTATAACGATTGATATCTTTATTGAGTTTGACATAAAGATAACCATCCTGGCTCATAAAATCCCAGTTTTGGGCTAATGATGTTTGGTCGGCAATCTTTGACCCATATATCACTCCATTCACTTTGATAAAACCGATGTTTGAATCTGTCAGGTTGGTATACCCTTTAAGTTTTGACGAGTCCCGAAGATTTATACGCCAAATATCGTTGGCTTGTTTTTCAAATGCGTTTGGCATTACCTTTTTATACAAGCTTAGCACGGGTTTCCGATCCGAATTGCCATACGCTCCGAGTGTAATTTTTTCTTTTTTGCCGGATGCAGGAATTCTTTTCAGGCTAAAATACAGCGTGTCGCCACGACGCAAGAGATAACTATAACCTCTGTATAGTTTATGTAACGTCTTCCAGGGCTTTGTAGAATCTCTTCCGCTGTTCAGATCACTTCCGCTACTCGACAGGTATATCTTGTTTTGTGAAAAGGCTTTCTCACACACTAAAATAAATAGTAGCAGTATCAAGAACTTTTTCATAGTCTGCCGATTTAATTAATAAAATCACCGGTTTTTATCGCTGTCCATTCAGGATTCTGTGATAAAAGCTTTTGGTGAGTGTACCAATGTTTACCCAGTCATAATTGGTTCTGATGATCGAAGCCGATTTTTGTTTGACAAGTTCGAGCTGATCAGGATCGCGCGCCAGACGTACTATTTGATTTGCCAGGTCTTCAGCATTTTCACTTTGAAAAAGAAACCCGGTTTCATCGGCTTTGACAATTTCCATAAAAGGTTTGAGGTCTGAACATAGAACAGGCTTTCCATAGCTCAGGCTCAACAGTAATACACCACTCTGATAAATTTCACGGTAGGGGAGTACAACCAGATCGGCGTTTTCGTAGAAATTGACAACTTCTTCATCGGGAATGTATCGGAAATCTGTTGTAACGATGTCGTCAATAGCGAGTTGGGAAATCAGATCCCGGTATTCGTCAAGGTCACTTTTCCAGGCCTTTCCACCGATTGTGAGATGAACAGAGTGGCCTTGTTGTTTTACTTTTGCAACTGCTTTTAAAAGAACATCCAAGCCTTTCACCTTCTTTATCTGACCAAAAAACAGGAGCCTGAGAGGAGCCTTCGACGAGCTCTTTTCTTTTACCGGTGTAATAAATGGAATATAGTTGCCGTGTGGAATGACGGCCGTCGGACGAGTATTGATATTTTTCTCGACAAGAAAGTCCAGAGAGGTTTGATTGTGGACTATTACGCCATCGATGAGTAAATAGCACAACTCCTCGATCAATCGACTGGCCTTTTTGTCGAATGCGTTAACGTCGTGTACGGTTACGACAGATTTTAATCCCATCAATTTACTGAGGATCAAAACAAGGAGATCGATTGATCTGAATGTAAAAAAGTGGAGGTGAACGATGGGTGATTTTTCTTTTCGGGCATTTCGGAAAGCAATAAAGTGCCCTTTCAGATATTCAATCGTTTTGGATACAAAACTCCTGGTCCATAAATCATCAAAACAAATAACTGTTTTGACATTTGGATAGGAGCGTAGACTGGTCTTGTCGCACGTGTAATAACTTACCGACACACCATTCTCACCTAGCCCGTAAGCTAATCCATAATCATAATAGTCCATCCCGCCATGCCCTCCAACGGGTTCTATGAGGGCAATGCCGGGCAAAGCAGAATCATTAAGCGGATTTAATTTCATAACGTTGAGTATAATTACTGATCAAGAGGGACCAACAGGTAGTAGGGTATTATGCTACCTCACCAAGTACTGCAAGAATGTCTTCTTTCTTGCCATCGGCATGGCCGGTCGAGATTGGCTGGAAGTCAAAAGTGTAGTTATCAATTTGATGTCGGTTAATCAATCGCTTTGTTTCGTTTTCTTCTTCGGTGAATTTTAGGTTCTTGTCCGAGTAATTATATATTGCATATCTCACTTTACTGGACTGGGCAAGTACTGCGGGATGTAGCCGGGCTGTAAGGACGAACTGCGCATTTTTTATAGATGACACGGCTGCATCAAGTTCATATCCAAATACTTTCTTTGTTTCCAGGCCGTTTTGCATAAAGATTTCTTCACAAAGCTGTGCCTGCTCGAGATCGGTCTCCGAATCACAAATGAGATTGACAACATTCCGGATTTTGAGATTTTTGCAAAGAGTTACGGTCAGCTCAGCCAACTTGGTATTTACCTCGCTGTTGTTGAGATTTTTATATTCAGTAAGGTCCCGGCAGCTAAAAACGACGTAATCTTCTTCAAATATGCGAGGTGTTTCGTTTGTAGCTTGCAAGAAGGCGATATCGGGAACAAAGCCCAGCTTGTTGTATGGGACTCTGAGTTCTTTCGCCACGGCAATCGACTTATGGTCTCGCAGAAAGATCCGGTTCGAAATCATGCCAGCTAATTTTATAAACATCTTGGTTTGTAACTTATTAGCTGTATCAATCCCGATACCCATATAGTAGACTGGAATTCCGGTAAGCTTCGCAAGTGTCATATACTTAATTCCACCCGTACCTCCCTGGTCCATAAAGCAGGTCCCACCACCCCAGATAATTGCACTTGACCCTTTTACCTGCGATTGGAACTGGCTGATCGAGGTCTTCAACAATGAGAAAGTTTCAAGGCGCACATTCTTGCGTTGAAAAGCGATTGCCTGATCCAAAGTATCTTTATCGCCATAAGTGAAAATAGCGATTTCAGAAAATTTATCCTTATAGTAGTCAATCAATGTCGACAGCATGAGCAGGTCGCCAAAGTTGCCGCCGTAGTATCCGATAAGCGAGAGTTTCATTCTGCAACAGTGATTTTAAGGCTTTTGAAGTGATTCGTGTAAATAGTGTAATACAATCCTGCGACGAGTAATTCGCTAAAAATATAACTGGTTGCGATCGCGCTCACCCCGTGGCTGCGAAAGAAGTATACAAAAGCGGCTTGGAACAGGATTGATCCAACGGAGGCCAGCAACTTCTTCCCAATGCTTTGTTCCGAGAGTATTGCAGCGCCGAGTGCTGTCGAGAAGAACCTGAAAGGCAGGCTGCATGCCAGGGTGCGCAATATCATAGTTGCTGCACCGAAATCTTTTGGATAAATACTTCCGATAATGAAATCGGCCGAAAGGAACAATCCGAGTGCAACCAATAAGCCGCCCGCAAAAGACGCGATCGCATGTCGGATCGGGATCATGTAGGAAGAGTGAGTTGGTGCGAGTTTATGATATTTCGGAAGAAAATATGTGCCGAATATCGTATTGGGCAGTATGTAACAAGCCGCCAGAATAGTGTTAGCAGCGCTATAAACCGCTGAGGCTGTCGAACCAAACAGATAAATAGAGAATACCGTCGAGATTTGTATCTGTGCAATGTTGAGCGTGCCATTGAGAGAGTAATTGACTGATTCTCTCAGATAGCGAAGAAGCTCTTTGAATTTGACCGAAAAGTTCAGAAGGTATTTAGGTTTGCTTCTTTTATGGGCAACCACTAAAAGAACCAGTGCAAAAAGGTGCGCGACGCAAAGTGTTAATGCAAGATTGGTCAAGTTGAAGGCCAATATAAGCGTCGAAGCGGCCACTACTATCAACCGGACTACCGGCAGGAGGCTCTGAAGAATGGACACGCTATTGAATTCTTCTTCAAATTGGGCATAAGCTACCGAAATGTACTGCACAGTTTGCGGTAGGTAATAGGTCGCAAAACATACAGCAACAAGTAATCCGATATCCGAGTTGACAAAGACCAGGGTACTCAGGGCTATCGCAAGCAATGTGGTAATCAGAAGAGACAAGGAGGCGAGGGAGGCGAGCGAGTTCATCTGTGAGGGATTAACGCACGCTTTTCTGAGAAAAAGCCCGGATGCCCCCATGCCCGCAAGCGGACCGATAATGGATAGCATGGAATTTGAGGCGGCATATTTACCGAAATCCGAGATCGCCAAATGGTGGCTTATGACAACTTGAAGCAAAAAAGTTGCCCCCGCGGCGCCGAACCCGGAAATCAGTACCCGAATAATTTTGTTCTTAAGCATTTGGCAACAAGCAATTAGCGTATTTTTAAACCGATTCGAGCATTGTAGAATCAACGGGAGTATCAACCGGACCTCTTTTCGGCGAAGCTTTTGATACTGGCGCTAACGATTTGGCCATCAGAAAAGCCTGGCATACCGACACGAGGATGGTAAAAGAGGATTCTGTAAATGCCTGGAACAGAATCGTGATCAAAATAAATGAAGCGATCACGTAGTTTTTGCGTTTCATATGCATTTGAAAAATCAATACGAAAAGCAACACATGGCAAATGAGAAATAGCCCACCCATTTGATAGCCGATTACTCCAAGTAAACTTTCGTTTCCATTCTGGTAGAGAGATGCTTCTCCGGTCTTGAACGGCGAAGGTGATATACGGCTGGCAATTGTTTCCAGGTAGGCGACGTATCCGGCGGTACCTAATCCATTGCCCCAAAAAGGGTCTTCCAGTGCTGACCTTATACCAAAGACAAGTCCTGATATGTGGTTAGCGGTAGACTTGAAAGGGGTATCATCAAATCCATAATAGAATGTCCAGCCGTCATACATGATGGGCAGGGCAAATATGAAGGTGAGTGAGAGGACGATCAGTATTTGGTTTACATATTTCGCATAGTTGCCCAACAGAAATATGAGTGATCCGAATAGTGAAGTCTTGGTTTTGGCCAGCAAGGTTACAACAGCCGTAATCCCCCATTTTACAGGTTGACGCTTACCGATTTGATAATAACAAAACAGGAAAAGACACGTGAATGCGAATGTCAGCGGCGATAAGTAGAAAGACCCCAGCCTTAGCGAATTGACCGAGAAGACATCACGGGTATAATAGTTACCAGGGATGCTTCCACCGAACAACTTGCTGAAAATGACGTATTTGATAGAAAAAGGAATAAAATATTCAGCAACTGCCACGATCAAGCCAGCCAGGAAAATTTTCTCGATGTACCTTAGCAACTTGCCGAGAATGTGATCCGGGGTTTGAAACGCACAGTAAATCCAAAAGTAGATAAACAACAATTGGGTGTAGCAGATTACCACCAGAGATGGATCCCATTCCTGTATCAGGGTAATATCGATTATAAACCGGATCGTCAGGTAGAGAAGCATCCATTTGGTCAACACTACAACCTTCTGCCTTTTAGTATCTTTTCGTTTAAAAGATATAACCGCCAGAATGTATAGAGCGGCACCGCCCACTTGAAGGATTTTTCCAACAGACCGGAGGCTGAGCGAATTTAGAAGGTTGGAAAAAGACGCAACCAAAATAAAAAGCAGCCCTGCATAGGTGATTATATCGGATTTGGATAGCTTCATTATGTTTGGCTTGAACCAATTTACCTCCCAGGGCTCACTATCCCGGCAGCTACATTGGTTATTATAACGTTGAGTATTTTTAAGCGATCATCTGCTACGGGTTCTGATAGCCCGTAGCAGATGGGCCTTTAAATTTTACTGATCATCTTCTTTAGCTTCGTCTCGACATTGGAGCGGCCGCTATTTTCATCATCGTAGTAGCCGTAACCATAGCCGCCGTACCCATACCCATACCCGTAACCGACACCGTAGTTAACACCATTAAAGATGATGGAGAGATTGGCAAATCGCTTGGTTCTTTGAAGTTCTCCAATTCGTTTCAAATGGTCGATAATCGTGTAATTGAAACGAACAATGTAGAGAGTGGCATCTGCATGCTCGGCAATCAGTGCCGAGTCTGTAACGAGACCGTAAGGCGGGGAGTCGATCAGAATATAGTCATACTTTTGGCGAAGTTCCGCCAGCAACAGCGGCAGCTTGCCATTGCTCAGGAGTTCTGACGGGTTCGGGGGAATAGGCCCGCTCGTCAGTACGTCGAATTTAGGGTGAACTCCCGTAGACTGAATAAAGTCTTCATAGTGTCCCTGACCGATAAGACAGTTGGAAATCCCGAATTTATTGGGAACCATCAGGCGGTCATGAAGTGTGGGTTTTCGAAGGTCGAGCCCGATAAGCAATACTCGTTTATCGGAGTATGCCAGGCTGGCTGCCAGGTTGATACTCACAAAGCTCTTACCTTCACCTCCGATCGACGAGGTGAACATGATTACCCTACAACTGCCATCGCCCAGGTACTGTAAGTTCGTTCGAAGTGCCCGGAATTGCTCGGCAACAGCACTTCTGCTGGTCATTTTGATAATGGCATCTTCGCCCGACTGCCCAGCCTTCATCTGACCGATTTCCCCGAGGATTGCCGAGTGAGTCACTTTTTCAATTTCTTCTCTTCGCTGAACCGTGTTGTTCATCAGGAAAAGCAGATTGATAAGTAATACCGGTATGACCAGACCTCCAACGCCTGCACCAAGCCAGACAAATGCTTTTTTAGGCTTGATAGGATTGAAAGTAGCGATTGGAGCATCAATGAGCCTGCTGTCTGTAACTGTTGAAGCATACGCCAGAGCAGTTTCTTCCCGTTTCTGCAACAGGTACAGGTAAAGTTCCTCTTTGATTGATTGCTGACGTTTGATACCTACGAATTCCCTTTCTTTTTTCGGGATGCTGCGCAGGCCAGCCGAGAACCTCGTATTAATGCCTTCCAGATTTCGCTTTGTCACCGCCATTCCCCTTTTCAGGTTTTGAACGTTTTCCCGGATCGATTGGCGCGTACCTGCGAGCTGCGTATTGATCGTTTCGAGCAAAGGGTTGTTGGGTGAGGTCGTTCTGGCATAGCGTTCCCGCTGTAATTCAAGTTCGTTGAATTTGGTCAAAAGGGACACAAGCACCGGATCATCAATCATATAGGTAGCAGGTGCAACAGCGCCTTCGCCGGCATTCTGAATGTAGTTATCGACACTTTCCAGGATGCTGATTTTTGTATTAACCTCGTTGAGCTTGGTGTCGTTCTCTTTGATGTTTTCGAGGAACAACTGTGACTCTGCGCTGATATCGGTGATCCCCTGGTTTGTTTTGTAGGATTCTACGTCTTTTTCGACATCTCCCAGCTCTCCTGTGATAAGCCCGAGGCGGTTTTCAATAAATTTAAGCGTATTGCTGGCTTCGCTGTTTTTATCGCTGAGAGAAGATTGGACGTACACATCCAGCAATTTGTTCAGGACATCCTTAGAGCGCTGTACGTGTGAATCTTCGAATGTCAATTCAAGCACGGTACTTTTTACATTTGGTTGTTCGACAGACAGCGATTTTAGCATGATCTCTGCCAGATTTTTTACCTCAGTAAAAACAACTGTAACATCCGTGAATTCGGACGGTACACCTTTGGTGACCACAAAAGCACCCCAGGCATTGTTAAAGCGCTGGTTGAACGTAAAGACTTTGTCTTCGTCATTGAACCGGAAGTGCGTACTGTCCACCATGTGGATTACCAGCGGTTCTTTGTAAGCCAAAGGTGTAACTACCTCTGGTTTGATGATTATCGGGCTTGTTTTGTAGAGGCTAACCTTTCTTAAACCATCTTTCGCCCTGTACGCAACGTCCAGGTTCAGTTCTTTGATGACCTGCTCCATCAATGTCTGAGACCTTATAATCTCCAATTCGTTCTCAACCAATTTGTTGCCTCCAAATTGAGAGCTCAACTCTGAAAGTATGTCCCCTTGCGCGCCGCTGAGTCCTTTATTTTCGTCTTTAATCAAGATCGAAGTCTTGGTACTGTACGTCGGCGGAGTCACCTGCAGATAGAAAAATGCCGAGATGAGCGCAAGAAAGAGAAAGACGGGGAAGAGGTACCAGTAACGCAAATATCTTTGTACGTGCTCGTTAAGGTTGAATTCCTCTTCGTGGTCATCCAGGTCGAGGTGCTGGTTATTTTGATTGGTCATAACATTGAGTATATGTTGCCCGGAAAGGCATTAACGATCTGTTGAGTTTGATCTATTTGGTGAAATTCAGGATTAGAATTCCAAGCGTACCCACCGCAGCGACGATTGATGTCACAATTGGTACAAGTTGTACATTCCGATCCGTTGCATTGAGCCTCGTTTTGATCGGCTCCACATAGATTACGTCGTTTTTGTGAACATAATAAAACGGAGACGTAAAAATGTCGCGGGATGTAAGGTCGACTCTTGCATACTCCCTTTTTCCATTTTCTTCCCGGATGATGAGCACATTGTCTCTTCGGCCGAAAATAGTGAGGTCACCGGCAAGGCTTATCACTTCCGGAAGGGAGATTTTTTCATCAGGGATTACATACACCGACGGGCGGGCAATTTCTCCAAGCACCGAAACCTTGAAGTTCAGGTTGCGCACAATGACAGATGGCTCTTTCAGGAAATTCTTCAGTCGTACACGGATGGTGTCGGCGGCGTCGGTGGTACGGAGGCCGACGATCTTCAACTTTCCTACGAGCGGGATTTCAATTGAGCCATCCGCGTCAACCAGGTAACCGAGGGGCTGGGTCCTTGCACCACCACCAGTAGTTGAATAGTTGGTACTAGCAGTGGTGAATGAGTTCGGCGTGTTGAAAACCTCGTTAGCCTCTGCATTCAAGCTTCCTACAACGATTGACAGCAAATCGTTAGGTTGGATCGTGGGAATATATTTCTGTTTAATTTCCTGGGTTGAATACTGTAAGCTGTCGCCTTGGAAATATACAATGGATTTGGTGGAGACACATGAAGTGACTCCTCCGATTATCGCGATAAAAATAGATAGTGATGTAAGCGGGACTAATGCTTTTCGCGCGAATTTCAGATTCATATTGATTTAACGATGAGTAAAATAAATTCTTAAAGTATTGATTAGTAGTCTTTTCTGGTTAGCTAATTGCCTTTTTTCTTGTTTATCCAGTCTTTATGTTTGATAAATTGTCAGTCAATTTTTCAAAATGCCTATCGTTAGGCTTCTTGGTAATGTCCAAATGGCTTGTAGATGGGTATTTACTACAAATATAGAATAAATTCAATTAGTATTGAGCAACCGCCACAAGTTTTTCATTATGAAAAGGGTATCTGGATAGCCAACCGTTCTTATCGGATTTCTGAATTAAATCCAGATGCGCCATTTTATGTGCGTCCGTTCCAAGAAAGGTGATGAGCTCATTTTGTAATAGCCACTCCGCAGTTTTGTTTACCCCCGGACCGTAATGTCCCGTCAGCGATAAGATATTGAGTTGCAATTCACAGCCGCCGTCTGCTAATTTTTTATACATCGGAAGGTCGTTGTGAAAATACGTATAGCGTTCCGGGTGGGCCAAAACGGGTTGATACCCCTTTTCTATTATCAGGAACAGCGTCTCGGAGGTATTCATCAGGGGGGTAGAATAGGGGAGCTCCACAAGCAGCCGATTTCCGGGAAGCGTGAGCATCTGTTCACCTGTATGAAGCATCTCCATAAAATGTTCATCAATAAAGTACTCTGCGGCAGCATTTATGGAGATTGAAAGGTTCGCCTCCCTGACTGCGGCCCGTACCGTTTCTAGTCCGGATAGGATTATTTCCGGCGTATTTCTGTAACAATCCCAAATAATATGAGGAGTAGTGTACAAATGGGTGTACCCTAGTTCAACCATTTTTCGGATCATCGCAACCGATTCTTCCACAGTCTGTACGCCGTCGTCGATATCTGGAATGAGATGCGAATGAATGTCCATTCCAATCCCACCCAGATTAAGACCTTGCTTGACTTTCTTATTTCCAAATAACCAATTCAACATGCGCTTAGAAATACTTGGCGACTCTTACCGTCAGGCCACCTGAGTTGTTTAATAATTTTCCCTGATCCCACGCGCCGACTATTCCCAATTCGGTGTTCAGCCCAATTTTCCTGGTTGCCTCGGCATACCCGGAGAACTGGTTTAGTTTTGGGAAAATGCCATAAATGGCCGGCGTATGAATAGCTCCCGTGGTATGTCCGTTAGGGCTGGTTCCGAACGTTCCATAGTTACGGGAGTACGATAACTTCGTCAACACTTTCCATGATCCCAGTCCCAGCTCAGCGCCCAAATGAACCATTACAACGCGGTTGTTGATAAAGTAATCGCTCGGAAACTGTGGTAGCCCGTCTCTGCTTAATGTTTTGGGTGTGATGAAAGGCGTGCCCAGTCCTGCTCCATAATAGGACCAACCCTTTGCATAAAGGTAATTATTATAATAGTCCTCATCGCCAGAAGGGGTAATTTTAGACCAGCTTTCTCCTCCCTGATTTCTGGTAAACAGGAACTCGATTAACAGTTTGTTCCAGTGGAAATTCGATGTTTTTTCCCGTTTGTTGCGAAGGCTCAAACCTGTCAGACCGTCGGTAATATTGGATAAATGTGCGAGGCCTCCCACTTCATAGAAAAATTGGTGATACAAAAGTACATCTACACTATTAAACCTGTAATCCGCACCGACATCAATAGAACCCATGTGGTTGCCGATTTTGCTATGATTCCAAACCCTGCCTAAAATTACGCGCTGGTAAGTGTCCCATGCGGATAAGTCGAATGGCTTCCATGCATGCCCTTTTTCCGACCAAACATTCTTCTCATCCCCAAAAAACACCTGATGGTTAAACCCACCATACAATTTCAGTTTACTATGCGGCTTACCCAGGCGCACGTAAAGCGACTTCTGATGAAATTGTGTGGTGGTCATATTCGTATCCCCATACTGAACCGGCGTCTTGCCAACCCAGCCGTGGGCGAAGTTGCCCTTAAATGCCACAAAACGTCCCAAAAATGGGATCGGGTAGTATTCCGGTATTGAAATCTGTACTTTCGGAATGCCCAATGCATTACCGGAGATCGCGTAGTTTCCTGAGGTTAGTAGCGTATCTGACAGTCCCATAACCTCCTTGATACGCCCGCCTTGCAACTGAAATATGCCAATACGGAGCTTGCCGTAGCCTTCAATCAATGTCAGATTGGAGCCCTTTCCGGCATTGCCGCGAACTTGTAGAGATGCTCCCCAGTCTACTAATTTCGTCTTGGAAGTATCGTAATCTACGCGCGCGCTGCCAATAAGGCTTGCCGAAGCGCCTGACAATGGCACACTTCCGAATTGATTGGAACGCATCCAGAATGGCACCTGGTCGCCAGAGGTGTAGCCGGCCTGACCTTCGAGGCCGAATCGGACGTAGGGAAACTGTGCCTGGGCTTTAAGGAGGGGTGTTAAGCACAAGAGTGCCAAAAGTATTCTTTTCATGTTTTACGTTGAGTACAAGCAAAGTTACTGACTCCGATCAATTATCCAATCATCGAAGGAAGGCAGTTTGAATTATTCCTTGAACAACTCAGTCGGCGTTAAAATGATTTTGTCAGTTTAGTTATCACTCCCACAGAGGAAGGTATAACATCACCAGCGTCAAGGGCCGCCGCCAACCCCAGACTAAAATCGTGCCTGAATACTTTGCGAGCTTCCAGGTAACCCGAAAATTGCGAGCGTTTGCCAAAAGCCTTTTCAGTGGAAAATGTACCGTAATTCATTGAGTATGTTAGTTTAAGAAGGGTTGACCATGCTTTTGTTCCTGCCGAGACGGCACCATGAAAAGCCAGCAGGCGATTGTTGAGAAAATATTCCCGGTCATTTCGTGGCAAATCCTTACTCCCGTCCAAAGTGGTGGTGATCAGCGGGGTTCCCAGTGATGCTCCGTGGTATGACCACCCTTCGCGATATATATAATTATTGTAATAATCCTCGTAACCCAACAATCCAAGGCGCTTCACGGCATCGGCTGATTGATTTTTGGTGTAGACCGTTTCAAAAACCACTTTTTTTAGGTGAAGTCGCTCATAGTCAGGTGTTTTCGAGGTGAAACTGATGCCGTTGATGCCGTCGGCCGCGTTGGCGAGGTGTTTGAGGCCGTCTTTGTCGTAAAAGCTCTGACGGTAAAGCATAATGGTCATTGAAGGAGCTTCGTAGGTAAAGCCGATATCGACCGAGCCGAGGTGGTTTCCAACTTGTGAATATTCGAACCGCTTGCTGAAAACGACGTACCGATATTCCTCCCAGGGCGAGAGGGTAAACTCGTTTTTCGAGAAAATAGATTTGTTGTTCCCCCATTGCACATTGTCGTTCAGCCCTGCGAAAACTTTGAGCTTCGAAGCAGGTGTGCCGAACCGCAGGTAGAGGGATTTTTGGTGCAGGTATGTTTTGGCTTCATCCACCTGCCGGTAGGGGAAATGGATCGGAAGGGTGCCCATCCAGCCATGCGCATAACTTCCTTTTATGGCAATAAACTTTTTCAGGATGGGCAAGGCGTAGAATTCCGGAACGGAAAGTTCGATTTTAGGAACACCAAGGGCATTGCCCGATACGGAAAAGCTTCCGGATGTCAACAGCGTATCTGCAAGTCCGGTAGTTTCACGAAAGCGGCCGCCGCGGATCTGAAAGGCGCCAAGCCGGATTTTTCCATAACCCTGGATGAGCAGGGCTTTTACCCGGTTGCCCGCATTCAGGCGGCCTTCAAATCCGGCGCCCCAGTCAAAGAATTTGTCACGTGAGGGTGAGAATGCTTTTTCAGTTCTTACAATGAAGCCCGCAGAACCACCGTCGATAGGGACGCTTCCGTATTGATTGCTCCGCATCCAGAACGGTACCGCATCGCCGGTGGTGACCGAGCCCTGCGCTTCAAGATCCAGTTTCAGCAGCGACCTTTGTGCGGACGCAAAATGGGAGAATAATACAAAAAGAAATGGTAATAGGCTTATTTTCATGCATATAACGTTGAGCTTAACCAAATATAAGGAACAACGTCACATTTCAGCGACCGATCAAACTAATTTTATAGACGATTTTACCAAATCATAACATAGTTAGATGAGGGTAGCTCATCGCCCCGCCAACGTCTCCTGGTGCTGCCACAAATCCTGGAACACAGGGCTGTTCCGGTAAAGATCGTCGAACGTGCCTTCGTCGATCAGGTAACCATCGCGGAGAATGTAGACGTAGTCGAACTTGGTCAGTAAATGCAGGCGGTGCAGGGTGGATACCACAGCCTTGCCGCTGAACTCGGCGAACATTTTGTCGTAGATCAGCGATTCGGTCTTCGGATCGATGCTGCTCGTCGGCTCATCGAGCAACACAATATCGCTTGTGCGCGCTGCGAGGATGCCGCGAGCGAGTGCGAGGCGCTGCTTCTGCCCGCCCGAAAGGTTTACACCCTTTTCCTGAATGCTGGATTCGAGGCCTTTGGGCAGTTTGTCGACGACGTCGGCGAAATGCGCGGTATCGCATACCTGCATAATGTCGCCTTCCTCAAATGGCAGGCCGAGGGTAATGTTGTAGGCAATGGTGTTTTCAAAAATTTCGGGGTCCTGCGGGAAGAGCGTCACCTGGTCGGCGAGCATTTCGATGGCGGCCTCGTGCCGGTTGTCGACGGTCACTTTTACGTCCTTTTCGGGTTGGTACAAACCCCTTAGCAACGCGAGTAATGTGCTTTTGCCGCTGCCGCTTTCACCGATGAATGCAATGCGCTGGCCACGGCGAATGCGGATATCGAGCCGGTGGAGGCTGTGCGCCTGCTTTTCGGCATCGTATACTTCGCCGTGCGAGAAGTTGAGGTTACTGATATGGATTTCCTGCCAGTTTTCGGGCAGGTCGCCGGCTTCGTCTACGCGGTGATGCTCGCGGTAAGCTTCACCAATGGCCCGGGCGGTTTGTACTTCGGTGTTGTAGCGGATGATCTCGGTATACTGCCACGCGATGTCCTGGAATACTGATGTAAACTGGTTGACATAACTCAGCAACGTCACCAGTCCGCCCACCAGAAACACTTCTCCCGGGATATAATGCTGGTATACATAACCAATCGTGACCACAATGTAAATGATCGCGATAAACACGCTCGCTACAAACCATTTCCATTCGTTAATCGATACCGACCGCCTGAAAGGAGGGAACACGTCGGCTACTTTTCCCATCAGGCTGATTTTCATCCGTTTTTCAAGCCTTAGCGTGATGACGGTGATGATATTGGAAAGACTGTCAAACAGCGTAGAAGAGACAATATGCTCCTTTTCATTCGATTCGTCCAGGGCCTTAATGAATGGTTTATCAAACCTGAAAATCACAAACACGTTGATGACGCCGATTAGCACGCCTATTGCGCCAAACAGCGGAGAGAACCAGATGATCGCGACAAAGGAGAATATGAATTTGGCAAATGCATGCAGGAACATGAAGCCGTTCTGGAAAAAGTCCTTCAAGGCTTCGTAGGCTTTGCGGATGCGGTTGATCGTCGCGCCGCTGTGGTGGTCCTGGTGCCAGCGGATAGGCAAATGCAACGCCTGGTGATACATTTCGTCGAGGAAATTACGGCTCAGATCGAACGCCAGCTTGCGTTCCATAACGCGTGCGGGCCCGTGGAACGCCCATTCGAGCAGGATCAGGCCCAGGTATGCGCCCCCATACACCCATACGTTGCGCAAGGTGCCTTCCGCATCCTGTTGAATGGACTGGATAAACCAGCCGTAAAGCAGCGGGTGCGCCGCCAGCACGAGGTTGGCCATCACGAACATGCCATAAACCAGCAGGTAGCGGCCGCGTTGCTGCCGGGCATAGCGCCAGGCCGTGGCAAGCAGGGATAAATAGGGGTTCTTCATGCGAAAATAGGTGGTTGCGGGAAAGGCGGAACCCTACCCGGCTCAGTACAACCACAAAATGCCTCCGAAGGTTGCCTCCCGGTGGGTAAACTTTGTGTGAAGAATCAGTAGTTTTTAAGAGTTTGCGGTTTACTTACACGTTGACCGATTTTCACAAACCAACCTTTTTGAACTACCAAACCGGAATTTTTATGAGAAGATTAATGCATGTTTTTTGCAGCGCCGTTTTGCTGAGCATTGCCCTTGGAATTTCTGCACACGCACAGGACGGCTGGATCAGCCTGTTCAATGGAAAGGACTTCACCGGTTGGAAGATCGGCGCGAATGCGAGTTCCTTCACGATCGAGGATGGTACCATCAAAGTGGCCGGGCCACGGGCGCATCTTTTCTACGACGGTCCGATTAAGAACCATATGTTCAAAAACTTCGAATTCAAGGCGCAGGTGAAGACGACGCAGGGTTCGAATTCCGGTATTTTCATCCATACCACTTACCAGGAAGACGGCTGGCCCGCACAAGGCTACGAAGTGCAGGTGAACCAGTCGCACACCGATTACAAACGCACCGGAAGTCTCTACAATGTGATCGACGTGAAGGATACCTACGTGAAAGACGGTGAATGGTATACCGAGTACGTGAAAGTGGAAGGAAAGCACATTACCATCAAAATTAACGACAAAGTGGTGGTGGACTACGAAGAAACCGACGTAGACAAACGCCAGGGTGATATGAAGAACAAATTCCTGAAACAGGGTACATTTGCATTGCAGGCGCACGATCCCAAGAGCGTGGTGTATTACAAAGACATTCAGGTAAGACCGCTAACCGAGTAACAGCATTGCTTCCGATGGAAGAAGAAGTTCATTTCGAATCGATACTGGAACGCCTCCCCAAAAAGGGAGGCGAATTTTATATGATGGTACCCGACGACGTGGCCGCACAGTTCGTCGAAGGCCGCAGGCCCGCCCGTGTGCGTTGCGTGATCAACGGTAACGTACATTTCCAATGCGCCATCCGGCCGAAGGGCGGGGGAGGGTTTTATATTAATGTGGCCACGCAGCTCCGCCAGCAGGGTAAATTGGTGTTAGGCCAAAAGCTGCACGCGACCGTCCGCAAGGACGATAGCGAATACGGCCGGGATATGCCCGAGGAATTGCAGGAGCTGTTGGAGCAGGACGAAGAGGCCAAACGACTTTTTGAAAACGCCAAACCTGTGAACCAGCGGGCCATTATCCATTACATCGCCAGCGCCAAATCGGTACAGGTGCGGATCGACCGGGCGATAATGATGACGGACCGGCTTAAAGCGGGGAGGATAGTGTAGTGGTCAGGTGTCGTCGAGTGTAGTCAGGTATTGTCAGGTATTGTCAGGTGTATTCAGGTGTAGTCAAGTGTTGTCAAGTGTAGTCCGGTATTGTCAGGTGTTGTCAAGCGTAGTCATGTATTGTTTTCCTTTCAATGACAATGCATGACAATGCATGACGATGCATGACAATACTTGACAATACTTAACAATACTTGACAATGCATGACAACACCTGACAATATCTGACGACATTGACAATACCCGACCATGAATGACAACGAATGACCATTCCTGACTAAAATCGTCATTCGTCGCGGTTCGTGACGTTCCGGTATTGGCTCGGCGAGATGCCTTCTGATTTGCGGAATTGCCTGCCGAAGTAGTTCAAATCGGAGAAGCCGAGCTGGTAGCAAATGTCCGAAATGCTATCCTTGGTATGCGAAAGGAGCTGTTTCGCTTTTTTGATTTTTTCCCTCAATATAAAATCCAGCGGGCTGATGCTGAACTCGCGTTTGAATGCGCGGTAGAACGACGCCCGGCTCATGCATGCCTTCTCGCTCAGCTCTTCTACCTGGATCTTCTCATTGATATTGGCCTTAATGTAATTCACGACGAATGCCAGCGGACTGTCCTCGTGCAGGTAGGAGGCGTCTTCCGTCGCCGCCAGGTGTTGCGTCTGGATAATGTGGACGATAAGCTCCTGCAAGGTAAGGTCGGCGAGGATGTCCTTGCCCAAGGCAGTACCCGAGCAGATTTTAATGAGCTTGTTGAGCGTCTGCGCGAGTTCGATATTGTTGAGGAAATGGTACTGGCTATGCTGCAACGACCAGAATTGCTGCCGGCCCTCGCGCGGATAAGTTTCGCTGAGGCGGTCGACGATCTGCTGGATTTTCATCTGATCGATCGCCAGGGCAATGCATTGGGTAGGATTGTCGAGCTGGGCTTCGGGGAAATCGATTTTCATCGTCACATTGGCCGGTACCAACACCGTTTCGCCCGGCAGGTAATCAAATCCGGGCTGATCGAACAAATGCATAACCTTTTTGCCCCGCAGCATGCTCGTTACCACAAAATCCTGAAAGGTGAGCGGTACCAACGCCGAAGGCTGTAAAGTTTCGAACAGATTTAACTCGCAGTTTTCCAGCGTGAATGCCCTGCGGTTCTCCACCAATGTCTTCAATGATTTCTCCCCCGAAACCGCCACCTGATCCAATCTGAAACCCGCTGCCATTGTTCTTTTGCTTTTATAAAATCAATACCATTTCTCACATCACGCCCCCATCCCCACCACCAACCCCTCTTTGACAATACCTGACCAAACCTGACCAAACCTGACCAAAAATGACCACCCTCCCTTTCCTCCATCCTCCCCATCTCCATTTCTTAAATATAATTGTTTTTTGAAAAAATGAGATAATTATCCTAACACTTGACACGATCGTGCCAATGATTAACGCCCTGCTCAGCTAGGTTTGTATCATCAATCATTTCTAAATATAACCTTTAATCATGGATACGATCACCGAAAAACCGGCAGTTGAGAGTAAGACGTACAGCAGTGAAAATCTGGCTAAACGGCCTGATTTTAAGGAAAAATATGATAATTATATCAACGGCCAGTTCGTAGCGCCGGCCAAAGGCGAGTATTTCGAAAACGTCTCGCCGATAGACGGCCAGGTGTTCACCAAAGCTGCACGTTCGACAAAGGAAGACGTGGAAGCGGCCCTCGACGCGGCGCATGCGGCGTTCCCTTCTTGGAGCAAAACTTCGGCGGCCAACCGCAGCAACCTGCTTCTGAAAATCGCGCAGGTGATTGAAGATAACCTGGAATACCTGGCTGTTGTCGAAACCATAGACAATGGGAAAGCCATCCGGGAAACCCGTGCCGCTGATTTGCCGCTTTGTGTCGACCATCTCCGTTACTTCGCGGGCGTGATCCGGGCCGAGGAAGGCAGTGTTTCGGAGCATGATGAAAATACGGTTTGCATTAACCTGCATGAGCCGTTAGGTGTCGTGGCGCAGATTATCCCCTGGAATTTCCCGTTGCTGATGGCGACCTGGAAAATCGCGCCTGCATTGGCGGCCGGTAACTGCGTGGTGGTGAAGCCTGCCGAGCAAACACCGACTTCGATCATGATATTAATGGAGCTGATCGGGGATATCCTGCCTCCGGGCGTGCTCAATATTGTTACCGGCTTTGGTGTGGAAGCCGGTAAACCGCTCGCATCGTCGCCGCGCGTGGCCAAAGTCGCATTTACGGGCGAAACCACTACCGGACGGCTCATTATGCAGTACGCGTCCGACAACCTCGTGCCGGTGACGATGGAGCTGGGCGGTAAATCGCCTAATATCTTCTTTCCGTCGGTAATGGATGCGGATGACGCGTTTCTGGACAAGGCGATCGAAGGAGCGGTGCTGTTCGCATTGAATCAGGGCGAGGTATGTACGTGCCCGTCGCGTATGCTCGTGCACGAAAGTATTTACGACCAATTCATCGAAAGGGTTATCCAGCGTACCGAAGCGATCAAAATGGGCCATCCGCTCGACGGCACCACGATGATGGGCGCGCAAGCCTCGAACGATCAGTACGAAAAGATTTTGTCCTACCTCAAAATAGGCAAGGAAGAAGGTGCGGAAGTACTCGCCGGCGGCGACGCACAGACTTTTGAAAATGGCATTTCCGGTGGCTACTATATTCAGCCCACCATTTTTAAAGGCCATAATAAAATGCGGATCTTCCAGGAAGAGATTTTTGGTCCGGTGGTGTGTGTGACCACATTCAAAACCACCGAAGAAGCCATTGCCATAGCCAACGATACACTTTATGGCTTGGGCGCTGGCGTATGGACGCGTGACGCGCACGAGATTTACCAGGTACCACGGGCGATTCTGGCGGGTAGGGTGTGGGTGAATAACTACCACGCCTATCCCGCCCACGCTCCGTTCGGCGGCTATAAAAAGTCGGGCTTTGGCCGGGAAAACCACAAAATGATGCTGGGTTACTACCGCCAGACGAAAAACATGCTGATTTCGTACGACAAGAATAAGCTGGGCTTTTTCTGAGGATATTATGACAGAGCGCGTATTAATCACTCCCGAAGCCGAAAAAGTCGTGAATCGGCTTCGGGAGGTGCATGGGGAGCTGATGTTTCATCAAAGTGGAGGTTGTTGTGACGGCTCGCAGCCTATGTGTTTCCCGAAAGGTGAGTTCCGCGTGTCGGATAGCGACGTGTTATTGGGGGAAATAGGGGGCTGCGAGTTTTTTATGAGCCGAGATCAATTCGAATACTGGCAGCATACGCAACTGACGATCGATGTCGTGCCAGGCCGCGGCGCGAGTTTCTCGCTGGAAATACCATTAGGCGTGCGTTTTATCACCCGGTCGAGGCTTTACACGCCGGAAGAAGCCGGTGATCTGACGGCAGTCGACGTCTGAAAGTCGCATATTAAAGGCAGGTGTAGTCAGGGGTAGTCAAGTGTAGTCAGGTGTAGTCAGGTTTTGTCAAGTGTAGTCAAGTGTAGTCAGGTTTTGTCAGGGATTGTTTTCCCAATGACAATACCCGACTATACCTGACTACACTTGACTATAAATGACCACACCTGGCCAACCCGTGTAGTTAATCTTTTACACGATGGTTTCGCACCTTTCTTGTCGTTTTAGCACTTATTGGTTATATTTGTTCAAATCGAGCGGTTTGCTGACTGGGAAAATCAAGGTCAGCTATATCTATAACACATCTGTAAATCAGCGGATTTATGGATTTTAAAAGCTGAATTTTGAATTTTAACGAATTTGAACTCCACGAAGACGTGCTGAACGCCGTGGATTCCATGAACTACCAACAGGCAACGCCTATCCAGGAGCAGGCTATACCACACATTATCAGCGGCAAAGACCTGCTCGCTTGCGCACAAACGGGAACCGGCAAAACCGCCGCGTACCTAATCCCCATTCTCGACAAGGTAGCCCACGAGGCCAACGAGCATACCGGTGCACTGATTCTGGTGCCTACCCGTGAACTTGCCGTGCAGATCGACCAGCAAATACAGGGGCTGGGTTATTTTGTGGGTGCTACCAGCATTGCCGTGTATGGAGGAAACAAAGGCCCCGAATGGGACCAGCAGAAAAAAGCATTGACGCAGGGCGCCGACATCATTATCGCTACACCGGGCCGGCTTATCGCGCATTTGCAATTGGGCTACGTCCATTTCCGTGACTTGCGGCACCTGGTCCTCGATGAGGCCGACCGTATGCTCGACATGGGTTTCCTGGGCGATATTATGAAAATCATGAGTTACCTGCCAACGGAAAGGCAGACGCTGATGTTCTCTGCCACGATGCCTTCCAAGATCGGCGAGCTGGCCAAACGCATCCTGAAAGATCCGGAAGAGATCAGGCTGGCGGTATCGCGCCCTGCCGACCGGATCGACCAGCAATTTTACTTGGCCAGAGACGAGCAGAAACTGCCGTTGCTGATGCATTTGCTGAAAGGCGTCGAAAACATCAGCATGGTGTTATTTACTTCGCGCAAATCCAATGTGGAGCCGGTCGTGCGGGCGCTGCGGAAACTTGGCCTGGGTGCGCACGGCATTTCCTCCGATTCGGAGCAGGGCGAGCGCGAAATTGTGCTGCGCGATTTCAAAAACCGACAGTTCCCGATCCTCGTCGCGACCGATGTACTATCCCGCGGCATAGATATTGATAATCTCAGCCATGTGGTGAACTACGACGTTCCCCGCGACCCAGAGGATTACGTGCACCGTATAGGGCGTACGGCACGTGCCGAATCAAAAGGTACTGCCATGACGTTCATCAATGAGCAAGATCAGAAGTATGTATTGAAGATCGAAAGGCTTTTTGAGAAGGAACTGGAGAAAAAATCCGTCACCGCGGAATTGGGACTGGGCGAGGCTCCTGTATTCGAGCCGCAACGCTTTCGTTCCGGAGTACGTAATGGTAACAACAGGAATAAGAAAAAGAAGGATGGACACGGAGCTCCAACCGCGCGGAAACCACACCGCGACGCAAGGCCCCGGGACACCAGCGCGGCGGCGAGCGTAACCGCCACACCGGTCGAAGGCGTAGCGCCTTCGGCGGAAGCAGACCGCAAACCGAAACGCAGAAATAAGCGGAGGAGGCCGAAAAAGGATCAGCCGCAAACCGTAAACCCTACTGAGGCACAGGCCTCTTGATCAGAGTTAGTCAGACGTGAGCATTGTTTGTCTTGCTTATTCGTCATGAAAGAACTTAAATTACGTACACTTGGACCGTTTGATAGATTGGATAAGGAATTATAAATTCAGCGTATCCGATCCTCCCATCATCACGATGGAGGGCTTGTTTTCGCTGTTGCTGCTTTTGCTTCTAAGCTTGCTTGCGGTATTTTTCCACCTTGTCCGCATCCTTTTCAACTCCCCGGTTGATTTTTCACTCGACTGGAACCTCTTCCTGAGCTGGATACCGCTCATTATCGCCTTCTTAGCAGATAATCTCACGAAGCGTTTCGGGCATATTCCGGTGGTGTTGGCCCTGTTCAGCATTGCTTGGCTGGCATTCTTCCCGAATGCGCCTTATATGATCACGGACCTTGCACACCTTACCGTGGATTACCAGCGCGACCTCACTTGGCACGACACCATTATGCTGTTTTCCTACGCCGAGGTGAGCCTGTTCAACGGTCTGGTGTCGCTCTACTGGACCCATCGCTCTTGGCGCCGGGTATTCGGGCGGAAGTCGGCTAACACCCTGCTGCTCATCAGTCTTCCGCTCGCAGGCTTTGGCGTGTATCTCGGTCGGGTGCGCAGGATGAACAGCTGGGACATCATCCACGAGCCAAAAGCTATTATCAATCACCTCTTCGAAAGTCTGCTCGACCGGACGGCCTGGGTATTTGCGATGGAGATCGGGATGCTGCTCGGGATACTGTACCTTGTATTGTGGGGTGTGATCCGGTTCCGTATCCGCCATTCAAGAAAGAACCCCGAATCCAATTAGTTCGTGATGAGTGTTAGTGTTGCGGACCGGGAGTGGCGACCTCTCCATTGACGATTTTCAACACATCAGCCGCCTGTTTTGGGATAAAATTCCCCGCTTTTAAATTTCAGAATGGACCCGTTAGAAATTTTATTTCAATGCGAGCATTTGGTTGCGATCAATAAACCCAATGGCCTGCTCGTACATCGCTCGCCCATCGCCAGCGATGCCAGCGAGTTCGCCGTGCAACTCCTCCGAGACCAGCTGGGGCAAAAAGTGTACCCCGTCCACCGCCTCGACCGCAAAACTTCGGGTGTGTTACTATTCGCACTGGACGAAGCGACCAACAGTGAAATGCAGCGCAAATTCATGGAAGGACAGGTCACCAAGACTTACCACGCGATCGTGCGGGGATACACGCCCGACGCCGGTGAAATCGATTACCCATTGAAGCGCGATGACGGCGTAACGCAGGACGCAGTAACCCGTTTCGAAACATTAACGCGCACCGAAGTGCCTTTCGCCATTGGACAACATCCCACCAGCCGCTACTCCCTCGTGAAACTGAACCCCGTCACAGGCCGCATGCACCAGCTCCGGAAACACATGGCGCATATCCTGCACCCGATCATCGGCGACCGCCCGCACGGGTGTAACAAGCAGAACCGATTCTTTAAAGAGCATTTGAATATGATGCAGATGATGCTGCATGCGGTGGAGTTGGGGTTTGTGCATCCTGTGAGTGGTGGGCCCGTGAAGATACAAGCGCCGTTTCAACCGGAGTTCGTGCGAATGCTCAATGCTTTGGATTTGAATGCGGAAGGTGTCCGGGAATAGGCAGACGCCGTGTTTAGTCACTCAGGTAATATGATTGAATTCCGCTGTTGGCAAAAAAGCCTTATATTTGCCCATGCTTTTGAATATGTTTTCTGAATGTGGCTAAGTCATTGCATTTAGGACTGTTAAAAGGCAAGACACTCAACGTAAACTTTTAAGATTTTGTTAAAAACTTCTCGGGTCATCCGACCGGCCGTGGCTGCATTGAAGCCGGTTTTGGACCCAATTCCACTTACCCGTGCTAGTACCAGGCACATGCAGCGAACTGGGATGTCATATGCTGGGTTCGTTAATGCAGCAATCACCTCATCCGACGCGCTAACCAGCCGCCAGAGTTCAAACTTCTATTATTGGTTATCTGCTGCCAGAATCACTGGCAACTCAATTACGCAATCGATGTACTCAAATCAAAACGGGGGATATCGCGTTGTGGAGGGCGTTGCTCGACGTCAACGGTAAATTCACTTGTGATTACTCTATCTAGTCAATAATTCCAGCATCAATTTTGTTGGCATTTCAATCAAAAGCCTAATGAAGCACAACACAAAATTTTTAGATGGCGTACGTCTTGTACTAGCGCTATGGGTGGCAGTGGGGCACCTTTATAAGTATATGGGCGGGGAATCATTTCTTGACATACCTATTATTGGCCGTTTAGTATTATACAACGGTGCCGCCGTGGATGGATTTATGGTAATTACTGGGTTTCTTATGATGTATCACTATTCATTAAGGGAAAACAAAGAGCCACCAACAGAGCGCAGTACTGCAATGAAATTTTACTTGCGCCGCCTTTTTAGAATATATCCGCTTTACCTGCTGGGAATTATCGCCGCCTATTGTCTTTTTAGTTTTAATGCGACCTGGGTAAATTCAAACTATGAATTTTTCGCCGGGCACAGCAACGTATTTACAACCACATATAACATTAATAATGTACCCGGGTACATTGATCTGTTGACGCATCTTACATTTTTACATGGCTTTATTCCTGGTCAGAATGTAAGTATATTGGGCCCGGCATGGAGTCTGTCGCTGGAAATGCAGTTTTATGCAATATTTCCGATACTTTTTGTCATTTTACTGCGTGGGAAAAATACAGCGATGATAGCCTTTTTTGTAATAAGTCTCGTCTGCCTCTATTTATCGCCTATTATTTTCGGAGACTGGAATCGTAGCGGGTCGTTAATATCATTGGGGGCACCTTCGATGATAACACACAAGCTAATTTACTTCTACTTTGGGATGCTGATATCAAACGTGCTGATGAGAAGATCTTCCTGGACTTTATTGGCAGTATCAATTGTGCTTGCTGCACCGGTAATGGGAATCGTATCGACGGGCGTGTTGATGATCATCGTGTTATTTATGTTTGCCGACGATATTCATTATAATTGGATAAGTTCTCCATTGCAAATAACCAGGAATGTTTTCTCCGGAAAGGTGTCAAAATGGGGCGCTGACGTATCTTATTCGCTCTACCTCATTCACATGATAGTGATGCCGGGCATCATTCATTTCGCCATATCTCTCGGGTTGAATAAATATTTAACGGGAGCCTTAGCATTATTCCTTTTCCTGGGGGTGAATTTTGTGATTGGTACATTACTTTATCAATATCTGGAAAAGCCATTCATTAATATTGGCAAACGGGTTATTACGACTAAGGAACAACAATTGGTTGTAAACGTATAAGATATATCACTTTCTTCAATCGTCACTAGGTAGCACCTTGTTGGAAGCGTCGCTGAGCGTTGCAACCGACAGGTGCTAAACCTAAAAGAAAGATTCATTCAGGAAAGTGAACTATCAAAGCATCAAACACGCATGGCAAGCTCCTTGTGAGGTGATCTGGAAAGGGGTTTTCCTCCGCGCAGGCCAGCATCGTGCTTATTTCCAGTACTTTCCGTTTTCAGGATTCCTGGCTTCTTGGCAAGTTCGACGAGGCTGATGAAATGCTTCACACTGAACCGCTCCATCAGCATCCTGCGATGGTATTTTAGCTCGATCATGGAAATTTTCAGGTTATTGGCGATCGTCTTGAACGGTTCGTCCCTCGACAGCGCTTCGAGAATGGCCCGTTCGACGCTCGACAAATATTCGACGGACGGCGCACCCGTGGTTATTCCCGTCGATAGTATCTTCTGAACATCTTCCGATAAAAACAGATTGCCTTTCTGTACTTGTGCTACGGCGGCAAAAAGCTCCTGGGACAGACAAGTTTTGGTCAGAAAAGCCTTTGCGCCTAACCGCATGTAGCTTCTGATCAGCCAATCGTCGTTCAGGGAGGTCAAGACGATTATTTTGGTCTTCTCGGAGTCCAGGCGGAAGATAACATCCACACCTTTATCGTATTTACCATTAAAACAAAGCTCGGTAATCACAAGGGTCGGCGTCGCCTCGCGGGCTTCCGCCACGAATGCCTGGATTGAACTATAATGATCTATCGATTCAATGTCGGGTAATGAGGTCAACAAATTCATTCTGAGCGCTTCCGTGAAGATCTGATGGCTATCGATCAATGCTATTTTCATTGTTGGAGGGTTTAAGGACAGGCGATTAATGTGTTGCCTGCCAATGGGTTGGTGATTTTGTGAGAAAATACAAACACGCCGTTCCTTACCCATGAATGCACCGAATGAAGCCGAGATCCCGTCAAAGAGATTCGGACAGCTTCTGCCATGAAAATCTCGACGCTGATTCTAAGCAGCGATTTCCAGGGATGAGGCGGTGAAAATGGGCAGGGAGCGCCAGGCGGCTAATGCGTGTACCCGACTGTGCATTGGGACGGCCGATCGTCAGGAGATGCCGATTGTTGCTGCGTGATCGGTGAAGAGATCCGGCCCGGTCGGCCGGTAAGGAAAATGGTTGCTGGTGACATCTTTTATAAATTAACGTTGAATAAAATCTCAATTTATCAGGTCACCATATCCTAAGTCAGCTGTGACAATCGTCGGAAGCCTGCTTTCGCGGATCATCGAAATACGTTGATCGGATATGGATATCAGTGCGTGAAAATGCGGGACCAGTGCCCCAAAAAAAGAAAATGTTTGGTTGAAACTATACAACAAACTTTATTATCACAAATCGCAAATTGACGTATATTGTAATTATTTGAAGAATTATTAAAATAATTATATTAATAAATTGGAAAGTTTTATTTTGTCTGTGCGGACCGTCGTGGCGTGTGTCAATTTGTTGAATGCGAGCTTCTTACATTTAGATGTTTGCTATGTTGGGCGGTAGTCCCCAGGCAGGCGCAATCAAAATAATACAAATCGTAACGTTCCCTGATATACGCAAAATGGCTCATCGAGTCGAATAGGGCGGCCCGGGAATGTAGTATTTGTAACCTGCAAGTTAATGACGAATGAAATGCAAGAGTACTATTACTTCTACACGTCGATGCTTCGGATGAATTGCTGTCGTGGAGACGTTGTGAAGGAGTTTTACAGTGCTGACCGATAGGTAATTATGTTGTAGAATGTAACAGGAGTTACAACCTAAACCTCGAATTAGGTCACTACATTCATATCGATTTTACTCAACGATATAAGGAAGGGGATCTTGCGCAATGCAGATCCCCATTTTTTGTTTTAGTTGGCTGCAACTTGCTGTGGCCTGAATTTGACCACCTTGTTGCTCTGGGGCTTCACAGTTTGCAGGTAGGCAAAAATCGCACGCAAATCACTTTCCTTCATGCCCGCGTACATCGTCCATGGCATGGGGGTATTCATGTCGTTCGGGCCGACTTTGTGTGGTTTGTAGCTGGAATCGGCGTAGGGTTTGAAGCGCGCTACGAATGCGTCGGCCGTCCAGGAGCCGATACCGTTGGTTTTGTCGGGTGAAATGTTTGCGGAGGTGGTGATCCCATTCGGCATGATGAATTCCATCCCGCCGCCAAATTCCGTTCCGGGTACTTTTTCGCCTTTCTCGCGTTTGCTGTGGCATTCCACGCAGCTGGCCGCAGTGGCCATATAGCGTCCGTAGGCGACCTGGTCGGTTTCAGCGGGGCGTTTTGCGAGATTGGCTTTCGCAGGCATCGTATTGATGAGGATGTTGACCGGGAAGTCGTAGGCTGGCGCGTCGATGTCGTGCTGCACGGGCGCGAGTGTGCGTATGTAGGCGATGAGGCTGTAAATGTCCTCCTGGTCGAGCTGGCCGTAGTTCAGGTAGGGCATGATGGGGAAAAGCGCGCGGCCGTCCTTGCTTGTGCCGGTGGTAATGGCCCGGAAAATCTCGCCGTCGGTCCATTTGCCGATGCCGTACGGCGTGATATTTCTGGCATAAAACACGCCGGGGAAACCCATGTCGCGGCTGAAAAGCTCGCCGCCGCCGCCGAAATTGCCTGCCGCCAGCGGGGCAGAGAACAACGACCAGTCGCGGGTACTGTGGCAATCCATACAGACATTGACGTGGTTGGCCAGATACTCGCCGCGTGCGATCCGTTCCGGCGTCTTTTCAATGGTCACTACCGGGGCTTCGCCCACGTCGGGTAGTGCGGTTTTTACATAGGTGGCGGCGGCCGCGGCGGCCAGGATGAGCACCAAAAGGAGAATGCCCACGATTTTGAGCAGCTTTTTCATAACAGAGGGGTGACAGTAAATGGTGAATTTGAGGATGGGTCAAAAGGTACAAAAATTCTTATAAAGCTCAAATACTTAGTTATTTACGGAAAATTGGAGAAGAAGCTTGCAACGTTTAAATGCAACATTGTGTCTAAAAACTCGAAATTCTAACCCGATCGCTGCCATGAAAAGAATATTACGCGCAAGCTGCCTTGCATTGCTGATGCTTTCGTGCTATCCGAGGGAATCGGAGCCATTTGTAGGCAATGAGAAATTCAATGGCACGGGTTACCGGCCTGTTTATAAAAATCCCGAAGAAATATCGAAGATCGAAGTCCAGGCGGCGCAGGCGCTCAAAACGCCTGGCAAAATCTACACATACGATCGTTACCTGTTTATCAATGAGGTCGGCAAGGGCATTCATATTGTCGACAATTCCGACGCGAAAAAGCCTGAAAACCTTTCATTTGTCTCCATCCTGGGCAACTATGATATTGCGGTTAAGGATAACTGGCTCTATGCCGACAATTTCTCGAACCTGCTCGTTATCGACATTGCGGATCCCAAGGCCCCCAAGGTCACGAAAAGCATTCCCAATGTCATTCCTGTTCATGATTATCCACCTTTGACCGGCATTTACTTCGAATGTGCCGATTTCAAAAAAGGCGTCGTGGTGGATTGGGAAAAGGTGGATATGGAACAGCAGCCCAAATGTTACCGGTAATCATTAAAAGCCATTTATTAGCTATGAAAAAGTTGATACCCTTCCTGTTCCTGGGGCTTGCCGTGGCGGGCCTGATGCTCCTGCTGAATGCATGCGGCGATAGCTCCGATTCCGCCCCGAGCCCTCAAACGGGCACCGGCGGATCTATGGCACGGTTCGCCATTACAGGGAACACACTGTACATCGTTTCGAAGGAATCGCTCGAAGTGTACGATATCAATGATGGCCAAAATCCGACAAAAACGGTGACGAAGAATCTCGGTGTGGGAATTGAGACCATTTTTCCATATCAGAACAAGCTTTTCATCGGCTCCAACGATGCCATGTACATTTATGATAACAGCAAACCCAATGCGCCGGAGCTAACGTCCAAATACACCCATGTGGTTTCCTGCGACCCGGTGGTGGTGCAGGGGCAGTATGCCTACGTGACGCTTCGGGCGGGTACGAACTGCCGGCCCGCAGGGTCTTTCAGCTCGCTGGACGTGGTGGATATCAGCGACCCGTCCAACCCGCGGATGGTAGGGAGCCAGCGGATGGACTCGCCCTACGGACTGGGCGTGTCAGGAAACAAACTGTTCGTGTGTGAGGGTGACAGAGGTTTTCGAATGATGGACATTACCGATCCAAAGGTGCCCATTGAAAAGCAGTTCTTCCAGGACGTACCCGCCTACGATGTGATCGTGCGTAGCAACCAGCTGATCGTTACCGGCAAGGGAGGTCTGTTCCAATACAAATACGACGATTCGGATAGCCTGCAATATCTCAGCAAGATTCCGGTCCTATGAGAAGTACACTTTTTATCTTCTTTGTATTGCTGTGTACGCTGGGAAATTCCTTCGCCCAGCCGTTCGATGTGGAAACGACCAAGCGGCACGTCATTATCAAATATTCGCCGGCGGCGATGTTCGATTTCGACAACACCATTCAGTTTGGCGTTGAAATACCTCTGGGTAAGGGAAATTTTGCGTTGCAACAGGACCTCGGCTACGGTCCTTCGCGAATGAGCTCCTGGCAGAACGACGATAATGACGTGGATAAGCAAACCTTTAAAAGCCGCACCCATTTGAGGTGGTATTTTATGGAGAAGAGAAGGATGCGCGCCTATGTCGGGCCTGAGTTTCTGTTCAAAAAAGTGGTGTTGAGGGAATCTCAATGGATAGGGAAGGATTGCAGCGGACCGTGGGGACCATGCAGCTTTTTTCAAAACCAGGACGTCCGGATCGATAAGAACGTTGTGGCGGGGCACGCGCGGTTCGGCTGGCAGTTTATTAAATCGAACCGATTCGTATTTGATGTCTTCACAGGTATCGGATTCCGGCATATTTTCAACACCTCGCACTCCCCCGGGGTACCCGACTACGAAGTCCGCGGAATCGATGACGTATGGGAATTCCTCCGGCCCAATGAAAGCGACCTTCGCCCCAGCGCGGTCATGGGCTTCCATTTGGGGATTATTTTGGGAAAATACCGCAGGGATTGAGTACATTACCATTCAATACCTTAACATCGGAGAACCATGGACAATGCTATCAGCTGGTTTGAAATCCCAACCACCGACCTCGATCGCGCTACCGCTTTTTACGAAGCGATTTTTCAGATCAAATTCTTCCCGCTCGACACGCCGAACCTCAAAATGCGCATGTTCCCGATCGATAATATGGCGACGGGCGTAGGCGGGGCGCTCGTGTATAGCGGTGGATTCCACAAACCATCCGCTAGCGAGGGGCCGCTGATTTACCTCAATGCGAACCCGGACGTACAGATCGTGCTCGACCGCGTGGCGGGTGCCGGCGGCACGGTGATCGTCCCCAAAACGCAGATCAGCCCCGAATACGGCTATATGGCGGCATTCATCGATTCGGAAGGCAACCGCATTGCGCTGCATTCTGCACCGGTCGCCTAGTTTTCCAGAATTATATTTTGACCTGCAATGTCAGGTAAAAGCCGCGCCCGTCGGACGGCAGGATACCCGGACCGGGATAGCCTGTTGCGCGGCGGGTGAAATACATTTCGTTGGTCAGGTTGTTAACGCTACCCTCGGCGCGGAACCGCTTCCATTCGTAGGAAAGGCTCACGTCCATGATCTTGTAAGCGGGAATAAGCCCGACTACCGATGATACACCGCCGTCGATAGCATTGGTAGCTTCGGAAAACTGGTCGGTGAGGTGCGTGAGCTGGAATGAACCTTTCAACTTTTTGTAGCCCAGCCGCAAGCCGGTTTTCAGGTTGACTTTCGGTACAAATTCCACCTGGTTGCCCTGCACGCCCGGAATTTCACTGTGTTTGTATTCTGATTTAATGAATGCGACATTGCCGAACAGGACGCCACTCCAATCCGCATTCCCGCTTCGCGCGAGCCTGAGGAAATCGGCTTCGGCGTAGGACTCCACACCCATGATAATGGCCTGGCCGACATTGCTTCTCAGCCGCAATACGCGGTTGCTTTCGTCATAGAACTGCACTTCGCCAATGCGGTTGTCATAATTCAGGTAAAAAAGGCTCACGTCGTAATTGAACAATGTGGTCTGATGGCTGCGCACACCGAGGTCGATGGAGTAACCTTTTTCGTCTTTCAGATTCGGATCGATGACAGACGACGGGTTTGCAATGCGCATATCGCTGAATGTGATCGAACGGTAGTTTTGGGAAATGTTGCCGTAAAGTTCCACCTTCTCAACAGGCTTGTACCCGATCCCGATGCCGGCAAGCAGGAAATGCCGGCCGTTGGTACGGTACTCGTCGGTGCGCGAGATGTTGATGACATTGCCCGCGAGGTCGCGCGCGATGTTGCCGTAGTAGCCGTCCGCGGTGGTTTTAATGTATTCAAAACGCAAGCCCGGTGTAATGGATACCTTGTCGTTAATGTAAAAGATGTTTTCTGCAAAAAGCGCAATGTTGCGGTTCGGGAAGCGGTAGTCATAGGTAATGAACCGGTCGGGTTCTACGAATGTGAAATCAGCGTCTTTCCCCTTGGTACCCAATCCCTGCAAATTGTGGTTGTACCCATAATAATAGCGCCCGCCTACCAGCAGCACCGACATTTTCTTGGCAACGGAATATCTTTTCAGGTAACGCGCCTCGGCTCCCCAGTTAGTGAAATCACCTTTAATGAGGTCGCGCTCGCTGTTATCGTCGATCGTCGCGACGCGGTTGGGGCGGAAACCGAGCGAGTACCGGTTGGCAGCCAGCCCGAAAATGCGCAGGTTGAATTCGTTGCCCGCATTAAAACGGTGGTCGAAATGCAGGGCGGCCATGTTCCAGTTGACGTTGAACCAGTTGCGTTCGCGGTTGGTCTGACGGGGGTTCTCGGCAAACATGGCGTCCGAAAGTCCGCCGGGCTGCTTGGCCAGGTAATGCATGTGTGTGATATCGAGGCCAATACTGGTTTTTTCGGACAGCTTGTAATCGAGATCGGTATAAAAAGTATAGTTATTGAAACGGGAGTTCGCACGCCAGCCGTCGGCCCTTTTGTATTGAAAAAAAGTGTAGTAACTCAATTTTCCTACGGTCCCGCTGGCGCTGGTAAATGCATTGTAAAAGCCGAACGAGCCTACGCTTTGCCGTGCTACTACCTCTATTTTGCGATCCTGAACCGGTTTTTTCATCACAAAATTGATCAACCCGCCAAACTGCGTACCATATTGCAGCGAAGCCGCGCCGCGCACGATCTGGATCTTGCCGACCGCTTCGATAGGAGGGGTATAATAGCTCTCGGGGTAGCCGAGGGCATCGGCGCTGATGTCATGGCCATTCTGCCGTACGTTGAAATTGGCCGTCCGGTTCGGGTCCAGGCCGCGACCACCGATATTGAGCTGCAAACCGCCGCCCTCGTTTTCCCAGATATTCAACCCGGCCACGCGTGAATATACTTGCCGCGCATTGTTGGTCGATAGGTTGGCTACCAGCTGATCCGGCGTGATCACTTCCGATTTTTTGCCTTCATAAATCCCCATGCTCTCCACGCCCCGCAACCGCGAGAAACCGAAATCCGCTGCTTTTTCCTTCACGGTCAGCTCGTCCAGGTTTTGTTCCGAGGAGGTCAGATAGAGATTGAAATGCATGTCTTTACCGCGCGCATTCAATTGCTTTTTTTCAATGCGGTAACCCGACAGCATTGTTTGCAGGGTATAGTTGCCATTTGGGACGGAGGTAAATGCAAACCTGCCTTCTTCGTCCGTAACAGTCGTGAGGTTTTCGTTCAGAAAGATCGTGCAGCCTTTGATGGCTGTGGAATCGGATTTGGAAAAAACGCGACCGGACAGCCTGGTTTGCGCCATGGAAATACTGCCAATCAGCAGCAGGAGGGGTAAAAATTTATAGACCTTTAATTTCATTGTTGAATGGGGTAATCCAGGATTTGTGTCGGAAGGAGTCGCTTTGCTGTGCCAAATCCACGTCCGGCGCGACCAATGGTTTGCCGGTGCGCCCGTTCAGGGCTACATACGAGTCCACGTACACCTGTGGTTGCGTGAAGCCGCGCGCGGCATAATGGTCGCGTAGCATATGGGCGTATTGCAGGATCATGTCGGGTTGGGTCGACATCATTTTTTCCTGCAAGCGTGTGAGAAAATCGTTGTTGTTGACGACCCGGTGTTTTCCAGTGGCGTCCATGACGGTAAATTGCGTGTAACCAGCCTTTTCCATCAACATAACCCTCCAAGAAAAACGATAACCTTCCTCTGTCCAGAAAAGCTCGTTGGGATAGAGCAGATACCGGAAAGGGAAGATGATTTGGAATACAAAAAACAATATAAAAACTGTGTAGACAGCCGGTTGCAGCAATGTGGGAAACCGGTAGCGGCCTGTCGGCTTTGTGATGGCCGTTTGTAGCCTGAATGCACGCCCGAAGCCGTCGATGAGCTTCTGGTGAAATGTAGCAGGGAAAAATACCAGCGCGGTTACGATCATGATGTACGGGAACATGCCGATCGGGAAAAGCAATGAAGTGAGCAAGTGAAACACTACCACCGACGTGTAGGCAAATGGCCGGGTCCGGCGATTCCAGAGCAGAAAACCTACACTTAGATCATAAACACAGCCTATCCAGCTGAAAATGTAGGCAGTCTCCAAATGATTGAACAGGGGGCCGATGACCGGCGTGTCGTTTTTGGCCGGCAACCATATTTTCATGGGTAATGCTTCCAGAAGCCAGTCGCTGTTGAGCTTGGCGATGCCTGCGTAGCAATACAGCATGCATACGATCACCCGAATGCTGTCGATGCACCAGGCGGGAATTTGACCAGCCCGTAATGCTTTATTTTGCCGCGCATCTACCGAAAACATCGCATTCGCGGGCAAAAAGATGAGCATGAAGCACAGTAGGCTCACAAAATAGTAGTGGTTGAGGTAGGTGCTTTTGTCCATGAGCTCGATATAGGTAAAGCTCAGGAAAAGCGCGACGGAGGCGAGCCGGTAATGCCAGCCGATGGCGACAAGCAACGCCGAAATGCCGCAAACCGCGAACAGGAGGTAAGTCCATTCGCCCAGCGGTTTTACGAACTCGAAACCATAAAACGGAAAGAAGAATTGCGGGCTGATATACAGTTCCCTGACCCACCCCAAAACCATAAAACGGCCTGTGCTGATGACCAGCATCAGGCCGAAAATGGCCCTGAATACGGCCAGGGGAGCTGCCGAGGTATATTTTTGCAGATATGCCCGCATTGTTCGGTACTAGTCGCCGTCGTTGTCGGTGTAGGTAATGGTAATGCTCATGGCGGAAGTCATATCGACTTTCAGCATGCGTACGGCCTTTTGCATTTCGGTGTACGTGTCTTTCATGGCCTGGTTGTTGGTTTTGACCTCTTCGTACAGGTTAGGCTTCAATGCGTCGAGCTTGGCGGTAGCGACTTGAAATTGTGTGTTAATGCTTTCGCTCAACGATTTGCCGGTACCGCTATCCTTCGCGCCCAATGCATCGAGGTAACTTCTGAGGCCGGGGCCTGCTTCGCCGGTAACTGCATGTTTTCCGTTGAAGAAATCGGCATAGGCTCTGTGCGCCGCCTGCGCGAGTGATTTGGAAATGTCTTTTTTGTAAAACGCCTCTACCTTTTCAGGTGCCGGAATGCCGTTGGCCATAGCGCCGGAAGGAATCCCGAACTTGCCCGATCGAATGTAGCGCTCGTAATGCAGCACGGTACCATTGACCATCAGAGAAGTGGATGAACCAATGTCGAGGCCGGTTTTGCTGATGAATGTATTGAGGTACTCGCCCTTCCATTCGCCGATCACTTTGCCCAGCAGCGACTCCATGCGCGTGATCACACGGGTAACGTACGCGAGCTTTTTGGCGGCGTCTTTGTCGGCGGTGTATTGTGCAAGAATGGCCGTATCGTTGGCGCCGAGGCCGTTGATGAGGTAGTCGAGCGCCGGGAAACCCTGGGTAGGGTAGGATGCAGGTACTTCGAGGCTCGATGTCGGGTCGGTGATGTTGGCTGCAATACCTGCTTCGCTGGCAGGATAGATGTTGAAGAAGTTGCGGATCGTCTGTTTCTCGGCCGGACCGAAATCGAACAGTTCTACGCGCTCCCATGCTACGTATGCGTCAGCCCACGCGTTGCGGAACTCGCCCAAAGTCTGTGCATCGGGCTTAGCCGTGAATGCCTTCGATTTTACCGCCATCAGGTCGAATTTGGTTTTGAACTGATCGTAGGAGGGGACAATAATGTTTTCGGCCAGGGCTTTGAGCATTACCGACCGGTCTTTCCCTTCGTCCGTCGGCTGTGGGTCGGGCTTATCGCTTCCGCCCGAACAGCCAAGGAAAAGCAATGTCAGCAGGAGCGCGAAGTACTTTTTCATTTTATCAAAGATTAGATTTTAAACGACAAATGGTGGACCGACAAAATTGCCGATCCACCCATTTGAATAAAGGTAATATGAGCCGTTACAGCTTGAATTTCGCGGTAATGGCGTCGGAAGCTGCGTTGATCTTGTCGTTGGTCAGATCCCAGAAGCCGTTTGGCGAACCGATCAGGCCGAGCAAGATCGCGTCGGAAAATGCAGCATCGGCACCGTTGATGGTCGCAAAGCGGAGCGAGTAAATGAAACCCAGCCCTTCGCCCATGGCGTGTGCGCGGGTTGCGTCGTCGGTACCGCTTTTCCATTTGCCGAGGTAGCCCAATGCCGCAGAGGCGATTGCTTTCTCCATCTCGGTACGGATGAAAGTAGCCTGCGTTTTCAGTTCCGTTTTGTCGTTGTTAACGATTGCCACCCGGCCTTTCAGGAATGCAGTGTGGATTTTGGCGTAGCTGGCCTTGTTGTATTCCCAAAGGTAAGAGCCGAGGAACGATTCGGTTGCTTTGGCGCCTTTGGCAGCGTCTGTCGCACCTTCGAGGAAGATAGGGTTGGGCGTAAGCAAGCCGAATGCTTCATCCCAGTTGTGTTCCAAAGCAGTGTATTTTTTGCCTGAAACCAAAGTCTTGTTATCGGCTTCGAGGTTTTTGTCCAGTTGGATATTACCGATGTAATCCAATTGCAAAGCGCCGATAAGGCCTTTCTGAATGATCTGCGCGATTTCAATTCCTTTTGCATCCACCAGGTAGTTACCCAGCTTGCCGGCCTTTCCCTTCTCAGCTTTCGCCTTCACGGATTTGCTGGCTTCGGCGATTTGTGCAAAGTAGGTTTCCAATGCGACGCGGTTAGTTTCAGCTTCCGCGGCAGATTTGGACGATGCCGTGATGTTACGAAGCTGCACACCCGATGCGTTCAGATCGTTACCATTCACCAAAACAGCTCCTGATTTAATATCCTTGAACGGGTTACCGCTATTCGCAAACATGTTTTTCATGACAGCCGCGTCGAGCGTCGCCGAATCGCGGACGGCGCTGCCGAGGTAGTAGTTCAATGCCTGGAACATTCTGTAACGGTCGGTACCAGACTTCAAATCGGCCGTAGTATCGCCTTTGGCGTCGATAAACAGCGCCTTGTAAGGCGTGGTGGCCGTTACTTTCGCATAGTCGATTTTGGTGCGAAGGTCTTGCTGTCCGGGAGGTGTAGGTTCGTCGTCATCCGAGCAGGAGATAAGTCCGAACGCAACAACAGAGGCGAACAATATAGCCCGCAACTTGAAATTGTAGTGTAGCATTTGATCCAGTAAGCGTTTTGTTAGGGATGTAACTCTGTGGTTTATTTAGAATAATTATAAACCTCCGCAAACATAGATATTATTTAGAATTGGAACAAATTATAAGACAAAGCAGGTGAAAAGTTTTTGGGACCAAAAAGCAAAAGGGACATTCCGCTTTGAATGAGAGTCGTTTGACTACTCATTCGAGGAATGTCCCTTTTACTCACTAATTACGAAGCAAGTCGTTAGCTTCCGCTTTCCCCTTTCTTCTTACTATTAAATTTCTTCTCGGCAGTTTTGGCCTTTTCAAAATCCAGCACTACACCGTTAATGCAATACCGCAAGCCGGTAGGAGGTGGTCCGTCGTCGAAAACGTGGCCCAAATGCGATTTGCAACGGCCGCACATGACCTCGATGCGGCGCATTCCGAGGCTGTTATCTGCTGCTTCCACGATGGATTTTTTGCTGATCGGCTCAAAGAAGCTGGGCCAGCCGCAACCACTTTCGTATTTGGCGTCGCTTTTGAAAAGTGGGTTACCGCAAACGGCGCAGTAGAATGTGCCGATCTCTTTCGAATGCTCGTATTCGCTCGTGAACGGTCGCTCGGTGCCTTTGAGGCGCGCTACGTTGTAGACTTCGGGCGAAAGGATCTTCTGCCAGTCGTCGTTGCTTTTTTTGACGGGCGCCGTTTCTGTATGCGAATATTCGGGTGCTTTGGAGGCCGGTTTGCCCTGGTCGGAGGAGGATTGTCCGTAGCAGTTTTGCAGCGTAAGGGCAAACACTCCCGCAATGGCGGCCATTATCAGGTTTTTCATGCGTTTATGATCTGTTTTTTCAAGATATACGATTAAAACGCTCGCACAGGTCAAACAAATTCCCCGAATTTTATAACAAAAGTATCACAACGCTGATCAGATGAATACCGAGAGGTCGCGTACGCCCAGCTTGCGCGCGGTCGTGAAGCCTTCACCGTATTTCACACCGATCGCGTGGCCCATTTCCTGGGCCCGCGCGATGATGAATTCGAGGAATTCGGGGGAGGAGATATAGCTCTGAGGCTCGCCTTCGCCTTTGTATCCTGGCACGTGAAACTGGCTTTTGAATGCTTTGACCGCCTCGACTTTCTGATCGTGAAAAGCAGTAATGTCTACAATAAAATCCGGGTTAATGTAGCGGTCCTGAATGGCGTGGAAAATTTGTTTCGGTCGCCATGCTTCCTGTTCGTTGCCCTGCTCGTCGTAAGTTTTGACCATGCGCAAGCCTGAATAGAAACTCGCGTCGGCCACCAGCGCGCCGCCGCGCCCGTGATCGGGGTGGCGGTCGTCGATTGCATTGGTGATCACGATTTCAGGCCGGTATTTACGGATAAAAGGGATAATGGCTTTCTGATGCGCTTCGTCGTTTTTGAAGAAACCATCTGCGAGGCCCACGTTTTCACGCACTTCTATACCAAGAATGCGGGCGGCATCGATGCCTTCCTGAATGCGGCCCTCGGGCGTGCCCCGCGTGCCCAGTTCACCCCTTGTGAGGTCGACAATACCTACTTTTTTGCCCAGCGCCATTTGCGCGAGCAATGTACCGGCGCAGCACAGCTCCACGTCGTCGGGGTGGGCTGTGATGGCAAGGATATCTAATTTCATGATTGTTTCGGACTATTTGATGCGCAGTTTCTGGCCGATCCGCAGCGTGCTGCGGGTCGACATACGGTTTTTGCGGGCAATGGATGAAATGCTCACGCCATAACGTGAAGCAATGGAGCCCAGGGTGTCACCCGAGCGTACTTTGTGCAAAATGGAACGGGAATAGGCCTTAGGCGCGTCGCCGGCTTCAAATTCGCTTTTGCTCGACTTGCCACGGATGTGGCTCCATGCCGAGGCGGTGAGCAGGAAGTGGTCAGACTTAATGGCTGCGCCGGGCCAGTCGAATATATGTTCAGGATCGAACGGGTTACCTTCATAACGGTTCTCGTAATGCAAATGCGAGCCGGAGCTGCGGCCTGTATTTCCTCCCAAACCGATTACTTCTCCCGCTTTTACCAACTGGCCTGATTCCACCATTTGCTTGGAAAGGTGACCATAAAGGGTTTCCAGGCCATTGTAATGCCTTACTACCACAAACCGGCCGTATCCGCTCCCGTCCCAGGCTACAATCCGGACCATACCGTCGTAGGTGCTGCGTACCGAATCGCCTGTTTCCAGGTCGAGGTCGGTACCGTTGTGCCAGCGACCCCAGCGGTAGGCAAAGTGGGAGGTTACCGGTGTGCGGTCCATAGGAGCAGCCCACATGCGGTTGGCGGCCTGGTCGTATAATTTGAGGTCCACCGGCTCGTCAAAATCTTCCGCTTTGAGGCCGTAGGGGTTAATCGTGCGGGCGTCCCAGATCACGTAGTATTCGGCAGCCTTTACCCATTCATCCGCAACAAGCACAGAATCTTCGGCGATCACTACTTCGGGTTCCCCTTCGTCAATGGTGGTTGTATCTTCATTCACGACGGGGTTCAGCGGTTTGACCGGTTCGAACTGGCTCTGGAATTTCAGGTTGGAGGTTTCTACCTCGTATTCGTCCTCGGGCTGAGGCGTGGCTTTGGTAGTGGGGCCATCGTTGGCATTATTGCCCGACTGGTTGATCTTGGGGTTTTTTCGGAATTTTCCTCGCTCTTGCGCTTGCGTGTTCCAGGAGATCAGACACACGGCCATTAGCAAACAGACAATAAGCTTTACTTTCATAAGTATAATACCAAATCAGACTACGCTGGTGCTTATTATTCAGCGTAGCCTGATCCTTTTAGGGGTTGTGCGATTGATTTAAGCTGTTTCTTCTTCGATAATAACGTCCACTTCCCGTTCCACAAGGAATCTTTCAGCATCCAATGCCGCCATACAACCTGTTCCCGCAGCGGTGATTGCCTGGCGGTAAACATTGTCCTGGGCATCACCACAGGCAAATACGCCTTTGATGTTGGTGCAGGAGCTTCCTTTGATGGTCTGGATATATCCGGTTTCGTCCATATGGACATAACCTTTGAAAATATCCGTGTTCGGTTTGTGGCCAATCGCAACAAAGAAACCGGTTGCTTCCAAAAGTTGCTCCTCGCCCGTTTTATTATTTTTAACCAATACCGATTCAAGGCCTTCTTCGCCGTTCAGTTTCACGGTTTCAGTGTTCCATAGGATCTCGATATTAGGTAGTGTTTCCAAACGTTTCTGCATGATCTTCGACGCGCGCATTTCGTCGCGGCGAACGAGCAGGTATACTTTGCGGCACAATTTGGCAAGGTAGCTGGCTTCTTCGGCAGCTGTGTCGCCGGCGCCTACTACTACCACATCCTGGTTACGGAAGAAAAAACCGTCGCAAACCGCACAGGCAGATACGCCGCGGCCGTTCAAACGCTCCTCATCTTCCAGGCCCAGCCATTTGGCGGAAGCACCTGTGGAGATAATGACTGCATCGGCCGTGATCTCGTGCTTGTTGTCGATGATCACTTTATGCGGGTAACCCGTGAAATCAACCGAAGTAGCAAGGCCGTAACGGACGTCGGTACCGAAGCGTTTGGCCTGTTTTTCGAAGTTGATCATCATTTCAGGCCCGGTAATGCCATCGGGATAGCCCGGGTAGTTGTCAACTTCTGTGGTGATCGTCAACTGGCCACCCGGTTGGGCACCCTGGTAAAGTACTGGATTCAATCCCGCGCGGGATGCATATATGGCGGCTGTGTAACCGGCAGGGCCGGAGCCGATAATTAAGCAAGAGACTTTCTCGGATGACATGTTAATATAAAACTACTGTTAATGACGATTGTTCTACGTTTTAGCTGGAAATTCCAGTGGTGCCAGACAAGGCAAATCTTCGTGTGTGAAAGTGAATTTTGCCTTATTGTACCTGTCAGTACAACACAGGCAGACTGACAAAAGTGCAAAATTTCAGCCCGTTATGCAAATGCATTTAGAGGATGCGCCACTCGATCCTTCGGTTTTTTTGCCGGTTTTCATCCGAATCGTTGGGCGCCATGGGCTTTGTTTCGCCATAACCTTTGGCCAAAATCCGGTCGGCCGCAATTCCCGACTGTTGCAGATAATATTGTACCGACTGTGCGCGGCGTTGCGAGAGGGCCATATTCTCCGTATCCGAACCCACGTCGTCGGTGTGGCCGGATATTTCAATTTTAATGGTTTTATTCTTGTGCAAGAAGTCGGTCAGCTTGTCGAGCTCCACTTTCGATTTGTCGTCGAGGATGTACTCGCCCGTTTTAAAGAAAATATTATTCAAAACCTCCGCACGGTCCTTCTCGATCGCTTCCAGCGGGATTTCAAGGTCAACAAACGATTGGTCTTTATCGACTGTAAACGAAAGGCTTTTAAACAAATACCCGGGTTTCGACACGTAGAATGCATATTCGCCCCCGCTGTTCAATACCGCCAGAAACGAGCCGTTCTGGCTGTCGGAAGTGAATGAGCCTACTTTTGTCTGTGTTTTCAGGTCGTAAAGATCAATGTCGGAAGCGAGTACCGTTCCCGCCTTTTTATCAAATACTTTGCCCTTCGCATAGCGGGTAGGCGTGATGATTTTTTGCAAAGACTCGGGCACATGGAATGTGTACAGCAGCGAGCGGCCGCCGCCTTTTTCCGTGTTGTCATCCGTGTAATAGGCATTTTCGCCATTTGACGCGATGAAAAGTCCTACCTGATCGGAAACGGTGTTGATAGGGTAGCCCAGGTTTGCAGGCGGCGCCCAAACCGTATCCGTTTTTTGGGAAATAAAAATATCAAAACCGCCCATTCCAGGGAGGCCGTTGGAAGAATAGAACAGCGTGCGGCCATTGGCATGAATGAACGGGGCATTCTCTTCGTCGGGCGTGTTAATGGCCGGGCCGAGGTTCTTGGGAGTGGTCCATTGCTTTTTGTCGTCCAGATGTGCTACCCAAATATCACGCTTGCCCACGCCGCCTTTTCTGTCGGACGCGAAATAGAGCGTGTGACCATCCGCAGACAGTGAAGGCTGCGACTCCCACTCACGGGAATTGACCTCCTGTCCGAGATTCGTCGGCTGGCTCCAATCTTTACCTACCTTATGAGAAATGTACAAATCGCAGCTGCCCAGACCGTCGGGTCGGTTGCAGGCGGTGAAAACCAGCGTGCGGCCGTCGGCCGACACCGTGCAGGTACCTTCGTTATTAGTGGTATTAATGGTTTTGGAAATTTCCTCCGGCACGTCCCAATGGTCAGCCGCGCTGCTGCCTTTAATGCGGCGGGTGAAGTAAATATTCTCGTCGCGATTTTCAGTTAATCCTGTGAATATCAATGTTTCATCGTCGGCGGTCATCACCGGGAAATACTGCGTTCCCAGGAAATTCACCGTATCACCCATTGATTTCTTCTCGATAGGAAGCGGATTTTTGATAGCCTGCTGCGCAAATTTCGACGAGGCTACCGACTTTTCCGCTAACCTGCCCAGGCTCGATTTCGGCGGCAGCAATGCCTGCGCCTTTTCGAAATAGAACTGTGCGGAATCGTAACGCTGTACATTGAAATGGTCGCGGCCTATCCATTGAAATGCCGGTGCCGATTGAGGTGCGTCAGGTTTGATGCGGATAGCCCTACTATAATGCTTTCGGACGAGGTCGGGCTTTCGTTGCAGCTCGTACACCTGCGCTAAACGGAGGTTGGTATCGTAGCTGTTCGGCTCTATTTCGAGTACTTTTTCAAACAGTTCCGTAGCTTCGGGGAGCCTCCTTTCTTGAAGGGCTTTCTGTGCCTTATCGTATACTTCCCTTGCTTTCCGGGATAACGTAGCGTCCTGAGCTGAAACAGATTGGAGGGTGAGAAGGCCTATTGCAAAACAGAAAAGAAGAACCCGGTGCATTATGGAATGTTCATAAACTTGTGAGTTTGTAACGACATTTTCCATTTGGGATTGTCTTTGATATAGTCAATTATCAAAGGCAACATCACGTCCTGCTTACTCCATTCAGGTTGTAACAGAAGGGTACAATCAGCCGAAACTTTGGCCGCATGTTCTTCCGCGAACTCGAAATCGCTTTTGTTATAAATGATCGCTTTGAGCTCGTCGGCATTCGTATAAATGTCCGGGTGAGGCGTTTTGAATTTTTTGGGAGAAAAACAAACCCAGTCCCAATGCCCCGTGAATGGGTACACACCCGATGTTTCTATGTTGGTCTTGAACCCCGCCTCCTGCAATGCGCCTGTTAAACCATCCAGGTTGTACATTAGTGGCTCCCCACCGGTAATTACCGCTAATCGACCGGGAAACTGCAATGCGCCGTCCACAATGGCATTAATGTCAAATTTGGGGTGAATACTGGCGTCCCACGACTCCTTCACATCGCACCAATGACAGCCCACATCGCAGCCGCCGAGGCGGATGAAATACGCGGCGCGACCGCTGTGCTGGCCTTCTCCCTGCAAGGTATAAAAGGCTTCCATCACCGGAAGTTCAGAAGTAACGATGGGCAAAGTTTCGGTAAGCAAAATCTTGAAAGTCTTAATGTTGAAAAAAGTGTAACACGCCGCGGCGCCGGAAAAATCCCGTAAAGGTACAAAATTCAAACTTCCTGTCTTCGATATTGGTTGTCTCAAATAGTAGCATATTTGCAGTTATGAATACAGCAGTAATACAGCAGCAGGAAGTGATTTGTGCCCTCGCGACGCCCTCGGGTGTAGGCGCGATAGGCGTTATACGCGTGTCGGGCCTGGGCGCGATCGCCATGGTCAACAGCGTATTTAAAGGTAAAAACCTCGAAAATGTCGAAACCCACACCGTGCATTTCGGTACCATCAATGCCGGTGACGAGATCATCGACGAAGTGCTGGTAAGTGTTTTCAAAACCCCGCGCTCATTCACGAAGGAAGATTCCGTAGAAATTTCCTGCCACGGCTCCGACTACATTATCCGCCAGATATTAAAGGTACTCATCACCAAAGGCGCTAGAATCGCCAAGCCGGGCGAATTCACCCAGCGTGCCTTCTTGAACGGCCAGTTCGACCTGGTGCAAGCCGAGGCCGTGGCCGACCTGATCGCCGCCGACTCGCAAGCCAGCCATAAAACCGCATTGAACCAGCTGCGCGGCGGCTTTTCCAAAAAACTCGCCTCCTTGCGCTCCGAGCTGATCCATTTCGCCTCGATGATCGAGCTGGAACTCGATTTCGGCGAGGAAGATGTAGAATTCGCCGAGCGCGACGATCTGCGCAGGCTGATCGTGGCGCTGCAAACGACCATCGAGCCGTTGATCAGCTCATTTGACTTTGGTAATGCGATTAAGGAAGGTGTGCCGGTAGCTATCATCGGCTCCCCGAACGTGGGCAAATCAACCTTGCTGAATGCTTTATTAAACGAAGAAAAAGCCATCGTAACCGCCATTGCAGGCACCACACGTGACGTGATCGAAGATACGATCGTACTCGACGGCCTGAAATTCCGCTTCATCGACACAGCTGGGATTCGTGAAACGACCGACGTCGTCGAATCCATCGGCATCGAGCGCTCGAAAGCGGCCATGGACAAAGCGGATATTGTGATTTTCCTCTTTGATAGCGTAGAAACGCTGGCAGAGAACCGTGCATTGGCGGCATTGCTGCCGGGTGATAAGGAGGTTCTTTTTGTGTTGAATAAAACGGATATTAATCCGGCTTTGGCAACGGAACTGGTAGGTGAAGAGTCTGATATTGTTCCCATTTCCGCCCATACACAGCAAAATTTGCCTGCACTCACGAAGAAGCTGGTTTCGCTCGTCCACGGCCAGGCGGCTGGTGATACGGTGGTGACCAATTTGCGGCATTATGAGCATTTGATTAAAACTTCGGCTTCATTGACGGATGTTTTGAATGGGCTGTCGCTGGGCGTTACGGGAGATTTTTTGGCGCAGGATATTCGGTTGGCGCTGCATCATTTGGGGGAGATTACGGGGACGATTGTTACGGATGATTTGCTGGATAATATTTTTTCGAAGTTTTGTATCGGGAAGTAAATGTCAGCAAAATATGCATTTAATATCCTGTTTATCAGTTGATTGCAGATTGTGATTGCCTCTTTTTTTATTTCGCTATTTTTGTAATTTTACACCATGACGTCAAACTTAGGCATATCCGCAGGAAGTCTACACGCTCTTTCAAAGATCCTGTCTAATGCAGGTATTCAGCGCATAATGCTCGATGAAAATTTTCGATCAAGTGGTAATCAGATAAAGCGATTACTTAAAAAGAGTGGTGTTTCGTTGGACCAGAAATGTACGCTAGGAGAAATGATTGAATATGCTCACGCACATTTGCTGAAAAATTATCGTCATGAATACCTTTACAAAGCTGCCTTGTTGAACGACTACATTTTAAAGAATCATTCACTAGTGGATTCTATCCTACTTAACGAATTCCGTGTGGGTCAGTCCAAAGCAGATGCTGTTCTTGTAAATGGGACAAATAAAGTATTCGAAATTAAGACGGAGTTGGACAATCCTGGCCGACTTGCTTCTCAAATTAACGACTATTACAAAGCATTTTCCGAGGTATTTCTAATTGTACACCATACACACTATGAGAAATATTTAAGTTTGATCGATGAAGGAGTCGGCCTAATGCTCTTTAATGATAATTCTATTGAAATTGCTCGACCGGCGGTGCCCGACAATTCTAATCTCGATACTATCACTATGATGAAAGCTCTTCGTAAAAATGAATTTTTAGTTGTGGTTAAAGCACTTTCGGGGGAGTTGCCGAATGTTAAGCCTATTTTGCTTTTTAAGTCTTGCCTAGAAATTCTTCGGCAATTTGCTCCCGACGAGGTACAGGCAGAGTTTTTGAGTGTAATCAAGGGGAGAATCAATTTATTCGTCAGTGACGTTGTAACTAGTGCTAAGCTGCCTGAAAGTTTGAAGCTTTCGTTGTATTATTCGAATATCAACCGAAATGAATATATTAGCTTGGTTAAGCGACTAGACTATCAATTCTGATAAAATTTATGTATCTACCCTTCCTCCGAGGTAAACAATTTGAGCTACTGGCATTGAGAGAATTGACGACGTTGCCGCTTGTGGCGACGAAAGTTACTCCAATAATCGAGCCAGTAAAAAAGGACCTCAAAAGTGTCGAAACGGCTATTAGAACGCTCTCTACTTATGGAATCAATGTTTTACTTATAGTGAATCCTGAACAAGGCGATCTCAAAAAAGACTATGTTTTGATTGAGCAGTCGATTGATCGACTTAGGAAATCTGGACTTGATAACATAGTTCCTACATATATAATAGCCAATGAAAGGGATTTTACTTTTTTTTCAGCAGATGCCAAATCGAGAGGCTATTTGACGACTGGGTACGCACTTGTCCATTTGAACCAGATTTCCAAAGCCGCGGAGCTTAAAGAGATTGCTGCAAATTCCAATTTGAGGTACAACCTCATTCATGTCAACCATCTAATTGCCCTTAGAAGAGGATTTCCTATCTCGTCTCTCGGTATTTTAAGTGATCCGTTTGTAAAGCAAAAACGAAATGTTGATTATGAAGAATCTGAGGACGAAATTTTTTCTAGTGACCACTTCTACTATAGAGATGAAGGGTTTACCGCTTTCTCGGACTACCTTACAATTGGAACCGAGTATATTGAGGGAGGGATGCTGCCTTATGCAGTTGTAATTCATCTTACCTATAAAGATAAGGAGAGCGAGAATGTGAGGATCAGACACTTTTTGTCCGATAACAATCTTGATACAAGCGATACGGCCGGGAAGTTCGGTGAAGCGCTCGCGAAATTAGTTGAGTTCATAGACGAGCAAGGCATTCACACTCTTGCATCAGAACAATTCCGAGATTATCATAACCGAGGTGCCTATCCAGGCCTGGGAGTAATTAAGAAGCTCTCGCTTATGCACCACATTGAATTGATTCAAAGTTTAATATAAAATGTATGAACTGTTGTATCAACTGCTTTGTGGACCAAAGCTTAAAACACACTATTACGACACTTTCACGAACACACGGAGACTGTGATTTCTGCGAATCAAACAATGTAAGTATTGTTTCCTGTGAAAGCCTAAGTAGTATTTTTGACCAACTTTTTGAGCTCTATGAAAATCACGCCGATGCTGCGCATTCTATTAGTGCATCACCGTTCCTTATTCATGAGCATATTTCTACCTATTGGGAAAACCTATTTAACTCGACTCTTCTAGGACAAAAAGAGGTGAAGCACCTTGTGAATCAAATTGGAAGAGGAAGTTCATTTTATAGCCCCGACTTGTTCGAAAAGCCAGTTGAATTTGAATTTTTGATTGGTGCGGCAGGTATGCCAGCACAAGACCTCCAATTGCGATGGGAGAACTTTTCAGCTGAGATAAAGGAAAAAAATCGATTTTTTGTAAACGCCGTAATTGACACAGATACCCTGGATTCAATATTTGGTAGACTCGCTATCACTTATTCTTCCGGTAGTACATTTTATCGGGCTCGCCCGTCAGAATCTCGCTTACCGATAGGAGAGTTAGGCAAGCCACCTGCCTCTATTGCTACGCCCGGCAGAGCAAACCCTGTCGGTATTCCTTATTTATATGTTTCGGACAGCGAAAAGACTACACTTTATGAGACGCGCATAGCTTTGCATGAGGGAATTACAATCGGCAAATTCGTCGCGATCGAACCAATTAGTTTAGTCTCGTTAAAGGATATTAAGAAATTTGGGCCATTTGAGATTTTGGATCGAGGATTCACCTTCGAAGAGTTTATACTCTACCGGCCTTATCTACAAAGATTGGGTGACGAGCTTTCTAAGCCTGTGCGTAAGCAAGACGCGAATCTCGACTACTTGCCTACGCAATTTTTGTGTGAGTACATCAAATCCAAACTTGGTTTTGATGCTGTTGAGTATAGAAGTGCAATGAATTCAAGTGGGTATAACTTGGCAATCTTTAATGATCAAAAGCTCGAATGTGTCGATGCTAACTTCTACGTTGTAAGCGACTTGAAGTATACTTGGTCTTAGAACAACTGATAGTTTTCAATTCATTGGGAGGGCATAGCTTTCGGAGAACAGCGTGTAGCCTTACCTAAAATGTAGCCTTACCTAAAATGTGAGCTTCCCCGCATTTGGGCTTGAAGTGGGGTACTTCAATCGTTACAATGAAAGCGAAAGGAAACTAACATAGCATCCCGACAATATCTTATCATGAACCTATGTTAACAAAATTACTTATCCTACCTGATTTCGAGGGGCGTGGCTGTTAACGAACTTTGCATTAGTTTGTTAAACGTCATTCGAAATGCAAATCATAACTACATTAATCAAATGCTTTGCCACTGCCGTTCTTTTTTTGCGGTTGTGCCTCATGTTCTGGGGCAGAGTGCTGCGGGCCGGGAATCGTCTTCGGCACAGAAGTTGGTCGGTCAGTTTTTTTCAGAGGCCAGGTTGCTTCAAAGGGCCGATTGATTCGTATGCCGCCCGCGCCTATATTTGCTTGCTATGCATGAGCTTTTAATCCAAAACCTGAGCAAATTTGTGCCTCTCTCTTCGCTTGAAGCCGAGATCATACAATCCCTTTTTACATTCAAGAAATACCGTAAAAAGCAGTATATTCTGCAAGAGGGGGACGTGACGCGCTATGAAACGTTTATAGTAAAGGGTGTGACGCGCACTTATGAAGTGGACGATAAGGGACAGGAGCACATCTTGCAGTTTGGCCTGGAAGATTGGTGGGTGGGCGATCTGTACAGTTTTTTGACAGATACCCCAACAACTTACAACATCGACTGCCTGGAAGATACCCAGGTACTGCATATTACCAAGGCAGACCTGGAAATATTATATGAGAAGGTGCCTAAAATGGAGCGGCACTTCCGTATCCTGATCCAGAATGCATTCATTGCGTCAACAAAAAGGCTATCGGCTAGCCTTTCCAGGAGTGCGCCCGAGCGGTATGAGGAGTTTATCAAAAAGTACCCGCAGATAGAGCAGCGTGTGGCCAATCATCAGATCGCCTCTTACCTGGGCATTACCCCGCAAACGCTGAGCCGTATCCGTTCGGAAAGCAAATAACTTCTTCCTGGTAATCAATAAATAACATTTGAAATGCTGGCTTTTCTAAGCCCTGTCGAGTCCGGGACAGGAGCGTCGTGCTGTGCATTTTTAGCAGCGAAACCGTCAAAAAGTTAATCCAGGTTAACGTTTTTTCTTATCCCAGGTGATTGGTGACGACGGGCCGGAACCGCAAAATTTGCATTAAAATATTAGCCATGAAAAAAGTCACAATCGCTATTGTTTACCACAGTCGGGCCGGGCATACGGAAAGGCTCGCCCGACTGCTGACCCGGGAAATGACAACCGATCGTTCCGAAGTGCATTTGGTCGGTGTGGATGAAGCCATAGCACGTCCGGAACTGCTGCACGATGCGGACACCATCGTTTTTGGAAGCCCCACCTACTTTGGCAATGTCAGCGCAGAGTTCAAGCAGTTTATGGAAAGCACAGGCGAGTTCTGGTACAGGCAGCCCTGGAAGGATAAGCTGGCCGCGGGTTTCACCCTTTCGTCGACCATCAATGGCGACAAGCTTAACACGCTGGAAGCGATGATGCTTTTTGCCTGCCAGCACAGTATGAACTGGATTTCGCTGGGCGTACTCCCGCGGTTTTTGCATAATGAGCAAACCGAAGGGCAAAACCGGCTGGCCAGCTACATCGGCCTGATGGAGCAGTGCGACAACGGGGAGCATGTCATCAATGGCCAGCATCCTGGCGATCTGCTCACGGCCGAGCTGTTTGCAAGAAGGGTCGTGCAGGTAACGGTACGGTACATGGGCGGGCAAGAAGGAATATAGTCTAACAAATCACTTATGAATTTTTCCAACAATTAAACATTAAGATTATGTCTGATAATATTTTAAAACCGGATTCAAATCTGGCAGCGCTGCTGCTTCGTCTTTTCCTTGCATTGGTACTCTTCCCTCATGGTGCACAGAAGCTGCTGGGCTGGTTCGGAGGATTCGGGTTCGAAGGCAGTATGCAATATTTCACCGGCCAGGTCGGCTTGCCCTGGGTGGTCGGCTTTTTGGTGATAATGATCGAGTTTTTTGGGCCATTAGCGCTGGTCCTTGGCGTTGCAGTACGTTTCTCAGCGGCGGCAATTGCAGTGGTGATGGCCGGTATCATCGCCACAACTTTCCACGATCATTTTTTTATGGATTGGTTTGGCATACAGCATACCGAGGGAATGGAATTCTTTTTGCTGGCGATAGGCATTGCACTCGGATTGATTTTTACCGGCGGAGGGGTTTACTCGATTGGACGTTTCCTCCGGCATGAGCCATCGACGTCCCGATAAAAACCGGGACGCCCAACGGCGGTATATCACGCTGTTTTTGGAATAACGATATTCCATGTGCTTAATCCATTGAAATATATAAGCCCCCCCGAGAAATCTATAAGCCTGCCGCCCCGCCACGCACCAACTTTGCATCATTCAATCAAACAAACAGAAATGATGGCAAGTACAGTATTGATTACAGGCGCTTCTTCGGGATTTGGTAAGGACGCCGTTCGGTTGTTTCAAAAAAATGGATGGAATGTGATTGCTTCGATGCGCTCGCCTGAGAAGGAGGCTGAGCTCGGCAAGCTGGATAATGTGGCGCTGGTGCGACTGGATGTGACAGATAGCGCGAGTATACAAAATGCGGTTGCAGAGGGCATTGCGCGTTTCGGTAGTATCGACGCGTTAGTGAATAATGCCGGTTTTGGATCACTGGGCGTGCTGGAAGCGGCGCCGACGGATGTGGTAAGGCAGCAGTTCGATGTGAATGTGTTCGGGGTGATCGAGGTGATCAAGGCGGTGTTGCCGCAGATGCGTCGTCAGAAGAGCGGGGTGATCGTCAATGTGGCGTCCATGGGTGGAAGGATCGCTTTTCCGTTCTCTACATTGTATCATGCTACCAAATATGCGGTGGAAGGACTTTCGGAATCGCTGCAATTTGAGCTCGAACCGCTGGGAATTAAAGTGAAAATCGTCGAGCCGGGCGGTTATAAAACAGATTTTGCAGGCCGGTCACTGGCAACTTTTGGCGCAGGCGATTTGTTGGACTACAAGCCGGCATATGACGTTTTCGCGAGTAAAGTCGACACCTGGCCGATGTCGGAACGCGTGTGGGAGGTAGCGGAGGCTATTTTTGAAGCAGCCAGCGACGGGTCGGAGCAGTTGCGTTACCCGGTAGGGGCAGATGCGGTACAGTTACTTCAAGCCAGAAAAGAAATGGACGACCTGGCGATCAAAAATCTGATTGCCAGCCATATTTAGCATTTATCATTCCAATGTTATGACCAGCCAGTACCTTGATATCGAGACCATTGCCGGCCTGCACGAGTACGTAGGCGCGCCCAGCCCCAGGCACCCGCTGATCAGCCTGATCGACAACACGCAGTTCTACGCGCAATGCCCGCGAGAGCTTACGGCATTTCGGTTCGGCTTTTACACGATCTCCTGCAAGCGCATTCACGGCGTTTTGAAGTACGGAAAGGGGCACTACGATTTCAGCGAGGGCTCGCTCATGTTCACGGCGCCCTGGCAGGTCATAACGGGCAGCATCGAGGAAGGCGGTGTGGAGGATGGGTGGGCGCTGTTCATCCACCCCGACTTGCTCAATGCAACCGAATTGGGACAAAAGATGCATCAATACTCTTTTTTCAATTACGATGTCAATGAGGCATTGCATATTTCCGAGGATGAAAAGCTGCTCATCCGCGATTGCGTGGCCAAGATCGAGCGGGAGTATTCCCAGAATATCGACAAGCACACGCTCCGGCTGATCACGGGCAATATCGAGTTGCTGCTTAATTACTGTGATCGGTTTTACGACCGCCAGTTTTACACCCGCGCGAAAGTCAGCAACGACCTGGTGCAGCATTTCGAAAGGCTGCTGAACGATTATTTTTCGAAAGACACATTGATCGACAGGGGCCTGCCGGGCGTCAAATACTTCGCTTCGGAGCTGAACCTCTCGCCGAATTACCTTTCCGACCTGCTCAACCGTTTCACGGGCAAAACGACCCAGGAACATATTCATTTGCGGATGGTCGACAAAGCCAAATCCCTGCTCTGGGGCACCGAACAGTCGATCAGCGAAATTGCCTACGATCTCGGTTTCGAGCACCCGTCGCATTTCACCAAAATATTCAAAACCAAAACCGGCAAGTCGCCCAGCGCATTTAGAAACCTTAATTAGCAGCCGGTTTTCGGGTGAGTTGCGATTTTTGTTTCACCGGGCTCGTTTTCGTCCAGTTTTTGAATGCGCGGTGAAATGCGCTCGGCTCGGTGTAGCCCAGCAGTTCGGAAATGGCCAGGACTTTGGCGTCGGAATTTTTCAAAAGGTTCATCGCAAGCTCCTGCCGGATACGCGCGCTGATCGACCGATAGCTTTCACCTTCCTGTTGCAACTTGCGCTGTAACGATCGTTCGCTCACATTCATATGCGCGGCGATGATTTCCAGCGACGGTACCTTGCCGTGGAAATCGGCCATGATCGTCTTCCTGATCAGGTCGCCCATCGTTTCCGATTTACCCAATTCCGCAACTTTCTCCTCCAAAATGTGGGTAAACGAGACGTGCAGCGATTCATTATGGCTTATTAAAGGCATATCGGCGAACGCTTCGCCGAACACCAGTTTGTTTTGAGATTTACCGAAATAAACAGGACAACCCCATATGCGCTCGTACTCGGCCTTCAAAACGTTTTCACTATAACTCAATTCCGCACGCACGGGCAGCATGTGCTGGCCGGTGAAAATGCGGATGTAGTTGAGCCCCCCGCTCATCGCGAGCTCCACCGGGTGTCGGGCCGTCGCGGGCGAAACCTGCCACCATTCGGGGTTGGGTAAGAAAATCAGCTCGCAACTTTTCCCAATCTGAAATGCGTAGGAAACCCAGCCGGAAATCGTCTGCTGGTATTGAATCACGGCTTGGCAGGCGTCTTTCAGCGTCCGGCAGCTTTGCATGAGGTAACCTAGCAGCCCGAAGGTAGACGGGTTACTGCCCATGCCCGCATGCAGGCCGAGCGCCATGTCGCCGGTTTGCGCCACGGCCTCGGTCCAGAAACGGATCATCGGAGCCACGCCTTCTATGCGCCGTTCCGAATCGCCGATGTCGCGCGGGTGAATGCCCAGCGCGCCGCATAGTGTATACAAATCGGCGCCTTTTTCGCAAGCCGTGTAAATCACATTTTTCAAAATTCGCAAACTTCCTTCCATACGGTACCGACTGGCGCCAAATGTTACATTCTTGGCGTGAAATATTAGTTTTTCCCGGATTCTGACCGGCTTATTTTGTACCCGATCAAATCATTCAAAATTAGCCATGAAAATCAGAAGAAAAGTACTTGTAGTTTTTTTGTTTTTGGGAGGACTGTTGGGGTGTAAGGACAACGACAGCGAGGTAAATCCGGGAAATGGTAACGGGGGAGGCGCCACTGAGGTCGGTATACCGAATGGCGACGTCGCAACGAAGCGGATCGGAACGGCGGGCGGCACGATTACTTCCTCCGACAACCAGGTAACGCTTACGATCCCGGCCGGTGCATTGTCCAAAGAAACGGAAATCAGCATTCAGCCCATTACCAACGAGGCGCCCAACGGCTTAGGCCTGGCGTACCGGTTTTCACCCGACGGGACTGCATTTACCAAACCCGCATCGCTGACATTCCATTATGATTCGCGCCGCGCCGCTTCACCTGACGCATTCAGAATAGCTACGCAAGGCACCGACAGGCGGTGGTACCACACGTCAAAAGTGACGGTCGATAGGAATGCACGAACCATCACGACCGAAATGCCGCATTTCAGCGACTGGACCGCGTATGAGATGTTTATGATTGAAGATTTGTCCTTGCAAGGTGCAGATTATGTAGAGCTCGGCGCATCGATCGATCTGCAAGTCCTTTTCGCAAATCTTGTGATACCGATTAAACTTCCCGGTGAAACGGAAACGCCAAATATCGAGATGGAGCATATCGAGTTTTCCGTGCTCGGCGGCAGCGCGAACGGGAGCATTAAAGCAACTGGCGGAAGGAAATTCACGGACGCCGGGGACGCTTATCCTGCCCGCTTCACAGCCCCGTCGGCGAATCCGCCGAGCAACCCGGTCACGGTTGTGGCTGATGTCACATTAAAAGGTACGAACGCCAAAATCCAGTTGGTAAAGCAGATACTTATCGGCAAGGATTATTTCAGGGGTACTTTCGACGGCAAGCCTTACAATTGGGAAAACCTGGTTTTTGCCAAAACGGATGACGCATTGCTGATAGGCGGCTGGAACGACAATCCTGCCCAATCCCTTAACATCGAACTGCATCACGTCAACTTCGACGCGCCAAACCGACTGTATGCGTACGGCGCGCTGGTGGACACAGAAGCCTGGGCGGAATTCAGCGAAACATACAGTAATACGGGTGGAGGCTTCATTTCTTCCAACTTCGATTGCGTCAGAGAAGCGATGCGTGTATCGCCCGGAGGCGTCAACATCACACAGATCAGCATTATCAATGGTGTGGAGTACATTCAGGGAACGATCACGGGTACTTTTTATAATCTGCCCGGTCCGTGCCCGGCTGCATTGCGGCCCAAAGACGTCACCGGCGAGTTCAGGATCAGGAACACGGCGGGTAATGGGCGCCAAACCGGCAAGTTTGCTAACTTTAAAGGTAAGTAACACCTTTAAAGTAAACTGCCTATGACCATCCAAACAAAACGCATTTACGAGCCTGCCGCAACCACAGACGGCTACCGGGTACTGGTAGACCGCCTGTGGCCGCGCGGGCTCACGAAGGAAGCAGCCGCGATCGACCGCTGGATGAAAGAAGTGGCGCCATCGGACGAGCTCAGGAAATGGTACCACGCCAATATGGACGAATGGGACGAATTCAGAGCACGTTACCAGGCCGAGCTGAAAGATTCCGAAGCATTGAAAGTATTGCGGTCGCTGGTGACCGAAAATGAAGTGGTTACCTTGCTGTTTTCAGCTAAAACAGAAGACCGCAATCAGGCGCTCGTCCTGAAAGAATTGCTTGAAAAAGCCTGATTACCTCGCTCAACGTTCCAATCTCACAATCAATTATTCGTAGCCTTTCTCCAAAAAAAACACGCACGCCCAAATCGAAAATTTTATAGGAATAATTTGATAAAAAATAGGTATAATTGAAGTGTATTGGTTATATTTAGGTAAATCAAAAATTACTCAGACCATGATGCCTTTCATTAAAGTTACCGGCGAATTCGACGAAAGTCTGAACGTGAGTGTAGAGAAGATCCTGTACTACATGGGATATAGCCATGGTTGTACGATCTTTCTTGGCACGAGTATCTCTATTCGCGTGAAGGAATGCGAAGAGGACATTAAAAGGCTCATCGAAGAAGCATATATGCAGGTGGCGTAAGCCCGGGTGCTGCAATAAAATATGCAGCATTATACTGTACCAGACATTGACCGATCGCTGATGGGAGGGAAACCTCGTCAGCGATTTTTTTGTGCATTTCAAGAGGTTAGCTGACTTCCTTTTGAGAGTAAAATTGTATTATTCTGATAAATTGAAATGCCAATAAGAAGAATTTTGTGCTACCGAAAGAAGAATTACTAATTTTGTAAACGATTGATAAACAATATCAGTTTATAGTTTGGATTGTATAAATAGCGCTGTTGGTTCTTTGTGACTAATAAATGTATTTTAGTATTTTACCGTTTTTGTAAATCCGTATCACTAAATAGCTAAAAACCTCCTGAAAATATTGCCCGACGGGCATCCAGTAAAATTCAATACCATGAAACAAGTGAAAAAGAGTAAAAGTAAACAAGCACCGGCAGGGTTCCGGGCATTTCTGGGTCAGTTTTTCACTGACCGCACACAAGTAAAAGAAGAAGCATATTCAGCGAACCGATATTCGGTACTATATACTTTGAATGATCAGTACCAGCATGTTGGCTGCCCTACACAAGAAGAGGCGCAATTGGTTCAGAGCCTGATGCTTACCGATGAAAATCGCGTTCCCGTAGGCATTTACGATTCCCGTGCCGATTCTTTCGAATGGGAGATTGTAGGTGAATATCTGGCGGCCCAGGGCTCTGATGAGCATCAGCGCGATCGTCAGGAAGCCATTCTGACCGTCGCACGGGCGCTACGCCGCCGCGATGCGAGCTGGCATCCGGAATATCTGCAACGCCCAAGTTTTTTTGCCTGAGCAGAAAAGCAATTTCTTATCGTATAAAATGCAACCAGGCCGCCTCCGGAGGAGTACGGCCTGGTTTTTTAATGTCTTAGTCTATTACCAGGTAAGGATAACAGAAACATTAGGAAGAATAGAATCAAGCCACAAAAGAAGCTGAGTTAGAGAAAGTCCAATTCCTACCATGATATTGATGAGGTTAGTGTTTTTGTTGCCTACTCGTTTTTAGTGGTTTTCGGCTGTCCCACACCTTGCAAGATGATGTAATATTAGTGCGACACATTATTAAAAGCAAATTCGATAACCAGGGCTCGTTGTGCTTTGTGATGTGGTGTGTCTGGACTTGTTGTGTAATTTCACTTTGAAGCGTTAAATGGATTTCTACAATCAGTTTATTTTATAAGATGTTGATTATTAATAAATTGTAAAACAATGCTTTGAAATGTTTCGGCTGAGGCCGGCATAATCAAGTTGTAAAATAGTGTCGCATTTTTGTAGAATAAATTCAGTTAATAGGAATTAATTTGACTCGATTTCGGGATTTATGCCACAATGGAGCTGAATCATGGCTAGGACATTGTCGGGGTGAGGCTAATTTGCAACGTCTGAATGGTTGGCTTAACTTTCAGAAAATTTCCAAATCCCTTATAACTGATGAAAAGATTTCTGCTCCTTCTCGCGCTCACGATCATCGTTGCGGCTTCGAAACCACGCAAAATCACCTGGGTGGCTATCGGCGACTCTATTACTTACCTCAACGACCATCAGAACGAAACCGGAAATCGTGTGACGAAAGGATACCTGACGCTGATCTCGGAGAAATTTCCGCAGGTTACCTACATCAACCAGGGGCACAATGGCTGGACGTCGGTGAACATTGCGGACAAAATCGAATCGCTCGGACTTGTGGAGGCTGATGTGTATACGGTTTTTCTCGGTACCAACGACTGGTGGCAGGGCAAACCGCTCGGTACAATCGCGGATTACGAGCAAGGAAAGGGTAGTGGCACGGTTTATGGCGCGTTCAGGGTCATTACCGACAAGCTGAAACAGCTCAATAAAAAGGCGAGGATCATCCTCATCACACCCATGCAGCGCGGGGATTTTGTGTATATCAACAGCTATAAAAACAATGCATTTGGCTCCTACAAGCCCAAAAAGGACCAGACTTTGGAGCAATTCGCCAATGCGGTGGTGGAAATAGGGAAGAAGGAGAGACTTCCGGTCGTGGACCTATACCACGACAGCGGCATTAACCTCGATAACATGGTTCGTTTCAAACGCCTGAAAGACCCGCAGACCGGCACCTACAAGGATTTCAAATATCCCGATTACGTTGACGTGCCGTACAACCCGGAAACGGACGAATATCCCTATCCGGAACAGTCCATTGATATGACTTACGACGGTCTGCACCCCTCGGATAAGGGCTATGAAGTGATCGCGGGAATGCTTGTGAAGAAATGGAAGGGGCTGAAATAGTCGCCCCGTGTTCTATCGGGCGTTGGTAATATAGGTTTTGAGGTCGCCAAGCAGGTTATATAATGATGCATTAATGCCTTCATTGTCCGCCTTCGCTACTTGAAGGGCAACTTCTGCTTCCTTGCGTTTTTTGCGGTTGCTTTCCGTTTTGATGATCTGCTCTTTCGCGGTGATATTGTCATTTTCCTTTAAACCCAACCGAACGGGGCTGTGCTCGGCGGAAACGCCGTCGAGGGTTGTAATGCGGGCCTCGTACTGGTTGTCCTTATATTGTACGCCGAGGTCGAAGCGGATGTACTGATAATCGGAATGGATGACGGGGATGTAGCTGGTAATGAGTATGATTCCTGCCTGTGCATCGTCGCTGGTGATCGCATTTTGCGCATTCCCGAATTTCTTGTCGACCCAGGCTCTGATTTTTTCGTGGAGTTCTGCCTTGCTGAATTTGGGCTGTCCGGAATCGGTATAGCTGATGCTGTTTTTAGAATCGAGCGGCAACCGGCCGTCCTGTGCGAAACTGTGGGTGGCCGCGATAAGCAGCGCGAAAAGGAGCAGATGTTTCAAGTCAAAGTGTTGAATTAGTGAGCGGGCAAATATAGCGGAAAACATTTTGGCGGTGCTTTCGGCGACTTTGTATTTGGTTCGGTTTTTTAAGAGGGATGATTTGGTTACATTTAACTATACTAAACTCAACAGGTTATGGCTAAGCTCAAAAACGTTTCGCTTGCAATTGCGCTGCTCGTCTGCGCATCGTTCACCATCCTGCACCACGGTTGGGCCGATTACGACCAGACCAAACCGACCGATTTTAAGGCCAAAATCGAAGACCTTACCTACGAAAACCCCCACGTATTGGCCAAAGTGAAGTACAACAAAGAGCTCACCACCGTGTACCTCGCGCCCGTTACCCGCATGGAATCGCGTGGATTGAACGCGGATATGGTCAAAAAAGGCACGACGATCCGTTTTGTGGCCTACCCGCACAAAACGGAAAAAAACGAAATGCGTGCCGAGCGCATTTTTGTGGGTGATGACAAATACGAACTCCGCTAAGCGTGCTGTCTTACCATCAATCGCTTGAATGGCTGGAAAAATCTTCCTGGGCTGCCGGCATCCGGCAATCGCTGTGGCTTTACCCGGCTTTGGAAATCGTGCATATATTGGGCATTGTGATGCTCGTGGGCGCAGCGTTCCTATTCGACCTGCGCCTGCTGGGCTTCTCCCGTGAACTACCCCTCAGTGGGCTGTCCAGGCATCTGTTGCCATGGTCGCAGCGCGGCTTGATCTTGATTATCCCTTCCGGCCTTCTGCTATTTCTCACCAATGCGCAGGCGCTGGGCATCGATCCCGTTTTTTGGACCAAAATAGGTTTGATACTGCTGGCGGCTTTCAATGTGTTCTGGTTTCACCGGTTTATTTACGGTCCGTTCACCCGATGGGGTGCCACAGGCGAGCTGCCGGGCGCCGCGCGTTTGTGCGCGGCGATTTCCATTGTTGTGTGGGTCGCAGTCGTGGCTTGCGGGAGGTTGCTGGCTTATTGAGCGGAGCCGTTTGCTCATTGGTTTTCGATGCGTCGATTTATGTTTTTAGCTTTTCGCTGAATGTAAATCCGTGACTTATGGGCAATTCTTATTCTCAAATCTTCATTCAGTGTGTTTTTGCGGTAAAATATCGTGCTGCCCGTCTGCATAAGCCCTGGCGGGTTGAATTATTTGCAGTAATCGGCAATCTAATTAATGAGACCGGGGCAAAGACGCTCATTGTAAATGGTGTTGAGGATCATGTGCATTGCCTTTTTGTGCTGAAACCGGCACAATCGGTAGCAGAGGTCATGAAGGTGGCGAAGGCGAAATCTTCAAAATGGCTCAATGAATCAGGTTTTCTGCGAAGTCGATTTGAATGGCAGGTCGGTTACGGTGCGTTCTCCTACAACAAGACGGAAATCAAGCGGGTTTACAGATATATTGAAAATCAGGAAGAACATCATTACGGAATCACTTTCCCGGAAGAATATCTGGATATGCTGGTAAAGAACGGCGTTGAATTTCAGGAACAATATCTTTTCCATGCGCCCGTCTAATTCCTTTTTCAGGGATTTAAATCCCTGGCTGGAGTATTGTTCGTGCCTCCGGCACTGAGCCTCGGGAGTACCGGAGGTACGAATGATTTTTTTGACCAGGCAATTCATTGCCTGGTTTAAAAAACAAAAAAGCCGTACCTTTGCGCCTTAATTGGACATCATGATTTACTTCTTCACTGGCGGGGACGAAACCGTCTTTGCACTACAAACCGAGCGAACGCTCACTGCCTCCGATTCCTCCAAATTAAGCTGGCTTTTCGGCGGCGCAGAACTCCGGAAGGAGACCGTTCTCACAGATTATTTCGTCGGGCCACGCGCTGCCATGATCACGCCGTGGAGCACCAATGCCGTCGAGATTACCCAGAATATGGGCCTGGAAGGCATCGTTCGCATTGAGGAATTCAAGAAGGTAACCGCTGATTTCACGGATTTCGATCCAATGCTTTCGCAGAAATACAGCGAGCTGAACCAGGACATTTACACCATTGATATCAAGCCTGAGCCTGTTCGGGAAATTGCTGATATTGCTGCTTATAACAAACAGGAAGGCCTCGCATTGAACGAAGAGGAAGTCGATTACCTGACAGGCCTTTCAGAAAAGCTCGGCCGAAAGCTGACCGACTCCGAGGTGTTTGGTTTCTCACAAGTGAACTCCGAGCATTGCCGCCACAAGATCTTCAACGGCGTATTCGTGATTGACGGCGAAGAGCAGCCCATTTCGCTTTTCAAGCTGATTCGCAAAACATCGGAAGCGAATCCAAATACCATCGTTTCAGCCTATAAAGACAACGTCGCATTCCTCAAAGGGCCGATCGTGCAGCAATTCGCACCGAAGCGCCCGGATGTGCCGGAATATTACGAAATCAAGGATTTTGAATCCGTACTTTCATTGAAAGCGGAAACCCACAACTTCCCGACGACCGTGGAGCCATTCAATGGTGCCGCGACCGGTTCGGGTGGAGAGATCCGCGACCGCCTGGCAGGCGGGCAAGGCTCGATCCCGCTCGCGGGTACGGCCGTGTACATGACCGCACTCTCGCGACTCGAAGAAAACCGCCCTTGGGAGAAAGGTGTTGAAGAGCGCCAATGGTTATATCAGACGCCGATGGACATCCTCATCAAGGCTTCCAATGGTGCGACTGATTTTGGTAACAAATTCGGGCAACCGCTAATTGTCGGTTCGGTGTTGACATTCGAGCATGAAGAAGCGGGTCGCAAGCTGGGTTATGACAAAGTGATCATGCAGGCTGGCGGTATCGGCTACGGTAAAGCTGAGCAAGCCAAAAAACATACGCCTGCTACCGGTGACAAAGTGGTGGTAATGGGTGGCGAAAACTACCGGATCGGGATGGGCGGCGCGGCTGTTTCGTCTGCGGATACCGGCGCATTTGGTTCGGGCATTGAATTGAATGCGATCCAGCGCTCCAACCCTGAAATGCAGAAACGCGTTGCCAATGCCGTACGCGGGATGGTGGAAAGCGGTAATAATACCATCGTTTCCATTCACGACCACGGCGCAGGCGGGCATTTGAACTGCTTGTCTGAACTGGTAGAAGAAACAGGCGGGAAGATCAACCTCGACAAGCTGCCGGTAGGCGACCCGACGCTTTCCGCGAAAGAAATCATCGGCAACGAATCCCAGGAAAGAATGGGCCTCGTGATCAGCCAGGATGATATCGACTTCCTCCAACGCATCGCCGACCGCGAACGCGCGCCGATGTATACGGTAGGAGAAGTGACAGGTGACCACCGCTTCACATTCGAATCGTCGACCACCGGCGCTAAGCCGATGGATTTGGCAATGGACGAAATGTTTGGTAGCTCGCCGAAAACTTACATGCGCGACAAAACCGTCGAGCGCACATACGAGCCTGTGCAATACGAAACGTCGAAACTGCACGAGTATCTCGAACAAATGCTGCAACTCGAAGCCGTTGCTTCCAAGGACTGGTTGACCAACAAAGTCGACCGTTGCGTAGGCGGCCATGTGGCGAAGCAGCAAACGGCCGGTCCATTGCAGTTGCCGCTGAATAACGTAGGCGTAATGGCCCTCGATTTCCAGGGTAAAGACGGTATCGCGACTTCGATCGGTCACGCGCCGCTTTCGGCATTGATCGACCCCGCTGCTGGCAGCCGCAATGCCGTCGCAGAAGCGCTTTCCAACATCGTTTGGGCTCCATTGAAAGACGGTTTGGCAACAGTTTCCCTCTCGGCCAACTGGATGTGGGCTTGTAAAAATGAAGGCGAGGACGCGCGTTTGTACAAAGCCGTACAAGCCTGCTCTGATTTCGCTATCAGTCTCGGCATCAACATCCCGACAGGAAAGGATTCCCTGTCGATGAAGCAGAAATACAAAGACGGCGATGTCATCGCGCCGGGTACCGTCATTATTTCGGCAGGCGGCCATTGCAACGACATTACCGCGGTGGTAGAGCCGGTATTACGCAAGTCAGGCGGTTCTATTTATTATATCAATCTGTCGGGCGACCGTTTCAAACTTGGTGGCTCGTCATTCGCGCAAATCCTGAATAGAATCGGTTCCGAAACACCGGACATTCAGGATGCGGCGCAGTTCAAAATTGCATTCAATGCAATTCAGCAGTTGATCAAAGCCGGCAAAATCCAGGCGGGTCACGATATCGGCAGCGGCGGTTTGATCACCACATTGCTCGAAATGTGCTTCGCTGACCGCGACCTGGGCGCTTCTATCGATCTGTCGGCACTCGGCGAACAGGATATTATAGAAAAACTTTTTGCTGAAAACATTGGTATCGTATTCCAGGCCGATGAATCGGCTGAGGCGGTATTGACCGAAATCGGCGTTGCATTCCATAAAATAGGTACCGTTAACCTGGCCTCCACGCTTACTGTGAAGGACGCAACAGGCAAATGGGATTTCGATATCGACCATCTGCGTGATGTTTGGTTTAAAACATCTTATTTGTTAGACCAAAAACAGACTGGCAACGGTCTCGCGAAAGAGCGTTTCGACAATTACAAGCACCACGTATTGCGCTACAAATTCCCTGCGCAGTTTGACGGTAAAAAGCCTGTGATTGATGCTTCAAAACCACGTCCGAAAGCAGCGGTACTCCGCGAAAAGGGCAGCAACTCCGAACGCGAGCTGGCAAATGCCATGTATCTGGCCGGTTTTGACGTAAAGGACGTCCACATGACCGACCTTATTTCAGGCCGCGAAACGCTGGAAGATATCCAATTCATCGGTGCCGTAGGAGGATTCTCGAACTCTGACGTTCTCGGCTCCGCCAAGGGATGGGCCGGCGCCTTCCTTTACAACGAAAAAGCCAAAATCGCGCTGGAAAACTTTTTCAAACGCGAAGACACACTTTCGGTAGGCATCTGTAATGGATGTCAGCTCTTCGTCGAGCTCGGCCTGATTAACCCGGATCACGAGCAGAAACCCAAAATGCTGCACAATGCGAGCCACAAGCACGAAAGTATATTTACTTCGATGACGGTTCAGCCCAACAATTCAGTAATGCTGTCGTCGCTCGCGGGTAGCACGCTAGGTGTATGGGTGTCACACGGGGAAGGTCGTTTCAAATTGCCTTTGGCCGAAAATGAATATAATATCGTTTCCAAGTACGGTTACGAAACCTACCCGGCCAACCCAAATGGCTCGGATTACAACACAGCTATTTTGTGCGATAACACCGGTCGTCACCTGGTAACCATGCCGCACATCGAGCGATCACTTTTCCAATGGCACTGGGCTAATTATCCTGAGGGTCGGAAGGATGAAGTTTCTCCGTGGATGGAAGCGTTTGTGAATGCGCGGAAGTGGATTGAGGAGAGGCGATAGTTTTTTGGAGGAAGGAGGAAGTGGTTGCCTTCTGATAAATGGGCCCGTTGCGATGGTAATCGTGACGGGCTTTTTGCTTGTTTCCTGGGAAAGTGATTGGGGCAAATTAAATATTTTGCGCATATTGATAGCTCAACTAATAGCCTCCACATACTATGACAAAGCAAGATGCGATCCAGATTTTTGAAGATAGGCAAGTGAGAACGGTTTGGGGTGACGAACAAGAAAAATGGTTTTTCTCGATTATTGATGTGATTGAAGTTTTGACTGGTACTGACAGACCAAGGAAGTACTGGAATGACTTGAAAGCAAAGCTCAAAAAAGAAGGAAGTGAGTTGTCCGAAAAAATCGGACAACTGAAAATGCGATCGGCTGATGGTAAAAACTATCAAACTGATGTTGCTGATACTGAACAACTCTTCCGCTTAATTCAATCTATACCATCTCCAAAAGCTGAGCCATTCAAGTTATGGCTCGCTGCGATTGCCTCCGAGCGCCTGGACGAAATGCAAGATCCGGAACAGACAATTGATCGAGCATTGGAGCAATATTTGAAACTCGGCTACTCAGAAAGCTGGATTAACCAGCGTCTTAAAAGCATTGAGATTCGTAAGGAGTTAACCGAGGAGTGGAAAAGCCGGGGTGTGCAGGAAGGGACGCAATTTGCTACTCTAACCGACATCATCACCAAAACCTGGGCTGGGAGGACAACCAAAGAATACAAAACGCTCAAAGGTCTCAGGAAAGAGAATCTGCGAGACAATATGACCAACACCGAGCTAATTCTGAATATGCTGGCCGAGGCATCTGCCAAAGACATCTCACAGGCTGTTAATCCCGACGGTTTTGAACAAAGCAAAAAAGTAGCCCGGCAGGGTGGGAACGTAGCGAAAGTTGCATTGGACGAACTCGAAGCGCAAACCGGGAAAAAGGTCGTCACTGATGCGAATGCGAAAACAATGCTGAATGAAAAGGTCATTAAACGACTTGATTCCGAAGGTTCTGAGTAAGGAAGCTTATTGTGTTAACTCCCCCACAAACCGATCAATATCCCCAATCCCCTTCTTAGTAGCATAAGGCCGCAACAAATGCGCCTTCATCCTTAGATAATGCGTCAATTGCGACGCCAGGTTCTGCCGGGATTCGGTGAGGACTGCTTCCGAGAGCCAGAAACGGCTTTGTAAGCTGTTGCTGGAAATGATCAGTAATCGATCATCCTCACAGCCGAATTTCAGGTATTTATTCTCTTGTAAAATCCCAATATCCCGGATCAGGCCGGCCATTCTGTTTTGTATTACATTGCCCTGATAATTGGCGGCGATGCGGGTGTTTTGTTCCATCAGATGCACCATGCTTAGCAGGAGGCATTGGTATTTCAAACCGTTCTCGAACAGCAGTTTGTTTTTGTCAAGAAAATCATACAAGCTATTTGTCGGTAAGTCGCTGTGGATCTTTGAATTGGATTCGGTATAAGCCTGGCTGAGACTGAAAACGAGGTCATCCTTGGTCGGGAAATAGTAGGTGAGGTTCCCGATTCGTATGCCAAGGTCTGCGGCTAGTTCGCGCATGCCCACATACTCGATGCCCTTGAGGTTGAAGAGCTCCAATGCCCGTTTACTAATTTTCTCCTGTGTAGCGTTCATCTAAATTTGGTCAATGTCCTAAATCCTTGTAATTTTAGGTCGTTGTCCAAAAATATAACATTTTGATCTCATGACGAAAACATTCCCGAATTTCCTGCACATTATGGCATCGATTGCCTTTATCACCATCATCGGCGCCGCCATTTACGAGCATGCCGCTGTGGTGCCCGCGTGGAGCGCCGCGCCGCCGCGTTCGCTTTCTATGTTCCAGGGCGAGTATGGCTTGCAAGCCGTTAACTTTTGGAAGCCGGTACATCCGGTGGCTATTTTGTTGCTGGCAGCTGCATTGATCACCAACTGGCGACAACCCCGCCGCAAGCAGTTATTAATTGTTGTGGGTGGTTACGTACTGGTACTCGCGATTACCGCAGCCTATTTCGTTCCCGAACTGGTGGCCATTACCACTTCGGCCTATTCGCCCGCGGTGAACGGCGACCTCGCCGGACGTGCCCAAACCTGGGAAAAGCTCAGCCTCGTCCGTTTGGGCGGATTGCTGGTGTTGGCGGTTATTTTGTTGTATGGTTTAAGCGTAAAACAAGCAGAAAACTAATGGAAACCCTCACAATGGAAAAAGGATACCCCGTAACGATCGATAATGGCCACGGCGAGCGGCTAACCTTCCTCGGACGCGAACTGCGCGATGGTGTAGAATATATTCAGGTCGAAAACCAGGTGAGCCCAGGGGCTGGGCCGCCTATGCATGTGCACCACCAGCAGCACGAAAGGCTGCATATTCTTGACGGAAAAATGGGTGTGGAAGTGCTTGGTGAGCAGCCCTACTATCTGCACAAAGGCGAATCGGCAACGTTCGAAGCCGGGATCGCCCACCGGTTCTGGAATGCCGGTGATACCACGCTTTACTGCGATGGCGAAATCTGGCCACCGCATAATATCGAGTATTTCCTCTCGGAAATCTACCGCTCCTCGCGCGAAAACGGAAATGGTCGTCCAGCAGCATTTGACGCTGCTTACCTGTTGCGGAAATACCGGACAGAGTTCGACATGCTTGGTATTCCTGCGTTTGTGAAGAAGGTTATCTTCCCTGTCGTGTTATTTTTGGGAAAAATACGTGGCAAAAACAAGCGGTTCCAAAATGCGCCGGAAGCACAGCCGGCGCGTTGAAGGACACGGTTATTTACCCATTCGTAACAGTTTCTTCACAGTGTAGCTTTCATTAACCTTCAACCTGCAAAACAAAATGTCGTCGTAAGTATCAGGCAACCCTTGAACTTCGTATTGCCACTTTCCTTTCGCGTGCGGATTGTTCACAACTGTTTTCAGAACCGCCCCCTGAATATCCATGATCTCCAATTGGACATGGCAATTATCTTGTGGCACACAGAATGCGATGGTGAAGCTTTCAGTGAATGGGTTTGGATACGCATTTAGCTCAAAACCAGGTTCTTCGGGTTGTCCCACTCGGGCAATTTCTGTTCCTTCGAGTTGGCTGCTATAATGTCCGATGTTGATCGCAGCTGAAACATGCCAGTTTCCGATCGCATCTTTCATATAGCATTTCATGCCAAGCCAGCTCTGATCGGTGGTGTACACGCTTGACGTGCCACCTGCAACGCCCTGGTTATTGATGTGGGTTGAGTTCCAATGGTACTGCACACCTCCGGAAGGAGCGGTAAGAGTCCGCCAGTCGTTGTTCTTGGAATAGGCGAGAAGTGGAACGTAGCTTGCGGGAACAGGATTGGTAAGTGCTCCGATCGTTGCCGCCCATTTGTTGGCGAGCCAGGTGAGGCCTTTCGTCTGCCCCGGACCTTCGTAAAAATGGGTGCTGTCTTTGCGATATTCTTCGCCTCCATCACTAACCGTGGTAGCTCCTGCGCTGCCTGTTATATAGTCGGTATCCGCGCCGCTAAGAATTGTTGAACCGGTAGGTGTATTGCCCTGCCCGGTCCTGATTGTGGGATGGATGGGGCTGAACTTACTGATTGTTGCTTTGCAAATATACCAGGTTAGGTTGGGTGCTGCGAAGTCAGACCGGGACTTGGCTATGACCGCTTGAAGTTTTGCCTGGTAATCTGCGGCGCTGCTGGCCTTGTAATCGGGTCTACATTTGGATCGGCATCGGCTTCACCCTGGTGCCAGAGCACGGCCCGCACACCATAGAGCGATCCGTAGTAATTTAAAGCGGTTTTGAGCGCCGTGTAGGGCTGGCCGTAATAGTCCTTCGGCACCGCGGAGCCTCCCATGTAGCCCAAACAGACTTGCGCTCCCGTGTAGGGATGTTTGGCCTCGACACCATCGGCTCCCTGTTTCCATTCTGTAATGCTTGATCCTCCCGTAGCCGCGTTAAATAGGGCAACTGGCATGCCGCCATTCGCGTCGGAAATCAGTTTGCCAAGGACCGCATAAGCCCACACAGTATTTCCAGTAGGTCCCAAAGCGCCTAGTCGCTTCATATCATCCGAGGTGTTCAGTGGAAACATGTGGGTGAATGATTCGGGTAATTTTCTCGTACAAGTGTTTTTCTCGGACGTTCCAACAACCCACTCCGGTATGCCAGCACTCGAAGGTAATTGATTAGATAGAAGAGGGATCCCCTGGGCATTTGACTGCCCCGCGATGATAAACACGTCACCGACCCCAAATTTGTTAGCGGTATAAACAATGCCGTTCACAAGAATTTCACACAGGTACCAACCCTTATTTATCACGGGTAACGCATAAAACATGCCATTGGGTGCCAGGCTGAGATTGGTTGCAGCACCAGGCGCTCCGGGGATGCCGGTTGGGCCCACTGGACGAAATCGGTAACTAACTGTAACGGCCAGATTGCTATAATTAAGCTGCCCTGCAACGGTTACAGTGGCCATGTTGAGCGTATTGCGCTGGACTACGCTGTTATTAACGGGGTAAGACAACGACACTGTTTGGGCGTTGCAGACATGAGAGTTGAAACAAGTGAATACACATATCCACACGAAAAGTGTTTTCATTTTAGAAATTGATGTCGGTTGATGACTGCTACTTTTCAAATCCTGTCGTTCTGACAAACCCGGTAATATCGATTAATGGGATCTTTGCATCATAATGCTTATTAATCGCCTTGATCACCTCGTTTGCAATGATGGCCTGTCCAAGTGGTGTGGGATAAATGCCATCCGATGAAAAGAAATTGCCATACGCGGTACCGTCCACTAAAATGCCGTCATCTGTTCTGTATCCCCCTTGATGAATCTGTTGATAGAGATCAAATAGATCGACTACGGCAAGGTCTTTTTCCGCCGCGTATTCCCTGATTTTTCCATTGTAATGCAGTTGCGGATCGGACATGAAGGTTTCGTCCTCGTCTATTACTTCGAAATCTTCGAAATTTACCCGGAACTCTCCCCCGCGGCTGAAATTTTCAAAAAGGTGATGTAATTTGGCCGACGGGATCATGGAAAAGGGTCGTGAGGCGTCTACGATTTGATCGGCGATGCCGTTGCGATTAAAGCTGATGTAGAGCCCCCATCCTCTTTTGATGAGCTTGTGGCGAGAATACCATTCCATGTACGGTAAGTCCTGGTAGCGTGGAATGGTAAATATTACCCCTTTCGGACGGGCTGCCAGCATGCCATTGAGTGCGTAGTCAGCAATTCTGCCGGAGTTTAAAATTGAGCCGTTGAAGTCGTATACGCCGATTTGGCCTGTCATTCGAATTCCTCGCATCCACCAATCGAAAAACTCCTCGACAACGACAAAATTGTAAGGTACGTCCTCTCTGATCTTGCGAAATGCTTGGGCAGGATATTGGGGTATGTAGCGTTTGATACGCGTGAGAAGGAGCTTGTTCAAGCCACATCTGTCGCAATTGGCACCATGTACATACCATTCAGCGTTGCCGTCAGGTAATCCGTAGTTAGAAATCTTTCCGGCGTACTCAGGCATGGTCGGAGAATTGCCGGGTAAAAGCGAAATCGTATTATTTACCACCCGGTCCCACTGCGGATGCCCGCTTTCCGTATTACGATACACGTAATACCCCGTACCATTATAATGCTCCTTGTCAAAAAGCGGCATTTCAAAATTTTTGATCCCCATTTGATGCGCCAGCAGATTGGTGTAGTTGGTTTGCTGACTTTCCCGGGTAATGCCGCCGTTCATCACGCCGGCGGTCAGCCCACCTCCGAATGCGGTCATTTCCATCGCTTGTTCCGGTTTCAGGATGCGCCCAAAATCGGCCAACGGGGTTGGGGCAGAGAGCCATTCTTCAATTTTGAGCTCCGGTTGCCGGTCAATATTGTCATGAATCATTTCCGGGTGTTGCCCCGTCGGATGAATGCGCATAAAAGGTCCATTCGTCCGCGCGGAATCTTCGGCCGTGGCGACCACAAAGGGTTCTCCCGGTACAGGATCAGGCCAACTGTTTCCCGGCTGATTGCATGCGGTAAGAACGAAAATCAACAACATCTTTTTCATAGCTCGTTTGTTTTAGGTAAAACACTAAAAATGGAACTGAACGAGGATCCCGGAAGATTGCACACAGCAACGCCAAGCTGCTACTGACAAAGGTCAACGGGCCATAGTTGAATGGTACAGGTCCTGGAAGAAGTAGTTGAGTTATGACGAGTAGAATTAATGGCCGTCAAGCGTGATGCAATACAAACGCATTTGATTTTCAAAAGCAAGAAAATTGTAACCGGATGAATAAACGGTTAGAGAATTATCAAACGGTGTTCAAGGGCCTTAGCAGTCGAAATTCCAGACTTCCGTCAGCGTCTCCCTGAAAAGTTCGTTCAATGCAGCGGTATCGGGCAGAGTTGTTGGTGGGAGTTGTTTTGCGTATTCTTTGTAAAATGCGAGTTTCTCCGTCAGGAAATCGTGCAGCAGTGGAATGCGCGGCTCCTCGCTGAGCTCTTCACCAGCAGATTTGCGGATGAGCAAGGCATTGATTTCTTTTCGCACGGCATCGTCTTTCACCTGGCTGTCGAGCAGTTTGATGAACTCCGTAGGTGCCATCGTGTCGGTCGTGCGTATCCAGTCGCAGGCCAGTACAGGCCGCAGCACATAGAAGTACTTTTTGACCCGCACCATATCTTTGAGTAGGTAATCCTTATAATTACCATCGGCCATGCTGAGGTAATGGTGCAGGCAAGAGCGTGGGTTGAAATATTGCCTTTTCAATTCCCGCAGCCGCTCTGCCGTTGTGAACTGTTCCCGGTAAACGATCGGACTATCGAGCCATTCGAGCATCGGCGGGTTCGATTTCCTGAAAAGCCGCAGCGCCTTCCGCAGCTCCCAGCCGGCAAGGTCGATGTCGTTGGGCAATATCTCCTCCTGATTATCCTTCTTGTCGTCGATCTGCAAATACCACTCGGGCCGGTGCACATAAATATACCGCACATCCCAATCGCTATTCACTGAGGCAAACCCCCAAGCCCGGCTTCCGCTTTCGACAGCGTAGAGGATCTGGATGTTGTGCTGGGTTTCGAGGCGGTAGAGTTCTTGCTGGATTTCGGTGGTCATTGTTGGAATTCTTTAATCGTTATAACGGGCAATATAGTAGGTTTTAGAATCGTAAAGGATCTTCGAATATGTGTTTCCTTTATTTGATATGTTAGGTCTGCTGGTTATCATTGTCTTCCGAAAATACATCAAATGAACGACGGGACCGACTATACTCCTTCCATTGACGACAACCTGCTGAATTTAACAGATAAGGACCTTCTAAATCTGTACGAAGCAAGCGGTATTGCCAAATGTGAGATCACGATTCAGGAATTGGACGAAGATGCAGACCTTGATATCAGCCTCATCCTGGAAATCCATCGGACGGCTTTTGGGGAATTGTATAGTTGGGCAGGTAAATGGCGCACGATTGATGTTCAGGTTGGGAAGCTCTCTCCACCTCATCCGTCACAGGTTCCGGCGCTGATGTATCAATATGCAGATCATGTCAATTATAGGTTAAAGAGGGTAGCGAAGAAAGACGAAGTTGCAGAACTACTGGCTTATCTACACCACCGGTTTGTCTGGATTCATCCATTCAACAATGGTAATGGTCGTACGGCGCGATTGCTTTTGAATGCAGCAGCAATGCTCAAAGGCTTCGAGCCGATACAATTGTATCACAGAGAAGGAGAGGCGCGGGTGAAATATATCGAAGCTTTGAGAAAGGGCGACGAAGGCGATATAAGCGCATTAACCGCCCTAATTCTTAACGAACTCACGCCCTTTTAACTCGGCTTCCCGCAATAGCGCGATGACGATAGCCTGTACTTGTGGCTCGGGTACGTGCTGGTTTTCCAACGCCATGCTGCCGCGTACGGCATTCGTGACCATCGAGGTGACGTAGGATTTCTGACGCAGTTTGGCGTATTTTTCGAATAGTTTCATAGGAACGAAGATAGCGAATTTACTTCTTGTTATTAATGTAACTTTTAAGCCTAAGATCGTTGCGCATCGCAGCTGCTGCATCGGAATCCAAAAAAGCCTCTTTATTCCGTTCGAAATCGTTCTCAATAACTTTCTTCTGATTTTCAGACACAGGTGGAAGGTTGCTTAACTGCTTCAATCTATTTTTGAAAAAAGATTGCATATAAGGATCCGACCATTGTTGAGGAAAGCTTAGAGAGCCTCTGCCGGCGGCAATTTTAAGTTCGTTCAAGCCTTTGGGATTCCCGCCGTGAACGGTGGCCCAAAATGCAAACCGATTAAATTTAGCATACACTGCCACAAAAGTTGGGGGATCATTAGCGACAATAGTGGTATCGATCGCCCTAGTTAAATAGTAGTCGGCTTCATCAGAATCAAGAAGATGCCATGAAACTCTGTTAGTTAATAACAGATAAATTTTGCTAAACTGAGGCTTTGTTTGATTCCCTAGAAGGTAGGACTTCCAGTCGGCAGCCACTAGCTTAAGTTTATTTACATAGGGTTGGCTTTGAATATTCGGCTCAGTCAAGTGGCAGATCAGTGATCTCCACAAAACAGATATTGCAAAGAACATCAAATTCTCATCATACGATAGAGGATTCTCGCTATCCTCTAAATAAGGGCGGAAAATATTCTCCGCAAACCATTTCTCTTTCTTTGAAAATAGTTGCTCTGCTTTTTCACTCAGGATTCGCCTTTTAAAACCGTCCTGGACTCGTTGATTCGGATTTGCGAAGTTGCGAAGGAATCGTGAACCGGTTTTCTTTGTATAGTCGAAAACGAACTTTGGAATAATGTGGCTGTCCCTTAATTCAGTCTCAACGTCATATAATTTGCATATGCCCTTCATTGGATTTTAACACTTTGATTTACTGATAGAGTTGATAGCCGATGTTTGTGCCTGACAGTGAATGTCGTAAAGAGGTAACTATAAAGCAAATAGTTGAATAGCTAAATTCGATGTTATGCATATTGTTTTAGATACTAATGTGTTAGTCCGAGACCTGGACCTCAACTCCGTTGCGATGAAGAATTTTCTGCGTTTTTGCAGAACAACTTACTCAACAATAGTTCTTCCGGAAATGGTTCTACTTGAAGCAACTAGAAAATATGAATTGAACCTTCGCGAAGCTATTGGCGCCAATCGGAAGTCGTCACTAAAGCTGAACAAGTTAACGAGGGGTGGCTATCAGGTCGCAGCAGATGATATCGACATAATGTGTTTATGCCAAGAATACGAATCCTATGTGAGATCGATGCTTAGTTCGTTTTGTTTGGAAGAAATTCCTATCAAATCAGAACTTCTTTCGAAGGTTTTGCAGCGTTGGCGTAAAAGTGAAAAGCCGTTCAGCGCGGAGAGAGATGTTTTTAGGGACGCTATAATTTGGACTTCAATTGTCGAATATATTTCAGAAGTGAATCGAGATCATGTAGTATTTATCTCGGATAATGTAAAGGATTTCTGTAATACCGATGGAATAGATCTGCACCCTGATCTTCGGCGCGAACTTTTGGCAAAGAACATCAATATGCAGTTTTACAGATCGATTGATGATTTTAACAAGGAATTCGTTAATCACGCGAATTTTATCACCGAGTCCTGGTTCGTCAATAATATAGATTGGGCAACACTTGATTCGACTGCGTTAGTGGGGCTCGGTAATATTTGCTGTGGATTCTTTTTCGAGAATTTTGAAAGAAGAGTAAGGGGATTTCGTAGCTATGACTTTGACGTGGTAAGCGCCGAGTTCTGTAGAGAAGTCAATACTTATTCTATAAGCAGGGAACGCTTGGGTGAGTATTCGGTTGAGGCAGGATTGTTAGGTAGGTGCGTCATTAATTACTTTATAGATCAGCCTGTACTAATCCCGCTATCAACATACTTTTACACGAGTGTTAATTTCGAGATAAAGAACGAGGTGATTTGTAGCTGGAAGGTCCATTATTATCCGGAAGATTCTGGACTTTGCTTTTGGGAGGCTAACTAAAAATCGGATAATTTCGCTTGCATCCCATCAGCATCCTTACCATATTCGCCTTCCCAAAAAATGCGCGTAAAATGAAAAAGTTCAGAAGTATTGCCCTGTTATGGTGTGGATCAGGTGAAAGCCCCAAGGCGCTTACGCGAGCGCGGGACACCTAAGACAGGGCATTTTTATTCATCCCAAAAAACGCGTTTTATGCACAACAAACTAACTGAAATCGAATCCCCGGATTCGGCCACGCTCGCCTATGGAGAGCAAGTCAAAGCATTACTATCCATGAGCGATCCCGCCGAATGGGTCGAAGACCTTTGGACGATCTACACCGGCTACATGATTGCGCAAACCGAGCTAGGCCACAACCCGCGTGCGAGCGACCTGTTTTGCACATTCCGCGAGCTTGTCTTTTTCTTCCAAAAGATCGAAGAACGAAAGGCGGCATAGGACCAATGGATAATTAGTAGAGCCTTCCGGCACATTTTCAATCACTCGCGTTCCTCTATTTACATTTCAACACAAACAAAAAATGGAGACCACACAGGCAGCCTCCATTCCAATGCATTAGCAGTGTCGGGCGTCATTGCGCGCCATCAATCCCTGATTTCGAAGTTTTTTTCTCCTCAGGAGCCTTAAACTTCGCGTTCGAAATCTTCAAAACCACCGCATTAGGCCACGTCCTATTAGTATAAAACCGCTGCCCATTCACCGCGCTCACAGCCAGCCCGAGAGGCGTTGCGGCCGAATGTATCGATGCGTCGAAATTGTTTACATATTCCACCAGTTCGCTCCCGTAACCGAGCACTTCCACCTTGGTAGCAGCTGTGCCTTCGATCATCGGGAAGAGGAATTCGCGGCGTTGGCCGTATTTCCATTCGTCGTCGCGCTTTTTGGTAATGAAGGCGTAAATGGCCTTTTCGTCGTTCGACTGCGTGAACCAGATGTCCTTGTCGCGGATGAGAGGCAATGGTTTGACGGCGTATATGGATTCCCCGTTCGCGAAGTTCCACAGGGCGATCTCGCGCAGGAGCGCTTCCTGTTCGATCTGGATTTCGCCGTTCGGTTTCGGGCCGACGTTCAACAGGAAGTTGCCGCCCTTGGCGCGGATCTCGATGAGCATGTTGATGATCTCGGTGCCCGATTTGTGCGGGTCGTTGGTCGGTTTGTATTGCCAGTCGGTGCCCATCGTGTAGCACGCTTCCCACGGGCGCGGCGAGGCTTTGTCGGGGATGTTTTGCTCGGGCGTGTTCATGGCGTCGCGCGTGATGACGAGCTCGGGTTGCAGGCTCCACGCGTACTCGCGCAGCCCGTCGCCGGGGCCGTCGAAGAACATAATGTCGATTTTGCCGTAATTGGTGAGCAGTTCCTTGATCTGCGCCTTGTCGTACGCCATCAGTTTGGGGTTGTTCATCGGGAACTGGCGCTTGTCCTGCAATCGGCCGAGCGGGATGTTGTTCTCGTGGAAAAACAGGAAGTCTTCCGGTGAAAAATACAGTCCGATAGCAATGCCCTGCTTGCGGAATGCCTCGATAATCTCCTTGGTCACATCTCGCTTGAAGGGCGTGTTCATGACGTTGAAAGTCGTCGTTTTGGTATCGAACATGCAGAAACCGGCGTGGTGCTTGGTCGTGAAAACGACATATTTCATCCCTGCGAGCCGCGCGGCAGTCGCCCATTCGTCCGGATCAAACTTTTTGGGGTTGAAGAACGTTGGCAGTTCCTTGATGTACCGGTTCACATAATCGTCCGAAGCCCCGGCCAGCGAATGGCTGATCACCGTCCCAAGCGAGACGTCGACATTCCAGTGAATAAACATCCCGAACCCCAGGTCCTGAAACCATTTGACGCGTTCGGGGTTGTTGGTGGTTTGCTGGGCGAGGGTGGGGGCGGCGAGGCTGAGGCCGAGCAAGAAGGTTAAGAGTTTGAGGCGCATTGTTTGAAAAGTCTTTTTTGAAAGACTGGATTTGTGGCTACTGATACTCTGTTTTTAGGGCGTTTTTTGAAAATAGGAAGAGAATTCGCTGCTGAATGAGAGGTTTGTGAAATTTTGTAGTGAAATAGTGCTGAAAGGCGTTTTATTAGTGCTAATCATTTACACTTCATCCTCATGAAAAATCACCTCCTTACTGTGCTATTCTGTCTCACGACCGGCATCGCATGCGGGCAAGCAGCCGAGATTTACAGGCAGACTTTCAGTGATCCGACAAACTTTGACATTATGAATAGCTTGTCGAACAAGCAACCCAAAACCATTCTGATCTCGAATGTCACGGATAGATGGGATTACACTGTCTTCTGGAATGGGTTTGTAGGAGGCGAGACTCAGGACCAAATTGATATGGAGACTAAGACTACCCGCCATGAGTCGTATAATCCTGCATACTTATTCAGAGACGCAGAAACGCTGAAAGCCATCAGCACCGCCGAACGTAAATCACTTCGAAAGCGTACCCTTATTTCCAGGTCTGAAAAAATTAGCTTGAAGGGCGCTAATTATCACACGGTTTCTTCTATCAAAAGAATGAAAGGTTTTTGTGTGTCAACGACCATGCCAATTTTCACTTCGGATGAACGCTACGCATCTATCAAAGTTTGGGTTTATTTTGGCGGACATTATCAAATTGATGACGCCTGGTATGGGGCCTTTGGCTCTGTCACAATTGTCTATCAAAAGCAAGCGAATGGCAAGTGGAGGAGATTTAAGAAGTATGACTATTTGATTTTGTAGATTCGCAAAAAATTAAAGAATTATGCCTGACATTTGTTCCTATTCCCTGGCAATCATGCCATCGCCTGTTATCCATGAAGAAGTCAAAGGCTTCAAGCAACTCTTCCGCGATGCTACCGGCAAAAGCTACGGCAGCGCCAACGCCGACGGGCACATTTCCCTCGACGGTTTCGATGCTGCGGAGGCGGATTATCCATTAATCCTGGCCGAATATATCAAACTAGTTTCCCCATTAGCCCCTTTCCAACTCAACTTCTCCGGCTTCGCCGACTTCGACCGTGCCAACTTTTCTGCATTCTACATCAAACCAACCGAAGAATCATCCAACGCCATCCGAGAGCGGACTCAGATGATCATGAAGGCCTTCGATAAAAAATTCAAAAAGCAATACATGCAGAAATGGGCGGATGAGTCCAAGAACCCGCATATGTCAATTGGGCGCAGGCTCACGCGTGAATGGATTGCATTGGCTTATTCGCTTTTTACGGAATATGAGGCCGGGTTTCTCTGCGATTCATTTGTGATCCGTAAGTATAATGAGAAACGGCGCCAGTATGAGGTGATTGATACAATTCCTTTGCTTGGATTGAATGCGGCAGGGGAGCAGATCAGTTTATTTTAACCGGAGCTATTCTAGCCCATGCCCCAAACCTACGCCCCCAACGAATTCCACGCCGACTTCATCTCATACCGGCTGACAAAAGCCAAGCGCCGGTGGGATAGAATAGTATTCTACGTGATGTCGACCATTTTCGTCATCACATGGGTGGCGCTTTTTTGGAAAAGGGAAGAAACGAATAGCTACCTCAATCAGTTTGAGAATGCATTTGTCCAATGGATATTTGGGGAGCCGAATGGACGAGTGCTGTTCATCGGTCTCGTCGGACTGATTTTTATGCTGAACGTTAGTCCCACCGTGGTGTATTACATTCGGAAATACTGGCTTTTCCCCAGGTCATCGATGAATTTGCAGGTCTATTTAAAGGTGCAATCAAAAGAAACGATCAGGTTGCGCCGGGCGCAGAATGAGACGAAAATACCCAGGGCATTCTATGTGTACGTGCCGCATCCGGTGAGCGGGAAGGTGTTGCCTGTCGAGGTTTCGGAGGACTGGTATATGCAGCTGGAAGCCGGCCACAGGGTTCATGCTCATTATCATCCAAGTAGCGATAATGTAGTGTACCTGATTAAGCCCTGATCGCCGGCCTCCGTACTAACGAGTGTTCTCCCTGGCTACTTGCCAATAGCTACCGGGCTGGTTGTTACAGTTCCGTCTTTCTTCGTGACTTGCAAAAAATATAATCCACCGGAAAGGTGGCCGGTCTGGATAATGGCAGACGGCCTGACTGTTTCAAAAGCCGTTTTGCCAGTCTGATCGAGTAGTTTCAGGGAAGAAATATTGTTTAAAACCGCTTCGGTTAGCTGTAAATGATCCCTTGCAGGATTTGGATAGAACGAAAAGGATTGAGGGCCATCGAATGCAAGAGTCTGAATTTTGCTAAATGCAAACGAACCGTCATTGTCTACCATTTTGAGCCGGTAGAGATTCTGGCCTGCCAGCGGTGATTTATCCAATGCATCATAATGAGCCGCCACATGACTTTCGTTGGCAGCTTTTACGTTTTCGAGCGTTATCCAAGCGCGCCCGTCCGCACTCCGCTGGATTTCGAAGTGGCTTGAATTCGTTTCCTCGGTAGTCGTCCAGCTCAAATGAGCCTGCGCTTCCCTTTGTTTAGCGGAAAAACTGGCAAGTTTTACCGGTAAGGCACTTTCAAGCGAGAAGCTGTACACCGCGCCCGGATATCCTATCTGATAAGGGCCGCCGTTATGCTCCTGAGCGGAACCTACGATGATTTGGGTTTCATTTAATGCTACTGCATTGCCAAAAACTTCGTCTTCATCTCTATCAGGAGCATGAATTTTCGCCGTTTGTCCCCAATTCCCGGTGCCACCGCGGTTTTCGGAAAAAACCCACGCCGCGCCTGCATTGCTGACGAAATTTTCGTTCTTATAATCAAAGTCATCTGAATAGCCACCGACTACGACTGAGCTACCCTTTATTGCAACAGAAACGCCAAAATAAGAGGAATTTCTGATGTTCGGAGTCAGTGCCTTGTGAAGGCCCCATTGATCAACTCCTCCGTTGTTTTTGGCAAAAAGGTATGCGGAACCTGCGCCAGACACCGGAGTAGATCCTTGCATGGCCCCTTCATTCGGGGCTCCCACCACCACATAGTCGCCGTCAATAGCGATGGAGGAACCGAAGGTTGCCCACTCTGATTTGACTGGGGCGGTAACTTTTTTTGCCAAACCCCAATTGTTCGTTCCTCCCAGGCTTCTTTTGAAAATGTAGGCAGACCCGGAATACTGGAGCGCTGGGCCGGTTCCCGAATTGTCGTCGGAATAGGAACTAATAGCAACGTGTTCACCACTTATGGCCACATTTCCTCCGAAGCTGCTGAAACTATTTCCCGTCAGCGGAAGCAACATTTTAACGGTGCCCCAGTTATCGTTACCACCGGCGTTTCTTTCAAGGATATAGGTTCTGGCTTCGTAATAGGCGCCTGCGACCGCGTAGTTGCCTTCAATGGCGACGCTGCTACCAAAATATTCGCGAAACTGACGATTAGGAGAAGTGATTTTCTTTACAAGACCCCAATTACCCGGTCCTCCCTGATCCTTCGCATACAGGTAAGCGGCACCTGCACCCTGTATTGGATTTTGCTCATTGCCGTCTGTTTGTGATTCAGATCCGATGATGATATAATCCCCGTTAATGCAAACTGACCTGCCGAAATAAGCACCTACTGCCCTTACGGAAGGGTAAAGTTTCTTAACCTGGGTCCAGGTCCCATGATCGTTAAAGTACAGGTAGGCAGCCCCGGCAGAGGCGAGCGCAGGTTTGCCGTCGGCGGCACCGTCGTCCTCTAATGCCCCGATTACGGCATAATCTCCGGATACTGATACCACCTGACCGAATCCGCCAAAATTAGTCCGGTCACTAGCGACGATCTTTTTTCCCGGTTGCCATCCCTGTGCGTGGGTTAAAGAAGCTGATAAAGTGAGGGACAGGAAAAGTAAAAAGAACCTGTTAAGCGCAGTAAAAAATGAATACATAAATAATTTTAAAAGATAGAGAGGTGAGTTAGTAACTGGTATTAAACAACGTGCAAATTAAGGCAAAATTTCCGAGCCAGGGACGCAAGTGATAATTTGCGGTGATCAACTATGATCATTTTTATAAATATGCAATTGTCCTGTCAGGTGAACCGCAGGATTCCTCGTCTATGCCAGTTAATAAAACACTGCGTATTTAAACTTTTGGGGAATTTGGACAGGACCACCGACGACGGCGCGCTTTGGCTCGCTTACCGTAATGGCGATAATGAGGCGCTGGGCGTGATCGCCGAGCGGTATTATGGCGCTTTGCGGCGGTACGGGGTGAAGTTCCTTGTCGACGAAAGCATTGTCGAGGACTGTATCCAGGACCTGTTTCTCGACCTCTGGCAGAACCGTGAGCGGATTAGTCAGACGCCGTCGGTCAAATTTTACCTCTTCAAAGCCATCCGGCACAGCATTCTGGGGCATATGCGGTACCAGCAGCGCTTTGCGACCGAGGAGTCGCTGGATTGGGACACATCTTTACCCGAAAACTTCAATGCGGAGTCGCTGCTGATCGAGCAGGAGACGCTGAACGGCCTCGTGGCGCAGATGCACGCGCACATGGAGGCGTTGCCCAAGCGTGAGCGCGAGGCCCTATACCTGCGCTACTACGAGAACATGAGTGTGGCGGATATTTCCGGCCTCATGGGCGTCAACCGGCAATCGGTTTCCAATTTTCTTCAAAAAGGCCTCACCCGCATCCGTGCGAGGTGGTTTGTGACAATGGTATTAAACCTATTCTTTTTTTAAATTTTTTTCTTCTTCCGAGGGTATATCGGTTCCTGCCATTCATAATATCATAGAAATCATTTGAAAAATGAAGAATGGACAGGCCTGACTACGATCTGAATGCTCCCGAAGATTTCCTTCAAAATAACCGTTTCCGCGATTGGGTGAAGCACCGGTCGCTGGAAGACAAGATTTTTTGGGAAGATTTTCTCAACAGGTATCCCGAAAAGCGGCCCGCCTACGAAAAGGCGGTGGCTATGCTGCTTGTGATCTTCGGCAACGCGGCAGAAGAAGCCCAGGACGCCGGCGAGGGCGCCGGAAGGCTTCGTGAAATGCTGAGCGCCGCGACCGGCATCGACCCTGCTGAAACTGATAGCAGCGAACCATTGCCGTTGTGGCGCTGGCTGCGCTGGTCGGCGGCAGCGGTGCTGGTGATCGGGCTGGGTTTCTGGTGGAGCAGGGCGGGGCGTGACAGCAGAATTGCGGGCAAAGGTATAGCCGTGATAGGCAACTCGGCAAGTGGCGAATGGATAATCCGCGAGAACCAATCACAGACTATTATGCTGGTGAATCTGCCCGATGGCTCGTCGGTATTGCTCAGCAAAGGCAGCAGCATTCGTTTTGTAAAGGAAATGAATGGGGCGGAACGCGACGTGTTCCTCGACGGCGAGGGCTTTTTTGAAGTAGTCAAAAATCCCGCGAAGCCGTTTCTCGTTCATACCGACAAGCTTACAACCCGGGTTTTAGGAACCAGCTTTCGGGTAAAATCTTTCCCTGGCCAGGCCGAGGCCGAAGTAGCCGTCAAAACAGGCAAGGTAGCTGTGCTGGCGGATGGCGACGATGCCGCGAAATCGCTTATGCTGTATCCCAACCAACGCGTAAGCCTGATCCGCAAAAATGACCGGCTCGTCAGTTCGGTCACCGGGCCGGCTCGTACCGAAGCCACCATTCCGATCGAGATTGAGCCTTTTAACTTCCAGTTTACGCCGGTGTCAGAGGCTTTCAAGACACTGGAAACGCATTATGCGGTAAAAATACTTTTCGACGTAGAAAAGATGAGTCAATGCACAGTCACGGCATCGCTCAAAGACGAGCCGTTCCTCGAAAAAGTACGCTTGATATGCCTGGCTACCGAGGCGTCATTTATCGTCGACGGCGACATAGTCTCCATTTCCGGAGCCGGCTGTCCCTAGCCGTACACCCCTAGCCGGGTGCCCCTAACCCTCAGAAAATTCTCACTTAACGACTGATTTATGCAAAAACAAATCTGCTATTAATGGCTTATGCCAGATTTTGAAGGTGCCCGCCGGATACCTATGCAACGGCGGCAACACGCCGCTTTTCTAAACTTTAACCAATCATGAAATTCTTTAACCAATGAAATTAACCTCAACAGGTTCCAATCAATCCGTGCGCAGTTTGCTGGGGATCCAGACGCTGCTCATGCTGCTGTTCATGCAGTTCAGCTGGGCCAAAAACGGTGCAGCGCAGGAAATGCTCAACCAGCGAATTTCGATCTCGGTAGAAAACGAACGGATCGAGTCGGTGATATCGAGGCTCGAAAAGTCGGCGAATGTCAGTTTTTTGTACAGCAGGGAAATTATCAAGTCGCAACGCAAGATCAGTTTTGAAGCTGAAAACAAACCGCTTTCGGCAGTGCTGGAAGGTATCCTGCAACCGCTGGGACTGAAATATGAGGTTTCTGGCGATAAAATCATCCTTAAAAGACAGCTGAATACTTCCGAAGCGGCGGTCGATGAAGCGGTTGCTCCTTCGGCTACCCAAGCCGGCGCGGAGATCAACATTTCGGGAACGGTTACAGATAATACAGGCACAGGCCTGCCCGGCGTGAGCATTCTCGTGAAAGGCACTCAAACGGGTACGACGACCGATTCCGAGGGCCGATACAAAGTTGCGGTCGCTGACGCGAATGCGACTTTGATATTCAGTTTCGTAGGGTACATTTCCCAGGAAGTTCCTGTTGGCGCCAAAACCGCGATCGATGTGCAGTTACTGACGGACGACCGTGCCCTGGAAGAAATCGTGGTGGTCGGTTACGGAACGCAGAAAAAAGCAAACCTGACCGGCGCGGTATCGACAATCGATTCGAAGGCCATCGAAAACCGGCCATCCAGTAACCTCGCAACAGGTATGCAGGGGGTGACGCCCGGGCTCGTGGTTACCCGGCAGACAGGTCAGCCTGGCCGCGAAAACGTCAATATCCAGATCCGCGGCGCGACATCCGCTAATGGTAATGTAAACCCGCTTGTTTTGCTTGACGGTGTGAGCGTGCCCATCAGCACCATGCAAACGATGAACCCCAACGACGTGGAGAGTATCAGCGTTCTGAAAGATGCGGCCGCCGCAGCGATTTACGGTGCGCAGGCAGCGGGAGGCGTTATTTTGATTACCACTAAAAAAGGGAAATCCGGTAAAGTTACATTCGACTACCTGGGCCAGCAAGGTATCGACTGGTCGCTGAATGTGCCCGACCGTATGTCGCTGATGGACGAAGCATTGTTCTCAAACCTTGCCCGCCAGAATTCAGGCAGCAGCCCCGAATATACCGATGAGGAAATCCAGCGCATCCGCGATCGTGTGCCGTACGTTGTGAACCCGGCTGATACATCGTCTTATTTGTATTACAACCAGGACCCGATTGCCAACCAGATCTTGCGCAAATACACGTCCATGAGCACGCACAACATTACTGCGCGCGGTGGAACGGAGAAGCTGAACTTCCTGATTTCGGGAGGTTATTACAACAAACAAGGCGTTTTCAAAGTAGGGCCGGATAATTACAACCGCTATAATGTGCGGATGAACCTCGGTTCGCAACTCACAAAGCACCTGACGCTGGACAGCCGTTTAGCTTACACCAACGACAAGGCCAGAACGGCTTCGGTAGAGGCGAACAATAGTGGTTTGATCTACCAAGTGTACCGTTTCCGGACCAGAAACCCGTTTTTTACGCCCGAGGGCCGCTATAACACAGCGAACAATACGTATGCGATCCTTGAATCGGGAGGCTACAATGAAAACCGCAGAAATTATTTCGATGGGGTGTTTACATTGACCGCCGCCAATTTCGTCAAAGGTTTGCAGATCCGCGCGATCGCAGGAACGCAGTACCGCCGCGGCGACCGCCAGCAGTTCAACCGCACCGTGCCGCTTTGGAGCAAATCCAAGGTAGCTGGTTATGTAAATCAGATCAATGGATACACGGTGACTAATGATGTGACCAAGAATACCAACTTGCAGGCTTTGGTCAACTATGATTTTACGCTGGGCAAAGACCATAACTTCGGGCTTTTCGCAGGGTATCAATGGGAGGATTTTCGGACGGATACCTTGTCTACCGGAGCTACCAACCTGGTGAGCAATGATTTACCGACGTTGAACCTGGGCGACGATAAAACGAAAAGCAACCGGCAGATCATCGCGACGTATGCATTCCAGTCTGTCTTCGGAAGATTTAATTACAACTATAAAAACAAATATCTGCTCGAAGCGACCATCCGGCTGGACGAAAGCTCGAAGCTGGCACCGGGGCTGAGAAGAAAAGTGTTTCCGGCGGGTTCCGTGGGCTGGAATTTGCATCAGGAAAACTGGTTTGCGACGCCACTGCCATTCTTTTCCGAGTTTAAGCTGCGCGGTTCGTGGGGCCGCCTGGGGGGCGCATTGGGCACGAATATCGGCTATTACGACTACCTGAGCCAGCTGACGCGCGGCAATAACCTCGTGTTGGGCGATTCGCGGACCTCCTTCATCTACCAGGGTTCGATCCCTTCCGCAGCCCTTTCCTGGGAAACCATCGAAACGACCAACGGTGGTATCGATATCGGCTTGCTGCAAACCCGGCTGCAATTCAGCGGGGATTATTATGTGAAATACAACCGCAATATGCTCACGCCCCAGCAGTTGCCGGGCGTGATCGGGGTGGGTACGCCCAGAAAAAACAATGGCGAGCTGAAATCGTGGGGCTGGGAAACGGAGTTACGCTTCCGCGACAAAATCGGCAAGGATTTCAACTATTCCGTAGCGATCAATTTCTCGGATAACAACAACAAGCTCATCAATTTCTCGGGCAGAACAGTGGTTTCAACTGGAACCAACGGGCTAATAGAAGGGTATGCGCTGAACACCGTTTGGGGTTACAAGACAGCGGGTTACTTCAATAATTCCGACGAAGTGAAGGAGTGGGCATTCCAGGATAACCGTGCCGGCGCCGGCGATGTTAAATATGTGGATGTGAACGGCGACAAGCGTCTTTCGATCGGTAAAGGTACCGTAGCCGACCATGGTGACCTCGTCCTGCTCGGTACTACTGCGCCCCGCTACCTGTTCGGGGTAAATCTTGGTGCGAGCTGGAAAGGTTTCGATTTCACCGCATTTTTCCAAGGTGTTGGCAAGCGCAGTTACCGTTCCACGGCGGAATCCATTGCCCCTCTGCTCGTGACCTGGAAGCAGGCAATGGGTATCCACAGCGACTACTGGACGCCCGAGCATACCGATGCGCTGTTCCCGAGACCTTACACGGGCGGTACGCACAACTACCTTGCCTCGGATAAATGGACGCTCGACGCGAGCTACATCCGACTGAAAAACATCCAGTTCGGCTACACGATCCCTGCACGCATTACCGAGCGGATCAAAGTTTCGCGTGCGAGGCTGTTCTTTTCCGGCCAGGATATCCTGACATTCTCCGGCCTGGGTAAATTCCAGGGCTACTTCGATCCCGAAACACGCGACGGTGTGGAAAACGACTATCCGTTCTTTGCGACGGCTTCGATGGGTATCAATGTGTCGTTCTAAAATTGTAGACTGATCATGGCTTTCAATCAAATATCAATGAAAATAACCATTAAAAGAGCTTTTATCGGCCTTTCGCTTCTTGCCGGGCTGACATCGTGTGACGTGAACCGCCTGCCCGAGACGAATATCAGCGACGACAGTTTCTGGACTTCGGAATCGGACATCAAAGCTGCAAACAACTATCTGTATACGTTCCTGCCGGGCTTCAACAATGATGACGTGTGGTCCGACGACGCATTCGGTCTGGCTTCAAACACGATCAGTGACGGTTCACGGCTTGCGCCTGCAACCGCATCGGGCGATTACAATACGCCTTACACCCTGATCCGCGCTGCTAACAACATTGTCGAAAAGGCTCCGCGAGCGGCAGTGACCCCAGCGGTGCTGGACCGTTACCTTGCCGAGGCCCGCTTCTTTCGTGCGTGGGCGTATTTTGGTCTGGTGCAGAAATACGGGAGCGTTCCACTAATCCTGAAAACGCTCGATGAGAACAGCCCCGAGCTGCGCCAGCCTGCTTCTCCGCGTGAAACAATCGTCGATCAAATCTACGCCGACCTCGATTTTGCAATCGCGAACTTGCCTACCATTACCTCATTAGGCACAGCCGACTTCGGCCGCATTTCCAAAACTGCCGCGCAGGCATTCAAGGCTCGCGTGGCGTTGTTCGAAGGAACATTTGCGAAGTTCCATTCCAAAGGCGATGCTACCAAGCACCTAACGTTGGCAGTGGCATCCAGCAAGGCCGTGATCGACAGCAAGGAGCACGCATTGTTCGGAAACTATTTCGACCTTTTTCAAATGGCGGGGGAAGGTCGTCAGAACAAGGAGAACATTATTGTAAAGCAGTACGGCGTTTCCAACACCGAGCGCGTCGTAACGCATTCCTACTACCGCGGTTCGCTGGAAAACGGGAATGTCAACCCGACGAAAAGTCTGGCTGATTCCTACCTGATGAAAGACGGGCTTCCGCTTACCAAATCGCCACTGTGGACTTTGCCCGATTCGTCCCACAAGGTGTTTAGAAACCGCGACGCGCGCATGAGCGCTACATTCATGAAGCGCGGGGATGCGATGATGACCACGAAGCCGATCTTCGATATTGCGAATCTTGTATTTAACAAAACCGGCTACATGTTCCGCAAATTCGCGAATGTGGACGACTGGAACAGCCAGGCATCGACCATCGACCGCCCGTTGCTTCGCTATGCCGAAGTGTTACTGACTTTCGCCGAAGCTTCCTATGAACTTAATGGGGCTATTACCGATGCAGAACTGGATGTGTCCGTGAACCTGCTGCGGGAACGCGGCCAGATCGCGAAGCTGACCAATGCATTTGCCAAAACAAACGGCCTCGATCTGCGCGAAGAAATCCGTCGCGAGCGCCGCGTCGAGCTTGCGCAGGAAGGTTTCCGGTACTGGGATATCATCCGCTGGAAAACGGCGGAAACGGAGCTCGTAAAACCGGTTTTGGGCAACTTCTATTTCAAAGGCGAGTTCGCCGCGGCTACCGTCAATCTTACGCCGGATAACATCATCCTTGTACAAGCCGCCAGCTTCCGCAAATTCGACTCTGCGAAAGATTATCTGTGGCCCTTGCCGATCAATGAAATCGCATTGAATCCTGAACTGGTGCAGAATCCCGGGTGGTAGGTTGAAGGTAGAGAGGGAGGAAAGGAAGGAATGGAGGAAGGGGAGAATGAGGGAGAAATTAGATTTTCTTTTCTCCATCCTCCTTTCTCCATTCCTTCTTTTTTTTATATTTAAATGCATATAAAGCATACTAATGAGAATTTTTTATATGTAAATAAATATAATTTTACTTGAAATGAATAATTTATATGTAATTAAATATAATTTTTGTAAATTTGGCGTAATTATATTTAAAAGCATATAATGGAAACGTTAGGGCAGTTTGTAAAGTCACGGCGAAAGAATGTAAGGCTCACGCAAGAGGAGTTTGCCGAGAAGGCTGGCGTAGCGCTGACCGTTGTGCGTAAAATCGAGCAGGGCAAAGAGAATCTCAATCTGGATAAAGTAAACCAGGTTTTGCGGATGTTTGGCCACGAGTTGGGGCCTGTAATGATGAAGCCGTTAGAGGAAAACTAGAATGAGAAGCGCGTCAATTTACTACGATCAGGTATTGGCCGGGACGTTGATGGAGACAGACGAAGGGCTCTACACCTTCGCCTATCATTCGGAGTATGTCCACGATTTTCCCGATCAATACCTGACCTTTTCAATGCCCGTCACGGAGAAGGTTTACATGGAAAAGCGGCTTTTCCCATTCTTTGAAGGCTTGATACCCGAAGGCTGGCTGCTGGATATCGCTTCCAAAAGCTGGAAGGTCAACCCAAACGACCGCATGGGCCTGTTACTGGCTTGTTGTGAGAATTGCATCGGTGCCGTGAGCGTTATACCTGATCAGCACGACGATGAATAGAAAATGCCTATACTGCTACAAACCGCTGGACGAAGACATTTCGGGCGATTTTCACGTGCATTGCAGTACTGAATTTTTTGGTTTGAAAACGCCTCCCGCATTAGGCTATTCCTTTGCCGAAATGGCTGAGCTGGCAAAAAATATTGTGGAACGAAGCGTAGCAGTGCCTGGTGTACAGCCCAAATTGTCGCTATCGATTGTGAACGAGGTATTATCGAACGGCAATCGCGGCAGGCTTACAATCGTCGGTGCCATGGGAGGAGGATACATTTTTAAACCCCCGGTCGAGAAATACCCAGAAATGCCTCAGAATGAGCATGTAACTATGCGCATAGCGGGAGCTTTTGGCCTTCAAACCGTAAAATCGAGCCTGATCCGGTTGGAATCGGGAGAGCTTTCATACATTACCAAAAGAATCGACCGGGTGCAAGGGGATAGGAAAGTCCACATGCTGGATATGTTTCAAATTCTGGAAGCGTTCGATAAATACAAGGGGTCTATGGAGCGGGTTGGTAAAGCGCTGCGCCAGTATTCGGTCAACACGTTACTCGATCAGCTGACGCTGTTTGAACTGACTATTTTTAGCTTCCTGACGGGGAATAATGATATGCACCTCAAAAATTTTTCCATGATAAAAAGCGGTTCGGGCTGGTCGCTTGCACCTGCTTATGATCTGCTGAATGTCACGATCGTGAACCCGGAAGATTCCGAGGAGCTTGCATTGACGCTGGAAGGTAAAAAACGGAAGCTCGAACGGGAGCATTTCGTGCGTTTTGCCGAGGGTATGGGGTTGAATGCGAAGCAGATTAAAGGGGTATTTAGCCGTTTTCTCAAAAATAAGCCATTGGCGATGGATTGGATCGGTAACTCTTTCCTGTCCGACGATTTGAAAACTGCATATAGCCATTTGTTAAACGAACGATACCAGCGCCTGAACTAACTCAATACCGCCGCTGGCAATTCTCGCAAAAATAGCTCCGACGCTTCGTGCGCCCCAGGTATTCCTTATGAAACGGAATGTCACACCGGGGGCAAATCTTCTTCGTGTGCGCGAGCCAGTGTTTCTTTAAAGTGAATTCCTTCTTCCATTCGAGGAAATCGAAGGCGTAGTTCCGGGTTTCTTTAACCAGTTCTTTCAATTTGGCATCGGGGATTTCGCCGAGCTTGCTGAGCGGGTGCATCCGTATGCGGAAGAGGACTTCGTTTTTGATGATATTACCGCTGCCAGCGAAGATATCCTGATTCAAAAGGGCATCGCAAGCGAGCATTTTGGGGTTTTCTTTCAGCTTCTTAAATGCGGCTGTCGGCTTCCAGGTTTTGGACATAATATCGGCCGACCAGTCGTAAATCTCATCCGCCGGCGCTTCGATCAGTTGGACGGACGAAGTATAAAAGTTCAGCTCATGCTTGTCGAAAACGAGACTAAGACGCGGCGGGGTTTTCTTTTGTTCGTCGATGAGGTAGGAGCCGAAGAGCATGAAATGGATACGAATGGTGAAGTCCTTGAAGCAGATCAGGAAATGTTTTCCCCACGACTTGAAATCGGTCACTTTCTCGCCGATCAGCCGATCCTTATCGATCTTGGAATTACCCTCCACGTGGCGGATAACCTTGCCTTTCAGCCCGAGTTCGTCAACGGCTTCTCGTAAAATAACAATAGATGGTCCTTCGGGCATGGCGTTTTTTTCGAACTCTTTTCTAAAAATGTGCCAGAGTTAAGCAAGGAAGATAAATCCCCTGACGGGATTTTCGGATTGCTACACATTGGCATTGCTACCAATGTTATATCGCTACGCGATTTTCGATAAAAGGCTCCTCCCTTCTTCCACCCTTCCTCAACTCTGGCACTATTCTTGTAACCATTACGAAGTCGAATAGCGTAAACCTTACTTTCCATTACTGACATCTTATTATGGGACTATTTTTCAAAAGTCGCAAGCACGAAACCACTCCCGAACTGCCCGAATGGCTTAGCGCAAGGGACAGTTTCCCCTTCTACATCAAAGCGCCGATGACCCTGATCGGGCTCTATCTGTTCTTTTACATTCTCAACCTGTTGCAGGAGATCATTGTCCCGTTCGCGTTCGCCGGGCTCATTGCGGTGCTGCTCAACCCGATCTACAACCGGTTTCAAAAGTGGAAATTCAATAAGGTTATAGCTATCGTGCTCACGATTTTCATCGCTATTCTGGTGGTGGCCGGCATTACGTTTTTCTTGTCGTCGCAAATTGTTCAGTTCGGCGATATGATCCCGCAGCTGGAAAAGAAGGCAATGAAGTTACTCGACAATTTGCAGGTTTGGCTCTCGTCGAGTTTCGGCATTTCCACCGAAAAACAAATGAGCATGCTCGACGAGGCGATCAACAACAGTCGGACGTATGTAGGCAAGACGGTCAATACACTTTTTGGAATTATCAGCTATTTTGTACTGATCCCACTTTATATATTCCTGCTTTTGTTTTACAAACCATTGATCCTCAACTTTATATTCGAGGTTTTTGATGAAAACAATTCCGAGCAGGTAGCCGAAATTTTGCAGGAAACCAAAGGCGCGGTGCAAAGCTATATTGTAGGGTTGATGATCGAAACGACCATTATCGCGACGTTAAACTCCATCGCATTGCTCATCCTGGGTGTGCAGTACGCGCTCCTGCTGGGCGTGATCGGGGCGATCCTGAACCTGATCCCGTACATTGGCGGCATTATCGCCATTGCATTGCCGGTGCTGATTTCGTTCATTACCAAGGACGGATATACCACACCGTTACTGATCATCGGCGCTTATACGATCATCCAGTTTCTGGACAACAATATCATCGTGCCGCGGGTCGTGTCGTCCAAAGTATCGGTAAATGCATTGATTTCCATTCTGGTAGTCCTGCTCGGCGGGACGCTCTGGGGCGTGAGCGGGATGTTTCTGTCGATACCATTCGTGGCAGTACTAAAAATCATTTTTGATCGCATCGACGAGCTTAAACCCTGGGGAAAATTGCTGGGCGACACCATGCCCAACGATCCGCCCGCCCAGGTCGTGAACCCGCGCGAAGCGGAAGACAAGCAGCAGACATTGGTCTGAAAACCAAACAGGCAGGCATTCGGACGAATACCTGCCTGTTTTCATTAAATATATTGTAAATCAATAATCCAGCTTCTTGATAGTACCGTCGCCGAGGCTGAGTACATAGAACGTGCGGTCACCCCAACGTTTGATGTCCGTTGGTCTGTCCAGCCCGCTTACCAATGTCGCGCCATCCTCGTTCTGCACCGAGCCGGTATTGGGTTTGAAGCCCGGAGGATTGCCGGGACCTCCCGGAGGCATCGTGAAATCGGCGTAATGCAAAAAGAGGGGCTTGTTGTTGACGGTCAATGTGAGGTGCGTAAGCGTCGTGAAGCCCTTTTTGACGGGAACCATCACGCCGGTCTGATCCACTTTGTAATAGTGCGCCGAACCTGGCGAGAAAGGGAAACCCGTAAGGCTGCTGAGCACAAAATGCGTACCGTCGAATACAATGCCGGTAGGGACCGGATCCCTGTTCACTCCTATGGGCGGGAACGTGGTGAACATATCGAGAATGTGGTTGTCTTTGTGGCGTTTGATGACCGCATTCGCTCCCGCATCCACGATGTAAAGGTGGCCGTCGGGCCCTTTCGTGAGCGAGAATGCATTGGAATTGTTATCGAACGTAAGGTTTTTAGTTACTACAAATGCTTTGATATTCTCGGTGGGTAGTGTAGCCTTGTCTTTGGGCAAACTTCCCGAAAGTACGCTGGCTACATCGATCACGTAGAGCAAACCTTCTATGCCATGTAACAGGTATAGCGTGCCATTGTCATAAAGCAAATGGCTGATACCCTCGACATTACCCTGGTTGATGACGGATGTGAAATTGGTAACGACGGTCGTTTTCGCACCCTGGGGCGTGATCATCACCAGTGCGCCATCGTTTTTGCCGGTACCGCCTTCGGTAACCCAGAAGTTGCCCTGATCGTCGATCGCCAGTCCAATGGGCGCACGCAGGCCGCTGACAAACGGCGAAACACTGAATTGAGTGGGTTCTGGTACCGGGTCACCGTGGTCGGTACAAGCGTCGATGGCGACGAGGGATGCCATCAATGCAAATGCAAGTAAAGAGAGGAAATGCTTTTTCATTGCAGTTGAGTTTTGGGTGAATAGCGTAGAAAGGCAATTTGTAGAAGTTGTGAGCAAAAGTAGGGGTTTGAGTTTCTCTACTATTGTCTAAATGCGTCATTATCAAGGGAATTGAGTGACCGGTAAATTTGTGACCGAATCCTTTCATATGTCACCGGAATTGGATTGTTTGCGAGTCAAAATCCACCACCAAAACCGCTTATGAACCAGGATATCCGACAACCGTTACCGGCCGCTTACCTTTCCATCGATGAGGCTACCAAAGCCTCGGGTTTCACAATGGCTTCCGACATTTACACCTGTTCGTTACTCAAAACCCTCGCCGCCTCGAAGCCCGGCAGCAAGTTCCTGGAACTCGGTACGGGTTCCGGACTATCCACGTCCTGGATACTCGATGGCATGGATGCGCATTCCACGCTCGTGTCGATCGATAACGACGCCCGCTTCCTTGAAATCGCAGAACAACACCTCGGCGGAGACCCGCGCCTCGTGCTCGTACATACCGACGGTGAGGACTGGGTGAATGCGCACCTCGAGGAAAAATACGACTACATCTTTGCCGATACCTGGCATGGCAAATACCTTTTGCTGGATGAGGTGCTCAACATGCTCAATCCCGGCGCATTTTACATTATCGACGACATGCTGCCGCAACCCAACTGGCCCGAAGGTCACGATCAAAAAGCACTCAATCTGATAGAATACCTCGACAGCCGCGAGGATCTGTCCGTTACCAAGCAGGTTTGGGCGACCGGCATTATCATCGCGGTGAAGCTCTGAGCGACGACATTCTTTCCAATCATTTCCTGAAATCGCCCTCTGGCACAACCGGAGGGCGATTTGTAAGTTTTTATGGTTTATGTAGGAGTAAATTAAGGAATTAAAAGGCTTGACTTTGATAATTGTAAGAAGATCTTGTAATGATCAAAGATTTAGTACCAACCCTTAAATCTTAGCTTATGTGCCAAAACCATGGAGTAGCTTACATCCGGCCCGGCGAGGTCGAAGTGCAGGAAATCGAGTACCCGAAGCTCGCGTTAGGTAACCGGAAATGCGAACACGGCGTCATCCTGAAAATCGTTTCCACCAACATCTGCGGCAGTGACCAGCACATGGTTCGCGGGCGTACCACCGCCCCGGCCGGGCTCGTACTCGGGCATGAGATCACCGGCATTGTGCTCGAAGCCGGGAGCGACGTCGAATTCATCAAAGTCGGTGACCTTGTTTCGGTGCCTTTCAACATTGCCTGCGGTCGCTGCCGTAATTGCAAAGAGGGTAAAACCGGCATTTGTCTCAACGTAAACCCCGCGCGCCCCGGCGCCGCATACGGGTACGTAGACATGGGTGGCTGGGTAGGCGGGCAGGCCGAGTATGTGATGGTGCCCTACGCAGACTTCAACCTCCTGAAATTCCCCGACAAGGACCAGGGAATGGCCTATATCAAGGACCTCACCCTGCTATCCGATATTTTCCCGACCGGCTACCACGGCGCAGTTACAGCCGGGGTAGGGCCGGGCTCCATCGTGTACGTAGCGGGCGCGGGCCCTGTCGGGCTCGCATGCGCGGCTTCGTGCCATTTGCTCGGTGCCGCCGTGGTGATCGTAGGCGATATGATCCCCGAACGTCTCGCACAAGCCGCCAGCTTCGGCTGCGAGGTGATAGACCTCACGAAGGACACGCCACTGGAACAAGCCATCGCTGAAATCATCGGCGTCCCCGAAGTGGATTGCTTCGTCGACTGTGTGGGTTTCGAAGCCCGCGGCCATGGCGCCCAGGCGGTAGAGGAGCGCCCTGCCACCGTTCTCAACACCGCCATGGCCGTCACCCGGGCCGGCGGCGCTATCGGTATCCCGGGCCTCTACGTCACCGGTGATCCGGGCGCCAAAGACAAAGCGGCCCAGGAAGGAAGCCTGAGCATCCGCATCGGCCTCGGCTGGGCTAAATCGCACGCATTCTATACCGGCCAATGCCCGGTCATGAAATACCACCGCAACCTGATGAATGCGATCTTGTACGACAAAATCAAAATCGCGAAAGCCGTGAATGTGGAGGTGATTACATTACAAGACGCACCGCGAGGGTACGCGGATTTTGACAAGGGAGCCGCCAAGAAGTTTGTGATTGACCCGCACGGGATGATTGTTTAGAAGGGAGTCAAGTACGGTCCGGAAAGAGTTTGTATCCAAATGCAAACTCTTTCCGGATTTAATGTTGTAACACGACACTCAAATCCACTGAAACGGATCCCCCGACGCCAGATGCGTCACCTTAATCCCTGAAATCTTCGGCTGCAACCACTCCACGAAATACTCCATCCCGGGCTCCTCGCTCACGGCGTGGCCGAGCACGATGAGCGCCATTCTGGAACCTAGCAACCGCCCGTCGCGGGCATATTCCACGCCTTCCCATTCCGGGGTTTCGCCTACGATGAGGACGTCCGGGTTTTCGGCTACGGCTACGGATACCTGCCGCTGACCGCCTGCTGCGCCGGGCATGATGGCGAGCTTGGAGCAGGATTGGCCCAGGTCGCCGATGACGCGGAGTTTCTGGATGCCCAGTTTGGTTTTCAGGTGCTTCACGAGATCGCCCAAGGTGATAGCAGGGATGGTCAATGCGGCGGTTTCGTTTTTATAGTATTGCGTCCAACCGGCTTTTTTGACGACGCCGTAGCGGATCGCGTCCGGTTTGAGGGAATGGCAGTAGTCGTGAAATCGCCAGACGGCGATTTTGTGCTTTTCGAGCAGGGCTTGTTTCTTTTTCACGACTTCGTTGCCTTTTACCCATTCCGGATCGTCGCGGTGGTTATAGAAGGTCGGTTCGTGGGCGATGATGAAGTTGGCTTTCAGCTTCGCAGCCTGCTCGATGACGCTCGCGGTTGCGAACATAGTGGTTACAATGCCGGTCACAGCCTGGTCGGGACTGCCGGATTTGATGGTGTCAACCGTGTCCGGGATCGGTTTCAGGTTGCCCTCTTTGAGGATCAGGTCGATGATCTGCTGGACGGTATATGCCTTCGGCGCAGTGCCTGCGAGTATTTCGGGCGCCAGGAATGTGAATGCTGCGGTGGATAATGCGGCCTGGCCGATGAAACGGCGGCGATTTGGGTCGGGTGTTTTCATTTTTGGTCAGGAATGGTCAGGTGTTGTCGGGTGTAGTCAAGTGTTGTCAGGACTTGTTAGGGACAGTTTAGCGACTTCATTTCAAGATTTCTCTCAATATAAAACAATTAATATTTATTCCTGACCATACCTGACCACACTGCGGGCATTTGTAATGAAAGCCTTTTCTTTGCTTTTACATATTCACTGAACTGTCATTTCATGGTTTTTGACTTCCGCCTGCAAGTTTTCCAGACCGTCGCCCGGCGCCTGAGCTTTACCAAAGCCGCTGCCGAGCTTTTTATTACGCAACCGGCGGTAACGAAGCATATCCATGAATTGGAAAACCAGTTGAAAACCAAGTTGTTTGAGCGTAACGGCTCGAAGATCAGCCTCACGCCCGCCGGGGAAATACTGCTGCATCATGCGGAGCAGATTTTCGATATTTACCGAAATCTTGAATTTGAAATCAACAGTCTTTCGCAACGGAACAGCGGTAAGCTCCGGCTGGGCGCGAGTACTACGGCGGCGCAGTATATTTTGCCGCCGATCCTGGCCGCATTTCATCGCAAGTTTCATAACATCGAGGTCACGCTTACGACGAAGAATACAGAGGAGATCGAACATGCATTGCAGCACAAGGAGATCGACCTGGGGGTAATTGAAGGATTTTCCAGGAATGCAGCCATCAAATATACCGAGTTCCTGAACGACGAGATCGTGCTCGTAGCGAACAGCAGAAACCCGATAGCCGCGACGGGCGTGGTCAATGCCGACCAGCTGCGCGAAATTCCGTTACTACTCCGCGAACCCGGCTCGGGCACGCTCGAAGTGATCGGGCATGCATTGAAGTCGATCGGGTTGGGACTTGGCGACCTGAACGTGGAAATGCAGCTCAGCAGCAGCGAGAGTATGAAATTGTACATTCTCCATTCCGATAGTATGGCGTTCATTTCCGTGCATGCGGTATTGAAAGAACTGCAAAGCAAGGAATGTCGCATTGTAGATGTGGAAGGGCTGTCGATCGACCGTCACTTTCATTTTACCACCCTTCACGGCCAGCAGGAGGCTTTGCCGGAGCTTTTTATGCGTTTTGCCCTTTACCAGCGGAAATAGGGTGGTTTTTTAGAGTAGTTCTGCACGGCATCCTATTTTAAGAATCTATGTACTGTATCAATCAACTCTGAGTGAAAGGGTTGAACTTATTTATGTTAAATAATTTATGTTAAAAATCACATTAAGCGTCTCGGCATTCCTGCTAATGTTATGGACTACGACCGGAACCCTTCAAAAAGAACAAAGGTCCGAACCCCGGAACCTGACCCGCGCCGACTCTCTTCCTAACGCTGCCGCATGGCCGGCAGAACTGAATGTAACACATTTCGCAGGCCACGATCTTACGCCAAGCCCGGCTTGTCTGGCGGTAGCGCCCACGGGTGAGGTATTTGTCGGGGTCGATATGATCGGCTCTCTGGGCAAAACGCCCGGGAAAGGCAGCATTATGCGGCTTGTCGATACCGATAATGATGGCAAGGTAGACCAGCACACCACTTTCGCGACGTTGGATAACCCTCGCGGGATTATTGCGCAGGGCGACCAGGTATTTGTTTTGCATACCACTTTTTCCAAGGAAACCGGCAAGGCTTCGGGAATGGATCTGGTAGTGCTGGAAGACAAAAACCACGACGGTGTGGCCGACGGTCCGGCAAAGCCGCTTATCCAGAATGTATGTTCTCCCAAATTCCTCCAAAGCCGTGGTACCGACCACGCGACCAATGGTATCCGTATGGGTATCGACGGATGGATTTACATCGCCGTAGGTGATTTTGGTTTCCACGACGCGCTCGACCGGTCGGGCAAGAAAATGACCCAGTTGGGCGGTGGTATCGTTCGTGTACGTCCCGACGGTACCGAAATGGAGGTGTATACCCACGGACTTCGTAACATTTACGATGTGGCGATCGATCCTTATATGAACATTTTCACCCGCGACAATACGAACGACGGCGGCGGCTGGAACATCCGTTTCAGCAACCAGATCCAGTCGGGCGAATATGGTTATCCGGTATTGTTCAAGAATTTTACAGAAGAGATTATCCCCGCATTGATCGACCTCGGCGGCGGCTCGGGAACGGGTTCGCTCTTTATGGACGATCCGACCTGGCCGGCCAAATACAACCGCGTACCGATGATGGCCGACTGGGGCCGCAGCCAGGTGTACGTGCACCGCGTAACGCCCGACGGGCCTACATTCCAGCAGAAAGAGGAGGAATTTATCAAACTTTCGCAGGTTACCGACCTCGATGTCGATGCTTCGGGCCGCGTTTACCTCGCTGCCTGGGATGGCGCCGGTTATTCGGGTAACCCGGGCAAAGGCTTCATTTCACGTGCCGTGCCTCAGGGTTGGCAATATAAGGCATTCAAAGACATCAGTAAGTCGTCGGTGAAACAGCTGGCGGCATTGCTGCGGTCGGAAAGTGCTGTACAGCGCCTGGCGGCGCAGCAGGAATTGCTGAAACGCCCTGCAAAAGACGCAGCGAAAGCGGCGTGGGCTGTTGCGGACGACAAGAAAGCGCCTTTATATGTACGCGTAGCAGGTATGTACACCTACGCACAGGCAGCGGGTGCGGAAGGCATCGATAACCTTGGGAAACTGGCTTCCGAAAACGATATGCGTGAATATGCATTACGCGCGCTGGCCGACCGAAAGCCGTATGTGGCCAAAGTACCTGTAGAGCCGTTCCTGAAAGCGTTGGAAAACGGCAATGCCCGCGAAAAACTGGCTGCGGCGATCGGATTGGGCCGTTTGGGCAGGCCGGAAGGTGCACAAGCACTGTTGAAAGTGAAAGTACCGGGCTCTTTTGTGGCGCCGGCGAAAGGTACCGAAGGGCCTCACGCTACCCCGAACTCGGCGATTGTAACGCCGCACATTGCCGTGCGCGCACTGGTGGCGTTGAATGCCGTGGATGCCTGCGTGAAAGCAATCGGTACCGAAAACTCGACGATCGCATTGTGGGCGTTGCGCTACATGCACGATCCCAAGGCAGTCGACGGGTTGATCGCAGCTTATGGCAAAACCAGCGATAAGGCATTGAAAGACCAGATTCTCACGACATTGGGAAGGATCTACAAAAAAGAAGCTGACTACGACGGCTCATGGTGGTGGAGCACACGCCCGGATACCCATGGCCCGTACTACAAAGCCGTTGAATGGGAGTCGTCCGCCAAAGTAAAAGACTTTCTAATGAAGGAGTTTAACAATGCGAGCGACAAACAGTTCTTCGCCGACCTGAATGCCCGGAACCGCATGGGTATCACCGAATTTGGCGGAGAGGAAGCAGTGGCGGCGAAAGAGGAAGTGAAAGTCGACCTGGAAAAGATCCGCAATAAAAAAGGACAGGTAGGTGAGTCATCGATCGAGGACGTGATGCTCGCTATCGCGAAAATACAGGGTGACCCTGCGACGGGACGAAAACTGTTCACGAAACAGGGTTGCGTAGCCTGCCACAGCCTGAGCCGCAGTGAGGTGATGAAAGGTCCGTTCATGGGCCAGATCGGTTCGATCATGAACCGTGAACAAATTGCCGAGTCGATTTTGAAGCCGAATGCTTCCATTTCCCAGGGTTTTGCGTCTGTGATGATCACGACCAAAGGCGACAAAACTTATATGGGTTTTGTTTCCGAAGAATCGGCTGAGAAGCTGGTTATCCGCGACATTACCGGTCAGGTGAATACGATCCGGGTAGCCAATATTACCTCTCGAAAGGAACTGGAAACATCAATGATGCCTCCGGGGTTGGCCAATGAGCTTTCCTACGAGGAATTTGCTTCGTTGATCACCTTCCTTTCTCAGCAGAAGAAATAATATTTCATAAGAATGTCTCCAAGCCGGTCCGGGATTACCCGGGCCGGCTTTCTGTTTCTACAAAGCCAGGTTGCGGTTTTGTGGTTTTTAGACATCAAAAATGTAGAATGCTGCTTTTTTGACGAATTTTTACGCGTTTATGGCCATTTTTTTGCTGAATCTGCAATTTTGCGGTAAATTAGTAGTCTGATAGAAGTAGTTTGTAGTTGTTGAGTTATATAACATTTGCACCCATCGTCTCTTACTCAACGTTTATTTATACAGCATCCCCCGGCACTCCGCGTTCGCCGGGGATTTTTTTGATCAGATTCCCCTAGTCCCGTGGCATTTTACGATTTGTCGAAATCCGAAAGAACCGATCGCGTGCAGGCGATCCGGGGCGAAATCATGGACGCATTAAAAGGCCGGAATTTTCAAAAAGCACATCTATTCTTCGCAGATGACGATACCTATATACGGAAATCGGCCTATCTCGTTACCGGGCGGCTGTATTTTGAGGAGGTAGCATTACAGTCGGCGATCCTCACACTACTCTTTCAATTTTTGTCTGATCCGGATTTCAAAGTCAGGCAAACGGTCATCAATGCAGCCGGAGAAATTGGTATGCAGGATTTCGAAGAAGTTCGCTTCTATTTCGACGAAGGTTTGAAAGACCCGCACCATTCACCGAGAAACGCGGTGATCGGTTCGGTGAAAAAAATGGGGGAGGTGAACCCCAAACCGGTGCTGGCCTGGGCACGGGAATACCTGCACCATGAGAACAAGGAAATCCGTCGCGAGATTTGCCATGGAATCGAGCTGCGAGGCCGCAAACATCCCGAGGACATTCTGCCGCTTTTGCAGGAACTCCAACACGACCGCACCGCTCGCGTACGCAACACGCTCGTACACGTGATCGGGCAGATCGCTTATAAAAAGGGATGCCTCTTGAAAGTACTGGCGCATTTGAAAGATTGGGAAAATCCCCCGCTCGTCGACGCCGCGCTGGAAGAAATTATTGATGTACACCACCGTTATCGTAATTTCGCAGCGCTCACGCAGGCTGAGGCGATTGAAATCATCGACGCGCATTACCCGGATCGCAAGCGGAAAAGTGGCTGAGTTGCCCACCCAACCAACTGCCGATGTATGCGGAGAATGCCTTACCGGTGATCGGAGGTGCGCACAAAGCAGCATTCTTCCTGACGCTGTCTGGCCGGCTGGGGGATTTTGAACAAGAATCCAAGCTGAAACGGGTGGAGAGGGTTTTGAAGCGGCTTAGGTAAAGGCTATTTGGGAGATCAAAAGGCTCCGATCTCCCAATTATTACGGCTTCCGGATAACTGTCTTTTTCCGCTTCACAGTATAGGATGTGGTCGTATCGGCGTCAGGCCGGCCGGTGCTGCTGCGGCTGCCATCGACGGTGCCGGATGAATTAACGTTGCCGTTGTCGTTCAGGATCGGGCCGGTTTCTGCATTGGCTGAATCTTTCAGGATCGCGTTGAGGTCGGACGTATCGGCTGTTTTGATGTGGTGGCGTTTCGTCTTGCGCTGGTACTTCTGTTCCTGTCTCGATGACCGTGAGGAGGCGTCGCCGGATTGTGCGAATGCGCAGGCTGGAATCGTTAGTGCCAGGGCTAGTATGAATGTTTTAAGCGATTTCATAGGAAATGGTTTTTAGTTTGATGATTAGAAATCTCCTTCAAATACTATTCCAGAGCATTTGAAGCTGCATTCAAATAGCCGCTACGACCCGGTGTTTACGCCTGTACTCGCCGAGGCTCATTCCCTTACTCTTTTTGAAAAACCGGTTGAGGTGGCTTTCGTCCGTAAATGAAAGCTCGGCTGCGATTTCGTTCATTCGCATATTGCTGTGCAGTAGCCTGGTTTCGACCAGTTTAACTCTAGAATTCGCGATGTATTCCTGCATCGTCTCATTGGTGTGTTTCTTGAAATACCGCCCCAGGTAAGATTCCGATATGCCGAAATGGCTGCTGATGTGGGCAGCTTTGATTTTTTCGGGGTGGTAAATGTTAGCCTGGATGTACTGCAGAATGTCGATCGCTTTTTCTTCGCTGCATTCGGTGATTTTTTCCGGCAGGTACATGGCGATATTCCGGGCGACGAGGATGATCATCGTGTTGACGTACTGTCTGATAAGCTCCTGGTTGTACACGTCGCGGTTGACATATTCGCGGATAATCGCCTCCATGAGCGGTTTGATAATGCTTTTGTCCGTCTGGTTTTTGAGAATGCATCCGGGCTGATGGCTGGCATTTTGCAAAATAAATTCCAGCCGTTGCAGGAGATCTTCCCGCTGCGAAGCGCTCACGAGCGAGGTATTTCCTTTGATATACACATCATTGAAACGGATGAAAATGAATTTCGTAGTCGTTTCGATGTCGAATGAATGGGTGTCTTCGGGCGTTAGCAGGAACATGTGGCCGGCATTGTACCGGAAAGTATGCTGGTTGATCTCCTGCATGCCGGTGCCTTCCAAAATATAAATCAGTTCAAAAAAATTGTGCTGATGCGTCGGTTTGGGGCATTCGTCAAGCTCTTTGAAAATTATTTCAAAAGGCTCGTGGAGGTTTTCTTTCATGCTTGCGGGAAGTGTACCGGATTTTGGAAAAATTGTACTGTAAAATTAACTAAAATTCGGTACAAATTTGCATTGTCAAACACAAAATCAATTCACATCATGAAAGCAACATTTTTGACCGATACGAATACCCCGCTTATAATCAAGGAAGTGGAAACACCGGCACCAACCGGTAACCAGGTGTTGATCAAGTTGGCCTACTCTTCGCTGAACCACCGTGACGTATGGATACAGAAAGGCCAGTACGCAGGTCCGAAAGCCGGACTTATTCTTGGCTCGGACGGGTTCGGTACTGTGGTCGAAACCGGAGCGAATGTCGATCGGGCCTGGATTGGTAAAGCGGTGATCATCAACCCAAGCCATGATTGGGGTGATAATCCAACCGCATTTGGTGACCAGTTCAAGATTCTCGGCAATCCCGAACCGGGCACATTCGCAGAATACATTGCGGTGGATGTTAAGTATGTCCACGAAAAGCCGGCACACCTGACCGACATCGAAGCCTCCGCATTGCCGTTGGCGGGCATTACTACCTACCGGGCATTGTTCACACGCGCCGCATTGAAAGCGGGTGAACAGATATTGATCACCGGTATCGGTGCGGGAACGGCGTTGCTCGCGCTGCAATATGCGATCGCGGCTGGTGCAAAAGTGTACGTCACTTCCGGATCTCAGGACAAGATCGAGAAAGCCAAAGCACTCGGGGCGGTCGACGGGTTTAATTACAAGGAAGAAAACTGGTTCCAGAAAGCGAAAGAGGTAACCGGCGGGTTCGACGTCGTGCTGGACAGTGCCTCGGGCAAAGGATTCGGCAACCTCATCGAGACCGCGAAACCGGGCGGCAGGATCGTTTTCTTCGGCGGTACCGACGGCCCGATCGGGAATATCGTCCCCAATAAAGTGTATTGGAGAAACCTCTCCATTCTCGGCACGACGATGGGGACTCTGCAGGAGTTTAAGGATATGCTCGCGTTTACTTCAGCGCATGATATCAGGCCCATTATAGACAAAGTTTACCCCGCATTGTCGGACGCCCAGCAAGCCTTCGATTACATGCACGAAGGCAAGCAGTTTGGGAAGATTGTTTTGACTAATATTTAAGTAAATGGAGGAAAGGGAGGAAAGGAAAAAGTTGGGGCTGACTAAAAAGCCCGGAATCCATTTGGCTGTAAATCGGCCGTTTTAGATTTTTCAGACTTCATAGAAGCCTGGTTTGATTAAAAGGGTCAAAAAGCCGCTCTTGGGAGTGCTTTT
>NZ_FNYL01000006.1 GCF_900109045.1 Dyadobacter sp. SG02
ACAGGATTATCCAAGTAAATGTGGACCTGGAAAGACATAAACAGCAGGCAGACGAGTTACTGAAAAGTGAAGAGGGAATCCAGAAACGAAAAAAGCGGTGCTTTGATGTCGAACCTGTCTTCGGCAATATCAAGCATAACCACAACTTTCGCCGGTTCATGCTCCGTGGCAAGCAAAAGGTTGAGATCGAATGGGGATTGATTGCGATAGCACAGAATATCAGGAAGAAGGCAGCTTAGATAGGCTTGATCTAGCTCAGGAACTGCCCATGCCGCTAAAATCTTATACCAATCGGAAAACACGTTTGTAAACCATTTAAAACAGAAGCCCGTCCCAAAAATGATTTGAGACGGGCTCTTTTTATTTTGGAAACGAAGCATATCTTTCCGATCTTGAAAAACCTGATCCTTTACTAATTCTATATGACAACTCCTTTTACAAGAAAGATTTCAAACAAACTGTGCCGTATGTCCGCTGCAATGCTGATAGCTGCTATCACAGCACAGTCCGTATCTGCGCAATCGTCATTAGCCAAATCCATCGACCAGAAGGCACCGGCGCTGGAAAAGAAACTGGTAGAATGGCGCCGCCATTTTCACGAAAATCCTGAACTAGGCAACCGGGAGTTCAAAACAGCCGAGAAAGTCGCGAGTCATTTGAAACAGCTGGGCATTGAAGTGACAACCGGCGTGGCGCATACTGGCGTCGTTGGTATTCTGAAAGGCGGCAAACCGGGCCCGGTGGTGGCGCTACGGGCCGATATGGATGGCCTGCCGGTGGCCGAACGGGTGGACCTTCCTTTCAAATCGAAAGTGACGACCGAATACAAAGGCCAAACTACGGGCGTGATGCACGCGTGCGGGCACGACACGCACATCGCTATACTCATGGGCGTGGCCGAAGTGCTGGCGTCGGTGAAAAATGAGCTCCCGGGGACCATTAAATTCATATTCCAGCCGGCTGAGGAAGGAGCTCCGGAAGGCGAGGAAGGAGGCGCCGAACTGATGGTGAAAGAAGGCGTGCTCGAAAATCCGAAAGTAGATGCGATTTTCGGCCTGCATATCGACTCGCAGATCGAAGTCGGGAAGATTTCCTACCGCCCTGGCGCGACAATGGCTGCGGTGGATTTTTTTAGTATCGATGTAAAAGGCAAGCAAACACATGGGGCGTATCCATGGTCGGGCATCGACCCGATCGTGACTTCCGCGCAAATCGTAAATGCTTTGCAGACCATCGTTAGCCGTAACCTCGATCTCACGCACGCGCCGGCGGTCGTGACAATCGGTGCCATTCACGGTGGCGTGCGGCAGAATATCATCCCCGAATCGGTGAAAATGATCGGTACCATCCGGACTTTCGACGAAACAATGCATTCCTACGTGCACAAGCGCCTCAATGAAATCTCCTCCAACATTGCAGAAAGTGCCGGCGCCACGGCGTCCGTTGACATTGATGTGATGTACCCCGTTACTCACAATGACGAAGCACTGACCGCGAAAATGGTCGGGACGCTGGAAAATGTAGCAGGGAAAGAAAATGTGAATATAATTCCTGTTAAAACCGGTGCAGAAGATTTTGCTTTCTATCAGCAGAAAGTACCTGGTTTCTTCTTCTTTTTAGGAGGTATGCCAAAAGGTAAAACTGTTGCCGAAGCAGCACCACACCATACACCCGACTTTTACGTGGATGAAGGCAGCCTCGTGCTCGGCGTACGTTCCATCGCCCGTTTGGCTACCGATTACCTCGAAAAAGCGAAAGCGAAATAGCGGTTATTCCATAGCGGCTATTCCATAGGGGCTATGGAATAACCGCTATTCCGGAATGTTCTTCCTGACCTGGTCAAACAACAGGCTCGGGAAGAACCTTTTGAGATAAATAGCAGCCACTTCTTTAAATCCGCCGATATAAATTTCCTTTTTATCTCTACTGACGGCGTTGAGTATTTTTTCTGCACAAACGTCCGCCGGAATACCCCTGGCCTGGTTGCTATCCATTTTACCGAACTTGTCGCCCGACGCATTCAATGCATTCAACGAAATGTTCGTGCGGATGTAGCCGGGGCAAATGGTGGTGACTTTGATATTATGCTGATAACCTTCGGCACGCAGCGAGTCGTAAAAGCCCTGCAATGCATGTTTGGCAGCATTGTAGCCCGAGCGCATAATGGTACCGATTTTCCCCGCCACACTGCTCATAACAATGAAATGCCCCGATTGTTGGGCGATCATATGTGGCAAAACCGCTTTGGTCAGCGCTACGGTACTGAAAAAATTGACGTTCATCAAGCTCTGGTACACTTCGAGATCGGTGTCGTCGATGTACGAACGCTGGCTGACACCCGCATTGTGTACCATCACATCGATACGGCCGAAATGCGCGATTACCTGCTCCGTGGCAGGTTTGGCCTGGTCGAATTGGGTGACATCCAATGGTAATACCAACACATCGGCATCCGGCAATGCGGTTTGCCGTTTTACTCGTTCCAATTCCTCGCGGCGGCGGGCGGTAAGCACCAGTTTCGCGCCTTCTCTGGCAAATGCCATTGCCAATGCCTCACCGATCCCCGACGACGCCCCTGTGATCCAGACAACCTTGTCCTTAAAATTTGTCATATCTAGAAGCTATACAGCGGTGGAATTGGATAGAAAACGTAATTGTACGCCCTGCTCCGACACGTTCAGCTCAGCTTGCATGCCTACGCCCATCGCGCGATTGTCGCCGACGTGGCCGACCGGGAAGTTGAAACAAACCGGATAACCGAACTCAGCAACATGCTCAGCAATGATCTCGTATGCATCCTTGCCGAATGTAGGGCTGCTATTGTCTTTCATATCTGTAAACTGCCCTACGACCAGCCCCGCCAGTTTACCGAGCTTGCCCGAGCGTTTGAGCTGGATCATCATCCGGTCGTGGTTGTACAGGTATTCATTGATATCTTCGATAAAAAGGATTTTGCCGTCCGTATCGATCTCGGTTTCCGACCCGATCATGTGCGCTAGCAGGCAAAGATTTCCACCTACCACCTGCGCCGTGGCATTTCCGGAGCGGTTCAGCGAGTGAGCCGGCACATCATACGCTGGCATTTCGCCAAAAAGCATTTGCCTGAGCGACTCCGCAGCCGCTTCCGCGCCCGCACACGTGATGGTTTTAGCCATGGGCGCATGGATGCTCGCATAACCAAGTTGGAAAGTCCTGGCAAGAAAGGCCGTCAGGTCGCTGAAACCGACGATCCATTTCGGGTGTTGGAGAAATTGATCAAAATTGAGGCGATCCACGATCCTGGAACAGCCATAGCCTCCGCGGGCGGCGATAATGGCTTTGATTGACGGATCATCAAGCATTTGCTGTATATCCGCCAGCCGTTCGTCATCGGAAGCCGAAAACTGGTTAAACGAAGTCTTCAAAGTTTTCCCCTCGACCACTTCAAGGCCCCATTGTTCCTTAAATAACCTGATACCGGGCGCAACATCATCATACTTCACAATACTGGCCGGAGCCAAAACCCCGATGCGGTCACCGGGTTTCAGAAATGCAGGAAACTGGATTGGATTCATTCAGATTAATACGCAATGCCCACTATTGGCTTTTGGTTGGGCAGCAAAGATATTGACTAATAATTGCCTTTCAGCGAAAGAATGTAAACGGTATCACCATCGACCCGATAAACAATACGGTGTTCATGACTGATCCTTCTGGAATACCTCCCGGCTAGTTCGTGTTTCAAAAGTTCAGGCTTTCCGATTCCCTCCGCCGGGGTGTTGGAGATAGATTCCGGAAGTTGCTCGATTTTCTTGATGATGACTTTGTTGCCGGATTTTTGCCAAAATGATAAGTGTGTGATCGCTTTTTCGGTAAATGTTATTTGGAATTTACCATATCCCATAGATTCGTCCCGGGTTCGTATTTTACGGTTTTGCCTTCCTTGATTTGCTGCTCGCTTTCCAGGATCATCGCCACGAATTCAGGATCGTATGGTTCTTCCCGTTCTTCAAATTCAACTTTGAACCAATTCAGAAGAGCCCTGACAGCATTTATCACCTCCTTGTTGTCAGTTTTTATAGTCAGCGTAGTCATGTCTTTAAATGTTTAATCCAGACTTGAATTTACATCTTTTCTCTAAAACTGTCCCGATGAACCGGCGCGCAGTTTCAGACAAAAATCACATCCTGCACCAGCGTACTGCCCATTTCGCGGTTAATCAGCTCGATGATCTTGGCTTTCGCGCGGAAAAGTTCGTTGCGGAGCGGTGCGGATTCGATTTGCAGGAAGAGGATGTTGTCTTTGATATACACTTTCTTGGTGCGGCTCGCAATGGCCGAACCCATGATCTTGTCCCAATGCGCAACCACGTAGGATTGGTCGAAACGGTTACGCAGCTTGTACCTATCGAGCATTTGATCGATAGCTTCCTTCAACGGCGTGATTCCGGGCCGTCGGGACGCTTTTTCTTTGTCAAACCGATAGTACATTATGATAACCTTGTTCGTGAGTATTGCAAAGGTAGCAAGTTCAGGGTTCGGTGTGGGTAACCGGAGTTACTTTTTTAAAAGCTGCTCGTAAACCACATCCATGATCGACGTGCGGATGTTCAGCGTCGAGATCTTGTTGTTCTCGCGCGTCGGGTACACCCTGTTCGACAAAAATACGTAATTCAGCCCCCACGCCGGATCGGCCCAGGTCATAATACCCGTGTAACCTGTATGCCCGAAGCTCGACGGGCTTGCATACCGCGGCGCATTGCCGCTGTATTTGAATGTCGGTTTATCAAATCCGATACCGCGGCGGCTGCCCTCTTCCGGATACTGGTAGCGCGTGAATTCGATCAATGCGTCCTTGCTCAGCAACTGCTGGCCGCCGTAATAGCCGTCCTGCAAGTACATTTGCCACACTTTCATCACGTCGTTCGAAGTCCCGAAAAGCCCCGCGTGGCCGCTCAAACCGCCAAGCATGGCTGCGGCTTCGTCATGTACCTGGCCGTGCAGTTGTGTCATGCGGAAGAACGTGTCGCGTTCGGTAGGCACGATGTCGTCGAGTTTGTAAAATCGTTTCGGGTTGAAAGTAAGCGTGTTAGCGCCGAGTTTATGGTAATAATGATTTTTGAGATAATCCTCGAAATTCTCGCCACTCAGCCGTTTTACGATTTGTGGATAAAGGATAAATGAAAGGTCGCTGTAAACGTAGCCTTCCTTTTCATTCAAAGGAGAATTGCGGATCGATTTGAAAATGGTCTTGTCGTAATTCTTAAAAATAAACAGACTGTCGCCCACCACCGAAGTAGGGTAGCGTTTGGATTGTTTGGTACTGAATGTCTTCTTTTTCCAACTGCCATCCGCTTTCTGGGCCTCTTTCCAAAGCACGATAAATGCTTTCAGGCGGGCGCTATGGGTGAGCACGCGGCGCCATGGGAGGTCGGCTTTGTTGGAGCCTTCGAAATCGGGCAGGTAATCCTTCATCGTCGCGTCGAGATCAAACTTTTTCGCGTCCCACAGGCTCATCAATGCGAGAGTAGAAGCGGTGATTTTGGTCACCGAAGCGAGGTCGTACAAATCCGTCACTTTTACAGAATGGTTGCCCTCATAGGTATGTTTACCGTAGGCTTTACGGAAGAATACTTTTCCATCCTTGGCCAGTTGAACGACACAGCCGGGCGTCGCCTTTTGTGTTACGGCCGCGTTAGCAATAGAGTCTATTTTAAAAGTAATCACCTTCGAATCCAGCCCGAGTTCCTCCGGAATGGTGTATTTCAATCTGCCCAGCGACGGTGTTTCAATGCCCGCATTGTATGGATACTGCGCATTCACCGTCACCGGTAGCTTACCCTGCGCTGGAATCGCGCCAAATATCAGTTGCGCCGATAAATCCTGCGTAAAAGAAGTCAGCTGATAAGCCATGACGAGCGCTTTGGCATCGTCGGTTTTAGGCATTTTATTCAGTGCATAGGGATTTCCGAAAACGGAAACCACCGCTTTTTTAGTCGCGATCAGTTCTTGCAAAACGGCGCTCATCGGCTCCGTAAGGCCGTAGCTGGTCCGCGGGGAAATGCTGCCTAAATGTACGCCTACGAGGAGGAGGTTATAGGCATTCAATTTAGAACGTACCGCTTCGATCTGCCCGGCGGTAGCCTTGGCGGGAATCTGGAAATGATCGACGGTAGTGTAAAGTCCGAGCGTATTCTGGAAAGTGGTAATAGTGTCGGCGCCCAGGGAAATAGAAGCGATTTTGAGCGTATCCAGCTCGCGGAGCGGCAGAATGTTGTCGTCGTTTTTAAGTATCGTGAGGGCCTTTTCGGTGAGCAACCGGTTGGTTAGTTCCGCCGCTTTGGGGTTCAGGTCTTCGTACAGGTTGTTGAGGTCAACCGGTTTGTAATGGTTAAGACCTGCCCATGCTTTCGCTTCCAGTACTTTCCGGCAGCGGAAATCGATCTCCGCCTGGGTAATTTTCCCTTCGGCAATGCTCTTTTTGATCTCGGCAATGGATTTGTTCACGTCTTCGGTGAATTCCAGCAGGTCCATCCCCGCTTCTAGGCCCATAGCGTCGGCTTTGCCATCCGGGAAGTATTTGGTTACGCCCTTCATATTCATGGCGTCGGAGTAGATCAGCCCTTCAAATCCCAGCTGGCTGCGCAGCAGGTTCGTAACGATCGGTTTGGAGAGAGTGGAAGGCAGATTAGGCGTTTTGTCGAGCGCCGGAATGCTCAAATGTGCGATCATCATACCGCTCAACCCGTTGTTGATCAGCACGCGGAAAGGGTAAAGTTCCAGCGAATCAATGCGCTGCACGGAGTGCGGGATCAGTGGCAGGTCGTAATGCGAATCGGTGCCGGTATCGCCGTGGCCCGGAAAGTGTTTCGCGCTGGTGAGCAGGCCGTTATCCTGCATGCCACGCATATACGCGACAGCCTTTTCAGCCACCTTGTATTTATTTTCTCCGAACGAGCGGAAGCTGATCACCGGATTATTGGGATTGTTATTGACATCCGCTACCGGCGCAAAGTTGATATGCATCCCCAATCTCCTCGCCTGTTTCGCGAGTTGGGCTCCCATTTCGTAAATCAGGTCATTATTGCCTTGAATGGCACCCAAAGTCATTTGATACGGGTAACGAACGGTGCTATCGATGCGCATCGCCAGCCCGAATTCCGCATCCATCGCCACCAGCAATGGTACTTTTGAAATCGATTGATAATAATTGGTCAGCCTCGCCTGCGGTACAGGCCCGCCCTGAAAAAACACGATCCCGCCGACCTTATTTTCGCGGATCAGCTTCTCAACTACGGTCGGGTTACTGGTTTTCGGATCAATCAACGCCCGCTTGGTATCCGAAACGGCGGCGACCATAATCAGCTGCGCAATGCGTTCATCGGGTGTCAAAGTCGCAAATACGGAATCGACCCACTGTCTGTTTTTATGTAAAAAGCCGGGCGGGGTGCTGATCTGTGCTTTTGCGGTGAATGCGGTGAGTAAAAGGAGTGTTAGTAAGGTTAGGTGGTGTCTGGTCATTGGGTTTTGGAAATGCTTATGCTTGGTATTGTTCATTTACTGATTTTAAAACTCTTTCGATAAGGCTAGGTTTGAGCCAAAACCCGCATTCATTCACTAATATTTCAATCACGGGCTTTACAGCGGAGATATAGTTTTTCTGCTTTGCTTCTGCCAGTGCTCCCAAAGTTCCAATCACAGATAATCCCATTTGTGTGGCGACAGCGCGGCCGTTCATTTCATCAATCAGGATCAGATCTGCCCGAAGTTCTGTCGCCAGCGCAATAGCTTCTGCTTCTCCGGGATCGAGGACATCGGCAAGTTCGTTTACGAGAGATGTATTTGCCACTTCTCTCACCTCGATCCATTCCGATTCAAGTTTTTCCCGGAACGAAGGATTGAGGTCCTGCAACTCGAGATAAACCCGCTTTGGTATAATGATACATTCATAGAGATTTTTCAGGACATGTAGATGCCCCGATTGCACGAGTCCGCTGATGACGGAGGTATCACTTATTACGATCAAACGATAGCTTTTTTAGTGTTTCCAAATCGGCTTCGAAGTCCTCGACATCGTAATGCCAAGCGATTTTACGTTTCCCGAGCTCTTTCTGGAAGCGAATACTGCCCAGCCCGGTCATCGTTCCACCCTGGCCGACGGTTATTTTCCCATCTTCGTACAGACGCACAGCCAGTTCGATCCTCAACTCCTGCTCGGTGAGTCCGGTACTTTTTATTACATTATCATTCAGTTCCAAAAGCATATCCTTCGTGTTAAGTTTTGCAATGAAGTCTAAGTAAAGATACGCAACGTTTCCCGTTCTCCCAGCGAAACAAGCTAGAAGAGCAGCCCCAGCAACAACCCCGCCAGAATGATCAGATACGAAGGTACCTTGCCAAACGCCACAACAATCAGCGTCACAATGACGGTCACAACCGGTTGAACATTGGTCATCATCGGCTGGAAGAGCGAGATGGCGGCAGCGATGGTGAGGCCGCAGCTGGCCGCATGGATGCCTTCGAGGGAGGCGCGGATGCCGCGGTAGCGTTTCAGCTGGTCCCAGAAAGGGTAGGCAAAAAAGATGAAGAACGTGCCGGGCAGGAAGATACCGGCCGTTGCTACAAATCCGCCGACAATCTGGCCAAACCAGCCGTGGGATTGCAACGATACACTCCCGACAAATGTAGCGATGGAGAACACCGGCCCGGGGACCACCTGCGTGAGCGCCATGCCCGCGAGGAACTCCTGTTCGGTCAGGTAATGCTTAAACGTAACAAATTCGTTGTAAAGAATAGGGATCAGCACCTGTCCGCCGCCAAAAACAAGGCTGCCGTTCCGGTAGAAGTTTTCGAAAAGCCGCACAGGCAACGAATTAGTGACTTTACCGATGATTGCCGCCGTGATCAGTACCGAAATCCAGAAAATAATGGGCCGCCATTTAATGCGGATCTCGGCCTTCTCCATCTTCTCGTGCTTCTTGAAATTGAGCGAAGCCGCTACACCGCCGCAAACGATGAGCACAGGCGTCATGTAAGGCGACGGGTACAGGTAAGCAAGGATGGTCGAGATGACGAGAAACGTCCAACCCTGTGTGTTATGGATGACCTTCCGGGCAATGGAGGACGCACCATACATGAGGAAGGCGACGGCCATCGGCCCGACAAACCGCGTGAAATCCAGCGAAATAGCATTCCGTTCGAGGTAATGGATGCCGATGGCGGCCAATGTCATCAATAGCATCGCGGGCAGCGACCATACCAGCAACGTCAGGTAGGCGAGTGGCTGTCCGCCTATTTTCAAGCCTATTGCCGTCACTGTCTGCGTGGAACTGGGGCCAGGCAATATCGAGCAAAGTGCCTGTAATTCAAGTAATTCTTCTTCTGTTACGTACCTGCGCTTGTGTACGAGCCGCTCGATCATCATCATCAGGTGTACCTGCGGTCCTCCGAATGCCGTGAGCGACAGCAGAAGGATGTCCATCAGGTAAATGATGTAACGAAAGCGACGGATGGGTGGGTAAGACAAGCTGAGGGTACTTTTATTTTTTCAAACCGAGCTCCCGCAAACGTTCATCGAGAAACTCCCCGGCAGTCATGTTAATGTACAGCTTCGGATACTCGGGCGTAACGCAGCTTTCGAGGCTCGTCAGGTCCATGTCGGCGCGCGGGTGCATGAAAAACGGAATGGAATAGCGCGAAGTGCCCATTTTCTCACGCGGCGGATTGACAACGCGGTGAATGGTCGATTTGAGTTTGTGGTTCGTCAGCCGGTCGAGCATATCGCCCACATTCACTACGATCTGGTCGGGTAATGCGGTAATGGCGATCCATTTGCCATCCCGGCGGAGCACTTCGAGGCCCTCGGCGCTGGCGCCCATGAGCAGGGTAATGAGGTTGATATCTCCGTGCGCCGCGGCCCTTACGGCCCCTTCCGGTACCAGTTCAGGGTTGGGGATTGGAAAGTAATGCAATGCGCGAAGCAGGCTGTCGCCGTTTTTGACCTTATCTTCGAAATAATCCTCGGGAAGGTCGAGGTAAATGGCAATGGCGCGCAGCAGCGTTTTGCCGGTATTTTCGAAGGTATGGTAAACTTCCAGGGTATGTTTTTTGAAATCCGGAAATTCGTCGGGAAAAATATTGGAGGGCATCTGGCCGATAGGCTCGGGCTGGCCTACGTGGTAAAATTCTTTCAAATCGGCGACTTTGAAACCTTTTGCCGTTTCTTTGCCTTTGCCGATATAGCCGCGCTGGCCGAACAATTCAGGGAACTCGTACTTTTTCTTGGTCTCGTCAGGCTGCGAAAAGAATTCCTTTACACTTGCGTAAAGATCGTTGCGCAACGCATCGCTTAGCCCGTGATTCTTAATGGCTACAAAACCGATGTTGGTAAATGCGGCGCCCAGGTCTTTCACAAACTGCTGCTTGCGCTGGGCGTCTCCCGATGTAAAATCGGCCAAATCGAGCGACGGGACTTCATTTAATAGTGCTGGTTCCATGTTGATTGCTTTTTTGATGCAAAGTAAAAAGTATCTGCGCACTTGGCAAGCATACCGGCCGCTCCAAATATACCGGTATAAAAATAGGGAGAAGAAACAGGAGATATTTGATAACTTTAATGGATACTCATTAAATTTAATGCCCCTTTGGAAAACCGTTTGGAGAAACGTTTTGGGGAAACATGCATTGAACTCTGCGTTATGACACATTCCGATCCGGATCATGATACCTGGCTACGCTTCATTTCCGGCGATCCCGATGCGTTTAGCAAGCTCTATGATCAGTACGCCGACGTGCTGTACGCATTCGGTATGCGGTATAGCACCGACCGCGACCTGGTAAAGGATTGCATTCACGACCTGTTCATCGATTTGCATGGTTACCGGAAAAACCTGGCCCAGGACGCTAATGTGAAGTTTTACCTGCTCAAATCCCTCCGCCGGAAGTTGCACCTGGCGCACCGGAAATCCTCGATGCTGCGTTTCGACCGCTGGGATACCGAAGACTCGCTGGCCATCAGCGCATTCACTTTTAGCATCGAACAGGAACTGATCATGGACGAAAAGGAGCGCGAAATCCTGCAACACCTTGCCGCCGAAATTAACCGGCTTCCCGACCGCCAGCGCGAGATACTTTACCTGCGTTTCCACCAGGATCTCGACTACGACGAAATTGCTGCGATCATGCAGATTTCCGTGCCTACCTGCCGCACATTCGTGTACCGCGCCCTGAAGGAGCTGCGCGGCAAGCTAGAATTTGGTGCTATCTTCCTGATAATGTGTTGTTAAGAAAATATTTTCTATTTTTTGTTAAAATAAATCCTTTTAGAAGTCTATATCTGCAACCGGTTGCGCTCTTGTAGTTTAAACAAGCGCTTTCATGAAAAGAAAAAGCAACAAACAGGAGCCGATACAGGAACCGGAACATCTGACCGAAGCGGAAAGATTGGCCGGCGAACGGGCGAAGCTGCTGTTTAAAACCCTCCGTAACGAAACCTTTTCTTCCAATGAAAAGGGTGCACTCTGGAACCAGGTGGAAGAAACCATCTCGCAGAGAAAACAAAGATCATTCAATACCTTCTGGATCGCTGCGGCGGCTTCGGTGACGTTGCTGTTGCTGGCGGGTGTCGGTTACCTCGTTTTCTACGAAGATTCCGCGCGGGTAATGCAGGATGTGGCCGCGAAAGCAAGGGAAATACCGGAAGAAACCCGGCTTATTCTCGCCGATGAACGCGCAGTGAGCTTGCGGAAAGACCATTCAAGCGTCGTTTACAAAGAAAACGGTGCGCTCATTCAGGTTGACTCTTCATCGACAATAGGCCAGCAAGTGGCCGGGGATCAGCAGTTTAATACATTGATCGTGCCCTACGGCAAGCGGTCGGTGCTGACGCTTTCCGACGGGACGCGTATCTGGCTGAACTCCGGCTCCAAGCTGGTATATCCGTCGCATTTTGACAAAGGCCAGCGCGAGGTATATCTCGAAGGTCAGGCCTATTTCTCGGTCACCCATGCCGAAAATGCGCCTTTTTATGTCCATACCAAAGATATGGAAGTAAAAGTGCTGGGTACTGAATTCGATGTAAGTGCCTACGACGACGACAATTATACGGCTACCGTGCTCACAAAAGGCAGTGTTGAGCTCACCACGCAGCGGCAGGCGCTTTTCGGTTCGAAGAAAACGAAGATTGTGCCGGGGACGCGGGCGGTTTTCGACCAGGAGCGGGCGGCATTGCAGACGCAACAGGTGGATGTACAGGAATATGTTTCGTGGAAAGACGGCTCCCTGGTACTGAATGTAGCGCCGTTGAGCGAAATCCTGAGAAAAGTAATGAGGTATTACAGAGTAGATATAGAACTAAAACAACCGAAACTCGCGGGCGTCAAATTCAGGGGATCACTCATTCTGCAAGAGGACGTCCGCGACGTATTGAAAATGCTCGCGCTGACAACCGGGCTCAATTACAAACAACAACCTAACGAAAGGAGGTACGTATTGGAGGAAAGCACTATCAAGCCATAAAAAACGGGAAACGCGGCAACGTTTCCCGAATCTTCACACTTGCCGGCAAGCAAGTGATCCTTAAACCATTGTATTAACAAAAGTCAAATCAAATTTATGAAAAAATTTGACCAGAAAGGGTATTGCCCTTTGGGAAAATTGCACCCATCAAAACTGCTGAGAATCATGAAACTGACAGTCGTACTGTTATGGGTCGGGATGATGAGCGTGCATGCAACGGGGTATTCTCAGAAAAGCAGGATGGACGTCAAAATCCGGAACGGAAATCTGGCTACGCTGTTCAGGCAGATTCAGGAACAAACCAGTTACCGCATATTTTACAGAGATGACCTTTTTTCGGGAAAGCAGGAAGTTAATATTAATCTTAACCTGAAAAATGAAACTGTGCCGGCTATCCTGAACGCCGCACTCAAAGGAACAGACCTGACGTATAAGGTAATAGGTAAGCAAATCGCGATCTATAAAAAGGAAGAGAATAACGGGGCCGGCCCCGTGCCGGGCATTAATGTGCCGGCATTGCCCGAAACGATTATCCGGGAAATTACCGGTACCGTCGCCGATGCGAAAGGTAACCCGTTGCCGGGCGCGACGGTGGTCGTGAAAGGTACCGACAAGGGAACTTCGGCCGATGCCAGCGGGAAATTTACCGTGGAAGCCGAGGCGGGCGACGTGCTGGTGGTTTCTTTCATTGGTTATCTCAAAAAGGAACAAACAGTAGGCGCTCAAACGACGCTAAGCATTCAGCTGGAAGAGGATTTGAATGGATTGGAAGAAATCGTGATCATAGGCTACGGTTCGCAGCGTAAAGCGACCATTACCGGCTCAATCGCGACCATTACCACCGAAGATTTGAAACAAAGCCCGACGGCCAGCATTACCAATGCATTGGCGGGAAGGTTGCCGGGGTTATTTGCGAACCAGTTCAGCGGTGGCGAGCCTGGTGTGGACCGGAGCGATATTTTCATCCGCGGTACGGCCACTTACGGAAACAAAGCGCCAATCGTGATCATCGACGGCCTCGAACGGAGCATGGATTACCTGGCGCCTTCGGAGATTGAAACATTTACGATTTTGAAAGATGCCTCGGCCACAGCGCCTTACGGTGTGCGCGGTGCGAATGGCGTAATACTGATCACCACCCGCCGTGGGAAGGTGCAGGATAAGGCGACCGTGAATTTCAAAGCGTCGGTAGGGGTTAATCAACCCGTGAAATTTCCGACTTACCTCGGTTCGGCGGATTATGCGATGCTTTATAACGAGGCAAGAAAAAACGACAACCCGGATGCCGATCCGACGACGTTGAACCTGTTCTCGGAGCAGGCCATTGCCGATTTCCGCAGGGCGAAAGGCGATAACTCCGACGGGCTGGGTTACAATTGGAATTATTTCGATTATGCATTCAAGCCGGGTGTGCAGCATGATTACAGTTTATCTATTAGCGGTGGATCGTTGAGGGCCAGGTATTTCGTCCTGGCCAACTACTTCCAGCAAGATGGTAACTACCGCCATACCGATCTGGCGGCGAATAGCACGCAGGCCGTTTTCAAGCGTTACAATTTCCGCTCGAACATCGATATCGACATTACGGACAATTTCTACGCCAAACTGGATCTCGGGGCACGCATTACCGACCGCAATGCGCCAGGTACCTCTGCCGCACGCATTGTGGAGCTGGCCAACACCCAGCCCTCGTACCTGCCGATCACCGTGGAACCGAACGATGATCCCGCGAACAAGGTTTTCCTGGCCAACAACCCGCTGGGAATGCTGTATGGCGACCAGATTTACCGCTTCAACATCCTGGGAGAGCTTAGCCGCACGGGGTTTCTGAATGAGAAAAATACCTATCTGAACGGTTCATTCTCGCTGGGGCACAAGCTGAATTTTATCACCAAAGGGCTTTCCATTGAAGGAATGTTCTCTTACGACGCCAACGACGGCGGCTGGATCGATCGCAAGGTGGGCACCTATTCGGAAGGTTACCGCGAATATCCGGGCTATGCGACATTCGTGCCTACAGCCGGAAGCGATGTTTATCGCACGCCGGGACATTACACGGGCGCATACAAGTCGGGGAACAAGTACAATGTCGACCAGACGATCGGGAACGGTTATGAGAATAAAGACAATGAAAGCCGGGCCTATTTCCAGGCGAAACTCGACTATATGCGCAACTTCGGGCTGCATGATGTGACGGGAATGGTGCTTTTCAACCGGTCGAAACGGGTGATCAACAATCAGGTGCCGTTCAGTTACCAGGGCGTTACCGCGCGGGCGACGTACGGGTACGACGACCGCTATTTGCTCGAAGTGAATGCGGCCTATAACGGATCGGAGAACTTCGCGAAGGGCAAGCGTTACGGGTTCTTCCCGTCGGTAGCAGCCGGTTGGGTGCTTACCAAAGAGCGCTTCATGACCAACACGCAAACCTGGCTCAATAACCTGAAAATCCGCGGTTCGTTCGGGTTGGTGGGTAGCGACAAAATTCCTGACGACAAGCGCTTCATTTACCTGCAATATTTCGGGCGGCGCGACGGTGATTACAACTTCGGTACTGATAACTTCGGCTCCGGTGCGGGCGGGTTCTTATCGGAAGGCGACCTTGCCAATCCGAATCTGACCTGGGAAAAGGCGCGCAAAACCAATATCGGTATCGACGCCACATTCCTGAAACACCTCACATTGACGCTGGACCTCTTCCGCGAGCACCGCTACGACATTATCACCAATATGGGCGGCGGTAACAAGCTGGGTTTCCCGGACATTGTTGGTAAAGATGCGCCGTTCCTGAACTCGGGGATCGTGAACAACAAAGGTTTTGATTTCGAGGTCGGCTGGACGGGCAGCATTGGCAAAAACTTCACCTATTTCGTTCGTCCGAATATGACTTTTGCCCGCAACAAGATCATTTTCATGAACGAAATACCCTATGCGTCGCCAGGCCGCGCCAACACCGGCAAACGCATCGACGAGCATTTCGACTACATTTTCGATCGTTTCGTCGCGAATCAGGAAGAAGCCAATCAGCTGAATGCGATGAACAACGGCAGCGGGTTTCAGTCGTTCGGTACGCTTCGCCCGGGAGATGTGATTTACAAGGATTTGAATAATGACGGCAAGATCGACGACCTCGGCGACCGTACCGCCGTAGGTAACCCGCGTAACCCGGAGCTGATGTTCGGTCTGCCGGTTGGTGGCCGCTTCAAAAATTTCGATTTCAGTGCATTGTTCCAGGGAGCTTCGCGAGCATCGGTGCAGCTTTCCGGCGCGGCTGTGTACGATTTCCCGCTTTTCAACCAGGATAAATATGGCAAGGTGAAACCGATGCACCTCAATCGGTGGACGCCCGAGACCGCTGCGACCGCCACTTATCCGGCCTTGCATTTCGGAGACCACAGCAACAACAAGAATGGCAACAGCAGCTTGTTTCTGTATAATTCGAAATACATCCGTTTGAAAACCGTCGAGGTGGGCTATAACCTGCCCAAAACGGCGATTAAAAAGATCGGTATCGACAATTTCCGCATTTACGTGCAGGGGATGAACCTGCTGACCTGGGACGGACTCAAAGACGTGGATATGGACCCCGAGACCCGCGAGGGCTCAGGCGACTGGTACCCGATCCAGAAGGTGGTGAATTTTGGTGTCGACATTTCATTCTGATTTAACCTGACTTTTATGAATACCAGAAAAATATTTACGAGCATAGCATTCGGTCTTGTAGTACTGTCGGGCTGCCAGCAGGATTTCCTCGACCGCAAACCCGACGATCAGGTAGACGCCGAGCAGGTTTTTACCCGATACAACAAAATGAACCAGCTGATCACCGATTTGTACGATAATGCAAAGGGCTCCAACAGTCCGCTGGTTTTTTTCTCACACTTCTCCTCGGCACCCGTAACGGACGAGGCAGAAGGCTCGACAGCCGAAGGTAGCCTGACCAATAAATTCAATACCGGCGACTGGAACCCCAACGCCATGCCGGACCGCAGCAGCCGCGGGCAATACTGGTGGGATTTATATTCCCGCATCCGCAAGGCCAATGTGATCCTCGAAGGTGTGAGAAAATACAATACGCCGGATAACCCGCTGCAAGCCGGCGACCTCGAAAAGCGCCTCGGCGAAACCTATTTCATGCGCGCCTACTTCCATTACCTGGCCGCGCGTATGTACGGGGAGGTGGTTTACATTACCAATACCATCCAGCCAACCGGCGCGATGGATTTCAAGCAGGAATCTTTCCACGCCATTGCGGAAAAGATCAAGCAGGATTGCGACTCGGCATTTGCGCGGGTGCCCGGCAGTTGGGGCGGGGCCGATTTCGGGCGTGTGGATAAAGGGGCTTGTCTGGGCCTGAAAGCGATGATTTCCTGGATGGCCGCTACGCCAATGTGGAACGGCGGGCAGTTCCCGAATGACACGCGCCAGTTTGCCGGAGAATATGCTTATAATGTAGATCGCTGGGTGAAAGCGAAGGAAGCCGCCAAGGCGGTGATTGATTATAAAGTAGATGGCCGCCAGCGTTACAGCCTCTACCAGGGCCACGACGCGGCCGATTTTCGGGACGATGCGGGCGTAGACAACAATAATTCCAAAGTGCCTGCGCGGCTATGGGATTTGTACCACGATATGCAGGCATTCCAGAACGAAGCGGTTTTCTTCGTCACCCGTGACAAGGACAACAACTGGCAGGGCGACATTTACCCACCAAGCTGGGGCGGAAGCTCCCGCCAGATGCCGGTTCAGGAGCAAGTGGATGAATATGAGTACATTGCGCCGAACGGATTTGGTTACCCGGTTTACGGTACCCGCGCCAAAACCGATGGTTACGACGACGGTAATCCGTACGAAAGCGTGAAAAGAGACCCGCGGTTCTACCGCGACATCGTATATCACGGGTCTACATTCAAAGGAAAGGTGATTAACACGGCCACAGGAGCGGACAAAATCGGGGCTTCCAACTCTTCGACAACCGGTTATTTTCTCCGCAAAATCCTCCGTGAATCGTGGAACCGCGACAAGAGTTTCGCCATCAGCGGCCCGCCGATCTGGCGCTTGCCGGAGTTTATTTACATTTATGCCGAAGCGGTAAATGAGTCAGCCGGGCCGAATGCCGAGATTTACCAAATGCTGAATGACGTAAGAAAGCGCTCGTTCATGGCGCCTATCCCGACGGAAGCGCAGAGCAACAAGGCATTGATGGACGAATACATCAAACGCGAAAGAAGGGTGGAGCTGTTCTATGAAAACAACCGCATCTGGACCTCACGCCTATACCTTGAAGCCAGCTCAGCCAAAGAACTCGCCCGCGAGCAGGCCTGGCAAAGCGCAGGCGCAACGAACGAGCAGCGCGCACAAGCCTACTGGCCGTATCCGAAAACGCAGCGGATGATCAATGGTATGAAGCCGGTGGAAGACGCGAATGGCAAGATCGTCGTAGAAGGGAAGAAATACCGTATGCAGCGCTATTTCGTAGAAAGCCGTGTATTCGTTACGCCAAGGCATTACCTGTTTCCAATCATGCAGGATGAGTTGCAAAGAACCCCGACTTTGAAGCAGAATCCGGGATGGTAAGAAAGCGCTGAAAGCGCTGGCGCGAAGGTTTCCTTCGCGTCTGATATTCGCAGGCCTCCGGCCGGTCCGTACCGCAGATCGCTTTGCAGTATAGACCGGCCGGAGGCCTGCGAATCGTATGTACGAATCAGGAGATTCGTACCAGCGCAAGCGCTGTTATTCCTTAATACTTTTAATGTAAGCGATCGTCACGGGAATCTGCTTCAAATACGAAGGGCTTTCATCCTCTATAAAATAATGCTTGATACCCACTTTCTTCGCCGCTTTCAAAGTTGCCGGGATGTCTATCTGGCCTGTTCCCAGTGCTACGTCGTTCGTAGTTGGCGTACCGCCTGAGAGGTCGCCTTTTACACCTTTTTTGAGGTCTTTGAGGTGCATCAGCTTCCAGCGGGTGGGGTATTTCAAAAGCAGTTTCGCCGGATCTTGTCCAGGGAATGCGGTCCAGAGGACGTCCATTTCGAAGTTAACGTATTCCGGATTGGTGTTTTTAACAATGTAGTCAAACAATGTGCCGTCTTCGTAAGGCACAAACTCGTAGCCGTGGTTATGGTAGGTAAGCGAAATACCGGCTTCTTTCAGTTCTTTACCGGCCTTATTGAAATCTGCGACCGCTTTTTTCGCGGTTTCCAGGTTGAAATTGCCTTTTTCGTGAGGAATCCAGGCTACCATCACGTAGGTAGCGCCCAGGATTTTGGCATCCTTAATGGTCTGTTCGGTGCTTTCGCTCAGCTTTTTGTAGTCCGCTCCGATGGATTTCATTTTAATACCGCGTTTGTCGAGTTGCTTGCGGAGTTCTTCGGTGGTCATGCCGGCAATGGGGCCACCCTCCATTTCCGTCACGCCGAGGGATTTAATAGTATCCAGCGTCGCTTCAATGCCCTTGCCCCAGCTGCCGCGGAAAGTATATGCCTGTAACCCGATCGGCGCGGTATACACTTTGCCCTGCGCAAAAAGGTCGCTCCCGCCCAGCAATGCAGCCGCCAGACAGCCCAGACCGATTAGTTTTTTCATTGTCATTTCGTTGATTGTTTTAGATAGGTATTCTTTAAAGCAGCACCTGTGATTGATATACTAAAACCCGTCGGCCTTGATCTGCTTTTCGCTCACCTCGCCATATTTTTTAAGCTGCTCTTTAATCTCCGAGGCCTTTCCTACAAACACAAATTGCAGCTTGTCTTTCGGGAAATAGGTGGCGATAATTTCTTTCGCCTGCGCTACCGTTAGTCCATCCACTTTGGATTGGAATGTATTGATAAAACTCTCGTCGAAGTTATAGGTAAACATATCCGTCAATAATCTCGCCAATGCTCCTGCCGATTCGTAATCCGGCGGGAAATCGCCTTTCACATACGCTTTCGCGGACGCGAGGATTTCTTCGTTGATACCGGTTTTGTGAAGGCTGTCCAGCACGCTCAATGCCATGTCGATCGCCGGAACGGTTGTGGAGTTTTTGGTAAAAGTGCTGATCCCGAATGTGCCTGCGTATTTGTAGCGGGTGAAACGGCTGCCTGCACCGTAAGTCAAACCTGAATTTACACGCAATGCATCGTTCAGCCAGGAAGTAAACCGGCCTCCCAGAATGGTATTGATCACCACCACCGGCACGTAATCCGGCGAGTTGTAGTCGATACCTTTGCCGCCGATCATGAACGTGGTTTCGCGGGCGTCGTCCTTGTTCACCAGTAGTACGCGCGCTTTGTCAAATTCCAGGTTGGGCGCCACGCGTTTCACCATTCTCGCAGGCGCTGTTTTCCATTCACCGAATAATGCGGTAATCTTCTTCTTCATATCGGCCGCCTTGAAATCGCCGACGATCGAAATAGCACCTTTGCCGGTGGTGTAATTGCTTTGGTAAAATGCTTTCACTGCCGCTACATCAATTTTCTCGACCGTTGATTTGCTCCCGGTCGTGGGCGTCGCGTAAGGGAAATTGCCGAACAGAAATGTATTGTAGTAGTTGCCGATCACCTGCCGCGGGCTTTCCTTCGCCTGCGCGAGTTCGAGTAATGTCCGCTGTTTGTGTTTATCGAATTCGGTGGCGTCGAATACCGGGTGTATGAGTACCTGCTGGATCAGTTCGAATAGTTTTTCCTGGTCTTTCACGGCAAATGAAGCTGCCAGACCTGCATTGTCCTTTGAAGCATAAGTAGAAAGGCTCGCGCCGACGTAATCGGTCATTTCTTCGATTTGCGCCTTGGTGTATTTCTGCGTGCCGAAAAGCAATGCGTCGGCCGTCAGGCTTGCGAGGCCGTAACGCTCGCCGTCGTTGATCGAACCGGCATCGAATACCGCCGAAACGTTGATCAGCGGTACCTCGTGTTGCTCCATCAGGTATACGGTGAGCCCGTTTTTGAGTTTGAATGTCTCGTAGGGAGGTACTTTGAAATTATTCTGCGCCTTAGCCGCCAATGCACACAAGGCGAGTACCAGCATTAGTATGTTTTTCATTCCAATTTAAATTTGAATGGCTGTTATTTCGATTTTTCGGGAAGCAGGTAACCTACCGTCCGGTTGCGCTCGGTGAAATATTGGGCCGCTACGCGTTTGATGTCGTCGACCGTGACCTTTTTGTAGTTCTCTGGCGCTTCGAACATCTTTTTATAGTCGCCAAAAAACACATCGTACGTCCCGAGACTGTTGGCCTTTCCATTGATGGTTTCCAGCGTGTGATAGAATTCCATCAGCTTCTGGTTTTTCACTTTCTGCAATTCCGCGTCGGTTACCCCATTCTGGATGACCATATCGATCTGTTTTTCAATGGCTTTTTCAAGGTCAGGTGCTGAGACGTTGTCGCCAGCCACACCGAAAACGACAAATAATGTCGGGTCGAAGCCATTATCAAGACCGGTGGAAACGCTGGAAGCGATGGTCGTATCCATCACCAGCGATTTCACCAGCCGAGAGGAATTACCCGAGCTCAGCAAACTGCTGAACAGGTCGAGCGCGTAGTAGTCTGCGTGGGCCGTTTCGGGGACATGGTAGGCGAGGATGATATTCGGCGTGGTAATGTCCTTGTAAGTAGTCACGCGGCGCTCGCCATTCTGTGGCGGCTCCACGGTGCGGATCTTTGGGGGCAGGCCACGCGCGGGCAGCGGTGCCATGTATTGGTCGGCCAGTTTTTTGACCTCATCAAACTTAATATCACCTGCCACCACAACGGTCGCATTGTTGGGCGAATAATAGGTTTTGAAATAATTCTCCAAATCGGATTGCGTCCAGCTTTTAATGTCGGATTCAAAGCCGATCACCGGGAACATATAAGGATGCTCCTGGAATGCGACGGATTGCACCAGCTCGCCCAGTAGCCTGTAATTGCTGTTTTCCAGCCCGGTACTGCGTTCGGAAAGTACCACGCCGCGCTCGCTTTCGACCATTTTAGGATCAATGGAAAGGTGGCCGATCCGGTCGGATTCAAGTTTGAAAATCGTTTCCAATGCGTCTTTTTGAAACCAGTCGGTGTAGACGGTCACGTTTTCGGAAGTGTAAGCATTGTTGGAACCGCCGTTGGCTTCCATTACGCGGTCGAACTGCTTCGGGCCGTAGTTTTTGGAACCGTTGAACATCATGTGTTCGAAGAAGTGGGAGAGGCCGGTAATGCCGTGGACTTCGTTTCGCGAGCCGACTTTCCAGAAAAGGTACATATTCGCGGTCGGGATCGAATGGTCTTCCAGGACGAGGAATTTCATGCCGTTGGCCAGCGTGAAACCTTTCACATCCTCCGGCCTGGTTTGTGCATGCGCGACGCCGAGGCCCGTGAATGCGGCGGCGGCGATCAAGAGTTTTCTTAGCTTCATGAAGCGAGGATTGTTAATGAATGTGTAATGATAATGAAAAATGCCTGACTCGCTGAAATTTGATTGGATGATAAACCGAAACGGGTTACCGGGCGGCGTTAATTCTGGATTTCAAACGCTATTTTTGGCGCATTATTTACCTTAATCTTCGTACCACCGATGAAAAAGTACTTCTTACCATTGTTTATGCTCCTGTCCGCCAACGTACTAGCCGGTACGTTGCCCGACCAGCCCGCAAAAAAGCAACGCTTCAAAGTGATGACCTACAACATCCACCACTGTAACCCGCCCTCGGCTGGTGACAAAATCGATGTGGAAGCGATTGCGAAAGTGATCAATGCCGAAAAGCCTGATTTCGTGGCATTGCAGGAAGTCGACGTCAATACCGAACGTTCCGGTAAAGGCAAAAACCAGGCGCAGCAACTGGCCGCGCTTACCGGCATGAAATTCTATTTTTCCAAAGCGATCGACCACCAGGGAGGCGACTATGGTGTGGCTGTTCTGACAAAATTCCCGATCGTCGACTCGGCGAAGTTTGCATTGCCTATCCGCCCGGAATTGAAAGAAGAAGACCGCACGATCGCCGCGGTAACCGTGAAGCTGCCGGATAACCGCAAACTGATCTTCGCCAGCACGCATTTGGGTTTAAAGGAGCCTAACCGCATTCATCAGGCGGAAACGATTATGGAGCATTTTGGAAAAACTGAAATGCCGATGATCCTCGCCGGCGATTTCAATGCTACGCCCGAAAGCCCGGTAATCGCCTATTTCGACAAGTATTTCACGCGTTCCTGCACAGATTGCAAGCCGACCATCCCGGTGGAAGTGCCGAAAAAGACAATCGATTTCATCATGCACAAGCAGGGTAACCAACTGAAAAGTGCCAATACGAAGGTGATCGACGAGAAATATGCATCGGACCACCTGCCTGTGACGGCGGAGTTTACATTAGATTAATGTTCTCCTTGATCCAGTTCACCCGCACGATCCGGCTCTGTACGCCATGCTCGGCAAAGAAATGCTGCCAATGCAGCTGCCGCGACGAAAGGTGGTCCGTAGGCGATTTGATTTCGATGAATGCGTAGTCGTCGTCGTTCCAGACCAGCAAGTCGGGAAAGCCGCGGGTGTTTTCACGGAGGTTCAGCGCCATTTCGAGCATGATCTTGTGGATCTTTTCGGGGCTCAAAAGGGAAGTTAAAGTCAAAACTTTGTCCAATGCGCCGTCATACCACGGCACGAGCACATTGGTAATGCCGTATTTATCTGTAAATGTTTGTGTAACGAGCTCGTCGATGATCTCCCGCGAGTGCGCGGCGGCGAGCCGTTCTTTCAACTGTTCCGACCGTTTGAAATAGAAATCGGGCAGGAAGAAGTCCGACGGAATGCGTTGCAGCGGGTTATGGATCGTCTGGACATTGGTATCATAAATAATATCCCAGAACAGCAGCCCGAACAATGCACGCCATGGTTCGTTTTCGCTAAAAAACGCATTGTAACCCTGCTCCTGGTAATAGGTTATCGCACCGAATTCCACCCGGAAACGAAAGGAAACCGGTACTTCAATCGCTTCGGCAGCTTTTAAAGCCTGGGTCGTCCTTTTGACGGTCCGGGCTTTTTTGTTTTTAATCTTTTCATAAAAATCGAGGCTGAAAAAGCGCTCGTCGGCATTCTGCGGGCTTTCGGCGATTTCCTCGCATAAGGCCAGTGCTTCGTCGATTTCACCCAGGTTATAAAGCAATCGCACGCGCCGCTCGCGGGCGGGGGCGTCGCTCGTGAGCTGGTAGATGGTAAGCGCCTGCGAAAGCATTTTCTTGCGTTCCAGCCAGGCACTTACTTTTAATATAAATGTATTGAATGAAGGTAATGCCTTATGGCTGAGCCCGGTGCCGCTTGCTGCCTGCCAGTTCATAAACCAGTCGTAAATCTCTTCCGGCGGCAGGTCTTGTTTGATAATGTCGAAAGTTTCCTTCATCAGCGACACCATCAATGTATCGTCTGCATCCTTCCGCGTATCGAACTGAATAGAAAGGTATTGCTCGTCGAACGATTGAAACCGCACGTGCCCCAGGTCGCGAACGACAAATTCGGTCATATCGGCATAGCGGTTGCCGAAGAAGAGAAACTTCATCAGCATTACCTCTGCTTCGAACGATACTTTCACCACTGGTTCCAATGCTCCGATCACCTCGCAAAGCACGGCAAAATCATATTCGTACAGCAACCAGCGCACCAGATCGGGCTTTTTAATGCTTTTCGAAGGCATAATGTCCGGTTGGAGCAGTTTCGTGAATTCCAGCAATTCGGGTTTGGTGAAAAGATCGATCACCTCCGTGAACCGGCTTTCGTGCGCTTCACAGAGCGTTTCGATAAAGTCGCGTTCGAGCAGTTCGGTGAGCACGGCGGGCATGTCCCCGATTTCGGAGTAGGAGAGGCTATTGCTACGGAAAAACGATTTGCTGCGGTTGCTGAAACGGATAAAGAGGCATTGCGCGTCTTCCGAAAGCGACTCGTAATTGTCCAGGAATTCCAGCTCGCTCCCGTGCAGGATGTGCGCGTAGCGCTTGCGTACGAACGCGAGCACGTAGTTGAAATATTCGAGATAGTATTTGGGCGGTAAATCCGTGGGAAACACCTGTTCCTGGGCGAACGGATCGGTCAATTCGGCAGACAAAACGGTTACTTTTTGAGTTGATGAAGAAATAAAGTTACCAAAAATATCTATTTCAGGATATTAAAATTATCAGTGATTTTCCCATGGAAAACGGAACGGCTACCGCTGCCCGGCAAGTACGGGACGGTTTATATTAAAATTTGGTTAATTCCTGTTTTTATAGAAAAATGAAAGGTAAAAATAGGATTATAGCTATTAAGCGCGCCGCCTTTTCTGAAAAGCATAGTATATAATTAAGAAATTGATTTACATTTGCTCTCTATGGAAAACAATTTTACCTGCCCATGACAACATTAGATTCTTATGATTTTTCAGGGAAAAAAGCCCTGGTTCGCGTGGATTTCAATGTCCCGCTTAATGAAAAATTTGAGATCACGGACGATACCCGTATCCGTGCGACCATTCCTACAATCAGTAAGATTCTTAATGACGGCGGTTCCGTCATTTTAATGTCACACCTGGGTCGCCCCAAGGACGGTCCTACCGAAAAGTACTCCCTGAAACACCTGGTAAACCCGCTTTCCCTGATCCTGGGCAAGACGGTGAAGTTTGCCGACGATTGCATTGGCGAAAGCGCTACGGAGCTGGCCGCTGCATTGCAACCGGGAGAAGTTCTGTTGCTCGAAAACCTGCGTTTTTATAAAGAAGAAGAAAAAGGTAACGAAGAATTCGCCGAGAAACTTTCGAAACTGGGTGATGTGTGGGTAATGGATGCATTCGGTACCGCACACCGCGCGCACGCTTCCACAGCTGTGATCGGTAAATTCTTTGCGGATAAAGTTTGCGGTTATGTAATGCAAGCGGAGCTGGATAACGCGGAAAGACTTCTGGAACATTCAGAAAGACCTTTCACTGCGATCATGGGCGGTGCTAAAATTTCCGACAAAATCCTGATCATCGAACGCCTGCTCGACAAGGTTGATAACCTGATCATCGGCGGCGGTATGTCCTATACATTCTCCAAAGCACAAGGCGGAAGCATCGGCAAGTCGTTGCTCGAAGCCGACAAGCAGGACCTTACTTTGGAACTCATTGAAAAAGCGAAAGCGAAAGGTATTAACCTGGTATTACCGGTGGATACCGTTATCGCCGACAAATTCTCGAACGATGCCGAGCGTAAAGTGGTAGAAGCCGGTAACATTCCCGACGAGTGGGAAGGCCTCGATATCGGTCCTGAAACTGCCAAAATTTTCAGCGATATCATCAAAAACTCCAAAACTGTACTCTGGAACGGCCCGATGGGCGTATTCGAGTTCCCGAACTTCGCGCAAGGAACCAATGCAATCGCTGAGGCGGTGGTGTCGGTAACCGAAGAAAACGACGCATTCTCACTCATCGGTGGTGGCGACTCGGCTTCGGCGATCAACAATGCAGGTTACGGCGACCGCGTGAGCTACGTTTCAACCGGTGGCGGCGCATTGCTCGAATACATGGAAGGCAAAGTTCTTCCGGGTGTTGCCGCATTGCAAGCGTAAGCATTTCACTTTTTAGGTTTATATCAAAAAAGAAATCCATCCCGCACATCGCGGGATGGATTTTCTGCATAACAAACCTAACTAATTTATGAACACTGGTCTCGTTCGACCGGAATTCCACTTTTAATTGCCGCCTGCGCGTTTCTGCAAATCATCCGACCCGGTGTTGCGCTGGCGGGCACCCTTCACGTTCTGGTTACCGAAGTTGTATGTGAAGGTCAGTCTGAACTGGCGGCTGGGCCATTCGGAACGCACTTTGAAATTGATATCCTTGTACACAGCCGTACCGTTGAATCGGTTGGTCCAGAAGATATCGTTCACATTGAAGCGGATCGTTCCTTTTTTGTTCAGGATATTCTTTTGCAAACCTGCATTGATCATCCCCATCGGGCGGGCCGCGTACAATCCATAGAACTGTCTGCTATTATACCATCCGGAGAGCTCAGCGGACCATCCCTTACCGATAGTAAATTGATTGCTGGCATACATATTCCATGACGTCTGCTTGATTTCGAGCTGTTGTTCCAGGTAATATGACTTGTAATGGTTGTAAACACCAGTAAAGTTCGCCTGCACTTGCCACCATTTAGTGACGGGTATCGGGAAAGAGACGGTCAGGCTGATGTTATCCTGGTTGTCGAGGTTATCCGATGTGACAAACGTTTTGTTCTCCGATGCGATTTGCTGTGGCAGTTCGTCCGCGATCATGTCCTTGATGCGGCTGTATGCCAGCGTCGTGTTCAATGCGTTTTTGTAAACGTGTACTAATTGAAACGAATGTGTGTACTGCGGTCTCAGGTTCGGATTGCCTTTCGCGAATGTGTATGGGTCAAGATAAAACTCAAACGGGTTCAGCGACTGGTAATTCGGACGATCGATCCGACGGCTGTACGAAAGGTTGATCACGTTGTTTGTATCCAACTGGTTCGACAGGAACACGCTGGGGAAAAAGTTAATATAATTTCTGTCGCGTTTCTGGTTCAACGTAACCGAGTTACCGATCGAATGCGTGTGTTCTGCGCGGACGCCCAGCTGGTACTTGATCTTTTTCGAAATAGCACCGGCATAGTTCGCATAAGCCGCATTCACGTTTTCAGTGTACTTGAAACGGTTCGAGCGGCTTGGGTCAAATTGCCAGCTGTCTGCGAAAGTTTCGAACACCATATCATTATCCGAAGTCACGTAGCTCGATTTCAAACCGGTTTCGAACTTGCCTTTGCCGATCGTTTGGGTGTAATCCAGCTTCGCCATCGCAATGTTGATGTCCGAAGGCATATCGTTACGCACCATTTCGGTAGCGGCTTCGTCCGGCGTACCGTCCGCTTTGAAATAGCGGGTATCGAGGTCGCTCTTCTTTTTGCCGCCGTAATGCACGTAATCCAGGTCGAAAGTCAGTTCTTTTCCTTTGTCGTTGAACTGGTGTTTCAGGTTCAGGTTGGAACTGATATTGTTCATTTTACCGCCATTGAAAACGTCTGTCCGGAAAGTCCGTTGCAGGCTCAGGTCTTCGTTCAGGATCCGGGTGTTGGTTTGTCCGAACGGGTTGCTCCAATCGTTGTAGAAACCGGAAACCAGTACGCCAACAGTGGTTTTGTCCGTTGCAAAGTAGTCGAGGCCGGCACGCACATTATAGTATTCCGATCTGTTGATCCGCTCGGTATGCTGGTCGAAGATCGTCACTTTATCCTCGTAAGGAATCGTGCGGTAAATGTCGTTGTTGTTGAATCCTTTGTTATAAAAAGCGCCGCCGTTGATGAATGTGCTTATTTTTCCGGCCCGGTGGTTGAGCGTCGCGGTCGCATTCGCGCGACCATATTTCGCCCACGCCCCGCCAAGGTTGATATTCCCGTTGGTGCCGTAGTTCTTGTTGCGCTTCATTTTAATATTGATGATTCCCGAGTTACCCGCCGCGTCATATTTGGCCGAAGGGTTCGTGATCAGCTCGATCTTCTCGATATTATCGCTGGGCGTGTTGCGCAGAAGCGTAATGAGTTCTTGTTGGGACAAAAAAGTCTGTTTTCCATCTATTTGAACAATCACACCTTCCTTACCACGCAGTTTCAATTGCTCGTTCTGCTGATCGACCGTTACACCCGGCGCGCGTTCGAGCACTTCCAACGCGGTAGCGCCTGCTGAAACAATGCTGTTTTCCACATTCACCACCGTCCGGTCGATTTGCTGTTCGATGAATGGTTTTTTCGCTACGACGGTCACCTCGTTCAGCGATTTGATATCCGATTTTAAGGTAAAAGTGGGAAGGTTTACGGGAGTGTCTTTTACGTTGAATGGTTCACTATAACTTTTTTGATATCCTACCATCGAGATCAGCGTGAGGTACTTGCCTTCCGCCACCTGGTCGAATGCAAATTTGCCCTGCTCATCGGCAGCAAGTCCTGTTACAAGCACGGAGTCTTTGGCTTGGAGCAAAAGAATGTTCACAAACGGGAACGGTTGCGACTTTTCATCAAGCACCGCGCCGGTGACTTTTCCTTTTCCGGTAAGTGGCTGGGGAGCTTGTGCGTGCACAAATCCACTGCCCAGCATCAGCGCTGCAGTTAGGTTCATTAAGATTTTCATGGCTAATAGTTAAAAGTTCAGCGTACCCGGGGTGAGTTGTTCCATTAGGTACACTGCAAAGATAGGTACTGGGTATAACATAGAACCTTCGATTACATAAAAGGCGTGAATGTTATATAAATGGTGTGTGGCTATCTTTCGGCTTATAGATACAAAGGGATAAAAGGAAGTTGCATATTGGCTGGAAAAAAGTTTAAACGGTTAAATAGCTGTTTGAGCGTCAGAAGTGGCGAAGTTTCAACTTCGTTTTTTGGTTTTCCCCCAATCTCCCTACCTTTGCGTTTTAGATAGCATATATATGACTGAACAAATTCTGATTTTAGATTTTGGCTCACAGTACACCCAGTTAATTGCACGCAGAGTTCGCGAACTGAATGTTTATTGTGAAATCCACCCATACAACAACTTCCCCGAACTCACTCCCAACGTCAAAGGTGTAATTCTCTCAGGTAGTCCCTGCTCGGTAAGAGATGAAGATTCTCCTCGCGTAGATCTCAACAAATTCCGCAAAACATTGCCCCTTTTGGGCGTATGCTATGGCGCGCAGTTGCTGGCGCAGGAGCTGGGCGGCGAGGTGAAACCTTCGCAGCACCGCGAGTATGGCCGCGCAAGACTGGAAATCGATGACTCGGATTCCTCGTTGCTGGCCGGTTTGTCGGAGTCGTCGCAGGTGTGGATGTCGCATGGTGACACGATCGTTCGCGCGCCGCAAAACTTCCACGTGATCGCTTCCACGGAATCAGTGAAGGTGGCTGCATTTAAAGTGGAGGATGAACTCACATATGGTATCCAGTTTCACCCCGAGGTTACGCATACTACCGAGGGCAAAAAGCTTCTCCACAACTTCGTAGTGAATATTTGTGGGTGCAAGCAGGACTGGACTTCCGATTCGTTTGTAGAGCATACCATCGACCAGCTTCGCAAGAAACTGGGCAACGATAAGGTCGTAATGGCATTGTCGGGCGGTGTGGATTCTACGGTGGCTGCTACGCTGGTACACCACGCGATCGGCCAGAATTTGTATTGTATTTTCGTAGACAACGGTCTGTTGCGTAAGGATGAATTCGAGCAGGTGCTGAATTCTTACCAAAATATGGGCCTCAATATTAAAGGTGTGGATTCCAAATCACACTTTTACCAGTCGCTCGACGGATTGAGCGAACCCGAAGCGAAACGTAAGGCGATCGGAAAGTCATTTATCGATATTTTCGACCAGGAAGCACATTTGATCGAGGATGTGAAGTGGCTCGGACAGGGCACTATTTATCCGGACGTGATCGAATCCGTTTCGGTAAAAGGCCCTTCGGCGACGATCAAGTCGCACCATAATGTGGGTGGTCTGCCTGATTTTATGAAACTGAAAGTGGTTGAGCCGCTGAATACTTTGTTCAAAGACGAGGTACGGGCGGTTGGACGTACACTGGGTATCGATGAGAAAATTCTCAGCCGCCATCCGTTCCCCGGACCGGGTCTGGCGATCCGTATCCTCGGTGAAATCACACCTGAGAAAGTCGCTATCCTGCAAGAAGTGGACGCGATCTTTATCGGTGGCCTTCGTAAATGGAATCTCTATAAGGACGTTTGGCAGGCTGGCGCAATGCTCCTTCCTGTGCAAAGCGTAGGCGTAATGGGCGACGAGCGCACGTACGAGCGCGTGGTCGCGCTACGCGCGGTGACGTCGGTCGATGGTATGACCGCCGATTGGGCGCATTTGCCGTACGATTTCCTCGCCGAAGTTTCCAACGACATTATCAATAAGGTAAAAGGGGTGAACAGGGTCGTTTACGACATTTCTTCGAAGCCACCGGCAACCATCGAATGGGAATAAGAAATACGAAAAAAGCGGACATCGAGTCCGCTTTTTTCATTTGTTGTATTGCCGAAAGTCGTCAGGATCGCCCGACACCACGGCTTAATAAGCTTAGCACGAAGAGTACGAGGAATACGAAGAAAAGAATTTTAGCAATTCCGGCTGCGCCTGCCGCTATACCACCGAATCCGAGGATACCGGCAACGATAGCGATGATCAGAAATATTACGGTCCATCTTAGCATGATTGACAAATATTTAGGTTTTTGATTATTGATTTCTGAACCAATAATTACCAACACTATGCCAGGCCTGCAAATGCGCTGCAAACGCATTAAACCACTGCAAATGCTTTAAAATGAGGTTTTTTGTGGAGAATGATGCACAGTTTCGAGGGGATTGACGTAATTTGCGGTTTAATCAAATTACTAACGTCCGAATGAAGTTTAATTTATCCGTGCTATTGCTGGTCGCGCTGGCGTTCCAGGTTTCAGCACAAAGTGACCGTTGGCAGCAGCGCGCGAAGTACCAGATGGAGATTGATTTTGACGCTGTCAAACACCAGTACAAAGGCACCCAAAAACTCGTTTACACCAACAATTCCCCCGATACACTTCAAAAGGTATTTTATCATTTATACCTGAACGCTTTCCAGCCCGGCAGCCAGATGGACGTCCGCTCGCGCTCGATCAGCGATCCGGATACGCGGGTGAAGGATCGTATTTCCAAATTGTCGCCTGCCGAAATCGGTTACGAAAAAGTGCTTTCTCTCAAACAGAATGGGAAGTCGCTAAAATACGAGGTGGTGGGTACCATTCTCGAAGTGACTTTGAACGAAAAGATCCTGCCCAAGTCGCAACACACCTTCGATATGGCGTTCGAAGCGCAGGTGCCGTTGCAGATCCGCCGCACCGGTCGCGCCAATGCGGAAGGTATCGATTATTCAATGGCGCAATGGTATCCCAAAATGTCGGAGTACGATTATGAAGGCTGGCATGCCAATCCTTACATCGGTCGCGAGTTCTATGGAATATGGGGTGATTTTGACGTAAAAATCACGATGGATGCGGCGTATACGATTGCGGGAACCGGCTATTTACAGAATCCTGATAAAATCGGTCACGGGTATTCCAATAAAAATGTCACGCACAAACCAGGCGAGCGCCTTACCTGGCATTTCATAGCGCCGGAAGTGCACGATTTCATGTGGGCCGCCGACCGCGATTACCAGCACGATGTCGTGAAAGTAGATGATAACCTTGACCTGCACTTCTTCTACCAAACGGACACACTAGCTAATTCATGGAAACAAATGGAGCCGCTTGCGGTACGTTCGTTCAAGATCATGAACGAGCAGTTCGGGCGTTATCCTTACAAGCAATATTCGGTGATCCAGGGCGGCGATGGCGGTATGGAATATCCGATGGCGACGCTTATTACGGGCCGTTTAAGCCTGCATTCGCTGACGAGCGTAACCGTTCATGAATCCATTCATAGCTGGTTTCAGGGACTTTTGGGCACGAATGAATCGAAATACCCATGGATGGACGAAGGTTTTACGACCTACGCGCAAAATATCGTGATGGGCGAGCTGTTCCCGGCGAAAGGAGATCCGCAACGCGCCGCTACGACCAGTTACCGCAGCCTGGTGAAAGCGGGGATCGAAGAGCCGCTTACCACCCACGCCGACCATTACAATACCAACAAGGCATACAGCATTGCCAGCTACAACAAAGGCGCCGTTTTCCTGAACCAGCTCAATTATATCATGGGTAAGGAAACATTCCAACGCGGCATGAAGCGGTATTTCAATGAATGGAAGTTCAAACACCCGAATCCGACGGATTTGAAACGCATTATGGAAAAGGAATCAGGGCTGGAACTGGATTGGTTCTGGGAGAATTTTGTAGGAACCACCAAAACGATCGATTACAGCATCCGCGAGGTGCTTTCAAACGCGGGTCAGACCGATGTGGTGCTCGAAAGGATTGGCCAAATCCCAATGCCATTGGATGTAGTGGTAAGCTACAAGGACGGTACCCAGGAGAATTTTTACATTCCGCTGGAAATTATGCGTGGCGAAAAGAATGAGAAGTTGTATGCCAAAACCACGCAAATGGCCGACTGGGGCTGGACTTACCCTGAATATTCCTTCACGATCGACCGCAACACCTCCGATATTCAAGCCATTGTAATCGACCCTAGCCAGCGCATGGCCGACATCGATCCTGATAACAACGTGTGGCCGACGGTCCCCAAAACCGCTCCGCGTTTCAAGGCTGTGAAAGTGAAATAACTACCGTCCGAACCGAAAGGAGGCACCGACGCGCCATCCCATGCCCTGGAAATGTGAGCCATGGAATTGTGCGACGGCCTCCAACCGGACGATCCGCATGATATTATCAATTCCATAAACGGCTTCCGAATAGTTTCGCATCGTAGGCACGCGCAGGTAATGCAGCTGCAACGTTTCCGAAATGCCCGTCACGCGTAACGACTGTATGCGCGTGAGCAGGAAGTGCTGCATTGTCCAGGTCAGGTGTGTCTGGAAAAACCATTTCGAAGTACTATATAAGTAGTAGGGAAGCATCCGGAACTGGTCGGGCGGGTAGACGTACTGGAAGAAAAACTCATTACCCATAAAATGCTGGTAGTCGGGGAAGTACATTGTTTTGGTACTTAAAAAACCGCCTCCATTGACTAGATATTCGAGATTACTCCTCGGGCCAAGGCTCAGGTCCTGACGGATGGTTCCTTGCAGCATCGAATAATCGGAATCCCCCAGAAAGCCCAAGCCGCTTTTGTAATTCACACTAAATGCAGGCCCGCGGCTTCTCAGATACCGCTTTTCGCCATTGCGGATCAGGTACCTTCTCCACGGTCGCAGAGTGGCCGTAGCGTCGAAAATCCAGGCATTGTGGTCTTCAAAGCCGGTGTTATCCAGCTCGCGGTTAATGGGCCTGTTGGGTGTGAACCCGAACTGGCTCCAGAAGATGATCGGCCGGGCGCTTTCCTGGTTGAAAAGTTCTTTCCGGTGCTCGAAATCCAGGCTGGCATTGAGGCTGAGAACGTCGCCGATGTTGCGAAGCGAATATTGAATGTGCCCGAACTGTTTTTGGTAGACTTTCATCAGGCTGCGATCGAAAAAGCGCGCGGCGACGCTGTTGGGCAATGGGGGGATCGGGTCACGGTTATTGATCTGGGACGCCATTTCGCCTCCCGAGAGTCCTAGATTCCAGTTTCTGCCACCCACATTCGTTTCGAGGTTTCCGTATAGCCGCTTTCGCCCAAACGAGTAGCGCACGAGCGGCCGCACGCTCATGTAGGAAGATTTTTCCCAGCGTTTTTGCCATTCAGTGATAAAATTGATTGCATTGCCTTCCACCGAATTGTAGCTGATCGAAAGGAAAGGGCTTTTGAAATAAAAGCTATTGCGGTTGCCCAATGCATAAGTATTACCCAAAAGCAGGTGAATGGGCTTGAAATGCGTGGAATCGGGCTTGGTTTTGACCCTTAGCGAATCCTTGACGACCTTGATGCTGTCCTGCGAGACGTAACTGGAAACTTCCGATTTGGTCAATGGGATTGGCCGTAGCGCCTGCCAGTAAGTGGTATCCCGTTTGTTGGCCATCGAATCGATCACGATCGAATCCTGCCGTACCAGCCGGTCGTTGCCGAGCTGTTCCTTTTGCTCTTTTTTCTGCTGCTTTTCGTATTGCTTGGTGAGTTTCCTGAAATTTTTGGTCGAAAATTCCTTCTGCGCCTGAATCAGGTTTTCGAGGTCTTTGCCGCCTTTCACTTTCGGGGCGTTATCTTTTTTGTGGTCGGCAATTACAATGTCTTCCCGCAAACCGGGATCGACGTCGAGCTTTTCATACGTCAGAGAAACCAGGTAACGAAACTCGCCTGCAAAGCCGAGGTAACTGCCATTCAGTTTAAACTGCTGGTTCACCGGGATCCAGACACCCTGCACGGGACTGAAAATCTGTTTGGCCGAAATGTTCAAACCGCTGGTAGTAGTTTGCAAATCATAGCTATGGATCGCCCAGCGGTCTTCGAGTATGAACAGGCTTCCCTTGAAAACCCCTTCGCCGTAGGCCTTTGGAATAACCCTTATCTTATTGACGATCTCCCCCCGTTCTTCGAAATAGCCTTCATATTCAAATTTGTAGTAGGCAAATGACTTGGGCGACAATGGGGAAATTGTGCCCGCTATTTCAGGGCTGTACAAACTCGCCAGAATGTATTCATTAGGTGAAGGAATGCTGTTGTCGAGGCTGTTGCGGGTGGAAATAATACGCTGGCTGTAATTGTTCGGACGGCGGTATTTGATCTCTGCGACACTTTCGTTTAATATAGCCTTACCCTGCTGAACGCCTTCTTTTTTGAGCCGTTTTTGAAGTAAAAAAGGGATTTTGGTAGCCACGCCCGTGCTGCGGGAATATACTTTGGCCGTGTATCCACGCACTTGCAACTGGTGAAAGCGCGCCTTCGCGATCGCGCGCCGCATGATCGTGTACGCGGGATCTTCCTTGCCCTTACCGATCGTAGCCTCTTGCAGGCTCAGAGCCTGTTCCTCCATCTCCACATTCACCTCCGTGAAATCGTTGCCGACGGTGATGGTCCTGGAAATACTTTTAAATCCGAGATATTGAAAAATGATCTCGTAGTTACCCGGTGCTAGGCTAAACTCGTATTCGCCCTCCTCATTGGCCATAGTCCCATTGCTCGTGCCTTTCACCGCAATGCCCGCATAGGGAAGAGATTCACCGTTTTTTGTGGTAATGCGTCCTCGGATCCCGCCGGCCCGGGAGAGCTGTTGCATGGTCAGGAAGAGCAGCAATAATGCCAGAAAGCGCATATAGTCGGGTGTAAAGTGCTGATAGCGGTGGTTGGAAGGCAGGTATTTTGTGCAACAAATTAGCGCAATTAGCACAAATTACATGACATTACTTCCCCCCGCCATTGACTTTACTTATAGAACCATACCAGTGATGCGGCCGGACACAACAAAGCGGCACGCCGGAGGTCCGACATGCCGCTTTTCAATCCGTATTCTCAGTTTACGCGCATTCCCCGTCGATGGTGCAATTCTCTCCATCAGCCAGGCTCACGAGTGGTTTAGGGTTAGCCTTTTCCCATTCAGCGAACGACTGCTGCAATGCACCGAGGAAAGTTTCGCTGTGCTGCGCGCCCGAAACCGCATATTTACGGTCGAGCACGAAAAACGGAACGCCGCGGGCACCTACCTGCTGCGCCTCGTACACATCTTTGCGCACATCCTCACTAAAACGTGTTCCTTCCAAAACCGACTTCAATTCCGTTGCGTCGACGCCGATAGCAGTTCCCAGTTCGACGAGTGTGTTGTGGTCGGCCGTGTTTTTACCATCCGTAAAATAGGCTTTGAACAACTGTTCCTCCGCCGCATCGCCCAGTCCTTTTGTTTTGGCAAACTGCAAAAACCGGTGCGCATCGAACGAATTGGCCAATACCGCCTTATCCATATTGTATTCCAAACCGACCTCCGCAGCCATATTGGTCACGTGGTCGTTCATTTGCTGTGCGTAATCCGGCGTCCAGCCTTTGGTTTCGGCCAGGTACTCATTAATGCTTTTTCCGGGCTGGGTCTTCATTTGCGGATTGAGTTGAAAACTCTTCCATTCCACCTGGATCTGGTCGCGCTGCGGAAACTCCGCCAACGCACTCTCAAAGCGCCGCTTGCCGATATAGCAAAACGGGCACATTACATCACTCCATATTTCGACTTTCATGATATCGTGTTTGTGTATTGTAACATTTGGATGGGAGTCTTTTTTTGTCAGATCTTGTCATTGGTTGTCAGGTATTGTCATTTTTGGTCAGGTATCGTCTTTGGTCAGGTATTGTCATTTTTGGTCAGGTATTGCACTTTTTGCTTCAACAATCCCTGACTACCCTTGACCATTCCCGACTCTTAACCTCCCATTATGGAAAGCTCAGATCGATATAAAAAGTTCTTCATGCGCCCTACGCACCTTCTTCGCATTCACCAGCGGATCTTTCTCATGGTCGCGGTAACCCAATGTCAGGATCACGACGCTGCGCAACCCTTTTTCACGCAGCCCCAGAATCTCATCCAGTTTAGCGCCGTCGAAACCTTCCATCGGCGTGGCGTCCACCTCTTCCGTAGCGGCAGCGACCAGTCCGTGGCCCAATGCAATGTAGGCTTGCCGGGCAGCCCAGTCGAAATTCACCGCTTCGCTGCGGCTGAGGATACCGCCATTAATGCTGCTATGGTAGCCCGCCAGTGATTCTAGGCTCACATTACGGGTAGTCGCCACCAGTTTGATGAAATCATCGACCTGCTCCGCCGTGATCTTTTCCCACGCCGCGAACACCAGCAAATGCGAAGCGTCCGGGATCTGCAATTGCCGCGGGGCCGCCTCGCTGAAAATTTTGTCTTTCAAAGCCTTATCCTCCACGACAATCACTTTGTAGGGCTGCAAACCCACCGAAGAAGGCGCCAGCTTGATCGCTTCGAGGATATTGTCCAGTTTTTCCTGGGGAACGGTCTCGCCGTTCATACGTTTGGTCGCGTAACGCCAGTTCAATTTTTTTATTAACTCGCTCATTTTTATCTAAGTTTGGTGTGCCGTTCAATCAATCGGCATGCAAACTTAATTAAATTTACTATACATTTGTAAGTAGTATACAAAAGGATAGTGAGAAAAGCTATGGAAAAAACGAAGGAAAAGAACCCGCACACCTGGGGCGAATGCACGAAAAGCATCCTCCCCGTGCGCGACGCATTGGAAGTACTGAGCGGCAAATGGAAGCTGCCCATCATCATATCCCTCATGTTCGGCAACAAGCGTTTTTCGCAAATCGCGAAGGAAGTGCCGGGTATCACGGACAAAATGCTCTCGAAAGAACTCCGCGAGCTGGAAAGCAACGACCTCGTGAAGCGGACTGTTTACGACTCTATTCCGGTAGTCGTGGAGTACTCGCTGACGGAGTACGGGCATTCATTGGAGATTGTGATCAAGACTTTAAGGGACTGGGGCGTAGCGCACCGGAAGCGGATGATGGTGGTGGAATAGCATTGGGAAGCAGTCTTTCGGGGCTGCTTTTTTGTTGTTAGGGTAGGTTGATAAATGATATGTGCCCGTTGCACATCGGATTTCTTGTGGTAATGATGGATTGGTTAAAATTAGGAGTTACTGTTGGTTGCTTACATTTTAATCTCTATTGGAAATCATGAAGCTTATTCAAACAATAGCATTGCTCATGCTTTGCACAAATGCAATCGGGAGCGGGATTCTAGGAGCACATCTTGAATGCAAGCCTCATTCCAATACAATTAGCGGTTACATAATCACACTTAGCTTGTACGTTGATGGAGCAAGTGAAGAACTTGATGACACGATTCAGCATGGTTTTGTTGTCAAAAATGATATGCATTGGGAAACCGAGGGCATATGGCGATGTTTCAGCACTTTTGGGATGAGAAGGATATCTTCGACCAAAGTCCAACAGGACCCAGTACGTTGCGGTGGAGCAAGTACGCGGGAGGTTTTCTTAAATATTTATGAAGCTTATATCGATTTTTCTGGAGTAGATGAGTCTGTTGTGAGTAATGGTTGTGTCCTAGCCTGGCATTCCTTACTAGGCTACCGTGGAAAGGGAGATAAAAACTTTGTTGAATCCTCCAATTTGGCCGAATGGGTAACGACATTTATACCTCTTCCGGTAGTAGATCGTATTTTTAGCACAAAGAAATCCAGCCCAACGATAGGCGCTATCAACAATTTTATTGTTTGTAAAGATGAGCTCACTGAGATAAAGATTCCGGCGGCAGATGTTGATGGAGATGAGATAAAATACAGGTTATCGACACCATATGCGATTACTGACATAGAATTTCCGGAAACCGATTTAAACATTCGTGTCGGCCACTGGGCTTGGGCAGATGGATATAGTGAACAGAACCCCATGCAGGGAAACCCAGGGCTCACTATCAATGAAAATAACGGAGAAATTAGAGTCAAACCCACCGAGGTAGGTCAATACTTTATCGGCATTTCCGTCGATGAATATCGAAACGGCACGAAAACCGGCACTGTCAACTTTTATTACACGCTCACAGTCGTAAACTGCAACGAGCAGCAGATCTTTGACAAAGATATTTACAAAGACACCACCTCAATCCAAACCCTCACCCTCTGCCAAGGCTCCGAAGCAACACTAACCTCCAAACAAACCTTCCCCGACCCACAGCCCGAATTCCAATGGACCAAAAACGGTAAAACCATTTGGGGCGCCAATGCACAAAGCATTACCATTAAGGAGGAAGGCGAATATCAATTGCTAACATCCAAAATAGACGGTTGCCCCGATTCCTTCGAATCTGAAACGGTGCGTGTAACTATCATGTCATCGAGTGCGGAAATGGATAGCATTCCGCCCATTTGCGATACCACGCTACCCATTACATTGCATGCGATACCGCCGGGCGGGACATTTGCGGGTGCGGGCGTAACCGGAAGCACGTTCGATCCCAAAATTGCCGGTGAGGGAAAGCACGAAATTCAATATGTGATTGAGGGCTCTGAGGCTTGCCCGACTTCTGTCACGGAGCGCGAAGTGATTGTGAGCCGTTCGCCGACGGTGGATTTGGTGGATGTGCTTTATACCTCCCGTGACAAGCCCATTTCGATCGGTGTCAAAGACTCGCTGAATGTAGCGTATCGCTGGACGCCGCCCGACTATCTGAACGACGTTACCTATGCCAATCCAACATCCACACCTTCCCGAGGCATTACCTACATGGTCACGGCCACGAATGCGTACGGGTGCGTGGGCAGGCGTGAGGTAAAAGTCAAAATTGTGGAAAGCATTCTCATTCCCGATGCATTCACGCCGAACAGCGACGGTATCAACGAAACCTGGGAGTTAAAGGGTATCGAAGGCTATCCGAAATGCCGGGTGACGATCTATAACCGCTGGGGAGAGGCAATATTCCATTCTACGGGCTACCAAAATGCATTCGACGGAACGGTGGCCGGCGCATTGCAGATGCCCGGCGTGTACGCGTACAAGATCCGGCTAACGGAAAATAGCCCTGAATTAACCGGTGCATTGACGCTTATCCGATGAATTTCAAGTATTAATACACAAAAAAAAGCAACCCCGAAAGGTTGCTTTTTCATTCCATTAATTCAGAAAACCGATTATCCCAACTGATTGATGCAGTTCAAATCTTCGAATGCCACTTTCAGGCGGGAGATCATGCTTTCTTCGCCTTTGCGTAGCCATACGCGTGGGTCGTAGTATTTTTTGTTCGGCGAATCTGCGCCTTCGGGGTTGCCGAGTTGCGATTGCAGGTAGCCTTCTTTCGATTTATAATAGTTGAGAACACCTTCCCAGGTCGACCATTGCATGTCGGTGTCGATGTTCATTTTGATCGCGCCGTACTCGATCGCTTCGCGGATTTCTTCGCGAGATGAGCCTGATCCTCCGTGGAATACGAAGTTAACAGGCAGGTCGCCCGTTCCGAATTTCTGCTTGATGTACTCTTGTGAGTTGCGAAGGATTTTCGGCTCCAATTTTACATTACCTGGCTTGTATACCCCGTGAACATTACCGAATGCCGCTGCAATGGTGAAGTTAGGGGAGATTTTGGAAAGTTCTTCGTAAGCGAATGCCACTTCCTCAGGCTGGGTGTACAGTTTCGAGCTGTCAACGTCAGAGTTGTCCACACCGTCTTCTTCGCCACCGGTTACACCGAGTTCGATTTCCAATGTCATGCCCAATTTCGCCATACGCTCGAAATATTTAGCGCAGATTTCGATGTTTTCCTCGATAGGCTCTTCCGAAAGGTCGAGCATGTGCGAGCTGTACAAAGGCTTGCCGTATTGATCGAAATAACGTTCGCCGGCATCCAGCAAACCGTCGATCCAGGGGAGAAGTTTCTTCGCGCAGTGGTCGGTGTGAAGGATCACAGGAACCTCGTACAATGCCGCCATCTGGTGTACGTGCTGTGCACCCGAGATCCCGCCGGCGATAGCAGCCTGCTGGTTGGCATTGGAAAGACTTTTTCCTGCGTAAAATATAGCACCGCCATTTGAAAACTGTACAATGACAGGGCTTTTAACCGCTTTGGCTGTTTCAAGGACCGCATTTACCGAGTTGGTACCTACCACGTTAACTGCCGGAAGGGCGTAGTTGTTTTCGTTGGCGTGGCGGAAAATTTCACTAACTCCATCGCCGGTTACAACACCGGGTGCAAAGCGTTTTGTCGTTTCGCTCATAGTAATAAAGGATATTTTTTCAAGAATTAATTTTACAATTCAAGTGTCGGCCCTGAATTGCACGGCAATCCTTGCAAGTTAGCTATTTTAGGCAAAATGGCCGAGTTATGTATGGTTTATTATATGTTGAAACGAAGATTAATACAGCATTGAGCGTTTTGGCACAATCTGTGGTATCTTTGAAAATCATTGAAAAAATGGGGGCCGAAACCCCTGATGTTTAAGAAGAATCTTCATTAATGAATTCCAAACTGATCCGGACGATTTTCCTGGCCCTCGCATTCGGTTTCCTCGTGCTTTGGGTGCTCGAATTCCGGCGCGCCGGGCTTTTAGAAAGCTACTGGCTGTTACTATTATGTATTGTTTGCTTTTTGCTATTTCAATTCAGCCGTTTGAAAGCTGCTACGCTTGCCAAACAGGCGGGAGAGTCGGAGGCTGTCTCTAAAAAAAACAGTTCTGCATCGGCCGTCGGCAGTACGCCCTCACATTCCAAAACCGGTAAAAATCGGAAGAAATGAACCTGATATTCCTGTTCACGACAATCGTATTCTTCATGCTGGCCGGCTATTTCGGGGCCGTGCGGTCGGTGTTGCTGGATGTGTGGATCGACCGGTACACGCTTCGCCATGAAAAGAACGAGCAGGTGGAGCAGACGCTCTACTGGCGCCGCATTCTCAGGATGATTCGTCTGCTGGCCGTTGCATTGGGCTGTTTTATGGGGGTAATCACGGTTTTCCCTTTGTTTGAGCTGAATACGGGCACGCAAAACTGGTTGCTGATCATCGCATTGTTCGCGGCGCTGGCGGTTTTGTGGATGGGCAGCTATTCGAGCTGGGTCAAAATCGGGCGCGCCTTTCCGAAAGTGCTGGACCTCAAAGCATTTCCCGTACGCTTCGGTGAATGGCTCATGACGCCGCTTTATTGGGTGGTCGAGCCATTTGTGAAGGAAAATATCCTGTCGCCCTCATTGCGCGACGACATTATCTCCGCCGACGATCCCGATTTCGACGACCACAGCATTGAAGAAAAGATGTTTATCAATGCATTGGATTTCAAAGATTTGCGCATTCGCGATTGTATGATCCCGCGGATGGAAATCTCGGCAGTGAATGTGAATGCGAGCATCGAAGACCTCAGAACGGCATTTCTCACGAGCGGACATTCCAAAATCATCGTACATAAAGAATCCGTGGACGAAGTGCTGGGCTATTGCCACGCATTGTCACTGTTTAAAAAACCCAAAGAGATCAGCAGCATTATCACACCGATCCTGATTGTGCCTGAGGCCATGCCGGCGCGCGACCTGATGTTGCGCTTTCTGGAAGAACGCCGGAGCATTGCATTGGTGGTCGACGAATTCGGCGGTACCTCGGGGCTGGTGAGTGTGGAGGACGTGGTTGAGCAGATTTTCGGGGAAATACAGGATGAATATGACACCACCGAAGACTGGACCGAACGCCAGCTCGACGATCATACGTACATGCTCAGCGCGCGCCACGAGCTAGATTATCTGAACGAAAAATATGGTTGGGAGCTTCCGGAGGGCGACTATGACACCGTTGCGGGTATGCTGATCCATTTCTGCGGCGATTTGCCCGATGAAAACGAAATCGTCGACATTCCGCCCTATTCGTTCCAGATCGTTTCGGTACAGGACACGCGCATCGAGCTGGTGAAACTGACGATCGAAGAAAAAGACCGCAAAACCGAACGGAACGGTCATAGCTAGCTTATTTCATCAAGACCATATTCACTTCTATGAGCAGATTCTTTCAAGTACTATTTGCATTGTTTTTAATACAAAATACAGCTTTTGCACAGCAGGCGAAGCTTAAATCTGACATCGAAACCATCAGCAAACAGGCACAGGGCATTGTAGGAGTGGGGATTATGAATTTAAAAACGCAGGAAACATTGCTGATCAACCAGGATCATAAGTTTCCCATGCAGAGTACCTTCAAATTTCCGCTGGCGATGGCTATGCTGGATCTGGTGGATAAAGGCAAATACAAGCTGGATCAGAAAATTCACGTCACGCAATCTCAGCTGGAAAAGAACACACACAGCCCCATGCGCGACGAGTACGAGGGGAAAGATTTCGATATAACCGTTGGTGAACTGCTAAGCTATTCGGTTTCCGAAAGCGACAACAATGCTTGCGATATCCTGTTCGGGCTGGCGGGAGGTACCAAAATAGTGAACGACTACATCCATTCACTGGGAGTAAAAGACATTGCGATCGTAGCTACGGAAAAGGAGATGGCAACGGGTGGCTGGAACACCCAGTATGATAATTTCGCGCGGCCGTCGGCTTACCTGCAACTATTGGAAATTGTTTACCTGCGTAAAAAGTTTTCGAAATCAAGCCAGGAGTTCCTTTGGAAAATCATGGTGGATGGCCCTACCGGTCTGAAAAGGATTAAAGGAGAGCTTCCGAAAGGAACTGTCGTGGCGCATAAAACCGGTACTTCGGGCACCAACGACAAGGGTATAACCGCGGCGACCAACGACGTGGGTATTGTGAAGCTGCCGAATGGAAATGATATTGCGATCGTCGTGTTTGTGTCCGACGCCACCGCGAATTTAGACACGCGCGAACGGGTGATCGCCCAGATCGCGAAAGCTGCCTGGAATTACTACGGCGGTAAATAAACAGGAATACATCAGAAAGAGCCAGTGCGGATTACAGTCGATAAAATAGGGAAGAAGTTCATCAAAGAGTGGATTGTCAGGAATGCCAGCTTCGAACTCGCGGCAGGTGAAAAATACGTTTTTGTAGGCCCCAATGGCAGTGGTAAATCGACATTACTGCAACTGTTAACCGGTATGATCCCGGTTTCCGAAGGTATTATCACGTATACGAATGGAAGTGGTAAGGAAATCGAGACAGATCATTGGTATAAGCACATTGTAATAGCCGCACCCTACCTGGAACTGATCGAAGAGTTCACATTGCGTGAGCAGATCCAGTTTCATGCCAAGTTTAAACCCTTCAAAAACGGCATTTCGGCGAAGGATTTTGAGGATTTTATACAACTTCCACACGCCAGCGGGAAGATTATCCGGCATTTTTCGTCGGGTATGAAACAGCGGGTAAAGCTTGGACTCGCATTCCTTTCGGATGTGCCAGTGGTTTTTCTGGATGAACCAACTACAAATCTGGATGTGCAAGGCATCAATTGGTACCTCGATCACGTAATGGATAATACACAGAACCAGTTGGTTTTACTGGGTTCAAATGTGCAGCAGGAATACGAATTTTGTGAAAATATCATCTCGGTTTCTGCGTTCAAATAGAAAAAACATGCCGCGCGGACTATGCAGAAAACTTTACGGCTTCTCTTCATATCGTTTCTGATCATCGTTCGCACAGCCGACTATTCCCGCGCTGCTTCGGCCTGGTTTATCGAAAACAAGGGGCAATGGGACAAAGAAATTCGCTTCCGCGCCGCTATCCCTGGCGGTTTCCTGTTTTTGAAATCACATTCACTGGTCTACGTACTTTATGACGGGTCGAAAATCTCCGCGATGCACGCGAAGGGGCACGACCAGGCGTCGGCTGCGCGCGTAGACACGAGCGTGCCGGACGTGCGTGCGCACGGGGTAGAAGTATCGTTTCTTAATGCGTCGCCGAATGTACGATACCGGCCGGTGAAGGAAAGCAAAGCGCATTTTAACTACTTTCTCGGACATGACCTCACTGCCTGGGCAAGCGGCGTGAAGGGATTTGAGGAAGTTGTTTATGAAAACATTTACCCCGACATCGATCTCCGCATTTACCTTAATCAGGCAAAACTGAAATACGAATTTATTGTGAAACCCGGCGCGGATGCCTCCCGCATCAGTTTTCAATATAAGGGTGCCGATAAGGTTTCCGTAAATGAATCGGGGCAGATCGTGATCAAAACATCGGTGGGAGACATTAAAGAAGCCCAGCCATACTCGTTCCAATCGGGTAGCAATGCGCGTGCTGCGGAGGTCCCTTCGGCATTTCGCCTTTCCGAAGACAATATCGCGCATTTCGAACTACCTGCCGGGTATAACAAATCGTTGCCGCTGACGATCGACCCGGAATTGATTTTCTCGACCTATTCGGGGGCTGAGTCCGACAACTGGGGCCACACCGCGACGTATGACGATGAAGGTAACCTCTATTCGGGCGGCACTGTGTTCGGTAGCGATTTCCCTGCTACGACAGGGTCTTTCCAGGTCAAGTTTGCAGGATTTGTAGATGTTTCGATCCTTAAATTCAACCCTGACGGCACGGACCTGCTTTACGCGACTTTTCTCGGCGGCGGCGCCACGGATGTACCTACCAGCCTGATCGTAAATGCCAGGAAAGAACTGCTTATTCTGGGTACGACTTCATCCAAAGATTTTCCCGTGGCGAAGGCATTTCAGTCAGCATTCGGAGGAGGAACGGACGTAAGGCCTATTTCCGGGCTTGAACTACTCAATGGTAGTGATCTTTTCATTTCAAAACTCAGTACCGATGGGAAGCAACTCACCGCGTCGACATTTCTGGGAGGAAGCGGAAACGACGGCGTAAGCATCACCAACGATGTCGCGATCCGGAATTACGGCGATAGCTTTCGCGGTGAGATAGGAGTCGATGCAAACGATCAGGTTTACGTTGTTTCTTCCACCAATTCAGCCAATTTTCCATTGAAAAACCCTTCACAAAACAAATTGGGTGGAGGACAGGATGGAATAGTGGCCAAACTTTCCGCCGGGCTCGATCAATTGCTATGGTCGACCTACCTGGGTGGCGACAAATGGGACGCGGCCTATTCCTTAAAAGTGACTGCCAATGGAGAAGTATACACGGCCGGTATTTCGCAAAGCGGTAACCTGCCCACCAAAACCGGGGCCTATCAACAGGCATTAAAAGGGACCGAGGACGGCTTTGTGGCCCGGTTTGTGAACGACCAGCTTTCCGCATTGACCTACCTGGGTACCGATAAAGCGGATGGCGCCTATTTGCTTGATATCGACCAGGCCAATCAGGTTTATGTATATGGCCTTACTATGGGCAGCTACCCGGTCAGCCAGGGCGTGTACCAGAATGCGAAAAGCGGGCAGTTCGTGCATGCTTTGAATGCGTCGTTGTCCCAATCATTGTTTTCGACGGTGATAGGCTCCGGACGCGGAACGCCTGATATTTCGCCGACCGCGTTCCTGGTGAGCGAATGCGGCAACATTTATCTGGCCGGTTGGGGCGGAGATGTGAATAGCAGCACCGCCAACAACGCTGCCAGCAGTACGACCGGCCTGCCCGTCACCGACGACGCCATTCAGCGTATAACGAACGGGAACAACTTTTACATCGCTATTCTCGAACAAGGCGCGAAATCTTTGCTTTACGCCACCTTTTTCGGAAGCCAGGCGCGCGATCCCCGCCTGCAAGGCGACCACGTGGACGGGGGTACCAGCCGGTTCGATAAAAACGGGATGATCTACCACGCTACCTGCGCCTGCGGAGGCAGCCACTTCCCGGCGACGCCCGGTGCCTGGTCGGAAACCAACAACAGCGATAACTGTAATAATGCCGCATTCAAGATTGATATCGATCGTTTGAAGGCGGATTTCGATGTGTATGCAGGACAAACGAAGGACGTGCTTAGAGGTTGTGCCCCGCTCGATCTGACGTTCGTGAATACGAGCGAGGGTGGGGTGGATTACATATGGGAAGTCAATGGGAATACGATTTCGAGGGACGAAGGACAATCCGAATATGAATTTACCAAACCCGGGGAATATACCGTGACACTCACGGCGTACAACCGGCTGAGTTGCAAGCGAATGGATGTGGCTCAGAAGAAGGTCGTGGTCGAAACCCTGGCAACAAAAGTAACGGGCGACACGACCGTCTGTGAAAACAGTGCCGTGAAACTGAGTGCCAGCGGCGGCACGCAATATAAATGGTCGCCTGTGGCCGGGCTCGATAATGCGAACAGTGCTACGCCCGTCGCGACGGTAAAGGAAACGACGGAATACACCGTTGAAATCAGCAATAATGCAGGCTGCAAAGTGACTGAAAAAGTCAAACTGGCTGTGGAGAAAAAGACTGATTTCGTCGGCATGCCCGACACCGAAGTATGCCAGGGCGCTACTGTGACGCTCACCATCTCGGGCAATGCACCGCAATACAAATGGCGGGCAACGACAGGCCTGCAAGAAACGATCGGCAAATCAGTCACCGTAAAGCCCACACAAACGACCACCTACATCATCGAAGGCTTGTACGAAGACGGCTGCCGTCCGCTCCGCGAGATCACCGTGAAGGTCGACCAGTCCTTTGCACCGGATTTTGAAGTGGTCCAATCGGGTGGTGCCTGTAATGAACCGTTTTCCTACACATTAACCAACAAAACCGGAAAAGCACAACGCTATGAATGGAACATGGGCTCCGGAAATCCCATGACCGATCCGGAGGTAAAGAACTACATTTACGAAGTACCAGGAGAATATACCATCACGCTAACCGCTTACAACGCGGCAGGCTGCTCGCTCACCGCCTCCAAAAAAATCACCGCAGAGCCCGCATTTACATTGAGCAATGTCATCACCCCCAACGGCGACGGCAAAAACGACTTTTTCATAGTCCCGGTCGCATCTTCCACGCTGGAAGTTTTCAACCGATGGGGTAAATCGATTTTTAAATCGATTGATTACAAGAACAATTGGGGCAAGGGCATTGCCAATGGTACCTACCTTTATGTAGTTGATACACCGCAGGGTAATCACTGCAAAGGCTGGGTCGAGGTGTTGGAGTAGGGTTGTTTTGATTGTAATGCGGGAGGTGTTAACTTTAAGCAAGTCAATTAATACACACTTTTAAACATTAACACAATGAGAAAACTCCTTTCAATACTACTGCTGGTGTTAACAGTAACTTTTGCCAAGGCGCAAAGCAATTTCGGCAAGCAGATTGATGATAAAAAGGCGATTGCGGCGACGGCGCTTCCGGCGAAGATGGGCGAAAAGGCCGAAATGCAGGCCAAAGTGACCGGTACTGTGGAATCGGTTTGCCAGGTGAAGGGTTGCTGGATGAAGGTGAACCTCGACAATGGCGAAACAATGCGTGTGATGTTCAAGGATTACGCATTTTTTGTGCCTAAAGACATTGCCGGAAAGACAGTCGTATTTGAAGGAGAGGCGAAGAAAACGACAGTACCGGTGGAGCATTTGAAGCATTATGCACAGGATGCCGGCCAGAGCAAGGAGGAAATAGCCAAAATCACGGAACCGAAAGACGAACTGACGTTTATTGCCGACGGCGTGATCGTGAAATAATACATTCCCAAACGGGAGAAATGGCCTGGCGGACACTTTTGTAGCGATACATCGGTGTCCGTTTTTTATTTATGCTTTCCAGATCAATTTTAAATATTTGCCTGGGCTTGTTGCTGAGCATCCAGGTTTTGGCACAGAGCAGCCAGTATGTCTGGTGGAATCCTCAAACTGCTGCTTTTCCTGTCGTTGAAGGTCAGGCGTGGCCGAAGGAATTGAAAAATCCTTACGACCGATTGCCGGCAAGGGCTGAAAAAACGGTTCGCGACGTTGTTTGGAACTTGTCCAATCAGTCGGCCGGATTAATGATCCGGTTTCGCGCCAATTCCTCTGAAATCAAAATTCGTTATACGGTCGGGGGCAAGCACGCGCTCCCGCATATGCCCGCGACGGGCGTGAGCGGCGTGGATCTCTACGCGATCAGCAGCGATGGCGACTGGCGCTGGTGTGCGGGGAAATATACATTTGGAGATACCATTACCTACGATTTCAGAAATCTGGCGCCGAATGATAACTACCATAAGCACGGAAGGGAATATCGGCTTTTCCTGCCGCTTTACAACAGTGTGAAATGGTTGGAAATCGGCACGCCCGAGAGTACGGAGTTCACGCCATTGCCTGTTCGGCCTGATAAGCCGATCGTGATTTACGGCACTTCCATCGCGCAGGGCGCTTGCGCATCGCGCCCGGGTATGGCGTGGACATCGATATTGGGCCGGAAAATGGATCGGCCGTTGATCAACCTCGGTTTTTCGGGAAATGGAAGGTTGGAAACGGAGGTGGTAGATTTGATCGGGGAGATCGATGCGAAAATTTATGTGCTCGACTGTCTGCCAAACCTGACGATCCGGCCCGATTCCAAGCTTGGACTGACAGCTGAGGAGGTGAAGAAGCGTGTGATCAACACCGTAACGGCATTGCGTCGGAAGCGCCCCGACGTGCCGATTGCGCTCGCGGAACACGCGGGGTACGCCGAAGAGGATATCAATCCGCAAAGCAAACACTATTACGAAGAAATAAATGGTGTGCTGAAAGATGCATTTACCGCATTAAAATCGCAGGGTTTTCAAAATCTTTATCTGATCCCGAAAGCGGATTTCGGCCAAACCTACGAATCGACCGTGGACGGTACGCACCAGACGGACCTGGGCATGCTGCAATATGCGGAAGGTTACGAAAAGCATTTGAGAAAGATCCTGCACGAGCCTTCGGACAAGTTTTCGACCACCCGCCCGATCATTCAAATGCGCGAGTTACACAATTATGATTGGGAAAAGCGGCATTCTGAAATACTCGAACTGAATCACAAAACCTCACCGGCAACGGTGGTGATAGGTAACTCGATCACGCATTTCTGGGGCGGCTTGCCCAAAGGACCGAGGGCAGCCGGCGAATCATCCTGGGGCAGTACTTTCGGGAAGAATGTGGTGAATATGGGCTACGGCTGGGACCGTATCGAGAATGTACTTTGGCGCGTTTATCATGGCGAACTGGACGGTTTTAAACCGAAGCAGATCTTCATCAACATCGGTACGAACAATCTCGGATTGAACAATGATGACGAAATCGTGGCAGGATGGAGGCAGCTGATTGAAGCCATCCGATACCGTCAGCCGCAGGCGCAGATCGTGATGATGGGCATTTACCCGCGCAGGCAACAGGAGCCACGCGTGGCCGTGTTGAATGAAAAACTGGTACAAATCACCGGTGAGGCCGACGTGCTGTTTATCAATCCGGGAAAAGTATTTCTGAAACCGGACGGCAAAATCGATGAAGCGCTGTTTTCCGACGGCCTGCACCCCAATGAAAAGGGTTACAGCCTGCTGGGTAATTCGATTAAACCTTACGTGAAATAAAAGAAAATACGAAACCAGAACTTAAAGTACAATCCCGATTCCAAACAAAATCACAAAAAGCAGCGTGGAAAGCGCCATTTGTTTCAGGTAGGGATCGAGCTCGCTGGCTTTGGTGAGGCGGGAAATCGCCAGGCCGTTTTTAACAAAAAGAGGGAAACTGAGAAGGAAAATCAGGCTGGTGTAGCTGGAAAAATGCTGCGCGGTGTAAACCGTCACGCAAAGCATCCCGATCAGCAGAATGCACCAGTGATATACGATCGCCTTTTCGCGGCCAATGCGGACGGGGATCGAGTTTTTGCCGGTTGCCCGGTCGGAATCGATGTCGCGTATGTTGTTAATATTCAGTACGCCTACGGCAAATAGTCCGCAGCTGCTCGCAGGTAGTAGCAAGCCCCAGTTCCACACATGCGTGTGCAGGAAGTTGCTGCCGAGCACACCTACCCAGCCGAAAAAAATCAGTACGGAAAGGTCGCCGAGGCCAACGTAACCGTACGGTCGCTTACCCGCAGTATACGTAATGGCCGCGATAATGCAGGCAATGCCGATTCCTAAAAACACCCAGAAGGTATTCTCGGGAGCGTCTTTCAATGCGATGGTCAGCAGGGTAATGCCTGAAATTAGTGCCAGTACCGAGAAGATGATGATTGCCCGCAGCATTTTCTCCGCCGTAATATGCCCCGAATGCACTGCGCGGCGCGGCCCTTCGCGGAGCTCGGTGTCCTTGCCATTTACAGCATCGCCGTAGTCATTGGCGAAGTTTGAAAGCACTTGCAGGAGAATGGTTGTCAACACGCTCAAACCTGCCACCGGCCAGTTGAATTGCCCCGAGGCCGCCGCCAGAAAGCAGCCCATTAGAATACAGGATAATGCGAGAGGTAATGTACGGGGACGCGCGGCTTCAATCCAGGGGTTCATTTTTGATAGTACTTAAATTATAAGGCTTTTGTCTTCTGCTCAGCCCAACCAACTATTTTTTCTGCTACTCCTATGCCTGCATTTGATACGCCTACGCTCAAATTGCCGTCGTATCCCATTGCAAGGGCCAGGGTGTCATATGCTGCATCGAAGTAAGCGAGCATATTTTGGTCGATTGCAGAGCGTTCTTTTTCGTAGCAATCGATGCTAATGCTGTCTTTTTTATGGGTTCCTAAAACAGCATCTAATGAAGCTAATACAGCAGCATAGGCCTTTTTGCCTGCCATCTTTACATATTTTCTATCATCGTAAGAGCCATCCTCGTTTGTTGCTTTTTCAAGAAGGATTGCTTTTGCGTTACCCAGGTAGCGCCGGGCCTTTTTTATATCTTTCATAGTCGTGTATAGTTCGAGTCAACTGCCAGAGGGGTGCTAAAAGGCGCCCTCCGGCAGTTGCAAAAATTAAATTCCTACGGCCTTCGTAAACTCTTCGTCGGTAGGCAATACTTTCGAAGCGAAGAAGTTAGTCAGTTCGCCTTTTTCATTGATGACATATTTGCAGAAATTCCAGGTAGGGACTTTGTCGTTCCAGCCATTCAGGTCTTTGCTGCTCAACCATTTGTAGATCGGTGCCTGGTCGTCGCCCAATACCGATACTTTTTCGAACATCGGGAACGTCACGCCGTAAGTTGCAGAGCAGAAGGTAGCGATTTCCTCGCTCGTGCCTGGCTCCTGGCCACCGAAGTTGTTGGCAGGAAAACCGAGTACCACCACTTTGTCGCCGTGATCTTTGTAGAATTTCTCCCAGTCGGCATACTGCTTAGTATAACCGCATTTAGAAGCTACGTTCAAAATCACCACTTTTTTCCCTTTGTATTTGCTCAAATCAACGGTTTTGCCGCCTACGAGCGATTTTACCTTGAAGTCATAAAGCGTTTGTTTGGCAACAGGAGCGTTTTCCGGACGGCTCGCCATTTCGGATTTGTCGACGAAAATGCCGGTAATCAGTGAAGTAATCATAATGAAAAGTGTCTTAATTAAGCTCATAATAGGTTTTGGTTATGGTTAGTACATATTGTTAGAAAGCGATTTGCATGCACGGATCGGGTTGTAGCCATCTCCAAAACACTATACGGCCCGATTTTTGAAAAAGTTGCTTACATCCGTTCGGGAACATCTATGCCCAATAACCCCAAAGCCTTGCGAATCGTTTCCGCAACCGCGCCCGATAATGCGACGCGCAATTTCACCGCTTCGGGATCGGGATCGGAGAAGATCGAAACCTCCGCATAGAACTGGTTATAAACCTTCGCAAGGTCGAATGCATACTGCGAAATGAGCGACGGTGCGAACTCATTGGCCGCTGCCAGAACCTTCACAGAATATTGCGACAATGCGAATACCAGTTCGCGCTCAGCCTGATGCATAGCATAGCTGTCGCCCGGAATTTCCGCGGGTATCCCCGCCTGCTCGGCCTTGCGCATGATCGAGCGGATACGTGCGTAGGTGTACTGGATAAATGGCCCCGTATGTCCTTGGAAATCAATTGATTCTTCGGGATTGAAGAGCATTCGTTTCTTCGGGTCCACTTTCAGCAGGAAGTATTTCAATGCGCCCAGTGCCAGCTGGTTATAAAGTTGTTTGGCTTCCTCGCTGTTGAAATCGTCTATTTTGCCGAGCTCTTGCGTGCGGGTGGCCGCCGTTTGCACCATTTGGCCTACGAGGTCGTCGGCGTCGACAACGGTACCTTCACGGGACTTCATTTTACCCGATGGCAGATCCACCATACCGTAGCTGATGTGGTAGCAACCGTCCGCATAAGTACGGCCGAGGCGTTTCAGAATGGCGAATAGCACCTTGAAGTGATAATCCTGCTCATTACCCACTACCCACAGGTAACGGTCGTTGCCGAAGTCAGTGTTTTTTAGCTCGGTAGTGCCCAAATCCTGGGTAATGTAAACCGAGGTGCCGTCGCCACGCAGTACCAGCTTTTCATCAAGCCCTTCCTCTGTAAGGTCGATCCAGACGGAATTGTCCGGTTTTTTGAAGAACACCCCATTCTGAATGCCTTCCTCGATAATATCTTTGCCTAGCAGGTAAGTATTTGATTCATAATAGGTTTTGTCGAAACTCACGCCGATTTTATGGTAAGTTTCAGCAAAGCCGGCATAAACCCAATTATTCATTTTCTGCCAGAGCGCAACCGTTTCGGGATCGTTATTTTCCCAAAGCAGGAGCAATTTCTGAGCTTCCAAAATCCATGGCGCCTTTTTTGCAGCTTCTTCCTCGCTCAAACCTTCCTCCACCAGCGCTTTGATCTGCTTTTTATATTCAATATCAAACAAAACATAATATTTGCCCGCCAGGTGATCGCCTTTGATATCGCTGGATTCGGGCGTTTCACCGTTGCCCAACTCGCGGTAGGCCAGCATGGATTTGCAAATGTGGATGCCGCGGTCGTTCACGAGGCACGTTTTGACGACATCGTAACCACTCGCTTTCAATATCCTGGAAAGGGAATCGCCCAGGAAGTTATTGCGCAAATGGCCCAGGTGAAGCGGTTTGTTGGTGTTGGGCGAAGAGAATTCGACCATGACCGATTTTCCGTTCGAAGGCAGTGTGCCGAATGTCCCGTCGGAGAAGATTTTGCCGAATAAATCCAGCCAGGTGCTGTCTTTCAGGCTGATATTCAGGAAGCCCTGCACGACATTGAAGCCGGCCACGAGCGATGACGACGCAACGAGCTCATCGCCGATAATCTGTCCGATTTCAGCCGGCGCCTTGCGGGCCGCTTTGGTCAAAGGAAAGGTGACAAATGTGTAAAATCCCTCAAATTCTTTCTTGGTGGGTTGTAGCAGAACCTCCTGATTGTCCAGCTGGAAATGCTTTTGGACTGCTTTTTGAATATCCTCCTTAAGTATTGCTTCAATTGTCATGAAAAATCGGGGATTACATTCCCGCAAGTTTTTATTTAAGTGAAATTATTTCTAATATTAATAGCAATGTAAGCCTGGTAACAACATGCAAAATTAGGCTAATTATTGATCTGTGTCACACCCCAGATGGAAGAAGTTATGCATAACCGTTCTATAAATTATTCCGGGTTGAAATTAATACTGCTACTGGTCTTCGCGCCGCTCTGGGGCGCTCTGGCGCAGTTGCAGCAGTCCGATCGCCTCGAAATCCCGACCAGTTCTTCATCGTCCGAGCAATTTGAGGTTTTTAGTCTGGGTGAAAGGGGGATTTTGTCGGTGATCAGGGGGAACGAATTCTCGAACAGAAATGAAGAATGGGAATTTGTTAAATATGATACGACCCTGAAAGCGGTTTGGCGGACCTCCTATAAACTTGATTTCCGGTATATTCCGGTCATGGCCTACAAAGCGGAGGAAAGTGGCTACTGGCTGTTCGCGGAGCCGGATACCGACAAGTTTTTGTTCCTGCAATTGAATTTCCAGGATGGTTCGATCGATACTTATAAAGGTAACCTGCTTTCCGGCGTCGATGTGCAGCATTTCAAAGTGATCGGCAGCAAAGCGCTGGTGTCGGGCTATTACCGTTCGCGGCCGATCGTGATCGTGCATTCGTTTTTCGACCATACCACGCGTGTCTTGCCCGGGCTTTTTGAAAAGAATACCGAACTGAATAATGTGGATATTAATGAGATCGACGGATACATTAATGTGATCACTTATGCTTACCGTAAGAAAAATTGTGTTTTTGAAATAAAAACTTATAATTATGATGGTAAGCTCCTGAAAAGGACCAGTTTGAGCGACCCCCGTTACAGCTTTATTTCAGGCCAGATCGTGCCGCTAAACCCCGACGACTCTTACCTGATCGGTAATTATTCCGTAGGATGTACCCAATATTCCCAGGGGCTTTTCGTGACGCACATTGCCGACGATACGCCCGGGGAGCCGCAGTTTATCGAGTTTTCGGAATTGCAGAATTTCTTCAATTATATGAAACCCAAACGGCGCGCGCGGGTGCTCGAAAAGATTGGTAAGCGGAAAAGTCTCGGCAAGGAAAACCGGTTCCGTTACCGGTTGCTCGTGCACCAGTTGATCCAGACCGAGAAAGAAATTGTACTGGTAGCCGAAGTGTATTATCCCAACCAGCGCTCCACCAGCCCGATCATTTCAGGCGGAATCTCGCGCCCGTACGTAGCGCGCGCACTCGAAGGCTATCGCTACACGCACGCGATCGTATGCGGGTTCGACCGCAGTGGCAAGCTCATGTGGGACAATACCATTACGATTAAAGACCTGACAAGCTTCGATTTGCAGGAAATGGTGCAAGTAACGCCCGTGGACGATTATTTTGTACTCGCTTATCCACAGGAAGGGGAAATTCATACCGAAGTGATCAGCCGGAACAAAGTGGTGGTGGAAACGGAGAAATTCAAAATCAATCCTAAATCGGACAGGGAGAAGGTGCTGAACAACGAAGACGGCTACCTTTCGCCCTGGTACGGTCAGTATTTCCTTGCTTACGGCATGCAGCGCATCGGCACGTCTTCGATCGTGCAGGGGCGTGAGGTGTTTTACGTGAATAAGCTTACCTATAAAACCGACGAAATCGGGAAAATAGAGGCCAAGGAAGAAGCGTCCCGTCCCGGCCACCAGCCATAATGCGTTAAGCTTTTAGTCGACGAGCCAGATGTGGTCGGCGTCGAAACCCTGCTCTTTCCATTCCACCTGAACGCGCTGTGTTTCCACCGTGCTGACCTGCATTCCTACGTAGTCGGGGTCGATTGGTAGCTCGCGGTTATAGCGGCGGTCGATGAGCACCAGTAATTCCACTACTTTGGGACGGCCAAATGCGGTCATTGCATCTAGCGCTGCGCGTACCATGCGCCCGCTGGCGAGGACGTCGTCGATCAGGATCACTTTTTTGCCTTCGATCAGGAAAGGTACATTGGTTTTGTTCGGTACGAGCGGGGATTCGCGGCGGCGGAAATCGTCACGATAGAACGTAGCGTCCAGATGGCCCAGCAGGATGTTCTGTCCGGTTATTTTGCGGAGCTCCGTCACAATGCGTTCGGCAAAGTGGATTCCCCTGGGCTGCAAACCCATGACAACCGTGTTCGAAAAATCCTGGTGATTTTCAATCAGTTGCTGGCATAGCCGGCTGATCATTATTTCCAGAAGGGGACTGCTAAGTACTAATCGTTTTTGGGGTATCATGAAATTTCCCTGAATTTTAGCCTAAATTAAAGTGCTCTTAGACGAAATTAAAACTTTTATTCAATGAAATATCTGATTGCCGGGCTGGGGAATATTGGTCCGGAGTATGCTTTTACCCGTCACAATGCCGGGTTTATGGTCCTCGACCGCCTCGCTGCGCAGCACGACTTCAAATTTTCTTTCGAGAAACTGGCCTTTACCGCTGAATGGAAGTATAAAGGCAGGCACATTTATTTTATAAAACCTACTACCTATATGAATTTGAGCGGAAAGGCGCTCAGGTACTATATGGACCAGTATAAAGTGACGGCCGAAAATACATTAACCATTGTGGATGAGCTGCAATTGCCGTTCGGCACGTTGCGGATCAAACCGAAAGGCAGCCACGGCGGGCACAATGGATTGAAGAATATTGAGGAATTACTGGGCACCACAGAATACCCCAAATTACGTTTCGGGATCGGAAATAATTTTCCGCGTGGGAGGCAAGTAGATTACGTGTTAAAACCTTTTTCCAATGAGGAAATGGCGGAGCTGCCCATCATTTTGGACAAAGCGGGAGATATGGTTACATCGTTTTGTACTTTGGGAATACAATCGACAATGAACAATTATAACCAATGATTGTACTTTTTAAAGAAAATATAAATATTTCAAGAATTGTATTTATTTGGTTTTTGATTATTTTTCCAAAATTTAATAAAAGATAATTGCTGATTGTTAGTATAAAATAAGTTTTAATGTGAGGGGATTGCGATAAAATTCCAAAGAAAATTTTGATCTGGTTAAATTGGACAATTTGTAATTTCAAAATTAATTCGGACATTTGTAATGCAATCAGGCAGAAGGGAAATTGAATAAATCCATGACGCCAAAGTGAAATAACCTTATCTTTGCATTACGAAGGTTTTTCTGGGTTGCATTCGGGCAAAATGAAGAGTGCCGGAAGAATAGAAAAAAGGCGGAACAGCAAGATTTCGTCACATCTGGAGAATAATTAACAGCGTATATTGGTTAAGTTCTCTGAATTTTGTAAAGAAGAAAAATTCGAGTATTATTGATAGTATTCTTACTTTACAAAAACAATGAAACGATCAGCAGGCCTGATACGTTTACAAGGAAAGAAAAGACGGCTTTTAAGGCCAGAAGATATATAAGATAAGAAAAGGTTAAGGGTTTAGGAATAGTCAGTATAAAGCCATCTCCATGAGATGGCTTTATCTTTTTACTGGCTCCGCCCAAACTTCCACTCTTCTGTTCGATTTCTTGGTGGCTTCGGTCCGGTTGACCTGATTCGGCTGTGCGGACCCGTAGCCCGATCCCTCAATGCGGTTGGCGATAATGCCTTTGCCGATCAGATAAGCCTTTACCGTTTCGACGCGCTTGTTGGAAAGTTCGAGGTTTTTCTCAAAACTTCCCGTGTTGTCGGTGTGGCCTTTCAGTACCAATCGCAAATCCTGCCGTTTCTGAAAAAAGGTTACGATCGAATCCAGATCGGCGAGGGCGCTGTCTTCGAGTACTTCTGTTCCCTGGCTGAAATAGAGCGTCGAAAGCGGCGTGGAATGCGTTTCCGGTGCCATATTCATCAGGGCTTTCACTTCTTCAAAGCGGTTATTCGTGCGAATGGTAACGCTTTTGGCCTGGAAACCATCGGCCTGTGCGGTAATGCGGTAAGTTTCGTGAGGAGGCAGTTCTACGTTATAGATGCCATCGACGGTTTTGGTATGTGCCACAAGCGAATCGTTGGCCGATTTGCGGACGTGTACTTCTGCGTCATTGACGGGTTTCAGGTTGCGCCCATCGTAAACGCGGCCGGTAACCACTGCAAGATTTTTATTCCGGACCGGCTCCGGTTTTTCTTCTACCGGTTCAGGTTCTTCCTTCGGTTCTTCTTTTTGAGCAACCGGTTCTTTGAAATTCTTCGCGATCGTCTGATAACTCCTGCGCACAAACACGGGCGTCATCACGCGGTCGTATACGCGTATGAGCGCTACGGTACCCGCGCTGGCTTCGTTACCGGCGATGAGGTCGTCCTGGAAAATGTTCAGTACCTGATCGGCGTCGAGTACGCCTTCCGTGCCGGGATCTTTGAAATCCAGTTTCAGGATGCCATTGATATACATTCGGATGACCTTCGTTTCATAGTCGCGCGAGTAAACATAATGCACCCACTGCTTCGCGCGCACGGCGGCTTTTTCGCTCATGGCAAAATTGAAGAAGTTGAGCTTGCCATGATAAACATAACTTCCGTAGTCGCTCTTGCGGTTCTTGAAATCGAGCACGCGTTTCCAGATATCGAGCGAGTCGAGTTTGAAATAGATTTCGACCGTAAATGATTTGTTTAAGAAGCCTTTGGCCTCGCCGCTGTTGAATTGCAGTCCGCTGTTTTTTTCAAAAACATAAATCGAACGCGAAAGGTAATCCGAGCCCGGGATCTGTTCTTTGATGATCTGGCCCGGACGGCCGAGCGGTTTTAGTGCCGGTCCGCCGCTTTCAATGGGCAGGAAGCCGTTATTGAAATCATAAGTCCATTGGTTCTGGGCATGAACTTGGAGCGCCACGATGCAAAGCAGGGCCATCAGCACCGCCCGAAGCGCATTTTTTTTGTTAATCATACCCAAAAATATAAAAAGTGGGGGCGGAAGCCGAAGTACAACTTGTAATTTTGGATGGTTATTATTCTTGCGTGTGAAAAACATCGGTATCGGTCTTCTCTTTTCCATTCTCTGGTCGTCGGCGTCCGTGGCAACGAAGTTCGGCGTGCAATCGGCGGCTCCCTTGATACTGGCAAACGTTCGGTTCTTTATAGCTGGTATTTTGCTGCTGTCATTTTCGTACTTATTTGCCAAAAATCCGAATTACCGGCTGCCGACGAAAAAGGAATGGCAGCAGCTGGCATTATTCGGTTTCCTGAATACAACGCTCTACCTGGGCCTGTACGTGTACGCGATGAAGTATACCGCCGCCGGAATAGGCAGCCTGGCGGTGTCTACCAATCCGCTGATCATTGTATTGCTATCATCCTGGTGGTTGAACAGGAAGCCCAAAGCGGAAGAATGGACGGGGATTATCCTGGGAATGGGCGGCGTGGCCGTGGCAACCTATCCGCTACTGGCCGACAGCTACACCACAATCGGAGGCATTACATTGTTGCTGATAAGCATGGTGACCGTGTCAGCAGCAAGCGTGTACTACGCTACGGTGAAATGGGAATTACCTAATTTGCTCATTAACGGCTGGCAGGTTTTCCTTGGCGGCGTTTTCCTCTTGCCGGTCACTTTGGTAACGGCCGATTTTGGTGCTACCCGATGGGACCCGGTTTTCTGGGGTTCGGTATTGTGGCTTAGCCTGGCAGTGTCGATCGTGGGACTGATATGCTGGTTTTATCTGCTCCGTATCGATACTGTAAAAGCATCGCTATGGCTGTTCCTGTGCCCGCTTTTCGGGTTTTTCTTCGCCTGGTGGCTTATGGGCGAGCCCGTGACGATCTATACCGTTTTGGGAACAGTGTTAGTAGTTGCAGGCTTGTATGCCGGGCAACGTACCAAATTTGCAGGAAATAAGGGCGCGTAGTTCAACCTTACTTAATCTACCAGGATTTCGCCTTTGAGATACAACTTCGCCTGGCCGCCGATGTAAACGCGGTCGCCGCTCAGCTCGCATTTCAGGAAACCGCCCCGGCGCGAGAGCTGGCGTGCATTCAGTTGGTTTTTGGATAGCTTCTCGGCCCAGTATGGGATCAAAGTCGTATGCGCGGAGCCGGTCACGGGATCTTCGTCGATGCCCGATTGCGGCGCGAAAAAGCGGGAAACGAAATCCACCTCATCGCCGGCGGCAGTGACAATCACGCCTCGTGCCGGAATGGTCGAGAGGATAATGATGTCCAAATCCAGGTCTCTGACCACATCCTCCGATTCCAGCACGACCAGATAGTCGGTTTTGCCTTTGTAAACTTCCAGGAGTGTCGTGTTTTTTAAACTTTCAACAAGTCCCGGAGGCGGCACGGCAATGTGGTATTGGTCAACAGGGAAATTCAATGTAAGCCAATCTTCCTTGCAATCGACGGTAAGCACGCCGCTCCTCGATTCGAAGCTGACCGATTGCCCTTCATATCCCTGAATATTGAAGATCACGTAGGCAGATGCCAGCGTAGCATGGCCGCAAAGATCGACTTCGACCATTGGCGTGAACCACCGTATATGGAAACCATTTTCCGTCGGGACGTAAAATGCGGTTTCGGCAAGGTTGTTTTCGGCGGCGATGGCGCGCATCGTTTCGTCCGGCAGCCACTGTTCCAACGGAACTACCGCAGCAGGATTTCCACCAAACAACTTGTCAGTAAAAGCATCGATTTGGTATATGGGAAGTTTCATGAAGTCAAATGGGCTTGGTGACGGCAAGGTATTAAAAATATCCGCTACGGGAAGATTTTCTTGCCAATTTTTAATATAATTTATTGGAAATGGATAAAAAATCAAAGCATTTTCCAATTGGAGCGCTGTTATCGTTTCCTGTTTTTCATCCGAAGATAAACTCCGTTGGTCCAGCCGAAGCCTTCCTGGATTTCGTACTCGCCGCCGCCGGCGATCAGGTTGGTGTCCGACACATTGTATTTTTCGAGCATTCTGCCCGAATGCCGGAACTCCTTCTCAATCAATCCCAGCCATTCGTCGCTGAGCTCGTTGGCGGTCCTGTGGAAATTGTAGTTTCGTAACCCCTTGTAAACGATCCATTGCAGCGGCGCCCAGCCATTGGGCGCATCCCATTGCTGGCCGGTACGCACCGTGGTCGTTAGCAACCCGCCCGATTTTAGAAAATTGAGCCTCACATACGCGCGCACGTAATGCGAGTGCGGCTTGGGCGCGAGTTTGAAGAACAGCGGAAACGCACCCGCAATGGTAACGGCTTTGGTGAAATCCTTTTTTCGGAAATCATAATCCATATAATAATGCTTCGATTCGTCCCAGAAATAGGTCTGGATGGCGATGTTCCGTTGCCGCGCCTTTTCCTCGTAAAGCAAATGCATTCGCCGGTTGTCGGATAGCAAATAGGCTTCCGCAATAGTCTTTTCGAGGTGGTATAGCAGGCAGTTGAGGTCGATCGGCAGGATGTCGGTGGTGTGAATGGATGCAAAATCGGTTTCGTCCGCAAACCACCGGCTGCTGAAATCCCAGCCCGATTCGGCAGCGGCACGGATGTGGCGGTAAAGCTCGTCGGGCGGCGTACCGTATTTTTCGGAAACTTCCTGGGCGAGATGGGTGTCCTCGATATAAGATTCGGGGCGAGGCGTAGCCTTGTCGTCCCAGTAACGGTTCAGCATTGCGCCGTCCGGCAGGTATACCAGGCGCCGGTGGGCCGTAAAAGGCGCACAGGGTTCCAGGCAGCCGTCCATCCAGTAGTCGTACTCCTTTTGCATTTGGGGCAGGTATTTTTTCAAAACCTTCTTGCCCTCCATTTCACTGAATAGCCTCACCATCAGCGAAAAGAATGGCGGCTGCGAACGGCTGAGGTAATAGGTGCGGTTGGCGGTCGGTATAAAACCCAAAGTATCCACCAGGTAGGCGAAGTTATTGAGCATATTCTCGATCAGCTCCGACCGGCCCGACTCTTTGAGTCCCAGCATGGTAAAATAGCTGTCCCAGTAATAAATCTCACGAAAACGCCCGCCCGGGACCACATACGGGTAGGGCAGGGGTATGAGCGACCCACCCCGCTCCTGGTTTTCGGGTTGGCGTGTCAGTACCGACCAGAGCTTGCCGACATGGTCGGAAACAGGCTCGCTTTTGTCGGATACAAATTCGGAGGCAATGTGCCCGGGCATCTTGAAATAGCCCCGCACAAATGTTTCCATGTCGAAGCCGGGGTCGTCCTTCTGCTGGTGGTACCGCTCGATGATCAGTACCGGGTCTTCCAGCGGAATGGCATCGGCGAATGTTTTGGAATCGGAGAAAATAGGACTGCTCTGCACATCACGGAATAGCGTTCCGTACAACTCCTCGGGGGAGATGTGAGCCTGGCCGTAAGTGAATGAAGGAGCAATGAAACCGTACAAAACAAACTGACTTTAAAGGGTTTTTCGACTGGATTTTGACTTATTTGACTTCCGTGAATTTAAGTTTTGGTAACAACATCGCATTCTCGATAAGGTGGATCTGAATACCCAGAATGCCCGCTTCCGCATTCGTGTCGATCTTCCCGGCATCGTCGGTCGGCTTGTGGTAATCGTCGTGGCCGCCCGTGTGGAAAAAGAGTACGGGTATTTGTTTGGCATAAAACGAACCATGGTCCGAGCCGCCGCTTCCGGCATTATCCGTAAAAAACTTCGTATCGCTTTTCACATCCTTGAAAATAACAGGCCACTCGGCGCTGGTGCCGTACCCGCCGATACCCACGCCGCGGCTGGCATCGTAGCGGCCGATCATATCCATATTCGACATGAAGTCGATCTCGGCCAATGGCAAAGTCGGGTTGTTTACAAAATAACGCGAGCCGACGAGCCCCAGTTCTTCCGCTCCGAAAGCGATGAAAAGGAAGTTGTAAGGCTCCTTTTTGTCATTTCCCGAAAAATACCGCGCCAGTTCGAGCAGCCCGGCCACGCCCGAGGCATTGTCGTCGGCGCCGTTGTGGATCTGGCCTTCGGGCTTTTCGGCTTTGGAGCTTCCTTGCCGACCGAGGCCAAGGTGGTCAAAATGAGCGCCTATGACGATGGTATATTGCGCCCCGTTGTCGAGAAAACCGATCACATTCCGCGCTTCCCGGACGCTGTCGGGCACTACTATTCGTCTGATCTTCGCGGTGAAGGGCTGGTAGTAACCCTCGGTTCCTTTGGGTAAAAGATGGTACTTTTTGAATTGTTTCGCCACATACTTCGCGGCTTTTTCGTTCTCTTTGCTGCCTGTACCGCGACCTTTCATTTTGTCGGAAGCCAGGTAGGAAATGTGTTTGCGGATATTCTCCGGCGAGGGGGTTACGGATTGTCCAAATGCCTGCACAGCGCCCAAAACGAGCAGCAGACTGTGAAAAAAGATTCTCATTCGATATAAAATGGTTGACGGGCAAAGATACGCCGCGACGGCACGAGCGGGCGCTGCGGGCCGACAGAATTTTTGCATTTATTTGTATTTTCAGGCATCCACGCTTAATATTGCACCATCAATCAATTGCTTCCCTTGAACGGCGGTTGATTTATAAAGAAGAGGCGAGAGAATGGGCTCTATGAACCTCTGGCAACCTGCTACCGCGACGGAGAAAGGTGCTAATTCCCACCTAAGTTTATTAGGAGATATAAAATCAATTCGTGTGCTCTTACAGTTAGAAATTTCCGTAAGCCGATTGGCTTTAGTCTCGCAGCTACAACCGAAAATTTGTATTTCGGCTGTCCATTTTACCATGTGTTGAATTTAACCACGTGCTGTGGCTCTTATGCAAGCGGAACAGAAGACATTTAAGTACCCATATCCCTACGCGCTCGAAATGGGTGGCGAATTGCCTGGATTTGAACTCGCATACACTACCTATGGAGAAAGGAACGCCAGCGACACCAATATCGTCTGGATCTGCCACGCGCTCACCGGCAGCTCCAATGCGCACGACTGGTGGGACGGGCTGGTAGGCGACGACAAATATTTCAACCCGGCGCAGCATTTCATTATTTGCGTGAATGTGCTTGGCTCGGCATATGGGTCTACGGGGCCGCTTTCGGTTAACCCGCGAACCAACCAACCGTATTACCACAACTTTCCGACTCTCACTGTGCGGGATGTGGTAGGTACGCTGGACCTTCTGCGGCAGGAGCTCGCGATCAGTAAGATTAAAATCTGCATCGGCGGCTCACTGGGCGGGCAGCAGGCGCTGGAATGGGCCGTAGAAAAGCCCGATTTATTCGAAGAACTGATCCTGATCGCTTCCAATGCATTGCATTCTCCCTGGGGGATCGCATTCAACGAATCGCAACGGATGGCGATTGAGGCCGATCCTACCTATTCCGGGGACAGCCCGGAGGCAGGTGCGATGGGCATGCGCGCGGCGCGGTCGATCGCGTTGCTGTCGTACCGCAATTATGATACTTACAACTTTACACAGGCCCGCGACAATCCCGATCAGATCGATGATTTCCGCGCGTCCTCCTACCAGCAGTACCAGGGCGACAAGTTTGTGAAACGTTTCAATGCATTCTCTTACTGGGCGCTGTCCAAGATCATGGACTCGCATAACGTCGGGCGCAATCGCGGGGGGATCGTGCATGCGCTTGGGCTCGTGAAGGCGAAAACGTTGGTACTGGGCATTAAATCCGACCTGCTTTTCCCGCTCTCGGAACAGCAGTTTCTCGCACGCCACATTCCGGATGCCGCATTTCAGGAGATAGACTCGCTGTACGGCCACGACGGCTTCCTGATCGAGTACAAGCAGCTTACCCAGGTGATCAGGGCGTGGCAGGAAACGAACGGGCAGTTGCAGATGGCGCGCATTCGTTAATGCGTGTATGTTTTAAAAAAAGGTTGTATAAACTGAGCTTAAACTGTCACGCTGAGCGGAGTCGAAGCGCGGTACCGTACCGCGCTTCGACTCCGCTCAGCGTGACAATTTAAAGGTGATTCTGCTCTTTTTATACGAACGCTTTTAATCTATCCCAAAAATATTACTTCGAAAGGCTCAGCAGCAACTCAGGCTCGTTGGTGGTGATGTAATCCACGTCTTTTTCGAGGAAGTATTTCAAATCAGCTTCGTCATTGACTGTCCATACGTTGGTAGTCAGTTTTTTCTGGCGCATGGCGGGAATGTAATCCTCTTTTTTCTTCAAAATGCTGAGATGGTAATCGATACCGTCAAGGCCGGCCGCCTGGATTTCGTCAGGCGTTTTGTCGCCATTCAGGTATTCTACGTGCGCTTTCGGAGCGAGTTCTTTTACCTTCAAACAAACATCCCAGCTGAATGCGATGTAGTCGGTGATCTTCTCTACCTTCATTTTCTTCACCAGCTCCACGCATTTGGTAGCCAATGCCAGCGAACGTTCCTTGCTGATTTTGGAGGTTTTGATTTCCAGAATCAAACGGGTTTTCTTCTGCTTGGAACCCGCCTTCAGATAGGCTTCCAAAGTAGGAAGTGCCTCGCCGTCGGCCAATTTGATCTTCGAAAGCTCTGCCGAATTCGTCGTTTCGATATTTGTTCCCTGAATGGAATGATCGTGCAACACGTATAAAACGGAATCAGCCGACATATGCACATCGAACTCGCTGCCATAGCAACCGAGTTTGATCGCGTGTTCCAGCGCACCGATCGAGTTTTCGGTCACACCCGTATTTTTCCAGGCACCGCGGTGCGCGATCACCTTGTTTTTCTTTTGAGACATACCATCCATCGACACCAGGCTCATCAGCCCGATTGCAAGCATTAAAAATCCTTTTTTCATTGTATTCAATTTAAACTTCCTTTAAAAAAACATTTTCCGGCGTGTTTTACCCCATCGGGCAAAGCAGCGGCGAAATTACGGCAACTTGGCCGCGCCTTTGTTAGGCCAATATTAAGTTATCCTAAAAACCCTGGTGCGGGGTAACCGTCAGGATCACCATTTTGGAAGTCGGGGTATTGCTCTTCTCCGCGACACTCGTAATGGGCACCAGCACATTGGTTTCGGGGAAATACGTGGCCGTGCATTGCTCGGGAATCGGATATTCCACCACCACAAACTTGTGCGCCACGCGCGCCACGCCGTCGTAGTCGTTATGCAAATCGACGAGATCGCCGTTTTTCAGGTTGCGGTCCTGCATGTCTTTTATATTCATCAAAATTACCCGGCGCTCGTTGTAAATGCCGCGATAGCGATCGTTCAGACCGTAAACAGTGGTATTGAACTGGTCGTGGCTGCGGATGGTCATCATCATCAGTTCGCCCGTCTTCAGCTCCTGTATTTGCGGTGCCGCAATATGGAAATGCGCCTTGCGGGTGGGCGTATCGAACGAGCCTGATCGGTTGGCGTTGGGCAAATAGAAGCCGCCGGGCTGCCTGACGCGCTCATTGTAATCCGCGAAACCGGGGATCGTGCGCTCGATGTCGGTACGGATAAGGTCGTAATCTGCGATGTATTTGTCCCAGCTCACTTTGCTGCGGGTGCCTAACGTCGCTTTCGCCAGCCGGCAAACGATCTCCGGCTCACTCAAAAGGTGTTCCGAAACCGGTTCCAGCACGCCGCGCGATAACTGTACCACACCCATCGAATTCTCGCACGACACGAAGCGGTTCTCACCATTGCGCAGATCCTTGTCGCTCCGGCCCAGGCAAGGCAATATCAATGCCTCCTGGCCGTGCACCAGGTGGCTGCGGTTCAGCTTGGTGGAAACGTGGACGGTCAGTTTGCATTTCTGCAATGCTTCGGCCGTGAAACGCGTATCGGGTGTTGCAGAAAGGAAGTTGCCGCCCATGGCAAAAAATACCTTCGCCTCGCCCGCGTGCATGGCTTTAATGCATTCCACGACGTCATAACCATGTTCCCGCGGCGGTGCAAAATGGAAGTTCTTTTCAATCGAATCGAGGAACCTGGCATTAGGGCGTTCGAAAATACCCATGGTGCGGTCGCCCTGGACGTTGCTGTGCCCGCGCACGGGACAGGTACCCGCGCCGGGTTTGCCGATACTGCCTTTGAGCAACAGTAAATTCACGATTTCCTTAATGGTCGCTACGGCATTCTTGTGCTGCGTCAGCCCCATAGCCCAGCAGGCGATGATTTTGCTTTTCCCCGCGAGCACGCGCGCCACCTCCTGTACCTGCTCGTACGGTATGCCCGCCTGCGCGGCGAGTTGTTTGGCATTGTACTTTTTCAGGTCTTGCAGGAAATCGCTATATCCTTGTGTGTTCTGGTTGATAAAATGCTGGTCAAAAACGATGCCGGGCTGCTTTTCTTCCGCTTCGAGCAAAAGTAGCTCGATCGCTTTAAGCAATGCCATATCGCCATTGATCTTCACTTGCAGGAAAATGTCGGTCAGGCCCGGTTTGTAGCCCAGCACGCCCACCAGGGTCTGCGGGTTGTTGAAGCCCATCAGCCCGGTTTCCGGTAATGGGTTAATGGAAATGATCGTCGCGCCGTTGGCTTTGGCTTTTTGCAATGCTGTGAGCATGCGCGGGTGGTTGGTACCGGGGTTTTGCCCGAGGATCATGATCACCTCGGCCTGGTAGAAGTCGTTCAGGGTGACGGAGCCTTTCCCGATGCCCAGCGACTCGCCTAGCGCCGTTCCGCTGCTTTCGTGACACATATTGCTGCAATCGGGCAGGTTATTCGTGCCGTATTCACGCACAAAAAGCTGGTAGAGGAATGCGGCCTCATTACTCGTGCGGCCCGACGTGTAGAATACCGCTTCATGGGGCGAGTCGAGTCCGTTCAGTTCGGCCCCTATCTTTTCAAATGCGGCATTCCAGGTAATGGGCTGGTAGTGCGTGCCGCCCGCGGGGAGGAACATCGGCTCGGCAATGCGGCCTTTCCCCCCGATCTCGTAATCCGACAGTTTGCCCAGCTCCTGCACGGAATGTTGGGAAAAGAATTCCGCCGTCAGTTTTTTGGCGGTGGCTTCTTCGGCTACGGCGCGCGCGCCGTTCTCGCAATATTCTGCAATGCCCGAGCGCTCGTCGTCCGGGTCGGGCCAGGCACAGCTGGGGCAGTCGAAGCCACCTTTTTTATTGAGATTAAACAATGCTTTCATCCCACGCTGAAAACCGGCCTCGCCGACGGTCATTTCCAGTGCGGAAACGACAGCGGGGATGCCTGCGGCCACTTTTTTGATGGGGCCCTGTTTCAAACCGGTCAGTTTTTCCGGGTTTTCGGCGCCGGGGACAGGAAGCAGGTTGTCGGACATGGTTCAGCAGGTTTTAGGATTCTCGTAATTGTCGGACTGGTCTTCTGTGACGTTGTCCAGGCATTTAAAATCTTTTTCAATCAACATCAATAACGAAGTACCGTCGCCCAGCGGCATGTTTCCTTCAAATCCGACGGTATTGTTCGCCGCCCAGCCTTCCAGCCATTCGGCGGGGACTTCCAATGTAACTTTATTTTGTTCAAAACGGGCCGTCATTTCAGCAGCCCTTGTTTTTTGCACTGCATAACCCAGTTGCGCCGAACCAAAATCGGTCGTTTCTTCGAGGTATCCTTCACTTTCAAGTATACTAACTTCCGTTTTGGAAAGCCTGAAACGCACGGAGTTCCGTTGAATGCGGATTTTCATAGTTATTGGATCCGGTGGTGACCGGTGTAAATGTTGAATTTGTCGTTTTTCAGAAACCCTACCAACGTAATGCCGCTTTCTTCTGCCAGCTGTACCGCAAGGCTGGAAGGTGCGCCAATCGCGGCTACGATCCTGATGCCGGCCATAGCAGCTTTTTGAATGAGTTCGAAGCTCGCCCGGCCGCTGAGGAGGAGCATATGTTTGTCAAGTGGCAGTTCTTCCGACAGCAAAGCCGCTCCAACGAGTTTGTCCAGCGCATTATGCCTGCCTACATCCTCGCGTAACATCAAAAACTGCCCTGAAATGTCGAAAAGCGCCGAAGCATGCAGTCCACCGGTAGTTTCGAATGTATTCTGGTGCTGCGTAATCTGTTCTGTGAGTTGGTATAACAATGCTTTTTTAATGATTAAACCTTCCTGCAAACTCGTGTAAGCGGACCGGGTCCGGATTGCATCGATACTGGCCTTGCCGCACACGCCGCAGCTCGACGTGGTGTAGAAGTTACGCTCCAAAGAGCCCAATTGCGGCTCAAAATCCGCGGCGCATGTTACTACCACCCGGTTTTCATCGAATGCCGCGTGCGCAATGTCGCCGATCTGGTTTTTGGAATGGATAATGCCTTCCGTGAACAGAAACCCGGCCGCGAGTTCGTGGTCGTTTCCGGGCGTTCGCATGGTTACCGAAATGCTTTTGCGCTCTTTCGTGCCGAATGCAATTTGTATTTCGAGCGGTTCTTCCACGGCAAGTTGGTCGTCGAGCTCTTCGGCGACTTGCCCGCTGATGCGCGTGATTCTGTGACTGGTTATCGAACTGGTCTCCATTTTAAAAGTCATTAGCTGCTTCGAGCGCTTGTTTTACGGCCCGGAAATCCTCCATCGTATCTACGCTCAGCATTGTTTTTTCGGATAAGGGCCGGTATTTGCCGGCATTCTCGGCTTGGAGAAAACGCTGCAACGAGCGCGAACCGTTTGCAAACGCTTTCCCTAATGCATTGCCCACCGAACACGAATACCATCCAAGCAACGGTTCGTAGAATGCATTTTGGTTATAAAAGGCGGCGGCCGTCAAATCCTTATCGGTATCGTGCAGAAAATTGGCCAGTTCGTCGGTTGTCAGGTGGGGATAATCGCAACCCGCCACCAGAAAGTCGTTTCCGGGAAAGGTTTCAAATGCGGTTAGCAGCCCGCTCATTGGGCCAGCACCGACGAATTCGGGCATGTCGGCCAGTTTCGGATAGCCGGTTCGGAAGGTTTTGTATTGTTCTGCATTGCAGCAAAGGATCACCCGTTCGCACAGGGGCGCGAGCAGGTCGGCAACGTGTTCGTACTGAGGTTTTTGGTAATAAACCAACAGGCTTTTGTCGGTCCCCATTCTCGTGCTTTCGCCGCCGCAGATCACCAGTCCGTATAAGCTCATAGTGGCAGGTCGATGGTTTTAATCGGTCAAATATGCGTAACTTCCTTTTATGGAAATGGGTGATGTTAAAATATTAAGGAAAAAACCGATTTACCCGGTGAGCCCCGAGTTGCGCAAATACCTGCGTTTTTACCAGCGCGATGCGCGCATTCCCGTCGCATACCACGACTTGCTGAATTTTTACGAGTCGTTTCCGGTGAGCGACAAAAACGGCAGAGACACGCTATGGGAGAGCCCGCTTTATCCGCCGCACGAGCTGGAAAGACTGCATGCGGGGCTGAAAAAGGTGTATGCGATGCTCAAAGCCAATGGCAACCTGCGCATTGTGGAACACAAGTACATCGATCGGATCGATTACTGCAAATTCGGCAATTCCAACCCGTTCCGCGTCAAAATCGTGAACCGGCTGAATGATATTTACGATTATTTCTACGTCAAAAAAGCCGATTCTTCCCGCATTTACGGATTGGAACTGGAAGAGATATTTTCACCTAATCAGGTCAACTACATTGTCGACGGCGAGACGCTGATCGAGGAGCACATCGCGGGCATCCCGGGCGACGAGTTTGCACGTACGCGTATGCGCGACCCCGATTATAACCCAATCCGGATCGCCAAGGAGTTTGTGAAGTTCAACGAGCGCTGCAAGATCACTTTGCTGGGCGATATGCGTTCCTACAACTTCGTGATGCAGATTACCCCCGATTTCGACGATTTCCAGTTCCGCCTACGCGCCATTGATTTCGACCAACAGTTTTACGAGGGCAATCTCAAAGTATATATGCCTCAGTTCTTTAAAGAAAACCGGGCCTATGTGCAGCTGGCTATGGAATACCTGACGGACAAGACGGTGGTACAATACCAGCAGGAAGAGCAGTCGTCGATCATGTACCAGGCCAAAGCCGAGCGTTACCGCCTGCGTGACCTGCGCGATGTTTGTATCAAAGACAAAATATCGACACCGGAAAACATTCACCAACTGCGCGAAAGTCTTGCCGCGCATTACTCGGATGAGCATTACCATAAATGCGAGACGATGACCGAAATCATCGAATTGAATATCAAGAATGTGATACGGATGGTGATCGCTTAGCGGGTGGTCAGGACTGATTTATTCGGCTCAAAGGGGGGCGTTTGATCAAATTGTAGAGTTTAGTGGCTAATTATGAAATAGTTGCATTTTTCTTTAATTTGTAACTAAAATCAGCCATTCGGTCAATATTCTTCACCTTAACTTGACCAATCCATGAAAAACTTACTACTTCTATTCTGTCTTGCCGTCATTACCGCAGGCGCGAAAGCGCAGACTTGCGGGGCGGGCGGATTGACGTTTTCAACGCAGGCGGAAATCAACAGTTTTACGACTAATTTTCCGGGATGCACACAAGTGCTTGGCGATATAACAGTCACGGGGGCTACCATAACGAATCTCAACGGATTATCCGGAGTGACGTCTATCGGCGGGTCGATGTTTATATATGAGGTCCCGCTCACGAACCTGACGGGCCTCGGGGCGCTTACGAAGATCAGCGGCGGCCTCAATCTTAGCCTTTGCCCTTCCCTGACTTCCCTGACGGGGTTATCGGCATTGACGGAAATCTCAGGACAACTCACGGTATGGAATACCGCGATCACGAATTTCAGCGGGTTGCCGCTACTCACTAAGCTGGGCTCGCTTAGCTTGCGTGAAAATACTTCCATGACCAGTTTTACAGGGCTGAGCGGCATTACCTCTCTGCAAGGGTGGTTATATGTATCGGATAATCCGGTAGCCAGTACGGCCGGGCTGGAAAACCTGACATCGGTCGGTCAACTTTCCCTTTTCAATTCAAGCCTGAATTTCAGCGGTCTTACGTCTCTGACAACCATCGTAGGACCATTCGAAGCATTTTCGGCAGTTAGTAATTTTAACGGGCTCGGGGCACTGGAAAGCATTGGCGGGACGTTCGAAGTCCACAATCCAGGTGTATTGTCGCTGGCGGGCCTCACCAGCCTGGAATCCATCGGCGGCGATCTGGTGATTGCCAACACGTCTAGCCTGTCGAGCCTGAATGGCTTGCAGGCATTGAAAAGCATCGGCGGCAAGATCGATATTTACAATAACGAATTCTTGTCGACGCTCTCGGGTATCGATAATGTCGATGCCACCACGTTTTCGGACCTTTCCATTAGCAATTCTCCCTTTCTCAATAATTGTAATGTGAAAAGTATATGCATTTACCTCGACGACCCGACGAACCCGGCTGCTTTCTCGGACAACCAGGTTGGCTGTAATTCAAGAGCGGCTATTTTGGCTACGACCGAATGTCAGACTGCATTACCGGTTTACCTGGCGAGTTTCAGCGGCATGGCCACGCCCGAGGGGAACAAGCTTGTCTGGAATACCACGTGGGAGGCTAACAACAAAGGATTCGCAGTGGAACGGATCGATAATCTCATGCATTTTACTGAAATAGGCTTTGTCGCGGGGAATACCGATTCGAAGCGAAGTACGGGCTATTCTTTTACAGATTTTCAGAAAATCGACAAAGCCTACTATCGGTTGAAGCAAATCGACTGGGACGGTGCCTTCAATTATTCGCGCATCATATCGGTAGGCGGAAAGCCGTCGATCGATGAGCCCGCTTACGTGTATCCGAACCCGGTCCGCGGACAGCTGGTTATAGGGAATGGCGTGGGGCAGAAATCGTACCGGCTCATGAATAAACAGGGCGTTTCGCTCATGGAATCAAAGATATTGCCCAATACGACTGTTGACGTGAGTAAGCTGCCCAACGACCTCTACTTCCTCGAAGTAGGACGGGATGTGATTAAAGTTGTAGTCAATAACGACTGATCATAAGGTAATGCTGAGATATTAATCGTAAATTTGCACCCGCAATACGGAACCGACGCTCGTTCAGTGGCGTTGGTTCTTTTTCAATTCTAACCAAAATCGGAAGGCATTCAACCTTCGGCAGATTACAATGAGTAAACACGGACGCATTCTTGTCGCTATGAGCGGCGGCATCGACAGCTCTCTCGCGGCTGTCCTTCTCCACGAACAAGGTTATGAGGTCATTGGAATGACCATGAAAACCTGGGATTACGCCAGCAGCGGCGGTACCAAAAAAGAGACCGGCTGTTGTTCGCTGGATTCTATCAACGACGCCCGCAATATCGCGGTGGAGCTCGGTTTTCCACATTATATTCTCGACATCCGCGCGGAATTCGGCGATTACGTGATCGACCATTTCACGGGTGAATACCTCGAAGGCCGCACACCCAACCCGTGTGTGCTTTGTAATACGCACATCAAATGGGACGCATTGCTCCGCCGTGCCGACAGGCTCGATTGTGAGTTTATCGCCACGGGGCATTATGCCAACATGCAATTCAACAACGGCCGCCATTATGTATCCAAAGGTATCGATGCCTGGAAGGACCAAAGTTACGTGCTTTGGGGCGTGTCGCAGGAAAGCCTGGCCCGTACCAAGCTGCCATTAGGCTATTTGCATAAATCCGAAATCCGCGAAATGGCCCGTGAGAGGGGCTTTATTGATTTGGTAAACAAATCGGAAAGCTACGAAATCTGCTTCGTGCCCGATAACGACTACCGCGGCTTCCTGAAAAGGCGCATTCCGGGGCTGGAAGCGGAAGTAGCAGGCGGAAACTTTGTGTACGCCGATGGTACCGTGGTAGGAAAGCATGAAGGCTACCCGTTCTACACGGTGGGCCAACGCAAAGGCCTTGGCATTGCATTAGGTCGCCCCGTTTTCGTGACTGAAATCAGGAAAGATACCAATGAAGTTGTACTCGGCGACATGCCCGATCTTTTCCGCGACGGCATGAATGTGAGTAAATTGAACCTTCAAAAATACGCATCGATCGAAAAACCGCTCGAAACCGTCACCAAAGTTCGCTACAAACACGACGGCACCCCGGCGATCATCGAACAAACCGGCCCCGATCAGATCGTAGCCCGCTTCCACGACGGTGTCAACGGCATCGCACCGGGACAGGCCGCGGTGTTTTATGAAGGCGATGATGTGATAGGTGGAGGCTGGATTATGAAGAGCTTCCGGCAGGAGTGAGCTTGTTGGATTAAGTTTGTAACTTAGATCGCTGCATTAACTGCATTTACTCAATAGTTCCTCTGTATAGTTTCATCAACAATTGGACTTACAGATGGATTTGAAAACTCTCCGGCGACTAGCTAAGGAACGTACAAGGTTGGATTTGGTAGTACAAGGTGTCGGCATTTACCGGAAGGAGCTTGATGCGGAAATCAGGTTTAACATGGCCGGCATGAAGGAATGCATTAATCAACCTTTTAACCCATATGCGGATAAAATCAATTTGCTGATCAGCGGCCTGGAAGAGGCATTGGCATGCGCCACTTATCTTGGCTTTACTACTTTTCAAACACATCCCAAGCCTCACGTTCTTGGATATCATTATTTTAAAACAGAAATAGGCGGGAAAACCGCCTATTTCAATATTCAGATGACTGTCCAAAAGCAACATTTTCTATATTCTATTACTGAAACATTGCACTGGGATCAGCTAGAATAAAAAAACACCCGACGTGCTTAGAGGAGTTGCAATCCAATGCCGGTTCAGGTGTTAAACAAATATAGTTATGTTTGGGGTGAAAACAAAATCTTTATCAGATTTTTATCCGCTGCCGCACAGCCTCATACAACACAATAGAACTCGCTACGGAAACATTCAGCGATTCCACTTGCCCGGCGAGCGGGATTCTCGCTCCGCTATCTGCCAGGTCGATGAACTCTTTGGAAATACCGTCTTCCTCAGAACCCATGATGATGACTGTGGGAATGGTGAAGTCGATGTCGTAGAGCGATTTATCTGTTTTTTCTGTACAAGCTATTATTTGCAAACCGCTATTTCTGAGGTACATAAGTGTTTCCCAAAGGTTTGGTTCGCGGCATATGGGCAGAAAATTCAATGCGCCGGATGAGGTTTTCATCGCGTCGGCATTGATTTGCGCGCCGCCTTTGGTAGGGACGATGATCGCCTGCACGCCTGCGCATTCGGCCGTACGCGCGATGGCTCCGAAGTTACGGACGTCGGTAACGCGGTCGAGCAGCAGCAGGAGCGGGGTTTTGCCTTCTTCGTACACCTGCGTAAGCACATTGTGCAGAGGCATGTACTGGATCGGCGATACAAATGCGATGACACCCTGGTGGTTTTTGCGGGTTACCCGGTTCAGTTTTTCAACCGGAACACGCTGATAGGGAACGCCTAATTCTTTGGCGAGCTTTTCAATTTCCGCGAGACCAAACTCGCGCTGAATAAATAACCTTTCGATTTCTTTGCCCGAACGAAGGGTTTCGAGTACCGACTGCGTACCAAAAACCATGTCGGCCTGGGACTGTCTGGGGGCTGGTTTTCTTACCGTATACTTCCGTTTCTCCATGCTTCTACTACTGGATACCAAATCGGCTGGTATTCGGCATAGCGAACCAGTTCATAATGATCATCCACAAATTGATTGTTTCTTCTATTAAATGTAAAATTGACGTTTTGGGCGTTGCCTCTGTGATCGTAGGTCCATACTTCGCGGTCCTTGCTGCGCTGTACTTTGTCAGGCGGGCCCAATACGATGTAAATCATTCCTTTATCGGTTTTCCAGCCCTCTTTATAGGTCGTGAAAAGCTGGTTGGCCTCTTCGACCCTTCCGTAGAACGAGCGAATTGATTGCTGGGCAAGCGGCGCATTACCGTTCATGAGTGTCAGCCAGTATTTATCCAATGCTTTTTTATAATCCTCAGCCTTCTTGATCTCGTTGATCTCGTTGTTAGTACTCATGTAAAGCAACGGCCCGAGCAGTAACTGCGGACGGGTAACCTTCGGAAAACGTTCGTTAACGACGAGAATCCCGAGCCCTTCGGATTGGGTAGTATCTGCGAAAACGTTGTAAAGACCTTCCTTCGTGAACTGCAATGGCTGGTTGGCACTGATCATAAAGGTGCTATCCACTTCGAGCGACTTGCTACCAGTTTTTGGCGCGATGTTCATCGGCGATCCCGCCGGTTCGAAGTCGTGGTTGTAATAGTAAACATGCAGTTGATCGGTATTCTCGCCTGCTTTTTTGATCGTAAACTGCTCGGTTGAGCTTATGTAGTGCCTTTGTAACGGCTGGGTAGAGGTGCCGGCGTATACACCGTACATCTGGTTCACAGCCAGTTTTTTGAAACGGATCGTGAGGTCGTTCAATACTTTTTTCAGGGTGCCGGTCTGGCTGATCTCGCTGAGCAATACGCCATAGTCACGGTTGGGGCTTTTCAAGTCATACGAAATGACGATCTTGTCGCCGAGGCGGGAAACGTTAGTCGAGTCGAGCTTCACATTGCCGTAGCCGAGGCGCTCGCGTGTTCCGTAATCGGAATAGATGACGTAGTTGAGATTATAGAGCTTTACGAAATCAGCTACACTGATCGCATTTTTGCCCTTGAAGGCATCCACATACAGGAATACAGATGTCTGAGTAGTGTCTTTCAACAAATATTTGCTTTGAATAGCCACCAGCGACAGCTCCTCATTGACCGGGGCCGATGCCTGCTGCACCTCCGTAGGCCGGACCTGGGCCTCCGGGATCTGCTTCATAGGCTTATTCGATGATGCGCACCCGGCCATCACCAAAATAGACATTATATAAATACAAAAGCGAAGATTTGTTCTCATGTACGTGTATTCATCGTTTGTCAAATAACGAATGAACGGGCAAAATTACCCAATAAAACGGTAATAAAATTTTTATTCCGGACTCTTGCCGCCACGGGTGGCCGATTTGATCTGTTCCTCGATAGCATCCCATTGACTATCAGTTACTTCTTTCAGGAAATTGAATTGCCCGCCTGCCAGTACTTCGCCGCCGTCGAGTGTGATTATTTCGCCCGTCATGTAGGCCGAGAAGTCGGAGATCAGATAAGCGGCCAGATTGGCCAGTTCCTGGTGGTCGCCCGTGCGCGCGAGCGGAATGCGGTTTTCGAATGCAAATTTCGTAGCAAGTTCTTCCGGAAACAGGCGGTCCCAGGCGCCTTTCGTCGGAAACGGGCCGGGGGCGATCGCATTGAGGCGGATACCATGCCGTGCCCATTCAAATGCGAGCGACTTCGTCATGGTCAGCACGCCCGATTTGGCCATGGCCGACGGTACTACCCAGCCCGAGCCGGTGGTGGCGTAGGTGGTCACGATGTTGAGTACAGAGCCTTTGATATGGTTTTCAATCCAGTATTTGCCCAAAGCGAGTGTGAAATAATAGGTGCCGCGCAGCACAATGTCGACGACCGTATCGACGGCTTTATACGAAAGTCGCTCGGTAGGGCTGATGAAATTCCCTGCGGAGTTATTCACGAGTCCATCGACCCGCCCGAATGCTTCAACGGCTTTGGCGATCACGTTTTCGATTTGCTCGGTTTTCCTCACGTCGCATTCCACATAGCTAATTTTGCCGCCTGTCGTCTCCCGAAGTTCTGCCGTCGTTTTTTCGAGAACATCGGCTTTCCGGCTGCAAATGACCACGTTCGCGCCCAGACGGAGAAAATAGGCAGCCATCGATTTTCCGAGCCCCGTACCGCCCCCGGTGACGATGATCGTCCGGTTTTCGAGCGCACCATCGCGCAGCATGCCTTCATTGTAGCTCATGATGAATGTATTTTTAGATGGGGATGAAAAGTAAATTTTTCTTTAAAAACATTATATTTTCCATGAAAAACAAATCGCGCGGAAATGGATCAGGTAAAGGAAATAATGAATGAGCTGGCAATGCTGGGCACCGAGCAAACACTCAAAACGATGAAGAACCACGGTGCGGTGGAACCCATTTACGGCGTGCGGATCGGCGATATGAAACCGATCCTGAAAAGGCATAAAAACGACCACAAACTGGCGCTCGAATTGTTTAAAACGGGCAATTCGGATGCCATGTACCTGGCTGGGCTGATGTCGAAACCCGCATTGATGACGCCGGAGGTGCTCGATGAATGGCTTAAAGGGGCGTCGTGGCATATGATCAGCGAGTATACCGTGGCCTGGAATGCCGCCGAAAGCCCATATAAATTTGAAATGGCCCGGAAATGGATCGAATCCGAGGATGAACTGACGGCCGATGCAGGCTGGGCGACCTGGGGCGGCATTCTGGCATTGACGCCGGATGATCAGCTCGACAAAGAGGAGATCGATCAGCTACTCGATCGCGTAGAGCGCGAAGTCCATTCGGCACAAAATCAGGTACGTTATGTGATGAATGGCTTTGTGATCGCGGTCGGGGCCTATTATCCTCCGCTTGCAGAGAAGGCCATGGAAGTGGGCAAAAGGATCGGGAAGGTTAAGGTCAATATGGGAAATACCGAATGCAAAGTACCTTTCGCGCCCGACTACATTCAGAAAGTGTGGGATAAGGGACTTCTCGGAAGAAAGCGAAAAGAAGTAAGATGCTGATCAGCAGGTTATTGCTGGGCCAGCAGATAGAGTACCGCCATGCGCACGGCCACCCCGTTTTCTACCTGGTTCAGGATGATTGAATGTTGTGAATCTGCCGCATCGGACGAAAGCTCCACGCCGCGGTTGATCGGGCCCGGGTGCATGAGCACGATTTCTTTGTCCAGCTCATCGAGCATCGCCTTGTTAATGCCATAATATAGCGAGTACTCACGCAACGACGGGAAATATTTGATCTGCTGCCGCTCCAACTGTATACGCAGTACGTTGGCTACGTCGCACCATTGCAAGGCTTCTTTTACATTATGCCCGATTTTGACGCCAAGTTCTCCCAAGTGTTTGGGGATCAGGGTGGACGGTCCGCATACCATTACCTCCGCGCCGAGTTTTTGCAGACAGAATATGTTGGACAATGCCACGCGGGAGTGGGTAATGTCGCCGATGATCGCAATTTTCCTGCCTGCCAGATCACCCAGCTTTTCGCGCATCGAAAACGCATCCAGCAGCGCCTGCGTAGGGTGCTCATGCGTGCCGTCGCCTGCATTCACGACGTTTGCGGGGATGCGCGTGGACAGGTAATGCGGCGCGCCTGGGCTGCTATGGCGCATCACGATCATATCCACTTTCATGGCGAGGATATTATTGACCGTGTCGAGTAATGTTTCTCCTTTTTTAACGGAACTGCCGGACGCCGAAAAATTCACCACATCGGCAGAAAGCCTTTTTTCCGCCAGCTCAAAAGACAGCCTCGTGCGGGTGGAGTTTTCAAAAAATACGTTGGCAATGGTAATGTCGCGAAGGGAAGGGACTTTCTTGATGGGCCGGTTAATGACTTCTTTGAACTGAGTCGCTGTATCTAAGATAGTTTGAATGTCGTTCTCGTTCAGGTTTTTGATTCCAAGTAAGTGCCGGACCGAAAGTTGTGTCATTGTTTGTATTCAAGAAAGTTTGGCAAAGATAATAAGGAAGCGGTCAATGAGAAAATCCGAAGGGAATTTTCGAATAAATCAGTGTTAATTTGCAGTCTTAGGCAATACTGCCGGCAGGCTGCAAATACTTTTGACAATGGATAAGGCAACGGTGATCGCACACGTGAAGGCACTCCTCGACGAGCGCATGCAGGTGGCGTGGGCCGCTATGGAGGCGGCGCAGGAATCAGCAAACGATCAGGGGAAAAGTTCGATGGGCGATAAATATGAAACGTCGCGATCGATGGGCCAGCTCGACCGCAATATGCACGCCCGTCAGTATGAGCAGGCGCGCCAGGAACGGCTCATCCTCGAAAAAATCGGTGAAGGCGACGCGCCAACGCGCAGTGCCGTAGGTTCGCTGCTGGAAACCACGGCGGGCTGGTTCTTCATCGCCGTGAGTTTGGGAGCTGTTAAAATAGAAAATGAGACCGTCATAGCAGTCTCATCTTCGTCGCCCGTGGGTGCTTCGCTGTTAGGAAAAGAGCCCGGGACTTTTTTTGAGTTTATGAAAAAACAACACCGGATTGTGGCGCTGCATTAAGCCATGTTGTGGAACACGCGTACCACGTCGTCGTCTTCCTCGATCTTCTCGATCAGTTTCTCTACTTCTGCAACCTGTTCGTCGCTCAATGTCTTGGTATCGTTCGGAATGCGTTCGAAATCCGCTTCGACGATCTCGTAGCCATTTTCTTCGAAATAATGCTGTAATGCACCAAAGGCAGAGAACTCGCCGTAAATGTTGATCAGGTTGGTCTCTTCGTCGAGGAATACCTCTTCGCCGCCTACGTCGATCAGTTCAAATTCCAGCTCTTCGATATCCTTACCGGTGTTCTTGATTTTGAAAATGCATTTGCGGTCGAAGATAAAGTCGAGCATGCCCATTGTACCCAGGCTTCCTCCGAGCTTGTTGAAGTAGCTTCTCACGTTCGCCACGGTACGGGTAGGGTTATCCGTAGTACTTTCCACGAGAATGGCGATACCATGCGGGCCGTAGCCTTCGTATACCATTTCCTTATAATCCTCCTGATCTTTCGAACTTGCCCGTTTGATAGCCCTTTCGACAGTCTCTTTGGGCATATTCACCGCTTTGGCGTTTTGCAGGAGTACCCGGAGTTTGGAGTTGGTGGCCGGATCGGCTGTACCGTTTTTCACGGCAAGAACGATCTCCTTACCAATCCTGGTGAACGTTTTGGCCATCTTGTCCCACCGCTTGAACATCCGTGCCTTTCTGTATTCAAAAGCCCTTCCCATACTTATAATGTATTATTAGTTATTTTAATGTTGGTACCTTGGTATTGTCAATTGTGCCGCAAATTTATAAAAACGGTCAATATCAGATAAAATAAATTCTTTTGCCATCTATTTTCATGGATTATCAACTCGACTGGCGCTTCCAAACATTCGACGAACTGACTACAACCGAGCTCTATGCCATACTACGGTTACGCAGTGAGGTTTTCGTACTCGAACAGCGCTGCTGTTATCTCGATGCAGATAACAAGGACCAGCGAAGCCATCATCTTTCAGGTTACCTTGGCGACGAGCTCATGGCTTTCGCCCGCATCGTGCCGCCGGGTTTGTCGTACGAATATCCGGCGATCGGCCGGATCGTTGTTTCGCCAGGAGGCCGGGGTACGGGTTACGGTATCGAACTGCTCAATGTTTCTATTCAAAAGCTGGAAGAATTGTACGGTAAAGTGCCGATACGCATCGGCGCGCAGCTGTATCTCAAAAGGTTCTATGAGTCGTTCGGTTTCAGGCAGTCGGGGGAGGTTTACCGCGAAGATGACATCGAACATATCGAGATGACCAGGCTAAATTCGTAGAAACTACAAAAAGTGCGACCTTTTGGGGAATCGTTTCCCAAAAGTGTTGAATTAATAAACACCGCATGTAACCGCAAAATGTGTTAATGCGTGCTCAAAACAGCATTCAAGGCGAAAATTGTAGTAACTAATCTACATTTCGATAAAAAAAGTTTGATATAAATTGCTCGTAAACGCTTTCTTTCCTAATTTGGCACAGAATTTTAGTTATTAGTATTCAGTCAAGCAAATTGTTGCTTTGGGACTGACGCCCTGTCAGCAACCCAATTAACATTTTTGACGAACACTGATAGAGGAGGGTTTACGTGGAATGGCCTACTGTAATGCGGTAGGCCATTTTTTTGCTTTCTTTGTACTCGTTTACAACACACCACCGCATTTGTAATGACCAAAGTTACCGAGTACATCAGCCGGGCAGAAGGGAAAGCTTTGTTCTCGATCGAGATCATTCCCCCGCTGAAAGGGCAGAATATCAATGAGCTGCTAAACTCCATTGAACCTTTGATGGAATTCAATCCCCCTTTTGTAGATGTGACGTATCACCGCGAAGAGCTGATCGACAGGGTCGGCCCGGATGGTACCATCGAACGCATCCCGATCCGCAAGCGCCCGGGTACCGTGGGCATATGCGCCCGTATCATGGAGCGGTTTAAAGTGGACGCGGTTCCGCACGTGATCTGCGGGGGATTTACCAAAGACGAAACCGAAGACGTGCTTATCGACCTGCATTACCTGGGCATCGATAATGTGCTCGTGCTGCGCGGCGACCCGGAAAAATCGGCAGGCGTTTTCAGGCCGAAACCGGGTGGGCATACCTACGCGTCGGAGCTGGTCACGCAGGTGGATAATATGAATAAGGGCATCCTGCTCAATGCGGAAACCCAAATGTCGCCGACCGACTTTTGCATCGGTGTGGCAGGTTATCCTGAAAAACATTTCGACGCAGCCTCGTTCGATTCGGATTATGCGGCTTTGAAAAAGAAGATCGAGCTGGGCGCCAATTATATCGTGACGCAGATGTTTTTTGATAACCAGAAGTATTTCAGCTTTGTGGAGCGCTGCCGCGCGGAAGGCATTACCGTGCCTATTATCCCTGGTTTGAAACCCTTATCAACCAAAAAACAACTGACAGTGCTGGCGGACATATTCCACCTGGAATTCCCGCAGGAGCTGGTCAAAGAAGTAGAAAAATGCGCTACCGACAAGGAAGTGCGTCAGGTAGGCATTGAATGGGGCATTCAGCAATGCAAGGAGCTGCTGGCTTATGGTGTACCTGTGCTCCATTTTTACACAATGGGCAAGTCCGATAACGTGTCGCAGATCGCCCGAGGCGTATTTTAAATACCGCGCGTGTCGGGTGTTGCTATGGTACCCGACACGATGCACCGGGTGCTATTCGTAGCACACCGCAGTGCCGTTGGCGCTCACCATGAGCATCGAGCTGCCGTTTCCGATCGTTTCGAGGTCGATATCCACGCCGATTACCGCATTGGCGCCGAGGCGCTGTGCCTGCTCCATCATCTCGCGGATAGCAATGCTTTTGGCCTCGCGCAGCCCCTGCTCGTACGAGCCCGAGCGCCCGCCCACGACGTCGCGTATGCCTGCGAGGAAATCCTTGACGAAGTTGGCCCCGATAATGGCTTCACCATTCACCAGTCCGATATACTTAGTGATTCTTTTACCTTCGATATTCGGGGTAGTAGTAACAAGCATGCGATTTCAGGTTTTGATTGGTGTTGATTTTTGACCGGCCAAATTACGGGTTTTGTCAAGAAGGAGGCTGAAAATAATGGTTTAGCGGCAAAGTAGCACGAGTTCGGGGTAAATTTTGGGTATAATCGTTAGTTTTGCCCTTTGACCAAATTTTAAGTAGTAAAACAAATTGTAATGGAACAGACAGTAGAAACTATAAACCATATCATCCGCACCCGCCGGGCCATTTTTCCACCGAATTACATCCAGAAAGAGATCCCACAGGAAGTACTCGACAACATCCTCGAAAACGCGCATTACGCGCCTACCCACAAGCGTACCGAGCCATGGCGGTTCATCGTGTTCAGGGGCGAGGAGAAATTACAGCATCTGGCCAGCTTCTTCATGGAGCGTTACCGCAACAATACCCCTGCGGAATCATTCTCGCAGGCGCGCTACGAGGCTGCCGGCGAAAAAATCCTGAAATCGGCCTGCGTAATCGCGATCAACGTGGAACTTCACCCGAACGACCTGCCTGAATGGGAGGAAACGGCGGCAGTGGCTTGTGCGGTACAGAATATGTGGCTGACGGCCACCGCGTACGGCATCGGCTCGTATTGGAGCAGCCCCGCGGTACTGAAAGAGCTCGGCGAGTACCTTGAACTTCCCGAAGACCAGAAATGCCTCGGCCTTTATTACCTCGGTTATCACGACGGATCGGCGGTCCCTATGCGTCGCAACGGCAAGATCGAAGATAAAATTACCTGGGCCTGAGCATGAAACAGTCCCGACCGACCCTGCGTGCGCAGCAGATTACCAAAGCATTTGGTAACGACACAGTCCTTTCCGGTGTTGATATCGACCTCGCGCCGGGCGAGTGGCTGGGTATCCTGGGCGAAAGCGGGTCGGGGAAAAGCACCTTGCTACGCATTCTGGGACGCTTCCTGGATGCGGAGCAAGGTGATGTTTTTTTTAAAGGGCAATTGCTGAAACCGGTCGCGAGCGAGCTGATGCCCGGGCACGAGGCGATCCGGCTCATTCACCAGGAGTTCGAATTGTTCCCCAACCAGACGGTCGAAGAGAATATCGCCTATTCCCTGCGCTTCTACGAGCCCGATTACCGCCTCGAAAAGGTAGCGGAGCTACTGGAAACGACCGCATTGAAAAACGTCAAAGACCGCAAGGCCAAATTGCTTTCCGGCGGCGAGAAACAACGTACGGCCATTGCGAAGGCTATCGCCGAAATGCCCGATGTGCTGCTGCTCGACGAGCCATTTGCGCATTTGGACAACCATAACCGCCGCGTACTCGCGGACGCGATCGAGCGCCTGCGCAGGCAACAAAAAATGAGCTGCATATTCGTCACGCACGAAGCTGCGGAAGCGCTCGCGTGGTCGGATAGGATTGCGGTGCTGCGCGACGGCCGCATTATCCAGATCGGGACGCCGCAGGAAGTGTACAACAACCCCGCAAATGCCTATGTTGCCGAGCTTACCGGTGATATCAACTGGCTCGCCGGCGATAAGCACAAAAAGCAGTTTTACATTCGTCCGGAAAAGATCAAACCCACGCGCAACCCGGACAAAAGCCGTTGGGCAGGCAGGGTGGAAGCGATGCGCTTTCACGGCAACCATTGGGAAATCCGTTGTACAAAAGGTAAGGAGCAGTTATCCTTTTACCGGAACAAACCCGATCTCGAAATCGGCCAGGAAGTGCATTTGACTTACGCTTCCAAAGATCTCAAAAGCATTTAAGCTGCATTATAATTTAAACCAGAAAGAAATCTTCACGGCAAACGGCGTCACATTCGGGTTATCGAGGTAGGTAAGCCGATGAATGAAATCGACGCGGCCGGTGCGGAAGATGTTATCGATCCCGTAGCCGAGTTCGATGTAAGGTTTTGAATTTAACTGGTTGAATGCCAGTATCTGCTTGCCCGATTCGTCGGTGGTGGTGGTAAGCGTCTCATTGGAATGGCTGATACTTCCGTAGAACAGCCTGCCCGTAGCCAGCATTCTTAGTTTCAGTTTTTTGATCGCTGGTATCCGGTTTAAGATAAATCCTTCAAAATTGTGCTCCATGCGCAAGGCAAAGTACCGGTCGCTGACAAACTCGAAATAGCGCATCAGGTTATAGGCATTTTCCACATAAAAGAATGATTCGTTCCCAAGCGGCGTGTAGAGCAGCGGGTAGGGTAGTGTGGACGGAATATAGCCGAACGTGATGTTATAATAGGTACGCCCGATCACCCCCGCGCGAAAGCTCTGCCGGATATTGAAGGAGAATTTATTGTAATTAAAATCCCCTCCCAGCAAATGCCTGAAACCATGCGTGTAGCGCAGCGTAAATGCAGGCGAATTGCCGGTACCCATGCTGATGCGCTCATTGTCGTTCAAAAGAAACGTCTCCTTTTGGGCCAGCCTGGCTTCAAAATTGACTTCGGTAATGTCAAATGCACTTTTCACGGGCGAAGCATCACCTGCGGCGGGATCGGTACGGTAGGTGAATGCAAAAAGCGGATCGAAAGTGCGGTGACGGAGCTGCACGCTGCCGGTAAGGCCTTTCACGACTTCCCTTTTGAAATAGGCCGAAATATCCTGCTGCCAGTAAGGCCGCCTGAATGCCCCGAACCGGGATAATGCCCCGAAAATCGTGCTCGGACCGATTGCGTCGGGGGATAGGCCCAGCCTTTCAAGGTCTTTCGAATACGAAATGCCCGCCATTGTCCACGGCTTTCTGCTGATAATGTAATCGAGCCCGCCGCCGTATTTGAAATCGTGGTCACGGGTGCCATAAGCGCCATAACCGCTGAAAATCCATTTCTTGCTAAAACCCGGATCGGTCCGGAAGCCGAGGCGGAAGCGATGGCCCTCTACCTTATTGTTGGCATACAGAAACAAATAAGGGCCTACATCGATGTTCCATTTGTCAATCCTCTTGTAGCCGTTGACAAAAATGTTGAGCAGCTCGGTGTAGGTTTTCACCACCGGCAGGGCTTTCAGCGAATCGATCAGCTCGAAAGTCAGCTTTTCGGTCGGGCTGAGATCTTCCGGGCGGCTTTTGGCCCAGAAAGTCGAATCGTGATCGCGGTAATTTTCAGCCAGTTCAATGGCCGTGTCGTAAAAACGGTTCTCACGTGGCGCATTGATTTTGTATTTGGATTGAGCGGAATAGAATTTCAGCAGCATCCCGGCGGCTTGCGGTGTTGGCTCGGCGACGTCGATCAGCACGCGGGTTTTGTGTGGCAGCCAGTTCTTTTCATCGTCCGATAATTCGTACGATTGCTGGATTTTAATGCGGTCGATGTAGTTGAGGTTGGCCTGCTTGTCTACGCTGACGTCGATCTGCGTCAATGCGAATGTCTGCCCGTCGACCCACAGCGAGCCGGTAAATGCGAGGTCCTGCTTCTGTCTCGGTTCAAATTCGATGTGGTAATCATAGCCCGCGCCATTGTCGGCGCTGTCGGCCAGGAAATACTCGTAATAAAGCTTCCAGTTGTCAGAAATGGGCGAAACGAAGTCCTTTTGCAGGATATTCAGCCAGTTGTTATAAAAATTATATTGCTGGAATGTGGAGCCGATCAGCTGGGATACTACGCTGCCGTCCGTAAGCCCCACGCCCGAGACTTTTGTTTTATTAATAACCTCCTTTTTCTTCTGCGGATCACGGCGGTAAAAGACATCGGAAACCGACTCGGAAATAAAAATCGGGATGATCGTCTCGCCGTTTTCACCCTTCACCTCGTCGAACTTTTCAAGTACGCGGTTCATTTTCTTTACCGACTTTCGTTCCCGGAACCCACTCGAAAGGTTATCAATATCGATCTGTATCTTGTTGTAGGCCTGATACTCATAGGCCGACAACTCGTCGGCATTATTGGCTTTCTTGCGCGCCACGATCTTGCGCATGACCGCATAGGCAGGGTTTTCACCCGCCAGGATTTTGACCTCGCGCAGCTGCGTGGTGCCGGGCGAAAGCTGGACATCGATCACCTGCTCACCGACATTTGGCACAATGACTTTGCTCCGGCTCGTGTACCCGACGTACGTGACGGTCACGGAATCGGCCGGCGGGGTGAATTTGAGCTCGTAAATACCGTCAAAATTGGTGGTAGTCCCTCCTAGTTGTCCACGGATGCCGATGTTGGCGAAAGGAATGGGATCACCCGTTGAGGCGTCGGTAATGCGGCCTTTAATGGTAAAACTGGTTTGAGAAAAGCCCTTTGTGCAAAAGAGGCTTACGAGCAGGAGCAGGGCGGCGATGTTCCGTCTCAGTCTCATTCGTCATGCTCATTTTTACCGATTTGAATATTGGAAGTCACGTCCGCTGCCGGGCGCAGGATGTGAACATCGAGCACAGCCTTCGGGCGCGCCAGGTACTCGCGCACGAGCGTGCGGAACGAATAGCCGTCCGGAACATCCTGTGCGGCGAATGAAATTGCATTAATTCCCTCACTATGAGCAATGTATAGTGCTCTGGCATTGTGGAAGTTCTGCGAAATGACCGTGAAATTATCCTGATTGAAGACCTCTTTGCAGCGCACGATCGAGTCGAATGTGCGGAAACCGGCATAATCGAGCGTCATTACATTTTCGGGAATGCCCAGATTGAGGAGCGCGCGCTGCATGTCCAGCGGCTCATTGTAATATTGCGAGTCGTTATTCCCGCTCAGAATGATGTATTTGATCTTTCCCTCTTTAAAAAGCCGGGCGGTAGCCTCCATCCGGTATTTAAAAAAAAGGTTTTCGCCTCCTTTTTCGGACTTCTTGCTGGTACCCAACACCAGTGCAACGTCGTTCGGCGGGAGGCTTTCGATGGAAAAGTAGGAGTATTTTCGCGTACAATACACTACCCAGAAATTACAGAGCAAGATAAACACCATGCAGGCAAATAATAAGGCTAATATGATTTTGATCAATTTTTTCACCTGTGCACGCGTTGCCTTTTGAATTCCTGGAAATTCTGCCGGTTGCGTATAGCAGCATTCAGATCTGATATACGCAACCGGCGGGTATTTTTGTTGCCGGTCTTATTCGAATAGTCCGAGCTGGCTTTTGGGATCCGAGCCTTTTTTGCCCTCTTTTTTAGATTTGGATTCGCTTTTTGGTTCGTCGCTGTCCCCTTCTTCGGCAGTGTTGGTAGTTTCGTCGTCGTCTTCCGCATTAACAGTATTTTTTGTCAAAGCATTCGCCGGGGCGCCGGCCGCCGGATCGCCGGTCGCCGTTTCATCGGGAGTTTCGTCGTCGGTGGCTTCATCCGTTACCGTGTCGTCTGCCGGTAGTTCGGCGGTCTCTTCCACGGGCACCGCGAGCGGTTCGAGCCAGCGGATATCCTTGAACTTGTCGTTCGGGATGCGGTTACCCTGCGCCCGCCAGCCGCGGATATCCACCATTTCTTCCACGAGGTATTCCTCGGCCGTCTGCTCTTTTTGGGCTGTTTTAGGATAAACGATTTCCAGTTTCGGACGAATATCCGTGCTGGCGAGGATCAGCTTGCTGTTTTTGGCGTCGCTGATGAAAAGGAATTTCTTTTCGAGCGAAGAGGTCTCGATGTTGAACCTTTTGATAAAATGCTGCTTTTGGCCTCCATCAAAATAAATGGCGGTAATAGGAAGCTTGGTATCGAATTTCTTGACCAGCAATACCTCGTGCGGCTCGTAATGATTGGTCAGGTCGAAGTTGGTGAGCTCGTAGCTTCCATCTTTGTAAATAACCACAATATTGTCGGTAGGGCCGAAGTTGCCGAGGTATTCGCCGCGCTCGTCGCGGTTCAGGCGGCCGATGATCGGATCGAACCACATATCCACGCCGCCCAATGTCGAGCGGCCGGCCGATTTCAGGGTCAGTTTCCGGACGGGGTATTTGGTCAGGATATTACCCATTGCGCTCCGGTTTTTGATCAATAGTTCGGCGAAATTGTAGTCAAACTGCTTGACCTTCGCCTTGCTTTGCGCTTGGAGGTTTACCGTAATAATCTCGGCCTCGCCATTATCGTTCGCCGTGAAATAGGTGATCTTCGATTTCGGCGTTCCCTGGGTGAGGTCGTACTCGCGGTCGCGGGTGACGGCTGTTACCTGAAAGCGTTTCGCGTAAGAAACACCGGTTTTTCCATCGACATACACGAGGTTATAGACCTTCCTTTCATCATTTTTAAGGAAAACAGCGCAGTGGATAATGTCTTTGCCGACGAATACCTTGTCCTGCAATTTGGTTACTACACACCGGCCATCACCTCGGAAGACGATCACGTCGTCGATGTCGGAACAATCCATCACATATTCGTCCTTTTTCAAGCCGTACCCGACGAAACCTTCCGCCCGGTTGACGTACAGTTTCTGATTGTTGGCTGCAACGATATTCGCCGAGATCTGGTTGAATGCACGGATTTCCGTTCTTCTGCCTCTCCCTTTACCGTATTTTTTCAACAACTCCCTGAAATACTCGATGGCGAAACGCGTGATGTGCGCCAGGTTATCCTCGGTTTCGGCGAGGTCTTCCTGCCATTTGCGCATCAGTTCGTCGGCCTTGAAGCCGTCGTATTTCGAGATCCGTTTAATGCGGATTTCCGTCAGTTCTACAATATCGTCGTCGGTAATTTCGCGGTAGAACTGCGGTTTATAAGGTTCAAGACCTTTGTCGATCGTGCGGATCACGGCTTCGAAAGTTTCGCATTCCTCGATGTCGCGGTAAATGCGGTTTTCGATGAATATCTTTTCGAGCGAGCCGTATAATATCTTTTCCAGCAATGCCAGCCGCTTGATTTCCAGCTCGCGCTGCAAGAGGTGGACGGTTTGCTGGGTATTGTATTTCAAAATGTCGGTTACGCCGACGAAATGCGGTTTTTCTCCAATAATGATACACGCATTCGGCGAAATGGAAACCTCGCATTCCGTGAACGCGTACAAGGCGTCCATCGTAATATCGGGGGAAACGCCGGGCGCCAGATGCACCTGGATTTCCACATCCGCCGCGGTGTTATCCACCACCTTTTTGATCTTGATCTTACCCGCGTCGTTCGCCTTGATGATCGATTCGATGAGCGAAGTAGTGGTGGTACCAAAAGGAATGTCGCGGATGACGAGCATCTTTTTGTCCTCTTCCTCGATTTTGGCACGTACCCGTACTTTTCCGCCACGCTGGCCGTCGTTGTAGTTGGAAACGTCGACATGACCGCCGGTAAGGAAGTCGGGGTAAATGGTGGCGTCCTTCCCTTGCAGGATCGTGATCGACGCCTCGATCAACTCACAGAAATTGTGCGGGAGTATTTTGGTCGACAAACCTACTGCAATGCCCTCCACGCCGAGTGTGAGCAGCAGCGGAAATTTGACCGGCAAGGTGATCGGTTCACGTTTCCGGCCATCATAGGAAAGCTGCCATTCGGTAGTGTCGTCATTGAAAACGACATCCTTGCCAAACCGCGAAAGCCGCACCTCGATGTAACGTGCCGCCGCGGCACCGTCGCCCGTGCGGATATCGCCCCAGTTACCCTGGGTGTCGAAAAGCAGCTCTTTCTGCCCGATGTTGACGATCGCATCATAGATCGACGCGTCGCCGTGCGGGTGGTACTGCATGGAGGACCCGACCACGTTGGCCACCTTGTTGAAGCGACCGTCGTCCATTTCGTTGAGCGCATGCATAATGCGCCGCTGAACGGGTTTCAGACCGTCTTCGATCGCCGGAACGGCTCGTTCCAGAATTACATAAGAGGCATAATCAAGAAACCAGTTTTCGTATAAGCCCGAAATGGGCAGTTTATCATGCAATCCGCTATCTTCTACGTCGGGCGTAGCTCCGTTTTCGTCCATAAATGCAGGAGGAACCAGGTTTTAAGTATTCAGAAATAGTTGATCAGCCATTCGCTTCCCGGTCTTCATGGGGGACTGGCTCATTCAAAAAGAAAGAAACAGGGTGAAGTTTACCGGAAGATCAGGTTGAATTAACTGCTAATATAGCAAAATAAGCGATAAAACTCAGCTTTCAGGTTCGGCCGGAGGTGCATTCAATACCGCCAGCAGCTCGCTGATCATCATGGCCGTAGCGCCCCAGATTTTGTAACCCTGCACCATATAATGCGGCGCATGTACCTGTTCGCCACGCACTTGGATGTCACTCGATCCGATAATATTAACATCAGAAATCTCTTCAAGTTTGATCTCAAAAATATCTTCTACCTCGCGAGGATCGGGGTAGAAGCCAGGGCGGTAGGGTATGGAGGCTACCACCGGCAATACATGGAAATTACTAGCTGGAATGAACAGCTCGGTCAATGCACCCAGGATACGGACGTCCGTAAGCCGCAAACCGATTTCCTCCTGCGCCTCGCGCAACGCGGTCCGGATGAGGTTTTCGTCGCTCAGCTCGTAGCGGCCACCGGGAAATGCGACTTGTCCGCTATGCACGCCGTCGTAAGCCGGGCGCAGGATCAGCGGGAAGTAGATTTCGTTCTGGTAAGGATAAAAGAGGATGAGTACCGCACTTTTGCGCGTGCGTGCATTGGGTTTGAAAGTGAGGCGGAGCCGGGACGAAGCCTGCATTACCTGGTGGGCCGTCTCACCGGGTAGCGGGAATGTTAATTTGTGTGTCAGTTGTTTGGTAAAATCGGAAAATGATTCCAGTGGGGCCATGTTGGCTGAGTCGTTGAAGAGTTAGGTGGCAGAACATTACGCCTAAGTTAATGTACGAAACCTAAATCTTTGCGTAATGAAGCTCTCTTTTGAAGTCGAAAAAGCTTTCGAGGCTCAGATCTTCATCCAATTCTTCCCAATGGATGCTGTCACCCAGGGGGCCGAGTTCGAACCGAAGACGCTGCTCGGGACTAGCGTTTTCAAGCCGTTTGAACCACGTCAACGGGTTGCCGATCGTCTGGCCGCCATCCAGCACCAGGTATATGTTGGTTTCGTCGAACCAGACTTTGCTGATTTTCATAGTCGCTTCTTTTTGAATAGTAAGTTTGTTAACCATGAAATTCGTGCCACTTTTCAATAATCAGTTCTGAATGCTGTTCTACCAATGCCTCCGCTAACATCAGGTCTTTCGGTTTAATACCACGGCTTTCGATCAATCTCACCGGATTTACCTCGAATTTTGCAGTGCCGTCGGCATTTCTGACGTGAATGTGAATGGGTAAATGTTCCAGGCTGTAAAAAAAGAACTTCATCCCGAACATTCGGAAAATTTCAGGCATAATATAGTGTCGTGTAAGTGTTGAAAATCAATGAATGCAAATATACTAATTACATAAATTGATTTTTAACAACCTAAACCTCAATGGTCGCATACAACTTCACCAGCTGTTCCGCGCACCGTTCGCCATCCATGGCGGCCGACATGATGCCTCCTGCATAGCCTGCACCCTCGCCGCAGGGGAATAATCCTTTGATTTCAGGATGCTCGCAGCTTTCGCGCTCGCGGGGGATGCGTATGGGCGAGGAAGTACGACTTTCCACGCCGATCAGCTGGGCGTCGCCGGAGAGGTAACCGCGCATTTTACGGCCGAAATCAGATAATGCGTCGCGCAGCGGGAATGCAATGTGGCCGGGAAGTACGTCGTACAAATCAACGGATTGGAGGCCGGGCTGGTAAGAGGTATCACGCAAATGGGCGGACGTTTTACCTTTGACAAAATCCATCGCGAGTTGCGCCGGTGCTGTCTGAGTGGCTCCCGCGAGTTTGCAGGCGGCTTGTTCGAGTTCGCGTTGCAATTGCAGGCCGGCCATGGGTCCGTAATCTTTATACGGTGCGAGGTCGGCTTCCTCAATCGTCACCACCATGCCGGAATTCGCGTAGGCGGAGTCACGCCGTGAGGGCGACATACCATTTACGACCACTTCGCCCGAAGCCGTGGCAGCAGGAACGATAAACCCGCCGGGACACATGCAAAATGAGAAAACGCCTCGTTGGATGCCCTTGTAGCGGGTTTGGGTTACCAGGCTGTAAGAGGCAGCGGGCAGATAGGGACCGCGATCGACTTCGCAGTGGTATTGTATTTTGTCAATGGTGTTTTGTGGATGCTCGATCCGTACGCCCATCGCGAAGGATTTGCTTTCGATGAGGATATTTTTTGAATGCAATAATTCGTAAATGTCTCGTGCAGAATGCCCTGTCGCCAATATGACACCGATGCCTGTATGCTCTTCCTTGTCGTTGGTGACTACACCGGCAATGCGGTTATCGCGAATGATCAGGTCGGTGACTTTGGTGTCGAAATGTATTTCACCGCCCGCTTTCAGGATGCTTTCGCGCATTTCCGAAACTACGACCGGTAGTTTATTGGTGCCGATATGCGGGTGCGTATCGATCAGGATCTGCTCGCTGGCGCTGTGTGCGACGAATATTTCGAGCACCCTGCGAATATCACCGCGTTTGTTGGAACGGGTATAGAGTTTACCGTCGGAATACGTACCTGCGCCGCCCTCGCCGAAGCAATAATTGGATTCCGGATTGACGTGGTGGTCCTTGTTAATCGCCGCGAGATCGCGCCGTCTGGTGCGCACATCTTTCCCTCTTTCAAATAAAACAGGCTTGATCCCGAGCTCGATCAGGCGCAATGCGGCAAACATTCCGGCTGGTCCGCAACCGACGATCAATGCCTGCGGGCGCTTGCTTACGTCGGGGTACACAATGCGTGTGCCTGCCAATGCGGGCGGGGCTTCTCCGACGTACACTTCCGCCTGAACATTAATTTTTACCTGCCGGCTGCGGGCATCTATCGATTGCCGCGTTTTGCGGATGAATGGGTTATCGCTTTCGCGTAGGCGCAGTTTCTGGATTACGAAACGGCGGAAACTGTCGTCGTCCAGCGCGATCTCCGGCGCCAGTGTGAGTTGGAGCGTATGGTGCATGGGTTGGAAAGGGATTTATCCTTTAATGCCGCAAAGGTAGCAATCGGGTGTAAGTTTCTTTCTATTTTAATTCACAAACAAACTTTGAAACGATGTCGACAACCCGCCGCCAATTCCTGAATACGCTGGCTGTTTCGGCCGGGGCAGCCGTGCTTTCGGAAGCCGCCCGGGCCGGGCAAAATACCGCCGCATTGCCATTATCATGTAATCAATATTCTTGGATTACTTTTTATGCCCGCGACGGGAAGGATTGGGGTAAGGACCCGGACGCTTCGCTCGCCGAGTTCGCATCCACAGGTCTGAAAGCGTACGAGCCGGCATTCAACAATGCGGATGAAGTGCCGAAATTGCTGCCGCTGCTTAAAAAACACCGGCTGGTGATGCCCTCGGTTTACGTCAATACTTCACTGCACGAAGCCGCGGAAGGCACTAAATCGATCGAATCGGTGCTGGCGATTGCCGACGCATTGAAACCTGCCGACACTAAAATCATTGTCACAAACCCAAACCCGATCCAATGGGGCAGCGACAAAAACAAATCCGACGAACAACTGACCGAACAGGCTCAAAACCTTGATAAACTCGGTGCCGAACTCAAAAAGCGCGGCATTACCCTCGCGTACCACACGCACGACGTGGAGCTGCGCGCCGCTGCACGCGAGTTTCACCATATGCTGCTGGCCACCGATCCGAAAAACGTGTCGCTATGCCTCGATGTGCATTGGGTTTACCGAGGTTCGGGCAATTCGCAGGTGGCGTTGTTCGATGTTGTGAAATTGTACGGCAAGCGCATTGCCGAGCTGCATTTGCGGCAATCGAAAGGCGGTATCTGGCAGGAAACGTTCACGGAAGGCGATATCGACTACCCCAAACTCGTGCAGATGCTGGACGGCGCGGGTGTGAAGCCGCATTTGGTTTTGGAGCAATGCCTCGAAAAAACGTCGCCGAAAACCATGGACGGCGTCCAGGCGCATAAGGAGGATTTGGTTTATGTGCGGAAGATTTTTAAGCTTTAATGTTATATTTAATTCACTAAACTAACACACTATTTGTATGAGTAAATTTGAAAAATTGATCTTGAAATTGCTGTCGGAGGCGTCTGATAACAATTTTAGTTTTGAAGAATTGAGGCTACTTCTGCTGAATCTCGGCTTTACAGAAAAAATGGGCTCTGGCAGCCACAGAATTTTTTATAAGAGGAATATTTCGGAAATTGTAAATATTCAGCCTCTGGGCAATAAAGCAAAACCGTATCAGGTTAAGCAAGTCAGAACAATTGTTTTAAAATACAACCTTTTCAGCTATGAACAGTAAATATGAATTGATCATGTATTGGAGCAAAGAGGATCAATGCTTTATTGTTGAAGTCCCCGAGCTTCCAGGATGTATGGCTGATGGAGCGACCCAAAGCGAGGCACTGGCCAATGCACAGCGCGTGATCGACGAATGGATCGAAACGGCGAAAGAACTTGGTCGCGAGATTCCAGAAGCGAAGGGCAAGCTTATACATGCCTGATTCTTTCTAAATGACCCAAACCGACTTCTTCAATATCTCCGAACTCCTAACCGGAGAGCAACGCCTCATCCAACAAGCAGTGCGCGATTTTTCCGACCGGGAGATCAAACCTGTTATCGAGGATTTTGCCCAGAAAGCGGAGTTTCCCCTGCATTTAATCCCCAAATTCGGCGAACTGGGTGTTTTCGGCCCTACAATTCCGGTGGAGTACGGCGGCGGCGGGCTGGATTATACCAGTTACGGCCTGATGTGCCAGGAGATCGAGCGGGGCGATTCGGGTATGCGGTCAACGGTTTCCGTGCAGAGCTCGCTGGTAATGTGGCCGATTTATGCATTCGGTTCAGAGGAGCAAAAACGTAAATATTTACCTAAACTCGCCACCGGCGAATGGCTCGGATGTTTTGGACTGACGGAACCGGACCATGGTTCCAATCCGGGTGGTATGAAGACGCATTTGACGAAAACAGAAGGCGGATACGTGCTGAACGGCTCCAAAATGTGGATATCCAATGCACCTTATGCACAGGTAGGCGTGGTATGGGCGCGGAATGAAGACGGGAGGGTACAGGGCGTGATCGTAGAGCGCGGAATGGAAGGTTTTTCGACCCCGGAAATCCACAACAAATGGTCGCTGCGCGCGAGCGCGACGGGCGAGCTGGTTTTTGACAATGTATTGATTCCCGAAACGCATATGCTACCCGGAGCATTGGGATTGAAAGCAGCATTGCAATGCCTCGACAAAGCACGGTATGGCATCGCCTGGGGCGCTATCGGCGCGGCGATCGATTGCTACGAAACAGCGGTCAAGTATTCTGCCGAGCGCATTCAGTTCGATAAACCGATAGGGGCATTTCAATTAACCCAAAAGAAACTGGCCGAAATGCTGACGGAAATCACCAAAGCGCAACTCCTCGCCTGGCGGCTGGGCCAGCTCATGGACGCTGGCAAAGCCAATACCGTGCAGATTTCAATGGCCAAGAGAAATAATGTGGAAATGGCGCTGAATACCGCACGCGAATCCCGCCAGATCCTAGGCGCCATGGGCATTACCGGCGAATACCCCATTATGCGCCACATGATGAACCTCGAATCGGTCGTGACTTACGAGGGCACGCAGGATATTCATTTACTGATTTTGGGCGCGGAGATTACGGGGATACAGGCGTTTAAGTGACGGTTTTTGACCGTCGACGGCCGATCTTAAATCTGCTGATTTACATATTCGCGATCGACAGCCTGTTCGTGGTCTGCGGTCTGCGGTCGGTGGTCTGCGATCACTTGCGCCGCGAGCTTCCGCTGCAAATCCTTACTCGTTTCCCGCGAGCCGTCCGGCGACCATCCCGGCGCTTTGAAGAGGTATTTTAGCTTTGTTTTAAAATTTATTGGCAGCGCGAAATCTTCGCCGATGGCCTTCCATTCGTGAAAAACGGTTTGGCCCAAACCTTGCGGTTCCGCCGATTTGGTGAGGCCGTACCGTGGTGGTTCGCCGGGAAGTTCTTCCTGGAAAGTACCAAACAGGCGATCCCAGATGATCAGGCACATACCCATGTTTTTGTCGAGATACTGAATGTTGCTCGCATGGTGCACGCGGTGGTGCGAGGGCGTCACGAAAATATATTCCAGCCAGCCCAGTTTGCCCACATATTCGGTGTGAACGATGATGCCGTAAATCTGTGTGATCGAATACATCACGATAATGTCGGCCGGGTTGAAACCGACCAATACGAGCGGAATGAAGTAAATGAAACGGTACAGCGGCTGGAATACCGACGACCGGAAACCGGTAGTCAGGTTGAAATGCTCCGACGAATGGTGCGTTACATGCACAGCCCAGAACAGCCTGCAATGGTGATCGACATAATGTAACGTGTAGAATGCCAGGTCCTCGGCGAGGAACAATGCAAGCCAGTACAACCAGGGGTCAGCGATCGGTTCCACGAAGGAGAAATTGTAAAACCAGATCAGTACGCTTACGTAAGCGGCGCGGAAAAGCAGATCGATCCCGCCATTGAGCAGCATGAGCGCCGCATTCGTTAAAGTATCTTTCAAAGAATAGGCCGGGTGTTTGGCCAGTTCCCCGTGGGATGTTTTGTATGTTAAAAAGACCTCAAGACCGATCAGACAGATATAAAAGGGCGTCGACAGTTTTAGAATGAGATCCTCAAAATCATAAGTGCCGGGCATAGCATTTTCTTCAAATAATAAACAAAGATAGTTGAGAAGAGAACTGTAAGTTTTCGCCTGCCTATTTCTAAGATTTTTTTAATAGCAACCGGCGAGGTACTTATCAGACATTCATTGTACAGGAAACCCCCATCGAAGGTTCAAAATTTCCCGGGTTTACGTTTTTAAATATAATAAGTAACCGGAAAGGATCAGTTAATCATCCGTTTCAGTGCTTTCCGGAGTTCTTCGTTTTTGTGCCGTTTTTGCAGGATCACCGGCGCGGCAATGCGCTCCCGGCAATCGAAAAGCGAGCAGCGCTCGCAGGTCTGGTTTACTTCCCTGGCAGTCAGTGCGGGATCGTCGAGAAATGCCAGTTTCTCCCGTGTCTGCTCGTCGAGGTAAATGCCCATCGACACGCTCACGTTCAGGTTAGGCGTGGGCGACATCGGTTGCGCGAAACTCACTACCAGGTATTGGTCCTGCGTATCGATGTAGGTAGATTTCTGCGCTTTGCACAGAATGCGCGGCGGCTGTTTGGCCTGGATCATATCGCCGAGGTCGTTCAGGATCGTGAGCGCGACCCACCGGCGGCAGTAATGCTCATCGCGCACGGTATGCGGGTAGTGCTTTCTCGAAATATGCATTTCCTTCGTCATGTGGAACAGGTTCTGCCCGACGAAGTTGTTGAAACGCGAAAAGAAAATCTGGTTAATGCCGAAATAGCGCGGCAGGATATTGCTGAGCCGGTAGCAGAACGACTCCGGCGTGGTATTGAAATCGTGGATGAGCTGGATGAGCCGCTCGGGTTGCCAGGTTTTTTGTGCAAAAAAATCGGCTATGGCCGGTACCAGCAGGCTCCTTTTGATGATAATGGCGCTGCCGAAATAGGAAGCCTTGAAGTTGTTCAAAAGCTGCTCAAACGATTCCGCTTCTACCAGCGCGGTTGTGTGCAGGCGATTTTTCAGGTTTAAATACAAATACCCGATTTCCCGTCCGTAGATAAATGCCCGCTGGACGGAAGATAAATGTGCATTGATCAGCAGTCGCGTTCCGGCTGAATTGGTAATGGTAAGCGATCGTACGGTAGCGAATTCGGGGTTGTTGCGCTCATTAATGGGTTCGATCGTGTATTGGTACTGGTCTTTCAGGATTGTTTCGAGCTGTTGTTCGTCGAGGAGGCTTGCGGCTGCCACATTGTGTTCTGCCAGAAAGCGTTCCGCTTCGATTTCGATATCCTCGAAATAATTGTCGTGCATCTCCTGGTAAGTACGCAATGCCGAGAAATAAAACTTCTCGATCGACATATTGTAATTCCGGGCGATCTCGATAAGTGTCCCCACGAACGCGCTGATCTTCGTAGGCGCGTCGGAAAGGATTTCGAGCAGGTTGGCGGGATCGATACCGAACAGTTCGAGGGGAAGCTCCGTCAGGATATTCGAGCTGAGCAGGTCGGAAATCGGTTCGAGCCGTTTGCTCAGTTTTAACGAAACCAGCGTGTCGTAATCGACCTCGATGGCACTCGCTAATGCAAGTATCTTGTCGGCTTTCGGGTACTTTTTCCCTTTTTCAATTTCATTGATATAGGAAATAGACAACCCGGATTTCTGGGAAAGTTCGCTGAGCGACATCCCTTTGTCGAGCCGGAGCTGTTTGAGTTTGAGTCCGAAAACAAGCCTTACATTATCCTGATTAATAGCCACAGTGCTGATATATGGGCCTGATTTTGTGCGATTTCGCTTACAGGCAATTTAATGAATGAAACACAAAAGTAGACATAGCCCCGCATTCGGCATCCATGAAGCATAAAAAAACGGTGCCGGTCACACAGAATGCAGGCGCCGGCAATCCGCGGCCCAGGAGGAGCCTCCTGTGCCCGCCAACCGTAACAACGTAATAATGAAACGAACAAACCGAATCCGATCAAAAAACGCTATTTTTGCGGTTTATTTGGAGAAATAGAAACAAACAAAAGCTTTACCTTCTGATAATCAGTATTTTGGGCGGATATACACACCGATACCCGGGAAAAGCATAACAACTAACAGGATATGAGTGAGTACAGTCATCGGGAAATAGAAAAAAAATGGCAGGATTACTGGCAGCAACACGGCACGTTCAGCGTGTCGAACGCGTCGGATCTGCCCAAGTATTATGTGTTGGACATGTTTCCTTACCCTTCGGGCGCGGGCTTGCATGTAGGCCACCCGCTGGGGTATATCGCCTCGGACATCTATTCCCGCTACAAAAGGCTGAAAGGCTTTAATGTGCTGCATCCTATGGGTTTCGATAGCTTCGGCCTGCCTGCCGAGCAATATGCGATCCAGACCGGCCAGCACCCGGCGATCACGACGGAGCAGAATATTACCCGTTACATCGAACAGTTGAAAAACCTGGGGTTGAGCTATGATTGGAGCCGCGAAGTTCGGACCTCCGATCCCGGCTATTACAAATGGACACAATGGATCTTCTCCGAGCTGTTCAACAGCTGGTACAACAACGATACCGACAAAGCAGAGCCGATCGAAACGCTGACCGCGAAGTTTGCGCAGGAAGGTAATGCCAAAGTAAATGCGCCCGCCGACGAGGATACCCCCGCATTCACCGCCGAAGAGTGGAATGCATGGTCGGAAGAAGCGCAATATAAAATGACATTGAAATACCGCCTGACCTACGTCGCGGACGCTACGGTGAACTGGTGTCCCGGATTAGGTTCGGTATTGTCGAACGACGAGGTGAAGGACGGCGTTTCGGAGCGTGGCGGTTTCCCCGTGATCCAGAAACTGATGCGCCAGTGGATGATGCGCATTACCGCATACGCACAACGGTTGATCGACGGGTTGGATACGGTAGATTGGACCGAGTCATTGAAGGAGCAGCAACGGAATTGGATCGGACGTTCTGTCGGAGCGTTGGTGAAGTTCGCATTGGATGGTATTGATGCTAATATCGAAGTATTTACAACCCGGGTTGACACGATCTACGGCGTGACGTTTATGGTAATCGCGCCGGAGCATGAGCTGGTGGACGTGATCACGACGCCGGAGCAACGCTGGGAGATCGATGCGTACATTGCGATGACGCAGAAGAAATCGGAGCGTGACCGGATGTCGGATGTGAAAACGGTTTCGGGCGCATTCACGGGCGCTTACGTGCTCAACCCGTTCAGCGGCGAGAAGGTGCCGGTTTACATTGCGGATTATGTGCTCGCAGGTTACGGAACGGGCGCGGTAATGGCCGTACCATCCGGCGACCAGCGCGACTGGAACTTCGCTAAACATTTCAATTTGCCTATTATCCCGATCCTCGACGCGCAAAAAGACATCGAAACGCAAGCCGACGCGACGAAGGAAGGAAAATATATCAATTCGGGCATTATCGATGGGCTGACTTATAAAGAGGCCACCGACAAGCTGATCAATCAGCTGGAAGAAAAAGAATTAGGGAAAGGCAAGATCAACTTCCGTCTCCGCGACGCGGTGTTCAGCCGTCAGCGTTACTGGGGCGAGCCGGTGCCCGTTTATTACAAAAACGACAGCGAAGGCCAGCCGGTACCTTACTTGCTGGACTTGAACGAACTGCCGTTGAACCTGCCGGAAGTGGACAAATACCTGCCGACTGAAAATGGCGAGCCGCCGCTGGGCCGTGCGCAAGGCTGGGAGCGTGGCTCGGGCAATGGCTACGAGCTGAGCACCATGCCGGGCTGGGCGGGAAGCAGCTGGTACTGGTACCGCTACATGGACCCGAAAAACGAAAATGAATTCGCCTCGAAAGAAGCGATCGGCTACTGGAAGGACGTGGATTTGTACATCGGCGGCACCGAACACGCGACGGGCCACTTGTTGTACAGCCGCTTCTGGAACAAATTCATGAAAGACCGTGGCTTTGTGCAGGAAGAGGAGCCGTTCAAGAAGCTGATCAACCAGGGGATGATCCAGGGACGCAGCAATTTTGTGTATCGGGTGAAAGGAGAAGATTACAGCAAGCCGGTATTTGTAAGTGCCGGTTTGAAATCACAATACGAAGTTTCCGCATTGCACGTGGATGTAAATATCGTCGAAAACGATGTGCTGGATGTGGAGAAATTCAAAGCTACACGTCTCGACATTGCCGGGGAAAATGCTACATTCATCCTGGAAGACGGCAAATACATTTGCGGCGTGGAAGTCGAGAAAATGTCGAAATCCAAATTCAACGTCGTGAACCCCGACGACATCGTGGAGCGCTACGGGGCTGATACCCTGCGTCTGTACGAGATGTTCCTCGGACCATTGGATCAGGCAAAACCGTGGAACACGAATGGTATCGATGGTACTTACCGGTTCATCCGCAAGTTGTGGCGCTTGTTTTACACCGAAACCGGCCAGTGGCAGGTCAAAGAGGTTCCGGCGAAGCCCGAGGAGTTGAAGATTTTGCATAAAACGATCAAAAAGATCGGGGAGGATATCGAAAACTTCTCATTCAACACGGCTGTGAGCGCATTTATGGTGTGCGTAAATGAGCTGGGCAGCCAGAAATGCCAGAGCAAAGAGGTTTTGGAGCAACTTGTGATCCTGCTTTCGTCTTATGCGCCGCACATTTCGGAAGAACTGTGGGCTGCATTGGGCAATGAGGCAGGCGGTGTTTCGAAAGCGGCATTCCCCGTATTTGAAGCGAAATATGTGCAGGAATCGGTATTCGAATATCCGGTGCAGATAAACGGAAAGGTCCGTGCTTCGCTGACGTTCCCGCTGGATACGCCTCCGGCCGAAATCGAGAAGGAAGTTTTGGCGGACGCGACCGTTCAGAAATGGATGGAAGGCAAGCCGGCCAAGAAAGTGGTCGTAGTGCCGAAGCGGATCGTGAACGTCGTGATCTGATCCTGATTAAAATACAAATGCAAAATGGCCAGCTCCGGTGTCGGAGCTGGCCATTTTGTTGACAGGATAGGGTAGGTTACTTGATGGAAATCTGGCGTTCGGTGCGGCTCTCGGCTACTTCGAAGTCCTTCTCCGTTTTCTGACCGTTTGCAGAAACCTGAATGGTGTAAGTGCCGGCAGGCAACTCGTTCACATTGAAGGTTTTTCTGAACTTGTCAGTGTCGCGACCGATTGTTTCGCGATAGTAGGTTGCCCCGCTGCGGTTGGTGATCACTACCACGGCCTTGTCGCTGGTGTACTTGTCGACGTTGACGTGGATCTTGCCACTGTTGGAGGCGAAAATACCGGTTCCGAAAGCGGCTGCTTTTTTGCTTTCTTTATCTTCCGCGAAAGAATTGAATGCGAAGGTGGCAGCGATTACCATTGTCATTGCGATTGTTTTCATTGAAGGTTTCATGGCTATGTTCTTTTAAATGATGGCTAATAATTCCGTTTTGTTGATTCAAATATATGGGCTATGTAAGGTACTATGCATTACATAGTACATGAATGGTAGTTATCTAAAATGAATGGCAATATGCCGGGAATAGCGATCTTTCTTAATTTTGCACGGTATGGCAAAAAAGAAGACCCGCACCTCATTAAGTATTGGTAAAGCAAAATACCTGAAACCGCTCCCAGCGAAGGGTTGGGCCATTATCGGAGCCATTGTAGTGGTGATCGGCGGGCTGATCTGGTGGAACGACCGTACCGACGAAAATCAGTGGGAGTTCATCAGCAAGTTCGGCATTAAGCTGCCATTACGTTACGCGGTCCATGGGATCGACGTTTCGCACCATAATGCGAAGATCAATTGGGACAAACTCAAAAGCGCCCGCTCCGAGAATGTAAGCATTGATTTTGTCTATATTAAAGCCACGGAAGGCGCGACGCACCTGGACAGGCAATTCAAACGGAACTGGACCGAAGCTAAAAGAGTAGGAATGAAGCGCGGCGCTTACCATTTCTACAACCCACGGGTGATGTCCGACCGGCAGGTAGATAACTTCATCGGGCAGGTAAGTATGGAGGCAGGCGATTTACCGCCCGTGCTGGATCTGGAAGTGAATGGCGGCAAGCCCGACGACATTATCATCAAAGGCGTCCGCAACTGGCTCACGCTCATCGAAGCGCATTACGGTGTGAAGCCGATCATCTATGTCAACGAGCATTATTACAAAAAATACATCGCCGGCAACTTCGACGAATACCCGCTCTGGCTAGCGGGCTACTCGCGTACGCACCTGAACGACCTCGCGTCCGACGCGCACGTGCTGTTCTGGCAACACAGCGAAAAGGGCTGGGTAGACGGCATCCGTGGTTTTGTGGATTATAATGTATTCCTGCACGAGCGTACGGATTGGGAGAATTTGGCGGATCGCTGAAAAAAGAAAATGCCCGGTAAGCTATTCGCCTGACCGGGCATTGTATGTTAAACCAGCGGCTCCTGCTGGCTCAGGCAGTGGAAGCTACCCTGACCCCAGATGATTTCCGTAGCTAAAAGCGGAATGATCTTCCTGCCATTGAATGCTTTTTCCAGAATATCGATGGCAATCTGGTCGTGCGGGTTGTTGAATACCGGTACGATTACACCTGCATTACAGATCAGAAAGTTTGCGTAGGAGCCCGGCGTGCGGAAATTGTCGATAATGACGGCTTTCGGCATAGGTAGCTCGATGATGTTGGGTTGCTTGCCATTCACCAAACGCATTTCTTTTAGCATTTGCAGGTTGGTGTTTAGTACTGCAAAGTTCTCATCGTTACGATCTGTTTCGATGCAGGCCACAATCGTATCTTCATTCACAAACCGCGTGGTATCGTCGATATGGCCGTCGGTATCGTCGCCTACGATGCCGTCCTCTACCCACAAAACCTGCTCGATGCCGTAGTAATCGCATAGAATCTGCTCGATCTGGCCCTGGTTCAAATGCGGGTTACGGTTCGGGTTCAGCAGGCAGGATTTGCTGGTGAGCAGGCTGCCGGCCCCGTTGAATTCCACCGAGCCGCCTTCCATAATGATCCCCGGATTGACGACCGGCAGGTTCAGGTATTCGGCCACGGCGCGGGGCGTTCGGTTGTCATCGCCATACGGCGGGTATTTGCCACCCCAGGCATTATGGCCCCAGTCGACGATCATTTTTTCGCCGGTTTTGGGATTAACCAAAAAAGAAGGCCCGTGGTCGCGGCACCAGGCGTCGTTCGTAGGTTTTACTATAAATTCAATTTTACCTAAATCCACGCCTGTTTTGACGAGTTCGCCCGTGATGAACTGCTTCAATGCTTCGTCGTTGGCAATAATGCCCACATTTTCTCCCTCGCTGATCGCCTTGATGAATGCCAGGTATTGCGGACGCATTTTGGCGAGCTTGTCGCCTTGCCACGAGGCGTCATTATGTGGAAAAGTAAGCCAGGTAGCACGGTGCGGGGCCCACTCGGCCGGGAAAGTAAAACCCAGTTCGCGGGGTGTCGATGAAGCGGTATTTGCCGTCACGGAATATGTAATGTATTTGTTCTGCTCAAAAATGAAGTGCAAAGGTCGTAAAAGGTTCGAAGCAGCCCAAAAAAATAAAGCCCCGCGAAGGAGGCTTTACCGGATTGTCGAGTAAATAATAAAGTCAGTTGTTGGCCACCATCACATTGTCGACCAGGTAAGTGCCGTCCACCGTTTCGAGGTTGTAGGCCTTGCTCACGTGCCGCGCATTCTCCTGTACCGCGCCCACTTTCCAGGACGACACAATGCCGGTACTAGGCTCATAATGGTACAAAATATCCTTTTTCGAGAGCTTCTTCATCCGCTTTCTGCCATGGTTCGTCTGCACGTAATGGTGTGGCGTAGCTTCGAGCAGCAATGCGGGTACGATCGGCGATTCGGGAGTCGCATGATCTTCGGCGGGCCGTAAATACACCGCGGTTAGCGGCGAGGTCGGTTGGTCGAAAATATCGATTTGCCTCACCTGCGTGATCGCCGTTTTGCCGTCTTTGCAGGTCTTCACGTGCTCACCCACACGTACATCCGCGATGGATTTGACGCTGCCGTCGGCCATTGTCACCGGCGCACTGGCAGAGAAATACTTGCACCGCTTGGTACTTTTCGAAATCCGGATCGTCGCCTGCGACTGGATCGCGCTGACGGCCGTCAGTTCGGTTTGGGCAAAAGCTGTAAGTGACAGGAGTGAAAAAATACTGGTGGTCAGAAATTTCATGCAGTGCTGGATTAGGAAGATGCCTTCGACATTTTGACAAATACCTTACTCAGCGCATTGGGCACCGCACCAAGGCAGATCAGGATGAGCCCGGCGGTAATGAGCGTTGAGGTATGTGCGAAGAATGAACCGGAAGACAAAATGGCTAAAATTAATATCGTTGAGAATGGTAATGAGAATGCAAGTAACAACACAGCGAGTTCCAGGTCAAATGTTCTTTTTTCCCTGGCCAGGCCTTTCGCGTCTTCCCGCAGGTTGAATGCGGAAATGTGGGCGAGCGGCCAGAAGCTGGCGGCGCTCAATGGAATTACGATCGACAGCAATACCATATTCAGGTCGGTAATGTTCAGGACGTAGATCATCCCCGCGCTGATGAGCATCGTAATGCCCGCGCGGAAGAACAGTATACTTGCAACGATACGCTTCTTGCCCTCTTTTAGTTGCACGGCCAAGCCGATAAACAGCAACACAAGCGGCGTCATCATTGCGCTGGTTTTATCAAAAATATCCACTACCAGTGGCGGCAAGGAGTTGTAATTGATACCCAGGCTAAGTAGGATAATGGCAATGAAAATCAGCAGGTTAATTGGCTCCTGAAACATGCTCGCAAAGAGGCTTTTCAGCTTTCCGCCCATTTTGGTTTCCTTGTCGTCGCTGTTTTTTAAAAACATATTCATAGCGAGAATGTACAAGGAAATAAGCACGAAGAATTTGTTGCCGACATCGGCCAATGCGGCGATAGCGAGGCTTTTTTCTCCCAAAAACTCGGCAATGAAGGGAAAACAGGACAACCCCGGCGCCAGGGAAGGAATGAGCATCATCAATGTGCGGCCGGTAGGGCTGTTCTTTTCTATTCCAAACAATGCGAATGCAAGCGGAGCGGAAAAGAACATCAGGAAATTGAAGATCAGCGTAACGAGCGGGATAATAAACATCGACGAATCGATGTCAATTTTCATTAAGGAAATAAATATCGTTGAGGGTAGCGCCACGGAGAGGATAATCTCCTTGATGCCGTTGGTTTGGTCCTTATTCTTGAATTTGCTTTTGAGCAACAATCCCAAAGCAATTAGTAATAATAGCGTGATGGTTTTTTGTAATGCGTCACTCATGGTCAGGAATATTTAAAGTAATAGGAGTGTATCGAAGATTAAGAAGGGTATCGCTTTCGCGGGGTGTTTTAACGAGGTAAAGTAACGGGAGTGAAATTCGTTAAGGACTGTCTTCGACTGCGCTCAGACTGACAATTTGCAAGACGTCATCCTGAACGAAGTCGGTAAGGACGGTCTTCGACTGGACTCAGACTGACAACTTGCAAGACGTCATCCTGAGCGAAGTCGGTAAGGACTGTCTTCGACTGCGCTCAGACTGACAACTTCACGTGTCATCCTGAGCGAAGTCGAAGGACTTGCAAAATGTTAGCTCAATGCCCCCAATGCCCCCACAAACGCCTTCATTTCATCCATCGTACCGATACTCACGCGGCACCAGGGTTTGTTCTGGACGTCGAAAGAGCGGACGGCGATGCCTTTGGCGGTCATTTTGCTGAGGAGCTCCTTGCCCGGGATAGAGATCGGGAAGAGCACGAAGTTGGTGTAGGACGGGATGTATTTGTAACCCATCTTGTCGAGGTTTTCGTAGAGGTATGTTTTGGCCTCGTGGTTCAGTTTGCGGGTATTGCCCTGAAAATCCTTGTCGTCGAGGCTGGCGGAAGCCGCGAAGATCGACGTGTAGGAGATACCCATTCCGCCGCGGGTGATTTTGTTGATGCCAGCGAGGAACTCAGGCTGCGCGGCAATGTAACCCACGCGGATACCGGCCATACCCATGATTTTCGAGAATGTGCGGGCGATGATCACGTTTTTCTTTTGGGCCAGAAGCGAAACCATGCTCTGGGTATCGGCTCCTACTGCGAGTTCAATGTAAGCTTCGTCCACGAATACCGGTACTTTTTCGGACACGCGTGAGCAGAAATCGAGCAGGTCCTGGCCTTTCGTGATGGCGCCGGTCGGGTTGTTGGGGTTACAAACGTAAACGAGTTTGGTATCCTTGTCGATCGCCGCTTCCATTGCTTTCAGGTCGTGCGACCAGTCTGCTGTACACGGAACGGGCTTCCAGGTAGCGCCTACCGATTTCGCCACGCTCACGAGCGACATGTAGCAAGGGTCGGCTGAAACGATGTTACCACCTTTCATAAAAGTGACCAATGCTACTTTTTCGAGCAGGTCGGAAGAGCCCGGGCCCATCATAATATGCTCGGCGGTAACGCCTTCTTTTTTAGCGATTTTATCGATGAGGTCGTACATTTCCTTCCATGCGTAACGGTTACCGTTTTTCACGGATTCCGCTACCGCTTTCTGTGCCGACATCGGCGGACCGTACGGGTTTTCGTTCGAACTTAATTTGGCAACGATCTTCGGAGCTTTGAAGTCGTTGGGCAGGAAATGCTCTCTCACCATCGGGCTGCGGTAAATGCGGCTCTCAGGGTCCAGCGACAATGGTGTATTTTCAAATGCGCCGGCGGTAAGGTGTGGGGCTATGGCCATTCCACCCAATGCCATTAAACCGGATTTTAAAAGGTTACGACGGTCGATGTTTTGGTTCATTGTTCAAAAGTTTAAGTACGTGACGATTAATATTAAGGAGCAAAAATCTTGATTCAAGTTACAAATTGATGGGTTAACTAAGAAGCGTATATAGGTTGTTTTTCAATTAGTTAGCCTGTACTTGCGAGAATCGCGTAAATGCAATTCCCTTGTGGCTGCCCGACCAGGATATCTTGGTAATGCTGCCCGCTTTCGGTGCGGCAACGCCCAGGTCTGCCCAGGTTTTTTCCAGTTTGACGACACCTTGCGCATCGGAAGTAACCTCGCCCAGGACCGCCCCTGTGCGAAGGGTGATCTTGATCGCAAGATTAGGTACCGGGATCGAGTCGATGCCTTTGGTATGGTCCAAAATGTTGGTCTTGTCGAGTTCCAGCAGCCTGGCCGAAAGTGTCAGTTTTTCGGCGGTGGCGGAGTAAGTTACGGTCGGTTCGCTGGCAATGGGCGCGCCGAATGGGGCGCCTACAATGTCCACCAGTACCGGGGCTACATCGCGGTCGAGGAAGGGGTCTTCTTCTTTGCAAGACACAAACCCGAGCGACAATGCAAGCAGCAGGCAGGCGGAAGGGAAAAGCGATTTGATATTTTTCATAATTATAAAGTCTTTGAATTGGGAATAAACCGTTATTTCTCAGCCCACCACAGCTTGGTTTTCATGTCGTCGGCACCGCCGTTAAGCTTCACACCGTCACCTACTGAGGCTGCATTCAGCGAGTATTCCGAGGCCGGGTAGTTGAAGCGGGTCGGGAGGATGCCTCCATTGTTCAGCACCGCGCGCGGGTCGGGTGCAGGGAAAACCGGGAAGCCTGTTCTGCGCCATTCGATCCATGCTTCCACGCCTTGTCCGAAGAGTGAGATCCATTTCTGTTCAAGTACTTTTTCCTTGCTCACGGGCCCGGCTTTGGTGATGTAACCCGCGGGAGGGGTGAGGCCGTACTGTGCAAATGAGGCGGTAATGCCTTCCTCGAAATACTTTTTCGCGTCGCCGGTAATGTCGCCGTCCACGGCTGCTTCGGCCAGGATGAAGTTCAGATCGGCGAAAGTCATGATCACCTCGGGCGCTGCCGCGTCGGTGAATGCTTTCCCGATCGTCGAGCTGGTGGCGAGATAGCCGGTCGCGATGGCGTCGGGCAGGCCGTTGGCGTGGCCCTGGTACAAGCCGTCCTTGTTAGGATTGGCATACACGGTAATGCGGGTGTCGCCCAAAGCATTCATTTTGTCGGCCAGCGTCTTGCTGATGTTCCAGTCGGTACGCCCGCCCTGGATCAGGATCTGGTTCCATTCGTTGTTGCTCGGCAGGACACTGGTGCATTTCAGGGATGCATTGTCAGCATTGCTGGTGAAAATCGGGAACTTGGTCGCATCGCCGAGGATTTCGGCGAATATCGCCTTCGACTCGGCCGGTTTTTTGGCAGCCTGACGGTTAGCAAGGCGCAGACGGAGCGAGTTGGCGAATTTTTTCCATTTCAAAATATTCCCTTCATACAAAATATCCCCCGCGATGGCCGGGCCGGTTACCGACAGCTTTTCGTTCGCCGTTTTCAGATCGTTGAGCAAACCCGCGTAAATGGTTTCCATCGAATCGTACTTGGGCGTGTAAACAGCCTCGGTAGCTGTGCCTTTAATGGCGTCGGTGTAGGGAATGGAGCCGTACATATCCACGAGCAAGGAGAATACCCAGGTGCGCATCACTAGCGCGACTCCTTCATAATTAGCGTTAGGTGAAGCGGATTCAGCGTTGGTCTGATTGATAATGCGCTGGAAGTTGAGCAGGCCTTCGTTGAAAAAGCCTTTCCAGTTGTTGGAGAGCAATGCGGGCGAAACGGTGTAGTCGTCGCCTTCGTTGCTGTAAATGTTGCGGGTCAGATGCTGCACGTACAGTTCGGCGGCGTCGATGTTGATGCGCTCGAAGCGGTCGCGGTGGCCCCAGTAGCGGTCTACGGATGTTTCGATGCCGGTAGGGAGCAGGTATTGCGGTCCGATTGCCGTCGGGCTGTTCGGGCTCACATTCATGCTATCGAAATCCTTGGTGCAGCTGGTGATGCTCAATGCGCCTGCGAGGGCGGTCATCCAGATGTTTTTATGAGTCAAAATGCTTTTCATCTCGTAATGCTTTTAGGTCTTCAAATGATTTTGAATGGATCAGAACGACAGCGAGAGGTTTGCACCGATGCTGCGTGAGCTGGGCAGCTCGCCGTAACCGAATCCTTGTTCGTTCCCGCCTTTCGCATCGATTTCAGGGTCGATGTGCGGTGTGTTTTTGAAGATCATCCAGACGTTGCGCCCCACAAGGGAGATTTTGGCGGACTGGATTTTTACTTTTTTCAACAATGCAGGGCTGAACGAGTAGCCTAGCGAGAGTTCGCGCAATTTCACATAGCTGGCATCGAAGATCGCCGATTCGTGGTAGTTACGTGGGTTGGCATAACCATACAACTGGTTGGCGGTTACGATAATGTCGTTGGGAACATACGATTTCGAACCATCCGCAGCCGTTACCTCGCGTACACCCTGGCCGATCACACCTTCCTCGCGGCCTAATGCGGTTTCGGCATACTGGCCTGTCCACCGCGCTGTACCGGTACCTTCGTCGTAGATGTCGCCACCCATGCGAACGTCCACCAATGCGCTCAGCGACCAGCCTTTGTAGTTGAATGTGTTCAGCATACCGCCGATCCAGTCGGGCTGAATGTTACCCAGTTTTTGTCCGGCGGCTGTCAATGGCAGGCCATTCGCGCCGTAAACGATCTGTCCGTTGTGTTTCTGGAAACCTACGCCGTAGAATGTGCCGTACGGCTGGCCTACGCGGGCTTCGGACGACATACCGCGCTGTGTGGCAAGGGTGTAGGTCGTCAAACCTTCGGCGAGTTCCACCACTTTGTTGCGGTTGCGCGCCCAGTTGAGCGACACATCCCAGCTGAAACCGCCCGGAAGTTTCACCGGCGTGCCCGAAATCGCGATTTCAACTCCTTTGTTGGTGATTTTTCCTGCATTCAGAATGCGGGTGTTGTAGCCGCTCGCTTTCGAAATTTCCACGCCGAGGATCTGGTCTTTGGTCGTCTGGTTGTAATAAGTCACATCCAATCCGATTTTGCCTTTCAAAAAGCGTAGGTCCGCGCCCAGTTCAAGCCCGGTTGTAATTTCCGGTTTCAGGCCGCTGTTCGCGATTTCGATGTTTTCGGAGAACTTGGGCACAGCGCCGTTCCACGAACCTTTCGCGAGGAATGTCTGGGCCAATTGGTATGGCGTGGCGTCGTTACCTACCTGTGCATAGCTCGCGCGCACCTTTCCGAACGTGAACACATTGCTTTTTACATCGAACAGTTCGGTCAGCACGGCGCTCAATGAAGCGGAAGGGTAGAAGTACGAACGGGCATTCGCCGGCAGCGTACTCGACCAGTCGTTACGGGCCGTTAAATCCAGGAACAATGCATCTTTCCATGAAAGGTTAGCCGTTCCGAACAAGCTCTGCGTTTCCGATTTCCGTATAAGGCTTTCGATCGTATTCTGGCTCGGTACCGAGTTGCCGGCATTGTAGAGGCCGTCTACCACCATTTCACCCACATAGAAATAGTTTCTTTTGTAATAATTGGTCCTTTTAATACCTCCTACCTGCACATTCAATCCGAAATCCGCATTGATATTCTTGTTGTAGGTCAGCATGAAATCCGAGTTGGTTTCCTGGCTGCGCAATACTTCTTCGGAGAAGCGGCCTGGCGTGCGCACGCCATTGCGGACGCGGAGGAAGTTGGACACGTTAATGCGCGTATCCGACCAATAGTCTGTACCGCTGCGGAGCATAATGCTCAGAGAAGGCAGGATTTTGTAGTTCAATGCAATGTTACCCAGCAACCGGTCCTTCTCGTTGCTTTGCGGAAGCTTCTTTTGAGAGAAATAAGGGTTGGTGAAGAAGGTATGCTGCCAGTTAGGCGGGTCGGTGTCGTTGCCGCGCTGGTTGTGCACGTCGATGTAGCTCTCGTAGTCACGCAGCTGCGCCCACGATACGTGGCGGTGCGACCAGATGAATTCCTGTCCGCTGCCGTAGCTCTTATTGTCGGAACCTGACTTGATGTATTCTCCTGAAAGCGTAATGCTCAGGTTTTTGGTCAGGTTATAGCCCGAGTTAATGCGGAAGTTATTGCGGTGAAAATCATTGTAATACATGATACCCGTCTGGTCCACACGGCTCAGGCCTAGGCGGAAGTAGCCCTTATCGTTACCGCCGTTCAATGCAATGCTGTTGGTCGTTGTGCGGCCGGTGTTCCAGTACTCATCCCAGTTGTCGGGCTGAGGAGTCAGTGGTGCAACATCGTCACCAGTCCACCACTGTCTCACCAGACGCCCGTCCATCGGAGCTCCCCAGCTTTCATCGGTCCCTTCTGATCCTACGAGAGGATATCTTGCGTCGTAAACGGCGCGATATTGCGCAATTTCTGTCGGATCGGTGATATTGCCGCTCCATCCGTCGTTATACCAGGTGCGGTAGCCATTGCCGCCGCCATAAGTGTTCTGAAATTTCGGTTTGATCCACGGGCGTTCGAAAGTGATGTTAGAGTTGATATCCACACCCAACCCTTTCGTACCCTGGCCGTTTTTAGTAGTAATGAGGATAACACCGTTGGCGGCACGCGAGCCGTACAATGCAGCCGCGTTCGGGCCTTTGAGTACGGACATTTCCTTGATATTGTCGGGATTGATCTCCGAAATGCCGCCACCCCAGGTTTTGTTGGCGGTTTGCTCCATCGGCACGCCGTCGATGACGATCAGCGGCTGATTGTTGCCCGAAACCGAAGAAGAACCGCGGATCTGGATGGTCGAGCCGCTGCCCGGGCCGCCGTTCGATTGCACGCGGACGCCTGCTATTTTACCGGAAAGTGCATTTGCCACGTTCGTCGAACGCGACTCGGTCAATGCACTGCCTTTTACTTCCTGTACTGTATATCCCAACGCCTTTTTCTCACGCTCGATACCGAATGCGGTCACCACCACCTCGGCAAGCTGTCGCGTGTCGGCGTCCAGTTTGATGTCGAATTTGGATTGGTTTCCGATCGGCACTTCTTTGATCAGGAAACCCACATATGAAATGACGAGTACGCCGTCACCCGGAACCGAAAAGCTGAAATTACCGTCGGCATCGGCATTTGTACCCACATTGGTGCCTTTGTAAATGATCGACGCGCCTGCAAGTCCGAGACCATCTTCGGCCGCTGTTACCTTGCCGGTGAGCTGGCGCACTTGTGCGAAAGCGACCGGGGAACACAGACAAACCCATATAAAAAAGAGTAGAACTTTACGCATGGGGATCAGTGGTTAAAATTGTTAGGTGGTAGTAGTAGGAGGAGAAAAAGTTATGGCTGTGTGGCGTCCACACTTCCGTGCGCCGCACACACTTTCGCGTGGACAGAACAACACAGCCATAAGCTTGCAACACTGCTTTTCCGGAAAGCAATACCCTCTTTAATCGAGGACAAACAGGTCAGATCGTTTCGGTGAGGCCATGAAAAAGCCAGACGTCGACAAGCGGTGTTTGTCCACGGTATCAAGAAACCTGTATTAAAAAAATTATATTGTGTTGGAGCGTAACTTACCCGGCGTCCGTGTTTCGGCTCATCCGGCTTTCAGTAAGCTCCTCTCAACACGGTCAGATATATTCATGTGCGGCTGGAATATATCCTCGGTTTAGAAGTTCTGTCATTCGTTTAATGACTTTTCAAATATACTGACAATGTCAAATAATGCAAGAGATTAGATTTAAAAATTGAAGTTTTTTGCAATAAAAGTTGGTCATTTAAAATCAATACAGACTATTATTGTAATAATTTAATAATAAGTTTTACTAATCCGATTTTTAGCGCTTCCTACCAGTTTTGTAGATTAATACTGCAATTTTAGGCCCGTAATTGTCTAAAATATAGGTATTTACTGAAATTGAATTCTTATAAAATTGTAACATTGGGTTACTAGACTCATTTTCGCTGATGACCGCGTGAAAATGGGCAGGGCAATAAAAAAGAGCACCCCGATGGCAGGGTGCTCTTTTTGTGTATATTAAAATAGTTATATTTCTAAAATACTACTGGTCGATAAACCGCTTTAAAATAGGACGGTAGGAATCCACCCGACGGTCTCGGAGGAATGGCCAGGTGGTGCGGTAAAAGTCGAGTTTTTCGAGGTCCAGTTCTTCCACATGCGTCACTTCGCCCTCATGCGGGGCCAGGTAAAGCAGTCTTCCCTGCGGGTTGGCAATGAACGATCCTCCCCAGAACTGCTGGTCGGCTTCGCGCCCCACGCGGTTCACGGACACTACATACACGCCATTCGCGACGGCATGTCCGCGCTGCACGGTTTGCCACGCGCCGTATTGTTCTTCATTGATAATAGGATCTTTCTCATTCACATCCCAGCCAATCGCAGTAGGGTAGAAGAGGATTTCGGCGCCCATGAGGCTGGTAATGCGGGCTGCTTCGGGGTACCACTGGTCCCAGCAGATGAGGACGCCGATTTTGGCAAATTGGGTATTGAAAATCCGGTAGCCGTCGGTATCCTGCTCGGTAACCGGGGCGTCGCCAGGGGTGAAATAGAATTTTTCGTAATAACCCGGGTCGTCAGGGATGTGCATTTTACGGTATTTGCCCAGGTAAGCCCCGTCGGCATCGAGCACGGCGGTAGTGTTGTGGTACAAGCCGTGTGCGCGTTTTTCAAAAAGTGAGGCGATGATCACCACGCCCAGTTCCCGCGCCAACGCGCCCAGCGCCTCGGTAGACGGACCCGGAATGGCCTCGGCGAGGCTGAAATTGCTATGATCTTCAACGTCGCAGAAATAGAGCGATTTGAACAACTCTTGCAGACAAATAATATTCGCGCCCTTTTGCGCAGCTTCACGGATTTTTTCGGTAGCCTTCTGAAAGTTAGCATCAATGTCCGAAGTGCAGCTCATTTGCACCAGACCAATGTTTACTTTTTTTGCCATTTTGGATGTTTGTGTGGATGAATATCGGACGGAAATGCAACACTAATTTTGCTGCGGGAGTTCTGGGATCGGGAAATCGAACGAAATATCGTTCATGCATTTGAAATGGCCTTTTGGACATTTGCTGTGACCGATCTTCGAGCACGGCCGGCAATCGAGGCCTTTTACTTCCAGTTTTTCAAATGCGGTGCGGTAGGGATACATCCCGAATTCGGGAATGGTATTGCCCCAGATCGAATACACTTTCTTCCTGAATGCGGCTGCTACGTGCATCAGCCCGGTGTCGTGCGAGAAGACGATCAGTGCCTTCTGAATGAGTGAAGCCGATTGATTGAAATTGTATCTGCCGCAAGCATTCAAAATTTGGTCATCGCCTAATGCGAGACGAATGGCTTCCCCGGCTTCGAAATCTTCGGGACCGCCTAGCAATATCACCGGATGGTTGATCTTCCGGCACAGCTCGATCATTCTCGGCGCGGGCATTTTCTTCGTGAAATGTTGCCCGCCGATCGCGTACGCGACGAAGCTTTTCCGGTGCGTTTCGGGCAGCCATTCCAGTTCCACCTGGTCTTTGTAGGGAACAAAATAGTCGAGCCCTTCGCTGTCATTCCTGATGTTGAAAGTTTTGAGGGTGTCCAGACAACGGTCCACGATATGCTTATCGGGCAGGTAATTGATCTTGAACTGCGTCATGAGCCACTTCTGTGCATTCAGCTTTTCGAAACTGAATGCGGGCACGCCGAGCGTCCATTTAATGCGGAGCGTGCGGATGTTGCGATGCAGGTCGATCATGTAGTCGAACTTTTCCTTTTTGAGCAGGGAAAGCAGCTCGGCAGCATTGTTTTTTTCGAGCAGCCATACCTTGTCGATATAAGGATTATCCCGCAGCAGGAACTCAAATTTGCTTTTTGTAAAATAATGGATTTCGGCTTCCGGCATCTGCTTTTTCAGGCAGCGCACCACAGGCGTCGTAAGCACGATGTCGCCGATGGAGGAAAAGCGCAGAATAAGGAACTTGACCGGTTTATTCACTTTGGATTTCCTGAAGTAACTGTGATTGTGGAAGATTTTCCGGCTTTTTGTGTTTCCAGCGTTTGTGTGACCAGAGCCAGTTTTCGGGTTGTTGAATGATGTCCCGTTCGAGAAAGCCAATCTGTGCCTGTAAAATGCTGTTATTAGGGGCCAGTTTAGGTGTTTCCGTGATCAGTTTGAAATAGCCTTTATAAAACCCTCTTTTTGCTTCATTCTTTAAAACGGCCATGTACAAAACAGGAGAATTGAGCCGCCGGGCGATCAGCTCCACACCACGGAACACGCCCGTATCCTGGTTCAGGAATTTCGTCCAGAATGCTTTCTCCGGTACGGGTGACTGGTCGTTGATCAGTATGAATATAAACGGCCTTTCGCGCGGTTGCATGGCTTTGGAAATGGCCTCCTTCATTGTCACCATTTCGGTCCCGAACCGTGTCCTTACATTCTTGAACCAATCTTCGAACAGATCATTTTGAAGTTCGTGGTACACGACAATCATCTGGTGCGACAGTCGCGCCGAACCAAAAAGATTGAGCATTTCCCAGTTTCCCAGGTGTCCCGCAACTACGACCAGATTTTGGTTTTTCTCGTAGTAATGGTCCAAAATAGACACGTCGAGATCGATCCTGGCCAGAAGCTCCTCCCTGGAAATTGATTTGAGTTTGATCGTTTCGAAAATGATATCGGTGAAATTGCGGTAAAATTTGGTCGCGATCGCGCGGATGCTCTTCTCGTCGTATGCAGGAAAACTATTGCGCAGGTTGCTCAATACGACTTTTTTTCTGTACTGGCCGATATCGAAAATGAGGAACCGGCAGATATCGGAGAGCTTATAAAGTTTTCCCCAGGATAGTCTTGAAATCGCATTTAGGACTTTCAGGAACAAATGGGTGGAGAACGCTTTCATGTAAGGGACATCTTGTACTAAAACGGTAATTAGGCTGCAAAGTTAACACTTTGATTGTATTTTACCCGAAATAACCCGTTGAACGGCAAGGGTTCTAAGCTTAGACGCGTTGTAAATTAGGCGGTTGTGGCGCAACTACCCAATCCCGAATCTAGGATTGCTCTTTCGTTTTCTTTATATTCACTGGTTCAAACAGTAGAATTAATGCTATGCTGGAAGGATTATTTGACATCAAGAATGATCGCAGACTAAGCGTCTACCTGTACCGCGCCGGTTTCGGTATGTGGCTGATGTACCTCGTGCTCGGCGCGCCCGCGTTGCATACGTATAAGCATTACCGCCAGGATTGCGGTATGCTGTGTTTTATACTGATGATCTTCGGCTTCACGGCGTCAATGGTGTACGACTATTTTCACCACCGCGACCAGTACGAAGTGAAGAAAAAGTGGCTGTTTATCAGCTACGTGATTCTGGCGGGAATTATCTATTTCGTCGAATTCAGGGGGCATGAAAACCGCATCAGTCTCGACTGGTTGCTGGGCCTGCTTTAATCCGCTACCGACTGCGATTGCTGCATCATTTCGCGTACCTGATCATAAGAAAGATCGGGTAACGCCGCCACTTTTCCGATTACGATAATCGCAGGCGAGCCCATTTCGCTGACTTGTGAAAGCGGTACGATATTGCCGATTTTACCCGTAACCACCTTCTGGTTTTCGAGCGTGCCGTTCTGGATAATGGAGATGGATTCGTCGAATTTGCCTAGTTCGGAGTAAATGCTTACGATTTCCTGCAATTTGTGAAGGCCCATCAGGATAACGACAGTGGCTGTCGATTGCGCGGCGAGCCGTACGTCTTTGGAAAGTTCGTGTTGCTTGGTGGTGCCGGTTATGACCCAGAAACTCTCGCTCATACCGCGCGAAGTCAATGGAATGCCCGCTAATGCCGGTGCTGCGTAGCTGCTGGAAATGCCGGGGATCACTTCGGATTCAATGCCGTGTTCCGCGGCGAACATGAGCTCTTCATACCCGCGGCCGAATATGAACGAATCGCCGCCTTTCAGCCGCACTACCTCACCATATTGACGCGCTTTTTCGACGATCAGATCGTTGATTTCGTCCTGGCCGCAGCTGGTTTTACCGAAGCGTTTGCCGACGAGGATTTTGATGCAATCCTCCGGGCAGTAATCCAGTAATGAGGGATGGGCAAGGGAATCGTACAACACGACCCGTGCTTTTTGCAGGGCCTTGACCCCTTTGAGGGTGATCAGGTCGGGATCGCCCGGGCCTGCGCCGATAAGTGTCAGTTTCATGGTGAGTGTATGGCCTATGTCTTTGGTCTATGGTCGATTTGTACTTCGACCACAGACCATGGCATAGGCCATTTTTATTAGCTATCCTTTCCGAACGAGAGCTCTTGTAATGCGGGCTCGCCGGTTTCGATCAATTGGGACTCGCGGGTTTCGCGAACGAAATTCAGGAAGCTTTCAGCAGTATTGATAAAATAGCTGGCGAATGCTTCGCTTGGTTCGAATTTATTAATGCTGAATACCAATGCTTTGAATGGTGTTTCCGCTTGATTTTCTACTGCGAATTCCGCTGGGACATTGTATTTGAAATCTTGTCCGAAATGCGTTTCGAAGTCGTTGATAATGCCGTACTGCGTGTTGGTCGTTACATCTTTCGACATCAACAAGCCTTTCGCACCTGTGATGAACACGTTGTAAGCGTGGTAAATCGCATCGGCCCAAACACCCGATTGGAAAGATTCTTTGGCCAGATTCAACTTCTCCTGGCCTTCGATGATCGTCGTAGCCACGAGGTCAACCAGCACAGAAGCACATTCACCGACCCCGATTTCTGTTTTAAACAGTTCATCGTGATCCCAGTCGCGGTAGTCGTCGTCCTGTACTGTTGTAAGGTCCGCAAGCGGTTTCAGCAACTGGAAGAAATAATTCTTGGTCTGGCGTAGGTAGTATTGGTTAAAATACTCCCCGTCCATTGCATTTGCCTCGTAATCGTTGAACAGCAGACGCAATACTTCCGGTCCTCGTTTGGTAGGGACTTTAATTACTTTGTCTCCTATTAATCCAATACCATCGCCGGAGAAACCACCGCCGAGCAACACCTGCAACGCCGGCAATACCAGCTTGCCATTTTTGATCGAGCTGCCGTGGAAACCGATATTAGCCGCATTATGCTGGCCGCAACCGTTCATACAGCCGCTTATTTTTATTTTAATATCCTGATTGTAAATCATTTCCGGGTATTCGTCTCGCATGACATCTTCGAGCACGCGGGTAATACCGTAGCTGCTCGAAATCGCGAGGTTACAGGTATCGGTACCAGGGCAGGTGGTAATGTCCATGGTGCTGTCGAAGCCGGGGTTAACAAGTCCCAGTTTCGCCAGTTCATGGTAAATCGCTACCAGGTCTTCACCTTTCACGAAACGCAGGATATAACCCTGGTTCACGGTGACACGAATGTCGTCGGCAGCATATTGGCGTACTACATCCGCAAGGCTACGTGCCGTATCCGAGCTCATATCGCCCAGCAACACGCGTAGCTGCACGGCGTACCAGCCTTTTTGTTTTTGTTCAAATGTATTGGTACGGAGCCATTTGGTGAAAATATCGAGCTTGTCGGCATCGATGCTTTCCGCTGCGATTTTCAGAATTTCAGCTTCGGACAGCGAAGGGCGTGGCGCATGGTTGACCGCTTCGTATTCGTTGGTACCGAAAAGGTCTTCCGGAATCTGGAATATCTTGTTACGGACAGCTTTGCGCTCTTCTTCCACTTTCTCCATCATGCCTTCGAGGCCGAGGTCGTTCAGCAGGAACTTCATACGTGCCTTATGGCGGCGTACGCGCTCGCCGTAGCGGTCGAACACGCGAAGCATTGCCTCGATGAAAGGAATTACTTTATCTTCTTCCAGGAATTCGAATGCAGTTTGTGCCGAGAACGGCTGTGCGCCAAGGCCGCCGCCGATCAGCACTTTGAATCCGCGAACGGTTTCACCAGCCTCGTTCTGACCCATTTTCGCGATCAGACCCACGTCGTGGATGAATGCCAGCGCGCTGTCTTTTTCAGAAGAAGAAACGGCGATTTTAAACTTCCGGCCCATATCCTGATTGATCGGGTTGCGGAGGAAATAGGTGAAGATCGAATGGGTGATCGGCGTCACGTCGAACGGCTCATCCGGATCGATACCCGCGACAGACGACGCCGTAACGTTACGGATGGTATTACCACAAGCTTCTTTCAGCGTAATGCCCGCGTCTTCCAGGTCGGCCCACAATTGGGGTGAATCTGCAAGTTTTACAAAGTGCAGCTGGATATCCTGGCGCGTAGTCGCGTGCAGGTTACCGGTCGCAAATTTGTCGGAAGTATCTGCGATACGGACCAGCTGATCGGCTGTTATGCGGCCGTAAGGCAGTTTGATACGAATCATCTGCACGCCGGGCTGGCGCTGACCATACACACCGCGTGTCAGACGGAATTTACGGAACGCCTCCTCCGGAGTCTCACCGGAGTAGAATCCACCGATCTTTTGTTGCAGGTCAATGATATCGCGCTTCGCAACGGCGGATACTTTGTCAGAAATGATTAAATCGCTCATGATGATATTCTAATCGTCTATCGGGATAGTATATTTTTATTCAATAGTGTGGTTGTGTTGGCCCTTCGACTTCGCTCAGGGTGACAGGCGTTGTGTCAGGCTGAGCGAAGTCGAAGCCATATGCGAGGACATTACTCGATCATACAAGCCCCAACCGTCACATTGGACGTTTCGTCGATCAGGATCGCTGCGCCGTTTGCGCGGTTCTTCTGATAAGGGTCGTATGCGATGGGCTGGGCTGTTCTGAGTACGATTCTTGCTACGTCGTTCAATTTCAGCGCCTCTACCTCATCCAGTTTTTCATAAGAGTTGATGTCGATCTGGTATTCGATGCCACGGACCGAGCAGCGTGAACGCGCTGTGCCGTGCTGTAAAACGTATTTGTTACCTGGTTTCAACGTCTTCTTGTCGTCCATCCAGCAAACCAGCGCTTCGATATCCTGGCTCACGATCGGCGAGTTATCGATTGTTACAATCGTATCGCCACGGCTGATATCGATATCGTCTTCAAGTAATATCGTTACAGATTCAAGAACAGATGCCTCCGGTATTTCGTTTCCGCCAAATTCGATTTTAGCGATTTTCGACTCTCTTTCAGAAGGCAATACCTTAATCGCGTCGCCTTTTTTGAAAGTACCGCTCTGAACACGTCCGGCATAACCGCGGTAATCGTGCAGCTCGTCGGTCTGAGGACGGATCACATATTGTACCGCGAAACGGCCGTCTTCCTGGTTCTGGTCTTTCAGCACATTCACATTTTCCAGTACCGAAAGCAATGTTTCGCCGGTGTACCAGTTCATGCTTTCCGAACGGTCTACGATGTTATCGCCGTTCAATGCGCTTACCGGAATAATGGTCAGGTCCCTAATGGACAGTTTCCCGGCCAGTTCTTTGTAAGATTGGGCAATTTCGAGGAATGCATCTTCCGAATTGCCTACCAAATCCATTTTGTTTACTGCTACAATCACGTGTGGAATACCCAGCATGGAAGCAATCAGCGAGTGACGGCGGGTTTGTTCCACCACACCATGACGCGCATCAACCAAAATAATGGCCAGATCCGCATTGGAAGCGCCAGTCACCATATTGCGGGTGTACTGAATGTGGCCCGGCGCGTCGATGCTGATAAACTTGCGGTTCGGCGTCTGGAAATATTTGTAAGCCACATCGATGGTGATGCCCTGCTCACGCTCCGAACGAAGGCCGTCCGTCAACAATGCGAGGTCGATTTCACCGGCATTGCGGGTTTTGCTGGCGCGCTCGATGGCTTCCATCTGATCAGCCAGGATATTTTTTGTATCGTAAAGCAAGCGACCGATCAATGTGCTTTTGCCGTCATCGACGGAGCCTGCTGTTATAAATCTTAGTAAATCCACTGTTTTTTAATTTTAAATGACTGAATGAGTGAATGATTAATGATTGAACGTTTTTGCTTTTCTCATTCCTCCATCCTCCCTTTCATCCTTACTCCCTGATCAGAAATATCCTCCCTTTTTACGATCTTCCATCGCTGCTTCCGTCTGCTGGTCGTCGATGCGGGTTTCGCCGCGTTCGCTGATTCTTGAGATCGTGATTTCGGCGATTACTTCGTCCAGGGTGGCTGCTGCGGATTCTACTGCTGCGGTACAGGTCATATCGCCGACGGTACGGAAACGCACCTGACGGGTTACGATCTGATCTTCCGGATCGGGCTCGATTACCGGCGTATTGTTCAGCAGTTTGCCATCACGCAGGATCAGCTCGCGTTCGTGTGCGAAGTAGATCGAAGGTAATGCGATACCTTCTCTTTTCAGGTAAGCCCAAACATCCAGCTCGGTCCAGTTCGAGATCGGGAACACGCGTACGTTTTCACCTTTCTGAATGCGGCCGTTGAACAAATTCCAAAGCTCGGGGCGCTGGCGTTTCGGGTCCCATTGACCAAACTCGTCACGGAACGAGAAAATACGCTCTTTTGCGCGGGCTTTCTCTTCGTCGCGGCGTGCGCCACCAATGCATGCGTCAAATTCAAATTCTTCGATGGTATCCAGCAAAGTGAAGGTTTGCAACCAGTTGCGGCTTGCATTCTTGCCGGTTTGCTCCTTCAATCCTTTCGCCTTGATGGTATCTTCCACGTAACGAACGATCAGTTTCGCATTGATCTGCTCTGCCAGCTCGTCACGGTATTCGATCGCTTCGATAAAGTTGTGACCGGTATCGACGTGCACCAGCGGGAAGGGGATTTTGCCCGGTGCGAATGCTTTCCTAGCCAAATGAACCAATGTGATCGAGTCCTTACCTCCTGAAAACAACAGGGCAGGGCGCTCAAACTGGCCGGCTACTTCACGCATAATGTAAATGGCCTCTGCTTCCAGCTGATCCAGGTAATCCGGAGCGCTGCGTTCACTAATCTCCCGTTGGATGTCGGAGGCCTCGTTCACTGAAATTGACATATTTTTGGTTATTGATTTAAATGTTAATGGGTTGGGGGCGCCAAGCTACTTCGCGTGCAACCCGCATTCCTTCTTCGACTCATCTTCCCACCACCATCTTCCGGCGCGGAAATCCTCGCCTTCCTGGATCGCACGTGTACATGGCGCGCAGCCGATGCTCACAAAGCCTTTGTCGTGCAACGGGTTATACGGAATGCCGTTTGATTTTACATAATGCTTCACCTCTTCGAATGACCAATGCAGGATCGGGTGGAACTTGTAAAGCTGATGCGCCTCGTCCCATTCCAGCCTCGGCATATCATGACGGTTCCCCGACTGTTCTGCCCGGATACCCGTCACCCAGATTTTCGCACCTTTCAATGCGCGGTTCAATGGCTCTACCTTGCGGATGAAGCAGCATTCCTTCCGGTTTTCGATGGATTCGTAGAAACTCAGGGGTCCTTTGGTGCTCACCAGGGTTTCCACCGCGTCGGTTTGCGGGTAATACACCTTTATTTTAGTGTCGTAACGGTTGTTGGTCTTTTGCAAAGTCATGTAAGTCTCCGCGAAAAGCCTTCCGGTATCCAATGTAAAGATCCCGATATTAATGTTATTCTTTAAAATGAGGTCGCTGATCACCTGATCTTCATATCCGAGACTGGTTGAAAAAACGACTTCACCGGGAAAAAGATCCGCCAGTATCGCCAGCGATTCGATCTCACTTTTGCCCTCGATGGCGGCGTTTAAAGATGCTAATGTTTCGTTCATGGTGTAAATTATTTCAATTCAAATCGGGCAACGTTCAGGAACCGGTTGTTCAAATGGTCGAAATCGCTGTCGGTGGTAATCAGCGTTGCATTTAACGCACTCGCCACCGCCGCAATCCACAAATCATTCTTCCCCATATTCCTCGCCGAACAATCCAGCCTACGCCCCGGTAATCTTCCCTGACTGAATGCGTCGATCTCGGCATAGCGTTCGACGACATCTTTTGTCAATGTGGTAAATGGATAAAATTTTTTTACAATTTCTTCCAGCTTGGCTCTTTTTCTTGCGCCCCAGTTATTCTTAATACCCAGAGATCGCAATTCGCCTATTACAATGGACGGAATTATCACCTCGTTCTCTTCGTCCAAGAAGCCAAATGTTTCCTCCGCGAGGTACCACAATGGTTGCATTCTTAAATAGGCGACTATTATATTGGTATCCAGCAGATACGTCATTTAGTCAGTTGCGAAAGTAGCAGTTCAAAAGGTTCCTGAATATCCAACTCATCTCTCAGTCGATCCAGCTCCTCCTTATTAATACCACGGTACCCTCGCAATCTAATTTGCTCGTCAAGCACGCTCCGCGCAGTTCTACTTTGATAATCTAACCACGCCTGTGCCCGATCCTTGGCCATTTCATTCTCAATAACTTCTTTCCCCTCAACCCCGGCGACTTCCGCCGCCTGCTCGGCAGAAATAAGTTCCTTTTCATAAAGATGTTTGGCAATTGAAAGTGATACTTCCTCCTTGCTCAGTTCATCCGGTATTTCGATCGTTACAGTGTGCATATGTATAGTATTGTTTAAGTGAATAATCTTACTCCAATATATCACTTTTCACCGACACCTCCACGGCGTTCGTGAAATCCTCGATGAGGTCTTCAATATCCTCTAAACCAACGGAAATGCGGATCAAACCTTCCGTAATGCCCAGCGCAGCTTTCTCCTCAGGCTTCAATTTCGCGTGCGTAGTAGTGTTTGGATTGGTAACGATCGTGCGGGTATCGCCCAGGTTGGACGACAGCGACGCGATCTCCAATGCGTCCATAAATGCCGCTACGCGTTCGAAACCACCTTCGAGGTCGATGGTGACGATAGAGCCACCTGCGCTCATCTGGCGTTTCGCAAGCTCGTACTGCGGGTGCGATTCCAGGAATGGGTATTTCACCGATTTTACGTCAGGGTGCTTGTCCAATGCGGTAGCCAGTGCCAATGCGTTGGAAGCATGTTTTTCCATTCTCAAATGCAGTGTTTCAAGGCTTTTGCTCAGTACCCAGGCGTTGAATGGCGACATCGAAGGGCCTGTCTGGCGGCAGAAAAAGCGCAGCTCCTTGATATATTCTTTTTTACCTACAACCACACCACCCAAAACGCGGCCTTGGCCGTCCATGAACTTCGTCGCGGAATGCAGCACGAGGTCGGCGCCGAAATCGGCCGGGGTTTGCAATGCGGGTGAGGCAAAGCAGTTATCTACGTTGAAAATGATGTTATGTTTCTTGGTAATGCGGCCGATCATCGCGAGGTCTACCAGGTCCAGTCCGGGGTTGGACGGCGTTTCGAGGTAGATCATACGGGTATTGGGCTGTACTGCCGCCTCCCATTCCGCTTCGCTCGCGTCCGCATCCAGGTATGTGTGGGAAATGCCCCATTTCGGCAATATCTGTGTGATAATCTGATGCGCAGAGCCAAATAATGCACGGCACGCCAGGATATGGTCGCCGCTTTTCAGCAATGCCGCCATACTGGCAAACACCGCCGCCATACCGGTAGCAGTAGCCACGCCGTCTTCCAGACCTTCCAGCATACAAACCTTGTCCACAAACTCCTGCACGCTCGGGTTCGAAAAGCGGCTGTAAATATTGCCGTCTTCGGTTTCTTCAAAAAGTGCCTTTCCTTGCTCCGCGCTCTCGAATGTGAAGCTGCTGGTCAGGAAAAGGGGAGTCGAATGCTCACGATACTTCGTTTTGCCTGTCTGGGTGCGTATCGCTTTGGTCTGTTTTTTCATGATGTGGAAACTTCGGCCGTCGTTGGTTAGCCCTTAAATGTATAATTGATGAATCCCGGATTACTCCGTTTTTATAAACTGCTTAAAACCATATAAATAATCCTCACGCTCACGATGATGACGATCGTTCCTACCATGATCATCATAGTCTTGATCGGCAGGCGGCGGGATAGTGTGGCTGCGATGGGCGCGGCGACCATACCACCGAGGATCAGGCCGAGCACCACTTGCCAGTGTGAAAATCCGATAATGCTGATGAATGTAACCGAGCTTGCCAGCGACACGAAAAACTCCGCGAGGTTTACCGATCCGATGGTGTACTTGGGGTGCCTTCCGCGCGCAATGAGCGTCGAAGTGACAATCGGGCCCCAGCCGCCTCCACCGATGGAATCGAGTGTCCCGCCTGCCATCGCCAGCCAGCCAATCTTCTTGATCGGCCTTTTTTCAACTCGTTTCTTTAACGCTTTCTGGATAATAAGGATTCCCAGGATCAGCGTATAAATTGCCACCAAAGGTTTGATGATGTAAATGTATTTTTCGAGGGACGATAGGGCATAGGCACCAACAATAGCCCCAAGCACGCCCGGGAACAGGATCTTCTTGAACAATTTGCTGTTCACATTGCCGAATTTCAGGTGCATATAACCCGAAACACCGCTGGTAAAGATTTCCGAAGTGTGTACACTGGCGCTCACAGCCGAAGGCGGCACGCCCAATGTCAGCAGGAATGTGGATGCGGTCACCCCGTAGGCCATACCCAATGCGCCGTCGATCATCTGGGCTACAAAACCGCCGAGGATATAGTAAAAAAAGCCTTCGCTGACTTCGAGCTCGTTCCAGAGGAGCGTCAGCCGGTCGTAGGAGAAAAAGGTGAAAAGCAGATGCCCGATCACCATCAATGCGATCGCTGAGAAGATGTTAACCGCTATTTCAGTGCGACTTCTCTTGCGCACGGTAGCGGCCCAAAGCTTCTGCTGGATAGTCTCCCAGCTAAGAGGTGTTTTTGTATTATTTCTGGAAGCCGGATTGGCCGAAGTTGTATTTTCAGCAGTAGCAGCGACTGTTTGGAAGATATCGTCCGATTCTTCGGGCAGATCGCGGAGAAAAACCGCCTTTCCCTGCTCGCGCGCAAGCGCAGCCAAACGCCGATCTTCCTCAGGATCACCACTTGCGATGTACGCAACCTGTAACGATTCCCAGTTCTTTTCGTTGTTTTCAGTTGAGGGTGTAAAATCCGCCGCTTCCTTCAAAGTCTATGTAGTATACTATAATTATAGAGTAAACTTTCAAGAAAATAGCAAACAAACGTTTGCTATTTCAGGACGGCAAATTTAAGATCAATTTATTAGTTTTCAAAGAATAAAAACGGAAGCCGCGCTAATAGACGCGGACTTCCATGAGCGATACCGGCACGTGCGCGTGGCTGTTTTGCAGCCTGATTTTCAGCGAATGTGTCGTTACGGGTTGGGGGAACGTCAAACTTCGTTTCGTCAGGTGGTTGTCATTAATTGTGCCGATTACATGACCAGCGTCGTCCAGCACTTCAATTTTCTGCGTGCAGAAAGGCATTACCGTCTCCGGATGAACAAAGATGACGTTCTCCATCGGGTGGTCAAAATCGGTGTCGAATACAAAATCGATTTTGGAAATGCTTTGATTATCATTCCATTGCAGTTCCAGTTCGGGATTGCGGTCATCGGGAGCGGCTACCCATGCGTTGGGTCCAGCTATCGGGCGGTGCCAGCCGTTTTTCAGATTTTCCGTTCCGAATAATTGAATGGGTCCGCTCAGTTTAAATGCAAGGTTTAGGCCCGCCGGGCGCCGCTGCGGGCACCAGAACTCGAAGGTATCTACGCCGATATCTTCCGTGGGCTCCTGTTTGCCGTAATTCGAGACGGCGGGGTTCGTAGCATTGAAAACAGTGACGAGCCCGGTAACGCGCTGCTCGCTGTACCGGATTTTGACGTGCTCATTTTTCAGGAAGCATATAAATGCATAGCATTCTTCGGGAAAATAGCTGTCCCATTCAAGGATCAGTTCATGCTTTCCGGCGATCAGGCGGTAGCTTCTACTTTCGAGCGTTACATCCGGTGTGTGGTTGAAAGGCTTGCTGCTTTTGCGCAGCTCAGCGACTAATTCGGTGTCCTGCACCGCTTCTACCCACACAGTAACAGCCGGCATCGAACCTTTTACGGGCAGCATTTGAGCAACGGAATGTTCGATGGTCTTCCATTGATCCGAACCCGCCAAACCTGTCAATGCTAATGTCGAAGAAGCGTCGATTCGGGCAGTGTTCACGAGGTTTTGCGAGTCAGTGGTCGGTGTCTGCGGCAAATACTGGCCCGAGCGCCACAGTTCCAGTTGCAGTTCTTCCAAATGCTTTTCACCCACTTCCCTCGGCGAGCAGCCATGCTTTTTCGCGACTGCCGCAGCAATCGCGACGGCCTGCCCGCCCGTTGCACTCGTGGCCATCACCCGTGTAGACGCGAACGCGACGTGGGTGGCGCTGATAATGCGGCCTGCGATGAACAGGTTTTCAATATTTTTACTGTAAAAACAGCGGTAGGGGATGCTGTAAACGCCTTTGCTGTGCCACTGGTTGCAGCCGGCCTGGTCTGAATACACGCCGTCGGCAGGGTGGAGGTCGAGGCTCCAACCACCGAATGCTACCGTGTCGGTAAACACTTTTTGTTCGACCACATCTTGCTGTTTCAGCAGGTAATCGCCCTCGAAACGACGGCTTTCGCGTTTGCCGGGAATCGCACCGACCCATTCGAGTGTAAGGTTCTCCGATTCCGGAAATTCACCCGAGTTTTTAATATAGTTCCAGGCTCCGTAAACCACCTTCCAAAGTTCCCATTTGATCTGCTCGGTATCGTGCACGGTATCCAGTCTGCCGCCATATTCCAGCCACCACAACCGGCAGCCAAAGTCTTTGGGATTGAAGGTCTTGTACCGCGGGATTTCAGTAATATCCTGCAAAGCAAAGGAGGGCGGAACAAACTTTACCGGGCGGCCTATGTCTTTGGAATAGAAATACATAGAGTGGCCTAAAAGCTCCCCGTAAGCCTTGTTCGGCGCGAATTTCTCCCCAAATTCCTCCACCGACTCCGCACCCATCCGGAATGCCGCCCCCGCGAGAAACCCGACGATCCCATCGCCCGATGAATCGCAGAATAGCGGCGCATTCAATGTGTATTTGGTACTATTCTGGCTGCAAAATGCGTGCAATGCTTCAATCTTATTGCCATTTTGGGTTTTATCAAGATCATAAACTGCCGTATTGAGCAGCAGCGTGATGTTCTCTTCCTGGGTAACCTTTTCCAGCAAAACCGTATCGAAAATCAGCGGGTTACCATCGGGGTTGCGATAGGCGTTTTCGAGCATGATTTCGTCGATTACGCCGCCCTCGCGCGCCCAGCGGTTGTTGTTGCCCATGTGCGAGGTAGCGCCTAATATCCAGAGCCTTACTTCGCTCGAACAGTTGCCGCCCAGCACCGGCCGGTCTTGTACCAATATCACTTTCAACCCTGCCCTCGCCGCGGTAACTGCGCCGCAAGTACCCGTTAATCCGCCTCCCGTAATCACAAAGTCGGCTGCGAGCGCAATGGTTTTAGGTTCTCTTTTGTGTGTCGATTCTCCGATTATCATCTTGTCAGGTCTTTATATGTCATGGTTTGCGCGGCCTTCTATCGCCCGCAAATGTTATTTAAGGTCGATGTCAGTCTGGGTAGTGAGGAAACCGGTCGGTTTGATCACTGTGATGTGGATTTGTTTGTCAAATCCGCGGATCGGGATGACAATATCCTTGCTTTCGCCCGGGTCCAGATCGGGTAATGCGATGCTGATATCGCCTGCTTTTAATGTATACCCTTTGATGGTTTTTGCAGGAAAATCGCCCCGTGAAGTAACTTTGACGGTCAACAAATGGACTCCCTGATCGCCGGTTTTGAAACCTGCTTTCTCCACCGTAACGGGCGAAAATTCTTTCTGGTGAACCGGATAAGCGAGCCTGGGTAAACGGTCCGGCCCCACAATGCCCCACGGCCGGAAGCCATTCACATTGGTGCCAAACAACTTGCTGCGGTAGTCATTATAAGTCCACCAGGATGCCCCCGCCACAAACGGCCGCTTGCGTATCTCAATCATTACGTCGCTCAAATGCTGCGCCTGGCCGGGCTCGCCGCCCTTTCCGTCCGAGCGCGTGCCCCATTCGCTGATGAAAACCGGCTTGTTGGGATATAGTTTGTGAATATGGTCCAGCGATTTGGCATGGCCACCATAAGTGTTGGTAGAAACAAAATCGACGTACTGGCTGGCTTCGTCTTCCGGTTTCTCGGGAAGCTGGTTCAAAAGCATGCTCGCGAATGTGTACAGGCGTGTGGGATCGAGCTCGCGTGCGTAGGCGATCATGTCCTTGGTCCAGCGTTGGCCGCTGGCGGTTGTCGAGCCGTATTCATTTCCAACGCTGTATGCGATCACGCTCGGGTGGTTCCAGTCGCGCTCGGCCATTTCCCGGAACTGCGAACGAAACTTGACGCGCATCGAATCATTGTCCATTTGCTTCGGCGTGAGCTGCCAGTTTCCCGCCTCGGTGATGATCAGCATGCCATAGCGGTCGGCGAGGTCGTAGAAATATTCGGAAGGTGTGTAATGCGTGAGGCGCTGGAATTCCATACCGGCTTCCTTCATTAAACGGAAGTCCTTTTCCACCAGCCAATCCGGTTCCAGCGAGCCCAGGCCGGGGTAGTCGATCACCCGGTTGCCCCCGCCGACTTTGAGAGGCTTGCCATTCAAAAGAATCTGCGCCTCGCTCACCTCGATTTTTCGAATGCCAAAATTCGAAGCGAGCGTATCCGTACCGACAACTGTTTTCAGTTCATACAAGTTGGGTTGGTCCAAATCCCAAAGCTTCACTTGCGCGGCCGTCAATGCTGCCTCCGTTTCCAGTATTGCAGTTTGCCCTGCCGGAATGCTCGCCGCATTGGTTTTCCAACGCAAAGTCAACGGTTTTTTATCCTGCAATACAGTCAGGTCGATTTTGGGAGTGGCCGGAGTTGCAGAAGCATTCCGTACCCTGATTTTCGCTTTGACCACCGCGGTGCCTTTCGCAAGATCAGGCAACGTTTCGATCTTCACATTTTCAGTATAAACCTCCGGCTCGACCGTCAGGTAAACCGGCCGGGTAATGCCTCCGTAATTGACCCAGCCCACAAAGCCATCGTTGATATCTCCTTTGTCTTTGATCCCGGGAATTGTATTCGTTTTCCACGTGTCGTTGTTGACGGCCACCACCAGCAGGTTATCACCCTCTTTCAGCTGCTCCGTCACATCGAAGTGGAAAGGCGTGTACCCGCCCTCATGCTCGCCGACTTTCTGGCCGTTCAGCCATACGCTGGTTTTGTAATAGGCGCCATCGAAATGCAGGATAATGCGCTTGCCGGTTGTTCTTTTCCAGGCAAAAGTCTTGCGGTACCAGGCCGTGCCCGAATAAAATTCATAGCGCCGGTCGACCGAGAAGCAATGCGGCACGGTAACCTTGTCCTGCCGACCTTCCTGGGCGATGCCCTCACGGTACCACTGGTTTGAAATGCCCAACCCCGCCGGGTCGAGCAGGAACCACCATTCGCCATGCAGCGGAATCGCATCCGGTTGGCGGATATGGTATCGGGCCGCACCCGGCTGGGCCGCGAGGTTTGAGCAGGTTAAAGAGAGTAAAAAGGAGAAGGTTAAAAGGGTTAATCGTTTCATTATGTGATGTCGTTGTGTTTGGGGTTTCGTTTTTTGTTCTGGGTTGAATTTTGTTTAATCTGTGCCTATAATGTCTCAGATGATCAGCTGCGAGACACGCGTTTGTATTGCTGTTTCATGCCTGACGGCATTTTGATCCCATTTCTATTCCCATTACTACCAATGTTACGTCCCTGACGGGACTTTATACTGCGTTAATTGTGTCCTGTCAATTCTATTTTACGCCCAAATCCCGCTAGGGATGTAATCTTGGTAGAATCAAACGGACTGCCTGCTTTTCAAAAATGCCGTTAGGCATGAAACAACATCGCTAACGTGAACTTAGACGGCGATGCGTGTTTCATCGTCCTTCACCAACACCACCTTCCGCGCTGCCGAAAACGGTATCGCCGCCGAAATCAACACCACTATCGCCACACCGGCTGTCACCAGCGTTCCGTCCGTTGTCAAAAAGCTTAGAATGAACAACATCACAGCCGTAAACAGCAACGCCCCGGCGATTACCTGCAATCCGAACCGGTTCTGTTTTTGAATTTCAAATGCTTCTGCCGGATCAACAGAGGAAGCTTCCTGTTTGCGCTGGTCTTTGGAAAGCATATAAATCGTGTATTCATTGGCGATTAGGTTACGCGAGCGCGCCCAGAGTTCGTAGGCAAGCAATAGGAGCAACGGCAGGCCCACGCCCACGATCGTTTCCATCCCGCGCGAGAGTTTGAAGTCGAGCAGGAGCGGGGCGAGGGTTTTGAAAAACAGGTTTACACACAGCCCGATGCCCGTAACCCAGAGCGTAGTCTTGCCATTCAACCTTTTGGAAAACAATGCCCAGAGCGGCGGTGCCAGCAGCGGACCGCCTGAAATGGCCGAAATGCTCAGTACCACCTCCACAATGCCGCCCGCCGCCGGTACCAGCAATGCAATACCGATCATACCCAGCCCGAAAAACCACGACGAGCCACGCGCAACGCGGATCAGCTGCTTGTCGGAAGCGGCCGGGTTGACCATCCCTTTATAAATATCATTGGTGAAAACCGCCGATACTACGTTCAATGCCGTGTTCGCGCTGGCGGAGGTAGAGAAATACATGCCGGTCAGCATCAGGCCGAGGAGGCCGGGAGGCAGCACGAGTTTGCAAATCATGAGATAGGCATTTTCGGTATCCAGGCCGGTCAATGTGGGGTTAATGGCTTTGTATATCATTGGCGGGAACATCCAGATCACGGGGCTGATGAGGTATAACCCGGCGAACAGAAATGCCACTTTCTTAGCCGATTTCTCGCTGTCTACGCTCGTGTAGCGTTGCACCATCGTCCAGTTGCCGCCGATGTAGCAAATGTGGTAAATCACAAATGCGGCGACGAAGCCGAGCGTATATTCGCCATTGAGCAGGTTGAAAAAGTCGTCGGGGATATTGTTGGTAAACCCTTCCCAGCCGCCGACCTTGTTAAATGAAAGCGGCAACAGGATAAATACGGCAGCCGATAGCACCACAAATTGCAGAATGTCGGTCACCATCACAGCCCAAAGGCCTCCTACGGCCGTGTAGGCGATCATGAAAAGCCCGAGGCCGATCGTACAAGGCACCAGCGGCAAATCCAGCGACGCACTTACCAGTTTGGCGACCGGATACAATACCGAGCCCTTGATAAATACAGAAACCAATGTAAAAATGAAGATATAGGTCTTCTGTACGGGCAGGCCCAGGCGCTCGCGTATGAACTCGGCGGCTGTGAGCGCGCCCGTCCGTTTCCAGCGCGGCGCGAGGTATACGGCGGTAATCAGCGCCCCGATACACATCGTCCACTGAATGGTAATGGCTACCCAGCCGTGCTTGTAGGCAATGGAGCCCCAGGCCACGAAGGTCCCGGCGGAGAAAAAGCTCATAAACAGCGAAAGCCCGCCGATAAACCACGGCACGGCCTCGCCGCCCGCGAAAAACGATTTCAGGTTGCGCCCCGTCCGGGCAAAAAGCATCCCAATGCCCATCACGAACGCGGAGAATACGAGAATGACAATGGTGTCGGTGGTATTGTTCATGAGGTTGGGTTAATAGCTGATTTGAAGTGTGCGCGCGCCGAATGCGGGCAGTTTGATGTTACTGATAGCCGCTTTCTGGTTCGTCTCGGCCCATTTCATGGTTACAGCGGGGTTTGTTTCGGCTATTTTGCCGTGCTCTATTTTCAAATTGAATGCAGTCGGCTGCGGGCTATTATTGAGCAGCGTCACGTAGTAAGTGTTTTTGGTAGTTGATTTTGAAACAATGGGGTCGATCGACGGGCTATCGGCGGTGATGAAGCCTTCTTTGATAACCAGATTTGCCTTGTCGCCGAAAACATCTCCCGGGGCAAAGCCGTACGTCTGGTGCGGGCCCACTTTCGGCGTCACAAAACCACGCGGGAAAGTGACTTTGCCATTCGAGCGCAATGCGGCTTCGGAAAGCAGGTAATCGGTGATCCAGCCGATCTGCCACCAGGCGTGGTGGGGGTAGGGACCGGCGCCGCGGTTCATGGCGTTCCAGTAGTAGGAAGCGACGCTGGTTTTACTATCCACAAATGCATCCCGGCCAATGGCGGCAGCGCGTGCCATATCCGCGAAAAGCTGCTCGCCGGTGAGCTGGTAGATGCGGATGAACATCCCCGCGTGGCTCGCCAGCTGGATAGGCCCATGCCGCGTCGCCGAACCGAAAATGCCGCCGTGTTCGAAGCTGAGGCCGGTTTGGCTGATCTCCCAATCCTCGCGTGCGGTGCCGTTCACGGTTTTGGGTTTGTGATCGGCGATGGGGTGTGTGTAAATGGATGAGGTATAGATCTTGGCGCAGGTAATGGCGGCGTCCTGGTACTTTTTGTTTTGGGTTAAATCAAACAAATCCAGCAATGCCTGTGCCGATTGCCCGGTCGCGAAGTCGGGTGCGTAGCGTGCGTCCCCGCATACGCCGAGGAAGGCGCCGGTTTCCACCGCGTTTTTGAGGAACCAGTCAGCGCCTTTTTCGGCGGCTTTGAGGTATTTATCGTCTTTGAGAATCCGGTGTGCGACGATCAGGCCGTAAAACGTAGGCCGCACATCCTGGATATCCTTGAAAATCTCCTGCTCGGTTTTGCGGTCGTAGGCCACTGCAAAACCGCCATCTTCGCGCTGCCAGCTCAGCAGTTTCCCGGCCCCGATTCGCAGCCGTTCTTTCAATTCCGCATTATCCGGTTCGAAAAGCAGCATATTACCCACGTCGAGCATGACATAGTAGGTCAATGCAATAGGTTCCACCACCTCGCCCCATTCTTCCACGAACTTTTTCTTTTTGGCTAAATAATACTGGCCTTCGACGGCACCTTTGAAAAAGCCTTCGTCGGTTTGCTGCTGCACCAATTTGAAGTTTTCGGCGGGCGGAAGTACTTTTTGGGTCAGTTCGGGATCGGCGGTCGCATTGGCAAGCATCCACATGGCGCCATAATCCGAGTTTTTCATCGCATCCTTATCCGAACCCACCACGCCGCCGAGGTACGACTGCGCGCCGATCTGCTTGCCTTTGAACTCCTCGATATTCCAGAGTGAAGTCTTAGGATCGATAAGGTAATGGTGCATCTTTTCGATGCGGTCGGTCAATGCCTGCTTGCTTTGGCGCAGGGCAAGGGTCTCGCGGAATTTGTAAATGTCGATAGCCGCATGTTTGGTCGCCTGGAACCAGTCGCCGGCGATGAGGCTGTACCGGAATGTGTAGGAAACCGATTGTCCGGCCTCCATTTCAGATTTTTCTTCGCCCAGCACGGGGTAATATAAGGTAGGGGAAAGCTGTGCCTTGCGGTTCATGTGCGAAAGACCGAGGTGCCAGTCGATCTGTGTGATCTGGTCTTTTGCCCACGGGTCACGCGCGAGGCCGGGCTCGGGTATCACCGACAGCGTAATGCCATCTTTGCTGCTCACCAGCGGGCTGAGCGTGGAAGCACAGCGCTCGCGGTATACGACCGGGCGGTCGGGAATCCCGTGGCCGTACGCATAGGAGAGTGCAAAGTTTTTCTGTATAAAATTCCCCTGAAAATAGCCCGGCACGGACACCCAGCCCATTTGGTCGGGCGGTAATGCGGCCAGCGTAGGTGTAGCCAGCGAGAAAAAGCCCTTTTTCTTCGCATTCAGGGTCATAGTCACCTGAATGTCGTTCGGGAAGCGCGGATCGGTCTTCCAATGCGCGGTAATGGTCGCTACTTCGGTTTCAGATTTGAATTCCAATCCGTTATCCTTCGCGGAGGCGGTTTGCGGGAAGAAATGGAACGCCTGCCCGGCCGTGTTCAGTGCCACACCCGTGGTGCTTTCCTTCCATTGGGTTTGCTGGTAATGGTAGGCGTCCTCGGGGAATTTTCCGCCGGTAATTTTTTCAAAGGTTTCGGCAGCTTCGGTTGAAGGCTTGGTTTCGGAATAGAGCAGGGTATACTCGCCGGAAGGCGCCGCTACCTTGGTCCACTGGCCTTTTTTGTTTACCGAAACCTCTTCGATCTTCAAGGCACCGTCGGCCTCACGCCACTGGACGCGGATCGCGTTGTTGGTCAATGCTTTTACAACTGTCCGCTGGGCCTGGACGATGGTCAGAGCGCTGAATAAAATGGGTAGTAACAGGGTTATTCGTTTCATTTTTCCTGGATAAGGTCTTTGATACCGTCGGTCGCGAAGGACATTAGCTGGCCTTCCTCATTGGTGAAAAGCATGTACACGTCGATATCTTGGCGGTTTTTCAAAAAGGTTTTGGTCGCTTCGAGGCCCATCACGAAGAAGGCGGTATCGTAGCCGTCGGCGGTAATAGCATCTTTGGCAAACACAGTCACACTCAACAGCTGGGTCTGTTCCATTGCGCCCGTCCGCGGATCGATAATGTGGTTGTAGGTAATGCCGTTACGGCTAATGTGGTTGTGGTAATTGCCGGCGGTGGTCATGGCCCGGTTGGTCAGCGCTACCGTTGCAGCCAACACGGCAGGTTTTAGCGGGTTTTCAATGCCCGTCACCCAGGAAGCACCGCCGTTTTTATTACCCGAGCAAATCAATTCCCCGCCTATTTCGACCATAAAGCGGTCGATACCGCGGCTTTTCAGAAATGCTCCGAGAATGTCCACGGAATAGCCCTGTGCAATACCATCGAAATCCAGCTTCACGCCCGGGCGAGTCTTTACCTCCTTTTGATTGAAGTCAATTTGTTTAAAACCAATGAATTGCAATAATGAATCGACATTTACATTCTCCGGATCGACATGCTTTTTATTTCCAAAACCATAAGCCTCCGAAAGCGGCATGATCGTAGGATCGAAAGCACCGCCCGTCGATTCATAGATTTCTTTGGATTTAACTAAAACCTCATAAAACCACTGCGACCGAAAGGCGTGCCGCGCATTACGATTGAATGCAGAGAGCTCGGAATCAGTTCGGTATAGCGACAGGCATTGGTCAAATTCAGTGAGTATGGAATCAATGGAATGCTTGAAGTTCCGGTTTCGCGGATCGAAATAGCGGATATGATACGTAGTGCCTTGTGCTTCGCCGTCGATAGAGACCATATCCTCGCCCGTAGCTGCCATTGTTACCAACGGCAGCACGGTGAGGAGGGTGGACATTACTCCGGCAATATGTATCAGAATACTATTCAATGTAAAATCAAGGTTGAGGCGCTAGTGTTTCACCTTTCAGAATGCCGGTCAGCTCGGGCAAATGGTCCTTATACACGCCACGCGGGCTGGTTTTGTACTTGTTTGCGAGGTAGGAGGCAAACCCGACGACCTCGCCCATCATCCCGCACGTACGCATCACGCGCGTGCTCCCGAACGCGACATGCGTGGTGCTGATATTGCGACCGGCCATGAACAGGTTTTGGATGTTTTTAGAATAAAGGCAGCGGTATGGAATCGTATAGGGCGCCACTTTGATGTGCTTGGTTCCTGCGAAAAACTCCTGTCCTTCGAAGTATTTGCTGTTTTTGGCATCGGGGAAATGGAGGTCGATCGTCCAGGTGGCAGTTACGGAGCCGTCGGGGTAGAACTTGCCTTCCTGAATGTCCATCTGGTTCAAAACGTAATCTCCGATAATGCGGCGCGACTCGCGTTTGCCGCCGATATAAGCCACCCAGGCAAGCTCCTTTTTACCATATTTTGTCGCTTTGTTCTTCTTCAGATACGACCAGTTGCCGTAAATGGCGCGCAGGTTATGGTCGCGGATCTGCTCAGCCTGGGTAATGGTGTTGAAATTCCCGAAACCGGTTTCCCACTGCCAATCGGATTTGGGCTCGTCGATATGGTATTCGTCCGAAAACTGCATCGCCCAGGGCGTTTCAGGAAACGACGAAACGGTATCGCGATCCACGGAAGCCCACAAATTGGAAGTACCCAATGTGAAATCGTCGCTCTTTTCTGCCGCCAGCGACTCGCCGGTTTCAGCCTTGCTTTCCCGCCCCATCCGGAACTCCGCGCCCGCGAGGAAACCGACGGTACCATCACCCGTGCAATCCGAAAAGAACGACCCCGAAAAGCGCCGCTCCTGGTTGGTAGCAATATCCCGACCGACCACCGCAGTGATAATGTCGTTTTCTTTCTCTACTTTAAAAACATGGGTATTCAGGAACAGCGAAATGTTCTTTTCTGCCTTCACGATGGAGATTTTGCGTGCATCGCCATATTCTTTGGCATCCGCATTACCATTTCCCGGGTCGCCATTGTCCATTTCCCGCACGATGCGGCCGAGTTTGGGATAATGGTTTTTATCCACATCGCCCATCAAATGCACGCGTACCTCGGAGCTGTTGTTGCCGCCGAGTACGGGCCGGTCCTGGATCAGCGCCACGGTAAGGCCCATGCGCGCAGCCGAAATCGCGGCGCAGGTTCCGGCAACGCCGCCGCCTACCACTACGAGGTCGTAGCGGCCGGTATCCTGAGGTTTGTCGGTCAGGTTGAGGAGCTTTCTACGGAACGCGGTCAATGCTTCCAGCTCGTTGGGCGGGGTGAATTTCAGGTCGTCGGTGAAAAGCAATGCATCGCAGCGGCCGTTGAAGCCGGTAAGGTCCTTCAATGCGAGTTTCGTGTCGGTATTTTTAATGTCAATCACACCACCGTCGTACCATTTCCAGGTATCCGAGCCACTTTCGCCGAAAGTATGGCCTACGGATTTACCATCCACCAGCACCTGGAACTTGCCGGGGCCTTTGGGAAACGGGGCCCAGTCTTTGGTGCGCACCCATAAGTGGTATTTGCCTGTTTTCGGGAATTTTACCGTCGTAGCCGCATCCTTCACCGGCCGGCCCATGCCATGCGCCATGATGTAGGAAGAGTTCATGACCACAAAAGATTGCTGGTCGATCACCCAGCCACCTTTGTCTTCAAAGGATTCTGTTTCAACAAATACATGATTCTGGGCCAATGCAGGAAACATCAAAACCATCATCAAAAATAGCCCAAACAACTTTTTAAAATCCCCGGGTTGAAACCCGGGGCAAGGGGATTTTTTTGCCTTCGGCAATTCTGTATGCAAGATTGCCGAAGGCAATCGAGAATCTATTGCCCCGGACTTCAGTCCGGGGATATGGGGGATGTTCATGGTTTTTGCAGGATTTTTTGGATTAGCAGAGTTTGTTCTTCATTGGCATTGGGCAGGCTGGATTGCAGGTTTGCTGCCAAGGACTTTGATATTTCGATCGTGCTGTTGTTCAGCTTTTTCAAGATGGCTATTTGCGTGGCATAGCCTGTTTTCTGATATGTTTCCCAGAGCCAGTTCTGTCTTTGTTCAGTTTTGAAAAAGTCATTTCCCACATGCTGCAAGGCATATTTGGCGATGAAACCATTCTTTCCGGCGATGATCGTTTCAATGTCTTTTTCAAATGGCTTTTTCACTCCGCCGCCCGCATCCATCACTTTCGCCATGGCCCAGTATTGATAGTGGTGGTTTTTGCTTTCCAGAAACTGGTGCAGCAATGCGTCGCTGGAATAGGTTTCGATGATCTTCTGCATTTCGGGCACCGCTTTTCCGTAGGCAATGTGCCACAAGGTGAAGCAGGTATAAACCGCGCCGTCGATCACCTGGTTTTTAATGGTTTTCAAAGTCGCACCGGCCTTTGCATCGACCGAATCTGTCAGTTTATCCGTGCCTTTGGTGATCAGGTCCTCCATTTTCAGGTCGGCAAAAATGGAGTTGTTCTGGGCAAGAATATCCTGCAATTTCTGGTAATCTTCTTCCTTGAATTCGTCGTGGTCAACTTTCGTGAGCACTTTGCCTTCGGGAAGGTCGTAGCGTTCGTAGTTGCCCAGCAAGTCCCAATAGAAATTGATATACACCGGCTTGCATTCATTGGTGTAGCAAACCGGTGTGAAAATGTTCCTGAAAAAGTATTGCGGCCGGCCCTTTTCGTCGAGCGCGAGTTTCAGAGTGTAGGTCAATGTGTCGTTCTCCGTGACCGTGAACTCCCTGACCCGCTCCTTTTGCCTGTCGGGAAAAGGAGCGGTCATGAGCATTGCCAGAAAGAAAATTGCCTGGGTGATCAGCATCATCATTTAATAACCTATTTCCAATCCGGGTTCTGTTCCAGCTTGGTATTGGAATTGATTTCGTCGAGCGGGATCGGGAAATATTTGTTTTTGGCCGCCACGTTGCGGGTAGGGTATACGTCGTTGACGGCTTTCGGGATCACGGTCAGGAACTTGCCGGTGCGCGTGAGATCATACCACCGATCGCCTTCCGCGAAGAACTCCCATGCGCGCTCCTGCAAGACGGCCTCGACGAATGCGTCCTTGGTCAGGCCGGTTTTCAGATTGGCCAGGCCGGCGCGTTTTCTCACCGGATTGATGAAATCGTAAGCCGCGGTAGTGGCGCCATTCAAGCGCGCCTCGGCTTCGGCAGCGATGAGGTACACATCGGGCAGGCGGAAGATCGGGATGTTCGGGATCATGCCCACGGTCGAAACAGGGTCCTGGTATTTCTTGATCAGCACGCCTTTCGTCGTAATGGGCGTAATGCTTTTCTGCGGTACCACTTTGCCGGATTTGTCGGTGTAATTGGTGTCCAGCAAGGTGCGGCGTTTATCCGTCGGGTCGAAGGAGTCGAAAAATGCCTGGTAGGCGAACATCGAACCATAGGAAGTGCGGGCATATTCAGGCCCGGCGCTTCCCGGAGGGCCGCAGAGGCCTGTGAGCTGGTGACCAAGGCCGGGAGACACTGGGTCTACCTCGAATGCCCACATGTTTTCAATGCGCGCTGCATCTTCTTTATCATACTTATACACATCGCGGACATCTTCCATGAGTGCGTATTTGCCCGAGTTGATCACAATTTTGGCCTGTTCCAATGCTTTGGCCCAGTCTTCATTGTACAAAGCAGCTTTGGCATACAACGCATTTACGACCTCTTTCGCCACGCGGCCTTTCTCGACAGCAGGATAGGAAACAAGCCCCGAATTTAAAGCCTGGTCGAGGTCGGCATAAATTTGCTTGTAAGTATCCGCTTTGGAGCTTTTGGCCGTCAGGGCATCCGCTTCCGAATAGCTCGGTGTGATTTTGACCGGTATATCCCCAAAGTTTTTACTCAAAAACCAATGGTAGAACGCCCGCAGGAAATAGGCCTCGCCGATGATCTGCTTTTTGCGCGCTTCGTCCATAGTGGCGTCCGGCACCTTGGCAATGACCCAGTTGGCCTTTTCGATACCGGCATAACACGACTGCCAGATCTGCTGTGGCGATTCGTTTACCCGCGAGTTGCTTTTCTGAGTCGTATAATTAGGGTCGTAGGTGAACTGCGTCAGCGTATTGCGGCCTACCACGCCGCGGGGGTAAGTCTGGTCATCGCTGAAATCGGCGATGAGCGTCAACGCGGGTCCGCCACCCAGGCTTCCCAATGCACCGTAGACGGAAATCAATGCCTTCTCGGCGTCGGCGGCGGTTTTGTAAAAATTTTCGGTGTAGATCGACGAGTAAACTGTTTCGTCAAGCTTGCAGGAGGGGGCGATAAGCGCGGTCCCGGCCATGCCCAGATATGCGGTAATTTTTAGTAGCTTTTTCATGTCGTTTTAGCCTATGTTCGGCAAGAGGATTCGGAAATAATCAGAATGAAACCTGGATACCGCCCAGGAACGATTTGGCTTGCGGATATACGAAGTTGTCGATCCCGATCTGCGTGTTTGAACCTGCGTAAGTGTTAACCTCCGGGTCGAAACCGCTGTAATTGGTAATCGTGAACAGGTTGTTCGCACTCACGTACACGCGGATGCTCTGTACGCCTTTGAATGCGGGCAATTTGTAGCCAAGCGTAATGTTCTTGCAACGGAGATAGGAACCGTCCTCCATGACGTAGTCGGAAATAGGCAATCGCCCGGCCTGAAATGCACTCGCGTACTGGTTGCTGGGGTTGGTAGGCGACCAGCGGTTCACAACGCCTTCGAGCAAATTGCGCTGTCCGAGCGGATTCTCGAACGAAAGCCGGCTAGCATTGTAAATGTCGTTCCCCTGCGAACCGGAAAGGAATGCGGCCAGGTCGAATCCTTTGTAGGAAAGATTGGTTGAAAAGCCGTAAATGAATTTCGGGTTAGGGTTGCCGGTAATGATTTGGTCGTTAGCATCGATCTTCCCGTCGCCATTCATGTCCTTTACCTTTTGCCCGCCCAGGCGCCCGTCGTAGCCGGGAAGAATCGCTTCGCCTGTTTGGTTAATGCCATCGAACACATAAGTTTTGAATATACCCAGTGGTTCGCCCACTTTCAAAAGGCTGTAAGTATTAATGAAACGCTCGCTCGTCACGCCGCCATCCAGGGTTGTGATCTTGTTGCGGTTGATGGTCGTATTGGCCGAAATATCCCATTTCAATGCACCATCGAGGATGCGCGCATTCACGGCCAGTTCAAGCCCTTTGTTTTGAAGGCCCGCGAAGTTGCCATTGATCTTGGTATATCCCGAGCTCATCGGCAGCGTCTTTTCAAATAGCAGGTCCTCTGTTTTCTTGTAATAAACATCCGCAATGAGGCTGATCCGGTTGTTGAGCAAACTTACGTCGACACCAAAGTTCGTCTGAACCGACTGTTCCCAGCGGAGGTCTTTATTGGCGATTCTGGACGGGTCGATACCGGTTGCGTAAAGATGGTTGAGCATGTAATTGCTCCCGTTGGCAGCCACTGTGGCCAGGGATTGGTAAGGGTCCAGGCCGCCTGCATTACCGGTAAGCCCGAAACTTCCGCGAAGTTTGAAGTCCGAAAGCCAGGTCAGATCTTTCATAAATGGCTCTTCGATGAGGCGATATGCCGCTGATATGGCCGGGAAAACACCATATTTAAGGTTCGCCCCGAACTTGCTCGATCCGTCTATCCGTGCAGTGACGTCAACGAAGAGTTTATCCTTGAATCCGTAATTGATCCGGCCCATATAGGAATCCAGCCGCTGGCTGCTCCGGAAGCTGCCTACCGTACGGGTTAGCGCAAGTTGCATGGCTTCGTTCTGCGTAGCATCGTTGGGAAAGCCTGAGGCGCTCATGACGTTTTCGTTGTATTGCTCACCTTGGGTACCGAATACGGCTGTCGCTTTCAATGAATGATTCTTGCCGAACATGGTACTGTAAGTCAGGATACTTTCATGGAGTAAGGCCAGGTTGTTGTAGTTGCCCTTGCTTGCCGATCCCGAAGCATCTGTGAGGTCGCTTTTGTTGACAATACTGCGGGGTGAGTAATAGTTATAGAGCTCGCCTTTCTGGTCAAGGTTGAATGAGGCGCGATAGGTAAGTCCCTTGAACAGTTTGATTTCTCCGTAAAGGTTCGCCAGCACACGCTTGATACTCCGCTTGTTGAGTACTTCTATGAAACTTAGCGGGTTGGTTACTTCACGGTACCGGCCATTGCCTTGCTCGCCGAATGGGAAAATGGTGCCGTCCGGGCGGTAAGGTTGGAGGGTAGGAGGAGCGCCGACGGCCGCACCCAATACCGTAGACGTTACTACACCCGCATTGCCGATGTCGGTACTGCCTGTCTGGATACCATCCGAGACCGACTGGGTGCCAAGGATACTGGTTCCGATTTTGATATTCTTATTGATCTGATGGTCGAGGTTGAGGCGGAAAGAGTAGCGGGTAAATGCCGAGCCCCGCATGGTGCCGTCCTGGTCGAAATAGTTGAGCGACAATGCGAGCTGCGTTTTTTCATTCCCTCCATTGATCGACAGCTGGTGGTTTTGAATCGGGGCTTTTCTGAAAATTACCTTTTGCCAGTCGACACCCTCGCCGAGTGATGCCGGGTTTGCATAATAATTGTCTTTGAATACCTCATTTTCCAGTTGGCCAAACTCTGCCGCATTCAGCACTTTCAGCATTTTATTGACTTTCTGGGAACCATAATAGCCGTCGTAGGTAACGCGTGTGGCGCCACTTTTACCGCGCTTGGTCGTGATCAGGATCACACCGTTGGCTGCTCGTGCACCATAAATAGCGGACGCGGAGGCGTCTTTCAAAACCTCAACGGACTCGATATCATTAGGGTTAATGGTCGAAAGGGGGCTTACGTCATTGATACCGCCACCGTTCGAAATCTGGATTCCATCCACTACATAAAGCGGTTCGGAAGAGCCATTGATGGAGTTGGTACCGCGGATACGCACGCTCACATTACCCCCGGGCGAGCCGGTGTTCTGGTTGATCTGCACACCGGCAATGCGGGATTGAAGGCCCTGGGCCACGTTCGCGATGGGCGTTTGTACGAGATCAGCGGCTTTGACGGACGCGATGGAGCCGGTGGTTTCGATCTTGCGTTGCGTTCCGTAACCTACTACTACGACTTCTTCCAATGCTTTGGTGTCCGTTTTGAGGGAGACGTCGATGGTCGAGCGGTTCGAAACCGACACTTCTTCTTTCAGATAGCCCAGAAATGAGAATACGAGTGTCGCGTTACCTGCTACATCGATGGAATACACACCTTCCGCGTCTGTCAGTGTTCCTTGCTGAAAACCTTTTACAGTCACGCTCGCACCGGGGATCATTTCGCCCTTTTCGTCGGTCACTTTGCCTTTCACTGTCACATTTTGTGCGAACAGCGACTGCGTAATGCCCAGGCACAGGAAGCCGAGCAGGAACAAGTCACGTATTTTTTTCTTCATGTAGGTAAAAATTAGGGTTTGATTCAGAATTATAATATTCAAATAGTACAATTTTAATGCATTGGATCGGCATCCTTGAAGACGTGCGGTACTCATCGTCGACAGTGCTGAAATGCGGTTTTTACCTAAATATAGCTGTGCGGAGAGGGGATACTCATGTGGTTTTAGGGCAGAAATTTCCGGGAATTGAACAAAAAGTATCGGTAACGTTTGCGGAAACGATACCGATATATGGTTTTGCTGATGATTAATAGGAGATTTTTATATTTTTGTAAAGCGGGTGGAAATGAAGGGTATTGTCGGTGTGTGAAGCAGTATTTATTTAAAAAGTACAAAGGTTATGATTCAGTGTGTGAAATGCGCTCAGGTGGATGGCATCATGAAAGCAGGCTACGTCAGGGGCAAGCAGCGGTACCTGTGCAAATGGTGCAACTACTATTTCACGCATGCGGAAAAAGACGATTCGATCGAACCGCTGGTCAAACGCAAGCGCCATCAGACGACCATTATCGACATTGCCAAATCACTGGGCGTTTCCAATTCGACGGTGTCGCGTGCATTGCACGGACATGCGGATATCAGCCCGGAAACACGCCAGGCGGTGCTCGACAAGGCTGCGCAACTCGATTACCAGCCTAATCAGCTGGCATACAACCTTGTAAAAAGCAGGACAAATACAATTGGAATGATCGTTCCGGAATTTCAGAACCAGTTTTTCCCGAATGTGATCATCGGCGCGCACGAGGTATTGACGGAGGCCGGGTACAATCTTACCATCATGCAGAGCAATGAATCATACCAGGTGGAGATCTCGAATACGAAAGCGATGCTGGCGAACCGGATCGACGGGCTGCTCATTTCCCTCACGCAGGAAACCAATAACTTCGATCACCTGAGCCTGTTCGCCAAGCGCGGCATTCCGCTCATCCAGTTCAACCGCGTGTGCGACCAGATCGACGTACCGAAAGTGGTGGTAAACGATTTCGAAGCCTCATTCAAAGCCGTGGAGCACCTTATTTTGAACGGCTACGAACGCATTGCACACCTCGGTGGGCCGCTTACGTTGCAGGTAAGTCAGGAGCGGTTGCGCGGCTACCGGGCGGCGATGGAGAAATACGGCAAGCCTATCCAGGACCAGTTGATCATCCAGGGCATGCTCACCCAGCAGAAAGCCCGCATTTACGGCCAATACCTCCTCGACCTAGCCGACCGCCCCGACGCGATCTTCGCTGTCAACGACTCCTCTGCCATCGAAATCATGCTCATGGCGATGGAAAAAGGCATTTCCATCCCCGACGAACTCGGCGTGGTCGGTTTCAGCGACAATGCCGAATCCGCCTACATCGGCCCGGGGCTCACTACCGTCCGTCAGCCCACCATGCAAATCGGGCGCACGACGGCTGAATGGGTTTTGCAACTCGTCGATGCGGAGGAGATTATCGTGAACGAGAAGCGGGTTTTGAATACGGAACTGGTTGTGCGGGGGTCGTCGCGACGGTGCAGGTAGTTTTAATACCGCTGCGGTGGCATAAAAAACAAAAAGTGCGGCCCCAGAGAAGCTGCACTTTATTAACTACAGAATATAATTATGAAACTCTTATAAGGGGTTAGCCCAGTGCTTCCCTCAATACTTTCAGGCTTTTCGGCACCGCTGTGGCCGGGTCTTCTTTTCCTTCCATTTCCAGCGATACGTAACCTTTGAAATTCGCTTTTCGCAAAATACCCGCGATGCGTTTGTAGTCCAGATCAAGGTCGTAATAATGTCCGCCGCCGTAATAAGTCTTGGCCTGAACGATCGTCGCGTAAGGTGCCAGCCGCTCGAACTGCGGGTAAGGATCGCCCACGAAATTACCTGTATCCACATTCATACCCATGGCCGGCGAGGAGGCCAGCGGCTTGTAAATTTCAAGCAGGTAATCGATGTTCGATGACAGTCCCCAGTGGTTTTCGATCGCCAACACGACACCCGCCTTTTCCGCAGCTGCCAGACATTCCTGCATCGATTCGATACACCATTTAATAGCGTCCTGATCCGTGAAACCCTGGATCGGTGGCTCTTTGCCGTCCTTGTAATAGTTGGCATCACGCTTTACCGTGCGCCAGCTTCCGGTGTTCATCCGGATCGCCGGAATGCCCATTTGGGTCGCAAGGTTAATACATTTTAAGGTATGTTCAATGTCCTTTCTGCGATCTTCCGGCTTCGGCTGCACAAAGCTTTGATGGATAGAGAGAAGCGGAAGTGCCAGTCCGTTATCGAATGCAAGCCTTTTCAGCTTGTTCATGTATGGGATCGTCTCGTTGTCCATTTGCCGGTGCAGGATTTCCACGCCGTCGAAGCCCAGCCGGGCCGCGTCTTCGATCACTTTGTCGATCGGATATTTCTGTTCCTGGAAATGCCAGTACGAGTACGTCGAGACGGCAATCGGTATCCTGCGTGCGGCGGGAGCGGGCGCTGGTTCTGCCTGTGCAACATGGCTGGTCATGGCTGCCGCGCCGCCCAGGGCAATGGTTTTAAGCCAGTCGCGACGGGAGGTGGTGTCCTGTTCGTGGTGTTCCATTGTGATAATTTTGGATAATAATATTAAAAATTTGTCACATTCATGGATTTTGCTTTAAAATGTTTGCACCCATAATATCGATCTGTGCTTGCGGGATGGGGAAGTACTCGCTTTTGCCTTTCACGAAAGTGGCACCGGAGAGGTAGGTACGTTTCTTGCTTTCCTTGGTCAGGTAGGCATTCAGCACCACATCCGCATTGCCCCAGCGCACCAGGTCGAAATGCCGGTGGCCTTCCATCGCCAGTTCGAGCCGGCGCTCGAAACGCACGGCTTTGCGGGCATATTCCTGGCTGGCAAATGCAGGATAGGTTTTGACCAGGTAGTTGGCGGCGGGCTTGCTTGCCGCATCGAGTACCACCACATTGGCTGCGCGGGTGCGCACCTGATTTACGAGTTTCAGTGCGGTGGCAAGGTCGTTGTCCTCCACAGCTACCTCCGCGCGCATGAGCAGGACGTCGGCCAGGCGAATGGCACGGTAGTTGTTCGCGTTGGCGCGTGGCGACTCGGCACCTGCATTTTCACCACTGTAAGCAAAGAACTTTTTGAAAGTATAAGGCCCGCCGAATGCCTGGTCGCGGATCCAGTTTTTACCCGGGTGAATGCCCCAGTTAAGGAACGGCAGTCCGCGGCGGCCTACGGTCCAGTCCAGGCGCGGGTCCAGTGTGCCCTCGTAAGGCGTGAATGCGTCGGTGGACGAAAGCCCTTCGTCACTTTTAACATCCACATCATTGAAAGTGTCCAGCAACGGCAGGCCGCTGGCGTCGGTTTTGAATGCATTCACGAGGTTTTGGGTAGGCTGGAAGAACCCGCAGCAGCCACCCGGCGCGGAACCATAAGGGAAGTTGTAGTTGTCGCCCCAGCTACCGTTCTGACCGGCGCCTCCGTCGGCAACGGACATTTGTACTTCAAAAATGGACTCCGAATTGTTTTCCGTCGTGATACGGAAGTTATCATGGAAGCTGTTTACGAGCGAGAACGGCCCATTGCCGATCACATCGTCGAGCAGCGGTTTGGCGGCCTGGTAATCCTGCTGGTACATATGCACCTTGGCGAGGAATGCCTTCGCTGTCCATTTGCTGGCACGGCCCACCTGTGCTTTCGTGGCCGAAACGTTGTCGATCGCAAACTGAATATCCGCTTCGATTTCCGGCCAGATATCCTTGTTATTGGGCAGGTTAATGTAGTCGGTGACGGTTTCGTCCACGTAAGGCACCATATTCCAAAGCTTTTTCGCTTCGAAATGGTACCAGGCACGGAGGAAGCGGGCTTCGCCGAGGGCTTGCGCTTTTTCCGCGTCGGTCATGTCGGTGGCTTTGCCGATGAGCCTGATCACATCGTTGGAACGTGAAACGCCGTCGTAAACGGCTACCCATTTGTCGTTATAGGCCCCGATGTCGGCCTGTGCAATGTAGCGTTCGATGGTCGTAATCTGCGCCTGGTCGCCCACGTCGCTGCCTTTGTAGGCGTCGTCGGAGGCGACGGAGCCGTAAATCCAGTTGCTAACCGACGAGGTATTCACGGGCCCGGAACCGACGCCGTCAAGCAAGCTGTATGCCCCGATCAATACCGCGTTGACCCCTGTTTTATTCGCAAGCATGGCCTCGTTGCCCACACCCAGCGGCGTAGTTTCGAGAAAACTGTCCCCGCAGGAGGTGAGTACCCCCACGCAGACCATTGCTGTTAATGCTAATACGCTCTTTTTCATATTGATAATGAGAATGATGCCGTGTTAATGATTTTTATAAAGCCCAACTAGAATCCAAAATTGATACCGATCTGGTACATCTTCGAATTGGGATAATTACCCTGATCCACGCCCAAAACCGTGCTGCCTGGTGTCGAACCCACAGAAGTTACCTCCGGATCGATACCGCTGTATTTGGTGATCGTGAACAGGTTTTGCGCCTGCAAATACACGCGTGCGCTCTCGAAACCGATTTTGGACAACACGCCCGCAGGTAATGTGTAGCCCAGCGTCAGGTTTTTCATACGGAAATAAGAACCGTCTTCGATGAAATAGCTCGACGGCTGCTGGCTGCGGCTGTCGTTCGCGTCCAGGATCGGCAATACGGCATCCGGGTTTTCGGGCGTCCACGAGTCGTTGAGCATGCGGAGGCTGCGGTTACCGGCCTGGTTGTTAAAATCCACCCAGCGTTTCACCATGTTGATGATCTGGTTGCCCTTCACGCCCTGGAAGAATGCCGAAAGGTCGAAGTTTTTGTAACCTACATTCAGGTTGATACCGTAAGTGAAATCCGGGTGCGGGTTGCCGATGAACTTGCGGTCGTTATCGGTAATGGTGCCGTCGCCATCTGTATCGTGGTATTTGTATTTGCCCACGGCGGCATAGCCCGGGTATTTAGGTCCTTTGTCGACTTCGCCCTGGTTCTGGTAAATGCCGTCGATCTGCAAGCCGTAGAACGAGTAAAGCGGCATACCGGCCACCGAGCGAGTCCAGGTGTAGCTGCGGATCGCCGGGCCGAGAAGCACGGCGGTGGAGCTGCTGTTCAACTTTTTAACTTCGTTTTTGTAGGTAGAGAAATTGACGCCCAAAGAATAGGTAAGGTCTCCATTCAATGCTTTGTTATGGAAGTCGATACCGAGGTCGATACCCTTGTTGTTCATTTCACCCACATTCACGAACGGAATGGTCGCCACACCTTGCGTGGCAGGCAATGCAACCTGGTAGAGCATATCGGAAGTGGTACGGTTGTACAAATCGAGGTTCAGGCCGAACATGCCTTTCAGGAAAGTAGCGTCGATACCCACGTTGGTTTGGGTCGTAGTCTCCCATTTGGCATTCTGGTTACCGAACGCCTCGGTGTCGAAGCCCGGCTGTACCGCATTGTTCGATCCGTCGATCGGGTACGACGACTGGCTAAGGCTCGAACGATAGGTGCTGAAACCGTTATAGTTACCAATTTCCTGGTTACCGGTCTGTCCCCATCCCGCGCGCAGTTTCAGGTCGTCCAGCCACGGAATGCTTTTCATAAAAGTTTCTTCCGACAAGCGCCATCCCGCGCTGAATGCGGGGAAAGTACCGTAACGGCTGTTCTGTCCGAAGCGTGAGGAGCCATCGCGGCGCACGGTAGCTTCGAGCAGGTAGCGGTCCTTGAATGCGTAATTGATTTTTCCAAAAATCGAGAACAATGCCCATTCGTAACCCACGCCGGTGTTGGCAATGCCCGCGGTTCCGGAGTTGAGGTACATATATAATGGGTCTTCGGAAAAGTAGGTCGTACGCGTGCCGGAGAAGTCGCGGCCGGTTCCTTTAATCGCTTCGGTACCCGCCAGTACACTCAGTTTGTGCGAGGTACCCAGGTTTTTGGTGTAATTCAATGTATTCGACCACGTCCAGTTAATGTCGTAGGCGTTGCCGTTGGTCATTGCGTTGGCTGCTTCGATTTCAGCTTCTTCGAGGTCAAGCAACGTATAACTCACGCGGTTTGCATTGATGAAATCGATACCGATGCTCGATTTGGCGGTAAGGTCTTTCAAAATGTCGACTTCGATGTACGCATTACCGAATGCGCGCAAGGTATTCGTCTGGTTGTTGCGGCTTCTCCAGAGCTGTGCAACCGGGTTGGTAGCAGGACCAAGGCCGGCCGCGCGGGTAGCCGCGAAGTTGCCTGCAATGTCGTACACCGGAATGATCGAAGGAATGCGGTAGCCGTTTCCGATCGGGTTGCCATCCTGGTTGTTGCTGCTGCTGGCTGTGCCGTTCGCATTGTAGTACCCTTTGTTTTCGGTATAGCTCAATTCGAGGTTTTCGCCCAGGCGAATGCGTTTTTTAAACGTAAACTCGGTATTCGAGCGGATCGAGTAGCGGTCGAAAGAGGTATGGATCAGCACACCATCCTGTTTGTAATAATTGAGCGCAATGGCATAGCGACCATTCTCTGTACCACCATTGGCACCGATATTATATTCCTGGATCGCAGCCGGACGCAGGATTTCCTTGTGCCAGTCGGTACCTTCCTTGTTGGCTTTTACGATCTGGTAAAATCCGGTGCGGTTATAATTGTAAAGGGAAGGGTTGGTTTTTGGATCACCTTCAAAAAGGCCGTAGCTGGAACCTGCGAGAATATAGTCAGGTACCACCGCAGTAGGGCCGTTGCCATATTGCTGATGCGAAGGATTGCCGTTCGTCAACACGCCCGCGTTCTTACGTTGTGTCCACAGAAGGTCGCCGAATTGCTGCGGGTCTTTGATCAGGTCGAGGTCCACTTTGCCGGTCTGGAAGCCCGCGCGGGAGTTGAATGTAAATCTCGGAGCGCCTACTTTCCCTTTTTTAGTAGTAATGATAATCACCCCGTTAGCAGCGCGCGAGCCGTAAATGGAAGCCGATGAGGCGTCTTTCAGTACCTGCATCGACTCGATGTTGTTCGGGTTAATGCTGTTCAGTCCGCCTTTCGTAGGCACGCCGTCGATGACGTAAAGCGGGTCGTTGTTGTTGATCGTACCGAAACCGCGGATACGGACGGTGGCTTCGCCGCCGGGCGTATTGTTGGATGTGACGGTAACCCCCGCCACGCGGCCCTGCAACTGCTGCGCAACGTTTGGAGCGGCCACTTTGGTGAGCTCGGTAGCGTCAACGGTCGATACCGCGCCGGTAATATCGCGTTTCGATTGAGACGAATAACCCGTTACCACCACCTCGGTAAGCGATTTAATGTCGGATTGAAGCGTCACTTCTACCATGGTTTTACTGGTAATATCGATCTCCTGCGTGAGGAAGCCGATCGACGAAACGACAAGCGTAGTGCTGCCGTCGGGCACATTCAACGCGAATCCGCCGTCGGCATCGGTAGTGGTACCGATCGACGAGCTGCCTTTGAGCACGATCGTCGCGCCGGGGATGGTGCCGCCGGTTGCGTCCTTTACCTTTCCTTTGATCTGAAAATCAATGGGGTGGATCGTTTTGATAGAAGTGCCCGTTCCTTCCGGCAAATTAGCGGCCGGTTTGGCGGTAGCTCTTTTGAGCAGGATCTGTTTACCCGAAACTTCGTAGGAAACTTGCAGGGGCGTCAGGAAATTATCGAGAATGGACTCCAACTTTTCCTCTCTGGCGCTGAAAGTAACCTTGCGCTGCGAGCGGATGAGCTCGGGGCTGTACATGAAATGCACGCCGGAGATCTTGCCGATCTGCTCCAATGCCGCACCGATTTTTTGCTCGCGGATGTTGATCGTCAGACGACGGTTCAGTACCTCCTGGCCGAAGCCGTCGAAAGCTACGGCAAGCCCTGAGAACTGAATGATGATGAACAATTGTATGAGGCTGATTCTCATAATTTTGAGCAGGTAACTCTGCCGGTCAAAGGTTTTTTTCATACTTTTGTCTGTTTTGTAGGTTTTAAAAAAATCGGCAAAATAATTCCCGTGTCCTCATTAGGGGACCTTCTTAGCGCCAGCACAGAAAGAGGGGATTTCATTCGGGTGAATGATGTTGGTAGCATCGTTCACCTTTTGTTGTTTTGGGTCAAATAGTCAGGTTTTGAGGTGAATAATCAGTTACATGGATTTCCGGTAATGGTAATGCTGTCTTCGGTAATGGTGTAATGGGCTTCAAGGATGGTACAGAGCCATTTCAGCTTGTTTTCGAGCGGCTCGTCGCCGAGCGTTGCGGTAATGCTGCAATGCGCCAGGCTGTTCCGGTCGAATGCGATGTTGACGCCATAAGCCTGGCCGAGTGCGTCAAAAACAGCTGCGGCTGGTGTTTCGGAATAGGTAAATTCCTGGTTTTCAATTGGAATATTCAGCAAGACCGGGCTTTTCAGTGCGGATCGCACAAGTTTTGCGTGTGCGCGCTCGTAAGTGGCTTGCTGGCTCGAGGTGAGGAGGAGGGTTGGTGAGGCCTCGCTGAAAACGGATACTTTCCCGGTTTTAACGGCAACGGTAATCTCCTTTTCGTCGGCAATGGCCTTGATACTGAAACTGGTACCATGCACTTTGGCGACCAGTTCGCCTGCGTACACGAAAAACGGCTGGTCGGGATTCTTGGTCACTTCAAAAAATGCTTCGCCGGTCAGATACACTTCACGCTTTTCATTTTTGAATGCCTGCGGATATTTCAGCGTGCTGTTACGGTGCAATACCACGGAGCTGCCATCGGGTAACTGCACATATTTGAACGGTCGTTCCGTATTGGCGACTTCTTTCATCGCATTCACATACTGGACGGCTTGCACCACTTTTGCGGCGGGATGCGCGCGGTTGTAAATGCGGAACAACGCAAAACAAAGCCCTGCCACGATCAGCAGGCTCGCCGCGACGTTCCAACCGGAGAGAAATACCGGGAAAAGCGGTTCTCTTTTGCCGCCGGCCTCCATTTGCGCTTGCCTTTTCGCCGCTTGCAATGCGTCGTTGACTTTGCTTTGAATGTACTCGTCCGTTAAATGCTCGTCGCGCACAGGCACCGCACGTGTGACGGCAATGGCCTGGCGTAGAATATCCGGTCCGTTTTCATGTTCCGTCGCCCATTTTTCCCAAACGGCGTTATCTCCCGGACATTTGCCGTCCGCCCAGCATCTGAATGCAGGGTTTTCGAGCAGCGATTGCAGTAAACGGTCAGACGGGTCGAGTGGCATGGAATAATGCGCTTTGGATACATTATCCGTTTATTCTGCCCGAATACTCGGTTGGGGATGAAAATTTTTTAGTTTAAATTAAACCTGGTAGAAAATTTGGCAAAAGGAGTAAATAATGACGGACATGGAAGGGGGCCACAGCCCGCGCAGATTGGCCAATGCCCGCTGGATAATGTTGCTTACCGATTGCGCATTGATGGCCAGCAGCGCCCCGATTTCCTCGGGCATCATGTTTTGGAAAAATCGGAGGTAAATGACTTCCTGCTGGCGTGCGGGCAGTTGATGGATTGCAGTTTGGACCTGTTTTTTCAGCGCGAGATCGTTTTCGCGGCCGATCCAGCTTTCCTCGCACGAAAATTCGGCCAGCAGGTGATCACACTCGTCGGTCAGCCCGGTTTCGTCGGATAGCGGTTTAATGGTTTTCAGCATCCGGTGCCGGAATGCCTTAATAAGGTAAAACTTCACCGACGGAGTCTCATTAATGGTAGCGTGGTGCAGCCAGAGATGTACCAACAGGTCCTGGATCACATCTTCAATCAACTGCATATTGGGAGTGAACCGCTGGCCGTATTGGAAGAGCGTCCGGTAATAGCGGCGGGCAAGTTCCGTATATGCGTGCTCGTCCCCACCACGGAACGCATTCCAAAGCACGGCATCATCGGTATGTTTGTCCAATGCAGTCAAAAAAGTTAGTCAGGTTAATGGGGGGATTATATCAAAAATAGGGGATGTGAACTGTATATAAAATAGTGTTTTGTATATTATTGGAATAACCAAATTTTATTATTCTATTTTACCAGAAAGCCGTTGGTTCAAATTTTTGGACCGGCAATTTTGAAGAGGATCTTTCAAGTAGAGAACCTCGCAGGGACTTCTTCTACTCAAAAAAATCGAAACTATTTTATGAAAAGTATGTACACAACGGCGCTGGTTTTGCTCGGCATTGCCCGTTTCGACCTCGCCGTATCGCAGTCCGCGCCCGACTACAAATCGCGCCGCGGCCAGATTCTCCACAACATCGAAGGCGTATTCTACGAGTCGTCGACCGGCCTTTTTATCGAAACAAACGGCAAGAATGAAAAGCCGCATTCCTACCTGTGGCCACTCTGCGCATTGCTGCAAGCCGCTACCGAATCGGAGGCGGTGAGCCCGGGCAAACAATATATGAAGCCGGTACTGGGCGCCATCCGGCAGTATTACAATACCAATGCGCCCGCTCCGGGTTACCAGGCGTACGTAACGAGCGAGCAAAAGGATTCCCGGTTCTACGACGACAACCAGTGGATCGCGATCGCGTGCCTGGACGCATACAACCGCACAGGCGAGAAGGATTACCTGAACGTCGCTGAGGAAATCTATCGCTTCATGATGACCGGCTACGACGACAAGGCGGGGGGCGGCCTTTATTGGAAGGAAGACGAAAAGAACACGAAAAACACCTGTTCGAACGGCCCTGGAATATTGGTAGCATTGCAGCTGTACCAGATCAAAAAGGAGCCGGATTACCTGAATACGGCCATTAACCTCTACGACTGGACAAAAAAGAACCTGCGCGCGAGCGACGGAACCTACTACGACGCCATCAAAGTCCCGTCCCTGAAAATAGACTCGGCCAAATATTCATACAACACGGGCACCATGTTGCAATCGGCCGTTTTGCTGCATAATATCACCGGCAAAAAGGAATATCTCGACGAGGCGAAAGCATTAGCCGAAGGTTCCAAAAGGCATTTTTACAAGAATAACAAGTTGCCGGACAACTACTGGTTCAACGTAGTGCTGCTGCGCGGTTTCGAAGAACTCTACAAAATCGACCCCAAAGCCGGCGATTACCAAATCTTCATCGCCGACGCCGAACGCATCTGGAAAGACGAACGCGACGGCAAAAACCTCCTCGGCCGCAAACCCGTCAAAACGCTGATCGATCAGGGTGCTATGCTGGAAATGTACGCACGGTTGGAGCGGCTGGCGAAGGAGTAGGGTTGTATTACTGTAAAGCAAAAGGGCCGGTTGAAAACTCAACCGGCCCTTTTTTGCATATTATCGTAATTCTTATTCTGTATCCTTATAAACCCCAAACTCGCTAATGGCAATGCTAACCGGCGATTTGGTGATGCGGAGGCGTACCTTGTTGGAAGTGATTGGTACATCGAGTTTCGCGATGCGTTTTGCGCCTACGCTGGTGCCTTTGTAGACTTCCTTCCATTCGTTTCCGATCCAGGCGTCTACCGCAAATTCTTCGATACGCTGACCCAGTTTGATGTATTCCTGCAAGCTGATAATGTCGAACACGATCGGCTGGCTTAGTTCGATCACCACTTCCGGGGTTTTGAAATCGTCGTCCGTTGCCCAGTAGGTGTCGGTTTTGCCGTCCAGCAGGTTTTTAGCGCTGTAAATGGAGTTATAACCACGCACATTCACGGCTTTCGATGAAGCGCGACCGACCAGGTTGGTTGCAAAAGTGTTTTTGACATGGTCGCCGAAGGTTTTCAACGCCGCGACATCGTCATTATGCAGTTGCCCGCGTGTGTCGGGCGCGAGGCCGAGGTCGAGAGCTGCTCCGCGTCCTACACTTTTGAGGTACAGGTCAAACAGTTTCTCGGGCGTTTTGGGCTTTTCGTTGGTGTGGTAGAACCAGCCCTTGCGTAATGGTACGTCGCATTCCGCCGGTATCCAGAACTTCCCGCCGCGGGTTCCTCCGGGGTTTTCAGTCGCATTGGCCTGGCCTGGCACGGCTACGTTTTGGCCTTCGGATGGTTTCGGAGTGAGTGTTGCCCATGAAGTAGGGTTCACGCTGCCATCCTCGTTACCTGCCCAGCGCACGTCCCAGCCGATGTCGCTGAAAATGTTGGCATTCGGTTGCAATTTGCGGGTATAGTTGGTCCAGGTCGAGTCCCACTGGTAGTAGGTCGTATTGTCGATCGACCGCTTTTCACGGGCGCCGCCATAATAGCCGTCACCGCCATTCGCACCGTCGTGCCACGACATAAACAGGTCGCCGTAATTGGTATACAATTCCCGAAGCTGTTCGCGGTAGATCTTAATATACTCCGGCGTGCCGTATTTGGCATTGTTGCGGTCCCAGGGTGAGCAATAAACCCCGAATTTGAGCCCGTGCTTGCGCGCGGCGTCCGCGACCTCGCGTACGAGGTCGCCCTTGCCTTCGCGGAAAGGGCTTTTGGTGATATTGTAATCGGTTGTTTTGGTCGGCCAGAGGCAGAAACCGTCGTGGTGTTTCGCTACCAGCACGATCCCGCGCAATCCGCCTGCTTTGGCGGCCTGAACGATCTGGTCGGCATTGAAGTCACTTGGGTTGAACGTCTTCGGATCCGCGTCACCGTAGCCCCATTCCTTGTTTTCGAATGTGGTAGGTGTGAAGTGCATAATACCGTAAACCTCGGTTTCATGCCAGGCGATCTGACGTGGTGCGGGCAATGCGCCGTAAGGTTTCGGAGGGGTTTGTGCAAAAGCGATCGAAGCCGTCAGGCAGAGGAGACCGGATATTTTTTTGATCATTTGAAAAGGTGTTTCTGATGATACAGATAGGGGTGATGCAAATCGAAAGTGAAGATCGTTTTTTTTAAGCGAGTTCACCAAATCTATTGCTGTTTTCCTATCAGCTCTTAGTTTATCACAAATAAATAAGCTGGCTGCGTTCCAACTTCTGCAACCGTCCTGGTAGGCAACTCGATCGCTCCGTCCTTCACTTTCAATGCCTTTTTACTACCTGCAAATGTAATTTTGGCTTTCGCAGGCAGCTCCAAACCTTCCGGCTTCAGACTTGCCGGCAGCTTCTCACCGTTTTCGGCGAGGTAGAATGCGTAAGTAGTGTTGCCCTTTTTGGTATATGCCCATTTGCCGGCGCGGTAAGGAGCGAGTGGCTTGGTTTCGTAGATGCCTACACCGTTCACATTCATCCATTTACCCATTTCTTCCAGGCGCGTATAAGCTTCTTCGTGCCATTCGCCGTCGGGGCCGGGCGCTACGTTGAGGAGGAGGTTACCGCCTTTTGCGACGATATCAACCAATGTGTGAACCAGTTTCTGGGTCGATTTGAAATTCTCTTTCGGAATATAAGACCACGAATCGCCCATCGTCATGCACGATTCCCAGGGAATGGACATGTAATGATCGGGAATCGATTGCTCGGGCGTTAGGTAGTTCTCGAACTCGCCGGTAACGGTACGGTCTACCACGAGCAGGCCGGGCTGGTGCGAGCGGGCCATTTTGGCGATGCGCGCCATGTCTATGTCCTGGTCGTAAGGAATGGTTTTCTGCCAGCTGATGGTCGTATCGATGCTGCTGAACGGACGTACCCAGCCACCGTCGAGCCACAGAATGTCCACCGAGCCGTAATCCGACATCAGTTCCTCGATCTGGTTGTAAGTAAAGTCTTTGAACTTGTTCCAGATCTCGGGACGTTTCTTCGGGTCGTAGGATACGTTGCGGTCCTTCGGCGGGAAGTAGGGCCACCAGTAGGAATCGGTATGCCAATCCGGTTTGGAGAAATAGGTACCTGTCATGAAACCTTCGTTACGGAATGCGGCGAGCACTTCCTTGGTCACGTTGGCCTTCGGATTGTTTTTGAATGGCGTGTTGGTGATCTTGTAATCGGTATATTTCGAATCGAACATCGAGAAGCCGTCGTGGTGTTTCGTTGTGAAAACCACATATTTCATACCCGCACCTTTGGCAGCTTTGGCCCATCGATCCGGGTTAAACTTGACGGGGTTGAAGGTTTTGGCAATGTCCTCGTAAGCCTTTTTGTATTCGAACCAATCGTGCGAATGCGGCCCGCGGCGCTCGCACCAGCCTTCGTCCTCGGGGCATAGCGACCACGACTCTACGATGCCCCATTGGCTATACGTTCCCCAGTGCATCAGGAGGCCGAACTTGATATCCTGCCATTTGGAGAGCTTTTGCTGCACAAGTGGGTCGGTGGGGGCAACGTACCTGGAATGGTTTTGCTCCGAATGCTGCTGTGCATACGATCCGGACGCAAATAGCAGCCCTGCGAGGAGCGCCGCTGTCGATTTAAGATTCATTGTAATGGTTAAGTGTTTGGTAAATGCTTCTATCTGAGGGTCTATGCGAAATGACTTTTGGAGTCAACCACCTTGCCTTTGCCGTCGCCGGTGGTAATGGTATATGCAAAGCCGGGTTGAACAGAGTAGGCGCCTACTTCGCCTTGCTTGTTGACGGCGATGAAACCTACCTGGAAGGTTTTGGCACGCTCGGGATCACGCTTTACAATCCTTTCCACCGCCTTTTTGCAGGCCTCTTCGGGTGTGGAGCCATTACGCATGAATTCCACGACCAAATGCGTTCCTGCCACGCGGATCACTTCCTCGCCTTGTCCGGATGAGGTAGCAGCGCCGATTTCATTGTCCACAAACAAGCCGGCGCCGATAATCGGCGAATCGCCCACGCGGCCACGCATTTTGAAACCCATACCGCTGGTGGTACACATGCCCGAGAGGTTGCCCTGGGCATCCAGTGCGAGGGTACCCATGGTGTCGTGGTTGAAATCGCCGTTGTCCAGCCGCGCGGGGGCGAATGGGCCGTGGCCTTTCGATTGCTTGTGTTCTATATTGATAACCGGCTTGTATTCAGCCTTTTTCAGCCATTTTTTATACTCTTTTTCAGCGTCCGGGGAAAGCTTGCCGGATTCCAGTTTGAAACCATTCGCCAATGCGAATTGCTGCGCACCGGCGCCGACGAGGAACACGTGCGGGGTCGTTTCCATCAGCTTGCGGGCTACCGATACCGGATGTTTGATCCTTTCGAGGAATGCTACGGCACCGCAGTTCGATTTTTCATCCATAATGCACGCATCCAGCGTCACATGCCCGTCGCGGTCGGGGTTACCGCCCAGGCCTACGCAGCAATTGATATCGTTTTCAATAGCGATAGCGGCTTGCTCCACGGCGTCGAGCGCGCGGCCTCCTTTTTCCAGTACCGGCCATGCGGCGGCGTTCGAGATCTGTCCGCTGTCCCATGTGGAGATAACCAGAGGTTTACTTGCCACAGCGGTACCGGGCGCGGGAGTTTTTGCAAACAACTGATTTACGCGGGTAAATGGCAGGGCAAAGGCCGACAGGCGGAGGAAGGATCGACGATTAGTGTTCATGGTGTCCGGAATAACGGGTTTGGAATAGTAAGTGTAGTTTTATAAAATTTTAAAAATGCTGGGGCTGATTAATTAAAATTTTTTCAAATATACATCCCGCGAAATTTGTGATCAATGAAAATATGAAATTTCATATGATCTGTTCATCCAAGTCCTTTATTTTGAAATACTGCTTTTTCAACACTTACTAATTTTTTGAACCTAAAAACAGGTGGTTTCTGATTTAATGGCAACCTTTGGCTACTTGTTTAGAAAAAAGAAAGACATACACCATGACGAACTCTCCAAAGGCATGTGTAGATGTGGCCATCAACGCCTATGGCAAACCATATCAGACGGCCATCACCCTGCTGACGCTCATGAAGCATTCGCACCAATGGATCAATAAGATCTATTTTGTGGAAGAAGCCAGGCAGCCGGAGCCGCCGAATTTCAAGTTCATTTTCGATCATTTCGGCGATAAGATCGTCTATTACAAGCCCAATGTCTGGCTCTGGACGAAAAACGTAAAATTCAATTTCCTGCTGAATTTCAAACGGTACCGGCATGCTATCCGCTACCAGTATGCGTGGGAGAAGTCGGACCAGAAATACCTGCTGGTGACGCATAATGACGTGTATTTCAAAAGCGATCTGGTAGGCGAGTACATCAATGGCATCGGCAATGCGGCAGGTATCGGTAGTGTCGGGCAATGCTGGGTATGCCCTGCCAAAGAGGCGGGCCTCTGCGACTCTGAAAAATATACGGAATACAAGCCGGACTATAACGAGCTAATGCAGCTGGCTGCCACTTACCCGCAGGCCCGCACGGGCGAGTACAAGCTCGTGGTCGACCCGGCCACGCCATGGCCGTTGCCAGAATGCCGGTTGAATGAATATGTGGCGATGATCGATCTCGAAAAGACCCGGAAGGATACGATGCCGGTCGGTAAAGGCGCCGCATTTGGTGCATACGACCGTCTGGATGTGGGTGTGAAATGGTTTGCCGATATGAACAATGCAGGCCATCGTTTCAAACATTTCAATTACGATCCCTATGCGACGCACAGTTGGATCAGCTTGCAGAATGCAGGGCATAATGCGCTTTTCGACAAGGACCTTTACCGTCATGAAGAATCGGTTGCATTGCAGGTATTGAAAGACGAGTTTAATATCGTTCCTTAATGTAAACGGCCATTCTGCGATATGGTATTGGAAATCAGTCAGCTAACGCAGCGGTATGGCGAGCGGGAAATCCTTTCGATCCCGTCTTTTGAAATCGGGAAAGGCATTTACTGGATACAGGGAGAAAACGGGGCGGGTAAGTCGACGCTTTTCCGGACGCTGGCGGGAATGCTGCCGTTTGAGGGAAGCGTCCGCATCGACGGTCAGTATGACCTCAAAAAACACCCGGTAGAATATCGCCTCCGCCTGAACCTTGGCGAAGCCGAGCCGCTTTACCCCTCGTTTCTCACACCCGCCGACCTGATCGCCTTCGTTGCTGAGGCGCAGAGGGCTTCCCGCGAGCAGAGCGAAAAGCTCGTGGAAGCATTCGGGATCAACTATCTTCAAAACCCTTTTGGTAGCTGTTCCAGCGGAATGGTGAAAAAAGTATCGCTGCTGCTGGCATTCCTCGGCGCCCCTTCGGTCATTATCCTCGACGAGCCGCTCATTACCATCGACCGCGAAGCGCGGGAAGTGCTTTTCGAACTAATCAAAGAGTACCACCGCAATGGCGTCACGTTTCTGCTGTCGTCGCACCAGTTATTCGAGCAGGAAGGGCTGCACGTTTCCCAGAGTTTCCGGTTGAAGAATAAAACCCTCATTGCCACCGACGCACTATGAAAATGTTGCTGCTCTCAACCGTTTCAGCTTTTTTCAGGCAGCGGGCAGGGACTTTCCTCGTTTTGCTAGGCGTGCTTTTCGGGTTTTTGAGCGCCAACGAGCACCATGCATTCGCCGTGTTTTTCCTCACCGGTAGTTATGGAATGCTGAGTCTTTTTGTGATCTGGTTGATTTACAGCTTGCTATGTGTTCAATTTTTAATTAATACCTGGAAGTTACCTGAATACACATTCATCTTCCACGCCCGCACGTGGCCTGCGCTTATACGTGCGCGAAGATTTTCGGTGCAGGCATTGGGCTTTCTTCAACCTGTTCTTTACTACGGCGTTTACCTGTTGATTATCGCTATGCAGGACAACTTACTTGCCCGGATCTGGCCGGTTATACCTTTTTACATTGTATTAATTCTAATGCTCTGCTTTGCCGCAGAATGGCGCATTCGAAAGCCGGTTCTGTATGTGGCTGTCAAAGGAAAAAGCGTGATCAAATGGCCGTTTCCTCGGCCCAAGTCCTGGCTTTACTGGTCGATGGAATGGCTCGTGCGCGAGCGCGGCATTACTTTGCTGGTAGGGAAACTGGGGGCAATGCTGGTAGCGGCAGGGACAATGCTGTATTACAGTACCGGCGAATACGATATCCGAATGCCGGCCGTCGGGATGTCGCTCGCTTATCTGCTCAATCTCGGGCTTTCATTGGAGCTGTATCAATGGGAGGCTGAAATCTGGCTTTGGGGAAGGTCGCTGCCCATGCCAATTTGGAAGCGTTGGGGAAGGGTAGTCACGGCGCACTTGATATTAATTGTCCCGGAAACGATGGTGGTACTTCGCAGTGGCGCTCTTGGCTTTGCGGAAGTAGCACAGTTGTACCTGCTGGGCTTGACGATCCTCATCGTCTCTCATCTGTATTTGTACAAAAGGTCAGGGCTGCCGGAGAATGCAATGCAAGTCTTCCTGTTTGGGTTTGTAGGCCTTACCTTATTGATTTTATACAAAATACCCTTGCTTCTGCTCTCCGCTTGCGGGTTGGTGTTCTCGCTTTACGCATCCTGGCCCAGAAGTATTCAGAAGTAGTCAGGTATGGTCAGGGGGGGCAGGGGTGGTCAGGTATGGTCAGTTGTTGTCATTGGTGGTCAGGTGTAGTCAAGTTTTGTCAGGTGTAGTCAGGTGTAGTCAGGTGTAGTCATGTGTTGTCATTTAATGGTCAGGTGTGGTGAGAAGATAGGCTATCTTTGACAATACCTGACAACGCTTGACCACACTTGACAAAACTTGACAATACCTGACAACGCTTGACAAAACTTGACCACACTTGACAAAACTTGACCACACCTGACAAAACTTGACTACACCTGACAACAAATTTCTAAACGGAGCTTACTTCGGTGTGGTAGGCCGGACTTCGATTTTGCTCGGCAGCGTCCGTGCCGGCATTTTGATCAGGTCGGACACGATCTGGCCGATATCTTCCGGCTGGATTTTCCAGGCATCCTTATCGGACGGCTCGTGGTTGTTGAACTCCGTCGCGACGGAGCCCGGCATAATGGTCGTAACCTTCACGCCCGCATTGCGTACGTCGAGCATCATTGCCTGCGAGAAGCCCACCAGACCGAATTTGCTGGCATTGTAAGCCGTGCCGTTGGCAAAGAAGTTGGTACCCGCCAGGCTGGCGATGTTGATGAAGTAACCTTTCGATTCGGTCAGTGCGGCGATGGACGCCTTTGCGCTGAAAAACACGCCGGTAAGGTTAATATCGATCGTTTCCTGCCACAATTCAGCGCTTAGCTCCTGGATAGGCGCGAAATGGCCCACGCCCGCATTGGCGATAAAGTAATCGAGCCGTCCCCACTGGCCGAGCACGGTTTGTACCGATTTCTCTTGCGAAGCCAGGTTTCGCACATCCGACTCGATGGCCAATGCATAACCTTCACGGATTTTATTCAAAGCATTTGCGGCCTCGTCGGCATTTTGTTGTGACCGGCTTGTAATTGCCACACGAATGCCGTCACGGATCAGCGCTTCGGCAATACCATATCCTATTCCTTTGGAACCGCCTGTGATCAGGGCTGTTTTGATTGTTTCTGCCATTACCTGAGTTTAGTTTCAAAAATTTGCACGTAACGGCTTAACAGCATCAATGATCAGAAGGTTTGGAAAATGAGCTGCCGGTTTCAAAAATCGCCGTGTCACGGGTGTTTTTCTGAACCGCGATTGCACCGAAAATACCTAACAGGTAGGCAAATGCGTAAAAGCCTTTTTCGCTGGGCAGCAATGTGGCATTCCATAGGCCGACCACGAGCAGCACGATGGCGAGGATCGTCGAAAACCAGGCGATACCATAGTAAATAGCCGTTACGGGAACGCCTTCCAGCCGGTCGCGGACGCTCTTTTGTACCGACACGGCAGCGAAGAGGCCGTACATTAATACCGTAAAATAATAACCCTTTTCGCTCAGCAGCATTTCCGACCGCCAGAGGCCGATGATGAACCCGGCCATCCCGACGCCCAATGCGATCCAAGACGCGGCAATGAAGGCTCCGGAGGTTTTCTGGACATTTGTAGTGTTCATGTTAGTGTAAGTTAAATTGTTGGAGAAGGTTTTTTGCCTGAATATTACATCATTTTGTAATAAAGTACCATAGTGTGTTTATTTGCCGGTCTCTGCCCAATGTCCTATTTTTGCCGGCAGTATATATTTTGACAGATTCTAATCCTATTTATGAAGTTAGTAGCAAATAAAGTTGCATTGGTAACAGGAGCTTCTCGGGGTATCGGACGTTCGATCGCGTTGCGCCTGGCTCAGGAAGGTGCTGATGTCGCATTTACATACCTGTCCAGCGTCGAAAAAGGCGAAGCTTTGGCCAAAGAACTGGAATCTTACGGTGTGAAAGCGAAAGGCTACCGTTCGGATGCTTCCGATTTTCAGGCAGCAGACCAGCTCGTTACCGACGTCATTGCCGATTTCGGCAAGCTCGATGTGCTCGTCAACAACGCCGGCGTTACCCGCGACGGGCTCCTCATGCGTATGAGCGAGGAGCAATGGGACACGGTGGTGAACATCAACCTGAAATCGGTTTTCAACCTTACCAAAGCTGCTACGAAATCCATGATCCGTGCCAAAAGCGGATCAATCATCAATATTACATCGGTTGTCGGTATACGCGGCAATGCGGGGCAGTCGAACTACGCTGCTTCGAAGGCCGGTATCATCGGTTTTACCAAATCCATTGCATTGGAGCTGGGTTCCAGAAATATCCGCTCGAATGCAGTAGCACCCGGTTTCATCGAAACTGAAATGACCGATGCGGTAGATGCGAAAGCGGTGGAAGACTGGAAACAGTCGATCCCGATGAAACGCGGAGGCCAGCCAGAGGAAGTGGCGGACGCCTGCGTGTTCCTTGCTTCGGACATGTCGCGCTATATCACCGGCCAGGTAATCCAGGTCGACGGTGGTATGTTAACATAGAGTGTTTCTTCGTTAGTAAATAGCTGGCGGTTTCGTTGTATATTGTAACGTCGCCAGCTATTGAATCCCAACCCATGCGGTCAGAGCTTATATTCCAAACCCCTTACTGGTTCATCATCTTCTGCGTGCTTGCCGGCCTGGCCTATGCCTGGCTGCTCTATCAGCCGCAACCGGCCTGGGGCAAAAAGCTGAACTACGCGCTGGCGGCCGTGCGGGGCATTGTGGTCGCATTAATCTGCTTCCTGTTGCTGAGTCCGCTCGTGCGGCGCACACAAACTTCGGTCGACAAGGCCAAGATCGTTTTCGCGATTGATAACTCCGAATCTGTCGGCAAACACGGCCAGGCTGCGATGGAGCAGGTGAAGGCCGCTGCCCGTGAATTGAACGATTCCGGCTTCGAGGTAAGTATCGAGTCGCTCGAAGGCACGCAGGCCAATGCAGATTCCCTTGCATTCAATCAAAACAAAACCAATCTCGCGAACCTCCTGCAAACGGTGCGTACCAACTTTGAAGGCCGCAACCTGACCGACGTGGTGCTGCTTTCGGATGGGATCGTGAACCAGGGCGTTTCGCCGACCTATAACCGTTATCCGTTCAGGGTCAATGCGCTGGCGATAGGGGATTCGGTGCCGAAGCTGGATATCCGCGTGAAAGATGTGGTGAGCAACCGCATTGCATACCTGGGGAACGAGTTTCCGATCCGGGCTGAAATTGCCGCAAACGGTTTGCAGGGCAAAAGCACTACGGTCACTTTGAAGCAAAATGGCCGTGTCATCCAGAGCCAGCCGGTAGTGATCGACCGGGCGGACTTTTTCAAGGCATTTGATTTCAAAACCTCTTCTGCCCAAAAAGGCGTTCAACATTATACTATCGAGCTGGGTGCCGTTTCGGGGGAAACTTCGGGACGGAACAACCGGAAGGATGTTTACATCGATATTATCGACGGCCGACAGAAGATATTGCTCATGGCCCTCGCGCCGCACCCTGATATCAAAAGCATCCGGAGCGTGATCGAGGCGAACGATAATTATGAGCTGGATATCAATATATTATCCATTGCCAACAACCCCCCGGCCACTACCAAGCCTTATGACCTTGTGATCCTGCACCAGATTCCGAACGTGCTCGGGCTGGGTAACACTCAGGTCCGCAAGCTGCTGGATGCGAAAATGCCATTGTTTTTCATTTTGGGAAACCAATCGGCGGTACCGCTGGCGAGTTCGCTGAACAGGTCGCTGTTCATCAATGCTTCTGCGAATAATCAGATCGACAAGGTGACTGCGCGGTTCAATCCTTCATTTTCACAGCTGAACCTGGATGCCGAGAGCCTGAAATTGCTCGAACGCCTTCCGCCGCTTTCGGTGCCTTTTGGGGAATACAATATTTCCTCGGGCACCGAAACCATATTGTATCAAAAAGTAGGAACGCTCAATACGAACAAGCCGCTACTGGTTTTGAATACCAATGGCGACCAGAAGACGGCGGTACTGGCAGGAGAGGGGATCTGGCAATGGCGACAGGAGGAATTTGCCCAAACCAGCAAGCAGGAAGTGGTGGATAACCTTTTTCAGAAGCTCATCCAGGTGCTTTCGGTGAAGGAAGATCGCCGGAAATTCCGTGTTTACCCGATCAGCAACGAGTTCGAGGCGGGGGAGCAGGTGGCATTCCAAACGGAGGTTTACAACGATATTTACGAACCGATTTTCGGTCAGGAAGTGAAGCTGGAACTGGTGGACGAGAAGGGGAAAAGCAAACAGTTCACCTATACCCACGCGAAGGAGACGCCCCGGTTTAACGTGAGCGGGCTTGCGGACGGCGTTTACCGGTATGCGGCTTCCACGACGATGAAAGGAAAGCAGGAAAATGTGTCGGGCCAGTTTGTGATCCGTAATGCCGACCTCGAACTGAGCAATACCACGGCGGATTTCGGAATGCTCCGCGATCTCGCGCGGCGGTCGGGCGGTACATTTATCACCCCGGCATCGCTGCAACAATTTATTCAAAAACTAAAAACTGACCGCCCGGCCGACAGGCTGGACAGCACCGAAGATATGGTCGAGCTGATCTATCTGAAATGGCTGTTTTTGCTACTGGTAGTGTTGCTGGGTGCGGAATGGGGACTGAGAAAATACCATGGCGGTTATTAGGCTCTTGTCCCGGTATGATCGAATGCGTTTTACTCTTCATTGCTTACTGATTGGCCTGCTGGCGGGAACGCTGTCTCCCGGGTACGCGCAGGTACTACCCGCCGATACATTTGCCCTGGACGCGATCGTCCGGGACACGCTAGTCCTGGATTCCGTATCCGAGGTGAGACCTAATTACAAATTGCTTCGCGGTATTTTTGCGGCCCAATCGGCTGTTTACCTGGGTACCATTTATGGGTTGAGCAAGTCGTGGTACAAGAACCCGCTGACCAAATTCACCATCGAGGACGATAGCCGCGAGTGGTTACAAATGGACAAAATGGGGCACCTTTACACATCGTACCAGATTGCCCGGCATACTGCGGCGCTTTATAAAAAGACAGGTATTTCCAAAAGGCAAATGCTTGTTTACGGCGCCATTTCCGGGGTGATTTTTCAAACGCCCATTGAAATCCTCGACGGCTTCTCGCCCGACTATGGTTTTTCGCCCGGAGACATGATTGCGAACATTACCGGCTCGGTACTGTACCTCGGGCAGGTAGCATTGTGGGACGAGGTGCGCATTCAGCCCAAGTTTTCGTTCCATTATACTTCGCTGGCGCATGTGCGGCCGCAATTGCTTGGTGGCACGTGGTCGGAGCGGTGGTTGAAAGATTATAACGGACAAACCTACTGGCTCTCGGCCAGCCCGAAATCATTTTTCAAAGGTTCCGGTTGGCCTGCCTGGCTTTGTTTTTCAGTAGGTTATGGTATCCAGAATATGGTTTCGGCGGAGAGCGACAAGAGCATTGAAATGGGTTACCGGCCCTACCGGCAATATTATTTGTCGCTCGATATCGATCTGACAAAGATCAAAACGCGCAGTAAGTTTGTTAAGACGCTGGGTTTCCTGGCCAATTCAATCAAGATTCCGGCCCCGGCATTGGAATTCAGCCGCAAGGGCGTCGGTTTCAAGCCATTTTATTTTTAATTATATTATTTGAACTAAAAAACGGTTCAGGTAACGAGAAAGCAATATTTACTATGAATATCGGAGATAGAGTACGATTGGTACACGGCAGGGAAGAGGGTGTTATTTACGCTTTCTTGCCAGGTAATGTGGTCGAAATCGAGATTGAGGACGGGTTTCGCATTCCCGTTCTGAGAAATGAGATTGTGACGATTTCTCCTGTGGAATCGCAACGGATGGTGAAGCCGGAAGAGCCGAAAGCGGTCGCAACGCGCGCGGACGTGATCGTGCCACGCAATGCGCCGTTTGCGGAAAAGGGCATTTACCTCGCATTCATTTCCATCAACGACCGCGCATTAACGGTTCACGTCATCAATAACACCGACTGGATATTGCCATTCACGGCCGTAGCGGCATCCGAATCAGTGAGCACAGGGCTGGCCGCGGGCGTGCTGCAACCGCGTACTTCACAAAAACTGAGCGAAGTATTGATGAAGGATTTTGAGTCGTGGCCCGTGTTCGACATTCAGGCATTGTATTTCCGCGAAGGCAATCACCAGTTGCCCGTCGCATTGCACAAGCGCATTCGTTGCCGTGCGCAGTCATTTTACAAAAACAAAGGCAAAGTACCGGTACTGGCGAAGGATGGGTTTGTGTATCAACTCGATGAAGAAAACCTGAAACGCGAGGTGCCCGGCATTTCGGAAGATGTGGCAGGGGAGATCAAGGCAAGTATGCTGGGGCAATCGGTTGCCGAACAGAACAGCCTTCCCAAGCCGGAGCAGGTGATCGATTTGCATATCGAAAAGCTGGTGAACAACCATAAAAGCCTCTCGAACGACGCGATCCTTAAAAAGCAGCTGGACGTTTTCGAGAGTAACCTCGAATCGGCCATTGCCAATGGAATGGAGGAGATTACATTTATACACGGCGCAGGCAGCGGCGCCCTGAAAAACGAGCTGCATCGCAGGCTGGGCAAGAACCAGCATGTGCATTTTTTTAAAGACGCATTAAAAGAGAAATTCGGATACGGTGCAACCCTCGTCAAAATCAAGTAATGTATACGTCAGGCGCGGTTATTTTTGGGTAATCGCTCTGGCAGCTGTCGTTTTTTGGAGCTGCGGTTCTAAGAAAACCTCCCCTAAGGCCCCCATGGAAGAATACAAATATTCGGATAAGGAGATCCAGAACGAGAAACATTTGTCGGTACTGAATGTGCCGATTGAGATTCCGGTAGCGGAGATCGAAAAGCAGATCAACAACCAGATCAAAGGGTTGATCTACGACGACAACAGCTACGAGGACGAGAACAACGACAACCTGAAAGCGAAGGTCTGGAAAATCAGCCCGATCAAAGTCGTTGCGATCGATTCTTCATTCCTTTTTGAAGTACCATTGAAAATCTGGGTGAGTGCGGGTTACAAAGTCAGTCCGCTCGGCATGACGATGTCGGGTTATAAAGACACCGAGTTTTCGATCCGCATCCGGCTGATTTCCAAAATAGGCATTACGTCTTCCTGGCAAATCAAATCGGATACCTACGTCGACAGCTACGACTGGATCAGCGAGCCGAATATCCGTGTGGCGGGCATCAATATTCCCATCAAGGGTATGGTAAGCCGCATGCTGAACAAAAATTTTGACAAGATAACCGACGCGATCGACCAGCAGGTAGCGACGAACCTGGAACTCAAAAAGAATGCGGAACTGGCCTGGAACATCGCGCGCCAGCCCGTAATGCTCGCGAAGGAATATGATACCTGGCTGGTGATCGTACCTACCGGTGTGGAAATGACCCCGTTACTTTCGAAAAATAATATCCTCCGTTCAGTCATTGGAATTAAAGGTTACACGCAAACGATCACGTCAGCGGTAAAACCTGCCGTGGCGCCGCTGCAAAAGTTGCCTGACTTGCGGATCGTGGATAAAGTCCAGGACGATTTCAAGATCGGGTTGATCAGTCTGGTATCGTACGAAGACGCCGCGCGGCTGGCTACGAAACAGTTTGCCGGTGAGAAATTTTCGTTTTTGGGCGGCAAATATCATGTAGAGGTTACTTCCATTGAAATGTACGGCCAGAACGACCGGCTGGTGATCAAAGCGGGGTTGAAGGGAAGCATCGGCGGCGACATTTACTTAAAGGGAATACCTTACTATGATCCCGCAACCCAGCAGTTGTCGCTCAAAAGCCTTGATTACGACCTTGATACCAAAAATTCGATTGTCCGGACGGCGGGCTGGCTCTTGCAGGGGCAGTTTAGCCGGATGATGGAGAAGCGGATGGTGTTCCCCGTCGGCGGCCAGATTGCGGATGCGAAAACGACCATTCAGAAAACGTTGGCTAACTATAAAGTCACCGAAGGTGTAGTTGTAAAAGGAATACTTTCCGATATTGTACCGGATAAGGTTTACCTCACTCCGAAACACCTTTATTCTGTTGTATTTGCGACTGGAAAGGTGAATTTGAAAGTCGACGGATTGAAAGGAATCTGATCAGAAATTTGTACAAAAATCAGCGTAAGTGCCATATTTTTTACTTTTTATGGTATATTGACTGCTGATCGAAAGAAAGTATTTCTTAGCTTTGTGGTCAGAGGAAAGGTCTAAGCTGTCCTGCCGCTGCGGTTTTTTAAATCGGGGAGGAAAGTCCGGGCAGCATAGAGTGCCGTACTTCCTAACGGGAAGGCAACGTACCGGCGACAGTCCGTTGACAGCAAGTGCCACAGAAAAAATACCGCCCTGGCATATTTTTTGTATGCCTCGGTAAGGGTGAAAAGGTGGAGTAAGAGCCCACCGGTTCCCTGGCGACAGGGAATGCATGGTAAACCTTACGGGCTGAAAGATCAAATAGGTGTTGGTTAATGGGGCTACTCGTCCCTGCTCTCCGGGGCGCCGGCACGGGTAGATCGTTAGAGGTTCCGGGTGACCGGAATCCTGGATAAATGGCAGGAGCGGAGATCAGGTTTCCTGATTGACGTTACAGAATCCGGCTTACAGGCTTGGCTTTTTTTCTGATTTTTGAATTTATTTATAATGCTATATTTGAATTGAATCACATAACGCGTGTTTCCCATGAAGAAAAAGAATCTTTACGTTGCTTTACTTTGTTCTACCCTCCTGAGTTACAATACGCACGCCCAAAACCGTACGTATGAAGGACCTAATAAAATGAATACCTGGTCGATCACAGGTTACGGAGGTATTACAAAATTCTTCGGAGATTTGACCCAGTACAATGGCTTCAGGCGTGGAGACCGGGAAGAACTGACAGGTGCATGGGGGCTCTCCGTGAACAAGCAGCTCACACCACTACTAGGTATCCAGCTGACGGGCTACAACGGTCGCCTTCAGGGTGCCAAAGACAATCACAAGAGTTCACTGACCGGTGATACTTACAGCGCCACTTTCAACAGCCCTTCATTTGTTCAGCTGACATTGGACGGAACACTTAATGTGAACCGTTTGCTGCTCGGTTACAACAAATTGCGCCGCTGGAAGGTAGATGCTCACCTGGGAGGTGGTATCATCTACTACCACACAGATGTAGATTACACCAACATCACCAAAGGCGGTGCCGAGAAACATTTCTCTACCAACACCGACGCCAGCTCGAAAACAGCCGGTAAATGGGAACGCAACGGATCCACTTACACACGCGAATGGGTAGTACCGGTAGGTTTTACAGTTCACTACGAACTTAGCTCACGGTTCGACCTTGGCCTGGATTACACACATAACTTTGTGAATACTGAAAAACTTGATGCGACTGTTGGCGGATTGAGCGACTACGATTCACAACAAGGTATCTGGACCTTCGCAAAGGGAGATTCTAAAAACGATGCTTACGGAATGCTTTCACTGGCGCTTACTTACAAACTTGGTAAGAACGCGGTAAGAGCGAAAGACGGTAAATACGATCCGGCAGCGGGCCGTTACCACCTGCGTTGGGCTAACCCTCAGCAGCTGATCCCGGTTCCTTACAACCCGACAATGAACGATGCGGATTCCATCGCGAAAGCTAATATGCCTAAGCCTGTTGACCCACGTCTTTACACTGACTCCGATGGTGACGGCGTAGCCGACCTGTTCGACAAAGAAGCGAACACACCAGCAGGTAGCATTGTATCAGGTGGTGGTGTAGCATTGGATATCGACAAAATTATCCGCGACGCGATCAAAAATAACCTGCCGAAAGACGAATGCGAAGCGTTGTTCAGCAACATCGAATTCGATACAGATAAAGCGATCATCCGCAATCCATCGAAAGAAACACTCAGCAAAGTGGTTGAACTGTTGAACATGCGTACCAACTGCCGCATTGTTCTCGTAGGTCACACAGATGCCCGTGCTTCGGACAGCTACAACGTATCCCTGTCACGTCGTCGTGTGGATGCAGCGAAACGCTTCCTGGTTCGCGCTGGTTTGACAGATCCTAGCCGTATCATTACTGAATATTACGGTGAATATCGCCCGATCGCGGAAAACACCACTGTGGAAGGTCTTCAATCTAACCGTCGTGTTGAGATCAAGATCCTGCCTAACAATACAATCCGCTCTACTTACCCGGCTGGTTTCCGCCGCTAGTAGTTGCACCGATATACTGGAAAAGGAGACAAGAAATTGTCTCCTTTTTTATTTGCCTATATCCGAAAACAGGAAAGTTTTGCGTACCTTTGCACCCTGTTTAATTACGGGACGAGTTCCCAACCATAACAAATTCACAAATGGCAGTTAAAATCAGATTAGCGCGTCGGGGACGCAAAAAGAAAGCGATCTATGATATCGTAGTCGCAGATGCCAGAGCACCACGTGATGGTCGCTTCATCGAAAAATTGGGTATCTACAACCCAGGTACCAACCCTGCTTCCATCGTTTTGGAATCAGACAAAGCAGTTGACTGGCTTTTGAAAGGTGCTCAGCCAACTGACACAGCTCGCTCAATTTTGCAACACGAAGGCGTATTGCTCCGCAAGCACTTGCAAGTAGGTGTTTTGAAAGGTGCTATCACGCAGGAAGTTGCAGATTCACGTTTCGAAGAGTGGAAAGGTTCTAAGACAGACCGTAAAACCACTGCTGCCGATACTTTGGCAGCGCAGAAAGAGGCTGACAAGAAAGCGAAACTTGACGCTGAGCGTAAAGTTAATGATGCCCGTGCTGAGGCGATCGCCAAGAAAAATGCTCCTCCTGTGGAAGAAGTTGCTACCGAAGAAGTGGTTGATGAAGCCGCTACTGAAGAAGCTGCTACCGATGCAGCAGACGCTCCGGCAGAAGAGTCAGCAGAATAATTTAATGTACATACATTGCGCTATGGGTCTGTCGGTATTCCGCACAGACTCATATTGTTTTATATAGAACCAAAAAAATATTAAATCCCGCAAATGACACAGGACAACTGTTATTTATTGGGCTATATCGTGCGGACCCATGGCACCGCAGGGAATGTGGTAATTTATCTGGATGTGGATTATCCGGATGATTATGAAGACCTGGAAACGGTTTACGTCGAGATTAAGGGCGAACTGGTGCCTTATTTTATTGAAGACATCAACCTGCAAAAGCAAAGCAATGCGATCGTTACCTTCGAGGATGTCGACACCATTGTGAAAGCACAGGCGCTCGTAGGTAGCTCGCTTTACCTGCCATTGGAAGATCTGAATGAGCTTGGCGACGACGAGTTCTATTACCACGAAATCAAGGGTTTCAAGGTTGTGGACGAGACGAAGGGAGAACTGGGCATCGTGCGCGAAGTGTATTCCCTGAATGGACAGGATCTGATCGCGATGGATTACCAGGGTTCCGAAGTGCTGATTCCCACTGCGAACGACATTGTTATCAAAGCCGATAAGGAAGCCAAATCACTGCTGGTAAATCTGCCGGAAGGCCTGTTGGAGGTTTATCTCGATAACTCATCAGAAAGCGTTCCCGATGATGCGGATTGATATATTGAGCTGTGTTCCAAGTTTGCTCGACAGCTTTTTCGCACATTCGATATTGAAGCGGGCGCAGCAGGCCAACCACGTGGAAGTCGTAATCCACGATATCCGTGACTATTCCACGAACAAACACCGCACAATCGACGATTACGCATTCGGCGGCGGCGCGGGAATGGTATTGCAGATCGAACCGATCGCACGCTGCATACGTGCGCTGCAAAGTGAGCGCGGATACGACGAGATCATTTACCTTACCCCTGACGGCGAACAAATGCAGCAGCGGATGGTCAACCAGCTTTCATTGAAAGGCAACCTGATGATGCTCTGCGGGCATTACAAGGGTGTAGATCAGCGCGTGCGTGATATGTTCGTGACGAAGGAAATCAGCATTGGCGACTACGTGCTTTCAGGGGGCGAACTGGCTGCCGCTGTGCTGGCGGACGCTATTATCCGTCTTATTCCGGGCGTGCTGAACGACGAGACTTCCGCATTGACCGATTCGTTTCAGGACAATCTGCTGGCGCCGCCGGTATATTCCCGCCCGGCCGATTTTGAAGGCCGTAGAGTGCCCGAAATCCTGATGTCGGGGCATGAAGCGAAGATCGAGGAATGGCGTTACGAGCAGTCGCTCAAAAGAACCAAAGAAAGAAGGCCGGACCTGCTGCAATAGCAACCGGGTCCAGCCTTCAGAGTATCTTCATTAACGCTGCGTAACCTTTAAAAATCCAGGTTACAGTTGATCCATTCGTTATCGAAATTGGTGCCGTATTTGCGGTAGAAATTGACCGCCGACGTATTCCAGTCGAGCACCTGCCACATCATTCCGGTACAGCCTACATTTTTAGCGGCTACGACCGTCGCGTCGAAAAGGATCTTACCGATCCCGTTACCGCGCATTGATTCGGTCACAATAATATCCTCCATATAAAGCCGCTTTCCCTTCCAGGTGGAGTAGCGGTAGTAGTACAGACAAAGCCCGATGATCTTCGAATCGACTTCGGCAACGAAAAAATCAAACAGCTTTTCGTGGTAGTCGCGGGTCATTTTGTCAACATTATTAGTCACCTGGTTCAAAGCCCGTTCGTAGATCGCAAGCTCCTTCACCAGTTCAAAAATTGCGGGTATATCCTCTGCTGTACCCTGCCTGGTCGAGATATTCATGATTAGTGGTTTATTGATTAGAAAGGTTAAGAATCGAGAATATACTATTTCCTACTGAGAGTTCACATAGTTTTCCCATTTTTCAAGGATAGCCTGAAAATTTTCGGGTAATTCGGTGTCGAACTGGATCCATTGACGGGTCGTAGGATGGACGAACCCGAGCGATTTGGCATGCAATGCCTGGCCGGGAATGAGGCTGAAACCGTTTTCAACCATTGCCTTGTAGCTACCGCTTGAGACACCCCGCAGGATCTTGTCTCCCCCGTACATGGGGTCGTTGAAGATCGGGTGGCCGATATGCTTCATGTGTGCGCGTATCTGGTGTGTGCGACCGGTTTCCAGGTTGCATTTGATCATCGATACGTAGCGGAGCGGTTTGATGACTTCGTAATGCGTCACGGCGCGCTTGCCCTGGCTGCCGTCCACATACACATCCATGACGCGCCTGTCGCGTACGCTGCGCCCGATGTGGCCGGTAACCGTGCCTTTATCAACTTTGGGTTCGCCCCATATCAATGCGTGATAGGTACGTTCTATTGAATGATCGGCAAACTGGCTGGCGAGGAAAGTCATCGCAAACTCGGTTTTGGCGATCACAAGCAGGCCGGAAGTGTCCTTGTCGATGCGGTGTACCAATCCCGGGCGTCCTTCGCCATTCCGGCCGGTTGGGAGTTGTTGAAAATGATATACTAATCCGTTGATCAATGTACCTGTCCAATTGCCGTAAGCCGGGTGTACGACCATTCCAGCCGGTTTGTTAATGATCATCAGCACATCGTCTTCGTAAACGATATTCAACGCAAGATTCTCGGGCAGGATTTCTGTGTCGCGCGGCGGCTCGGGGAGCGAAAGCGTAATTACATCTAGCGGCTTGACCTTGTAACTGGCCTTCGTCGGCTGGCCGTTTACCTTTACAGCCTCAGCTTCGATCCCGTTTTGTATTTTTGTCCGTGAAGCATTCGCGACGTGAAGATTCAGGAATTTATCGAGCCGCATGAGGCTTTGGCCTTTGTCGGCGACAATGCGGTAATGTTCAAATAAATCGTCCTCATCCGAGGCAATATCAACAAGTTCTACGGACATTATTTTTTAATTTACTATCAACAAAATTACCAAAATAAGTGGATTTACTGAGCCCGTCGATTCCTACCCCGTTGCAGCAGCTCTCGAATGCGGAGATCGAAAAGGCAGGAGTACAGCTATACATTAAGCGCGACGACCTCATTCACCCGGCCGTTTCGGGAAACAAATGGCGTAAGCTGAAATACAACTTGCTCGATGCGCAGGCGAAAGGAATGCGGGCGGTGCTGACGTTTGGCGGGGCGTTTTCGAATCATTTGTACGCGACAGCGGCTGCGGGTAATGCATTAGGTTTACAAACCATCGGTATCGTCCGTGGATTGGAATTGGAAGGGAAGGAAAACGCAACCCTGCAATTCTGCCGTGAGCAGGGAATGCAGCTGCATTTCGTTTCGCGCGAAGAATACAGGCAACGCCATTCGGAAGCATATGTTAAAGACATGGTCGCGCGGTTTGGCAATCCTTACCACATTCCGGAAGGCGGTACCACGGAACTGGCATTAACAGGCGTGGCGGAAATGGTATTTGAAATAAAAGATCAACTGGGGACGATACCTGATTTCATAGCCACGGCAGCGGGAACCGGTGGGACGGCCGCAGGAATCCTTTCCGCAGGAGCCGATGTGCTTGCATTTTCCGCATTAAAAGGCGGTGGTTTTCTCCAGGAAGACATTCGTCAGCTTTTGAAAGAATGTAAACAGCCCGGAAATCTTACATTGCTGACAGACTACCATTTCGGCGGCTATGCCAAATGGAACAATGATCTACTGCATTTTATGCAAGATTTTCGGGCCGAATTTGACATCCAGTTGGAGCAGGTATACACAGCCAAGATGCTTTACGGCCTCTTCGACCTTCTTCAAAAAGGCTATTTTAATGCCGGAACCAAGATCGTAGCCGTGCATACCGGCGGATTGCAAGGGCTAATCAAGGCGTAGCCACCTCGACTTCTTCCTCACTATTGGCTGGTTTATTGGACATGAATTCCTTGATCAATTCCCTGTCGCCGGCGATCCACAGTACGTCCTGGTTTTCGATGATCATCGACGAATCCGGATTGAGAATGCGTTCGCCGTTGCGTTCCAGCCCGACGATCATGCCGTGCGTCATTTCACGGATCTGGCTGTCACGGATCGTTTTGCCCCGGATATTATGCTGCGTTTTCACTTCCACGCGTTCGAGCACGACGCTATCCTCGTGCGCCATATACACGTCGCCATTGGTACTCACCTCGATATGACTCCTGAACACATCCAGCTGATCATCCGTACCGATTACCTCGATACGGTCGCAGGGATAAAGTAGTTCCGTGGGGCGCGGCAAATGGATAGTCTTGCTCCCACGCTCGATCAGCACCACGTTAATTCCGAAATTTTCCCTGATTTTGAGCTCCTGCAAGCTTTTTCCGATCATATTGGAATCTGCACTTACTTCCAGGAATGCAAAGTGCGCGTCCCAGGGTAGCAATATCTTTTTAGATTTACCACTTCCTTCCAACTGTCTTGCATTGAGATTTTGCAGGAACCGATCTTCGATTTTGTGATAAAACTGTTGAAGTCTCTGGTAAAAAATGGCGAAACCGAGCACCATAATGCCGCCCGCTACGATGAATGCGGTCTTGGTCGAGAAGAACGAATTAAGCAGGAAAGCCATCAGCAAAATGGCGATCACCACTCTCGAAAGTTCAAGCAGTAAAAGTGGCCCACGGCTGTACTTGCGGCTGAGCCAAATGGCCGAATATGCTTTCCTGTGGCCTCTTTTGAAAACCAATGCCCACAAGAACGGGGATATTAAAAGGAATGTAATGCCAAACAGCACCGAGTTGGTGAGGAACGTCTCGGGCACGCGTGTATGCAACTGCTGCGCGAGCTGCCGCGAGGCCGCGAGGATAATCCCTACTACGACAACCGAGTTCAAAATCACCGTTTGCGCGTACGATTTAAGGATTTCGTTCCATTGCGTCGTGTGAACGATGGTTTCCGTGCTGGTACTGTACCGGTTGAGATAGAGTCGCCATTTTTCGGGAAGGCGTTTGTCGAGCCATTCATACAGTGGTTCGGAGGCCTTCATCATGTACGGCGTCGCAAACGTGGTGATCACGGAAACCCCGACGGCGATCGGGTAGAGGAAACCGCTCGTTACTTTCAGGGAAAGGCCCAGATTGGCGATGATGAACGAGAATTCCCCGATTTGGGATAAACTCATACCCGATTGCAACGATTTTTTCAAAGGCTGCCCGGAAATGACCGCTCCTAATGTGACAAATGTCGTTTTGCCTAACATTACGACGAGTACTAAGATAGCCGTAGGTACCGCATATTCCAGCAATAATCCGGGGTTGATCAACATTCCTACTGAAATGAAGAATACCGCTCCGAAAAGATCCTTAACCGGTTTAAGTAAATGTTCGATCTTTTCCGCATGGGTAGTTTCAGCCAGAATGGAACCCATGATAAATGCGCCTAGTGCCGCCGAAAATCCCGCTTTGGTAACCAGGAATACCATTCCAAAACACAACGCGACGGACGTGATCAGTACGCTTTCGTCGTTCATCAGATGCCGGTAGCGGCGAAGCAGGGTAGGGAATACGAAAATTCCACCCAGGAACCAGATTGTGAGGAAAAAGAAGAGTTTCAGGCTCGATTGTATTAATTCAAATCCCGCAAACTGCTGGCTCAGCGACAATGTCGAAAGTAATACCATCAGCAAAACTGCGGTAAGGTCTTCGATGACGAGAATACCCATTACCACGCGGGTAAATTTCTGGGTTTTCAGGCCCAGCTCGTCGAATGCACGGAAAATAATGGTCGTAGATGAAATGGCGATGATACCGCCGAGAAAAAGGCTGTCGGTTTTGCTCCAACCGAGTAACTGACCGGTCAGAAAACCGGTGCCGAGCATCATCGCGACTTCGAACAGACCGGTAATGGCAGCCGTGTTACCGACTTTGACCAGTTTTTTAAAACTAAACTCTAAACCCAGGTTGAAGAGCAGGAATATCACCCCGATCTCCGCCCAGATTTCGATGGTTTTAATGTCGGTGATTGTGGGAAACAAATGGAAATTCGGCCCAACAAGTAATCCGGCCAAAATGTAACCCAGCACAATGGGCTGCTTCAATTTCTTGAAGATTACGGTAATGATACCGGCCATTGTGAGAATGAGCGACAGGTCAATGATTAGCTGTGGAACGTGGGTCATGAAGGGTGGATCGTTGATGGAAAAAATTACTAGGATCAATAAAATACAAAAAGCCTTCGACGAATCAAAGGCTTTCTGTGTTTTATCTTATCGGGAATTTTAACCTACGCTTCCTTCCAGGCTGATTTCCAGTAGCTTTTGCGCTTCAACGGCAAATTCCATCGGAAGCTGGTTTAATACTTCTTTAGCATAGCCATTCACGATCAATGCAACCGCTTGTTCGGTAGGAATACCGCGCTGGTTACAGTAGAAAAGAATGTCTTCGCCGATCTTCGATGTCGTCGCTTCGTGCTCTACGGTCGCCGACGGGTTGTTCACTTCGATGTAAGGGAACGTATGCGCACCGCATTTGTCGCCGAGCAACAGGGAGTCGCATTGCGAGAAGTTACGTGCTTTTTCCGCCTTTTTGAATACCTGAACCAATCCGCGGTAGGAGTTCTGGCTTTTTCCGGCCGAAATACCTTTCGAAACGATCCGGCTTTTGGTGTTTTTACCAATGTGGATCATCTTGGTACCGGTATCGGCTTGCTGCATGTTGTTGGTCACAGCCACCGAGTAGAACTCACCGATCGAGTTGTCGCCTTTCAGGATCACCGAGGGGTATTTCCAGGTAATCGCTGAACCGGTTTCAACTTGCGTCCAGGAGATTTTCGAATTAGGGCCGTCGCAAAGGCCGCGTTTTGTTACGAAGTTATAGATGCCGCCTTTTCCGTCCTTATCGCCTGGGTACCAGTTCTGTACGGTCGAGTATTTGACGTTTGCATTGTCGTGCGCAAAGATTTCAACCACCGCAGCGTGCAGCTGGTTTTCATCACGCATCGGCGCTGTACATCCTTCCAGGTAGCTCACGTGGCTGTCTTCGTCGCCGATGATCAGCGTTCTTTCGAACTGGCCTGTTCCGGCTGCATTGATACGGAAATAGGTCGACAACTCCATCGGGCAGCGAACGCCTTTCGGAATGTATACGAATGATCCGTCGGAGAAAACCGCCGAATTCAATGCGGCATAGTAGTTATCCTTGGGCGGTACAACCGAACCCAGGTATTTTTTCACCAGTTCCGGATGTTCGCGGATCGCCTCGCTAATCGAGCAGAAAATAATGCCTTTTTCTTTAAGCGTGTCTTTGAATGTCGTGAAAACCGATTCGGAGTCCATTACCGCGTCGACCGCGATACCGGAAATCCTTTTTTGCTCATTCAAAGAAATCCCCAGCCTTTCGAAAGTATTGCGCAACTCGGGATCGATGTCGTCAATGCTCTCGACAGCCTTCTTTTTCTTCGGCGCCGAGTAATATTTGATAGACTGGAATTCGATGGGCGGGTAATGCACGTTCGGCCATTTGGGCTCATCCATGGTGAGCCACAGATGGTACGCTTTCAGGCGCCATTGCAGCATCCATTCGGGTTCGTTCTTTTTGGCAGAGATAAATCTGACAATATCGTCACTAAGGCCCGGAGGGGCCTCATCTGCTTCAATATCAGTCACAAAGCCGTATTTGTATTCCGAACTGGTGATTTCCTCCAACAATTCTTCTTCTTTGCTCATAGTCGTAATAATGTCACACTCTGGTTGCTATCATGCTAACACAGAGAAGTGGGATTGAGTTTATTCAGAGGGTCAAAAATACGGAAAATTGTGGAGATTCCGGCAGTGGCCGGTGGAAATAGGTTTCAGACCCGTAAAACAAAAAAGACCCGCCGGGGCAGGTCTTTTAAGAGTTTTGGTCAGCAAAATATCCTACAAATAGGCTGTCGAAGAGAGGTAATTTTTCACGTAATCTTCAACTCCTTCTTCCAGGCTCGTGAACGGACGGGTATATCCGACAGAGCGTAACTTGCTCATATTGGCCTGTGTGAAATACTGGTATTTGTCGCGGATATCGGCCGGGGTATCGATAAACGAAATGTCCGGTGTCTTGCCCATTGCCAGGAATGTATTGGTAACCAGGTCTTTGAATGTCCGGGCCTTCCCGCTTCCGAGGTTGTAAATGCCCGAGTTTTTACGGTGGTGCATGAAGAAAATGCAGACATCGATCAGGTCTTTCACGTAAATGAAGTCGCGCATTTGCTCGCCGTCCTTGAAATCGGGGTTATGCGAGCGGAAAAGCTTCATTTTCTCGGTCGCCTTGATCTGGTTGTAAGCATGGAAAATCACCGACGCCATACGGCCTTTGTGGTATTCGTTAGGCCCGTAAACGTTGAAGAATTTAAGTCCTGCCCAGAAAAACGGCTTTTTCTCCTGCGTCAATGCCCATTTGTCGAACTCGTTCTTGGAATCGCCGTATGGGTTGAGGGGCTTCAACTGGCCGATCGTCGACTCGTTATCGTCGTACCCGTGCTCGCCCAGTCCGTACGTAGCCGCGGACGACGCGTACACGAGGGGAATCTGGTAGGCCACGCATTTTTCCCAGATGCCTTTGGAATAATTTACATTCAGTTCATCAAAAATTTCCTTGTCGAACTCCGTGGTATCGGTACGCGCGCCGATGTGAAAAATGAATTCCACATCGCGGTTGTTCGCGTCGAGCCATTCGAAAAGTGCATTCCTTTCTACTTTTTCCTTGATCGTCTTTCCTTCGAGGTTCTCCGCTTTCTCGATTTTGGAAAAATCGTCTACTGCAATAATGTTTTTAAAGCCGTCTTGATTGAGGCGGCTGATAAGCCCGCTGCCAATAAAGCCGGCTGCTCCTGTTACGATAATCATCGCGATTATATGTTTAACGGTAAAAAGAATGCCAGATAAGAGCACAGGACCGCGCCGATCTACTCTTAAATTTTAAGGGCGAAATAGGATTTTTTTTAGTTATCCTCTTGTTAACAAACAAAACTACGGATACAAGGTGTAATTTTGCGCCAGAATTATCAAGTGGCAGGAAGTTTTATGATTTACGTAACAAGAAAAGAGCATTTCAATGCGGCGCACCGGCTTTACAACCCGGCGTGGAGTGATGAGAAAAACCAGGAAGTGTTTGGCCCCTGCGCCAACAACAACTGGCACGGGCATAATTTTGAGCTGATTGTTACGGTAAAAGGCAAGCCCGACCCTGATACGGGTTTCGTGATCGACCTGAAAGTGCTGGGCGATATCGTGAAAGAGCAGATCGTCGATAAGGTAGATCACAAGAACCTGAACCTCGACGTGGATTTTATGCAGGGCAAAATGGCTTCTTGTGAGATATTCGTCATGGAAATCTGGAATATCCTCGAACCGGCCATTGCACAGGCTGCACCTAATGCGAAACTGCACTATATCAAGCTGATAGAAACGCCTAAGAACTTTGTGGAGTATTATGGGGAATAGGTTGACCACGGATGGCCGACCATCGACCGCCGATCGCTTATGAAATATTACCTGATCGCGGGCGAGCGCTCGGGGGATTTGCATGGGTCCAATCTGATCAAGGGCATACGGGCGAATGATCCGGATGCGGAATTCCGCGGTTGGGGTGGTGATATGATGGAGGCGGAAGGGATGAGCCTTGTGACGCATTATAAGGATACCGCTTTCATGGGCTTCCTCGAAGTGGTTATGAACCTGCGGACGATCACCGGTTTTCTCAAAAAATGCAAGGCTGACGTACTCGATTACCAACCGGATGCATTGATACTCATCGATTACCCGGGGTTCAATCTTCGGATCGGTGCGTTCGCGAAATCGAAGGGGTTGAAGGTTTTCTACTACATTTCACCGAAAGTCTGGGCGTGGAACCAGAAACGTGCCTGGAAGATCAAGGCCAACGTGGATCACATGTTCGTGATCTTCCCTTTCGAGGTCGATTTCTATAAAAAATACGATTACAAAGTCGATTACGTGGGCAACCCGCTCATGGACGCCATCGCTGCATTTGAACCTGATCCTGACTTTCGTCGCACGCACAACCTCGACGACCGGCCGATTATCGCATTGCTTCCCGGGAGCCGCAAGCAAGAGATCATCGGCATGCTCGACACCATGCTGACGACGCAAGAGCATTTCCCGGGCCACCAATATGTCATAGCAGGCGTCAAGAATCTGCCTTCTGCATTGTATGATCAGTACTTATCCAGCGGCAAGGCAGTGATCGTATACGAAAGTACTTACGATCTGCTTTCCATTGCCGACGCTGCACTCGTGACGTCCGGTACGGCCACTCTGGAAACAGCATTGCTCAAAGTGCCGGAAGTGGTTTGCTACCGCACGAGTGCCATTTCCTATGCATTGGCCAAACGGCTGATCCGCATTCCGTTTATTTCTCTGGTGAACCTGATTTTGGAGAAGGAAGCTGTGCGTGAACTGATCCAGGATGAGTTGAATGAGGAAAACCTGGTTGCCGAATTGAAACGAATTCTTCCTGGTGGCAGCAAGCACGAGCAGCAAATGCGGGATTATGAGCGTCTTGCGGACGTGGTTGGCGGTGCCGGAGCGTCGGAGCGGACAGGAGCATTGATTGCAAAATACCTTCAATAAACAAAAAATCAACACAAATGACCCTACCGTTTGGTAGTTATGTAGTGTACTACGTATATTTGAACCAAAATAAAATTTAGGGAGATGAACATTTTCAACGAAGTAGGGGCCCTTGCAATCTCGACGCGTTTACAGCGACTGAGCGATCAGTTCCGGAGGGACGGTGTACTCATCTACCAGCATAACGGGATCAATTTCGAGCCGAAATGGTTTCCGGTCGTTTATGCGCTTCACGCGAAGGAGGCATTGGGTATCATGGAGCTTTCGGAGGAGATCGGTTATGCACATCCTTCTACGATCAGCCTTTTGAAAGAACTGGAAAAGGAAGGGTTGGTAGAGTCGTTCAAAGACCAACGCGATGAACGGAAGCGGATGGTGCGGCTTTCCGCGAAGGCTACTGCGCTCGTGACGCAAATGCAGCCGGTCTGGGAAAAGATCCGGAAGACCGCCGAACAGATTATAGATAATGCAAACAATCTTTTACAAGCCATGGACGAGACAGAATACCAATTGAAAAAAGAAGGATTTTTTGAACGTTACAAACGAATGGAAAACGAGGAAACCAATGCTGCAATCCGCATTGTGGATTATCAGCCGGAACATGCACAGGCATTTTACGAGCTTAACTACGCCTGGATTTCCGAAGCTTACGAGGTAGAGCCGGAAGACGAAAAGACATTATCAGACCCGGAAGCCTACTATCTCAAAGACGGCGGTGCGATCCTGATCGCATTATACGGCGACGAGCCCGTAGGTACGTGCGCGTTGAAACGGGAAGGCGACATCGTTGAAATGAGCAAAATGACCGTTTCAAAAACGATGCGGGGCAAGAAGATCGGTGATTTGCTGGGTAATGCGGTAATTGAAAAAGCGCGAGCATTGGGCGCCAATAAAGTAATTCTCTATTCCAACCGCAAAGGCTCGGCGGCGGGGATTAACCTGTACAAAAAGCTGGGTTTCGAGGAAGTGCCGCTGACGGGGCATAACTTCAAGCGTGCGGATATTAAGATGGAGTTGGGGCTGAACTAGTTAAATATCTTTTCCAGGTCTATTTTCAGCTCTGGGAAAATGGATGATTGTACTGATTCAACAGCTGGCGGCATTCCGACATATTTGCCTTCATCATTGAGTATGTATACCAACACAGCGCTTTGGGACGGCTCAACGAGCCAATATTCCTGAACACCGGATTCCTGGTACAGTTCGAATTTGTTATGCATTTCCGTCTTGGAGTTGCCGGGTGATAGAATTTCAACGATTAAATCCGGTGCTCCCAGGCAACCGCGATCGTCTAGTTTCGACTCGTCACAAATGACGCAAAGATCCGGCTGGACTACGGTGTAAATTTTTTGATCAGCTATATTTTGGTTCTTTTTTGGTAGCCTGACATCGAAGGGAGCAGGAAAGGCCTGGCAATAGTGATTTTCAAAATAGCCGCCTATTCTCAAATGTAATTTCGCCGAGATTTTCTGATGTGTAGTGCCCGGCGCTGGCGACATTTTAAAAATTTTCCCTTTGATAAGCTCAACGCGCTCCTTGAATTGCCAAAGCAAATAATCGGCATAAGTATAGGTGCCGTTCAGATCTAGTTGATTGATATCGGTTACGATTGCAGGCATAGCACGATCTTTTAAGTAAATCTACCCAAAATCCTGCCGGAAGTCAATCATGAATGAGCAGCCGCCCCTTCCGAATGATCAAGTCTTCCGCTTCTTCTTCCGTGCGGAAGGGAACAGTACATTGTTCAATATGAGCCGGTAACCTGGTGAGTTGGGGTAGAGGTTGAGGTCGGTGGGCATGCGGCGGCCGCCTCCGCCGCGGCCTTCGGGATCGTGGCCGCCGTAGAAGGTCCATTGGCCGCGGCCAAGTTCGCCGTAAATGTAGCGGTCGGAGTTGCTGCTGGTGCCCATCACGAGCGAACTCGGCTTGACGGTGTATTTGGAGAATGCGGTGGTTTGCCCGAAGAATTCGCGGATCAAATGCTCATGGTTTTGAACGAGCATGGCCGGAATGACATCCCATTTGGCCGAAAAGTCGAAAAGGGAGAAATAGGCCTCGTTTTCACCCCAGCCGCGGTAACGGCCCGCGGCGGAGTTGATGTCCGAGAAATTCATCCCGTCGTATTCGTCGAGTTGGAGCTTGAAATTGTAGAATGCGAATGTCTTGTCAAAATCCAGTTTGGACTGGGCGTCAGGGTCAATGCCGTCGCCATCGAGGTTATCGACGATGTCCACGCCTTCGGCTGCCAGCGCAATGTCGAACGTTTCCGCGCCAGAGCACATCGCGAACAGGAAACCGCCGCCCGCACAGAATTCTTTAATGGCTTTGGCAACCGCCAGTTTCATTTTGGGCACTTTGGAAAAACCATATCGACTGGCAATGGCTTCCTGGGCTTTGATATCGGCCTCGCTCGTGCGACGCAGGTTTTTACCAAATTGGCCCGTAAAATCTTCATGGTGCAAATGCAGCCAGTCGTATTTGGGAAGATCGCCGCGGAGAATTTCTTCATCATAAATCACTTCGAAAGGGATTTCGGCGTATTTCAGCACGAGCAATACCGCGTCGGTATTTTCAAACTCGGCGGGGCTGATTTTAATGGGCGAATAAACCGCGATCTTCGCTGCTTTAAACAGTTTCACCACATCCATATTCACATTCGGACTGCTGATCTCGCTCACGATCTGCGCACTTGCAGTCTCCGAAAGTACTTCATAGGAAACCGCCCTCAGTTTGCATTCATTTTCAATGGATTTGGAATACTGAACTTTAAAACTGCCCCCGCGGTAATTGAGCAGCCATTCCACTTCAATATCCCCTTTCAGCAGAATATATGCCAGACCATACGCCTTCAAATGGTTGGTCTGGGTATTGTCCATCGGGATCAGGATCTGGTTTGCGAGGCAGATTTGCGACAGGAAAACCAACACGAGCGGTAGAATCTTTCTCAGCATAGTAAGAAACGTTAGAAGTCCGAAGCTGCATCGTCAGGGGAGGTGTATCAAATTTAACGAATAATCGAGATTTTAGGTAGCTGGTTCTGAGGTTTTTGTGGTGTCTCTGTCTATTTTTGGAAAATACCTCTACTCACCACCTGCCCATGACCGAAACACAAATCCTGAACTACGCGCTGAATCAGTTCGCGGGAATCGACGCCGATGCATTTGAACTGTCGGCGCCCTACTGGCAACGAAAGACTTACAAAAAGGGGGAGTTTTATAATGAATACAAAAACGTCTGCAAATACCTTGGTTTTATCCTCGATGGCGTGTTCAGGACTTACTATATCGATGAAGAGTCGGCCGAGGAAAAGAATGTTTTTTTCTACTCCAAAAACCAGGTGGTGGTAGCGTATAAGAGTTTCGTGACCCAAACACCGTGCAGCTATTACACCGAGTCGATGACGGAATCGACGATTTTGTACATTCATATCAACCACCTCACGGAATTATATGGGCGGTCACATCATTGGGAGCGGTTTGGGAGGCTGGTGGCGGAAACGGCATTTAACCTGGCGATGAACCGTGCCGAAGAATTCATGTTCCGTTCGCCCGAGCAGCGCTATCTCGAACTGATCCAGAACCATCCCGATATTTTTAACAACGTCCCATTGTACCATATTGCCTCTTACCTGGGCATTCAGGCGCCTTCTCTCAGCCGTATCAGAAAAAGAATGGTGGGTAAATGACGATCTTAACTTGGGTTAAGAATATAGTCGGCTAACGTGCTGAATTTTGTCATGTCCAAAGCGGAACACTAAACAAAATTCAACTTTTAACCGATAGAAATCATGAAAGCCAATAACACCAAAACCGTCGTATTTGTAACAGGTGCATTTGTAAGCCACAATGGCTGGGACCAATGGAGAACCTATTTTGAAAGCAAAGGTTACACTACCTACGCACCCGCCTGGCCGCACAAAGACGCGCCCGCAGCCGAGCTGAGAGACAGACAACCCAACGATACCGCGCTTGCCGGACTTACATTCAAAGAACTTGTTGACCACTACGCCAATTTTGTAAAATCTTTACCTGAAAAACCCATTATCATCGGCCACTCGCTGGGCGGATTGATCACCCAGATTTTGATTAACCGCGACCTGGGCGTTGCCGGTGCCGCTATCCACCCCGTACCGCCACAAGGTGTGATTCCTTACGAATTCTCCTTTCTGAAAGCAGGTTACAAAGTATTCGGCTTATTCACTTCTCTGAAAAAAACTTACCTGATGTCGCTCGCCGACTGGCAATATGCATTTACCAACGGCATGACGCTGGAAGAACAAATGAAAACCTGGGAAGAAAATGTGATCCCCGAATCCAAAACCGTAGCCCGCGGCGGTATCACTTCCGCAGCCAGCGTGGATTTCAAAAAGGCGCACGCCCCGTTGCTGATCACTTCCGGTGAGTTTGATAACATCATTCCGGCTTCGTTGAACCTCCGTAACTACAAAGCCTATAAACAAAATGGCTCCGTGCTGGATTACAAAGAGTTCCCTGGCCGTAACCACTTCGTTTTAGGTCAGCCTACCTGGAAAGAAGATGCCGATTACATCCTCGAATGGATCAGCAAACATTAAAAACCGCTTCCGGACCAAAGCGCAGCGGCCGCCGCGGAGGTTGGGAAACCGTTTTAAAATGTACGTCACGAAAAGCGGATCACGTGCTTGAAAGGCGTAAATCCGGTGAGATAAACAGTAGGAGCTTCCATCGCCGGCAAGGCACCCCGTAATGCAATGTTCTTGTGCAATGCCAATCCCGGACCGAAGCTGATGGTATCTCCCCCCAATTCGTAAGAGCCGGTTGCCTCTTTCAGTAACCACGAATCTTTGGTGTTTTCAATTTTGGAAACACCTTTGAGCGTTCCGCCCGGTCTGAAAATCAGTTCCAATGCAGCCGGTACGCGCTCGGTACCATTCGTCACCACTTCGATTTCCATCCCGCCGGAGGTCTCCCGGATGATCACTTTCGTTTCCAGGATCTGTACCTCACTCTGCGGCCTGAAATTCCGCGGCATTTTCTCCCAATCGCCGTCCGGTGCAATGGATTCTTTCGGGTAAGGTTGGAAATAGGGCCCGTCGAGTTTCTGCGTAAGCACCCATTCTTTTCCGTTTTCATGAACCTTCTCGGACTGAAACTGGCCTTTCCCAAAAAATGAAGAAGCAAATCGCACGCCTTGCAACACGGCATTTCCTTTCATAAATGTAAACCACACCGGATTATTGGCGATCAGCGTGCTATCCCACCGGTCCCTGCGGATGCGCACGAGGCCGGAATTCGGGAACGTTTTGACATAGTTGACCGGTACGGGTTTCTCGGCAGGGAGCTCAGTCCAAAGTGAAGGATCGGTCAGGAAATAGTCTGCAAATCCGGTGGTTTTGAGGCCTGCGGTCTTTTCGATTAACCGGCACATCGCCGCATATTGCCCGTTCCCGTCCTTGATGGCGAAGTAGCGGTAAGGATAGTAGTAATTTTCCAGCGTTCCCACGACGGCCTTGTCCTGCCTCCCGGAAGCGTCGGTCACGATCTCGCCATTGGGATGCACGTAATACATCGTCATGTCGAGGTTTTTGCGGACGGCGTCGAAGAGTTCCGGTTTTTGGAGCCCTTTGCCAATGGTAATGAGCAGGCGGTCGGTGAGGGAAGAATAAATGAAGGTACTTTTCTCGTTGTACTGCCCGTCGCGGTCGATGTCGATGTGCTCGGCCAGCCATTGTTCGGCCCTCGCCACATATTTGGGGTTGGGCCAGAGCTCGTTCAGTTTGGTCAATGCGGCCGATACTACCCAACGGTGGTTGGGCGTGTGAATGCCGCCCACGCTCAGCGCGTCGCCCCCGCGTATGAGGAAGGTTTTCAGGTTCGAGAGCATTTTATCGGCTCCTTCGGTTCCCGATTGTTCAATGAGTTTATAAGCCATTGTGAGCCGTTTTACAAGGAAACCTGTATCGGGCGTCGAATGGAAATTGGTCGAAAGCAGGTCGATGGTACCGTCGCTATGCTGCGTTTTCACCAGGTACAATGCAGCCAGGTCCATATCGGCGAGCAAGTCTTTGGATCGGTAGTATTTTGACGACGGAGAGAACAAGCCGCTCGCGCCGTATTGGATCAATGCGGAGGTACTATGCGGGTTGAGCAGGTCGAAACCATCGCGTAAGCCGCCGAGGTCCGGGCTTTTGGAATCTTTTTCCTGGTAAGTCAGCAGGGATTCGATGCTCTTGTCGGCCTGCTTCACGAGCGTTTGCAGCCATTCGGGCATGGTGTCCGCTTTTACGCGGCGGGGTACAATCCCGCCGATTGCAGGAATAGCAGGTAAAGCGCAGAATGCCAATGCACTATTTCTCACAAATTCTCTTCTGTCCATGAAGGTCGGGTTAGGTATTTCCGCAGAAAAGAACCAAAACGCCGTCGGTTACTTGCGATTTCGGGCAATGTCGCAGGATAAATGCTGCTCCGGTTGCGAAATGGATTGCACAACGGCGTTCTATTTTTGGTATATTTATATTAAAATGAAATTAACGTTGCAACGGTTACATAGAGGCTGTTGTCACTATTTAATGACAAGATATTTCTATTATTTTTGTCGGATTTTTTTGAGAAACACATAGAGACTAACCAATTGAATGCCGGTTACTGAATGAAAACAACTGTACTTCGCAATTTGAGTCTGGGTTACCTGCTGCTGCCAAACCTGATTTTCTCCATCAGCTGGTTCAGGATGCCCATTTCGGTGTGTCTGGTCGTGGGGCTTGCGTTTATGTACGGCATCAGCTATCAGCGTGAGAAGACGCTAAAAACCGACCTCGCCACCCGCCACATGGTCGAGATCGCATTCATTTCGCTCGCGATCATCGCTTTTTCGGGAATAGGAGGTTTTTGTTTCCAGGCGTTCGACTTCTGGGCACATAATTCTAAATACTATACACTCTACAACCAGTCGTGGCCCGTCACTTTCAAGGAGAATGGCCGTTATGCCTGCCATTATTTCGGCTTCTTTCTGGTTCCCGCGCTGATTTCGAAAGGGTTAGGGGAGCTTTCAGGCATTGCATTGTACGTGTGGGCGTCGCTGGGGCTTTTTATTGGCATTTGCTGGATCTTTATTTTTACCCGGAAGAGCTATCTGGCACTGGTATTTTTCCTTTCGCTGGGCGGGGTCGGCCACGTTACCAAAGTACTTTTCCTGCATGCGATCGGGCTCAATTACCATGTGCCGCCGTTTTTTACGGAGATATGGCCGGTACTGTACCAAACGCAATGGGCGCCTAACCAGCTCATTCCGATCATCATCGTATCGTGCATTCTCTTCCATGACTACGTGTATATCAAAAAGCCGGAAAAGAGCTTTCTGGCCGTCATTTCTATATTCATCTGGGGTATATTCCCGTCGATCGTCTTCGTGATCATCTTCGGAATGCTGATCATCCTGCGCTACTGCAAAGAGCCGCGGTATTTTCTCAAACCCGGGCCAATGCTTGATCTCTTTGTGCCCGGACTGCTTTTTTTACCCACATTCTTTTACTTTTTGCAGGGAAAAAACTCGGTTATATCCGGCTTCATCTGGCAGTTCAACCCGTTGAACGAGATCGCATTCCACTATTTCTTCGGCGTCGTGATCGACCTCGCGGTGCTGTACGGAATTGTGTTGATATTGAAACTCCATAAAAGCCAGTATGCCGGCGTCATCCATGGCCTGTTTCTGCTCCTGATCGCCATTTCGCTCTTCCGGATGGGTAAATGGAATGACTGGTTCCTGCGTGGAAGCACGCCTGTACTCACGCTCCTGTCGCTTTTCATCCTGCACCGCTTTGCCGAATGGGCCAAAGAACACCCCGGCTGGTACAAGATGCGCATGGCATACCCGATCATCATTTTTCTCGTACTCGGCTTGGTGGTACCCATTTCGCACATCAAGCGCGCATTGACGGAAAATGTGGTCACCCAATCACTCTTCCCCGAAAAAGTAAAATTCACGCCCTATCCTTATAATCAGTACGAGGATTTCTACCAAACGGGAAAGGCTATCTACTCGCAGCAGGAAGCAAACCAGTTCCTGGGACAGAAGGGATCGTTCTACGAAATGTACTTGGCGCGGTGAGGCCTGGCGTGTCAGGAATGGTCATGTTTGGTCAGGAATGGTCATGTTGGTCAGGAATTGTCAGGGGTGGTCATGTTTGGTAAGGAATGGTCATGTTGGTCAGGAATGGTCAGGGATGGTCAGGGATGGTCAGGGATGGTCAGGGATGGTCATGTTGGTCAGGGATGGTCAGGAAAGGCCATGACTACACCTGACCACGCATGACAACAAATTCCCCCGTCAGCCATTCCCGACGCTCCGCATATACCCTGGTGCCACGCGGTTGTGCGATGCCTGCTCGTATGCGTACGCGATGCGGATTAGTTCCGGTTCCTGGTAGGCTTTTGCGAGAAATGAAATGCCGACGGGCAAGCCGCTAAGCATGCCCATCGGCAAGGTAATGGATGGGAAGCCCGACAATGCGGCCGGTCCGTAGGAGCCGTAACCGGTCCAGAAATCACCGTTGACGAGGTCGGTGCACCAGGCGGTGCCGGTGGACGGACCGCATAATGCGTCCAGTTTGTGCTTGTCGAGCAGGTCGGTCAGTGTGTTGGCCACACCGTTGATTTTTTCCAGCGCATCTTTATATTCTTTGGAGTCCAAATCCCCTTTCGCCTGCGACTGCGTGAAGAGTTCCTGCCCGAAATAGGGCATTACCTTCGCTTTGTTGGCATTGTTGAATGCGATTAGCCCTTCAAGCGACTTGATTTTCGCATTCGATGTGGACAGGTAGCGGTTGATACCGTCTTTAAATTCATATTGCAACACCAGCGATTCTGCGCCGGGGAGCCTCTGCAACTTCATATATTCCACCTCCACGATTTCGGCGCCCGCCGCTTTGAGCTGTTCCATTGCCTTGCCGAGCAGCGGATCGATCCCCTCGTGTACTTTCATCAGCGATTTTTCGATGCCGATGCGTTTTCCTTTCAGTCCGTTCGGGTCGAGAAATGCGGTATAATCAGTTGGGAGGGATTGCGGGACTTTATGCTGAGTAATATCGGTGGGGTCCTGGCCTGCCATGGCGCCGAGTAATGCCGCCGCGTCGGCGACGGTCCGCCCAAACGGGCCGGCGGTGTCCTGCGTTTTCGAAATAGGGATCACGCCGCTCCGGCTCACTAGTCCGACCGTCGGTTTAATGCCAACAACGCCATTCATGGATGCAGGGCATGCGATGGAACCGTTCGTTTCGGTGCCCACGGCCACGGCGCAAAGGTTGGCCGCGACCGCCACAGCCGAGCCGGAGCTCGATCCGCAAGGGGAACGGTCGAGTACATACGGGTTCCGTGTTTGTCCGCCGCGGCTGCTCCATCCGCTCGACGATCGCGTGGACCGGAAGTTGGCCCATTCGCTGAGATTGGTTTTCCCCAGGATCACCGCCCCGGCATCCCGCAGGCGCCCCACAAGGAAAGCGTCTTTCGAAGCCACATTGTCGATCAATGCCAGCGAGCCGGCGGTGGTTTTCATCTGATCGGCGGTGTCGATATTGTCTTTGAGGAGCACAGGGATACCGTGGAACGGCCCGCGGATTTTGCCCGATTTGCGTTCCTTGTCCATTGCTGTTGCAATGCGGAGCGCCTCAGGATTTATTTCAATTACGGATCGGAGCTGCGGGCCGGTTTTGTCTATCCGGGCGATTTCATCGAGGTAATGCCGGGTTAATGCCAAAGAAGTCAGCCTGCCGGCCTTCATGCGTTTTTGCATTTCGGCGACGGTCATTTCTGCATACTCGCCGGGAGCCGCAGCACCGGCCGGGCGGGCGAATGCGGGCATAATCGTCAATAATCCTGCTGCCGAGCCAAGCCGGATGAAGCTTCTTCTTTTCATGGGAGTGAATAGCCGGGTTATGTTCATCCGCAATATAGAAACTTCTTTTTATTTGGGCGGCGGGGGGCCTGTGAGCTGCTTCCAGATCCACATGATCAGGAGCAAAGGAGACAGGATAATGGTCGTCAGCACGGTGGCTGCGCCAAGGATTCCGGCAAAAAGAATTCTCAAAAAAGCAGCAAAAAAATTATTCATGAAATCGGAGGAGGTCTGTTGATGTAAAATAAGTTTTATAACTGGTTACAAACAGTGGAAAATGTTTCTATCTATTGTAGAATCGATGCTACTAACTAGTTTCTTGCTTGTCGTTAAATGTCTATAAATCATTAAATTAGATCCTAAAATAAATATATTTTATTGGACTGGCATGGTTATTTTTTGTAACTTTATTAATGAAAATTATAGTTAAATAATTGCAATAGCATGAACTTCTTATCGAACGTGGTTGGGTATTCCGGGAAGTTATTTTTTGCAACTATTATGTTTTTCGCAATGATTATTTCGACTGTTATTTCCCTGCCGTTCATAGGCGCAGGAATGATTAAAGATGCGATTAATGCACATCATCATCACGCTGAGGAAAGCAATCTGATAGACGAGTATAGCGATTACTAGTATATACTTACCGGAAGCAAAAGGGGTACGGACGGGAGGTCCGTACCCCTTTTGTCGTTATAGGGCCCATTACACATTATGCTCCGGCGGCTGCCTGCGAATTGCCCGAAATGAAGTAATTTGCCGCTCTATTACCTGCATTTACTTCAATGACCTCATTTTCAAAGCACTTTCTTTTCTTATTTCTCAGCTGCCTGATCGCGTACGCATTCCCGCTACACGCACAGGAACAGCGTTATACCTTCGAAAAGGGACTGATGGGTTCGCCTTTCAAGCTCGTTTTGTATGCCCAAAATGACTCGATCGCCAAAGTTGCGGCGGATAATGCATTCAAAAGGGTGGAGGAACTGAACGAGATCATGAGCGATTACCGCGACGGTAGCGAGATTAACAGGCTCTCGGCAACGTCTGGGAGCGGGAAATGGGTGCCGGTCAGTAAAGACCTTTTCGACATACTGGCTGTTTCGCAGGACATCAGCGCCAAAACAGGCGGTGTTTTCGACGCGACGCTCGGTCCCGTGGTGCAAATGTGGCGCCACGCGACACGTAAGGGTATTTTCCCGCCCGAGGACGAAATCCGCGACGCGCTCGCGCGAACCGGTTATACCAAACTGAAAATGGACACGAAAACACGGAGCATTATGCTGACGCAAAAAGGAATGCGGTTGGACATAGGTGGCCTGGGCAAAGGTTATGCGGCCGAAGAGGCCATTAAGGAAGTCAAGAAGCTGGGGATTACTTCGGCCATGATGGACGCGGGAGGGAAAATCGTCTTGACGAACCCGCCTCCGGGCACGAAAGGCTGGAATATCAATGTCTCCAACGGCAGCGATTCGCTGAAAGCCATGCAGCTATCCAATGTGGCACTCGCAACTTCGGGCCCGACATACCGCTTCATGGAATACAAAGGTGTACGCTATTCGCATATCGTCGATCCGAAAAGCGGTATCGGGTTGCTTTTTCACGTGCGCACTACCGTTATTTCTCCGGACGGCACCGTGGCCGACGCGCTGGCGACCGCATTCAGTGTCGCCGGCATCGACCAGAGTAAAAAGTACCTCAAACGTTTCAAAGGCAGCAGGGTGTGGCTCGTTGAAAAACAGGGCGACCGCGTAGCCGAGTGGAATATGCTTGAATAAATCCGGTCGGCCGGGTAGCTGGTTTGTTTTTTGCAGATAAGGAGAAAACGAACAGATACCCTTATGGAAACTATTACCCAACTCTTCGGGGAGGGCGAAAACCAGACCGTTTTCCAGATGTCGCTCCGGGCGGTGGTGATTTTTATCATCACGCTCCTTCTTCTTCGCATTGCCGGAAGGCGCTCTTTCGGCATGAAATCCCCCTTCGATAACATCATCGTGATATTGCTCGGCGCGATCCTGAGCAGGGCAGTGGTAGGTGCGTCGGAATTTCTGCCGACCATCTCAGCCGCTGCGGTAATCGCCGTTTTGCACCGTCTTGGCGCATGGCTCGGGACATTACATCTTCGTTTCGGGGCGGTCATCAAAGGTCAAAAAATCATTCTTTTCCGCGACGGGAAGCTTGACCACGACAATATGCGTCGCGCATTGGTCAGTGAATCAGATCTTTATGCGTGCCTGCGTAACGCTATGCATGTCGAGAGTTTTGATACGATCGAAAGCGCGTACATGGAAAATAATGGCCAGATCAGCTTTGTGAAAAAGTCGGGGTAATAGGATTTAAGCTATAAATATTAGTTTCAAATGTATATTTTAAATGCTTGTTTAAATTTATCATTTAAAACATTTGGCATTGTAATTTCAATTGCACAACTTTGATCCGTTGATTCAATAAGCGGCTGCATTCATTAACAAAAACCTAACACACCAGAATCGTGAAGTGCGTTACAGAAAAAAGTGAAGACAAGATAAGGGAAGCGGCGAAGCGTGTTTTTCTGAAAAAGGGTTTTGATGGTACTACCTCGCGTGACATCGCGAAGGAGGCCGATATGAATATAGCATTGACCAACTACTATTTCAGAAGCAAGGAGAAGTTGTTTCTTGAAATTTTCAAAGATGTGCTCGAAGAATACTTTCAGAGCATGCTCACGATCCTGAACAAGGACATCGATATAAAGGCGAAGATTTCGGAGCTCATCGACAACGATTTCGAAATGATGAAAAAGGAGCCGGACCTGGTGATTTTCATCATGAACGAGATTCACAAGTCCCCTCAGCGGCTGTTTCCCGATATGTCGGTGTTCCGGCAGGTAAGGGAAACTTATCTCAAAACGCAGTTGGAGGAAGGGGTCGCGAACGGAACGTTACGCCCGATGCGCCTCGAAAACATCCTTCCGCTGATCAAATGCGGCGTAGAATTCATCTTCATGGGCAAGGAAATCCATAAGGAGCTTTTCATGATGAACGACGAGGATTTCGGGAAATACGCCGAAGAACAAAAGGAGCACATTAAGGCAATGGTGTGCAACTATCTGGTGATCGGGTAGCCATTTTTTTTGCCGCTTCATTAAACAAACATTTAAAATAAACATTTGTTCTAGCCATGAAACACCTGTTCCATGTCACGGGGATGCTATGCCTGATGCTTTTTCAGCAAACACAGGCGCAAGAGTACGACCTCAACCAATTACTGGATCTGGCCATGAAAAACGATTTCAGCGTGCAGGCGGCCAGGCTCGACGAAGCGAAGACGAATGCGAAGATCGACGAGGTGCGTTCGGCGTTGTTACCAAGCCTGAATGTATCGGGGGATTATAAGCGGTATTTCAAAATTCCGGGCCAGGTAGTACCGGCGAGTGCATTTGGCGGGCCGGAAGGGGAGTTCACAACGCTGGCCTTCGGGTTGCCGTATAATCTCTCTACTACCGCACAAGTGACTCAGGCACTGTACAATCCGTCGGTGAAATATGCGTTGAAAGCGGCGAATCTGAACCGCGAACTGACTTCGCTCAGTACGACCAAAACCAGGGAAGATGTGGCCTATAATGTAACAGATGCCTATTACAACCTGGTTACTGTTGTTCAGCAAATGGCTTTCCTCGACAGCAACCTCATCTCGCTCGACCGGCTTTACAAGGTTTCGGATTTGTTATATCAAAACAAACTCGGTCAGCGCGTGGATGTGGACAGGATACTGATCAACAAAACCAGCACCGAAACCCAGCAGGCGACGTTGAAAGACAATTATAGTCAGCTGGTTAACCTTTTGAAATACTACGCAGGAATCCCTCAAAGTGATTCTATACGTATATCAATAAGCGTTCGTGATGTGGTGTTGCCGGTTTACGCCGATTGGGACAAAACGAGGCGTACGGATGTGGCGTTACTGCAAAAACAAAAAGACCTTAACGAATTGCAGGACAAGAATATACGATCGGGCCTGATACCGACTGTGAATGCTTACGGTGTAGCCAATATGGCATTCTACGCACAGGGTGGCGAGAACTCGACCTTCCAGGATGTGCCGGGTTACTGGGCCGGTTTGCAGCTCAACTGGAATGTATTCGACGGACTGGCGCGGAAAGCGAAACGCAGCCAGAATATGATCGACAAGCAGAAACTGGATGTGCAGCTGAAACAAGTTCGGGAGGTGATTCAAATGGAGGAAAACAATGCCCGCAACAAGTTCGGGGTGGAGCAGAAGAACATCAATGCCAAAAAGGATCAGGTAGCATTGGCGGAGAAGGTGTATAAACAAATCCAGCTGCAATTCAAGGAAGGAACCGTGTCGCTCACCGACGTAATCCAGGCCGAAAACAGCCTCCTCGACGCCCAGAGCAACTACCTGACCTCCCTCGTGCAGCTCCTGAAAGCCGAACTGGAATGGAAAAAAGCAACCGGGCAACTGGTTCAGAAATAAAACAATACTTCATCAACGACTAGAAACAATGATTGAATGATTGAATGATTGAATGAGTGAATGAGTGAATGAATAGAGCATACATTCAGCTGTTCGGCTCGCATATGCTTAGCAAATAAATATTCAGTCATCGCTCCCGCGACCCGGTCAGTCATCGCTCCGGCGACCCGGTCAATCATTCGGTCATTCAAAATTGAACCATTCACTCATTCACTCATTCAATCATTCAACATTATGAAACGTCTATTCATCTTCCTGGGAATTATTGCCGTGCTGGGGCTTACGGCGGCGAAGTTGCTGAGCAACAAGGAAAAAACGGAGCAGAAAGTATATATCCCCGATCCCGATCCGAAAGTGGGGGTGAAGGTAGCGGTTGCGGAACTGCGCGATCTGTCGCAGGAATCAGGTTTTTTGGGTTCGTTTAACCCGAACCGGAAGGCGGAAATACGTCCGCAAGCGGGTGGAGAAATTCTGAAACTAAATGTTGATGTAGGCCAGCATGTAGCTGCCGGACAGCTTATCGCCAAAATCGACGACGAGCAGCTGCATTACCAGGTGGAGGCATTGCAGGTGACTTTGGAAGGTTACCAGAATGATTTGAAACGTTACGAAGCGCTGGTAAAAGGCGACGCGACGCCGGCGGTGAATGTAGAAAGGACGGAATTGAGTATCCGCAGCACACAGGCGCAGATCAAGCAATTGAACAAACAGATTAAAAACACGAGCATTATCGCACCGTTTAGCGGCATTATAACCGCCAAAATGGTTGAAAAAGGCTCGGTAGTAAGCCAGGGAACGCCTATTGCGGAGATTACCGATATTTCCTCGCTGAAACTGGTGGTGAATATCCCGGAGAAATCAGTGAATGAGTTCAAGACCGGTAAGGGCATTCCCGTACGTACGGATGTGTACCCGCATGCGAACTTCAATGGCCGGGTGACGATGGTAGCAGCCCAGGGCGACGAGGCGCATAACTATCCGGTGGAAATTACCGTGCAAAATTCAAATGCTAACCCATTGAAAGCAGGCATGTACGGCTCGATCGCGAGCGCAGCGCGCGTGAAGGGCGAGGCTTTGGCAGTGCCGCGGCAGGCCATTATGGGCTCGGCGAAGCAGCCGCAGCTGTATGTGGTCGAAAACGGCAAGGCATCATTGCGCGATGTGAGCGTAGGCGCGACGACGAACGAATACTATGAGATTACCAAAGGCCTGAAAGCCGGGGACCACGTCGTAACCAGCGGGCAGATCAATTTGCAAAACGGAACGTCGGTTGTAGCACAGTAACAACACTTCATCAACAAGCTCATGAAATTCATTGAAACCATATTGAAACGCCCTTCGATGATCATCGTGTTGTTCGCGATCCTGTTCATCGGCGGGTTGGCTTCTTACAATCAGCTCAGCTATGTGCTGTTACCGGAATTTTCTGTTCCTACTATTACCATTACCACATTATATCCAGGCGCGGCGCCCACGGAGGTAGAGGCCGAGGTCAGCAAGAAGATCGAGGATGCGGTGTCCGGCCTGGATAATATTGAAGATGTGACTTCCAAATCGATGGAAAGCGCGTCGCTTGTCATCGTGCAATTCAAGGCGGGTGCCGACATCGATAAGGCATTGGAAGATGCCCAGCGGGATGTGAACAATATGCTCAGCGACCTGCCCGACGATGCGGAAACTCCCTCGTTGTCCAAAATCTCGCCCAGCGACCAGCCCATTATGCAGTTGCTTGCTACTTCGAGCCTGCCTAATGAAGTTTTTTACCAGCAGGTGGAGGACAAATACCTGCCGATGTTGCAGCAGATCGAAGGCGTGGCCGAAATTACCATGACCGGCGGCGACCAGCGCGAGATCAGGATTAATGTTAATAATGATAAACTACGGTTCTACGGACTATCGCTTTTGCAGGTAACCCAGGCCATTAACCAGGCCAATCTTGATTTTCCGACGGGGAAAGTCAAAAATACCTCCGAGAATATGACGCTTCGCCTTGCAGGCAAGTTCGCCTCGCTCGATGACATCCGTAACCTGGTAATCACGTCACCCGTAAGCAACAGCCCCATCCGCGTAGGCGACGTGGCCGACATCACCGACGGCCTGACCGACGCCGAAAGTATCAGCCGGTACAACGGCGTGAATGGTATTGGTTTGTTTATCAAGAAACAGTCCGATGCGAATGCGGTCGAGATCAGTAAATCGGTGCAGGCGAAGCTGGCTTCCATTGAGAAAGCCAGTGCGAAGGACAAAATCAAATTCGCGATCGCTTACGACAGTTCGATATTCACGCTGGAATCTGTGGAGGCGGTAACGCATGACCTGGTGATCGCGGTGATCCTCGTGGCCGTGGTAATGCTCCTCTTCCTGCACAGTTTCCGGAATGCATTCATCGTGATGGTCTCGGTACCGGCGTCGCTTATTGCCGCATTCCTTTTTATGTATGTAATGGGCTATTCGCTCAACCTGATGACGCTTCTCGCGCTCTCGCTCGTGATCGGTATCCTGGTCGATGACTCCATTGTAATCCTGGAAAACATCCAGCGGCATTTGGAAATGGGTAAAAGCGCCTGGGACGCGACGGTCGACGGCGTGACCGAAATCGGTTTTGCTGCATTGGCCATTACGCTCGTGATCGTGGTTGTTTTTGTGCCGATTACCTTCGTGAATTCGGTGATTGCTGACCTTCTGAGGCAGTTTTCATTGACGGTCGCATTCGCTACGATGGTCAGTTTGCTGGTGAGTTTCACATTAACTCCGTGGATGACGTCCAAAATGGCGAAGGTCGAACGTCTTAATCCAAAAAATCCGGCGCAGGCATTCCTGATCTGGTTTGAAAAAGGTTTGACAGCAATCACAAAATGGTACCACGGCTCCCTGGAATGGGTGCTGGGGCACAAACTGGCTTTCTCGGGCATACTGGTGGCGATCGTCGTCATGACCGGCTGGGTGATGGGCCTGGGCATTATCGGCTCGGAGTTCGTGGCCGAAGGCGACCAGGGAAAATTCCTGCTCACGATGAAGCTCGACAAAAGTGCCTCATTGCAACAGAACAACCTTACGGCACGAAGCATTGAAGACTATCTGCGCAAGAAACCGGAGGTAAAAACGATTTTCGCCAACGTCGGTGGGGCGAGTACCGGACTGAACAGCTCGGGCCGCGGCGAAACCAACCGCACAGAGCTGACCGTGGAACTGATCCCGGTAACAGAACGCAAGAATGCGCAGCCGACAGAAGACTATATGCTTTCCGTGCGCAAGGAACTGGAACAAAAATTCGCAGGCGTTGAATTCAACTCCGCAGCCATCGGAATGGTGAATTCCGGAACGGCGCCCATTGAAGTATTCCTGAGCGGTGATAACCTCGATAAGATCCTGGCTGCCGCGAACGATCTCGCGAACCGCCTGCGGAAAACACCCGGGGCAAACGACGTGAACGTGTCGGTGGAAGCGGGTAACCCCGAGGTCCGCGTGGATATCGACCGTGAAAAAATGGCGAAACTCGGACTGGACATTCAAACCGTCGGTGCGACTATGCAGAATGCATTCGCCGGGAACGACGATTCCAAATTCCGGGATGGGGGAGAGGACTACGACATCCGCATTATGCTCGACGCGTTCGATCGCAAAAATCCGGAAGATGTGAAGGCGATTACATTTTATAGTCCGGTTGCTAAACAATCCGTGCAGCTGGCACAGTTTGCGGATGTGACACTGAGCACCGGGCCAAGTATTGTTGAGCGTAAAAACCGTCGCTCATCCGTCACAGTCACCGCCAATACATTAGGGATTGGATCGGGAACTTTGGTGAGTAATATTCAAGCCGGTTTAAAGGAAAATCCGCTCCCGGACGACATTATACTTACCTGGGGCGGCGATGCCAAGAACCAGAGCGAAGGTTTCGGTTCGCTGGGGCTGGCGATGCTGGCGGGGCTCATGCTCGTGTATTTCATCATGGTGTTGCTCTACGACAGCTTCGTGTACCCGTTCGTGGTATTGTTTTCGATCCCGGTAGCGGTGATCGGCGCGTTGCTGGCGCTGGCGTTGTCATCTTCCAATATCGGGATATTCGCCATGCTCGGAATGCTGATGCTGATCGGCCTCGTGGTAAAGAATGCGATTCTGATCGTCGACTTCGCCAACCAGCAAAAGGCGGAAGGGATACCTTTCAGACAGGCGATCCTCATTGCCGGTGAAGAACGTCTCCGTCCGATCCTGATGACGACTATCGCGATGGTGATCGGGATGGTGCCGATCGCGACGGCAACCGGCGCCGGGGCCGAATGGAAGAACTCGCTGGCCTGGGTACTGATCGGTGGTTTGACGAGCTCGATGCTCCTTACGATCTACCTCGTGCCGATGGCATACTATTTGGTAGACAGGTTAGGGGAAAAGTGGAATGCATGGAGAGCGAAGTCAGGCAGGGTGCGGGAAAGCGTCGCAGTGGAAGAAATTTAAGGAAACGAAGTCTGGTAACATGAAAAAATTAATGTTTTGTCCGGCAACTTTGAATTCTTCCTGCAAACGTAAAGTCGGTCAGAGCTTGGCGGTTACAGGTCCGGGCACGGAAACGGGGCAAAACATTTTTTTTCTTTTTACCCGAAAAATACAAAATGAACGGGTATTTTAATGAACTAGTCCGTCCGGTATTGGGTTTACCTCTTAACCCGAATTATTGCCGAATCAAAATAGGAGTTTCTCAGCGGTAGAAATTAATTATTCAAAGGCAATCGATGACGGGTCAACAAGCGAAAAAATCAATAACCAGACTCACGATCTAATTGTACTTATCATGGAAAATAAAAGCTACAATACCAACTGACTTGCCTGATGTCTCTATCAGGCCACAGCCTGACGCCGATAGGCACCCCACTAAAACAAGCTGTTGATTCTGACACAAATTATCTATGGGTAAAATCTTAAATAATCGCATCGCCGAATTCAAAGACCCGGCGATTGCAAGAGCAAAAGGTGTATATCCTTTTTTCAGACCGATCGAGTCCGGACAGGACACAGAGGTTATCATTAACGGGAAGCCGGTCCTGATGTTCGGGTCCAACTCCTACCTGGGTCTGACCTCCCACCCCTACATCATCGAAGCCTCGCAGAAAGCGGCGCAGAAGTACGGAACAGGTTGCGCGGGTTCGCGTTTCCTCAACGGAACGCTGGATATCCACGAAGAACTGGAGCGCAGGCTGGCCAAATATGTAGGTAAAGAAGGTGCAGTGCTTTTCAGTACAGGTTACCAGGCCAATCTGGGTGCGTTATCATGCCTTACCGGCCGTAACGATTACCTGATCCTCGACGAAAGCGACCACGCTTCCATTATCGACGGAAGCCGCCTGTCGTTCTCGAAGGTGATCAAGTACAAGCACAACGACATGGAGGACCTGCGTAAGAAGCTGGCGCTCCTGCCCGAAGAAGCGGTGAAACTGATCGCGACCGACGGAATTTTCAGTATGGAAGGGGATATCGTCAAACTTCCTGAACTGAATGCCATTGCACAGGAATACGATGCAACGGTACTCGTGGACGACGCGCACAGCCTTGGAGTAATCGGTGATAAAGGTGCTGGAACCGCTTCCTATTTTGGGTTAACCGAAACAACGGACCTCATAATGGGAACATTCAGCAAGTCGCTGGCTTCGCTGGGCGGGTTCATCGCCGGAGACGCCGCAACGATCGACTACCTGAAACACCGCGCGCGCTCGCTCATGTTCAGCGCGAGCATGACGCCCGCATCCGTAGGAAGCACATTGGCCGCGCTCGACATTATCGAAACCGAGCCGCACCATATGGAGCGTCTTTGGGCCAATACAAGATACGCGAAAGAGTTGCTGCTCGTGAATGGTTTCGACCTGGGCGCAACCGAAAGCCCGATCCTGCCGCTTTATATCCGCGACAACGAGAAGACTTTCATCATGACACGCAGATTGCAGGACGAGGGGATTTTCGTGAACCCGGTGGTTTCGCCAGGCGTACGCCCTGAACAGTCGCTGATCCGTTTCTCGCTGATGGCTACTCATACATTCGGCCAGATCGAGGAAGCAGTTGACAAGATGTCCCGCATTTACCGTGAGGTTTGTCCTGACGCAATTATCGAAAGACAAAGACTATGACCCGCATAGCCCCCGTAAACACTCCGAAGGAATTAGGCAAGTTCATTGATTTTCCACATGATCTGTATCAGCATGATCCGAATTATGTACCGGAATTGTTCATTGCACAAAAAGACATGCTCACACCGGGTAAGCACCCGTTCCATGAGCATTCGGAGGTGAAATTGTTTCTTTCCTACGACGGAGAGAAAGTGAACGGAAGGATAGCGGCGATTTACAATACGAACCACAACGAGTTTACCAATCGGAAGGACGGCTTTTTCGGCTTTTTCGATACGGTAAATGACCAGAAGGTGGTGGATGGCCTCTTGAAGGAAGCCACCGCCTGGGTAAAGCAAAAAGGGGCTGATACGCTCGTAGGGCCGGTTAATTTATCAACCAACGAAACCTGCGGGCTGCTGATCGAAGGTTACGACCGGCCTCCGATGGCGATGATGCCTTACAATGCGCCTTATTATCTGCCATTGCTGGAAAAGGCCGGTTTGACGAAGAAAACCGATTTGCTGGCCTACGAAATCAATGTGGCGGATTCCAATGACAAGTCGGTACGGATGATCGACGCATTGGAAGGAAGGCTCCAAAGAAGCGGTATCACGATCCGGCAGGTAAATCTGAAAGACTTCAAGAACGAAGTCGTGAAGATCCGGGAAGTGTACAACAAGGCCTGGGACAAGAACCTGGGTTTCGTACCGACAACCGAAGCGGAGTTCGAATACCTGGCCAAGGACCTGAAAATGATCCTTGATCCGAGGTACTGTCTGGTCGCTGAAAAAGATAACGAACTGGTTGGATTTATACTCGGTATTCCGGATATCAACCAGATCCTGATCAAAATCAAGCGCGGACGTTTGCTGCCGACCGGGATTTTTAAGTTGCTGTTTGGCAAAAAGAACATCACGCGTATCCGCGTGCTCACGCTCGGGGTGATCGACGGCTACCGCAAAATGGGTATTGAAGCCTGTTTGTACGGCCGCATTATCAAGAACACCTACGGCACGAAAGTGACCGGCGGAGAATGCTCATGGATGCTGGAAGATAATTATCTGATGAACCACGCCATCGAGCAGATCAACGGGAAGCTGTACAAACGGTACAGATTGTTTGAGAAACCGATATGAAAGAAAAGCTATTCATAACAGGGGCCAGCGGATTTATAGGTTACCACCTGGTAGCGTCGGCACTCGAAGCGGGCATGGAAGTCCATGCGGCGGTGAGGCCAAGCAGCGACCTGAGTTTCCTGAAAAAGCTGAATGCAGATCCGAAGGACCTTGTGTATGTGAATGCTGATTTCAGTTCCAAAGATAAATTGACGAAGCTGCTGGAAGATGGGGGCTATTCCTACATCATCCACGCGGCGGGAGTGACCAAAGCCAAAACCGCCGGCGCCTATAACCTGGTCAATGCGGAATATTCGCTGAATCTGGCGCAGGCTGCCGTGTCTGCGGATATTCCGTTGAAGCGGTTTGTGTTTTTGAGCAGCCTCGCGGCATTAGGCCCCGCGGCTTACAATGCGGCCCAGCCCATTACAGAAGAAACCTTGCCTGTTCCGGTGACGGATTACGGAAGAAGCAAGCTGCTGGCCGAGCAATATCTGAAAGAGGTAAATGGCCTGCCGCTGAGCATTATCCGCCCGACAGCAGTGTATGGCCCCGGCGAAAAGGACTTGTTTGTTCTTTTTAAAACACTCAGCAAAGGCCTCGATGCCTACATCGGCAAAGGACCGCAAAGATTGAGTTTCGTGTATGTAACAGACCTCGTGACGGCTACTATGGCGGCATTGAGGGAAACGGAGAAGGAAATTACGGTTTACAATATCTCGGACGGACAGGCATACGACCGTTACGCATTGGCAGACCAGTTCAGGGCGATCAGCGGGAAGCAGATTTTCCGCACGCACCTGCCGCTGCTGCTGGTCGAAACGATCGCCCGGTTCCTGGATCTTGTTTATGCAAATTCATCAACAACACCGGTTTTAAACCAAGAAAAACTAAAAGAACTCACAGCCCCTAACTGGATCTGTAGTATAGATGCGGCCCGAAGTCGCCTGCATTACCAACCGCAATACAATCTGCACCGAGGCCTCGCAGAGACATTGACCTGGTATAAGGAGAACAAGTGGCTTTAACTATCGTACCCGCTTGATCATCAGCTGCGGCCGGTAAATCTGCCGGCAGGTATGCAGCGTACATGATTTTCAAACAAGCAGAGGACAGCCAAAACACGTGACGAACGTTCCAACATGAAAGCAATCAGTAAGTCGATATGGCTATATACACTCTTGGTGATCAGCGTTTTGCAGATCGGCGCGGGAATGGCCGTCGCACAGTCGACAACAACTATAAAAGGTACCGTTACAGACGCGAAGACAGGTGAAACCCTGCCGTTCGTGTCGATCCTGATCCCGGGAACAACCATGGGGACCGCCTCCGATGCCGATGGCCGTTACGCATTGACTTTGCGTGAGGACCATGCGACGATCAAATTCACCTATGTAGGTTATGTGGCCGTTGAAAAGCCGATCAAGCCGGGCGTGAGCCAGACGATCGACGTGAAAATGACTGTGGACGCCTCCATGCTGAAAGAGGTGACCGTTAAAACCAAAGCACGCTACCGGAACAAGGACAATCCGGCGGTACAGCTTATCCGTGAGGTGATCGCGCACAAAGACGAGAACAAACCGACGGGTAACAATTTTGTAGAATACGAACAGTACGAAAAGATTTCGCTCGCATTGAGCAACCTGTCCGACGATTTCAAGGACAAACGCATTTTCAGGAATTACCAGTTTTTGTTTAAAAGCCAGGATTCCACGGCGATGGGCGGCAAGAACATGCTACCGGCCTACATTCAGGAAAAACTCTCGAAAGTTTACTTCCGCAAAAGTCCCTACAACAAGAAACAATACGTGCTGGCCAACCGCCGGGCCGAATTTGACGCCAAGTTTGTGGATAACGACGGTTTGAGCGCCTATTTCAACCGTTTGTATGAAGATATCAACATTTACGACAATGATATCTCCATCGCCACCAACCTGTTGCTCAGCCCGATCGCGAATGCCGCACCGACATTCTATAAATTCTTTATCCGCGACACCATTAAAACCGCCGATCCGCAACTGATCGAACTGGGTTTTGTGCCGCGGAACAAGACGGATATGCTTTTTGAAGGTAAATTATTCATTACCCTCGATGGCAAATACGGCGTGCAGAATGCTTACCTGACCGTCAATAAAGACATCAACCTCAACTTCATGCGTGACCTCGAAGCGCGCCTGGAATTCGAGAAGGGTACCGACGGCCGCTATTTCATGAACAAATCGACGCTCGCCATGGAATTTGCATTGGGCGAGAAGAACGGCGGTTTGTACGGTCAACGGACAGTGAATTTCAAGGATTATACCATTAACCAGTCGCGTCCCGATAGCATTTACCGCGGGCCGGATGAGGAGATCGTCTACAATCCGGAGGTTAAAACGAGCGAGTCATTCTGGGCCAGCAAACGGCACATTCCGCTGGAACGTACAGAGCTGGATATTTACAAGAATATCGACACGTTGCAAACCATCCCGTCGTTCAAGCGGACGATGGACATCGCGACGCTGTTCCTTTCGGGGTACAAATCGTTCGGCGCAGTAGAGATCGGTCCGGTGAATACGTTTTACAGCTTCAACCCGATAGAAGGTTTCCGCCTGCGTTTCGGTGGACGTACCACGACCGACCTGAGCAAGCGGGTATATTTCGAAACTTACGCGGCATACGGTTTCAAGGACCGGAAATGGAAGTATTTTTTGAGCGGTACCTATTCATTCAATAATAAATCGGTATACCACTTCCCGCTGCATTACATCCGGGCGAGCTTCCAGCGGGATACCAAGATCCCGGGCCAGGAATTGCAGTTTGTGCAGGAGGATAACTTCCTGTTGTCGTTCAAACGCGGGGATAATAACCGGTGGTTGTACAATGACATTTACAAACTCGAATACGTACGCGAGTTCGAGAGCCGGTTCTCTTACAAAATCGGTTTTACCCAATGGAGACAAACTCCTGCGGGCGTGTTGCGCTATGAGCACCTGAACGAGGGCGGGGAACTCGAAAACGCGATGGCTTTGAACAATACCGAAGCGAACGTCGAATTCCGTTATGCGCCGCACGAACAATACTATCAGGGCAAGTTGTACCGGACTCCGATCATCAACAAGTACCCGATCTTCACCTTGCGCTACAATGCGGGTTTGAAAGGGGTTTTTGAAGGAGAAAACAACTACCACAACGTGGCATTGAACATCCAGAAGCGCTTCTATCTGTCGCAATTCGGTTTCGCGGATATTACAGCGGAGGGCGGTTATATTTTTGGTAAACAAATCCAGTTCCCGCTGCTGACGATCCACCGTGCCAACCAGACGTACGCTTACCAGCTGAACTCGTATAACCTGATGAACTTCCTGGAATTCGCGAGCGACCATTATGCGAGCCTGGATGTGCAATATTACCTGAACGGCTTTTTGTTCAACAAAATACCATTGCTGAAAAGACTGAAACTACGCGAAGTATTGAGCTTCAAAGGCCTGATGGGTGGTTTGCGGGATGAGAACAACCCGGCATTCAACCCGTCGCTGTACCGCTTCGCTACCGACCAGGATGGCAAGCCGGTCACTTATACATTGTCGCGCGAGCCTTATATCGAGGGTAGCGTGGGTATTGCCAACATTTTCAAGCTGTTGCGCGTAGACCTGGTAAAACGTTTTACATACCTGGACAACCCGAATGTGTCGGAATGGGGTATCCGGGCGCGGTTCAGGCTTGATTTTTAAGGCATTGATTTAAAAGGGACACCAATTATGAATTACGCAATCATAGCAGCAGGAGAAGGGTCACGACTGGCGAAGGAAGGATTTACACTTCCCAAACCGATGGTGAGCCTGCACGGCGAAATGCTGATCGACCGGCTGATCGGGATTTTCATGCGGAATAATGCGGAGAAGATCATGGTCATCGTCAACGAAGACTCGCCGTTGCTGGAAATGCATTTGATGGGGCTGAGCGAAAACCTGCCGATTCAGATTGTAAAGAAAACCACACCGAGCTCGCTGCATAGTGTTTACGAGTTGTTTAAAAGCGACCCGGAACTGAGTGAAGTTTGCCTGACCACCACCGATACCGTTTTCCGCGAAGAGGAATTCACTGCATTCATCACCGAATTTGCAGAAAGCAAACAACTGGAAGGGCAAATGGCCGTGACCGCATTTATCGACGACGAAAGTCCTCTTTACGTGGCAGTTGACGACGACGACCGCATTACCGCATTCACCGACGACAATAGTACCGATACCCCGTTTGTTTCAGGCGGGATTTATTGTCTCAGGAGGAAAGCGATCGAGACCGTGAATGTAGCCGTGGAGAATGGCGTGAGCCGGATGCGGAACTTCCAGCGACAGCTTGTAGCGGATGGTTTGCATTTGAAAGCCTATCCATTTACCAAAATCGTGGACGTGGACCATGTGAGTGATATCCAGACCGCCGAGCTGTTTTTGAGCGGCGAGATGGCATTTTAGAGTACAATTTTAGCAGACCGGGGCGTTTTGCCGGTCAACACCATACATGAACGAATTAGAAATTCTGGGCGTGCACCGAAACAAAAAGTTCTCGCCCAACCATATCGGGAACGACGATGCGATTTTTTCCCAAACAGCCAAAGAGCTCGAAAAACTGGGATGCCGCATTACCATCTGTTGCGAAGATGAGTTCCTGGCAATGGAAACAGTGAATTACGGCAAGATTTTCACCATGGCGCGCCAAAAGCAGGTGGTGGCCAAATTACAGGAACTGGAAAGAAACGGTACGCAGGTTTTGAACTCCGCATTCGGCATTGAAAACTGCTTTCGCACCAACCTGACGAATGCATTGAACAACGCCAATATCCCGGTAGCCGATAGCTACATCGTACCGACCGATTACCAGGGAGACGAGGTTTTTGATCAGATCAAAGGAAAAGGTTACTGGATCAAAAGGGGCGATTTCCACGCCATCCACAAGGAAGATGTGTCGTTTGCCGCATCGCGCGAGGAAGCCAAGGAGATACTCAGGGAATACGCATTGCGCGAGATTCCGGACGCCGTGATCTCCGAGCATTTGATCGGTGATTTGGTGAAGTTTTACGGGGTTAGGGGAACAGACTTTTTCTTCTGGTTCTATCCGTACGACAATAACCACCATAAATACGCGGAATACCAGCAGATCAACGGCAATTCGGTGTATTACCCGTTCAGCGCGGAAGGTTTGCAGAATACCGCCAATGAAGCGGCAGGAGTAGTGGGGATCGATATTTACGGGGGCGATGCCATTATCGGGAAGGACGGCGATTTTCGCATCATCGATCTGAACGACTGGCCAAGTTTCGCACCGTGCCGCGATCAGGCGGCAGGGCACATTGCCGGCCGGCTTTACCAACGATTTTTGGATAATAATTAATGGAAACAACCACCACACCCCGCCCACTTGCAGAAGAACCCGAAAAAACCTCGGCATTCGAAAATTCGCTGAAATCGAACGATACCGAGGAGCAGATCGATATTTGGTTTTACCGGCCGATAGGCTACCAGATCGCATTGTTTTGCGCCAAGGTAGGCCTGCGCCCGAACCCGGTGACGATCATCAGTATTTTCTTCGGCGTGGCGGCAGGGATATTGTTCTACCCGCAGCAGTTGTGGATCAATGTGATCGGGATGCTGTCGCTGATGTTTGCCAACTCGCTCGACAGCGCCGACGGTCAGCTCGCGCGGATGACGAACGACAAGAGCCGGTTCGGTCGCATTCTCGATGGTGTTGCCGGCGATTTCTGGTTTATCGCCATTCACATCGCATTGTGTTTGCGGAGTATGGAAGAAGGTTGGAGTGCGTGGATATGGGTACCGGGCGTGGTAGCGGGCGCGTCGCACATGATCCAGTCGGCGATGGCGGATTACTACCGCAACGTGCATTTGTTTTTCATCAAAGGTACCAACGGCAGTGAGCTCGATAATAGCCGCGATTTGCAAAAGGAATACGACGAAATGAGCTGGACACGACAGTTCGGGATGAAAATCGTGGCGCGACTGTATTTGAATTATACCAAAGAGCAGGAATTCTTTTCGCCGAAGTTGCAAAAATTGCTGGCCGTGGTGAAAGAGAAGTACCAGAATGGCCTGCCTGCGAAACTCGTTACGGATTTCCGCGCGCAGAACAAGCCGTTGATGAAGTATACCAATATTGTCCAGTTCAATACCCGGGTGATATTTCTCTTCATATGGCTGTTCCTCGACCAGTCGTGGATCTATTTCTTGTTTGACATTTTCGTACTCAACCCGATCCTGATTTACATGATCGTGCAGCAGGAAAAGGTGAGCAATCATTTTTACAAGGAGATAACCGCAGGCAAATACAATGGGTAGCAAGGTGTACAAGGCCCTTTTCATGGCAATCGGCATTTTCTCGCTGGGCTATATGATCTATGGCACCGGGTTGCTCGTGATTTGGGAAAACATCAACCGAACCGGCATCTGGTTCCTGCCGGTGATCGGCAGCTGGCTGGTGATTTACATCCTGAACGCCCTCGCATTCCGCGCGATCATCCGCGAGCCGAAGCTGCCGGAGACGAATATGTCGTTCTGGTCGGTGCTGAGGCTGACGATCTCGGGCTATGCGATCAACTACATTACCCCATTCGTCGCGCTGGGCGGCGAGCCTTACCGCATTATGGAGCTGAAACCGGCGCTCGGCATTCAGAAAGCGACCTCCTCGGTGCTGCTGTACAGCCTGATGCATATGTTTTCGCACGTGCTCTTCTGGCTGGCGTCCATTCTGTTGATTGTTGCCGTGGTGCCATTGAGCGATGTAATGTTGATTGGCTGCGGCATTCTGCTGGTGGTAGGGCTGGTTTTAGGGTATTGGTTTATTAATGTATATAAAAAAGGCTTTACGGTGAGCACATTCCGCTTGCTGGAAAAAGTGCCTTTTATCAAACATAAAGCCCGCGAATTCGCGACAAAGAATGCGGAAACGCTTTACGAAGTAGACGAGCAGATCCGCGTGCTGTACTCCGACCGACGGAACGCATTCTACGTTTCGTTGTTTTATGAATTTGCAGGAAGGGTGATCGGCTGTCTGGAAATCTATTTCACGGCCCATGCTATCGGAATGGACATGACACTGGCGCAGTCGCTGATCGTGAGCTCCGGATCGTCGCTTTTCGCAAACCTGATCTTCTTCTTCCCGATGCAGCTCGGCACCCGCGAAGGCGGCCTCGCGCTGGCATTGAGAAGTGTGGGATTGCCCGCGGCGCAAGGGATTTTTATTGGAGTTGTGTTGAGGATTAGAGAAATAGTCTGGATTATAATAGGATTAGCATTAATCAACAGAAAAACAAAAAACAACCAGCTGGACAGCACAGATCCAAAACTGGAACCAGTTCCTGTTAGATCAAACTGATTCTCTGAATCAGAATCTGATTGTGATCTGAATCTATATCTGATTGTGAATCTGAATCTAATTGTGATCTGATTCTGTGATCCCCGGGCTAAAGTCCGGGGCAAGGGGATTGGCTTCTGGATTGTAATGCACAGCATTACTTGTGAAGCAAGCAAGTGAAAAAAATCAATTGCCGCCCTCTTGAGAGGACGGATAAGGAGAGAAAGAGGGCTAGTGGAAGCAGAATAATTTTAGTTGAAAGAAATTAATATAAGAATCTAATAGCCAGGGATTTCAATCCCTGGAAACAGATAAGGAATATGATTAAAGGAATTTTATTTGATTATGGCGGTACAATTGATACAAATGGCTTGCATTGGGCCAATGTTTTGTGGGATGCGTATCAGCATAATCATTTAAAGGTTGACAAAGAAGCATTTGCGAGTGCATACAAGTTTGGCGAGAGGGCATTGGCTATCCATCCGATCATCCAGCCGCATCATGTGTTTTATGATGTGCTGTTTCTCAAAGTAGAGCAGCAGTTTGGCTATTTGAAAGAAAACGGATACGAGCTGGACAGCCAGGCCATCGAGGCCATCGCCCGCGAATGCGACCGCGTCGCACGCACTAATGTTGAAAAGGCAGCGCCCGTCCTCGAAAAACTGGCTGCGAAATACCCGCTCGTAATGGTTTCCAATTTTTACGGAAACCTGAACAGTGTTTTAAAGGAATTTGGCATTGCGCATAATTTCCAGGCTGTCGTCGAATCGGCAGTGGTCGGCGTCCGGAAGCCCGATCCCGCGATATGGCAGCTGGGCGTGGAAGCGCAGGGCTTTCTTCCGCATGAATGCGTGGCGGTAGGCGATTCGTATTCCAAGGACATTCTGCCTGCGAAGGCAACCGGCGCGAAGGCGATCTGGCTGAATGTGGCGGGGTTCGAAGACGATGCCGAGGCGCAGGTATCGGTTGCCGATGCCGAAATTACAGATTTTGCCCAGGTGGCTGACACCATTGAAAACCTGGGCTAATATTAACTTTTCCCGGGCATTTGAATGCCTGGCGGAAAATAAATGAAAATTACCATGTACGACATTTGTACCATCGGGCATATCACTTTGGATAAAGTAGTTACTGCCCAGTCTGTCAAGTATATGCCCGGGGGCACTTCGTTCTATTTTTCGAAGGCGCTCCGGCAGTTCGACGTCCGCTATATGCTCGTAACGGCATTGGCCGAGAAGGAAGCCCATATCGTTGCCGGCTTGCGGGAAGAGAACATCGAAGTATTTTCCCAGAACAGCCCCTACACAGTTTATTTCGAAAACATTTACAGCACCAACCAGGACCACCGCGAGCAGAATGTACTGCATAAGGCAGCTCCATTCACCGTTTCGCAAATGCCTGCCATCGAAGCAAAGTACTTCCATCTGGGACCATTGCTTTCGGACGACATTACCGTGGACCTGATCAAAATGCTGGCTGCCAAAGGCAAAGTTTCCCTCGATATTCAGGGGTACCTGCGCTATGTGAAAGACCAGAAGGTTTTTTATACGGATTGGGAAGATAAAAAGGAAGCATTGGCCTACATCCACGTGCTCAAAGCCAACGAATTCGAAATGGAGGTTGTAGCTGGTACGAGCGACGTGATCGAAGGTGCGAAATATCTCGCCAATCTGGGGGTAAAAGAAGTCATCATTACGCTGGGCAGCAAAGGCTCACTAATTTATAAGGACGACCATTTTTACCAGATCCCGGCCTACAAACCTACCGACGTCATCGACGCCACCGGCTGCGGGGACACTTATATGGCCGGTTACCTGAGCCAGCGCGTGAAGGGCGCCGGCGTGCAGGAGGCAGGCGAGTTCGGGGCAGCGATGGCGACACTGAAAATCCAGTCGTCGGGGCCTTTTTCCGGCAATGCGGAAGATGTGCGGGAAGTATTGCAATACGGCGAATGCGACCGCGAGGTAATCGCACAAGCCATTTTTTGAATATAGTTTTTGAATTAAAGTCATGAAATACGTACTCAACATTCTGATGGCGCTCAGCCTGACGCTTGTTTCGTATGCAGGAGGGTTAACCGACAAAAAAGACGGCACCGTGGCCACGGACCCGGACGAGTTTCCGGTCCCGAACAACGTTCCCGGGTTACTTTTTTACATTCAGCGCGATCCGAATACGAATACAATCTGTTACCAGCTTAACGTCGACAAACAGGGAAGAATCAGCGAAAAGAACCCCGTCAACACATTCTGGATCCGTTATCCGGAAGGCGGGATACGCAAAGAGCTCAATTATCTGCAGCGTAAATTTGCCTACGGTATCAATTCAAAGGCGATCGGTAATGCAAACTACGAACTTCGTTCGGTAGCCTATTCGAAATTGCCGCTTTACCTGAGAAGGGATACCCGGAATGAATACCACGTTTATACCAACATCGATAAAAAGGAATGCATCCTGAGCAGGGTATTCATCCGGATCGACGGCGGTACGTTCTGGTCGCCTAACGTGCTCTACATCGAGCTCAAAGGCACCGAGATTGCCACCGGTAAAACCATTATTCAGCGAATAAAACCATCCTGACATGCCTAAAAACTATGTCTCCAATGCGACGGAATCTTCAAGGATGTTTAAAAGCAGCTTTCTTGAGGCATTTTCCAAGGTACATTATTCAGTACCCCTTTTCATTTTCGTACCGGTGATTACCTATTTTTCCTGGAAGGCATTAGGCCCCGGGGAAATGGCCTGGTACACTTTTGTAGGAGTAGTATTCGCGGGACTGTTCTTCTGGACGTTCACCGAATACTTTATGCACCGGTATGTGTTTCATTTTACACCCCATGGAAAGTTTATGGAACGTATCCATTTTATCTTCCACGGCGTGCATCATGACTACCCCAACGACGCCAAAAGACTGGTAATGCCGCCTTCGGTGAGCATTCCGCTGGCGACGGGCTTTTACTTTTTGTTCACGATTTTTTTGAGTGAATACAATGTGGCGGCCTTCTATTCGGGGTTCATGGCCGGGTATCTTTTTTATGATATGAGCCATTATGCGTTGCATCATGCCAATTTCAAATCCGCGTTCTGGAAGAAATTAAAAAAGCATCACATGCAACATCATTATTCAGATGCTAGTAAAGGTTACGGTGTAAGTTCAGATATTTGGGACAGGGTTTTCGATTCAAACGAAAAGCGCGCCCCAAAGTAGAACTCAATCTAACTGTAACTTTAACTTATGAAGAACCTTGGAAATGAGAATTTAGACCAGGTCTTCAGAGATGAAATCACGAAAGTTTCGGACTTCAAGTTCGGGACAACGGTGGTCAATGTCTTTGACGACATGGTGAGCAGGTCAGTACCCTATTACAACGAGATGCAGCGGATGCTCGCCGAGATCGCTGCCGACCATGTGAAGGAAGGTACATTTGTGTACGACCTGGGCTGCTCTACCGGCACTACGCTGATCGGTTTGGACCAACTCATTCCCTCGGACATCCGGTTCATCGGGATCGACGAGTCGCAGGAAATGCTCGATAAATGCGACGTGAAGTTGAAAGAGGCGGGGTTCGTACGTCCTTACGACCTCGTTGCGGGCGATCTGCATCAGCAACTTCCCATTACCAACGGTTCTGTCGTGATCCTTTGCCTTACATTACAGTTCGTAAGGCCATTGTACCGTGAAAGGCTTCTGAGAAACATTTACGAAGGATTGAACCCCGGCGGCGTACTGTTGCTGGTGGAGAAAGTGCTGGCGGAAAGCAGCATATTCAATCGTGATTTTATCAAATACTATTACAACTATAAGCGCCGGAACCATTACAGCGAGCTCGAAATCTCGCAGAAAAGGGAAGCGCTCGAAAACGTACTGATCCCGTACAAGTTGTCTGAAAACATGCTTCTGCTGAAAGAGGCCGGTTTCGCCGACTGCGAAATTTTCTTCAAGTGGTACAATTTTTCAGGAATGATAGCTCATAAAAAATCATGATCGCGATCGGTAACTTCTTTTTCAAGTACAGAAATAACCTGTTTATCGTCCTGTACCTGCTGTTGTTTGTGCCGTCGCCGCCGATCTTTTCGCGTGAGCAATTCGGGCCAGCCTATTTTCTGTACCCGGTGATCCTCGGATTGCTGGTGACGTTTGCGGGGGAAATCATCCGGGGTATTACCATCGGCCTCGCGTACATTATCCGCGGGGGCCGCGATAAAAAAGTGTATGCCGAAACGCTGGTGACCGAGGGTATTTTCCGGCATTGCCGCAACCCGCTATATGTAGGGAACATTCTGATGCTGCTCGGCGTGGGTATTCTGGCCAATTCGCTGATCTATGTCGGAATCGTAATGCCGTTGTTTTTGTTTATATATCAGGCGATCGTACTGGCCGAGGAGAATTTTTTGAGGAATAAATTCGGTACGCAATTCGACGCTTATTGCAGCCGGGTGAACCGTTGGCTGATCAATCCGGCCGGTATTTTAGAGACATTCAAAGACATGCGCTTTAATTACAAGCGATGGATTTTGAAAGAATATAATACATTGCTGGTGTGGCTGATAGGTATAGTGGCCATCCTGATTTTCAAATACCCGGAGATCGTGCCGACGCCGGATAGCAGAATCGTGATTTTCGCGGCGATCGTATTGGTACTCGGCGCATTGTATGGTTATGTAAGGTATTTGAAGAAATCCGGAAAAATGACAGACAGCATGGCATGACTTTAATGACTGCACCCTCCTGAACCTACCGAAGCATCACACATTCATTAACCCCCTAATAAAAAGCACCATGAATATTGTAATCGTAGGAGGAGGGTTCGCAGGCGTCAATCTGGCGCTGGACCTTGCAAAAAGCAAAAAATTTGAGGTAACCCTGGTGGATAAGAATAATTACAACTTCTTTCCGCCGCTGATATACCAGGTCGCTACGGCCTTCCTGGAACCATCGAGCATTAGTTACCCGTTCCGAAAGCTTTTTTCAGGTAAGGAAAACCTTCACTTCCGGTTAGGGGAATTACAAAGAGTGGTGCCGGGAGAGAACAAGATCGTCCTGCATAACGGTGAGGTATCGTACGATTTCCTCGTGCTGGCCACGGGCGCGGAAACGAATTTCTTCGGCATGGAGAACGTGAAGCGGAATGCGACGCCGATGAAGACGGTCGAAGACGCGATCAGTATGCGGAACAAACTACTGACGCAAATGGAGCAGGCGACGCTGAGCGACGATCCGGAAGAAATCAAAAAGCTGCTCACGGTTGTGATCGCGGGCGGTGGCCCTACGGGCGTGGAAATCTCCGGGATGTTTGCCGAAATGCGTAACGGGATTCTCCGCAAGGAATATCCGGACCTCGCCGGAAAAGGCAGTGAAATATACCTGGTCGACGGCAGCGAGGCATTACTCTCGCCCATGAGCAAGGAATCACAAAAGGACACGTATGAAGCATTGCGCAAACTGGGCGTGAAGATCCGCCTCAATACCCACGTGTCCGACTTTGTCGACGACAAAGTTTACTTCTCCGAAGGCGACAGTATCGACGCGAAAACGCTCATCTGGGCCGCCGGGGTTACAGGCCGGGTATTCGAAGGCATTCCGGCGGAAGCTTACGGGCGCGGGCGAAGGATGCTCGTGGACGCGCACAATAAACTGAACAGCTCCTACAATATCTACGCAATCGGCGACTGCTGTCTGCAAACCACCGACGAAGGCTTCCCGAACGGCCACCCGCAGGTTGCGCAGGTAGCCATTCAGCAAGGCAAGAACCTCGCGCGCAACTTCGAGCGAATTGTGGAGAACCAGCCGCTGCATGGATTTAAATACAATGATAAAGGCTCGATGGCCATCATCGGCCGTGCCAAGGCCGTGGTAGACCTGCCCTCGCCGAAAGTACATTTCAAAGGCGTGATCGCGTGGCTGGCCTGGCTTTTCATTCACCTTATAGCGCTGATCAACCATCGTAATCGCATGAAAACGCTTTACAACTGGATGATCGCCTATTTCACCAAAGATCAGTCCCTGCGAATGATCATCAAGCCCTCGGTAACGCAGGAAAAGGTCGAATCGGTTTAATGGAACCGTAATTCAACGTTTATCGTTGGCAGTTTGACAAAAAACACTGAATTTTAGTATCCGAAAGCCACCAGCGCATTCATTCAGTGTGCAAAAAACCAAATAATGGAACCGATCACGATTGATGTAACTCAAAACACACCATACGGTCTCCAGAAACTTGACTCATCCATTTCTTTCCGGAGCTTCATCAACTTTCTGGAAAGTAAAATCGATCAGGAAGAAACGGTCAAAAAGACATTTTTCTCGCTGGTTCTTGACAAGCTGAAAGCCAATCCGGGTTTCAGCCAGGATATTCCGCTCGCGGAAGTCACCAACTATAAGGAAGAACTGAGTTTGATCTATGGCATGCTTATGCCACCTATCGCCAACGAAAAGGAAGTTTTCTGGGCGTTGAGTGCTCCCGTCAGCCCTATTGTATTTTACGGCACGTCGGGTTTTTATAGCCTGCTTTTCCAGCAGGATGGCAATATCAGGTGCGACCTCATCGAAGACCGCGGGGTCAACTACAAGCAGAAAATGCAGATGCTCTATTCCTTCATCCTGGAAAAGCTCTACCATTTTCCGCCCCTGCACCACCCGGATATGATCATCACTTTGAAGGACGACGATTCGGGCCTGCAAAAGTATTACCGGGTGCATATCGACAATCGCTTTTGTGAAGTATATGCCAAAGGCAGCCTTCCCGAGCTCGACCTCGATACGCTGCGCTCCGATTTACAGGAGAATTTCGATATCAATGTATTTTCTACGCTGCTGCCGCACAGCCTCTTCCATTTCGAAGGCTTTTCGGTGATCACGCTGAACGACGTTACGGCAGAGCACGCCGTTGAAAACATCAAGAATACCATCCTCGACCGCGCTTCTTTCGACCCGAAAACGTATTTCAATTACGTGGCAGGCGCATTGAAAATGCTGGTCGAAAATGCCGGCGTCGACTTCGGGCTGATGGCCGTGCTGCGCGTCAACAACAAACTGGTTTTCGACCGCAGCTCTATCCTTTTCAGCAAGCTCATGAGTGCCGCCACCGAAAACGACATGGCCGAGCAGACCTACCTCGATATGGCTACCCAGTATTTCGAGGCGCCCAAGACATTGCTGTTGCGTAACCTGGGAGCGGAGGACCCCAAAAAACAGGACTTCATCCGCATTCTGCAAAATGATGGGGTAGAAGCCTATGCATTACTGCCCGTTTACCATGATAATAATGTAGTAGGCGTGCTGGAAGTGTATTCCAAAGAACAGAAATCGATCGACGAACGGTTGCTCGCGAAGCTGGATATCGCATTGCCGTGGATCGCGCAGATGATGACCAACTACATCGACGAGTTCAATGTGCAGATCGACAATGTGATCCGCGACAAGTTCACGTCGTTGCAGCCCGCCGTACAATGGCGTTTCCGCGAAACAGCCTGGCATTATATCCGCGACAAGGCACTTAACCCGCAAAATGCCGAAATCGAAGGCATTCAGTTCCGGAACGTATTCCCGCTATACGGCGCGATCGATATCCGGAATTCAACCCTTGAAAGAAATGCGGCACTCAGGGAAGATCTCCGTCTTCAATTCAATGTATTGATAGAAACCTTTACTGTTCTGAAACAAAAACTCGGGTTCGGGCTGGCCGACGAGATGATCTTCAAATGCAAAAAATGGATTGCGGACATCACCGACGACAGTACCGATAACGACGAAATGAAGATCCGGGACTTCCTGGAAAACGAGGCACATCCATTTTTGGAGCATTTCAAAGAAGAAAGCCTCAAAATGTTCGGCTCGGGTGCCATGGACCCGGGCGAGCTGGTACTGCGCAATCGCATCGATCAGTATTTTGCCATGATCGACGAGGACCACGGCTCGGCATTTGCCAACCGCCGGGAGCTGGAAGCATCGATGCAGGCGATCAATTCGGCGGTTAACCTTTACCTCGATCTGTTCAGAAATGAAATCCAGGAATCGTACCCCTGCTATTTCGAAAAATTCCGGACGGATGGTATCGAGTACGACATTTACATTGGTCAGTCCATTGAACCGCAAAAGCGTTTCAGCGAACTTTACCTCAAAAACATTCGTCTGTGGCAGCTGACGACCATGGCGGCTATTGCCCGGATCACGCATTCGCTCATCCCGCAACTGGAAAAACCGCTGGAAACGACGCAACTGATATTCATCAACTCGGGCAGTATCGATATCAGCTTCCGGGACGACGAGCGGCGGTTCGACGTCGAAGGCGCATACAATATCCGGTACCAGGTGATCAAGAAGCGGATCGACAAGGTGCATGTGAAAGGGACCGGCGAACGGCTTACCCAACCGGGAAAGATCGCGCTGGTGTATTTCAACAACAAATCGGCCGAAGAATATGTGGGGTATGTCCGGTATTTACAGGAAAAAAATACTTTATTGGATGACCTGGAATTCTTCGATCTCGAAGACTTGCAGGGAGTTACGGGCCTGAAAGCGCTCCGTGTGGGCGTAAACCTGGAATCGGACTGGAATTAACGAAGCATTATAACTGAACGTTCTATGAACTATAACCATCGGCTCGACAAGGTTAAGCATCACGTCCACCATTTTTTCGGTACGAAAGCGCTGGCGCAGCTCAGTTACCATAACCTCGTTCATACCGAGTCGGTGGTAGCTAATGCGGTCAAAATCGCCAACCATTACCGGTTGGAGGACAAAGAGACTTTCATTGTCGTGACGGCCGCCTGGTTTCATGATACGGGTTACAGCACCGGCGAGGCAGCCGGCCACGAGAAAAGAGGCGCTGAAATGGCGGCCGAATTCCTCCGCTCGGAAGAGGTGGATGAAGAGGTGATTGCGGAAGTCGAAGGATGTATTCTGGCAACGGTATGGCCCCAGAACCCGACGAATTTTCTCCAACAGGTAGTTTGTGACGCCGATCTGTTCCATTTGGGTACGCCCGATTTCAGTGACTGGAACAAGCTCGTGCGCAAGGAAGCGGAACAACGCCTCGGCCGGAAGATTGATAAGACGGAATGGCGCAAAAGCACCATCAAACTGTTGGAATCGCATACTTACCAAACCGATTACTGCCGCGACCTGCTCGATAAGCAGAAGAAAAAGAACCTCGAAAAATTAAAACAGAAGCTACTGGAAGAAACCCTTGAAGAACCGGGGGAAGATATTGGTCCGATAGAAGCCTCTGTCGGGGAAACGATAGCCGACAGAGGCCCGACGGAGCTGGCCGTGGCACTGCCGGTTGCGAAGCACCATCATCACAAAGACGAAAAAGCATTCATTCCCGAAATAGCCGAAGGCAAAAAGAAGAAGGACGACCGGCCGGACAAGGGCATCGAAACCATGTTCAGGATCAGTTCCAACAACCACCAGCGCCTGAGCGATATGGCCGATAACAAGGCACATATCATGATCACGACGACGTCGATCATCATTTCGGTGCTCCTGAGCGTGCTCGTGCGCAAGCTCGAAGACAATGCGTACCTGATCCTCCCGACCATGATGCTGCTCACCGTTTGTATGGTCACCATGGTATTCTCGATCCTTTCCACCCGCCCGACGATCCCGCGCGGTACATTCACGCAGGACGATATCGACGCCAAAAGCGTGAACCTGCTGTTTTTCGGTAACTTCTACCGGATGTCGTTCGATGAGTATTCCAAAGGCATGCAGACGATGATGAACGACCGGGATTTTCTGTACGGAAGCCTTACGAAGGACGTTTATTCCCAGGGAGTTGTGTTGGGCAGGAAGTACCGGTTGTTGCGCGTGGGGTATAATGTATTCATGTTTGGCATCGTCATTTCCGTGGTCGCGTTTGTGATCGCCTCCATTTTCTTCGAACACTGATCCGCCGTCTTATGGAAGCGTTCCGCTATTTCAACCGGGATATCAGCTGGCTTACTTTCAATGAAAGGGTATTGATGGAAGCCGCGAACGAAGCCGTCCCGCTCATGGAACGGATCAGGTTTCTGTCGATCTATTCGTCGAATCTCGATGAATTTTACCGGGTGCGGATGCCCTACCTGCAAAAGAACGCGATGAAGGATGCCGCGAACAACGCCTACCTCGAAGCGGAAGCGACCGTGAACCGGCAGCAGGAAGAATTTGGTCGCATTCTCGGCAAATCGATCATACCCGCATTGGCGCGCCAGGGGATTCATTTTTTGTATAAAGAAAGTGTTTCCGAACAGATTGCCGCATTCGCGCGCCGCTATTTTTACACGCAAATAGCAGGCTTTTTACAGCCCGTTTACCTGAACGATAAAACGTCATTTTTTCCTGAAAACAACCAGATTTACATCGTAGTGGTATTGCAACTGCCGGGCGATAAGGAAAAAATAGCGCTGGTGAATATCCCCGTGCCGCAACTCGACCGGTTTGTGAAAATCAAACTGCCAGACGATGAGTATGTTATTTTCCTCGAAGACCTGATCCGCTGCAATCTGAGCATTCTCTTTCCCGATGCGCTGGATATCAAAGCATTCAATATCAAAGTGACCCGCGATGCGGAGCTGGATTTGCTCGATGAAGACGGCGAGGACATGGCCGAGCAGGTGGAGAGGCAATTGGGTAAACGCGATTTCGGTCTGGCTACGCGGTTCTTGTACGAGCCGGGGTTGTCGCTGAGGCATTTGCAATACATCGTGAATGTTTTTGACCTGAAAAAAGCGTCGCTCGTCGAAGGCGGGCGGTATCATAACCTGAAAGATTTGTCGTCGTTGCCGGTCGCTTCTCCGGCGATTTCCTACCCGGCCTGGCCCGCGGCGCAGCATCTGGAAGGGTTCGAAGAACCGGAGACGCTGTTCGAAGCGTTGACCCGCCGCGATCTGATGGTGCACGCGCCTTACCAGACTTACGATACCATTCTGCGCTTTTTCAACGAAGCCGCGATTGACCGAGCGGTACAGGAAATCTACACGACGATGTACCGCGTCGCGCATGATTCTAAAATTGCCCACGCGCTCATCAGCGCGGCCAAAAACGGCAAAAAGGTGACGGTACTGGTCGAGCTGAAAGCACGGTTCGATGAGGCCAACAATATCCGTTGGGCGAAAAAGATGAAGTCGGCAGGGGTGAAGATCATCCACAGCGTAACCGCATTGAAAGTCCACGCGAAACTTGCACTGGTGAAGCGCAAACACCCAACGCATTCCCACCTCGGCCTGCTCGCGACCGGTAACCTCAACGAAGGGACCGCACGGTTTTACACCGATCATATCCTGCTTACCGCTCATCCGGCCATGCTCAAAGAAACCGAGCTTCTGTTTGGGTTTTTGAGCAAAAAGAAAAAACCAGAGAAGATCGACGCGATGCGCTTCGAGCATTTGCTGGTAGCGCAGTTTAATCTTCAAAACAGGTTTATTGAACTGATCGACAGGGAAATCGATAATGCCAAAAACGGCCTGTCCGCAGGCATTACCATTAAGCTGAATAACCTGGAAGAAGAGGTACTGATCAACAAACTCTATGAGGCTTCCAATGCAGGCATTGCAGTGAACCTGATCGTCCGCAGCATTTGCAGGCTGGTGCCGGGCATTCCGGGACAAAGCGAAAACATTCGCATCAAGCGCATTGTGGACCGCTACCTCGAACACGGACGCGTTTTTATTTTCCATAACAACGGCCGGCCGGAAGTATTCATGGGCTCCGCCGATTGGATGAACCGCAACATTTACCGCCGGATCGAGGTGTGTTTCCCCATTTATCACGAAGATTTGAAAAAACAGCTAACCGACATCCTGGCCCTGCAATGGGACGATACCGTACAGGCGGTTTGGATTGACGAAAAGTTGCATAATGTGCCCGTCACGACACTTCCGGGGGGCGTACGCTCGCAGGAGGCCATTTACCATTACCTGACGGGCGCTGTCGAGAATTTTAAAAAGACATTCTAATGAAAAATCCATACTCATCGACCTTGGCGGCTGTTGCATTGCTGGGCTTGCTCGCAACAGGCTGCAATTCGACGCAAAAAGAAACAGAGACTTTCCGGGAATACGATTTCAATAAGCCAGAAAAATTCAACCTGCCCGAGAGTCTTTTCGAGGTTTCGGGCATTGCATTCGATCAGGGGCAGAGCGATACGGTTTACGCGATCCAGGACGAGGATGGCAAGCTGTTCAGGCTGGCGTGGGACGTACCGAAGCAGCTGCATTCCAAATTCAGTAAGAAGGGGGATTATGAGGATGTTTCGATCATTAACGACCGGGCTTACATTCTGAAAAGCAATGGTACCATTTACACATTTCCGATGGCGGAAGCCGTTTTCGAGGAACCGGAAGGCGTGGCAGAAGTGAAAGGTGTTCTACCCAAAGGTGAATATGAAGGAATGTACGGCGACGAAGGTACCGGCGAGCTGTACGTCATTTGCAAGAACTGCGCGGATGACAATTCCAAGAACAGCGTTTCCGGCTATATCCTGAAAACCGGACCGGATTCGGTGATTGCGGAATCGGGCAAGTTTGCGATCAATGTGGACGAAATCAAGGCGATTACCGGCAAGGTAGCGCGTGGTTTCAGGCCGTCGGGCATTGCACGTAACCCGATCACGAAGGAATGGTACATTATTTCGGCGGTGAACCAGATGGTCGTCGTCACGGACCGGCAATGGAAGGTGAAAGACGTCCATCACCTCAACAGCAACATGTTTATCCAGCCGGAAGGCATTGCGTTCGACAATGCGGGTAATCTTTATATTTCCAACGAGGGCGACGACCTTTTCAGCGGGAATGTGCTCAAATTCAGAAAATCGGGCCGGTAGGGCCTTTGCTGACATCCTATGAATCAATATTTACTCCGTTTACTCGCATTCGGGGCAGTTCTGACAGGCGTTTCGTCCTGTGCGAGCTATAAAACCCGTTTTTCGAAAGAAGGTGCGCAATGGCAGTCGGCATCGCCCGATCCTGCTTTGGAACTGAAACATACCATGTACCTGGTCGGCGACGCCGGCAACGATTCGCATGAAAACCGGGCCCCGGTTTTGGAATACCTCAAAACGAAACTGGCTACCGAGTCAAAAAACAGCTCTGTGCTGTTTCTGGGCGATAATATTTACGAATCGGGCATGCCGCCGTCAGAAGATTCCGCAGCGCGCAAAGTGGCCGAATTCCGCATCAACTCACAGCTCGAAACCCTCGAAAACTTCAAAGGCCACCCGATTTTCGTGCCCGGTAACCACGACTGGCGCGGCTGGGGCGTGAAGGGTTTGAAACGACAGGAGAAATACATCCAGAAGTACATCAACGAAAGCCGCGGCAAAAAGGATAAGGAGGAATATGAAGATTATTTCCTGCCGTTGAACGGCTGCTCAGGTCCCGAAGTGGTGGAACTGAATGATAATGTGGTGATTATCGTCGCCGATTCGCAATGGTGGCTCACCGACTGGGACCGCGACCAGAAGATCAACGACGGCTGCGAGATCAGGAACCGCGAGCAGTTCCGGTTTGTGTGGGAGAATGTGGTGCGCAAATACCGCAGCAAACACGTAGTGATCGCGATGCACCACCCGCCTTACACGTATGGCCCGCACGGGGGAAGGTTTACCATCAAGCAGCACATTTTCCCGCTGACCGACCTGAATCCGAAACTCTACATTCCGCTGCCGGTGATCGGTAGTCTCAGCGCATTGTTCCGCGCGACGATCGGCTCGCGGCAGGATGTGGCCAACAAGCATTACAAGGAGTTGCGGACGGCCGTGCTCGCGGGCGCGAAGAAGAATGGCAAATTTATTTTCGCGAGTGGGCACGAGCATGCATTGCAGTTTATCGAGAACGACGGGCAGGAGTTTGTCGTAAGTGGCAGTGGTTCGAAAGTCAGCCCGGCGAGTCTTGGTAAAGGTTCGATGTTTTCCTCGTCCAAACTCGGTTTTTCTACATTGAGCTTCTATAAGGATGGCGAAACCTGGGCTAAATTCTGGGAAGTGACGCCCGACGGAAAGGATGCCAAACTTGTTTTTCAACACAAAGTGAAAGACAAGCAAAAGATCGAAATACCGGATTCTACCATCGCATTTACCGAGTATAATCAGCACGCCGATTCGACCACGAAATTCATCGTCAGTAACGAGGTCAAGCCCATTGGAAAAGTGCATAAAGCCATGCTCGGCGAGCATTACCGGCCGCTTTATTTACAACAATACCGCTTCCCGGTGCTGGACCTGGCCACTTATAAAGGCGGTGTGGTACCGACCAAGCAGGGCGGGGGTAACCAGACCAACTCTCTGCGCCTCCGCGACAAGGACGGCAGGGAATTTGCCATGCGCGGCCTTACCAAGGACGTGAGCCGGTTCCTGCCGTTTCCGTTCAACCAGATGATTGCGGCGCAATACCTCGTGGAAGATAACTTCCTGTCGACGAACCCCTTCGCGCCGCTGAATATGCCTGCTTTGGCAGGAGCTGTCAATGTGTACCATACCAATCCGAGGATGTATTATGTGCCGGCGCAGCCCGGTTTGGCAACATTTAACAGCCTTTTCGGAGGCACGATGAACCTCGTGGAAGAGCGCCCCGACGGCAAGCGCTGGAAAGATGCCGATTTCTTCGGGAACCCCGACAAGATTGTGAGCACGCCCGACCTCGTGGAGGCACTGTTGGAAAACAGTAAAAATAAAGTCGATGAGCCCTGGGCGATCCGTACCCGCCTGCTCGATTTCATTATCGGCGACTGGGACCGCCACGACGACCAATGGGCGTGGGCTTCCACCAAACAAAAGGACGGTACCACCATTTACCGCCCCATCCCCCGCGACCGCGACCAGGCATTTTCGCGCTACGATGGCTTCCTGACAAATATCGCACGGCAAACGCTGCCTTTCCTGCGGCAATTGCAAACCTACGGCCCGGAGATCCAAAGCATGAAATGGACCACATGGAGCGCCCGCCTTTTCGACCGTACCTTCCTGAACGAACTGAGCTGGGAGCAATGGGAAGAACAGGTGAAATTTATCCAGAAAAACCTCACCGACGAGGCTATCGAGGCATCTTTCAGAGACTGGCCGGCCAAAGCAGCCGAAATGGCCTCGCCCAGAATGATCGAAGGTTTGAAGGCCCGCCGGGCACATTTGATGGAGATCGCGCGGACGCATTATGAGTTTGTGAGTAAAGAGGTGAATGTGATCGGTACCGAGGAGCAGGAACGCTTCGTGATCGAGCGCGTGGACGACGCGCATACGCGGGTGACGGTGTACGAAACAAGTAAAGAGGGCCGCATCAAGCACCAGAACTACCAGCGCGTTTTCGAAAATGCCGTGACGCACGCCATTAATATTTACGGAAATGGCGACGACGACGAATTCATCGTCAAAGGCGATGTACACAAAGGCGTGAAGCTGCGGCTGATTGGCGGGCTGGGCAAGGATGTCTTCGCGGATAGCGCACGCGTGAGCGGTGGCGGGAAGAAGACGCTTGTTTATGATGATTTGAAAAACAACACCATTATTCCTGGCCCGGACACGAAGGACAAACGCACGAGCCTGTACCGTTTCAACGTGTACGACCGCCGGAGTGCCGACAGTAACTACGACATTACATTGCCGCTGCCACTGCTGGGCGCTAACCCGGACGACGGCTTCTTCCTCGGCGGGGCCGTGAATGTGACCAAATATGGGTTCAAAAAAGAGCCGTATGCCTCGGTACAGTCGATCGGTGGAAGTTTTGCAGTGAGAACGCAGGGCTTTAAAGTGAACTATACCGGCGATTTTATCAATGCATTCAAGAAGTTCGACTTCTATCTCGATAGCTATTACCGCGGTCCGCGCTACGCATTCAACTACGCCGGCCTGGGCAACGAATCCGAGCGGCCTGTGGATGATCCCAACTTCTACCGCGTGCGGCAGAGCGCATTCTATGTTTATCCGGCGCTCAAAAAGCGGTTCGGCGGGCACAATGGCTTCATTACATTAGGGCCGGTATTCGAGCTGAACGACATTCAGGCCACCGGAGGCAGGTACATTACCAGTTCCGAGAATGGCTTGCCGGATGATCTTTTCAAAACCAAATATTACAGCGGGGCGAAGTTCACATTCAATTTCAGCAGCATCGATAACCTGTTCTCGCCGCATTCGGGTATTCGTTTCAATGCCGCCTTGAACTGGACGACCGATCTGAAAAACGACAAAAACTTCACAGGACTTCGTGCGCAATTTGCCTGGTACACCGCCCTCGACCAGAAAGAAAACCTGATCCTCGCGACGCAGCTAGGCACGGGCGTAAACTTCGGCAGCGGCTTCCAGTTTTTCCAGATGCCGAATATCGGCGGCAAGCTGGGCCTGAGAGGGTACCGCACCGAGCGTTTCTACGGAAAAAGCTCCGTTTGGCACGATACCGACCTGCGTCTCCGCCTCGGCAGCAGCTATAACCCGACATTACCGCTCACCTATGGCATTTTCGGTGGCTTCGACTACGGTCGCGTATGGCTCGAAGGCGAATCGTCCGACAGATGGCATTACGATTACGGCGGCGGCATCTGGCTCTCACCGGTAGATGCGCTGACCATCGCCGCAGGGGCATTCATTCCGAAGGAGAAAAACGAGGAAAAGCCGCGGATCGCGATTCAGCTTGGGTTTTGGTTTTGATGGGGGCGGGCGTGGCCGTCACTGCCGCAGCCCTTTGGCCCGCTCTCCGAACTGCCGCACTACCGGCAGGCGACTCGTCGCCCATTGCTTCAATTCGGGGTCTTTGCCGGAGGTGCCTTCGATCTCCATCATATGTACCACCCGTTCTTGTATCGCGACCATCTGGTTGGCGTAAAGGGTGTCCAGTCCCGCTCCGGTTAGCATCGAAAGGCTATCCAGCTGCTGCTGCCGCTCGTTCGAAAGCGTCGTGGGCAGCTCTACTTTCCTGGCGGTAGCGAGTTGCTGCAATTCCTTCCCGGTTTGTGTGTGGTCCGTCGTCATGTCCTCACCGTATTCCTGAATGTTTTTCTGAGTAGTGCCCGCGGCTGCTACCTGTCCCGCATTGACCTGAAATAGGGCGTCGTCGGCAGCGGCCAGCAGAAACTGTTTATCCAGTTCGCCGATCAGCGTTGGGTCGGTTTTTTCGTCACTTTCGCAGCCCGCACCGGCGACAAGCAGGGTCATTAATATTAAAAATAAGTATCCGCGCATAAACATCTTGGTTGTTTAGTGGCCTGGGATAATTATTGTGCCTGGAAGAAACTTCGTATTTGTAACATTAAATCTGCAAAACACCGATTCCCGCTAGGGGTTGAATGCATGAGTGCAGAGCAGCAGGAAGGATTTGGAGACGGGATGCTTCGAAAGAAAAACAACTTTCGATGTGGTATGGAAGAACTTCCTCAATGGTGAAATTCTCAACGGTTTGATGAAGAACCGGCGGAGAGACGGCACGGTGATCACCGGTAGTTTCAATTCGAAATCCAATATTTTGCCCGGCCTGCATATGTGCGTGATCACCGATGTGAGCGAAGCAGCTATCCGATTCTCGGCATCCATCCCGGTGATTTCACGGAAAAAAACGCTTTCGACGGTACCCACGCCGACCACTAGGAGGCATTGCTGGCACTGTTTTTAAAAATCAGGGAGCACGGGCGGATCAGAACGGAGGCCTTTCGCTTTATGAACGGCTTCGGCGAATACCGATGGCTTGTGAACATTGCGATCAATATGACGGACGATCCGGACAAATTGTACGCAAAGCAGATAAAGTTCAGAACGATGACGAATGACGGGCTTAAAATCCTTTTAGTGGACGACGACAAGATCATGTTGTTTCTTCATGATACCTTTCTCAAAAGAAGCGGGATAGGTTGTGACACCGTGCTTTGCTACAACGGGCAGGAAGCATTGGAATACCTGGATACCAACCAGGCCATGGAAACGACGTTCCTGGTGTTACTGGACATTAATATGCCTGTCATGAACGGCTGGGAGTTTCTGGGGGCGATCCGCGACCGGCCGTATCTCCCGAAAGTTCTGATCGTGATGGTAAGCTCGGCCACGGAGGAAAGCGAGAAAGCCCGTGCGTTGGCGTTCGGCCAGGTGATCGACTATCAGCAAAAGCCGCTGACCGTGGAGACCTGTCGCCGCATTATCGGATCGGAAAAATTACGGGGATTTTTCGATAATGTGATACTGGACTGAACTCATTTATTTCCTAGGGTGGGAAAACCCCGCATTTGTGCCCGGAATGCACTGTCTTTAACATTTTTAGGGGTATTTTTGGGTTTCAACGTTCAAAAAGCTCCTATTTGAAAGACATTCACTATTCCGAATCTTTTGAGCAGCTTTGGCAGGAAGAGGCGGAAATAAAGACCCGGGTGCAAAACCGTCTGTTCTGCAATACTTTCCTGGTTTGCAACCCGTTGTCGGCCATTGCTTTTTTCCTCTCGGGCGATCCTTTTTTTTATACACTTTTGCCGGCTCATATGCTGTCGGGTTCCATTATCCTGGGGTATATGTTCCTGAATTACCGGAAGGTGATCTCGGGGCAGCAAATGAGTTTTTACGCCTTCGTAACGCTAATCTGCTTCTATGCATTCCTGCTGTCGCGGCCGCATCATTCCTACGTACAATCCTGCATTAACCTCACGCTCGCGGTCATATTCGCGGGGCTCGTCCTGCGCTGGCCTTTGCGTTATGCGCTGATCGTCTCGTTACTCGGCCTGACGCTGTACCCCGCATCGATCCACTTTTTCTCAGATACATCTCTAACGGAGTTTTTCGAGCAAGGGGCGGTTTTCGTCATGGTTGCCCATATTGTATTTCCTTTTGTAGTAAAACTGAATTACAGTAAAGACAAACGCGAATTCTACTTCCGCTATACGCTACAACAGCAAAACGACGCACTGGAACGGCAAAAGACCATCGCCGAGCAGGCTACCCGCGCCAAAACGGACTTCCTGTCGATGATGAGCCACGAAATCCGAACGCCGCTGAACGGGATCGTGGGTATGGTACATTTGATGATACAGGAAGAAGAACACAGCGAAAAACCCAACGATTTGTTGAACACCCTGAAATTCTCGGCCGACCATCTGATGGCGGTCGTCAACGATGTGCTGGATTTCAACAAGATCAATTCCAACCACGTTATACTCGATCCCCAGCCGTTCAACCCATTCGAACTTTTTGATATACTCAAAAAAACCTTCGATCCGAAGGCCAACGAAAAGGGAATCTCGCTCGTATGCTCGATCGATCCGGGGCTGCCGGCACAACTGGTCGCGGATCGCCTCCGTTTAAGTCAGGTGATTACGAATCTGGTGCATAATGCGATCAAATTCACGGCAAACGGGTCTGTTGTACTGGAAGTGAAGGAAGTAGCGCGTACGCCTGAGGCCGTAACCATTGATTTTTCGGTGACCGATACCGGCATAGGCATTCCGAACGCAGAGCAGGCAGGTATCTTCGAAATTTTCACACAGGTAAGGGCGCGCACGCATTCCGACAGCGTAAGCGGAACCGGGCTCGGTCTGGCCATTTCCAGGGAGCTGATGCGCCTGTTCGACAGCGAAATCCATCTGGAAAGCGAGGAAGGCAAAGGATCACGGTTCTCGTTCCGGTTGTCGATACCCTATTCGGAGCAACCTGTGGCGGTGAGCCAGCCGTTACCGGTCGCCGTAGCCGAAGACATTCCGGAAGTACGGGTGCTTGTCGCGGACGACAATAAAACCAACCTGGTACTGGCCACGCAGCTTCTGAAACGCAAGAATATCCTCCACGACACGGCCTCGAACGGTCAGGAAGCTTATGAAATGTTCCGCCAAAACCAGTATGATCTCGTGCTGATGGACCTCCGGATGCCGGTCATGGACGGCTTCGAAAGCACCGGGCTTATTCGCCAGCTCGACGCACGGGTACCCATTATCGCCCTCACGGCGTCGGCGTTCGAAAACGAGAAGGAGCGGGCGATGGCGAGCGGTTTCTCAGGGTATTTTATCAAGCCTTTTATTCCCCAGGATTTCTACGATTATATCTTTCCTTTTCTGGGGATCGCTTCAACGTGAAGGATCAGGTGACCGTGCCCGAAGGCGCGCAGCCGGGGGCCTGTTACCATTGACCAATAGGGCTGCGGTCGCACACGCCATAGGCCTTCGGCGGTCAAATAACGTACATTTGTTATCTTGCGTTTCAACAAATACCTGAACCCCATGAAACGCAGAAAAGTTATTCAAAGCCTTTCCACATTGCCATTACTCAGCTCGTTGCCGGTTTCCGGGGCGCGGGCGGAGCAAGTTTCCCGGAAGAAAAAGCGGGATGTTATTGCGGAACTCGGCATCCGCTCGTTCATTAATGCCGCCGGCACGCTCACTTATATGTCGGGCTGCATTATGCACGAGGAAGTTGTGGAGACGATCGAAAACACCTCCCGGCATTTTTGTATGATCGACGAAGTGCAGGACAAGGTCGGGGAGAAAATTGCAAAACTGGTGCATTCCGAGGCCGCTATGGTGACCTGCGGCGCTTTTTCAGCCATGACGCTCGGCCTTGCGGGTGTGCTCACGGGCCTGGACGTGCGTAAGGTGGAGCAGCTGCCGCATTTGGAAGGAACCGGAATGAGATCAGAAGTGATTTGCCAGAAATCGCACAACGAACGCTATAACCATGCTTTTTTGAATACCGGGTGTACCGTCGTCGAAGTCGAGACGATCGAGGACGTGGAAAAAGCCATCAATGAAAAAACAGCATTACTCCATTTCCTGAACATCACAGCCAATGCGGGGCAGATCAAACATGAGGACTGGGTCGCATTAGGTAAAAAACACAGTATACCGACGTCGATCGATATTGCGGCCGATGTACCTCCCGTATCCAATCTCTGGAAATTTAATGATATGGGCTTCGATATGGTGTTCATATCCGGCGGCAAGGCTATGCGTGGTCCGCAGAGCGCGGGGATATTGATGGGCCGAAAAGAAATTGTCGCGGCTGCCCGCCTGAATGCGCCCCCGCGCGGGTTCACGGTCGCACGCGGACACAAAGTCAATAAGGAAGAAATACTCGGCATGTACGTGGCGCTCGAAAAATTCATTTCCGGCGATCACGACCGGGAATGGAAGGAATGGGAAGCGCAGATTGCCCGCATTGAAGGGGCGGTGAAAGACCTGCCAGGCATTACCACCAAGGTAACGATCCCCGAACTGGGCAATATCACACCGACCCTGACGATCAGCTGGGACGACAACATCATAAAACTGACCGGTCGGGAACTACGCGACAAGCTGCGGTTTGGCAGCCCATCGATAGAAGCAGGTTTTTCAGGATTGCCGCTATACCATTACCAGGCTGGCTCCGATTCGATTGATCCCGCCACGGAAGCAACGCTCAAAGGCGCCAACCTTATCCGCGTAACTGCCTGGATGTTGCAGCCGGGAGAGGATAAGGTGGTGGCGCGGAGGATTCGCGAAGAGTTGGGGGGAGCCTGACGGCCCTATTCCCGCAAAGCCGCGACCCGCTGATAGAGCTCAATGACGGTGTTGACGCCCAATTTTTCAAAAATTCTTGCTTTATAGGTACTTACGGAACTGCCGGTGATGTCGAGGAAGGTCGCGATTTCCTTCGTCCATTTGCCTTGCAGCAACAGGTCCATCACTTCCAGTTCACGCAGAGATAGCGTGGAGAGCGGGTTGTTCAGCCTCGCCTCGGAAGGAAGGTTGCTGCGCAGCAGGGCCTGCTGCACAACCTCGCTCACAAAGCGACCGTTTACCAGTACAGCGACAATGGCACTGCGGATTTCCTGCGTGGACGAAGTTTTGGAAAGAAAGCCATTGGCGCCGGCTTTAAGATAATGCACGGCATATATTTCCTCGTCCACTGCGGAGAAAACCAGGATAGGCACATCGGGTTGGAGCCGGCGGATTTTCCCGATCATCTGAAAACCTTCGCCGTCGGGTAGGTTAATGTCGAGGAGAATGAGGTCGAGCCTGTGTGCAGAGACGATGTCAAGCGCGTCCGGGAAATTGTCGGTTTCCCAGGATGTGACCGACGGTAGTACATCGCGTATAATGAAAAGGGTTGCCAGTCTTACGATGGAATGGTTTTCAACGAGTAGTATGTGTTTCATTCACGAAGCGGGTCATTATGTGTTTCCCAACGGGATCCGGTATACCGTTCCCGGCTGGTAAATTTAAGTGACCGATCGGTTTGTTTTTGTAGCGCTGGAACAAATGAAGAATAGAATCATTTCTATCGCCATTTAATAAAAGCTACACGTAATGTACTGTTAATCAAATAATTGTATGTAAAGTTAGAACTAATTTTTATATAATCCATAACTCCTTAATTTATTTGTGGTTACTTATGTAGTAGTTTTAATACTACGCTTGTTTACAAAATTTCTGCGTCTATATTTGTTCCATATATTTTTCACGAAATAGTTCGAAAGGCAAACTCCGCGGCCGTGCGAACTATGCAGATAAGGTTTGCTTTGTGGTTTTCTGTGAATAGGCTATTTGTTCCTCTGACATTCATTTGCATATTTTTCTTTTTGGAGAACGCTTTTTCCCAGAAAGGATATACCCTTAGCCATTATACAGACGATAATGGTATGCCGCAGAACAGTGTCCGAAGCCTTGCCGCGGACGCGGAAGGTTTCATCTGGATCGCCACCGAAAACGGCCTGGCGCGCTTTGACGGGCACCGGTTTAATATTTTCGACAAATCGTTCGTAGGCACTACCAGTAACCGTTTTTATATGCTGTCGCCCTCGATGAACCGGACTGGCGCCGGGCGACCGGGACAGCAAAAAGCGGGGCGTGAAATATATGCGGCAGCCGATTTTAACCAGTTTGTGAAGATCGAGCACGGCGTCGCGAAAATCGATTCGCTTTATTATAAAAGCAAAATCACGACGCTCCCGCATTTCGATAACGGAAACCCACAAACGCTGATCTCGGTAGGCATTCCGAGCTACCTTCGCGACGTTGCCGGCCCTCACTATTACATTATCCCCGACAGTTACGGCGAAGGGAAATACTATGTCATCGACAGCGCTTCGGTACAGTTGTACGAGGGCGCCCGGAAACTGTCGCATACGGCGTTCGCGCCCGACAGCCTCGTATTGTGGTGGAATTTTTTCATGCTCGATGATAAGTTGTATTATGGTGACGGAGGTGGCCATGTGCTAGGCATTACCGCGCAGGGGGTGGACCGGGTGAGTGTTTACGGTGATATGCTGCGCGATAACCGATACAATGGAAGGTTTGAGGGCATGAAAGTTTTCTGGAATATCACTTCCGACCAGCTGTTTTTCTACTATCGCAAGAAGCTGTACCTGGTAATCGAAGAGCGGAACCGGGGGTTAACGACCCGGCTGGTGCTCGAAGGGTTTGACCTCGATGAACAGGTAATTCAGTCGGTGTACCGCGATCCGGCCACGGAAACAATATTTCTCGGGAGCCCATCCAAGGGGTTATTCGTATTGACAAAGCAAATTTTCGAACCGCTGACGACCCCGGAAGCCGACATAGCAAACGTTTACTACGCGACGGTGCCTAAGGGCGACCGGAGTATTCTGACGCCGATGGGCTTGGCACTCAGCAAAGATCCGGTGACCGGGGAGGCCATGACCGAGAGAATTCCGATCCTGGAAGAACTGAATACGGGCGATAAACGCAGCCTGTTTTATGATAAAAACGGGTTGTTGTGGGTTAAGATGGGAGACTTTCTGTATCAGGTCGACGTGCAGGCTAACCGCATGTTACGCAAATTCAGTCTGGCTACTGAAATCAAGCATATTTACCCCGATCAGGACGGAAAAGTGTGGATTGCAACGGGTACGAAGGGAATTTACGTATTGGACCCCTCCGAAAAAGATCCTCAACCGAAGCTGATCAAGGATGTAATCAAAGGGACGTACCTGCATATATGGGGTGATCAGATGCTTGTCGCCACGACCACCGGGTTGTATGTATTCGACAGGCATTCAGGGGAAGCGAAGCTAATCAGGGATACGGACGGGATTTACATTAAAAGCCTTTATGTCGACAAGGCGAACCGCATCTGGATGACTGCCAACGGGGAAGGCTTGCTGATGTATGAAAAGAATAAGCTGGTCCACTTTCCACTCGACCGGAACCGGTATCTGGGAAGTCCGCACTGCATTGTGGATGACGGCCTCGGATATTTGTGGATTCCTACCGATAAAGGCTTGTTCCAGATGGCCGTCAAAGATCTCCTCGACTACGCAAGGGGACCGTTCGATGTATTTTACCTTTATCATGCGAAAGAAGAGGGGTTTCTCACGAATGAATTCAATGGCGGCTGTCAGCCCTGTGCGTCGACGATGAAAGATGGTACCGTTTCGCTGCCGTCCCTCAACGGTCTGATCTGGTTCCGGCCCGATAAGGTGATCAAAAAGGTGCCGTCGGCCGGTATTGTGCTGGACAGGATACTGGTTAACAGGCAATGGCTTACAAACCTGGGCGATACGCTGGTTTTACCGGCCAACCCCGTGCAGGCGAGGTTCTTCTTTTCGACGCCTTATTATGGCGATGCCTACAACCTGAATCTTTCCTACGCGCTCGTGGACGCAGGCGAGCCCGTGCAGGCTTCCGACTGGATTCCGATCCAAAGCAACGATTTTAGCATTGTTTTTTCCAACCTGGGTCACGGCAGACATACGCTTCTGGTGCGTAAAGTGAATGGTTTTGGCAAAGGAAACCATACGATCCGGACGATCTGCGTGATTGTGCCGCCGCTCTGGTATCAGACCTGGTGGGCCAAAATTCTGCTGGTTCTGGCAGTTGCGGGCGGTTTTTACCTATATAATAGCTTCCGCCTGCGTAAAATATCGCGGGAAAAGGCGCGGCTGGAAGATATCGTCGCCAAACGTACCGAGAGCCTCAACCTCGCTTTGCGCGACGTGGAGGAATCGAAGAATGAAATGAGCCGGCAGTTGCACATGTTGTCGAGGTTGCTCGCTTCGATGACCCACGATATTCAGTCGCCGCTGAACTACATCATGCTCACATCGGGTTCTATCCCGTCGATGATCGACAAGGGCGAGCTGGCCGTGGTTTCGGAGATAGGGCAGGTGATATCCAATTCATCCCGCCGCATGAGTGACTTGTTGCGCGGCTTGCTCGATTACATTAAGGTGCATGTATATGGCAACAGCATTCAATTCGAGAACGTAGCGCTGAGCCAGCTCGTCGAAGGTAAGTACGAGTTGTTCAAAACCGCCAGCGAGCAAAAGGGTAACGTTTTTGTAAATGAAGTCCCGGCCGACCTGACTGTCCCTTCCGATGCCCAGATGCTCGCGATCATGGTCCATAACCTGCTCGACAATGCCGTGAAATTCACGCAAAATGGTACGATTCGGATCGGAGCAGCGCAGGATGCCGGCTCCGGCGTTGTCATGCACATTTCCAATTCAGGCGCAGGTATTCCGCTTCATGTGATCGACATCATCAATACCCCCGACCGCGACGGTACCGACGAAGCGGTGGCGCCATTGGGGCGAAAAACCGGTTTGGGGTTGTTGATTGTCAAAGAAGTAGCCGTGCTGATCGACGTACGGCTGCATGTGAGCAGTGAAGCAGGGCAAACGTGCTTCACGCTTCGGTTCAATGCCTAGAACTGTTTGAGCAACGAGACCTTTTTCGAGAGTTCAATCGAATCCACCACGTCCAACTTGTTGAATATCCGACGCTTGTAGGTACTCACGGTGTTTTCTTTCACGTTCATGATCGCCGCGATTTCCTTGGTCCATTTGCCTTCGGTCAGTAGCTGCATGACGCGCATTTCGTTGGGAGAGAGGCTGGTAATAGGATTCATCACCTTGCCGAAATTGTTGTCTTTGATCGTATTGAGCAGAATTTGCTGCACCTGGTAGCTCACGTATTTTCCTTTGCTCATGACTGCTTTCAATGCGGCCTTGAACTCGTCATGGGAAGCTTGTTTGGAAAGAAAGCCATTCGCACCCGCCTTGATGTAGGGTAATGCGTACACTTGCTCGTCGTATCCCGAGTGGATGAGAATGATGATATCAGGCTGTTTGCTCCGGATCATGTTCATCATTTTGATGTTCTCGCCGCCGGGGATGTCGATGTCCAGGATGAGGAGATCGAACTTCTCCTGGTCGAGGATCGCCAGGCCTTCGGGAAATGTATCACATTGGGTAACAGATGCTTTGGATTCGGATTCGGAAATGAGGAGTTTCAGGCCCATCCGGATAAGCGGATGATCTTCGACGATCAATATCTTCATAAACAGTTGATCAAAGGAAATGGGTGTTAGTGGGCAACATACAAATCTAGAAATTTCCTGATGTTTCGGGTTGTAGAAATGTATCTACACTTGCAACGTTTTAACTCTATAAAGGCACTCTTGTGTACATAGTAAATTTGTGCATTAATTAACGTTGAGTATCATAGATATCCTTCCGGCACTGCCGGAGGGCTATTTTATTTTAAGGGTAGGAGACGACAATCGCTTACCATTACGCGACATCCGCTTTTACGTTCAGGGTATGCAGTTTAAATTTACTTTATGAACGATCAGCAAAAACAATTCATCCTCGCTTTCATGGCATACGCCGCCCAGCGCGATCTTCCGCTGGAAAAGCTTTGCAGCCTTTCGGGAATCGATCTGGAAGCGCTGACTTCCGCGGGGTCTTTGGAAATCAGCCGGAAGCAGTTCAACGACCTCTGGCTGAATGCCTGCCACCTGAGCCACGACCCGCTTTTTGGCCTGCATTTGGGTGAATCGCTGCAACTGGCCGCGTTGGGGATCGTGGGCGAGATCATTAAAAGTAGTACTACTGTTGGTCAGGGCGTAGAGCACGCCGTCGCCCTCACGCCGCTGATCACCGATCTGTTCCGGATGACCGTGGAGCGCGATGCGCACACATTTACGCTTCGCCTGTATCCCGACGAGCAGCATCGTGCCGCTTCGCCTTTCGCATTCGGACAAATGGTCAGTTTCTTCCTCGTTTTTGCTGTTCACGAACTCGATGGCCTCCTGCTCGCACGTATACGCCCCGAGCGCGTGACGATGCCTTTCGCCGACGACGCAGCTTCGGAACTGGAACGCGTCCTGCGCCGCGCCCCGACCCGCTCGGACGATGAATACGCGATTACTTTTGATCTCAAATATTGGGACATGCCCATTCTTACGGCTAACTATGCTTTGCAGGAAAGCCTTTTGGAAAAGGTAAATACAACAACGTCGGGTAAGGGCAAGTCCGATTCGTGGCAGGATAAAGTGCAACAATATTTGCTGACAAATGCCTATCTGGGCATTGTTTCGCTCGAAGAAATGGCCGCCAATTTCAATGTAAGTCCCCGCAGCCTGCAACGAAAACTGAAAGACGAGCAGGTTACCTACCAGGAACTGGCCGACGACGTCCGCAAATCGCTCGCCCTGCATTACCTGGAAACCGGCGGATATTACGTCAAAGAAATTTCCTATATGTTAGGATACAACGAGCTAAGCGCCTTTTCGCGGGCATTCAAGCGCTGGACCGGTACTACGCCGGCGGGGTATCAGAGGAGTTTTGAATGAGTGAATGAGTGAATGAGTGAATTTTGAATGACTGAATGACCGAATGACCGAATAGTTTTTATTCAATCATCGCGCCGGTGGACTGGTCATTCATTCTATCAATCAATGATTCATTCACTCATTCACTCATTCACTCATTCAGTCATTCACTCATTCAGTCATTCACTCATTCACTCATTCACTCATTCACTCATTCATTCATTCATTCATTCATTCATTCATTCCCCAACCCCCCACCCCTTATTCGGCAGCGGGCCCATTTCCAGTTCCAGCGTTCCGCCGTTCACCAGTTCTTCGTGGGTGAAGGTCGGGACATTCAATGCTTTGCCGTTCATTTTGGCGCTTTGAATGTATTTGTTAATTACCGAGCAGTTTTTGGCGATGACCTTGAATTCCTTGCCGTTTGGCAGGTCGATTGTCACTTTCTCGAAAACAGGACTGCCGATCGTGTACACTGGCAGACCCGGCGTGATCGGGTAGAAACCCATGGACGAGAACACGACGAATGCCGTCATACCGCCGCCGTCTTCGTCGCCCGGGATGCCGAAAATATTGTCTTTGAACCAGACGTCGAGCAGGAAGCGCACGCGTTTCTGTGTTTTCCAGGGTGCGTCGGTGAAGTTATAGAGGTAAGGAATGTGGAAACTCGGCTCGTTACCCATGGAATATTGTCCTACCAGCCCCGTCGCATCCGGGAATTTGCCCCAGAATTCGTATTTGCTGCGGCCCAGTCCCTCGCGGTAAAGCTGATCGAGACTGCTTTCGAACTGCTTTTTGCCGCCCATTAACCCTATGAGCCCATTCACATCGTGTTGCACCTGCCATTTGTAGGTCCAGCCGTTGTTTTCGTCATAAAAATCGCGGCCACCCATTCCGCCATCGAATTTCGGGTCTATCGCGATCCATTTGCCCTGTCTGTCTTTGGGGATGAACATTTGCTTTTCTTCGTTCCAAAGGTTTTTGTAGTTCGTAGCCCGGGCATTGAACTTCTGAAAATCGGCGTTTTTACCAAGGTCTTTGGCCAGCTGGCCCACTGCCCAGTCGTCGTAGCTGCCGCCAAGGGTGACCGCCACCGCCTGCCGTTTTTCAAAGCCATCCACCAGTTTTACCGTCTCTTTTTCGCCGGGAGTAAGTGCCGGGAAAAAGCCTTTGGAATGGTAAATATCGTCAAGCTCGCATTTCGGGCCGTTTCGCCACGGGAGCATGGTCGCCTGCTCGGCATTCTTCTTCATGCCTTCGTACGCTTTGGCAATGTCGAAATTTTTAAGGCCTTTGCGGTAACCGTCCAGCAACGTCACCGACGAATGGAAACCGTTCATACACGCATGATCACCGAAAAGCACCGGAAATGTCGGCATCCAGCCGCTTTGCTCATACATGTTCACGAATGATTGCAGCATATCCTCTTCCTGTGCCGGGTTCAGGATCACACGGAGCGGGTGATGCGCCAGGTAAGTGTCCCAGGTCCAGTCGTCTACATAAAACGGTCGGTTGCTGGTGTGTACCTTTTTATCATAACCGCTGTAATACTGCTTGTCTTCCGAAATATCCACCATCCGCTCATACGTACGGTAAAGTGACGAATAGAAGCTTCGTTTCTGTGCTTCGGTACCCCCTTCGACGCGGATCTGGCCGATTGTTTGAGCCCAAACCTGCTCGCCGGCTTTTTTTAAGTCTTCAAAGCCGGTGTTTTTTACTTCATTTTCAAAGTTTTTCTTTGCCTGCTCGGCGCTTACGAATGAAATCGCGTAACGGAATTCGATCGTGGAGGCATTTTCAGGAAAAGTAATGTATGCTTTGGCCCTTTTTCCCTTTGATTCATCGCCGGATACGGCATTCCCGCCATTCAGGGAACCCGTTTTTCCAGCTTCGCTGAACGTTCCGTAGAGGTAAACAGGGATATCGTCGTGGTAAATTTCGCGGGCGGCTATTTCTTTTCCGTTTGTGAATTTCCAGCTTCCTTCACCGTTGTTGTACTGGTCGAAAAGGATATTTTTCTGGCCGTTCTTCGGAAATTCAAAGCGGTAAATACCGGCCTTTTTACCAGGGACAAATTCTACTTTTACTTCATCATCAACAAGATAAGTTGAGTAATAATAAGGCCGGAGCACTTCCAGGTCGTGGTCGTAAGCCAGCTTTTGCTTCCAGGAAGCCGCGCCGACGGGCTGAATGCTGGGCCGCAACGCAAAGGCCTGGCCGAGCCGGTGCGACACGATGATGGCCGGAAAGCTCGAAATCTGGTCGTCGAGGTAATCCTGGCGGACCGGGAACATCCGCATCATCTGGTTAGGGAGTTGCACGGTTGGACGGGTAGGTTCGAGGAGCTGGCCTACATTTCCAATGCGGAGGTCGACATATTGCAGGTTATCTTTTTCAGAAATTTTTTGTGCCGGACTGGTCAGAGAATGCAAACAAAAAGCAAGTATGAACGAGGATGTTGTCAGGTTTTTGAAAGGTTGGATCATGCTTAATCAAATTTTAATTACGGTTTCGGCGCTTATATTTTGGTTGGTTATGGTTTTAAAAAGTATAGTTAGCAGTTTGTACCGGGCTTTCCTGAAAAAACAGGGGTGTGTTCGGTGGGTTATTAAAAACCCTGGTTATTGTTTAACTTTAAATTGATATCGTGCAAGTGTAGCTTTGGGAAACGAACACGAATTAAACGCGCGTTACTTAAGAAAAGCTTAACAATCGATTAACGGAACCCTTAAATGCATTCCCAGGAGAAAACTTTTAGTCGTTTTCTTGCCAACCCGCTCTTATGAAATTCAGGTCTATTCTTTTTTGTATTTGGTCAATTTGGTTGTCGGGCGTCGTATCCGAGGTACGGGGTCAGTCGTACGGGCTTGGGTTCGAGAGCTTTGAGGCGGTGCAGGACAAACGGACGGGCCTTGACCTGAGCCCGGAAGGTCCGATTTGCCTCGACGGCGACTTCGAACTTTCCTTCGAACTGTCTTTTCTGAGAAATAAAAAGACCTATTTCGGCTATATCGTCCGGGTTATCGGGGATGATCAGCAAAACGTCGACCTGATTTACGACAACAGCTCCGTCAATCAGGACCATTTCAAGGTCATTATCGGCGAGCAGTTTTCACCCACCGCATTCGATTTCCATGGCGACGATCTTTTCGCCAAATGGAACCGGATAACCCTGCGTTTTCAGAAGCAGAAACAGCAGATCACCGTCATTTACGGAAACCGCAGTTTTTCACAACCCGTAAAATATGTGACGAAGGGTTGCTATAAGATACTTTTCGGCGCGAACCAGTACAAGGAGTTCCGCACCACCGACGTACCGCCGATGAAAGTCCGGAATGTGGAACTGCGGGAGGACGGGCGCGTAGCCTATCGCTGGCCGCTGGACGAAACGGATGGCGTGAAAGCCACCGCGGAAGTCGGGCAAAAGGCGGCGGTGGCCGCCAATCCGATCTGGATCAAAAAGCTGCATTATGAGTGGAAACTGCTGCAAACCGTTACCTTGAAAGGCTATGTGCGGGTTGGGTTTGACGAGAAAAGCAGCAATGTGTTTGTGGTAGGGCAGGATTCGCTGGTGAGGTTCAGTCTGGCGGGAAACCGGGTGGTAGCTATGCCTTACCGAAGCGGTAAACAGCCGGTTTATGTGGACAATCAGGTGCTGTTTGATAGTGAAAGGAACCGTTTGTATAATGTTTTTCTGAATGAAAAGCAGGTTACGGCCTTTGATACCGTCAGCCGCAGCTGGGATAAAAGTGATATTCCCGCCCAGGCCAAGACCTATTATTTGCACGCCAACAAATTCCTTTCCCCGGCCGATTCTTCGATTTACATGCTCGGTGGCTATGGGCATCTGGCATATAAAAAGGAAGTGCAGCGCTACCACCTGCCGTCCGGTACCTGGCAGCAAGTCGCATTGAACGACTCCGTTTTCACCCCCCGGTACCTGGCCGCGCTCGGCGCTGCACGCGGGGGTGCGTACGTGATAGGCGGGTACGGGAGCTCCACGGGCCAGCAGATGCTCAATCCGCGCAACTGGTACGACCTCCTGTATTTCGACCTTGCACAACGGAAGTTCAGGAAGATTTACGAACTGAAAGTGCCGAAGGAGGATTTTGTATTTGGTAACTCCATGATTATCAATGAACAGGATAGTTCGTACTACGCATTAATATTCCCCAAGCATCAATTCAGTTCCCAGCTGCAACTGATCAAAGGTTCGCTTAACCGGCCGGAATTCACAGAGGTGGGCTCGAAAGTGCCGTACCAGTTTATCGACATCGAATCTTTCGCCGATCTTTTTTATGATAAGGCAAATGGCCGGTTCGTAGCGGTGACGCTCTACCGCGATGCCAATTTGCAGACCAAAGTTGCCATTTACTCGCTCTATGCGCCACCACTTGAAAGCGTAGCACCACAAACGGCTTCTGCGGGGGATCCGGCTGGCCGTAGCGTGTGGGTCATCGGTGCGCTGTTCGTTGCGGCATTGTTGGTGTATTGGCTGTACCGGTATATGCCCGGGCAATTGGGCAGGCAAAAGGCTATTAAAGTACCCGTGGTCGGGCCTGTGCAGGAGTTGGAGCAAATGCCTGAAGGGGCACAGCTGGTACCGGACGACGACGTTGCCGAAAAGGTGGTACCTTATAAAAGCTGTATTCTGCTGTTCGGTAATTTACAGCTGTATGATGAGGAAGGGAATGAGATTACGAAGCAGTTCAGTCCGTTAGTGAAGGAGCTATTTCTCGTCATATTGTTGTATTCGATCCGCTGGGACGGGATCAGTTCCGAGAAGTTGAAAGAACTGCTGTGGTTCGACAAACCTTCGGAAAGCGCGCGGAACAACCGGTCTGTAAACATCGCCAAACTGAAAGCGATCCTCGACAAGATGAAGCATTGCCAGGTATCGAAGGAGACCGGCTATTGGAAGATCAAGATCGATTTCGAGAAAATCGAGGTCGATTATATGCATTACTTGACGCTTCTTGGAAACCGTAAGCTGCTTACCAAGCAGAGCATTATCGAACTCGCCAGCATTACCAAGCGGGGTAATTTCCTCTCGAATGTGGAATACGAATGGCTGGACAGTTTCAAATCGGAAATCTCGAACGAGATCGTCGATGCCTACCTGCGTTATGCCGCCTCCATCAAAATCGCCGACGACCCCGAATTCCTCGTGAAGCTCGCCAACTACGTTTTCTATTTCGATCCGGTGAATGAAGAGGCTATGATATTGAAATGCAAAGCATTGGCGCATCTAGGCAAGCATTCACTGGCGAAAACCACGTTTGAAAACTTCGCGAGGGAATACAACCGCATTTACGGGGAGGATTTCAGGAAAGACATGCCAGAGGTATTGCATTCGTGATAGCCCTGAAAACAAAACAGAGACCGCCGAACCGGCAGCCTCTGTTTGAATCACCCTTAACCCTCATAAAAAATGTAGTCCTATTTAGTTTTGGTTGTGTTCAAGGTTGGGCTTGTAAGAGAAAATGTTTTTTGCACAAGAGATAAGATTAGCGGCCGACATAAATTTCTCAAAAATCGTCCGGCGCGGTCTTAGGAACGAATGCGTTGAATTTCTGGTCAGCCTGAGATTTTTAAAGGAAAACAAAACAGAGACCATCAAAATGACGGCCTCTGTACAAACCCCAGTTAACCCTCAGTAAAAAATCAGTTTTGTCGTTTTGCTTCCCACAGGCGTGTCGATTTGCAGCAGGAATGAACCTGTATGCGGCAAGGTTATGATATGTTCTGTGCCCGGCGTCTCGAACTGGCTCAGCTTATTGCCCATCTGGTCGAATAGTGAAAGCCGTTGTGCCCTTTCCGGCAGCTGTACTTTCACTTTATTCTCTCTGGACGGGTTAGGATAGACGTAGAACCTATCGAGGCTTTCTTTTTCCGGGATCACGCAAACGATTTTGCTGTAAGTGTACGAATCGTCGAAATCGACCTGCCTCAGGCGGTAATAGCTCGTCGTGACGAAATCCTGATCGATGTAATGGTAGCTATGCTCCGTTTTGGAATTGGCCGCGCCATCTACCCATCCGAGCAGTTCCCAATTTTTACCATCCGGCGACTTCTGTATCTCGAACCCGAGGTTGTTGACTTCCTCAGCCGTTTTCCAATGCAGCTCGGCAAGGCCGGCAGCATTCAGTCTGCCCTCGAAACTGATGAGCCTCACCGGCAAAACGGATAAATCTGAAAACGAGTTGAGACTGCCCAATATCCAGTTGACGCTCACACCATTGGCGGAACCAGAAGCGCTGGCGGCGTAAACGGCGCCCGGGGAAATACTTTGGGCGAACAAAGGACATGATATAGCTCCTGAAAGAATGGTTAATATCAGCTTTTTCATTTGGCTTGCGATTTACCGATGGCTGATTTGTTCTCCGTCAAAAGACTCTTCAACCCTGCCTCCAATGCCGTCATCCTTTTGTTAATTTCCTTCATCTCCGCAAGTTCCTTTTTCAAACCCGCGATTTCTTCTGTCCTTTTATCGAGTTCTTTGACAGCTTCGATCAGGTGGGGGATAAGGCCAATGTAGTTGACCGCTTTGTAGCCGTCTTTGCCTGTTGAAACCAGTTCGGGAAACTTTTCTTCGAGTTCCTGGGCTACGACACCGGTTTGAAGGTCTTGATCATCCTTGGGATTCTTCCATTGATAATTGTAGCCCTGTACTGCCCGTAATTTTGCCAGGCTATTTTTAACCGGACTGATGGCGGTTTTTAACCTTCTGTCAGAAAACGATTGGAATTTTTGAGCAAAAACCGTCCCATTTTTGTTTACGATCAACCGCCAGGCATCGCCCACATAAAGCCCAACTTCATCATCATTAACCATCCCGACAAAACCTTCCTCCAAGTTTTGAGAATTGTTAAAATAGATGCCTGCGGTAGCTCCATTATGGCGTATGCGAGTCCTGCCTCCGAAATCCATGGTGTACTGAGGAACCAGGACATTGTTGCCGATGCCAACGTTTCCGTTTCTGAGAACGGTAATTGCGTTGGAACGATTTACAAGGCTGCTTCCATTACCCACTTGAAGCAATCGGTCGGTAGCACTTGGTGCAACTGAGTTCGGATTATCATTGTTGTCATTATACATTCCGATAGAAATACCCCCTAGTGACTTTGTAATACTTCTTACCCCCGCTGCAAATGCGCCCGATCCTATCGCAGATGTACTCTCCCCGAGGCTGATGGCGGAGAGGCCGCTTGCTAAAGCGTTATTACCAATTGACACCGAAAAGTTTGCATAAGCTGTTGAAAGTGAGCCTATCGCCACAGACTCTGAGCCCAGGGCTTGGGATTTGTACCCCATGGCTGCGCTGTTTTGACCGGACGCCTTAGTGCCTTCTCCTGTTGCAAATGAATGATTTCCAATTAACGCATCTTCCCAAAAGCCGTCGGAACTTGAATGCCCAACTCTAAAAGCAGCTTTTCCGGGATGCCAGATAAGCCTTGCACCGTTGCCTACGGTTGGAAATGACGGCATGTTGCCATATCCTCCGTTATCATCAGTCTGAACTACCGGACTTCCGTTCGTCCATTTTCCAGAATGTTGAGCGTAGAGGGCAGAAGGCACACTTATTAATTCTGTGGTACCAACGCTTACAAAGGTGGTACCATTGATGGCGCCATCGACATCGATTCCTACTTCGAGGTAATGTTTCGCTCTATCCCAGCGTATGTCACTTGGAATGGGACTAGCTTCGGTGCCGATAGTTGCGCTAAATACGCCTGCTGCGTCGGTTGTTGTGACTCCTTCACGCGTAAATTTGATGATACCCCCGGGATTGTCACTATGAATCTTAAAGCTGTATCCAATGCTTTTATTAGCCAATATCTTCCCATCCGCTCCCCGCGCCACCCCTTGAAAACTAAACTGCTGCGGCGCCTGCGCGAGTAGGGGCTGGGAACGTAGAAACAGGCTAACCGACAGCAGTATGACTAATATGACTTGTGGTCTACGGGAAAATGCTTTCCTGATTTTTGAAGCGAATGATCCCGGGGCGATAGTGTGCGTTAATGGCCCGGGTGAATGGGTGGCTGGATTTTTCATGTGTGTAAATGTTTTAGGGTAAGACTTTGCGAATTCCGGACGGAATATCACCCGGTTTTTGAAAAAACGCTGCACGCGATGATTTATCGGCGTTCACGTAAATAGCCTGCGGTGAAGATGTAGTTTCAGAAGAGTGGTTTTCGCTAAGGAGGAAACGGATGTGAAAATCGAATACTAATCGCTTACTGCCGCGTGGTAAATAGATTTGAGGGGATCGTTTAGGATGTGGAAAATTTGGCTATCGGGTACATCTGCCCGGCCAACCTTAAACCCACTTCCATGACACGACGCGTGAAATCACCTGTCTGGGCTATTATACTCTTGCTGATTTGTCTGATTTTGCGTTTCTGTGATTCCTGGCTGTTTGGGAAGGGGAGCATGCAGAAAAACTTCCCGCACTACCAACGCTTCCATCCCTCGAATTACCGGCGGGTACAATCCAATATCGTTGGTGACCAGATGGAAAAGAGTGGGCGAAAAGCTGATTCTCTGGGCAGGAGCTCTTACTTTTTACGATAAGACGCAATCTTCGCATACAGCTCCGCCGGGGAGAACGGCTTGCTGATATAGTCGTTCATTCCGACTGTAAATGCAATATCTTTGATATCCATCATGGCCGAGGCTGTCAATGCGATGATAGGCAGGCGCTGGTACTTTTCGTCGGGCAGCTGGCGGATGTGCCGGGTGGCTTCGTAGCCGTCCATTTCGGGCATCTGGAGGTCCATAAGCACGAGGTCGTAGTCGTTGGCCTTTACTCTTTCGAGCGCTACCAGCCCGTTTTCGGCAAGGTCGTATTGCACGTCCCATTGCCGCATGAAGTTCTTCATCAGCAGGACATTGATATTGTTGTCCTCGACGATGAGCAGCTTCATGCCTTGCAGATTGAAATGATTGGCCGGAGCGCCGTTGGCTTGTTCGGCAAGGTGCTTTTCGCTGATGGGGAACGACATGCTGAAATAGAACACCGACCCATCGCCGGGTGTGCTATCGACATGAATCTGGCTGTTTTGCAGTTCCAGGAGCTTTTTAGTGATCGTCAGGCCGAGGCCCGAGCCGCCATACTTGCGCGTAGTGTCGGAAGTGGCTTGTGTAAAGCTGTCAAAGATGTTTTCGAGTTTTTCGGGCGGAATGCCGATACCGGTGTCCTCTACACGAAAATCGATGGAAACACGGTCGTCCAGCCGCTGTGAGACAGCCGCCGAGATGGTCACTTTGCCGCTTTCGGTGAATTTTACGGCATTGCTGACGAGATTGGTCAGGATCTGTCCGAGACGGGTAGGGTCGCCCACCACCGTGATATTGACGTCGTTGCTGACTTTCAGTTTCAGCATAATGCCCTTTTCATTAGCCTTTTGCAGAATTCCGGACCGTATATTTTCGAGCAACGAGAGCACATTGAAATCGACCTCCTCGAACTCGATCTTACCGGCTTCTATCTTGCTGAAATCCAGGATATCGTTGATCAGCACCAGCAGGTTTTCCGCCGAGAATTTCAGGATATTGAGGTACTCCATCTGCTCCGGCTTCGGGTCCTGTTGCAGCAGCAAATGCGTGAACCCGATCACTGCATTCATAGGTGTCCGTATCTCGTGGCTCATCGTCGAAAGGAACTGCGATTTGGCTATACCCGCCGTTTCGGCTTGTTCCTTGGCTTTGATCAGTTCCTGTTCCGTTTTTTTCTGTTCGTCGATGTCCATGATCGCGCCATAGAGCTTTGTTACCTTGCCGTTGGCATCTGTAAACGGCTTTCCAATGGCGTGAATGAATTTCACCCGACCGTCAGGCAGGATAATGCGCAGGTCGAAACTCGCTGGCGCGAGGTGGTTAATCGCATCGCGGATGTGTGATTTGTACAGCGGCAGGTCCTCCGGGTGGATCATGCTCGAAAACAGCTCGGTCTGCGGGCCGGTACTGCCCGGTTCGAGGCCGAAAATGCGGAATGCTTCGTCAGACCAGTAGTTCTGGCCGGTAACGAGGTCGGCCTCCCAGCTCCCGCTATGAGTAAGTTGCTGGGATTCAGCCAGCATTGCTTCGTTTCTGCGGATCAGTTCTTCGGCACGTTTGCGGTGGGTAATGTCGTGCCATACCACCAGCAGCACCTTTTTGTTGCTGATCATCACCGGGTTAAGGGTTACTTCGACCGGGAATTCCTCGCCATCCATTTTTTTATGAATCCATTCGAAGCGGTTGTAGCCGTTTTCATAAGCCAGCCGATCCATTTCCACCGATTTTTCGGACGACCGCATGCCGTCGGGCTGGAATTCGGGAGAGAACTTTGCCGGGTGGATCGAGAGCAGTTCGCTTTTGTTTTTGCACCGCAGCATTTTGACGGCCGCCTCGTTGCAGTCCATGATCCCGCTTTCATCCAGCAGCAAATGTGCATCGGTAGAATACTGAAATATCACGCTCAGCTTTTCCTCGACGATTTTCCGCTGGGTAAGGTCCTGCAAAACGCCGTCGAGCTTGCCCGGCTGCTCTTGCTGCATGACATCGTCGTGAATATCGCTCACCGAGCCGACCATCCTCTCGGGTTTCCCGTTTTCAAACCGCACAGTGCCACGGCATTCGAAATAGCGATAGCCGTTATGCTTCGTTTTAAGCCTTACATGAACGAGATAGGGGATGTTGTTTTCAAATTGTTCGCGGATGGCATCGGCCACGATCTGTTTGTCGTCGGGATGGACCAATATCTCGGTAAATTCCTCATAACCGGGCGGTACTTCTCCCGGCTGGTAGCCGAGTAGTTCAAAAAAACGGTCCGACCAAACCTGTTTGTCCGTTGCGAAAACCCAATCCCATATTCCCGCATTGATACCGGCAATGACCATATCGAGCGACTCAGGGGAGAATTTGGATTGCATATTGGACATATAGAATTAATTCGTATAAAATTAAGACAATTTCCGAATCTCAAAACCCTGAAAAGAACTTTGCCTACTCTTTTCAAAAATCGTTTGTACGGAAAACTTTTTAAGCGGCGCGAAAGGAATGGTTGGCAGCCTCATTTAAATATTTATGGGTCTTTGATTTAACAAAATTTCCTTTTGCTTTTTTGCTCCCACCTGTTGATAAGCTATTTCCGGATTGTCAGTTAACAAGCGTAATCTTTGAGTCCAACTCATAATGAAGGCTCGGATTTAAAGCAACCCTAAACAAACCAACGATGGAGACTTTGAAAACGGTAACTGTACTTTACGTGGACGACGAAATTCATAACCTAAACTCGTTTAAAGCGACTTTCCGTAAAGAATTCAATGTGCTCATTGCCGGTTCTGCTATTGAGGCACTGGAAATCATGAAGAAGAACCTGGTACAGATCGTGATAACCGACCAGCGCATGCCGGGAATGACAGGCGTTGATTTCCTGATTCGGGTTTTGGAAAAATATCCGGAGGTGATGCGGGTGCTTCTGACGGGTTTTTCCGATCTCACGGCTGTCGCGGATGCTTTGAGCAAAGGTCAGGTTCACTACCGAATGGAAAAGCCATGGGATGAGGAGCAAATCAGAGTGGTTATCAATGCCGCTTATGAAATTTCCTTGCTCCGGGCAAAAAGAGGTCAGGAGCAAAGCATTGATGTGGCAGGTGAACTGGAATTTATTTTAAGACAAAACCTTCTATCCTAGGATTTCAATATTTAAGCCCAAAAATGCGATCAGCGTTGGTATTCTGCCGCCACCCGTGTAAATTGGTGGGGATTGAAATGGCGAAAACCTCAATATGAACGCAGAAACGGATGCGTTGCGAAAACGCATTGAAGAACTTGAAGCGGAATTGGACAAGGCCCGGCTGGGTCATACCGGCGGAGGCGACACACTCGCATACATACAGGAGATGGAAGGGCGGTTTCGCGCCATTGCTGACACGGCCCCGGTGCTGATCTGGCTTTCCGGCCCCGATAAACTTTGCTATTTCTTCAACAAAGGCTGGCTTGATTTCACAGGGCGCACCATGGAGCAGGAGCTCGGGAACGGCTGGGCCGAGGGCGTTCATCCCGATGATTTCGACAGATGCCTGAACATTTACATTTCACATTTCGATGCGCGCAAGGAGTTCAGTATGGATTACCGCCTGCGCAGGCACGACGGGCAATACCGATGGATTTCGGACAAAGGCGTGCCGCGGTATACTTCGACAGGAACATTTACGGGCTATGTGGGCGGTTGCATGGATATTCACGACCAGATCACATTCTCGGAACAAATGGAAACGCAGGTCGAGGAAAGGACCCGACAGCTGAAACATTCGGAGCAATTCCTGCAATCTATCCTGAACACGGTGGGAAACGGCATTGCTTCCTACGAACCGATACGGAACCCGGCGGGCAGGATCATGGATTTTCGTATTGTGTATGCCAATGAAGACGCGTTTACGCAAGGGACCGGGGAGGAAGAGGGCATTGCAGGAAAAACCTGTCGCGAAGTATATCCTGGTATTTTCAGGAATGGGGTATTTGAAAAACTGGCAAAATGCCTTGAAACAGGGCACCCGGATAGCTACCAGATCGACGTCAGGAGGGGAGGAAATATCGTCTGGTACGAGGCTTCCGTCGAAAAACTGGCCGACAGCGTGACGGTAACCACCCGGAATATCTCCGAAGAACTGAAATCCGACCTGAAACTCAAAGATCTGAACCGTCAGCTGGCCATACAAAATTCGATTTTCAAGCATTCCGAAGAAAATGCCAATATCGGCAGCTACGCCTGGAATGTGGCGACCAACGAGCTCGAATGCTCCGATAATCTTTACCGCCTCATCGGTTACCAGCCGAAGGAGTTTATACCGTCTTTTGAACAGTTTCTTTCATTTCTTCATCCCGAAGACCGCCACCAGGCGATCCGCGACGGCATACGGGCGTACGAGACCAAGGTGATCATCCAGAACACTTACCGCATTATTGCCAAAAATGGCGATATCAAGCATTTCAGGCTGAGCGGAAATTTTATCCGGGAAGGAGAAAACCACCTGATGATCGGCGCATTGCAGGACGTGACCAAGGATAATGAGCTCAGCGATGCCCTCCATAAAAAGAATATGGAACTGCGCCGGAACAACGAAGAACTGGCGTCGTTCAGCTACGTGGCCTCGCACGATTTGCAGGAACCGTTGCGGAAGATCCGTGCATTCAGCAGCCGGATCATGGAAAAGGAATCGCAGCATTTTTCAGAAGGGACAAAAGATTACTTCGCACGCATTATCGCGGCGTCGGTAAGGATGCAAAAGCTGATCGAAGCATTGCTGAGCTATTCCGGGACGAGCGGTATCAATTTCAAATTCGTGGAGACCGATTTAAACAGCATTGTGGACGAGGTAAAAAGTGACCTGGAAGAACTGATCACGGAAAAAGACGCCGTGGTGGAAGTGCAGCCGCTGCCGGTTTTGCCGGTAATCCCGGTCCAATTTCATCAGCTATTGCAGAACCTGATCGGCAACGGCATTAAATACAGCAGTCCGGACCGCAAGCCGGTTGTGCGGATAGGGTATGATTTAGTGGAAGACAAGGACGGTCAGGGGACTTTCTGCCGGATCAGCGTAACCGACAATGGTATCGGTTTTGACCAGCGCTATGAAAACCGCATATTCGACCTTTTCCAAAGACTCCACGGAAGAAATGAATACGAAGGCACGGGCATCGGCCTCGCTATCTGCAAGAAAATCGCTCAGAATCACCACGGTTACATCACGGCCGAAGGAACGCCGGGCGTGGGATCGGTCTTTCATGTTTATGTCCCGACGAGCGTGATGCAGCATTGATTATGCGCTGAAAGTAGGATATGTCGGTGTCCGAATTGTAAAAATCTGATAATCTGGAACTAAATACCGCCTTCCCGAAAGTTTCTCTTTCAAAACCCTTGCGTTTTAATTTTCAATAAGTTTACTTTGTCTATCATATTTATAGACTATATAAAATGACTTTGCCCGATTAACCACCAGTCTGGCAAAAAAACATTTGTCCAAAATTCGTATCGTACCTATGAAAGCGAAAGATGTACTTCTTATCCAAACTTCCGGGCTACCCGCCTGCGAGAGGCCGGACTCCGGATGGATGGTGGTTTCTAATTGTCCCCGTATCACAGCCCCGTGCTGTTCCTGTTGTTGACTCCCTAACGATTTCCTGAATATTCAGTGACCCGCTGATCGGCATATGAGGCGTATGCAGATCAGGAACTTCCCGCATATCCGTACCATTCGGGCCTGGCCTGCTGGTGGCTGCGTATATGCATGAAGGTAAGCCCTCTTGTGCCTAAAGTATCCATTTTATTTCACCACAATAATGACGAAACATTTATTTCGCCTGTTCTTGCTGACGGGCTTGGTATTCACAGGTTTTTACCGTGCCGCAGCGCAGGACGCCATTACGGGCGTGGTAAAAGACGAATCGGGGCAGGGTTTGCCCGGCGCGACGGTGGTCGAGAAAGGCTCCGCCAAATATGCGTTGACGGACGTGGACGGGAAGTTCAGTATCCCGCCGGCTAAGGAGTTTCCATTTACTTTGCAAATCAGCATTACCGGTTTCCAGCAGCAGGAAATCGAGATTTATGAACAGCCCACCGAGGCGGTCGAAATCGTTCTGAAAACCGCAAACCTGCTCGACGAAGTCGTGGTGGTGGGTTATGGCGAACAGAAACGGAAGGATATTACCGGTTCTGTCGCTTCGGTTCCTATCGAAATCAAAAGTCAGCCCGTAGCATCCGTGGAGCGTCTTTTGCAAGGTTCTGTCGCGGGGGCCGTGGTCACGCAGACGTCCGGGCAGCCCGGCGGGGGCGTGAGCGTGCAGATACGCGGGAACAACTCCATTACGGCCGGTAGCGATCCACTATATGTAATAGACGGTTTCCCGGTGAATAACGATTACGGCCTGACGGACGCCGGCGTGACCGACGGCTCGAAAATCAACCCGCTTTCTTCCATTAATACGGCGGACATCGAGAATATCGACGTATTGAAAGATGCTTCTGCAACAGCGATTTACGGTTCACGCGGAGCGAACGGGGTAGTGATTATCACTACTAAAAGCGGTTCGAAAAACAAGTCGTCCATTAATTATGATGCTTACTATGGCCGGCAAAAAGTACTCCGCACCATTCCCGTGCTGAATGCAGCGCAATGGTGGCAGCTCAGAAAGGACGCGGCTGCGAACTCCGGCAAAACGGCTTCCGTTCCATCCATTGCAGGTTACTCGCTCGATACAACCGGCGCCGGTACCGACTGGCAGGACGCCGCATTCCGCAGTGCTTCCATCCAGAGTCACAACCTTTCCATCCTTTCGGGATCGGATAAAACGAAGCTTGCAATTTCGGGTAACTATTTCAAACAGAATGGTATCCTGCAAAATACCGACTTCCGTCGCTTCTCGGCACGCATTAACCTGGATCATCAGTACAGCGACCGTCTCCGCATTTTCACGAGCCTGAATGCGAGTAATACCAAAGCCAATGTAGCACCCACTGCCATTGTCGGTAACCTGCTGCAAACGCCTCCCTCGCTGCCTATTTATCAGGACGATGGCACTTTTGTCGTGAACAGCCCATTTGAATCGGCATTGCAGAACCCCATTAACTCGCTTTACAACCAGTTGAACGAAACCATTACCAACCGCTTCCTCGGTAATGTTTCGGCTGAATACACCATTGCCGACGGTTTGAAAGCGAAAGTCCTCATCGGTGCCGACGTCGTTGGTAACAAGCAGAACCGCTATTTGCCCAGCACTACTTCGGAAGGAGCTGCATTGAGCGGCGATGCGATCGTAGGATCGGTTTTTACGACCAACTGGCTGAACGAGAACACGATCAGTTACGATAAGGAGTTGAATGAAAAGAACAAAATCAATGCGGTAGCAGGTTTCACAGCGCAGGTTTCACAAAGCAAAGGCGCTATCGCCGAAGCGGCGGGTTTTGCATCGGATGCATTTGAATACAACAACCTGGCAACCGGTATTACCAACATCGCACCACGCTCGCTGGCCAATAAATGGTCGCTGGCTTCCTACCTCGGTCGTGTCAACTACATTTTCGATGAGCGTTACCTGTTCACATTGACATTGCGTGCGGATGGTTCTTCCAAATTCGGTAGCGGCAACAAATGGGGTTACTTCCCTTCGGCGGCGATCGGGTGGAATGTGAATGAAGAGAAATTCTTCCAGCGTTTCAAAAAGATCAGCCTCCTGAAACTGAGATTAAGCGCCGGACAAACGGGTAATCAGAATATTCCTGCCTACCAATCATTGTCCCAGTTGGCCTATTTCCGCTACAACTTCTCGAATACTACGGTTTCCGGTTTCGCACCGAACACCGTTCCTAATCCGAACCTCGGCTGGGAAAAAACATTTCAGACCGATTTCGGAGTGGATCTTGGTTTGTTCAAAAACCGCATTAACATTATTGCCGACTACTATTACAAAAAGACGACCGACTTGCTCCTGACCCGCACCGTACCGGGAACATCCGGTCTGTCGGACTTCTACAATGGACAAGCCTCTGTAGTGTATCAGAATATCGGTGCCGTTTCCAACCAGGGTATTGAGTTGTATATCAATTCAAGAAATACGGAGGGCGCTTTTAAATGGAACACGATTTTCATTGTTTCTAAAAACACCAACAAAATCCTGAGCCTCGGTGATGGTGTAGACCAGATCATTCCGGTGATTTCCAACCCGTCTATCGCGAAAGTAGGTTATCCGCTCGGCTCGTTCATCGTGTACAAAACCGACGGCATTATCCAGGAAGGCGACGCGCCATTGACCCCGCAACAAAACAAAAGCCCGGGTGGGCAGAAGTATCAGGATATCAATGGCGATGGCGTGATCACACAGGCAGGTGACCGCGTGGTAATCAAAAACCAGCCTGCATTGACGGGCGGTATTACCAACACATTCAGCTACAAAGGTTTTGACCTGACGATTTTCTTCCAGGCATCGCTCGGCGGCAAATTGTACAATGCCAACCGTGCTAACCTTGAACTGGGAACAGGTTACGTGAATGGCTCGGATGTGCTGCTCAATCGCTGGACGCCTACCAACACGAACACCGACGTGAAAGCGGCCTACCAGGACCCGGCGATCACCATTTCGGACCGGTTTATCGAAGATGCGACTTACTACCGTTTGAAAAACCTCTCATTCGGCTACACTTTCCCGAAAGAGCTGCTCTCCAAACTGCGCATTGAAAACCTGCGCGTGTATGTATCCGCGCAAAACCCGAAAACCTGGACGAAATACACCGGTTTCGATCCCGAGGTGAGTTTGAACGGCCAGTCGCTGATCAACAAGGGCGTAGACCAGGGCGTGTATCCTAACAACAAATCTTACCAGGTGGGTCTGTCCCTCACATTCTGATAACCACCATTCCAAAATCGATTGAAATGAAAGCATTTAAATATATCCTGTTGGGTTTCACGGCATTTGCTTCGCTCTCGTGCGAGGAATTCCTGAAAGAAGAGCCCGAAGCATTTTTGTCGGAAGATCAGTATTACAAAACCCAGGCCGATGCCGTGAACGCGGTGAATGCGGTGTATTTCTTCCTGAATTCGGGCGGGTCGTCGATCCAGACGCCTTACAACACGCTTTTCAACACCGGTATGAACATGGCCGGTGACGACGAGGACCCGGGACCGGGCGCGACCAACCCGGACGTGCGTTCGCTGTCGGTACTGGCGCATTCGTCGACGAACCTTCGGATTTACGAGCTCTGGCAGCAGCATTACGCGGCGATCAAAAAGGCGAATGTCGTGCTGGAAAAAGTACCGGCTATTCAGTTTGACGAGGCACTGAAAACCCGCTTGCTGGGCGAGACCAAGTTCCTGCGCGCATTGTATTATTTCAACCTCGTGCGCTTGTATGGCGATGTCCCGCTGATCCTTGAATATCAGAAGTATGTCAATGCGGCGGATTACGCCATCGCCAAATCCCCTTCCGCGGACGTTTACGCGCAGATCGAGAAAGACCTCACCGAAGCCGCAGCGGTGCTCCCTGCCACGTATGCGTCGCCCAACGTAGGGCGCGCGACTGCGGGAGCTGCGAAGGCATTGCTGGCGAAAGTATACCTGGCAGAAGCGTCGTTTCCGCTGAAAGTAAGCGCGAAATACCAGTCGGCGGTGAACAAGGCGGAGGAAGCATTATCGGCTGCGGACGGCGGCACGGGTAACTACGGTTATGACCTGGTAACCAACTATGCGGAGGTTTTCCTGCCTGCATTTAAAAACAACAAGGAGCACATTTTCTCGGCGCAGTTCAAATCGAACTCATTGGCGCAGGGCAACAACGAATGGCCCCGCTCGATCCTGTCGGGTGTGCCGGGTTTGAATGGCAACTACGCGCACATGGTGCGGTATTACACGCAGGGCAACGACAAGTTTTTCAGCATTTATAAATTGTATAAACCTGGCGATAAGCGCCGCGATGTAACGTTCGTCAGAAGCTTCACCAGCCCGACCAACGGCCGTAAATATGCATTGCCGATCGCAAATACGGCGGTACCGAACGATTCGACGCCATTCTGGAACAAATGGGCCGACCCGGCTTCGACGGCCGTAACTAACCAGTCGGCTGCCAATGTGCCCATTATCCGTTACGCAGAATTGCTGCTGATCCACGCGGAGGCGGAAAACGAAGCGAACGGCCCGACAGTAAAAGCGTACAAATCGCTCAACAGGGTCCGCAAACGCGCCGGATTACCCGATCTGACGACCGGTCTGAGCAAAGACCAGTTCCGCGACTCGGTGTACCTCGACCGCCGTTTGGAACTCACCTACGAATACCAGCGCTGGTTCGACCTGATCCGTCAGCGCGACGCGAACTACAACAGCACATTTGTGGCAAATCAGGTGAAAGTAGGCAAAACCAATGCCGCTCCGAAGCACGTCTACTACCCGATCCCGCAATCGGAGATCGACAACAACTCACTGTTGAAGCAGAACCCGCTTTGGGAGTAACACCGGTTTTGTAATCTGTTGGAAATGAATATTGAATGAACAGGAAAGCTTCTCTTTGGATAAGCATGTTATGGGCACTGGCGGCGATCGCGCCGGTGCCTGTGCCTGCACAAGGCACGTCTGAAAAACCGAATATCGTGCTCATACTGGCCGATGATATGGGTTTTTCAGATCTGGGAAGCTTTGGCTCCGAAATTAATACCCCTAACCTCGACAAACTCGCGCACGAAGGTCTGCGCATTACCCAGTTTTACAACAGCGGTCGTTGCTGCCCCTCGCGCGCGGCACTGCTCACGGGCCTGTACCCACATCAGGCAGGCGTGGGCGACATGGTGCAGGACAAGGGCACGCCCGCGTATCAGGGCTATTTGAGTAAAAACAGCGCTACCATCGGGCAATTGCTCAAAACGGCAGGTTACAACACCATCGTTTCCGGTAAATGGCACGTCGGGCTGGTACCCTCGGCCTGGGCGGTGAACCGCGGGTTCGAACAGTCGTTTACGATGCAAAACAATGGCAGCAGCTATTTCAACTCCGAGCCACTTTACAATGATGGGCGTACCGTTACTTTTCAGCTGAATGGCCGGGAAATACAGCGGTACGATACTTCACGCTACCTCACACAAGCCATTACCGATTTCGCGATCCAATCGATCGACCGCATGAAAGATCAGCCAAATCCTTTCTTTTTATACCTCGCCTATAACGCCCCGCATTGGCCGATCCAGGCGTTGCCGGAAGATATTGCCCGCTACAAAGGCAAATACCTCCAAGGCTGGGACGCATTACGGGAGGCACGCTACCGGAAGCTGGTGGATTTGGGTATTATTCAAAAAGAATGGAAACTGTCGCCACGCTACGAAAAAGCCACTGAGTGGAATGTCTTATCCGCTGCCGAAAAAGACCAATGGGATACCCGGATGGCGATTTACGCCGCCATGATCGACCGGATGGACCAATGCGTCGGCCAGGTGCTCGATAAACTGAAATCCATTGGTCGCGACCGGAACACGCTCGTCATTTTCGTGTCCGACAATGGCGGCAGCGGCGATACCGTCCGCGAATGGAGTTATGTGACCGAGAAAAACGGCGAACCCGGCTCGGTGAACAGTATCGACAGTTACGACCCGCCATGGGGCAATGCGAGCAACACACCATTTAAGCTATTCAAAAAGAACGCCCATGAAGGGGGCATTGCATCGCCGTTCATTGCCTGGTTTCCGGGGAGAGTCAAGGCGAATGCATTGAGCGCACAAGTAAGCCACATTACCGACATTATGCCCACGCTGCTCGAACTGGCGGGCATCCGGTATCCCGAAATATTCGGAAATGAAAAGCTTACGCCCCTAGCCGGCAGCTCTTTAACACCATTATTTCAAAACCCGCAGGCCACGCAATCAAAAACTATTTTCTGGGAGCACGAAGGCAGCCGGGCAGTGCGCAAAGCCGACTGGAAACTCGTCGCGGAAATAAACCAGCCGTGGGAATTGTACGACCTCAAAACCGATCGCAGTGAAAACCACAACCTCGCCGGCCACTATCCTCAGAAGGTGAAGGAACTGGAAAAAGAATACCTCGAATGGGCTGCGAAAGTAGGTGTAGTGGATTGGAATACGATCAAATAGGAATTGGATATTGATTTAAAATACATTCAAAAACAGTGTGTTATGAAAAAGATTTATCGTCCGTGGAATAAATTATCGCTGGGGGCGCTGGCTATGCTGGCCGCCAGTGGTGTGCATGCACAATATGCGCCTACGCCTGCTTATCAGGGCAAAATAGGCAAAACGGTGGCGGAAACGCAGCAGTCGTGGCCGGAGAAGAAGAAAGCGGCCAAAGGTTCGCCGAATGTCGTCTGGATTTTGCTGGATGATATTGGTTACGGGGCCATCAGCACATTTGGCGGGCTGATCAACACGCCTACGCTGGACAGCCTGGCGAACAATGGGTTGCGTTATACCAACTTCCACACCACCGCCATTTGCGCGCCTACGCGGGCATCCCTGCTCACGGGCCGCAACCAGCATTCGGCGCACATGGGGCTTTTCCCCGAAACCGCCATTGGTACACCCGGCTACGACGCGCTCATTCCCTTTGAGAAAGGTACGATTGCCGAAATCCTGAAAGACAATGGTTACAACACCTTTGCATTGGGCAAATGGCACATTACCCCGCTCGCCGACCTTACACCTGCCGGGCCGTTCAACCGCTGGCCGACAGGACGTGGTTTTGAGCAATTCTACGGGTTTCCGTCTCGCGGCAGCATCGATCAATGGCATCCCGAGCTCTGGGAAGGCACGCACCGCGAAGCCGACCGGCAGGATGGCAAGCATTTCAACGAGCTGATCGCAGACCGGGCTATTAGTTACCTCGCCAGCCAGAAGTCGGGCAATCCGGATAAGCCGTTTTTTCTGTACGTAGCGACCGGCGCCGGCCACGCACCGCACCAGGTTGCCAAACAATGGTCGGACAAATACAAAGGCAAGTTCGATGCGGGCTGGGACGCTTACCGCGAGCAGGTGCTGGCCAATCAGATCAGGTTAGGAGTTGTACCAAAGAATGCGAAAGTACCGCCGCGCAACCCGGGTGTGAAAGACTGGAACTCGCTCGGTGCGGAAGAGAAAAAGCTCTATGCGCGGTTTATGGAAACCTATGCCGGCTTTCTGGAATATACCGATTATGAGATCGGAAGGGTGATCAACCACATTCGCGAAACCGGTGAGCTGGATAATACGATCGTGATCGTGTCGGTAGGCGACAATGGGGCGAGCAAGGAGGGAACCTTCGTGGGAACCGTGAACAATTTCGGCACCGGCATTTCCGAAGAGGAGCGTTTGAAAAAGAATATCGAACAAATCGACCTGATCGGTACCGAGTTCTCGAAGGTGAATTACCCGCTCGGCTGGGCTGCTGCTACCAATGTACCATTCCGCCACTGGAAGCAGGATGCGAACTCGGAAGGCGGCACGCACAACCCGCTCATTGTTTTTTATCCCAAAGGCATTAAGGAAAAAGGAGGCATCCGTAACCAGTACGGCCACGTTTCGGATATTTTGCCCACTACATTGGAACTGTTGAATATCAAGGCGCCGCTCGTGCTGAATGGTATCAAGCAGGACCCTATCGAAGGTACGAGCCTTGCTTACAGCCTGAATGATGGCGCTGCGAAGAGCCGCCATACGGTTCAATACTACGAAATACGCGGTTCGCGCGCTATTTATAAGGATGGCTGGAAAGCGGGCTCCCTGCACGTGAAGGGTCAGGATTTTGAAAAAGACAAATGGGAGTTGTATAACCTGAATGACGATTTTAACGAAACCAACGACCTCGCGACCGCTAATCCGGCGAAATTGAAGGAGCTGAAAGCATTGTTTGACAGTGAGGCTTTGAAATACAATGTATACCCGTTGAAGGATGGTACCGAGCCATTTACATTGCCCACGGCCTATAACAATGTGGATAAGGTGGTACTTTATCCCGGTCAATCGACCATCATCGACGTGGCGAGCCCGTTCGCATTGAAACGTTCCTTTTCGATCGTGGCCGATGCAGTATTGTCGGGCGTGGAAACGGAAGGTGTGTTGTTGTCCAGAGGCGGCGCTGCCGGCGGTCTGAGCTTTTTTATCCAAAACCAGAAACTGCAATTCGCCTATGCGGTGGGTGACGGGAACAAATATGTGGTGACGTCGTCAAATGCTACCTTACCAGCCGGCAAAGTGGAGCTGAAAGCCAGCGTTCAATACGACCAGAATGGTGGCGGCGTGGTGAGTTTGTATGTCAATAATGCGAAGGTAGGAGAGGGTACTTTGGCCAAGACTTCGGACGCATTGTATTTACACGAAGGTGTGAATGTCGGTTTTGACGACCTGACACCGGTAGGGGATACTTACAAAGTGCCTTTTGCATTTACAGGCAAGATCCATAAGGTCACAATCGATCTCGCGCCGACGCAACAGGCGGTTTTAGGAGCGAAGTAGCGGTTTTTGATTTGTTGTTACATGCCTGACGGCATTTGCAAAACAAGATTTTAACCGGAGAATGCATTTGACAGTACATGGTCAGTGATACCGGATTAGCACAAGTCGCATAGCGACGTAATATTTGTAGAAAACGACGACATTAATGAACGGCGAAAATCGCGTAGCGATGTAACAACCATGCAAATGAACAAACAGATCCGTAACATTCTTTGGGCGATATGGACCATCGCATTACATCCGGCCATTGCGCAGGACCGTCCCAACATCCTGTGGATCGTGAGCGAGGATAACACCATTCTGCTAGGCAGCTACGGCGATCAATTCGCGACCACACCCAATCTGGACCAATTCGCGACGGAGAGCATTCGCTACAAAAATGCCTTCTCGACCGCGCCTGTGTGTGCGCCCTCGCGGAACACGCTCATTACGGGCATGTACCCGCCTTCGCTCGGAACAGAGCACATGCGGAGCACGTACCCGTCGCCTGCGTTCGTGCAGTTTTTTCCGAAATACCTGCGCCAGGCAGGTTACTACACGACCAACAATGCCAAAAAGGATTATAATACGACGGATCAGCCGGATGCATGGGACGAATCGAGCAATAAGGCGACTTATAAAAACCGGAAGCCGGGACAGCCGTTTTTTGCCGTATTTAACTTGAATGTATCGCACGAAAGCTCGCTCCATGAACCGCTGCCCGCCCTCAAACACGATCCTGAGAAAGTGCCATTGCCACCTTACCATCCTGCTACGTCCGAGCTGAAACACGATTGGGCGCAGTATTATGATAAGTTAGAGGAAATGGACCGACAGTTTGGCAAACTGTTGCAGGAATTGAAGGATGAAGGCTTGGCCGACAACACCATTGTCTTTTACTATGCCGATAATGGCGGCGTGTTGGCACGCAGCAAGCGGTTCATGTACGAATCCGGCCTGCATGTGCCCCTGATCGTCCATTTACCACCTAAATATGCGCATCTGGCCAGTCAGAAGCAGGGTAGCGTGTCCGACAGGCTCGTGACCTTCCTGGATTTCGCGCCCACGGTATTGAGTCTGGTGGATATCAAGGTGCCGGATTATATGCAGGGAGGGGCATTTTTGGGTAAACAGCAGAAGCCGGAGCCACAATATGCATTCGGTTTCAGGGGGAGAATGGACGAGCGGATCGATATGTCGCGCTCGGTGCGGGATAAGAAGTACCGTTACATCCGGAATTATTTGCCCAACAAGATCTATGGTCAGTACCTCGAATACCTTTGGCGCGCGCCTTCGGTGAAATCCTGGGAAGATCTTTACAAGGCCGGAAAACTGAATGCGGTGCAATCCAAATTTTGGGAGCCGAAACCTGCGGAGGAACTTTTCGACGTCGACGCCGATCCACACAACATTCACAATCTGGCCGGTGACCCGAAATACAAAAAGGATTTGGAAAGGCTGCGGAAGGCTAATGCACAATGGATTGCGGGTTATAAAGACGTCGGTTTTATCCCCGAGGCGATCATTTATGAAATTGCCAGGACCACGCCTTTGTACGATTATGCGCGAAGTGGTAAATACAATTTTGCAAAAATTGCTGCAACGGCAGAGATTGCCTCGTCACGGAATCCCGCGCATACGCAGGCGCTCATTCAGGCGCTGGGCGATGCCGACCCGTCGGTGAGGTTCTGGGGAGCCACCGGCCTTACGGTACTGAAAGCCGCCTCCGGCAAAGACGCATTGCAAAAAACATTGAAAGACCCGGAACCAGCCGTCCGCATTGCCGCTGCCGAAGCACTGTATGTGACTGGTGCCGATAAGCCCGGCGCTATCGCTGCGCTGACCGAAGCATTGAAAAGCGACAATCCCTACGCACGCCTGCAAGCCCTGAATATCCTCGATCTGACGGGAAAGGATGCCGCCCCGGCTATTCCCGATGCGGAGAAGATTTCAGTTCAAAAAGCGGAAATGTTCGACTATGATATCCGTGCAGCGAAGGTTTTGCTCCAAAACTACAAGAGCTCAAAGTAAAAAGTTGATAGCCAAGGCCAACCACCGAAAGCAGTAATCACTTTAAACCCAGTTTCAATGAAAATTTTCAAACCATTGTTCGCATTGGCATGGCTGCTTATTGCCCATTCCGCATTGAATGCACAGACTACGCCCAATGTGCAGCCCGCTCCCAGGCGCGACCTCGTTTCGTTCGAAGAATTTGAGGCCCGGTTGGCCAAAGCAGGCAAAAACGCCCAGATCCTCGACGCCCGCTTGCCCGAAGAGTACGCACAGAACCACCTCGAAGGCGCCACGAGTTTCAGCGTCGCCAACGAAGCCGATTTCGCCAAAGCCATTGCCAAACTCGACAAAGGCAAACCGACTTTCATCTACTCCATCGCCAACGGCCGCAGCGGGAAACTCGCCAAGGACCTCCGCGATAATGGGTTCAAAGACGTTACCGAATTGCCGGGCGGATTGAGTAAATGGATCGGTTTGGGCAAGCCCGTCGTATCCACCGTGGGTCCGGGTCTTTCGCTGAACGATTACCAGGCCTCCCTGAAATCCGACAAACTCGTGCTCGTCGATTTCGGTTCGCGCTATTGCGGTTCCTGCAAGCGCCTCGCCCCGATCGTGGATTCCATCAAACACGAGCAAGCCAGTTCTGTCAAAGTGATTACGATCGAGGCTTACGAAAACAAGTCACTCACCAAAGAACTGGGTGTGACGGCATTGCCCACTTTGATCCTTTACCGGGGGAACCAGGTGGTTTGGAAGAAGAGCGGCGTGACGCCGAAAGGGGAGATTGAAAGGGCGCTGGCGGAAGCGAATTTGTAAGGGAAGAAAATGAACGCAGCCAGCCATGCTTTGAGTGCGGGGCTGGCTGCATTATATTGTTTACTGATCAGACTTCTTTTCGGATTTTTCCTTTTCCCAGGGGAATGGACGGGGCAGCCTGGCCAGGCTTGCGGCGGCGGCTTCGTTTCTTTTCCTCAAAGCAGGAGAATTTCTTATTATTTCAAACATCTTTTCCCTGTGTTGAAGAAGTTCTTCCAACATTGCTTCACGGGTTTCTTCTTTTTCCATTTGGGTTTTCATAAGTGGTATCTTAAAGTTATGAAATTATAAACGTCCAACCAATATTTGGTCATAGTGGGTCCCCACAGAATATTCTTCGAATTTGCCCTCCTGCACGCCCCAAAACCGGAATTCTTCTGACAGCTCAGCCCAGTTTGAATTTATCGCTCTTTGATAGAGAACGTTCCGATGATTTCTGCCGTGCAAGGCAGATTTTTCATCCATGTAACCCTCAAATGATAGTACTGAATCTGGATTTTTGGTTAGAAAATCCATTGCAATTCGAGCTACGGTTGCAATTACTTTCGGCATATCCCCATTTCCGCTCCTGACCGAATCATCTATTATCCACTTACGATCGAAATTTACGAAGTCGCCAAATCCTAAGTTGTACACCGATGAAAATGGATAGACAGATGCAGCCGGAAGAGGGCTTATCAATACGCCTTTCGCTATTTTCCCTTTAACGCCTTCGCTAATGAATATGTAGGTAAAGTCGTCCTGGCCTACAACGAATTTATAACAGTCCTTATCCATGAAACAGTGTACTTAAACAAACCCAAAGCACACTTCTACAAACCCGCTAATCATACCTCCTCCCACCAATGATCCTCCGGTACAAAAAACCGCCCATCCGGTTTTAGCGAATGGGCGGTATGCAAATAGGCGTTTTCATTCAGAGCCGGTTGGTTAATCACAATTTGAAATAGGCTCGTTTAACCGAAAAATTTTTTCAAGAGTTTCGGTGGCCCTGCGCCTTTTTTCTTGAAAGAAGGGTGAATTGGCGAGTTTTATAAGTGTCTCGTCGTCGATCGTATCAATGTTGGGTTGCTCGACATCGACAGCTGGAAGATCATTTCTCAGCTGTTTATCTCCATTGGTGGTCTTCATAGTATGAGGCTAATTGTTAATGAAATTTACCTATATTTTGCACCTGATCAAAATCTCGTCATATGTATCTCCATTCACGTAGTCGATGATCTTCGAAGATATCACACCTCGTATCACAAATTCATTTGTAAAATCTTCCCAATTTGATTCGATGGCTCGTTGATAGAGCAAGTTCCTCTGATTTCTGCCCCCTTTGATCGATTTAGAATCCCAATAACCTTGGAAAAAGAGGATTGCATCTTTGTGCTCTCTCAAAAACAGAACAGCGATCTGTACCACCGTAGCAATTACCTTTGACATGTCCCCATTGTTTGTTCGGGTGCTATCGTCTAGTATCCATTCATTATTTCGAATTTTAAGATCACCAAAACCCAGATTGTAGAGCTCGTAATGGCCGACGTTCAGTAGAGGCTTTTCGATTCGATCAATAGTAACCATTTTCCTGATCCTCCCATGTTTGCCTTCACTCAAAAAAGTGTAAATGTGGGTCCCGGGAACAGCGTGAGTTGTATAGACCTCCTTGTTCAAAGCAGTAGTGTGTTTGGTCGATAAATGGAATATCCAATCTAACCAAAGCACACTTCTACAAACCCGCTAATCATACCTCCTCCCACCAATGATCCTCCGGTACAAAAAAAACGCCCATCCGGTTTTAGCGAATGGGCGGTATGCAAATAAGAATTGGTAAAGCTCACAAAATAAACTTCATGATGTGATTAAATGGTCTCTCCGGGTTTGTCTCTATCCCAAGGAAAAGGTGGTTTTATTTTCGACAGGTGTTCAGCGGCTTCTTCATGTTTTCGATTTAGATAAGGCGAATTTTTGATGATCGCTATCACTTTTTCCTTATCCTTGAGAAGTTCTTCCAAACGGGTCTCATAGACCATTTGTTTGTGCTTTTCCATGCAGATGCTCATAATAGTAAGTGAATTGAAGTTAGCTATTTATTTGCGTTTGACCAAAATCTGGTCGTAGGAACAGCCGACAACATACGCCTGTACCAGTCCGTGCTTCACGCCGCGGGCCAAATCCGTAACTCAGCGCTTCCGGAATAGGACGGATTAATACGCCTTTTGCTATTTTTCCACGAACGCCCTCACTGATGAAGAGATACACCTTACTTTCTTCAAGGTTCTGGAAGAGGTAAATGTCTTTATTCATATTATCAGTGTGCTTAAACAAACCCAAAGCACACTGCTACAATCTCCCTAACGTCACTTCCCCCACCAATGATCCTCCGGCACAAAAAAACGCCCATCCGGTTTTAGCGAATGGGCGACTGCGTGAAAAAAGCTGGATAAAGTCTAGAATATAAACTTCGTACTCAAAAAGTTAGAAGTATCCTCATGCACGATCTCGTTGATCAGCTGCTTGTTCGCGGCGTTCATTTTGAAGGCCACGAGCGAGCGGATCGAGAAGGCGCGGATGGCGTCGGGGACGGAGAGGGTGCCTTCGGCGCTGTCCTTGCGGCCGGTGAACGGGAATACGTCGGGGCCGCGCTGGCATTGGGTGTTGATGTTCACACGGCTTACCTGGTTTACCAACGGGTCGATGAGCGAGGCTACTTCATCGGCATTGTTGCTGAAAATGCTCACCTGCTGGCCATGCGTTGATTCGATGAGGAACTCGATGGTTTCTTCGAGGTCGTCGAATGGTACCACGGGCACGATCGGGCCGAATTGCTCTTCGTGGTAGAGTTTCATTTGGCTGTTCACAGGGTAAACCACGGCGGGGTAAAAGAACGAGCCTTCCGATTTGCCGCCGTTTTCATTGACCACCTTTGCACCGTGCGCTTCCGCATCGGCAATGCAGTCGTTGAGGTATTCGATTTTATTCGTTTCGGGCAGCGGGGTAAGCGACACGCCTTTCTCCCACGGCATTCCGAATTTCAGTTCGGCAACGGCTGCGCTGAATTTTTCGAGGAAAGCATCGGCTACCGTGCGGTGTACCCATATGATTTTCAAAGCCGTACAACGCTGGCCATTAAACGATAGCGACCCCGTAATGATCTCTTTCACGGCAAGGTCGAGGTCCGCCTCGGTCGTCACGATCGCGGCATTCTTCGCATCCAACCCGAGCACGGCGCGCAGACGGTTCACTTTCGGGTGGGATTTCTTCAACTCGTTTGCCACCTTGCTGGAACCGATCAAAGTCAGGACGTTGATTTTGCCCGACTGCATCAATCCCGGAACGATCGCATTACCGCGACCGTAGATTACGTTCACAACGCCTTTCGGAAAACAATCGCGGAAGGCTTCCTGCAACGGGTAATGCAGCAGCGTACCGAATTTCGGTGGTTTGAAAAGCAACGTGTTGCCCATAATCAGCGCGGGGATCAGGGTGGTGAACGTTTCGTTGAGCGGGTAGTTGAATGGTCCCATACAAAGTACCACGCCCAGCGGAGAGCGCCTTACCTGTGCTGCAATACCATCGACAATGTCGAAGCCGGACGAGTCGCGATCCAGGTTTTTGAGTGAATCGATGGTGGCGTAAATGTATTCAACGGTGCGATCGAACTCTTTCACGGAGTCGGCGAAAGATTTACCGATTTCCCACATGATGAGCTTCACGATGATCTCCTTTTTCTCGATCATCCGGCCTGTGAACTGCTCCACGCAGTGTATACGCTCGGCGACGCCCATTGTGGGCCATTCGCCGCGACCACTGTTGTAGGCGCTTACGGCCGCTTCCAGCGCTTCCGATGCTTCGGCTGCGGTACATAAAGGGTAGCTGCCGATCAGTTTGCGTTCGAGGCCGTTCGCCGTTTGCACGGCAATCGGCGAGTAAACTTCATGGAACGGCCCGTCCCAGGTCTTCATTTCGCCATTGCAAAGGTACTCGCGCTGGTGGATCAGGGATGGCAGGCTGAACTCCGCAGGAATGTCTTTTTCTTCAACAAAGATGCTCCTTAACGTGGAATTGAAATCCATTGAATCAGATTTTTGTGGATAAGAATTGATTTAAAAAACGCGCACTTGGTTAATGACGAAGTTTCGCAATTATATCCTTATCAACAAGTCGGATTTTGACGAAGTTTTATCTAAACCTGATTTCTTCTTGTCATTTTAAAGAAGCGCGTCATCAGGAAGATCGATGCCATCGTCAATCCCAGAATCAGCCCCAGCCACATGCCCGATGCACCCATTCCGAAATGGAATGCGAGTGTGTAACCCACCGGGATACCGATCACCCAATAAGCGATCCCAATCAGGATCGTAGGCGTTTTTACATCTTTAATACCCCTTAACAATCCCGCGCCTATGGCCTGGGTACTGTCCGAAATCTGGAAAACGGCCGCGAACAGGAGCAGCAATGCGGCCAGTGTGACCACCTCGGTATTGTCGTTGAAGGCTATCGGCAAATGGTTTCGCAAAAGACCAAACGTGATCGCACAGAATGTCCCGTAGATCAATGCAGTCACCAGCGTGCTTTTGCCGATGACGAAAATCTTTTTCCAGTCGTTTCGGCCGAGCGCGTTGCTCACGCGTATGGAGCCCGCCTGCGCAAGACCCATCGACACCATGAATGTGAATGACGCACTGCTCAACGCGATCTGGTGTGCAGCCTGCGCCACGGCGCCCAATGTACCAATGATAATACCCGATACCGCGAATGCGCCTGCTTCCATACCGATCTGCAAGCTGCTTGGCACGCCGATATGCAGCAGTTCGCGCCAGGTTTGCCATTTGAAATACCATTGGTTACGGCTTATGGCGATGTATTTTTCAAAGGTTTTGTGCTTTAAAATAACAAAAAGCAATGCGAGAAACATCAGGCTGCGGGTAATGAGAGTGGCCCAGCCTGCGCCTTCGAGTTCGAGGCGGGGAAAACCCCAGTTGCCGTAAATGAGCAGCCAGTTGAGCATAATGTTGACGGGCATCCCGGCCAGCGAGAAGATCATCGCGGTACGCGTCTGTTCCAGCCCGTCGGCGAACTGCTTCAAGGTCATGAAAAGCAGCATAGGGATAATGGAAAGGCCCATGAGCCGCATGAACGGGATGGCGAGCTCTACTACTTCCGGGTCCTGGCCGAGGTTGCGCAGGTAGTCTTTGCCAAAAAGCAATGTGATCGAAATAGCCAGCGCGGTGAGCGTGCAAAGGCAAAAGCCGTTGAACAAATAATGCGAAACCTGCTGCGCGTCGCGGCGGCCGTTGGCGAGTGATACCATTTGCGAAACGGAGATCGTCATACCGATCCCGATCACGAACGGGATGTTCATCGCATTGATTACGAGTGCGGCTGCGGCGAGCTGTTTGTAGCTGATCGCGCCTACCATCGCGCTGTCGATGAGGTGAAGGGCCATTTGGGCCAGCTCACCGATGATAATAGGGAATGCTAATCTTAAAGTTTGTGATGTTTCGTTTTTCATGGCGTTGTGCGGACTTGCAAAAAGACTGCAAAGGTACAAAAATCCCGTGGAGCCCCGGAGTGTAAGCCGGGAAGTTCATTTTAATATATCATTATGGTAGAGTAAAATAGCCGGGTAATCCGGTTTGTATGGGTAACAACTTTAAAAGGATTTGAGGAAATATTACAACAGGATAATGGCTATCAGAAGCAGTTTGAAGCAGGGCTTTCGTCAGGGGAAGTCGCGTGGTTTTGTGGGATTTGTATGGATGATGGGAATGTTGGCCATGGCGCCGGCCCTGGCGCAGAATACCGGGAAATTGAAGGTTACAGGCAAGATTATCGACGGTGCGAGCAATGCGCCGCTGGGCTATGCGAGCATCCGGCTTTTCAAAACGGCGGACAGTTCGTTCGTCTCGGGGGCGATCACGGATGAGGCGGGCGGGTTCGTCGTGGACATCTCCGCAGGTACCTATTACGCATTGTCCGAGTTCATCGGTTATAAGCCGCAATACACCACTAATATAAAAGTGAGTGCCGCGAATTCTCCCCTCAGTCTTGGCTCGATTAAAGTGGCGGCCTCGGCCCGGACGCTCGACGAAGTGACCGTACAGGCAGAGAAGAGTTCGATGGAATTGACGCTCGATAAAAAGATATTCAATGTAGGTAAGGATCTGGCGAATGCGGGAGGTACCGCCGCGGATATTCTGACCAATGTCCCTTCCGTGGCCGTGGATGTCGAAGGGAATGTCAGTCTGCGGGGAAGCGGTAATGTGCGTATCCTGATCGACGGCAAGCCTTCCGGTTTGGTAAGCATTAAAGGCGCCAGCGGATTGGCCCAGTTGCAGGGCAGTATGATCGAGCGGGTGGAGATTATTACCAATCCATCGGCGCGGTACGAGGCTGAGGGAATGGGCGGTGTGATCAATATTGTTTTGAAGAAAGAACGGAAAGAGGGTATTAACGGCTCGTTCGATATTATTACCGGTCACCCTACCAACTTTGGTGGTGCCGCAAATGTGAACTACCGGAAGAAAAATCTCAACTTCTTCATCAACTACACCATGTCGTACCGGAACACGCCGGGCCGGAACTTTGTGTACCAGGAGCTTTACCGAAACGATTCGACCTTCATTATGGAGCGCGATATGAAAAGCAACCTGAAAGGGATGGCGAATAGCGCCCGGGGTGGTATCGATTATTATTTCAATTCCAAAAATGTCCTCACAGGCGCATATACGTGGCGCACAAGCAAGGGCAAGCGGTTCTCGACGCTGAATTACCGCGATTACCTGGGCAGCCTCAACAATCCGACGGGCATCACGCGCCGGACGCAGGATGAGACCGAGACGGAGCCGAACTCGGAGTATGCTTTGACCTACAAAAGAACATTTAACCGGAAAGGGCAGGAGTTTACCGCCGACGTGCGCTACCTCGACAACTGGGAGGATTCGGACCAGTACTATCATGAGAATGTGTACAAGCCGGATGGCAGCCCGTCGGGCATTCCGCCGCTTTTGCAGCGTGCCGTGAACTATGAGACGGAGAAACAACTCCTATTCCAGGTTGATTACGTGCATCCGTTCGGTAAAGACGGCAAGATCGAGGCCGGCGGAAGGAGCAGCTCGCGGGATATGACCAACGATTACACCGTGACCCAGCAAAACAGCGACGGCGGCTGGACTACCTTGCCTGGCCTCACCAACGATTTCCTTTACGAAGAGAATATCAATGCATTGTATGGAATGATCGGCAACAAAACCGGCAAATTCTCCTATCAGGGCGGCGTACGGGCCGAATGGACGGGCGTTACCACCACATTAAGGACTACCAACGAAGTGAACGACCGTAAATACGCCAACCTGTTCCCGAGCGTGCACATTACCTATGATTTTGCCAAACAGAATGCATTTCAACTGAGTTACAGCCGTCGGGTCCGCAGGCCGCAGTACAATGACCTGACGCCGTTCGCGACTTATAGCGATAACCGCAATTATTGGAGTGGTAACCCCGACCTGAACCCGGAGTTTACCAACGCATTCGAACTCGGGCACATCAAATACCTGAACAAAGGCTCACTTACATCGTCGATCTATTACCGCCATACCAACGGCAAGATCATCAGCATTCGCACCGTGCAGGATGACGGAAGCTCCTACACCCGTCCCGAGAACCTCGGAACGGAAGATGCATACGGGGCAGAGTTTACCGGCTCATTTAATCCGTACCCCTGGTGGAAACTCGACGGCAGCGCCAATTTCTTCCGCGCGATCACCGACGGTACCGGCGTCGACGAGGAGTTTCAGAGCGATACTTACAGTTGGTTCGTGCGCGCGATGTCGCGGTTTACGCTTTGGAAAAATACCGATTTGCAGCTGAGAGGAAACTACGAAGCGCCGCAGCAAACCCCGCAAGGCCGAAGAAAGGCATTGGCGACGCTCGACCTGGCTGCGACGCGGGATATTCTGAAAGGCAATGGCACGTTGACGCTCACCGTGGTCGATGTTTTCAATTCCAGAAAATTCCGGTCTATTACCGAGGGGGCCAATTTCTATGCCAGAAACAGTTCCCAGGGCCGTTTGAGGCAGATTAACCTTACTTTGAACTACCGTTTGCACCAGGCCAAGAAGAAGCCTAAGGAGAGTCTGGAAGGGGAATTTTAATCCTAATTAAATTTATTATACGGTTTTTATTAGCTACCTTGTATATTCTTACAAAGGGATTGATCGCTACTGTACCTCGATTAGGCTGAATGTATTGAACAACGTTTATCTTATTTCATGAATACTTAAATTCGGGTTATGAGCACAAAACCAAATAAATCTATTTTCCTGGCCGACGACGATGAGGATGATTGCCTGCTGTTCGAGGACGCGCTCAGGGAAGTGAGCACTTCCGCCGAGCTATTGACGGCAAGTGACGGAGTAGAGCTGATCGACCTGATGGAGAAGACGGTACCGCCACCGCCGGACGTCATTTTCCTGGACTTGAACATGCCCCGTAAGAACGGTTTCGAATGCCTCGACTATATCCGCAAAACCAAAGCCTGGGAACATATACCGATCGTGATATTCTCCACTACCGGCCAGGAGGAAATGGTGCGGAAAGTGCATGAAAAAGGTGCCAATTTCTTCATTCGGAAACCCGGTTCGTTTCCCAAGCTGAAACAGGCCATCAAGCAGATTCTGGATATCGACTGGACCAAGCATAGCTGGACGCCGGCGCCGGAAAACTTCTATTATCAATATTGACTTCTTACCACTTGTCCGCTTATTTTTGAAAGTATTTTCTTCTCGAAAAAAAGGTGGACAAGTCGAACAAACAATCCCGTCACACTTCCGAAATTAATCCCAACTATCCGAAGCAACCGCACGAAGGTGTGGCGCCGGAAGTTGCTGGCGCTGTTGCGTCGAGCGAATCCAAGTTTCGCGATACGGTAAAACAGGCACCGGTCGGGATGGCGATCCTGCGCGGTGAGGAGTTTTGGGTGGAAATGGCCAACGATGCTTATTTGCGCATTGTCGACCGTACGGAGCAGGAACTCGTCGGTAAATCGCTTTTTATAGGTCTCCCGGAGGTGCGTACGTATGTCGAACCCATCCTTCTCAATGTCCTGCACACCGGCATTGCCTACCACGGCAACGAATTCGAGGTAACGCTCCGCCGCTTCGGTCAGCCTCAGCAATGTTATTTCAATTTCGTATACCAGCCCTTGTTCGACGATGATCCTGAAAATGCGTCGGGTGTAATGGTAGTGGCTACCGAGGTTACGCAGCAGGTTTTGTCCAAACAAGCCCTGCAACGGAGCGAAAATCAGTTCCGGAACCTGGTTACCCAGTCGCAGTTCGCGAAAGCCATTCTGAAAGGCCCGGAGCTGGTGATCAGCATTGCTAACGAAAGTATGCTGAATATCTGGCGGCGTAGTCTCGAAGAAGTGGCTGGGCGGAGGCTCGTGGATGTTTTTCCCGAACTAAGAGGCCAGAAATTCATAGGGCTTTTAAATGAAGTTTATCATAATGCTAAAATCTACCGTGAAAACGAAGCGGTAGCATATGTCGACGGTCCGGGCGGCTTGAAAAAGCATTACCTCGATTTTCAATATGCGCCCATTTTCGAAGTGGACGGCACTGTGTCGGGTATTATGGCCTCGGTAAACGACGTAACAGACAAAGTGACTTTGCGCCAGCAGTTTGCGGAAACCGCCGACAGGCTTTCGCTCGCTACCGATGGAACGCGGCTGGCAACCTGGGACCTGAATATCCAGACAAAGGAAATCATCTATTCGGGAAGAATGGCCGTGATTCTGGGATATGCGGAAGATACTATCCTTACACACGGTGAAATACGGGACCGGGTCCATCCCGAAGACCGCCAGGCCATCGTGGAAAAGGCATTTCAGACCGCGCTCGAAACGGGTACTTACTATTACGAGGCCCGGATTATACATCTCGACCAGTCGGTTCACTGGATACGCACGCAGGGGAAAGTGTTTTTCGGCGATGGGCACGTGCCGCAGCGGATGCTCGGGACGATGATGGATATTACCGACCGAAAAGAGTCGGAACTCGCTTTGAAAACCAGCGAGGGCAAATTCAGGACGCTCGCGGATTCGATGCCGCAGTTTGTATGGACTGCCAGTCCGCAGGGGAATATCACCTATTTCAACCGCTCATTGCTTGATTATTCAGGTTTTTCGGTGGTGGAAATAGAAAAGAACGGCTGGTTGCCGCTGGTACATCCGGATGATCTGGCCGAAAGCGTGAACTCGTGGATCGAATCGGTCACGCAGGGGACAGAGTACCTGTTCGAGCACCGCCTGAAACGTTCCGACGGCGAATACCGGTGGTACCAATGCCGCGCCATACCACAACGTAATGCCGATGGCACGATTGAAATGTGGGTAGGGACGAGCCTGGATATCCATGACAGCCGGTTGTTTATCGACCAATTGGAAACCAAAGTGCAGGAGCGGACGCAACAGTTGCAGGTGGTGAACAACGAACTCGTGCGGACAAACATGGAGCTCGCCCAGTTCGCTTACGTGGCCAGCCACGATTTGCAGGAGCCTTTGCGGAAGATCCAGACATTTGCCACACGCATTCTCGAAACCGAAAAAGAGCGTCTTTCGGAGCGCGGCAAGGATTATTTCACCCGAATGCAGGCTTCGTCCACACGCATGCAACAGCTGATCATCGATTTGCTGGCATTTTCACGTGCCAACGTCGCGGAAAAGCATCTGGAAAGTATCGATCTGAACCAGGTCCTGCAAAATGTGAAAGACCAGCTCAGCGACATTATCCAATCCGAAAACGCGGTTATCAAAAGCGATGTCCTGCCCGTGCGGGAAGTGATCGTGTACCAGTTCGAGCAATTGTTTATGAATCTGATCGCCAACGCACTGAAATTTATCGGTCCGGAGAGGGAGCCGGTCATCGAGATCCGTTCCGGAGAAGTGCCCGGCGCGGCTATCCCGCTTGCGGAGGCCGATGCGGCGAGGCATTACCAGTATATTTCATTTGCTGATAATGGAATCGGCTTCGATCCGCAGTATAAAGACCGCATTTTTCAGGTATTCCAAAGATTGCACAACCGCTCGGCTTATGAAGGTACCGGAATTGGTCTGGCGATTTGTAAAAAAATAGTGGAGAACCACAAAGGCCTGATCGACGCCGTCGGGAAGCCGGGCATCGGTTCCACATTCATTATTTATTTGCCTGTCGAATCCTGATTATCAACGGTAGCCAGCTTTTTGCGACCGGTGTAAGTAATGGCAATGCCGATCAGGATAACAACTCCGCCGCCGATCATCTGCGCGGTTATTTTTTCTCCAATAAAAATCCACGCAAAAAGCCCCGTTACCACGGCCTGGCTCAAAAGGCTGAGCGAAACGCTTTTGGCATCCATTTGCTTCATGGCGGCGTTTATCGTCAACCAGCCTATCAGCTGGCAAACCAGTCCCTGCACGACAAAAACACCCCAGACAACCGGTTCGAAGTGCCAGACAGGCTGATCGAAAATGAGGCATATCGCGAAGAGGTAAATGCTTGACACGGCCATACTGACCGTCATAAAGCTGACAATATCGATTTTGTCTAAAACCGTTTTGCTGATCAGCATGTACGATGCATAAAGAATGCCTGAAAGCATTGCCAGCGCAAATCCGAGGTCGAACTCCATCGTGGCAAATGTCTCAATGCCAATTAGAATGATCATTCCAATAAGTGCGACCAATGTGCCGAGCCAGAATCGGGAGCCAGGTTTGTCGGGCAGGAACAGGAATGTGCCCACGCCCACCCACACGGGCGAGAGGTTGGTCAGCAGGGTAGCCTGTGTGGCGTTGGAATAATGTATGGAGAGGTTCCAGACGGCAATGTCACTTGCAAAAATGATCCCGCAGAGTACGATAGGAAGCCAGAGCGCACCGGTAGGTAATGTGAATTTCCTGCGGAATAGCACATAAGGCAGCAGAAAAAGCAGCCCTAAAAGCATCCTGTAAAACGCGGAAGTGACGCCCGAGACCGGGGCCCATTTCACGAGTACCGGGAAAATGCTGATACTGACGATCCCGATAATCAGGTTAATGCGGGGATTTGACATAAATCGGATAAATTGAGGGCAAAGATAACGATTCACCCAAAGCAGACGGACATTGCGCGATATCGACCGCTATTTCATGGAAAAGCCGGAGCCTGCCAGGAGCTGCCTGGTTGCATTGCGGCATTTGATACTTTCTTTTGATCCACAAATACGCGAAGACTGGCAATACAAAATGCCTTTTTACAAACTGGGACCCAAAAGGCTTTGCTATTTGTGGACAGAAAAGAAGGCAGGCACGCCGTACCTCGGCATTGTGGATGGTTATCTGCTGGACCACCCCCTGCTACTCGCCGAGAAACGTTCGAGAATGAAGATATTGCTGATCAATCCGGCCGAAGATCTTCCACTCGAAACCATTCACGAGATACTGGAAAAAGCCAGGGCTAATCTTCGGATTCAATAACCTTTACCCGACCGATTTCACCGGATTCCAGGCGCACCTTAATGCCGTGCGTGTGCACGGGTGCCTTGGTGAGAATGTCTTTTACAATGCCTTGCGTGAGTTTGCCGCTCCGCTGGTCTTTTTTGAGGACAATCGAGACGGCGAGCCCGGCTGCTATATTTTTTCTTTCGGTTCCTGATAATGAGGTCATTTTAAGCTGCTTTCGCGGTTTTAATCTTTTGCAGGATTTTGATTTCGTCGATGGAAATGGTACTGATCAGTTCGAATAGCCCGTTGATGGTTTTCAAATCCGAAAGCATTTTGCGTACGGGAGATTGATCGGCCTTCTCGATACCCAACTCTTTGATTTCCTTTTTGCGGTTCGCCAGCAGTTCGACCAGACGCTGGTTTTGCGGCAACGATTCGCGCACTATTTCCAGGCTATTACCTGTTTTTCCGTCGATAATGTCGGTAGCGGCCTGCAACTGCCGGTCGATCTGCCGGATCATCATTTCAAATTCGACTGAAAATTCGAGGTATTCCAAAGTCTGCGCGTAGGTGGAAAGCGACGCGATGTACGACGTCAGCATATGGCTCGTTGCGACAAACTGGTGGTATTCCTCCATATTCATCTGCTGGCGTTTAGGCTCGGAAAGCATTTTCTGGAAGTTGTCCGACAGGTTGGCCATCGCGATGATGGCATTCTTTCTCAGTAATTTCAATTCGTTGATATCCAGTTCTTTTCCGGTGAATTTCGCGGCTACAATATCAAAATACTTCCGGTTCGCATCCAGGGCCTCTTTCATATATTGCTTGATCTGCGAATGCTCCCACACGGGCAATACGTACGAAGAAATGATATAAGCGATCACCGACCCGATCACCGTATCAACCACCCGGTCCTGCAAAACATTGGTCACATGCTGCGGATTCAGGAAATGGAACGAGAGGATCACATACAGTGTAATGCTGGTGGATGCGACGAAATAGTTGATTTTCAGGAAGCTGTATGCCAGGATCATTGAAACCATCATCAGGATAAACAGCGGCGTACTTTCCTCGATGAGGTACAGCAGCAGAAATCCAATCACGACCCCCAGAATGGTACCGCCGATTCGATGAATATTCCGTTGCTTGGTAATGCTGAATGCAGGTTTCAGGATTACGGCGATCGTCAGCAATATCCAGTAACCATGTCCCACAGCGAAAAAAAGCGAAGCAATATAACCCGCCAGCAGGCCCAGCGTTACCCGTACCGCATGCCGGAAGTGGCTCGATTTTAACGAAAGATTATCGAGGAGAATGCGCGGATGGTAATCCTGCTTCGGCGTAAAATCTTCCGCTTCGACGGTCAGTTTGTAATCCTTGCTTACATCCGCTTCGTATTTCGTGGCCCTGTGCAGCTTTTTAACGCGCTCGGTAACATCCTGCAAACTGTTGAGTATTTGCCGGAGCATGATGAAATCCTCCATATTGTCATGGTTCATCTTGTGCTCACGCATCCGCTCGAACGCGCGCTGGCACTTGTTGAACGCCTCGTCGAGGTCGTGGCGCGGGTGCGATGCATAACCGCTCTGCACCGCGAGCCCTATTTGCTGTATTTCGGCAGCCAGCCAGGTAATGTAAGTTCCAAACAGCCGCAGCACCTTGGTATGGTCGAATGCGCGGTGGAGGTTGGAGTAGTTTTGCTGCGAATTGAGGATACGCTCGAACAGGTCGATACTGTCGAGGAACATCAGCATCAGTATCCGGCTTTTCGTCGTTGATTCAGTGACGATCTCCCGTGTTTTGAAGAGGATTTCGCGCAGGTTTTCGTGGTTTTCGCGAAGGATTACCTGCTGGTGCACCATCCGGTTGAAAAGCTCGTCGTAATCCGGATTAGCGAAATAGTAGTCGGCTTTAATGGAAAGCAGCTTACCCAGTTCCACAAAATTTTCACCTAAAAGCTGCTGGATGAGCTTGTAGGGAAGCAGTTTTTGTAAAACCATAAATAATATAAAGTACCAGATGCCGCCTGCGGAGAATATCGCGGCCGTACGGAACACCATATCGCCGCTGAGGTGGTCATCAATATTAAATACAAAAACAAGTAGCGAAATGAGCCCGATGCTATTCACCCTGTTGCCATATACGCCGACCAGTGAGAAAAACATCCCGAATACGATAATTTCAAGAAAGATAATGAGGGGAAAATGGCGCAGGTATCCCGTCACACACGCGACGATGAAGCAGGTTACAATGGCGACGAGCAATGCATTGCGACGCCTGTGGTAAGGCCCGGGGTTGTCGGTACCGCCGATCAGCAGCGTGCCGAGCGGGAAGGCGATCCATTCGCTCAATATGCCGTAATGGTTGAAAATAAGGCTAGGGATGATCGTCCCGAGGGTTAGACGTACACCGGTCGACAGGTAATGGCTGGAAATAAACTTTTTGAACTCGTCGAGGTAATTCATGGAATCAAGTCACGGTGTGCTATTGCAATACTACCATTTTAAATTTCGCAACCCAACAAAAGGCGTACCAAAATTTAATGACTGCCTAAGGGTACTTATGGCTTCGGCCTGGGCCGTTTTTTGTATATTTGAAAGGGATTAGGAGAAGAGAACCGGAGAAAATTTGGAGTTCCCCAGTAATTTACGAACCATCACGATCCCGTTATAGTTCTATTTCCAATCTACTTCCACCAAAAGTTTCCATATTTTGAGAAAAAAGATCAGACGTAACGCAAGATTGGTCCGTTACGTAGTTTACAAAGAGACACTGATAGATTTTAAAGACCATTTCTGGACTTTTCTCGGTTCATTCCTCGGCATCGGCCTCATTGGCCTGCTCAACGACAAGCAATTCACCGATTCCGACTCCCTATTTTTGATCGGCTCCTTTGGTGCTTCCTCGGTACTCATTTACGGGATCGTAAACAGCCCGCTCGCGCAGCCGCGCAACCTCATAGGCGGGCACGTGATATGCGCGCTCGTGGGCGTGACAGTCCACAAGATTATTCCCGACCAAATCTGGCTTTCCTCGGCATTCGCAGTTTCGGTATCCATTGTAATGATGCAGGTAACCAAAACTTTGCACCCTCCCGGCGGCGCTACGGCGTTGATCGCCAATATCGGTTCTGAAAAGATCAAAGCGCTGGGTTATATGTACGTGCTGAGCCCCGTGCTGAGCGGCGTACTCATATTACTTTTTGTAGCCGTAATGGTAAACCGCTTCGCCGCGCACCGCAAGTATCCGGCCAACAGGAATTGGTACAAAGTATGGGAACGAAAGTATTTCACCAGGGTTTAAAACAAAAATAGCTGCTCTTCCGGGCAGCTATTTTTGTAATATAAGAACTTAATATTATTCGTCGGAACCGATTTTGCCGATCGCTTTGTCGATCACATACAAACCTGTTCCATCTTCGCCTATTACATCGAAAAGCTCGATTGCGCGGCGTGCATTGTCTTCTTCTTCGATCTGCTCGCTCACGAACCATTGCAGGAAGTTCTCCGTGGCGTAATCTTCTTCCTTGCGTGCAGCAGTTACAATGCGGTTGATCGATTGCGTTACCGCGATTTCACTTTGAAGTGCTGTTTCAAATACGCTTTTGAAAGTAGGGTATTCCTGTTTCACACCTGAAATTTCAGGAGAGATCGCCGTTCCGCCTACTGTCATCAGGTAGTTGAAGATTTTCAGCATATGGCCGCGTTCTTCTTCGGATTGGTGGAGGAAATACTTGGCGCTATGCTTGAAACCGTTGCGGTCACACCACGAAGCCATGGCGAGGTATTTGGCAGAAGCCTCTGCTTCCATCTTTACCTGGTTGTTCAAAAGTATCTCTATTTCCTCTTTGAGGGAAGTACGTGCTCTTAGTAAGTCTTTCATGATTTTGCCTGTTTATTCGTGTCTTAACAAGTGCAAATATCATGCGAAAGTTCATGATTCCAAATCGTTTTAGAAATTTGGAAACGGTCTAATATAGTCTGAATGAGTAATTTAGACTAATTCTTGTTCCGAATAGAGTACCTGATGGAGCATAGAGTTGAGCTCGATCGCGAAGTGTGTACCGTTCACCAACTCGCGCAACTGGATCACTTCGCAGAGCGTCATTTTGTGGCCGATGTTGAGTTGGGGAGCCTCAACAAACTCATAGTCAGACTCGTCCGACAAGTCGAAAATTTTACTGTGGATATCGATGCTGTTGATAAACCGGCGGAAGTTCAAAAAATCCAGGATTTTAAATGGAGCTTTGATATCGCCAAAGTGAAGGATGATACGGGAAGTTAAATCACACTGTACGCTATAACCTTTCGCGGTACTGAACAATTCATTCTGGGTATTCACTGACAGCAAGGAATTTGAATCGTGGAAATTGTTACACAAAGATAGATTCAAACTTTTTGTCAAGCAAGTTTATTTGTAAACAATCTAATTAAATGGATTTCAAAAAAGAAAAGAATAATCAATCAATCAATCAATCAATCAATCAATCAATCACCGTCGACTTAAGTCGACGGGAAAAGAAAAGAATTAGTTGCCGGCCTTTGCCCAGTTATCGCGCAAGGTCGAGGTTCTGTTGAAAATTAGCTTCTCGGCAGTGCTATCCGGGTCTTTGGCGAAGTAGCCTTTTCTCAGGAACTGGAACGATTCGCCTTCCTGCGCTTCGAGCAATGCAGGCTCCGCGTAGCCGGTGATGACGTGCAGCGAGTCCGGGTTTAGGTAGTCCTTGAAATCACCGTCTTCGGACGATGGATCTTCGACAGAGAACAGGCGGTCATACAGACGTACTTCGATTTCAGCAGCATGTGCGGCCGAAACCCAGTGCAATGTACCTTTTACATTAATGCCGGTCGTGTCTTGCCCGCTTTTGCTGTTTTCAATATAAGTACAACGGACTTCTGTGATTTCTCCGTTTTCATCCTTCACAAAATCATCGCACTGGATAATGTAAGCTCCTTTCAAACGCACCATTTTACCCGGCGCGAGGCGGAAATATTTCTTCGAAGGTACTTCCATGAAATCCTCTTTTTCAATGAAAATCTCACGGCTGAAAGGAATTTCGCGGTTGCCGGTCGAAATGTCCTCAGGGTTGTTTTCACTGTGGCACATTTCAGTAACGCCATCCGGGAAGTTGGTGATTACCACTTTCAGCGGATCGAGCACGACCATCCGGCGCAATGCCTGTTTGTTCAGATCCTCCCGAACGCAGAATTCCAGCAAGCCCATGTCCACCATATTTTCACGTTTCGCAACGCCGATCCGGTCGCAGAAATCGCGGATGGCGAATGCGGTGTAACCTCTGCGGCGCATTCCGCTGATTGTGGGCATACGTGGATCGTCCCAGCCGCTTACGTGGCCTTCCTGCACCAGTTGCAGCAGTTTGCGCTTACTCGTAACGGTGTAATTGAGGTTACGACGGGCAAATTCATATTGATGTGATGTATAAATGCCTAATTTTTCGATCAGCCAGTCGTAAAGCTCGCGGTGCGGAGCAAATTCCAGCGTACAGATCGAGTGCGTAACGGTCTCGATGGCGTCGCTTTGCCCGTGTGCGAAGTCGTACATCGGGTAAATGCACCATTTGTTGCCCGTACGGTGGTGATGTGCGTGCTTGATGCGGTACAAGATCGGGTCGCGCATGAGCATATTGATGTGCGCCATATCGATTTTCGCACGGAGCGTCCTGCTGCCGTCGGGGAATTCCCCGTTTTTCATTTGTTCGAAAAGTGCAAGATTCTCTTCCACGCTTCGGTTGCGGTAGGGACTGTCTTTGCCGGGCTCGGTAGGCGTACCTTTCAGCGTCGCGATTTCCTCGGAAGTAGAATCGTCGACATACGCCAGGCCTTCATTGATCAGTTTGATCGCGTAGCCGTAAAGGGTCTCGAAATAATCGGAAGCGTAGTTCTCGTTCTCCCATTCGAAACCCAGCCAGCGGATGTCATTCTTGATATTTTCAACGTATTCGGTGTCTTCGGTCACCGGATTGGTATCGTCAAATCGCAGATTGGTATAACCCGGAAACTTCTTGCTCAGCCCGAAATTCAGGCAAATGCTCGTAGCATGCCCAATGTGCAGGTAGCCATTGGGTTCGGGTGGAAAGCGTGTAATAATTCGGGTATATTTTCCTGATTGCAGGTCAGCATCAATAATCTCCTCGATAAAATTCAGGCTTTTCTCTTCTTTTTTCTCTTCCGTAATCATACTAAAATGAAATTTTCCAATTTTCAAAGTTAACCTTCTTCCAGCAAATTCCGCAATCGGTCCGCCGAAATCGTAAATCCGGAGGTTTGGCTTAATTTTGCGGAATGCGCTATTTCCTAGAATTCAGTTATCGGGGCACGGCTTACAATGGCTGGCAGAAACAGAACAATGCATTGGGGGTCCAGCAGGTGCTGGAAGAAGCCTTTGCCAAAGTCCTGAGAATGCCCGTCGAAATGACCGGCAGTAGCCGCACCGATGCCGGTGTACATGCAGAACAGCAATTCGCCCATTTTGATTTGCCGGAGGCGGTTGCCGATGCCGATTTGTTGGTTTATAAACTGAATGCATTGATTCCGAAAGACATTGCCATTCAACGTATTATCCCGGTTGGCGACGATGTGCATTCCAGATTTGCGGCAACACACCGGAAGTACGAATACCGCATTACTTACCAAAAGAACCCGTTTCTAACGGATTTGGCGACGCAAATGCGCCGAAACCTGGATGTTGCCCGCATGAACGAAGCGGCCGCGTTACTGCTCGTCCACAATGATTTTGAAAGTTTCAGCAAAATCCACACGAATGTCAACAACTTCCGATGCGCCATTACCGAATCGCGGTGGGTGGAAACGGGTGAAATGCTGGTGTTTCATGTAAAGGCAAACCGCTTTCTGAGAGGTATGGTGCGCGCTTTGGTGGGTACCATGCTGGAAGTGGGGCGTCGCAAAACCACGGTGGAGGATTTTGAGCAGATTATCCTTTCCCGCAACAGAAAAAATGCCGGAGCGCAGGCCCCGGCGGAAGGTTTGTTTCTGGTGGAAGTCGGTTACCCTGAGTCGCTTTTTACTTAATCGTATCCCTGGACTGGACGTTGTTGACCAGTCTGAAAATACCCAGCGGGTTACCGTTTTTCAATTCATTGGGCAAAAGTGCGTCCGGCCAGTTCTGGAATGATTGCGGCCGCACAAATCGCAGGATCGAATGCCTTCCTACGGATGTGAATTTGGAATCCGCGGTGGCCGGGAACGGCCCGCCGTGGTGAATGGACGGGCATACTTCCACGCCGGTAGGCACGCCGTTCAGGATAAACCGGCCGGATATTTTGGCCAGTTGCCGCACGATTTTCGGGTAATGTGCAACTTCCGACTCTTCTGCGAACAATGTGGCGGTAAGCTGACCTTTCAGATGCGCAACGGCTTCACTCAACTCGTCGGTATCCTCGCAAACAATGAGTAGCGAGAACGGGCCGAAAATCTCCTCGTGCAGTTTGGGATTGGCAATGAAATTTTTGCCCGAAACTACTGCGATAGATGCTTCCGCCTGGTTCTGACCTTCTGAATGAATTTCCGAAATGGCCAACGCCGAAACCTCCGGCTGTTCCAAAGCCTCCGCACGCAACTTGTTATAATTTTTGCAAATACCCGCCGTCAGCATAGTGGCGGAAGGGGTGTTCAAAATTTCGGCCTTGTATGCATTTTGAAACACTTCCAGTCCTTCGTTTTTTGTGATAAACACCAGACCAGGATTCGTACAAAATTGTCCCGCTCCGAGGCTGACCGAGCCGGCGAGCGTTTTGCCCAGCTGCCCGGCATTGTTTTTCAAATATTGAGGCAGGACCACGATCGGGTTCACGCTGCCCATTTCGGCAAAGACCGGAATCGGTTCCTCACGCTCCTGCGCCAGTTTGAAAAGTGCCATCCCTCCTTTATAGGACCCGGTAAATCCGACCGCCTTTGTAGCGGGATGTTTCACCAATGCCGTCCCGACTTCAAATCCGTCATCGTACAGCATCGAAAACGTCCCCTCGGGCATACCCGTGCGCTCGGCCGCGCGTATGACCGCCTGTGCGGTGAGGTCGCTCACGCCCGGGTGCGCGGGATGTGCTTTCACGATCACAGGGTTACCGGCTGCCAATGCCGGTGCGGAGTCTACACCGGCCACGGAATAAGCGAACGGAAAGTTGCTCGAACCGAATACGATCACCGGCCCGATCGGTACGAGCATCTTGCGGATATCGGGCTTGGGTACCGGCGTTCGGTCGGGTAGGGCGGTATCGATGGAAGCTTCCACCCAGGAGCCTTCGCGCAGGAGTTCGGCGAACTGGGTCAGCTGGTTGATCGTCCGGGCGCGTTCGCCTTGCAGGCGGGCGATCGGAAGTCCCGTTTCCTGGTTTGCCCGTTCAAGGAGCTGGTCGCCCAATGCGAGTATTTCTTCCGTAATGGCAATGAGGAAAGCGGCGCGTTCGGCGCAGGGTACCTGAGCATAGCTATCGAATGCTTTTTCGGCCAGGGCCATTGTTTTGTTTACTTCTTCCGTGGTGGCGCAATGGAAAGTCTCTGCGAGGTAGCTATCTGTCGCCGGTGAATATGCTTTGAACTGCTTTTCGCCTTCCGATGAAAGTGCGTATCCTATGAAATTTTTACCTTGAATGGTCGTCATTGCGATGATGTGGATTGATTTGCCTAAAAAAACAAAAGTTTGTGCCATTCGGGACGACACAAACTTATAATGTTGAAATAGCGAATTCTACTGGTCAGGAAACCGGGTTTTAAAGCAGGCGTCCGATAATGTCGTCCACTGAAATGCCTTCGGCTTCGGCCTTGAAATTGCGGATAATGCGATGGCGCAACACCGGCAATGCAACCGCTTGTACATCCTCGATATCCGGCGAATATTTGCCCGAAAGCAATGCATTACATTTCGCCGCCAGAATGAGCGACTGCGATGCCCGCGGGCCGGCACCCCATTCGAGGTAGTCGTTAGTATCTTTAATGGCCAAACTGCCTTTCGGACGTGTTTTATGCACCAGTTTCACGGCATATTCGATCACATGGTCGGTCACAGGCACGCGGCGCACGAGGTGCTGGAAATCCGTGATTTCTTCGGCGCTGATCACTTTCTTCACCTCGTAGCGGGTGTCGGTGGTTGTGCTTTTAACAATATTGACCTCCTCCGCGTACGAAGGGTAATCGAGCTGAATCATGAACATGAAACGGTCGAGCTGCGCTTCGGGCAGGGGATAGGTACCTTCCTGTTCGATGGGGTTTTGTGTAGCGAGTACGAAAAACGGCCTGTCGAGCGGGTGTTTGGCACCGGCAATGGTTACCGAATATTCCTGCATCGCTTCCAGCAACGCAGATTGCGTCTTGGGCGGCGTCCGGTTGATCTCATCGGCAAGGATAATGTTCGCGAAGATCGGGCCTTTGATGAATTTAAAATTCCGGTTCTGATCGAGCGTTTCCGAGCCGAGAATATCGGAAGGCATCAAGTCGGGCGTAAACTGGATCCGGTTGAAGTTCAGGTCAAGCGAAGAAGCGATGGTCTGGATCAGGAGCGTTTTAGCGAGCCCCGGAACGCCTACCAGCAGGCAGTGCCCCTGGCAAAAAATGGCGGTGAGCAACCTTTTAACAACCTCATCCTGTCCGATAATCACATTCCCGATTTCACTCCGGATTTTATCATAAGCTACTTTCATAGCTTCGGCAGCTTCTACGTCCGATGAATACTTCACGTTATGTTTGGTTAGATTTTCACTCGTTAAAAGCAATGATTACCGCCTTTTTACCGCTATAAATCGTCGGCATTGGCGGCCAGCCCGAGAACTTTACAATTTCTGTATTCGGGTTCGATGCTGATGTAGACGTCGCCTTGCGCCTTTTTAAACCACTCTTCCAGCGCGTTGTTCCGCTTGTTGCTGAGTACGATCTGCGCCATTTTCTCGTAGTCGTCGTGAAGGTTGGCGGTATGCGGTTCGGATTTGCTTTTGTACCAAAGGATCCGCATTGCGCTGCTTCCATCTTCCAAACGGTACGAAACCGGCATGCTCAGATCGCCGACTTTCATGGTATCGATCGCGAAATACAATGCAGGGTCCATGGAAGCGTCGAGCGTCAGTTTCGATTGTCCTGTGCTTCTGTCCTGGATAAGGCCTCCGGATTCGGAAGTTTCCTTGTCGTCAGAGTTATCCAATGCCGCTTTCGCGAATTTCAATGTATCGGTTTTAATCAACACGCGGAGGCTGTCGAGTGCACGGTTAGCCGCGGTCATGTCTGTGCCCTTGTTGTAGTCAGGACGGAGCAAAATGTGTCTGGCGTGGTATTCCGCACCTCTTGTTTCGAGGAGCTTAATCAGGTGAAACCCGAATTGTGACTCGATCACGCCCGACATTTCGCCTGGTTTGAGGCCGAGTGCGGCACCTTCGAATTCAGGTACCATCGCGCCGCGTTTCGCAAAGCCGAGGTCACCGCCGACTTTGGCAGAACCCAAATCCTCCGAATAAATCTGCGCGAGCATCGCAAAGTCTTCGCCTTTTTCAGCCCGGGCTTTCAGGTCGAGCAGCTGTTGCCGCAGTTTTTCCTTCTGCTCGCGGGTTACTGTACCTTTCTTCACAATATGGCCAACTTCCACTTCGGAAGGAATGTAAGGCAAACTGTCTTTCGGGATGGAGTTGAAGAATTTGCGTACCTCGGCGGGCGTGATTTTTACATTGCCGGAAATCGTCTGCTGCATTTTTTCGACGATTTTCTGATCCTTCACTTGCTGGCGAAGCTCGTTTTTGAGGTTTTCAATGCTTTTGCCGTAGGCTTCCACAATGTTTTTCTCCGAACCGAAGCGCTGGATCATATAATTCATCTTCGCATTCAGCTCGCCGTCCACCTGCTTGTCTTCCACCGTTACAGAGTCGATTTCCGCTTTGGCAAGCAGCATTTTGTTGATGATCAGGGATTCCAGCAACTGGCATTTTTCCGGCGCCTGCCGTCCTTCGGCCTTGTACTGGTTGTACATGTCTTCCAGCTCCGAATTCAGGATGTAATGATTATCGACCCTGGCGATGATCTTGTCCAGGCTCACTCCCTGCTGACCTTGTCCGTAGCTTATCACGCTGATCAGCAGCATGAAAGCGGCTATCAAATGAGCCCCGATCCATTTATTTACTTTCATATTTTCCTTGTATGCTGATTTGGATTATTGCGGGTTTTATTAAATTAAACTCCTAAAAATGAAACAGATTCGATTTATAAATGCTAAAATACGGCTAACGCTTAATTTTTTCTAATTCCTGTGCATTGACTTTGACCGGATATTTCTCCTGCAACTTCGCCAGCCATTGCTTTTCGAGCTCTTTCTGGTAATCGTTGATCACCGTTCCGCGTGCTTCCGGGAAGGTTTTCGGACGAGGCGGATCGATTTTCGCAACATGGACCCACACAAAACTTCCGTTGCTATTGACCGTCTGCTCGCCTGCCTGCCATTTGAAACCGGCCACCAACGGATCGGTTTTCGGGAAATAGCCTTCCCGGATCGTCACCGCGCCGGGTGCATCGGCATTGTAAACCTTCTCCACATCGTTTTTCGACTGGCTGTAAAACTGAAATGCGACCCTGCGGTTGCGCTCCGGTTCGGCCGATTGCCGGAAAGAACCATAGTCTTTTTCTATGATACGCAGAATCGGGATGTTTCGTGCATTTAAATATTTCGCAACATTGCGGGCACGGGTCGAAGAAATGGTTTCCGGCTCGTCGGCAGAGCGGTACCCGGCGATTTCGACGACATAATCCGCATTCTTTTCCATGATAATATATAGGTCATTCAGCGCTTCCAGCTGCTGGTTGCCTATTTCCGCGGAGTTTACCGGAAACAGCAGCTCTTTCGATTTTCTTTCGAGCTTGTAAGGGCTGGTAGCTAAAGTTTTTTTCACGCTGTTCAAAGTTTGCGTGTCCTTTGCCACCACAATGGTTGCAAATGCGCGTTCGGGGTAGTTGTAACGCTCCTTATTTCTTTCGTAAAAGCCGCGCTGCCCGGTGGAATCGGACAGTGAGCGCTGCCAGACCTGCTCTTCCATGATTTGCGAAAGCAGTACGCCCTCCCGGATCTCGCTCATGAGGCTGCGGAACTCGGGATTGGTCTCTTCCAAATGCGCTTTTTCATATTCTACGAGCGATTCGGTAAGGTAATCGTTATAAAAGCGCCGGAAAACGATGGCCGGCGATGCGTCTTTCGGACGAGGCGTTTGCTTGCGTTTCACGTAGTTCAGGAACGACAATGCATCGTAAGGCTGCTGCTCGATCCGGAACAGGGTAATATTCGACCAATCAGCAGACACGGCACGCTGGTAATCCCATTTGCCCGTTCTTAAAGTACTATCGGCCAATGCCGCGACCTGTTGCCACTGATCGGCGGCTTCCTGTACGGCATATTTCTCGCGCAGCCGCTTTGCATTAGCCTGCTCGATTATCTTGCCACGCGAATCGGTAACCACTTTTTTGCGGAGCGACGGCGCCATATTAGCCAATGTTTCGATCGGGCGTTTTTCGACCAGGCGGATAATGTGCCAGCCGTACATCGTCAGCACGGGTTTGGAATAGGATTGCACGCGGGTCAATGCAAATGCAGCCTCCTCGATTTCGGGAACCATCTGACCCGTGCCAAACATCGGAAGTAACCCGCCGTTCTTTCTGGACTCGCGGTCGTCGGAATACTTGTCGACGATCATATTCCATTCGGCACCATTCTGCAATTGCGCATAAGCCTCGTCGATCCGAACTTTGGCTGATTCTTTCTGGGCCGCTGTGCCCGCCGTGTCGACCTTGATCATAATATGCGCTACCCTTACCATCCCGCGATTGTTCCGGCGGTCGCTGACCTTAATCAAATGGTAACCACCTTTCGTGCGTACAGGTTGTGATATTTTGCCGACCGGCAATGTGTAAGCTGCCGTCTCAATCGGATAGAGCGTCTGAAAAGCCGTAAAATAGCCCAGGTCGCCTTTGGTAGTTCTGGCTGCCGGATCTTTGGAAAAGCGCGCGGCCATGTCGGCGAAGTCGGTACCTTCTTCCAGTCGTCCGCGTAGCGCGATCGCCGCGCGGTAGGCTTCGAGCGTGTCCGCGGGAGAGGCGTCTTCGGATACGCCTACCAGGATGTGTGATGCCCGTACTTCCTGTTTCAGGCGGTTATAAGCTTCGTTGGTCAGTTTTTCGACCAGTTCTTTGTCTACCAGGTTATTTTTGGCCAGCTGATCGCGGTAGGAAGCAATTTCTTCCCGGTAATCGAGCGTAGTATCTTTTCCTTCCGATTTGGCTTGCAGTACTTTGATTTTCAGATCGGTATAAAGTGGTAGATATTCTTCCGGGGTCAACGCCCGGGTTGAGTCGGATGCGAACTTGTTTTTATTGTAAGAATCCTGGTAATCGTCAATGGAGAATTGCTCCTTTCCGATTTCGAGCAACGGCTGCGTTTCGGCTACCGTTTGCTTCGGCGGGGCCGCGGTTTTACACGCGCTGACAAGTGAAATCGTAATGAGACCAATATGGAATTGTATTTTGGACATATTCAGAAATTGTATTAGGCTTTCGCAGTTGCTCAATAAAAACCGCGACAGCGCTCAAATATTGTAAAGCCAGCAAAGTTAGCCGCTTTCTCGTCAGGACAAAAAAATGCGGGCGGGTATGTGGTTTGCAGCGTCCACATTTCCCCATCTCGCCGCGCACAGTTATGGCAAAATTTTCCCACAAAACCCTCTGAAATTTGTGCCCGATTTTTTGAAAAAAGTTAATCAATTGGTTTTTATGACTTAAAAAGGAATTACTATTTAAATACCGTTAAATAAGTATTTCACAGTCAATTCGGGTACAATTTTTTAGGAACTTATTCTACAACGCTTTAACCTTTACAGCATATGGAAGAGAGCAAGGGAAATGAGTTCATTCAGATGATCAGGCAGTTATGGAATGAGCAGAAGAAACGGGAGGTTCTGTATCTGGAAGCATTGAAGAAGGACGGTATGGGGCCATTCAGGCGCGTACTGAGTCAGGGACATGTGAGCGCCGTACTTTTTCAGAAGGAAATCCGTGCTGTGTACGATTATTTCAAATGTTTTCTCAACGATAAGGAGCTGGCGGATCAAAATCAGATCACGTCGCATTCCTCCTTGCAACTGCTCGAAGCCGCAAACGGCAAGGAGGAGGTGGCTTCTTGCCTGAAAAAAATAGAAGCGGCCACGCTTCAACTCTACAAATCGCTCCGGCATTATCTCGACAGGGAGCCCGAGGCACAACGCCTGATGGACGAGCATCTTACCCGCACTTCGGAGTTCTACGAAATGTTGTGCAAGTTGGAATCAGGCAGCCAGCGCAGCTATGGGCTTACGGCAGCGGCCTGATCGTATTCATTAAATTTCGTATAATTCAATTGGTAGGTCGTCGGGATCGGCAAAGAAAGTGAATTTCTTGCCTGTAAATTCATCGATCCGGACAGGTTCGGGGAAAATACCTTTTGCATTCAAATCAGCGATTGCTTCTTCTACATCAGTTACCTGGAATGCAATGTGTCTGAGTCCGCAAGCTTCCGGGCGCGATACGCGTGCGGGTGGCGAGGGGAAAGAAAACAACTCGATAATATACTGGCCGTTCAGTGAAAGATCGAGCTTGTAGGAATCGCGCGCTTCGCGGAAAACTTCCCGATCAATATGGAATCCCAAAATTTCGGTATAAAACTGTTTCGACTTCGGATAGTCGGAGCAAATGATCGCGATATGGTGTACGGCTTGTAATTTCAGCATTTTGAAAAAATAGTTGAGAATAACCTCAAAGATAGGGGCGCCACTCAGATCTTGATAAAAATCTTCTTTTTGTACATCCACCGCAGGATAAGCCATTCGGTGAGCAGGATCAACGCGCCGCTCACGAGCGAGGCGTAGCCATCCCCAAAAATGGAATCATAATGCTGTCCCAAATGGATTTTGAACGACCCGCGGATGAAACTGCCGAATCCATCGGCGATCACATAGGCTGCAATCGAATTGGTACCGATCACGATCAGCGGGAAGAACCAGGGTTTTAAACCTTTCACATCCACCACAAAATAGAATGCGGAAAGTAGCAGAAATGCGCAGCCGCCGCTGAAAAGTGTCCACGCAGGCGTCCAGATGCGTTTCACGATCGGATTGAGGCCGGTGAAATGGAATGCCAACGCAAGTACCAGCAGCACCGCCGCTGCGATCAGAAATCGCTTCAACAACAGTGATGACGATGTCGCAGATTTCAGCCATTTGCCGGCGATCAGGCCCAGTAGCATGGTTCCTAATGTTGGTATAAAACTCAATGTGCTGTAACCGCCCCCATTGTATTCGAAAGGCTTCTCGCGCGGGAAGAGATTCAGGAACCACCGGTCGAATGCCCAGGCGGCATTGGTATTTTTGTTCCAATGTGCGGCGAAACCTTTGAGATTATGCTCCCAATCGGCCGTGGTACCGGTTTGCGACCAGTCGAAACCAGGGCCGGGAAGCGGATATGCGGCAAAAATGGCTGCATACCCTATCAAAATAACCGCTAATGCACCCCATTGAATCTTTTCGGATGCAAATCCCAATGCAAACAGGATCGGGTAACCGAGTCCTATTTGTGTCAATGTATCTTCAAATGTAAAATTCGTCTGCTCCGAATGCATCGAACGCAGAAAAATGCCAAGGAATATCAAAATCAGAGAGCGCCGGATCGTGTGCATCCACATCACCGAAACCGATTCGTTGCGGCTCGCGCGGCTAGCCATCGAATAGGGCAGCGCCACCCCGACGAGGAATGAAAATGAAGGTTGAATCAGGTCGTGCAGCGAGCACCCTATCCACGGAACATGACTTTGGTGAAAATCCAGAAACGCCCAGAATGCGCTCTCGGGAAATGCTTCGGCCACTCTGCTGAGCCGCAGCACTTCGGCCATCATCAGGAACATGACAAATCCACGGTAGGCGTCGACAGACGAAACACGTTGAGGCGGCAGGGTAGTGGTTTCTTTCAAAATAAGGTGGTTTAGGGAACGGTTACATCCCAAAAGAAAAAACCTCACAGGATTTACCTGCGAGGTTTTTATGGTAATGCGGATCAGGATCCGTTATACATTCATCTTTTTAAGCTCCTTCACGGCATGGTCGGCTGCACGCGCGGTCATCGCCATGTAGGTCAGCGACGGGTTCACGCAGGATGCCGAGGTCATGAAGGCTCCATCGGTAACATATACGTTTTCTGCACCCCAAATCTGGTTGTGCTTGTTCAGAACGGACGTTTTAGGATCGTTACCCATACGTGCCGTACCCATTTCGTGGATACCGATACCCGGGTGTTTCGATTCGTCGTTGTAAGGCGTCACGTTTTTCAGACCGGCCGCTTCGAGCATTTCGGCAGCGTCGTTCATCATATCCTGGCGCATTTTCTTCTCGTTTTCACCATAAGCGGCATCGAATACGACAACAGGCAAGCCCCATTTGTCTTTCTCGGTAGCGTGCAGGGTGAAGCGGTTTTTCTCGTCAGGGATCATTTCACCGAAACCACCGATATTCATCGTCCATCCGCCTGGTTGCGAGATTTCTTTTTTGAAGTCGGCACCGAAACCGTCGGTCCCTACGCCACGGCCCCAGCTTTCGCGGCTCGCACCACCCTGGTAACCGAATCCGCGCACGTAGTCGCGTTTGTCATTGCCCCAGTTGCGGTAACGCGGAATGTAGATACCGTTAGCACGGCGTCCGAAGTAGTACTTGTCTTCGAAACCATCAACATCGCCTCTTGCACCTACTGCCAGGTGGTGGTCCATAATGTTACGTCCCAGTTGGTCGCTATCGTTACCCAATCCATTAGGGAAGCGTTTCGATTTCGAGTTCATCAGGATCGATGCAGAAGCAATCGCCGACGCATTCATAAAAATGATTTTGGCAAAATACTCCTTCGTTTCAAGGGTATTCTGGTTGATCACGCGGACACCGGTCGCTTTGTTTAATTTATCATCGAATATTACTTCAGAAACAATTGAATCGGTAACGAGTGTAAGGTTGCCGGTTTTCTGTGCCGCAGGCAATGTAGCCGCCTGAGTACTGAAATAGCCTCCATATGGGCATCCGCGCATACACATGTTACGGAACTGGCACGCTGCGCGACCGAGCTCGGTGTGGAATGCCTGCGGCTGCGTAAGGTGCGCCGCGCGGCCCATGATGATGTGACGGCCAGCGAATTTTTTTTCTACCTCGCCTTTTACGTGTTTTTCCACGCAGTTCATCTGCATTGGAGGCAGGTAATGCCCGTCGGGAAGTACGTCCAGGCCGTCTTTCGCGCCGCTGATACCCGCGAATTTCTCTACGTAGTCGTACCATGGAGCAATGTCGGCATAGCGGATAGGCCAGTCGACACCGATACCTTCCTTGCCATTCGCTTCGAAGTCAACAGGGTTCAGTCGGTAGCTCTGGCGTCCCCAAAGCAGCGAGCGGCCTCCCACGTGGTAAGCGCGGATCCAGTCGAACTTGCGGGTTTCCAGGTAAGGATTTTCTTTATCGTTTTCGAAGAGGTAACGGTGCTCTTCGTTGGCGGTGTAGCCTGTGCGCATGCCTGCCCAATATTCTTCTTTCGCCACGGTGGTAACCCGTCCGCGGTGTTCGAGCTCCCAGGGTGCGAGGGTGGCGGTTTTATAATCGACAATGTGTTTGATGTCCCGGCCTCTTTCGAGCATAAGTACTTTCAAACCCTTTTCGGTCAGTTCCTTAGCGGCCCATCCGCCGCTGATGCCCGAACCCACCACAATCGCGTCGTAAGTGGCTTGTTTTGTTGCTTTTATGTTCAGATTCATGATGAATTTGCTTCAAAAATTTTAAAATAGGCCTTCATGGCCCCTTATTTGAATATTCGGGGATTACATCGCCCAGTTTTTCTGGCCTGGTTTCAGGTCGATGCAGCCGTCGTAACGACCGGGAACGGCCACGTATTCCAGCGCCTGGGTAGCACCCGGCTCGGAAGTGAAATAGCCCAGAAGCGTCAATTCCTTCATCAGGCGGAAGAACGGCACACCGGCGTCGGTGTATTCCTTACCTGCTTCGGTATATTTTTTCTTTTCATCACTTGCCTTCGCGAGCTCATCTTTGGCGTCGGCTTCCATTTCTTTCAGGATCTTGGTTTGTTCCTCGGGTTTTGCTTTCAGAAAATCCTTCTTCTCCAACTCTGCCAAACCCTTATTAAAGCTTTCCTGGTCTTTCGCCGCATAGCAGTCTTTGAGCATCATTTCAATAAACTCACCCACTTTCGCATCTTTCGCACCGGGAGTGTCAGTTTTTGGAATGATAATTTCGGCCACTTCCGAAACAAGTGTCTTGCGGTCAGCGGAGAACGGAAAGGTCATTGCCGAGGCAGTTTCCGTAGAAGACTTGCAGCCTTCCAGAAAAGCCAGCATGGTGGGCGCGGAGAGTGTGCCACCCATTAATAGTGCCACACGACCAAGGGCATCACGTCTTTTCATCTGATATACTTAATATAGGTTAACAATCCAAAGTGAAATTCTGCATTTGATAAATGCAATTTTGAACAGCCTGCTAATTTAGGAAATATTCTGACTCGTTAGTTGGTTAGAATGATTCTATATAGGCGTCTGGGCGGTATAGAGCTATTTCAGAGGGTACTCGGAGGGATTAAATTTATATTAAAATGTAACCGACTGTTTTAAACTCAGCCGGTCAGTTGAACGATTCAGAGAACCATTAAATTGCAGCCGCGGATATCGGAATTATCGAAGCGGCCCATGACGTAAAATGTGCCGGGCTTCTCCCCGAACCGCCCGAGGTCCTGCGTCTCGATGAACGAGCAGGTGTCGAGGTTGGCCAGGTCTATCACATTAATGCCGCCGGTTTTAGACGAACCCAGGTTGTGGTCGCTGACGGCGAAAGGATCATTAATATCACGAAGGAGAATGCGCATCGAATATCCTGGTACGAACAGGCCATTACCATGCGAGTAGCCTTGCGAAAGGAGTTCCGTCATGCCGTATTCCGAGTGGATCGCCGGTATGCCGAAGCTCGCGGTGAGCTCGTCGTGTACCTCTTCCCTGAGCATTTCCCTGCGGCGGCCTTTCATCCCGCCGGTGTCCATCACCGTGAGATGTTCGATGTTTTGAAGAAATGAAAGGTCGAAACTGCTTTCGGCCAGATCCAGCAATGCGAATGTAACGCCCAGCAGCAGAATACCTTTGCCGTCAGGATTGTCGGCGAGGTGGCGCAGGCGGTGCAGCATTTCCCCCGTATTATGAAGGTAGAACCCGGAATATTCCGATTCGCTCTCTTCAATAAAATGTTGCATCATATACACGAGCGAGGAGTTGCTTCGTTCAAGGTATGACGGTAGCAGCGCCAGGATATGAAAGCGGTTCAGGTCGCCATAATTGTGCTGGAAAATGCGATAGGAAACTGCTTTGTAAAGCGGTTCGTCGTAAAGGTGATGATGGCTGGTAGAAAGGCCGGTAGTCCCGCTGCTCTGGAAAACAACTGACGCGTCGGAAGCATGCCCCGTAGCGACGCGATGATTCTTAAAAAACTGGATTGGAAGGAAAGGGATTTGTGCCACGGCGGTAATGCCCGCCGGGTCGATGCCCAAATGCCGGATATAATCCCTGTAAATAGGATTGTACTCGGCCTGAAAGCGGAAAACCCTGAGCGCAAGCGGCTCAAAATCGGCCGGTTCGAAGGTCACGATCTGTTCCCGTAGCCCTGCCCGTATTTCGGCAATGGATTTATTGTTTTGAAGTTCCAATCCTCTTACTTTCGTAGATACTTAAAAAGCAAAGTTAAAAATAGAACGCATATGAAGCTGAAAGTTTCCCTCTTCATCCTGTTAGCGGTCGCATCGGCGAGTTGCGTCGACATCCCCGATTTCGACGATACGCCGTGGATTGATTATAACGGCATCTCGCAGGAGACGCGGATAGACACCGTGAATGGTGCCCCGCAAGGAGAAACGGAAGTCGTGACGATAACGGTTGATTTTACAGACGGTGATGGCGACCTCGGTGCAACCAATGCGGAAGTGCAGGATACCGTTGGATTTACCAAGCAATATAAGAAAGCACCAAACTGGAACCTGGAAGCGAATTACGAACTGGTGACCATGATCAAGCGAAAAGACGGCTCTTGGAGCGAAACAATCATGAGCGGCGATTCTTTTAAATTTTTCCCAAGATTAAAGCTGGATGGTAAAGCCGGCCCGATTAAAGGTAAGCTGGACTTTAACGCACGTTTCCTCAAATCGCGCAGCACCGTTCCTACGACGGTAAAGTTTAAAGTCCGGATTATTGACCGCGCATTCCGCGTCAGCAACCAGGAGGAAACGGATACCATCGTGGTACCGCTCCTGCCATAATCTTTCAAGATTCTTCCAAAATATCGGCATTCAGGATTATCCTGAATGTCGTTCCTTTTCCTACCTCCGAGGTTTTGACAAACAGCTTGCCCGCGTGGTAATTTTCGATAATCCGCTTAGCCAGCGTTAGTCCCAGGCCCCAGCCGCGTTTTTTGGTACTGAAACCGGGATTGAAGATCTTGCTGGCCTGCGCTTTGGTCATGCCTTTTCCCGTGTCGGCAATGTCGATCCAGATCTCCTTCGCACGCGGGGGCGCTTGCAGCGTCACGTGGATTTGGCCCACACCGCTCATTGCATCCACCGCATTCTTGCAGATATTCTCGATCACCCATTCAAAAAGGTTCTTGTTCAGCAAGGCAGTTTGTTCGTCGGCAAGCTGGTTATGGACCTCGAATTTCACTTTGGACGAAACCCGTTTTTCAAGATAGTTGATGAAGTTGGTCACAATGGCTGCAATAGGCTCCTGCCTAAGTGTGGGAATAGACCCGATGTTCGAAAACCGCGTCGTGATCATTTCCAGCCTGATCACATCCTTTTCAATTTCTTCGGCAATGGACGGGTCTATCGTCGGGTCGCTGCGGAAATATTCCACCCAGGCCATCAGCGACGACAGCGGCGTGCCCAACTGGTGGGCCGTTTCCTTCGCCAGACCTACCCACACACGGTTCTGCTCCGCCTTCCGCGCGGAACTGAATGCGAGATAGGCCAGGTAGCCGATCAAAAGCATCACCGAGAGCTGTAAAAACGGATAGTAGCGGAGCTGCGTGAGCAAAAACGAGTTGCTGTAATAGATTTTTCCCGCTCGTCCTTTGCCCAGTTCCACCGGAATGGGCGGATGTTCGAGTTTCATTTCTTCCAGCCTTTCCTGAATAATGCGCTCGCGCTCCTGGCGGCTTATTTTGGCAGGGAACTTAATGTTCTTATTGGGGTTCGGAATGTTGTTTTCATCGACGTAAATGGCCGGGATCTGGTAGAAATTCACGGCATCTTCGATCACCTGGTAAATTACGTTGAAGTTCTCGTCCAGCGGACTGTTCACGACGTAGCGCAAGCCTTCCGCGTAAAGTTGTACCTCTCTTTCTTCACGTTCTTCCAGCTCTTCCACCAGCTTATCGGTATAAAACAGCGAACCAATGCTGAGAATGAGCAGGATGATCCCGATCACGTATTTGTAAAAGCTTTTCTGATCGTAAGTATCCATCAACGAGCGGCGCAGGCGCTGGCTATTCAGGATGGCTACGGGGTGCAGCTTGAAACGTGGTTTTTCTTTTGGGGTTTCGCTGATCATTCAGGGTCGGGCACAATCTGCCCGATGTTAGTGTTATAGTTTACAAATAACGCAAATAATTTAAGCTTAGTGGCTTTGCGACCGTTTTTCATCACCCACGCCGATCAGTTCAAAATATGACGAGGATCATGTTTTCAGGCCTTTCGCGGAGTGAAATTTGTATGACTTACGGCTGTTTTATTTAAATGCTTTCTAAATAAGTGAACGGTCATAGTTCCACATTCATATTATGATTTTTGTGAAGTATTTTTGTGCATCGAATTAGACAAAGTGATGTATAACCAGTTCAAATCAGTCAGTTTATCACATCGGAATGCTCCTCTTGCTATCAGGGAACAGCTTGCATTGAATGAGGCGGAAGCAAAGAGCATGATGCTTCGTCTGAAAGATTTTTTCGATATCTCCGACGTTCTTGCCGTCTCTACCTGCAACCGCACCGAAATATACTACTCTTCCTCCAACGATCTTAACGAAGACATTATCAAGCTTTTACTGATCGAAAAGGGTATTGAAGACGTAGAAAGTTTCAAAGCTTATTTCGAGCAGTTTTCCGAAGGCGACGCAGCGGTGCAGCACCTGTTCCACGTAGCCACTGGCTTGCAGTCGCAGGTGGTAGGGGATATGCAAATCCCGAACCAGATCAAGCACGCATACCAATGGTCGGCCGACCTGAATATGGCCGGGCCGTTTTTGCATCGACTGCTCCACACCATATTTTTTGCAAACAAACGCGTCGCGCAGGAGACATTCTTCCGCGATGGCGCTGCTTCCGTTTCCTATGCGGCCGTCGAGTTGCTCGAAGGCCTTATGCCGAATCCCAAAATCCTCGTGGTAGGCCTGGGCGAGATCGGCACGGATGTGTGCCGCAACCTTTCGCAGAATACCAATGCGGAAGTGACGCTGGTGAACAGGACCCGCAGCAAAGCCGAAGCGCTGGGCGCGGAGCTGGGTTTCAGAGTAGCGGATTTTGCAGATATTGAATCCGAAATTTCAAATGCCGACATTATCGTATCATCCATCCAGCGCGAAGAACCATTCTTCACCAAGGAAATGATGGTGCGCCTCCGTGGAATGTCGTTCAAATATTTCATCGACCTCTCGGTCCCGCGCAGCGTATCGCCGGAAGTGGAAGAAGTGCCGGGTGTGATGCTCTACACGATCGATTCGATCCGGTCAAAAGCCGACGAAGCATTGCAGCGCAGGCTCGATGCCGTTCCCCACGTGGAAGAGATCATCACCGAAGCGGTAGTGGAATTCAACGACTGGTCACGCGAGATGATCGTCTCGCCGACGATCCAGAAGCTGAAAGGTGCGCTGGAACAGATCCGCAAGGAAGAATTAGGTCGTTTTACGAAAAACCTCACTGAATCGGAGCTGGAAAAAGTAGAGCGCATTACCACCAGCATGATGCAGAAAATTCTTAAACTGCCTGTACTTCAATTGAAAGCGGCGTGTAAGAGAGGAGAAGCCGAAACGTTGATCGACGTATTGAACGACCTGTTCAATCTGGAAAAAGAGAAAGAAAGCCATTAATATCACATAGACCTCTTCCAATATCATACTCCCGGGCGTGCGTCCGGGAGTTTTTTTATGCACAAAAAAGAGCGGGTGACATTCGCCACCCGCTCTATGTATTACCTTACCCTCCACAATAATTAATTGTATCTTCAAATCCGCAGCTAAAAATGCTTTTGGATTGGTCGTTCGTCACCATGCAACGACATACGACGGAGGGATCACTTTAGATCACTGACCCGAAAAAATATTTTAAAAAATTTTCAATCCTGGTCGCGGCTCATGGTTTCGAGCATCTTTCCCAGGTTGAGGCTGCGGGCGGAAGCATTGAAAATCTCCCTGTAAACGCCATTTTGTTCGTATAAATCCTCATGTTTCCCCGATTCGACGATCTGTCCTTTTTTCATCACATATATTTGGTCTGAATCCAGAATTTGTGCCAGGCTATGTGAAATGATGACAACCGTCCGGTTCTTCTTGATCGCATCGAGGCTGTTTTTGATCTGCTCGGTCGCAATGGCGTCGAGGCTGGCGGTAGGCTCGTCGAGGAAAATAATGGGCGGGTTTTTGAGAAACAGCCGGGCAATGGCAATGCGCTGTTGCTGGCCGCCGGAAAGCAGCTGCGCGTCCGTTTCGTAGCCATTCGGTAGTTCCATGATTTGCTCATGTAAATAGGCGCTTTTGGAAGCTTCCACAAGTTCTTCCCAGCTCGCGTCGGGTTTGCCGTACCAGATATTCTCGGCGATGGACCCCTTGAAAATGTGGTTCTTTTGCAATACCATACCGATTGCATTACGTAGCGACGAAAGATCATAGGACTTTAACGGTCGCCCGTCGAGCAGGATCTCGCCCGCATCCTGTGCGTAAAAACCGACAAGCAGATTGATTAGTGTGCTTTTGCCCGCGCCGGAAAGTCCTACCAATGCCGTAGTCTGCCCCGATTTGATCTCCATATCGATGCCGGATAATGCTTTGGTCCCATTAGGGTAGGCAAACGACACATTCCGTAATTGGTAATCGCCGCGGAACTGCTCTTTTACCGTTTCTCCGCTGATTTCTACCGAATCGTTGGCGTCCAGGATATCGAAGAAACCTTCGGAGTAGGTGAGGGCATCGTTCATCTCGTCGTAAATTCGGTGGAGCTGGCGAATAGGGGCGGAGACGTTGTTGAACAGCAGGATATGGAACATAATCGCGCCGATAGACATTTGCTGATCGAGCACGAGGTAAGCTGTGAGAATGATGATTAATACCACGCCGATTTGCTCAATGAAACTCTTGATACCGTCGTAGGTAAAGTTGGTTTTACGCGTTTTGAGTTGCGAATCCATCAGCTCCATTTGCAGGCGGTACTGCTTTTCGCCTTCCTGCTTCTCGCGCACGAAGGATTTGATCACGATCACCGACTCGATCAGGTTAATGAGACCGTTACTCTTGTTCTCGCGTTGCCGTTTTAGCTTCCGGCGGACGCCCTGCAACTCGCCGGCCTGCTTGAAACTTATCCAGAAATACACCGGCAGAATGGCCAGGGCAATGCAGCCGACATAGAAATTGGCCGAGAACATAATGCCCAGTGCGACGACCGCATTGGCAAACAATGGCAGAATGTCGATAAAAAAATTCTGGATCAGCTTCGTAAGGCTCTCCGCGCCCCGGTCGATGCGGGTTTGCAGTTTGCCTTTCTGATTTTCATTGTCGCTGAAAAACGCAAGATTGTAAGTCAAAATGCGGTTGACGGCATTCTGCGCGAGATCGCTGGAAACTTTAATACGGATTTTTTCACCAAAATACCGCTGCCCGAAAACGATGAACGTATTCACGATTTCTTTCACGAACAGTATCGCCGTGATTTGAAGGAGCAGCTCTTTGCCCTGCAAAATGCCCCAGTGCTTGTCGAGCATGGACTGTACCGTATCGACCGTGTAGCGCAGCACCCAGGGGTTTACCTGCGCCGTAACAGCGCCCAGCAAGGTAAGGAATAGTGCAAATGCGATTTGCCGGTGGTACGGCTTGACGAACGGCCGGAGCCTTTGAAAGATTTGCCAGATATTCATGCACGGTCAACACGAAATCTGGCAAAATGATTTGAATATCTGGTGCTTAACTATTTCTTGGGCTTGGTGCCGGAACGCTTGATAGGACGCCCGTACTTGGCCATTTTTTCCTTCGCATGATCGCGGCGGACATTAACCTTCTGATTTTTAGCCTTCTTTTCATGAAATGCCGGGCCCACATCTTCGCGCTTGGGGCGTTTCAGCTCGATGTTTTTCATGAAAAATTTAGGCTCCTCGTCCGGTGTCAGTATTTCCGAAATCTTCAAACCTTCGGGCAATGGAAGCATTGGTATCTCAAAATCCATCAACTCCTCGATCTGTTCCTGGAATGGCTTTTCACGCTCGGTGATGAAGGAAATGGCAATGCCTTTCTGATCCGCCCGGCCCGTGCGGCCAATGCGGTGAATATAGTTTTCCGGCACTTCGGGAATGTCGAAATTGAAAACGTGCGAAACTTCCGCCACATCGAGCCCGCGGGCGATAATGTCGGTGGCGATCAGGATGCGGTAGTTGCCGGCATGGAATTGCCGGATGGTATTGAAACGGTGGTTCTGGTCCTTGTTGGAATGGATCACCCCGATTTTGTTCATATAGCCGAGTTCCAGCTGGCCGTACAGCTGGTCGGCCAGTTTTTTGGTAGCTACGAAAATCAGCACTTTGTTCATTTCCTCGTGCCGGTCGAGCAGCAGGTCGAGGAGATTTACTTTGGTGTAAAAATTAGGGACATCATAAGCCTGCTGCTCGATATTATCCAACGGGGTCCCTACCGGCGCAGCTTCAATGCGTACCGGATCATTGAAATATGTTTTCATCAATGCTTCCACATCCTGGGTAATGGTAGCCGAGAACAGCAAATTCTGGCGGCGCTGCGGAAGTAAATCGAGGATGTTTTTCAATTGTGTACGAAACCCGAGGTTCAGCATTTCGTCCACCTCGTCGATCACCAGCTTTTTGATGTTTTTGGTTTTCAACGAGCCATTCAACGCCAGATCGTACAATCGGCCGGGCGTAGCTACCACCACGTCGGCGCCCTCGTGAAGCTCCGCCATCTGCACTTTGATATTCCCGCCTCCATATACGCCGACGGCTTGCAATGTCGTGTAAGCCGCGAGTTTACGCACTTCCTCCACCACCTGCACCACGAGCTCACGCGTAGGTACGAGGACGAGAAGTTGAGGTAAACGGTCTTTGGCGTATTCAATCTGCCGGAGCGTAGGCAGTAAATAGGCAAATGTCTTTCCGGTACCGGTTTGCGCGATACCGCAAACGTCTTTTCCGGACATCATGACCGAAAAGACCTTGTGCTGAATAGTAGTGGGCGTTATATAGCCCGCTTCCGAAAGCGCTTTCAGAAGCGGTTTGGTGAGATTTAAATCTTCAAAAGTCATAATGCAGTTCGTCAAAGACTACAAAGGTACGGCTAATCCCTCTGAACGCATGATGCAAGTCGTTTTTATCTACTCGTGCGAGGAACGTGCGGCGCGCCGGAACAGCAATGCCGATCCCGCAAAAAGCCACGCAAAGCAAGCATGCAATGCAAAAACGGCCGCCAGTCCATTGGCAAATGCAGGAGTGCCGATCAGCCAGGCGACCAGCGGCACCAGTAGCATTGCAAAAGCCGTCGCAAATAATGCGTGCGACATCCCCTTTGCTTCCAGCCGGGCAATGATTGCTCCGGCCAAGCCCACCAGTAACACCCCGAAATACATCATATTCGCAGGATTATCGCCGAGAATTCCTCCGACAGCCGCATTCATCCACATAAGCAGCAGTACAGCGGCAATGGCGAGCCCAAATGCCAGCTGGTAGGCCCGGTTACCCATTTTTTTCATCACAAACAGTTCGTACACGACACGCGCGCCTCCCAGCGCAAGCACGGAGGCGAGGACAAATACGCTCGGTTTCCATTGCCAGAGGGCCAGGGACGTAAGCAGCAGAGGTACAAGCACAATGACGGCAACGATATGCCAGGGCGACAATCTGGTGTTAATGGTTTGCATAAGGCAGGTGATCGTTTAAGTTTAGAATTCAAAATTATAAAAGTACTTTGTATTTCAAAGTAAAATTGGGCGAAAATTTATTTTGCCATTCTTACAAGACAGATTTACAGCTTGATCAGTACTTTGGATTGAACATAGGAAGCCCGTGTGTTCGGGTCGAGAAAGCGGAAATCGAGGATTCTCCTTGGATATTCTTCGCAGCTGCCCAGGATTTGCAGATCGGGGCGAATGGCTTTGAATTCGCCCAGGAGGTTTTGATGGGTATAAACCAGGCAGTTTTTCATACCCACTAATTTTCCAAAGTCGTTGACTTCGGTAACATGCACACCCGAATAGAAACGCAGGCTGTAAGGTGTTCCCGCCTGATAACTGAAAAACCGGTCGCGCGAGGCCCCATTGGCCCTTGCGATGATACCGAGCTTTGCGGGCGCCTGGTATTCGTAGATATTGGGGTAAAAATAGGTAGTAAGCACAAGGTTGGCTCCAATGGCAAACACTACGCATCCTACAATGAGCTTGTTGTGGACGGGTGAAAAGAAAATCAGCCAGGTAAGAATGCTGAGCAATGCCATGAAATGAACCAACCCGAAATAGTTATCGGCCGGGAAAGTAAACCACACAAGGAAAAACAGCAATGCAAGCGCCGAGTACGCAGCTACTGCGTGCACGTACGCAAGCAGGCCCGAGAAGGCTTCCGGATCGCTTTCGAGGCGGCGGACAATGTATATAGCTACGACCACCGAGGCCACCGGGTATGCCATATACACGTCAAAAGTAGCCCTGAACGGATTGAAGTAGCTGAAAATGAAAGGCATGACGATGGCCATCAGGCAAATCAGTTCATGCTTTTGTATCCGGTGGTAATCGGGGAACATAATCCGCTGAACGAGGTCGATCACGGCGAGGATCAGGAAAATAGTCCAGGGCGAGAATGTGATCAGTAAGGTGAGTACCGGATCGATGGGCCACTGGTTTGCACTATCGGGGAAAGTGTTTTTGACCAATATAAGCGCGGTACAGCCCAGAAGGGAGAGTATCAGGTTGGTTATTTTTTTGGTTTCGAGGTAGGTGTATATCTGCCATAGCATAAAGATGTAGCTTGCGGCCAGATAGCTGGCATCCCCCAGCTCATTGTTGACCAGAAATGTGGCCTGCGATGTCCCCAGTATGAGCACCGAAAGTATGGCCGATTCCGTGCCCGAAGCCGCTTTCGCAAAACGGTAGGCGCAGAACAGGCTGAAAAGAATGGCCAGGAAGCCGGGAATGTGCAGCGACAGTTGATTGACCCCAAAAAGCCGCATGGCTCCCACGGAAAGCGAAAGGATGGGGGTAGCGATACCCGTTTGCTCGATAGGGCGACCACTTTTTACCGTTTCCGCAGAAACAGCCGCTATTTCGGCGGAAAAGTCTTCGGGAATCAGCATCAGCCAGCCGATCATCCAGATCAGCACGGCGGTTACCAGGCCCCATTTGGTAATTTTCAACAAATCCTTTTGAAGCATAGGCAGTGTGCGTTAAAACCTACCGGTAACAAAAGTAAAGAAGGGCACTCAAAGTTGGATGCCCTTCTGCTCATGAATTATAGTGTGTCAGCGCGTACGTAATCTTCCGGTGTGTTTATTATAGGTTCCCAGCGGGAAGCTTAGGCCTACATTAATGCCCCAGTTGTTGTTTTTAATATTGGAATTATCGAGCCTCGTGACATCGAGCAACCCCACGCCATACCGAACATCGAAATTCAGCCAGATCTTTTCTTGCAGGCGGTAATTCAATCCCCCGCCGAAAGTCAGGCCGAGGTCAAATGGGGCGTAAATGCGGTTGTTCGAATCTCCGTTGATGTTATTGCCGTTTTTGTCCCTCGCGCCTACCAGAAAGTTGAGGTTGGGGCCGAGGAAAATTTTAGGGCGTAAGCGGTCGCCGTAGCGTCCGAAAAAGAAGGTGGCCAGCAATGGGGCCTGGATGTAGTTCAGGTTAATTTCGTTGGTTTTGTTGTTGATCTGCGCGCCAAGTTGTGTAAAAAGCAGCTGACCGCTAAAACCAAAGCCCGATTCGGAGCTGTAATTGTAGAAGCCTCCTATGGTCAATCCCGGTTTCCAATCGGTATTCGAAACATCTCCGCGGAAATTGGCAATCGACAAGCCTACCAGCGGGCCAATGGAAACGTTTTCCTGAGCTTGTGCCCGCGAGCTACAAAATGCGACTGCGAGCAGCAAAAAAATGCAATTTTTCATTTAAATGTGAGTTTGGGTGCGTCAACGCCATTATGCATAAATTATATGCCAATCCTGCATATTGTGCGTGATTCCATTTAACCGGCTTATCACTAGCATCGTGTGTCGCCGTATTTATATAATCACATTTAAATTCATGTTGAATTTCGTGGAAAAACATCTACGTATTGTATACGTTTCCCGCAAAAAACGACTGGTTTTGTTAATCTTCGGAGTCGTCTTCCGGCTGGTTGGGAATCTGGAAAGGTTTGAGGTAGGCTTTGAGCTGTGAAGGCACGAGCCAGTGTTTGTACACCTTCCTGATGTCCTTGATCTCCGCTTTTAGCTCGTTGATATTGGTATTAAACTTTGCAATCACAGTCACCTGAGAATTAGCATGCTGATACGGAAGGCCGCAAATGGCTGATATCTGATGCTGAATGGCCTCTTTTTGCTGATCGAGCTCTTCTACCTGCTGCCTGAGGATTTTGTTATAATAGCTCAGCTGGTTTTTATTGAGGTTTTCAAGCCCGCTGCGGTCGATCTGTTCGAGTTCCATTTGCAATTTCAAGAGGTCGAGCAGGTTGTTGGCCTGGTACGCCTTGGTAATGCGCTGCATGGTCTCGGTTTTACGCTCTTTTTCAGCTTCGTCCGTCTCGCGATCGGGGTGGAAAGTTTTCACCAGCTCCATATACACGCTCCTTACCGATTTGGTGGTCTTTGCCTGCTGCGCCTCGCGGGTTCGCTGATCCATCCGTTGCTCTCTTCTTTCGGCCTTGATGCGCTGCTGCTCTTCTGACGATAGCTCGTGGAATGAAACCTCCGGCTCAGTTACGTTAACACTTTCGAGTAGGAATGCGGGGTCTTTAATACGCGAACTCTCTCTCAGTCGCTCTTCTTCCAGCAGTGCATCGATGTTTACCGGGCTGTATTTGTTAAAAACAGATTTCAGATCGGTGAGCCCGTGATTTTTGATCAGGTCATAAGCATTTTCCGTGATCAGATAGGCCAGCTTGGTTTGATAAGCCTTGCGAAAATGCTCCGCCTCGTAGGCGCGGTCCCATAGATTGACAATATCGGCCCGATAACCCTGGTATTCGCGCAGGAGTGGATCGAGGTCTGACGGTATGCGTCGCAGCATTTCGTCATAGGCCTGTTGCAGGTCGGCAATCTGGCGGTCGAGCGCTTCGATCGTTTCGGAAAGCAGATTGAACTCTTTTTGTTTCTTGTTGAGAGGCTTGTCTTGCCCGGGAATATGCAGGATGGAGGTGTCAGTCATGGTCAGTAAACAGTAGGCGCGGGATCACAGGTTCAGTTCCTGGTAGGAAATCAGTACAATAGCGAGTACCGCGAGTACCAGACCCCACTTATTCAGCGTATTGAGGCGCTCTTTGTATAATAGCCACGCCGCGATGGCGGAAACGAGCATGGTCAGGATATTGTAAATCGGAAAAACATAGGCCGCGCTGTTCCCGAATGCGGCAAGCGCCAGTAGAAGGAAATAAAGTGATAGAAAATTGGGCACGCCAAGCAGCAAACCGCCGAGAACGCTCCGGAGTTTCAGCTTATGGCCATGCGCGATGATCCGGTAAATGAGGATCGAAGTGCCGATCAGCACGGCGCCAAAGCACGCGATGATCATGAAAACGGTGATCTGCCCCGCAGGGTAATATTTGGAAGATAAAAAGTTGATCAGCGTATTATTTGTGCCGGTCGCAAAGAACGTAAGGACAGGCAAAATCCATAATGCCTGCCCCGCATTACTTGTATTGGTCGTATCCGAAGCCTTCGAGGAATGCTGGATAGCACCCAATGCAAGCGCCACCAGGGCCAGCACAAGCCCGAGGTAATTGAGCGCGGTGAAATCTTTGTTGTTATTCCTGAAAACAAATAGCCCGAAGAGCACCGGGATCACCAGCGACATGTTGCCTGCCAGCGACGTGGCCGTTACACTTACTTTTTGCGCGGTAAGCCCGATGAGCATGAACGCCGTGACGAACATCGCCCCGAGCGCCATGGTGAGCATGGTCCCTTCCGACGCCCATTGCACCTCCGTGAATACACGCAGATCGGGCGTAAGTACAAGCCCGGTAAGTACGCACGAGTAGTAGTTGAAAACCACCGCGTGGAACGAGTCTACCTGATAGCGGGGGTAGGCGCGCATGATCAGGTAAAGCAATACCGTGAAAATAACCGCTAGCAGGAAGAACAGCATGGTGCAGTGGCTTATCGTCCCGTTACGAGTTCGTCGATCACACGCGGGTAGTGCTCGTATTCGAGCGCGTGTACCTTACGCGCGACGTCCTCGGGGGTATCGCCGGGCGCAATGTCGCATTTCGCCTGGAAAACAATGTCACCCTCGTCGTAATGCTCGTTCACATAATGGATCGTAATGCCCGATTCGGTTTCGCCGGCATTGACCACCGCTTCATGCACGAAATGTCCGTACATGCCTTTGCCGCCGTATTTCGGCAGCAGCGCCGGGTGGATGTTGATCATTTTATTTGGAAATGATTGGACCAGCACAGGGGGCACGAGCATCATAAAGCCCGCCAACACCACCAGATCGATGCCTTCGTTTTGGAGTATCTGGGGGATTTTGCCGGTATGGTAAAAGGTTTTGCGGTCAAAGAAGACAACCGGTATCTGCAATTTGAGTGCCCTTCTGATCACTCCGGCCATGGGATTGTTGGTGAAAATCAGCGACACATCCACGTCGTCGCGGTCTGCGAAATGCTCGCAGATTTTTTCGGCATTAGACCCCGAACCGGAGGCGAAAATGGCAATTCTCTTCATTATTAAGCGTAGTTGTTATGATAGATAAGGAATATCGTTGAAAGAATATCCGGACAAAGCTATAAAAAGAACGGCTTGCCGACGAACTGCAAGCCGTTCTTTAGGGAAATGTTAATATGGCATTGCGTGAAATCAATATATTTTGGACAGCTCGCTGTACCCCATCAGTTTCCCTTTACGGTACGTCTCCGTTTTCAGGTCCCAGATAATGCCTGGCGCACGGTACGACACGGTTTGCATCTCCATTTTTACAGGAAAACCCATCACCATGGCCACATCCATATCCGAATTGATTTTGTACACATCATAGCTGCCGGCTGGAACCGTAAGCTTTTCCTGACCGGCTACCGTGCGGTTTTTGATCAGCATATTGAAATTCACCGGCATCGGCCCGGATTTGCCTTCGCCTTTGACGGCTGCATCCTTCAACTTGTCGCCGACCGAGAGCCTGGACGGGATCTCGATATTGTCGTAGGTAAATTTCATCTCCATGCTCTGGAACGATTTCAACTGCTCCTGGCTGATGAGCGATGCCGCGTCGAGTGTGAGCACATTTCCGTCGCATTTCATCTGGTAAGTGTTTTTCAATTCCGATTTGCCTTTGGCATTGAAAGACTCCATATCGATCGTCACCACCGTATTGCTGCCCTCTTTCGCTACTTTGGCGATTTTATAGGTGAGCTTGCCCAGCGCCTTGCCTTTTCCGTCGAAATTGTTCATTTCAAATCCGCCTCCTTCTTTAAAGGCAAATCCGGCACATTCCTGTGCATAAGCCCTCAGGCTGAGCATCATCACGCAAGCGATACTCCATAGGATTAACTTTTTCATATTCGTAACTCGATTTAGTTTTGGGGTGATCAAATATAACTTTTCAACCGGTTAATTAAGCGGCTTGAAATGTTAAATTAATTGGCACGTCAGGCCCAGATCATGGTGATCAGCCCAAGCAGCATAATGATTTTGCAAAGGCTGCTGATTTCCTTGAAGTCACGACGCGTGTCCGCCTGATAGAGGCGTAGCAAGAGCAATGCGATCGGGATCAGAAGCAGCAGGAAGAGGAGCGTAAGCAGGTTGTTCTGCAATGCGCGGGCCATAACGAACAACGTCAGTACAAAAATGACGATTATCGAATACAGGAACGTTTTCGTGCGACGGATACCCCAGATAATAGGCAGTGTCCGGCAGCCGTGCGCCTCGTCGCCACGAATGTCTTCCATATCCTTCACCACTTCGCGGATGAGTGAAATGAAGAAAGAAAAGACGGCGTAAATGAATACCAGATGCCTGTTGGCCGGATAATGCACAGTAAGTATCAGTAATGTAAGCCCTGTAAGTAGTGAAACGATGAAGTTTCCGATGAACGGCAAGCGCTTGTACCGCTCGGAATAGAACCAGAGCAGCGTGATCGAAAATACATTGATAATGAAGATGTACGGGCTAACCACTAACCCCAGCACCGCCCCGACGACGTTCAGAACCTGGTGCGCGCCCATGGCCCAGCGGCGTTTCAGGTAGCGGCCTACGACCACTCTTTCGGGCTTGTTGACGATGTCGATCTTGACATCGAAATAGTCGTTGATAATGTAACCGGCGGCGGCAATGCAAACTGTTGAAAGCGAGAGTACGAATAGGTCGGGGTCCGCCACGATGGCCTTCCATTCATGCCGCGGACCGATGAGCAGGATGCGTGTAAGGTATTGTGTGAGGGCCACAATGACGAGGTTGGTCATGCGCACAAGACGCGCACTCCCGGTGACATAATCCCACGTTGTAATCTTGGGTCTGGCCGACACATTCATGAAGTTTGGACCTGGAAAAAGAAGGTTTAGGCACTAAAATTATTCATTTTATCCCATTAACGACAATTCTTCACTTCTTTATCCATTTGTGGGATAAAAATCCTGCATTTGTTGTTAGCTATTCTGTACCGTTATCCGGGCGGTTGTTCATGCCGGATATTCAACCATTTGCTGACTTAATATGAAAATTGGTATCGTATGCTATCCTACCTTCGGAGGAAGCGGTGTGGTAGCTACCGAGCTTGGAAAAGCGTTGGCGAAGGCCGGCCACCAGGTTCATTTCATTACCTATTCCCAGCCCCAACGGCTGGATTTTTTTAATGAGAACCTTTATTACCATGAAGTAAATATACCTGCCTATCCTTTGTTCCAGTACCCGCCGTACGAATCGGCGCTGTCGAGCGAAATGGTGCACGTAGTAGCCAATGCAGGGCTCGATTTACTTCACGTACATTACGCGATCCCGCACGCGTCGTCCGCGTACCTCGCGAAGCAGATCCTCGCCGCACAAGGCATTCATATCCCAGTGATTACGACGTTGCATGGCACGGACATTACGCTGGTCGGAAAAGACCCTTCCTACGAGCCTGTCGTAACATTCAGTATCAACCAGTCGGATGGTATTACCGCCGTTTCCGACTCTCTCAAAAAAGACACTTACGATCATTTCAAGATTACCAAGGACATCGAGGTAATCCCCAATTTTATCGATCTCGATCGCTTCAACCGGCAGAAGAAAGATCATTTCAAACTCGCCATTTGTCCTAACAACGAGAAGCTGATCGTCCATACCTCCAATTTCAGGAAGGTGAAGCGGATCGACGATGTGATCATGATCTTCGAAAAGCTGCGCAAGCTCCTGCCGAGCAAGCTGCTCCTCGTAGGCGACGGCCCCGACCGCATGCGCATCGAACGCCTTTGCAAGGACCTGGACATGCTCTCGGATGTCCGTTTCCTGGGTAAACTCGACGCCATAGAGGAAGTACTTTCCGTAGCCGACCTGTTCCTGATGCCTTCCGAATCGGAAAGCTTCGGACTTGCCGCGCTGGAAGCATTGGCTTGCGAAGTGCCGATTATCACTTCCAATGCCGGCGGCTTGCCCGAACTGAACGTACACGGCGTAACGGGCTTCCTGAGCGACGTAGGCGATGTGGAGGACATGGTGAAACACGCAGCCTACATTCTCGACGACGCCAACTTACCCACTTTCAAAGCGAATGCATTGGCACGGGCCCGCGAATTTGACGTGGCGAAAATCCTGCCGCATTACGAAGCTTATTACGAGCGCGTGGTGGAAAACAGCAAGGCGGTCGACCTGGCGTAAATGCCGCCGGTAATGCAGAAGCGCCGCTCAGTGCCCGGTTTCGTCTTTCATGAGGTTTTACTTATATTCGTGTGCTATTTATGGTAGTTTTACGTTATTGATTGAGGTAAAAAATTGTTGAAAAGATGAAATGGGTATTTAATATTTTATTCATATTAGTGCTTCTGATCGCATTTGTGCCGCTTTTCCGGCGCTTCCTTTTCCACCTGCTGGTGGGCAGGCAGTTGATCAAACAACAGGAAAAAGCATACCGCGCACAACAGCAGGCCGAGCGCGCCCGTACCAAACCGGGCGGCATCCGGGTCGACAGTACCCCGCAAAATAATGGGGCGTCGAAATTCAAAGGAGGCGACTATGTGGATTATGAAGAAGTGAAATAGAAGTAGATTTTTTTGAAATGCTATAAACATGAAAAGCCCGGGATATCCCGGGCTTTTCATGTTTTGGTATGAATGCGTTTTACTGTTTGATCACCTTGAATGTCGCCTTTCGGCCTTTTGCATTTACATGCAGGAGGTAAACGCCGGGTGATAGATTACGGATATCGAGTTGTTCCTCGCGAAGGCGGGTTTTGACGGCACGGACAAGCGAGCCATTTTGCGAGATCAGCTGGATGGTTTTTTCGTCGCTACTTTCGGATTTAACGGTGAGGATATCCTGGACCGGGTTAGGTGCGACGGTTACCTGAAACGACGGCGTATTCGGCTCCGTCGCTGTAACCACTTCCACTTTTACCGTAGACGGAGACTCGATGATACCGGCACCGCAGCCGTTGGAAACCCTGAACAGCCGGTAATACTGGCTGGGGGATGCCTGGAATAATTCAACGACGTCGGTAGAAGTGTAGGCTTGCCGGTTCATCACCGAGCCATCGGTACCGAACTGGTAGTACCATGGACCGCCGCCACCTAGCAGAACGGTTATCTTAGGATTGTTGACGCCATCGAAGATCACCGTTTCGGATGCGAAACGAGCCCGCGCTTTTTGCATTGCAACAAGCGGTGCGCCGAATGCGCCGCTGCCCGTGTTCGGGTCGGACGCAATTACACGGATGCGGTATTGGGCAGTAGGCGAGAGGTCGCCCGGCACGATAGCCTGGATGGGTTTGGCGTTTCCGATCGTAGTTATATTCCGGAAGTTCTTTCCCGTGCTGTCCGAAATCTGTACGGTAAAGGTGTTGCCTGCTGAGAATGATCCGGCCGTCTTGTAATCAACACCGATCGTATCACCTGTACACGCATTAAAGCCCGACTTGGTGATGATCGATGTAACCGTAACAGTACGTTCAGAAGGAGGGTTGACCTCTACTGTAGCCGAGCCGCTGACCACACCGTTACCACAGCCATTTACGATAGACGTAATGGTATAGGTTGTCGTTTTGGTCGGCGTGACGGTCACGTAAGTGCCCGATCCGGGGGAGCCATAAATGCTTCCGGAAGTACCGTCGGAAAGGGTGTACCTCGCCATATCCGAGGTGTACTTGTTTGTTTGGATAATCAGCTGCGTCGACTCGCCGCTGTTGATTGTAGTGTTGCCGGAGAGGGTCACGCTTGGTTTGGTAGTGACACCTACGCCCAGCGTTGTTGAAAGGCTATATTTTGCAACGGAGCAAACGATCGCATAATAGCTGCCTGTTAATGCGTCCGGCAGTTTGAGCGTTACGCTGCCTTTGAGGGCCCGCGTAGAGTCCAGTGCGATGGTTTTGCCGTCACTACTTTGTTCTTTAATGGAGAAGCGCACGTAGCTGTCGGACAGGTCTGCGTCGCCAATGAGCTCATAATTCACCGTAATCGAACCACCCTCGCATACAGCCGTGCTTTGTGCAGATGCGTTCAGGCGCGGGTTCACGGTCACATCTACCTTACCGCTCGCGGTACCATAGCCGCATGCATTACTTACGGAAACAATGCTGTATTGCTGGCTTCTGGCGGGGGTCACATACCAGCTCTGATCGCTGCTGTAAAAGTCCTGGCGGGAATTGTCGCTGAAAATGGCGGTGACCGGCGATGCTCCTTCCGTGCGAATACGAAGCGTCAGGCTTTGGCCGGCTTCTATTTTAACGGGGTTGCTCTGCCCATTGTCAGGTGAAAGCGTTGCGGTGGGTGGCCCCGAGATTTGAGTACCCTGGGGTTCAGATATCGAGCCGTCGGACGACACGATACGTAGCAGGTAAGATCCCGTGGCAAAATCTTGCGGAATATTGGTATTGAACTGTTTACCCTTCTCGCCGGTCACAAGCGGCGTGAAATCGGATGTGTTGCCTGGCGCGATTTCCAGCGAGTAACTTGCACCGGTGTCCATTCCTTCCGTAATACTAAACGGAAGCGCAAGAGGCGATCCCGCGCAATAAACCGATGCAAGTCCGGAGGTAAACTGGATGCGGTTAGGCATGGCGCGGATATAAGTCTTTTTATTCACGGGGAAAGTCCCGCATTCATTGGTCACCGACTTGATTTCATAGGTCGTCGTTGCGCCCGGTTTCGGTTTAACCATTAAACCATAAGAGTAAGGTTCGAATGTATAACTCTTCTCCAAATCGTTTTCCGTGTAAATCATACTCAGCAAGGACGTATTTACACCCACCGACAGCGAAACTCCGGCATCGCTTGCCACGTATTTGTAAGGTTCCTCGGGCTTTGTGTCGGGGTATACGTAAAAATCCTTCGCCGGAATCTGTATCCTGGTGCGCTCGACATTGCTGAAAAGCACCGGATTGGAGGAAGCAATGCGAATTTCCCCTTCATAGTTGTAGGACGCTTCGGCGGGAATCTTCACCTTGTATTTGCCGCCCTGTTCCACGACCCGCAAAGGCTTAAAATCACAGCATGGTTGGTTTGTCTGAATGGTGAACTTGTTACCGGCACCGAATTGCCCCACCGTGCCGAACACCACTTCAATACTGTCGCCGTTGCAAATGGTGGCTTTGATGGGTTCAATGTAGATGCCCGGCTCCGTCGCGTTTTTTACGGTGAAGGTTACCGAGCCCGGATTTTCGTTTTTAAAGCAGTCATTAGCAATCGACTTGATCTTATACTGCGTAGGTTGTTTGACAAAAAGCTCGGGACCGTTGGTGTACCAGGTGTCAACTGTCTTAACTGTTCCGTCCATCTCCTCAATCCTGTACGGAGCTCCGCCATCCATGTTATAGGATACCGACAAACGGCCCGGAATATCCAGGACTGTGCCAGACATCGAGTTAGCGTAGTATTTGATTTTGGGAGGCGTTTGAATGATGAGATTATAGGTATAGTTGGATTCCAGGCTGGGATTGGTGGTGACGATCTGAAAGCTTGTGTTGGAGTAGCTTACGGAGGTAGAAAGAGGGAATTCCAGATATTCGCCTGAACGGTTCGCGTTCACGTAGTAATTGTTGCCGTTGCTCGGACTCACCTTAATTTTATATGTCGTCGCGTCCGTAAGCTGAGCGCTGGAAGCGAATTTCACCCGGGTATTTGGGCCCGCGCATGCAATCAGACTGGTATTAGGGTCCGTAGCGAAGCGGATGCCTGGCCTCACCTTGATTTGCAGCACTTCCTGATCGGTAATGTTTACGGTTCCGCAGCCGGAGGTAACGCTTTTTATGCTATAATTCTGGTTGGATGAAGGCGATACGTGGAAACCGAGGTCCGTGGAGTTGCCGGTGACCTTGCTGCCGTCGGTGAGCTCCACCAAAAAGGGCGGAAGCCCGTATGCCTTTACATTCAGATAAACTGAGTTGCCGATGTCGGTCGTCTGGCTTGATGTGGCGAAAGTGGCACTGGTTTTGGGCCAAACGGTAATAGTGTTTTGTGAAGGCGTGGATACAGTTGCAGGACTGTCGGTAATCACCTGTACACTAAACTGCTGACCGCTCTGCAATTTCAGTTTATCGGGGAAAGTTGCTACGAGGTAATTGCCTTGCAGTGTTGCCGGTGCTTCCACGGATCTTCGCGAACTCTGCCAGTAAGTCTCTGAAAAGCGGATGCGGTACCTGGTTTGTGCGTCGAATGACGTACCGGCGGTCGAGAAAGTCACCTTTACTTCGCTATTTTCACAAACCGTATTCGGTGCAACGCCGACCGTTTTTACAGAAATAGCATTAATTACCGGCTGGTAGCGCCCGGTAACCTCCATGGCACCACAGATGTTTTCGGCATGTGCAATGGTGTACACGGCATTCGCACTACGCACCGTGAGTGGTTGGGTAACCGAAAAGCCGCCAGGATTGGCATAAAAACTAAACTTGGTACTATCATTGAGGGTGACCCTGATATCCCCGACACTCGTTCCTGAAAAAGGAACCGAGACATTATCGAAAGTATTGATAGTGTCCTTCTGATTGGTCGGGTTGAGGATAATCCGGCCTCTGCTGTACACAAATGTGCCGTATGTCCATCCACTCTGAGTCTTGGGTGACGAAGCGACCGCCCTGAATTGAACCTGACGGTTAGCATAAGTAACCGAGTCTTTGAGGGTAAATTCCAATCTTCCGTCGCTCAGCACGGCAGGAAATTCGGCCAGGGTGACCTGATTTTCGGCTGCCCGCATTTGGACTGAAAATTTGTTGTCAGCATTGAAGGATCCCGTGGTGGTCACACTGAGACGGAAAGGTACATTCGTGCAGATGGAAGCGTAATAATCACCATTCAGGCCAATTGTAGGCGACTGCGCATTCGCAGCCAAAGATACACAAAGCCACATTGCAAGAATGCGGGCGTAAAACTTAAACATGTAGGGGAGTGGTTACAATTAATTCCCGAAAATAGCACATAATACAGAATATGTTGGGGGAATGTGACCACTATTTTATTCTCGTTTACAAATGTATTTAATGCAAAAAGCCCCGGAGAAATCCGGGGCTTGATGTTACTGCAACTTATTTTTCTTACCGGCTCAGATAAAGATTCCTTTCGCCGTAAATCTTCTGAAAGAACTCATCTTCCAAATCCTTGATGAAGTAGATCGCTTCACCAGTCGATTTCATTTCGGGGCCGAGTTCCTTGTTCACATTCGGGAATTTGTTGAATGAGAATACAGGGATCTTGATCGCCCAGCCGTTTTTCTTCGGGTTGAAGTTGAAATCCTTCACTTTCTTGTCGCCGAGCATTAGCTTGGTAGCATAGTTCACGTAAGGTTCTTCGTAGGCCTTGCAAATGAATGGTACCGTGCGGGAAGCGCGTGGGTTGGCCTCGATCACGAACACGACGCCGTCTTTCACCGCGAATTGAACGTTGATCAATCCCTTCACATTCATTGCGAGCGCGATTTTGCGGGTATGCTCTTCGATCTGGCGGATTTCGTCGGCTGTGAGGTCGAATGGCGGCAATGCGGCGTGCGAGTCCCCGGAGTGGATACCCGCGGGTTCGATATGCTCCATCACACCGATGATGTAAGCGTCTTCACCGTCGCAGATCGCGTCGGCTTCTGCTTCCAATGCACCTTCGAGGAAGTGGTCGAGGAGGATATTGTTGTCCGGAATGTCTTGCAGGATTTTCACTACATGTTGTTCCATCTCCTTCTCGTTGATCACGATTTTCATGCTCTGGCCACCCAAAACGTAGCTCGGACGAACCAGCAACGGGAAGCCCAGCGTGCGCGAAAGCTCAACCGCAGCGTCGGAAGTTCTCACGGTTCCGAATTTCGGATAAGGAATGCCGAGTTCTTCGAGCAACGACGAGAAACGTCCGCGGTCTTCGGCCCAGTCGAGCGAATGGAAATCGGTACCGATGATTTTTACACCGTATTTTTCCAGTTTCTCTGCCATTTTAAGGGCCGTCTGGCCACCGAGCTGAACGATCACACCCTCAGGCTTTTCGTGCTCGATAATGTCGAAAACGTGCTCCCAGAAAACGGGTTCGAAGTACAGTTTGTCGGAAATATCCGGGTCGGTCGAAACGGTTTCAGGATTACAGTTAATCATAATCGTCTCGTAACCTGCCTCTTTGGCGGCCAATACGCCGTGTACACAAGAGTAGTCGAATTCGATACCCTGGCCGATGCGGTTAGGACCTGAACCGAGTACTATCACCTTCTTGCGGTCGCTGACAATCGACTCGTTATCAGGGAATTCCTGCGATGTATTGAAAGTAGAGTAGTAGTAAGGTGTTTTGGCTTCGAACTCGGCCGCACAGGTATCAACGCATTTGTATACACGATTGATACCCAGTGATTTCCGGCGATCGTAAACCTTACTTTCTTTCGTGCCGATCAAATGCGCGATCTGGCGGTCGGCGTAGCCTTTCTGTTTCGCCGTCAGAAGCAATTCCTTCGGCAGGTCTTCGAGGTCGTATTTCTCGATTTCGTGTTCCAGCTCGATCAGCTCTTCGATCTGGCGGAGGAACCACGCGTCTATTTTAGTCAGGTTCTGGATCGTTTTAAACGACAGACCTATTTTGAATGCATCATAAATGTGGAACAGGCGGTCCCAGCTCGGATGTTGCAGGCTGTATTTGATCGCCTCCTGGTCGCGGAGCTCGCGGCCGTCGGCGCCAAGGCCATTGCGACGGATTTCCAGCGACTGACATGCTTTTTGCAATGCCTCCTGGAAGTTACGTCCGATACCCATCGCTTCACCAACGGATTTCATTTGAAGACCCAGTGAGCGATCAGCGCCTTTGAATTTATCGAAGTTCCAGCGCGGAACTTTCACGATCACGTAATCGATCGACGGCTCGAAGAAAGCGGAAGTGCTGCCGGTGATCGGATTGATGAGCTCGTCGAGGTCGTAACCGATCGCCATTTTAGCCGCGATTTTCGCGATAGGGTAACCCGTCGCTTTCGAAGCCAGTGCCGATGAACGCGATACGCGCGGGTTGATCTCGATTGCGATGATCTTGTCGTCCGCCGGGTTCACCGAGAACTGTACGTTACAGCCACCCGCAAACTTGCCGATACCATTCATCATTTTGATCGAAAGGTCGCGCATTTGCTGGTACAATGTGTCGGGGAGTGTCATCGCCGGCGCTACCGTGATACTATCACCGGTATGCACGCCCATCGGATCGAAGTTCTCGATCGAACAGATGATGATGAAGTTACCCTTGCTGTCGCGGAGCAATTCGAGCTCGTATTCTTTCCAGCCCATTACACTTTGCTCCACCAGTACCTCGTGTACGGGTGAGGCGTGCAGGCCGTAGTTCAGCGCTTTGTCGAAATCTTCTTCTTTTTCCACAAATCCACCTCCCGTACCGCCAAGGGTAAATGAAGGACGGATTACAAGCGGGAAGCCGATTTCCTGTGCGATCTCTTTTCCTTCGAGGAAAGAGCGGGCTGTGCGGCCCTTGCACACGTTTACGCCCAGTTCGAGCATTTTCAGACGGAATTTCTCCCGGTCCTCGGTCGTTTCGATCGCTTTGATGTCCACTCCGATAATGTCAATTTCATACTTTTTCCAGATACCTGCCTTATCGCAATCGATAGCCAGGTTCAGCGCCGTTTGGCCTCCCATTGTAGGAAGCACCGCGTCGATGGGCCTGCCCATCGCCTTGTGTTTTTCCAGGATCTCAACGATGTACTTCTTTTCGAGTGGCAACAGGTACACATGATCTGCACTGATGGGGTCAGTCATGATGGTTGCAGGATTGGAGTTGATCAGAACTACCTCAATCCCCTCTTCGCGTAGTGAACGGGCTGCCTGAGAGCCAGAATAGTCAAACTCGCACGCCTGACCGATGACGATGGGGCCTGAACCGATAATCAGAACGGATTTGATACTCGTATTTTTGGGCACAGTAAATGGTAATTTGTAGAAATGAAGGAAATACTTGAACAACTTTTGGCAGTTGCCTGACGATTTTGAGCAGGGGTACGTCCAAAAATTCCACAAAGTTAATTCTCATATCCGAAAAAGGACAGGATGTGGGTTGAAATAAGTGTAAAAATTTAAGAAATAGTAGCTAATTGTTAGATAATCAGGTGGTTATTAGAGTGATTTATCCGCTATTGGAACGGCGCGATAGCCGGTGCGGAGATGTCGAAGTCGCGCAGGCGAAGGGGAACGTTGCCCGAAGCCGCAAAACGGGTAGGGGAGGAGAGTTCGGGGATATTGACGTAATATCCGAAGCGTAATTGCAGCGTATTGAATGTCAGGTTTTCGTTTCGCAGACGTAATCCCAGCCCGTAACCCTGGTATAACGGGCTTTTCCAAAGGTGCGGAACCCCATTGACCAGTCCCAGATCCGCAAATACAAAATAGGCGATCCGGAAACCTAAAAGGCTCTTGTCGGAGAAAAATACGGTTTCGGTTCCGATGGTCAGCTTTTTGGTACCGATCAGCCGGTCGTTGTTAATGCCCCGGATGCCCTGGTTCCCGCTGATATTGAGGTAATCGAGCGGGTCGCGGTTAATGCCTTTGGCAAACCGTATATTGACAAATTGCCGGAAGAAGCTGTACCGGAAGGGGATCAGGTTGCTGATGTAAGTGACTTCTCCATTGATAACACCCTGTTGGGCGGTACCGTTTTTGGAATAAGTACCCAAATTGGCCAGCCCGTAGAAATAACCCAGGTTATGGGGCAGGTATTTGCCTGTCGCGAACTGAATACCGCCGTACCCGCGCGCACCGTATTCCGTATTCTCGCGCCCGATCGTGAGCGCGAACAGGCTGCCGACCGGTACGTCCTCCGTCCGGCCGAAGCCGTAGATCAAAACGTCACGTTTATAGTTACGGTTTGAAAATCCGAGGCTGACGAGCGTGGCGGTGCGGTTCCAGTAATTCTTGTTGAGGTTCGGCGCCACCTCCGGTCGTTCGTCGTAATTGTATTTGTTATGCCTGAATGCGGTCACGATCCGGGAGTTCTGGGCCAGCTTACTATTGGCAAAGGGAAATTTGAACGACCGCCCGATCCAGAAATCATAGTATTTATAATCGGTAAGCAGGACCGTCAGCGAGTCCTTGGATTGCAGTTCCCGTTTGACTTGCCTTGTCTTGTAATGGCCCACTTCCAAAGCACCCGCATATTTGGTTTCGATCGTGATGAAGCGACGGTTGAAACGGATGGACTGCTCCCTTAGATCGCGTTCCAAGATCAGGCTGGCCTGGGCCGAGATAAAAGTTTTACCGATATAAGGGATTGTGTAGATCGCGCGGAACTGGAACTTGCCATTTTTGGCGGTGTCCTTCGAATCCCACCGAATGGCCGTTCGCTGGGAATGCGTCGTTCCCCGGACGTTGATATTTTCAAGTCCGACATTGAATTTATTGAAAGAACTAAACCCGCCCGCGAAATTGAGCGACCAGGAGTCCTGAATGAGCACAACGATATCGGCCATCCAGGTGACGTCCTTCCGCGGGATGACAATGATACGGGCATCGACGAAAATCCGGTTGGCGCGCAAAAGGCGCTCGGTGTCTTTTAAAATATGCGCCTGAATGTCGTCGCCTTCCGAAAATAGCAGGAATGATTTACGGATAATGCCCTCCCGTGTGTTAGTATGCACACTTTTGCTCAAAAACCTTTCGAGCTGGTTACCTTTCCGGGTGGTGTCGTAAACCGATTCGCCGAGGATATTCAGTTGCCGGATGTAAATTTTACGGATGACCATTCCTTCGTAGGGCGTAAACGGGTTGGTTTCGATCTCCTTGACCTCGGTAACCTTTCCCTTGTTATATACGTCCCTGAATAACAGCCGGTAAACTGCCTTCGAGAACTTGGTTTTGGACATCCGGGCTTTGAGGTTCGTGTACCGGATGCTGTCGCGGCTGTGCACTTCCAGGCTGTCGGGTTTTTGAGCCGACGCGCAGAAGGAAAGCATCAGAAACAACAGTAAATATCTGCACATGGGCTATCCGGATTCCAAATCAACTGTTTCTTAACGCAAACGCACCAATCCGAGGTATACTTACTGGCTGTTGGCCTCGATCAGCGCCTTGGCCGTTTTCTCCGTATCGCTCGGTGCCGGGGCATTTTTGGTGGCAAACTTGCCATTGGGCCGGATAATGGAAAATGTCGCGAAGTCCAGCGGGTTCAGGCGGAACAGCAGGTCCATCGCCTGGTTATCGTCGATCGACATGTGAATGCCTTTCAACCTGTGGCGCACAATGTATTGCCGCAGCAGCGCGTCCGAAACCGTGTAATTTTCGGTTGAAAAATGCACGAACAGGAACACAATATTTTCTGGCAGTCTCGCCTGCAATGCGGGTATGAAATCCAGTTCCTCGCGGCTCTTGGCATCCTCGATATTCCACTTGACGAGGTAGATGGTCTTCCCTTTAAGTCCATCCACGATCCCGTTGAACCAGGAAGTGCCGCGGTCGTTCGAAGCGCTGAGGTAATAGCCGGGCAATGCTTCGATGGGAGCCGTTCGCACATTTTTGAAATCAACCAACTTACGGATATTCGCGCTGTCCTTCACTTCGAGCTGGATAATCTCGTCGAGCGATTGCTTGAATTGCGGAATGCCTGTCCGGGATTTAATATGATTGTTGAGCAGCAATTGTTGCTGGTAGGTGTATTTGTAAAGATTCCTGGCCAGGTAACGTACTTTCAGAAACTCCGTAGCCGTGCTGTCAAACAGATCGCTGTAAATGCGGCTTTCGCGTTCGTAGTTGAATAGCAGGTTCAATACCAGTTCGTTACGGGCGAAAAGCTTGTTCATGAAATCGAGTTCGCCTTTTTCGGCCAGGCCGTTGGATGTGATCTGGTTCAGGTGCTGGCGGTCGTCTGCAGAAAGGTTTTTGGCATTATCGCGGATAAGCGTTGCCATGAGTTTCACGGGCAGGGAGTTGGTGCGGCTAGGGTTATCGAATTTTTTACCGTCCACGAGTTGGTCCGCGTAGTTGCCGAAGCGGTTCGCCCAGATTACGCGCTGCCCCGTCAACGGCGCCTTGTCCAGGCGTTTCAGGCTATCGAGTAGCGCCTTGCTCACCTGGTATTGGTTACCCAATGCGTGTTCATATAAAATCTGCAATTGCTCCTCATCCGTCACCGATTTGACCCAATTATATAACACCGGCGATGCTACGGTGCTCTGCGTCGCAGCTTTCACCGATCCCAGCCGCAGTTCGCCACGACTTTCCGCGATAAAACGGGCGTCGGACGGGCTTTTCTCCCAGAATGTCTTGAAAAACTCGGTACCCAATGTCCTGCTGCCATTCAAGCGTTGGTTTTCCGCGGCCAGATACAGCGGATATTGGTTGTTTGCATCCGCATTGGCACCTGCGAAAAAGAACAACTTTTTGGCCTTACCGATCGAATCTCCGTTAAAGGTAATTTCGACCGTTCCCGGCGATCCCAGAAACGTCGTGAATGCCTTTCCGCCGTAATCCATGTAAATCTCTTCCTGCGGGAAAAGCATGGGAAGCGATACGCGGAACGTTCCATCAGCCTGCAAATCGGCCTGCTTGCTCAGCTCCGACTGCGGTTGCAGGATATTGTTCCGTGAAAAAGTAATGAAAGGGGCCTGTCGGTAAAGCCTTCCGTTGAGGTTATTGATCCGGCCTTTGATAACGAGTGAGTCGGTAACAGCGGATGCTGAATGCAAAATGCCCAGAAAGAGGGCTGCGAATATGATGAAGCGCATGCGGGAGATCATTAAAAATTTGATAACGAAAAATAACGAGGCTTTTTCATGCTACCAAATATGTACGATTATTTGCCCGGATGCACGAAAAACATATCCTAAACCCTGTCCGGATGGCTGGATGGTTCCAGAGGCTTACCGTCTTCATAGCGAACGTAAATGCCGTGGTACCTTTCCTGCGCATCGTAGTCTTTGCGAAGCGGATGCCCTTCCCAGTCTTCGGGAAGCAATATCCGGCGAAGATCGGGATGTCCTTCGAAGGTAATGCCCATCAGGTCGTAGGCCTCGCGCTCGTGCCAGTCGGCGGTACGCCAGATGTGGCTCACCGTTGGCACGGATGGCAATGTGGTTTCCGCTGTATTTCTCGGGAAAATGGATTTCAGGGTGAGATCGATGCCGTAAGGAATGGAGGTGAGGTTGTAAATCAGCTCCATGGTGTCGGCAGTGGTCCCATTGTCGATGGCCGTAATGCAGGCCAGATAGTCGAAATAAAACCTTTGGTCTTCGTGCAAAAAGCGGCAAACGGCTGCAATGCTTTCCGCAGGCACGATCAACGCGGGTTGTGGATTTTTGGTCTCGGCCGTAACGGCGAACTCCGGGAACCGGCCGGCAACGATATCGGTGATTTCCTGAAAAGTCATATTGGGAGGTTAGGATAAACGGCTTTTTCACCGGCGGCTTCCATTTCGAGAAAGAGGCCGGGTACGGCTTCCTGCTTGCCACGGATTTTTTCCTGCAATTTCATAAAACCGCCGATCAGCGCCTCGGGCCGGGGCGGGCATCCGGGCACATACACATCCACGGGGATAATGCGGTCGACGCCCTTCACCACGTGGTAGCCATGCTCCCAGTACGGGCCCCCGCAATTGGAACAACTGCCCATCGAGATCACGTAGCGCGGCTCCGGCATTTGTTCGTACAGCCTGCGGATGCGGTCGGCCATTTTGAATGTAACGGTACCGGCCACGATCATCACATCCGACTGCCGGGGCGAAGGCCGGGGCATGATCCCGAAACGTTCGAGGTCGTAGTTGGCCGCGTAGGTAGCCATCATTTCAATCGCGCAGCACGCCAAACCGAAGCCCATAGGCCATAGCGACGACAGTCGGGCCCAGTTCATCAGGTCTTCCGCATTGGTCAGGATAATGCCGCCGTCGCCGGTTTTGATTCGTTCACTCATGAATATTTTGAAGATGCCGGATTTTGGTACGGATATTGCTTTAAAATGCATTACCCACTTGCAAAACTAACCATATTTGGCAAGAAACCGTTTCAGGTGGCGTTACAAAACCAACACAAGACTTCAACTATATGAAACACAAATTACTCATCAGTTTCCTGTTTTCGGCCTTTTGCATCGGTACGGCGTCGGCCCAAACCGATTCCACCGTCAGGATCTTCAAGACCGGCATGGCCGTTTATGCGGAGTTAGGGATGCTTCCCAACAACAAAACCCTGCGCGACCAGCTTTCGCGTCTGCAAGTAAAACCGTTTACCTCCTTCATGGGTAACCTCGTACTCGCGCGCCGCACCGAGTCGCAGAGATGGTTCTCGGAGGCCAGGATCATCATCATGAACAGCACTAACTATACTTCCGACCGCGACACGCGCAAGGCATACCTGAACGGATTGGGCATTGGTACGGACGGCGGGCCGAAACTTGTGAACAATGCACGCTGGAACGTGACGATCCCGCTCGGCGCGGATTTCATGTTGTACAGGCTGAATATCAAGAGCAATGCTTCGGTATCGGCCCAGCAGCTCCTGAACAATCCGTCGGGCTACCAGGCAGTTAAGCTTTACACGGCCAATATCAACCTGCACGGGGGAATCGGGGTCGATTATAAAATGGATTTTCTGCCTAAAATCCACGAAAAAGTGTATCTGAGCGGTAAGCTGACCTACCATCAGCCCATTCTCGGCCGACGCAAATGGAAAGGCGATAACGTCACCGTCGACGACCTGTCACGATTAAAAGTCAACCAGCTTTATGTGCAACTGGGATTGGTTTTCTTCCCCCGCCCGCACATGAAAAAATGGACTGGAATGCACTGATTATGCCCCCTTCTTTTCGGCAAGCAGTGTACGCAGCTGGTTTTCGAGTATTTTAATGTAGGTATCCTTATCCATTTCACTCAGCGACTCGGGCGAAAAATGGCCTATCGGAACGTCCTGTACGATTTGTTGCACCGGACGATCGGAAATCAGATCGGATACCGAGCTGTTCAGGACGTCAGAGAGCCGCTTCAATGTATCGACGGAGGGGTCGGTATGCCCGTTTTCCAGCTGATGGTACTGTTCTTCGGTAATCTTGAGCGAAGCCGCCATATGGGCCGTGGAAAATCCTTTTCGTTCACGCCTGGCGCGCAAATTTTTTGTGAATGCCTCCATAGAATTTTGTTGATGATAACAGAATAGGTGACAAGCCCGAAAAGTCGGCATTTTTTAAGCAACTGTCAATATAATTCGATAAAACAACGCCACCTTTTGATAATTTATGAGGTTGTTTATCAGAAAGTTATATATGTTACTTCTTGTACCGTTCATTCACCTTCGCGTACAAGTCCGCAGGAACGGGGGATTTGACGTCCGGGATCTGGGGTTTGGGTAGTACCCAGTCGAGATAGCCTTTCGCCCAGGCGTAGGCGAGGCCGAAGATTAGGATGCCGATGAAAACGGTCATCTCAGCCATCGCGAACCAGCCCCATTGGCCGTTGGTTTGTTCGATGAGCTCTTTGCTTCCGAATACGACGGACCAGGGGAAAAGAAACAGCAATTCGACTTCGAATAACACGAAAATCAGTGCAACTACATAAAACCGTACATTGAACTGGATATTGGCGTTGCCCAACGGCTCCTCACCGGATTCGTAGGTGGACAGTTTCTCTTCGTTAGGCTTGTGCGGGCGCAGGAACTTCGCGATGGTGAGCATCACGCCGAGTAATATCAGCGCGGCGATGATGAAGAGCAGGATATAACCGAAATCGGTGAGCATGGTAATGTGCCTGTTTTGTGCAAAACTAGGCAAAATGCGCCGGATATCGTGAAAACGGGATTATTAAATGCTGAGCAGGATAGTGCGTATGCTGAGCCCGATGACGAGTACACCCACGAGCAACATCAGCGGCTTGCGTTTGATCTTACCCACAAGCATAGCACCAAACGGAGCGGCCATGACGCCACCGACGATCAGTCCCAGCACGACTTTCCAGCTATCGACACCTGTGAAAAGCATAAAGGTAATACCGCTGGCGAAGGCTACGGCAAATTCGGCCGCATTCACCGACCCGATGGTGTAACGCGGGTCACGGCCCTGTCCGAGAAGGGTAGAAGTAACGATAGGGCCCCAGCCGCCACCGCCGATAGAATCCAGAAAACCACCCGTTGCTGCCAGAATGCTGATGCGTTTGGTTTTATTTTTAACAAAGGTCTTTTGCAATGCCTTGCGGATGATGATCACGCCGAGTACCAGCATATAAAACGCGATGAACGGCTTGATAAAATTTCCGTCGATTACGTCGGATAGTAGGTACGCGCCTGTTATAGAGCCTAATACGCCAGGGATTAGCAGGCTTTTGAAAAGTTTTTTATTGATATTCTTGAAACGGAAATGCGAAATGGCCGAAGCGCCGGTCGTGAACATTTCCGCGAAATGCACGCTTGCGCTGCTCACTGCCGGGGTAACACCCAGGCTCAGCAAAAACGAATTGGAAGTGACGCCATATGCCATTCCCAGTGCACCGTCTACAAGCTGCGCCGCCAATCCTACCAATACATATAATGCAAACTCGCCGGTCAGGAAGTCGGTCACCGCTTCGGTATCGACGCTGATAACGCCGTTCGTCAGCAGGAGGCCAAGCAACAACAGGATGGCCGCAGCCGGAACGATATACCACGTCGGTGACGAGGGCAGTTTGAGCGAGAGCACTTTGGCAAGCATTACCTTGAATTTTAGAATTTTGGAATATAGAGTTTACAAAAATAGCAAAACTATTTAATCTACGTAATTGATAGATTATTAAATTTTGCTTAAAGCGCCTTGCGGTGACCCTGGGTTATATTCCGCCTGTGACAAAATCGATGAAATTTCCCTGGTTAACCCAATGCGTGGCGGCGTCGGGATAAGCTTCGACAAATGCTTTCGGAAATTTTACCTTGGTGTCTCTCCATTTGAATTCGTAGGCGCTCAACTGGTCGTTCTCGATTTCCAGCCAATCCAGTTCCTGTTGATCGTAAGTGCGCCAGAAATGCGTGAGAGGTGTTCTGCGCGTATATGAATTGTATTTTAACCTTTCCGCTACAAGGTAGTTTTCCCACAATGCACCGTTATCCGTGCGCTGGTTCATGGGAAGAAAGTTGTTGATCAGGGCATTTCGGATACCGTTGTCGAGGAAATACCATTTGGACGATTTGGTTACTTCCTTGCGGAGATTTTTGCTATACCCTCCGATGCGCGTGATGATGAATACTTTCGAAAACAAGTCGAGGTACCGTTCCACAGTGTTTCGGTCGAGTTGCAACGTTTTGGAAAGCTCGTCATAGGAAACTTCCTGCCCGACCTGATAGGCAACGAGTTGCAGCAGTTGCAGCATTTTATGCGAGTAGCGTACCTGTTCGTACATCAGAATATCTTTCAATAGATAGGCACTGACCAATTCTTTCAGGTAGTCGGTTTTGGCTTCCGCAGTTTCGTTTTTCAAAACCTCGGGATAGGTGCCGTAGATGAGCCGCGTTTCGAGTTGCTGCTTTGTTATTAGGTAATTTTCGTCTTTCGACAGTTCCATTTGGGCAATCGGGAAGAGCTGGAACCGGATCTGGCGCCCGACGAGTGGCTCGCCGGTTTTGTGCGATAATTCAAATGCAGAGGAACCGCTTGCCAGAATGGTGAGTTTGGGAAATGAGTCAATGAGTAGCTTCAATGACTTGCCTATTTCCGGCACAACCTGTGCTTCGTCGATGATAAGCAGGTCGATATCCGTTACCCAACGGCGAAACGAGGCAGTGCGCCTATCCGACAATAGTGTAACTGTGTCGAGATCCTCTGCATTAAGAAATAGTGACTTACCTGTAAATTGTTCTTCCACAAGCCTCATCAAATGCGTCTTTCCGACACGGCGGGCACCATAAACTATAAGCACCTTGTTAGAGGCCGTTTTATCGATTATCTGCGAAAGAATATGTCTTGAAAAACCCATTTTCTTTAAATTGGCTGAATTGATTCAACGAATTTAGCTAAATTCATTGAGTTAATTCAACCAATTTAGCTAAATTCATTGAATTCGTTCAACGAATTTAGGTTTTATAGCCAGATCACCCGCTGTTCGGAAACGTGGTCCCGACTGATAATGTCGCCATAAAGTTCTGGTCTGCGCGCCTGGATGTAGCGATGGCCACCGGCTTGTTGCAGTTTTTCGGGGGTGAGGGTGGCGATGGTGAAGTCGTTGTCGAGTTTGCGGCATTCGGCGATGATGTCACCGAAGGGGTCGAGGATCATGGAGCAGCCGTTTTTGAGCTGGTCTTCGTCCATGCCGATGGGATTGGAGAATATGGCGAAAACGGCATTGTCGTACGCGCGTGCCGGAAGCCATTTCATGAGCCAGGCGCGGCCTTTGAGCCCGTCGAACTCCTGGCGAAGGGAAGTAGGGTCGGCTTCGCGGTTGTGCCAGAGCGCAGGATCGACAAACCCGGCGCCCGGGCGCGTGGAGGGCGTACACATGGTCACATGCGGCATGAAAACAATGTCGGCGCCGAGCAGCTTCGTAGCCCTTACATTTTCTATAATGTTGTTATCATAGCAGATAAGAATGCTGCATTTCCACCCAAGCAAATCAAAAATCACATACTGATCACCCGGTGTAAGATTGGGGTTAATGAAAGGGTGAAGCTTCCGGTACTTGGCGACGAGTCCGTTTTTGTCCACGCAGACGTAGGCTTTATACATTTTGCCGGCCGCATCTTTCTCGAACAATCCGGCGAGGACCACGATTTCGTGCTCCGCGGCAATGTCCTGCAATACCCGAATGCTCTGACCGCCGGGGATGTATTCGGCCACGTCGAGCAGTTGTTCCCGCGACAAATTCCGTGCAAAGGTGTAGCCGGTAACCGAGCATTCGTGGAATGCGATGACCTGTGCGCCTGCTTTGGCGGCCTCACCTGCGAGTTGGCGAATTACGCCAAGGTTGTAATCCTTATCCCCGCTTTTATTTTCAAACTGGGCTGTTGCGATTTTGATCGGTTTCATAGCTGGCTTTTTTATCCAAAAATACACGAACGGATTGCTCCTGTATTGTACAAACCCGACAAGCGGCGGAAACTAATGAGCAAGCCGGATCAGATTCGCGGCGAGGACGTTTTGCGGGCTGAGATATTGTCCGGGCGTGAGACCTGAAAGATTCTTCATTTCGCGGATCAGGTGTGCCTGATCGAAGAAGCCGGATTCGCAGGCGACGCCGGCCAACGACAAATCGAAGGATTTTTTGCGCAGCATCCTGAGTGCGTTTTGCATGCGTACAATGCCCGCGTAACGCTTGGGTGAAATGCCGATCTGCTCTTCAAACTTCCGCTGGAGCTGGCGTTCCGAGGAGCCGGTCAATGCGGTGAGCTGTGCAACGGGTACCAGTCCGTTTTGCGAATGAATGATTTTAATGGTATTGATTACCAGTGTATTATAGTTGTATGGCTGCCCGAGTTGGGATAACAAAAAGTGTTCGGCGATCCGGATTTTGTCATGAATGGCGGGGGACAATGCAATTTCATCGTTTACCCGCTCAGTACCTGTTTTGAAGCACTCGTGGCAGCCCAAAATCTGGTTCCGCAATTCAGATGCAGGGATTTTTAGCAATGCCGCCGCGCCGAACGGATAGAGTACTGCAATGAGCAGGCGGATATTCCCCTGCGTCCAGACGTTCCGGTAGCAATCCAACTGGCCGTACAAAAAGCTGGCCGGCAAGCGTGTGGGGCCGGAATGTATTTCATGTTGGCAGAAAAGCGGGCTGCCATAGTTGAACACCACGCCCGTATTACCATCCGAAAAAATCCGCATGGCCGGCTGTGTATCATTTTCTATCACCAGAAAATGCCGCACGATGCCAGAAAGGAGGGGTGACGGTTTGATCTGCATAGCTGGTTACCAGTGCTGCGCCCAGAAACTCTGCCCTGCGTAGCCGCTTTGCGCCAGTAATTTGGCGGCTTGCAAGCTTCGTTTGCCACTATTGCAGTAGAAAACGATTTTTTTACCCAAAGGAAAAGTTTCGATACTTTCAGGGATTTCGGAGAGTGGGATGTTCTCGCCGCCGAAATTATCCGCCTCAAATTCATAATATTCACGAACATCCACAAGCAAAACCTGTTCGGGATCGGCTTCCTGCAATGCTTCGAATTCGTCGAAAGACATTTCGCGCGTGTTTTCTACCACCGGCTGTTTGGCGGCGATTTCGGACGATTTTTTGGAAGCAGCTGCTGCCGATCGTGTAAACTGGAAAACGGATTGGCTATTGGAAAGTGTGTTGATTACCAGTAGTTTGCCGGATAGCGGTTCACCAATACCGGCAATGATCTTAATCGCTTCATTGGCCATATAAGTGCCGATAATACCCGGCAGGACGCCCATTACACCGGCTTCCGCGCAATTGTCGCCTTCTTCCGCATCGGGGAACAGGCAACGGTAGGTAGGTCCGCCCCGAAAGTTGAACACCGAAACCTGCCCTTCGAAACGCAAAATGGAGCCGAAGACAAAGGGTTTATCCAGTTCTACACAAAAATCATTGACCAGATAGCGGGTTTCGAAATTGTCGGAGCCGTCGATGATCAGGTCGTAGCCGTGGAGCAGATCTGTCGCGTTTTCGGCCGTAAGGCGGTCGGGGTAGGCGGTGAGGCGTACGAATGGATTGAGTACCGACAACTTTTCGACCGCGGTAATGGCTTTATTTTTACCTACATCATCGGCCGAATACAGTATTTGGCGGTGCAGGTTGGTCAGGTCCACAGTATCGTCGTCGATAATGCCGATCTCGCCCACGCCCGCAGCCACCAGGTATTGCAGCACCGGGCACCCGAGCCCGCCCGCACCCACGACGGCCACTTTGCCTGCACGCAACTTTTCCTGGCCTGCGAGGCCCATTTCCGGCATAATAATCTGCCTGGCGTAGCGTTTGCGTTCGATTGGCGTCATGTTGTAAATGAGTGAATGAGTCAATGAGTGAATGGGTGAATGTTGAGAGTGTATTCACTCATTCAAAATTAGCGACGCGTCCCAGTCCTTCCAAACCACCTCGTAGCCCGCTTCGCGGATCATTTGGGCGATAGCGGCGGGCGTTCTTTCGTCCGAAATTTCGAATTGTTCGAGTGATTCGGGCTCGACGGCATAGCCGCCCGGATTGGTTTTGGACCCGGCGCTGATGGATGTTACACCCAATTGAATGCAATGGTTCCTGAATTTCTCGGATTCGCGCGTGGAGAGCGACAGTTCGACCTCCTCGTTGAAAATCCGATAGGCACAAATGAGTTGTACGAGCTCGCGGTCGCTCATTTCCACTTTCGGTTCGAGGCCACCCGAGAATGGGCGGAGGCGAGGGAATGAAAGGCTGTAACGCGTTTGCCAATAGGTTTTTTCAAGGTAATTCAAATGCAGGGCGGTGAAGAAGCTGTCGGTACGCCAGTCTTCCAAACCTATTAGCACGCCCAGACCCATCTTGTGAATGCCCGCCTGGCCAAGCCGGTCAGGGGTTTCGAGGCGGTAGTTGAAGTTGGCTTTTTTGCCTTTCGGATGGTGTTTGCGGTAATCTTCCTGGTGATAGGTTTCCTGATATACCAGCACCGAATGCAAGCCAAGCGGGATCAGTTCTTTATATTCATCGCGGTCGAGCGGCTGTACTTCCATCGAAACCTGTGCGAAATGCGGACGGATCAGTTCCAGTACTTTTTTGAAATATTCCACGTGTACAGTCTGATTCGCCTCGCCGGTTACAAGCAGCACGTGCTCATAGCCCATGGTTTTGATCACCTCCACCTCTCGGAGGATTTCACGATCGGTGAGCGTACGGCGGCGCACTTTGTTGTCCAGACTAAACCCGCAGTAGGTACATATATTGGTACATTCATTGGACAAATACAGCGGCACGTACATTTGAATGGTATTGCCAAATCGCTTGCGGGTCAACTGCCGGCTTAGCCGGGCCATCGGTTCCAGGTAAGCGGCAGCGGCTGGCGAAATCAGTGCTTTGAAATCTTCTAATGTCCTTTTCGGGGCCGTCAATGCCCTTTCCACGTCCGCGGATGTTTTGGAATATATGTCCTCCTTCACCGAGTCCCACGAATACCGCGCGAATTCTTCTTTAAAGCTCATCCAGAAATGCAGTTAACGGGCTGCTGGCCACTGCCAGGTTACCTCTCGATCCTAATCTGGCCTCATAAGCCATCCTTCCCGATTGCACGGCCAGCCTGAATGCCCCGGCCATCGCCACCGGGTTGCCCGCCACGGCAATGGCGGTATTGACCAGCACGGCATCGGCGCCTATTTCCATTGCCCTGGCTGCATCCGAAGGTGCACCGATTCCTGCATCTACCACCACAGGTACTTTGCTTTGCTCGATGATAATTTCAAGGAAGTCAATGGTTTTTAAACCCTTATTGCTCCCAATCGGCGAGCCTAGCGGCATCACTGCGGAAGCACCGGCGGCTTCCAGCCGTTTGCAAAGCACGGGATCGGCATGAATGTAAGGAAGGATCACGAAGCCCAGTTTAGCCAACTCCTCGGTGGCTTTGAGCGTCTCGATCGGGTCGGGCATGAGGTATTTCGGGTCGGGATGGATTTCCAGTTTCAGCCAGTTGGTTTCCAATGCCTCGCGCGCCAGCTGGGCTGCGAAAACCGCTTCCTTAGCCGTGCGTACGCCGGAAGTATTGGGTAACAAATGAATGTGGGGATGATCTAAATGACCCAAAATATCGTCTTGCGCGTCGTGCACATCTACGCGGCGCAGGGCTACCGTCACCAGTTCGGAGCCGGAGGCGAGCAGGGCTTCTTCCATCACGGCAGCCGAACCGAACTTGCCGGTGCCGGTGAAGAGCCTGGATTGAAATGTTTTATCTGCAATGGTCAGCATAATGCTTGTTGGATTTGGTGAAATGTTTTTCGCGGATCGGCCGCGCCGGTCAATGCCCCCGACATTGCCACACCGTGAAGGCCAGCTTCGCGGAGCGCACTAATATCGTCGGGTGTAATGCCTCCGATGGCGATGATGGGCGTGGTATGTCCGGCTGCATGCATTTGGCGCATGAAGGCTCCGTAGCCTTCAATGCCGAGAATGGGACTGAGATTCTGCTTGGTACTCGTAAACCGGAACGGGCCGAGGCCAATGTAATCGGCACCTTCATCGATCCTTCTTACAATGTCGTCCCAAGTATTGGCGGTGCCGCCGATGATTATTTTCCCACCCACGAGGGCGCGTGCCTCGGGCACAGGCATGTCCGCGAGGCCGAGGTGGAGGCCGTAAGCCTCTACGGCTAATGCCACACGGGGAAAGTCATTGATAATCAGTTTGGCGTCATAGCTATCACATAGCCGCGTTGCTTCCCATGCAATGGGGAGCACTTCTTGCTCCGGCCGGTTCTTCACCCGCAGCTGAATCCACCGGCAGCCTGCTTCCAGGGCAAGCCGAATGCTGTCGATATGGGACATCGTTCCGGTTTCATTGGAAATGAAATGCAGACTGTCAATTTTTTTAACCCCGGGTTTAAACCCGGGGCCGGTACCGGTCCCCCCTCCGCCGGGTTTAAACCCGGGGCTCGCGGCCAGGGCTGAGGCGAGCGCCCGGAATGCTGTAACGGCATTGGCCGGCTCCGTCCAGATTGCGCCTAATACCGCTACACCATCGAATCCGAGAGAAGCGACAAGGTCCAATCTGGTATCATCTATCCCTCCCAATGCAATCAGCTTTCCGGGGAAGTTGAACCGGTTCAATGAGGAGTCACCCGTTAATGCAGCCTTATAGTTTTTCTTTGAAATACTGTCAAAAACAGGTCCCAGAAATGCATAATCAAAGCAATGGGAGAGCTTTTCAACATCGGCAGGGTTATGAATGGAAGTACTGATTTTAAATCCATTCCTTTTTAAACCTTCGAATGTATCGGCACGCTGCGCCAACCTGTTACTTTCCGTGAAATGCAGCCGGGTAATTCCAAATGCTTCGGCCAATGCATGATGCTGATGCAATGCTATGCGTCCGCGGAACTTCGGGTCGATCTGTTCCAATAACCCGCGCAAATCCGCCTCGGCCGCTGCGGGCTTACGTACGTGCAGGCGTGCAAGACCTTGTGCGAAGAGCCCGTTAATCATACCAGCCTCGCCGGGGAGCATTTCCGGATGGGTTATGACAATCAAATTTTCCATTACAAATAAATTTCACTGCCCTTCTCCGCAAACTCCCGCGCCTTTTGCTGCATTCCTTCGCTGACCGCGGCCTCGGTATCCAGCCCGTTTTCTTCCGCGTAGTCGCGTACGTCCTGCGTGATCTTCATCGAGCAGAAATTCGGGCCGCACATCGAGCAGAAATGCGCAACTTTGGCGCCTTCGGCAGGTAGTGTCTCGTCGTGGAAATCGCGGGCAGTATCAGGGTCGAGTGAAAGGTTGAACTGGTCTTCCCAGCGGAATTCGAAGCGGGCTTTGCTCAATGCATTGTCGCGGTACTGTGCGCCGGGGTGTCCTTTCGCTAGGTCGGCGGCGTGGGCGGCGATCTTGTAGGTGATCACGCCGTCTTTGACATCCTTTTTATTGGGTAGTCCCAAATGCTCTTTGGGCGTAACGTAGCAAAGCATGGCCGTACCGAACCAGCCGATCATCGCCGCACCGATGGCCGAAGTAATGTGGTCGTAGCCGGGTGCGATGTCGGTCGTCAATGGGCCTAATGTGTAGAATGGCGCTTCGTGGCAGTGCTGCAATTGCTTCTCCATATTCTCCTTGATCAAATGCATCGGCACGTGTCCGGGCCCCTCGATGATGGTTTGCACGTCGTGCTTCCAGGCGATTTTGGTCAGTTCTCCGAGCGTTTCCAGTTCCGCAAACTGCGCGGCGTCGTTCGCGTCGGCAATGCTGCCGGGGCGCAGGCCGTCGCCGAGCGAGAATGCGACGTCGTATGCCTTCATGATCTCGCATATTTCCTCGAAATGCGTGTACAGGAAGTTCTCCTTATGGTGCGCCAGGCACCATTTCGCCATGATCGATCCGCCGCGCGAAACGATACCGGTGATGCGTTTGGCCGTCAGCGGAATATATCGCAATAGCACGCCCGCATGGATCGTGAAGTAATCCACGCCCTGCTCGGCTTGCTCGATGAGCGTATCGCGGAAAAGCTCCCAGGTCAGGTCCTCCGCTTTGCCATTCACTTTTTCCAAAGCCTGGTAAATAGGCACCGTTCCGATCGGTACCGGCGAGTTACGGATGATCCATTCGCGGGTTTCGTGGATGTTTTTGCCGGTCGACAGGTCCATAATCGTATCCGCACCCCAGCGGCACGCCCAAACGGCCTTTTCTACCTCTTCCTCGATACTCGACGACACGGCAGAGTTACCGATATTGGCATTGATTTTTACCAAAAAATTCCGCCCGATGATCATCGGCTCGCTTTCCGGGTGGTTGATATTCGAAGGAATTACCGCTCGCCCGGCAGCCACTTCTTCTCTTACAAATTCGGCGGTAATGTGGCTTTTTGGCGTATTCGCGCCGAAGCTGTGTCCCGCATGCTGGTGCGCCAACGCGCCCGCTTTGCCATTCAGCGATTGCAAATGCGCGTCGATGCGCTGGTTTTCACGAATGGCGATGTACTCCATTTCGGGTGTGATAATGCCCTTTTTTGCATAATGCAGCTGGGAAACGTTTTGTCCGGCATTTGCGCGGAGTGGCTTCGCATTGTGGGCGAACCGCAAATGGTCAAGTTTCTCGTCGGCGAGGCGCATCCGGCCGTATTCGGAGGTAATGGTTTCCAGTTCTTCTACGTCGCCGCGCGAGCGTACCCATTCCGCGCGCAATGCGGGAAGGCCTTTTTTAACATCTATTTCAATACCAGGGTCGGTGTAAGGGCCGCTGGTGTCGTAAACGGTTACGGGTTCATTAGGCTCGCTTGCACCTAACCGCCCGTGGATACGGGTGTCGTTCAACGAAATCTCGCGCATGGCCACGGAAATGTCGTGGATCTGCCCTTTTACATATATTTTCTGCGAATTGGGGAACGGGGCGCGGGTGATGGTTTCCGGCGTTTTTTCTGTCTTCATGATGATATTTCTGGTTAAATGGTGGGATAATGGGCGGCTAGCCGCCTTGCGTGGCGGTGATGAGCGTGATCTGGTCGTTGGGGGAGAACAGGCGTGTAGGCCAGTCGGATTTCGGGACTACCGATTGATTAATGGCTACGGCGATGCCTTTGCCGGACGGAAACAGCTCGGATACGAGTTGCCCTACCGTGTGATTGGCGGCGATTTGCTTTGCCTGACCGTTTAGGATAATTTCCATTCCTGATTCAGTTTTAAATACAAAAAACCTTAGGAATGGACCTATGAAGAAAGAATAGACGGAGCTACATAATCGTGTAACTCCTGCTTTTCCCTTCGGCAGTACTAGCTGCATCAGGTTCAAAGGGTATGATCTCAGTCCGCATGGTGGGACACCCCTAAAGTTGAGGCAAAGCTATTCGAAATTCAGGATTTTCAAAAGAATTAGAAAAAAACGTAAGCCGGATTGGGGATTAGGCGTGAAATTTTTTAAAATAATAAGGTATTTTTGACCCTAATATTAAACCTGTATAACGACCTGCTTTATTTTGATGGATTTGATCATCAGAAGTGCTGCTCCTAAGGATCTGCCTTCGCTGTTGGAAATTATCAACCACGCTATTCTGAACACCACGGCTATTTATGACTACGAACCCCGGACCCTGGATCAACAAAAGGCCTGGTTTGAACAGATGTTCTATGACGGTATGCCGGTAATTGTGGCGGAGCTGGAAGGGGAAGTGATCGGTTATGGTTCCTACAATATTTTTCGTCCGAAAATCGGGTATAAATTCAGTGTAGAGCATTCCATTTATCTCGACGAAAAATCACGCGGAATGGGTGTTGGAGGTAAATTGCTAGGCAGCCTGATCCAACGCGCGAAGGAATCGGGGTTGCATACGATGATTGGATGCATCGACGCTTCCAACCGCGCGAGTATTGAATTTCACAAGAAATACGGGTTTGTGGAGAAGGGGTATCTGAAAGAAGTAGCTTACAAATTCGACCAGTGGCTGGATCTGGTTTATATGCAGCTGTTGTTGGAGGAGGATTAAGATAAGGAAGAAAAGGGAGGTAGAAAATATGGCGAAGCTGGTGCAAATCTCTTGATTTGTACATAATATTTGAAGGCCTCCGGCCGGTCATTACACTTGCAACGTTTTGCAGTACTGACCGGCCGGAGGCCTTCGAATATCAGGCACGAAGGAGACCTTCGCGCCATTTCGTTAATGAGCTCTGCCCGTTTCTACATAAGTTTCTTCATCGCCGGTAGGCTTTCCTTGCCACCAGGAAGCGAGAATGGAGCCGGTAATGTTCATAAGCGGCCCGAAAATCGCCGGTGCGAGGCCGACTGTGGCCATTTTACCCATTTCCTTGGCGATCCCGGAGGCTAACCCGCCGTTTTGCATACCTACTTCAATGGCTATCGTGCGGCAGTCGCGCTCGCTCATGCGGAACAGGCGGCCCGACCAGTAACCGAGCGTGTAGCCCGAGAGGTTGTGGATCAATACGAGCAGCAGCAATGCAGGCCCGATCGACAGCAGACTATCGCGGCCGGCAGCGGTGATGATCACGATAATGAATGCGATCCCGCCCATCGAAACGAGCGGCATAGCGGCGTCGAGCCATTTCACTTTTCCACTGAAAAGCTTGTTGAAGAGCAGCCCCGCGCCGATGGGAATAATCACCATTTTAATAATATCCCACATCATATGCAGCGTATCGATCTTCACGAATGCGCCCGCGAGCATGCTCATGAGGATTGGCGTGACGATCGGGGCGAGCATAGTGGAAATGGCAGTGATGGTAATAGATAATGCGAGGTTCGCTTTGGCCAGGTAGGAGATTACGTTAGAAGCCATACCATTCGGCGAGCAACCGATGAGGATGATACCCGCTGCGATTTCAGGAGGGAAACCGCTGAGGTTTGCCAGTGTGTAGCCAATAGTAGGCATGATGATAAAGTGGCTCACAACGCCGATCAACACCCCTTTGGGCATTTTAACGACTCCCACGAAATCACCGAAGCTCATGGAAGTACCCATTCCGAACATGATGATCTGGATTAACGGGGTAATGAGCGTCGAAAGTTTGAAGTCGCCTACGGTGAGGAAATGCTGCGGGTAGTACAATGCCGTGGTTACGGCCGCAAAAATGACGGTAGTGTAGGTGAAGCCTTTCAACTTTTCATAACCTCTGAAACTGATGGCTAGCGACAGAAAGAACCCGATAAAGAAAGGACCGGCCGAGGGGAGGTTTCCCGTGAAAGCGAAGTAGAGCGCTGTCAGCAGACATACCGCGGCGACGGCGGACATGAGCTTGTAAATATTCATATAAATGTATTTAAAATGCAATTTTGAAAAAGCGAAAGAAAATTCCTGTCTGTCTTACCAAACAGGAAATGCTGAAAACCAGGCTGGATTACTCGCTTACCAGGTTCTTTTTTTCATGTATTCGTCAAGCTCCGAACGTTTCATGGGAATTTCGTTCGGGTTGTTGTCCAGCCATTTAAGGAAGTCGTTTTTCAAAGTATCGGTCCACTGGCTGTCGATCTGGCCCGGGGTATACTTGCCTGCTTTCAGCATTTGAATGCCGAATTTGTCGCGCAATGCAATGAACTCGGCAGTTTGCACCACCTTCTCGACCATATGTGCAGGTACGAAGATCACACCTTCTTTTTTTGCCAAAACCAGGTCACCCGGGAGCACCACCGCACGGCCGATGCGGATGGGGGTATTAATGCCCGTTACCACCGCGTCTTTCAAGTAGGAAGGATCAAAATCGCGGACAAATGCATTGAAACCCGGGATTTTGGAAAGGCCGTCGAGGTCGCGCACAGAGGCATCGAAGACCACGCCATTGCCGGTTTTGGCAAAAATGGAGTTAGCAAGGTTGTCGCCGATCAGCGTTCCTTCTACGATTTTGCCCATACCGTCGGCCACATATACGTCGCCTTTGCTAAGCATGTCGATCGGCCAGGAGTTGGTGTTGCCGATGCGGCCCTGCTTGGCGCCGCGATCTTTGATATTCTTCTCGATATCCGGGCGTGAAGGCATGAACTGCGCCGTCAATGCGCGTCCGGCGATCACCACGTCGTCGTGTACAATTTTCCAGTTGCCTTCGAACTGGCAGTTGTAGCCCTCGTTTTTGAGCACTACCCAAGCTTCTTCGATATTGATTTCCTTCGCGCGGCGGACGAGGTCGTCGGAAATTTTCGGGCGGCCGTCGGGGAAGCGTTCACCTTTCCATTCGGAGGTCAGGAAAATCAGTTCTTCTTTCGGGATCGCCTGCGAATGTGCGGTTTGCAGGCTTCCGAAGGTCAGGGTCAGGATCGTCGTTAAAGAGAGAATCGGTAGTTTCATAAGACAGAAAATGTACGGCAGGGATATATTGAGTAGGTAAAATTAGGCAAAAAATGAATGGAAGCCCTTCGGGTGCGGCCGCAAGGACTTCCATTGTGACGGCTATCTTCTTGAAACTACAATCGGGTTGGTCAGGCCGTTGAGATCATACACCACTTTACCTGCGCGGATCGTTACTTCCGCTTCCAGTTTCTGCTTGCCTTGTACTTTGGCGCCGGTGTAATCGAAGAAACCGAATGTGCCGGTGTCGTTCATCTGGAACTTGCCGTCGAGCACGCGTAGCACGGATACGTCCGCACGAGAGCCTGTCGAAAGGTTACCCAGCTCTTCGCGGTGAATGGCTTGCGCGGGAGCCCAGGTGCTGGCTTTGATCACCGCAGGCAGGTCCATACCCATCGCTAGGAATTTGGACATGACATTGAGCATATCTTTCATCGCATTGTTCATACTGCCGGTATGGATGTCGGTGCTGATGGTGTTCGGGTAAAAACCGGTTTTGATGGCCGGAATCGCTTGCGAGAACGCGAAGCTGATACCGCCGTAACCCACGTCGAAAATGATGCCTTTTTTGCGTGCTTCATACACGAACGGCTTCACTTTGCCTGCTTTCACGTCCACGATCGGTTCGCGGCTGGCGAGCTGGCCAAAGCAATGGGTAAAAATGTCACCGGGGCGGAGGTGCTTCATGAAAAGCTCTTCGATCGGCAATACTGGCTGGCTGCCGCCGAAATCGATCATGACCGGGATGTTGGCCAGCTTGCCCGCTTCCACGGCGCGGTCGGTAGGCGCCCAGTTGTAACCGTTGAAGTGGGCGAGTTTGATACCCACAATATATTCAGGATATTCTTTCGCGACTTTGGCGGTTGCGGCAGCGTCCATATCCTCCACATTCTGCTCGTACGTACCGCCGCGCATACCCTCGCCTACGATGTTCAGGAACGAGAGCACACGTGTGCGTGAAGCGTCGATGGTTTGTTTCTTGAAATCGGGGAACGACTTCCAGCCGGCACAGCCAGCGTCCACGACGGTGGTAACGCCGGTACGGAAGGTAAAGCCGTCGGGTGGAAGCGCATTAGGACCATTGCTGTAAGTCTGGTCCATTCTGGTGCCGAAGAAATTGTGCGAGTGCATGTCGATCAGGCCGGGGGTGACGAATAGCCCTTTGGCGTTCACCACCTGGACGCCTTCTTTGGCATCGATGTTCTTCGCTACGAGCATGACCGTATCGCCTTTCAGGGCGACGTCCATAATGCTGTTGATATTGTTTTTGGGGTCAATCACGTGACCGCCTTTGATGACGATCGAGTACTTCTGTGCGTGTGCGGCAAAACCGGCAGAACAGAAGAGGGCAGCGGCAATGAATACTTTTTTGATCATGGGTTTTGGTTTAGGAAAGAGCTATTATAGTTAAGACAAAAAACACATTGAAATTCCTCATTCACAGATCGAAAAATTTTTAGGCTTAAAAAGCGATACGGACTGCCGATTTTGGTCGGCAATCCGTATCGGTCATTTACTTCATAAACAAACAGCGCATGGGCCCCGCTTATTTATCCCACCAAACTACACTCGAAAGCGTGTTAGTACCGCCCTGACGGGTACGCGCTTCGTAAAAATTCACTTTGTTATAGAGCTCCTCAGAATCTGGGATCACGAAGCGGGTCGGGATTTTACCGCCCGTGAGGTTACCCGGATAGTTGGTTGGCGTCAGCTTCGGATAACCCGTGCGGCGCCAGTTGGAGAAGATCTCGTATTCGTCTTCCAGGAACAGCGCCAGCCATTTTTGCGTACCGATCTGCTCCATTTTCTGGGCGGTTGTACCGGCCGTGTTGAATGCATTGTTTTTCAGGTAAGCCGCGATTTTAGCATCCGAGATTACACCCGATGTTCCAAACAGCGCCCATTGTTTCAAGGCGGAAGTGACGGCTGCATTGTAAGATGCCTCGGCAGTCGCACCGCTGTACCAGCCTCTGAGGTTCGCTTCCGCGAGCAGCAGGTGCATTTCGGCCGGGGTCATTACCAGCAACGGCGCGCTGTATTTCAGGATCGTGGCCGGGTTAGGCTCCGAATAGGTATTGAAATCGGCCGGACGGCTATTGAAGGCTGCATTAGGCATCCCTTTCTGCAAGGCGGTCGTGGTGTCTGCGGTGAAGCTTTTGCCATCGGCCGAAGGAATCCAAACGATCGAAATTACATTCAGGCGCGGATCATTGGTCGTTTTCAAATGGTCGATCAATGTTTTTGCAAACTTTCCGCCTTCTACATTATCGCCACCCGGATTCACATAGTCGGTGCTCATCAGACCGGCCGAGATGAAGTTACGGCTGGCTGTGATAGAGCCATCTACGTAATCGATCTTGGCGAGTTCCGAATCGGCCGTAATCACACCGCCTGCAATGGCTTTCTTCACCCAAGTTTCAGCCATCGCGGGATCAATTTCGGTGAGACGCATTCCAAGACGGAGCATCAGCGAATAACCGAATTTTTTCCACATGGTGATCTGCTCAGCAGCCGAACGTGAACCGTATACCAGGTCGGCACTGCCGAAAGTAGCTTTCGAAGCGTCGAATGCAGCGATGGATTCGTCGAGCTCCTTCAATAGATCCGCGTAAATCGACGCCTGCGAGTCATACTTCGGCGTGAAGTTCTTGTCGGTCAGCGCCCTGCCTGCTTCCGAATAAGGAATGTCGCCGTAAAGGTCGGTAAGGCGGTGGTACAGGTAGGCTTTCCAGATACGTGAAACCGACATTTTGTTCACATTGTCCGGTGATGTTTTCAGCGCGTCGATTACCTGCGCAATGTCGATTACCGCGCCTGCCGTAGCCGGGTCGCCGCCGAACAATGCCCAGTTGCCATTGGAATAGGTATAATTGAAATACTTATCACCCGCCGCAGGCACTTCTTTGTAGGTCGCGAAATGCTGCATCGACTGCCCGATCGTCAGGTAGGCGCCGCCGGTGAAGTTGTTGCTCACGGTCGTTAGCTGCGTCCGGGTAAACAGGAAGCCGGGTACGACATCCCTTGACGCATTGGGGTTCACATTCATTTCCTCGAAATTATTGTCGCAGGAGGAGATGAAGGCGGCCATCATGGCCATATATGATAGTTTCAGGAATTTGTTCATCGTGACAAAAATTTTGAATGATTAAAACTTCACTGTCAGGTTCACGCCGATGTTTCTGGTACGAGGCACACCAAATGCTTCCAGTCCCTGCGCGTTACCGTTGGTATAGCTTGATTCCGGATCGAAGTATTTGTTGCGTTTGTCTTTGTAGAGCAAGGCAAGGTTACGTCCCACGATCGAGATCGAAGCCGATTGCAGCTTGGCACCCAGTACCGAGAAAGCAGGCAGGTTGTAGCTCAGGATGATCTGGCGGAGTTTCACGAAATCATTGTTGAACGTGAAAATACCTGTGTAGTTTTTATCATTGTCATAGTAGGTATCAATGTCTTTCTTCTCCCATGTTTTGCTGAATGGAGCACCTTCCGGCGTTACACCGGTTACTGTCAGGCCGGTTTCACGACCAGGAAGCGTCTCCTTAGGCAAGCCGAAGCGGTAGGCATACTGGTACATGTTCGAATACACCACGCTTCCGAATTTGCCATCGATGAGGATGTTCAGCGAGAAGTTTTTGTATTTGAAATTGTTGGTGATACCCATTGTCCATGGAGGCGTGCCGTTACCCAGTTTTTCCAGGTTGCCGCGTACCGCGTAGTTGCTGGCTGTGTTGTAGACAATGTTGCCGTTGGCATCTTTGAGCTTGTTGTAACCCCAAACCTCGCCGTAAGTACCACCCACAACGTTATTGATCAAACCACCACCCACACCGGTTCCGATACTGAGGCTAGGCAGGTTATCGGCCAGTTTGATGATCTCGCTTTTGTTGTAGGCCACGTTGTAGCTTATATCCCAAAGGAAATTGGTGCGCTTCATCGCAGTTCCGGTCAGCAAAAGTTCGATACCCTTGTTGCTCAGTTCGCCTACGTTCAACAAAGCGGAAGTGTAACCCGATGTTGCTGCGATGTTACTTTGAACGATGTCGTTCGTGGTCTTGCGGTTATAGAGCGTAAGGTCGATTCCCAGGCGGTTTTGAAGGAATTTGGCTTCGATACCCGCTTCATAGGTAGTTGAAGTAAGCGGTTTCAAATCGGGGTTTGGTACAACCGACGATGACAATTGCTGAACCGGCCTTCCATTGTGGCCACCTACCGCCATTGCATAGCTTTGGTAAATCTGGTAAGGAAGCACGTTTGCGCCACCCACCTGTGCCCATGAACCGCGCAGTTTTGCGAAACTTACTGCCGTCGGAAGGTTGAATGCCTCCGAGAGGATCAACGATCCACCTACCGCAGGGTAGAAAATGCTGTTGCTTTTGCTGTTCAATACGGAGAACCAGTCCTGGCGGCCCGATACGGTCAGGTAAGCAAAGCCTTTGTAACCCAAATCCGCGGAACCGAAAATGGAGTTGATAGCGCTTTTGTTATAGGTCGGAACAACGGTCGAGGTAGCCAGGTTGGTAAAGCTGTAAAAACCTGGAATCGTAAACTCCGTACCGTTGAATGCAGTCTGGTCGGTAATGCTTCTTTGCATGTTACCACCCACCAATGCCGAGAAATTCAGGTCTTCCGAGAAATCCTTCTGGTAGTTCAGCGTCAGCATTCCGTTGGTTTCCGACGAAGTTACTTTTTTCGATTCGTAGGTTCCCAGCGGTTGGTATGCATTGTTGGTCGGTACCACGAATTCGTAGCTGAAATCGTAATAGTCGCGGCTCACGCTACCTTTGATGAACAGGTTGTCAAGGATATCGTACTTAATGTTCGCCTGGCCCAGGAAACGGTTTTTCTGATCTTCATTCTTGAACTTGTTGATCACGAAATAAGGGTTCGGAGCGGCTGGTACCGGGTTCCATTCAACTTCCTTGCCGGTTGTCGCGTCGTAGCCGGGGGAAAGGCTTCTGATGTCCACGGTATTGGCTACCAGGTAAGTTGCCCAGTGCGGGTTATAATCCGCGTAACCTACTTTCGGACGGTTGTGGCCGTTTTCGATGTTGTACTGAACAACCGTTTCAATGCTCAGTTTTTTACCCAGGAAAGCATTCAGGTTAAGGTTGGCGATTCTTCTGGTAAAGGAAGAATTCGGCACAATGCTGTTCGAGCTGGTATTGTTCAGACCGAAACGGAAGTTGACGTGCTCGTTACCGCCCGTGAACGACAGCGAGTTGATATAGTTGGTACCGGTGCGGTAAAAGTTTTTCAGGTTGTTTTTCTGAGGAGAATAGGGGCGTGCGACGCCGTCGAACTGGACAACAGGGGTGCCGTCCATTTTCGCACCATAAGACAAGCGGCCTGAACTTTTTGCCTCGTCCTGTGTAGTGGGCTTCACGCCATCCACACCCTGGCCGTATTCGTATTGCCAGTCAGGAATGATTGAAAGGTTATCCACCGAGAAATTGCCATTGTATTCCACGCCGATACCTTTCTGCGCGCGTCCTTTTTTCGTAGTAATCAAAATCACACCATTGGAAGCGCGTGCACCGTAAAGCGCAGCCGCGGGGCCACCTTTCAAAACGCTGATCGATTCGATATCGTCCGGGTTGATACCACCGATACCGTCACCGCGGTCGGTGTTGTTACCGTTACCGTCCGAAGCATTGCCACCGCCGGGAACGCTGTTGTCCATCGGCATACCGTTGATTACGTACAAAGGCTGGTTGTTACCGCTCAAAGAACCGTTACCACGGATGATAATGCGGCTCGAACCACCAGGACCTGTCGACATACCGGTTGCGTTAACGCCGGCAATTTTACCTGTCAATGCATTGGCCACGTTGTTTTCGCGGGCTTGGGTAAACTCGCTTCCTTTCACCTCTGTCACTGCATAAGCGAGCGCTTTTTTCTCTTTCGAAATACCCAAAGCGGTTACAACAACCTCGTTCAGCGCTTTTGCCTCAGGCGCGAGCTGCACATCAATGTTCGTTTGGCTGCCCACAGTGATTTCCTGCGAAGTATAGCCTACAAAGCTGAAAACCAGGACAGCGGCAGAAACCTCGCCATCGGGGATATCCAGAAAAAATTTACCTTCCGCGTCGCTGGAAGTTCCTCTCTGAGAACCTTTCACCAGCACGCTCACACCGGGCAGACCTGCGCCGGTTTCATCCTTTACGATTCCGGTAACATTACGTTTCGGAGCAGTTTTGGCAGCATTTTCTTCAACGGGTGCCTGTTCGCGGCGCAGGATAATGCGGTCCTGTACCACTTCGTAAGTAACTTTATGCGGGGTCAGAATTTTACTGAGAACTTCGGATAATGATTCGTCCTGAAATTTATAGGATGCTTTCTGATTGTTGAAGATCTGAGGGTTGTACATGAACTTAACCTTCGTCACATTCTCGATCTTTTCCAATGCCTTGTCAATCTCGGAATTGGCTAAACGCAAAGTCACTTTTTGTTCCAGCACACGTTGTCCACGCACGTCGTTCGCATGAACGAAAGTGCTGAACGCGATGGAGAGCAGGGCTTGATACAGAGTAATGCGCATGATTTTCTGTAAAGCATGGTGAAATTGTACTCTTTTTGACATAATTTTGATTTTTGTCGGGTTAAAATTCGGCATAATGATTCCCACAGCAGCCTCATTCAGATGCTGTTAAGCGTACACAAGCAGGGGATTGATTTGGTCGGTGGTGTTGCAGCATCATCGACCTTCTTTGGAACTGAAAAATTAGTAGCGGTTTCTGGTCATAGGCACGGGTGAATTTGTCATAAAGTATTGAGAGAAAGGTATTTCATTCATTAACATCCTTTGCTGGTGATGATGATGCTGGCATCGAGCTGCTCATACTGTGCGCCGATAGTCTTGCAAATCAGGTTGATCTTCTCGAACAGCGGCTCGTCGGAAAGCGAAGCGGTGAGGTAGCAGTTCTGCATCACTTCCGCATCGAAGACGATCTTCACACCATATGATTTTTCCAATGCCGCGAACACCTCCGTAATGGGCGTTCCCTTGAATTCAAATGACTGTCGCTGTATCGGCAATTCCAGGAGTTTCGGATCTGGAATAAGACTTCTCGTGAGCCGTAACTCGTTGGGAGCGAAGGTGATCTGCTGATTGGGCGTGAGCACCATTCCGCCGAGCTTGTCATCCGCATGCTGGCTGGCAAGCGCCTCCTTCGTCATCGGGAATACCGAAACCTTGCCCGTTTTTACAACCACTTTCACTTCCTGGTCGTCGAATGCGCTCACTTTAAAGCTGGTACCCAGTACTTTGGTCGCCAGCGTATGTGCATACACGTAAAAAGGTTTGTCGGGATTTTTAGCGACTTCAAAAAACGCTTCCCCTTTCAAAAACACCTCCCGCTTGCGGCCCTCGAAGCGGCGGGGGTAGGTAATGCGGCTGTCGGGCTGTAAAACCACCGAACTACCGTCTTCCAGGATCACCAGTTTCGCTTCGTTACCCGTATTCACCGCCTCGATGAGCGGCTCTTTGATCTGGCTGAGGATCACTTTGTACTGATCCGACTGTTTTTGCGAAAGCGTTTGTTTGTTGTACCACCATCCGGCGAACATGAGGATCAGCACGGAGGCAGCCATATGGTACCAGTTTGGCCTGAAACGCAGCCAAACCGACGATTTTTTTGCATTGTTTTCACCGATCGCGTGTGAGAGCCGGTAAATTTCATTAGCCACCTCCTCATCCGAAATCCGATCGAATACCGCTTCCGTCATCGCCAGGAAGTTCCGGGCGCGATTGACGAGGTCCAGTTTGTCCGGATGATGTTCCAGCCATTCGGTCCATGCGGCTTCATCGGCAGGGCTGTTGAACAGCACCCAGCGTCTGAAAGATGGATCGGCGGCCAGTTCCTCCGGAAGAAAATTGCGGTAATGGAGCATATAGGGCAAATAATAATATGGCTAATTTTAATAAGGATGCGAGAACATTGGGTCAATACTCTTCTTTTGGAAATTAATTTTTGAAAAATTTCGAAACGGCGAATAATGTCTGGCGCGGCACGGCGACAACCGGGTTTATTGACCGTTAATTGGCAGATATTAGCCGAAGATTCATTGGTTGATTTTTAGGATATCAAAAGCTTGGTGTTTTTGGTATCGACTCGTATCTTTATGTAACAAGTCGAAGATAATTCTGGAAAATTAATTGATAACTTAGAAAGCGTAACCGAGATGAGATACCCCATGACTCCGGACTATCAAAGAGCGAAAGGCGAAGCTATTCACCTGCTGCATCAATATGGATTGGAGAAGCCACCCGTCAACCCGATGGATATCGCGAAGGACTTAGGGGTAAAGGTATCTTTCGTTGAATTTGAGAAGGATCTTAACAATATATCGGGGTTTTACGATTTCGAGGAGGACACGATATATGTGAATAAAAATGAATATCCACTGAGGAAGACTTTCACGATCGCGCATGAGTTAGGCCACAGAATATTGCATGCGGAGTGGGCGAAATCTTCGGACTATAAGGTGCTGATGCGCGGAGATGTGCGTACGGACGACCCTAAGGAGGCGGAAGCCAATGCGTTCGCGGCTAATCTGCTTGTCCCACGGTTTATGCTCAATAAATACTGGGAGGAGTTCTCCGCCACACAGCTTTCCGAGTTGTTTGTAGTATCTGTTCCGGTGATCAGGAACAGGATTTCTTTCGAATATGGAGTCTAAGAGGATTCAAGCAAAGAGGGGGATTATAAAGACAGAGCAGACAGACATAGAGTTAAGCGAGAAACAACTCGCCGCCCGTCAAATGGAGTTTGAAATTGCCAAGGAGCAGAACCGGCATGAAAAGGAAATGCGAAGCACGGAACTGGGCTTTTTAGGTTGGTTTTTTGGGGATGGGCGGAATACGCAAACTTTCGTTGCATTAATCGCTGTTTTTTCGGGAGTAATGATTTTTGGGACATGCCTGGTAGCCGCATACCGGAAGCCGGTAGAAGCACATTTCTGGTCAGATGCCGGTTTGAAGGCATTGGCATTTGCGGGGACTTCACTGGGGTATTTGTTCGGAAGAGGGGCGGTTGGAAGTAGGAAGTAACAACTAAATCTTAAAGATGAATCTGACTATCGTAATAACTCCTGACGACGAAATGCTGATCGCACAAGTTCTGGAGGTGCCTGGGGTCATAACGCAGGGGAGAAATATCAAACAGGTTATGGAAAATATCCAGGACGCACTTGAACTGTACTTTCTGGATCTGACAAATTCTGAGTAGCCAGGTTGAATAGTTAAAGATACTTTGCAAGAAGCTTCACTTTTCGCAGTTGAATCGCTAGCAACCAACTACCGGCAACTGATGCTACAAATGTTATTACAAACTTGGCGAATGCGGCAAGCGGTATATCAAGCAACAAGTATTGTCCCCAAATCACGAACGGATAATGCAGCAAATAGATCAGATACGCGTGATCCGAGAGGGAGTTCCATACGGTATTTGGCTTTTTGACGAGTGCGCGGAAAGTGGTCAGAAACGCAATGCAACTGAATGTGCATGACGAAGAGTAAATTGTGTAGTAGATAAGGTATCCTTGAAACTCGGTTAATGTACTGTTTTTAACGAGTGTGGTCAGGTAGGGCGATGAGATCGTTAGTAACGTATATGCTAGTCCGCACGCTAACGCCCAGAACGGCCAGCGACGTACGAGCGTGGAGGAATTGCTGAACATTCCTTCATTAAAGTTCACATGACCCAGCCAGGCGCCGAGTAGGAAATAGCCGAAGTACAATGCAACCCGACTGACCTGGAAATCGAACGGCCCGAAGCCGGTCCATTTGTACGGCCCAAGCCAGAATGCGAATGGAACGTACAATGCGAACGTGAATAAGAACCAGGAAAGAATCAACGCTGCGGGTTTACAAAGGCGAGGTATGCGTGTACCTGCCCTCACGGAAGGAGTAAATGCCGGGCGGAGCGGGGTGTAAATAACCGCGAATGTAATGCTGAATGTAAAAAGTACCCAAATGAACCACGGAGGACCCACGGGCCATTGCTCGATGAAGAAAAAATCAGTTACGTACGCGGTCAGGGGCGCGCTCCCGTGTGCGAGCAGGTATGCGGGATAATGCGCGATAAGATTCAGGATCGTACCACCAGCGATGAAGGGAATAAACAACCTGTAAAGACGGTCCCGGATAAATGCGACGGCTCCTTTTCGCTCAATGCTTTTGATAACGAATAACCCGGCGATCAGGAACATCAGCGACATGAAGAACACATCGTTGAAATTTTCGAAAATATCCAACCCTATCCAGCGCCGGGAGTCGACGACCGGATGCGTGGAGCGGATGTAGGCAACCTTGTCAAAATGGGCAAAGGTCGTGTATGCGAGAGAGGAGTGGTGGGCAACCACCAGAATGGTCAAAAAAGAACGAAGGTAATCGATCCAGAGCGTTCTGCTGGGAGCTTGTTGCATGGGCTGTGAGTTGTTACCGGAAGGATGCATTAAATGAACGCCCGGTTGCATGAGGCCGTGATTTTCAGGAAAGATAGAGCAATGGTTTTTGGTGATTCCAGCGCTGGAATTTGATGCCGCAAGTTGGCAAGATCAGCTAGAATTGTAACGCGAAGCAAAGCAACAGCAGGTTGCTGATCGGGTGAATGTGCTGTTTCAGCGCGGTGATCGCCTTGAAAAGCAGGTTCGCTACCGATTGCCGGTTTACCTGCATGAGGTCGGCGATCTGTTCGTTGTCCATGCCTTCAAAGTATTTGAGGAAGACAGCTTCCTTCTGGCGGCGGGGCAGCTCCTCGATGGCACAGCGTACTTTGACCTGATTTTCGCTCAGCAGTTCGTTCCGCTCAATTTCGGTTTCGACTGTCTGATAATCGGAGACCTGGCCGGCTTCGTCGATGTCGAGGAAGGGATGCGAGCCGTTGCTGCGGCGGAATTCCTGCATGAGCTGATTGCGCAATGCACGGAGGAAGTAGATGGTAACGAACTGGATCTGAATGTTCTGACGTCGTTCCCAGATGTGGATCATCAGGTCCTGAACGGCGTCTTTGATGAATTCCCTATCGGAAGTGAAGTTGCAGGCGTAATTGAACAGCGTGCGGTACTGTTTGTCGGCGAGCTGGCAAAATGCCAGACTGTCCCCGGCCTGGCTTTGGTGCCAGAGATTTAAAAGAATTTCATTCTCCTCAGCGATGCGTTGTTTCTTGTTCAATTCTTGTCGGGTCAGTTAAACAAATTAACTGTTTAATCGGGATAATCTAAAATATAAGTCCGACTTTATTTTTAGTGAGCGAATTTAATCCTGGTGAATTGTATTATTCCGAAATAAAAATTTGACAAAAGTGAAGTGAGTAGCCCGTTGTGAGTGTTTGGTTACTTTTGGAATTAGGAGGAAAGGAAGAAGTTCCCATTCCTCCCTTTCACCTAGACGTAAGCAATACAGTCGATCTCGACGAGTGAATCGCCTGGTACGCCGCCGTAAACGGCAACGGTCGTACGGCATGGGGGCTTGCTGCCGAAACGACCTTTATAGGCCTCGTTCATGGCTTTGTAGTCGTTCAGATCGTGAAGGAATACCGAGCATTTCAGCACTTTTTCCATTGAAGAACCTGCTTTGATGAGCTCTTTTTCCAACTCGTCGAGCACGTGCTTGGTGTGAGCGGTGATGTCGCCGTCGAAGTGGGCGCCTTTGCCTGCTACGAAAACGAGGTTGTTAAACTTTGTATGGCCCGAGAAAAGGGGTACGTCCTGGTACATTTCTACGTCGCCCACTTCCTTTTGAGGTGCGGCTGCCGCTACTTCTGCATTGGCTTTGGACGCAACGCCGATACCTGCGATACCGGCAACGGAAGCAAAGAGTTTTTTGATAAGAGATCTTCTTTCAGATTTCATAACAGATTAATTAAGGTTATATGTAGAACGAGATGTATTACGAAGTTTTCTTTTTGGCTTTTTTCGCCAGCTTGTCGTTGGCTGGCAACGTGATTTTCCAAAGGCTTCCTCCGGCTTTGTTACCGCCTTGCTTGCCGCCGTATTCAATGACATACAGTGTGTTACCAATAAGTAGTGCATCCGTGGGAGCAGTGAAGTTATTGATAATGCTGGTGGTTTTGGTTTTGTAATTGTCGGTCTTTTTATCGTAAACCATTTCCAGATGAAGCAGGTCCTTGCCATATCTGCGCAATGGATTCGGGTTTACGACGCCGTTACGCGGGCCGCCGGTGTAACGGATCACGAAGCCGTCGCCGGTGAATTCCTTGCCCAATGCATTATGGGTATCGAAGAAAATACCCAGCGGTGATGAATGCGCATTGAACGTGCCTACGGTAGCGCCGGTCGTGTCGCCGTCCATTACCACGCCGGTTTTACGGTCGCGGTACTCGTTGGCATCCGGGCCCATGTTTTGCACCGAGGGAGAGAACTTCACGCCGGCCGGCCGTTTCGGAAAGTCGGGGTCGTTGTGAAAGTATTTCATGAGGAATGCGAATGCGAATTTGCTCAGGAAAGGATCTTTTTCAGGGTCCGGGTTGAAATCCGGGAACTGCTGCGGGTTTTCGATGCCGCCCATTACCCATGGAAAGCCATAATGATGCCCCTTGCGCACCCAGAACATGTCTTCCGGGTGGTCGTAGTCACCGGAGTTGGAAACTGCGAAGAGATTGCCTTTTGCGTCGAATGCCATGTCGTAGGCATTGCGGATGCCTTCGGCGAAAATGTAGCCGTCGGCTTTCAGTTTGGCCAGATCGGTCGAAATTAAGAGATCTTTGGAGTTGATCGGGAAGCGGAAAATGTTTGCCGTGAGCGCATTGTCGCGTGCATTGGGATATTCTCCGCCGTTGTCCTGCACTTCGCCGTGGTCAGTGCGGGCGCCGGTGTTAACGTAAATGTATTTGCCATCCGGACTGATTTCCAACGCGTTCCAGCCGTGGTCGAAGGTCGTTTTATTTGCGCCGTACTCGACGGTATTGAAAACGACCGTCATCTCCGGCTTGTCGACGCCCTGCTTCATTTCGTAGCGGACCATCCGGCCTTTGTTGCCTTTGTTGTTGTTCACACTCACATTGCCTGCCAGGAAGAGGGTATTGCCGTGGAATGCAGCGCCTTGCAAGCGCGGAATGCCGTGGTCTTCTACGGATAGCAGCTTTTTGCTCACGGGCTTGCCGTCCTCGACAACGATTTTAACTACATCACCAAAAAAAGTGGTGTAGTACATTTCGCCGGTAATGGGATGTTGGATCAGGCGGACCGCTTCCGGTTCCACTTTCATGTACTCCTCAATGGTAATGTCGTCGCGAAGTGCTTTGGGGACGGACGTGGTGACCTCCCGTTGTTGTCCGAAAACATGAAACGTCATGCCCAGGGCGAGCACCGACGTGAATCCGGATTTGATGATACGGCTGTAATGTAACATAGTGTTTTAAGGGGTCTAGGATATTTCAAAAGGGTATTACTCGGTTTTGCCCAAATGCCGGATGTATGCCACAAGCTGCCAGCGCTGCTCGGCGGTGAACACATCCTGGAACGGCGGCATATTGCCCCGGCCGTTCGACATTTTCCAGAACAGTGAGCCGTCGCTTTGGGCTTTTACCAGGGTATCATGAAAATTGGCCGGTTTCTGGCCCAGCGCACCTCCTGCGGCCCCGTCGCCGTAGCCGCCCTCGCCATGGCAGGAAGAGCAGTATAATGTAAACAGCTCTTCGCCCTGCGCGAGCGTAAGCGGCTCCTCATGGAAAGGGCTTTTCAGCGTATCGGCCCAGGCCGGTGCCTTCCATGGGTCCTGGGTATCGTGTGTGAAAGTGTTCTTTTCGGAAGAAAACCCCGCGAGGCCGATCCCGGAAAGAATGATAAAGCTTGCGGCTATAATATTGTTTTTCAACATGAATATACAGAAATGGTGAGTTAGTTACTTTGCCATTCTTCCTCCAACCCCTTTAAAGGAACACTCAATTGCCGGAGAGTAATATCCGCTTAAACGGGGTTGGAAGATGAATGGCGTAATATCCTGCTATTTAATCGATGCCCGTACTTTGGCTACTTCCTCTGTCGTGACCGGGCCCGCATTATTTCCGAAATTACTCCGAATGTGCGTCAGTACTTCTGAAATTTCTTCGTCTTTCAAAAAGCTGTGTTGCGGCATTACATTGTTGTAGGCCTGCCCTTTCACCTCGATCGGGCCTTCCAGGCCATTCAATAACACCTTGATCAGCCTTTCCTTGTCGCCGGTAACCCATTCGGCTCCTCCCAGTGGCGGGAAGCGCTGCGAGTCGCCCATGCCGTTGCGTTGGTGGCAGGCGGTGCAATACACACTGTACACCTTTCCGCCCGCGACAGGTTTGTCTTTGTCCAGGTTATCGTTTACAAAATCAGGCGTGCGGATGTGCGTCATCGTCTTGCGCTGCTCCATTTTCGCCAATGCGGGTTTAGCAAACTTCTTCTTGTTGCCTTTGTAAGTCACTTTCCAGATTTTGCCTTTTTCTGTTTCCGCAATGTAAATCGAGCCGTCGGGCCCCATGGCGATACCCATTGGCCGATATACCGCGTCGCTGACGTTCACGATAGGGTCGAGGCCCGCGAAGCCGTCCGCAAAAATTTCGTATTCGCCCGCCACCTGGCCGTTTTTGAAGGGTACAAAACCGATGAAATAGCTCGATTGCGGATAAGGCGCGCGATTCGTAGAACCGTGGAACGCGATAAACGAACCGTTTTTATAATGCTCGGGAAACTGGCTGCCCTGGTAGAAAAGGATGTCGTTAGGCGCCCAGTGGCCAGGGAAACCAATCAAAGGTTTTTCATATTGATCACATTGACCTACAATTTTACCATCACCACCATATTCCGGGTTGAGCACCTTTTTCGCCTGCATCTGGTCCCAATAGCAATAAGGCCAGCCGGCGTGGGTGCCTTCTTTTATTCTTAAAAACTCCTCGGAAGGCAGCAATGCACTTTGCCAGCCATTATAAAGCTGCGGCCAGAGGCGAAGCAGGTCGTCGCGGCCGTGTTGTACGGCGTAAAGGTTATTATCCTGGAAATTCCAGTCCAGCGCCACTACACTTCGCAAGCCTGTCGCGAATTTGGTGCCGTCTTTCTGTAACTGACCGGTCTTGTTCGCATCGAATTTCCAGATTCCGCCGTGGTCTTCGAGGATAGGGCATGGGTCCATTCCTTTGGAGCCTGGCGTGCGGTTTTGCTCCTGGCACGCATTGGAATTGGCCCCGAAAGGCACATACATAAAGCCCTTGTCGTCAAATGTAATGGGCTTGGCGATATGCTCGTGCATGCCGTGCGGGTGGTCGTCCGTGAGGATCACTTCCTCCGGACTTTCCGGAACCAGCTTACCGGGCGTGAGTTTGTAACGGTAAACCACGAGTTCGGAGCTGAAATACAGGTAACCCTTGTAAATCCGCATGGCCGTACCGTAGGCGCGTTCCTTGGCAGCACCGCCGAAGCGCTTGATAATATCTGCCCGCCCATCGTTGTTCGTATCACGAAGCGCGATGACCGATTCTCCCTTGTCCGCAAATCGCGCTTTCACATAAATATCACCATTGTCATTCACGGCAAGATGTCGTGCGCGACCCGGAAGGCTGTCGACCACCACCGTAGCCTCAAATCCATCCGGCAAAAACAGGCCTCCGTTTTTGGTATTAACAACCGGCAAATCCCGGTCGGAGTGCTGCGTAAACCCGAGTGCCAGCAACACCAGCAAGGAAGCAGACCATTTTGAACGTTTTTTCAACATAGGTTAATTAAAGAGGGGTTCAGGTGATTTATCGGCGGTCGGTGGTCAGCTGTCGGTGGTCGAAATTTGACCGCCGACTGCTGACCGCCGATTACGTTATTTCGTCAAATATATCGGCGTTGTGATGCCGTTCAAATCATAAACTATTTTTCCGCCCATTACGGTGAGCTCGCATTCCAGTTTTTCTTTGCCTTCCACTTTATACCCGGTTTTATCGTAAAAGCCAAAATTTCCTTTCCGCATCGAGAAAACGGCTACGTCGGCGATGGCGCCTTCCGTAATATGGCCGAGCTGCTCGCGGTGGATCACTTTGGCGGGTTCCCAGGTGCTGGCTTTGATGATCGACGGGAGATCCATGCCCATGTTATAAAACTTCGACATAATGCTCAGCATGTCCTTCATCGAGCCGTTCATGCTGCCCGTGTGGAGGTCGGTGCTGATGGTATTAGGATAGAAACCGGCTTTCATCGCCGGAATAGCCTGCGAATAGTTGAAGCTCGCGCCGCCGTAGCCCACGTCGAAAACAATGCCGCGCTTGCGTGCTTCGATCGCGAAGGGCTTTACTTTTTGGGTGGCTTCGTCCACGATGGTTTCCCGGATATTACCTTCGAGCAATGTGTATGCGTGTGTATATATGTCGCCCGGGCGAAGGTGTTTCATGAACAGCTCTTCGAGCGGAAGGGGAGGCGTACTGCCGCCAAAATCGACCATGACCGGCATATTCGCCAGTTTACCGGCCTTTACTGCATTATCTACCGGTTTCCAATCCTTGCCCATGAAATGCGCTACCTTGAAACCGACCACGTCGTTACGGTTTTGAATGGCGACACCCGCGGCCAGGTTCGGGTCCATATCGGCCGTATCCTGCTCCCAGTTGCCGCCGCGCATGCCTTGTCCGACAATGTTCAGGAACGAGAGCACACGGGTTTTGGAATGGAAAATTACATTGTTTTTAAACTCTGAAAACGAATCCCAGCCGGCACCGCCCGCGTCGACAATCGTCGTCACGCCTACGCGGAAGGTGAAACCGTCGGGTGGTAACGCCACCAAACCATTACTGAGGTAATGGTTTGGCTCGGTACCAAAAAACACGTGTCCATGGATATCGATCAATCCGGGTGTAACAAACATCCCTTTGGCATCCACCACCTGGCGGGCCTCCTTCGGATCGATATCCTTCGCCACTTTTTTGATCTTCCCTTCGAAAATACCTACATCCATCACCTGATTGATATTGTTCTTCGGGTCGATCACTGTGCCGCCTTTGATCAGTACACTGTACGTCTGGGCATGGGATACCACGCCGAGCAGACATGCCAGAAAAATGAAAAGGAAGGACCTGTGTTGCATTTTACTTCTTGAAAAGGTTTGGGTTTAGGAAGAGTTAAATGGTACTGTACATATTTAAACAACTGCTTTCGACAGTTCTTCTTTCAGTCTGGACGCTACGATTTTCTCCTCGCCCGCTTTGAGCATCCAGGTGGTAATGGTCAGCGAATTATTTTCCGCCGGCATTATTTCGATCGACGGATTGCCTTTGCGAAGTGCTTCCTGCAAGGTCTTCACAGGCAGGCTGATCTTCGCGGCATCCCACGATACTTTCAGTGTGGGGGTATGGTTGCCCAGTTCAGGGACAGTGACTTCGGTGATGACACCTTTCACGCTTTTGACAGCATTCTCGATGGTTGCCACGCGGTCTTCCCATATTTTCCACTCTTTCTTATGATCCATCTTCACGAAATTGTCGAGTGCGACATACATGCCGAGGATCTCTTCTTTATTCACTTTCATACCGCGGCCGATCGTCGAGCCACGTGGGGGCATACTGAGACGCGCGGCGTCGATGTACTGCTTTTTGCCCATCAGGATACCCGCGCTTTGCGGCCCGCGCATCGCTTTCCCGCCCGACACGCACACGATGTCGAAGCCAAGGTCATTGAAACGCCAGAGGTTTTCAACCGGCGGCACGTCGGCAGCCATATCGATCATTGTCGGAATGCCGTTCTTTTTGGCGATTTCGATCCATTGCTCGTGCTTGATCTGTCCTTTGTCGGACTGGATATGGAGGAACCACATCAATGCCGTCTTCTCGTTAATGGCCTTCTGCAACTCTTCCGCCGTTTCAACCTGCACGATTTTACAACCGGTGTTGGTCAATGCATGCGAATAGCCGATGTTATGGCCTTTCTGAATAATCACTTCCGACTTCATACCGGTACCTTCCAGATGCGGGAGCGCTTCCACTTTTTTCTGGTCCATGCCTGTGAGCACGCCAGCAAGCCCCAGCGTCAACGCGGAGAAACAGCCGGCAGTCACCACCGCCGATTCGGCATGGGTAATGGCGGCGATTTTCTCGCCAACCTTGGTCTGGACTTCATCGAGCATCATAAACTCCTTCGCGGCGCCCTGGATCGTTGCCACCACATCGTCCTGCATAAGGGAACCGGTCATCATGGTGTAGGTACCTGCTGCATTAATGAATGTACGGATGCCCAGTTCTTTGGCTAAGTTACGGACCGGTGCCTTGGCCAGCAGGCCGGCGGCCTCAGCGGTGCCATTGCCCAGGAATCCGCCCAGGAGGGGAACTGTGGACAGATGCTTGATTAAATCTCTACGGTTTATCATAATGGTTAAGGACTGGATAGATTGGTTAAAGGCTTTACAAAAACGGTTCAGGCATTATGCAGAGAAAAGATGCGTTTTATGGGGCTCAATACTCTGTTTTGTGAGTTTATTTTTTTAATAAATCAAAATTTTAAAAATAAACTTTGGTAAATGCCGTTTTCGATACCTTTTTATTCCGATCGTCAGATTTTTTGAAAGTGCCTTCCGGAATAATTTACCGGAAGGCACTTATTTTCCATCAAATCGCTAGTTTTTGTCCCACCAGAGCGGCGTTGCTGCATTGTCGGGTCCGCCCAGGAGTTTCACTGCCGCATCTACGGCCTGCCCGTTGTTTTGTTTCTCCTGCAACAGAAATGGGATACGCCTCACGACCGCCGTGGTAGGAACGTCGGTGTTGACCGAGTTGACCACCGGGTATAGTTTCGGAAGTCGCGTCCGACGGAATTCCGCCCACGCTTCTATACCGTCCGGATATATCGCCAGCCATTTTTGCGTAGCGACCTGCTCACGTTGGATCGCTTCTGTCGTGCCCCATTTTACAGGAATGTTGGAAAGCGCTGCGGATTGTTGCTGGTCGCCCGGAGCAACCGGTGTTTTTGTACTGTTAATGTAAGTGGTAACCGCCGCTCCGGTAATGCCCCAGCCTTCCATCGATGCCTGGATGCCCTTCTCATAAAACGACTGCGCGGTTCCGCTGCCTACGTTCCAGCCATTCAATGCGGCTTCGGCGAGCAGGAAGTAGGCTTCGGCAGTATGCATTACGTCTTGCTTAACAGCCAGCTGTCGGTCCCATGCCGATCCGCCACCCGTGTTGCGGATCCAGCGCTCGCCGATATTGGAATTGTTATCGTTGCTGTTCGCAGCCACCGCCAGCTCCGTAGGACCCAGGCCATTACGTATACCTTCGTACGATTTGGTAAGGAACGCAGGCTGGAAGTAAATGCCGATACGAGGGTCCTCATAGCCTTTTAATACCGATTCCATTGCCGCGCTCATCCGGAACTCGCCCCATCCCGAGATGGTTGCAAGGCCGTTGTTGTCGCCGCCGAGCAGGCTTTTTGCCATGTAGGCATTGTCGGCAACGTCGCTCAACAGGCCTCCGGCAATCGCCGCTTCGGCTTCCATTTTGGCTTTCGCAGGATTTACCTTCGAAATACGAAGTGCCAGGCGCAGGCGCAGCGTGTTGGCGAACTTGATCCATTTATTGACATCACCACTATAAATGATATCGTAGGTGCCGAAAGGTTTGTCGGTTGTTTTTCCCTTCAGCAATGCGGTTGCCTCGGTAAGGCGTTTGAAGAAATCATTGTAAATTTCTTCCTGCGAATCATACTTGATCGGCGTCGCGTCTTTGCCGGCTTCTGAATAGGGGATCGGGCCGTAGTAATCGGTTACCCTGTGGAAAGAGAACACCCACCATATGTTGGCCAATGCATACTGCGATGTCGATTTATCGAGCTTTTCGAACAGAATTTGCAGCTGTGGCACCACCTGGGTGTAAACCGGGTTCCAGTGGTTGTCGATCCAGGTCGGGTGCATGAAGTAGCGGTCCGACTGGAAATTCGGGGTAGTCGTAGCGAAATATTGCGCATACAAATCCGCGAACAGATTCTGGGCGGTTTGGTAGGTTCCTGCCGAATACGATGACTGCTGTTGCGCACGCGAGAACACGTAAGGTAGTTCCGCGTCGGTAATGGAGGTAAGTGCCGTGCGGCTGGTATTCAGTTCGTCGAAATCACCCGTGCAGCCTGCCACAACCATTGCCGAGCCTGTAAGGACGCTCAATGTGGTTGCTCTGATATATTTATTCAATGCTAATTTCATGTTACAGTATTTTAAGAGGCTGTTTAATTAGAATCCAACTTTCAAATTCAAACCAACAGTACGTGTTGAAGGGAGGGCTCCATATTCTGATCCCTGGAAGTTACCTGCACCCAGGTTTACGTCCGGATCGAATGGAAGTTTACGTTTCCCAAGGCCCGGAATATCCATTTTGGCATAACCACGATAGATAAAGAACAGGTTGCGGGCAGTAAGCGACAGACGCAGCGACTTGATGAACATGCCCGGAGGTGTTGGAATGTTGTAGCCAAGTGTAGCCTCTCTCAGGCGGAAGTTCGTGGTAGAGTAGGTAAAGAACTCACCCCAGGTATAGCGACCTTGTGAAACCGTCTGCCAGAAAGTCTGCGCGTCAATTGCAGTTGTATTCTGTTCGCCGGTTTCCGTAACGGCCGGTAATACCCAGCCGCCCTGACGGTGAGCTTCGGTGTAATCCGCGGTTCCGTCGTAGGCGAGGTTACCATCAGTTCCGGAGGTCATTACGCCACCTACGCGGCCGTCCACCAGGAAGCTCAGTACAAAATTCTTATACGAGAACGAGTTGTTAAGGCCGATGGTGAATTTCGGGTTGAAGTTACCTACGATGTTATCGAATGCAGTTGCTACGGGAAGCCCTTTGGCGTTCACAACGTAGTTGCCGTTCGCATCTTTTTTCCAGCCGAATGCCTGCAAATCACCATATGAGCCGCCTTCACGTACAATCGCCGTGGTGGTACGAGTGTTTCCGCCCAGCGTGGCTGTTTTGATCGTTTCGTGAAGCTGTATGATTTTGTTCACATTGCGTGCAAAATTCAACGTAGCGTCCCAGGTCAACGCTTTGCCTTTCAGCGGCGAGGCGGTTAATGAAACTTCGAAGCCCTTGTTATTGATCTTGCCCGCATTGATAAATTGGTTCTGGAAGCCGGTTGGCGTTGCTTGTGGCAATGTGAGCAACTGGTTCACCGTGTTGGTATTGTAGTAGGTGAAATCCAATCCCAGTTTCCCGGAGAACAGGCGCAAATCAAGACCTAATTCTGTTGAAGATGAAATCTCCGGTTTCAGGTTCGCGGCAGGGCGCGTCGTGTTGCGGTTGATGTAACCACCGCCGTTACCACCTTGCGTGAATGTGTAGGTTTGCAGCAATCGGTAAGGGTCCGTGTCGTTACCCACCTGTGCCCACGATCCGCGCAGTTTCGCAAAGCTGATCACTTCCGGCAACTTGAATGCCTCCGATAGGATTACATTACCGCCGAACGAGAAGTAAGCGTAAGAATAAGGCTTAGGCAATGTCGAAGACCAGTCGTTACGAACTGAACCGTCGATGGTAATGAAGTCGCGGTAAGATAGAGAGGCCGTTCCGAACACATATTGCAGCTCTTTCTGGCTGAATGCAGTCACCTGGGTCAATGCGGCGGCAAATGACAGGTCGAAGAAGTTAGGAACTGTTAAACCAGTCGTCGTTCCGCCTACCTGCGAGTATTTCTGGTAAGTCTGGCCAGCACCGAAGTTGTAGGTAAGGTGCAGGTCTTTGCTCAGATTGTTGTTACCCGAAACGATCACGTCCATGTTGCGCTCGGTCGTTTCGGCAGTCCAGTCCTGGTACGAGCCGCCCGATCCTGCGAAAAGCAATGTATTGTTGTAAAACCCACGGTTTACACGGTCGGCATACCAGTCGTAGCTGATACGGCCTTGCACGTTCAGCCAGTCTGTCAATTCATATTTAACAGAACCCAAAGAAATCACACGATTACGCTTTTCCGATTCGAACGTGCGATTGATCGTCCAGTAAGGGTTCATGTAAATACCCGAACTGGCCCAGTAAGTAGGCTTTCCTGATGCGTCCTCGAAAGTTTTATATTGATTCAAATCCACACTGCGGGGGATTTTGTACAAGTTCATGGTTACAGAGCTCTCTTCACCCGAACGTGGTTTGTTCTGGATGTCGGAGTTGATATAGGTGATTTTGGCATCGGCCGAGAGGCGTTTGGTAATCTGAGTGTTCAGGCGAAGGTTAAAGGTATGCCGCATCAGCTTGTTGTTAGGCAGGATACCCTGGTTGTAGTTATTGGTATACGACATATAGGTCTGGATTTTTTCAGAGCCAGCCGAAACGCCGATAGAATTGTTAGTTGAAACAGCTTTACGATAGAAGTCCTTGATATTGTCCGGAAAGGTCTGCATCGCAGGTCCCCAGCTCTGGCTCGAATTGGTACTTTCCTTGCCACCGCTGCCTTGTCCGTACGTATTTTGAAGTTTTGGAAGGAGGAAAGGACTTTCCACCACTACACCGGAATTGATATCGGCCGTTACCTTACCTGCTTTTCCTTTTTTGGTCGTGATCATGATCACCCCGTTGGCTGCACGGCTTCCGTACAATGCCGATGCCGCGGCACCTTTCAGGATGTTCATTGACTCAATGTCGTCCGGGTTGATGTTGGCCGCACCGTCGGAGCCGTTGATACCCCCGAAATCACTCGTTACCTGGCTGCGAGCGGTGTTGTCGATGGGTACGCCATCCACTACAAATAATGCATTGTTGTTACCGGCGATGGAGCGGTTACCGCGAAGTACCACGCGAGTCGCAGAACCCGGTCCCGACGAACCTTGCGTGATTACTGCACCTGCCACTTTACCCGAAAGCGTGTTTACAAAATTCGCATCGCGAACATCTGTGAGCTTTTTGCCGTCGATCTGCTGGGTCGCATAGGTAAGCGTCTTCGCATTACGCTCGATACCCAACGCAGTCACCACCACTTCGCCAAGCTGCTTCACGTCTTCCGCGAGCGTTACGTCGATGGCCGTTTTGCTGCCCACTGCGATTTCCTGCGACACATAGCCAATGGATGAAAATACCAACACTGCATTCTCGTCCGGTACGCTGATCTTGTAGGTTCCGTCCGTACCCGTTGTAGTACCCTGGTTGGTACCTTTCACGAGAATGTTCGTTCCCGGAATCCCGGCACCAGTATGGTCTTTTACAGTACCGTTGATATCCTTCGCAAGATTCGCCGCCGCCGCGGGCTGGATTGCCTGGCCGGTCGCTTTTTCCTGCTTGTTGCTGATCACGATGTTGTTCTCGACCTGCGTGAAACCCAATCCGGTACCGTTGAGAATTGTCTCCAGCACCTCTTTTACCGGTTTTTTCTCGGCACGAATAGAGATCTTCCGCTTCTTGTCGATGCGCTCAATGCTTGTGATAAACTTGAAATCACTCTTTTTCTCGATCGCGATAAACGCGCTCTGGAGCGTCACATCTTTCAGGTCCAGTGAAATTTTAACTTCCTCGATGCCCTGAATGGATCGCGAGCCGGAAGCGAAGAGGGGCTGGACGAACATCACGCATGCCAGGACTAAGGCCAAGCCTCGCCTGAGCGCCGTTCCTGTGTTCAGGTAGGTGTCTGGTAATTTTTTTCGCATACTGTTTTGAGTAGATTGAGGTTAAATGGATTTGAGGGATTCAATTATTATATCAACTTCATAATAATTCATAGTCAAAACACCTTGTGCGCGACCAGCGGCTTCAAGGATATATCAGTAATGCTCTTAAATAATATGGAACGGGGCGCCTAATGGCACGTGCCCCCGGTGATGGTAACAACCTCTTTACCGATCACATAATCAAATGAATTGGACATACTCAGCAATTTTAGCACATCGTTCAACGATGCATTGGAATTGAAACTGGCCATTACGCGGCATTTGCCAATGCTGCTTTTAAATACAATCCTTTTGCCGAAGCGCTCCTGCAATGACTGCATTACCTCGTCGTAGGTATTGTCCCTGAAAACAAGCTGGCCCAAGTGCCACGGTGCGATGTTTGCGACGCTAACGATATTGATATACGTTTCGTCTTTTTCCGTATTAATCACGAGTTCCTGCTCGGGCGTCAGTTGCGTAATCCGGACGGGCTCGCCTTCTTCTATTTCCTTACTGACCTCCACTTTCCCGGTCGCAACCGACACCGATGCAGTCTCGTCCCCATTATAGGCTTTTACATCGAACGAAGTCCCCAAAACCCGTGTCGAAATCCTGTCGCTCTTCACGATAAACGGCTTTTCAGGATTGGGTACCACTTCGAAAAAGGCTTCTCCCTGCAGGTAAACCTGTCTTTCGTCTCCTTCGAACGCTTTAGGGTATTCGAGCTTACTGTTTTTATTGAGCCAGACTTGCGTGCCGTCGGGCAATTCTACGCTTACAATGTCTTTTGCGCTGATCCTGGTTTCCATGGCTACCCGCGGCATATTCCGCGCGTTCTGCTCTTTGTTGACGAGGAAATAACCCAGCCCGGTTGCCAGCAAAATACCCGCTGCGGCCATCCAGGAGCTAATTTTAAAATAACGAGGCCGTTCCTGCGCTTCTTGTTCGGATGCGTCATCCTGCTCTGCCATTCTCGCGTGAAGCTTCGAAAGCCCGCTTTCCAGGTTGAATGCCGGATCGTTCTCCGGGTGTTTTTCCTGCTTCCACGCCGCTTCTATTTGCCGGAATAGCAGCATGTTATCATATTCTTCAAGCCACCATTCCATAGCCAGTTTTTCTTCCGGGCTGCATTCGCCAGCTAGATACTTGGCGATAAGGGGCCATGGTGTGTGATCGGACATCAAATTCAGAGCTTTCTAATGTTAGGACAAATAAAAAAGGGCAATCCCCCCATTCCCCCAGAATTTTTTTTAAATCTGATAAGTTTTTTGCAGAAGTTTCAGCTGCTTAATGGCCTTACCCATTTGGTTTTCTACTGTTTTGGCGGAAAGGGAGAGGGTTTCGGCGATTTCGTTGTAGGTAAATCCTTCGAAGCGGTTGAGCTGGAAGATCGCCTTTCTCTTTTGCGGGAGGTAATTGATGAGGTCGGAAATGCGGGTTTCGAGCTCGTGGTACATCAGTTCGTCGTCCGGGCCGGGCGTTTCTTCGATAATATCGTCACTGAGCTCTTCCATGATGTGTTTTTCCTGCTTCATATAGTTGATGCAGGTGTGCCGTGTGGCGGTGAAGAGGTAGGAACGCACGTTCTTTTCGACCGTCAGGCTGTCGCGCTTTTCCCAGATCCTGAAAAAAACATCGGCTACGATCTCCTCGGCGAGGTCTTTGCGGTTATTGAGGTAAGTGGCAAAACGGCACAGCGAGTGGTAGTATTTCCGGAAGAGGCAATCCAGCGCCCTGTTATCTCCTTGCTTGATCAGGGAAATAAGAAGCAAATCATCCTGGCCGTTCATCATAAACTGTGGCTAAATTGGGTATCAGGTAATTCCAAAACTTTATGCAATGATCTTATCGAGCGCCCGGAGTGATCGGCCCATATTACTTATTTAGAATCTGTACAAATCAATATTTGTGTCAAAAATTAAAATAGTAATATTTTCTTTGGTGTATTTTAAATTATAACGAAGAATAGCATTAAGAATTCTAAAATTAAAAAAGTTGATGGAAATAAGCACAAACCGCTGGAAATATTCTTCAATATTGTTTTTTCAGCCATTGGTACCCATTCCCATCAACGGTAGCAGGGGATATTAATCAATTCAGGAACAGCTGCTTCACGCATACGGGGGTAGGCGCGCTAATCTCTTTCCCGGTATAAGTCAATTGGCCGGTAGCGGCGTCGCGTTTGAAGAACACGGCATTGTCGTTATCGCGGTTGGTCACGATCGCAAATTCGCCTTTCGCGTCGATCAGGAAGTTGCGCGGGTGCTTGCCGTGGGTATCGGCGTGTCCGGCGACGGTCAGTTTCCCTGTTTTAGCATCTACGGCGTAAATAGCGAGGCTTTCATGGCCGCGGTTGGATGCGTACAGGAACTTTCCGTCCGGCGAGAAATGGATATCGGCCGCGTAGCTTTTACCCGTAAAATCCGAAGGAAGCATCGTCACGCGCTCGAATGGTACCAATGCGCCGGTCCCTTTCACGATTTTAAATGAATTCACTACCGAAGCCAATTCGCAAGCCGAATAACCAAAGTTTCCATTAGGATGGATTGCAAAGTGGCGCGGGCCGTCTCCGGCTTTTACTTCTGCGTAAGGAACGGAGCCAGGAGTTAGTTTACCGGTCTGTGGATCAACGGCGTATACCATTATTTTATCGATACCCAGGTCCGAAGCGTAAATGTATTTGCCGTCCGCGGAAGGGATAATGGAGTGCATATGCGGCTTTTGGTCGGGGCGGCCCTTGTCCTGAATAGTATCGGCCAATGCGCCGATGCTGCCGTCCTGGTTCAGTTTGTACACCGCCAAATCACCGCTTCCATAATTCGATAAATAAATGAAACGGCCCTTTGGATCAACACTAACATGGCATGGGCCACGGCCTTGCGAGGGCTGGTTGTTCAATGCGGTGAGTTTACCGGTAGCCTGGTCGATCGCGTAGGCGGAAACGGTGCTATTGCCCTCGTTAGCAGCGTAGAGGTACTTTTTGTTGGGATGGAATTCCAGGAACGACGGGCTGGTTTTGCTCGTCAGCACTTGCAATTCCTTGAAAGAGTAGTTGCTGCGGTCGAATTCGTACACATAAATGCCCTCTCCCTTCTGCGTATAGGTGCCGAGGTAGAGTATTTCCTTTTTGGATTTCTGCGCAAAAGTCGTCATAGCCGACAATAAAAGGATGAATGAAAGAATGGTTCGTTTCATGATTCGGGAAAAGGTTGAGATAGATTATAATGCCATTATTCGAACACCAACGTGCCGAATTTGTTGAATTCGTGGAAGCTGCCGCCGGTTTTTTGCCAGGAATAATAGGCAGTCTCGCCATCGTAATCGATGCGGTAGAAATTGCCGCGCCATTTGTCGCCCGGCTTGGGTGCGGCATTGGCAATGGGGTTCATCAATGCGAATGGGATGAAAAACTCGGCTTTCCAGCCCTCTACGGCCGCCATGCTCTTCTTCTGTCCGCCTTGCGCGCTGGTTTCGTGCTGTACGCGGTTGCGATCGGTGTAATGCCATGGTTTCCAGCCCTGTGCGCGGCCTTTGATGTTGGGCACGAGGATGGCCAGCTCGTAATTCAGCGGCGAAACTTCGTATTCGAGGTAAATGGGTACGGACGTATCCGGCCAGAGAAATACTTCTACCACATCCTCTTTGAACAGCGCGCCGAAGTCTTCCATAATGGTCGAAGTCAGTTTCTGGTCGGTGCAGTCGAAGAGGAAGTACATGCCCTTGTCGGAGTAAAGGATTTTGACGCGGGTGGGGAACTGCTTGCCGGGCGCGGGCTGGTTGGGGCCTTTCTGGACGGTGATGTTGAACCACTGCGCGGAGGCCCAGTTGGTGGCGGTACCTTCGCCGTTCACTTTGAAGTCCGTCGTTTTTTTAACAGTCAGGGAAGAGTCGGGAATAGCGCTGGCCGCGTGCCCCCGGTACGTGAGGCCGCACGCGAGCAGTCCCATGAGAACAATTTTTTTCAACATTCAGTAAAAAGGGTTAGGATTGGGAAAACTGGTTCAGGTATTGCCAAGTGTGTTCATTTGCAGTCAGATGTGCCGACATTTATCCGGCGATGGAGGCATTCCGGCGCAACAGGCGATGATTTTTTTTCTCTCTGGCAATTTCAAGAGGTTTTTACATTTTACCAAATCATTATTTTTGTAGTGTCAATTATTGATGAAATCTTTCGACAGGAAAGAAGATATGGTAGCGGAATATTTTAATAATTTAGGTCGTACGTTTATAACATTGAAACCATTTAACAAAACACTGTCATGATACGCGAAAGTGGAGAACTGGCCTTTGCTGACATCAGCGAGGCGATTTTAGAACCAGCTGTTTTCCCTGACTACCAAGGGAGCACAAAAAAGGCCCGTCCGGTAGCGCAAGATCCCTACGGAGATGATGACGACGAAGATGAGGACCTGGACGAGGATGCCGACGATGAAAAAGTCATCGACGAGTATGATGAAGATATAGAAGATCGCGAAGTAGTTATCGAAGACGGTGACGAACTCCTTAGGAGACTGGACGATTTTGAAGATGACGACGACGATTTCTGATAATCGTTAAAGAATTAATACCCGCCTCTGGATCATTTCCAGGGGCTTTTTTATACGCGGGTTATGAGTAATGAAATGAGGGTTGTGCCTTATTCACCTAAACTGTTCATTTCCTCACCTTTCCTAAACCCATGCGTTCCACCGAATCCAATGTTACACAAAGCATTACGCAGGTAATCGCTGCTTCTTCATTAGGTACTTTAATTGAGTGGTATGACTTCTACATTTTCGGAAGCCTGGCGGTCATCATCGGCCAGCAGCTCTTCCCAAGCGACGCCGGTGCCTCGGCGCTGATCAACACGCTGGCGATCTTTGCCGCAGGATTTATTGTACGCCCCTTTGGCGCATTAGTGTTTGGTCGCCTGGGCGACTTAATTGGACGTAAATACACGTTCCTCCTCACGCTCGTACTGATGGGCGGTTCCACGTTTCTCATCGGCCTTATTCCTTCCTATTCAAGCATTGGTTACGCGGCTCCGATCCTCGTGCTGATCCTCCGCCTCGTGCAGGGGCTCGCGCTTGGGGGCGAGTACGGAGGCGCGGCCACGTACGTAGCCGAACACGCACCCGTGGGCAGGAGAGGCTTTTTCACCAGCTGGATCCAGACCACCGCTACCTTGGGGCTGTTCCTGTCGCTGGGCGTAATCGTACTCACCAAAAACATCCTCGGCGCGAAAAACTTCGCCGACTGGGGCTGGCGCATTCCGTTCCTGGTATCGATCCTGCTCGTGGTCGTGTCTATTTACATCCGGATGAAAATGCACGAGTCGCCGGTTTTCTCGAAGCTCAAAGCCGAAGGAAAAGTCTCCGCTAACCCTTTGAAAGAAAGTTTTCAGAAGAAGGCCAACTTTAAAATGGTGCTTGTCGCACTGTTTGGGGCTACAATGGGGCAGGGTGTAGTGTGGTATACCGGCCAGTTTTATGCACAATCGTTTCTGGAAAATACCTGTAAGCTGGATTTCAACGAATCGCGGTACATTCTGCTCTGGGCGATTGTGTTCGCGACGCCGTTTTTTGTGATTTTCGGTTCTTGGAGCGATAAGGTGGGCCGTAAATGGATCATGCTCGCCGGAATGCTGCTGGGCGTAGTTTGCTACCGGCCGATCTACCAATATTTCCTCAATACCACCAATGTGAAGGAAATGCAGAAAACCATGCTTTTGAGCGAATCGGACCCGGTTATCGAGCGTGGTTTGGTGCCCGATAAAGCGGATTCGCTGATCACGACAACCGTGACGAAAACACTCACGAACGGCATGACTTTCAAGGAATCGAAGGTAGAAGTGATTACCGAAGATGTGCTGGCGGAGGTTCCTGCCGTGCAAACGGTGATTAAGGATGTGACGCTTTCCACGCAGTCCTACATCATAGTCATTGCACTTGTATTCTTCCAGATACTGCTCGTGACGATGGTTTACGGCCCCATTGCCGCATTCCTCGTGGAGCTTTTTCCGACGCAAATCCGGTACACTTCCATGTCGCTGCCTTACCATATCGGTAACGGCGTTTTCGGGGGACTGGTACCGTTTATCGCCACATTGATCGCGTCTTTCCAGGGTTCCACACCGCTTTCGGGGCTTTGGTACCCGATCGGTATCGCCGCATTGTCGTTTATCATCGGGGCCGTTTACATTGATAATCGGCGGGACAATAATGTAATGGATTAGCACAGGCGGATTTAAGTAGTTGCTTTTCGTTAGTTATTCAAATATTTGATTCTGATATAAAATGAGTGGTTTAAAGAAAATACTGGGACTACTTTGGATTGTCGCAGGACCGGTGATCATTATTTTCCTGTTTATGCAGGCAGCCGATAAAATAGGCGCTGCCGCCGAAGGCATCGCCCGCACGAACACGACCCTGCAATGGGCCATTATCATCCTCATTTTCATCCCCATCTGCACCGGACTGGTGATTTTCGGCCTGTACGCATGGAAGGGCGAGTACGATCATTTGCCGGAGAGTTCGGAGGAGTTGTGATTCAGGAGTAAGAATCGCGTAGCGATGTAATATTGGTAGAACAAGGGAACGCGACAGCGCAAAAATCCCGTCAGGGATGTAACAACAGGGATTGCGCGGGTGCATTGTTGTTGCATGCCTACGGCATTTGTGCGCTTTGGTCAGGGGCTTTTGCTACCAATATTCATGCCTGGCGGCATTTGGATTCATATTGAACCATTATTTGTAACTTGCCATCGCAGGCCACCTTATAATACAATCTGGTTCATTCAAAATTCATCATGCAAACTGACGTCTTTATTCTTTCCGCTTTACGTACTCCTATTGGCAGTTTTGGCGGTATACTTTCCTCTGTGCACGCCCCCAAATTGGGTGCTACCGCCATTCAGGGAGCATTAACAAAATCCGGCATTGATCCGGCTTCGGTCGATGAGGTGCTGATGGGCAACGTCGTTTCGGCCAATCTCGGCCAGGCACCGGCGCGGCAGGCCGCTATTTATGCCGGGCTACCGGTTTCGGTGATTTGTACTACGGTTAATAAAGTTTGTGCTTCCGGAATGAAGGCTACGGCTTTGGGTGCGCAGGCGATTCAGTTAGGCGATGCGGAAATTGTAGTGGCCGGCGGAATGGAGAATATGTCTCAAATTCCTTATTATTTACCCAAAGGTCGGAATGGCTATGGATACGGTCATGGCGAGATTATCGACGGGCTTTTGAAAGACGGGCTTACCGATGTGTACGACCAGATCGGTATGGGTGTTTGCGGCGATAAAACCGCTTCGAAATACAATATTTCTCGGGAGGCGCAGGATGCATTCGCAATCCGTTCTTACCAGCGTTCGGCGGAAGCTACCGCTAATGGCTCGTTCGCCAGCGAGCTCGTGCCTGTTGAAATCACATCGCCAAAAGGTGAGGTGACCGTAGTCGGCGAGGATGAGGAATACAAGCGCGTCAAGTTTGATAAAATCCCTACTTTAAAACCGGTTTTTTCCAAAGACGGAACCGTGACAGCTGCGAATGCTTCGACCATCAACGACGGCGGCGCTGCATTGATTCTGGCAGGTAGCAATGCTGTGAATGCACAAAACCTCAAACCCATCGCGCGCATTGTAGCATATGCCGATGCGGAACAAGAACCGGCCTGGTTTACGACTACGCCTGTGCTGGCAACGGAGAAAGTGTTGAAAAAAGCGGGTTTGAAAATTTCAGATATCGACTACTTCGAAGTGAATGAGGCATTTGCGGTAGTAGCACTGGCCTACATTCAAGCATTGAACCTCGATGTGGAGAAGGTCAATGTCTTCGGCGGCGCAGTGTCGCTCGGGCATCCGCTGGGAGCTTCGGGCGCACGCATTATCACCACCTTACTGTCTGTTTTGGAGAAAAACAATGCAAAATACGGCCTCGCTGCCATTTGCAACGGCGGGGGCGGAGCTTCTGCTATGATCGTGGAAAGGCTGTAACGGTCAGCGAATCAGGACTTTCAGGCGATTGTAAAAACCGGTGCTCTTGAAAGTAAAGGTTTTGTGCAGTATGTAGTTGCTGATAAAGCTGAAACCCATCCCGATCACGTAGCAAACCATTTCGGTCACATTTACTTCCTTTTTGGCAAAAGAGAACTTCACTTTGTAAACCTCCATGCCCAGGTAATCGACGAGCAATTTCGACGAACCGATGGTGAATGCCCAGGTAATGAAGAGCGAAACCATTGAAACCATGAGGAATTTTACCATTTCACGGCGTGTCTGATTGCTGCGGCGCGCGTCGAATGCGAAGAGTTTGGTGAGGGTAAAACCCCAGAAAAAACCGATGATGTAGGAGGGTACAATAGAGTCGCTCCATGTGATGTTGAACCAGTCCTGGATAAGACTGCTGGAAACTAACTGGATCAATGCACCGGTACCCGCGACAAGAAAATAGGCAATGATATCTTTGGGATTGAAAATCTTGTTCTGCTTGATTTGGGTCACTGGTGTGTTAGTTTGATTGGAACGGCGAACCTGAATGAGGCCCCAATATTAGAAAGAAAATGGTCTGGAAACAAAACAGGGCCTCCTATTTTGAGTAAGTGGGCTTCCGATTTATGCCTAAATTCCCTTACTTTAGTCCCGATCTCTGCATCGGCTCGAGACATAACTTCTAACTGGATTATCAGTGAAAAAACTTTACATATGGTCGGTAATAGCGGCATTTGCTGCCCTGACCCTCTCTTGCTCCGCGGCACTGCAGCGGCGCTACGATCAGCGCCACGGCGTTTCATCTTCTACATCCACGGCTTCGACCGATCGTTCTTCAAGTGGACCGGAGGATAGCAGGAATTCCCAAACGACCGATCCGACCTACCGGAAGGATTACGACCGGGTTGTCGACGGCAACGGTTCGACAGGCGGTACAACCACGTCCGTCAGCGGCAATGCGGGTTACAATCAGCAATTGCTCAATCAGTATACAGATATGGACAAGCTGGCGGAAGTTGTTCTTTATGAGTTGGATAACCTTGAAAACAGGTATAATAACCTGCTGAACGAATACAAAAACGCCAAATCTTCATCGCGGCAGGTAATGGCGATGGAGCTCGACAAGATCAGCGACGATCGACTGGCGCTTTACAAGGCCTACACCAATATTTACCGCAACGGAAAAACCGATTGGGCCGCTGTGAAACGGGATGTCGACAATACGCTCCGCGAATACCGGAAGAAAAACTGATTACCAGCCTGCGCCTTTGGTGTTGGTTTTAATGCGGCAAACGTAGCCGTCGACGGTCATATATAAGGTAGAACCATCGTTGCCCCATGCACAATTGGAGGTCAGTTCGCCCATTTCAATCCGGCCGAGCAGCTTGCCCGCCGGGCTGATAATGAGCATTCCGCCCGGACCGGACGACCAGAGGTTGCCGTCTTTATCGATTTTGAGGCCGTCGGGCAAGCCTGCCATACCGCGTTTGCCCATAGGCGTGGCGTCGTAAATGAGTTTTCCCTTTCCTGCATTGCCGTTCGCGTCGAGCGGGTAGGCCATCCAGATAGACTTTTCGGGGTCGGATTGCGCCACGTACAATGTTTTGCCGTCGGGCGAGAATGCGAGGCCGTTCGGGCGGCTGAGGTCGCTGACCTGCATCGTTACCTTGCCGTCCTGATGAATGCGATACACGCCAAATTCCTTAATCTCACGGGTCGGGTCTTCGTGTTTTTTGGCGAGGCCGTAGGTCGGGTCGGTGAAGTAGTAGTCGCCGTTGCTGTGCTGTACGACATCATTTGGGCTATTAAAGCGCTTCCCCTCAAATTTGTCGGCCAATGTAACTTTTCCGCCCACATTCAAAGGCATTGCGGAAATGCGCCGGTCGCCGTGCTCGCAGGAGACGAGGCGGCCTTTGTTGTCGATAATGAGGCCATTACTGCCCGGTTCGTCGCTGTAAACGCCGCGACCCGTATACCCCGAATGTTCCAGGAATACGGAAAGTCCCTCTTTTTCACCCCACTTATAAACCTTGTTCTTCGGCACGTCCGAAAACAGGAGATAACCCCCGTCCTTCACCCACACCGGCCCTTCCGACCACTCAAATCCCGAGGCCAGCACCTCGATTTTGGCATCTTTGGACAACATCTTTTCAAACGCAGGATCTTCATAGACAATCTTGCCCATGGTAGGGTAGGATTTTTGCGCCATAGCAGTACAGGTCAGCAGGACGATCAGACAGGTGGAAATTATACCGGATTTCATAAGGAATGCATTAGCGGTACCGACAACGATTTAGCATTAAAGAACCGGTGCGGTGCTTCCCTACTGCTTTTCTGCGGCACGCGCATTCCGGGGCGGTGCGAGAATAATGCTCGAATGTGGAGATAGACGGCTTTTAGTCAGCACCGATTTGTGCTCCGGGTCTGTCGAAAACAGCACTTCTGTAAACAGCGATTTATCCGCCGGCATCTGAAATTCCATTTCGGTGTCTCCGAGATTATGGATAATAACCAGCGACCGCTCGGCGTGCGGGCGGAAATAGGCGAGCAATTGATCATCGCCAAGACGTACGGGTTGCAGGTTAGGCGCCAGGATCTGGCTTAGCGCGGGTTCGCTCCTGCGCAGGTGTATGAGGTTTTTATAATGATTGAAAATAGAGTTTAAATCGCCGTTCTGTTCCGAAAGGGGCGCCACTGTTTTCAGGGTGGTAAATTCCGGCGAGATCCAATGGGTAAGCTGAGGATCTTCCGGATCGGGCGTCCATAGGAAAGGTTCGCGGATATACGGATCGGGTTTCAGGCCCAGCATGCCTATTTCTTCACCATAATACAGGTATGGCTGGCCCGGCAGTGTGAGCAGAATGCTGGCCGCGAGTTTGATCTTTTCAATATTGCCACCCACGACGCTCCCGATCCGCTCCTGGTCATGATTGGTCAGCATGATCGCATTGACAAACAGCGGGTTGTATTTCTGAAACAGGTTGAAGCTGGCCAGCAACCTGTCGATAATCTGCTCGTCGCGCCCCGCTATGAGCATACGTTGCAATGCAAAGCTGAGGTCAAAATGGAAAGTGGCATTCAAATGGCGAAAATAGGGAGCTACTTCTTCGGTTTCGGCCCACACTTCCCCGACGGTGAATGCCGAAGGCTTGGCCTCGCCGACAATTTTGGAGAAAAATTCCCAGAAACTAATGCTCTCTCCATTGTCCCAAATCGGATAAACGTGCCGGGCGGCGTCGAGGCGGAACCCGTCGACACCTACGTCGTTCAGCCAGAAGCGGATGACTTTGGCCATTTCTTCGCGCAATGCATCCGAATGATAATTGAGATCGGGCATACCCTTGAAAAACAGGCCATAGTATTTCTCGTCGTCGTTCGGGTTTTCGTGCCACGGGTACACGACCTGCGAATCGTCCGAAGTCTGCCGTTCGGAAATGCCGAGGTGATCGATCTGGTCTTCGGTCATCCACCAGTAATATTGCCGGTATGGATTATCCTTGCTTTTTCGCGCCTCTTTGAACCACGGGTGAAGGGTACTCGTATGGTTCACGATCAGGTCGAGGTAAATAGCGATCCCCCGCTCGTGCGCACCCGCGAGCAGGCGCTTGAAATCGTTCATCGTCCCATATTCGGGTTCGATGGTGTAGTAATCGGTGACGTCGTATTTGTGATAGCTCGGCGAAGGGTGGATGGGCGTGAGCCAGATCGCCTCGACGCCGAGGTCGGCCAGGTAGTCCAGTTTGGAGATAACGCCATTTAAATCACCGATGCCGTCGCCATTCGAATCGCAGAAAGAACGGACGAATATCTCATAACAAACTTTGGGGATACTGGCTGATCTGTCTGCAAACATAGCGTGGCATTAACGGAAATGCGGTTTCAATAGCTGGTAAACGACCTGAACGGGCAAGCCCATGATCGTATAGAACGACCCTTCGATTTTCTCGATCCCCACCATCCCGATCCATTCCTGAATGCCATAGGAGCCCGCCTTGTCGAAGGGTTTGTATTGCTCAATATAGTGGTAGATTTCCCAATCTTCCAAGTCGCGGAAGTAAACTTCTGCCGCGTCGGAGGTAGTTTCAATGGTATCATCCGACAACAAACTCACCGCTGTCACAACTTTATGGCTCCTACCGGAAAGCATTTTGATCATCCGGAATGCATCGGTAGTGTTCGTCGGCTTGCCTAGAATGTGGTGATCGGCGATTACGACGGTGTCGGCAGTAAGTACCAGCGCCCCGGGGCGGATGCCACGGAACTGCTCGGCCTTTTCGCGTGAAATGTAGCCCGCTACCACTTCGGCGGGGAGATCAGCGGGGTAACTTTCGTCGGTAGGAAGGACTTCGACGGTAAATGCGAAGCCGGATTCGTGAAGTAGTTGCTTTCTTCTGGGGGAGTTGGAGGCTAGGATAAGGGGTTTGTTAAGGTCGATCATGTAATGTCGGGTGTGGTCAGGTATTGTCAGGGGTGGTCGGGTGTTGTCGGGTGTGGTCGGGTATTGTCAGGGGTAGTCAGTTATTGTCAGGGGTAGTCAGGTGTTGTCGGGTGTGGTCAGTTGTTGTTCGGAGTGTTGCTTTTTATTTTGATTATCAGGGTGTTATGTGTATTGATTTTTGTATTGATAAAATTTTTTAAAATATTTCCTCCTCTACTGAACTATTTCTTTGCCAATAGATGTTTCTACATTAAATGTATATACATCATTATTGCATTTAAACCGATTGGCTATGTCTATTGAAACTGATATCAAGCAGAAAAAATTTCGGAGCCCCTTCCAAAAGTTGGCGCTGAACCTGGTGTACACCACCAAGTGGCTCGAATATAAACAGCTCGAATCTTTCAAGGAGCACGACATTACGCCGCAACAATATAACGTGCTGAGGATTTTGAGGGGGCAACAAGGTAACCCGATCAAAGTGGGCGACATTACCGAGCGCATGCTCGACAAGAGTTCCAACACATCCCGGCTCGTGGACAAGCTGCTGGCGAAGAATCTGGCGAAGCGGACTTCCTGCGAAAGCGACCGCCGTGCCGTGGACGTCGTGATTACCGAAGAAGGGCTCGAACTGCTCAAAGTGCTCGATCCGTTTATCGAGGATTGGGAAAACCGGTTCAATATCATTTCCGAAGCCGAGGCCGAGCAGATCAGCGCATTGCTCGATAAGCTCCGGGAAAACGAAAACCAAGCTTAGAACACAATTAACACAAATCCATAATTCAATTTAATTTTTAATCAAAACTACAATGAAATCACTTAAATTTTTTGTCGCCTCTCTTGCAGTAGCATTGTTTGCATCTTCTTCTGTGTCAGCAGACAATGGTAAAAAAGCTACTAACCTGAAAGTAAATCCTGCTAAAAGCGAACTGACCTGGTTGGGCAAAAAGGTTGCCGGCGAACACACAGGCAAAATCACTTTGAAAGAGGGAACAATCGTACTCGACGGCGCTAAATTGACCGGCGGTAAATTCGTTGCCGACCTGAACAGCATCACTTGTACTGACCTTACAGACAAAGAATACAACGGTAAACTGATCGGCCACTTGAAATCAGACGATTTCTTCAGCGTTGAAAAACACCCGACTGCAACTTTCGTGGTGACCAAAGCTACTCCCAAAGCAACGGGTGTTTACGATGTGACTGGTGACCTGACTATCAAGGGTATTACCAAACCTGTTACTTTCCCTGTAACTGTTAAAACTACCGCTGCCGGTGCAGAAGCTACTGGTAAACTGGTTGTTGACCGTTCGAAATACGACATCAAATACAACTCAAAGTCATTCTTCGATAACCTTGGCGACAAAATTATCAACGACGATTTCTCTATCGACGTGAAATTGGTTGCCGGCAAATAATTACCCGCAGGCGGTTGCCTGGTATCAGCCGTCTGCATTTGTATGACCTGAATGTTAAAAGAACCTGTTCAGTTTGGACAGGTTTTTTTTGTGGTTATTGGTTGAAATCGCGATATTTCGGAAAATCGTCCATAAAGTGGATTTGTCCGTTCACGGCCTGGAAACAATAGTGCGCCATGCCATTGGTAACTGCCAGGTATTGCGGTTGCAGGGTGAAATTGTAACGGCTGATCTGCGCGAATGTGGCGTCCGTCACGCCCACGAACGGCGCTTTGCATTCGACCAGCAGAAACGGCAACGAATTGTTGGAAAGCACCATGATGTCGGTGCGTTTGGAGAGCGTATTGTATTGTAAGCCAGTCTCTACGGCGAATAGCGATTTCGGGTAACCGTAATGCGTGATGAGCAAATGGATGAAATGCTGGCGCACCCATTCCTCGGGTGTGAGCGTCACGAATTTCCTGCGGATAATGTCGAAAATATGCGGTTTCCCGTTAACCTGCTTAACTTTGTGGGCAAACCCGGGAAGGTTCAATGATTCCATGAACGAAGATAATGAACGCCGGGTGGCTTCGCCAACAAACCTGCTGAATTCATGACCACCAAAGAACAGATCGTCGAAAACTGGCTCCCGCGCTATACGGGTACGCCTGTGGAGGAGTTTGGAAGTTACATTCTCCTGACCAACTTCGGAAACTATGTGACCATGTTTGCCGAGAAGTTCGGCGTGGGGGTACGGGGACAGGGCCGCGCGATGCAAACCGCGACTGCTAAGGACATTACCATCATCAATTTCGGGATGGGAAGCCCGATGGCTGCTACGATAATGGACTTATTATCAGCTATTAATCCAAAGGCGGTATTGTTTTTGGGTAAATGCGGTGGTTTGAAAAAAACACAGGTAGGGGATCTGATCCTTCCCATCGCCGCTATCCGTGGAGAAGGTACGAGTGATGATTATATGCCGCCTGAAATCCCCGCATTACCTTCTTTCCGCCTCCAAAGCACTGTTTCCGCAGCCATTAAAAAGCAGAAACTCGACTACTGGACCGGTACCGTTTACACCACCAACCGCCGCATCTGGGAGCACGACGCGAGTTTCAAGGAGTACTTGCAGGCGGTCCGGGCGATGGCCATCGATATGGAAACTGCGACGATATTCATTGTAGGCTTTGCCAATTCCATCCCGCACGGCGCATTGCTGCTGGTTTCGGACAACCCATTGGTGCCGGAAGGTGTAAAAACGGAAGAAAGCGACAAAAAAGTGACATCGAGCTACGTAAAGCAGCACCTGGATATCGGTATCGAAGCATTGACCGAACTCGCGCGCTCCGGCGAATCGGTAAAGCATTTGCGGTTCGAGAACTGACAACTGTCATAATTGCCCGGGAACCTGCACGAGTACCTTAGGAGTTGTAAAGTCGGCTGGCGATGAATCCCGCCAGATATTTTATGGAACATCAGTCATTATACGAGCGCATCGGCGGAGACGCTGCGCTCCGGCAACTCACCGATCAATTTTACGACCAGGTTTTCGAGCACGAGCTCATTTCCAGGCTTTTCAAAACCGATAAAGACCTCATTAAGGAAAAGCAGCGCCTTTTCCTGACTCAATTCCTCGGCGGCCCGCAGCTCTACTCCGACGTGTACGGCCACCCTATGATGCGTGCCCGCCACATGCCCCACACCATCACCGAAGACGACGCGGTTGCGTGGCTGCAATGCATGGCGTCCGCCGTGGAATCACTTTCGCTTCCCGAAGATTTGAAGAACGAGTTGTTCGACCGGTTTCCGCGGACGGCGTTTTTTATGGTGAATACCTAAAAAGATCTATTCTACAAGGCGTTACCTTTTTGAGATTCTGACGTCTAAATGGTGTTCCGTCCGGCGGAACATTGTATTTTAGTAAACAGAATATCCATGAGGGTTTTCGTGAAGCGCACACTGCAAAATTTTTGGGAGAATCATCCTGATTCGGAGGAATATCTCAGGAAATGGTATGAAATTGTCATAAAAGCGGAATGGCGATCGCCAACTGACGTTAAGGATGTTTTTTGTCATGCGAGTATTTTGAAGAACAGCCGAATTGTATTTAATATCCGAGGCAATAGTTATCGGCTAGTTGCTCGCTTCGAGTTTGAGCGGCAATTTGTTTTCATCCGGTTTATCGGAACGCATCGTGAATATGATAAAGTCGACGCAAACTTGATTTAACCATGCACAAAGCAATCGAGACAGAAGAAGAATTTGATCAGGCGTTGAAAAGATTCAACGAAGTTTTTGATGCACCCGCTGGTACACCGGAGGGTGACGAAGCCAATGTGCTTGCCGACCTTATCGGAGCTTATGACGATGAGCATTACCCGATAGAATTGCCGGATTCCGTACAGGCGGAGAGAATTAGGGGAGAGATGACTTCGTAACACGCGTAAGCATCCCGCTTCATGCCAACCAAGAATTCCCTACCTTTGCGGCATGAATTTCAAAGAGCAATTGACACCATACCCGGTTCTGGAAAAAGTTGTATCGGCTGCGAAGGAGCTGGGGGTGGAAGCGTATATAATCGGTGGGTTCGTGAGGGACCTGATACTCAAAAGGAATAGCAAGGATATTGATATAGTTTCCATCGGCAGCGGCATCGAGCTCGCCGAAATGGTGGCCGGCAGGCTGGGGCCGGATGTGCATGTGAGTGTTTTCAAGAATTTTGGCACCGCACAAATCCGACAGGGCGACCTGGAAATAGAATTTGTAGGCGCCAGGAAAGAATCCTACCGTTCCGAATCCCGCAAGCCGGCAGTGGAGGATGGTACACTCGCCGACGACCAGAACCGCCGCGACTTCACGATCAATGCGATGGGGATCAGCCTCAATGCGGGTAGCTTCGGAGAGCTGGTCGACCCGTTCGAAGGTATGAGCGATCTCCGCAAAAAGATTATCCGCACCCCGCTCGATCCTGAAATTACGTTTTCCGACGATCCTTTGCGCATGATGCGCGCAATCCGGTTTGCGAGCCAGCTCAACTTCGATATCGAGCCCGATACGTTCGATGCGATCGTGAAAATGAAGGACCGCATCAGCATTGTGTCGATGGAGCGGGTTTCAGACGAGCTGAACAAGATCATTCTTTCCAAAACTCCTTCCTATGGTTTTAAACTCCTTTATCACGCAGGGCTGCTGACCATTATTTTCCCTGAATTGGTAGAATTGCAGGGCGTCGAGCACATCGAGGGCAAGGGACATAAGGATAATTTTTACCATACATTACAGGTGCTGGATAATGTCTGCCAGGTTTCGGACGACCTCTGGCTGCGCTGGGCCGCCATCCTGCACGATATCGCCAAGCCTGCTACCAAGAAGTTCGATAAGCGTAATGGCTGGTCGTTCCACAACCACGAGGAGATGGGCGCGCGGATGGTACCGGTGATTTTCCGCCGGATGAAGCTGCCGTTGAATGAGAAAATGCGTTTCGTGAAAAAACTGGTGCGGTTGCACTTACGTCCCATTGTGCTTTCCAAAGAGGCAATCACCGATTCGGCCATGCGGCGTTTGCTGGTGGAAGCGGGAGAGGACATCGAAGCGCTGATGAATCTCTGTCGTGCCGATATTACCTCCAAAAACCCGGAAAAAGTGAGGCGTTTCATCAGCAATTTCGACCTGGTGGAACAGAAACTCAAAGACCTGGAAGAGCGCGACAAGCTTCGCAATTTCCAGCCCGTTGTTACCGGGGAAATGATCATGGAGGCGTTCGGGTTGAAGCCTGCGCGGGAGGTGGGGGTTATCAAGGAAGCGGTGCGTGAAGCGATCCTGGAAGGTATTGTACCTAACGAGTACGAACAGGCCTTCGCATTTATGATCGCAGAGGGCGAAAAAATGGGCCTCACCCGGGTGTAAGGCACATTTTTTGGGATAACCTGGCCAATGCCAGCGCATATTTGATATTTTTGCGAACTTTTTAATCTCCTCATAGACACATTTCATGGAAAACGCCCAGTTCAAACGTTTTTTCGGCTCTTTGCTCACGATTCTAGGTATTGCGGTATTGCTGTTCGCGTGCGTTGCATTTTTGTCGGACAAGCCCGTTCTGGGCCTAACGGTTTCCAAATGGGAATCGATCGTGCCGTTTCTGGTGGGAACGGTATTTCTTTTGACGGGCGTAAATCTGGTTAAAGGCTAGGTGCCCCCGGCTAGGCGCCCCCGGCTAGGCATCCCGCACGAGCGCTGCGCCTACCATGCATTCCAGGCATTGCCTTGGAGTACAATAATTGTTAAACCATTCGATCAATGCCTGCGAATCGGCGGCCGTTTTCACGCGCATGCCTAGCGATGCCCACTCGCGGGTGATGCGGTTATCTTCGGCGGGTATTTCCGAAAGCCAGTAAATAGCCTTATCGAGCAACTCGGGTTGCTGCCGGTGCTTGGAATAGGCCACGAGCAACGGCACGGCAGCATTGATAATCAGCAAATGGGCAGCGTCCATGCCCAAAACCGGGACTTTCGCTCTCGCTTTCTTTTCAAACAGGTAATGCTCCCGCCAGTAGGCCGACTGCTCGATCCTGAACAATTCGCGTATTTCGTCGAAGTGGTCCGAAACGATAAACCGGTTCAAAAAGCCGCCGGTATTACCGAGTAATCTCGCAAACTGCGCCAGCCTGACCGTCGGGAAACCGGCCGGCCGTAACCGGGCATATTTCCACTCATGCGATTGCATTACATCGTCCTGTAACTGGTACTTGGCGCTCAGAAAGCGGAATTCCTGTTGCAATTGACGTACATATATATCTTCGGAATCTTCCGGAATAAGTCCGGAACAACCTAACAACAGCGCTTCGATCTGGATCAGGCGGTCGGTGTGCTTGCGGATGATTTTCCAGGGAATAATGCGCGTAAGTCGCTGAAATGGTGCGGCATTCAGTTTAAACCCGAAATGTCGGCCCAGCCATTGATAGGCCGTTTGTTCCCAATCCTGCTGACTCGTTTCGTACAGCTGCTGAATTTCCGAAGCTTTGCGTTCAAGTCTTTCGAGCAATACCCGGTCGAGCATGGCGTACTTTCGGATTTGTTCCACATCGCCGAACTGCCGATTGCATGGAACGACATCCTTTTCGTCGAGCAGGCGTCGGTACCTTTCAATCACGGATGCTTTCACCAGCCCGTTCAGGGACAATGTCGGAACGGCCGTTCCGTCGCGCCGCATGGCCGGATGATCATTTTCCCAAACCACATGGAGGATGACACCGTCGTATGCGCCGTTTTGCTGGTGCTCGTGGAGGTGCCAGTCGGACGCTTTCACATGGATTTCGATACTCCCGACCCACAGCACACCGTCGATCGAAAGGCGGGCTTCGGAGAAATCCGGGCCTGCATCGGTGTTGCGGTAACCTGGCCGGAGAATGGAAAGCGGCAAATATCCATCGGTCGTCAGCTCCTTCTTTTCAAAGTATTGGAAGCGCCAGATAAAACTTAGTAAATCTTCATTCATATACAGCGTATTTAAAATTTTGGCGATTAAGGCGCATATTTCTTTGCCTAAACCTGATTAGTTTCTGTTCTTTGTACGCTGTTTTTGTTACTTGGTTTCTGTTTGTAGAAGTAAAAAAGTTTTATGCTCCGCCGTCTGCAATTTATTGCGCTCAGAATCTTCCTTGCTTTTATCGTGCTTTCAATCGTTTGGGTGGTCATCCTGAGGTTTTTGCCCATTTGGGTAACGCCTTACATGATCTCGCGGAAGATCGATGCGTTCAGGGCAGATGAGGACACGGAGATTTTCCACGATTGGGAGCCTTATGAAAACATTTCCAAAGAAGTAGCCCTGGCCGTAGTGGCCTCCGAAGATCAGAATTTCCCCAACCACTGGGGTTTCGACTTCGATCAGATCTATAATGCCATGACCGAGGAGCGCAAGCGGGCCCGTGGCGCGAGCACCATTTCCCAGCAGGTCGCCAAGAATGTCTTTCTCTGGCACGGCCGGAGTTACATTCGTAAAGGCTTGGAAGTGTATTTTACGGTCCTTATCGAAGTGCTGTGGAGCAAGGAGCGTATTCTGGAAGTGTATTTGAATGTAGCTGAAATGGGTAAAATGACTTTTGGCGTCGAAGCTGCTTCAATGCGCTACTACAACAAGTCGGCTAAGCGCCTTACCCGCTACGAATCCGCGCGCATCGCTGCAGTGCTACCCAATCCGATCCGTTTTTCGATTAAGAACCCTTCTGCGTATGTGAACAAGCGTACCAACCAGATCGTCCGCCAAATGCGGTATTTGGGCGGGCAGAAGTATTTGGCAGACTTGTAATTAATGGATTTCAGTCACCGTCTGTGTTATACCTGTCGCTATGTACACAGCAACTCGCCGTTCTTTTTACCAAGCCATCCTTTATCGCGGACTAACCATACGTCATGTTCAGGACCGAAATCGTGTCGTAGTTTGCGGGGAAGACTTTCATCCAGTAAAATTTTCATGCAATGCTTTTTCGGAAGTAAGGGCTTTTCTAGCCATTTCTAGGACAGCCAATGCGCTTTCTTTTGAAACCGAGGGGAAGTCGTCCAAAAATTCTGACAAATCTTCGCCGCCCTCGATGTAATCGAAAAGATTCTGAACCGGTACCCGTGTTCCTGCGAACACTGGCACACCACTCATAATTTCAGGATCTACATTGATTGGACCGTACCGCATGCTTCTTCAAAGGTTTGCTCATTACAATTTACGAAATAATGACTAGTTAAGCCAACGTAATGTGTAACCGACCAATATCAATTATCCCTCGATCGCTCTCCATCCCGTGACGACCGCGGCGAACTCTGCTGCCGGCTCGATGGCGCCGGTGCAGGCCGCGACGTTTCCGGTCGGCTTGGTGCAGGCGTTGGCCGTGCGGCAGGTGTCTGGCGTGCCGGGCGTTCGATATTAGGCCGGGTTACCTCCGGGCGAGGAGTCGGGTTTGGCGCAGGCCGTGTTACTTCCGGACGAGGCGTTGGCGTTGGTGTTGGTCGGGTTACTTCGGGCCGCGGCGATGGTGTAGGACGCGTCACATCGGGCCGGGGCGATGGCGTTGGTGTCGGTCTTGAAACATCCGGATTGCCCGGTCGCGTTACACCCGGGTTGGGATTAATAGGCCTCGATGTGCCTGGCCGGTCTGTACCAGGACGACTAGTGCCCGGACGACCTGTTCCCGGCCGGACGGTTCCCGGTCGGCCACTGTTTTCATTTCCAGGTCTTTCGACGGATGGACGCCCGTTGCCGCCTCCGATTTCCGGGCGGGAAGTTCCCGGCCGGCCGGCCGATGGCCGGGTGATTACCGGGCGGCCGGATCTGTCAAAATTAGGTAGCCTTTCCCGCCTGGTCGGAGCAGTGGGGTTTCTTTTTACAAACAATGCCGAACCTTGCCGTGCCGACGACGGTCTCGAATAGGTAGCGCGGTAATCGCCTCGTGTGTAGCGCGTACGTACGATCACAGAGCGCGAGCGGAAGTTGCCGCCGTAATAGTGCGTATGCCAGACCGGGTTACGGTAGCTGGGCCAGCGGCGGAAGTGCCGATTGTAGTAGTAATGCCAGTGGTAATGGTAGCCATAGTAGTAATGCCAGTAACGTGGCCGCCACGGGCGCCAGTAGGAGGGGTAGTAATGCCACCGCCACGGCGACCGCCAGATCACATATCTTGGCACAAAAATGAACTGAACCACCGGCCAGTTCGATACGTAAGTGACATTCTGCTGTACCGCAGCCTGCTGGACCTCCCGGTTCCCGGTATAGCCAGGGTTAGGCGTTTCAGTGACGGTTCCCGATTGTGAATTGGGTTCGATAATGTAATCCTTGCCGTAAAGATCCTCATCGCCGACAAGTTGTATCCATATTTCACCGTCGTCCTTTTTCTCGACGTAAAACGCGGCCACGTCCTGGTCCTCCGTTTCGCTGACGGCCACTTTCAGGCTGATCGTGTGGAGGTTGCCTTCCACATTATCCTCCACGCGGATATAGTCGATCTGATTGTCGCCATTCAGGTCGAGGTTATTGATCTCCGAATCTTCCTCATTCAACTTCCGCTCAAAACCTTCGAGCGTTTCCGATTCCTGGAAAAGCTTTAATACAGCGTACAGGTTGAGATTATCGCCCGGAAGATCAAGCTTTTCTTCTTCGGCCTGCGCGAAAGCCTGGTTACCAGTCCAAAGCATCAACGCGCTTAGTATGATCAGAAGGAGATTTTTCATAATAGCATTGTTTAAAAGCAATGTAGCAATTCCTGCTTATTTAACCCATACCCCATTCAACATAACCTTCCTAACGTCCCGGGCTGCGGATATGTTCTTCAACGGATCTCCTTTAATCAGGATCAGATCGGCCTGTTTTCCTTTTTCAATGCTTCCTAGCCTGTCCTCAATGCGAAAGAAACGCGCATTTTGGAGCGTAGCGGCACTGATTACTTCGGCCGGACTAAGCCCGCTTTCGACCAGCAACTCCATTTCGCGCTGGAACGCCCAGCCGGTCTCCGCATAGGGTATCATCGAATGCGACCCGACGACAATTTTCGCGCCGGCGCTGTGGAGCTTACCTGTGATCCTTTTCATTTTGTTAAATCCTTCCAAACGGGCGGTATCCAATGGCTGACCAACTGTGGCCTGATATTCAAATGCGCCCAGCGTCGGGCTTATGAATGTGCCCTTGTTTTTAAGAAAAGCCCCGAGCGAATCGGTGATGGGGCTATTCGGGTCAATGCTTTTCCAAACGTCGTACCTGCCCTGTTTACGGGCATTATTGTCGGCCAGGACCATCTGGCGGTATTTCTCGCCTTCCCGTTGCGAAACGAGCGTCAGACCGAACGAGGTAATATGCTCGACGCCGTCCAATCCGGCTTCAATGGCCTCTTTGGCCTCGGTCGTTTCGAGATGCCCGGTCACGGGAATGCCCCGTGCGTGAGCGGCTTTACATACCTCGCGGATGATAGCCGGCGGCAAACGGAAGTAAACTTTGATCACCGACGCCCCCTGATCTGCCAGGTGGTTTACCTCGCGCACGGCCTCCTCCGCATCCCTGACCACATATGCGTCGCGCGGGTAGGCAGGCGGGAACATGTCGATATGCGGACCGGCCAGGAAAAGCCGTGGAATCGGCTTTGAATCCTTTCTTTCATCGTCATATGCTTCAATCCATGCGCCGGGATCGCGCAGGGACGTCACGCCGTTTTGAAGAAATTGCGCCGGCAGGCCGTGAACGCCGTCCAGATGGAAATGCGAATCGATAAAGCCGGGCAGCAATGTGAGCCCCTGAGCATTTACAATTTGTGCATTGGCTGGTATTTCAATGTCCGCTTTCGATCCAACCGCGCTGATAACCCCATCCGTTACGACCACGCAGCCGTTCCCGATCGGTGCCCCGCCGGTGCCATCGATGATAGTAGCGCCGGTGATCGCGATGGTTGATTTTTTCAGGATGATTTCTTTCTGATTGATTTCCCTGATGGGTGACGATTGTGCGGCCGGCCTGTCGCTATTTTTGCCGCAACTGCAAAGCATGGCAATCATAACGAGTTGATACGTTGCCAGTCGGACAATGTTGAAGATATTAACCGCTATCGAGTTCCTGCTTAAACTGTTTTTGATGCCTGAAAAGATCTGCATTTGTTATTTGCGTTGCGTGGGCTGTACACTTTTGACGATCACATTATTCCGCTCTTTTAAAAAGCGATAATTCCTGTGATGCGCCAGCGAACGATCGAGTTTTTCAAACAGATTCCTGTTTTTGAGCGCAAACCAATTGACTTTTAGTAAATACAGGCTGACGTAGGATTTGGGGTGATTAGTCACAAAATCCGCCGTCGAATCCCACAACTTTTCGCGCTCCGCCGCCTGCTCTGCGACCCAATATCTCGCGCTGTCGGCGAGATTCCGCTTTTTGGCATTCGCTTCGGCTAAAATGTATGCATTCAGTCGCTGGTCGGAAGGAGCTTGCACGAGCGTTTGATATTCCCGCCATTCGTCATTGCTTTTCGAATGCGTCACCGTCGATTTCGCAAGATTGGTGGTATCCAGCCGGATTTCGGTTCCCGGATCGAAGAAGAACGTCAGCGCTCCTTTCTTTTGCGAAACCTGAAATTGGTACAGATCCGGAAGCAAATCCGAATCCATATTGAGGTGGGTGGTGTCGAAACCGAGCCTGATCGAATGCACTACCGCCGCGAATCCTTTTTCACGCGTCAGCAAAAGCGCCTTGCGGTCATTCCAGGCTTTTGGCGCAACGATTTTGATTTTGACGTTCTGCGTCGACGTCAAGGCGAGGCTCGCTAATGCACAAATGATCAGGCGGTTTATTTGCATTACTATGGGACAGCCGAGTTGAAAACAGCTCTACAAGTTACCATTTATCTTTGCACTACATGCACTATGATCAATATGAAATAACGAAGGGCGAAACGGCCATGACTTACGAATTTGTAAGCCAGGGGCCAAAAGGTAGTATTAAAAAAGTTGTAATTTACAGTCCGAGAGCTCTTGATAATGTCTTCAATCTTGGATTTGGAGATAAAAATGAAGAGACCGGACAACTGGATGATTGCGTAGCCACAAATAACGGAGATAGTGTAAAAGTGCTGGCGACCGTCGCATCAACGGTTTATTTGTTCACCAACCTGTTTCCAAACGCTTTGATTGCAGCCACAGGCAGTACACCATCAAGAACGAGGCTTTACAGAGCGGTAATTTCCAATAATTTGGAAACTATCAAGCAAGATTTCGAGGTTTTTGGATTGTTGGGTGATGAATGGGAGACGTTTTGTACCGACAAGGACTATCAAGCGTTCTTAATCAGAAGAAAAAACTAGTCATCAAGATGGGAAAGAAACTTGCAGGCCCATTTGCGCCAAAAATTAAAGGAGTAGACAAAAGTCTTGACAAATATCTCGAACAGGATGTGTTCAAAGAGAAGTTTGACAAGATGAACCGCTTGATTGAAAAATACGGCCTCCCCGATTTCGACAAAAAATAACGGCAGCCAGCTTTTGGAGATCGTATACGATTCAAATGCCCCAAAGCCGACTGCCGAAGTACTATTTAATCTCAACTTTCACCAGCACTGTGAATCCCTTCTTCCTCGTCAGCAAAAGCGCCTTGCGGTCATTCCAGGCTTTTGGAGCAACGATTTTGATTTTGACGCTTTCCGTCGACGCGAATGCGAGGCTCGCAACTACACAGATGAGCAGGCGGGTTATTTGCATTATTGAGTGACGGCCAGGTTGGTAACTGCTATACAAGATATGGAAAAAGAACTCGAACGCTTGCGAAAACCCGTTTTGAAGAAGGCTGATAAAAGCCTTGATGAGCTTCTTAACAAGGGCTACTTTAAAGATAAGATAGAATTGGCTGAACACATCGTAAAGACTTACGGCCTCCCCGATTTCGACAAAAAATAACGGCAGCCAGCTTTTAGCGATCGGATGTTCTTCCAAATCTCCAAAAACCGGCTGCCGAAGCCAAAAGCCGAAGTACTATTTAATCTCCACTTTCACCAGAACCGGCTGGTGATCAGAAGGATAGCGCTGCTCTTTTGAATCCGTCAGCACGCCGTACTTCAATACATCTACGTTTTTGCTCACAAAAATATAGTCGATACGGGTTTTCATGGCCGCGTCGAATTTGAAGCTGTTGAATGTGCCCTCCGGGCCGTATGGCGCTTGCTTGGTCACGTCGTGGGTGTCGTTGAGCGCGCCGGCGATGGTTTTCATTTGCTCGGTGTCGGGCGTCGAGTTGAAGTCGCCGGTGAGGATGGTGGTCGCGTTTCCTGCGATTTCCTTCATCTTCTTCACCATCAAATGGCCCGATTGTCTGCGGGCTTCCACGCCCTGATGGTCGAAATGCACGTTGAAGAAATAGAATTTCTTTTTGGTATTCACGTCCTCAAATTGTGCCCATGAGCAAATGCGGTTGCAGCATTTCGCGTCCCAGCCCAGGCCGGGTTTGTCGGGCGTTTCGCTCAGCCAGAAATCACCCGATTTGAGCAATTTGAAACGGTCCTTTTTGTAGAAAATGGCAGAATGCTCGCCGCCTTCCTTGCCATCGTCACGGCCTTTTCCGTAGTAGGCAAACTCCGGAAGTTCAGCCACGTCTTTCAACTGGCCTACCAACGCTTCCTGCACGCCAAAAATGTCGAATTCATGGAAACGGACGAGTCCTTTTACATTCTCCTTGCGGTTGGGCCAGGCATTTACGCCGTCGTTGGGGGTGTTGTAGCGGAGGTTGTAAGAACCTACATTAATAGTCGCGGTTTTCTGCGCATACGACGCGCTCGCGAGCGAGACGAATGCCAGTAAGTAAAGGGCAATTTTTTTCATTGGGTATAAGATGATTGATTAACTATAAAACAAAAGACCCCGAAGGGTCTCCTGTTGTCGCGCCAAAATTATGCGTTTAATATTAACTCATGATGAAAATTCACATTTCTGATGCATTACCAGCCCGGCGTCTGCTTGTAGGCGCCGTTACTGCGTGAAACCTCGTCAGGGTTCATCGGCCAGGCCATGTGTTTGCCCGGGTCGAAGCTGCGGGCCGGCCACACTACCTGAATTTTATAAGGTGATGCAGGATCGGTTTTGTTGTCATGAATGCGGCCATGGAGCGGCATATTGATCTTGTCGTAGTCGCCCCAGCGTTTCAGGTCGGCGAGGCGGTCGGTCCATTCGCAGGCGAGCTCCACGCGGCGCTCGTGTTTGAGGTCGGCCAATGTAGGTGCTGCAATCGGCGCGAGTCCCACGCGGGCGCGGATTTCGTTCAATGGTGCCGCTGCCTCCGCATTTTTGTTTTGCTTGATCAATGCTTCCGCTTTGAAGAGCAGGATTTCCGCATAGCGCATCAGCGGCAGGTTCAGGCGCGTCGACGGGCCGTCGCCGTTCTGGTTGATCATCGTGTTGCTGCCGGCATTCTCGTTGCTTCCGTAGCTGTACGGCTCCATGTATTTGCGGATCTGGAAACCCGAGAGGCTGTTGGTCGAGAAGTAGGAGCGCTCTTTACCGAAATAGGTGAATTTGTCCCCGAATTTCAGGATCGTTACTTCGCGGCGCGGGTCTTTCGCTTCATATTCGTCATACAATTCTTCGGTAGGCTGGAAATAACCCCAGCCATTGAAAATCCCCCAACCCTTGTTCTCCAATGCCACACCCGGGAAAATGGAACCGCCCTGGATACCGGAGTTCACCGACCAGATATATTCGCTTGTCCAGTTGTTTTCAATGGTAAAAACCGCCTGATAATTCGCAGCCGCATTTCCCTTGCCGGTAATGAGCGCGCGCGCGCCCTCATTTTTGATCTTGTCGGCCAAATCAGGAATCAGCGCCCATTTGGAGGCATCGTACTGAGCCCAGTAAGCATAGGTTTTCACCATATAGCCCCAAGCCGCCGCCTTGTGCGCGCGTCCCTGGTCGCTTGCGCCGTAGGTTTGGAACAATGGGAGGAGGTCGGCGGCTTTTTGCAAATCACTGATGATCTGTGCGTAGTTGTCTGTTACCGAAGGAAGCTGTGGCGGAATGCGCTTGCCGAACTCCGCATTTTCCGGACCGTCGAAAGGTACGCCCAGGTCTTTGTGGCCCCAAGAATAGGCCAGCCAGAAATGCGCGAATCCGCGGATGAAGTAAGCCTCGCCCAATGCGCGGTTTTTCACGGCATCCGACACGCCGGTAGCCGTCGGAATGCCCTGGATTACCTGATTTGCCTTGTTCAGCATCCAGTACACATCGTTCCAGCAGTTGGCGATGGAGCCTTCGCGGCCGGTAATGTTGAAGTTCTTGATATTATCGCTTTCCGCACGTACGCGGCCGGTCACGATGTCGTCGGAGGCATTCTGCATCCAGAACAGGTTGCGGCCCCAGGTGTTCTCGTAGCCCATCGGCGCGTACATCGCTGCTACGGCCTTGTTCAGATCTTCATCACTTTTCCAGAAGAATGCGGTAGTAGGCGAGCCGTTGGGTTTGGTATCTACCCAGCTTTCGGTACATGCGGATGCACTTACGGCCATGACAATGGCAAGACCCGCATTTTTAATGATATGTTTCATGAGTCAAAGTCTTTGTTTGGTCGGATTTGGGCATTAGAATTTAAGCTTCACACCGGCTGAATACACACGTGCTACGGGATACTGACCGCCGTCGAGGCCCGGGGCCGTGTAGCGGCCGTCGATCAGCTGGCTGCCGATTTCTGGGTCCATGCCGGAGTATTTGGTGAATGTCAGCAGGTTATCGCCGCTCACGTACACGCGCAGGCTGGGCTTACCCGGCTTGCTTTTGAATGTGTAACCGATGATCAGGTTTTTCAAACGCAGGTAATTGCCGTTTTCGAGGTACCAGTCGGAGTTGGTGGAGAAGTTCTTGTTCGGATCGTTCGCCCGGATCTTTGGAATATCGGAGCCTGTATTGGTTTCCGACCATGCGTCGAGGATTTTGTCCCAACGGTTGTAGCCCTGCTCGGCACCGTTCAATGTCGATTGCTTGAATGCATTGAAGAGTTTTACACCACCCACGCCCTGGAAGAAAATGCTGAAATCGAAATTTTTCCAATTCGCATTCGCAGTGATACCATAAGTGATTTTCGGAAATGCATTGCCCATGTACACGCGGTCGAGGTCGTCGATCTTTCCGTCGCCGTTCTCGTCCACGAATTTCAGATCGCCCGCCTTTGCACTGGGTTGAACGCGGTCGCCGGTAGGGCCTACGTAGGCAGCAGCGGCTTCGTCGGTTTGGAAAATGCCCGCGTTTTTAATCAACCAATAGGAGTAATAAGGCTGGCCAACGGTGGAGCGGAATGGTACAAGAATACTTCTCCAAGCATCGCCATGCGTCCATACCGAGTTCGGGTTTTCGTCGATATAGTCGACGCGGTTTTTGAGCGTGGCGAAGTTACCGCCGATCTCATAGCCAAATTCGCCGATCTGATCGCGCCAGTTAGCCGCAAATTCAAAACCCGTATTCCTGATCTTGCCCTGGTTGATAAAAGGCGCGCCGTAACCGTTCGTGTTGGTCCATTCGGTATCCTGTTGTTTGATCAGGTCGAAGGTCAGTTTGTTGAAGTAATCGGCGGTAATAGTCAGTTTTTCTTTCAGAAGGCTTATATCCAAACCAAAATCCGTCTGCTGCGAAGTCTCCCACGACAGCTCGGGATTGAATCTTGCATTGACATACAATCCATTGCTGATAGGCGCGCCGTTACCAATCTGGTAGGTATTGTTGGGCGTAAGATTAGGATATCCGTAGTACCGCCCGATGGAACCGATATTCCCGATGCGGCCCCAGCTTGCGCGGAGTTTCAGCAGATCAAGGCCTTTTACATTGAAGAACGGCTCGGAGCTTAGTTTCCAGGCACCTGTAAAACCAGGGTAACCTTTGGAGCGGAAACCTTCCGCAAGGCGGCCGGCGATGTCGTAACGATAGCTGGCGGTCACGAAGTAACGGTCGGCCCAGCTGTACGAGAGACGTCCCACGTAGGATGCATTACGGTCTTTCCATTCGTCATCACCTGGACGGTTCTGGTCAAAAATCGATGCATTCACAAAGAATTGCGCCCAATCCGCTTCGTTTTCAAAGCCTCTTGCCGCGATGTTGAAATTGCGGTTGCCGTTTTCCTGCGCGGTCATGGAGGCCATTGCACCTACATTGTGGCGACCGAATACGCGTGAATAGTTCGCCGTATTTTCCCAAATCCAGTGATAACCGCGGTTGGTCGAGTAGGAGAGGGTATTCTGGTTGTTGGGCTTGCCCGGCTCCGTCCTTTTGGGGTCAAAGCTTTTCCAAAGCGAGCTGTTCTGGCGGTAGCTGAAACGGGTAAGGAAGCTCAGCCCGGGGATAATGTCGGAATAACCCAGTTCGGTAACCGACTGCATATCGTTGCTTTTGTTATATGGCCTGTTACGAAGCAATGTCCCAACCGGGCTGATCGCGTCTCCGTGAATACCCAGGTATTGCGAATCGCGCGGGCCTACGCCGCCGAAGCTGCCGTCATCATAATAGGCCACAGCAGAGCGCGGCATGTAAATGGCCGAAAGCACAGTTCCGCTGTAACCGCTCGTCGTTTCTGTGCCGCGGTTATCATTGTTATTGTAAAAAAGCTCCTGGCGGAGTTTGAGCTTGTCGGTGAATTTGTAGGTCGCATTAAAACGTACCGACAAATTCTGTGCATACGTGTTGATGAGTGTGCCCTCGTCGCGCTCGTAGCGACCCTGCAAAAGCGTCGAGAACTTGTCGGTACCCGCGTTGAAGCTGAGGTTGTGGCGCTGAATGAGTCCGGTGCGGAAGATTTCGTCGATCCAGTCGGTACGGGTTACTTGTGCGTACGGGTTTTTGGTCGCGTCCCAGCCGTCGAGTGGAGCCAGGCCTGCATTGGTATAAGCGAGGTTGGATACTTTGGCTTCATCGGCTGCGGTGAGCGACTGCGGCAGTTTCCAGGCTTGTTTCATCCCCATAAAACCACTGTACTCGATGCTCGGCTTGCCTTGCGCTGCCTGGCGCGTGGTGATAAGGATAACGCCCGCCGAACCGGAGAATGCACCGTAAATCGCTGCCGAAGCCGCATCTTTCAAAACGGTAATGGATTCGATATCAGCCGGGTTGTACGGCGCATTAGGCACACCGTCGACTACGTACAATACGCTCTCGCCCCCGCGCGAGCCCGTTCCGCGAATGGTGATATTGGGCGTCTGGTTAGGGTGGCCGCCATTGCTGATCGCCGTTACACCCGCTACTTTGCCCTGGATCATGCTGCCCACATTGAGTACCGGCCGGTTTTTGATCTGCTCCATATCGGGCACCGTCGAAACAGAGGCCGATAAGTCGGCCTTTTTAACCGTTCCATAACCGATTACCACCACTTCCTGCAACGACTTGGTATCTGAAAGTAATGTCACATCCAGCTCCGACTGGTTTCCCACATTCACCTCCTGCGCGAGGTAGCCCACAAAGCTGAAAATGAGTTGGGCGTCGCCATTGGGTACTTCTATTTCAAATGTACCGTTCGCTTCGGTGGAGGTACCGCGCTGGGTGCCCTTTACGACCACACTCACACCCGGAAGCGGCTCCTTGGTGTCGGCCGCAATGACTTTCCCGCGAATAATGCGATCGATGACGCCGTCTTCGCTGAATGCATCGAGCAGGCTTGTGTCATTTGTACCCGCAGTTTTGGTTGGTTTCCGGTTCAGGATAATGTATTCTTTGGAAACCGAATAGCGGATATTCAGCGGAGCGAGCAACTGGTCGAGAACGACGGAGAGCCGCTGGTTTTCGGCGGATACGCTCACTTTCTGGTTACGCACGAGCGACGGCACGTACGAGAAGCGCACGCCCGTCGATTTTTCGAGGTTGGTGAGCACCTGGCGCAGGTCCTGGCGCTCGGCTTTCAGGGTTACGTTGCGTTGGAGCAGCTCCTGCGCCAGCCCATTACTGGCGAGCGACAGGCTGCTGAACAGCAGGGTCAGTATGAATGGTATGCATGCAATTTTCATCACAGTCACCAGGTACGTTAGTGGTCGACTACTTTTTTTCATAAATTCGAATGGTTTTGATGAATTCTGGACAAAGCCCTCCCGTGCTCCGATTTTGGCGGAACTGTCCTTCTGTTGAAATGAACCGGGAGAATCAGGCCGGTAATGCTGCAATCATTGCCGGCTTTTTTAATGAATCTGGGTCAAGGTTTAGCCATAGGGTAGAAGGGTTGTTTTGGTTGAAAGGAAACGAGGTTTATTCGCAGCCCTGCCCCGTGATAACGACCTGTCCGTCGGTTACCTGGTAGCTTGCTTCGATGGTAGAGCAGATTATTCCTAACTTGTCAAAGAATGGCTCGTCGCGCAGCGCCACGCGCAGGTAGCAGTTTTCGAGCTTTGCTGAGTCGTACAAAATCGGTATCCCGTAAGTTTCCTGCAATAGCTTGAATGCTTCGCCAACCGGTTGATTATCAAACGTGAAGTCCGGCTTCGCGACAGGGCGTGCGATCGCCACCGGGTTTTCCGTAATGCTGCGTGCGAGAACCGGTTTGTCTGCTGTAAATACCGCTTGCTGATTGGGTGTGAGCAACATTTCAATGGCCTGGGTATTGCTGCTCAGGTCTTTCGCCTGCATTACAGCCACTTTCCCCGTGCGTACGATCACCTCCACGCGCTCCGCGGAAGATTTAATGGTAAAACTCGTTCCCACTACCCGCGTAACGAGGTCATTGGCATACACAAAAAATGGATTGTCCTTATCTTTTTGGACTTCAAAGAATGCGTCTCCCGAGAGATAGACCTCTCTTTTATGGTTTTGGACAAAAACTGGCGCGTAGCTAACCGCCGCATTGGGCATTAGCTCTATTTCACTGCCGTCCGGAAGGCTTACCTTCATGGGTTTCCGGCCTTTGTTCATAATCTCTTTCAATGGCACGGGGGATGCGGACACGTAGCGCTTATACGTGTAATTGCTTTTCGGGAAAACATTGTCACCGGAAATCAGCCAGCCCAGACCTACCAGAATAAGCACCGCCGCGGCGGCATACCACCAGCGCAGCCCCGCAACGCGGGTTTGCCGAAGCGGTAGCGTGTGTACCGAATCATTCAATATCCGGTTCACCTCGTGGTCGAGCTCTTCGTGCGTGAGGTCGCTCGGCTGTTTTTCCCAGGTCAGGATCAGTTCTGCGGCCTGATCCATCAGAAGGGCTTTCTCGGGATATTCGGAGCGGAGTTTGGCCCAGAAAAAATCGTTACGCGGCTGGCCGTTTTTTACCCATCCCCTGAAATCGTCGTCGGTCAGAAAATCTTCCAGGTTGTAGTGGTAAAATGGATGCATCGGTTCAAAGTGAAAGTGTTCTAAAAGTATAATCCGCCACGACCGCCGGGATCATGGAAGAATGCAGAAAAAATTTTAAAAAGTTTTGGATTAATGTCCTCCCACCAGGAAGATCAGGAGCAGGCCGGCCAGCAGAAGCCATTTTTCGCGGAACATTTTCAAGCTCTCGTACAGGAGATTGGCCGTAGCCGGACGCGAAATGTTGAGGATTTCGGCAATGCGTTCGTTGGAAAGGTCCTGGTAAAACTTCAAATGGATCACTTCCTGCTGCCGCGGTGTGAGCGATTGGATAATATGCTGAATGCGCGAGAGCTTTTCTGCTGCAAACTCGGTGAGAATCAGTTCGCTCTCGATGGAGTTGGCCGTTTCGTGGAAATCTTCGGGTGCATTGTCGATGGCCAGGAAAACTTCCGGACGGTTGGCATTCTTGAATATGCGGTTGCGGAGGCTGGTAAGCAGGTAGGGTTTAATCTGGTCGGTTTTGCCGAGGGACTCCCTGCGTTCCCACAAATGCAGAAAAAGATCGTGAACGAGGTCTTTCAGATGGTCACGGTCGCTGATAAAACGCCTGCCATAGTCGAACAACGGCCGGTAGTAGCTGCGCAGGAGTTGCTCAAAGGCCAGCGGGTCGCCTTCCCTGAACTTTTGCCAAAGTACCGAATCCTGTTCCACGAAAAATGGGTTACGTTAAGGGCAAATGTACCATTTTTCTTTATTGCCCAAAATCCGGTGCGGGCGGCGGCGATTATTTAATGTTGGGGTAATATTTTAAGTAACCGTTTGAATAAAAAAACACAGGGCAGCAAACCGGTTGGTCTGCTGCCCTGTGAGAGGGTTATTTGTTCTTCTTCGGGATCAGGAACTTGCCTACCAGCTCGCCGTCGTCGCGGATCATTTTCAGGTCCAGTTGCTTACGGGTCGCATGGAGCTTGATAAGCGTCCGCTTGCCTTCCAGCGGCCCGCCACCGATCACGATCGGCCAGTTATGGTCCGCGTCGGGCTCGTGCGTCATGTACCTGTGCGTATGCCCGGAGATTTGCAGGTCGATTTTGGCCTTGTTCAAAACCGGCCCGAACAATGCCCGGCCATGCAGGGTACCATGCCAGTCACCCGAATGGTAGGGCGAAATGTGGATCAGTAGCACCCGGAAATCCGCCTTCTTGAACTCCGGCGATTCGATTTCCTTTTCCAGCCATTTCTTCTGCACCTCGCGGTAGCGGTCGAATGCCGACAGGCCGCCGTACTCGACGCTGTCGTCGCCCTTGTCCTCGCCCGAATCGAGTACGATAAAATGTACCGGCCCGCGGGTAAACGAGAAATAGTACTTGTTGTCGGGATAGGCATAATACTCGGGAATGTGCCGCGAGAAGCTGCCCCGGCATTCGTGATTACCCTGTGTGAGCAGGAACGGGAACTCCGTCGCGAAAATATCGACGGAAGGTTTGATCAGGTGATCCACCATTTGCTGCTCCTCGGTAACCCAGTCGAAGCAGTCCCCGTTGAAAACCACAAAATCGTAATCTTTGGTATTACCCGTATAGCCATGGCGGTACAAAAGCTGCGGGATGATCTGCGGGCGGTCGTGGATGTCGTTGAATACCACCATTTTGAACTCGTCCTCATTCTGTCCCCAGGTTTTGAAACCGTACAGCGGGCTGGCGATCGTCTCGCCGAACTCCACTTTCGAGCCTTTGTAACCCAATACTTCGGTGGAAACGATCTTGTATTTATGCTCGGTACCGGGCGCGAGGTTGGTCAATGTGATCTTGTTGATCCGGTTGTTTGCCTCGATGAGTCCGTTGTTGTAGCCAAACTCGCGTTTGCTCGTGTAAGTACCCGCGCCGTATTCGACCCAGCTGAAACAGTTTTTATGGGTAATCCACATAATCGTAACCTCATTGGAACCCATATTCTGCAAATAGGGCCCGGCCACGAAATGGTTTTTTTCTTCCACGGCTGGGGTAGCGTCGGCTGCCGCAGCATCGGCTGTCGCAGCATTTGCTGTCTGCGAACCGACCAGGGGCAATAGACTCAGTGCCCCGATTTGAGACATTTTTTCCAGAAAAGACCTTCTGTCTGAAAGCATAAAATTAAGGGTTAGGAACAGTCGGATAATGCATTACTCCCAATTAGGGTTTTGCGTCAGGTTGGTGTTCAACAGACGCTCCTGCTTGGCAATCGGGTACAGGTAATCCCTGTTCTCGATGAATTTCTTCGTAATATGGCCATTGATGATGATGTTACCGCCTTTGGCGCCGTTTTCCAGCGAGACGTCGCTGCCAAGTTTCAGCAATTGTGCGCCTTTGATATCCGGTTTGGTGCCTTCGTAGATCACCACGTCGATGGTCCCGCTTTTGTCGAGGTCGTACTCGCCCGGGCCGGGGAAATACATGCCTTTGAATTGTTTGGTCAAAATCTGGCCCTCTTTCCAGCGGACAATATCGTCCCAGCGGAAGTAGTTTTCCATGACAAGCTCGATGCGGCGTTCGCGGCGGATTTCGAGGATCACACCCAGATTTTTACCGCTGATCTGCGTGTACTGTGCCGCCTGGTAGGGGTCCGGATTGGCATTGGCCTGCTCCATATTGATATTCGGCATGCCTGCGCGGTCGCGGGTGAGCTTGGTTGAAATATCGAGATCGGCCTGGGTCAATGTGCCTTTTTCGGCTTTGGCTTCGGCGTAGTTCAGCAACACCTCGGCATAGCGGAAGATCGGCATGTCGGTAATGTCCTTGTTGAAAGTATCCCACTTCGGTGTCGACACGAATTTGATCAGCTGGTAGCCGGTTACCGTAGCACCGAATTCCGGAACGAGTTTGGCCGTTTCTCCGATCCGGGTATAGCCTGGGGTACGGATAGTCTGTGCCAGGCGGGGATCGCGGTTTTGTACTTCATCGAAAAACTGCATCGTTTCGTAGCCTTTCTTGTCGGTAAAGCGGGAGCCGTCGGCCATCAGATAGCTGTTTACCAGTTTTTTCTCCAAACCCGGCCGGCCGTAAGATGCGGTCATGGTATAGTAGTTGAGGTTATGGTAAACCTGCAATTCGTCACTGAAATCGCGGGCCAGGATTACTTCGTCCGCAATCGCATTGTCCGACGAGAAAAGTTTCAGGTAAGCGGTTGTCGGAGTGGCTTTGTAAATGGTATAGCCGCTGTTTTTCATCAGGTCTTCCGAAGCGGAAATACACGCGTCAAGGAACTTGTCGGCATTGGGCAGGTTGAATTCCGGGTGATATTTGCGGAATGTGCCTTCATACAACGCTATCCGAGATTTCAATGCCAATGCCGTGTATTTGGTAATGGTGGTCACCTGCCGGCTGGCATCGAGGTTGGCGATCGCGTAGTCGATGTCGGCCATGACGGAGTCCATCACGAGCGCACGCGGGTCGCGGGGTTTGGTCAGCAACTCCTGGTCTTCCAGCTCGATGGTAGTCGAGTACCAGGGCACATCGCCGAAACGACGCACCTTTTTGAAATAGAAATAAGCGCGGAAAAACCGGGCCAGACCGTTGTATTTGGCCACTGCCTTCTTGTCGGGGCATTTGCCGGAGTTGGCGAGAAAGTAATTAATGTTCCGCAAATCGGTCCAGCGCCATCCATTTGCATCGGTTTCGGTGGCAGGCACGACGCGGGTTCCCTGTAACTCGTCGCGCAAGCTGGTTTTGACCACATTATCAACATCCTCATTGTATACATCTTCCGCACTGGGTAATGCATTATAGAAGGAGTTGGTGTAAAGTAAAAGGTCGTTTTCGGTATTGAAAAAGGTCTCCGGCGAGATCGCATCCTGCGGGAGCTGTTCCAGGTCACAGGCTGCCAGGCCCATGGTAATGGCTATAATGCTAAGAATTTTTTTCATCGGTAGGAATGCCTTTTAGAATGTGACGTTTAAACCAACAGAGATGGTTTTGGACATGGGATAAGTACGACCGTTGGTTGCGTCGCCGTCGAATGCTTCGGGATCGATGTATTTCGAACGAAGCGGTGAATAGGTGAGCAGGTTCTCGCCGCTTACGTACACGCGCGCCCGGGGAATGCGGACCATTTTGCTGATCTTCTCCGGCACGGTATATCCGATCACGACATTTTTCAGGCGCAGGTATCCCACATTCTGAATGTAGCGGTCGTTGACGCTGTTCAGGTCACCCCCGGCATTGAGGGCCGTGTAACCGCGAAGCAACGGGAAATAGGCGTTCTGGTTTTCAGGTGTCCAGATATCCTTGCCGAAATCTTCCGGGATGAACGAATAGTACGGACGCGAGTAAGGCCCCCAGAATTTGTCTGCATTGTTGCCCGGGTACCAGTTTTTGCGCAGGATACCCTGTGCCAGCGCCGAAATGTCGAAACCGTTCCAGGAAGCACCCAGGTTGATGCCATAGCGGTAGCGGGCACGGTTGTTACCGACCTTTTTCAAATCGCCGTGGTCGCCTAATGTGTTGGCGCCCTGGTCTATTTTACCGTCGTTGTTCAGGTCGGCGAATTTCAGGTCACCTGCCTGCAACTTGCTCCATTCGCCCGGCGCGCTCAAACGCTGCTTGTTCACGATCGTCTGGTCGATTTTGTAGGCTTGCGCTTCCTCGTTGCTCTGGAACATGCCGTCGATCTGGTAACCCCACATTTCACCGATTTCCTGGCCTACATAAGGGTTCGAGAGCGTCTTGTTCGGGTTATCATATTTGGTAACCTTTGATTTGGAATCGGATATGACGAACGACACATTGTAAGAGAACGGCTTGTCGGCCACTTTGAAACGGTCGGCCCAGCTGAGGCTCAGCTCGAAACCTTTGGTTTGGATATCACCTGCATTCTGCGTGGGTACGGTGGCGCCGTAAACCGACGGAAGCACCTGGCCTGGCACGAGAATACCGGTGGTGTTACGGATGTAGCCGTCGAACGAAATATTCAGGCGGTTTTTCAACAAAGTCGCGTCCAGACCGAGGTTAGTTGTCGTCGCCGATTCCCAGGTAAGTCCGGCAGAGATTGGCGCCGGGCTGCTTACGTATTGCAATTTCTGGCCATTGTTTATCCAGGTCGACTGCGCCGTAGGCATCATCGGAACGTAAGGATAAAAGCTTGCAGAGCTTGGGTTATCGTTGAATTTCGGAGGCAGCTGGTTCCCCAATGTTCCGTAAGAAGCACGGATTTTCAGGTTATTAACTGCATTGCGGGCCGATTCGAAAAAGTTTTCCTCACTGATCCGCCATCCTGCCGACACCGAAGGGAAGAAACCGTTGCGGCGACCGCTACCGAAGCGCGAAGTACCGTCCAGACGGCCATTTGCTTCGAAAAGGTATTTACCCTGGTAATCGTAATTCGCGCGGAAGAATGCACCGAAAAGTTCGTACTCGTACGCACCGCCACTGATAAGTTGTTCGCCGGTTCCTAGGTTGAGGTCGTTGATGCTTTCGGAAAGAAGGTTCTTCCGCGAGCCAGCCAAAACCTGGTGCTTGCGTGTTTCGTAGTTGATACCCGCCGTCGCGCTCACATAATGCTTGCCGAAAGTATGATTGTATGACGAGAACACGTTCACCACATTCTGCGGATCGAACCAGAATGTTTTCTTCAACTGGTCGGTATTGTAGTTCGGTACGGTGGCCATTACGCCCGGCTGAACGGAATACGTCGCTACGGCGGAGCGGTACCAGTCGTCGGTGATGTAGAACGAGTAGGAGTGGTTTGCAGTAAGGTTCCAGTTTTTGGCCAGGCTCATTTCCACGGTGTTAATGGTCGTCAGCTCGTGCACTTTCTGTTCACCGCCTGCTACGCCTTTCAAAAGGTTGGCAAACAAACCGTCTCCGATCGAATAGTTGTTTTTCAACGTGTTGTACGTAGGCGTACCATCCGGGTTACGCGGCGCGTAGATAGGCAATGCGTGTACGGTAATGGCTGTGAAGTTGCTGTTGGCACCGCCTTCCAGACCCGGATATTTATACCTTGAATCGAAATACATGGTATTGTTGCTCACTTTCAGCCAGGGAGTGAGCTGTGCATTGATTTTGCTGCGCAGCGTGTACGACTTGAAATTGTCGGTATTGATACGCATTATACCGTCTTTGGAAAACAATGAACCTGACAGGAAGTAGTTGATCTTGTCTGTTCCGCCCGAGAGGTTCACATTGTGTTGCTGCGAGGGCTGCTGCATGTCGAAGATCGTGTTCCACCAGTCGTAGTTACCATAGTAGTTGTAAATGTCCTTGCCATTCACATTCTTCACCACCACCCACGGACGGGCAGGATTTTCCGTCTTGTCGTACCGGCGTGCCTCGATTTCCTTGTAATCTTCCTCCGAATAGCGCGTGTAGCTGTTGCCCGTCGCACGGATAAATGCCTCGTCGTTGATTTTTACATAATCATAACCATTGGTCATGAAATTGGTGTTGATGGTGGGTTTGGACCAACCGAAGTTATTGCTGTAAGAAACCGTTGTCTTACCATTTTTAGCAGTTTTGGTTGTGACCAGGATTACCCCGAAAGCACCACGCGCACCATAAATGGCCGAAGCAGCAGCGTCTTTCAGAACCGACACCGATTCCACGTCACCGGGGTTGATGCGGTTGATATCACCGGGAATACCGTCGATGAGTACCAACGGCGGAGCGCTGCCGCTGATGGAAGTTTCCCCGCGCACGTTCAACGCGCCGCCCTTACCCGGCTGACCGGTGCTGAACGTAATGTTCAGGTTAGGTACCATCCCTTGCAGGATCTGCGACATGTTGTTCAACGGCCGGTTTTCGAGGTCCTTCGCTTGTACTTGCGAAACTGCCCCTGTCAGGTTTACGCGCTTTTGCGTTCCGTAACCTACTACGACAAGCTCCGACAAAGCCTTGTTATCTGCCTGTAAAGTCACATTGATCTCGTTGCGATTACCCACGACGATTTCTTGCGAAACATAGCCCACAAAGCTGAAAACCAATGCCGATTCCACATTAGGTACGGTGATTTCGAACTTTCCGTTGCCGTCGGTCGTGGTACCTTGCGAAGTTCCTTTCACGACGATGCTCACACCCGGTAGCGTACCCTGGCCATCCGAAGAAGACACGGTACCGCGTACCTGCATTTCGGTGGGCAACACATATTGAAGCAGTTTCTCTTCCAGTTCGGGTATCACCGATTCCTCGCGGTTGACGCGCGTCTTCGCGAGCACGATCTGGTTGTTGATCAATTTGTAATTGATACCGCGTGGCGCCAGCAACTGGTCCAGTACCTTGGAGAGTTTCTGATTTTTTACATCGATGGTCACGTTTTCCTTCACGGAAACCCTGCTGCTGTATACAAAGCGGGTATTGGCACGGGCCTGGATCTCATTCAGGGCCTGTTTAAGCGAAACATTGCGAAGCGTGAGCGTCATGTCTTTGCTCAGCACAGACTGGGCCGCAGTTTCCTTCGCATAGCTGCCGGCTGCGAGCGAGACGGCAAGAATCCATTGAAGCAGTCCAATGCGCATAATTTTTCGCCAGTCGACCGGCTTGTTACGTACTGTTTTTTGCATAATTTTGATTGTCTGATGGTTAGGCACTATTGGATAAAAACATCCTTTTGAAACGGTGGTACGAAGAAAAAGGATGGTACTTGGGCCGGGTAGTGGTGGTACACTTCCGGCCTTTTTTACGGTGGTACGGACGGGTTCATAAGTTCATGGGCAGTATTAAGGATTATTCACAGGGTTCACCGTTAATGATAATGTTATTGTCTGAAATAGTGTAACTTACTTCGAGCGAAGTGCAGAGGATTTCGAGAATACCGGGGAACGCCTGTGACTCGAAATTGGCCGTCAGGCCGCATCGGGCGAGGGCGGGGTTCGCGAGTGAGATCGATACATTGAAGCGTTTTTCGAGCTGTTCGATCACCTTGTTCAAAGGTGTTTCTTCAAATACGATGGTCACCGGCTCGTAAATCTCCTTTTTGGCTTGCAGCGGCGACGTTTTTGAAATCAGGCGTTTGGAATCGAGCTCGAATAACGCCTGCTGTTGCGGTTTCAGAATTACTTCCTGCCTGTCGAACGTCTCGCCGGCCGCAGTCACCTGTACGCTGCCCGTCACCACATCTACCTGGAACTTCTTCTGGCTTTCGATCGCCTTCACGTTGAAGCTCGTACCCAGGACGCGAATAATCATTTCCCCGCTTTTGATATTGAATGGACGTGTTTTGTCCTTTTTTACATCAAAAAAACCTTCCCCCGAAAAGATGACGAACCGCTTGTTGGTGGCAAATGCGGTATGGTACTCGATGACCGCGTTCGGGTGCATGGATACGACGCTGCCATCCGGAAGCTGGTGCCGGACAATCTGCCTGCCCGTATTTTTGAAAGTGGTTACCGGTAATGCTTTCGACGGATCGGTTCCCAGTCCTTTGATCGTCACTTCCGGTAATCGTACGGTTTTCAGGTTTCCGGCAAGGAAAATGCCCAACGCAACGAGTATCGATGCCGCGATCCCCGCCAGCCAATGCCATGGCAAACGTTTCACAGGCCGCTCTTCCACCATGTTCAGTTCCTGACGGATATTCCCGAATGCCGCATGTCGTATTTCCTCCTGTTCTGCATCGGGCAAATGATCGAGGTAGCGGGGCTCGCCTTGCAGCGACGCATACCAGGCTTCGACGATTGCTTTTTCTGCGTCGGTGCATTCACCGGACAGGTATTTTTCGAGTAATGCGGGCGGAATACCGTTTGGCTTCATGAGATCGGGGATGTTGTCATCCGGGAAGTCGCGCGCCGAAAGGGTAACCCTTAGTTGTTTTGGAAATTTTTTTAAAATGAAGAGAAAAGGATCAGTGCGCAGATCATATGCTCCTTCAAATGCTCTTTCAGGATGCGCAATGCCTTGGTAATGTGCTGCTCGACCGTCTTTTCGGAAATGTTGAGCTGCTCGCCGATCTGTTTATTGGAAAAACCCTGACGGCTCAGTGTGAAAACTTCGTGGCACTTCGGGGAAAGCAAATGCAGGCCTTCTTCGTAGCGGTTTTGCAGGTCGGAGGCGAGGGTAGGCTGGTCGGCAAACTCCGAAATTTCGCTGCGATGGATCTCCCACTGCCCATAATGGTGCTGACGGGTGTATTCTTTCCGGTAGAAAGATATGATCAGCCGCTTGGCAATTGTAAAAAGAAATGAACGGCCGCATAGCACCTGGTTCTGGCGACGTTGCTGCCAGAGGCTGACAAAAAGTTCCTGGACAATTTCCTGCGCCGTAAACCGGTCGTTCACTTTCGAGTAAGCGTAATTGAACAGGGTTTTGAAGTAGCGGTCGTACAGTTCCGCGAAGGCCAGCTCATCGTCCTGCTCACCGATCAGCGCAAGGATATTTTCATCGGAACAGGTAGCGTAAAAGTTGTTCATCATGAAGATAGCCTTTTAATAATCTGATTATTTCGCTGAGAAGCGGTACAAAATTCGTACTTAAATTTGTGACTTAACTCTTTAAACTGATTAAGTATTCTCGTACTTTTTTTTACTTTCTTAACATAAACTTAACATTTTCCGGGAATCCTCCTGGAAATATTTTGTAACTAGTTGTTGAGTTAGTGCCTGAATGACAATACTTCTACGACGCCACATTCAATGAATAACTATCCCCAGGCCTCCCGCATCCTCGTGGCCATCGACTGTATCATTTTCGGATTTGACGGAAAGGATATCAAACTGCTGTTGATCAAAAGGAATTTTGAACCCGAAAAAGGCAAATGGTCGCTGATGGGCGGCTTCATGAATGCCGACGAAGACCTGGCCGACGGCGCGGTGCGCATTCTCTATAATCTCACGGGCCTCAAAGACATTTATGTAGAACAGCTCGAAACCTTTGGCAAAGCCGATCGCGATCCGGGCGAGCGCACGGTTTCCGTCGTATTTTTTGCATTGATCAAAATCGACGACCACGATTCGGAGGCCGTTAAAAGCCATAATGCGTCCTGGATCACGCTCGATGCCCGTCCGAAACTGATATTCGACCACGAACAAATGGTGAGCAGGGCCATCGAGCACCTCAAATACAATGCGGCCCTGCACCCGATCGGCTTCGAACTCCTGCCCGAACGCTTCACGATCCCGCAACTTCAAAAGCTTTACGAAGCCATTTACAACATCCCCATCGACCGTCGCAATTTCAGCCGAAAGCTGCTTTCCACCGGTCTGCTCATCGATACGGGGCAAAAAAACAATAATAGTGCTACCAAAAAGGCCACGCTTTACAAGCTGGACGCTGAGCGGTATAAAACGAAATTCCATTCGTTTTGGAATTTCATGCCGGATTCGATGAGGGTGAATGAGTGAATAGTAAGCACGAAGGAGGGCCTTCGCGCCAGCTCGCTGCGCTCGCTTGAAATTTAAATTGTGTCAATACTACACTAAAAACAAATTTATTTATATTTGTTAGGTGATAAGTTAAAATAAATGCGTCAAATTGGTCTGATAACATCCTAAACCGATATTTATGAAAGAGAACTACGTCATCGGTATCGACTTCGGTACCGACTCTGTGAGGGCATTGGTGGTGAATGCGGACACAGGCGCACAGGCGGGGACGGCCGTGCAGGAGTACCCTCGCTGGAAGCAGGGCAAATATTGTGATGCAGGCGTTTCGCAGTTCCGGCAGCACCCGCTGGATTACCTCGAAAGTCTGGAAAACGCCGTTCGCAACGCGCTGGACCAGGCTTCGCCGGCTGTGCGGCAAAATGTGCGGGGTATTTCGGTGGATACGACCGGCTCTACGCCCGTTGCAGTGGACAGGAATGGTACGCCTCTGGCGCTACTTCCCGAATTTGCCGAGAATCCGAACGGCATGTTTATCCTCTGGAAAGACCATACTGCCAATGCGGAATCCGAAGAGATCAACCGGCTCGCGCACAGTTATGATATTGATTTTACCAAATATGTAGGCGGTATCTACTCGTCGGAATGGTTTTGGGCTAAAATCCTGCGTACGCTGCGCGTGGACGAAGCCGTACGCGAGCAGGCATTCTCCTGGGTGGAGCATTGCGACTGGATTTCGGCCGAGCTTACCGGCATTACCGACCCGCTGCAATTGAAACGCTCGCGCTGCGCGGCGGGCCACAAGGCGCTCTGGCATCAGGATTTCGACGGGCTGCCTTCCAATGCATTTTTCAAAGAGCTCGATCCGCTGCTCGACGGCCTCCGCGACAGGCTTTTCGCCGATACCGCTACTTCCGATCAGCCAATGGGCACGATTTCCAAAGAATGGGCCGCAAAATTGGGCATTCCTGCGGACGCGGTCATAGGCGTGGGCGCGTTCGACGCGCATATGGGGGCGGTAGGCGCGCTCATCGAGCCGTATTCATTATGTAAGGTCATCGGTACTTCTACCTGCGACATGCTGGTGGCGCCGAACGAGGAGGTCGGGCATTTGCTGATCAAAGGCATTTGCGGTCAGGTGGATGGCTCCATTGTACCTGGAATGCTGGGTATGGAGGCAGGGCAATCGGCTTTCGGGGATATTTATGCGTGGTTTTCGAAGCTGATCATCGAACCCGTCCGCACCTTGCTGGGCGAGGAAGAAGCCGCAAAACTTTCACAGAAACTGATCCCGCATCTTGCAGAACAAGCAGCGAAACTGCCTGTTACTGAAAAAGACATTATCGCCATCGACTGGCTGAATGGCCGTCGCACGCCCGACGCGAAGCATACACTCAAAGGCGGCCTGCTTGGCCTGAACCTGGCCAGCGACAGCGCCCGCATTTTCAAAGCATTGGTGGAAGCGACCGCCTATGGTTCGAAAGCGATCGTCGAGCGTTTCCGGAATGAGGGTGTGCCGATTCACCAGGTAATCGCGATCGGCGGGGTGGCGAAAAAATCTGCATTTGTCATGCAAACGCTGGCCGACGTGCTCAACATGCCTATTAAAGTAGCGGCCTCCGAGCAGGCTTGCGCATTGGGCGCGGCGATGTTCGCGTCGGTGGCGGCTGGGGTGCATTCCGATTTGCAGCTTGCGCAGGACGCAATGAGTTCCGGTTTTGATGCCGTGTACCAGCCACGAGAAGCGCAATCGGCAGTATATCAGCAGCTTTATCAGAAATACCTCGAAGCCGGGGCTTATATCGAAAATGATTTTTTACATAAAGCACATTTAGAACTCACCTGATGCTTGATTTAAAACAGTTTGAAGTCTGGTTTATCACCGGAAGTCAGCATTTGTACGGCGAGGAAACGCTCCGCCAGGTCGATGAGCATTCAGCCATCATCGCCCGTTACCTCGACGAGGCCCCGCAGGTACCTGTGCGGGTGATTTTCAAGCCGGTCGTTAAGTCGCCGGACGAAATCTATAACATCATCCAGGAGGCCAACAGCGCGGTGAATTGCATTGGTATCGTGGCCTGGATGCACACTTTTTCCCCCGCCAAAATGTGGATCCGCGGCTTGCAGATCCTGCAAAAGCCCTTATTGCATTTGCATACCCAATACAACCGGGACATTCCCTGGGCCGAAATCGATATGGATTTCATGAACCTGAACCAGTCGGCGCACGGCGATCGCGAGTTCGGTTTCATGATGACGCGTATGCGCCTGAACCGCAAGGTCATCGTCGGGCATTGGCAGCAGCAACACGTAGTGGAAGGCCTGGGGCAATGGGCGAGGGTAGCGGCCGGGCGTCATGATCTGAAAGGGGCCAAATTCGTTCGTTTCGGCGATAATATGCGCGAGGTAGCAGTTACCGACGGGGATAAAGTTGCCGCGGAAATGACTTTCGGTTTTTCGGTGAATACTTATGCGGTAGGAGATCTGGTAGCGGTGATCGACCAGGTTTCGGATGCCGAAATTACTGCATTGACCGACGAATATGCCGATGCGTACCAACTCGCTTCCGGCCTTGAAAACGGCGGGCAGCGCCACCAGGCATTGCGCGATGCTGCGAAAATTGAGTTAGGTTTGAAATACTTCCTCAAAGACGGCAATTTCAAAGGCTATACCAATACTTTTGAAGACCTGCACGGCATGAAACAGCTGCCGGGTATCGGCTCGCAACGCATGATGGCGGCGGGTTACGGCTACGCGGGTGAGGGGGATTGGAAGACGTCGGCGATGGTACGCGCATTGAAGGTAATGGCCAGCGGCCTGCCGGGCGGTAACTCGTTTATGGAGGATTATACTTATCATTTTAATCCGTCCAACAACCTCGTACTCGGCTCGCATATGCTCGAAATATGTCCAAGCATTGCCAAAGGCAAGCCTTCGGTTGAAGTACACGCATTGGGGATAGGAGGGAAGGACGATCCCGTGCGTCTGGTATTCAATGCACCAGCGGGGCCGGCATTGAATGTCTCACTCGTGGATATGGGCAACCGTTTCCGATTGCTGGTGAATGAGGTGGAGGCTGTCGAAGCGACGGAACAACTGCCGAAACTGCCGGTAGCACGCGTACTTTGGAAGCCGCAACCGGATATGCAAACGGGCTGTGCAGCCTGGATTTATGCCGGTGGCGCGCACCATACCGCATTCAGCCAGAACCTGACGACGGAACATATCGAAACGTTTGCCGAAATGGTAGGCGTGGAACTGGTTGTGATCGATAAAAATACCACGCTGCGCCAGCTGAAAAACGAGCTGCGTTGGAGCGAAGCCTATTACCGCTAATCTGAAATGTCAAAATATCAATATCTTAAAGAGCAGGTTTACGAGGCCAATATGGAAATCCCCCGGGAGGAACTGGCGATCGTAACCTTTGGAAATGTCAGCGGTATCGACCGCGCCGCCGGCGTGGTCGCGATCAAACCCAGCGGCATGCCTTATCACCGGCTGAAAGTGGAGGACATTGTAGTCGTGGACCTGGATAATGCATTGGTGGAAGGCAGTATGCGGCCATCGTCGGATACGAAAACGCATACTTTGCTTTACAAGAGCTTCCCCACGATCGGGGGCGTGTGTCATACGCATTCTACGTACGCGGTAGCGTGGGCGCAGGCGATCCGGCCTATCCCGAACCTGGGAACGACCCATGCGGATCATCTGACCTGTTCGGTCCCGGTGACGGAAGTGATGTCCGACGAAATGATCCGGCGTGATTACGAGCACGAAACCGGTAACCAGATCCTCGATTTGTTTGCGAAGGAAAAGCTGAGTTATGAAGAGGTGGAAATGGTGCTGGTGGCCTGCCACGGGCCATTTACCTGGGGGAAGGACCCGGCGAAGGCCATCTATAATTCAATCGTGCTGGAAGAGGTAGCGAAAATGGCTTACCTGACGTTGCAGATCAATCCATCGGCTGCGGCAATCAAGCAGAGCCTGTGCGACAAGCATTATTTCAGGAAGCACGGCAAGGATGCCTACTACGGGCAAGGCTGCTGAAACGAGCTGATTCAGTTTTTTTTGCTCCCGGACTTACGGCTGGCGATGTTGCGCATTTGCTGCAATGCCTCCTGGCGGGTCATCGCTTTTTCGTTGGACTTGGCTTCTTCGATGGCGTCTTTGGAGAAGCGACCTTTCAGCAGGTTATATATCGTGAAAATCATGTCGTTTATACTGGTAGGGGCGGGTAACCCATTGTTTACCCAAATTTAACAAACAACCTGCTATAAAAAAAGAGCTGCCGGTGTTCCCATGCACCGGCAGCCTGATCTTAAAACGTTGAGTATAATGAGTGCTTTTCGCAATTCAGGACAAAGCCTCTTTGCGTAGTTTTCTGCCTGGGTGAAATTCGTCCTGTATCCAGCGTACAAAATTGTGGGAGTTAGTTTTGTAAATCTCCATCGATAGGGGCTTGATACCACTGAACTCAACCTCTTTAACGTACTGTGCGTGCAATTTCAAAATCTCGGCCAGGGTTTTGCTATCAGTTTTCATTAAAACATTGTGTTAAGGTTTACACTGGTTGTCGGACAGTTTGCAATAAGAACGTACCCGACCCTTTGTAAAATCTTTTAATATTTGAAAAATCATATTCTTGATTTGAAACCTTATAGTTCGGTTTGGCATATAGCGTTCTTCCGGCACATTGTTTCGAGCAATGGCCGTTCGGATTGTTACATTATAGGACAATTTGTGGAGGTGTGTTAAATGACGCCCGTTAGCTTATTGGCTTGACAATCAGCGGATAGAGAGGTTTTTTGACAATTAGCGCTTCAAAAATGCACACGAAAGGCCTTTTTAGGTCACACACGGCTGCAAACCCAGGACAGGCTGGTAGGCGGCATGTCCAGTTACTTTAATCTCCTAAAAAAATTATACTACAAGCGTTTTAGATTGCCAGCTTCTTTTTAAGGAAAGGAATTTCCAATGGCTTCGGTAAGAGGTCGATAATATGCTCGCTGGCTTTGGCTTTTTCGATATCACGCGTGTCGATGGTCGAAGAAAGCATAAATATCCTGATTTTCTGCCGGAGGGCATCCGGTAGCCGATCGAATTCGTCGATGAACTCGAAGCCGTTCATGTCGGGCATCTGGAGATCGAGCAGAATGATGATATCCGGGAGGCTGTCGGCCTGGCCGATGAGGTGTTTGAGGGCGTCGCGCGCCGAGTTGAAGGTTCTGACTGAATTCGTAATCCCGCTTTTGATCAATAACTTTTCGTAGATGAACAGGTCGAATGCGCTGTCATCTATCAAAAAGAAGTTAAGCAGTGGCTCCATGTCGGGTTATTTGTTAATAGAAGGAATGTTGATTTCAAAAATACTACCCTGGCCGATTTTTGAAGTTACGCTGATTTCTCCTCCCAGTTTGGCGATCGCTTCGTGTACGATATAAAGTCCTATCCCTGAGCCGCTGTTGGTAGCGCCGGCACGGTAGAACATTTTGAAAATTTTATCCTGATCCGACTCCTTAATGCCGGTTCCGTTGTCTTCCACGATGATCCGGGCGTCGGTATCCGTTGATTTGACGGTCAGGTGAACGAACGGGTTCGCCTTGGTCTTGTCCTGAAACTTGATCGCATTGTTGATCAGGTTATTGAAAATGATCCGCAGCTTCATCACATCGGAATTGAATATGCCATCCTGCTGGATGTCCGTGGTCATTTTCAGGTTGCCGTATTCGGGCAGGTATTGGATGGTAGCCTGTACTTCGGTTACCAGTTCCTCGAAGCTGATGTCCGTTACAACAGGTACGCCCCGCGCATTTTTGTAATAGTCGATAATGTTGATAATGAAGGTGTCCAGCTTCTTCACCGACTGGCGGATCAGTTCCAGGTATTCGTTCTGCGATTTGACGTCTTCTTCCAGCAATGCGAGGTTCACGATGCCGAGTACCGACATCAGGGGCGCGCGCAGGTCGTGCGAGGCGCTGTAAACGAACTTGTCGAGCTCCTCGTTCGCCTTTTGCAGTTCGACATTCCGTTGTTTCAGGTCCTCGCGGGTTTTGTAAATGTCGTATGCATTTGAAATTGCATTTTCGACATATTTATAATCCCACGGCTTGTCGATAAACCGGAAAACCTCGCCTTTGTTGATCGCGTCGATCGCCGCGCCGATGTCGGTATGGCCGGTGATGAGGATACGTATCGGCTTCGGGAATTTGGTCCTGATCTTTTCAAAAAACTGTACGCCCGTCATGACCGGCATCCGCTGATCGGCCAGGATGATGCAGAAATCCTTGTCGTCGAGCAATTGCTCCGCTTCTACCACCGATGAAGTTATCGTGATATCGTACTGCTTGCGGAAAGAAGCCTTGAACGAATGCAGGTTGTGCTCCTCGTCGTCAATGTACAGAATGGTTATAGCTTTTTCGCTCATTGAAAATCAGGGATTGGGCGTACTTTGGTTTTAACAGGCAGTGTGATCAAAAATTCTGTTCCTTCTCCTACTTCCGTGTTTACTTGAATGTTACCGCTGTGAACTTCGATAATTTTAAAGACAATTGAAAGCCCGAGACCGGTACCATCGCCTACCTGCTTGGTGGTGAAGAACGGTTCGAAAATCTTGGCGCGGACTTCCGGCGTCATGCCCGGACCATTGTCGCGGATCGATATTGCGACGGTTTCGGGATCTTTCAGCCAGGATTTCACCCAGATCGTCGGAGTTTTACCCTCGTGTTTCTCCTTTTGCAATGCGTAGATCGAGTTCGTCAGGATGTTCATAAACACCTGGTTGAGCTTACCTGCGTAGCATTCGATGCTCGGGATATTGCCTAATTCCTTAATCAGGGTGATCGTGCTCCCCATCTGGTAATTGAGGATGATGAGTGTGGATTCGATCCCCTCGTTGATATTGACCAGATTGAGGTCGGTTTCATCCACGCGGGAGAATATCTTCAAACCTTTTACGATTTCGACGGTCCGGTGTGCACCGTCTTCCATACCCTTAAGTAATGTGCCGAGCTCGGCTTTGAGGTAATCGAGGTCGAGCTCTTCTTTGAGCTGTTCGATCTCCATTACTTTGCCTTGAAGCCCTTCCATCGAGTCGATTTCCCTGATGCCGTCGTACGAATCGAGGATTTCCAGTACGTCGTCGATGTCCCTCCGCAGCGGCCTGATATTGGAGCTTACGAAGTTGATCGGGTTGTTGATCTCGTGCGCGATACCCGCTGTGAGCTGACCGAGCGAGGCCATTTTCTCCGAGTCGATCAGCTGTGTCTGGGCGTCTTTCAGTTTGGTCAATGTGAGGTTGAGCTCCGTATTGGCAAACTGTAATTCGGCTGTGCGTTCGTTGACGCTTTTTTCGAGGAAGGCATTTTGTTCGAGGATGATTTTCTCGTTCTCCATGGAAATGCGGAGCGCCTGGGCCTGTGAAGCTTCTTTTTCCTTTTTCAGGATGTTGATTTTGTCCGCAAGTGCAAACGAAAGCAAAATAACTTCGATGGTTGCTCCTACCTGCTGGGTGTAGTTCGTGAACATGTTGTAAGGCAGGAGGTTGAGATTGCGGAGCGTGTACAACACGATGCCGATCAGGAACATGACCCATGCTGCAAGATAAAATTTAGCCGGACGGTAACCTCTGAATGAAAGCTGGATCGCAACCGCCAGAACGAGCAGGCAGGCAGTTACCCCGGTTACGTCAATAATCCGGTAGCTAAGCCTTTGTATCCCCAAAAGGTTAAAGAGTATTGCAAATCCGTAGGAGACGAAAACGAGGGCCAGTACTTTATGGATCACCGGCGAATTTTCCTTGCTATGCAGGAAATTTTGCATAAACAGTACGGCAAAGCTCCCCGCCAGGGACGGGAAAATGCGAATGGCATAAACGTTGAACATCGGGAAGTCGGGCCAGATGTATTTGAACGTGTAGCCGGTGATGGTCGTCTGCGTCAGACCGATAAAGAGGATATACAGCACATAGTACAGATAGCTTCTTTCCCTGATCGAAAAATAGAGAAAGAAGTTATACAGCATCATTACAGTAAGGATACCCATCTGAATACCTGCGATGACCTCGTTCTTCAACACATACCGGAAAAAGTCCATTTCGTTTCGCACAATCAGCGGAAGCACCATTTGTTCGCTTCCGAGGATTTTGAGATAGTATGTTTTCGATTGGCCCGGCGGGATATTCAGCTTGAAAACCGTATTCTGGTGTTGTACTTCCCTGGCGGTGAAGGGTTCGTTCAGCGAAATGCTTTCCTGCCAGATCTGACCGTTTTCTTCATTATAAATCGTGCAAAAGTCAAGACGCGCGTTGGCAAGCTCGAAAAAGACATTGGGGTCTTTCGTTTCGTTCCTGAGGGTGAACCTGATCCAGAAGGCGGAATTGCTGAGGCCGAAATTGGGTGTCTGCTCGTCGTTGGGAGCAAAGCGGCCGGAAGATCTGACCTGCTGGAAGGTCATAGTCCCCAGTGAATCTTCAAGGATATCCACGCTCTCGCCAATGGAGAGGTCGCTACCCGAAAAGACAACTTCACCGGCATAGGATATTCTCCCGAAAGCCAGCAAAGTAAATAGCAGAAAGCATAGTCTGTAAAATTTTATAACCATGTGGCGATATCATAAATGATTGTCAATTCTCCCCTGCGCCCATTTTCCGTCACCGTTTGCTTTGGATTTTTTCTCAAGCTGAAAATCAATTCCCTTTCCTCATCCGTTGCGACAGGCAGGTTCACCAGGTCCCTGGCGATGAGTGAGGTTGCGATGAGCCCTTCCTTGGGATAGTAGAATGTTCCATTGTTTCCCAGGTCTTTGAGGATTTCAAAACCAATCCGTTCGCTCATCAATAATGTAATCGGTGAGCATAGTGCAAGAAGGTTTTTAATCCCTACGAGACCGGAAACTGCCATTGCGATTCTGCACAGGTATAAACTGCCTATTCCATATCCGGCCACTTCCCTTGAATTAAAAAGGCCACAAAACTCGGCTACATTGTAATCGCCGATAGCGTCCACGTAGCTGTAAATCTTTTTGTCGATTTTGGCGATAGCATCTTCCATCGGCAATTTGAGGTTCGGGGAGCGGACCTGCACACGGGTACCGCCGTAAATCTTGCTGCCATCTTCCGATTCAACGATCAGCACATACGTATTAGGATCTTCCAGCCAGTTATGTACGGCCGAAGTAACCTGCTTTATCCCGTAAGCCTCCAACACTTTTCGGTGACCATCCGCGTATCTGAGACTGGTCTCGATGTCGTCCGACGCGCGGTATCCTTTAATGCGAGCTACCATTTATTATTGACGGTTTTTGATAAAAAGTGTCTCTTCAAGCGGCAATCTGTAACTTTTTATCTCCGGCCTGGGCGCACTGGCAATTTTGAAAAGGAACACTTCTGCAATATTATCCTCAAACGGAACGAGTCTCATAAATTTTTCCCGCAAATCCAGCAATTTTAAGCTTTCTGTTTCATCCAGGTCGGCCCCATGGCCCCTGGTTACCCTGGGGAACAAATAAAACGGGGAAATTAACGGATGGACGGCAAATTCCAATTCTTCTGCTTTCAGCCAAAGCCGTTGCATAGCTACTCCTCCCCAAAAAAAGTCTTTATAGTCATACTTTGGCATCGTAATCATGCCCAGGGCCGATGCCGTATTCACCGTAATTCTCGCAACGTCGATCAGCGCGCCGCCTCCCCGGACGACTTTTAATCCTTTGACCACTTCTTCGTCCCGGATAATTGAAAGCGCCGCCATTTGGCCACTGCTCATGCCCAGGGTCCGGATATCGATCCCGTCCCTGGAATTTTCGGCATCGGCCGGAGACCATTTCATCTCTCTGTGAACAAAATCCCGGTGTCCATTCGGGTTCAAAAGTCTTATCCTGTCACATTCACCGATAATTTCGGCGATGGCCTTCATTTGTTCCCTGTCGTCGAAATAATGCAACCGCGCTCCTTCCACACTTTCAGCGGCCGCCCGCAATGCTTCAAATTGCCCGGCAGAAACCGGTACAGGCGTAGACGGGTTCCTGTTGGTGGTACGCTCGAATATCACCGATACCGACTGTGGCGAAAAAACCGGCGCAGTATTCGCTTCCGATTTGTTATCTGTAAAAGTGATGACGGCGATCAGCGTCGATTCCTGTCCCAGCGGGAAAACTTCTGACCGGATATGCAGCCCCAGTTCGTTGCTTTTCAGGACCAGGTTTTCGTATGCGGCCCCGAATGAGATGTTCGATGCGATCTGGTCAAAGTCGCCGAAGGAATAAGAACGGTAGCGGTCGTGGAACAAATGCAGCCTGCCATTCCGGTAGAGCCATTTCCAGGGCTGGTCGTTTCCGGTTGAAGGGGCATAGCATGCCGCGTTTACAATCTCTTTTAAATCAGCTTCATTCAATACTTCGGAACGTTCTCCGATAGTTAGTGAATCAGCGATACGAATTGCCTCTTGCACGTCGAACGGTTCAAAAGGATTAGCAGGAGCCACCGCTTCCTCCTTGACTGGTTTATTGCCGATTAGCTCTTCCAAATCGACGTAATACCTGCCCGATTCGCTGAACTGATTAAGCAGGATGCGGCGGCACACGTCGGCAACGACGCCTCCGCCCAGGGTAACGGCACTGGCAAGCTGCGGCCATGTACCAATGCTCTGTCCCATCTCCACCAGCGAAACCTTGCCTCTTTTCGATGCATTAACTGCATTCACGATCCGCAGAACGAGCGGAAGCCGCTGTTCTTCCGGGACCTGTTCGAATTTTTCCAACGGGAGACCTTCCAGGAGCCCGTGAAAAATGGGCCGTTCCGGTTCATGATCAAACCGCTCTACGTCGAGCATGCCCCGGTCGCTCGTTTCCATGACGACCGGTATCGCCAGCTGGGCAGCGCGGACCCGGCAGCTGATTTTCAGGGCCATATCGTCGCATTCGTCGACAAGGATATCCAGTTTGCCGCCGTCGAGCAAAAATCCGTCCAGGTTTTCTTTGTTAATGCCCTCGGTGAAGCATTCGATCGTCAGGAAAGGGTCGATCTCGGCAATTTCACGGGCGGTAACAATGCATTTGTTGATGCCGATGTTGTGAAGCCCCGTGCGTATACGATTAAGGTTACTCAGTTCAATGGTGTCAAAATCAGCCAGTTTCAGTTTTCCGCATCCTCGCTCGGTGGCAATGCTTAATGCGACGGAGTGCCCTACCGACAAGCCAATGATGCCGATGGAACGCCGGGAAAGTTCTTGCTGCTCCGCGGGGGTGATTTTGTATTGGTTCCTACTGGTCCTGAGTTCAATGAATTCATCTTCCGCCACGACATGCAAAAGTCGTTCGGACCAGGGGTAGTATATCCAGTGGCCTTCCGTGTCGGCTTCCCTGCCCACAGCCCATTCGGTGTAGCGCTGTTCAACCTCCACGGCGGTGAGCCGTTTTCTGGGGTTTCGGATACGTATGAGTTCTTTTTTCTGGGAAGCAAATAAGTCCAGGATGGTCTTGCCGCGATAATCTTCGATGAACGAAAGAAACTTATCTTTATCTGCGTAGCGCTCTTTGGAGATGAAAACCGGTTTGTAGATATAGTTAATCCCTGTGTCGTGGTACATTTTAGAATAATTGTGAAGGCTATCTTTCAACGGGGCTCGCCCTGATTAAACAAATCACAAAATTGTTGTCGATCTTCGTATAAAATTCAACGGACCGGCTAGCGCGTTCCGTGAATGTCGTATATTCACGCATTTTACTCGCTTCAATAATTACACAAATTGCTGAATTTATTTTTGTAAAACTAACCTCTGGTTCAATGGGGGGCAAAATATTTGGACATAAGCCCTTAAAATTCCCTTATTAGCAGAAGCTTGCGCCGATGTATCGTATAAAAAATTTGTAGAAAGTGCTGTGGCTATTGATGCGGATATAGAATTAATATTATAATATTATCAATTAGTTAGGGAGTGGTGGGGTCGCTGCTCCCGCCAAGCACCAAGTATTCAGGATGGAAAAAGGAAAAATAAGCGTACTGTATGTGGACGATGAAATCAACAACCTCAACTCGTTCAAGGCCGCTTTCAGGAGAGACTTCAATATTTTAATCGCGACGTCGGGACGGGAAGGCCTCGAACTTCTCAAACACAATGTCGTCCATGTGATCATTACCGATCAGCGCATGCCCGAAATGACGGGTGTCGACTTCCTGATCGAAGTTTTAAAGGATTACTCCGACCCGGTGCGTATCCTGCTCACGGGTTATACCGACATTACCGCGGTGATCGACGCTGTGAACAAGGGGCACATCTATTATTACCTCAATAAGCCCTGGGACGAGCAGCAGCTCCGCATTATTATCAAGAATGCCTACGAAATCTTCCATCTCAGGGAGGAAAACAAAGAGCTGATCGAAAAGCTGATCGACGTAAATGGCCAGCTGGAATTCCTCCTGCGGCAAAATCTGCTTTCGTAGGCGCTAGCGCGAGGTATATTTTTTTCTAACGAAGTTCCTGATCCCCGCTACCGAAGGCCGGGAACCGCGGAACATGTAGGTCAATACCGAAAATGCAGACGAGCACGCAACCGCCAGCAGCAGTATCGCCGCGAAAAGAAGGTTGCCGATTGCTTTGAGAAAAAAGATAATATCCATGAGTTCATATAGTGGGTGACTATCTGTGCCATTGTAAAAACCGTACCAGAAGCATTTCCGTGGTGTAATGTCGGCTTGCCGCTGGTATCATTTTTTGTAGATATCCGTTTTTGAAATCAACAACTAAACGGGTATCAATCATGAAAAAGAGCATATTCACAGGCATCGTTACCGGGATCGTCATGTTCCTGATCGTGATCTCATGCGGGAAGCGCATGCAGGCGAGCAACACAGAGAAAGAAAAGGCGGATGTGGCTAAAAAGAACAAAACCGAAGGGTATTTCTATCATCAGCCGGAACAAGATACCAATACAGATTCGAGCAGCATCAGAAAAAATGTAAATAATTAGGTCGATCGCGTCCGGGAGCTGGCACATTTGAAGTGAAAACAGCGTATTTTCGTAGGAAGATTATCCCGGCAATAATATAGGACAGCCGGGTATCGTAAACCCGGCTGTCGCTGCGTTACCACGAACCGATGAGCAAGTACCCGTACTATTTACCCTGAAAATGTTGAAGCAACTTTACCGGACATATGGTCTGGTTATATTGATCGGGATCATATTAAGCTGCCGTTACGCGGGGCCAGACCCGGTTGAGGGTGGACCTGATACGACGCTGCCCAACAAGCCGGATACGGTGATCATCGACACTATCCCGGCCAAAAACCCCGATTCTTCCCTCGCGAATACCGCCCGCTTCGGCACCGACAAGATTTTTACCGACGTCAGCCTGAAAACAAGCAAAGGCATTTTTGACACGGCGGCCGATTACCGCGGGAAGGCCACGGTGCTGAACTACGAGTTCGTCGCTCCGGACAAAGATCCCCTGCAATACCGGCCTTTTGTGCTGATGGTGCATGAAGGCGCATTCCTGTTCGGGGATCTGGAGAATGAAATGGGACTGGCACGCGGGCTCGCACAACGCGGGTACGCGGCGGCGGCGATCAATTACCGGCTGGGGTTCGATGGTGCCAATCAATCTTTTGCATGCGGCAGTAATGCCCAGGAAGCGGTACGCGCCGTGTACCGGGCCGTGCAGGACACTTATACTGCGCTCCATTATTTTGTGGACCGCGCCGAGCAGTTCGGCATCGATACGCGGCAGATCATGCTGGCGGGCAGCAGCGCGGGAGCGATTACCGTCTCCGCGCTGGTATATATGAATGAGGCCGATTTCGAGGCACTTGCGCCAGGTATCACCAAAGCATTGGGCCGCCTCGACCCGCAGGCCGAAAACAGTCCTTTCCGGGTGCGGGCGCTGCTCACGCAAACGGGTTACGGGATATTCAGAAGCGAGTTCATCAATGCATCGAATGCCATGCCTACGGTCTTTTTCCAGCGGATAGGAGATAATGTGCTGCCGTATTACGGAGGTACATTTCTTTCGTGCCCCACATATCCCGGAATGGTAGGGGCGAGAGTGGCTGCGGATCAGCTGAAAAAGTTTAAAATGCCTTTGGAGCTGAACTATGAAAACCTGGATGGGCATCGGTTGAGCTATCCCGAGGAATATGTCGTGGGCCGCTACGCCGGTTTCATGAAACGGCTCTGGTCGCAGAACCCCCGGCAGATCACCAACAATGCCTACAAGACGGTAGAGGACGTTAAACTGCGGTAAACTAGCTGCCGGCGTGTTCCTTCACCGGTACCCTTTTACTTTCACGGAGCCATTGGCCGAAAAAAGAAGTGAGTTTTAGCTCAATATATTCGTAAGATAGCCGCGAAGCAATGAGTGTCAGGGCTAATGAGAGTAAAAACATGGCTGTGCCTTCGCCGTAAACCGGAAAGCCCAGCTTGCGGAACAGGAAGCCCAATCCGACGACCACCGGGACATGCAGCAGATAGATCGAAAACGACATATCGCCGAGACCGACCAGCCACGACGGAAATTCGCGAATGCGTTCCTGGTAATGAAACACGAATACGGCAAAAATCGCCGAAGAGCCTAATCCCCATTCCAGCGGCCCGAAACCACCCAGGAAGCCGGAAAGAAATTGCCAGATGGCCAGGCAAAGGAGCGTAGGCGCCACCATTTTCAATGCAAGAAAAGCACGTATGCGCTTATGCCATGCATCGTGGTAATAGGCCAGTCCGAGAAATACCCCGCATACGAAGTTCCAGATGATCGGGTTGGTCACCATATTGAGGTAAGGGGCGCCCAGATCCTGCATTTTATCGGCTTTCAAAGTAAAAGCATTATAATAGATTGGAATGCCTACCAGCGTGACTGCGATCATCAGAAAGAATGCGTACCAGCGGAGCCGCGCGAAGAACATGGAAACGGATATCAAAAGGTAAAAATAGATCTCATAGTTCAGGCTCCACCCGACATTCAGCGTTGCATAACCGTAAAACGGGGCCGGCGTATTGGATAGGGGAATAAACAGCAGGCTTCGCAAAAGCTCGGAGGGCCATTCGGGGTTAGGTGTGATCCGGCTGTGGAGCAGGCAATAGCCTAATGTAATCACCGCGTATGCAGGCCAGATACGGATCAGCCGTTTGGCTGTAAAGCGGAAAATGTTTTGCCCCGATGGCGCGGCATTGCGGGTGATGTACACCATAATGAAGCCGCTGATCACAAAGAAAAGGCTTACTCCGGCCGGTCCCGATCCAGCGATAAAATCGATCTCTTTCCGGAATGCGGCGTCCGCGGGTATCACTTCTTTTAAATGATAAACCGTGACGTACAATGCGGCAATGCCCCTCAGAACCTGGATACTGTTCAATTTGGATTCACGAGTGACGCGGCCCGCGCCTTGTTCCTGTACCATTCGGATAAGAATTGGTGAGTTATTTAAGCGTTATTTAATACTTTGACACCGAAATAGGCAAAACCGTGTCGGGGCAGGAAAGATAACGAAAAGTGTTTTTTTTCTTCACAATTAGTAAATATCGGTATACCTGACACGGCACAGTTTTTTGTTCAACGAAAAACAGAACGTTAAATAGCGGTTTATGGCACAGGAGCTTACAGTCACCCGAAAAATTACCATTGAAGCACCTGTCGCAAAGGTGTGGGAAGTATTGATCGCGCCCAAGTATATCAGGCAATGGGATGATCTGCCTAATGATTTCGAAGACTACTATCTCGAATTGGGCAAGGTAATCGACTGGTCCGGCATGACGAGGCTCGTCGTCACGGGTTACGAACCGAACGAGCTGCTCGTCTTTTCGCTGTACGTATCGAAATGGGAGCAATCCCCTTCGCATTACGACATCGGTTACCGTTACCGGCTCGCGGAGGTGGAGGCCGGAACACTTCTGGAACTGGAAATCGGCGATTTTTCCGTACTGCCCGACGGGCGGGATTATTATGCCTCGTCGGAGGAGTTCGCCGGAACGGCTTTGGAAAAAATCAAAAATTTGTCGGAAAACCGGGTTTAACAGCGAGCGCGATTATCTTTGTAATATCCGCTTTGAACCTATGGAACCGAATACCAAATTATATTACGACACCAACGAGGTTGCTGAAATGGTGGGCTGCGAGCCTTCCGCACTGCGCTTCTGGGAAAAGAAATTTCCGCAGCTCAACCCCAAGCGCGATTCGCGCAACCGACGGCGCTATACCGAGCGCGACATCGAGATCATCCGCAAGATCATGAACCAGCGCGACAAGCAGGGGCGTACCATCAAAGGCACGCGGGAGCAACTGCGTCGCAAGGAGGAATCCCAGCTGCTGATCCAGCGTTTGCTGCGGGTGCGGAAGTTTTTGACAGATATTCAGGAGGTACTATAATGAAAAACATTTTCGCGGCCCTGCTCGCCCTCGCGTGCGCGTCCCACGCATTCGCACAACGGTTTCCGACTGCGCCTATCCGTAAACACATCGAATACCTCGCTTCCGACGATCTCGAAGGCCGCGGGACGGCGAGCCTCGGTGAAGTCCGGGCGGCCAATTACATTGCGGCGGCTTTCAAGGAAATCGGTCTGAAACCTGCCGGAACGAAAGGGTATTTCCAACCTTTCGAAGTTTCGTTTGCCATCGATGGCGAGGCGCACGATCTGACGGGCCGGAATGTGGTCGGGTTTCTGGACAATGGTGCCCCGAAAACCATCGTGATCGGCGCGCATTACGACCATTTGGGCAAGGGTTTCCAGGGTAGCTCACTTTCGCCCGACAGCAAGAATAAAATCCACAACGGTGCCGACGACAATGCTTCCGGAACCTCCGGCGTGCTGGAACTGGCGCGGTATTTCGCCGGAAACAATGTGAAAGAGAAGCATAATTACCTGTTTATCACATTTTCCGGAGAGGAGCTTGGGCTACTGGGTTCAAAGCATTTCGTGGAAAAGCCAACATTGCCGCTGAACAGTTTCTCCGCTATGATCAATATGGATATGATCGGCCGGCTCGATGCGCAAAAGGGAATTATCGTTTCCGGTTGGGGAACGAGCAAGGTTTGGGGCAAACTGATCCCGGGCCTGGCCAAACGCCAGAACTTGAAATATACCGTCGATTCATCGGGGGTAGGGGCTTCGGACCATACTTCGTTTTACCTCAAAAACATTCCCGTAGTGCAGTTCTTCACGGGCGGACACGGCGATTATCACAAAATTTCCGACGATCCGGACAAGATCAACTACGAAGGCGAAGCCGGCATCCTGACATTGATTTCCGAACTATTGGAAGGGCTTGACAAGGAAACAGCCGAACCGGAGTTCCTGACGGCCGGTAACCCGCATTCGGGCAACACGACCAGCAATTTCAAGGTAACGCTCGGCGTCATGCCGGATTACAGCTACACCGGCAAAGGTTTGAAGATCGACGGCGTATCCAAAGCACGCCCAGCCGAAAAAGCGGGCATATTAGCCGGTGACATCATCACCAAACTCGGCGGCGAACCGATCGGGACGATTTACGACTACATGGAAATCCTCGGGAAACACGAAAAAGGGCAAACCGTCGAGGCAGAATTGCAGCGCGGGGCGGAGACGAAGGTGGTTAGGGTGACGTTTTGAATGATTGAATGATTGAATGATTGAATGATTGAATGATTGAATGATTGAATGTGTGAATTTTGAATGACCGAATGAATATTCTTGAATACTAGTTCGATCAAAACTCACCAGTTAAAATTATTCACGTTAAAATATTCACTCATTCACTCATTCAAAATTCAATCATTAATTACCGCCCCCCGCTTCCCCAACTCAATCGCCTCCATCTGACTGATCAGCCCTTCGTGGAGGTTGAAGCGCAGTAATGTGCGGAATTTGTGGAATCCTTCACGTCCGGCTGCGCCGGGGTTGATGTATAGCATATTATTCAAAGACTTGTCGCGGATCACCCGGAGGATGTGGGAATGGCCGCAGACGAAGATATCGGGTGTATTCGATTTCAATGTGGGCATTACCTGCGGGTTGTAACGCGGAGGTGCACCGCCTATGTGCGTGATCCAGACCCGGAACCCTTCCACTTCGAAATGCAGGTTCTCATATGTGAGCGCGCGTACCTGAGGGGTATCTATATTTCCAAAAACAATACGGGTTGGCTTGAACGCCTGTAACTGGCTCACGATCTCCGGCGAGCCTATATCGCCTGCATGCCATATTTCGTCGCAGTTGGCAAAATGATCGAAAACGCGTTCATCCAGGTAGCCGTGTGTGTCCGATATTACTCCGATACTTTTCATTTCAACACTAAAACAATAACAACTAAAGGGCAAATATGGTCAATGAAATCCAGCCGGAAAGAATTTAACAAAAAATTTATAGGATTAAAGTAACTTATATATACCAAAAGGACTACTTTCACAGTTGTAATTCTTAATAAAAGTTAAATAATTCTTAATTCTTTATAAAACCGGGTTTTAACTATATTTTTAGTTGTAAACTTGATTTGCATTGTCTATAATTGCAAAAATGTAGAACCTCAGTTACAAACCTCTACTCACATAACCACCATAAACTAGCCTTGAAAAAAATCCTACTTCTGTTATGGTTATGCCTTCCTATGCTTACTGCGCACGCGCAGACCGGAGGGCGATTTACATTAAAAGGGACCGTTACCGACACTTCCGGGACGGTATTGCCCGAAGCGACGATCATGTTGCTGTTACCCAAGGACTCCTCGCTCGTCAACTTCGGAAGGACCGCCAAAGATGGTTCGTTCGAAATGAAGAACCTCAAACGCGCCACCTACATTTTTAAGGTCTCCTATGTGGGGTATGTACCTTATCAGGAAGTGGTAAACCCGGAAAGTAAGGATGTAGTAGACATTGGCAAGGCCAAAATGAAGGTTTTGCAAAAGGAATTGTACGAAGTGGTGATCAAAACCGCCCGCGCGCCGTTGAGCATACGGGGCGATACGGTGGAGTTTGACGCTAAGGCATTTAAAGTACCGCCGGGTTCTTCGGTGGAAGACCTACTTCGCAAGCTCCCGGGCGTGCAGGTGGACGGCGACGGTAACATCCGCGCACAGGGCGAGGAGATCAAACGTGTAACGGTAGACGGTAAGCGCTTTTTCGGCGACGATCCGAAGATGGCGACCAAGAACCTCCCGGCGGAGGCGATCAATAAAGTGCAGGTTTTCAATGGCAAAACGGAACAGGCCAAAGCCACCGGTGTGGACGATGGCAAGCGCGAAAAGACCTTGAACCTGGAATTGAAGGACAGTCACAAAAAGGGCGGTTTCGGTAAAGCCGTTGCAGGCGTGGGAACGGATTCACGGCTCGAAGGGAAGGTGAGCTACAACCGTTTCGACGACAAACAGCAGTTTGCCGTGCTGGGTTTCGGGAACAATACCAACCAGTCGGGCATTGCGCGGAACGATTACCAGGATTTCAAAGGCAGCCAGTCGTTCAACTGGGGCGACGATGGTGATTTCGGTTTCAGCAGCGGGCGCTACTATGGTGGCGACGACATTACGATCCAGCCAAACTGGGGTGGCCAGGGCTCCGAAGGTTTTACCAAAAACTTTGCGGGCGGAGCCAATTACAACTTCGATACCAAGAAAACCAAGCTGAGTACCAGCTATTTCTATAATTCGACGCGCTCGATTACCGATGTACAAACCAGTTCGGAAAACTTCCTGACAAACAACGATTCCTACCTGACCGACGGGAAGAACAAAACACTCGGATTTACAGGTAACCATCGCCCCGCATTCCGTTTCGAGCATAATATCGACTCGCTCAATACGCTCATCCTGATTAGTAACTCGCGGATCAATTCGGGAGACAACGAGTATTCGAGCGAGACGAGGTCTTACCGTAATGAGAATATGCTGACCAACCGGTCGGACGTGAATAACCTGAGCGATTACAACTCATTTGCAATGGCCAACCTGCTGTTGTACCGTCACAAATTCAAGAAAAAGGGACGGAACTTTGCCGCCAGCGTGGGTTATAATATTAATAATTCGGATGAGGACCGTCGCCAGAACTCGGTAAACCTCTTCTTGCAGGATTCTACCAAGAACAGCGTGATCAACCAGTTGCAGCAAACCGAAAGTACCCGCGGGAATTTCAAAGGCAGCCTGTCATATGTCGAGCCTTTTGCCAAAAAGTTTTTCTGGGAGACGTTTTACAATTACAGCATGCGGAAAGACAAGGTCGACAGGGATGTTTTCGATGTCGAAGGAACTGTGGACAAGGTGAATCCATTCCTGACACGCTATTATACCAACGACTTTACCTTTAACCGCCTTGGAACGAGCGTGCGTTATTCGCACAAGGGCCTGAACCTGGCGCTGGGACTTGCGGGCGTACAATTTGAGTTGAAAGGCAAGTTCGCCCTCGACGAATCGCAGACGAATATGACCCGCGTCGACCGGACATTCAAAAAGCTGGTACCGAACGTTTCATTGAATTACAGCCTGAAGAACAACAAATACCTCTATGCGGAATACGGCCTGAATGTACGTGAGCCGTCGATCACCGACCTGCAACCGATCGTCGATAACAGCAACCCGCTTTATATCGTGGAAGGTAACCCCGACCTGATCCCGCAAACTACGCACAATGTGTATGGTGGATTCCAGATGTTCAACCCGGCGAGCTTCACCAACTTGTACATCAATGCGTTCTATAACTATAATGAGGATCAGATCGTGTACAACCGGACGATCAGCGAGGACCTGGTGACAACTACCAAGCCCATGAACATCAGCGGCGGGAACAACTACGGTACCTACATCGGGTTCGGGTTCCCGTTGAAGAAAACGAAGGCGACATTTGGTGTAAATACAGGTATTAACTTCAGTAATAACCTGACTTATATTAACAATGTCAAAAATGAAACGAAAACGGACGGGTACAACTTCGGTGCGCGTCTGGATCTGACGCCGAGCGATGTGTTCACGCTTTATACCAATGCAAACTGGAATATCAGCGACACTAAGTATTCCATCAATACCAGTCAGAACCAGAAGATCCTTAATGCGAACTATAATGCCGACATGAATATCAAGATGCCGAAAGAGATCTATTTCAACGGCCGCCTCAATTACCGGACTTTCAAAAACGACCAGTTCGGCTTCAACCAGCAGGTGCCGATCCTGACCCTTTCAGTTTATAAATTGATACTTAAAAACAAAAAGGGCGAAATTCGCCTTACTGCCAACGACGTTTTCAAAAGAAACCTGGGTATCACTCAGAATGCTAACCAGAATTATTACTCGGAACGTCGTGTGGCGACATTGTCGCGGTATTTCATGCTGAGCTTTACCTACAATATGAGGGGGATGACGGCTTCTGTAAAGCGTTCCGGATTTTAACATTACCTACATCACTGAAACAATGAGAGCAATTAGAATATTGATTATCCTTTTGGCGACCTCCGCGCCGCTTTTGGCACAGAACCTGGAAGGGGAGATTACCTACGAAAGAGTATATCACTGGACGAAAATCTATTCGCGGCTGAGCTACCTGAGCAATGAAGAGAAAGACCGGATCAAACAAACGTGGGGCAACGACGATGAATACAAGCAGAAAATGACGCTCTTTTTTAACGAAAAGCAGAGTTATTACAGCTATCCGAAAGTGGAGGAGAATGAAGGCGGCTGGTCATGGACAAAAACTGATTATAAGATCTACCGTAATTTCGAAAAGGAAAAGCGGACGGATATCATCGGTATGCTTGGCAAAACTTACATCGTGGAAGATTCACTGAAGGCGCCTTCCTGGAAAGTAATGAACAAAATCAAGGAGGTGGCAGGCCGGATGTGTATGATGGCCGTGACCGAAGACACGATCAAAGGTCAGAAGATCACCGCATGGTTTGCCAACGATCTCGCGGTTTCGGGCGGGCCCGAGCTTTATTCTGGCTTGCCGGGCATGATCCTCGAACTCGAAATTAATGACGGCGAGATCGTGGTGTCGGCAACGGAAATTAAATTGAAGCCGGTGGCGGAAGAGGATATCAGTCTGCCCAAAAAGTTGAAAGGGCGCAAGATCGATAACAAACAATACCAGGAGCTTATTGCAAGCCACATCCGAGATAGTATTAAAGCACACCGGAATCCATTTTGGGCGATGCCATACTAGCTAATATCCTATATTACATTGTGAAAAAGGGAAAATGTCTCTGGGACATTGTTCCCTTTTTTTGTAATTTCGCGTTTTGAAAGCACCCCGGGCGGCGACTTTAATTGTTTGTGGCTCGATTATTGATAGCGATCAGTGTAGTTACCAAATGTTTTACTTAACAGTGTTTATCTATTTTTAACAACCCTAAGACGATTATGAAACAAACGCTTTTAGCCGTTGCCATGCTCTTTGTACTGGGCTCATGTGCCAGCAAGAAAAAATTGCTTTCCGCACAGAAGCAAGCCAATGAGATCCAAATCCAACTGGACAAAGCAAGAGCCGACCTGAATGATTGTGACAGCAGAACTGCTAGCTTGAATAATGATTTGAAGGCAAAGAATGACGAACTCACCAGCAAAAACGCCAAAATGAAGGAGCTGGAAGAACAGGTTGAATTCCTTAAAAAGAATAACAACAACCTTCTTGACCGTATGTCGGATCTTTCGGTAATCTCGAAAGAAGGTTCGGAAAGCATCAAGAAGTCGCTCGCGATGATGGACCAGCAAGGTGCCCAGATCCGCGACCTGAACAAGAGCATCCAGCACAAAGATTCTTTGAATATGGCGCTGGTACTGAACCTGAAACGTTCATTGGCTGACGTAAGCGACGAGGACGTTCAGATCGAAGTGAAAAAAGGCGTAGTTTACGTTTCACTTTCCGACAAGATGTTGTTCAAATCGGGAAGCTCTGTGATCAACTCCGCTGCTGAGACCGTACTTTCCAAAGTGGCGAAAATCCTGAACGACTACAAAGAAATCGAAATCCTGATCGAAGGTCACACGGATAATGTACCTATCGCGACGGATAAAGTGGCTGACAACTGGGATCTTTCCGTATTGCGTGCAACATCGGTGGCACGTACACTGCAAAAGAAATACGGAGTTGAGCCGGTTCGTATGATCGCTGGCGGCCGTGGAGAATATCTCCCCAAAGTGGCTAACGATTCAGCGCCTAACCGCAGCCTGAACCGCCGTACCGAGATCATCATTACACCGAAACTTGATCAGTTCTTCAACCTTTACACACCCAATGCTGGTAAATAAGGTTAACTGAGAAACTTTTCAGATGAGGGTCCGTCGGTAACAAGACGGGCCCTTTTTCTTTTTATTGCAGGAACAATTTTCATAATATACACCAACATGACAGGAACTGTACCGACCAGAGCAACCATCGAGGCTGCCCACGAGCTCGTCAAACCTTACATTCATCACACTCCCGTTTTCACTTCGCAATTCCTGAATGATTTGTCGGGCGCGGAATTGTTTTTCAAATGCGAAAACCTGCAAAAGATCGGCGCGTTCAAGGCGAGGGGCGGGCTGAATGCGGTGCTCTCGCTATCGGAAGAGCAACTGGCGAACGGCGTGATCACGCATTCATCGGGTAATCACGCGCAGTCGATCGCGTTTTCGGCACAGAAAGTAGGAGCGAAATGCTACATTGTCATGCCCGAAAATTCGCCGAAAGTGAAGATAGCGGCGGTGGAAGGTTACGGGGCTACCATTACTTTTTGCAAGAACACACCCGAAGACCGGCAGCAGACCGTCGATGAGATCGTCGCACGCACGGGCGCGACTTTCATTCACCCATTCAATAACTACGAAGTGATTGCCGGGCAGGCGACGGCCTCCAAAGAGCTGATGGAAGATGTGGACGTTACCCTGGACGCGCTCGTCGCGCCGGTGGGAGGGGGCGGCTTGTTGAGTGGTACCGCATTATCGGCCAAATTTTTTTCCCCGCACACGAGGGTGTACGCGGGCGAGCCCGAGGGCGCGGCGGATGCCGTATTGTCTTTCCGAAGCGATAAAATCGAAAAGGCGCCTTATGTCAATACCATTGCCGACGGCTTGCTTACGCACCTGGGCGACAAGACATTTCCGATCATCAAATCCGAAGTGACCGACATTTTTACGGTTTCGGACGAGGAGATCGTTCAGGCGATGCGCTATTTGTGGGAGCGCATGAAAATGGTGGTGGAGCCTTCCGGAGCGGTATCTATTGCGGCAGTTTTAAAGAACAAGGCTGTTTTTGAGGGTAAAAAGGTCGGTATCATCATCTCGGGCGGCAATGTTGATCTCGGTCGGCTGCCTTTTTGAAATACTTCGGAATGAATAAATTACTGCGCCGATATGCGTATCTCGGGGCAGTGCCGTTATAGTAGGAAATTTAGGATGCGTGTTTATATTTGAAAATTGTTTACTCTTAAAATTGAACTATGAAAAAGCTGATTTTTTGTTGTCTGGTAGTACTGATGGGCGCTTGCAAGGATGACAAGAAGGACCCTGAGCCGGAAACGGATTATGCAACGAGCTTTGTAGGAGTTTATGAAACGATCACTGTCGAAGGCGGGATTACCACCAATTACAAGTGGGACATTACCACCGAGGCGAAGAACCAGTTGAGCATTAAATACACCAAGCAAACCAAGATTACGGTTTCCGGGACCACCATTAACCTGACGCAGGAATATCCCCTGGCGACAGTGAAATCGACCGCGCAGGACAATTTTGAGGTGAATGAAAAGGTGAACGTAACCCAAAGTACCGGCGAAGCCCTGAATGTTCGCCTGAGCGGGATTGCCAGCCGGATCGTCAATGGTAGCGGTGTGCCGCAGCTTAATATTACATTGAAAACCTCGGAGGCGAGCACCGGTGCGCCGAATGAAGAGGTCTACCTAGAATTCAAGAAGAAATAAGGGCATTTGCAATGCAGCAAAAAGGCGGATGAGATCACTCACCCGCCTTTATTTTTTGAGAGGCACTTCGATTTGGTATTATAAGGATACTTCTTTAAAAAGCATTTGAAACTTGTCGAACAAGACAATAACCGGGAACGTAATACCTAGCACGAGGCAGGTAATGACAAAGGCCATGAGCCATACAATGAAGAGGGATAATTTTGCTACCACGATCATACCGTAAACGAGTTTTTCTTAAAAGATGGCTTTGTTTACGCAATGGTTGTAAGGCGTCGGGGGTATTTTTCAACTGGCAAATTACCGCCCGCAGATGCCGGTAAAGTCGCAGAATTTGCACGTGGTAAGGTCATCGGTTTTGCGGAAAGGCACGTCCGGATCGAGCATTACATTGAGAATGTCCGTCAGTATCACTTCCGATTTTTCGATGAACTCTTCCGGCGCAAGCTGATCGGTGATTTCCAGTGGGTTAGCGATGAGGTTCTTTGGGTCGCGGAAGGAGTAAAAGCCCGATTTGACGGCGTGATCGCCAAAATTGTAGGTATTGCCCCGGAGTGTCAGCCCGTTTTCTTCTTTCATGCGGCGGTACATCAGGTACTCGTAAATCCACAACTGGCGCACATAACCCATTTTTCGGTCCGGATCGAAGCGGATCACTTCTTCGCGGGCTACCGGGTCGGCGAGTTTTTGTTTGCCCGCCAGCTCCACGCTGCCTGTTTTGTAATCCATCACATATAATGTACCGTCGTCGCTTAGCTCGATGCGGTCGATCTTGCCCCCTACGCGTACGTAGGTGTACGCGCCTTGCAACACGAGCTGTATGCGCGTGTGCAGCGGCTGCTCGGCCGCGAGGATTTTCCTACGGGGTTTTTGGGCCATATGATGGCGAAGAAAGGTGAGTATCTGCTGTTCGCCGATCTGATAGTAAATGCGGTTGAGGCCCAGGTCGGTCACGTAACCTTTGAAAAGCCGGTCGAACTCTTCGCGGAGCACGGCCGCAATCTGCTCTTCCGACGGGTCGTTGTCGAGCAGGAAAAACTCGTGGTCGAGGCGTTCCAGCGAGGCATGCAGCCAGGTACCGATCTTGTCCATACCGAGCTCTTCTTCCACTTCCTCCTTTTCCTTTACCCCGGCAATATGTTTGAGGTAAAACTGCATGGAGCAGCGGATAAACTCGTTTAGGTGCGTCGGGTAAATGCCCTTGCCGTCGAGGTACGCGCGAATGGCGGCAATGAGGGCGTCGTCTTTATGGACTACTTCTTCAAGCTCCTGTTGTTGCAGTGCTTCGAAAACGACAGTTTTGTTTTCAATGCGTATCAGCGGATTGTATCCCGCCAGTTCATATTCGATCTGCCTTAGGAAACGGCTTTTTTCGCCGCCGCCGGGGGCGTCGTTCGTGCTCGTGTAAAGGATATGTACTTCCGAAGCGCGTTGGAGCAACCGGTAAAAGTGGTACGACATCACCGCCTCCTGGTGCTGGTGCGTCGGTAACCCCACAGCCTGCGCCGCGTCGAACGGGATCAGGGAATTCTGCCGTTTCGCTTGCGGGATAGTGCCTTCATTGACAGACAATATGATAATCCGCTCGAAATCCAGCGCCCGCGTTTCGAGCATACCCATGATTTGCAGGTTACTGATCGGCTCACCGCTGAATGGAATGCGCGTTTGCCGGATCAGTTCGAACATGAACGATTTGAGCGTCCGCAGCGTGATCAGCTCCGCCCGTTCTTCGATCGTTTGCTCGAATTGTTTAAGTAGTGTGTAAAAAAGATAGAGATACTCGGTTTCCAGCGCATTCTTGTAATCCTTGTAAACCTCCCGCAGCAGTTCGATCAGCTGGTAAAACGCCCGGATCACCTGCTGTGCATTGTTTTTCTGCCAATGCGTGAAGAGGATATGGAACAATGGATGGTTATCGCCCAATGCGATCAGTTCCTCCGGGCTCAGGAACACCTGGTTGGTTTCGGTAATCTCGCGGAGCGTTCGCTGTATGATCGTCTGCCCGTCTTCGAGCGGCGTAAGCGCCACGTGCTCGTAATGTCGGATAAACGGATGGTTCAGGACTTTATCGATGGATTTGTGCCCGAATTTCGGGATACGGATCAATTTGCCGCTCCGGGTGCGAAACTCCACCACATTTTGCTGTAACTCGAAAATGCCGTCCACCAATGTATAAAGCAACGAGTTGCGCATGGAAAGGCCCATGGTCACGTTCAGGTCGCGCACATCCTGGTCCAGCGAATAGAGCATCGGGAGGAGCAGATTCTCGTCGGCGAGGACAATGGCGGTAGGTATGGGTGCATCCTCGGAGTCGAAGCGCTTCATGCGCTGGTACAGCTCGCCGGCTACTTTCGTTTGCAGGGTGGCATTAGGAACGCCGTAAATGGTAATGTTTTTTTCGGTCGAAAGCAGGTCGTCGCCCGTCCAGTTCCATTCCCCGAATTCTTTGCTCCGCTGGTACTCGCGCAGACTTTTACCGGCTTCTACCACGGTATTTTCCGACATATAATAGCGGTCCGAATCCCACAGCACTTCCGCCTTCTTTGCTTTGATCAACGCCGTGACGATCGTCCGCTCGGAAGCCGTAAATGCATTGAAACCAGCGAAATAGATCTTTTCGTCGTCCGGACGTGCTTCGGCGAGGTTGCGAATGTCCTCGGCCAGCTCGCGGTACGCCATTCCGCGGTAGGCTTTCCCTTTTGCGATCAGCCGCTGCCGGAAAGATTGGTATACCTTATTAATATTCTCAAAAAGCGAGAAATACTGTTTCGAACCGCCTTCGCCTTGTAGTGTCCTACCCTCCGGCAGGCTCTCCTGCCAGCGCGAGAGCGCGTGCGCCTCCGAGAGGTATTCGAAAAGGAAATCCGTTTTGACAAGGTACTGATCGATTTTATCGAGATCGCTCAGCAATACCGATGCCCAGCCCATAAACCGATCGAACTGCACGTCCGGGTCGATTTCCCGGAAGGTTTCGTACAAATCGAACAGCAGGTGTACCGGGTCCTCTATTTCAAGGCTGCAAATGCTTTCCACGAAATCGTCGATCGCCATGATACCGGGGCTCATCATGGCCTCGGTAGTTTCGCCGGCCAGTTCCTGCATCAGAAAAAATGCGGCCCGGCGCGTCGGTACCACTATTTGCACGCGGTCGAGCGAAGTATGGTTGGCCAGAATGCGTTTAGCGACGAGGTTCAGGAATGATGGCATCGGGAAGCGTGATGAATGCGGGGTTAGGTCAATGGATGCGGTCGCCGCGGGGTGTCAGCGATTGCATAATCGTCGCTTCGGCATGTAAAAGTTCCTTCCAGCGGGCTCTTACCTTATCGGCGGCTACATATGTTTCGGCCAGTTCAAGGAATGTGCGGTAATGCCCGGCTTCGGAGACCATCAGCTCGCGGTAGAACTTTTGCAGCGATTCATCTTCCAGGTTTTCCGAAAGTAGCTTGAAACGCTCGCAGCTCCGTGCTTCTATGAGCCCGCAAATGAGCAGGCGGTCGAGAAACATTTTCTCGGTGTCGCCTTTGGTGATCAGCTGCATGAGCTGGTTTACGTACTCGTCTTTCCGCTGCCTGCCGAGCGGGATATTTCTTTTTTTTAATTCTTTCAAAACCCTTTGGAAATGACCCCATTCTTCGGCTACGATGGGCGTCAGGGTTTCCACGAGTAATGTTTTTTCAGGATAATGGACAATCAGCGAAATGCAGCTGGAAGCGGCTTTCTGTTCGCAATAGGCATGGTCTATCAATACATCGCCGATCTGCATCGCGGCAATGTCGGTCCAGCGGGGATCGGTCGGAAGTTCCAGCCCGAGCGTTGTGAGTGATGTAGCCATATTGGTAAAAGTTTGTCCGGTTAGTCGAACATCGGCCAGTTGATCCCGAACGAAAACGATCTTGCAAGCCCCAGGTAATTGGGCGTCACATAATAACCTTTCGGGAAAAGGCCGAAGTTGCCGCCCTGGTTAAGGTAAGACATTTTAAAGAATAACCGCACCCGTTTGATCCGCATATTCGCGAAGCCGTCTACCACCACATTCTCAGTTAGTCTTGTATCATTTTGTAAATGAAACTGTTGCGTGACGGGCATGTAGGCGTCGGCCAGGTACGACGAGCGGTACCGCGCCGCCAGGCCGATCTGGAAGAAAAGCACTTTGGCATACACAAAATCAAAAGTGACTTCCCCGCTCGCGAAAACCGTCGGAATGCGGATCACATCCTTATTGTCGTTCAGTGTGAGGAACGCCATGGTCGTGAAGTTCCACCGGTTGAGGTGAATGCCGGAATTGAAACCGAGGCGCAGCAACCTGAAACCCGCATTGAGCTGCCGGGGCACGGCGGCGGTATCGTAATAAATGTAGTCGTTGATCTGGTGAATTTGCGCTTCGGGCACAAACTCGATCTTCTTCGTTTTCAGTACCAGCGAGGCGAAGATGGTTTGCACCTTGGTAGGGTCGAAGTTGTTGCGCCAGTCGAAATGGTTGTTCAGGTAGCGTTGTACCAGCAGGTCGGGGGCCGTTTGAATACTTTGGAAACCTGCCTTACCCCATTTCGTATTCAGCTCGGCTTTCAGGCGGTACTCCACGTTTTTCCCCAGGTTCAGATCGGCCTCGGCGGTGAGGTATTGCACCGAATCTTTGAGGTAATAACCCAACCAGGCGCCGATGATATTGTCGAATTTCAGGCCGGTACGGTAGGTCGCGTACGGATCACCCGTTTCGTTCGGCGATTGGGCGCCGCCTCGCATGCCGTAAAACCGCTGCCGCACATAAGCGCGGTAATTGAAGCCTTCGTAAAAACCTTTGATACCCACTTTGTTGTCCAGCAACTTGAAGTAAATGTCCTGGCGGGTTTGGGTAGTACTGAATTTCGGATCGGGGTAAATGCCTTTTTCAAGCCCCCGTGCAATATCTATATCGGTATAATGGTTGATCGTACTCTGCAAATCGGCTTGCTGGAACAGCTGGAAGCCATTGAGCAGCCGGTATTGCTGGTAAACATGAAAAACATGGCGTCGCTCCCACGAGTTGGCGTCGTCGCTGATCCTGGCGGCACCGTCATAGGAGTATTTGTCCACTACACCCGCCTCGTCGACATTCGGAATAACGCCGCCTTGTTCCGCGACCTTCATGTTCAGGTGCCGGTAATGCGCGAGGATAAGGTACTTTTTGTTTTTGGAAAAGAAACTGGTGTGCGCCAGGAAAGTCCAGTTCCGCCCGAGCAATGCCGCGGAGGCGATGGAATTGGCAAAGCCGTACACTTTGTTGGACGTCAGGCGCGTGGCCCGCATCCCGAAATTGAACCGCGAATGCACGTTTTGGGTGTAGGCAAATGTCCCGAGCGAGGCCTTTTTCGGGCCCGACATGAAATCCAGTTCGGTATGCTGCGATTTGGTATCGACATACGCCACGTCTTCCTGCTTGATCGCGTACGCATCGTAAACCCGAAGGCCGAGCTGCGTACCAATGTCTTCGCGCGGCTCGAAAAACAGGCTACGCGTGGCCGTGACGTGGTTGCCCAGGTCGGCGAGCTTGCCCCAGGCCTTATCCATCGGCATCCACCGGTGAAAATTGGTCATACCTGTATCCACCAGGTACCGCACCGAATCGCGGTTGTAGAGAATATCGTGTTCGTAAAAATGCAGGGTGGTCTGCGGGCCGTACACGTTCTTGGTACTATCGTCGAGAATGGACTGGCCCCCGCCTCCGCCTCCGCGTGCACCGCCGCCCCCGCCACCGCTGGGCATCCGTATGTTGCCCGGCAGCTTCACCTGGCCGCTGGCTGTCGGGATGGTTAGGAAGAAGCTGCATAAAATACACAGGAAGCTATATAAAACAATTCTCATAGAGGGAAACTCGTTCTGCCGTTTTTAAAACCGGTGGCCGGTCTGTGAAGTGAGCCATTCCAGAAAGGCGCCTTCCTCGTCCCCGAAATCCACGGAAACCGGAATGTACGCAAAGCGTGCTGCGTAGCCTTTCGATGCAACCAACGGTTTTAATTTGACCATATCCTTTTCAGTCGTGACCACAAAAGTATCGTTTTTTAAGTTCTTAATAAGGTCTTCGACGTCACTTGCCGTGTAATTGTAGTGATCGGGAAAGACCTTCTGGTCTGTAACGCTGAATCGGGTACCGAGATATGCGGCGAACGGCTGTGGATTTGCGATACCGGCCGCCATTTTAACATTCTTTAACTGAACCGGCGTTTCCTCGTACGTCCGCGGGACGTCGTACCGGGTGGTGGCGAAGAAAACCGGCACGCAGGTGCGGGTATAGCGGCCGATACTGTCAATGATATTTTCTTTTTCTGAAAGACCGAGTTCTGCGGGGCATTTGGTCACGATCACCACATCGGCACGCTGTGCGCCGTGCCGTCTTTCGCGTAACCGGCCGGCAGGGAAGGGGTGATCTTCGTAAAATGGCCTGTTGTAATCGTTCAGCAGGATATTGATATCCCTTTGAATGGCGCGGTGCTGGAATGCGTCGTCGAGCAGGAGCAGTTCGACTTCCGGATGCTTTTCATGGATTTTCAAAGCGCCCTCCACCCGTTTTTCGCAAACGGTAACCAATGCTTCCTGCGAGAATTTGGTATAAAACTGAAATGGCTCGTCACCGATTCTGGCGGCAGTGGCATTATTATCTGCCTCTATAAAGCCTTTCGTTTCGCGGCCATAACCTCGGCTCAGGATTGCGACCGGTATTTGTTTTGAAAACAGGCGGGTAAGGTATTCGATCACCGGCGTCTTGCCCGTTCCACCTACGGTAAGGTTGCCTACGACGATGACTTTTTGTGATACTTTTTGGGAATGGAGGATACCCTTGTCGAACAGAAAGTTGCGTACGTCGGTGATGGTACCGTAGATCCACGAGAGGGGCAGCAATGTATTTTTTATCCAGGGCAGCTCTTTCATCCTGGTGCATAATTACGTAAATTTTGTCTAATATTGTGCCCCTTTTAAAATCTGACACCGCAAAATCATGCCGTTAAAAATTGTGTATAAGCCACATACGCTTCATTTTCGCAAGGAAGCGGGCACCTCTCGCGGGGTACTTACACAAAAAACATCCTGGATCGTCATCGTAACCGACCCGGAGAAACCGGGCGTTGCCGGTTATGGCGAATGCGGGCCGCTACCCGGCCTGAGCGTCGACGATATCCCCGATTTCGAGGCACAACTGGCAGATGTTTGCAGCATTTTCAACGAGCTCGACCTGGACGTATTTCCATTCAACCTGAGCATTATCCTCGAACAACTGATCCCCGAAAACCTGCCTTCTATTCGTGCGGGTATGGAAATGGCGCTGCTGGATATCATGAACGGAGGGCAGCGTGTCCTTTTCAAAAATGGTTTTTCCAACAGCGGCGAGGGTATTCTGATGAACGGGCTGATCTGGATGGACTCCTACGAAAACATGCTCGCGCAGGTGGAAGAGAAGCTTTCGCAGGGTTTTACGACCCTTAAAATGAAAGTAGGTGCCATCGATTTCGAGCAGGAATGCCGGATACTCGAAGCCGTTCGGAAAAGATTTGATAAAAACACGATTACATTGCGCGTAGATGCCAATGGCGCATTTACGGCCGACAATGCAAAGGAAAGACTTGAAAGATTGAGCGCTTTCGACCTGCATTCCATCGAACAGCCCGTAAAGGCCGGCCAGCATGAACTCATGGCCGAACTCTGCGCGACATCGCCGGTGCCGGTTGCTTTGGATGAAGAACTGATCGGCATTACCAGCTATCGCGAGAAGTTCGCATTGCTGAAAAAGCTCGCGCCGCCATTTATCATTCTTAAACCTACCTTACTGGGCGGATTCACGGCCACTACCGAATGGATCGAAATCGCCAACCGGCTGCATATCGGCTGGTGGATCACTTCCGCATTGGAATCCAACATTGGTCTGAATGCGATCGCGCAATTCACGGCGTCGTTCCACAATGCGCTGCCGCAGGGATTGGGCACGGGCCAGCTTTATACCAATAACTTCGAATCCCCGCTGACGGTCGAAAACGGACATTTATATTACCGGAAGGAAATAGCCTGGGAACTACCAGGCCATGCCCTTGCGGAGCCAGCCTAAGGTTTCAGCCTCCGGCGAGCCCGGTTCAGGAATGAAGTTGTATTCCCAGTTGGCCTGAGGCGGCAAACTCATCAGGATCGATTCCGTTCGCCCGTTGGTTTCCAGGCCGAATTTCGTACCGCGGTCCCACACGAGATTGAACTCCACATAGCGTCCCCTGCGCAGGTATTGCCATTGTTTTTGTTCTTCCGTAAATGGCTTTGCGGTATATTTTTGCATTAATGCCGTGTAAATCGGCGCAAAGCTTTCACCTACTTCTTTTACAAACTCAAAAAGCTGCGTTTTCGACAGGCCCTGGCCATTACCCGGCTCGTCGGGTTTGAGGTAATCGAAAAAAATGCCTCCTACGCCCCGGGTTTCGTTGCGGTGCTGGATGAAGAAGTAATCGTCGGCCCAGCTTTTGAACTTGGGGTAAAAATCGGGGTGGTGCTTGTCGCAGGCCGATTTTAATGTCTGGTGAAATGCGCGGGCATCTTCTTCCACGACATAATGCGGTGTAAGGTCGATACCGCCACCGAACCAGCAGGTACCATTATCCAGTTCGAAATAGCGCACGTTCATATGTATGATAGGCACGTGCGGGTTGTGCGGGTGCATCACGATCGACACGCCCGTGGCCGTAAACTGCGGACTCGCGTCTTCGGCCAGGTTCATCTGAGCGCGCAACCGGGGGTGTACTTCGCCCTTTACGCTCGAAAAATTCACGCCGCCCTTCTCGATCACGGCGCCGTTCTGAATCAGGCGCGTGCGTCCGCCACCGCCCGAATGGTGTTGCCAAAGGTCTTCATGAAATAGCGCACCGCCGTCGGTGGTTTCGATGGCTTTGCAAATGCGGTCTTGTAAATCCTTGAAAAACGATTCTATATCTTCAACTGTCATAGTCGGGTGTCAATGCTTACGAGCCGCAAAAGTACGATAAATAGCGCTGCCGGGACACAAAAAAAGCAGGGCAACCCGCCCTGCTTTTTGAATTCAATATACATCTATCTAATCATCAATACGTAAGAAAGTGCCGGCGAGGTTGAATACCAGCTCCTTGTTGTTCGACAGCCGTACCTCCTGGTCGGTGCGGTCTTTTTCCCAATCGGTAATGAACGCGTCGGGATAATGCTCCTGTACATATTCGAGCACTTTCAGCGGGATTACCGTATCGGGCAGCTTTTCGGTGCGACGGCTTTCGATGCTGTAACAATCTCCTTTTTTATCGAATTCGAGTTTAACCTGATTATCCAGGATCACGTCGTAGCTCGTTTCGAGGTCGTCGCGGTCGCGTACCACCTGGTTTATACGTGCTTCCGGGAAATGGGCTTCGATATAATCCTGTGCATTGACCGGCAGTTTAGTTTCGTCCACTACTTTTTCGCAGTCGCAGGCCGTCACGACAAACAGCAGAAAGGCCAGAAGGAAAGCCAGTTTTTTCATAATCGTTGTCAGTTAAATTGAGTGTTCGTTTTTGGTTCTGACAACTGAGCTGCGGGTTTCCCCCATGACGCCCGTTATTATTTTACCTTTTCCGACGCTTCTTTCGGATGGAGCCAGCCCATTCGGGTGATTATGACGCGATCATTGACACGCTTATCATAGGTTTCGTCGAAATAATCGTTCGTCGTAAGATCGAGCTGGTATTTGTAGCTCCTGCCTTTCAATGCCTTACCGTAGAGTTTGCTCAAATCGTATTCGGCAATGTCGGAGTATTTATATTTGTTCAATTCCGAGTTGGGTACGTGCTTTTCATTCAACCATATTCCGAAAACTTCCGGTCGCTTCCAGTTCTCGAAGATCTCCGGGCTAGGGGCTTTTTTTACCGGAATGTCCATTCGAAAGACCGAGATTTCTTTGGCACGAACCTGCTTTTTTTGTGTCTCGCTCATTCGCTCATATACAGCATACAGTAGATTTTCATCCTCAGTGTTCAAATCAATGTGGCGGTCCATGCGACCTTTTTTATTTTTTACAATCCTGGTATTTTTTTCGATTGTAGTGAAGAAATCCTTCATTTCTTCCTCCGAAACAGCCTCATTGCTTGCAACATGGGCATTATCGGCCCTTTTTTCTGCACTGGAAGCAGTTTTGGATGCCGGTTGCTGCGAGTATGTCTTTTCGGCAAGAGCAAATGCCAATACCGGTAGCAGCAATGCAACCAATGCCTTTTTGACAAACTGAATGCGCAGGTTAATGTTCATCGTCATCATGGCTAATCTTTTTTTGGTGACAGGATAATTGAAAGAACTGGTAAGGAAATTCGTGCGCCGGGCGAGCAGGGTGTCGAGTAGCAGCAACTGGTATTCGCCGACATTGGTATGGCCGGTCAGCACGGCTTCATCTGCAAGGAACTCGTGATTCAGCCGGATGGCGCGGCGATAAAGCAGCAGCAGCGGGTTGAACCACCATAATGCGATCAGCAATTCGGTGAAAAGGATATCCAGCGAATGCATTTGCCTCGCATGGGCGAGCTCGTGCGTGAGGATCTCTTTGGGAATGTCGTCGTTATCGAATGCTTTTTGGGGTATAAAAATGAAGTTAAAAAAGCTGTAAACAGGCGTGTCGCCGGGTGTGAGTACCAGTTTTGCATCCTGAAAGGGAACAATCCGGCGCCCTGACCTTGATTTTAAAACGGCCAGCATTTGAAAACCTGTTCGAAGCAGTAATGCAGCCGCGACGAGCCCGTAAAGCAGCCAGGGAAGATAGGCCGGGACGGTTGTGCCCTGCTGCATTTGCGCACGAATGGCTTGTGGTGCGTGCGCCGAAGTTGCGGTGAAAACCTGTTGAACCGGCACATTGTCCGTAACCAATTCTTCCCCTCGTTCAGCAGGCATTTCGATGCTGATCAGTGGTAAAAGCAGCGAAAAAAACATCGCTGCCAGCAGGTAAAACCGGTTGAACCGCAGCATTTTCTCCCGTTCCAGGAACAGGTAGTACACCGCCAGCAGGATACCCGAGCAGACGACGGATTTAATAAGATAACTAACCATTTTGCTTGCGTTTGATTTCTTCGTCGATGATGTTCCGTAATTCTTCGAGCTCCTGCGTGCTCATACTCGTGTCCCGCGCGAAAAACGAGCCGAACTGTGCAACGGAGTCATTGAAGAAGTTTTTGATGATACCATTCACATGTTTGGAGAAATAATCCTTCTTCTCGACCAGCGCGTAGTATTCGCGCGAGTTGCCGTAAGTTTTGTAAGCGACAAACCCCTTGTCCTGCATCCTTTTCAGCAGCGTTGCCACCGTCGTGGTGGCCGGTTTGGGGTCGGGGAAGCATTCGATCAGGTCTTTCATGAAGACCTTCTCTTTTTGCCAGATGTATTCCATCAGTTGTTCTTCGGCTTTGGTGAGCGACATGATGAGCGTGCTTTGTTCTACAATAATATATTATACTCTACAAATGTAGAGTTAAAATTGAAAAATAAAAATACCCGGTGCAACGATTCGGCCTATTTTTGTAACTGATAGTTTTGAATATCATCTGACCACCTTATGATCCGCATACTTTTACTATTCCTCTTTTCCACCAGCCTTCTTTATGCACAGGAATTTACCTCCGTCGTACGCGGGAGCGTGAAGGACGCCGACACCGGCTTGCCACTCGCCCGTGCCACTGTGCAACTTGACGACAAAGGCACTGCGACCGACGACGCCGGTCTGTTCCGTTTTGAAGGCGCGGGAGTGGGACGGCATGTTCTGAAAGTATCGTTTGTAGGTTACCAGACGCTGGTGGTTTCGGAAATTCTGCTCGAATCGGGCAAGGAAAACGTGCAGGAAATACGGCTCAGCGCCACTGGCCGACAATTGCAGGAAGCGACGGTATCGGGCAGCAGGCCGCCGGCATTCAACAGCGTGCAGGCCATTACCGCCGAGCAAACCCTGCGTTACGCGGCTACCTACCTGGACCCCGCCCGCGTTGCGACCTCATTCGCGGGTGTGGCCGCAGCCAACGACCAGGCCAACGGGCTGGTAGTCCGCGGGAATTCGCCAAACAGTATGCAATGGCGGCTGGAAGGGGTGGAGATCGTAAATCCGAACCATTTGTCGAATGCGGGGACGTTCAGCGACAGGCCGACGTCTACCGGTGGCGGGGTGAATATCCTGAGCACCCAGTTGATGGGGACATCCTATTTCATGAGCGGGCCGTTTCCCGCACAGTATGGGAATGCGACGGGGGCTATTCTGGATATGAATTTGAGGAAAGGCAATGACGAACGCACCGAATTTACCGGCCAGGCAAGTCTGATCGGTCTTGATATTGCAGCGGAAGGCAGGCTCTCAAAGAAGTCCAAAGCGTCATATCTGGTCAATTACCGGTATTCTTTCACGGGACTCTTGGGGGCGATGGGCGTGAGTTTTGGCGGAGAGGATATCCGGTTTCAGGACTTATCATTTAATCTCAACTTTCCGACGGCCAAAGGCGGCAAGTTCACGATTTTTGGAATGGGCGGCATTAGCGAAAATACTTTTAAACCCGATAAGGACACTACTACCTGGGAGTTTGAAAAAGATGGCCGTTATGTACTCTATAAAAACAAAATGGGCGCTGCGGGAGCAACACTGGATCAGCCGGTCGGCCGGCGGGCATCCCTGCGGACTGTGCTGGTGGCTTCGGGACTTAATACTTCCCGGAAGGCTTTCCAGGTCGACCCGGTTACCATGCAGAATCGTGAACTGCTTGGGAATGATGGCATTGTAAATGGCAAAATTTCATTCAATACAACACTGACTTACAAGGTAAACCCCGGTATAACCTTCAAGGGTGGCGTATACATGACCTCGCAGCGGTACGAGACGCCTCCCGTATCCCCCAACCCCGAGGTGAAATCGTGGTATATGCAACCGTTTGTAAACTGGTCGCATGTGATGGGCGCATTCGTGGCCGACGTCGGTTTGCATGGGATGATCAGCCGGGTAAGCAGTCCTGGAACGAAAATAAGTGCGCTTGCCGAACCGCGTGTGAGTTTGAAATGGCTCGCTGCGGCCGATAAGCAGCTGAGTGTGAGCTATGGGTTGCACAGCCAGTTGCAATCTCCGAATGTGTATTCGTCGGCCTACGGCATGACCGATATGGGCCGGAATTTTGATCTGAAACCGACCCGGTCCCATCAGATAACGCTTGCTTACCAGCAATTTTTCAAAAAAGGCAGCAGTCTGAAAATTGAAGCGTACTGGCAACACCAGTTCGATGTGCCGGTCGGCGCCGATATGCGCGATAATTATTCCACCGTAAACCTGATTGAAGAGCGCCCGAATGTGCGGTTATATAATGAAGGGACTGCCCGGAATTACGGTATGGAAGCCACATTTCAAAAATACCTGACCGACCGTTTTTATATGCTCGTGTCCGGCTCGCTCTACCAAGCCACCTATACCGACTACCTGGGCTTGCGGCATGACAGCCGCTTCGACGGCGGCCACACGTTCAGTCTCACCACCGGCAAGGAGTTTAAAGCATCCCGTGGTGGTTTGTGGGGCGTGAATGCAAAAATTTTGTGGCTCGGCGGTTTCCGCGACAAGCCGATCGATGCGGAATACTCCGCCGTTTTGAAACAAACTATCTACGAATACCAGAGTGCCTACACGGTTAAAATGAAAGACTACTTCCGCCCGGATCTGCGGATTTACTGGAAAAAAGATCGCGCGAAATATAACCGCACGCTGGCGATAGACTTGCAGAACGTTTCTGGCACGAAGAATGAAGCCTACCGGTATTTCGATACGCGGCAGAAGCGGGTAGTGGTGCAGCATCAGTTGGGTTTAATTCCGGTGGTTAGTTATCGGGTTGAGTTTTAATGATTGAATGAGCCGCCGTGGAACGGTGAATGCGCGAATGATTGAATGAGCCGCCGTGGAATGGTGAATGCGCAGTTTGAACGGGAAATTTTTTCTGGATTTACGCGATTGCATGTCAGTTGATTAGGTGTGTTGTTCCGGAATTTTCAACTGCGGTATGAACTTTCTCGTGTTGAAAAATGTAACCTTATTCGCAATCAAACTTTGGCTTTGTCCGAATGTGCACCACCAAATGGGGGTGACTGGAATTGACAGCGGGCTGAGGGCTTGTGTGTAAGCATGTCGGGAGTTGAGAGTACCTCCCGTAAATAATATTCTCAAACAATAACTGGCGAATCTACTTACGCCATGGCTGCTTAATCCGGAGGATTAACCAAATGCCATCATCTCTCCACCTCACGTGCTGCCGGGTGGATCCAGAGGTGTCGAACCGTAGCGCTGGTTGGTATATTGATGCGTAAAACCAACGAGACCCTAGTATCTAAGGCTTAGACGCGGGTCCGCCGTGCACCTTGTCTGGCTCGAAAATCTAATCACGGATAAGCATGTAGAAGGCGCAGGTTTTCCCTGTTCTGGACCGGGGTTCGACTCCCCGCATCTCCACTGATTGAAATATCAAATCTTACAAAAACCCGCAAAATTAATTTGCGGGTTTTTTGTTACCCGCAGATTTCGCAGCAAAACCCGAGGGACGAATTAGGGACTGAGAAAAATACGGGAAGGTAAGTGTTTGAATACAAGTTGATTAAAGACGGGGTTCGACCCCCTCCGTCTCCACTCCAACGAGTTTCAAAACTTCAAAAAGCCCGTAGATCAATGATTTACGGGCTTTTTGTTTGGTGCTTACCATCCCAAATTTTGCAAAGTTTAATAAAAGCAACGGGACGAATTCGGGACTTGAATCCTGATTTTTTTTCCGTCCCTTTCTCGTCCCTTTTGACGATGTAATTATTTGATATGCAATAACATGTGTAACAAATGAACATCTTGATTTAACGAAATGTGATTTCTAGTTTTAAACAAAAAAAGAAGGATGGAAGCAAGTATGACAATTTTGTTCTCGGTCAGACAATCAAAAATCAATCGCAACAACCAACTGCCTATTTATATGCGGGTAACTATTGGAGGATTAAGATTTGAAGTAGCAACTGGTAAGTTCGTATCACCGGACAGGTGGCTGTCCAATTCAGGAAAGGTGAAGGGCGCAACTTTGGAGGCAAGGGAAGTCAACGCATACTTAGATTCATTGTCTGGCAAGGCGTATGGCATTCAGCGGGAAATTGTTCAGGAAGGGTCCTTAATGAATATTGAAGTCTTTAAGCAGAAGTGGCATGGAGAAGATCAAAATATTATTGGACTCCTGACTATTTTTCAAGAACACAACGCGAAGATCAGAAAACTGATAGGCTTGGAATATGCACATGCGACTTACCAGCGGTATCAGACAACTCTTAGGCACACTCAGGAATTCATTGAATGGAATTTTAAAGCCAAAGATGTCGATGTTCGGAAGCTCAATTTTAGATTCATATCGGACTTCGAATTTTATTTAAAAGGTGTAAAAAAGGTTGGTCACAATGCGACGATGAAATACCTGGCAAACTTGAAAAAGATTGTACTCATATGTGTTAAGAATGAAATCATACCGAAGGACCCGTTTTTTGCCTTCAAATTTGCTAAGCATGAGGTAGATCGGATAGCACTTACCGAGCATGAATTAACGGCGGTTGCGAGTAAAGTATTCGTGACCCCGAGATTAGAACAAGTAAGAGACATCTTCCTATTCTGCTGTTATACTGGACTAGCTTATGCGGATGTCGAGAAGCTTACCAGAATGGATTTAGTGGAGGGACGTTCAGGCGAAATATGGATTAACATAAAAAGACAGAAAACTGACACAGCATCACGGATTCCGCTTCTCCCACCAGCATTGAAATTGTTGAAAAAATATGAGGGCCAACTAGAAAATTCAAAGAAACAGCTCCTTCCAGTCCTGTCAAACCAAAAGATGAATGCTTACTTGAAAGAAATTGGTGACGTATGTGGAATTGTGAAACCAATTGCATTTCACCTCGCGAGGCACACATTTGCTACAACAGTTACGCTTTCAAACGGGGTTCCAATTGAAACCGTTTCAAAGATGTTGGGTCACCGCAGCTTAAAAACCACCCAACTTTATGCAAAGATTTTGGATAAGAAGGTTAGTGAAGATATGCAAAAGTTGTCAGAGATTATTGGCGCAAAGTACTGATCAGGAGATAATTACAAATTTCACAAACAAACTCGGCAAACGGGCAGCTAAATAAGTGGCCCTAGTATTTAAGGATTGTTTGAAGCCGCCAAAAGCTTCCGGCATAATGGCGGCTTTTCTATTTTCTGAGACACTCAAATGAAGCCACCGGGACTTTCGCGCGTTTATTCCTTTTCCTTTTGGCTGATGGAGGGCCGCTGGTAGAAGGGCATTCTTTTCCTCGTTTTCTTTGTTAAACATTCATTTTATGGGTAGGCGAGAGGAAGATGAACAAACAAATCTTCTACCTTCTAACATGTAAAGATCATGGCTCATAATCTCAATTTTAACGAGAAAGCTGGCGAACATTCATTCTTTTCGGTTAAGGAAAAAGCATGGCACGGCCTGGGGGCGGATTGTTGATCTATATCCAACCAGCGGATAGGCAATTGCGTCGGCAGGTCTGGATTACCAGGTTCAAAAAGCAACTCTGCTAGTTAGTCTGCCGTCCGGCAAAATAAATCAATATGGGTACACAGGACCTTTCGGCGGCTATTTCGCAACTGTGCGGACAGACACGAATGCGGTCCTGAGGGTTTCGGCTTTTCACAGGCAGAGTTGGCAAGGCAAATAAACTCTCACCGTTTCATTGTAGGGCAAGTGTGAGTGGGACTAAGTGAAGCCTACTATTGATGTGGTCAAAAAACCGGCTTATGTACTTAATACCACCGTGGGCTATCAGATGGGGGAAACCGAGGACAGGGAACTTCTAAAAGACACTTCCATGACGAAGTGGCTAAATGATATTGCAAAGTTCCGGAGATCGACAAAAAAACACGTATCCTATACTATATGCGCTCGATGCCATGATCAATAACGTCAAAACTTAAAGTGATTCAGCGCGTGTATGTCAGCGAGTCACTTTTGTGATTGCTACTCTACGTTGGCAAAAAATCCGGTTGACATACATGAAAGGTAGGCATGGAGAGAGGAAGAGATTCGAACTCTGTTGTAACTAATTAGATATGAGTATATTAAAAAGACTAAATTTTACCTGCTCTCGATTTGCTCACCTCGATTCGTGATCGAGCGATTGATACATTAAAGTTACAAAAAACGACCAGTCAAACCAAAAATCATGTCTGAGATTCCGGAAGACGTTTTGACAGACAAACTCGGCAAAGCGCAACTATCCAAGTGGCCCTATTCGTTCCTGCTTTGATTTCCTTACTTCACCCGCTACCGTCATTACTGCAAGATTAAATCTTCTTACCAAGGGATTTCTCCGATTTCGGGACTGCTCTCCTCACTGAAAATTTACCTGTTGATTCGTCTCTCCAATCAATGCATGCATCGCCAGAAAATGTGACTTTTTAACATTAGGCTTTAAAGCATTACAATAACGGTGCGCCGCTATGCCAAATGTTCGTGCGAGTCAGCCTGTTTTAGCCCGAGGTCAAGACCCCGCACTCTCCTCATTTACCGATCCAAGATTTTTAGTTCACCATAATGGAATCGTCCCAGTACGACACTTCCTCGAACGAATCCGACTCACTTTTCGACCCGATCAAACAGGGCGACCACGAAACATGAAGCCGCCGATCGAACAAGCGCAGGAATAGAAAAGGCGTAGGTCAATCATTCTAATCACGAATTTTACGGCATCAAATACTGGCGAAAATGACCTTAGTCTTCGCAAAAATTACGGATTTGACTGGCCCATTAGCCTGATAATTTTTTGTCTTCATTTCAACTTTTTTCTGTTATAATGCTTTCGAACAATGGCACTTAACCTCCGCCATTTCCGACAAGGTATTGGCAAAAATTGCCCACGCTGGTTTGTCGAGGGCGGAACTGGTCGGAAAAGGCCGATACCTAATCGTCGGTTTATCAAACTGCGGGGCGGTCAAAGCTTGAAAAAATCCAAATGTGGAGATTGTGTCGCTTTCTTGCAAAAAAGGGATTTTTCTAGGATGCTAAAAGGTCTGTCGCATAATAGATTTTATGATAAGGACGAAAATTAGACGCAAGGGCCGAAGCAAAATATTTGCACAACTTAGAAAAGTACAATAATGAGCCTATCACGAGTAGCACCGTTGTTTTTTGCCTTCGGGATGGCGTTGTTTCTGTATGCCGCCGTGATTTTGTACGCGCTTAATTGCGAATTCGACATGGAGAGAATGCCGTCTTTTCTTGTGGTATTGCTCATCTCGTTCGCCTTCATCGGTGCGGGCTGGTTTTTTCAAAGCCATCCAATGACGATTTGTACCGGATGCCGCAGGTACACAACATTTACAAACAAATAGAATTATGGGAATAACAGAGATCCTTTTTTTAGTAGGTGCGGCAGCAGGGCTAGGTGCCATGTTACTTGTTTTTCAGCTTTTTACTGCTTCGATGCCGTTTACCAAGAATAGTAAAATCATTCTGGCGGTTTTGGTGATTCTTACAGTCGGGTCCCTGGCCGTTGGGAGCTATCTACGAAGTGGCGACATCAAGCAGTAGCAGACCGAAGCCAACCAGTAACGTAATCACGGAGAAAAATGATTGGATTCACGGTGAAATTTAAAACTGCGCTTTGAGTAGCAATCAGTTCTCGTAACAAACTAAGTACAACTATGAACCTGTCATCTATCACACTTCTCATTTTAGCTTTTGCGACGGTATGCACACTGGTTGCCGCCGTTGGATTTTATCGAAGTTATGCCCGATTTGAGAATGCACCGGATAAAGTTCGCCCCTATTTGATACTCGCGCTCTGTTCTGTACTTCTTATTGGTGCCGCTGCCTATCTTCGGAGCACTGAGGCCAATACGGAAACAGCGCTGAATAGTTCGGAGGTTGATCCAGCCTCGTTAGAGGTTTCGCTGCCTGATCTTGTTAAAGATAGGTACGTGGGCGAGTGGAAAGCGCCGCGAGGAAAGGCGGGTATCGAGATTTATGAGGAAAATGGCGGCGTTTTCGCAAAGTTCTGGCAAGGTGACATTATACCTTTGAAGTTTCAGCCGGACGGCCAGTATTACGGAAGGCACCACAGCGCTCGGTCCGATGCCGCTGATCATTCGCGATGATACGCTGCAATACAGTCAGTCGAAATATATCAGGGCGCAAAACTAACGGGCAATCATGAATGGTGTTTCGAGATCACTGGTCCGAATTCTGGTCATCGCCACTGGCGAGAAGGAGCTGACACCCTGCGAGGAAATACTGCGGCATGGGTGCTGGTGGCCGGGCTGGTGCCGTTTGTGCTCCGGGCGAGCATCGTTCTGATGATCGGTACGGGCGTTACGCACCGATCTTTGTTCACCGAGGATGTATTTTTTTATAGCAGGGCAATTATAGGTAGTGGTCTGCTCGGCTTTGGCCTAACGCTGGCTGTAAGGAGAGTAAACCGGGTTTGTGATCCGGATGTGCCTGATCGGGGCGGGCATCCTTTTGATTGGCCCCTTATTAGAGCTACTGACGGTGATACTTGACTTGTCGAGCACACAACAATTTTGATTGACTTTGAATCCAGCAATGAAGAAAGACCAGGAAGACCGACGATTTCCTTTTAAAAAAGGCCTTATGGAAATAATTGATCAATTAGGTAGCAATTCCCCGGCCGGTGGCCCGGAAAGCCAAAATGATCTAAGCCAAACTGAGCGGGATGAAAAGATAGTCCAAATTTATCAGCAACTGTTGTTGTTGGAAGGCTCCTCTGCGGTCAGGATCGCATCACACGTATTATGGTTTGTGGTAATTTTCCAGATTCTCACGGCGGTACTGGAACATCTGAGGATTATCAATTCTTCGCCTTTTATCAACAATTGCCAGATTGGACTCCCATTGGTTGGGGGCTTGAGGTTGATCCTATACGGCGTTTACCTATTTTGGCGGGGCATACCCGGCAAACCGGTCCGGCAATGCCTGATCATGGCTTTGGCACTTTTGGGTAATGCGGCCCTGTTCTATTATCAGGATTTCTTAACGAACGTCGTGACTTTAATCCTCGGTTTGCAGTTTGGTGGGAAGTGATTACTATTTAACTTAAATCGCGTATTATGGATTTTCACACAATTTTCAATGACCGGCTGCGCGCGAAAGCACTTGATGAAATGAGCGTCAAATTGAAGAACGGATGGGACCTCACTGTGCATTTTGAACAGCCTTTGATCAACCATACTGAATTGCCTATTGGTGGGACGGAAAAGGAGTTCCTTGACAATTGGGAGCACAATAAATCCATTTTCAATAGGGACCTGGCACAGGTTGTAGACGATTTTGGTCTTGCCGCACTCATTGCGTCTGTCACTCAAGAGAACCAGGCGGGAACCGAAGGTGATGCTTTCAAGCCGTCGGTTTGGTTTCATAACCTTGAAACTTCTCTGCCCTTCACATTCATTCGGTCTATCGACTTCCGATCTAATGAAAAGTTGATTGAGGTTAAGTTAGATATCTAGAATATATCGAACACGAATTTTTATGAAACCGAACTAATTGATTTCGAGGTGGATTGGAAGTCTCCACGAAGTAAGGGGCGCATCCATATTGACATTTTATTTCACCAATAACGTTTTTCAAATGAAGATACCGCAAATCAAATTTTTCACACCAGAAGAAAACGCGCCGCTGGCAGCGAAGTCAGTAGTGAAGGCGAAGCCGACCGGCCATATTTCGGAATCGGGAATGCTTATTTTCCCCAAGGCTACACTAGAAGAGATTGGAGTAGAACCACAAACAGCTCTCTTCAAAATTGGAACGGCAGAAGGGAAGCGGAAAATTAAGTCATTGTATCTGATCCCTACCGAAGAGCAAGCGGGATCATTTGCATTTACGAGAATTGGGTGAGGTTCGGGAGTAGCGTTGCCGGTTATTTTGAAACGGGGCGGGATAGACTACGGAGCAGTAAAGCATATTTTTACTGTCAGTATATTCAATTACTCCGAGGGGGTAGTTGGTTTTGAGTTGGCGATAGAACCCGAAGCACCAAAAGAGCCATACACCGGCAACCCGAGGGGCAGAAAACGAAGTTCAATGGTAGAAGAGAACGTCGTCTAGATGTATTGATAGGTGAAATTTGTCACTGTGTAATAGACGAAGGCTACCTTTTTAGGTAGCCTTCGTCTATTACACAGTGACGCTATTTATTTGACTACTAGTGTTTTCTTCACTTCAATACCGTTTTGGCGTTTTACAACCACAAGATAATTGCCGCTAGTAGCACTCTTTAGTTCAATTTGCTCGATATGTTTACCTGCCCCGTTTAAGTCCTTATTAAAAAACTGTTTTCCTTGCATATCGAGTACTGATAGGTTGACAGGGCTTTTGTCTTTTAATGTCAGCAGTACCTCAAACTTACCATTATTTGGGGTTGAAGTAAGTTGAAAATCATCGCTTTCTTCATTCTGCGAAATCTCTTCTGCGCTCATTCTTCCACCGCCTGGACAACCAGATCCCGTTCCAACACCGACTGCGCCCCATGCTCTTCCGACCATTCGGAATTCTGTCGAACAATTCCCGTAAAGATTTTGAGCTGCCAATAGAGTTGCTGCTCTGGCATCAGCATAGTCATCATTGCTTAACATATAACTTCCAAATGCGAGGTAGAAAATCCTTTCGGCCCGATCAAATGGAATCGCGTTGATTGTAAAACCGTTTCTACTTCCCCCTGCAACGAGCAAATAGAACATATTATTCATTACTCCACTGTTTGTATGTACCCCGTAACTATCACCAGGATCATTAACTGTGTCATGCCAGAATGGTCCGAGATATGTATTAGGCTGCGGGACACGACCAAGTGCTGGTTCAAATGGAATACTTCCTGGGTTTTGCATATCCCGGAAGTGCCTGTTTGTTCCTACATCCTCTCCCATAAGCCAATTCCATGATGTCGGTAAAGTTCTACGCTCGACACAATAGGCGAAAATATCCGAAATTGATTCATTTAGTGCACCCGGCTCTCTTTCGTACACCAAGCCAGAGGTATAACTTGTTATGCCATGAGTTAATTCATGGGCGATAATATCCAATGTCGCACAATCAGTTCCGGTCCAAGACTGGATGCCAATCAGCTCGCCACCAACCCCCGTGGTAAAAGTTTTCCAATAAAAGGGCCCCAAAAAGCCCAAATTTGGTTCATTTTGTGGGATATTGGGAATAACAACTCCTGATCTTCCAATGTTTCCTGGACCTTGTCGGCCATGAACGTCACGAAAGTATTTGTACGATTGCTGAAATGCCCAGTGGGCTGTAGTCGCGACTTGCTGGTTGGTGCCCCACGAGGAATTAGGGTTCGTAATATAAGGCATACTAGATCCCCAGAAAGTGCTCCATCGAGTATTTTGGTCTGGACTAAATACGTTTGATGTTGAATAGTTTTTAACAACATTATGCTGTATCCACCAAGAGCTACCATTTGACGTTTCCAAAAATCTCCATTCCAGACTTTGTGTTGGTGCGGTATTAATCCATGTTTCTAAACTTACGTTAGTACCGTATCTCGCCCGGGTTGGCGTAAATGTAGCACTGGATGGGGGAAGAAAGGATTGGCTCTTGTTGAAATTGAAGCCCTTTGAAATTAGAGGATTTATTTGAGAGCTACCTATCTGATCCCGGTGTGAATGATTTGAAGCAAAACACCTGTAAATTGAAGGCGTTTTTTTGATAAGCTCGCCTGTATCGGCATCGAGATAGGCAATATACGCATCGAAAGGTTGGGAATCAACGACGTTTACTTTGTAAGCTAAACGCAATGATTCACCTGTGAAGTCTTCAATGTTGCTTCGAGTGATGATTAACTCAGGTGCAAGCGAATCCTGCACTGTAATTTTACCTTTTTCACTACGCGACAAAAATGTGCTAAGTATCTCCTTTGGGCTTTTTGCCTTTGCCACATCCAAGTTAACATCGGTAATTATTTTCCCATTTGCTGCTTTGACTTTTCCTTCTTTGGAGTGTACTAGATATTCCAAGCCCTCCATCTTCAACTTTTTGTAAAAGAGCTGATACCTGGCGTGAGTCATGCCTGTTGGATCTTTTTCTTCTTTGACTTTAATGAACTTTAGGTTTGGATTTTGTTTTAAACCCAGATCTTCTGCATATCTCGTAAAAAAGCTTGATGTGTCCACATCCGCTTTGAACGTTAGCCAGGATTTAGATATCAGAGTATCAGCGTCTTGGAGGATTTTACTTCCCTTTGTCGAGGCGTACTTGGGTTGGTACCGATTCTGAGAAATAGCCTGTACGGATAGCAATAGGCCAACAACTACGAAGTAACATAGTTTCTTCATAAAAAATGATTGATTAGGTGGAACAACTGATTACGGCAAATTGATCTTAATCGAAATGTACTAGTCACGTTAATTATGGGCGCTATCCTTTCTGACTCTTTAAAGTATTTTCATAGGCGGTCTTGGTTTGAGAAATTGATTACTTTTTAATTAACTCTTTTAATTGAAATGAGATACTTTGAACTGTATTTGGCTGGACATCATCTACTTTGCACTGCTTTTTAACATCTCCGCTTACGGTGTAGTTAAATGTGGCTGAATCTTTTGCTACTTCCCAGGAAGCATCGACTGTACCGCATGCTTTGACGGCTAACAGATATTTTTCATTCCCTTCATTTGTTCGCTCGATTGCAAAATAGCCATCACCTACATACGCAGCATTTGCTTTGTCAATAGTAAGCTCAGTAGTTCCATCACAACCACAATCTGGCTTCTTTTCATCGTCCTTACATGATGAGAAGGAGAGTGCAAGAGCCACTAGCGTGGCTTGGGAAATAATCGCTAACTTTTTCATATCAATTCAGTTTAGTATGTTATTTGTTTACAAGCGGACACATAAAACTAGCTATTGGTTGTAACTTATGCTACAAAATTTATAAAAAAACTTCGTTGGGTTATTCGAATGTTTCCATTGAATTGTATTAATCGGTGAAGTAACTAGGCTCAAATTGACCGAAATTGTCTGCTGGATACAGTGTCTTTGAATCAGATATGGGATTTTTCGGTAAACGCACAGATGACGGAAAGAAGGTTGTGGCTGCCGAATGAAATGCCAAATTCAGATCATGATCAGAATGTTTGGCGTTGAAATGGAGAATAAAATATCGAAAAAATTGTGTTCTGCGTGGGTTACTGCCAGCCGTGAGAAATAAAAAGGCACGGGGCGTCGCCGAGAATATTTGACGTGTTAGTTTTCTATTTATGACAGCCTGTCTTAGGGCTAGAAAGCGGTTTGAAACGAGCAACATCCAAATTGGGAGTTCGATGAAAACCTTCGATGGTTTACACCCGTGAATAGTGGTGGGCCGTGGCATGGCTTTCGAAGATTTGGATTATTTCCGTGGAATATTTCGTATGTGAACCTTCTGAAATGAAGCCTACTGAATTTGCATAGACGCCAAGATGTTCTTCGAATAGCGTTTTGCGATAGTGGCAATATTATTTACGGAACTTTTAACTGAATCGCGGTTAAATCGATATAGTAACCATAGGCTCCGTGTATGTCTGGTGACGTTAGGGCACCGTAACATTCTTTACGCTTATAAGACACCGTGACCCTTAAACCTGGTTTCCTGAAATCAACGGGTACAGACATTGAATCCCGGCAAGGGACTAATAAGTTCTCACCAATACTGAATGACGCTCCATCAAAGTCCTTTGGTTCAATACTTAACATGTATTGATCAGGGCCTTGGTTACCACCAGGAGGCTGGTTGCCGATACGGTAAACGACAACGGCTTCTATGTTTTTCATTTCTTTCTTAACTCTCTTACTTTGGCAGTCGCATGGCCCCGTCTGTTTATCAGGGTCTTTGCATTGAACATTTAGATGACAGGCAGTCACTATCAATGCGAATCGGGCTATCATATTTGCGATCGGTTTGAAAATGTGGCTGTTCGGAGAGAATTACTGAAATTCATTATAGCGAGGTCTTACCACTAACCTTGGTTATGTGGCATTGATCAGCTTTGAAAACATAGTTTTCCTGAACGACAACTTGGTTGCCGCGTTTGCCCATAAACCGAAAACTATCTTGTTGATTTTTCAGCTTGGTCTTATACTTGTCATCCAGGACGACGTAGTATCCCTGGCGGAAATCAGAATTTGCGTTGATGCGAATCGTATCTGAATTTGACAACCGAATTGTGAACGATTCTGTCAACAGAGCTCCTGGCACGAAAAGTGTCGTTGACCGAAATTCTTCTGTGCAATTCACGCGTCCTTGGGCCTGCTCGTCCTTGCAGCCAGATAGTGACATTGCTACGAACGATACGAGACGGTCTATGGAAATTTGATTACCCATGGTGCTATTGGTGTAACAGATATTGCTTTGACATAAATGGCCACCTAACCGTTGGAATTGCAGAAATATCTAAGAGCATTAATCATGACATAAATTATATCTATGCGATTGAGGAGTCAAATCATTCGGTCGTATTTCTGTACTCTCACGACAGCTTGACGCTAATCGACTTTAGTGGCGATTATTGCCGTTTAGCGGTACAGATTAGTGGTACATGAAAACAAGTTACGCTATTTCGCGACCTTAGGGGTTTAAATGTAATTTTAAATGCTTTTAGATTTTGAAATGTAGGACGGACGAACATTCGCCCCAGTTAACATTGCAAAAAAGGTATGTCCGGAAGGCCGGAGAATGGAAGAAAGATCAACCAACACCTACATTTTGCCTGGCGTCGGATTGACAGCAGGTGGACCGTCATGTATGCGGCTAATGGCTATTGGTTTATTAGTTTTGTAACCACTGTATATTTAAAAGTTTTCTCTACCTTCATGGTATTGTCCTGGATTATCTTTACTAGGGTCAATTATAAGCGATTTCATGCATGCCATCTAACCGTTTCCGAGCCATGAAAAATCTTCACCACTATTGCCGATCCGCTTTCGCATTTTTGTTTGTTCTTGCCCTTACAGGGCGGGTAGCCCGCAGTCAGGACATTACATTTGCCATAAAAGGAAAAATCGACCCTGGGCACAACCAGAAAACCGTCCATATCTGGTATCCCGATCCGACCAACCTGGTGGGCGTCAAAGATTCTGCGATGCTGCATGACGGGAATTTTGTGTTCAAGGGCACCATTAAGGTTCCCGGTAAGGCCATTATGTATACCAAACCCGATTACAGCAATCTCGAACTATATGTCGAGCCGGATACGATTTCGGTTATCAGCCAGGGTGCATTAAGCGAGGCCGTTGTTACCGGAGGTCAGGCGAACAAGGATTTCAGCCAGCTTGCGATGATGTTGCGGCCTGCCATTCAGCAGCTTTCAGATACCTACAAGGCGTATGGCGACGCCAAAAAGGCATTGCCTGCCAATGCCGATAAGAAGGAATTCGAGGCCAAATGGGAGAAACAGATCGAAGCCGCGCGGACGGGGCGGGCCGATGTGTATCGTGAATTTATCCGGAAAAGGCCGGCCAGCATCGTCAGTATTGGGGCCGTGAAGTCTGCTGGTGGCTTTACGCCGGATGTGAATGAGCTGAAAAGCCTGTTTGCGAGCCTGGATAAATCGGTTCAGGATAGTCGCGCGGGCGTATATTACAAGGAAGAGCTCGCCAAGCTGTCGCGCACGAGCATTGGTGCGGTGGCGCCGCAGTTCGTTCAGGCAGATACGGCCGGAAATCAGGTGTCACTGAATGATTTCCGGGGCAAATATCTTTTCATCGATTTTTGGGCCAGCTGGTGTGGGCCATGCCGCGCGGAGCATCCCGGTTTGGTGAAGGTGTTTGATCAATACAAGGACCGCAATTTTACCATTCTCGGGATTTCGCTCGACCAGTCGAAAAACAGGGAAGCGTGGCTCACGGCGATCAGGGCGGATAAGCTGGCCTGGACGCAATTGTCGGATCTAAAAGGCTGGTCCAACGAAGTATCGACCCTTTACAACGTCGAAGCGATCCCTAAAAACTTTCTCATCGACCCCAACGGCAAGATACTCGCCACAGATCTGAAACCCGACGCTCTGGGCGCGCATTTGGCCAAGCTGTTTCCAAATCCTCGGTAGGCAAATAGTGTGACAATAGCAAACCGAGCAAGATTTCTAAGGCAGATCTACCGAGAATATCTGGCTCCCAATCATGTACAATCTTCCGGTCATCCCCTTCTCCGTTACTGCGGCGCTTTCCGTTATCCATATCAGCGCGTTTGAGAATACAATTTAATAAAAAGCGTAAATAATTGAATTGCTTCCTTTTAGGCCGGCTTATGAATAGAAGAATCAAGCCGGGATGTTCGTTTGAGAACTTCATTGGTGTGCAGCGAAGTTACGTCGTACTGTGTCTTGTTTGCTGTTATTGCTTGACATAGAAATTTACATGAGAATACTTAGCCGCATTTTTCCATTGCGCTTATCATTATACCGACCTGTCAGTGTATGTCCCAGGGGCAAGCTCGATGGAACTACGGATTGTCTGCTCATAATTCGATCGAGCGTTATAATATGACGTATAACACTTTGTATGTTGACCGGCCTAATACTGCATCTAAAGGATCGGTCAAATCAGCAATTGCTGGTGGCGTAGGTATTTGGGTAGAACGGAAAATTCATAGCTTTCTGGCGGTGTCTTCCAGATTGGATTATCATTCAGTGAGGATAGATGAAGAGTTTTTTTCCGGATGGTATATTAAAGTTGGTGGTGGGCGAGAATATCAGGAATGGCATCGTTCCATGTCGCTATCGTTAGTTGGAAGGGGCTACTTGCCGCTAAAATCGAAACTTAGGATTAATATCGATGCTGGTCTGAAAGCAGATAGGATTGTTAATTTCCGAAGCCGCTACTCTCATTTTGATTTTCGGAACTGGAATCATCCTTACTTCTCAAATTTGGCAACTGGGTGGGTTGCTCGCGTAGGAGTTCGCCGAAGCAGTATGACATTGAATGCCCATTTCCGGCTCAACCGAGATGCTAAGTCAAAATTGTACGCTCAGCGGGTAACGATATTGCATCATTTTGTTATTTGACCTTACAATCAACTTCTACTTTTTGTATATGAAATTTCTATACACTGCCATTTTTTTGTTGACAATCCTAGATGCGTTTGCGCAGGTGGAAAAAGGACACAATATTTATTCAGGTAATTTGTCCGTCGATTATTGGAATTTCTCGCAGCCCGGATCTAAAACTGCAACCTGGAACCCACGCTTAGGTTTAGAAATACATCATTTTACAAAGCCTGGCCTGGCGATTGGTATCGAATTAAACCACCGATACTTTTCCCAGTCGATGAACTTTGTTGAGAACGGTGCATCAAGACCCGGACGAGGACATGAATTGTCAGTTATACCCCAGATCAGAAAATATTGGAAAGTCTCGCCATTCTTTGTCTATGCAGGGGCGGGATTAAATCTCTCCCGATCTTCACAAAAGGTCTATTTTGAGGATGAAAGTGTAAGATACTCTGATTATAAGTATAAAGCTTTCGGCATTGTACCCCAAGCACGTCTTGGCATTCTGTATCCCATCAACAAACGTTTATCCATCGAAGCCGCGGCAATATCGAATGTCTATCCTGCTTCATTTGAAAGGCTACAACTCGGCTTAGTAATCGCTTCTAATGGTGATAATGCCAGGCAGGTCAAATCCATGGACGGTGTTTTGTCACCGGGGCGATGGATCTTGTCAGGTACTTTCAAGTTTAGTTATGATGAAACGCGCAGTTATGACCAGGAAGTGAGTGAGTATTATGAAAATTCGGGAACGCTGGTGCGGGTCGGGACAGGTGTTTTTATTTCAGACAGGATTCTGATAGGAACAGATTTTACAGTTGGTTTTCGTGATAGTGCTATAAATGACCAGGTTTCCGTAGGAGTGATGAGTAATGGCTCGAAAAAGCCTTGGTCTTTTGGATTACGCCCTTATTTGAGAAAGTACCTGAGTGATATGCGCTTGGTACCTTATTGGGAAGTGGGCACAGGTTACAGCCGGATAATGGGCGGAGTCGGTGCTACGAATACTTATTCGGCCGATGGAAGCTTTGGTTTAGCCTATATTTTCGGAAGGCGCTGGCTTTTACATGCAAAACTGGCTGGGATGACGGTAGGGTATAGTAGCTTTCCAAATAATAAATCAGAGAACGCGACATTGCTGGGCGGTGAGAAGATTTCGGCGCTTTTTGACGCGAGCCTTAAACCTGCAATAACTCTCGTGTATGCTTTTAAGTGACTCACACGAATTACTTGTCGCAGTCTTTCTCAAATCTTGTTGTGAGAAGTTTCACTTAATGATTTGAGTTGCGTTGGTTTCACCTGACGCAAAGACGGAATTCTCCGTCGTTATGGATGTTTGCCATAAGCTCATTGGCTGTCCGAGTAAGCATTCCAAAGCTAACACTCTGTCTTTTTTCACCATCTGATCCAATCGACTCGATGATCTAAAAAAGCCCAGGCAAAAACTGCATCTTTCGATCTTTAGGCCAGATGTAGGAGGGGACTTTCCTAGCCCAGCCTTGGATCGCGCGATGCTCATAAGTGCCTGTTACTGGAATAAGACACTGGTTCTGCCTGATTCGATGCGCTAGGAGCGCGTGTCGCCCAGAACGGCCGCAGGAGCATCGGGAGCCTTTTCCGTATGTTGGCGAGGAGGTAAAGATTTCCAGCAAAGAAGGATTCGGAAATAACTGAACAAACCGGAAATCTATAAGTACTGCCCGGAAAGTTGCAAGCCGCTTACCCGCGCTGTGCGGAAATTTGCTATGTACTTAAACAAAATAGCAATGAGCACAACAAACGAATCTAAAATTGTCCTGGTAACCGGCGGCAGCCGTGGGATCGGGAAAAGCATCGCCCTTCATCTAGCCAAACGCGGCATCGGAGTCATTTTGACCTACAACAGCAATGCTAATCAGGCAAATGCCGTAGTCGATACGATCAAAGGTGCCGGTGGTAAAGCAGTCGCGTTGCAGCTGGACGCTTCTAAAACTGCCTCTTTCGGCGACTTTGCCGTTCAGGTTTCGCAGGTACTTAAAACTGAATGGGACAGGAACGACTTCGACTATCTGGTGAACAATGCAGGCATTGCCCAGCGAACGCTCATTCAGGACACTACTGAGGAAATCTTCGATGAACTGGTCGATACCAATTTTAAAGGGGTATTTTTCCTGACACAGAGACTTATGCCTCTGATCACCGACGGCGGTCAGATTGTAAATATTTCGTCCGGCCTCGCACGATTTGCATTTCCAGGCGTTGCGGTATACGGGGCGCTCAAAGCGGCGACCGAAGGCCTTACGCGCTACTTTGCGAAGGAATATGCTGCGCGGAGAATTCGTGTGAACAGTGTGGCGCCGGGTGCTATCGACACCGAATTCGGGGGAGGGAAGGGCGATGAGAGCCACCGCAATCAGATCGCTTCGATGACGGCGCTCGGGCGACTCGGGCTGGCCGATGACGTAGGTGCTTTCGTGGCATCCCTGCTTTCGGAAGACAGCCGTTTTGTCAATGCGCAGCGTATAGAGGTTTCCGGCGGCATTTATATCTAGGTGTCACTAACTAAAGAACATTCGATCATGAAACGAACAATCATCGTATTCGGGGCCAGCGGCACGATAGGTACCGCGGTCTCGGCGAGATTCGAGCAGGAAGGCCATCAAGTCGTACGTGTCGGCCGTTCGTCAGGCGACTACAAAGCAGACATTACAGACGTCGCGAGCATGGAAGCTGTTTTTAAGGCAGTAAAGCATTTCGACGCCATCGCCAATGCGGCCGGAGACGTGGCTTCGCATCCGCTTGAAGAGATCACAGATGAAAGCATTGGTTTTTCAATAGGCAACAAGATGTTGGGACAGGTAAATCTGGTGCGGACAGCATTGCCGTATATCGCCGACAAGGGCGCATTCGCGTTGATTTCGGGCGTGCTGACCAACGAACCCATATTAGGTGGCGTTATCGGTACCATGGTAAACGGCGCGGTTGAGGGGTTTGTCAAAGCGGCCGCGCATGAAATGCCGCGCGGCATCCGGATCAACTGCATTAGCCCTACGGTACTGGCGGAATCTCCGGCGTATCACCCTTACTTTCCCGGCTTTGTCCCGGTTGCCGCCAGCCAGGTGGCGATTGCCTATGAGCGGGCGATATTTGGAATCATTAACGGGCGGGTGATTAGTGTGTAAATGCGTTTTTGAGTAATTTAGTTAAAGACCCGTGAATGAGCCATGCAGCAGTCTTTTGTAGATATCAATACTATCGGCGGGCTCCATAAACTCTATGGATGCGATCCGCCCCAACATCCCCTGGTTTCTTTCCTGCAACTTCAGGAGATCAGCAGGGATAACTTCCCGGAAAAAGAAACTGCTTTCCGGCTGGGATTTTACGCGGTTTACCTCAAACAATTGAAAGGATCGATGGGTTATGGCCGGTCTGTTTATGATTTTGACCAAGGCACGCTCGTATTTACTGCTCCCGGCCAGGCTGTTACTACGCAGCGATACCTGTCTTATGACGAGGGCTGGGGGCTGTTTTTCCATCCCGATTTACTTTACCGGACAGATTTGGGCAAAAAGATGCATGCGTACTCGTTTTTCCAGTACGACGCCAACGAAGCGCTTCATTTGTCCGAAGGTGAAAAGAAAACACTGCGGCAATGCGCCGAGAATGTCAGGACGGAGTATTCGCAAAATATCGACAAGCATTCGCAGCAGCTGATCGTCAACAACCTGGAATTGCTCCTGAATTACTGCACACGGTTTTACGACAGGCAGTTTTTTACGCGGTCCAAACCCAGTCAGGACATTGTTCAGAGCTTTGAGCAGCTGCTGGTGGAGTATTTCTCCAAGGATTCATTGATTGAGGATGGGCTTCCCGATGTGAAATACTTTGCATTACGGCTGAACCTGTCCAGTGACTATCTGTCGGATCTTTTGAACAGGTACACGGGCAAGAGTACCATCGAGCACATTCATCTACAACTGGTGGACAAAGCGAAATCCATGCTGTGGGGCACGGGGAAAAATATCAGTGAGATTGCTTATGATCTGGGTTTTGAGCATCCGTCCCACTTCACCAAAGTATTTAAACACAAGACAGGAAAAACGCCGTCGGAGTTCAGGCAGTTGAACTGAGCGCATTATAATTACTTGATAAAGGCATTAAAAGATCAGCTATGAAAACGAACACAAATTCTTGTATCAGGGTGCCTGTGGTATTCCTTGCCTGTTTAATGATCGTCGCCGGGCCAGGCTTATTTGCGCAGGAAACGGCCAAGGTCAGCAACGTCGTGCTGGTACATGGCGCTTTCGTGGATGGCTCCGGCTGGAAACCTGTTTATGATATATTAGTTAAAAAAGGCTACAAGGTCAGCGTTGCCCAGACAACGCTGACTACATTCGACGCGGATGTGGCTGCGGTACAGCGCATTATAGACGCAAATGACGGCCCCTGCATACTGGTAGGCCATAGTTACGGTGGCGCGGTGATCACATCCGCGGGCAATAACGCCAAAGTTTCCGGACTGGTTTACATTGCGGCGCACGCGCCCGACGAGGGTGAATCGGAGGCCGATAATGGCAAGACTTTTCCTGCGACCTATAAATCATTGATCAAGGGAAAGGACGGCTGGGACTACATCGATCCTAAAATGTTTGCCGCAGATTTTGCGGCTGACCTTCCGTCGGCAACGGCAAATTTTATGGCCAATTCTCAAAAACCCACTGCCGACGTTGTTTTCCACGCCATCATCCGAAACCCGGCATGGAAAACCAAACCTGTCTGGTATATGGTAGCAAAATCCGACCGGATCATCAACCCGGATTTGGAGCGTATGTATGCCAAAAGGGCGAATAGCATTAAAACCGTGGAAGCGGAAGGGGCAAGCCACAGTGTTTTTGTAAGCCAAGCAAAGCAGGTCGCGGATTTGATTATCAATGCGGCAACGTATTCGAAGGAGAAGAAACTATAGAGAACCCAATCCAAGTTGCCACCTATCCAACTTTTCAGCTGTTGGAAAGAAATTAATCAAGTTTATGTTTTGCCTTCCAAAGGGGAATTGCCCAAAAACGGCTTGACGTTATTTCGTAATGAACTGCATTTTATACCACCATCACTGTTTATTATTCTCCTTTGTCCCACAATCTTCGTAAAGCCATCAGCCAGCGCTTGTCATTTCAATCGTTTCCCCAATCTGCGGAAGAAAAAAGTTTAATCCACTCATTTGATAAGCAAATCTGGCCTGATCCTGATCGATCTTAATGGCGTCGAATGTGTTATAATGCACAGCTACCACATTATTTGTGGCAACAAAGCTGCTTTGGTGGACAGGAAGAAAGGTGTTACATATTCCCCACATTTGCGAGATGAACGGATATGTAGTGGCCGGCCGGCTGGACGTGGTCGGGTGTGAGCGGAAACAAAACGAGCAGCTCACGGGGGGAGGAAGATTACTGGGCAATTAAGTTGACCTCCGGTGGCAGCATTCAATGGAATAGGACTGTCGGGGGCGCATTGAGCGAATATTTATATAGCATGTGTCAGACTTCGGACGGCGGATTTTTGCTGGGAGGCGGCTCTACGTCCCTTCCAGGAGGAGATAAAACCGGCCCGGCTATGGGCTACGGCGAGTTCTGGATTGTCAAGATGTCTTCCAGCGGCACGATTCAGTGGGAAAAGACTTTTGGTGGTGGGGGTGGTGAACGGTGTACTTCGGTATCTCAATTACCCGACCGCGGCTATATTGTGGGAGGTTTTCCTGGTCGGGCATCGGACCGCACAAAACTCAGAACTCCAAGGGGGGGGATGATTTCTGGATTATCCGGTTGCGTGCAGATGGAACCCGGTTATGGGACCGCATTTTTGGCGGGCCTTTGTCGGATTTGATGGAGTGTCTTCGGCCAACTTCCGACAACGGCTTTATCGTAGGGGGGCGATCTGCATCCCCGGCCGGACAAGACAAATCTCAAAACGTTTTTGGTGACGAAGACTTCTGGGTGGTTAAGCTCTCGTCGGAGGGCCCGCTACCGGTTACACTCTCGCATTTCGATGTTCGCAAGGAAGAAAAAACCGCACAACTGAATTGGGCGACCGCGTTCGATGGCGCGGCGGCCATACTGAAAATTCCGCCGACCACCCTGGCTTCCAAAATGAAGAAGCTGGGAATCAAGCGGAATTTCAGTATTTAAAAATCGATTAGTTACCTTACAGCGTGGCCATTCCGCCGTCGATGATCAATTCGGTACCGAGCAGGAACCGCGACTCGTCGGAAGCGAAATACACGGCGGCATTGGCGATTTCTTCGGGTGCACCGAATCGGCCTGCGGGGATCTGTGCGGCAATGCTCTCGCCGATCTGTTTGAATGCATCTTCGGAAATACCGAATTTGTCGGGCGTATGCAGCGGGGTCGTAACCGGGCCTGGGCTAATGGCATTTACGCGGATTTTTCTGGACACCAGTTCCGCCGATAGGTTCTTGGCAAGGGTGAGAAGCGCTGCTTTCGATGCCGCGTACACGCTGGCACCTGGCATACCCACGTGTGCATTGATCGAAGTATTTAAAATAATCGATCCGCCGTCATTCACCAGCGGCAACAATGCCTGGATCGTGAAATAGGCGCCTTTAAAATTGATATCCAGGATCTTATCAAAGAATTCCTCACTCACCTGGTCCACCGGCGCAAACTGCGCGATGCCTGCATTGATGAAGAGAATATCCACTTTCGGGGTAACCGCTTCCACCTGTGCTTTCAGCGATTGAATATCCTCCCATTTGCCCGCGTCTGAAACGACACCGTGCGCTTTGCTTCCGAGGGCTTGCTCGGCTTCTTTGTTGGCATCGGCATTACGGCCGGTAAAAATAACTTCGGCGCCTTCCCCGATAAACGCCTGAACGGTTGCTAAACCAATACCACTGTTACCGCCTGTAACTACTGCTGTTTTATGTGCTAATCTTGACATGATCGTGTTTGCTTATGTGTTTTGTAATAATCGATACAAAACTACGCATATGTTTTGTAATGATCACTATAAAACTGAAAATAAATTTATATGGCTGAAAGGATGGCGTCTAATGCGCTGTATAAGTGTTTCTTATCACTATTGGTAGCAGCTATTACTCGTACGCCCATGAAATTGATGTACAGGAAACTGGCAAGCATGTCGGCGTCTTTGTCCGCGGCGACTTCGCCGGACGCCTGTCCCTTGCGGATCAGTTCTGCCAGTACCGAACGGATGTGATTTTCATTGTCGGCAGCAATTCTGAACACCTGGGTATCCTGGTTAGCCATTTCGGTGATCGTGTTCACCATAAAGCAGCCGCGGCGCTCGGGATCTTCCAAAGTGGAATCGATCAGCGTGGCCAGCAGGTACCGGATGATTTCCCGCACCGGCTTTTGCTCAGACACCGCCTGGCGCATCCACTCGTACTGCGATTGTAAGTAAGCTTGCAGGGCGGTAACGAACAGCTTGTGCTTGTCGCCGTAGGTCGCATACAGGCTCGGCGCATTGATTTCCATACTGGTCGTAAGGTCGGAAATAGAGGTACCGGCATATCCTTTCTTCCAAAAGACATCCATGGCTTTTTGCAAGCCGGCAGCTTCATCAAATTTCTTAGGTCGGGCCATTGCTGTTTTGTATCGTTCATTACATTAACAGCCAATATCAGGATTGGTTCCCCCAACTCCATCGACGATATCTCGTTCGACTTGTAGAAAACAACGAAATATCGACTGTAAGTAATGACCGGATTAATTGTAATTATCTGATAATTAATAAAGTACCGTCCTGGTGCATATTTTTACTTAATGTCAAGACTTTGCTGCCATCCGTGCCTTTGATCATTTGCTAATTCTTAAACCCTAGCTAATATGCGAAATTCCCCGATCCCGTTAAATGTTCCGCCGATTTCGGTGCTCCAAAGTGGTCTTTTTGACTGCAAGACAGATCATCCAATACCAAATCATAAGTCTTCATATACACCGACCACTTTGAAATGTTTCGAATTGTCTATCCTGATAATTTTATTCAATGGGTCCACGTCTCCAAACAAGGCTTTTGCGACGGATTCGGACAGCAATGCAGATGTGGGGTTAGCAAAGCTGGCCGCCGTGCCCCGCAGCATTTTAAGCGACATCATCAACGGGAAATCGGGTTCAACGCAATTACCCTTTCTGGAAATTTTCTTGTTGCCAAATGCCAGAATGTAGTCCCTTGTCCATGACGACGAAGCGATGTAGGTAAAGTCACTGCCGTGATCGCTTTGCAGCGCCATTCTCATGGGCAGGGGCGTCGCAATCGTAGTATTGGTTACACCATTATAGGTCTGATGCTGCATGACGCGCGCAATACGGTCGTAATGCCGGTGGTATTTATTATATGAAAGTTCATCCCACACCCAGAGGCCGATTAAGATAGCTGTGGTCATTCCGATAGATAACCCGAATATATTGATAGCCGAATAAGTACTGTTTTTGGCCAGGTTGCGGAAAGCAACCTTTATGTAGTTGTGTATCATATATGTATGGCTGGGGTTTGGGTAGTTATTTGACTTTGCCCTGAGAAGAAGCGGACGCATTAAACTGAACACATCGTGGATGTAGCGCCACCTGGCCCTGCGTATCCCGACCGACCTTACACGTTCCTGAAAGAGCTGATTCAGATCATCTTCTAATTCATTGAGCAGATACGCGCTGCAAAACATTCTAAGAATTGACGTTGCCCAAACCGGAGGAGTGGGGTGGTCACGTTTGAATTGTTTCATGACCAGGCAATTTTTGGTATAGTGTCCCACATTTGATTTCGGATTTGCCGCATTTCTTCCAGGGAACGACGACCCAGCGACGTAACTACATAAAGCCGCTTACTGCGCCCACCTCTCTCACTGGTCACTCCCCCGAATTCAGATTTAACCAAGCCCTTTTCTTGCAGACGATGCAAGGCCGTATGTACCGAACCGAGGCTCACCGTGCGACCCATCTGATCCTCAATTTCAGTGACAATCGTGGCCCCATACGCATCTCCTGTCCGTATGGCTACGGCTAGTAACACGATTTCCTCAAACTCGCCCAGGTAAGTCCCTTTCATAGCATTTATTAGTTTCATAAATGTCTGACAAATACTTTGCCAGGTTCGAAATCGCGGAAATGGGAATAAAGAACGCTGTGCTCAAAAATCGTATGTCCGTTATTGAACGGGGTTCCGTTCGTATTTGAACAGTCCGATTTCTCATGCCCATTACTCGGATCGCAGCGTTTTGATCGGGTTAGCCAGCGACGCCTTGATGCTGCGGAACCCGACGGTAAAAAATGCCACCAGCACAGTAATCAGGATGGCCAGCAGAAATATCCCTGGGCCAGGCTCGATATGGTATGCAAAATCGCGGAGCCAGTTGTTTGTAAACCAGTATCCGAGAGGCGCCGATAGCGTAAATGCAATAAGTAGTAGTTGCAAAAACTCTTTCCCAAAAAGCCAGAGGACATTATAGGTATTCGCGCCTAACACTTTCCGCACACCAATTTCCTTTGTCTTCTGTGTTGCCATGAACGAAACCAGACCGTATAACCCGAGACATCCAACAAAAATGGCCACCGCAGCAAATGCCTGAATGAGGCGCAGCAACATATTATCCAGTTTGTAGAGCCGTTCGACGTCTTCGTCCATGAACCGGTATGTGAAAATAGATGACGGGTAAATTTTCGCCCACTCGGTTTCCAGTCTGGCAAGGGTCGATGACATACCTGACAGATTGATTTTTAGCCCGCAACTGCCGTAAACCTCGCCGCGGGTGGTCATGCAAAGGGGCTCGATGGCCGTGCGCAGGGAACGGAAGTGAAAGTCTTTTACTACTCCAACAACCGTTCCCCGCCAGCCGTTGATCGTTGCAGTTTTGCCGATAGCGTCATGCATCGTTTTCAATCCCAACGCCGTAATGGCCGTTTCGTTGAGTAGATATTCTCGGACCGTATCGGACGGATTCAGGTTCCGGCCGGCCAGCAAGGATATTCCAAACATCGGCACATACTGATCGTCAGTGGCCTTGATGGCGATCGTAAACTGCTCTTGTTCCGGGCGGGTATCGAACTGGATATTGCTGCTGCCAATCGCCTCGGATGCCGGTGGCGTGTCAAAAAATGTGACTTTTTCCAATCCGGGAAGCCTGTTCAATTCGCTTTTCAATGAGCTGATTTTAGACTTTTGATTATCGGGCACCGGCACGATAACGATCGCATTTTTCTCAAAACCCATATTGGCCTGTTGCGAATAGCGAAGTTGGTTGGCCATCACCAACGTCCCGATAATTAGCAGTTGCGAGATCGCAAACTGGCCGACTACCAGCACCTTGCGGAGCGAAAACCCGCCGGGCGAATTTTGTGTGAGCTTACCTTTTAAAGCCACCACCGGTTGGAACCGGGCAAGGATCAGGCCGGGATACGCGCCGGAGCAGCATATTACGACAACCAGCAAAGTGCCCAGGAATGCAAGCAGGTAGCTATCCTTCATTGGGTTAACAGACAGATGGATTTCAAAAAGCTGATTTACTACCGGGACCGCAAGGTATGCCAGGGCGACCGCGACCATTAGCGCCCCGGTTGCGATAACCGCCGTTTCGGTCATGAATTGCCAGAACAATGCGCCGCGTTGACTTCCCAGCGCCTTACGCACACCAATTTCCCGCGACCGGGCGACTGCCTGCGCCGTAGCGAGGTTCACAAAGTTGACACAAGCGGTTAGCACCAGAAAGAAGCCGATCCAGGCAAAAGTGTACAGGTTTTTCTTATCCGTTTTGCCGCGCAATTCCATATTGAAATGCACATCGGCCAGCGGTTGAAGTTTGAAACGGAAGTATTTCGAAGCCTCCTTGTCATAATGCGTATTGGAAATGGCGGGCAGGACGGTGAGGTTGACCGCCGCCGCCGAAATGCCTGGTTTAAGTCGCACGAAGCATTGCATTTCCTTATTCACACTCATCCACCAATCTTTTTCGACCATCCAGGGGCTGTGGCGTTGTAGATTGCCGAATGGCACAAATATCTGTGAACGGAAGTCGGTATTGGCAGGCAGGTCGGCAAGCACGCCGGTCACCTGCACCATTAGCGAGTCATCGATCCGGAGTGTCTGGCCAATGGCATCTGAGTTTCCAAAGTATTTTCTGGCAAGTTGCTCCGTAATCAGCGCTGCGTTTTGGCCCTGCAAGGCATGAGTTGCGCTGCCTTCGATGAGCGGAAAATTGAAAATAGTGAAGAACTCCGGATCAGCGAATGCAATATCTTCCTCAAATCGGTTATTGGACGTCAGGGATACCACCCGTTTGGGCAAAAATGCGATGCGGCCGACTGTTTCTGCAACCGAATATTCGGAGCGGAATGCCTGGCCCATCGGATTCGGAACACCGGTGTTGTAGCGGATCTTTTGACCATGCAGTTCGGTGTAAATTCGGAAGATCCGGTCTTTGCCGGCGTGAAAATCCTCGAAGCTCAGGTGGTATTTTACCAAAGAAAAAATAAGCACAGCACATGCAATGCCCAAGCTGAGGCTCACGGTGTTGATGGCCGCGTAGGATTTGTGACGGTTCAGTTTTCTGAATGCGACTTTGATGTAGTTACTAAGCATGGCTATGGGATTGGGTGTAGTAGAATCAGCGGGGTAGAGGCTTGGCCGCGCCATCTCGGGCGCACGTCGCCAGAGCCTGGGATGTATCAGCAGAATAATGTCCAGCACGTATAACAGTTGCGCGGCGGGAAGACCAAATCGCCTGTTTCGTTTTTGAAACAATTCATAAAGATCACCCAGAATCTCCTCACGCAAATGGCTTGCGGCAATGCGCTCGATGAGCCGTTCGGCCCAGCGTGGCGGTTGGAAGGTTTTGGGTTTCATATCATTGTCCGAATGCTGTTTCTGAAATGCCATCCCAAAGCCTGTTACGGATGCGCCTTGCCTCACGCAGGGCCAGCTCGCCTTCATAGGTGACTGTAAACAAGCGCTTGCTCCGCCCGCCCCGCTCCGCAGATGCTTCCCCGAACCTGGAAACCACCAGTTTCTTCCCTTCCAGGCGTTGCAGTGTCCTGTGCACGACACCCAGGCTCATGGGGCGTCCCAAGTGTTCGTCGAGCGCTTCCAGAACCCCCACGCTGTAAGCATTATCGTAGAGCAGGGCTACGGTCAGCAACACGACTTCTTCAAATTCGCCCAATTGGGTACCTTTCATATGCGCTCGGATCAGGTCAGATTTATATCCTTTCACTTTGCATAGCAAATGGCAGGCCAGAGATTAAAACATACTTTGATTCGCTATAATTGAAGTTTTTAAAGCGGGAGGTGTCGTAAGGGCGTTCGTTTTTGAGCGGAACACTGTTCAAAAACGAACATCCGACGGTCGAAAGGTTTGCCGGATTTATTACACAGCATGGGCCGTTCTATTACTGCGGAATATCTTTCTGAGCTTACCTTATGACTGTTTTGGTAATATTAAAATGAGGTTTTATATAGAAATTTTCTATAACCGTTTGTCTTTTATTATCCTGTGGTTTACCATATCAGCAACCAACCATCTCATGGCAACCAAGGGCGGTGAAATGCCTTACGGAAAACTTCGATATATGCTGGGCAATTGCATTCACGCCTGGAAAAAGAAGCGCTGCGATAACTAAAAATAGTCCGCGTATCTGGTAAATGGGCGGAAATGCCATTGGCAAAGACAAGTAAACACGTTAACAACCTCATTTTTCAATTGTAAATGTCAATACAACCGCTGTATTCTTTTCAGTCGGCAAGGATACAGAGATTTCTATTCCAAGCAGCACGCATAAATCTTTCACAATAACGAGGCCAATTCCTTTCTGGTCGGGGTTTTGCGAGGCATGCAGCCAATCTTCGTATGATTTGTAATTTTTATTCAGCCAGTGTAGCATATTCTGCGGCATTCCGCCGCCGTCGTCTTCAATGGTTATCCGTTTTAGTCCGCCAGCCGTATGAGAGGATATCTTAATCTGGGATTGGCTCATCTTCAATGCATTATCAATCAGGTTGTGGATGATAATAGAAAGCAGATTAGGATCACTGAATACGGTAAGCGTTTGATCGCCCGTGTTCGTGATTGTTACTTCCCTGTGAATTGCAATCCCTGCAAACAGCTCGGAGACCGTCGAGACGAGCTGATAAGTATTAACGTCTGCCAAATGCAAGCGCTCGGACGGGGACCTGCTTTGCAATTTGATATAATCCAAAATGTTTTTGGTAAGTGTGTTCAGTCTTTGGGAGGTGCTGAGCGTTTCGTCGCTCATGCGCACAATGAGCGGATCGGTGGCGACATGCTTGTGCACAAACGTATTGAATTGTTTGAGTGAAAATCCGATATAGTGTAATGGCGTCTGAATGTCATGGTTAACAGCTGCGATGATCTGGCTGAGCACCCGGTAGTGGCGTATCATGTTGGCTTCCCGTTCTTTTTTGACCAGGCGGGCACTTCTTAACCGCACAGAAACAAAAAATAACCCAGCCATCGCCAAAACCATCAGCACCTTAAACCACCAGGTTTCATACCAGGCAGGCGGAATATGGAAGCGCACGGTCTTGTAGATGTAGTCGTTGGCCTTGAACCCGCTTACCTTGCGTATTGTCAGCACATAATCACCATAAGGAACTTTCGATATCGGAATGATCAAATCCGCATTGACCGGCGTCCATTTCTCGGCTCTTCCTTCCCCGGATAGCGAATATTGCATTTGAATGTTCCGGCTATTTCCCATGTAGGGCGTTGCAATCGTGAAACGCAATTGTTCGAAGTCGCGGGATATTTTTAGCTTTTCTTGCACAACGAGCTCCCTGTCGTCTTCCCTGATTGCATTGATGAAAATGCCTTTGTCCGGAAGTTCGGGGGAATTTGTTTCCGGCTTGAACCATACGAGCCCGTCCATGGACGGAAGAGAAACCGTGCCGTCAGCCAACGCCAAAGCGCAAGGTTGGCAGCCACCATTGAACTCATTGGTTTCGAAGCCGCCTTGCTTATCGTAGTATAAGTAAAATACCGGCTTCCGGTTGTCAACAGCGTAATCCAGCAGTCTCTTTTTAGCAACCTGAAAAAGGCCCCGGTTGGTCGTAATCCAGAAAAAACCATTCCTGTCCTCAACGATGCAATGGGAGGTCGCCAAAAAACGGTCTTTGTCCAGTGGGAACCGAACGAGTTTGTTTTGATTAAGCAGGTAAAATCCGCTACCGTATGTCGTGATCCAGGTGCCTTCCGGGGTAGTGTAGAAGCTGCGGATCGTCGCATTATCAAGTGATGTGACGAGCCGGGAAATACCCGTGCGGGTGTTAAGCCGGTAGAGGCCCGTCGACATGCCCAGTAATAAGGTGTCGGCATTTTCCCTGTCTATGATCATGACCCCTTTGGAAGCCAGCGTGAACTTCCGTCGCGGCGTATATTTTCCCTTGGACTCGTCAAGAATATATAAGGCGTTGCTGTCACAGCCTATCCACAATCTGCCTGTTGGGTCGACGTAGAGTGAACTCGCCGAATCGGGCATTTTTACATAAGCGAGGATTTTTTGTCCGGTCTGATCGAGTTTGTACAAATTCGAACCGATACCAAACCAGAAGGTGCTATCCCAGTTCTGAGCCATGGCGAATTTATATCCAAACTTCTCCATGAAAGAGGAGACCTTTTTTGCGGTAACATCCGTGCCATCCGGGCTGAAGATGTACCCTTGTGCCGTCAGCACCGCTCTGCCTCGCACCGGTAACTGTGCGTAATAGACATTATCGGCGTTATCGGAAGGCAATTTGTGTGTTTGAAAATTCTTCCTTTTTAGCAAAAACAATCCTTTTGTCGTACTTCCGAGAAAAAGGAAACGGCTCTGTTCGTCAAAATATATCGCGGCTATATAAAGGTTGTCGAAATCGAAATCGCTTAAAATCATCTTGGTATCGAGGTTTCCGTTACCTGTCGGATTGAGAAGATAAAGGCAGTTATTCAGGTATAGAAATGCCTGTCGCGAGATATTATTCCAGAACAGCCGGGGGCGGTTTGTTTTGGTATGGTAATGCGGGTTCAAAGTAATGTCCCCGGTGATGTCAGCATCTCTGGAAATCTTGCCTATCGCTTTGAAATTTCCACTGCTATCCACTCCGTATGGCTTTTTGCCTATCAAAATAAAGTTACGGAAGGACTTATTGATGGTAAAAACAGGTTTGCCAAATTGAAAACATACTACCCGGTCCTCTTCCCAGATATAATGCGTTTGGTTGTCTGCGGCCACGAAGTAATGTTTCGCAAACGGATTGGGAAGGGGCGGAACAGGAATGCTTGCGAGCATGGTGTTGGGCCCGTTGTCGCCACGCGCGCGCGGGTTGCGATTTAGATAGTCCTCGTAAAAGGTCGTATCCACAGACGCCAGACCGTTTGCGAGCACACCAATGTACTCGTTCCTTTCAGATAATGCATAAAACTCATGTCGCGCTTGCCCGCCGGCGATGGAGGGAACGAACCCGCGGATGCGGTTTGTCAAAACAGGGATTACAGATCTGTCAAACGTGATAAAGCGATGGCCGTCGAATCGAACCAGACCATCCTCGGTAGTCAACCATATAAACCCGTTTTTGTCTTGGGCGATGGCTTTGACGCTATTTTGAGGCAGACCGTTGTCATCGGTAAAATGCTGCAACCAATATTCCTGCGGAGCATGTTCCTGGCTTCTCGCGGGGCAGGTCAGGAAACCGCATAAACATATCAGAACGATCTGGAAGAGGGCACTTCTCATGGCTCGCACCTAGGTATTGGAGACGAGAAAACAGCAGTCGGGATACAGGAATCTTTCAGATTTTTGTTCATAATGGCCGGGTCGAGCTTTGCTTTACGTATCCACCTCTAGCGGACAGGGCTCAGAAATAATAGTCTGAATTTCTGAGGCTTATACCTGGCAATAATAGAGAAAAACATGCAAAATATAACTTTGGCCCGGCATTAAATTAAAATTGTTGACCTTGAAGTTTTTAGCTCGACAATTCAATTTTTGTAATGGCGCTCCCCGATATACGCAACTGAATTACGCTGAATAGCCTTACTGCAATCCTGTAAGTTTATGAATGTGAATGCCCTAATCGTTCACCTACGTCCCGGAAACTCTACCTCAACCGTATGCATGAGAGGGAAAATGTCAGACCCTTGGCATACAATTGAGCAGGTCTTATTGTGACCAGACAAATAAACTAATTGCTCCAAGCTAAATCGTCCCGACCTCATGAACGGCATTTAGCTTGGAGTGGCTACATTTTACACGCTATTGCCGAACAATTTTAATCGCTTTGGCCGAACCGTCCTCGTAAAGGACCTTCAACACACGTACACCCTTTCCTAACTTCTGGATGTTAATTACTTCCGATTTTGGCCGCCCGTGCTCATACAGCTTGTTACCATTGATGTCGATGCCGGTAACGGATCTAACGCGATTCCAGTCGCTTATCCTTACCGTCAGGTCATTTTCCGCCGGGTTTGGATAAACGACCACATGGGCGCCACCATCCATTTTGATGTTTTTGATGCTGCTGTACGCGAATGTCTGATCCTGGTCGATCATTTTAAGCCGATAGAAGTTATCACCCGCTTTCGGTTGTTCGTCCAGATAGGTGTATTCTTTCCTCGTCGAACTTTCGCCCTTCGCTTTTACTGTTCCGAGCGCCGACCATTTCTTTCCGTCAGCACTACGCTGGATTTCGAACTGATCACTTTTGACCTCGGATGAAGTCGCCCAACTCAGCCTTACATGCTCCTCCTGAGTCGAAACACCAAACGAGACAAGCGTAACCGGTAGCGGGTCTTCGGTTGAAATGACAAAGTTGTTGTTCAGGTAGCTGACGTCCGCGGCTATACGGACATTGTCCTGCACGCTTCCGCTACAATCGGCGGTAAAGCTTATCATGCCATCGGCGGTACCGTCCGGTTCTGCGCTTCCGGACACTACTCCGCCTCCTTCACCGAGGATAAAATAGCCATCCGGGATCTGCGAAACCGTGGAGCCGGTTGGACTGGTGCCCAATACCAGCTTGTGGGCGCCTGAGGGAACACTGGTAAACAGGAAGGTTCCCGATGCGCTCACGGCCGTCACACGCTGATTGAGCCCCGATACCAAAGTCACGTACAAGCCCATTGATGAACCATCCGCAGCAGTCCCGCCCAGGCCGTCAGTGATCCCTGTGGCATCATTGTAAACAACCCCGCCAATATCCATCATACAGCCTGAGACGGTCAAAGTGGCCGTGCGCTGCTCGGCAATGCATGCATTGTTGGGATGTGTCATTAATACCCGGTAGTTGGCACCATTTTTAGCCAGGGGCACTCCCGTGAGCGCGAGCGTGGCAGTAGTAGCTCCGCTGTAAATACCGCCATTGGTGATGTTGGTAAAACCCGACCCGGTGTCCTCCTGCCATTGGTAGCTGATCGCGCCGGAAACATTGGTAGTGCTCGGATCAGCATAATTAGGCGTGGAACCGGTGTAGGCAGTGGTGCTTGTCGCTGTTGCCGCAACGGTGAAATTCACATTGTCGCCGCTTTGAGCAGACTGATTTCCGGGAGGGGTGTTAACCACCAGCTGTGTTGCTACGTACGCATTTTCATCATTGCCTGTATAGCCACCCTGACCTACGACCTTGCCACTTGCGTCTACGGTTGGTGCACCTGTTCCCAGGGTCCCATCGCCGTCACCATCCAATCCACCCGCTTCTACAACATCGAAGCACCCGTCGTTATCGCTGTCCAGATCCAGGTAATTTTGGGTTCCGTCGCCATCGGTGTCACCGCAAAATTCAAAATTAAAATTGTCGATGGATATGCCCGTCCCGAAACTCCCAACGACAGTACTGGTAAAGGTTATTGTAACAGTACTACCAGTTGAAATTCCGGAAAAAGTATAAACATGCCAACCAAACGTATAGGATGGATGGCCTGCTCCATTACCCAGGGCCACCGGAGGCGTAGGGTTGGCCAAGGTCGTGTTTAGTATACCATCAACGCGCACCGTTGCTCTTGCATTAACATCGAAGCTGGAATAATCAATACTGAATTTATAGGCAGTTCCAGCAGACCCAACATTGAAAACCTGCTGTATTGTTCCATGTGATTGGCCATATAAATCAATGGATTGCGCTCCCGATGAAGCACTATTGAAATCTCTTGATATATCTATAGTACCACTTAGAACTGCCCAACCATTTACAGAGGTGAAACCGGACACCCAATCAGTCTCACCGTCAGCTCCGGCTGCGGAAGCTAACGGACCTGAATAACCTTGTATATTAGGAGATTCAAAAAAGCCATTCGAAGCGGCATTACATTCCACGGCATCCAATATGCCGTCATTATCATCATCCACATCATCGGTATCCGCTACACCATCGCTATCATTATCACTGATGACCGTCAAAGCCGCCGTGCGCTGCTCGGCAATGCACACATTGTTGGGATGTGTCATCAGCACCCGGTAGTTGGCACCATTTTTAGCCATTGGCAGTCCCGTGAGCGTCAGCGTGGCAGTAGTAGCCCCGCTATAAATGCCGCCATCGGTGATATTGGCGAAACCGGACTCGGTGTCCTCCTGCCATTGGTAGCTGATCGTGCCGGAGACATTGGTGGCTGCGGGATCAGCGTAGTTTGGTGTAGAACCGGTATAGGCGGTGGTGCTTGTCGCTGTTGCCGCAACTGTAAAGCTCGTATTGGTACCACTCAGGACAGACTGGTTCCCGGGTGGGGTGTTAACCACCAATTGCGTTGCAGACTGATTATTTGGAGAATTTCCCGCATAACCGCCTTGGCCCGTTACTTTGCCGGTCGCATCTACGGCCGGAATGCCTGTACCTAGGATACCGTCGCCGTCGGAATCTGCGCCTCCGGCCTCCACTACGTCCTTGCAGCCGTCGTTGTCGCTGTCCAAATCCAGCTGATCGGCAAGTCCGTCCCCATCAAAATCACAAGCGACCGGTACATCGGCTCCGAAAGCAAAGTTTACCCAGTTTTCAGCTGCGGTGTAATTGAAACTGATGCTGCTAAATGTGCCGGTCATTCTCACAATCGCGTAGCCTTCTGCCCCGGTAATGCTCGTGGGCGTATTTTGTACCACTGCTTGCGACCAAAGTACATCAACGGGCGCACCAAACGTAACGCCAACCGGAAATCCCGCCCGCCCGATAGAAGTGAACACCAGAATTGGATTGGTCATGGGACTAGCGAATGCCAGTGTGTTGCTGGTTGCCAGGGTATTCTTAATCGTCGGATTTAGATTCGGAACACCATATGAGGCTGGAATTGTCACATGGCCGAACATAGTGGTCGTTGTTTCCACCAGCTGCGATGACGTATAGGTATACCCAATGCCGTTGATCGTCCCTGTTGCCGTATTACCGGCAACCACCGGCGCGCTTGACCAAAAGAAAGTTGAGGAAACGCATTCATCTGTATCCAGAATCCCGTCATTATCATCATCCAGATCACAGGCATTTCCGATGCCATCTGTATCCGTATCGACAAATCCCGGGTCAAGCGGGTCACAGGCGTCCATGGCTGTTCTGGCTGGTCCGACAGCTGCTTGTCCAGGCTTGGCAAGCTTGGTCAGCATCGAACGCATTGGAATGGTAAATCCAAAGGAACATATAAATACCACTACCAATAGGGGTATTGAAAAGCGTAGATTTGTTTTCATAGAATATTATTTGGTTTTAAAATATCCGGCTTCGGCCTGTGTCGGATCGTATTAGTGACCAGCGTTTGCTTCCTTAATTTTAAGATTAGCAAGCATCTGAGGGCTTAGGTAGGGATTATGTGAGAGCACCGAACGTATACAAGTGACAAGTTCGGTCGGGCAGGCGTGTTTGGTTAGTATGCCCTTCACGCCCGTGCGAACCAGTGAGCGTGCCAGCTTTTGGTCGGGCGCGCTGGCGTAGACGATGAACGAGGTAAGGGGATTTTTTTTCATAAGCCTTTTCAGAACGGGATAGTCTATTTCGGGATGTTCCTCAGACTGGCCAATGATAATGATGTCGAAAATTTCCAGCTGTGTAACCTTTTCCAGGTCTTGCATGGACCCGATTTCCAGGGTAGCGATGTTGTCGAACTGGCTTTTGAGCAAGGCGCGGACGCCGGTCCGAAACACCGGGTGCTCATCAACGAGTGCTACGTTCATATAGGATAAGTTTACAGCGTGTTTATGTAAATGCTGGCCGCTAGGCCTGATGGTAAAAGAAGGGCTGCCCGGCTACAACCGCATTCATGCACATCGTCAGCTCTTCGGGGCTGCCATTTTTATTGAGATACCCTTTTACGCCCATGCGCATCAGCAATCTCACCGATTCAAGGCGTGGTTTCGCAGCATACACGATGAATGATGCAAGCGGATTTTTTTTCATCGCCCGTTTGAGCACCACCTTGTCTATTTCGGGCTGTTCTTCCGACAGTCCGATGATTACAATGTCGATATCACCCAGGTTGTTCGCCGTAGTAAGGCCATGCATCGATCCGGTTTCGAGGGTATTGATGTTCTTGAGCTGACTTTCGAGCATCAGGCGGATGCCTGTCCGAAACACCGGATGCTTGTCTATAAGTACTACGTTCATAATTTTTCGGAAGTTTTTGATCTGGAAGGTTTCGGCTCAAATCATATCTCCCGGCGAAGCCGGGAGATGATTGCCTTACTCAACGTCATGAAATCTTTTGCAGTCCCTTCGCATGGTCTACATGTCCGAATCAATAGTATATATCATTGATCCGGCATGGAACAAATGTATTTCGTTTATACGATCCTGACATTACAAGAAATTGAATAGAGAATTGAAGAAGTTTAATAGTTTATTTGATAAATTTAGTGACATGTCGAAGTAGTACTATGAATATTTTATATATTAATGCCAGGCAATCCCTGCACGTTTTTCAGACCCCACTACAATGAGCATCCAGATTATCATCGCTGAGGACCACCCGCTGGTGTTAGCGGGTATTCAATTTCTGTTGATGGATCATAAGCCCGACGCGGTCATTACCAGTACCGCAGATTTTCGGAAAACAATCGCGATGCTCGAAAAGCAAAAGTTTGACCTTCTGATCATGGACATCAACCTTCCGGGCGGCGACAAAGTAGGGATGGTGCATTCGGTCAGGTTAAGACAGCCGGAAATACCCATCCTGGTCTGTTCGAGCTACGACGAGCAGCTTTATGCATTGCCGTTCCTGAAAGCCGGCGCCAATGGTTACATTTCCAAAACGGCTATCAATGAGGAATTTAAGAACGCCGTAGACAAGGTGTTAAGCGGGCAGACTTATGCCAGTGCGGAGGTGATGCAAAATGCATTCCGCCAGTTGTTCAATGCAAAGGGGCCGGAAGAATCCGTTTCGGACAAGCTTTCGGGAAGAGAATTGGAAGTCGCGCTGCTCCTGGTAAAGGGCGTGCCGGCCAAATCTATCAGCGAGCAGTTAAACCTTTCGCCATCGTCTGTCAGTATTTATAAGGCCAAGATTTTTGAAAAACTGGGTGTGGACAATGTAATCCAGCTAACCACCTATTTCGAGCTGAACGGATAGCAATCAATGCGAAATCATCAAAGCGGCGCCCTTTATCTTGCGCAAATGGATGATAACAATCGCTTAATAGTCAAAGCTTAATTAGTTTCGGGAGGGGTTGTAAGTTTGCAATGGAATAAAAATTTTGCCAGTGCATTCGCCCACCGATGATCGTGAATTATGGACGGCCTTCAAAAACGGAGATAGGGAAGCGTTCAGCCGGATCTATGAGACCCATGCAAGCAGTCTGCTCCGCTATGGCAGCAAGATTTCAGGCAACAGGCAGCTGGTCAAGGACAGCATTCATGATTTATTCCTGCATATCTGGCTCCGGCGCGGCAGGCTTTCCGATACAGACTCGATCCGCTTCTACCTTTTTCGCTCGCTGCGTAACAGGATGCTCGAAAATAGGGCCATAGCGCCCGAAATCCCCGATGCCGACATCGAAACACTCATGGACGGTGTTTTCGCCGAATTGCCGGCCGAAGAGCTCATCGTCGACCAGGAAAAGGAGGCTTTCCAAATCCTTCGGCTAAAATCGGCCATCGCCAGATTGCCGCAACGGCAGCAGGAAGCATTGCAGTTACGCTACTTTCACAATTTCAGCACCGAGGAAATCGCCTCGATCTTGGCGATCAACGGGCAGTCGGTGCGTAACCTGTTGCACCGTTCGATTTCCCAGCTGCGCAGCCTGATCGAAATGGCCGAGTGGCTGCTTCTGCTGCTTTTCAGCTCACTCGTATAAAAAAATAATTGCCGGAGTGAGTACACTGTCTTTGTGTTTCCATTTACCGATCAGATAACTATTGAATATGTTTGAAAAATACGCCGATTACGGTGCTGAGGACTTTGTCCGGGATGATGGATTTATCAAATGGGTGCTGAACCCCGAGCAGGCCGACGATCTGTTCTGGACCGATTTTCTGGGGAACTTTCCATACAAAAGAAATCAGCTCAACCAGGCGAAACAACAGGTGCTGAACCTGAAAAACGCATTGGACGACGAGCCGGGTAACGAGGCTACGGCAGAAATATGGACGAGGCTGGAAAGTTCGATGGGGCCAAAGGTTATGCCGCTTTGGAACAGACGGTGGCTGACCGGTGCTGTCGCGGCGGCGGTACTGCTGCTGTCGGTCCTGGGTTTATGGAACGTTACCACCCGACAGAAGGCGTTACAAACGGGGAAAGCGGATTTTTTCGAAACCATATTGGCCGGGGAGCAGATGAAAGAAATCGGGAATAATACGGGGAAACCGATGCTGGTCCGCCTGCCCGACGAGAGCCGCGTTACCCTGCACGCCGGAGGCAGGCTGCGTTACGATCCTGTTTTTAACCGGTCGACGAGGGAGGTTTACTTATCTGGAGAAGCATTTTTTGAAGTTACACACAATGCGGAAAGGCCGTTTATGGTGTATGCCAATGGTTTGATCACAAAGGTTTTAGGGACAAGTTTTAGTGTGAAGGCCGATAAAGGCGATCAAAAAGTAACGGTGATGGTAAAGACCGGCAAGGTCGCTGTTTTCGCCGACAGGAAGGCATCCTCCCGCGATCCCGAGACCGAAGGGATTGTGCTGAGGCCCAACGAGCAGGCCGCATACCAGGTAAATACCGAGAAACTGACCCGGTCGCTGGTCCCCGAACCGGCGCCACTTGTGCCGGAAACGGAATTCGGGCAGGTGCAATTCGTGGATAAGCCCGTTACGGAGATATTCGCGGAACTTCAAAAAGCCTACGGGATCGAAATTATTTATGACAATGAGTTGCTGAAAGGCTGCCGGCTTACCAGCTCGCTCGGGAGCGGAGCGTCTCTATTCGATAAACTGACCGTACTATGCGAGGCGATCGGGGCCAGTTACAAGGTAGTCGACGCGCATATTATCATTAATGGAAAAAAATGTTCATAACCCTTTTCACTATCCCGCCAGCCGCCTATGACTAAAATCTGATACAGATCCGCACCCAAAAAAGACCGGAACGGTTGCGTCGTCCCAGTCCCGAGAATACCCCTCATTTGTTACGTATAACGACATCCGGTTGTGACGGATGGAGGGAAAGTTATTGCTTTTGCTCAAAACAAGAACCTTTCAAATCAATGAAGAAACAATCAGATTTCCAAAAAATCCTGTGCATGCTCATGAAAGTATCACTGATACAGGTATTCATCGCTATTTTATTTACAGGCGTTTCACTTGCGCACGACACCTGGGCACAGGAGCTTCTTAACCGGAAGATCAACCTGAAAATGGAGAACAGGAGCATTGCGGAGGTACTGACCCGGATCGAGGAGCAGACCGACGTGAAATTCACGTATCGCACCGCGCTTTTCAATGCGGCTCCTGCCGTTACGGTCGATTACCGTAACGATAAGCTGTCCGACGTTCTGGACGGGCTGCTTTCGCCCCTGGATGTCGGCTACAAGCTGGTGGGCAAGCTGATCGTACTCACGCACACGGAAAATGGGCACGAGCAGGAGACCAGGGCGGAAGAGGACAATGAGCTTCGCCTGGAAAGAAAGGTACAGGGCAAAGTCCAGGATGATAAAGGGGAGGCGCTGCCCGGCGTGAGCATTCTCATCAAGGGTACCCAGCGTGGGACGGTGACGGACGCCGAAGGTAATTTTGAACTTGGCGTAGCTGATAGCGGTGAACCGCTGATATTCAGTTATGTCGGCTATATCAGCCAGGAAATAGCCATTGGTAACCAGACGCGCATCGATGTCGTGCTTTCGGCAGATACCCGGACGCTCGACGAAATGGTGGTGGTAGCTTACGGTACCCAGAAAAAGGCGACCATGACCGGGGCTGTGGCGACAATCAATACGAAGGAAATCAAACAAAGCCCGGCTGCGAACCTGGCCGTGACGCTGGCAGGCCGTTTGCCTGGTCTTTTTGCTCAGCAAACATCCGGCGAGCCCGGACGCGACGCGACGCTGCTTTTCATGCGAGGCCGCGGTACATTGAATGGTTCAAGCCCTATTATCCTGGTGGACGGCGTAGAAAGGGAACTGACGTCGATTGACCCCAATGAGGTTGAATCCATTTCGATTCTCAAAGACGCTTCCTCAACGGCCCTGTTCGGGGTACGTGGTGCGAACGGAGTGATCCTGGTTACGACCAAAAGAGGGGTGGAGACGACGCCGACCATTGCACTGTCCATCGAAAGAGGGGTGCAGGACTTCACCAGGCGCCCCTCGCGCGTGGACTCCTATGAATGGGCGAAGCTTAAAAACGAAGCCTGGCATAACGATTTTCCCAACCCCGGGGCCAATAATTTCCCGCCCTATTCCGACTACGCACTGGAGCGTTACCGGTTGCAGGATTACCCGGAGGTATACCCCAACAATAACGGGCCTGGAAAAGGATTTCAGTGCATTGACGGAAGGCTTGTCGGCCAAGTTTATGCTATCGTTCGATACACGGACCGTACACAGCCTGAACGCGGCCAAGCAATTCCAGTTCTGGGTGCAGCTCATCGACCCCAACACGAAGACGCCTGATGGCCGGGATTCTGTCTACTACCAGCGAACACGTACCGATTTTGATAATACGCCGCTCAGTACCAGCACGTCCGCGACGTTCCAGTCGTTTTACAATACCCAGTTCCAGGCCAATTACAACCGCACCTTCAATCAGAAACATACTTTCACGGGCCTCGTGCTGGCTCAACAGCAATCACTTATCAAGCCGGGAGATGCATTGCCCTTTAATGTCAGGGGACTGGCCAGCCGCCTGACCTACTCGTATGCCAACAAATATACCGTCGAGTTCAATGCAGGTTACAACGGCTCCGAGCAATTTGCGAAAGGGCGGCGTTACGGCTTCTTTCCTTCCTATTCGGCTGGCTGGAACATTCACAACGAGCCTTTTTTCAGCAATGCATTACATACCATTACGATGCTGAGGATCAGGGGATCATACGGATCGGTCGGTGGCGATCAGCTGGGTAGCCGGCGGTTCCTGTACCTGGATGAGATCAGTCGGCAATCGGGCAGTTATTCGGCCACGCTGGGACGCGGTTCGGGCATTCTGGAATCGTTTTTCGGGAATCCTAACGTCCAATGGGAGGTTGCCAGGAAGGCGAATGTCGGTCTTGAAATTGGTTTGTTGAGCTCCCTGACCCTTACTGCCGACGTGTTTCATGAAAAACGCAGCAACGTCCTGATTTTTCGCGGAACCATCCCGATGATCATCGGCGTGCCCTCCTCCTCACTTGCGCCTGCCAATATCGGTGTTATCGAAAACAAAGGCTTCGAGCTCGACCTGAATTATAACAAGGTATTCAGCAAGGATTTTTCGGTGGTTACCAAATGGAATTTGAATTATGCGGCCAACAAGGTTCTTTTTAATGATGAAGTGAAGCTGGGCGAAGATTTCGCTTACCGCTACCGGACTACCGGCTACCAGATCGGTCAGCAGTTTGGTTACAAATCGCTAGGGTTTTTCAACAGTCAGGAGGAGATCGACGCTTACGGGGTGACTTACCAGGGCCGGGCCCCGAGACCCGGCGACCTTAAATTTGCCGACCTCAATAACGACAAGGTTATCAATGAAAGGGATATGATGCCGATCGGCGAATCAAGTATGCCCAAATACAGCTGGGGCGCCGCGGCGAATATCACTTTCAAAAATTTCGACCTGTCGTTTCTCTTCCAGGGCGCATTCAAGGTGAGCGGGCAGGTATTGTCTTCGGAAGTGAACGATTTCCGGGAAAGGCATCAGCACGCCTGGACGCCGGAACGGGTCGCCTCTGGCGAAGAGATCCTGTACCCCGCGTTGAGCCTGAGCGCATCGTCGAGCACGACGTCGGCCAATACGTACTTCAATGAGAACAAATCTTTCATCCGTTTGAAAAACCTGGAACTGGGGTACCGTCTGCCGGCGTCGCTGACCTCCCGCGTAGGTGTGAAGCGGATGAGGTTGTATGTTAACGGGCTTAATATCTTCACCTGGGATAAGATGGTACAGAAAGACTGGGACCCCGAGTTGGGCAGCCTGACTTCCTTCCCCGTGTACCGGGTGCTCAATGCAGGTGTCAATATCAATTTTTAATTCATTACCCTAGTATACCCATGAAATACCTGAAAATATTCATGCTGCTGGCCTGCGTGCTCACGGCTGCTTCCTGTGGCAAAGATCCGCTGGACATTACGCCGGACGGCCGGATCACCCTGGAAGATGCATTCAAAACCCAGGAGCTTACCGAGGCGTACCTGAATACCGTGTATGAAAGGCTGCGCAAATACGGTTGCAATTATCACTACTATACTTTCCTGTCGGCTTTCGGCGACGACTCTCACGAAAGCAACTATCCCGAGCAGAATTTTCCCGTGGCCAAATATATCACCGGAAATATCAGCGCAGCCTCCAATCCGCTCGACAACGAGGGCAGTACCACGCTTTCCTACAACGACCGCAACTGGTACGAAAGGGCGTGGGTAGGCATTCGCAGGGCCAATGTGTTCCTGGAACATATCAGCGACGAGAATGTGCCGGAAGCAGGCTATCGGGGTCGGCTGATTGCGGAAGGGAAAGTGCTCCGCGCGCACTATTACCTGGATCTGCTGAAAAACTATGGGCCTATGCCGATCATCGATAAGGACATTACCCAGCAGGAGGACTTCTCGGACATTAAAAGAAATACTTTTCAGGAATGCGTTAATTTCATCGTGAAAGACTGCGACGAAGCGATTGCAGATGCTAACCTGCCGTACAGGGTTACTTCGGAAGCCGAGCGCGGGCGGATGACGAAGGCTGTCGCTTACGCGGTCAAATCGCAGGCTTTGCTTTTTAATGCAAGCCCGCAGTGGAATCCCGACAACGATGCGGTCAAATGGCAGGCGGCAGCCAAGGCGGGAAAAGAAGCATTGCAGGCGTTAGAAGGCAACGGATTTCAGCTTTTTAACAGTTATGAGCATTTTTTTATCACCAAACCCGACCTTGCCCAAAGCCCGAACGACAAGGAAACCCTTTTCGAGATCAACGACTGGGGCTATGCTGGTCAGACTTACCGCAGGTTCGGAAATATCCTGTTTCTGATGCACATGATCCCGGATTTTGGTCCCGAAAAAGCAGGAAATTGTCCTTCGCAGGAGTTGGTAGACACCTACGAAATGAAAAACGGCGAGATCGCTATCACCGGCTATACCGACGAGGACCACCTTAAACCGATCATCAACCCTGCTTCGGGATATGATGACCAGAAGCCGTATGAGAACAGGGACCCGCGATTTTACGCTACTGTCTGGTATAATGGGGCATTGTATGGGAATATCAATGGTGTTCAAACCTATATCGAGGCTTTCAAAGGAGGGAAGCACGGGATTTCCGGTGTGAAGCAGCGGACGCCGACCGGGTATTACATGCGCAAGTTTGTCGATCCGGCCGTACGGTCCGCGGCCGCAGGAACGACTACTTACCGGCTTTTCAGACTAGCCGAAATTTATATGAACCTCGCCGAGGCGGAAAACGAAGCCAACGGGCCAACGGCTGATGCTTATCAGGCTATCAATACGGTGCGTAAACGGGCCGGAATGCCCCCATTGCCCGCAGGGTTGACGAAAGACCAGTTACGTGAGCGCATCCGCCGCGAACGGCGGGTGGAGTTCGCTTTGGAAGAAAACCGCTTTTACGACGTAAAAAGATGGAAAATACTGGACAAGGCAGGCAAGATCACCAGCGGAATGGCCTGGACACGACGGCCGGACGGAACGCTGACCAACGAACGGATCGTAACCATCCGCCGGCAATCCTGGCAGGACAGGTTCCTCCTTTTCCCTTTACCACTTAGCGAGATCACCAGAATACCTGGTATGACCCAGAACCCGGGCTGGTAGAGCCGGTAACTCTACTGTGCTTTTGATCATTTGATATTAAACCTGGTTGGCAAATATGAACTATCTAAAAAGAAAACTGTTCCCACTGGCAATCCTTACGGTGTGCTCGACTACCGCCTGGGCCCAGAAATTTACGATCCCCGTTTTCCCGGATACACAAACGGAAGTTTCGTCGAAGCATGATATGTATTTCAGTCGCTTCAAATGGGTGCTTTCGCACCGGGATTCCCTGAACATCCCGATGGTACTGCACGTAGGCGACCTCGTTAATTTTGACAATTATGACCATTATGACGTGGCCAGCCAGGGTTACGAGGCATTCGACCGTGCACGTTTGCCGTATGCGATCACATTAGGTAACCACGATACCGAGGCTGTCGGCTTTATGAGCGGAAGCGCCGCGCCGGGTAATGTGAACCAGAACCTTAGAAAAACACAGAAATTCAACGCCTACTTTCCGCCAGCCCGGTTCATCAACCAGCGCGGACGTTATGAGGAAGGGAAAAGCGATAATGCCTATTACACTTTCAAAGTCGGCGATACGAACTGGCTTGTGATCACCCTGGAATTCTGCCCGAGGCTCGGCGCGATCAACTGGGCCGGGGATGTTGCCAAAGCTTTTTTCAATTACAATGTGATTGTCGTGACGCATTATCACCTGACGTCGAAAGGTGAAATTGGGAAGAACAATGCGGGTTACGGCGATTTCAGCCCCCAGGATGTGTTCGACAAGCTGGTAAAGCTGCACTCCAATATCCGTTTTGTTCTCAGCGGCCACGTCATGCATTCGGCTTTGAAAGTAGATGATGGCAAGGAAGGCAATAAGGTCTACCAAATTCTTCAGGATTATCAGAACGAGGATTTCGGCGGAGGTTATATCCGGCTCCTGGACTTCGATATAGAGAAAGGTACCGTGGCAGCCTCTATGTATTCGCCTTACTATAACAAGACGAAGGAAGATACTTCCAAATTCACCATTACCGGAATCGATTTTATCAAACAAAACGAGCCCCGGGCGCGGACACTTCCCGTGAAATAAGCAGGCAGGCGAACCGGATCGTGCTATGCACGCGGTTCGTCTGATTTTTTTCAGGACAAATTCAAATCAGCCATTTACAAATGAAAGCATTTAACAGGGCAGCTATCTTGCTCGTGATCCATTTTTGTGTCCTGACGCCAGCTTTTGCCCAAAAAGGAAAGATTGGCGCATATTACTTCGATGGTTGGAGCGGCACGACTTTTCATATAACCGAGGACCTAAAAAAGAATTTTCCCGAGCGGGAGCCCGTGTGGGGCTGGGTGACGAGCGAGCAGAAAACTGTCGATGAGCAGATCGCGCTCGCTGCCGACGCCGGGCTTTCTTTTTTCAGTTTTTGCTGGTATTTCAAAAAGGGCGGCGAGCACCGCGATGTCCCCAATAACCGCGCATTGTCATTTTACAAAAACTCTAAAAACGTGAAACGGCTGGAATACTGCCTGCTGGTTGCCAATCACGCGGGGTATGACATCACGCCTGAAAACTGGACCGCGCTGACGGCCGTGTGGCTGGACGAATTCAGGCATCCGCAGTACCTGCGCGTGGGCGGGAAACCGCTGATCGTGTTTTTCGAGAGTGGGTCGCTGGTCAGGAATTTTGGCTCGGAACAGTCGGTCAGGGAGGCGTTTGCGACATTTAAAAAGGAAGCCTCCGAGGCCGGACTGGCCGGGGTATCCATAGCTATCTGTGCGGGATCGCCGGAAGGTGTAACCAAAGCCGAAGCCTGCGGCGCCGACGTCATTACCGGTTACAACTATCACAGCATAGGGTTCAAAGGCAATGCGCAAGCTATTCCTATCGACAGTCTTCACCACGCCGAACCCGGGCTTTGGAGCAAGCTAGCTACATCCGCCACCATGCCTTACATACCCGTTAGCACGATCGGGTGGGACCCGCGCCCGTGGGCAAATGATAAGAATAAATACTTGGAGAAGCCTTATTTTACCGGTTTTTCGGCCAAGTCCGTGGAGCATTCGGTTACAGGCCTCAAACGCTGGATAGCACAAATGCCAACCGGATGACCACCGAGCGCCTCGCCCTCATCTATGCCTGGAATGAGAACGGCGAAGGGGCCTGGTTAACTCCGGGAAAGTCCGGATTGAACCCGCTTACAGGTCTGAAAGCAGCATTGTCGCATTGAATGCATAACGGCCTCGAAGGGCTTTCCACAATGAAAAACTCTCATTGTGAAATAAGTTAAAAAAGGAATTTACGGTGTTCATTCATCCTATCATAAATCAAGCTCGATATCTGTTTCAGGCCGCGCGCAGCAAAGCAGGATTTCACCTTCAAATGGCTCGCCAAATGGTTCGGGATCATAGCTTACCGCGCCGGAGAGCATAGGAGTGCTGCAACTCATGCATGTCCCTTCCCTGCAACTGCTGGGCGGATAAATGTCGTGTTTTTCTAGCAAATTCAGCAGGTTACCATAGCCATCTGCCCAGGCAAATGAACGGCCGGATTGTTTCAGTGAAATCTTTGGCGTATCCAAATCTTCTTCGATGAAGATCGGTGCGCTTTGCCCGAATGCCAGATCAGTATCTTCATTACCACTAAAATAGGTGCAAAACAGCTGGGAATCGGACATGCCCCAGGCTTTAAGGCCGTCTGCAAGTTTCTTTACAAATGAGGCCGGGCCACAAATATAAAAATCCGCATTCAGGTCCGTTAAATGCCGTTGAAGGAAATCCAGGTCTATCCGGCCAATGGCATCGTAATCGTTCCCCGGAATTTCTGTGGCGGAAGCCTGACTGTGATGGATCGACACCCGTATGTGCGCATGCCTACGAGCGAGCAATCGCAGCCACGCGCCCATGGGCTGCTCGCCTGCGTTCCTACTTCCATGAATGAACCAAACCTGCCGCGGATCGGGCTCTTCGGCTATGGTTTCCAGCATACTAAGCATGGGCGTAATGCCCACACCGGCGCTGAGCAACACAACCGGGCGGCGGGATTCTTTGGGTAATGTGAATCCGCCGCCCGGTTCACTGACCCACAGGGTATCGCCGGGTTGCACGTGATCATGCAGGAACGAAGAAGCCAGACCGGGGTGCGAGGGTGTGCCCTCGCGCTTGACGGTAATGCGATAATGGTCCTGCCCGGGGGCTGTGGACAGGGTGTAGGATCGCTGTACCGGACCGGTGTGGCCTGGCACGGCCAGCCGGAGGACAATATGCTGCCCCGGCTGGTATTGCGCGACCGGTCTGCCGTCAGTTGGTTTGAGGTAGAATGACCAGATCGTCCGGCTTTCCCGGACTTTATCAATAACTTGAACGGGATGGAACATGG
>NZ_FNYL01000019.1 GCF_900109045.1 Dyadobacter sp. SG02
CCAACATTCTGGGAATCCCCGTCTCGGCTGATGTAAGGATCAACAACAATGCCTTCAACTTTTCAGGCATGGAGACCAATATCAGTCGGCTGGACGCGTACGGCAACCAGAAGAAGTTTAAACTGGAAGTAGAAATTGCGTTGGGTGGGGATGAGGCGGCGTCTTTGTATGCTGAACATGCGGGTGGCACTGCATCGAACAATACTTATAAATGGTACAAAGACGGGACATTGTTCAGAACGACAACAAACGGTGGAAACTATATTGTAGTCCCAACCGGCGTTTACCGGGTAGAAGTGACAAACAGCCTGGTACCTGGATTGACTTTAGTTAGTGGTGACGAAGTAATTGCTGCAATGCCGGTAACGCTCGTTTCCTTCGATGGGAAACATGAATCCAACCAAACCAAACTCACCTGGAAAACCACTTCCGAAACCAATAACAAAGGCTTCGAAATCGAGCGCAGCGCCGATGCGCGGACGTTTGAGAAAATCGGTTTTGTAGATGGAAGCGGGGATACAAAAGAGGATCAGTTTTATCACTTTACCGATCTCAATCCGCTGGCGACGGGCTATTATCGGTTGAAGCAACTGGATTACGATGGACAATTCGAGTATTCGAAAATCACCACCGTGAAAAGCGGTAATGCAGTGCTCAAAATGTATCCCAACCCTGCCACGAATGAAGTCACCGTTTCAGGCGTTGAAGAGGGGCAGGATTTACATATTCTAAACGAGGTCGGCAGAGTGGTTCTGAAAGCGCAGACAGCCAACGGAAAACCGATGTCGGTGCGGGCGCTGAAACCGGGCTTGTATGTGATCCGGGCTGGCGCGGGGACCGGAAGATTGCTGATTGGTAGGTAGTATAAAAATTTTGTAACCGAATCTGATTTTAAATGCAAAAACGGGAACTTTACAAGGTAGCTATTCTTGTAAAGTTCCTCTATGAAACAAATTCTATCAATCCTTCTTCTTTTTTGTTCCATTCATTCTCACGGGCAGACACTCGAGGGTGACCGTCAGGCATTGGTGGCTATCTACAATGCAATGGGTGGTACGGGATGGTATTCCGAACGAGACGAGCCCTGGCCAATGCCCAGTCAGCCTGGCGACAACCCTTGCGGATGGTATGGAGTTACCTGTGAAAATGGACGAGTTACAGATCTTAATTTAAATGGAAACGAAATAACTGGCTACATCCCGGCCGAAATAGGCAACCTCACTGCGCTGCGGAACCTGGGTTTAACATCGGGAGGAATTATGGACCGGCCTCCTCTGGCAGGGAAAATACCAGCGGAATTCGGCAATCTGGTTAACCTCGAAACCTTGACCCTGGAATATAGCAAATTCGATTCCGATGGGTTCGATGTGCTCTGGACGCTTACCAGCCTGAAAGATTTGACATTCTCTCCCACAGGCCCCGTTTCGGAATCGATCGGAAATCTGACCAACCTCGAATCGCTTCTGCTGTATTCTGCCAGCACGACCACTCCAAACAACATAGGCAGCATTCCGGCATCCATCGGTAACCTCACCAAACTGAAAAAGCTGTCCATTTTAAACAGTGGCTTTTCTGGCCCGCTGCCCGCATCCCTCGGCAACCTCACCAGTCTCACCGCCCTCGATATCTCCGGTTCTGAGCTTTACGGCCCGATTCCAGGTAGCATTGATAAGCTGGTAAACCTGAAAACATTGAGCATCACAGGTCTTAAAAATGGCGGGCAGATTCCGGAACAGATCGGTAACCTGGTAAACCTGGAAAGTTGGGACTTCTCCGGTAACGAGTTGACGGGCAGTTTACCCGCATCCCTGAATAAAATTACAAAAGCCTGGCAGATAAATTTAAGCGGGAATAATTTGAGCGGACGCATTCCCGATGTCTCCAAAATCAGAAGCAACCGATTGGGGATTGTGGGCAACAAATTCACATTTGACGGCATGGAGGAAAACTATTCCAGATTGTCTTCCGACATTTCTCAGCAAAACATAGGTATCTCAAAAACGAATCGCGTGCTGTCGGTCTACGCAGGCGGGACGTTGGCCAACAATACCTATCGTTGGTACCGCTTCGGGGAGTTGGTGGCAACCAAAGTCGGTGACAGCACTTTTCTGGCAACGGAGGATGGAAATTACCACGTCACTGTAACTAATTCGACCGTTACCTCACTCACACTGATGAGTGAAACGAATAGCATGACGCTCCCCGTTACCCTCGTCTCGTTCGAAGGCAAATCCGAAAACAACCAAACCAAACTCACCTGGAAAACTGCCTCGGAAACGAATAACAAAGGCTTCGAAATCGAACGCAGCGCCGATGCGCGGACGTTTGAAAAAATCGGTTTTGTGGATGGAAGCGGGGATACGAAAGAGGATCAGTTTTATCACTTTACCGATCTCGATCCGCTGACAATCGGTTATTACCGCTTGAAGCAACTGGATTATGACGGGAAATTTGAATACTCGAAAGTCATTTCTGTAAAAAGAGGCGGCGCTATTGTAAAGATTTATCCCAACCCGGCGCAGACGGAACTGACGGTGGAAGGCGCCGCGGAAAATGAACCGGTATCAGTATTTACGCCGACGGGCGGGTTGGTGGTTGCGGACACGAAACTGTCGGGCGGGAAACTCGATGTGAAGGATTTGAAAGAAGGCATTTACACCCTCAAAATCGGCGATGTCGCAAAGAAATTGCTAATAAAGCGATAGCGCAGTAAGGTTATTTTTCTTTTTCGTGGTCTGAACTGTAACAAACATGGTTCAGACCATTTGTTTTATACCGAAACTTCCAAATCTCACATTAATTCTCGATTTATTTCAACATGCAGGATACAACAGGACGGTGTGCATTGCTAAGTTTCCTAATCTTGCACATACGTTCAGAGTAGTATTAATCTGTTAAAATCCTTTCAGGAAAGAAGAACTTATACCTCAAAAATGATAAATAATCAGGAAACAAATATGAGCAGTTCTAAAGTAAGCCAGTACAGGTACGTAAGCTATTTATGGGATGAAGAGAAAGCCGCTTCCCTGGGTGATGATCAGGTTGCACTTCTTCTGTACCGTTCAAATCTGTTGGGTGCCGATCTTCGCCTGACCAACTATGCTGGTGGAAACACGAGCTGTAAAACCATCGAAAAAGATCCGTTGACGGGTAACCCTGTCGAGGTAATGTGGATCAAGGGATCGGGTGGTGATATTGGTACTTTAACAAGAAGCGGACTGGCCGGTCTGTACGTCGACCGCCTGCACAGCCTGAAAAACATCTACCGCGGACTGGAATTCGAAGATGAAATGGTGGAGCTGTTCAACCATTGCATTTACGATCTGAAATCGAAGGCGCCGTCCATCGATACGCCGCTGCACGGTTTGCTGCCTTTCAAGCACATCGATCACCTGCACCCTGATGCATTGATCGCGATCGCTGCATCGAAAGAAGGCGAGGCTATTACCAAAGAACTGTTCAATGGCGAGCTGGCGTGGGTACCCTGGCAACGTCCCGGTTTCGACCTCGGGCTGCAACTGGAACAGGCATTGAATGACAACCCCGGCATTCGTGGGATCGTTTTAGGCGGTCACGGATTGTTCACATGGGGTGATACCGCTTACGAATCTTACATCAATACGCTCGACACGATCGAAAGGGCGTCGGAATACCTGGCTGAAAACTATGGCAAGAGCCGTCCTGTTTTCGGTGGCGCACGCCTGGAAAGCGAGCCGAAAGAACGCCGCGCTGCTATCGCTGGCAAACTGGCACCTTATTTGCGCGGTTTGGCTTCCGAGAAACAGGCGATGATCGGTCACTTCACCGATGATGAGCGTGTGCTGGAATTCATCGCAAGTCATGACCTGGACAAACTGGCCCCGCTCGGTACCAGCTGCCCCGACCACTTCCTGCGCACGAAGATCCGTCCGCTGGTACTCGACCTGCCATTTGAGAAACTGGAAGCGGCCGATGCGGAAATCCTGGATCACATTCGTCCGCAATTCGAAGCATATCGCGAGGATTACATCGCTTATTACGAGCGTTGCAAGCATTCCAACAGCCCGGCAGTGCGTGACCCGAACCCGGTGATCATCTTGTTGCCAGGCGTGGGTATGTTCTCGTTCGCGAAAGACAAGCAGACTGCACGCGTTGCGGCTGAGTTCTATATCAATGCAATTAATGTAATGAAAGGCGCCGAGGCGATCTCTTCTTACGTTTCACTGCCTGAACAGGAAGCATTCGACATCGAGTACTGGTTGCTGGAAGAGGCGAAATTGCAGCGTATGCCGAAAGAAAAATCGGTATCCCGCAAAGTCGCATTCGTAACCGGCGGCTCGGGTGGTATCGGTAAGGCAATTGCTCAGAAACTGTTGCAGGAAGGTGCTTGCGTGGTGATTTCGGATATCGATGAAAAAGCATTGGCTGAAACCAAAGCGGAATTCGATGCGAAATTCGGCAAGGATTTCTCCGACACCACCGTAGCGAACGTACTCGACGACCAGGCTATCAAAGCCGCATTGCACGCTACCAAATTGAAATACGGTGGCTTGGATATCGTGATCAACTGCGCAGGGTTGTCGATCTCGAAACCATTGGCGGATACGACCATCAAAGACTGGGATATTTTGCAGGATGTATTGGTAAAAGGCCAGTTCCTGGTATCGCAGGAGTCGGTGGCGATTATGCGTCAGCAAGGCCTGGGCGGTGATATTATCAACATCGCGAGCAAGAATGGAATCGTTTCCGGCCCGAACAACGTGGCTTACGGAACGGCGAAAGCTGCTCAGCAACATATGTCGCGTCTTTTGGCTGCGGAACTCGGTCCGGACAAAATCCGCGTAAACGTGGTGAACCCCGACGCGGTAATCGCCGGAAGCAAGATCTGGGAAAGCGGCTGGGCAGCCGGACGTGCGAAAGCATACGGTATCAAAGTAGAAGAACTGCCGGCTTATTACGCGAAAAGAACCGTGCTGAATGCGGAAATTCATACGGACGACATTGCAAACGGCGTATATATTTTCGTGAGTGGCCTGCTCAACAAGAGCACCGGAAACGTGATCAACGTCGACGGCGGTGTTCCTGCGGCATTCCTTCGTTAATGATCAAAATATGTTAAATCAGACTTGGCGGGTTGTTCCAACTTGCCAAGTCTTTTTAATTCTATCCAGATGAAAATTGAACAATATCAGATCGACCAGCACAACGACAGCCTGTTTTCGCGGCATAACAACCAGTTTATCTTCTTACAAGAGCAACTGGGCGAGCAGGGTATCAATGCGAAAGACATTGTAAAAGGGCTGGAAGCATTCCAGGTAGCGATTCCTAGCTGGGCATTGGGCACCGGCGGTACGCGTTTCGGACGGTTTTCGGGCGTAGGAGAGCCGCGTTCGCTGGAAGAAAAAATCGAAGATGTGGGCTTGCTGCACGCATTGAACCGTTCGAGCGGTTCCATTTCGCTGCACATTCCCTGGGATATTCCCGGCCAGGCGCAGCCGATCATCGATCTGGCAACGTCTCTGGATTTGAAGTTTGATGCGGTCAATTCCAATACTTTCCAGGATCAGAAAGACCAGGAGCATTCTTACAAATTCGGCTCGCTCTCGCATGTGGACGCGAAGGTGCGCAAGCAGGCGGTCGAACACAATATTGAAGTAATTAAACACGGCGAGAACCTCGGTTCAAAAGCATTGTCGATCTGGTTGTCGGACGGTTCCTGCTTCCCAGGTCAGTCAAATTTTGTAAAAGCATTCCAGAACACGCTCGAATCTTTGCAGGAAATCTACGCCGCATTGCCCGACGACTGGAAAGTTTATGTGGAATACAAAGCCTACGAGCCTAATTTCTATTCGACCGTGATCCAGGATTGGGGCAGTTCGCTGCTTTTCTGCCAGAAACTCGGCCCGAAAGCGGACGTACTGGTTGATTTAGGACACCATTTACCTAATGCAAACATCGAGCAGATCGTAGCGACACTGATGATGGAAGGCCGCCTCGCCGGTTTCCATTTCAACGACTCCAAATATGGTGATGATGATTTAACGGTAGGTGCCATTCGCCCATATCAACTGTTCCTGATCTTCGTCGAACTAGTGGAAGGTATGAAACGCGCCAACCGCGCCAGCGATACTTACGCCTGGATGATCGACGCGAGCCATAATGTGAAAGATCCGTTGGAAGACCTGCTGCAATCGGTAGAAGCGATATTGATCGCACAAGCGCAGGCATTGTTAGTAGACAGAAAGAAACTGGAACTGGCCCGCAACGAAAACGATGTGGTATTGGCCCAGCAAATATTGCAGAATGCATTCCGCACCGACGTGCGCCCGCTCGTACGCGAGGCCATGCGCCTGAGCGGCGGTTCGCTGGACCCGATTGGCTTGTACCGTCACATCGGCGTTCGCAACGAGTTGCTGAACGAACGTGGCAAATTGACGGTAGCCACCGGTTTGTAATACTCTGTCACGCTGAGCGGAGTCGAAGCGCATGTACGACGTCATGGTACTGACTGTCTTCGACTTCGCTCAGACTGACATCCTTCGACTTCGCTCAGACTGACATCCTTCGACTTCGCTCAGACTGACATCCCTTGACTTCTCTCAGAATAACACTACTCAGGGTGACATTACGCAACGAGACATCCCTCAAAGCGACTTCCGCCTGATCAGCGTAAACGGGTTTTTGACCAGTGCTCGTTTTCCTTCCTTGATAATCTCCGCGGCGGTTTTTCCCATTTGCTCATGATCGGTCGAAATGGTCGTAATACCGTCGAGGAGGATTTCTTTCAGGGGCGTCTCATTGTAGGAGATAATACCGACGTCCTTCCCGACCACGAGCTGTTGTTCCTTACATTTCTTGATCAGGTTCACCAGGTCGTTTTCTTCTATCACCACATAAGCGGTATCTTTCACCGCCATGCCGTTTTCGTGAAAATCATACATGATCTCGTGCTCGAACTCGTGCTGGATGCAGAATATCCGGAAACCTTTGATGATTTCCTTCGGATAGCGGATCATGGTCGGGAAAATGAGGATCAGCTTTTTGTAAACCTTCAATAAATCCACCGCTTCGTTGAGCGCATAGACAATGTCTTTTTCAAAATTCTGGAAAACAGACGAATGCTTTTTGCTGTTGAACTCGATGTCCTTGTCGAGCAGGATAAGCTTCTCGGGCGGGATCATTTTCAGCGTTTCGATGGCCTCCTCAGCTTTTTCGTAGAAATGCGGCATGATCACGTAATAGTCGTATTCGCCCAGACTGTTTTTGATCAGGTTTTTGAAAATATTGGTATTCGAGTGATGAATATGCAGGTCGACATTCACATTACGGCCGATGTTTTCGACAAATGCATTATAGACCTGCTTTTTGTAATTGCTTATCTTGTTAAAAACCAGCAGAATACGCAGCGAAGTTTCGATATCCACGCGGTTGATAAAATAGCCTTTTCCGCGAACTGAAATCAGCACGCCGTCCTTGATGAGGTGCTTGTAGGCCTTTTCGACGGTATCGCGGGAAAGCAGGTATTCCTCACTCAACTGGTTAATAGAAGGGATCTTATCGCCTCGTTTCAGCTTTCCTTTACTAATCGCCTGCAACAGCGATTTGATAATCTGCATGTACTTGGGTGCACTCTCCTTGAATTCAATGTCAAATTGTATTTCCATTCAATACCGTGGGTTGGGGATCAGGCTAAAAATAACATTTTTATCTGTTTCCAAAGCGTAAATCGAAAGTCTTCATAAACAAAAACAACCCGGCGGAAAATACTACTATCCCGCCGGGTTGTTTTTATGTTAAGGGCTGAAATTATCTCGGTCCCCGGCCGCTGCGTTCGCTCGAACCGCCGCCACCGCCACGGTTTCCATTATCGGCACCGCCGCGGTTTCCGCCTCCATTGTCGCCGCCGCGATTACCGCGGTCGTTGCTGCGGGGCTCCGGTGCACTTCTCTCCTGGCGTTCCACGCGCGGTGCCGGTTCGAATGTCCGGTTGCTGCGTTCCTGTCTTTCAGGGCGTTCGACGTTCGGACGTTCTACGCGTTCGGGGCTGTTGCCAGGGTTGCCGAAGTCGCGGTTACGTTCAGGACCATTGCCCGGGTTACCAAAATCGCGGTTGCGTTCCGAGCGGTTCGGCGCTTCGTTGCGCTCATTGCGGCCCGGATTGGGCGCTTCATTCCGGTCGTTACGGCTATCAACAGGCGCCGATTCGCGGTTGCGGTCGTTGCGACTGTCGCGGCCATCGAATGGGCTACGCGAGCCACGTCTTGAATTATCACCGGGTTCGATGCGGTTGTCGTCGTTGCGATTGCTGCGGTCGATGCGCGGGTTGGCGTCGATCGTGCGGTTTCCACGGCCATGATCGCGGGTACCGTAGTCGTAGCGGCCATTTCCGCGATCCGCGATGATCACCCGTCCACGGCCTCTCGGGCTGGCGTCGATCGTACGTATGGGGACGCTCCTGCGGGTAATGCGCTCGATCTCGTCACGGCGCGGGCCGTACACATAGGTGCGGTTGTTACTGCGGTAATAGTTGTTGATGACGACGGTATTGTTGTAGTAATGCGATACGCGTCTTTGCGGAGCGCAGTACGAACGCCACCCGGGACTCAGTACATAGCGTTGCGGCACAAAAACCCACCAGAACGACGGAATGTTGATCGACACATTGATATTCACACCCGGCCCCAGCGGTGCCCAGCCGTAATAGCCGCCACCCGAGCGCCAGTTAACCCACGCAGGGCCCCATTCGTAGTCGGGTACCCAAAACCAACCGTAATAATCGTCGTACGACCAGCGGCCGTAGTGGAACGGTGCCCAGCCCCAGTCATATTCCGAAACCCAGGTATTACCATATTCTGTTTGTTCCCAGTAACCCGCGGTGGAGTAAGGCTGGAAACCGCGGGGCACGTCGGGGATCCAGACGGAGCCATAATGCGGATTGCGAACCCAGCGGCCGTAGGGGGAAAGCTCGTCGTAGAAAGTTTCAAAAGAAATCCTGAAACCGGGCTGTGCTTCGGTTTTGTTAGAAACCGAAACGCCGACGAACATCAAAATGAACAGGCCGATTATCCTTAATGTACGCATGGTGTCCATTGCTTTATTCTTTTAATTGTTTTCCTGTTGTTTAAAAATCGATTCTTGGACGTTACTTTTAGATCCTGGTTTAATGGCCCCGCCGGACATTAACACGTGTTAACAAAACTTAAAATACAAATGATCGATCCTGAAATCCTGCACACCGAACTGGTCTTCCAGACAGCCAGGAGCGGTGGTAAGGGGGGGCAAAATGTGAATAAGGTAGAAACAAAGGTAGAACTGCGTTTTGACATCCCGAATTCGCAATTCCTGACCGGCGAGGACAAGCAAAGGCTGACCGAAAAATTATCCAACCGATTAACGAACGGTAAAGTGCTCGTATTATACCACCAGACCGAGCGCTCGCAGCTGGCCAATAAGGAAAAGGTCGTCGAGAAGTTCGACCGCCTCGTCCGCCAGGCACTTACGGTTGAGAAAGACCGCAAAGCTACCAGACCCACACTGGCTTCCAAACTCGAAAGATTAAAAGTCAAACAGCGCAACGCCGCCATTAAATCGCTGCGCCGCAAGCCTTTTGACGAATAAACGAAAACACCTTTATGACCGCCGTCACTCCTGTTCAGCCTAAACTCAGCGCCGTTTTTACACTGCCCGTTATCGTAGCCTCACTCGGCTATTTCGTGGATGTTTACGATCTGCTGCTTTTCAATATCGTGCGCGTCCCGAGCCTGAAAGACCTCGGACTTTCGGAGGAAGAAATCTCGCAGATCGGCGCCAACATTTACAATTGGCAGCAGGCAGGATTGCTGATCGGTGGTTTTTTATGGGGGATATTGGGGGACAAACTCGGCCGCCGATCCGTGCTATTCGGCTCGATATTGACCTATTCGCTCGCAAATATCGCCTGTGGTTTTACGCAAAATGTGGAAATCTATTCGATACTGAGGTTTATCGCGGGGTTTGGTCTCGCAGGAGAATTGGGCGCCGGCATTACCTTGATCGCCGAAATCTTGCCAAAAGAACTACGCGGCTACGGTGCCTCGGTAGTGGCCAGCGTAGGCCTCGCCGGGGCCATTGCCGCGTTCTTCGCCGTCAAACTGACGGATTGGCGCATGGCCTATTTCATCGGCGGCGGAATGGGCCTGATATTGTTGATCCTGCGCGTGAATGTGCTGGAATCCATTGTTTTTAATAAAAGCCTCGAAAAACGGGGCTCCAAACCTGTACCCTGGTGGACGATCTTTACCAGTTGGTCGAGGTTTGTGCGCTACGTGCGCTGCATGGGCATCGGCTTACCAACTTACATGGTGATCGGTATTTACTCGACATTCGGTAACGAGTTCGCGAAGGCATTGGGCATTACGGAGGAAATTCAGGCGGGTACGTGCGTGCTATACACGTATATAGGCGTGGTCACCGGCGACTTTTTCAGCGGGATACTGAGCCAATGGCTGCATTCGCGGAGGAAAGCGATATTGGTAATGATGCTGATGACGCTGGCCGGTGTGGCCTGGCTGCTTTCGGGTGGTATCCATACCGCGACCACCCTTTACATTTGTTACGTATGGCTCGGCTTCTCGATCGGCTACATTGCGATGTTCCTCACCACCACGGCCGAGCAATTCGGTACCAACCTCCGCGCGACGGTCACTACTTCGGTGGCCAACAATGTGCGGGCGACCGTGTTACTTACCCTGCCATTGTTCCAGTTTTTGAAAAAGGACTCGGGCGTGTTGCATTCCGGCGCAATCGTAGGCGCAATATGCTTTTCGCTTGCATTGCTTTCGCTCTGGCGAATGGAAGAAACCTATGGTAAAGAGCTGGATTACGAAGAAGCGTAACGACTCATTCTTCTGGCGTTTTGCCGAATATCAGTCTGTCGGGAGTAGGGTAATCGAGCAATTTGGTAAAATCCACTTTCCAGAAATCCAGGTCGAGCAAATGGCCGTTGCTGTCCTGTGTTAAGGTGATTACGACCGGCGTATCGTCGATATCCACGTACTCGGCCTGGATGAGATCGCCCGCGTAGCCATTCACATCGCCGCCGAGGCTGATACTGCCCATTTTTCCACCTTCGTACTCGTCAACCATTTCGGATACCGGGAAATCGATCGGGTCGAGGTTCAGCTTTTCGAGGAGGAAATGAATAAGGTCGAGTTCTTCGCCACGGATCGGTCTGATATTGCTCATGATAATGTTTTTGTACTAAGAATAAATGGATTATCCTGTGGTTTTGCCGCGCCATTGCTCGGCTTTTTTGGCCACAAACCAGAAGGATAACGCCAGCAGCGCAAAGAAAATCCCCGCATTGGTACGATCCCAGAAACATTCGAAATAGCGGGTATAAATATTCAAAAGGAAGAAAACCAGGCAAAGGTCGCGCAATGTTTCCTGCTTGTATTGAAATGCATAATAAAGCATTCCGGCGAGAACCAGCGTAAAACTGAGTGCCCAGAACCAGAAATGGCTTTGTTTAAGCGCCTTCCAGCCTTCGTAATCGGCATAGTTTCCAAAAATCGAAAGCGTCCAGCCAGCGATTAAAAAGAGGAGCAGTCCAACCGTATAAGTAACTTCTTTCAGGAATGCGGTCGGCTGGATTTTGCCGATGACAAACGACGATGCCCAGATTACCAGGCCAAAAACCGTCATACGAAGCGGATAATTCATGCCCATAAAACGATAGCTGCCTTCCGACCAGTAATGCGTCTGCGCGCCCCACCAGCCGGCCAGCGCGACGATCGCCGCCACCCAAAGCAAAGTCGAACGAAGGAAAATGGCAATGCCGGCGTAAGCCAGCGCCGCAAAAAGTAGGGGCAAAGCATAATTCCCCGGCCCATCCAGCAAGCCGCGCGTCCAGTAAGTGATTGCTATTGCGACGGTCAGTATGATGGCGATGTTATAGACCTCATTGCTGATTTTAGCGCGCGAGGTTTTATTGATACGCCGCTTGGCGAGGTACACAAAAAGTCCGGCTACGGAAGTGAACAGGATCCCGACAATATTTTCCGAAAAGCCCCAACGCTTGCGCAGCAACTCGATCCATTTTTCATCCAGCACCAATGCTCCGAACGCCAGCAACCCACAGGATACCGCGGAAATCAATGCATAAATAGCGATTGCATCCACATTTGCATTCCGGACGCTGTAACTGCCACGTAGTTCCGTCGCCAGTTCCTTCGATATGCGAGCCTCGTCTTCCCAGGACTGTATTGCCCGGTTCACGACCTCAGCCTCTTTTTTGTCGAGTTCCATTCAAATTTTTTGGTGTTGATGAATTAAAATCGTGCCGGGAACGCTAGTTGAATGCTTCAATTTTGTCGTTGAAAACAACTACGAGTTTATAGCTGCGGCTAAGCTCTGTAACCTCATCCCATACCTGTGAAATGAGTGCATGAAATGCTTTCATTGAAATGTTTCCGATGCGGAAATGAATGACGCGGGGAGGTGGAGATGAGACCAGGATTCTGGTAGCGAAATCTGAATCTTTCGTAACTACCGTTAGCTGTGACGTTTTCGCATAAGACCATATATCGGAGTCTTTCGCCGTACGCCCGATGTCCAACTGGTGAATGAATTTGGCGGTATTCCAAACCGAAAAGTAGTATGGTAAATTAACGTCGATCAGATATTCAGGCGACATGCTTTATATCTTTGATAAAATAGTTCCTGTTCATCATCTCGATCGCAAATTCATAACAAGCGTCAATGTCTTCGTTTTCGAGCGCAGGATATTGGTACAATAGTTCCTCCCGCGTAGTCCCGGCAAAAAGAAATTCCAGCACCGTTTGCACTGTGATCCGCATTCCCCTGATTATAGGACGGCCATTGCAAATATCAGGATCAATGGCAATTCGCTCGGTCAGATAAGCTGTCATGATTTAACTTTTTTCAAATATACCCAAATCATAGAGATAACAAACAGCGGCAAAAATTTGTCTATTAACATAAAAATAAACCCCGGGATCCTAAAATCCCGGGGTTTGTGCTTTAAGGTACTTTTCGGTTACTTCTTCAAACCCGAGAGGAATTCCACCACATCCCGTATTTCGCGTTTAGACATGATATTGCCCATAGGCGGCATGCTGGATGGTACGTTTTCGCGTTTCGCAATGCGTGAAGTCGCGATTTTCAATGGCTCGGCTTCCGAGGTTTTCAGGATCAGTTCGTGCTCGTTTTCCTGGGCCAGGATACCGGCTGCGGAGGTTCCGTCTTTCAATGTCAGCATTACCATGCCGAAACCAGGAGAAAGGCGCGCGCTCGGTTCAACGAGTGCCTGGAGAATTTGTTCGCGCGCGAGGACATTACCAATGTTCGAAAGGTTAGGACCTACTTCTCCGCCCTGACCGCCGATCGAGTGGCAACGCACGCATTCGGCAGCCGAGCTGGTCATAAAGTAGCGACGGCCCGCCTGCGCGTTCCCGCCGAACAATGCATCCTGGTAGTCGGCCGCAGTGTTGCCTTGCTTGCGCAGCGGCGCTATTTTGGCGATCAACGTGCTCGATTTGGTGGAGTCGACCGCTTCGCCCAGGTCGAGAAGCAGGTTTTGCGGCAGCTTGTTATCCGCCATTTTGCCGATCAACCCGTTGAAAATAGGCTCCGTTTTGGCTACCGGCAGGCTTCCCAGTACTTTCAGGATTTGCTGTTGCTCGCGCACGCTGCCTTTCTCGAAAATGGTATTCGAAATGTCCGCCAATGCTTCTTTAGACATATTCACACTTCCTACCATGCCCAAAGCTGCGGTACGAACGTCGGCGTCGGAATCGCTCATGCCTTTTTTCATGACGGTTTCCATATCCGTATATTTCAGATCGTTCAGCGCTACGAGCATTGCCGCGCGTACTTTCGGATCATTGCTGTCGTTCAGGATTTTCGCCAATGTTGCGTTGTTATCGCTCACATTCAGGTTCGTCAGCATTTGCGCCGTAGCGATCAGGATCGCCGGCTCATTTTCCTGCAAAAGATCGGCCACCATAGGCTTGATCTTCGCTTTTACGGCAGCAGGATCACGCTCCATCGGGCCGTGGTAGCGTCCGTCCACACGGTCGGTTACGGATGGGCTAGCCCAGGTTCCCAACGTTGCCAATGCTTCGGCACGCATTGCTTTGTCTACATCCTTCCGTTTCGCGAATGCAATCAGGTCGTTCAGTTGCGTATCGCCGCCCACACGCAGGGCTGCGTTGATGGCGCGGCGCAACAATGGCTCGGAAGTGAATCCTTTCTCGTTCAGCACCGCCGCCAATGCAGGCAATGCGGCAGGAATGGAAAGATCGTCGTTGATACCGCGGGCGGCTTCTGTTACGATGTATTCGTCCTTGTCTTTCAGGAATGCGCTGATCTGCTCGTTTTTCATGCGGCGAAGCACCAGTACTCCGGCAATGCGAAGCGATTTTTCAGGGCTGCTTGCCAGTGCGGCGATCGGTGCGGCTTCGCCTATGCGCGAGAGCGCCAGCACGCCCGCGTGGCGGATGTATACGTCCTGATCGTTATTCGCTTTGACCATATCGATCAATGGCTGCACGGCATTTTTGTCTTTCACCCGGCCAAGTGCCTGCGCCGCGAAGAATTGCACGCGCGGGTTTTTGCTTTGCAACATCGGGATCAGCATCGGTGCGGCTTCTGCGATTTTGGCATCACCCAGCACTTTCGCAGCCTGTACCGTAATTTCTTCGTCGGAATCCTTCAACAAGGTCATTAATACATTGGCATACGACTTATCCTGACGTGCCAGTTGCCCCATTCCCCAAATCCCGTGAATGCGGCCGAACTGGTTGCCTTTTTGTTCAATGGCTTTGTTCAACACCGCAGCGCCTTTCGCACCTCTTGAAGCAAGTTCAAACTGTGCCTTCTGGCGAATGCGCATGTCTTCATAGGAAAGCAGCGGCAGCAATGCGTCGTCGGATTGTTTGGTATAATCCAGTTGCATTAACCGTTTCGTTTCTGTACGGATCGCTTTCAGGTCGTTTTTCTCGTCGGTAACGTCGAGTTTCCACACGCGGCCATAGTTTTTGGTATCCCAACCATTGATCCAGTCGGCCACGTACAATGCACCATCCGGACCGAAACGTATGCCGGTCGGCAGGATACCTGTCAGAATGTTTTTCTCACCATCCAGCACGAATGAAGCGCCCTTAGGTTTCAAACCAAACGACCAGATCGGCGAACGCGCAGGGTTGCCCACGAATTCAACCAGGAAGAACTTGTTTTTCCAGTCCTTACCCAATGCCGTTCCCGGGTTGTATTGCATACCGGTAGGGCCATTGTGGAAGTTTTGAATAGGAGGGATGATATATGCCGCCTGACCGTCCCAGCGTGGTTTGAAGAGCTTTTCGTCCATCCATACCTTGTAGCTGTTGTTTTTCGGGTCGGTGTACTTGCCATATTGCCAGTTGGAGCGCCAGCCTGCGTCGGAGCCTTCCACTACGTGCACCAGACGCTCGCTTTCACCCGGGTGGTCACCGTCGTTATCGGAGCTGATGAGGTTGCCGTATTCGTCGAACACGAATTCGTGCGTGTTACGCAACCCGTGCGCGAAGATTTCGAAATCGCTGCCGTCCGGGTTGGAGCGTGCGATGATACCCGAGTTGGGGTGCTCATGTTTCACGCCTTCCGCAGTGGTAATATTGGCACCAATGTCGCCGATATTCCAGTAAATCTTCCCATCCGGCCCTTCGATCGGGTTCGACATCCCGTGCCCGCTGAAACCGATATGCACGCCGTAACCATGGCTGATCGATGTTTTTTCGTCTAGCACGCCGTCTCCGTTGGTATCTCTCAAACGCCACACATCCGGAGCGATGGCTACGAAAACGTCCTTCGCACGCACGAGCAAGCCGCCCGCCACATCGGAAACTTCGTCGAAGAAATCGTCGAGGATACGCATCGATACGTCGGCGATGCCGTCGTTGTCGGTGTCTTCAATGCGCCAAACCTCGTCTTTTTCCACGGCGAGGTCTTTCCAGTCGTGCGATCCGTCGCCGTTGAGGTCTTTCAGCCAGTTGTTTTCTTTACTTTTTTCAGGGGCGAAAGTCTTGTGTAAAAACTTGCGGCGATCTTCCACCGTCTGCAATGCTATGGATTCAGTGATCCAGTTGCGGTGGCCCCGAATGTCGAATTCGGAGTTTTTCTGGCGATTGGTACGGTTGAGGTACACCCTTCCCGCATCGTCCATCGCAATCGCTACCGGGTCCGGTGCGAGGGAATCGGATGCCCAGAGGTCGAGCTTCAACCCGTCGGCCAGTTTCACCACCGTCTTTTCACGGATTTCTTTGGCTCTCGCCTTGCCCGTCGCGGCGTCTTCTTTGACGACCACTTTGGTACTGTTCGTTTTCACGACCGGTCCCGAAGACATCGGGGCCATTTTCATACACGACACTACCGCCACCGCGGTAGCCGCCATCAGGGTTAGAGGTGTTCTGAGATGTTTTTTGGAGATCATTGAGGACGTTGCTTAATGCAGATTATTCAGGTTCAGTCATGAACCAGGTACAAAGGAATTAAAAATAGCGGTAAAATCTGCTTTTACCTTCTGTAAAGAATGCAGATATAACTTGGAAAGATGATTATTTGGGGATCTGGGTGGATAACAGTTCCCGCACCGAAATATCGAAATCTTCCATTACCGGATGTGCCGAGCAAATGTCGTGTTCTGTGCAGATTTTGACATTCTTTCTCGAAGTATAAACGTATACCACTTCATTGTCGGGGTAAATATGCCAGACGACCTTCACGGAAGAGTCGAAATATTCGGCCAGCTTTTCTTCTACTTTCTCGGCGTCGTCAGTGGGAGATATTACTTCGATGAGGAATTCAGGAACTGGCTCCTCGTCCGAGTTGGCGGAGTCGTCAATTTGTTTACCGGAGAAGAAGGCGAGATCGGGCCGGCGCATTTGAATGCCGCTCAACATCACATCCTGCTCCATAATCAGCGCGCCGCCTTTGGAGAATGCGGCTGTACCGAAGAATAGTTGTTGAAGCCTTCTGATGATGAAGAGGTGTTTTTTCTTCACTTTCCCGAATCTGATGATTTTGCCGTCGTTCCATTCATATTTAAATCCATCGACGGCCTCCCACTGGACGAATTCATCCAAAGTGCGGGGCAAAACCGAAGATGTGGAACGGAGTATCATAGCTTGGGTATCAGTTATTGTACTTGATATTCAGTTACAAAGACTATTCTAAAATTACGAATCAATTCCCCACCATCAAAACAACTCCAACTGCCCGTCCCAGCCCTTCGGTTTCTTCACTTTACCTTTCACAGTCCGGCCTTCGTACTTCCAGGAATCGTCGCGTTCCTTTTGGACAATGTCGTTGAAGCGGTTATTGGGCTGGAAATCCTTTTCGAGTTGGGCGGAGACCTTGGACAGGTTTTTCAAAGCATCGGATTTGTCCTTATCCCCCATTTTGGCAAGTTGAATGGCCCGGTCGAGGGTGAGAATGGATTCGTCGTAAACGGTAATGGGTACCGGAAACGGATGGCCGTCTTTGCCTCCGTGAGCGAACGAAAAACGCGCCGGATCGCTGAAACGCGAGGGCGTACCGTGGATAATCTCACTCACAAGCGTGAGCGACTGGATCGTACGTGGGCCCACGCCTTCGAGCATAAGCAGCGATTCCATATTATCGACCGGGTTATCGTGCGCCAATGCCAGTACCGCGCCCAACCGTTTAAGGTTCACATCTTCCGCACGGACGTCGTGGTGGTCGGGCATGACGAGCCTTGAAACTTCCCGCATGATCTTGTCCGGATTTTCTTTGGTGAGGTCCAGAATACCGGAGCGGGTTGGAGCGGCAGCTTTGGCGGTCAGGTTGAGGATATTCCCCTGATTTTGCCCATAAATGAATGTATGAGGCTCTTCAATGAACGACCGGATATTTGGAGAATGCCAGTGGTAACGACGGGCAAGTCGGTCGTCGGTGTTCATGCCTTGCTGAATGACGGCCCAGTTACCTTCTTTGGAAAGAACAAATGAATGCAGGTACAGCTGAAAACCGTCCTGAATGGCAGTATTGTCGACTTTTGCAGACAATTTGCTGTGATGAACAAGGAGGTTACCGTCGAGCCCGGTTTTATCCGCGATGGCGAGCAGTTCCGATGGGGTTTGCCTGGAATATTTACCCCGGCCACCGCAGATGTAAATACCCAGGTCGGACGATCTCCGGTTCACCGATTGCTTCAATGCGCCCATTACGGAGGTGGTAATGCCCGACGAATGCCAGTCCATGCCCAGCACACAGCCCAACGACTGAAACCAGAACGGATCGCTCATTTTTTGGAGCAATGCATCGCGCCCGTATTCCATCACGATTGCCTCCACAATGGCACCGCCGAGCGCGCTCATACGTTGCGCGAGCCAGACGGGCACTTTCCCGTAATGCAGGGGTAAATCGGCGTGGCCACTTTTCATAGGGGTTCCATCGGGGATTCCATCAGGATTCCATCGGGGATTCAATTTACGAAAATTCGGGGTAGTAGCGGGTAACCGGAAATGCATTAATGGCGGTCGCGGTTTCTCAATGGTACAATTTTTTGTTAAAATGCAGCTTTAAAACGCATTTTCACTTCAAAACGGATTCACCGGCCTCCATGCTTTTACAGGTTATCATTACCCTTGTACTCGTTCTGCTCAATGGTTTTTTCGTCGCTGCCGAGTTTGCAATAGTCAAAATCCGCGCCTCGCAGCTCGAACAGAAAGCCCAGGAAGGGAACCGGATGGCTATTCTTTCTAAACAGATTGTCTCGAATCTCGACGGCTACCTGGCGGCAACGCAATTCGGGATTACGCTCGCGAGCCTTGGATTGGGTTGGATAGGAGAGCCGGTCGTTTCGAAAATGATCATTGGTGCCATGGACCTGGTGGGGCTTTCGGTCGATCCCGAGCTGGCGCACCATATTGCATTACCAACCGCATTTGCCATTATCACGGTTCTGCATATTGTATTTGGTGAGCTGGCCCCGAAATCGATCGCGATCCAGCGGCCGGAATCGACGACCTTGGCTTTGTCCTATCCACTGCACGGCTTTTTCCTGGTATTCAGGCCGGTGGTGTGGTTGTTAAATGGCATTGCCAATGTGATTCTCAAAGGCGTAGGCATCACACCGTCGCACGGCAGCGAAGTGCATAGTAGCGACGAGCTGCGCTATCTGGTTCAGCAACAGAAAGATAGTGGAATGATCGAAGCCGCAGATTACGATTTGATCAAGAACGCATTCGATTTTTCCGAAAGGGTAGCAAGGCAGATCATGATCCCGCGGCCACAAGTCGTAGGCATCGACGTGAATGATTTTACAGAAGCCAAACTTGAAAAAGTAATAGAAGAAGGGTATTCCAGAATGCCGGTTTATGAAGATACGCTGGATCAGATAGTGGGGGTTTTGCATTTGAAAGATCTTTTACTCAAAATGCGGCAGGGCAAGGAGATCGTTCTCCGCGACTTGATAAGGCCCATCGCTACGGTGCATGGTTCGAAACCTATCGGGGCATTGTTGCGAGAGTTTCAGTTGAACCGCCAGCAGATGGCGGTGATTGTCGACGAGTATGGCGGCGTGGATGGTATCGTCACAATGGAGGATATCCTGGAAGAGCTGGTTGGGGAGATTCAGGACGAATATGACAATGAGGTGCCGATCGTAAAGAATGAAGCTGATGACACTTACACCGCGCAAGGTGCGGCGTCCATAGCGGATTTAAATGATAAACTTCCCCACGACATTACAAGACGCCCCGATTATGAAACGCTTGCAGGTTATCTGATCTGGAAGTTCGGGCGTATTCCGGCGGTAGGCGAGAAGCTTAAAACGAAGCATTATGAATTTACCGTGCTCAAAAGGCAGCGCAGTACCATTTCGCAGGTAAAGATTGCGATTTTGGAAAGTTGATGGTCAGGGGTTGTCGGGTATGGTCAAGGGGTGTCAGGTTTGGTCAAGGGTTGTCGGGTTTGGTCAAGGGTTGTCGGGTATGGTCAAGGGTTGTTGGGTACGGTCAGGAGTTGTCAGGTATGGTCAGGAGTTGTCAGGTATGGTCAAGGGTTGTCAGGTATGGTCAAGGGTTGTCAGGTATGGTCAAGGGTTGTCAGGTATGGTCAAGGGTTGTCAGGTATGGTCAAGGGTTGTCACGTAGGACCCGGCTGCTGTCAGGCTTCGTTGTAGAGCTTCAAAACCGTTTGACGCAATTTTTTTCCTGTATCACTTAATATGAATGCAATACCTTCGGCCATATCCGTGGCGGGGATCCATTTGCTGAAATCGGAGTTTGGCATGGCTGCGCGGTTGTCGGGCGTGTCGATAATGCTGGGTACAATCACCGTCGCGGTAATGTTCTTCGACTTCCCCTCTGCATTAATCAGATCGGCCATTTGGAAGATCAGCGTTTTCGCAAGTGTGTAGGCAAAACTTCCCGTACCCGCCTCAGGGACGAGCGCGGGGCGCGCGCCTATGAAGATAAACTGCCCGCCGCCATTTGCTTCGAAATGCTTCATCAAGGGCTTCACGATGTGGAATGCCGTTCTGAAATTCATCGTCAGCATTTGCTCGATGTCGGCGTCATTCGTGTCGGTCAGTTTGGCCATCGCGAAACCTCCGGCCAACAATATTCCAGCTTCTACTTTACCGGCATTGGTAATGGCTTCTGCGACGAATAACTCCGCCTGTTCAGCGCTCGCAAGGTCGGCGAGGTAGTTGGAGACGTTCGCATTGTCGGCGTATGCGTCGGTTTTGCCTTCGCGGACATTGATATGCAAGCCATAACCAAGCGCTGTAAGTTTTTTGACAACATCTTTACCAAGGTTTCCGGTGGCTCCGCTGATGATGACTTGTTTAGGCATGGTTATGGCTTTTTAAATGCTTATTTATTTAAGATATCAACCAGGAATTGCCGGAATGGTTCAGCAAATTCCTTTCTTTTCAATGCAAACTCAACGGTTGTTTTGAGATAATCCAGCTTATCGCCGATATCGTGGCGTTTGCCTTCGATATGGTGGGCAAAGATATTCTCGCGTTTCAAAAGGAGCAACAGCGAGTCGGTAAGCTGGATTTCGTTGTTCTTGCCCTTTGGAGTTTGCTCGATGGTGTTGAAAATTTCAGGCGTCAGCACGTAACGTCCGGCGATGGCCAGGTTGGAAGGCGCTTTATCGATCGCCGGTTTTTCAACAAGCGTGCTGAGTTCCAGAATAGAGTCGCTCAGCGAGGTTCCGCCGACGATACCATATCGGTTCACCTTATTGGCAGGTACTTCTTCCACCGCGATCACCGAGCCGCCGTATTGTTCGTAGGTATCCATCAATTGCTGTGTTACCGGGATCACCGAATCCATAATAGTGTCTCCCAGCAAAACCGCAAATGGCTCGTTACCAACGTGGTGTCGTGCATAGTAAATCGCATCGCCAAGGCCATTCGCTTCTTTCTGGCGTACGAAATGTACATTGGCCATATCGGCCAGGCGGCGCATTTCATTGAACCACAACAGGTCTTCCTTCTCTTCCAGACGGCTTTCGAGCTCCACGTTACGGTCGAAATGGTCTTCGATGGCACGCTTGCCTTTTCCTGAAATGATCAGAATATCTTCAATACCCGAGTCTACGGCTTCCTGCACCACATATTGAATGGTAGGAATGTCGATAATCGGGAGCATTTCTTTCGGCATCGATTTGGTTGCCGGCAGGAATCGGGTCCCAAGCCCGGCAGCAGGTATAACGGCTTTGCGAATCATAGTTTTGGTTGTGTGCCGCGGCATAAGACCACCGGCATTGTTTTGATTAAGTTTAACAGGCGATCAGCCATCCGCTTCCCGCCATTTTTAAATATAGTTGAGTAATAAAAAACAATTAATGCCCGTCGCTTACAACGCCTGACCACTCCTGACAATACTTACCACTGCCGACCTACACCACAAACGGCCTGATTACCCTTGCGTTGTACTTTTTCAACTGCACGAATAACTGGTTGAGCATATCGTCGTCCTTGTAAATGCCGATAATGGTACCGCCGGAGCCGGCAAATTTGGCGGAAGCCCCGCAGGCGCGCGCTGCGCTGATGAGCTTCTTATTGGATTCGGGCACGTTATAAATCTTGCAGCGGAGGTCGAAATTTTCGTTCATCAGCGAATGCAGATCGTCTGGGCGGCCTTCTAGTAATGCCGTGCGGCCGTCTTCGGCTTTCTGGGCAATCTGGCCGAGGACATCGATCACGTCCTGCTCGCCGCGGTCGTAACGCGTGCGCACGTCGTTATGCACCTTGCCCGAGACCTTGCTAAGGTTGGTATTGTAGGCGACGTACAGTTTTGGCAATAGTTCAGGGTTAATGCGTTCGTAGCGCCCGTGGCCCTGCGTCTGGATCATGGTTTTGTCAAAATCCATATACACACAGCCTTCGTAGCATTGGATCACGCGGTCCTGCAAACCGGCGGTAATGCCCAACTCTTCGGTCTCGGTCACCATTACCAGCTGCGGCAGTATTTCCAGGGGTATTTCAACCTTGTAAAACTGCATTAATGCCCGGAACAATGCGACAATAATCGCGCTGGAACCGGACATGCCTACCTGGCGTGGGATCGATGAGCGGTACCGGACAGTGAAATTCTTGTTGGGAAGGCGGATATTGTTTTCCTCGCAATAGTCGCCGAACTTCTTGATACCGGCCTTAATGAGCGGAATACCGCCATTGTACCCCAGCATATTCACCGAATCACGCAGGTGGAAAATGCTGCGGAAGGTGTTCAAATCCTGCGGCTGGGGCTCGATATGCAGCTCGGGCGACTCGTAAAGCGAAATGGAAGCCCCGAAATTTCTGACAGATATGGAAATCGTTTTACCGAAAAAGCCGTCGGAAGGATTGCCTAGTAGCCCCGCACGGGCATAGGCGCGTGTTTCAATGATCAATGTAAAGCGTGTTTAGCCGGAAGTAATAACTACTTGGACGATAGAATACCATTTTGCCCTTATAAGCAGGTATTTCAGAATTTTACCCAATGCGGCTTGAAATCTATGAATGAACGCGCTGGAAACAAAAAAAGCGCGGATAAAAATATCCACGCTTTCGTAAGAGGAACGGTTTATTAATATTATTGCTTCACGACCTGGACGTTCGCGATCAGTTTCACTTCGTCACCGACAACCACACCACCTGCTTCGGTTACAGCGCTCCATTCGAGGCCGAATTCCTTGCGGTTGATTTTACCGCTGATCTCGAAACCTGATTTGTTGTTGCCGTAGAAGTCGGTCATGTTACCGCCGAACTCCGCTGCGAAATCAACGGTTTTCGTTACGCCTTTCACGGTCAGTGAGCCGGTCAGGTTGTAGTTATCATCTCCTTTTTTGGCCAGTTTCCCTGTGAACGACAGTTTTGGGTGGTTCTCAGCGTCGAAGAAATCGGCCGATTTCAGGTGCTGGTCGCGTTGAGCTTGTTTTGTATCTATACTTTCTACATCAGCAGAAAAATGGACGGTAGCACCGTCGAAATCTTCACTAGTTGTTTCAACGCCGCCTTCGAAGCTATTGAATGCACCTGTTACAGTGGAAATCACAAGGTGTTTCACTTTGAACTGGATTTCTGAATGTGTTGGGTCGATTACCCATTTAGTAGTAGCCATTGTCTTTGTTGTTTTTCTGTGTAATAACATTTAATGTATATACATCTATTTGTAAAGTTTAGTTTCAAAAGGGATAAAAAAAATCCCGGAAAAATTTTCCGGGATTCGAAAAGCTTTATTTGGAGCTTCTATTGTGGCATTTCGAAAATTTTGGGATCGATCTTCGGGTTGACTTCCAGCGCTGTGATTTTAAGTGCCATCTTGGTGCCGGGCATTGCGGAGGTCGATACTTCGGAGGCGAACGGATAATAAATGCCATCTACTGCACGAAAATCCGATTGCACATTTTCTGACATAATCTCTTGTCCGTTCATCGATGTCTGAGCCACAATTTTCAGAATATAGAAAGTGTCTTTTGAAATGTAATTGATCCTGCGGACACCGCTTGGTAAAACCATGGTTACCTTGTAAACTTTCGCGCCTGCGAGATCTTCTTCCCCGTCGAGCGTCACTTTGTAGCCTTTTTCTTTATAGTTATAGAGTCCGGTAAGGTCGGTTTCATTGGCCAGCGATTTTACCGCATCCTCGGGCAATGCCGTAGGTTTCGTATTGCCGGCCATGGGGTTGATCGTCCAGCCGGTAGTGCCGCTCACCGCCTGCACGACCGTCATACCCTGCACGGTACTCTCGCTCCTGAAACCTTTGTTTTGCACGATAATCGTGGTGATAGGGACTTTCATATTCATAATGTCCATTTCAGCCGATATTTTCATGCTTTGCAGCTTGCCCAGCTTCTCACCGCCCATGGCTTTGACGTGTTTGGCTATAATGTCATCGACTGTTTGCGCGCTAACGGCATTTGCGATGCAAGTGATGATCAGGAATGCGAGTAGTTTGAAAAGGTTTTTGGAATGTTGCATATGGTGTGGTTGGTTTTGATGATTTTAAGACAGGACTTCAATTCTATCGCGGTACACTGTTACCAGCTTGTATTCATTGCATAACTCGGTAATATTAGGCCAATTCTTATATAAAACCTCGAAAAGCTCTGCTGCTTTTACATTACCTAGCCGGAAATGAATGATCCGGGGAGGAGGTTCGCTAGTGCTGATGCGAATGGAGAAGTCTGCATCGCGGGTTACAATAGTCAGGTGATTTCTGCGCGCATAATCCCAAATCTGTGAATCCAGCCATTCGTCGTCAAGATCTTTTTGATGAATGAATTCAGGATTGTTCCATAAGGAGCAATGATAGGGCAGATTTACATCGATCAGATATTTGCGCATATCAGGCAGCTGTGGGGTAGCTGGCAAAATTCCTTCCGGCCATTTGCGCGGCGAAATGCAGGCACGCGTCTATATCCGCGTCTTCAAGGGAAGGAAATTGAAACAGGATAGTTTCCCGGTCGTCGCCGCCTGCAAGATGCTCTAATATGGTTTGAACTGTTATCCTTTTGTTTCTGATCGTCGGCTTTCCATTGCAGAGATCAGGATTTATGGTAATTCTTTCAATTAAGTCAGCCATTATAATCAAATTTAAATGACAATACTGCATTAGTAAAAGAACAAAAAAACGGCCGGATTGTTGCAATCCGGCCGTTTGGAATATGGTTTGGGGTAACCTTAGTTTTTCAATGCCTCGGCACCACCTACGATTTCGAGGATTTCCTTCGTGATCGCGGCCTGACGCGTACGGTTGTAAACGAGGCGCAATTCTTTCAGAAGTTCCTGGGCGTTTTCCGTTGCCTTATCCATCGCTGTCATACGTGCTCCCTGTTCCGATGCATTGGATTCGAGCACTGCGCGATACAACTGGATTTTCAGCGACTTAGGGATCAACTCTGCAAGGATTTCTTCTTCGGTCGGTTCGAAAATATAGTTAACCTCCGTCTTTCTAGACTTGGTCGATTTGTTTTCAGCTACGATCGGCAAATAGGGATCGGTGTGGATGATTTGTGTAGCCACATTTTTAAATTCGTTGTACACGATATCCACCGCGTCGTAACGGCCTTCCGAGAAATCTTTCATGATCTCTTCGGCTGCGCTTTTCACGTTTACAAAGCTCAAACGGCCGAAAAGATCGGTGTAGGCAGTGTTTACGGTATAGCCGCGGCGTACGAGCGACTCTGCGCCTTTTTTACCGATGGCAAAAATCTCTACATTCCCTTTCGCTGCCTGAGCCGCATATTTCGACTCGATCAGCTGGATTGTAGCCTTGATAATATTGGTATTGAATGCTCCGCACAATCCACGATCGGAAGTTACGACGATGATCAGCACCTTTTCCACCGCGCGAACGGCTTTCAACGGGCTGTCGGCTGCGCTTTCCGATGCTGACGAAACTGTCAGAAGCATTTCTCCAAGCTTCTGTGCGTAAGGGCGCATTTGCAGAATGCTGTCCTGTGCACGACGCAGCTTGGCTGCCGCCACCATTTTCATGGCTTTGGTGATCTGCTGTGTGGAATTAACCGAAACAATACGGTTACGTACTTCTTTTAAGCTTGCCATTCTCTGGGTGTTTTAAGCGATCCGGTGATCCTATTATATATGTACTAGGAAAATGCCGGAACGGGTTACGCGCCGGCATTTTTACCGGTTAACGATATTTTACAGCAACTTCTTTAGCTACTTTCTCGATAACGTCTGTTACGCTGTTGTCCAGTTTTCCGGCACGCAAAGCAGCGAGTGCATCTTTATATTGTGCAGCCAATACGGTCGTGAAGTCTTTTTCGAATTCTTTCACACGAGCAACATCTACGGTATCCAGCAAACCTTTGGTGGAAGCGTAAACGGTCGCTACCTGCAATTCAACAGGAACGGGCGCGTATTGAGCTTGTTTCAAAACTTCCTGGTTGCGGCGTCCCCGGTCGATCGCCAGCTTGGTAGCGGCATCGAGGTCGGAACCGAATTTCGCAAATGCTTCGAGCTCGCGGAACTGTGCCTGATCCAGTTTCAGGGTACCCGAAACTTTCTTCATAGACTTGATCTGCGCGTTACCACCCACACGCGATACCGAAATACCTACGTTGATCGCAGGACGGATACCCGAGTTGAACAGGTTGGATTCGAGGAAGATCTGACCGTCGGTGATCGAAATTACGTTCGTTGGAATGTAAGCCGAAACGTCACCAGCCTGTGTTTCGATGATCGGAAGGGCCGTCAATGAACCACCACCTTTTACTTTACCTTTCAATGAAGGCGGAAGGTCGTTCATGTTGGCAGCGATGTTATCATCCGCGATGATTTTCGCAGCACGTTCCAAAAGGCGGCTGTGGAGGTAGAATACGTCACCTGGATAAGCTTCGCGGCCCGGAGGACGACGGAGTAGCAGGGACACTTCGCGGTAAGATACCGCTTGTTTTGAAAGGTCATCGTAGATTACGAGTGCAGGGCGGCCGGTGTCACGGAAGTATTCACCAATCGCAGCACCTGTAAACGGAGCATAGAATTGCATCGGAGAAGGGTCTGAAGCACCCGCTGCTACGATCACCGTGTAATCCATCGCGCCGTATTTACGGAGCGTAGCTTCGATCGACTTGATAGTCGAAGCTTTCTGGCCGCAGGCAACGTAGATACAGAATACGGGTTCTCCCTTTTCGTAGAACTCTTTCTGGTTAATGATGGTGTCGATCGCAACCGCAGTTTTACCTGTCTGACGGTCACCGATGATCAACTCGCGCTGTCCGCGTCCGATGGGGATCATCGCGTCGATCGACTTGATACCGGTTTGAAGCGGTTCGGTTACCGGCTGACGGTAGATTACCCCCGGCGCTTTACGCTCGATAGGCATCTCGAAAGTCTCACCGGTAATAGGTCCGTTTCCGTCGATCGGCTCAGCCAGCGTGTTTACTACGCGGCCGATGATTCCGTCACCTACTTTCACGGAAGCGATTTCTTTGGTACGTTTTACAGTAGCACCTTCTTTGATGTCACTGAAATCCCCCAGCAATACGGCTCCCACATTGTCTTCCTCGAGGTTAAGAGCGAGGGCCTTAAGGCCGTTCTCGAAAACAAGCAGCTCACCTGCCTGTACCTGGGAAAGACCATAAATGCGGGCAACACCGTCACCAACCTGAAGGACTGTTCCTACTTCTTCGAGTTCTGCTTCTGATCGAGCGCCTGCAAGTTGTTCGCGCAGGATGGCCGAAACTTCATCCGGTCTAACAGATACCATAGTATAATTGACTTATTTAGAGTATAGTAGTAAGTTTTCTGAAAACTGCCGCAAAGGTAGAGTTTTATTTTGGTAAAAACAGAATGATTTGACTAAAACCTGCGATATAAAATTAGATTTTTCCAAGGATCGGGACAGAAAGGCATCACCGAAGGCAAATTTACCGTTTATCAGCTTCTAATAACATTTTTAAAACTTTTTTAGGTACTGATTGTGTTTTTGTTGTAATTGAGATCGTTAATAACACTTATCTGTTAAATTTTAATCTTTTCGACCGTCTTTCAGTATAATGTACAAATTAGAAAAAACCATTTTAGCAGCCCTGGCATTTGGAGTATTGGCAATCGCGGAAGGCAACGCACAGACTATCAAGAAAACAACGAAACCCGCTGCAACTGTAAAGAAATCAGCGGCAACACCTGCAAAAACATCGGCAGCTCCTGCAACATTGAAAACACAAGCCGACTCTTTGTCTGCGGCGATCGGAGTGAGCTTCGCAAACTCGATAGCATCACAAGGAATCAAGGATTTGAATACCGACCTGCTTACACAGACCGTAAAAGCGGCTTTGAAAGGCGAGAAAACGGCTTTTTCATCGGATGAAGCGAATATGTTTATTCAGACGTATTTCACCAAAATGATGGAGGAGAAAGGTGCGGTAGTGCGCGTGGAAGGCGAGAAGTTTTTGGAAGAAAACAAGAAAAAGCAAGGCGTCGTAACTACCGAAAGCGGCCTGCAATATCAGATTATCAAGACAGGCGACGGTCCAAAGCCGGCGGCTACGGATAAAGTAAAAACACACTACCACGGTACATTGACCAATGGAACGGTTTTTGACAGCTCGGTCGACAGAGGCGAGCCGGTTGAATTCCCGGTCAATGGCGTGATCAAAGGATGGACCGAGGCGCTTCAGTTAATGCCTGTCGGATCGAAATGGAAGCTTTTTATTCCATATCAGCTGGCTTACGGTGAACGTGCGGCGGGCCCTCAGATACCGGCTTATTCAGCCCTCGTATTTGAGGTTGAATTATTGGAAATCGTAAAATAGCAAAACGTGCAAATGAAAAAGTATCTTATCACTCTTATTCCGGTTGTGCTGCTGGGTTGGCAGCGGGGCCCTGTACAGGAACGAGTGGGGGCAATGGCACCAGCGGCCGCTTCCATGGATGAAGATATCAAACCGATTCCGGCGCAATATAAAGCGGAGGAGCTGACAACGAGGATCTTATCCGGGTATCATTACAGAAAAACGAAGCTGAACGATTCCCTTTCGGTAGCGATTTTCGATAAGTATATCGATGCGATAGACCATGGAAAGCTCTACTACCTGGCTTCCGACCTCGCGGATTTCGAGCAGTATAAGAACTCTTTCGATGACTATTTGCAAAAAAGAGAGCTGGACGTTCCCTTCCAGATGTATAACGTTTTCAGAAAGCGCTATAAGGAAAGAAGCGAGTATATTCAGACTTTGCTGAAAGACGCAAAACCGTTCGACTTCAATCAGGACGAATCGATGAATACCGACCGCGAAAAAGCGGCCTGGGCCAAAAACACCGACGAACTGAACGATACCTGGCGCAAATACCTGAAAAGCGAGGCATTAGACCTCAAACTGTCGGGTAAAGCGGACACAGCCGTAATCAGCACGCTCCGCGACCGCTACAAAAGCCGTGACCGCGCATTGGGCCGTATCCGTACCGAGCAGGTATTCCAGATGTTCATGAATGCCTATTCCGAGTCGCTCGACCCGCATACCAGCTACATGGCGCCTACTTCGGCGGATCGTTTCAAGCAGGAAATGAGCCAGTCGCTGGAAGGTATCGGTGCATTGCTTCGCGAGGAAGATAATTATATCAAGATCGTAGAGGTGATCCCCGGTGGTCCTGCATTCAAAGGAAAACAACTTAAAAAAGAGGATAAGATTGTAGCGGTAGCCCAAGGCGACGAAGGTAAGTTTGTAGATATCGTCGGCTGGTTTGTGGACGATGCCGTAAAATTGATCAAAGGCCCGAAATCGACCGTGGTGCGTTTGCAGATCATTTCTGCCGATGCATTAGCCGGATCGGCTCCGAAGGAATATCGCCTTGTGCGCGAGAAGATCAAACTGGAAGAGCAGCGTGCGAAAAGCGAGATCGTCTCCATTAACAATGGTAACAAAGACTACAAAATTGGTGTAATCGATATTCCGTTGTTCTACCGCGACTTCGAAGGTGCGCAACACCGCGAGAAAGAGTTTTCGAGCACTACCCGCGACGTTCAGAAACTGATCACCGATTTGCAGACATCGAATGTGGACGGTATCGTAATCGACCTTCGTAACAATGGCGGTGGTTCGTTAACCGAAGCTGTTTCTTTAACCGGGTTGTTCATTAATCGCGGACCGGTAGTTCAGGTGAAAGAAAGCCAGGGCGAGATCGAAGTGCAATCCGACAACGACCCGAGCATCGCTTACGATGGCCCGCTGGCTGTAATGGTAAACCGTTTCAGCGCATCGGCGTCGGAAATCTTCGCAGCCGCGATCCAGGATTACAAACGTGGCCTGATTGTAGGTGAGCAGACTTACGGAAAAGGAACCGTTCAAACCTTGATCGACCTGAACCAATGGGTGCCGAAAGAGCAAGACCAGCTTGGCCAGGTGAAACTGACCGTAGCGAAATTCTACCGCGTCAACGGCAGCAGTACCCAGTTGAAAGGCGTAACCCCTGATTTGGAACTGCCTACCGCATTCAAAGTAAATGAATACGGCGAAGGCTCGCAGCCAAGCGCATTGCCCTGGGACCAGATCGCTTCTTCGCGTTATGATGTGACGAACAATATCAATCCTAAGATCGTCGAACAGCTTCGCGACAAATACAAGCACCGCCTCAAAACCGACGAGGAGTTGAAAACGCTTGTCAAAACGCTGAACGATTTCAAAGAAGCTCGTGAAAACAAAATCGTGTCGTTGCAGGAATCCAAACGCAAAGCGGAACGCGACGAAGCAGAGAAAAAACGCGCAGCTATGAAGCAGCTCGGAGAAGATAGTGTCGACGGCGATGACGAGGACGAAGCTGATGCCAAAGTAGCCGACGCTCCGAAGGACGCGAAAAAGAAAAAGGATATTTACCTTACTGAAACCGGCAGAATGCTCGCGGATCTGATCGTGATTTCGAAAGAGCCGAGTTTGGCCGGGACTAAGAAGAAACAGTAATATTTGAAATATTTGTAAGTGAAAAGAGCACGGGTCGTTAGGCCCGTGCTCTTTTTGTATTTAGTCAACAAAATAACGCTACTCCCAGCCGCCACCCAGCGCCCTGTACAATTCTACCAATGCCAGAAACTGGTCCTTCTGCACATTAGTCAAATTCAGCTCCTCCTGCAAAACACTCCGCTGCGCGGTGATTACTTCCAGGTAGGAAGCATAACCGGTTAGAAACAGGTCCTTGGAAGTTGCCACGGCTTGTTGCAGCACTTCAACCTCCTGTCTCTTCAAATCGCCGATCTGACGTGTGTTTTCCAGCTTTTTAAGGCTGGTACTAACCTCGCGGAAACCATTCAGGACCGATTTGTTATAAGCGTAAAGCGCTTCGAGGCTTGCGGCTTCGGCGCGTTTCTGGTTGGCTTTTAATGCTTTCCGGTTTACCAATGGGGCTGTCAGCCCGCCTAGCGCGCTGTATGCGAGCGAACCGGTCGAGAAAAGCAGGTTGCTTTTAAATGCATTGAAGCCCATGAATGCGGTGATGTTCAGCGAGGGAAGAAATGCCAGCTGTGCGGCCTGCTGCTCGGAATAGTTGGCGAGCAGGTCGAGTTGAGCTTGCTGGATGTCGGGCCTTCTTCGCAGCATTTGCACGGGTATGCCTGCGCTGATAGATGGCGGCATTGCCTGCTCCATCGTGGCGCCTCGCGTAATGGGTTGTGGGAAACGTCCTGTCAGCAGGTTTACATTGTTCTCGATTTCGATGATCCTTTGCTGTACTTCAAATTCGAGGCTGCGGGTGTTGAGTAACTGGGCGGTGAGCTGGCGTACGCCGAGTTCGTTGGCGCGACCCGCCTCTTTCTGGATTTTAATGGTTTCAACCGCCGACTCCTGCAATGCGATGTTTTTGCGGATAATGTCGAGCTCAGTATCGAGCGCCATCAGTTCGTAGTAGGAGCGGGCTATTTCGGCGATGAGGCCGGTAATGATCGCCTGGCGGCCCTTTTCGCTGGCCAGGAAACGTGTGTAAGCCGCCTTCTTTTGATTTTTAAGTTTACCCCATATATCGATTTCCCACGAGCTGCGCAGGCCGACGAAATAGTCGGGCATGAAGGGGTCCGGCAGGCGCCGGTCGTTGTCGAGATTCTGGGAAAAATTGGTATCGTAGTTGCCCACGCCGTCCATGGTGTAATCGCCGAATTTGCGTCCCCCGCCGGATACGTCGCCTGTAATGACCGGCAGCATGGCGCCGTGTGCGATCATGATGTTGGTTCGGGCCATTTCAATGCGTTGGGCGGCCATTTTCAGGTCCAGGTTATTTTGCAATGCGGTGTCGATCAACGCGACGAGGTGCCGGTCGTTGAAGAATGTTTTCCATGGCAATGAGGCGATACCTGTTGAATCGCCCTGGCCTGCGAATGTCGCCGGGGTTTTGATCTGTGCGCGCTGTTCTACGGGCTGCGTGAGCTTGCAACCTGTAACCGAGATCAGGATCGCGGCGAACAGCAGGCCGGAGGCGTACTTATTATTTCTTTTCATCAATGTTAAATCTGATTTGAAAGGCCGCGGAGCAAGCCCCGCGGCCGAAACTGGATTCGAGGGGGCTTAGTGCAGCAATGCTTCTTCCTCCGCAGCTACTACCGGAGGAGGCGTTTTTTTCTTTTTGGCCATACTCGCAAACAAAACGTACAATCCCGGAATGATGATCACCCCGAAAATCGTCCCGATGAGCATGCCGCCCGCCGCCGCCGCGCCGATCGACCGGTTCCCGATCGCTCCGGCGCCGGATGCCATTACCAGCGGAATAAGGCCCGCTACGAATGCAAACGAAGTCATCAGGATCGGGCGGAGACGCTCGGTGGCGCCTTCCAGCACGGCCTCTATGACGGTGCGGCCCTCCTTCTGCCGGATAATGGCGTATTCCACGATCAGGATGGCGTTTTTACCTAACAGACCAATCAGCATGACGAGCGAAACCTGGGCGTAAATGTTGTTTTCAAGGCCCATTAATTTCAATGCAAGGAATGCACCGAAAACACCGGTAGGAAGTGAAAGTATTACCGGCAGCGGCAGTAGGAAACTCTCATATTGCGCCGCAAGCAACAGGTATACGAATACCAGACAGATCGCGAAAATGAATATGGCCTGGTTGCCGGAAAGGATTTCCTCCCGCGTCATACCCGACCAGTCATAGGTATAGCCCTTTGGCAAACTGGTTGCAGCAACTCGCTCGACGGCCTTGATGGCGTCGCCGCTACTGTAACCCGGAGCCGCGTCGCCATTGATCATCGCCGACGTATACATATTATAGCGCGTCAGCAATTCGGGACCATATACCCTTTCAAGCTTAATGAAAGTCGAGAACGGTACCATTTCGCCCCGGTTGTTTTTGACATATAATTTGAGAATATCCTCGGGGTTTTTGCGGAAACTCGCGTCGGCCTGCACCATTACCTTGTACATCTGCCCGAAACGGATGAAGTTGGAGGCATAATAACTACCGATCATCGTTTGGAGCGTACTCATGGCAATGTCGATCGAGACACCTTTTTTAGCAGCAATATCCGAGTCGACGTGGATCATATATTGCGGAAAGCTGGCGTCGAAGCTACTGAATGCGGCCGCGATCTCCGGTGTGGCAGCGAGGTCTTTCACAAATCGGTTGGTAACCTCTGCTGTCTTCTGCAAATCCTCATTACCGGAGCGATCCTGAACCCTTAGTTCGAAACCGCTGGAATTACCAAAACCAGGAACGGTAGGAGGCGGGAAAAACTGGATTTCGGCATCGGTAATGTGCTTTGTTTTGGCCTCCATTTCCTTGATCACATCCTGAACCGAAGCTTTCCGCTGGTCCCAGGGTTTCAGGTTGATCATCGCCATTCCATACGACGAGCCCGCAGATTCGGTCAGCAAGCTGTAACCCGAAAGTGAGGAAACGGATTCGACAGGTTCGAGGCTTTCTGCCACTTTTTGAATTTCATCCAAGACAACTTCGGTCCTTTCGACGGTTGCGCCCACCGGTGTCGTTACGTTCACGTTGATAACGCCCTGATCTTCCGTAGGGATAAAGCCGCTCGGGAGAATGCTGTTGATACCAAATGTGGCGACACAAAAGCCGATCAGCAGTCCGATAGTGATCATCCGGCGGCTTACTATGGACGAGAGCAGCTTCCGGTAGCCATTCTGAACACCGTCGTAACCTTTATTGAAGCCATCGAAAAACCGGGTAAGCGGGTTTTTCTTCACAGGTTGCCCGTGCGTATTCTTTAACATCAGCGCGCATAATGCGGGCGTGAGCGTGAGGGCATTGATCCCGGAAATAACAATGGAAATCGCGAGGGTAATGGAGAACTGCCGGTAGAAAATCCCGACCGGGCCTGACATAAATGCAACCGGAACGAATACCGCCGACATTACCAGCGTGATCGCGATGATCGCGCCGCTCATTTCCTTCATCGATTCGATGGTCGCTTCCATCGCGTCCAGGTGCTTTTCGGCCATCTTGGCGTGCACCGCCTCGACGACCACAATGGCATTGTCGACCACAATCCCAATAGCCAGTACCAATGCAAAAAGCGTCAGCAGGTTAATCGAGAAGCCAAACATTTGCATAAATGCGAATGTCCCCACCAGTGCCACCGGCACCGCCAGGGCCGGAATGAGCGTCGAGCGGAAGTCCTGCAAAAACAAATACACGATCAGGATCACGAGTATGAATGCCTCGATGAGCGTACGGATTACCTCGTGAATGGAGGCGTCGAGGAAGCGGGAAACGTCGTAGGACACGAAATAGTCCATTCCGGGCGGAAATGTGGTCGCTTTAAGCTCCGCCACTTTGGTCTTGATATTTTGAATAACCTCCTGGGCATTGGAGCCCGGGCGTTGTTTGATCATAATCGAAGCGGAAGGACGTCCATTCGACTTGGAAGCCATATCATATTCCAGCGTCCCGAATTCGATTTTGGCGACGTCTTTCAGTTTCAGAATAGAACCATCCGGGTTCGAGCGGAGCACGATGTTCTCGTACTGTGCGGGTTCGAAGAGCTTCCCTGTATACTTCAATACATATTGCAATACATTCTTTTCACGACCGGAGCTCACGCCGGTTTTGCCGGGCGCCGCTACCACGTTCTGGTCGCGGATGGCCTGGATCACTTCGTCGGCGGAGACATTATAGCTGTTCATGCGGTCGGGTTGCAGCCATACGCGCATGGAGTAGTCTTTGCTACCCATGATCTGCGCCCGGCCCACACCGTCGATCCTTTTCAGCTCTTTGAGGATATTGATATCGGCGAAGTTGTACACGAAATCCTCGCCGACAGTGCTATCGGAGCTCATAATATCGAGATACATGAGCATACTGTTCACCTCTTTTTCGGTGGTTACACCGGCTTTGATGACCTCTTCCGGAAGCTCGTCGATGACAGTCTGTACGCGGTTTTGCACGTTCACCGCAGCGAGATCGGGGTCGACGCCGACGTTGAAGGAGATATTGATCGTGGTGACGCCGTCGTTACCGGAGACGCTCGTCATGTAAGTCATGCCGGGCACGCCGTTGATCGCCTTTTCGAGCGGAACGGCCACGGCATCCACGCATACTTCCGCATTCGCGCCCGTGTAGGTGGCCGTTACGACGACCGAGGGTGGAACGATGTCTGGGAATTGGGAAACGGGTAGTTCCAGCACTGCCAGAATACCGAGCAGGGTAATAAATATGGAGATGACCAGCGATAAAACCGGTCGCTCAATGAATTTTTGAAACATAATCTACAATTCAGGTGATAGAAAGAATGCTACCGCGCGGTAAGCTCGATTTTCTCAGCCGACACCGTGTCGGTAGAGACGGTTTTCGGGTTGATCGTCGCCCCGTCGCGCAGGGATTGAAGCCCCTCACATACAATCGTTTCGCCTGATTCGAGACCTGATTTTACAACATAAAAAGTAGATAACCGGGATTGCGGCACAAAGCTGCGCGTCTTGATCTTGTTATCCTTGCCCAATACATACACAAAGTTTTTGTCCTGAATTTCGAATGCAGCCTGCTGCGGGATCAGGATCGCATTCTCGACCGTGTTCGTCAGGCGGATGGTGCCAGTCGAGCCATGTTTCAGCAATTTTTCCGGGTTCGAGAAGCGTGCGCGGAATGCAATGGAGCCCGTACCCTCATCGAATGCGCCTTCCATGGTTTCGATAATGCCTTTGTGCTTGAAAAATGAGCCATCGGCGAGTTCCAGTTCTACTACGGCTTGTCTGGTAGCAGCTTTGTCGCGGGCTTTTACATATTCCAGGTATTCGTTTTCGGATACATTGAAATATGCGTAAACCGTTTTGATGTCCGACAACGTGGTGAGCAACGTGCCTTCGTCGATCAGGCTACCCATTTTCGTCGGCAGGCGGTCGATCACACCATCGAATGGTGCCTTGATCACGGTATGCGCCAATTGAATGGCCGCATTCGACTTTTCAGATTTGGCTTCTTCAATTTTAGCATTGGCTGCGGCGAGTTTTGCCTGCGCTACTTCCAGTTCGCTTTTAGCGACAACATTCTTATCAACCAGCAGTTTTACACGCTTTACTTCCAACTCGGCGCCTTTCGCGTCGGCAATCGCGCTTTGCAGGTTAGCCTTTGCTTTGGCCAGCTGCGCTTCATATTCTTCATTGTTAATGCGGAACAAAGTCTGTCCTTTTCTGACTTCCTTACCCTCGTCCACATACACTTCTTCGAGGTAACCTTTCACGCGGGCATATATTTCGACGTTCCGCAGGGCGTGGATGTTGCCTACGTATTCGCGGTGCAGTTCGGTTTTCTGAGGCCTGAGTTCCGTTACGGGGATGGTAGGAACACTGTCTTTTGTCTCCGAGAGCGTTTCACTTTTCGAAGCACAGCCGTAGGCAAAAATGCTGACGAGCAAAAGCAGCGGCCATTTTAAGTCTTTCATCATGATGCGTTTGTATAAATTGGTTGGCGGTAATGCAAGGGGAATAGGAATAGCCCTTTGGCCGTGCGGGAGTGCCGCGCAGCAAAAGGAATAGCATGAATGTCCGGAGCGGTCCGTATATGCGCGAATGGGCATAACGAGACAGTCCGTCAGCTACGGGAATGGGGGATTAAAGAACGCTTGCGGCGAGTTCAAAAAGGGCAAAGGCGATGGAGAAAGCTGTAATAATCGGGCAGCGTAATCTCTCCATTGCTAACGAAAAGCAGTTGGACGGACTCCCTGATAACTTTGGGAATCCGGGTAATTTCGTACTGGGGCGCTGTTTGTGAAACCAGCGTCAGGAAGCGGTAGGTAGAATGCCGGTGACGTAAAAGATCGGAAAGAGATTCTTTCCATTCGGTTTCATCGGCCCTTACGATCGTTTCGTTTTGACAGATCGTATCATCGATTAACACAATATCCCCGCTACCGGGCTTCTCCTCGATTTCGAAGGGAGAGAACGCCTCGGTTCCTATATCAATCTTGCACGCGACGGCCCTCTGCTGCCCCAGGAGCAGCGAAACGGCGAATTGTGCTAGCCAGAAAAACAATACAAAAGTTCTTTTTGTCATGATGCTGATGTAGATCAGGTCATTGAAAAATTCATACTTTTATAATGAATTCAAGAATGATTGGAACTATTGGGACGGAATTGTGATACAAACGGGTAATAATTCAAATATAACGTTTCAAATGTAGATTGCAAATTTTCGGGATTGTTAATGCATGTTAACAAAAAATATTTGACTGGTAATGAATGCAAAACCGTGCTTTTTTGTAAGGGAAGTGGTGCGTGAATAGTCTGCTTCAAACTTGTGTTTTTCCGCTCAAACAGAGATCTTGGCCTTATAAAAACCCGGGCAGAAAATAATGTAACTTTTTTGGATAAAAGTGTATATTGACAAGACTATCCGGTTGCCCTCAAACACTCAATGTTGCACAGAATGGTCGTTACACCTATATATACGGAACATTTTGTACTGACCAAAATGACGGCCGGAGACGGTGACAAGTATTTCAGGCTGAGCAATAATGCCAATGTGATGAAATATGTGACGGGCTATTCGCTTACCCGCGAGGAGTCGGATAATATGCTCAAAAGTTTCCTGGAAGAGTACGGGATGGACACGTATTTGGGGCGATATCTGATCGAGGACAGGCATTCGGGAGCATTGATAGGGGCGGCCAAGCTGGATAAGGTAGGATCGGCGATCGAGATCGGGTACCGGGTCATGGAGGAGTACTGGGGAAAGGGAGTGGCTACGGAAATCGCCAGGGGGCTCATCCGGTTTTCTCAGAATGTGCTGAAAGCGAGAGATGTAATCGCATTTGTGAATGTCAATAACATTGCCTCAATCCGTGTGCTGGAAAAGGCGGGAATGACCAATACAGAGTTGATCGAAGACCTTGATGAAGTCAAGTACAGGTTTAATTATTCACAAAAAAATGCCTCCCGTATGAAAAAAGTGCTCTACATTATCCTGGGACTCATTGCGTTGGTCCTGATTGCTGCTTTCATTATGCCGAAAGATTACGCTGTCGAGCGTGAAATCGTTGTAAACAAACCCAAAGCGGAGGTTTTCGAATACCTCAAATCCCTTAAAAAACAGAACGACTGGAGTGTATGGGGGCGTCGCGATCCGAAGATGGTTAAAACTTTCTCGGGCACCGACGGTACCGTGGGCTTCGTTTCGATGTGGGAGGGTAACGACGAGGTTGGTAAAGGCGAGCAGGAAATTACCAAAATTGAAGAAGGCCAGCGCATCGACACCCAGCTGCGTTTCCTGAAACCGTTTGAGAGTACCAGCGACGCTTACATGGTGACGGAAGGCATCGATTCGTCATCCACCCGCGTCCGTTGGGGCTTTACCGGTAAAATGCCTATTCCGATGAATATCATGCTTCCTTTTATGAATATGGAGGAAGCAATAGGAAAGGATTTTCAGGAAGGATTGACGAATCTGAAAGGAATACTTGAAAAACAATGAGTAATACCGACCCGCGCATTGATACTTACATTGTCAAATCCGCCAGCTTTGCCATACCCATACTCGAATACCTGCGCGCGCTCGTACACGAGACGTGCCCGGAAGCGAAGGAGACCATGAAATGGAGCTTCCCGCATTTCGAATACAAGGGTAGCATCCTTTGCAGCATGGCGTCATTCAAGCAGCATTGCGCATTCGGTTTCTGGCTGGAATCACGCCTCAACGACCCGAATAGCCTGCTTGCCGTGAATGGCGAACGGGTAGGCATGGGAAGCCTGGGGAAAATTGCCGGTATGGAAGACCTTCCGGCGGAAGCACACCTGAAAGGGTTTATCCTTGAAGCTATGCGGCTGATCGACAGCGGCGTGAAGCTGAAAAAGGATAGCAGGCCGCAGGAAACGAAAGAACTTGTCGTTCCGGCCTATGTTACCGAAGCGCTGGCCGACAATCCAGCTGCTAAAAGGGTTTTCGAAGGTTTCAGCTATTCCAACAAAAAAGAATATGTGGAATGGTTCGAAGACGCCAAAACCGGGGCCACACGGGAAAAACGCATTGCGCAGGCGCTGGAATGGCTGGCAGAAGGAAAGGTACGAAACTGGAAATACGTCAGATAACAAAAAAATCCCGGAGCGATCCGGGATTTTTGCATTGAAGGGGTTGGATGTGACTAAAACTTCCCGTCCTCACCCGCAATCGTGTATCTGAAAGTGTAGTAGCTGGACTCTTCCGTAGGCACATCTTCCGGCGCGCCTTTATAATAGCTGATGATCTCCACCTTGGCCAGTTTGCCGCCGGCGGTTTTGACCAAAAGCGTTCTGCCCGGGATCGGCAGGATCGCGTGGACGCTCATATCGTATTTATACCAGCTGTTGCCACTCCCGCCCGGAATGGCGAAACCTGCGTCGCCGTCGGTTTTGTAGCCATCTTTGGGGGCTTCGCTTACCTGGTCGAAAGGTTTTTCCAAAACGATCGCGCCGCCTTCGCCCGGGCCGCTGGTACCGCTGTTGGTAGCAATGGTGGTTTTGCTGAATGCAATGTCCCAGTTTTTCGTCTTCGCCTCGGCGGCAGCTATTTCCTTACCGGTTGCAAGACTGAAATAGATGTAGGACTTGGTATTCGCATTCAGATCTTTAATGACTGTGATCTCAGGTTTCGCAACGGCAACGGGCTGAGTTGCGTAAAAAGAAGCAGTCATCTCCGGCATTGCGGCCAGCATGGAAGCTGAAAGAAAAATGGTTTTGAATATCATAATCTATCGAATTTTAATTCAAACGGCTACCAGTCGGAAGCTGATAGCCGTTCGAACGAAGTTTTTGAGCATTAGGCTCCTTTTTTAACAAGCTTGTATTCCAATTTAGGCTTGCCGCGCTCGCCGCCGTCGTTCGCGTGGAAGCTCACGAAACGAAGTTTGTAAATGTTGCCGGCCGGATCTTTGATGAGGTAGAAACGATCGGTTTTCACGCCCACGGTTCCGCCGGAAGTAACACGCCATTTCGAGCCGATCGCATCCGCAGCCTTGCTGAATGTAATGCCGGTAAGGTTGCTTTCGGCAAATGCATCGTAAGTAGCGGCGGTGGTGAGTACTTCGGCCGCTTCCACACCTGCGAGGCTGTTGGTAAATACCAGGTCGGAGAAGCCGTAAGGGATCAGGCCTGCGCCGAAATTGGTGAAATACATGCTGTAACCCCATTTCAGATCCCAGCGGTCTTTCGCGGGCTCTACTTCGACGGTCGCACCTTTTTCAAGCGAAACAAATTCGAAGTTATAAGCCGCGTCTTTGGTGATATCCAGGGTTTTGAAAGTGGTTTCATTTACTTTGGCATACTGCAATGTATAACCTGTGCCTTTGCGCAGAATACGTATTTTGTACAAATCAGCCACCGGAAGGACGTCCATCGATCCGCCTTTGCGGTTGAGAATATAAACCTTGTTGTCGGCGTCGGTAGCTGATACGGCCGCGATCACAGTTTTGGTAAGGTCGCCGGTAGCGTCGTCAACAAGTGCCAGTTTGCCTGCTCCCTGGCCGATAGCCAATGAATCGGTTTTGAAATCCTTATCGGAAACGGCGTTGATATCCGATTTGTTAATGACCAATGCGGAAGCGCCATTAGTACCATTGATCGTCACGCGGAAATCGGCGCCATTGTAAAATCCAAGATCCCAGCTGCTGCGGAGAACGGGCGTTTGTGCGTTAGCACTCAGGTCGAGGAATACCGAATTGGCGGCGCTGCTACCAGGCTCGCTGCCCGCGATACCATTCAACTGAATGCTGGTCCCGTCGGAAATGATGGCTTTAAAGCTCAGTTTCAATGCAGAATTGGTGCCAACCAGCACCGGAGTACCTACCGAAGCGATTTTGAACGCAATGCTCTCGTCGCCATCCAGCAATACACCCGATTTTTTGCTCACTTTGAAAGAAACCGATGATTGTCCGGCAGGTACGGATAATGTAATCGTGTTGTTTGCTGCCGCAGGTGTAGTGGTAAACTCGGTGTCGTAAGTCAGCTGTGTCGGGGTTAATGTCACAGAAACGGGTGTAGCGGCATCCACTGCCCTCGTAAGCGCGATTTTGATCTCTGTTTCTTCACCTTCAAAACCCTTTTCGGTAGCCTCGAAAGCTGCCAGGTTATCCGGTAGTGGTGGTTCGTCGTCGCTGCACGCATTGAATGTTCCCAGGAATGCAACTAGTAATAGCGACCGGACTATTTTCTTCATAATGTATTGGAGTTATAATGAAAGGGTATTTGATTGTTAATGCTTTGTCCATTGGAAATTGAGGCCCAGGAAATACGACCGGCCAAACGATTGCGGTACCGCTCCGCCCGTGCTGTGCGCGCCGCCCGTGTCGGTAGAGGTATTGCGCAGGTTGGTGACATCGAAAAGGTTTTTCGCGCCTCCGAGCAGGTTGACATATTTGCCCAGCGTCTTGCTGAACGTCAGATCGGCCATGTGAAAGCCCTGGGTTTCGGCCAGGTGGATGTTAGCAAGGTCCGAGATTTCGTAAACAGGACGCTTGCCGGAGAATTTGTAAAACAGGTTAATGGTTGCGCCGACTTTTTTGAAAGTGTAAAGGAGGTTTGCATTGACTTCGGTCGACCAAACGAACTTGGGTAGCTGGCCGAAATCTTCCGGTGATTCCGAAAATTCATTGTAACGGCCGATGTAAGTGGCGCCCAATGTCGCTTGCAGGTTTTTCCAGAATATCTTGTTGTCCAGCGAAATTCCCGTGGTTTTGAATAAATGGATATTCAGATAGGTAGTCTGCGTCCGGTCATTCGGGTCGAAACCGGTGTCGATCAGGTCGTGGAAGACGTTATAAAACCCACCGAGCGTGGAGCTGACGCGTAGCCCTTCACGGCTGACAGCCTGCCAAACGAGGAACGAGTTGAAGCTGTTGGAGTATTCTGCTTTCAGGTTGACGTTCCCGTTAATGGAATGCGAAGCGTCGTGAAAATCAAAATACAACTCGCGCAGCGCAGGCGAGCGGAAGCCGCGTGCGTACCCGAAGCGGAAATCAAGCGATTTGCTCAACGTCAGTTTCCCATTCAGCGACGGGATCACGGGCGGGGCGTCGTAAACCGAGTTTTTCAGGAAGCGCAAGCCGGGCGTGAGTTTGAAAAACTGCCCAAACCGGATTTCGGGAGCTATAAATAACGCGTATTCATTAATAGCAGGAGTGCCTTTGATCCGCGCACCCGACGCATCATTGTTCGAAAAATCGACGCCGCCCAATATCGAAAGATAGTCGCCGACTTTGTAAAAGGCTGTTCCGCGGAAAAATGTAGTCGTGAAAATGGATTTGTCCTGCGAGCCGGGTTCGAGGGACAATGTACGTCGACCGGTTGAATCGATCTTTGTGCTCAACGTCCTGCGCGAGTAGTCAGTATAGGAGCCGACCGCCGTAAGGGCTAATCTCTCATTGACTTTCCATTCCGACTGTACCTGGTGAAACCAACGTTTGCTAATATATTCCTGATCACCAGCTTCGTTTAATAGGTTCAAGTTGCCCAGGCTTGTGATCGTTTCATCGGTACCGTTGAATCGATACCAGACGTTCCATTGCTTGCCTGTAAACCGGGTGCCTGCCGTGTAAAGCATCTGGTCTTTCGGCTTCCAGGCTTTGGCGCGTCCTGTGGAGGCACCTTGCCAGCCTCCGAAGTTATTTCGGGTTACATTGCCGGATAGCTGCAAATGTGCATTCTGCCAGGTTAGGCCGAGTCCCTGGTTATGAGTTCCTTTTTTGGTCAATGCATTGTATTCATCGCCCGCTGTCTCTTCCTGTAACCGCGCATTCACGGTGATGACGGAGCCGTTTTGCGCCTTTTTGGAGATGATATTGATCACTCCCGCCAACGCATCTGTTCCGTATATGACCGACATGGGGCCTTCGACGATTTCGATTTTTTCAATGGTGTTAATATCCACTTGTCCCAGACTTTCGCGGCTATCGCCCCGGTCGGTGAGTGGAATGCCGTCGAGGAGGATTTTGATACCACGGCCTGTGATGCCCATCAGCTGAATATCGCTGGTGCCGAGGGTTAGATCATTGGAAAACCGAATTCCCAGCTCGGTATTGAGGATAGTCTGCAAGTTGGTAGCACCACGGAGGCGAATGCGTTCGCTATCGATCGTGCGAACCTGGTATACCGAGTTCCGGAGCGATTGGGGCTCGGACTGGCCGGTAACTACCACTTCGTTGAGAGAATGCGTGTTCGCCAGTTTGGTGGTGTCGGAGGTGTGGGCATCAGAATCCTTGCCGCCCTGTGCCCTCAGGCCACTGATTACCAGCAAAAACAATGTGATGGTAAAATAATATCTCACGAAGAATTTAATTTAGACTAATTATAATCGCAAAGGAAAATATTATTTAGACTAATTACAATTACAATGAAATATTTTTTGTGAACAAAGAGATTGACTTTTCAGAATACGAAAGATTGCTACTTGATCGTCGCTTGCAGATTGACGGTCACGACGTCTTTCAGTTTCCAGTCCTTTTCGCCGATTTTGTAGTCGAGGCGGTTGACATCGAAGGAACTGGTGAGGGAATAGCTGCCGTCGGCATTCTTTTTGGCTTCGAAGGGGAGGGTTACCGTTTTGGAAACATCGCGCATCGTTAATGTGCCGGTAGCCTGGTACTTGTCGCCTTTCTTCTCGACTTTGGAAGATTTGAAATGAATATCGGGATATTTCTCGACCCAAAAATACTTGTCGCTCTTCAAGTCCTTATCCCGCGAATTGTTGTTGGTTTTGAAAGTATTAGCCGCGATCCGGACGTCAAACGAAGCATTTTCAGGGCTTTTCTCATTAAAAACAGCTTCGCCCCGCGGCGCGTCGAATGTGCCGTTGCAGGTACCCAGGATAAATTTGATACTGAATTTCGTGGAGCCGGAAACGATTTTGGAAGTCTGAGCGGACACCTGACCGGTGAATGCGGCAAGCAGGACCCACAAGGTAATTAGGAATCGCATTTCAATTTTAGTTTGGATGAATATCAAAGTTCTTCCAGCAATGATTCGCCTTCCGAACAATCGCCGGAAGTCCATTGCCATTTTTCATGCATACGTATTTTGCCGTTCGGAAGTTGCTCGGGCGTCGATTTGCAAATGCCTGTCGTGATCTCGCCCTTGTCGTTCACCTGGTGGTAACGCATATCCAGGTTCCCGCGCTCGTCCACGAGCGCGATCAGGTGCCCGCTGCGGATTCGCCCGCCCGCGTACGAGGACGTAACGATATTGCCCGTTTGCCGGTACACGAATTGCATGGTCAGATCCACCTCGCCGTTTTCGGAATTGGACAATGGGACGAATACTTTGTTGTTATAATCGATCATAGGAAAAATGCCGTCTTAATATGCTAAATATAGGTATTAAGACGGCATTTCGGTCAAATCACGGAGGTTATCCACCATGTGTTGCCGCATGGATCGGACACACCGCAGCTCCGGCCGTAATCCTGGTCCGCGGGTGGCATTATGCTTGTGCCACCGGCTTGCAGCGCTTTTTCGTAGCTAACGTCGGCACTTTCCACATACACGAACAGGTTAGCAGGCTGTGCCGGCCATTCGGGGCGTGCGTCGCAGAACATAATCACGCTGCCGCTGATCGAAACTTCGGAGTGTTTGATCATTTCGGGTGCATCTTCCTGGTAATGCGTGGTGGAGATCGTACCGTCGAACACTTTGGTAGTAAATTCCTTGAAGCGCGCCGCGCCGTCCAGCATCAGGTAAGGGATCACAGCCTGGTGGCCGTTCGGGATTTTTACATTGCTCATGTCTTTTTTTGCTTTTGGTTTAAACAAAAGTAGGCGGGCTGTCAGCCCGGAAATTGGAAAAATACGACATCATACATCCCGGTAACCCATCCCTTCCGCATTGCCGGAGAAATAGGTTTTGGGATGATCGCCCGAAAATGCCTTGAAATCGTGAATGAAATGCGACTGGTCGTAGTACCCGCATTCGTAGGCGATCTCTGTCAGTGATTTTTCTTTGTTACCATATTCATTGAGGGCCGAATGGAACCGGATGATCCGGCTGAACAGCTTGGGCGAAAAACCGGAGAATGCCAGAAATTTCCGTTCGAATTGCCGGGTGGAGAGAAAACTCTGTGCCGCGAGGTCCGGTATTTTGGCTAAGCCATTGGAACGGATCACGCTGCTGATTACCGAAAAGACTGCCGGCTCGTGCACTTCGTGGCTGCGAATGCATTTCCTCAAAAATTCCGAAACAATTTCAATGCGCCTGGTGTGATCGGCGGCAAGCATGACGCGCTCTTCGAGCTCCGTCCCCGCCTGGCCGAGGAACGTAGTGAGGTCGGGCATCTGGTTGCTCAGTTCCGTGGCGGGAATGCCGAAAAGCGCCGGAACAGCGAAAGGGTAGAGGTATACCCCGAAAATCCCGAAATCTTCGTCGATGCGGAACCGCCGGAATGATTGCGACTGCCCGTGAATGCCCGCGTGAAAGGAAAGTTCCGACTGGTCGGTTTTCAGAATTTCATCGAACCGGCCTTTGAAATGAAATACCATTTCCGCGCAACCGTCGGCCATTGTCCGGTGAAAATAAGGTTCACTGTCAGCGAGGTTATGTTCCAGCACCCAGAAGAAGCGGACATACCGCGCAAGGTCAGCCGAGGGAAGTATCGTGAAATATTTCATGCGTAACCTATTTAGTCTATCTGGTTTAAGGATATACTTTTATTATATTTTGCGAAATTTATATTTTTGAAATCTGTTTAATACATTTGACCGGATATTATGTTGGGTTTTAGGCCCGGACGCTTATCCTCCCGTTATGGTTGAAAATGTAACGGTATTCCATAAATAGTCGATTACCTACTCAGTTTCTTGCTATGAAATTAGTGCCAATAGAAAAGCGCACCGGACTTACGCGCGAAGAATTCATCGAAAATTACTTGAAACCAAGCCGCCCGGTAGTATTTACCGACCTGGCGAAAGATTGGCCTGCGGTTCAGAAATGGACTTTTGACTGGCTCCGGGAAAACCATGGTAACCTGGATGTTCCATTGGTCGATAACCACATTCACGACGCCGACAAGTATTTCCAGATTGCCAAAACGATGAAATTCGGCGATTACCTGAGCCTTATCGAAAAAGGCCCGACCGATCTCCGTATTTTCCTTTTCGACATTTTCAAGAAAATCCCTGAGCTGGCTGACGACATTCGTTTTCCGACGATCATGGATGGCTTTCTGAAATCCTACAAGTTTGTATTTTTTGGTGGGGAAGGTTCTATCACGAACCTGCATTACGATATGGACTGCTCAAACGTTTTCCTGACGCAATTCCAGACCCGCAAGCAGGTTATTTTGTTTTCGCCGGAAGAAAGCCGTCGTCTTTATCATCACCCGTTTACGGTAATGAGTAAGGTGAACCCGCTTGACCCGGATTACGAGAAATTCCCGGCATTGAAAGGTGCGACAGGGTACGAAACGATTCTGCAACACGGGGAGACGATCTTTATTCCTTCGCTCTGGTGGCATTATATTCGCTATGTGGATGGCGGTTTCAGCCTCGCATTGCGCGCGAACAATTCTATTTTTACGGCAGTGCGCGGTGGTATGAATCTCGTGCGTCACACATTTGTCGATAAAAGCATGACCAAATTGCTCGGTCTCGACTGGCAGCATTGGAAAGAAAAGAAAGCCGTCGAGAAGGCCGAAGAGTTGCTGCAAAAACAGGCATAAGGAAATCGGGCGGTCAAAGACTAGCCGTCCGCGACTAGCCGTCCGCGACTAGCCGTCCGCGACTAGCCGTCTGCAACTAGCCGTCGGCAATCAGGAACGCATTTCAAAGAAACTAATCTATCTTTGAAATGCGTTCCTTTTGTATTGCTTCACGACTCGCTATGAACTTCGAACTCACGTCAGAATACCAGCCAACGGGCGATCAGCCGGAGGCGATCAAACAGTTACTACAAGGTCTTGAAAACGGGGAACCTGCCCAGACGCTGCTCGGGGTGACGGGTTCCGGAAAGACATTTACGGTGGCCAATGTAGTGTCAAAAATCAACAAGCCGACCCTCGTATTAAGCCACAACAAGACGCTTGCCGCCCAGCTTTACGGCGAGTTCAAGCAGTTTTTCCCCACCAACGCCGTCGAGTATTTTATCAGCTACTACGACTACTACCAGCCGGAAGCATTCATTTCCAGCACCAATACCTACATCGAAAAGGACCTGATGATCAATCAGGAGATCGAGAAGCTGCGTTTGCACACGGTATCCTCGCTCATGAGCGGGCGCCGGGATGTGATCGTGGTGGCGTCGGTTTCTTGTATTTACGGTGCGGGAAACCCTTTGGAATATAAAAAGAGCATTGTTAGCGCCAAGCTGGGCGATATTGTGAGCCGCAACCAGTTTCTGTTCAGGCTGGTGGAAATCCTTTACAGCCGGACGGAAGTGGAGTTTAACCGCGGTACTTTCCGTGTGAAAGGCGATACCGTCGATGTATTTCCAGGCTATGCGGATTTCGCTTACCGGTTTATCTTTTTCGGGGATGAAATCGAGGAGATTCAGCGTATCGAGCCTGAAACGGGCAAGAAACTGTCTTCTGAAAAGGCAATAGCGATCTTCCCCGCTAACCTGTTCGTGACGGGTCGGGACGTTTTGAATCAATCCATTAAAGAAATACAGGACGATCTGCAAAACCAGATCAAGTATTTTATCGCGGAAGGCAGGCTTGCCGAAGCCGAGCGTGTAAAAGAACGGACCGAGTTTGATATGGAAATGATGCGGGAACTGGGGTACTGCTCCGGTATCGAAAATTACTCACGCTATTTCGACCGCCGGATGCCGGGCCAACGTCCGTTCTGCCTGCTCGATTATTTCCCGGAAGATTTCCTGATGGTCGTTGATGAAAGCCACGTAACGATGCCGCAGATCCGCGCTATGTGGGGCGGCGACCGCTCGCGTAAGGAGGCTTTGGTCGAATACGGTTTCCGCTTGCCATCTGCATTGGATAACCGGCCACTGACGTTCCAGGAATTCGAGGATATGACGCCTCAGACTATTTTCGTGAGCGCGACGCCGGCAGATTATGAGTTGAGAAAGTCAGAAGGTGTTGTAGTTGAGCAAATTATCCGTCCTACCGGCTTGCTGGACCCTGAAATTGAAGTAAGACCCAGCCTGAACCAGATCGACGACCTCCTGGAAGAAATAAACGAACGCATTAAGCTCGGCGACCGCATTCTGGTAACCACACTTACGAAGCGGATGGCCGAAGAATTAAGCAAATATCTGGACCGCGTTGGCATTAAGTGCCGCTACATTCACTCGGAAGTAAAGGCACTGGACCGCGTAGAGATATTACGAGAATTGCGTTTAGGTATTTTTGATGTACTGGTGGGTGTAAACCTCCTGCGCGAGGGCCTCGACTTACCGGAGGTTTCGTTAGTAGCCATTATGGATGCCGATAAGGAAGGCTTTTTGCGCGATACCCGCTCCATGATCCAGACGATCGGCCGCGCCGCCCGTAACGACCGCGGGAAGGTGATTATGTATGCCGATACCATGACCGGCTCCATGCAACTCGCGATCGACGAAACGAACCGTCGCCGGAGCATTCAAATGGAGTACAACCTGGAAAACGGCATCACGCCGAGAACCGTTCGGAAATCGAAGGAGGCTATTATGGAACAAACTTCCGTGGCCGACTCCAAAGTCCGCAAAGTATACGTCGAGCCGGAAGAAGTCCGCATTGCCGCCGATCCTGTGGTTCAGTACATGGGTAAAACCGATCTGCAAAAACTCGTTGCCGAAACCCAGCGGAAGATGGAAGCGGCCGCGAAAGATCTCGACTTTTTGGAAGCTGCGAGGTTAAGGGATGAATTGTTGCAGTTGAAAGCGCGGGTACAGGAGCAGGGATAGCTGTGTGGAATTGTAAAGTGTTGATAATTGTTTAATTTTAGTAAATATCTTGTCGATTAGCTCATGATCAGAACATTGATTACGCCTGAAAACACAAGCATTTCGCTGGAAGTACCTGCTTCTTTTATAGGGAAGCAGGTAGAGGTGATTGCATTTACGCTCAGTGAATCTGTGGAAGAAGATCTCGAGCGGGATCACACATTAACACACTATGCCAGCCAGAACTCCCTGTCAAATGACTGGCTGACCGATGACGAAGACAAAGCATGGCAAGATTTGTAAAGGGCGAAGTCGTAGTCATTCCCTTCCCATTCTCTGATTTATCCGGTTCAAAAAGACGACCGGCCCTTGTGCTCGCAGACCTGATAGGCGATGACCTCCTGCTATGCCAGATTACGTCGCAAAGTTCCAAAGACATTCACGCAGTCCCGCTATCGATAACCGATTTTCTAAACGGGTCTTTGCCAGTCGACAGCTTTATCCGACCCATGCGCTTGTTCACTGCCGACAAGAATATCGTCATTCGGAAAGCCGGGCTTCTAAGGGCAAAGCTCGTCGATGATGTAACCCGGACGATTGTCAGGGTCATCCAATGACCTGATGAGGCTCTTCTAATTTTTCAAGCAACTCCAACACCTCTTCCCAGTTATTCACCCGCGTGTGCCGTTCAACACCCCTGTTATGCCCGGCGGTGAAGAGAATGGGCTTGCCTTTATGAAAATCCAGGTTTTTGAAGTGATCGTCGATCAGGTAATCCGTGTTGATCACACTTTTGTCGCCGCAGAAGATGATGTTCCGCCAGGTAATGGACGGGAAATGCTCTGCCAGCCAATCGTATTTTTCGGGTAGCGAATTCGGGAATTCCATGGCGGCGGAGACGATGTAGACATCATAGTTTTCCTGCAATTTGATAATGGCTTCTTGTGCGCCGGGAATTACCGGTGCAAATCGGAAAAAACCGGGTTTGTAGAGCAGGCTGCGTGCCGCCAGCGGGTCTGGAAATGCTTGATCTTCGGGGATGCCGTGCATGGCTTCCTTGGTGACTGTTATACCAAACGCGTCCGCGTAATGGTTGATCCAGTTAGCTTCAATGTCGACAATGACATTGTCCATATCCACTGCAATCGATTTTTTCATAATGTAGGAAATTAGTATTTGCAATAATTTGCAACAAATGTAATGTATTTATGCAGTATTTTGCAACATTAAATTTAAAATGTTTGCTAAATTTGCAAGAATAATCGAGCGTACCTATGTTAAAAGAAGAACGTTTCCAGATCATACTGGATCAGTTGGGTCATGAGCAGAAAGTCTATCTGGGGCACCTGAGTACGCTTTTGAACGTGTCTGAGGATACTGTCAGGAGGGATATCAAGGAGTTGGCCGATCAGGGCTTGCTCAAATCGGTGCGCGGAGGCGCGGTGCCGCATTCACCCGGTCCCCATCATTTCCGCGACCGGATCAAATATGACAATGATCAGAAGCAAATTATTGCAAAAAAGGCATTGCAGTTTCTGAAAGAGAACCAGGTCGTGATCTTTGACGGCGGGACCTCGGCGATGCTGATCGCCCAAACGCTTCCCAAAGACCTGAAATTGACAGTTATTACGAACAGCTTTCCCATCGCGTCCATTTTGGAAGAACACGAACATGTAGATGTGCTGTTCGCCGGAGGGCGGTTGCTGAAAGACTCGTTCGTGACAATTGGTAACGACGCTATCCAGTTCTTCAAGAAGTTTCGTGCAGATATCTGCCTGCTCGGTATTTGCAGTATCCATTCAGACCTCGGCGTAACCGGTCCTGATTTTGAAGAAAGCGAAGTGAAACGGACCATGATCGAATCTTCCAGGGAAGTGATCGCCTTGGCTACGACTGAAAAGCTGGGTACCGCGGAAGCGTACTATGTTTGCCCGACAGAGCGGCTATCGATGATCGTAACTGATAAGGAGCCGGAAAACGAGGAGTTTGATATTTATCGAAAGTTGGGAATCAGTTTAGCCTGATTCCCAAACCCGTTATTTTTTGGTAGTTTCCTCGATTTTAAAGGAAGTATCGTCGATGCTCTTCGTATCCTGATTAATGGCATTCGAAAACCCGAGCATAAACGAAATAGCTATCCGCAGAAGCCATTTCCGCAGGAAGAAAGCTGTTCGTTTGATTCCCATTTTCCATTTGATTTAAATGAAACGTAAAGGCTATGCGCATAGCACACAGCCCGGATGCGTTTTGCGCATCGTTACAGGCATCCGTGAAATACGGATGCAGGATTACGATTGGAAAATGGAATTATCGTCGCAGGACAGCGTACGGCTGCGGAAATGTTGATTTTGAATGTAAATGTACTTGATAGCCGGGTAGAGTCTTAGTGCCGGATGGATGTCGGCGGCCTCGCTTAGCATCAGTGAAAGGCAAGAAAAACGAGCGGATTGTGCATTTTTGAAATGAGCAAATAGCTCAGACGGGTTAGCAGAAGGTTTGAAATGTTTGAAGCTGAAAACATTCTTTCTGCTAAAATGCCCATTATTCGAAGTCTGCTCGAAACGGTAACGACCGGCTGGGCTGGTTTCACGGAAATGCAGGACACTGACGGACAACACCGTCAGGAATAGCCATTTTAATAAATAGTGTCCTCTCATATTCACCGGGTTTTAACTATCTGGGAGCCATTCTGATCGCCCCGTCCAGACGGATCACCTCGCCGTTCAGCATCGGGTTTTCCACAATGGACTTGGCCAATAGCGCATATTCGGATGGTTTTCCGAGCCTTGATGGAAATGGAATTTGCTGCCCCAATGAAATGCGCGCTTCTTCGGGTAAACCCATTAATAACGGCGTTTCAAAAAGCCCCGGCGCAATGGCCATTACCCGGATGCCGGATTTGGCAAGATCGCGTGCTACGGGAAGCGTCATGCTCACAATCCCGCCCTTGCTCGCTGCATATGCAACCTGCCCCATTTGGCCGTCATAAGCTGCTACCGACGCCGTGTTGATGATTACGCCGCGCTCGCCTTCCGCATTCGGCTCGTTTTTCTCCATTGCAAAAGCCGCCAGCCGCATCACATTGAATGTGCCGATCAGGTTAATGCGAATCGTTTTCTCAAAAAGCTCGAAGGAATGCGGGCCGTAAATGCCATCGACCTTGCCTACGATCTTACTTGCAGGCGCAATACCCGCGCAGTTGACCACGACTTGAATGCTGCCGAAAGTTTGCAATGCAACTTCCAATGCATTTTGAACCTCGCCTTCGCTCGTGACGTCGGTTTTGATGAATTTAAGCTGGTTGGGGAATTCGCTTTCAAGTGCTTGTCCGGCTGCTTCGTTCAAATCAAGAATGGCAACTCTGGCACCGTTGGCTATGAATAACCGCGCAGCAGCTTCGCCGAGACCTGACGCGCCGCCGGTGATGATTGCGGTAGAGTTTTTTAGTTGCATAAGGTGGTTATTTCCTCCTCAGCATATGCTCGGGAATGGGGTGTTCTTCGAGAAATTTACGAGCACGCTCGACTTTGGCTTTAACAACGGGATTCTCTGACAAGTCTGGGAGCGAGTTGTCTATCGTAACTTTTCCAGGAATGTTGGGTAGCGGAACGAACTTTTTTTCGAGGACTTTCATATTTAGCGTATGTTGAATTTACTAATCTAGCAATTTTCGTCCAATCAAAAAACTTTCAAATGAGCCGTTAGGTTCAAAATCAGACCATTGCCCATTTCTGTAACCCTTGATTAATAGGAATACTTGAACATCAGGAAACAGTTTCCCTAGTGCAATTTGATAAAGCCGGGTTCTGGAATCACTGTTGCCCTGAATAAAGACTGTTTGATAAGGATTTTGAGCAAGAAAGTGAAGTGCGATTTTTAGCACAGTAGCGAGCACTTCCCGCATATCACCATTGTCAGTAATGGTATCGTCGGAATATTCTCCCGTTTCCGGATTGAAATCAAGCAATGCCAGATTGTAAACATTATCATTAAGAGGGGAAAACTCAATAGCTTTCTCAAACACACCGCGTTTGCCGATGCTTTGAAAATGATAGTGTGTTTTCCCCTCATTGAGGACAAATGGATATGCCTCGTATTGTTGCATTCTTAGTGTTTATACCACCTCAATCTTCACCTTCAGCAAAAACTCATCCATCTCGATTTCCGTCGCTTCGCCGTTCAGGTCGCCTACGAGGTCGAGGTCCAGGGCTTGTACTTCCTGGCAGATATAGTCTTTGTTGGCGGTTACTGCGCTGGCGAGGAGGCCGTCGTTGTTTTGTAATGTGATACGGATTTTGTCGGTCACTTCGAAGCCGCTGTCTTTACGGAGGTTCTGAACGCGGTTTACGAAATCACGGGCGATACCTTCGAGACGCAGGTTTTCGGTAACGGTGATGTCGAGGGCAACGGTCAGGCCGCCTTCGCTGGCTACGAGCCATCCCGGAACGTCTTCTGCGATAATTTCCACGTCGGTCAATGCGATTTCGATCGGGCCGCTGGTTGCTGCCAATGTAATGGCGCTTTTGGCTTCGATTGCACGGATTTGATCTTCGTCCATGGCGGAAATAGCGGCTGCTACCTCCTTCATTTTCGGGCCGAATTTTGGCCCGAGCGTTTTGAAGTTAGGCTTGATTTTCTTTTTCAGAATGCCGCTGTCGTCATGTACGAATTCAATATGTTTCACATTCACCTCGGAAAGGATAATGTAAGCCACCTGCTCGATCTGGCGTTTCGTTTTGTCGCTCAATACCGGGATCAGGATTTTGGACAATGGCTGACGAACTTTCAGTTTATGCCCCTTCCGGATCGAGTGTACAAGCGAGCTGATGCGCTGCGCAAGGTCCATCGCCTCTTCCAGGTCGGTATCCACCACTTCAACCTCGATTTTAGGCCAGAAAGTAAGGTGTACCGATTCATATTTGAATGGCGCATTGTGTGTGATCGAGGCTTCCCGGTCGCTGTCTGTCAGGTTTTTATACAACCATTCCCCAAAGAACGGAGCGATCGGCGACATCAATTGAGCCACGGTTACCAGACAGTGGTGCAAAGTTTCGTAAGCGGCTGCTTTATCGTCCGTCAAACCAGCACCCTGTTCTGCCGACGGGTTCCAGAAACGACGGCGGTTGAGACGGATGTACCAGTTCGATAGCTGGTCGGTCACGAAATCCTGCACGAGGCGGCCCGCTTTGGTCGGGTTGTAATCGTCGAATTGCTCGCCTACTTCTTTAATTAATGTATTCAGTTTGGACAAAATCCAGCGGTCGAGCTCCGTACGTTTTTCGATGGGTACTGAATTGGCTTCGTGGAATTCGTAACCATCGAGGTTCGCGTACAATGCGAAGAAATTGTAAGTGTTCACCAACGTTCCGAAGAACTTGCGCTGCACTTCACCGATACCGTCGATGTTGAATTTCAGGTTATCCCAAGGCTCCGCATTGGTGATCATGTACCAGCGCGTCGCGTCCGGACCGTATTGTGCCAGTGTCGCAAACGGGTCGACTGCGTTACCGAGGCGTTTCGACATTTTGTTACCATTCTTGTCGAGTACCAAGCCGGTCGAAACCACATTTTTGAATGCTACCGAGTCAAACAGCATGCCCGCAATGGCGTGCAGGGTGAAGAACCAGCCGCGGGTTTGGTCCACACCTTCCGAAATAAAGTCGGCCGGATAAGCCTGATTAAAGATCTCCTGATTTTCAAACGGGTAGTGCCATTGCGCATACGGCATCGCGCCCGAGTCGAACCAAACGTCGATCAGGTCCGGTTCGCGGTGCATAATGTGGCCCGTTTTACCTATCAGTACCACATCATCCACATACGGACGGTGCAGGTCGTAATCCCCGTGTTCGAGTTTTTGCAGGTAATCCGAGTTATGCAATGCCTGCTCGCGGGTAAGGTGGCCCGAAATAATGGCTTCTTCGAGCAAGTCTTTCAGTTCTTCAATCGAACCAACACACACTTCATCGCCATAATCGTTCCGCCAGATCGGCAGCGGCGTGCCCCAGTAGCGCGAGCGCGAGAGGTTCCAGTCGACCAGGTTTTCGAGCCAGTTACCGAAGCGGCCGGTTCCGGTGCTTTCCGGCTTCCAGTTGATACTTTTATTTAATTCAACCAACCTGTCTTTCACCGCTGTTGTGCGGATAAACCAGCTGTCGAGCGGGTAGTACAGTACCGGCTTGTCGGTACGCCAGCAATGCGGGTAAGGGTGTTCGTATTTTTCGACTTTAAATGCCTTGCCTTCTTCTTTGAGTTTGATGGCGATGAGCACGTCGGTAGGACGGAACTCGGGATCGTCCTGCTCCGCCTGTGAGTAATATTCAGGCTTTACAAAACGGCCTGCATAATCCGTGATCTCCTTTACAAATCGGCCCTGACGGTCGACGATAGGCACTTCTTTGCCGTTTTCGTCTTTCACCATAATGGCCGGGATGCCATTGGCCTGCGCTACCCGGAAGTCGTCCGCACCGAAGGTAGGGGAGGTGTGAACCACACCGGTACCATCTTCGGTCGTTACGAAATCGCCAAGGATTACGCGGAATGCGGGGGTTTCAGGCTGAATGTAGGGGAGAAGCTGTTCGTACTCGATGCCTTCGAGGTCTTTTCCTTTAAATTCTTTCAAAACCGTCCATGGAAGCACCTTTTTGTCGCTGGCTGCATAACCTTCGAAATCGCCGTCGTGGCCTTTTTCGGAGAAATATTTGCCTGTCAGGTCCTTCGCGAGCACAACGGCCACGGCCTCGTGCGTGTAAGGATTGAAGGTTTTAACCAAAACATAATCAATATTGCCACCTACGGTCAATGCCGAGTTCGCGGGAAGCGTCCAGGGCGTGGTCGTCCAGGCGAGAATGCGGATATCCTCATTTGCGGAAGCTTCCAGTACCGGCCATTTTTCGGCATCTTTCACCTTGAACATCGCCACGATGGTGGTATCCTTCACGTCTTTGTACGTGCCCGGCATGTTCAGTTCGTGCGATGAAAGCCCGGTTCCCGCCGCCGGAGAATAGGGCTGGATCGTGTAGCCTTTGTAAAGCAAGCCTTTATCGTACAGCTTTTTGAGCAGGTACCAGAGGCTTTCGATGTATTCGCTTTTGTAGGTAATGTAAGGATCGTCGAGATCGACCCAGTACCCCATCTTTTCAGTCAGGTCATTCCACTGGTCGGTGAATTTCATGACCGTCTGGCGGCATTTTTCGTTATAATCCGCTACCGAGATTTTCTTCCCGATATCGTCCTTGATAATGCCGAGTTCTTTTTCAACCTGCAATTCAACGGGTAGCCCATGCGTGTCCCAGCCGCCTTTGCGCTTCACCTGGAAGCCTTGCAGCGTTTTATACCGGCAGAAAATATCCTTGATCGCCCGTGCCATCACGTGGTGAATGCCCGGCGTGCCGTTTGCCGACGGCGGCCCTTCAAAGAATGTAAAAGTAGGAGCGCCTTCGCGGGTTTCTACCGACGCCTCAAAAATCTTCTTGTCTTTCCAGAATTGCAGTACTTCGTCCCCTATTTGCGGGTAACTCAGATTTTTATATTCGTTGTATTTCATATGGGTTGTTAGCGTCGGGCATTTACCCTTGCCGGTCTTGTAAATAGCACTATTTATAACCCTCTCCGGATTTTAAGAGTGCAAAATTACGGATTTTTTTCCGCTAAAAGGATGTACGCTTTTGAATGAATCTGAGAGAGATTGTATTATTTTGGTACTTCAACCATCAATCACAAAATGGAACTCATTAACCGTCTACTAACCGCCAACAAATCCTGGGCAGCCCGGCAACTCGAAGTTGACGAAACGTATTTTGACAATCTTGCGAAGGATCAGAAGCCCGATTTTCTCTGGATCGGGTGCTCCGACAGCCGCGTACCTGCCGAAGACCTCACGGGCTCGCAACCGGGCGAAATGTTCGTGCACCGGAATGTGGCCAACCTCGTGGTACATACGGATATGAACATGCTCAGCGTACTGCAATATGCGGTGGAAGTGTTGAAAGTGAGGCATATTCTGGTGGTAGGGCATTACCAATGCGGCGGGGTGAAGGCATCGATGATGCACAAAGACCTGGGCCTGATCAACCGCTGGCTGCACAATATCAAAGACGTTTACGACAAATACGCAACCGAACTCGACGCGATCGAGGACGAGAAGAAGCGCTTCGACCGCCTCGTGGAGCTCAATGTGATCCAGCAGGTAAACAACCTGGCGCAGACGAGCATCGTCCAGGGGGCCTGGCACGCGGGACAGGAAGTGCATTTGCACGGCTGGGTGTTCGGCCTCCACGACGGGCAACTGAAAACGCTCGCCCACATGCCGCCGACGACCAAAGTGGAAGGCATTTACCGATATGACTTTTAGTAGACGCTTGTCGAGCCTGTGCAAATCTCCCGATTTGTACGCACTATTCGCAGGCCTCCGGCCGGTCAACATGGAAAAGCGCTGTTGCTTTACCGACCGGCGGGAGGCCTGCGACTAGCTGGTCATGAAGGCTCACCTTCGCGCCAACGCCTATTAAGTACCATCCTCCTTTTTGGTAGTTCACCCCGTTCGCATTATCTTCACAGTCTTAATTGAGTCTAAATAAGATAACTGGCGGCGAATCGATGAAAAAACTGATTGGAAAACTGCATCTGTACCTGGGGCTTGTCTCGGGCATTATGGTGTTTATTATTTCCGTCACGGGGTGTATCCTGGCATTTGAGCAGGAAATCAAAAGCATTACGCAGCCTTACATGTTCGTAACAGGTCCGACGGGCGGGAAAGTACTGCCACCGTCGGAGCTCGCTGAAATCGCCAGGAAAGCATTGCCGGGCAAAGTGGCCAAAGGGGTTCTGTATGATACGCCCGACCGCAATGCGCAAGTCGGCTTTTACAATCTCGATCCTGAATATTACTACGTCGTTTACCTCAATCAATACACGGGAAAGATCGAGCATATCTGGAACGAGGACGACGATTTCTTCCATTTCATTCTGCACGGGCATTATTACCTCTGGTTACCCGAGAAAATCGGTCAGCCGGTAACCGCTTCGGCTACGCTGGTTTTCTTTTGCATGATGATCAGCGGGATGGTGCTCTGGTGGCCCAAAAACAAATCGGCGGCCAAACAGCGTTTTTCGGTCAAATGGAATGCGGCGTGGCGGCGTAAAAACTACGATCTGCACAATGTGCTCGGTTTTTACATCATGTCGATTGGTGTGATATTGGCGGTTACCGGTCTGGTTTGGGGCTTTCAATGGTTTTCGCAGGGGCTTTATACGGTCACTGGCGGGCAGGGATCGGATATGTATTACAATCCAACTTCCGACACCATTTCCACAGCGCAGGTAACCGGCCCGATGCAAGCGGTGGATAAGGCCTGGAATCAGCTGCAAAAAGAATATCCCAAATATTCAAGCCTCAATATTTCCTTCCCGACTGAGAGGGCAGAATCGATTTACTCGTACGTGAACTTCCGCGAAGGCACCTATTACCACGTCGATTATAACTATTTTGACCAGTATTCGGTCAAAAAGATCAATGCGACAGGTCCTTATTCCGGCAAATACAGCGAGGCGGACTTTGCTCAGAAACTGCGTCGGATGAACTACGATATCCATACGGGCGCTATCCTCGGTTTACCAGGGAAGATACTCGTCTTCTTCGCCAGCCTTATCTGCGCTTCGCTGCCGGTGACCGGTTTTGTAATCTGGTGGGGGAGAAGGAAAAAGGCTCCCAAAAAGGTCAGAAAAAGTATCCCCGCAATGAAACCGGCGATTTAAGCGGGTTATTGTTTTTGATAAATCCTCACATAATCCACTTCAAAACGGGCGGGAAATTCTGTTTTGGACAAATCACCGCCGTTATCGCCTCCTAATGCGAGCCCGAGCAGAATGTAATGCGGCTGTTTAAAGGGCGTAATGTCCTTGTTTTTAGCATTAATAGCCTTGGCCTGGTCCTGCGACGCCATTAACATATCATCCACATATATTTTGATGGAATGCTCGTCCCAATCCATCCGCCAGACGTGGAATTTAGAGGACCAATCCGGGTCGTTAAAGGTGCTGATCTGCTTTTTGTTGGTATTCCAAATGGGCTTGTAACGCTCATTGGAACCCCACGCAAGATTCGCGAGCAGCATTCCCCTGTAAAACTCCATAATGTCAATCTCTCCGTTATCGGGCCATTCGCCTTTGTCGCCCAGCGTCCAGAATGCCGGCCATAGCCCCGAGCGCGTGTCGATTTTAGCCCGCATTTCGAAACGGCCGTACTGGAAACTCTTTTTGCCACGGGTAATGATGCTGGCGGAGGTGTATTCGGCATATTCGCGACTTTCTTTCCAGTTGCCGCTGCCCGGTTTGTAGTTCGGGTTTTTGACGCGCTCTTTTTTGGCTTCGATGATCAGGTAGCCGCCTTTGCAATAGGCATTATCTCCCTGATACCATTGGTCTTCATGGTTTCGGGTAAACCCTTTTTCGGGCTGCCACACGTTCGGGTCGGGCGCGCCGTCGTAGTCGAATTCGTCGGCCCAGGCGAGCTTGTATTGTGCAGTGGCCGGTGCCAGTGTGGTAAGCGCCATGATGATTGTGAGCAGAAGTTTGTCAGGGATTGTCATTTGTGGTCAGGTATATTTTTTCAGGAAATGTCGTTTGTAGTCATTTGTTGTTCCAGGTATTATCTGGGAAAGTGGCGTGGGCCTTTCATTTACCCGGAATGGCTATTTGAAAGAATTGACACTATTAATCGCCGCGGCGGGTTTTATTTCTGACAGTTTTCCTTTTTCTTGTAAACAACCGTTGCGGCCTCTGCTGCCGGCCGAAGTTTATTTTTGATATGCGTAAATTCATTGATACTGCTAAAAAAGCCGGTCTGGACGGTTTTATGCTCGCATTGCTCAGCATGATCCTGCTCGCCTGGCTCTGGCCCGCACCGGGCATGCAGGACAGCCCGCTGCACCTTTCTACGGTTTCCACTTATGCGGTGTCAGTCATATTCTTCTTCTACGGCCTCCGCCTCAGCCCGGAAAAACTGAAAGCGGGGCTTGTAAACTGGCGGCTGCACGTGATGGTGCATTTATCGACATTTGTACTTTTCCCCGTATTGGCGCTGGCATTCAGGCCGCTTTTTCACAGTGAAGAAGGGCAGACCATGTGGCTGGCGATTTTCTTCCTTACCGTACTGCCGTCCACCGTTTCGTCGTCGGTGGTGATGGTATCGATCGCACGCGGCAACATTCCGGCTGCGATATTCAATGCGAGCATTTCCAGTTTGATCGGCGTTTTCATCACGCCATTGTGGATGGGGCTCGTGCTGGATTCCGGCACCGGGCCATCCGGTCCGGGACATTTTGATTTGCTTTCGGTAGTCGGAAAGCTGGCGATGCAAGTACTACTTCCGGTATTCGCGGGAATAGCCCTCAACAGGCGCTGGGGGCATTTTGCGGAGGCCAATAAAAAGTACATCCGCTATTTTGATCAGTCGTCGATTCTGCTGATCGTATACACTTCTTTTTGCGAATCGTTCGGCGAGCACCTCTTCGATTCGCTTGGAATAAAAGAAATTGTATTTTTAGGGATAGGAATGCTCGCGCTGTTTTTCGGGATCTATTTTCTGCTGACGTTCATCAGCGGCTTGCTGCATTTCAACCGGGAGGATAAGGTAACCGCGGTGTTTTGTGGTTCCAAAAAGTCGCTGGTGCAAGGTGCGGTTATGTCGAAAGTGCTGTTTGCGGGCCCGGAGGCCGGATTAATGCTCCTTCCGATCATGCTCTATCATGCATTACAGTTGATCGCGGCGAGTATTATTGCCCAACGGTTGGCCCGGGAAACGGAGGTAGCGGAGGATTTTGTACTTAAAAAATAATGTATGCGGATCATATCGTGGCTGGTGCGACTGTTAGTACTGATTTTGCTTTTGGCGGGGATCAATGCGTTATGGTCGGGTTTCAAGACGGGGAGCTGGTTGCCCGAATGGCTCGGCGGCGAGGATAAGGTGGAAACGATGCACACCGTGGTTTTGCAGGAAATCAGCTCGATGGGCAAGTTGGAAGTCGTGAAATACAACTTCAAGGATGTGGTAGAGCAGGAAATCGTGAAGATGTGGCTGCCCAATGCGAAAGCGATCCTGATCGTGCAGGGCGAGGCCATCGGCTGTGTGGATTTAGCCAAAATTTCAATGGAGGACATTAGCTCCGATTCGGAAACACTGGTGATCAACATGCCGGAACCCGAGCTGTGTGTTTTTAAAATAGACCACAGCAAATCAAAGGTTTATAATACTGAATACGCATTTACCGACGAAGCTAAGCTGGTGCAGGAAGCTTATAAACAAGCCGAAAAACAGATCCAAAAATCAGCCCTGGACATGGGTATTCTCGACCAGACGAAAGAGAATGCCAAAAAGATACTGACGCCAATGCTCGAAAAAGCTTCGGGCAAAAAGGTGGTGCTCAAATTTCCGATGAATGCCAAAGTAGACAAGTTGCGATAATATAAACTGCGCTAAACCAACCCTTTCTGATGAGTAAAAAAGGATTTCTGACGCTGGATGAACTTTCGGGCAAGATTGGGGGAGGGGAGATCGAAACCATCATTGTTGCATTTACTGACCATTACGGCCGGCTCATGGGCAAGCGCGTCGACGCCGATTTTTTCCTCGATTCGGTTTCCAGATCGGGCACGCACGGATGCAATTACCTGCTCACGACCGACATGGCGATGGACCCGGTACCGGGCTACCGCTACGCCAACTGGGAGCTTGGTTATGGTGACTTCCACATGGTACCCGACCTATCCACATTGCGCATTGCGGATTGGCTGGAAAAAACAGCCCTCGTGATTTGCGACGTGCATAACGACAAATCGCATCAGCTGGAATCTATCGCGCCCAGATCGTTATTAAAAAATCAATTGGCGCAGCTCGCCGGTGACGGCCACGAATGCTTTGCCGCTTCGGAGCTGGAATATTACCTGCTCGAAAACAGCTATAAACAGGCATTCCAGCAAAATTACCAGAACCTCAGCCCGGCGGGATATTACCTCGAAGATTACCATATCATGCAGGGCACACGGAACGAGAAATTTACCTCGGCCGTCCGCAGGCATTTGAAAAACTCGGGTATTGCGGTCGAAACCTCGAAAGGCGAATGGGGTTTGGGGCAACATGAACTGAATGTGAAATACGCGGATGTGCTCTCTATGGCGGACAACCACGTCGTATATAAGCAATGCATGAAGGAAGTGGCCGACGCAATGGGCCTTTCCGTGACATTCATGGCCAAGTTCGCGACGGATCAGGCGGGTTCGAGCAGCCATATTCACATGAGTTTGTGGAAAGACGGGAAAAATATCTTTGACGGCGACCAGCAGTTCGGGCCGGTGAAAGGCTCTGACATTTTCCGCTGGTTCCTGGGCGGCTGGATCAAACACGTGCCCGATGTAATGCCGTTCTACGCACCGACCGTCAATTCCTACAAACGCTTCGTCGATGGCTCCTGGGCGCCTACGCGGCTTGCGTGGAGTTACGACAACCGCACGGCAGGCTTCCGCGTGGTGGGCAGCGGCGCCAGCCTGCGCATTGAATGCCGTATTCCGGGTGCGGATTGCAATCCTTACCTCGCATTCGCCGCATCGCTCGCTTCGGGTCTCGACGGGATCAGGAACCGCATTGAACCGCCGGAATGCTTCATAGGAGACATTTACGCGGCTGCCCACTTGCCACGTGTGCCCTACACGCTTGCGGAAGCTATTACATTGTTCGAAAACAGCCCATTTGCGAAAGAGGCATTCGGGGAGGAAGTGGTGGAGCATTACACGCATTTTTTCAAAACCGAGCAACATGCGTACGATACATCCGTGACGGATTGGGAGCGCAGGCGGTATTTTGAACAGATTTAGATTTGGCGTTTTTTGGCCAGGAGGCTCCGCAGGAGCCGGTGAATGTCTTTGAAAATGTTGTTGCTATAAACAGCTAGCCCCGCCGGGGCTGGGAATTTCATGCTTGTAGAGCTGTTTTTGCAAGATGTTTGCCGCGGAGCGGCGGCCTGTTTGTAGAGAAATGTCGCCCAAGCTTAGTTCCGGCCCCGGAGGGGCCTCCTTATTAATGACTCAATTACTATTTATTTGTTAAACCATATTAAAATCAACCCCATGCGCTTAGAAAACAAAGTCGCGCTTATTACAGGTGGAAGCGGCGGTATTGGCCGTGAAACCGCTATTCTTTTTGCCAAAGAAGGAGCTAAGATCGTCGTTACGGATGTGAATGACGCGGCTGGCCAGGAGACTGCCGACGAGATCGTTAAAAATGGCGGCGAAGCCTATTTCCTGCATTCGGATGTTTCCAAAGCGGTTGATTGCGAAGCGGCCGTGGCATTCACGGAGGAGAAATTCGGGAAACTGAATATCCTTTTTAACAATGCGGGCATCATGCACAGCGACGATGATAACGCCGTCACCACGGAGGAAGCGATCTGGGACCTTACGATGAATATCAATGCGAAAGGCGTTTTCCTGGGTTGCAAATACGGTATACCCGCTTTGCAGCGCGCGGGAGGTGGTTCGATTATCAATACAGCCTCATTCGTTGCGATTCTGGGCGCCGCTACGCCGCAGGTGGCTTATACCGCAAGCAAAGGCGCGGTCCTCGCGCTTACACGTGAGCTCGCGGTAATACACGCCCGCGAGAAGATCCGCGTGAACGCATTATGCCCGGGCCCGCTGCGTACGGAGCTGCTGATGAAGTTTTTGAATACCGAAGAAAAGAAACAGCGCCGCCTGGTACACATCCCGATGGGCCGCTTCGGCGAAGCAAAGGAAATGGCCTATGCCGCGTTGTTCCTCGCATCGGATGAGGCGTCTTTCGTCACCGGTACCGACTTCCTCGTCGATGGCGGTATTACTTCGGCTTATGTAACACCTCTTTAATGGAGAAAGGAGGATGTACTTCCTCCTTTCATCCCTTTCTCCTTTCAAAAAAATGACTCAAAAAACAATAAGCCCGATCGATGGCTCTGTGTATGTGGAGCGCGAACTGGCGAATGCGCAGGCTGTGGAGTCTGCTTTGGAAAAGGCGGTAGCTGCACAAAAGGAATGGAAAAAGACGACGTTGGCAGAGCGGGAAGCGATTTGCCGGAAGGCGGTCGAATACTTTCTGAACAATGCGGATGAAATCGGTCTGGAACTGACCTGGCAAATGGGGCGGCCTGTTCGCTACACGGCCAATGAGATCCGTCGGGGTTTTCAGGAGCGGGCCAATTATATGATTTCGGTGGCTGAAAAGGCGCTTGCGGATGTAGAGGTCGATGAAATTCCGGGTTTTAAAAGATTTGTCAAAAGGGAGCCGCTGGGCGTGGTATTTGTGGTCGCGCCGTGGAATTATCCCTACCTGACGTCCGTGAACTCGGTAATACCGGCCATTATGTCGGGTAACGCGGTGATTTTGAAGCACGCGCAGCAGACGCCGCTTTGTGCGGAGCGTTATGCGGCCGCATTCGAATATGCCGGTTTGCCGGAAGGTGTATTTCAATATTTACATTTAAATCATGAGCAGGTAGCACAGGTAATCGGCGACACGCGGGTCGATTATGTGGCATTTACCGGGTCCGTGGAAGGCGGCCACGCTGTGCAAAAGGCTATTAATGAAAGGTTTATTGTCGGCGGGCTTGAACTGGGCGGGAAAGACCCCGCGTACGTGCGTGCGGACGCGAACCTGGCTGACGCCGTGGAAAACCTGGTGGATGGCTCATTCTTCAACTCGGGACAGTCATGCTGCGGGATCGAGCGCATATATGTGCATCAGGCGGTTTACGATGAATTTATCAAGGGTTTTGAAGAACTGACTAAAACCTACGTCCTCGGTGATCCTCTTGACGCTGCAACGACATTAGGACCGATGGTAAGGACATCAGCCGCCAATTTTGCCCAAAAACAAATCGACGACGCCGTTGTGCAAGGTGCTACCGCATTAATCAACCCGGCATTGTTTCCGGCGCATCAGTCGGGCACGCCCTACCTCGCGCCGCAGGTGCTCGTGAATGTGAACCATTCGATGGACATTATGACGGAAGAAACTTTCGCTCCCGTAGTAGGCATTATGCCCGTGGCCAGCGACGAGGAAGCCATCCGTCTGATGAACGACAGCCAATACGGCCTCACCGCTTCGATCTGGACATCGGACGTGGACGCGGCATTAGCAATCGGCGAGCAGGTCGAAACCGGCACGTGGTTCATGAACCGCTGCGATTACCTCGACCCTGCATTGGCATGGACGGGCGTCAAGAATTCGGGGCGCGGATGTACGCTGTCCGTGGTTGGTTACGAGGCGCTCACGCGGCCCAAGTCTTTTCATTTGAAAATAGGGTAACTTGGTTTGATAGGTTATATTAAATCAGGCGTAACCGGCTCGAAGAATGGAATGCATTAAAACATTGGATTTGAATGGCACATACACTTATGCAGATTACATGAAGTGGGGGGGCGAAGAACGTGCTGAATTGATTAATGGTAAAGTCTTTCCAATCCCAAATACGCCAGGTACTGTGCATCAGCGAATTTCAGGAATGCTTTCTGCTGAAATATGGCAGTTGCTTAAAAACAGTGATTACCAGATTTTTGCAGCGCCCTTTGACGTGAGACTTTCCAAATTTGATGGTAAAACTGACGAAGAAATTAACACAGTTGTCCAGCCTGATATTTCTGTGATTTGCGATCCAAATAAGGTGGATGAGAGAGGCTGTTTAGGCGCGCCCGATTGGGTAATTGAAATACTTTCTCCGGGGAATGTGGGAAAGGAAATGAATGAAAAGTTCGATGTGTACGAAGAGTCAGGTGTGAAGGAATACTGGTTAGTAAAACCTGATGATGAAGTGGTGTTTGTATATATACTCGATGAAGCAGGGAAATATGTGGGCTTAAAACCCGCCACGATAGGTCGAACTTTAACATCGATCACGATACCAGAGTTTACGATAGATATGAACCAGCTTTTCGATAAAAAGTAAATATAAATATGACAAAAGTCGGATTGCTGGAATGCGACCACGTGCGCGAGGAACTGCTGCCGATTGCAGGCGATTACCGTGAAATGTTTCCGGCATTGTTTTCGCAGGTGGCGCCGGATTGGGAGTTTACATTTTATGATGTTTGTAACGGACATTTTCCAGCTTCTGCGGATGAATGCGAGGTGTATGTCTGTACCGGTTCCAGGTTTTCAGTTTATGATGACGAGCCGTGGATTGCCCGGTTGAAGGAGTTTGTGCAGGAAATCCGAGATTCAGGGCAAAAGTACCTGGGCATTTGCTTCGGGCATCAGATGCTGGCAGAGGCGTTGGGTGGAAAGGTGGAGAAATCCGCTGTGGGATGGTGTGTCGGTGTGCATAACTTCCAGGTATTGAGCCAGGAAGAATGGATGTCGCCGGCGCGGCAATCGTTCAATTTGCTGATGATGTGCCAAGACCAGGTTATGGAACTGCCGGTGGGTAGCACACTACTGGCCGAAACGCAGGATTGCCCGATCGGGATGTTTAGGGTCGGGGACAATATGGTCGGAATACAGGCGCATCCCGAGTTTCCGAAACCTTACGAAAGGGCATTAATGGAAATCCGCACGGAGCGCATTGGCCAGGGGAAGGTGGAAATGGGTATCGTGAGCCTGGAATTGCCGCTGCACGAATTGACTTTTGCGAATTGGTTAAAGAATTTTGCGACACTATGAAGTGGCATGACGGTTTGCTATTTTTACCGCTGCTAGGATTTTAACTTACCAATACCCGCAATGACCGAGAACAGCACGGTATCCAGACGTCAGATTTTGAGTGCCCACCAAACAGGCCAGAAAATACGCCGGATCGCTTTTGAAATATACGAGCAGAATTTTGAGGAAAAAGGCATTATCATCGCCGGTATCGCCGGAGAGGGTTTTGCTTTTGCCAAAAGACTTGTTGCCGAACTCACGGCAATTTCGCCCCTCGACGCGCAACTGATCGAGCTCCGTTTCGACAAAAATATCCACCAGCAAAGCGCGATCCTGTTCGACCGTGACCTGGATATAGAGAATCAGGTTATCATCATCGCGGACGATGTGCTTAACACGGGCCGCACGCTCGCATTTGCATTGGAGCCATTCCTGAAAGTGCCCATGAAAAAGGTACAGGTAGCGGTGATCGTCGATCGCAGCCACCACAAATTCCCCATCCATGCCGATTACGTGGGCTATTCGTTAAGTACCACGCTGATGGAGCATGTACAGGTGGTTTTGAGCAGGGCTGAGGAAGAAGGGGTTTATTTGAAATAATCACAGCTTGCCGCGAATTTCCAGCGTGTTTACCCCCACGGTATACGCGTAAATGGAGGAAGGGACGAAATTGAGGGTGATGCCATTCTTTTCGATTGTCCCTTCCTTGTCAATAGTCGTCACGAGAGCGGATTTTAAATTGTTTTTCTCGCAAAACTGCAATATGCTTTTCAGTTCCTCGGGCCGCTCGTAATACCTGTTGCTCCATTTTACTTCGACAGCCCAGGCGGGCTTCAAGGATTTGTTATCCAAACCCACCATATCTACTTCGCGCTGGAATTTACCATTAGTCCAACGGGCATACCAGGGTGTGAACCAGTAACGGTGTATCCACTGCGAAAAAACAGCCGTTTCGACCATGCTACCGAACAGATCGTCGGTGGCTTCAAGGGGAGCAAACAATGCGCTACGCAATGAGGGATTGGTCAGGAAAACCTTATAGAAATTGGCTCGCTGAAATTTTTTAGCGGTATCGTCAACCCGGTGGATAACCCTGACGAGAAATGCGGCTTCCAGGTATTCCAGGTATTTTTTCAACAAATTCTTATCAATGCCGCTGCTTTTCGACAGTACATCCAGCGAAACTTCATTACCGCTGTAATATGCCAGCGTTGTGAAAAATGCATTAAGCTCCTGCACATCCTGGATACCATAAAGGCTAGGCAAATCGCGGAGCAGCACTTTGTCGACAATATCGCTTTTAATATATCTACCAGGGTTGGCCTGAATGGTTTCCGAAAATATCACTTCGGGGTAGCCGCCAAAGTTAATGTAATCGATGAAATGCTTGTTGACTTCGGTTAAGTGGCTGCTGGTAAAAAACTTATTGACATTTCCGTTCCATGCAATGGAGGAAGGACGGATCAGATGATCCAGCTTCTTTAATTGAATGTACTCATGGAAAGTCAAAGGAGGTAACATAAATTCGGTGAACCGGCCCGCACCGCTTTCATTACTTTTGAGCCTTAACGCGGCAGCTGCCGAGCCGGAAACGATAATTTTGGCGCGAGGATAACTATCTACCATCACTTTTAAATGCACTTCCCAGTCTTTGAGGTATTGAATTTCATCGAAGAACAAGTACCAGTCACTGAGGTCGTCGCTGGCGACTGCCTTGCGCACGAGCGAGAACAGTTGTTCGAGCCCCATGTATAGATAAATGGGGTTATCGATACTGATAAAGGCTATTTTCTCAGGGTTGACCCCATCGTCCAGTAATTTTTGGATGCTATGGTGCATCATGACGGTTTTGCCGACCCTCCTGGGACCCATTAACACCACCGCCCTTTTTACACCGGTTTCGCTCACCAGTTGATGCAGCAGTCCAAAGTACAGCCGGGGCTGCATTTTATGGTATTCGGGATCGATTTTACCGGAAATCCACCATGGATTTTCGAACCGAAGCCGGCTTAATACCAGCTCTTCGGATATGGGTGGAAGTTTTAGCTTTTTTGCCATAGTTTTACAAAAATGTCAATTTAGTATAGATTGATCTATATTAAATTAACATTTTTGTAAATATAAGAAGAAAATGATGTTTTTCAACTCTTATTTCGCCTCCAAAATCTCCAAAATCACACTAGCGCGCCTTGCATTCACAACCGGATTAAACCCGGCCGTCATCAGAAAATCTCCTGAATAGATTTGATCTTCCTTCACCGGCGATTTGGTATCCGGATAGAGATTGAGCTCCCGCACTTTATACTTTTTCCCTGCATCCAAACCCTGCAAACGAACGGCGATGTCCGACCCCGCGCCGTTCCGATTGCTCACCAGATAGGAAAACACAATGGCGCGATCCTTATTTTTAGAAGCGAAAAGCAGCGATGCGAAATCATTTTTCTTCGGATCGACGAGGCGGTAAAGGTCTCCATGCCAAACTACGTCCTTGATTGCATTGTAAGTGGCGACTGACTGCTGGCTGAATTGCAGGTCTTTTTCATTCAAATGGCTCACCACAATGTCGTACCCTAGCTTACCCATCATAGCAACGTCGGTGCGGAATTTCAAGGGCTGCTTGCCCCAGTCGGTCACGTGTGCGCTTTGCGCGAGGGCGGGGAAAAAATGCGAGTATTCCCATTGCATGAAAATACGTTCGAGCGGGTCGGTGTTGTCGCTGGGCCAGAACTCGGTGAAGTACTTCAATGCTTCGTAATCCACCCGTCCGCCGCCGCCGGAGCAAAGCATCATCGGTACTTTCGGGTATTTGGCGCGGAGTTTTTCGAGTACTTTGTAAAGACCTTTCACGTAATCGACATACAGCTGCGATTGCTTTTGTTTGCTCTTTTCGAGGTAGACTGAATGTGCATTGAAAGTAATCGCATTACAATCCCATTTGATGTAGGCTATATCTGGATTCTCCGTGAAAAGCTTATCCAGAATGCCAAAGACGAAGTTTTGAACCTCGGGATTCGACAAATCGAGCGGGAGCTGGTTACGCATGTAATGCTCGGGGCGCTGTGGTTGGCGGATCACCCAGTCGGGGTGTTTTTCGTAGAGCTCGCTTTTGGGGTTCACCATTTCCGGTTCAACCCAGATACCGAACTTGATACCCGCATTTTTTGCCTCTTTTACGAGGTAACCAATACCGTGAGGTAGTTTTTTGATGTTTTCCTGCCAGTCGCCGAGGCCTGCGCGGTCGTCGTTACGGGGGTATTTGTTGGCGAACCAGCCGTCGTCGAGAAGGAACAGGTCCACGCCCAGCTTCTTGCCGTCTTTGAATAGTCCGGCCAGTTTTTCTTCATTGAAATCGAAATAGGTCGCTTCCCAATTGTTCAGCAGCGTGAGACGCGAGCCCTCGCCGTCGAGAATGCGGTATTTGCGGGCCCAGTTGTGCAGGTTACGGCTCGCTTCGCCCTTCCCGTTTTCAGAGAATGTGTAAATGAAAGAAGGCGTTTTGAAGTCTTTTCCAGAAGCCAGCGGGTATTCGGACGCATAGTTGTTAATGCCGGTGATCAGGCGGAGGTTATGATAGGAGTCCACCTCGAAATCCATCCGGAAATTGCCCGACCATGCGAGGGTTCCGAGCAATACTTTTCCCTCGGTTTCGGTGGCTGGCTTATCGAATGAAATCTGAAAACTCGGAGGCTGGAACAGGTTGGCGCGGGTACCCAGCTTGGAATCCAGTACCCGGATACCAGCCGTGAGTTGCTCTTCCTCGGGGTTCATTTCGCGTGCCCAGGTGCCATTGTAATGGGTGAGGTAAAAATCCTTACCAGGAAAATAGAGGTTGGCCGACGCATATTTGTTCAATGTAATCTCGCCTTTTTCGGTGCTTTTGATCACGCTCCATTGCTCGACCACATTCTCGCGGGAGTAGGTTTTGTAAAACAATGTCACCTCGACCGCATAGACGGGATCTTTGAGCTGAATGCTCGTGACAGCCACATTGTCGCCTTCGCGGGTGGTTTGATGGTTTACATAAACAAGGTCCGTCGATTTGTTGCCGTCGGCGTGCGTAATCTGCAAGGCGGGCTCGGAGACGTTCCACGAGCCCGCGGGCGTGTAAGCCGAGTTATAAATGCCCGCATTGCCGTCACGCTGTCGGTTTTGGGAGCTTACCAGGTCGTATTCCGTGGTTTGCGCGAGTTTTTTGCCAAAATAGATGATCGACAAATGCTTGTCCTGGTCGGTTTGCAGCACGAGGGCATTCTGAGCGGTTTCGATGGGAATGGTGACCTTATTCTGGGCCGTAGTTTCCATGGAGTGCATGAAAAGCACCAACACGGGAATGGCGATGTGCCGGAGGAAATTCATTGGAATAGTAAAGGGAATGGTTTGAAACAGAAAAAGGATCGATACCGGCAATGTTACTGGCAATATCGATCCTTTCCAAGGCATTATAGGGGGAAATCAGTGGAAAACGCGCCTTAATTTGACGTTCTCGACCGGCCGGATAATGAGCGGTACCTTTTCGATCTTAACGGAACTGCTGTCGAGCCCGAACCATTTGTCTTCCGGTGTTGTGAAATCTTTCACGAAAAAATAGGTCTTCATCACGAGCTGTTCCAGGAATGGGAGGTCGTTTTCAAAAGAAAGGAACCTTTCGAGTACTACAAACCGGAAATCACCGGTAATGTTCTGTTTGCTCAATGATTCGTAGCGGCTGGTAATATCTACTTCTTTATTCAAAACCATATCCTCGACCACTTTCCGGAAGAACATATTGATCCGCTGATCGACCCGGAAACCAAGCCGGAAATTGATTTTGATCACATTGTCGTGATTGTCTTCGTCGGACAATACCTTGTATTCCATCGTGTAAGGGTCATCCATAATATCGACGTGGATGAACCAGTAGACATCCGCGCGTTTCGGCCGCTTCTGGAAAATGGAGTAAATCACCTTCGTTTCGATTTCCGTCGCCCGCGAGGCGTTGGTCATGAAAACGAGGTGGGTCGTATATTTGGGAATACTGATATCGCGGCTCAGCTCGTGCAATGCGGGCAGGTATTTTTCCAGCTTCGTATATTCGGTGAGCCTGAGTTTAATGTAAAATGCTTTGAGCCATACGGCCATCAGTCCCGCGACCAATGTGCCTACCATGATGGTGAACCAGCCGCCGTGCGTGAATTTCAACAGGTTGGCGCCCAGGAACATGCCTTCGATGAACAGGTACAGCAGCATGAAAGCGATCACAATCCAGAGGTTCACCCGTTTGATATACAAATAATAAGAGAACAGGATCGTCGTCATGATCATCGTGAGCGTAATAGCGAGGCCATATGCGGCTTCCATGTTCGACGATTTCTGGAAAAACAGCACCACACCGCAGCAGCCGAGCCAAAGGAGCCAGTTAATGCTTGGGACGTAGAGCTGGCCTTTCTGGTCGCTGGGATAAATGAGACGGACTTTCGGCCAGAAATTGAGACGGATAGCCTCGGAAATGAGTGTAAACGAGCCGGTAATAACGGCCTGGCTGGCGATAATGGCCGCCAATGTTGCGATCACAACGCCCGGTAGCAGCCACCATTCAGGCATGATTTCGTAGAATGGCTTGCGTGCGTCGAGCAGGTTGCCCATTTCGGTGATCAGCCATGCGCCCTGACCGAAGTAGTTCAGTATCAAGCATATTTTGACAAATATCCAGCTGATCCGGATATTTTCGCGGCCGCAGTGACCGAGGTCGGAATACAGCGCTTCGGCCCCGGTTGTACAGAGGAACACCGCGCCCAGCATCCAGAAACCGCCGGGGTGCTTGGTTAGCAGATCATACCCGTATATTGGATTGAGTGCTTTGAGTATCTCGGGGTGGTCTTTGATCTGGTTCAGGCCCAGTACGCCGAGCATGACGAACCACGTGACCATCAACGGCCCGAATGCACGCCCCACGACTTTGGTACCGAATGCCTGGATGATGAAAATCATCGTCAGGATGGCGATGACAATGGGAACTGTCTGAATATTAGGATATAACAATTGCAAACCTTCGACAGCAGACGAAACGGAAATGGGCGGCGTAATAACCCCGTCGGCCAACAAAGTACTGCCGCCGATCACCGCCGGCACTGTGAGCCATTTCGCATGCTTGCGTACGAGCGCGTAAAGCGCGAAAATCCCGCCCTCGCCGCGGTTATCGGCCCGGAGGATCAGGATTACGTATTTGATAGTGGTTTGGAGCGTGAGCGTCCAGAAGATACAGGAAATCGCCCCGTAAATGATCTCTTCGGTGATGGGCTCATTCATGATAATGGCCTGCATTACATAGAGTGGCGACGTACCGATATCGCCGTATATAATGCCGAACGCCACCAGAAGCCCGGCGGCCGTTACCTTGTCAACTTTGTGTTTTGATTCCATCCACCTGTTCGTAAAACGGCGAAAGTTAGGAAACCGCTTGCAAAGAAGGTATTACAACATGCAATTTAATTTGTCAATGCGACACTATGCGGTGAAAGTGTTGAAAAGCAGGTAACCGTTCAATCCGATTATAACCAGCGCAATAACCCAGCTAATGCCCGCCAGCGCCCGCGAATTGGCAAAACGGCCCATAATTTTGCTGTTCGAAGTGAAAAATACCAGTGGTACCACCGCAAAACTCAGTTGCAGGGAAAGTATTACCTGGCTCAGCACCAGCAGCTCGGCCGTGCCGCGTTCGCCGTACAAATAGGAGACGATAAGCGCCGGAATGATGGCGATACCACGCGTCAACAGCCGGCGTACCCACGGTTTCAGGCGAATATTGAGGAAGCCCTCCATGACGATCTGTCCCGCAAGTGTGCCTGTGAGCGTAGAGCTCTGGCCCGATGCGAGTAATGCCAGTGCGAAGAATATACCCGCAAGGCTTACCCCGAGGACGGGATCAAGCAGGTGGTAGGCGTCGGTAATGTCGGCGATGGTATAATGGCCGTTGGCGTGGAATGCCGAGGCGGCCAGGATCAGGATGGAGCCGTTGATGAAGAATGCCAATGCCAGCGATACCGTGGAGTCGATGGTGGCAAAGCGGATCGCGGAACGTTTTCCTTCTTCATCCCTTTTAAAATTACGCGTCTGGACGATGCTGGAATGCAAATACAGGTTGTGCGGCATCACGGTGGCGCCCAGGATACCGATGGCGATGTAAAGCATTCCCGGGTCGGTCACGATCTCTTTTTTCGGTAAAAGTCCGCCCATGATACCGGCCAGTGAGGGCTGTGAGACGATCATTTCGTACACAAAGCTGAGCAGGATAATGCTCATCAGCCCTGCTACAATGCTTTCGATAATGCGGAATCCTTTTTGCTGGAAATACAAAACAATGAGTACATCGAATGCGGTAAACACGACGCCGACGGGCAATGGGAGCCCGAAAAGCAGGTTCAATGCAATGGCGGAGCCGATCACTTCAGCAAGGTCGGTGGCGGCGATGGCGATTTCGGAAAGCAACCAGAGTACGAACGATACGGGACGGGAATAGTAATCGCGGCAGGCCTGGGCAAGGTCGCGGCCGGATGCGATGCCGAGTTTCAGCGACAAATGCTGCAAAAGCATAGCAAAAAGGTTCGAGATCAGGATCACCGAAAGTAATGTGTAGCCAAACCGCGAGCCACCCTCGATATCGGTGGCCCAGTTGCCCGGATCGATGTAGCCGACGGCCACCATCAGGCCCGGACCGGTAAATGCAGCCATTTTTTTCCAGAAACCCACTCCCTCAGGTACCGAAATTGAGGAGTGAACTTCAGACAGCGAGCGGAGCTGGCCACTGTGGTCCGGCGTTTTCTCTTGCAAAGACTTATCTATTTTCAAATCGTCAATCATTTCCTTGCTCTCCGAAATAAACAATTTAGTTCTCTGAAAACAAAGATAAGGAAATTCTTAATATATTTTTAGGTTAGTCTAAATTTTTTAATTTACAGATAGTAAATCGTACTTTTGCCGGATATTCAAGATTGGTAACCGGGGCTTACAGGGCATGCAGAATTCTTTCACAGAAGAAAATTACTTAAAGATCATCCACGCACTTTCCGGCCGCGAGGGGGTAGAAGTGAGCACGAACGCGCTCGCCGAGAGCACGTCCACCCGCGCGGCGTCCGTGACGGACATGCTGCGTAAGCTGGCGGACAAGGGGTTGATCCATTATAAAAAATACCAGGGTGTAACGCTGACGGAAAGCGGGGAGAAAGTGGCGATCAAAGTGATTCGCAAGCACCGCCTCTGGGAGGTTTTTCTGGTAGAAAAGCTGGGTTTCGGCTGGGACGAGGTGCATGACATCGCCGAAGAGCTGGAACATATTCCCTCGGAAGTATTGGTCGAAAAACTCGACACATACCTCGGGCACCCGAAGTTCGATCCACATGGCGACCCCATTCCGGATGCCAAAGGAAACCTTACCGAACCCGATTATTTAATCCTCACCGATGTGCACGTTGGTGAAAAAGTGTTAATGATGGGGGTACTCGACCATGCACCTTCCTTTCTGCAACATCTTGATAGATCGGGGATTACGCTTGGGGCGGTGATAGAAGTGAAAGAAATTAACGAATACGACAAGTCGGCGTCCGTACAGATTAACGGCGGCCCGACGTTGTTTATCAGTCTCGAAGTGTCCAAAAACCTGCTGGTACAGCGCCGATGAGACCATAACCAGCCATGAACTTCAAAATCCTCGATCGTTACCTGATCAAAAACTTCCTGATTACCTACGTGTTCGTGGCGTTCGTCATCGTACTGATTATTTGTATGATCGACTACACCGAAAAGGTGGATGACTTTCTCGACAAAAAAGCGCCGCTCAGGGAGATCATTATCGATTACTACCTCAACCTGATTCCCTACTGGATCAATTACATCAGTCCGCTGATGGTGTTTATCGCCACGGTTTTCTTCACGTCGCGCATTGCCGCGCGTACGGAGATCATCGCGATGCTGAGCAGCGGGATCAGTTTCACGCGGATGCTGATGCCTTATATGGCCGGCGCCATAGTTTTGGGGATACTGACGTTCATTCAGGTAGGATGGGTTTTGCCCAAAGCCAACAAAATCCGCAACGGGTTTGAAAAAACTTATGTAAAAAACGAGTTCTATTTCAGCGGGCATAATGTGCATATCACCATCGCGCCCGATGTGTATGCGTACCTGGAAAGCTATAATACCACCACGCAGACCGGGAATAAATTCACGATGGAGACGATCAAGGGAAATAAAATGCTTCAAAAGTTTTACGCCGAAAAGATCGTTTGGCAACCAAAAAAGGAGAAATGGACCCTGCAAAATTACCAGGTACGCACGCTCGATAGCCTCGGCGAACGCCTGAGTCGCGGAACGGAGATCGATACGACCATTAATCTTTCACCCAAAGACTTCGAAAGCGACTATAACCTGTTCGAAACTTTCACCTTACCGGAGCTGAACGCGTATATCGACCTGCTGAAAAGCCGCGGAGCCGACGGTCTGGAAGTGTATCTGATAGAAAAGTATACCCGTTTCACGCAACCGTTCGCGATCCTGATCCTGACGGCCATCGGTGTGATCGTTTCCGCCAGAAAGAGCCGCCGCGGGGTAGGCTGGCAGATTGCCCTGGGCTTTATGCTGGCATTTATTTACATCCTGTTCTTCCTGCTTTCGAAAGGCGTGGCCGAGGCGGGCACGATCAACACACTTTTTGCCGTGTGGCTGCCCAATATCGTGTTTTCGCTGATCGGGGTGCTGCTTTACAAAACATTGCCGAGGTAAATATGCTGTCGTCTTCCTCCGTTCGCTCGTACCTGCATTTGCATTTTCTGGTGATGATCTGGGGCTTCACAGCCATCGTGGGCCTCATGGTGACGATCTCGCCGGTTGCATTGGTACTCTACCGGACGCTTTTTGCGGCGATCGGGCTGGGGGTTGTGATCCTGGCATTCAAAAAGAGCTTTGCCGCGGCGGGCCGCGATCTGGTGAAGATGCTGGGCGTGGGTTTCGTGCTTTCGGCGCATTGGATGCTGTTTTTCGCGTCGGCGCGGGTTTCTACGGCTTCGGTCTGCCTCGCCGGAATGGCCACTACTTCGCTCTGGACGAGCCTTTTGGAGCCATTGGTCAATAAAAGGAAAATCAGTCCGCTGGAAGTCGGGCTGGGTATCCTGGCATTTGCGGGCCTGTATGTGGTTTTCAGATTTGAATTCGACCATGCATTAGGCCTCGGACTCGCATTGGCCTCTGCCGTGCTCGCGGCGACTTTTACCGTGGCCAATAGCCGCCTCGTCCAACGGATCGACGCCTGGGTGATCACTTTTTATGAAATGGTGGGTGCTACATTGTTTTCGCTGCTCTTTTTGGGGATTTCAGAGAGCAGAAACTGGAACGGCGGTGCGCCATTTATCCCTGCACCGGGCGATTGGATCTGGATATTGTTCCTCGCGTTCGTATGTACAGTGTACGCGAGCACCATGGCGACCCAACTGATGAAACAGTTCTCAGCCTATCTCATTAACCTGACTATTAACCTCGAACCGGTTTACGGCATCGCATTGGCCTTTTTTATTTTCGGAGAAAAGGAACGGATGACGCAGGGGTTCTACATGGGTACGCTGCTGATTTTGCTCGCAGTACTGCTGTATCCTTTGCTGACTACGACCGTTATGAAGAAAAACAACCGTAAGATAATTGAAGCCGGTAAATAGGTCATATTAATGGCCCGGTGGGCATAAAAGGAGCTTATTAACTTATTACTGCTATTTTTGTCGATTAAACCAACAGGGTGACTTATGAATCCAGCTCGTTTACTTTTAGTCGTACCATGCTACAATGAGGAAGCAATTTTGTACCAGACGTATGCTAAATTAAACACCTACTACAACGGTATCAAGGAGCAGGGCCTCATCGCCGGGGACAGTCGCATTTGTTTTGTGAACGACGGGAGCCGGGATAAAACCTGGGCAATCATCGAGGACATTTGCAGCAAGGATTCTACTATCATCGGCGTTGGCTTGTCGCGGAATTTCGGCCACCAGAGCGCTATTATGGCCGGTTTGGAACAGCATGTCAACGATTTCGACAGCTTCATCACCATCGATGCCGACTTGCAGGACGATATCAACGCTATTACCGCCATGATCGAAAAGCACCGCGAGGGAGCGATGGTCGTGTACGGCGTGCGCAGCGACCGCAGCTCCGATTCCTGGTTCAAACGGTTTTCTGCCGAGAGTTTTTATGTGTTAATGCAAAAAATGGGGGTTCCGGTGGTGTTCAACCACGCCGATTTCCGTTTGATGGATCAGCGTGTACTGAAAGAGCTGGGTAACTTCCGGGAGATAAATATGTTCCTCCGCGGCGTTGTGCCGCTGATTGGTTTTAAAAACGAAAAGGTATATTACAGCCGTCTGGAACGCGAGGCGGGCGAAACAAAATACCCGCTCAGCAAAATGCTGCTGTTTGCCTGGAACGGCATTACCTCGTTTTCCACATTCCCGATGCGCCTGGTGCTGTATTTCGGGTTTGTCAATTTCTTTATCGCGATGCTGATGGTGGTCTACATCCTGTCTTCGTACGTGATCGGGCATACCGTGGCGGGCTGGACGTCGACGATGCTGCCCATTACTTTTTTTAGTGGATTTAATATGATGGCGCTTGGCCTGATCGGCGAATATATCGGTAAGATTTATGAAGAAGTAAAAGGCCGTCCACGCTATATCATAGAAAAAATTGTCAATGAATAGATTTTATAGAAAATACCGGGTTGTTGGCAACTGGGTCAACATTGCCCTGATGCTGACCGTGCTCGTGCCGTTGCTGGCGCTTTCGTACTTCAACCATCCGTCGCCGGCGGACGATTTCTGTTATATCGATACGGTGTTCAAAATCGGCTGGTTCGACGCCATGAAGCTGTATTATACCGAATGGACAGGCCGCTATTTCGGTATTTTCCTCAACCACACCAGTCCGCTGCTGTTCCATTCGATCATTGGTTTCAAGATATTACCGGTGGTTTTGCTGCTCGGGATGGTATTCGCATTGTACAGCCTGTTCCGGCACCTCACACCCACCTTGTCGCGATTGGCGCATCTGGGCTTTGCAGGCGTGGTTTTCTTCCTGTATATCCTCAAAATGATGAGTATTTCGGAGGCATTCTACTGGATGGCGGCATTTGTGACCTACACCGTTCCGAATATTCTCACATTGCTCTGGATCGTACTCGTGCTGCGCTGGTACCGCCAGGATACCCAGCCTGCGAAGTTGTTTGTGGGCGCGCTGTCCGGGTTTCTGATATTTGCGGTGATAGGAAGCAGTGAAACCAACCTGCTGATCATGGTGCTGCTGGTAGGCGCGTGGCTGGCTTACCGGGTACTTTTCCACCGGAAAGTAGATGCATTTATGATTTCGATGGCGGTCGTTACTGCGCTATCCTGCTATTTCTATTTCGCCTCACCGGGTAATGCGGCACGTATTGGTGGTAATCCGCTGGGGGGTAATATTCCGTTTTCCGTTATTTCTTCCTTCAAAAAGCTGGCTTACCTGGGCTACAACTGGGTTTTTCGGACGCCATTGATATTCTTCACGCTGGCATGGCTGTTCGTGCTCTCGCGGCTGTCGGAAGGCGCGCGCAATTACTTCTCGATCCCGGTCTGGTATGCGGTGTTATTGTTTATCGGCGTGCTGTCGGCGCAGTTGTTCCCTTCGTATTACGGGGTAGGAATCGAGCCGACTCCGCGCGTGATCAATTGCGTATATTTCTTCTTCCTCATCGGCTGGTTTTATATCATCGGCGTACTTTTTCATTATTTTAAAAAGAGAAAGATTACCCTCCTGACGCTCACAACCGTGCGGTATGGCATCGTCTCCGCCGTGCTTCTGGTGTCCGTAGCGCTGTCGTTCTTGCGAAGCAGCAATGTCAAAATGATGTATTCCGATCTTTTGAGGGGCAAAGCGGTCGCATTCGATAAGGAAATGTACCAGCGTTACGCTTTGATCAAGAATTCGCAGGAAAACATCCTCTACCTGCCGCCCATCCGCTCGAAACCACTGACGATTTTCGTGGACGACGATATTAAAACCGACCGTACCCACTGGTGGAACAAATGCACGGCCGGCTATTTTGGCAAGGAAGCCATTTACATGAAAGATACAGAAGGTGGACAACAGCAATAAAAAGCCGCTTCTCTTCCTGGCAATGGCGGTGCCCGTGGCGTTATGGGTTGGGGTGATCCTTTACTATTCCGTAAACTTGCCCTGGTACGACGATTTCGATCCGTTTCCGGATTTTCTGCACAAATGGATTACGAACGATTCGTTGCCGGAACGTTTGAAACTCCTTTTTCAACCCAATAATGAACACAGGATGGTGATCGGTAAGCTGGCCACGCTGGTTTACTATTGGGTTACGGGGCACCTCAATTTTACATTCCTGCACATCGGTGCGGCGGTTTTTACATTAGGTACCTTGTCGGTTTTCTGGCGCGCATTCAAGCGCTCGAACCTGAGCGCGTGGTATTTTCTGCCCGTGCCTTTCCTGCTTTTTCAACTTCAGTACCACCTGATATTCCTCTGGGCAATATGCGGATGGCAGCATCAGCCGGTGGTCTTCTTCGTGGTATTGTCGATGTTTTTGCTCTCAGGAAAGCGCTTTGCGGGCGCATTACTGGCGGGCGTATGCGCTACATACGCGATGAGCAGCGGTATTTTCGTGTGGCCCGCTGGTGTAGTGGTGCTTTTGCTGCGGTCGCAATACAAGCAGTTGGCCGCGTGGATTTTGGTGGGTGCGGTGGCGGTAGGGTTGTACTTCTACGGCATGTCGGCGCAGGGGAACGAGTCGAGTTTCGCGTTTTTTGCCAAATATCCTCATTTATCGGCGCTGGGCTTTTTCGCGTTTCTGGGAGGGCTGTTCGATTTCTTTCCTGAAAAAAGCATTGTTGTCCGCTCGGCATTGCCGGTGCTGATGGCCTTTATTGCAATGATCTGGGTGGTAATATGGCTTTGGCGGCAGCTTACGCCCTGGTTCGCACGGACATTTGGCTGGTTTAAAAACGGTACAACGGACGCTCAAAGTGATAGTACGGCTAATTTGAATGCTTTTTTGCTCGGTATTCTCAGCTTTTTACTCGTGGAAGCTTTGATAATCGGGCTGTTGCGGCCGCGGTTCGGTTTCTTTGTGATGATCGTGAGTAACTACAAGATCTATCCGGCTCTTTTTCTGATCGTTACCTATTTGTCATTTGTTGTTTCAACCCAAAACCAAAAGCTGCGAAAGCTCGCGTTGCGCGGGGCTGCATTGGTAGGGTTAGCGATTTGGGGCATTTCGATCTATTCGTACCTGCCGGTTATTTCCGAACGCAGAAAGTATTACACGATGAATGGCTACAATCAGGAGCATAATGGTTTCGGATTGGGCCACGTGCCCTATTCGGAAGCGGCCCGGTATGTCGATAATGTGATGAAATACCTGGTTCAAAACGGTGTTTATACGTACCCGAAGGAAGGAAACGAGCTCGGCAGGCAGGTAAATGCGCTAACAACGGCATTTCCCGTTGAACGGCAGGTTATAATTACCCACCGCGACAAAGGGATTTACGTGAACGATCCGGAAGGTACCATTTCCCCGGCCCGCTCGGATGGTGAATATGCATTTGCGCGTAACGGACAACGCTTGTATTTTTTCAAAATGGAGCCGCACAAGTATACCGGACGCAACTTTTTCAGGCAGTACGACAAAGGTTTTGACATTGAAATACCCCATTCTTCCCTGCTGCCCGGAACCTACGACCTGGGAATCGTGAATGTAGAAGGAGCCTCCCTCAAAGGTGGCGTTCTTGGAAAAGTGACAATACCTTAAATCATAGAATGTTTCGATAATAGATCGAAAGGTGTACTTTTGCCTCTATTGGTCATTGAAAAACTCAGCAATATTGAAGACTCCTCAAATTTCAATCGTCGCGCCACTATATAATGAATCTGAGACGTTTCCGCTACTGGTACAGCGTATCAATGCGTTAATGGACGCCAGCCCGCTTGCGATCGAAGTGGTATTGATCGACGATGGGAGTAAGGATGATACGGCGCTCAAAATCAGGCAGGTGGCTTTGACGGACGAGCGTTATCACGGCGTTTTCCTTTCGCGGAATCATGGTCACCAGCTGGCACTTACAGCAGGCATTGCCGCCGCACGCGGTACCGAGGCGCTTTTCGTAATCGACGGCGATTTGCAGGACCCGCCGGAGCTTTTGCCGGAATTTTACAAATTGTTGCAGGAAGGAAATGACGTCGTGTACGCTGTTCGCAAGAAGCGAAAGGAGGGCTTTATCAAGCGCATGGGTTACCATTGGTTCTACCGGATTCTCCGCTCGATTTCCTATGTGGACATCCCGCTCGACAGCGGCGATTTCGCGTTGATCAGCCGCAGGGTGGTCGATGTTTTAAATAAAATGCCTGAGGAAAGTCGCTACCTGCGCGGGATGCGGTCGTGGATCGGTTTTAAACAGGTCGGTTACGAGTACGAGCGCGACGCGCGCGTTGCGGGAGAATCCAAATACACATTCAAACAGCTTTTTCGGCTTGCATACAACGGTATTTTCAATTTCAGCGAGTTTCCGATCAAGTTTATGAGCCGCGTGGGTATGTCGGCCATTGTCATTTCCCTGATCTATTTCGCGACTGTGGTGCTCAAAAAACTGTTTTTCGCCCACGTGATCGAGGGTTTTGCGGCCCTGTTGTTTGTAATTATCCTGTTCAGCGGTGTGCAACTGCTGGCACTGGGCATTATTGGAGAATATGTGCTCCGGATTTTCTTTCAATCCAAAAACCGTCCCCTGTTTATTATCAAAGAGGAAATAGTCAACCGGGAGTACATTTGACCTGATGGATTTTCATTCGATTCAATTTGCAGTTTTCTTTATAGTAGTCACGCTGGCCTATTTCAGCTTGTCGTGGACCGGTCGTTGGATGCTTTTGCTGGCAACCAGCTGCTATTTTTACATGGTTTTCAAACCGGTTTTCATCCTGATCCTGTTTGGAACCATCATTATCGACTATTATGCGGGGATCTGGATCGAGAAATCGCAGGAGCAGAAGCAGAAAAAATTGCTGCTCGTCATCAGTTTGATCTCCAACATCGGTATTCTCGCATTCTTCAAATACTACGATTTCGTGCAGGATTCGGTGAATACGATCCTCGCCAATCTGCATTTGCGGCCGATGTTTCCCGCATTCACGCGCATCGTTCCCGGCCCGATTGCCGAATGGATGACTACCGGAAGCGGCAAGCTGCTGTTGCCGATCGGGTTGTCGTTCCACACATTCCAGGCCATGAGCTATACGATCGAGGTGTACCGCGGCAACCAGAGGGCCGAGAAGCATTTCGGGATTTATGCATTGTACGTGATGTTCTACCCGCAGCTCGTGGCCGGTCCGATCGAACGGCCGCAGAACATGCTTTTCCAGTACCACTCGTTTTTTAAATACGACTTCGGGCAGGTGAAGGAAGGGCTGATGCAAATGGCTTTCGGCTTTTTCAAGAAAATGGTGATCGCCGACAGGCTCGTAATGCTGGTGGACGCTGCTTACGACAACCCCGCGGGGCATAATGGCCTTACGCTCATCGTCGCCACGGTCTTCTTCGCGTTCCAGATTTACTGCGACTTCTCGGGATATTCGGATATTGCCATCGGTGCCGCCCGGGTAATGGGTTTCACATTGATGGACAATTTCAATACGCCCTATATTTCCAAATCCATTTCGGAGTTCTGGGGCCGGTGGCACATTTCGCTTTCGTCGTGGTTTAAAGATTACCTCTACATTCCCCTCGGCGGTAATCGGAAAGGCGAGTGGACCAAATATCGCAACCAGTTTATCGTGTTCCTCGTGAGCGGGCTTTGGCATGGCGCGAGCTGGAACTACGTGATCTGGGGAGCATTACACGGCTCCTACCAGGTCGCCGCGTCGATCAGGGACAAATGGTTGAAAAAAGCGGGCATCGAAATGCCGAAAAACGCATTCATGAATGTCCTGAATATGATTTTGACATTTGTGCTGGTCACCATTACCTGGGTGTTCTTCCGTAACCACAAGGCACCGGTAGGTCGCTCATTCCTGATTTTGCAAAAAATGGCCGGCTTTTCATTGTCGGACCCATTGCAAACGCCCCTGAACCACGTCGAAATGTGGCTTTGCGTGTTTCTGATCATTTTCCTCCTGATCAAGGAGCATTATTATCTCAAAATTCCTACCCGGAACACAACGGTATTCTTCATCCTGTTCCCGCTGATATTGCTGGCGAACTACTTTTTGGGCGTTGTGTCCGAAAACCAGTTCATTTACTTTCAGTTCTAAAAGGAAGGAGCAAACATTTGCGCTTAATTATTTGTTACCCAATTTTTGACGAACTCCCTGACGTTCTTATTACCGATTAAGTATCAATTACAATGTACGAAGTAACATCCGACAACAGGCTCAAAAGCCTGATCGTAGTAGGCGACCGTGTTTTGATCCGCCCCAAAAGCCCCAGCGACCGCACGAACAGCGGCCTGTACCTCCCCCCGACCGTCACCGAAAAGGAACAGGTTCAAACCGGCTACGTGATCAAAGTGGGGCCGGGCTATCCCATTCCCGTTGCGGCGGAAGACGAGCCCTGGAAAGAAACCGAAGAAAAAGTGAAATATATGCCCCTCCAATCCAAGGAAGGCGACCTGGCTATTTACCTCCAGCGCAACGCCATCGACCTCGAATACGATGGGCAGAAGTACGTGATCGTTCCGCAATCGTCGATTTTGATGTTGGAACGCTCCGAAGATTTGTTTGAATAGTCAGGAGTGGTCAGGTTTTGTCAAGTGTGGTCATTATTGTCAGGAATGGTCAGGTTTTGTCAAGTGTGGTCATTATTGTCAGGAATGGTCAGGTTTTGTCAAGTGTGGTCATTTGTCAGGAGTGGTCAGTTGTTGTCAGAGGGAGAATTCGATTATTTACAATTCTTGGCAATGAATGACAAACCCTGACTACCCCCTGACAACCCCGAACAACCCCGAACAACCCCTGACACCTCCTCACAACACTTGACAAAATCGTAACACTAACCCCTTGACACATGAAATACAACTTCCTGGGAAATACCGGCGTACTCGTTTCAGAACTTTGTTTCGGGACGATGACATTTGGTGGCGATGGTTATTTTGAAGTAATTGGAAAAGTGCAGCAGGATGAGGGAACGGCATTGGTGAAGACGGCGCTGGACGCCGGGATCAACTTCTTTGACACGGCCAATGTGTATTCTTATGGTAAATCCGAGGAGATACTCGGGCAGTCGTTCAGGACGCTTGGCGTGAAGCGCAGCGATGTTTTTATCGCTACCAAAGCGCGGGGCCGGATGGCTCCGGGTGCCAACCAGGTTGGGTTGTCGCGGCTGCATATCATGGATTCGGTGGATGAAAGCCTTAGCCGCCTCGGTACCGGCCATATCGACCTGTTTTACATTCATGGTGTGGATGCGGAAACCTCGATGGAAGAAACCATGCGTGGCCTGGAAGACGTCGTGCGTTCGGGCAAGGTGCGTTACCTGGGCGTGAGCAACCACGCGGCCTGGCAGATTATGAAGGCCAATGGTATTGCGGAGAAAAACGGCTGGACGAAATTTGTGGCCTGCCAACACTATTACACCATCGCCGGTCGCGACCTGGAAAGAGAGCTGATCCCGATGATGAAAGACCAGAATCTCGGATTGATGCCGTGGAGCCCTTTGGCCGGCGGCTTTTTGTCGGGGAAATATACCCGTAGCAGCGAATCTACCGGCGAAAACCGACGGGATAACTTCGATTTTCCACCGGTTGACAAGGAAAAGGCGTACGATATTATCGACATCATTCAGCCCATTGCGCAGGCCCGCGGCGTTTCTGTGGCGCAGATCGCATTGGCATGGTTGCTGCATCAGCAGGCGGTTACGAGTGTCATTATCGGTGCTAAAAAGCCGGAGCAACTGGCCGATAACATTGCGGCTACCAAAGTCGTACTATCGGCAGACGAGCTGGATCAGTTGAACAAAATCAGCACTTTGAAACCCGAATATCCGCAATGGATGATCGAACGGCAGGCGCGGGAACGCATTCCGGCCAAGCCATGAGAAAGTACTTACTCACCGCGCTCGTGTGCATGAGCGCATTATACGCGTACGCACAGGAGCGCAGCGTTGCCATTACGATCGACGATGTTCCGAATGTTCACTTATATGCTGCGGACGGTAATTCATCGGGCTTGTTGAAAAGGCTGGATTCACTGAACCTGCCGGTCGCGATTTTTATCAATGAAGGACATTTGAAACAGAACACGGCATTTGAGCTAAATAAAAAGCTGCTGGAAAGCTGGATTTCACGGCCCTACATTACCGCTGGTAACCACAGCTATTCGCATCCGAATTACGGCGAAATTGGTTTTGACGCATTCAGAGATGAGGTATTGAAAGGGGAGGAGCTGACGAGGAAGATGACAGAGAAGGCGGGAAAGAAACTGAGCTATTTTCGTTTTCCCTTCAATGGAATGGGTAAGGACAGCGCGGAGCAGGTGCGTATGACCCAATTTCTAACGGAGCATCACTACGTTTCGACGCCATTTACCGTCGAAAGCGAGGACTGGCTTTATACCCAGCTTTATGAAAAAGCATTGAAGGAAGGGAAAAAGGAAGAAGCACAAGCGATCGGTAACCGTTACGTCGAGCACAGTCTGAGGCTTTTCGGCTATTTTGAAGGGGTGATTTCGAAAAGTATCGGTAAGTCGGTAAGACAGATTTACCTGTGCCATGATAACCGGCTCAATACCGACTATCTCCCGGTTTTAGTACAAAAATTGAAAGAACAGAATTACAAATTCATCAGCCTGGCAGATGCATTGTCCGATCCGGCATATAGCCTGCCGCTGTACTATTACGGGAACTTCGGGTTCTCGTGGGTTTATCGCTGGATGAAGGATGTAGACAAGCGCCGCTCGCTGATGCGTGCCGAGCCTGTGGATATGGAAACGCAGAATGCTTATGAAGCGCTGACGAAAGGCAAAAAATAGGGCATTAAAAAAGCACGCCTTTGAGAAGCGCGCTTTCGAAATGTCTTTATTATGAACTAACCTTAGATAACGCGCACGTTAACTGCGTTTAGGCCTTTTCTTCCATTTTCTACTTCGTAAGACACTTTGTCGTTTTCACGGATATCGTCCTGAAGACCTGAAACATGAACGAAAATGTCTTTCTCTCCTGATGATGGTTGAATGAATCCGTATCCTTTTGATTCATTGAAAAACTTAACTGTACCTTCTGCCATTAGTATTGATCTTATTATTATGTAATGACCAAATTTAGATATAAAAAGCAGATATACAAGATTAATGTTTCTTTACCTTAGAATTATTCCAATCTGTCAGAATGCTTTTTTTCTCATGCCGCTAGTCCATTATAAATCCAGAATATCGCCATATTGGCTCCCAAACGGACATTTTCAGAGCATTTATCCTGCGCTCTTCCGGGAGATAGACGGTATAAAATATTTTCGTGAAAAAATTGTAACTCCCGATGATGACTTCCTGAATCTGGACTGGTCGCATGCCCAAAATGAGGGTGAGAAGCGGCTGGTAATCCTGTCGCACGGGCTGGAAGGTGACACCACGCGCCAGTACATAACGGGGATGGTTAAACTACTGAACGGGCACGGGTTCGATTGCCTGGCCTGGAACTTCCGGAGCTGCGGCGGCGAAATGAACCAAACGGCCCGGTTTTATCACAGCGGGGCTACGGAAGATCTCGATGCCGTCGTGCAATATGCATTTGGAAAAGGGTATGCCGATGTGCGGTTGGTGGGATTTAGTTTGGGAGGAAACCTGACTTTGAAATACCTCGGCGAACAGGGCGCCGCTATCGACCGGCGTATCAAAGGTTCGATCGTGTTCAGCGTGCCAATGGATTTGAAGGCGTGCAGCCTGGCCATTATCGAGCCCCGGAACCAGATTTATATGCACCGCTTTTTGAAATCATTGAAGCCCAAAGTGGTGGAGAAAGCGGGTTTGTATCCCCAAAAAATAGATTTAAAGGACCATGCATTAGTCAAAACCCTTTATGATTTCGACGACATCTACACGGCACGGCTACACGGTTTTGAAGGTGCTGATCATTACTACGCGCAATGCAGCTCAAAATTTTTCATCGAATCCATCACGATTCCGACAATGATCGTCAATGCCGAAAACGACCCTATTGTACCATTCAAAAGCCTGCCTGTTGAGATGCTTCGGTCGCATTCCAACGTAACCCTGGTGGCGACTAAGGACGGCGGCCACTGCGGTTTCCGCCCCGCCCGTCTCACGGACGAATTCTACTGGTCGGAAAAACAAGCTCTGCAATTCCTGACAAGCCTCTGACCACGCCTGACTCAATCCAACCCGCCGTTCACCTTCGGCCAGACTTCGTCGGGTAAGAAAACTGTTCCAAACATTATTTTGTTAGCAACATATACCAATAGATTTTGGTAATTTTGTGGCCTGTTTCAAACAGGTCGGACCCTTAGCGATAAAAATTACGTTAACTCGATCATTTTTCAGTTATTCCCCGTTTCATGTCCACATTAACTCTCAATCCAGCACCGTACATTATCATTGATTTCGACAGCACATTCACGAAAGTGGAAGGGCTCGACGAATTGGCCGCGATCGCCCTCAAAGGCCATCCGGAGCGTGATCAGATTGTTCAGAAGATTTCTGATCTGACCAACAAGGGTATGAATGGCGAAATGTCGTTTGCGGATGGTCTGCGCCAGCGAATCGCCTTACTGAAAGCTAGCCGTTCGCACATTGAAGAACTGGTTTCTTTCCTGAGAACAAAGGTTTCGGATTCGTTCAAGCGTAATACGCAGTTTCTGACGGAGAATGCGGAACAGATTTTTATCGTTTCCAGCGGATTTAAGGAGTTTATCGTTCCCGTGGCTACCGAGCTCGGCATCCTGGCCGATCATGTGTATGCGAATGAGTTCGTGTTCGATGAAGAAGGAAATATTACAGGGATCGATGAAGAGAACGTATTGTCGATGGACGGCGGGAAGATCAAAATCCTTTCGGCATTGAATTTGTCCGGCGATGTGTACGCTATCGGTGATGGCTATACGGACTATGAATTGAAGGCATCAGGCCTTGCCAATCGTTTCTATGCATTTACTGAAAACGTCGAGCGCCCGAAAGTAACGGCGGTGGCTGACCATATCGCTACATCATTCGACGACTTTCTGTATGACAATAAATTCAGCAGAAGCCAGTCTTACCCGAAAAGCCGTATCAAGGTATTGCTCCTTGAAAACGTGCACCCTGTTGCACGCAAGGCATTCGAGGAAGAAGGTTTCAATGTAGAGTTCGTGAAAGGTGCCCTCGACGAGGACGAACTTTGCGAGCGTATCAAGGACGTGTCCATTATCGGTATTCGTTCTAAAACTACCATTACCAAACGCGTACTCGAAAATGCGAACCGTCTGATGGCGATCGGTGCATTCTGTATCGGTACCAACCAGATCGACCTCGATGAGGCGGCGAAAAAAGGGATCGCGGTATTTAATGCGCCTTACAGCAACACCCGTTCCGTGGTGGAGCTCGCTGTGGGTGAAATGATCCTGCTGATCCGTAATATCGTAGGCAAGAGCAATTCCATGCACAAAGGTATCTGGGACAAATCCGCGAACGGCAGCTTTGAAATCCGTGGCAAGAAACTCGGTATGGTAGGTTACGGAAGCATCGGTACACAGCTTTCGGTAGTGGCTGAGGCGTTGGGTATGGATGTGTACTTCTATGATGCGGTTGAAAAACTGTCGATCGGAAATGCGAAGAAGGTAAATACACTCGAAGAACTGCTGGCGATGTCCGACGTACTGAGCCTGCACGTGGATGGTCGTAGGGAGAACACTAATATGATCGGCAAACGCGAGTTTGACCTGATGAAAGATGGTGTGATCTTCCTGAACCTCTCACGCGGGCACGTGGTCGACATTAAAGCATTGGCGGATGCCGTAAAGAGCGGTAAAGTGGCCGGTGCAGGTGTAGACGTGTTCCCGAAAGAGCCGAAAACCAACGATGAAATGTTCGAAAGCGAGCTGCTTGGCTTGCCGAATGTGATCCTGACACCGCATATCGGTGGTAGCACCGAAGAGGCGCAGGAGAATATCGGTCACTTCGTGCCTTCCAAATTGCTGGAATTCATGAATAACGGTAGCTCTTACGGCAGTGTGAACTTCCCCGAAGTACAATTGCCGAAACTGAAAGATTCGCACCGCCTCCTGCACATCCACGCGAACGTGCCGGGCGTGCTGGCGAAGCTGAACCAGATTTTTGCCAAAAATAATATCAACATTACCGGCCAGTACCTCAAAACCAACGAGCATATCGGCTACGTGATCGTGGATATCGCCAAAGATTATACAGAAGAATTTATCCAGGAAGTGAAAGAGGTAGAAGGAACGATCCGTTTCCGGATGCTATACTAAAAATTGATTCGAATGGTCAGCCGGTTTTAGGCTGACCATTTACGTTTCAAGACCGTGCTTCGCCTATTCACCAAGTCTATAACTCACCAATGTCATTAACATTTTTCACTCCTGGTCCAGCGGCTCTGTACCCGACGTTCGAGCAGCATTTGAAGACATTTGTCGAAAACCAGCTCGGCTCGATCTCGCACCGCAGTCAGCAGTACCGCGATTTGCACAAATTCACCGTAGATCAACTGCGTACGCTGCTCAATGTACCCGATACGCACGCGATTCTTTTCCTGGGCTCGGCCTCGGAAGCCTTTGAACGCATTCTGTTCAGCACGGTGGAGTTAGAAAGCTTTCACCTGGTGAACGGCTCGTTTTCCAAGAAATTCTGCGAATATTCGAGTGCGCTGAACAAATACGCCCACAAGTTTGAAAAACCGATGGGTGAAGGATTTCTGGCGGCTGATGTCGAAGTGCCCGAATATGCCGAACTGATCGCCACTACGCATAATGAAACCAGCTCTGGTGTGCAAATGCCGGTGGCCGAGATCCACAAGCTGAAACAGAAACATCCCGACAAGTTCATCGCCGTGGATATGGTGTCTTCCGCACCTTATCCGGAGCTGGATTACAACATTGTGGATACCGCGTTTTTCTCGGTGCAAAAAGCATTCGGGTTACCGGCCGGTTTGGGCGTGTGGATCGTGAATGAGCGTGCGCTGGAAAAAGCGAAAAGCATTCGCAACACCTACTCCATCGGCGCGCACCACGACTTGCCGACGCTTTGGAAAAATGCGCAGAACAACGAAACACCTGCAACTCCGAACGTGATGCTCATTTATCTGCTGGGCAAGATAGCGGAGGATATGAACCGCATCGGTGTACAGAATATCCGTAAAGAGACGGAACGCAAAGCAGGGTTGCTTTATAAGTTTATCGAGGGAACAGCAGGGTTTTCAGCATTCGTGAAAGAGAAAGCCCTCCGTTCACAGACTGTGATCGTGACGGATACCGAGGCGCCCTCTGCCGATATTATCAAAGCGATCAAGGAAAAAGGAATGGTAATCGGAAGCGGGTATGGTGCCGGAAAGGCTACGCAACTCCGCATTGCCAACTTCCCGGCTACTTCGCTGGAAGACACCGAAAGGCTGATCCACGAGCTCCGCAAGCTCTGAAAAAATAGCTTGTAGAATGGCGTTACCAAAAGGGTGACCGAACGTCTAAATGTTCGGTCACCCTTTTATTTTACGATGAAGCATAACGACATACTATGGAAATCGATACTGGAAGACATTTTCGATGACTTCCTGAAATTCTTCTTCCCGAATGCGGAGACGCTGTTCGACCTCGAAAAAGGTTTCGAATACCTTGACCAGGAACTCGAACAATTATTCCCGGCGGTTACGGACGAGTTGACATCCAAATACGTAGACAAGCTGGTTAAAGTCCACTGCCATTCCGGCGCGGAAGCATGGCTGCTCGTGCATATTGAAGTGCAAGGCTACCGCGACGAAGCCTTCGCCGACCGGATGTTCACATACTATTACCGTATTTGGGACAAATACCGCAAACCCATCACGGCATTCGCCATTCTGACCGACGATTGCAGGCATTTCCTGCCAAGCCAGTTCGAGCAGGCTTGCTTGGGAACGAGTCTGTGTTTTCGATTCAACAGTTTTAAAGTATTGGACCAATCGGAAGACGATCTCGGCGCGAGTGACAGCCCGTTTGCACAAGTGATTCTGGCAGTGAAGTTGGCGATAAAGGGAAAGCGCTTTTCGTCCGAAGAGCTTTACCGTTTGAAAATCAATCTGGCTAAGAGGCTGTTAAATCGCAATTTTTCGAAGCGGAAAGTTGGAAGACTGTTGGATTTTTTGAAATTTTATGTGAGTTTGGGAGACAAAAAACTTGACAGCGAATATCTTGAAGAAATAAAAAAAGTAACCAGTCCAGATCCGATTCCTATGACATTCGAAGAAGCGATTTTACACATTGTTAAGGAGGAAGGTAAGGAAGAAGGCCATCTGGAGAAGGATACCATCTTCGTTCAAAACCTTCTGCGGCAAACCCAGTTCAGCGAAGAGGAAATCGCTCAGCTCACCGACGTCTCCATCGATTTTGTACGAGAAATAAAACAGAAGTTATAGCATTTTGATATTTTTAAGAATTGCCGGAGCTGTCCCAAAAGGCAGCTTTTTTCATAAACAGCCAATAATCGAAGTAAGATAGCCGACAGTCCTAATGGTATTTTAGCGATAAATTTTTAGCTTTATGCATTCTTACGAAAACAGATAGAAGCGGTGATGCAAATTGCTACCTCAACGGGGGAAACCAAAGATCATGATCTATGGCAAAGGATTCGCGTGGGCGATGAGCAGGCCTTTACCGCGATTTTCGAGAAATACCACCGCACGCTTTACAACTACGGCAGCAAGCTTTCGACCAATTCTTCTCTGGTGGAGGACGCTGTGCAGGATGTGTTTATCGACGTCTGGCGGCTGCGGCATAACCTTACCGAGAACGTCACTTCGGTCAAATTTTACCTTTACCGCGCGTTGCGGCGGCGCATTCACGTGGCGCTTGACAAGTTTCCTTCCATGGAGGAGATCAGCGAGCTCGATGATGAGGACACACCGGCCAATCATACCCATTCGGAAGCAATCCTTATCGAAGTAGAATCTTCATCCATGCGTGCGCAACGTATACAGGAATTGCTCGCGCAATTGCCCGAACGGCAGCTTGAAGCGGTCACGCTGCGCTATTTCGATGATTTCAGTGTAGAAGAAATCGCGGAAATCATGAGCGTCAATGAAAAGTCTGTCCGCAATTTCATCTACAAAGCATTGACTTCCCTTCGCCAGAGCCGGGAAATGCTGCTGATTTCTTCCCTGATTTTCTGGCTGTTACTATTTTTTTAAATTTTTCTTCAAAAAATTTCATTTTGGAGAGGTCAAATCCGCATTTCGTCGCTCTGTATGATTGAACGACGATAACTGCATCCCGCGAAACATGAAGCATGATCCTTATTCTCTGACCGAACTGATCAGAAATGAAGAGTTTATCGCCTGGGTAATGCATCCCGACGAACTCAGCGACCGCAAATGGCGGGCGTTCCTGGAAAAGCATCCCAGGAAACGTAAAACCGTTGAGTCCGCCCGGGAGTATGTCATTCTGTTGGCGAAGGACACCGGCAGGCACCAGCCCACGCAAAAACAGAGCGACAGAATGTGGAGTATCGTCGAGAGCCATATGCACGACGAAACTCCCAAAGTTCCGGAGCAGGAGCCGGTAGCCGTTTTCAGAACGAGCCGTGGGCAGGGATGGCGCTGGGCGCGCGTGGCGGCGTCGGCGGCATTGATCCTCAGTATTGGTTCGGTGAGTTACTGGTTCTATTATAAAAAGGCCGACGGGCCTATGCAGGAAGTGGCGGCACGCGAGGAAGCCGAACTGCCCAATACGATCCAGAAATATAACGATACCGACAAGCCGATGACGGTGCTTCTGCAAGACGGAAGTTCGGTGGTATTGCAGCCCGGCGGCAGGCTTAGTTACTCGGAAGGGGTGAACAGGAAGCGGAGAGAGGTTACCTTGACGGGAAAGGCGTTTTTTGAAATTGTAAAAAATAAACAGAAGCCTTTCCTGGTGTATAGCTATGGTTTAGCTACCAAAGTACTCGGTACCAGTTTCACAGTCGACGCTTCATCGGAGAGCAAGGACATTAAAGTGGAGGTGCGAACGGGCACGGTGTCGGTTTTTTCCATTAATAATCTGGATAACAGCCAAAAGGAAGCCGTTCTGGATAAGCCGGAATTGGAAGGCGTGACGTTGAATCATGATCAGCGGATCGCATTCTCGAAAGAGAGTGGCAAGATCATCCCGCTGCCTGTCGCATTGACGGCGGCATCGGACAAGGATGTTTCAAAACAGCATTTTGTATTTGATGAAACGCCGGTGTCGGAGGTGTTCCGGATACTGGAAGGCGCTTACAATGTCCGGATCGTTTACGACCGGGAGAAAATGGGCGGTTGCCCGCTGAACGCGACTTTGATCGGGCAGCCTTTGAAGGAAAAGCTCGAAGTGATCTGCAATGCGCTGGACGCGCAGTACGAAGTGGCCGATAACCAGATAACGATCCTGGGAAAAGGATGTAAGTAGTTTATAACCCGACATAATCAACATTTTACCCTTAACGCCGCCTATGACGTAACGCTACCCTATTGCCCAAAAATAAAAAAGACCAGCCATGTTCCAGCATGACTGATCCGGGTTCCCCAACAGTAACGGACATTACTGCACATCCATTTGGACGATGGATGAGCCGGGGAAGATTTCGTTGAATAATCTCCTTAAACAACAAATTCATTCAAAAATATGAAAAAAGTTCGACGACCTGAAGACTTTCTCATCAAGCTCATGCGAATCACATTAATGCAATGTATCCTGGCTGGCCTGTTCGCGGGCATTACGTGGGCGAACGACGGGAGGGCTCAATCCGCATTGAGCCAGAAGGTTACCGTTGATATTCAGAACGAGGAGATCAAAACGATCTTTTCGCAGCTGGAAAAGCAGACCAATGCAAAGTTCATATTCAGCTCAAAATTGATCCAATCTGAACGCAGGGCTTCGATTAGGGTTAAAAACGGCTCATTATCGGCCGTTCTGGACGCCTTACTGAAACCGCTGGAATTGCATTACAAGATTAAGAACGATCTGATCGTGATCAAACCGGATCATTCTGCGGAAACCGCCGAACCGGTTTCGGAAGAAATCCCGGTGGTGGAAGTCAGTTCTGCTGTCGTGGATAAGGCCATTGCGGGTGTAGTGAAAGACGAAACCGGTGCCGGCTTACCGGGTGTGAGTGTTGTATTAAAAGGTACACAGACGGGTACATTGACAGACGAAAAAGGAAAATATTCAATCACCGTTCCAAATGGTGAGCATATGCTGATATTCTCGTTTGTAGGGTTCCTGTCGCAGGAAGTGACGGTGCCATCCGGTCAGAGCGCATTGGATATTACGCTCAAAGTGGATAACAAAGCATTGGAAGAAGTGGTTGTGGTAGGTTATGGTACGCAAAGAAAAGAATCGCTGACCGGCGCGATCGCGACGGTTACCAGCAAAGACATTGAGCGTGTACACGGAGGTTCGACAGTGAGCTCGGGCCTGGCGGGGAAAATCCCTGGCGTCACCTTCCGGATGCCCGACGGACGCCCCGGCGCGAGCGCCAACATTCAGATCCGCAACATGGGTAACCCACTGTTTGTGATCGATGGCATCCAGCAGGATGCAGGCCAGTTCAACAACATTTCTCCCAATGATATCGAGAGCATTTCGGTGCTAAAAGACGCTTCTGCGGCTATTTATGGCGTTCGCGCGGCAAATGGGGTAGTGGTTGTGACGACCAAACGCGGTAAAATGGGTGCTAAAAACACGGTAAGCCTCGACGCCTACACCGGCTGGCAGAACTGGTCGCGCTTCCCGGATGTCGTGAATGATTCGTACCAATGGATGCTCGGAAAAGCGGAGGCGGAAATGAACCAGTACGGCAAGACGTCGATCACGCAGGCGGAACTGGAAAAATACCGCGCCGGTACCGAGCGTGGTTACCAAACATTCAACTGGAAAGATTTTATTATCAAGAAAAATGCCCCGCTGAGCTCTGTAAACCTCAATATGACGGGTGGTTCGGATAAAATCAACTATTACATCTCGGCAACGCGCCTGAGCCAGAACTCCGTGCTCGGCCGGGAATTTACATTCGACCGGACCAACATCCAGAGTAACATCGACGCCAAGATTACCGACCGCCTCAAACTGGGCGTGCAGATCAACGGCCGCATCGAGAAGCGCGACCAACCCGGTATTCCCGGCTCGGACGACTACTGGCTCCCGCGTTTCGCGATCCTGCGTAACCGCCCGTTCGAGCGCCCGTACGCGAACGATAACCCTGAGTATTTGAACGATATCAAGCACAACGAAACCAACTGGGCTTACAACAACAAGAAGCTGGGTGGTTACTGGACCGAGTACTGGCGTGTTTTGCAAACCAATTTCTCGGCCGAATACCAGATCCCTGGTGTCAAAGGTTTGAGCGCAAGGGGGATGTATTCATACTACATTGCCGACCGGGTGATGAATGGCCATGAGTATACTTATAAGGCCTACACCTACAATCCGAACGACGATACTTACACCGTAACCGGCGGTTCCACCAACCCCTGGCGCGAGCGCGGTACCAAGAAGGTCATGCGCAATGTATACCAGGGCCAGCTTGCCTACAACAACACTTTCGGCAAGCATACCATCGGCGCGACATTCGTTTCGGAGTGGCAGGACGAGCAGGTGCAGGAGCAGTGGGTACATGCCGTTCCCAAAACGAACGTGCTGCCATTGATATACTTCCCAACCATGGATACGTATAACGACAGCGACACGGAGCTGGCACGTATAGGGTATATCGGTAGGGTTAATTATGACTACGCCGGCAAGTATTACGTTGAAGTTTCGGCCCGTCGCGACGCTTCGTGGAAGTTCGCACCGGACCGCCGCGTAGGCTGGTTCCCGTCGGCTTCGGCAGGTTGGAGAATTTCGGAAGAAGAATTTTTCAAAAAGGTAATAGGCGAGCGCAGTATCCTGGATGACCTGAAATTCAGAGGCTCGTATGGTATCCTCGGGGATGATAATATCCTTTTCGATAATGATCCGAACCGCCCGCTCAGCCCATATGCTTACTTGCCAGGTTACGATTACAATAAAGGAAACGTGATCTTGAGCGGCAATCCGGTAGTGACGTCGAGGGACAAAGGTCAGATTATCAATACCATTTCGTGGTTCAAAAGTAAAATCCTCGACATTGGTGCCGACTTCTCGTTCCTCGGAACCAAAATCACCGGTAGCGTAGATTACTTCTACCGCCTGCGCACGGGCTTGCTCGGTCGGAAGTACGACATCCTCGTGCCCAGCGAACTCGGTTACTCGCTGCCTGACGAAAACGTGAACAGCGATTCGCAACGCGGTTGGGAAGGTGCATTGACTTACAATGGCAAAGCCGGTAACATCAACTATTCCGTGGGCGGTAACGTATCGTTTTCACGCACGAGGTTCAATGAATCCTATAAGCCGATTTTTAACAACTCGTGGGACCGTTTCCGCAATTCGAAAGAAGATCGTTATACCAACATTTTCTGGGGATATGAGTCCATCGGCCAGTTCCAGTCGGCACAGCAGATCGCGGAGTACCCCGTTAATATCGATGGCCAGGGCAACCGCACATTGTTGCCGGGTGATTTGATTTACAAAGACATTAATGGCGATAACGTCATCAATGGCCTCGACGAAAGACCGATCGGCTACAATGCAACCGGACAGCCTAATGTAAACTTTGGGTTGAACTTCTCGGTAAGCTGGAAAGGTATCGGTTTCAACGCCGACTTCTCAGGTGGCTCCATGTATTCCTGGAACCAGAACTACGAGCAGCGCTGGCCATACCAGAACGAAGGCGCATTGAATAGCATTTTTCTCGACAGATGGCGCCGCGCCGATCCGTTTGACGTGAACAGTGAATGGATCCCGGGCAAATACCCCGCATTGCGCTACAACGACGGAGGCCATAGCAACTACAAAAACTCGACATTCTGGGTGCACAACGTGAAGTACATCCGTGCACGGACCATCGAGTTGAGCTATTCGCTGCCAAAGTCAATTTTGGAGAAAATCCGCTTGCAGCGTGCGCGGTTCTACATCAACGGCTACAACCTGTTCTCGATCGATAATGTGAAAGAGTACGGCATCGACCCTGAAATCGAGAACGATAACGGGTTGCAGTTCCCACAGAACAAGTTTGTGAACATAGGCATCAACCTATCTATTTAAACCGATTGGATTCCAACATGAAAAAGATATTTCAAATATTATCGATTGCCGTATTGACATTGGGTTGGAGCTGTAACGACGACGATTTCCTGAACCGTCCGCCGACCGGCCAGCTTTCGGAAGAGCAGATCTGGACGGATGAGGGCCAGGTGCTTTCGGTATTGGGCGATCTGTACAACCGCTACGTCGATCAATCTACATTCAAAACGATCCGGGTCGGGGACGTGGATGTTCCCGGATGGACAACGGTGGGAGAATTCAATGAAGCCTTCTGGTCGGAAGCAGGCAGGTATAACAATTTCCAGAACAGCGGCTGGGGCTTCGGTTCATGGGCGCATTGGGATTATGCCTACATCCGCGAAATGAACCTGTTTATTCAGAAATGTACTGCCGCTGAAAAGCTCAGCCCGGCCGTTCGCGAGCGTTACCTGGCCGAGGCACGTTTCCTGCGTGCGTCCTATTATTTTGAGTTGGTGAAAAGAATGGGCGGTGTGCCGTTGATCCTCGAACCGATGGTGTACGATTACAGCGGCGATCCGAGCTACTTGCAACATCCGCGTGCGAAAGAGTCGGAAATCTATGATTTTATCATCAAAGAGGCCGAGGAAATTAAAGACAAACTGCCGGCGACACCGGGCGAAAAATCGCGTGCTACCCAGGCTGCTGCGCTGGCAATGGAGGTGAGAGCGGCCCTTTATGCGGGTTCGATTGCCAAATACGGGACTAATACACCCGCAGTTTCATTGCCCGGCGGCGAGGTAGGCATTCCGGCGACGATGGCAAACGGTTATTATACCAAAGCATTAACAGCCGCCAAGGAAATCATTTCCGGCAAGGCGGGTACCTATGCATTGTATACCAAAAAGCCGGACCTGGCTGAAAACTTCGCCAGCATTTTTTATGATAAGGCTAATAATTCGGAAGTCATTTTTGTAGAGGATTTCAAACTGCAAAGCGGAAAGGTGCATTATTTCACCGGGTGGAACCAGCCGCGTTATGGTGCAGAGGAAGAGGAAGGAGGGCGCATTAACCCTTCACTGCAATTTGTCGAAGCATTTGAGAAGCTGGACAACACCTTCGCGCCGATCCCAACCACCAATGCAAACGGAACGCCGATTTACTACAACGACCAAACCGACATTTTCGCAGGCCGCGATGCCCGCCTTGCCGGAACGGTGATCTTGCCCGGTACCACATTCAAAAGCCGCAAAGTAGATATCTGGGCAGGTTATCAGCTCGGTAACGGCACGATCATCAGCGGCGACGACCGCGGTGCCCAAAAAACGCTTCCCGGTAAAACGGTACCCGAGCAGGTTGTAGGCTTCGATGGCCCGATCGACGGATTTGAATTCACCGCGCAAACCGGTTTTTACCTCCGCAAATACCTCGACCCGGTACTCGGCTCCGGCCAGCGCGGGGTGAACAGCGAAGTGTGGCTCGTCCGCTACCGGTACGCCGAAGTGCTCCTGAATGCAGCAGAAGCCGCATTTGAACTGGGGCAGGCAGCAGAAGCGGCAGGTTACATGAATCAGGTACGCGCCCGTGCAGGACTGGTAACGCCTTTGAAAGCCTCCGAACTTAATTTCGACCGCTTCGTGCATGAGCGTCGCGTGGAGTTTGCATTCGAAGGTCATCTTTTATATGATATGAAAAGATGGCGCATCGCCCACCTCATCCAGGACGGCAATGCGATCACCGCAGCGGAAGTTTCGAAAGACCTGGGTAAAGCTACCAAACGCAACACGCAGCCATGGGGATTGTGGTCCTACAAAATCTACGATCCGGGCTCGGCTAATAATGGTAAATGGATCTTCAAGCAGGTAAAACTCAGCCGCGTCACCGGCGCCGACCGCTTCCAGCTTGGAAATTACTATTCGTACATCGACGACGCCATTATCAGCAATAACCCCAAGCTCGTCAGAAATCCGAACCAATAGACCATCACATTCAAACGATACGATATCATGAAGATCAGATTTCATATTATGCCGCTTGTCGCGATGGTTGCGCTCCTGTCGGCTTGCGAAAAGGACAATTATACCGAACCCAAATCGACGCTTTCCGGCCAGATTGTGTACAAAGGTGAGCCGATAGGCGTCGAAGAAGGGCAGGTGCGTATGCAACTTTGGCAACCCGGCTTCGGTAAACTTGCCGCCATCGACGCGCCGATCGCGCAGGATGGTTCCTATTCGGCACTTTTGTTTGACGGAAATTACAAACTGGTTTTTCCGAGAAACCGCGGTCCGTTCAAAACCGTTGTGAAAGACGCTGCTGCAAAAGACACGCTGTTTGTGAGCGTTTCGGGAAACCAGACACTCGACGTGGAGGTAATGCCTTACTACATGATCCGTACGCCGCAGTTCTCCGGTGGCGAGAGCAAGGTAAATGCTTCGATCAAACTCGAAAAAATCCTGACCGGTACCGAGGGTAAAGATATCGAAAGGGTCTCCTTGTATGTAAACAAAACCGATTTCGTGGCGCGCGCTACCAACGTGGCTGTGACGGACATTGCCGGGGCCGACATCAAAGACCTGAATGCGATCAACCTCACAGCCACGGTACCTACGCTTTCGCCTGCCCAGAACTACGTGTTCGCGCGGGTTGGTGTGAAGATCAAAGATGTGGAGGACATGGTTTTCTCGCCGGTCCAGAAAGTCAATTTGTAAGGATTGATTCCAATACTAAAACCGAAACTTTTCTTTAAAAACCAATTTGAATGAGGAATTACATTGCACTTCTGCTTGTCGGGCTCATGGCGCTGGCATGTGCAAAGAGTAAAACGGCGGGGACGACCGTCGGGGCATCGGCCGTGAAGGCCGGTGCTTCCAAAGGCCGCAGGGCCGAAGTATTGTTCCTGGGGCACAACAGCAAGCACCACGATTCGGGCAAGTATGCGCCCTGGTTGTCGATCAAGCTGTTTAAAAGCGGCATTAATATGTCGTACACGACCAATCCGAACGATATTAATCCTGAAAACCTGGCGAAGTACGACGGACTGATCATCTACGCCAACCATGATTCGCTCGCGCCGTCGCAGGAAAGCGCTATGAAAGCATTCGTCGAAGGCGGAAAGGGGCTTATCCCGATCCACTCGGCTTCGGGCTGTTTCAGGAACTCTGCATGGTATATCAAAACCATAGGCGGCCAGTTCGCTTCCCACAAAACAGGCTCATTCAAAAATACTATTCTAAAACCGGAACACCAGGTCATGAAAGGCATTACCGACTTTCAGACCTGGGATGAAACTTACGTTCACAAAAACCTGAACCCCGACAAAACCGTCCTGGGTGAGCGCGTCGAGGGCCGCCCGGAGGGCGACGTACACGAGCCTTACACATGGGTGCGCAACGAGGGCAAAGGCCGCGTGTTTTACACCGCCTATGGTCACGAGGATAGCACCTGGACCAACAAAGGGTTCCTGGACCTGGTCAGAAATGGTGTGCTATGGGCCGTGGGCGACCAGGTGCAAGCGCAAATCGCCGCATTGAACCTGCCCGATGTCGATATTTACAACTCCGACACTATTTCGCATTACACGAAACGGCACGTCGTGCCGAAAATGCAGGAATCGCTTTCGCCAGCCGAATCCAACAAGCTGACGCAGATCCCGCCGGACTTTGAAATACAGCTGTTTGCATCCGAACCCGATATTACCAACCCGATTGCCATGTCGTGGGACGAGCGCGGACGCCTCTGGGTGGTCGAGTCCGTGGATTATCCCAACACATTTAAAGAAACCGACGGCGCGTCCAACGACCGCATTAAAATTTGCGAGGATACCAATGGTGACGGCAAGGCAGACAAATTCACCGTTTTCGCCGATAAGTTAAATATCCCTACCAGCATGGTCTTTTCCAATGGCGGCGTGATCGTCTCCATGGCACCGGATTTCGTGTTTCTGAAAGACACCAACGGCGACGACGTGGCGGATGTGCGCGACGTGATCATGACGGGCTGGGGTAAAAACGATACCCACGCGGGGCCATCAAACCTCCAATATGGTTTTGATAACAAAATCTGGGGCGTACTGGGCTTTTCTGCATTCAACGGGGCGATTAATGGAAAGAAAACGAGCTTCTCGCAGGGGCTTTATCATTTCAAACCGGACGGAAAAGAGTTTGAATACCTGGGCAGCAGCAGTAACAACACCTGGGGCCTGGGCTTCACCGAGGATAACAATGTTTTCCTCTCCACCGCCAACAACACACACAGCGCATTCTTTTCCATGCCGGGGCGACTCATGCAACGCACTTTGGGTGAAGAGCAGCCATCCGTACAGGCCATTCAGAAGATCGACGGCCATTACGATGCGCACGCTGTAACACCCAATTTGCGGCAGGTCGATGTCGTAGGAGGTTTCACTTCCGCCGCCGGCCACCATTTTTACACAGCCAGAAATTATCCGAAGGAATACTGGAACCGCGTCGCATTAGTGACCGAACCGACTATCCGTTTGATACACAAAGCCATTCTGGAACCGGATGGTGCCGGTTTCAAGGAAAAGGATGGCTGGAACTTCATGGCCAGCTCCGACGAATGGTTCGGCCCGGTACAAGCAGAAGTTGGTCCCGACGGCGCGGTATGGGTGGCCGATTGGTATAACTTCATTATCCAGCACAATGTATTCGTACCCGCACAATCGCCTTCGAAGTTCATTCTGCCGTTTGAAGAACAGCCACATGGCCCCGGTAATGCATTCAGCAGCCCGATGCGCGACCTGAACCACGGTCGCATTTACCGGATCGTTTACAAAAACGGCAAAAAGCCGGCGGCGTTGAAACTCTCCAAAGACGACTTGCCGGGACTGTTGGCCGCATTGGAAAACGACAATATGTTCTGGCGCATGACCGCACAGCGCTTGCTCGTGGAATCGAAGAAATTGTCGGTATTGCCGGATCTGTACAAAATCATCAATAACCCGAAAGTCGATGAAATAGGCTTGAATAGTCCGGCGGTACACGCATTGTGGACATTGCACGGCCTGGGAGCGCTCGATGGCTCGAACGCGGAGGCATTGCAAGTGGCGAGCAAAGCATTGACCCATCCCGCGGCGGGTGTGCGCAAAGCGGCCGCCAGCGTGTTGCCTAAACAGGCGCAGAGTTTTGAAATACTCGAAAAGGGGATGAAGGATGCGAATCTGAATACCCGTCTGAGCGTATTCGTAGCCATTACTGAGTTGCCCGCTTCCGAAAAAGCAGGAGCCGCCATTTACCAGGCTTCCCTCGACGAGCAGAATGCCAAAGATCCGTGGCTTTCGCGGGCTATTCTCGCCGCAGCCATCCAGCATGAAAAGGGCTTCCTGGCAGCGGCCGGTAAGCAGTCGCAGCCATCTGCATTGACCACGCAGGTTACTGAGGCATTGAACAAAGAAATTTATCCACTAGGACGAAGAAATACGTTGCAATTCCCGCCGGACGTTTCCGGCAAGGAAATCACCATCCGCGCTAGCATTACCAAAGGCCGCGACCGCGCATTGCAGGGCTTCATCGCGGGCCAGGGCGGCAAAGACGGCGGTTACGCATTGTACATCCAGGACGGCAAGCTGATCATGGCCGTAAAACAGCATGGCATGATGACCAAGGTTGCGACAACGGAGCCGTTACCCGACAAATTCGACGTAGTGGCAAGTCTCACGCAGGGAGGGAACATTCGCATAGAAATTGACGGGAAAGAGGCCGCTACCGGCAAAGCGCATATGCTTTTCAATGCGCCATTGAGCAACTCGGTGCGTTCCGGCGAGGATATGGAAGGGGAAGACAGGATCGGAGAATACGAAGGCCGCTTCGGGTTTGTGGGTAATTTCCAAAAAGCAGCCCTCGAACTGAACCGTCCGAATGAGGGTGGCGGCCATGCAGCTGCTTCCGCGAAAACTGCTTCCGGGACGACCGCTTCCAATGCGACGGTAATCGAGCTGAAAGTGGAAAAGGAGATTATGCAGTATGATAAAAAACTGATTACCGCGAAGGCGGGCCAGAAAGTGGTGATTAACCTTGAAAACCCGGATGGAATGCAGCATAACCTGCTGATCATCAAACCGGGCACGTTGCAGAAAGTAGGTAAGGCCGCGGACGAGCTTCTTACTAATCCGAAAGCGGCTGAAATGCAATATGTTCCCAAGATCCCGGAAGTGTTGTTTTCGACAAGATTAGTTAATTCGGGGGAAACGGTAACATTGGAATTCACAGTACCCAACGAGCCCGGCGACTACCCGTACGTGTGCACATTCCCCGGCCACTGGCGCGGTATGAACGGTATCCTGCGGGTGACGAAGTGATCGATTTTATAAACGCTTAACCTATAATACTCAGAAAATGGCCCGTACAAATTTGAAAACCATTGCCTCATTATTGCTTCTGTTAGCCATGATTGCCCATCATGTGATGGCGGAAAATCCCGGAAAGAAAAAGGCGATCCGCGTGCTGCTCGTAGGCGGCGGCGCCTCGCACGACTTCGACCGGTGGTATAAGCAGGAAGATGTCCAAACGCTCCAAAAAGGTGGTCTGGCAACGGTAGAATACACGAGCGACCCGTCGGCCATTCTGAGCAAGCTGAAAGACATCGACGTGCTCTACCTCTCGAACAACCAGCCCATCGCCGACAAGGCCACGCGGGAAGCCATTTTCGCATTTGTGGATGCGGGAAAAGGCCTCGTGCTGGCGCATCCCGCCCTTTGGTACAACTGGGCCGACTGGCCGGAATACAACCAGAAGCTCGTGGGCGGCGGCTCGAAAGGGCATGATAAATACGGACCGTTTGAAGTGACGATCACCCAAAAGCACCCGGTAACCAAGGACGTACCCGCGACCTTCAAGTTGGATGATGAGTTGTATTATTTCAAACCCGATGCGGCGGGAACTCCGATCGAAGTGCTCGCGACAGCCAAAGCGGAGACTTCGGACAAAGTGTTCCCAAGCATTTTCATTGTGAAGTATCCGAAAGGGAGGATCGTAGGCATTGCATTGGGGCATGATGCCAAGTCGCATACCATTGAGCCTTATCAGACTATTTTGAGAAATGCCATATCATGGGCATCGGGGCAATAAATGATATTAATTTTTTCTCAAAGAAGCTCTTTATCAACTCTGTCCGTCGGTTAAAACCGACGGCAAGGGGATCGAGAGATGATCATAAATATGCGGCAATTGGGGCCAATGATCAAAATCAATCCCCATGATCCATTGCCCCGGGTTTTAACCCGGGGATTAAGATAGATGGAGATAGAAACAGAGATAGATTAAGATAGAAACAGAGATATAGAAAAAAAAACAGAGCCATCGGCTCGACAAACAAGCAAATCAATCCATTTCTTAACCCCCGGTTTCAACCCGGGGGCTTTAAACAAAATAACAATGAGCGACAAGCAAATCACAGTAGTTATCGTGGGTATGGGTTTCGGGAAAGAGTTTATCCCTATCTATCAAAGCCACCCGAATATCAAGGCGGTGGGGATCTGCACCCGCAGCAAACAAACCCGCGACGAGCTGACTGCCAAGTTCAATCTCGACACTAACCTCGTTTTCGAGCATTTCGAAGACGTTCCAAAGCGCGACGACGTGGACGCAATACACGTGGTAACCCCCGTACCCGACCACGCACGCATGACCCTCGCGTCCCTCAACGCCAACAAGCACACCGCCTGCACGATCCCGATGGCGATGACGGTAGAAGATTGCAAGGCCATTGTAGAAGCCAAACGCCGTTCGGGCAAGGTGTACATGATGATGGAAACCGCATTGTATACCCGCGAATTTCTCTACGGCCTGAACCTCGCGCAAACCGGCCAGCTGGGTCGCATTCAGTTCGTGCGCGGCTCGCATATTCAGGATATGAGCATGGAAGGATGGGGCGAATACTGGAAGGGCTACCCGCCGATGCTGAATGGCACGCACGCCATTTCCCCGCTTTTGAAAATCAATAATACCATCGCAGAAACCGTGGTTTGCCACGGCTCAGGCCGTTTGAGCGACGACCTCGCAAGCCGTTACGGATCTCCATTTGCTGTTGAGACGGCTACATTCACATTGAAGGGTACCGACGTAGTGGCCGAAGCGACCCGTTCGCTGTTCGACGTGGTGCGCCAGTACCGCGAGAGCTACGATGTATATGGTACTAAAATGTCATTCGAATGGGAGCAGTTGCAGGATGAGGAGCACATCATATTCGATGGTGGTGAAAACGCTTCGCGCATTAATGTGCCCGATACCGACGAGCTGCTCATCGAACCGATCAAACATTTCACCAAGCGCGAGAAGATCGACGATCCGAACCACGTGTCGTTCCTTCAAGGCGCGGGCCACGGCGGTTCGCACCCGCATTTGGTGCAGGAATTCGTAGCGGCGATCGTGGAAGGCCGCGATTCCGCAGTGGACGCGGCGTTGGCCGCTAACTACACCTGCGCGGGTATCTGCGCGCACGAGTCGGCCATGAAGGGCGGGATTCGTGTGAACGTGCCGAGTTTTGAAGAATAATTTATGCTAATAAAAAAGCCAGGCCTCAAAACCTGGCTTTTTGCTAAAACCTGAACCCCTTATGCTATTCGGAGCCAGCACATTCATCTGGGTATCCCCGTTTTCGACGGCCAACATCGACCTGCTCACCAGGGTCAAAGACATGGGCTATGACATCATTGAAATAGCCGTGGAAGATACCCGTATCATCGACTGGAAGCTCATCAAAGACACTGCCCGCGATCTCGACCTGAGAATCACCATCAGCGGTGCATTCGGGCCGGAGCGGGATATTTCAAGCACCGATCCTGCATTTCGTGAGATTGGTAAACAGTACATTATCGACTGCATCCGCATTGCCGAACAAATGCACAGCCCTGTATTTGGCGGACCGGTGTATTCGGCCGTCGGCAAGACGCGCATTGTGTCCGACGAACAGAAAAAACAGGAGCGCGGGTGGTGTGTGGATATTTTGAAAGAAGTAAGTCAAATCGCCGGGGATTGCGGGGTGACGCTTGGTTTGGAGCCTTTGAACCGCTTTGAAACGGATATGATCAACACGGTGGATCAGGCTTTATCGATCCTGGACGAAGTAGGAAATCCGAACCTGAAAATCGTGCTCGATACCTTCCATTCCAACATCGAGGAAAAAGATATTCCGGCTTCGATCAGGAAAATCGGGAAAGATCTGCTTTGTCATGTACAAGGCAACGAAAGCGACCGTGGCACGCCCGGTACCGGCCATCTGGAATGGCAGGGCATCCGGGAAGCGCTTGCCGACATCGGCTATGAGGGCGCGGTGGTGATCGAAACCTTCGGACAACCCTCGAAAGAACTCGCGCGCGCGGCTTGCATCTGGCGGCCATTGGCGAACAGCGCCGATGAACTCGCAGAAGAAGGACTCGCCTTCTACAAAAAAATGTTTGTTCCAACACATTCTACTATCAATGCGTAACATCCTGCTTGTTTTCTTGTCCATCGTTTCCGCGGCCCTGTATGCGCAGGTGCCTGTCGATTTAAAAGGTTTTGACAAGAAAAGTGGCGTCCAGGCGACCGTCAGCGACGCAATGCTGCACATCGAATGGCCTGCCGGTAATGCTGAAACCGCGAAAGTTTCCATTGATTTAAACAAAACAAACCCGTTGATCGGCAGCTTGGGTATTGGTACCAAAGAAAAACAATACACCATAGCCCGCAATCTCGACCCGGCTATTATCCTCACCGTAGGCAAGCGCGACCTCGTTTCGCAGAATGGCTGGAATATTTTCTTTGATAAAACCGCCTATCAGAAATACCAGAGCTACGCCGTGAAGCTCGACAAAACGGACGTAAAAGTAGCCAGCAATGGTACCCGCACGGAAGTCACCGTCAATGGGGCCAAAGCCGGACCATTCTCTGGTTCGATTCAGTTTACAGTATACAACGGCAGCCCGCTGATGAATGTGGCGGCTGTCATGTCGACGAACGTCGATTCGCTGGCGGTAATTTATGATATAGGCCTTACCTCGCGCGAAACGCCCTGGCAGAAGCTTTTCTGGGCCGATACGGAGGATTTTATGCGCAATATAGCGGTGTCCAAAATGGATACAGTCCAAATGATGGCCGTGAAATACCGGACGATCGTCGGGCAGGGAAAAGAGGGCAACCTGGCCGTTTTCCCGGCGCCGCACCAGTATTTCTATCCGCTGGATAATTGCTACAACCTCGAACACATCTGGTACGGTGAGAATTACCGCAACCTGCTTCCAGGTTTCGGGATCGGCATCCGGCATGATTTGCTGGGTGACCGCCGCTGGGTGCCGTGGTTCAACGCGCCTCCGGGAACGCAGCAACGATACAATTTTTTCTGCTTGCTGAGCCGGGAAAAAGATGGAAAGGTGCTGGAAAACGTGAAGGCATTTACGCATTCGGATAAGTATGAGCCGCTTCCGGGTTACTACACGATGTCGAGCCATTTCCACCAGGAACACGTCGATGATGTGCTCACGCGCAAGCCATTGCCGGATATGCCGGGTTTTGTGAAAGCATTCCGCAACACGGGCCTGAACATTGTGCACTTGGCCGAGTTTCATGGTCCGGGCAGCCCGCGCGGCCCCGAGGCGAAGCGCTGGCCGGAGCTGAAAATGATGTTCGCGGAGTGTGCGCGGCTTTCAGGTGGTAATTTCCTGTTATTGCCCGGTGAAGAACCGAACAATTTCTTCGGCGGGCATTGGATGAATATTTTTCCAAAACCGGTGTACTGGCTCATGTCCCGTGAGAAAGACCAGCCCTTTGTGGAAGACCATCCCGAATACGGCAAAGTTTATCGCATCGGCAACAAGGAGGAAATGCAGAAATTATTGGAAATGGAAAACGGCCTCGCGTGGACCGCGCATGCGCGTACGAAGGGCTCTACCGGTTTTCCCGACAAACACAAGGACGAGGCATTCTACAAATCCGATCATTTCCTGGGCGCTGCCTGGAAAGCGATGCCTGCCGATTTGTCGCAACCGAAACTCGGTAAACGTGTGCTCGACCTGATGGATGACATGGCCAACTGGGGCTACAAAAAGAATGTGCTCGCAGAGGCGGATCTATTCCGTATCGAGCCCAATTATGAGTTATACGGCCATTTGAACGTCAATTATCTCCAACTCGATCAGCTGCCGCGCTTCGAGGACGGCTGGCAGCCGGTACTGGACGCCATGCGGAAAGGGAAATTTTTCGTCACGACCGGAGAGGTGCTGATCCCGACATTTAAAGTGAATAATGCGGTAGTAGGAGAAACAGCGAAGCCGGACGCGAAAGGAAATGTGGAAATCACGCTGGATGCCCAATGGACTTTCCCGCTTAACCGCGCCGAAGTAATTTCCGGTGATGGCAAAGAAGTTTTTCACGACATCATTAATTTGAACGACACACAAGCATTCGGTCAGAAAAATTTTAAGTTTACCCAAAATATGAAAGGCCGGAAATGGCTGCGGGTTGAACTCTGGGACGTGGCCGCTAACGGCGCATTCACCCAGATTATCTGGCTCGAATAACAATAGTAAACCGAAACAAAAATGATTAAAACACTCTTATCACTACTATTACCACTGATTTTGACCGGTCCCGGGCCGGCGGGCCCCGGACCGGCGGGTCCCGGACCAAGACTTTCCGGCCCCGGCGACAAGGAGTACAAAAACCCCGTTTTCGAACCAATCCTCGCCGATCCGACGGTCGTGAAGGCCGACGATGGATATTTTTACGCTTACGGAACGCAGGACGACTGGGGCGATGGCAACGGTTCGCGGCTGATACCCATTGTCCGTTCCAAAGACCTGGTGCATTGGGATTATGTCAAGGAGGCATTCTCCGCCAGGCCCGCCTGGAAGGAAAAAGGCGGTATCTGGGCACCGGATGTCGTGAAAGTGAATGGGAAATACCATATGTACTATGCCTATTCGACCTGGGGAGACGTGAATCCCGGCGTAGGGCTCGCGATTGCGGACTCGCCTGCGGGCCCGTTCTTGGACCAGGGGAAATTGTTCAATAGTGCGGACGTAGAGGTGCCCAACTCGATCGATCCGTTTTACCTCGAAGCTGATGGTAAGAAGTATGTGTTCTGGGGCAGTTTCAGCGATAAACCTACACAGGGTACCTATGGCGTGGAATTATCGGCCGACGGTAAATCGGTGCCTGATCTTTCGAAGAAATTCAAAGTAGCAGCCGGCGATTTCGAGGCGGTAATGATCCAGAAGAAAGGAGATTACTACTATTTTTTAGGTTCGAAGGAAAGCTGCTGCGAGTTTGAGAAAAGTAAATACCACATCCGGATGGGCCGTTCCAAATCCATTTTCGGGCCGTATCTCGACCAGGAGGGCAAGGATCTGAAAGAGCGCGGTGCCGGTACCTTATTGCTACACGGAAACGATGTGTACGCCGGGCCGGGACACAATGCGCGTTGGATAACCGACGATGCAGGTACCGACTGGCTTTTGTACCATGCGATCAGCAAGGCGGAGCCGAGGGTATCCACCGGCGCTAATCGTCGTGTATTAATGCTGGACAAATTGACCTGGAAAAACGGTTGGCCCGAAATTTCCAATGCAGAGCCAAGCTTAGAAAACCGGCCTGCACCGCTTTTTAAATAACAAAACCAATTCTTATACCTGATGAAATTGTTAAAAACGACGATCTGGGCAGTTGCAGCTTGCCTCATGTTGCAGAACTGCGCCAAGAAAGCCGACGAGCAAAAAGAAGAAGCTCCGGCCCAGGAGCAAACCGCCGCGGGGCGTGAAATATGGACCAAAGAGCAAGCCAAAGAATGGTATGCCAAACAAGGCTGGCTCGTAGGCGCCGACTTCCTGCCGAGCACGGCCATTAACCAGCTCGAAATGTTCCAGGCGGAGTCTTTCGATACCGCTACCATCGACAAGGAGCTCGGTTGGGCACAAAACATCGGAATGAACACGATGCGCGTGTACCTGCACGACCTGCTGTACCAGCAAGATTCCGCAGGATTTATCAAACGCCTCGACACATTCCTGAATATTACTAAAAAGCACAACATCAAACCCGTGCTGGTTCTTTTCGATTCCTGCTGGGACCCGTTCCCGAAACTGGGCAAGCAGCGCGACCCTAAACCGGGTGTTCACAACTCCGGCTGGGTGCAAAACCCGGGTTTCGATGCGTTGAAGGATAGCACCCAGTACCCACGTCTGGAAAGATATGTGAAAGGTACCGTTGCCGCATTCGCGAACGACGAACGCGTATTGATGTGGGATATCTGGAACGAGCCGGATAACACCAACAACAGCTCGTACGGTAAAGTGGAACTGCCTAATAAAGTGGACTATGTGCTGCCTTTGATGGTAAAATCCTTCGAATGGGCCCGTTCGGTAAACCCGTCGCAGCCGCTGTCCTCAGGCGTATGGGCAGGCGACTGGTCATCACCGGAGAAACTGAAACCGATCGAAAAGGCGCAGATCGACCAATCCGATGTGATCACATTCCACAACTATGAAAATGCGCAGGAATTCGAGAAACGGATTAAATGGCTGGAACCATACGGTCGCCCTTTGATCTGCACGGAATACATGTCGCGCGGAAACGGCAGCTTCTTCGAAACCTCGCTTCCGGTTGCCAAGAAATACAATGTAGGCGCTATCAACTGGGGCCTTGTAGACGGCAAATCCCAAACCATTTACCCCTGGGACAGCTGGAAAAAGACTTACACGAAAGAGCCCGATCTGTGGTTCCACGATATTTTCAGAAAAGACGGAACGCCATACAAGCAGGCTGAGGTGGATTTGATTAAGAAGTTGACCAGCGAGAAAAGCAGCTAGCATTAATGATAAGGAACAAAACAGCCTGGAATCACTTCCGGGCTGTTTTTGTGTTAAATCATCCTGAATGAATATCTTCACGGCCGGAATTCTTAACCCCAACCTTATGAAATTGAAGTACTCCCTAATGTCGTCGTGGCTGCTCGCGGCGGTGATGCTTTTGCCGTTTGTGGCGAAGGCGCAGAAAAAGCAATCCAAACCCAACGTTATTTTTATCTACGCCGACGATGTCGGTTACGGCGACCTGAGTGCTTATGGCGCCACCAAAATCAGCACCCCCAATCTCGACCGTCTTGCCAAAGAAGGTATCCGCTTCACGAACGCGCATGCGAGCTCAGCCACGTGTACGCCCTCGCGCTTCGCGCTCATGACGGGCAAGTATCCGTGGCGGCAAAAAGGTACAGGCGTGCTTCCGGGCGATGCGTCGCTGATTATACCGACAAATCAGTTGACCCTACCGGCCGTTTTTCAAAATGCAGGTTATAAAACGGGTTCAGTGGGCAAGTGGCACCTGGGACTGGGCGAAACCAACAAGCAGATCAATTGGAATAAACCCATTACCAAAGGCCCGAACGAGGTTGGCTTTGACTACGCGTTCTTCTTTCCGGCTACCTCGGACCGTGTTCCGACGGTTTTTGTCGAAAATCACGACGTGCAGGACCTCGATCCGAACGATCCCATCGAGGTTGATTATTCCAAAAAAACAGGCAACGAACCGACGGGTCTGGAAAATCCTGAATTATTGAAACTACCGGCATCGCCGAACCACGGGCATAACAATACCATTGTGAACGGCATCGGCCGGATCGGCTGGATGACGGGCGGCAAGCAGGCCCGCTGGACCGACGAGGAAATCGCGCACGTATTCCTGAGCAAGGCGGAGCAATTTATCGAAGACAACCGGAAAGCCCCGTTCTTTCTATATTTCTCGCTCAACGACATTCACGTGCCCAGAATGCCCAGCACGCAGTTCAAAGGCAAAAGTAAAATGGGCCTCCGTGGTGATGTGATCCTGCAAATGGACTGGACGGTAGGCGAGATTTTGAAGAAACTCGAGGAGCTCAAAATCGCCGAAAATACATTGGTCATTTTTTCAAGCGATAACGGCCCGGTGCTGGACGACGGCTATGCCGACCGCGCCGTAGAACTAGCGAAAGGCCATAGCGCCGCCGGCCCGCTCCGGGGCGGCAAATACAGCGCATTTGAAGGCGGTACCAGGGTGCCATGGCTCGCGCGCTGGCCGCAGGCGATCAAGCCGGGGACAGTGTCGGATGCATTGATCTGCCAGATCGATATGATGGCTTCGTTTGCGCATTTCTTTCAACAGAAAACGGGTAGTGAGGAGGCTGTGGACAGTTTCAATGTGATAGACGCAATGCTCGGTAAAAGTCAGACTGGCCGCAGCTGGCTGATCAAGCAGGGCGGGGCACTTTCCATTACCCAGGGAAACTGGAAATACATCGAGCCACGGGAAGGCAAGGCGGTAGCGGAGCTGACGAATATCGAAACGGGGGCCAATCCCAAGCCGCAGTTGTATGATTTGAGCAAGGATATTGGGGAAAAAAACAATGTGGCTGATAAATATCCGGCAAAAGTGAAGGCTATGGCCGCGGAGCTTGAAAAGGTGCGGGATGCGGGAAGGAGTCGATAGCATCAAAAAAATTTACTACTACAACCCGTTACCATTCAAAACCTTCCACGTCTAAAAGCATAAACTCCAAACCAGTTTATGCTAAAAAGATACCTCACCTCCGCACTAGCGCTGCTGGCGTCCCTCGCCGGCAGCGCCCAAACCGTCTACTTTCACCAGAATTTCAGTCAAACTACTGGCCTGATCAACCCACAGCCCGACACTGGCCAGTTCAGCCACGTCATTCTCACGGCCCCGGCGCTTTCCTACCACAAGTTCCACAAAGGTTACATGGAGCTCACCCGCAGCCGGCTGGATTCTGTAACGGGTGGGATTATACGTGCCATGCGCGCCACACCATTCAGTCCCAATCCCGAGACGCTCGTCGTTCGGGTCACATTCAGTGTAGAGGATATCCAGGCGCATGCATTGAATGCCATGTATTTGTATATCGGAGAAGATTTTAACCCGGTCAACAATTCATTTCCCGGGAATGGGCTGATGTTCGCGAAATGTTCGATCAACTTTCTGGAAGACGGTTTCAATATCAAAGACCTCGAAACAGGCCGGGTAAGTAAAACTTATCCCGAAAAGAAGCAAGTTACGCTTACCTGGGTCCTTAATAATTCCACGGTGCCTTTGGTATACCATATGAATGCTACTTTCGACGAAGAAACTGCGCAGCCCGGCACTTATGATCTTTGGGTAAACGACGAAGCTGTTGCCCGGAACACCAAAGCCTACCCCGGCACGCCGGCTTATTCCAAAACCAAACTTTCCAACTTCGAAATGCGCTTCCGGAACGGCGTGGGCAAGATACGGATCGATGAGATTTCCATCGACGATGGGAAACCGAAACCAGTTGCGCAAAAAGCATTAGTCGCTCCGAACCCGGCTGGAAGAGACCGGATTACACTTTCAGCCAAGGGGATAAATGCAGCCTCGGTCCGCCTGATCGACATAAATGGGAAGGTACAGCCTTTGAAGACGGAGATCGCAGCACCGGACAAGCTCAATCTGAAACCGCTGAGCCCGCTCGCTTCCGGCATTTACATTTTGCAGCTGCAAAAGCAGGACGGTCAGAAACAGGCACTTAAAGTGATGATCGAATAGGTATTTGGATAGGACGATAACCTGATTCAATTAAACTAATCTTGTAAAATTAATTGAGTTTGCCGTTTAGTTTGATTTATTTAGGCGTCCCTTTCAACAAGTTATGAAATCAACCTCCGCTTTTCCGGAAGATCGCGTTCTCTGGCAGGATTTCCTGGCAGGGGAGGTGCGGGCGTTCGAGAAGCTGATGTCGGATAACTTTCGCCTGCTTTTCAGGTATGGAAGCAAGTTTTCCAAAGACCGTGAACTGGTGAAGGACAGCATTCAGGACTTGTTTCTCGTGTTATGGGAAAAAAGGGGTAACCTCAACCCCGACGCGGCCGTAAAGCCTTATCTCATGGCGTCGCTCCGGCGCCTCATGCACAGGCAGGTGTCCTCACGCACGTGGGTAGGCGGGGAGGCATTGCAGGAGGAGGACGATTATTTCGAAATCGAGTTTTCGGTTGAGGACGACTACATCCGCAACGAGGCGACGCATTCCCGTACGCACCATTTGCAGAAACTGATCAATGCATTGCCCCGCCGGCAGAAGGAAGTAGTGTATCTCAAATTTTTCCAGGAACTCAGCCGCGAGCAGATTGCCGAGGTAATGGCCGTGTCGCCGCAGACGGTCTCCAACCTGCTCCAAATCGCTATCCGGCATTTGAAAACGCATTGGAAAGCGGAATTCTTTATATTTTTTCTGCTGCATTTTCTATTCTAACCCGCAGTTCATCAGCTGTTCCGGTACGTTTTATTCTTTTTTGAAGAAATAATTTAAAAATTGTTGGTATCCGGCGCCGGACCTGGTCTATACTCATTTAGACACAATGAACTGGTATGGACCGCTACAACGATTTTTCTGTTGAAGACTTTGTCTGGGACGATTTCTTTCGCCAATGGACATTGTCGCCCACTCCCGAAACCGACGCGCTTTGGGACGACTGGATTGATGCCAACCCCGACATGCTCGAAAAAGTGGAGCAAGCCAAGGCCATTGTGCTATCGCTTCGCTTGCACGAGCCTGATATCGACGATGTGGAGATTAACCAGGTCGTGAAACAAACCGTCGGTCGCATTACCGAAACCTATGAAGAGCCGGGCCGGACTTCACGGAGGTTGGTACCTGTTTTTTCCATTCCCTGGATGCAGTTTGCGGCTTCGGTAGCTTTTATCGTGCTGCTGGGCTGGGCGGTGTATTCGGTGACGATGAAAAGGGAAGAGAAATCGCGACCCGGGCAGCAGCACAGTATTACCGGGCACAGCGATGCATTGACGGAAAAAATCAATTCAACTTCCCAAACTATCGAACTTGCATTGGCCGACGGCAGTAAGATCAGCCTCGCCCCGAAAGGCCGCATTCGTTATCCCGAACGGTTCGACGGAGAGCGGCGGGAAGTCTTTCTCGAAGGCGAGGCATTTTTCGACATTGCCAAAGATCCCGGGCATCCGTTTCTGGTGTATGCCAATGGTTTGGTTACGAAAGTATTAGGTACCAGTTTTCGCATTAAAGCTTATGGCGATTCGAGGGAAGTGACCGTGGAGGTGAAGACCGGAAAAGTTGCCGTATTCGCACAATCGGACCCGCATTTGAATGAGAAAGTGGCCGACAAGCATTTGCAGGGCGTGGTACTCACCCCGAACCAGAAGATTATCTATGCCCGCAACGAGGTCAAAATGGTAAAAACACTGGTCGAAAAGCCTGAAATGGTCGTTTCCAAGGCCGAGATACCCCAGTTTGAATTTGAAGACACGCCTGCCAGCGATGTTTTCAACACCATTGCCAGGGCGTATGGCATCGATATTCTCTATGATGAAGCATTATTGAAAGATTGCCCGCTCACCGCCCGCCTCGATAACCAGACACTTCACGACAAGCTTAATATCATTTGCAAGGCCGTAGAATCCAGCTACGAGATCGTCGACGGCCAAGTGGTCATCCACAGCAAAGGATGCAGGAATTAACCCGAAACAATCACGTAACCCTTTAAACCAGCACAAGAAAAAACAGAAAGCTTATCCCAAAAAGAAGAGCCGGCAATGTTCCCGCATCACCGGCTCCGAAAATTCCCTGACAGGTTGGTCACCATTACCCTCCCCAGCGGGAGGCAGGGATCGTTTTGCCAAATTTCCTAATCTACCAAAACAATCAAATCTATGAAAAAACCTTTAAAGTACCGTAGGGTACTACTGTGGACCATGCGAATGACAGCTACTCAACTCATGCTTGCCTTGGTGTTTATCGTCGCGGGTTATGCACGTGAGGGTAGTGCGCAATCCCTTCTCAGCCAGAAAATTTCGGTGACAGCGAATGGCAGTGAAGTCAAAAAGGTACTCGGTCAACTGGAAAAGCAGGTCGATGTACGGTTTGTATTCAGCTCCAAACTGATCAAATCGGCCCGAAAAGTGACGGTCTCGTTAAAAGACAAGCCTTTATACGAGGCGCTAGATCATATTCTGACGCCGCTGGGGCTCGATTACGAAGTTTCCGGCAAGATCATCATCCTCCGAAGGCTGGAAACGACCACGCCCGACGCTCCGGCGGGGCAACCCATACCGGCCAACGCTCCTAAACGGGCGGTTTCGGGCAAAGTGCTGGACGGGGACTCGAATACCGGATTACCGGGTGTGAGCATTGTCCTGAAAGGCACGCAGACAGGTACCACCACCAATTCCGATGGCAATTTCCAACTCGAAATTCCCGAAACAAGTGCGCCGAATTCGGTGCTGGTTTTCAGTTTTGTAGGCTATAAATCACAGGAAATAGTACTGGGAAGTCAGGCCGAACTGACTGTCAGCCTGCTCCTGGAAGACAAATCATTGCAGGAGATCGTCGTGATCGGTTATGGCCAGATCAAGAAAAGCGACCTTACCGGGGCGGTTTCTTCCATTAAATCGTCGGAACTGAATGCATATCCGGCTACCAACCTCGTGCAATCGCTCGCGGGCCGTGCGGCGGGTGTGTATGTGTCGCAAAATACCGGCGCACCGGGTAGTCCGATCAGCGTTCGCGTGCGGGGTACCAACTCCATTCAGGGAAGTAACGAGCCTTTGTATGTGGTGGATGGCTTTCCGTATTCCGGTAACCCTACATTGTTGAATAATGCTGATATTGAATCCATTGAAGTGTTGAAGGACGCTTCCGCAACCGCTATTTACGGTTCGCGCGGTGCTAACGGGGTCGTTTTAATTACTACTAAAAAGGGGAAAGCAGGCCGGGTGAGCGTCGATTATGACGGTTATTATGGTGTTCAGACCATCCGTAAAAAGCTGGACCTGATGAATGCGACCGAATATGCCAATTTCTACAACGAACAGGCGGCCAACGACGGCCTCGCGCCGCATTTCACACCCGATCAGATCGCAGGTTTCGGCAAAGGTACCGACTGGCAGGATCTGGTATTTCAAAAAGCACCCGTCCAAAACCACGCCTTGACGGTAAGTGGCGGGAACGAAAAAACACGCTTCTCGGTAGCAGCGAGCAATTTTAACCAGGACGGCATTGTGATCGGAAGCAACTATGTGCGGAATGCGCTGCGCATTAACCTGAGCTCCGATATTGGTAAGAAATTCAAATTCGACCTGAGTTCCATGCTGAGCCGTATCGATTCCGACCGCAAGAATTCCGAAAGAGGTAACCGCGGAGGAACGCTGATGTCGGCGATGCTCTCCGGCTATCCGACCATTCCCTCAACACTTCCGGATGGCAGCTATTCGCGACTGGCCGAAGCCTATGCCTGGGGTTCGAATGTGATTACCAACCCGTTGAACTTTCTCTACCAGCAATCGGACAAAATTCGCTCCAATAAAATCCTGACCAACGGCGCCGTTACCTTCGAGCCGATCAAAGGTTTGCTGATCAAATCGCTGGCCGGTATCGAAAGCACCGACGATCGTACCGACGGTTATACTACTACCAGGTTTGTCAATTCAAAAGGTAGCGCCAGTATTGAATCACAGCGGGTTACCAGCGTTTTGAGTGAAAATACGATCAGCTATATCAAGGATTTCGGCAAGCACAGCATTTCAGCAGTGGCCGGTTTTACCTATCAGGACTATGTTTCCAATTACCTGAAAACGAGCGGAAGCGGTTTTATCAGCGACAACCAGGGAACGTACGACATCGGTGCCGCAGCCACACAGGGGGTTCCTGAATCGTCCTATTCCAAATGGGCATTGCTTTCCTACCTGGCGCGCGTCAACTACACTTTCAACAGCAAGATCCTCGCTACGGCCAGCTTTCGTGCGGATGGTTCGTCGCGGTACAGCGAAGGGCAGAAATGGGGCTTTTTCCCGTCAGGTGCATTGGCATGGCGCTTGTCCGAGGAAGAGTTTATCAAAAATATCCCCTTCATTTCCGATCTGAAACTGAGAGTAGGCTACGGAGAAACGGGTAATACTTCCATTCAGCCCTATTTTACATTAAATCAGCTGGCATCGGGCCAGGTCGTTTTCGGGGATGCATTCATGACTTCCTACGCGCCCGGCACACGCCTGGCAGGATCGTTGAAATGGGAAACTACCGCTCAGACCGACTTCGGTATCGACCTCGGGCTGTGGAACAACCGTGTGAACGTCACGGCGGATTATTATATCAAAAACACCCGCGACTTGCTGAACAACGTGGCGCTGCCTTCGTCGCTCGGCTACACCTACACGATTCAGAATATCGGAAAAATTCAAAACAAGGGTTTCGAATTCGGGGTTAATGCGGCGGTACTGGAAGGTGCATTCAAATGGAATGTGTCGGCCAATTTGTCTATTAACAAAAACAAAGTCGTGAAGCTCTATGGCGGAAACGACATTCTGGGACAGACAATCGGCGCGGCGGTGAATGATAATGTGAATATCCTCCGCGAAGGCTACCCGCTGGGATCGTTCTACGGGTATGTGGAAAAAGGGTATGACGACAAAGGCTTCATCGCCTACGAAGATTACAATAACAGCGGCAGCCGCGACGCGGGCGACAAGCAGATCATCGGGAATCCGAACCCCAAGTTTACCTACGGTTTCAACTCGAACATGTCATTCAAAAACTTTGAACTGACATTCTTCATCCAGGGATCGCAGGGCAACGATATCTTCAACCTCAGTGCGCAGGGGCAGGGCTACGACTACGGCCAGGCGCTCAATATGCCGCGCGAAGTGTATCTCGATCACTGGACGCCGGAGCATACAAATGCGAAATATCCGGTCATTAAAACGTCCTCGCAGGCACAGATGTCGAACCGCTTCGTGGAGGACGGCTCTTATCTCCGGTTCAAAAATATTCAGCTGAGCTATAATCTGCCGGTGGCGAAGCTGCATATCAAATGGATGAAATACGGGCAACTGTACGTGAGCGGGCAGAACCTGATTACGCTGACCAAATACTCGTGGTATGACCCGGAAGTGAATTCTTACGGAGGGGCTAACTCCTTTGTGCAGGGTGTAGATCATTACGTTTACCCCGTAGCGAAAACCACCACCGTAGGCCTCCGAATCGGGTTTTAAGGTCAGTTTAATCACCGGTTAAAGAAATCATCATTATGAAAAAGATATTCACCAGTTTGTTTTTGGCGGCGGTTTGCATGGCTTGTTCCGACATCCTCGAAGAAAAACCCAAATCGCTCGCTTCCGAGAATTTTTACAATACCGCCGCGGAAGCGAAGGCCGCAGTGAATGCGATCTACGGTCCGATGCGCACCGACGCCGCATTGTCGACTAACTATCCCGCACAGCTGGAAGGCCTGGCCGATTACGGCAATTCAAGAGGGACCCAAACGCCCGTGAGCCTGTACCAGGGCCTCGACAATACGAACATTAATCGCGTTGCGACGATCTGGGACAACTTTTACCAATCCATCCGTAATGCGAACCTGGTCATTGCCAATGTGCCGAAGGGAACAAGCATGACCGACGCGGAAAAGGCTTCATTTGTGGCCGAGGCCAAATACATGCGTGCACTCACCTACTTCGCGCTCGTGCGGAACTGGGCGGGAGTGCCCCTGCGCACGGAGGAGAATATGACCGTTGCCGATATTCCGAGATCGAGTGTCGAGGATGTTTACAAGCTGATAGTCGCCGATGCATTGGTGGCCGAAGCCGGGCTTGCGGATAATCCCTCCGAAATAGGTCGCCCTACCAAATGGGCTGCCAAAACGCTTTTGTCGGAAGTCTACCTCTACCTCGAAAAGTGGGAGGATTCACGCGCGAAGGCGAAGGAAGTGATCGATGCCGGGAAGTATTCATTGGTACCGGTAACCGTTTCGGAGGATTTTCAGAAGATCTATGGCCCGGAAGTGGTGAATACGAGCGAGGAGATTTTCTATTTCAAATACTCGCGCCAGCAGGGTTTCGGGCTCGTGAGCTACGCGCACCGTAAAATCGGGCCCTACAACTATTACGGTCCTGGCGGCGTGTATGCGCAGTATACCGACTCGGTTTCCAATCCGGTGATCAAAAACTGGGATTTCAGGGATTTGCGTAAAAGCCATAACCTGTACAATGTGGATATCGGCCTCGGTACTACCTCGATGCTTTACCGGAAATACCGCGACCCGCTGGCAACGGCCGGGGCGGGTAACGACTACCCCTGGTACCGCTATGCTGATCTGCTCCTTTTCCACGCCGAAGCCGACGCCCGCGCGAATGGCAAACCAACGGCAGACGGCCTCGAAAGCCTCAACAAAGTGCATCGTCGCGCTTACGGAAAACCAGCCGAAGCCGCATCGGCGGTCGATTTCAAGCTAGCCGATTTTGCTACATTACAAACCTTTATCGACAAGGTGGTGCAGGAGCGGGGCTACGAAACGATGTACGAAGGCAAGCGCTGGAACGACCTGAAACGATTAGGAATTGCCAAGCAGCGCATTTTGGAAGTAAAGAACATTGTCATAGCCGAAAAACACATGCTCTGGCCGATCCCCAATTCCGAGATTTTGTATAACAAAGCCATTACGGCCAAGGATCAGAATCCGGGTTATTAAGTATTCAAATCATTCCAAAACAATGAGAAAAAAGATAGCATTAGCGCAGTTCGCTTGCCTGTTTACATTCCTTTTGTCGGGCTTCCGTCCGGTGGCAAATCGGCAGCAGGCCAGCGCATCGTCGGCTGCGGCAGCCCCGGCTGTATCGGTTCAAGCGGATGTCTGCGTTTACGGCGCCACCGCGGCGGGCGTAATCGCGGCTTACACGGCGAAGAAAATGGGGAAATCCGTCGTGCTCATCGAGCCCGGCGGGCATTTGGGCGGGATGACTTCCGGCGGCCTCGGTTACACGGATATCGGGAACAAATATGCCATTACCGGCCTGTCGCGCGACTTTTACCGTCGTATCGGCAGGCATTACGGGAAGTTCGAGCAATGGACATTCGAGCCGAAGGTGGCGAAACAGTATTTGCAGCAATACCTCGACGAAGCAGGGATTAAGGTAGTTTACCAAAACCGAGTGATCAGCGCCAGTAAGTCGGGTGCGGAGATTAAATCCATTGTTTTGGAAAACAGTATGAAACCTGATGCTAAAACCAATCAGACCGTTTCGGCAAAGGTTTTCCTCGACTGTACTTACGAAGGCGACCTGATGGCGAAAGCAGGTGTTTCGTACGCAGTCGGCCGCGAGGCGAACAGCGATTACAACGAAACAATCGAGGGCGTACAACTCATGAAAGGGCACCAGTTGCCGGACGGAATCGATCCCTACAAAATCGCGGGAAAGCCGGAGAGCGGCCTGCTTTGGGGTGTTTCGCCTGCGAAACTGGAACCGAACGGCACGGGCGACAAGAAAGTGCAAGCCTACAACTACCGCATTTGCCTCACCTCCGACCCGGCCAATATGGTACCCATTACCAAGCCGGAAGGCTACGACGTAAGCCATTTCGAACTCCTCGCGCGCCTGATCGCGAAGCAGCCGGAGCGAAAAACGCTGAACGATTACTTCATATGGAGTAAAATGCCCAACAACAAGACGGATATCAACAACCGCAATGGCTTTTCCACCGACATGATCGGGATGAACCACGATTATCCGGACGCCGATTACAAAAAGCGTGCGGAGATTATCCGGGCGCACGAAACCTATACCAAGGGGTTGCTCTACTTCTTCGGCCACGACCCGCGCGTGCCTGCGGAGCTGCGGGAGGCAATGCTGAAATGGGGGTATCCCAAAGATGAATATGTAGAAACCGGCAACTGGTCGCCACAGCTGTACGTGCGTGAGGCGCGACGGATGATCGGGAGCTACGTAATGACCCAGGCGAACTGTGAGAGCAAAGAAGTAGTGAAAGATGGCGTTGGAATGGCGGCCTATACGATGGATTCGCATAATATCCAGCGCATTGTGGTGAATGGAATGGCTAAAAACGAAGGTAATGTCGAGGTGGGCGGCTTCGGGCCTTACCCGATCGCTTACGGCTCGCTGGTACCGAAGGAGAAGGAATGTACCAACCTGCTGGTACCGGTTTGCCTGTCGGCCACGCACATTGCCTATGGCTCCATCCGCATGGAACCGGTATTTATGGTGCTAGCCCAGTCGTCGGCGATTGCGGCAGTAATGGCGATTGATTCCAAGAAAAGCGTGCAGCAGATCGATATTCCGAAATTGCAGGCAAAGCTGAAAGCCGACCCGCTCGTGAATGGCAAGACGCCTGAAATCCTGGTCGATAACGAGGATAGCAAGCATGTTTCTGTTAAAGGAAACTGGGAGTCCGTCAAAAAAGGTGGGTATGGTCCGTCATTTCTGGCTACTTCGGAAAGCGATAAAAATGGGGGCTCGGTGACTTTCACACCAGAAATAGCCGCTCCGGGCAACTACCAGATTTATGCCTATTTTCCCAAAGTAGCCAAACCCGCTTCGGAAATAAAGCTTTCGGTCAAAGCGGGCAGCGAAACCAAGACCATTTCGGTACTCGAAAAAGACATTGTGGTAGAGGGGCAAACATCCGGTGAATGGTACCACGTCGGCAAGTTCAATCTGCCCAAAGGCAATGCAAGTTCGGTGAACATCTCATCGGAAGGCGCTTCGGGGGCCGTGGCGGCAGATGCGGTACTGTTTGTGCCGGAATCAAAATAGTTATTAAATCCTAACCAGATATTGAATGAAAAAATTACGCTTATTCATTGCATTCATCATTTCGCAGGTCGCGTGCGCGGCCTCGTATGCCCAATCCTACGAAGCGGACGTCATCGTTTATGGCGGCACCTGCGCGGCGGTGACGGCCGCGGTACAAGTTGTAAAATCCGGCAAAACGGTGCTGGTGGTTTCGCCCGACAAACATTTGGGCGGGCTTTCGTCCGGCGGACTGGGTTTTACCGATACGGGCAACAAATCGGTGATCGGCGGCCTCGCGCGCGAGTTTTACCATCGGGTTTACCTGCATTACGACAAGCCGGAAGGCTGGCAATGGCAGAAAAAGGAAGAATATGGCAACAAAGGGCAGGGTACGGTTGCTATGGACGGCGCCGAGCGCACAATGTGGATATTCGAGCCGCACGTAGCAGAGCAGGTTTTTGAAGATTTTGTGAAGGAAAACAATATCAAAATCTACCGCGACGAATGGCTCGACCGCGGCCAGAGCGGCGTGCAGAAAACCAACGGCCGCATTGCTTCATTCAAGACACTGAGCGGCAAGACCTTCAAAGGCAAAATGTTCATCGACGCCACTTACGAAGGCGATCTGATGGCCGCTGCCGGTGTGAAATACCACGTAGGCCGCGAGGCCAATAGCGTCTATAATGAAGAATGGAACGGTATTCAGGCGGGTGTTTTCCAGCACAGGCATTATTTCGCGAAGAATATCAGTCCCTATAAAGTGGAAGGTGATCCGAAAAGCGGTTTGCTGCCTTACGTGACAGCGGAGAAAATCGGTAAGAACGGGGAAGGTGATAACAAAATCCAGGCCTATTGCTTCCGCATGTGCCTCTCATCGCACCCTGATAACCGCATTCCGTTCGCGAAACCCGCAGGTTACGATCCGGGCAAGTACGAGTTGCTCGCACGGGTGTACAAGGCTGGCTGGACTGAAACTTTCGATAAATACGATCCCATTCCCAACCGCAAAACCGACACCAACAACCACGGCCCGTTCAGTACCGACTTCATGGGCCAGAATTACGACTATCCCGACGCTTCCTACGAACGCCGCAAAGACATCATCAAGGAGCACGAGGTGTACCAGAAAGGCCTGATGTACTTCCTCGCCAACGATCCCGCAGTACCCGCGGACGTACGCGCAAAGGTGAATGAATGGGGCTTGCCGAAGGACGAGTTCAAGGACAATGGCGGCTGGCCGCACCAGATTTACGTCCGTGAAGCCCGCAGAATGCTGGGCCAGAGCGTGATGACCGAGAATGAAACATTAGGCAAAAAAGCCGTACAACAATCCGTGGGCATGGGTTCCTACTCGCTCGACGCGCATAATGCGCAGCGCTACGTGAAGGAAGACGGTTTCGTGCAGAACGAGGGGGATATTGGCGTACATCCTAAAACACCTTACGGCATTTCTTACGGCTCCATTATTCCCAAAAAGGCCGAATGTGAAAACCTGCTGGTGCCGGTGTGCGTTTCGGCTTCACATATCGCCTATGGTTCTATCCGCATGGAGCCGGTTTTCATGATCCTCGGGCAGAGCGCGGCCACGGCCGCGGTGCAGGCGATCGACGCGAAAGTGGCCGTGCAGGATGTGGATTATGGAAAATTGAAAGAGGAGTTGCTGAAAGACAAACAGAAGCTGGAACTCTGAGGCGACCGGTCGCTCAGTCGGCCTACCGGTCACTCGGTAATATGTCGGGATGGAAAGAGGGTGGTTTAATTTCGTGATTATTTATCACTAAAAAAGGCGACCATGAAAACTTTATCCATGAAAAAACTGACAAATTATCTGATGTTGTTCGTCTTTGCGGCAGCCATGCTGGCATGCAGCAAAGACTCCGACGATCCGACTCCCGAGACACCCTCCGGCAATGCCGTAGAAGGTACCTGGAAAATCAGGGCGATGAACATCGATCCGGCGCAGAACGGCATTACCGACGTACTCGCATATTTTGAAGCGTTGACCGGCAAGAAATGTCTTTCGGAAACCGAGATTACTTTCAAAAGCAACGGCACGGTGGGCTCGAAAATACCTATCGGCTGCGACGACATCCTCGATCAGGCCGACGTGGTAGATGACTCCTCCAAATGGGCGGTTAAGGACAAGAAAATAGTCCTCACGGAAGGCTCCGACGTAACCGAGTTCGATCTCGAAACCGGCGCCAACGAAATGAAATGGTCGTCCATGGAGGAAGAAGACGGCGTCAAATACAAGATAACCATCGTATTCAAGAAGAGTTAGACAAATGAAAGCAAGAGAAAGCGAGTATTATTCAAACAAAACTTTCTCTTTAAATTTTATTAATTTACCAACGAATAGCCGGGCTTATGTCCGGCTATTTGCATAATATTGCAAGTTATTCCGATGAAACCCATACAAAACCAAATGTCAACCGTCACAGCAACGCGCTCAGACGCTTCCTACCTTTTCAGTGCTCCCGTAATTGTCGCTGCCCTTGGTTACTTCGTAGATATTTATGATTTGCTCCTTTTCGGGATTGTCCGCCTGCCAAGCCTGGCAGCATTGGGGCTTTCCGAAGCGGATATTTCCGTAACCGGCGCGAGTATTCTCAACTGGCAAATGACCGGTCTGCTCATCGGAGGGATACTCTGGGGCATCCTGGGAGATAAAAAAGGGCGTCTTTCCGTACTCTTTGGCTCCATCATTACCTATTCGCTTGCCAATATCGCCTGTGGCTTCGTCCAGGATGTTACGGTTTACAAATTGCTCCGTTTCATCGCCGGGGTCGGCCTCGCAGGCGAGTTGGGCGCGGGCATCACGCTCGTGTCCGAGATACTTCCCAAGCAGCTGCGCGCCATCGGCACTTCGCTGGTAGCAGGTATTGGCTTGCTGGGCGCCGTGGTAGCTTATTTCACGGTAGAGTTTTTCGACTGGCGCTATGCGTATTTCATCGGCGGCGGGCTGGGTATTTCGCTGCTGCTGCTGCGGATCGGCGTTTTTGAATCGGGTATTTTTAAGGATATCAAAGACCAAAAGCACGTGGAGAAAGGTAACTTTTTTGCATTGTTTACCAATAAAGAAAGGCTTGGAAGGTATTTGCGGTGCATTGGAATCGGGCTGCCTACCTGGTTTGTGATCGGTATTTTGGCCACATTCAGCAACGAATTCGGAAGAGCGCTGGGTATCGACGAGCCAATTAAGCCGGGCCTTTCCATTATGTGGTGCTATGTAGGGCTTTCGGTGGGCGATCTTTGCAGCGGGTTCATCAGCCACTGGCTCGAATCGCGCAAGAAGGCCGTCTTTTACCTGATGATCTTTACATTGATATGCAGCCTGATTTACCTCTTTGCAGGCATTAAATCGGCCTCGTTTTTCTACACCATTGCCACTTTGTTGGGCTTCGGGATCGGTTACTGGGCCATGTTCGTGACCATCGGCGCGGAGCAGTTCGGTACCAACTTGCGCGCTACGGCGGCCACCACCGTCCCCAACATGGTGCGCGGAACGGTAGTGGGAATGACTACATTATTTGCTATTTTTAAAAGTTCTTTCACCGTCATTCAGGCTGGGGCACTCGTGGGGCTGATCTGTTTTGCAATCGGAATTTTCTGCATCCTGACGATCCCGGAAACGCACGGACGGGACCTGGATTTTCTGGAAGAGTGACGCGCTTTGGTCGGTATGGTCAGGGATAGTTAAGTGTGGTCAGGAAATGGTCATGTGTGGTCAGGAAATAGTCAAGTGTGGTCAGGAAATGGTCAAGTGTGGACAGGAAATGGTCAAGTGTGGACAGGAAATAGTCATGTTTGGTCAAGGATCGTCAGGTGTAGTCATGCCTGATCATCGGCAAAGTGGGAGGAGAACTTTACATTGTTTTAATAAAGGCCAATCCCCGACAATGAATGACAATTTCCTGACAATAGATGACTAACAATGACAATCCCTGACAATAAATGACAAAAATAAAAAACGATAATATTTACAAATACCACGATAAACAAAACGAAGATGGAAAGACGCGTAGCGCTTAAAAGTATGGCAGTGGCCATGGGCGCCATGGCGGGTTTGCCTGCGTGGGCATCCGGTTGGAACAAAAGTGCAGTGGCGAAGAGCGGGTTGCTTTCGGCAGACCAATCCAAAAATCTTACGATGATCGTCGAAACCATCATTCCCAAAACCGACACACCGGGAGCGGGAGAGCTGGGAGTAGGTGATTTTGTGCAGAAAATGGTGAAGGATTGCTACGATTCCAAAGCCCAGGCCAGCCTCGCAAGCGGCATTTCGAATATCGACGAGCAGAGTGTTCAGCGTTTCGGAAAGTCGTTCACGGATGCCAGCAAAGAACAGCGCCTGCAAATCCTGTCGGAAATCGAAAAGGGCAGCGACGCGGCGCAGAAGGGCTTTTTTAGTATGGTCAAAAACCTCACGATCCAGGGCTACATGACGTCCGAATACGTGATGACCAACATTACCCATTACGAAATGATCCCGGCCCGCTACCATGGGTGTGTACCTGTTAAAAAAGGTTGAAAGGGAGGATTACAACCGAAACTATGGCAAATTTTAATATTGATAGTAAAAAAGCCCGTACCTACGATGCCATTGTGATTGGCTCGGGGATCAGCGGCGGCTGGTCGGCGAAGGAACTGACCGAAAAAGGCTTGAAAACCCTCGTGCTCGAACGTGGGCGGGATGTGCAGCACATCAAGGATTATCCTACCACGAACATGATGCCGTGGGAATTCGAGCACCGCGAGCGCCTGACCAAAGAAATTGCGGACGCCAACCCGATCGCGGCGCGTTGCTATAACTTCAAGGAATCGTCGATGCACTTTTTCGCGAAGGATAACGAGCATCCCTACATTCAGGAGAAGCCATTCGACTGGCTGAGGGGTTACCAGGTGGGCGGTAAATCATTGCTTTGGGCGCGGCAGACGCAGCGTTGGAGCAAGTACGATTTCGAAGGGCCGGCGCGCGATAAATTCGCGGTGGAATGGCCGATCGGCTACGACGACATTGCGCCCTGGTACAGCCACGTGGAGAAGTTCGCGGGGATTACCGGCAACAAAGACGGCATCGACGCATTGCCCGATGGCGAGTTCCTGCCCCCGCACGACTTGAACTGCGTAGAAAAGTATTTCAAAGAGCAGGTTTCCAAACAATATAAAGACCGCCACATTATCATCGGCCGTGCGGCACATATCACCGAGCCGCAGCAAATCCATCTCGATCAGGGGCGTGCCAAATGCCAGCACCGCGTGATGTGCGAACGCGGGTGCCCGTTCGGGGGGTATTTCAGCAGCAATGCGTCCACCATTCCCTGGGCGATGAAAACCGGTAATCTGACGCTCCGCCCGCATTCGGTGGTGCATTCGATCATTTACGACGACAAGACGCAGAAAGCTTCGGGCGTGCGGGTGATCGATTCGAACACGAAAGAAACGATCGAGTTCTATGCCAATATCATTTTCCTCAATGCGGCCGCGCTGAACTCGAACCTCGTATTGCTGAACTCGACATCGAGCCGGTTTCCGAACGGGTTGGGCAACGACAGCGGATTACTCGGTAAATACGTGGCATTCCACAACTACCGCGCAACGGTTTCGGGCGAATACGAGGGCTTCCTCGATTCGACGACCGACGGGAAGCGCCCTAACAGCGGCTACATTCCCCGGTTCCGTAACGTTTACAAGCAGGAAACCGACTTTTTGAGAGGATATGCAGCCGGTTTCGGTGCCAACCGCAATACATATAACGACCGCAGCGGCCTGGGCGATTCGCTGAAAGCCGGTTTGCACGAAACCAAATACGGCAACTGGAGCATAGGCTCGCACATGATGGGCGAAACCATTCCGAAGGAAAGCAATTTCGTGGCACTCGATAAGGACAGCAAAGACCAATGGGGTATACCGACCATGCGGATCAACGTCGATTACGATGATAACGACGAGAAGATGATCAAGGATTATATGGAGCAGGTGAGCGAAATGTTTACCAAAGCAGGTTTCACCAATATCAGAACGAACGATAACCACCGCAATCCTGGCAACGACATCCACGAAATGGGCGGTGTGCGCATGGGTAAGGATCCCAGGACGTCATTGCTGAACAAATGGAACCAGCTGCACCATTGCAAGAACGTATTCGTGACCGACGGTGCCTGCATGACATCGACCTCGACGCAAAACCCTTCGCTTACGTATATGGCACTCTCGGCACGCGCTGTCGACTATGCTGTGAAACAAATGAAGGCGAAGAATTTGTAACCCAAAAGAACTAGTTTTAGTAAAAGCCGCTATCCGCAGGGATAGCGGCTTTTTTTATTATCCGGTCATTATGGGTTAAGATATGATTAAAAAAAGTTTTAGTTTTTTTTAAATGAGGCTAAGGGATTTTAAGTGCAAAAAAGTCTTTTAATTATTACATACGAACAGATACTCAATGCACGATCCTTTGCTTAACCCGGAAACGAAGCGCCCTGGCCCATTTGTGTCTCCCGCACACGAAGGCAAGGCCCCAGTAAGTGAAATTGATTCTGCTACCTTCCTCAAATCGGCTTTCGAGCAAAATCCGGGGAAGGGCCTGGAACTGCTGTTTAAAAGATATTACAACCCGCTTTGCAGCCATGCCGTGCGGTTTGTGTATTCCAAACAGATCGCCGAGGACCTGGTGAGCGAGGTGTTCTTCCAGTTTTACCGCACGAAGGCTTACGAGAACATCACGACCTCGTACACCAGCTATCTGTTCCGCTCGGTACGTAACGAATGCTTTACGTATATGCGTAGAGAGTTCGGCAAGACCGATACGCTCGAAATGAACGAGGAGCATTCGATTTCAACCTACCATCAGCAGCCGGATGCCGAGATCCATTACAACAACCTGTTCCTGAAAGTGAACGAAGTGATTGCCCGGCTGCCCATGCAATGCCAGAAGGTGTTCCTGATGAGCCGTTTTGAAAACAAGAAATACCATGAAATAGCGGACGAGCTGCATATCTCGCCCAAAACCGTAGAAGTACACATCTCCAAGGCATTGAAACACCTTCGCTCCGCCCTTCACGGCGAATGGATGATCTCGCTTTGCCTTGCCATTTTGAATATCCTCTAAACCTAGCCCGGAAAGCTTGCCTGGACGGTTCTCGTCAACGTTGTAAACCGAACAAAAATGGAAAAAATTATATCGAAATATACGCTTTTCGAGTACCTGAGCGGGCGCGCCAATCCGCTCGAAAGGAAGCTTGTGGAAGAGTGGATCACCCAGAAGGAGAATGCGGAAACATTCCATCGGTGGCTGCTCGAATATGAAACCCAATCCCCCCAGTTCGTTCCCGATCAGGAGGCTGCTTTGGCAAACCTGCTTCGGCGGGTCGATTCGGCGATGGAGGAAGTTGAGGGAGAATGGAGGAAGGAGGAAGGGGAGGAGGAGCGCGTTCCTTCCTGGCTTGGGCGGAGGAGCAACCGCTTCTGGCTGGCGGCGGCATCGGTAACATTGCTGCTGAGCTGCGGCTGGGCATTTCGCGAGCCGATTCAATACAAATCGTACCAGACAGCCTACGGCCAGACGACCGACGTATACCTCGAAGACGGAAGCCGGGTGGCATTGAATTCGAACTCCAGACTGAAAGTACCCAGACTGGGCTTCTGGGGCGACGTGCGCGAAGTGGCGTTGGAAGGTGAGGCCGAGTTTTCGGTGAGCCATACGATTGACCATAAGCGATTTGTGGTGAAGACTTCCAAAGAATTCCAGGTGGAAGTGCTCGGGACGACATTCTCGGTATTTGCCCGGCCAAGGGGTACCAAGGTAGCATTGAAATCCGGCAGCGTGCGCATCGATTATTCCCAGAATAACCAGCGCAGGGAAGTAATGATGGAGCCCGGCGACCTCGCATTTCTCGATCAGGAAGGCGCTGTGCAGCTGGAAAGAAAACAGGACGTCAAAACATTCGCACCGTGGACCGAGCAGCGCTATGTGTTCAACGGGACGCCTGTGAAGGAAATACTCGCGATGATCGAGGAGAATTTTGGGCAGAAAGTAAGCCTCTCCGATTCTAACATCGCCCAGCGGTCGATTACCGGCAATTTCAAGACGAAAAACGCGGAAGAACTTTTAAAAACGATCTCGGAAGTACTTGACCTAAGGGTCGAGCAAAACGGTGGAAGCATCCTTTTAACGAACAATTAATTATTCCAAACCATTTGATTATGAATCTAACGCTATCAGCCAAGCAATGGGTGGCGATCGGGATTGTGTTGATGACACATTCCTCCCGGATCGTGCATTCCCAGGTCATTGCATTTGCGTCGATGCCGACCAAGCAGCATACTTCGCTCGGTCAGGAAATGAAGCTTAAAAACGTTTTGCTCGATCTTCAAAGACATTATGGAGTAGAAATCATTTTCGAAGACCGCCTGGTCGGTTCCGTGAACGTAGCTTCCAGCAACCTGGATTTTAATCAGCCTATCGAAAAAAACCTCGATGTGCTGCTGCGGCAAAACGGTTTGAAATACAAAAAGACGAGAAAGAATACCTTCGTCATTACCGAAGGAAAAGCAAAGGAAGCGACGCCGGTGAGGGAAAGCAAGGACGAGGCGATGGCACTGCCGGAGGGGCAGATGACCCAGGAAAACCTGACCGCACCGGCACAGGTAACCCAGGCGGCCGTTGACAGGACCATCAAAGGGACCGTTTCGGACGAAAAAGGAGCATCGCTGCCCGGCGTGAGTGTGATATTGAAAGGTACCCAGCGTGGAACTTCCACCGATGCTCAGGGCGATTTCAGCCTGGATATTCCGGAAGGCGGCCAACCGGTACTCGTTTTCAGCTTTGTGGGCTACAAATCCCAGGAGGTAATCGTGGGAAACCAGTCGGCGCTGAAGGTAAATCTGGGGCCCGACGAGAATGCATTGGAAGAGGTTGTGGTAGTGGGGTATGGTACTGTTAAAAAATCCGACCTTACCGGCGCCGTGGGTACCGTAAAAGCCGAAGTGTTGCAGGAACGCCCGGCTTCTTCCCTGAACCAGGGATTATCCGGTCGCATTACCGGGGTGAACGTGTCGTCAAACTCGGGTCGCCCGGGTGGACGCGCCAACATACGCATACGTGGAGCCAGCTCTATCAGTGTTTCCAACAACCCTCTTTACGTAATCGACGGGGTGATCCTGAATGCCGTGGAATTGGCCAACGGTAGTACACCGATCGATTACCTTAACCCGAACGACATCGCGTCCATCGAAGTTCTGAAAGATGCTTCGTCCACAGCGATCTACGGTGCACGCGGTGCCAACGGGGTGATCCTCGTAACGACCAAACGCGGTACATCAGGAGGCGGAAGAGTAACCTACGACACCGATTTCAGCATTGGCGTAGCACCCAAGAAACTTCCTGTTTTGAATTCGAAAGAGTTTTTGCAGGTGGAAGAAACCATTTACGCTAACGCGGCGAAGTATGACCCCGTGGGCTGGGCTACCGGTACCAAATACACCGATCCCAAGCTGAAACGGACCAATCCGCTGCTTTTCGATTCGAACGGTAACCCATTGTACGACACCGATTGGCAGAAAGAAACTTTCCAAAAGGCATTCACCCAAAACCACCAGCTCGGTTTCACGGGCGGTAGTGAAAAAGGGAGTTTCGGAGCATTCCTGAACTACCGTAACGAGGACGGTATCATCAAGGATTCGTGGCAGAAGCGTTTCTCAGGCCGTTTTGTATTTGATTCACAAATCAAAAGCTGGCTGAAAGTAGGCGGTACGCTGGGCTACACGGATCAGAACGAGAAGCAGATCGATCAACTTGGCGGCGGCGGTATCACGGCCATGCGCCAGGTGCTGGAAGCATTGCCGATCATCCCGGTGAAATATCCCGACGGTCGTTGGGCCAGTAACCGCGATTACCCGGGTATGGAAGGAGGCGATAGCCCGCTTCGCGTCGTCGCTGAACGCCTTTATTACCTGAAAACGCAAACGATGCTGGGTAATATGTATGCCAACATCCGCCTTGCCGACGGGCTGGAACTGCGCTCTACCGTGGGTGCGAACGTGATCAACCAGCGTAATGACTACTTCGCGGCCGCAGGGCTCCAATACATTTCCAGCAATGGCGACGCGTCCGTGAGCAGCAGCCGGTACAACTCATGGCAGTTTGAGAACTACCTGACTTATTTCAGAGATTTCGGCAAGATACATTCGATCAATGCAATGCTCGGTTTGTCGTGGCAGCACGTGGACCGGTTCGATAACGCGGCTCGCAGCCAGAACTTCACGGATACTTATTTTCAGTTTAACAACCTTGCAGCAGGTGCAACGGCATTGGCACCAAGCTCCCTGGCACAGGCGTATGGTCTGAACTCGTACTTTGCGAGGATCAATTACAGCCTGATGAACAAGTACCTGGTGACATTCACGGGGCGTCTCGATGGTTCGTCGAAATTCGGGGATGCGAACCGCTATGCATTCTTCCCGTCGGCGGCATTGGCCTGGCGTGTGAACGAAGAAGAGTTCCTGAAAAACTCGCCTACCATTTCCAACCTGAAAATCCGCGCAAGCTATGGCGCAACCGGTAACTCGGAAATCCCGGCATACCGCGCATTGGCGGGGCTGGCGAGCTCGGATGTAATCTTCGGCGGTACCCGCAATATCGGTATCGGCGTAGGCCGTATGTCGAACTCCAACCTGCAATGGGAAAAGACGCAGCAGGTGGATTTGGGCATTGAACTCGGTTTGTTCCAGAACCGTGTGAACCTGGAACTGGACTTGTACCGCAGAAAAGTGAACGAAATGTTGCTGGACGCGCCACTTCCATTGAGCAGCGGCTACACGAGCATCTTCACCAACGTCGGCAGCATGGAGAACAAAGGCTTCGAATTCGCGATCAACTCTACCAATATCAAGGCGGGTGATTTCTCTTGGAGCACTACATTTAATATTTCTGTAAACAAAAATAAAGTACTGGCGCTCTCGGGCGGTAGCGATATCTTCTCGGGTGCGACTGTCATCCGTGTAGGCGAACCGGTGGGTTCTATGTTCGGACGTGTGCATGAGGGTATCTGGTCCACAGCGGAAGCTGAGCAAGCCAAGAAATACAATATGCTACCTGGCGACGTGAAGTACAAAGACCTTAACAACGACGGCACGATCAACGATAACGACCGTACGATCATTGGTAAAGGTATTCCCGATGGCTTTGGTACATTCCTCAACACATTCAACTACAAGCAATGGTCGCTGACGGTTGATTTGCAATACATGTACGGCAACGACGTGCTCGACAGAAGTATTCACTCTGCCGAAGACCGCCAGGGTATCGCCAACAGCTATAAAACCGTGTTGAATGCCTGGACAGAAACGAACCAGAATACGCCGATCGCGCAGATCCGTCCGATCAACGCTTATTACACGACCAACAACGACAGCCACAAGGTAACTGACGCTTCGTTTATCCGCGGACGCAACCTGTTGCTCGCTTACCTGTTCCCGGCGCACATTGCTTCGAAAATGAAACTGGAACGTCTGAGAGCTTACGCATCCGTTCAGAATTTCTTTTTGTCTACCAAATACAAAGGTTATGACCCAGAGGTTTCCAACTCCGGATCGCCCTTCGACCAGGGATTTGGTTTGTACGACTATCCGAAGCCAAGAGTATTCATGCTCGGTCTGAACATCGGTTTATAACAATATTGACTCTTACTGAAAGTAACAATGACAATCATATCAAAGAAAATCGGTTTGCTCGCAATGCTGAGCTTATTCGGGGCCACAAGCTGCTCCGACTTCCTGGAAGAATCCGATCCCAGCAATTTTACCGAAGAGAACTATTTTACGCAGCCTGCGCATGCCAGAAGCTCGGTGAATGCGATTTATACGCCTTTACGTGAACCTATGGTAAGCGGGTTCGGTGGCGGACCGTGGATGATGCCCGAGTTTGCGACCGGATTGGCGGGTACGGACCTTGGTCAGGCTGTGAACAGCTATTTTATCAAAGACCTCCGGAACACTTCCGATAACAGCTACGGACAATCGTATTGGACGCAGTATTACAAAGGCATTGCCGGCGCCAACCTCTCCCTCGCGAGGATACCAGGCATTACCATGGATGCCGCCGAGATGAAAAGGGTGTTGGGCGAGGCTTACTTTCTCCGTGCATTCTATTATTTCCAGCTCGTGCAGATGTTCGGTAACATCCCGCTTGTTACCGAGCCGGTAAACCTGCAATCCGATCAGCTCCGCCCGTCTGCGGCGACGCCGGAAGCGGTCTACAACCTGATTGTAGAAGATTTGAAAACAGCGGAAGCATCCGGACTTCCAATGACCGAAAACAGCGGAAAAGTGACGCTCGGTGCGGTGAAATCGCTGCTGGCGAAGGTATACCTGACGATGGCAGGCTATCCATTGCAAAAAGGCGCTGCCTATTATGACCTGGCTGCTAAAAAGGCCGAGGAGGTAATCGATTCGAAGGCATTCAAGCTCTTCACTTCCTATGACGACCTGCATAACCCGGCCAAGAAGAACATCGAGGAGAATATCTTCATGATCCAGTACAAAACCCAGCTGATCCCGTCGGGCTGGCAGGTTTCCATTATTCCTTATAACAAAAACATCTCGGCCTATTCCGATGAAACGGGCGGTATTTACGCGACGGGCGATTTTGTGAAGTCTTATGAAGCAGGTGATTTGCGTGTGAAAGAGAAGCAATTCTTCTTTACCAAATTCACCAACGAGAGCGACCGTAACAAGGAGGTTGATCTGGGGGGCTATTTTATCTACAAACATTTTGATAATGTAGCGCAGACCAGCAGCGCCAACAGCGATTTGAACTGGCCGGTGATCCGTTACGCCGACGTGCTTCTGATGTACGCGGAAGCATCCAACGAGGTAGGAGGGCCGTCGGCCAAAGCTTACGAGGCGGTGAACTCGATCCGTACGCGGGCGCAGCTGCCTGCACTCGCGGGACTTACCAAAGACACATTCCGTGAGGCAGTATGGGCCGAACGCTGGCACGAACTGTGCTTCGAAAACATCACCTGGTTCGATATGGCGCGTTTGCGGAAGGCTTTCAATGTGACCACGAAGAAGTTTGAAAATTATGTAGGCCATAAATTCTCTTACGGCCCTACCGTCACGGAGCGCGAACTTCTTTTCCCGATCCCGACCGCCGAAGTACGCAACAATACCAATCTTAAACAGAACGCAGGATATTAGCAGAACAGGTTAATCATTAAACTTAGTTAGTTTAATAGTAGATAGTAAATAAAAATGCCGCCGGAATTTCCGGCGGCATTTTTGCTATACAACTAATCTGATGAAAATTATCTGTTAACCATAATCTTCGAGTTCTCGACCTTGCCGTTCAACCGGCTGATCTCTACCACGTACATACCCGCGGCTACATTGCGCAGGCTGACGAGCGCTGTCGGCTGGTTGCCGGAGTCGTAGATGGTACGGCCGAGCATGTCGTAAATGCGGACCTGCTTCACCTGGTTCCAGTTGGTGGTGTTGATCTTCATGTGATCGCTTACCGGGTTTGGATAGAGTGTCGTGATCACTTCCGAACCGAAGTTGAGGTTCACGATGCGGCTGTAAGCGAACGTGTTGTCGTGATCCACCATTTTCAGACGATAGAAATTCGCGCCTTCCACCGGCTCGTCGTGGCGGAATGAGTAAGTACGTTTCACGGTACTTTCGCCATTCGAAGCCAATGTTCCGACAATCTCCCAGTTTTTGCCATCAATGCTGTGCTGGATGTCGAAGCGGTCGCTGTTGGTTTCTTCCGAAGTCGCCCAGGTCAGCAATGCGCTGCTTTCTTCTTTAACAGCATTGAACGAAATAAGCGTAACCGGCAGCGGGCTCGACGAGCTGCTCAATGTCCACGGGGAGAACTGCGTCACGTTGAATGCGGTGGTCGTGTACAGATCGCCGCTGAGCGAAGCCGTGAATGCATCGGTTTTCTTCTCCCATGCCGACCCATTGTAGCGGTAGCCATAGAGCGTTCCCGCGCTCTGGCCGTTCAGGAAGTCTTTGAGGAAACTCAGCTTCACACCATTTCTTCCCGCGCTGGCATTTCCAGGCGTGATGGTCCACAGCACATCGATGGCACCTGCATTGAATGTCGGCGCGATCGGATCGGTGGTGGTGACCCGCTCGATGATGAGCGTGCCGAGGTCGGCACCTGCCGGCAGGTTGACGCCCAGGAAGCTGATTGCGCCCGTGCCTACCGGACGGCTGAGCATTATGGCCTTGCCGAGAATATGGCTTGCCGAGCTTTCAGCCTTTGGACCTGTGGTAATGTCGGTCGCATTGGTATTGAATGCTATCGGCGCAGTGGCCGCATTGAGTATGCCGCTGGTGAACGTCAGCTTACCCTCGATGATGGCCGGCAGGGTAGGTCCTCCGCCCGGTATCGTGAAGTTGCCGTCGATATCCACCGTCGCATCGTCATCCGCAAAGAGGATCGATGCCAGCGCATTTCCGTTCCGGTCGAAAGTGACACCATCTTTCAGGGTAATGTTGTTCACGGTAGAGCCGTTGGTGGCCGCTGCGGAAATGGCAGTCAGCGTGCTGCCTGTCAGTTTAATTTGAGTAGAACCGACTACTGCCTGTGCGTCTTTCCCAAGTACCTGAACACCGTAAACCAAAGGCTGGTCGATCACAACGTTGTTAGTCAATGTAACCTTGACCGTCGCATTGTTGGTATTCGAAGTATTGTCTTTCACGACTACACCGTTCGTCGCGGAGTTGATCGTAACGCCGTCAACCGTATACGCGCTTGATTCCGAGTTCGATCCGGTATTATCCGGATAGCCATCAAAGTTGTTTGCAAATACCCCGTTCAGCACGGTCGAAACAGTCCCGCCTTTCACAGTTACCGTATTCGAAGGGTTATTCCAAAAGTGATAACCGCTGGAAACGCCCGCTATACCGGTAATGGTGTTGTTTTCCACAACCGGCGCCACAGTGCCCTGCGTCGAGCTGATCATGATACCGTCGTTCAACGTCGAGCCTGCCAACGCGGTAATCGTGTTGTTCTTGATCGAGAAATTGGAAGCATTCGAATAGGTCAGGTTTTGCCAGATACCTTTGCGGCTCGCCTCGATCGTGTTGGATTCGATGGCGTGGCTGTTGCCCGGGTCGGCCTGCGAGAAGTTGCCGGTTTGCACACCGATGCGCACGGCGGTCATCACGTTGTTGGTCACATTGGCATAACCATTGTTGTACAGCAACACACCGATACCGTAAACCGTCGGAAGCAGGTTGTTGAACTTGTTGTCGCTCACCACGTTGCCGGTGGTGGCGGTCCCGCTTTCGTTGTAAATATCGATGCCCGCGTAGTTGAGGTTTTGGACAATGTTGTTTTTAACCATCATATTGGTCACCCCGCCAGTCGCCGCGATACCTTCGGCTGCATTCACGTCGGCAGAGCCCATTGCGGCGCCACCGGAAACAGCCGGATTATCCCCATCGATCGTGAAACCGTCGATTTCAACACCCGTTAATGCACCATCTACCGAAATAATGATCCCGTCGGAAGAATTGTTCGTGGCAGGAACTATAATCGATTCATTACCGCGACTACCGGTGTTGGGGTTAATGCCTGCATTGGCCCCGAGCAGTTTCACCGCCTTGTTCACCGTCACGGCCTCGGCATAAGTGCCTTCCTGCACGTTTACATTCCAGCCCGCCTGCGCGGCATCGACGCCCCGCTGGATTTTGGGCGTAAGTGTGGCAGGTGTGAAACTGAGCGGTGTAACATATGCATTGCCGGATTTTACAGTAGCAAACCCGAGTACCGAATCGTCGATTTTGTGAACAATTTTGTTCTCAACCTTATAAAGCGAGGCCAGCGACATGCCCGAGGCCGATTCCAGCCCCGAACCTACATCGAACTTGTTGTTGCTTGCATCCACATTACCGCTCCACGGTGCCATCACGGTTATCGGTGCTGCGGTATTGCCCGTCTGCGCATCCATGGTGATGAAGTTTGCGAGCGACCCGGCGAATTCGTTCTCATTACCCGCGGTACCGATATTGAATGTGCCGAAAACGGGGTTATCGTTATCATGGTTGTAGAATGCGATACCGGTTCCGCCGGCCGAAGTAGCGCCGTTGAACTTGTTGTTGGTAAACGTGGCTCCCACAACAGGCGCATAATACCCGCTCGACGAGCTAAATTCTTTGGTATTGACCGTTACATGGCGGAATGTGGTAGAACTGGAAAGCGGGTTCAGTATGTTGTTGTTGATCGTCACACCCTGCACGTTTTCCAGGCTGATGCCCCATTCGTAGCCATTCAACGTGTTGTTGCTCACGGTGATCGGCTTGTTATTGTAGTTGTTTTTCAAACGGAGCACAGCCGTGCCGGAAGCGTTGGCGGCAACACCTTCGAAGGTGTTGTTGTTAATCGTCAGACCCGTTGAGGAAGCATTCATTTCCGGGACTTCCACACCGCCTCCCTTGAACTGGTTATCGCTGATATTAACGGCGCCGTTACTGGCAAAACGAACGACTACATCGTGGCTGATTGTCGTCAGGTCGTTGTTGGTGAATGTACCCGCTGCCTCGTCCGTCGCGATACCCGCGCGGAACCCGTTTGCGCCCACGCCGGTCACTGTGTTATGCGTGTAAATTACCTCGTTCACACCGCCTGTCGCATTGCGATAGTTGGTAGGGCCGCCGTAATTGACACTCACCGCATTCCGGTCGCCATAGTTGCCGGCCATCGCGGTACCATAAGCTTCGATCAGGTTGTTGGTGACCGTAATCTTGTCGATCCCCGCACCGCTGGCGACAATCGCACTTTTCAATTTGGACACGTCCACCTTGAAATTCAGGTTGTCGATCAACACATTGTCGGCGGAGACGTCGAAAATAGTCAGTTTTCCGGAAGGCGTTCCGGTGAAGTTAACGACCGGACGGTTGGCAGTAGCGCTTTGGATCGTTACGGATTTATTGACGATCACCTGTTCATCGAAAATACCTTCTCCCACTTTGATCACATGGCTATCGAGCGTTTTGGTGCTCGCTACCGCCGCATTGATCGAGCAGAAGCTGATGCCGGTCTGGACATTGACTACAAATCCCGCAACCGCATTGTAGAACACGTCGCGAACGGTGTTGCCGGTGTTGCCGGAAACCTCGATACCGCATGAGTAAGGCGCATTACCCCGACCGAAGAACTGGTCGGCAAAGTTACTTTGATCGCCGTCAGTAGTAGAGTATGCAACATAAGGCAAATGGCCCGACTGGCGCTGAACGTCCACTTCGTTACCCGAAACCGGGTTGTTGACCACCTTGTGATTGGTACCTTCCACGACAATGCCAAAACCTTCGCTGGTGCTGGGCTGGTTGAAGCCTGTTACGGTGTTGCCTGTAACCACCACTCCGGTTGGAACATCCACATTACCATTCGATTCGATCACGCCGCGGCGGTATACCGCGATACCCGCAAGGTCGCGTGCCTCGCCGCCCGGTAATGTTCCCATGGTAACCGTGTTGTTTCTCACAATGATGGAGCCGTCGAGTGAGGCGTCGGTGCTGCCGGTACCGTTCGGATTTTTGATTTCAATACCAAAACGGCCGTTTACTTTAATGGTATTGCCTTCGATGATGTTCGGCCCCGCTCCATTCGTCAGCCCGATAAGCCCGATAGAGCTGTCGTTACCTTCGATGTTGTTGTCCTTGATCAGCACGCCCGAAGCACTACCATCTTGCAACTCGATTCCGCAGCAGTTGTTGTTTTTAACGGTCGAATTTTTAATGGTAATGTGGGTTTTCAGTCCATTCCAGATCACGATGCCGCGTGCGCCCGCGCCGTTGTTTTCGGCGGTCAGGTCGTCGATCGTCACCATGTCGACGGGTCCGTTGGCATAGAAACCGGAAGCCGAAGTATTGTTGGAACTCACCACGTGCAGGATGGTCAGGTTATTGTTGCCACCTACTGCGTAGATACCCGCATTGCTGTTGCCATTGGCACCGGTGTAGTTTTTAATGCTCAGGTTTTGAATGGTAACCCCTGTTTTACCGGTATTGATCACGATCCCCGAGCCTGTGCCCGCGAGCCCGGTACCATCCAGGATCACGCCGGCTTTGGATTCGCCGCTCAGTGTGAGTGCTTTCGAAAGCGTCACGCGCTCGTTGTAAGTACCGTTCGCGATCGCGATCTCGTGGCCATCCTGGGTGTCGCTATCGTCCACCGCGGCTTGAATAGTTGCAAATGTCTCGTTGGTATTGATGTTTTTAACATTGAACTCGCAAGGCGCGGAGGTTTGAAAACCTGTTGTGCCCGGCTGATCGTCTGTTCCGTTGGTCAGTTTCGGTGTAGCTGTAATGCTGCCGCCCCCGGTGCTGCTCAGCAATTCGCCGCCATCGAACCAGTTACAGGACGCATCGGCAGCTCCCGAACCTTCATTCACAATATCAAAGGTCAGTGAGCCGATGAAGCTGTTGCTGTTGATCTTCGCCGGAGAGCCGGTATTGGTGCTTCCACCCGATTTACGTACCACCACGCCTTTGCCGGTCGCATTGAAAATGTTGTTCGACACGATGACCGGAGTAGAGCCGGTATTGTAGTCCGGAGCGGTGTTGCCGGTGTACGAGCCGCCGAGCCACGCAATGCCTTCCGAATAGCCGGTAACCTCGTTGTTCTGGTAGGTCACACTCTTGGCGCCGGAACGGGATGTTACCCAAAATGCCGTCTGACGGTTTTTGTCGGCCGTATTGCCGGGTGTATCATTCGTAAACTTGTTGCCGCTGATGGTAATCTCGGCACCGTCATTGTGCCCGTTTTCCCAGATACCTTTAATGGCGGCCGGTTGCGTCGCATCCGGGGCACCGGTTACGGTAAACTCGTTATTGATGATCTTCAAGCCATCATAAGCGGTACCGCCGCTGGTAGCCGACTGGATCGCGTAAGTCACCGAGTATTTCGAATTGGCATCGTCGCTCACACCGGTTCCGTTGATGAAGAACTTGTTGTTGCTGATCTCGATGTTCTTTCCATAAACATAATGGATACCGATGTTCTGGAAGTTATCGGCTGCCGCGGCGCTTGCATTCAAATCCGCCGGGATATGGAATTCGTTGCCGGTGATTTTCATATTGTCGGCTACATCCACGGGGCCGTTGACGTGGTCGGCGATGATCGATACGTCGAACCCTTTGAGGATCAGGTTGCTGACCGTCCAGTTTTTGAAACTGCTTCCGGTCTTGCTGTTCAGGAAGAGGAAAGTTTCCAGCGAAGTGACAGCCAGATCGCCTCCACCGTCCACGGTTGCGCCCGAATTGGAAGTAATGGTAACCCCGTTTACAGCCGCCGGTGGCGTAATACTGTAATTATCGCCATTGCCGGTCACAGTTCCGATACCGTCAGCCGCTTTGGCATTGGTACCTTTTGCCCATTCTGACGCCGCATTGGATTCGGTCCAGTCGAAGTTGCCATTCAATGTAATGGTCTGGTTCTCCTGCACGCAGCCGATAGCGTTCGCGAGAATGCGGTAGTTGTTGTTAGCTGCGGTGAAAGAGCCGGTAACGGCGTCCACATTCAATGGCGAGCCGGTCGGTACGAAGTTGGTCGCCATAGGTCCCGGTGCCGGAATGTTGATCAGCCATGGCGCGGTAGTCAGGTCGCCGATCTTGTCGCCCGCGAACGAAGCGAAGAAGGCCGGTGCGGAGCCGCCGAATTGTGCCGGGGTCTGGTCGCCGTAGCCGGGTTCGCCTGCTGCCAATGCTTTGGTTTCGGCAGCATTGGTATTGAAAGTATTACAGCTCATGTCCGCGTCGGTGTAAATACTCGTCGGCTGCGGGCCGTGTGCGTAAATGTCGGTATACCAGTTGCCGCTGAACGCATTGTACTTCACTTTCATGTTCGTAGCCGTGATACCGGAGCCGAAGGCATAGTTGAAAATGATCCCGTGAGTAAAGTTATCGCGGATGATATTGTTGGTAATGAGGGAATTACTAATATCGGATCCGAGCGAAATACCGGTGCGGTTTTTCTCGACAAGGCTGTTGGTGATCTTGAAACCTTGCTGCGTATGTGCGTAAATCGCGCTGCGCTGGTCGCGGACGGAGATCTGGTCGATCGTGACGTTGGCCGCATTGATGCTGATACCGGTATCACGCTTGCCTGCCTTCCAGACGGCGTCGGATTTCCCGTAGTCGCGCGTGAAGGAGAGGTTCTGGATTTTGGCATCGGCGGCGCTGATGGTGATCACCGTTCCCTGAATGCCGTAGTCATAAGTACCGCGGATAATGGCACCGTCGCGGCTCTCGCCGTTCAGGGTCAGTTTTTTGTTTAACAAAACATTATCACTGTAAACGCCGTTCGTAAGCGTCAAGACCGCGTCTGTGTTCGAAGCGGCAATCGCGTCGGCGATCGACGGGAAGTAGTTGAATGTACCGTGACCGCTGATATTGGTGCTGTTGGAGGAAACAAAATTGACGGTGCCGGGCCTTGGCTGTACCTGGTCGGCATAAATGACCGTCGTGTTATCGATGGCTCCGGTGTTGGTACCTGAGATCTGATTGGGATAGCTCACGCCCGGAAGTGTATTGTTCGCTTCCAGAATCGGCGCGGCGGGGTTGTCGTGGTCGCTTACGTTGAAACCGCCATTGGTATTACCTGCGAAAATAGTCGGGTTTGCGCTGCCCAGCCAGTTGTTGCGGAGTACGAGCTTGGTGCCTGGCGCCGTGTTGTCGTTCTCGATGCCGCCGGCCAGGTTACCCGTGATATTGTTACTGATCAGGTAGGCTTCAATCGGGGAGTTGGCATTGTCGGTGAGGATAAAACCGTAAGAACGGTTATTGGTCAGCTCATTATCGACAATGTAAATTTTCGATAACGGCGTGACGCCCGCGCTTCCCGGGAAGATAATGCCGGTGCGGTTGTCCTGAAACCGGTTTCTTTTGATCGTAATGTCGGTCGACCCCGGTTCGAGGTAAATGGCCGTCCGGTTGCGGTGGAAATAGCAGTTTTCGATCAAAACATTGTTCGCACCGGCTTGCAATGCTACCGAAATGCTCGGCGCTGCGGCGTTGGGCGGGATCACGCGCTGGATTTTGAGGTTCCAGAGTTCGGTGTTGCCTTGCAGGGAAAGCGGCCCCCCTGAGGCAGTTATGATAGAATTATCGCCTGCGGTACCGATGATCTTCACCCCGCTCTTGACGGTCAGCGAGGAAGCGATGTACGTACCGGCATCAAGCAAAATACGGTCGCCGGACGACGCTTCGGCCATCGCCTTGGTGAGCGACGCAAACGGCGAACCGGAAGACGTTCCCGCGTTGGAATCGTTTCCGGTGGCTGTTGTAAACTTGTCGTTGGCAGTAGAGTTATCGTTTACATAAATGATCTTTTGGGCATAGGATACCTGGCAGAGCGCCAGCAGGGCGGCCTGCAGCGCAATGCAAATAGCGAGTCGTTTCATAGTTATTGAGTCATTAGTTAAAAGAGCGGTTTGAGTATCACGTTCAGGGGCGCAATCCTTCCAGGCTCTTTTCGGGAGAGAAAAGGCAAAGAAAAAGCGTGTTTGCCGGACCAGACAAACGGTTGCGCGCGCACCGCTGTCAGCCCGCAGAAACAATTGCGACCTGGTTAATCGTTGAGTAAAGCCAAAGAAATGCCGTTGCGCCCGTATGGCGGCGTGGCTGGTGTAGCGGGAAGAATAACGTTGAAGTTGAAGGCAAAGTCCGGACGCAGCCAACCACCCGCAGGGTGATAACGGTCAGGGGTAAACGTACTTCGTAACGCTTGAAAGTGGGTTATAAAAGAAGAATCGGCCAAACCGCAGGTTTAGTTCAGAATGCTACTGGTTTGATGCCGGAAAACAGGACCCGTGAAGGTGGTCGGAAGCCAGGGCCCCTAAGTCGGAAAGTGTACAGTTAATAACATAAGGGTTAGAATTTTAGGTTAGTTATAGAAGGTTAATTAAAAGTAGGAAATAACATTGATTAGATATTACATCTCAATCAAAATTATTGTAAATAATCCTAAAAAAAATTGAGAAATAGTTATAGCGAAACTATTTCTCAATTTTGGTTACTTAATTGATTTTAAGTGTTTTCCGGCGATATCTTCCCAGCGATAGAGGTGGAAGGTCTTGTCGTCGCTCATAGCTACAAACAAGCCGCTGCGGAACCGGGCATTGAGGGGGATGGAAACGATGTCGGAACCGTCGCTGTGGGTTGCTTTAACGGTTACTTTTCTCAGAAGCGTATGTTCGTTGGGCTTGCCGGAAGCTCCTTCCCGCGGGAAAATCTGGAAACTGTTGGCACCCTGATCGGAAACGAGGATATAGCCGGTACTGTCGGTGAGTTGGTAAATGGAAATGCCTTCGTGGTCTTCCGTAAAGCCACTGATCCCGAACAGCGCGAGTTCTTCATTGCCTTTTTCGGGATCGGCGTAGTATTTGCGAACCCCCTTGCCTTCGTCGGAATAATAAACGTAGCCGAGCTGGTCGTCGACGGCAATCGCTTCGATCTCTTTCAAGCCGCTGTATTTGCCGAATTTGCGCACAAGCGAGGCTTTCACCTGGCCTTTGCCATTGTCTTCCAACAGATACTGCCAAAGGTACGTGCCGTCGGTAGGCCCCGTTTTACGCCCTACGATCGCATATATTTTACCCGATCTGTTTTTATAAAGCGAAATGCCCATCAGATCGCGGGTACCTTCGCCGGTTTCTCCCACAAAAACATCGATGCCACCATTGTCGATCGGTTTCATATCGGGCACGCTGTAAATGCGGAGCTTGTGCGTGAAACGTTCGGTGGTAACGGCAATGTCCACCGGCTTGCCAGCCAGTGTCAGGCCATATTCAATGTCTACATTGTCAGGTCGTTTCAGGCCGGTGACGGATTTGTCGCGTTGCATTTTGCCTTGCAGGTCGAACACGTACAGGCCGCCGTCCTGATCTTTGTCGGTGCCTATGATCAGACTTTTTGCGGGATCGGTCGGGTTGATCCAGATCGCCGGATCGTCGGTGTCGTGGGCTACGGTGTCGGTGATGAAAACCGGCTGAATCACCGCGCTGATGGTGTCGGCTTGCGCGGCGGAATGGATGGGGGTGCTATTGTTGGACTGGCAGGCCACGACCGCCACCAGGCCAACGGCCGAGAGAATGAATGCTTTCACTGGTGTTAGAATAAAATATGGTTACACGTGGATGTCAGCCGGGCAGGTTTTCTTACGGTGCGCTGCACCTCGTAAAATCACGTGACGATTTCTACAAGTATTACGGCGCTCTGCGCCTTTTACGGGCCAGGTGCAGCGCACCGTAATATTTGTGGATTGTTATCGTAATGGGATTTTAGGAGGTGCGGCGCACCGTATTTCAAGAGAAATCGATTGTTGCATTATCCATTAATCCTTTTGCCGTTAGCTGATTTGGCGTCGCTCGGATAAATGAATTACTTCGTACCCAACGCACCGATGTAGTCGGCGGGAGCGGGGGATTTGTAGGTTACGCCGTTGATCACCAGGCCGTCGGCGTACAGGCGGGTGAAGCCGGTCTTGCCTTTACCCAGCGCCGGGGAGCCAGCCTGCAAATGGAAGTCCCAGGCGGTATTGAAAGTGGCGTTTTTGTTGTCGGTAGTCAATGGGTAGTTCACAAATTTAGGGTCGTTGTCGCCCACTTTTGCTGAAATCAGGTCATTAGCGCCTTTCAGGATCTCTACCGACGGCTGGAATTGCTTCACCCCTTCCTCGGTAGCTCCATAATACAATGTATTGCTTGTCACCGAGCGGTCGTCCACCGATTTGTCGACGTTTTCCTTTTTGATACCGAAGCGGTCGTTGGCCAGCAGGTTGTTGTAAAGGTCCACACGAACGCTTTTTTCAAGCCAGATAGAGCCGCCTTTGGTTGTAGGCCTTCTCCAACCCGCATTGATAATCGTATTGTTGTAACCTACAATGTAAGCTTGCGGTGAACGGTCGCCGGTGTTGGAGAGCTTCAATGCATTGGTATTCGGACTGTACACCACGTTGAATGCCACATCTGCCTGCACACCCGATTTGATATTGATCGCGTCGCCACCCGATACGCCGGTAGTGTTGAAAGTATTGTTGGCGATGATCACATTACCGCCTTCGATATAGAAGCCGTCTTCGTTGAAGTTGCGGATGGTGCTGTTCATTACCACCAGTTTACCATTTACGTTGGGATAGTAAATAACCGGCACGTGCTCGCCCGCAATCGCTTTGTACAAACCGGCTTTCACTGACGGCGATTCTTCGGTCGTTACCGCACCGCCGTATTCAAGGATGGTATTGCTCAATACGAATTCGGCTGAATTCGGACCGGCGATCAATCCGCCCCAAAGGTTACCATACAGGTTGCCAGCCGTTTTCCAGGCATCAGGTACAGTAAATTTCACAGGGGCGGCAGCAGTACCGAGGCTGTACAGGTTACCTTTCACCACCACTTCCGGCTTGATCACGGAGTCGCTGAAAAGTACCGTTACGCCTTCTTCGATGGTAAGCGATTTACCTTCCGGGATTTGAAGGTGGCCGGTCACTTTGTAGGTATTGCCTTTGGTCCAAGTACCGGAGACTTCGCCTGTAACCGATTGTTCGGTGGGCTGTGGATCGGAAGGTGTCGGATCGGATTTGTCGTCGCTGCAACCGGTGATCAGGAATGCGGCTAGCGCTGAAAGCATGAATAGCTGTTTCATTTTGGATTGGTTCATAAGCATTAAAATTTTGATGACTGATTAAAACTTGTATCGTACGCCGAGCAGGTAGGAGCGCTGGTAACGGTCACGGCGGATGAGCGTTTTGCCCGACACGTCCTGATTCGGGATATTGGCATTGGAGGCATTGGTATTCTTCATGTAAACTTCCATCGGGGTATCGAGGAGGTTGTTGGCTTTCAGAAACACGCCGAGGCCGTTTCGGAACGTTTTTTCAACGGAAGCATCCATTTGCACGAAGCCTTTTTGCCAAAGGTCATTGTCGACAAACTGCGATACCGTGTTGATGCGCTCACCGGTGTACCCGCCAGCAAGCTGCGCATCGATGCCGTTCTCCTGGTTTTTGTAAAGGACCGAAAGGTTACCCACATGGGCCGATTGTCCGTACAGCGGCCGCGTTTGCATCACGCTGATGGTTTCCAGGTCACCGCTCTCGTTCCGTATGCGCCTGGACTTGGGTGTGGTAATGCGCGAATGCGTGTAGGTGTAGTTGGCCTTGATCCCGAATTGCTTCACGTATCTGATATAGTCGATTTCCAGCCCGTAGTTCTTCGCATTTCCGAAATTTCCGGGCGAGTAGTAGATATCCTGGCCGCGGATCGCGTCGCGTTGGAGCGTGTATTCGATCGGGTCTTTGATCTTTTTGTAAAAAATGCCCACCATAAACTGCTCCGAAGCACGCGGGAACAGCTCGTAGCGCAAGTCGATGTTGTCGGCAATGGCGCGTTTCAGGTCGGGGTTGCCGCGTTCCTGGTATTCTTCCTGCACAATGCGGTAAGGCACGATCTCGAAGAAGCCGGGTCTGTTAATTGAGCGGAAATAGGACGCGCGGAGGTTGATATGGTCTTCCGGCTTGTATTTGAAATGCAGGCTGGGTAAAATGTCGGTATACTTCTGGTTGCTGCTCGGCCGGTCTTCCCCGATCGGGAAAAGCATCGAATAGCCCTGGTCGGTATGCTCCGCACGTAGGCCACCGAGTATTTCGAGGTTTTTCGTTTCGGCTTTAAACTGGATAAAACCTGCTTTGATCTGTTCGGTGGCATCGTAGTTCAATGCACTCGCCACGGAGCCCCGCGGGTTCTGGATCGTCCAGCGGATCTGGGAGTTTTCGGTGAAATCCCTTCCGTATTCGGCCAGCGGGTCGGCCGGGCGGAGCTGGTAGTTGTTGTAAAAATTGGAGCGCGATTTGTCGCGGAACAGGCCACCGGCCGTCCATTCTACCTGCGTGGAGCCTATGGTTGTGTTGTAAATTAAATTGAGATAGGCAGACAAGTCACGGTCGGAGTTGTGCTCCCACCGCCGCGATGCGTCGCCGACAGTTGTTTTTCTTTCCTGAAAATGCTCCATAACGCCGGTCAGCGGCACAGTCACATTATCGGGAACCTCGTTGGTCGCTTTGGAATACACCGCCGACCATTGCAATGCGAGCGCATCGAGCAACTGGTGCTTACCTTGTAATGTGCTGTTGAAAATCTGCTGTTTGGTCAACCGCGAGCGGGTGGAATAGCTGAGTGTTGCATTGCCGGCCACCGGATCGTAACCGCCGATGGTGAGCTGGGTAGCTTTCGTGTCCCGCACCTGCACGTTGGTCAGGTTCATAAATGCATTGTAGAACTGGATTTTATGCTTCTCGTTGATGCGGTAATCTAATTTTGAATGCAGGCCATACCGGATCTGCTGTTCCGAATATTCGCGCTCGCTCATTTTGGTAAGCACTTCGCCGCGCAACGTATCCACCGCCTCCGAGTCGAAGAAGAGGCTGTTGCTGCCGCGGTGGGTGTTCTGATAGCTTCCGGCGAGCAGAACACCCAGCTTGTCGTTCAGGAAACGATTGCCTATCGCAATGCTGCCGAGCAGGTTGGGAGCGGGTGTTTTAAGTTTATAATTAACCGCAGCTGTCGAAAAATCCGACGGGGTGGCATTGTACTGGTTACCGTTCCGCTCATAGGGAGATTCCGATTCTATATTTTTAAAATCATACCCCGTGAATTTGCGGTTCATGAACAGCTCGTTATAGCCCGTAGAAACATTGGCCGAGAAAGTAAACTTATCGGGTGCGTCTTTCATGACCATATTCACCGCGCCACCGATCGCGTCGCCTTCCATGGCGGGCGTCAATGCTTTGTACACTTCGAGGCGGTCGAGGAGGTCGGAGGGAAAAATATCCAGTGGGACATAGCGGTACTTGTTATCCGGGCTCGGGATCTTCACACCATTCACGAGGGTGTAATTGTAGCGTTTGTCCATGCCGCGCAGGATCGCGTACTGGCCGTCGCCATTGCTGTTGCGCTCGATGGAGATGCCGGAAATACGCTGGATCACGTTGGCGACGGTGAGGTCCGGGGAAATCTGGATCGTTTTGCCGGAAACAATATTCATCACCTGGCTCGCATTGCGCTCCATAAGGCGGGCGGTATTGTCGCTGGCACCGTCGCGCTTGCCGGTAACGGCCACTTCTTCCAGTTTCAGCCCGACCGCCGCTTCCAGCGAAAGGTCCATTTGAATCACTTCATTCCCATTCACCGCAAACTCCTTTTGTAATGGTGCATAGGAAATGTGCCGGATCATGAGCCGGTAAGAGCCCTTTTGAAGGTTAGGGATCGAGAACGAACCATCGAGGCCGGAAATGTCATGAAAGTTGGTACCCTCGATGGAGATAACCACGCCCAGTGCAGGTTCGCCGGTGGCCGCTTCGAGTAGCTTGCCTTTCAGTGTTCCCGCGCGGAGACTGGTAACAGTGATTAGCAGGAGGAGGGTATGTAAAATATTTCGGATCATCATCGTTTGGTATTGGCAGCTGAAATTTTAGCGGTCGGCGGTCGGCGGTCGGCGGTCGGCGGTCGGCGGTCAGCGGTCAGCGGTCGTGTTTTTGACGATGCGAAGGTGTGCAGAACAAACTCAGTGATCCAAATCAGCGCCGTTAACAAAAGGGCAACAGACCGTTTCGGGGCGTTACATGAAGGCAACAAGGGTTGATTTTTGATCATAATGTCTTTATATACAGGAGCTTAAATGCCTGATTGAAGCCATTATGTTTGCGTTACGGCACTGTTAAGAAATTGTTAACCGCCTAGATCGACTGGATATAAGCCGAGAGATTGTCGCCTGCCGCCAGGTTCAGTTTCTTGCGCAGGCGGTGGCGGATCACGCGAAGGCTGTCCTGCGAAATGCCGAGGAGCGTGGCGATATCGGTAGAGGTAAGGTTCATTTTGATCAATGCGATCAGCCGGAGGTCGTTGGCGGTAAGCGGGCCGGTTTGCTGTTGGAGCCGGTCGAAAAACGACTGGTGTACTTGCTCGAATATGCCCCGGAATTCTTCCCAATGCTGGTCGTCCTGCAAGCCTTCGCCGATCTGTTCGGACAATGCTTTGATCTGCTTCCGCTGGTCGCGCTTATCGTCCCTGATCATCTCGTCGAGCCTGGTGCGCAGATCTTCCAGCAACTGGTTTTTACGAATTACGTGTAAGGTATAACTGCTCAGTTCCTGCGTTTTGGTTTCGAGCTGTTGTTTGAGATGCTCTTCTTCGAGTTTTTTGTTTTTTAACTCAACCTCCATCAACTGATTTTTCGCTTCGTACACCTGCTTGTGCTGCGCGCGAAGCTTTTGCTCGTTCCGGATTTTGAGTCGCTGCCGGCTGATAATCAATGCGGCCACAGCGATAACCAATAGTACCACAATGCCTGTTGCAATGGAAATAAGGGTATCGATGCGCCGCGCCTGGGTCAGTTGTTCAATTTCATTATCCTTTTTCTCGATCTCATACAGGGTTTGCAGCAATGCGAGCTGCTTGTTGCTCTCTTCGGAATAAATGTCGTTGAGCAGGCTGCGGCTCAGCGCCAGGTAATGGAATGCGCTGTCGTTGCGGGCGAGGAGGTTATAGGCTTTGGCAATATCATTATAGGCGCTCGAAATCTGGTAACGCTCGCCATTGGTTTCGGCGAGTTTCAAACTTTGGATACTGTAAGCCAGTCCTTCGCGAAAACGGCCGGTTTTCCGAAGTACATCACCCAGGTTATTCACTACTTCCACTTGCGCACGGGTGTTGCGTGTCTGCGCATTAAGCGCGTAAGCTTTGTTGAAATAGAAATAGGCCGAGTCGTATTTTTCAAGGTCTTCGTAAATGCTGCCGATGTTTTCGTAAATCTTAGCGGCGCCGTCGGTATGGCGGTCGAGCTGGTAGGATTGCAGGGCCTGGCGCTGGAAATGGAAAGCGCTGTCGTACATTTCGCGCTTTTCGTACAAATGGCCGATGCGGCCGTAAATTTCTGCTTTGCCGGACTCGTGTTTCAGATTTTGGTAGATAACCAATGCTTCGTCGTATTGTTTCCGGGCGAGTTGTGGTCTGCGGGTGCGGTAATAGAGCTCGCCAAGCATGTTCAGGTTCATAGCCAGCATCTTTTTCTGATCCTGGCTGCGGAATATCTTCTCAGCTTGCAGCAGGTAGTCGAGCGATTGCGGGTAATGTCCTGAAATGAAAAGCAGCCTTCCGATTTGCTGTAAATAGCCGGCGGCTTCTACCTCGTTACTTTTCCCGGCCGCTGAATTGTAGCTCGCTTTCAGGCCGATCAGCAACGAATCAGGGTTCCGCGGACTTGCCTGAATGCCGCGATCCGTTTCCTTGAAGTCAGTTTGGGCAAATGCAGTTTGGGTAAATATGCAGGGTATTATCCACGCCATAAGCAGGATAATGCCGGGTAGGATAGGAGAGGGCGAAAGTTTCTTGGCGCGGCCGGTATGCATGGCAGAAAGCGCTGGGTTAATTTCATGCAAGTTACGGCCGTAGGCCTGCATGAATGCCAAAAGCCATTGAAATACATCAATGGCTTTTGAAAATTAATATTGAGGTAACATTGTGTTAGTCTCAGATGAACCGGTTGATCAGGTTTTCGAGGTATTCCTGTTTGCCGGAAATCGTCGCAGGCTCGCCTTTCGTAGCGGCCAGGTCGAACAGGTCTTCCAGTTTCAATGCACCTTTTTCGAAATCGGCACCTTTGCCGCCGTCGAAGCTGGCATAGCGGTTCTTGCGGATCTTGTCGTAATCTCCGTTCTGAATGATCTTGTCGGCGATCACCAATGCACGGGCCACCGTGTCGATACCGCCGATGTGCGCGTGGAATACATCATCCACGTCGGTCGAGTTACGGCGACGTTTCGCATCGAAATTGATACCGCCGCCTTGTAATCCGCCTGCATTCAGGATCACGATCAATGCGCGCGTCCATTCGGCGATGTCGTTCGGGAACTGGTCGGTATCCCAGCCATTCTGGTAGTCACCACGGTTAGCGTCGATCGATCCCAGGATGCCTGCGTCGGCTGCTACTTGCAATTCGTGTTCGAAAGTGTGGCCTGCCAATGTAGCGTGGTTCACTTCGAGGTTCAGGCTGAAATCGGCCAGCAGGTCGTGCTGACGAAGGAAGCCGATCACGGTAGCTGCATCGTAGTCGTACTGGTGCTTGGTAGGCTCGCAAGGTTTTGGTTCGATGAAGAATTTACCTTTAAAACCATTCGCACGGGCATAGGCTACCGATATTTTCAGCATTTGGGCAAAGTGCTCCTGCTCGCGTTTCATATCGGTGTTCAAAAGGCTCATATAGCCTTCGCGACCGCCCCAGAACACATAGTTTTCACCGCCCAATGCGATGGTAGCGTCCAAAGCCATTTTGACCTGCGCACCTGCGTGAGCAACCACGTCGAAGTCAGGGTTGGTCGAGGCGCCGTTCATGTAACGGTGGTGACCGAAAAGATTGGCCGTTCCCCAAAGGAGTTTCACGCCGGATGCCTTTTGTTTTTCACCCAAATAGGCGGTCAATGCTTGAAGGCGTTTTTCGTTGGTACGTACGTCGTCGGCGTAATCTACCACGTCTACATCGTGGAAGCAGTAGTATGGCAAGCCCAGCTTGGTAATGAATTCGAATGCCGCATCCGCTTTGTCTTTGGCACGGTCTACCGCGTCAGGTTTCTTGTCCCATGGATAGAAAAGCGTAGGCCCGCCGAACGGGTCCAGGCCGGCTCCGCAGAATGTATGCCAATATGCCACTGCGAAGCGCAGGTGGTCTTTCATGGTTTTGCCGGCGATAACGCGGTTTTCATCATACCAGCGGTAAGCCAGTGGGTTGTCGGTTTCCGGGCCTTCGAAAGAGATCTTTCCGATACCCTTAAAATACTCCTGTTCTCCGAGTAGAATGCTCATTGTAATGTAGTTAATCGTGGTCTGATATCAATAAGTGTATGATTGACATTTTATACTGCAATACTATCACTTTTTTCTGAAAATTTTGCAGTACAAACAAAAAAGAGGAGCAGATTTAATTTCTGCTCCTCTTTTGCAAAGATTTTAAGCGATTTTGATCAGAAGAACTTCGCGCGGTGGTCTTCGATTTTTGCACTTTCGCGGATGGCTTCGTTTACCAGGTACGACATACGGCTTTCCAGTGATTGGGTCAGCTGTGTTTTGTACTGGGTGAAGTCGGCGATCTTAGGCGCATCTGTTTTGCTTGAAAGCTCCATGACGAACACACCGTTTTCGCCCGTGAATACACCTGATTTCTGTCCGGCTTTCAAACCGAATGCTTTTCCAAGCGCGATAGGATCGAAACCTGCGCTGGTCAGGAAGCCGGTTGCCAGTGAAATGTCGTTGGCAGATTCAACCAATGCACCTGCACCGTATTTTTTCGCCATGTCTTCGAGTGATCCGGTTGCACCTTTCAGCTTGGCAGTGATTTGCTCCGCTTTGATCTGATTACGCACTTTGGTCGTCAGTTCGTCGCGGAAATCATCCACTTTCACATCTTTCGCATCCGATTTGCCTGTCAGCACAGCTACCACATATTGTTCTTCCGTTTCGAACACAGGTGATACTGTCGAAGGCTTGGTATCTTCTTTGAATGCCCATCTTACGATGTCACGTGCATTCTGGATCGCATTGATATTCGTAGCCGACTCGGGAATGCGGTTTGCATTTGCCAGAACCAACGCTTTGTTTTTCTTGACAGCTTCTTCGAACTGCTCGCGGCTTTTCACGGCGTTCGCGAATTCGTCGGCTCTTCTGTATGCTTCGTCACGGGTAGCCTGGCTTGGAGCGATGGTCTTGCCAATGGTCGCAATGCGGTACAGCGTATTCGATTTCGGAGCAGTTACTTTAATAATGTGGAAACCGAACTGGCTTTCTACCAAACGTGGGATCAGGCCGGGAGCGGTTGCAGAGAAAACAGCTTCCTCGAATGGTTTCACCATCGCGCCGTTGTTCTGGAAGTAACCCAGGTCACCACCGCGTTGTGCCGAGCCGGGGTCCGCGCTGGAAGTAGCAGCCAATGCTTCGAAATTGGCACCTGCTTTGATCTGCGCCAGGATACCTTCCGCTTTGACACGTGCAGCTGTTTTCGCAGAGTCCGACTGGTTTTCAGCACGGATCAGGATGTGGCTGGCTTTGGCAGACGAAACACTGTCGGAACGGGTTCCGCCGTATTTGTAGATATAATAGGTATTGCCTTCGCGGTAAGGTCCGTAAACACCACCGGGAACGAAAGTTTTCACCGCTTCTTTCAACTGGTCGCTCATCGTAGCGTACGACTGGTTGATCGGCGTCGGGATGTCGCTGTTCATCGCGGCGAATGCAGAGTCGCTTTGCGCAGTCGCAAGGCCGCGTGCGAGTTCTTTGATTTCGGTATACAATGCAGCGCTGTCGTCTTTCGCAGGCTGAACCGGGAACGTTACGTACTCGATCGAGCGGGTGTCGGTTCCTTTGTATTCTTTTTTGTGCGCGCTCAGGTAATCTTGCAGCTGCGCGTCGGTTACTTTAATCGTTGTATCTACCACCGAGAAATAAGGTACATAGAGGTAGCGGAGATTGGCTTTGGTATTTTGCGCTACATACTCTTTTTCAGCTTGTGCTTTCGGCGTGTAGGTCGAGAGGCGAAGCATGTTTTCGTATTTCGCACGGGTGCGCTCTTCACGAAGGCTCTTTTCAAAATTCTCCCAGGATTTTTGTTGTTCCAAAGGAAGTGTTTTGAGGTTTTTCAGATAGTTGATCACCGCATTCTTGTCGAAACGGCCGGTGGTAGGATCTGAAAATGCTTGCAGAATCGATGGGCTGATGTGGTTACCCTGTACCATGTCGTACAGTTCTTCGTCGGTTACCGCCAGTCCCAGCTTGTCGTATTGCTTTTTGTAAGCAATGTCGACCACGAACTGGTTCCAGGCCTGGTCTCTCAAATTAGCCAGCTCGCCTTCGTTGAGGCTGCGGCCCGACTGAGCCTCGTAGTTCTGACGGAACCCGTCTACCCGGCTTTGAAAATCTTTGATATTAATTTCTTTCCCGGCAATCTCTCCCACTACCTGTTTGTTGTCGCCAAGTAGAGAATTTGGGCCCAGCAAATCGCCTCCCACCATAAAAAGAATTAAACTGATAGCGATAACCGTGACGGCTACCCCGGATTTTTCTCTGATTTTGTTAATTAAAGCCATTTTCTCGATTCAAATTAGTGCGCAAAATAAAAAGTTTTCTTGATGGAATGCAAGAGCTTACAATCCTATTTACAATTATTGGTAACATCCGGACGTTGCGCGGCGGGTCGGAGATAGCAGGAGGCAGGTTTCAGGGCCTTAATACATGTGTTTCAGATTGAAAGCGTAGAGGATCGCCATGAAAATACTGAAAAATACGCCGGCCATGGCGGTAATGACGCCCATCCAGCCGCCGATCATCAGTAAAGGGGCTGCAAACGCAACCGCGATCCCACCCAGATAGAGGAAATAACCCTTCCGTTGCAGGTTCCACATCAGGTAGGCCGCATAGAGTGACAGCGATTCGAAAATCAGCATGATAATGGCGCTGGTTTTGATGTTTTCCTCGGTAGTCTGATCTATGATCGCCTGGAACATCTTGTCCATCGTTTTGGTCTGGGCGGCGCTGCCCTGACGATCCAGGTTTTCACGGACGGCCTCAAACGTTTCGCGGGTTTTGTCGGCGGTGATGCCGGGGTTCCAGAGCCTTTCGGATTGGGTCCAAAGACCCGAAACAGCACTCATGAAGGTAAGAAAACACAAAATCGTAAGGAACGTGGGGCGATTCACAGGTGCACTCATTCAGTTAATGACAGATCAGCAGGTTTTCTGATGAAGGATGTAAAATTTGCCGTTTTCGGTGAAAACACCAAAGCCATTTGAATATTCTTCCAGTCGGCATACATTTGTCGTTTTTTAATCCAATAAAAACTCAAACTTTCTAACAAACAGTACTTATGAGCCTTCAAATTCTGACTGAACGCATTGCAAATATCCTGGGGACCGATAGCGGACTGGATGCCACAGCCAAATTTGTAACCGACGAAGGGGTCCTGTTTGTCGATGGTAAATCCGTGCCCAACGGCGTTTCCAATACCGACGCAGAGGCCGATTGTACCTTCGAGGTTTCGGTGAAAAATGCATTGAAACTGATCGACGGCGACCTGAATGCGATGATGGCGCTCATGACCGGGAAACTGAAAATAGACGGCGACATGGGCGTTGCGATGAAGATCGCAGAAACCTTCGGACGCCGATAGTAGGCTTTTGGGCCGGGTGCCTTTTCTTCGATACCATCAGTTTTCAACAAACGATCACACAAGCATGGACAATCAGGAAAAGGTATCCGGAACTTCAACCAAAAGAAGAGATTTTATCAAAGCCGGGGCATTGGCCGCCAGCGGTTTTATGATTGTCCCGCGCCATGTACTGGGGCGGGGATTCACCCCTCCAAGCGACAAGCTCAATATTGCCGCGGTCGGTTGCGGCGGCAAAGCCGACTTCAATATCAAGCAGGCCTATAATAATGGTACCGAAAACATCGTCGCACTTTGTGACGTCGACGACCGCCAGTCCGAAAAGTACCGCAAGCAATTCCCCAATGCGCCTTATTATAAGGATTACCGCAAGATGTTCGAGAAGGAGGCCAAGACGTTCGACGCTGTCATTGTCACCACGCCCGATCATATGCACTACCCCGTCGCAATCGCCGCGATGGAGCTGGGAAAGCATGTTTATGTTGAAAAACCATTGACCAAAGACATTTGGGAGGCCCGGATGCTCACCCAGGCTGCGAAGAAATTTAAAGTAGTAACCCAAATGGGCAACCAGGGCAGCAGCAGCGACGGCACGCGCAACACGGAAGCGCTCGTACAATCGGGCGCGATCGGGGACGTACATACGATAGAGGTATGGACGGACCGGCCCGTGTGGCCCCAGGGCGTGCAATCGCCGAAAGACAAAGGCGAATCGCAACCCGTCCCTGCGGGCGTCGACTGGGATTTGTGGCTCGGTACCGCCCCCAAACGTGATTACCACGAAGCCTATATGCCCTTCCGCTGGCGCGGCTACTGGGATTTCGGTACCGGCGCATTGGGCGATATGGGTTGCCATTTCCTCGACGTTCCTTTCCGTGCATTGAAACTCGGTTACCCAACTTCGGTAGAATGCAGCGTGGGTTCCGTATACGCCGATTTCTTTCAGCAAGCATTCTTCGACGACGTCGCTCCGCCTTCGGCCAACATTCATTTAAAATTCCCCTCGAAAACACCGGGCAAGGAAATCAACCTGAACTGGTACGACGGCGGAATGCGTCCGCAATTGCCCGATGGCTGCGATTACAAGACCGTTTTCGGTAGTGTGGATGGTGGGATGCTTTTCATTGGTACAAAGGGTATTATCAGTGCTGAAATGTTTGGTGAAAACCCGAGACTCTGGCCGGAGAGCAAATTCGCGAACGTTCGCATTGCCAGCAAGCCGCGCGCATTGGTGCAAGGCGGCTGGCAAGGGCATCAGCAGCAGTTTGTACAGGCTTGTAAAAAGGGTTATGGGGCTTATACGAGTTCTTCTTTCGACCAATCGGGGCCGCTGACGGAGATTGTGCTCATGGGTAACCTGGCCGTGCGCTCGTACCTGCACAGGGAGGCCAAAGCGGACGGGAAGGGTTTCAACTTTCCGGGCCGGCAGCGGTTGATGTGGGATGGGACTAATATGAAGATAACCAACTTTGACGTGGCGAACCAGTTTGTGAAGCGGGAGTATAGAAGTTTTTGACATGAATGGGGGCTGACCCAAAAGCAAAAAGCCCTTTTTCTACTATGTAGAGCGAGGGCTTTTTTGTATTTTTAATTACGACATTAGAAATACATGGGCAAGATAAAAAAATCTGTTGTTTTTAAGGAATATGACCCCGGGCAATTGCTATTGTTGCCCCCTTCACTGGAAGAGCTGATCCCACAGGCACATTTGGTACGGGTTGTCAACCAGGTTGTCGACCGAATGGACATCAGCGAGCTGGTCAACCTTTACGAAGGTGGCGGCACCAGCGCCTACCATCCACGGATGCTGCTGAAAGTGTTGTTATACGCGTATTGCATGAAAATATACACGGGCAGGA
>NZ_FNYL01000028.1 GCF_900109045.1 Dyadobacter sp. SG02
GGCCCGTATCTCAGTGCCCGTGTGGGGGATCAACCTCTCAGCTCCCCTATCGATCGTCGCCTTGGTGGGCCGTTACCCCGCCAACTAGCTAATCGAACGCATGCCCATCTATCACCAATAAATCTTTAACAAATATCACCATGCGGTGCCCCTGTTTTATGCGGTATTAATCCGGGTTTCCCCGGGCTATCCCCCAGTGATAGGTAGGTTGCATACGCGTTACGCACCCGTACGACAGTGACATTGCTGCCCCTTCGCCTTGCATGTATTAAGCCTGCCGCTAGCGTTCATCCTGAGCCAGGATCAAACTCTCCATTGTAAATTTTGATTTGCTACATAAGTAGCCTTGATTCTATTCAAACGAGTTTTTCTTACTCTTTTGGTCTATCTCATCATGTCAAAGAACAGTGCCAATCGCGCTTTCTTTCCTTCTTGTCTCTCGCGTCGTTTGCGATTGGGATTGCAAAGGTAGAAAAGAATTTTTCAACTGCAATACCGGGTCAAGAAAAATCTGCTTTTTTTTGAAAGTTCTTCAACTATTCAAATTATTCAAAAGCATTGTACAATTATTCCCCGGAAAGAAAGGGATATTTATAGTTTTTCGGCGAAACCAGCGTCTCCTTGATAGCACGCGGAGATACCCAGCGAAGCAGGTTTAATACCGATCCGGCCTTATCATTTGTACCCGATGCCCGTGCGCCACCAAATGGCTGCTGCCCTACCACCGCACCAGTCGGCTTGTCATTTATATAGAAGTTACCTGCAGCATTGACCAAATGTCTGGTCGCATACTCAACCGCATAGCGGTCTTTGGCAAACACAGCCCCTGTCAATGCATACGGAGAAGTGGCATCTATGACGGGAATGATCTGCTCGAATTCATTTTCATCATACACATATATAGTAAGCACCGGCCCGAAGATCTCCTCGCACAAGGTTACATAATCCGGTTTGAAGGCCTGAATAACGGTCGGCTCGACGAAATAGCCTTTGGTCTTATCAAAATTGCCTCCTGCGACGATTTCTGTATCAGAGCTGGCCTTCGCTCCATCTATATAAGAAGCGATCTTGTCAAACGATTTTTCGTCGATTACCGCATTGACAAAATTCGAGAAGTCCTCGACGCCGCCCATTTTGATCTCCGCCAGATCGGCCAGCATATATTCTTTTACTTCTTCCCACAAATTGGAAGGAATGTAAGCCCGGGACGCCGCAGAGCACTTCTGGCCCTGGTATTCGAACGCACCGCGTACTAGGCCCGTAGCGACCGCCTTCGCGTCCGCAGACTTATGTGCGAGCACGAAGTCCTTACCGCCTGTCTCGCCCACGATTCTTGGAAATGTCTTATAGGTAGCGATATTCTCGCCAATCGTTTTCCAGATCGTTTGGAACACCTTGGTACTTCCTGTGAAATGCACACCGGAGAAATCAGGATGCTTGAAGATCACGTCCCCGGCTACCGGGCCATCTGCTAAAACCATATTAATAACACCATCCGGCAGCCCCGCTTCTTTGAATACCTTCATAATCACATTGGCCGCATATACCTGCGTAAATGCCGGCTTCCAGATCACCACATTACCCATCAATGCAGGTGCCGCTGGTAAATTTCCGGCGATGGCAGTGAAGTTAAATGGCGTGATCGCGAAGATGAAACCTTCCAGCGGCCGGTATTCCATGCGGTTCCAGACACCCTCCGATGAGATAGGCTGCTCTTCATAAATATCCCGCATAAAATTCACATTAAGACGCAGGAAATCAATGATTTCACAGGCCGAATCGATCTCTGCCTGATACGCGTTTTTGGATTGACCCAGCATGGTCGCCGCATTCATTTCGGCGCGGTACGGGCCAGCGATCAACTCGGCTGCTTTCAGGAATATTGCCGCTCGTTGCTCCCAGGTGAGCGAAGCCCAGCCTTTTCTGGCTTCCAAAGCCGCATCGATCGCTTTGGTGACATCTTCCTTACTACCCTCATGAAAATAGCCCAAAATGTGTTGATGATCGTGCGGCGGCGATACCACCTTTTTATTCTGCGAATAGACTTCTTCGCCTCCTATGTATTGCGGTATATCAATGGTTTTGGCACGGGCATCTGCAAGTGCTTTTTTGAGCTCCGAGCGTTCCGGACTGCCTGGTGCATAGCTTTTAACCGGCTCGTTTTTAAGTGCCGGTACATTGAAAATTCCTATCGACATGTTATTTGGTTTGTTATATTGATTTTACTATTTAATAATACTGAACAAAATTATCCCGCGGCACGATCCCCGGAATGCTTTCGCTGCAAAGTACCATTCAGGTCTTTAATTTGAAAATCCATTTAAAAGTTGCCAAAATAACTGACCTGCTGGGATTTTAGTTAAATTTGCGCTCCTATTTTCCGGATCAATTTATATCAAAATGATATTCTACAGTACCAAAACTGCCGACTTGAAAGCATCCCTGGAAGAAGCCGTTTTCAACAGCCTTCCGCCCGACAACGGTCTCTACATGCCTGAATCCATCCCGACAATTTCCGGGAAATTTCTGGCCGATATTGAAAATAAATCCTTCAAAGAGATCGCGATCGAGGTGACCGCTACGCTTTTGGGCAGTGAAATTACAAGAAGCGAAATTGAATCCATCATCGATAGCGCATATGATTTCGAAGCGCCGGTTGTGAAGATTACCCCGAATGACTATGTGCTTGAACTGTTCCATGGGCCGTCCATGGCTTTCAAGGACTTCGGAGCCCGGTTCATGGCCGCTATCATGTCTTACTTCCTGAAGCGTTCCAACAAGGAAATACGCATTCTCGTAGCGACGTCCGGGGACACTGGCGGCGCGGTTGCACAAGGATTTTATAAGGTGCCGGGTATTTCGGTAACGATCCTGTATCCGAGCGGGAAAGTAAGTGATATCCAGGAAAAACAGCTTACTACCCTTGGCCATAATGTGACCGCCATCGAAGTTGACGGAACGTTCGACGATTGCCAGCGCCTCGTAAAGGAAGCATTCCTCGATCCTGAATTAAGTGCAAAATATAATCTTGCTTCGGCTAACTCCATTAATATCGCCCGGCTCATCCCGCAGTCGTTCTATTATTTCGCGGCCTATGCACAGCTGAAGAAATTTGGGAAGCCGTTGGTGATTTCGGTACCGAGTGGAAATTTCGGAAACCTCAGCGCAGGTCTTCTCGCCTATCGCATGGGATTGCCGGTCCAGCATTTCATCGCGGCCACGAATCTGAACAATGCGGTACCACGTTACCTCGAGTCCGGTGCTTACGAGCCGGTGCCTTCGATCGAAACGATTTCCAATGCCATGGATGTGGGCAGTCCGAGCAACTTCGTGCGGCTGATCCGGTTTTTCAACGACGACTGGAAATCGGTAACGGAAAAAATTTCGGGTGCATTCTTCAACGACGAGCAAACGCAAAAATCGATGCGCGAAGTTTTTGGTAATGCCAACTATGTGATGTGTCCGCACACGGCCGTCGCTTACCGTGGCCTTCAGGAATACCGGAAAAAAACAAAGGGTGATTTTATCGGCGTGTTCCTCTCTACCGCTCATCCGGCCAAATTTATCGACCTGGTGGAAGAAACATTAGGAAAAAGCATCAATGTACCGGAAAGATTGAAATCGCTGCTCGATATTGAAAAAGTGTCAATCAAAATGAAACCTGACTTTTCGGATTTCAAATCACTATTAATGAGTGAGTTAAAATAGATATTGTCAAATTTAATGCCCCTGAGATTTGAATATTTGACTCAATCCGGGTAGAAGCACGTGAATTTTAAAATCTAAAAGGCCCCGAAGTGATGAACTCCGGGGCCTTTTTCTATCTCTGCCAAAATTTTCTCTAGTTGATCACATCACCTCTCAAAATCCGGAAGCGCTTCCTCGACTCGGCGACGAAGATGCTGCCCGGATATTTTTCCATCAGTTCCTGGTACAACTTCATCGCTTGGTCTTTGTCGTTGAGTTTCTCCTGATAGAGCTTAGCCATCGTGAAGAGCGCGTCGTCGCCGTACAGGTCGTGGCCAAATTTGGAATACAACAATTTCAAATCCGCCATTGCCTGCTGGTTGCTGTCGAGTTTAATGTAGGTCTTCGCAGTGAGCCAGAGAATCTCGTCGGCCAGGCTGTGGCCTTCATATTTCTTATACAATTGTTTCAAAGTATCGATCGCCTCGAACTTCTTGTTCTGGAACAGTTGCAGTTCTACTGAAGAGTAGGCCTTCATGGCTGCTTCGGTACTATCGAGCCCTGTATTATCCATTATTAATAGGGAAAGCTCATTGGCATCGTTGGCGATCTCGCGGCTTGTTGCTTTTTTGAGAATATCGAGAACCGCTTTGGCGAGTTCGAACTCTCCTTTGAAGTAATGCAGTTTTGCATTCCGCAGCTTAGCTTCGTAACCTAGTACGTCGTCTTTTTGTGATTTCTCAACTTGCGAATACACGAGCGTAGCTTCCCAGGGCTCGCCTTGCAACAGATAAATATCGCCAAGATCCAGCTTGCATTTATCTACAAAACTCTTCTCCGCTTTGCCGGCCTCGATAGCCGTCTGCAATATCTCGATCGCTTTCTTGAAGTCATCCATATAGAATGCATTCAGAATCGCCATGTTACGCAACGCCTCGATCGTACGCACATTCACGCCCAGCTCGTCCACCAGTTGCTGGTATTGCCCCAGCAGCTTTTGTACCTCGCTTCGTTTGATAGGATAGGTATTTTTAACCTGCTCCTCACGAGCAAAAATGGCCATTCTGCGCGCCACCGGATAAAGCTGACCTTTCGGGTATTCCTTCACCAAATGGTCAAAAATCGTACCGGCATTGGTATAATCGTTATTCTGCAACGCCAGCATTCCGAGGTTGTAGAGCCGCGAGCCATTGTGTTTGAAACGACGGTCGAGCGCGCGCTCCTGGATGAATGCTTTGTAAAAATCCTTGCGCTGCACCTGGTACCAGATCAGCAGTTCGTTGTAAAAACCTTCCTGAGGGAATTTCTGGATCTTGTCATATAATACTTTTTCCAGCAAGGCCTGCTCCTTTTCGTCTTTTGTAAAGTCCTGAAGCATATTCTGAACGACCTCGGTATTCTGGTAACGCATACCATAAGAAAGCAGCTCGTCGATCATCTTCTCCGGCTGGTTCAGATCGCGGTAGACACTTGCCAGTTCGAGCTGAAATATGTCGTAGCGCTTCGCACTCTCACGCGCTTCGAGCAAGATATTCTTGGCCCATTCCGACTGGTTTTGCGCCCGGAATTCCTCCGCCAGATCGCGTTTAAGCTCCGTTCTCGCACCGGATGCGGTAATGACCTGTTCGTACTTTTTGGATGCCTCTGTGGCCTTCCCTTGATTCTCAAGCATAATGCCCCAGTTCAGGTAATACCAGGCGGCATTGTTGGCATCTCCTTTGATCTGCTTTTTGAAGAACTGCTCGCCATCGCCCCAGGCCTTGCTCTTCACAATGCAGCTGGTGTAATTCTTAAGCGAGATTTTTTCAAATGAGCTCTTCAGGAATGAAGAGTAATAACTAAGCGCCTTCGGACAATCCCCGTTTTTGAAATATTCCTCGGCCAGCTCCCGCTCCCCCTGCCCGAACGCCGCGGCCGCCCCGGAAAGCAGAAATCCTATCATCAAACAGCTCGTAACCCTTTTCATAATAGATAAAAAAAACTTTTTCCTTTAGTTATTATCATTCATTGTGCCTGTGGATTTGTGAATAAACTCCTTATCCACTGTAGATTAACATACTTATTCACATTTTGTGGATAAGTATGTGTAGTTATCCACTGTAGGAATTTTGAAAATCAACATTTAAGTACTTGAAATACAAGTTAGGAAATATTCTGTACACATTGGAATGTGGGTAAACGCCTTTAGTTGACTACTTTTGTTATCCACAGTTTCTAAAGTGTATCAACGTACTGTTAACTCTGATTTGGTTGCTGGTTATCCACTGCAGGACGAAATCCACTTTTTTATCCACACATATTAGGGGTTATCCACAAGGTTGTTCACATTTTCACCCCTCTTACCAACAAAATTTCGGCGTTATACACATAGTTATCCACAGACTGTAGACAAAAATGTCGTTATTTTTCTTCAGGAATCGTGATATTGATGTCGTTCAACTCGAAATTTGCCTTCAAAAGGATCTTATCAGGCATGTAATAGACCGGTTCGGGCTGCAGTTCCTTGTCCATTTGGCCGGTGTCCCACCTTCTGTTCCGGTTTTTGTCGATTGTGATGCGTAAAAAATATTTTCCTTGAGGAATATTCTTGAAAGTATAGGGCGATTGGTAATGTGTTTCGATCACTTTGAACTGCTCGTCGACCAGGTCGAGAATGAAATGCACGGAAGTGTCCGCATTGGTTACGCGGCCGCGGATCACGCCGTAGTCTTCTTCCTTCAAAATAGTGTGCCGTAGCAACGTTTTTGGAAGCGTGTCGCCTTCTACGCTGATAATCGATCCTTTCGGAATGTCCCATTTCACCGTGTCTTTGGCGAAAGATTTCGCATCGATCGTGAGGATATTATGGTTTTTATTCCAACTGTATTTGAATGCACTCAGCGGCTCATGCGTGAGACTATCGGAGATTAATGCGATTTTCTGATCGTCGAGCGTGCGAATGGATTTGTTCAGAATGATCTTGTAGGTGAAGGTGTTGGTAAGCGGCTTATTTGCTTCCGGGATGGTGGTAAGCGACATCGGGTCGAGCTGGCGCTGTTTGCCACGTTGCGCCTGAAATGCGATTTTTTGTTCGAATTCACCAGATACTCCCAAAGAATCCAAAGTTTTGAGCTTAACCAAAGTGGTATCGGAATGCGATTCTACATTGAAAAATTTGAGGTTTGTACCGTTCGGTTCGAGCATGTAGGGAAGTGAATCCTTGTTCACGAAGGTCACTTCGACGTTCTCGATCGGCTTGCTGAATACGACGGTATAGTTATTCACTTTCGGCAGCGTGCGCTGAACTTTCAATAGAGTATTGTCGGAGAGATACATATTGAGGTGATACGTCGCGGAATCGGTGCCGGCGGTAATTGTTTTACCGAGAAATCCCATCCGCTCATCCTTCGCATTGTAAAGCATATTCCGGTTTTTATCGTCGATCGCGATCAATTTGTATTGTCTTGTCTGAATATTTTCGATGGAAAAAACGCCGCTGCTGTCGGTTCGGGAGAAGTAATAGGGCTTTTGTTTGGCGATATTGAGTGTGTCGCTGACGTTGTACAGGCCCACAAGCGCATCGAAAATAGGCTTGTTGGTGCGGATATCTTTCAGTGTCCCGTACACGCGCCCGGAGTCGAGAGAACCACCGGTACTGAAGACAATTTTGAGGTTTTTCGCCGGATTTTTTTCGGCATAATCCTTGATTGCGTCGCCGAAATTCAGCGTAAATGTGGTGCTGTCCTTGAATTCGTTTTTGAACGAAAGCGATACCGACATGCCATTTTGCTTGTAGGAGTAGGGGTTATCGGCCTCGGGCGTGATCACCAGCTTCTGGTTAATATTGTCGACCACGACATATTCGTCGAAGAATAGCTCGATTTTTTTTCCCTTAAAATTGAGGGTTTTATTCATGGGATTACTCTCCAGAAGTGTGGGGGGAATAGAATCCCTTTTTCCCCCGGTAGGCGGGACTTGCTGTGCGCAGCGTTCGAAGAAGAACAGTATGAGGATGGCAAATACAATCGTTCTAAGCATTTTCAGATGAATTTAAAAAGCCCCCAATACAGTGGGTATTGAGGGCCGTTTGATGTGTTAGTACTGGTCAGTTTTTCGAGATAATGTAGATCAGGCTGGAAGTATTGAGTTCCTTATTGGTGCCGGCGCGGCCTTTCAAATTGGATTGGAGACCGGTGACCGCACTATCGATCAGATTCGTTTTGCTGCTTTTATATTTCGTGCTGAGCATGCTTACGTAAAAGGAATCGAACCACATCGGAAGTATCTTTTTTACCGACAATCCATGCCTTTGGAGAAGATTTCTCATGGTGGTGCGGGTGAAATGATACAAATGCCGCGGAGCGTCGTAGGCAGCCCAAAAACGGCCATATTTGGCGGCGTCATACGACTGCGGATTGGGTACCGCGATGATGAGCCGGCCATTTGGTTTCAAATGGTTCTGGAGCCAGTCGATCGTTTCGTTCAGTTTATGGACGTGTTCCAGTACGTGCCACATCGTGATAATATCGAACTGTTGCGCTCCGGGACTGTCTTCAAAAACGCTTTCAAACAGTGTTGCCCCTACCCTTTTTGAAGCCACTTCGCGCGCGCCCGAGTCCGGTTCGGTACCAGAGATTTCCCATCCATCCTGTTTCACTGCACTTAAAAAATTGCCGGTTCCGCAACCGATATCGAGCAATGTTCCTTTCGGTTGAACCAGGCTGTTGATCAGCTTTACCTTTTCTTCGATCGTATGATTTCGAACGGAAGTGTACACTTTGCTCATCAGATCTTTGGCTTCGTCGTGATGAGAAATATAGTCCTGCGATTCATAATATGCGCCGATCGAGCCTTCGGAAGGGCGCGGATTGGTGAATAGAAAGTAGCAGGAATTGCATTGCTGGATCGTGAATTCTTTGTGCGAAACGGTATAATCCTCCACATTCAGGTAATTGCTGAAACTGGATTGCTGGCATACCGGGCATTTGTCGAGCGTTTCTAAAGACATTAGCGGCCTATGTAAAGCATTAAAACAGATATATCCGAAGGGCTGACACCGCTGATGCGCGACGCCTGGCCGATCGTGGAAGGACGTGTTCTTTTCAGTTTTTCACGCCCCTCAAAGGACAAGGAAGTGACCACATCATAATTGAAATTGTCAATAATGGCGAGGTTTTCCAGCTTATTCATTTTCTCCACGAGCAGCATTTCTTTCTCGATGTAGCTGTCGTATTTCAGATTGATCTCCGCCTGTTGAACGGAATCGACGCCATATTCAGCAAGGAGTTCGGTCACTACCGGACTTGCTTCGAGTAGCTGGTCGATGGAAATTTGCGGCCTTCTGAGCAGTTGCGCGATGGCGATTTTCTCGCGGATCGGTGCGGTGCCTATTGTCTCCAATGCACCGTTGATTTCATCGGGTGTAAGTTTGGTAGCATTCAGTTTGCCGATGATCTCTTCCGTTTCGTGTTTCTTTTTCCGGACTGCTTCTACCCTCTCATCGCTGGCTAGGCCGATCTCGTAACCCTTTTCAGTGAGTCTCAAATCGGCATTATCCTGGCGGAGCAATGTGCGGTATTCGGCGCGGGATGTGAACATCCGGTAAGGTTCTTCGGTACCCTTGTTAATAAGGTCGTCGATGAGCACGCCGATGTACGCTTCCGATCTTTTGAGTACGAATGGGTCGAGATCATTCACGTTCCGGTGTGCATTGATGCCGGCCATCAATCCCTGACAGGCGGCTTCTTCGTAGCCGGTCGTACCATTGATCTGCCCTGCGAAAAAGAGGTTCTTCACGAGGTGAGTTTCGAGCGTAGATTTCAGCTGTGTCGGCGGAAAATAGTCGTACTCGATCGCATAGCCTGGGCGGAACATTTTGGCGTTTTCAAAGCCAGGGATTTTCCGGAGCGCGGCGTATTGAACATCCTCTGGTAGCGAAGTCGAGAAGCCGTTGACATAAACTTCCACGGTATCCCAGCCTTCGGGTTCTACGAAAATCTGATGACGGTCTTTATCTGCAAAGCGATTGATCTTATCCTCCACCGATGGGCAGTACCGGGGACCAAGTCCCTTAATGCGACCCGAAAACATCGGCGATTTTTCGAACCCGGTTTTCAGTACATCGTGTACTTCCTGATTGGTGTAGGTGATCCAGCAGCTGCGTTGTTTGGCGAGCGGCTTGGTATCGGTGTAGGAGAACTTGGCCGGGTTTTCGTCACCGGGTTGTTCTTCCATTTTCGAATAGTCGAGGGAGCGGCCATCCACGCGCGGGGGCGTGCCGGTTTTCATACGTCCGGCTTCGAAGCCCAGTGTCACGAGTTGTTCGGTCAAGCCGGTCGCGGATTTTTCTCCTGTACGACCTCCGCCGAAATTCTTTTCACCAATATGGATGAGTCCGTTCAGGAAAGTACCATTCGTCAGCACGACGGCCTTGGAGCGGATCTCAATTCCAAGACTTGTTACCACACCACATGCCTTGCCGTCCTCGACGATAATATTCTTCGCCGTGTCCTGCCAGAAGTCGACATTCGGATTGTTCTCGAGAATGGACCGCCATTCCTCAGCGAATCTTACGCGATCGCTCTGGCAGCGCGGGCTCCACATCGCCGGTCCTTTGGAGAGGTTCAGCATGCGGAACTGGATCATCGTTTTATCGGAGACGATCCCCGACTGTCCGCCTAGCGCGTCGATCTCCCGGACGATCTGTCCTTTCGCGACGCCACCCATGGCGGGGTTGCACGACATCTGTGCGATGGTATGCATATTCATTGTGATCAGCAGCACCGACGAACCCATCGTCGCTGCGGCAGCTGCGGCTTCGCATCCTGCATGGCCTGCGCCTACCACGATCACATCATATTCCTGAAACATATTATTAGTCACTTGTTAAACCACTTTAATTAAAGTGTTCCACGTGGAAATTTAACTAGAACAGGCTAAGATACTCATCTTCTTTAGCCCTCATGGCCGTTTTAAGCGCTTCACTTGAGTCTTCGTACCCTGTGAGGTGGAGAAGTCCGTGAATAAGCACACGGCGCATTTCTGTGTCAAAATCGGTGTGGAACGTTGCTGCATTTTCACGTACCCTGTCTACACTAATGTAAATATCCCCCTCCAATTGATTGTCTTCCTCACTGTTGTCAAACGTAATGATGTCAGTGAAATAATCGTGGTCGAGATACTGCTTGTTGATTTCGAGAAGGTATTCGTCCGAACAGAATACATAATTCAATTGAGATAACTCATAACCTTCTGAAATTGAGGCGTTTTTAATCCATTTCTTTGTTTTTAACGGATTAACAACCTTAAAATCAATGTCTTCCGAGAAGAAACTTACCATGTTTTATAGCCACGCACCATTGCCCGTACAAGCGGCGCCCGGTGCGTGATATTTAAATATTTGATCGTAAATAATTTACAAACTTACGAAGTCTACCATTAAGAACATGAAAAACAAGGGATAGCGTCTCAAAACCCCCTGTTAAAAAGAGTTAACGCTATCCCCTACCCTAGCCCAACAAAATGGGCGTATGATCAGTTCTTGGCCTGGTATTTACGGAAGTAGGTGTCCACCTCGCGTTTGTAGAATGGTGAGAATGTAGGCGGTATGGTGCGAAGCAGTTCGGTTTGCTTCTCTTTCTCGCGAATGTATTTTTCAAATGCCGCAGGCGGCTGTTTCGGAAGTTGCTTCGCGCTTTGTGCTTTGCGTTGCTCGTCCTCGTCCTGCTCTTTCATCGCCTTCTCCGATTCCAGCAGTCGCGTGGTAATTTCCTGGTTGCGCTTGATAAGCTCTGGTGTCACGCGCTTGTTCACGAGGTCGGTTTCAGTCTCGTCCATCTTCTCGGCGATGTCCTGCAACTCCTTACCGAATTGCTTACCCTGCTCGGTCCCCTTCTGCTGCTCCATCAGTTCCTGGATCATCTTGCGGATCGCGGCTTGCTGGGCCGCCATTCTGGCAAGCTGTTCTGACTGGTTGCCCTGGCCTTCCTTGCCTTGCCCGAGCTTTTTCATTTGCCCGTTCAGTTGTTCCTGCATTTGCCCGGCGCTCGGCTGCTGGCCTTTCTGCTTGCCCTTTTTGTCCTTACCCGAGCCCGGCATGGACATGGCCATTTGTTGCTGCATCTGGTTGAAGACGTCGCTCAGCATTAATGCCAGATTGTTCATGGAAGTCATTGCGAACTGCTGCTTCGAAGTAGCGACATTAATCTGCCGATCCTTGATGCTCTTCACGCTCTCGTTCATGTACGATTTCATATCATTCAGCTCGCGGGTGATAAACGACTGGATCTGTACCACGCGGCTGGCCAATGCGTACAGGCTGTCTTCGACGATCTTCGCGTCGTCTTTCAATTTCAATTGCTGCTGGCCGAGCTTCACGAAACGCGGGTCTTGCAGGCTCACGCCGCGAAAGTCTTTCATCAACGTCTCCTGGTCGAAGGACAATGTGATCAGGTTTTCCAGAATGTCGCGCAATGCATCGAGATTTTCCTGCATTTGCTCCATTTCTGCCGACTCCATTTGCTCCTGCATCGACTGCGCCATTTTCTTCATCGACTTTGCCGCGTTTTTTTGCGACTGGGACGCTTTCTGGTTCTGTTGCTTGTCAAGCTGCTGCTTGCTCTGTTCCATCTGCTCAGAAGCGTTTTTTTGCTCCTCCTTCTGCATATCGAGCTCCTGTTCCAGCTCCTTGCTCATTTCTTCGATTTCCTTGCTGTTTTCCTGGGCTTTTTTGAAATCGTCCTGGATTTTTTCCTGCTCTTTTTTAAGGTCTTCATTCTTGCCCTGCTTATCCTCAGAATTTTTGTTCTTGTCGTTCTGATCCGATTTCTCCGCGAGGTCCTCTTCTTTATCGGCCAGATCATTCAGTTTTTCGGCCAGGTTTTCCATTTTCTGCTCCATTTGCATTTGCTTGAAGAGCTTCATGGTCCTTTCGAGTTCTTTTTCGAGGTTATTCTCTTTATTGCGAAGCTTTTCGAGCATGGTCGACATCCGCTCGCTCTGTTTTTGTTCCAAAAGCTTTTTGAGCTCTTTGTACAGCTTCTCGGTATCCTCGTCCATGAGGTCATTCATCAGCTTCTGCAACTGCTCTATTTTTGCCTGCAACTCGGGGCTTTGCTGGTTGAACTGCCGGGCCTTTTCATTTGCGTCCTGATGCTTGTCCTTTAAAGCCTCCAATTCCTTCATCAGCTCCTCGCGCTTGCGAAGGACTTCTTCAATTTGTTTCTGTTCTTTAAAATCGAGTTCCTTGTTGCTTTTGAGGCGATTGTCGAGGTTTTCAATATCCTTTTGCAGGCTCTGCGCTTTTTTCATCGCAGACTGCATCTGGTTCTCGGTTTCCTGCTCCGATTTGCGTACTTCCGCTTCCAGCTGATCTTTGGACGGAACAGTGAATTGTATCGAGCGCGAACGGGCGCTTTTCGCGCCATTTACGCCGTCGTTATCCCACACCTGGGCATAATACTCGATTTTGTCGCCCGGCGCGAGTTTGAGGCTGTCTACGTACCACTGGAAGAAAAAGCTCTGGGTATTGACAGTTTTGTTAAATGGAATAGGAATGCTCTTCGGTGCCGCGGGTTTGTCCTCATTAGCTCTTTTAACAGAATAGAACATTCTCAGCTGTGAAAACCCGTAATCGTCGCTGATCGATCCGCCCAGCACGAGGTAATTGTATAATGTGGTATCCTGGAAATTTTCAAGGTTCATCACCGGGTATTTGTCGGGAATGACATTGATGAAATACCCTATTTTGTCGGAATTGGTCGTCTGGTCGTTTTTCAGGTTTACCTGGTATTGCGCCGATTTCCTCACCGTTCTGCGGATTTCAAAATGATCGCCATCACGCTCTTTCGCCGTGTACAATGCCGAATCGTTCTCGAATTTGATGGCTAGTGCCCTGGTGGAAGAAGTATTGAAATTCCATTCGACGGTCGTGCCTTCCGGTACCGAGAGGTTTCCTACATTGTTCAGCCCTTCGGAAGGTTTGTTCAGATACGCAGGATAATGCAGGTTCACATCAAATGATAACAGGGACGGCCGTTCGTTTACTACAATGCGGTATTCGTCCGAAGCGTAACCAGCCGCGTCGAAAGAGAATGCGACGTCACGTTGCAGGTTTTTGAACGTGTAGGAAAAATCTTTGGCGCTTTCCTGCGTCAGTTTGAAGCGGGTACCATTCTGTACTAGGTAAACAGCCGATGGCAACGCTTCTCCCTGCAGCTTTAATTTTAATGTAAAATCCTCATTCCGAAATGCTTTCAGGCTCTTGTTTTGAAGTTCGAAAGAGAATGGTGCGTAGGTATAGTTTTTCTGAAAATGGATAATGCGCTCGGAGCTGGAAGAGAAAAAGGAGGGATTAAAAAGCAAAATCACCGCAATGGCCGCCAGCGGATACACGGCGTATTTCAACCTTTTTTTGTTCTCATTAAAACGAATGGCATCCGAAAAACGGACGATGAGTAGCTGGCTGGACTTCTGCCGGATACTCGCCTCGATCAAATCCGATTGCATACCCGTGAGATTCCGCAGCTGCAATGTATTCACGAGCTTATCTCCTACCTCAGGAAAATACTGGCCGATCTGTAATGCGGCCTGCTCGTCGGAAAGCGGTTTTCTTAACCCGTACAAATGGATCAGCGGCTGCACGACCCATTGCACGAACGAAAACACCAGTACGGCGAGGAAGCCGAAAAACAGCATCCCGCGCACCACCGAGCTGAACCGCCCGAAATATTCGATTGTGTTGAAAAACAAAAAGACAGTAAGCAAAAGGGCAATAGAAAAGATCGCACCCTTGAGTAACTGGTTCTGATAATATTTCTGACGGTATTCCTGAATGCGGAGCAACAGGCCTTCCATTGAGGTAGTGAAAGGAGCCATAGTGGTCTAGGTATAACTGTGAAGTTTCTATAACGTGTGCGGCAAGCAAAAATTACCGAATGTCCACACGCGTAAAAAACAAAGAAATATAGCGAATTACTGCCGCATTTACCCGGAAAATGTCGAAAAATCCGGGCATCGTCACACTTGCGCTCCCTGCGTCAGGCGCAGAGGAGCCGGGCTCCCGCACCTTGTTTGGGCATCAGAGCGAAATCAACAAGCCGACCGAGGCATAGTTGATCCAGTTAAAATTGTAGATCTTGTCATTATCGGCCCCGCCTTCGAGCATGCGGTAACCGAGCTTCACCGCTATCGTATTATTGAAGTTATAGGCAATGCCACCGAAGATATCCTCCGCGCGTCCCTGCTTCGCCGCGAGTGCGTCGCCTTCGAGGATGAAGGACCAGTGGTAGGCTGGTTTCCATGAAGCATAGAAATTAATGAGTGGTACAAAGCCGAGGTTATCGTAATGTGTATCGGCATACTCACTCTTGAACCGGATGTCGGCGTCGCGGATCTTGCCCGTGAGCCCCGCCCCCACCCTCCACTTTCCATTCGCGAAAAAATCGTAGCGGTAGGTAAGCCGGTACGAGTTGAACCGGTAGTCGACATTGACCGGCTGGCCGGGGAGGAAGTTGTTATTGTTAAAATTGGTGTTCTGCGAAAGCGCCCCGCGGTAGTGAAGCGTGAGCGGGGCAAACAATGCGGAGATATTGTGGCGGTTACCAATCCGGTAACTCGCACGAATGCGATAAAACGCACTCCGATCCAGGTCGAGCTGCTCTGGAAGATTCACGCGCGTACCGGTGCCGCTCGGAATTTGTACTTTATTATAACTGGTGCCTGATATCAGCCCGCCTTCGATGTCGAAATTGAATTGTGCGGATACAGGCGTATATACGCTGCATATGAGGACGATGAGTAAGCAAATGGCGGTTTTCATAGACAGCATTAGTACATAAAAAAACAAACAACCCGGGAGCGGATTGTTTGTACAAAATTGATGCCTGAAGAAAATTCAAATCGGCCGCTCCGCGGCGAAATTATGCCGGAATTGCCTCGGACGAGTTTTTCACCTCCCTCACGAATGCTTTAATATCGTTTTCAAGGTCGGTACTCTGTTGCAGCACGCGGATGAACGCGCTTCCGATGATCGCTCCGGCCGCGTGACTCGAAGCTTTCGCGAATGTGTCGTGGTCTTTGATACCAAAACCAATCAGTCGCGGGTTGCGGAGGTTCATCGCATCCAGTTTTTCGAAGTATGCTTCCATATCGCCGCTCACGCCGGATTTCGAACCGGTGACGCTGGCGGAGGAAACAGTGTAGATAAAACCTTCGCTCACTTCGTCGATCTGGCGAATGCGCGCTTCCGACGTTTGCGGCGTTACCAGGAAGATATTCAGCAAACCATGCGCGTCGAAAATAGATTTGTATTCATCCAGGTACACATCCATCGGCATATCGGGAAGAATAAGACCGTCCACGCCTACTTCGGCGCATTTGGCACAAAACGCTTCGATACCAAATTGCACTACCGGGTTGAGATAACCCATGAGCAGCACCGGCACGTTGATCGTCTCGCGCATATGCTGCAACTGATCGAAGAGAATGCGCACGGACATACCATTTTCCAGCGCGCGGTCATTGCTTTGCTGGATGGTCTCACCGTCGGCCACAGGATCGGAATAGGGCATACCTATCTCCACCAGGTCGGCGCCGCCATCCTGCAATGCCTTCAATACGCGGGTTGTGTCGTTCAGTTCGGGAAAACCAGCCGTGAAATACACGTTCAGCAATCCTGCGCCTGACTCGCCGGCGACATTCTTATTAAAATTCTGAAATAGACTTACAATGCGGTTCATTCTTGTGTCCAGTAGTCAACAACCAATACTTTGTCCAGGTGTGGTTCCAGGACTTTTACAAATGCTTTGTGCTCAGGATGCGGCAAATACACTTCACGTCCCGCTTCGCTGTCGAAACTCACGAAAAACACGTGTGTGAAACCTTGTGCCAATCCTTCGGGGCTGTTGTTGGTACCCCATTCAAATCCCTTCACTTCTTTGACCTTTGAAGGGAGTTTGCGGAAAGCATCTTCCACTTCTTTTATCTGCGCAGGCGTTGAGGAATCCTTGAATTTGAAAAGAACAACGTGGCGCAGCATTTTTTTAGGTGGATTTGAATGTGAAACAAACGACATGGTGCTGAAAAGGACCATGGAAGCAAGCAAAAAGAGTTTAAATCTCTGCATATGGTGGTATGGATTAAGTGATCCTGAACTAAGCTGAGCAGTTGAGGCATTCGCCTTCGTCGCTGAATTTCAGGCGATCGAACTCGCCCAGTTTTTCTTTCATTTCAAGGATCTCGTCTTCCATATCGCAGCGTTCGAAGAGCGACAGTTCACCTGAGTTTACCTTTGCTTCCAGTTCCTGGATTTTCAATCGGAGATCGAAAACCTCTGGCAGTGTCAATGTAGCCATGTGATGTTGTATTGAGGTGAGAATTAATCGATGTATTTCATATAAGTGCCCATATCCTTGTCGCCGCGGCCCGAGAGGGTCAGTACCACCGTTTCATTCTCCGAAGCGCCCAGACGGCCCAAAACGGCCAGTGCGTGCGACGATTCCAAAGCGGGGATAATGCCTTCCAGGCGCGTGAGCTCGAATGCAGCCCGCACCGCCTCGTCGTCGGTCGCCGAAAGGAATGTTCCGCGGCCGCTGGCGTAGAGCCATGCGTGCTGAGGACCGATGCCCGGGTAATCCAACCCCGCGGAGATAGAAAATGGTTCCACCACCTGGCCGTCTTCGGTTTGCATCAGGATGGTACGGCTGCCGTGAAGCACGCCGGGCTTGCCTAATGCGGTCGTAGCAGCCGAATGGCCGGAAGTAAGGCCCAATCCCGCCGCTTCCACAGCCACGAGTTTCACGCTTTCTTCGTCGAGGTAGTGGTAAAATGTACCTGCCGCATTGCTGCCGCCGCCTACGCAAGCTACTACATAATCAGGTGTTTCTTTGCCGATATGCTCTTTGAGCTGATAACGGATTTCTTCCGAAATAACGGACTGGAACCGCGCTACCATATCAGGATAAGGGTGCGGGCCTACCACCGAGCCGATAATGTAATGCGTATCGACCGGGTTGTTGATCCAATGCCGCATGGCATCGTTGGTGGCATCTTTCAGCGTACGCGACCCGCAAGTAGCCGGGCGTACTTCCGCGCCGAGCATCTTCATACGCGCCACATTAGGCGCCTGGCGCTCGATATCGACCTCGCCCATGTACACAATGCATTCCAGGTTCATCAATGCGCACACGGTAGCGGTTGCTACGCCGTGCTGTCCGGCACCGGTCTCGGCCACGATGCGTTTTTTGCCCAGGCGCTGCGCCATCAGGATCTGCCCGATGGTGTTGTTCACCTTGTGCGCGCCGGTGTGGCAGAGGTCTTCCCTTTTGAGGAAAATGTTGGTTTTGTATTTTTCCGAAAGCCGGTTGGCGCGGTAAAGCGGCGTGGGCCGGCCTACGTAATGGCGTAGTAAATCGTTGAATTCCTTTTGAAAAGAAGGGTCAGCGAGCACTTGAAGGTAGTTCTCACGCAGTTCTTCCACATTAGGGTACAGCATTTCAGGAATAAATGCGCCCCCGAAGGTGCCATAATAACCGCGGTCATTTACCTGATACGACTTCTTTTCTGCAATTGATTCCATAAAAATTAAGCTTCCGCTTCTTCTTGTTCTTTTACGCGAACTAAACTAAACAACTCTTCCAGCTTGGCGATGTCCTTCACGCCCGGTTCGGTTTCGAACTTGCTATTGACGTCGATGCCGTAAATGGGGTGTGTCTGGGATAAGGTGATGATCTCCTCGATATTGTCAAGCCCGATGCCGCCGCTGAGGAGAAAAGGCTTTTCGTTATCGTATTTGCCCAGCAATTTCCAGTCGAAAGCCGTGCCGTTGCCGCCGGGGTTTTCGCCTTTGGTATCGAACAAAAACAGGTCGCAAAACGATTTGTAGTTGTTCAGCATCGCAAAGTTGAATTTCTCGTCGATCGAGAATGCCTTGATCACGCTCACCCCTTTCTGGCGGATGCTGCGGCAGATATCGGGCATTTCGTTGCCGTGCAGCTGCACATATTGCAGGTCGTATTTTTTGACCATGTTCAGGATGTGGCCGGGGTTTGCATTCACAAACACACCTACTTTTTTGACGCTCTGGGGAATGCTGCGGATGTATTCTTCATTCAGTTCTTCACCCACAAAGCGTGGTGATTTCTCATAGAAAATAAACCCTATAAAATTGGGTTGTAGAGCTACAACTTGCTCAATGTTGTCTTGCTGGCGCAATCCACAAACTTTAATTTTCATAGAACCAGAGGATTTAAATTGCTATGTTGAGTTAAGTTTTGTTGCAAACCTGCAAGTGCGGCTCCGGGGTTTACAGTTTTCATAAAGGTTTCTCCGATCAAAAAGCCTTTGTAGCCGTGTTGATACAGCTTTACAATGGTTTCGGCATCTTTCAAACCACTTTCTGAAATCTTCACAAATGCATCGGGAATCTGTTCGCTCAATGCGATCGATGTCTCGATCGACGTTTCGAAAGTTTTCAGGTTACGGTTGTTGACACCGACGATGTCGATATGCTCGCCTACACTTACAGCCAATTCTTCCGCATTATGGACTTCCAACAATACTTCCAATCCAAGATCGTGCGCTCTGCGGCTCAAATAAGTGATTTCCGAAGGCGTAAGGCATGCCGCGATGAGCAGGATCACGTCCGCACCGATCGATTTCGCTTCGAAAAGCTGGTATTCGTCCACCATGAAATCTTTCCGGAGCATGGGGATTTGCGGGTTCGCTTCCCGTGCTGCTAGGAAATCGTCGAACGAGCCGCCGAAAAAATCAATATCAGTGAGTACGGAAAGGCCCACGGCACCTGCATTCACATAGTCCTTCGTCACGATTTCCGGACGCACATCAGCATTGATAATGCCTTTCGAAGGGGATTTCCGTTTGAATTCCGAGATAATGCGGGGTGAAGTAGATGATCTTAAAGCCGTGGCGAGCGAAGTAGTTGGGCGCGAGAACAGTGGCTCCTTTTCCAGATCGGAAATAGACCGCTGCTTTTTCGATTCGCTGATTTCTTCCTGCTTTCGGGCGATAATTTTTTCTAAAATATTCATCTAAAATGCTGTAACTGCAATTATAAAAAGGGAGAAATGCTTCCTCGCTAACTATTCTTCAATCAATTTTTTGAAAGCGGCCAATGCTTTCTTGCTTTCGAGCGACTCGCGCGCGGTTTCCACGGCATCGGTGAGCGACAGTGCCGGATTGGCACAATAGAGCGCCATCGCCGCATTGGCCAGCACCGCCTGCTTCTGCGAGGACGTTGCCGTGTCGTTCAAAACATTCATAAAAATCCGGGCTGATTCTTCGACCGTTTCGCCGCCGGATAAATCGTCGGCGCGCAGAGTTTGAAGCCCTAAATGAGAGGGGGTAAGAACTTGCTCGGAATGAGCGGTAATAATTTTAAAAGCACCTGTCAATGACACTTCGTCGTATCCGTCTAATGCGTGAAGAACCAGAAATTGCTTATCCGTTTGTTGGTAAAGATAAGCAAAAAGACGCGCTAATTCAAGACTAAATACGCCCACAAGCTGTTTTTTCGGCGATACCGGATTCACCATCGGACCGAGCATATTGAAGAAAGTTTTCACGCCCAATTCCTTTCTCACCGGTGCCACATTTTTCATAGCGGGGTGGAAAAGAGGGGCATGTAAAAAACATACACCCGCCTGGTCGATCTTCCGTTCGAGGTAATCCTTATCGTTCGTGAACTTCGCACCCAGGTATTCCAGCACGGTCGATGACCCGCACATGGACGAGACGCCGTGGTTGCCATGCTTCGCCACCCTTTGACCAGCTCCCGCCAACACAAAACACGAAAGCGTCGAGATATTGAATGTGTCCTTGCCATCGCCGCCGGTCCCGCAGACGTCGATCGGATCGTAAGCCGACAAATCAACAGAGAGACAGAGTTCGAGCAAACCGTCGCGGAAGCCTTCCAGCTCTTCCACGGTAATGCTTCTCATGGCATAAGTTGTTAAAAATGAGGCTATTTCTGAATTGGAATACTTGCCGGTCCCAATGCCCATTAAAACGTCTTTGGCTTGCGTCTTGTCAAGGACTTTATATTCAAAAAGATGGTTAAGAATGTGCTTCATGATTGGTTTACAATAGCTGCTAATATCGTAGGGTAGGTAGTGTTATTTCAATGCGGGGTCAGATCTGCAACCAGTTTTGCAGCATTTCTTTACCATGTTCCGTCAAAACCGATTCGGGGTGAAATTGGAGCCCTTTCACATCATATTTTTTGTGCGAAAGCCCCATTACCCTGCCTTTTTCGTCGACGGCGGTGATGGTGAGATCGTCTGTAAACGTCTCCGGAATGACCGTCCACGAATGGTACCGGCCAACTTTGATCTGGGACGGCAGACCCTTGAAAATGCGGTCGCTGGTGTCGGTAACGATGGCCGTGTCGGCAATGCCGTGCAATACGTCGGTCATATTTTCCAATTCGGCGCCGTACACCTCTCCTATTCCCTGATGCCCGAGGCAAATGCCGAGAATGCTTTTGGACGCACCGTATTCGCGGATTACTTCGTGCATAATGCCGGCTTCCGAAGGGATACCCGGCCCGGGTGAAAGAAGGATCTTGTCGTAATTTCCGACGTCTTCCAGCGCAATTTTATCGTTCCGGTAAATGTCCACCTGGTCGTTCAGCTCGCGGAGGATGTACACGAGGTTGTAGGTGAAAGAATCGTAATTGTCGAGAACTAATATTTTCATTTGGACGGTGATTTCAAATCGTTTTTAGAGTTCTTCTGCTACCTTGATGGCCTGGCGCAATGCGGCCAGTTTGCTGTTAATTTCCTGCAATTCGCTTTCCACATTCGATTTGGCCACTACACCCATTCCCGCGCGGAAGAAAAGCGTATTATCCTTGGCCAGGAACGTCCGGATCGCAATCGCATGATTGAAATCGCCATTGAAATCCATAAAACCGATGGCACCGCCGTAAATGCTGCGGTTGCTGGTCTCCATTTGGTCGATCAGTTTCATCGCATTATGCTTGGGCGCACCCGAGAGCGTGCCTGCCGGGAAGGTGTCGGCCACGAGTTGCAGCGGGTTTACATCCTTGTTCATCTTGCCCACCACTTTTGAAACGAGATGGATCACATGCGAATAGTATTGCACTTCCTTGTAATTCGTGACTTTTACGGCGTCGCAGCTGCGGCTCAGGTCATTTCGTGCCAGATCCACCAACATCACGTGCTCAGCGGTCTCTTTGGGGTCGTTAAGGAGGGCTTGTGCAGCTTCTGCGTCCGCCTGGTCATCTCCCGTACGGCGGAATGTGCCTGCAATCGGGTGGATTTCGGCCTGGCCGTTTTTGATGAATATCTGTTTTTCAGGAGATGATCCGAAGATCTTGTAATTGCCGTAGTCGAAATAGAAGAGGTAAGGCGAGGGATTGATAGATCGCAATGCGCGGTAAACATTGAATTCGTCGCCCTGAAATTTGCGGCTGAAACGACGTGAAGGAACGATCTGGAACACATCCCCGCGGAGGCAGTGATCGATGCCTTTCTGGATCACTTTTCGCATTTCATCGTCGGTAACGTTGGACGTTTCTTCTGCCGTAACATGGAAAGCGTACTGAGGGAAGTTCCGGTTCTTGATCAGGACTTCGATCTGGTCGATACCGCTACCGCCCTCTTCTGTTGTCTCGCCGTACTGGTGTTCAAAAATGTAAAGTTCGTTTTTGAAGTGGTTGATGGCGATAACGTATCTGTAAACCTGGTAGAAGATCTGGTCTATTTCCGTTTCGGGATTCGTCGGCTGTATTTCGATGTCTTCAAAGTAGGTGACCGCATCGTAAGTCATATGCCCGAAGAGGCCATTTGTGATAAAGGGAAACTTACTTTTCTCGGATTTAAAGCTCTGAGCAAACCCGTACAACTCCTGAACGGCGTCTTTACGGTTAGCAAGCTCGAAATTGGCTTCCGAACCATCCGGAAACTTCTGCGTTACCGTGCTGTTGTTGAGTTTGAATGAAGCGATCGGATCGCAGCAGATGTATGTGAAGGAGTTTTCGTTGCCGTGATAATCGGAGCTTTCAAGGAGGATCGTATTCACGAAACGGTCTCGGAGCTTCAAATAGATCGAAACCGGCGTCAATGTATCAGCCAGCAGCTTCTTGTGACGTGTGGTGATCTGATAAGTCTTTTCCAGGGTTTTCATTTGCAAATAGTAATGTAAAGTGTATAAAAAAACGGCCCGCTGTCAGATGAACAGCGAGCCGTTTGAATGTATATTTTGATTCTATACCATGCAATAGCCTTACTTGTCCATCTTGGAAGGATAAGTACGCCACCACCAAATAGTATTGAATAATTTCATAGTTGATTATTGCCTTGCGGCCGTTACGGTCACAAATATAGAAAAAAGAATAATTGCTGCAGTGTTTTGCAAAATATTTCTGCAAGATTTTGCAAAAGTTTATGTTGGAGAAACGTCTAAATCGAAGGGGCAACTTGGTTTAGTCCTATTTAAAATGCTGCCACAGTGTCAGTAAACGCAAAAAAGCCTCCTTTGAGGGAGGCTTTTATTGTTTAATAATTGTGGCGACTACCTACTTTACCAGGTTTGAACCAAGTATCATCGGCGGTCCGGGGCTTAACTTCTCTGTTCGGGATGGGAAGAGGTGAACACCCGGCCAATAGTCACCAACAAGCTCTTTGAGTTATCAATGATTGAATGATTGAATTTTGAATGATTGAATAATACTTTATTCGGTCATTCGGTCATTGTCACATTCGGTCGTTGACTTTCATGTCATATTGGAAGTAGAAGAGATGAAGGATAAAGATTAAATGTGCAAGCTGTTGGGTAATTAGTACTGCTCAGCTGAGTGTATTTCGACACGTATACCTGCAGCCTATCAACGTCGTAGTCTACAACGACCCTTAT
>NZ_FNYL01000014.1 GCF_900109045.1 Dyadobacter sp. SG02
CAGCGAGCGTTGCAGGATCAGTGTTCCCTGGATTTTCACTATCAGTTCGTTAGCAAGCTGATCGGCCTGCTGCTCGCTATGACCGAAATCCGTTGCCAGATTCCTGAAAGAACGGATCAACGTTTCAAAAATGGCACCAATCTCATTCTGGAAAAGATTAGCCGCCGAGCCGTGGGACAATGCGCGGAGAATGCAGTCGAGCCGGCCGGCGTCGTAAAGCTCGTCGATAGCTTTCAATGCAGTATCCAGTCGATCCTCCCGTTTACTATCAGAAACCAGCACATCGGCAATCCTGTTTTTGGCCCAGTGAGCAACGTAGTCCAGCACCGCGTGGGCCATTTCCTCTTTTCCCTGCGGAAACCGGTGGTACAGACTGGCCTTCTTCAATTGCGTCGCTTCCGCCAGTACAGCCATACTCGAACCGTCGTAGCCCGAGGAACGAAAGACTTCCATCAGTTTGTCGATTACGACATCGTGTTCAACTTTTGCGTAGGCCATTTTTCTATCATTTATAAATACCGAACGATCGGTAAATATAATTAGTTCATCATGATGGGAAGAAATTTTTAAAGGAACTTTCCCATTATCCCGACCGTTTGGTAAAGTTGTTGGCTTAACCAGTTGTGTAATACCGTGACCCATACCCGCCATTGCAGCGTCATCATTAAAGAGACACCCGCCGTTCTGTCGTGGGACGACGAGATTCATTTGATGCACCACACGCATTTCGAGGACATTCCCGCGACCCTTACGAATGTGCATATGAACATGATCAGCATTGTCATTAACGGGCAAAAGGAGATAACCAGCGGCGAATGCACGACCACCGTTACTGCCGGGGCGGGATTTAGCATGAAAAAGGGGACTTACCTGATCGCCGAGAAAGTGACCGATCCGGCTGTGGGCTATGATGAGATTACCATTCTCTTTTCCGACGAATGGCTGCGTGCGCAGGCAGGGAACATATTTGCCTGCACCAGCATCGCACAGCCCGACGAACCCGGGCAGAATATCCCCGGCGTGGCATTACTGCCGGCCGACGACCTGACGGCCGCATTGACGTTGCAGCTCAAAGCCTGCATAAACGGTAATGCCGATCCAGAGCGGAAGCGGTTCCTGCTGCCCGCCAAGATCACCGAACTTTTTCAGATCCTGATCTCCGCGCCGGAGGGCCATTTGCTCGAAAAGCAGCTCCGCAGCATCGACAGCTTTTTGTCGCCGGACTTGGTGCTGTTAATGCAAAATCACTACAAGGAAAATATGTCGCTCGAACAATATGCCTCCCTGGCGAATTGCAGCCTTTCGACATTCAAGCGCAAGTTTCAACATACCTTCAAAATGAACCCCGGCAAATGGATCATGCAGCGGAGGCTGGAAACGGCTTACGAGTTGCTGCAAAGCTCCGAAAGGAACGTGACCGAGATCGCATACGAGGTCGGTTTTGAAACGCCGGCACATTTTATTGCTTCCTTTAAACAGAAATACAGAAGAACCCCCAAACAGTTACAGCAGCGATTTTGACCTTTTTTTACCCTGAACTTTACAGGACATTTTTTGAACTTCTCGTGAAATAGCCCCTCCCCGAAAGGGGTTAATTTTGTTTCATCAAACAATCAGTAAGATGCGTTATGAAAATGTTCTATTTCACGGACCCGATGTGTTCGTGGTGTTACGGATTTAGTCCGGTTTTGAAAAAACTGAAAGAAAATTACCCGGACATTGACCTGCAAATTGTCTCCGGCGGATTTTCACCCGGCAGCCGACAAACGGTGACAAACGAGTACCGCGATTTTCTCGAATACCATTGGCGGAATGTCACGGCCCGCAGTGGCCAGCCGTTCGATCATTCGATGAAGTTCGTTTCCGACACATTCCACTATGATACCGAGCCGTCCAGCAGGGCGCTGGCGGTTGTACAAAAGCTGTTGCCCGATTGGGATTTCGAGTTCCTGAGTCTAATGCAAACTTCGTTTTATGTGAAGGGTAAGGACATTACCAATGGCCAGGTGCTGGCAGAAATAGCAGCGGAGCTGGGCATCGAGAAGCAGGTTTTTCTTGAAACTTTTCATTCTGAGGAAATGAAACGTCGCACCATTCAGGGCTTTGATTTCAGCCGGCAGCTGGGCGTGCAGGGCTTCCCCACGCTACTTACGCTTGAAAATGCGTCGGTAAAAGTAGTTACCCGCGGGTTTCAGTCGTATGAGAATATGAAAATTATCATCGATGGACTGTTCAGGAAAATGGCTTCCCCCGTGTCCGGCCAGGGGCATTCGTGCACGGACGATTCCTGCGGTACTAGCAGCCGGAAGTGATGAAATCGTTTTCTTCATTCATCCTCGGGCTCAGCGAAAACCTGAAAAAACCGCTGCCTGGTGAAGCTGCTCATCGCATCATGGAAGCATTGTCGGCAGGGTATCTGGGCGTAATGCCGGATTCCGCTACCCGAAAAAGCGCAGTATTGATCCTGTTATATCCATTCCGGGAGGAAGTCTACCTGCCGTTGATTCTGCGGCCTGCATACGACGGCATGCATTCCGGGCAGGTTGCATTCCCGGGCGGTCGGAATGAGCCTACGGATGAAGATTTGATCCATACGGCATTGCGCGAGGCAAAGGAAGAGATAGGATTAAAACCAAATGTGGTCAAAATCCTGGGCACGCTGACGGAAATCTACATTGCGCCGAGCAATTTCCTGGTCCTGCCCGTCGTGGGCTGCATTCCGTACCGTCCCGATTTTATGCCCGACAGCCGGGAAGTGGAGGCCATAATGGAAGTGAAGTTGGATCATTTTCTCGATCCGAAGATCGTGGGCGCCAGCGAAATCGAGATTCCCGGCGACTACGTTTCTACGCCGCATTACGATGTGCAAGGTCATCCCGTTTGGGGAGCCACTGCCAAGATGATCAGTGAACTCCTGATGATCCTTCATGGAGATGCGCCGGAAATACGCAGCGTATAATGTTTATCGTCACTATCATTTCAATTTAATTTTAAGCAAAATGTCTGTTTCTGATCTTTTTCAGCCGCTCACTTTGCTGCATGGTCCGCCTATGCGCAACCGTTTCATGCTGGCGCCGCTGACCAACCAGCAAAGTGGCTACGACGGCACGGCTTCCGAGTATGACCATCAATGGATGGAGCAGCTGGCGCAAGGTGGCTACGCATTAATCCAGACCTGTGCGACCACGGTGGAAGCCGGAGGCATCGCTTTCGTACGTCAGCTAGGCATTCACAGCGATGCGCATTTGCCCGGCCTTACGCGGATCGCAACCTCGATCCGGGACGGTGGAGGGCTGTCGGCCGTACAGCTGCATCATGCCGGGCACCGCGCCAATCCGATTTTGGGTGGCATACCGGCACCCGCTTCGAGCTACACCGTACCAGGCGTGCGCGCGATCTCTACCGAAGTGGTGGAGCGAATCCGCGATTCATTCATAACTGCCGCTAAACGTGCACAAATGGCTGGTTTCGATGGGGTGGCCGTACATGGCGCCTTTGGATGGATACTTTCAGAATTTCTCTCTCCCGAGTTGAACGACCGCCCGCGATCGCTATGGCGGCAGTATGGAAAACCGGGCGCGGCTGACGATAGAGGTGATCGAAGGCATCCGGCGCGCCTGCAGTCCTGATTTCCAGATTGGCTGGCGATTGTCGATCGAGCGGTATGGGTTGCAGCTGGATGAGCTGCGCGAGCTCACCGCCGAGATCTTGGAGCGTAAACTGATTGATTACCTGGATCTGGCATTATGGGATTCGGCCCAGATGGTACGGGAAGGCACATTCCGGGGCAAGACCATGCTCAGCGTATTTACCAGCCTCCCGCGCAAGGGCGTACGGGTGGGCGCCGCCGGGAAAATCATGAGCGCGCACCGGGCCGTACAGCTGCTCGACGAAGGCTGCGATTTTGTGCTGATCGCCCGGGCCGGCATTCTCACGCGCGACTTCCCCTTGCAGGTAATGGCTGACCCGCGGTACGAAAGCCCCACGCTGCCCGTAACGGCCGGTTACCTGCGCCGGGGCGGATTGAGCGAGCGCTTTATAAACCATTTGCAGGGCTGGCCCAGCTTCGTGCTGCCCGGCTCGCTGTGAATGCAGCTATTGACCACAACTAATGAAATCTTAAATACCAATCTTATGAATACAATCACATTAAATGCGCCTGGCATGACCAGGATGCGCATGAACCAGGTTTTGTACCTCATTGCAGTTTTATCCATGACGGCTTTTATGTTGGCCTGCCAGTCGGCTGCGGATAAGCCCACTGCTGCCGCGCCGCCACCGGTTTTGCCGGTAGGTCTGATTCAAGGAAGTTCGGCCACGACATTCGTTGAATATCCGGCGTCTATCGAGGGAGCGGCCGACATTGATGTTCGACCGCAGGTGAGGGGCTATTTGCAGAATGCATTGGTGGACGAAGGCGCTTATGTTTCAGCCGGACAGACATTGTTTCAGATCGATCCGCAGCCTTTTAAAGAAGCATTAAACAACGCCAAAGCCAACCTGCGTGCCGCCGAGGCGGCGGTGCTGAATGCCCAGCTGGAAGTAGAAAAGCTGACGCCGCTCGTTGAAAACAAGGTTGTGTCGGATTTTCAGCTGAAAACGGCGAAGACGGCTTACCAGATCGCCCAGGCCAATGCCGAGCAGGCACGGGCCAGTATGGCGTCGGCGGAGATTAATTTAAGTTATACCAATGTTCGCGCGAAGGTGAGCGGCTACATTGGCCGAATTCCTAAAAAGGAGGGAAGTCTGGTTTCCCCCGGCGACCAGACGGCCTTGACGCAGCTGTCGGACATCCACGAAGTGCGAGTGTACTTCGCCCTGGCCGAGAATGATTTCAATGCATTCAACACTCACTACCCCGGCAAAACGCCTGCGGAGCGGATCAAGAACCTGCCTGCCGTGGAGTTGCTGCTGTCTGATCATGCTCCCTATCCATTCAAAGGGAAAATTGACATGATCGACGGGCAGTTTGATAAAAATACCGGTGCTATCACATTGCGGGCCAGTTTTCCGAACGCCAATTCCGTGCTCCGATCGGGTAATACGGGCAAAATCCGGCTCGGTTTGCAGCATAGCGACGCGGTGCTGGTACCGCAATCGGCGACGGTCGAGATGCAGGACAAGGTTTTTGTTTTTGCATTAAATAATCAAAACAAAGTAACAAAAACGCCCATTACTGTGATCGGCAAAAGCGGTGCCTACTACTTGATCAACGAAGGCGTGAAACCGGGCGATCAGATCGTGCTGAGCGGATTCGACCGGTTGCAGGACGGGCAGGTGATCAAGCCGCAAATCATGGCCGACCAGCCCGCCGAGTTAGTCAGTAAAAATTAAGAATTACCGCCATGTTCAAGATATTCATTCAAAGGCCTGTATTGGCCACCGTGATCTCGATCATACTTGTGATCCTCGGGGTAATCAGCCTGATCAAACTGCCTGTACAACAATTTCCCGACATTGCGCCGCCTTCGGTGATGGTGAACGCGTTATACCCGGGTGCTAATGCGGAAACCGTGCTGCGTGCTGTGGCGCCTTCGCTGGAGGAATCCATTAACGGGGTCGAAAATATGACCTACATGAGTTCCACCGCCAGTAATGATGGGACGCTGTCCATTTCGGTTTATTTCAAACTCGGTACCGACCCCGACCAGGCGGCGATCAACGTGCAGAACCGGGTGTCGCAGGCGGTGAGCCATCTGCCTGCAGAGGTAGTGCAGCAGGGTATTACCACGTCCAAACAGCACGTGACCTTCATGATGGGCATCGGCCTTTTCACCGAAGACGAGGCCCGCTACGACGCGACATTTGTTGCAAACTACGCCGAAATCAACATTTTACCCGAGTTGAAACGCATTCCAGGCGTTGGTTTGGCGAGCTTGTACGGTGGGCAAAAAGACTACTCGATGCGCGTTTGGCTTAACCCGACTCAAATGAGCAACTACCAGGTCACCACCGCCGAAGTGATGAAAGCCATTCAGGACAAAAGCCTCGAAGCTGCGCCGGGGAAATTCGGCCAACACAGCAAAGAGGTTTTTGAGTATGTGATAAAATATAAGGGTAAACTAACCAAGCCCGATGAGTACGAGAACATCGCGATCCGCTCGAATGCGGATGGCTCGGTACTTCGCTTGAAAGATGTGGCCAGGGTGGAGCTGGGGGCATTTTCCTACAACAGCTCCACCCGACTGAGCGGTAAGAAGGGGGTAGTAATCGGTATCCTGCAACTATCCGGTGCTAACTCGAACGAGACGCAGATAGCAGTCCGCAAAGCGATGGAAAAAGCGTCGAAAGCATTTCCGGCGGGCATTAAGCATGAAATATTTTTCAGTACCAAGGTGGCATTGGACGAGTCCATCGCGCAGGTGGAGCACACGCTTATCGAGGCATTTATACTGGTGTTTATCGTCGTGTTTTTGTTCCTGCAAGATTTCCGCTCGACATTGATTCCCGCCATTGCCGTTCCGGTGGCTATCTTGGGTACTTTCTTCTTTATGCAGCTCTTTGGCTTTTCTATTAACCTGCTCACACTTTTTGCATTAATCCTGGCAATCGGTATTGTGGTGGACGATGCGATCGTGGTAGTGGAGGCGGTGCATGCCAAGATGGAGCACAAGCATCTGGGGCCCAAAGCGGCTACCCATGAGGCGATGCATGAAATTTCAGGTGCCATTATTTCCATTACGCTGGTCATGGCCGCGGTGTTCGTGCCCGTGGGTTCGATGGAAGGCTCTACCGGGCTTTTCTACCGGCAATTTGCATTTACAATGGCCATAGCAATTGTGATTTCGGCGATTAATGCGCTTACGCTCAGCCCTGCATTGGCGGCATTGTTCTTGAAAGAGATGCACGAAAATGCGCCCGGCTCCAGCGAAGAAACAGGAGTGAAAAAAGGATTTAAGGAAAAATTCTTCGTCGGGTTCAACAGCGGTTTCAATGCGTTAACCGACCGTTATGTGGGCGGGTTGAAATTGCTGATCCGCCACAAATGGCTGAGCATGGGTGGTCTCGCGTTAGTCGCCGTGGGGACGGTACTAATGGTCAAATCTACCCCTTCTGCATTCATACCCACGGAAGATCAGGGATTCATCGCGATCGCCGTAAATACGCCTTCGGGAACGACACTGGATGTGACACAAAATGTCATGAGTCAGGCTGAAACGACCGTGAAGGGCCTGGACGCCACGCGATTTGTGACGGCCATTTCCGGTTTCGACGTGCTTACCAACTCCATGAGCCCAAACAAAGGCATTATTTATGCATTATTAAAACCGAATAAGGAGCGCGGCGATATTAAAAACCTCGATGCGGTGATGGACAATGTGCGCAGCAAACTGGGCGGTATTACTGGGGCAAGCTTCTTCGTGTTCAGCTTTCCTACTGTTCCCGGGTTTAGTAATGTGGAAGCATTGGATTTGGTGTTGCAAGACAAAACCGGAGGTAAGCTCGACAAGTTCAGCAACATATCGCAGCAGTTCATCGCCGAGCTTTCGAAGCGCCCGGAAATTGCGGCCGCATTCACGAGCTTTAAAGCCGATTACCCGCAGCTGCAACTGGACATCGACGACGACAAAGCCGACCAGCTTGGCGTAAGCGTCAAAGACATTCTGGAAACGATGCAGGCCTATTTCGGCAGCGCGCAGGCATCGGATTTTAACCGTTTTGGTAAGTACTACCGTGTGGTGGTGCAGGCCGATGTGCAGGACCGCGCCGATCCGTCGGCCATCGACAGGGTGTTTGTGAAGAGCAAAACCGGCGAAATGGTGCCGATCAATACCCTGGTAAAACTGAGCAGGATCTACGGCTCGGAGACGGTTTCACGGTACAATATGTTCAACTCCATTTCGGTCAATGCGATTCCGAAAGCCGGTTTCAGCTCCGGTGCTGCCATCAAGGCGGTGGAGGAAGTGGCGGAAAAGCAGCTGCCTGCCGGTTATACCTACGAATTTTCGGGCCAAACGCGGGAAGAAATCGCATCTGGAGGACAATCCACCGTCGTTTTCATTCTTTGCATGGTGTTCGTCTATTTCCTGCTGGCGGCACAGTATGAAAGCTATATTCTGCCATTGGCGGTAATGCTTTCGATCCCCGCGGGAATCTTCGGCGTATTTGTAGCCATTGGCTTAACCGGCATCGCCAACAGCATTTATGTGCAGGTAGCGCTGGTAATGCTCATCGGCCTGCTTGCGAAGAATGCGATCCTGATCGTGGAATTCGCCGTCCAGCGCAGGAGGGCGGGTTTATCGCTGGTAGCAGCGGCCATCGAGGCGGCCAAGTTACGGCTCCGCCCCATCATTATGACCTCACTGGCCTTTGTGGTGGGCCTGATCCCGATGATGAGCGCTACAGGTCCATCAGCGCAGGGCAACCATTCGATCAGTATCGGCGCCGCGGGTGGCATGATCTCCGGGGTGGTGCTGGGCTTGTTCATCATTCCAGTGCTGTTTGTGATTTTCCGCGCCTTGCAGGAGAGATTATCCAAAGATTCCAACGAGGCAGTTCGTGACGACGAAGGGCCTGTAAATCAAGAAATTTATGAAACAGTTTAATTTAGCCCTCATCCTGCTCGTGGCCCTGACATGGGCGGGATGCAAGGTTTCGAAAAACGTGCCGCTACCCGATGTGGTACCGGAGGCATTCAGAAGCACAGCGCCGGGTGATTCTGCGAACATCGGCGAAATTCCGCTCAGGAGTTTTATCAACGACCCCGCGCTGCTGGAACTGATCGATACCGCGTTGATCAAAAACTATGATATGCAAATGGCGTTACAGCACATTGATGCTGCCGAAGTACTGTTAAAACAGGCTAAACAAGGCTATCTCCCGGAGCTGAAATTGCAGGTGTCCGCCAATACCAGCCGGCCGTCCGACAATAGTTTGAACGGTTTTACCCTGAACCAATTCCTGAGTACTTCGCACATTGAGGATTACAGCACCTCCCTGACCGCCGTGTGGGAAGCTGACATTTGGGGTAAAATCCGCAGCCGGAAAGCCGCCGCGTTGGCAGGGTTCCTGCAAACCGAGGAAGCGCGCAAAGCGGTACAAACGCGTTTGGTGGCACAAGTCGCACAGGGTTACTACAATCTTCTAATGCTGGATGCCCAATTGGAGATTGCCCGGAAGAATTTGATGCTCAGCGACAGCACGCTGCACATTATTCAATTGCAATCGACGGCAGGACAGGTCACTTCACTGGCGGTCCAGCAAGCCGAAGCGCAGCGGCTCAATGCTTCCCAGCTTATCCCGCAGCTGGAAGAGCAGATTATTTTGCTGGAAAATGCATTAAATGTGCTGATTGGGACTACGCCGCAGGCGATCAACCGGAAGAGCCGTTTGGAAGAAATGGTGATCCCGGAAGAGCTGCATACCGGTTTTCCATCCACATTGCTCAGCCGCCGGCCCGATATCAAAAGTGCCGAACTGGCTTTGAATGTGACTAATGCCAAAGTAGGTGAGGCGCAGGCGAGTTTTTATCCTTCATTGGTAATCACAGCCGGCGGTGGCATCAATGCATTGAAAGGCAGCAACTGGTTCAATATCCCCGCATCGCTTTTCGGGCTGGTCGCGGGCGGCATTACCCAGCCCGTTTTTCAGCGGGGACAATTAAAAGCGAACCTCCAAATAGCCAAAATAGAGCGCGAAAAAACAGTTATCGCATTCCGGCAATCGGTTCTCCAAGCGGTGGGCGAAGTGTCGGACGAACTGACCAAAGTGGAAAAGCTGAAAGTGCAATACCACACAGCCTCCGAAAGAACCCGCGTTTTGGAGACTGCTTCCCGCAATGCGAACCTGCTGTTCAACCGCGGTATGGCCAGCTACCTGGAAGTGATCACGGCGCAAGGCAACCTGTTACAAAGCGAGCTGCAACTGGCGACCATTAAAACCCGGCAGCTGAATGCGGTGGTGGGGCTGTACAGGTCGCTGGGAGGTGGGTGGAATTGATACTTGTCATTGTTTCCGGCCTGTCTCCCAAATCATATCGACTCTTTTACTATTTGAATTTTCTTGCCTAATTATGGCATGTGGACAAGTAGTTAAATATTGATTCGGAGTATTCTGGATCGTATTTCCTGAATAGGTTTGAACTGGATCGTATATCTATCTAGCTCGAATCAGAATGCCGTTCCGAGTTATTTGGAGCGGCATTTTCTGTGATAGCAGCTTGTAAGTTATAGCTGCCTCATGTAAGAACGTTTGTTGGTAAACATTATTTGAGGCAATTTACACATTATATATGTGTGATGACTTTCGGTTATGGATGACTTAATAAAATTAGTCCGGTGGTTTTTCTGTACCGGCTGCTTGTTGGCGAGTCACTTTGTGATCGGTAGGAAACTGAAAAATTGATATGTGAACCGTCTGGAATGAAGCCTACTGAATTTGCCTACATACCGAAATGTCCTACTAGCGTTTTGCGATAACGGCAATATTATTTACGGAGCTTTCAACTGAATCGTAGTCAAATCAATATAGTAACCATAGGCTCCGTGCATGTCTGGTGAGGTTAGGGCACCATAACATTCCTTACGCTTATAAGACACTGTTACCCTTAAACCTGGTTTCCTGAAATCAACTGGTACAGACAGTGAATCCCAGCAAGGAACTAATAAATTCTCACCAATACTGTATGACGCTCTATCAAAATCCTTTGGTTCAATACTTAATATGTATTGATCAGGGCTTTGATTACCGCCAGGAGGCTGGTTCCCGATACGATAAACCACAACGGCTTCTATGTTTTTCATTTCTTTCTTGACTGTCTTACTTTGGCAGTCGCATGGCCCCGTCTGTTTATCAGGGTCTTTGCATTGAACGTTTAGAAGACAGACAATCACAATCAATGTGAATCGGGCTATCATATTTGCGATCGGGTTGAAAATGTAGCTGTTTGGAGAGAATCACTAAGGTTCATTAAAGCGAGGTCTTACCACTAATCTTGGTTATGTGGCATTGATCAGCTTTGAAAACATAGTTTTCCTGGACGACAACTTCATTGCCGCGTTTGCCGATAAACCGAAAATTATCTTGTTGATTTTTTAGCTTGGTCTGGTAGTTGTCATCCAGGACGACGTAGTATCCTTGTCGGAAATCGGCATTTCCTTTGATGCGAATCGTATCTGAATTTGACAACCGAATTGTGAACGACTCTGTCAACGGAGCTCCCGGCACGTAAAGAGTCGTTGACCGAAATTCTTCTGTACAATTCACGCCTCCCTGGGGCTGCTCGTCCTTGCAACCAGATAGTGACATTGCTAAGAACGATATGAGACGGACGATGGAAATTTGAGTACCCATGGTGCAATTGGTGTAATAGATATTTCTTAGACATAATTGGCCACACAATCGTTGGAAATCGCGGAAATACCCGCGAGCATCTCATCAATGACATAGATTTTATCTATGTCATTGATGAGTCAAATCATTCGGTCGTTTTTCTGTACTGCAGTCACTGTACAAGAAGAGACCGTTTTTGTCCAAGAAACAGTTGCAAATGAGTTCAATTTAGTGGTACATGAAATCAAATTACAGTATATTGCGGGCATAGGGGTTAAAATGTAATTTAAGATGATTTTTGGCTACGTACGGGTTTCGAAGAATGAACAGAATCAGGACCTCCAATTTGATGCCCTACGAAAGGCCGGGTGTGAGAAGATCTTTCATGAGAAGGTGTCCGGTGCATCCAAGGAGAGACCTGAGTATGCGAGGATGATTTCAGAGCTTCGCGAAGGCGACGTCATTGTTGTTTGGAGGATTGATCGTCTTGGCAGAGCAACTTATGAGCTGATCAAATTGATGGTGGAATGGAAGGAGATGGGGGTTGATTTCCGCAGTATCTCTGAGGGGATTGATACTTCTACGAAAATGGGTAGACTATGGTATATGCTTAGTTCGGTATTTGCAGAGAATGAGAGGGAAATTCTTATGGAACGGACATTGGCTGGTATGGAAGCGGCTCGTGCAAGGGGCCGGGTAGGTGGAAGGCCAAAGGGTCTTACTAGCAAGTCGAAGGTACTGGCCAGTTTAGCGGCTACACTGTATCAAAGTAACAAGTACACAACGGAACAGATTTGCAAGCAATTAAAAATCGGCAGTAAAGCTACATTATACAACTATCTTCGGCACGAAGGAATCAAGATTGAAGGCTGGGAAAAACGTAATAAGATACCAAAATGATGATGGATTTTGGATGAGAGAGTCTAAAATTTGGGAGGTTAGAACTTAATACTTAGGCCCTCTAGTCATTGAAATTATTAAATTACAGTGGTGAACGATTTGTTCAGACAGTGACTATCAGACAGATGTGGTAACCCCAAACTCTATAAGTTGAAATGACGAACACCAGGAAGTATAAAGGGAAATGGTTTCTAGTAGACTTTGATGTTGACAATAAGCCAACTAGAGGGTCTGAGGCATTTGATGGGGTATTAAAGTTTGATTCATTTGATGGAGCGGTACTTACACTTCGATGCCGCGACATTGTGAGCGCAAAATTGACGGAACGAGTCGATGTCTTTTTAGGAGAAACGGACAAAGGTCAAGTTACTTTGTATTCATGTTTAAATGTAGGCCACGGCATCGGCAGAGGATCAACGTATCGATATACTGGTGATTTTGTGTTTGAGGGTGGATTCTTATATGATCCATCGGCATCGCTGTTTTCAACACTTTACTCCGAACTGCATAATTTGAGTGAATGGGTTGACAAGAGCACAATAAAGATTTCGAGAGACGAAGACAATAATGTCACGATTAAAATTGATAAACCTGATAGCCTCAAAATCAGGATCGACGACCCAACGCTGCTAAAGCTAAGGTTTTTTTCCGAAGGGCCGGAGCACACATACTGATCCGGCTGACAAAGAAGTGTTCAAAAAGCTCGAAGAGCTCGACAAGGTTTTATCAAAAACCAGCAATTCGGATTTTGACGATCCCGCTAAGCCCAAAGTAGCTACGGCACAAAAGGAGGATGTAGATCACGAGCGTCTTGCGCAGTTAGAACAAATGATGGCTGGCCTTGGGAAGGAAGACGAGCCAATCACTGAGGTCGATCCAGAAATGACCGAGCTCAATGGAGTGCTGGATAAGATTATGCAGATCCAAAACCCGGAACTGCAACTTGAACAGACTCGAAAGCAATCGCTTGAAAATAGAAAGCAGGTCTTTCCGGTAACCGCCGTTACTGATCAGGTTCATTTCACCCTCCTTGGTGGTCAGGGCGAACTGTCTGACAGTTTAAGACATGGCACGTCAACTCAGCCAAACGGCTTCCATTCGTTAGAAAATCAGAGAAGTGCCATACAAATGCAAAATGCGATAGAAGCGGTTATTGATCAAAATCAAACACTCGTTACCGGTGCGACCATCAAATTCCGGCTAACCACAGACATCTTTGTAGCAGGTATTCATATTCCCGCCGGAAGCTTCCTTTACGGTAAAGCCAGTCTCAATCAGGAAAGGCTTCGCGTGAATATTGAGTCTGTCAAGTCTGGAAATTCTTTATATCCCGTCAGCTTATCGGTTTATGACATGGATGGAATGGAAGGAATTTACGTTCCAGGCGCATTATCACGCGATGTTAGTAAACAATCCTCTGACCGTGCGATTCAAGGGATTAACATTCCAATCATTGACCCTTCTCTCGGCGCACAAGCTGCAAGTGCAGGAATCGAAGCTGCGAAGACATTTCTCGGCCGAAAAACAAAGCTGATCCAGGTATCTGTGAAGGCTGGCTATAAGGTGCTTCTCAAAGACGCCAACGCCAAATCAATCTAGTCTCTATTCATTCTAAGATTCAACTATCATGAGAAATTTTCTTTTGAGTCAGCTACTGCTATGCCTGAGCTTTGTCGGAATAGCCATTTGCCAAGGCGTCGAAACGAGCGTTATACAAGCAATTCCACTTGAAATCACCACCAGCAAAACTACCCACCTAGTATTTCCATACAACATCAAAACGGTGGACCGAGGGAATGGAGGAATCCTTGCGCAAACGGCGGCTGGCTTTGACAACGTCCTGCAAGTCAAAGCCGCTATGGCATCTTTCGATACGACCAATCTGACTGTTATCACAGGTGATGGGACTCTTTACTCGTTTATAGCGAGCTACTGTCCGAATCCTGTCTCAATTAATATTAGAATCGGTAAATCAATGAACGTTGGCGCTACTTCAATAGCAGAACCAAACGAAGCGGAGATTGAGCAGGCGTTGATCCAAGCAAATCAAAACGATTCCAGTAATGTCAGTATAAAAGATCAATCTTCTCAGGCAAAATTGGAGCTATCAGGCATTTACATCTGCGGCGATATTTTGCTTTGCAAACTGACGCTTACCAACAATTCGCCTATCAAATATGATATCGAGACCCTTAGGCTTTCCATCAGGGACAAAAAACGACCTAAGCGTACAGCGATTCAGGAAACCTATATCAAGCCATTCCGCGTGCTGAGTGATACGACCTCAGTCGGCCCAAACGCGCAGCACACTTTCGTTTACGCAATACCCAAGATGACAATTCCGGACAAAAAGCTTTTGTCAATCGCGCTCTATGAAAAAAACGGCGGCAGGCATCTGAACCTTAAAGTTCGAAACAGGGATATCCTGAAATCCCTTCCATTGACGACTAAATAATTCAACCTTAAATCATAGAAATCATGAATGAGAAAAATTTCGAATACCTACGCGATCAGGTTAAGTATTCAGGTTTTGGCGACGGGCTGGAGGCTCAGCTGAGGGAGAATATCAAAAAGCAGCCACTTGAATTCACTGTACAACATCGAACTGCATTCGGTAAGGATGAGGTGGAAAGCACACTGAATTTCAAAAAATCGTCGGTTACCGATATGTATTTCTTCAATAACTATCAGACATCAGTAAAGCCTGATCAGGCTGCGGAAAAGGCAAACCAAACCTTCTACATCGGAAAGGATAATAATATCACTTTAAAGGAGGGGTACAATTTGCTGAGTGGCCGGGCTGTCAATAAAGATTTGACAAACAAGGAGGGAAAAATCTACAACGCCTGGCTTCAAATGGATTTCAAGCAAACTGACGGCGCAGGAAATTTTAAGCTCAAGCAATTTCATCAGAACTACGGCTTCGACCTTGAGAAGGAGCTTTCCCGGCTGCCGGTCAAAGAACTGCAAAATAATCAAGATCGTGGCAGAGTCATTGACTCACTGCAAAAAGGAAACAGGCACGCGGTCACATTCTTGGAAAATGGTAGCGAACACCGGAGATACATCGAGGCCAATCCCCAATTTAAAACGATAACCGTATTCGATGCCAATATGCACCGGCTTCATACGAAGCAGTCTAATGAGAATAAGCAGGAGAATACCAATAGACACGAGCAAAAAGTGTCGAGTGAGTTAGCGACAGATGACGGATCTGGCGTTGCTCCGGGAAAAAAGACGAAGAAATCCAAAGCTATGTCTATCAGTCAATAAATATGGATATAGCTAAGCACTTGGAAGGATTTTTTACAAATATCAGTGCAGACGCCAGGATTACTGTGACACATATCAGCGTCTATACTGCCATCCTTCAAACGACATACAAACTGGGGACGAACTGTCTGGCTATGTTCAGTTTTGAGCTGATGCAGATTGCCAAGATTTCAAGCGGTAAAACCTACTATAAAGCTGTGCGCGAGTTGAATGACTTTGGATATATCCGATACGAGCCGTCATTCAACAAAAACCGGCCAAGTCGGATTGTTCTTCCGGAGCCATTGAATTAAGTTAATCTTTTGAATTGGAGGGATATGAATGTTGAGCTAATTACGAGGGAAGATTTACAAAAACTGCGGCGCGACCTGTTAGAAGATTTGAAACAGTTTATTTCAAATTCTGCCAGCGAACCGAAGAAATGGTTGAAAAGCTCTGAGGTCAGGAAGCTCCTCAATATTTCTTCCGGGACATTACAGAATCTTCGAATCAATGGGGAGTTAAAGCCGAATAAGATTGGAGGAACCTTCTATTACGCGTTCCAAGACATTCAGTCTCTGCTTCAATCAAACAATTTAAAACCAAAAAAATAATGGAGCGTCCAATTTCAAAATACCTGAACCGTATCCTGGGGGATGCGCGAGTTAAAGTTTGGCATGTAGGTACTTACCTGGCGTTGGTTCTGCTCTGGGATAAAAACAAGCAATCAAGCCCTTTCCGTGTGACACGTCGACTGATCATGCAAATGTCCAGGGCACGAAGCCAAACCACGTATCACAAATGTCTGCAGGACCTTGAAAGTTTGGGATACATCAAGTATACGCCGTCTTACCACCCTGGGGTGGCAAGTAAAATATGGCTAATCGAATCGTAATATACTGTAGAGGCCTGTCTCAGATCTTGTGGTAATAGATGGCCGATGGTATTTTTGATAAGTTGTTTTCGTAGTCACTAATCGCCAAGATCATGATTTTAGCACTTAGCATTTCGTCAGTTATGATGTATGGGGTAGTACTTATCGTAATTGGTATCGCTCTCCGGCTCTTTGTGAGCCAGCGCAGATTTAACAGAAGAGGGTACGGAGGAGCCCAACATTACACCACATACTGGTCGGCCCTTTTTATATCAACGCTTGAGGGAATCCTGATGATTGTTTCAGCATTGGCTATCGTCTCAGGAATATTTCTGCTAGTCGTCGAGCTTTTCAATAATCGATAGCAAAATCAGTTTTAGATGTCTTACAAATGAACTTCCCACGATGGGGAGCTGATTAAAGCCTCACATCGTGGGCGGCTTGCATATAAAAAAGTAAAGGGAGCTAAGCTCCCCAACTTAATTCAGATTCAGGCTTGAAATTCCATTTTTGGCAAAGTCGGCACAAAGATTAAATGTCGTTTGTGCCCTCAGCTGTGCCGTACCGCCCAGCAGGATAGATTTTACTTTGGCTTCGTCGTCCTGAAATTTTCGCACATTCTGAAAATAGCCTGTGACAGCATTATATGCCCCGAAAACCGTTCCCATAGTCGTAGGCAGCTGCTGCGTGGGATTTGTAAGCGCATACTCATAGACGTCGTCCACGATATTTGTGAATTGTGTTGATAGCGCGTTAACCTTGCCGTCCCTAATATTTCCAAGAACCTCCCGGTTAGGGGCCATGGCAATCTCAATCAACTTTTTCAATTGAGGGTCGGTAATTGGCTTTTTGGCCCAATGATTAAAAATCTCTCCGACCTCGTCAGAAAACTTGTTGGCAATCCCCATAACCTTATGAGCTGTTCTCAATCGCTCGACTGCGTTACTGGTGTGCCTGATCTTCACGACATTGGTCATGTTTTTCATAGCGGCATTTAAAGTGTTCGTGCAAACGATCCTTACCGGTGTAAACGCTGCCGTGATACTGCCGCTGCCATCGTGTGAGGTTGTCAGGAACAGATACTTTTCAATCATGTCGTTGCTACCAACCTGGATGTATCCGGGTAGTTTCGCTGTGATAAAGATCCGCTCACCTTTGCCAAGTGCACCGGCAGTTTCGTAAAGGATTCCGTCAGTTTCGACGATACTATCGAAAAATGTAAATGCATCCCGGTTCTGCACAATCTGATAGTCTTTCCCAACCACGCCCAACACTGCATTGTTGTCTGTTCTCATGGTCGCGAAATATCCTGGAACAAGTGCGGAGCCGTTTAGTTGTTGGTTCGATGAATTTTTGACCAGTGCGGTTAGATCTGCTTTTTCAACCTGATAGTCAAGCCCCGCGTGGGAGATTGCGTCTTTGCTGTTAGGGTACTGGTCGACAATTTGACCGAGGCCGTGCCAAGCTTTTTCTTTGACCGAGAAGAAATTGTGTTTGCCTGTGTTTTCGTCGAAATTGATGTTGTGAGCCATGATCGTAGCTGTTAGAAGTTAGAAATTGTTTTCTTTCTTCTTCCTCTCGCTCCCTCAAATGAATGTTTGACAAAGAAAAAACGAGAAAAAAGAAAGCCCTTCTATCAGTGGCCCCGGATATAGCCAAAAGGAAACGGAATAAGTGCCGCAGGCTGGCGGCCGGCTTTCGGGCATCTACTAGCAATAGAAAAGGCCGCCATTATGCCGTAAGCTTTTGGCGACCTTATGAGAATCTCGGAAAATGGGGCCACTTATTTAGCTGCGCTTTTGCCGAGTTCTGTTTGTCCAAACATTGCTTTGATAGTGTCTTTCCTGTTGAGAATTCTTCCGAAATTCTTATGACTTATATACAAAAGAGCCGTCAATACTTGCCTGACGGCTCTCAACGTTTGTGTTCTTTCTATTAATGACCTGCGACAGTTTTGACAGCCATGCGTCCTTTCAAAGCCTGCATGTCCTCACTTACTTTCAAATCCAAGATTTTCGCATAAATCTGTGTTGTACGGATATTGGTGTGCCCAAGCATTTTGGAAACACTTTCTATTGGAACACCATTTTGCAAAGTAATCGTAGTTGCGAAAGTATGCCTGGCAACATGCGACGTCAGAACCTTATCGATACCGCAAACGACTGCGATCTCTTTGAGGTAGTCGTTCATTTTTTGATTGCTGGGTACCGGAAGAACAAGTCCGCGAGACTCGCAAATAGGATCATCTTCGTATCGCGCGATTATCGCCAGCGCTTCGGGAAGAAGCGGGATGTGCGACTTAACGTTAGTCTTGGTACGCTGCGTGAAAATCCATTGATCGCCATCAATTCCTCTCGCGATATCGCTTCTTTCGAGGCTCTGAATATCTGAGTAAGCAAGGCCGGTGTAACAACAGAAAAGAAAAGTATCTCGAACCTGGGTAAGCCGATCACTCGCGAACTGCTTCTCGGCAAGGAGGGCAAGTTCCTCTTTTGTGAGAATTGCCTTGTCAACTTTTTTGAACTTACCCTTGAAATTTAAATAGGGGTCAAGATTCATCCAGCCATTCCCAAGGCAGATATTCACAATTTTGCGAAACATCTTCATGTGTTTCACCACTGCATTGTTTCCCATTTTGCGGATCGAACGGAGATGAAACTCGTAGTCGGCGATGAAGGCAAAATCAATGCGGCTAATATCGAAGTCGGTTGTATTGAAATTTGCTTTCAGGAAGCTTTCGGTGTGCCGTCTCAAAACCTCGTAGCGTTTGAATGTTCCGATAGCGTATTCCTGGCCAACTAGCGAGTGCATCCGCCGATTGTGCTCTACAATCACCGCCATCAACATTCGCTGTTTTGGGCCGATTCCCAAGAATTTGTTTTTAATGCTTTCGGCAGTTGCAAGCTCGCCCTGGCGAATTAAGGAAGCATGTGCGTCCAAGAATTGTTGTTCGAGGTTACCCAAATAGGCGTTGAGTGACTTCACGGCCTCCTTGTTACCTAACACCCGACCTGCCCCCGTATTCCAGGTCTTAGGGTCGCACTCACGTCCGGTCGCAAGTTCTGACCTCTTACTCTCAACGGTAATCCTTAGGTAGATGGGCATAGGCCCGGTTTGATAATTTCTCGGCTTCTTCAAATAGAAAAGCAGACTCAGCTTTGTTTTCATAACCATTTACAGGTTTAATAGTTGAACAAAAGTAGTCTTGCAAGCCTAGTCAGCGCAAGATGTCCACCGCATGGACATCTTGTAAATCAATTGGTTACGCGAATTCTGGTGAGTAAACTTTTGAGGCTGATTGACTCACCGAATTACTCACCAAAACTTTGAGAATATTTGAACGTTTTGGTATAGTAGGGGCAAACAAAAAAGCCTGCAATCGTTTGATTTGCAGGCTTTTGATGCTTTTTGTTACCTCTTCAAGTGATCCCGCTGGGATTCGAACCCAGGACCCATACATTAAAAGTGTATTGCTCTACCAGCTGAGCTACGGAATCGATCTATATGTTAGTGGCGCTTTTTCTGACTCTTTACAACTCCGTGGCCTTCATGAAAACTTAACATTCGGGCTTTTCTTTGTTTCGATCTGTCTGCCGCAGCGCCGTATCGTGGTGCAAAAGTACAATTGGGATTTTATCAAACAAATTTTGAGAGCACTATTTTTTGGGCGGAAATGCAGGAAATTTCGCAATTGGCTCAGATTTAGAAATTTAAACGCCTAAAAAAATTTAAATTTTTTTGATTTCATATCCCGGTAATATGCGGCGGCTGTGCGGCTTGGTGGCAGCGGGAGCGATCGTGCCGCGGGCGGGTGGAAAGTTAGGGCGATAAAGCGCCATTCCGGATATCAGATGTTTTCCGCCAGCTATGTGGTGAGTGGTGCCGGATTTGAAGCGGTGGCCTTTACCGTACGGTTTTGGGCGATTTTTAGGGTATCAATCAATCAAAATTCAACAACAGGCGTATGGAAAGAGGCGGTAATCCGGCAAAAAAAGAGGGGAGGAGATTGGTGAAAGGGGAGATCAGGAAGTTTTTTGACCGGGAGTTCGACTGGATTGCATTATTGCTGATCACGGTGATCATCCTGCTGAGCCTCGTATTTTTTTGAACGTCGGTCACACATCCCTTATGAAGACATTTTTAGGTTACCTCACTTTCGCGGCGTTGCTCGTACTTTGTTACATCGAAAAAATCAATGCCGAGGAGGCGAAAAGCCAAGTTCGCGGTCGCGCTGGCAGGCATAATGCAGCGCCGCACTTGCCCGCGTGGGCGGAACGGCCTGCCACGGTGGCGCGGCTCGGAGAGTAAGAAGCCCGGCGGTTGCGCTTAAAGATATTATTTGCTCAGCTTTCTTCAACCCGCATGCGGATTACGTTTTTTTTGACGCTCATTTTCCTCCTCGGCGGGAGTGTCTGCGCGCAGATGCCCATGCTCTCGCTCGAACATCTCACGACAAAGGAGGGCTTGCCTTCGAATGACGTCTGGTGCCTCAACAAGGACCGCCGCGGTTTTCTCTGGATCGGTACGGGGCGGAATCTCTGCCGCTACGATGGTTATTCGTTCCTGCGGCTCGATAGTTTGCAGCTCGGCTATTGCTCAGGTGTTTCCACGGATTCCAAAGGCGATTTGTACACGTCGGTGGATACACGCGGCATTGCCAGGATTGATCGTAATACCATGGAGGTGACCACCTTGGTGCGCAATAACTACGACGACGAGGATACCGGTAACGACCTTCACGAACAGGGAATGGTGGATTCGTACGATCAGATGTGGGTTTGCGATTATACTTCGGTGCAGCGGTACGACATCGCGAAAAAGAAGCTTTCCCGCTACACTTTTGCCGCATCGGGCAACGGAGGCGATGTGTACCAATACGCCAGCTTTTTCGAGGACCGTCAACGTGTATTGTGGATCGTTTCGGAGCTGGGTTTGTATTATTACGACCGCCGGCAGGACAAGCTGGTATGCGTGCTGGGCCCGGCGGCGATTTATCCCGAAAACCGTATCACGATACGCCTGAGCCGCGGTTCGCAGGATGCTGCCGGTAACCTTTGGATCGGCGGTTATGAATTTGGATTGATCAAATATTCGCCGTCCGATCACAGTTTTTCGATCCGCAAAGCTGGTTTTGAACAGAATGACGTGGTTTGTGCCCGGGAATCGCGGGATGAGAATGGTCACAAGGTGATTTTCGTGGGGACCAATGACGGGGTGAGCGTATATTACCCGGAGCGCGACGAACTTTTTCACCTGCCCGAATTTTTCAATCAGGGCATCCGTATCAAGGACATGTACGACGATGCGGCGAACGGCATTCTGTGGATCGGGACGAGCGACGGCATATTCAAATACCGTTACCGGAACATCGGTGTCCGTACGGTGGCTATACCGGCGGATGTCGTGCGCCTGCCTGTGCAGGTTACAAGCATCGAGCCCGCGGAGGAAGGCAGTTACTGGCTCGGGTTATCACATTCGGGCGTATTGCATTGGCAGCCTTCTTCGAACCGGTTCAAACTTCACCGCTTTGATCAGGCGGAGGCTTTCACCAATAAAGTCAGGGTGATCGGAGGAAAGGCATTTGTGTTTACGGAAAAAGGGACTTTTACGGGTGATGTCGCATCGGATCGCTTCCAGAGCTGGCCGGGAGCCGCGAAATTGTTCAGTAATCCCGATTTTCGGGACGGATTAATGGACCGCAAAGGCCGTTTATGGATCGCCAACCTCAACGAGGGCCTGAAAGTGATCGACCCCGTAACGAACCGTGAACTGCATCTTTGGGCGCCGGAGCAGGGGCGGAAACTGGTGCATCAGAGTTACATCAAAGGCATCCGCGAAACACCGGACGGAAGGATCTGGATCGCCACCTGTTCGAGAGGATTGTTCTTTTTTGATGAAAAAAGGGCTGTTTTTACCAATCTCCGGGAATTGGCTGTGAATAAAAACAGACGGCTTGGCGGCGATTGCATCAATGCCATTCAGGTCGCACGCGACGGCTCTATCCTGGTTGCCAGCTGGGGCGGCGTTTCGAGGATAGCGGCCAGCGGTTTGATCACAGATTCGTTCGATTTTAATTCGGGTAGTTTGAAGGATACTTACTGTTCCAATATCGCCGAGATGCCCGACGGCCGCCTGTGGTTCAGTACCAACGAGGGCATTCACATCGTCGATCCCAAAACGCGGTCCGTCAGTTACCTCACGACGATCGAAGGCCTTCGCAGCAATGCACCGGTGGGTTTCTACTTCCATGCGCCGGGTGAGTTGCTGCTGGGATATATCAACACATTGAACATACTCGACATGAAACGCCTCGGTGGCAATGTCCGCTCGCCGGAGATTGCCCTGGCCTCGGTGGAGGTGAAAGGCAAAAAGGTATTTCAGGACCCTGCCAGCGAAATTGTGCTGCAACCGGACGAGAATTCGGTCAATTTCAGTTTTACCACCTTGAATTTCGAACCCGCCTCGCAGAATCGTTTCAGTTATCAGCTGGAAGGTTATGACGATGAATGGTCGGACATTGGCAATGAGCATGCGGTTTCTTTCGCGAACCTGCCCGCGGGCTCGTATACGTTACGCGTGCGAAGCAGCAATGCGTCGGGCGTAGCAAGCAAGGAACCACTCGTGGTAAGGCTCACGATCAATCCTTATTTTACGAGTACCTTGTTTTTTCGGGTGCTTATCGGTCTTACGATCGCCGGGCTGATCGTCGCCATGATGCGCTGGCGGGTCAACACGCTGGCGGAGCGGAACCGGCTCGACCACCAGATCACCGAATGGCGGCTGAAAGCATTACAGTCGCAAATGAACCCGCATTTTCTTTTCAACTCCCTCAATTCAGTGCAGAATTATCTGCTTACCAATCGTGGCGTGGAGGGTGCCAAGTACCTTTCCAAGTTTTCGAAGCTGGTGCGGCGCATTATGGAGAACTCCAACCATCAGTATTTGTCTTTCGAGAAGATCATCGATACGCTCAGGATGTATGTCGAGATCGAATCTTTCCGGTTCAATCACGAGTTTACCTACACTTTTGATATTGAAGAAAATGACGTGCTTCTGGATACCCAGCTGCCGCCGATGCTGTTGCAGCCATACGTGGAAAATGCGATCTGGCATGGACTGATGCCCAAAGAAGGGGAAAAGAAACTGACGATCACCGCCCGCCTCAGCGACCGGCACATTCTCTGCACGATCGAGGACAATGGCGTAGGCCGCGATTTCGCGCCCCGTTTAGAAGGGCATATTTCGCGCGGCCAGGAGATGACGCGGGGTATTTTCGAGGCGCTGCGGCACAAGGACAGCGAGGCCCGCATTGAAATGGTCGACCTTTTCGACGACCGGAACAAGCCGGCCGGAACGCTGGTAAAAATGATTATCCCTATTGAAAATGTATAAGTTATGACCCAATCTCTACGCGCTGTCATTATCGACGACGAAACGAATGCCCGCGAGGCGCTTACCAACCTGCTCCGGATTGTGTGTCCGGAAGTCGAAGTTTGCGGGGAGGCGCGGAACGCCGACGTCGGCATTTCGCTCATCCGGCAGGAACGTCCAAACCTGATCTTCCTCGACATTCAAATGCCAGGTAAAAATGGCTTCGACCTGCTTTCCAGCTTCGAGAAGATTGATTTTGGGGTCATTTTCACGACGGCCTACCAGGAGTATGCCATCCGTGCATTCCGTTTCAGCGCGATCGATTACCTGCTCAAACCCATCGACCCCGACGAACTGCAAACTGCCGTCGCGAAGTTCAGGAACAAAGTAGGGAGCGTGAATCCCGAGCAGCTGCGGATTTTGCACGAGCAGCTGGACCCCGTCCGTGCTCCGAGGCTGATCGAGCGGAAGCGTAACGATCATCAGCGCATTGCATTGCCTACCGCGGAGGGCATCCATTTCGTGCAAATGACGGACATTATCCAATGCGAGTCACTGGGTTCCTACACCAAATTCCACCTCGTCAAAGGTCCTGCCATCGTCGTTTCACGGCTTTTGAAAGAGTATGAGGAAATCCTCGACAATTACTATTTCTTCCGTGTGCATCAATCCAATATCATCAACCTCGAACACATCAAGCGGTACGTCAAGGGCGACGGCGGGCAGGTCTGGATGAGCGATAATACGGAAATCGAGGTTTCGCGGCGGCGCAAGGATGAGTTCCTGTCCCTCTTGTCTGATTTTTACGTGAATTCGGGTAAACTGAAATAGTATACCTGGATTTCCGGGCCTGCGAAGCGAGAAGCTGGCAGGCGATCTTTCTTCTTTTTTGTTGTTTAGATTTAGTTTAAATAATATTTTTGCGCGAAATCTAAATCTATGCTATGACAAAAAAGCTATTTCTACTCGCATTAACCTTCTATTTAGTTGTTGCGAAAGCATTTGCGCAAAATTGTACCATCAGCGGATCGGTGCTGACTTCGGACGGCGAGCCGGTGGAGCTCGTGACGGTCAATGTGAAGGGTACCGCCAAGGGCGCATTGACCGACCGGAACGGTAAATATCAGATCAAAAATATTCAACCGGGGGTGCACCGGCTCGTTGCGTCGTTCATCGGCCTTGAAAAACAGGAACAGACGATCGAAGTGACGGCGGGCGGTACTATTTCACTGGATTTTACGCTGAAAGAAAATGCGTCGCAGTTGCAGGAAGTGATCGTATCCGCGCGTAACCTGAACCGCGAGAATGTGATCGTAGCCAAAATTCCTCTGAAAAAGCTCGAAAACCCCCAGGTTTACAGTACGGTCTCCGCCGAAATCATGAAACAGCAGGGCATTACAAGCTACGACGACGCCATGCGCAATGTGCCGGGCATTTCCCGTACCTGGGAGTCGACAGGCAGGGGAGGGGATGGGGCTTCCTACTTTGCATTACGCGGTTTCGAAGCACAGCCATTGCTTTACAACGGCCTCCCGGGCATCACCAGCGGTAACCTTGATCCTTCCAACGTCGAAGAGATCCAGGTGATCAAAGGGCCGTCCAGTACGCTGTTTGGCGGTTCTTTCTATGGCTATGGGGGTATTATTAACACGATCACCAAAAAACCTTATCACCAGTTTGGAGGTGAAATCGGCTACAACGCAGGTAGTTTCGGACTGAACCGCGTCACGGCGGACATTAACACCCCGCTTAGCAAGGCGGATAAAATCGCATTGCGCGTGAACACCGCTTACCATTCCGAAAACAGTTTCCAGGATGCAGGTTTTAAAAAGTCATTCTTCATCGCCCCCGCATTGGTGTATGAGGTGAACGACAAGCTTACTTTCCATTTCCTCACTGAAATTCTTAATGAAGAAAGGGCTGTACCGCCGGTATTCTTCCATTCTGACCGTTTCAGCCCGCTGCCGTTCAAGAACATCGCAGAACTGAACCTGGACCCGCGCCTTTCATTTACCTCGAACGACCTGACGATCCGCAACCCGCGTTTCAATTTGCAGGCACAGGCGGTTTACAAGCTGTCGGACCAATGGACTTCGCAGACCGTATTTTCAAGAGGAACGGTGAAGTCGAACGGTATTTACACGTACATCTGGGACGATGTTTCCGGAGATAACTGGTTTAGCCAATATTTCCATAACGAGCAGCAAACGACCAATACGACTGATATTCAGCAGAATTTCAATGGCGATTTCAAGATCGGAAACATGCGGAACCGACTGCTGGTAGGGGTGGATTATTTCAAAAGAAATGTGATTGATAATGGCTCCGGCTGGGGTTGGGCACGTAATGTAACACCGCAGGGCGACGTGAACTACGTAGATCCATTCTCGGGCGATACACTCGCGCCGGTGTACCTCACACAAGCGTCGGTCGATAACCTGCTGGCGGGAACGGAAGGCGGCCCGAGCAATATCTCCAACTCATCCCTGGGTTTTTACGCTTCCAACGTGCTGAACCTTACCCCGAAACTGAGCGCGATGGTGAGTTTGCGCGCCGATCGTTTCGATTCCAGGGGCGACCGCAGCACTTCCGAGGACGATTACGATCAATGGGCGTTGTCGCCGAAGTTCGGGATCGTGTACCAGCCGGTGATTGATAAACTTTCGCTATTTGCGAACTACATGAATGCATTCATCAACGTCGCGCCCCGCCGGGTTACCGACGCCGACGGCACCAATCCGCGTGTAAAATCATTCCGCCCCGAACATGCCGATCAATGGGAGTATGGTATTAAAACCAACCTCTTCTCCGACAAACTGGCTGCCACGCTTTCGGTCTACGACATCAAGGTAACCGACCGCGTAATGCCTAATCCCGCCAATATTCTCGACTACAACCAGGGCGGAAAAGTAGGCAGCAAAGGTTTCGAACTCGACATTGTGGCTAATCCCGTAACGGGCCTGAACCTCATTGCGGGTTTCAGCCATAACAAAACGAAAGTGATCTCAGGCGATCCCGAGGACTTTTACAGCGAACCCGGCCGGGCGATCGGCGGACAGGGCCCTCAAAATCTGGCCAACTTCTGGGCTACCTATCGCATTAACAGCGGAGCATTGAAAAACGCCGGCTTTGGTTTCGGTGGAAACTACGCCGGCGAATACAAGGTGATCGATAACAGTAAAACCGGCGTGTTCACCCTGCCAAGCTACACTTTGCTCAACGCGAGCGTGTTCTACAATGCAAACCATTTCCGGATTTCGTTGAACGTGAACAATCTCACCAGCAAGGAATATTACATCGGTTACTGGTCGGTGAACCCGCAGAAGCCCAGAAACTCTACACTGAGCGTGGCTTATAAATTCTAATATACGCCATTGAATATCAAAAGGCCGGAAGCAGCGTGTAAGCTTCCGGCCTTTGTTATTTTCCGTTTTTTTGACACATGCCGATAAGGTTGAAAGGCCTGGGGTATTAACAGACATCGATTACCTGTCTGTCACTACCCAACTTCCTTTTACAGCTCATGAAGGCATCTATCAAAAAGAACAACCGCACGTTGACCGACCTAGTCACGGCTTGCCAGCATAACGACCAACGCGCGCAAACGCTATTCTACAACCGGTTCCGGACCGATCTCATGCGTATATGCACACGCTTCGCCCGCACGCGCATGGAGGCGGAGGACATTTACCAGGAGTCGTTCGTCAAGATTTTCAGGCACCTCCACGGCGTCCAAAACCCCGAATCGATCGAATCCTGGATGCGGGCCGTCGTTACCCGCACGGCCATCAACTCTTACCATCGCCATAAAAAGGAAGCGCTGAACCATTCTATGGACATGTCGCCAATGGATTTCGAGTCCAACGACCATACCTGCATGATCGACCAGCTCAGCGTGGGGGTGATCGACGAGATGATCGCGCAACTGCCGGAAGGCTATAAAAGGATTGTAAACCTCAACCTCATCGACGGCTATTCGCATATCGAAATCGCCCAGGCGCTTTCCATTACCGACAGTACTTCACGCTCCCAACTGCTCCGCGGGCGCAATCTTCTCATCAAAAAGCTGAGAAAACAGGGCATTACCGGCTACGAAATGCCCTGAATTCAGGCCAGGACCGGGTTCGTCGTCCCAAGTAACGCCGATTGAATCCTGCCCACGAGCCCGCTCAATGCGTCGCTGCGGTCCTTGTGCGTGCACGCGTACCAGTGACGTGTACCGATCTCCGAACGGAAAGGCAATGCGGTAAGCCCGCCGGTACTCAGGTATTGGCGGGCCGCCCATTCGGCCATCACCGTGATGCCCATTCCAAACCGCACCATTTCCACGATTGCCTCGGTCATGGGAATATGAATGATCTTTTTAGGCGAAAGATTGGACACCAGGTCCGGTGAAATCAGATTGCTGTTGCTGCTGATCTGGAATGCCACCAGCGTTTCGGAATGCATGTCCGAAAATTCAAGCGGCGTATTGCGCAATGCGAGCGGATGCTTATCCGACAGTAATGTCACCATCCGGTCTTCGAAAAGCGGCTCGAAATGCAGGCTGCTGTTGCTGATGGTACCGTTCACCAGCGCCAGTTCAAGCTTGCCGGCTTCGAGGTATTCCATCGGGCGCCGGGTGGCTTCCGCTACGATCTGAATGTCGGTGCCCGGAAAGTCCTCGTGAAAATCAAGGAGCAGTCGCGGCAGCCAATGGTAACAAGTGTAGCATTCGGTGCTGATACGGATTGTCTGCTTCTTTCCTTCCCGCATTTCTTTCAGTTCCGCTTCCAGTTCACGGATCACCGGCAGTACTTTCTGAGAGCTGCTCACGACACGCTGGCCGGCTTCGTTCAGCACCAGTTTTTTGCCGATGCGGTTGAAGAGCTTCACGCCACTGGCCGATTCCAGGTCGCGGATCTGGTGACTCAATGCCGATTGCGTGAGGTTCAGCTTCTCGGCGGCTTTGGTTACCGAGCCTTCGCTGGTGATTTTTTCAATGATATAGAGGTGTTGGAGTGTTAGCATATCATGAGTATTGTTCATTATTTTTATCAAAATAAATCATTTTTCTCATATGTCTAAAACAAATACTTTTGTCATGTACTAAATGCAACAGCACATGAAACTTCAAAGATTATCCTGGGCAGGCCTGAAAGTGGAATCCAATGGCCAGATATTGATCATAGATGCCGTACAGAATTACCAGCGCGGTGCGTCCATCGGGCCCGAAAACCCCGTCCGGTTTGTAGAAAGCACCCTGGCTGACGTGGTACTCATCACGCATTTGCATTCAGACCACTACGATCCCGACGCGATCCGCACCGTTCTCAAACCGGACGGCCATTTCATCGTCTCCGACCAGATCGTCGCCGAAGTGGCGAACGACGGTTTCGCACCGCTGGGACTCGCATTGAATACCCCGGCGCAGGTAGGGAATTTTACCATTACGGCCGTATTCGCCATGGACGGTGTCGGCGACAAGCAGGTGTCCTGGGTGATCGAGGCCGATGGGCAGCGCATTCTCCACGGCGGCGATACGATGTGGCATAACCAGTTCTGGCAACTGGGCAAAAGCTGGGAGCATTTCAATGCAGTGTTCCTGCCCGTGAATGGCGCGGTGGTAAACATCCCGCGCGTGGCGCCTACGCTCGTCCCTATTACGCTCACGCCCTTGCAGGCGATCACGGTGACGCGTCTCCTGAATGCGGATGTGCTGGTGCCGATTCATTACGGGTTTCATAAGGACGGTATGTACCATCAGTTCCCGGATATGGAAGCGGACCTGGCCCGCGAGGCCGAATCGCAAAATGTGGAAGTGCAATGGGTGGAACCGGGAAGCATTGTAGCATTGCCGGTAGCTGCCGGGCAGGTTTAAGCGAGACTTTTTCATGAAGTTTGTTGTTATCGTTCGGAAAAAACACTGATCAACAAACTTCATGAAACAACTAAGCCTTTTCGGCTCGCAGGAGGCCCTGCAATTTCCCGAGGCCCTGCTCGAATATTATCCCGGTTTTGTTCCGCCCGCCGAAAGCGCGGACCTGATCCGGCAATGGATCGCCGAAGTACCGTGGCGGACGCAGGTAATGCAAATGTACGGCAAGGAGGTCACCGCGCCACGGCTCATGGCCTGGTACGGCGATGCCGGCCAATCATATACGTTTTCGGGAACAAGGTTCGAGCCTTATGTGTGGACGAGCGAATTAGCGGCCCTCAAACTGCACATCGAAGAGAAGACGGGCTTTACATTCAACAGCGTATTGCTCAATTACTACCGCGACGGCAACGATTCCGTTGCCTGGCACGGCGACAACGAGCACGAGCTTGGCCGGAATCCGGTGATCGCTTCGGTGAGCCTGGGGCAGGAGCGGCGGTTCGAGTTCCGGTACCGGCCCGACTACTCCCGCAAATACGGGTTAACACTGGAAAACGGCTCGCTGCTGATCATGAAGGGCGATTTGCAGCATACCTGGGAGCACCGCATCCCGAAATCGAAAACGCAGAACGGGCCGAGGATTAATTTGACGTTTCGGACGATTCAGCGGTAGGGGTGATGGGGAGTAGGGGACAAAATTTTTAGTTAGTTCCAACGAAAACAGGGACGCGGGAATCTATGTAACCGAAACCAATTTAATTCTTAGCCCATGAAAACTACCCATTTACTCTTTGCCCTGATGCTTATCCTGACCGTAGTCGCCTGTAAAAACGATGGCGCCGATCCGATCGACGATGCACCGAAAAGAGCTATGAAAGAAAACAATGGCCTGATCGGTAAATGGAAGATCGTCGAATACCTGTCCGACCCGGGCAATGGGAGTGGTACCTACCGCGAAGTGAAGGACGACGTCGCGCATACCATCGAGTTCAGGGAAAACGGTGAGTTTGTAGAGACGAAGGGCCAGGGGCAATCGTCGGTGCCGTTGTTCAATGCTTACAAGGTGCTCGACGACAAACGCATCGAACTGATCCCGATCGATAGAAGCCAGCCGTCGCATACTTGGTATTATTCGGAGTTGTCGGCCAGCAAGGTTACTCTTGGTTATGGCTGTATAGAAGCTTGCTCCGGCAAATATATCGCTGTCGAGTAATTCGCAGACGGTACTAAACCCATCGCTGGTGCAGAATCCTGAATAACAATGGTCGATGACAACCTTTAAACGGTCTGGTTTGTCATGTTTTTGGTTGATGGAAAATTTGTAACTTTAATCCCGTTAGCGGACAACGTCATGAAAACCAGATCGTTTTTAATCTCTCTGTGCGTGATTGCCGCGGCAATCGCATTACCCGCCTGTTCGGATGAGGAGATTCCCGTTTCCGACGAGCAGGAAATTCTCTTTGAAGTAGACTACGTGAATTACGCGTGGGGTTTCCAGAACAACGGTTTCCTGATCGACAAGTCGGGCCGCGTGTACACGTACGACAAGCCCAAAGACTGGAAATTTGCCTCGTCCGGTCCGTTTACCGCTACTGAAATGAACGACCGGATTTCGAAAACCAAGCTGGCCGGCTACACGGTGCCGGCCAACGAACTATCACAGTATGTGAATAAACTGAGGCACGTGAGCGACAAAGAGTTCACTGATCCCGCCCAGGTGGGTGCGGATATGGGCGGCAGCTCTTATTATGTATACCGGTACGATCCGGCGTCGAAAACCTACAATGCCGTATTGCTGCAAAGCGTAGGCGACGTGAATGTGTATAACAAAGATTCCGACGCCAAAGAAATTGCCGATTGGCTGGTGAAAGTCAGGCAGGCGCTTCTTTGAATATAGTTTTGATAAAAAAATGGGCTGCACGAACAATGCAGCCCATTTTTTTTGCTCCCGTGCCGGTACTCAGGGCTTGAATACGGACAACCGGTGAATCTTGCCGCTGCCGGAGATTACCACCTGGTAAATGCCCGAAGCCAGCTTTCCTACCGGTATTTGCAGCTTGCCGTTTTGCACCGCGACTTTCTCGCGAACCATCGCTTTTTGTCCGGAAGCATTGATCAGCTCCGCATTCACGAAGCCGTTTTGCTGGCCGGGAAGTTCGATTTGCAGCATCGACTGCACCGGGTTAGGGTAGGCCCGCATTCCACCGGCCAGTAATGCATCAATGGAAATAATGCGGCTGTATTCATATTTCCCGTCGAAATCCACCTGTTTGAGTCGGTAGTAGGTAGTTCCCGCCGCGAAATCGGTATCCGTGAAATGGTAGTGGTTCTCAGCGGAGGAGTTTCCGGCGCCGGTAACCCTGCCCGTCTCCGTGAATGTGCGGCCGTTCATGCTTTTTTCAACCAAAAAGTAAGCGTTGTCCTGCTCGGCGCTGGTACGCCATTCCAGCCGGTTGCCTTCCTGCGTATTCCTGCCCTCGAAGCGGATGAGCGTCACCGGCAATGCACTGCCCGGAGGCGCGTCGGAAAGCCCGAAGCCCGAAAAGCCGCTATCGAATGTGGCGGTGAATGCATAGTCCGTATTCATTGCCGCGGCAGACTGCACGGCCACGAACACCGGCGCGCTGGTACCGTTCGGGATACCGCCTTCCCGTTTGCCCATGGACTTGATCTGTGAGCCGTTGAAAGTAGGTAGTTCCGAAGATTTGTAATAAAGCGTGATCTCATAACTGCCGGTCGGGTTGTTATTGGTCGGCGTTACCTTGAAAGTTTTATTGGTAATGTAAAAATTGGAAAACGGCACGGCATCGGTACCGGCGCGATCCACTTCTACGGTGGTGCAGCCGTAATCGTGGGCGCTGAGGTTCCTGATCTTCGCCACGATATTGCCGGACGACGGATCGTAAAATACCGCCGTTTCGTTCGGTCCGAGGTATTGCTGGTCGGCATTGCCGGTGTTGACGGCCGTCAGGATCGCGTCTGCACGCGAGGCGCTGATCTTAACATCGTCGATCGCCCACCACCGTTCCGAATTCGCCACGTAACGGAACCGTACCTTCATATTCGGGTTGGCATACTGCGCCGGGATCACGATGCTTTGGTGATCGGGATCGAAGGTAATCAGGTCGCCGAGCGGACCTGTGGCTTCATTCTGGACCAGCAGGTCGTGCCAGTTGATTCCATCCCATACCTGCACGGTGCCCGTCTCGGAATAGCTTCCGGTGAAAGGAAGCCATACCTGCGAAAATGTCAGCAGGATATTTTCACGTCCCGAAGTATTCACCGGCGGGGATTCGAGGTACTCGTCGATCAGGATCGCGTTGCCCTGGGTGGTATTGCTGTTCACAAAAAAGAAAGGCGATCCATTGACACCCGCATTCCCGTACTGTGTCACGATCCAGGTATGGGCGCTATTGCCGCCATTCTGCACCTGCCAGTCGCCAGGGCCGTCTTCGAAAGTGGAATTCAGTAAAATATCGGTATAAATGCCGGGCGTAAGGTCGTCGTCATTCACGAGGAGCTCGAAATGCTGCAATTCCGATGCGGCATAGCCCGTGCCTCCGTTCGAATTGACGGTGTAGGAAAGTGTGATGTTCTCGGTACCTTCCACGTAGGCGTCGTTGTAAATGCGGACGAGGATATTCTGGCTCGGGTTGGCGGCCGACAGACTGAAAGAAGTCGGTGAAATGGTATAATCCGCGGTAGTCCCTTGTTTGGCACTTCCTCCCGGCGGGTTCAGGATAACGTTAACGGGCTGCGACGGTGCCTTGTCGATCTGCACGGTCACGATCTTGTCGATATAATCCAGGCAGCCTGAGCCGATGGTCGCTTCGCCTTCGTTCACCCGCGCCGAGGCTGTCAGGAAATGTACGGCCGGCGTGGTCGCGCAGGTGTACACGCGCAGGTTGTCGATGTACCAGCCGTCAATCGCATTGCAGGCATCGGTACCCATTTCGAAACGGAACCTGATGGTATTACCCGGAAGCAGCCCCAGCGTGGAGAGGTTGATCTGACTTTGCCCCCAGGAACCCGCCACGGTACCGCCGTCCGAGCCGCTGAAAGCGGGTTGGCCCTGCAAAGGATTGGAATTGCCCGCCCCGGCCGTGGTGAGGCTCATGTTATAGGGGTTAGCCGTAAATGCGGTAGCGGGTATGAGGGTCCACACCCCGTTATTAATCGAATACTTGATATTACCGCCGTCGCGGCCTTCTTCGGTCGCTACGTAATGGTCGAATGCCATTGCGAGGTTTCCCGTCGTTCCGGCCGGAATGGTAATCAGCGGACTTTCCATGCGGATCATGCCGTGCTGAAACGAATTGATGCAATCACCGCCCGGGTAGTCGATACCGAAGGCAACTTTGCCGTTGCGTCCGCCGGGCGCGTTAGCCTGCACCCAGCTGCGCCCTTCCCAACTGGCGGAAGAGGTGGAGAAGCTGGTGGTAAAACCGGTTAGCCCGCTTTCGAAACCTTCAAAATACAATGCATTACCCTGGTTGGCACCTTCGCAAAGCGGTGCGGAGGGTTTCAGGAGGGTGGTATAGACGCACCGGGTTTCGGAACGTAGCTCCACGGCCTGGATCACCTTTGCGAGCTGGATGGCGTCGCTCGCATTGATCACGTCGGCCGAAGTGCCCGCGGCGGCGGCGCCCGTCGTGAGCGAAAGCAGGGGGGCGCCGGTGAGCGATTGCAGGGCGTCTTCCAGCATGTCGGCCACCGCCGCGAAATCGGTGGTTCGGGTCATGTATTCCGACTGCGCCCGCCAGAAAATGTGGGAGGCTTTCACCATCCCGATCCCGGTAATGGACTGTCCATTATACGTACCGCCATCGACCAGCAGTGCGAATGCATGGTTGAGCACGCCGCTGTTGATATGCACGCCGCCATTGTCCTCGGGAAAGCACCAGTATTGCGGGTCGGTCACTTTGCCGGGCTGCCCGAAGCAGGTAGGGCTCCACATATCGCGTAGGGCCCCGCCGAAGGCACTGGCCTTTTCGCCCATTTGCCAGCGCTGCGAACTGCCGCAGCCGTTGCGGGGCAATGCGCTTTCTCCACTGTCCATGTAGCCGTCGAGCTGGTCTACCACCTCGCCCCAGATGTCCGAAAAAGCCTCGTTGAGCGCGCCTGGCTGCCAGCTGTACACGAGCCCGCTCGTATACTCCGTGTACGCGTGCGCCCATTCGTGGGCCACCACATCGTCCGAAGCCGTGGCGGTGCAATAGCTGGCCGCAACGCCGTCCCACGCTGCATTGGGGCAGCCCACCAGCGGGTTGTTGTTGATCGTGATCATCACGGCGTCGGAGCCGTTATAGGACGTCCGGCCGAAGGTATTTTTCATGAGATTATAAATGAAACCGGCCGATTCCACTTCCGACTGCTGCCAGGTATCGAGGCTGCCGGGGAATGCATTGCCTTCCTGCCAGCGGAGGTTCGGCACGCTGATCGACGTTTCGTACAGCTTCCGCTGAATGCCGTGCACCCCCGTAAATTGCTCCACCAGCCCGCCGCTGTGCGCATCTATGTACAGAAATTCCCGTATGCCGTGATTGTTGCGGACCTCCACTTCGTACACCAGCGATTTCTCGCCGTTGTAACCCTGCGCGAGCCCCTTCTGGAAAACATAAAGGGCACTTTTTTCGGCCCGCAGCGGACTGTCGAGTTTTTTCATTAACTGATCTTCCACGAATGCGACGGCCGCCGCTTCCGCCTCGTGCTGGGCCAGCCCGGGCACTACATTGACTTTAATATTCGTGACCAGGTTACCGTTGACGGCGGTGAGGTCGAGGTTTTTGTTGAAATGGAATTTGTAAATCCCGTCGAACACCGGAACGCCCTGGTAGGTCTGCTCCAATGTCACATGTTGGAACCCGTGGGCGTCGGTCCGCTGCGCGCGAAAACGAAAACCGTCTTCGTTTTGCCGCAGGCCCAGCATGGCGCGGTTACCGGTCACAAAACCGGCCGCTTTCTGGCTCACATCATTACCCGGCACCGCGTGGGCCCGTTGGGCGGGAAACCGGAGGAAACTGAGCGCATTCGTCGCCTGGTCGACCGTCGGTACGGCGCCGGTCTGGGCGGCGAAGGCATTCAGCTGTGGCCTGCCGACCTGGCCCCGGGCAATGTGGGCGCATGTCACGGCCAGGCAAGCGATGAGTAAAGTTTTTTTCATAGAGTATGTAGTATATCGAGGTGACTGGTGTCGAATTTAGTTAAATATTTCTATAAGTGGAACCCGGTTTATACGGAGATACCTGATAGGTTTCATTTGAGGTAAATATTGTGTTAATGTAATCAAATTGAGAAAGATAGGTGCCGGTCGGGGTGCCACTATTATGAAATTATTAGTAATGAAAAACAGGCAAACCCGCGCGTAATCTCCATTGTTACCGGGCAAGGACTCCGCGGTCCGGTTACATCAACAACCACCCACATCGTTTCGATTATAATGGAAGGATTTTTCGATCTGCATGCGTCGTATGATTTGTTTCCCGAAATAAGGAAAAGCCAGGGTTGCCAAATTTCAATTGTAATCCCCCTTTTCAACGAGCAGGACAACGTGCCCCATCTGCTCCGAGCAGTGCGGGATACCATGAAAAATTTTGATTACGAGATCGTCGCGGTCGACGACGGCTCTACCGACAACACCGTGAAAATGCTCAGGCAAGCAGGCGGAGAACGGTTGAAGATCATCAGTATGACCCGAAATTTCGGGCAAACCAGCGCCATGGCCGCCGGTATCGCCCATGCTTCGGGCGAATACATTGCCACCCTCGACGGCGACCTGCAAAACGACCCGGCCGACATTCCGGCCATGCTCGAACACGCCCGTGCCGGTCACTGGGACATCGTGGCGGGCTACCGCGCCAACCGCCTCGACGGCTGGCTGCTCCGAAAACTGCCCAGCCGCATTGCCAACGCCATGATCCGCAACCTCACGGGCGTACACCTCCGCGACTACGGCTGCACGCTCAAAGTTTTCAAAAGGGAAGCGGCTGAACGCCTCGGGCTATACGGCGAATTGCACCGCTTTATCCCCGTACTAGGCAACATCGGCGGCGCCCGCATGACCGAAGTGCCCGTGCGCCACCACAAGCGCCGCTTTGGACAATCCAAATACGGCCTCGGCCGCACCACGCGCGTACTCGGCGATCTCCTGCTGATGGTCTACATGCAGCGCTGGATGCGGAAGCCGATGCATCTTTTCGGCGCATTGGGCGGGACATTCCTGGCTGCGGGCATGCTACTGCTGCTTTGGCAAATGCTGAAACTTTTTTCGGGAACCACCGGCACGCTGGCTGGGCTCGCATTGTCGCTGGGCGGGATTGTAGTGATACTGATGGGACTGATTGCCGAAATGCTCATGCGCAGCTATTACGAGGGCTCCGGCAAAGCGCCCTACGTTATCCGCGAAATCATGCATGGGCCGGAGACCGCGGGTGAAACCGCCAACCGAAACGGTCATTCATTCAGACAAGACCGCAGAACCGGCGAACCCGTGAGATCCTGAGACTTCTATGCAAACACATCCTGCTTACATCCGGTATATGTATGCCGGGCTCATCCTGGCGATCTACATCCTGGGATTGCTACTGCCACTTTTCGATAACGACAGCGCGCATCACGCGCTCATAGGCATGCATATGCACGTCACAGGCGACTACGTGAGCCTCATCGACCGCGGCCGCGACTACCTCGACAAGCCGCATATGCTTTTCTGGCTCTCCGCATTGGGCGATATGCTGTTCGGGATCGGGACGTTGTCGTACAAACTACCGAGCCTGCTATTGGCCGTTCCCGGCATTTACGCCACTTACCGCCTGGCTGCGCGGCTGTACAGCAGGCAAGCCGGTATGCATGCGGTGCTGATCCTCGTCTCGACGCAGGCTTATATTCTCGCGCACAACGACGTCAGGATGGACGCCTTGTTGCTTTCTTTTATCATTACAGCCACCTGGCTGCTTCACGAATACACCATTACCTTAAAACCGGGCATGCTGATCGCCGGTACCTTCGTGCTCGCATTATCGTTTGCTACGAAAGGCATGTCGGGCGCGGCGGTACCGGTGATCGCTGTCGGCTCGCAGTTGCTGTACACGCGGAACTGGCGGTTTATATTCTCGCTGAAATGGATCTGGGCCATGCCGCTTTTCTTCCTGTTTATCAGTCCGGTATTGTATTCCTATTATTTACAGTATGATCTGCACCCCGGCAAAGTCATTCGCGGCATGACGCGTACTTCCGGCGTTTCGTTCATCCTCTTTCATCAGAATACCGAGCGGCTCAACGGCGTGAACTGGGGAAGCTCGGGCGGTAACGATCCGTTCCTGTTCTTCCATTCGTTGCTTTGGGCGCTTTTGCCGTGGTGTTTGCTCGGTTACTGGGCTGTTTTTAAAAGAGGTTTTGAATTAATTAAAAGAAGATTTTTTCCTGAAAAAAACGGCGAAATATTGAGCTGGACGACGATCGTCGTAATGCTCTGCATTCTCACCGCTTCCAATTTCCGTCTGCCGCATTACCTCAATATTCTCTTCCCGTTCTTCGCGATCCTGATTGCTGGCGAGCTGGAAAAAGTGCATGCGGGGAGCCGGGAGAGCAAGGTGCTCAATGGTATACAAAAGTTCGTGGCCATAGTAATGATACTGCTCGGGCTGTTCATCAACATCTGTTTATTCCCCGTCAAAGCCTATGCGATCGTTTTACTGGTGATTCCCGCCTTGTATCTGGTCATTTACGAATGGCGCGTGACGCCGGGCTGGCCATCTAAGCTGGTGGGCATTTCGTTGAGCGCATCGGTACTGGTGAATGTGCTGATGAACGGCAGTTTTTACTATGAACTGCAACGCTACCAGGCCGGGCAGCATATTGCGGCCAAAGTGAAGGATTTGGCCCTGGAAGAGGACAATATTTTCGTGATGAACTGGGAAAGTCCTACGCTGAATTACTATTCCGGCTACTTTTACGCCGAGGCCGATCCGGTGGCGCTGGTTGCCCGTAAAGATTTCTGGGTGGTCGGGCCGATCGACGAAATTTTCGCATTGCAGCAGGCGGGAGGCTTGCGGGCGCACGAGGCGTACCATTACCTGGATTTTGACACAACCAAGCTAAAACCCGGTTTTATTAATCCCCAAACCCGCCTGGAAGCATGCAAGAACATCGGTCTCGTGCATTTGAAAAGGGACTGACGCATGATGAAATACCTGAAATGGCTGCTGAAATTATCCATAACGGTAGCGCTGCTGTGGTGGGTCTTTCACCGGATCGACCTGGAAAGTGTGTCGAAGGCCATCGGCAAGGCCGATAAGCTGTTGCTGGCGCTGGCATTGGTGCCCTACCTCGCTTCACGCATTACCGCGGCAATGCGGCTCACGACCATCCTTCGGGCGCACGAAGTCGGGCTGTCGCATTACGGCGGGATACATTTGCATTGGATCAGCATGTTTTACGGCATGTTTCTCCCCGGCGGACTGGGCGGTGATGCGTACAAGTTGCTCCGTTTGAAACAGCATTATCCTGCAAACGGCACAATGCTGCTCACGCGTATTTTGCTGTGGGACCGCATCATAGGGTTTATTATGCTCGGCTTGCTTGCCGGTATCATTGCCATGGTCCGGTTTTACGACAACAAACTCATCGCCCTCATTCCCGCCCTGGCATTACCCGGCGCGGGGACACTTTGGTGGAGTGCAAAAAAATGGCTGCCGGGCATCATCCCCGTGTTGGGGCGTATTCTGTTGCTTTCTTTCGGTACCCAGGTTTTCCAGATCATTTGTACCGGTTTCCTGCTCTATTCCATGGGCGAAACCAGCCATTGGGCCGACTACGCATTACTTTTCCTGCTTTCCTCGATCGCGACGGTATTCCCGCTGAGCATCGGCGGCATAGGCGTTCGCGAGCTCGTATACTTGCGCGGCTCGGTGCTGCTGGGCGTTTCGGAACCGATTGCGGTGACGGTAAGTGTTTTGTTTGATATAATCGTGACTGCCACGGCGGTTACCGGGGCTGCATTGGTGATAGGGGAGCGAACAGGGGTAGAAGCCGAAGGGGGCGACACATTTGCAGAACGTTAATGTCACGTTGAGCGAACTGTCACGTTGAGCGGACCGGTCGGCTCAGACTGACATAACGCCAGCTCAACGTGACATAACAATTACGGCTGGTAAAATTTCACCGTCCCATCCTCTTCGTTGCTCGTCACGAGCAAACTTTTACCGTTCGGGCTCTTGTCCGATGGGATGAACAGCACGCCTTCCGGTGCGTCGCCGGTTTTGATGATTTGCAGGAATTGCGGGGCAGAAGGGTTGCTCACGTCGTAAACGCCGATCGCGTCCACACGCTCCATCGCGATGAATGCCACGGGTTTGCCGTTCATCCAGCCTACGGTAACGCCTTCCGGTTCTACACCCTTGTCGTCCGAGCGGGTATCGTCGTAAATGCCTGCTTTGATCACCTCTTTTTCCAGGGAATTGCCCGATTCATAGATACGTTTCATGTTACCCGCGGAGAAAATGCTGAAACCGCGTCCGCCGAAGCTGTAAAGTTCTTCGTAGGTACCGTCGTTTTCGAAGTCGCCACGCGTGCTCGTTACGCGCAGGCGGCCGAGGTTCGAAGTCTTTTTCAGGTCGTCGCCGTTGGGGAAATTAACCGGGTTCAGTTTGAGCGAACTTACGCGTTTCTGCTCGTCGAATGTGCTGTACTCGCGGGCGTCGCCTTCGTCGGCGGTGATCAGGTAGGGGGTGCCGTTGACGGAGAAATACGTGATCGCGTCGGGCAGATAGAACGATTTGATCGGCCAGTTTTTCAGTTCCACTTTCTTATCGTCGTCGCTGGCGTCGAGGGCATTGAGCAGGTAGCTGATATCCTTCGTTCCCAGCGGGTGAAGTGCCAGTATTTTACCGCTGATCAGGTCGATTTCCGCTACACCGTTGTTTTCCTGCAAGGTCACGAATGCCTTTTGGGAGTTGTCCGAGATGGCAACGTATTCGGGTTCGATATCCTGCGCGAATGTCGCCTTAGGACCGAATTTGCGGAAGCCTTGTGGCGCCAGCAGATTGTAAGAGTTCTCAAATGCGGCGAAATCGAGTGTTTTAACACTGTAATTATTTGTGACATCGATAATGGATACCGAACCTTCGGGGTCTACGCTGTAATCGGCATTGGGCTCGCCTTCGTTGGCGCTTACGATAAACCGTCCGTCCGGGCTGAATGTCACCATATCCGGCAATGCGCCGACGGTGATCTGTTTGATCGTTTGCAATGTGCTGGTATTGAGTACAATCACGCTGCCGTTCGCTTGCTTGTTGGTCGCTTCGAGGGCAATCGCGAGTTTTCCGTTCGACACCGCCACGCTATTGGCCACGCCGCCCAGCGCCGAAACGTCGATCGGTTGCAATTTCGTGATGGCCGGGAATTGCGAAAGGTCGAGCACATCCACGATGGCCGCCTTTTCATTATTCACCGTGAAAAGTCTTTTGGACGCAGGATCATAGGCTGAAATTTCAGCCGCGGCAAGGTTACCCAGGTCCACGCCCGCTACTTCTTTGAAAGCCGAGGGATCTTCCTGTACAGGGTTTTGAGGGAAATGGTCGGTACAGGCGTTTAAGAGAGTTGCGGCAAGCAACAGCGCCAGTAAAGGTTTCTTTTGCATTTTTGAGTTGTGAGTAGTTTAGAAAACTAAAAGTACTCACGTGATAAAATGCACAGTGCTAAGGATCTGAAACTTAACACAAACATAATGCATCACATTTACAGACCACCGGCCCAGGCGATCCCACCCATGATGTGCTTCATTGCCGTGGGATCGCTGTATGTGGACGCATTGTGCCCGATGGCCGTGTAGAACATTCGCCCTTTGCCGATTTCACGTGCCCAGGCGATAGGATGGTCGCCGTGCATGTCTTTGGGCCAGAAAGCAGGGTAAGTATTTTCATCGACGGTCAGTAATACCTGAAAGCCCGGCTTTCCGCGTATGCTTTCGTGGAAATTGTACCATTCGTCGTGCTTCTCCCAGCGGGCGGGCAGGCCGTCGATGGCCGGATGCGAACCGGGTTCGGTCACGATTTCAGCGCTCGGAATAGGGTAGGGCAAAAAGGTGTGGCTCCGGAAACGTGTGCCGAGCAGCGTTCCGTACCAGTCCCATTTGTATTCGCAATCGGAGGCGGAATGGATGCCCGCATAACCGCCGCCGTTTTCGATGTATTTTTCAAATGCGCGTTGCTGATCGTCGGTAAGGAAATCGCCGGTAGGCGACAGGAATACGACGGCGCGATAGGATTTGAGGCAGATTTCGTGGAAATAGGCGCCATTCTCCGTCGCTACCACTTCCCAGCCGCGTTTTTGACCTGCTTCTTTAATGGCTTTCACACCCGCTTCGATGGACGCGTGCCGGTAACCGTTCGTTTTGGAAAAAATCAATATGGCTTTCCGGGTTGTAGCTACACAATTCGCGGGAATGGCCCTTTCGAAAACCGGCTTTTGCCAGGGGAGCCAGCGCATCGAATGCAATGCGTAACCAGCCGCTCCGGCAATGGCAATCGTCAGCACGGACAGTATTTTCCAAACCATGCGAAGTCTCATTTCCTGGTGACGATGCCCGTTGATTTATGCGTATGAATATAATTTTTGATGCCGGGCGTCGCTACGCCGGGCGTCGCTACGCCGGGCTGGGTTACCTTAATACCTTCAAATGTCGCGCCATGCAGGTCGTCAGCAACGATGGCGGTGCGGTAATCCTTCTTTTCGCAGGATAATGTGAGGTTGCTGACCTTGATATCCTTCGCGTGGCGCACGTACAGGCCCCACGCGGGAAGCTCGTCGAACATCGAGAACTCCGGGTAGAAAGTGGGTTTCTCGGGCACCTTGTCCAATTCGTCGAGCCCGATTTTGGCATACATCGGGTTGCCGCCTCCCGGCATTTTGATCTCGATATTTTTCAAAGTCACATTGGTAATGATCGCGTCGGGCATGCCCACAATGCCCGAAGGCGAAATATTGCGCGGCATATCCTCGATCGGGCCTTCGTATTCATAACCCGCATCGGGTTTGGTAGCCGGCACTTCCACGTACATATTTGAGATGCTAATGTTTTCCATCCTCCCTTTCTTCCCTTTCACCCTTTCTCCAATCCTCAAAAAGATCGCATTTCCGGTGTTGTAAGCCTTTAAACTGTCCACAATCACGTTTTCGACAAAACCACCGTCCACAGCCTGTAATGTCACCGCCGAGCGGTAAGTATCGAAGATTTTGACATTATAAATTTTAACATTACTTAAACCGCCATAAGAAGCGGTACCGAACTTGATACCGTTGGCACTGGAACGAATGGTGCAGTTTCTGACCAGTATATTTTTACAAACTTTGCTAGCATCGTGTGATTTGAGGCAAATGCCGTCATCGTCCGAATCGATAAAGGAATTGGTGATGGTCACGCCGTCGCAATCGACGATATCGATGCCGTCGTTGTTCCAGTAGGCTTTGCTATCGACGGTAATGCTGTCGATGGCGACGTTTTTGCACTGGTCGTAAATTTGCACCCAGCTCGACGAGTTCTGCATGGTGACGCCTTTGATATTCACATTCTCGCAATTGCGTATGTACGCGAGCACGGGCCGCGTTTCGGCTTCCGGGCGGTCCTGCCGGAAGAGGTCTTTGATCAGCCCTTTGTGGATCATGTCCACGATGTTGCGGGCAATGTAGCGGCCGCGACCGTCGATCACGCCCTGACCGGTAATGCCGATATTCTGCTGGTCGTGCGCGAAGACGATGGCTGTCCACACTTTTTTATCATAATCCCAGGGGTTCAGCGAGCCAAGCAACACGGCGCCTTCTTCCAAATGCAGGGTTACATTGGATTTTAAATGGACGGAACCAGTGAGGTAGCGGCCCACATTGAATACCAGCCGACCGCCGCCATTCTGGGAAATGAAGTCGATCGCGTATTGAATGGAGCGGGTGTTGAGGGTAATGCCGTCGGAATGGATGCCGAAAAGCGAGGTGCGGTAGTCTTTCGCCCGGAGTTGCAGGCAGGTAAAGGTCAGCAGGGCAAAGGTCAGGTAATTTTTCAGGCTCATAGAAATCAGGAGTTGGGTTGGTACAAAACGGTTACTTAACTCAAATCCTCGTAATAAGCTGATTTTGTGATGGAATTACCTGCAAAAAAATAAAGATTCCCCCGAAGGCCGGGAGAATCTTTACCAAAAAACCACATCCTAAGTTAATCTGTCAATTCCATCCGCCTCCGAGTGCCCGGTAGATATTTACCATGGCATTCATTTGCTTCATTTTGGTTTCGATCAGTTCGAATTTCGACTCCAACGCGTCGCGCTGGGTCAGCAATACTTCCATATAATCGGCGCGGGCCGAGGCAAACAACCGGTTGGAAATGGTGGTCGACTGGTTCAACGCGTCCACTTCCTTCGTTTTCAGGTCGTAGCTCTTTTCGAGGTTACTGATATTCGAAAGCTGGTTCACGACTTCGATGTACGCATTCAAAACGGTACGCTGATAGTTGTAAATGGCCTGGACCTGACGCGCATTCGCGTTGGCATAACCCGCGCGGATCGCGTAACGATTGATCACCGGGCCGGCCAGGTCGCCAATGAGCGATCCCATGATCGACTCAGGCACGCGGGCGAGGTAAATCGGGCTGAATGCCTGGAAACCGAGGCTGGCCGACAATCCCAGTGAAGGGTAGAAGTTGGCCCTCGCCACAGTCACGTCGATCTTCGCCGCTTCCAGATCGAGCTCTGCTTGCTTGATATCCGGGCGGTTCGAAAGCAATTGCGAAGGTATACCGGCCTGTATCACGCTCGGAGCGAGGTTTTCGAAGCCTTGGCTGGTGCGCTGCACCGGCTGCGGGTAACGTCCGACGAGGAAGTTGATCCGGTTTTCGGTTTCGATGATCTGCTGCTGGATACCATATTGCAGGTTTTGTGTTTTCAACACCTGCGCTTCGAACCGGCGCACGGCCAGTTCGGTCACGCGGGTCGCCTCTTTCTCCATGCGCACGATCTTCAACGCATTGTTCTGGATGTCGATATTCTGGCGGATAATGGCCAGCTGCGTATCCAGCGCGAGCAGTTCGTAATAGGAGTTCGCGATTTCGGCCGCGAGGTTGGTCATCATGAAGTTTTTGCCTTCGATGGACGACAGGTACCGCGTTGCAGCCGCCTTTTTCGCGTTCCGGAGCTTATGCCAGATATCGACTTCCCAACGGGCCACCGCGGCGATATTTACATCCGGTAGCGGATCGGGCGTTTCTTTGCCTGGCTTGATGTCGGTAGTAGCCTCGCTCGCACCGATGTTGGTGTAGCGCGCCGCTTTCTCCACGCCCGCACCGCCGCGCAGGCCTATGAATGGCAGGTATTCCCCTTTGCGGGCCTGGATCTCGTTCTGCGAGATCGCGATTTCCTGCAAGGTAATGTTCAGTTCCTGGTTGTTTTTGAATGCGGTGTCGATCAGCGCATTCAGGTTAGGATCTGTGAAAAACGTTTTCCAGCTTACCTTACCGGTGTTGGTGGAATCCTGTGAGCCGTTGAAGCTCACAGGTACCGCCCGGTTTTCTGTTTTCTGGGGCAGCGTCGGGATGTTACAGGCCTGGTAGGTCAGCCCGATGAACGCGATGCCGGCCCAGTTCAATATTCTCTTATTTCGCATGTTCGTCTTTATCTTCTGAATGGGGGAAAGCATCAATGGCATGTACGAAACCTTCGGACAGCGAGCTGTCTTCTTCGTCGCGGATCAGTTTTCTGCCGTCTGCCAGTTTAGCGAATATGTAATACAAGCCCGGGATGATGATAACCCCGAAGATGGTACCGAACAACATACCACCCATTGCGGAGGAACCGATCGTACGGTTACCGATGGCACCGGCGCCGGTAGCCATGATCAACGGGATCAGACCGGCCACGAATGCGAACGAGGTCATGAGGATCGGACGGAAACGTACTCTCGCCCCTTCGATCGCCGCCGACAGGATAGTGGCGCCTTCCGCGCGCTTCTGCACCGCGAATTCCACGATCAATACGGCGTTTTTACCTAACAGACCGACGAGCATGATCAAACCGATCTGTGCATAGATGTTGTTTTCGAGGCCCATCAGTTTCAGCATCAGGAACGATCCGAACACCCCGACAGGCAGCGATAGTACCACCGCGAGCGGAATGATGAAACTTTCATACTGTGCCGCGAGTACCAGGTACACGAATGCCAATACGATCATGAACACGACCACCGATTCGTTTCCGCGGATCGATTCGTCATAGGAAAGACCTTCGAATGCGATGTCGTAACCTTTGGGAAGCGTTTTGGCAGACACTTCACGGATCGCCGCGATGGCTTCCGCCGTGGTGTAGCCTTTCGCGGGAAGTCCCTGGATCGCCGCCGAGTTATAGAGGTTAAAACGCGTGATCTCGTTAGGTCCCTGTCCTTTTTTGAGTTTCATGAATGAAGAGTAAGGCACCATTTCGCCCGCCTCGTTTTTCACAAACAGTTTCAACAGGTCGGTCGGGAGTCGGCGGAACTGCGGATCGGATTGTACATATACTTTAAAGAACTGGTTGAACTTGATGAAACCCTGCTCGTAAGTACTACCGATCATGATGTTGAGGTTATCCATCGCTTTTCCGATCGAAACGCCCTTCTGCATCGCCAGTTTGTTGTCGATTTCCAGTTCGTACTGCGGATAGTTGGCCGCGAAGAAGGTAAACAAACCGGTGAGCTCTTTGCGTTTGCCCAGGTTTTCGAGGAATTCCTTGTTGATCTTGTCAAACTCCTGGTAATCGGTGTCCGTGTTTTTATCCAAAAGACGCATCGAGAAACCGCCGGAAGTACCGAAACCCGGGATCGCTGGTGGTTCGAAGAATTCGACCGTCGCACCGAGGCCTTTGGAAGCATGTTCCAGTTCTTCCATGATCTCCTTCACATTCTGGTCACGCTCGTGCCATGGTTTGAGGTTGATCAGACAGGTACCTGCATTGGAACCGCGTCCCTCCGTCATGATCTCGTAACCTGCGAGCGACGATACCGACTCGATACCTTTCACTTCCTCGCAAATCTTTTGCAGACGACGCGATACCTCGTTGGTTTTTTCCAAAGTTGATCCCGGAGGTGTCTGGATGATCGCGTAGATAGTACTCTGGTCTTCATTAGGGATAAAACCTGCCGGTACGATCGAGTTGGCATAATAAATACCGAAACAGAACACACCCAGAACAATGAATGTCACCAGACGACGGGCCACGATCCGGTTCAGCAACGCAACATAGCGACCGGTGAGTTTTTCAAAACCACGGTTGAATGCGTCGATCCCCTTGTCCATAATGGATTTCTTTCTCGCGTGGCCGTGGTGACCTTTCAAAAGCATCGCACACAATACGGGTGTGAGCGTTAATGCGATCAACGCCGAGATGACAATCGAGCTCGCCATGGTAATGGAGAACTGGCGGTAGAACGTACCCACCGGACCGGACATGAAGGAGATAGGTACGAATACCGACACCATGACCGCTGTGATCGCGATGATCGCACCACTGATTTCGGCCAGTACCTTCTTCACCGCATTGTACGGCGATATGCCGGGTTCCTCCTCAAACTTGGCGTGGACCGCCTCCACCACCACAATCGCGTCATCGACCACAATACCGATGGCAAGTACCAACGCGAAGAGTGTGATCAGGTTAATGGATAGCCCGAAGCCCTGTATGACAAAGAATGCCCCGACCAATGATACCGGAACCGCGAGGATCGGGATGAGGGTCGAACGCCAGTCGCCGAGAAAGAGGAACACTACCAACGCCACGAGGATAAACGCATCGCGCAGGGTGTCGATTACCTGCTCGATAGACGCGTCGAGGAACTGGGAAACGTCATAGCTGATCTTGTAGTCGATACCGGGAGGGAACGACTCTTTCATCACGTCGAGTTTTTTCTTCACTTCCTCGATTACGTCGCTCGCGTTACTACCATAGTTCTGGCGCAAAACGATCGCAGCCGAGGGCTTACCGTCCAGGTTGGAGTAAATATCGAAGAACTCACTACCCAGCTCCACTTTCGCGATGTCTTTCAAATGGATGCTTTCACCTTCCTTGTTGGCGCGGATGATAATGTCTTCGTACTCCTTCGGTTCGCTGTACCGTCCTTTGTAAGTCAATACGTATTCGAGTGACTGCGCGGCGATACCGGAGCTTTGTCCGATACGGCCCGGGCGACCGATGATACTTTGTTCGGCCAGCGACTTCATTACTTCTTCTACCGAAATGCTGTACGCACGCATACGGTCGGGATTGAGCCATACGCGCATCGCGTAACGGCGGCTACCGAGGATCTGCGCCCGCGCTACCCCTTTGGTCCGCTGGATTTCAGGGATCATTTTAACGGTAGCGTAGTTGAAGAGGAATTTCTCGTCAATGGTTTTGGATTTCGAGTACAGGTTGACGTACATCAACATACTCGGCTGGATGGGCGTGATAATTACCCCCTCGCGCTGAACGAGTTCAGGGAGAAGCGGCATTACCTGGTCAACCCTCGTTTTTACCCTGATAACGGCGTCGTTCGGGTCGGTACCGGGCTCGAAGATAATCCTCAGCGTCGCTTCACCTGCACTGGTGGCGTCGGTAGCGATGTAGCGCATGTCCTGAACACCGTTAATGGCCTGTTCCAGCGTGATAAGCGTGGATTTTACCAATACGTCGGCACTTGAACCGGGGTAGGCGATGAAAATGTTAACAGTGGTAGGAGCAATGTCCGGGAACTGCGAAATAGGCAGTTTTTTGATAGCCAGTACACCTATAAAGACTATCATGACCGATATCACAATCGCGAATACAGGTCGTCGTATGAATTGATTAAACATATCTTTTGCTCTCGGACCCGATTATTCCGCGTACAGGCTTAGGTGAGAAATGACCGAATCCGGCTTCTGGAATTTGTAGCTGATCTTCTCGTTTTCGTGTACCTGACGCAAACCTTCGAGCAGGATCTTGTCGTCTTTCTGAAGACCTTTCGAGATCGCGAAAATGTGCGGTAGCTCGGCAGCGATCGTGATCTCGCGCGACTGTACTTTTCCATCCTTGTCGATCACATAGCAGTATTTCTTTTCCAGAACCTCGAACGTGGCTTTCTGCGGGATCAGCAATGTGCTTTTCAATGGCACGCTGATTTGTACATTACCCGTTTCGCCGTGGCGAAGGAGCCCTTTGGGGTTCGGGAATGTGGCCCTGAACGCGATGTTACCTGTTTCGTTATTGAAATCGGCCTCGATGGTTTTCACCGCTCCGGTGTGATCGAAGATTTTCTCGTTGGCCATTTTGAGTTTTACTTTAAGGAGGTTGCCGCCGTCTTCACCGGATTTGTAATCCAGGTATTCGGCTTCCGGCACATTGAAGTAAACCCACATTTCGCTGTTATCGGAAAGGGTAGTAAGCAGGTCGCCCTCGTCCACCAGACTTCCCAGCCGCACCTGGAAATGGTCCATAATCCCGTTGAACGGCGCGCGGATCTCGGTGAAGCCCAGGTGGGTAGCCGCGAGCCCCAGTTCTGCTTTGGCTTTGTCCAGTTTCGCTTTCGCCAGTGCGAGCTCGTTTTTGGAAACCACATTGCTGTCGGCCAGCGCCTTGGTGTTTTTGTATTCGATTTCAGCGAAGTTAGCCTCGGCCTGCGCTTTTTGTTGCTCGGCCTGGTACACCAGCGGCATGATCTGGAACATCAGCTGGCCTTTTTTCACCATCTGACCTTCGTCCACATATATTTTTTGCAAATAACCTCTTTCCAATGCACGCAGCTCGATATGGCTGATCGCCCGGATCTGGCTCACGTATTCTTTGATGATCGTGGTGTCTTTCTGTAAGGGGCTTGTTACTAAATAGTTAACCTCTTGTTCTTTTTCTTCTTCGTGTTTGGATGTGCAGCCTGTCTGATACAACAATGCACCCAAGCTCACGAGCATGAGAATTCTTTTCATGATGTTTTTTGGAGTTAGCAAATGGAATTTTTGATAGTTTCTGTTCGTATGGGTGTGCCAGTCGGCACGTAACGGGCAGCCGTGAGCTACCGGGGATTGGCGCCACGACGACCGGATGAGCAGGCCGTAGAATTGACCTGCCGCTGAGCGGATCAAATTCTGAGTACGCGGAGCCTCAGATATCGGTGGGAGGAATAAAACGTGCCGAAAGGGGGTAGCGGCCGGGTTTCGGCAATACGGCAAAAAGGAAAGGACTGACGTGCGGCAAATGCGGCTGCTAACAAACCGCCTGCACGCGGTGATTTTTTCAGCGAGTACGACTCGCTCGAATCTTCTTCTTTTTCTTCGGTAATCGCTTTGACGAACTCGGCGAACTTGCGCGCGGCGTCCGGCAGGCGGAAGGCCGGATCGTTGTCATCGAAGGTTTGTACAAAATTCGGATGCGCCGATTTCGCCAGGATCTGAATGGGAGAATTGCAGGGTTGACGTTCCTGAGCACCCGCATACATATTGCTGTATCCATCCACCAGGAGAATGCACAGGGGCAGAAGATATTTCAGCAATTCTTTGATCATCTTAACGGGTAGCTATTGAGTCTTTTGTATAATTTGGAGGTCTTAAATGGCGTCGTTATTTCAAGTCTTTGAGAATGAGCATGCGTTTAGGCGCTGTTTGTCGTGCGCGGGTTTTTGGATTTGTTCTTTTCGTAGGTGTGTGTCTCTTATACGCATACAAAAACCGCACTTCATCCTTAACTCTATGTTAAAAGGAGGTTAAAAAGGGATTAAAATCGTCGAATGGGCATTGCGGGTGATTCACCGGCGGGGCAGGAGGCGTGTTTTGGATAAGTAAATCTTTGTATTGTTATATTGAAGGGCGTGGTGCGAAGCTCTTGCTTGGGGCATAAACATTTGCAGGCCTCCGGGCGGTCGGTACTGCTGGTCGTTTTGCAGTCTTGACCGGCCGGAGGCCTGCGAATAGTAGACACGAAGCGAGAGCTTCGCGCCAGCGCGCCACAGCGCGCTTTTAGCGTGCTTCTTCCAGAAAGTGCCGTCCGCGGTTGCGGTAGGCGTGGATGCTGGTGCTGATCAGAATAACCGTCGAAACGATGAGCGCGGCATTTACGACCGTAGGCGCTGTGCCCCAGTTCGCCGCCGCAACGGCCACCAATGCCCACACGCCCACCATGGAGGATTCCCGAAGGTTACGTTGCCAGGTGAGGGCAATATAAACGGCACCTGCGACGCAGATCATGATCACCGTCCAGGCTACCGGCGAGAGACCGAAACCGTTCCAGCCGATTTTTGTGAAATATGCCGCTACGTTAGCGATGAGCGCGACGGAAATCCAGCCCAGGTAGATAGCGAACGGCCACCAGGTGAGGGCGATTTTTTTAAAGGGTATCAAATCCATTTCCATGCGGGTGCGCACGATGATCAGCCACAGCGAAGCTAGCAGCGTGATCATAATCAGGACGGAAAGGCCGGTGAAATCATAGAGCCAGGCCAGTACCCAGGCCGAGTTGGCAATGCAGGAGACCACGAACAACCAGCCGATCTTCTCCACGACGGCCGGCACCTCGCGCTTGCCCGAAATGCCGCGTGCCTGGTAAATCACAAACGCGGCGAGCATCAGGTAAATCAGGCCCCAGATGGAGAATGCGTAACCCGACGGCGTGAAGTAGTTCTGATACCGCGCCGAAACGCTGGCCATGGTGTTGTTGTTGAAAATGCCGGTATTGGAGAGGTAGTTGACGATCACGGTGACGATCAACGCGATGATGTTGGCTATTTGTAAGGTCCTTTTCATAAATGTTTCTTTTTGGCGTCACCTCAAAAAACCATGCCTCCAACAAACAAAAAAGGACGCCGCAATTTCAGCGACGCCCTTTCCGATGGATTCTTATCTATCTTACAAACCTAAATGCTATTCTTTGGCGAGCAATCCGGGGTAGAGGGTGCCGTCGGCCGATGGGAAGTCGATATGGAGCAACTTCGCGATCAGGGGCGCGATGTCCTGCAAGCCCATTTCGGGTATGACCGCACCTTTTTTGATCCCACGGCCGAATGCGACGAAGCCGGTCTGGATCTCCTTGAAATCGGGGAAGAAGCCGTGTGTACCGCCGCTGGCCGCGCGCACGAAATCGCCGGTGGCCGCATTGCCGATCGTAAATCCTTGTCTGGGCGCCAGGGCCAGGGCTGCATTTGGGTCGGAGCCGACGGCGTCCAGCGCGGCACGGTCTTTCACCTCGAACATCGCTTTTTGGGCAAGAGGCAATTTTGCCAGCGCCGCTTTTACTTTTTCGAGCGTTTGCGTATCGTTTTTATCTTTCAAATGCAGGAACGACGAGCCGCCCGACGCATGGAAGTAGGCTTTCCATGCCGCAGGGTTTTTAGGGTCGTACAGGCCCGCCTGCGCGAGGAGCACATTAGGCGATAGCGACGAATGGATATCCACAAAACCATGGTCGCCGGTGACGATCACCGTGGTTTTTTCTTTGATACCGGCCTTGTCGATAGCTTCCAGAATGGCTTTGATGCCCCGGTCTACGCTCGTCAGCGAGGCGCGTACCTTGTCGCCGTCGCGGCCTTGCTCGTGCTCGAAATGATCGACAGCCACTAGGTGAACGGCCAGGAACGACGGCTTGTATTTCCGGATAATGTAGGCACTCGTGCGGGAGAGGTTGTCGTCGATGCTCAGGTATTCGCCGTCGAAATCGATCTCTTCGAGTTTGCCGGTCGCATTCTGCTGAATTTCCTCGTAAAAACCTTTCGGATTGGCATTTTCGCTCAGCGCCCTGGTCATATTGCGCTTGCCGCCCTTGGTTTCGGGCAAATACCAGTATTCCGGAATGTTATAGTCGGCAGGCCCGCCGAGTGAAACCGGCCAGAATACCGATGCCGTAGTAAGCCCTTTTTCCTTTGCCGCGCTGAAAATCGTCGGCACTTTAATGGTCTTGTAATCCCAGATCCATTTGCCGGTCACTTCGAGGGGTTCCGGCGGGGTATTGTAGTAAACACCGTGCTTGATCGGCTTAACGCCCGTGATCATGGTCGTGTGGGAGGGGTAGGTAACGGTCGGGAAAACGCCGGTCACGCCGTCGGCATAGGCGCCGGTTTCCATTCCCTGGCGGAGGTTCACCATCGACCAGCTCGGGTCTTTGTAAAATTCGGGTCTCAAGCCGTCGACGCTGATCAGGATCACGTGCGAATCCTGTGCGCGGAGGCTTTTGAGCGTAAATGTGGAAAGGGTTAAGAGCAGGATTAGTTTTTTCATAGAGAATGCGCTCGTTAGTTCATTTCCCGGCTCCCTGTGCACTCGCATGCACGGGGAGCCGGTTTTTTGTATTAATTCGAAATCATCAGAAAGAATAGCGCAGACCTACCTGGATCTGGTAAGGACTGCCGTTGAGGCTGGATACGCCCGCGCCTCTGTTCATCGTGTAGACGAACTCGTTTTTCGCCTTATCGAAGCTCTTGATCGTGTAGAAAGTCTGCTTGCCGAGGTTGGTACCTACGCCCCAGTCTTTGTTGAGCAGGTTGGTGAAGTTGAATACGTCGATCGACGCTTCGATAGCGTGCGTTTTGTAAATCTTGAACTTCTTACCCAAACGAACGTCGAATACGCCGTAGAAACCGTTGATACCGCCATTGCGCTCGGCCATTTTACCCGTATCCCTGAGGATATAGTCTTTCATGCTTTGCTCCGCCTCGGGGTTGTCGAGAATCGCTTTGATAGCCGTGCGGATGTACTCGGGCGTTGCGGAGCTGTTGTGGTCGTAAACAAAAGGCAAGTCGTTGGAAGAAACGAAGTCGCCGTTCATGTTACCGCTTACGGCGAGCGAGTAGCGCGTACCGCCGATGCCCGAGTAGCGAACGCCGAGTGTAACGCCCCAGAAGCTGGGTGCAGTACCGTACACAACTACCTTGCTGCGGAACTGGTTGTTGGCATAGTTCATGCGGCTCAGGTCGCGTGGGTCGTCGATCACCATCTGGTCGAGCGTGGCGGTGTTGGCCACGTTACCATTGTAGGACGTGTTGTCCTTCGCGTCGTTCCAGGTGTAGGAAGCGGTGATCTGACCATCGCGGAAATACTTGTAAGTACCGTCGATCACGAATGCGTACTGGTTTTTCTTGCCATCGCTCACGAGTTCGAGCACGCGGCCCACTTGTTTGGTCCGGCGGCTATTGAGCCAGTTGGTAGCACCGTTGCTGCTGTTGATGGTTTCGGCAGGAACATATACGCCACGGTTGGCCTCGGCTGCAATGCGGAAGAAAGGCTCGTCCACCATATTGCGGTCGATGTACATGTAGTTGTTACGTGCCCACGACGCGTAACCGCTGATACCAATGCGCAGGCGGTCGCTGAAAAAGTGGTTATACGAGAAATTGGTTTTGTATATCACAGGAACCTTCGCGTCAGGACTGTTGGTGTTGATCGTAACCAACCGCTCGATGCCCGGGTTGTCGAAAAGCTCTGCACCCGGCGCTTTGCTTGGGTCCTGGCGGTACAACGGGAAGTTGGGTGAGGGAACGAGGGCGCCCTGGATTTCAACCGAAGCCACTTTGGAACCGTCGAACAGCATATTGTTCACCATTGAATAAGGGTTCAATGCAGACCCGAAAACGCCGGCACCGAAACGGATCACGTCTTTGCTCTGCTCGTTCACATCCCAGGTAAACTGGACGCGAGGCTGCAATTGAAGCGTGTTGATGCGGTTGTTCGTTTTGATACCCAGCTCATCGAATACCACCTGGCTGAAATTCGCGCGGTTGAGGTACACGGTATTATCGAGACGCAAACCGGCGGTCATATCCAGACCGACGCCCAGTTTGGTATCCATTTGCGCATACAAACCAGTGCTCAATGATTTCACCTTGTTGCTCTGATCTTCATTCAGGTAAATTTCACGGGCGTAGCGGTAAGGTTTCAGGTTATTGAAATTATCCATTCCCGTAAAATAGAAACGACCGTTCATTTCGCTGCCATAACGCGAGTGCATCAGGTTGTACATCATGTCGATACCGAATGTGAAGTTGATTTTTCCGGTATTGTAATACAGGTTATCAACCGCCTGTACGACAGTTCCTTTGAACCATTCGGGTGAGAAACGCTGCCCGCCGATCTGGATCGTTGTCAGGTAATTGGTAGTACCGGCAGTGGATTCCACGTTTTCTACGATGGCACGCGGGATACCCGCAGAAGGAAGTTCGGGGCTGGGAAGTACCTGCACGTCCTCGTAGAAATGCTGTACTTTCAATTCGTTGACCACACGTGGGTTCAGCGTGGTACGGAGCGAAGCCATGAGGCTGTTGTCGAACTTCTTACGGTCGATGTACGACTCATAGAAGTTGATATTCGAGTTATCACCTTCCGAAAGGGCGTCGTTCTCGATCACCATATTGTTGCGGATCGTGAGAAGGTTTTTGGGGTTCAACTGCCAGTCGATACGGGCAAAAATCGCGTCGGTACCTTTGGCTTTATCGAATGCGCCGTACTGTGGGTTGCCCGAAACACCGTATTTGTCACGTGCAATACCCACAAAGCGTTCCAGGGTTGCATTGGTAACCCTGTTGGCCGCCTCGTCGGCAGGGCCGAGGATGTTCGCAATGTAGAGCGGACGCGAATCGGCCTGGTGGTCCCATGCCACGAAGAAATGTGCCCTGTCTTTGATGATCGGCCCACCGAGTGAAAATCCGTACTGGTAAGTCGAAAACTCCTGCGTTCTCTTGTTTCCGCGCAGGTCGTATTTGCTCGAAAGCGCGTCGTTACGCATATACGTGAACGCGCTACCTGAAAGCTGGTTGGTACCCGATTTGGTCACGGTGCTGACGGTACCACCGCCCGCGCGGCCCATGGTCACATCGTATTCGTTGGTTACCACTTTGAACTCGCGGATCGCTTCCATCGAAATCGAATAGGCACCTTGTGTGCTACCGCCGGCAACGGTACCGCGTGAAGTCATACCGTCGATCGTGTAGTTGGTCGAAGAAGCCAGCTGGCCGCCGAGGCTGCTGCCATTGGTTAATGGCGACAGTTCCATCAGCGAGGTGAAGTTACGGCCGTTTACGGGAAGGCGCGCAATGTCGCGTGCGGTAATGGGCGTTGAAGCACCCAATGTTACTACGGTGTTTTTGAGTGAGTTGGCTACTACGTCAATGGCTTTGAGCTCGTTCGCAGCGGCTTCCAGCGCGAAATTCAGGCGGAGCTGATCGCCCTGGTTCAATGCGTAACCGGTCTTTTTCTGCTCACCGTAACCGATAAACGACACTGTGACGGAGTAGGGCGAACCCAGGGGCAACTGCTTGATAATGTAATCTCCGTTGGCGTCCGTAACTGTTCCGGTGCTGAAACCGGTCGATTCGTTTTTGACAAAAACCGTGGCGCCCACAACCGGCCCGGCCTGCCCTTCGCTCACTTTCCCGACGATGGATGCCTCATTCCCCTGTGCCCGCGTTTCAGGGCTCCAAAGCAGGAGGAATGCGCATAGTCCGAGACATGCGGTAATTAATTTCATCATTTTTTCTGTTCGTTTGGTTATTGGTACTTCGTTCAAATGCTTTTTCAGGTGCTTAATCCAGCACTGTGGACGGAGCTGTGGAGATAGTCGGAGCATACCCAACCGGCGCCCGGCAGGCAAATGCAGAGACGGGCTGTTCCGGCGGGACACGTTCGAAAAAGGGCATGTGAACACATGCCGGTGCCGGACAGGCATCAGGAACAATGTCAGCTCAAAACAGTCGTCAAGCGTAAATGCCGCCTGATCGTATACGTATAGAGAAGGAAAGGTTGACCGCTAAATCCGGCACAAATGTAGGCGGGCAATGTTATCGTTCCGTTAAGGGGACGTTACGGTTGGGTTAACATTGCGAAACAAAATGAAAGTGTTTTAAATAAATGGAAATTTAAATAAAGAGCTATTGAAGAGCCAGGTGGGGAGCCGAAGCTACAACCTGCGGTGCGAGCGAAATGCGGAGGCTTACATGAAACGCGTCGTCGGTGTGCCGGATTTCGAGCGTATGGAGCCCGGGATAGATCAGGTCCAGGCGGCGCTGTACGTTTTTGAGACCGATACCGCCGTAATGCAATGCCTGCCGCGTCGCGAGGGGCGAGGTACTGTTGGAAACTTCAAATGCAAGCATATTCATTTCCAGGCGCAAACGGATTTCGATCCAATTTTCGCGGTCGTTGTCTTTGGAAATATGTTTGAAAGCATTTTCAACAAAAGTCATCAGAATGAATGGCGCAATGCCGGTACCGGCTGGAAAGTCGTCGGGAATATCGGTCGTGACCATTACGCCGCGGTTTTGGCGTAGTTTTTCGAGGGCGATGAAATTATGCAGATATGCGATTTCCTTTTCGAGCGGCACGAGCTCGTCGTTGCATTCATACAAATGGTGCCGCAGCAGTTCCGAGAACTTCGCCAGCGACGAAGACGCTGCATCCGGGTTTTTATGGATGAGGAAAAAGATAGAATTGATGCTGTTGAACAGGAAATGCGGGTTGAACTGGTATTTCAAAAAACGGAGTTCGGTTTCCAGTTTTTCCTTTTCCAGGAGCTGTTTACGTCGTTCCGTACTGATCCAGTTTTTGGTCAGTTTAATACTCATCGCCAGCGTGGTACTCGCCAGGGTGGAAGGCATCGCTTCGCCAAAAAAATAGAAGAAACAATTGGTATCCCTGCCAAAAAGCGTCTCCACCGATTGATGTGCCAATAATGCACTCACATAATAGCCCGAAACAATAGCCAGCGCCGTAGCCAGCAAGGTAATGCCCAGGTAACCGATGTACGATTTGAAACGCCCTTTTTCGAGGTATTTGGGAATGAGGTAATACAAATTGAAATACACCGCCACGGCTTGCAGCACGACATAAAAAACAAATTTGACGGCATAAGGTGAAAACAGAATGCTATGCGCGGCTTTCCACGGATTGCCCATCGCCACTACCCACCATAAATAATGGTAAGCGAGCCAGAAAGGAATATGGTAAAGTTTGGAAACGGCCTTTTGCATACCCTAATTTATCAAATATTGGAAAGCAACGGTAAATTTCTGATACGCTTGCCCGTAGCGGCGAAGAATGCATTCGCCAGTGCCGGGGCGATCGGCGCGACGCCGGGCTCTCCGGCACCACCCATTTTGCCGTCGTCTTCAATGATATGCACCTCGATGTCCGGCGCTTCTTCCATTCGCAGCATGCGGTAATCATGGAAGTTGCTCTGCCGGATAGCCCCTTTTTCGATCGTTATTTCACCAAACAATGCGGCGGTAAGGCCGTAAATGATCCCGCCTTCCATCTGAGCCCTGACGCCGTCCGGGTTCACCGCCAGCCCGCACGCGATGGCGCACACCACACGATGAACTTTCAGATTTCCATTCGAATACGATATTTCGACGACCTGCGCCACCACGCTGCCCATGGCCTCGTGGACGGCCACGCCTTGGAAATGTCCGGACGGAAGCGCATTGCGCCAGCCAGCCTTTTCGGCAGCGGTTGTCAATGCGGCGAGGTGCCGTAGGTGGCGGCCAAGCAATTTTTTGCGGTATTCGACCGGATCGTTTCCCGCCGCGAAAGCCAACTCGTCGATAACCGTTTCCATTACGAATGCCGTATGCGTATTACCCACGGAGCGCCAGGCCAGAACGGGAATATTGTTGGTAGTTGTGTGCAGCATCACGGTATGGTCGGGACAATGCGCAATGTAGGGCGAGCCGTTCACGCCGTCGACCGTGCTGTAATCGAGTCCATTGGGAGCAATGTCTTTTTCAAGGACCGTATTGGCAAAAAGCGATTGGCCCACCACATCGTGCTTCCAGGCAACGGGCATTCCCGCCGCATCCGTACCTACTTTGACCTTATGCAAATACACGGGCCGGTAATAGCCCCCACGAATGTCATCCTCCCGCGTCCAGATGAGCTTGATCGCCTCGCCGCTGGCCTGCGCAATATGTACCGCTTCCATCACCCAGTCGTTCCCGAACGAACCCCGCCGTCCGAAACTGCCGCCCATGGAAGGGGTGTAGAGCATAACCTGTTCGTCGCGGAAGCCCAGAAAGCGGATGACCTCCTCGCGGTGCAGGGAATTCGATTGCGTGGCTGTCCATATTTCACATTGGTCGGCAGATAGTTTTACCGTACAATTGAGGGTTTCCATCGGTGCATGCGCAAGATTGGGGAAATGAAATTCCTGCTCATAAACGGCATTCGCACGCGGCCAGGCGCTTTCTGAATTTCCTTTGTTTTGCACAGAAATGCCCTGCTGGCCAACCACTTCCCTGTATTGTGTGAATAGTTGCGAAGTATCGGGGTTGCTGATGCCCCGGGCATCCCATTCCACACGCAATGCTTTTCGTCCCTGCAAAGCTGCCCAGGTGTGATCGGCCACTATGGCTACGCCCATGGGCACTTGCACCACTTTGCGGACGCCCGGAACGCGCAATGCTTCCGAAGCATCGAAGGATTTCACCGCCCCTCCGAACACCGGACAGCGTTCGAGCACAGCGACAAGCAGTCCGGGAAACTGAATATCGATGCCGTATTTCGCTTTTCCATTCACCTTATCCGGCACATCCAGCTTCCGGGGCGAGTGTTTGAGAAGCTTCCATTCGTCCCGTTCGCGCAGCTTTACCTGGGGGACAGGAAGCCGGGCGGCGTCGGCAGCCAGCGAGCCGTAGCTCAGGCGGGTCGAGCCCGCCTGTACGAAACCGCCTTTCGTAACGCATTGCCCGGGCGCGATGCCCAGGCGTTGCGCGGCCGCCTGCACGAGCATCGTACGCGCAATGGCGCCCGTCGTGCGGTAGCGGTCGAATTCGGATTTGATCGTATCGGAGCCGCCGGTAGAAAGTACCCACATGCTTTCCACCGTGCGCGGACCTCCGATCACCCGGTGCTCCACGCGGATGCGGGTCCAGTCGCAATCCAGTTCCTCGGCGATCAGCATGGCGAGGGTCGTCCATATTCCCTGGCCCATTTCTACTTTGTTGAGGATGATCCGGATGGTGTCGTCGGTACCGATCCGCAGCAATGCATTGGGCGAAAAGTCCTGCGCGGGTAATGCCACCGCCATGGATTTGGAGGGAACAAAGAAGGAAAGGAGAAGCCCACCGGTTGCCAGCGTGGCCGTTTGCATAAAATCACGACGGTTCATAGGGGTATGCCAAAGTTCGTGCTGTAAAAGAATGGGGTGGAAAGTCCACGGGAAAATCGGTTTGACAAGTGGTACGTGAAAACGGATCAAATGCAGCATATGCCTCCAATGCAGGAAATGGCGAACGCGGCTGGTTTGATTTTTGATGTAACCGGAATTTTCAAATTCATCACAAACACTGAAACGCTAAATCATGGCACATATCATTCTGGGCGCGTCGGGCCGGGTAGGCTCCGCGGTCGTGGAAAAGCTTCTGGAACTGGATGAACCGGTGAAAGGAATTGTAAGAAATGAAGAGAAGGCCGAAGCGCTGAAAACACGCGGGGCGGACGCGGCTATTGCCGATGCGCATAACTTGCCGGCGCTGAAAGTGGCCCTTCGCGACGGCGATACGCTTTTTGCGCTGACTCCCGAGACCGGCAAAGAAGAAAATGTCCTCGGCGATACCAACGATATCCTCACCAATTACCGCGCAGCACTGGCCGCAGGCGGTATTCAAAAAGTGGTAGGGTTGTCGTCGATGGGCGCGCAGCACCGCGAGGGGACGGGTAACCTGGTAATGTCCTACATGCTCGAACATGCATTCGACGGCATGGGTATATCGCGGGTGTTCATCCGGCCGGCGTACTATTTCAGCAACTGGCTTGGTTACGTCGAATCGGCGAAGGAAAGCGGCGTGTTGCCCACTTTCTTTCCGGTCGATCTTAAAATCCCGATGATATGCCCGACGGATGTGGGCCATTTCGCCGCAGAAGTGTTGACCAATGGCGACAGCGACAGGACGATCTACGAGCTCTACGGCCCGGGAGCATACAGCTCGGCCGACGTTGCAAAAGCATTCAGCGAAGTATTGGGCAAAGAAATCACAGCACAGCAAATTCCCCGAAAGGATTGGGAGAAAACGCTGGATTCGATCGGGTTCTCTTCCGATGGCGTCCGCAATTTTGTCGAAATGACGGAGGCGGTTGTCAGCGGAAAATCGGGCCCCGACGGTAAGGGAACGATCCGGGCGCAGGGGAAAACGACGTTGGAAGAATTTTTGGAAGCAGCGGTTGAGCAGCCCTGACCGTTTTCAGGTGGCACTGATATCCGACAATATGCGTATCCCGCTGCGCTTCATCAATTCGCTGGCGTTAAAATCGGTGCAAATGCCCGGTGTAAGGCGGTAGTCGAACGAAATCTGCCCGTCGCTGATGACGCTGTTGAAACTGAAATTTTCGATGGTAAGGTCCTTTGTCAGTTTAGCCAGGTCGAGGTCGTGGGTGGAGATCATGCCGAATGCATTGAGCTCGCCCAACTGGCGGATGAGCGATACGCCGCCCCGGAAACGGTCCTGCGAATTGGTACCTTTGAACATCTCGTCGAGCAGGAAGAAAATAGGCTCGCCTTCGCCCACCAACCTGAGCAGTTGCTCGATCCGTTGCAATTCCGCGTAAAACGACGAGACCGATTCTTCGAGGTTGTCCTGCGTGCGCATGCTCGTGAATACGCGCAGGGGCGATACGCGTGCGTGCGACGCGCAGCAGGGCGCACCCGTGAATGCGAGCACAAGGTTGATGCCCACCGTTCTCAGAAAAGTGCTTTTACCAGCCATATTGGAACCGGTGATCATCGTAGTTGCACCACGACCTTGCATGGTGAAGTTGTTGCTGACCCGTTTCTTCTGCTTTAACAAAGGGTGTCCAACTGTCCGGAAATCAATCAGATATTGCTCGGTAGATATTTCGGGAAAGGTGTAGCCGGGATTGGAATAGGCGAAACCGGCAATACTCGCGAGTGCTTCCATTTCGCTCACCGCCGAGATCCACGGCCGGATATGGTCGCGGTTGCGCGATTTCCAGTCCTCGGTTTTCAGGATCAGGTGAACGTCGAGCAGCCACAGGTTATTCATCATACCATAAAATGCATTCTTGCCGATGGTATTGCGTGTTCCTTTTTGTTGGAACATTTCCAATATCCTTTTCAATGCACTGATTTCCGACGCAGCCGAACTTCCCGCATGTTTCAGTACAGCATGCAAATCGCGCAGTTTCTTCGCTCCAAACGATTGTTTTTCAACTGTTTCAATCAATGACTGGTATGCTCCCAGGATGCCGATATTGCGCTGGGTACTCAGTATAATGTGCTCTGAGGCCTGACTGAATTTCCGCAGGTAAACGGAGTTGACGACCAGCATCAACACCAACGGCAGCAAATGAATGCCGGAGAGCTCACGGAGGTGGAACAGGAGATAATAGAGGAAATAGGCCAGCGCAACGGTTGATACAATGCCTAACAGTACGCTGGTCGTCAGCAACTTTTTGCGCGAAGACAAGAACTGAACCGGTTCTTCCACCCATTTCAAAAGCAGTTCGTAGTCGCTTTTGGTGGATTCGAACTGCATACCCGAAACCTGGAACTCCTGCCGCCAATCAACTTTTGCGGCCAGTTCGCGCACGGCCACCTGGCGGTCGGTAATGGTTTCGTGCAGGGCGGCCGGGGCGGAGAGCCAGTGTGCCAGAAGTCGCGCGCCGGATTCGGTGGTGGTTCTGTTGAGCAGTTGAAACAGCGAGTGATGCCCGAAAACATCGAGGTCAGCGGCATAGTCGTGGTCGCGTTGCAGCCATTCGCTGCCGGTCGGAAAGCCAGAAAGGTCATTATCCATCCGCCGGAGCTCGGCTTCATTGATTTGGATGAAAAACCCCGCCCGCTTTTTCTCAGCGGTAATGCGGTTGTAGCTGCGCAACGTCACGGCGAACCAAACGGTACCGGCAATGGCCGTAATGGCGACGGGAACGATCCAGCCGCTGGCGGCGAACAGCATGATCAAAATGCCGGTGATGAGGAAGGCGGCCAGCCTCGTGAAGGAAAGCCTGCCGAGCTCGGGTACAAAACTGGCCGCCGCGCTTTTATATCCCTGTACTTTGTCCTGATATATTTCTTTCATTAAAAATCAATGTCAATTGGCCGGTCACTTCCGCGGCGCCGACACAATGTACGCAATCGGTATCCCCACGGCTAGAATCACGATCGCAATGCCTGTCAACGCGGCGCCGGGATCGGGGAGGGGCATGCCTTTGAATACGATCGGCAGCACACCGAGGTTCATTACCAGCCAGATGAAAATGCCATAGAGAATGCCGCTGAGCAGCTTTCTCCGGCGCAGGATGGGTAGACCCGGGTAAATGAGGTAATAAAAAGTGGAAAAAATAAAAGCGATCAGGAAATGCAGCAGCAAGCCGGTAATGATCATCGGCGTGCCCCCGGAATAGGCCGCTTTGCCGAAAACGCCGCTGGCAATCGACATGAGTATGCGTGCCGGGCTGGTTTTCTCCAATATCACGGCATACACCAGAAATGCCGCCAGGATGTCCAGCGTGCCTGCTACCAAAGTGGCGGATAAGATGGTATTCCGGCCTGATCTTCCGATTTTTAAAACACGCATAAACGATTCCGATAAGGTTGAACAGTGCTCTTACTTTATAAAGACAGAGCCTGCCGGAATCTGCTCGGCTTTCGCGAATGCACGTTCATATTTTGCCCTGATACCCGCCAGTTGCTTCGTTTTTCGCTGTGCTTTAAGGCTTTGCGATAACCCTACCAGCGACCAGCCATTGGACGGGTTGTAGATCAGGTCGTCGCGGTAAACTTTTTCGGCCAATGCCGGTTTCCCCGATTTCAGCAGGTATGCGCCCAGAAATTGGCGGGAAGGAAGCGGCCAGTCTTTTGGTTCGGTATAAATGAGTTTGTCTTCCAGTTTCACGGCTTCTTCCAATGCCGCGATGCCTTTTGCCTGCTCGTTGCGCGAAATGGCGACCACCCCTTCCAGTATCTTTTCAGCAATGGCCGCTATTTCAACCGGTGCATTGAACGGGATTCTCCGTTTGGTCAAAACCGGGTCCTGTCCTTTGATTTTCAATGCTGCAAGCCGGGCGGCGGCCGAATCCGGGCGGCCGGTGTTGGCGAACGCGACGCCTTTCGCAAAATCCGAAAGCAGGCTCGCGTAGGTCCATTTCGGATCGGGCGTGATGGAATCGGCGAGGATCTGCTGCCATTTGCCCATCCTTACCTGCGCCATTACCGGTAGCATGTACAGGTATTGGTCATAAGTAGTTTCGGGTTTGGGCGTCACACTCCGACGGACGCGTTGGGCGTAACGCATCGCGTCCGTGTACATGCCCGCGGTGAGCGCGCAGTAGGTTTGTACGGCAAAGTAATGCGGGGAATGCTTGCTAAGGGACAGGTTTTTGGCCAGCATATCGTAGTTCAGCAACGCGTCGTCGGCGAGGTTGTTCACTTCCACGCCTTCCGCGTACAGGCCATTGCGCTCGTATTCGTGGCTGGCCATATGCACCATGTGCGCAACGCCCGGAAGCAGGTCGCGCAGCGCCTCCGCGCTCGCGAGGGCCACTTCGGGGTGTTTAGATGCCTCGGTAAGGTGAATATGGTAATGCAATGCGGCCGGATGTTTCGGGGCCACTTTCAGCGCTTTTTCGCACAATGCTACCAGCTCGGGTGTCCAGGGTTTGGCAGTACCATCCTTTTTCCAGAAATCCCAGGCATGCATGAGCATTTGCGAGTCGATATAAAGCAGTTTGAACTCGTTTTCGTCGGGATAATCGGCTACGAGCTTTTTCAATTTGTCGGAATAAGCCTGGTTGAGTTCCGACCGTTTCGCGTCGGCGGGGTCGTCGGAATACCGGACATTCATCGCGTCGATCAGCAATTTTTCCTTTCCCGTGGCGTGGGCTGTGAGGCTATTCATTTTGTCCAGCGCCTGAGCTACTTCGGCAGGTTTGGTGTACAAATGGGCTGCATTATAATACGGCCCCATAGCCAGCGCCTGGCCCCAGAATGCCATCGCATTGGTAGAGTCGATCCGGCCTGCTTCCCGGAACGAGGCCAGGGCTTCCTTGAAGTGATAACCATAATACATATTCAGCCCCTGGTCGAAGTAAAACTGCGAGCTGTCGGAGCTGGTCGATACCTTGTATGAAAAGTCGCCCCATCCCGGCAACGCCACCACATATTTGCCGTTGAGCAGCGGCGCCTGCATACCTGGGTACGACGGCCCGCACACGGCGATCTCGCCGGAAGCAGCCGGGTAAGGTATCGTCTCCGGCGATCGGCGTTCGAATGCGACAAGGCCCGCCAGCAGCGACAGGGCGGCAATAGGTAGAATCGTTTTCATGAGAATATTTAAGGCTTCAATCCCAATATAGTGATTAAATTGCCTCTTTTCGTTGAAAATATCTTTAAATTGTACGAATAATGAGGTTAAGGACCGTGGGGAATTTTATGTCGACGTTTATTAAATATCGTTAGGGAAACTGTGCATCAGGTCATTTGGCCGAGAAACGATATGATCAACCACTATCTGAGTCAGGTATTCAAGTATCTACCCGCGCCAAGTATGGTGGTGCTGCCCGACGCGCCCAAATTCACGATCACCGACGTCAACGACGCGTATCTCGATATGGTACGTTTGGGGCGTAATGAGCTCGTTGGCAAGGGGTTTTACGAGGCGTATCCGAATAATCCATATAACCTCGTATCCCCATGGAACAACCTGCTCGAAAAGCTGGTAAAGGATGGATTGCCCAACCAGTCGCCTGCGGCCAAGTACATTCTGCCGCCGGACGACCGTGGCTGGCAGGACGTCAAATACCTGCTGGCGACAAATACCCCGGTCCGGAATGAGGCCGGTGAAATTGTGTGTATCGTGCGTACCGTGACGGATGTGACCGAACTAACGCTCGCGCGGCAGACGCACAGCCCGTTCACTTCCGAAAAATTTCTGAACGAAACGCTCCGCATTGCTCGCGTGGGTAGTTGGGAGGCCGATCTGATCAACCAGGTGATCACCTGGTCGGATGTGGTGAAGGAAATTCACGAGGTACCCGCCGATTACCAGCCCGGTTACCTGACGGCGATCGAGTTCTATCGTGCGGGAGCGCACCGCGATGCTTTCATGGAAGCCGTGCAGAACACGATCGTGACGGGTAAACTGCTCGATCTCGAACTGATCATCACTACCTGGACCGGCCGGGAGAAATGGGTGCGGGTAACCGGTAAGGCGGATATTGTGGAAGGCGTATGTACACGCATTTACGGGGTCATTCACGATATTCATGAGCGTAAAATGGTTGAGCAGGAGCTCGTACAGTCGCACCGGCAGTTTGAATCGCTCGTACAGACGGTCGACGGGATCGTGTGGGAAGCCGATGCGGAAAATTTTCAATTCAATTTTATCAGCGACCAGGTACAGCATATTCTGGGTTATACCCCGGAAGAGTGGCTCGCCGACCCCGCCTTCTGGCAAAACCATATTCACCCCGAAGACCGCGAACAGGCCGTGCGTTACTGCCATCGCGAGACGCAGGGCTTGCGGAACCATATTTTCGACTACCGCATGATCAAGGCCGACGGAAGCCTCGTGTGGATCAAGGACGTGGTGTCGGTGATCCGGGAAGGCGGAAAGGCGGTCCTGCTGCGGGGCTTGATGGTCGACATTTCCGAAGCCAAACGACTCGAAACCCTCGAACACCTCGAAAAAGTCGTCTTGGAAATGAATTCGGTAAAAGGCACACCGCTGAGCAGCGTCCTGGATCGGTATGTGAGAGGGGTGGAAGCGATGTTCCCCCATTCCAGGTGCTCGTTGTTGGGTGTAAAAAATAAAAGATTGCACAGCCTGGCATCGCCTTCGCTGCCACTGGAATATGTAGAATCCATTAACGGCCTGTCCATAGGAGAACAGGCGGGCTCCTGCGGAACGGCGGCTTTCCTGAAACAGCAGGTAATCGTGAGCGATATCGCCACCGATCCGCGCTGGGAATGCTACCGGCATCTCGCATTGCCCCACGACCTGCTTGCCTGCTGGTCGTATCCGATCATACTCAACGACGAAGTGGTAGCGACCTTCGCAGTGTATTACGACCGCATCGCAGAGCCGGGAGAAGACGAGCTGAAAGTAATCGAGCGGATCGCCGCCATTTTGAAGGTGATTTTTGAAAACAGGCAGAATTCGGAACTCGTGCAGGACGTCAACGAGCGGTACGAGTATGTGAACATGGCCACCAACGACGCCATTTACGACTGGGACCTCATGCGCGACCATATCGAATGGGGCGACGGCTTTTTCCGGATTTTCGGCAACGAGCCGGACAAAAAGCATTACCCGCTGTCGCGCTGGGCGGAGCGGGTACATCCGGCCGACCGCGAGCTTATCGGGAAGAGCCTGGAAGTACAACTCGCCGACCCGCAGCAGTACAAATGGGCGGTCGAGTACCGTTTCAGGAAATCCGACGGACAGTACGCCTTCGTAGAGGAAATAGGTTATTTCCGGCGCAACCGGGCAGGAAAAGCCATTCGTATGATCGGGGTGCTGAGGGATGTTACCAAGGCCCGGGAGGAGGCGCACGAACTGAAATTGCTGGTGTCGGTGATTACCAACACCAACGACGCCGTGCTCATTGCGGAATCCGACCCGCATGATATTTCGGGGCTGAAAATCCTGTACGTCAATGCCGCTTTCACCCGCATTACGGGCTATTTGCCCGATGAAGTAGTAGGCAAAAGTCCCGCTTTGCTGAGAGGTTTCAGCCCTGCGCGGAACGATTTCGACCGCCTGCAAGACGCTATTTTCAACATCGAAGCGCTCAAAGGCGCCACGCTGCGTTACGCCCGCGACGGCGAGGAGTTCTTCATTAACCTCGCACTTCTGCCCGTGGCGAATGCCCGCGGCGTGCATACCCACTGGATCGCGATCGGCCACGACGTAACCGACCGCCTGCGGTATATCAGCGAAATCGAGGAACGGAACCACAAGTTACAGGAGATCGCCTGGATGCAGTCGCACGTGATACGCGCGCCGCTCGCGAGGCTGATGGGTCTGATCGACCTGATCCGCAACTACCAGCATTCGGATACCGAGCGAAACGAGTTGCTCGATCACGTCCTGACGTCGGCCTATTCCCTGGACGAAATCATCCGCGACATTTCCTCGAAAACTGAGCGCATTTAATCGAAACCATATTTGACGCCGATTGAAAGGCTTACGATGTCGTGCAGTTTCAGAAAACCTTTGTTTTGTATGTAGCTGATCATTAGCAAGTCGTAAGTACCCAGCTCGTAATAAAGTTCAAGCGACCGCCTGTGGTTGTTCAGCACCACATTTCGTCCTGCTTTGCCGCCGATGTACGCGCCCGGCCTGATCGACGTAGCCCACCAGTAATAGCCAGCCGGGTAGTAGGAAGGCCATTTGCTATCGAACTGCGGCCCGAAGGTGTAGCTCAGGTAAGCGCCGATCGAGAATGGCCGGATGTAATAATTATTCCGCAAACCGATGCGCCAGGGCGAATAAGTCGTTTTGAGGGTAGTCGTTACCAGCGCGTCGCCACCGAATTTTTGGGGCAAAAACCCAAAAAGGAGGTCCGTTTCCAGCGTCTGGTTGCGCGAGGCATAACCCGGCCCACCGGAAAGAAAGCCGATATTGCCGGCAAACTGTAATTTCAGGTGATCGGGCAGGAACCATTTGCGGCGGGCATTAAGACCCACTTCCTGCGCCTGCGAATGGAGGCTTACTAACAAAAATAGCGATAGGAAATACTTTTTCATGGCTTTCAAAATTCGACCCGTTCAACTTTATAACCGCCTTTCCAGGTCGTAATAACCATGTAACCACGCGCACCCATGGAGGTGGTGAGATGGTAATTCACGCCGTCGTCGTAAAACTGGCCCTCATAAAACCGGTGCTGGTGGCCGTAGAGCGTGAACTTCACGTTCGGGTCGCCGGCTAGCGCTTCGGTGTAGGGTTTTTCGAGGTTTTTGTCAAAATCCGCGTCGAATGGCGGTACATGACCTACCACAATGGTATTCAGCTTCGCGGGATTGTCGGCCAGCTGCGATTTCAGCCAGGCAATGTCCGGCACGGAGCCGTCGAACGCATATTCGCGGGAATTGGTATTGATAAAAATGAACCTGTCGTGCCCGAAACCGAAGGAATAGTTGAGCGGGCCGAACATTTTGCGGTAGGTGGCCGAGCCGTTGGCGACGATATCGTGGTTACCGATCACGGTTACGTACGGGTATTTCAGGCGGGTCATGATCTCGTTCACCCATTTGAATTCCTGGGTGAGCCCGAAATCGGAAATGTCGCCGGCGTGCAGTACGAACGAAATGTCCTTTTGCTGGTTGGCGCTTTTAACAAACTCCTCGCATTCATCGTACCAGCGCTGAGAGTCGCCCATGAGGATGAACCGCGTGGTATCGGAAACGGATAGCTGCGTGATCCTTTCAATGTTCTTGGCGGTGAGGTTCCTTTCCTTTTCGAGTAGCGTTTCCTCATTCGGATTGTATTGGAAAAGGTCGTCGCAGGAGGTGAGGAGGGAAGTCATTGCCAGGCAGAGACCGAGGCCGGTCCGGCGTAGAATGTATTTCAATTTTGTTGATGATTTAGTAAACAAGAGTGACACACGCCCCGGGGAGCGCATTTCAATAACCCCGAAAATCATTGTTTGATTCCGGGTAGAACATTATATTTAGCGGTACTCCCGGGCACAGTTTTTGCGTAGGGTAGGTTAGTATCGTTTTATTTAAATCAATACCATTATGAAAATCAAGGACATAATAGGCGTATTGGGACTATTGCTGATCACATGGTCGGCATCTGCCCAGGTGGTGTCCAAAGACTCTATCAACATGCTGAAAGACCAGAAACAGGTAATCGAACTCAGCAAACGGCTGAATGAACGAAAGCTTGAACTGGCCAAACTGGAAAATCAGGTTCCTCAAAAAACCGAAGAAGTGGCGAATACCGCCGAAAACGCGCAGAAATCTGCCGAGGAGAATAAAAAAGCCGCCGAGAAGCTGGGCGATGATCCGCAGGATAAAAAACATGCGCGCCGGGCAAGCAAAAGCGCCGGTTCAGCGCACCGCGATGCGAAGCGTGCGCGCCGGGCGCAGCAGAACCTCGAAAAGCTGAACAAGAATATCGAATCGCTGAAAAAGAAAATCGCCGACGACGAATCCAAGCTTGCCTCGCTGCAGGGTTCATGAAGCGGTAACTAAAGCATGTGACCGGGCTTGGAGAAATTTGTACTTTTTAACTAATAAACGGAGGTGCACCAAGTGCTATGAAGCTGTCGCCCTGATCCGGTCTGTCACGCTGAGCGCAGTCGAAGCGCGGTTCTGTACCGCGCTTCGACTGCGCTCAGCGTGACATTTTTTGCCCTTCCATTGATTTTAACGATTCGCTGAGTTACTTTTACCTCCGTGAGAAGGCTACTGCGAAATATCATTTTATTTATAGTTATCCTGGATACCACTTCGCTGTGCCAGGTGTACAAAGCGCCTTTGCTACTCAAACATTTCGCCGAGCACCAGTTGCTCAACAGCGAAATCACTTTCTCCGACTTCCTTTCCATGCATTACCTCGGAAAGGACCTCGACGACAATGACGACGACAAAGACATGCAGCTGCCTTTCAAGAAAGTGGAAGCGCATACGTCCAGCTTCATTTTCGTTCCTAATACCCCCGTATTTACATTTAAAAGGGTTTACCTCCCTATCAAAGCCGAGTATGGCCCTGCCACTTCGCAGGTCGATTACAGCACCGTGCTGGGCTCGCTCTTCCGTCCGCCACGGGCATAAATACACCAGATCACAGGGCTAACCATGCCCGAAATGTCCGTGCATGCCATTCGAATGGTCGTGCGCGCATCCGTGTATTTATTTTTCGACCAATATGCTGAACAGAATCATCAGGTTCTCCGTGGAGAACAAGCTGGTGATCGGGATATTCATGCTGCTGTGGGTTGCCTTCGGTAGTTATGAACTGACCCGTTTGCCCATCGATGCCGTTCCCGACATCACCAATAACCAGGTGCAGATCATCACCACCGCGCCGTCGCTCGGTACCGAGGACGTAGAACGGCTCATTACCTTCCCGATCGAACATGCCACGGCCAATATTCCCGGTCTGAAAGAAAGCCGGAGCATGTCGCGCTTCGGGCTTTCGCTCGTTTCCATCGTTTTCGACGACGATTCCGACATTTACTGGGCGCGCCAGCAGGTGACCGAACGTCTTTCACAGGTTGAAATGCCCGAGACCGCCGGTAAGCCCGAGCTGGCGCCCGTCACCACCGGCCTCGGGGAGATTTATCAATATGTGGTGAAGCCCAAAAAGGGTTTTGAGCAAAAATACTCCCTCTCCGACCTCCGTACCACGCAGGACTGGCTTATCCGCAGGCAATTGCTCGGCACCCCCGGGGTGGCCGACGTTTCCACATTCGGAGGCGAACTGAAACAATACGAAGTGGCCGTAGACCCGTCCGGCCTGAAAGCGATGGGGCTCACTATTACCGACGTGCTCACCGCATTGAGCCGCAACAACCAGAACACCGGCGGCGCCTACATCGAAAAAGGCCCGACGGTGCTGTACATCCGCAGCCTCGGCCTGGCCGGTTCGATCGACGACATCAATCAGATTGTGGTCGCCAACCGCGCGGGTGTTCCCGTGCTCGTGAGCCACGTGGCGCAGGTACGCTTCGCATCCGCGATCCGCTATGGCGCACTCACGATGGCCGGTTATGGCGAAGTGGCCGGTGGGATCGTGATGATGCTCAAAGGCGGAAACTCGTCGGAAGTGATCGGGAATGTGAAGGCGCGAATCGACGAGATCAGTAAGACCTTGCCCGAAGGCCTGGAAATAGAGCCTTTTCTCGATCGTACCAAAATGGTGAACAATGCGATTGGCACCGTGGAGCACAACCTGCTCGAAGGCGCGGTGATCGTCGTAATCGTGCTCGTGTTGTTTTTGGGTAACCTGAGGGCCGGGTTTATCGTGGCGTCGGTGATCCCGCTATCGATGCTTTTTGCGGTGGCGATGATGAACATTTTCGGGGTAAGCGGCAACCTGATGAGCCTCGGGGCGCTGGATTTCGGACTCATAGTCGATGGCGCGGTGATCATCGTCGAGGCGATCCTGCATCATTTGCATACCTCCCCGAAATACGCGGGCGTAAGCCGCCTCACGCAGCGGGAAATGAACGAAGAGGTGTCCGGCTCGGCCAGCCGGATGATGAATGCGGCTGTTTTCGGGCAGATTATCATCCTCATTGTATATTTGCCGATACTTTCGCTGTCGGGTATTGAAGGCAAGATGTTCAAACCCATGGCGCAGACGGTCGCATTCGCGATCCTCGGTGCATTCATATTGTCGCTTACTTATGTGCCGATGATCAGTTCGCTGCTGATCGGCAAGACGATCAGCCAGGAGGGGAACTGGTCCGACAGGATCATGGAAAAGATCGAGCGCGTGTACGAGCGGGTACTCGCACGTGCATTGCGCTTCAAGCGCGCGATGGTGGCCGGGGCGTTTGTGCTTTTTGGCGCGGCGGTGCTGCTGTTCAGCCAAATGGGTGGCGAATTTATCCCGCAGCTCGAAGAAGGCGATTTCGCCACGGAAACGCGCCTTTTGGTTGGTACCAATCTCAGTACGACGATCGAGGCGATCAACCGCATTTCCGACCGGCTCAAAAGGGATTATCCGGAGGTGATCAAAGTGGTATCCCGCATCGGCAGCGCCGAAATCCCAACCGATCCCATGCCGATCGAAGGCGGGGATATGATCATCGTTTTGAAAGACAAATCCGAATGGACGAATGCCAGAACCTTTCCCGAACTGGCCACCAAAATGGCCGCTACGGCGCAGGAAGTAGTTCCCGGCGTGACGACCGGCTTTCAATACCCCGTTCAAATGCGTTTCAACGAGCTCATGACCGGCGCCAAGCAGGATGTGGTTTGCAAGATATTCGGAGAAGACCTGAATAAACTCGCCGACTATGCGAACCAGCTCGGCCAGATCGCCCGGCGCGTGGACGGCACCGCCGACTGGTACGTCGAGGAGGTAACCGGCATGCCGCAGATCGTGATCGACTTCAACCGCGCCGAAATCGCGAAATACGGCCTGAATATCGACGACCTAAACAAAACCATCAACGCCGCTTTCGCAGGCGCCGCCGCCGGGCAGATTTACGAAGGCGAGAAACGCTTCGACCTCGTGGTGCGCGTAGGTGCAGAGGGCCGTAAAAGCATTGCGGATGTGCAAAACCTGCTGGTATCGACGCCCAATGGCCTGCAAATACCCCTTAGCCAGGTAGCCACGGTGCGCGAGATCGAGGGGCCGAACCAGATCCAGCGCGAGGACACGCGCCGTCGCATTATCGTCGGGTTCAACGTGCGCGGCCGCGATGTGCAGTCGATCGTGGAGGAGCTGCAAAAGAAGGTCGACGCGAAGATCAAATTCGAGAGCGGCTATTCTATTACTTACGGCGGGGCATTCGAAAACCTGCAACAGGCCAAATCGCGGTTGGGTATTGCAGTGCCGGTAGCGCTTTTGCTGATTTTCATGATGCTGTATTTCACATTCTCGTCGGTAAAGGACGGCGCGCTCATTTACACGGCGATCCCGCTGTCGGCCATTGGCGGGGTGTTCGCACTGGTGCTACGCGGCATGCCATTTAGCATTTCGGCTGGCGTGGGTTTCATCGCCTTGTTCGGTGTGGCAGTGTTGAATGGCATCGTACTGATCTCAGAATTCAACCGCATCAAAAAGGAAGGCCGGATCACCGATGCATTACAGCTGGTGATGACCGGCACGCGCAACCGCCTGCGCCCGGTACTCATGACCGCCGCCGTGGCATCGCTCGGTTTCCTGCCTATGGCCGTCAGCAATGGCGCCGGGGCGGAAGTACAGCGGCCGCTGGCTACGGTGGTGATCGGCGGGTTGGTGACGGCTACATTGCTGACGCTCTTTGTATTACCAGCTTTGTATTTGTTGTTTAATTCAAAAAATAAACCGGAAATGCAGCCACGCAGTGTCGCCACTGTAATAGGCGTATTGCTGGTATTTGCAACTTCGGTACAAGCGCAAAACGCGCCCGTTAAGCTCGACGAAGCGGTGCAAAAGGCATTGGTACATAACCGCCATGTGAAGGGAAGCCGGCTGGGTGAGCAGGCGGCCGAAAAGCTGAGGGGTAGCGCGTTTGATATGGCCAAAACGGGTATCAGCGCCGATTATGGCAAGTTCAACAGCCCTAACAACGACACCCGCATCGGCATTTCGCAGACGATCGCATTCCCGTCTGTGTACACCCACCAGCGTAAGTTCCGAGAAGCCGATTACCTCGCGGCGCGGGCGCGTACGAGGCTGAGCGAGCAGGAAGTTCGTACGGGTGTACGGCAACTTTTCTACGAATATGCCGTGCTGAAAGAGCGCGAAAAGCTGCTGATCTATGCCGACAGCATTTTCACTGGTTTTGAAAATAAATCCAACCTCCGTTTCGAACGCGGCGCTTCCAATATCCTCGAAAAAACGGCCGCCAGCTCGCAGAAACAGCAGATCGCCAACCAGCTTAACCTCGTGCGGAACGATATCGGCATTGTGCTCGAACGGTTCAATTTCTGGTTGCAGGATTCATTGGCATACACCCCGCAATGGACCGTACCGCGCATGGCAGCGCCGAATGCTACCGACACGGTTTCCACGGACTTGCCCCTGCTCGAAATCAGTGAACACCTTACGCAATCGGCCTATTTCCGTTACCGAACAGAGAAATCGAAAATGCTGCCGGAATTTACCGCTGCGTACAACAACCTCAGTTTCCGGGGAACACAGTTATTGAACGGCCAGGAAGTGAACCTTACCGGTAAAGATCGCTTCGGTTACTACGGTCTCGGTATCAACATCCCGATCTTTTTCAAGGCGCACACCGCGCAGATCGCCGCGGCGCGGATCGAATGGCTGCGCGCACAAAACGACGCCGAGCTGACCGGCCAGCGCTTGCGTTCGGATGCGCGGAATGCACGGGAGCAGGTCCGGAAATACGCCGAAAACCTGCGCTATTATGAACAGCAGGGCCTTCCCAATGCGGAAACGATCATGACCGTGGCCGACCGCCAGTTCGTCGCCGGGGAAATCGACTACCTGCAATGGGTGATCCTGGCGGGACAATCCATCGCCATCCGAAGCGAATATGTGAATGCATTGGGCAGCTACAACGAGGCGGTCATCCAGTTACTCCATTTGAACAATCAATAAGTCATTATGAAAACATCCATTTTAATATCCATTCTACTCTGGGTCTGCCTTTCGTGCAATACGGCCAGCCGCCATGAACATGCGGGTGAGCCGGTTGAAAAACAGCCGGATACCATTGCAGCTGCGGGTGCCGGAAGCGCAGCAACGATGAAACTTGTGTCATTCGATCCGCAACAGATCCGCAATGTGGGGATCGAGGTCGGCAACCCGGTTTTGAAAAACGTATCCGGAACGCTTACGCTGCAAGGCAAGATCGACGTACCGCCGCAAAGTACGATCAGTCTGAGCTTCCCGCTCGGCGGCTACCTTAAATCGACGAAAATGCTGCCGGGTATGCGCGTCAGGAAAGGCCAGGTGCTGGCGGAATTGGAGGATATGCAGTTTATCCAGCTCCAACAGGATTACCTCACGGCCCGCGCCAAATTCGAGCTGGCCGAAAGCGAATATGCCCGCCAGAAGGACCTGAACCAGAGCAAAGCAGCCAGCGATAAGGTTTTCCAGCAGGCCAAAGCGGAAATGGAAACACAACGGATACTGATGAATGCCCTCGCGCGGAAACTCGAAGTGATCGGGATAGCGCCCAAAAAGCTGACGCCTGATAATATTTCCAAAACTGTCCCTATTCTTTCCCCCATCGACGGTTTTGTTTCCAAAGTGAATGTAAACGTGGGTAAATACACCGCGCCTACCGACATGCTTTTCGAGCTCGTCGACCCGAAAGACATCCATCTGGCCCTGAATGTGTTTGAAAAGGATTTGAATGCATTGGTCGTCGGTCAGCGGGTTACGGCCTACGCCAATGCCGATCCTTCGAAACGATTCACCGCTGAAATCATCCTCATAGGAAAAAGCCTTACCGATGACAGGATGGCGGAAGTGCATTGCCATTTCGACCGGTACAGCGCCGCGCTCGTACCGGGCATGTTCATGAACGGGGAGGTCTCGGTTGAAACCCGAAGGGCATTGACGGTCCCGGAAAGTGCCGTGGTCCGCTGGGAGAATAAATCGTTTGTATTCGTCGAGCGCGATTCAGGTAACTTTGAAATGGTTGAAATCGTCCCTGGGACCATCAGCGAGGGCATTCAACAGATCGGCGGACCGGGCGTCGGTGCCGGATCAAGAGTGGTTATCCGCAATGCCTATTCGCTGTTGATGAAGATGAAGAACACCGAAGGCGAGGGTTAGGAGGCCGTTTGATAAGAAATTGTAGGAGATTTGGTGATGCAGGCATTATATTTTGATGTGCAATAAACGTACACGTTGTTGTACACGTTGAGTAAAGCTAAAACACCTCCCGGGGCTTCCTGGGGGGTGTTTTGTTATTGAAGCGCTACTTCATCCGGAAATGGCACCGGCTTGCCCGTAGCCTTGAATGCAGGCCATTGCGCGTCCCAGGCTTTGAGTTGCTTTGTCAGAAGCGCAGCCAGTTCTTTTACTTTTGCCGGATTCGTCGCTGCCAGATCATGCTCCTCACCGATGTCGTTGCGTAAATTATAGAGTTCCAGCTTCGCTTGCCGGTAATCGTAGACCAGTTTCCAGTCGCCCTGCCTGAACGCGCTCGCATAGTGGATATTGGGCCCTTCGGCGGCAATCCAGCGGTTGGGGTGGTGCCATACCAGTCCGCGCTTGCCGTCTTTATATGCCGGATTTTTCAGGATGGGCAAAAATGTCTTTCCATCCACTTTTTGAACGGTTTTGGCGGTTTTCACACCTGCAATATCCAGGATGGTGGGAAAAAAATCTTCGATAATCACATATTGATCGGCTACGGCGCCCGCTTTTACTACCCCCGGCCATTTCACCAGCATAGGTTCGCGGATACCGCCTTCATATACGGACCCTTTTCCGGCTTTCAAGGGCAGGTTGTGCGTCCAGGCTTTTCCGCCACGCGCGGGCGAAAGGCTCAGGCCGCCATTGTCCGACATGAAAAGTACCACGGTATTGTCGGCAATTTTCTTGTCGTCTAGGTATTTCAGTACATCGCCCAGGCTCTTGTCCATTCCTTCGATCAGCGCGGCGTATTTGGCTTCCGTACTGTCGAGCCCTGCCCCGAGATATTTATTCAAAAAACGCGGATCGGCCGTCAGCGGTACATGCACTGCATAATGCGCGAGATAGAGAAAGAACGGTTTTTTGTCGGTTACCGGCTTTTCGATGGCTTTCAGGGCCTCGATTGTAATGGCGTCGCTCAGAAACGTATCGGTGCCGTGGTAGGCTTCCAATCCCGGCACTGCATTGCGATTGGGCTTTCCGTTGGCCGGATTGTCGTAATTGGCCTTGCCGGAATAGCTTGCGGGATGCCCGATTGAGCTGCCGGCGATATTCACCTCAAACCCGACATTCAGCGGATCGGAGCCTGGCGTGCCCGTGGAACCAAAATGCGCCTTCCCGCTGTGTACGGTGTAGTAGCCGTTCTGGCGCAGCACCTCCGGCAACGCCGTTCCATGAAATGTATGCTCCACGCCGGCGACGGGGCTGAAACCGTTGATATTCCAGTCGACAGCATTGAGTGCCGCGTCGGCGAAATCGGTATTCTTGTCTTTGTCGGGCGAGGTCCAGTGTGTCACACGGGTGCGCGCCGCATTCACGCCCGTGATCAGGCTCACGCGGGTGGGCGTACACACGGGCATCGCGTACGCGTTCGTGAACTTCATGCCCTCGCGGGCGAGGCGTTCCATATTCGGCGTGTGGTAGCGGCGGTTGAAATCGGTAGGCTTGTTCCAGAAGGGCACCGACGTGTCCTGCCAGCCCATATCATCGACCAGAAAGACGATGATGTTGGGTTTGCTTTTGGACGCGGGCTGCGCCTGGACAGGGGAGTTCAGGAGCAGCACGACCAGCATTATCGCATACGACAGGCATGCTTTAAAATGGGTATTCATGTTCAGTGGGCGGTTCGGGTAAGGAAATGTGAATGTGCCAAGATCGTGAAAATTGGTATGGAAAACCAAATGTTTCACGGCTGAAAGTAACTTTTGCAGCCCAGGTTTTGAACATTGATATTTTTAACTTTACTTTGTCTATAAAATAAGTAGACTAATATATTCCGCATTAAACCACCTGGATGCTGGAATGGAATTTTTGAGGCGAGGAGCATCAACTCCTGTTAACTGGAAACCGTCATGATATTAGAAAAGACATTTCATCTGAGCGTGGGCCGGGAGGCCAAGATCGTGGTAAGAGGGCAGGTGGCCCGCAACCGCGGCGAAATCGTCATCGATTACGAATTTCTCATCCGCGAAAAACACGACACCGACTTCCGCGAACCCATCGGGCCAAACCATCCGCAATACTGGAAACTGAAAAAATCCACCGCGGAAAGAGCACAATTACTCCAACTCGAATACAGCGGTATCTCGCGTAAGCAAATCAAGGAAGCTACCCGCGAATTCAAGCGCGCCGTCGGCCCGGGCTACACATTCCGCTATCAAAACGAAATAGAGGAACGTACGAAATATTTGAAAGGCATCCGCGTGAGCGCGTTGAGCAGGCGGATGCTTTCGGTGGCGTAACCTTCTGCTCATTTCTCAATTATCCAGCGGATAACGCGCTAATTTAGGTTGCACGGGCTTTCCGGAATTGTTATTTTGGGGAAAAGCAATTCCAGAAAGCTATGCAACACACATTTCATTTAAAGGCCGGGAGTATGACACCCGGTTTTCTGCACATGATCAAAAATCTCTTTGGAGATAAAGAAATCAAGATCGTAGTAGAAGATGTCCAATCTTCCGACGTCTCCCGAGCCGAATTGTACCAATCAACATTGGAATTAATAGACCTCTTCAACGACGCGAAGATCGATCCGAACATTAATATTTCGGAGATAGCAAATGAAGTGAATCTATGACATACTTCGACACCGATGTATTGATTCATTTGCTTGTCCCGCAAGATGATGTAAAACATAAGCTTGCAAGAATGTATTTGATGATGCTTTGGATGCCAGGAAGGTGTTGATATCGTTTCTTACATTGCAGGAGGCGATCTTTGTCTTAGAGCGACTGGGTCAACCGGCTCAGAAAATAGAAAAAGCAGTATTTAAATTTCTGGAATACCATCCGGTAGGTTATGATGTGATCGAAATGCAAAGGGCTATTGTATTGGGAAAGCAACTGGGCTTCCAGCACATCAACTACTGCCTCCATACCGCCATCGCAGAACGGCATTGCGATAAGCTGTATACTTTTAATAAATCCGATTTCAAGAGGATTGCAAAACTTTCGAAATTGAAGGTGGTTGTTTTGGAATAATAAACGAGCCACAAAAAGCCGCACCACCATCGGCAGTGCGGCTTTCATTTTGTCCAATCACCATTTACTTTACAGGATGTTCAATTACGCTGGTGCCGAAGGACGGCGTGGCGGTTATGAGGCCTCTTGTGAAGACCGTGTATATTTTCCCGGCCTCCAATGGGAGGCTGGCGGAGCCTACTTTGGCGGAGTTTGCGGCGTTGATGTAATCGACGTTGAGCGTTCCCGCGTCGACGGTTTCGAAGGGGCCGAGCGACCAGGCGCTTAATGCTTCGCCGGATAATGCGGAGTTGGCGGCGCGGCCGTAGGCTACCTGATTGAAGAGCGTTTTGCCGTTTTGAACTACATTCAATGTGCCCGCGCCGGGCGATAGGTTGATGAACCGGAGCTTGGCTTTACCGGAGGCCGGGGCTTTGAGGTCGTCGTAGAACAGGATCAGCGAATCGGCTTTGTTGTTGGCGGTTCGCGCGGCCACTACGGTGTGGTAGAAGGTCGCGATGGGACCGTTGGGGCGGCCGGTGGCTGTAAATGTGGCCGAGTTGCCGAACTGGTAGGACGCCTTGTAGCTCGTGTTGGTGCCTTCCGTGAAGTTGATCTGCACGTTTCCGAAGACGGTCGGCAGGTATTCCGAGGCCTTGTTGATGGCCACGGGCGTGGGCGTCACTTTGTCGGTAAATGTCCAGAATGACAGCCCGGCGTCGATCGGGCGGGCATTTACGAAGCTGATGTATGCGCTCAGCGGAGGCCGGTCGGCGGCGTCGATATCGAGGTAGCCGGCGTCTTTGCAACCGGAAGCGAGGAAAATGGCCGGGATAATGCCCAGTTGCCGGACCAGTCGCTTGAATGTGTTCATGTTCATGTTTGGATTAGAGTTTTGCGGTAACACGGATGAATGGCTGGATACCGGCGCTGCCGTTCTGGATGCCGATCACCGATGGATTATTCAAAGCGCTCAGTTTGGGGTCTGAATAGTCGCCCAGCTCATTGAAGAGGTTATTTACGCCCAGTGCGGCCTGAATGGATTTGGTTAACGTATAAGCCACCGACACATCCGCCACCCAGATCGGTTTCAGCTTTTGGTAGAAGTAATCGGGTTTTGGAAACGTCGCATTCAAGGCCGATGCATTGGTAACCGATCCGAAATACACGGCGCGCGCGAGGTAGGTGAGCCGGTTTTTCTTGAAAATACCTTGCAATGTGATCTTCTGACCGGGGATCTGGGAGGTTACCCGCGCTTTTTCGCCATCGTTGAAGATAATGTAACGGTAGGCTTCCAGTCCTTTCGGGGTATTGACGCTTGTGACCCCGTTTTTAACAAAGTTGGCGCCCAAAAGCAGGCTCAATGTACCATTACGGAACGGCGTGCGGTAGCTTCCCGTAACTTCCAACCCCTTGGTGCGAGTGCTGAACGAATTATAGAAGAATTTGGCCTGGGTAGTGCCGGTTTGCACGAATAGCGTGCGGACCTCGGTCGGCAGATTGACATCGGTAGCCGAGAAGTTACCCGTATTCCCCACACGGTTGTCGACATCCACGAGGTAGGCATCGGCCGTGAGCTCGAAGTTGCGGAATGGCTGCGACGTAAAGCCGACCGTGTACCCTTTGGATTTCTCGGGTGTGAGCGTGGGTATGCCCAGTGCGCGGGTCGCGGCGCTCTGGTTGGAGGCGGTTACCTGATCGATGGCGCGGCCCTGCTGGAAGCTAGTAGAAGTTTCGGTATAGTAGTATTGGGCCAGGTCGGGCGCGCGGAAACCGGTATTGTGCGATGCACGGACGCCCAGCCAATCGGTAATGCTGTACCGGGTCGCGACTTTGTAGGTCGTTACGTTTTGTAGCTGTGAGAAGCTTTCGAGCCGCACGGCGCCGGACAGCAGCCATTTGTTGGTAATATTTGCCTCGATATCGGCATATCCCGCGAGGATCGAACGGTTTACGCTCACCTCGTTTTCGGGGCGGAAACCGGCGTGGATCTGCGAGCCCGGTGAAAGGCCGTTCAGGCCGATGCTACCGTCTTTGGTTTCGTAAATAATGCCGTTGGCGGTCGTATCAAGTCCGTAAATAGCCCTTAAATCGGCTTTGGAGTAAGATGCTTCCTCACCTGCAATGATCTGGTAAGTTTCCACGCGATATTGTGCTCCAAACGCCACGTTAATACCTTTCAGCACCTTTGGAAAGTAACGGCTGATATCGATGCTGCCGGTATTCTGGCTCGCATTGTAGCTGCCCGCGTCGAAGGTGGTCGGCGTTTTCAGGCCCAGACTCGCATTCAACGAGTTGGTAATCACATTCCCGAAATCGTTTTTACCATATACATTGGAAATATCGACGTCCCAGTCACGGATCTTGCCTTTGATACCGACGGCGAATGATTTATCGGTAATGATGTTCTCCATCGCGGGCAGGAAACCGTCGGGGTAGAGGAAAGCATTGTTGCGCTCGGTCCATCCCGGTAGCCGGTATACGGCGGTGAACTGCGAGTTACGGTGGCTGATGCCACCGAATGCGTACAGCTCGGCATTCTGACGGATGGGGACGGCGGCGTTGAAGAACAGCAACGCGTCCTTGGCCTTGTTGGAACCGCCGCCGCGACGGTCGAAATGGTGGCGGTCGATGCCCCGGGATGCGAGAATGGCCTCGTCGATTTCCTTCGTATAGATGGCATCGTAGTTGCGCGTGTTGGCGCCGCCGCCATAGATCGGGCCAAGATAGAGACCGGCGTTGTCGTTGCCTGGCAAGATGGAAATGGCTTGGGTTGCAAATTCAGCGGTGGTATTCAAATATCCGCCGGTTTTACCCAATGCAAAACCATAGTTGGCATTGGTGCGGGTGGTCGTGCCATCGCCCCGGCGTCGGGTGCTGGCCGTGGAGCTCAATGAAAGCTGGTCGACGCTCTTGTTGAGCACGATATTGATCACGCCCGCAATGGCGTCGGAACCATATTGCGCCGCCGCTCCGTCGCGCAGGATCTCTACACGCTCGATGGCGGCCGTCGGGATCGCATTGAGGTCGTAGCCCGTCGCGCCATTACCCAGCCCGCCCCAGTTGATGTTGGCGCTTTTGTGGCGGCGTTTGCCGTTGACGAGTACCAGCACTTGATCCACGCCTAACCCGCGCAATTGCGAAAGGTTCAGCGCGGAGCCCGCATCGCCCGCATTGGTACCGTTCACAGAGTGGAAAGAGGGCGAGACATATTGCAATAGCTGCGTAATGCTGACCTGCGGCGCCGATTCCAGCAACGGTTTCAAATCGATGACATCCACCGGCACCGGCGAATCGATCTTCGTGCGATTGGCATTCCGCGACCCTACCACCTGCACCTCTCCCAGCGTATGCGTGCTGGCGAGCAACGTTACATTGTATTCGTTAGAAGCGGTAATGGGCAATTCCTTTGCTGTAAAGCCGATAAACGAGAATACCAGGGTTTCTCCTTTGACAAGAGAAAGGGTGAAACGGCCGTCGGTGTCGGTAATCGTGCCCTGGCGCGTGTTTTTGATCGCCACGTTCACGCCCGGGAGGGGCGCGCCGTCTTCTGCGTGCACTACGCCTGTAAGCGTGCGCTGCTGGGCGAGCAGGGGAGTAGATATTAAAAGTATAAAAAGTAATAAATGTTTCATAAGTATTATTTAAAACGACGAACTTGAAACCGATGGAAAAACCTGATCCGGCGATGGCGGAAATGGGTTGCGCCCGGCGTGTACCGGACCAACGCCCGGCGTCCCAACGGAGAGCCTGCAGTCCCGTCGGTAGCCATTCCGCACACCGTCGGATCAAGTATTATTATATTTAATCTACGGATTTTATAGACTAAACATATTTTAAAAAAAGCAGTTAACTCCGCCAGGCATCGGCCGGACAACAACGGTAGTGCGTACAGGTACTTTTGAGCACGGAATGCTTTGAATGAACAGGTTTTGACATGACTCGTAAGTTTATGGTTTCCGAAAAAGACGGCGGCTGGTCGGCAGTTGGGAAGTAATTGTAAGACGGCACAAAGGTAATGGGGCAGGGGCCGGTTTATCAAAATTCTGAAAATACAAATCGGGCACGTTGCCACCAGATGTACGCTCCGCATTATAGGTACGTGCGTAGGAGTTTGGTGGTACGAAAAACGAGTTTATTCTACTTAGTCTACGAAAATTGTAGATAATTAAAACCGACGTTTTATATTTGCTCCATGATTCAACGGCCGGTCACAAACCACCACCGACCTGCCGAATGATCCGGGCCAATCCTGCAAAATGCCTCGGATCGAACAAGAAGCACTTTCAGCGTGCCGGCAAAATGCGGGCGATCCATGCAGCCAGCGGGCTGTACATCGCAATCGTCATCAGTCAGGCCCGCTCAGGCTTAATGCATTTCATTTTTTCAAAAACCTAAAAATTTCCAGTTGTATGAAAATCAGCAACCAGATGAAAGCCGTGGCATTGGCAGGGGCCACATTGTTCGGTAATGCAGCATTTGCGGACGGTCCGGATGCCAAAGCGCCCAGGCAGGGCGTATGGCGGGGCGAGTTCGTGATCAGCGAAACACACATTCCATTTAATTTCGAATACAATGCCAAAGACAAGGATCACCCGATCCTGACTTTGCTGAACGGCTCGCGTCGCGATGATTTCAAAGTGACCAGGCTAGGCGGGGATTCGATTTTTGTGAAAATGAATACTTACGACGCCGCGCTCGAGGCGAAAGTGGAGACCGACGGCAAGATTTCCGGCGAGTACCGCAGTCTGGTGCCAGGTTTCCGCGGCAACGCGCTGCCATTCTCCGCCGAATACGGTAAGGACTATCGTTTCGTGGAAAAAGGAAAAGAGCAGCCGACCAAACATAACCTTTCGGGCAAATGGGATTTGCAGGTTTTCAGTAAAGCCAAAATGCCTGATAATGTGGCGCTTTTGAAACAGGAAGGCAATAAGCTGACGGGCGTGGTGATGTCCACGGTAGGGGATAGCCGCGAGCTGGAAGGCGTGGTACAGGGCGACGAGTTCGTACTCTCGCACTTCTCGGGCCCGAACCCGCGCGTGTACAAGGGCAAAATCAATGAGGACGGCAGCATTACCGGCGTCATCAGCTCGGGTATTTACGATAACACCAAATTTGAAGGCAGCAGGAACGACAAAGCCGAACTGCCGGACCCTTATAAACTCACCTTCCTGAAAGAAGGCTACAAAAAGCTCGATTTTACGTTGCCCGACCTCGACGGTAAGCAGGTTTCGCTCAGCGACGACAAATACAAAGGTAAAGTGGTGATCGTGGAGATCATCGGTACCTGGTGCCCCAACTGTACCGATCAGACATCCTTCCTGGCGCCCTGGTACCGCGCCAACAAGGCCCGCGGCGTAGAAGCGATCGCGATTGGTTTCGAGCAGAAAGACGACCTCGAATATGCTAAATACACGCTCGGTACATTGAAAAAGAAATACGGCATTGAATACGACATCCTTTTCGGAGGTATCGCCGATAAAAAAGTGGCTTCCGACAAACTCCCGGCGCTGAACCGCATGATGGCGTTCCCGACGACAATCCTCATCGACCGCAAGGGGGAAGTACGTCAGATCCACACCGGCTACACCGGCGAGATTACCGGCAAATATTTCGAGGATTACGTGGCGAAGTGGAACAAAGACCTCAACGAGCTCATCTCGGAGCCGGTCCCTGCGGGCGTTAGTTCGGCCGCGGTTGGCACGACCAAGAGCTCGAAGTAAGAGGTTCGGCACGCAGAGGTTGTTGTTACATCCCTACGGGATTTGGGAATATCGCGGGAGGCCATTTTTCTACCTATGTTACGAGCCTGACGGCACTGGCCGGTAAGGCGCCAAATCGCGAGGGGATTTGGGAGTATCGCGAGAGCCCATATTTTCTCCAATGTTACGTGCCTGACGGCACTGGTCGGTAAGGCGCCAAATCGCGTTAGCGATGTAAGATTGGTAGCCAAATCAAACCGCTAACGTTCGGTAAATGCCGTCAGGCATGTAACAACAATGCTATTGAATGGCGCATCGCCGCGTTCACACACAAGACAAAAATACTTGGACTAAATCGTGAGTTCAACAAACTAGGTACGTGGTGATTTGAGACAACTGCAAGGCGCCGCCGATAAGGCGTAACATGCTTTGCAGTTGTTTAATGTATTTCAATTCAAAACAGTATTCCCATGATTTACAGAGTGATAATGCTCGTGCTATGCTGTGCGGGCAGTGTATTTGCGCAGGATTTGAAGGATATTTCCCGCTGGAAAGTGAGCTTTTCGAAAAGCGATGCCAAACCCGGCGAGCAGGTGGAAGTGGTATTTTCCGCTGATATTAATAAGCACTGGAAGCTCTATTCGTCCGATTTCAAAGGGGATATCGGCCCGCTTCCCACCGAATTTGCATTCAACCAGAATAATGCCTACCAGCTTGTGGGCGAGATACGGGCCGTGAAACCGCTCAAAGCCGTCGACCCGAGCTGGGACAAGGCTTACACCTATTTTACCGACAAGGCCGAGTTCCGGCAGACGATTAAAGTCGCCAAGGCCGGTGGAAAGGTTTCAGGGACGATCAAGGGACTTTTGTGTTCCAACGAGGATGGCCTTTGCGTGCCTTTCAAGGAGTCTTTTGAAGTGCATTGATTTAAATCCGTAGTGTCAAATGGGTATTACAAAATGGCTGGCGGCTGCGCTTTGCAGTGGTTCGCTGGCATTGGTGTCGCTGCAATCCAACGAAGCTTCGGTGGAGGTAAATACGAAAGAAGAGCTTGGCGAGAAGCTGTTTTCGGACCCGATCCTCTCGCGCGGACGCGCGATCAGTTGCGCGTCGTGCCACATTCCGCAATTTGCATTTGCGGATACTGCCGCTTTCAGCTTCGGCGATAAGGGTACGCGGCTCACGCGTAACAGTCCGGCTTTGACGAACCTTTCGGGGCGCACGGATTTCTTCTGGGACGGTCGCGCCGGCTCGCTGGAAGAGCAGGTATTGGGGCCGCTTTCGGCGCATGATGAAATGGATTTGCCGGTAGACCAGGCCGTGGAGCGCCTGAAAAAGGACGATTTTTACAGTGCGGCATTTCAGAAAGTATTTAAATCGGAAGTGAATAATAAGAACCTGCTCAGCGCCATTGCGGCATTCGAGCGTACGCTGGAAACCACCGATACGCCTTATGACCGCTACCTGGACGGGGATGAAAAAGCTCTTTCGGCAGCGGCCGTGCGCGGCAGAATGCTTTTCATAGGCAAGGCCAATTGCGCTACTTGCCATTCCGGCGAAGATTTCACTGCCGACCGTTTTAAAAGTATCGGCCTTTTTAATGGCAGGGAACTGAATGATCCCGGTCGCTTCAAAATCACCGAGGACAGCTCGCATATCGGCCTTTTCAAAGTACCCGGCTTGCGTAATGTCGCGGTTACTGCTCCCTACATGCATAATGCGATGTTCAAAACGCTGCGCGAGGTGGTTCAATACTACAACACACCAGACAAATTTGTCCAAAATCCCATCAACCGCGACCTGTCGCTCGGCAGCGCGCTGAACCTTTCCGATAGCGAGGTCGACGATATCGTGGCGTTCCTCGAAGCGCTTACCGACGACCGTTTCAAACAAAAATAGCTTTGCCTTCGCATTCTTCTCCCGCTCACAGGTAGAATTTCGCCATTCCTAACTTATTTTGGTAAACAATTTGCATTTACTAAACAGTGTTTATTATATTCACATTGTAATTACAAAAGCATGGCGATTAAGGAAAGAAAAGAGCGGGAAAAGCAGGAAATGAGGAACCTGATTATCGAATCGGCTACTCAGCTGTTTTTGAAGCAAGGCTACGATAAGACGTCGATTCGTAGCATTGCCGACGATATTGAATATAGTCCGGCTACTATCTATCTGTATTTCAAGGATAAGGATGAAATTTTTTATGTAATCCACGAAAATGCATTCGACTTGCTGGACAAGGAGCTTAGGAAACACGATGCGATAGCCGATCCGTTTGAAAGGCTGGGGGCGATCGGCAGGACTTACATCAGGTTCGGGCTGGAAAACCCGGATTACTATGACCTCATGTTCATCATGCGTGCGCCGATGGAGCAGATCAAGAATGAGGAGAAGTGGAAAGCGGGTGAATGTGCATTCGGCTATTTGCTTACCACACTCTCGGAATGCCTCGAACAAAAGAAAATCCGGCCGGCGGATTTGCACGTAACGGCGATTATGGTCTGGTCGTTTGTCCATGGACTAGTTTCGCTTTACGTACGCGAGCGCATGTGCATTCTCATGATGCCCGATGACGCAACGCGCGGAGTATTGTACAATTCATTCGATCTTTTTATGGCCAATCTGAAAACTTAAAAAATTTTGCCATTCACTAAACACTGTTTATAAACTAAACATTACTTAAAATGATGCGATTATTGAAACCCATGCCCCGGCATTGGCAGTACCTTCTTGTGCCTTTGCTGAGCCTTTTCGCACCCGTTCGAGGGCAGGATGCGCATTTGCAAGGTTACATCGACCACGGCTTACGGAACAATCAAGGCCTTAAACAACAGCGCTTTATCCTCGAAAGGAACCTGTTTGCGTTGAAAGAAGCGAGGACATTCTTTTATCCCGAAGTCAATTTCAGTACTTCTTATCTCGACTCGCGCGGCGGACGAAAGATCAGCATTCCGATCGGCGATTTGCTGAACCCGGTGTATAACTCGCTCAATGAACTGACCAACTCGTCGGCCTTTCCGAAAGTGGAAAATGTGAGCCAGACGTTCAATCCACGCAACTATTACGACGCCAAGTTCCGGACTTCGCTGCCGCTTTACAATGCGGAAATCGCTTACAATACGAAGATCCGCAAGGAACAAATCCATTTACAGCAAGCGGAGGTTGACGTTTACAGGCGAGAGTTAGTGAAGGAAATCAAGCTGGCCTACTACGCTTGCCAGCAATCCGACGAGGCGATCCGCATTCTGGAAAGCGCCGTTTCGCTGGCAAAAGATAACCTGCGGTTCAACCAGGCATTGGTGAAGAACGACAAGGCGATCCGTACCGTGGTGAGCCGCTCGGAAAACGAGCTGATAGGGCTGGAAGCGAGGCTGGTCGATGCACGGAACCAGTCGATCAATGCGAAGGCTTACTTTAACTTTTTGTTGAATAATCCGCTGGAAACGAGCCTGGAAGTCGGTGCGCCGACGGAATCGGAAGTGCTGACGGACACGGCCGCTGCGGGTAGGAGAGAGGAACTGGCGAAACTGGAATCGCTTTCGAAAATCAATACATTATCCGGTCAGCTGGCCCGCGCTGGCGCATTGCCGAAGCTTTCTACATTCATCGACCTCGGTTCGCAGGGTGATTTTGTGAATTTTAACAGGGATACCCGCTATTACCTTTTCGGTGTGACGCTCGACTGGCGTGTTTTCGCCAACAATCGTACGCAATACAAAGTGAAACAGGCCGAATTGGAACAGAAGGCGACGGGCGAGCAGATTAGTCAGGTAGAACAACAGCTTCAACTACAAAATAAAACCGCAGCCAACACCTTTCAATCGGCGGTGCTGACTTACCGGGCTACGAAAAGCCAGACTGCATTGTCGCAGCAATATTACCAGGACCAGCAGAAACTCTATCGCGAAGGCCAGTTGCTCTATATCGAACTGCTCGATGCCCAGAACCGGCTCATCAACGACCAGTTGCAACAAAGTATATCCTATTTGAATGTCCAGACCCGCGCCGCAGAACTGGAACGGGCCCGGGCGAGCTACCTATTCTCAAACTAAAAATGATATGAAAGCTACAACACATCCACTCATATACGCCTGCGTGTTCGCGACCGCGCTCCTGACCGCCGCGTGCAAGGAAGAAAAGAAACCGGAAAAGACCGACGACACGATCCCGGTAAAAGTCATCAGCTCCGCCGCATTGACGCAGGCCCAGGCTGTGGAAACATCGGGTTTGCTCGGTTCTGAAAATGAGGCAAGATTGTCATTCAAGATCGGCGGCATTGTCAGGGATATTCTCGTAAAAGAAGGCGACAAAGTACGCAAAGGCCAGCTTTTGGCGACGCTGAATACCACCGAAATAGCTGCACAAATGGCCCAGGCGGAGGAAAACTTCCTGAAAGCGCAACGCGATGCCCGTCGTGTCCAGAACCTGTACCGCGATAGCGTAGCCACGAAAGAGCAGTTGGAAAACACCCAGACAGCATTGATACTCGCTGAAAAACAGGTGGATATCGTCAGATTTAATTTATCTCAAACCAAAATATTCTCGACTGCCGACGGCGTCGTGATGCAGAAATTGCAGAATGCCGGCGAGCAAGTGCAGGGCGGAGCGCCCGTGCTCCACATCAGCAGCACCAGCAGCAGCGACTGGGTCGTAAAATGCGGCCTTACCGACAAGGACTGGGCAAGGCTGAAAGGCGGCGAGAAAGCGGAAATCAACTTCGACGCCTATCCACAGACGTTTACAGGCAATGTAAAAACCCTCGCACAGGTGAGCGACCCGGTTTCCGGACTTTACCAGGCCGAAATCACACTCGATAAACCCGCTACCAAGCTCGCCAGCGGCCTTTTTGCCAAAGTGCACATTTATCCGAAAGAAAAGACCAGCATGGTTTCGATCCCCGTCGACGCATTGATCGAAGGCGAGAACGACAGTGCATTCGTGTTCGTGGCGGATGGGAACAAGGCGCAAAAGAAGCGCGTGAAGATCGCGTTTCTCGATGGAGATAAGGCATTCATCCTCGCGGGGATAGACGCAGGCGCGCGTGTCATACGCGAGGGTTCGGCTTACCTGGCCGAAGGATCGGTGATTAAAGTCGTTCAGTAACCCATTTTAACCGAAAAGACCATGAAATTACCTGAATTCGCAGTCAAGAATTACCAGTTTACGCTGGTGATATTTCTGGGCGTGCTGGCGCTGGGGCTGTACTCGCTTTTCACCATGCCCCGCAGTGAGGACCCCGATATTCACCCGCCGCAGTTTACCGTGGTGGTGGTGTACCCAGGTGCCAATCCGAAAGATATGGAGCAGCTGGTGGTGGACCCCATGGAGAAGAAAATCAACGAACTCGACGATATGAAGCACGTGATCACCGATATCCGCGACGGTCTCGCGGTCATGCAGGTGATTTACAAATACAGCTCCAATCCGGACGATAAATACCAGGAAATAGTCCGGGAGATCAACGCATTGCGGTCGCAACTCCCGGCCGACATTGCCGACATCCGGATCAACAAGCAGATCCCATCTGACGTAAGCATTTACCAATACGCGCTCATCAGCGAAAACGCGACTTACACGCAGTTGAAGAAGTATTCGAAGGATTTTAAAGAGCGGCTGGAAAAGATCAAAACCCTTAAAAAAGTAGAATACTCGGGCATTCCCGAGCCTCAGGTGAAAGTGAGTCTGAATTTGCAAAAAATCGCGCAGCAGAAACTCACCCAGGACCAGATCGTGGGCGCATTGCAGAGCGAGGGCGTGAATATCCCCGGCGGGAGCATCAGCATGGCTACCAAAAAGCTGAATATTAAAACCAGCGGCAGCTACCGCACGCTCGATGAAGTGGCGAATACCGTCGTGTCACGGTCGAATGGCAAGATCGTATATCTCAAAGACGTGGCCGACGTCAAAATGGGTTACGAGGACGAAACGCACATTACCCGCCTGAACGGCTTCCGGTGCAGCTTTGTGAATGTGAGCCAAAAAGAAGGCGAAAACATTATTGCCGTCCGCGACCAGGTGGAACCGGTTGTCGCGGCGTTTCAAAAAGATTTGCCTTCGAATATCGAAATGATCAAAGTCTTCGATCAGGCGAGTAGCGTGGATACCCGCTTGTCGCATTTCGCCCGGGATTTTGGAATAGCCATATTGCTGGTACTGCTCACATTGCTGCCGCTGGGTACGCGGGCGTCGCTCGTGGTAATGATTTCCATCCCGCTTTCGCTGGCGATCGGGCTTACGATAATGAACTTGCTCGGGTACAATATCAACCAGCTCAGCATTGTTGGGATGATCGTGGCGCTGGGTATCCTGGTGGATGACAGTATCGTGGTCGTCGAGAATATCGAGCGGTACTTGCGGATGGGCTATGGCAAGATCGAGGCGGCCATTAAGGCATCGTCGCAGATCGGATTGGCGGTTGTGGGGTGTACGATCTTGCTGATCTTCGCATTCCTTCCGCTCGTATTCCTGCCCGAGGGTGCGGGCGACTTTATCCGCAGCTTGCCGATGTCGGTAATTACGACGGTATTTGCCTCCATGCTCGTTTCGCTCACCGTGGTGCCGTTCCTGTCGAGCGTGATATTGAAACCTCATGCTTCGGAAGACGGAAACTGGTTGTTACGCGGTATGAAAAAAGGTATTCACAAAACTTACGGCAGCGTGCTCGACCGCGCATTGCATTGGCCTAAGACCACATTGGCGATCGCCGGTATGATATTCGTCGGCTCGCTGGCATTGGTACCGCTCATCGGCAACAGCCTTTTTCCGAAATCGGAGAAGCCGATGTTCCTGATCGACATTGAAACACCGCAGGGTACCAACCTCAAAAAGACCAACGAGGTTGCGCGGTATGTGGAGGGTATTCTGAAACAGGAACCGCTCATTACTTCCTTTTCGACCAATGTAGGCAAGGGTAACCCGCGGGTCTATTATAATGTAGTGCAACGGAATGAGAGCGAAAATTTTGCCGAGATTTTCGTGCAGGTGGAAGGACTTGAAACAGAAGAAAAGGTGGAGGTGATCGAAAAGTTGCGCAAAAAACTGGAACGTTACCCGGGTGCTGAGATCAAAGTAAAGGATTTCGAACAGGGACCATTGATCGAAGCACCGCTGGCTTACCGCATTTATGGCGAAAACCTGGAAGATCTTCGCAAAACCGCTTTCGGGGTCGCCGATTTGCTTACCAAAACAGAAGGTACCATTTATGTGAACAACCCGTTGCTGGTACAGCCGACCGATTTACGCATCAACATCAATAAGCAGAAAGCCGGAACGCTGGGCATTTCCTCGGCCGACATCGACCGTACGGTGCGGCTGGGGGCTGCCGGGCTCAATGTGGCCACCTTCCGCGAGGATGTGGGCAAGGCCGATAGCTACAATATCAATGTATCGGTGCCGCGTCATGCAGCTATTCAGGATTACAGTGTTTTTGATAAACTGTATGTCACCTCCGCTACGGGTGCGAGCATTCCGTTGAAAAATATTGCGACCATTGAAATGGAGAGTTCGCCGAACCAGATCCGGCATTACGACAAGGACCGCTATGTGACCGTGTCCGCATTCACGAAGCCGGGCTATAATGTTCAGAAAATGAACGAGGACATTACCGCGAAGCTTAACCGGTTTAAATTCGAAAAAGATCAGCATTTCACGGTGGCCGGAGAAAAAGAAAGCCAGGAAGAAAGTTTCGGCGGACTGGGACTCATTATTTTGATCACCGTATTCGGTTTCCTCGGTGTATTGATACTGGAATTCAAAACCTTCAAAAGCATTCTCATTGTACTCTCGGTCATTCCGCTGGGTATCGTGGGGGGGCTCGCAATGCTTTTCCTCACAGGCGAAACGCTCTCATTCACGGCCACGATCGGTTTCATCGCATTGGTGGGTATTGAAGTGAAAAATTCGCTTTTGGTGGTTGATTTTACGAACCAGCTTCGCGAACAAGGGAAGGGCATCGAAGAAGCCATTATCGAAGCCGGCGAAATCCGTTTTGTACCGATATTGCTCACCTCGATGACGGCGATCGGCGGATTGCTGCCGCTGGTGATCGAATATAGCGCGCTGTATTCGCCGCTGGCACTGGTGCTGATCGGCGGGCTGATCAGCTCCACATTACTATCGCGCCTGGTGACGCCGGTGATGTACAAGCTGTTACCGCCGAAAGTGGAGCAACGGCAGGTGGTCGAAGAAGCCGAGCTGGAAGTAGTTTATTGATAATTTGCGGAAAACAGGCGTATTGTTACGCAGAAGCGGCCCGGCGGCCCGGCGACCGGCGACCCGGCGGCCGGCGACCCGGGCCGCTTCTGCGTGACAGCACTCACAAATTGACGAGCACCCGCTTGCCGGAATTGTTTCGGTTGACACCCGAGCGCGTTACCTTATTGAGTGCCCGGCCAATACCTTTTGTGAAGCCTTCCCCGATTTCCGCATAGGCCAGGTCCGTGTTTTCGACGATCAGTTTATGCGCGAATTCGTCGTAGCTCCATTTCATATTGACCATTTTCCCGTCGTTGGTGGAGGTTTTTGCCGTGGTGGCGTCGGCATTGGGATGGGTGGCCGCGCTTACGCCGGTGTGCAATTTCCAGAGGATGATGGCGGCCACGACGGCCGCGACGAAAATGGCTTGTCGTTGCCCCTTGTGATTTTGGAGCCGGGCGAATACCGCTGAGGTTGCGTTGGTGGTAGATTTTAAGAGCATGGCTAACGGATTTAAATGCAATTGAATGTTTGCACCCGCGCAGGGGCGGAAGCTATTTTGTCTGACAAATTTGTACCGTAAATCGTTGAAATGGGTACGGAAAATGTCTGACATGGACTTTTTATTATTTAAAGCGTGCATTTCAAAAGGTGAACCGTATCCGGTGGTTACCCCATTTTGGTGACAAACGCCTTGATATTGTCGCGGTAACCACGGGTCCATTTCACTTTTTCACCGGTGGATAAATGAATGATGTACTCGCCATTGAAATAGGTTTCGAGCTCGGAAATGAAATTCATGTTCACGATGTTCGAACGGCCCACGCGGATCATCACCGACGGGTCTAGACGGCTTTCGAGGCTGCTCAGGCTTTCGTACACCGTGTAAACCTTCTTTTGCGCGGTATAAACGGATATGTAGTTGCCGTCCGCCGAGAAATGCGTGATATCGTCCGTTTTGACCAGGTACATTTTCCCCGCTTCCTTCACCAGCAGTCGTTGTAAATAATTTTCCTCCTTTTCCTTCTGGTCGCGCAAGAGGCTGTTGACCAGCTCTTCGATCCGCGGCTGCGACTTCTGGCTAAGCCGTTCCTTCAATCGTCCGAGCGATTGGTGGAATCGGATCTCGTCGAATGGTTTGAGCAAATAATCGATCGCATTCACCTCGAATGCCCGCAATGCGTACTGATCGAATGCGGTCGTAAAGACGACGAATGGCTGGTGATGCGGCCACACTTCGCGCAGTACCTCGAAACCGTCGAGTTCCGGCATTTGGATGTCGAGAAAAATCACATCGGGCCGGTGCTGCAATATTTTTACCACCGCCTCGGAGCCATTGGCGGCTTCGTCGGTGATTTCAATAGAATGGTCATGCTGTACAAATGTCCTGATTACGTCCCTGGCCAGCACTTCATCATCGATGATCAGGCAGCGGTGTTTCATGGTTTTTCGGGGTTATTGGTGTTTGTTGGGTTGATGGTCCATCGTCCATTTCTTCTATCGCCCGTCAAAATGCAGCGTTACGGACGTACCGCCGGAACCCGGTTGCTCAAATTCGAGCCGGGCGTTGGTTCCGTACGCCTGTTGCAGCCGCAGCGACGTATTTTGCAATCCCAGCCCCATACCTTTCGAAGCTTTCCGTGACGCAGCGCCGAGGCCGTTGTCGAAAACCGTCACCTGCATGCCCGTCGCGCTCACGGTGCTCGTGATGCGTATGAGCGCGTTGGTGGTCATATCGGAAATGCCGTGGGTAATGGAGTTTTCGACGATCGGTTGCAGGATGAGCTGGGGAACCGGGTAAAGTTCCGAGGCCGGATCGATGTGGTATTCGACTTTCAAACGGTCCTGGAAACGGATTTGTTGGATGTCGAGGTATTGCCGGGTAAGTTTGAGCTCTTCTTGTAAGGGAATGAAATCGGCCGACTGGTTCACAAGCACCGCCCGCAACAGGTCGCTGAGGGTCGTAATCATCAGCGTCGCTTTCCGGATGTCGTTTTTGACCATCAGACTCACGACACTGTGCAGCGTATTGAAAAGAAAATGCGGGTTGAGTTGCATTTTGAGCGATTGCAGCTGTGCGTTTGCAAGTTGTCCGCGAAGTTGCTCGTTGTTCAGCTCGGTTTCGAAATGCTGCTGTTTGAGTTCCTGATAACGGTAAATGTAGGATACTTTATTAAAACCCACCACCAGCAGCAGATATTGACCAAAACTGGCAGTATAGGCAATGAAAAAGGAGAACAGGTAGTTTTCCAACGGCACGGATTTGCCTACTGCGCGGTACATCAGCGGATTGGTAATATAATAGTGTAATATATTAATGAAAATGTTCAGAAAAGTGACGATCGCCAGGTGCACGAGGATCGGTTTGAGAATCGAACTCTGCCGGACCTTGAACGCGATCGGGACCTTGATAGATGCGTACAATACCAGCGGACTGGTAGACCACCAGAAGAGGCCGTCGAGCAACCACACGAACATCTCGTGCGGCTGCATTACCACTCCTTCTTTCAAAAGCCACAGCATCATAAGCTGACCGAACGTTATTACCGCGAAAATGCTCCAATAGCAGAAGGAATACCACCAGAACTGCCTGACCGTGAGCGGCAGCCCGGATTGTTCCAGCATACGTTTGATAAATGTCATGACAGGATGGATGATCGGAAACCATAAGGAGGATTTCAGGCCAAATCTAACGTCCAAAAACGATGAAGTAACTCATTATTTACGCAAACCGGGCGAACCATTATTTGAAATACAGCCTGGCCCTTCAATGCGTTAAAACCACTCAAAAGATGATATGTGTTTATTTTTAGAAAAAATGTAAAAATATTTGCTTCTAAATTTTGTTGTTTAATCGATTAAATCTACATTTGGTCACAATATTTCCTTGCTGATTTCCTCCTCCGGCCCGATAAAGTCCCGGTAAGCCGTTTTTAAGTACCCGATACCATCACAGAGCAACCTGACTAAGACATTTCAATGCAACATTTAGCTTTGATAGAATGCTTAATCGTTTAAATTAAAAATAGATAATTAAACATAGCCGGTATTCGGTGCCGCCAGGACATTTACCGCTTCCGACGTTGACCGTTGGATAGCGGAGCAGGGTTTTTGTGGCTGCGTATATGTATAATCGTTCGGCCTCTGAGGCCGTGCACAGTGTTTTTTTGCCCTTATTATTCTTCGCCCTCGTGTCCGTAAGCGATTACGGTTATTGTGTACGTTTTGCATTGCCCTATTCACCCTGACCCAATTAAGAAGTGATGAAGAAATGTTTTACGATCATCGTGCTGCTCGCCATGCTTTGCGGTAGCGCGGTTTTTGCCCAGACCGGCCGAATCAGCGGCACCGTTACCGGCGAAAATAAGGAACCATTACCCGGCGTAAATATCCTGATCAGCGGCTCCTCGCAAGGTACCGTTACCGACTCGGAAGGTAAATATGCCCTCGACGCCCCGGCCAATGCGACGCTTGTTTTCTCTTTTATAGGTTATGTGAGCCAGACTATCGCGGCAGGCGCGCGGTCGGCGATCGATGTGCAGCTGACGCAAGAATCGAAGAACCTGACGGAGGTGGTGGTAACGGCCCTGGGTATCAAACGCGAGGCCAAAACACTGGGCTATGCCACGGCGACGGTCAATGCAGACCAGATTTCTACCAACCGTACGCCCAACGTTGTCAGCTCTTTACAGGGTAAAATGGCGGGTGTGAATATCTCGTCGTTATCGACAGGCCCCGGTGGAACGGCGAAGATCCGTATCCGCGGGCAGTCGTCGTTTGCAGGCCAGAACAACCCGCTCATTGTCGTGAACGGTGTACCGATCGATAATTCCAATTTCGCCGGTGGCGGCGATTATGCGCAACGTTCGGCCAACAATTCCGATGGCGGCGATGGTTTGTCGAGCATCAACCCGGACGATATCGAGTCGATGACCGTGCTCAAAGGCGCCACGGCCGCGGCACTTTACGGCTCGCGTGCGAAGGACGGCGTGGTGATGATCACCACCAAAACCCGCGGGACCGGCAAAGGCATCGGCCTGGATTACAATATCAACTTTACGACCGATACGCCGCTGGATTTCACTGATTTTCAATACGAATACGGCCAGGGCGAGGGTGGCAAACGGCCCACGTCAGCCAATCCGACATCGGGTGTGTGGAGCTTCGGGGAGAAGTTCGAGCCCGGCATGACGCAAACGCTTTTCGACAATGAAATCTGGCCCTACGAGCCTGTCCGCGGGCGCGTGAAGCAATTTTACCGCACCGGAACGAATATGACCAACACCATTACCGTATCCAATAATGGCCCGAATGGTGGTTTCAGCTTGTCGCTGGCCAACAGCGATAACCGCGGGATCGTCGAGAATAACAAATTCAACCGGAAAGTAGTGAACCTGGGTTTTACACAGAATATTTCGAAACGGCTGACGGCTTTTGGTAATGTCAATTATTCGAAAGAAAAGAATACCAATCCGCCGCAGATCGATGCCCAGGATTTTGCAACTTCTACGGTGATTTTTACGCTTGCCAATTCCATGCCTTTCGACGCATTGAAACAAAACCAGACCATGCCGAACGGCGACGAGTTTGTGTTCTCGCGGTTTTTGGTGAGAAATAATCCTTACTATTCGCTCAGTCACCATTTCGAGAACATTTCCCGCGACCGCCTTTTTGGGAATGTGGCATTGAAATACCAGTTTACCGACTGGCTCTATCTGCAAGTTCGCGCCGCGCAGGACTTCTACGTGCGCAACCAGGATTATAACATACCGAACGGCTACGCACCCATCGCCAAAGCGCCGACGGGTTACGTAAATGGCTCATTTACACAAGACATTCGCCGCAATACCGAGCGTAACCTGGACTTTATTCTGGGAGGTAATCACAATTTCGGCAACATCGGCCTGGACGTGACCCTCGGTGGCAACCAGCGCTACGCCCGGATGGATTACAACAGTGTGACTGTGCAGGACTTCATTCAGCCCGACCTTTACACGGTTATGAACGGACGTGTTAAAAACCCGCTTTACCAGCTTTCGGAGAAGAAAATCAACTCCCTTTACGGCGCGGCGACTATTTCGTGGAAAGAATTCCTTTACTTGAACGTAACCGCCCGAAACGACTGGTTCTCAACGCTCGCACCGCAGAACCGCAGCATCCTTTATCCATCGGTAACGGGTAGCTTCATCTTCTCGCAAGCCTTCCCGAACCTGCCGTCCTGGATCACCTTCGGCAAGTTGCGTGCGGCCTACGCGCAGGTCGGTTCCGACAATGTGAACCCGTATTCGAATGCATTGTATTACGCGGTGGATAACAACTCGTTCCCTAACCCGACGGGCCAGCTGGTGCCGGTGGGTGGTATCAATGCGTCGACGGTGCCTAACAAGAATTTACGCCCGTTGCGTATTAAGGAAGCCGAGGCCGGTCTGGAAATGAAGTTGTTCAACAATCTGCTCGGTTTTGATTTAACATACTATCACAAAACGACTGATGATCAGATCCTTGCGGCGCAGATTTCCGACGCGTCTTCCTACACCGCGCAGTTGATCAACGTCGGCCGCAGCATGAACCAGGGGATCGAGCTGTTGCTCACCGGCTCACCCGTGAAAACGAAAGATTTTACCTGGGATGTGAGTTTCAACGTGTCCTATAACACTTCGAAAGTGCTGAAACTCGGTCTGGCTGAGAAAGATACGGTGATTACCGTAGGCGGCGGCGGTGGCCGGACGCTCAATATGGTGGTCGGCAAGCCGTTGGGCCAGCTCTACACGTTCATGTACGCGCGGGATGCGCAGGGACGGCAGGTGTTCGATAAAAACAGTGGTATGCCTTTGAGAAACAATACTTTAAGGAACGTAGGCAATGCATTGCCCAGGTATTTTGGGGGTATTACCAATACTTTCAATTACAAAGGCATTATGCTCTCGGCGCTGGTGGATTTCAAACTCGGGCATAAGATGATTACCGGACGGAATATCAACTATTTGCGCCACGGATTGTCGAAACGCACATTACCCGGCCGGGCCGAAGGCTTTGTGATCGGAAATGGGGTGAACCCGGATGGCGAGGTGAATCAGACGAAGGCTGCGGTGCAGCCCTTCTACGAGTCGGTCAACCCACTGGGAGTCAATGAAGATTTTGTTCAGAATGCGGGTTTCTGGAAGTTGCGCCAGCTTACGTTGGGATACGACCTGGGCAAATTGCTGCCTGAAAAGTCGTTCGTGAAAGGCCTGCGCCTGAGCGCGGTCGCGAACAACGTGCTCGTGATCAAGAAATGGACGGAGAATATGGACCCGGAAGAGGTGCTCAACTCGTCGGATAATGCCACAGGCCTCGATTTCTGGCCCGGCCTGCCGCCGACCCGCAGCATTGGTTTCAACCTCAATGTTAAATTCTAAACGTCGATCCCATGAAAGCTACATTCAAATATATACTCGCGCTTTTCCTGTCGCTGACGTTCATCACGGCCTGTGACGAAGGATTCGACGAGATCAATACCAACAAAGTCGATCCGACTTCGCTGGCGCCTTCGCTGATCCTGAACAAGGCGATCATAGCAACTACCTACCTGGACGGCGTGTCGACGCTCGGTATGCTTTGCTACAACTTCGGCATTGTTCAACAGGTGATTACGCCTTACGGAAGTTCATTGTCGGGCGGTAACTACAACCAGCTGAACAACGCCAACTCGCCGCTGGTATGGGTTAATTTTTACAGGAATGTGATCAAACAGCTGGTGGCCGTTACCGAGCAAACGAAGGATGATCCTTTAAGTAAAAACATTTACCACGCGGCCCGCATCTGGAAAGCCTACGCATTCATGATATTGACCGATACGTACGGCGATGTACCTTATTTCGATGCTGGAAAAGGCTATATCAGCGAGGAAATCCGCCCGAAATACGACCCGCAGGAGGCTATTTACAAGGATATTCTCAAAGAACTGGAAGAGGCATCCGCGGCGTTGGACGCGGCCCAACCGGCTGTAACGACCGATATTCTCTACGGTGGCGACGTGGCCCGCTGGAAAAAGCTCGGCTATTCGCTCATGTTGCGTGCCGGGATGCGGCTTACCAAGGTGGATGCGACGACGGCCAAATCCTATGTCGCAAAAGCAGTAGCGGGAGGCGTTTTCGCAAGTAATGCGGATAATTCGGTCATTCGCCACACTTCGCTTTATAATAATTTCATTGCCAATCACTTAGCGGCTCGCGAGAAGACCAACTTCTACCTGGCAGCCCCATTTGTGAATTACCTCAAAGACAACAACGACCCCCGCTTACCTGTGTTCGCGGTTCGGTATGTGGGCGCGAAGGGTGGTCCGGAACAATCGGGCGATCGCGCCTCATCCGATCCGAAAGTGCAGATCGGGATGCCGATGGGTTATAATGACGTGACCATCAACAGTGTATTGGCCGAAAACGGGGTCGTGAGCCTCTGGGATTTTACGCAGATCAACCTGACGACGGTTTTGAAGCTCGACGCGCCGGAATTCCACATCACCTACGCGCAGGTGCAGCTCCTGCTCGCGGAGGCGGCCGTACGCGGCTGGGTGACGGGCGAAGCGGCCGATTATTATGCCAAAGGTATCCGGGCCAATCTCGAACAAATGTCGCTGTATGATCCGAAGGCGACCATAAAAGAGGATGCGATTCTCGCGTACCTGAAAGTGCACCCGCTCGAAACGGCCAAAGCATTGGAGCAGATCAATACCCAATACTGGGTAGCGACGTTCCTGGACGGCAACGAGTCCTGGGCCAATTTCCGCAGAAGCGGTTTCCCGGCATTGAAAAAGAACCCTTATCCCGGCTCGGAGATCAAGGAAGATTTCATCCGCCGCATGCCTTACCCGGATAGCGAGATCGTCGTGAACTTGCAGAATGTGAACGACGCCAATACGCGCCAGGGTCCTAACGACCTGAATACGAGGATTTGGTGGGATAAAAAGTAATATCAGCAATTCTTAAACCTTTAACCTGAAAGAAATGAAAGAGACCGGAATGAATCGTCGCGACACGATGAAAGCATTGGGACTGGGTGGTTCCGCGGGAATCCTGGGGCTGTTCGGAGGTATTCCCGCGGCCCGCGCGGCCCGTGCCGACTATGAAACGCCGCAGTATGCCAAAGCCATGAAGCCGCTGACGATCAAAAGCGTTCGCGCGATTGCCACGGCGCCGCAGGGCTCCAACCTGATTGTGGTGAAAGTGGAAACCTCCGAGCCGGGATTGTACGGCCTCGGTTGCGCGACATTCACGCAGCGGGCGGAAGTGGTGCTGGTGGCGATCAATACCTATCTCAACGAGTTTTGCGTCGGAAGGGACGTCGATAATATCGAGGATATGTGGCACGCCGCCTATGTGAGTTCCTACTGGCGCAACGGCCCGGTATTGAACAATGCATTGAGCGGGCTCGACCAGGCGCTTTGGGATATCAAAGGTAAGCGGGCAGGAATGCCGTTGTACCAGCTGTTGGGCGGCAAAGTGCGGTTCGCGGTGCCGTGTTACACGCACGCGAACGGGCGCACACCCGAGGAAACCGTGGAGAGCGTGAAGAAGATCCAGGAGCAGGGTTACCGCTACATCCGCATTCAGCAGGGCGGTTACGGGGCTGTTGGCAGCACTACCAAAAAGCCGGATTTCAAAGAAGCGGGCTTCGGCGGGGCTACGGACAACTATATGGACGAAAATGCCTACCTGAAAGCCATTCCGATCCTCTTCGAAACCGTGCGCAAGCAATGCGGCGAGGAGGTGGAACTGCTGCATGATATTCACGAACGCGTGCAGCCGATGAACGCGATCAATATGATTAAAAAGCTCGAAGAATTCCGTCCGTTCTTCATCGAAGACCCGTTTTCTCCCGAGAATATGAAGTGGTTCAAACTGTTACGCCAGAGTACGACAGTGCCGCTGGCGATGGGCGAGCTTTTTAATAATATCAATGAGTTTTTGGAACCGATGGCTAACCAGTGGTTCGACTACATCCGCATTCACGTGTCGCAGATCGGGGGCGTTACACCGGCCATGAAAGTGGCGCGGTTGGGGGAATGGTTCAATGTCAAAACAGCCTGGCACGGCCCCGGCGACGTGTCGCCCGTCGGCCATTCGGCACATGCGCACATCGACCTGGCCGTCTGGAACTTCGGTATCCAGGAGGCGGTGCAGTTCAACGACAAGACGTTGGAAGTATTCTCGGGGTGCCCGACGATGAAAAATGGCTATATGTCGGTGAACGAAGTGCCGGGTATAGGCGTGGACATTGACGAAAAAGCCGCCGCCAAATTCCCGATCAGCACAAAATCGAACTGGCAAGTAAGAAAATTCGACGGTACGCTTATACGTCCATGAAAAAAGCATCGCTCAAAGATATTGCACAGCAAGCGGGCGTCTCCACGGCCCTGGTTTCCTACGTCCTCAACGGCAAAGAAAAGGAAACCAGGGTGGGGGAGGCCATTGCGCAGAAAATCAGGCTGATAGCCAAGGAATTGAACTATCAGCCCAATCACCTGGCCAAGAGCCTCAGAAGCGGCAAGACGCATACGATAGGCCTGATCATCGCCGATATTTCCAACCCGTTTTTCGCCAACATCGCGCGTGTGGTGGAAGATGAAGCCAAAAAGAACGGCTACACGGTCATTATCGGCAGCTGCGACGAGCACGCCGAGAAATCGTGGGATTTGCTGAATGTGCTGATCAACCGCCAGGTCGACGGCTTCATCATCGTGTCCTGCGAAGGCTCCGAAAACCAGGTGCATTATCTCAAAGAGCGGAACATTCCATTCGTATTGCTCGACCGCCATTTTCCTGAAATCCAGACCGATTTTGTAGCGACCAACAATTACAAAGCCTCTTACGACGCCGGTATTCACCTCATCAAAAGCGGCTATTCGAAGATCGGTATCATGGCCTACAAATCGAATATGTACCACATGGAAGAACGTGTACGCGGGTACAAGCACGCCTTGCGCGATAACCACATCGAGTTCCACGATGCATGGCTGAAAGAAGTGCATTTCGAAACGATGGATAGCGAGGTAAGGACGGCCATCGACGAGATACTGGCCTCCGAACAGCGCTTGGACGCAATGATTTTCGCGACCTACGGTTTGGCTATCAATGCATTAAAATACATCAACGAGCTGCGTCTCAAAGTACCGTCCGACATGGCAATCGTCAGTTTCGGCCAGGCGGAGGTTTTCGACCTCTACTATTGCCCGATCACCTACGTGCGGCAACCTTTGGAAATGCTCGGCAAAACGTCCGTCGAATTTTTATTGAAAAAACTGAAAAACCCTGAGGAAGGCATGAAGCAAATACTGATGGAAGCCAAGCTCATCGCCCGCGAGTCGTCAAAGGCGAAAGCGGTGGCGGCGGGTTAGGTGTTGTCGGAAGTGGTCAGGTGTTGTCAGGTGTGGTCAGGTGTTGTCAGGTGTTGTCAAGTATTGTCAGGTGTGGTGGATGTGGTTAGGTATTGTCAAGTGTTGTCAAGTGTTGTCAGGTGTGGTCAAGTGTTGTCAGGTTTCGTGCTTTTTGGGTAATGGGTCGGATGTAATTGGCGAGGCGGACGATACCAAGGAGACTCCTCCGGAGTCGACGAAAATGGGATATTGTTTGTGTTTCTATAAACAGAATGCCCCGCTGGGGCAACGGGAACGGTGGTACCCAAGCGGGTAATTGACGTTACTAGGGCCCGCTCCGGAGGAGCACCCTGTTTATAGAAATGAATATCGAATACGTAATCCCGGCTCCGGAAGAGCACCCTGTTTATAGAAGGGAATATTGAATACATCATCCCGGCTCCGGAGGAGCACCCTGTTTATAGAAATGAGTATCGAATACATCATCCCGGCTCCGGAGGAGCACCCTGTTTATAGAAATGAATATCGAATACATGATCACGGCTCCGGAGGAGCACCTTGTTTATAGAAAGGAATGTCGAATACGTCATCCCGGCTCCGGAGGAGCACCCTGTTTATAGAAATGAGTATCGAATACATCATCCCGGCTCCGGAGGAGCACCCTGTTTATAGAAATGAATATCGAATACATCATCCCGGCTCCGGAGGAGCGCCCTGTTTATAGAAACGAATATCGAATACGTCATCCCGGCTCCGGAGGAGCACCCTGTTTTTAGAAATGAATATCGAATACGTCATCCCGGCTCCGGCGGAGCACCCTGTTCATAGAAACGAATATCGAATACGTCATCCCGGCTCCGGCGGAGCACCCTGTTTATAGAAATGAGTATCGAATACGTCATCCCGGCTCTGGAGGAGCCTCCTGTTTTTAGAAATGAATGTCGAATAAGTCATCCCGGCTCCGGAGGAGCATCCTGTTTATAGAAATGAATATCGAATACATCATCCCGGCTTCGGCGGAGCACCCTGTTTATAGAAATGAATATCGAATACGTAATCCCGGCTCGGGAAGAGCCTCCTTTTTATAAAATGTACAACACTAAACGCGCTTAAAAAACAATAACCTGTAATACATAACCACAAACCCCCAATAGCTGACCACACCTGACAACACTTAACCACACCCGACTACACTTGACCACACCTGACCACACCTGACTACACTTGACAATACCTGACCACACCCGACCACTGACAAAATCCGACTAACCCTTACCCATTACTATTACCATTACCATTATGCAAAGAAGAAACTTTATAAAAACAGCGTTCCTGGGCACCGCGGCCGTTGCGACCGGTTTTCCGTTTGTGCAAGCGCATGCGGCGTCCAAAATGAAGATTACGAAGATCCGGTACTACGCCGCGCCGGGGTATAACAAACCGCTTTTCAACCAGGCGCGCGGGATTGTAGAGATCGAGACCGACGGCGGCATTATCGGCATTGGCGAGGGCGGTTCGAGGGATATGATCGAGCAATGCGCGCAAATGATGATCGGCGAGGACCCGTTCCGCATCGAACACATCTGGCAGAACGTGTACCGCGGGATGTTCTACCCGCCGGGACGCGAGAAGCTGCACGCGTTGGGCGCTTTGGAAATGGCACTTTGGGATATCAAAGGCAAGGCGCTGAATGTGCCGGTGTACGAGCTGCTGGGCGGAGCGACGCGCGAGTACGTGGAATGCTACGCGACCGGTTTCCGTGCGTCGAAGGCCAAGACGGAAGAGGAGCGGGCCAGGGATTGCATCGAGGCAGGTTTGCGGTCCTACCGCATCGGGCCGACTGGCGGTAATGGCGACCAGCCGTTTGATTTTTATGAGAACGTGAAAAAGACGATCGATTTCTGCAAGCGGATCGACGAGGCCGTAGGCGGAGGCGGCAAGTGGGCCATCGACCTGCATACCCGCTTCGATATGACCGACGGCTTGAAGATCTGTACCGCGCTGGAATCGCTCGAACCGTACTTCGTGGAGGACATTATCCGTTCAGAGAATCCGTCGGTGTACAAAACTGTGCGTTCGATGACCAAGGTGCCTATTGCCGTGGGCGAGCAGTTCGGCGACCGCTGGGATTGTAACGAATTTATCGAAAACCGGTGGATCGATTACACCCGGTTCACACTGCCGAACACCGGCGGCATCAGCGAGTTCAAAAAGCTGGCTTCGATGTGCGAAACGCATTATGTGGGCATGATACCGCATTTCACGGGCCCGCTGGCGACGGCGACGCTGGTGCATGTGCTCGGTTCGAGCAGCCCGGCACGTGCGCTCATGGAGCTTGGCGGGGGCGAGCCGGAGCGGCCTCCGTATTTCAACGAGGATTTTATCAATTTCAAAAACGGTAAGCTGTATCTCAACGACGCGCCCGGGCTGGGGGTAAAATTTGATCCTAAAAAGGCGACTTTCATTATGGAGGTCAAAGAGAAAACCAAATTCCCGCACCCGATCCTGAAAAGTCCGGACGGCTCTATCCATAACTGGTAATGCTATGAAATCTAAACCTAAATCATTTTCCCGTCGTGCAGCCATTCAGTCGGTACTCGGCATCGCGGCAACGGGCACGATGCTACTGCCTAAAACATCGTATGCAACTAATCCAACGCCTTTTCAGGCGTATGGAAAGGTCAAGATCACGAAGTTGGAAACGTTCCTGGTAAAGCCGCGCTGGATTTTCCTCAAAATCCACACCGACGCCGGCGTCGTGGGCCTCGGTGAGCCACTGCTCGAAGGCCGCGCGCTGACCATTCAGACGGCCATCAAAGAAGTAGAGCCCTACCTGGTCGGCAAAGATCCGCGCGCAGTGGTACACCATTGGCAAGCCATTTACCGTCACGCATTTTATCGGGGCGGGCCGCTCCTCACGAGTGCTTTGAGTGGTATCGACCAGGCATTGTGGGACATTAAAGGCAAGCTCCTGGGCGTACCCGTGCACGAGCTCCTGGGCGGGCCCACCCGCGACCGCGTACGTATATATGGGCGCGCGTCCAACGCGGAGGACATGAAAAAGCGCAAAGCCGAAGGTTACACGATTATTAAAACCGGCGTGGCCAAAAAGAACCCGGCGAATATCGTCGAGAACATGGCCTTCATTAAATATGCGTCCGACAATTTTGCCTCGCTACGGGAAGCCGGCGGGCCGGAAATGGATATTGCTATTGACTTCCACGGAGCCGTTCCGCAGCAAACATCTAAGGTTTTGATCAAGGAATTGGAACAATACCAGCCGTTTTTCGTGGAAGAACCCTGCCAGGCGCAGAATGTGGACACACTTGTAGACATTGCGAGGGGGACCCACATTCCCATTGCGACCGGCGAGCGGATTTTTACCAAATGGGGCTTCCGCGAAATCCTCGAAAAAGGTGCTGCCAGCATTATCCAGCCGGATTTGTGCCACGCCGGCGGCATTACCGAAGGCAGGCTCATCGCCGGAATGGCCGAGGCCTATTACATTCCCATCGCCCCGCACAACCCGATGGGCCCTATCTCACTCGCTACCGGCCTGCAACTGGCTGCCAGCGTCCCGAATTTCCTCGTTCAGGAGCAGGTAACGCTGGGTGAAGGCTATCTCAAAGAACCATTCAAACTTCAAAAAGACGGAACCGTAATGGTACCTACCAAACCCGGCCTGGGCGTGGAACTTGACGAAGACGCGCTGAAAGACAAGATCGGGCACGACTGGAAGAATCCGGAGAGCTATAATGCGCTCGATGGGTCGGTCGTCGATTGGTAGGGTTCGACGGCTGACGGCCGATCGCATTAGGTAGCAGCACGACGCAATCGCGGTCGGCGGTCAGCCGTCGATCTGGGATCGTTGCATCCATACCTCAATAAAAACAGTATTTTAAAGCGTTTAACTATAAATTTTCCATGAAAAAAATTCTGAGTTTATGCATGGTCTTACTCGGCCTGGGCGGCGGCGGTTTGCTTGCCCAGAATGCCAGGGTGACCGGAAAAGTGACGGACCAGGACAATGCGGCGCTGCCCGGCGTGAGCATCCTGATCAGCGGGACCTCACAGGGTACCGTGACCGACGGTGAGGGCAATTACGCCATCCAGGCGCCGGGAAATGGCACGCTGGTGTTTTCGTTTATCGGCTATGAAAGTCAGACGGTGGAGATCGGCAACCGGTCGGTGGTCGACATTAAACTGGCGCAGGGCTCGCGGAGTTTGAACGAGGTCGTGGTAGTAGGTTATGGTACGCAAAGAAAAACCGACGTCACCGGCGCATTGTCGGTCGTATCGACGCGGGAATTTTCACAACAACCCATTACCCGCCTCGACCAGGTGTTGCAGGGGCGTGCGGCCGGCGTGCAGGTAACGCAATCCAACGGTGCGCCGGGCGGGGATTCGAAAGTACGGGTCCGTGGTGCGAATTCGGTGCTTGGTAACAACGACCCGTTGTATGTGATCGACGGTTTTGTGGGTGCCAATTACAATTTGCTGAACCCCAATGATATCGAATCGCTGCAAGTGCTGAAAGATGCTGCTTCGACCTCGATCTACGGTAGTCGCGGCGCGAACGGCGTGATTATCATTACCACTAAAAAGGGTACCAAAGGCATTAAGGTAAGTTATGAAGGCCAGGGAAGCGTTTCGAATGTGATCAAGCGGTTCGATATCCTGCCGGCGGGCGAGTTTGCGGAGATCGTGAATGCACGTGCCACCGCTACGGGTTCGAATGCACCGTTCACGCAGGCGCAGATCGACGATTTCAAAAAGAATGGCGGTACCGACTGGCAGGACCTCGTTTACCGTAAGGGAAGCGGCCAGCAGCATCAGGTAACGGTTTCGGGAGGAAATGAAAAGACTTCGTTCCTCATTTCGGGTAACTATGTGAACCAGAAAGGGATCGTGAACAATAGCGGGTTCAAGCGCTATGTTTTAAGAACTAATCTGAGTACTCAAATCAATAAAAACCTGGCATTGCGGCTCAATTTGTCGGGTGCGAAGACGGCCAACCACAATACGGACGGCGGCGGTGCGCTGATCGAGGCATTGCAATGGGCGCCTACCACGCCTGCGTACGGTACCGACGGCCAGCCGACTTTCGCAGATCCGATCGGCTCCGTTTCGAGAAGCCCGCTGGATAATTTGTACGACAAATCCATCGACACCGAACGGATGAATATCAATGCGATTGGCGGGCTCACGTACCAATTGCCGATCACCGGCCTTTCGCTCGATTTGCAATATGCGATCAACTACCTCGATGCGCAGAACAAGAACTTCAACGGCAAGCGCCTTTCGAACAACAACCCGAATGCGACCCGCTACTCGGCCGACCAGGTTACCTTGCAGAATACCAATGCATTGAACTACAACCGCACATTCGGCAACCATTCCATTACAGCGGTAGCCGTTTTGGAAACGCAGCAGTTTACCGACAAAAACTTCACCGCAACTGCCAACGGGCTCCGTTTCCCGCAATTGGGCTACGACAATATCGGCGGCAACTCGGCTGCGACGGTGAACTCGGGTTTCTCCAAATGGACGTTGCTTTCATTGCTGGGACGTGTGAACTATGCATTTAAGGACAAATACCTCATCACGGCCGCCATTCGCCGGGATGGTTCTTCGAAATTCAGTAAGGATAACCGGAACAGCGTTTTCCCGTCGGTGGCATTGGGCTGGCGGCTTTCTGAGGAGGAGTTTATCAAAAACCTGAATGTATTCTCGAACCTGAAATTGCGCGGAAGCTGGGGTAAAACCGGTAGCCAGGCGATTAGCCCGTATGCGACATTATCGCCCTACAACTCTACGCAGGTCGGTTTCAATAACACGGCTGTAACGGCGGGCGTGATCCAGGGCAACCAGGGCAACAAAAACCTGAAATGGGAAACGACCACTCAAACCGACGTCGGTATTGAAGTGGAAATCCTCAAAGGCCGTCTGCATTTCGAAGCCGATTATTTCAACAAAAGCACGACCGACCTGCTGCTGAATGTGCAGTTGCCCAACTACGCGGGCGGGGGTACGCAGCCGCGTAACGTGGGAGAGATCCGGAACCGTGGTTTTGAGTTCGCTATCGGTGGTACGCCGATCGAAAAAGGGAAATTCAGCTGGGAAACAAACCTGAACCTGTCGACGCTGAAAAACGAAGTGGTAAGCCTCGGCGGATTGCCACGGCTCGGGACCGGAACCGGCGCGGGCGGGGGTATGTCCATTACCAACGAGTTTATGCTCATGCCCGGCCAGCCGCTGGGCTCGTATTGGGGCCTCAAATACCTCGGTACTTTCAAACCCGATGAGGCCGATATCGCCGCCAAGCAGGGCCGCGTTCCCGGCGATCCGCATTATGAAGACGTGAATGGCGACAATGCGATCACCACCGATGACTTCCAGATTGTCGGCCACGCGTTCCCTAAACTGACCGGCGGTTGGAATAACACCTTTACGTATAGTGGTTTTACCCTCAATGTATTCTTCCAGGGCGCATTCGGGGTCGATAAACTAAACTATACCCGTGCGGGTGCCATGTCGGGATCGGGTGAAGCGCGGCAGTTCCTGCTGACCGAAATCCGTGACTACTACCGTCCAGGCAATGAAGATTCGGATATTCCGGCATTTACCAAAACCTATCAGCCATTCACGCAGTCGAGCCGGTTTGTCGAAAACGGAAGTTTTGTGCGATTGAAAAACGTGAGCCTGGCTTACAATGTGCCATCGTCGGTTTTCAAGGATAAAGCCAATATCCGCATTTTCGCCAGTGCTACCAACCTGTTTACTATCACCAAATACAGCGGTCCGGACCCGGAAACGAGCAACGTAGGTTCCAGCACGGACACGGCGATCGGTATCGACCGTGGTTCGTATCCGAATGCGAAGGTGTATACGGTAGGTCTCACACTTGGGTTTTAAACCATTTCAAAAAACAGACATGAAAAAAATAACCATACTTCTTTTAAGCGGCCTGCTTCTGACGGGAGCCGGTTGCAGCGATTACCTCGATGAGGATACGACCGGACTTTTGTACGGGCCTAATGTGCTTTCGACACAGGACGGGCTGGAATCGGCGCTGACCGGTGCTTACAAGGGCCTGGCGAACCAATGGACTTACGGGTTCTTGCACCCGTCGGCCAATGCGGCAGTACTTGGCGCGGACGATGTTACCACCCACCCGGCGAGTAACAAGGCCGACTGGCGGGAGTTTGATCAGTTCAATGTGTCGACGACCAACCAGCGTTCGAATGCGGTTTACAATGGTTGCTACAAAGCCATTCAGGGCGCGAACAATGTGATTAACAACTATGAAAAAACAGTGGGTACGAAAGCGACGATCGACATTATTGTCGGCGAGACATATTTCATCCGCGCGTTTTCCTACTACTGGCTGACCCGTTTCTGGGGCAATATTCCGTTGATCCTCGCCGGGGAATATTCCGATGAATTGCTGACCGTCAAAAAGTCGACGCCACAGGAAATTTATGACCTGATCGTGGCCGATCTGAAAGTGGCTGAAACGAATCTGCCGAATGCGAAACGTGATCCGGGCCGCCCGAACAAAGGCTCTGCGAAAGCATTCCTCGCGGACGTGTACCTCACCATGGCAGGCTGGCCGCTGAAACAAACCGATAAATACGACCTCGCCGCGGCAAAAGCCAAGGAAGTGATCGACAATGCGGCTACCTACGGCTTCGAGTTGCTGCCGACCTTCGCGGCTGTTTTTGAAAACGATCCCGCATCGCCGGGGACCAAGGAGGCAGTGTTCCAGATTAGCGGCTATCTCGGCGGCAGCGGTACCGCGAATGCGACTTACGGCAATACGACCATGCCTGGTGAAGAAGGTGGATGGGACGATATGTTTGCGGAGCTTAATTTCTTCCGCGATTTTCCCGCAGGACCCCGCAAGGACGCTACTTTCCGTACTGAATTCGGGTTAGGCGCTACTAAAATTCCCTGGCAAAGCAGTTTGACCAAACATCCTTACTACCAGAAATGGTATATCAAAGGCAACATCGTGACGTCCAGCATTTCGCTGCCTTCGGTGATGATGCGTTACCCGCACGTGCTGACGATCTACGCAGAAGCCAAAGCACGCGGCACCGGCGGTCCCGATCAGGCGGCTTACGATGCATTGAACAAAGTTCGCCTGCGTGGCCGCGCGACCGGTACCAAGGCATTGACGCCGGGTGACGGCCTTACCGCAGCACAGTTTGCCGACGAAGTCGTGCAGGAACGCGCGTGGGAGTTCGCCTGCGAGCGCACGCGCTGGTTCGACCTCGTGCGCCTGGAAAGGGTGGAAGAAGCTAACTCGAAAAGGAGTGCCGACGATTTGCAGCCGATCAAGCCGATCGTGAAAGCGAATTACTGGTTCCCGCTGCCTTACACGGATACGTCCATTAATCCAAATTTGAATCAATAGCGGTTCGCCTGTGCCTTTGACTTCGCTGGCTGACAAGAGCAGTGTCAGCCAGAGCGGAGTCGAAGGCGGGCGAAAACCCCGATTTATTTGTTAGATGCCCACATTTTAAATGATATGATGCTCCGCTTCCCGATCATATTCTCTTTATTGCTAGCCACATTTTGTGCATTGGCGGCAGCTGTTTACAACGACGGCGACAGCCACTTCCTGGACGACCGTGTCCCGGACGACCGTTTCACGGACGAGCGCGTCCCGGACGATCCCAAAAACGCCGACTGGCCGGTGTATGGCGGCAACAGTGCCGGCAACCGCTATTCTTCGTTGACCCAGATCAATAAGGATAATGTGAAAAACCTGCAACCGGCCTGGACGTACGACACGGGCGAAAACAACAAGCCCGGGGAGCGCGGCATGGATATGCAATGCCAGCCGATCGTGATCGACGGTATTATGTACGGCACGACGCCGCGGTTGAAAGTATTTGCCGTCGAAGCGGCGACGGGCAGGGAGCTATGGAAGTTTGACCCATTCGAAGGAAAACGACCGCGGTTCCATCCGATGCGGGGCGTGGTGTATTGGTCGGAGGGGAGCGATAAGCGCATTCTGTTCACGGCCGGGGCATCATTGTTTGCATTGAATGCGGAAACCGGAAAGCTGGTGGAAAGTTTTGGTAAAAGCGGCGAGGTTGATTTTCACGACGGCCTCGGCGATGAGGCGACTTACGGTTATGATCCATCCCAGTTTAATATTCGGAACACTACGCCGGGCGTGGTTTACAAAAACCTGCTCATTACCGGTTCGTCGGTTTCGGAAGGAGGTGATGCATTGCCGGGACACATCCGGGCATTCGACGTGCGTACGGGCAAGGTCGCCTGGGTGTTCCGCACGATTCCGCTGCCGGGAGAATACGGGTATGATACGTGGGCAAAAGATTCCTACAAAAAACTCGGCGGCGCCAATTGCTGGGCCGGAATGGTAATTGATGAAAAACGGGGGACGGTATTTCTGGGTACCGGCTCGCCATCTGTGGATTTTTATGGAGGGGCAAGAAAGGGAAGTAACCTCTTCGCGAATTGCGTGATCGCGCTCAACGCGCAGACAGGCAAGCGGATCTGGCATTTTCAGACCGTTCACCACGACCTTTGGGACAGGGACATTCCTTGCCCGCCGAATTTGATTCGGGTGAAGAGAAATGGCAAAATGGTGGATGCCGTAGCACAGGCGACCAAGGATGGCTACGTATTCCTGTTCGACCGGGATACGGGTAAACCGCTCTTTCCCGTAAAAGAAATACCGGTCCCCAAGGCGAAACCCTTGCCCGGTGACCAGCCCTGGCCGACGCAGCCGGTACCAGTCAAACCGGTCCCATTTGCCAACCAGACATTAACCGAAGCCGATATTACCACCCGCACCCCCGAGGCGCACGCCTACGTGCTCGACCGCTTCCGCAGCAGCAACAAAGGCCCGAAAAACCAGCCACCCGATTTGGACGGAGGTTTGTTATACGGCATCGGAGGAGGCGCCGAATGGGGCGGTACAGCGGCCGATCCGGAAGGTATTATCTATGTGAATGGTAATAATATGCTCTGGTGGCTCAAAATGCGGGACGCGAAGGAGACACAGAAGGGTGAGGTATTATCAAGAGGTCAGGTTTTGTTCAACACGAATTGTGCGGCTTGCCACGCTACCGATTCGAAGAATGTGACGGCTTCGGCTTCCGCACAGGCTTATCCGGTTTTGAAAGACATCGGCCAGCGCCTGAACCGCGAGCAGATCGGCGCATTGCTGGAAACCGGTAGGGGAAGGATGCCTTCGTTCCAGCATATTTCAAAAGACGACCGTGCGGCGATCATCGATTTCCTGCTAAAAACAGAACCTAAGCCCACTGCGAACGACATCCACGCACAAACAGCGACCACGTCGTCCAAAAGCAATGCCGTTTTCCCACACCAGCCGCCCTATGTGAACAACGGCAATGTCCAGTTCCGCGATCAGGACAATTACCCGGCCATAAAGCCACCCTGGGGTACGCTGAACGCTATTAACATGAACACCGGCGAATACCTCTGGAAAGTTACGCTCGGCGAATATCCCGAATTGACGAAACAAGGTATTCCGCCTACCGGTACCGAAAACCACGGCGGCCCGCTCGTGACGGCAGGCGGTCTGCTCTTTATCGCAGCGACCTATGACGAAAAGCTCCGTGCATTCGACACCAAAACCGGCAAAGTCGTTTGGGAATACAAATTACCGGCAGGCGGTTTTGCAACGCCTATTACCTATATGGTCGATGGAAAGCAATATATTGCAATCGCAGCCGGCGGCACGAGATACGGCCTGAAGCCCGGCGGCAATTACATCGCATTCGCGTTGCCGTAATGGCATTGGGGGCCGTCGATTAAAATCGACGGAAATGGAAATAGGCGAATTCGCATTTGTGGTGCCGTGGTGTATCGTTTGCCGTCGATTAAAATCGACGGGAATGGAAATAGGCGAATTCGCATTTGTGGTGTTGTCATGCATCGTTTGCCGTCGATTAAAATCGACGGGAATGGGAAATAAGCGAATTCGCATTTGGGTGCCGTGGCGTATCGTTTTCCGTCGATTAAAATCGACGGGAATGGAAATAGGCGAATCGCAATTATGGTACCGTGATGTATCGTTTCCCGTCGACTAAAGTCGACGGAAATGGAGAAATGCGAATTCGCATTTGTAGTGCCGTAACGCATCTTTTACCGTCGACTTAAGTCGACGGAGGAAAAGCTAAACAAGTGCCGTAGGCACAAACATTTACTAACCCGGGATTTCAATCCCGGTACCTAACAAAAAAGAAACCATGAGTAAACACCTGCTAAGTTGTGACTGGGGAACGTCCTCGTTCCGGTTGAGGCTGGTCAATGTGAAGGATCACGATGTGGTAGGAGAGGTGACGTCTGCCAACGGGATCGGGGCCGTTTACAACGCCTGGCGGGAAGCCCACAGTACCGGTAATGTCCCGCGTGGCGAATATTTCCGTTCGATTATCGCCACACAGATCACCGCATTGAACAAGCAAACCGGGATAAACCTCTCCGGTGTGCCGATTGTTCTGTCCGGCATGGCTTCTTCCTCGATCGGGATGGAGGAGCTGGCTTACGCGCGGTTGCCATTTGCATTGGATGGGGCGCACCTCGGTATGCGGCATTATGAAGAGCAACCGGATTTTCCGCACGAAATCACGTTGATCTCCGGTGTGCGGAGCGATCACGACGTGATGCGCGGCGAAGAGACCCAGCTCATTGGCCTCGGCGCCGCAATGGACCTTTCGGGCCGGGACGCGATATTCATTTTCCCGGGCACGCATTCGAAGCATATGTTCGTGCGCGACGGCCGGTTGATTGATTTCAAGACTTTTATGACGGGAGAAATCTTTCATTTAATGGCTAATCAAAGTATTCTCAAAGACTCCATCCACCATTATCACCAGCCGGATTTCGACGAAGAAGCGGTAGCCGCATTCCGTGCGGGCATACGCGAGTCGGGTACGGGAAATATTTTAAATGCATTATTTACAGTAAGAACCAACCAGCTTTTTGATTTATTAAATAAGCGGGAAAACGGAATGTTCCTGAGCGGGTTACTGATCGGCTACGAGATACGCGACCTGACGAAGGAAACCAGCGCACACCTCGTGCTTTGCGGCGGCAATAACCTGTACCAATTGTACAAAACCGCGATCGAGACATTGAGCCTGGCGGGTAGGGCGACCATTATCCCGTCCGAAATCGTCGACCGTGCAGCAACCACCGGGCATATCCGGATTTTTGAGAACCAACATTTAACATTGAATAAAACTAATTTATGAGTGAGCGTACATTTTCGTGGGAATTGTTCAACAAGGCGCCGTTGGTCGGCATTATCCGCAACGTATCGCCGGAGGACGTCAAGCGCATCCTGCCCATCTACCGCGAGGCGGGTTTGACGACCGTCGAAATCACGATGAACACGCCCGGTGCGACGGACATGATCCGTTATGCACTGGAAAACGAGCATTACGGCCTGAATATCGGTGCGGGAACGGTTTGTACCAAGGAGGATCTGGATTTGGCGCTGGACGCGGGAGCGCAGTTTATTGTGACACCGGTTTTAAGTAAAAAGGTGGTTAAATCCTGTGTCAAAAAGGGCGTTCCGGTATTTCCCGGCGCTTATACACCCACTGAAATCTTTAATGCCTGGTCGCTGGGCGCGTCGATGGTAAAGATATATCCTGCGACCGCATTGGGGCCGGGCTATATCAAAGACCTCAAAGCGCCGATGAACGAGCTGAAACTCCTGCCGACCGGCGGCGTGAGCCTCGAAAACATGGAGGCCTTCCTGAAAGCGGGCGCCAATGGGCTGGGTATAGGCGGGCAATTATTTGACAAAAAGCTGATCCAGGACAAAGACTGGGACGGACTGAAAGCACATTTCCTTCAATTCGCAAAAAAACTCGCTTAACCAATGGGTAAAATCAGGAATTACCGCTGGATCATTGTGGTCCTGCTCTTTCTCGCTACGACCATCAATTACCTCGACAGGCAGATCATCGGTCTCCTGAAACCCATTCTGGAAAAAGAATTCGTCTGGACCGAAACAGACTTTGCCCGCATTGTCATGGCCTTTACCGCCGCCTACGCCATCGGTTTGCTCGTTTTTGGCTGGCTGATCGATAAAATCGGCACCAAAGCCGGGTACTCGTTTACCATCATCTTTTGGAGTATCGCAGGTATGCTGCACGCGGTTGCACGCAGCGCATTCGGGTTCGGGGTTGCGCGTGTGGGCCTGGGCCTGGGAGAGGCTGGTAATTATCCAGCGGCAGTGAAAACCGTCGCAGAATGGTTCCCGAAAAAGGAAAGGGCTTTGGCCACGGGCCTTTTCAATGCCGGTACCAGTATTGGGGTGGTAGTAGCGCTGATACTCGTTCCCTGGATATTGAGCCATTATGGTTGGCAGGAAGTATTCTGGATCACGGGCGCACTGGGTTTTGTGTGGCTGATTTTCTGGTGGATATTTTACGATATTCCCGTAAAACAGAAGCGATTGAGCTCCGAGGAACTCCATTACATTCTCAGCGGGCAGGATCAGGACGAAAACGAAGCCGAAAAGCAGCCGGTGAAATGGATCAAACTATTCACTTTCCCGCAGACCTGGGCCTACATTACCGGCAAAGGGCTCATCGACCCCATTTACTGGTTCTTCCTGTTTTGGCTGCCTTCCTATTTTGCGTCGACATACCATCTCGACCTTAAAAGGCCGAGTCTGGAGTTGATGCTTATTTACACTGCGACGACCGTGGGCAGTATTGCAGGCGGTTACCTGTCGTCCTGGTTGATCAAACGGGGCTGGCCGACGCTCAAAGCACGTAAAACGGTTCTGCTGGGTCTGGCATTCTGTGAATTGTCCGTGATACTGATCCAGTTTTCGAGCGGCGTCTGGATGGCCGTCGGGCTGATCAGCGTGGCCGTGGCATTGCACCAGGCCTGGGCAACGAACGTATTCACATTACCATCGGACCTTTTCCCTAAACAAGCGGTAAGCTCAGTTGTAGGCATCGGTGGGATGGCCGGAGCGGTCGGTGGTATCCTTTTCCCGATGCTGATCGGCAGCTTACTCGACAGCTACAAGGCAGCCGGGAACATCCAGGCGGGATATAACATCATTTTTACAATCTGCGGTTTTACTTATCTTGTGGCGTGGCTGATTATCCATTGGCTCACCCGAACGCCCAAAGTGGTAGAACTCGAAGAATTGCAATGATCATTTTAAGAAGAACCGACTCCGACGATCCCGATTTCCAGGCATTGGTAAAACTGTTGGACGCCGACCTCGCTATCCGCGACGGTGCCGACCACAGTTTTTATTCTCAATTCAATAAAATCGACAAAATCCGCCACACCGTAGTCTGCTATGAATATGGGCAGCCCATCGGCTGCGGTGCCATCAAAGCATTCAGCGACGAGGCCATGGAAGTAAAGAGGATGTATGTCTCACCCGAAGGTCGCAACAAAGGTGTCGCCTCCCGCATCCTCGCGGACCTGGAAGCCTGGGCGTTCGAACTGGGCTACCTCCGATGCGTTCTCGAAACCGGCAAACGCCAGCCCGAAGCCATCGCGCTCTATGAAAAAAACGGCTACCGGCGGACGGAAAATTACGGGCAGTATGTGGGGGTGGAGAATAGTGTTTGTTTTGCGAAGGGGTTGGCAAGCTAGACTACCATGGAGGCATTAAATTAATTCAATTTGCAGTTTGACATTAGCTTGCAGGGCGCTGAAAACACGGAGCAGGGTGTCAAGCGTAACATTTCCGGCATTGTTTTCCAGCCTTGAAATTTGCGCTTTTTGAACGCCTATTAATTCGCCCAGTGCTTCCTGAGTGATCTTTCTTTTCTTGCGTGTTTGTTTAATGGCCGCTCCGACCAACTCCAATTGTAGCTCATATTCATAACGATCACGCTCTGGTGTCCCAGTTTTACCGATGATCTCGTCTTCAAGTTCATCAAGGGTGTATGTTTTCATAAGTTTGATTTTTTATCGAGAAAGTATTTAGTCCTAAGGTTTTGAGCCTTTAATATTTCATAATCTGACACCTTACTTTGCTTTTTAAGAAAGCCGTGAGTCGAAATGACCAGGGTATTCAAATTATCTGTTTTATCCCAGAAGGCCAACATTCGATACTGTATCCCATCGTAGTGTGTTCGGAATTCCCAAATATCCGCGTTCAGCTTTTTGAATAGGGCAGAATCCATGCGAGATTGGGATCTTCTGATGTTTGCCATTATTTTCGCGGCTGCTTTTTTATCCAACGATTTCAAAAAGCTGGTTGCTTGATCAAGGAAGACTACATTAAAAAACCTGTCGATCATCGAGATAAATAAAGATAGTAAAAGTTTCGTTATGAGGAAACTTTTGGGTTGCGACGATGAAAATAAATGCAACTATCCAGACTCATCAAGATTAAAGAGCAGGGAGTATTAACCAGTTACCAATCGGCTGGAATCGGATGGCGGTTACCCGAAGCCATCGCGCTGTATGAGAAAAGCGGCTACCGCCGGACGGAGAATTACGGGCAGTATGTGGGGGTGGAGAATAGTGTTTGTTTTGCGAAGGGGTTGGGGGACTAGTCTTTTTTGATCGCCGTAATTTCAATGGAAGGAAATACAATCATAGATGTCGGCCCGAAGAAGCATTCCTTTTTGAGATTTCCGCTGATGGTGTAGTCTGGAATGCCGTTGTTCTCGCTTTTCGCCCAGAGCGAATCTACATCGCATGCCCACGCCGAGGTCTTGCTAAGCGTGATTGGGTGGGTGAATGTAAATAATCCGGCACTTTCATGAACAGCGCGGGTGTTTTTAAGAACCAGCAAGGTGGGGCCTTCGCAACCACAATCGGGTTGTGGATCATCTTTCGAGCATGACAGGATAATGGAGGTTGCACAAACGGCGAAGAGAACGAATAATTTTTTCATGTCGACAGACGCGTTAGGTTGCTTTAAAATGGATTTTAAGCAAGATTAAATACCGGTTACTTTGGTTGGAATTTAAAAATTGTCTGAAAATCAATCTTTTACTTATTTGCTTCACACCACTCCACAATCGCCGGATACAAATCCGCCACAGTCTGCCCTTTTTTCCGCGCTTTGTAAATTTTAACCAAAAACTGGTCAAATTCCTTAAAGCGCCGGAAGCCCCTGAAATTGACCATCATATCCTCGTTGGAGGCGATGAGTTTTTCCTGCTCGGCGGGCGGCGCGTAGTCGATATAACGGAGGCTTACGAGGGCCCAATTCATGTATTCGTCGAAGGATGATTCAGGCGTGTTGTAGTAGCGGGCTGGCTTGCTGTTGTCGTTCCAGATGGAGAGGTCGGAGAATGCTTTTTGAATGCGGGCGTGGTAGGCGGTTTTTTGGCCTTCGGGGCCGATGAAACTGTGGTTGAATTCCGTAAAAACGATGTTACCGTCCATCACGAACCGGGCTTTTTCCGACCATTCGGAAGGTACTCCGGCTTTATGAAACGGAAAATTGACGTGTGCCTGCGCTTCGCGGAAACCATCGAGGTCGAAGAAGCTGGCCGATTGATTGGCGCTTACCAGTGGCGAGAAGATGATTTTGAACGCGTCGTAACGGGTCGAAGGGAAGTTCCGGGCAAGCCAGCGCTGCATTTCCGGCACGCCGATCGAGTCGCGGTAGGCCTGGATCAGGCGGTCGTAGTAGGAGCGGTGCGCATTGTAAAATTCCTCAAAACGGCTTGCCTTTCCGAAATTTTCCAGATCGGGAAGATAGTAGCGGAAATTATTGGTGTATGAATTGCCAATGCGGTCGTACACAGGGCCCTGGGTGATTTTACCGTCCGCCGCCAGTTCGAATGGGTAGGCATCCATTTTGATCGCATGAATACCCCCGTCGACGCCAAGTCCTGTGTTCACCTTTTTGACAACCTCATGACTGGTATATGGCTCAAACCACTCCATAACCTCACGATAGTAGTCCGTGTCACGGTTGACCAGCCCATTAATGTTCCGGCCACGGTCTGTTAATGCAAATACAATGTTGATCAGCTCGTATACCTTGGGGATCTCGACAATGGTTTTACCTCGGTGCGCAGCCTGGTACTCCTTCGAAAACTGTGCGCGGGGTACGAACTGAATGCCTTTAAATTCCGTAAATGCGCTGTCTTTTCCGTTGAGCAGAACCACGAACGGATAGCTTTTGCCGGGTTCGAGTTCGAAAACAACGGAGTCGCGGTTGGTGATAAAGGCGAAACGTTTGCTTTTTCCCTCGATGTATGCATCGTAAACATCCGGCCGGATTTGCGGCGAAATATTCCAGTTTCCTGTAACCAGCTGGTCGCCCTCGCGTATGTCCGCACGGACGCTATCCGCTTGTACGACAGGCATATGTTGCCCGCGCACGTGCGTGGCTGCGTATAAGGATATCAGTGTCAGTAAAATGCAGTTCGTAGCAATGTTCGTACAAATTCTCAAAGTCCGGCGGTTATGATGTTGTAACCGTGAATATAACGTTTGTATAATTTCCTGAAAAAGTTGTAACCGATAATTTCGTAACTATTTTTTCATCATGCCGTTCCTGAACTGAAAACTTGCTGCCTGATACCAGGAAATGGCTTCGTTAACCAGAGATCTGTTCTGTGAAGTTTGACGCGCGGACCCGTCTTTGAAGTCGGGGATGAATGTGGAGGCAATTCGTTGGGGTTTCAATATCACCAATGAGTCGTGTTTAATGTAACCCAGACTTTGATAAGTGCTGACAAATGCCCGCTCACGACCCGGTTCCAGCTGGAAAATATCGTAGCCGAAAAATTGGCTGCGGTAGGAAAAATTGAGAAGGCCCAGAACAGTCGGGCCGATGTCGATCTGGCTCATGAGCCTTGGCATAATACCGGGCGGTATGAAGCCCGGCGCGTAAATCAGTAAAGGTATCTTGTACCGGTTGACGGGCAAATCGGTCTTGCCCGCGCTGGATGCACAGTGGTCGGCCACAATGACGAACAACGTGTTTTTGAACCAGGGCTTGTTCCGGGCACTGCGGATAAACTGCCCGATGGCAAAGTCGGTATATTTTACCGCACCATCGCGGCCGGAATGCGAAGGAATATCGATCCTTCCTTCGGGATAGGTATAGGGCCGATGGTTGGATGTGGTCATGATATGAGCAAAAACGGGTTTGCCGTTTTTTGCATCCGAGTCGATCTCGCGGACTGCCAGTTCGAAAAGGTTTTCGTCCGCTACCCCCCAGATGTTCTCATAGTCGATATCCTTTTTCGAAAGGGCGGTCCGGTCGACGACCCCGTAGCCATTATGGCCGAAGAAATAACCCATATTGTCGAAATAGCCATAGCCGCCGTATATGAACCGGGCCTGGTATCCTTTGCTTCGCAGGACGCTGCCCATCGAGAAAAGGTCTTCGTTATGCGGTCGGCGGACAATGGACTGGCCCGGCGTTGGTGGGGCACATATGGATAATGCTTCCAAACCGCGGACCGTGCGTGTGCCGGTGGCGTACAGGTTTGTGAAAAGAAGGCTCCGGCTGGCGAGCGAGTCGAGGAAGGGCGTAATTCCCTGGGTATTGCCAAAGCTTCCGAGAAAGTCGGCGCTAAGGCTTTCGACGCTGATGAGGATAATATTTTTGTGCAGTTCGGTGCCGGTATTGACGATATCCCTTTCAATAGAGAACCGCTTGTCGTCGACAAAACGGCTTTCCGGTGTTTTCACAAGCGAACGTATCGTCGCCGATGCACGGCGTTCATCCATTTTGGCGTAGAACTGGTTGTAATCCAGTTCGTTGTTGCGATAGGCTGCAAACAGCTCATACATTCCGTTGCCGGCGAGCTCATTGACAAAGATATTATTGCTGAACTGCCTGAGTTTGTTATCGAATGTCAAGAAAACCGTCGCAAGTACCGCGAAATACGCAACGGCAACGAGCGATCGTCGGCCGAAACGCATTTCAATCCATGCAAACCGGGTGGAGAACCGGGATACCAGCACTGTCAACACGACTGCCAGCACGAGCAGTATGCACACGATCACTTCCACCGGGTAGGATTGGCGGATGTTGCCGACGACTTCCTGCGTGTAGACCAGGTAATCGACGGCAATGAAATTGAACCGCGAACCAAATTCGTCCCAGAATACCCATTCGGAAACGGCGTTGAGCAGGAGAAGAAAAATGAGGATGAAAGTCAGGACATTCGCTGCTATTTTAAATGTTTTTTTGCCAGCGTACCGGGACGGCATCACCCAGCCGAAGAGCATTATCGGAAGGATGAAATACAATGCATTGAGGATGTCGTAAAACAATCCTATGCCGAAGATACCGAGGAGGCTGGTCGGGCTATAATCCAGGTCGTTGCCGGCCTTCCACATCAATGCAATGCGGGTGAGCATGGAGATGCCGGTGAGCAGCAGGGCTATCAGCGTAGGCCGCGAAAGAAAATCGGATTTTAAACGTAACGGGCTTGTTCTTTCGATTCGCTGGACGGCGATTTCCATTTCTCGCAAAATTTGGTGGTGTCAGGCGGCATTGATATGCCATCAGGCGCTGAACCTACCATTGAATTCTGAATTCTTTTTGAATTTGCGAGACCGAGCCTGCACAGGTAACTGGAAGCGTTAGCTTGGTAATCTGTTTGATTGTTAATTCTCCTGAATGTACTTTTTATGCTCCTTGCCCCATTCGATCATCGCGAGAATGATGTTTCCGAACGTCTTGCAATAGGGCGTGGATTCATATTCGACCAGTACGGGCGAATCGGGGTAAACGGTCCGTTTGATCAGCTTATTCATTTCCATTTCCTTTAATTCACGGGAAAGCATCCGTGTGGTAATGCCCGGAATGCTCCTTTCAATTTCCCGGAAGCGCTTGTTGCCGTTGCATATCGAGTTGATAATGGGCAACTTCCATTTGCCGCCGATGACATAGATCGTGTCTTGAAGGGCCTTCACTTCTTCTGCCTGATTTCTCACTAATGTCGCTTGTTTCATGACCGTAGTTGGTATACTCTGTGATACTGATTACAAAGTTATACCAATGCGCGTTAGTTTTGTAGCATCAATTAAAAATTAATTCAAAATGAACGGTCAAAAAACCATTTTCATAACAGGGACCAGCAGCGGGCTGGGTAAATTAACCGCGAAATATTTCGCGGAAAACGGCTGGAATGTGGCCGCAACCATGCGTACGCCGGAAAAGGAAACCGAGCTGACAGCCTACGACAACATCCGGATTTTCAAACTGGACGTAACCGATACGACTCAGGTAAAAATAGCTGCCGAACAGGCCATCGAAGCATTCGGGAAGATCGACGTGGTAGTGAACAATGCGGGTATGGGCACGTATGGTGCGCTCGAACTGGCGAAGGAGGAGGATATCGACTGGCAGTTTGCCGTGAACACCAGGGGGCCGATCAATGTGATCCGTGGATTTCTGCCGCATTTCCGCGCGAATGGTGGCGGGATGTTCATCAATATCAGCTCATTTATGGGCATTACCACGGCGGTTCCGCTGGGCTCGCTTTACAATATGTCCAAATTCGCGCTGGAAGGTCTGATCGAAGGGCTGTATTACGAATTGAAGCCGCTGAATATCGAATTGCGACTGATCGAACAAGGCGGTTCGAAAGGGAACAGTTTCAGGGAAAGTATTGTCTGGAACGAACATCCGGAAATTACCGCTTACGACGAACTGACGAACAAGCTGCAATCCATTATGGCCGGCGCGGACGAAAGCCAGCTGGACGATCCGATGGAGATCGTAAACGTTATCCACGGCCTCGCGACCGGCGAAAACAAAAGCTTCCGTAATGTGATAGGTGCTACGGGAAACCAGCTGATGGAAATGCGTAAATCAATGCCCATTGAAGACTACATGTCGGCAATGCAAAGCTTTTTCTGAGAACACGAGGGCTTGATGAAGGGCGGCGAAACATGTTTTGCCGCCTTCTTTATTTACTGATCATTGGGTGTTGTAAATAAATGATAATCAGGTTCAGGAAAAGAAATGGAAGCTCGATGGCTACGCCTTTCAGGTCCTTTTCGAGAAGGTGAAAACAAATGATCATTAAAATGGTAGCGGCCATCAGGAAGTTGCCCCAAACAAATGTCTTCGGAAATAGAATGAGTAATGCGCTGATGATCGTGATGACCCCGTTAACCATTACGCCGGTCTTTGTAAAACCCCATTTGCCGAACATTTCAAGCATTTCAGGCTTGCCGCTGGTCATTGCCCAGCCCTGTTTAAGGCCCATGAATACGGCAATCAATATCAGTATTCCGTTGATTATTTTTATAACCATTTTATAAAATAGTTGGAGGTGAATCGGGTCAATTTAAGTCAATTTGCCGATTTTATTTGTTGGTAACCGCAGTTATATTATTTTGGTAAAAATATAACAACCGAAAGGAGGTAACTGCCTAAACTATGAGCACAGTTTTATCCGCAATCCTGTTATTTATGGGCCTCGGAGGCTTGGAAGTAATGTTTCTATTTATTCTATTGCCACTTGCTATCACCATTTGGGCATTAGTCGATGCTATCAAGAGCGATTTCAAGAAGGATATTAACAAACTCGTTTGGATCATTGTGATCATTTGCTTTCCTTTTTTTGGCGGGATACTCTATTTACTTTTGGGAAAGAATCAGAAGGTCGGTTTTTAAGAGGGGGTGTAGATATTATGTCGGTTATTACAATGCCCGGGTGTAACCGTCCGACTTCTGCTTTTCCAGCAGCACTTTCAGCTCCTTCACAATTTCAGGTTGCTTTCAAACAGATTGGTTGTTTCCTGCGGATCATTTTCTATGTCATAAAGCTGTCCGTCGGGATCGGAGGCTTCGCCTTTGGACGACCAGCCGCCACTTCCTTTGCCATCGATGAATTTCCATTTGCCGCGTCGGATCGCGAACATGCCGTCGATCGAATGATGGATAATGCTTGATCTCACGGGGGCTGGGCTGCCCGCCGCATGATCATTTGCATTTCGCAATAATGGCGCGAAGCTGAAACTATCCTGACCGGCATTCCGGTCGAGCTTCTGGCCGGTGATGGAAGCCAGCGTCGCCATAATGTCTGTCAGGCAGATGGTCTGACTCGTTTTCGCACCTTTCCTTACAACCGCAGGCCAGCGCAGAATGAACGGAACACGGTGGCCGCCTTCCCAGATGTCCGATTTTTCACCGCGGTAAATGTAGTTCGCGTGGTGTGCCGGGTAGATTTCCTTATCACCGGGTTTCCAATCGGCGCCATTGTCGGATGTGAAAATGACGAGCGTATTGTCGGTAATGCCCAGGCTGTCGAGCGTGTGCATCACCGCGCCCACCACGGCATCGGTATGATGCACAAAGTCACCATATATTCCGGCCTTTGAGCTGCCTTTGTGTGCTTCGGACGGCAGCCACGGCGTATGTGGACTGGATAATGGCAGGTACAAAAAGAAGGGCTTGGATTGGTTTCGGGTGGCGCCGACAATAAAATTCTTCGCTTCCTGACCAAAAACGTCCAGCGTTTTTTGCAAATCAAAATTTTGCGAACCCTTACCGTCGCGCCAGAACACGCCGCGCGGTGTTTTGTTGCCGGCAATATCCGTTATGCGCGGGTCGGCGGGCTTGCCATTTTGGAGGTAAATGTAAGGGGCAATGTCGAGCGAGGCCGGGATAATGTAGCTGTAATCGAAGCCCAGGTCGTTGGGGCCGGCGGTAATGCCTTTTTCGAGCGCGAGGTTTTCGCTTCTAGTCCAATCCACATCGAGTTCGGCCTGGTTCACGGCTTTGGCGGCATCGGCTTTCACCCAGTCCAGGCCAAGGTGCCATTTGCCGATCACGCCCGTACGGTAGCCGGCTTTTTTCATCAGATCCGCTACCGTAAAGCGGTCTTTTTCGATGAGCATCGGCGAATAGCCTCCCAAAACGCCCTTTTTGAGCCGCGAACGGAACGCGTAACGACCGGTGAGAATCCCGTAACGCGTAGGCGTACACACGGCCGAGCCCGAGTGCGCATCCGTGAACACGAGGCCGTTCGAAGCAAGTTTATCCAGGTTGGGTGTGTTGATCTGGGAATCGGGGTTAAGGCGGGAGAGGTCGCCCGAGCCAAGGTCGTCGGCCAGTATATAGATGACGTTCGGTTGACGTGCATTTCCTTCTGCAAGGCTTTTTTTGCGGAAAATCACCAGCGCAGACGACGCCAGCAGGAGCATCAGAATGGTGTAGTTCAGGTTAGGGTGTTTTCGGAACATATTCGATCGGCTTCCCTTGTTATTAGGGTGGTTCAGGGAGTATTCTACCAGATTGGTAGACAAATAAAGGCAATGGCGGAGAGATTTACAAAGGGTGCAGCACAAAAAAAGGCGGCTTGATTCAGCCGCCTGCAACCCACAACAAAGAGTGGCACAGTATTAATCTGCGATTACATATTTGTAGTCCGTGACTAATCTTGGGCTCTTGCAAGCCCGTATTTGTGGTCAGTTATCACATTAACTCATGGAAAACAGCAATTGAATTGCTTGCCGCTCGTTCGTTGATCCGATCGGCGCCGGAAATAGGGTTGCCCCCATGCCCTGTTCCTGTAATGTGATAAAAGAGGTTGCGACAGCGAAAGTAACACATTCATTTCTTCCCGCAAAACCTTATCGGATTGATAGGTCCACTCACTTTTTGATAGAGTCTGCCAGATCAGCCAAATGGGAGTATACGCCGCATTTGTTGCACCGAAAGAGGGATTTCGGCCTTCGCGGCATTTTTTGGCATGGCTTTTGAAGGCGTTTCAGCGTATTATGGAAAGTTTATCTCAGTCAGTCAACACGGGAAGGCTCATCATAGTCGCATACCGGTTACCGTTCAAGGTTGTCCGCGATGGTGATGTCTCCCGACTATTTCAAAATTCCGGCGGGCTCGTTTCAGCGGTGCTTTCGCTGGTAAAAGATCAACAAAACGAAGCTTTCGATGCCCACCAGAAAATCCAGTGGATCGGTTTTTCGGAGAACACACCCGAGGAGCTCGAAGGGCAATCGATGGAGAACGAGAACTTCCGGGCGCACCCGGTTTTCATCCCCGACGAGCTCAATGAAAATTACTATGAAGGCTTCTGTAACAACCTGATATGGCCGCTCTGCCATTACTTTCCGTCGTTGGCGCAGTTCCATGATGTGTATTTCAATGCCTATCGCGAAGCACATGAATTGTTCTTCCAAAAAGTAAAGGAAGTGATCCGTCCGGGCGATGTCGTGTGGGTGCAGGATTACCAGCTGATGCTGCTCCCGCAAATGATCCGGAATGCGTTCCCTGAAAACAAGATCGGCTTCTTTTTTCACATTCCTTTTCCGTCTTTCGAGATATTCAGGCTGCTGCCGGTAACCTGGCGAAAGGCTATTGTGGATGGCATTCTCGGTGCCGATGTGGTGGGTTTTCATACCAACGATTATGTGGAGTATTTCCTGAAAGCGGCGCGTCTTGTCTCCGAACTGGGGAATAAATTGCATTACATCAACCTTGGAAACCGTATTGTGAAGGTCGATTCATTCCCGATCAGTATCGACTTCGATAAGTTCAACGATGCCTACGACGACCCGGACGTGACCGCTGCTCGCGCCGACGCCCGGCAGTCGCTCAAAGAAAAGATCATATTCTCGGTCGACCGCCTCGATTATTCCAAAGGCATTATTCACCGCCTGCATGGTTACCAGCGCTTTCTCGAACTCAACCCCGGTTGGCACGAAAAGGTATCGTTGGTGATGGTGGTGGTGCCTTCTCGCGACACGATCGAGCAGTACCAGCAAATGAAATCGGATATCGACCAGACGGTAGGGAAGATTAACGCCGATTTTGGGACCATATCGTGGCAACCCATTATATATCAGTACCGTTCAATGCCTTACAGCGAAATGGTAGGCATGTACACCGCGAGCGACGTCGCGCTCATTACACCCGTGCGCGACGGAATGAACCTCGTTTGCAAAGAGTATGTGGCAAGCCGGCAGGATGGCCAGGGTGTATTGATTCTGAGTGAAATGGCAGGTGCCGCGGCCGAGTTGGGCGAGGCCCTGATCATCAACCCGCTCGACCGGCAGGATATTGCGGATGCGATCAAAACCGCATTCGAAATGCCCGAGGAAGAGCAGCATAAACGAATGGAGGCCATGCGCGAAAGGATACGCGATTACGATGTGTTCGCATGGACCAGTGATTTTTTTACCCAAATGACAATGCTTGAATTAGAACACGACCGGTTGCGCCAGGTTTTCCTGACCAATAAGGGCATAGACGCGATCCGGCACGCTTACCAGTTATCCAACAACCGAATCCTCTTCTTCGACTACGATGGTACCCTCGCGCCGATCGTGCCGGACCCGGCCAAAGCGATTATGAGCGAGGATGTTAAGAAGTTGCTGAATGATATTGCCAAACGCGATACGGTCGTGATCGTGAGTGGCCGCGACCGCTATTTCCTCGATAAACTTTTCAGCGACCTTCCCGTCCATATGATCGCCGAACACGGCGCGTTGATCAAAGCCAAAGACTCGGGAGAATGGCAGCTGAATGAAGGTTATGAAGAAAATTGGAAAGACGGAATTCGTCCGATGATGCAGATTTATGCCAAACGCTGTCCGGGCGCATTCGTGGAGGAAAAGGAAACCGCGTTGGCGTGGCATTACCGCACCGCCGATGACAAGGAATATGCTACCCGCCGCGCACAGGAGCTGCTCTGGCAACTCAAAAACTACATTCAACCCGAGCTGAATTTGCAGGTGATCGATGGCAATAAGGTGGTGGAAGTGAAGAAAACAGCATTTAATAAGGGAACCGCCACACGCACTTTTGTGGAAACGGGCGATTTCGATTTCATCCTGGCTATCGGAGATGATACCACCGATGAAGATATGTTCGAAGCATTGCCGGACACTTCATTCACAATCAAAATCGGCGATGATCTTTCGGCCGCGCGCAACCATATCCGCAGCCAGGACGAAGTTTTCCATTTCCTGCATTTTATGGTTTCGCCGGTAGGCGAGTAGGAGGGGCTTTTGTATTTTAGCGGTTCTATGGAGGAACCGCTAAAATTGCTTCATTCGGTCGTTCAGGCCATTCATCCGCTGGATAGCGCCGATTGGGAGGCGTTGTCGCGAATTTGGAAGCCGTTCAGTGCGCGCAGGAAGGAGATTATCACTTCCGCAGGTGAAACCGAGCGGTACCTCTATTTCGTGACCGACGGCGTGCAGCGCATTTACTATCTCGACGATCAGAGCCGCGAGGCGACCATTGCATTCACTTACCGGCCGTCGTTCGGCGGCATTATCGATTCGGTATTGATGGAAGTGCCCTCGCGGTACTACTACGAAACACTCACACCTTCGAGCTTTATCCGAACGCCTTACAGCGAGTTCAAGGCGGTCGCGTACGAGCGCCCGGCCGTGGAGCGCATGCTGCGGGCGGGGATGACGCAGACGCTTTCCGGCATTCTCGAACGGCTCGTGGAGGTGCAATGCTTTTCTTCGGAGGATAAATTCCGTAACCTGCTCAAACGCAGCCCGCATATCCTGCAATTGGTGCCACATAAATACCTCGCCAATTACCTTGGTATCGATCCGACGAATTTCAGCAAGCTTGTGAATAAGGTACGGATTTGAAAATGTTGGTTTTTACCAAATATTTCGAAATTCCTGGTGAGCAACTTTGCAATATCAAAGTACTGAAAGCCCATGGAAACCATTAACAAGAAAGAATTACTGCAAAAGCTCGACGACGTGGTCGAACAGCACATCGCAGATGCGGTGGCATTTTTTCAGAACAGGGACGACGAATTCCTGAACCGGCCGTCGGCAACCTGCGGTTGGAGCATCGCGCAATGCCTGGACCACCTGAACAGCTATGGCCATTACTACCTGCCCAGAATGATTAAAGAACTCCGGGCCGCGCCGCAAGCCGAAAAGGAAGGCTTCACGAGCACCTGGATGGGCGCGTATTTTACCAAAATGATGGACCCTGAAACAGGCAAACGCAAATTCAAAGCGTTCAAAGGCCATATTCCACCTTCGCAACTCGACTCGTCTGCGGTAGTGAGCGAATTCATCCGGCAACAGGAGGATTTACTGTACCTCTTGCGCGACGGAAAGCAAAAGGACCTCGACGCGATCCGCATACCCGTATCGATCCTCCCAATTATCCGCATGAAAATCGGGGACGTGTTGCAGTTCATCATCGCGCATAACGAGCGCCATATGCAACAGGCGAAGCGGAATTTGGTACCCCAAAGCATTTATTAGCCATCCCATAAAATAGTTAAGGCCGGCGCGGGAATCGTGCTCCGGCTTTTTGTGCATAAAAAAAACAGCCATCCAAAATGGATGACTGCCTGGAAAAGGGATAGCCGTTAAACGTCAGTATACTATGCAAGGGAAAGGCTGTTGGCGTCCAACCGGCCTTCGTTCATGTTTTCGAGTTTGATAAAGTGGCAGACATAACCCGCCGATCGCAGGGCGAGCTGGATACGTGAAAAATCGGATAGTTCGGAGGTCAGGGTCAGCAAGAACTCCTGAAAATCGTAGGCCCAGTGTTTTACATTCAGTTGTTTGAGGCAATCGTGCAGTTTTTGCAGCGATTTGTTCGCCTGAATATGTGTACGGAAGAAAATCTTATATGTATTGGCCATTGTTTGTTACGTGAAATTAGTGGTCGGGATGTTACCGTTCAATTCAGATTGTTGATTTGATGCTTCGAAATTACTTCTTATTTAAAATGATTCCAAATAAATACAAGCGTTTATTTTCGTGTAGAAATAAAAAAGCTTCGCAACCATGATACCAAGTTGCGAAGCTTTTTTGAAAACTCCTTTTAGTGCTATATTAAGAATTTATTAGATTTTATAAATTCTTCTAAAATGGTAGGCTAATGCCGTCAGGCCCAGTTCCTTTCCAGGAAACCGACCCAGTTGCGCCACATGATGTGCTCGATATCCGTCTCCGAATAACCGCGCGCGGCGAGTAGGGAAGGGATCGTTTGCAAGTCTGCGATGGAATCGAGGTCGCCGGGCGACTGTTCCTTACCATAGGCGCCATCGAGGTCGGAACCGATACCCACATGCAATGCATTACCGGCAATCTGGCAGATATGGTCGATATGCTGCACGACGTGCTCGATTTTCAGCCCCGTGTTTTCCGGCGTCGATTTACCGCGTACCCAGCCGGGAATCATCATCCAGGCATCAAACGCCATCCCGATGACGGCGCCGCGTTCGAGCAGTACTTTAATCATTTCATCGGAAAACTGGCGGTTATGCGGCGTAATGGCGCGAACGAGGTTGTGGCTTGCCCAAACCGGGCCTTTATACAAATCCATCGCTTCCCAGAATGCCGTGTCGCACAAATGCGTAGCGTCGAGGATCATATCGAGCTGGTCCATTTCGCGGAGGAGGTCTTTGCCTTTCTCGGTGAGCGGGGCATCGGAGTCCGTCCCGTACGCATACACGCCCGGGCCATAATGCGCCGGCCCGATCGCACGAAGGCCGTAGCCATACGCGGTTTCGAGGTTTTTGAGGCTTACGAATGAATCGGCGCCTTCGAGGCTGAGAATGTAGCCGATGGGCAAACCTTCCGTTGATTCGGCATTTTGCCACATTTCCAGATGGCTGCGCAAGCCGGCCAGTCCGGTGATCTGCACCATTTCACCAACTTCTTCCATGGCCTTGTACCAGGCTACCTGCGCCTGCGTGATGGCCCATGCCTGCGCCTGTGAATGCCAGCCGGGGATTTTGCTGTCGGGTTTAATATAGCGGCCGATCTGCGTAGCCACACAGAGCCCGATATTGCCTTTGCGCATTTCCGGGAAGCTCACGACACCTTTGCCGCGGTCGGGCTTGTCGGTGAGGCTCTTTTCACGGTCGCGGATCGCATACAGATCCTGGGTAAGGTCCCGGTTCCATTCCACAGCATTCATGGATAGGTCAAGGTGTGCGTCGAAGAGGAACATAGACGTAATGAGTGAATGAGTTAATGAGTGAATGAGTTAATGAGTGAATGAGTGAATGAATGCGAATAAATATTCACTCATTCACTCATTCGCTCATTCAAAATTAAATAGTAATGCGCCTGCTCCGTGCCATGATGCGCCATTCTCCGATCACATTGCCGTCTTCGACGACGGTCGCGAAATCATGGAGCGCCACGGTGGGGCAAATGTGGTAGGGTAGTGCGTAATAGACGTCGCCGATCTGGATCGATTCCCAGGCGTCGGTGCCTACTTGCAGCACGCCGTGCTCTTCGCTTTGTCCGACTAAGGTATACTCTGCCAGGTTGAGCAGACGGAGCCGGTTTTCAATCGGGTTTTCGGCGGCAATGGCTTTGTGGCCGAGGTCTATTGTTACAATGCCGGGAGCGGGTTTCGAGATTACCCGGGTGATGATCAGCGCAGCATGTTCGAATGGCTGACCGTCGAAACGGTCGCCGTAGCCCCAATCCCAGAGCACATTTGTGCCGGGACTGAGATAAACATCCGGCCGCAGCGTGTGAACGGTAAATGAGGGCGATCCTCCGACGATGATCATCGGTTCGTAGCCACATTCGGTTTCAATGCGGTCGAGCAATGGGAGTACTTTTTCGTAGGCTTCATCGGCAGCCGCCTTGCGTTCCGAGAATTCCGGGTTGCGGATGTGGCCGTCGTAAATGTGTACGCCGCCAAATGCAAGGCCATCCAGGCTGCTCACATAACGGTAGAGCGAAAGCAGGCTCTCGTCGGTGGCATGGCCGGTGCGGTTCATACCATTGTTCACATCCAGGAATACGGCTGATCGCAGTCCCTGCGAAATAGAAGCCTCGTTCAGCAACGACGCGGTTTGCTCATTATCGACGAGCGACGCGAAGGTCGTGCTCGGAAATTTAGCACCTAACGCGAAAAGCCGCTCGATGTTCGGTCCGACGAGCTGGTAGGCGATCAACACCCATGGCGCACCTGCCGTCGCCACCATTTCCGCCTCGGCAATGGTAGCGCATTTGAACTTGGAAATACCCGCAGATAACTGTATTTCAACAATTTCCTGGCATTTGTGGGTCTTAACATGCGGTACCAGCCTCTCGGCTGACCGCTGCCCGGCCGAGCCGGCAATGTTGACCATACTCCGGATATTGCTTTCGATCCGGTCTTTGTAGAATAGGAGCGACGGAGAAATTACTTCCCCGGGATTGCTTAGCTGGTACCAGGACATTGGATTAATGGTGAATGAGTGAATGATTGAATGATTGAATGACTGAATGATTGAATAAAATTTTTTATTCAATCATTCAAAATTACTTCTCTTCAAGTTCAAACATCGCCTCGATTTCCACCGGGATGTTGTCAGGCAATGTGCCCATCCCTACGGCGCTTCTTACACCGATACCGTTTTCTTCACCCCAAACTTTCGCGAAGAGCTCGCTGCATCCGTTGATGATGAATGGGTGTTTTTCAAAATCGGTGGTACAGTTTACCATACCAAGGACTTTAATTACTCTCTTGACGCGGTTAAGGCTGCCGAGATTGGCTTTGAGCGTGGATAAAATAGCCAGGCCTACCTGACGTGCAGCGAGTTTGCCCTGGTCAGGGTCCAGGTCCTTTCCGATGCGTCCTTTGATCAGAGTGCCGTCGTCCTGCACGGTACCATGACCGGACACGTAAACCCAGCGTTTATCGACGATCAATAGGGGTTTATATACACCCAACGGTTTTGGGGCAGGAGGAAGGTTAAGGCCAAGGGCGGCGAAATTCGATTCGGGTGTATTGTCCATTTTAATGAGTGAATGAGTGAATGAATTAAAAAGTATCTATTACCGTCCGTTTTAACGGACGGAGGAAGCTAACCCGGGAAGCCGCGGAAGGGACGGTTATACGAACAAATTTAGCACTAAAACGCCCAGTAAACCCATTATTGACACAATTGTTTCCATAACCGACCAGGTGAGGATTGTGTCTTTGATGCTTAGATTGAAGTATTCCTTGAAGAGCCAGAAGCCGCCGTCGTTGAGGTGGGAGAACATCAAACTGCCTGATCCAATGGCCAGTACCAGAAGCTCCGCGGGTACGCCGGTGTTCGCGAGCAGGGGCGCGAGAATGCCTACCGTTGTAAGCCCCGCAACGGTAGCGGAACCTACGCAAACCCGGATAACCGCCGCGATAGCCCAGCTCAACAGGAGCGGGGAGACGTCCAGTCCTTTCAAGCTTTCGGCAATGAAGGTGCTTACACCGCTGGCAGTCATTATTTCCTTGAATACACCTGCACCCGCGATGATCAGCAGAATGGTGGAAACGCCTTTGAAGGCCTCCTCCATCGATTTGCTCACCTTTTTCATGCTCATACCGCGCTTTATGCCTAATGCATACGCAGCGAAAAGCACCGAAACGAGCATCCCGAAATAAGGCTCGGCGAGTAGCCCGATCAGTTTATTGTCGGGATAAACGCGTTTGACACCCGACATGGCGGTCAGCAGAAATACAGGAAGCAACGCAGTAATGACACTAATTCCCAATCCCGGAAGTTCGGAAGCGGGGCGCGGCTTTACATCGAACAGATCTTCGTCGGGCTTGGGTTGGAAGCGTTTCAAGGTCTTTCCAAAAATAGGACCGGCCACGGCGATAGCAGGCAGCGAGACGATCATCCCGTAGAATAGGGTCTTGCCCAGGTCGGCATGCAGCTGGCTGGCGATCGCCGCCGGGGAAGGGTGGGGTGGGAGGTACCCGTGCGCCACCGATAATGCGGATAACATTGGAATACCTATATATAATAATGGTAACCGTGCGGTTGCACTGATCATGAAAATCAACGGGATCACAATTACAAACCCTGCATTATAAAACAAAGGAATCCCTATCACAAACCCGGCCAGCGCCATTCCCCACTGGATATATTTTTGTCCAAAAAGGCTGATGAGTGCGTCGGTAATTCGCTGTGCCGCCCCACTGTCCGCGACCATCTTCCCTAACATCGCCCCGAACCCGACAATGAGTACCAGGTCTCCCAGGGTCCCTCCCACACCTTTCTGAATGGCCTTGCTGACCGTGTCTACATCCAGCCCGCTCGCAAGTCCGAGCGCGATGGAAACCAGCAGGAAGGAAATGAAAGTATCAATTTTAAGCCAGGCAATAAGGAGAATGAGCGCGAGGATCGCGATAAAGGTTAATAGTAAAGGCATAGGTGAAATTGTCGAAAATTAAGCTCTTGCTAATAAGCGGGAAGAACGGGATTTTTAATGATAGATGCCAAATTAGTTTTCCCCCGGATATTTCTTTGAGGTAATGCGCGGAGAGTCACGCATATACGCGCCAGGGGCCGAAATAGCACAAAAGATAGTTTGTTAGAATGCTTAAAAATGGCGAAATTTGACTTTTTAGTACCAACAAGATTTTATTAATCCGCTGGGCAACTGAAACGATCGGTTCGCTCACTTTAAATTTTGATTCTTTTCTAATCGTTTATGGCAGAATCTTCTGGTGAAAACATTATCCCGATTAATATCGAGGATGAAATGCGTGGCGCCTACATCGACTACTCGATGTCCGTTATTATTTCCCGCGCTTTGCCCGACGTTCGCGATGGTCTGAAACCCGTTCACAGACGGGTCCTTTATGGAATGGACGATCTGGGTGTAAGCTACAACCGGGCCCATAAGAAATCAGCGCGTATTGTTGGAGAGGTTTTGGGTAAATATCACCCGCATGGCGACTCCTCCGTGTATAATACGATGGTGCGTATGGCCCAGCCGTGGTCATTGCGTTACCCGCTTGTGGATGGTCAGGGTAACTTTGGATCGGTCGACGGTGATAACCCGGCGGCAATGCGTTACACGGAAGCGAGGCTGAAAAGGATCGCCGACGAGCTGCTCGCCGACTTGAACAAGGACACGGTTGACTTTCAGCCCAACTTCGACGATTCGCTGAGTGAACCATCGGTTCTTCCTGCCAAATTCCCGAACCTGCTTGTGAACGGATCATCCGGTATCGCGGTAGGTATGGCCACTAATATGGCGCCGCACAACCTGAGTGAGGTAGTGGACGGCGTGCTTGCCTACATCGACAACAACGACATTACGATCCCGGAACTGATGGAGCACGTTAAAGCTCCCGACTTCCCGACGGGCGGTATCATTTACGGTTACAACGGCGTGCGTTCCGCAATGGAAACCGGCCGCGGAAGCATTATCATGCGTTCGAAGGCTCAGTTCGAGGTTTCTAAAACCGGTCGCGAGCAGATCATTGTTACCGAAATTCCTTATATGATCAACAAAGCGGCGATGATCGAACGGATCGCGTCGCTGATCAACGACAAAAAACTCGAAGGTATCTCCGACATCCGCGATGAGTCGGACCGCGACGGTATGCGCATCGTTTTCGACCTGAAAAAGGATGCGATACCTAATATTGTATTGAACCACCTGTTCAAATACACGCCGTTGCAAACTTCTTTCGGGGTAAACAACGTGGCGCTTGTTAAAGGCCGCCCGGTGTTGCTAAACCTGAAAGACCTGATCAAGCATTATGTAGACCACCGGGTTGTGGTTATTACCCGCCGGACGGAATACGAATTGCGCGAAGCTGAAAAACGTGCGCACATTCTCCAGGGTTTGCTGATCGCACTCGATAATCTGGATGCGGTAATCGCATTGATCCGCGCGGCACGTGACCCGGAAACTGCGAAAAATGGATTGATGGAGCAATTTGCCCTGTCGGAAATCCAGGCGCGCGCGATCCTCGATATGCGTTTGCAACGTTTGACCGGTCTGGAAAGAGAGAAGATCGTGAAGGAATATGAAGACATCATGCTTCTGATCGCCGACTTGAAAGACATTCTGGCTAACGAATACCGCAAGTTCGAGATCATCAAAACCGAGCTGGGCGACATTAAGGAACGCTATGGAGATGCCCGCAGAACCGTAATCGAGTTTTCGGCCGAAGAATTCAGCGACGAAGACATGATCGCCGACGAGGAAATGCTCATTACCATTTCCAAAGAAGGTTATATCAAACGTACGCCGCTTTCGGAGTACCGTACGCAAACCAGGGGAGGAGTTGGTTCCCGTGGTGTGAAAACCAAGGACACCGATTTCACCGAGCATTTGTTCTCCGCGACAATGCTTAACTATCTCCTGATCTTCACCGAATACGGCAAGTTGTTCTGGATGAAGGTTTACGAGGTGCCGGAAGGAAGCAAAACTTCGAAAGGCCGTCCGATCCAGAACCTGATCAGTCTTGAAGGCGGGGATTCGATCCGTTCGGTAATCAATGTGAAGACCTTGTCGGATGAGGATTATATCAACAATAATTACCTCATTATGTGTACTGAGCAGGGCACGATCAAGAAGACTTTGCTCGAAGCATACTCACGTCCGCGTACCAACGGTATCATCGCGATCTCTATCAATGAAGGCGACCGTCTGCTGAATGTTGCATTAACCAACGGTGACAACGACATCGTGATCGCATCCGCTGCCGGTCGTGCCGTTCGTTTCAACGAAAAAGGTGTGCGACCCATGGGCCGTACCGCTGCCGGTGTGCGTGGTATCAACCTGAATGATCCTGACAACAAGGTAATCGGTATGGTTTGTATCAGCCGTGAAGACGCGCAGTTGCTGGTGGTTTCGGAACATGGTTTTGGAAAACGCTCAGCGATAGATAGTTATCGTGTGACTAACCGTGGCGGAAAAGGGGTTTCAACCATGAATGCTACTGATAAGGTAGGGAAGCTGGTAGCCATCCGCGAAGTGACGGAAGAGGACGATCTGATGATCATTACCCGTAATGGTATTGCTATCAGAATGAGCGTATTGGATATCCGTCAGGCCGGACGTAACACGCAGGGCGTGAAACTGATCCGTCTGAACAGCACGGATGAAATCACGTCGGTAACCCGCATTCTGAAAGATCCGGACGAAAAAGCCGAGGAAGAACTGGATGAAGAAGGCAACGTAGTTCCAAAACCGGTAGCGCAGGTAGAAGGTGCTGCGGCGGAGGATATAATTGTTACGGATGATGAGTTGGACGAGGAAGAAGATGTCGCTGACGACGAGGAGGAGGACGATGAAGAGCCTTCCGACGACGCAGAGGCATGATTTTTGTAAAAATTATATTTATTGATTTATATTTAGAACTCGAACAATCAATCACAACCAAAGTTAATATTTATGAAAAAACTGTTTTTTGTTTCTGCACTTAGCCTGTTCGGCTGTGCTGCGTTCGCGCAGGACGCTGCTGTGAACAAGGCTCTGGTGGATGGATTTCGTAAGGATAAGGAGAAAAGCGATAAAGATGCCAGTGACCCGAAAGCAAGTGCAAAGGCTGCATTCTGGCTCGAACGCGCTAAACTTTATGAAAACATAGCCCTACAAGGTTCAGAAGTAGATTCTAGTGCGGCAAAAACGGCTTTGGAAGCCTACAAAAAGGTTGTTGAACTGGATGTTACGAAGAAAGGGGAGGCCGGAAAATCTTCGAAAGAGGCTGCCAACATCATCGCTGGCGGTGAAGGCACCCAGCTTTTCAATGCATTCGTAAAGCAAGGTGCTGAAAAATACCAGGCTAAAAACCTTGCCGGTGCTTTGGAAATGTTCCAGGCAGCGCAGGAGATCAACAAAAAGGATACCCTGGCGTCCCTTTACGGTGGTATTGCAGCACAACAGCTTGATAAAAAGGATGTTGCAAAAACTTCTTTTGAGAAATACGCTGCTAATGGCGGTAAAGATCCCAGCGTATTCTACGGTTTGGCTCAGCTGTACCGTTCAGAAAACAACTTCGATAAAGCGATCGAAACTTTGAATAATGGTTTGAAGCAATCGCCGAATAACAAAGATCTGAAAGCGGAAGTTGTCAACATTTTGCTGGCATCAGGTAAAGAAGACCAGGCTATCAAAGAGCTTGAAGCCTTGGCCGCGGCTGATCCTAAAAACACGCAGAATGTGGTAAACCTGGCGATTTTGTACGATAACATGTACAGAACATCGACCGACAAAGTGAAGCAACTGAGCGCGAAAGCAGGCGCAGGTGCAAGCGCTGCCGGTACTGCAGAGAAAAATCTTGCTGCTGAAAAAGACAAGATCGCGGTATACGACGGTGAGGTAAAACGTATCGGTGCGCTGATCAAAAAGCAGCCTAAGAATGCCGACCTGAAACGTCAGCTTGCTGATGTTACCGCAAAGAAAAAAGAAAGCACGGAAGCAATTGCGAAACTGGAAGCAGATTTGAAAACTGCACAGGAAGCTGCCAAAGGACAAGATGTAGCTGGTGCTGAAAAGGAACTTGCCGACGCGAAAGCAAAACAAAAAGAAGCAAGCGACAAAGCGATCCTTAACTACAAAAAAGCTTTGGAAATCGACGCGACCAACTACGACGCGTTGTATAACCTTGGCGTTTTCTACTTCAACGAAGCTGTACAGCTCAAAGGCGAAGTGGATAACATGAACATGACCGAATACCAGCAACGTGGTAAAGAAGTTGAAGGCCGTGTTTGCGGTAAATTCAAAAAAGCAAAACCATACTTCGAAAAAGCAATCCAGGCTAAGGACGAAGCTGAGGCTAAGGACAACCTGACCAACCTGAACGGAGTTCTCGAACAATTCGCTGCGAAAGGTGTTGCTTGTATTGAAGAGTAAAATGGCGTGAGGCGGTAGCTTCGCACTGAGATAGAAGGGAGCATCAGGAAACTGGTGCTCCCTTCGTTTAGGAATGTCTATTTAACATAATATAAATTATACAACAAATAGGCTTCGTTGTTTGCCATGAAATAAACGTATATGCCATTTGTTCATCCATTTGCCCGCTATGCAGTCATTGCCCTCATATTTGCTGAAACAAAATCGCAAAATATGAAACGAGAATTTTCCCATCATTTCAGAAACCTATGCGCATTGATCTTCTTATCATGCGTCGCCACAAGTCTGTGTGCACAAGTTTCGGAGAACAAAAATGCAAAAACATTAACGTGCCTGGCTGCCGGCTCCGAAGTTCAGGGAAGCACCAACGATCTTCCGCAGCTATGTCCCGGCGAGCCGGTAAATCTAAATTCGGTAATTCTGAATACGCCACCAGACGGGTGCATCTTACGATGGTACACAGATGATTCTAAGAAAACCGCGGATAAGCTGTACGCCACGCCGGAAAGCGCGCAGCCCGGTAGTTATTATCCCGTGTTCTATGATACACTGAATCAATGTTTTGGAATTACAAATCCATATCAACATTATGTAGCTGTGAAAGGCATAGGTCAGGTTTATCTTGACAGAGATACACTATACAATTTATACGGTGTTAACACCGGCGACCTACGCCGCACAATTCAGCAACCAGTCGACCCCAGAATTCGTTGGTATACCAATCCAAATCACCAGGGTCAGCCGGTGGCGGATCCCTCGGCGGTCGGTGAAGGTGAATACTGGGCTTTTATGGAATTCGACAATTGTGCCATTCCATTTAACACGGGTAATTCGACTTCCAAAGTTGTGATGATTTATAGACCGACAGGCGATTGTCGTGCGGAAAACAAGGGAATGATGCTGGATTATGAGCAGGACCACGAAATCCGGTTGATTTGCCCAACTGAAAAGGCAAATTTGAACGTAAAACTGGGGCAGCCGATTCCTGATGGTTGTGAAATGAGATGGTACACAACTGATGACCATAGCGGTACTCCCTACCCTTTTGATCAAGATGCAGCACCCGGCGAATACTTTCCTTTTTTTTATGATCCTTTAAATGATTGTTACAGTTCAGATTGGGAGTTATACCGAGTTACAGTTCGCAGGCCGAAACTTACTCCTTTCAATGATACGCTGTACACAGAGTTCCAGGAAACGACTGTTGATTTGGGCAAAGTGGACGGTGAATATTACGGTTATAATATTTTATGGTATGATAACCCGACTCATTCAGGAAACCCGGTCCAGGATTTTCACGCTGTGCCTGCGGGGAAGTATTATCCGTTTGTTCAAAGAAGCGGCTGCTTCAATACGGATTCGACAGATATATTCGTGACTGTTCTTTATGCGCCTGTGGATCCGGTCAAACTTAAAATCAAGGTGATGTTGCAGGGGGCGATGGCTGAGAACGAGCCGAAGATGCGGAATGATCTGCAAAATCTTCACCAACTGCCACACTACACGCCTTATGACTACGAGTTCTGGATTGGTTCGGCGGACGGGCACCGGTTTTACTGGGAAATTAATAACCCGGCCGGAAGTGCAGGAGAAGTCGTCGACTGGATTCGGGTCTATCTATTTAAAGTGGGTGAATTTAAGAACCCATTGGTAACCAGGGATTTATTGATTCGGCCAGATGGCTACCTGGTAGATTCTGCCGGAGTGACTCCATGGTTCTATCCGTCCGCTGAGCCGGTATACCTGGTGATCAATCATCGCAATCATATGGAGATCGTAAGTACGCCAATCAACAATTTCGCTTCCGGGGATTTTGAATATGACTTCACAACCTCGCTTGCTCAGGCATCTTCCGTGCCGGGCCAACCCGATCAAATGATTCTGCGAAACGGAGTCTGGTGTATGTGGACGGGTGATCAGTGGGTCGGTGATTTGCCGGAACATTCCCGTATAAATTCGCAAGACTATCAGCGGGTGCTGCAGCTGTTTAACGGTTCATTCCACGGATACGCAAATGAAGACCTGAACATGGACGGTTTTTTTGATATGACCGATGTCAACCTAAGCTATTACAGCTCACTCATAGGCCCTATTTCTTTTTTCACTCATCCTACATGGTAGCCAACATGACAACTAATATCAAACTTCGATTTTGGGTTATATTTCTTTTTACCTGTTCCCGCGCGGTGGCACAGCCCGCGGGCGGAATGGGTAATAACCCGCATGTTTTCTTCGAAATAAGAAATGCCAAAACAGTTAATGACCCCCAGCATCCTGCTATTACTTATGACTTGTATTTGTCTGTGAGTGAGGAATATGTTAATTATGTTTCATCTCATGGCGAAGGTTACGGCATACAGGGTGTGGACGTAGGCATGGATGTCGACTTTGGGCAGAACGGAACCGTCAGATCCGGACTTGACACCATCAAACTGGCCGGGCATATTGGTGAAATCGTAAGTTCGCAGATCAGTGAGCTGCGTTCAGTGAATACCATTCCTGAATTACCGGATGGAGACTTCGACGCTGGTTACAAAGTCGCGCTTATGCGGGCAGAAAACAGCTCGCCGCTTTCGACGACGCCCACGCATGTTGCTTCGTTGAAAGCAATTTTCCCAGCCGGCACTATCATCGGCAGTTATGATAATGGCGCCAAAATAAGATTGCGGTGCCACGCTACCGGGTTCGGTACAAAAGCGAATTCATCTAAATGGGGCGACTTTCGCGGTAACGTTCAAAAAGCGGTGAGCAGCGCCGACGCTTGGGCAAGCCTACCTGTAACGCTGGTTGCCTTCGATGCGGTTCTGAACGATGAGGGTAATGCATTATTAACATGGGAAACCACTGAGGAGAAAAACAGTGACCGGTTTGAGGTAGAAAAAAGCCTGGACGGCAAGCACTGGAAAATGATTGCCGTAGTAAAGGCGCAAGGCGAAAGTTCTGTTTCCCACAAATACACCGCCGTGGATAATGACCTGGCCAAAGGTGATCAATATTATCGATTGCATATGATCGACAAAGATGGCTCGAACATGTACAGCCGGATCAGACTGGTTCGAGCCCAAAGCGCGTCAACGTCGCTAGCTCCGAATCCGGCGTCTGACCATTTCAGCATAATCACACCAGACTGGAATAGCATCAGCCGAATCAGAATAACATCGTCGACAGGCATTAACATTTACGATTCCGGCAACGCCCCGCAGAGGCACATCGACACGAGTCGGCTGCCAGTCGGGATATATCTGGTAGAAGTCACTCGTCAAATCGGTGTTGCGACGATCCACAAATTATTTGTGGTTAAATAATACAGTTGACAGCCCGATTCTCAAAACCTGTAATGCACCAGCAGCAACACCTGCTTCACATTAGAGGTGAGAGAGAAAAAATTCGAATTGCCGTTGCTGTTTTCAAACCTCGCTTCGAAGCCCAGTTTCCCGACACCAGCGCCGATACCGAAGTTAAAGCCTTGGTCGTGCTTCCGGGTTTCGAGCGCTTTGTCTTCCTTAATGTGGACGTCTGTGTAAAATTGCGTTCTGGCCAGGTATCGGTTATTTTCTGAAATTAGAAAGCCATTGGAGATCCCGACGTTGGCATAAAAGAATGCATTGCCGCGTCTGATTCGGTAGCGTACCATGTTGTTGATTCTCAGATGGTTCAGTGCATAAGTGTAATCAGTTGTAGTATAATTCTCTGAATTCACGTCGGTTCGGAAATGATCAGAAATCTTGTAGGATGAATACACCAGTTCGTTCGCGATCAGCAGGTTCTTTTTCGTGCGCGGGATCACGATGTTTAAGGACAGACCAACGGTTGGCCGTGCCGATATGGCGTGTTTGCGTTGCGTGAGATATTCGAAGTTGTAGCCCTTAAAGGTTAATTTAGAAAACATAGCCCCGGCTAGTGCGCCGGCTTCAAATCCGAGGCCTTCGCGTTTTGTGACTGTTTTTGGCTTTGTTTCGGAGCATTTTTCGTAGTACAATTCGAACAGCCCTATGATCTCCTTGCTGGAATATCTGAGGTTTGCTACGCGGTTCGCCACATTTTCGCAATCCAGATACGCCTTAAGTTGTTGGCGAAAGCGATCAATGCTAATGGCTTGTGTCACGTTATCCTTTGTAATCCGATACTTATGATAAACCAGCAACTGATGTTCAGCCCCAATGTAGAACTGAACCTTATCCGCTTGGCCGCGTAGATAATAGAGACTTTTCGGGCCGTCTACCAGCCGTAGCAGGAACACCGTATCGCTTACCAGTTCAGGAAGGCTCCTTTCGGTAATATTATTATTATTGGATGGAGTGATATTAACGCTGACCTCTGCCCTTTCGTAATTTTCACCATGTACCTGGAATGCGGATAAGTCGTTTACACCTAGCGTTTTGTCGGCCTGGTTTTGCATATCCCTGAACCGGATTGTTCGGGGATTTTGAGACCAGTTGCGGTAATCGATCATTCCTCTGATCGTGTCGCCGCGTGATGGGACAATATATCCTGGTTCAAACTTGGCTTGGGCGTAAATATTGGTAATAGATAAGAATGTGATGAAGATTTTAATGGCTGATCTAAGCATAGGTTCGGGAAGCTTGTAACTGATAGCGATGAGGTTTTGATAGCTCGTCCCAGATATCGGGCCGGAGTTTTTGTTTAAATGTCAGGCGTTTAAATTTGCTGATTTTTAGGATTAATCCACTGAAATTGAGTCTGATTTGATGTGATTTTGGCTGCTTTAAAAGCAGCTTGTAAAATTCAAAATTGCCTGAAAAAGCCGAAATGAGCCCGTTTTTGGCGGTTCAAACAACTTTTTCAGGCAATTTACAAGAGAGAATTTCCAAATTAGGAGCTGTCGCTCAGACAATATCGCAAATCTTCACACATTCGGCCAGCGACGCCAACGGTTCGCGCTTGGGAATGAACTCCTGTGCGACGAACCCTTTGAAACCGGTTTCGACGATCGCTTTCATGATCGCCGGGTAATACAGTTCCTGGCCTTCGTCGATTTCGTTGCGGCCGGGAACGCCGCCGGTGTGGTAATGGCCGATGTATTTGTGGTATTGCTTGATGGTCGCGATCACGTCACCTTCCATGATAGACATGTGGTAAATATCGTACAGCAGTTTGAAGTTTTCCGAACCGACCATTTCACAAAGTCCGGCGCCCCAGGCAGTGTGGTCGCACATGTAGTCGCGGTGGTTGACTTTGCTGTTGAGCAACTCCATGATCATGGTAATGCCGTACTTTTCGGCGGATGGCATCAGCCGGCGCAGACCGATCGCACAGTTGCGCATTCCGTCGTAGTCGGACATGCCGCGGCGGTTACCCGAAAAGCAGATGACGGTTTTGTAACCGGCTTCTTTCAGTTTTGGAAAAATGTCCTCGTAACTTTTGACAAGTTCGTCGTGCAGTGCCGGATCGTTGAAGCCTTTTTCGATCCCCATACCTGCGCCATTAGGCAGCGCACATGTGAGGCCGTACTTTTTCAATGTCGGCCAGTCTTCTGGCCCGAGTAGTTCGACGGATGTGATGCCGATCTTCTTGCATTCTTGCGCGAAGGTGTCGAGCGGGATTTTACCGTAGCACCATTTGCAAACCGAGTGATTGATCTTACCATTCAGCTTAGCACCCAGGACAGATTCGTTTTTGGCGAACACTTCTGAAATGGACATCATTCCGGCGGCGGCGCCTGCGGCTGTTCCCGCCGCTATATTTTTTAATGCGTTTCTTCTGGTTGGCATATTGTAAATAATTGAATATCAGTAGCTAGGCAATATCGCAAATAGTAACTCCCTGTTTCAGCGAAGCCAGATCGTCACCCCGGCTTGGAACAAACTCCTGTCCTACAAATCCTTTGTAACCGGTTTCTACAATGGCTTTCATGATGGACGGATAATACAGCTCCTGCGTTTCATCGATCTCATGCCGCCCCGGTACGCCGCCTGTATGATAATGGGCAATGTATTTGTGATATTTTTTGATTGTTGCGATGACGTCACCTTCCTGGATTTGCATGTGGTAAATGTCGTAGAGCAGTTTAAACTTTTCAGAACCAATGGCTTCGCAAAGGGTTGCCCCCCACTCCGTCCGGTCGCACATATAATCTTTATGGTTCACCTTGCTGTTCAGCAGCTCCATTACCAGCGTCACATTGTGCTTTTCACAGGTTGGGATCAGCTTGCGGATGCCTTCGGCGCAGTTCCGGATTCCGTCGTAATCCGACATTCCCCGGCGGTTACCCGAAAAGCAAATGATCTTGTCGTAGCCTGCTGCCCGCACTTTCGGGATCACGTCTTCAAAACCTTTGATCAGTTCTTCGTGATTTTTCGGATCGTTGAAACCCTTATCGATGCTGCGCGTCAGTCCTTCACCCCAGGGCAATGCACAGGTCAATCCGTACTTTTTGATCACCGGCCATTCCTCCGGACCAAGCAATTCGATCGATGTAAGTCCGATCTTTTTGCATTCCTGCGCGAAAGTCTCCAGTGGAATTTTACTATAACACCATTTGCATACGGAGTGATTGATCCTGCCATTGAGTTGCGGACCAAGCGCTTTTTGCGACGCGGCAAAGGCATCCGCCAGAGAGCCTGAAAATGTACCCAGGCCCGCTGCCGCAGCCATATTTTTGAGCGCTTTTCTGCGATTTGAAAGTGACTTCATTTAATAGTTAACTATCTGAAATAATGTAAGTTAATGGTTATTCGGTCGGTAAGCCCCTACCCTTTTTCCGGAATTGAACGTACTTTTGTATACGTTTGGTCTAGCCGGATATTTGTTCTGCCATACCTGCAAAAAAAGTAGTGATGCTACCGGACCCGTTTTTGCTTTGAAAGCATCAGGATCAACACGCAGCACCACTATCTTAAGCCTAATTAATTATAATCTACTCAAAAAATCATGTGATCTATTTTCCGCTTTTCGGCGCACCGGATTCGGAATAGATCGGGTTATTTTTGTTACCGCCAGCCATCAAATAGGCTACCAGATCTCTCAGTTCATTAGGATTCAAACCGTTGATCAGGCCTGGAAGCATCATGGATACCGGGGAGATTTTGCTGGAAACCACTTGCTTCTTGGCCACTTTCCGAATCGTTTTAGGATCGAATGGGTTTTGAGATACATAATAGAAGTTGGCATCCTGGTTCACCTCGCGGCCCACGATTGACTGCCCGTCTTTCATCTGGAAGGAGATCGAAGCATATTGATCGGATACCGCTTTGTCAGGTATGATGATCGCCTCGAGCATATCCTTCACCGAGAAGCGGGTGCCCAATTGCGTCAGTTCTGGACCAACGTCCGCACCTTCGCCCTGGATGGTATGGCAGCGGCTGCAAAGTACCGCGGAGAAAATCTGCTTGCCACGTTCGAAGTCACGGTTGGAAAGGCTGTCCTGAACGAGTTCTACGGCTTGCTCAACCTTCCACCCACGGCCCGGGCCCTTTGGCGTATACAGCTTCACAAGGTCGTTACCTGTTCCTGTAAGTAATTCAGAGCCAGATAGTTTGTTGTAGTAAGCCACTTTATCGCCTGGTACATTCTTCAATGCGAGCTGACGTGCTTTGTCGATAAAGCCAATGTAGCTGCGTCCACCCTGGTAGCTGAATGCTTTGTGGAACCATTTGAAATATTCTTCATGCGTTGCGGGTGTCCAGCCGGTTTTGGCGCTGCTGAGCATGATAGCGTAGAATGTCTGCTGTTGCGGCGGCATTTTTTCCAGCAAACCGGCCAGGTCGAGACCGTATTGCGGGTTACGCAAGATCAGATCGGCGGAAGCGGTTACCATTTCATTATCCTTGTCATCGAACTTCTCGTTTTTCGCGATAAGTGCAAGCGTTTTGTCAACCGCTTTCGGTGCTTCAATGGTGATAAGGATTTTAGCTAGAAATCTGTTTTGCAATGCACTGACAGACGGATACTTGGGATTCAGATAAGCCACCAATGCAGCTTTCGTGGCAGCGTCGGGCTGGCCGGTGCGGTATAGGATCACTTCCACTGCCCGTAGAAGTGCTTGCTTGTTCAGGTCGTCGAGCTTCGCGTAGTCGATGGTGGTGAGCTTTTTCAAAAGGGGGCCTCCTACTTTCGTAGAATCACCCTGGCGGCCCAATGCGATGGCAGCGTAAATAATGCTCTGAGGATCTTTTTCAGCGTAAACTTTGCTTTCCCACTGGCTTACAGGCTGGTGTTCGATAGCCAGACGGCCGGCGTAGCGCAGGAAGCGATCCGGGCTTTTCAGCAACGGCCATGCTTGCTCGATCGCTTTCGGGTCCTTTTTAACATGGTATTCTTCAATCGCGGTACGTTGCTTGTGCTCGCTGGTGATAACCGGTGTCGCAACATTAGATCCAGGTGCAATGTTCTTATAATCACCATAATACACGCGGTAAAGATCCGATTCCAGGCGACGGCCGCCGGTCAGGAAGTACAATGCGCCGTCAGGGCCGATGGCACCGTCGGTCAATGGAAGCGGTGCGCCCGAAAGGAATTCTTCGTGGTCAGCGGTGTAGGTAGAGCCGTTTGGTTTCAGGTGCAAGCCGTGAACAATACCGAATGACCAGTCGAATGCGAGCAATGTGTTTTTGTATTTTGCAGGGAAACGCGCGTCTTTCAGGTAAATCAGGTTGGTAGGCGATCCCTGACCAATGTTCATCACCGGCGAAAGGAAATCGGCAAATGCGGGAGATGTGTTGGCAGAACCCGTTCTCCAACCAAACTCGCCACCGCTCACGGCATGGCAAACGCGTGTAGGACGATACCAAGGTGTTCCGAAATCCCATTCCATATCCGAGTCGTAAGCAAAAAGGTCACCCGCTTCGTTGAATGCAATATCGTACGGGTTACGGAAACCGGCTGTGTACAATTCCCATTGTTTTCCTTCCGGATCGGTGTGAGCAATCCAGCCGCCCGGTGCATTACGATCCGTCGCGTGGCCGCGCGGGTCTTTGATGAACGGGAAGAGGTTGTCGTTTTTCCAGTTCGGCATGAGACGGTAGATGTCCATTTTGGGCAGGTCGGTGAAGTTACCGGCCACGACAAAAAGCGACTTCTGGTCTGGAGCCATCACAATACTGTGCGGTCCGTGCTCTCCTTCGCCCGTCAATGGTTTGATAAGCGAGATCTTGTCGTACTGATCATTGTTGTCGGTATCCTGCAAGCGGTACAAGCCGCTTCCTTTCGGGAAACGCGCATTCGACCGGTTGTTGATCATCACGTAAAGGCTGTTGAACGCATAGAGCAAACCATGGGCATAACCCATCGCTACTTTCGCGGTATCTCCTTCAATTTTAAGTACTTCCACTTGAGGTTTATCGGTAGAGCCGATCGCCGGAAGCACCAGGCGATATAGTCCGCCGTACTGGTCGGAAGTGATCATCCTTCCCTTGTTGTCGAATGTCATGGACACCCACGAGCCGTTCTTTTCTTCCGAAACACTGTATAAATGGTCGGCTTTGAAGCCGTCGGGAAGTTTCAGCTTGTCGACCTTTGAGCCGGGAGGACGGTGTTGGGCAGTTCGGTTACTTAGCATCACTCCACTGCCGACCCCTACGGCGACCAGCACCGCGAGCGTCATCGGAAGTTTTAACCATTGTTTTTTTGTGTACATTTTACAGCTCAGAGTTTAAGTAAATATGATTGATAAAAAAGGATGAAGCGCTGGTGTCCGACCGGGGCATGCTAGCCGATAGCCGTGGCAAGCGTGCATTGCCCAGTGAATTGTTGTTCTTAAATAAAGCAAACTAAAACTTTAAATAATCTGATAAATGCAATATTAGATCGAAACATCCAAGGGACTATCCTGTTCTGTGGGGTATCGGGCGGATAAGTATGGTTATAATGAAAAAAGTGCAGCGAGCTTGCGGCTGCTGCACTTTTTTCATTCTTTTTCATCCATCAGAAATGCGGCGTCAATGCGGCTTCAACAGCTGGCAGCCCGTAATAGTCGTCCAGCACTGTGAATGCATTCGGCGGCGGTACAGCACCTTTCGGGAAATAGTAAGCTGCCGGATTCGCTTTCACTTTTGCACCGTATGCGCCGATGATCTCTTTCACACGGCCGGTGCGGGTGAGATCAAACCACCGCTTGTTTTCGAAAGCGAGTTCTACCCTTCTTTCTTTGAAAATCGCTTCACGCATATCTGCCTGCGAAGCTGCCTTGCTTGCGGCAAGGCCCGCACGCGTACGAACCTGATTGAGGTACGTAGCAGCATCGGCAGGCTTGCCTTGTTCGTTCAATGATTCGGCAAGGAACAGCAGCACTTCCGCATAACGATAAACAGGCCAGTTCTGACCGGTGTTCTGGTGTATCGCGTGTGGACGAGCATACTTTTTAATGTAAGGATAGACTTTGTTTTCAACCGCCGATCCGCTCAGAGTCACATATCCGATCGAAATGTCCTTTCTCTTATCACCGGTTTCATAAGCGGCAATAAGGTCTGGCGTCGGGATGTTGTTGCTTTCCTGAGAAGTCTGCTGCGGGTTGGACGTTCCTGTAATCGGCGCAATTTCAGCAGCAGTGATCGGCGACGGGATGAACCGGTAGATCTGGTTGCCATTGTAGCCCGAAGAGCCTTCCATGTATTGGATCTCAAACAACGACTCTTTGTTGTTTTTGTTCGCACTCGTGAAAGAGAATGCATCGTTGTAGTCCGGCATCAACGCGTATTTGCCGCTTGTGACGATTTCTTTCAGCAACGTTTCAGCCTGCGGCCATTTCTTTTGCGTAATGTAAAGGTTCGCCAGCAACATTTTGGCTGTACCCGAAGTCACGCGTCCTGCTTCCTGGGTTGACTTGTCCAAGAGCCCGGCGCTTGCGTCTTTGGCATCTTTCTCGATTTGAGCGTAGATTTCTTCCGTAGTCGATAATGGTAATGCGGCATCATCGCGACCTGTTACCGGGACAAGGTGCAGAGGAACTTTACCAAAAAGGCGTACGAGATCGAAATAGGCGAATGCACGGAGGAATTGCGCTTGCCCTTTGAGGTTGGCTTTGGAAGTGGCATCGAAATCAACGCCGTCGATCAAAGCCAGGATTTGGTTTGTTCTGGCGATGATGCGGTAGTTCAGCCGGTACTGGACCAATACGTTGTCATTGGCAGTTACGCCGCCGGCGGTTGGTACAGCGAAGTCAGCTACGTTTTCAGTCGGATCCACCGCACCGTACAATATGTTACGGGCATAGTAGGTGTTGTCGGAATGCATTTCTTCCAAAATCCACGCACGTTCATTGTACATCTGCCGGAACGGTTCGTAAGCCGCATTGACCGCCTGCTTGAAATCGCTTTCCGAGGTGAAGAAGTTATTCGAACTCAATGCGGTTTCCGGGTTCACTGTGAGGAACTTGTCCCCGCACCCTGCCATCAGACCTGCTGCCAGGATCCACGCCGCTATATATTTTGTTTTCATTTCTGTCGCAATTTTAATGAACTGTTTTACAAGTCAGGTTAGAAGTTCAGGTTCACACCCAGCGTCCAGGTACGTGGTACAGGGTAGTTTGAAAGGTCTACACCCTGGCTCAGGTTACCGCCATCACCCTGTCCGTCACCTTGTGCGCTGGTTTCAGGGTTAGGTCCGCCCCAGTATTTGGTGAACACATAAACTTGCTGCACGCTTGCATAAAGGCGCGCCGACTTGAAGAGCTTGTTAATACCACCCAGGTTGTAGCCCACAGTAATGTTCTTGATCGTGAAGTAAGAAGCATTGGCAAGGAAGTGCGAGCTGTTCCAGTCGCGTTCTACGCCTGTGAAATTACCGCCGTTGTTGGTAGCGCCGTACATTCCCTTACCCGGGTTGATCACCGTAGTAGCTTCTGCCACGCCGGTAACCGGGTTGATGGCATTTTTTACACGGAAACGGTCTTTGGCGCCTGCCACCATGTTGAACACACCGTCGAGGTTGGCCGTGCTGTAAAGGTGGCGAACCCAGAGCTGGTTACCCTGCGATCCCGATCCTACGATGGAGAGGTCCCAGTTGCCGTAGCTCAGGTTGTTGGTGATACCGTAAGTAAATTTCGGGAACGGGCTTCCGATAATTGTGCGGTCATCCGCGTCACCACCGTTGGTGATCACACCGTCGCCATTAACATCTTTGAATTTGATGGTACCAATAGCTGAACGTCCAGGGATGATCGGTGAAGAAGCCAGTTCTTCTTTGCTCATATAAAAACCTTCTTTCACCAACCCATAGAACTGACCGAACGGCTGACCTACCTGCGTAATGTGGAATGAACCATATACGCGGTCGATGCCCGGCGCCAATTCCATTACTTTGTTACGGTTAAATGAAATGTTGGCATTAGTAGTCCATTTCAGCTTGCCTACCAGGTTACGTGTGGTCAATGCCACTTCGTGTCCCCAGAATTTGATCTCCCCGATATTGTCATTGAAGTTACCAAAGCCTGATTCCTGTGGAATCTGAACCGCATAAAGCAGGTTAGTTGTCCTTTTCGTATAGAAATCGTAGATCAACTGAATGCGGTCGTTGAAAAGACCCACATCCAAGCCCGCATCGAATTGCTTGGTGGTTTCCCAGCCCAGGTTAGCATTCGAAAGGGAAGTTACCTGCGCACCGGTAGCCACTGTGCTTCCGAATACGGCGTTGGTGGTATTGTTTACCAGCGCGTATTGCGTATAGTTACCAATGTTGTTGTTACCAATTACCCCGTAGCTGGCGCGGAATTTCGCAAACGAAACTTTCGGCAGCGATTGCATAAAGTTCTCGTCAGACACTACCCAGCCGACCGATGCGGAAGGGAATGTACCCCATCTGTTTTCGGAACCGAAGCGGGAAGAACCATCAGCACGTACAGCAGCAGAGAACAGGTATTTGCCTTTGTAGTTATAGGTCAATCGTGAAATGTACGACATCAGCCCCCACTCGTTGGCACCATTAAATGTATTCGAACCCGAAATACCATTCACGTTGAATGCCCCGCCGCGGTCGATGTTAATCGCACCCTGGATTGTCGGAAGGCGGTCGTCGGTGTAGGTGTTCGCGGTGATACGGTCATATTCCTGGCGGAAACGTTGTTGGGTAAAACCAGCCAGCAACTCGAAATTGTGGTTTCCGTTAAAGCTGCGGTTATAGGTTGCAAGGTTTTCGTTCAGCCAGGAGAAGTTCTGAAAGTTCTGGCGGATCGATACCGCAGTGGTAGGCACCGGCGTATTGATGGCGCTGGTAGCGGTCGACGGGTTGAAGAAGAAGAATTTGTTAGACTCCTGCTCAACATTGATAGTCGATTTCAACGTCAGGCCTTTGATTGGGGTGTATTGCACATAAGCATTACCCAGCAACTTGTTGATCTTCGTCTCGTTGGTCAGCTCGTTTGCTGCCCGGACCCAGTTGGGGTAATCGAAAATGTTACCGGTTCCATTAGGGAAGTTGTTGTACTTCGTCAGCTGGCCGTTTGCATCATAAATAGGCATAACAGGCCAGGTATGCAACGCATTGAATAGCACCCCTGTTCCACGGTCGCCATCCGTTCTCGGCGTGTTGTCATACACAAATTGCGGCGCCACATTGAATCCGACTTTAATCTTGCTCGAAATGTCGTATTCGGTATTCATACGAAGCGAATAGCGCTTGTAGTTGTTGTTCAGCACGACCCCTTTCTGGTTGAAAACACCTGCTACGAGGGATGTGCGCATGTTTTCCTTGTTGGAACTGATGCTCAGGTTATAGCTCTGAATGGGAGCTGTGCGAAGCAGTGCGTCGTACCAGTCGTTGTCTTTACCCCTGTATTTTTCTGGATTTTGAAACGGTTCTGGCACCGGTTTTAGCTCATCCTCATACATTTCCTTCTTGAACTGCGCGAATTCTTCGGCGGTCAGCATTTTAACCCGACCTCGCACCGGAACTTTCTGGAAACCTGCGAATGCATTGAAGCTCACGCTCGTTTTGCCGGGAGCACCGCGTTTGGTAGTAATAAGCACTACCCCGTTCGCCGCACGCGAACCGTAGAGTGACGTCGAAGCGGCATCTTTCAGAATGGTAATGTCCTCGATTTCATCCGGGTTCATCTGGCCGATGGTACCCGTAATCGGGAAACCGTCGATCACGTAAAGCGGGTCGCTACCGGCTGTAACGGATACCTGGCCGCGGATACGTACCGACATCCCCTGCCCTGGCTTACCCGTGGTCTGGTTGATCTGTACACCCGCAAGGCGTCCTTGCAGTTTTTGGGTAACCTGCGACACCGGAATATCTTTCAATTCTTCACTCTTTACGGTCTGAACCGCGCCTGTGATTTCTTTTTTCAACTGGCTACCATAACCCACTACCACAACTTCCGTCAGCGCTTTGGCATCGGTAGCAAGTTTGATATCGATGGTAGAGCCCGTTCCTGCGGGAACTTCCTGGGTAAGGAAGCCTACGGAAGAGAAGATGAGGACTCCGCCTTTGTCAGGTATGTTAATGCTGTATATACCGTCGGCATCGGACACCGTTCCTATCGTGGTTCCTTTGAGTACCACGCTCACACCCGGCAGTTTCTCGCCGGTGTCGTCGGTTACCTTTCCCTTGATCGTCCGGTCGGCCGTGATGTTGGTGCTTACAACCAGCGGGTTAAGATGGAAACTATTGCCGGCTACTGCACTGAGCCCGCAAGCCGCCCCGATGAGCGCCTGGCCCACGGACAGTTTCAGGATCGAATTCAATCGGCCGTAATAAGGAGATTGTCGAAATTGATTCATAAGCTTCATTTTTAGATTTAGTAATTAGCAGAGGCCCCGGCACATTGTCTAAAATGCCCGGGTAGCGGGGTTAATCGGTTAAGCTTCTTATTCTCATAGTCATCGGTTTAAGTGAATAATTGTCGGGATTAAAAGCAGAGTTTGTTTTAAGGTATTTCAAATACAACGGTATCGTCTGATCGCATAACGGATATGGCTTCCCTGCCCAACAGGCCTGAAAACTTACAGATATATCGTTGATGAAGAGTTGGAATACTCTAAGAAATAAATGTCTTTGTGACGTATAAAAGACAATTATTCATACTTAAAGTAACATTTATGCAATACTAGAACGAATGCGAGAACAGACTGTCCTGCTCTGTCTGGTTTTGATTAATATTTAATTAACATGAGTTTTTTGGATATATCTTATATCGGGTATGGGAAACCCGTCCGTTCGCGGTGATGGCGACGGCTTACAATAAGGATATCATGCAGGTGAGGTAGTAAGGGATAAATGCCGCCGGAGAGGCTGGCTGTCGGCATTCTCTCCGGCGGATAAACAAGTTCGAAGCTATACGAGGAGCTCTTTCACGGCCAAGCCCTTTCCGTCAGGCGTCGTGTAGAATGGCCGTTTTTCGATCTCGTACTGGGTGTCCGGCGGGATGCCTAATGCATGGTAGATCGTCTGGTGGATACCGTCGACTTTCACCGGGTTTTCGATGGTCTTGCAAGGGCGCTCGTCGGCGGTTTTGCCGTAAACGAAGCCCCTTTTGATCCCACCACCGAACATGAGCATCGAGCAACCGTCGGTGAAATGGCGGTGCATTCCATAGAATTTGAGATCGGATAGAATGTCGGGCTGTGCTACCTGCTCCTTTACTTTCGCATCCGGGCGGCCTTCCACCATCATATCGCGGCTGAATTCGCTCGCCAGCACGACCATCGTGCGATCGAGCAGACCTTTTTCGTCAAGGTCCTTGATGAGCTGGGCAATCGGGCCGTCTATTTGCTTTTTCATATCCTGCAAACGCGTATGGCCGTTTTCGTGCGTATCCCAGCCTTTGAATGGCTCATACTCGGTCGTAACGCTAATGAAGCGAGCGCCCTGTTCGGTGAGCCGGCGGGCGAGCAGGCAACCGAGCCCGAAGCGGCCGGTATTATAAATGTCGTAGCTCTTTTTCGGTTCGGTACTGAGGTCGAATGCCTTCGATTCGGGCGAGTTGAGCAATGCGTATGCCTGCTCCATCGACCGTTTCAGCGATTCGCGCTGGTAATCGCTGCCGAACTCCCCTACCGGACTGTTGTTAATCAACTCGTTGTAGAGCTGGTTCCGGCGTTCGAATCGTTTCGCGTCCATACCCACGGGAGGGCGCACGCTGTCGAGCCCTTGGCTTGGGTCCGGGATAAAGAACGGACCGAACTCATTGCCGAGGAAACCGGCCGTATGGAATGCTTTCAGCTCTTCCGCCTCGCCTACGGTGAAGCGCTGACCGATGTCGATGAATGCCGGGATCACCGGATTTTTAGGCCCGAGTTCCTTCGCGATCCACGAACCGATATGCGGCGCGGCGACGGTCTGAGGCGGCTCATAGCAGGTATGCCAGTGGTACTGGTGACGCGAATGCAGGATGTGTCCCATGTCGGCCGCGACGTACGAACGAATGAGCGTGCCCTTGTCCATCACTTGTCCTATCGACTGCAAACCGTCCGAGAAATGGATGCCGTCGAGCTTGGTCGGTAACGATTTGAAGGTGCTCAAAACGCGGTTGCCTTCCATGTCTTTTTCGAACGGCGTATACGCTTTCGGGTCGAAAGTTTCGGTGTGCGCCATACCGCCGGCCATCCATAAAAGTATCACTGTGTCCGCCGATGAATTGGCTCCCGCCTTGCCCCGGCATGAGGTAAGCAGGTTTGATACGGGCGCTCCTGCGGCCAATGCGGCCAGGGTAGCGGCGCTGGCGCGTTGCAGAAACTCCCTCCTATTCCATTGGATATTCATTTCTCTATTTTCTTTTAGTGATTGTATTTTAATACTTTGTATTTGTTAACTTATTTTACTTTAAATACTTTTTATATTTATAATTAATATTAAATTTAATATTCTTACTATAAATTATAAAAGCTATGTCTGTATTTAAAGTAATATTCATTTGATATTTTAAATATGAATGATTTGTATCACACATTTAATAAATCAACTGAAACTCCGGCACCAGCGCAATAGCCCAAACCAGGTCTTGAATGCCTTCCTCGCTAGGTGTCGGACCGAGGATTTTTTTAGCCGCAGCAAGCTCTTTGGCCACCGGCGCGCGGCCCAATGCCTTCCGGTAAAGTGCCGTCACGAGCGAGTCGGACGTCGGGTATTGCGACTTCCATACCTTCGATCCCTCTTTCAATGTCTGCGTGAATTTCGAACCGTTGGTGAGCTCTAATGCTTGCAGCAGGTTTGCCTGGGAGGTACGACTGGTACTCACCGTCTCGCGGTTCGGGCGGCCGAGCGAAGTAAGGAACGGATCGTTCTTCACGAACGCCGCACGCGGGAACGGCAGGCGCGTCTTGATATCCTCCGGAAGCTTTTTCAGCGCAAGCGCGGTATCCGCATACATATGTGTGAAGCTCGAACTGATCGCGTCCGCGAATTGCTCGGCGGTCAGCCTCCTGCGCACCATACCGGTAAATTTGTAGTCGGTAGCCATCATATCGCCCGCCTCTTTCACCGAGGTGGATGGTAACTGATAGGTCTTTGAAGTGACGATTGTGTAGATCAGCTTTTTGACATCATACCCGTTTGTTACAAAATCCGACGCCAGCCAGTCGAGAAGGTCCTGGCTCCAAGGCAGGTTGTCCATGGCATCCACCGGTTCTACGATGCCGCGGCCCATCAGTTGCGCCCATACGCGGTTTACGAGCGTGCGGTACAATCTTCCGTCTTTCGGTTGTACCAGAAAATCGGCCAGTTGGCGGAGGCGTTTTTCGGTATTTGCATTCACTTCGATCTCTCCCAGTTCGGGGTACAGCATGCGGGTTCCGGCGATTTTGCCCGTGGGCTTGTCGCAGCGGTTGATTTCAAGCAGGGTGTCGGCAAAGATGTTGGCGAATGCATAAGCGTCGGCCAATTTCCAGTCGCTGATGAAACTGTCGTGGCAGGAAGCGCATTTCAAATTCAAACCCAAAAATACCTGGGCTACGTTTTGCGCGGCCTGCATTTCGGTGCGCTGACTGGAATTGATCGTTCCCCGCCATTTGATACCTTTAATAAAACCCTCGGATTCCTTGTTGGGGCTGATCAGCTCTTTTACAAACCAGTTGTAAGGCTTGTTGTCCAGCAAACTCGCATAAAGCCATTTGGAAATACCAAAGCGGCCACCGGTAATGTAGCCGGTACCATCGTAGTCGTTGCGGAGCGCGTCGTTCCAGAATGTCATCCAATGCTGCGCGTAGGCGTCGTTCTGGTTCAGCAGTTCTTTCGCGAGTGATTCGCGCTTGTCCGGACGGGTATCGGCCACGAATGCATCCACCTTTTCAGGAGGCGGCAGCAATCCGATAATGTCGAGGTAAACACGTCGAATGTAGGTACGGTCGTCGACGACGGGTTTCCAGCTGCCTTTGTTTTTTTGGAAATAAGCATTCACAAAAAGGTCAACCGGCTTGTCGAGCCCGGCCGTGGCGGCAGGCACCTGCGGGATGCGCGGAGCCAGTTCCGCAACGCGATAAATGCTCTTTTCCTTGCCATCCGGCCAGGGCGCTCCTTTTTCGATCCAGTATGCAAGTATTTTGATCTCTTTCTCCGTCAGGCGTTTACCTTTCGTCGGCATGGCCTCCTTGTCGCCTTTCGGCAATGAAATGCGGCGGATCAGCTCACTTTTATCAGGGTGATTGGGGATCACAACTACGCCGTCTTCGCCACCTTTCATAATGGCTTCCTTGCTATCGAGGCGCAGGTCGCCTTTCATTTTGGTTTCGCTGTGGCAGCTGTAACAGTTATGCGCCAGGATCGTTCTGACTTCCACATTCAGATTTTGTATTTGTTCAGGGGTTAATGCGCCGTTGTTGGTCAGCACGAAATCGGCCTCGGTCTCCCCTTTCGGTTCTACCGGTTTGTCTGCACCGGGCAAAACGCTCGAAAGGTAATCTTCACCGTGCGTAAGCATTGCGCCGTAATGGCCTGCGAACGAAACGCCGAACACGGTGGTAAGCAGCAATCCGCGAAAAAGGCTCCGGTTGCCCGAGCGCAGTATGAATGCGGTGAAAAGCGAAAGCACCATCGTAGCAATTCCCGCCCAGCGGTGGATTTCGAGGTTGGTACCGCTGGAATCTTCGGAGCTGGCCAGCAGCAGTCCGAACACCACAGCCAGCACGGCACTTCCCGCGCTGACCCACGTGATAATGCGGGTTCCATCGCGCAGGACAGTCGATTTACGCTTCCAGTCGATAAGTTCAAAAAGCAATGCAATGCAAAGTAGCCCGATGGGAAAATGGACCAGTAAAGGGTGCAATCGTCCTAAAAATTGCCAAAGCCAGAAAGTTTCGGTTGCTTGGAGTAACACAAGTTCAAGGGGTTAGTGGTTCAGGAATACCGGCGGAGGTATTCCGCAATCTTACAATACTAAAATGCAGCAAATGGAATAGTATCCTGTTCTGTCTTGCTATAAATGATAAATATTCATGATTTTCTAAAAAGGTTTATATAAACAGCTATTCTGGTACTGAATGGGCTATTAAGGTTATAACGATTATGTTCACGGATTAGTTATAAATTTTAACAGGAGAGACATATTGAATGCCTCTCCTGTATGCTTAATTGTTTGTACGGATCAGTAACCCGGATTCTGTGCAAGCTTGGGATTGATCAGTATCTGCGGCGCCGGAAGAGGCAGCAAGTACTCGTTCTCGGTGAAGACATAGTCCGTCGAGTTGAATGGTACATTACCTCTTGCTACCGTCGGGTTTGCGCGTTCCTGCGCACCGTGCGCATTCATGAATGCCGCCCATTCGGCCGGTGTTTTGGTCCTTTTGAGATCAAACCAGCGGTGGTTTTCAAACGCCAGTTCCAGTCTTCTTTCCTTCAAAACAGCCGTTCTGAATGCCACCTTATCCGAGATTGCCAGATCGGCGAGGCCGGCGCGTTTACGTACCTGGTTTACATACCCCAATGCTTCGGCAGTCGGCCCCGATTGTTCGTTGATCACTTCCGCGAGCATGAGCAGCACATCGGCATAGCGCAATACCGGCCAGTTGGTGTTCGTACGGTTCACGATGGTGTGCGGGTAGTTGTATTTGAATACGTAAGGTACCTTGTAAGTGGTGGTATCCAGCTTGAAATTAGGCTTGAGGGAAATGTCTTTCCGCAAGTCGCCTTTCTCATAGGCCGCCATAATGTCGTTGGTAGGAACATTCCGGCCGCCGTTCGAGCCAGCGGCATAGCCAGTCACCGCGCCCTTGGACACCCTCGGTGCGAATACATATTCGAAATTACTCCATTCGCCGTTGTCGTTGTCGCCCTGGTACTGGATTTCGAAGATAGACTCAATGCCGTTTTTCGTAGACGGATTGAAGTTGTTCGCGTAATTGGCATGCAGCGCGTAGCCCAGGGTTGTTACCTCTTTCAAAGTCGTTGCCGCATCGGCGTATTTCTTCTGCGTGAGATACGATTTCCCCAGCAAACTCAATGCAGCACCTTTGGTTGCACGGCCAAGATCGCCGCTAGAAGCATATTTCGCAGGCAATGACGCCGCAGCTTCTTTCAGGTCCTTTTCGATTTGCGCCCACACATCGGCCTGGGGCGATCTTACGAGATCGAATGCCGGGTCGGGAATATCCAGGGTGGATGTGACCATGATGACGTCGCCGAAGTACTGGACAAGGTTGAAGTACATGTACGCGCGCAGGAATTTGAGCTGCCCTTCCGCCTCTTTCCGTGCGTTTTCGGTCATGGTAGCTTCCACCATTTTCTCCAATGTGAGGTTACAGTTGTACATGGCCGCATAGTAACCGTTCCAGAGGTTGGCAATTTCACCATTACCCGAGTTGATCGTGCTGAATTCGAATGCTTCCCAGCCGCCCGCGCCACCCCGGTCTGACGGGTTCAGGTCGACAGTGGTATTGTCTGTTTGAAATTCACCAAACAAATATGCGGTGTTGGTGAGCGCCTGTACCTGGCTGTAAACGCCGCTGAGTGCCTGCTTAACCTGCTCTTCGTTTTTATAGTACAAATCGACTTCCACCTTGGTAGGGTCGGTTTGGTTGAGGAAATCTTCGCTGCATGACGACAAGCATAATGCCATTGCGATTCCGAGTATCGTTATTTTTTTCATCTTCGCCATTTTTAGAAGTTGACTTTAAGACCCATAGAGAATGTTCTTGGCACAGGGTAAGACTCGTCGTCATTATTAAGTTCGGTGCCGCCGCGTACACCTGCATCGGGGTTGTTGCCCGGATACTTGGTGATCAGCAGGAGGTTAGCCGCATTAACGAAAATACGCGCGTCGGACAGGATGCTGCCCATTTTAGGTAAGGTATAACCGATCGTCACGTTTTTGACCCACGTGTGGCTGCCGTCGTACACGTAGCGCTCGCTGCTCTCGCGCGACCATTTGAAGTAATCGGTACCGCCTTGCGAATTCTTGGCATTGGGGTTAGAACCGGGGTTTTCAGGTGAACGCCAGCGGTCTTTCGCTTTTTCCAATACGTTGAAAACGCCGTCCATGTTCATGGTCGAAGCCTCGATGTTCCTGTAAATGTCGAATTTGTGGGCACCCATCAGCAACACGCTCACGTCGAAGCGTTTGTAATCGACACCGACAGTCCATCCCCAGTTAAATTTCGGATTAGGGTTACCGATTTCGGTCATGTCCTTGGTATCGTAGGAAACGATCCCGTCAGGGCCGCCGTCCGGTGCGCCATGCAAATCGGCAAACTTCATAGCACCCGGTATGGCACCGTCCTGCTTTGGAGCAGCGTCGATTTCGGCCTGGGTGTTGAAAATACCGAGTTTTTTATACCCGAAAATCATACCGATCGGCCGACCTACCTGCTGGATATTGTATCCGCCATACTGGCTTCCTTGCAGGATAAAGTCGTTCTGTCCCCGGATCTCGAGGATTTTGCTGCGGTTGAAAGTGATATTCGCATTGGTCCTGAAATTGACCTGACCAATTTTCATCCGGTAGCTGGCCGCAAGTTCGACGCCCTGGTTCTGAACTTTTCCGAGGTTTTTCAATGTCGAAGTAAAACCGGATACCGCGGGGATGTTATAGCCCAGCAACATGTCATCCGTGATCTTTTTGTAATACTCCGCCGTAAAGACCAGCCGGTTGTTGAAAGTGGATAGATCAAGACCGATATTCAGCTGGTTTGATTTTTCCCAGGTAAGCTCCGGATTAGCAAAACGGTTGACCGTCTTACCGATCGACAATGAGTTGTTGAAAACATAGTTGTTCAAAGTGAGAAAGGCAAGGCTGGCGTAGTTGCCGTCGTCGCCCGCATTCTGACCTGTACCGAAGTTGTTGTTGGCACTCACCTGGTAAGTGTTGTTACCGGTCATACCCCAGCTACCCCGCAATTTCAGGTCGGTGAGCCATGCTGCTTTGGGAATAAATGATTCTTCCGAAAGCCTCCAACCTACCGACACCGCAGGGAAGTTGCCAAACTGGTGCCCTTCGCTGAAACGCGAGCTTCCTTCGCGACGGAACGTGGCAGAAAACAGGTATCGGTCTTTAAATGAGTAGTTTAAACGCGCCAGGTAAGCGAGCATCGTCCATTTGCGCTCCATGGAGAACGATGAGCGAATGGTCGCATTGCCGAGATACGGCGCCAGGTCGTCCGGGAAGGTGTTACCGGAACCGTACAATCCTTTTACAACCTCTTGCTGCGCAGTGTAACCCAGCATTGCGTCCAGGTGGTGATTTTCCCCAAAATTGACATTGTAGGTAAGCAGCTGATCGGCTGTGTAGTTTCTCAACTCTTCGGAGTCGTCACGCTCGGAAGCCAGACGTGGAGGAGCGCCGTTTGATCCGGTTGCAATGGCAAGCCCGATCGTCGAAGGCACATATTCCTTATACTGGTTATAGTTGATCTTCGCATTGACGGATGTTCTGAATTTCAGCCCCTTGGCAATGTTAAAGTCGATGTAGCCGTTTGCGAGCACATCGGCGATGTTGCGGTTACGATCGATGTTTTTCAGCAGGTACAAAGGATTTGGAAACCCGAAAATGTCCCCCACTCCATTGTAATATGGAATCAGGTCACCTTTTTGGTCATATGCCGGATAACGCGGGTCGCTGATCAACGTAAGGCCCACCAATGCGCTGCGGCCGTCAGTAGCTGCGAGGCTGGACCGGGAGTAGCTTCCGGCGATATTGACGCCCATTGAAATGTATTTGTTAATGTCGCCAGCCAGGTTCGTACGTACGGATGCACGGTCATAATCGGTGTATTTCAATGCACCTTCTTCCTTATAATAGCCGATTGAGACCATGGATTTGATAGGGCCTTTTCCGGACGACAGCGATACGTTTACATCCGTGTAAAGTGCATTGTTGTTCAGGATCAGGTCAAACCAGTTGGTAGAGTACTTGGTATCAGCCGGGTTGCGGAAGTCAAGGGGAATCTCCTCATTGGTCGGCTGGCGTTTTTTGTCGAGCACGAAGCGTCCAATGAACACCTCTTTCTTGAACTGCGCGAAATCGGGACCGTTCAGTACTTTGGTTTTCCGTGAATCCGGTACATTCTGTATACCTACATCAACGGAAACATTCAGGCTGGTTTTACCTTCCTTGGCGGATTTAGTGGTGATCAGGACCACCCCGTTCGAACCGCGGGCGCCGTAAATGGCTGTGGAAGCCGCGTCTTTCAATACGGTGATCGTTTCGATGTCGTTAGGGTTAAGGTTTTGGCCCACCGAAATACCGACCGGAAACCCGTCAATCACATATAATGGGTCACTACCTGCCCCGAGCGAGCTGATACCGCGGACTTTCACTTCGAATTGCTGGCCCGGCGTACCACTTTTTTGCTTGATGATCACCCCCGGCGCCTGGCCCTGGATCATCCGGGTCACGTTTGATTTAGGGACTTCACCAATGTCCTCCATGTTAATGTTGGATACGGCAGAAGTAATATCTCGCTTGCGCTGGGTACCGTAACCCACCACGACTACTTCTTCCAATGCTTTGTTATCCACGGCTAATTGAACGTCCAAAGTAGTCTGATTACCCACTGTAATCTCTTTTGGTACGTACCCGACGAAAGAGAAAACTAAAACAGTACCGCCTGTTTCAGGCACATTGATGGTGTAATGGCCTTCGGCATCGCTTACGGTTCCGGTGCTGGAACCCTTTACGATCACACTTACCCCCGGAAGGCCTGCGCCGTTTTCGTCGGTAACTTTCCCTCCCAGCGACCGGTCGGCGGTCACCAGAATCGGGTCCTTCGTCGGGGCGGCAGCGGCCGGGGCTTGATAGAAGCCAACGAGCGCCACACCGAATAATACCTGGCCGAGCATCAGCTTGCAAAGCGGACGCAGCCCGGTGTTGAATCTTAATTGTCGAGATTGATTCATACGTTCAGGATTGGAATAGTGAATGGTTTGATTTAATAAAATGGGCTTTGTGCTTAGGTTCTTTCCATAGGCGCTGTTTTGGGGTGGAACATGGTGGCCGGAGCGGCCGGAACGGAATAATAAAATTCAAACATATTGCCGGGAGACAAAATGATTGGGCTTGAAGTACATATCGACTTTAATGTTTGATATGTACAATTAATGATTTGAATTATATTATTTTCACAATAGTATTGGTATTTGAATTCCATACTATCCTGTGCTGTCCGGTATGCTACGAAAATTGTGAGCAGGACACAATTAAATTATCGTTGGCTTTCCCGCGCAAAATTTAATAGACCCTTAAACTGGTGACATACAGGTAAAATACGTATTTTAGGGCATCGGCCTCAATCCTAACACCCACTACATGTTGAAAGATCTACGGTTCCGATTACTCCTATTTGCATTTCTGGGATGGTTTACACCGTTAACCCACGCAAACCATATTGTCGGTGGTGAACTACAAATGAAACCCGTCGGCACTGCCAATCAGTACGAGATCACGTTGATACAATTCTGGGACCAGAATGAATTGATAGTTCCCACACCCAACAATCCCGGTAACCGCGACGTATTCGTAAACTTGTACATTTACCAGAAAAGCAATAAGCGCTACAAAGCAACCGTGCGGCTCGACTATATCAGTACCGAACTGATCACCTACCAAAACAGGGCTTGCGCCAGCAGCCGTTCGCTTAAAACTTCCATCGGTTATTATAAAGGAACGGTATACCTCAATCCGGCCAATTATTCCGATCCGGGCGGGTACTTTATGGCCTGGGAACGCTGCTGCCGGAATGGCGATATCAACAATATCGAGAAGCCGGGCGACAACGGAATGACCTTTTACCTGGAATTTCCGCCCCTTTCCATCCGCAACTCATCTCCCGAAATCGTAGCGCCCAATGGCCAGTACATTTGCATTAACAGGGCTTTTTCAATGCCCATGAGTGCTACCGATGCGGATGGCGACGAGCTGCGTTACTCGCTCGTGACACCCATGCGCGGTACTACGAGCCCGGGCGAGACCATTGGAGACAGTACTTCCAAAAGCAGCTATCCCCTGGTAACCTGGTCAAATGGCGTCAGCTTATCGAATGTTATCCCGGGGCCGAGGCCGCTGTCGATCGATGCTTCCGGGAAACTGACGGTCACTGCAAATGCGCTGGGCTTGTATGTGTTCACGGTTCAATGCGAGGAGTTTCGGAACGGCCAACGGATCGGCCTGGTACGCAGGGATTTTCAACTGCTTGTGATCGATTGCAGTAATGACCAGCCCGAACCTCCGGTGATCCAAATGGAGGGTAATGATGTCACCGAAGTGAGTTTTTGCCCCGAATCACCTGTGGAACTCACCACCACCGACGCCACGGATTGGTCGTATCAATGGCAGCTCAATGGGCTCAACATTCCGGGGGCCACGGGAGCGAGCATTACGGTAAAGGATTCCGGCAGCTATTCCGTGGTCAAGAGTTATACCAAGAAATGTTCGAGGGATACGGTTTCGTCCGTCGTCCATGCTACTTTCACCGAGCCGGTTCCGGCGGTGATTTCCGCGGATAAGCAAATGCTCTGTGGCAACGATTCTATCGTATTGCTGGCGAACGGCGGCGTTGCAAAACCGGATGAGAAACTGTCGTGGCATAATGGGACTACGGCGCTGGAAGCCAGGAACCCAAGCCTGACGGTGAAAGAGCCGGGTGTGTACATTTTAGAAATCGACGACGAGATACCCGGCTGCGGCGGAAAGGACACGATCGAGATTGGCCGGGAGGAGTTTTCTGTGGTATTGCCGGAAAAGCAAGGCATTCTCGAAGGTGGTAGCGGCACGGTCACACCACTGGTGAGCCCGGAAGCTTCTTCCAATATCTATGCATGGTCGCCTCCGGATGGGCTGGTGTCCGCGGCTGGCGAAAAGACTGCTACGATTACGCCGGTGCAGAATGAACAATTTTATCATTTACAGGCGACGTCGGCCAGCGGTTGTATTGCCGTGGACAGTGTGTTGGTGTACATGATAAAACGCATCTATATCCCGTCGTCCTTTTCGCCGAACAGTGACGGTCATAATGATACGTTTCAAATTTTCAATGCCGACCAGCAAATTGAGCGAATGCGCATATACAATCGCTGGGGTGAGCTTATCTTCCAGTCAACCGGCTATGACAAGCCTTGGGACGGCACCTACAAGAATGCACCGGTACCTGCCGGCAGCTATCCGTACATTATCAAGACAGCCGGGCAGGAAATCAATGGCACCGTGCTGCTTTTAAAGTAAACCAGAGATTTTTGAATTTCCTTTCTTCGTTTTGTCACCCCTGTTTGAATTCTTGAAAAGTGCCGTCAGAATAGAAAATAAGCACTTTTTCGATCTTTTTCTCAGGTAAAACGTTCGGTTTCTCCTTTACGACATTCGGTTGTGCGGGCTGTGCCGCGGGGATAGCCTTTTTACGCGATTCTAAGACGGGTTCACTAGCGGTCGCCGGGGCCGTTACAGGCAGTGGTTCGTCGTCGAGAATCCAGCCGATACCCAGATCGGGAAACCGCTTTACAATTTTCTGCACCATATCGAGACTCGGCTTATTTCTCCCCGCGAGTATATGCGACATGCTCGATCGTTGTATTCCTATTTCATCTGCGAAGAGCGATGGTGTGATATTTTTGTCAATTAGTATCTGTTTAATCTTGTCGGTGAGATCCATGTGGTAGTTTACAATAATTGGCACAAATGTAAACAATGATTGATAATCTACAAATGTATTTATGTAAATAAGGCGCATTCGTAGTTTAGTAAATTGAATTCGAATAATTGTAATATGTAAATAGCAATGAGAGGCAGGTGAGTTACATATGTGAACTCTGGTTTTGGGCAAAAAATAAGTGCGGCACAAAGATTCATGCCGCACTCAGAATACGTTATTTGAATGATTTCCCGGAGAACTATACCGCTACGCTATTGTCGCGAAGTGCGTCGTTCAGGGATGTTTTGAGGTCAGTGCTTGGTTTACGCTTACCGATGATCAATGCGCAAGGCACGTGGTAGGTACCTGCGGCAAACTCTTTGGGCAGTGTTCCAGGGATTACTACGGAATCCTCAGGCACGTATCCTTTATATTCGACTGGTTCGCTGCCCGTCACGTCGATGATTTTCGAGCTGCCGGTAATTGTTACTCCTGCGCCTAAAACCGCTCTTTTACCTACGCGGGCACCTTCCACAACGATACAGCGCGAGCCAATGAATGCGCCGTCTTCGATAATTACAGGGGCTGCCTGAACCGGTTCTAATACCCCTCCTATTCCTACGCCCCCGCTAAGGTGAACATTCTTTCCGATCTGCGCGCAGCTTCCGACAGTCGCCCAGGTATCGACCATCGTACCTTCATCAATATAGGCACCGATGTTCACATAAGACGGCATTAGCACTACTCCTTTTGAAATGTAGGCACCGTATCGAGCCACGGCCGGCGGTACTACCCTTACGCCAAGCTGGTCATAACCCGATTTTAGTTTCATTTTATCGTGGTACTCAAAAATGCCAACTTCGCTAACGTGCATTTGTTGGATCGGGAAGTAAAGAATGATTGCTTTTTTTAGCGCTTCGTTAACAATCCATCCGCCATTAGCATCGGGCTCCGCCACCCGTAGCCTTCCTTTGTCGACCTCTTCAATTATATCGCGGATAAAGTTCTTTGTTGATTCTTCCTTCAATAATTCCCGGTTAGCCCAGTAAGTCTCAATCTGTTCAGTGAAATCCATGTTAAAGTATGAAGTTAATAAAATGTATTTAAAGTGTTGATTATAAGTAAGTTAAGACTGAATGAAGAACGAAGTATTGTACTTATATCCGAACCGTATTTAAACCATAATCGGGAACGCACGTACAATAATATAAGTTATTACAATAGAAACAAAGCGTCGCAGATATGCTACTATATTTAGTAAATTAAAACAAAGAAATACTAACTAAAATTAGTTTCGCGCGGCGAATTTACTAATACTAATATCAATCGTGGCTTTTAATGCTTTCTTCTTTATATTTCCTTCAATACTTTTCATCCGCGGACATTTTTATTAATATTGCGGCTGAAATAACCAATCTACCTCGATATGTCAAAAGTAAAAGTCGCAATCAACGGATTTGGCCGCATTGGCCGCCTTGTTTACCGTCAAATCTATAACATGGAGGGCATCGATATCGTAGCCATCAATGATTTGACTAGTCCAAAAGTATTAGCACATCTCCTTAAATACGATACAGCCCAAGGACGTTTCGACGCAGATGTTAAAGCTACCGACAATTCCGTGGTCGTAAACGGCGAAAACATCGTTATCTACGCACAACGCGATCCTTCACAAATTCCCTGGGCGCAACACGATGTGGATGTAGTTCTCGAATGTACTGGTTTCTTCACCAGCGCAGAATCCGCAGGTGCACACATCAAAGCAGGTGCTAAAAAAGTGGTTATCTCCGCTCCCGCTACCGGCGACCTGAAAACAATCGTTTTCAACGTGAACCACGACATCCTTGACGGTTCAGAAACCATCATCAGCGGTGCTTCTTGTACTACAAACTGCCTTGCTCCAATGGCACAAGTACTCGAAAACAAATTTGGTATCGTTAACGGCTTGATGACAACCATCCACGCCTATACCAACGACCAAAACACCCAGGATGCACCCCACCCGAAAGGTGATTTGAGAAGAGCGAGAGCTGCTGCCCAGAACATCGTTCCTAACAGCACAGGTGCTGCAAAAGCGATCGGCCTTGTATTGCCTTCATTGAAAGGTAAACTCGACGGTTCTGCTCAGCGCGTTCCTACGCTCACCGGTTCATTGACTGAATTGACAGTTGTTCTTGGCCGCGAAACTACCGTGGAAGAGATCAATGCTGCGATGAAAGAAGCCGCTAACGAAAGCTACGGCTACACAGAAGATGAAATTGTGAGCAGCGATATCATCGGTATCAGCTACGGTTCATTGTTCGATGCTACGCAGACCCGCGTTCAGAAAGTAGGTGACGTTCAGCTTGTTAGAACTGTTTCATGGTACGATAACGAAATGTCGTACGTATCTCAGTTGGTAAGAACTGTTTACTACTTCGCCGGTTTGATCCAGAAGTAATAACATACTTTCATACAAAAGGCCCGTTCCAGCATTTGCCGGAACGGGCCTTTTTCTTTGCTGCCGATATTATACCAACTGCGCTTTAATGTACTTAATGGTATAACCTTTTGCGGTAAAAATTCCCTCGTAATGCGTGCGAACGCCGTGATGCTCATCCAGCAAATGCGACTGGTACAGATCGTACGTGTGCTCGATAATGCGGAAATTCGGTGCCTCGCCAAGCGTCTGCAGAGTGTATTCGTAAAGAAAATCACTGTCCGTTTTGAGAAAGAACATCCCTCCCTCCTTCAAAAACGTGGCATATTTGGCCAAAAAGCTGGGATTGGTGAGCCGGTATTTCTCATTACGGTCGCGTACCTGCGGATCGGGATGGATGAGCCAGATCTCGCTCAGTTCGCCATCTCCGAAAAACTCGTCTGAATATTGAATGCCTGCACGAAGAAAAGCCACATTAGAGAGATTCTGTTCTGTGGCCAACGCACTCCCGCGCGCAATCCGGTCACCTTTGATATCGACCCCGATAAAATTCTTTTCCGGGAATTTACTGCCCAATCCAACCGTATATTCTCCTTTACCACAAGCCAATTCCACTACAATCGGGCCTTCGTTGTTAAAGTATAGCTTATTCCAATTGCCTTTTACTTCCGAATAAAGCGGTTTCCCCGCCTGAACTACATTTTCTGCCTGCTCACTAAACTGGTAATGATGTAACTTTCTTCTTGCCATTATACTTGTATGCTCTATAAACTTTCAATATCTGCCACTACAAAGGTACTACCGCCGACGTAAATTGCGTCCATCGGCGCAGAATCCCCGATAGCTTCTTCCAGGGCTTCGTTCACATTTCCGAAGGTCTTCCCTATCAAACCATGCTCCAACGCCTTCAACCGCAGTTCTTCCGCCTTTAACGCCCGCATATTGGAAGGTTCGCAGAAGTAATATTCGGCGTCTTTCGGAAACAGCGACAACATGGTAGAAATATCCTTATCGCCGACAAAACCGACCACAAACCGCTTCGTTCCCTTGCAAACCGTATCAAATTGCGCCAGAGTGATGGTAAGACCGGCCGTATTATGTGCCGTATCACAGTAAACGTCAGGGTTTTGGCGCAACTGCTGCCAGCGCCCTTTCAGCCCGGTAATCGCGCTGACCGATTGCAACGCCCTTCTGACAGAATCATCGGTTATCTTCCAGCCTTTCGCAATAAGAACTTCCTTGGCCGCCCACACGCCGGTAATGTTTTTCAACTGATAAGCCCCCGTGAGGTCCGCTGCAAGTCCATTCGAGACGACCGTTCCGGAGATTTTATTCTTTACATCCACCAGCATCTTGCCTTCCGCCAATGTCATAAAACTGACCTCGTACACATCCGACGCGAACGTTAACGGAGCACCTGCGACTTGCGCGGCAGCGGTAATGACGTCGCCGATCTCGGCATTCTGGTATTCACTGACGACTACGGGCACATCGCTTTTAATAATACCGGCCTTTTCGCCTGCGATTTTCCCCAGCGTATCACCCAGAAACTGCATATGGTCGAAGCTGATATTCGTAATCACCGACAATTCCGGTGTGATGATATTGGTGGAATCCAGCCTACCGCCCATGCCTACTTCGATCACCGCAACATCCACACCGGCCTGTTCGAAATAGGAAAATGCCATCGCAACCGTCACCTCAAAGAAGGATGGAGACAATCTATCAATGTTAGATTTTTGATCATTAACAAAGTCGACAATGAATTCTTCGGACACGCACGCGCCATTTACACGTATGCGCTCGCGGAAATCCTTCAAATGCGGCGAAGTATAGAGCCCTACCCGGTATCCCGACTCTTGCAAGATCGCCGCCAGCATGTGCGAAGTACTTCCTTTACCGTTTGTGCCGGCCACATGGATGGTAGGATATTTGTCCTGCGGATCGCCCAGGGCTTTACACAACTCCCGGGTAGTATGAAGGCCCGGCTTGAAAGCACGGGCCCCGATATTCTGAAAAACCGGTAACCTGTCGTACAGATATCCGATCGTTTCCTGATATGTCATCTAAGTATTAACGTGAACGTATTTTAAAGGTGATGGTACCGATCGATTCGTCGGGTACGTTGGCCGATTTTGGTACGAAAGTAAGGTCTCTTACTGCGGCTTTGTACTTATTGACAACCGCATAGTCGGTAACGGTTGTCGCCTGGGTGATCACACTTTTCACGCGACCGTTTTTATCAACAGTGATTTTAAATGTAATATCGCCCGTAGCATCCGAATTATCGTCCACAACCGGTCTTCTCGACCAGCTCCAACCCGAGAGATTAAGGCCAACATTGGTGCCTCCACCGCCGCCTTCTCCCTTGTATGTTTTTGCAAAAAGGCTTCCGGTTTTGGACCCTTTGTCACCCACACCTTCCGCATCGTCGCCGTTGTTATTGCCGCCGATGCCGGTTTTGGTACCGTTCGTGCCGTTGCTTCCCGACTTGGCGCCGGATGATTTGCTGAATAATGCGTCTTTGTTGACGGCTTTCTCAGGCGCAGGTTTCGATACCGGTGCCGAAGCATTTTCGCTGCCTGTCGATTTTTTAACGTCAGTCTTTTCGGGAGCCTCCACCGGGCTCTCTACCTTCGAAGTGATCGCAGGCTTCTCTGCGACGGTTTTTGCGGGCTTAGGCGACTCTATTTTAGGCGGTGTCGGAGGCGTCGGCTTAGGTGTGGCTACCGACTTCACTTTTTTGACCTCCTCGGCATCCGCTTTCATGTTCTCCCTTACCTTGCTATCGTTAGGCTTATTGTAGGTCTGAACATCCCCTTTCCCCACTTTGCTGGTCCCGTAGTTTACTTCCACGAACAATTCCATGGGTTCGATTTTGGGAAGTGAGGAGCTGAGCCGGATGAAAAAGAATGTGCCTAATATGGCAGCGGTAATCCCAAAGGACCACGCCCAAGATATTGCGATTCGCTGCCGGTCTTCTGCCTGTAATGTGATCATTTATCAATCTGGGTTTTTCTTTCGGAAAACGTAAAAGTAGTAAAAAACGTATGTAACAAAAAAAGGAGGCCAAAGACCTCCTTTCTGTATTCCCAGGTTTAAAACCCTATTTTTTCTTGAAAACCCAACCCGCCTCGCCAATTACTTTTTTCAGTTCGTTCGAAGCGCGGTAGGCATCGGTTTCATTGTCAAACCCATCGACGGCTACTTTCACTTTCTTGCTGCGTTCGTCGCCCGGGATGATCAATGCTTTCGTAAATCCTTTTTTTGTCAGTTCTGCGAGTAAAACATTCGCCTGTTTCGTCCCTTTGAATGCGCCGGCGATTACGTAAAACTTTGCCGAAGCAATTTCCACGGGCTTTGCCTCGATAGCGGCGGGAGCCGGTGCCGGTGTGCTGGCAACTGTTTCGACAGGATTCACAGGGGCCGAGTCAACGGGCATTGAATCTACCTTTGCAACGATCTCCTCTCTTACCGGTGCGGGCTCGGGCGTTTTCACTTCTTCGCTCTTTACAACCGTCGTTTCAACGGCATCTTTCCGGCTGAACATTTCGGAAAAGGGGTTCAGCGTGCTTTTAATATATTCATTTTCCGTGTTGACCAGGAAAAAGCTCAATCCACAAAGCAGACCGGCGATCACCGCTGCCGCAGCCCAGCCTGTCCATCGACGTGGCCGTGCTTCTGTTTCCAGTTCAACCACTTCAACGTCGTCGCTGATGTATTGGGCTGAGTTTAATGCAGCAACCGGGCGGGCTTGAACTTCAACGGTTTTGATCTTTTCGAAGCCGTACCATTCATCTTTAAAGTACTTTCCGGTGTTAGGTTCAAACACCAGCTTGCCTTCCACGTTCTGTTTGAACTCCCCGATGCCGGTAATGCTGGCTTCTCCATGAATGTCCAGACCGGATCTCAGGCGGTCGGTGTAGCCTTTGACATACTCAACCGCATCCGCATGCGTCACCTTCTCATGGCGCGAAATGTAGTTCGCCAGCAGGCCGTCATCCAGTTTTAGGTACTCATTAAATGCAAGTCTTTTGACAGGCGGTGCGAAAATGCCAGAATTACCGTCATAAACCGCAGGTACCTGATGCGAAAGCAAGGCACCGAAGCCGGGAATGATCACGAATTCGTACTCTCCAATGAGTTTCCGGATGACTGTTTCGACTGCTATCATGAAGTTGAGATTGGTGTTAACTCAGCGAAGTTAAAAAGAAAAAGACAATCCCGCAATAAAGTTCAGCCCCTGCTGCGGGTAGTACTGATACCGCTGGTAACGTTTGCCCAATACGTTGTTCAGGTTCACAAATGCAGAGAAGTTCCTGGTTAACAGGTAGTCGATTTTAAGATTCAGATCCGCGATCACCGGTAGTTTGGTGACTTCTCCCGTCTGAAAATTTTTCGCTTTCAACCCTCTCAACATATAAAAATCCGCCGTCACAAAGAGCTTTTTGCTGATGGTAAGGGCATTGAACCAGTTCAAAGTAAGGTCCGGGCGGTGCCACGGTTCTTCCACCTTATCCACTGCATAATCGAAGAAGTTGGCTTTCAATGATGTTTTGAACAACTCGTTGAAATTGTAGCCAGCCTGCGCCGAAATCGTCAGCACCTTGGTTTTGCCCGGGTCATAAATGGCCGAGAAACGGGAGGTGTCCGACAGCGAGTTGTTATAGGAATAAAAGTTCTTGTAGGAAGTATAGGCCACTTTACCTTCATAATTGATGCCCGTACCTCTTTCGCCTTTCACCCCCGCACTGATATCCGAAGTCTTTTCGGTATTCATCACCAAAACATTCGGTCCCAGCCACTGGTTTTCGCTCAGCATGCTTCTCAGCGTGTTCCGAACGATATCGCCATTCCAGCCGGCAAAAATGTGCAGGCCGGAAAACGGTGTTACGTCGAGATTTACCGCTGGAAATGCTTTCGTACGGTTAATGTCGAGGTGGCTATCCGTCTCGTTAACAGCGTTAATACCCGCTGAAACCGAGAACATGTCGTTCACGTACTTGAATGTAGGTTTAACGCGGAACAGGTTGCGGTTGTAAGTAAAGTAGTCGACACGCTGCGAAACGTACGCATCGGCTTCGAGCATTGCGAAGAACGTTTCCGAAATCGGTACCGAGGCCGTCAGGTTGGTCCCCCAGTCGATTTCCGACGCATTATAGCGGTCCTTCAACGTGTTCAGCCCTGTTTTTACCGAGTAATCCACCAGCACGGAAGCATCGGTATTTTCAAAGCCGAGGTTAAAGCCAAACTGGTTAATCGTCTGACGGATCGTATCACGGTCCACCACGACACCTTCGGGCTGCGGTTGGTAGCCGTAGAAATAGTAGTTTTTGCGGTTAAAATTGAAGCCTGCGTCGACTTTGTACTTCGAACGGATGTACTTTCCGCCAATCTTGAACCCTGTGGTCGCATTCGCTGAATTTTTACCATCCACCGGGCCATTGGCAGCCGAAAGGTGTTTCAGCTGCAAGGTATAAGCGAGGTCCTCCTTCGGCCTTCCGCCGACGAACAGCTCGCCCAGGAACCGGCCATAGTTACCGCCGCCTGCTTTCACATAGTTGTTCAGCACATCGGGCTCGTCTTTGCGGCTCTGCTCGTCCGACGACGCGGCTACTGCCGGTGTCAGTTTCGGGGAAGCGAGATTGAGTTCCGGATCGACGATCTGGTACGACACTTTCTTTTTGCCGGTCTCGCCCTTCACAGGCTGTACTTTATCGAACACCCGGTCGGCCGGGGCAAATTCTATGCTTTTGTCTTTTAAAATCTCGTATGTCTGGCTTTCAATCTCTCCTTTCTGCGCAACCGCGAACTGGGAAGTGAATCCCAGCGCAAGCAAAAACAATGAGGAACGTAATATCTTGGAATGCGTCATGGTAACGGGTTTTTCTGTTTAATGAAACCGTAGTTCACGGGTTACTTTTCAATTTTGTTCAACTTCTCCTTGGCCAATTCAACCGCCTCCTTGTCATCGGAATTCTCGATAATTGAATTGAGCGTCGCCTTTGCCTGAACCTTCTCGTTCATGCCCACGTACACATCCGAGAGCAGGATGAACGAGCGTGCGCGCCAGAAGTCGTATCCTTCGAAATTTTTACCCAATTCGATGATGGCTGTTTCCGCTTCCTTGTATTTTTTCTCTTTGTAAAGGACCATAGCCGACCAGTAGGCCGCTTCCGCACCGAATTCATCCTTGGATGATGCCGATACTTTCCTGAATTCTTCGCCCGCCTTTTTCAGATCGCCTTTTTCGTAAGGCACCTTTCCGAGGTAAAGCTGCGCCTTCCCCAGGCTGGCCGGAACGATATTGCCCAAGTTGATAATCTCCTTCGCGTAATACAGCGTCGAGTCGTAGCTCTTTAAAGTGAAATAGGTGTCCATCAATCCGGTCCATGCCGTTGCCTGGTCCTTCTTGTTTTCAGCATTACGCGACAGAATGCGGAAGCTCGTTACCGCATTGTTAAAGTTGCCGCGGCCAATTTCCAATTCTGCCGAACGCTGCGCCGCCGCCCCCACAAATTGTGAACGGTTTTGCTGGACCACTTTACTGTAAAATTGAAGTGCTTCATTCACACGATTTGTTTTATCATACGAAGAAGCGATGAAGTAAGTAGCATCGTACTGATGCTTGCTCGCCGGATAGCTTTGCAGGAAAGCCTGCAAGGCCGAGATCGCATTTTCGTATTTCTCAGCATAATACAGGTTCCGCACGTTATCGAACTCTACGCCTTCGAGTTTCTCGTTACCCGGGTTGCTTTTGCGCACGACGCCCAGCACCTGGTTGAACTCTTCTGGGCGCCCGACAGCCGAATAGCTTTCCTGGATACCTTCCAATGCACTTTCCGCAGATGGTGAATCCGAATATTCTGTCAGGATCTTGCGGAAATCGACAATCGCCTGCTCGTACACCTGCAAGTTGTAATAGGATTGCGCGCGGCGAAGCAATGCGGCCGGTATTAAAGTGCTTTTCGGTTTTTCGTTGATCATACGCGTAAACCCTTTCACCGCCGCTGAATAGCTCTGGTTCTGAAAATCGATGTCGGCGAGCTGGAAGTACGCATTATCCAAATGCTTCGACTGCGGGTACTGGCTGATCAGCAACTCGAACTGACGTTTCGCTTCCGCCTCGCGGTTCATGTACACGTATGCGCGGGCCTTTTGGAAAATTGCGTAGTCCTTATCAACCTTACCTTTCGCAGCCACCTGCTCGTAGGTACGAATCGCCTCATTGTAATTTTTGGCAGCAAGGTAGCAGTCGGCCAGCCTCGCGTGGGCATCCTCGATCATGTCCGCCTCCATTCCTTCGATGTTATTGGTAAAATCGCGGAAGTAAGGCAGCGCCTGGCTATATTTTTTCTGGTTATAGTAAATGTATCCCAAAGCATAAAGGCTCTTTTTCGAGTAAATGCCCGCTTTCGGGTTCTTGGCAATCTGGTTGTACAACGTCGCCGCTTCGTCCACACGCTTCAAACCGTAAACCGATTCCGCTTTATAGAACGATGCCGAGTTGTACAGCTCCACATCGATCGGGAATTTCAGCGACTTCTCGAACATCTCTATCGCCTGGTCGTAACGTTGTGCATTGAAATCCGTCACGCCCTGGTTGTAAGTCAGCCTCTGATAGGTACTATTTATTTTAGCATTACGCGATTTCAGCCCCTCAATGTACTTTATAGCTTGTGAACTGTTGCTCGCGCTTGCATACCCTTCTGCCACCAATTCGGTCGCTTCCTCCGTATGCTTGCTTTCAGGGTACTTTGTCATGTAATTGTTCAGCTCTTTTACGGCATCGGTGTTATTACCGAGTTCCAGCTGCACTTTTGCATGGTTATAAGCGGCTTCTTCCTTTACAAGCTGATTGAAGTCCAATGCCGCTGCGTTACCGAACGACGTTAAAGCATTACTTAAATTAGTCGTCTTTAAGTTGCTGATTCCCAGTATGTATGAAGCGTACTGCGAAACAGAATCCTTGCCATTTCCAACAGGCTTTAACGTGGTAATTGCCCCTTCAAAGTTGTTATTACGGAACTGTGCGTGACCGTAATGCAATGCCACTGTCGGCGGAATCGCACCCGGTCGCATACGCTTGTAGCGCTCGTAAGCTTTCACTGCATTAGCATAGTCGCCTTTCTCGTAGTACACTTCTGCTACATACAAGGCCACATCGTCCAGCTTCGTATTGCCGCGTTGGGCACCGAGGATACGCTCGCCGTATGCCAGCAACTCATCGAACTTTTTAAGCTGGTAAAGCGAAGAAATGATCCAGTTGGGAGCTTCGTTCTTATAATAGGGATGTTCCTCAATCCGCTTGAAATCCTGGTAAGCCTCCTCGAAGTTATTTTTTTGGTAATTGATCACGCCGGCGTAGAAAGAAGCGTCGCCCGCATTCTCGAAACCGACCTCGTTTTTTACCTGATTGAACAGTGGGAGTGCCTGGTCCGGCTGCTTGGTATTATAATAGGCCATCGCAAGCCGGTAGGTGCTTTCCAGCCGCCCCGCTCCTGCCCCCGGCAGGTCTACCGCCTTTTCGAGGTACGTGATGGCTTTTTCATAATTGCCGCTTTCATAATAGTACTTCCCCAGATCACTGTAAATAAGCTGTGCTTTGGGGTGTTCTGCGTGGTTTTTGACAAACCTGTCAACCTGCACTTCGGCCTCTGGATAATTGAGGTACAGCCCTGTTACAGCCACATAATACTCGGCTGTAACCTTATTGTAGTCGCTCGTACTGAGCAACTTATCCTGCGTATTCAGGAACTCGCCGAATTCCTGTCTTGCAGCCACGTAATTGGACTTTGCATAATATTCGAGGCCGTTGCGAAAGTGTGCTTCCGGCTCCGTAATACTAAGCGTATTCTGGGCTACTACGGAAGACGCGCCTACACATACAAACATGCCGATGGTGGAGGCGCTGCGTTTAAAAACCATAGATACTGAGTTGGTGGAGTTTTGAATTAAGTTGTTGTGGTCTGCCATATCCTGACAAAAGAATATTTTGGTGCTCACTTACCGCTTAAAATTGTTTGCTATCTAACGAAAAGCATCTTAAAACCGTATACGTGCGCGCGTCGGAAATACCCTGTCTGGCTTAAAAAAGCACATTATGGCGGATCAGCGTGTCGTTAAAATCGGCATGCATCGCGTCGAAGCGGGAAGCAATCGCCTGGGTGAACGCTTCGTCCATACAGGCTTCGAGCTCGTCCGTCGACGTTACTTCGTAATCATCGATTTTGTAAGTTTGCTCGTACATTCCCGACTCAATCTTGATAATGTACTTGCTGTTCCATTGGTAAAGGCCGATTTTGTAGCGAGGGTTAGGGATGTCCTTGATGTACCTCATAACTGGTGTTGTTACTTTTACTAATTATATGTTATTCAAATTCAATACATTGATTCAGCTACTTTTTTTAGTACTAATATTACTAAACTGCACGAGCCAGAGCAGGAAGGATGCTGCCGATTTTTTTCTGAAAGGCAATCAGGCCCTTGGTCAAAAGAATTATGCCGAGGCATTACGACTGTACGACGAAGCAATTGCCAAAAATGCAGATTTTTCGGACGCCTATCTCAACAAGGGAATAACTTTGTTGAAATTGGGGCGTCATGAAGATGCCTACGAGATTTTAACAGAAGCGATCCGCGTCGATCCTACGTTGACACAGGCAAATCTCGTGCGGTCGGAAGCAGCACTCGATCTAGGCCGCTTAAAGGAAGCCCGGGAGGATCTGACCCAAATTGAAAAGCAATACCAGGACTCCACCCGCTTCCATCTCGTGAAAGGCAACCTGCTCGACGCGGAAGGCAACCCATCACTGGCTATTCCGGAATACGACGCGGCGCTTCGGCTGAGCAAAACAAATGTAGAGGCCTATGTGAACCGCGGCGCTGTGTATTACCGCCTGGGTTCTTACACCGAAGCCAGGCTGGATTTTGAAACCGCCGTCGCGCTCGACCCGGCACAACCGCAGGCACTGAACAATCTCGGACTTATCGCTTCAAAAAACAGGGAATGGCCGCAAGCCATCGCCTACTTCGACCAGGTACTCGGGCGCAACCCAGCCGAACCCTATTCTCTCAACAATAAAGCCTATGCCTTGCTGCAAACCGGGAAGGAAGAAGAAGCCCGCATATTGATTGAAAAATCGCTGGATAAGCTGCCAAAGAACGGCTATGCGCTGCGCAACCTGGGCATCTATTATCAGCGAAAGGGCGATGTTTTCCAAGCGTTGAATGCCTTCAATAAGGCCATCGAAATCGCCGAGCCTGTGGAATTGCTCTACGGATTGACCGGGCAGGCTTACTTCGCGCAAAAAAATACGGCAGAGGCGTGCAGAATATGGAAGCAGGGAGTCGTGCTGAAAGACTCCCTGGCTATCGCCGAAGCGGCAAAAAATTGCAGGTAGCGGCCGTATTGCATTCCGTTCCTGGTTAGTTATGCAATGCACGTTTGAGCACCTTCCAGGCCTTTGTATTTTCGACGGGATCGGTGAAGCCTTCCAGCAATGCGATCCCGTCGAAATTCAGAAATTCCTTCACTGTGCCTTCCGAGCCTTCCAACTCGGAAACACGGAAATATGCAATTCCCGAGTCCTCGCACGTACGTTGCGCGGAAAACGAATGTCTGGTCTCGAAAAAAGTCTCCAGCTCCGGCAAATTTCCCGGCCCGTCGATCATCCGGAATATGTTCCCACCCGCATTGTTGAGCACCACGATTTTAAGGTTCTGCGGCAGGTTGTCGATCAGCAGGCCATTCCGGTCATACAGGAATGCGACGTCGCCCACGATCAGTAATGTCGGTTTGCCATTCACCCGCGCCGCACCGACGGCGGTGCTCACACACCCGTCGATCCCGCTCGTTCCCCTGTTCGCGAACACGCCCGACCAGTCGTTGTCCGTCGCAAGGACATTGGCGTAGCGCACAGACATGCTATTGGCAATATGTAACTGATACTGATTTTTAGTATACTTAAATATTAAATCTAACAAAGTTAAATCATTGAACATTGATAGATTTCGAAGGATTTCATGCTTCTTTTGCCGGGCAGCGCGCTCGTGTTCTAACCATAACGAGTGAAAAGAAGTGTCATGACCCAGGTCTGAATTCTCAACAAATGATTGATAATCAAGCTTCTCGAATAGTATTTCGAAGAACGCAGCCGCTTTCCCCCGAATAACCCTCGTAACAGACTGGAACGGATCGGCCAGAAAAGCGTCGTCACTGATGTTCCAATGGTACTTTGGTGGGTTTTTACGAATGAACTGCTTGAATTCCTTCGAGAGAAACGACATTCCGAAAGTGACCAGCAAATCGGGCCCTAGTTTTTGGGCATTTTCTGCGCTTAAAAACAGGTCGTGGTGGTGGATGAATTCTTCGCCCGAGAGATTCGCGATGCAATCGCCCAGGATCGGGATCTGCCATTCCTCAGTAATGCGTCGTAATACCGCATTCAATGCGGCGTTTGGCTTGTTCTGGCCACCGGCTATCAGGATTTTCGGTGCATTCTCCCATTCATCCAGCAGCTCTTCCCACACCGATTGCGGCCACACGATTTCGCTTTCCTGCCGTTTGATAATCCTTACCTCGTCCGAAATCCTGAAATCCTCCCCTGCATCCGGATAAAACGGTTCGCGTATCGGTACATTGATATGCACAGGGCCGTTTGGGGCAACAGAAGCCAGGTTAATCGCCTCGTTGGTGATCCGGTTGATTGCCCACTGCACATCGGCATGCGCGTAATCCGGTGAAACTTCAAAGGAACGCTTCACGTGTGATCCAAAAATACCTGTCTGATAGATCGTTTGGCCATCATACTGGTGCTGCCATTCCTTAGGGCGGTCAGCCGTCAGCACGAGGAGCGGAATTTGCTGAAAAAATGCCTCAGAAACGGCCGGAGCGAAGTTGTAGGCTGCACTACCCGAGGTACATATCAAAACCACGGGAGAATCGATTTGCTGGGCCATTCCGAGGGCGATAAAGCCCGCCGAGCGTTCGTCTATGCATACGTGCGCCTGGAAGCCCCCGTGGCGCGCAAATGCGAGCGTGAGCGCGGCGCTGCGCGAGCCCGGAGAAATTACGACATGCCGGATGCCCTGCCGGTAGCAGATTTCGGCCATGTCGATCAAAGGTTGTAAAATAGCCATGGAAAACTTCCTTGTCTGAAAATGAAAATAGCCTCCCGAAAGAGGCTATTAAAGTAATTAGAAGGTTTGCATTTGAATATGCATTAACCCAAATAGGTTTTCAAAGCTTTGCTTCTCGAAACGTGGCGCAATCTGCGGATCGCTTTTTCTTTGATCTGGCGCACGCGCTCACGGGTGAGGTTGAACTTCTCCCCGATCTCTTCCAAAGTCATCGCATGCTCGCCATTCAGGCCGAAATACAGGGCGATCACGTCCGCCTCGCGCTGCGTAAGCGTACATAATGCGCGCTGTACCTCTTTGCGGAGCGATTCGTTCACCAGTCCTGAATCCGGTTTGTCTTCCAGATCGTTTTCGAGAACGTCCAAAAGGCTGTTTTCTTCGCCCTGTACGAATGGAGCATCCATAGAAACGTGGCGACCGGAGATCTTCATGGTATCAACTACCTCTGACGAAGAGATTTCCAGTACTTCCGCCAACTCCTCCGGCGATGGTTCGCGTTCGAAACGCTGTTCCAGCTCGGAGAAAGTTTTTGAAATTTTATTCAGCGAGCCTACACGGTTGAGGGGTAAACGTACGATACGTGATTGCTCCGCCAATGCTTGCAGGATCGACTGACGAATCCACCAAACTGCGTATGAAATGAATTTAAAACCCCTTGTTTCGTCAAAACGCTGTGCTGCCTTGATCAGACCGAGGTTGCCCTCGTTGATCAGGTCACCCAACGACAAGCCTTGATTTTGATATTGCTTTGCAACGGACACCACGAAACGAAGGTTCGCCTTGGTCAAACGTTCCAAAGCCAACTGGTCCCCGTCCCTGATTTTCTGAGCTAACGTCACCTCCTCATCCGGCGTTAGCAAATCCACCTTACCGATCTCCTGCAAATACTTATCTAATGATTGACTTTCACGGTTGGTAATTTGCTTACTGATCTTTAGCTGTCTCATCTATGTCTTTATTAAGTATGTTATATAACGACGTTTACCGTTCCTGCCTAGAAGAACACTGAATTAATCTTTTTTGTTCTCAGGCTTTGGTAACAATACTTTGCGTGAAAGGCGGTATTTGCCGGTTTTCTTGTCGATTTCGACGAGTTTCACCTGCACTTCTTCCCCTACTTCCAGAACGCCGTCCATTTTTTCGAGGCGTTCCCACTTGATCTCGGAAATGTGCAACAAACCGTCTTTGCCGGGAAGGAATTCCACGAACGCTCCGAAAGGCATAATCGACTTCACTTTACCAGAATAGATTTCACCGATTTCAGGTACCAGAATGATGCCCTTAACACGTGCAACTGCCTTGTCCATGGAAGTCTTATCGGCAGAGAATATACTTACGAAGCCTGCGCCATCTTTCTCTTCGATAGAGATCGTTGCGCCGGATTCTTTCTGAATATCCTGAACTACTTTTCCGCCTGGTCCGATCACCGCACCGATCATTTCGCGGTCGATCTTGATCACGATTGCGCGTGGCGTGTGAGGTTTCAGGTCAGGACGGCTTTCGGTAATGGTTTTGTTCATCTCACCGAGGATGTGCAGACGGCCCGCTTTGGCTTGCATCAAGGCTTCTGTCAGTACTTCAAATGAAAGGCCGTTCACCTTCATATCCATCTGGCAGGCAGTGATACCTTCTGCTGTTCCGGTTACTTTGAAGTCCATATCACCCAGGTGATCTTCATCACCAAGGATATCGGAAAGAACCGCGTATTTGCCTGTTGCTTCGTCGGAGATAAGACCCATTGCGATACCGGATACGGGTGCTTTGATTTTCAGACCTGAGTCCATCAATGCAAGTGATCCTGCGCATACAGTCGCCATCGACGACGAACCGTTGGATTCGAGGATATCGGATACGATACGGATGGTATAAGGGTTATCCTCCACGGGCGGCAACACTTTTTTGAGTGCACGCAATGCGAGGTTACCGTGACCAACCTCACGACGGCCAGGACCGCGGTTAGGCTTCACTTCTCCGGTTGAGAAACCCGGGAAGTTATAGTGCAAAAGGAATTTGCTGTAACCGTATTTCAATGGGGTGTCGATGATCTGCTCGTCCTGCTTGGTACCAAGCGTCACGGTAGTCAGCGATTGTGTCTCTCCACGCGTGAACAGCGCAGAACCGTGTGCGTTAGGAAGAAAATCAACTTCCGAAGCAATTTGCCTTACTTCGTCCAGACGACGGCCGTCAAGACGCGTTCTTTCATCCAGTACCAGGCGGCGTGATGCTTCCCAAACCAGGTCATTGAAATAGCGCTTCGCGAGTCCTTCGTTGAATTCCGGCTTCTCTTCTTCCGTAATAGTTGTTTTGAATTCTTCCCAAACAGCTTTGAAACCGTCTTTTCTTACGGTTTTGTTGGTAGAGCCCAATTGCGTTACCGCATATATCTTACCATAAGCAAACTCGCGCAGACGTGCTTCAAGCACCTCGTCAGCAGGATCGCCTACGTATTCTCTTTTTTCAGTTTTACCCACTGCCGCTTCGAATTCCTTCAATGCAGCACATTGGTCCTTGATAACTGCGTGTGCTATTTTAAGCGCCTCGATCACTTCCTCTTCCGATACTTCGCTCATTTCACCTTCCACCATGGCGATGTCATTATACGTCGCACCTACCATCAGGTCAAGTGTTGCATTTGCCAATGCAGTTGTTCCCGGGTTAATCACATATTCGCCATCGATTTTCGCAACGCGAACTTCTGAAACCGGTCCGCCGAAAGGAATATCCGATGCCGCCAATGCAGCCGATGCAGCCAATGCAGCGAGTGCATCCGGCAATGCTTCCGCGTCGGCAGAAATCAAAAGAATGTTTACTTGTACTTCCGCATGGTATTCCTCAGGGAAAAGTGGGCGCAGAACGCGGTCCACAAGGCGGCTCGTCAATACTTCGTGATCCGACAACTTGCCCTCGCGGCGCTGGAAGCTTCCCGGAATACGTCCCGCAGATGCGAATTTTTCCTGGTAATCAACCGACAATGGCAGGAAGTCGAGACCTTCCTTAATATCCTTGTTAGCAACAACCGTAGCGAGTAGCATCGTGTTACCCATTCTCACTACCACCGATCCATCGGCTTGCTTGGCTAATTTTCCTGTTTCAATTGTGATTTCCCTGCCGTCCGGTAAGGTTATAGTCTTCGTAACTATATTAAAGAGCATAGAATATTTGATTTTTGTAGCTGTGAAACGCCATTCTGACGTTCCGGTAAGTTCTTGTTTTTTCCGCAAAAAATCAGGGAACTTTCACATATGTAAAGTTCCCTGATTTAAAATTACTTACGTATGTTCAATTCGGCGATGATCGCACGGTAGCGATTGATGTCTTTTTTGTAAAGATAATCCAACAATCTTCTGCGCTTTCCTACCATTTTGAGGAGGCCCAGACGTGTATCATTATCTTTCTTGTGCGTTTTGAGGTGCTCGTTCAGATAATTGATACGGTACGTAAATAAAGCAATTTGTGATTCAGCAGAGCCGGTGTCACCGCTCTCCTTTTTAAAACCTTTCGATTCGAAGATCTCGCTCTTCTTTTCCGCGGTTAAATACATGATTGTAACAACAGATTAAAGTGATATGTAGTAATTACGGCACCTTGCCGCAAATAAAGTTGCAAAAGTAGGCTTTTTAAACCGGTTTTTAAAATAATTTAAATTAATTATGAGTCATAAGCTCCGTTTTCCCGAATCTACTTGCCCATTTCGACTTAATTCTTTTGTAAAACATTTGGTAAACGTCCTTGTCGAACAACCGCGAATCGCTGCGTGCACGATCGATAAAGTACATACCCGCCGCAAACAGAATGGTATTCGCCATCCACGCGCCCACGGGCACGGCTACCAGCCCTTCCTTCACCCATTTATCTCCTTGGTTGGTCAATACATACAACAGGATAAAGAAAAGGATCGAAACCAGGACCGGCACCCCGAAACCGCCTTTCTTGATGATGGCCCCCAGTGGCGCGCCTATCAGGAACATGATCAGGCAGGAAAGTGCCTGTGTGAATTTGTGGTGCCTTTCCAGCTCGTATTTACTCGCATCCTTCAATTTGCTTTGCAGATATTCCTGCTGCGATTTGATGTAGCTCAGCATGCCGTTCGATGCCGCCCTGGTATTCATCAGGATATCCTTTTTCAAACTATCGGAAACCGGCCTGGTCAGCAGCGAGTCGATCCATTTGCCGCTCTTGAGCGTTTTGTCCGTCCCTTCGCGGTAGTTATAGGAATAATATTGCTGACTGCCGGAAACAAGGTTTTTCTTCGTTTCCTGGTAAGAAGTGCGCAGCGAATCCGCGGTGGCCGTCAGATCGCTGATGTTCTTCATAAACTCGTGGTATTTGAACTGCCCCTCGTCGGTACGCTTCATACCAAACGACGAAAGACTTTCCGTAAGGCGGTAATGATTGAACGATTGGCGGTTGAAATTGGAATAGGGCGTCTGCGTACCGGTGGGGGATGAAATGTACACAGGCCGCGAGCTGCCCGAACCCTGCTCGTCGGTATACCGGGTACCGTTGTACAGCTCGATCACCAGGTAACGGTTGTCGTTAATAGCATACATCCTCCCCGAGTCGGCCAGGATGATTTCGGTATTTCCCAACTCGTACGAACGGCTGTTGTGCTTATAGATCACCATGCCGATCATCTTGCCGTTTTCGAGCTTTTCATCCACTTTAATACTGTATCCCGGCAGGTCATTGTAAAAAATCCCCTCTTTGATCTTCAATGTGGCCTTGGTAGTTTTAATATCGTACAGCAAACTATACCCTTTCAGGTTAGCCCAGGGCGACACGCGGTCGTTAAAATAAAAGGAGAAGATGCTGATCCCGACGGCGACGACAAACATCGGCAACATCGCGCGGACGACAGAAATACCGGCACTTTTGATCGCTGTGAGCTCAAAGAATTCGCCCAGGTTCCCGAATGCCATCAGCGAGGAAAGCAGCATCGCGAGCGGCAATGCCGTAGGTACCGTAATGAGGCTAAAAAAGAAGAATAGCTGTGCATAGTCCGTGACATTCAGGTCCTTCGACACGAAGTCATCTATGTAAAAGATCATAATCCGCATCAGGAAGACGAACACCACGACCGACATTGTAATTACAAAAGGTCCCCAAAAGGACGTCAAAATAAGCTTGTCCAGCTTTTTCATCAACTACCTACTATTTCTCTTAAATTATCAATAAATCCTTCCCACAATGAATGAAGCTCGTCCTTGTCTCGATTCGAAGAGTAGTCGATCACGCGCAAAAAGGTTGTCTGGGTTAACTCGCTAACTTCTAATTTTAGTTCCAGATGGTTGTTATCAAGGCCATCGTCACTGGTGTCCTCAAAATCGAAACGAACTGCTTTATTAATCCTCAGCCCCGTCTGCCGGGCAATATGGCTGTCGCCGTCCCATTGGAAATCGAAGCGGTGATCGGGCAGCACAGTGACCCTCTCGGCAAACCATTGTTGCAGTCCCGAGGGCGTGGAAATATATGGAAAGAGAACTTTAGGAGAGGAACGCAATTCAAATTCGGTAACAAATTTATATTTTTCCATATGTGCTGAAATTAAAGGACCGCCTCGTTAGTGCTTGCCTTATGTGCTGATTTAAAAGTTGTAATATAACATAAATCGACAATAAATGCGTGTAAATTTAAAATTGTTGTTTCAAAAATATGCGAAATTTACGCTAAAAATGGGCAAACGGGTTGCATCGTAATATTCTTTAACATACTTTTGCACCACAATACGACGGCGGGGTAGCTCAGATGGTTAGAGCGTAGGATTCATAACCCTAAGGTCGGCAGTTCGATCCTGCTCCCCGCTACATTGCTGAAGACATCCCTCCCGGATGTCTTTTTTTATTTCCGCCATTTTGTGCCTTCTCGAGAATTAAATTCCGTCTGTTTGGGTTTACAGTAATTGGTAACACCACCGATTCACATCACAACTGTATGAAATTACTAATCCAATACCTGAGCAGGTACAAGGCCCTTATACTCCTGGCCCTCGTTATGGCCGCTATCAATCAGGTATTTTCTCTGCTCAACCCTTACATCCTCGGTAACTTCCTGATCGACCCGTACGCCAACAAGGCCGCGGAGTTCCGCACAAAAGGGCTCGACAACGAATTTTTGAAAGGTATATCAATGGGCCTGCTGATGATTATCGGCGTAGCGATGGTTTCCCGCATTGCCAAGGCATTCCAGGACTACCTGGTGAACGTAGTGATCCAGAAATTTGGCGCTGCGCTCTATACGGACGGCCTCCGGCACGCATTGCGGCTCCCGTTCCAGGATTTTGAAGACCAGCGCTCGGGGGAAACACTCTCGGTCCTTCTGAAAGTCCGGGCCGATTGTGAGAAGTTCATTCTGAATTTCGTCAATGTACTGTTTTTCACTTCGGTAGGTATCGTATTTGTGGTGGTGGTCGCATTCAGGCTCAGTCCGTGGCTGCCGCTGATATACCTCGTCGGCTCGGTCATCCTGGCGTTTCTGACAAGCGTTTTGAGCCGGAAGATCAAGACGATCCAGAAGAATATCGTGAAAGAAACCACTGCATTGGCCGGTTCTACTACCGAGTCTTTACGTAATATCGAGCTGGTGAAGAGCCTTGGATTAACGCAACAGGAAATCGGTCGGCTCAATACGACTACCTACAAAATCCTGCAACTGGAACTGAAAAAGGTTAAAAGCATCCGTTCGGTAAGTTTCATTCAGGGAACGTTCGTCAATTTTCTACAACAATGCGTGATGTTCGCATTGCTGTTTTTCGTATTCCGGGATAAGATTACCGTGGGGCAAATGATGATGATGCAGTTCTACTCCTTCTTCATATTCGGACCATTGCAGGAACTGGGCAATGTCATCCTCTCCTACCGCGAAGCCGAGGCTTCTTTGAACAACTTGCAGACATTGCTCGCCCGCCCGGTAGAACACAAACCCGCTAATCCTGAAATCATTACCGATATTAAGGACTTACAGTTCGACCATGTGAAGTTTCAGCATCAGTCTGCAAAGCGCCCGGCTCTGGAAGACATTTCGTTTAATGTAAAACGAGGGGAAACGATTGCATTCGTCGGCCCGTCGGGTTCCGGCAAAACTACTTTGGTGAAGCTGCTCGTAGGGCTGTACCAGCCGATCGAGGGTTCCGTTTTTTACAATAATGTGAATGGCAAAGAAATCGATTTTGACGAGATCAGGCATAAAATAGGCTTTGTAACGCAGGATACGCAACTTTTTTCGGGTACTATTAAAGAAAACCTGCTATTCGTAAATCCGGAAGCGACCGACGAGATGATCAGCGACGTCCTCATGAAAGCGGCTTGCTATAACCTGCTCGCCCGCGCCGAGAACGGTATCGACACGGTGATCGGTGAAGGCGGTTTGAAATTATCAGGCGGCGAGCGCCAGCGCCTCTCCATTGCCCGCGCGCTCCTGCGTAACCCGCACCTGATCATTTTCGACGAAGCCACTTCCGCCCTGGACTCACTCACCGAAGAAGAAATATCGAACACCATCCGCGACATTACCGACCAGCGTCAGCACATTACCGTCATGATCGCCCACCGACTTTCGACCATCATGTACGCCGACCGCATTTATGTCCTCGAAAAAGGTAGTATTGTCGAAACCGGCAGTCACCAGGCATTGCTGGAAGAAAAAGGCCTCTACTACGCCATGTGGCGCCAGCAGATTGGCGAACGGAAGGATGAGACCGTGCTTTCGGCTTAGGTTTTGAATTTTGAATGAGTGAATGACTTAATTTTGAATGAGTGAATGACCGAATGATTGAATGAGTGAATGACCGAATGATTGAATGAGTGAATAAAATATTTGGTCATTCAATCATTCGGTCATTCGGTCATTCAGTCATTCAATCATTCGGTAATTCATTCACTCATTCACTCATTAACTCATTAACTACGCAAGAATCAGGTTTCAGCAAGCGTAGCCGCGGGGTAATTTTGGTTTAAACAAATCAAAATACCACTTGCTATGATCAACATCGAAAACCTCGACTGGCCGTCCATTCGTGAAAACCTTCACCAGCGGGGCTATGCGCAAATTAATCAGGTCCTGAATGCAGAAGAATGCGAGAGCCTGATCGCGGAATACAGTAATCCTGCGCATTACCGCAAGACGATTGTCATGGAACGCTACCGGTTTGGGCTGGGCGAGTACAAATATTTCGCTTACCCGTTGCCAACGATTATCCAACGGCTGCGAGAAAGCGTGTTTCCCAAATTGGTGCCGGTAGCCAATCAATGGATGCAAGTGCTGAACAAAGAACAGCCCTATCCGGCTGATTTCGAAGAATTTCAGGAACGCTGCCAGGCCCAGGGGCAAAGAAAACCGACGGTACTTATCCTCCAATACGGCCAGGGCGGCCATAATACACTCCATCAAGATCTCTACGGCGAGCTTTTCTTTCCCATTCAAATGGTTTTATTTCTGAACGAACCCGGTGAGGACTATACGGGCGGAGAGTTCGTCATGACCGAGCAAATCCCGCGCGCCCAATCGAAGGCCATCGTTTTGAAGCCCCGGCGAGGCGATGCACTGCTCTTTACGACCAATTTCAGGCCCGTAAAAGGCAGCAAAGGATATTATCGCGTCAATATGAAACACGGCGTGAGCGAGGTACATGACGGCCGGCGATACACGCTGGGCATTATTTTCCATGATGCATTAAGCTGAAAATCAATGCATTTGCATTTAATCATATTGGCATGATCAGGCACGAAGAAATAGGCCCGGATACCTTCGCGACAAGCCGGAAACTGAAAGAAATGATCGATACCGGCGAAATCGCCGTCGCCGGGAATCGTAAACTGAAAATCTACGGGCAATTATCCTGTGGCTCAGGAAAGCGAATGAAACGCAGCAACCGGGTATTCTTCACAAGCGAGCGGGACGCGCTCGTACACGGGTACCGCCCGTGCGGGCACTGCATGCGCGAGGCTTACGTTAAATGGAAGTCAGACTAGCGGCTTTACGGCCAGACTTCTCCACAAATAGAAAGTAACGTAGGTCTCCCAGCCTGCGTAATCACGAAAAAACGCTTCGATTGTGTCCTTTTCACCACGCTCGGCGATGATACCATGACCAACGAGCGCATTCAACAAGCCGACATCCCCGTGCGGAATACCCTCTGGCGCGCGAAACGACTTCATGAGCACATAATTAGCCGTCCATACGCCAATGCCCTTGTGGGCAATTAATGCCTTCTGCCGCGCCTCAAAATCCGGTAACGCATCAATTTTCGAACGGCTCAGCGTACCGTCCGCAAATGCGCGGGCAACCCCGATCACGTACTCGGCCTTTTTCTGAGAAAACTGCATTTCCCGCAACACTGCTATTTCCGCATTAGCCAGCACCGCCGGTTCGGGAAAAATATGGAATACCTGGTTTTCCCATTCGATATGCCGGCCGTAGCGCTCTACCATGCGCCGTTTCATTTTATAGGCAAATGTGAGGTTGATCTGCTGCCCGATAATCGACCAGCAAAGCGCTTCGAACATATCGGAAATACCCATCAGTCGCAATCCGGCGAAGTCTTCCACCATATACGCCAGCCGGCTGTCCCGCTTCAAATGTGTATAAAATGGCGTAAGGTCACGACCCATATCGAACCATTCGTTCACGTACGCCATCAGATAATCATTGCACGCTGGGCTCGAAACGCCATCCAGCACATCGATTTTAAGAAAATTGCCCTGCTCGCTTACCCGAAAAAGTACATCGCCATAAGGCGTAGCTATGGCCTTGAAAACAGCATTTTCAGTCACGAAATGCAGACAATCGTCATAATTGCGGTTCAAAAACCAAAGGCATTCCGGGAAACTGAAAAGCGGAGGCGTTGGAATTAGAATAGTTTGCTGATGCATGTTTCTTATAATTTTGAATGAGTGAATGATTGAATGACCGAATAGCGGACTATTCACTCATTCACTCATTCACTCATTCACTCATTCACTCATAGTCAATGTACAATCTTGAAAACCAGTTCCCGCAGCAGCTCCCCTTCGGAAGTACTCGTGCCGTCTAGCCCTTTCAAGCGCCCGTCGCATTCACGCAGGTAATGGATAATGTTGGCGACCTTGCCCATTGGATAATTACGGGCGGCCAGCAGATAATCTTTAACGAAATAGGGATTGACGCCCAGCTCCACGGCCAGTCCTTTCTCGGATTTGTCGCGCGCGGCGTGTGTGAGGAGGAGTTTGGAGAAAAATCCAAACAGGATGATCAGCACCGGCGCCAGCGGGTTGTCTTTGGAATTGGAAGCGAAAAAGGCGGCTATCTGGTTCGCTTTCAGCACATCGCGGTGCATTAGCGCTTTCTGAAACTCAAAAACATTATACTCCTTGCTGATCCCGACAAACTTCTCGATCGTAGCTGCATCGATCCCCTCGTCCACGCGAAGGTTCACCATGATTTTGCGGATCTCGTTTGATAGTCGTTTCAGGTCATTACCAATGTTGTCGACCAGCATTTGCACCGCTTTCGGGCTGATTTTCACGCCCTCATGCTGACAAAATGAGGCTACCCAATCGGGCAGCTTGTTGTCATACATTTTCTTGGATTGCACCACTACCCCATTTGCATTACAGGCTTTCAGGTACGATTTCCGTTCGTCGGCATTGGCGTGGTAGCAAAATACCAGCACCGTGCTTGGTACAGGGTTCAATGCATAATCTTCCAGGCGCTGTTGCTGTTCCTTTTGTTCGATGCCGTTCAACCGGTGCGCCTCTTTTACGAGCACGAGCTGCCGTTCGGCCATGAACGGGAAGCGGCGTGCGTAACTAAGCACTCCCGCCACATCGGTATCTTTTCCGTAGAGCACAAACTGGTTAAACCCCCGCTCCGATTCCGGAACTACTTTATTTTCAAGCTCTTCGGCAATGGAATCGATGTAATAGGGTTCATCGCCGTGCAGAAAATACAACGGACGAAACTTCTTGCTTCTGAGTTCTTTAAGGATAATATCGGGTGTTTGTGCCATGGATTTGCAGATTGGGACCTGAATGTGGTCGGACATCAAATTTACCGTTCCGCGGCGACTTATGCCGCGTTTTCAGCGATAAATTGACCAGCCTGCCGACGTAATTCCGGAAAAAAAGAAAGGAACTTGGTGTAATAAAACTCCTCGTTCGCCTGCAAATCGCTCACAGCCGTGGAGATAGGCGCCAGAAACTCGGCGCGCCGCGAAAGCCTTTTAAATGTGGTATCGATACCGTCGAGCGTCGCGTACGTCGTGAGCCAATCCTGGCGGATCATCGAGCGCACCATGGGCACCATTGTTTCAGGGATAAAATGGCTGTTCCGTTCGATAACCGAATACATCCGGTGGGCATATATAAAGAGCGGCTCTTTATGATAATTTTCGAAGTTTTTGGCAAGGAAGTAATCAAAGTAAATGTCCATCACAATTCCCGCCAGTTTTCCCTGTGTAAGGGCCGCAACATCTTTGGCGTCCGACACTTCGGGATGCGTGTCCGTAAAGGAATCGATAAAACGGTGCAGTTTCAGTCCGATCACGTAATCGCGGTTCCAGCCAGCCGTTTTTTCATCGCTTAAACGCCCCTTAATGAAGTCACCGACATAGTTGCCCATCATCACCCCTTCGTTCTCCCCAGACAGCAAAATATGCGCTAAAAAATTCATCTAAATGACATTTTGACAAAATTCCCGTACGTTTGTTCCAGGACTCTTCGATGGAACAATTCTTGTACAACAACCATTATTTTAATCAAACTAGCAAATGAAAGTCGAAAAAAATAGCGTCGTCGCACTCACATATAGCCTCAGCATTCCGGACTCCGAAGGCGAGACGGACGTAGTAGAAGTGGTCAGCGAAAACGACCCGATGTACTTTATCCACGGCATCAGCGGCTTGCCCGAAGGCTTCGAAAATCAGATCCAGGGCCTATCCGCGGGCGATACCTTTGATTTTACGGTCGCCCCAGAAGAAGGTTATGGAGAATATGATGAAGAAGCGGTCGTAGATCTGCCCAAATCGGTTTTCCAGAACAGCGAAGTGGATCAGAACGAACTGCTGCAAGTAGGTAACATCATCCCGATGACCAACGAAGACGGCGAAAGGCTCCACGGCCAGATCGTCGAAATACAGGACGAGGTCGTGATCATGAACTTCAACCACCCGCTCGCAGGCAAGGAAATGCATTTTTCAGGCAAAATCCTGAGCGTACGCGCCGCAACGCGTGAGGAGCTCGATCATGGGCATGTGCATGGGACGGGGGGCGTTCATCATCATTAATGAGTGAATTTTGAATGAGTGGATGAGTGAATAATCTCAAAATTCATTCACTCATTCACTCATTAATACCGCTACGGTATTGCTCCACCTCCACCCCAAACCGCCTCAAAAACTCCACCCCCTCTTCCACCGCGATTCCTTTATAGGCGGCATACGAATGCAGGAAAATCACTTTTTTAATCTTCATCGTGTAGATCACCCTCGCGCAGGCGATACAGGGTGCGAGCGTGACGAAAAGCGTCGATCCTTCAATATTTGAACCGTTTTTAACGGCGAAAAGAATGGCATTCTGCTCGGCGTGCAATGCGAGCGAACAGCTCCCTTTCGCATCCCTGGGGCAACCTACCCCCGGAAATTCTTCATCACAGTTGTGCGTGCCCGCGGGAGGGCCGTTGTATCCGATCGAAATAATCCGTGTATCCTTCGTTAGCACCGCTCCGACCTGCGCTTTTATACAATGCGAACGCTTGGCAAGATTTTTTGCCAGGTCCATGTAAATGTCATCAAATTCCGGCCGCAAATTCGTTGTAGGTATTGTCATTCTCTTTTCAATCCAAAATTCAGGGTACAAACTTAGGGAAATGACGGCTGGATTCAACGCAGTTTGAAAAGTATGACCAAAAGCATTGCGCTACTATTTTTCCTGACCATGTTCTTTAACCCGCTTTTCGCACAGCAGGACAGGTCGGTTGTTACCCTTTCGAAAGATCCCGCAGGCCTTTTTAAATCCTATAAATTCTTCATTCAAAACGTCGAAGACCAGCGTCCTCAGCCCGGTGCTTCCCTAGGCAAAGTGATCGCATTAGGGAAGGAAATCCCGGCGGTATTGCCCGGCAGGGCCGAAAGTGAACTGTTCAGCTATTGGTCCTACCTCGCGCCCAAGAAAGAGCAGGCGTATTTGCCGCTTTATATTACGATTAAAGAGCTGTCTGTCAACGAAAAACGCGTCGGGCCGAACAGGGTCACCGGTGAGGTAAGACTGAATCTCCGATTCAAATGGTACCGGGACATGCAGCCGGTGGAGCTTACCGGTTACCAAACGGCGGCTAACTATACGCGCCCCGAAACTGCATTTACGCATGACAAATTGATCAAACAGCTTGTCGATCAAGCATTAGGCCATTTCCAAAAATGGATGACTGCCAATGCGGGCAAAACGCCGGCACTCGCGCGCAATCTGGTGCTGACATTCAAGGAAATCAACAATACCGCTTCGGAGGACACTGTTTTTTACACTCCCAAACGACCACTGATCTGGGACGATTTCAAAGTAAGGAGCGGCAAACCCGGCAGCCGGTACGCGGCGGCGGTATTTACCAGTTTTGGCTACGAGGGGCGCTCCTACCCGAAGGACGAGGACCTGGTAGTCGAAATCGGTTTGAAAATATTCATGGTTAAAAGCATGTCATGGGGACGGCCGGAATCGCGTAATGCGGGCACATTGCGCCATGAACAGATTCATTTCGACATTACGAGGCTGGTGGTCGAAAAGTTTAAAGAACGGCTCAGAAAGGCCGAATTGACCATTGAAGATTATGACAGTGAAATTCAATATCAGTTTCTCGAAGCCTTCCGCGAAATGAATCGCGACCAGGAACAGTACGACGGCGAAACCGGCCACGGGCTGAATGCAGGCGCCCAGGCCGCCTGGGACAAGAAAATCGCCGGACAGATCGAAGCACTCTATTCGGTTCAATAATCCTAAGGTGCCGTTACGTGGATAATGTGCTGAATTTCATTATCTACCGCATAATTCTTTATATTAAAATCAAATGCGCGGGAATCGGCCGCAAACGCTTTATCGCTCAAAAGGTAAAGCGCATTCCCCGATTTGAAACCCAGTACCACGTGCTTCGGAACCTGAAAACGCACAGGCCCGGTGGTTGAATAGGAATTTAAAGTATTTGTAATTGAAACAGTTACAAAGAAAAGTATACAAACAGCCGCTAATTTCAAGTAACCCAGCGAGCGTGAATAAAGCGCATACCAGACAAGAAACATGGTGCCATAAAGCAAAACCACTTCCATTAAATTCAAATGCAGGTTTTCCAGTAAATACCCCGGCAATGCTCGCGGAATTGAAGCCGACCAGTCTGTAAGCCGCGCCGAAAATGTCACTATCTCGCCTGCCAGCCAGGCCAGCCATGAAATCCCCAAAAGACTGACGAGCAACAATACCAGTGCCGCCGGCAGGAGGATATTCGTAAACGCGACCACGAGCGGATTGACGAGCCAGAAATACGTCGGGAACTGATGGAAGTAGAAAAGACTAAGCGGAAATGTGGCAATCTGCGCCGCAAATGCCAACGCACTTACCTGCCAGACAAACCTCATAAAGCGATTGCCAGGTTTAAAAATGCCGTAAATCGATTCGTAGAACAGGAAAATGCCCGCCATTGCAAGGTAGGACAGTTGAAAACCGACATCATAAAGCGCGCAGGGGTCCACCAGCAGAATGATAAGTGCCGAGAACGCCAGTGTATTCATTGGATAATGCTTTCGTTCAGCCACTTCCGCAATTACCAGCACCATGCACATCAATGCGGCACGCTGTACAGAAGGCGGCAATCCGGTAACCAGCGCGTAAAAACCCAGCAACACGGCCATCAGCAGCAGGTAGATCCATTTCCCTGAACACCAACGTTTCAACCAGCCAAAAGCCGCTCCAATGGCCAGAAAAATAATGGCCACATGCATTCCGGAAACCGAAAGAATATGCACGGCGCCGGAAATCACATAGTCGCCTACCTGCTCCTGTGCGAGATCGTCGCGGCGCCCAAGCAACATCGCCTTCACGAGCGCGAACGCGTCCGGATCGCTAATGTGCGCGCGAAAACGGCCTTCCGCCCATTGTGACACACTTTCGGGCCAGTAAGAAGGTTTTGCTTTCGAATGAGTGGAAAGCAACTTGTAAGAACCCGTGTTCACAAATGCAGTCACGAGAATGCCCTTATTGCGCAAATACTGGGAATAGTCGAACTGTCCGGGGTTTTGTGGCGGAGCGGGCGGCTCTAACCGGCCATGGATGATGAGCACGTCGCCCGGTTGCGGGACGGCGGAAAGGCTATCCGGCAGATAGATCAAAGCTCTCGCCGGATAGTCAGTCCAGTGATTTCCGTTACCGAATTGTTCGGTATTAACTTCAAAACGAATGGAGTTGCTTCGTTTTTCAGGTATTGTCGTAACCCTGGCAGTATAAGAGGTGTATTTCAATGTATGCAGTAAGACGAGCTGCTTGTCTTTTTCCACCTCAACCCGCATTTTAATACCAGCTCCCAGCAGGAACATCCAGATCGCCAGCCCGATCGAAAAGCCCGTTTGATGACCAAACCGATACAGGAGCGCGCATCCGGCCGTCGCAAGCCCCCCTGCTATTAATACAAAAACAACCGGCATACCCACGGTCGTACGCAATGCGTCGCCCGCCAATATGCCGGTTGCAAGGAATAATACTACGCTGACAAACGGAGCGCGTGAAAGCATGTATGTTTATCGTACAACAAAACGTTTCGTGATTGTCTTGGCAGGGGTTGTTACCTTGTAATAGTACAAACCACTGGGAAAGTTTTTAACGTTGAGATAAGTACGGTTGACGGCATCTTCCGTCACTTTCTGGCCTTTCTGATTGTAAACGGAGACGGTATAATTCTCAAAATTCGGGGTAAACACATTGGTTGTCAAGGTTTCACGTACCGGATTAGGGTAAATTTCAACCACAAGTTCGCTGGTGGAAAGCCGGGAGTACTCTACCATTTTCGCGCGTCTCGGGCTTAGGGCCAGCACGGCATGCATCCGTTCCTTCTGGTCGTTCGTGAACACACTCATACAGACGTCCGGCGAATAATCCATGTAGTTTTCAATCATATTACGCGTCGTTACTGTCCCGCTGCATAGCGAGTATACCGGGGAGCACGTAATGTCGGTTGTCTCGTTCTTGGTATTGGCCCGCGGCGTATCCTCGCAGTAATCCGTGCCGCAGGTAGCGTCGCCCCAAATGTGGATAAGACCCAGCCAGTGGCCTACTTCGTGGGTGGTAGTGCGGCCCAGATTGTAAATACGGCTGGTAATCGCATCGGAATTACGGCCAAAATAGCGGAAATCGATAATCACACCGTCCGTCAATGCGTCGATTTCTCCGTTTTCGGCGGTAGCAAGGCCCGCGGTGCGGTCGTTGAGCTCGGTTACCACGGGAAATTGCGACGTTCCCAGGTACCGGTCGTTCAGCCGCGTGACCCAGATATTCAGGTAACGATTTGTAAACCAGGCTGGTGAAATATCGGCCAGGTCATCGGCATCGGTAATGGGACTGAATTGAGAGGTCGCATTGTAGGTCCGTACCACCGAAACCAGTTTGAAACGGATGCCTGTGTCGACACCCAGTGAATCGGTATAATAGCCTTTATAGCCGGATGTATTGCCGTAATCTTCGTTCAGCACATCGATCTGGCTCTGGACCTGCGCGTCGGAAATGTTGCCGTTGCCCGCTCCGCCGATTACATTGTCGGCACGGTTGTGCACCACGTGCACCACAACCGGTATTGTAACCGTCTCGCTCGCGCCCGTGCGTGCACCCCTGATCGACCGCACGTAGTTCTGGATTGCCTCTTCCGAGTGCATCCGCAGATTCCGTAGCGACGGGTTTTTCAGGAGCCGCACGGAATCCCGTTCCGTGCTCGCGCATCGCGTAACGGCTGAATCCTGCGCCCTTCCGAGCGCAGAAACCAGCAACAGGCCAGCCAGCAGCAGGCTATTTCTCCGATTTTTCATAGGCAGCAAGAATGTCCTTCACCAAACGGTGCCTTACAACGTCCGAACCATCCAGTTCCACGAAACTAATGCCCTTAATACCCTTCAAAACCGTTAACGAATCGATCAGACCCGATTTCAGGTTTTTCGGAAGGTCGATCTGCGACTTATCGCCGGTGATGATCGCTTTCGAGCTCGGGCCCATCCGGGTCAGGAACATCTTCATTTGCATCGGCGTGGTATTTTGTGCCTCGTCGAGCAGGATGAATGCGTTGTTCAGCGTACGCCCACGCATGTATGCGAGCGGCGCAATTTCGATTACCCGGCTTTCCAGGTACAGTTTCAGTTTTTCCGGCGCGATCATATCATCCAGCGCGTCATAAATCGGGCGCAGGTAGGGATCGATTTTTTCTTTCAGGTCGCCGGGCAAAAAGCCGAGGTTCTCGCCTGCTTCTACCGCCGGGCGGGTAATGATAATTTTCCGTACTTCCTTGTTTTTCAATGCCCTAACTGCAATGGCAACGGCGGTGTAGGTTTTACCCGTACCGGCCGGACCGATCGCAAACACCAGGTCGAATTTACCGGCTTGTTCTACCAGCAACTTCTGGTTCGTTGTTTTGGCTTTTACGACAAGGCCCTTGTTACCGTAGAGGATCACGTCATCGTCGTCCTCGCCCGTAGCTACGGGCATTTTCGAGATCCCGTTCAGGTACCCCTTGACGTTGTCGTTCGTTATTTTTCCATACTTCTGGTAATGGGCCAGAAGTGAGTCGATTACATCTGTGATTCGGATAATTTCGGGGGCAGTCCCCTGGATGCGGATCTCGTTTCCGCGTGAAATGATTTTACTTTCGGGGAAAGCTGCGGCGACTTCCTTGATATTCGAGTTGTGGATCCCGAGAAAATCGACCATGGATACGTCTTCGAGTGTGATGATTTTTTCCAGCAAATGAATCAGTGTTTAATGTTTGTCTATTGTTTGTAAAATTTAGTAATAATAACCAACATTTGTAAAACATAATCGTCGAAAAAACAATTAATCTGCCAAATACGAAGTCAAAAAATAAGTGTTTTCCGACCAAGTCTTTCATTATCAGACACGCACAAAAATGTCGTGTGGCAGAAAAAAATTTAATACGCCAAACTCCCCGCCGTCGCTTTCGTTGAAGGCCTCCAATGATTAACTTTGTCTTAACATGGAAAACGAAAAGGCATCAAATAACTACCCCAGGAGCGGCTCCAAAACCGGCAACGGTACCAAGCGGGCATTCGCTCCGAGAACGCCATCCAACGATCAGAATTTCAGCAAATTACCACCTCAGGCCATCGACCTGGAAGAGGCGGTTTTGGGTGCCCTGATGATCGAAAAAGATGCCCTCACGGCAGTGGCGGATATTCTCCGTCCGGATAGTTTTTACAAGGAGTCTCACGTCCGCATTTACAGCGCGATCGTCACCCTCTTCGCAGATTCGGAGCCGATCGATATGCTCACGGTTACCGCCAAGTTACGCAGTACCGGTGAGCTCGAACTCGTCGGCGGGGCGTCGTACATTATGGAGCTGACCAGCAAGGTCAACTCCGCGGCCAACATCGAATTCCATGCCCGCATTATTTCGCAGGCCTACATTAAAAGGGAGCTGATCAAAGTATCCTCCGAAATCCAGCGCGAGGCTTACGAAGATACGACCGACGTTTTCCGTCTTCTGGACAAAACAGAACAGTCGCTCTTCGCGATTTCGGAATCCAATATCAAGAAAAACTACGCCGATATGGGCGCGCTCATGCGCCAGGCCCTGGCCGAACTCGATCAGAAAAAAAATAACAAGGACGGTCTTACCGGCGTACCATCCGGTTTCAGCGCCCTCGACAGGCTGACTTCCGGCTGGCAGAAAACGGAATTGATGATCCTCGCGGCACGTCCCGGTATGGGTAAAACGGCATTCGTCGTTTCCTCGCTCCGGAATGCGGCGGTGGATTTCAATATTCCTGTGGCGATATTCTCTCTGGAGATGTCGTCGGTACAGCTCGTCAATCGTCTGATTTCCGCTGAGGCTGAGATCGATAGTGAAAAAATCCGTAAAGGAAGCCTAGCACCGCACGAATGGGAGCAGCTGCACCACCGCATTCACCGGCTGACCAATGCCCCCATTTATATTGACGACACCCCTGCCCTTTCGGTCCTCGAACTTCGGGCCAAATGCCGCCGTTTGAAAGCGCAGCACGACATTCAGATGATCGTAATCGACTACTTGCAGCTCATGACCGGCGATACGGGCGGCAAGAGCCCGGGTAACCGCGAACAGGAAATTGCGATGATCTCACGATCGTTAAAAAACCTGGCAAAAGAACTCGATGTACCGGTAATCGCCCTGTCGCAGCTCAGCCGCGCCGTGGAAACGCGTGGCGGTGAAAAACGCCCGCAGCTCTCCGATTTGAGGGAATCCGGGTCTATCGAGCAAGATGCCGATATGGTAATATTCCTGTACCGACCTGAATATTATGGTATTACCGAAGACGAAGCAGGTAACTCGGTAGCGGGTGTGGGTGAAGTAATTCTGGCTAAAAACCGTGCAGGTTCGCTTGATACCATCCAGCTCCGCTTTATTGGTAAATACACCAAATTTGCCGACCTCGATTCAGGCTTCACCCCTGCCCCATTCTCGATCGACCGCCCTATCCAGACCTCGAACCCGATATCTTCCTTCGAAAGCCAGGCCAAACCAACCGCGCCACCCATGGGCGGAACCCTCCGCAGCCGTGCCAACGACCTGAGCAACTTCGATTACAAAGGGCCCGACAGCGAGCCTCCTTTTTGATACGCTATTGATTTGAACAATATATGAAAGGCCGGAAATGATCGCTCATTCCGGCCTTTCTTTTGTCATTTATAGTGAGGTGTTGTCATTTTTGGTCAGATGTTGTGATTGGCGGGTTTACGTAAAAATTGGGAGATGTTGTGATCGTAGGATATACATAAAAGTTAGGAGATGTTGTGATCGTAGGATATACGTAAAAGTTAGGAGATGTTGTGATCGTAGGATATACGTAAAAGTTGGGCGTAGTCTATGACTGCGTCCGAGTGTGTGCCGGTCTCCGACCGGCTTTGCGTGATGGTGCGGTCAGAGACCGCGTGACGCTCGGACGTAGTCCCAGACTACGCCCAACTAGAAACTTGACCACACCTGACCAACCCTAACCATTTCCCAACTAGAAACTTGACCACACCTGACCAACCCTGACCATTTCCCAACTAGAAACTTGACCACCCCTGACCATTTCCCCTTAACCACGCCTCACCAGCAACGCGACGTTTTCAACATGATGCGTGTTCGGGAACATATCAACCGGCTGCACGCGCGTCACTTCATAATCTTCGGCCATTAATGCCAGGTCGCGCGCCTGCGTGGCTGTGTTGCAACTCACGTACACGACGCGGTCGGGGGCAGCTTTGAGGATCGTTTCAACTACGGGTACATCCATTCCGGCGCGTGGTGGGTCGGTAATGATCACGTCGGGGCGGCCGTGCGTGTGCAGGAAACTTTCGTTCATGATCGCGCGCATGTCGCCCGCGAAGAAAGATGTATTGGTAATGCCGTTCAATTCGGAGTTAATGCGGGCATCTTGTACGGCTGCTTCGACGTACTCCACACCTACCACTTTCTTCGCGCTGCGGGCTACGAAGTTCGCGATGGTACCGGTTCCCGTGTAAAGGTCATATACCGATTCCGAGCCAGTCAGCTGCGCGTAGTCGCGTGCCACGCTGAACAGCTTGTAAGCCTGCTCCGAGTTGGTCTGGTAGAACGATTTCGGCCCCACGAGGAATGTCAGGTCCTCCATCGTTTCGCGGATCACCTTCTCGCCTGCGTAATGGATCACGTCCTGGTCCTGGTAGGAATCGTTTCCTTTCAGGTTCACGATGTAATTCAATGAGGTAATTTCCGGATGATTTTTATCCAAAAATTCCATCACTTCCGCGATAATTTCGTCGTTTTGCGCTCCAAATTGCACGATCACCATCACGTCGCCAGAATTGGCTGTACGGATGATCACGTTGCGCATCACGCCTACATTAAAACGTACGTCGTAATAAGGATACCCTTTTTCCTCCGAAAAATGGTGCAACGAGTTCCGGATCGCATTCGAGGGGTCCGGTTGGAGGTGGCAGTGATCTACCGTGAATATCTTGTCGAAACGCTTCGGCACGTGAAAGCCCAGTGCTGTCTTGGTAAATGGCAGTCCTGAAACGAGCTGTTCCTTCGTGAGCCAGCGCCAGTTCGAGAAAGTGAATTCCAACTTATTACGGTAATATTCAGTCTTAGGGGCAGCGAGAATCTCGTTTATCTCAACAGTCCTGATCTTTCCTATCCTTTCGAAATGATCCACTACCTGCTGCCTTTTGAACCTGAGCTGATGTTCGTAGCTGATATGCTGCCATTTACAGCCCCCGCAAACCCCGAAATGCTCGCAATAGGGTTCCGTACGTAAAGCCGATTGTGAATGGATTTTGGTAACGATCGCCTCCTTCAATTTCTTCTTCGTACGAACGACCTGAAGATCGACGATGTCACCGGGAGCCACATTACCTTCTACAAAGATTACGCCATCTTCCGATTTAAATATACATTTGCCTTCTGCCGCAAAATCGGTAATTTCAACGTATTCGTACTTGTTACTCTTAGACATTATTTCCTGTTTTAATTACTAATCCCAATATCCTATCGGATCAATTTTACTGCCGCATCATTCCATGAAAAAACGGTTCATCTTATTTATTCTGATGCTGTTTGCCATTTGCGAAGCCAGTGCTACGCATATTGTCGGCGGGCAGCTCTTCATCACGCAAAACCAGGACAGTTACTACAACTATAACATGGGCCTCACGATGTATTTCGATGCCCTCAATGGTAATCCCGGCGCAGAAGATCCGTTTGTCACGATTTATGTATTCAGAAAGCGCGACAATGTGCTTATTGGCACCCTTGAAGCCCCAAAAATAGAACGAAAATCGGTCAACTACGCAAACCCGCTCTGCGGAATCTCTACATTGCAGACCTGGCAGATCACTTACGGCTCCGCCGTGCACCTCACGCCGACGGATTTTGCCGACGCACAGGGCTATTATATGGTATGGGACCGGTGCTGCCGTAACGGGACGATCACGAACATCCAGGCACCCGGCGACGCGGGCAGTCTCTTCTACCTCGAATTCCCGCCGCTTTTCAAGAATAACGCCAATTTCAAGAACTCCTCACCGGTTTTTCCGGAGATCAAGGGGGATTATGCCTGTGTAAATTCGCCGTTTTTGTTCAATTTCGGTGGTACCGATGCCGACGGCGACAGCCTCGTATATTCGCTCATCACGCCCATGCAAGGCTATGCCGACAAGGCCAACCCGAGCGCACCGGCCCGCGGCTCGTCCAACTACCCGCGCCTGACATGGATAGACGGTGTTTCGGTTAACAATATGATCCCCGGACCTGATCCGCTGAAAGTGAACAAATCGACCGGAATGCTGTCCGTCACAGCCGGCTCGGTGGGCTTGTACGTATTTGCCGTGCAAGTCGAGGAGTACCGGAATGGCGTGAAAATCGGGATGCTTACGCGTGATTTTCAACTCAAAGTGGTCGACTGTCCGAAAATGGATCCGCCGAAATTATTGTTCAAACCCAAAGGCAGGAATACCTATTACACTGAAAACGAGATCATAACAGTTAAAAAGGATGACCCGAACTGCTTCGAAGTACTGGTAACCGACCCGACGGTAAACCAGATAGTTGCGGTCGATGGCAAAGCAGTCAACAATTCGAAGGACTATTTCACTGTACTTCCCGCCCAATTCACGACACGGGTACCCAACGATACGCTCAAATTCCAGATTTGCCTCGAAGAATGTTTCGTGACATACGATAACCGACCGATCAAAATCCAGCTCGTCGCCCAAGATGGCAGCTGTCCATTCCCGCTCACCGACACGCTCAACATTTACATTCGCCGCGAAAACAGCGGCAATAATGCCCCTACCGTTACCACCTCGCTCCCGGGCGACTACGTACACGTGACCGCGGGCGTGCCTGTGACTTTCGATGTGTATGGGAAAGATCCCGACAAGGATAATCTGGCGCTGTCGGGCCGCGGCCAGGATTTCAATATGACCGACATGGGTATGGATTTCAAACCCGCCACGGGCCAGGCCAACGTGCAGCAAAAGTTTACCTGGATACCGCCATGCAATGCCAAAAAGGGCGACACGCTTGCCGTGGATTTCAAAGTGGAAGATATGCGCTGCGAAGGCAACCCGATGCCCGTTTCGAAACCGGTATATTTCATCGTCGACGAATCGCCCAACCGGCCACCGGCAGTGAAAACCTCATTGCCCGTTCAGGAGATCACGTACCAGATTGGTACTTCGCCGGGCATTACGTTCGATGTGCTGGCGTCCGACCCCGACACGAATATGATCGTTCTGACGGCCGCCGGACGCGGGTTTGACATGAAGGGGGCCGGAATGATTTTCGAGGCGAAAACGGGCATAAAATCGGTCACCTCACCTTACGCCTGGAACCCCGAATGCTCCGTACTCAACGGCCAGGCCGAACAAACCTTCATGGTCGACTTCGTGACCCAGGACAAAAGCTGCGCCGCCGCCACCGACACCACGACGGTGAAGGTTACGATCAAAGACAATGGCGCGACTCCCTTCCCCGAATTCCCGAATGTGATCACACCCAATGGCGACGGCAAGAACGACTGCCTGGTATTCGACGAACTACCTATCGACAACTGCAACGACTACTTCAAGGACATCACCGTGTTCAACCGGTGGGGTAAGCAAGTCTACTATTCCAGGGTTAGACCCGACAACTGGTGCCCCGACAAGATCTCCGGTGGCTACTACTACTTCGTCGTTCAATACACCAAACGCACCTACAAAGGCGGACTCACAGTTCTTAAATAGCTATTAATCAAACAAATATCCCTTGACATTTAATATGAATGTTAAGGGATATTTGTTTTAAATGAAGTTAGCTAATCATACGTGTAGTATGAATTATTAGTTTATAAAATATTATACTTTTAATACAAAATATTAATACTATATAATTATAAATTATAAAATGTAAAATACATCTTATATTAATAATAAGTATAATACTTTTAATATAAACTGTATTGTTTGTACTTAAATTAAGTACCTAACATTCCCTACTTCATAAGTATCCGCACCAGCATGCAACGCTTCTCGAATTGCCACGTCTTTTAAAAAGATAAAAAAATATCCCTATATTAATAAAAAATCTTATTAATTTATCCTGTACTTTAAGCCCAGTAATTCTATCAACTAATGCACCTTTTTCTACACAATTAAAATCACTGCTCGTACCTCAAAATCTAGTTTCTATGAAGAAAATGTACCTTCTGCACAGCGCGTACTTATTACACCTGCTGTGCCTGATCCTCGGAAGTAGTCTCTCGGTTCATGCCCAGAATGTCAGGGTGACCGGCGCCGTCACTTCCGCCTCCGACAACTCGGCGCTCGTCGGCATATCCGTCCTCGTAAAAGGCACCAATAACGGCACTACGTCCAATGCCACGGGCGAATATGCGATCAACGCCCCCTCCGGCGGAACGCTCGTATTCTCGTTCGTCGGCTTTGAAAAGCAGGAAGTACAGGTCAATAACCAAAGCGTGATCAATGTCGTCCTGAAAGAAGATAACCAGCAGCTTAATGAAGTAGTGGTGACTGCGTTGGGCGTTAAACGTGAGAAAAAACAACTCGGCTACACGGTTTCGGAGATTGCCGGTGCCAAAATGGCCGCTACCAACGAGCTGAGCCCTATCAGCGCATTGCAGGGCCGCATTCCCGGCGTGCAGATCGACCAGGGCGCGGGCGGGTTGATGGGTAATACCAAAATTCTGATCAGAGGCAACTCTACGCTCGGTGTCAACAACCAGCCCATTTTCGTCGTCGACGGCGTGATCCTCGACAACGATGTGTACGACGGCAGCAGCGGTCCGCGCGACTTCGGGAACTCGCTCAAAAACCTCAATATGGAGGATTTCGAGAGCGTTTCGGTGCTCAAAGGTTCTGCCGCGGCGGCATTGTACGGCACGCGGGCCATCAACGGGGTCATTCTGATCACCACCAAAAAAGGTGCCCAGCGCAAAGGCCTCGGCGTAAGCGTTTCGCAGACTTTCAATATGCAGAAACCCTACCGCGGCCCCGATTTTCAGAACGAGTACGGCGGCGGCACCGTGGGTGCTTTCTTCACCGACACCCGCGACCCGAATTATAAACCCGACGAAAGCTGGACCACCAAGGTATTCCCTACCAATGCGCAGGGCCAGCCGTACATCGACCGCCAGGTGAACCGCGAACTCGAAAACTGGGGCCCGCGCTTCGCTAATCAGCAAGTAGTGGATTATGACGGCAAAATGACGACCTACCAGGCCTATCCGAACAACTATCTCGACGCATTCCAGACCGGCAAAGGCAGCCTGACGAACGTGGCGATCGATGGCGGAAACGAACGCTCGACATTCAGGTTCTCCTACAACCGGGTCGATAGCCGGGGTATCAATTTTAAAAACAACCTCGACAAGAATGCATTCAACCTGCGCGCGACGCAAAACCTGAACAAATTCCTCGTAGCCGACGTAACCGCCGATTACACCACCACGGAAGGCACCAACCCGCCGTCGCTTTCGCTCAATAATTACATCTGGATTTTCCCGCGCAACTACAATACCAACTACTGGATGCAGCGTGCGAACTACCTGGGTTACAAGGGCGGCCTGCGCAATGTGAGCGACGTAAACGAGCCGAACTTCGTCCCCGGCGCCGATTACTGGTTCAATATGTTCGAAAACGATTACAGCCAGCGCGAGCAAATGGTACGCGGGCGCCTTGCCCTCACCGCTACCGTTACCGACTGGCTCAAATTGCAGATCGAAGGCAATTTCAACAACCTGTACACCAAAAGCGAAATCAAGGAACTCGGCCAGGGCATCAACTTCACGGGCGGGCGTTACGCGCTCGGGCATTCGACGAAGCAGACGAATTTCATGAAGTGGCTCGCGATTTTCAATAAAACCATTACCAAAGACCTCGATTTCAACGGTTACGTCGGCGGAGAATCGCAACAATACAGCCTGTCGTTCAACAATGCGGAAACGGTAGGCGGGCTTTCTTATCCCGGCAATTTCTTCCTGGCCAACTCCGTACAATCCCAAAAATCGGAAGGCGGTATCAAAACACGCCGGTCGTATAAGTCGCTGTACGCCAGCGCCGATTTCGCCTGGCGTGAGCAACTTTTCCTGCAAACTACCTGGCGCGGCGACTGGTCGTCGGCATTGACGTATTCGAACGGTTCGGGAAACAATTTTTACAATTATCCTTCGGCGAGCTTGTCCTGGATTTTTACCCAATCATTCCACTCGTCATTGCCCAACTGGCTAACTTATGGAAAGTTAAGGGGAAACCTGGCGGCATTGGGTGGGGATATCGAACCATTCCTGCTTAACCCGGGCTTCAAATTCGGCGGTTATACCAATGCCGGGGGCTTCGGCGACCAGGCGTTGTCGACATTCAGCGCGCAATCGACCCTGCAAACGAATATCAAGCCGCTGCGGAAGATCGCCAAGGAAATTGGTTTGGAAGTGAAGGTGCTGAACAACCGGTTGGGACTCGATCTTTCGGTGTACCGCGACAACTCGCGCAACCAGCCGATCCCTATTTCGGCAGCCATCGAGACTGGTGTGAACAGCATTCTGATCAATGCGGGCAACATCCAGAACACCGGTATCGAAATCGCGCTCGACGCGACGCCGATCAAAGTCGGCTCTTTCACCTGGAACAGCACGGTTACTTTCTCCCGTAACCGAAACAAGATCATCGAGTTATACGGCGACCGTGAATATTATGCATTGGCAGACGAATCCGGCGGCGGCAACGACCTGATCCCTTATGCCAAAGTAGGCGGTACTTACGGCGTGATCCGCACCAAAATTGCGGCGGCACGCTTCCAGGGCACCGATGCCAACGACCCGCGCAATGGGTTACCGATCCTCTCGTGGCGCGGCGATGCGCGCGCGGCATTTCCGGCTCGCAGCAACGAATGGAAGGATGTCGGGGATATCAATGCCAAATTCCGTGGCGGATGGGATAACACATTCACCTACAAAAGATTATCGCTCAATGTGTTGTTCGATGCCAAAATCGGCGGGGATATGATCATTACCTCGCTGCGCTACGGAACCCATACCGGCGTTTTCAAAAACACCCTGCAAGGCCGCGACGCGGACCATGGCGGGATCGCATTCACGAGCAAGTTTGACGGCAAATCCTATGACGACGGCATCCTGCCCGAAGGCGTTTTTGCAGCCGGACAAACCATCACACAGCCCGATGGCTCGAATGTCAACGTCGGCGGTATGACCTTCAAGGAAGCCTACGAAAACGGGCTCGTCGAACCAACGCATTTGCCACAATACAATTACCGCTACGGTTCCTTCTCGACCGCGGTGGGCGATTACTGGATTTCCGAAAACTCGTGGATTTCACTGCGCCAGGTTTCGCTCAGCTACCAGTTCCCGCAGTCGCTTTGCGAGAAAATCAAGCTCAATGCACTGTCGATCAACCTCGTAGGCCGCGATTTGCTTTACCTGTACAACACATTACCCCTGAACTTCAATCCGGCATCGAATTTCTCGAACAGCACCGCAGTACAGAAAGAAGTCGGTTTTATACCGCCGATGACCCGGGCGTTGGGCATTACGCTTCGCGCCGCATTCTGATGTAACCGGTTCCAGTTCAGACATTTTAAAATGAAACTTCCAATGAAAAATATATTAACCAAATGCGCCGCCGGTACCGTTCTTGCCATCGGCCTCCTGTGGGCGACTTCCTGCGAAAAGGATTTCGGCGACATCAATACCGACCCGGCCATTGTGCTCAACCCCGATCCCAAGTTCCTTTTTACCCATTCGCTCAACAGCCTCGAATCGTACCAGGGCACCGAATGGATCTGGGAAAACCTCGAACAGCTCCTGCGCTTTTCGCAGCACCTGACGACCGATCCATACGAGCTTTCGACGAATATCAACTCGCGCTATTCGGCTTACTATTCCAATATTCTGCCTAACCTGGTGGAAATCCGCAAGCAGATCGACATGAAATCGGATAAAGACCGCTTCCGGAACATGCGTGCGGCCACGTACATCGTGGGCGTACTGCACGGGCTGCGCGTGACGGACATGAACGGATCTATACCTTACACTCAGGCTATTAAGGCCCGCGACGAGCAGAATTACACGCCGGAATACGATACACAGAAGACGCTCTACGATACCTGGCTGACCGAATTGAACGAAGCGATCACCGCATTGAGCGCCAGTCCGGAGAACCAGGAAGGCTTCGGCAATGCGGATATCATTTACCATAGCGACTGGGCGAAATGGGTGAAAGCGGCCAATACCCTCAAATTGCGGATTGCGCTTCGCTACGAAGGTCAGGATAAGGCCAGAACGCAGCAGATCTACAAAGAAGTGGCCGACAATGCGATCGGGCCGATCGTCGAGGATGCCGACCAGTTCGCCTATCTCGATCCCGACTGGGGCCCGGTGGGTGGCGATGTCGATTACCGGAGCACGCGTTTCGCCACGAAGTCGATCATGACGTTCCTGAAACAGACCAAAGACCCGCGCCTGGCGATCTATTTCAGCCCGAATGATCTGACTGCCAATGCATTGGATTCACTCAAAAAATATAACCAGGCATTGCCCGCATTTATCGACCCGAAAGATCCGCAGATCCGGTTCCAGGGCGGCCCGGCGGACTGGACGACTAATCCGACCGTCGCGCAATACTACAAAAACCCGCTCAATGCGGGCAGCAACAAGTACGTGGTGATGTCGACGATCAACAAGGTATTCTTCGCACCCACCCGCAACGGCGGTAAAGGCACCTTCCACGATTACATGATCACCAGCGCAGAAGGCTGCTTCTACATTGCCGAACTGATCCAGAAAGGCTACGGAACCGGCACGAAAATCACCGGTACGGCAGAAGATTGGTACAAAAAGGGCATCGCGTCGTCTATGCGGACGATGAATTCCATTGCCCAGGCCGCCCTTTCCACAACCGGATTATCGGCCAATGCTGACGCCGAGATTGCCGCTTACCTCGCATTACCGCAGGTAAAACTGAACGGTACCAACAACCTCGAACGCATTTACATCCAGGAATACCTGAACTTCATGCGCCTGCCAACGGAAGCATTCACGTTCGTGCGCAGGACAGGTTATCCCAAAAACAACTCGGCCTATTACCCCCGGGACGTGTTTAACGAGGCCATTCCGCGCCGCTACTGGGTCGACGAGCCGCCACTCGGCACCAACAATGCCAACTGGCTGAAAGCGCAGACAGAGCAAGGATTTACGCCTAACGACCGTACCGCGGCTACTCTGAACAGCCAGCGGTTGTGGTTTGACAAGAATAACCCGGCGTTCGGCCAGGGAATTTAGAGGGAAGCAAAGAAGAGCGCATTGCAACGACAGGAGGCCCCGCTGGGGCCTTTTGTCGTATACATCGCCGGGTGTTGCAACAAACAGGGAATGCCTCCGGCATCTGCACAACGTCCCATTACCCCTGTCGATCAACATTAGCCGCGGAGCGGCATCCTGTTTATAGCAAGCATATACCGAAAGTCTTGTAAGACCCCGTCGGGGTCTCCTACGCCCGATCAAAAATGGCGCGATGGCATTCCTTCGTGACTTCCTAATCGAAAAAACTTGTATCTCACAAAAAAGTGTCGCACCTTTGTACTGTAATAATAAAAGTTACAGTATGAACAGCGGCCGTTTTGCCATTTCCGTACACATTCTCACGCTATTAACCTTCTCGGAGGACGAATGGAAGTCGTCCGAGTATCTGGCGGGTAGCATTAATATTAATCCCGTACTCGTCAGGAAAGAGCTGGGTAATCTCCGCGAACGCGGCCTGGTGCTTAGTAAGGAGGGAAAATCGGGCGGGAGCCGACTGGCGAAACCTGCGGATCAGATTTTCATGTCGGAAGTATATGAGGCTGTAAAACAGAAGGATTTGCTTGGAAAAGGTATCAACTCCCCTAACCCGGCCTGTCCGGTCGGACGGATGATCAACGACCACCTCGATAGCCTTTACGACGATGCGGAAAAGACTTTGCTCGCCAGTCTGGGAAAAGTATCGCTGTCGGAGTTTTGTAAAAAATTCGACTGATTTTTTTACTCAAAACTGTAACATTTATTATTTCAGATTTAAATATCCATCTCAAAAACAAATACTTATGAAAATTGCATTGATCGGCGCCACCGGATTTGTAGGCACCCATGTTTTGACAGAACTCGTTTCGCGCGGCCACCAGGTTACCGCCATTGCCCGCAATACCGACAAAATCGACACCAGCAACGACCTCGTCACCGCAAAAGCAGCCGATGTAGCGAATGCGGACGAAGTTGCCGCGGCCGTAGCCGGCCATGACGCTGTGATCAGCACGTTCAATGCGGGCTGGACCAACCCTAATATTTACAATGATTTCATCGCCGGCGCGAAAGCCATTCAGGCGGGTGTGAAGCAGGCAGGCGTGAAACGCTTCCTGACGGTCGGCGGCGCGGGCAGCCTGGAAATCAAACCGGGCCTTCAATTGGTGGACACGCCCAACTTCCCCGAAGCTTACAAACCCGGCGCCACAGCAGCACGCGATTACCTCAATATCCTGAAAACCGAAACAGAACTCGATTGGACTTTTCTAAGTCCGGCGATCGAGATGTCCCCTGCGCATCCGGGCGAGCGGACAGGCCAGTACCGCACCGCGCTAGACGCTCCAGTGTTCGATGAGCACCACCACAGCAGGTTGTCCGTAGAAGATACCGCCGTCGCGATCGTCGACGAAATCGAGCAAGGCAACTTCATCCGGAAGCGTTTTACAGCTGCTTATTAGTAAAATACTTATAAACAGGCAGTATCTTACTGTTTGTATTTACAGTATTAAACTTATAATACTATTTAAATATATTTTAAGTACTAAAAGTATAATTTCATATTATAAGTTGATAATCCGCTAATATTATCAAAAGGTATATACTTATCATACTAATGTAAAGTATCTACCTTTTTTTCCTTATCATATCTTATTATTTTCAACATAGTACACTCCTTTTTCAGCATATCATATTTAAAAAAAGTAAATGACTTTTATTACTTTCTATACTTTTAAGGTGTTATACTTATCAATCATTAAATACTTTCGATATTTATTTTAATATGAAATGTATTTAAAGTATAATACATTTACCAAAAATAACCACTGATTTACAGATACTTAAACCGTAAAATAAATAGTCCTGGCCGGTTGCCATCATCGGATCTACCACTACTCATTTTTCGCCCCTACCCGACCGTCAAGCCGTCGTCTCACGCAATAAGATCGATTTTTGAGTTATTTTGCATTCGTAAAATCTGTTGAAACCATGGCTGCAAACAATACATTATCATCATCGGATCAGCTTGCCAAGCTGTCGTCAAGTACATTAAAGGAGAAAACCGGACGCGATTGGGCGGAATGGATTGAATGGCTCGACAACCTCAAATCCGACGGAAGGACTCATAAGGACATCGTGACATTGCTGACAGATCATGTGGAGAGCACGTGGTACCGCCAGAAAATTGCCCTGGGGTACCGCGAAGCAACCGGTCAACGGCAGCTGGGGGAGCTCCTGTCCGGCTACGAGGTGGGTGTTTCCAGAACATTCCCAGTCTCGGCTAAGAAAGCCTGGGAACTGATCGCCTCAGAAGAAGGGCTGTCTACCTGGCTCGGCGCGCTCGCAGACGGCCGCATAGGCGCCGCCGAATCATTCTCAACCCGGGACGGTATTATCGGCACGATTACCGTCTTCGAGCCGGGCTCGCATTTCAGGATGGCCTGGAAGCCGGAATACTGGCGTTATAACTCAACCTTGCAAGTGCGCGTAACCGGTAGCAAGAGCAAAAGTGCCGGAAAAAGCGTGATTAGTTTTCACCATGAAAAGCTTCCCAGGGCAGCCGACCGCGACGCGATGAAACGGCATTGGGAAGAAAAACTATCCGATCTGGCTCAAATAATTAAGGGAAAATCAGGTTCTTTGTAGCCCGATTTACAGCCACCAATTATTTAACCTGATGAAGTTCCGTGTTGCCGGCCTATTATTACTTTTTATACTTTTAAGCCATTCAGACCTTTTTGCCCAGCGCTTCCTTATGGACCTTGTGGATACCACAAACCAGATGGGAAAAGGTATGCTTTCCATTTACGAGCGTTATAACCGCGTGAGAATCAGCGGCTACATTCAACCGCAATTCCAGATCATTTCCAAAGAAGGTGCCGAGACTTACGCAGGCGGCAATTTCTCCGGCCTTTCCAATAACCGTTTTATGCTCCGGCGCGGGCGCTTACGTGTGGACTACGCGCACCTGAACAAAAACGACGATCCGACTTCCTACTTCGTATTCCAGTTCGACGGTACCGAGCGAGGCGTGGCCATCCGCGACTTTTGGGGCCGGTTTTACGAAAACAAGTTCAAGATTTTCGCATTGACGACCGGGATGTTCGCGCGGCCGTTCGGGCATGAGGTAAACCTTTCATCGGCCAACCGCGAAACGCCCGAGCGCGGGCGCATGTCGCAGATCCTGATGAAAACCGAACGCGACATCGGTGTAATGCTTACCGTTACCAGCCGCAAAACACAGGAGTGGCACCAGAAACTTAAATTCGACGTGGGGGTTTTCAACGGCCAGGGAATGTCGGGGCCGATGGATTACGACAGCCATAAAGATGTGATCAGCAGGTTCAGCCTCAAACCCACCAAAATCCGCAGACTGGGCAATGCCACATTGGGCGCGGCCATATCAGGCTATGCGGGCGGCATTGTGAGTCAATCCGACATCCTTTATAAAACAGAACATCGCGGCGGAGAATACCAGGCTGTGCGTGACTCTTCGGCGGCGAACCTGCACAAAACAAGGCCACGCAACTACGCAGGCGCGGATTTCCAGCTGTCGTTTCCCAACCGCAAGGGCGAAACCGAGTTCCGGGCGGAATACATTAAAGGTCAGCAAACGGCCACTTTCGGCACGAGCGAAACGCCCGGCACTTACCCGGTTAACAATGGCGTCAAAGATCCGCTTTACAGCCGCAGTTTCGACGGTGCCTATTTCTATTTCCTGCAACACCTCGGCAGCCTCGATCACCAGTTTGTGATGAAATACGACTGGTACGACCCGAATACGAAAGTTTCCGGCAAGCAAATCTCGGCTGATAACGGGTTCGGCAAGGCCGACCTTCGTTACAACACCCTGGGTATGGGGTATGTTTATATGGCCAACGAGTCGCTAAAATTCGTATTCTATTATGAATTCGTGCGAAACGAGAACTCGGCGCTGGCGGGTTACGAAAGCGACGTGTCCGACGATGTTTTCACGGCCCGCGTCCAGTACAACTTCTAAGTCCCGAAACGTTCGCCAATAACTTTCCTGCGGTAGGCAAAAATCGAATTAACCTCCCGGTTCACGATCATCCGGTCTACCACATTCCCCAGAAAGCCAAACGGCACTTTATAATGCAGGATATCTTCCATCAGTACCCCGCCGTTTTGCTCGGCAAAGTGGTGCTGGTGGTGCCAGAATGCGTATGGACCGAAGCGCTGCTCATCTATAAAATATTGTCTGTCAACCACATGTGTAATTTCAGTACACCATTTCAGCGGTATACCGAATAGTGGTTCACAACATACCGGATAAGCTGCCCGGCGTACATCTTATCGCCGTGCCGGGACGACGTTACCACGAACCCCATGTGTTCGGGGGTGATTTCCTTCAAATTGGAAGGGTTGGAAAAGAAAGTCCAGGCTTCGTCCAGACTGATGGGTAACCATTGTTGGAAATATAGCTCTCGCATGTCAACTCATTTGGATTAATATACGTTCATCGTGTAACCTGCGATTAAAATCCGCTACACACACTCGTCGCCGGCCATTCCTGGCATAGTTTTCTCAGCATTTTTCATAGTACTAACTCCGAATAATATGAACAGAAAACAGCTTGCAACCACAACCATTTCTATCCATGCAAGCCCTTCTGCGGTTTGGAAGGCATTGGTAGAGCCTGAACTCGTCAAAAAGTATTTCCACGGCACCGAAATGCGCTCTGATTTCGAAATCGGAAGTCCGATTACCTTCGAAGGTGAATGGCAGGGCCAGCACTATGTCGATAAAGGTGAAATCCTGAGGATCACGCCAGAACGTGAACTTAGCTATTCCTTCTGGAGTCCGCTGTCGGGCACTGAGGATTTTGAGGATAATTATACGCATGTGACCTTCCATCTATCCGATTACCACGAACATACGACGCTCGTTGTTACGCAGGACAACCTCGAAGATGATGAAGCCGTCGTGAAAGCGGAGGGCAACTGGATGAACGTGCTGCACGATCTGAAAAGGGTTGTGGAGGAGGAAAGGCTGCACGTCCTTTAATGTATTCCAAATACAAAACCCGTTCCGCCGGACGGAACGGGTTTTGTACTTTTCATAGTTTCATCGATAATGCGATGCGCTTCCGGGAGAGGTCAACTTCCGTCACTTTCACGGTAACGTGTTGCTGTAACTTTACCACTTCGTTCGGGTCCTTCACAAATTTGTCGGCCATTTGCGAAACGTGGACGAGGCCGTCCTGCTTCACGCCGACGTCGACGAACGCCCCGAATGCGGTGATGTTCGTCACGATCCCCGGGAGTATCATACCGACTTTCAAATCTTCCGGCTTCCGTACCGAGCTATCGAACTCGAACTTTTTCATCTCCGCACGCGGGTCGCGCGAAGGTTTTTCAAGCTCGGCCAGAATGTCTTTCAAAGTCGGCAAGCCAACTGAGGCCGAAACGTACTTTTCAATTTTGATCTGCCTTCTCAAATCAGGTTTTTGCATCAGATCTTTGACCGTAGCGCCTGCATCCTTCGCCATTTGCTCCACCAAATCGTAACGCTCCGGGTGTACGGCACTGTTATCCAATGGGTTAACCCCGCTTTCAATGCGCAAAAAGCCGGCAGCCTGTTCGAATGCCTTCGCCCCAAGGCGCGGAACTTTCAATAATTGCTGCCTCGATTTGAAATTCCCGTTTTTAGCCCGAAAATCCACGATATTTTGCGCCAAAGCCGGTCCAAGGCCCGATACATACCGCAACAAATGCTTGCTCGACGTGTTGAGATTTACGCCTACGGAATTCACGCAGCTTTCCACGACTACGTCCAAAGCATTTCGCAATGAATTCTGGTCTACATCGTGCTGATATTGCCCCACGCCGATCGACTTCGGATCGATTTTCACAAGTTCGGCCAGCGGGTCCATCAGCCGGCGGCCGATCGATATTGAACCACGAACCGTAACGTCCTTATCCGGAAACTCCTCGCGCGCGACGTCGGAAGCCGAGTAAATGGACGCGCCTTGCTCGCTCACCATGAACAGTCCAATCTCCGCCGACTGCCCCCAGCCTTCCAGCAGCTTCTTTACAAAATCCTCCGTCTCCCGTCCCGCGGTGCCGTTCCCTACTGCAATCGCTTCTACCTTAAACTTCCGGATCAGCTCGCTCAACCGCGCGCCTGCATCCGATGGCTTATCGAACGGGTAAATGACGTGGTCCGCAACGAGGTTTCCCTGACCGTCGAGCACGACTACTTTACAGCCCGTGCGGTAACCGGGGTCAATGGCGAGCACCGTTTTCTGGCCCAGCGGAGAAGCCAGTAAAAGCTGGCGAAGGTTCTCGGTAAAAACCTGGATCGCGGCAACGTCCGCTTTGCCTTTGGATAAATTGGCAAATTCCGTTTCGATCGACGGCTTCAACAACCGCTTATAGCTGTCGGCAATAGCGATTTCGAGCTGGTCCTTGCACGCTTCCGTGCCAAACATGAACAACCTGTCCAGCTGTTCGAGCGCCGTGTCCTCGTCGGGCGAAATATCGACGCTCAGAATCCCCTCTTCCTCGCCCCTGCGCAATGCTAGCAGCCTGTGCGAAGGTATTTTAGCCAAAGGCTCCGAAAACTCGAAATAATCACGGTATTTGGCGCCTTCTTCCTCTTTTTTCTTCTTGACCTTCGAAGTGATAATGGCGCCCCGCTGGAATGTATACCTCACTTTCGTCCGCGCATCCTGGTTTTCGTTGATCCATTCGGCGATAATATCCCTTGCGCCCTGCAATGCGTCACCCGCATTCGCCACCTGGTCGTTCAGGAATGTCGCCGCCTTGCCTTCCGGATCACGCTCCTTACCCTCGAAAATCAGCTTGGCAAGGGGTTCCAGGCCTTTTTCGATGGCGATAGTCGCGCGGGTTTTTCTTTTTTGTTTATAGGGAAGATAAAGGTCTTCCAGTTCGGTCATGGAAAACACGCCCTCGATCTTCTTTTTAAGCTCGGGTGTGAGTTTGCCTTGCTCTTCGATACTCTTCAAAATAGCCTCCCGGCGCTTCTCGACTTCCTGTTGTTTCTGCCAGGCCTCTTTGACGCTCCCGATCTGGACCTCGTCGAGCCCGCCGGTCGCTTCTTTGCGGTACCGCGCGATAAACGGCACCGTAGCGCCTTCCTCGAATAACGCGATGGTGTTTCTCGCCTGCTTGTCGCTGACGCCCGCCTGTTGTGCAATAAGGGTGTAGTTCATATTTACTAATGGAATTGGAAACGGCAAATAAAGCGGATATTCACGGTTTTCAAAACTAAAATTAGCGGCGGAACGACGTACGCATTTTACCGTTTATATTTGGCACAATTTAATCCTCATACCTAACCCCTTATCAAATGATGTATGCATTCGGAAAGCCGATGGCTGTCCTCTCCGTCATGCTCGGCATGATGTTCTCCGTTTATCCCGCTTTCGCCCAGCAGAAAGCCAAATTCAAAGTAGTCGCCTTTTTTACCGGCAAAAACGACCGGGCGCACATCAGTTTTGTCGGTGAAGCGCACAAGCGATTGCCTGCATTGGGCGAAAAGAATGGTTTTACCTACGATTCGACCAGCAATTGGGACAACCTCAATGCCGAGTTCCTATCGAAATACCAGGTCGTGCTCTTCCTCGATACACGCCCGGAAACGCCGGATCAACGCGCCGCATTTCAGAAGTATATGGAAAACGGTGGCGGCTGGATAGGTTTCCATTTCGCCGCGTTTGCATTGACGCCCTCCGCCTACCCGCAAAACTGGGACTGGTACCACGACCAATTCCTGGGCTCAGGGCAATACAAAAGCAACACCTGGCGCCCTACTTCTGCCATTTTAAAAGTGGAAGATGCTAAAAGCCCTGCTACCAAAGGTTTGGGCAGCACTTTTAAAGCTTCTCCCAACGAATGGTACCGCTGGGAAAAAGATTTAACCCAAAATCCTGATATTCAGATCCTTTTATCGATCGACCCGTCGAGTTTCCCGCTGGGTACCGGGCCGAAGCAGCATGAAATCTGGCATAGCGGCTATTATCCCGTTGCCTGGACCAATAAAAAGTACAAAATGCTTTACATGAATATGGGCCATAACGATATCGATTACGAGAACAAAACCAACAAGGAATTATCGTTTACCTTTGACAACGACGCGCAAAATCAGTTCCTCGTGAACTCGATCCTCTGGCTCGCGAACCGTAAAAAATAATCAGCTATGGAGCAAAGGCAAACCCGCAGTTTCGACAAAGGCCGTATGACCGGCGTTACCTGGCAATGTGACGACATTTTGCTTGGCCATGCCGTGTCGCGCTTTACGGAATTGTCGGGTTTTCATTCCAAAAGCGCCAATACCGACGTGGTACGCATGCATTTCGGGCTGAAAGGCGATTATATGTTTACCTACAACCAGCTCGGAAAGACGTTCGACCTCGTCGGTGGGCATCACAACATCCTATATTCCAGGGAATTTGAGATGACGGTTCAGGCCAAAACGCTTGAAATCGAAACATTCGGCATCCAGTTCCCCAAAGATGTTTTCATCCGGTTCACCCAAAATGCGAGCGATACCCTGAAACGCTTTTCGGAAGCTATCGTTCTGGGCAAGAGCGCGATACTAACCGATAACTGGGGAACGATCGACTCGCCGATTCAACAGGTAATTCAGCAGATTATCCATTGTAAGTATTCCGAAAGCCTGAAAAAACTGTTTCTGCTTTCCAAAAGTATCGAGCTGCTCGTGCTATGCGCGGACGCGTGCGAGGCTTCGGAGCGCAAAACAGAGACATTCATCAAGACCAAAACCGACAAGGAGAAGATCATCGCCGTCCGCGACCTGATCAACGACCGCGTTCATTGCCCGCCCAACCTCTCCGAAATCGCCCATCATGTAGGTTTGAATGAATACAAGCTCAAAAAAGGCTTTAAAGAAACATTCAATAATACCATTTTCGGCTACCTCACCGACCAACGCCTTCAACTCGCAAAGCAATACCTGCTCGACACCCAGCAGACCGCCGCCGAAATATCGACGCAGCTAGGCTACGCCACGCCCCAGCATTTCAACAATGCATTCAAGAAGAAGTTTGGCGTCACTCCCTTTTCGGTTAGAAATAATCCGTAAAACGCAATCGGGGGTGGCGGCGTTGGCGTAATATTGTCGTCCGGGGCTGCTGCGGGACTATCGACTGCCGATCATTGACCATGGAGCCGACCATCGATTTTGTTCTTTCAATGGTCAATGGTCTATGGTCAGCGACAAAGTCGCCCTAAGCAATCGGCGGTCAAAAACAACATCAATCACCAAACAACAAAACAAATGCAAACTCCACTTATCATCCAAAACGAAATCACCATCGATGCGCCGGTGCCCCGCGTGTGGAACGCGCTTGTGAATCCCGAACAGACGAAACAGTATATGTTTGGCTGTGAGGCGCTTTCCGACTGGAATGTAGGCAGCGAGCTGCTCTGGCAAGGCCAGCACGAAGGGAAAGAGATTATCTGGGTCAAAGGCGAAATACTGGACATTCAGCCGGAGAAGTACCTGCGCTACACGACCATCGATCCGCATTCCAACATCGACGATGTTTCCGAAAACTACCTTCAAGTCACCTACGACCTCATTCCCCAAGGTGAAAAGACACTTTTGAAGGTTACCCAGGGAGATTACAGCACCGTCGCTGACGGCGAGCGCCGGTACCAGGATTCCTACAACAACGGCGAGGGCTGGAACCCGATCCTGGTCGAGATCAAGAAGTTGGTCGAAGCGTAATGTCCCGCTTCGTCGAAGCGAGGTACGATACCGCGCTTCGACCGCCCGGCGGCCCGGCGGACCGGTTCAGCGGGACAACTTAACCTCTCTATCACTCAGGGGTTTTGAGACTCTATCTCACCCACTTCGTCCTCATCGGTCGGTTCTGCCGGCTCGTCTTTGTCGATCCTGGAACCGGTATTGACCTCCGGTGCGTCGGTGCCCGGCACGTCGGGTGTGGGGTTCAGCGGGCCGGTTTCCCTCGGTTTTTCCGGGTAGCTTGGTGAGGGCGGCTGGTCGTCGGGCATCTCCGCGACGGGAAATACATATTGACTTTGAAAGTCCATGGTCTCGTTGGTTGATTTCCCGCAATCAGGAAAAAACCATGCCTTCCGGTGCAAAGGATCCGAATATCTTTGGTTCCGCATTCCGATGCAAGCCTTCCTGATTGCCTGGGTCTGGTATTTCGCCGTCCAGCCTGTTTTATAATATTATTTCCGTTCGAGCAGTGCCATGTAAAAGCCGTCGAAACCATCGCGCGCAGGTGATGTGCGGTGTTCTGAAACGAACTTCCAATCGGCTTTGTGGCGCTTTGCGAATGCGCGTACCTGTTCCTCGGACTCCGATGGCAGGACACTGCACGTGGCGTACACCATTTTGCCTCCTTTCTTGACCATTTTGGAATAGTTTTCGAGGATCTGCGCTTGCACTTTGCGGATCTTATCCAGGAACTCCGGTTTGAGCTTCCATTTGCTATCAGGGTTTCTTCTTAAAACCCCCAGTCCCGAGCACGGCACGTCGAGCAGCAAACGGTCGGTAGTTTCCGAAAGGCTTTCGATGATCTTCTCCGAGGTAATGTGCATGGTTGTCAGGTTAGTAACGCCGTTTCGTACCGCCCGGCGTTCGAGTTCCTGCAATTTAAAATGCTCGATATCCATGGAAAGGATCGAACCGGTATTACCCAGCAATGCGGCCAGGTGAAGGCTTTTTCCACCCGCCCCCGCACATGCATCGATCACAGACATGCCCGGGTGTACGTCGAGATAAGGCGCGATGAGCTGCGAACCTGCATCCTGTACTTCAAAAAAGCCATTTTTGAAACTTTCCAGACCCGATACATTCATGCGTTTTTTCAATGCCAGCGCCTCGGGTACGCCGGGGACGGCTTCGGTAATGTCGTATCCAAGCAGCTCGCGCACCGTTACAATATCCGTTTTCAGCGAGTTCACGCGCAAAACCACCGGGGCTGTCCTGTTAAGCGCCGCCAGTTCGGTCGGCCATTGTTCGCCAAGCTCCGATTCCCCGATTTGATCGATCCAATCGGGCACGGATTGTGCGATTTTACGGATTTGTATGCCCTCCTGGTATCGCTCCCGGACATTCTCCAAGTCGATATTTTCAAATTCAGGCCATTCAGGCAAGCTTTCCAGCGCTTCGTGCCCTTCGAGATGTAGCGGCTTGATCAGCTGCCACACACCCGCCAAACGCCAGAAATCCTCGCTATCCACGGCCTTTTCTACCTTTGCCGCGTATTTCACCAACCGCCACCAGCGCACGATCTCGTACACGTTTTCCGCAGTGAAAGCTCTGTCGCGCGCGCCCCATTTCTTATTGGATTTCAGCAGCTGCTCGACGACGCGGTCGGCCTGCCGGTTTTTGATGAAAATATCCTGCAATGCCTCGGCAGTAGCGGCAACAAGTCCTTTATAGAGTTTCAAAATTTAGATTTCCAGGTGAAACAAGAAGACAAAATTGGCGAGGGATCGGCTACAAAACAAAAAGCCCGGCCAATTAGTCAGTAAATGTTCTGTGGAAGATGGATCTCGAAATTGGTACCGATACCCGGCCCGGAGGTAATGCCGATTTTTCCGCCCAGGCTGTCCACAAGGTGTTTTACCAACGCCAGCCCGAAACCAAAGCCCTGTTCGCCCCCCGTACCGTCGGTGGAAGATGCATTGCCCGAGAGGATCGCCTGGATATTCTCCTCGCTGATGCCCACGCCCGTGTCCCTCACCGAAATTTGCAGTACCGGCTTCGCCTGGTCGATCAGCAGGTGCAGATCGACACTCACTTCGCCACCGGCGGGCGTAAACTTCATGGAGTTGGAAATGAGGTTGCCGGTAATTTGCAGCAATTTGCTCTTCGAAAAATGGATATGCTCGGTTAATGGGCTGGTCTGTACCCGAAAACGAATATTCTTGTGTTTGGCCTGCGGTCCGTACAATTTTTCCAGCTTGTCTTTGAAGATCATCAGCGTAAAACCCTGGCCATTGGAGGCGCGCGGACTATCGCCGGCTTTCGTTTTTTCCTTATGCGAGTCCAATATTTCTTCCGCCAGATCGAGGATAGAATTGCCGCTTTTGTGGATCAGGTTAATGAATTCGAGCACTTCGTCCATCCGGTTCTGCTCTCCCTGATCACGGATAATCTGTGCGAGCCCTACGATACCACCCAGGGGCCCGCGTATGTCGTGCGCAACCTTTTTCTGCGTTTGCCCGGCTTCCAGCAGCTTCAATTTCAGGTTTTCCAGCACCTTATGGGTTTTGAGGCGCGAGACAATTTCGTCCGCAATGATTTTCAGGAGCTCTATTTTCTCCGGTTCGAGTGTTTTGCGTTCCTGGTCGAGTACGCATAATGCACCTATCTGCAACCCTTCGCCGGTTTTGAGGGGTATACCGTAATAATATTTCACATTGGGCTCGCCCGTTACGTAGAATTTATCCCTAAACCGCTCGTCCTCAGTCAGATCACCCACCTCAAAGTGATCGGATTCCATAATGGTGTATTGGCAGACCGAATCCTCCCGAAGCATTTGTTCGATATCCAGACCATAGTTTGAAATAGTCCATTGCGTGAGCGAATCGATCAGGTTCACAAGGGAAATGCGCGTTCCCGTAACTTTCGCAGCCAGCTTTGCCAAATCCTGAAATGTGACCTGATGGTCTGAATAGTCCAGGTCCAGATCTGAAAGCGCAAGCAGACGTTCCATTTCGTTGGCAGGGACAGGCGCATTGGAAGTATTCATATACAAGTGCGGTTTATACCCAATTCTACAAACAATTCTGTTAAAAGAGAATTAATTCTATATAAAAACAATACCGAGAACGGCCTCTGCCGATCGGCGATAATCGAAAAATTTACCAACGGATACAAATTCAAATGCGGAATAACTTTTGCAGGAATGAATGCGGAACGAGCCCCGGTCACGAGCCAGGTCGTACCGGTAGTGTTGCAGCGGCGATGGCCATCTTGGAATAATTCTGTTTCGATATTGAAGGAAGTGTCGTATATTGTCACACCAACTATCGAATCGAATTGCATTTTATCAGGCAACGGTGTTGTGAACAAATCGGTTAACAGTGTTAATAGACAGATCTATCATCGTTAAATAAAAAACCATTGATAGGAATATTCATTTTTGATGAAATATAGCAATTCCGGATTTCGCAACACTTAACAGAGTAAAATTTCCGGAATTTTAAAGTTGCATATTTTTAAGACCCTCAAAACGAAACAGATCAACCCGACGGACGTCATCAGAATGTATAAAATACTTTTTACTATATTTCTTTTCGTGAGTTTCAACCCTGCCGGGTCACAAATTATCGTAGCAGACAAGGTAATCGGCGAGTGGATCAATGAAGAAAAAGATACCCGTATCGAGATTTACAAAAACGGGGAAGAATACTTCGGTCGCCTCCTATGGGCCGAAGACCTTTTCGAGGCCGATGGAAAAACTTCCCGGAAAGATGTCCGGAACTCCGATGAAAAGCTTCGCGGACGAAACCTGCTCCACGTAAACCTGCTAAACAACTTCGTCTTTAGCGAAGACGTTTGGGATGACGGGAAAATGTACGACCCCAGGAGCGGCAAGACCTACAACTGCCTCATTAAACTCCGCAAGGAAAAACTCGAAGTACGCAGTTACGTCGGCATCCCGCTGCTCGGCCGGAGCACCTATTGGGACCGCGTACCCTGACCTCCCCCACCCTGCCTGCGAACGTTACTATCCCCGCAGAAAGGACATTTCTACCCGGCTAGGCGAATAGAAACGGCCCGGGCCGTGTTATGCTTCAAATCACGCATCGAACGTATGAAGCATTTCAAACTGGGCATTCTCGACCAATCCGTTGTAAGGCACGGATCCAGCGTACGGGAAGCCATTCAGGAAACCATAGCCACCGCTAAGCTGGCCGAAGAACTCGGTTACAGCCGCTTTTGGATTTCAGAACACCATAATTCCACCTTTATAGCAGGCTCCGCGCCGGAAGTGCTGATGGTCAAACTGGCCGACGTAACGAGCCAGATCCGCGTCGGCTCCGGAGGCATTATGCTGCCCAACCACAGCGCGTTGAAAGTAGCGGAGAACTTCCGCATGCTCGAAACACTGTACCCCGGCCGAATCGACCTCGGCATGGGCCGCGCACCCGGCACCGACCGCATTACCTCTTCGCTCCTGAACCCTTCCAATGATTTCAGCGAAAGCAGCTACCTGCGCCAGCTCGAACATTTGCAGCATTTTTTCAGGGATACGGCCGGTACGGATCGCGGGTTTATCTACGCCTCGCCGCAATCGCCCACCATCCCGGAGCAATGGATACTGAGTTCAAGCGGCGGCAGCAGCAATATCGCCGCACGTTTTGGCATGGGCCTGGCGGTAGCCAAATTCATCAACGGCTTTGTAAAACCGGATGTAGTTGAGGAATACAAGCGCAATTTCCGCCCGTCCGACCAGCTCGAAAAACCCAAAGTGATCATTTCCGCCTTCACATTATGCGGCGAAACGGAAGAAAAAGCGGCAGAAATGCGCAAGATGATGGACTACGTGCTGGTGGAGTTCGAGCGTGGTAAATTCGGACCGTTCCCGGACCCCGAAGTTGTCCGGAAATACCAGTTCAATTTCGGCGAGCTCGACCGGATCAGGTACAACAGCGGCCGGATCGTATCGGGCACGCCCGAATCGGTGAAAGAGCAGCTGACGAAGCTGGCAACCGATTTCGAAGCGGACGAGATAATGGTATCGACCATGGCGGATACTTTTGAAAACCGTATCAAATCCTTTCAATTGATTTCGGAGGCATTTAATTTGAGAGAACCGGTTCTTTAAACTTACTTTGTGCCGGACATTCCTTCACCGACACCCATGAACCGTTTCGACCGCATTACAGCCATCCTGATACAGCTTCAATCCCGCAAAATTGTCAAAGCCCAGGACCTGGCCGAGCGCTTCGAGATCAGTCTGAGGACCGTGTACCGCGATATCAATTCGCTCGCGGAAGCGGGCGTACCCATTATAGGCGAGGCAGGTGTGGGCTATTCCATTATGGATGGTTACCGCCTGCCTCCCGTTATGTTTACGAAGGAAGAAGCACGTACATTCATTACCGCTGAGAAACTCATGGAGAAATTCACTGATTTTTCGACGCAGTCGCATTATCAGGCGGCGATGTACAAGATCAAAGCCGTGCTGAGAAGTACCGAAAAATCGATGGTGGAAAACCTGGAAAACCACATCGAAGTCCGCAGCCGTCCGCGGGCATTTCACCAGCCCAACAGCAACACGCTCGATATTCTCCTCAAAAGCATTTCCGAACGGAAAATTGCCAAAATCCTCTACGTCGCTTTAAGTGCCGCGGAGCCCGGCGAGCGTGTCGTAGAGCCCGTGGGCATTTACCATGAGAACAATTACTGGTATACGATCGCTTTCTGCCACCTGCGCAACGACTACCGCAATTTCCGCTCGGACCGCATTCTCCAATGTGACATCACGGACCGACCGTTCGAGCATCAGCATGCTCCGCTGAAAGATTTCATGCACGATAGCTGGGAAAACGAAAACATGCGCCTCGTGCGCATACGTGTGGAGAAGCGCGTGGCGCGCTACATACGCGAGGAACGGAACTCCTACGGATTTGCTTCGGAAGTGGTAAAAGACGATTATGTAGAAATGACCTACCTCAGCCCGTCGCTCGAAGGCTTCGCGCGCTGGTACATGATGGTCGCGCCGGAGGCGTGCATTCTCGAACCCGAAGCGCTGAAAACGATCGTCCGGCAGCTTTCCGAAAAAATTCTGGAAAATCTGAGCCACTGACAATCGCTACTGACACAGGGCTGTCACAAGCATCTGTTTTCTTTGTAATGCACTTAAACAAAGAAGCTATGTCAGCCACAATTGAAATTCCGACCGCAGAAAAAAGTTTGGCTTATGCGATGAAAAATTTCGCAGATTACAACCATTGGGCCAACTGCACATTGGTGAACTGGTTGCGAACAAAACCGGTTGAAATCCTCGAAACGGAGCTAAAATCGAGCTTTACCACGATCCGGCTGACGCTCATCCACATCCTCGAAACACAGCGTTACTGGCTCTCGGTTATTAACCCGGGAAGCAATTACAGCGGCCAGGATTTCGATGGAGACCTCGACTCGACATTTGATACGCTTATGGCGCAATCTCAGGAGCTTGCGGAATACGTTGAAAGCCTTTCGACCGAGCAGATTCAAAGCGAGACGCTCGTGGAAAGCCAGTGGTTCCAATGCAACTTCCCCAACTTCGAATACATCATGCACGTCGTGAACCATACCACCTACCACCGTGGGCAAGTCATTACGATGGGCCGGAACCTGGGCTTCACCGACGCGCCGATGACCGATTACAATTTTTATAATGTCATGGCTAAATAAATTGGGAGCAACGGAAACCCGCAAGCCCCGGTTTTTGTAATGCTGGTTATGAAACGCATTCACATTCTGGGAATCTCGGGCAGCCTGCGCGCCGATTCGACCAATACCATCATCCTAAAAACCTTGGGAAGCCTTTTGCCTTCCGACATCACTTTTGAAATTTTCGAAGGCCTGGACGAAATCCCGCATTTCGGTCCAGGCCTTTTAGATACAGAAACGGTGGCACGGCTTAAGACCGCCATCGCGCAAGCCGACGCCATTGTGATATGCACGCCCGAGTATGCATTCGGCGTCCCGGGCACACTCAAAAATGCCCTGGACTGGACCGTCGGTACCGGCGACCTGAACGACAAACCCGTGTCGGCTATCAGCGCTTCTCCGCTCAATTCCGGTGGTAACAATGCGCTGGCGTCGCTATTGCTTACATTGACTGCGCTGGGTACTAAAAAGAATGAAGCCTCTGCCCTCTCCATTCCCAATGTGAAAGGGAAGATCGCGGACGGACGTGTGGCCGACGCGCACACGCTCAATGAGCTCAGGCTGCAATGCGCCAACCTGCTCGGATTGATCGACGGCTAGTCTATCCTTATCAAAATCCAATTTATTATCCGGCAAGCAAAAGACTACAAATTTCGTAGAGTAATATCATTTAGTTTGATACATTTGGGCTTTATCCACCTTAAACGTTCTAACCAAATGAAATTTGAAACCTTGCAGCTTCATGCCGGACAACAGCCCGACCCTGTTACCAATTCACGGGCCGTGCCTTTGTACCAAACTACCTCCTACGTTTTCAACAACGCCGAGCATGCCGCTAACCTGTTCGCATTGAAGGAATTCGGCAATATATATTCCCGCATCATGAACCCTACCAACGACGTTTTCGAGAAACGCGTGGCGGCATTGGAAGGCGGTGTAGCTGCGTTGGCGACGGGTTCAGGACACTCGGCGCAGTTTCTGGCGATCAATAATATCACCACGGTCGGCGACAACTTCGTGACCACGTCGTTCCTGTACGGCGGCTCCTATAACCAGTTTAAAAATTCATTCAAAAACATCGGCGTGGAAGCGCGCTTTGCCGACGGCGACGATGTGAGCAGCTTCGAAAAGCTGATCGACGACAAAACCAAGTTCATTTACCTCGAAACGATCGGTAACCCGAGCTATTCCGTGCCCGATTTTGAGGCATTCTCGGCACTTGCGAAGAAATACGATCTGCCGTTGATCGTCGATAACACGTTCGGTGCGGCAGGTGCCATTTTCCAGCCTATCAAGCATGGGGCGCACGTAGTGGTACAGTCGGCCACGAAATGGATCGGCGGGCATGGTACTTCCATTGGCGGGGTGATTGTCGACGCAGGTACTTACAACTGGGGCAACGGCAAGTTCCCGCAGTTTACGGAGCCTTCGCCCAGCTACCACGGACTCGTTCTGAACGACGTTTTCGGCATTGGCGGGCCGTTCGGTAACATCCAGTTCATCATCCGCGCCCGTGTGGAAGGCCTGCGCGACTGGGGGCCGTCGCTCTCTCCATTCAACTCGTTCCTGTTCCTGCAAGGGCTCGAAACGCTGTCGCTACGCGTAGAACGCATTGCCGAAAACGCATTGAAACTCGCGCAATGGCTTGAAAAACACCCGAAAGTGGAGAGTGTGAACTACATCGGCCTGGAAGGAAACAAATACCACCAGCTGGCCAAAAAATACCTTACACGCGGTTTTGGAGGGGTATTGTCCTTCACGCTCAAAGGCGACAAGAAAACCGCCGAGCAATTTGTAGATAACCTGAAACTGATCAGCAACCTCGCCAACGTAGGCGACGCCAAAACGCTCATCATTCACCCGGCGTCCACCACGCACTCACAACTATCTGAGGAAGAGCAGATTTCAGCAGGCGTACTACCCACCCAGCTCCGCATTTCGACCGGTATCGAACATATCGACGATATCATCGCGGATGTTGAGCAGGCGATTGCGACGCTTTGATTTGGAATGCGTGAATGAGTGAATGAGTGAATGACTGAATGAGTGAATGACTGAATGATTGAATGACTGAATGATTGAATGACTGAATGACTGAATGACTGAATGACTGAATAAATCGCGTAGCGATGTAATATTGGTAGGAATCAAGATATTATGTGTTTTCGCAAAATCCCGTCAGGGATGTAACAACAATGCATCGTTATCACCAGCGCCGTATTTGTTGTTACATGCCCAAGGGCATTTCAATAAACCGCAAAACCACATTTTGCTACCAATGTCATATGCCTAACGGCATTCCCTGTACGTGGGCTACGCATTCACTCATTCACTCATTCAATCATTCAATCATTCAATCATTCAATCATTCACCCATTCACCCATTCACTCATTAATCCCCTCCAACGCGAACATAAACGCGAACTGCAACGCGATTTCTTTCAAATAATCAAACCGTCCCGAGGCGCCGCCGTGGCCGGCTTCCATATTCGTTTTCAATAGCAGCACGTTCTGGTCGGTTTTGTGCGTTCTCAGGCGCGCTACCCATTTGGCGGGTTCGAAATATTGCACCTGGCTGTCGTGCAAGCCGGTGGTAATCAGCATGTTCGGATATGCTTTCTTCTCCACGTTATCGTAAGGCGAATACGACTTCATGTAGTCGTAGGAATCCTTATTCATAGGGTTTCCCCATTCATCGAACTCGTTGGTTGTCAATGGAATGCTTTCGTCCAGCATGGTCGTTACCACATCTACGAACGGCACGTCGGCGATGATCCCGCGCCATAGCTCGGGACGCATATTGCTGATCGCACCCATGAGCAGGCCACCTGCGCTACCGCCTTCGGCGAACAAATGCTCCGGCGAGGTCAATTTTTCCTTGATCAAGAAGTCGGCGCAGTCGATGAAATCGTTGAATGTGTTCTTTTTCTTGAACATCTTACCGTCTTCGTACCATTGCCGGCCCATTTCCTGACCGCCTCGTATGTGTGCGAGCGCGTATATGAACCCGCGGTTGAGCAGGCTCAGGCGCGTGCTGCTGAATGCGGCGTCCATACTATTGCCGTATGAGCCGTATGCATAAAGTAAAAGCGGCGTTTCGGAGCTTTTGGGCGTTCCTTTTTTATAAACCACCGAGATCGGGACCTTCACGCCATCGCGTACGGTCGCGTACAAACGTTCTGTCACATATTCCTCGGGATTGTAGCCGCCCACCACTTCCTGGCGCTTTTTGAGCTCCTTGTCGCGGCTTTCCATATTGTAATCATACACCGAGCTCGGCGTGGTGAGCGAAGTGTAAATGTACCGCAGGTTCGAACTGTTATATTCCGGGTTAGAGCCGGCGTAGGCGGTGTACGCAGGCTCGCCGAAATCCACATAATGCTCGGCATTGGTATTGATATTGCGGATACGCAGTTGTAACAGGCCGTTCTTACGCTCCGTAATCACCAAATGGTCCTTAAACACATCGATGCCTTCGAGCAGTACATCGGCGCGGTTAGGGATCACCTCCTTCCAGTTTTCGACGCCAGTTGCATTGACCGGCGTTTCCATCAGTCTGAAATTCAATGCATCCTTGTTGGTCACAATCAGGAACTTATCACCCTGATGATCAACATCATACAACACGTCCTTCATCCGAGGCTGGAACACTTCGAACGTGCCTTCCGGCTTGTCCGCATCGAGGATCAGGTATTCCGACGACATCGTGGCCGACGACGCGATCACGATGTATTTATCCGATTTCGTCTTCCCTACCCCTATATAATTGCTCCTGTCCTTTTCATTGTAAACGACCACATCCTTTTTCGAATCGGTCCCGAGCGTGTGGCGTTTGATCTTCTCGCTCAGCAGCGTTTTCGGATTGGTAGCCGTGTAAAACAGCGTTTTGTTATCATTTCCCCATTCCGATCCGCCGCTTGCGGGGTAAATCTGGTCGGCGAAATGCTCGCCCGTTTCGAGGTTTTTGATGTAAAGGGTGTATTGCCGTCTTGAAACAGTATCCACGCCGTACGCCAGCAGCTTGTTATCCGGACTTACATTGAAACCCGCCGCAGAATAATACGGATGACCTTCCGCCATTTTATCGATGTCGAGCAGGATCTCTTCCGCTGCTTCGAGTGAACCCTTTTTGCGGCAATATTTAAAATACTGCTCCCCTTCCTCGCTCCGGGTGTAGTACCAGTACCCGTTGCTGAACACCGGCACCGACTCGTCCTTCTCTTTGATCCTCCCCTTCATTTCCGAGAACAGCGCCTCCTGGAACTTCGCTGTGCCGGCCATCATCGTATCGGTGTAGGCATTCTCGGCATTCAGGTATTCCACGACTTTGTCGCTGTCGGGGCCTTCCCGGAAGAAATCACCCATCCAGTAGTATTCATCATTGCGCTTGTCGCCATGCATTCCGGTTCCATGGTCTTTCCTTTCTGCTACGGGAGGTGTGGCTCCCGGCCATTCATATGCTTGTTTCACGGGTTTATTTTGGTTACACGAAAAAGAGACAACAGCTAAAAGTAAGCAAATAATTCTCATATACAGGATTGAGCTGTTCGTGACTGGTTATCAATGAATTAAGTCATTAGTCAAGAGGTCATCTATTGTTATTAGTATAATACTTTTAATATGATAATATTTATTATAAGTAGATAACTTTCAGTTATTTCTATACATATCTGTGTCATAAAAGTATTATATTAATAAAACTTTAAATAAATATTAAACTTATTAAAATTATAATACTTTTAATACATATATAAATAACTTAAATACTACACTATTAATACTTTTTATATTTTAAATAAATATTAATCATATTAACCTTTCAATACATCTGAATGATGCAAGCACGAGTAAATAGTATCATTCATTTAAATTGTATAAAACTTTTAATTAATATCAAGAGTAATATCCTTACTATACTTCTCTCGCAAATCCACAAAAAACCGCCGGCAAACCCTCTCCGTCCCCATAGTTGCATTATATTTGAGTTTCGATCATAAACTTACCTCATGGAAAAACCCGTTCACAAGCTGTTCCTTCTGGACGCTATGGCGTTGATTTACAGGGCGCATTTCGCGTTTATCAAGGCGCCACGCATCACTTCAAAAGGACTGAATACCAGTGCCGTTTTCGGCTTCACCAACACACTGCTCGAAGTACTGCAAAAGGAGAAACCAACCCATATCGGCGTTGCATTCGACACCGCCGCGCCTACCTTCCGACATGTACAGTTTGAGGCCTACAAGGCACAGCGCGAGGCGCAGCCCGAGGATATTACCGTGGCGATCCCCCTCGTGAAGCGGCTCCTGAAAGGCATGTGCATCCCCATTCTCGAACTGGATGGCTACGAGGCCGACGATATTATTGGTACCATTGCCAAGGAGGCGTCGCGGGAAGGTTTCGAGGTTTTCATGATGACGCCCGACAAGGATTACGGGCAATTGGTCGAACAATACATTCACATGTACAAGCCCGCATTCCTCGGCAAAGGCGCTGAAGTGCTGGGCGTGCAGGAAATACTCGACCGCTGGCAGATCCAGCGCATCGACCAGGTGATCGACATCCTCGGCCTCATGGGCGACGCCGTCGACAACATCCCGGGTATTCCCGGCGTGGGCGAAAAAACGGCCCAGAAACTCATCCAGGAGTACGATACGATCGAAAACCTCATTACCCATGCCGACGAAATCAAAGGCAAACTGGGTGAAAAAGTCCGCGAAAACTTCGATAAGGCCATTCTGAGCAAGCAACTTGCAACGATCGATTGCAAAGTGCCCGTGCCTTTCGATGCCGAAGACCTGACCGTCTGTGCGCCGAATGCGGAGCTTATCGCCGATCTTTTCGATGAACTCGAATTCAAAACACTTAAAACCCGCGTTCTCGGTGCAGGCTCGGGCGGAGCTTCCGCCGGATCGGCCGGAGCTGCTGCTTCCGGCGCACGCACAGGCGCTCCCGCACGCAAAGCCGCCGCCAAAGGCCAGCTGGATATTTTCGGCAATCCAACGGAAGAAATCGGGCAGCAACCGGCGGTCGTCAGCGGCGATCTCGCCGACGGCGAACTGACCGAAGACACGGGAGAAATCCGCATTCCCACGTCGAAAAAGACCATCGACAATACCTTCCACCGCTACCACACCGTGGATACGCCCGAGCTCATGACCAGCCTCGCGCATTACCTGGGCTTGCAAGAGGCTTTCTGCTTCGATACCGAAACCACCTCGCTCGATACTACCGACGCCGAACTGGTGGGACTTTCGTTTTCCTACCTGGCCGGTGAGGCATTCTACATTCCCGTGCCTGCCGGCCGCGAAAAAGCGCAGGAGATCGTCGAGCATTTCAGGGGTGTTTTTGAGAATGAAAACATTGAAAAAATAGGTCAGAACATCAAGTACGACCTGCTCGTATTAAAAAACTACGGCATCGAAGTCCATGGCAAGCTAAGCGACACCATGCTTGCGCATTACCTGCTTCAACCGGATAAACGCCATGGAATGGACATTCTGGCCGCTTCCTACCTGAACTACGAACCGGTGTCGATCACCGAACTGATAGGCAAAAAAGGGGGCAAACAGGGCAACATGCGTGACGTGGCGATACCGGAGATTACGCAATATGCGGGGGAAGACGCGGATATTACCTTCCAGCTCAACACGATTTTCAGCCGGGAACTGCCGAAAGTGAATGCGGCTAAGCTTTTCTATGAAGTCGAAATGCCACTAACAAAAGTGCTGGCTTCGATGGAAAATACCGGAGTAAGGCTGGATATCAATGCATTAAAGGAAATGTCGGGCGTGCTGGAATCCGACCTTCGGCAGACCGAATCGGAGATTTACGAGGCGGCCGGGCAATCGTTCAATATCAGCTCGCCAAAGCAGCTCGGGGAAGTCCTGTTTGAGAAAATGAAGCTGATCGAAAAGCCGAAAAAGACCAAAACCGGGCAGTATGCGACAGGTGAAGAAATCCTCTCCGATCTTGAAGCGAACCACCTCATTGCCCGTAAAATACTGGACTACCGCGAGTTGCAGAAACTGAAATCGACCTACGTGGATGCATTACCGACGATGGTAAATAGCCGCACGGGTCGCATTCATACCTCTTACAACCAGGCTGTTGCCGCAACAGGACGTTTGAGCTCCACGAACCCGAACCTGCAAAACATCCCGATCCGCACCCCACGCGGACGGGAAATCCGCAAAGCATTCGTGCCGGATACCGACGAATTCCAGATCCTTTCCGCGGATTACTCGCAGATCGAGCTCCGCATTATGGCGGCATTCAGCGGCGATGCGAGTATGACCGAGGCATTCAACCAGGGCCGCGACATCCACGCAACCACGGCCAGCAAGGTATTTTCGGTACCACTGGAAGAAGTGACTTCGGACATGCGCCGGAAGTCTAAAATGGTCAATTTTGGTATTATTTACGGCATTTCGGCATTCGGCCTCGCACAGCGCCTGGGCATTCCGCGCGGGGAAGCGAGCGAGATCATCCGCGCCTATTTCGAGGAATTCCCGGCCGTTAAAGGCTATATGGACAAAGTCGTAAACGACGCCCGTGAGCGCGAATATGTAGAAACCATCCTCGGCCGCCGCCGGTACCTGCCGGATATCAATTCCCGCAACCAGACCAACCGCGGTTACGCCGAACGAAATGCCATCAACGCCCCGATCCAGGGCTCTGCGGCCGATATGATCAAAGTAGCGATGATCAATATCCACGATTTCATGGCGCAGGAAAAACTCAAATCCCGCATGATCCTGCAAGTGCATGACGAATTGGTTTTCGATGCGCATTACAGCGAAATCGATTTACTGAAAGAAAAAGTGGATGAATTAATGCGCAATGCAATCCCGATGGCGGTACGGATGGAGACAGGGATCGGCGTGGGTGCGAACTGGTTGGAGGCGCATTAAAAGGGAGGATGAAAAAAATCTAATGCAATGGCGCGAAGGTCTACCTTCGCGACTAACTATTCGAAGGCCTCCGGCCGGTCTTTACTACAAAACGTTTTGCAGTACGGACCGGCCGGAGGCCTTCAAATATGATGTTCGAATCGGAGATTCGAACCAGCGCTGCCGCGCTTCCTTCTTCTACTTAGCTACCCAGGTCCGCGTATTCAAATCGTCCGTCCCCTGCCTTTTGACCGCTTCTTCGCGGTTGGCACCGTTCAGGGATTGTTCCGAAAGCGGGTAAATAAAGCGTACCGGCACGCGGTTCTGATTCAGGTTGTCGGGACCCGGTTTGATCTCCGGCATCCCCGTCCGGCGCCAGTCGAACCATGCTTCCAGGCCGTTGAAATAGAACGCTACCCATTTCTGCAAGGCAATCTTGGCGAGTTTTTCCGCGCTGGTACCCGTGTAAGCCACGCCCGGCTGCGTGAAGTAGGATGCGTCGGGCGTTACATTGATACCGTACGACGACGGCACCACGCTTTTCCAGTAGTCGAAATTGCTCTGGACGCCTTTGGTATAATACCCTTCGGCGGTTCCGGTGGTGATTAAGCCCTTTTCACGTGCTTCGGCGAGGATAAACTGTAATTCGGAATAGTTCATCAGGATGCCGCGTGGTGCGGACGGGTCCGGCGGTGCCTGGCCGGGATCGTTGCACACGAGGCACGCGAACGTGTAACCTACGCGCGAAACGCCCTGAGGACCACCATTGTAGTTCAATGCAGGCACATCGCCCAAACCGTTCGGAACCCCTTCGATGACGGGCTTGCCGGCTGTAACCGACGATTGCGAAGGCCGGCCAAATACCGCCAGGCGCGGGTCTTTCAATGCCGTCAGGCGATCACTCAGCGTCTTGCTCACACGGAATTCGTCGAACGAACCTACGCGTGAATCGTACATTCTCCATTGGTTCGGGGCGGACGCAAGGTATTTCAGCTCCGCATTGTCCTGGTTTCCTTCAAAAATCGGGTTCTTGGCAGGATCGGCCAGAATGGCCTGAATGTCCGCTTTCACGTCTTTCTGTTTTGAAATACGCATCAGGTAACGCAGTCGCAGCGAGTTCGCGAGCTTTCTCCATTTGATCAGCGAGCCGGAGCCGCCGCCGAAAAGGATGTCTCCCGAAACGGCTGTCGTGCTGTTTGCGAGGATATCGTTGGCAGATTTAAGGTCGGCCAGGATACCTGCGTAGACGCTCTCCTGCGTGTCGTATTTGGGCAGATAAACACCGTCTGTTTTGCCTTTTGTAGCCTCGGTATAGGGAATATCGCCGTAAGCATCGGTTGCGAGCGCGAACATCCATGATTTCAGGATCAGCGAAATGCCTTTGTATCCGTTGGCATCGTCGGTACCCACCTGATCGAGGATGTTTTTGATATTGCGCATATTGCTGTACACATTGTCCCAGATGCCGTTTTGCTGGCCCCAGAGATAGCGGTCTTCGTTCACGAACTGGATTTTGGCGTGGTGCTGCACCACGATGTTCCCGATGCCCCAGGCGTCACTCACCTGGCTGTTGATCATATTGCGGATCACACCGGCAAGCAACAGGTCCGGCGTGACGTCGTTCGGAACGTTGTTGTTCGTATTGATTTCTTCAAAATCGTTGGTACATGACCCCGCGGACAATGTCAGCGCAGCCATGATATATATCGGAAGTAGCTTTTTCATTGTTTTCCAATTGAAATTTTACAGTTTGAAACTTACATTGAAACCATAGCTGCGGCTCGAAGGGATCGACATGTATTCGATACCCGGCAATGCGGTTCCGCCATTGTAAGACATGGTTTCGGGGTCCACATGCGGCACGTCCGACCACAATGCAAGGTTACGTCCCACGAGCGAAACCGTGATGTTTCTGATCGGCGAGCGGCCCAGGATGCGGTTAGGGATCGAGTAGCTGATCTGAACCTCGCGCAGTTTCACGAATGAAGCATCGTACATCACGCCTTCCGCAATGTTACGGCCACCAGTGAATGCGGTATGCCACGCGCGGGCGGTCAGTTTCACATCGTTTTTGCTGAAACTACCGTCGGCATTCTGCACGACGCCGTCGCCGATCACACCGTTTCCGGGTTTACTCAAATCGTAGCCGTCTGCACGTCCTTCGAGTGTTTCCTTGATGATACCTCCCTCACGACCAACGACTTGTGTTTCCGAGAATATCTTCCCTCCATGACGAACGTCGAACAGGAAGCTCAGTTTCACATTCTTGTAGCTGAACTGGTTGGAAATACCCGCGAGCCAGTCGGGGTTGTAGTTACCCATTTTCTGCACGTTGGCAGTAGGCACCGGGCGGCCATCTTTGTACACGATCTGGCCTACGTTCTGGCCCGTTGCATCATAGTAAGGCAAGGAAGCGCTGGTGTTCTGTACGCGCGCGAACGCGATCCCGTACATATCCCCCATGCGCTCGTTCACGCGCGCCTCGATGCTCACGCCCTTGCTCGCCATCACGAAGTTCGTAATGCCGTCGGAAAGTTCGAGCACCTTACTGCGGTTGGCGGAGAAGTTAACACCGATATTCCATTTGAAATCGTTGATTTCGACCGGAGTTACATTCAGCATCGTTTCAAAACCCCAGTTTTTGATCTCTCCCGCATTGAAGAAACGGCCATTATAGCCGGTAGTCTGCGAAAGCGGGATTTGCAGGATCTGGTTTTTGGTTTTGCTTTGATAAAATGTAAAATCCAGGCCTACACGGTTCTTGAAAAAACGCAGGTCCGCACCCAGTTCATAAGCCGTACTGATTTCCGGTTTCAGGTTCAGGTTAGCCAGACGATCGGTTTCGCCGTAAATTTGCGAGCTACCGTAAGGCGTGCTCGGGTTATATGCCTGCGTGAAAGTAAACGGATCGGTATCATTACCCACCTGGGCGAAGCTGGCCCGGAGTTTGGCAAAGGAAATCACCTCCGGAAGCTTGGTCATATCGCTCACTACGGCACTCAATGCTACCGAAGGATAGAAATACGAGTTGTTTTCCGTACCGAACGCTTTCAAGGCTGTCGGGAGCGTCAATGCGCTACTCCAGTCGTTACGCGCCGTAACGTCGAGGAACAGGTAATTGCGGAACGAAACCGATGCCGAGCCGTACAAGCTGTTGATGCGCTTGCCTACCTTGCTTTGCGAAGCTACCAGTGCAATACGTGAGTTGGTGAGGTTGTAAATGCCCGGCAGGTTGAGCTGGCCCGCATTTTCTTCGTCGTAGATCGAGCTCTGGCGGTTCTGGTTACCACCGAATGTTGCCGAAACATTAATATCCTTGCTAATGTCCTTGTTAAACGAAAGCAGGAAATCGCTGTTACGTTCTTCCGTATTAACCTTCACCTCGCGGTACTGTCCGAACGGGAAGCGTTGCGTGCTGAATGCGCGACGGTATTCGCGGCGCTCGTTGCCCCAGTCGGTCGCGGTACGTACTTGCAGGCTCAGCCAGTCGGTAAAATCGTATTTCAGGATCACGTTACCGATAATGCGGTTCACATCCTGGCCGTTGGTATTCTCGTAAACCGTCAGGTACGGATTATCGTGGTAGTTATAGTTCCAGCCGAACTGGCGCTGGCCTTCCAGACCGTTCATCCATACACGTTCCATATCCGACACCTTCACCGAACGCGGCAACCAGCAGTTGAACAGGTACATGATGCTTTCCGTACCATAGCTGATCGACGGTCGGTTACCGCTCGCGCTTTTGATATAGCTCACAAACGTTTTGGCGGAGAATTTCTTCGTCAGGTTGTAACCCGCACTCAATGAGACCGTATGGCGTTTCAAATCGGTGTTGGGTACAATACCGGTCTGATCGAGGTTGGTATAAGACAAGCGGAAATTACCCTGGTCGTTGTTGCCGATCACCGCGAAATTGTTCGTCAGTGTCCGGCCTGTTTTCAGGAAGTTTTTCAAACCATCCACGTCCGGCAACCAGGGAGTTGGGGTAATAACGCTCCCTGAGGGCGCATTCAGGTCACCGCCGAGGAATGGGATCACCTGTCCGTTCAGCGTACGGGGCGAATTGTATTGCGGGTAGCTCTGGCCTTTAAATTCCGGGCCCCAGCCTTCGTCCGTACCGTCCGTCAGACCGCCCCCGGCACCATTCACGAATGCGAAATCGCCTCCGTTACCGTTTCCCTGCCCGTATTTATTCTGATATTCAGGCAATTTCAATGCACGCTCGAATGTGGTATTGCTGTTGACCTCCACGCCGATGCCCTTATTGCCTTTACCGGATTTGGTGGTGATAAGGATTACCCCGTTGGCCGCTCTCGAACCGTACAATGCCGCAGCGGCAGGTCCTTTCAGCACGCTCATCGTCTCCACGTCGTCGGGGTTAATGAAACTCGCGCCATTCCCGAAATCGACTTCCAGGTTACCCTGCCCCGAACCGCCCGTGATGGAGTTGCTGATAGGCACCCCGTCGATCACGTACAGCGGCTGGTTTTTGTTCAAATCCACCGAACGTTCCCCGCGGATCGTCACCCGGGCCGAGCCGCCGATACCCGACGGGCTCCCTACGACCGTCACACCGGCCACTTTACCGGCCAACTGGTTCACAATGTTCGTTTCGCGGGCTGTAACAATGCTCTCGCCTTTCAGCTCCTGCACGGCGTAACCCAGCTTACGGACGTCTTTTTTGATACCGAGGGCCGTTACGACCACTTCCGAAAGTTGTCTCGAATCGGCCATCAGTGTGACATCGGCGACCGCCCGGCCGCCGACCGTAATTTCATGCGAAACATAGCCCAGAAACGAGAATGTCAAAACCGAGCTCGCGCCCTTTACAGAGATCTGGTACTTTCCGTTCGAATCGGTTACGGTACCATTGTTAGTGCCTTTTTCAATGACGTTCACGCCTGCGAGAGGCGCTCTGTCATCGCCGGAGATCACCTGGCCCGTAACGACAGACTGCGCAACGCCCGCGTGGCAGTAGAGCAGCCCCGTGAGCATGAGCCCCGTGTACGCGCTTCTTCTGAAAATACTCAGCCGGAAGCATAAGTAAAATTTTTTGATCATGAGCACTTAGGTTGTTTTAGGTGAGAAAAGAATGGAACAGGCAAAATCCGCCTTAGAAAACGCAAAAATCCGGTTAAATACAGTCTATTATGTTAAGTATTTATTAACATAATATAAACAAATCCCGGCCGGGGGTTACATCCCGGAAGACCGGTGACAACTACTGATCAATGCTTGAAAATCTCACTAACTATCGCTCCTGCTGCGCACGGGCGCATGTACACGTGCACACATGACATTCCTTTAAATTTACTAAATCGGATTCATAAAAAATGCAACCGTGTATCACCTTAGCAAGCTGTTTCTTAATATTTTACAGAAAACCAGTCCGTAAAAGCTGCAATTCAGCCTATGGGTTTTGGAATAATACAGGAAAATCTTTGAAGAGGACTATTGGATATCAGTCTAAAACCGGGGATTATCAGTTCCTCCCCGCTCAGTCCTGTTTCTCCGAATCAACTCTTTCCGATATACGCCGACCGGAAATTATCCATCCCGGTTAAACATTTGCTTGTTCAATTGTGACGCTGGATCATTCTTCTGTTACGATGTGATGGAATTGTCGTATCAATGCCGTAACCAAAACCAATTGAGCATGCTTACCTCCCGAGAATGTGAAATTATTCGGTTGATCGCGCTGGGACTTCCGACTCGCGTTATAGCCGATCGTATGTGCATTAGCATTGAGACTGTCAAGTCACATCGTAAGAACATTATCCGCAAAATTCCGGACTTAACCGATAGCCCAAAGGCGCTGCTCGAATTTGCCATCGCCTTCGAAAAGGAACGTGAAAAATCACTCTAAAAGGGGGATTTACAAGAACACCTGATCGAATTAGCTTTGTAGTGAATTCTAAACACGGCTATACCATGAAAAAAACAATTGTATTAATCTCTGCCTTGGTGCTGGCCGCCGTGGCAATCTTTTTCGCTTGCGAACAGCAGAATGATCGACCCGAAACGGCCAATTATCTGGCAAAAGGTTCAGAACTGGCGCAACAGTTGGGCGGTTTTTATTTTAAAAATGGTCATGTAGCAGTCGTGAAAGACATCGACAATGGACAAGAAAGGCTTCAACTTACATTGACCAACGGCGGCATTAAACCGCACACTGTTAATATCTTTCTCGAAAAAAAGGAATGGAATGATTTGAAAATACAGTCCAGTGAATATGAAGTACTGTATCTTAAACAAATACTTATCTTAAATGAGCCTCGAACCGGCAACAGATACACTTTCAAAGTACAGTCTGAGGGATTAAAAGAATTGGAAGTCAAACTCCCCGAAAACTATCTGTCAAATCAGGCAATTGAAGCTATTGGTATTGCGTTTAGAGGCCCCTTGCCAAGTTTAAAGGGCAATCCTGAGTTTTTGACAGAGCAATGTCATAGCGCCGGCGGACCGGGGACGCTGTCTTGTTCAAATGCTTGTTGTACAGTTACCTGCAAAAATGGATATTACGCGTCATGCGGGCAATCTTGCAATTGTACCAAAGAGGATTGACAAAACTTCGACCCGCTGAATCGAAATACGCAAGGCTGCTTCTTCAAGGCAGCCTTTTTATATGTGAACACTCTTCAAAAAATTCATACTATTTCCGGATATAATGGTAAAAAAAATACCGAACTTCGCTTTTTAATTGTAAACAATACACTTAATCGATTCCAATGCATCAATTGTTTCAGAAAGTCTCCCTGCTGTTTCTGGCTTGCCCGGTGATGGTGATGGGCCAGACAGCGAAGGGAAACTATTCTCCGCTTCCCCTCAAAGACCTCAGCGCATTTGAAAGCGCCGCCCCCAACTGGTCGATTCAAGGTGGCATTTCCATTCATCCTTCCGGCGTAGTTAAGCCCAAAACACTCGCAGGAGACGGTATACTGATCGGAAATGCCGGCACCGTGCTGACCACCAAACTGAAAGCAAGCGACCTGCGCCTATACATCGAATTCAACGTCTCGCCCGGTGCAGAAGGAAATATCATCCTCCCCGGCGGGCAGAAAGTGAAGATTTCCGATAGCAGCAAACAAAAGGTTGCCGACGCTTCCACCTCCGGCTACATCGGCCAGTTTCCGAACCAGAATGCAGCCAAGTCGGCGGGTCTCTGGCAGACGCTCGAAATTTCCTACGATGCATCCGTACAACACATTCCTAACTCGGCCCGCCTGAATGCGCTCTCGCTCAACGGCGTCACCGTGCTTGAAACGGTTTACCTTCCCAATTCCAAAACCGCGGCGGATGGTCAGCCCATCGCATTCGAAGTTACCAAAGGCAGTATCGCATTCCGTAACGTAGGCTACCAGCTTCTTGCTAATCGTAAACCATTGTCGGTCAGCAACCTCCATTATAAAGTATATTCCGATAAATGGGATGCCAAAGAATATAGCAAGCTCGATCACGAAGGCCAGTCGCCCGTGCTAACGCAGGAAGTGACCAATGGGATGCGTGAATTTCACCTGGTTTATGAAGGGGATATCGACGCGACCGAGGCGGGCGATTATATTTTTACAACCATTTATTCAGGCCCTGTACTTTCGGTCGATATCGACGGCAAAAACGTGGTATCGTCGGGGGAAGCTACTTCGCAGGAAACGCATACCGGCTCGGTCAATCTGACCCAGGGTAAACACAAATTCAAAATCTACTACTCGCGCTTTCCGTGGCGCCAGCCTGCATTGGGGCTGCGCGTGGAAAAATCGGGTGTGCGTCCGTACGACCTGCATTCGCTGTCGTCGCTTCCCGAGCCGGAGCCGAAACCGTACATTGCTGTAACGCCCGATATGCGTCCTGAAATGGTACGTTCCTTTATTCAGCTGGATGGTGAAAAATCGAAACGCACGCATTGCATTTCGGTAGGAAGCCCCGACGGCTGGAATTACACGGTCGATCTGAACCGTGGCGCATTGGTACAAGCCTGGCGAGGACAGTTTGCCGACGTGACCGAAATGTGGTACGAGCGCGGCGAACCGCAGCTGCTCTTCCCTGCCGGCCTTAAAGTACACGTTTCCGGCCGCAGCAGCGTGGCGGTGCTGGATAATGCGACTGCGGCATGGCCCGATTCTTCCAATATCAATTTCCTGGGTTACAAGATCGATCAGAAAGGATACCCTGTATTCCGTTACGAGATCGGTTCTGCGACGGTGAGCGACGAACTCGTTTCCGGCGGTAACAGCCTCTCGCGTACATTCCGCGTGGACGGAACGCCTGCGGGCGCGCTCTACTCGCTGCTTGCGAGCGGAAAGCAGATCACCGAAGTAGAAAAAGGACTTTACCAGATCGACGACCGCTTTTACGTGCAGGTCGATAAAAAAGCCAAAGCGGTAGTGCGCCCGGCCGGCGAAATGAAGGAGCTGATCCTGCCCGTTTCCAATGCGACCAGCTATTCACTGTTTTGGTAAGAACCTCATTATCTGATTTGTATCGATGAAAAATATTCTTTTAACTACCCTGATTACCACCGGTTGCGCCAGTGCTTTTGCGCAGTCGAAGCCCAATAAAATCGACGATTACTACCGCATTATCACCATTCCCGTTCCTGAAAACATCAAAATGGAAATCGGCGGTATGCAGGTGCTGCCGGACGGCCGCCTCGCTACTTCTACTCGTCGCGGTGAAGTGTGGCTGATCGGTAACCCTTATCTGAAAGGTGACGGCAAGCCTTCGTTCCACCGTTTCGCATCGGGCCTGCACGAGCCGCTGGGCTTATATTACCGCGGTAAAGACTTCCTCGTGTCGCAACGCGGCGAAGTTACCCGGCTGGAAGACACGAATAACGACGGTGTAGCCGACGTGTACGACTCCTTTTCGCGCTGGCCGCTATCCGGTAACTATCACCAGTATTCCTACGGCCCCGTGCCGATGCCGAACGGCGAAATGCTCGTAACCCTCAACCTCGACTGGGTTGGCCGTGGTGCGAGCCAATCGAAATGGCGGGGATGGATGCTGAAACTCGGCCAGGACGGCAAACTCACGCCTTGGGCGACCGGGTTGCGCTCCCCTTCCGGTTTCGGATCGTATAAGGGAGATATTTTCTATACTGAAAACCAGGGCGACTGGGTGGGCTCCGGCCGGATGACGCACCTCGAAAAAGGCGATTTCGCAGGTAACCCTGCCGGCTTGCGTTGGAGCAAAGAAGAAGGCTCACCCGTAAAACTGACACCCGAAGATGTACCGAGCACCGGCGAACCGCTTTACGACGTAGCCAAGAAAGTACCCGGCCTGAAACCGCCGGCTGTATGGTTCCCGCACACATTGGTGGGTATCTCGACCTCCGATTTCAAAGAAGACGTAACCAACGGCGCATTCGGGCCGTTTACGGGGCAAATGTTCGTGGGTGACCAGGGGCACAGCATTATTACCCGCGTGGACCTCGAAAAAGTAAATGGAGTTTGGCAGGGAACCGTTTTCCCTTTCCGCGAAGGTTTTATGTCGGGTATCCTGCGCCTTGAATGGGGCCTGGACGGCTCGATGTTCGTAGGCCAGACAAGCCGCGGATGGTCGGCCACGGGTAAGGAGGAATTTGGTATCCAGAGACTCGTCTGGACCGGTAAAATGCCGTTCGAAATGAAGACTGTGCGCTCGACACCCGATGGTTTTGAAATAACCTTCACCAGCCCTGTCGACAAGGCGGCCGCTGCCCAGCAGGACGCGTACAAAATGAACAGCTTCACCTACCGTTACCACCGCACCTACGGCAGTCCGATCATCAATACCGAGGAAGTGCCGTTGAAAGGCATTATCGTTTCGGAAGACGGCCTTCGCGTGCGCCTGGTGGTTGATCCGGCGGCATTACGCAAGGGCTACATTCACGAAATCAAAGCCGAAGGTGTGAAATCGACCGACGGCAACAACCTGCTGCATACTACCGGCTATTACACGCTGAACGAAATCGCAGGCGGACAGGCCGCCAATGCCTCGCAGTTTACGACCACCGTGAAAGCAACCGCTGCGATGGATCACAGCGCGCACGCGGCGGCATCCGGTTCGGCTGCAACTGAAACCGCGGCTAACACCGCTACTTCGGCCAAACGCATCACCGAAATGCCCGCCAGCTGGACCAACGGCCCCGATCAGGTGGTGACCATCGGAACCGTGCCGGGTTTGAAGTTCGATATTTCGGAAATCCAGGTGAAGGCTGGCAGCAAGATCAAAGTGGTTTTCAACAACAACGACGATATGCTGCATAACCTCGTCATTACCAAACCCGGAGCGGCCAATGCCGTGGGCGAAGCGGGTTTGAACCTTGGTTTGAAAGGAACGGAACTGAATTATGTCCCTAAAACCAACGACGTGCTTTTCCATACGAACATCGTAGAGCCTGAGAAATCGGAAGCGATCTATTTCGTGGCGCCTAAACAGGCCGGCACCTACCAGTACGTTTGCACATTCCCCGGGCACTACTCGCTGATGCAGGGGAAACTGAAAGTAGTTAAGTAACCGCCACGGTGCGGCCTTCATGAGGGGCGGTGTTTCGCTGCCCCTCTTTTATTTCCCCTGACATTTAGAACGCTGAATAATTACCGCCATTTCACAAGGAGAATGCCACTATCGGCCGCTTTGATTGGTATAATTCATTGATTTAATACAACATTGCCGTTACATTAAAGATTTGAATCAGGACGAACACATATCGAATGCCAGCGAGCTGAATATCAGGCTCTGGCAGCGGTTCAAAGCCGGCGACGCGGAGGCGCTCGGGCAGCTTGCCCAAACGCATTACCGGGCGCTGTACAACTATGCCACCAAATTCTCGTCCGACCCCGATTTCATCCGCGATTCCATCCAGGAGCTTTACCTCGAACTCTGGGAACGCCGCAACTTTCTCTCCGAAACCGCATTCGTCAAATCCTACCTCCTCAAAGCACTCCGCCACAAGCTTATCAAGGAAAGCATCCGCCTCAAACGCTTCCACGAGCCACAAACAGCCATTTTCGACACCGAGCCTTCCGACCCGTCCATCGAAACGAACATCATCGAAGACGAGCATATCCGCTTCCGGAACGGCCACCTCAAACGCATCATTTCCCTGCTCTCCAAACGCCAGCAGGAGATCATCTACCTCCGCTTCTACCAGAACCTGGACAACGAAGATATCGCCAGCGTCATGGGCTTAGGCCGCCAAAGCGTCTCCAACCTGCTTTACCGGACGCTGAAAGAGATCAAAGACATCTGGGCTCCCGCGGAGTTTTTCTGGGTGTTGCTTTTCTTGCTTTCATAGATACTTTTTATATTTTAATACAAATTGAATATTTTACACTTTTAAAATATATAATACTTTTTATACATTAATAACATTTTATACTTTCCTAATTTTTCTCCTTCTTTCCTTTCTTCTTCACCTCGCTTTATAACTTTTTCAAATTTTTTTTGATTTTTTTGGTTATCCCGGCCGTCAAAACGGACATACTATTTTAAAGAGCCAGCAAATGCTCTGCATTGTATGTTTTTGTTTTGCCGATGAGCTTACACCGAATATTTACCGTGGAGGAACTGGCGACGGACGAATCGTTCCGACGCTGGGTGATGGCGCCTACACCGGAACTCGACCGTTACTGGCAGCAGTGGCTGCAACAAAACGCCGACCGTGCGGGCGTCGCGGTGCGGGCGCGGGAGCTCGTGCAGGCGGTGCATGAAATCTACAAAGATGACCTGTCCGACGATATGCTGCGGCACGAAATCGCGGAAATCACGCGCATTGCGGGTGAGCGGAAAGCGGAAGGACGCGTACCTTTTTACCACCGCGCGATCTGGCGGGCGGCCGCAGTATTGCTGCTCACCGGCGGCCTGAGCTGGCTCTATTACACTTCCCATAACACGGTAGCGCCGTCGGGAACGGGACAGAAAATTACCCTGGCGAGCGAAATGGTGATCAAAACCAATGCCACGGAAGTGGAAATGACCGTGCTCCTGAGCGACAACAGCGTGGCTACGTTGGCGAAAGGGAGTAGTATCCGCTATCCCAGGCAATTCTCCGCGAACGAGCGCCGCATTTACCTGACGGGAGAGGCGTTTTTTGACGTAACCAAAAATCCCGAACAGCCATTCCTGGTGTACACCAGCGAAACGGTAACCAAAGTGCTCGGCACGAGCTTCCGTATCAAGGCATTTGAGGGGGATAACACCGAAATGGTGGCTGTGAAAACCGGTCGGGTGTCGGTGTATGCCAAGAAGGAATATGAAACCTCGCAAGGCTCCATACCTGCCGGGGTGATATTGAACCCTAACCAACAGGTGGTTTTCAACCGGAAGGATAACAAGCTGGAAAAGAGTGGTATTGCCAACCCGGTGCTACTGGCCGAATCGGCGGTACAGAAAGAACAGGTGTTCGACGACAGGCCGGTGGCCGAAGCGTTCGATGCTTTGGCGAAAGCGTACGGGATCAGCATTGCGTACCAGCCCGAAACGCTTTCCAACTGCATGATCAGCGCGCAGTTTAACGAAGAAAATCTGAAACAACGATTGAATGCAATATGCCAGGCGATCGGTGCCGGCTATGATATGGAGGATGATCGCGTCGTGATCAGTTCCAAAGGTTGTAATTGATGTATCTAAACCCTTTTCAGGACTAAAATCACCTACCATCAATCCCAAATTTCGCCTATGACATATAAGTGACCCTGCTTTTCCTTTGAATGATAAAGAGCCAGTGATGATTGCGCCATCACCGGCCCTGCGCCTCCCCTCGCCAAGACTGGAATCTGCGGCGATACAGGAGCATTTTGTCCCATCATTTCAATCCTGAACAAAACTTTCAAAAGTATGAAAAAACACCGACATCTATCCCGGCTACTTTACAGGGCTATGAGAATATCACTTTACCAATTATTTATTGCCTTAATCTTCGCCACTGTGTCAGCAGCAGGCACAGTCGGGGCACAGGATATTCTGAACCAGAAGATCACCATCCAGGTCAGTAACCTGGAAATGAAGACGGTACTAACGAAACTTAACAAGCTGACACAGTTACGCTTCACATACAGTTCTTCATTGATCAAATCGCAACGGAAAGTCTCCATTAATGCGGTGGACAGGCCGCTGGGCGACATTCTGGACGATCTTTTCAAGCCGGCCAACATTACCTACAAGATTGACGGCAAGCAGGTTGTGCTCATCAAAAATACCGGCGAACCCGGCAGCGCATTGCCTGAACTGCTCCGCAACCAAAGCAACATCGACCGGAACATTACGGGGAAAGTAACCGATGAAAAGGGCGCTCCCCTGCCCGGCGTGAGCATTGTCGTAAAGGGTACCAAAGCAGGAACGGCAACGGACACCGAGGGGGCATTCCAGCTCAGCGTTCCCGACGCGGGCGGCCAGCTCGTGTTCTCGTACGTGGGCTACACGCCGCAGGAAATACCGCTCGGTAATCAATCGAACTATGATATTTCCATGACACCGGATGTCCGTAATCTGGAAATGGTGGTAGTAACTGCGCTGGGTATCAAGCGTGATGCGAAGAAACTGGGTTACTCGACAGCCACCGTAAACACCGAAGAACTGACTACCAACCGCACTACCAACCTCGGGAACAGCCTGCAAGGAAAAGTAGCCGGTTTGAATGTCACGCCGCCTGCGAGCGGTCCGGGTGGTTCCACCAAGATCCGAATCCGCGGCCAGTCGTCGTTCGGGGGCAACAACTCCCCGCTGATCATTGTAAACGGCATCCCGATCAACAACAGCAGCGTGTCGGCGGGCGGTTCGAACGGAAACGGCACGGGCAATCCAACGGGCGGTTCGTCCGATGCGGGCGATGGCTTGCAAAGCATTAACCAGGATGATATCGAGTCGATGACCGTACTGAAAGGCGCAGCGGCAGCCGCATTGTACGGCTTTCGGGCAAAAGACGGTGCGATCATTATTACCACTAAAAGCGGTAGCAAAACGACGGGTATCGGTGTGGAGCTGAACTCGAATTTCCAGGCACAGGAAGCATTGGATTACACTGATTTTCAATACGAATATGGCCAGGGAGAATTCGGAAAACGCCCTGCCAACGTAGGCGAAGCGCAAAGCTCCGGTGTATTTGCATTTGGAGAGAAATTCGACGGCGCGATGACGCCCCAGTTTGATGGCAGCATGCAGCCTTACGTGGCCCATAAGGACCGTATCAAGAAGTTTTACCGCACAGGAACCAGCTTTACCAATTCAGTTGCATTGTCGGGCGGCAATGAAAAAGGAAATTTCCGCCTCTCTTTTGCGAATACCGATGCCAATGCGATCATGCCGAATTCGGCTTATCATAAAAAAATCTTCAACCTCGGGTTGAACTACAAATTTACCAAAAAGCTTTCCGCGCAACTGAACGCGAACTATTCCAACGAATACAACAAGAACCCGCCCCAGATCGGTATCCAGGACATGAATGCGAATACCACCATTTATACCCTGGCCACCAGCATCGACACCGACTGGCTTAAAAACCGCAAGGATGCCAACGGCAACGAAATGCCCCTGGCGCGTTTTACCAATCGTAACAACCCGTACTGGGTAGCCTACGACCGTTTCGAAAACGTGCGCCGTGACCGCATTTTCGGTAATACCTCGGTACGTTACGATTTCACCGACTGGTTATTCGTGCAGGGCCGCATTGGTCAGGATTACTACACGCGTCCGTACAATTACAACCGCCCCACCGGAACCCGTTCGATCGGTGCTGTTGCAACCGGTTTCAACGGCTACTATTACCAGGATGTTGCTACTTTCCGCGAGCGTAATTTGGACATCCTCATCGGCGCCAATAAATCGTTCGGCGACTTTGGGATCGACATTACCTTGGGCGGCAACCAGATGTTGCAGGTAAGCGACAACATTTCGACGGCGGTCACCAACTTCTACGTGCGCGACCTCTACACCATTGCCAACGGCCAGATCAAGAACCCGAATTACAGTTACAGCAAAAAGAAGGTTAATTCGATTTACGGATCAGCGGAATTTTCCTACAAGAACTTCCTCTTCGTGAATGTAACCGGCCGCAACGACTGGTTCTCGACATTAAATCCGCTGTCGAACAGCTACTTATACCCTTCCGTAAGCGGCAGTTTCGTATTCAGTCAGGCATTTAATAATGCGCCGGGATGGCTCACTTATGGTAAACTGCGCGCGGCCTACGCGGAAGTAGGCGGCGACACCGATCCGTATTCCAACAACCTGTATTACGGCATCAATGCAAACCCGTTCAACGGAACTGCATTGGGTAACCTGCCTTCGACGGTCAGCCCGAATGCGAATTTGCGTCCGCTGAAAGTGAAAGAAACCGAGGTCGGCCTGGAAATGAAGACCTTCGACAGCCGTTTGAACCTCGACCTTTCCGTTTACCGCAAGAACACGGTGGACGAAATTTTGAATGTCGACATTTCAAATACTTCGGGTTTCAGCCAGACCAAGGTGAACGTGGGCAAGCTGCGTAACCAGGGTGTCGAGTTCCTGCTCACCATTGTGCCCGTACGCAACGACAATTTTACCTGGGAAACCAGTTTCAACGGCAGCTACAACATCAGCAAAGTAATCGAACTTGCCGAGGGCCAGGACCGGTTCGACGTCGGCCAGGGTGAATTCTTCGGAATTGTCTCCCATGAAAAGAACAAGCCGCTCGCCTCGCTGCGTGGCTTCGATTACAAACGCGATGCGCAGGGCCGCATTGTTACTTCGGGCGGTTTGCCACAGCAGGGCAACCTCACCACCTTCGGCAGCGCGATCCCGAAATGGGTGGGTGCATGGGTGAATACGATCAATGTCAAAGGCTTCCGTATCGGCACGCAAATCGATTTCAAGGCGGGTAACAAGATCCTCTCGAACTCGAACCTGAACTTCCTGCGTGAAGGGCTTTCGAAACCATCGCTTGTGGGCCGCGAGGGCGGCGTGTTGCTGGAAGGCGTAACCGCTACCGGCGAACCTAACGCACAACGTGTTGAAGCAGAGCAATTTTACACCGCATACCGCAGCACCAACCTTGCATCGCCTTTCGTATACAACGGCGCATTCGTACGTTGGAGAACGCTTTCGATAGGTTACGACCTCTCCCGCTTCGTACGTGACAAGACCTTCATCAAAGGCCTGACGCTCTCCGCGATGTGCAACAACGTGCTGATGATCAAGAAATACATCGATAACCTTGATCCCGAAGCAGCCGTATCCGCCTCCGACAACCTCCAAGGCATCGAAACGCACACATTGCCGACGACAAGGAGTTACGGAGTTAATTTGAACATTAAGTTGTGATGACGACCGACCGCCGACCATGGACCGCCGACCGCGGTAACGGGAGGAACGGAGGAAAGAAAAAGCATTCAGTCACTCAATCATTCAGTCATTCAATCATTCAAAATATGAAGCGAATACTCATTTACGCAGCAGCCATTGCCCTGTTGGCATCGGCCAGCTCCTGCGACAGCGGTTTTGAGGATGTAAACAAAAACCCGGTGCTTGCAACGAGCGTCGATCCTATATATCTGTTTTCCAATGCGGAATTCGGCTCGGCGATCGCCACGCAGAACTACCAGTTGCAGATCGTGCAGCAGATCAATACGCCGTACACCGGTGTGCTGGAAGGCGGTAACCATAATGCGGTCTCCGATCCGAATTCGAATGCCAATTTTAACTCGTTGTATTTGCAAAACGGCCCTGTCAACCTGCTGACGACGGTAATCGCGCAGACGAAGGATAATCCGGCACGCAGCAATTTGTACAACATGTCGCGGATATGGAAGGCTTATATATTTATGGTTTTGGTAGATACTTACGGCGATGTGCCGTATTTCGAAGCCGGAAAGGCATTTCTGGAAGGCATTAACCGGCCCAAATACGACGACCAGAAGCTGATCTATGAGGACATCCTGAAAGAATTACAGGAAGGTACCAAAGCGCTGGATGCGAGTAAGGCGATCGAAGCGGGCGACCTGTTTTTCAAAGGAAATATCGCGCAATGGAAGAAGCTGGGTAACTCGCTGCTGCTCCGCGCCGCCATGCGCTACTCCAAAATAGACGTCGCGAAGGCGAAGCAATATGTGACGGTAGCGGTTGACCCTGCCAATGGCGGCCTGCAAAGCTCCAATGCGGACAATGCATTGATCGCTTTCAACAGCACATTCAACCACCCGCTGGCCAATTATTTCCAGGGCACCGAGCGCGGCAATGTGTACCTCGGCAAAGCATTGGTCGATTTCCTGAAAGAAACCAACGACCCGCGCATCCGCGTGATCGCCGTGAAATACGAGACGCCCGGTAACCCGCTGGCAACGGCAGGTGCCGAGAATACCACGCCCGCCGATCAGGAAGGAATGCCGTATGGTTATAACGAGTCGACGATAGCAAATGCCCCCGGATTCCCCGGCAAGATCGGTTCCGCATTCAAATATTCGCAGATCAACCGCCGCACGCTGGGTAAAATCGACGCGCCGGAGTTTTTCATTACCTACTCGCAAACCAGCCTCCTGCTCGCGGAAGCGGTGCAACGCGGCTGGGCGACAGGCGACGTGAAAGCATTATACGAAGCCGGCGTGCGTGCCCACCTGAACCAGATGGCAACCTACGACGTGCTGGCGACCATTCCGGCTGCCAGCCAGGATGCGTTTATCACCGCAAATCCTTTTGTACCTGCCAAAGCATTGGAACAGATCAACAACCAGTACTGGATCTCGTCGTTCCTGAATGGCTCCGAAGCATGGGCGAACTTCCGCAGAAGTGGCTTCCCCGCGCTTCCTGTCAACAATTACCCGGGTAAAGATCCATCGGTGAAGGACTTTATCAAGAGATTGGTGTACCCCGTCCGCGAACGCTCGGTGAATGAAGCCAACTACAAGGAAGCTATTGCCAGAATGGGTCCCGACGAGCTGGGAACACCCGTTTTTTGGGATAAATAACAATTAATACCAACCCTTAATTTCTCTTTTATGCTTAAACAAACCTTGCTTGCGGGAGCGTTTGTGCTGGGAAGCGTCGCTTCCTACGCACAGGCGATCTCCCCCACTCCTGATCAGATCAAAGCCTACACCGCCGGCTGGAAGGGAGAACGCTCGCCCGATGGCCGTCCACGCGTTTCGGACGCGATCCTGGCCCGCCTGAAAAACATTTCGATGGAAGAAGCCTGGGGCGTGCTGCGCAACAAAGGCTACCACAACCAATTCGAAGGCGAATGGCAGCTGATCCACAACGACAGCACCATGACAGGACGCGTGGTAACGGCGCAATACATGCCCGCCCGCCCCGATTTGCAGGACCTCGTGAAGGAAACCGGTAAAAAAGAAGGCCGCGTGCAAACCGGCGGTACCAACTCCTGGCCCATCGACGTGCTCAAAGAAGGTGATGTGTACGTGGCCGACGGCTACGGCAAAATCGCCGACGGTACGCTCATCGGCGACAACCTGGGCAACTCCATTTATGCCAAATCCAAACGCGGAGTGATCTTTTACGGCTCGGTGCGCGATGTGGAGGGATTGAGCGAAATCAAAGGTTTCAATGCGTGGATCAAGGGACAAGACCCGTCGTACATCCAGCAAATGATGCTCACGAACATCAACACGCCTATCCGCATCGGCCGGGCGGTGGTGCTTCCGGGAGATGTTGTTTTAGCTAAAAAGTATGGTACGATCTTCATTCCGGCACATTTGGTGGAAGATCTGGTGATTACGTCGGAAGTAACGGCCCTGCGCGACGAGTTCGGCCACCTGCGCCTCCGCGAGGGCAAGTACACGCCCGGGGAAATCGATACCAAATGGTCGGATGTGATCCAGAAAGACTTTTTAAACTGGGTAAATAACTACCCCGGCAAGTTGCCGATGACGAAGAAGGAGCTGGATGATTATCTCAAAGAAAGAAACTATTAATAGCTAAACTCTTGCAGCAATGAAGAACATTTTAAAACAAATCATTGAATCCAATAAACAGGTTGAAAGCGCTGAAAAAGCAGCCGCAGCAGCTGAAATCGCGAACCCTTCCACCAAGGACAGCCGCCGGAACTTCCTGCGTAAAACCGCAGTGGGCGGGATTGCATTAGGGGGTTTCATGTCGATGTCGACCGAGGATACCATCGCGCAAGCTACTTCCAAAGTGAGCCGTGCTTCAAAGCCTTCGGAATTGAAAATCACCGACTTGCGGTATTGCATTGTGCAGAACGTGGGCCGTACGCCTATTATTCGCATCGATACCAACCAGGGCATTTACGGTCTCGGCGAGGTGCGCGACGGTGCCGACGAGCGTTATGCATTGTTCCTGAAAAGCCACTTGCTGGGACAAAATCCCTGCAATGTGGAGCAGCTGTTCAAATCGATCAAGCAGTTTGGTTACCACGGCCGTCAGGCAGGTGGTGTTTGCGGGGTGGAAATGGCGCTCTGGGACCTTTGCGGAAAGGCTTACGGCGTGCCTTGCTGGCAGTTGCTGGGCGGTCGCTACCGTGACAAGGTTCGCCTGTACGCGGATACGCCCGAGTCGAACGATATCAACGAGTTTAAGCAAAAAATCAAATTCCGCACGCAGGACCAGGGCTATACCTGGCTTAAAATGGATATTTCCATCGGTATGCTGCGCAACAATGAAGGCAGCGTCGTGAACAACAAGGTATGGGGCGGCGGTTTCTCGCAATGGGCGGGCGACTACCATTCCTATGCCAATACCAAACACCCTTTCACCGCGATCCAGATCACGCCGAAAGGATTGGAAGAAATGGCGAAAGTAGTGGAAGAAGTGCGCGGCGTGGTAGGCTACGAGATACCGCTTTCCTCCGACCATTACGGCCATTTTGACTTAAACAACGGCATTCGCCTCGGTAAGGCCCTCGACAAATACCGCCTCGCGTGGTTCGAGGATATGGTACCCTGGGAATATACCGACCAATGGAAAACTATTTCGGACGCACTGGAAACGCCTACATTGACCGGCGAGGACATTTACCTCAAAGAAGGCTTCAAGGCATTGATCGAGCAACGCGCGGTGGATATCGTGCACCCCGACCTGGCATCGTCGGGCGGGTTGCTGGAAACCAAGCGCATTGGAGATTTTGCTGAGGATCATGGCATTGCGATGGCCATGCACTTCGCGGGCACGCCGGTGAGCTTCATGGCCAACGTGCATTGCGCCGCCGCCACGCAGAACTTCCTCGCATTGGAACATCACTCCGTGGATGTGCCCTGGTGGGAAAGCCTCGTGAAAACCACCGACGGCCGCAAGCTCATCGACAAAGGCTATGCGCCGGTACCGCTGGAAGCGCCCGGCCTGGGTATCGAACTGGTGGATGAAGAGGTTAAAAAACACCTGCATCCGAAGGACAAGTCCTTCTTCGCCCCTACGCCCGACTGGAACGAAAAACGTTCGCACGACCGGTTGTGGAGCTAGGTTTTTGAAAAATGGTAGGGCACAATGTCCTACCATTTTTCGCCTTAATTCAGTATTTTGCGCGCTTCACTCTCAATTGTACTGATGAAGAATATTCGCAACGTACTGTTTTACGTCATTACCATCGGAATTTTCGCAGCCCTGCTTTACTTCTTTATCCGACAGGGCACATTTCTCGAAAAAGCCGGCCAGATTACCCAAAAAGCACCAACTACCTCTTCCTGGGAGCAATTTACAGACACCTTCGGGCACAACCTCACCCACCCGCTCGCTACGCTCCTCGCTCAAATCGTCACCATCATCATCGTCGCCCGCCTGTTTGGCTGGATTTGCAAAGCCATCGGTCAGCCGACCGTAATCGGTGAAATCGCTGCCGGGATTTTCCTCGGGCCGTCGGTCCTCGGAATGTTCTACCCGGAAGTTTCCGCTTTCATTTTCCCCAAAACCTCGTTGAGCAACTTGCAGTTTCTCAGCCAGGTAGGACTGATCCTTTTCATGTTCATCATCGGCATGGAGCTGGACCTGAAAGTGCTGAAAACCAAAGCGCAGGAAGCCATTGTGATCAGCCACGCCAGCATTATCCTGCCGTTTGCACTGGGCGTAGGGTTGGCATTATACCTTTACACCGACTTCGCGCCCGAAGGCATTAACTTCCTTTCATTCGCGCTTTTTACCGGCATTGCATTGAGTATCACCGCGTTTCCTGTCCTCGCACGCATTGTACAGGAGCGCGGGCTCTCACGTACGCGCCTGGGCATGATGGTGATCACCTGCGCCGCCACCGACGACATTACCGCCTGGTGTATCCTGGCCGCAGTGATCGCGATCGTCAAAGCCGGGGAGTTTATGAGCGCGATCTACACGATCATTCTCTCCGTCGGCTATGTTTTGGTGATGCTGCAACTGGTGAAACCGATGCTGAAACGCATCGGCGATCATTACGCTTACCGCGAGGGACTTACGAAGCCGGTAGTGGCGGTGTTCTTCCTGGTACTGCTCCTTTCTTCTTATTGCACCGAGGTAATCGGTATCCATGCGCTTTTCGGGGCATTTATGGCCGGGGTAATCATGCCTGCCAACCAGCGTTTCCGTAATATTTTTATTGAAAAGGTAGAAGACGTCGCACTGGTACTGCTATTACCGCTATTCTTTGTTTTTACAGGTTTAAGAACGCAAATAGGCCTGCTCAATGATCCGCATCTTTGGTATGTCACGGGATTGATCATCGCGGCGGCAGTCATCGGTAAGTTCGTGGGAAGTACCGTAGCGGCGCTGTTCGTTAAACAGTCGTGGCGTGACAGTCTTATTATCGGCTCGTTGATGAACACGCGCGGACTGGTAGAACTGGTGGTACTCAATATCGGGTACGACATCGGTGTGCTTTCGCCCGAGATCTTCACGATGATGGTGATCATGGCGCTCGCAACCACCTGTATGACAGGCCCCGCACTCGATCTGATCGACAGATTCCTGCCTGCCCCGAAAGACGATCTCCATCTGGTGCACGAACCGTCGCGTTTCTCGATCCTGATCGCTTTCGCAAGTCCGCAGGGTGGTCGCAAAATGCTCCGCCTGGCCGATAAGCTGGTTTCCAGGCAGACCGATGAGCACAACATCACCGCATTGCACCTCTCTCCGAGCAGTTATCTCAACCAGGTCAACACCGAAGAATACCAGTACGAAACCTTCCGCCCGATCAATGAGGAGGCCCACGACCTGAATACCACATTTACGTCGCTATTCAGACCCTCGCAAAGCATCGAGCACGATATCATCGAAATAGCCAACGACGGCGAATACGATATGCTCATGATCGGGATCGGCCGGTCGGTGTTCGAGGGGACGTTTTTGGGTAGAATATTGGGTTTCACCTCCAAATTCGTGAGCCGTGAGCGCCTTTTCGATACCATTACCGGCAAAGAAAAACTCTTCCATTCCGACGTTTTCGACGAGCGTACGACGCATATCATACGGTCTGCCAAAGTACCTGTCGGCATTCTGATCGAGAAAAACCTCGAACAGGTGAAAAACGTTTTCATGCCGCTCTTCACGCCGGAAGACCGGCGCCTGTTGCCATTCGCAGAGCGCCTTGCCGCCGTGGACGGGTTACAGCTCACCATTATGGACCCATCGCAAACCGTAAGCCAGCACCCCGAAACCGGTGAAGCGCTGAAAGCATTGCAGGAAAAATCACCCGAAAATGTGACGCTCCTTTACGAAAACGTACTTGAAAAGGATTTCCTGCAAGGTAACGACCTGATGGTGATCGGTCTCGACAGCTGGATCAAAGCGGTCGAATCACGCAGTGTGTGGCTCTCCAATTCCCCTTCCGTCCTGATCATACGGGACTGAGGATCAGACTTTCCGGCTTTTCACGGGCCGGAAAGTCTCCGTTTCGGGTTTTTAAAAGGAATAATAAGTGTTTACTTTACAGTAGCGACGCTAGCATTCCACTTCTATGATCCCATTTCTAAGCCAAAACCGCTTTACGAAGTCCTTCAATCCGCAAACAACCCTTTTTTTCTTTCATAACTTCTTCACGAATGTCGGTACCACGCTGGTGTATGTTTCTGCCAACGTGCTCCTGCTCGAAAACCATCCCGAGTACTCGCTGCCGCTGGCCTACATCGCCGCCGCACTGGCCGTGATGGCCTCCGGCAAGGTATACGAGTATTTCGAACACCATCTTTTGCTAAAAAAGCTGAGCCTGGGCACGATGCTCTCGTCGCTGTTCATGGTGGTTGTGGTAATGGGCTTGTTGCTGGTCGGGCACGGCGTGGCTACGGCCATTGCGGTTATGGTCGGTTACCGCATCATCTACTTACTCATTAACCTGGAATTCTGGGGATTATCGGCGTTGGTATTCGATGTACGCCAAAGTAAGAGGCTGTTTAGCGTGATCGGCTCGGGCGATATGCCTGCCAAAGCACTGGGTGCCGTGCTGGCGGTGCTGATACATTCGCCATCGGTGTTGGCCATTTTGCTGGCTATCTCGCTGGTTTTCTTCGCATTGGCATTCTACACGCAGATACTTACCTTCCGGCACACCGACATTCCGAACCCGCATCACGCCCGTACCCGCACAACGGAATCGGAATCGCGCATTATCCAGAAATACTTTGGCGGCAATAAGCTGCTTACCTCGCTTTGCATCGGCATGGTCGCCATTGCGGCCACGGCCACGTGGATCGAGTACCATTTCTTTGTGAATGTCAAATACAAATTCCACAGCCAGCACGACGTGATTTTCTTCGTCGGTTCGCTGCTGACGGCTACTTACGTGATTTCGACCTTCGTAAAAATGCTGTTTTCGAGCAAAACCGTGGAGCGCTTCGGCATCAAACTTACTTTGTACCTGCTGCCGCTCACCACGATCGCCATTTCGCTTGGCCTGCTGGTATCGTCCTATTTCCGCAAAGACGAACCTTCGCTGCTGGTATACTACTGCATTGCCTACCTGCTTTTCGAGCTGGTCAGGCGCACCATTTTCGACCCCGTTTTCCTCGTATTATTCCAGCCGCTTTCAACCAAGACCCGTTTGAAAGGCCACACGCTCGCGAAAGGGCTTTTTGAGCCGCTGGGAATGCTCATTGCAGGCGCGCTGCTCTGGGTCATTTACACGCAGCATTGGAGCGATATCAGCCTCACTTTCGATTTGTCGCTGCTGTTCGCCGTCGCTGCATTGCTGGTGTTCCGGAAAACGTACCGCCATTATATGCAGGAACTGAAATCGGCGATCAGCAAACGGTTTATCCGCAGCGGCGAAATGGCCTCCCCTGCCGAAGCATTGCCGATCATTACCGAAAACCTGCAAAGCGACCGCAAGGAAGAGGTTTTGAATGCGATCGACTGGCTGGCACGGAACAAGGTTTCGCTCTTCCGCAAGCATGCCGACGAGCTTTTGAAAAGTCCCTTTGTACAGGTTAGATTGAAAACATTACAAACGCTTTCAACACTAGAAAAACCCGAGCTTTCGGCGTCATTCATCCAATACATCGAAGACGAACCCGACGCGGCCTGCCAGGTACTCGCCGTGCGCCTCGCCTGCGCGAACGGGCGACTGAACGAAGAGCAAACCGCCCGCTTCCTTGCCCACAGCGACCTCGACATTGTAAAAGGCACCATTATCGGCTGCTGGGAAGCCGCCAAGGCATTGCCACTGATTCACGGAACGCTGCAACGACTGTTCGGCTCGGAGCAGGAAAGCCACCAACTCGCAGCCCTGGACTGCCTGAAAGTAACCGGCATTAATTCCTACGAAAACCTGCTTAAAAGCTGCATTCAAAACGGCTCGCAACGCGTACGCAACTACGCGATCGAGGTAGCCGCGACGGTGGGTTCTCCCTCCCTCCTACGCGACTTGCGCCTTGTGCTTACGGGCACATTGACGCCCGCGACGATCCACGCGATGATCAGTTCCGGCGACCTCGGCATCCGTATTATCGAGGAATGGCTGGCCAAGGACGTCACCGGCGACCGCATTCGTACCTTCATTAAAACGGCTGAAAAAGGTAGACACGAATTTATACTTCAAATACTTTTTAATCTTATTAAAAATATTTACCAGCACAAACTTTTAATTAATACTGAAAATATAAGTAATACTAAAAGGAAAGAAAGCGCTATCCATATCGAAAATATCGACAGTTTTACCCATATAGCTGCACTTAAAGCGCTTAGTCAATACACATTAATATCTGACTATAAAGAACTTATACCCGAGTTTGTGGAGAAAGAACTCATCCACGCCGGCCAGCTACTGAACGGAATGGACGCTTCCGAAAACGATATTATCTGGAACGATGCATTGGAGTACGAACTGGAACTGACTGCCCAACGGCTGTTCTACCTCTTCATGATGCAGTACGATAAGGAAGCTGTGCAGAGCGCCTGGAAGGGAATCAGGCATGCGAGCAAGGAGAAGCGAGCCAATTCGCTTGAACTCATCGAGAGCCTTTTGCCGCGAATGCTGTACCCGTCTCTGCATGCATTATTTGAAAATATCACTATCCAGAAAAAGCGCGACGCGCTGCGCCAATACATGGGTAACGTCGAGCCCGGACTCTCACTGATCACTACTATTCTCTCGCAGGAAGAGCGGTCATTCACGACCTGGACGATCGCGCTCGCCGTCGGCAAATGCGACATTGCAGAGACCGATCTGATCCATCTCGAAAAGCTCGCCAACCATTCATCGCGCCTCGTGCGCGAGGCCGTGCATGAACGGTATGCCGTCCTCGCGCAACGTCCCGAACTTAAATTCTCGCTTCGAATCCCTATGAAACACGCCGAACCTACCCAGCAGATTTCCGAAATGGAAAGGGTGATCGTACTTAAAAACACCCAGCTCTTCGCGCAGACTCCCGAGAACGTGCTCAGCTCCATCGCCCCGATCATGAAGGAAGTAACTTACAGCGACGGCCAGCAGATATTTGCCAAAGGCGACCTCGGCGATTCGATGTACATCATTTACACCGGTCAGGTAGGCATTTACGACGGTCCGAAACAGCTCGCATTGTTCGATAAAGGCGAGATTTTCGGGGAGCTGGCATTGCTGGATACCGAGCCGCGTTCAGCCACAACCGTGGCCGAAACCGACGCGCTGGTATTTCGCATCGACCAGGAAGATTTCTTTGAACTGATGGAAGAACGCGACGAAATCCTGCGCAATGTGCTGCGTATCCTGTGCCAGCGTATCCGCGTGCAGAACGAGAAAATGCGTCAGTTATAAGGCGCGTGCTGTATTTTTGAGGTGTTGGAGATGCCGTTGCTTGGCGGCATCCCTGCGCTTCCGCTCCGAAGCAGTCCAATAGGCATGCGCTTCCAGGAACCTGACCTGCACCGCGTCCCATGCAGGAATGTCCTCCACCATATCCCGGACTTTCAATTCTTCGAATAAAGTGGCCGCAATGGGCTCGAAATCGTCGCGGCCGAGGTAATCCAGGTCGGCGTCGCAAAGGACCATTTCCAACGCGTTTTCGGGGCTTTGCGGAATCTTTGTAGCCATGATCATCCCGCATATTGTTTCTATTTGCTGATCCGAGTATTCAAACCCGGGCAAAACCTCGCGTGCGAGCGCGCAACCAGCTTCTTCGTGGCCCTGATAGGTCGTCAAAAAGCCGCTGTCGTGATAGAATGCGGCAGTTCGCAGCAGTGAGAGCGATTCCGGATCGGTAATGCCTTCCAGCGCCGCGATTTCGGCCGAAACGCGTACGACGTCGAGCGTATGATGGATTCCGTGGTAAAAAAGCGTCCGGTCAAGCCGGTTTTCCAGCTGTCCGAGCACGTATAGTTCGGCCTTTTCGATTTGCATAGCTATTCGAGCACTTCGTAGATCAATACCGGATTCGACTTGTTTTTGAGGTTCACCTCTCCTACCAGGCTGCATTGAAATGCCTCTTTCAACTGCTCGTAGGCTGATTCCGCCACCACTACCTGCCCGGGTTTGGCAATGGATTGCAACCGCTGGGCCACATTCACGACGTCGCCGATGACGGTATAATCCAGTCGTTTCAATGCGGCCGAACCGATATTCCCGGATACCATTTCGCCGGAATTAATACCGATCGAAACCTTCGGAAAGTAACCCGACTGGTCCGACAATTCCTCTTTAAAACCATTGATATGGTTGCGGACCGCCAGCGAACACTCGACGGCGCGATCCAGATGATATTCACCCCGGAAAACAGCCATTACCGCGTCACCCATGAACTTGTCGACATGCCCTGCCTGGGCGATGATTTCCTTCACCATCACATCGAAATACTTGTTGATCAACTTCACGACGCGGTCGGGTTGCTCTTTCTCGGAAATGGCCGTAAAGCCGCACATATCCATGAAAACGACCGTTCCTTCAATATTTTCGCTCGTCATGAGTGATTTCTCGAACGTTTCCTGCGTCATGAATTGCAGTACCGACGCGTCCACATACATTCTCAGAATATCGTTTTCCCGCACCGCCTTCAAAGTATCTTTCAACTGCGCCACATATTGCAGCGTTTTCTCCATCGTGACCTCCAAGTCGCGAAAATCGATCGGTTTGGTGAGAAAATCGAATGCGCCGCGGTTCATGGCCGTGCGGATATTGTCCATATCGCCGTAGGCCGACACGATCACCGATTTCAGGAGCGGGCTCATTTCTCCTAGCCTTACGAGCAGCGTCAGCCCGTCCATTTCGGGCATATTGATGTCGCTCAATACCATATCGACGTCGGGATGCTCCACCAGCATTTCGAGGGCTTGCAGTCCGTTTTCGGCAAAAACAAATTCATATTGCTGTTCGCGGATCTGCCGCCTGAACTTCTGTTTGATGAGCAGTTGCAGATCGGCCTCGTCGTCCACTACGAGTATTTTGGCTTTCATAACAGGAGCAGTTTCTCTTTCAGTTCGTTAAAATTGACCGGCTTGGTCAGGAAATCGTCGGCACCCAGCTGCATCGCCTGGTCGTGATTGGCCGCATCGCCATACGCGGTGATCATCATCACCTGCGGCGGCGCCGACGGGTGATCGGTGCGGATGCGTTTGAGCAGTTCGATACCGCTCATGCCGGGCATATTGATGTCCGAAAGGATCATCACCACCTCTGACGGGTGGTTGTGCATATATTCCAGGGCCTCCTCGCCCGAAAATGCGAACGAAAACTCGAATTGCCCGCCGCGGATCTCCCGGCGGAATTTCTGCTCGAAAAGCGACTTAACGTCTTCCTCGTCGTCAACTACCAGTATTTTCATATTCGGTTAGGGTTAATCAGGCGATGGGAATGGTAATGCGGAACTCCGTTTTCTCTCCATCCACGGTATCCACTTCGAGTACGCCGCCGTGGCCGTTGGTGATGATGTCGTAGCTCATCGAAAGGCCGAGACCAGTGCCTTGTCCGGTCGGTTTGGTGGTAAAAAACGGCTGGAATATCTTCGCTTTTACGTGTTCGGGCATTCCCGTTCCATTATCTGAAACCCTGATATATAGTTTGTTATCAAATTTCTTGGTACTGATTTTTACCTCGGGTTTGTAATCGCCCAGCTGGCCGGCTTCGGTCAGCTTCCGCTTTTTCTCCGCCACGGCGTAGAATGCATTGGTAAACAGATTGAGAAAAACACGGCCCAAATCCTGCGGAAGCACATTTACGGTCCCGATGGTCGTGTCGAAATCAGTGGTCAATGCCGCATTGAATTCCTTGTCCTTCGCGCGCAGGCCGTGGTATGCGAGGCGCATGTACTCGTCCGCCAGCGCATTCACGTCCACAGGCTCCTTCTCGCCCGACGACGCCCGCGAGTGTTGCAGCATTCCCTTCACAATCGAATCGGCGCGTTTACCGTGGTGCGTGATCTTCTGCTGGTTCTGGCTCAGGTCGGCGATAATGCCCTTGATATAGTCCTTGTCGTTATCGTCAATTGCCGTCTTATCTACCTCCTCTTCCAGCTCCTGGCACAGCTCTACTGATACTTCCGAGAAGTTGTTGACAAAATTCAGCGGGTTCTGGATCTCATGTGCGATACCGGCGGTAAGCTCGCCGAGCGAAGCCATTTTTTCACTCTGTATCAGCTGGTTCTGCGTCGCTTTCAGTTCTTCGATGGCTTTTTGGAGCTCTTCTTTCTGTTGGGTCAGCTCGTGTGTACGCTCTGCTACCAGGTATTCCAATGATTGCTTCTGTTCTTTGGCGATTTCCTCGTCACGCAGACGGTCGCGGCGTTCCTGCGCGAGTACTTTCTGTTGTTTTCTGGCATAAAACCATATCACGAAGCAGAAAATCCATGCAAAAAGAATGACCATGCCGAAAATATCGTCATAGCTTTTATGGAATTTAGGAAAAACCAGCTCTAAAAAGTCGCTTAGCATGGATACGCCCACGAACGGGACGATCGACTGGGCCGTAGACCGGATCGGTTTGAAGTCCTCTTCCTTGTGAAAAAACCACAGCAGGCCCAGTAGCGAGAGGTTCCAGACCCAGTTAAACATGTCGGGCTGCCTTGCTATATAGTAGATCGCAATCAGCGCCAAAACGTAATAGCGGGCATATTTAAAGAAATTGTCCCACTTGGGCGCCTGGTCCGTATGCTTCATTGACGAGGCAACATACTGGATCAGAAAAAAGGCTACGATGAAATGCATGTAGAAATTTTGTAATAGTAGTTCGATTTTACTATTATTCTATGATAATTGGCAAAGTACTTATTTTCTCTCAAAAATTCAGTTCAGTGGCTGAATACCCCTTACCGTGCGCTCTAATTTATTTATAATGGAATTTTAATGGTTTTATAAAACAGTTTTAATACCATTTTTAGCACGACTGAGAACCTTTGCCCGCAGGTAATTCAAACTAAACGAACATGTGCTATCCAGTTTTAAAGCGGGTTCTCATCCTGACGATGATGGGAATGGCGTCGGCAAGGGCCCAGACAACCTACAGTTTGCAGCAGGCATTGCAAACGGCAAAATCCAATAACCCCATCCTGAAACGCGAGCAATTTAATGTCGACATCTCGCAGGCCGACATTACGACGGCGCAGCTTCGCCCGAATGTGATATTGAACAACCAGTCGTTGCAGCTCGTGCAATCTTCCAAGTTCCCCGAGAATACCGGCTGGTTCAACGGCGCCAACCGGCAGGTTTGGTGGCAGGTTACCAAGCCTTTTCAGTTGCCTGTACAGAGAGAGAACAAGATCAATTTCGCACAGCAAAACGTAAGGCTCACCCAAAAGCAATATGCCGACACGGAACGTCATCTGTTTCAGACAGTTGCGCAGAAATGGCTGGACGTTTGGGCTGCACGCAAGCAGCTTGATTTATTGGGCACCGCGAAGGCCAATATCGATTCGCTGGCCAACATCAACCGCCTGCGCCTGAAAAACCAGGTGATCACCAGCACCGACCTCGCACGCACGGAGCTGCTCGCGAACCAGTACGACATTCAACTGAAATCGGCATCGCAGGATTACCGCAACGAGCTTTCGAACCTCAAATTCCTCATGGGTGTGCAGGACTCGATCCGGATCGACACCACAGACCAGTTCGCATTCGCATTCCCCGATCAGATGGACGCCATCGTACAGCAGGCATTGCAGGACCGCACCGATATCCAGGCCATCAAATCGACGATGGATGTGGCCGACGCGAATATCAAGCTCCAAAGATCCAGCGCATTGCCGGTACCCGAACTGGGTTTGATCTACAACCCGCAGAACAAGGCGCATTACATGGGTGTGTACGGCACGATTGAAATACCCATTTTTTCGAGGAACCAGGGCGAGATCAAGAAATCGCAGGTACTGAAACAACAAGCCGAACAGGATCTCCGCGCCACCGAAACCCAGGTACAGACCGAAATCCTGACCGCTTACAAAAGCTACGTCACGCACAAACAGAACTTACAGAATTTCAATCAGTTACTAACTCAATCCCAAACAATCCTGAACAGTGTTAAATATTCTTACCTCCGTGGCGGGACGACGATCATCGACTTCCTGGAAGCCCAGCGCAGCTGGCTCGATACGCAGCAGCAGTATTACGACGTCCTCGGCCAGTACCGCCAGAGCTACATCGACCTCCTTTACGCATCCGGAATGATCAATCAAATCGCGCAATAATCATGAAGAAGATACTCGTTTGCACCTGCCTGGCCATGGCATTTATTGCAGGTTGCAAGAATAAAGCCGCTAACAAACCTGTCCAGGACAATTCCACGCCGGTCGTGAATGCGTCGGGCACCAAAATATCGTTTCCGCTGGCCGAGAGTGCCGATTTTTTCCAGACTGAAAAGATTTCGAGTTCCTCGCTGATGGCGAATGTGACTGCTCCGGCGAAGGTTTCGGCCACAGTTTTGCGCTCGAACGAAGGCGCCTCGGGCAATATCGTCCTGTTCGATAACCCTGAGCTGTCGGGTAATTATACCCAACTCTTGCAGCATTTGACGATGATCAACCAGATCCAGAATATTAATATCCGTCAGCGCAAAACCGAGCTGTCGCGGATCAGGGATTTGCAGGAACACGGCGCGGCCACCGGCAAGGATTTGCTCGAATCGCAGACGGCATTATCGATGGAAGAAACCAATCTGATCAACGAGCGCGCCGCCATTATCGAGCATGAAACCAAACTGAAAGCAGGCGGTTTCGAACCGAAACAACTTCGCAACGCGCCCGCAGGCACCGCGTACATCATATGCGACGTACCCGAGAGCGACATCAGCCAGGTGAAAAAAGGCAGCAAATGCACGATCCAGTTCACTGCTTTCCCGAACGAGGATTTCACCGGGACCATCGACGACATCGCCGACCTGGTGGACCAGACGACCCGGATGATCAAGCTGCGTGTAACCATTAACAATTCCAATGGTACACTGAAGGCAGGCATGTTCGGCACCGTCGCATTCGGTTTAAGTGAAGGTAAGAGGCTTAGTATCAATAAAGACGCATTGGTTACCGTGCAGGGCCGCAATTATGTTTTCCTCAAAACAGCCCCGAAGGTTTTCGAACGCCGGGAGGTCAATATCGGCGATCAGATCGGCGACCGGATCGTGGCATTCAGCGGCCTGAAAGACGGCGAAGATGTGGTGACGAAAGGCGTCATGCAACTCAAAGGTTTATCGTTCGGCTACTAACCCCCTCCGGATATGCTTCAAGCCCAGATCTTCATCAGTGCCGACCACTGGAAAGACGAAATACCGCTATTTGAATACATTATGCAGTTTTTGGTCAAACAAAAAGTGCAGGGAGCGACAGTATACCGCGGCCGACTCGGCTTCGACGGCAAACATCTGAGCCGCCCCAACGACCTGTTCAGTTTCGACGAAACGCCCATGGTCATTTCCTTCATAGACGAGGAAGAAAAAGTTAAATCCGCATTGACATTGCTTCGGAAAGAGGTGAAAAGCGGGTTTATAGTCACCAACCATGTAGACAAGTGGACTTAAAATGATCAAGAACCTGCTTTTTTTCAGCCTTCGCAACCGGTGGGTCGTGATCGCTGTGAGCGTAGTGCTGATGGGCGTCGGATACTGGTGCTTCACACAGCTCAAAATAGAGGCTTACCCCGATATTGCCGATACTAATGTGATTGTCGTGGCCCAATACCCCGGCCGCGCAGCCGAGGAAGTGGAGCAACAGGTTACCGTTCCCATCGAAAGGGCCCTGCAAAACACCCCGAATGTGCTCGACAGACGTAGCCGGACGATCTTTGGGCTATCCGTAGTCCAGCTGACGTTTAAAGACGGTACAGACGATTATTTCGCCCGTCAGCAAGTTACCGAACGGCTAGCCTCGGCTGAGCTGCCGGATGGCGTTGCACCCGAACTTGCGCCGTTATCAACTGCTGTCGGTGAAATCCTCCGTTACGTCGTGGAAGCACCGTCGAGTTACAGCCCTACCCAGCTCCGCGATTTGCAGGACTGGGTGATCAAACCTGCATTGCTGCAAGTGCCGGGCATTGCCGATGTGACCACTTTTGGCGGCCCATTGAAACAATTCCACATCATTACCTCGCCCGAGAAACTGGTGAAATACGGCCTGTCGATGCAGAATGTGATCGACGCCATCAATGCCAATAACCAGAATACCGGCGGGAACGTGATCGCGCGCGGCGGCCAGGGTTTCGCGATCCGTGGGCTCGGCGCCATTAAGAATGAGCAGGATATTCAGAATATTGTGTTGAAATCAGACAATGGGGTGCCTGTTTTTGTGCGGGATGTCGCCACTGTCGAGATCACTCCTCCTCCGCCAAGCGGGGTGATGGGCTACACCATTACCGCTGATAAAGTGGACGTTAGCAGTGGCGTGGAGGGTATTATCCTGCTCCGCCGCTACGAAAACCCGAGCGAGGTTTTGAAAGTGTTAAAAGAAAGGATCGCCGACCTCGAAGCCAGCGAACTACCCGAAGGCGTGCACCTGAAACCGCTCTACGACCGCAGCTTCCTGATCGACCACTCTTTGGAAACCGTGGCACACACGCTGTTTGAGGGGATTTCGATTGTGGTAATCCTGCTGATCTTCTTCCTGGGTAGCATCCGCAGCGCATTGGTGGTGGCGCTTACCATTCCGTTCTCGCTGCTGTTTGCGTTTATATTAATGCGTTTAACCGGCATTCCGGCGAACCTGCTTTCCCTTGGGGCGATCGACTTCGGTATCATCGTCGACGGCGCGTGCGTCATGGCCGAGCATTTGATCCGCAAATACCGTACAGCCAGCCCCGAGGAAAAACAGCAAGGCATTGTCAAAATCACGTTGCTGTCCGCACAGGAAGTAGGCCGTGAGATCTTCTTCTCGGTAACCATCATCATCCTCGCGTACATGCCCATCCTGCTCATGACGCGCGTAGAAGGCAAGCTCTTCTCCCCCATGGCGTTAACGCTCGCGTTCGCGGTGATCGGATCGATGCTGGCCGCATTGACGTTCATTCCCGTACTCATTTCATTTGCCTACAAAAAAGCATTGGCCGATCCCGACAAACCGATGAAGGAGCATAAGAATTTTGTACTGGATTTTCTTACAAAGTCTTATTCCAATGCATTGAAAGGCTTTTTGAAAAACTATAAGGCCACTGTGCTCGTAGGTTTCGCCGTCGTTACTGTCCTGGTTTTGTTTGGCATAAAACTCGGTACCGAATTTCTGCCGACTCTCGACGAGGGCTCCATTTTCTTGCGCGGCAACTTCCCCGCGGGCATTACGATCCAGGAAAACGCGAGTTATGCCCCCAAAATCCGGAAGATCATCGCCAAATACCCACAAATATCGTTCGTAATCACGCAAACCGGTCGTAACGACGACGGTACCGACCCATTCCCCGCCAACCGTAACGAAATCCTCGTTGGTTTGAAAGATTATGACCTGTGGAGCCATACCATTACCAAAAAGGAGCTGGTTGAAAAAATCAAAGCAGATTTGCAGGCACAGCTTCCGGCCGTGGCATTCTCGTCCGGCCAGCCTATTATCGACCAGGTAATGGAAATTGTGACCGGCAGCGCGGCAGATCTGGCAGTATCCGTGGTGGGCGACGATTTGAATATGATGCGCAAAAAAGCCGAAGCCATTGCCAAAATCGTGAAAGCCACGCCCGGCGCGGACAATGTCAATATCGAGCAGGAAGGTCCTCAGGAACAATTAGCTATCAATATCAATCGTCAGGCAGCCGCCCGCTTTGGTATCAATGTGGCCGACATTCAGAACATGATCGAAGCGGCTATCGGCGGCAAGACCATTTCGACGCTTTACGATGGTACCAAGCGTTACGACATCGTCATCCGTTTTCTGCCCAAATACCGCAACTCGATCGACGCGATCAAGAGTGTGCAGGTGCCGTCGCTCACAGGCGCGCTCATACCTATGAGCCAGCTGGCCGATATTCATTTTATTGAAGGTCAGACGAATATCTATCGTTATGGCAGCAAACGCATGGTGACCGTCCGCACCAACATCCGCGGCCGCGACCAGGGCGGCTTTGTGAAGGAATTGCAGAAAAAACTCAATGCACAGGTGCACGTGCCAAAAGGTTACAGCATCATTTACGGCGGGCAATACGAAAACCTCGAACGCGCCGGTAAACAGCTGGCATTCACCATTCCGCTTACCATTGTGATGGTCTTCCTGTTCCTCTTTATGTTGTTCAAAAACCTCCCGCACACGATGGTAACGATGAGCTGCATTCTTTTTGCGCTAGGGGGCGGTATTGTGGCGTTGCTCATGCGTGGGTACTACTTCAACGTCTCGGCCGGAGTGGGTTTCGTGAGCATATTCGGTATTTCCGTGATGGCAGGCGTGTTGCTCGTTTCCGCATTGAACCGGACGGTACAGGCCAATGAAAACGACCTTGAAACCCATGTACTCGAAGCATCTTCGGAACAGCTGCGGGCAATGTTGTCTATCCTGGTGGTGGCCATTATCGGTCTGGTACCAGCGGCTATTTCCTCGGGCATCGGCTCCGACGTGCAACGCCCGCTCGCAACGGTGATTATCGGTGGGTTAACAAGCACATTGCTCTTCGCACCGATCCTCATTCCGCCGCTGTATTTGTGGAGTGAAAAAAGGCGCAAACCGGAGAAGCCGAGGGAGGTCTTGGAATTGGAATAGGGGTTTGAAAGATGTATTTTTGTTTTATTCCAAACATAAAACACATCACTATGACAGACACAAACACTGTTCTCGAAGCCAGGCGCTATTTAGACAATGCCAGAAACATTTTAAAAGAAAAGGCCGTCAAGGAGAATGATCGTTATACCGATCGAAAGTATGTCAAACTGGCTGGTCACGCTGCATACACTGGCGTGCTGGTCGCGCTGGATGGCTTCTTTGGAATCACAACCAAGAAACGCAAGGATGTTAGCTGGTACAGAGAGCAACTCGCTTCAATTGACAAAAAAGTGTTGGGCAATTTTGTGGACGCATACGAACTGCTGCATTTGTACATGGGCTACGATGGTACACAGAACGCCATAGTCGCTCAGCAGGGCCTCAAACGCGCCGACGAAATCATCCACTGGGTAGAGCAGCGCACCGCCAATTGCTAACTTTCACATCGCCGATAAAAAAATGAAGCCGGGCCCAGCGATGGGTCCGGCTTCGTTGTTATCATGCATTGTATTTCAGCCTTATAATAATTATCCAGTGGAAAAAATGGCTGTTTTTAGCTAAATTTCCTAAGCTGTATGTCCTTAGCGGAACTCGGCGAACTCAACTATACACCTTAAACTATCCATCCATCCATGCAGCTGAAACTCTACGTCCTCTCTCTATTCATGATTTCCAGCCAAATAGCCGACGCGCAATCGTCGGATTCCATCCCCGGAGAATATCATCTGCAAGGCGTAATGGAAACCGCCTCCGCTATCCTGCTCAAACCCGACAGCACATTCGAACTTTACTTCTCCTACGGGGCCATGGACCGCAACGGGCACGGCAAATGGCAGTTTCAGAATGGAAAGATCGTGCTGAACAGCCGCCCGAAACCCGAGCGTGATTTCGCGCTCGTGGCGAGCAAAACTGCTTCCGATGATTTCACTACGGTTAAGATCGTCGACAGTAATGCACAGGTCCTGCCTTTTTTCGAGACGCTTATCAAAACCGCCGGAGGTGAAAAATATGGCAAAATGAACCAGGAAGGCGTATTTCAAATACCCAAAACCAAAACGACCGGTATCGACCTGTTCTTCACGCTGGCGCCGGAACGTTACACTTCATTTCCTGTGCAGTCCGACGATAACTACTTCGAATTCCGTATCGAGCCATGGATCATTGAAATTTTCGTCGAAAATGTCATCCTCAAACCCGGTGAAAACGGCGCTCTTACAGGCGAACACCCGCTCCTGAAAGGCGACGCATTCTCGTACGAGAAAATGAAGTGATCACACGTACTGCCTGTCTCCGACCAGGTTAATATCCTCTACTTCGAGGATATTTTTGTCGTACCCGTATTTCGTGACATGGATCATTGCCTTGCCCACTTGCGTGAGCGTCGACGCGCCGTTGGGGAAAATCGCTTTTACGACCGGGTACAGCCACCCGAGGAGCTTATACAGCGTAGGCAGGTTTTTCTGCCCTTTGGTCGCCTTCATCATACCCGGGCGAAATGCAAACACCTGATCAAAAGGCAGTTTACGCAAATCATTTTCCGTTTTACCCTTCACCCTTGCCCACATGAGGCTGCCCTTTTCGGTGCTGTCGGTACTGGCGCCTGAAACGTAGCAAAACGTCATATCCGGGTTCTGGCGGCTGAGCACTTCGGCCACGTGCATCGTCAGGTCGTAGGTAATGCGCCGGTACTCAGGCTCTTTCATCCCAACCGAAGATACCCCAAGGCAGAAATAGCACGCATTGTAGCCCTTCAACTGGTTTTCTATCGGTGAAACATCGTGAAAATCCTTGTGAACGATCTCTTTGAGCTTTGGATGGGTCATTCCGAGCGGGCGCCGGTTGATCATGAGCACCGACTCCACGTCCGGATTTTCCAGACATTCGAGCAGTACACCCTCTCCTACCATTCCTGTCGTTCCTGTAACGATTGCCTTTATTTTTCCTTCAACGGCCATAGTTTGTTTGGATTTGAAATGCTGTTAATGCCGCAAGATAAGGATATTTTAAAGTCGGCTAGGCGTCAAAATTCGTGGAAACGGACACTGATTTCCAGTTTTCCAGTTCCGCTGCGAAAGTGGCGATCTTGGATTGTGCCATACCGAACGCATCCTCGCCCAATACCAGGTGCAACGGCGGGTTGGCCTCGCCTGCAATGCGGATCATCGCATCGGCTGCTTTGGCCGGGTCCCCCGGTTGCTGGCCGTTGATCTGCTGCTGGTGCAATGCTTCCGAGTCGCGCACCTTCTGGTAATCGGCAATGCCGTTTTTCGGGGTTACAAATGAGCCTGCGGTAAGAAAGTCCGTGCGGAAATAGCCCGGTTCAACGATGGTAACTTTCACCCCGAAATCCGCGACTTCCGCGGCCAGTGACTCCGACAGGCCATTGACGGCAAATTTGGTGGCGCAATAGATCCCGAAGCCCGGAAACCCGCCCGTAATGCCGGCAATCGATGAAATGTTGAGGATATGCCCGGACTGTTGTGCACGAAAATGCGGCATGACCGCACGGATCACATTCAAGGTGCCAAACACATTGACATCGAAATTACCGCGCGACTCGGCATCCGAAAGCTCTTCAAGGCTTCCTGCAAGCCCGTAGCCCGCATTATTCACGACCACGTCTATACGGCCGAATGCGGCCAATGTCTCAGCGACTGCATTGCCCACGCTCTGCTCGTCGGTAAGTGACACGCTCAGCGGCAAAAAATGTTCCCCTGTACTCCCCACAGCAGTTTTCAGTTCATCGATCGAACGTGATGTGGCGGCCACGGCGAAGCCATTGGCCAATAATTTTTGCACGAGTGCCAGTCCCAGGCCTTTGGAGGCGCCGGTAACAAACCATACTTTTCTGTTTTCCATTGTTCTTTGTTGATTGTTTTGAACATGACAAAGGTAAAATGGTGGCCGCGCCCCGGCATTGCGCGGTTCAAACAGATACTTGCAAAATTCAAACAATACGGAATGCGGAGGGCGTCTGGGTGGTCTGCTTCTTGAAAAAGTTGTTGAAATGCGAGGGTTCTTCGAAGCCGAGGCAGTAGCTGATCTCCGAAATATTCCAGTTGGTATGCCGTAAAAGTGCCTTCGCTTCGGTCGTAATGCGTTCTGCAATGTGCGTCGTCGTCGTTTTGCCTGTTGTTTCGCGGATCGCGCGGTTCAAATGGTTCACGTGTACCGAAAGATGCTGCGCGAAATCGTTGGCGGAACGCAATACAAACCGCTGCGACGGCGCCTCGATCGGAAACTGCCGTTCGAGCAGGTCGGTGAACACGGCCGTGATCCGCGAGTTTGCATTGGGATGCTGGTACAATGTCTCGCTCGGTTGCATTTTCAGTGCGTAATGGGCCAGCTCGGTCACATAATTCCGCAGCAAATCATATTTAAACGGATAATCGGAAGCGATTTCATCCAGCATTTTCTCAAAAATCTGACTTACGTGGCTGTCCTGGGCGTCGTTCAGGATGTAGGACGGCTTTCCGCCCACCGCAAACATGGGCAGATCGGCCACATTACCTCGCAGTTTTTCGGAGAAAAACCCCTCTTTGAAAATGCAGAAATACCCGGTAACCGTGTCGCAGGCCGCTTCCCAGGTATAAGGCACCGTCGGGTTGAAGAACATCAGCGCTGTCCCGTCGAGTTCGAGGCTTTTATCGGCGTAATGATACAGGTTTTTGCCCCTTATCAGCGCGATCTTGTAAAAATCCCTGCGGCTATAAGTGGCTGTTGCACAACACTACTGCTTGATTTGAGCTTTGACTTGCCTTTCAAGATATCGATAGTAGAACCGCTCTTGCCAACCTAAAGTAGCATAGGTGGGAGTAAATGATCTCATCTATGCTTTTTTTCGTGGAATCGGTCGCGCTTGGCGACAGCCCGGCCTTGTATTTTAGCAATTTCTTCAAGTTGTAGGCGATGGCGGCCATAATCATACATTTATTTGCCTGCTCAATGCCTTTTGCATTTATTCTACCCATGCCAGTATAATTGATTAGTGAACCAATTACCGGCTCGACAGTGCTGGAACGAAGCTTTTTATAGGTCTTGGCTCTATCGCTGCTCATTCTTTGGTACATCTGATCGTACAATGGCTTATCAAGTGAGTGCTTGATCCTTCTCGTCCCCATATAGTTCAGACACGTACTTTTTATTGGGCAGTTCATACAGTCTGCTGGATTGGTTCGGTAAATCTTTCTCTGGAGCTTCCTGTTTTTAGCAAGTTTTTCATAGCATCTAAATGTGGCATGCACTCCCTTTTTGCAGGTATATCGGTCATTCCCAATATCATAAGTAAATCCCTCTTCTTGCCTGTCTTTTTTGTAACTGGCAGTATTGGGAATGTAACCTTCGATGTTATGCTCAGCCAGAGACCGCATAGCATCTCCACTGCTGTAACCAGTATCTGCTAGTATTTCGTTGACTTGAATATTATGCTCCTGCATATTCTCGACAATTTTTTCGAGTATTTTGGGAAGGCTGACATTGTCAGCAGCATTACCCGGAAAAGCACCGATATAGGTAATAAGATGGCTAGCTGTATCAACACTGACCTGGCTGCGATAATACAGGTTCATTGGCTTTCCCGGCTTCATTGTTATTCGCGCATCCGGATCCGAAGGGCTAACGTGGCTCTCATTTGATGCAGGAACCCTTTTAGTCCCAGTAGTTTTATCGTTGCAAATTGGCTTTTCCAGCGCTGCAACATCTTTATCAACGTTGTCAGCTAATTCCTGAACGTATACGTTGGCATCGGCCATGACCTGTTTTTCAACCATCTTACTGATAGAAGCATTTGCACGCACGAGTGCACTGTCAATAGCCTGACGTTTTCCGGAGATCAAACCATGGTCTACACATAGCTTCAACACCTGTTTAAACAATGTAATGAACTGGTCTTCTCCATAAAGTTTGCGCGTACGACTGAGCGTTGAGTGCCAGGGGAATTCTTCATCTAAGTCATATCCCAGGAAGAACAAAATATCCATCCGCATTCGCGACGTGCGTATTATCCGCCTATCACTGGTAAGATTTTCAAGATATCCCACTAGCATCAGTTTCATAAACACGACCGGATCGATACTCTTTTGGCCTTCACTTCCATAATAGTCAGCCGTGCTCTTGTATAAGAAACGAAGATCAAGTATTTGGCTTAACTGGCGGTAGAAATTATCAGCCGGGACATACTCTGAAAGCTGAAAGTTGATGAACAAACGTTCCTGTTGAATCTTTTTTCCTTGCATGTACTGAAGTTAACCAAAATCGAGGTTTTAGCCAACACCTCCCAACCCCTTAATCTGGGTTTTGCAACATAGAAATCCAAGTGGGTTTAATCCTCATGAGTTGTGCAACAGTCAC
>NZ_FNYL01000027.1 GCF_900109045.1 Dyadobacter sp. SG02
TCAATATGGTCGTGCGTCATTCAGTAAGTCAGTGAGACGCGTAATAGTGACTCACTGGATTGGTTGTAATGGTTTGATTATGAACTTGTTCGTAAATTAACTCCGGAACGCGTAAAATCCATGCTTTCAGGAAAAACAGACAGAGCTACTTCGCCTATGGATGTTTTCGAAAGCATAATGATGAAATCTTGGCGTTGGTTGGGGGGACTTTACGTTTAGTACACGCAACACCTTCCACTCCAAAAGAGTAAAGACTTGTCGGTAGATTCAGTGGTTGTTCCGGGAGCCCATATTAAATCTAATCTCCCGGAAAATCCGGGAGATTGACCTTTTACTCAACATCTGGATTACGGTAGTTCAAAGATGAATGTAACCGCCTCGTATTGTAATAACCGTCAATGTAGCGGTCCGCCGCCGTGGTCAAACAGCTCAGCTCTCAAAGCCGCAAGGCTACTGTAGCCTCCTTTCGGGATATCCAATTCGGCCTTCAATCGACCGCCGGGCGGCCCCGTCCATAGAGACTCTGCCGATGCGTTATCATACGGATTGTCAGCGCGGGACATGCTTTGTCTCAGCTTGAAAGTTTTCACGAGCAACTTCATTCTGCGTGACAGATATTGACCGCCACGATCTGACCGGTTCGCCGGAGCGATGAACTATTAGCCCTGGCTTAACTCCTCGTCTTAACAGCGCTTTCTCCAATGGCTCTCTCACAAGATTTTCCTGCATGTAATCCTCAATCTTCCAGCCGACGATCTGGCGAGAGAAAAGATCCATCCAGACGCATAAGTATGCCCATTTTCCACTCCTTAGTGGCATGTAAGGTAGAGTAAGGCAAGCGCGCCAGTTTGATCTCTCAATCATTGGTTTCGCTTGCCTTCTCGCCGAACCCGACATGCGTCTTTCGTTACGCATCCGGCTCTCCAGGAATCGTGGTGAATTCAGGGGGGATCATCCAACCTCTTCGGTACCGCATTACCTTCAGCCGGCCTGTTTGATACAGTTCTATCCCGTCTGTGCTCCAGACTTTGCATGTAGGCCGAGCCTTACTTGCTTTACGATATCTCAGGATATCAATATGTTTCCCAATCCTGTAAATGCCGAGCTTAGTATTAGGGGTTTAAATGCAAATGATGATGTTGTTATATTGAATGCTTCGGGAACAGAATTGAGAAGAGCCAAGGCGATAGGCGGGCAGGAAATGATCAGCATGGACCACTTCACAAAAGGCATTTATATTAATCAGATTATCAGGGGAGGGCTTTATTATAGTAAGCGTGTTGTGAAAGGGCAATAGCTAGCATAGTAGGTAAATTAAAATCACTTCCCCAGTAAAACTGGGGAGTGATTCAACTACTCAACGTTAGTAGCCATGAAACTACCGAAATACAATCATATACTTGGTCCGCTGTTCGCTATGGTACACAGAGAATTCTGTAATACAACTGTTGCCTGTCGCGGTTAACAAGTCTGCAAATCCTTCTATTATAACAACAATTCTATAATTTTTGCAGGTAAAGCTGTAACGGCCTTATAGAGAGAATGCCTGAGCAATCCATGAAATCTTGGGTGTTGTCCGCGGGCTTGCCCACCTTTACTTTCGAAATTTCATTTACTGTAAGCGTTGAAAGTTAATGACTGAATTTTCCATATAGAATTAATAAATTGTATACAATACAAATTTTCGTAGTACGTGTTTTATATAAATTATCAACCAATAACATGCGACAAATTTAAATAATAAAAACTTAAATTATTCTTGAATTTAAAAAATATTATTTTGAATACTAACAATAAATCAAGCCTGTGAAACTTATTTTATAAAATTGATTTTATCGAAAATAAAGCATGAAGATATAATGAAATAATGCATCTACTTAAAAAGTAAATCAAATATTACAACATGGAAAAAACTCTGTAATGATTTTAATTATTAGCATAGATTTATGGAATTCTATTTTTACCTATAATTGTAGGCTGAAAAAACTGTATCAAGCTACAATATACTTACAGTCATCTTTGGATCACAGATCAGAAAGGTGATTGTCAGGTAGGCATCACGCAAAGCAGAAATTTCTATGAGGACAACAACTTTCCAAAGATCAGTGATGCCCAGGTCACCATCACAGATGATAGTGGAAAAGTTAATTTACTCAAGCCGAGCCGTGCCGCTTCACTTCGGCGGGAGTTTCTCCGAATGTCTTCCGGAATTCGCGGCTGAAATATTTACTATCCTCGTAACCGACAGCGGTTGCGACCTCATTAACTTGATAAACACCAACTCTGAGTAGTTGCATGGCGCGGTTCATGCGGATAGTTTTCACGAAATCGTTCACGGTCACACCTGCCAGCAAACGGAGCTTGCGGTAAAGTACCGACACGCTGATCCCGATTTGAAACGCCATTTCGTGGACTCCGAAATCGGGATCGGAAATGTTGTCGTTCACGAGCTGTTTTAGCTTTTCGAGGAGCCCGCCTTCAAAATCGCCCGACTGCAATGCTATTTCCTGTGCAAATCTTCCACGCAACGCCTCGCGCGAGCGGACGATGTTACCTATTTTTAAACCCAGGATTTTACTGTTAAAGGGGCGTACAATAAAATCGTCGGCACCGGAATGCAGGCCTTCGATTTCCTGCCCCTCCTGGCCCAACAATATTACGGCGATATGACTGGTAGCTTCGTCCGATTTTAAACCGCCGCATATTTCAAAACCATTCGCCAACGGAATGGACACGTCGCAAAGGATAAGGATCGGGCTCATCTTTCGGGCATATTCAATGCCTTCTTTTCCATTGTTGGTTTCAATAATGCGGGCATACTTTCCTAATATTCCCCTTCCGAAAATACGAAGGTCAGTATTTACGGTAATCACTAAAATAAGGTTTCTTTCTTTCAAATTGTTCATACGTCAGGGTGCGTCGACTTACTTAAGAGGATTCTTCGAAGTGGCGGAATGACGCAAACATAATTCCGTGATTTTATACCGTCAATTACCCATGCAAGCGAACGGCAGGTAAACAGGAAATTCGCACCAAATAGATAAGATTTTCTACTAAAACTCTTCTCAAAATGTAATTAAACTGATAGCTTTATCACCCTTATGTACGCGTATGAAGTTTTAAACTGCAACGAGATTCCTGTTGCTCTCATTCGTTATAGCGGCATTTCATTTATAATTATAATTTCTTAGAAAAAATCATTAACCACTATGAATGACCTCACTGGTGGCATTGAAAACACTATGTCTATTAGCGATGACCGGCCGATGTTCTGGCGGGGAATAATAAGCTTTGTCACATCGGATACATCGAAATATATTTTCCTAGAATACAATTCATTCGATGCTTTTTTCAGGAATAGGCCGGGGTATAAATTTGTTTGATATTTTATCAGGATTGGTAACAGTTCCGACAGATATATTATTAACAGCATACGGAAGTTGAAGTCGGTCAATAGCGAATGCAAAATCGTTTTGTACGATTACCGGGAGTCGGTCAATTACCTTGTAGCCTTTTTTTGGGAGCATATCGACGCCTATCTGACCGGTAATTTCGACGAGGGCGACCTGCGGGATCGTCTCGCCGCCATCGGGTTTGACCGGGTATATATCAACACGGAGCTCGTAGTCGAACTGATCATGCGAAAACCGCGCCGACGCACTAAGAGAGCGGTTAGGCTCGCGCCTACCGAGGTGAAAATGGCTAGGCTGCTGATTACCGGGATGAGGCCTTCGATCATCGCCCAGGAAATGGACCGAAAACCTTCCACGATCAGCACCATCAAATCGAACATTTTCAGGAAGACGAATGTCGACAACATTATTGATCTCATGGGCGCTATGGACGGCGCCCAAGTCGCCCTACGCGTTTAAGTCAAGGCATTTTTTCTTCCGGCAATCCCTAAAAGAACAGGATCCGAAATTCGGATCCTGTTTCATTTAAAGGACTCTCCAATTAGCATATTAATATTTGATTTGGGCTGTAGACCATGGACTACAGCCCACGGTTTAACTTTACAATGAAAAGGCACTTTCACGTATGCTCGTCATAAAATCTCTATTAGTTTTCGTCCTGGCCAGGCTTTGTGAAATTGGGGGTGGATATATGGTCTGGCTATGGCTTAAAGAAGATAAGCCACTATGGCTTGGGATTCTAGGTGGTATCATTCTGGCTTTGTATGGTGTCGTCGCCACGCTTCAACCAGAGGGATTTGGCCAGGTTTATGCGATCTTCGGAGGTATCTTCATTGTGATGGCTCTGATCTGGGCTTGGCAAGTTGATGGGTTTAGACCAGACAAATATGATCTGATCGGAGCGGCGATAGCCCTGATCGGTGTTTTCATCATATACTATTCCCCAGGCAATGGATTTAAAACAAGGAGCGCCCTAAGTCGGGGCGCCCCGGACTATGCCTTCTTCCTTTTGATCCCGCAGCCAATCGCTTTTGCGATTGGAACTGCCACGGGTTGGTCAGCCATCAATGCACCTACTGCGCTTTGCACATAGTTCTGACTTGACTGCGCTGCATCCTGTGCATTGTTATCAATTGCGCCAATGTACTTAATGACTAAATCGTTGCCCTGACGCTGGATTACAAAAACGGTGGTGGTATGGGTAGCCCCGTACGTTTTGGCAATTTCCTGGGTTTCATCAATCAAATAAGGGAAGGCGTACTTCCTATCGGCTGACCGCTTTTTCATTGCATCATAATTATCGCTTGGCGAGAGCTGCGCGTCGTTGGCATTGATCGCAATGACCGGATACCCTTTCGAGGCGTACTATTTATTCAGATCGATCACCCGCTGTTCATACGCCTGTGCGACAGGGCACGTATTGCAAGTGAATACAAAACCCCAAACTTTTGTTCTAAAATAGGATTGATTTGTGCGCCTTCCATTTATTATGAAAGGCGCATTTGCCATTATCATAGATTGAAAGATGCTGTGCTAAGTTTCATTTAGAACTTGTGAGTCCCCGAGAACAAGCATCAGGTCGTTGAGAGTACTGACATTTGTTTTGCGGAAGATGTTAGCTTTGATTGTGCAGATTGTAGATCTATCTCTATTCAATTCATTGGCGATCATTGAGTTTTTCATCCCTGACATGAGCAGCCTTGCCACTTTAGATTCGATGGGTGTCAAATTCATGTGATTGTCTATCTTCCTTGCAGGTCTTGATGTCAATAAAGGTAAGACAAGCTCGGTATTTAGGTAAAGACGGTCGGAGTCTACGGTTGAGATGCAGTCTGCAAAATCACCGAAAGTGAAACTATCATGGAGGTATCCATCGATACTTTCCCGAAAAAAAACAACAACAGAATCAATGGGGCGCTGGTAGTCGTAGAGGATAATCTTACAAGACCGGTGCGCTTCTCTGAGCTGCCTGACAAGATCCATAATTTGTTTATCTACTGCGCGTCCAACTCTAATCAGAAAGTAAATGTGATCGCATTCAGTTTTATCAAAGGATGATCCATTCGTTGAATCGAACTCCAAGACAACCGAGCTACCTGAAAGTTTACAAATGCAATCCTTCATTTCCCCCCGATATATCGATCTGTCATCGATTATGACAAATAATTAGTCGAAACTTACATTTCGGTTAATCATAGCAACTGTTTTGTTTTTTCGTATACTTTAAACTATTTTGAGACGTAGAACATATGCTTTGATATCTTACGAACTAGACACAATATGCTCATATTTTATAAAACAGACTGTATAAAATATTGTCATTTTGGTAGAAAATTAAGTTAATTTTAGCTTTGAGTATCATTTTTTTTTGAAATGAGAGTTTGTAAATATCACAAAAAATAAATCATTAAATTTTGAAAGTGCCTTTCCGATGCTTTATTTTATTCTTCGATAAAGAAGGCTTATCAATTAGCTGATATTTTCACAGGTTATACTCGATTTTAGTTTTAAAATTTGTTACCAGATATTTTGATGGATTTAGATTATCCTGCTTAATTAAAGACATTAGGGTGGTCGAGTTGCAGGCAAGATTGGCCATGGCAATTTTCAAGCTGGATTTGTCTGGAAGTGGATTCGAAACCTTTTTTGTGTAGTTGTATGGTCTTCGAAAGAAAAGAAATCGTACTGATGAACACTTGTAGTCCAGATCTTCAAAAAATTGTGACCGATGTATTAAAGACTCGGTGTCAGTTGTCGCAGACTGCCAGCGGCGCATAGGGACTTATCCTTGCCAGGCAAATTAATCCGAGATTGATAATATGCGACTTGCGTGATGAACCAAATGAGGGGATAGGTATCTGCAGGGATTTAAAATTTTGCGTAGTAACCACTCACATCCCGCTTATTCTGTGCGGCCAAATTCATAGAAGATCGCCGGCCTAAGAGCAGGTGCTGATGTTTATACCACCAATTTATTCGATAGGCAGGTCCTACGTCTGAAAATTGAAAATCTTCTGCGCTCGCGCGAAGCCCTGCTAGTCTAATATGGTTATGAAATAGTCAGTCGACCGGATACAAAATATCGCGAAGACGGAATTCTGGAAAATCTGCAACAGCTAATGTATGATAATATTTCTGATCCTGATTTCAATGTCAGTGACATGGCTTCCTAGGCGGGGGTTAGCGTTTCAGTCCTCTATAGGAAAATACGCCTGCTAACTGGAATTACGGTCAACGAACTTGTAAAAGGAATTAGGATGACGATGGCTAAACAAATGCTCGAAGAAGGTGCGTGCCGGGTTAATTACGTGGCCAATGCAGTTGGATATGAAGATGGTAAATATTTTAACAAAGAATTTAAAAAAACCTTGGGGAAGATACGAAAGGTGATAAAGCCTAAACATAAGCAACAATTTTATTCCCGTGAAATCGCGTATTTGACTCTCCTGCAACTACAGAGTAGCATATTATGCTTACTGTTTTGCCAATTTGTACAAGAAAAACGCCACATAAGGCCTTAGTGACAAGAATTTCTAACTTAATTGATCAGTTTTTGACCCATCATTGAAGAAGGAATTTCGCTATTTTACATGAAGGAAGATCACGAAACCTCAACACCATTAGTTTTCGTAAATATCTGCAGCAAGACAAGGGTATCAAGTATTACATACGATCACAGTAAAACATTTACTCGTCGGGTGAAATACTCTGGATGTCTTATTTTCTATCTAATCTATACTGATTTCAATTGCAACACATCTATCGTATATCTAACTACAAATAATCGTGAAAAATGTCTACCAAAATCGTTGTTTTAGTGCCAAAAAGACGTTACGAAGTGCGTTTTTGTCAGCCCTAATATTTTGTTTTAGCGCGCTGGCAGTTTCCGGACAAATCATTTCTCCGGTGCCTTTTGATTGTAACAATGCACAGATGTTTTACTCTGGCGGTGTTTCTGGTTCAACTCTAAATGTTGTTAATTCTGCCGCGAATCCGCTTAGTTACAGTCCGGTTGGGCCGGCTGCGACGCCAATTTACAATGGGATAGGTTTTAACCCGGTGGATAATTTTATTTATGGGATGCCGGCCGCTGCGTCGAATCATCTATTAAGAATTGACGCAACCGGCGCTATCGCAGATCTTGGTGCAATTGCGGGCGTGCCATCTACATTTGTATGTACAGCGGGTGAAATTGATGATCAGGGTAACTATTACGTGATGCAAAATACCGGTGATCAGATGTACAAAATAGATGTGAACACTAGGACGGCAACAGCTATTACGCTTTCGCCGACAGTGGCTGTTTCTGACATTACCTTCGGCACGGGCTCCGGACTACTGTATGGGACCAAAAATGGTAGCGGGGAACTTGTTTCGATTGACCCCGCTACCGGGGCAGTCGCAACAATCGGATCTGCGACGGCAGGAGTGACATTCGGAGCCATGATGGGGTCAAATACAGGGGATATTTTTGGTATCAGCAATTCCGGGGGATTTTATAAATTTGACATTTCTTCAGGGATCAGGTTAAAAATTGCGGATGCATCGTTCCTGGGAGCAAATGTAGATGGTGCGCATTGCGTAAGCGCGACGCTCCAACTGCCGGTAGACCTTTCCATCACCAAAACGGACGGCACCAATCGTTATACGCCTGGCTCAACGACGGTCTATACTATTGTAGTGACTAACCACGGTCCTTTTGATATCGTAACGGATGCGAGCGTGACGGACGCCGTGCCGATGGGGATTCCTGCTGGAAATGTCAGCTACACGGCCGTGGCTTCCTTGGGAAGTACGACCGCAGTGGTGGGTACCCAATTCGGCGCTATAAATGACTTGGTAACTTTGCCTGTGGACGGTTCGGTAACTTATACTGTCACAATTACGATACCTCCTGGCTTTATGGGAAGTCTGGTCAATACAGCTACGATTACCCCTCCGTCCAATTATTCGGACATGGACGCTTCCAATAACTCAGCAACTGACACTGATACGAACCCAATACCATTCAGGTGTAGTGATTCCCAGATTTTTTACTCAGGCGGAGCGGCCAACTCGACGCTGAATAACGTTAATTATAGTGCTAATCCTTTAATCTATAGCCCGATAGGTTCTCCTACCACCCCTATTTACAACGGTATTGGCTTTAACCCGACAGACGGGTTTATCTATGGTATGCCAGCTGCAGCCTCTGACCACATTTTAAGGATTGATGGGATCGGTTCTATAACGGATTTAGGACCTGTCGCGAACCTTCCGTCTTCATTTGTTTGTACGGCAGGCGAGATCGATGACCAGGGCAACTACTACGTCATGCAGAATTCCGGAGGCGTAATTTACAAGATCGACATCCCGACGATGACGGCCAGTCCCATTACAATTTCACCGGCAGTTGCGGTCTCAGACATAACATACAGTGTGACTACTGGGCTTTTGTATGGCACCATAAATGGTTCCGGGGAACTGGTGTCGATTGACCCAGCTACCGGCACAGTTGTAACAATAGGCTCGGAGACAGCCGGGCTGACTTTTGGTGCTATGATGGGTACAGGATCGGGCGATATTTACGGTATCAGTAACAGCGGTGGATTTTATCGATTCAATATTATTACCGGGGCCCGTGTAAAAATAGCGGAGGCCACGTTTCTGGATGCAAATGTGGATGGGGCGCATTGCGTTACCGCAGAGCTGGAATTTCCGACGGATATATCTGTTACAAAGACTGACGGATCGACTTTATACACGCCCGGCACCAATACCGTTTATACTATTGTAGTGACAAATAATGGACCTTTCGGAGTGATGGATGCCATTGTTTCAGATCCGCTGCCGGCCGGTATCTCGTCAGGAGATGTTACTTATACCGCAATTGCGTCGACAGGAAGTACCACTGCTGTTGCGGGTACGCAGTCAGGGGCGATCAATGATATCGTATCGATCCAGCCCAATGGTTCTGTAACCTACACGGTAACAATTTCTGTTCCGGCTACACTTATAGAAAACCTTGTAAATGTAGTTACCGTCACACCGCCCGCAGGCACTACCGATACCGATCCGGGAAATAACACAGCTACGGACACGGACGTAAATTCGTTGCCAGTGAAATTGATCAACTTTGATGCACAGGCGGAGGCCGGCGTGAGTTTACTATCATGGGCGACCAGCGAAGAAGTCAATAGCAGTTATTTTGCAGTGGAACATAGCCGGGATGCGAAGAGTTGGACTATTGTAGGATTCGTAGAATCAAGTGGAGAAAGCGTGACCCGGCAGGATTATCAGTACAGACATATCACACCCTCGCCGGGAATTAACTACTACCGACTGAAAATGGTTGACGCAGATGATACTTATGCGTATAGTGTAATCCGTAGCATTCAGCAAGTGGACACCTCATCAGCAGGCGTCTATCCTAATCCTGTATCCGTACAATTGTTCCTGAAAGGCATAGAAAAGGAAAGTCTGTCGTCGTTGACGATTTACAATGGCGCAGGAATTAAAGTGTTCACGAGTCTGTCAAACTTGCAGTCCGTAAACGTGTCGAATTTGCCCGATGGACTTTATATACTCGTAGTCAAGACGAAGGAAGGGACTCAGCACACACACACATTTGTAGTTAGAAAATAGATTAATCTATTGGTAGTTAAACATCAGAAGTCCATTGGGCTTCTATTGTTTCTTTGGAAGCATTTCATCAACAACACAATTATAATTCATTACACTTCTAACCGGGAAGGTTGCTGCTCGACAGTGCTATTATGCTGCCTAGGAAGTTGCAGGCAGCTTCCTAGGCAAAGAAACAAATCACTAGGAAATCATATTTTGCTTACACAGAATTAGTTGAAATAGATCACTTTATCAAGATCTAACTACGTGCCCCAATGGAGTACCATCATTCGTCCATTGATTTCGATTAACGTCAAACTACTATGTTCAACTTTTCAATCCAAAAAAACTATGAAATCACGCTTTACGTTTTTGGGGCTATCGATCCGATTATGGTTCATGATTGTTATGGCCGCAGTCTATGCTGAAAGCCAAGCTTCCACATACTCGGTAACGTCCACAGCGGATGCCGGTCCAGGAACATTACGCGCAGCCATTACGGATGCCAACGCGGACGTGGCATCTCCCCACACAATTAATTTTAACATCTTGGGCACTGGCGTACAAACCATCACGCTCGCTTCTGTTCTTCCAGGTATTACGCGACCAACCACCATAAATGGTTATAGTCAGCCGGGTGGGGCATCTGGAACTTTTTTGACACGGAGCATACTCATCCGTCTAGTAGTTCCTGGAGGGGTGTCATATGGAATGCAAGTAAACTCGTCCGATGTCGTAATCTCCGGTTTGAATATTATCACTTTTGGTGACGGCGCAAGTGGAATGGCGGGTATTCACCATGATCCTAACAGTACTTCGATATCAAACAACGTATGGATATGGGGTTGCAATTTTGGTACGGACGAAACTGGCAGCACGCGGTTTCCCGGACAAGTAGGATACGGATTGGCAGTATACGGTAATACAAGCGGCATTGCCGGGCCTGGAAATGCGTCGACTGTAAAAGCCTGGACGATCGGGACCAATGGCGACGGCATCAACGACGACCAGGAAGGTAACATTTTTTCAACACAAGATCAGCCTATTACTGGACTGACGAATACTGAGCCAATCCGACTCTTTAACGTGGACGGTTTCGTGTTTGCCGGAAACTATTTCGGACTTGCAAATGACGGAATAACGCCGTTACGGCCATTTAATAGCGCAGACGGCCAGGGCTATGCGATCGTGATGAACAATTGTATTGCATCCAGAATTGGAAGCGATGGGAACGGCACAAGCGACGATCTCGAACGAAATATTTTCGCCGGCATCAACGGCCCGGCAATCGGTATTCTTGGAAACTTGGCCTCTGGTTCCTATAACAATGGTGGCGCGCCCTACACCAACAGGCCCAACGGAAACAACCAGATTACAGGGAATTATTTTGGAACGGACAAGACCGGTCTGGCTACTTCTGGCGCCCTTAGAACCCGCATGGCTATTCAGCTACGTGCCGCAACATATAATACAGTAGGGGCGCTTTCCAATCCGGCGCTTCGCAATGTCATCGTGAACTCGTTTACTGTGGGCATACGCATTAACGGAGAACAGCTTGGAGTGAAGGGCGCATCAGAATACAATAATATATTGGGTAATTACATCGGCGTATTGGCTGATGGCACGACAGCATTAGCTAACCAGATCGGCATTCTTGTTAATTACAACACGAACCTGGCTGTTACAGACGTAAGTGTCTATAAAAACCGTATTGAGGGGAATATCATCGCAAACAATAATGCCGCTGGAATCGCTGTAAATACCCAACATACGGATAGCGACGGAATTGTGGGGTTTGCCTATGATAACACATTCTCTCAAAATAGCATCTATGCGAATGGGAATCTGGGAATCAATCTCGGTAACTCTTCGTCCGATTTGGGCGTTACACCCAATGACGGGCTTTTGTCAACGCCATCCAATATAACAGGAAACCGGTTGATGGATTATGGCGTAATCAAAACGGCCTCATTAGCTGGTAATACATTGTCGGTAACCGGCTACATAGGTGTAAACCCCGCCGGGACTACGGCGTTTGGAGCTGGCGCTGTTGTTGAATTTTTTATTGCGGATGATAGTCCAGATGATCAAAAAGGTGAACGAATCGCGGGGGACGGCCTAAGTCTACCACATGGCGAAGGAAAAAGCTACTTAGGAACCCTAACTGCCGACGCAAACGGGTTGTTTAGTGGTGCAATTGACGTCACCGGCAAAGGCTTCGTAGCCGGTACTTCTTATATCACAAATACCGCCACCGAAATGGCTGCAACCGGAAGCACAAGCGAATTTGGTGTCAATGTTACTCCTCTCATTGTTTCTGGTTCCGTGTTGAGTGATCTGAACGGCATGAGCGACAATTTGATTAATGGGAATGGTGCAAACCTCGGAGGTACACTTTATGCCGCTCTCTATGATAAAACGACGCAGCAGGTAGTAGGAGTGGTACCCGTGAATGCTGACGGAACATACACGTTAACAGGTGCTATCAGTAGCAGCGAATACAGCATTTATCTTACCACTACTGCGCCAATAATTGGTCAGTTTGCTGCCCCTGCAATAACCTTACCTGCTGACTGGTCGAATACCGGGGAAGCAAATTGTCCGTCAATTGGTTGTTCAGGAGATGACGGCCAGATCGATGGTATTTTGGATTTGGGTGTGCTCTCTACAAATGCAATTGCTGCTGTGTTTGGAATACAGCAAACTCAGGCATGTCAATCCTATCTGCAGATTCGTCAAAAGTCGCTGAGTGAAGAAGGTAGTCCCAACTTTACATTTAGCGTAACAGGTGGCGGCAGCTACACGCTTAATGACAGTCCGGACGCCGTGAATGCAATTACCCACATTTCGGGAGATGCCGAGGGAGGGTTGTTTGCGGTGGCAGCTGCAACGGATCAATGGGTTTCGGATCCTGGAACTATTTATTACAAAGCTTCAGGCAACAGCGTCTGGCAAAATACAGGTGCGCTTGCCTTCAAAGTACAGGGTGGTAGTAACGGTGGGTATACCTCACTGGTAAGATCCAGTACCTCGGTCAGTCCTGACAGGTCGGCGGATCAAATCAAATTTAAATTGAACAGTGTTTCATCCGAATCGGATATCACCCTTAACCTGGCTGGCGAGCGTTTCCTGAGCATCGCGCATAACTACGACGATATTCTTTATGTCCTTGTTAGAACGGGAACATATTTGAACGCCGAAGTAGGCACGGTCTGGAAAAAATCCGTATCGGATCCGAACTGGGTGTCTACCGGAATAACCGACGTACAGAATCTAACGGCGCTCCCAGGCACAAATCGGGTTATTTACGCGAAACGTGGCACCTCGGATAACAATTTTATATTCGGCGCAAATAATGACAATACAGGGATTACATCTTACGGAAACCCGATTCCACTCTGGGACGACGATAGGATTGAAGAAATGGCGGTGACATATAGCGAAAGCGGGCAACTTGAGATCTGGGCATTGTCCGTGGCGCTCATTTACAAATCCGATTCACCAAATAGCTGGGTTCAGGAGCAAGGGATTAACGACATGCGTAAACTCGCAAGTACTGGTACAAAACTGCTTTATTCGGTGCTTCTTGACGATGCTTCGGATAACATTCCTTATCGTATTTTCCTCAGGACGCAGGATGGTGTGTACTTGGATGACGAAAGAGTGCGTCCTGGCAGTTCCCCACTGAGCAATACAGTCAACATTCCAGTTGCGCCAGGTACCTACACGATTACGCAAAGCCCGACTGCGGGATGGCATATTACCGACATCCGCAACAATGAAGGTACAGCCGCAGGATCGTCGACTAGCTTTTCTGGCCCTTCTGCGACCGTTGTGGTTTCGTGTGGGGAAGTTGTTGTAGTAGAGTTTGAAAATCAACTGGACAGCTCGACTCCGATTTCCCAGCTTTGCGGTGACGCAAGCTTTACAGAAGATTTCAGTTCATATAAAAACGGCGATTGGGGAAACCCACTTGATGGACTTATCAGCTATCATAAGGCAACTGGTAATTTCGGATACGGCTATTATGCCATTATGCCTACCACGGCAGTAATGACTTACGGGGACCCGATTTTTGACCACACTTCCAAAGACGTAACGGGAAGTATGCTGGTAGTCGATGCCACGTTTGAAAAGGGAATTTTCTATAGAAGAAGGTTTACAGGATTATTGGCCGGAGGCAAGTACAGCTTCGGTTCTTGGATCACGAATTTCAACCCTCCTGCGGGCGACAAGCCAGACGTCTCTTTTGAAATATATGATGCAAATTCTGGTGCACTAATTACATCAGTATCTTCAGGATCCGTACTTACAAGTGAGTGGCAGAACTTTACTACGGTATTTGCTTCTGACGGGACGGATATCGAGCTTGTTCTCCGGAACAACCGCCAGGGCACTGCTGGGAATGATTTGGCTATTGATGATATCAGCTTTGGATTGGCAATTCCATCACCGGAGGCTACTGCTACCTTTGACTGCTCTTCTGGCCTGGGAACACTTACAATTACGTCACCTACATCTATTACAGGCAACGAATTTGAGTATAGCATCGACGGCGGTAGTAATTGGCAAACAGGTACAGTGTTCACAGGACTTGCAGCTGATGCCTATTCTGTACTTGTAAGATATGCGGGCATTATCAGCGGTTGCCAGTCTACGGCGGATTTTGAAGTTGAAGCCTGTCTAACGATCAGTGGAACAGTTTATAACGATGCATTCGGCCTGGCTGGCAGTCCCGCCAACACGGTTGACGGAACGCCGATTCAATCCGCGTCCGGGACGCCACTCTATGCAAATCTGTTTACAAACTCTGGTGTTTTCGTGGCATCGGTACCAGTGGACGCTTCGGGTACATATAACTTTCCGGTGTCCGCCAACACTAATTACCTTGTGACGATAAGTTCAACGTCTGCAACCAATGCTAGCACACCATCAGGCTCGGTTGGATTACCTTCTGATTGGGTTAATACCGGAGAAAATGTGGGTGCGGGAGTTGGGAGTGATGGTTCCCCGAATGGCACGCTTGCAGTGACCGTCGGTGCTTCCAGTGTTTCAGATGTAAATTTTGGTCTTGATCAGCAGCCCAATAGTAACAACGTAACAAATGTCTTAGCCAGCCAACCACCAGTGGGAGCGACAATCGGATTGAATGGTATCGCAAGCCCGTTGATGAATGGCCTCGACCCAGAAGATGGCGCGTATTTTGGATCTATCGGCGCGACCAATTCTCCGCAAGGTGTCGTGATTAATTCTCTTCCTACACAAGGCGAGCTATGGTACTATGGTTCCGGCTCTCCTGTTCTAGTGACAGCCTCAGACATCATAAATGGCACTTTATTTACAGACCCGTCGCTGTTTGTAATCATTCTAACCGGCTCTGGCTACACCAGTACGACGTTTGAATACGCCTATGTAGACGCGGCAGGCGTACAAGATCCAACTCCTGCAACCTACACGATCAGCTGGGAAAAACCGCTTCCAGTAAGATTGGCCGCATTCGATGCATTCTCAGAGGGCGCCGCGGTAAGTCTGAGGTGGATCACTGCAATGGAGGAAAACAGCGAAGGTTTTGAAATTGAACGCAGCGCGAACGCCAAAGACTGGAGTAAGATAGGATACGCAGCGTCTAAATCGCTACAGGCAGCTAGTACAAGTGCGCTGGACTATTCGTTCTCCGATCCAGCACCACTCAAAGCCATGAACTATTATCGTCTTAAAATGATCGATCATGACGGAACGTTTGCATACAGTCAAATCAGGGTGGTAAGGCTTGATGGCATGGATAAACTAATGCTCTATCCAAATCCTGTTGCGCAAGAGAAGTTGACCATTGATATAACTAATGCTGAAATGTATCGGGCACAGGTTTTCAATGTGATGGGAGTCAGAGTTTTGGAGCAACAACTGACCAAACCCGGAGAGTTAAATATAAAAGGACTCGTATCAGGCGTCTATGTTTTACGACTTGTGTCGATTAAAGGTGATGCGCAAACTAAGACATTTGTGGTAAGATAACCTTCGAACAAAAGTTCATTTGTCAGTTTTACAAGAGGCCGTCTCAAATCAATATTGGGGCGGCATCTTGTCTGTTAATGTTTTTTGGCATGCAAGACGCTTGCAATCAAACTCGTTCAACTTAATCTGATTGGAATAGCAGCAAAGTGCTCGGCATTGGGATAACCTTAAAACGGCAGTTAAATATATTCGTCTGCCCCGGCCCGAAATTCGCCGATATCCAGCTCCTTCGGATCCGGAAAAATGACCCAAATATAGTGTGTAACAGGATCCGTTTTCAATTCAAAGCAGAAGCTAAAAACGCCTGGATGTGGAGCGTCCATGTGGCAGCTAAACCGTTCTGGATGCAACGGATTTGCAATCTCAAAGCCATCCTCGCAGGCGCCGGTCAGAACGATATGGAAGTCTTCGCAAAGTATTTTCAAATTTAAATTAATAATTCAATGGCAGATAAGATCGGTATCGCAAACTAACGCATAATGCTATACGCGACTGCTTGTCTGTTTTGTTTTGCTCTTTTTTGAAAACTTCATCCGATAGTTTTGTGCTTATATGTTGCCCCTTTCACCAACCAGCCTTAACAGTTCTGTTGTGCGGATATCAACTTAATTAAACAACAAAATGGCAACTGCATAAAAAATCCAGCCTCCCGAATTTCAGGAGGCTGACCCTTTACTCAACGTCTTCCGAATCCGGAAGTGATATAGTGGTATATATGTGTCGCAAAATTCATTCTTGCTGGAAGCGGCAATGCGCATGGTTAAGTTATCGATCGCCAAAATGAAAATTATTGGTTAGCGGGTCACGATTCGCACGCCTCTTAATTAGATATGGATGCCGATTCATAAATTTAGAATTCCTAGGGAAATTAATACAAAATTGCTGCTATTGGTAATAGCTTTTTACAAACGTAATTCAAAATAACCAAGTCGGCAATGCTCGAAAGCAGAATCTGGAACGATATAAAAAAATCTCACCAAAAAGCTAATATTTTCTGCCATAACCCGTCAAAGACTTCGACAAAAAGTTAATGCACTGCTATGTATGTTGAGTCATGACTAGAATTGCGAAGTTCGATCCGAACTAGCCAGCGGCACGTCTTTTTACTTCATTGGGATTTTTAGCATAAACTTTCTTGAATTCCCTGCTAAAATACTTCGCGTCTTCAAATCCTACCATAGTGGCTACCTCTCCGACCGTATAGACCCCGGATTCGAGCAAGATTTTACCTTCACTTAGCCTGATTACCTTAACGAACTCGTTCACAGTCATCTCTGTAATTGACCTCATTTTACGGTACAATGCCGAAACGCTCATGCCCATCTCGTAAGCTAGTTCTTCTACGCCGAAGCCTGCGTTTGAAATGTTTTTAACAACCTGATCCCTAATCCTAGCTAGGAAGGCCTGATTGACGTCCTGCGCAATACTAGCGCTATCCGGCCGGCCCGCGATAATTTTTTCTCGGTAATAAACCCGCATTTGGTCGCGTTTCTCGAGTAGATTGCTGATTTTTAATGCAAGTATTCGTGGATCGAACGGCTTGGAAATGTATTCATCAGCACCTGTTTTCAGCCCTTCAATGACATGTTCGCTTTCGGTTCGTGCAGTAAGCAATACGACTGGAATATGCGCCGTTACGGCCATTGTTTTCACCTGAGTACAAACAGCTATTCCGTTCATTTCCGGCATCATCACGTCACAAACAATGACGTCAGGAATATTCTGCTGGGCAAGGGCAAGTCCTGTACGTCCGTTTCCGGCTTCGAGTATCTGGTAAGAACCTTCAAACAATTGCCTGATAAACAGCCGTAACTGATCGTTATCCTCAATGATCAAAATCGTGTTATTCATTTTGGGAACCTCGCTATCGCTGTTGTAAGATAGAGTATTTGTTTCTATCAGCATGTTACCAATATAGTCTCGGTCTTTGGCAATGATCTGATCGGGAGAAAAATGCGAATTCCCACGCAATAACTGGACCGTAAGTCCAGTTTCACCAGGTGCCGTGGTGGTAGCTTGCTTGCTTGTTGCTCTCAGATTACCACGGTGCTGTTCAACGATACTTTTTGAAAGTGCGAGACCAATACCATACCCCGGCTTGTCTGAATCTGCTTGATAGTAATAAGTAAAAAGTTTGGCGAGATGCTCAGCAGAAATGCCTTGGCCTGAGTCCTTAACTGTAATGCTTACCTGATTGGGCATTTGTTCGACGGTGATAGCGACCTGACCGCCATTGGGAGTGAATTTGTAGGCGTTACTTAATAAGTTATACAACACCTTTTGCATTTGGGCAATGTCATACCAGAGCATCACCGTCGAATCAGCACTAATAAACGAAGTTTCGATTCCTTTTTCTTTTGCCAAATGTTCGAAAGCGGCTACCACAGTCTTGACTGTTCTGACGATGTCATGTTCCTGAACTCTTAGTCTAACCTCTCCGCTCTGGATTTTGCGGAAGTCGAGCAATTCGTTGACTAGTAGCATCAAGCGGTTTGAATTAGTTCTAGCGTAATTCAGGTTAGTTTCGATGCTGGTGCCTGCTTGCATTTGCTCGTGCGCCTTTTCCAATGGCCCACTTATCAGTGATAAGTGAGTGCGGATCTCATGTGAAACGTTGGTGAAGAAATTCAGCTTGACCTGGCTTAAAGCTGTTTCCCGCCGGAAATTGCTCCGTATCCAAAAGAAGCGGGTTATACCGTAGACAACCCCTGAGATCAGGATCAGGTAGAAAAGATATGCATACCAAGTCCTCCACCAAGGCGGTAGAATAGTAATTTTGACCGTTAAACTTTTCGGCATCCAAACTCCGTCACCATTGGCCGCCCGTACTTCAAACGTATATTTTCCGTCGGGAAGATTTGTGTAAGATGCGGTTGGTACGGAAACACTGTTCCAATTTTTTTCGAACCCAGTCAATCGATACATGTATTCGTTAACCTTTGATCTTGCGTAGCTCAGGAGTGCGAATTCAATGGAAAAAATATTCTGATCTGATCTAAAAATGAGCTCTTTTTGTTGACTGATCTCTCCTGTCAGAATTCCGGTTTGATCACCGACAAAAACTTGTTTGTTAAACAGTTTGAGCCCAGTAACCGCTATGGTCGATGGCAGTGTGTCAATGGATATTTCGCCTGGTTTGAATGAAAAGAGTTCCTTACTTGTCTCATAATAGAACCTTCCTGATCCGTCGCTAAATGCCCTATTGGGTGGTAGCACGCCGTTTCTTGGTAACCCATCGCGATCGGAATAGATTTGAATTATTTTTTTGTCTGGGTGATACCTTACAAGTTCAAAGTCCCGGCTCAACCACAAGTATCCCAGTTTGTCTGTCTGCATGTCAATCAACCCTTCCAGAATGGGTAGGTCATTGTCAGGGTATTTGAGAAATTTCCCAACCTTCGGATCAAATAAATGAAGTCCAAGATCATAGGCGAGCCAGATTCTGCCACGTTTGTCTTCGGCAATACGCCATATGCTATAGGGCGCGAGGGTTTGGCTACCAACCAAAATTTTTTCCACATGAGCATTTCCATTTTTAACGAGCCACACCTCATTCTTACCGCCACACCATAAGTTGCGATTTGAGTCGATAAACAGACTGGAAGTGAATGCGCTCACGCCAGTTTTTGAAAAGCGCTTTGTCTGAGGGTCAAATCTTAGGGTACCGAAGGGGCCGCAAAACAAAAAAAGACCGCTGTTATCCCGGATAATTTTCAGAATTCTTCCTTTGCTAAGATGAGAATCGTTTGTCTCTGCAAACTTGTATTGGTTGCGTTTCCTTGTAGGGGGATGGTAGCTGTATAAGCTCCCGTTACCCCCATACCATATCTGATTGTTTTCGTCAACATAAAATCTATTGCCAACCGGCGCGAAATCCGGGTCGAGGTCATATGTAGAGATTTTCTGTTCCAACTTATCGAAGATCTGGAATTTTGTCTTATCGGAAGCAATTCGCCAAATCTTTTGCGTAGGCGTAATGCCCGCCCATGAACCGTTGAAATTGGTTTCTGATTGGCCGGTATTATTAAACGGCCATATGGAAAAATTGACAGATCGGATGTCCAGATAATCGGCAAAAAAGTCGTAGGTGCCGATCCAAAAACCGCCCTGGCGGTCTTTGAAAACGCTCAAGATAAAATCCTGGGCAATGCTGGACGGATTTGTCGGATTGTTTACATACCATTTTATCTGTTGCGAACGGGTATCGATGCTAGCTAACCCATTCCAGGACGCAACCCATAACTGATCTCTATCATCTATCAGTAAATCATAAGCAACAGACAAAAGTCCATGTTTATCTGTGAAATTTTCAACAATCGAGAACTTCCTTGACAACGTGTCGAATTTCACAAGTCCTCCATCTTTCGCGCTCAACCAGAAATTTCCATTGTGATCACCACTGATTTTTTCGAAGTTATTGGTGCTCTTTAACCTGCTGTCAGTGTTGGCCCTGAAGACAGTTGTCCGACCGTTCGAAAATCGAATGAGTCCGTGATCTGTCGCCATCCATAAGGCATTCTGTTTATCTACTTCAACGTCATGTATTGATACTGTTTCGACACCGGGAATTAAGCGCGGGTAGCGTTTGAAACTAATTTTGCCTGATCGTGCCTCGATAGAGTTTAGGCCACCTGACGTGCCAATCCAGATCCGGTTGTTGCTATCTTGTTTGATGCTGTAAATTGTATCGCCGCTAATGGAATTTTCGTCTCTACGATCAGAGGTGAATCGGGTAAAAGAATCTTTTATAGGATTAAACCGATTTAGGCCATTCATCGCACCAATCCAAATATTGCCTTCGTTGTCGCACAATATGGTTCTCAGATAATCCGACCCAATAGACTTCGGATTGTTATTGTCATGACGATAGTGCCTGAAACCTCTGGAATCATATCTGAAAAGCCCAGTTGAGGTCGCAAACCATATGTATCCAGTAAGATCCTGAGCTATTTCATGAACACTGGTTCTGGGGGCTCCATCGTGCTCATACATGTGCTGAAATACCTGCGCCTGGACATCATTCGCTAACACAAAAAGCATCAACCATTTTGGAAGCAGCAACCTTATGATGAATTTCACAATAGATGAAGATGGGGCTTGAATAAACCCAAATATAGAAAGGCACGGTGAATTAAAAAATAGCCATTGGCGCTCAATTCAATGAAGTAGAGCATTATTGGTATTGGTACGCGGTTGTCATTAATGTTTGCGCATAAGCCTTGGTCGTGGAAGGAAAAACCTCCGCGAAGTCGCGACCGGTGATACACTTGACTTCTGGCGGGTTATATATGCAAGCAGGGGTGAGCGCCGTCTACTGCTTTATGCTGAAATGAAACTGCCCGGTGAAGCCTGGCTTGAATTCTGTATAGATGGCGACCAGATTAAACAAATCGCCACATTCCGGCCTCTGGGCCTGGGCGGTCGCCTTTATTGGTATGCCGTCTTGCCTTTTCACTATTTCATTTTCAATGGGATGATAAACAAGATCGCGGAGTGAAAGGAGTTAAAAAACAGGATTTACCAGAAAAGAACTGCATTGTTTGCAGCAGGCCGTTTACCTGGCGAAGGAAGTGGGAAAGGTTTGGGACGAGGCGAAATATTGCAGTGAAAAGTGCCGTCGGTCCAAGTGTTGTTGATTATCCAATTCAGGATTCTATCCGAGCCTGTTTTTCCAATCTTTCTTCATAGATGCATAGGATGCATTTTCTTCTGCTTGTTTCCACTTACCATAAAAAGCTGCTGCGGCTTCTGCTTTCTCCTGCTGTCCAGTTCCCTTTTGTAGCAACTGGTAGTCGTTGTCTTTATCATACTTCTTGCCGCCTTTGTAATTGGCATACCGCCGTGCCCTGGTAAAGCCCATTTGCAAGTACTTCCGTGCCATGTCAGCTCCGACAAAATCTTGTTTTTCCAGATAATCCAAGAATAATGCATAAATCTTGTCGCCGCTTTCTTCGGCGATTGCTTTGGTCTTAAATCGCCAGAATTGTCCGATTTCTGATTTATAGGGTTCGCAGATCAAAACGCCCTGCTCGCCCTTCCCAACGCGGTACAGTTCGGGATGCTGCCGGTAATCTACACCCGGCTTCCAGCCATATTCTTCTGAATTGAAATTCAGATAAGAAGGGGTTTCTTTCGCAGGTCGCTTAGACATTAGCTGTTACTCCGGCTTTTTGCTTCGATTCCTTTCGACCTCATTTTTACGCATCGGCATCGCGTCAATCAGGCCAAACAGTTTTTCTGCGCTCACAACATCGCTGGATCTGAGCTTTTCCCCACCATCACGCCCGACCAATATGAAGGTAAACGGACTGGCCGTGTCGATATTCCACTTCTTCCATTCAGGAATACTGCTTTCAGAATAGGAAAAGCACTGCACCTTAATATCACGCTCGTCAATATCTTTTTGATGCGCGTTCAGGATTTGCGACTGCGCCTTTTGTTTTTCCAAACCGTTGTCGGTATAAAAAAGCAAGACCTGTCGCGGGGAACCGGCCGCAATGAGTGTCATAAGCATAATTCCAAATAGTGTTTTCATACAAAATGTATTTAAAATACTCTGCCAGAAGCATGTAATTTTACAAAACTTAGTTCGGGATCCTTAAAATGGCTAACAGCACGATGATCACATTCCGAGGGCTATGGGTTCATTGCTACACCTTATGCTAGGGAGAGTGATGCAAGAAAACATGAAGCACAACTTTTCGACAAAGAGGGGAGAACATTAAGCGTTGTTTCTGACATTGAGAAACTAAATCGTCTGGCGTGCGACCCGATGTACTATCTCTTTCTCAGTACATTCCGCGATCCCCAGTGGAACGTGAGGATCCTCACACGATATGAAGGAAAGATTACCTCGTTCTTAGAGGCAAATGTACCCGGCCACGTAAAAAATGCTCATGAAATACAGTTGCGTCTGGAATTTGGTCGATTGATGGCCATAATAACAGTTGGTGATCGGGAATTTCAGTTTAATGTTTGCAGCATGATCGAATCGTCACAGTGATCCCTTTAATACGCTGTAATATGTTGATTTTCAATTAGTTGTTGTGTAGATAGATGGCGTATCAATGCCCGGAACGGAGCGACTTTATAGCGCAATTGTGTTTAAATCAGGCACTCAGAATGTCGCTGGAAATTCGCTCCCAAGACATGATAGAAGAAATCAGGTTATATTTTTGACTGTCGTTTACGATGTTTGCCCCACTATGGTTGTAATTTAAGCAATGATTTCAAACTCCTCATCTCTCGTTTGACAATGGCCGAAAAACCTGTTTCAGGGAATCAACTTCCTGAGAACCGCGACAAAAAGAACTTCTGGACCGATTCAAGTACCGGAAATAAAATCGGAGTTATGGGGCTGCTACTCGCATTCATAGCCATTGTTACAGCGTTGGCCGATGATGAAATTAGACAATGGATTGGATTGAGGGAAAAGGCTCCAGAAATATCGCAAAGTGTGGATAGCGCATCCAAGGACACGGGCATGAAGACGGATGGTGACGGCGATGGCTATGTTGGGGATCAGGTGGTGGCAATTGATACAACGGGTCAGCATGCTCGGTATAATAACATGATTAAAGTCATCGATGATTTATTGCCGAAGTCAACGAAGGGTTATGAGGTATTTGACAAATATATTCGCAGACATGACGATTGTGACGCGGTTGCGGAGGCAATCAAGACTAATAGGTCAGTTGTGGCCTCACTGAGGACGCTCGTGAAAAATATCAACGAAGATGACGTACTAACTAGCCAGTCAAGATTCAATATTCGCCCAATTAAGGATCTGATCTCTGAAATAGATCAATGGGAAGATGACTATGGTCTGATTACAGATAAGACTAAATCTCCATGCAAGATGGCGATGTTTCCGCCTATGCAATACCTTATGTTGCGAGACGACTTGATTGAATTGAAAAGAGAGCTTAAAGAGAGGCTGGCAGCAAAAGAAAGTGGTAGTAATTCGTAAGTTTTGCGTGAGTGTATACTTAACCGTGCGGTAAAATTAGTATGCCCGAGTTTACACGACAGGAAAGCAAAACTACGAACAATTTGCAACCTACTCCTCATATGAAACCCTCGCCTAAACGTATTCAGTTTATTCTTTTTGCCAGTTTCGTAGTCGCAGCAGCGGCAGGGATAGTCAGTAATTTTCTCTCCGGCACGCTACAACACTACATTGATGGTGAGTTTAGGAATTATTTCAAGCAGTACCATATTCTCATTTTGCTAAGCTATTTCGGTTGTTAAGAGAAAAAGGAGAGATATGAGTTGCTAAAAACAGAGTCGCCCGGATTAGACGCCCGGAACCGTCGAAAGATTTAAGTGCAGATATTATTTCCCCAGAGGGTTAGTTGGAGTTTGCTCCGTAATTTCCAGTTTTCTTGAATAACCCAGCACCCGTTTTAGCAAGGCCCTCCGAAAGGAGGGCTTTTTTTATTGGGTATAAGCGCTTTTTCCCGCCACTATGTATCCCCATTAAAAAGTTGGGAAAAAATGACAACCATTTGGTTGTTTTTCTATATTTGTCAATCAAATGGTTGTCTTATGATAGAAAGAAGAGATGTTTTTCAGGCCATAGCCGATCCTACCCGCAGAATGATTATCCATAAATTGTCCCACGGACCGCTTAATATCACCCAGATAGGACAGGATTTCGGCATCAGCAAACAGGCCATTGCCAAACACATTAAAATCCTTAACGAATGCGGCTTGATCACCATGAGCCAGAAAGGTCGTCAGCAGGTGTGCGAAGCGCGCCTGGATGGGCTAGACCAGGTTACAGACTGGGTCACTGAGTCGCGCAAACTGTGGAACAACCGCTTTGAAAAACTCGAAGCATTCCTTAATAACACCAAAAAACAATAGCTATGAACACCGAAAGAAAGCAGCTTTTTATCACCCACTTTTTCGACGCGCCCGTTGACGCCGTTTTCCAAGCCTGGACCGATCCGGAGCAATTAAAGCACTGGTATGCGCCCGATGGTTGCAGCATTGAATTCAATACCATCCATGTCGCAGTCGGCGGCAGCTATCACTCCTGCATTACCGATCCGGTGCATGGCAAGTGCTGGGTGAAAGGGACTTACCTGGAAGTCGTGCCAAATCGAAGGCTTGTTTTTACAATGATTATGTCAGATGCGGCGGGTAATTCGGTTAGCTCGGTGGAGGCAGGAAAAGGCAAGGACTGGCCTGAGCATCAGACGACAACGGTCACTTTTGAATCCGTAGACACGAGAACCAGGGTGTCGATATACCAGACCGTATCCGAGGAAGAGGCCAAAAAAACAGGGGCTTACCAGGGATGGGTCAAAATGCTTGGCAGACTTTCATCAATGCTGGTCGAATCGGGTAGGGGGGTAATAGAACTATAAATCTCGAAAAATGAAAAAGACAATTCTATACCTGGGCTTGACTTGTTTGCTTGCCGGATGTGGCGGTACGGAGCAGCAAAGTCCTGATAGCGAGCAAAAGCCTTCCGCGAGTAACGACACGGCCAGTTGTCAAACCGGGCATTTGCCGGTCAATGGGATTAAAATGTATTACCAGATACATGGCAGTGGAAAGCCGGTTGTGTTGATCCACGGCGGCGGCTCAACCATTGAAACTACTTTCGGAAGGGTAATTCCTTTACTTGCCCGGCACCGGAAAGTGATCGCGGTTGAGCTTCAAGCGCACGGAAGGACCAGCGACAGGGACGCCGATGAGTCATTTGAGCAGGATGCGGATGATGTTGCGGTGCTGTTGAAGAAGCTCGGCATCGGTAAAGCAGACTTTTTTGGTTTTAGCAATGGAGGAACTACCACCCTGCAAATCGCTATACGACATCCTGAAATCGTAGATAAAATCGTTTTGGGTTCGGCGCTGGCCAAGCGCAGTGGCGTGCCGGCTGAATTCTGGGGTTTCATCAGGCAGGCAAAGCTGGCTAATATGCCCCAGGAGTTGAAGGATGCTTATTTGAGTGTCAATGCCGACACAGCAGGCCTTCGCAGGATGCATGATAAAGATGCAAAGAGGGTGGTTAATTTTAAAGACATACCAGATGCGCAGCTAAGATCCATCAACGCCCCGGCTATGATCATCATTGCGGGCAACGATGTGATTATACCCGAACACGCATTGCAGATGCAAAGGCAAATCAGGAGAGCGCAGCTAGCTATCATCCCGGGTTTGCACGGCGAGTACATCGGCGAGATCACAACAATGAAGCTACGCTCCCACCAGGTTAACTTTGTGCTGCCGATGATCGAGCATTTTTTGGATGGCAAAAATTAGCATGACTAATAAACTTTCTAAACGGTTTGCGGCAATCTTGGATGCCCTGCCTTTAAAGGAGGGCGTCAAGGTATTGGAAATTGGTTGTGGCCCCCGGGGCGGCATCACGTGAGGTCGCTAGCCATATCGGCATGGTTCATCTGCTTGGAATCGACCGTTCGGAAAGAGCAATTGAGCTGGCAATCCAGGGCAGTCAAGATGAAATAGCGACCGAAAAGCTTTCATTTTTCAATAGTACCAATAAACTGTAATTTGGCGTCGCTGATGAAGATTGCCAAAGGTTACACATGCTATACCGGTGATTTTCATCAGACATCAGGTATCAGACAGCATTTTGACGGTTATTATCCCGGGAGGTGGTGCCCAAATGGGTATGTCCTTTGCCGTCAACAACGCATACGACGAATTGACGCCGCCAACCGTCGGCACTGCATGCTCGAAACCTACCCAGCTAATTTGATAATGCCTGATGGCGTACGAGCAAAGAATGCACGGCTCATGCGTCGTATACAGCGAGCAGCCTCTAAGTTTGTCCGTGTTAAGGCGTTTCAGTGCATCGCGAATAGCTTCGATTTCTGCATGTCGGGTAATGTCGTTGTCGGGGCGTGTGGCTTCTATGCCTTCGCCGATAATGACGCCGTCACGCACGATGACTGCGCCGACCGGCGTATTCCCCGACCGGCCAGCTTCTGAGGCCAGCTCTCTGCAGCGTTTCAGGAATTTACGATGTTCATTCATCCTATTATAAATCAAGCTCGATATCTGTTTCAGGCCGGGCGCAGCAAAGCAGGATTTCACCTTCAAATGGCTCGCCAAATGGTTCGGGATCATAGCTTACCGCGCCGGAGGGCATAGGAGTGCTGCAACTCATGCATGTCCCTTCCCTGCAACTGCTGGGCGGATAAATGTCGTGTTTTTCTAGCAAATTCAGCAGGTTACCATAG
>NZ_FNYL01000012.1 GCF_900109045.1 Dyadobacter sp. SG02
CTCCGGGCATCGGCCACAGTCAGCAAATCGACATCAACGCCGGATATGGCAACTATGACCCGGGAACCTTTCCGGGTTATGGAAACGTGCCGAGCGCGCGCGGGATTTTTTACTCCTCTGCTGGAAAAACCTCAGGTGTAATACCCCCATATACCGCACAGCTTACCATCGCTCTGGCCCCGGAGGTCCCATGGACAGGAGAAGCATTCATCATACCCCCAGGATGGGAAATGGACCCCACTTCCACACCCACCAACCTGACTTTCTACAATTCCACTGACTGGACCACAGAAGACCCCTATTTTGAGATCCCGGTCAGGGCCATCGCCGCAAGGTCTGATCCTGCCGCATCGGTAGGAACACAGGTGTTCAACATCGGAGGCGACTGGACAGATGACGGACTATTCAATACAACAGTCTCTTCTGTCGGTGTCACTGATATCAATCTGCCCGTGACGCTGATCTCGTTTTCAGCTGTCAAAGAGGGAAAGACAGCACTGTTATCATGGGCCACCAGTGAAGAAACCAACAGCGACCGATTCGAGATCGAACGCAGCGCCAATGGCAAGCAGTGGAATAAAATCGGCTCGGTGGAGTCCAATAAGGAAAGCACAACCATCAGAAAGTACTCGTTCACCGACGAGAGCCCTCTGACAGGAAGAAGCCTGTACCGCTTGAAGATGGTCGATCAGGACAACACTTTCGCATATAGTGTAATCCGCGCGATCTCTATCGAAGGAAAAGGCATTTCCCCTTATCCCAATCCAGCTACTGATTACGTCAAACTCGACGGCATTGCACCAACTTCCGTCAAAAAAGTCGAAATCCTTAGCCACAATGGGACCTCTGTTTATCAATCCGCCGCTGTTTCTACCGAGGGTATCGATGTCAAAAAGCTGGCACCAGGTGCTTATCTTTTGAAAATCACCGACCTGAACGGGGCACTAAACACACAAAAGTTGGTTATTGCAAGATAAGTTTTAGTTGATAATCAATGCCTTTTCTAGTATTCTAAAACCGACAGCCCGGCAGATTCCTGCCGGGCTGTTTTGTATTGATGGCTCGAATAACCAATAGTTCGCGAAGCTTAGATAAGAAAGTCGCCCGTGAAAATCTTCGCGGGCGTGCCTGAATTCACATCACTAAGTAAACTATCCTCTTAACTATTCAATCGACGCTAACCTTTTTGGCCAGATCCAATACGTTGTTCACGCGCATCTTGCGAAAAATATTTGCTTTATAAGTGCTCACCGTGTTGCCCTGAATCTGCAATATCCCGGCAATTTCCTTGGTCAATTTACCTTGCAGTATCAACTGCATCACTTCTCTTTCACGGTCCGAGAGCCGGGGTTCGCGCGCAAGGTAAATAGGCCGCCCATCAAGCAGTTGCTTGTGTACGTTATTGCTCACGTAGTGCCTGCCGTTTAATACGGCGGACATCGCCCCGACCACCTCGTCACGCCTGGCCGACTTTTGAACAAAGCCCTTAGCCCCCTCGAGCAGATATCGTTCCGCGTGAACATGTTCCTGTGCCGAGGTGAAAATGATGACGCTAGCCAATATAGAGATGCGGCTAACAAACTCTATCATTCTCATTCCGGTATGATTTTCGATCTCGATATCCAGTGCTACCAGGTCAAAAATCTCCGCCCTGAGCAGCTCCAACGCTGAGCCTATATTTTCGGCCTCAACAATCTCGCAATCCCCGTCGAGCTCTCTGAAAACAGTTTGCAAGCTCAGTCTGAACAGATACTGCCCATCGATGATTAGAATTCTTTTCATATCTGGAATTTCCTCTCTTGTAGTGTAAAAAATAATAACTTTCGCCGCTTTCAACAGCCGAACGATTAACAGTATACGCTAATATCGGGCGCTCCTCTTCAAGTAAGATTTCTCATCGATTTATAACAAAAATAGCAGGTAGTCAGTATATTAATGCCGCTCAAATGCCAAGCAACGAGGGGAATGAATTCTATCGCAATCTCGAATTATTGCCAGCAGCATTTCTCATCAAGTTTTTTAATATTGTAGCTACTTCGCCACAAAAGTACACTTATCATGCATGAAGACGAACAGACAAAAATTCTGTTGATCGATGACCACGAAATCGTTTTGTGGGCCCTCACAGCTATTATTAAAGAAAGCATTCCCGAGGCTTCGCTATTTTCGGCTTCATCATTTGACCAGGGCCTTAGCATAGTTGCTAAAAGCTCGATAGACTTAGTCGTATTGGACATCGACGTTCCGGGGGGAAACAGCCCCAAGATGATCGAAAGTTTACGAAATGCCTATCCTCCTATTAGAATACTGGTGCACAGCGCAATGAAAGAGGAAGACTTTTCCGTCAAATATCTGAGTGCGGGTGCTGACGGCTTTCTTTCCAAGTCGGCCCCTTTCACCGCCATCGCAAGAGCAATGCGGATGGTTTTGAATGGAGAAAAATACATGAGCTCGCAAACGCAAAGCTACCTGGCACACAATTACCTTAAGTCCATCAGCAACCCCAACAAACACAAGGAGGCGGCTGTTATTACCCCGCGGGAGTCTGAAATCATAAGGTTACTTCTGCAAGGCAAATGGACCAAAGAAATAGCCGGGCAGCTAGGTATCAAATGGAGCACAGTCAGCACACATAAACTTAGCATATTCGAGAAGTTTGGCGTAACCAACGTGATCCAGCTCTACAAGAAAATCGAAAAAGAAAATCCTGAATTACTCAACCTCGACGCTCCCAAAACAAAATAAACTACTCATAGGGCATAAATTTTACAGCCTGGCGCAAGTTTGTGCCGGGCTGTTTTCATATATTAACGCATACTTTGCCTGACTGGCTCCAAGGACGGCAAAAGTCAATGGATTTTCAGCTGCTTTCTAACGGTCAGCATCGCGCCAAACGTCTGAGGAAACAACTGACCGGAATCCATGCCAAAACTGGCTCCGATGTCTGTTGGTCCGGCAATGCTGACACACGTCTGCAAGTTCAAGGCCGCTGAAAGTTGCCTCACAGAAGACTTGAAGGGTGCATTATAAGTCCCCCAATTACTCGAATACGAACATTTTCCCACCCATTCCACCCTTCGAAAGAGCTTTCCCCTGATTCCCAGGTGATAGACCGATACCCGGTTATTGCTCGTAAAGAAATCCGCATACTGAGGCTGCGCCCAAATGGTTTCCGTGGTTGGTGTAATGAATGGCGTTCCGATCGTCCTTCCATAGTACGACCATCCGTCCCGGACTTGCGCATTGTTGAAATAGTCATCCCTGCCTAGCGAACCGCGGTGAATAACTTGCTCCTCGTAGTCGTAATCGGGTCCTCCCTGGCTCTTCGTAAACAGGAGTTCGAAAACGAACTCGCTAATCTCAAAGTTAGCTCCATAAGAGTTCTTTCGCCTGAAACGAAATCCATTTAAACCATCTTTGATATTTCTAAGCGCGTACAACGTGCCATCTTCATAGATATTCTGGCGGTACACAAACAATGAGTAGGCGTAACCCTCTAACTCTAAACCCAGATCAATGGTCCCCAAATGATTTCCAACCCGATTTCCATCATCGAACGAATTGGGTGTGCTATTGGCATCCCCACGCTTTCCTGAAATAATTCTGAAATAGTTCTTTATCCCAGTGGGCATTTTGCCGTCTATGGTCTCATGAGAACTTCTGCCTCCCCACTGTACCTGGTGATTGAAGCCCGCCAGCAGCTTAACCCTGGAATGACCCCTGCCGATCCGGAAGTAGGCCATTTTTTGATGGAGTTTGAGCCGGCTTGTAATTGGCCGGCCGCTTTCAAAAAATCCCTCGGAGTAAAAGCCATGAAAATACAGCCATCTGCCGGTTAGGGGCACTGCCACAAACCTGCTGGTGCCAAACTGGATCTTTGGAATCGGCATCGTGTTTGTTGACCATACGTACGAACCTGTCCCCAATGTCGAATCTGCCAAACCTATCCATTGCCTTCTCCTGCCTGTTACAAGTTCCCAGTTCCGGGATCGAATTCCCGCATAAACTTGCGGGATTAGAACCCTGGATTGCGATCCTGCATTGGCTACGACTTCCGCCCCCGCTGCCCACCGAAAGTTAGCACTATGAGGATTCCTGTGGAAAAAATCCAGGCCGAGCCTCGCACCTAGTCCGGTGCCGACCGCTGAAACAGTTCCAAACTGATTTGCCTGTATCCAGAATGGCGTGCGACTGCCTGAGCTGGCCAATGCTGTTAACTGGTAGCTAACCGTAGCCGAATCCGCATCCTTGAAGCGCTGTTGCTGCAAGTTATGGCCCAGACAGGAAATCGATAGAAGCAAAACAAATGCGGAAGGGATTAGTGTTAGCGAGGATAGGTTTCTCATAAAGAATCATCGGGTCAATATGCCCATTTGAAGATACATTAACCAATTTGGTTAGTTAATTAAGTTGTCAAGACAAGAACGGTACAAAAACGCCAGGCAGCACTCCCTTCATGGAGCGAAATCGGCCGCAAACAAATAGGTTTGATCCCCTGTCGAAAACAAAAAAAAGTCTGTGGTCTGGTCAGAAAAATTACTGCTGGAATCGTATTATCTGCTTATCCAAAATCAGGTATGATTTGGATCAAAAATACAATTCATTCAGGAAATTGCTTATAAACTAATTTCAATTCGAAGTAGAATATTCTCGCTTTCTACATGCCACTGTTGTCTACTTCTCACAGTATCAACATTTTCCAAATGCACGTCAGATCAAATAATAAAATTGATATATTTAAATCAGGAAGAAATGAAAGTATGCAATCTAGATTTGGATGCAAAGATGCCATTTTTTCGAATAAAATATAGAGTTTATCAGACAGCCATTCGTTGCAAAGAGCAATTTTCTTCACAAACATTAGACAAGAACTAAAAACATATACTACAAAATAAAGTAAGGACAGAAAAATAAAATTCTATTCGTCAAATAAAGTCCGGCAAATTAAGTCAAGGTATAATCTCTATCGAAATAGAAGTTCGCTTGAAAATATCGATAATTGTAGGGTTAAATCTACACTGTTACGTAACTAATCTATATTTTCTTTATGCGGATAATTTTATGTTTGTAAATCCACAATAGCTGACACCATAATGCGGACTATAAAATAAAACAGTGGCGCGCAACGCATCATGATTTGGCCAAACTTATAGCGCTTGACACCTTCCACTCTGATGCCGGTGTGTTGACAGTATTCGAAAAGTTGATACCAGGCAACATTATACGGGTCTGTTGTCTCTCTGAAAACACTATTCGTACACAAAAAAAATGTCAAAGTTCAAAGGCGCTCATTTGCCTGATGGGCAACTGTCGCGTAGTAACAGAAACCGGGGATTACAGCCAGGACTTTACGCTCGCCAGGCCGTCGGATTGCCTAATACTTAGCCCTTGTGATGACCATCAAATACATTCCACTTCTGATGATTGCCTAATGCTTTTAATAGCTTATCAATAACCAACAACGACTCATGAAAATCAACAAGTTGCAACAAATCACCATCTACCTGATAAGCTTTATTTCCATTCAAGTGCATGGTCAGGTGGTTGGTCTTGATTCGCTGTTCAAACATAAACCCTGCCAGGAAACTATCGATTTATTGAATGAAACACTTCACACCAACATCATAGCTTCCAGGCCTGCCAGTTTCACGAAGTCTGATTTTGCGCTATCGGTAAATAATAAACGCAGGAGTTGTTCAATTATGGTCAGGCCCAGCAAACGATTCAGTTTAAATGGTGTACAAACACACAAAATTGATTTCGATTTCACTACCAGTATCCGACAATCCGGCGGCAGTTCCTTTCAGGTACTTCCTTACAAGAACAACTCGTTCCGTATCGTATTTGAATACACTCAACCGGACCTTTCCCATATCGAATTAACTTACAGAACCTCTGTTAAGCACAACAAAAACGCCATTCTGTGCACTAGTTCGGATTTTGCTTATTATAAGAATTCCGTTCTTGAAAAAATTAAGGTTACAGCAGCAAAATCCCCCGAAAACAGCTCACAGCCCGACGCCAAAATCGTGCATCAGATCAAAGTTTTGGATAGCCTGGCAAAATCCGGCCAGCAAAACAAGGCGATCAAAAAATACAAGATTTTAGCAACCAAATACGAACCCGACCTTAGTGGATACATCGATATTCACAGCAGGCTGAGCGAGCTATACAGACAGCGCCACAATTACCGGAAAGAGCAAAATGAAAACACATTCTTAATTACAAGTAGTCCTGACCACGAAAAAGGGCTTTATCAGACCAGGAATTGTGAACTGTTTCTGTATCGGGGACGCTACAATGATCTTCGCAGAGCTTACAACATTTGCATCAGCTCGCAGTGTACCTCCCCGGAGCAAAAATTTCTTGCTACATTATACTACTTTACAGCATTGGTTATCACCAATAAAAACGCCACCGAAAAGCTTGCCGATCTCAATGAAGCATCGCAATACTGTGGGTTTGCACAACCTTGTTCGGCACTTGAACAACTGGCCGCCTGGGTCACCAAAAAGGAAATTCAGGCCGAAAAACGTGAACGTATACTGGCTGCGATCAACCTTACTTCCGATGATAAGACTGCCGTTTCATCAGCAAAGTCAGAGAAGGGTGATGCTTCCGGCAATTATGCGCCTACTGCTGCCGTCGGTTTCGATCAATAAAAATCCGACTCAGGACACACCCAATGCCGGTTTTACCGCTGCCGGTCCGGTATATTCAATTTCAAAAGGTTTCATCTGCTAAATTTGCCGGCTGATACCAAAACAGCACCCTATGATTAAACATTACTTTTTAAGGTTGACAAAACCCGGTTACTGGCTACCCATTTTCATTTCACTTGCGGCAGTGATGCAGGTTGGTCCCGCTCACTCACAGGTTGGCCCCAGAGTAGACCATTATACCTCAGAAAACGGCCTGCCTCAAAACAGCATCAAAAGCATCGCTGCCGACAAGGAAGGTTATGTATGGCTTGCCACCGAGGCCGGACTTGTCCGTTTCGATGGACGAAACTTTCTCTCATTGAGTGGAAAGCTGGAAACGAGCGTAGACGGGATTATCGGTATCCAGCCCGTATACAAAAACGACGGCATTTTGGCCAATGGTCGCGCGTCGAAAATGTATGCCGAGACGAATGCCGGCGACCTGATTCAGATCAAGGATGGGAACGCTGAAAAGGACGAGAACGCATACAACTATAAAAAAGCTTTGACCGCGGCCCAGCTTCAATCGATGAAAGGGGTCAACTGGATCAGGGGAATACCGAATATATCTGGTTTTCCCGATGATGAGCGTCCTCACGGATTACCTGCTGCCAGCAGAGACGGGAACCATTATGTTTTCAACAAAAACAGCGTGACCTACTATCGGGGCTGGAAAAAAAACTACACAATTCCCGTTAACAACCTGACCGTTTCAAAAGCATTTGTTACGGACGGGCACCTGTGCTGGGTAAGAGATCGTAATACCATTTCCCAGGTTGTCAATGGTAAAGTTCACGATCTTCGCATAATTGGCGATATTATCAATGATCCGTCCTACAAAGACCTGACGGCAGAAATCAAACTGCGGTGGAACCCCAGCTCGGAGCAAGCTTTTTTTCACCTGGATAATGCTACTTACTTGCTCGAACGGTATGGCAATGGCACGGTTTACGCCAGGCTTCTGGCGAAAGATTTTGATTTTAACGCCAACGGTATAACGGTAGCATACTATGATGCAATAAATGGAAAACTACTCGCAGGAAGTCTGGCAAAGGGCCTTTTTGTTATCCATGTACCGCAGTTTGAGGTTATAAAAACCGGGGGCACTGAGATCTCGAATGTTTTATACGCACAGATTGCGTTTGGGGAAAACAAGGTATTGACACCAACAGGAAATATACTCGGGAAAGACGCTCGCACCGGCGAGGTGACAGATCAAAACAATTCTTTGCTGGCTGAGCTAAACCCAGCAGACAAATGGGTGATATTCAGGAACAAAGACGAGAAGTTATGGATCAGAAGCTGGAAAAAACTGCTTCTGTTCTCAAAAGGCGCAGAAACGCTTGAAAAGACGTGGGAATTTGAAAATCATATTTCTTCCGTCTGCCAGGACAAAGGTGGAAAAATTTGGGTAGGAGTCTCCAAAGATGTTTTCATGCTCGACCCTGAACAGCTCGAAACTGCCCCCAAAAAACTTAATTTCAAACTTGCTGCGAATATCGCTTGCATGGAAACGGGCAGGGACGGCTCGCTGCTAATCGGCACGGAGGCCGGCCTGTATAAGGTGGGCACTACTTCCGGACGCGGCACGATACTACCAGGCACAGACAGTACCCAGATCAAAAGTATCCGCCCGTCTGGCCCGAATCGCTTCTGGCTTACAGCCAGGGGCAAGGGGCTAATGCTTTTGGTCAACGAAAGTAAACTTGTCACCTTCCCGCTAGACAAAAACAAGTTCCTGGCATCGGCGCACTGCGCTGTCGACGATGAAGCGGGTTCTTTGTGGATACCTACCAATAGAGGGCTTTTTCAAGTATCCGAGAAAGAATTGCTCGACTACGCCACCGTAAAAACATCGTCCTCACCGCAAACCACCCCAAAGCCGCCATTTTTCATTCATCATACAATCGATGAGGGCTTTGCAAACAACGAGTTCAACGGAAGTTGCCAACCATGCGGTCTGAAACTCGGCAACGGGTACGTTTCACTCCCTTCGATGGAGGGCTTTGTATGGTTTAAGCCGGAACGAATACGCAAATACAACGAGCAATCCGCTATTAAGCTCGACCAGATACTGGTAAACCAAATCCCACTTAAACAGACCGATGGGAGATATTCATTACCCATCAACCCGCACAATGTCGAGTTTCATTTTTCAACACCATTTTTCGGAAACGTCAGCAATCTGGATGTTTCTTATGCGCTTATCGAAAAAGGAAACAATCAGACAAGCCCAAGCTGGAATGAAATCGGTAATGGGATGGTGATCCATTATTCGAGCATCCATGCAGGTGAATACGAACTCGTCGTTCGCAAGCGCAGTAGCCTGTCCTCGGATGGCTATATTTACAAACGGGCCCATTTTTTCGTGCCTCAGGTATGGTATTTGAAGAGTTGGGTCCTCATGCTATTCGCAGCTGCAATCGCAGGTCTTTTAGTTATTATCGGACTGATGTTCAACCGTTTCAAGCTAAGGGCAATCCAAGCCGAAAACATCCGCCTGGAAACTCTGGTGGCTAGCCGAACAAACTCGCTCCAAGAAACGATGACCGAGCTGGAAGCCTCGAAAACAGAACTTACCGGCCAGGTCCATCTGATGTCGCGTCTTCTGGCATCAATCACACATGACATCCAAACGCCACTGAATTATGCCACCTATGTCTCGGCAGACATTGTTGACCTTTGCAGAGATGGCAGGTATGATCAGGTTCCAAAGGCGGCAACGATCGTATCTTCCATATCGGAGCGAACCGCTACTTTGCTGCGCGACTTGCTTAATTATGTTAAAATGCAGATGTATGGCAAACAAATTCAAATTAAGCCCTTAAATATTCATGCGCTGATTCAGGAAAAGATTGCACTGTTTGAAAAAGTAGCACTCGCTAAGAACAATACCATTATCAATGACGTTGCCGAGGGCATTTTTGTCGATTCCGACGAGCAACTTTTAGCGATCATCGTTCATAACCTGCTTGACAATGCGTCCAAGTATACCTACCAGGGCATCATTAGTTTCAGTTTTAACGACTACCCGGATGGAAAGGAGCTAATTATTTCCAACACGGGAACCGGTCTTCCGCAAGAAAAAGTAGATTTCATCAATGATCGGGAAGTCGTAATCAGTACGGACCCGATAGGTTCAAAAGGACGGGTAGATGAGCTAGGACTATTGATTGTTAAGGAGGTTGCGGCCATGATCCAGGTGCAGGTGAGCGTTTCCCAAACTGATATGGTGAGCTTTCGCCTCAGGTTCTAGGTTTAGCAATTTCACTCTTTTATGGCATACAGCCTGATATGCGTGACCGAGTTCTGTCCGTCATCCTTAATGGGTAAACGTCCCTGATAACTTTGGATTGCCCCGACAGAAAGCCACCAACTTGCATTGCGGTATCGGATGTCTCCGTGAAACAGTGTGGTCGTCGGGACGCCGGATCTGGTCGAATAATATACCAATGAGGCAAATCCCTGCGAGTTAATAGTAGTGTCTATACCCAGGGTATTACCAATAATCTTCTTATCTGCCCTTTCCTCTACAAAAGCATCGCTCATTGCAAATGGGCTGTACCGCTGTTTCCATTCAAAATATGTGTTAGTCAAGCTTCCTCCGGCCACCACCACCAATTTGAAATGGTAGTAGCCATCACTGTTTTTAAACTTCCATATCTCGCCCAGTCTTGAATGAACATTATGAGACGGATTATCGTCGTTTTGACCTATCGCGTCCAGCGTATTATTGAACAGGCCGCCAGCCACGTTGTGGTTAAGCAACAGGCTCTGACCACTTGGTGGCACCGTGTAACCGGAAGGGCTGGAATTATTCCGGGCTGACAAAAAACCATCGTAATAGCGCTTCCCCAGCTCATACTGAGCCGCAGCCGAAAAATGTATCAGGTCCCCATAGTTAGAGCTCAGGTTGTTTGCCGGTACTGTATATGTATAGGGCACCTGGTTGGGAATACCATCAATGACGGATTGGTAACCAGCCCTGGCGGGATCTTCCGCCACCCAGGCAGGCATCATTTGTCCTAACACGAATGGCAAAGCAGGATTACCTACGTGCTCGCGCATGGATTGTATGAAGTTGCACAAGATCTGGTGGTAATAGTGTGTACCCGCGGCGGCATCCGCTTCCCCCTGATGCCATAAGAAACCATCAATCTGGTACCCGGCATTTTTCGCCCATTTGATCCGTGTGACCACATCCCTGAAATAGTTAGTGTCTGTTCGCCAAGAATTGTAAGGATACTGCGAGTCACTCCAACCAGATCCGCCAGCCCCCGCAGGGATCAAGAGCAATTGAATATCCGCGCCAGGATTCTGGGTTTTTAACAGGTCATAATAATAATAACAGAACATGGACGCAAAGGAGGCCCGATCGGTATACCTTGTGATGTGATGAACACCATAAAATGTAAGTGGTATTTCATTGAAATTTTCATCATTCCGCCCCAGCTGAGACATTCTCCTTTGGGCAAAGTCGGGGGGAAGTATTACATCCCCGGCCCCAGAGGTAGTGTTACTTTGCCCGGCAACTATAATCGCCCGCTTAATCAAGGGAGCCGCTTTTTTTTTCGCAGCGGGGGCTGTCCTGCCGGTTTCTTTTGCCTGAGGATATATATTTGCCTGCACTGGCTTATACGCGTAAAAACAGATTCCCAGCAGCAATAGCAGTACTGAACGAAGTTTTTTCATATGACCTGAGGATACGGGTTTAATAGCAATGCCCAAATCCGCGAAGATCCGGGCAAACGCCTATGGTTATACGATGTATCAAATGTAGACAGGGAACAACTAATAAGTAATAGCCTGTGTTCGAGCAGCTACTAGAATAAATTCCGGTCAGGGCAGTTTGGGATTATGCGGAGCGAACATTCCATGGGTATTTTCCAGTTCTACCCAGGCACGCAGTGTCCATAAATTAAACTCTGTGTTGATTTCCCATTCATCAAGCTTACCGGTAAAACCTTCCGGCACAGCCGGAGGCTTTTTGATGTCGGCGATTGGAGTAGTATATTCCACTAGTGGCTGCTTGATTCGAGCTGGTAAACGCCGTTTGTGACGACGGCGATGCTTAGAGTGCGGTCCCTTTGATGTCTAGGAGCTGACCGCCATAATTAATAGTCATGTCGCCATTGACCAAACCCATTTTGTAAAAGTCGCGCCGCCCAGCTTTGACCGGGACTTCTGTTGATTCCGGAAGGGCGTGAACTTTAAAACCTTTGAGTCGAAGGTCCACCTCATTCAGTCCGGGTATTCCAGTCGTTTCTTCATTTAGCATGGGGCAAAGTTAATAAAATCAATCCTTTCCCATTCTTAAATTGATTTGCCATAAACGAATGTTTTTACGTGAACGAAGCCCTAAACTCCATCGGAGACTGATTGGTTTTGTTTTTAAATAGCTTGCTGAAACTTTGCGAATCTTCGAAACCGAGCTCATAGGCAATTTCGGATATGCTTAGCTGCGTGGTCGTCAGCCGCTCTTTGGCTTTCTCGATTAATTTTTCGTGAATGTACTGCTGGGCATTCTGCTGACAAATTAGCAACAAAATATTCCTATAACTTGGGGCAGATACACTTTCAAAGGTTCCATTGGGTAATCCAACCCAAATATCATTGTAGGTAGCAGTGGCGAGGCACTTGTCTGTTAACAACTGAAGTTGATTCCTGTATCGTCACTCCCTACAAGCACAATCAGCATGCAGGGAGTGGCTATGCTATTCATTCAGGAATTGGAGTTCCTGGTTTTACATCGACGTTATGGTAGGAAACAACTTTCCAACCGCCTGTCTCCTTTGCCAATACCTGTAATAATCGGGTATTGAGTTGCCCCTTGGCGTCTAGCTGAAGTCTGGCAGGTAAACCTTCTTTGGCAAAGCCCGATACCTGACATAAGGTTTCTAAAAGTGCTACATCGGCGCGGATAAATTTGAGGGATACGATTTTTTGTTTGAGGACCGTATTCTTAAAAAAGCTTTTGAAGATCACATCGTGCTGGTCTAAAAAGGCTTTATACCCTCTGAAGAACATACCTCCGATATTAGTAAAGGTACCATCAGCGGAAAATGATTGGGAGTAAGCAGGGGCATCGCCCTTGTTCCACGCCTGATCTTCTTGCTGAAGGATGCTTTGTATGGACACTGAATCCGTCACGTTTTGGGCATGAAGCCTTGACGAAGCAAGGATCAGGGTAAAAACCAAGGCACTCTTGATCACTGAATTTATTTTCATGATTACTGGCTTTATATAAAAACAACTTGTAAGCTAGCAAATGGAATACCCCTTACCTATCCTTCTTTAGTTATCGGTTGATAAACAGGAAATTATGACCGGCGCATTAAAAAAATGCCAAGTCGTTGCACAGACTCATGGGTGCCTTTACCGATCCGTGTAGCAATGGACAGCAATGTGAGTACTTCTAACTAGGAAACCGTTGTTTATGACGCAGCTCTGTGGCTGGCTACCAGGTAATACGCAATGGAATCAATGGATTAAAGTCCTTCAATTCACCTTGTTTACCATCATCAAATTCTAAAGTTGCTGAATAAGTCTCGCCAACTGATACTTGAATCGCACCTTCCTGAAGAACCTTTCTGAATGCCACAGAAAAGTCGTTGATTGGAGGGGGGAGTGCTAAGCTTACTTTCGTTAGTTGATGGAATCCCGTTGCATGAGTCAATGACTGCTTCTTTTCTAAGGGGTAGTCTTTGGGTGCCAGACCAAAAAATGGCATCTCAAAGAGCATAGGTTCAGCGGGAAAATCCTCATTTGAAGCAATGTTGGCAAATTGGCCTTCAGGTAAATAAATGGAATGATATCGCCAGCCATCCTCAAAAATTAGGTTAATAGCCTGTTCAGGTTGCTGGTTGGTTCGGAAACAAAGGCCAAATGGACAAAAATAGGTTAGGCTGTATTGCGATCGCTCCCATAATTTGGTTCGTTCGATCACTGGCTTTTTAATTTCATCAATATTAATCACCCAGGCTAATTCTATGTACGCATTCTGGAAAAAAAAGCGCCGACAAGCAGTACCTTGTCCGGGGTGGACATTGGCTGTGCCTTCACTCAAGCCAAAGGATTGTAATGTGCTAGCGACCTGCTCCGCATGATGAGTAAAAATAAAAATATGATCTAACTCCATTGTCGGCTAGGGCCACGAATTACACTTTTCATTCTTTGGGAAGTAATGTACGACAATATAGATATACAATCCGTCCATAAACGATTGTTGACTTAATCTAAATATACCCTCGAACCTGAGACGCTTAGACTTTGTGCATCATGGTCTGGATCAGTCGCATTTATCGGGGGGTAGTAGCATTTAGATCTGTTGTGCTCAGAATGTCCTAGCAGAGTGCTTACTTATTGATCTTTTCAGCCGCTGGTTGGAGTAAGTAAGATTAGTTAACATTATTTCGGTAACTCTGAAAATATTAGGTATGACGTATCCACATTATTCTCCAACGGATTAAAATCCGCTTCATTCTATGATATGAACAGTTGGTAAATATGTACTTGAGAGATATTTAGCAGCTATGGATATTACTATTCCCTGGTGGTTGACTCTGTTTCCAGTTCTGATAATCATCCAATACCTGGTCATATCTCAATTTAGTATTTTCACCATCATGTGCGTTGAACTGACATTCGAACAACCGGCCTGACGCTTCATCATAAAGATAGTACCCGCAGGTCTGGTCCCGGGTGTAGATTTTTACGGGTTTAGCCCCTATCCATCCCATATGCGGAATGAAATCATCAAGGTCGAAAACACATACTTCTAAGAAACCATAAGAATACATATCCAACTTTTTTTCAGCTATTTAGCCAGATTCACTAAACACCTGCGGTTTAAGTGAACAAGCGGTGCCCCCGGGTTATTTAGTGGCCTGCCGCTTGAGTGAAGGCAGTATGTGAGTGAAAGAAAAAAGGGGCCCAGCTCCTCAGCTATTAAGATGGGTTATAGGTATTTCCTCTGCCCCGTTCTGATAAACTGAATCAACACTGGCCTGTTCGCAGTAAACTAGCGTAAATGCGTAGGTAATAAACCTGGACATCGCCAAAGCAATTTGCGCCCAGTCGGCCCCATATTTTAGATATCGACAAATAGACTATCGGCTTTGATACACGAAAAAATCCTATGTACTAATTTGTTGCGAATCGCATTAACCACAGTCATGGGTCTTTTCCCTTCCTGGATCTTCCGTCTGTAATATTTCGCAAGGAAATCGGAACGGCCCTTTTTGGCGTAACCGATAGCGGCCATATGGATCAGGCTCTTGAGGTCACGATTTGCCAGCCTTGACACCCGTGCCCGTGCGTTTAGGCTAGTACCGGACTTTAATTGAAAGGGGGCAACACCGCAATAGCTGGCAAATTTCTTTGGACAGGATATCCACTCGAACTCATTAGTTGCTATCAAGATTTGAACCGCGGTAACCGTGCCAATCCTTGGAACGGAAGTAATTATCTTGACAAGTCGCGCCAACTTCACATCGGATTCAATCAGGCTAAGTATCCTCTTCTCAATTGCTTGCAGATCATTTTTGATCGCGACCAAGGTATTCGAATATAAACTGCTGCCAGTGAGACTGGTTTCTCCCTGTAAGTAGTAGTCTTCGGTCTTTTTGCTTTGTGAAAGCAGTTTTCGCGTTTTCAACAACCGTTTGCGTACTGTTGAAAGTTCTTTTAAGTCGACGATACACTTGCGCGGCACAGTTCGAAAGCGCAACGAGTTAAAGTTCGCGCAAGCATAGCGGGCAATCCTGAGCGCGTCGATCGCATCGTTTTTACCACGTTGAATACCGATTGATTTCTTGATACGAAGCGGGGATTCGAAACAAATCTTATATTTTCCAGCGGCAAGTACCTTGGACAAAAACGAGCCGAACAATCCCATGTCCTCAGCGCAAAAGCAGATGTTTTGTGGCGTCGCCTTGTGGTTTGTAGCAAGCACTCCAAGAATATCGGCAATGGAAGATTCTGTGTTTGCAGTCTTGTATGCAGCGATTTGATCGCCTTTCACATTTACAATGCAGATATCCAGTGTCACTTTGGAAATATCGATTCCAATAAAATATTCCGGCCCCATATGTCACCTTTTTTTCAGACAATAAAGCACATAATATCAAGACAATACCTTATTCAAACCGCCTTTTTAGTTCAAAAGCGCCAAGCCCCGTAATGTTCCTATGTGCTGTCTGATCCGTAAACATGGACCCGGCGAATGTTTCACCATGCACGTGAATGCCACACCCTATTGTTTTTTGCCACTGCTTGTTGGCCCACAGCTCAATCACAAGGTGGTATAGTACAAGTAACATTTTTTATTTTTTCTTATTTACCAGCAAATGTTTCAGTGCTGGATCCTGTTTGATATTCGCTATCTCGGCTTCAATGATTTCACGCACATCATCCTTAATCTGCTCAAACACTTTCTTGATGATCTGCCCGTTTACCCGCCTGACAATCGGGATTGGTTTATAGGCCGCTGACTCTGTCGCCAAAGACTGATGATTGTTCAAGACTCGGTTGTGAAAGGCTTTTAAGTCTATCAGCTGATCAGGATTGTCGGCGACCAGTCCCACAAATTCACCCGAGCTCATCGAAGAAATTTTCGAGGCCGGGATCGCAAGGTCCAGCTGGATCGACTTGCTGATCGAAGTATCCGAGCGGTTGAGCGAAAGTGCAGTCCGATCCTGTTGGATTTTTCCGAATCGCTCTGAAAGATGCTTTGCTGTGTCGCCAGAAACCTGGCCACTGATCACATTTCCCGTGATGTTGACGATGACCTCGGCCAGCTCCTTTCCGTAGTCTTTCCGGAGCTGGGAGGCGTCTTGGACGCCAAGGGTGGTAGCGACTTTATTGGACCGTGCTGTGGCGATCAACCCATCAATATTGTTAAGGAAAATGGTCGGAAACTCATCGAAAATCAAACTGCTTTTGAGCTTACCCTTCATATTAACCTGCTTTATGAGGCGTGTCGCATAGAGTGAGATCACAGCACCGTACACCTGGATTTTCTGTGGGTTATTGCCGATGCACAAAATCTTGGGCGTATCCGGATTATTGATATCCAACGTCAAATCATTGCCGGAAAGCACATAATAGAGTTGCGGCGATGAGAGTCTGGCCAATGCGATCTTGGCCGAGGCGATCTGGCCTTCCAGCTGCTCCATGGCATTGTTCAGGTATGCACTGATAAAGGGGTTAACCAGCACCTCGATTTCTTTTTCCATGCGCAGGATCGTGAAGAGCTCATCGTAGTTCGCCTGCATCAGCTCAATCACATGGGGCAGCGTACAGAACTCTCCATCCTGGTAACGACGCAAAAACCAAATGACTGCGGTAAGAAAGTTGATCGATGATTCTACAAAAAAATCACCTTGCTTTTTAATCCATTCACGGTTCAAACCAAGCAGGATCGTGCGTGCGGATTCGGCAGCGTCGGTGATATCGAGCATGGTTGAGGGTTCGAGCGGATTGCACCTGGCGCTACGGTCCAGGTCATCAAAATTAATGATATAGAACCGCGGCAAAACTTTGTAGGCATGCTGATTAGCCTGGAAACTATTGTAGGCTATCAGCGATAAGTCATCAAATTTGAAATCGTAAATAAACATCGAAAACCCTTTCCGGATGTGCTGGGTAATGATGTGGCGGATCACGAAGTAGCTCTTACCAGAACCAGGTGAGCCCAAAACCAGGACCCCGCGAAATGGATTGATAAAATTGATCCAGCTTTTCCGGCGCTTGCCTTTCAGGATGTATTCGGCAGGAAGATTGATCGAAAACTCGTTTTCCAAAAGGCGCTCCTCTTGGGGAAACGTCTCATTTTCCCGGTTAAAAATGTCACTGCCGAGTTTCACTTTAAGCACCCTTGAAAGTAGCGTCCCGCCCGAAAGTACGAGTGAAAAACCTATTAGCGTCAGGCCCATGTAAAGACCACCTAGAAGTTTCATCGGCCCAGACAGCCCGAGAATAAACACTGGTAGCCAATACAAGGCAAGGCCGACCAGGACCAGGTATATACCTGACTTGGATTTGAGTTTATCCTGCATTCTGCCCTTCGTTCCGATGAGGGAAACCGCGAGCAAGCCCAAGGCAATCGCCTTGGATTTATACGGCGCGGTCAATAGACCTGTCCTTGAAATATTCTCCAGGATCCGGTCGGTGAACCCGTTAACAAGGCCTGCGATCTGGAATAAACCGTAGCAATAATAGTGAAAATGGATTAGCAAAATTGCCAATGAAAGAAGGCGCGTCATATCCGATATACGCGCCAGCGCTTGCTGGTTTTCTGCTGTTTGGATGCTCATAAGCTTATTATTTTGATTGAAAGTATCACCGTCCCCTCCTGCGAGGTGGCTTCCTTAGTTGCCACGGCACGCTCTGCTCACCGCTTTCAGGAAGAAATAGTGAAGCCAAAAACTCGTCTGTCTCGTGCTTGGCCACCGGTGCGCCTCCGCCGAAAGTGGGGAGCTTGAATTGACCGTCGGACGTTGAAGGATTGCCCGCTATGGATTGGTATTGGGTCTTCTGCTGTGTAACAACGTCCGGAGGTGCAAGCGCCTCTTGAATCGCCTTAGCGCTATAAGCCTTTCCAAGGTCGCTTCCATTGAACACCGCTTTGGTCCTGTGGTCCACGTAGGTGAGCCCGTAGATCAAGCCCGTCTTGCTGGCGCGCAAAACAAGCGCTACACCTTCTGATTTAAGCGTCTGCTGAAGGGCAGTCAGATCACCGAAAGTCGTGCAGGAGACCGCCTTGTCGATCGTATTCTTCAAGCGTACTGCGTACTTTTCACGGGCAAACTTGCTGGCGAGAAAACGAGGCTGCAATGATTTCAAAGTAGGTTTAAAATGGAAATCACTGGCTTTGATCGGCACGCCAACGCTTTGCCCTTTTGTGTCCAAAACACGGAACAACAAACCTGCACCTCGATTAACGCGGGATCCTTCGGCACCCGGATCGGCATAAACATTATACTGCGCCAGGACTGCGTTTAGCTCGGCGAGGGAAGTATAATGATATTCATTTATCACACTTTGCAGCACGTTTGAGATAGCTTGCTTCGTTTCTGCGCGCCCGTATTGCAGAGGCGAAAGGCCGACGGCTTTAAGCTCAAAAACCTTTCGTTTGCGGTCTTCGGCACGAACCAATGAAAACTCGCCTTCAATGTCTTTACGGGCAGCCTCCGAGCGGGTTTTGCCAATGTTGTGCAGGTTAATAGCTGTTCCATCGGGCCGTATGTTCGTCGTCAGAATGTGTACGTGCTGATGTCCTGCATCGTGATGCTCGTAGAGCAGATAGGGTTGCGATGCAAAGCCAATCTTATCCAGGTAGGTGCCGGCAATCTGCCTGAGTGATGCCTTGTCAAGCTTGTCTTCTGCGGCAAAATTTAGTGAGATATGCAGCGTATTGACCTTGGTCCGGCTATTGAGGTTCATCAATTTTTGTAGCCTGGAGAACTTGTCGCGGTAGCTCAAATCTTCCACGTCCTTCACATAATAACCAGCATCGATACACTCAGCAACACCGCGTTTGACCTTATTTTCGTTGTAGTTGAGCGCCTCTTTGAGAGACGAACCACTGTGGATTACCGCGACCATTGTGCTGCCAATTCGGCGATCACAAGCCCGGCATGTTCCACCTGAGACAGCAATTTTCTGCGGTCCAATTCATAGGTAACCAGCCAGTGTTCGAAGTCCTTGATCCGCGAGACAGCATGCAGTTTTTTAACGGCCTGATTGTAGTTAGCCCCCAGGCGCGAGAGCTCGGTACGGAGTCCGGCGAGCTGCTCGATGAGCCCGTCCTGCGAGGCGTTTCGGGTAGCGACCAGGACAGGTTTACCAAGCAATTTCTTTCTTGCAAAATCACTCAGGTACCTTTCTGCACTTGCCTTGAAAAGCTTATTGACCTCAGCAGATTCTCGACTCGATAGCCTTACATGAAGCCATTGTTCTCGTATTTCTTTCCCCTCTTCCATATCCACGATTATTTATTTCAAAAATCTCACACTCCAAAAGACCACGAGTTCCGAGTGGCCGCCCGACGCGTGTCGCCCTGCGCCAGCAGCCAGATCCAAATGAAGCACCGCGGCGGGCCGCGTGATACATTTGTACATCTGGCCAACCACGGAAAGACAGGTGGTTGAGCCGCCCCAAAAGGGGGCGCCATAACCGATCATCTAAATTCGGTTGCTAAACATTCGACAAGGCGGCCAGCGGGACTAGCCGGGCAACAGCCCCGGGCGTGATACGAAAATAGGACAAGCTGACTGGACAAAAATGACCCTTTCGATTTTCGAATGGGTGAAACTGGTTCAGACGCGGTTCATTTGCTCTCGATGTTCAACAAAACCAGATATGCGATGGAAAACAAGGTTGAGGTTAATCTACTATTTGAAACATTGCTTTCAAGCCCGGGAATGAACGAACCGGTTAAGCTTGACATGAAGCTTACACGAAAAGCTACGCTGGCGCTAGCCGCTGGGTTGCAGGCTGGACTAACAGGGGCGAAAGAAGGGCCTTCTTCACTCCTATTTTTTGCGGGTGAGGCCGTGGCAGCAGACCTAGGGGATTTTATCGAACGACTCCTTTCGAAAGCTGGGCTTATCGAGGTGCATGAAAAGTTGCAACAGCTTTCAAAGGCTTGACAGGCTCGGTAGGCAAAGCAGACTTATGCATGAAAAAAGCTGACGGAGTAATTCTGTCAGCTTTTATTTTTTGTGGCTGTCACAGGTCGCCACCTTGAGCAAAGGAGTAGAAGGATCTGTTTGATATGATTAGATGATCCAGCACATTGATTTGAAAAAGCGCTGCCGCCTCACATATCCTGCGGGTAGCGCTGCGGTCTGCGTCGGACGGACACAGCTGTCCTGATGGGTGGTTATGAGCGAGGATTAGTCCCGACGCGTTTGCTTTCAAGGCTGCGGCAAAGATAAGGCGTATGTCTACTGATGTCGCACTTATGCCGCCTTGTGAAACCTGGTATTCTCCCAAAACAAAATTGCCTTGGTTGAGCAGCAGGATTTTGAACTCTTCAATGAAGCCTAGTCTCCCCTGATTCCAGTTCTTAAGCAGCAGCTCATAAGCGTCGGCAGCCTGAGTGATTTTCGGACGCTCGGTTAGGTTGAACCCTGTCTTGTAAATCAGGTCAATCTCTGCTACATGAAAAGTCTCTGTAAATCTTGCTCGCGTTTCCATAATCATCTGGTTTAAGTGAATTATGGTGCAGCACCTGCTTCACGCCGCTTCCAGAGCCAGCCCGGCTAACTTGGCTCCTAAATGAGCGGCCAATCTTTTAATCCCCGCCTTATGAATCCCTGAAGAAAAAATCCCCTAAATCAAAAATGCCCGTCGCGGCGGCTAATCACAGTCAAAAACACGATCCCCCATCCGCCGCGACACCGCTGATCGCCGCCCGCAGGGCGGCCGCGATTTTTTGCAGTAAACCTCAAAGCGCCCGGAGGCTTATTACCTCCGAGCACCAATCGTCTAATTGACTCCGAATGTTTCCGGGCCATGCGTGGCGAACCTGTCACAAAGCTCGAAAGCTGCTTTGCCCCGCTGGCTGGCACTACCTCCGAAAAGGATCGATTTGGCTTTGTGCTCTGCTGTGTTGTAATACCTAACGTTTTGAAAGTAGCCCGTTACTGCGTTGTACGCTCCGAAAACGGTACCAGCCGTTGTTTCCAGATTTTGCTCGGGGCTTGCCATCGCGTAGCTGTAAACCCGGTCAACCAGATTATTGAATTGTGTAGAGAGCAGGTCAAGCCGGCTATCATGAATTTTGCCCAGGGTTTCTTTTCCGGGCGCCATCGCCATTTGGATCAAGCGGCGCAGCTGCCGGTCTGTGATTCGGACTTTCGCCCACTTATTAAAGACCGTTTCGGTCTGTACTGAAATCTTTGCGGCCATCCCCATAAGCTTATGGGCAGATGCGAGCCGCTCCTTAGCACTTGCCGTGTGGCGGATGCGTACAGCGGAGGACAAACTTTCGACGGCTGCATTCAGTGTATTCTGGCATACGACCCGGATTGGTGTAAAAGCCACGGTGATACTTCCAGAACCGTCGTGCGAATTGGTCAGAAAAAGGTACTGCTCGATTTCATCGTCTTTGCCGACAATAATCTTGTCGTCAATTTTAGCGGTGATAAATATACGTTCCCCGTTTCCAAGGCCCCCAGCTGTTTCGTAGCGTATGCCTTTTCCATCCGCGATGCTGTCAAAAAATGTGAACGCGTCGCGGTTCTGTACGACCCGGTAGTCCGAGCCGACCACCCCGAGTACCTGACCTGTATCCGTCCGCTGGGTCGCGTAATAGCCCGGAACGGTAGCCTGTCCGGGCTGGTAGATCGTTACGCCGTCACCGTCGCCAGTTGTAATCCCGGTAGTAAAGAGTGGCGATTTTACGACGTCATAGTCAAGGCCTGCGTAAGCGATTGCCTCGCTGCTTAACCCGCAGTTGTCTACGGTCAGGCCTAGGCCGTGCCATGCTTTCTCTTTGACGGAGAAAAAGGAATGCTTGCCTGTGTTTTCGTTGAAATGAATGTTGTGCGCCATGAGCTTAAACGGTTTAAATTGTGAGATTGAACCCGTTCTTTTCACCCTGCTTTCCCGAAATCTGACTGCCGAAAACCGACAATGTTTTGACCCAAAGAAAAACAAGAAAAAAAGAAAGCTCTGCACAACCGGCGGCACTCCGGCCAAAAGGAAGCGGAATAAGGAAGTGCGCTAGCACGGTTATGCCGAACACTTTTGGTTCCTTAACATCAGCAGCAGAAATAGCTGCCGGTAGCTTAGCTGCACTTTTGGGCTTGTTTCGGGTCAAACATATCATTCCTCCCCCAAACACGAGGTTTCGTACCCTACGGGCAATCCTTCGGCCCTAAAATTTTCTTTTGGCTCTCTTATCGCAGATTTTACCTGTGGGTAACCAGTTAAAACTTAGCGCTATGAACAAATTAGAACCACATGATTTTGTCCTATTCAGACGACCGCTGTTTCCTTACCGGATGCTTAGACGGATCAATATGCGCCTGGCACAAAATCCCGGCTCACTCAAATTACTGCTTTGTCAAGCCTACAAACGCCACGTGATAAGGGAAGCGCTGTATTTGGCCTCACCTGAGCTCTACGGTTCGCTGTTGAAATTGGAAGAAACCGCATCGAACGAACCAGGTGAGCAAAAGGTGATGCTCAGCCTTTACAAATACCTTGCTCGGGCGACCAGCCGCTGCACCCCATTTGGCCTGTTTGCCGGATATTTCGTAGCTACCCTGTCAGATTACTCGCATATCCGTTTCACTGGCCGCATTAAAAAGCATACTACGCTTAGTGGAGAAGTACTGCAGCAAATAGCGGGGCAACTACGTGGCACGAACCTCGAAGATACGCTGGATGTGAACAGTAGCCTTTACATGAACGGCTCGTTCCTGCGCTTTGCACAGCGGGTAGTAAGTCAAAATGGTGGCTTCGAATTTGCATTGAAAGAAGTCTGTGCAGACCAGTTCCTGATTGCCGCCAAAAGCGTAGCCCAGCATGGAACGACAGCTTCTACTGTCGTAGATGCGCTTGGCCGGGAAGGCCTGTCACACCGGGAGGCCAAGGACTTTGTTTCTCAGCTAAGAGCCGAGCAAATTCTGGTAGATGTAACCGAGCCAATGGTCAGCCAAACTACTTTTCAAAATGTGCTGGAAAGCCATGCTCACACCAACCGTTTGCTGACAAAAGTTTTCAGGGATGTAACCGCTCTAAGCAAGATGAAGCAAGGTGGCCCAGCACGTTTTGCTCCGTTGGAAGCCAGTTTGAAAAATGCCGGTCTGACCTGGCGCAATCCGGTACAAATCGATATGGAAATTGAAACGTCTTATTCGACTGTTAGCAGGAGAACTGTGGCAGGCATAGTCTCCGATCTTGAAAAACTGATCGGAACCACTGAAAACCGTATCCCGGTTGCACTCAAATCGTTTGCTACAAGGTTTTACCAAAGATATGGCGATAAGCAAGTACCCCTTTTGCAGGTGCTCGATCCAGCATTGGGTATCGGCTACGGGAACATTGAATCATCGTATTTCGGTCATGTCCCCGTAGCATCGGGTGGCGAAGGCAAACAAACACAACATTATAGTGCCATTGAGCGGGTGAAGTTGATAGACAGGGCCTACCACGAGGCCAGACATTCGAATCGAAAATTCTACTTGTTGAATGACGAAGACCTGGCGCTTGTTAGGCCGGAGAAACCGCCGAGAATTGCAGAAGGGATTTCCGTGTTGGGCAGTGTGTTTACTTCCGATGAGCACACGTTTGACGAGGGCAAATACCTTTTTGAGCTGCGGGGTATTTCCGGACCAGGATCACTGAATTTAATATCGCGATTCGCTGACGCAGACACCTTGCTGGCCGAACGCTTAATCACTGCGAATGCCCGTGAAACTACGCAGCACCCAAACGCGATAGTTGTTCAGGTGGACTTTGTGCCGCCTGGAAGAGATGCCAATGTTGCGCGCCGCCCGGACCTGGGAAATTCACATCTAACGCTTTTGAGCGGCAAAAGCGACGCGGGTAAAACCATCGCGGCGAGCGATCTGCTGGTAAGTGTTCGGGCTGGTCAAGTAATTCTAACTTCTGCCTCAATGCAAAAACGCATCATTCCGAGAGTAACAACGGCCTACAACCCGCGCCTGGGACCGCCAGTCTACCAATTTCTGGCCGACATCGCAGCAGGCGAGACTGCGTTGTCACCCCTATGGGATTGGGGACACCTGAGTGAGCTCCCATTTCTTCCCCGGATCCAATATAAGGGCATCGTTTTACAAAAAGCATGTTGGAACCTTGACAGCTCGGCAATACCGGCAAGTGAGCTCAGCGATCAAGAACTTGTGAATTGGTGGAGAAAGCTTGAAAAAGATCTGGGTCTGCCGCGCTACGTTCAGATCGGCGCTGGGGACCAGCTGCTTTCAATCGACGGACATTCGGCCCCGGCAGTCAGGATATGTCTGAATAAGTTGCGTAAAGACAAAAAGCTGCGGATATATGAAGCTTTACATGCTCTGAAATACAGCTTTTTACAGACAGACCGCAAGTACTACTTTAATGAAATTGTGATACCAATCTTAAACCATTGTAAGACAAATTCAAATGAGCCCCTTGTAGGTCCCCAAAAACTGGAAAGTACGCGATGGGTATCTTCTAAGGATGGCTGGACATACCTAAAAATTTACGCGAGTGAAGAAACCTGCGAAAGGCTTCTTACCGGAAAGCTCTTTGATTTTTGTATGAAACTGCAAAAATCAAACCGGATCAACGGTTGGTTTTTCCTTCGGTTCAAAGACCCCGATCCCCACATACGATTGCGACTTTTTACCGGCCCAGGTAAAAAACGAAGTACGGGTTTCGGCTCATCGATGGCCAAAGATCTCAAAGATGAAATCGAAAGCGGTTTGGTGTTCCGCTTCCAATCAGAGTTATACGAAAGGGAACTGGAAAGATATAGCAGCATCGCCTATGAGCATATTGAATCTATCTTTTGCAGTGATAGCCTGGCAATTGCAAGTTCCCTGGCATTGCTACACGAAACTGGCCGGCAGCAGCAGCGTTGGCTGGCGGCCTTGATGGCCTGCGACGGCCTGTTGAACGCATTTGGGAAATATCATCCGCAGATAAAAATACAGACGCTCCAAGCTGCTGGCAGTGTACTGGAAAAGAGCGAATTGATCTCGCTGAATCAGCAATTCAGACAACAAAAGCAGCAAATCGCCTGTGCAATGAGCGCAGATGACTACTTCTTATCTGATGTCCGTCAACTTCTGGAGGAAAGAAATTCCAAAATCATGGATATACTGGCTGGCAATCCGCTCAATGATCCCGGCAAGCAACAGGCCCTGCTGATCGATTTGATGCATTTATGTTGCAACAGGTTATTTATCAGCGATCAACGAAGGCAAGAACATGCTATTTATCATTTTCTTAAGAAGTTTTACGACTATCAATTGAATAGCAAAAATTCCCTGTCGAAAACTTGATAAGTAACCGATAGATTATTAAATTAACTTAATCTGACACAATCAGCCCACCGCACGGGGCATTTGACCAATCGTTATGAGTTCACAAACAGCTCCTACCACGCGGTGCATTATTATTGATGATGAGCCATCGTCGCGGCAAATTCTGAAAACCCACATTTCGGAAATGCCCAATTTGACCTTAATCAAGACCTGTGAAGATGCGATACAGGGGTTACAGATTATCGAGAAACTAAGACCTGACCTGGTCTTTCTGGACATCAATATGCCCGAGGTTTCGGGATTAGAGTTGTTGCAGATGATGCCTTGGGTTGGCAGTTCGGTGATCATGACCAGCGCATATCAGACTTATGCAATCGATGGCTATGATTACGATATCCTGGGCTTTCTTTCCAAGCCGGTCAGTTATAAAAGTTTTATCAAGACGGTATGCAAGGCATTGGATAGAAAAAAGAGAAAGTCAAACTTCCTTCCGGATAGGTCAGTCGTGCTCCCCAATCAAAGCATTCCAGCCAGCGAGTACCCATTACAAACCCCATACTTTGACGCGAACTGTCTTTGGGTCAAATTTGACCGTCAGCTCTTTGCGATACCCTATCAAAATATTTGCTTTATCGAAGGCCAACACAACTACGTCGCCATCTTTTGCACAGGTGACCATGTAGTCAGAACCCGGACCACTATCAGTGAAATCAGTCGAGGCTTGCCTGAACACTTTGTTAAAACACACCGGTCATATATCGTTAACCGGTACCAAATCAAAAGCATCGAGGGAAGTACCATTCAGATGCGCAACAATTACAAGGTAAGTATTGCAAAAGATGACCGAACTGAAATCATTCTCCGGCTCACAACCGGACAAAAACGTAGTGGATGAAGCGATAAAAGAGCCTTTTTGGGGCCTTTTTAATCTGAAAGGCAAACGGCGCGTCGAGTACCATTTTGCTTTTTGGGCATGTTTTGTAGCCTATCACCTGATGTATTTCCTTCCTGCATTTTCAAGCCAGCAGCTTGACGATAACCTGCAGGTTTCCTACACCGTGTACTACCTAAGGTTTGTTCCGGTGTTTTATTTCTCGCTACTGTTATTTACGAAACTGCAACGCCGGTTCAAGGGGATACCTCTGCTGGTTATGATGCTGCTAATCCTTCTGGGTACGATGCACATCGTCACACTATCGATGTATGTTGTCCTGGATAACATCTATACGTTGAGACAGCTCAGCCCGGCATTCGAGACCGTTGGCGGGTTTTATTTGAAACCACCGGCAACCAGGCAAGGCTGGGAATGGTTTATATTTTTCTACGACGTCCAGGAGCTCCAACTACTAATCCTGCCGGTTGGGTTAAAGATGGTACAATTTGGTCTGAGGCAGCAGATGGCCCAGGCGGAATTTGAACGGGAAACGCTGCGTACTGAACTGACCATCCTGAAATCTGAACTTGAACCCCATTTTGTTTATAATGTCATTAATTCAGCCTACGCGAAAGTCCTCCCTGCCTCCCGCGCAGCAGCAGGGTACCTGGACAAACTTTCTCAAATGCTCAAATATACGCTGTACGAGACGGGTGGAGATTGGGTACCCCTCCGTGCTGAGATCCGGAGCCTTAAACGTTACATGCAACTGGAACGCATCAGGCACGGCAGACGGCTTACTGTAACTTGGCATCAGCAAGGCAAAGCCTCTGTGAAGCATAAAGTACCAACGCTTTTGATGGTCACCTTGGGTGAAAATGCGGTTAAACACGGCATTCGCTCCCATGCGGGCAAATCAACAGTCCGGGTCGACATTCAGGTGAGTTCTGATAGTTTGCAGTTCACTATCGAAAATGACAAAGCCCCCGCTAGCGGCGGCGCTAAAAAAACGTCTTCGCATGGGCTTGGATTAAAAAATATTCAAAGGCGTTTGGCACTCCTTTATCCCAAACGGCACCACGTGGAAATCAAAGAATCTGAAAATAGCTACTCGGTGACCTTGTGGATTCCGCTCGCTGATTAACCCTCTAACCCGATTTTCAGCCCTTCCAAGACTGGTTTCATCCCCGAAGATTGCCCAAAGGCAGCCTAAAATTTTGCTTTGCTGGTGAATCAACCAACCAGCAAACGCAATGAAAAAAACAAGAAAGCCAAAACTGATCGTCAACACGCTACCAAAGCTCAGAACATCCAAGCAGCGGCGCGGGCCTGACGATGACGATCCCATCACGACCAGCGGGACGATCTGCACCCTGGTCGCGCAGAATTAATCAGCACCCAACCGGCCGGGCAGCAATTTATTGTCCGGCCATTTCAAATACGATTGAAATGCTGGAAAAGAATTACACGCTCGAATGGCTTGACTTTATCATCAATGTGACGCTGAATGAAGCCAAGACCGACGTCAGTACCCTGTCTTCAAAACAGTTGGAAACGATTGTGGAGAAAGCGCAGGAGGAAAAGGACCGTCACATTTCATTTCTTAAACATCAAAGCTTCAATCTGGATTCGCGTCGTAAAATCCAGCTTTTGATCCGGCAATACCATGCGAGCCTGGTGATGCTGCTCGACCAGGCTTATGAAAACACTTCGCGTACCCAAGATGGGAATAGCATGCTGCGGCAGGCTCTGGAAAGCATTTCGGCAAGCCTGGACGAATTGCTCGGTTTTGTTGAGAACCGGTTTCACGAGTATCTGAGCCTGGACGAGCGGGCACCGGCAGCCTACCTTTCCCAGGTCAAACGTGAGATGCTAGACAGGCTGGAACTGCTCAGGCAAGAGCTGTTCGTCCGGGTTGACAACCGGACGCTTACCGATATCGTCTTGCAAAGTCTGAACTACTTTATTTATGATTCTGAAAAAAGGCCGGTCTCGTTCCGCGAGGTGTTCTACAAAAAAGAACTGCTTGCTGGTCTTGAGAAAATCAGCCAGGAACAGGATGAAACAACGCTGCACGGAGCTGTTGTAGAGCTACTGGTCTATCTGAATTTCAACAGCCGCAGCTTCATGAACTACTATACGCAAAAGCTGGCTCAAAAAATCAATGCTTTTGGTGCTGTACATGAAAAGATGACGGAGTTACTGTTATCTTACAAGCAATTCAACCAGATGCACAGAAAACCGACGGTTAAACTTAATCCGCACCACGCTGACTTAAAAAAGGTGTTGGGCAACTGGTTTGCTCAGGAGATCACCTACCTGGAAAAGAAGCACCAATGGGATGTCTTGCCCCTGCAAAACCAGCAGCAGCCCCCAAAAGCGAAAAGCGACCCCTTCAAAATCATGTGTTTTCTCTCTGTCGATCAGGTCGCATTGACACTACGCGCGATGGATGCAACCCGGGTGGTGAAAGCCAAGTCTCTCAATGCGGTCATTCAGACCATAGCCCCCTACCTTTCTACCCCACGCAAGGAAGAACTTTCGCAGGAAAGTATGCGCAATAAGTCTTACGCGTTTGAGCAGGCAGACAAGGCAATTGTGATACGGATGCTGGAGGGAATGGTCAGCTGGATAAAAGAATATTGAAAATGGAAAGCCCTGCAACTCGGACCCTGTTTGACACGCTTAGTCAACTTTCCAGGATCTCGAACGAAATGCTGCTCGAACTAAGCGAACATATACAGATCGAAGAGTTCAAGAAAGATTCAGAAATCGGGCCCAAAAATATCGGTAAGAATGTGATTTATTTTGTCGCTACCGGCATGGTGAAGGCAAACTACTTCAATCGATTCGGCAAGGAGGTTGTCACTGGATTTTGGTGGGAAAAGATGTTTATTATCGCAAAGGATCATGAGGCGACTGCCGAATCGGAACACCTGATGTTTATTGAAGATACCATACTGATATCCCTTTCACCTACCTCGATCGATGTGTTGATTGGCAAATTTGGCGAGGTGACACGGTTATCAAACAAATTAAACGCGATCGAGCGGCGAAGATTAAAGCAGCGTGCCGAAATTCTGTTACTGCCTGCCACGGAAGCTTACTCAGCGTTTCAGCAGGCATTTCCCTCGAACCGAATAAAATTACAAGACATTGCCCATTTCCTGGGAATTAGACCCTTCACGCTCAGCCGGATCAGAGCCTCCCGCTGAACGACAAGAAAAGCAACGACCTCATCGCGCTCTGCAACAAATTGAAACCAGCAAATACAACTAGATTCATGGCGCTCGCCCCGAGTAAGATGCGATGATGACCGTCCGCTAAATACCCCTTTAAGAGTGGCCCGGGCACGAATATTCAAAGGGCTTCCGAGAGGGATTTAATATCTTGAAGACGCACAAAGTACAAATCGAGCATGATAGGGATAAACCTGGAAGACACGTATGAGCCTGTGGCTGCTTCCCTGGAACGTGAAGTAGCAGTCATGGAGTTTTATTCGCCCCAAAGGGACGGAGTGGACGAGCTGATAAAGGTTGAAATAATTCCACATCCAGATGAATTATTGCCTTCTGTTTATAACCTGGCGATGGGGCCATTGGGGGCAGACGGCAATATCGATGACCTCGCAAGGCTGCACCATCAAAATAGCAATAAATTCTTCTCAACAATTATCCTTTTCAGCATCGCGTTTCTTGATGAGTTCCCGGACTTAATTATAGGTCTTGATGGCTCAAATGAGGTCAGAGCCTACCTCTATCACAGTATGATATTAACAAATAGAAACCATCTCGCCGATTATCTTGTTTTTGTTGGCGTGGATTGGTACGTGAAGCTTTTAAGAAACGGGGACATAGAGCGTATGCCTGGCGGTCAGCCTTATTTCAAACCAAGGCCGGAACCATTCGACTTCAACCGCTCACGAGGTGACTTGTACCGGTACTATCTATTGCAACCTCTTCCTTGATTTGATCCACGGAAACTTTCTATTATATTTAGACATGAAACCGAGCATCCAAAAAAAAATAGCCCAATTCAAGAGACTTTCTGAAACCGGTAAATTTCAGGCGGTCACTCCATCCAGGACAAAGGCAAAGGACTCGCTGTCCATAGCGATACGTTCCAAAAAGGATGCCGATATTTTTATCGCCGAAGTTAGATCCGCCCACAAATCCTAGACCGACGTTTGAGGGTATATTCAACGGCGAATCATACAAATAATCTCAAACCACTGTCCCCGGTAATTCGGTCCAGTTTAGCCAGTTGCTCGGTTCGGCCATTTTCTTCGATCTCAATTCTCTTCTTTTGCAGACAGGGTATCGTTTTTGTTTCTAAAAAAACTTTCGCCCAGCAATGATTAAACGGCGAGCACATTGCTCACCCCCTATTAGCCTATACTCTCTAGCCTGTATCTGAAAACTTGCAGTCTATCCGGCAACACAATACGCTGCTCACGGAATAGACTATGCTCGTAAAAAGCGTAGCTACCCTAGCGACAGAACGCCTGTACCTTCCTAAAACCTCCCACAAAACGAAGGTTAATCAAAACGTCCGCCTGCGTTGATGGCTTCTCTATTGCCTCCTCCAATCGCTTTTTGCCTTTTGTGCAGTAATGTCAGATCCGATCAAACCTAATTTTAGCCAAGTAACTCACTGACAACGATATTCTATTTGGCCAAATGAATCAGGAGAAAGCCGAAACCTGCAAGAAGTAGGCACAACGTTCACATTTAATCATCAGAACAATGAAAATGAAGCGCATTTTTTTGTCGGTTGTGGCAGCTGTCGCAATCTTCGGGGCATCCTTTGCCATCAATCACCCCAAACCTGTGTTGGTCGAATTCACTGTGACGGCCGAGGACGCGCAATACTACACTGTTTCCAGCTCACCAGACCCCGACTGTACCACGGAAGGGGAACAAGTTTGCCGGATCAGCACGTCAGCCTCTCCGGATTCGCAAAACAGAATCCTTAAGACGCAGGCTACTGCAACAGGGTGGAAACCTGAATAAAAGAAAGATCAGGAGGGAGAATTCCCTCCTGATTCCTGATTTAGCTATATATATATAAACCTTGACTATGAAAACTTTGTACATTCTATTTGTTGCGGCATTGGGACTACACCTTTTGGATGTAACACCCTCATGCATGCGGGCAATGGCAAATGAATACTATGTTGAGTCTGAGACTATGGATTACTACATCGTCACATCGATTCCTGCACCGAGCTGTAGTCCGACGGGGCCTATCCCCTGCCGGATTTCAACAGCATCAACACCTGATTCGCAGGGCCGGATTCAAAAAACGGCGGCGATCATTATCGCCTGGCAGCCATACTAGTTCTGGGATGGGCGGGGCTACCGAGGTAGCCCCGCTCCATGCCTAACGGGTGCTCAATTCTATTAATTTTTGCTTTAAAGTTACAGGATCGCGTAACTCCTTCGAATTGAAATTTGCGATATTCCCTTCTGGATCAATAACTATCAGGGTAGGAAACGAATCTATTCCGTAATGACTCAACAGTTCATGTTTGCTGCCAGCCCCCCCGGTATAAAGATTTGTTGCAAGGTCTGATGTGTACCTTCCTCCTTTAACACTCTTTATCCAGGACTCCTTTCCTGCATCAATAGAAATAGCAACAAATGCAATATTTTGGCCTTGCATTTCCTGCTCGACCTTCGAGAGAACCTTATTGTAAAAATTTACACACCCACCACAGCCGGTATACCAAAAATCAATCAGCACAGCCCTCCCTTTGAAGCTGGATAGGTTAACCAATTTTCCATTGGTATCAGGCAGCTCAAAATTGAGCATCTTGTTCCCAACACCTCTTCCGCTAACCGAATTGATAACCTGCTGACAATCGGTATCTGCAACGCTAGTCAAAATAGAGGGAATGATCTTACCCATATTTTGGGCCTGACCGTATACGAGCAAATAGGTCGTCAACCGGTCCGAGAGCAGGCTGGACCGCTGATTCAACCGAAGAGTTAGCAGCGAATCCGAGTTAGTCCTGCCATTTTTGGCGATCATCCCGAGCATCTGTCTTTCAAACCAGTAATGGACATAAGACTGGCTTTGCGTCAGGACTTTTTCGTCAATTCCCCTATCAAAGAATTTGTCAAGTTTTGCTAACGTCGCATATCGCTGCTCTCGATTCATCTGCCCGATTTGTTGTTTGATTTCAGCCAGCTTTTCCACTGGATGACGGAAGATGATTTCGGCCTTCAGTAGTTGGTACTCGGCCTGACTCAAAGATTCTCTGAAAGAATCGAGCACTTCCAAGCCAGCATTGATTCTTCTCACATCAGGCTCAGCAAGATTCTGCCGATCATCAATTGTTAGCTCAGTCCAATAAAAGGCTGAATCAGACAGCGCTTTTGCCCTGTGCCGGACGGATTCTTTACCAATGAACTGATAGCTGAAATCAAAATTTGCCTGGTTCATTTGCGGAGCGCTCGTTGTTCTCTTTCTGATATGAATCAAAAGAGATTCATCCCCTTGCCAGTAGTAGTTAGACAGGATGGTATTGAACTTAAAATGGCTGCCTTTCAAATTGGGATAGTCATTAACATCTAAGCGCTTTAAAATAGAAAACCTTACTGGCGAGTGTAAATCCACACAAAAGTGGTAGGTCCCATCACCAGAGCGAACGGCTGATACCATACTGGGCTTAATCACGCGGGGAAAGAATGTATCGTAGTACTGTAAAAAAAGCGTGTCGCCCATGCTTGCCCTTTCGTAGGTAACGGTGATATCCATTTTCATTGCGAGCAGCTGTATATGCAACCCTGTCAGCAGGGTCGCAAGAATTATTTTTTTCATATCAATCATCTGATTTATTAACGTGGATTTTGTTCAACCGCGCTGAGCACGATTTCCTGGTCGGGCAGGGGGAACACCCATTTGGGATCACCGGTAGCCAACTCAAAGCGCTTGCCCTCAAAAAAATGAACGATCGGTGAGACAGGGGGCATGCGCCGCAAATCTTCCCATCGGAGTTGACCTGTAAAGGCCAGTTCCTTGCGCCGTTCGGACAAAATCAAATCCAGCGTATGCTGGTCACTCAGGTGGCTATACGGTTTAAAACTCCCTTTCTTAAACCTGGCCAAAAGCAGGGTATTAAGCTTTGCCAGGCCCCGCTCAGCATTACCAGTCCTTGCCAGGGATTCAGCAAAAATAAGGGTTAGCTCATTGGTAGCGATCCCACCAAAATTGTAATAAGTACCGCTATACGAGCCTGTAAACTGTGGAAGGCCTTTTGCATCAATCTTAAAGAACAAAGATTTTCGCAGATCAGTCGAAGCGTAGGATGCATACAGCACGCTGTCAACGTTGGCAACGCCATACACCGGCCATATCGAGGCCCAGCTTTGGGCGTTTGCATAAAATACAATTTCTGGGTTCTGGTGTGGAACTGAATAGGCAGGAAACACAAATGGCTCTTTGGGTTTGATAGCGCTGCTGTTGAAATCAAGCATACCAGGGTTTTCACCTAAGGCCTCTGATGAATACCTGGCCGCATTCTCATAATCCTTCATTGCCAGATAAACCTTGGCCAGCAAACCGCGCGCGGCGGCTTTTCCGGGCCGTGTCAGGTGGGCGGGAGTCTGCGGCAATAATTCAATCGCCTGCTTTAAATCGCCGAGCATAAACTCGTAAGTCTGTGCGACCGACGACCGCTTGACGACAAGGTTCGGGTCAGATGAGTTCCGAAGCTGCAAGCCCTGGTCGCTGGCGGCGGTAGCTTGTTGGTATGATTTACAAAATAGTTGTGAGAGCCCATAGTAAGCAAATGCTCTGTGGAATAGCGCTTGCCCCCGGATATTATTCCAACGCTGCTGATCTATACCAGCGCTCTTTAAATTGTCCAGGCCTTCCAGGACGACATTAACGGCAGAAATCCTGATATACGGCGTAGCAAACTCGACTGCCGAAGAAGTCTGAAAAATGTCTTTGACCCACAGGTAGGCATTTCGTTCGATCTGGCCGGCGGCCGAAAGGTTCTTTTCGGTCAGGTATAAGTTATCCGTACCTAGCAATCCAAGCATGGGATAACCGGTGTTAAAAGAATTAGAATTATCCAAAACGGCTTGCAAGTCTGCCAAGGTTTTCGGTGACACATCAGACAGGTTCCGTTTTACGTCCAGCCATTCATTTTGCTTTTGGCACGAGGCCAGGCCCAAACAAGCCGCGATGAGCACTATTAGGTACTGCATAAATTTTTCCATTGCGATGACACATTAAAAGCTGGTTCTAAAACCTAGCGATATGGATGAAGGTGGTAAAAGCTGATGCCGCGAGGTAAGACTGACATAGTCCGGGTCAAGCCCCTGTTGGTTGGCACGCCAAACGACTCCCAAATTGGTCGCATACAAGTACAATTGCGCCGCCTTCAGACGCTTTAAAATCGATCCCAGATCAAATGCAACCCTTATATCCTGCAAGCGTACGTGGTCCCCTTTCTCGACCAGCACGGAAGAATACTGGTAAAATGTATTACGCTGGGCATTCGACGGGTAGATCAAAGCAGGAACGCTTGTGGCACTTTCATCACCGGGGGTCTGCCACCGGTCATTGTAATCTTGGTGCGCCTTTCCAGCCAAGACATCCGCATAATTCAGACCAATCGAAGTTCTGCGAAAAACGTAACCTAATTTGTAAGTAAGATTAACGGATAAGGACCAGGGGCCAAGGGTGAAGTCATTTCGGATTGACCCGAACCAGGTGGGTACTCCTGAGCCTTTGTAATCGAGGCTGTCAGGTTGAAAATTGGAAATGATCTTCGCATATTCTTTACTTTTCTCGCCATTCAGATTACCCAAAGGGTCTCCATTCGGATCGATTCCATTCCACTTGTATCCATAAATAGCATACAACGGCTTTCCCTTCACTCCTATCCTACCCTCGCCTTGCCCCTGAATACTTGTTGCTGTCAGGCTTACATCAAAGCGGTCCACCCGATCAGCAATATGACTTATTAGCCAGGTCGTCTGCCAACGTAGTTTGCCACGCAGGTTATCAGTACGCAGCGTGAAGTCAAACCCTCTCGTCGTGGTTGCGGCCGAATTTCCATACATCGCCCGAAATCCCGCCGAGGGAGGCAAGCTCAAATTTTGAACAAGATCAGCGCCCTTTTTTAGATAAAACTCAAGACTCCCGCTGAAGCGATCTGACCTACTAGCAAAATCAACAGCAAGATTCATCGTGCGAACAGTCTCCCATTGCAGGTTCGGGTTGGGAGCAAGCAGCGCGTTGATGGTTGGCAATCCCGTCAAACCGCTGTTTACATAAGTCCCGGTAACATAAACTGACCCCTGATAGACATTTCCCGACGATCCGTACGATCCACGGATTTTGAGATAAGGCATCCAAGACGCGGCGTAAAACCTTTCTTCCGACAACTCCCACGCCGCCCCGATCGACCACAGCGGGGTCACTTTATCATTCGTCCTGGCACCAAAAATGTTGGCGCCGTCGCGCCTTGCACTTGCAGAAAGAACATATCTTGTCTTGTACGAGTAGGACCCGTTCAAATAGTAGGAAATAAATCTGTTCATAAAGCCCTGCATGGCTCCCTCCGGCACCGGGATCAAGGCCATTCCGGACGGCTGGGTCGGCAAAGCCTTGGAAAAGTCAAGGTTATTCGCGCTGACTCCCGTCAATGGGTCGTATCCATACGAAGTCCTGTCAAAACCGGTCGTTTTCAGCTGACGCACCTCAGCACCTGCCAATAAATTAATCCCGTGAAAACCTACTGATTTGTCAAGGTTAAATTGTAAACGACCATTGTGCGAAACATAAACTGCCTCATTTAACCTTAACACGCCCCCCAACGGAACTTGGTAGGACAGGCTGCTGTCCGGGTTAATGATTGTAAACCGGTTTACCAAATCCCTGCTATAATAGGACTCAGCAGTATTCAAGAGCTGAGCGCTTATATTTTGCCGCTCAAAAGCGTATTGGGCCTGAACCCGAAGCCATTTTGTCAGTGAATAGCTCAACGAAGACTTTATGAGAAGGTCAGTGGTCTTGCTTTTTTTGCTGCCGATTGCTGCCTCTTGCAAAGGACGGTACTCCCAATCCTGAAATCCTGCGTCCAGGGCACGGGTTTTAAACCCAGAATCAAAATCTTTGACGATCTCTAGTGGGTTTCCGAGCGCATCGGCGAGCTGGGTATACGGATAAAGGTCTGAGTACTTCCCGCCTGGCATTATCGATCCATACTGATTTTGGTGGTTCTGCTCCCGAACTGTAACATCACTGTAATGTAGTCCGAAGTTTAAATCCAGGCCGGTAACAGGCGTAACAGAATTTTCGGTAGTTAGCGTAATCCGGTTATCCCCATTACCGATCACGGCATGCCGGTTATAATCGTAGCCTGCGGAAACCCTGTAAGTTGATCTGGCGGCGCCCCCGCTGAGCGAGAGCGCATATTGCTGGCGGGCCTGCTTTTGATATACCCACCGCTGAAAATCACGCCTCACATCTGAATTGGATAATGTTGCGAGCTGTTGCTGCGCCGATTCCGGCGTAATCTCGCCTGACCTCTCGGCAGCTAGTATTGATACCGCGGGAGATATGACAGGGCGATTAGCCATACCTGCAATGTCGGTATCAAAATAGCCCCGGCTATAAAGCTGCCGCTCGACGTCGATATAGCTGGCCGCATCCAGATAATTGGCATCCGCAAATAGGTCCGGTTTTCCGACAAATCCCAGGTTTGCCGTCAGTTCGGCTTTTATCGGTTGGCTGCGGTTTCCTTTCTTTGTTACTATCACAATTACGCCATTGCCGGCACGCGCGCCCCAAATCGAGGCTGCGGCAGCGTCCCTGAGAATGGTCATCGATTCAACATCGTTGGGATTGATACTGGCCAGGCTCCCCTCGAACGGAAAGTTGTCGACAACAATCAAGGGATCACGACTGACCATCGTTGACGCAGCCAGCGTACTTTCCCCCCGGATGCGGATTCCCAGATTTCGGGACAACGGGTTAGACCCGGTCGGGTTCACGGGTTGCCCCTGAAATGCAAGTCCGGATACATTTCCCACCAACCGGTCGAGCAGGTTGGTGGACACCGACCGGTTAATCAGCGCATTGTCAACTTGTATAAAGGAGCCTGTCGCCCGTTCCTTGGGAATAGTCTGATAGCCGGTAACAGCCAGTTCGTTTAGCATGGATGCGTCCGGATACATTGTCAGAACCAATCGTGCAGTTTGTGGCAGTAAGAGCAGCGTATCGATCGAACGGTATCCAATATATGACACAACTAATCGGGCAGAATCCGCGGTTACCTGCAAATCAAATTTCCCTTGCTCGTTTGTGGTGGCGCCCAGGCCAGATGCTTTGATCTGCACATTTGCGCCGGGCAGAGCTGCTCCGGTAGCGCGGACCTGTCCTTCAATCCTGAAAGTTTGCTGCGCAATGGACTCAGCTCGAAAAAAAATGATAAAAAACGGTGTCAGAAGGAAGACGATGCGTAGGCATAGTCCTCCCCTAGGGCAATAAAGTAGATTCATTGCTTAATGAATTAAGGAGTGATACAAAAAGTGAGAAATACAGGCCAAAAAAGCCAGCAAACTCTTACTCAGGATTTCTGATAATCAGCCGATAAATGAAGGAGCAGTGCATAAGCAGAAATTGGGATTAATCCTTGCTGTCACGGAACTGAACAAACTACTATGTCACTCGGTGAGTTTGAATCCTACCCTATTTCCGAAAAAGGGCGTGGAATCAAACCTAAAAGTAATCGGGGCCCTAGGAAGCCTTTGCACAGATAAGTTTGCCCACGCCCGGGTCGTGAGCTAATCTACTTATCATCCCGTGCATATCAAAATTTCCTAGGTTTCGATTACGAGATTAAAAGCGATATCTTCTAATATTCTGAAGTGTCGCATACGTTCGAGCTCCAGTAAACTGGGCTCGCACGTATGCGACAAATATAACAATTTAATAAAACATAGCCATAGCTATGTATAAAATTTATTCCGCATGTATTCTTTCGCTAAATGGCGGAACTTACTGAATTAGAACAATACGTAATCGATCGAGTGAAAGCTCGAAGGGCAGAACTCGGAATTTCTCAGAAGGAGTTATCACATCTTTTAAACGCATCAGAGGGATGGGTAGGACTTGTTGAAAGTACCAGAACGGATGACAAATACAGCCTTCGACGATTAAATGATCTAGCGAAAGTCTTAAATTGTTCTCCGAAGGATTTTTTACCAGAGAATCCGCTGTAGCTATTTCCTTCTCCAGTCAAACAATTCCTATTTTCTGTCTTCATGCACCTCGTTTATATATCGATGAACATCGCGTTTTCTTAAACCGATTGTATAATCCTCAACTTTATCATGGATGAGTCTAAGAATCTCTGCGCATACATCGACCTTCTGGGGTTTGCAAATCACGTACAAAATGACAGAGAAGCCGCATTACGCCTTTTAGCGGACTATCAAAACATCCTGCATGTGTCGCACTTTGAAACGAATCTAGGGGGGAACGGCATAAGCAGTTTTAATTATTTCATCCCTTTTAGTGACTCGATATTTTTCTATTCAAGTAGCCCTTCGCTGTTTATTCAGCAACTAGCTAATTTTGTATATTCATCTTTTGGCCTCTCTTCTGATGAATACGCCAACCCTTTGGACTCTACCAAGCCCGAGCAAGTTACCATGATTGATTTTTCAGTTAGGGAAGGAAAAGTCATTACAACGACCCATCTTGAAAATTGGCAGCCCCTATTACTTGGCGGAGGGATTGGCTATGTCACCTTAAATAATGTTGCTTCAATCTATGAGGGGAGATTAACGACAACACCGATACTTGTGGGACGGGCTGTTGTCGATGCAGTGCGGCTAGAAGGCTCAGGTTTAAAAGGGCCACGCATACTCTTGAACGATGAGTTATTTCGAGATCTTGATGACAACACAAAATTAATTGTAAACAAGGTTCCCGAAAAGGCTGGCTATTTCGAAGTGAATTGGACAGCTGTGAGATATTTAGATTATCTAGTCGATAGAAGTTTTCAAGACCTCGACGAACGTCTTATAGGAATAATGTTGCTAAATGATTTCAATATGAATATGCTTGTGAGGGCGGCAAACCTTTGGAGGGCTTACAAAAATAAGGAAATATCCACTCACTATTTTTCATTCGTGAAGTTGATTGTAAGAGGTGCCTTACATTTTTTCCGGGAGAGCCCACACCAAAAATATGTACGCGCAGAGATCAAATGTTATGTTGACCAGCTCAAACTCGAATACACTTTTGAAGACATCGAATTGTAACCAAGGCGTACCGAGGGTGCTTCTAAGGGTAAATTTCGACTACCCATAAATCCCCCACTACCCGAGAAGCAGGTGTCGCTACATGTAAAAAAGTTCGATAGCAAATCCAGTATTGAACTTTCTACCGTCCTTCCGCAGAGTTGGTAGCGTCGACACACTGCCTTCCCGAGATGCAATGCGAGCGAAAACCATTTCGTATATGCTTTGGTAAAATATCTCCAGAGAACTGATGGCTTCGTCGGTGCTATCTACATAATTATATGATTTATATCCCATCATATCCCGGTCAAAACATACGTAAGACTTTTTCAAGCAATATGATGAATCTATACCCACTATCACATCTGGAAGTAAATGAAATGTATCATGATCGAATTCCTGATAATCTCCCGGATGTTCGAAACTTCTAAAGTATGTAATTAATTTACTGACCTCTGGAGCGTCGTAAATGAAAAGATACTTCGTAACCTGAGGATCGACCTGTTCCGATACCGAGTAAAAGTATTTGATAACATCATGAAATGCCTTTTCACCACTGACTGTCGTCTTCACTTCTACAATTGCCAAGACGGCTTCGGAGGGTATAACGACTATGTCGTTGATTCTATAAAATGGAGCGTACAAATGACTATCGTAGACGATAATATCTATTTGCCTTGAAAGTTCTCCGCCGCTGCCAACAACAAAACCCTGTTCCACTGAGATGCCTTTGGGTAAAAAGGTCGATAAGAACTTCCGTAAAATTTCTTCTGTCAAAAGCCCGATTGTTGGGTTATGTCTTTTTATGAATACTCTCACTTGTGAGAGCTGGTTCAGTAATTCAGCCGCCTTCAGCTGATAATATGCAGTATAATTTACTTCAGACATTGGAAGAATTGTTAGCTCTTGGATAAATTAAATGTAGCTCTAAGTTTCGAGTTCCCAAAAGGCTTTCATTAGTTATCCCTGAGTTAGTTGCATTCATGGCTATTGACATAAGTGTACTAAGTAACAACAGACGTTTCGACTCACAAGTCGTTGCTGTTGAGTTCGACTCTCCGTGGATAACCGAATGAGGCCTCCCAACTAAAGGTTGCAAAAGGGTTGCAACAAAAGTTGTACTTTTTTGCAACCCCAAACGGCCAGTTACTTTGTAGCACAACATCGGCAGAAAGGCACTAGCAAGCTCCCGATGGCAAGCATTATCATCACAAATAACTGACGTCATGATCATCGAGCATCCCTGGAAAACCTATGCAATTGTTGCGGTACTGTCTGCGCTGGTCTATTACTCATTTCTGGGCTGGCGATTCTTCTTGCCTGACATCAAAGCGTGGATGAAAAAGCGGAAGCAACCGACTTCCCGGCAAAGCATAGCAAGTGCTACTTTGATCCCAGCTGAATCCGAGCGCTTGGACGAAGAGCGTATACCGTTTTTAGAATCAAGCCAGTCGGTAGGCGACGAGCCACCAATCTGGCAAAACGAGGAAATGTTCGAAAAAGCTCAAGGCCTCATGGCTCACCTGGCTTCTGAAATCAAGGAAGCGCACCAAAAGAGTTACAGCAAGCAGGACCTGCTTCTAATGCTGCAAATGATCTTAAAAGACTACATAGTGCTCCAAGGCACTGCATTTCAGACGGCGGTTAACAATTATATCGAGACTGAATGTGCAAGATACGGCTCCATACACTTTAGCGAGGGTGAGACAATTGAGGTTTGGAGAAAGGTGGTGTGATGGAAGCCCGCCCCAACGCATGGCCCTTCCGTAGCAGCGGAAGGTGCCTGCAAAGGGGCTACATGAGAATGTTCAACTAAAACGGATAGAGGAGTATGAAAACGAGGAGAAAGAATCCAAGGGTATGGTATGCCCTTACGTTGACAATTGCCGGATTGATCGGATCAGTCAAGGCATGGGCGCAGGACGGTGCAGCGGGAATTCAGGAGGCCGATTCGCAGGTTAGATCTTATTTCGAGCCAGGTACTAACCTGATGTATGCAATCGGCGCAGTGCTTGGGCTGGTAGGCGCAGTGAAAGTTTTTCAAAAATGGAATGCGGGCGATCAGGATACAGGAAAGGTGGCCGCGGCTTGGTTTGGCAGCTGTATCTTTTTAGTCGTAGTGGCTACTGTTCTTCAGTCATTTTTCGGCCTGTAAACATCGGACGTATAAAGAATACGGTTACTGCTTAATTATTAATTGTTATGCCTAAAACAAGCTACCCGATCAACAAAGGAATCAATCGCAGCATCGTCTTTCGAGGCTTGAAGGGACAGTACATCTGGTATATGGGTGGGGCGATGTTCGGAGTCATGATTCTTTATGCAATCATGTATGTCTGCGGGGTAAATACCTATATCAGCCTTTTACTTACAGTAGTCCTGGCAGCGGCAGGGATGACGGGAGTTTATCATTTAAGCCAGACATACGGAGAGCACGGCCTAATCAAAGCTATGGCCGCAAGGCAACTGCCCAAACTGGTCAAGTCGACTTCGAGAGCAAAATTCATCAAACCAGGTATCAATAATGGAAAGAATGCTAGATGATATCCTCCCTGTGCTGGATATAGAGCACGATCTGATCCTTTCGAAGGAAGGGGACGTCACGATGGCATTTCAAGTTGAGCTGCCCGAAATCTTCACCCTGTCGGAAGTGCAGTACGAAGCTTTCCACCAGGCCTGGGTAAAGGCAATAAAAGTGCTGCCATCGAGAACCGCACTTCAAAAACAGGATTGGTTGTTGGTAAAGCGCTTTGATCCTACCGGTTTGGGTAACAGCAGTTTTTTAAGTCAAAGCAGTGACCGTTTCTTTACGCACCGACCTTACCTGGAACATCAGTGTTACCTGATGCTGACAAAGTCGCCAGACGAAAGGAAGGTTTCAAGCTCGCTGGTTTCAAATCTTGTCAAGCCTACCATTGTTCCCCGGCAGACGCTCCAAAAGACCGCGCTCGACGAATTCCTGGACAGTTGTGGACAATTTAAGCGTATTATGGAAGACAGCGGCCTGGCCAAACTCAGACAACTAAAGGACGACGAGCTACTCAGCAAGTCTCGAAAAGCCGGTATTGTCGAACAATATGCTTTTCTCGTTACGGAAAAAGATCAGCGGATTTTGCGAGACTACATTTTCAAAAACGGTGTTCAGGTCGGTGACCGGCATTGCAGCCTTTTTGCCTTGGCGGATGCCGCTGACTTGCCATCCCAATGCGCGACCCAAACAACCTACGAGCGCTATTCGACGGACAGAACCAAGTTTAACATTGGCTTTGCAAGCCTGCTCGGCGAAATGCTGCATTGCAACCACATTTACAATCAATTCGTGTTTGTAGGCGACACGGATAAAACACTCAAAAGACTCGAAAGTAAGCGGCTGCGACTGCAATCCTTGTCGCTGTACGCGAGAGAAAATAGCCTGGCGCTCGATGCGACCAATGATTTTCTCAATGAAGCAATACGCGAACAGCGCCTGCCAGTAAAAGCCCATTTCAATGTGCTGGCCTGGACTGAAGACGTCTCAGCGGTCAAGGAACTTAAAAGCATGGTCTCATCGGCACTGGCCCAAATGGATACATCCGCAAAACTGGAGACCTCCGGCGCCCCCCAGATTTTCTGGGCGGGCATCCCGGGAAATGCTGGCGACTTCCCGATGAACGATACCTTCGATACGTTCGCAGAACAGGCCGTTTGCTTCTTTAATATGGAAGCCCCCTATCGATCATCAAACGGCAAGTTCGGTGTACGGCTTGGGGATCGTTTGACCGGAAAGCCGGTATTAGTCGATATTTCTGACGAGCCGATCAAAAAGGGGATCTGTACAAATCGTAACAAGTTTATTCTGGGTCCATCGGGTAGTGGGAAGAGCTTTTTCACAAACCATATGGTAAGAAGTTATTACGAATCAGGGGCACACATCGTGCTTGTTGATGTCGGGCATAGCTACAAAGGACTCTGCGAAATGGTATCCGGGTATTATTTTACATATCATGAGAAAAACCCGATCAAATTCAATCCCTTCTATGTTTCTGACGGAGATGTGCTCGACACAGAAAAAAAGGAAAGCATTAAAACACTGTTACTTGCGCTATGGAAGAAGGATGATGAGACTTTTAAGCGCTCCGAATACGTCGCACTTTCCAATGCTCTGACGCTCTATTATCAAAAGGTAGACTCCCAAAGCTTATTTCCATGCTTTGATACGTTCTACGAGTTTCTGACAATCGATTTCGCGGCTGTACTTAAATCGGACCAGGTGAAGGATCAAGATTTCGACATGGGAAATTTCCTTTACGTCCTAAGGCCTTACTACCGGGGCGGGGAGTTTGACTATTTGTTAAATGCCCATGAGAACATTGATCTTCTGCAAGAGCGGTTCATTGTTTTCGAACTGGACAATATCAAGGATCACCCAATCCTGTTTCCGATCGTAACGATCATTATTATGGAGGTCTTTATCTCCAAAATGAGAAAGCTATCGGGAATCCGAAAAGTTATCCTTATAGAAGAAGCCTGGAAGGCCATTGCCAAGGAGGGCATGGCAGAGTACATCAAATACCTTTTTAAAACTGTCCGAAAGTTCTTCGGTGAAGCGATTGTGGTGACCCAGGAGGTGGAGGACATCATTTCTTCTCCTATCGTCAAACAGGCTATTATCAATAACTCGGATTGTAAAATACTACTGGATCAGTCAAAATACCAGAACAAGTTCGACCAGATCCAGGAGCTGCTTGGACTTACAGAAAAGGAGAAGTCCTTGGTTCTATCGGTGAACAAAGCGAACGATCCGCTGCTGCGGTATAAGGAAGTATTCATCAGCCTGGGAGGCACGCTTTCGAAGGTTTACCGGACTGAAGTGAGCCCAGAGGAATATCTCACTTATACGACCGAGCAAACAGAGAAGCTAAAAGTATCAGAGTATGCGGCCCGCTTTGGGGGTATCGAGCAGGGAATCCAGGCGCTTGCTGATGAAATGCGATCCAGAAACAAATAAGCGAAGAAAGCTATGGTGAGAAAAATTGTAATTCTATTACTCCTGGTCGTCGCCACAGCAACCCCAGTCAAGCAGGCTGAGGCGGCCATTCCCTGGGCAGAGATTATTAAGCAGGCTATCAAACGAGTTGTCCGCGCAATGGACCTGCTGGTTCAAAGGAGACAAAACCGGCAAATAAGGCTTCAAAATGCCCAAAAGGCCCTTGAAAATGCAATGGCCAAATTAAAACTCGACGAAATTGAGGAGTGGGTAAAAAAGCAGCGTGATCTATATAGGGAATACTACCAGGAGCTCAAAAAGGTAAAAGCCGTAGTAGCATACTATTTCCGAATAAAAGCCATCGCTGACAAGCAAGCCGCTATTGTCAAACAGTATCAGACCGCTTGGGCGCTATTTCGCAACGACAAACATTTTAGCTCGCAAGAACTCGCTCATATGGAAAAAATCTATAAGGGCATGCTTGGAGAGGCAGTAAAATCGGTCGAGCTGCTCGAACTCGTTGTCAAGTCCTTCACGCTTGAAATGACAGACGTAAAACGCCTTGAAATTATCGAGCGAGCTGCAAGCGCCACCGAACAGACTTACGATGCGCTCATTTCATTCAATCAGGAAAACAAGCTTCTAAGTCTTTCAAGGGCGAGAAATGAGTTTGATGCTAAGGTTGTCAAGTCACTATACGGTTTAGATTGAAATATCATGAAAAAGAAATGCGTACTTCTTACTTTTTTTCTGCTTTTCGCGCTAGGTGAAAGTCGCGCACAGCTTTTCAAAGAATGGTTTCGGCAGAACAGAACGCAGCGCCAGTATCTAAAGGAACAGATTGTGCAGCTAAAGCTCTACCTGGAACTGACCAAGAAAGGCTACAAGATTGCGAAGGCGGGCCTTAATACAATCCATCAAATCAAAAATTGTGAGTTCAAGTTGCACAAAAACCGGTTCGATAGCCTGTTGGTTGTCAAATCGGGAATAACTTCCTTATCACGTCTGCAACACATTTCGGACCTGCACGGATCGGTTAATGAAATTTATGAGGAGCTGCCACGGGACATCGAAGCGTGTCAGGGGTTAAGCCCTGCTCAAAAGAGACAGTTCAATGACGTGTTGACCGAGTTCTACGACGATAGCCAGGTACTTGTTTACGGCTTTTTTGCAGTCGTCCGGGATGGACAGCTATCGATGACTGACGACGAAAGAATCAAAAGAATCGAACATTTCTATGTAGAGTTTGAAAAGAACTACATGTTCGCCCAAGACCTTCGCAGGCAGATTGGATTGGTCTGCGAGCTAGTCAAAAGAGAAATCCAAGACCTGGAGAACTGTCGAAAATTACACGGACCAAACTAACAAAACTTATGAGACGGATAGTGTTCATCTTGTTGCTGCTTTTGGCAGCACCCAGCTACTCGTATGCGCAGACGCAGGAGGTTACCCAATTAATCCTGAACCTTGAAAAGCTGCGAGAGCTTCGAAAAATATTGCAAGAGCTTAAAAAGGGTTACGAAATCCTTTTCGAAGGCTACACCAAGATCCGAGACATTGCCCGCGGTAACTTCAAATTGCACGAAGCATTTTTAGACGCACTGCTTCAGGCCAGCCCGGGCGTAAAAAGCTACGGACGTATAAAGGACATCGTTGAGATGCAACTGGCGCTTCTTCGCGAGAGTAGGCAAACCATGAACTTACTGGGCTCGTCGGGACAATTCAGCACTGACGAGCTTGAATATCTGGCCAAAGTCTATGACGAGCTAATTGCAGGTAGTATCAAAAATCTGGACGCACTTACTGACATTCTTACCGCAAAAAAACTAAGAGCATCCGACGACGAGCGCCTCTCTATGATTGATGCGCTCTACGAAGAAATGTCAAGCAAATTGGTTTTCCTCAGACATTTCAACAGCAACAACAGCCTTCTTGCCGCTCAGCGAAAGGATGAAGCAGCTTCCAACGAGACGGCGAAAGGCATTTACGGCATCACTCCCTGAAGGTCATGATGATTAAAGTATTGAAACCATTCGCCATGTCGTTGCTTACGATTTTATTGTCTGTCAGCACCGGATATGGTCAAGGATACGAGGCTCAAATTCGGGGGCTGAACGGGGTACTTGACGAGCTATATTCCGAAATGCTCCCGCTTTGCGAAAAACTTATCAGCGTTGGCCGCGGAATTGCAGCATTCGCCGCCATTTTCTACATCGGGCACCGTATCTGGCGTCACTTGGCGAATGCAGAGCCGGTCGATTTCTACCCTTTGTTACGCCCTTTTGTACTGGGTTTCGCAATCCTGATTTTCCCGTCAGTGATTAGTTTGATCAACGGGGTGCTCTCCCCTGCTGTTCGTGGGACATCAGGTATGGTAAAAGATTCGGATGCTGCAATCACCCTGCTGTTGAAAAAGAAGGAGGATGCCATTAAAAGTTCGCAATTCTGGGAAATGTATGTGGGTGATGACAGCAAGGGCAACCGCGAAAAGTGGCTGAAATACATGTATGGCGACAGCTATTCAGAGGGGTTCACGGACGGGATAGCCAACGACATTAAATTTTACATGGCAAAGCAGTCCTATAACTTCCGTAACTCGATCAAGGCTGCACTTAGTGAGGTGTTACGGGTTGTCTTTGAAGCTGCAGCGCTGTGTATCAATACTATTCGTACTTTTCATTTGATCGTGCTGGCCGTGATCGGGCCACTGGCTTTTGGAATTTCTGTTTTTGATGGATTTCAGCACACGTTGACAGCATGGGTTGCCCGGTATATCAACATCTATTTATGGCTGCCGGTTGCAAATATCTTCGGCGCTATTATTGGCAAGATCCAGGAAAAAATGATTGCCATGGATATCCGGCAAATTGAAGGCTCGGGAGATACGTTTTTCAACGCTCACGACATGGCTTACCTGATTTTTCTGATTATCGGCATCGTTGGATACTTCGCTGTCCCCTCTGTCGCCGGCTACATTATTCATGCTGGCGGGCCGAACGGGCTACTTCATAAGACAACCAGCATCTTCGGCAGCACCGTCAGCTCAGCTGGTCGTATCGCGACACCGTCTTACCCGGTCTTTGGCGGCCGGGCCTCCAATAGCTCAAAATCATAATCACCATGTTCACAAAAACGAAAGACATAGATCGAGCATTCAGACATATCAGAGCATTTTCGATAGTCATTATTATTTCGAGCGCCTTTGTCGCCGCGACCGCGATCTACCTCGGACTTAGTGCGGCCAGTGACTCTCGCCAGAAAATCTACATTCTGGCAAGCGGCAAGGTTTTGGAAGCTTACGCGTCTGAACGCAAAGACAATATCTCCGTCGAAGCAAAAGACCATGTCGCTACCTTTCACAGACTATTTTTCACATTGGCACCTGATGATAAAGTCATAACCGCCAACATTTCAAAGGCACTTTACCTGGCTGATGCCACTGCTAAAAAACAGTATGAGGATCTACGGGAATCAGGCTTTTTCACCGGCGTCATTTCAGGTAACGTTTCCCAAGATATCCAGATCGATAGTATCCACATTGAGCTGGGGGCTCACCCCTACTTCTTCCAATGCAAGGCCGTCCAGCGTATTGTCCGGCCAACCTCGGTAGTCTCGCGAAGTTTGGTTACAGAGGGATACCTGCGTTCGGTGTCGCGAAGCGATAACAATCCCCATGGATTCTTGATCGAGCGGTGGCAGACGACTGAAAACAAAGACATTCAAATTCAAAGCAGATAAGCATTTATGTTCTATCAATTCAAACCAGAAAGGGATGCATCAAGGAGCAGGGCACGACAAGGTCGAGGTATGCCAAGCTCCCCGGTTTTCCTTAAAAAGGCTACAGAGGAAATTCGAGCATTCGCTCAGCGCCATCCAGGCATAGCTAAATTGATTTCAGTGCTCACACTTGCTGTGATCGGTGCTGTTCTAGCGGGCATGTTGTTCTATCAGGGCATTTTCAATGCGCAGCCAACGGTTTTTCGGATCGACCTGAATAACACCATCTTGCGAGACAGGATCACAAGTTCTCAGGGCGTCGCACGGCAGCACGCTTTGGATCTCTACCTGGACAGCCTCGACAATGCAATTTCCGCAGACAGTATTAGAAATTTAGAACCAAAAAAATCCAACGATGATGCAGACGCTCAATTACACTGACGAGTATCTAAGGCGAAGAAAATTCTACCTTTTCCTTCCCGTTCTCGCACTTCCGTTCCTGACTTTTATCTACTGGGTGTTAATCGTACAAAATCTTAAATCGGAGCAAGTTACCATAGGCAGCTCGGGTTTACAGCTGAGCCTCCCGGGTGCCTCGCTTAAAGACGAACGCACGATGGATAAATGGCAATATTACCGGAAAGCGGACCAGGATTCGGCCCTCAGAATGCAGCAGATCAAACGCGACCCATACCGTAACGCCGACTATCTGACAGCTCCCTCAGACACGCTATTCTCGCAGCTAAGAGGCTTAGACGGCCCAAGCAAGCAAAAGAAGGGACGGTTCTCTACTTCCCATAGTCCACCAGGCCAATCGAATCACGAGGTGCAAGTGCAAGAAAAACTACGAAACCTGGAAAAAGCATTAACAGCCACACATCCAGCTAAAAATGATGGAGCCGGCAGAAGTTTTGCTCCTGTCGAAAACCCAGTCGCGCAAGATGAGATCACCAAACTAGAAGCGCTGTTAAAGTCAAGCGAATCATCAACCCATGTAGATGAGGTTGATCCTGAGCTTGCACAACTCAATGGCATGCTTGACAAGATTCTTGCAATTCAAAACCCAAATCAGAATGCCCAGCTGCCTGCCTCAGAGCAAGCAAATCCACCCGGCCCGGTACTCGCTGTCACCACATCGGGTAAAGGTAACCTGATCTCTTTGCTCTCGGAAGTACCGCCCCAGGATTCCATCGGCCCGACACCTGTCGTTTCTGATATTGGCTTTTTTGGACTGGAAGATGAAGATCAGAAACCTGAGAAGGATGGCATCATAGCTGTTATCGAAAAAACACAACAGCTTGTTTCCGGAGCGACGGTGCAGCTCAGATTAACGCGCCAGGTCCATGTCGATGGACATGCCATACCGCAGAACAGTTTTATTTATGGAGTTGCATCCTTATCGGGCGAACGTCTCAAAATCAAGATCAGTACGGTCAACTGGTCAGAGAAAATATTGCCAGTGAACCTGGGTGTGTACGATTTGGACGGCATTGAGGGCATTTACATCCCGGGCACAATTTCACGGTCTGTCACAAAACAGGCCATAGGCAGCCAGATTCAAGGAGCCGATTTCGACGTGGGCGGAGTCTCGCTCGGAGCACAAGCGGCCAACGCAGGCATGCAGATCAGCAGAACCTTGCTAGGCCGAAAAACCCGACTTACCCAAGTCACGCTCCAGGAGGGATACAAAGTTATCCTGCGGGACGACAGCAATTCACCCACTCAAAATCAATCCGGCCATGACAATCAATAGGAAGTACCATCGACCATTATATTCACTTATAATTGCGCTGCTATTGACTCAAATAGCAACTGCCCAGCCAATTCAAATTTTCGCCATTGACTCGCACCCTGTTGAAATAAGTGCTGAACGTACCGTTTCTCTCAGTTTTCCGTTCGCAATCACGTCGGTGGATAGAGGGAGTTCACAAATTCTTGCTCAGAAAGCCAAGGGCACGCAAAATGTGCTGTTATTGAAGGCTGCCCAAAAGGATATCAAGCCGACAAGTTTGATCGTAATTACTTCCGATGGAGCGATCCACAACTTCGAGGTCAGTTATCTGGACCAACCAAGGTCGTTAAATGTGTCGTCAAATACAGGGTCTGCCCACAGCATTCACAGCGAGGAGGGCATAGACGAAAGTCTAATTAGCGAGGCTGTTGAACATGCTAGGCAGCATCCGTCAAACCTTCAAAAACGGTCAAGCAACGGACAGGTTTCCGCAAGCCTGGAAGGAAATTTCATCAAGGAGCAAGCAATGCTTTTCAGACTCCTACTCACAAATGAGTCCGCAATCGACTACGATGTCGAAAGCATCAGGATGTTTGTCGTGGACCGAAAACAGGTAAAGCGGACTGCGTCACAACTGGATGAGGTTTTGCCTTTGAAAATTTCCGAGCACTTAGATCAAATCAAGGCGTCAGGGCAGAAATCGTTGGTGATCGCGCTGCCTAAAATGACACTACCAAAAGGCAAACGATTCTGCATAGAGATAACTGAAAAACGCGGTGCCAGGCGGCTACGAATCAGCTTAAACGCCAAACAGCTCAGGCGCGTGTCACTACTTTAATTCCAGCCAATCCAAAAACTAAAACGGTCATGAACGAGAAAAATCACGATTACCTGAAAGATCAATTGAAGTACACGGGCTTCGGAGAGGATGCTCAGTCCCAATTGCGGGACAACCTAATGAAAGCCCAAAACGAGTTCACCATCAAACAGTCAACTGCATATGGCAAGGATGAACTTTCCGTCTCGCTAAATTTTAAAAAATCAACGAATTCGGACTTGTACTTCTTCAACAACTACCGTGCTGAACTGCACAAGCCTGATGCAGAAGCGAGGATCAGCCAGACATTCTATATTAACAATGAGGGCAGAAACATCACTCAGAAAGAAGCTTACAATTTGCTGGACGGCCGGTCAGTAAACAAGGATTTGGTAAATAAGCACGGACAGATCCATAATGCGTGGATCAAGCTCGATTTCAAGGAGACGACGGCCGCTGGCAACTTCAAAATCCGCCAGTTCAGCCCTCAGTATGGCTTTGAGCTTGAAAAATCTCTGGAAAAGCTGCCAGTCAAGGAACTAGTCGATTCCAAGGAACGAGTAAAGCTGCTCGAATCGCTGGAACGCGGGAACAGGCAGTCTGTCACTTTCAAGGCTGAGGACGGCGATCAGAAGCGCTTTATTGAAGCTAATCCTCAATTCAAATCTATATCGGTCTACGACGACAAGCAACAGCGGATCCGTTCCTCGGAGGAAAAGAGTAATTCAAAACGACAACACGAGGGGACCAAAAACCAGTTATCCGAAAAGGAAGGCGAGAAAGATCAGAGCCAAAAACACCGCCAGAAAGCATAAAATACCTCATGCAGCTATCTAAACAAATAGAGTCCTTCCTTGATAAAGCACATTCAGATCCCAGAATAGGCACGACTCATATTGCGTTGTACCTATCAATCTTAAATATGTGGTACCAGAGCTCTGGAAGATTATATGTATACAATCGGCAGGTGATGCGGGTAGCGAAAATATCAAGCAGTTCGACCTACTCAAAATTACTCAGGGATCTGACCGAGGGCGGGTACGTGGCTTTCGAACCTTCTTATTATAAAAGGACTCCAAGCAACTTGAAGATTATCGATTTTGCAAGCTACTGACTAGTTGTACTTGTCAACTTAAATAGGAGCCAAGTACGATTAGCTGGTAGCAGGAATAGACCCGATCTAGCTGATCTATTATTTCGGCAGTTAACGATATGGTCTGCTGTTGCTGATTTTCTTGCCTATTTCTCGGATATCTCCACCAGGCCAGACGCTTCAAGTAAATCAACAATTTTCTTTATAGATGCTGACTTTTGCTTTCGGCTTGTCCCGTACTTATCAGGCCGCGAATGGGAAAAAGTAAATACAACCCTATTTTTTGCCCGAGAGAGCGCGACAAAAAATGTACAGTTATCTTCATCAGCTTGTTTTTGATAGTTCCAAAAGGCATCATCCTCCAGGCCAATGAATATCACGGTGTGATATTCCAGGCCCTTACTTTTATGGACGGTCATCACCGGAATCGTGTCGTGGCCAACGAGCCTGTCCAATGCCTTGATAATACCCTGCCCGGGCACTATTGAAGCCGTCAGTTCTTTGATAAATTCTGAAATTGTCAGGTAAAGGAATGCGTCGTTGGTATACACCGGATGGGCCGTTTTGATCCGGTCCCGGCCTGCGAACGCAATGAGCTCATCAACGATCGCGCCAAGGTCCGACCTCTTCAATTTCTGGTGGGATTCGCGGGTCTTTCTGGTGAACTTCTCAAAACTTGTTTCCAGCGAAAGCAGGTGTTGATCAGAGAGCTCTGTACGAACATTGGCAAGAAATGCCAGACAAATCTTTTTGGACTCAAACCGTTGTTTGTCGAAAATTACATAGAACCCATGGATGAGGTATTGAACCAAATCCTGAGCAATCAGATCCTGTAATTGGCTTTCGTCGCGCGCGTCCAGGCCATTTTCCTTAAAAAAGGTGATTAGTTTACCCACATATCTGTCGAGCCTGCCTTTTACTAAGATGCATATCTGTCTTTCCCGCAGGTCATCATTTTTCATCCACGCCTTCACCTGCCGTAACAAGGATTCCATCTCCGCTTTTTCGGATTGGTAACTCCAAAGAAAACACTCGCCATCCGTGGCGGGCTTACTCTTATCCGGTTTAGCAAAATCGGATTTATCTAGCAAATGTTCTGTCAAATAATTGAGTAGTGCGACCAGTCGTGGCGCGCAACGGAAATTCATCACCAACGACTTCTTTTCTGCGCTGAGCTCATCGAGAAAATCTTCAAAAACAGTCTCTTTGGCACCTGCCCATAACATGATCCGTTGTTTATCGTCCCCAACTGCGGTAACCTGAGCATCGCTTCCTAAAAAGCAACTTTTAAAGAATTCGTATTGAATCGAAGTTGCGTCCTGAAACTCGTCCAGGAAAACCTGGCTGTAAGTTTGTCGCAAAAACGATCTGACCGGCTCATTATGGGTAATAATATACTCGGCGAGCCGCATGATCATTTTAAAGGTAAGCCTGGATGGCCCCGCATCCAGCATTTGCCTCCAAGCCGCCTTACGGGCCTTGTCGTCTTGGGTGTTACCTCGCAAAGGGAAGGCAGAAACAGTATGAAAAGCGATTATCTGGTTGTCGGTAAATCTGCCTCGGTAATCGCTGTCAACGGCTTGGTAATAGGGTAATACCGAGCTATCGGCAAGCAAAACTTCATAGTCCTTTGATACCCTGATTTGCTCGGGAAGAAGGTTACGAAAACGGTCAAGCAATAGCTTGGCAAAAGTATCGAAGGTCATTGAATCGAACCGCAACGCCAGCTCGGGCTCGCACCTAAGGAGCACGCGCTCTTTGAGATTAAAGGCTGCGTCCTTTTTGAAGCTGATGGCCAGGACGCGACGCGGGTAGCGGCACTGGTTGGTTTCCAGTAAAAACGCTGCCTTTTGGGCAAGCAATTCAGTCTTACCAGCGCCAGGGCCAGCTACAACCAGAAAATTTCCTGGTTGTACGACAACCTCCATCGCCGCTTTTTCAAGCGCGAGACCATCTGCGGGCAACCAATTCTGTGCTTTAACCTTCCTCATCGGTAGCGATTTCCAAAAGCTCCTTTATCCTGTTAAAGACTTCTGTGAAGACGGGCGGGAGATTTTCTTTAATTTCCAGGTCTGTCATTAGGGACATTGCTTCGATATGGGTTGTGGGCTTTCCCCTCCCCAGGAAATGATAGTTATACCAGATCATCAATGCCTTTTGCTCATCGTTGTATTGGCCCCCTTCTGCTTTTTCAGACTTCAGGGTGGCTTTTACGGCAGCATCGACTTTTTCGTCGAACGCAATTTTACTCTTCTCAGGGTCAGGAATTTTAGCCCCCCCACCCTTAGGAATCGCCTTTTTATAAAACTGCTCGTAGCTGGTCAGCATCAAAAAATCAAGATCGAGCGGATACGAATAAAATACGTCATAGTCCTTGAGGTCATCTACCCAACTTTGCATGGATTCAATCGGCCCCGCAGACCAGGTGTGCATGGATTCGAGCATTTCGTCAGTCATAATGCTATTGTCACTTAACAGCAATAAATCGTCCGGGTCAAAACCATTCAAAATCAGTTGCCTGAGTGCATATTTAATTCTGCCCCAATCACCTCCTTCCCGCTCGAGATCAAAGTCCAACAAAGTCACATATGGAATATTGAGGGCTTCCAACAATTTCCAAATGTGATTCACGAAGCGGTGTCCAAGCGGCGCGAAAGTTATAATGTTGTCGTCAAAGTCAAGATCAAGAGCCTGCATCAGCCGATTAAAAATAACCTCTTCACTTTCGCCCTCACCAATGAGGACTACCTTGGCAAAGTACAGCTCCGGGTAGTTAATAACGGCTTGCCTGACAAATTTGTAGGCATCCGTTTTATCTTCTGGGAGCGTGATCTCACTAACCTTGGATTGATAGTTGGGCCTCATCCGGAAATGCCTGATTGATTCTGGCACAACCCGCTTAATGATGGCAGGTGTATGGGAAGAAAGAAGTACTTGAGAAGTACCCTTGACAGAAATCTTCTCCAGTATTTTGACGACCCGTCCTAACAGTTGCGGTGCGATATGATTTTCCGGCTCTTCGATAGCAAACAAGGTCAACAGCGGCCGATCCTTTCCAATTTCCTCCTCGTCCTGATTTGCTGCAAATTTTTCCTCTATATCCAGGAGCGAACACACAAGTGTCAGGTAAAACAAGGACCTGAGGCCATCTCCGAGCTCTTCAATCCTAAAATCACTTCTTGTGGCGCTCGGGCCGAAAGAGATTTCCAGCTTCTTTAGGATGGAATCGAAATCGGTCCCAGAAAAGACCACACTGGTTTGACGGTACCTTTCCTCGCGATGGAACTGTTGCCAGAAGTGATTGATGGAATTCTGGACAGTTTCAAATTCGGGCAATGCTTTAAACCCATTATTAATTTCCGCAACCTGATCCTTGAAAGTCTTCGTAAAATCCTCGCTCCATTTTATTTTACGAAGCACCCTGTATAACAGGCTCCCTGACGCGTACTTCAACTGTTCTGAAGGTCGCCGGATTGCGGGGACATATATAATTTGGATCAAACTGCGCAAATAATTGGGAAAGGTATGTTTGTCACCATCGCCAATCTCTTCACCTTCGGGAACCCTGACCGAGTAAAAGTTCACATCGATTTCGCCCTCGGGCTCAAGCATCGATTTTTTCCAGCTGGCTTCCAATCTAAGCCTGAGGTATAGTGTTTCGCCGGGGCTACCTGCCACCATCCCTGAAAAGAAGTGCGGTATGGCATCGGGATTATTGCCGAAATCAAAGCGGGCCTCCAAGGATAAAAATCGTTCATCTGTTTCCTCAGCCACCTCTTCTTTGAAATGATGAAAGTCCTTAGGCAGCAGCTCGCGCTCCAAGGAGGTGGAACCAAACATTTTCCTTAAAGCATCCATCGCCGAGGTCTTTCCAGAGCTATTTAACCCGATAAAAGCGGTTAGCTGCGGGCTCATTGTAATGCTGGTTTCTATTCCAAAGGACCTGAAGCCCTGAATCGTCAATTTTGACAGTCTCATAGTTACTATGAAAGAGGGTGTGTTGGGATTTTGAACATGAAGCTGACTTAGATTTCTAGTTGCCAAAAATCAGGAGAGACATTAAACAGTCACCCGTTTAAGCGAAGAGCTGGTTTTGTTGAAGTCTATTTCAGCGAAATCTTTTCTGCCCTTTTCCTGGACGTCAATATCCTTAGTCTCCAATATATTGGCCATATACTTTAGTTTTCGCTTCACATTTTCGATCAGTTCGGTCCACTTGATAACCCATACTTCGATTTTACCGCTTTCATTTCTGAAATAAAAGTATGGGTTGTCGTCATTCCTTTGATTTCCCTTGATCCGGAATTCAGCATCCTGATTAAATCTTATAACTCGTGGTCAATGCGGGTTATCTCATTATGGGCCCAACATTGTATTGAAGCTCTGGGTGTAAGACACGGCAACCCGGGTCTCCTAAACGAGGTCAGAGCCAGCGAATGGCATCACTAAAACAAGATTAGCATCCTCCTCAGGTGCATCTGCCTCTCTCACTACACCCGCCCGACTCAACGAAGACAATTCCAAGCGTATCTCGGAGGTGGTGAAAGATTCCACTGCATATTGAAGGCGGCTCAATGAAAAACTGATACTCAGCTCATTTCCGGAATAATTGGCCTGAATATATTCTCGCGCTTGTCTACTATTGTTTAAATCCTCAGCAAATATTTGGCACCCATTCTCAGACAATTGCAGGCGAACCCTTCTGTTACCGGTACTCGCAAATGGTTCAATTCGATTCAAAGCAAGCAGGAATGCGCTGCGGTTTACCACTAGCCGAGAGGGATTCTGTCGTGGAATCAGGTTCAAAAAAGTGGGATAATCCCCCTCAATCAGTTGACTTAGGATGGTAATTCCATTCGGTAGGCCGGTGAAGAGAATTGCAGATGAGCTAAAGGAAAGCGAGACAGAGTTTTCGCTGTTATCCTTATGAATACTCGATAGCGCTTTGGCAACCTTTGAAGAGAGTATCAATTGATACTTACCATTCTGCACAGGTCCGGGATCTTTACCTGAGAAGGCTATCTGACGAAGGCCCAGTGCTTGCGCGTCCGACGCACAAAGCCGTAGCTGTGACGAATCCAGTTCGAGCAAAACCCCTCCAAGTACCAGTCTGATGTCCTCAGTGGAGGTGAATGTTAAGACCTCCCTCAATGCGCGACAGAAGAAATCCGTTTTTACTTCGGCTTGCACAACGTGCGCCATTGCAAGTGGGATAGGCCAATCGTGGGGTTCCTGCCCCGGAAATGCGTATACCCCCGAATCAGCCTCAATGACCAGCTTGCGAGTTAGTGGGTCGATCAAGAGGGTCAAATTTTGATCCGCCAGCATCGATAAAAGCTTAAAAATCAAATCAAACTGAATGCATGTACTAATAACTCCACTGCTCTCGACAACTAGTGTGGTGATAGCCGTGTTAGCAGTATCGGAAGTTGTGATCGTAAGCGAGTCAACGGCAACATCAACCTTTATACACTGCAAGATTGGAAGATTACGATCTCGTCCCACGCAAAACGAAACGGCCTTCAACCTCTCAAAAAGCAGACGGGAAGAAAGAATAATTCTTACTGGATCAACCCGATCCAAAACGAGTACATCAGCTATTTTCTCCACAAGCTTAATTATGTTTTACTTAGAAATCGACTTCGGACGAAAATCATCATTGTTCGGTGGAAGGGAGTCCGTAGCCCCTTGATACATTCAAGTCCCTGATCGCACAATATATCTCAAAGAACCCCCGGCTGTTGACCACTGAGTCAATGACAATATTGAGAATAATTTCGGCATCCTCAATGTGTCCCATCCTACTATCTGCTCCACGGATCCCCCTCTCATTTTTCCGAAGCCCCCGTGTAAGAAAGCAATTCTTTTCTTCATAAATAAGCTCTCTGGACTTTTGAAAATCTGTACCCTTGGGTAGGTAGCCGCGCAATAATTTGTCTATCCCCTTATAATATACATCATACATTTTGGAAGGATCATGAACATTTTCCAACACAAAATTGCGTATCTCGTCCTTAGTAAACAGCTGCCCTTCGTTATCAATGGCCAGTTGTTGCCCTTTGACGCTATCTGCACGCATCAAAATCTCCAACCTTTCCTGCTCGTAGTCAGGATTTACATTTTTATCAAAATCCTCGTCAAATTTCGAAGGCAGCTTTTTCCCGCTCCCCGCTAATCCATTATCTTCCATAGAATCTTTTGAAGTAATTAGTTACACATTAAAAACCACTCTTTTTAGATATTCTATACTCTCCTTCAAGGTATCTTTTTCAAATGCCCTGGTATTCAAAAGTGACAAGCTGGCCTGACAAACAGGAATTTTCTTGGCTAGTTTATTCCCCCACGCGTTGGTAAGCCCTTTTTGTGTCAAATCATGCAGATAGTATGCGTATGCAAACGAAGCGTGGACCTGAGCAGCGTCGGTAAACCTCTTAACAATAACCTCATCATTGATGAAAGGTAGGATCTGCTTTGACCTCTCAGTACTAAACAGATACTGCCTGGCAAACTCGTCAGCTTTATTTTCATTAACCAGAAAAAGGTCCGGCTGGCCCGACAGGTGAACTTCCCTTTTTTGTATCTCTTCCAGATCATACAATACATGGTGTAGCTCATGGATCAAGGTATGCCATAGCGTTGTGTACCTATTCAGATAATCAGTTAATACAATACAGGGCTTCCCATTAATCACCATAGTAGCCCCCCGAACCTGGATCGCCCTCAGGTAGGGCTGGTAAATAACTGTAACCCCTATACGGTATAGCGCTTTAATGACGGTCAGCAGACCCGCTTCTATGTCTTGGGTGTAAGGCCTGAGCTTTGGCAGCAGATCAATTAATTCACTTCGACTAAAATCATAGGGGTTTGCAACATTTCTAAACTGTATTGAAGCTGACTTAACCCAAAACTCTCTCATTAAAGCATTTGAATCTCTTTTCGACCGGCTGAATGCCGTCTTGACCCCAATGTCAGAATACTCATATATGCTCTCTAAGCCAAAAAATGTATTTACGCGATCCTCAATACTTTCGACAGAATTAATATTTTTCACAAAATTCTCCGACTTCAATCCCTTCAGATCCAAGCTGGTTGACAAATAGCTACCTTTTCTTGCACGCTCTATCTGACCAATCACCGAAGGCTCCAGCTGGCCTGTATACATGACTGCAAAATCTTCAATTGTAACATCAAGAAAATGTGACAGCTTAATCGCGTTGACCAAATCCACACGCTTAGCAGTACCATCTAAAATAGGAATCAGGGATTTATGCTCGATTCCGATCAACTCTACGGCATTATTGATCGTTATTCCTAAATCCTTAATTCTTTGATCGAATCTTTTCTTTATCGTATTTTCATCTCCCGTTTGTACCGTTTGGTTGACTGGTTGAACCAGCTTCCTGAAGAGCACGGAATAATCAGAATCTCTTGAATCACTCATAACCGAAATTTTTCCATAAAGATAGCAACACACCCAATAAACCCAAATAAAAGTTTGGTAAATTTACCAAACTTTTATTTTCAAACTACATTTCATACCGGCAAGAGACTACCTGTTCATGCCAATTCGACACCGATGAACAGATACCAGCTTCCTCCGAAGACCATCAGGTGCAACCAGCAACTCATTCAGATAATCTCATAATGCCACGTGGTAAAAGTCCGCGCGACCCGGTCTACGCGACCCGGTCTACGCGACACGGTCCTTTCTTTTGTTTCTTTTCTTTGCGACCCGGGGGGCAAAGAAAAGAAGCCCGCGCCAAATGCGCGGGTTTGAACGTCCTACCCTCCTAACTCAACTATAAACCTGATCCGGCTTGTTGCATGCGGGCGATGGCTTGCGATTCATACAACGGATCCGGGATTTCATCTTCGGGCTTTGCGACCAGCACAGGGACAAGGGAAAGGCCGGCATTAACGCAGCCGGAGCCTCCGCTCACCGGCTACAAGTTCAAACTCTGCCTGAGCGGACTTCCTGACCAAAAGCGGTGACAGTATCCGGTGAACAAGGATCTCAGCTGCAAATTCTTGCAGCGCGGTTTGATCTATTTGTCTGTGGTAACCACCGGAGCAAAAACGGATTTCCAAAGGTGGCAAATATCGCAATTCCGCCGAAGCGATCACAGTCTCGACAGAAGCGGCTGACCGTGCTCGGTTTGCAGTTTTTTTTGAGTGTTGATTTTACTAGCCATGGTATTGGATGGATTGATGTGTTGAAATAAAAGGTTGAACAAGGTGGCGGTGAATCACCGCCACTTAAGATTGCCCTTAGCAAGAAGGCCAGGATCACAATGGCAGGTCATCATGCTCTGTTGCTGTGTCCGCCTGCCCGCTTTGATGGACCTGATCATACCTGAGAGATTGGCTTTTCTTTGTCATACCTACCACTATTTTGAATGCGGAGGTATGAAACTGTAACCCGGCCTTCGCATCACCATCGGAGTTATGCCACACATTTGCCGAAATCCGACCCTATAATTGTACTATGGTTCCTTTCGTCAACAGCTTTGCAGCCCCGGAGTTAAGCCAGTAGGCGCATCTGACAAATTCGGTCCGATCTACCCACGTGCCGCTGTTGTCCTTACAACCGCCGGGAACGGCCAAGTTGAAATTGATTACCGTGCGCTCATCATTCAAAGCGTTCAGCACCGCGTCCTTCGTAATTCTCTCTTCGATTTCCATTTCAAATAATATTTAAGAGTTGATAATTGTTTCCTCCGGCCTGCCCGGTCACAGGCTTTTATTTGTCTTGGATTTCTGTCTATAAATGCTGGGCGTTTCCATATGCTATTTGATTTTTTTGCAGAAAGAAGGGTCGACCGGCGCCCGACCTGGAAGGCGTGGCGACAGGAGCGTCAGCCGCGAAAGCCCTTGCAGACTAATTGCGACAAGCATTAGCTTTCGGAGAAATAAATCGAAGCAGAAACGCCAGTTTTTCGGCTCGTCCAGGTCAAGCGCATGCACTAGGGTTCGACGAAGATTTTAGCAGGACGCGCCTGCTGACGATGGTTGCTTGAAGGCTATAAATTTGTTTGACCGGCGGCAATTACAGAATGGGTAAAAAATAAAAGCCCTGTCTCAGAATAATTCCGAAACAGGGCACGATTATGCAAGATATTGGTTTGGTCACAGACCGCTGATGAGCAGCTCACATTCTTTCACATATCGAAAGCGCGGCTGACTCGAAGAGCAGTTAAATGTTTGTTGCTGTTCTGTCTGAAAGATTTTTTCGAACGACTTTTCAGCCAGTCCATGATCAAGCCATTTGTTAAAAAGGCCCGCAATAAAAGGCGCAGCGAGGCGCTGCTCAATATGTCCACGCGCGCTTAACGTATAGTAAAGTGCGGCGATCTGCAATCTGGAACCCTTTCCACGATTGCGAAATCTGTACCGACCGTCCTGGGTTTGTCCACCTAGCCAGCCTTCCTTCTGCAATAATACAATCAGCCGCGCGAACTTGGATTTCCTCTGGGCATCATCTCTGCCAGTCAAAACCTGATAAAACTCTATCACTTGATTCCTTGGAGTTGCTTTTGCCGGCATTGTTTCAAACAGGTGTCGGTACTGTGCATCCAAACTATCCCGCCAGGTGACAAGCTCAGGCTTGAAGACACTTGTGCCGGAATCCCGGGAAAGCCAATCCCGAATCCGCCTGATCGCTTCGATTTTTCGGGACAGGCTTAGAAAGTCAGTTTTTGCCAACAAGTCAGTAAAAATATCCCGCTGTAGACTCAACACCATAAGCATCCTTCGGCGAAGTGTATTCATACGGTGAAGCCTTCGCGCTGAAAGCCACCAGAATGCTATTGGCTCAGAAAGATAGGCCTCGTACTCATTCAGGAAGTTTTTCTCACTTCCGTCGATGGCGAACGAAACCCTGTTGTAGTAAAGTATCAACATTCGGTTAATGCACGAAAGCTCACTTTCATAGAAGCGCCCTGTGAGCTCTTCGGCCAAAAACTTAGTAAGTGGGTAGCGTAAATTTTGTTGTAGGTTCATCTGTCCTGTTGTTTCGTTTCTACTAAACCATTCTCATCGCCAATGATTTTCATGTTTGCCCTGAAAAGGTAATAAATCATGAAAGTGGCTCCAAGGAGCTCATCCCATAAATAGACCAACAGGGGCTCAACTCCTCGCTTCCAGGGATTTTTTTGCAGGCAGTAAAGGCATCTACGCCGCGCAGCCGGAACGAAAATGAAGCCAGCTGTTAAAGACTCACGCGCACATTTAAATCCTTAAAGCGACTGAATAGGCCGGGTTCAACCAAAGACAAATGCAATGTTGTCTAAACTTCACATACCTGGTTTGCTTCTTTTGAACCGCTTCGATAATGGTAGGTTTGCGGCAATTTCTATTGTCCAACAAGTGTTCACTACCTTTTCCGATGTGCAGTGCGATGTTTCGATATACGAGCTGACAAACAAATGATTTCCCGGTAAACGAGCCGAGCGACAATACTGCCAAAATCCGTGCGAATACCATACTGTCGCAGATAACAGCCATAACTTACATTACCATAGCAATTCATGTGCAATGTCGTCCCAATTGCATAGTTTAGCGGCAATGTCGTGATCGTTAACGATTTAAAGCCAATAGAGCGACTGAAAGAATCGAAAAACAACAAAGCCCCAACTTTTATGGATCAGATCGATACACCGAATATAGACGCAGATCAGCACCCTCACGACCTGGACGAGTACAAACAGTTGACAACCTTGTTTCAAGGTTATCTTAACCTTACGGTAACGACCCTGAATTATACATTACTGCTAGCTGGCGGGTCGACGGCTTATTTTCTTAACCAAAAAAACCCTGAGTCTCCGGCTAAGTACGGACTTTGGGTACCTGCATTTATCTGCTACGCTATTGCGTTGGGATTTTACAAGGCTATCCCCTCATCGAAGGAGCTTACCACTACGCTTCACGATATCAAAGGCCGACTCAGGCTACAACTTGCTCCACACAGCGAAAACTTAACGAAAACGTTGAGTTGGTCAAGTGTTCTGCTGGCCATCGTAGGAACGGGAATAGTGGTTCTTTTTTGGTTATCCAATTGCCATTGTCTGTTATCAGAATACTTTTTGGGGAACGTAAAATAGAAGTATTGTCCCTAGAAAAATCACCAAACTGAGAAATGGCAATCGCATAAATAACAGCATCAGGCAAACATCTCAATACTCGGATTTTACCGAAGTATAAACTTTGGCATTGAAAGTGCCTACAAAAAAACATAAGTGCCAACTGCACGCCTGGTGTTGTAGTGGCAATGCAGCGGATTGTATAACTTTGATGCGAAGCGTCCGAAAAGAATTAAACCTGATTTTTAAATGGATATAGAATTCCGTGAATTCTTTGAACATTTGCTCGAAGCAGCACATACTGCGCTTGCCGAAAAGAACGGAGAAGTAATCAAAATAAATATTACAAAAGAAATACCCGGATCGGTAGATCTTTCTTCCCTAACCCGGAATGCCCTATATGTGGTGGAAAATAATGTTGAAGAGTGGATAGGGTTGAGTGTTGAAGTATTCTTAAGAAGGCACTTTAAGAAAATTGTGGTCGACAACAGTTTCCCCTCGAAACTTTCACTTATTGATGTACATGGAGATTCTGTGACAGTTCGCGAAAGCACAATGAGGGCCGGGTCTGAAAAAAAAATAGATCTTTACTTTTTTACTTCGTGGCTAGTCGAGCTCAACGTTGAAGGATCAATTGGCCTGTTTGACTCAGACCATCTCTCGGTGGAAAGCTTCAAAATAGCCAATGACCGGTCGGCAGCAGTCCATATTGAGGACCTGGATTTACAGGGCAATGTTGATCAATTTTTCATTCACAACACCCTTGTCGAAAAGGCCAGGATCGATTTGCTTGGAACCGTCGGCAAAGCTGAGGTCATCAATGTAAATTTTCACTATTTCAATCCTGGACAGCTGTACATGAGCTCCCACAAGATGATTAATTTGGCTTGTGAGGGAGGCAAATCCGAGCAATTTGCCTTGATTTTACATTCCGATGCAGGCTCGATAGTCATGCAGAACACGGATCACGAGCACTTTAATCTTGAACAAAAGCAAGGAAAAATTACCAGTCTGGCACTTAAAAGAGTATCAGCGTTAAAAACGCTTACAATTACCGGACACAATCATGACGGGCAAGCCAATAGGATTGACGATCTGTACCTTCATTCGATCAATTTCACCAAGGACTTCGTTGGCGTATTCGAGTATTTCCAAGTTCGGAAAGCCGTTACATTTTACGATGTTGTAAATCAGGGGGCGATACGCTTTTCAGATGTAGACTTAGGCAATGCAGATCTCAGGATTGGAAAATCCCGGATTGGAAATTTCAGTTTTTTCAGTTCTAAGTTGTCTAAAAAAATCTATGTGGAAGCATCCAATCTCGAAGATATAAGATTTGCAGGCACTTTAGTTCCCACGCAGATATTGGGACTGAACACCAAAACGAGCAACAAGGCTAAATTGACCAATCAAATCCAGGTAGTCCAGCAAATGAAGACTGTTATGGAAAAAACAGGCGATAAAGACTTGTCAAAGTATTTCAGGCAACAGGAGCTCCGCCTTACATACGAAAAACTCGGGTTTTTCAATAAAAAGGAGTTTGAGGAAAAGCTCACATTGTGGTTCAATTTCTCCAACGCCCACGGTCAAAGCTGGATAAAACCCTTACTGATTGCCTTGGCGGCAAGTGGGCCAATCATTTTCTCGCTTTTTGTTTTCACGATAGGCTACAGGTTAGATTTCTCAGCAAAATCTTTTCAGACATTCAGTGATCTTTGGGGCCACTACTTCGACGTGATCATTCCTTCTTACGTTTATCCCGCCAAGAACAAACTTGCTTTTCTGGAAGCCTTTCTCGGCCAGGAGAAAAACGAGCTCTGGAAATTGCCTTTTAGTGCCCAAATGCTTGTGCTGCTGAACGATGTACTGATAATGCCATTCCTGATTATACAGACGGTAACTGCTTTTAGAAAGCATGTTGCTTAGAGTGCTATCCATGCTGACCTTACATTAGGATTCATTTTGGTACCACATAAATCAGCACAGTCCGGCCGCACCGTCACAGGGGCTGATCAGGGCAGTCCTGCAAGCAGCGGCCAAGTTAAAATTGCCAATATGCAAACCAAGATTTCGTTCGCATATCGGGCGTTGGAGATCAAAATAAGAATTACTGGCTGGGTAATCCGGGCAGCTTGACTATCAACCATGCCTGTGATACCGGCTATCAACAACTACGGGACACCTGCATGTTGTATAGTTCGGATGGTATTGTTCAGATCACGGCGCGGTCTGGTTGCCATATTCGTGCTTAGTACTAACCACTTTATAACCCGTCGTAATCAAGGTTGCACTTCGGGGCCTGCCGTCGGAACCGCATCCTGCGGCAATGTGTCGCCCAAGAGCTTGCCCCACGGTTTAAGTTCATCGATACGGTCGAATACAATTTTTAGAACCGCGACAAATGGAATTGACAGAAACATTCCACTAAACCCCCATAGCATGCCGCCTAACAAAACTGCGAGTATCGAGATAAGAGCGTTTACGGAGACTTTGGATGAAACTACCCTGGGTACGATTATATGATTGTCTACAAACTGGATAACCGAATAGCTTACCAGGATCAAAAGCGGAGTCGTGTAGCCATCCTTGGTGACAAATGAAACGAGTACCGGTAATGCGATGGCAATGATTCCACCGATGTAAGGGATCAGATTCAGGATAGCACCCAGAATACCTAACAATAGCGCATACTGGACATCGAGCACTAACAGCACAGCCCAGTTCAGGCCTGTAAATATGCAAGTTTCGATCATCAGCCCAACGATGTAGCTTTGTACTGCCCCTTTGGTTTCTTTCAGGATTTCGGAAACGGAAACGGAATTATCCTCCCTGAAAACTTCAAAAATGAAGTTAAGCATCAGGGGTTTGTAGAACAAGAGCAAAAACACATAGAGTGGTAGTGTAAGCTTACAAACGCGGGGAAGCTTACAAAATCGGGAAAGCTTACATTCGATATAGAAATGGAAGCTTGAGGTGGCTCCTAAAAGCGGCACACATTTTTGCACAACCTGATGCGAAATGGGAGGTCAGAAAGGGGTTAAAACCCGGAAGAGTTACGATGCTGACTTTAAGCAGGAATTAACGAGTATGTTGGCTTCTGGAAGAAGCGCGAAGGAAATTTCCGAGACGTTTGGAATTGCTGAAAATCTTCTATATCGTTGGAAGAGAATGGCAACTATGAAGACAAAAACAAAGAATGTGGAGAGTGAAGGTAGTAAGGCTGCAAAACTTGCTGCTGAAAATGCTAAGCTACGAGCGGAAGTTGAACGCCTGAAAACCGACCGTGAGATCTTAAAAAAGGCGTTGGGTCCCTTCAGCACGTCCGACTAAGAGACGTCTATGACTTAATAATGTCGCTCTCGAAGACAAATAAGGTAAGTTATCTGTGTTCGCTTTTTGAAGTAAGCCGCACAGCCTATTACCGGTACAGGCGAGGAGAAAGTCATAATGCGGACAAAAAATACAATCGCCCAAAGCATGAAATACGGATTGAGTTTATCCGCAATTTGAAGCGATATGGCAGTCGGCGTATCAAAGAGTCCTTGAAACAAAAAGGCATCAAGATTAGTCGCCGAAAAGTCGCTGAAATCATGCGAAAAGAGGGTTTGAGGACTATTCAACCAACTAGGTTTATTCCGAGGACGACCGATAGTAAACATGGGAAACGAGTTTGTCGAACCTTCTGCTTGAACAGCCAAAGCCAGATCGACCTAATGCAGTTTGGACATCGGATATTACATACATGCCGCTGAAAGGTGGAAAATGGGCGTATCTCTGCACTTGGATGGATTTGTATTCCAGGCAGATTGTTGGTTGGCAATTAGCCGACAATATGGAAGAAAGCCTTGTCAGGGAACCGTTGGTGAGGGCACTTTTAAAGCGAAGAGCCAAAAGGGGAATGATAGTGCACCGCCGGGCGGCCCCGTCGGATCGTGGCGGACAATATTTGTCGCGAAAAATAAAGAAAGTGATCAAAACTTTCAAGTTGAGACAAAGCATGTCCCGCGCCGATGATCCGTACGATAACGCATGGGCTGAGTCATTCTGGAGTAGGATGAAGGCCGAATTAGATATGCCCAAAGGCGGTTATGAGAATATTGAAAAATTAAAGTCTGCTCTATTTGAATACATCGAAGTATATTACAATACAAGAAGGCTGCATTCGTCTTTGAGCTATTTAAATCCAGCAGCCTTTGAGGCTGAATATTACCGACAGACGGGATAAGAATTGAAGTTTTTAATATTTACTAACCCGCAAAAGTGTAAACCAAAACGGAACCACGTCAGCTTTCCCAAATTAAGACAAGCTTACCAATTCTGAATAGTCTACATTACGAGCGATCTTCTGAGGATATCTCCGATCAATAAATCACAGACAATTTTACTGTTTTTTTGCTTTATCCGACTTTTGCTGATTCATCAACAACTCTTTTAGCAGATCGATTGTATTTTGCTTTTCTTTCAAAGCCATACTATCAATACTATTGCCTATCCTTTCCGATGCTCTAAGCTTTTTAGTCAAAGTCGAGTCAGCCTCTGACTTAGTCCCCATCTGAGCGTAAAGTGTGTCTATATGCCTGAAAGAAAGATAGAATACTGCTAACAAGACAATAAATTGTGCCACGAATACCAGTTGTAAAAGTTTAAGGTTTGTCGTTAGATAGTTCAAGGTTGAAAAAATATGGCTGTTGGCAACGGAACTATTATTATAGCTAGGAAACGAAGACATAAAAGTATAACCACCAGTAAAGGAAATAGAGTTTCCCAACCAAATTGCCAGTTTGTTGAAATCCTTCAAAAGCCTATCCAAACCATCGCGTATATCGTTATAATGTGCAAGCCCCGTTCCAATCAGCAAGATCGCTTCAATGAGGTACGAACCCGGCTGTTCAATTAAGCTAAGTGTAAATGGTCGGCGCCATTGATCCTCAGCATCTGGTCTTCTCAGATGTTGAAAGGCTTTTTCAAGATAAAGATTGACAAGGCCCTTCAGAATTAGGGTCGAATCTTCCTTTTCCGGTGGTATATCAGCTCTTCCGATAACCTCCAGCCGCGCCTGTTGAAGAACTAGGTTTTGAATCTCAGAAAATCCAATTACTGGGCTTGAGAAATACAAATAAATCTTGACCTGCTGAAAGTCATTCATCTCTTCACGATAGAATTCAGTTTTCCTATAATTCATCAGAAAAAATTTTTGATATGACCGAAGAAGCAAATATTGTAAAAGATCAAAATCACATCCAGAGCAATCACTCCTTGACGATATTTATTGTGCATAATTAAACAGATAAATAGTAAATTATATTCGTATTTGACCTCCTGAAAAGAATATTTCATCCAGTAAAGGACAAATCTTTGCTTTGAAAATAAATTCAGCCGCAAAGATCACTAATTTGCTGGATAGGATATCGGCATCCACACGTCGATCGCCAATAGCATGGCACTTTTCACTCCTGCTTTTTGAACCACTAGCAATCAACATTCGATAACAACTTGAGCATGCAACAAACCGGATCGAAGGAGTTTGACTATTTGCCGCGCGAATACGAATCCTCCTTAAAGGCTATTACCGCAACAACGATCGAGACCAGAAGCGTGCCAATCAGACATCCCCAGACAAGCCAAGGGATCTGCAGGACCGCCTTTTGGATAGACTTTTCCGAATTACTATCTGGATTAAAGACAATTCCGAGCAAAATAATGAAAGGAATCAACAAATGAGCAACAATACCAGCAACCTTGACCCAACGGGATTTTTGCTCATAAAGAACGCCTCCAACGATAGTAAGCAATGCCGCTATTCCAGAAAGGATATACCATTCGAATTTTGAGCCAGGATAGTATTCGTCACAAAGGTTGACCAAGAATCCTGTGAGGACCGAAAGTATTGGAACCGTCCACTTAAAGGGCTCATCTTTTACTAACTTATTTATTTTTGCGACAATGAGAACCGTTCCTGCTGTTCCTGTCACACCTAAGAACCATGCAGAATATTTTGAGACCTCAGCTGTGATTGCGACTCCGGCAACACTACCAGTGACAGCTATTGAAACCATGCAACCTAGCGCATAAAGGATAGTTGGCAAAACCCAACCAAGCGCAAGTATAACCAACGCCAAAGCGACACCGATAGCAATAATTATCGATGGGTTTAAAAAATTTTTTTCATTCATAGTTTCACGCATGTAGATAGAGGTGCCGTATTCTTGGTTAGCTACGGTGTAGACGCCATGATACTACAAAAAAATGATAAATACTTGATTACCGATAATTTACATACAAAACAACGGCGCTAATTACCCAACGGCCTTTAATTCCATTGGCTGTACCACTCATGCTAGGAAAATGGCGACATAACCGGGTAAATTGCTTTCTTAACCGACAACTAACACGTGCTTTGCTCGGAATAATAAAATTAGAAAATTGCCACAAAAACTGAAAACTTATGTATTTATCAAGATTGAAACTTTGGGATTTCCGAAAATTCGGCTCATCCAATGGCTTCGACCTCGCTAAACCAAATTTGGATCTTCCCTTTGACGCTGGAAACAATCTTTTGATCGGCGAAAATGACAGCGGAAAAACAGCCATTGTTGATGCAATAAAGCTAGTTTTAAATACGTACAGTTATGAATCCAATCGCATTGACGAGCTGGATTTCTACACAGGAAAATCCAGGTTGCGGATCGAATGCCATTTTGACGATTTCACCGACTCCGAAGCAAAAAACCATATTGAATGGCTTGGCTGGAAAACCGAGGCAGGAGGCAGAAAGCCAACTTTAAAGTTAATTCTTGACGTTTCAAAAACGGCAGATCGGATATTGGCCAGTGAGGTTAAAGCCGGCCCCGACAATGACGGCCATAGCCTCTCTTTTGAAGCGAAACAATTCCTGCGGGCCACCTATCTCCGTCCGCTGCGCGATGCCAGATCGGAATTAACGCCGAGAAAGAATTCGAGGCTATCGCAAGTTCTGCTCAGCCACGAAGCGTTCAAGCAGCAGCCAGGGATCGAGCACAACTTCGTCCAGAAAGTCAAAAAGCTAAACAACGCGATAGTAGGTTTTTTTGAGGGAAAGGATGGTGACGGCAATGACCTAGATACCAGCCAGCAACAGGGAAAGGAGCTCAAAACGATTATCGACACATACTTAACAAACTTCCTAGGCAAAAAGTCAAAGTTTGGCATCAATGGCGATAACCTTCGAGAGATTCTAGAATCTCTATTTTTGATTTTCGAAAGTGAACTAAACCTCGGATTGGGAAGTCACAACCTGTTGTGTATTGCAGCGGAATTGCTCCACCTAGAAAAAATTGGTTGGGAAGGTCTACGTCTAGGACTTATAGAAGAGATTGAAGCTCACTTGCACCCGCAGGTACAACTACAAGTAATCGAAACACTCCAACATGAGGTAACCAGGACAAAAGTTCAGCTCATTCTCACTACTCATAGCCCGAATATTGGCTCAAAGGTCCCACTCGCTAACATTATTGTTTGTAACAACGGAAGCGCGTTTCCCATGGGGGCTATTCATACCAAGCTTGTACCGACGGACTATTCTTTTTTAGAGAGATTTCTGGACGTCACCAAAGCCAATTTGTTTTTCGCAAAAGGTGTAATATTAGTGGAAGGTTGGGGAGAAGAGTTGCTTTTAGCGACCTTGGCAAGTAAAATCGGTATTAATCTTACCCGCCACGGAGTATCTGTCGTTAATATTGGTAATACAGCTTTTCTTAGATACTGCCGAATATTCCAACGCGTGAACCAACCCTACATGGATGTGCCGGTGGCCATCGTCACTGACGCCGACATCCCACCTCTTGAACACGGCGAGACTAAAAAGACCCCCGATCCCACTGACGGCTCCAAGATGATCGATGTCCCTTACACGGCAACTGAAATAGCAGCCTTACTTACCCAGGCAAAGGCTCAAAAAACTCAAAAATACAACGGTCAGCTTGTTAAAACTTTTGTATCCGAATTTTGGACATTGGAATATTGCATAGCGCTCAGTCCCCGACTCTCCAAACTCTTCTACAAATCCGTCTTGGAAGCGCTAAAAGAGCAAAAGATAGACGATGACGTTAGAGATCTTGCAAGCTATGAAACCGCGATATCTAATCTGGACTCCCATTTTAGTGATTGGACGTTGCCCCAAAATGAAATTGCTTATCAGATCATGGATCAAATTCTGACAGGAATCAATAGTGTTGGTGTGGCAAAAAAGAAGATATCAAAATCAGTAATCGGGCAAATCTTCGCTAAAAATCTCTCTGACTCATCCGAAGATTTTGACCTAAATAATCAAACAACAATTCAATACCTTTTGAAAGCTATTCGTTATGCTACCGGTCAATGATCAGCTCATTACAGAAATTGAACAAATCCTGCTTCCAACTGGAAAAACCTTTGACCCTGAGCGCAGAGAATTTATCAAGGATCTAACCACGTGCGACCTCAAAGCTGTTCCCGGTAGTGGGAAGACTACTGTACTTCTCGCCAAATTGATGGCGATCGAAAGACAACTACCTTTAATCGATGGCAAAGCCATTCTTGTGATATCCCACACGAATACCGCTGTGGATGAAATCAAGAAAAAAATCAGCAACCTATGTCCGAAATTGTTTTCGTACCCCAATTTCGTAGGGACAATTCAAGGGTTCGTTGACGAGTTTTTGGCAATCCCCTACTATTGCCAAAAGTACGGTCACAAACCTGTCCGGATCGATAATGAAATCTACAACGAAAAGATTGGGCAGCTAAGAACCAGGCATAATTTCCAGGCTCGAAACTGGCTGAGCAGAAGATCAGACGCCCAAACCCTGGTAGAAGGGCTTAGATTAAACACAAATTTTCAGCTCTGCGATCGAAAAGGGGTGCTGTTTAATATTGTCGGACCGACAACACCGACCTATCTGGCTCTAAAAACTATGAAGATCAGCTTACTGGAAGATGGATTTTTGTGCTTCGATGACGCCTATCTGCTTGCAAATCTCTACATGGTTGAGTTTCCAGAGATTGTACAACTTATTAGAAATCGTTTTTCGATTGTTTTTATTGACGAAATGCAAGACATGGACAAACATCAGCATGACTTGCTTGAAGCCTTGTTTTTTACTGGTAATAATTCAACGATCTACCAGCGCATAGGTGACCGCAATCAATCTATTTTCAGTGACGGCATTGATGAAGAAACCGCATGGACCCCGCGGCCAAAAACGCTGACAATTGCTGGCAGCAATAGATTGTCACCAGCGATTTCAAGGATAGTGAGTCCATTTGGTCTTTATGACAATATACCTATAACAGGCTATGGACCATCACCTTTACTACCTCACATACTGTTGTACGATGATGTGAATCCGCAATCAGTACTTCCCTACTTTGCCAACCTCGTCCAGGAGCATCGATTAGCGGGCAGAATCTATAATTTATCTGACCCGGTGAAAGCGATCGGTTGGGTAGGAAAACCCTTGGAGGCCAATAAAACCTTTATAAATAATTATCACGATGACTATAAGAAAGATAATCAGGGCCAAAAGATTGACTACAGTAGCTTGATTGGCTATCTGGAAATTTTGGCCAATACAGAGGTATCATACCGAGAAGCTAGATCTCGAATTTTGAGCGCTTTCCTGAAAATATTTCGTAACCAAGGACTGAAGATCAATGGAAGAGAATATACTAAAACGCAGTTTTTAAACGAGCTCAAAACGTCATCACCTCAACTTCTTGAGAGATTAAATCTGAACCTGCTACTGTGGTGCAACAAGCTGATCATGGAGAAAAATTCAGAAAAGTGCAGACAAGCCATTGTCGGTTTCATCCCAGGATTTTTGTACGAGTGGAAGACCGTAGGAACTTTGCACTCGGAGGTCATCTCGTTCCTGAGCTCAACCAGCACTTTGACTACTTCTCCTACTCAACCGACATCAGAGCAAAACTATGGCAATGTATATGAGTTTAATGGTTTAAAGATAGAGGTGACAACTGTTCATTCAGTGAAAGGGGAAACACATTCTGCAACACTATACATGGAAACAACCTACCACAAATGTGAGTCAGAAAAATGTCTTGACCAACTCAAAGGAAATTCCGCTACCAGTCTAAGCCAGGCAAGAAAAAAAGAAGCGAGTAAAATGATGTACGTTGGATTTTCGAGGGCGACATGTTTTTTCTGCTTTGCGGCGGCGAAAAGCCGCTTGTTAGCTCATAAGGATGAGCTGGAGCGTGCTGGCTGGGAAGTCCTTGAAATTCAAGAGCCACGCGTTTCATGAGTCATTTACGTAGGCAATATGTGCCCGCGCTGTTAAACTCAACCATGTATAACACGAGCTACCAGCACATACCGAAAGACCTGATGTCCCATGGATTTTTTTCAAATTCGCATTAGTCTTGAAATTATAAAAAAAACCTAATACGCTAGCTATAAGACCACTATACTTACCAACCTTTGCAAATCAACCAGCATTTGGTTCGACATTTGTTCCGTTGCAGTTAGGATATTCCACTTCTTGTGCTCCACAGGCAAAGGGCAAATGACGAAAGCTGTTCTTCAAAACGTTCATCTCCGCGTTGACCCATTCGAAAATCGAAAGGGTGTTTGATCCCCGTTATCGCAGGCCTAAATTATGGCTTGGAGAAAAGAACGAGGAAATGGGGAAACGAGGCGAACTTAACAATGAGCAAGTAATGAATGCCGTCAAACACCTGAAAGATACCGGCGAAGACATAACTATCGAGCAGGCAGAAAAGATGCTGGAATCGATGCAACACCTGGTCACATTGGCTATTAATCAGTATTTTCGTAAGGCTTCTGGTTCGAAGCGCAATTCGTCAACAAAATAATCAAGACCATGTCCAGAGCTATTCTATATGTCAGGGTAAGCACTGATGAACAAGCAGAAAAAGGCTATTCTCAGCGAGATCAAGAGGAAAGGTTGCGAAATTGGTGTAAATACAATTCCGTGGAAGTTGTCGAAGTGATCGTCGAGGACCATTCGGCAAAAACATTCTTGCGACCAAAGTGGCAAATGCTACTTGCCCGATTGAGGGAGAATAAACGACTTCGGATTGATCAAATCCTATTTACAAAATGGGATCGATTTAGTCGCAACGCTGGTGATGCGTACCAAATGATCAATATCCTCCGCAAAGCGGGTATTGAACCGCAGGCTATCGAACAACCACTTGATATCCGAATTCCAGAAAACAAGATTATGCTTGCTTTCTATTTAGCTGCGCCCGAAGTTGAGAATGATCGTCGCGCGTTAAATGTCTTCCACGGCATGCGGCGAGCTAAGAAAGAAGGACGCTGGGTTGCCACAGCCCCAATAGGATATCGTAATGCACGGTCATTTGACGGAAAAAAAATAATTGAGCCTGACACAAATAAGGCACCGATAATGAAATGGGTGTTTGAAGAACTTGCATTGGGTAGGTTTAACACGGAACAAGTATGGAAGCAAGCGGTCAGAAAAGGACTAAAGTGCAGTAAAAACAACTTTTGGCTCGCAATTCGGAATCCGGTCTATTGCGGACAAATATTTATTCCCGAATTCGAAGAGGAAAAGGCACAGCGTGTGAAGGGATTGCACGAGCCAATAGTGTCGCCATCAACGTTCAATTTAGTGCAGGATATGATTTCCGGACGAAAACGGAATCCATATCAAAAGCCAAAAATCGTCTCAGATGACAACCTTCCACTCCGGGGGTTCTTACGTTGTACCAAATGCGATAGAATGCTATCAGGAAGCGCATCGAAAGGAAGAAGCAATTACTACTACTATTATCATTGTTCCTCGTCGTGTGGTGTTCGATTTAAGGCGGACAACGTAAATGAAAAATTCGAACGTCAACTCAACATGCTATTACCGCGTCCCGGCCGGATGAAAATTTATTCTGATCTGGTGCTTAGTAGCTACAAGGAACAGACGAAAATACGGGAAAAGGAGCGGCGTGATTTGGTGGATGAACTCGACAAGATAAATGAGAGATTACGAAATGCCCGAATCAAATTGGTCGATGGGCTTATCGCGACAGAAGACTTCGAGCATGTTAAATCGCATTGCACAAAACGAATTGAAGAACTTGAAATTAAGCTGAACAGCTTTTCCGACGATCAAGCAGAAATAGGTGCCTATTTAAAGCATATCCTCACGGGACTCGAACACCTCTCAAAGCTTTATAAATCAGGCACCTTAGAAGAAAAAAGACAGATAATTGGTTCGATCTTCCCCGAAAATTTGACTTTTGACGGAATGGAACATCGAACCGCTCGACTGAACGAAGGGATTGATCTTATCTATCAGATAACGAGCAAGTTAAGGACACAAAAAAAAGGGACAAGTGCGTTTAAAAACGACTTGTCCCTTAGGGTGCTCCCGAAGGGATTCGAACCCCTATCGATGGTACCGGAAACCATTATTCTATCCATTGAACTACGGGAGCATTCGTTGGCTTTCGGCCGGTAACGGGGTGCAAATATAGCTCCTATTTTGAATTTCGAGCAAATCACGCCCGATTTGTTTTCAAATTTCTCCCCCGAAAATCATAACTTTTTCAGCAACTCCCAGTCGCCCACGCTTTTCAGGTAGAGATAGTCCAGTAATACCCCGTTTACGTTCGTGATCAGCTTGTGCCCTTCCTGGAATGGTACCACGAAGGTCTTGATGTATTCGTGGTCGGAAAGCAGGCCTTGCACAGTGTTGTGGTACGACTGGATAGCTTCCGAGGAGAGTTCCAGCTCGCAGTAAAACATGTACATCGCTTCGTCGCTCGTGCCGGTGGAGGGGTAAAATGGCTCGCTGTTGACGCTGATCAGCCGGGATTTGTCGACAGCGATGCCGGTTTCTTCGAAAACTTCACGGGCGGCCACGGAGGCCGCGTCGCTTTCGCTGTCGAGCATGCCCGCGGGGTGTTCGTAGGTCATGGAACCGTCGCAAATGCGGCGTTGCTGTACGAGGAGCAGGTATTTTTCCCTTGTTTCGACATCGATGAAGCATACGAGTACACTCACGACTTCGCCTTTGAGGAAGCAGATCGGCGGGATTTTATTGCCTTCCGGCGTGGTAGCGTCGGTGTAAAGGAGCGAGAACAGCACTTCGCCGTGACCATTGCGGCGGGTGTAAAGTTCGTCTACCCGATGGATGTCCAGGCCGTTGGCGACCAGCCGGTTTTTCCAAAGGTTGTATTTATGCGAATCGGTGAGATTCTCTGCCATAAGTGAGTATGGTGATTACTAGTTGTACAACGGAAACGACAGTGCCACGTAGGGAACGCCGTAAGTGGTCGAATAGCGGGTCTGACCGTTGATAAGCTTTTCAGGCGACGCGTAGGTGACGCGCCCGTGTACGTACGCGACTTTCAGGCCGATCTGATCCGTAATCCAGAAGCGGACATAGGCTTCCGACTGCCCGTTTTGTTTGTCCATAAAAAGCGGTAAAGCGTTCAATGTCGCCGGAGCGCTTTTCAGGTAAGCATTGTAGTGCACGCTGCCTTCGTCGTACAGCTTACCGCCTGCGTACAATGCATTGCGTTTTAGACCGAATGCGAGACCGAAAAGGTCCGTATTGGCACCGATATCAAATTTCCAAACCCTTAAATTGGCCCCGAACACGAAGCTGGCGCCATTGGCAGAAATCTTGCCAAATTTGAGCGTATCCGAATTGAGGGCACTGGTCTTGGGTAGCATGTCCGTGCGACCTGCGTAATAGCCCCAGCCACGCACACCCCATCCTATCCTGAACCACGGAAAGTTCGCGAGACTCAACTCCTGATGGTATGTGACGGAAGGCACCCAAACCTTGTCCTGATAGCCCAGGCCGAGGTCGATGCCGGAAGTAACGCGGGAAATATCCTGGGAAAAAGCTTTTGATAAACTTAAAAAAACAAAAAGTACTATGAATCGAATGGCTTTCATCTGATCGTGATGTTTGGATCGGCAAAGGTAAAAAAATAAGGCAGAGACCCCAGCCTCTGCCTCAAGATCATCTGCGAATTAAGTAAACGGTAGACACTCATCAGCCACTTCACCGTTGCTTCCCTCCATTATTTCCGCTTTTTGGCCGCCTTTCTAAGTACTACTGCTCCGAGCGGAGGCAGGTCGAGGATCAACGAATGCGCTTTCCCGTGCCATTGGTGGCTTTCCGCGGTGACGGGCTCGTAGTTGATGATCCCGCTGCCGCCGAATTTTTCCGCGTCCGAATTGAATATCTCCTGCCAGCTTCCTTCCGAGATCACGCCCACCCGATAGCTTTTCCGGGGAACCGGCGTCAGGTTCAGCGCGACGATCACATTGCGCTCTGGATCAGTTGATTTGCGGGCGTACACAAGCACTGAATTTTCGCGGTCCTGCGTATCGATCCACTCGAAACCGTCGTGCGAGAATGAGTAGTCGAACAATGCAGGCTCTTCCTTGTACAGTTTGTTGAGTGCAATCACGCATTCGCGGACGCCTTTGTGCGGCGCGTGTTCCAATAAATGCCAGTCGAGGCTCTGCTGGAAATTCCATTCGGAGGTTTGCCCGAACTCGCCGCCCATGAACATCAGCTTCGTACCCGGGTGCGTGAACATGTACGTGAACATCAGGCGCAGATTCGCGAACTTCTGCCATTCGTCGCCGGGCATTTTGTTAATGAGCGATTTCTTGCCGTAAACGACCTCGTCATGCGAGAAAGGCAGCATGAAATTCTCCGAGAATGCATATACCAAACTGAAAGTGAGCTGATCCTGGTGCCATTTCCGGAACGCCGGGTCTTTCTCAAAATACTTCAAAGTATCGTTCATCCAGCCCATCATCCATTTCATACCAAAACCTAATCCGCCCACAAATACAGGGCGCGATACGCCCGGGAATGCGGTTGATTCTTCGGCAATCGTCTGAACATCCGGAAACTCGGTATAAACGGCGACATTCATTTCACGCAACAGGGAAATCGCTTCCAGGTTCTCGCGCCCGCCAAACTCGTTCGGTATCCATTCGCCATGTTTGCGTGAATAATCGAGGTACAGCATCGACGCCACGGCATCCACACGCAGGCCGTCGCAGTGATAGCGGTCCAGCCAGAAAATAGCATTACTGATCAGAAACGACCGTACTTCGTTTCTTCCATAATTGAAAATATAGCTCTTCCAATCGGGATGATAGCCTTTGCGAGGGTCTTCGTGCTCGTACAATGCCGTGCCGTCGAAGCGGAAAAGCCCGTGCGCATCGCCGGGGAAGTGCGAAGGGACCCAGTCCACATACACGCCGATACCCGCCTGGTGCAACTGGTCTACGAGGTACATCAACTCCTGCGGCGTACCCATACGCGACGAGCACGAGAAATAGCCCGTAATCTGGTACCCCCACGACGGCGCGTAAGGGTGCTCCATAACCGGCATCAGTTCCACGTGCGTGAAGCCCATTTCCTTCACGTAAGGCACGAGGCTTTCGGCGATTTCCTTATAGGTAAGGTGCCTTTCCGGATCGGATGGGTCGCGCTGCCAGGAGCCCAAATGCACCTCGTACACCGAAGTCGGCGCATTCAGCTTGTTCTTTTCCCTGCGCACTTTCATCCACTCGGCGTCATTCCACTCGTACCAGGTATCCCAAACGATGGAAGCCGTGCGCGGAGCCACCTCGCACCAGAGCGCGAACGGGTCCGATTTTTCGAGGTGCTGCCCGTCTTGCGAAATAATGTAGTATTTGTAAACTTCTCCTACCCCGACATTAGGTATCCAGCCCTCCCAGATCCCGGAGCTATCCCAGCGCGGCGCCAGCGAATGCGTGCCGTGGTTCCAGCCGTTGAAATTCCCGATCACCGACAGGTAGGTCGCATTGGGTGCCCACACTGCAAAATAGGTCCCTACCACCCCATTGACCTCCATCACATGCGAACCCAGCTTCTCATAAAGCTTGAAATGCTTGCCCTGACGGAACAAGTGTATGTCGAAGTCTGTAAAACGGCTAATGGTTTCCACCGCATTCACCGACTGGGCCGCCACAGAAGTGCCGGCATCCTCGGCAGGATCGACGGTTGCGTTTGCTTTTTTCTTTTCGGTTGACTTAGCCATTTGTTACTCTTCAATTAAAATGTGTAATCTGTTCGAGGACGTAAGATTTACAATTTTATTAAACTATTTATTAAAATGTATATATTTTTTGTCCCCTAGGTAACGTCCCGGGCGCCACTTGAAGACAAATCAGATGTTGCCTGCGGCCTTTTCTACCTGATCCAGAACGCGCATGATGTTGCCGCCCCATATTTTTTCGATATCCTTCGCAGAATAGCCTCTTTTAACCAGTTCCTCGGTGATCGCACCGATCTGGCTAACGTCCTGCAAACCCACGACTTCGCCTCCCCCATCCATATCCATGCCAATGCCGACGTGATCCACGCTCGTAAGTTTGATCACGTGCTCGATGTGGTTCACCGCGTCCTGCACCGTAGGCATATCCGATTTGTACTTTTCATTGATCGCCTTCATTTCATCACGCAGGGCTTTCTTATCCGCGTCCGAAAAGTCGGTCTGGCGGATTTTAAGGCGCAATGCTTTCAACGACATTTCGTGCGGCTCGGAAGGCTTTTTCACAAAGCCGGGCACAAAGTTGATCTGGATCACACCGCCGTTTTTGGCCAGCGTTTTGATCATGTCGTCGGTCATGTTACGCGGCACATCGCACAATGCGCGGCACGACGAATGCGAAGCGATCACAGGCGTTTTCGTGAGTTTGATCACATCGTAGAAAGTGGAGTCGGAAACGTGCGAAATGTCGACCATAATACCCAAACGGTTCATTTCCTTTACCACCTCTTCCCCAAATGCGCTCAGTCCGTTGAATTCCGGGCCGTCGCCGTCTGTCGAAGAGTCGCAAATGTCGTTGTTCAGCGAATGCGAAAGGGTAATGTAGCGCAGGCCGAGGTCATAATAGAGTTTCAGATTTGTGATGTCCTTCCCAACCGGCCAGCCATTTTCCATACCGATAAAAACGGAGCGTTTGCCTTCTTTTTGTAAAAGGTAGGCATCTTTGGAAGTGGTGGCCAGTCCACAGGTCTGCGGATTGGCCTTCACAGCCTCGTGGATTTTGTCAAAAATCGCCAGTGCCTTCTTCTTGGCTTCCGCATTTGCGGCTTCTGTGCGCTTACCCTGCCCGAGGTAGACGGCGAAAAACATCCCGTCCATTCCGCCCCGGATCATGCGGGGGAAATCGATCTGTGAGCGCTCTTTTTCAAAATCGTGCTCCACGGCTACGTCGAAGCCGGGCTTCATCATGTTTATAGGAACATCGGCGTGGGTGTCGATGGTGAGTGCCGCGGCGTGGATCTTTTTGGCCTTGTCGGACATCACGGGCGATGCGAGTTGCGCATGCGTAAGCGCGGGAACGAGTAACAGGAGTAAAAACCTTTTCATTTTCTGGAGTAATTGGTGATTGGTAAAGGAATATTAGCTGTTTTTAAATTGATCTTTTTTTACCGCAATGTCAACTACCGCCCCGCTTTCCCTCCTATTCTCCTAATTATCCCCGGTCAGATGCTATAATGCCTTTGAATAGAATGTCACCGCGCGCTTTGCAAAGATTCGCCCGTATGCCGTCATTTGTAACCATTTGCCAAACCCTTTCCGCTCATGGTTCGTCTTTCCGCATTTCCCAAGATCATCTTCCATTGCCTCGTGGCTGGATTTGCAATCGGCTTTTTCGCAACTGACAGCTTCGCGCAATCCGCCAGAAAACGCCACACAACAGCACCCGAACAGGATTTTATGTACCAGTATTCGATCATCGACGCGCTGATGGCCGGTGTTTTCGACGGTGACCTGACGATCGGGCAACTCAAAAAGAAAGGCGATTTCGGGGTAGGCACATTCAACAGGGTCGACGGTGAGTTGCTGGTCGACAAAGGGCATGTTTACAAAATCAGCTATGACGGCTCGGTGAAGGAAGTCCCCGATTCCGACAGCACTTCCGCCGCATTTGTGAAATTCTTCCAAGCCGATACGGTGATCCATTTGAATGGCCCGGGGCTTACTTACGAAAAAGTACAGGAACAGCTCAAACACATCCTGAATCCGAACGGCATTTACGCATTAAGGATTTCCGCCGCTTTCCCGACCATGACCACCCGCGCCGAAAAGCCGGCTGGCAAGCCGTACACTTCGTTACCCGAGCACCTGAAACACAACCAGGTTGTTTTTGAATTGAAAAACACCAAAGGCGTTTGCGCCGGCTTCCTGCTACCGCCCTACCTGGCTCGTACCAATGTGCCAGGGTTCCATTTGCATTATCTGGCGGACGACCACAAGTCGGGCGGGCACATTTTCAGTTTCACTGCCGATGCGGTTACCATCGAAGTCGACTTTGCCAAAGGCTTCACCATTGAAAACAATACCAACGCGGAGTTTGGCAAAGTAAACCTCCAACCCGACCGCGGCGCCGAATTGAAAAAAATCGAATAGCACCGCAGCATTGCCGCAATTCCATTAGGGCGCAGAACTTGCCGTCTAGCCTTACAGCATTATATTTACGCCTGATTTTTACCCGCTTCCATGAAAAACAGCCTCCTGCTAACGTTCCTCATCCTGTTTTCCGCCGGCGCCGCCAATGCGCAGGTGACCTATTTTGCGGATCTGATAGGCAAGGGCTTCAAACAAGCGACGATCGTCCAGGCTTCCGACTACGAAGGCAGCGTTACCTGCACCCTTATTCGAAAAACAACACCCGAAAAAAGTGCCAAAGCGGTACTTTACGTGCACGGCTTCAACGACTATTTCTTCCAGGAGGAAATGGCCGAGCGGTACATTAAAGAAGGTTTCAACTTTTACGCCATCGATCTGCGGAAATATGGGCGCTCGTGGCTCAGTCATCAGAAGTTCAACAACGTCCGCGACCTTTCGGAATATTATGCCGACCTCGACACAGCCCTCGCGGTAATCAAGGGCGAGGGTAATGAAAAGGTGCTTTTGAGCGGGCATTCGCTGGGCGGGCTGATCATCTCGCTGTATGCAAGCGAGCGCGCGGGCAAGGAGAAGTTCGACGCGGTGTTGCTTAACAGCCCGATGTTTGCTTTGAATATCAAATCCGGCCTTAAAAAAACTGCTTTACCCCTGCTGCTAAAAAGAGCCGAAAAACACCCCGAAACCAACTTCGACCTGGGTATTAATCCGCTTTATGGTGAAAGTTTGCACATTACCGCCCACGGGGAATGGTCGTACAGTCTTGGTTTGAAGCCGTTTATCGCGCCGCCTGTCAATCTCGGGTGGATACGCGCGGTGTATCATGCGCAGGAACGACTTGCACAAGGCGTTACCATCAATAAACCGGTGCTGGTGCTGCATGCGGCCAAATCCATCGACGAGAAAAAATGGAGCGACCTTTTCTTCACCGGCGATGCTGTGCTGAATGTCGAGGATATTGCCCGCCAAGGCCAGAATATTGTAGGTCAATACAGCATCCAGGCCGTTCAGGGCGGTATGCACGACCTGATCCTTTCCAAGCAGCCCGTCCGCGACGAAGTGTATTCCACCATTTTCAATTGGGCCAAACGGACAGTTAAGTAGCCCTCCCCGCATGGAATGCCCCGCATTCCATGAATGTCGACTTCAGATTTCCTCCAAAATTTGTAGTTTCATTTGCACAAACATCACTGCTATGAAACTGCTGCTCATTGAAGACGAAAAAGCGCTGGCTACCAGCATACAAAACTATTTTCAGCGCGAAAACTTCATTTGCGAATGGGCGGCGGATTACCGGACGGCCGTGGAGAAGATCAATATTTACCGGTACGATTGCGTGCTGGTGGATTTGATGCTGCCCGATGGCGATGGTCTGGACGCCGTTCGGGAGCTGAAACGGACCTTCCCGGAGACGGGTATCATCATTATTTCAGCCAAAAACTCGCTCGACGACCGCATTACCGGCCTGAACCTCGGCTCGGACGATTACCTGACCAAGCCATTCCACCTTTCGGAGCTCAATGCGCGCGTGCAGGCTGTCATACGCAGGCGAAGCTTTCAGGGCAGCCAGCAAATACGTTTCGGGAAAATCCAGATCGATCCGCAGGAGCATTTGGTACTCGTAGATCAGCAGGAAATTGTGCTCACGCGCAAGGAATACGACCTGCTCGTGTACCTGATCGCCAACAAAAACCGCGTGCTGACCAAGGAATCCATCGCCGAGCACCTCTGGGGCGACGATGCGGATTTAATGGACAATTTTGATTTTATATACACACACATTAAAAACCTGCGAAAGAAGCTCATGGACAAGGGCTGCCCCGATTACCTGAAATCCATTTACGGCGTCGGCTATAAATTCAGCGAGCAATGAAACTGCTGGAACGCATTCTCAAATACCAGATTATCACCTCGTTGTGCGTGCTCACCCTGGGCGCCATATTGTTCTATTTTTCAGTCGATTACCTGATAGACAGGGAAGTGAACAAAGAGCTGATGCGCAGCAAGTCGAAGGTAAGCTGGCAGTTGCGGCATATCGACGAACTGCCCGTGTACATCCTGCAACTCGGCGACAGCCTGCAACTCGATCAGGTACGCTATCCGGGGCAAATGGTGCTGGTGGAGCGTAAGTTGTTCAACGAGTTTGAAAACGAATACCAGCCCTACCGGCAACTGATCTTCTACGAACGCGTCGAAGGAGGCTGGTACCGGGTGACAATCAGCAAGTTACTAGCCCAGCGAAAGCAGTTACTGGAAGCAGTAGTAATGACCGTGACGTTCATTGTGGCATTACTCCTGGTATCCCTGCTTGTGCTGAACAGCTGGCTTTCCCGCCGGCTCTGGCGGCCGTTTTACAAGACTTTGCGTGCTTTGGATTCGTACGAGGTCGAGAAACACGAGGTACTTACTTTTCCCAAACAGCATACCGTCGAATTTGAGCAGTTGAACCAGTCGGTGACACAATTTACGGACCGCCTTGCCGCAACTTACCAGAACCTGAAAGAATTTACCGAGAATGCCTCGCATGAAATACAGACGCCCCTGGCGGTGATTTTATCCAAAATTGAAGGGCTGTTTCAGGATGAGAGCCTGAAAGAGTCGCAACTGGTGGCACTATCGGAAATCAGCGAAGCGGCCAACCGGCTTGCCAAGCTGAACCAGGCATTATTATTGCTTACCAAGATTGAAAACCGGCAGTTTTTGGCGGGAACCGAACCGATCAGCCTGGTACCGATCATCAACCGGAAACTCCGCGATCTGGAAGATTTGATCGAGCAGCGGGAGATTACCGTCAAAACGGACATCGAACCAACGGGACCGGTAATGCACCCGGCATTGGCGGAAGTACTGGTCAATAATTTGCTGACCAATGCGATACGGTACAACGTAAATGGGGGAACGATTGATATTATGCTCAATGCGGGCAAGCTGGTCGTGCGCAACACCGGGGCGCCGATCCATATCGACCCGGAGCTGATGTTCGAACGGTTCCGGAAAGAAGGCACGCATTCGGCCTCGCTCGGGTTAGGGCTCGCATTGGCCAAAACGATCTGTCAGGTGAACGGGCAAACGCTCACTTACGAAACCGACGGTCCGTGGCACATTCTCACGGTGACCTGGTAACGATATCAAAATTTTTCATGGCTAGTAGTGAATAAAGGGAGGGTTTCTGACTCTCCTTTTTTTATGTATTTCAAAAAAAATTGCAACTACAAATTGTCTTCAGAATTCACACAGAATTGCCACAGGATCGCTACTGAAATTTGAACAACACTTAATCAATTTAATAGCGATGACAACAACCCGTAGTTTCAGAAAAATAGCAACAGTAGCCCTCGCATCCGCATTACTGGGCGGAACCTCCTACGCTACGTACGAACATTTTGGCAAACCCGATACCATTTCGACCTGGGTAAATAATGCGACCCCGTTTATGAAAGCCCGGCTGGACGGTAAGTCAGGCGCGGTAACGACCGGCGCGGAAGCTACCGCCGGCCCGGCGGCGATGATCCCCGCCGACTTTTCCTTCGCTTCCAAAAAAGCCACCGCAGCCGTGGTACACATTAAATCGACCTTGAAACCTGAGCGTACCGTCAGTCAAATGCAGATACCGGAAGAGTTCAGGGATTTCTTCGGCGGTCGCAGCCCGTTTGGTCAACAGGCACCCGAAGGCAAAATGGAGAAACCGCAAGCTACCGGCTCGGGCGTGATCATCAATCCCGACGGCTACATCGTGACCAACAACCACGTGATCCAGGGCGCCGAAACACTGGAAGTGACCCTCGCCGACAAGCATACTTACAAGGCGAAAGTGATCGGCAGCGACCCGAATACCGACATCGCATTGATCAAGATCGATGCGAAAAATCTGCCCGCATTGTCCTTCGGCAACTCCGAGAATGTACAGGTGGGGCAATGGGTACTGGCAGTTGGTAACCCTTACAATCTGACCTCGACCGTTACTGCGGGCATTGTGAGCGCGAAAGGACGCAGCATTAACATCCTCGGCGAGAATGCGAAGGCGCCGATCGAATCCTTCATTCAAACCGACGCGGCGGTGAACCCCGGCAACTCCGGCGGTGCATTGGTGGATTTGAATGGTAACCTGATCGGTATCAATACCGCCATTGCCAGTCAAACAGGCTCGTTTGCCGGTTATTCGTTCGCGGTCCCTTCGAGCATTGCCCACAAAGTGGTGGAAGATATTTCCAAATTCGGTTCCGTGCAACGTGGGTACCTGGGTGTAGGCATCAGCGAAGTAGATGCGGCGAAAGTCAAATCGTTTGACCTGAAAGTGGATGAAGGCGTACGCGTAGAGAATTTTGCGGATGAAAGTGCCGCGAAAGAGGCCGGCATCAAAATCGGCGATGTGATCACCCAAATCGACGGCCATGCCATTACCAGCGTACCGCAATTGCAGGAAGCCATCGCCCAGCACAAACCATCCGACAAAGTGTCCGTGAATGTGAACCGCGATGGCGTTGAAAAAGTGGTAACCGTTACGTTGAAGGGCATTTCGGAACCTTCCGTAGCCGACCGCTCGTCGTCCGCCGTCATGGAGCAACTGGGCATCGAGTTGAAAGACCTGACCAATCAGCAGAAAAAAGAGTACGGAATCGGTTCCGGCGCGCAGGTAACCTCGATTAATGCAGGCAAAATCCGCCAGGGTACCGATATGGAAGAAGGTTTTGTAATAACTAAAATCGATAAAACACCGGTTGCCAATGCCCGTGAAGCAGTGAAAATGCTGCAAGGCAAAAAAGGCGGGGTGATGATCGAAGGGCTTTATCCCGGCAACGATGAAACCCAATATTTTGCCATCGGCTTATAGTAAACCCCGGCCTTCCGGGTTAAGCACCTGGAAAATGCGTTTCCCGGAAGGCCTTTTAAAATGACCCATTCAAATGAAAAAGAACCTGATTTTGTTGGGAATGCTGACTGTGCTGGGCAGTATGGTGCTCGCGCAAAGTCCCCAACAGCCCACTTCCGGCAAGGCATTGACTTACAACTGGATTGTCCCAGACATGAAAACCAACCAGAACCCGATGTACGCCAGTTCGTTTTCGCGCCACCGCATTCAGAACGCCTTCGACAAGGCATTGGAAAGCCGGGGCCTTATGCGAAATACCCAACACCCCGACCTGCTCCTGCAATTCCACACGTACACACAACGCGTGCGTAAGAACTACTACGGTGGCGGGGGCTATCCGTTCGGGGCGTACCCGATGATGGGCTGGGGCCGTTTCGGCTGGGGATATCCCTACTACGGCGGTTTCGGCGGATACGGATTCGGAGGTTACCCCTATTCCAGCACCGGCACCGACGGTACTTTGATCCTCGATGTGGTGGATACCAAAACCGGGGATATTATCTGGCAAAAAGCGATTTCGGGAGACGTGAGCAATCCGAACCGGCTTGAAAAACAAATCAATAAGGGTGTTAAAAAACTAATGAAAAACTTTCCCGCACGGGGATAATGTTTTTCATTAACGCCCGAATCTTCAATATTTCAACAGAATCGCAGGGTACCTTGGTATCATCAAAAGTCAAAGAAGCTATTCAATTTTAACAGCTTAATACCATGAAACCGCTTCATTTGTTTGCCACTATTCTGCTCTCCGCCGCCAGCCTTACCGGTTACGGCCAGGATGATCAAATGGTTAGTAACGCGCAACAAAACATTGTCACTGACCAGAGCCTGCTTAAAGCCATTGCACCGTACGACGACGGCGTCCGCAATGATATTCTCGTAGCTACCCAATACCCCGACGTGCTCGGCAAACTGGCCGGTATCCGGGAGAAAAGCAGCACAGGTTTTCAGCAAATCATTCAGAATTACCCTCAAAAGAAACAAAGCTGGTTTTACGAAGTCAGCCGCTACCCCGAACTGATGCACAGGTTGGCGACACTGCCACGCAAAACTTCACGCGAAGCGATCGACGGAATGCTGGCGAATGTGAATCCCACTCCAGAGCTGAAAGAAGCCGCCTGGAAGTTGTACAATAACCACCACAACGACCTGGTGAAAGTCGATAACCTCAACGAAGAAGCCGGCAACTCCTTCCAAAGCATGATCGCCCTGCTCAACCCCGACGCGCAGCAGGCATTCAGAACCCTGGAAGAAATGCCCGACGTACTTTCGCTCCTGAACGATCACTCCGACCTCGTAACCCGCCTCGGTGAGCGTTTCAAAGACAACCCGGCCGACGTACGCAACGACCTTGCGGCCATCCATGACCAGGTCGAAGCCCAAAACAAGGAAGAGCTGGCCTCCTACCAGGATGAATTGAAACAAAATCCGCAGGCCATGCAGGAACTTAGTCAGGCCTCGCAGGAATACGCGTCTCAGGGTGGTTACAGCTATCCCGCGCCCACCGGTGACAAGGTAGTGAACTACGGCAGCCCTTATTCTTACTGGTTTGGCTACCCTTATTGGTACGGCTCCCCGATGTGGTATCCCGGTTTGTACGGCTATGGTTCCGGCTTCTATTTCGGACTCGGCGGCTATCCGATGGTATATGCAATGCCTTCACTGGGCTTTTCGAGATGGTTCTTCGGCGGCGCCTACCGGTACTATCCACACCTGTACCGCCAATACGACCACTACTACCGCACGATCGCCCCACGGCATTATGGCTATTCGCCCAGAACCGCCTTTATCGGTTCAGCTGCGAGACATTTCAATCCGTCGGTCGGCACACGCTCTTATTTGTTCGATAGAGGTCAGGCAATGCGCTCAGCTTCCCGTTCTTCGCAAAGCTATCGTCCCGTGCCGCGGAGTAATTCGTACAGTGCCCCTTCCCGTTCCTATGGCTCATTTGGAGGCCGGACATTTAATGGTGGTGGCGGTGGATTTAGCCGGGGTGGTGGATTTCACGGAGGAAGACGGTAATTTAATGCGCACTGGTTTGAAGGTGCACCTTCAAACTTACTATTCGCAGGCCTCCGGCCGGTCAGTACCATCCAGGCGTATTGACCGGCCGGAGGCCTGCGAATAGTAAGCACGAACGTCTACGTTCGTGCCAGCGCCTCCTTAGCACAGTACTACATTGTGTTACCTTTTCAGCAACACTTCGTATCAAGAGGAAAAAGCTATGTCTGAAAAGTACAGATTCTTCAAAGGTGGCTTGTTCTTCGTCACCATGACAGTCGTTGGTTGGATAGATGTTTTCAGCCGTAAACGCTATGCCGATGAGATCATCAAAAATCTCAACTATTGCATTGATTACAAGGGCCTGCAAGTGTATGAATTCGTAATCATGACCAATCACATCCATATGATATGTTCGGCGAAAGATGGCGATGTGAGCAAAATTATCAAGGATTTTAAGAGTTTTACCGCCAAGGAAATTATCCGGCTCATTCAGAAAAACAAGCGGGAAAGCCGGCGGGAATGGTTGCTTTATATGTTCAGGTATTTTGCCAAGGGTACCAGTCCAAAATGTGAGTTCCAGTTCTGGATCCATCGTAATCATCCCATTAGTCTGGAATCAAATCATTTTATCAGGCAAAAATCTAACTATATCTTGTACAATCCTGTGAAAGCTGGGATTGTGGCGGAGCCGCAACATTATATTTACAGCAGCGCCAATCCTGATACTAAGCTGAAATTAAGTTAGATGCTGGCGAAGCTGGTTTGAAGGTGCACCTTCAAACTTACTATTCGCAGGCCTCTGGCCGGTCAGTATCATCCAGGCGTATTGACCGGCCGGAGGCCTGCGAATAGTAAGCGCGAACGTCTACGTTCGCGCCATTCGTTATATTTACCGCCGAACCTTTACACTTTCTACCTATTATGCAGATCAGCGATCTCAAAATCCTCTTTTTCGACATTGGTGGCGTCCTCCTAAGCAACGGGTGGGGCCACGAATCCCGCATTCTGGCGGCGGAGAAATTCGGGCTTAATTACAAGGAGATGGACCAGCTCCATAACTTTATTTTCAATGTCTACGAGATCGGGAGCGTGAATCTCGATCAGTATCTCGACACGGTAATTTTCAATCATCCGCGCGATTTCGTCCGGGAAGACTTCAAGGAATTCATGTATGCGCAGTCGGTGGAATTGCCCGGCATGCTTGCATGGCTCAAAGAATGGAAGAAGGACTGCGGTTTCCGCATCATTTCCATCAATAATGAAGGAAAAGAGCTGAACGATTACCGCGTCCAGAAATTTAAGCTGCATACCTGCTTCGATGCCTTCATTTCGTCGTGCGAGGTGAAAATGCGTAAGCCCGACCCGCGCATATTCGAATTGGCCATGGGCATCGCGCAGGCAACACCCAGCCAGTGCGTGTATTTCGACGACCGCATTATGTTTGCCAATATGGCCAAAAACCTCGGCCTTCGCGCGTACCAGCACACGACCTTCGAATCGACGAAGGAAATCCTCGAAGAATTGAAAAAGGAACAATTCGACCGTTTCGGCCCGCCGCGCTGATCAGAATGTCCGGTCGTCTGCCGAGGGGCCGTAAATGGATGGAACCGCAATTTCGTTCAGCCGCATGTAAACCGTGAGCTGGCCGCGATGATGCACCCAGTGGTTGATCGTCGAACCGATTCCCTCGCGTTTGGGCTGGGTAAATAGTACCTGGCCCTGACGTTTCAAATAGAATGGCGCATCGAGGTCGTCGTCGGAAATTCCTTCCAGCGATTTTTTGGCACCATTAAAAACTTCCTCAAAATGGCCCACCAATTCCTCGCTGGTGGAAAATTCGAAACGTTTGTAAGTGGCAAAATCCACTTCGCCCTGTTCGATCATAAAAGTTATCCAAAGGGGGATTTCCGCTACCAATAGCGTGAGGTAGCCCATTTCCATCGAGGTAGGATGCGGTTTGTAACTAAATAATGTCACCGGAATGCGTTCCAGGCATTTGCGGGTCGAAGTATACTCCGCTTCCAGTTCTTTGATATAGGCGTCCACTAAGGTTCTGTTGCTCATAGCGTTGTTCGTTTTTTCAGGAAGGCCCTAAAAAATAATGCCTTCGTTCTCACAGCCAAAATCCGCCATCACCAGGGATCTTTTTTATTTTGCAAGATGAAGTACGACCTCGACTGGCTCTTGAAGGGATGGGAAGTGGAGCCCAAAATTAAATTCCTCCATTTCTGGGGGCATCAGCCCGCCCGAAACGGCCAGGTCACCCAATCGTGTCTGAGCCAGTGGTGGCCGTCGGCCATGACCATCGGCGATGTGGTATACCGCACCGCCGAGCATTGGATGATGGCCGAAAAAGCAAGGCTGTTTGGCAACGACGTCCTGAGGGAACGGATTATAGCCTGTTCATCGCCAGGCGAAGCAAAGGCACTGGGCAGGATGGTTGAAAATTTTGACGAACAAACCTGGGTAATGCACCGCCAATCCATCGTTCTGACGGGCAGCATTCAAAAATTCACTCAAAACCCCGGGCTCGGTTTATACCTTTTGAATACCTCGGATAGAATCCTGGTGGAAGCGAGCCCCGTCGATCCCGTTTGGGGAATCGGACTGGCGGCCGACGACCCGCGTGCACATAATCCGGCGCAATGGGAGGGCCTCAATCTGCTCGGGTTTGCATTGATGGAAACACGGGATCGGCTGGCGAACCGCTAGCATATATACGTCGCGATTCGCCGCTATTGATATTGCTCCGAATGGCGTATCAAACCGTCAGTATCGCAATGCTGGTGCCTCCAATATGCCGTATACCCCTGAACCGCGCATCGCGCTCGTAGAGCTCGTTCAGTGCCGTCCATACGCCCGGCCAATTGGTGTAGTCGTGCCAGATGATGAGGCCACCTTTGCGTATGATTGTGAACACTTTCTCGCTGTCATTGAGCACGTACTCGTAAGCGTGCGAGCCATCGATAAACGCCACATCTACGGAATTGCGGTATTCTTCAAAGTCGAAAGAGGCCGAGTCGCCAAACACCTGCCGAATTTTCGATGCCGCGGGATGCCCGATAAAACGTCCACCCGACACCTCTTTTTTGACATACCGCACCTCCCCTTCTTCGATTTCCATTTTCGTGGAAGCCAGTTCTTCGGCGGGCAGGTCAAGCGTAACGATCTCGGTATCAGTATCGCTGTTCAGCGCCATATTCAATGTAGTGCGGCCCTCGAATGTGCCGATCTCGAAGATGCGGCGGGGGTTCCACTTTTTGACGAGGTTACTGATGACTTTCAGCTCGAACTCGGTAGTGTGCCCGAAGCCACATTCGTAAACGCCTTCATAGGCCGCCGAATCACCACCGAAAAGCTCGAAAACATCGGTTTTAGGAATGATAAACGGGTCGACAGGCGTGCTGTCACCGGACGGTTGCTGCCCGTTATAACTGTTGTACAATTTCAGCAGCTCATCCCGGGAACCGGAATTCAGCATGCCGACCGTGAGGGTATATCCGACTCTTTTTAAAACGCCTGCATACAAACGGAGGTTATCGAGTGCTTTGCTCATACATGCATATGTGTTAAATTGAACGATTCGGGGCTAAACGCAAAATTTCGGTCAGAGCCTGCGCGCCCGGTTTGCAAGACACAGCAGACAAACGAGAGAAGATATTGATTTACAAGTAAATACATATTTAACACATTTCAAAACTTGTGCCAGATCAGCTAGTTAACGTCCTTCGGCAAGTTTTCAAACGGTGGGAACACGATGTATAAAACCCCAGATATCCGCGGACTGTATATGCCGGTCCAGCCGACGGTCAAACAATCGGCGGCGTGCGTTACCTACCAGGAATTCCTTCCGGATATGGCCTTGCAGCGCTTTATTTACTGCTATTGGCAATTGCGGACGACGGAACCGCTGGACGAGCCTTTCATTTACCGCGTCGTCGCCGATGGCTGTATCGATATCTTTTTCGAGCTGAATAACCCTGTCGAAAATTTTGTCATGGGTTTTTGCAAAAAATACACGGAGTTTCCGCTTGAAAATAATTTCGACTATGTGGGTGTACGGTTTTTACCCACGATGTTCCCACAAATCTTCAAAATCAATGCGGCGGAATTGAGCAATCGTTTTGAAAATCTGCAAGTTGTAATCCCCGAAACGGCGCAATTCATTGCCTCAACGTTCGAACCGGGATTATCTGCTCCGGAAATAAAACGCCGGTTCGACGGCTACTTCCTGGATTTCGTTGCAGGCATCGATTTCAACCACGATCCCCGCTTCTATGGCGCATTGGCGGCAATCCTACGGAACTTCGGCGTGCTGAATGTCGAAAAGGACCTCGATACCGGCCTCAGCCCACGACAGCTTCGCCGGCTTTTCGAATATTACGTCGGCGACTCGGCCAAGACGTTCAGCCAGGTGGTACGCTTCCAGAATATCCTCCGGGCAAAACCTTCGCAGCAAAGCCTCCGCGAAAACAAGTTGTTTTACGATAACGGCTATTACGACCAGGCCCATTTCATCAAAGAATTTAAAAACCTTTACGGTGTGACGCCCGGCAAAGCGTTCGGAAGGTGATTTTGTCCGTTTTTTACAATCCTGGCTCACAGCCCCGGCCGAAATTTGTACTATCAACAAAACGGACGGCATTATGAAACGGCTCATCACACTTTTCGCATTGGCGTGCATTTGCGCGAATGCATTCTCCCAAACCAATCCATCAACGCTAACCAGACACAAAATGAAACTGAACGCAGGCATCGTCACTTCCAAACTCGCTGAAACCAAAGCATTTTACACCCAGAAACTGGGCTTCGGCGTCACATTCGAAAACGAGTTCTACCTGCTGCTGCACACGCCCGGCGGCGCATCTGAACTCAGCTTCCTGCTGCCCGACCACCCTTCGCAGCAGCCATTATTTCACAAGGCTTTCCAGGGGCAGGGCATGTACCTGACCATTGAAGTGGAAGATGTCGACAAACTTTATAAAGAACTGAAAGACAAAGGGGTAACAATCCAAATCGAGCTTCGCGACGAACCCTGGGGCGACAGGCATTTCGCGATCTCCGATCCGAACGGGATTGGTATCGATCTCGTCAAATATTCGCCGCAGCAGGAAAAATAGGCCAAAAGCAGGATGCAGGCGCCCTTGGTTCGCTTGCATCCTGCTTTCAATAACTCGCGGCAAACCAGCTGTACCCGGTTCTATTTATTTGCAAAAATTCGAACAAACCTTCTCAAACAACGGTTGAGAAAAAAGAACTATGCAAATAATGAACAACTACATTACCAGAATCCAGCAGAACATTGAGCCGCTCCGGCAACAGATCATCCAGCACAAAGTTTATTCGGTTATCAATGACATCGAAGACCTCAAAGTATTCACAAAATACCATGTGTACGCGGTCTGGGATTTTATGTCGTTGCTCAAATCGCTTCAAAACAGCCTCACCTGCACGTCCGTACCCTGGTTTCCGACCGGAGACGGCGAAACGCGCAACCTTATCAACGAAATCGTGGCCGGCGAAGAGTCAGACGTCGATGTAGAAGGGAATTTCAAAAGCCATTTCGAGCTCTACCTCGACGCCATGGCGCAATGCGGTGCCGATACCACCGAAATCGGGAAGTTTATCGAAGTACTGCGCGAAACGGGCGATTTTGAAAAGGCATTCGATGCGGCAGGTACACCGGAAAAAGCCCGCGAATTCGTTCGTTTCACATTCGATACGATCGGCTCCGGCAAAGATTACCTGCAAGCCGCTACTTTTACCTTCGGGCGCGAGGACCTCATTCCCGGCATGTTCATGTCGATTATCGAAGACATCCACCGCAATTTCCCCGACAGTATTTCCATTTTTAAATACTACCTTGAAAGGCATATCGAAGTCGACGGCGACCACCACAGCCACCTCGCCCTGCAAATGACAGCCAATCTCTGCGGCGACAACGAGGCATTCTGGCAGGAAGCTGAAAAAGCAACTATCGTCTCACTGGAAAGGCGCATTGCGTTGTGGGATGGGGTTTATGAAGAAATAGCGAAGGAAAATATTGTGAAGTAACCGGTATACTCAACCATGTCAATTTCAAAAGAATCCGAACTAACCGGCATGCAGGAAGCCAGCCGCGCGGTAGCCACCACTTTACGCGCGATGCGTGAGCATGCGAAGCCCGGTATGACGGCCAGGGAACTCGACGATTTCGGGGGCGAAATGCTGAACAGCTTAGGCGCCAAGTCGGCACCTAAACTGACGTACGGCTTTCCGGGCTGGACCTGCATTAGTGTCAACAACGAAGTCGCGCACGGCGTACCGTCCGAGACGAAAGTTTTGCAGGAAGGTGATTTGATAAACATCGACGTTTCCGCCGAACTGAATGGCTTCTGGTCCGATAATGGCGGATCATTTGTATTGGGTGAGGATATTCATGGCCACAATAAGCTGGTGAATGCTTCGAAACGCATCCTGAACAAGGCGCTCAGCCAGATTAAAGGCGGTGTAAAGATTTCCGAAATCGGCCGGCTGATTGAAACAGAAGCCAAAAAGTCGGGCTATAAGGTTATTAAAAACCTGGCCGGCCACGGTGTGGGCCGCAGCCTGCACGAGGAGCCGCATGAAATTCTCAATTACTATGATCGCTACAATACGACGCGTTTCCGCAAAAACAGCGTCGTGGCGATCGAAACGTTCATTTCAACCGTCTCTTCAAGCACCGCTACCGAACGTGACGGCTGGACGCTCGTGGGCTCGCGCGGCGGTTATGTGGCGCAGCACGAGCACACGATCATCGTTACCGACGGCAAACCCGTGATCCTCACGGCTATGAACGGTATTTTCGATTAACTAAGACCAGAAGCCCTGCACCTGAATCCCCAGCGGCGAATCTTCCCGCTTTTTGAGCTCCTTGCGCAACCGGATACAGGTAGGGATATGCCCGGAAATATAGATGTTCGAATTGGCCAGCGGCCTGTCGTTGGTCCATTTGAGCATCGAATGCAGCCCGCCGTCACCGTTCTTCTTTACCGGCTGAATATTCCAGTTGAAATATTCTTTAAACTCCTCGCGGTGGTTCTCGTGGGCGATCGTAATGGCGCCGCTGATCTTGCGCGTACCGGCCAGCTGCTGCAACGCCAGGTAATGCCCGATACTGCTCATATCGCCCAAAACGACCATTTCCCCCGCGTGCGTGGGCCTGTGCATGGTCGCACCCACGCCGACGTACGTAATGCGGTCGCCCGTGCGGAGCGTACGTATCCATTGCGCGCCGGGACCGTCCTGTTCGGCGTGGATATACAGGGTGCAGGTGCGGATATCCTCATCCCAGCCGGCGGGGGTATAATCGCGGTAAATCCCCTCTCCGACGCGTACTTTAATATGCTGGACGCGTTTCCAGCCGCTCATATCCATATCGGGGAAGTGGACGTCCACTTCAAAAAAAGTAGCAGGTTCCCAGGCCCGTATGGCCAGCACGGTTCCCGTCTTTCCAAAGGCATTTTCAAGCAAGTGCAGCGCTTTCTGTTTGATGATGTTCATTTTCCGTGCGATTGGTGTTGTGGTCAGGCTGACGATCCAGCCGAAATTTTACTTTACAAAACAACACGCCCGCGCGAAAAGAATAAAGAGAAAAAGAGGGGTAAAGATTGGACAAATCGCGGTTTTAGCAAAACTACTATTTCCTGAATTCTTCCCGGAACTGCCCGGCCGACTTTCCGGAAACCTTTCGGAACAGCCGTGAAAAGTAAGTGTGATCGTCGTAGCCCAACCCGAATGCGATCTCCTTTATGCTCAAATCGGTATAGTACAGCAATCTTTTAGCCTCCATCATCACTTCGTTCTGTATCCAGTGGCTTACCGGCTGGCCGGAGGTTTCCTTCACCACTTCATTCAGATAGGACGTCGTGATACTCAGCATTCCGGCATATTCGGAAGGACTTTTCACAGTTTTGAAGTGTTGTAACAAAAGTTTGCGGAATTGCGAAGTTATGGCCGACGGCCGCGTTTGCACGGTCCGCTGCAAAATCTCCTTTTCAAAAAGCGAAGTAAAAATACCAAGGCATGTTTTCAGCATCGATTGTATGACCGCCTGCCCGTATTGCGAAGGCGACTCGTAAAATTCCAGCAGCAAATGAAGGCTTCGCATCAGTAAATCGGCCTGCGCGGAATCCAGGCTGACCGGAAAACCATGCAATGCATATTCGTCCACGACGGCCCGGTGGTGTTCGTCGAGCAGGCTCATGTCCACGCCGAGAAACCAACCGTAGGAGCCCTCGGTTTCAAGCGGATAATGCACCTGGCCCGGCATAATGCAAAAAACGCCGCTGCCCCTGAGCTCTATTTCCCGAAAATCGACCATCAGCCGTGCGTGGCCGTCTTCCTGGAAAAAGAAATTCCCGTGATCGTCGCGGTGGGCGTCCATATGCGGCGCATTCATCTGGTTCATCCGGTCGATGCGGTGCAGGGAAATGCCCAGGCCCGACTCATTGCTGAGATAATGCAGGGGAATGCTCTTTTTGGGCATAGGTCTCAGAAAGTTTGACCGAACGATCAAGCAGATCGGTCGCCTGCAAGATTTTGTTTTTCAAAAAGTAAGGGTAATCCGGATGATCCTTCAAAAAGGTTTGCGCGATTTCCGCCGCTTCCGGCGACGAGTGACCTGCGAATGTATTGTGCAGCCAGCGTGTAGGGAAGAAAATATCGCCCGTGAGCTGGATTTCCTGCAAAAGATCGAGCGACGGGTGGAGGTACTTCAATGCACTTTGCGCCCGTAGCGGATGGTGCAGATAGGTCAATGCGTCCAGTACCCAGGCTTCCTTTTCGCGGTTTTGTTCTTTTTTTAGCGTTTCAAAGAATGCGTCGCGGGCTGTCTCGCTGGCGCTCAACGCGGGTATTACAAACTGCATTCTAGCCTTCCGGTCGGGGTTTTTCGTCGCATTCAGCTGCTCACTCAGAATGGCTTTTCCGTCACCTTTTCCTTTCAATGCGAGCTCATAGGCAAGCGAAATCTTGTCTTCTTCGGAAAGTACGAGGCCTTTCACTTCCAGCTTGCCGGTCCAGAGCCCGTGCATTTTCTGCCAGCCGTCGTCCGTCAATGCAACCGCCTTAAATGCGCGGAAATAGGACGTCTGAATGCCTTTGTCCTTCGTGCCGTTCAAGAGCTGCCAAAGTGCCTGCTCGATCCGCTGCTGATGCGCGGCCCGCTGGTTTGCATTCAAAAACACCCACCAGCTGCTTTGCAGATTACCCAATAGATAGTCGACCAGAAGCGGGTTCTGTTCTTTGGGCAATGCATTTAATGTATAGTTTATCAGCTTTTCCGGCGCAGGGCCGTCGCCGCGAAGCAATCCTTCCCAGATATTCACCAGCATTGCTCCTTTGAAAACCGGGTCTGACACGTCCATATCATCATAATGCTCAAAAAACCATGCTTTGGCAGCGGTATCCATTTTAAAATAGCCATAACCTGTTCCGTCACTGTTCGGACAAACCAGGATTTCCGGGCATTGCTGCGCCAGCGAAACGAGCGGTTGCTCCCAGACACGCCCTGATACGGAATCCTTCGCCTGTACAATTTTGAGTTTTTCAACGCTATACTCCGGCATTCCGGGCGTTTTCACCCACACATTGCTCCACGTAGCAATGTCCTCCGTCGTCCGTTTGTCGATAATGCCGATCAGATCGTCCCAACGCGCATTTCCGAATGAATAGGTTTTCAAATACTCACGTAAGCTTTCGCGCATCAGTTTCTCTCCTATTTTCCGCTCCAACTGCCGCATTACAATCGGCGCTTTCATATAAATGATCGCCCCGTAAAGCGTCCCGGCGTTTTTGAGGTTGCCAAGCTGTTGCAAAATCGGGTTGGTACCCGCCGTTCGATCAACCTCGTAAGCATTGGGATAATGCGCGAGCAGAAAACGCAGGTCGTGATTGATTTCCGGAAAGCTCGGATGCACGATCTTGGCCGCCATGAAATTCGCAAACACTTCTTTCAACCACACATCATTGAACCAGTCCATCGTCACCAGGTCGCCGAACCACATATGCGCCGACTCGTGCGCGATTACGCTCGCACGCGCCATGCGCCGGTTCACCGAGGCATTTTCATCGAGAAACAATGCGGGTTCATTGTAAAAAATAGCGCCCGGATGCTCCATTCCGCCATACTGGAACGACGGCAACAGCACAAAATCAAACTTTCCGAACGGATAATCGATCGCCGTGTAATCTTCCAGCCACGCCAGCGATTGGGCGTGCAGCTTAAAAACCTCGTCCCGGTTGCGGTTCACTTTCGAGGTATCTGTTTCCCGGTAGTACATTGTCATCTCCCGGCCGTCCAGCATTCTGGTCTCTTTGAAAAACTTACCCACGGCAAAAGCAAAAAGATATGAACTCACCGGCTTCGTTTCGCCGAATTTGTAAACGCGCTTGCCATTTTCAACCGTTTGGGCGGTCAGCTTACCGTTTGAAACGGCCTCCCAGCCCTCGGGTGTCTTTAAACTCAGTTGATACGACGCTTTCAAATTGGGCTGGTCGAACAGCGGGAAGCAAGTCGAAGCGCGATCCGGCACGAAAAGGGTATACAAATAATCGTCACTCCGGTTCAGCGACTGGTCGCCCGCCGTAAAGTCGATCCCAATCTCGTTTTTACCCTTGTTTAAATGTTTTGCATCAATAACAATATGCTCATTAACAAACTGATACTCCACTTTTTCACCGTCAACACGTACCTCCTTCAAATGCCCGGCATCTGCATTAAAATCCAGCACCAGCGCTGAATCCAGCGCATTCAGCAGGAACGTAATGGTTTCCTTTCCCTCGATCTTCCCAGTCTTACCCGCCGGAATATCCAGCTCGATCTGGTAATGAATGCTATCGATGTGCTGCTTGCGGTACTGGTTCAAAGCGAACGAGACGCCTTTTTCGGGGCCTGGGCTTTGCGGGCGCGTGCAGGCAAATGCTACGCAAATGGCCGCGAGGATAAAAATCAGGGAGCGAGTAAAGGTCATAAGATTAAGAATACGCTCAAAAATAGCACATCCATTTTAATGCAAGACAAATCTCTGTTTCTATTCCGTTACGAGACGTAACATTTTATATATTGCTTCAAAAGTTGCACGTCGGAATGAAAAACCACATTTACAAACTCCTTCTTTTCACATCACTCTGTTATATCAATAACCTCCACGCCCAATCCCTCGCCCCGCTGACCGTCGAGAAAATCATGCGGGACCCGAAAATGTGGATCGGGACTTCGCCGACAGACATAACCTGGGCTGACGATTCCAAAACGGTGTATTTCAATTGGAACCCGGATAAAAACCCTTCCGATTCGCTGTATGCGTACTCGCTTGCAGGTAAGAAAATCAGTAAAGTAGCTCCGGCGGAAAGGCGACGACTGCCCGGCAAGAACGGTATTTACAACCGGGCCCGTACCATGCGGCTTTATGAGAAAAACGGGGACATTTTCATGATCAATTACAAGGATTTCGCGATCCGTCAACTGACGAATACCACTGAACGTGAGTCTGATCCGGCATTCGGCGTGGATGAAACGGCCGTTGTTTTCGAGCGCGGCAATAACCTTTTCAGCATTGCACTGGCTTCCGGGTTAGTCAGCCAGCTGACCGATTTCAAAACGGGCACTAAAAAGGCCGACGGCAAACCCGGCGAGCAGGAGCAATTTCTGAAAGCCGATCAGTTGGGTATGTTCGAGGTATTGAAAGAAAGAAAAGATAAAAAAGATGCAGGCAAAAAGGTTACGGAAGCCGACAAACCGGCCAGACCGAAGGAAATCCACCTCGGCGACAAGAATGTGACCAACCAGCGGGTAAGTCCCGACGGGCGGTTTGTTACCTACGCCCTTGTACAAGCGGACAAGTCCGCCAAATCCACGATTGTACCCAATTATGTAACGGAAAGCGGCTTTACCGAGGATATTTCAGCGCGGACCAAAGTCGGTGCGCCGGCTTCGGAGAGCGAGTTTTGGATATATGATGTGAAAAAGGATACCGCCAGAAAAGTCGCGACGAGCGATATTCCAGGCATTCACGACAAGCCCGATTACCTCAAAGATTACCCTAAACTGGATACCGCCTGGAAGAAAAAGGAACGGAAAGTCATTTTTCACGGACCATTCTGGTCGGATAACGGGCAGAATGCCGTTGTGATAGTCCGTTCGCTCGATAGCAAAGACCGGTGGATCATGTCGCTCGACCCGGCGACGCTTTCGCTGAAACTCCTCGACCGCCAGCGCGACGAGGCGTGGATCGGCGGGCCGGGCGTGGGCGGTTACCCGCAAAGCGCCGGGGAAATAGGCTGGCTCGACGACCAGACGATCTACTTCCAGAGCGAAGCTACCGGTTACTCGCATTTATATACATTCAATATTGCATCAGGTAAGAAAACCGCATTAACCTCCGGGCGGTTCGAGGTGCAGAATGTGGTGCTTTCGAGAGACAAAAAGGCCTTCTACCTCATTACCAACGAAGTACACCCGGGCGAACAGCACGTGTACCGCATGCCCGTGACCGGCGGCGCGCGTACCCGTCTCACGCACACGCCCGGCGCGCACGAGATGACGCTCTCGCCCGACGAAAAAAACCTGGCTATCCGACTCTCGAAAAGCACCGCGCCCTGGGAGCTCTATTTGCTTGATAATGCATCGGCAAAAAATGCGCAACCGGTTCAGATTACGCGTTCCGTTTCCCCCGAATTTTTCTCCTATCCCTGGCGCGAGGCGAAGGTCGTGACGATCAAAGCCACCGACGGTCAGGATATTTATGCGCGGGTTTATGAGCCGAAACAGTCGAACGGCAAGGCGGTGATATTTGTACACGGCGCGGGTTATTTACAAAATGCACACAAATGGTGGAGCCAGTATTTCAGGGAATACATGTTCCATAACCTGCTCACCGACAAGGGCTATACCGTGCTGGATATGGATTACCGGGCAAGCTCCGGCTACGGTCGCGACTGGCGCACCGGCATTTACCGCTTCATGGGCGGCAAAGACCTCACCGACCATACCGACGGCGCCCAATGGCTCGTAAAAACGTATGGCGTCGATCCGAAAAAGATCGGCATTTACGGTGGTTCGTACGGCGGCTTCATTACGTTGATGGCCTTGTTCACCACGCCCGACGTTTTCACGGCCGGCGCCGCATTACGCCCCGTAACCGATTGGGCGGCTTATAACCAGTCGTACACCGCCAATATCCTCAACGAGCCGCAAGCCGACAGTCTCGCTTACCGCAAGAGCTCGCCCATTTATCATGCGGCAGGTTTGAAAAACAATCTGCTGATCTGCCACGGTATGGTGGATGTAAATGTGCACTACCAGGACGTTGTGCGCCTTTCGCAACGACTGATCGAGCTGGGGAAAAACAACTGGGAGCTCGCCTCCTACCCCATGGAAGACCACGGGTTCGTGGAAGCATCGTCGTGGACCGACGAGTACAAGCGCATTCTGAAACTGTTTGAAGAGAAGTTATAGCGGGCGGGCGAGTATATTCTAAAATTTCAAGCCCTTATATCCAGCATAAAAACGACAACAATATGAACCGAAATTTCTCGAAGTTGAAAAGCATTTTCCTCGGCCAGGCACTCGCCATCGCATTCACCGGCCTCGCGTACGCACAGGTAGGCGTGGGTGTGAAGGCCCCCAAAGGCGCAGAAGTATACCTCGACGGCAGTCGCAAGATGCTCGACGAAAAATGGATTTACTGGGAAGGCCCGCGCTTTGCGGCCAAGCCTCCAATCAAATGGACGGTCGTGAACGACCCGGTGGATAAGGGTACGGTGATCAACTGTAACGATCCGGCGTCTGCGGGTGGCTTGTACGGCTCGGCGGATATTGTTACCAAAAAGCAGTTCAAGGATTTCCGCGCGCATGTGGAGTTCCTGATCACGAAACCCGGTGGAAACAGCGGCGTTTACCTCCAAAACCGTTACGAGATACAGGTGCTCGATGGCGATACCACCTCGCACGGGATGGCTGCGGTGATCAATGAATCCAAATCGCCCTATTATGCCTACAATGGCATCGGGAAGTGGAATTCGTACGATATTCAGTTCCGCGCGGCCCGTTTCAAAGACGGCAAACTGGTTGAGCAGCCCATGGTTACCCTGTATTTTAATGGTAAAAAAGTGCATACCAACCAGAAAATCAGCCAGGTTTGGGGTGGTAAAAACTCGGGTATCGATGGCGGTAACGACGGTGGTAAGGGCATTACCGACACGCCGGGCGGCCTGAAACTGCAATCGGAAGGCCACGACGTGTACTACCGCAATATCTGGATCAAGGAAACGAACCTGGACAAGCCGGACACCAACTTCTGATACACATTTTTGTAACCTATGGATCACAGGGTAGTTTTTGACTTTAATATTGAATTTACCAACGGCGGGGGCATTCAGGGACAGGATTTCCGGCTCGATATCGCCGGAGAAACCATCACCGACGCCGAACTGGCGGACTATATTATCAAAGACCTGCGGCTGTTAATGGTCGGGAAAGTCGAGATCCTCAATAAGTTCTACATTCAGGAAAAACATAAACGGCAGCCCGTAAACCAGCCGTCGCCGGAACTGCTTATTGATCTGAGCCATACGATTTTTGATGGGTTGATCACCTACAAGGGCCTTCCGGCACCGGTAATCTGCGATTTTCTCAGTCGGGAAGATTCAAAAGGCCGGTACGAAGAAGGTACCGAGTTCCAGATCGGGAAAATCGAAATGGTGAGCAATACCGGCACCTACATCGACTGTCCCTTTCATCGCTATGCGCATGGAAAAGACCTTTCGGAGGTAGCGCTGGAAGCATTTGCAAACCTCGATGCGATCACGATCTCTGCGATCGGCGTATTGGAAATAGGTATTGAATTTTTTCAAAACCTCGAAATCCGCAACAAGGCGGTGATCGTGCACACCGGCTGGTCGAAAAACTGGAACACGGAAGCCTATTTCGAAAACCACCCGTTCCTCACGCGCGAAGCGGCCGAATACCTGCGAGACTGCGGCGTTAAACTCGTGGGTATCGACAGCCACAATATCGACGACAACCGCGGTAACAGCCGCCCGGTACACACCATTCTGCTGGGTGCCGAAATCCTGATATGCGAGCACCTGTGCAATCTGGACAAGCTACCGGCATCGGGCTACCTGTTCAGCGCGGTACCGCCGAAGTTCAAGGGAGTTGGCACATTCCCGGTAAGGGCGTTCGCCACTTTGCCGAAAGCGTGATTGTCAGTCTGACCGAACCCGGTCGCCGGGCGCTCAGACTGACATTTATTTTACTTCTTCCAGCCTACTTCTTACTATAAGCAATCTTGAAAATAGTACCATTCAGGTCGTCGGTCACGTATAGTGCGCCGTCGGGTCCCTGCGCGAGGCCGCACGGGCGGTGCTGAATGGGGCCGGTCGGTTTGGCCAGGTCGGTACCTGCGAAATTGTCCGCAAAAATCTCCCATTTACCCGGCTTGCCATTTACAAACGGCACAAATGCCACGAGGTAACCTTTTTTCAGCTCCGACGACTGGCTGTGAAATGCAATGAATGCGCCGTTGCGGTAACGCGCCGGGAACATATTGCCGGTGTAGAACATCAATGCATTAGGCCCCAAATGCGCCGGGAAAGCCACCAGCGGATTGACCGTCTTTTCGCCGCCCGTCTTCTTGCCATCGCCGCCGTACTCGGGCGCGAGCATTTTTTTGTTCTGAAAATGATCGTAATAAATGTACGGCCAGCCCGCGTCGTCGCCCTCTTTCAGCCGGTATAGCGTTTCGGATGGCAGCTCGGCGCTGTGCTTCGGCGTGTAATATTGAGGGTACATGTCGTCGAACTTCCCGCGACCGTGCGTAGTGGCATACAATGCATTGGTTTTGTTGTCCCAATCGATCCCAACGGCGTTTTTCACACCCGTAGCATAGCGCGTACCGTCGGAAAACTGCTGATTGAGCTGCCCGGCCTTGAAACGCCAGATCCCGCCCGCCGAATCGAGGATCGAGCAGGGCGACATACCTTTGGCCGAGTTTGCCGCGCGGCAGTTGTCGTTATAGGAACCCACCGTTACGTAAAGATTCCCTTTGTTATCCAGGGCAAGCGGCTTTGCGTTGTCGCGGCCGTGGTCGGTTAGCCCGCTGATAATGCTCTCGGGTTTATCAAAATCGATGATTTCGTCCTTTTCGTTCAGCTTATATCTGAAAACGCCTTTATTCGAAGAGCTGTACAAAAAGCCATCCTTGATCGCGATGCCGGTACCGGGGTAATCGCCGAAAAGTTTTTGCTCGTCGATCGCGCCGTCTCCATTGGTATCGCGCAGGAGGTAAAGGCCCTTGCCGTCTTTGAGTTTGGAAAGCTTTACATACATGTCGCCGTTTTTACCCACCACCATATGCCGGGTAGCGCCGAGGTCGGTAGCCAGTATTTTGGCCGAAAAGCCTGCGGGCAGTTTCAGTTCTTTGGCATCAACAGGCGTGTAGAGGGCTGATTTTTCGAGGGTTTCGCTACGGTAACCGACCAGTACGGTAGCCGCTGCCAGGGTGGCAGCCGCGAGTACCGACAAGGCGCCGGCCGACCGGATTAAATTTCTTTGCATGCAATCGTAAAATTGGGTGAAAACAATTATTTTAGGTAAAAGCGTACGGGAACGCTTTTTTAACCAATACCCGAAAGCCGGAGTAACAACAACCCAATTTTAGTACCATTTAACCATTACAGCTATGGCCCCAAATGATCAAGACGACGAATTATATGATGATGACCTTCCCGGTAATTATCCGGCGGATGAAGATATTTTCCGCCAGGGCCTTATCGACCCGGACATAGATCCCGAGGACATATCCCGCGTGAAGCGCGAACTGGACATTGACGCCGATGACTGGAACGAAAAATCGTTCGAAGACGACCTCACCGGCGACGATCTCGACGTGCCTGGCTCGGAATACGATGATGAAGACGAGGAAATCGGCCGGGAAGACGAGGAAAACAACTATTACAGCCTCGGTGGCGACAACCACGAGAGCCAGGAAGAAAACCAGGGTGACTGATATGCCAATTTCGCATTATTATCAATAAATCAATAAGTTATAGGAATATTTTGAAGATTTTGTAACTTGAATTAGCGTTACGAACAGTTCTCTTCAATATATTCCTATAACCATGAAAAGACGTTTACTATTACTCGCCTTCGCATTGCTACTGCTGCGCATGCCAGCCTTGGCGCAGACCTGCGGATCGCTTAACAACACCATCACATTAAGCTCGCAGGCACAGGTGAATGCCTTTTCAACCACCTATCCGGGTTGTACCCAGGTTTTGGGCGATATTCGCGTGGAAGGCGCGGATATTGTCGATCTGAATGGGTTAACGAACATTCAGCAAATCGACCGAAGCCTGTGGATCATCAACAATCCGTTGCTAACGAATATGAGCGGGCTGTCCAACCTGAAATCGACCATGGGGTTTCAGTTAACCAACAATCCGTTGCTTACAAATTTCGCCGGGCTCGAATCGCTTGAGTCGGCTGGCATCACTGTTTCGAACTGCCCTGCCATCAATTCGCTTTCAGGGTTACAAAATGTCAAAAATTTAACCTCGCTTCATCTGACGAACACCACCATCGCGGATTTCAAGCCATTGACTTCTCTCGAAAAATTGGGATATGTTTCGCTCTCTGCACCCAACCCAAACATCAAAAACTTTGACGGGTTGCAAGGACTGACCGAGCTCGGGGGATTCCTCGTCGCCCAAGGCATGCACATCGATGATTTCAAAGGCCTCGATAACGTTACAAAACTGGGTGCTGCGGATTTTTGGGGAACCTTCGGCAGCTTGCAGGGACTCAACAAGGTGGATACAATTTCGTCCTGGCTGGTTTTTTTTCCAAATACCAATGTGCCGAACCTGAAAGGTTTCGATTCGCTGAAATTTGTAGACATGTTGATTATTTCGGGACCCTCTTTTACCAGTTTAGAAGGCCTGGAATCCCTGACAACGGCTTTATCATATATCAGGGTGGTAGACACACAGATAACGAGTTTCAAAGGATTGGGTAACTTGGAAAATCTCTACCTGGAAGCAACGGGGAATGCCGCATTAGTTAGCCTGGAAGGTTTCGAAAATGTTCATTTTAGCAATTTAATCCTCGCGGGCTCGCCACTACTAACGCAATGTGCCGTTCCGAGTGTGTGCATGGCCATACACGACAAAGCGCTCGCCATCGGGAATAACGGTACCGGCTGCAATTCTGTGGAAGAAGTCAGGGAAACACCCCTTTGCCAGGAAATACTCCCGGTGACGCTGCTTTCCTTCCGCGGCCTTCGCACGCCGGAAGGCAACAAACTCATTTGGGAAACAACCTCGGAAACCAATAACAAGGGGTTTGAGATTCAGCGGAGCCACAACGCCAGGCAGTTCGAAACGATTGGCTTCGTGACGGGCAGCGAGGATGGGAAAAGTCTACGTACGTACGCATTCACCGACCGTGCGCCTGCGAGCCCCATTACCTACTACCGCCTCAAACAGCTCGACCACGACGGACAATTCGAATATTCAAGCCTGATCGCGATCAAGGAGGGGCATCTCGCATCGACCATTTACCCCAATCCCGTCCGCGGCCGGCTTAACGTAAAGACTCCCAACACCGCCCAGCCTTTCAATCTCAAAGACCAGACCGGCCTTACCGTCATGGAATCATCCGTCCTCCCTGCCAACGGCATTGATACCAGCCATTTGCAGAGCGGCTTATACTTTTTAAGTGTGGGAGAAGAAGTATTCAAAGTGGTGGTGCAGGATTAAGTCGGGTATGGGGATAATGCTGGTCCCTTTCACGGGAAATCCATATCTTATATTTCAACTTAATGCTATATACCGCTATGCTTGAAACTAAAGGCACTGATCAAAACGGGTGAATCCAGTTGGATTCAAATCGTCGCATCGCATCCCCATCAAAAGTGATCGTCGCATTTCCTGAAATCGAAGTTGCTCCGCCCGCTAAGACAGATGAAAATACGCTTCTATGGAGCGACTTTTCTTTCGACAAAAGCCGGCAGCTATTGAAAAACCTCAAAGGTTCTCTGTCCGACGAAATTATCTCCGAAAGACGAAATGATTAGTGCTGAATGCGTACGGCATGGACGGTCTGCGATCTGCGGATAGCATACAACTGGCCACGGCAGTAGCGCTTAAAGGCACGGCCGATGTGTTTGTGACCTCGGACAAATTGCTGCAATCACTGCTAGACAAAGAACGGTTAGCGACAAAGCCCGCTTAGCGATTGACCAACAAGTATGAATGCGCCAAGCCTTGCTTTTCCCTGAAAAAACCAACCCGGAACCATGGCCGCATTTACGCCCGAAGCATTTAAGAAAGAGTTTATTGCGATTCTCGATTATTGGGAAAAATACGGGCCGGATCCCGAGAGGGGCGGGTTTTATGGAAGGGTTAATTATGAAAACCAGCCGGTGAAGGATTCGGCGCGGTCGGTAGTGCTGACGGGACGGCTTTTGTGGACGTTTTCGCTGGCGCACCGGTTGTTGAAAGAAGCTAAATACCTTACGCTCGCAGACCGTGCTTACCAGCAATTGGTCAAAAACTTCTTCGATGCCGAGCATGGCGGCGTGTATTGGTCGGTGAATGCGGATGGCTCGCCATTGGAAACCAAAAAGCAGATTTACGGCAATGCGTTTGCGATGTACGGACTGGCCGAGTATTACCGCGTTACGCATTTCAAACCTGCGTTGGAAAAAGCCCAATCCCTTTTTGAAGTGATTGAAAAGTACGCATTCGATCCGGTTAATGGCGGTTACCGTGAGGCATTTGCGCGCGACTGGTCGGCGACGGACGATTATATTTTGAGCAAAAGTCCGTGGATCAAGAGCATGAACACGCATTTGCACCTGGTAGAAGCCTATACCAACCTGTACAGCGTATGGCCCGATGCGAAGCTCAAAAAACAAACTGCCGGAATGCTCGACGTCATCATCACGCACATTGTGAACCCGAAAACAGAAACCATGCAGCTGTTTTTCGATGAAAAGTGGAAAGCCAAGGACAATATCGTCTCATTTGGGCACGACATCGAGGCCTCGTGGCTGCTTTTTGAAACGGCGGAGATATTGCACGACGAGAAGCTGATCGCCCGGATGAAAAAGAAATCCATCGCCATGGCGACTACGGCTTCCAAAGGCCTAGGGCCGGACGGCGCGTTGAACTACGAATACGACCCGGAAACGAAACATACCCAGACCGACCGTAGCTGGTGGGTGGCAGCGGAGCAGCTCGTGGGCTTTTATAATGCATATCAACTCACGAAAGACCCTCAGTTTAAAACCAAAGCCGAAAAAAGCTGGGATTACATCGTCAACGAGTTCGTCGACCACGAGCGGGGCGAATGGTTTGGTACTGTAAAAGAGGACGGTACGCCGGTGAAGGGCGATAAGATCAACTTCTGGAAATGCCCCTACCACAATGCTCGCGCCTGCGCGGAAATGTGGCGCAGGCTCGGCAAAGCGTAATTAATTCAAAAACATTTCGTCGACAAGCAGCAATGCGCGCTTGTCTTTGCTGCGGTGCCACGCTGGTATTTTGCTGAGCGGCTTAGCTACTATTTTAATGTAGGACACCTGCTGCGGTTTAAACGATCCCGCCACACTTTGCAGCGACGCCCTCTCCCCTTTCACCGGCATCGGCGCCTTGAACTTCGTGAGCAGTTTCATATTATCGCGCGTGGTACCGCCCCATATTTCGACAAGCTCCGGCGGAAAAATGCCTGTATCCTCCTCCACCATGTAGCGCACGCCCAGCGACGACAGCATTACAGGCTTCTTGAATTCCGACACAAATGCCATGTCGTTGTCTCTGACCCCCGCCCAGTTATTGGCCCAGGCAGGATTGTTGGCACCGATAACACCCAGTTTATGATCAAAGAACGTCTTCACGCCCTCGGCCTGGTGCACCCGGTTTAATGGAGCGAGTAATGTGCCGCTATCCGGTTGGTAGGCGCTTTTGTAGTAATCGAAAGTAATCATATCGCTGCCATACCAGCCATTCTTATAGGCCTTGGCGCGGATGCTCGTATTGCCGTTGATCACCGTTTTATGGTCTAGCAATGGAGATTTGATGCTATCCGGCTCCGAGCCGTCCATCGTGAAACGCACATCGACGCCCTTGATCGGGTGCTGAATGTCCACCACGAGTGACTGCGCGAAAATCGGCGAGGCGTTCTTCATTTGCGGCGGATTGAGTTTCAACGGGTTCTTGCCATCGTCTTTGAAACCTCCGATGATGGTCATGGCTTTGTTGGCCTGCTGCAATTGCTGCACATCTGCGGCAGATAGCTTCGTATCCCAAACGGCCACCGTTTTCACACTTTTCAATTGCGGCAGCAGCCCTTTCAAATCGTTCAGGCCGAGTTTGGTACCCGATAATGTGAGGTTTTGCAAATGCTTCAACCCTGCCAGTTCCTTCAAACCCGCCGCGCTGACGTCCGTGAAATTCAGGTCGAGCTTGCGGAGGTTTTCAAATTTGGAGACGCTTTTCAAATCGGCATCTTTGACAGGCATTTTATTCAAATTCAATGAAATAACCTGCTTGCGAATGTCACCGAGCTCGTCAAGCTGGCCCACATTATAGGCTGATGCATTGTAGATGTTCACCGCCAATGCGGGTGATTCGCGTGCGAGCGGCAGAATCGTCCGGTAGTCGGTATTCAAAGCTTTGACCTTGTCCTCGTCGGCAGCCGGGAAATCGTATTCCTCCTCGTGAGACTGCGGTTGCAGGAATGCCGTGGCCAGCATTCGGAGGGAATCAGAGGCAGGCAAATCGGTCAGTTTTTTATTAAAATCCGCTTTCTGTTTCACCCATAATGTGAGCAGCGAGATTTCCTGCAAGGTAAGCTGCGCCTTTCCGGATGGCGGCATATGCTTTTTCTCTTCCATCGGTAAATGCACCCGTTGCAGCAGCAGGCTCATTTGCGGATTGCCGGGTACCAGCAACTTGCCCGATTTCCCGCCCTTCATGATCGATTGCGGGTCGGTCAGGATGAGCTCACCTTTAAGTTTGTCGGGGTTATGGCAGCTTGTACATTTCTGTTCAAGAATCGGGCGGATTACATTAGTATAAACAACCGCCTTCTCCAATGGCACTTCCGCTATTTCCTTTTTACTCGAAATGGGCTCCCATATGAAATTGCTCCCATGCGTGAGCGCGGCTCCGTAATGCCCGGTGAGCACGAGCGCTACCACCGTCAGCAATGCACCTGCCTTCGCTGTGACCGATTTGTACCACCGGGCATTCCGAACCCAGTAGATCATCGATGCGAAAAAGAAAATGCCCGCGCCTGTCCATTTGTGGTAGGTGAGCGTAGCGCCTTCATAGCCTTCCTCCCGCGACAAAAACAGGCCCATGATCACCGTCACAGCCGCGAAAAGCGCGCCTATGAGCAGCAAGCCTTGCAGAAAGTTGCGGTAAAACGCATTGCCCGCATATTCCGGTCTGAAACGGAAGAATTCCAGCAGCATCGCCAGCAGCAGGATCACGATCGGGAAATGCAGGATGAGCGGGTGCATCCGGCCGATGGTTTGCAGCCACGCCGGGATCACGAGTTTGCCTTCGAAGAGCAGTAAAAACAGTATGAAAATGTTGGAAGCAACCAGTAACTGTTCCGCGAAAACCCTGAGTTTCAAATGCATTTAAAATTCCACCAAAAATTGACCAATGAAACAACTCTCAAAAAATCAGCTGATAATATCGCGGACCACCTTGCCCGAAACATCCGTGAGCCGGTAGCGGCGCCCCAAATGCTTGAATATCAACTTCTCGTGATTCAGGCCGAGCTGATGCAGGACCGTAGCCTGGAAATCGTGCACATGCACCGGGTCTTTGGCAATGTTGTAGCCAAGCTCGTCGGTTTCGCCGTATACGATGCCGGGTTTGATACCGCCGCCAGCCATCCAGATCGTGAAGCAACGCGGGTGGTGGTCGCGACCGTAGTTTTCAGGGGTCAGCTTGCCCTGCGTGTAGCTCGTCCGACCGAACTCGCCGCCCCATATCACGAGCGTTTCATCCAATAATCCTCTCTGTTTCAGATCCGTCACCAATGCAGCGGATGCCTGGTCGACGTCCATGGCCTGTTTGGTGATTTCAAATGGCAGGTTACCGTGCTGGTCCCAGCCCTGGTGATAGAGCTGCACAAACCGCACGCCGTTTTCGGAGAGTTTCCGTGCGAGCAGGCAGTTGGCCGCGTACGTACCCGGCACGAGGCATTCGGGACCGTACAGTTTGATAATATCATCGGACTCCTTAGACAAATCCATGACCTCGGGCACGGCAGTTTGCATGCGGTAAGCCATTTCATATTGCTTGATTTTCGCCGCAATCTCCGGATCGCCGAATTCCTGATACGACAGGTCATTCAGTTCCGAAAGTTTGTCGAGCATATCGCGGCGCTCTTTCCGGTCCATTCCGTCGGGATCGCGCAGGTAAAGCACGGGGTCTTCGCCCTTGCTGAACTGCACGCCCTGGTGTACCGAATCGAGGAAACCGTTGGACCATAATTTGGAATACACCCCTTGCCCGTTACCCACGCCGCGGGAGAGCAATACTGTGAAATTCGGCAGGTTTTTGTTCTCATTACCAAGGCCGTAACTCAGCCAGGAACCCATACTGGGCCGGTTGCCTTGCTGCGAGCCGGTTTGCAGAAATGTCAATGCGGGATCGTGGTTGATCGCCTCGGTGTACATCGAGCGGACAAAGCACAGGTCGTCCACGATTTTGGAAGTATAGGGCATGAGGTTGCTCACCCACGCCTGCGACTGGCCGTATTGTTTAAAATCCACGAAAGACCCCACGAGCGGGAATGACGCCTGATTGGCCGTCATACCGGTAAGCCGCTGCGTACCACGCACGGAAGGCGGTATTTCCTGGCCGAACATTTCGCGGAGCTTCGGTTTGTAATCAAAGAGCTCCTGCTGCGAAGGGGCGCCATTTTGGAATAAATAGATTACCCGCTTGGCTTTGGGTGCGAAATGCGGGATTCCGGGCGCCAGGCCTTCTTCTTCCAATCCACCGCCTTTCAGCAGGTCGGGCATGAGCAGCGAGCCTAATGCCACGCTTCCGATCCCGAGACTCATCGTGGAGAGGAACCGCCGCCTGTTGAAACTGAATCCGTGTTCAATGATTTCCTTTTCCATAGTCATCCGTCGCCGTTCATGCCGGCTTTGGTTTATGATTTTGTAATGGTTTCTTCGAGATTGTAAATCGTGGAAATGACGCGCATCAATGCTGCCTGCGCTTTTTTGTCCACGTTTTTGGTCAGTGGGTACTCCCCTACCATGACCATCTTATCGGCCTTTTGGGGCTGGATTTCCTTCAATTCCTTCGCATAATAGCCTGTGAGGACTTCCAGTTCCTTCTGGCTCGGGGTACGGCAGACGATCTGCCTGAATGCCTTCGTAATCCTGGCTTCGGTACTGGTCTTTTCCTGCAAAAGCCTTCCGGCGAGCACGCGCGAGGCTTCCAGCACCGTCGGGTCGTTCATCATCACTAGTGCCTGCAACGGTGTATTGGTTTTCAGGCGCCTTACCTCGCATAAATCGCGGTTACTGGCGTCAAAAATCGCCATCGTAGGCGGTGGAACGGTGCGTTTGATGAGCGTGTACATGCCGCGGCGGTACAAACTTGCTCCGTGGTCCTGATTGTATACCGATAGCAACCCACGCCCCGAAGTGGCGCCTTCCCAAAGTCCGGCGGGCTGGTACGGCTTCACGCTCGGGCCTCCGATGGTGCGGTTGAGCAAGCCGCTGCTCGCGAGCACAAGGTCTTTCACAAATTCCGCGTGTATGCGGTAGCGCGATCCGCGCGCGAGGTACACATTATCCGGGTCGCGTGCGAGGTGCTCCTTCGTCACCACCGCCGATTGCCGGTAGGTAGCCGACATTACCATTTGCTTCACAAACCGTTTGATATCCCAGTTGTGCTCCATGAAATCCACGGCCAGCCAGTCGAGCAGTTTCGGGTGCGTAGGCAGCTCGCCTTGCATACCGAAATCACCGGAGGTTTTTACAATGCCCCTTCCAAAGAATTCCTGCCACAGGATATTAACATACACCCTGGCGGTCAGCGGATTGCGCTTATCAAACAGCCATTGCGAAAGCCCCAGCCTGTTTTTAGGATATTTTTGATCAAATGGCAGGATAGCGGTTGGCGTACCGGCCTGCACTTCCTCGCCGAGCGCGTCATATGCACCTCGTTTGAGGACATAAGTTTTTCGCAGCGTGTCCAGATCGCCCATGACCGACACGATGAGCCGGTTGGTGTCCGGCTTGTTAATAAATGTCAGGATGTTCTTGACCTCGTCGTTACTGATTTCCATCAGCGGTTTCTTTGCATAAGTCTCCGGCCCGCCGATCACCGATTCGATACCCACCTCATTCACATTATTGAAGAATGCGAACATCTGGTAATATTCCTTTTGCGAGAACGGGTCGTATTTATGGTCGTGGCAATGCGCGCATTCGAGCGTTACACCCAATAACCCCTTACCGAACAGGTCGTTACGATCGGTCACGTACATAATGCGGTATTCCTCGGGGATCACGCCGCCCTCTTCGGTGATTTTGTGGTTGCGGTTGAAACCTGTTGCCAGAAGCTGCTCCTTCGAAGAATTGGGAAGCAGGTCACCAGCCATTTGCCAGGTCACGAAATCGTTGTAATGCATGTTTTTATTAAAGGCGTGGATCACCCAGTCGCGCCAGGGCCATTGGGTACGGTAGCCGTCGTCCTGGTAGCCGTGCGAGTCGGCATAGCGGGCGAGGTCGAGCCAGTGGATCGCCATTTTTTCCCCGTAAGTGGGGTTGGCGAGCAGCTTATCTACTACTTTTTCGTACGCATTCGGGCTGTTATCGGCCATGAACTCGTCCATCAACTGCAAGCTTGGCGGCAGGCCGTTCAAATCGAGGCTCAGGCGTTTCAGCAAGCGTTCCTTATCCGCTTCGGCGCTCGGTTCGAGACCTTTCTGTTCCTGCTTTTCGAGAATGAAATAGTCGATATCGTTTCTGGCCCAATCCTTGTGCTCCACCTCGGGCAGTTTCGGCTTTTTGGGCGCTACAAATGCCCAGTGCTTTTCGTATTTCGCCCCCTGTTTGATCCATTTGCCGATCAGGTCGATCTCCCGCTCCGACAGTTTGAGGTTGGATGCAGGCGGTGGCATGCGGAGTGTCGTATCCTCCGTCGTAATGCGCAGGTACACCGCCGATTGATCGGGCTTGCCGGCTATCAGCGCATGGGCTTTGGGATTGTCCTTCAATGCAGCGAATGCACTTTTGGGATCGTCCAGGCGCAGGCCCGCTTCCCGCTTGTTCGCGTCGGGACCGTGGCAGGCCAGGCATTTGTCGGAAAGAATGGGCCGAATGTCGAAATTGTAACTCACCTGCTCGGGCAGTTTCTCCTCAGCAGGGCTTCCGGGGTTGTTGTTACAAGACTGGAAGCTCAAAGCAGTGACCACCGCCCCGGTCAGCAGCAAAAAACTGGTCCTCAAATTCATCATCTTGGGTTCAGGTTCATCAATCACACTTTTTAGTTAGTATATAAACTTAACTAAAAAAATGTACATTTATTGAAGCAATAATGCCAATTAAGCACTAACAACTGTCCTGTGCTATACTGTTCCTATTCCATTTATTTTCTCCTATGAAGCAAAGAACTTTTTTACCTATTCTACTGACAATTATTGTGTTGGCAAGCTTCGCTCCGGCCAAAATAGGCCTTTTTGAGGCAGGAAAGGACATCGGCAACCCCAAGTTGACAGGTTCTTCGGCTTACGACCCGTCCACAAAGACCTACACGATGAAAGGCGGGGGCTACAACATCTGGTTCGATCGCGACGAGTTCCAGTACCTCTTCCGCGAAATGGATGGGGATTTCACCGTTTCCGCCGACTTCGAATTCGTTGGAAAGGGCCAGGACGGCCATCGGAAAGTGGGCTGGATGGTCCGGGAATCGACCGACGACAATGCCTCGCACCTGAGCGCGGTCATTCACGGCGACGGGCTCACCGTGCTGCAATGGCGCGTGAAGAAAGGGGATAAAATGCGCGACCCGGAAGACGAGATTTTCAGTAAGGAAAAAACCATTCAAACCATCGAAGTAAGCCGCGAGGGCAGCACTTACATGATGCGCGGGGCGGCGAAGGGCAAGCCGCTGCAATTAATAGGCACCCACGAAATGTCCAATTTCGGAAGCAAGGTGTTGGTAGGGCTGTTTATATGTTCGCACAACCCCGACGTGCTCGAAGAAGCGCGGGTAAGCAACGTCGTCGTTCAAAAAGGCAAAAAGTGAGGGAATACGAAAAGAGCAACGCCGTTGCCGGCATTGCTCTTTAAACTTAATTATTTACCAGCCTGTATCCAGGCATTGGCTTTATCTTCGAGCAGTTTCAGCGGTACGCAGCCCGATTCCAACACCAACTTGTGGAATGCGCGGATATCGAATTTTGTACCCATTTCCTTCTCCGCTTTGGAACGCAATTCCCTGATTTTCAACTGACCGATTTTGTACGACAATGCCTGCCCGGCACCGGCCATATAACGCTCCACTTCCGCGGTAATGCTCTCCTCCGATTCAGCTTCGTGATCCAGCGAATATTTGATGGCCTGATCGCGCGTCCAGCCCTTGGAATGCAGGCCGGTGTCGACTACCAAACGGATCGCCCGGTGCATTTCGGCGCTCAGCATGCCGAAATATTGGTAAGGGTCGGTATAAAGCCCCAGTTCCTTGCCCAGCGACTCGGTATACAATGCCCAACCTTCGCCATAAGCGCTGTACCAAAGGTTTTTACGAAATTCCGGCAACGCCGTATTTTCCTGTTGTAATGAAATCTGGTAATGGTGCCCTGGTATGGCTTCGTGCAGGAAAAGGCTTTCATCTGAAACGATATTATATTCTTTGGCATCCGGCACCGGCACATAAAAAATCCCCGGACGTGAGCCGTCAGGCAAACCCGGATTGTATTCGGCAGACGCCGATGCTTCGCGGAATGCCTCCGTCCTGCGCACTTCGAAAGGCGTTTTCGGGGTGAGTTCGAAAAGCTTCGTGAGGTTAGGTTTCATCCGCTCGTGGATCTCGTTGAAATGCGTGATCACCTGTTCGGCCTTGGTAAATGGCATCAGCTTCTTGTTGGCCCTCACCGCATTGAAAAACGATTTGAGGTCGCCCTGGTAACCTACCTGCGCCTTCACCTTCTCCATTTCCGCCGAAATCCGCGCTACTTCCTTCAATCCGGTCTGGTGGATTTCTTCCGCCGTCAGCTCGGTGGTAGTGTAGTATTTGATAAAGTAATTATACAAAGCCTTACCATTAGGAAGCGCCGAAAAACCATCGGTCATCCGGCCTGCGGGGAGGTATTCCTTTTGCATAAAAGCATGCATTTTTTCGAACGTCGGAATGATTTTCGATTCCACCATTGCCGCATATTCCTTTTCAAGCCTTGCTTTGTCCTCGTCGGAAAAGTCTTTCGGAAAATTTTTGACAGGGGAATAAAAGAGGTGTTCTTTCACAGGCCCGTGATCCATATCGGCGAACTGCGGGATCACCTTGTTAATCAGCGGCGCAGGCAAAACGTAACCAAGCTTTATCCCCTTGCGCATATTCACGACCGCCGTATCGCACCACACGACGAAACCGTCCACGCGTTTCAGCCAGTTATCGTAATCCTTCACGGTCTTGAACGGCTGCAAGCTGCTTCCACTCGCCATTTGCCCGATCATCAGGTGTGTCGAGAAAATCTGGTTGATCGGCATCAGTTCCACCGGGTATTTGAGGCCTTCCAGGTTAATGCTGCATTCCCATTCAATCAGGTCCCAGCTCACTTTTTCTTCTTCCGTGAGCTTTCCGCGGTCGTATTTGGCGAGTTCGTCCTGGTATTTCCTGTAAAAAGCGGTCATGCGCGACTTGCCCGCCTGCGAGAGATCGTCCGACATCTTGTCGTTGTAGCGGTTATCGCCGTTCATAGTCGCTTCCAGCGGGTAAAGGGGAAGCCTTTCTTCGTAGTAGCGGGCAAATACTTCACTAATCGGTGGCATAGTGCTTTCTGCTTTTTCTGATTTTTTCTGACAGGCCTGAATGAGCAGCACCGTCGCGACAAATGCGTAATAAACCAGTTTTTTCATGAATGATGGTAGTTGAGAATCTGTAAAGTAAACAAAAAGTGCCGGAAGAAATCAAAGTTCTCCGGCACTTTCAACAAGGCGACAGGCAAGTTTCCTGCTTACCCCGTGGTATTAATCGTATAGTTTCCGAGGATATTCAGCTCTCCTCCGCCCTCTACCTGGATGTTGCGGACAGTGATATTCTGGCCGACCGCCACCACATGGCCCGGGTTCACCCGCACGTAGTCGCCCGCACCCGGCGGACGTCCGGCCGACCATATCGAGCGGTCGAGCCACGCTCCCGAAGCGGTCGTTTCGATCGTATTCGAAAACAATGAAGTCGTTTTGAAATTCCTGAAAAGTAATGAGTCGGTAACGGAGCTTTCTGCCCCGAACCAGTCGCGCAGGATATCCGAATACACCCTCCTGAAATCGACCTGCATTTTCACCTCCTGGTTCGGATTGGTCGTGGTGCTGGTAGGCGGTTCGAGGTCGTTGTTGAGGTCGGGTACCACACCTACCATCTGTCGTTTGATACCCGTACCAAATACAAACATGGGCGCCGCAACGCCGTGGTCGGTACCCCGCGATGCATTGGAATTGGCGCGTCGTCCGAAATCCGAGAAGGTCATACCTACCACGCGGTCGGCGGTCCCTTGGAGGACCAGGTCGTTCTGGAATGCGGACACGGCTTCGGAAAGGCGTCTGAGCAACGTGGCATGCGTGCCGATGGTCGTATCGCTCGCCGTCACCTGGTCGCCGTGGGTATCGAACCCGCCAAGCTCCACGAAGTAGATCTTCGTTTGCAAGCCGCCATGGATGAGTTTTGCCACAATTTTAAGCTGTTCCGAAAGCTCGGTAGTAGTACCGGCCGTCGGATAGGTCGCCATCGTCGTACCGGTATCGTAAGCTTTTTTGATCTGCCCCGAATATCCGGTAGAAAGAACTTGCTGCTGCCGCACGTGCTTGATCATCTCACCGGCGTCGCAGCACGGTAAGTCGTTGGACGACATCCCCTGCCCGCCGTTGAGCAGCGCATAGAAGTTGTTGATATTCTCCACCGAAATATTCATCGGGCTTTGCGGCCCCAGCAGACTCGTCGAGTTGAGCACGCCGATCTGCAAGGCCAGCGGGTCCTTCATCGTGTCGTTCGGGTAATTTTGGGGATAACCCGGGAAACGATTGTTGAGGTAACGTCCCGCCCATCCGCTATTCGAATACTGGTTCGCATCCGTAGCCGTCATCCAGATGTCGGACGACCGGTGGTGCGATTGGTTGGGGTTCGGATACGATACCGAATTGACGATCGCGAGCCGCCCCTGGTTATACATTTCGCGCATACCGATCATCGACGGGTGCAAACCCGCCTCCGCCATGCCCGAAAGCGTCAATACTTTGGCCTGCGGGATGGCGATGTTGCTCCGGATACTCTGGTATTTGGAGTAATATTGAAGCGGGATCACCGTATTGAGCCCGTCGTTGCCCCCATTGAGGTAAATGATCACTAGTACCCTATCGGTAGCCGCCGCGGCCGTACCCATGAGCGCCTGCACGAGGGACGAACGGTTGCTGAGGCTGGTTATACCAAATCCGTTGACCATTACAGGTAACGTCATGGCTGAGGCTGATGCCAGAAAGTCTCTTCTTTTCATACAATTTCTAATTAAAACACCTCATACTCGGCCATTCTGATCATATACCGCATCAGGTTGGCACATCTGTTTCTTACGGCATTCGCGGCGTTGGTATTTGCCTGGTTGAAGCGGTACGCATTGAGCTCGTAGCGCCACTCGATCTTCGGCAGATTTCTCATGAAGACCACATCGATGAGGTAGGTTTTTTGTGTTTCCGTAAGGTCGATCGCAAACAGGTTTTTGGAAAATGCAGCCAGTACTTCTTCCGGCGTAAGGGCCGGGGTTCCCCCGCTGTCCGGGAAATTGGGCTGTAACTGCCTGATCCAGGCCAGGAAATCGAGTCCCAGCGTATAACCCGGCTTGATCACCAGGTTCGGAAAAATGATCGAATCGCTATTGCCGCGGCGCGCGGTGATCGTCGAACCGTTGATCCAGTTTTTGGAATAACCTACCTGATAATAAGGCGGATAACCAAACACCAGTGGCTGCGTGAGGAGTTCGAGGTTCATACCACCCATTCCCCAGAGGAAAAAACGGATGTAGTTGTAGAAACCTGACGTATCGCTCATCATATCCGGCACGGGCTGTTCGAAAAACCGCCCCATGCCCAAAAGGTATTCCATCGGCGATTTAATAATCGCGCCGACATTCTGGTCACTGAAAAATATCTCGCTTTTGAGCAGCTTTTCCAACACCGGTTTGATATTGTAATTGTTCTCCGGGCTCGCAAAAAAAGCCGCCAGCGGCACAATCACATTGTTTTCGATGTCCTGCGTCACATTCTGGTTGACATACCACCGGTACAGTTTCCGGCAAATATGTTTCGGCGTTTCGGGATGCCTCAGCAGCATATCGATCAGCTCGTTAATCTCGACATCCCCGGCCGTATCGTCGGACCGGCCCTGGATGGTAGTACCGCCATACTTGGCCGAAAAGGTTTTGTTGGAAGGGTCGTGGTAGTTCCGGTGGAAATTCGCGGTAAAATCGGTCGTCCCACTCATGTAGTAGTTGGTAACTATCCAGCCCGTCAGCACTCTCGACGCCGCTTTCACGTCTTCCTCCGTATAGTTAAGGTTACCGTAAAAGTCTTGCTGCCCCACCGTGAAGAGCTCCTGCAACTCCCTCGCGTAGTTTTCGTTAGGATTCTCTTTCATGTTACCATGCCCGTTCTGATAAACAAGCATCGCCGGGTCTTTGGTAATCCCGACCGTCATCGTCTTGAAATTGCCCAGGCTGTTGTCGCGCAGGAATTTGAGGTAACGGTACATGTAGCGGTAATCGGCCATGACGTTCTGTGAAACCACGAAATGGTTTTGCCAGAAAGCCGTCAGCTTCTCCAATACCGAGGGCTTACCGTTTTGGAGCATCATCAACCCCACCCACCAGTAGCGCAAATGCACGCTGTGTTCCCCGCTTTTGGCAGCGATGAACGGGTAACTCAGAAGCGGCTTCTGGTAATTGGGGCTCGTAGGTGTAAGGTCGATGGGCGGCGCCGGCGATGCCGTATAGGTGACGTTTGCAAACAGCTGGTCTACCGCGGTACCCGGGTTGAGGCCGGTAAATGCGGTGATTTCCGCCCGTGTGGGGCCAACGGTAGCTCTTCTGAGTAAGTGTGCTGCCTTGTTGGCCGTGAGTGGTACTGTATAAGGATCAAGATAAGCCATAAGTCATTGAATTAATATTTCCGTCCGGTTGAACACATGATCATCTGTTGATCAGCACTTTATATGATTTTGACAACCCATCGGTAAAGGAGAATTTCAGTAAATAAAGGCCTGGGGGCATGCGGCTCACGTCGATACCTTCGCCGGATTCTCCGTGCGATGCGTACATAGTGCGACCGACCGCGTCCGTAAGCCGTGCAGAAGCAAGGTTTTGTTTGATATAGGAAGAAAAGAACAGCTTGTCGGCCACCGGATTAGGATACACGGCCCAGTCGGGCTGGCCATCCATGGCTATGTTTACAATGCGGCTGTAAGCGAAAGTCTCATCGCGGTCAACCATTTTGAGCCGGTAGAAATTGTTACCGCCGACGGGCGTTTCGTCCGTAAAACTGTATTGCACAGACGTTGCCGGCGTAGCAATGCCCTCTCCGCGGGCATCCACGCTTCCGATCTGCCGCCACGATTTCGCGTCGTCGCTGCGTTCTATTTCGAAATGGCTGCTGTTGACCTCTTCGGACGTAACCCATTCGAGGTAGCTCGCGCGCTCCCGTGCCGCACCTGTGAAACTCACCAGTTCCACGGGTAGCGCTCCGTCACGCAATGCGCCCAGCGTGTAAACATTATACACATCCGGCACTATGTCGAGCAGGGTTGTGAGCGAACCGGACGAGGCCGTACTGGCCTGCCCGAAAAGGGAAGTGTCATCGACTGACGCGGGCAGGTTTACCCATTTGTTGCCGTCCCAGCCGACGATGGTCAGTTTGGAAAGCGCCCCGTTGCTCAGCAGCGCATTTACGGCGCTGTTGCCATTCCACGAGAGTGTAATGCGGGTCGGCGATGTGCCATTGATGTCCCAGTACTCTCTGGTGCTCACCGCGGCAAGCCCTTCTCCGAGGTTGTTGGTGTTAAACGGCCCTCCCGCCGGTAACACACCATAGTCGCCGCCGGTCGGATTACTCGTCACGGCCACAGCAGGGTTGACGCCGTAGTACGCTCCGATGGCCTGGTCTGAGCCGACCGAAAACGGTCGGAAAGCGCCGTTGTCGCCTACGGGGAAAATGAAAGCATCCGAGCCGGCCTTTTTTATGTACCCGTCGATGAATCCGCCTTCTCCCAACACGCCGGAAGTGACTGCTGCTCCGAAACTTACAATACCCATGGGGGAATCCCGCTTCGTAGAGATCGCGCTGTTGTCTTGTGCGCTAACTCCCTGACTTCCTCCCCAGAAAAACAACATAGATAGAATTATAGAACAAATTCTAGACATAGTTATAAGATTTTCCAATTCTACATCAAATATAAAATAAATCCGTCACATAATGTGGTACAAAATCATACCAACTACTACTACAAATTAATTACTATTCGGTAAAAGTACGGTAATTATCAAGCAAATAGCCCAAAGGGATGCTACAAAAGCGCTTTTTAGGCCCTAAAAATATTTTAAAATTCTTCTACAAGATGGCTAAGAAATTTAGACAGCAGATGAAACTATTCGCTTAGTTTTATTTTATTCCACATTATGAATACAAACCGGGGCACGTTAATTTGCGCGCAGCCGGGGAGGCACGGCGTCAATCAATCAATCGCGAAACGGAAATGAAACAGAAAGTGCTGGTGATCGGTAGTTCCAATACCGACATGGTTGTCAAGACAGAGCATTTCCCCAAACCGGGCGAAACGGTGTTGGGCGGCACATTTCTGATGAACCCTGGCGGAAAGGGCGCCAACCAGGCTGTGGCGGCCGCCAGGCTCGGCGCCGATGTGCGTTTTGTGGCCAGAACGGGCAACGATATTTTCGGCAAACAAGCACTCGGAGGCTTCGAAAAGGAAGGCATCGACACGCGTTTCATCACCGAGTCGGCCGAACTGGCTTCGGGTGTTGCGCTCATTACAGTCAATGCGCAAGGACAGAACGAGATCGTGGTGGCCTCCGGCGCCAATATGGATTTACAACCGGCTCATATTCCCGCCCATGCATTTGAAAATGTGGAATGGGCACTTCTTCAACTGGAAATTCCGGCAGAAACCGTCCGCTGGGCATTAGCTAAATGTGCCGAAATGCAGGTATGCGCGATCCTTAACCCCGCCCCCGCCATGCAGCTCGGCCCCGGGTTTCTAGACGGCCTCTATCTCATCACACCCAATGAAACGGAAACTGAGCTTATTACCGGCATTGCGGTCGAAAGTGAAGAGACGCTTCAAAAAGCGGCACAGTATTTTATTGAACACGGTGTGCGGAACGTCATCATCACCCTTGGTAGCAAAGGCATTTACCTCGCCAGCGAAAGTTTTACCGGCATTATCGCGGCGCCGGTTGTGGAAGCGGTGGATTCCACGGCTGCGGGAGACGTTTTCAATGGCGCATTATTAAAAGCCCTGGCCGACGGGGCATCCCTGGAACAGGCCAGTCGCTACGCCTGCCGTGCGGCCGCAATCTCGGTCACACGCATGGGCGCGCAAAGCTCGGCCCCTTATCATCACGAACTGGAATCCTTTTTTAAATCATGACCAAAATACCCGTCATCATAGATTGCGACCCCGGCATTGACGATGCGCTGATGCTCATGCTCGCGCACGGGAGCGGACGTTTCGATATAAAAGCCGTTACCATTTCGGCAGGTAACCAGACCCAGGCGAAAACCTTGCAGAATGCGCTGAAAGTGCTCACGCTCATCGGCGCAACGGACATTCCGGTGTACCACGGAGCCGACAAGCCGCTGTTCAGGGAATTGGAAATTTCGGATTACGTTCACGGTGAGACCGGCCTGGACGGACCATCGCTGCCCGTGCCGGTAATGCAGGCCCAGCCGATCAGCGCTGTGGAAGGGATCGCCGCGATACTTTCAGCAGCGGAAACGCCCATTACCATCGTGCCGACCGGCCCGCTGACCAACATCGCGACGTTCCTGCTCGCTTACCCGCATCTCAAAAGTAAAATCGAGCGCATTTCGCTGATGGGCGGCGGTATATTCCGGGGTAATATGACTCCCCTCGCCGAATTTAATATCTACGCAGATCCGGAAGCTGCCGCGATCGTATTCAGAGCCGGAGTACCCATTACCATGTGCGGGCTCGATGTGACGCACAAAGCGCTCGTCTTTCAGAAAGATATCGAATTGTTGCGGTCGCTGGGCAACCAGACCGCCAAAGCAGCCGCCGACATGATGGATTTCTTCTCCATTTTTTACCGTGAAAACCGAGTAGAGTTGCATGGCGGTGCGGCCTTGCATGATCCGTGCGCCATTGCCTGGCTGATAAACCCGGGCATTTTTACGACAAAATCCTGCTATGTAGACGTAGAAACGAAAGGAGAGCTTACCTATGGCGCAACGGTGGTGGATTTCTACAATACCCTCCAAAGGCAACCCAATGCAACGGTAGCTTACGACATCGACCGCGACGCATTTATGGATATGCTTTTCAACGCCATCAAGGCATTACCTTAAAGAAGTACGGAAACCTCGTCCTCGACGTCCTGGCGTGCGGCGCGGTGGCGTACCACGGTATTGCCCGCGTGGAGAATGACCAGGCCACCAAAGGCACAGAAGGCCATCATGCCCACCATCGGCATGGCGGTATTGTTGTGCAGAAAACTCACGATGGCCGAAATAACAGCTCCCGCGCCCATACGCCAGCTACCCATGAGCGCCGACGCACTACCCGTGTGCTTGCGGAAAGGTGCGAGCGAGAGCGCCGAGGCATTCGGACCGGTAAGTCCCTGCCCGGTGAGGAAAACGAACATCGTCCCGATCAGCGAGTAGAGCCCGAACCAGTTGTTATACACACCGACGATCAGGAACAGCCCTACAACGCTCTGGTAAACGAGTGTGACGCGGATGATTTGCTCGCTGGTGTATTTTTTGAGTAAAAAGTGGTTCAACTGGGTAGAGCCGATCATGGCAACGGCCAGGAATGCGAAAATCCAGCCGTATTGCTGCTCGGAGACTTTATAGATGTTCATGAACACATCCGAAGAGCCTGAAATATAGGCAAATGGCGCAGCCGTAGCCAAACCACCCGCGAGTGTGTAAATCAAAAACTGGGGCTGCGAAATCACGGTGATGTATCCGCCCAATACCGCCTCGGGACGAAGCGAAACGGTGTTATCGGCACTCCGGCCGGTCGGCAGGAAGAAGTAGATAGCCATAATAATGAGGCTCACGATACCGGCCAGGATCACGAAAATCCAGTACCAGGCAATCGAGGCCGTCACATAACCTCCCACCGTTGGGGCGATCATAGGCGAAACGGCGATGACCAGCGTGATCAGCGAAAATACTTCGGCACGTTTATCGGCCGGAAAAAGATCGCTCACAAGCGCCTGCGAGGCTACAAGGCCGACACAGCCTCCCATAGCCTGGAAAAAGCGCATGGCGATCAGCGCGTCTACCGACGACGTCAATGCGCAGCCGAACGAGGCGATCACGTAAAGGATCAGCCCGGCGTACAGCGGCTTCTTGCGGCCGAAGCGGTCGAGTAGCGGCCCGTAAAGTACTTGCCCGATACAAATACCAATGAGATAGCTCGTTAACGAAAGTTGTACTTTGTCGATAGTGGTACCCAGGTCCGCAGCAATTCGCGGGAAGCCCGGCAGGTACATGTCGATGGAGAAAGGACTGACGGTCGCCAGCGATCCGAGGATCAGGATAATAAAGAAGTATTGCTTACGGCTCATGGACTTACATTCACTCTATGCAAAGTTAACGGGCCAGGAAGCACATTAAGTTCCTGCGTTTCAATAAGTGCAATAATTTCATCAATCTGCAATAAAACGCGCTGCTCTGCCGGTGTTACAATTCGGCTGTTTTTGTATATATCCAATATGGCCGTAAAATCACCCGAAAAGCAAAGTGCATTAGAGCTTATGCAAATCAATAAATTCGGTGAGGCTAAGGATTTCGGTTTTGCCGAAGCGCTTTAAGTCCAAAAGATCGCGTTTATTGCCGGTAATCAGGTAGTCCGAACCGCTATCCTGGCACAAGGCGAGCAGGAAGTCGTCTTTCGGATCAGGTCTAGACGGCGCCTGGAATTTTCGTTAATTAGCGCGCTGACATACAGATTTGTATCAATTACAACTCTGGTCAATGCGAATCAGGATTTGTGCGGACCGCCCTTATTTCTTCGAAAATTTCCTCTTCCGTAATAGAATCGATATCAGGAAGTGTCTTTGTCAGCTCTTCCCATCGTTCGCTCCACGGACGTTTCTCTTCTTTGACAGATATCAAACCCATATCTGCCAGGTCGTCAATAAGGCGTCTGGCTTTGGGATTTTTTATTTCGATAATCAGCGTTTCCATGATGGTCAGTTTTAATCTAAAATAAAAATCTTAATACTCAAAACCAAATCGGATGTCCCAACGGCATTAAAGCACGAGAGTAGCAAAGAGTTGAGGGCATTTGATTAACACTTGTTGCCGCATTTCGCTACCAATGTTACATGCCTGACGGCATTTAAAGCTATAAACCAACAAAGCCCGGCTCACCGCCGGGCTTTGTTATATCTTATGAAGAGAAACTACTCCCCTTTTCTTTCCAACCGTACCACCGGTGTTTCGGATTCCGCTTTGTCGTCCGCTTGCGCAGCGACGGTTACGGCCTGCACCTGATCGTTGACCTTCACGCTCGCGGCACCGTGCGAGCCGGTACCGATGTGCGGGGCGATGACGAGCGATACGATCGACATGAGTTTGATCAGGATGTTCATCGAAGGCCCGGAGGTGTCTTTGAACGGGTCGCCTACCGTGTCACCGGTTACCGCCGCTTTGTGCGGCTCCGACTTTTTGTAGAAAGTCTCGCCGTTTATCACCACGCCTTTCTCGAACGACTTTTTAGCATTGTCCCAGGCGCCGCCGGCGTTGTTTTGGAAAATACCCATTAATACACCAGAAACAGTTACACCTGCCAGCGTGCCGCCCAATACTTCGGGTCCAAAAAGGAAACCGACGATCACCGGTACGAGCAACGCGATAAGGCCCGGGGCTATCATCTCTTTAATGGAAGCTTGTGTCGAAATCGCCACGCATTTGTCATATTCCGGCTTGGTAGTGCCTTCCATAATGCCTGGCAGCTCGCGGAACTGGCGGCGTACTTCTTCTACCATTTTCATGGCCGCACGTCCTACCGCCGCGATGGCAAGTGACGAGAAGATAAATGGTATCATGGCCCCTACGAAGAGGCCCGCCAGCACATTGGCTTTGTAAATATCGATCGAGTTGATGCCTGCCACACCGCAGAATGCTGCAAATAGCGCTAGGGAAGTCAATGCAGCAGAAGCGATCGCGAAACCTTTACCGGTTGCCGCGGTGGTGTTACCTACTGCATCCAGGATGTCGGTACGGCCACGGACTTCCTCGGGCAAATGCGCCATTTCGGCGATACCACCGGCATTATCGGCAATCGGGCCGAATGCGTCGATGGCCAGCTGCATGGCTGTGGTAGCCATCATACCTGCCGCAGCGATAGCCACACCGTACAGACCGGCGACTTCATAGCTCAGGAAAATACCGGCCGCCAGTACCAACGTCGGGATCACCGTAGACTCCATCCCTACGGAAAGCCCGCCGATAATGTTGGTAGCATGACCCGTAGACGACTGGTTTACAATCGATTGAACCGGACGCTTACCCATTGCGGTGTAGTATTCGGTTACCATCGACATAATCGCCCCTACGACCGAACCAAGCAGGATCGCCCAGTAAGCATCCATTGCCGTGAAATCGACGCCGCGGATGTTTAGATTACCTTCCGGTAGCATCCATAGTGTAAGCGGGTAGCTAACGATCAGAACCAATATGATCGAACCCCAGTTACCGCGGTTCAATGCAGCCTGCACGTTACCGTTATCGTCGCTCACGCGTACGAGGACCATGCTGATGATCGAAGAAATAAGCCCTACACCGGCAATCACCATCGGCAAAAGGATCGGCGCGATGCCGCCGAAATTATCGGTACCCTGCGCCACGATTTCACGGCCCAGTACCATTGTAGCAAGGATTGTCGCAACGTAAGATCCGAAAAGGTCGGCACCCATACCGGCTACGTCGCCCACGTTATCGCCGACGTTATCGGCAATGGTAGCGGGGTTACGCGGATCGTCTTCGGGAATACCGGCTTCCACTTTACCCACGAGGTCGGCACCCACGTCGGCTGCTTTGGTGTAAATACCGCCGCCTACGCGCGCAAAAAGGGCGATCGACTCGGCTCCGAGCGAGAAACCCGCAAGGACTTCCAACACACGTTCCATCGGAAGGCCGTTGACATCGGTGCTATCGCCCACGAATGTTGAATACAAAATAATAAACAAACCACCCAACCCAAGCACGGCAAGGCTGGCTACGCCGATACCCATCACGGAACCGCCGGTGAACGACACTTCCAGGGCTTTGGTAAGGCTCGTACGCGCCGCCTGCGTAGTGCGCACGTTCGATTTGGTAGCGATATTCATCCCGACATACCCGGCAAAAGCTGATATAAATGCCCCTACCAGAAACGATACGCCGATCAACGGACTCGAATTTTCAACCAGTGTACCGGAATAGCCCAGTATCACACTCACAATCAAACCAAAAACAATGAGTACACGCCATTCGGCTTTCAGGAAGGCCAGGGCACCATCTGCAATTGCGTCCGCTATGGTTTTCATTTCAGGACTTCCACCATCCTGCCGGACAACCCAGCCTCTTTTGAAGAACATAACCAGCAAGCCAACAAGGCCTAACGCCGGCACTAAATAGGTAATGTTACTCATGCTATGATCAACGATTTGGTTAAATGGTTTTTTATAATTCTCGTAAATATAGAGAAAGGCACCTCATAACAAAATCGCAAAACCCTTATTTTTGATCAATTCGTATAGATTTTATAAGATTTCGGAGAGATTTTGAGTCATTTCAGAATCGACATTTTGGTAACAAACTGGCTCTCAAGGAATAACAGGATTACCATCCGGCAGTTATCCGGCGATGATTTAATAGAATAATAAAATGAATTATTTGGTATAATCAATGAAAAACGGACTAAAAAATGCCCGTTTTATCGCTTCGGGCGAAGCAGGGAGAGAGCCAGAAAACTGACCACAAAACCAGCCGCGCCTACTGCTGCAGCAAGGAGCGTGCCACCCAAAAAATATTGTACAAAGTTGACATGGATCGATTCCGGCGTCAGATTTTCCAGGGAGGTTATCTGCACGCCATTGCGGTAAAACAGCCCGCCGAACTGGTAGCTGGCATAAAGGATGAATGGAATGGCCGGCGGGATGCTGATGTGCGCGGCGGTAAGGAACAACACTTTGTTCATCCGGAAAACGATCGATAGCGGAATCCCCACCATCAGCTGAAAGCCCCAGATGGGCACGATACCCATAAAAAAGCCGAAACCAATCGATTTGGCCTTGCTCAGATTGCTTTCGCCCGGCTTCACGGCCTCTTCGCGGATAATTTTCCAGAGGCCTTTTTTTTGAATGTAACGGAACAGCCGTTTCGGAAGGTAGTAAACCAGCGTGAGCGTCACCAGCCAGGTATTGAGGATGCTGATGCGCGTAAAATCGCGGAACGGACGGAAATGCGTCACCCGCTCGTCTTTGTCGTAAATCACCTGGATATTGATCGGCACGATCGGCACGTCTTTCCAGGCCATTTTGACGATCACTTCGATCTCCGTCTCGAATTTAGTCGTGAAAAGCGTCATTCTTTTCAGCGGCCCGAGCGGGTACAGGCGGAAGCCCGTTTGGGTATCGGGCAATGTAAGCCCGGTCTCGAATTTGAACCAGAAATTGGAAAATTTGTTCCCGAAAGAACTCTTACCGGGCACGCCTTCCTGCTGCATATTCCGCGAGCCCATGAGCAATGCACCCGGGTTTTGAATGGCCGCTTCAATGAAAAGCGGAATGTCGGACGGCAAATGCTGACCGTCGGAATCAATGGTAACAGCGTTCTCAAAACCCAGCCGAATGGCCTCCGCAAATGCTTTTCGCAGCGAAAAACCCTTCCCTTTATTCACGACATTGTCCAGCACACGGATTTTGGCGCCATAAGCCGCCAGAATGGTCGTCGTATCGTCGGTTGAACCGTCGTTCACCACAATCACCTCCTGCCCGGATGCATATCGTAAAACGCCGTCAATCACCCGCCGCAAAGTATTGCGGTTGTTGTAAGTGGGAATGATCACGCAGCATTGAATATCCGAAAGGGTCATTGTGGCTTTTGAATGTTGGGATTAAATGATCGGATGGAAACTGGCCCTGGCTTTGAAACAGGTCTTTTCACTATGCTTACCCGACGCGTTTACGTCCAGCAGTTCATCCCCTTTGTATTGAATGTGGATCGTCAGTTCGGGCGTCTCCGTCGGGTTCAGCACTTCCAGGAACTTGCAGGTGCTCATTTCCTTCAATGCGAATGCTTTTCCCAATGCGCTGGACAAAACCGCTTTCACCATTTCCAGTTGCACAACGCCCGGAAGTACGGGAGAGCCAGGGAAATGTCCTTCAAATACTGCGTGGGCCGCGTCGATTTGCAGTGTGCAAGTGATCTGGTTCGGTGTATGATCCAGGGCCGTGATCGTATATAAACTGCTCAAAGGCATGGTCATCAAAGGTCTTTAAAAAGGTTTTCGGCGATAGGCTGGTTGAATTTTTCCTGCTGGAACTTCATAATGCTTTTGTCCCCACCCTTTTCAAAAAACGAGAGCTCTTTCAACCGCAGCGAACTTTTGGAGAAGTTCATCGTGATTTTGGCATAGACATTTTTCAAACGGCGGTTCACGGGTGTGAGCACGATCTGGTATTGGTCTCCATCTTCGAGCACTCCCGATGAAAAGCCCTTATTCTGCTGGAAATCCCCGTTCACGAGCCCGATCATCAACTCCTTAATCTGCGCCGCCATGCGCCCTGCCTGTCCCACATTCTTTTCTTTGTTGCCTTCCTGCACCCGCAGCTTCTCGCCGTTGATCAGGATAATGTATTTCGAAGGTGTCCGCTGCTCCCAGCGCATTTTGTCCTTTTGCTGGTAGTAAAACAATCCCGACGATTTTTCGGGCTCTTTGAGCACGGCCAGGTATTTTTCTTCCGTAAACGAAGCCTGAATGGAGGTCGTAGCCTGCGAAGTCTTTCGTAGCTCGGCCAGCACCTTTTCCGGGTTAGCAGCCGGCTTGAATGACTGAGCGTTCGCGAAATGAGCCGTCCAAACGGCCATTAAGATTAATATTCTAATGATTTTCATAAGGTTCCTTCCCGATCAGCCGGGGAAGCGGTTCTATTTTAATGCCCATTTGACGGCAATGCCCGATAATGTCCGGCAGCGTATCGGCTGTCAGCGACAGGTGGTCATGAAGCAGAACGATGTCTTTGGGCTTTAATTTTGAAATGATCTTCTGAATGAGCTGGTACTTGTTCTTCGCACGCGTATCCATACTCCGGAGCGACCAGCCGATGGACTGCATTTGCAAATCCTTCAAAACGGTGACATAGCGTGGGTTAGTCACACCAAATGGCGGCCTGAAAAACACCGGAACGCGACCAGTAATGTCGCGGATCGCCTCGTTGCAGCGCTGAATGTCCGTCCGAAGCTTTTGCGTCGAAAACAGGGCTATCAGGTAATGATGGCTGTACGAATGGTTGGCAATGGTATGGCCTTCGTCTACAATGCGGCGCAACAGCTCCGGGTGGTTCACAGCTTTTTTCCCGATCACGAAAAACGTCGCTTTCAGGTCGTTTTCGAGCAATGTATCGAGAATGCGGGGTGTCGAATCCGGGTCGGGGCCGTCGTCGAATGTGAGGGCGATGGCTTTTACCCGGCCGCCTTTGTTAATGGATTTTACAAAATAATTAACCTGGATCTGCGCCGAACCATAGGCGGTAACGCCGATAAACAGTAATGCAATACCGGCCAGCACCAACCATAAATAATCGGTTTCCCAAAAGATAATGGAACTGAGCGCCGCCGCCGTAATGCAGAAGAATATGAGGAGGTTATGCTTCAACGGCTTTCAGAAGGGTTAATCCCAGATTGCTTTTTCTTAGTGTATTACAAATCAATACATTCCTAACTTCACTGTTTGCACCAAGCAAATCCATGGCATAATGCAGTGCAAATGCGGAAGCCGTCGGATAAACTCCGATCAGCGACAGATAATCGAGACTTCGCTTTGCGTCTTGCACGGGTACGCCCGCGGCGGGCGTCCCCGCGTATAACAACAGGTCAATATCACCTGGCTGCAAGCCGTTCCGATCCAGAAATGCATCGATTTCTTCCTGCCCATATCCGGCTCCGCCGCTGGTGTAGACATCGGCCAATGAAGCCTTTGCATTGCCCTGATTTTCAGCAGAGAGCATAAAAAACGAAGCACCGGAAGTAAGCGGGGCGTCTGACTTAAAAGCCAGCCGGCCCGCAATATCGTCCAGAATATCAATATGCTCATCGGCCGCGCCCACGAGCACGTGGCGGTCACCCTCGCGCAGGAGCATCGACGCGTCGAGCAGTGCATGTTCGAACGAGAGCGTATTTTGCGTGTGCGTCATGTTGTAGCCGTGATTGCCGAGGCTCAGCGAAATCTGTCCGGCCATGGTATTGTGCGTCGACTGGATGAATGAGGTAGGTGGAAGCAATCCCTCCACGGTGAGCGAGGTATTCAGGAATTTTTCAGTGTCCTGCAAACAGCCCAGCCCCGTCCCTACCACGATCGCATCCGGCTGTCCGATACCGGCTTGCCCAACGCAATCTTTGGCGCAAGCGACCGACATCCGCAATATCTTGCTCATCCGACGCAGCAAACCGGCGTCAATGTAAGCCTTATAATCAGGGCTGATCAATGCAGACGACGCTTCAACCGGCCCCAGCGCAGCGGAAAAGCCCGGATTGCCAAAGGTAGGCTGGTGCGAAATCGTGGACGCCGCCGAGAGGTACAATGCCGGTTTACTCATATTTCGTCAAAACCAATGATGAATTATTCCCCCCGAAACCAAACGAGTTGGAAAGTACCGCATGCACTTCCACACCTGTTTCCAGCTGCGTCGCAGGCACGAGGCCTGTTTCTGCAATCGGCGCGCGGTAATTCAGGTTCGGGAAAATAAGGTTATGCTGAATGGCCAGCACCGAAAACACCGCCTCAATGGCGCCTGCCGCCGCAAGGGTATGTCCGGTAAATGCTTTGGTGGAACTGAATGGCGGCACGCGGTCGCCAAATACATTTTGCAATGCTACCGATTCGGAATGGTCGTTGTTCTTCGTGCCCGTGCCATGCGCATTCACATACGAGATCTGATCCAGCCCGATTCCGGCGCGGCGGATGGCATTTTCGATCGCCAATGTAGCGCCTTTGCCGTCGGGCGACGAAGCGGTCTGATGGTAAGCGTCTGCCGCATTGGCCCAGCCGCTCACGTTGCAAATGGGGCTGTTACCCGTCAATTCAAGGCTTTTCTCCCCTTCCAGTAGCAGAAATCCTGCTCCCTCGCCCAGGTTCAGCCCTGCGCGTGAATCGTCGAATGGACGGCACCATTGGTCGTCGTAAATCATCAGCGACCGGAAACCGTCGATCGTGAAGCCACTCAATGCGTCGGAACCGCCCACGAGCACGCGGTCGAGCGTGCCTTGCAGGATCAGGCGCGCGCCTAACATAATGGCGTTCACACCTGAGGAGCAAGCGGTTGAAAGGGTATTAATGTAGCCCGTAATACCCAATTCCTTTGCAATGCGTTCGGTGGTGCTGCCGCTGTCGTGCGTGGTCAGCAGTTGGTAATCGGGGTTATTTTGGGCTAAATAATCTTTATAAAAAACCTCGCTGCGGTCCATACCGCCAACCGATGTGGCTGAAATAAGGCCGGTACGGATCACGCCTGAGCGTTTGTTATCGCCCCATGCCTCACGCGCCGCCTGCAAACCGAGCAGGGAAGTCCGCGAAACATATTCGGTGCCGACGCCCAATGCAGCGCGCAGCTCATCGTTGGACGCTTTCACTTCGCCGGCCAGCGACGCCTTCGTGCCTTGCAGGTAATGCAGCGGCCCGATGCCCGTTCTGCCCTCTCGCAAAGCGTTCAGGTTTTCGTTCACCGACATGCCAATGGCCGACACGACGCCGATACCGGTAATGCAAACGCCCATTCGGTGTGTTGGTTAAGCTGCTTTTCTTTTACGGATGTACGCTGCCATCGTGTCGACGGACTTGAAAGCCTCTTTGCCCTCTTCGGGGTTGGTGAGCTGGATACCGTGGTATTTTTCGAGCAGCACGATCAGTTCGAGTGCGTCGATGGAATCGAGGCCGAGGCCCTGGTCGTTGAAAAGCAGCGCGTCGTCCGCGATGTCCGCCACCGTCAGGTCTTCCAGGTTGAGCTGTTCGATAATCTGTTTTTTAAGGTCTTCTTTTAAACTATCCATACTTCTGATTAATTGAGCGTCCGTTAATATGCCGCGACCGAACCGGTTTGCGACAGGTGAAGGAGGTTTTCATTGTTAAATTCCGTTCCACTCTCCCTCTGTTCCACCAAAAAAAGGAATACATACGTGCTGCCGGCAGTCACTTCGAGCCATCCGCCAAGCAGCGCGCGGCTGCCCGAGGCTAGTAGTATTTCACTGTAATCCAGGTAAAAGCCGGGTGTGAATTTAGGCAAAACAGCAAACATATTTTCACCGTACCATTTGTTCAGAATGGCAATTTCGCCCAGTACGATGTTGGGCAATGTATATACGAAAAGCGAAGGGCTCGGCGATCCGCCCGTTTGGTAAGACTGCATAAAACGGCGGTCGGTTTCCGCGCTCGACGACGCATTAGCAAACACTAATGCAATCTCATCGTCGGCATATCCTTCAAAAATGCCCGGATTGGCCCGTTTGATGAACTCCGAAGCCAGGTAACCGGCCTGGGACAGCACATCCATTTTGTAAAATTTGGGGTATGCCAATTCCTGCTGCCTGTAAATCTGCTTGAACCAGGAATCCTCCGAACCCGCATCGCGCCGCGCGACTACTTCGCCGTTCACGAGGCATTCATCGGCCCGCAGGTTGCAATATGCCGTAATCACTTTCATAATTCCCTGATCATCAATGAAGCATTGCCGCCGCCGAAACCCGAGGCCGTTTTAAGGATCGTCCGAAGTTTCTCCGGTTTGTTCTCGAGAATGATATTGAGAGGCTGGGAAGTACCCGCATCGCGGTAGCCTATGCTTTTGATCAGCATACCGTTCCGCATCATCTGCATGCAAACGGCCGTCTCGATCACCCCCGCGGCTCCGAGCGTATGCCCGAAATATCCTTTCAGGCTGTTCAGCGGCTTTTCGGCCAGCGAAAGCCGGTTGAATGCGATGGCTTCCATTTCATCATTGAAAACTGTGCCCGTGCCATGCGCAGATATAAAATCGATCTCTTCCGCCCCTATTCCGTGTTTTTGCATCGTACGGCTCACGCTTCTTACCAACCCCTCGCCCGTGCGTGACGGCCCGGAAATGTGGTTCGCATCGTTGGCGCTCGTGCCTGTGAGCAGCTGCAACGGCGCATTTTTGAAAACCGATTTTGTAGCTGAAACCAATGCAGCCCCGCAACCTTCTCCCAATGTAATGCCGTTCCGTGCCGCGTCGAACGGTGCGCAAGGCTTGTCGCTTACGGCAAAAAGGGATTGAAAACCATATAGCACAAAATCCGAAGCGACATCGCAGCCGATCACGATAACATGCTCATATTGACCGGCTTCGACCATATTTCCCGCCACATTCAGGGCCAGTACGCCCGAAATACAGGCATTGGAAATCACCATCGGTAAATGCGCCAGGCCGAACTGCTGCATTACCGCAGTGCAGGTTTCGCTGAACTGATCGTGCAGGTTGTCGTCCAGCGCGCCTTTGGTAGAACTGATCAATACGATTGTGCGGTCGGAAGCTAAAATGGAAGCGTCGATGCGCTCATTAAGGCTTGCCAATGCTTTGATTACCAACTGCTGAAAACGCAATGGGCCATTCAAACCCGCTATTCTGGACAAATAAATGTCTTCATTATTAAACCCGACTGCCGGAGCGAGCGCAATACCGCTGCGGTTTTCGCTGAGCGCCTGCCAGTTATCCTCCGCATTGTCGCCCAGCGGGCTTACGATGACCTCGGCGCCAATGTAAATCATAGGTCGTACTGCGCTTTCCATTCCTTGTAAAAATCCGGCGAGATTAGTTCCAGCTCACGCGAATCGCGGTCGAGGAAGACCTGCATGGTTTTGCCTGTGGCGCAAAGCTGCCCGGTAGTGACGTTCATCACGTCGTATTCAAACTGTATTTTCGCCGATTTCGTAGGAATATACCGGGTGATGACTTTAATGACCTGCCCGTAATAAACAGGCGCTTTGTGATCGATCTCCGATTTCACGATGGGTGTTACGAAGCCTTTGGCGTGGATGTCGAGGTATTCCAATCCGAATTGTTTTCCAAATGCCTCCCTACCGTCCTCAAAAAATTTCAGGTAGTTGCCGTGCCACACTACACCCATGGCATCGGTTTCGCTGAATCGGATATCAATATCTATCTCGCAAGAAATCATGAATCAGTTATTAGGGGTTACTCGCTTACGACGATTTTTAGTTCACATCCCAGCAATATACGCCCATCCAGGAAACTTTCGCCCTTTACAAGGTAAATATTTCCCAACTGGTGCAGGGGCGTAACCACCGTGCGGATCGTACCACCAACCGGAGGCAACTCAGTCACAAGCACTTTGCTGACGGCCCCGATAAAACCGATTTTGGGCTCACCGCCTTCCAGACTATCCAGGTAACCGAACGCCGCCGCGCAGGTCTGTGCAATGTGTTCAATCAGTCCAGTTTCCTGAAAAAACCCATCCTCTACCAGTACATTATCACTGGTAACCGTAAAATCCGAGTCAAACCGCTCGCGTGTGGCGGCCACGAGGTTGTCCACCATTACAAATGGCGGGCGGTGCGGGATGTAATCGGTGATAGCGTCTTTCGCGACGATCATGGTTGAAAGAAATTGAAATAATTAAACCATTGCTCCGGGAATGCCTTCACTTTCCGTTCCAGCTCTTCCACGTACAGCTGCGCGATTTCCTCCGGCTTCATTTTGCTCTCAATCGGCTTTGTGCAGCTCAAATGATAGCTGTATTTGCCATCCTTGGCCGCAAAAACGAAGGTTACCGGTGCATTGAACTTCGAAGCGATCACAAACGGGCCATATGGGAACCTGGCTTTGCGGCCGAGGAAATCCATTTCGATGTACCTGGCCCCTTCGAGGTAACGATCCGCGTGAATGGCCACAAACTCGTTGTTGACCAATGCATTGCGAATGGATATAATATGCGAAAGGTCGTCCTTGATGGCAATCACTTTAAAGCGCGAGCCGCCGGTCGACAGATCCATGTACTTTTTGATATTCTCGACCTCCGCGTCCAGCATGACGATGTTGATCGTCGGGGTAATGCGGCCTTTGAGCAGGTTACCGGCGGTTTCCCAGTTGCCCACGTGCGCGCTGAGCAAAATCCCGCCCTTACCCGCATCCCGGATATCGATCAGGTATTGTTCGTTTTCAAAAACATGGGAGAATTGCCGATCTTTCCCCAGCAGGAACGCGGCCCGGTCCACGAGCGTTTGCCCGAAAATATAGAAGTTCCTGCGCGCCATTTTCCGGGCATCGGAACCGCTGATGTGAAGGGTGTTCTGGTAAAAATCCAGCAAAGCCTTCTTCGGCTTTGCCGCAAAAAGATAATAGTAGTAAGTAACCACCCGCAGGAGCCCGTAGGCAAACCCCAGCCCCAGGGTATTGATAAAAAACAGGAAAATTTTGTAACCCGTTAACGATCCTTTGGTCTTACCGTCCCAACGGCTCATTCTTACAATGCGAGTTTCTTGCGGACAAGCTGATAGAAATCACCGAAGGTCTCAATTCCCCTGAAATCTTCGCCGGTGAGCTTGATATTGAGGTTTTCATCTATGAGCACAACCAGATCGACGTAGTCGAGACTGTCCAGATCCAAAGTGTCTTTCAGACTGTTTTCAGGAAGAATCAAATCCCGGTCCACCTCGAATTCCTCAGATAAAAAGTCTCTGGTTTCTTCAATAACTTCTTCCCAACTCATTTTAACATCGTTAGCATACATAGCTGCAAAATTAGTTTATTCTTGCCGATAGTTTAAGAATATTCCCAAATTTTCAAATAAAAGACCTGCCCCGCACAATAAAATCCACTGGAAATCATTGCAGTTGACGGATGGAATATTGGAGGTAAACAAAAATACAAAATTCCGATTGGGAGCGCATGGCCGTTCACGAAGTTGTAGTAGTAGTGTGACGGCGCGGAAAACCCGGTCGGAGACCGGCAGCGGCTGAAACCGAGTCAGAGACTCGGCTTAACTTGTGGCGGAACTCTGGCTAACTCATCTTTTTAACGATCAGCGTGGAATTGGTGCCGCCGAAACCGAACGAATTGGAAAGGAAGCAGTTGATATGCTGCTCCCTGGTCTCGGGAATGATATTGATCCTGGCCGAATCCTCGTCCGGATTTTCGAAGTTGATATTAGGCGCAATGAAGGAGTTCTGCATCATCAGCAGCGAGTAAACGATCTCGCTCGCACCCGCCATCCAGCATTCGTGGCCGGTCATCGATTTCGTGGAGCTCACGGGCACCTCGCCACCGAACACCTCGTAAATCGCGCGAGCCTCGCTGCCGTCACCCACGGGCGTGGATGTGGCGTGCGCATTGATATAGTCGACTTCGCTGGTGGAAATACCGGCTTGTTTCAACGCCATTTGCAGGGAACGCGTCTGGCCGTCGATGCTGGGGTTGGAGATATGGTCGCCGTTGGACGAGAAGCCGTAACCGATCAGTTCGGCCAAAATCGGTGCGCCTCTTTTTACGGCTGCTTCGTAAGATTCAAGGATAACCGTAGCCGCACCGCCGCTCGGGATCAGTCCGTCGCGGTCTCGGTCGAACGGGCGGGAAGCCTTTTCCGGCTCCGATTCGCGGACTGAAAAGGTACCGAGGCCGTCGAAACTCGCCATCGCAGAGGCATTGATTTCCTGTGCGCCCCCGCATATCACACGCTCCTGCAAGCCCTGGCTGATCATCAGATAACCCATTCCGATCGAATGCGATCCCGACGCGCAAGCGGCGCTCAGAGTGAAGTTGATGCCTTTCAACTTGAATATCGTCGAAAGGTTCATATTCACGGTGCTATTCATGTTCTGGAAAATGGCCCCCGAGCCGATCAGCGTCGTATCATGCTTTTCACGGACCTTATCCACCGCCTCCACAACGGACGCCGCGGTGCTGTCGTTTCCATAGATAATGCCGGTCTCGGTCTGTTCGAGGAAGTCCACATCCAGGCCCGACAATGCCAGTGCCTCGTGCGTGGCCATGTACGCGTACACGGCGGGTTGGTGCATACCCACGCGCTGACGGCGCGAGAGGTAGTTTTTCAGATCGGGCTCCTGCACCATACCCGTGAGGGCCGAGCGGAAACCGAAATCCTTCCTTACCTGATCGAACACGATGCCGCTTTTACCGGCATACAACGATTGCTTGACCTCGTCCAGGTTTTTGCCCAGACAGGAATAAATGCCGATACCGGTAATGACAACCCTGTGGCTCATGGATTATGAGTAAATTCCTCCGTTGATATTAATAACCTCGCCCGTAATGTACGCGGCTTTGTCGGAAGCCAGGAAGCTCACCAGGTGGGCCACTTCCTCCGCCTTGCCAAAACGGTTCATCGGGATCATTTGTTTCAATTCGTCCTCGTTGAGGTCTTTGGTCATGTCGCTCGTGATGAAACCCGGCGCCACGGCGTTCACGGTGATTTTCCGCTTGGCTACCTCCTGCGCCAGCGACTTGGTAGTGGCGATAATCGCGCCTTTTGCCGCCGAGTAGTTGGTTTGCCCCGCCACACCTTTCATCCCCGACACCGATGCGATATTCACGATCCGGCCAGCGCGTTTCCGCAGCATTTGCTGGATGGCATTCTGAGTTACATTATAAAGTCCTTTTACGGAAATATTTAACACATCGTCCCAATCCTGCTCCGGCATCCACATAAACAGGCCGTCGCGGGTAATGCCCGCATTATTCACGAGAACACTGATGAACTTGTCTTCGTTCTTTTCGCGCCAGCCGTTCAATGCTGCGTCCACTTCCGCCTTGTTTTGCACATTGAAATGCAGTAGCTCGCCGCTGCCGCCATTGGCCTGGATTTCCGCCAGCGTTTCTTCCGCCGCGGTCTGGTTGGAGGCGTAATTGACCAATATATGTAAACCATGGTCTTTGGCGATCTGGACCGCGATGGCCCTGCCGAGTCCCCTGGATGCACCGGTTACCAATGCGCAATTCATAAGTGGAATGGGGTTTCTTTGATATATTCAAAAACGGCGGCAATGCTTTCAAACTGCGGCACGTCGTCTGTCACGAATTGAGCTCGCTCGCGGATCTGCGCGTAAACCGATTTCGCATTCGGCGAAAGTTTCTCTTTCTCTTCGGGATGCAGCAAATCGATCGCCTGGCAGATCGCCATGATGTGGATCGACATCACCTGGAACGCGTTTTCGAGCACCTGCTTCGCGATCACCGCCGAGTTGGTACCCATGCTTACGATATCCTGGTTGTCGTTATTGTTTGGAATACTGTGAACATAAACCGATGTCGACAGCGCCTGGCTTTCGGCCGTTGTGGACGTGGCTGTAAACTGCACACCCTGAAAACCGAAGTTCAGGCCCCACGTTCCCGCATTGAGGAATGGCGGGAATTTTCCGTTCAATTTACTGTTCATCAGGAAGTTGAGCTGGCGTTCCATCAGCATGGTGAGCTTGGTCAGTACCAGTTTCACCTTATCCATTTCCAGTGAAATATAATCGCCGTGGAAGTTGCCGCCGTGGAAAACGTTATCGTCTTCCGGCCGTACGATCGGGTTATCGTTGGTCGAATTCAACTCATTCTCAACCACTTCCTGTGCATATTGGATCGTATCCAGCACCGGACCGAGGATTTGCGGCACGCAGCGGATCGAGTAGTATTCTTGTATTTTTCTTTCAAATTCGGTTTTCTGCATCGCCGTATCGTCGCGGAACAGCTCTTCGCGACTGCGGATAAGCCCGCTTCCGGCTACGAAGTCGCGCATATGCTGCGCTACCATCTGCTGACCTTTGTGGTGTTTTACCGCATTCAGTTGCTTCGAGAACGAGTCGTCGAACGATTCGATAGCCTCGTTGATCATCGACGACGCGGTAATAGCCCATTGCACGAGCCTTTTGGCATAAATAATATTGATAGCCGCCATACCCGTCATACACGAAGTACCATTGATCAGCCCGAGGCCGTCGCGGAGTTCCATTTTGAGGGGCTTAATGGCCTTTTCGGCTAAAACTTCTGCTGTTTTCCGACGCAGGCCATGCTCGTACACATACCCCTCGCCTATCAGGTTTAACCCCAGATGTGAAAGCTGCACAAGGTCGCCACTGGCCCCTACGCTGCCGTGTTCGAAGATTTCGGGTACGACACCGTTATTTAAAAACGCCACCAATTGCTTGATCACGGCCGTACTCACACCGGAGTTGGCCTGTAAAAATGAATTCAGGCGCGCGAGCATCACCGCACGCGCATATATTTCGTTCAGCGGCTTCCCTACCCCGCTCGAATGGCTGCGGATCAGGTTGTATTGCAGATTGTTGAGCTGGTCGGTCTCGATACGGTATTGCGCCATCGGGCCAAAACCGGTATTGATACCGTATATGATTTTGTCCTTGGAGAAATTCGTTAAAAAAGCGAATGATTGGGATACTTGATGGAGGGTGTCTTCGGCTAAGATAAATTCCTTCTTTTCAAAAGCATATTGCTCGATCTGAGCTAATGAAATACGATTCATTTAATGATGGCATAATTGAATATGGTGTAAAATAAATCTTTTTTTGCGGCTTTGGCAAACACGACCCGGCAAGCGGCAGCAGGCACGGAAGTTGCCTGAGTGATACAATTCATTAATTTTGTCGGACATTCCCATTTCCCCTGTCAATGCTAGGAGATTTACTATTAAGGCTGAACAAATTCCTTTCCAGTCACAAAGCCGCGTTTTTCCTTAGCCTGCTCGTCATTGTCAGTATCCTCGTGGCCGGTATTGCGCGGCTAAAAGTAACCGAAAGTATTTTCGCGACGCTACCGAAGGGTAAAAGCTTCGAAGAGTTCAACCGTTTGGTGGAAAGTAAAAACATCATCAACCAGATCGTGTTTTCACTCGAAGTACCGGCCGAAACCGACACGGAAACGGCACGCGAACTCGCCGGGAACTTCACCGATTCGCTGGGCCGCTATACCAACGGCTACGTGCGCAACATACAAGCCGAGCGACCGAATGTACAGGAAGATGTATATCAATATGTATACAGCCACTTTCCGCTGCTGATCGAGCCATCCTATTATTCCCACATTCAATCCCGCATTGCCCCCGACTCGATCCGCGCATCGGTAGCGTCCACCTATAACCAGCTCCTCACTCCCGGCGGCTCTTTTTTGAAACAATTCGTACTAAATGATCCGCTGGGCATTACCGGCCGGTATTTCAAAGAACTCAATGCCGCCAACAATTCCAGCGCCATGGTGATGGACGACGGCATCATGTTCACCGCCGACCGTAAGAGTATCCTCATTTTCGCGTCGACCAGCTTCGATTCCGGCAGTTCCGACAAGAATGTGGCGCTTTTCGAGGTTATGGAGGCATTCAAAACCAAATGGAACCGCCAGCATCGTTATAACCGGTTTTCCTATTTCGGCACATTCGAAATCGCGGCACGCAATGCGATACAGGTGAAACAGGATTCGTATTTCACGTCGTTTCTGGCATTGGCAGGCATTCTGGCGTTGCTGATCGCCTATTACCGCAAACTGCTGATACCTGTCTATATTACAATGCCCGGAATTTTCGGGGCGCTGTTCGCATTGGGCATTATCGGCTACATCCGTCCGGAAATCTCGGGCATTTCCCTCGCTACGGGTGCGGTGATTTTCGGCATTCTGCTCGATTACGCTTTCCACTTTTTCACACACCTCAGGCATACCCATTCCATTCCCGTCGCGATTAAGGAAGTAAGCGGTCCGCTGCTGACCGGCAGCTTCACCACTGTAATGGCATTCAGCGCATTGCATTTCGCCAATTCGACGGTCTTGCAGGATTTCGGGCTATTTTCGTCGCTTGCCCTTTTCGGCGCGGCGCTTTTCACGCTCACCGCATTGCCGGTAATCCTGTCATCCGCCCGCTTCGACATTCAAAAAATACCCGGTGAACACAGTTCTTTCCGCATTCCGACCATTCCCGACAAATGGCGAGGGGCCACGCTGGCCGGTATCGCGGTACTCACGGCCATATTCCTCTATTTTTCCGGCGGCACCGAATTCGACGCGAGTTTTGAAAACCTCAGCATCCAGGACACCGAACTGAGCGGCCGCGAGGAAGCGCTCACGGGCATTAACCCTCGAAAACAGAAGCGCATTTACGTTTTTGCCTCCAACCCGAGGCGTGCCGCAGCCGAGCAGGTAAACCACGATGCATACTGGAAATTGGCCGCATTGCGCAATGAAGGCCGCGTTGTCAGTTTCGTATCGTCCGGCTCGCTGCTGATCCCGCAGGACCTCAAACGCGCGCGGATGCGCCGCTGGCATGACTTCTGGACGCCCGGCCGCACCGATTCCACGTTTCGCGTATTTAACCGGGCGGCTGCCCAAAACGGTTTCAATGCCTATGCATTCAATGATTTCAAAGGCTGGATAGCCGGGCGGGGCAGTTCCAATGTCTCGCTGGATACGCTTTTCAATGAACTCGGCATCGATAACCTGATCGATATCAAGTCGGGCGGGACTACCTTCATCTCTACCGTCGTAGTCGATCAGGCCAAACTTACCGATGTCAAAAAAGAACTGCGGGCCATCAAAGGCGTGGAGCTTTTCGACCGCGGCGAGCTGGCAGGAGAGTTACTGACGATGGTGAAGGACGATTTCAATTACCTGCTGCTGATTTCAGCTTCCATTGTATTCTTCACATTACTAGTCGTTTACGGCCGTATCGAACTGACATTGCTCTCGTTCCTGCCGATGGTGATCAGCTGGATCTGGATTTTGGGCATTGCGGCGATATTAGGTATCAAGTTCAACTTCGTGAATGTGATCGTGACCACATTCATCTTCGGCCTGGGCGACGATTTCAGCATTTTCGTCACCGACGGTCTTTTGAGCAAATACAAATCCGGCAAGGACACGCTACGCTCCTACCAGGCAGCCATCGCATTATCCGCGACGACGACATTAATAGGTACGGGTGTGCTGATTTTCGCCAAACACCCGGCTATCCATTCGATTTCGCTCATCAGCGTGCTGGGTATTGTCTGCATTCTGTTTATATCCTTCGTATTCCAGCCGGTACTGTTCGATTTTTTCGTACAAAAACGCATTGCCAAGAAGAAAGCGCCCGTCACGATGCTGCCGTTTTTGATCAGCATTTCGAGCTTTACCTACTTCCTGTCGGGCTGCCTGTTTTTGCATTCCAAACTCGTGACCATTCTTTTGTTACCAATGTCGAAGAAGAAAAAGAAGGCGGCGATCAACAATTCGCTTTCTTTTTATGCCAAAACGGTGATCTATTCCGGTCCGCATGTGAAAAAGAATATCTCGGGCCGGGAAAACCTGGATATGGACAAACCGGTGATCTTTATCGCCAACCATACCTCCTTCCTCGACATCCTCCTCGCCATTATGCTGCATCCGAAAATCGTATTGATGGTGAAAGGCTGGGTATATAAATCGCCGTTTTTCGGGCCTATTATCCGGTATGCGGGGTATGTTTACAGCGAGGATGGCCCCGAAGAGAACATTGAAAAAGTAAGGCAATTGATGGCGGACGGCTACTCCATCCTTATTTTCCCTGAGGGTACGCGCTCCGAGGATGGTAATATTGCCCGTTTTCACAAAGGCGCTTTCTACCTCGCCGAGCAGCTTGGCCTCGACATTCAGCCGCTATTGCTTCACGGCGCACATGATGTGCTGCCCAAAAACGATTTTCTCATACGCCCGGGCGCGCTCAATGTGCGCGTGCTCCCGCGTATTACGTACGCGGATGAGCGCTGGGGCACGACGCTGCGAGATAAAACGAAGGCCATCTCCGCATTCTTCAAGCAGGAGTTTGCCGCATATAAATACGAAATGGAGGACACCGGCTATCTCAAACACCGGGTTTTCACCAATTATGTCTTCAAAGGGCCGGTTCTGGAATGGTATTTCAAAATTAAATGGCGGCTGGAAAGCAAGAACTTTACCTATTACAATGAGCTGATCGGCGACCGGAAGCAAATTCTCGACGTTGGTTGCGGGTACGGTTACCTGTCTTTTTTCCTGCATTACAAGAATGAAGATCGGGTGATCACGGGCGTCGATTATGATGAGGATAAAATCGAGATCGCGGAAAACAGCTACAACAAGACCGGTAACCTGCGGTTTCTGTACCAGGACATCATGGCGGCCGAGCTCGGTACGCAGGATGTCATATTCTTAAATGATGTGCTGCATTATTTATCCAGCGAAAAACAGCGTATTTTACTCGATCGGTGCGCGGCGGCATTGGCGCACAATGGATTGCTTTTTATCCGCGACGGCATTACCGACCTGACCGCCAAACATCAGAATACGCAAAAAACAGAAGCATTGTCGACAGGCCTGTTCGCATTCAACCGGAAAACCGATGATTTCCATTTCTTTTCGTCCCGGGACATCCGCGACTTTGCGGCGCGGTATGGTTTTGGTTATGAAATGCAGGAGCATTCGGCGAACACCTCCAACGTGCTTTTCGTGTTACGCAAAACTTCCGCTCCTGTAACTACGCCGATTACTAACTAGGATTTCTCCAATAGCCATTTAAATGCAAACTTCCGCCGTGCAAAAGGAATACGATTTTGTGATTGTTGGAAGCGGACTGGGAGGTCTGGCTTGCGCCACCATTCTGGCGATGGAGGGTTACAGCGTGGTAGTATTGGAAAAAAACCACCAGATCGGCGGACATTTGCAGGTATATAGCCGCGATAAAAGCATTTTCGACACCGGCGTGCATTATGTAGGCGGGCTGGACGAGGGTGAAAATCTCCACCAGTTTTTCAAATACTTCGGCATTCTCGACAAGCTGAAACTGAAACGTCTCGACGACGATCAGTTCGACCTGATCCGCTTCGACGATGGCTGCGAATATGCCTATGCGCAGGGATTGGAGCATTTTGAACAAAAACTCATATCCTATTTCCCCGAAGAAGCGGAAGCCATTCGCACTTATTGCCTCAAACTGACTGAAACCTGCGCGAAATTCCCGCTCTACAACCTGGAAACGGCAGGCGACAGCTACCTCACCGACGAAGGTGTGCTCTCCCTGAATGCATATGACTACATCGCCTCCCTGACCGACAATGTTCGCCTGCGCAATGTGTTGGCGGGGAGTAACCTGCTATATGCAGGTGTGAAGCACAAAACCCCGTTTTACGTACACGCGCTAATCATGAAAAGCTATCTGACGGGCGCTTACAAGTTCGTGGACGGCGGTTCGCAGATTGCTATTCAGCTCAGCCGCGCGGTAAGGCAGCATGGCGGGGAAATCTACAAACATAAAAAGATCGTATCGGCCCATTACGATGAAAGAGGCCACATTACCGAAGTGGTATGCGAAAACGGCGAGACTTTCCGGGGAAAAGAATTCATTTCGAATGTACACCCGGTTGTTACCATCGACATTTTTGGTCAGGAGCGGTTTTTAAGTGTCTACAAAAACCGGGTCCAGGCACTCGAAAACAGCATTTCCACGTTCCTGGTACATATTTCGTTTAAGGAAAACAGTTTTGAATACCTGAATTACAACATTTACCAGCACCATACCGACGACGTTTGGGAAGGCGTGGAATATGACCGGGCCACCTGGCCGCAAACCTATTTCATTTGCACACCTTATATTTCCAAAAAGGGAGAATATGCCGATTCCATGTCGGTGATGTGCTATATGGATGCGTCCGAAACCGCCGAATGGGCCGGGACATTCAGCACGGTGGCCGAGCCGGGCAAGCGGGATGCCGAGTACGCGCAGTTCAAAAAAGAGAAAGAAGCACTGGTGATTGCCAAGCTCGAAACCGTTTTTCCGGGCATTTCGGGCAAAATCAAAGCGGTACACAGCGCTTCGCCGCTCACATTCCGCGACTACATCGGCAATGGTAACGGCACAATGTACGGCATTCTCAAAGATTCGGCTTCGCCGATGAAGACCCGCATCAATACGCGTACCAAAATACCGAACTTGCACCTGACGGGCCAGAATGTTTCCCTGCATGGCATTTTAGGGGTGACCGTCAGCGCATTTGTAACGTGCTTCTCATTTTTAGACAAAGAAAAACTCATTCAAAAAGTAAAAAACGCCTGAATATGCAAACTGTCGATGTGCTGGTTATTGGGGCCGGCCCTGCCGGAACCGTCGCGGCTTCTTACCTGAAAAAGCAAGGCTACGACGTCACGATCCTGGAAAAAGAAAAATTCCCCCGTTTCCAGATCGGGGAAAGTCTGCTGCCGTGCTGTATGGAGCATTTAACGGAAGCCGGTCTGCGGGAGGCGATCGAGCCATTGAATTTCCAGAAAAAAACGGGTGCGGCTTTCATGCGCGGTGAAAAGCGCTGCGAATTCCTCTTTGAAGATCAGTTTACCAAAGGCTGGACCTGGACCTGGCAGGTAAAACGGGCCGATTTCGACAGCAAACTGGCCGAGGCGACGCGTGAAAAGGGTGTGGACGTAAACTTCGAATGCGAGGTAACCGCCGTGGAATGCGGCCCGGAAAAGCAGATCGTAGATTACAAAGACGCCGAAGGCAATGCGCACCGCATTGAGGCCAAATTTATCATCGATTCGAGCGGTTACGGCCGTGTGTTACCAAGACTTTTTGATCTCAGCAAACCATCGGCATTCACGCCGCGTGGCGCCGTCTTCTCCCATTTGGAGGACAAAAACCGCACGGAAACGGCTAGTAACAACATTTTCGTGCATTCGTTCGACAATAATAAGTCGTGGATCTGGGCGATCCCGTTCTCCGATGGCTCGACGTCCGTCGGTATCGTGGGCGATCGCGAAAAGATCGAAGGGCTGGCCGAAAACAATGGCGAAGGATACAAGGCATTTATCAGAAACTTCGAAGATCTGCACGGCCGCTTTGCCGACTCCCAGCTCAAATTCGAGCCGCGGGCTATCTTAGGTTATTCGATCGGCGTGACGAAAATGGCGGGCGAAGGTTTTGTGCTTTCGGGCAACAGTACCGAGTTCCTCGACCCTATTTTCTCCTCCGGCGTAACCTTCGCCACCGCCTCCGGCCTGCTATCCGCCAAGATGACGCACAAGCATTTGCAAGGCGAGGCCGTAGACTGGAAAAAAGATTACGAAGAAGTGATCCAGAAAGGCATCGATGTTTTCCGCAGCTACGTGAGCGGCTGGTATACCGGTGATTTTCAAACCATTGTATTTGCCAAACATATTGACGAAGATATCAAACGTCAAATCTGCTCGGTACTGGCCGGCTATGTGTGGGATCACACCAACCCATTCGTGAAAAAACATGATACCATCCTGCCCACGCTCGCGAAGGTGATCAAAATGAAGGAAGCAGCGGAAGAGGCCGGGCAGAACTGATCAGGCACTCAGTAATATAAACCCGTGCTGCGAAGCTTTGTAATGATTGTAAATCAGGATATGCTTCGGAGTGCGGGTATTTTTTTGCGCCCACACGCATGCGTCGGGTATGCGCTTGCCCGCGAGCACCTGCGCGCCCACCCACGTCGCGAATGCGGAGCCCGTCGGATAGTCGCCCACCATATTTTTGTAGGTATACAAATTGCTCTCTTCGAACAATGCCTTTTGGAGATTGAAATACCAGTGATCGCTGCGGTTATCGCCGCTGATACCCATGATCACCGTGTCAACATCTGCTGCCTGCAAGCCGTTTCTCTGTAAAAATGCATGCACAACCGGTGCCAGCTCCTTTTCCGCCAGGTTATTGCTTTGAAATACATCTCTGATCTGCGCGATAGCACTGTCGGAACGTTCCGCATCGACCACAAACATAGCCGAACCTTCTCCATTGGCGGAGCCGGGAGAATCGAGCGTCAGCAGGTTTTCAGAAGTAAAATGCCCGGTTTTGAAAGAGCCTGCGAGCAAGTCGATATTATGGTTGTAATCTGAAATTTCTTCGATACTGCCTACGAGGAACGTTTTGCCGCGCTTTTCTTCCAGGAGCAGCATCGTATCCAGCAATGCAGCCTCGAATGCAAGGCCTTTATGTACGTGCGTGGTATTGTAGCCGGTCGTTTTGCTCATCAATGCAAGGTTACCTGCCACCGCGTTGGGTGTGCTTTGCACGAAATTGGTCGGGGTAAGCGTGCCCTCGTTGTAGTCGACGATCTGGTTCAGGAATTTGAGACAATCTTCGAGACCGCCGTTCGCGGTGCCGAGTACAATTCCTTCAATCTGTGCATGCTGGATGAGCGGAAGGCCGGCCCCTACTCCCATTCGCACGGCCTTGCCCATTCTTCGGAGCAGGCCGGCCGGTATGAGCTGACCGTATGCAGGTTCAATAGCAATGTACCTGTCGCCTTCATGCACCTTGATGTCGCCTTCGAAAAAAGCATTGTCAAACGTGCGCTGGGGCGATATACAGGCTGAATCGGTAATATACATTCTTGAAAATTAACTCTGGTGGTTCCGGGCAAACGGATGCAACTATCGGGCATCGGCGATAAACTTCCCGATTTCACTGGCGTACGCATCGGCATACTTCGTTTTCTCTTCGTCGGTCCAGCCCAGCTCGCGCGCCATCAGATCAGCAACAACCGGCAGGGAGTTTAAGGTTTCATCCCAGTCGGTAATTTCGAGGCGAATGCGGCGTGCCAGGAAATCGCGCGGGGTCACAACCATTTCATTCCGAACGGCGTGCACCACTTCCGCACGGATATATGGACGTGCACCGCTGAGCCTCTCTTTCAGTTGCGCATCCTCGCGTGCGAGCGACGCGACCAGGTGCGCGCGGGAACCGTATTTCAATACCAAATGCCTTGCAATGTCTTCCGGCAAAGCGTATTGCGACTGAATATCCTGCCAGCTTTTCTTGCGGTAGTTTTCCCCACCGGCTAGTACGTAATCGGCTGTTTTGCAAGCGCCACCGTCTCCGAGGATCTTATCTGCCTCGTCAATCGTATCCTTCGCCATCAGGCGGTAGGTCGTCCACTTTCCCCCGAGCAGGCTGACAAGCCCGGAAGCTTGGTCGATCTCCACCTCGTGATCACGCACAAGGCTTTTCGTCGATTTAGACGGATCCGCTGCTAACAATGGCCGCAATCCTCCGAAACCAGCCCGGAGCTCGCCCGGATCGATCGGCCTGGCGAGGTACGGGTTCAATGTAGCAGCCAAATATTCCCTTTCGGTGCGGTTAAGCGTCGGTTCCGCGTCGATCTCGTTGCATTCGGTATCTGTCGTACCGATCATCGTCGACCCCTCGAACGGGATCGCGAACACGACGCGCCCGTCGGACGTCTTCGGGATCAGCATCGCGTATTCGCTATTCAATGTATTGTGGGGTAAAGCAAGGTGCACTCCTTTGCTCGGACGAATGCGTTCGCTCAAAGACGCATTCGCCATGAGCCTCACATGGTCCGAAAACGGGCCGGTACAATTGATGACCAGCTTCGCGCGGATTGTCAATGCCTTGCCGGTCAGGGCGTCAGTGGTTTGCACGGCGCTTACCTTGCCGCTATTATCTTTTTCAAATCCGTTCACTTCCACATAATTGGCTACCGCCGCGCCATTTTCGGACGCCGATTGCGCCAATGCCAGGCAGTAGCGCGCGTCGTCGAGCTGTCCGTCGAAGTACAACACGCCGCTATGCAGCTTTTTCCGGTCGAGTGTAGGGATTTTGGCGAGCACTTCCCTTTTGTTGAGCCACTTGCTTTTCGGCAACGTATCATTGGTAGCGAACCTGTCGTAAAGCGACAGCCCGATCTTGAAATACAAACCTTCGAACCAGGAATTTACGGGTGTCATGAGCGCGAGCGGGCGCGCGAGGTGCGGCGCATTTTTCAACACAATGTGTCGTTCTTCCAGCCCGTGACGGACCTGTTTGAGTTGCGCGAAATCGAGCTTTTTAAATGCCTGTTCCAAATAGCGGACGCCCCCGTGAATGAGTTTCGTGGAACGGGAAGATGTCTCGGAAGCGAAGTCCTTTTTATCGATCAAAGCGACCTTATACCCTCTCAGAACCGCGTCCAGGGCGCATCCCGCCCCGCTGGCACCCGCGCCGATGATACAGATATCGAACAATTCATTTTGTAACCTGGCAAGCGATGTGGTGCGGTTCATTGAGACTTAATGCAGATTCAGCGTAGTTGTGACCACTGCAAAAGTACAAAGTTGCGCCCGTAAAAAACCATATTATCAAATCAATATGCATTGGCAATTTTGGCATAATAATTGCATCTTACCGGCAGGAAAGTTAACATTACCGCTACCTTCCATTTACAAACTCAAATCTTTCATTAACCAAAATCACACAAACATGGGACTAATCTCTTTTATCAAAGGCGTTGGAGAAAAAGTGTTCGGCAGTAAGGAAGCTCCCGCGGCTGCCCCTGCCCCCGAGGCGGAACCGCTGCGCGCCAGCGCATTGCTCGCGCACGTGAAGTCGATCGGACTTACCTACAATAGCCTGACCGTCAAAACATCCGGCGACACCGTTACCCTCGAAGGCGAAGTCGCCAAACAGGAGGATGCCGAGAAAATCGCGTTGGCGGTAGGTAACGTGGAAGGCGTGGCCGTGGTGGACAATCGCCTGACAGTGGCCACCCCGGAACCGGAAGCGACATATCATACCGTCGTGAAAGGCGATACCCTCTCTAAAATCGCGCAAACCGTTTACGGCGACATGATGAAATACCCGATCATTTTCGAAGCCAACAAGCCTATGTTGAAGGACCCCGATCTGATTTATCCGGGTCAGGTGTTGCGCATTCCGGCTTTGTAGCAAAACTGACCATGGACCATGGACCATAGACGATGGACCATGGCTAGCCTTGATGGTCTATGATCAAAAAAAGGACGACCCTCACGGGCCGTCCTTTTTTCATGCAATATCGAAACGCTTAGTCTTCCGCTGCAACAACGTTGAGGGTAACTTTGTGTTTCACTTCTTTATGAAGGTCGATCAAAGCGGCATAAGTACCGATTGATTTCACGTCATCGACAGTGATTTTCTTACGGTCGATATCGAAGCCTTTTGCTTTCAGGCTGTCAGCCACCTGTGTGTTGGTCACACGTCCGAAGATACGGCCGCTTTCACCTACCACAGTTTTGATATCGATTACCAGGTCGCCGATCGCCGTTGCGATATCTTCCGCGTCCTTTTTCAGCTTCTCAGCTTTGTGTGCCGCCTGGCGCACGTTTTCAGTAACAATCTTGCGGTTGGACGCATTCGCCAGCAACGCAAAACCTTGCGGGATCAGGTAGTTACGACCGTAACCTGCTTTCACAGTTACGATATCGTTCTTGTAACCTACCCCAGCAATATCCGTTAAAAGTATGATTTCCATTTTTGTAGCTCTTTACTGTATTATTTCAATTGGTCAGCAACAAACGGCAACAGTGCCAGGTGACGTGCTCTTTTGATTGCCTGTGATACTTTGCGCTGATATTTCAGGCTGGTACCGGTAAGGCGGCGCGGAAGGATTTTACCTTGCTCGTTTACAAGTTTCAGAAGGAAATCCGGGTTCTTGTAATCGATGTATTTGATGCCTGCTTTTTTGAAACGGCAGTATTTTTTGCGGTTAATGTTTTTTTCAACCGGCTCGTTTACGAGTGACATAGCTTATGCGTTTTCGGTTTTTGACTCAGTTGCTTCTTCTTTCTTTCTGCCTACCAGACCCTTACGTTTCTTTTCGTTGTAAGCAATCGAATGCTTATCCAGGGCGATAGTCATAAAACGCAAAACGCGCTCGTCACGACGGAACTCGGTTTCCAAAACATCCACCACGTTTCCTTCGTTCGCAGTATATTCTACTACGTGATAGAAACCGGAGTTTTTCTTTTGGATGGGGTAGGCCAGCTTGCGCAATCCCCAGTTTTCTTCATGTACAATCTTCGCACCGTTCGAGGTGATGATTGTCGTGAATTTTTCAACGGCGTCCTTTGCCTGGGCCTCAGACAAAATGGGAGTTAGAATGAACACCGTTTCATATTGCTTAGACATACGGTAATTGGTTATTGTATGATAAATTAAAAACCTCATTCTGACACAATGATCAAAATGAGGGTGCAAAAATAGGGCTTGAAATTTAAAATTCCAAGCCCTTCAATGACTTAACCGAACTTGCGGACGTATTATTTCACCGTGAAATCGCCCTGACCTATCTTGAAGCCTTCGCTATACAGCTCGATCACATACTTGCCGTCTTTCATCGGAATACCGCCACGACCGTAGAAAATATCCACCGACTGACCTGTATTCGTGAAACTAACAGTTTGTTTTGAACTGAAAATCAATTCCTTACCATTAAACATGAACGAACCCGAGCCAGTTGCCATGTCCGACAGCACCGCACCGTCCGGATCGAGCACACGCAGGTAAATATCCTTTTCGTTCTGCTTCGCAACCGCATTTTCGGACAGTTTGAAGTTCACTCTCAGCTTATCGATGCGCTTCGCCCTGTACTTACCGCCCTCGCGTTCTTTTCCTTTGGAAGAAACCGCATTGACGCTCACGTTCTCAGCATGAAGTGCGGAAGCCAACGTCACTTTCTCAGCAAGCTCCTTGTTTTGAGCGGAATACGTCGTTACCGAGTCGGCCAGCAGCTGTTTTTCCGATTCCAGACCGGTCACTTTCTGGTTCAACTCTTCGTTTTTCGTGGTCGCAATGCCTAGCTCCTGTTTCAAACGGGCAATTTCGCCGTCTTTTTCAGACAATACCGCTTCGTAGTTCTTGATCTTCTGGTTGTAGTTTGCCGCAGAATAGGTGTTGGCGTTTTTGAGCTCCTTTTTATCCTTTTCGAGCTGCGCCTTCAATGCAACCAGCGAGTCGACGCTTCCGCCCAGTTTCTGGATTTCTGCGATTTTAATGTCAAGTTCTGTGGAAATGGAATCCAGTTTGGTTTTAATGGAAAGAACCTCTTCGGTTTTGGCGGTAATGATCTCGTCCTTTGCGAGGTTTTCCTGCTTCTCGTGGTATATAAAGTATACAAGCACCAAATTAAGCAACAGCAAAACGGCCAACGCGGCCCATAGGAGAGTTTTTCTGTCTTGCTTTTGTTCCTGGTTGTAGTCCATACAGAAGGTTAAATTTTGAATTTAGTTGGTAAAAGAAGTATGTTTTTTTCAATTTTGAAACACGACAACCGCGATTTATAGCGTCCGGTCAATAAATTCTTGAATTAACCGCTTAATAATCAAATTTTTAGTCTCTCCACATGCCTTCCATAGCCGACAACCTGGCCCAGATAGAACAAGGATTAAGCAAAGAAACACGGCTGGTAGCGGTTACAAAAACCAAGCCAACCAGCTTGCTGACCGAGGCTTACGAGGCCGGAGCGAGGCTTTTCGGGGAAAATAAAGTCCAGGAGATGGTGGCGAAATACGAGGAGCTCCCCAAAGACATCGAATGGCACATGATCGGGCATTTGCAAAGCAACAAGGTCAAATACATGGCATCTTTCGTGCGCCTCGTGCATTCGGTCGACAGTTTTAAGTTGCTCAAAGAAATCGACAAGGAAGCTAAAAAGAACGATCGCATTATCGAATGCCTTTTGCAAATCTATATTGCAAAGGAAGAAACCAAATTCGGCCTTTCGGAAGAAGAAGCATTAGAAATCATCACTTCCGCCGAACTAGCCGCATTAGCGAACGTTAAAATCGTAGGATTAATGGGTATGGCTTCCAATACCGATGATCTGAATGTGGTTAGAAATGAATTCCGCGGCTTGAAAAACACATTCGAATCTTTCAAACCCCACGAAAATGAACAAGTTGTGATGCGTGAGCTTTCCATGGGCATGAGCGGCGACTACCTCATTGCGCAGGAAGAAGGCAGTACCCTCGTACGCGTGGGCAGCGCGATCTTCGGTTCACGATAGCACTTTCCGCACATCGTCCGCGCTCTTTTCTAGCACCGATTGCACCTGCTCCTGCACAAACTCGAACGGAAGCTGCGCGCAGGGCAAGCCCGCCTGCCTTACCAGTAATGCATTCTCCTGCCGGCCATACCTCCCCGAATAGGGATTGTAATTCAGGAAGTTATTGAGCGCGCCCATCAGGATAATGCCGAATGTGCCGGTTGCGTTGCCCAAATGCGACGGCCCGCTGTCGAGCCCGATAAAGAACGACGCCCGCCGGATCACTTCCGCCGTTTCCAGAATGCTCAGTTGACCGCACAGGTTGCGGTATGCGGGTGTTTTTACATTCAAATTACTCTCTAAACCGATTTCAACCAACTGGTAATCATACCTTTCCGCCAGCCAATGCACTAATTGGTTCCAGCGGCTGGCGGGCCAGTCTTTCGGCTCATAATTGGAGCGGCAATGCATGACGATGTATTTCCCGGGTAAACCGAGGCTATCAACCTTCGCTCTGTGGGACGGTTGCAGGTACAAACGCGGCTGGTCGTCGGCCGGAAACTTTGTTTTGGGAGGAATCAGATCGCCCGTCTGCGCGAAAACTTCCAGCAGGTTACCGTAATCGAAATAATTATGGACATTGATATCCCGCTTCAATGCAACCGGGTTCTCGGTAAATACCTGGCATTTGGGGCAATGGTTATTATTTTTGAATTGCAGCTCGATAACCTTATCGAACACATTACCTTCCATCAGTACACGTCGCTCGGTGACGCAGGATTCTCTGAAAACCTCGTCCACATTCGGGTTATGGCTCACCAGCTCCGCAAATGCAGGTTTTACAAACCAGACGATGTGTGCATCCGGATGTTGTTCGCGCACGTAACGTGAGATCGGCTCGGCGGCCACAATGTCCCCAAAATGCTCCGTACGGATGATAGCGATCAGTTCCTGACCTTTTTTCAAGCCCCGTTTCACGCCCTGGAAATACGTCCGGGCCTGGCGGCCTTTTAAATGCGCCTTGAAAATGTGTGTGTATTTATGATAGCGGTGCGTCCACAGCTGAATGAAGCGTTCTATGGTCATTGGTATGATCGTTTCCGTGTGATCGGCATTCCAAAATGCCTTTCCGAAGCGCGCAAGTTAATAAAATTGCCATAAAGAGTTGGTCGCGCCTGAGCCCGCAACTAACTTTACCCCGTCGATTGGGCCGGATTCTACTGAACGGCAAACGACTTTTCTCTCAATTTAACCAATACCAGATACCGGTTTACGATATGAAATTCATGATACAGGCAGGCGGCATTCTCGGCGCGCTGGCCGTCTCCCTCGGCGCATTCGGCGCACATGCATTAAAAGGAATGCTGGAAGCTTCCGGCCGCACCGAAACCTTTGAAACCGCTGTAAAATACCAGTTTTACCACGCGCTCGCGATGGTGCTCGTAGGCATACTCATGCAACGCGCGGGCGAGGACGCGGTACGCATGCTCGGCTGGGCAGGCAATGCATTCGCGGTAGGCGTGATCATCTTCTCCGGCTCGCTGTACGCGATCTGCTTCACCGGCATCACGAAATTCGGCGCCACGGCTCCGATTGGTGGAGTGGCGTTGATAGTGGGTTGGGTGCTGCTGGTGTTGGCGGCCGGAAAATTTTGAATGAGTGAATGAGTGAATTTTGAAAGAGTGAATGTGTGAATGTGTCAGAAATAGTCAAGAGGTCATGTATTGTCATGTTAATACAATAAATGACATCCTGACCTCTTGACTATTCACTCATTCACTCATTCAATCATTCAATCATTCAATCATTCAAAATCACCCCCTCGACAACGTAAACGGCCGCTGCGCGTCGATTTTCAGGAAGATGAACAAGAGTACCGAAAACGACCATAGCGACGAGCCGCCGTAGCTGAAAAACGGTAGCGGGATACCTATTACAGGCATCAGACCGATGGTCATACCGACATTGACGAGGAAGTGAAAGAAAATAATACCGGCCACACAGTAGCCGTATACCCTCGCAAAGCGGCTGCGCTGTCGCTCTGCGAGCACTACCAGCCGGGATATTAATGCTACAAAAAGGAACACGACGATGGCAGTACCCAGGAAGCCGTGCTCCTCTCCCACCGTACAGAAAATAAAGTCGGTACTCTGCTCGGGTACGAAGTCGAATTTGGTTTGGGTGCCCTGTAAAAAGCCTTTTCCGGTCATCCCGCCGGAGCCGATCGCGATTTTGGACTGGATCACGTTCCAACCAATGCCGCGCGGGTCGGAATCAGGGTCGAGCAGTACCATAATGCGGCCTCTCTGGTGCTTTTGAAGCACATTATTCATGAAGAAATCTACGCCGAACACGATCCCGATCATCACGCAGGCCACGATGATCGTGGCCCAAAGCCCGCCGCGGCGGCGGGTCATAACCGGCATCAGCCAGATCACCAGCCCGGCGATCACGATAATGGCCCCGGCAATGTACCATTTTACAAAAAGCAATGTGATGATCAGCAAAGCTGCGCCGATGATCCCGATCGCTGGAATGACGCCGGGCATCCCTTCGCGGTAAAGGACGATCGCAAAAGAGGCGAAAACCAGCATGGAACCCGTTTCATTCGACAAAAGGATCAGGAATGCAGGCAATGCAATGACCCCCATGATCGGGTAATAATCTTTCAATCTCCGGTTGAGGCTAATCGCGGGATCGCTCAGGTATTTGGAAATGGCAAGGCTGATGGCCAGCTTCGAAAACTCGGCCGGCTGCAACGAAAAACTGCCGAGCTTGATCCACGAGCGCGATCCGTTAATGTTCGACCCCGCAAAGAGCACCACGACCAGCAGGAATATGACTACCGCATATATCACGAAGGAAAATGTTTCGTAAAACTTGTAGTCGATCACCAAAATACAAATGATCAGCAATGCGGCCGTTCCGATCCACATCAGCTGCTTTCCGGCATTGTTCGAAAGGTCGAACATGCTCGTGTGGGCTTCCGGGTTATACACCGCGGCGTAAATGTTTAACCAGCCAATGATGAGGCAAGCGATATAAATCAGCACCACCATCCAGTCCACATTCTTGGTAATCGGCTTGCTTTCAGCCATTTCAATATCGGTTTGTATGTTCTTAAAGTGCTTTTGGCGTCTGCTTCGGCAAAGTTACAGGTCCCCTCATAGCCGCCGGGTTGGCCGGATGCGGTGTACCCGGCAAGCGGTTCGATGGGTCGTTCGGATCGCCGGTAGGCTTTTTTACCTCCTCTGTTTTCTTCTTCGTCTCCGCTTCGTCCGGCTTTTTCGTCGTCGGCAGCACCACCTTACTCATCAGGTCGAGCTTCATCATCCGCTCTTCAAGCGCTTTGTTGGTCACTTTGCGCGACAGATATTTCTCGACAATCAGGTTGGCGATAGGTGCCGCCGCCGAACCGCCCGCACCTGCATTCTCTACAAAAACGGCAATCGCTATTTTAGGATCATCCACAGGCGCAAACGCGATAAAAATCGAGTGGTCGTCCCCGCGCTTGTTCTGTGAAGTACCGGTTTTACCCGCAATCGTAATGCCTTCCACCCGGGAGCGCCGCGCCGTACCGGCCTCCACCGCCCCGATCATTCCCTCGATCACCGGCTCGAAATTGTGTGGTTCCACCCCGGTTTCGTGCCTCTCGAGAAATTCCGGCTTCACCGTTTTCTTGTCGCCGACGGCGTGGATCACGTGCGGCGTGTAGAAATACCCACGATTAGCGATAATGGCCGCCACATTAGCCATTTTCAAAGGCGTGATCAGCAACTCGCCTTCGCCGATACTGAGCGAGTAGATATTCGAGAATTTCCAGCGGTACTCGCCATAGAAGCGGTCGTAGTATTTTTTATTGGGCAAATTCCCTTTGTACTCACTCGGCAAATCGATCCCCAGCCGCTGCCCGATCCCGAACTTCGCGATATCGTCGTGCCAGGCATCCAGGCCCACAGCCGAGGCTTTGAAAGTGTTTTTGATATTGTTTTTATAGATCAGCCTTCTGAATACATTGTAAAAATAAGGGTTGCATGAATGCGTCACGCCGAGCGCCACTGTGCTCGTCGCGGGGTGATTATGGCATCCTACCGGGCAGTTGGCATGTGTAAAACCGCTTCCCGGCGTAATTACGCCCTCTTGCAAACCGATCAGCGCCTGGATCAGTTTGAATGTCGACCCCGGCCGGTAGCTCGCCATAACCGGCCTGTTGAACAGCGGCTTGTAAGGATTGCGCACCAATGCGGCGAAGTTTTTGGAAAAGTAGCGACTTGCCAGGATGTTCGGATCGTAAGTCGGGGCGGAAACCATCGAGATAATCTGCCCGGTCTTCGGTTCTATCGCCACCACACTGCCTACTTTGTTCACCATCAGGCTGTCGGCATACTGCTGCACTTCGAGGTCCAAACCGCTATAAAGGTTCTCGCCCGCAACGGCCATCGTATCGAGCTCCCCGTTTTTCCAGGGACCTTTGTAAACGCCCGCCACGTTCTGCATGACGAATTTCGTACCTCTTTTTCCCCTCAGCTCATCTTCATAAATGCGTTCCACGCCGCTCTGACCGATATAATCGCCCTGCCGGTAATAGGGTTCCTCCTGCTTTTCGAGCTGGCCTTTCGTGATCTCGCTCACATACCCGAGCGTGTTCGCAAGCGTCGGCGCCGTGTACGTGCGCAGGGAGCTTTTGGCAAACTCAAAACCCGAATAATCGACCATAATGTCCTGGATCGAGGCAAAATCCTCTTTCGAGAGCTGCCGCAAGAAAAGCGAGGGCTTCATGCGGCTATACGTACTGGCGGCATTCATCAGGCTGTCGAAATCGCGTCTTTCGATGCCTACTACCTGGCAAAAACGGAGCGTATCGTCCATTCTTACCTTAGAGGGCGTCACCAGCAGGTCATAAACGGGGGTATTATATACGATGAGCTTTCCATAGCGGTCGTAGATCTGGCCGCGGAAAGGGATTTCGGTAACACGTTTGATGGAATTGCTTGACGATTCGATGGAATAACTTTCATCCAGCACTTGTAGATAGAAAAGTCGCAGCAAGTATATGATCCCAACTAAAGCAAAAAAACCAATGATGACAAATCGACGACTTTCGAGCATTCTGCACTAAAAATTCCGGTTCTCAAATTTCACACGAAGTTCGCAATAGCAAAAGATTATTCAAAGGAGGTTTCAGGTTAATAAATAATAAAATCTTCATTTTTAGGACATTTCGCGCAACTCACTCGCCCTTAGCCACAACCATTACGATATCTTCCTTGTCGATCAGCACCAGGCCGTCAGGCAGGCCTTTCGGCTTTCGCACGAATTTTTTCGGCGTCACGATCACCGGGCAGAGCGAATCATTCTTGCGCTTCGAATAAAATGCCGCCAGTTCCGCTGCCCGCTCGATCACCGGCGCGGGGAATTTCCTGCCGGGCTGGTTTTTCACCACCACGTGCGAGCCGGTAACATCCTTCGCGTGAAGCCAGAGGTCTTCCTTATGCGCCTGTTTCGTGAGCAAATCGCTGTTTTTGGCATTCCGGCTGATGAGGATCGTGTAACCCATAAAATCGAGGCGCTTGAAAAGTTCGTCGATGGCCGGGCCCGCATTACCCTGTTCCAGTTTATGGGTTTTAATGTAAGCCCGCAAGTCCCGTAGCAATTCGATACTTTCAATATGCTCCAAATGATCCTGCAACTGTTTCCGGTCCGCCTCACGTGCGGCGAGGCTGTCGTTCAGCCGGTCGATCTCGATCTTCTCGTTTTTGGCTTTGCGGTAATAGCCCTCCGCATTACGTTGCGCGGAAAGGTCTTTTTTCAATTTAATGGTAATGAGCTGATCGCGGTAGAAATCATACAACTCGGCTTTCTCTGCCCGTTCCGGGATAATGTGCAGGTTGGCCATGATAATGTTGGCCAGCTCGTCATTTTTGGTCGCATTTTCCAGGTCGACGAGTTTTTGGAAGGTATTTTCGAGGTAATTATCCGTCTGCTGAATGCGCTTTTTGAGCAACCTTACAATATCCGCCTTCTCCTTATCCAGCCCGCTCAACCGGATGTAGGCGAGATAGAATGCATTTAATGCTTCGATAGGGTCATGCAAAACCTGCGCTACTTCTCCCGTTTCAAAAAGGGTTAATGCAGGGATATTTTCAATTCTGGTAATGTAGAAAACCGACGATTCAAATTCCCTCAAAACCTCCTGCACAATGGCCCAGCGCTCGGCCAGATCCTCCCTACCCTCCAACTTACCCGAAAGGTATTTGTTCGCGACTTTCCCAAACGTCGGGAAAAGCGGCTCGAAACGCCCATTATTCGCTACAAACGCCTCCCACGACTGATCGATCCCGCGGTTCAGGGATGCCACCGTCAGGTTCCGGTCGGTGGCAAGTTTGTTATTAAAAAGCTGTGTAACCTCGCCTTCCGCATTTACCGCAATGAAATTGGAGCGGTTTCCGAATAGCTTGAATATCAAATCCCTGCCGCTCTCAAAACGCACCTGAAGAGCCCGCTCGTTGTCACAAACCTTCAAAAAACCAACCATATCCCCTTCGAAATCGTTGAAAAGGTTCACACTATTCCTCCGGGCGCGGTCGAAGCGTTCGGGGAAGCTCAGGCAGGAGAAACTGTTGGTTAATGTGGCTTTGATGAAGAATGGTTTTATCAACTCCTCGTCGTGATCCTCCTCTGCGAAAACGATGATGAGCTCGTCCTTCTGCTGGCTGAATGCCTCCACAAAGCGCTTTCCAGCCAGTTCGGAATGCAGGCGCGGAGCGAGTTGTTTCAGGAAATGGTAATTCTGGTGCACTATTTTACTTGAATGTATTCGGGCAAATGTAGGGAGAAATGGAGGAACGAAGGATCATTAATAACAACCCTTCAAGAGTTTTTGCCTTAATGAGAACAAAGTATTACTAAAACCTTGTTAAGTTGTACCAACATTACCAGGCAGAAAAATGGAACAGACTACTAAACTCAATTCCATGCAGTTGTTCATGATCAGACTATTTGAAAAACAACTGAATGCTAGACAGGAAGAGGAAATCAAAGAACTGCTGACGGATTATTTCGCGAAGCAGATCGATCAGGAAATGGAGCAGATCTGGGCAGAAAAAGGGCTCACACAGGAAGATTTGAACCAGGCACTCGAAGAGCATAAGCGCACACATTATTGAAACCATGAATGATTTTAGTCATCGACACTAACTGCCTACTGGTCAGTATCCCAAAACAATCCGAGACACGTTGGCTGTTCGATGCTTTACGTGAAGGCAAATTTCAATTTGCGATTACCACTGAAATTCTGGGTGAATACGAAGAAGTATTTGGTGAGTTCTATGCTCCTACACTTGCAGCCAATGTTGTTGACTTACTAGCCACTGCCCGAAACAGTATTTGGGTTACCCCACATTACCGGTGGAACCTCATTCTGGATCAGGACGATAATAAATTCGTTGATTGCGCAATTAGTTGTCGGGCGGATTATATCGTTACGCATGACAGGCATTTCAATGTACTTTTAGAAATTCCGTTTCCTAAGGTCAATATTTTAACGATGCCAAAATTAAAGGCAATGCTTGGGCTTTGATTTTCAAAGCCTGAGCCTCAAACCACCAAAACAAGAGAAGCCCCCCGACTCCGGGAGGCTTCTTCTGCAATACTACTACACTTAAAAAACACTAGTGCACGGACGAAGCGTCGACTTTTGTTTTGCCGCTCCGCGTCCATAACACAAAGGGAACACAAATCAAAAACATCACACCCAGGTAGAGGAACACATCCATGTACGACATTACCTGCGCTTGTTTGGACACGGTGTAGTCCAGTATCTTGTAGCCGCTGTTCAGCGCCACGTCGGGCGTCATACCTTTGGCCATAAAGCTGTGTTGCAAACCTTCAACGCGCTGCTGCACAACGGGGTTGTTAACATCCAGCTTGGTCACGAGGTCGTTGCGGTGCGACATATTCTGGCGTGCGATAAAGGTCGTGATCACCGCCACACCGAACGAGCCGCCGAGCTGCCGCATCATACCCGTGAAGGCAGCGCCCTCTCCGATCTCACGGCCTTTCAATGTCGATAATGCAAGGGTGGTGATAGGCACAAAAAGCAGCCCCAGACCAATACCGCGCACGATCAGCATGCTGAAAAATGCGTCCTTACCCGTGTCGGGTGTCAATATCAGGTAACCCCAGTAACTATACACAAAGAAGAATACCATCCCGATGGCTACAAGGTACTGCTGTTTCACGCCGCGTTGCAGCAATTGGCCCACGACAGGCATCATCATAGCGGTCACAATTGCGGCGGGGACCATGAGCATACCCGATTGGGTCGCCGTCCAGCCTAATGTCGCCTGGGTGTAAAGCGGGATGATGAATGTCGAGCCGTACAAGCCGAAGCCGAGGATGAACGAAAGTATGGTTCCGACCCGCAGGTTTCCATTGCCCAACACCCGCAGGTTTACGATCGGGTTCTTGTAAGTCCATTCCCTCCAGATGAAGAAGAAGAATGAAAAAACAGAAGTTACGGAAAGGATCGTGATGATCTCGTCATTGAACCAGTCTTCTTCCTGCCCTTTTTCCAACACATATTGCAGCGAACCGACGGCCACGGCAAGGAAAATAATGCCCCACCAGTCGATTTCGTTGGCTGCCTTTTTATTAGCGAATTTCGGGCTTCTTACAAATTCCATCGTCAGCATCGCGGCGATAATACCCAGCGGGATATTGATGTAGAAAATGTAAGGCCAGCTGTAATTATCTACGATATAACCACCCAGCGGCGGGCCTAATGTAGGGCCTACGATCACACCCAGGCCGTAAATGGCCTGTGCGATGCCCCGTTTTTCGGGTGGGTAACTTTCGGTGATCAGCGTTTGCGCCGTTACCAGCAACGCACCGCCACCAAAACCTTGTATCAATCTGAAAAACACCAGCTCCCAGATATTATCGGCATTACCGCAGAGGAATGAGGCAACCGTAAATATGATGATCGAAGCGGCGAAGTAGTTGCGGCGGCCGAACTGCTGCGAAAGCCAGCTGGTCATCGGCACGATGATCACGTTACCGATCGCGTAGGCGGTAATCACCCAGCTCACCTCCGACAACGTGCCGCCCAGGTTTCCGCGCATGTCGTTGAGCGCCACGTTCACGATCGTGGTATCCACGATTTCCAGCAGCGCACACAATACAGCCGTGATGGTAATAATTACCCTGCGGTAGCCGTATTCGACGAGTGATTCCTGTAATTCCATTGGTTATTTGGTTTTTAGAATCTAAAATTCCGTTCGGGCACGTTAGTTCAGCTCCACATCCACGAACACGTTCATGCCCGGGCGCAGCTGCGCGATTTTTTCGTCGTCCGCTTTGGTAAATTCGATGCGTACCGGCAGTCGTTGTACCACTTTCACAAAGTTACCGCTCGCGTTATCAGGAGGCAGCAGGGCAAAGCGGGCACCTGTGGCAGGCGAGAATGATGCTACCTGCGCTTCGAATTCGTGTTCGGGGTAAGCGTCCACATGGATTTTCACATGCTGTCCCAATTTCATTTTAGTCAGCTGTGTTTCCTTGAAGTTCGCGGTAACCCATGGTTTGTGGGTCGAGATAATGCTGAACAACGACTGTCCGGCTTGCAGGTATTGGCCGAGTTGCGCATTCACTTTAGATACGCGACCGTCGGTAGGCGCGGTGATCACGGTGTATGATAAGTTCAGCTCCGCATTCGCGATTTCCGCCTGGCGCACCTTGATATTCGCATTCGCGACGGCCGATTGCACCGAAGTAGCCCTGGTTTGACGACCGGCTGCTTTCGCCTGACGTTCGGCAGCACCTTTCTGGGCTTCCAGCACCGCCAATGCGCGTTCCGCTTTTTGTTTGGTCGCTTGCGCCTGTTCAAATTCCTGCTGGGTGATCGAATGGTCCTTGATCAGGTTTTCGTAACGTGCGAAATCCTGGTTGGCGCGCCATACATTCACTTTCGCCTCTTCGATCTGCGCTGCTACCACTGCAATATTTGCTTCGTAAGTAATGCCGCTCGCCGCCGACGCATTAGTAGTTTCGTGTGCCACGGTCAGGCTGCCTTCCGAGCCCAAAAGGCCCGCTTTGGCTTGTTCCAGTTTAATGATCTGGTCGCGGTTATCGAGTACGATCAGCGTATCGCCCTTTTTCACGGTCTGGTTATCTTTCACGCGGATTTCGGTAACATAACCTGAAATTCTGGGGATTACCGGGCTGATGTCCGAGTCGATCTGCGCATCGTCGGTTTCTTCGTGGTGTTGTCCGTGGTTGTATTTGGTAAAACCCCAGGTACCGCCGCCAATGATCAGCACGGCCAGGATAATGAGGAAGCGGCTATTTTTCTTTTTAGGTGCTTCTTCGGTGGTGTTTTTGGTTTCCATATTCAATTGTGAATGACTGACCGGGTCGCCGGTCCGATGATTAAATGACTGAATAGTTCGAAGCTGTGCTTCTGGCGGCCTGTTGTCAGGCCTCCCGGCGTATTTAGTTGATGACGCCGGCTGTTTGTTCTAATTTTTTATATGCGACCACTGCGTCGGCTTTCGCCGCTTCGTAATCGATGCGCGATTGTACCTGCGCCACGTCGGCGTCGAGCAGTTCCGTGGTCGTCACCAAACTGTTGTCGTATTTATTTTTAGTAATGCGATAGTTTTCATTGGCTTGTTCCACGGCTTTCGCATACACATCGATCTTCCTTTTGCTCAGCACGTAGTTGTAATAGGCCGTGTTCACTTCGACGTGGATTTTGTCGAGAATGATCTGCTCATTGGTTTTCAATTGATAGGCCTTCGTGCGGGCTTCGGCGATTTTTGCGTGAGATTTCCAGAGCGATGCTACATCATATTTAAATCCGATACCTGCATTTACCGCATTAGGAACCGTCACTACGCCCGGGATATTCAATGCGACATAGCCGGCTGAAAGTGCCACACTTGGATACAAATCCGCTTTTGCTACTTTGATATCGCTGTCGGCCGCCTTCTGACGGATGCCGTTCGCTGCGAAGTCTTTGCGGTGCGAGAGGGCTGTTTGTTCCCACTCAGCCGCGTTGCCTTCTTCTTTCAATGCGGCAAAGCTGTCGGTGTCGGCTTCGAGCACGGTTTCTTCGGGCAAGCCAAGCAACAGGTTCATATTAATGGTAGTGATTTTCAGATCGTTCTGCGCATTCAGCAATGCCAGTTCCACGTTCGATTCCTGCAATTTGGCTTTCATCAGGTCGTTGCGGGCGAGCATTCCGTTTTTCTCGCGGTTGGTAAACTCCTGTACCCGCTCGCGCTCGCTCGTGAGGTTTTCAGTCACCAGGTCAACGGCCTTTTTAGCTTTGTAAAGGTTACCATAAGCAGCGACGGTATTCTGGATCACGGCTTCACGGTCGGCGTCGGCATCGAGTTTCACGGCTTGCTCCACATATTTGGCCGATTCGAGACCGTATTTGAAACGAAAACCCGAAAACAGCGGCAGCGAAGCGCTCGCCATTCCGTACATGGCCTGGTGTACATTCGGCATGCCGCCCGAGTTACCGGTGCTGTCGTTGCCTTCTTGTTTGATTTTCAGGTTGACATTGGGCGAGTTCACGCGCAGATAGGAACCCGAAACGCTCAGGCTCGGCAACTGGTTTTCTTTGATCTGACGGATACCCAGCCCCGCGAGATCGATATTGCTTTGGCTCAGTTTCAGCTGCTTGCTGTTTTGCAGGCTCATGGCAATGGCCTCTTCCAGCTTGATCGTGCGTGCGCTTTGTGCGTACGAATGGCCGGTCACGGTAATCCAGATGATCCCGGTTGCCAGACAAACCATTCTTTTAATTCTGGATGTGGTGTTCATTGGTTATTGTTGATTTGAATAAGTTCTTAAGATGATGGCTCAGCTCACCGCGCAGGTGCTGCTGAAATTCCTCGTCGTTCAGGTGGTCGAGTTCATTTAACTTTTTGTAAAAATCCTTGGAAGCGATGGCGTAGTTGACGGTACCGTACAACGTCGTGGTCATCAGGCTCACATTGATGTCCTTCCGGAACTCGCCTGCCTCCTGGCCTTCATGGATCATCCTTTTGATCAGTTCCAGGTTCCGCAACTTCAATCCGCGGATATATTCGGTAATGATCGGCGTCCGTTCCGACGACAGCTGCTCACGCAACATGATGTTGTGGAAGCATTGGTTGCCCATCAGACGGTCGATCACGCTGTCGATAAAAACATTGAATTTTTGGAGCGCCGAAAGCTCGCTGGTCATCACCAGTGTTTCGAGCCGCGTGCTCGACTCCGTCATGCGTAGCTGGAAAAGCGCCTCGATCAGCTTTTCCTTCGAACCGAAATAGTAGGATATCATCGAGACGTTCACATCCGCTTCCTGTGCAATATCCCTCACCGAAGTTCCGGCAAAACCTTTCTGTGAAAACAGCCGCTCCGCCACTTCTATTATCTGCAATTGTTTCGCGTTGTATTCCATGTAAGTAGCTCACTAGCAGGGGTTCTTTTCTTCTTTTTGCTAATGACAATACAAAGGTAACCGGCTTTAAATTAAAAATCAAACGATCGTTTGAAATAGTTAAACAAACGTTTGATTCGCAAAAGCAAATATTGGATTAATACCATTAAAAATTTTTAATGCCAAGATTAAAACCGGTGCAACTATCAGGGACGCTTTCCTTGTCTAAGACCGAGAAACCGACTGGTTACATATTTTCAAACCTATCTATGAAAGCAAATTCTACATTCAAGTCTCTCATAATCATAATATTAATCAACCTATCCCTAAATCTGTCAGCACAGCAAGCCGCACCATCCTGCGGGACCAGCGACTCCCTTACCACTGTTTACCTCGAAAAAATAAGCAAACAAATAGACCTCACGCGGGCGCGTACCAGCAACGGCCCTTTGCTTGAATACCGGCTGGGCGTGGATATCAACCATCAGACTTACCTCGATTATGGCGGGGACATTGGGCTGATCCGTCGCAGGGTTTATGAAATATTCAGGGAAGCGTCGGCGATTTTTGAGGAGGAGATGAACATCAAACTGACGGTTTACCACATTCATATCTGGGATAAGCCCGAGCCTTACGCATTAGCCACGTACATGGATTATTTTTCCAATGTAATGAACTACTGGGATGCGGCACGCCCGGAGGTCCGGGACGCCGTAGTGGGAATGTCAAACCGGTACGGTACTTTTCTCGGCGGGAACCGCATGCTAACCTCCAACTTTCCGGCGCCGGGCCAGGATTTTTCCGTAAGCGTGCTGTGCCACGAACTTGGGCACACGCTGGGCTCACCGCATACACACAATTGTTTTTGGCCGGGAGGCCCGATCGACCGCTGCTATGCACTGGAAGGCACTTCGGAAAATTGCAGCCAGGGCTTTATGGAAGAGCCGAACGGCACCATCATGTCGTATTGCCTGGGCGAAATGACTTTTCACCCGCTTTGCAGAAACCTGATGCGGAGTTTTGCAGAAGGGACTGTCAACCCGTCGTTCAAACTGCTGGCGCTGGAAGAAAAACCCGCCGCGCCAGGCCCTATCTCGCGGCTCGCGGGTGAGTCGGGTTCGACTGCAATTCCGGCATTTGAATGGTACCCGTCTGCAAGGGCCAGCCGTTATCGCGTTCAGATCGCCTCCGATGCCGATTTTAAGGGCATTACGGACGATACGCTGGTATTGCAGCCTTTCTTTCGCTCCCCGGGGCTGAATGCGGGTAGTTATTTTGTGCGGTACCAGGCACAGAATGCCACATCTTCCGCCGAATGGTCGCAGCCACTTGCGTTCAGGGTTGAAGACTCCGGCACGAACAGCGCGCCACCGGTCATTTTATCGGTCGCATTGGACCAGGCGGGCAATATAGTCGGGTCATTCAGGCTATTGTCGGGCATTACGGCTTACGAGGTCCGTACATCCGAGCAGTGGCGCGATCCCGAGGAAACTTTCAACTTAACGCCGAAAGGGAAACCGATCGAAACGTTCTCCATACAGCCCAATCTACCTGTGCTCCTGAGAATCAAATTCAGATACAGGGTACTCCGGAACAATCAATGGAGTGACTGGTCGGACGCCTTGAACGTGTTCACCATTCCGGGTTCAATCCCTTTTCGGAGCAATCCCGTAATGTCTACCGATCCGATTCTCGCCGTCCGCCAATGGACGCCGGCCCCCATGGCAGGGCCGGTGTCCGGTACCTTGCAGATCGCCACCGATCCGGGATTCAAAAACCTGGTCGTCGACGAGCTGTTTACCCATACCAATGCGCCGAACAACGGCCTATTCGACAAAAAACTCCTGTTTCCCGAGCTGGCGGAAAACACCTCCTATTACTTGCGTTCGAACATCGGATTAAAAACGGGCTTTCAATCGACCTGGGCCACCGGTCGACTCAACACAGGTATAAAAGATACCCGATTCACCTACCTGGGCATTCCACATCCGCCTTACTCAATGCACGCGGCTCCGGCAGTTACATAAGGACCGTCAGGTTACTTACATCACAGGAAAAGCTGTTCGTTGCCAGTGTGTCGGCCGGCTATTACGAAACCACCGACCTGGAAAACTGGACGCCTTTTTTGCCCTCCACTACGAATGGCAAGAGCCCGGAAAGAGTAACCGCCATTGCAGCCACTCCCGATGGAACGACTTACACAATCGACGGCCTGGCCGGAATGGTCAAGAAGACAGGCAACGAATTCACCCAGCTACCCATTCCGCCGCTTCAAGGAATAAGCGGCATGGAAGATCTGATAACCACCAAGGCCGCCGGCTTGTTTTATCTGAATTTTTCCGCCGGCGTCACGCAGTTTTTGAACGGGAAGTGGATTTCCCACAATAGTGCACTACAAGATCGCAGGCTTCTTTGCCTCGCTAAGGACAACAAAGAGAGGATTTGGACAATTACTGATAACGGAGCGGTCTGGTGTTTCGAAAATAACCAGTGGACATCCCAGCCACATATACCTTTCTGGAATGAGCTTGTCGGCATGGCATTTGACAAGGACGACAATGCGTATGCCTATGGCAACTGGGGTGTGGTATTACTAAACCGGAGCAAAGGTGAATGGGAAGTAGTCCGCCCGTTGTTTGACAAAAGCATTCAGAAGATCATTTTCGACGAGCAAAACCGGATGTGGCTGGTCATGTACCGCTGGCCGGTAGTTGCGGGTGACGACTTTCCCCAATTTGGATTGCTCCGCTACGCCAACGGCAAGGTAAATGCTTACACCGAAGGCCTGAACTTCCTCCGCGAACCTTTCGACATCGAGTTTTTTAAAGACCAACTCCTTGTACTGACCACCGGCGGCGAGCTCCACACCTTCAACGAACGCCAGATCCTCACTTTTGAACCGGAAGCGACCTATCCTACGGGAGCGCCGATCACCGTGAAGCTGAGCACCAATTCGGCATTTGACCCGGACAACCGCGTCGCCATCCAGCTGAACAACCAAACTACCGGCGCCCGCATTACCATTCATCAGACAACGGTAAACGGCCATTCAGTTACTTTCGCACTGCCTGATACGCTCCGTGGCGGCCAATATACCATCAACCTCCTCACGACCGCACCTGAAATTATGAGCAATGAAAGCCGCCCATTCCGCGTCGCGCCGAATGGCTCGCCCATCAACGAACAGCCGAATGAAGTGGTATTGCTGCAAAACATCCCGAACCCGGCGACGGGCCCGACCGAGATTGCATTTTACCTCCCGCAAGCAGCCGGGGCGCGGTTGGATCTGTTCAACGATCGCGGGCAATTTTTAAAGCAGCTTGGGAATGCGGCGTTTCCGAGGGGATGGAATTTTGTCCAGACCGATCTTACCAGCCTGCGATCCGGTGTGTACGTGTACCGGCTCACGACGGGCGACGTGGTCAAATCGTTGAAATTAATTCACTGATATTACTTCACCCGGCCGGGATTCTCGCTCACAAACGCGCCCCAGCCACCTTTTTTGGCCTTTTTAGCGCCGCCGGACGCCGCAGCGGCCGGTGAGTTGGCATGGTACTGATGGCAGATCGCGATGGCGATGCCGTCGGTAGCGTCCATAAACTCACGGCTGAGCTCCATTTTCAGGATCTTTTCGAGCATGTAGGCGACCTGCTCTTTGGAGGCATTGCCGCTACCCGTGACAGATTGTTTTACTTTTTTAGGGGAATACTCGACGATGGGAATGTTACGGGCCAGCGCAGCGGCCATGGCTACCCCCTGCGCACGGCCGAGTTTGAGCATGGATTGTGCGTTTTTGCCGTAAAAAGGGTCTTCAATGGCCATTTCGTCGGGCAGGTAATCCTCGATGAGCTGCGTCAGGCGTTCAAAGATTTTCTTCAACTTCAACTCGTGCGTACTATATTTGCTCAAATGAATCACACCATATTGAACCAGCGAAATCTGCTGTCCTTTGACCGAAATCACCCCGTAACCCATCACCTGCGTGCCGGGATCGACCCCAATAATGACCTTTTCCGAAACCTCCGTTTTTAACATGGTGCAAGATAAGGAACTCTCCCCGCCAAAGCCAAAAAGCAACCAGGCAAAGCTGCTATGGGTGATCAAACTCGTGGTGACGGGGCTCGTGCTGAGTTACATTTACCGCACCTTCCGGAACGAGCAAAAGGGGATTGGCGATATTGGAAACGTGTTTGGGGAGATATGGTCGGCGCAAAATGTGCCGGTTTTCGTCCTGATGGTCTTGCTCGTGCCGGTGAACTGGGCGCTGGAAAGTCTCAAATGGCAGAAGCTCATTTCGCGCATTATGCCGCTATCGTTCCGCGATGCATTGCGCGGTACCCTCACGGGCCTGGCTGTGGGCGTGGCTGTACCCGCGCAACTGGGCGATACGCTCGGGCGCGTGGCGGCATTGCGATCAGATCGCCGGTTGGAAGCGATCGGCGCGGCGCTCATTTCGAATGGAATCCAGTTTTATGTATCGGTGCTCGCGGGCGCCTGCGGGTGGATTTATCTGAATCACCAGCTCGCCATTCCCGACACGGCCCGATTGGCAGTCAACAGCATTCTACTCCTGATTATTTTCCTGGGCCCGGCATTGCTGTCATTCAGGAAGCAAATCGATACCTGGGAGCCATCGCGCGGATTTTTTGTTAAAATAAAGGAGTATTTAAATGTAATAGGCCGCTACGCGCCTGCCGAGCTGGCTACCGGTATCGGCTACGGACTGTTGCGTTACGTCGTTTTTCTATCCCAATTTGTGCTTGCATTGTCGCTGTTTCACTTTCCGGTGAGCGTCTGGCAGCTGGCAGCTTGCGTTACATTGATTTTTTTAGCCAAAACACTCATACCAGCCATCAACGTGCTGGGCGACCTCGGTTTACGCGAATTCACGGCCCTCGTAGTATTCGCCCCATTCAAACTGCCCGCCGAGCAGATCATCGCCGCCACTTTCCTGATATGGATATTGAACGTCCTCGGCCCGATCCTCGTGGGCATCTTCCTGATCTGGAAATATAAATGGAAGAAATCGAGATGAGCGGCGTGGCATTTACCTCGTGGGTCGCTGCGGCGATCTGGACATTGCTGGGCAGCTATGCGGTTTTTACTTTGGGGTTAACTTTCCTGTGGTCCAGGCTCCGCAAGCCTGCGGCGGCAAGCATTCCCGAAGATTTTTTGATAACCGTCATCATACCGGTGCGGAACGAGGCCGATAATATTCTTGCCTTGCTGGAAGATCTCCACAGGCAAAGTTTGCCCTTTACCCACTTTGAAGTGCTGGTCATGGACGACAGCTCCACCGACGACACCGCCGCGATCGTGGGCGCATTTGCCAGAGGTTCGAAGGCGCGGATAAAACTCATTCCCCTACCCGATGTACGCACTTCCGCGCCCAAAAAGCGGGCGATCGAAACGGCCATGACTCATGCGCAGGGCAAGCTCATCGTCACGACCGACGGCGACTGTCGCGCGCAGCCGGGCTGGCTGCACGCGATCGCATCGTGCTACATGTATACGCACGCGAAACTCATCAGTTCCCCGGTCACATTTACCGACGAAACCAGCCTCACCGACCATTTACAAACCGTCGAATTCGCGAGCCTGATCGGCAGCGGGGCGGCTTCGATGTCGGCAGGTTACCCGTCTATGTGCAACGGTGCAAATCTGGCTTATGAAAAAGAGGCTTTCCTGGAAGTGAATGGCTACGACGGGGTCCGGCATATTGCTTCGGGCGACGACGAATTCCTCATGCACAAGATCGCTGCGCGGTATCCGGGCTCGGTACATTTCCTCCGCCACCGGGAGGCGATCATCCGCACCGCGCCGCACCGGAACTGGGCCAGCTTTTACAGGCAGCGCAAGCGTTGGGCCAGCAAATGGAAGCACTATCAAAGCAAAACACCCCTGGTACTGGCCGTTTACATATTTGCGAGCAACTTTTCGGTACTGCTTGCGGCGGGATTTGCATTGACGGGAGCCATTTCCGCACCTGTATTTTGGGGAATGCTCGCGTTAAAATGCGTTCCCGAATGGTTTTTCCTGGGTTCCGTGCTCCGTTTTTTACAAAAAAGAAGTTCGCTCGCGTTCATCCCGGTCACCCAACTGTTCTACCCGCTATACGTTTGCTTCTTCGGATTGGCCGCGCAGAATGGTCAGTACGAATGGAAAGGTCGGAAACTTTCGTGAAACAGACTGGGCGCGGCCAGGCGCGGCCGGCTAGGCGTCCCCGGCTGGCATATAAAAAAGCTGCCAGCAAAATGCCGGCAGCTTTAAGTTTCACATAACGCTATATAAGATCAATTCATTCTACTTTTTAAGCACTTTCGAAGAATACTTTCCTTCCGCATTTACCACGTTCACAATATACATTCCCTGCGCCAAAGCCTGAACATTAACTTTGATTTCTGTTTGACCGGTTACCGGCATTGCCTGGTAAACCTGCTTTCCTCCTAGTGTGAAAATTTCGATTTTTTTAACCGGCGAAAAACTTCTGACATTCATTTCGTCCTGGGTCGGGTTCGGGAAAAAATCCACGGCCAACCGGGCGTCGCAGGTTCCGGCTTGTACGTTACGGACCGCGCTGTATTCGAATGTCTCGTCGGTATCTACCTGTTTCAGACGATAATAATAGCTCTTTACAGGTACAGATTCTGATGAAAAAGGTGTGTCGTTGAAACTATATGTGGCCTTGGTGGCGTCGTAATCGATCCTGGCAACCACATTGTAAGTCTTGGCGTCTGACGAGCGCTCGACTTCAAAATGGGAGAAATTTTTGGCTTCGGTTACCTTCCATTTCAGTTCCGCATTGCAATTTACATTTTGTGCGTTAAAATATGCTAATGTTACCGGTAAAGCTATTGAAGGGGGCGGTGTTGTGTAGCAAGTTGAGGTCGATGCCGGGAAGGTAATGTTCACCACCGTCGACGGGTTTACGGTCACCCGGATCGTCGCACCGTCCTCACGCAGAGAGCCGTAACGGTCGCTCAGATCTTCCACCCATTTGTTATTTTCCTGCTTGTATCCCGGCCATGCAATGCCATTTCCATTGATATCCACAGCAGCGCCGGGGAACAGCAGGCTACCTGTCAGCGGCAGACCGCTGTCTTCCTGGATCACTTTTCCTTCCGAATTGATCCATTCGATTTTTGCAGTCTGGCCGGCCGCATTGTAATTAGGCGTCACCGTGTAATCGAGCCAGGGCGCATTTTTCACGCATTTCGAAGAAGCGGTCGCGTCGATTTTCGGATCAACCGGCTCGGTGACCGACGGCAGGAATGGCCAAAAGTGAACCTCGTCGCTTTTGTGTACAAAACTTTTGGCAATGATCTGCCCGTTGATATTTCCGTTGTTTTCCTTCACTACGTCGGCCTGCGGGGCAAAAATGGTACCGCTGATCTGTGCATTGCCGCCCAATGTAATGCCCTTGGTTGCATCCGGGAAATTGTAGATCACATAACTTCCCTGGGAGTCGGATAAGCCGCCGAAACCGGGGAAATTAATTTTGTTGGCCCCTGTCTGCCCGCAGAATGTGGGGAAATCCACGATGTTGATAATCAGACCAAACGCGGTGTTAGGCGATGTTTGTCCTAATTGAGGCCCTTGCGGAATGCCTTCGATATTGGAGTTTCCGATTTTGTTCCAAACGGCCGCGGAGACAGTCAGAACGTTGATTTTATTGGGATTGACAATGATTTTCGGGTTATTACCGATCGCGTTGGGGTCAAGGTAGGGTCCTATCTTGGCCGACTCCACGATATTCCCGTTCTGGTCGCGGATAGGCAGATTATCCGCCATATCTCTCAACTGATTAGACCGTTTAATAAATGTTGTAAAGGCACCGTCGATGTCGATCTGGTTAGCACCGGTCCCAAATACATTTTCACATACGGGGTTAACCGATTCGCTCACGCTGGGTGACCAGGTATTGATATTCGCATTGAGCGTGATATTCGGCGTATCCCAGTAATTGGCGCCTTTCCCGGTAATGCGAATCGTGGATGCAGCATTGTTATTATCCCTGTACCAAACTTCCAGTTTCGTGCCTGAGGCATCGGAAGGGCTGCAATTACCGATTTTTACATAATTATCGCCATTCACCGTCAAGCTTCCGCTATTGAGCTTCACCGCCCCGCGAACCGCCAGACCGATCGACGCATTATTGACAAAAAATGCACCGTGTTGCTTGTTAAAACTGATCTGGTATTGATTGGTCGTTACATTCCCACCGACTGCAACAGGGCCTTCGGTTTCGTTGGATTGGAGGGTTGCGTCACCTTTGACGAATATATTGAACCGCTGGGCAGCAGCCGTAGGGCTCTGGGCGAATGCGTGATCTACGTTTATCGAGAGAAGCGCTAAGAGACTTAGAAGGAGAGGTTTGGCGGACATGTTGTTGAGTCGTTTTATTTTCTTGCTGAACGAAATTAGACCGCCTCTTTCGATCCGTAATTCTTTTTGTGACCAGTTCGGGGGAGTTTGGGGTGACTTCTACGTTTTTGGGGGTGACAACTTTTCGAAAAATTGCACTAATCGAAGATAGTATACATATAAATACAAAGTAGTATTAGCTCAAATGAGATGTATTTCTCTTGAATAGTTAAACATTTATTCTACACAAATACCTTAAAAATGCTTAGTATTTCTAGAATTCCGTATCCAAGCGATCGTAAAATGTTCGATTACCGCGCTTTAACCCCATTTTAATAACTATAACATTTCCAAGACACCTTTCCGGCGCCATAACGCAAAAAGCCGGGCACCAGCCCGGCTTGTCCAATTATTTGTAGGGATCTACGACCGCCCTTACTTATAGCTCGACCGCTTCTTCAATTCCTTTAATTCGTTTTGCATTTCCTGCAACATCCGCATGAGTTGCTGCATGTCGGTCTGCGGCTCGGGGAGCGCCTTACTGTGGAAGCTGTAATATTCCCACAGCTCGATTACCTCGCCTACCGGGACCGTATAGGCAAAATACTGCTTGTTGAACGACTGCAACAGCATGGTACCAGCTTCCTGGTTGATCGTCACCTGCTTGAATACAAAATCCTGGTCACCTTTCAGAATAACAATACAAGGCGTTTCCGGCTTGACGGTCGTCCAGTCCTGAACGTACCTGGTAATAATATCCGCGCCTTCGGGCACCGGCAGCATCGAGTCGCCCACGGTGGGGAACATCCGGAACGTCCCGTTCTTCGGCACGGTAGGCAGGTTGAAACGCGGTAACGTGGCGAGAAACTCCGGATCGGCGTACCCGGAACGGTACCCCGCGCGCGCCTGCACGGGTACGTATTCGATATTCTCCTTGTCTTCCTTATCAACCGTAATGGCCAGCACGCGGATCTGATTGCCTTTCATGAACAGCTCGCTTCCCTCTTCCAGGTCTTTCAGTTTCTGGTCGGAGAGCTTGTTCAGCTCCATTTTCAGAAGACTATCAATGCTCATCCGGAAATACTCGGAGAAATTGATCAGGTCATCGACCGTCGGATTGGCCGTGCGGCCGCTTTCGATCGCATTGAGCTTCACCCTGCTGATCCCGAGCTTTTCCGCCAGCGCTTCCTGGCTCAATTTCTGACGCAAACGGAGGAACTTGACATTAACCGACCAGAATATATCCTGCGCACCCATGAGTTGATATTTTTAAAATCAGACATAAGATATTATCAATACCAAAAGTAGCAGCAATTTTTATTTTTCCTACAAAAAAGTAAACAATTTATTTTGTTTAACTATTTTTGAAAAACATTAAACAAAAAAATGTCCATCTATTCGATCCGGGACCTCGAACGCATTACCAGCACCAGGGCGCACACGATCCGCATCTGGGAGCAGCGCTACGGCCTGCTCGAACCGGAACGTACGGGCACCAATATCCGCTTTTACAACGACGACCACGTCAAGAAACTCCTCAACGTGTGCACGTTACTGAACCGGGGTATGAAAATCTCGCATATCAGCCAGCTCAGTAATGCCCAAATTCGCGAGGAGATCGATCGCATTATCGCCGGGTCGTTGCAAGCCGATGAGCAGGTAGAGGCGTGGATCAACGAGGCGGTAAGCGCCATCGCCGCTTACGACGCTCCGAGGTTTCATAAACTGTTCGCCGATGCCCTCGACCGGCTGGGGATGGTCGCTACTTATGAGAAGATACTTTACCCGCTGCTCGTGCGGACGGGCCTGATGTGGACGAAAGACGCATTGCTACCCGCCCAGGAGCATTTTCTATCGAACCTGATCCGTCAAAAGCTATTCACCGCCATTGACGCATTACCCCTACCGGAAACCAGTGCCCAGAAATGGCTGCTGTTCCTGCACGAAGGCGAGGAACATGAAATCGGGCTGCTTTTTGCGCATTACCTGCTCACACGTGCGGGCCAGCGCGCGGTGTACCTGGGCGCACGCGTACCTTACGCCGATCTGCAAGCCGCAGTCAGCAACATTGCGCCCACGCACATTTACACCTTTTTTGTAAGTAACCAGCCCGATAACCTGGCACCGGAGCTGCTCGGCCAGCTCGCGCAGGATTTTCCTGAATGCCGGATCTGCTTTTCAGGCGGCACCGACGGCCCGGAAAACGAACCGCGCATGATCCATATCGGGTCCATTGACGAACTGCTTGACACCATTGGAACTGATGCCACACACACCAACCCGTAACGGAAAGAGCAAAAAAATCGGTGTGATCGGCGCCGGTTTTGCGGGCATGGCTGCCGGTGCTATCCTTGCGAAGGAGGGCCACGAGGTTACCGTTTTGGAAAAAAATGACACCATAGGCGGCCGGGCGCGCACTTTTTCGGAAAAGGGCTTCACCTTCGATATGGGGCCCAGCTGGTACTGGATGCCCGATGTGTACGAGCGCTTTTTCGAACGGTTCAGTCGGAGCGTTGCCGATTTGTACCTGCTCAAACAGCTCGACCCGGGCTTTGCAGTAGTGTTTGCAGACAACGAAACAGTTGACATCCCGGCCGATTTCGACGAGCTGTGCCAAATTTTTGAACAGATAGAAACCGGCGCCGCGGACAAACTACGCCGTTTCATTGCCGACGGGGAATTCAAATATCGCGTTGGAATGGATGAGATGGTTTACAAACCCGGCCACTCCATTACCGAGTTCATCAGCTTGCGGCTTTTTGGCCAGGCACTGCAATTACAGCTTTTCAGTTCGTTCAGCAAGCACGCGCGGCGGTTTTTCAAAGACCCGAGGCTACTTGCATTGATCGAATTTCCCGTGCTGTTCCTGGGTGCGATGCCCAGGGATACACCCGCATTGTACAGCCTGATGAACTACTCGGGGCTAAAACAAGGCACATTTTACCCGATGGGCGGATTCGGGAAAGTGGCCGATACGTTTCAGGATATTGCGCGGCAGGCGGGGGTGGAGTTTCATACCTCCGAGACGGTCGAGAAGCTGGAAACTACGAATGGGCGCGTGCGGCACATTCATACTACGAGCCACTCGTTGCAGGCGGATGTCGTTATCGGCAGCGCCGATTACCGGCATATCGAGCATGCATTGCTGGACGCAAAGGACCGGCATTATCGGGAAAGCTATTGGGAAGAGCGAACATTTGCCCCCTCCTGCCTGCTGTTTTACCTGGGCATCGACAAGCGCATTTCCAGGTTACGGCATCATAACCTGTTTTTCGATCAGGATTTCGCATTGCATGCCGAAGAGATTTATAAGGAAAAGAAATGGCCCACGGCGCCGCTGTTTTATGTCTGCTGCCCGTCGGTCACCGACCCGTCGGTAGCGCCCGAAGGTCACGAAAACCTCTTTATGCTTATGCCCATAGCCACCGGCCTGCCCGACCCCGAGCCGATCCGCGAACATTATTACCAGCTACTAATGGATCGCCTCGAAAAATTCGCCGGCGAAACGATCCGCGACCGGGTGGTTTTCAAGAAAAGTTACTGTGTTTCCGATTTCAAGAGCGATTACAATGCCTACCAGGGCAATGCGTATGGATTGGCCAATACACTTCGCCAGACGGCGATTTTTAAACCCAAACTCAAAAGTCCGAAAGTAAGTAACCTGTTTTTCGCCGGCCAGCTCACCGTTCCGGGGCCCGGCGTGCCCCCCGCGATCATTTCCGGCACCATTGCCGCTCATGAAGTTCTCAAATACCTAAACAGTTCGTTATGAAGAGCCTTTTCGATGAATTATCGGCGTCGTGCAGCAAGAAAACCACGCAGTTGTACAGCACCTCGTTTTCACTGGGTATTTATTTCCTGAAACCCGCATTGCACCGGGCTATTTACGGGATTTACGGGTTTGTACGCCTCGCCGACGAGATCGTGGACAGCTTCCATGGATACGACCAGGAAGTGATGATGGCGCGCATCCGCAAGGAAACGCAGGAGGCCATCCGCGAGCGCATCAGCATTAACCCGATTTTGAACAGCTTCCAGCACGTGGTGCACGCCTACCAGATCGAATGGGAGCTTATCGACACGTTTTTGAAGAGCATGGAAATGGATTTACTCCAAAAAGAACACACGCAGGACTCCTATCAGGAATATGTGCTGGGATCGGCTGAGGTGGTGGGCCTGATGTGCCTGCGTGTTTTTTCGGAAAACGATACCGCATTATACGAGTCGTTGAAGCCCTATGCCATGAAACTCGGGGCGGCATTTCAGAAAGTAAACTTCCTGCGTGACTTAAAAGCCGATTACCAGACGCTAGGGCGCACTTATTTTCCGGGTGTGAACTTCAACCACTTTTCCTACGCCGACAAGGCACAGATCCAGGAGGAGATCGAAGCCGATTTCGAGGAGGCGCTCACGGGTATCCGCCGCCTGCCCGCGAGCTCGCGCAGAGGCGTTTACCTCGCTTATTATTATTACAAAAAGCTGTTTCTGAGGATCAAGGAAACGCCGCCGGAAAAAGTGATGAATGCAAGGATACGGATTCCGGATATCGACAAGTTCGGACTGATGTTTCGGTCGCTACTGAGGCACCAGTTTGATCTTTTATGACGTTTTTGTGTTGTAAAGGGAGGATATCCCACAATACAAAACCTGAAACCCACCATCCTATGAATGACCAAGTTGTGCTGGTAACGGAAAACGACGAAGCCATTGGCCTGATGCCCAAGCTGGAAGCCCACGAAAAAGGCGTATTGCACCGTGCATTCTCGGTATTTATTTTTAATTCGAAAAACGAAATGCTGCTGCAAAGGCGGGCGTTCGGAAAATACCACTCGGAAGGGCTGTGGTCGAACACCTGTTGCAGCCACCCCCTACCGGGCGAGCCCGTGCACGAGGGCGCCGCGCGTCGCCTGCGGGAGGAAATGGGCATAGAAGCCGATCTGAAATTCCTTTATTCTTTCCAATACCGCGCCGAGCTGGAAAACGGCCTGACAGAGAATGAGCTGGACCACGTTTTTTACGGCGTTTCGGATGCCGTCCCAGCCATCGACCCGGCGGAAGCGAGCGATTACAAATACCTGACCGTACCCGAAATAGAAGCTGATATCGAGCAAAATCCGCAGGCCTACACCGAATGGTTCAAGATATGCATGCCGGTGATCGGCCCCAGGATCAGTAGTTGAGTTAATTAAACCTTAAAACCAGCCTTATGCCACACTGGACAATCAACGTTCTCATCACCCTCGTCGCATTTGTGGCGATGGAATGTGTGGCCTGGCTGGCACATAAATACCTGATGCACGGGCTATTGTGGTCGCTGCACCACGATCACCACCAGCGCGACGACGGAGATTTCTTTGAAAAAAACGACTACTTCTTCATCATCTTCGCCACACCCGGCATTACCTGCCTCTGGCTGGGCCTCGACGCGGGTTTTAACTATCTGTTCTGGGTGGGGCTGGGTATCACCATTTACGGGTTTGCCTACTTTGTGGTGCACGATGTATTTATTCACCAGCGGTTCCGGGTTTTCAGGAATACCGACTCCAACTATTTAAAGGCGATTCGCCGGGCGCACAAAATGCACCACAAGCACCTCGGCAAGCACGGCGGTGAATGCTTCGGGATGCTCTGGGTACCGCTGAAATATTTCCGCGAGGCCCAAAAAGCTACCGCGAAATGAAACTGCTCTACCTACTGGTCGACCTGGGCGCGATTTCCGTGCCGCTGGTGGCCTCATTTCACCCCAAAATCCGGCTCGACAAGCATTGGAAGGCATTATGGTCGGCGATATTGATTTCGGCGGTGCCGTTTATCATCTGGGACAGCTATTTTACCAAAATAGGCGTGTGGGGTTTTGCACCGGAGTACCTTACCGGCGCGGGGCTATTCGGGCTGCCTATCGAGGAAATACTGTTCTTCATCTGCATTCCCTATGCCTGCATGTTCACCTATTTCTGTTTCCGGCTTTGGAAAGGGCAAATGCATTTAAAAGCGGAGCAGATCGTCACGTGGATTTTCATCGGCCTTTGCCTTGTGCTCGGACTGGCTGGCGCGGGGCGTTACTATACCTCGTCGGCCATGAGCTGGCTGGCTATTTTCCTTATCTATTTAAAATGGCAGGTCAAACCGACATGGCTGGGGTTGTTCTACTACTCGCACCAGTTCCTGCTCATTCCATTCTTCATCGTGAATGGCATTCTCACTGGTACCGGTCCTGAAAAGCCGGTCGTCTGGTATAATAATGCGGAAAATCTCGGTGTGCGCATCCTTACCATTCCGATCGAGGATGTTTTTTATGGAATGCTGTTGTTACTGTTGAATGCGTTTCTCTTTGAATATTTCCTGCAAAAAGCGGAGAAAAAGAAAGCAATCGCTAAAACACCTCGCCGTGCGTAAGCGATACCAACTTTGAAGTAAGCCAGGGTGATTTATCCAGAAGTTTTAATGCCAAATCGGTGGTACGGCTCTTGCCAAACAGCTTTTGCAAATGGTAACCCGCCCTGATCCGCGTCCCGAATGCCGCATTCCAGTCGCGACGATAGTTCTGCGAAGCCTGAATAGGCGTTTGTTTCCCGTTAAAAAGAAGGAATAGCTGCTCCGCAAGCAATTTGGAAGCGCGCATGCCCATACTCATGCCATTACCACAAAGCGGTGTAATGGAGCCCGCCGCATCGCCAAGCAGGAAAATGCCGTTTGAGTCGGTCTGCTTTTTTTTGAATTGTACATTACTGATCACTAACGGCTGGGCATTTACAAATTCGGAATGTGTAAAGTAGTTTTTCAAAAGCGGATTTTGATACAATACCCTTTCTTCCATTTGCTTCACATCCTTTCCGTTTTCCAAAAGATTCCGTGCGGTAGTGAGGTAGCAAAGGCAATACCAACCGCGATCCACTTTGGAAATACCACAATAGCCGTCGCTGAAATTGTGTAATTCTATCCGGTGGGCAGGAAAATCGGTTTTGATATGGTATTTAACGCCAATATAATTCTGGTTATCAGCATTAAATGCATTGGTTTCTGGAAGTTGAATAAATTGCGGTGTGTATTTCCCGTAGCTTCCACACACGACTTTGGAAGTAAAATTTCCGGCCGAAGTTCTGATTTGAAAACCGTCGCCGGCATTCCCTTGCACATCCGTCACGCGGCATTCCTGCATGATGCGTACGCCCTTGCGCGAGGCTATTTCAAAAAGACAATGATCCAAACTATATCGACTGATCCCAAAACCACCCATTCCGAGCGGATGGTTCAGCATAAACCCGTGATCGGAACTAATGCCTAAGCTATTGATTTCTGGCAATGCAAGGTCAGCAAGCGGCAACCCCAAACTTTCCAGAAAAGGCCAGCTTTCCATCGAAATGTACTCCCCGCAAACCTTGTGAAAAGGGTATTTGCTTTTTTCAAAAACGACAACTGAAATATCCCTGCCGGCCAATTGAACAGCCAGACAAAGCCCTGCCAGCCCGCCGCCGATGATCGCGCATTCGAAATGTTCAGTCCGCGTTTCCATAAACAATCACTTCATGACGGAATGCCCATTTGTTGCGCACCGTAAATTGAGTGGCGCCCGATTGCTGCAATATCCCCAGCCATTCTTTTTTCTTAAAACCCCTTAAAACAGAAAGCGGCGCGTCGTTTTTGACAAGGTATGATTTTGAAAAAAGCTGCGTCAACCATTTGATCGAATAATGCGCCATCGGGTTTCTTTCCAGATCGTTGATCACCAAGATCGCACGGTTGCTCAATGCAAATTGCACGAGTTCTATGAGATCGTCATTCGTAAGGTGGTGACAGAACAGGCAGGCGTGGATGACATCGACTTGTGGTAAATGTCGGTAGGTGTTACGGTAATCGTCGCAAATGAGCGTTACACCACTGTTTTGGAGGTTTTTACCGGCATAGGCAATGCAGTCGGGTTTTAGGTCTATGCCGTAAAGGTCGAGCGCGAAGCCTGCCTTCCGGTTCCATTGGGCGATGCGTTTCAGTGTGTCGCCACCGCCGCAGCCAATATCGACGAGCGTAGAGCGCCTGCCTTTTTGCAGCACGCGTTTTAATGCATTAAATGAAATGTCATAACCGCCGAGCCAGTGGTTGATAAAATCCAGCTCCCGGAGATTTTGAAAAAGGTCGGCGGATGGAATGTCTTCCGCATCCAGCAATTCCTTTTGCAAGCTCCTATGCCTCAACATAACGCAGCTGCATGGTTTCAATGCTCAGTCCCGGACCGAACGCGGCGGCAAACAGGCGATTACCCAAATGCTCAGGCTTTGCTTTTTCCAACACTTCCTTCAAGACAAATAGCACGGTTGGCGACGACATATTTCCGTAGTTTTTGAGGACATTATAGGTAGGCCCGAGCAGACATTTGTCTAACTCCAACGCCCCCGCAAAATCGTCCACAATACGCTTACCCCCCGGATGGACTGCCCAATGCCGGTAATCTTCCGGTTTGAGCCCCACCGCTCTCAGCATCGGCCCTATATTCTCGCGGATCAGATCGGGTACATAGGAAGACAAATTCATGATAAAACCCGTCTCTGAAAGCTGCCACGCCATATCGGAATAGCCGTTATGCAGTACCATCGAATTGAAACCGTCGATTTTTACAGGATGCAAATAGCAGTCGTCAGGCTGCGAGGTCACCAGCAATGCAGCCGCGCCATCGCCGAAGATCATATTGGAAAGCAGGTAATCGTCATTGTACCGCTTTTGAAAATGGATGGTACAAAGCTCGGTACACACCACCAGCACTTTTGCATTCGCGTTGCTTTTACAAATGGCATCGGCATTCTTCAACGCCAGGATAGCAGCATTGCAACCCATGAAATTGACGCTGCTGCGCTGGATGGCAGGATTCAATTTCAGCTCGCGCATGAGCTCCACATCCAGCCCGGGTGCAAATAGCCCGGTGCACGTGACAGTTATCAAATGGGTGATACGCTTTCTGATATCCTCAAAACCTGGAATTTGTTCAATAGCTTTTCTCGACAGCGCGGTCGCATGCTTTTGATAAAGTTGCATTCGCTCGGAAAGTGTCGGCTCGGGCATTAATGTGGCATTCCGGTTGAAAAACTCGAATTCGTCGGGACTTTTATCGAAGTCGGAGATGACGGAATAGCGTTTTTCGATGCCTGTTTTGCCGGCGACGATCTTGATTTTCCGGCGTGTATTCAGGTCGTCGGTCGATCGCAGGTAGAAATCCGCGAGCGTTTCCTGTGCATAACCATATTCGGGAACGGCTGTTTCAATAGAGGATAGATAACTCAATGGAATTCTGTTGATAATAATTAAAACGATGAAACAACTATTCATGCAAATCGCCGCTACCCAGTTCATTCGCATGGTATTGCGAAAGTTGGCCTGCCGCCGGTCTTTCCAAACCAGGGTAAACCAGATCCCGAACCAGATCACAATGGGGATGAAGAACACCTGGACAATGTAAAAAATCATTCCAAGCTCCCTGGTCGTAAAATACAAATAATAAAACACATTGCAGAGCGCAAACATGGCCGCCGTAAAGGCAAAAGTGCCGATATAACCCAGTTTGTAGCTCAATGTGACTACGCCGTCGCGCAGGTCCTGCTCGTGCTGGTACACCTGCGTAAGCGGATATGCGCCCGCGATCTGGAAAGAGCACCCCAACAGCACGAAGATATTGGCCGTATCGAGCCGCAACGCGGTACCCGAAATGCCGGCGATCGACATGTAGTAGGTAAATGCCCCCTGAAAAATCACCACGGTCAGAAAGCCGATGAACGGATACTTTTTCAGCCTGATCTGCCGCGAACTATACGCCCTCGATGCCCCGATGTACAACACGAGACAGAATGCGAACAACGTATTTACGAAAACGAGCGCCAGAACGGTTGCGGCGACATCCAAAAAAATAGTGAGGTAAAAGAGGTCTTTGGTGGGAAGTGGCGGCTTTTCCAGTCCGCCAATGCTATCTTCATCGCGATCGACGTAGCTGTTGTAGCCATTACTGGCAGGGTATACAAGGAAATGGATGATCAGAAAGCTCCACAGCGCCTGCCTGTGCACCACCTCCTCGGCCTGGCTGTATGCAAACAGAAACAGCGGCGCGAGGAAAAACGAGAACGGGATTCTCAGGAGCTTGACGGTGTTGCGGTCGATGGGCATGGGGTCAATTTAGGCAAAAAAGCGATATAACCGTCAGCGGTCAAAATCGCGAAACCTCACCCCTCCACCTTGGTTGTAATCCTCAGCTGATGCGTGTTAAACACCTGTGAATTAGCCGCGACGCTTTTGGTAAGGAAAACACTGCCACCTATGACGCTGTTTTCGCCGATGACAGTGTCGCCTCCCAGGATGGTTGTCCGCGCGTAAATGATGACGTTATCGCCTACCGTTGGGTGGCGTTTGGTATTATAAAGCTCTTTCGCAACCTGCAATGCACCCAGGGTAACCCCCTGATAAATGCTCACATTCTTACCGATCACCGAGGTCGCGCCGATTACAATGCCGGTACCGTGGTCGATCATGAACGGCACGCCGATAGTGGCTTCGGGATGAATATCGACGCCCGTTTTGCCGTGCGCATATTCGGTAAGAATGCGCGGAAGCACCGGAATTTCCAGAATACTCAGCTTGTTGGCAAACCGATATACCGCGATCGCGTAAAAACCGGGGTAGGAAACGATCACTTCGTTGACGCTCGTCGCGGCGGGATCGTATTCGTAGATTTTGCTGGCGTCGAGACGCAGGTTCTTGTAAATCGCTTCCAGCTCATCGTAAAAAGACGCCACTTTTTGTTCGATAGCGACCTTTTTCGGATCGAGGTAGCTGAGCAGGATATTTTCAAGATCGATCTGATTTTTCTTCAAAATACCTTCATAGGAGGTCTTTTTGGGCAAATTATTGCTTGGAAAGAGAAAATGGATCAGGTCGTCGAGCCAGGCTGTGGCATCATGCCAGGAGGGAGTCGCCTCCCACTCTGCATGATGTGTTTTTTTAAGAAGATCGATGAGTGATGACATGTGTTTTACTTCTTCTGCGCGCTCAATCGATGCAGCGTTGCCACCAGCACGTCAATCTCCTCACAGGTATTATAAAATGCGAGCGAAGGGCGAACGGTGGTTTCGAGGCCGAATCTTCGCAGAATGGGTTGTGCACAGTGGTGGCCGGAGCGCACGGCGATGCCTTCCTGGTTGAGCGCCGCCCCTACTTCCTCGGTTTTATAACCATCCAGGACAAATGACAGTACCGATGCTTTCTCCTTCGCTGTACCGATCAGGCTCAACCCGGGCACATTTTTCATGAAACCGGTTGCATATTCAAGCAGAAAATGTTCGTACTGATGGATATTTTCGATACCGAGCTGGTTCACATAATCCAACGCCGCTCCCAGCCCCACCGCGTCCGCGATATTACCGGTGCCCGCTTCGAAGCGCGAGGGGGCTTTGTGGTATTGAATATGCTCGAAAGTCACATCCACAATCATATTGCCCCCTCCCTGCCACGGTTGCGTCGCATTCAGGATTTCTTCTTTTCCATACAATGCACCAATGCCGGTCGGACCGAAAACTTTGTGGCCGGAGAAGACAAACCAGTCGCAATTCAGTGCAGTTACGTCCGTGCGCAGGTGCGAGACGGATTGTGCACCGTCGAGGAGCACTTTCGCCCCGGCCGAATGGGCCATTTCAATGATCTGCTTCGCGGGCGTTACCGTTCCCAATGCATTCGAAACCTGTGTGAAGGAAACGAGCTTGGTTTTCGGGTTCAATAATCCGGCATAGGCATCCAGCAAAATCTGCCCGTCGTCGTCGACCGGGATAACGCGCAGGACGAGGCCCTTTTTATCCGCCAGTTGCTTCCACGGTACGATATTGGCGTGGTGTTCAAGGTGGCTTACGATGATTTCATCGCCTGCATTGAGGTTCTGATCACCCCAGGTTTTGGCTACCAGGTTAATGGCTTCTGTGGTACCGCGCACAAAAACGATCTCATTCACGGAACCTGCATTCACAAATGCCCTTACCTTCTCCCGTGCGCCCTCGTAGGCATCCGTAGCGCGGGCGGCGAGCTCATGCGCTGCGCGATGGATGTTGGAATTTTCGTGTTCGTAGAAATAGCTGATCCGCTCGATCACCTGCTTGGGCTTCTGGGTAGTTGCCGCATTATCGAACCAGATCAGCGGCTTACCGTTCACACGCTCCTTAAAAACCGGAAAATCGCTGCGGACGCGGTTTACATCGAACGGTATCTTGCCGACAGGGCTTTGAACCGCACGTCCGAGCTGGTCGCGGTCATTGCCAACATGGATATTGCTGAGCGAAAACGGCGAAAAGCTATGAGGCAAAAAGTTGGATGCACCCGGAATATGCGGCTTTTCTGTCAAATTTTCATTCAGAAAATAGTACGACGGCAACGACGGCGACGTACCGGAATAAGGCATGCGCGCAGAACTGCCGAAGTGAGGAATACTACTGAAAATGTCCGTCAGATCGTGCTGGTTATCCAATGCGTACGGGGATGACGCGTTCACCTGGCCGGCGGTATTCTGACCACCCGGGGCGTACCCCGCTGGCTTCCGGCCGCCCGGCGCTTGCCCGACTGCCGGTACATTCCCGGGCGACACACCTACCCCGGCCGCCGAAGGCGGCACGTGACCGTCCGTAAAATGCGGATCGGGCAGGCTCGTTTGCGGCTCGTCCAGGTCGAAATCCTGATGCGAGGGGGAATGCGGGTTCAATGGCGGTTGTCCCTGACCCAACTCCTGTTGAATAATCCCCAGCATTTTCTGCGCCCTCGGATGATCTTCGAGGTTTGGCGAGAATACGGGCGATGGCATTTCACCCGGCAATGCCTTGAAAAGCTCGTTAGCGAGCCGCTCCAAAGCACCGGCGTCGGGCAAATTACCCGAAGAACCGCCTGGGAAACCGTCTGGAAAGCCATCTGGCAGACCGTCCGGCAATCCGTCAATATTTGTACTCATGGTAGTTACCGATTTCTACATCCTCCAAAACCGCAATCGCGTCGTCGACCAGCACGGCCAGCGAGCAGTATAGCGACACCAGGTACGAGGCGATCGCCTTGTCGTTGATGCCCATAAAGCGGACAGAAAGCCCCGGCGACTGCTCACCCGGCAAACCCGGTTGGTATAACCCTACCACGCCCTGGCGGCTTTCGCCGGTACGCAGCAGCAGGATTTTTGTCTTACCGTTTTCGATGGGTACTTTATCGGAAGGAATCAGTGGAATGCCCCGCCACGTAATGAATTGAGAACCGAAAAGCGAGATCGTCGGAGGTGGAACACCCTTACGCGTACACTCGCGACCGAATGCGGCGATCGCCTGGGGGTGCAACAGGAAGAAACCGGGTTCTTTCCATACTTTGGTGAGCAAATCGTCCAGATCGTCGGGCGTAGGCGGGCCGAGCCGGGTCGAAATCTTTTGCTTGTCGGCTACGCTGGCCAGCAATCCATATTCGCCATTGTTGATCAGCTCGCTTTCCTGGCGTTCCTTAATGCTTTCGATCGTCAGGCGAAGCTGCTCGCTGATCTGGTTATAAGGTTTGCTATACAGATCGGACACGCGGGTATGTACGTCCAGCACCGTTTGAACCGCTGTCAGGTTGTATTCACGCGGATTTTCAACGTAATCAATAAAGGTATGCGGCAGCTCGCGCTCGTCGCGACGGGAACAATCTACTTCCGCGGTGCTACCTTCCTTTACTTTGTTCAGACGGTAAACGCCGGATTCCACGGGGATCCAGTTCAGCAAATGCGTCAGCCAGCGCGGGGTAATTGCCTCGAACTGAGGCACCGTACGGGTTGCGATCGCCAACTGCCGTGCTGCCACGTCACCGAGCGCAGTTTGATTTTGATTTAACTTGGCCATTCTGTATTTGATTATTATTGAGAAACGAGCTGCATTGCGCCACAAGGTATTGCCAGGACGCGACCGGATTAACGATCACAAACATACGTGAACTATAAATCAGGCATTTAAAGAACCACAGAACCTGCCACCAGCCCTTTACAAGCCCATTTCTCAAACCAGCCGGCACCCGTAGATTGTACCAATATAGTGTTTTCATTTGTCAAATACCAGGAATAAAATTCGTCGATAAAGCGCTCGCGCCGACTAAAATTTGGCATATTTTCCTATCGTTTTAATAGAATTCGTGGATTGATCGATTTGGCAGTGTACCACTAAAAATATTCTATATAAATTCGATAGACTTTATATTATATTGTCTTTTTTCTTAGCTTTGGACTTCTCAATCTATCATTTTCACTATGCAAGCGGGCAATCTGATCGATATTTACAAGAACGAAACCATCGCGACGGAGGCATTCAAGGATTTCAGGTTACGGCGTGGGATCATCTGCAAGAAATGCGGCGGCACCCATCACTACTGGCTCGCGCCGAAGCAGCAGTTTCAATGCAAGCAATGCCGGTTCCGCACCACATTGCAAAGCGGCACCGTGCTCGAAGGCAGCAAACTCCCGATCTCCTACTTCTTTATTGCCGTATATATGATCCTGAAAAAGGGCAACGCATTCACGATCCAGGATTTCCAGGAAGAAACCGGCCATAAATACTACGAACCGCTCTACGACTTCATCAGGAAAGTACGCACCTACCTGAACGCCAACGACCCAAACACCGTGCTGATTGACCTGGTGGAGTTATTTAACTACCATTTGGTTAGCAGGAAGTTTCAGGAGCAGGCTATGCATGAGTGAGGTGTCAGAAAACGACAACGATCGGAACAGCATATTCGACCCGACCATCCTTTAATTTGACATAGGCGCGATAGCCCAAGGCATGTGACCCGACAGGAATCCCAATGTTGACAATCTTATCGTTGCTATATTGCCTGGCAGGCTGGTCAAATGCTACCTTTTGGTTACGCAAGTCCGGATGATTTTCCTGCACATTGTCATCGAATTTGTAGACAATGCCATATTCTTCAATTGGTTCAGGACCAAATTCATCAAATATCACAGTGAAAGTATTGATTACCCCTCCGAGCTTCATGAATACGGCCGGCCCGGTTCGAAAAGCCAGCTCCGGCTTGGGATGCTCGTGCCGTGGTGCGCAGGAAAGTAATGTTGCGCAAAGAAGTAGCAAAGCTGCCAAAAACTTTACATGCGCCATAGATATGCGTGTTATCATCGCCATATGATCTTTTCGGCAATGATAATCAGGCATGCACCCGTTACTGAATTTTAATGTACAAGCTTACCTTATTGGTTAGCAAAAGGCAAAATCAACGATAGCCGGACATTCGTAAACGGGCTAATCATAGCTAGTAAGTCTTATTCATCCGGTTGCTTGCATAACGCACTTCGCCGCCGACCACTTTTGCGTAGGCCCGGTAGGACAATGCATGCATGCCACTGGGAAGAGCGATGTTGAAAGTCTCCGTATTGGCTCCCGTCTTCGGGGCATTCTTGAACTTTGCCGTTGGATAAGAGCCGCCGATAACGAGGTCTACGGCGGTGGTATCGGGCAAAAACGCATATACAATGCCGTATTCCTCGATCGGCACATTGCCCAGGCTCACATAATTGAGGTAGAAGTTTTCGACCGCGTTGCCTTTAAAAGTGGCTATACCCGTCGTCAATTCCGGAAGTAACCGGTCCGGCGCAGGTGTGGGCTCATACTTCGGGGCACAGGAAGCACCCACGAACATCATAACCACGCCGGTCAATAAAAGAAGGTTTTTACGGTTGGCAAGCTTGAAACTAAAAGTCATCATGTTTTTTTACACAATTTTATACAAATCCTGGCGCGGGACACAATGTGACCACGCGATAACAGCTCAACGCGCAAGCTAGCCCGTCTATTTATAAAACGACGCATTTATTTATACACCTCCTTCAAATCCTTTTCAAACAAAGTGTAAGGATCATGGTAAAACTTCACAAAATCGGCTTCGCTGACCTGGCCGGGGAAGGGGGCGTAGTAGTGCGTGGGGCTTTTGGTGTCGTTGCGCCAGACGAGCACGTAGGCGAGCTGCAACTTCTCTGCTTTCAATGTTTTGAGCAATGTTTCCGTCCACCATGCCGGGTTAGGAATGCTTTCGAGGCCGGTTTCGGTGAAGGCAGCCAGCTTGCCGGCTTTCTGAGCATACTCCGAAACGATTTTGAGTTTCTTCGCGCCTGCTTCCAGGTTGTACTTGCCGTCGCGGCCGAAGTCCCCGTAGTTATCCATTCCCACCATATCCACCCATTCGTTGCCGGGGTAGCGTTCGAGGAATTCGTATTCGGAAGTGAATTTATTGTCAGGAGAAAACGCGTAAATGAAGTTGTGCACGCCCAGCTGGTCGCGCAGGTACGAGACCGTGAAGCGCCAGACTGCGATGAAATCCTCCTTCGAAGTATGCCCTTTGCCCCACCAGAACCAGTCGCCGTCAAATTCGTGGAACGGCCGGAAGATCATCGGCGCCAGCGTACCGTCCTTCCCTTTGACCGAATGCGCGAAATCGGCGATGGTTTTCAGGATCAGTTTGTATTGCTCATGATGCGAGCCCCCGGGTTTGATCAGCGCCATTGCTGGTTTTGAAACATCATCTTTCCAATAAAAACCACCTTCCGAAGCCGGATTGGAAAAATGCCAGGCCACAGTGGTAATGCCGCCGCGGTTATAGGTTGCCACCACATTCTTCCGCAATGCTTCGGCTGTTTTTGCAATTTCATCGACGGGTCGGCCCGAAAGCCCCATGAAATCGATACCAATCACCGCCGGATGCGAGCCGGTCACCGATTTTACATCCGACCGTTCGGCGTCGCCCGACCAGCCGTGCCCGTACTCCGTAGCGTGTTGGTGGCCGAAAAGAATGTTTTGTTCCGAAAGTTTTTTGAGGTTACGGTAGAGCGCGGTGGTTTCCGGCGTGGCTTTCGTATCGATTTGCGCTATTGCGGCAGCTGCACAGAGCAGTGCGCTTAACAGGCTCATTAAAAGTCTTTTCATGCGTGTATGGTTCAGGATTCGAGATAATGCAAAGATGGAAAATAATCGCATTCCGCACGATCGCTACTTATTTTGCGATAATTTCGAATAAAATTCTAAAATACCTACCCTATGACGAACTTTTATAAATATTCCAGTGTACTAACTGAACAATATTCAAAATATAAGTCAATTTTTTGAATATCATTCTATTTGAACCCCATCTCACAGCATCATGAACGGAACAGATATTGTTCTCGATAAAACCGACCTCAGCATTCTCCGCCTCATGCAGGAGAACGCGCGCATGACGAACGCCGACCTCGCGCGCGAGCTGGAAATGGCGCCCTCGGCGGTGCTGGAACGGGTCAAGAAGCTTGAACAGAAGCAGGTGATTGTCAAATATACGACGCGCATTAATCCGGTGGCATTGGGGCAGAGTTTACTGGCGTTTATCGCGATGAAATCTTCGGAAGGAATGGGGAGCAATAACACCGCGAAGGAATTGGCCAAAATCCCGGAAGTACAAGAGGTTCATCACATTGCGGGCGAGGATTGTTACATGGTGAAAGTCCGCACGGCCGACTCGGCGTCGCTCATGGACCTGATGCGCAACAAGTTTAGCAAAATACAGAATATCACATCCACACGCACGACGATCGTCCTGGAAACGGTCAAGGAAGAGCAACAATTAGTTATACCAGAAAAATGAAATCGCCATGCAAACATCAACAAAAGCTCCGTCAACCTTAATGGTGGTACTGGCATTCGCCACGGTCTACATCGTTTGGGGATCCACTTATTTCTTCATCCAGCGGGCATTGGAAGGTTTTCCGCCATTTTTCCTGGGTGCATTCCGCTTTATCATCGCCGGCTTGCTGATGCTGGGCTGGAGCGTCATGCAAGGTGAAGAAGTGTTTTCCTGGAAAGTAATGAAACCCGCCATTGTGACGGGTTTATTGTTGCTATTTGTCGGTAACGGCGTGATTATCTGGGTGGAACAATTCCTCCCAAGCGCAATGGTAGCGATTATGGTGTCGTCTGCCCCGCTGTGGTTCGTGCTTTTGGATAAACCTAAATGGTCGGAGAATCTGAGCAACAAATCGACGATCGTCGGCCTCGTGATCGGTTTTGCGGGGGTGATATTGCTGTTTTACGAAAAAATAATGGCCACTATGTCGTCGATGAACAGCAGCCGCGATTTGTTTGCGATGGTACTCGTCGTATTCAGCTCCATGGCCTGGGCGGGTGGTTCTTTGTATTCCAAATATAACTCGGTTTCCAACTCCGCCACCGTCAACTCGACCTGGCAAATGCTGGCCGCGGGTATCGCATTCATCCCCGGCACCCTGATTTCCGGCGAATGGGCCGCCATCGACATTTCAGCGATCCCCGTGAACGCATGGCTCGCCACCACATATCTGATCTTTATTGGTTCCATAGCGGGGTTCAGTGCTTATGTGTGGCTCTTAAAAGTGCAACCGGCTACCAAAGTAAGTACCTACGCCTACGTCAACCCCGTCGTAGCGGTGCTGTTAGGCATCTTCTTCGCACATGAATCGATTACACCATTACAGATTTCCGGGCTGATCGTGATTTTGGGTAGTGTTCTTTTGATTAATTTACACAAATACAGAAAACCCAAACAGGTAGCAGCCACTTGCTGATATGAAATGGATCACCCGTGAGCGTCCGAAGATAGACCGCCTGGCCTGCCCATGGCTTATCCGGCGTTTCATTGATCCCAATGCAGAAATCATTTACGTGCCCGAGCACCAGGTAATGCAGCAAGCCGCATTACTTGGTGCGACGCCGTTCGACATCCCCGGCGTCGAATTCACGCATTATGACGACCAATGCACGTTCGATTACTTTATCAAAAAGTACGAATTGAAGGACGCCGCATTGAGTGTTATGGCGCCCATCGTGCGCGGGGCGGATACCGACGACCACACCCTGGCGCTGCAATCATCGGGATTGTGGGCTATTTCCGCGGGACTGGCTTATAACACCCAGGACGACCAGGAGCTGCTCGAAAGAGGCATGCTCATTTACGACGCACTGTACAGCTGGGCCTCGCATTTACGCAAGGAAAAGCACACCCAAAGCCCCACCGAGCATTTGCTTTTGCAGATTTATAAAACCTATATCAGTAATAAAAGGGAACAGAAAACCAAGGTGCCGGCCTGGACCAAAGAACTTAAAAACCTCATTCAGGACCATATTGATACCAATCTGAACCTCAATCTCAAAATCGCATCCGAAGAACTGGACGTAAACCCTGCTTACCTGTCGAGGGAGTTTTCGAGGTATTTCGATAACCTTTCCTTCGGTGAGTACATCCGGAAGATGCGGATCGAGAAGGCCATTCAGTTGCTCGAATCTTCGGGAGATACCCTGGCCGAGATCGCTTACCTCACCGGCTTTTCGGACCAGAGCCATTTCAACCGGGTTTTCAAGGCCCATACCGGGCAGACGCCCTCGGAATACAGAAAATCTTTCCGAAAAGGTAAAGGAAATCCAAAACGTTAAATCCGTTCTATCCTGCCCGCGCATTGGTTTTTAGAATTGCATGACGGTTTACCCGTTTTCATTCTAACCAACCTGTTTATGCTCCGTTCTTTTACCGGAAAACTCCTTATTACGCTCAGTATCATCATTTCGCTTGCATTGGGCACCGCCTGCGCGCAACAGCAGGCGCAACCCGTGTCCGCGCAAGCGAGCGCCGCCACACCTGCTCCTACCCCCGCGCCCGTGTACCCGCGTGTGGCAGGTTACGTCGGCATTCTGCACCCGATTGTGACGTTCAGCAACGAAGGTACTACCACCAATTTCGATAGCTATTACGTGGTGGGATTACCTACCGGCATTAATATCTGGAAAAGTCCTAAAATAGGTTTCTCGGCGGAGTTTGTACCGCTGATAAGGGCTGAGAAAGGTACTAGCAAGATGGCGAATTTCCTTTTTCACCCGGGTATTCTCGTGACATTAGCACCCGGGCTTACCTTCGCCGGCCGTGCCGCGTTCGAAACGGCCGGGAGGTATGGCTTTACGCCGGTTTTGAATAAAATCGTGAAGAAAAATAAGCACAGCGGCTATTTTGTGGCGGTGCCGGTGCCATTTCGCTTCGGGAACGGGCACCCGGCTTCCGTCACGGTAGGATTTCAATTTGGAATCACATTCTGATCACGATCAACAACAAAGTGAGCTATCCATAATCCGTTCAACTTCTGAAATGTCGCGGTTGCGGCGGATCAGCGTCATGACTTTTTCAAAATCGATCAGCTGGGATGCTTCGAACGCGATCACGCCCACGAAACTTTTGCCTTTGCTGATAAAATTCAGATGCTTGATCTTCGCCCCGTTTACAGATTCCACACTGGAAGTAATTTTGTGCAGATTCCCGGCATTCCGGTAAATGATCCGGAGAAAAAAGGTTTTGCTCATTGTTGTTGTTATTTATGTGGTTTGTTGAGAATATTCTTTTTTTGACCATGGACCGCCGACCTTGGGCCCTATTTGCTATCAGAACTTTATAACAAGCATGGTCTGTGATCGATCGTCCATGGTCAGCGCCGCGAACGGCGCCTTACTATCATTACGCCCCCCAGCCCCGTTAAGTGCCAGTACGCCACATTAAATTTTGTTAAAATTAGAATGCGTCGAACCAAAGCCGGGTCGTCAGGCGGTCTTCGCCCTGGGCGGCTACGGCGGCTTTGTAGTTGGCTGCATTGAGGGCTTGCTCGCCGGTCGGATATGTGAGGCGAAGCGGTAATTTACCATTCAAAACGCCCGCATAGGCCGGTTTTAGCTGCGGATAATCGAGGCGGCGCCATTCCGCGAATGCTTCCAGGCCCTGGCTGAACAACGCCAGCCATTTCTGCTCCCCGATCGATTTTTTGTAGTTCGCAGCATTGAAAGTTACGGACGGCTGAGCGAGGTAAGCCGCAATATCCGCATTGGATACTTTAAACTGCTGCAACGAGGCCGTCACCGCCGCTTTGTACAAATCAGACGCATTCTCAGTAATAAAACCGCGCTGTGCCGCCTCCGCAAAATTGAACAAAACCTCCGCATAGCTTACAAAAACCGCCGGTGAAGCTGCCGCCGTGAAGTAATCGCCCAGTTTAGAGGTTTTGGTAAAGCCCAGTTTCGCCGCCGAATCGGCAGGAAGGCCGTTCGTTACCCCAATGTAGCCGATAGGCGTTGCATCGACGGTTTTGTTGGCAAAAACAGCGAGTCGCGGGTCTTTCAGTTCCTGCAACTTATCGATGATCGATTTACTCACGCGGTAATCGTCGCGCGTCTCGCGGTCGCGGGAAACAGGGTTCTGGTTCGGCGATGCGAGGTAAATCAGTTGTGCGATCTCGTCGTTCGATGCAATGAGGGCATTTTTGTCTTTGGCTAGGTCGGCTACCACGGCTTTCGCGGTTTCGGGCTCCTTGTCCGCAATGCGCAATGCAATGCGCAGGCGCAGGGAGTTCGCGAACTTCTTCCATTTCGTCAGGTTTCCATTGTAAACGAGGTCGCCGCTAATGGGAGAACCGTTTGTATCGATCAGCTCGGTTGCCTTTTTCAGGTCATTTAAAAGACCGAGGTAAACGTCCTTTTGCGAATCATATTTCGGCGTGAGCGTTTCGTTCAGTTTCAATGCCTGGCTGTACGGAATGTCGCCGTACAAATCGGTCAGCAGCTGGAACGACCACGATTTCAGGATCAGACCTACCGCCTGGTAATTGGTGTTGCCGCTCTCCTCCCCGAGCTTAATAATCGTTGCAAAATCGGTCAGCCCCTGTGAATAGAGGTTCGTCCAGACGTTTTGCACGTTGGTAATGCTCACGGTATACTTGTCCGGGTCGGTATATTGAATTTTAGCCCAATGCTGGATAAACAGCGTGGTAGTTTCCATCGAAGCATCCGAGCCGAGCGTCAGGTCCGCATTGGACTTGATCGCATTGGCCAGCAAATATTCCGGCTGTGCCTTGATCGCCTCGTTCGGGTTGGTATTTGTTTCTTCAAGCTGATCCTGGCAGGCCGTAAAGAGCAGGCCGGCGGCAGCGATCACAAATCCTTTGGTCATGTTATTGGTACGCATCGATATGGGTCAATTTAAAAGCCTATTGAAATGTTGAAACCGTAAGAAGCGGTTGTCGGCAGCTGCAACGATTCAAGCCCCTGGCCCGTGTTGCCGGTGTTGAAAGCCGTTTCAGGATCGATATTGTCCGCTTTCTTTTGCAGGAACGCCAGGTTGCGTCCGTACAGCGAGAGGATCAGGCTTTGCAATTTGAATTTGGAAATGAATGTCTGCGGAACGGTGTAGCCGAGTTTTACTTCGCGCAGCTTGATGAACGATGCGTCGAATACGCTCGCTTCGTTGATACCCGCGCTGTTGCTGTAAACACCTTTGTAATAGCGCTCCGCCGGAACGATCACCGTGTTCGGTTTACCGTCGGTGGTTACTCCTTTGGCAATGATACCATCGTCGTACACGACCGCGCCCGAGGGGGCAGCGGCGGCATTGGCAATCTGTACCGCTACACCAGCCTTGTTGTTACCGGGGTAATAGTAGGTCAAACCGCCGTGATCGGCATCACGACCTTGCAAAGTCGATTTCAGCACGCCTGTATAGCGGCCCGTCGCATTGGTAGCCGAGTAAATAGAGCCTCCTTGCTTTGTATCAATCAGCACGCTCAGATTAAATCCTTTGAAAGAGAATGAGTTATTAATTCCGCCCATCCATTTCGGCGTGTAATGTCCCAGTACTTGCAGACTCGGGTCCCTGGTAGGTAATCCATTGCTACCGATGATCTGCTCGCCGTTTTCGCTGCGCGCAAATGCGGACCCGAAGATCGCACCGTAACCCAGGCCCTTGCTCGCGTAAACTGTGACGCCATTGGTACCGAGCTTATAATCATTCAGGAAGCCCTCGTCATCCAATTCCACCACTTTGCTACGGTTTCTGGAAAAGTTGATGCCGATATCCCATCTGAAACCCGATTCTGTTTCGATCGGCTTCACATTCAGCATGGCTTCGATACCGCGGTTGTTGATGTGGCCGGCGTTCAATAGCTTTTGCTTGTAACCCGTCGCCGGGCTCACGTCCGCACGCAGGATCTGGTTATAGCTATCTGTATTATAATAACTTACATCCAGCCTAACCCGGTTACGGAACAGTGCCACATCCGCACCGATCTCGGTCGATTGGGTGATTTCGGGCTTCAAATCCTCGCTCAGGAACACATCCGAAACCGTCAGCAAAGGCGCCGCACCGAACGGCTGGTTGAACGGAAAGGTATTCACCAGCTGGTAAGGATCGGTATCCTTGCCCACCTCCGCCCAGCCGCCGCGGAGTTTGGCGTAGGTGAGTACATTGGATTTGATATTGAATGCGTCGGTCAGCACCAAACTCGCATTCACGGATGGGTAGAAGTACGAATTGTTGCCGGTAGGCAATGTAGACGACCAGTCGTTACGGGCCGTGAGGTTCAAAAACGCGTAATTGCGGAAGCCCAGCTGTGCGGAACTGAATGCGCTGTAAACCTTTTGTTTACGCAGCACATTGTAAGAAACCAGCGGGTCGCGCGAGTTATTCAGCGTGTACAGGTCGGCTACGGCCAGGCGTGGCGCCTGCTGGTAGTTCTGCTCGTTGAAATTGCTTCGGAGGTTCCCGCCCACAAGCCAGTCGAGCTCGAAATCGGTACTTACGTTTTTGTGAAAATTGAAATTGAAGTCGGTATTGTTCTCATTCACGACGTAGCTGTCCTCGGTATAGGAGCCATATGGCGTTCCATTGGTCCCGTACGCGACTTTGAACTTGCGCTTGTCGTTATAGTAGTCGTTACCCGTACGCACATTGGCTGTGAGCCAATCGGTAATTTTGTAGTTCAAATTTACATTCCCAAAAAATCGGTCACGGCGCTGCTGGGCGGTGTTTTCGTATTGCAGCAAGTAAGGGTTGCTGTAATAGCTGTGATTCCAGTTGTAATCGAAACCGCCTTTGTTGTAATCCTTCAACAACTCGGTATCCACCTGACGTCCGAACCACAGGAATTGCAACATCACGCTGCTCCCCCGGCCCGACGTTCCGGGCAGGTTATCCGAGCTATTCCGTGCAAAATTGGCGCTGGTCGAAAGTGTCAGCTTGTTGTTCAATCGGTAAGTCGTATTTACCCCGAATGAATTCTTGGAAATATCCGTATTTGGGATCACGCCGGTTTGCTTGCTGTTGTTGAATGAGAAGCGGTAATCGACCTTATCGTTCGAGCCCGCCACGGACACCCCCGTCGTGCGCGTGTGGCCCGTTACGAAGAAGTTTTTGACATTATCGGGATGCGCCACGAATGGTACCGCCTCGCCGTTCGAGAAGAATTGCGGGATCAGCCGGCCGTCCATTCTCGGGCCCCAGCTTTCGTCCGTCGCGTCGTTGATACCGCCGCCTTTTCCATTCACATAAGAGAATGCACCACCCGTTCCCTGACCGAAAACATTCTGATATTCAGGCAATACCAGTAATTTTTCAGATGAATACCCAAAATTCACATTCACGCCCAGGCCACGTTGCGTGCCTTTACCGCTTTTGGTTTTAATCAAAATCACCCCGTTGGAAGCGCGTGAACCGTACAATGCAGCCGCATTCGGCCCTTTCAGCACACTGATCGACTCGATATCGTTCGGGTTGATGTCCGCGATCGCATTCGCGAAGTCGCGCGAGCCATTGGCACCGGCGCCCAGCTGCGAGTTATCGACCGGGATACCGTCCACCACGAAAAGCGGCTGGTTGTTGCCCGCAATCGACGTTTCGCCCCGGATCACGATCCGCGACGAGCCCATCCCGCCCTGGCTATTGGTAATGTTCACACCCGCGATCTTGCCCGAAAGTGCATTCACCAGGTTCCCCTCCCGCGCTTCGGCCACGTCTTTGGTCTGCAACTCCTGCACCGCATAACCGAGCGATTTCTTCTCTTTGGCAATGCCAAGCGCCGTCACGACCACTTCCTGCAGGATCGTCTCGTCGCTTTCGAGCTGCACGTCGAGCTTGCCGTCGCGCGGGACGGCTAATTCAATGGATTTTAAACCGATAAACGAAAATTTCAATATAGAACCGGCGTCAGCCTCGATCGCGTAGCTGCCGTCGCTGTTGGTCGTTGCGCCTTTGGAGGTGCCTTTGATGAGGACCGTAACGCCGGGAAGCGTTTCACCGGTGGTGGAGGTCACCTTGCCGGTGACCGGGATCGTCTGCGCCCGCGCCGGTTGCAGCCAGGCGACACTGAACAGGAGGAAAATCAACACTAAATTTCTTCTCATGATGTGGATTGGAAGTTAGGGACAGCTTAAATGGTTGTGAATCAATTATTACTCTACTTATTTTATAGATTTAATATACAAATGTAATATAATCGGTGGAAATGCAACATCCGGGCGCCACTTTCAGGTCGTCAGGCCCAGCTTGCGATCCTTTTCCAGGCTTTGCCGGTTGCAATGGCCGGGTCGGATTCGTAGATCCGCACAATGGCATCCACCACGTGATCCAGCTCCTCAAACGTGTTGAACTTGCTGAACGAGAACCGTACATTCTCCTTATCGGCCTCGCACGCCAGTGCCTGTATCACATGCGACGCGCCCCCGCCCTGGCAAGCGCTCCCGCCCGAAACCTGAATACCCAACTGGTCCAGCTTTGTAACGACACTTCCCGTACTCAAACAGGGAAACGAGACATTCAATACATTAGCCACACTATTTTCGATGGATTTACTCTCGCCATTGTAACAAATCCCCTCGATCCCGCTGATCGCCAGCTTCGATACCAGGTACTGTTTTAATTTACAGATTTTGGTCTGGCTCGTTTCCAGGTTGCGGTACGCTACTTCCAAAGCCTTCGCCAGCCCCACAATCCCGACGACATTTTCGGTACCACCACGCTGGCCACGCTCCTGGCCTCCGCCGTAAATCAGCGGTTTCAGCTCGTGTTTTTGGTTGATATAAACAAAACCTACCCCTTTCGGACCGTGGAACTTATGTGCAGAACCCACCAGAAAATCAATATCGGCGCCCTGCAAATCGAAACGCGCCTTACCCATGGTCTGCGTGGTATCGGTAAAAAACACGGCATTATACCGCCGCGCCAGCACGCCGATCGCGTGGATGTCGGTCAGGTTCCCGATCTCATTGTTCCCGTGCATGAGCGCGATGAGCGTGCGGGGGTTTGCCCGCAGGAGATTTTCGAGGTGGTAGAGATCCACATTGCCACGCTCGTCGAGCTTCACATAACTCGTTTCGATGTCACCCTCTTTCTCGTGGCGCTTCAATGTTTGCAAAACCGCCTTATGCTCGATACGGCTTGTGATAACGTGGTTCAGCTCGTAAGCCTGAATCGCACCGGATAGCGCAAGGTTTATGCCCTCGGTCGCGCCGGCGGTGAAGTATATCTCTTCCGGCGAAGCATTCAGCAAATGCGCTACCGTGCGGCGAGCATTATCCACCGCCTCTTTTACCCTTCTTCCGGCACCGTGTGCCGACGAAGGATTGGCATAATGTGTGGTCAAAAATGGCAGGATCGCTTCTATCACTTCCGGGTCCGGCGCGGTCGTAGCTGCATTGTCCAGATAAATTTCCATGTGCCTCTGGTTTGTTGTTGATCAAAGTTTGTTGTCGGCAAAGCACAGATCACCCGTGGCCAGACAGCCTGATTTACTGCACGATACCAGTTTACTAACGTGGTTGGATTTTCAGATTTATCAATAGAATTAGGTTGGGGCACCTTGACGAGTCACAGGTTGCCAGAAGATCACAGAGCCTAACCTCTCCCTTCGTTCTCAATAAATCTACAAATTCGATAGACAAAGATTGATAAAAGATTTTAAGAATGCAAAAAAACGAGGGCGTTTTTTACCGTTGAAATTTGAACGAGGGCGTTTTTTCAATATTTTTACCTTCGTTCTTAATACGCAGGTAACATATCAAAACCGTCGGAAACTACCTGAAAAGCCTGGAAGAAAAGAATTTCCTGCAAAGTGTAACAGTTGGAAAAGAGAAGCTCTATCTGAACTTCCGGCTTATGAATGTGCTGAAAAGTTAAAGCACCAACCTCAATGCACCCGCTTGCACATCCGTCAAGTGACTTTGCACATTTGATTCTTGATCCAACTGCAACAAATCCTAGTTTGCTTTTAACTTATTCATCTGCAAACTAAAATCCATCAGACCTTGGCAAGTGCTGCTACTTTGAAATTACTGGCGCTCGAACGGCTGCGCGATGCGGAATGCCTCATTGCGAATGGCAATATTGGTGGTGCGTACTACATCGGTGGCTACGCGATTGAGCTGGCTTTGAAAGCGGTGGTTTGCAGAAAGCTGGATATTGAGATGTTTGAGAAAGATGCGGTGCCGAGGCATATCTCGAAATCTTTTATGATTCATGACCTCTCCGACCTCATTACACTGGCAGGGTTATCGCGTGAATTAGAAACCCACTGCCGGTCCGACTCTGCTTTTCAAATAAGCTGGTCACTAGTATCAGACTGGTCAGAACAACGTAGGTATGACCTGGCATGCCAGCCGGAAAAAGCTAAAATTTTCGTATTTTCACTCAAAATTGTCATGCTATGGCTGCAAAAGAGTTGGTAGCAACGCTCACCAAAGTGTTTCAGGAAGCGAAGAATGAAGGGCTAATCGTAAATGCGATCGGACTCGCCCCGGCGCATCATGGCATGGTAAAAAATCGGTTCGTACTGGGTGTGAGCGCTCCATCCCTTTCCGGGGTACATAAATACGATAAGATGGCAATCATCATTACGTTGCTTTGGTCGAAACTTACACTTGACGAGCGTGGAATGATTGAGCGAGTTCGGGTGTTCGACAACGAGGAAATCCTGGATGATCTTAAATACAACGATTTCGAGGATTATCCCTACGAGGGCTACGATGGCATTCAACGAAAACTGCCTCAGCTATATCCTGTGGAGTAATGCACTTCCAAACAAGGGCGTTTTTCTTCATTTTTCGCCCTCGTCCAAAAAACGCAGGTAAAAAACGCCCTCGTTATTTCACCTCTTTTTTCAATTCCCCATACCGCCTCCTTAGCTTCTCCAACCGTAATTTTTCCGAGCTTCGCTTCGCCAAATTCACTGTCTCATGCGGGTCCTTCGCATTGTCATAAAGCTCCTCATACCCATGCTCGGTATAAATCATGTATTTCAAATCCGGGGTCACAACACCTTCCACTTTCGGCAGGCGGGGGCTGCCCAGGTAGGTGTGTTCGTAGAAAAAATCCTTGCGGGCTGGTAACTTCTTTTGCTCGACGGCGAGGAGGTTGTAGCCCTGCACTGCGCGCGGTGCGGCTACGCCCGCGACGGAAAGAATAGTTGGCGCAATATCGATATTCAATGCGAGCTGATTGGAAGACCGACCTTGCAGGCTTTTCGGCAACGCGCCGCCAGAAATGATCAGCGGCACGCGAATGGATTCTTCAAAACCGAACCACTTCCCCTCCAAACCATGCTCCCCAAGCGAAAAGCCATTGTCACCCATGAAGATGATGAGGGTATTCTGGTCGATTTTCAGGTCTTTGAGCTGCGCTACCATATTTCCCACTACTTCGTCGACGCCGGTAATGAGGCGGTAGTAGTCGCGGGTGGTTTGTTGTCGGAGTTCCGGAGTCGATAATAGCGGTTTCCACCGGTCGCGGCCAATGTTTTGCTCGGTGCGAAAGAATGCCGGAAGACTGTCCCAATACTGCGGCGCGGCCGTGAGCGGGTCGGGGATTTTTACGTTTTCGTATAGTGACTTGAAGCGTTCCTGAACGGGATACTGCGGCGGATTGCCGTCGAGTTCATGCGGCGCTTTGAAGCTTACCGAGAGACAGAAAGGGGCTTCCTTACCCGCAAAACGTTCGAGAAATTGCGTAATATCCTTACCGACGCTATCGGTATGGTGGATGACATGACCACTTTGATCGACCAGCTCATAGGGTGGCTGGCCTTCCTTTTTCGCAGCCCAGTAATCGAACAGCGTATCCGGCTGGTTCTTCACCCCGATCCCGAACTTACCTATAAAACCAATCTTGTAACCCGCCTTTCTCAGCAATGCCGGATAGGTATCGGCCAATGCGGCCGGTTTGAAATCAGTATTAAAATCATTGATCCCGTGCCGCGACATGTATTGTCCGCTCAGCAAACTGGCTCGACTCACCATGCATATGGCCGTGGTAACGTGGGCATTCCGAAACAAAATGCCCCGTTTTGCCAGCGCATCGAGATGCGGGGTCCGGATGACCTTGTTACCCATCGCACCCAGCGCGTCCCAGCGGTGGTCGTCGGTAAGAAGGAAAATGATATTGGGCTTTTTTGCCTGTTGCGCGAGCGCCGTACACGTATACGCGAGTGCCAGCGCGATGATCATTAGTGTCTTTTGCATATTACAAACCACTCACACGAAGACTGTCCTTGCCGTCGTACCGGTAATTCCATTGCCGCATGTATTCATCGGCGGTGAGGAACCGGTCTTTGGCTTCCGCGAGTTTCGTCGTGAGCGCTTTTTCGAGTTTTGCCTGCACCGGCGCGTACGCCGGTGAGCCTATGAGATTTTTCAGTTGATAAGGATCTTTTGCATTATCGTACAAAAGCCACGGACCTTTTAAATCTCTCACATAAGTATATTGTTTCGTGCGAATGCCGCGGTACTCCTTTCCGCCATTCAGGAAATTGTTTTCATGAAACGGCACCGGTACTTGTATTAATGCCGACTCGTCGCCGGTTGCTTTCTGTTTACCACTTAACAGCGTGGCATAATTGGTACCTTCCACGCCCTGAGGAATCTTGATATTACTGATACCCAATAAAGTAGGCAGGATATCAACATTCGAAAAAGGCAATGCAAGTTCTCGCTTCGCATTGCCCAGCCCCGCCGGGTAATGCACGAGCAACGGCACCAATATCGATTCGTCCCAGGGTTTCTGTTTCCTGACTTTGCCCTGAGAATAAAGCATATCCCCATGATCGGAGGTAAAAAGCAGGATCGTATTTTCTTCAATACCAGCCCTTTTTAATGCCTCAAGAAGGTCACCGGCCGATTTATCGAGCGCGGTGCAATGTGCATAATAGCCCGCCAGGTCCTTCCGGGCTTTTGCTTGCAGCGAATCGGGTACATTTGGCCGGAGTTTCAACTTCGCGGGGTCGTATATTTTGCGGTAGGCTTCCGGCGCGGTCTGGTAGGGATCATGCGGCGGTCCCCACGAGAGTACCAGCAGGAACGGGTTATTTTTATTTCTGTCAATAAAGCTGATAGCACTATCGGTCTGCGGAAACGCGTCGTAGCCGCTCCACTCGTGGCGCACATCGTTTTCATCGAAATAGAACGAGCTATTGTAATCGTGCGTTACTTCGCGGGCCTTCCAATAATCGAAGCCCTGGCGGCGGTCGGCCGGAACGGCGCGGTTGCGGGCGGCGAATTGCTTCTCGTTGTTGGCCTGCCCGTTGATATGCCATTTGCCGATGTAGCCGGTTGCATAACCCTCTTGTTTGTAAATCTCGGCCATTGTAAGCGCCTCATTCCGCAAAGGCCTGTCATTGTAAAACACCCCATGCGTGAGCGGGTACTGGCCCGTGAGCAGGCTCGCCCGCGCGGGGCTGCATACGGGCATCACGGAAACGGCGGTCGTAAAAACCACACTCCGTTGCGCCAGTTTGTCGAGATTGGGCGTTTTCACATCCGCATTACCCGCATATCCGAGCGACTGCGCATTCCACTGATCGGCAAGTACTATCACGATATTAGGCTTGCGCGGCGCTGGCTTCCGGTCGGTTTTCAATGCAAAACCGGTTGCCATCGCCAGCACAAGGCCCGCGATCGACAACCGGATCACATTTCGGTATTGTAAAATCATTTCCCTGCCGCTTGCTCCGCTTCCGGATATCCTTTTTTCAACAACACGGCCAGCTCATTGACGGTAATGACGAAATTATTATCCTTCGCCAGGTTGGTAAACTCGCCCGGGTCTTTCTGGTGATCGTAGAGTTCCACACCTGCCCTGCCGCCGTCCCATTCGGTATAGCGGAAACGTTCCGTACGTATGCTGCGGCCGAAAATCTGGCCTCTCTTAACCTGGGTGTAAGCAGGCTTATTCCACGGAGCAGCCGGGTTTTTCAGCAATGGCGTGAGGCTTTTGCCCTGCAAATTCTGCTTCGGATCGAGGCCGCAGAGTTCTGCCAGGGTCGGGTAAATATCAACCAACTCCACGGTGCGGGCGGATGCTTTGCCTTTCGTCCCGCCCGGAACCGAAATGATCAGCGGCACGCGTGCGGAGTTTTCGAAGAGGCTTTGCTTCATCCATTGTCCGTGCTGGCCCACATTGTAGCCGTGGTCGCTCCAAAGCACGATAATGGTTTTCTCGGCGAGTTTCAGTTTGTCAACGGCATCGATGAGTTTCCCTACCTGTGCATCCATAAAACTGATGGTTGCATAATACCCGCGTAACGCTTCACGACGTTTCGCTTCGTCCAGGCCCCAGTGGGGCGGTTTGGTAAACAATGCAGCTTCGGGAACATCGTCGAGGTCGTTCGGGATCTCTTTGGGAAGCGGTACCTGGTCTACCGGGTACATATCGAAATATTTCTGAGGCGCCACATAAGGGGTATGGGGCCTGAAAAAGCCCACAGCCAGGAAAAACGGCTCGTTCTTTTTCTCGGTCATGATCTTGATGGCCTCGCTGGCGATCATCCCGTCGGTTTGTTCCTCGTCCGTCCCTTCCGTCGCACGCCAGGCCAGTGCGCTTCCCAGCCCACGGTCCGGCGTGAGGTTTTTGATCAATGGCTCCTCGGTTTTATCACGACCTTTGGGGTTCACCCGGTGGTTCCACGAATCGGGGTCGTCCAGGCCGTCGGTGCCGATTTGCCCCGGCACGCCGTAATGGTAAATCTTGCCTACCCGTGCACTGTAATAATCATTGTTTTTAAAAAGCTGGGGTAACGTGACAACGTCCGGCAGATTTTTGCGGAAATGCGTCTGCAACTCATAAATCTTCGTCACATCGGGCCGCTGGCCCGTAAGCAGCGAAGAGCGACTGGGGCTGCAAAGCGGAAACTGCGTATATGCCTTATCGAACCGCACGCCCCGCCGGGCCAGCCGGTCGATATTCGGGGATTTCACGAATGTGTTCCCGTAAGTACCCAGGTCGTTGTTAAGGTCATCGACCGCGATGAACAGGACATTGTATTTCGGCTTAGCCTTCTCGTCTCCGTCCGGGGCTGCCGATACCGCAAAAGGAGTGAGTGAAAGCGCTGCCAGCGCCAGCAATGCGTATTTTTTCATCATAACTTATGGTTTGATTTATTCTTTGCCCTCTTTCACTGTCGGGGCGTCCTTCGCGTCGGTTTTCGGCAAAGACTTTGCCAGTTCCGCCTTCACCGACGCATATTTCGCATCCTTTGCCAGGTTCTTCCATTCCTGCGGGTCTGCGTCGTGGTCGTAAAGCTCCTCCGAGCCGTCGTTGTAGCGGATATACCGGTATTTTTCGGACCGTACCGCGTGATTGCCAAATCCGTGAGTTGTAACCGAGACATGGCTCCACGCAGCTGCCGGATTTTTCAGCAACGGCACGATGCTGTTTCCTTCCACGCCTTTTTTGGCAGGTAATTTACACAATTCGGTGAGGGTAGGGTAAATATCCATCAGGTTCACGGTGCGTTCCGAAACGCCGCTCGCTTTCGACAAGCCCGGCGCATAAACGATAAACGGAACCCGCGAAGCCTCTTCCCACAGTGCGAATTTCCGCCAATGTTCCTTCTCACCCAGGTGCCAGCCATGATCGCCGAAGAAAACGATGACCGTGTTTTTGGCATACGCACTTTTTTCCAATGCATCCAGCAAACGACCGATCTGCCCGTCCGCGAACGTAATGCTCGCCAGATACCCCTGCACGGCCTTTGCCCATTGCTTATGCTCTACAATAAACTTGTGATCGCCCTTCGGCTTCGCGATTTTCACCCCCGCATCCGGCACATCCTGCAAGTCGTTGGCAATGGTTTTGGGTAGTTTAATGGAGGACAAGGGATACTGGTCAAAATACTTCTGCGGCACATACCAAGGCAAATGCGGCCTCGTGAAACCAACAGCCAGGAAGAACGGCTTTTCATGTTTATCCTTTAAAAAACCAATCCCTTCATTCACAACCTTATAATCACCCATATCCTCATCCTGCACATTCACGGGGCTCCAATCGAAATGCGCGAAGCCGTTTACCGGTGCCTTCGGAGGCTCCGGCGATTTGGGAATACCGAAATAGGAAGGCCACGAAGCATTGTCGTTGAATGCATTATGAAAAATCTTGCCTGCTCCTTTTACTTCGTACCCATTGGCCGTGAAGTATTGCGGAATAGTCACAGCGTCCTTCAAAACCGGCCGCCACGGCTGATTGTTATGGTAAACCCCTGAGCTCGACGGCCTCACGCCCGTGAGCAGGCTCGCGCGCGACGGGTTACACGCAGGCGCGGAGCAATAGGCCCTTTTGAAAATCACCCCCTTTTTCGCCAGCTTGTCGATATTCGGGGTTTTAATGCCGGGATACCCTTCAAACGGCCCGATCCAGTCGTTCATATCGTCGACCGCGATGAAGAGGACGTTGTATTGGTTGTCCTGCGCTTTGGCGTTTTGGGCAAATGTGTCCAGCCCCGGCAGTATCGCGAACGCCAGTAATACGCCACGTTGAAATTTTCTGATCATAGTATTTATTTTAATGCATTAATCCGCCTTATCCGCAAACGCCGGGTCGGGTTCCAAGCCGGGCAATATCACTTTCGCGACGCCCGGGTCGCCGAATTTCCAGGCCGGGAGCTTATCCATTTCCGCCTGAAAAACCTTTCTGATCTTCTCTCCTTCGACGCCTGCCTTGCCCGATGCAATAGGGTTCTTTTCTTCAATATCCTTTTGCAAATCATAAAAACGGCCGTCGGAATAGAGCTTGTAATGCCGGTCCCTGAAAAAGCGGGCCGATTGCTTGTTGGCCGCTTCCGAGTGAATGGGCTGGTAATGCGAGAAAATCCATTTCCGCGGCGTGCCTTTTTCGCCTTTGATCTGCGGCAGAATGCTGGTACCGTCGGTATTCCAGCCGGCAGGCACTTTTACATTTGCGGCCTGCGCGATGGTGGGGAGTATATCCGTGAAATCGACGAGATCATTGGTTTCGTGGGTTTTGTAACGCCCGGAGCCCCAGTTGACGATCAAGGGCACGTGATGCCCGCGGTCGATAGTGAGCCCTTTGCCGCCTTGCAGCTTGCTGCCGTCTTTCAGCTGCGTCACGATCGGCCTGCCGGTGCCGTTGTCGCCGGTGAAAATGATGATGGTATTTTCATACAGTCCCAGCGCTTTCAGTTTTTGCACGATCTTGCCTACATTTTTATCCAAATAGGAAACCATATCCCTGAAATTCGCCGTATCCTTCTTAAAACGCCCTTCCACGTCCGGTTTCCAGCTTTTGCTGTCGGGCGTCGGCAGGAAAGGGTCATGCACGAGCGCCATCGGGAAATAGGCCAGGAACTTGCGGTCCTTATTCTTTTCAATGAAATCGAGCATATAATCGGTGAAAATATCCGGCCCGTAATCGTCGGCATCCGTTTTCAGGATTTCGCCGTCGCGATCGATGAGCGGTTTGGCGTAGCGTTCCCCCTCGCGGCGTGGTTTACTGAGCTGCCAGAGGCAATACTGGTCAAAACCGAAGTGTTTCGGCAGTCTCTGATTGGCGCCGAGTTGCCATTTGCCGGCAATGGCGGTAGTGTAACCCGCCTCTTTCGCCAGGTGCGCGAAAGTCTTCTGGTCCTGGTTCAAAAAGCCGAATTCGGAGTAGTTCTTATAGTTATACTTCCCGGTCATGATCTGCACGCGGGAAGGCGTGCAAAGCGGTTGCGAAAAGCCATAGTTGAATTTCAATCCTTCTTTGGCGAGTTGGTCGATATTCGGGGTCTGGTAGGTGCTTCCGTAGGTACCAATGCATTCTTTGCCCATATCGTCGGCCAGGATCAGGACGATGTTCGGCGTTTGCTTCTGCGCCAGCGCCGGGGCGAGTGCCAGGAGCGTCAGGAGCAGGGTCAGGTGTTGTTTTAGGGTCATGGGTTGTCGGGTATGGTCAGACATTGTCAAGTGTTGTCGGGTATGGTCAAATATTATTTCCCGTTTCCGGCACGGGCTTCCTGTTTGGCTTTATCATAATCGTAAAACCACTTGAAAGTCTTGTCATAATCCTCGGCGCCTACGCGTTTGTACCATTCCTCATATTTGGCCACTAGCTTTTTAGCGATTTCAGGCTGCTTGTCGAACTGGTCGTTCAGCTCCGTGCGGTCCTTCTCCACATCATACAACTGCCATTTTTCGGTCTTTTCCGCCACGAGTTTCCATTTGCCGTCGCGGATTGCGCGGTTGCCTTCGTGTTCCCAGAAAATAGGGTTCTTGCGGTTGATGGGTTTCCCGGTGAATGCCGGTTTCAAGCTCGCACCTTCCAGAGGCTGGATGGTGTTACCGGCATAAGTTGACGGATAGTTAGCATTACCCAAATCCACGAGCGTGGCCATAATGTCGATAATATGCGCGGGCTGGCGTTCGAACTTGCCGTTGCGCGACGCCGGGATGCCCGCGGGCCACGAGATAATGCCCGGCGACGAAATGCCGCCTTCGTGCGTATGGTGCTTGTAAGCCCAGAACGGCGTACAAGCCGCTTCCGCCCAGCCCTGGCCCAGGAAAACGGTCGATTTGGCCGTACCGGGCTGGTCGCCTTCATAGCGGCCTTCGATGCCTGGTTCAGCATTACCGCCATTGTCCGACACAAACAAAATGACAGTATCGTCAAAAACGCCCCGCTTTTTCAGGCCCGCCACCAGGTCGCCGATGCTTTTGTCGAGCCGGTAGATCACCGCCGCGTAAATCGCCATCATATCGTCATAACGCTTCTTCTCCGCGTCGCTCAGGCTGTCCCATTTCTTCACATTCGGGTTAATCGGCGGCAGTTTCCACGACGGGTCCACAAGACCTAATTTGATCTGTTTCTCGTACCGTTCCTGGCGCAACTTTTCCCAGCCTTTGAGATACTTACCGCGAAATTTGGCAATATCTTCTTCGGGCGCCTGCAATGGGAAATGCGGCGCATTATGCGCGAGGTAAAGCATAAACGGCTTTTTCTCGGCCACCGCTTCGTCGATGAACCGCAGGCCGTAATCGGTCCACAAGTCGGTCGAGTACCAATCCTTCGGCAGCTTATCCGAGTCGTTCGGAATTTCCTGACCATTCAGAAACAGCTTGGCATTGTTGCCATTGGCATAATAAAAACCTCCCGCAGGCGCATGCAGCGAGCGGTCGAAGCCGCGGTTTGACGGGTACACGCCGTGCTGGTGACCGACGTGCCATTTACCGGTCATAGCCGTAAAATAGCCCGCGCTTTTCATTACCTCGGCGATAGTGACGCTGTTATGGTTCAACTGACCCCGGTAGGCCGGGTGATCGGTGCCCTTATCGTCCATCATATGCCCGATACCCGCCTGATGGCTGTAAACACCCGTGAGCAGGGCCGCGCGCGTGGGGCAGCAGCGGGCCGTGTTGTAAAAATTGGTCAGTCTTACGCCGTTTTGCGCCAGTTTATCCAGGTTAGGCGTCGGGATTTCGCTGCCGTAACAACCTAGATCGGCGTAGCCGAGGTCGTCGGCGAGGATCACGATTACGTTGGGCTTCTTCTGGGCGAATGCGGCCTGTGCTGCAAATGCAAGCACAAGCAACAGCAGCCGGCTGAATTGTTTTTTATACATATTCATTGATTGATAATTTTAATAACTATTGATACCGGATCGTCACCTTCTTCAACTTGCCGGTGAATGCAAACGGCGACTGGTACTGGTCCGAAACGGCGAATTTCTGGTCGCGGCCCACATCCGTACCGTCGATCTGTCGCGGGCCTTGCACCTGCGCCTGAGTAGCCGCGAAATTGCGCTCGCCTACCTTTTCCTCATTGATATATACCGTCTCCTTCCCTACCGACTTGCTGCCCTCCGACGGCCCGGTGAACTCATACACCAGTTTGAAATGCACCCTACCGGTCGGAACAGCATTGGTTGAAGCCAGATGGTACGAATCCCGAGCGGTGTTATGCGCATAATGCAGCTTCCCATCCTTCAAAAACAGGCTGATGCCGCTCTTTTCCCCTCCTACTGCAAAAAGCACGCCCTCTTCTTTTCCGGTCGCAATATCCGCTTCGGCATCCACCGTGAAAGAACGTCCGTCATAAAGCGGGCTGCTCACGCCAACGAGGTTATCTACGCCCGGAAATAGGATAATCTCGGGTATTTTGCCGTACACCGTCCTGCCCGCGGGCATATCGTGCGCGGTGAAATCTTTGAGCGGGTACACATTATACTTCTTCGCCTCCTGGTCGAAAACGGCCTGCAACTCTTTCAGCTTTTCCGGGTTTTTAGCGGCCAGGTTAATGCGCTCGTTGAAATCCTCGTTCAGGTTATACAATTCCCACACATCCTTGCTGAAATCCACCGACTTCCCCGTCGGATCGGCCTTGCTGCCCGCATCGAAACCTTCCCAAACCGAATGTCCTTTCGAAGCCTTCCAGCCGTCTTTGTAAATCGATAATGCGCCCGCGATCTCGTAATACTGCACCGTATGTCGCGAAGTCGCATTCTTCTGATCTACCGAATAGGCCAGGCTCGTGCCCTCGAAAGGCTCTTGCTTGTAGCCGTTGATCACCTTCGGCGCCTCGGCTTTCGCCAGTTCCAATGTTGTAGGCAAAATGTCGTTCACATGCCCGTACTGGTTGCGGATACCACCCTTCTCCTTAATGCCTTTGGGATAATGCAAAATCATCGGATTGCGCGTGCCGCCTTCGGTATTCGCATCGCCTTTCCAGTAGCGGAACGGCGTATTGGCTGCCGCCGCCCAGCCGATCGGATAATCGGTGCTCGACTCGTCGGTACCGATCAGGTCGCGGGCATTCAGAATGGCATCGATCCGCGCCTCGCCTTGCAACCGGTTGATCTGCGGACTGATGGTACCATGCTCGGTACCGCCTTTGCTAGCGCCATTATCACCCAAAATCACCGCTATGACTGTATTATCTAGCTGGTCGATCTGTTCGAGGTAGTTTACAATGCGGCCGATCTCATAATCGGTGTAAGTATAAAATGCGGCATACACTTCCATGAAATGCGCATAGGCTTTCTTCTCCTTCTCCGAAAGCGTCGCCCATTCCTTCACACCCGGGTTGCGCTCGGGGAGCACGGCGTTTTGGGGGATAATGCCCAGCTTCTTCTGTTTTTCGATCACGATCTCGCGATACTTGTCCCAACCCATGTCAAACTTGCCCTTGTACTGGTCGATCCACTCCTTCGCCACCTGGTGCGGTGAATGCGTGGCGCCGGTGGCGAGGTACAGGAAGAATGGCCGCTCGGCATCCACCGACTTCTGGTTCGCGATGTATTTGATGGCCTTATCGGCCAGCAGTTCGTTCAAATGTTTGGTATTAGGCTCAATATCCAGCTTCGTCACATCCTCCCAAAGCTCGGGATGCCACTGGTCGGTGGCGCCGGGAAGGAAGCCGTAATAATGGTCGAAACCGCGCCCGGTCGGCCAGCGGTTGAATGGCCCGGCCTGGGAGTTTTCGGTCACGGGTGTAAGGTGCCATTTACCCAATGCATAAGTAGCGTAACCGTTTTCCCGCAACACCTCGGCCGCCGTACCTTTCTCGAAAGGAATGTAGGTATCATACCCCGGAAAATCAACCGCAGCCGGCGTTAGCAAACCGACATGTGCCGAATGGTGATTCCTGCCCGTGAGCAGGGCCGCGCGCGTAGGCGAACAGATCGCCGTCGTATGGAAGTTGGTAAAACGCAAACCATTGTTGGCCAGCTTCTCGATGTTCGGGGTTTCCACCAACCCGCCGAATGCGGTCGTAGCCCCGAAACCCGCGTCGTCGATCAATATCCAAACTACATTCGGCGCGCCTTTCGCGGCTCTTTTGTTGTATTGAATGTGAAACGGCGTCGATTCCTGCAAGGTCTTGCCCGCCTTGCCATTCCACGGCTGCTGTGGGCTATGCTGCGCCATTAGTGGCTGAATGGACAGACCACCAGCCAGCATTACGGCACTGATTTTGAATAAGTTCTTCATTTTATTTTGGTATAATAAAAAATCGCTATTCCTCGGTTGTTACCGCCCGTGCTCTACTTGACTTTGGCTGTGTGCCCGGCGCATATTCCGGATTCAGCTGCGTCGGGACCGGTGCATGCGTCTTTTGTTTCCAGGCTTCGAGTTTATCTTTCAACTCTTTCGTTTTGGCACGATTCGATTTCGCCAGATCTTTCGTCTCGCCGATGTCCGCGCGGATATTGTACAGCTCTACGCGTCCATCCTCGTAAAACTGGTGCAGTTTGAAATCACCCGAGCGAATGGTGCTGACCGGCCTCGTCCGGAATGCGTCCTTATTGCGCTGGTCGCCCTTGTAGGCTTCGAGGTACGCAGGAAAATGCCAGAAAATGTCGCGCTGCGCCGCCGGTTTGCCTGAAAGCAGCGGCAGGAAGCTCTGCCCGTCCACTTCCGCATTCAACGGTTTTTGAATGCTGGCCACTTCCAGCAACGTCGGGTAAAAATCGACGCCTATCACGGGCGAATCGGTTTGCGAACCGGCCTTCGTTTTACCCGGCCATTTCACGATCAGCGGCACGCGCACACCTCCTTCGTAAAGCATTCCCTTTGAGCCGCGCAACGGGTGCTGGGCCGTTACTGCGCCCATTCCGCCATTGTCGGAGAAAAACACCACGAGGGTATTTTCGGTCAGGTTCAATGCGTCGAGCTGCTTCAAAACGCGGCCAATGCCCTCGTCGGCGCTCTGGATCATCGCCGCGTACACGGGATTATGGTGATAAGCGTCGCCTTTTTTGGATTTGTATTTGGTAATAATGTCCGCCTTGGCTTCAATGGGCGTATGCACGGCGAAGTACGACAGGTACAGAAAAAACGGCTGCTGCTTGTGGGTGTCGAGGAACTTCAACGCCTCGTCGGTCAGCCGGTCGGTGAGGTATTCGCCTTCCTGGCCGGTGGTAATGCCCTCGTGGGGCGATGTTTTTCCATCTTTATTATAAGGATAGAAATAGGCGCTCGTGCCGCCCGTACCGCCAATTACGTGCTCAAACCCCTGCGCATGGGCGTCCGCGCCCTTGCCTTTCCCGCCCAACTGCCATTTACCGATCAGGCCGGTGCTGTAACCTGCATTTTTCAGTTCTTCCGCAATGGTCACGAAAGCGGGGTTTAAAACAGTATTATTCTCGATCGGGATCAGCTTGCGATCTACCGAGTTGCCCCGATCGGCATTACCTACCGTGTAAATGCCATGGCGCGGCGTGTATTTGCCCGTCATGAGCGAAGCGCGGCTCGGCGCGCAGTTCGGGCCAACGGAATAGGCCTGCGAAAACCACATCCCCTCCTTCCTCAGGCGGTCGATGTTGGGCGTTTCGTAGTATTTGCTACCCGCCGACCTCAGGTCGGTCCAGCCCCAGTCATCGACGAGGATGAAGAGGATATTCGGCTTTTCCTGCGTCTGCGCGAAGGCTTGCGTTGCGACGGCAGCCAGCAAAAGCAATGCTTTTGAAAGGTATTTTTTCATATAGAAGGTCATAAGGCATTATCCATCAGCTGATCAAAAAATCCTTACTCCCACCCCGGATTCTGCACCAGTTTCGGGTTCAAATCCATTTCGCGTTGCGGGATCGGGTGCAGGTAATGCTTCTCGGCGGCGTTGGTTTTACCGGCGGCGTGTAATGCGGTGATCATCCGTTTGGTACGCACAAGGTCGAACCAGCGCTGGAATTCAAACATCAGTTCCAGCCGACGTTCCGAATAGATCGCCTCGCGGAACTGGTCTTTACTCAATCCACTCAATACGTCCAGCCCCGCGCGCTTGCGGACGCGGTTCACGGCCGCGAAGGCATCGGTCGTCGGGCCGCCGGCTTCGTTCACCGCTTCGGCATAAATCAGCAATATTTCGGCAAACCGGATCACCGGGATATTCTTGGCCGATTCGGTCGGGTTCACGATCTGGGCCAGATCAAAATATTTGAAAAAACGTGGCGGGAAAGTGATTTCCTTACCGGTAGTAGGGCTCACGAGGGATGTAAAAAACGTAACGTCGCGGCGTTTATCCTTCTCACTGAACAGCTTATACACATCGGCATGCGGCTCGTCGGTACCCGCCGAAGCCACGCCCGGTATCCCTACCGGCGTCGCCGACGATGCCAGGCGGTTGCCCTGTCCATTGACATTCGATTTACATTGAACCGAGAAAATATGCTCTTTCCCGTTCTTGGTAGCCACATTGAAAACATCGGCGAAATTCTCGAACAAATCATAGCCATAAGGCCCGTTGATCACTTCCTGGCTTTTTGCGGCGGCCTTGTCCCACTCCTGGCGCGTGAGGTACACTTTGGCCAGAATGGATTTCGCAGCTCCACCGGTTGCCCGGCCAGCATCGGCCCCGGTAAATACGTTGGGCAATGCCTCGGCGTCGGTCAGGTCCTGGATGATCTGTTTGTAAACATCCTCCTTAGGCGTCCGCGTGACCTGGATAGCTTCGTTACCCAGCGAACCGTTTTCTTCCAATATCAGCGGCACATCGCCCCAGAGCCGCACGATATTGAAATAGGTTAGCGCACGCAGGAACTTCGCTTCATTCACAAGCCGCGTGCGTAAAGTGGCGTCCATTTCGATACCCGGAATGCGGGCAATGGCGATATTCGCACGGTTAATGGCCACATAACTTTCCCTCCACAGCTCGTCCACACGGTCGTTGGTAGTGGAATGCGCCAGTACGGAAATCGTACGTACATCCGCATTCGTCACGCGCAGGCCCGCGATGGCGTCGTCGGACATGATTTCGAATGCGAGGTGGAAAAGCCGGTTGTACATCGTAAGCCCCCCGTTGTTCAATGCGGCATTGTATACGGCGGTCACCGCGGCCAGCGCGTCGCTTTCGGTTTTGTAAAATTGTTCGGTCGTAATGAGGGAAGCGGGATCTTCATTCAGGTCCGTGCAGGCCGTGAAGCTGAAAATGCCCAATATCAGTAATAGTATCTTTTTCATATGTTGTCAGTTATGGTCGGTATTGTCATTGGTTCTCAGGAATTGTCACGGGTGGTCAGGTATTGTCGTTAGTTGTCAAGTATTGTCAGGGGTGGTCAGGTATTGTCGTTGGTTGTCAAGAATTGTTTTTCAATGACTATTCCTGACCGCGCTTGACAATACCTGACAATACCTGACAATACCTGACTACTCATGACAATACCTGACCACATTTGACAATACCTGACTACTCATGACAATACCTGACTCTTTACAAAGGGCACCTAAAACGAAATACTTAGACCGCCGAGAAACGACTTGCTACCGGGATACACGCTGTAATCGATGCCTTGTGCGAGCGTGCTTTGCTCGTTGCGGCTTACTTCGGGATCGAAGCCGGTGTATTTCGTCCAGGTCAGCAGGTTGGCGGCCGAAACGTACACCTTGATCTGGCTCGCGTGGATTTTGGAAGCGATGGACTTGGGCAGGTTGTAGCCCAGCGTCACGTTTTTCAGGCGCAGGAACGAGGCGTCCTCCACGTACCGGCTCGTATTTACCGGCGCCGGGTCTTCGAACGCGCGCTGGATTACATTGGTCGGGTTTGTGGGCGTCCAGCGCTCCAATGCGGTTACCGAGGCATTCTGCTGGCCGGTCAGGAGTTCGAGCTGCTGTTTGTTCTGGTTGAAAAGTTTGTTGCCGTAAGTTCCCTGGAAGAAGAAGCTCAGGTCGAAATTCAGGTAGGATAATGTGTTGGTAATCCCGCCCTGAAATTTCGGCTGGGCATTGCCAATGAGCGTCCGGTCGTCGGCTTGCGTAATCTTGCCGTCGCCATTGATATCGACATAGCGACGGTCGCCGGGCTTGGTTGTGGCCGGGTTAATGGTCGGCAGGTTGGCGATATCGTCGCCGGTCTGGAAGAGGCCATTGGTTTGATAACCATAAAAAGAACCTAATGGCTGGCCTACCTTGGCAATGTTAGCACCGGAAATAATGTAATCGGCGCCGTCACCGAGGGTTAGTACCTTATTTCGGTTGATAGAGAACACAAAATTGGTATTCCACGTAAATGCACCGGCGAAGTTTTCGGTGTTAATCCCCAATTCGATCCCCTTGTTCTCCACCGAACCATAGTTCTGCAATGCGGTCGACTGCCCGGTAGTATAGGGAATCGGCACGTTCAGGAGCAGGTTGGTCGTCTTTTTGTAATAGGCATCAAATACAAAATTGATGCGGTTTTTGTAAAGCGAAAGATCGATACCGGCGTCGTATTGCGCGGTGGTTTCCCAACCGAGATCCGGGTTGGCGATGCGGTTCGGGGCGAAACCGATGTAGGTCTGGCCGCCGAAGAAATAGGTAGTGGAATTCAGCGTCGCCAGCGACAGGTACTGGCCGATCTCCTGGTTACCCGTCACCCCGGCGCTCAGGCGGAGTTTCAGGTTGCTGATGGATTTGTAATTTGAAAGAAAATCCTCCCTCGAAATATTCCATGCAAATGCCGCGGAAGGAAAATAGCCCCACTTTTTGTCCTTACCAAAACGGGAAGAGCCATCGGCGCGGCCGCTCACCGTGAAAATGTATTTCTGGTCGATCGAATAGTTGATGCGCCCCAGCCAGGAGTTCAGCGCCCAGGCCGCCGAGCCCGACGACGGCTGGCTGTACACCGAGCCGCTTCCGAGGTCGTTGTATTCCAACTGGTCGGTCACGAACGCTTCGGACGCAGCAATGGCACTTTCGGTTTCAAATGCCTGCTGCGTGTACCCGACTACAACGTTGAGTGAATGCGTTTGGTTAACTGTTTTGGAATAACTTAAAGTATTCTCGTTCAGCCAGGTAGACGAAAATTTGGTACCGACCGAAGCCTTGCCCGTCGGGTTGGAGTTGGCGCCCTGGTAAATATCCGAAGGCACATATCGGTTTTGCTTGTTGTTGATCACATCCGCACCGAACGACACCTTGCCGACCAAGCCTTCCAGAAAAGTATATTCCCCATACACATTACCGAGCACCCGGTAGGTCTTAGTTTGGTTAACCTCTTTTTCCAAAGTGGCGATCGGGTTACCCAGCGGCGTCTCGAATTCGCTTTGATAAGTGTATTTGCCATTGGCATCGTACACATTTACGGTCGGCGGCATGGCGAGTAATGCATTCACGACGCCGTTGTTAGCCACCTGCGCCGTGATTTTGCTGGCCGTGAGGTTCACGCCTACCTTAAATTTGGAAGAAAAATCGCGGTCGAGGTTAATGCGCCCCGAATACCGCTCGAAATCGGTATTGCGCAGCACGCCGTCCTGCTTGAAATAGTTGCCCGAAATCGAATAGCGCGTACGGTCGTCCCCGCCGGTGAGCGACAGCTGGTGATTCTGGATCGGGGCCGAGCGGAATGCTTCGTTTTGCCAGTCGGTACCTTCGCCCAATGCGTCGATCTGCGCCTGGGTGTAATAGGGTGCTTTTCCGGAATTCACGCGCGCATCGTTTTTGAGCAATGCCCAATCCTTTGCGTTGGTAAGCACATCTACTTTTTTCAGGACTTTCTGGGTGCCGTAATAGGCGTCATAGGTCAAAGTATTCTGGCCGGCCTTCCCTTTTTTAGTTGTAATAATCACCACGCCGTTAGCACCCCGCGAGCCGTAAATGGCTGTCGCGGAGGCGTCTTTCAATACCTCGATGGACTCGATATCGCTCGGGTTCAGGCTGGAAAGCGCGTTAATGCTGGGCCCGGCCGTTACGCCCGCGCTGGCATCGGCATTGCTGTTGTAAACCGGAAAACCATCGATCACGTACAGCGGCTCGTTGCCGCCGGTAATGGAGTTGCCCCCGCGTATACGTATGCTCACGGCCGCGCCTGGCTGCCCCGACGTTTGCGTTACCTGCACGCCCGCCGCCGCGCCTTGCAATGCGCGGTCGAAGGAGCTGATAGGTTGTTTCAAAGCCAGTTGCGGCACCGAAGCGACGGAACCGGTGATATCGCCCTTTTTCTGCGTCCCATAACCGATCACAACCACCTCGTCGAGCACATTGGCGGTTTTCAGGACGATCTCGGCCGGCTCGCCGGTAAGTTCATAAATGTCGATTTCCTGCTGCTGGTAGCCGGTCAGGTTCACTTGCAATGTGAAGGGAAAATCGTCGGGTGCCGGGATGGAAAATTTGCCTTCGAGGTCGGTGGAGGCATAGCGCGAGGTGCCTTTGAGGACGACCGTCGCCCCGGGGACCGTCTGCCCGGTACCGTCCTTCACCACACCGGTGACGGTTTCCTGCGCGTAGGAATAACTTAAAAAGCCTGTCAGGAACAGGACCACGTAAAGGTACTTTCTCATTATTAGTATTAAGCGGGTTTATTAAATAATGCAACGGTTAACCGGGGAATCATCGAGTCGATGGTCCCCTGGCAGGAAAACATAACGCTAACTCGTATACGCAGTCCAGCATATACGCGAAATCCTGACCCTGTGTTTAAAGCATTACAGGCATTTGTAGATGTACCGTCTGGAAATGGTGGTTATTTCCGGTCGACAGGATTTCAATAAAATACTTACTCTATAAATTCGGTGGGCAAAGTAAATTTAAGTATCCCAATAATGCAAGGATAGCCTTGTATTATTGGGATATTTTAAGCCGTGAGCCTGGAATGAGATACAATTAATCGACTTTGGTTACTTTCAGGTCGGTGAAATGGCCGAGGCTGCCCGGCCCGATCCACAAGCCCACACTTCCGCGATGGTCTTTTCCCTGTTTAAGGTCGTTGACAATCAATGTAGGCTGCGCAGCGCCATTGACATACAACTTGGCGGTTTCGTCCTTCACCTCTATTTTTACCTTCGTCCATTCGGCCGGTACCATGTCGGCGTAGGCTTCGTATTTCTCCGGGGTTTCTTTGCGTAGTTTTTCCCACGGGAAACCGGGCATGGAAACGTATTGCGTCGAGTGGTTCCGGCGCACCTGGTCGTTGGCGCGGCCGTTGGTCGGGCGGATGTACAAAAGCTCCATTTTGGAAGTATCCGCAGCTACCCGGAATGCAATCCCGACAAACCCGCGGGCGCCTTCGCCAGAATTCGCCATCGGCTGTCCCGAAATGGTCGCTTCGATGGTACCGTTATGAAAATCAATATCTTTCAGCACGGCCAATGTCTTTTCGTTGACGGGCGCTTTGGGCATTTGCAGCGCAATGGCCTGTTTCCCCTTGTAATCCGTGGCGGTAACCGCCACCTGATAAGGCGTCAGCGAAGCAGGTTTGAGGTCGACCTGCTGTGCTCCGGCATTGCTGAAACAAAACGACAAGGCAAGCGACAGCCCCAGGGCGGTGGTTGTGATTTTTTTCATGGCTCGTTTTAAAGTAAAAATGGAATGGTTATCAAACACGTAACCATTCCAAAACTACTTACTTACCGGTATTTTTCCCAGCGGCGCGCTCTGCTCTTTTTTTGATGTGGCTGTCGTCGGAAGGCATCCGCTGCACGAGCGGCGGCGGGGTATCGCCGATCTTCTTTTTGTAGGCTTCCAGCGAGGTCAGCAGTTCCTTCGCTTTCGCCGGATTGGAATGCAAAAGGTTATTCTGCTCTCCGATGTCCGTTTTTAGGTTAAAAAGTAATGTATCTGCGGCGGGAACGATCGTCGCGTTGCCGATTTTCACGTCTTTCTGCGGCAGCCTGATCTTCCAGTCGCCCTTGCGGTAGGCTTCGATAATGCCATTGGAATAATAGGCAAACTCATCGCCCTTCCGCTTGCCGGTACCGAAAAGCACGGGGCTGATATCCTCCCCGTCGAGCGGCTTTTTGGTTTGTGTTTTCTGACTGCCTGTGAGGCTGATAATAGTCGGGTAAAGATCGAGATGCGTCGCCAGATCGTCATAAACCGTACCCGGCTTGATCTTGCCCGGCCAGTAAGCCACCGTCGGTACGCGCTGCCCGCCTTCGAATGTGGTGCCTTTGCCCTGCCGCAACGGCCCGGCCGAGCCACCTTCGACATCGAAGATCAGCCAGGGGCCATTGTCGCTCGTGAACACCACCAGCGTATTTTCTTCCAGACCATTCTTTTTCAATGCCTTTACCACCTCTCCCACGCTCCAATCGAGCTCTTCGATCACATCGCCGTACAGCCCTCTTTTGGATTTGCCCTCAAATTTCGGCGAAGCGTAAATCGGTACGTGCGGCATATTGTGGGTAATGTAGAGGAAAAACGGCTTGTTCTTGTTCTGGTCGATGAAGCGAACGGCCTCTTTGGTGTACGTCTGCGTAATGTATTTCTGGTTGACCTTAATGCTGTCAACATCGTTGCCGCGCAGGTACGCGACGCCCATCATGTCATTCGAATAGGGAATGCCGTAGTATTCGTCAAAACCATTTTGCAAAGGCAAAAACTGCCTGTGATGCCCCAAGTGCCATTTCCCGAAGATGGCAGTGCGGTAGCCGTTGCCTTTCAATGCTTCGGCGATGGTTACTTCTTCGGCGGGAATGCCCGTAAAACTCTCCGGGAAAAATACATGATCGATCCCCAGCCTGCGCGGGTAGCGCCCGGTAATGAGCGCCGCGCGAGTGGGACTGCACACGGGAGACGACGAATAAAATGAGGTCAGTTTGATACCGTTCGCGGCCAGCCCGTCGATATTCGGTGTCCGGATGTCCGTCGCGCCGAATGTGCCAATGTCGCCATACCCCAGGTCGTCAGCGAGGATAACAACGATATTGGGCCTCCGCTGGGTTTGCGCCTCGGCTGTCAGCGCAGCCAGGATCACCGCCGCGCCCATTAGTAGTCTTCTCATGGAAGGATATTTAAAATGTTACTTCTCCTTTTGTATTAAACCTACTTTCTCCTGATTCTCCTCTTGCTGATCGATTACCAGCTGCTTCACCTTCCCATTAAAGGCAAAAGTGCCGGGGTAATCTTTGGTAACCGGCGAGTTGAGGTCTTTCCCGACACTGAAACCGTCGGAAGAAGCCGATGCCAGGTATTTGGTACCGATACCAGCCTGCTCAGCCGCTTTTACGCCATTCAAAAGCAAAGTCACTTTTTTATCGGAAGAAAATTCAATACGAACGGTGTTCCGGCCTTCTTTCAAGGGTTTGGAAGCTGTTAGTACGACGGGTTTAACACCGTCGTTGAGCAGGTAATGCAATTGGTTTTGTTTTACATAAAGACTGCTTCCCCCGAGCAAACCGCCATTCGCAAAAATCACCCCCTCGGCATTCTTACCCACCTCGACCTCTGCCGTAATATCCACAGGCCCTTTTCCGATGTAAACCCGTGTTTTAATGGTTGTACCTTCATAAATCACCGTTTTCGGGCGGATGGGCGGCAGTGCGAGCCCTGCGCGGAAGTTTTTGAGCGGGTATACCTGGTATTTCTCCGCTTCCTCGTCGAACAGCTTTTTCAGCGCTTCCAGCTTTTCGGGATGTTTGGCGGCGAGGTCGTTGATCTCGTTCCAGTCTTCATTGATATTGTAAAGCTCCCATTTGTCGCGCTTGAAATCGGCTATGAAGTTAATGTCGGTCGTTTGCTCGCCGAATGTGTTCCTCGGGTGATACACACTTGCTTTCCAGCCATCCTTGTAAATAGCCCGGCCGCCGTGCAGTTCATAATACTGCTGCGTATGCCGCGCCGCCGCCTGCGCGTCGTTGAGCGAATAGGCCAGCGATGTGCCGTGGAATGGCCATTGCTTGTAGCCGTTGATCGCCGTCGGCACTTTCACGCCGGTCAGTTCGATGGTCGTCGGCAGGATGTCGGTCACGTGCGTGTATTGCGCGCGAAGGCCGCCCTTGTCGGTAATTCCTTTGGGATAATGCACGATGAGCGTGGTATGCGACGCGCCTTCCGCATTCACATCGCTTTTCCAATAGCGGAATGGCGTGTTCGTAGCCTGCGACCAGCCTAGCGGGTAGTTGGGATAGCTGTATTCGGTGCCCAGTTTGTCGTATTGGGATAACAGGAATTGGATATCGTCGCCGGATGACTTCTCCGCCGTACCTGCCGTGCCGGTGTAAGTACCTTCCTTGCTGCCGCCGTTGTCGCCTACCACGAGGAAAATCAGCGTATTATCCAACTGGCCGATCTGTTGCAGGTAATCCACCACCCGGCCCACTTCGTAATCGGTATAAGAAAGAAAACCCGCGTATACTTCCATAAAACGGGCATAAATCTTCTTCTCGTCGGCTGAAAGCGCGTTCCAGGGCTTGATACCGGTCTGCCGCGGCGGTAGTTGCGTGCCTTTGGGTGCCAGTCCGCCTGCTAATTGTCGCCGGAAAACTTTGTCGCGGTATTCGTCCCAGCCGCCGTCGAACTTGCCTTTGTACTTGTCGCTCCATTCACGCGCCACGTGATGCGGCGCATGTGCGGCACCGGTTGCGAGATAAAGGAAGAATGGCTTCTCCGCGTCGGCCGATTTCTGGTTAGCAATGTAGGAAATGGCTTTGTCGGACAAAAGCTGGTTCAAATGTTTGGTATTCGGCTCGATATCGATCGGTGAAGTTTCCTCGACCAGTTGCGGGTGCCATTGGTCGGTGGCGCCGCCCAGGAAACCGTAAAAATGCTCGAAGCCCCGGCCGGTCGGATAGCGGTTGTACGGCCCGGCGATGGTGAGGTCGCGCGGCTGGTTACCGTGCCATTTACCTAATGCAAATGTGTTATAGCCGTTTTCTTTGAAAATCTCCGCCACCGTTCCTGCCTCGAACGGGATATTGCCGTTGTAACCGGGCGCGCCGATGCCTAACTCGGCGTGATGCCCCATAGCCACGCTGTGCGGGTTCCTGCCTGTGAGCAGGGATGCGCGTGTAGGGCTGCAAATGCCGGTTGTGTGGAAATTCGTATAGCGCAGGCCGCCGTTGGCTAACTTTTCAAAATTAGGCGTATCGATGAGTCCGCCGAATGCCGACGTTGCACCGAAACCCACATCGTCTAGCAAGATCCACACGACGTTCGGCGCGCCTTTCGGAGCTTTGGGTTGTTCCTGCCACCATTGTTCCGTTTCTTCGATTGTCTTGCCCACCTTTCCACGGAACGGCTGAACGGGATCGTGCTGCGCCGAGACGCGGCTGAAAACGGTGGCGCCGAGCAACAGCATACCCAGCCGCTGCCTGGTGAGGGCGGATCGTAAATGTTTTGTCATAAAATTTTTGGAATGAATGGAAAACAAAAGCGGGCACAACCTGATGTCGTGCCCGCGGGCTTGCAAACCTTATTTTACAGCCTGAAATCTTTCCAGTTTCTCTTTCTCGTCGGCCAGGCGTTTGGCATCGGCTTTCAGATAACCGAATTGGTGAAGGTCTTTATCGGCATTCGCTGCCACCCAAAGCAGGAATTTCTTGGCTTCGGGGTTTGAATTATTTTTAGCGATTGAAAAATGAATATCCTCAACCGGCACATTTTTGACTTTTCCAGCTTCCAGCGTTGTAATGACCTGGTCCAGGTTTTCCAATGCCTTTTCTTCTTTCGAAACACGGCCATTGCCATCCAGGTCGACAGGGATGATCGTCAGCCCTTCCACCGGCTTGCGGCTTTGCAGGTCATACGCGAGGCCGGGCGTGGTGTACGTAATGCCAGTATCATCTTTCAAAAGCGCTTTGATCAAATGCTCGTCCGCACCGGCAATGGCCTTTCCTTTGATGTTCTGCTGCTCATAACCGAAGTATTTAGCGAAAGTCAGCGGCGCGCCGGCTTTTTGCAGGCGGGTATAGATCGTGTATTGCGTCGTCAGCGACTTGTCTTTTTCTGCATAAATATCGTGGAAGAAAATCTGCTTGTACGTTTTCTCGTTCAAACCTTTATCCGCATATTCTTTCGCAAACGTTGATTTTGCATTAGCCACCGGCAACAATGCATAACGACCGATCGAAATATACTCGCGGGTGTCCTTTACTTCCTTTTCCTGGTCATAGGCCTCGATCAGCAGATCATATTTCGCAGGATCGGTAATCGTACGCGTTTCGATGACGATTTGTGCCTTTGGGTTAGCGGCGGTGTATTCCTTGATCCATTTATCTACCAGAGGATAAGCGAAACGCACACCAGTTATGATTACCTTATTGTCGGTGGACTCCTGTGCAAATGCATTGGGAAAAGCAGTCAGTGCCAGGCCTGCTGCCAGAAAGATGCTCTTAAAATTTTTCATGATGTAAAAAGTGGTTGGAAGCGTGGGCCGATCAACCCACTGCATGATGAATGATATGTAACAGGACGAAAATCAGATTACAGCGAAACATACCGCCGTTAGCGCGAGCTCAACAACAGCAACAGGATACGGCAGCGAAGGAATAACCGGAAGGGCCCACCATAGGCACAATACTACTGCGCGAAGAATAACGATCCATCGATTTCATGTTTTGAAAAAGATTGTGGTACTGATCTCGTCTGCTGGTGGTTAACAGATAAAATCTACTAATTTGATAGACAAAGTAAGTTTAAAGAAATTGAAAACGCAAGGGGCGCATTGAAATTCGCTAAAAATTGGGAAAATTGAAGCGATTACCAGACGACTTGCAGGCCTTCGCTGGTGTATTTGCGGATGTTCTTGTCGATAGTAATAAGTGAACACTTCTGGCGAAGAGCCTGCCAGATTAACATCCGGTCGAATGGGTCTTTATGGTGGGTGGCTGAGAGTTTGTGGAAGGAGGAGCAGAGTTCATATGAGAGCGGCAATATGTTAAAGTCTGATTTAAGTGCAGCCAATACAAAATCTTCGGGATCAGCTCCGTTCAGATCCAGCTTTTGTATTGAACGTTTAATTGACATTTCCCAAAAACTTAATGCACTGACGACAATTGCATTGCTCTTATTTTCCAAAATCTGTTGAACATTGATAGGCAACTTTTCAAAATCTGTAAGTGCCCATATTAATGTGTGTGTATCCAAAAGGTAGGTCATAAGCCGAGAAATTCTTCTTCCGTCATGGAAAAGTCGTCTGCAAAAGTGACCGTCACTTTGCCTTTGAGCGCCCCCAATTTTCTAGGTTCGCTGTCTCTTGGAAGCAAATGTCCGGGAACAAGATACGCCTGAACCGCCTTCTGATCACCAAAAGTTACTCCTACCCTTTCTCCCTTTCTGAGCTCATCGAGTACCTGGGAAGAATTTGCCTCGATTTGATCCGCGCTGACAGTTATCATAGCATCCTGTGTTTGATTGATGATTCAAATTACTACATCTCAGGCAGTAATGTCAATAAAAAAAGCCGCTAATGTCCCAACGGTACCATTGCATTATCAACCGCCGGAGACTTGTGCTTCTTCCTGTTCCATTTCCTGAAATCCTTCCAGATGGCTTCGGGGTAAAGGTTTATTCCGTAACTATAATAGAACCCGCTGAACCGCTCGCGGAATTCGCCGGAAGAGAGGGCATTACGGTAGCCGATCTGCGAGTTGATGCCCGCCCAGCGCAATGCGCGGTACTCGCCGTACACGCCCACTTGCAGCGGAATGAAGTAGTCCTTGCGCGAGCCGGACGTGATGCCGTCGAACAGGTCGCGGAAGCGGGTGCTTTGGTTACCGATCCCTACTTCCAATGGCGTGGACAGTACCCATCGTTTATTGCGGATTGCTGTGTGCCAGTAGGCAAAGTTGGCGAATCGGACGTCGGTGGCGGTGTAGTAAGAGAGATTCAGCGGATCGGGGAATATATTATGCCAGTTGACTAGCCTCCGTGAGGCATTATAGCCCAGCCAGTAATAACCTGCCGTAAGTCGATTGCGTTTTTCGCCGAAAGTAATCCCCGCATTAACCCCGAAAACATTGATATGCTTGTGCTGGATAAATGTACCCCGCGCATCAAAATTAAAGAATAGCTTGACCTTATTCTGCGAGGTAAGTTTTTGTGAAGCGGCAGTGTCTTGTGCGACAGCTACCTTTTGTATAGCAGCAGTTGAATCCGTTTGCGCGTAAGAATGCCGCAGTCCTGCAAGAAGCAGGGTTAATAGTGTAAAAATAATCTTGTTAGGGCGCTTACGCGGTTGTTGGAAACCGTATTTCATCTCAACTTCAACACAAAACGGCACTGGGCCTGCTTCGTCTTTTGTCTGTCAGGACCACCGGGGTTATTGCAAGGTGTAACGCAAAACCGGCGAAAGAAATTTACGGATTAAAAAAATTTAATCTTCCGAGCTTATTCAACCCGCTTTGTGAGCGCATTCAGTTCATTATCAGTAGGCGTTGCGGAAGGGATTCCTTCGGCAGGAACATCGATCTTTGCGGCCCACGCAATGGCGTTCAGTACGAGTTTACGGAAGTTGTCGTTCTTCCAGTTCTTATGCATATGCCCGCCTGTGAAGCCAAATCCGCGACCGCCATCCGATCGCTCGAATGCCCAGGCCAGGGTTTGCATTTCTTTGCGCGTAATCACCGCCTCGCGCACGGCGGGGTTGTTGGAATGCGTACCATCGGGCTTATCCAGCGTCGATTCCGGTGGTAATGCCTGTAAAATGGGCGTTACACCTTTCATTCCGGGCGTGAAACGCATGTGGTAGTACCATTCGTCGAGAATCGTGAAAGGCTTTACGCCACGGGCGACCGGGTGATCGGGAAAACGCGCGAAACTGGCTTCCCAGACGGGGTTTACCGACCAATTGGTTTCGAAATACCCTCCTATCCATTTCAAAAAGCGTTCTCCGCCAGCCTGCGCGTCAACTTCCAGGGAAAAATGCAGGTTGACAATACCCGTACCGCGTGCCGTTAGTTCTTCCATTTTAGCCGCATGTACAAGCTCTAAATGATCCTTGCCGCCGCCATCCAGGTAGAATACGATCGCTGCCGCATTATCCAGCACCGATTCGTCCTGCGGCCATCCGTTACGCACGATCACAGCTTCGGCCCCTGGCAGGCTGTCGTTCAATGCTTTGGCAAGTATTGTGCAGCCGCCGTTATGTTCGTGCTCGCCTTTGCCATGGCTGTCGGGACCGGCGATGAAGACAATCCTTTTCTTAGCTAAATTCGCATTGGCAGCTGATTTAACCTGCGCATTTGCCGCTGTACACAGCAGCGTCATGCTCAATATGAAGGCGAATATCCTGTCCATTGTTTCCCAGTTTTATTGACGGTTCGTTTTCGAAACCGGTAACCGGGTTTGGAAGGCATAAAAATCAGGCCATAGGTTACTTCATAGCGAGACTGATCAGCTCCGCGGTGTTTTTCACATTGGCCTTTTTCATGATGCTCGCGCGCTGATTGGCAACGGTGTTGGAACTGATATCGAACTTTTCGGCAATGTCCTTGCTGCTCATGCCTTCGGTGAGGCATTTCAGGATTTGTTGTTCGCGCGGGGTAATGATTTTCCAGATCGACTTCTCCTGGACTTCCTCCTGCACAGGACGCGCGTCGCTCACGCGGGAGAGTTGTTTGAGGAGATTTTTGATGATCACCGATGACGCATAAGGCGGAAAGTAGAACTCGCCTTTGGCGATAGCACGGATGGCTTTGAGCATTTCGTCGCGGCTGGTGTCTTTTTCCAGGTATCCCGCAGCACCGTTCAGTGCCGACGAAAGCATGTAGTCTGTGTTGTTGTGCATGCTGAACACGAGGATTTTGGCAGACGGGAATACCGGCACGATCTGTTTGATCACGTCCAGGCCCGGCATCCGGGGCATTGTCAGGTCGAGCAGGATCACATCGGGCTTCACTTTCTCGACCATATCCCATACCTCGTCGCCGTCCGAGGCTTCGCCGGCAATGATCAGGTCTTCTTCATCTTCGAGCAGGGTGATAATGCCCTGCCTCACTACCGAATGGTCGTCTACAACTAGAATCCGAATAGGCATACGTGGTCAGCTAATCAGCAATAAGTCATTATAAATCAACCCGAACGACCAGTCTCGTACCGCTATCGACTTTGGAAATGATTTCTATTTCACCATTCAAAAGCTGGGTGCGCGTACGGATATTTTCCATCCCGTTACGGGTCAGGAACTGTCCTTCTGACTTTAAATTACTAATTAAAAATCCTTTTCCGTCATCGGCGATTTCCAAAACAATGCGATTCTTATTTTGTTCCAATTTTATCTTGATCCGATCCGCATTCGCATGTTTCACGGCATTGTTCAACGCTTCCTGCGCAATACGGTACAACCCGATTTCCATCGGACGGCCCATCATGATGCGCTCGCCGGTCTCGCCTTCAAACAAAACTTTGATCCCCGACAAGTCGGCAGCCTGCTGGCAGAGCAGTTTCAAGGCCGATGCCAGCCCGAAATCGCTGAGCACGGAAGGCATGAGGTTAAACGATACCTGCCGGGTTGTCTGGATAATATCCTGAATGAGTACTACCAGCTGATCGAAGCGTTTCTGGTGTTTTTCGTCGTGAAACTGGACGGCTTTTAATTTCTCTGCATGGAGTTTGAGGCCGGTCAGCATCTGACCTATCCCGTCGTGCAGCTCCAATGCAAAACGTTTCCGCTCCTCTTCCTGGCCTTCAATTAATGCCGCTGCCCGGACACGGTCTTCGGCGAGCTGTAACTCATATTTTTCCTCTTCAAGTCGCAGCAATTCTTTCTGCGTTTCCAGGAGTTGAATATTGGCTTCTTTTAATCGCTGGTTAGAAAACTGCAATGCATCTTCCGACTCGGTCAGCATCCGCACCACACGGCGCGTGGTATTCACTACCGGCCTAAAAATCAACAACCCCTCTGCCACGAGCACGAGAATCGTCATCAGATCCAGTATCCATTCGATGCGTTCCAGGTTTTGGAGCCTTTCAAAACTCTCTTTATCAAACTGGAATACAATGCGGTTCATTTGCGCCAGAAACTCCGGCTCGTGGGCAAGTACCTGCGCCAATGCCTGCTGTCTCACGGCCAGGTCGGAATTGTCGCGGCCTATGATGACCAGATTTTGATAAATGCGGTCAAAAATGGGGGCCAGTTCGCGGAACATCGTGTCCAGCGGCTGGCTTTTCCAGGTAACAAAACCCTTTTCTACGGGAAGTCGTCTCGATACGAGGTCTTCGTGGCTGTCTTTCCATAATGTGAGCAATGCGTCAAAACGCACGGAATCGCGGTGCTCGATGCCGTTGATTTTCAATACGGCCAGCTTAGTAAGCCGCTGGCTGAGCATTCGCTGACGACCGGCCACGTTTACCAGCCGGCTGTCGTGGTTAAGGTTCCTGATCGTTCGCCTGATCAGAAACAGGCCGCTCACGGTAAGCAAAGCTACCACGCACAATGCCACTACATAAAACCGCGTCAGGCTGCCCGCCACGCGTTTGTCGAGTCTCTCCATTTGCTAGCCCGGCGTTGAAACCCCGGGTTGATAATACCCAATGCTCACAGGCCGATGTAGACCCGGTTCTCTTTTACCATTACTGGAAAAGTATTGATCCGGTACTCATCATCGTTCAGGCACTGTCCGGTTTGCAATGAAAAGGTTTTTTTATGAAAAGGGCAAGCTACTTTCGGTTCTTCTCCATGGCTGCCGATCATTCCGCGCGAAAGCGCCATTTGCTGGCGGTGCGGGCATTGGTTGTCGGTGGCGTACCACTCTCCTCTCCGTGCAAAGTTGTAGATGGCAATTTGTCTGCCGCTGATAAACGCGCAGCCTCCGCCGTCTTCGGGGATATCGTCGACGAAGCATGCCATGTGCCAGGTTACTGCATTGATTGTGTCGGTGATCGTTTCCATCTGTCTGTAAGGTTGGTCGTTGGGGCCCAGGGTTGAAACCCTGGGTTAAAAATCTTTTGCTGCTGATTTGATTCTCTATCGATCCCCGGGTTAAAACCCGGGGCAATGGGATTTTTAATCCATTCCCGTCGGCTTCAGCCAACGGATGGCCATTGCAATGGATTTTATTTTTAATCCATTCCCGTCGGCTTCAGCCAACGGATGGCCGATGGATACCGCGCCCGCGGAGCCCGCATTATGCCCATTCTTTCGCGCGCTTCTGCTCTCGCATATCCGCAAATGTGATGCTAGGGTCTTTCATCGGCGTGTTCACGAAGTGCGTGAAGCGCTTGCGCAGCTCTGGGCTTTCCACCACTTCGCGCCATTCGCATTTGTAGACGTCGATAAGGTTTTGCATATCGCGTTCGAGTTCATCGGCAATGCCCAACACGTCGTCCACGACGACTGCCTTGAGGTAGTTTATACCGCCTTCCATTTTGTTGAGCCAGGTAGCGGTACGCGTCAGAGGATCAGCGGTTTTGATGTAGAACATCAGGAAGCGGTCGATCAGGCGGAGACAGGTTTCCTTATCCACATCGCTGGCGAGCAGTAGCGCGTGCTGTGGTTTCGCGCCGCCATTGCCGCATACAAACAGGTTCCAGCCCTTGTCGGTAGCGATAATACCGAAATCTTTGCTCTGCGCCTCCGCGCATTCACGTACGCAACCCGATACCGCCGATTTCAGCTTATGCGGGGAGCGCAATCCTTTGTAGCGGTCTTCCACTTCGATCGCAAACGATACAGAATCCTGCACTCCGAAACGGCACCAGGTCGAGCCCACGCAGCTTTTCACGGTTCGCAGCGATTTACCATAAGCATGACCGCTTTCAAAGCCTGCTCCGATCAGCTCTTCCCAGATATCCGGCAAGTCGCCCAGGTGCGCGCCGAAGAGGTCGATGCGCTGGCCGCCGGTGATTTTGGTATACAAGCCATATTTCTGCGCTACCTGACCAATCACGATCAGCTTCTCAGGTGTAATTTCTCCACCGGGAATCCGCGGCACGACCGAATAAGTACCGCCTTTCTGGATATTCGCCAGGTAGCGATCGTTCGAGTCCTGCACCACAGCACGGTCTTTTTCAAGGATGTTTTCATTCCAAAGACTGGCCAGCACCGAGGCTACCAATGGCTTGCAGACCTCGCAACCATCACCTTTTCCGTGATGATCCAGCACGGCACCGTACGTCTTCAACCCATTCATTTTCACAAGATCCATCAGCTCTTGTCGCGAGTAATCGAAATGCTCGCAGATCACATTGCGGACATAAACGCCTTTTTCCTTCATCACACCCGCAATCAGGTCTTTCACCATCGGAATACAACCGCCGCAGCCTGTACCGGCCTTGCAGCATTTCTTCAATGCATCCACGGTTTGATGGCCGTTTTCACCTACTTCATGACAAATCATGCCCTTGGTAACGGCCTCGCACGAGCATATGAGCGCGTCGTCGGGCAGGCTCATCACGCCTGCGCCCGCTTCCTCGCCCCCGCGTGAGCCCAGGATCAGGTCTTCCGAGTCGGGTGGCAGGATGGTTTTGTTTTTGCAGGTTTGCAGCAGCATATTGTATTGCTCAGCCTCGCCTACCAGGATACCACCGAGCAGTGTCTTACCGTCGGTGCTTACATTAATGCGTTTATAAATGCCCTTCGCTTTGTTCTCATAACGGATCGTGCGGCAGGCCGGCTCCTCCACGAACGGGTCGCCGAAGCTCGCCACGTCGGTACCGATCAGTTTCAACTTGGTCGACATGTCGTAAGGTAAAAACTCCTTTTCACCGCCTGTCAGCATGGTTGCCACGACATCGGCCATTTCGTAGCCCGGCGCGATGAGACCGTAGATCATATGGTGGGCCAATGCACATTCCCCGATCGCGAAAATCGACGGATCGGAGGTTTGCAATTGACTATTCACCACAATACCACCGCGTGGATGCGTTTCAAGCCCTGCTATTTTCGCCACTTCATCGCGCGGGCGGATACCAGCGGAAATCACGAGCATATCCACATCAAGGAAGCTATCGGCGAACTGCATTCCTTCAATGCGGTCGTCGCCCTTGATTTCCTGCGTGCTTTTGGAAAGGTGTATCTGTAAACCGAGCGATTCGAGCTGGCTTTGCAACATGCGCGAACCGGCGTCGTCGATCTGCCTCGGCATGAGGCGCGGGGCGAATTCTACCACGTGTGCTTCTTCCAGGCCCAGGTCGAGCAATGCCTTTGCCGCCTCCAGACCGAGCAGCCCGCCACCGAGTACCGCACCCTTTCTCGCCTTTTTAGCATACGACTGGATCAGTTCCAGGTCCTCTATCGTGCGGTACACGAATACCCCGTCCTTTTCAACCCCCGGGATCGAAGGAACGAATGCCCCCGAGCCGGTTGCCATGACAAGGTAGTCATAATATACTATATGTCCATGGTGTGAACGCACCAGTTTCTCTTCCCTGTCGATATCCACCACCGGGTCGGACAAAAACAGCCGTATCCCGTTTTCTGCATACCAGTCGACACCCGCCATTGTCAGATCATCGGCCGATTTGCCCGCAAAAAACTCGCTCAAATGTACTCTGTCGTAGGCAGCGCGAGGCTCTTCGCCGAATACGGTGATCGAAAAATCCTGTCCGTCTTTTTTTCTCGAGAGCAGCTTTTCACAGAATTTGTAGCCCACCATACCATTGCCAACTACGACGATCCGGGTGTTTGAAACAGTTTTCATAGTAATTAATAACTATTGATTTGTGAAAACATAATTATTTTGTTGTACTATTTTAATATTATGTGTGTATTATCATTTTTTCGATAGGTCAAAAGTAAATCGTGTTTTCTGGAATTCCTAACTTTTAATTCGTATTTATGATCAAAAACAAACATAAATTTTGGCAAAATGATTGTTTTATAAAATTTAACTAGTAAATTTGAACCAATAAATGATATAGTTACAAAATACTATATATAGTACATTTCTAATATTCACCCTATTATATATAAGAGATGGAAGCGAAACTGACACTGGTAGGAGCCGGCCCGGGCGACAGCGAACTGATCACACTGAAAGGGATGCGCGCATTACAAACCGCCGATGTGGTGCTGTACGACGAACTCGCCAACGCGGCTTTCCTGGAATTTGCGCCCGCCCACGCATTGAAGATGTATGTAGGCAAAAAAGTAGGGAACCCTTCCTTCTCGCAGGATGAAATCAATGGCCTGATCGTCCGCCTCGCCCGCAAGCGCGGTCATGTGGTACGGCTCAAAGGCGGCGACCCGTTTGTGTTCGGCCGCGGACATGAGGAGATCGAATACGCCCGGGACCACGACATCCTTTGCGAAATGGTACCGGGCATTTCCAGCAGCATTGCAGTACCCGCTTCGCTCGATATACCGGTTACACGCCGGGGATTAAGCGAGAGCTTCTGGGTGATCACGGGCACGACGCAGAACGGCGAGCTTTCGGACGATCTCCGGCTGGCAGCGCAGTCGCGCGCGACGGTGATTGTTTTGATGGGTTTGAATAAACTGGAAGAGATTTGCGCATTATACAAACACTTCGGACGCGGCCATTTGCCGATGGCGGTGATCCAGAACGGCACCCGGCCCGATGAGAAGAGTGTGGTGGGACAGGTTTGGGAAATGCCGAGGCTCGTGCGCGAGGCCGGCATCGGCACGCCCGCGATTATGGTGATGGGCGAAGTAGTGGCCCTCAGCCCGACTTATGCATTGGAATACCTGCAAAATATGCAGATGGCATTTTGACCCGCTTTGCTTTCACTCCAACCTAAACATAATCACAATGAGAAATGCTGTTTACCTCCTGCTACTGGGTATCCTCGGGACGGGTTTGCTGGCTCCGACGCGGACAATGGCGCAATTCAGCCTTTCGGGTCAGTTACGCACCCGGACGGAGTTACTCGACGGACAAGGCACGATGCTTTCCAAAGGCGAAAAGCCTGCCTTTTTCACGTCCCAGCGTACCCGCCTGAATGCGGGCTACAAGGGTTACCGGACACAGTTTTTCGTGGCCGTTCAGGATGTGCGCGTTTGGGGGCAGGACGCCTCGACGAACAACCGCATTACCAATTCGGCTATGAATGGATTGATGCTGCACGAAGCCTGGGGAGAAATCAGCCTGCTCGACACCAACCAGACGAAGCTCGGTAAAGAGTTTGCAATGAAGATCGGGCGGCAGGAGTTTCTCTACGACGACAGCCGCGTACTCGGCAATCTCGACTGGCTGCAACAGGCGCGGCGCCACGACGCAGCTTTGGTGAAGTACGGCTTCAATGGCTTTACCGCACATTTGGGCGTTGCGTATAACCAGAACCGTGAGCTCAAAACCGGTACTTTGTACGACGGCGTGCCCGTAGGCTATGCTGCTGGCACAAACGGGATCGGGACGATGTACAAGTCGTTACAGTTCCTGTATTTGGGTAAAAAATTAAAGCAGGGAAATGCCTCTTTTCTCGTTATAAAAGATGATTTCCAGAAATATACATTAGATACTGCAGGTGTTAAAAAACTCGCAAACGGTGTGCGGAGCCGTGTGACCGTCGGACCATACCTGCAAACCAAACTGGGCAAGAGCTGGACGCTGACTGCGAATGCATTCTACCAGACCGGCAAGGACAAGGACGGTGCGACGTTAAGCGCTTATATGTATTCTGTCCGGGGGTTGTATGCGATGAACCGGGTATTTTCCATTGGTCCCGGGTTCGACTACACCTCCGGCACAGCTAACGGCTCTGCCAAAAACCACACATTCGATCCGCTTTACGGCACGCCGCACAAGTTCTGGGGCCAAATGGATTACTTCTATGCCGCGAATGCATTCGGTAAAGGCGGCCTTTCGGACCTCTACATTAATACGACCATCAAAGCTTCCGAAAAACTTTCCATCAACACCGACCTGCACCATTTCGCGAGCGCAGCGACAGTCCGGGTTGCTGATAATCAGAAACTTTCGTCCAGCTTCGGCGAAGAACTCGACATTATCGCCAATTATAACCTAACCAAGACCATCAGCTTTCAGGGCGGCTACTGCGCATTTTTCTCCACCAACAGCCTCGCGCAGGTGAAGGGTGTGAAAAACCCGCAGAAAATGTCTAACTGGGCTTACCTGATGATCAATATCAAACCTGAATTCCTGAAATAAGTCTGTCACTACCAACCATTTCGAACTCTTATTACTATGGAAACGACCAATAAGCCGCTTGAAAAACTCAACATATTCAGCTTCAAGGGCGTGCAAATGCGTACCTTCCACCTGACCTGGATGGCGTTCTTCCTTTGCTTTTTCGGATGGTTCGGACTGGCCCCGCTGATGACCGTCATCAAAACCGACCTGGGACTGACCAAACCGCAAATTGGCAACATTATCATCGCTTCCGTAGCCGCAACGGTCATTGCCCGCATTGCCATCGGCAAGCTTTGCGACACCTGGGGACCACGGAAAACCTACACCGCATTGCTGGGCCTCGGCTCTATTCCCGTCATGACGGTAGGTTTGGTGGATTCCTATGAAGGTTTCCTGTTGTTCCGCCTCGCTATCGGCGTGGTCGGCGCTTCGTTTGTCGTCACACAATACCACACATCGGTCATGTTCGACAAGAAGATTGTCGGAACGGCCAACGCGGTGGCCGGAGGTTGGGGTAACCTCGGTGGCGGTATCACCAACATGGTTATGCCTTTGATTTTTGCGGCATTCGTAGGCGCAGGTTACTTGCCTGAATCGGCTTGGAGAATTGCGATGGTGATCCCCGGCGCGGCATTATTGATCTTCGCGTTCGTATACTACTTTTTCACGAAAGACACCCCTGCCGGTAACTTCGAAGACCTTGCCGTTGCCAATCCGAAAGCCACCAAAGCGAAAGGCACATTAGGCATCGCCATGCGCGATCCCCGCACCTGGGCACTGTTCCTGGCTTACGGGGCATGTTTTGGAATTGAGATCACTTTCGACAATGTAGCTGCATTGTATTTCTTTGAAAACTTCAATACCTCGCTGGCAACGGCGGGTATCCTGGCTGGTACATTCGGTTTTATGAACATTTTTGCCCGCGCTGTCGGCGGTATCGTGGCCGACAAGGTTGGCAACAAATGGGGGATGCTCGGCAAAGGTCGCCTGCTTGCATTGTTGCTCGTCCTGGAAGGGATCGGCATTGCATTATTCGCGCAGAGCGGCAGTATTATCGGCGCGGTGATTACGATGCTTTGCTTCGCGATGTTCCTGAAAATGGCGAATGGCGCTACTTATGCGATTGTGCCATTCATTAACCAAAAGGCGATCGGTTCGGTGAGCGGGATTGTCGGTGCGGGCGGTAATGTGGGTGCGGTACTCGCGGGCTTCCTGTTCAAATCGAGCACTATCTCTTATTCGCAGGCATTCATGTATATCGGTGTTGCCATTGCTTGTGTGGCTGCCGTTGTAGCATTGATCAATTTTGAAAAAACCCAGACTATTACCGCGGAAACCGGCCAATTGGAGCCTGTCGAGGCGTAAGGGTGTAGTCCTGGCGCTTTCCGTTGATTAAAATCAACGGTAATAGATTAAAAAAATGATGGATTTCGGAATGGGCGCCGCCCGTCGATTAAAATCAACGGAAATAGATAAAGAATCCCCTTGCCCCGGGTTTTAACCCGGGGATCCGAAAATTAAGAGAAAGGAAATCACTCATTCACTCATTCACTCATTCACTCATTCACTCATTCACTCATTCACTCATTCACTCACTCACTCATCAAAATGAAACCGACCCCAAACTCCTACAAATCGACCTGCTGTTACTGCGGCGTAGGCTGCGGGGTCGTGGTGACGAAAGAAAGTAATGGCCAGTTGAGCCTGGAAGGGGATAAAGAGCATCCTTCGAATAAGGGAATGCTGTGTTCCAAAGGCATGAACCTGCATTACACGGTGATGGACCAGTCCGACAGACTGCTTTACCCGCAGATGCGCCTCAACCGCTCGATGCCGTTGCAGCGCGCGACCTGGGATGAGGCTTTGGAGCGCACAGCGGCTGTTTTTAAAGCACTAATCAAAAAATTCGGGCCCGATTCAGTAGCGTTTTATGTCTCCGGCCAATGCCTTACAGAGGAATACTACCTGGTAAACAAGCTGATCAAGGGTTTCATCGGGTCCAACAATATCGACACCAACTCCCGCCTGTGCATGAGCTCGGCGGTGGTAGGCTACAAGCTGTCACTGGGCGAGGATAGCGTTCCTGTTTGCTACGACGACATCGAGGCGGCCGATGTCATGTACGTAACCGGCGCTAACCCGGCCTGGTGCCATCCCATTATCTGGCGGCGCGTGGAAGCGCACAAAACGGCGAAGCCGGATATCAAAATTATCTGCGTAGACCCCCGCGTGACCGACACCGCCCGCTCGGCCGACCTGCATTTGCAGATCCGCCCGGGCACCGACATTGTCCTCAACAACGCGATCGGCCGTTTGCTGATCGAAAATGATTATCTCGATGAGCGGTTTATTACAGACCACACCGATGGTTTTGATTTATTCCGGCTACAAGTAATGCAGCGCACTTTGGCGGAAGCGGCCGACATTTGTGGTGTCCCTTCCGCCGATATTGCCTTAGCAGCCGAATGGATCGGCCGTTCGAAAGGTTTTCTTTCCTTTTGGACAATGGGACTGAACCAATCGGTAATCGGTGTAAACAAAAACCTTTCGCTCATCAACCTGCATTTAATTACCGGTAAAATCGGCAGACCCGGCAATGGCCCATTCTCGCTAACCGGCCAGCCGAATGCCATGGGCGGTCGGGAAACGGGGGGCCTTGCCAATATCCTTCCGGGCCACCGTGAAGTGGCGAATCCCGGACACCGCGCAGAAATGGAGCAATTCTGGAACACGCCCGTCCGCATTGCCGACAAGCCTGGACTTACCGCGACAGAAATGTTCGAAGCACTGGCCGACGATAAATTGAAGGCGATCTGGATCATCAATACCAACCCTTTGGTAAGCATGCCGGACATGAACGCCGTGGAAAGCGCATTGAAAAAGTCGCGATTTGTCGTCGTTCAGGACGTTTCCAGCCGTGCCGACACCGTGCATTTCGCTGATGTGGTACTACCCGCTGCCGCCTGGCTCGAAAAGGACGGCAGCATGACCAACGCCGAACGCCGCATTACCTATCTCCCGAAGGTGCTCGACGCGCCGGGAGAAGCCCTGCCCGATTCTGAAATCCTCTGGCGTTTCGCCCAAAAGATGGGTTTTGAAAAAGCATTTAACTACAAAACCACTTCCGAGGTTTACGATGAATATGTAAAGGTTACGAAGGGAACGACTATCGATGTGACCGGCGTAAGTCACAAGCTGCTGAAAGAAAAACGCAGCGTCCAATGGCCATTATCGGTTCGTGATGCGGAACGCTCAGCAGAAGTGCGCCAACCGGGCACGAAACGCCTTTTCACCGACCATCAATTCTACACCAAAAACAAAAAAGCCCAAATCCACGCTGTCCCCGACGAAAACACATCCGAACCCACCGACGACCTGTTTCCTTTGGTTTTAACGAGTGGAAGGATTCGGGATCAGTGGCACACGATGACGAAAACCGGCCGCGTCGCGAAACTGAACAAACATATCCCCCAGCCTTTCCTGCAAATCCATCCCGAGGACGCACGCGAGCGGGGTATTTCGGAAGGCAGCCTGGTAACGGTGGGCAGCCGTCGCGGGGAGGTACGCGTAAAGGCGCAGGTTACAACAGATGTGCGTCAAGGCCTCTGCTTTCTGCCCATGCACTGGGGCAAAATACTGGGAAGCAACCTGGTACGTGCCAACAATCTGACCAGTCCGCTGGTTGACCCCAAATCCAAGGAACCCGATTTCAAGTTCTCGGCCGTACAGGTCGGTTTATATAAAAAACCATTTGAAAAAATCATCATCATCGGCGCCGGATCGGCGGGGCTGGGCTTTATCAACTCCTACCGCCAGCTGAATGCCGACGATGAGATCCATGTTTTTTCCAAAGAAATTTACCCGTTCTATAACCGGGTAATGCTGCCCGATTATATCAGCGGCACCCAAACCTGGGAACAACTCGTGAAGCTGCGCGAAGACCAGTTTGCCGAAAACCGCATTACCGTACATAAAGGCGTGAGTATCATGCACATCGATCGCAAACATAAAACGGTGATCGATAGCAATGGGCTGGAACACCATTACGACAAACTCATCCTCAGCATGGGCAGCAAGGCATTCATGCCGAAGGGCGTACCCAACCTGCCAGGCATATTCAATATGCGTTCGCGCCTTGATGCGGATTCGCTCCTGCCATTTTTGAAACAGCCCGAACCGCACGCGGTCATTGTCGGCGGCGGCATTTTGGGACTCGAACTCGCGGCATCTTTTCGTGAAATGGATGTAAAAGTGACCGTAATCCAGCGCAGTGGCCGTTTTATGGAGCGCCAGCTCGACCCGCTGGCCAGCGAGCTGCTCTACCAGGAGCTCCTCGACCGGGGTATCGAATGTTATTTCAACGATGAGGTGGCTACCTTCTCGGGTTCGGATACCGTGGAAGGGATCAGGCTGAAATCGGGGCGGAAGATCAGCTGCCAGGTGGTTGTACTGGCAATCGGCACCGTCCCGACCATCGACCTCGCCAAAGATGCCAGCCTTGAATGCAAGCGCGGCGTAATTGTGAACGATTATATGCAAACCTCCGACCCGGATATTTATTCAGCCGGGGAAATCGCAGAATGGAACGGGCAGATGTGGGGCATTACCCTCGCCGCCGAACAGCAGGCAGAAGTGATCGCCAATTACCTCGCAGGTGATATTTCGCAACCTTACAGGGGCAGCACCTCGATGAACATCCTGAAAATGGAGGGTTTGCAACTCAGCAGCATCGGTATGACCGACGTTCCCGCCAACGACCCGACTTACGAACAAATCGTATTTATCGATAAATCGAAACGCTATTATAAAAAATGCATCGTGCACCGCGACAAGCTCGTGGGCGCGATCCTGATCGGCGACAAAAACGAATTCCTCGAATTCCGCGACCTGATCGCTGGCGGAGTCGAGCTTTCCGAAAAGCGCCTGCAACTCCTGCGGGCAAGTCAGAAAGCCGAACCGGTAATGGGTAAGTTGGTATGCTCCTGCAACAACGTAGGCCAGGGAAACCTCGAAAAAGCCATTGCCGGCGGCTGCGGCGATTTCCAGAAGCTCTGCCAGACCACCGGCGCCGGGACCGGCTGCGGCTCGTGCCGGCCAGAGGTAAGGTCGATACTTGAAAAGGCGTTGGAAGCAAATCTGGTACCAAATTGAAATTGTGTCAGGTTTGGTCAGGAGTGGTCAAGATTGGTCAGGTTTGGTCAGGAGTGGTCAGGAGTGGCCAGGAGTGGTCAAGAGTGGTCAAGAGTGGTCAGGATTGGTCAGGAATGGTCATTTGTGGTAATAAGTAATCCTGACAACGCTCGACAACGCCTGACAATACTTGACAACACTTGACAATACTTGACAATACTTGACAACACCTGACAACACCTGACAATACCTGACAATACTTGACAACACCTGACAATACTTGACAACACCCGACACCCACTAACCACAAAACCGTAAAACGATGCGCGACTATTACCACATCAAAATCAACCTGCCGGGGGGCATTGCTTCGCCGGGGTACCTGAAAGATATTCTTTCGGCGGCGTGGAATGCGAATGTCCGCAAGGTCCGTTTCGGGTCGCGGCAGCAGTTGCTGATGACCGCGCATTACGAGGATATGCGGTTTCTGGAACGTGATTTTAAAAAGCTGGGCATCTTTTACGAGGTCAATACCGACCGCCGGCCGAATATCGTCAGCTCCTACTGTGGCGAAGACGTTTTCAGGACCGGGCAATGGCTTAATGCGAGCGAGTACCATTCCGTACTCGACAGTTTTGATGCCGAGCCCGGCTGGCAGCCCGGTTTGAAGGTCAATATCTCTGATTCAAACCAGAGTTTTACCCCGTTTTTCACGGGCAACCTCAACTTCATCTCCTCGCCGGAACCGCATTTCTGGTACTTGTATGTGCGTTTAAAACAGACCAACACGGTTTTCAAATGGGACTGGTTGATTTACACGAATGAAATCGGCCGCTTGTCCAAAGTAGTGGAAGAATGCATGCTCAATGAAGGTTTAAATGAGGAAAATGCATTAAAAACAACTGTAAACGAACGTATTCGCTACGTTTTTCAACAGTCGCAGCAGGAACTCGAACTACCTTCTTTTTCCCTGCCTTATTACGAAGGTTTCAACCGCTACGAATCGCGTACCTGGCTCGGGCTTTACCGCCGCGACGAGGAATTTACGATCGATTTTCTCCTGGACGTATGTACGCTATGCCTGAACACGCGGGTGGGTGAAATTTGCTCCACACCATGGAAATCACTGGTTATCAAAGGAATAGAAGACCAATACCGTGAAGCTTGGAGTAATATTCTGGGAAAACACAATATCAATGTCCGCCACGCCGCCAACGAGCTTGCTTGGCAGACGGAGGACCATAATGGCGACGGCGCAGAACTTAAAAACGAACTGATCCGGTATTTTTCCAAAAACGACACCCGTACTTTCGGCCTTTGCTTCGGAATACAGACCCGCCCTAAATCCGAGGTTTTCGGTTCGGTACTCATTCGGAAACGGCCGTTGCTACGGGTCGGGCAGTTGCCGCTATTCAGCGTCTACGACCTTTATTATACAGAAAACTTCAACCCGAACAGTCGCGCATTAGTGCCGTTTGAAAAAGGGTTATTCAAAATACATTTGCCTGCCCAGCTGGAACGTCTTTGCAGGCGGTTTAACAATCAGCGATCGAGGGATACTCTGAAAACTATGCTGTCCGAGCCCGACGAAGCCAAAGCGGCCGTCAAAACGGCGAAGATGGTGCACCAATGCCCCGATTGCCTGACGATTTATGATCCCGAGTATGGCGACATGCCCGGTGATATCCCACCCGGGACCGCCTTCGAAGACCTTCCGGCCGGCTACTGCTGCCCTATCTGCGACAGTGGCAAGGCCGTTTTCGAACCCATCGAACTAACCCGATCATCCAACCTCGAACCAGCATGAACATGACATCATTACCTGCCATCGAAACCCGCTTTTTCGCGTTTGAAAGCGATTTTGTAGATAGCCTGCGCTGCATTCCGATGATCGTCCGGTACAAGCTCGATACCTGTCGCGTGAAACTCCAACTTGCCGACTGGGCCAAATTCAACTACGAGGAAAAAGACCAGCTTGCAGAACTTCCCTGCCATTCCGCGGACGAGATCGAAGCATATGCAGGCTATGTGAACGCATTGGTCTGGACCTACACCAGCACCGTGCCCAGCCTGCTCAAAAACCTCGATCCCGCCTGGGTATACACGTACGTGCCCGCGGAGGTACGCGAGAAGGCGCAGGAATGGAACTGCCCCGTTATCTCTGCCGCCGAATGGATGCAGCTCGACGTGCTCGAAAGGTTTGCATTGGTAAAACTGAGCCGTTCAGGACATGAAGGACGAAATTTCCCGAGGGCGCTGGCGGAGTTTGGGCTGGCGGTGGCTTGTTAGTTTTGCGCTAATTCGTTAGCTATCAATAGCCTTTTCAGTTCATCTGCTACTTTGCCAGACGAAGGCCGCTTGGCATGTGCGGCCACCATTCGTCCTTGCGTGTCGATCAGCAGATAGCGCGGGATGCCCCATACATAATACTGGTTCCAAATGGATTGAGGGGAATCGCCGTCGTCGATGATATGAATGCCTTTGGGCACTTTGTCGCCTGCTACCATCTTTTTCCAGGCCAATGTATCGCGGTCAACCGAGACGTACAGGAACGCTACTTTGTCGTTACCCTTGAAATTCGCAAGCAGTTTTTTGGAGTCCGGAAATTCTTCTACGCAGGGCCCGCACCAGGTTGCCCAGATATCCACATACACGACCTTACCCCGAAAATCCGATAGCGACAATTTCTTTCCATCCGGTGTTAAACCGGAAAATACCGGCGCAGGCTTTCCCGGGCCGATTTTCTCCCATCTGGCAATATCTTCGCGGATTACTTTCTTGAAATCATTGGATGCAATCTCACTTTCAAGCTTCCCGGCAAGTTTTAGGATGGATGGCGAAAGCCCGCTACTACCGATCTGATAGTCAACACTTTTTACGCGAAGCAGCTCTTCAACTAGCTTCGGGTATTTTTTTGATTTAATCTTTTCATCAACAAGCAACGGGAAAATTGCCGCCAGCGAATCGCTATTCATTTTTTCATTCTCCTCGTAAATTGCTTCATTCATTTTATGCTGATAAAAAGTTGCGATCAATGCAAAATCGAACATTGCGGTTTTCAATGCGATAGAGTCGGCAGGTAATTCCCGGATTACTTTCCTCACGGACGGCGGTATATCCACCGAATCGGTTCCGTTCGCAAAATTGAATTGGTAAGCGAGCACGCTCATTTTAATATTCCGTTGTAAAAGATCCATTCTTTCCTGAGAAACACCCGGATTGGATTTGATTTTAGCCAGCAATTGATCGTAGCCTTTTTGCAAAGAATCTTTTGCCAAAAGAAACGTATCCTGGTCGAGACGAAACGAATAGGTCCCATTCCACTTTTCCAACCCCTGTCTGAATTGCCCCGCTTCGTTGATAAATTCCTGCGCAGCTGCGCCGTCGCCTTCAAAGCTGAATGCATGCTTGGAACCAGGTTTCGATGGAACGATGGTAAGTTCGTCGCCTGGAAAAACAAGAAGGCCCGCCGCGAATTTTCCTGCATTAACTCCTACAAAAACGGGCGCATCAAGCGTAAATTCAACAATTCCCTTCCCGGCACTGTCCAACACAGCCCTGCCCAGACCAATACTATCCAGGGTAACCATCTTCGTGCTGCTTATCATAACAGTGTCGCCCGCCGCCTTGGGAAAGTTTACAGAGATTTTAACCAAATTCTTTCTCTTCTGGTCGCAGCCGTTTAATTGAAAAAGAAAGCAAATTAAAAGCAGGAGATATCCCGGATAGCGCATTTTGCTGAGGTTTAGTTAAATACAATATTACTCAAACCGTTTTACGCTAATCAAATGGGTTTTGTGGAGATTAAGGCTATTCTTTTAAAAATTTAACATATTTTAAAAGTTGTCCGTTTTCTATCTGAAATGCTAAAATATATAGTCCGCCAGGTAAAAATGAGACATCGACTGACAGTTCAGAACTGGAATCGGCTATTTGATTATCATTTAACCAATACACCTGACCTGAAATATGGTTGACGGAAACCGGTTTGAATCTCTTTCCACCCGTCGAATTTTTGATCCGCAAAACAGATTGAACCGGATTGGGCGCCATTACAATATCTTTCATTGCAGCCCCACATTCAGCAACTACAATCCGTGTTTCCTGCGATTTTCCATCCAAGTCATATTCTTTAATGCGGTAATAACTTTGGTTTAATGCATTTTCGATTTGAAAAGAATAATTATTTTCAACATTCGAATTACCCACCGCAGGCACAATACCTTTCGAATCCCAATGGCGGGCATCGTTGCTGGCAAGTATTTCAAAATAATCCGCATTTACTTCTTCCGTGGTTGCCCAGCTGAGTCGTGCACTATTACCACTGCATTCTACGCCAAATTTGCTGAAAACCACCGGCAGCGGACCGGAAGCTTTGGTCAGCGTATTGTTCCGAGTGATCAGCCAGACGTCCGGGTCGAAAATTACTTCGGTGGCTTCAAAGCCGAGGTTATCCATGAAAACCTGTCCATTCAAAGTGTTGTTGAGTACCACCAGCTTCTCCTGATTGGTACCCGCATTGCGGAAAAGCAACGGCACAGGCAGCTGGAAGAAACTCACCGACGCATGCGATTGCGTCTGGCTCAGCTTCACCTGTACCGAATTACCCGCCGGGTACCATTCGACCTGGTACGACGGGTACCCCTGGCCGGTAAACCATTGATTGAAAAAATAGGTCAGATCCTTCCCGCTGGCCGCTTCCAAATGTGTTTTCAGATTGGCCGTGGTCGCATACCCATAGGCTAATGCGGGGTCGTTGATGTAGTTATTGATCGCCGTAAAAAAAGTGGCGTCACCCAATATCCAGCGCAGCATATAGAGCAAATGCGAGCCTTTGTAGTAACTCAGACGGCTGCTGAAAATCCGGTTCACATCATTCACATTATCCACCCAGACGGAGCCGCCGGGTAGCGAGGTGATATTATTGATTTCGTTGGTACGGGTGATTTTGGTATTCGCCGGATATTTGGCCTCCGAGTAAATGCTCGCGAGATGCGTAGCGAAGCCCTCGTTCAACCAGATATCCTGCCAGCTCCCGCAGGTAATTTTATCACCAAACCACTGATGTCCGAGTTCATGCGCAATGAGTGTTTCACCCATATTGACCATGAATGAACACGTCTGGTGCTCCATCCCACCACCCCAGCCAAATTGCACATGGCCATATTTCTCGTTCTTGAACGGGTAATCGCCAAAAAGGTTACTGAACTGCACCATCGCATTGAGCGTATTCTGCACGCCATTTTGAAAAGTGAACTGGCTCTCCGGGTAGCAATAAGTTTTGAACGGTACGTTGGTAGCACCTATCATCACGCTATTATCCAGCACATTATAGTTAGTAACAGCAATAGCCACCAGATAGCTCGCAATCGCGTAACGGTGCTTCCAGTGCGTACGGGTTTTTGCGCCCGCTACCGCTGTTTCACTTTTCAGCAATCCGTTTGAAGCGGCCTTGTAGGCTGCGGGATGCGTAATGTATATATCCAGTGAATCGGCCTTATCGTCGAGGCCGTTTTTGCAGGGCCACCAGTCGCGGCTTCCGTACGGTTCGCTTAATGTCCACAGTACCGGCGTCGCGGATGGCCCGTGCGTGGTCACGACGAAAGCACCGAAAGTCGGCGGGGGCGCTCCCTGATAGTTGATCGTAACGGAATCTTTTGTTCCTGCCCCGAGCGGAGCTTGCAATGTAATCGTCAGTGCGTCAGCGGCATGCGTGAAAGCCAAATTGCTGCCATGTTGCTGCACCGACGACACCGTCAATGCGCTGGACAGGTCGAGGGTAATGCTGTTCCCCGCGGTACTCATCACAAAATGGGGCGTCACAATGCCTTTGATATTGTTCACCGCAGGATCAACCTCCCATTCGCAACGATAGTACTTCACGTCGAAGTTGTTGGAAGCCATCACGCGCAGGCCCGGCGCATTCAACCGCAATCCGGCACTCCGGCTTTCGAGCACGGCTATGTCGGAAGTGGAGAAATCCGCAGCGGGTTCCTGGGCAAATGCCCGTCCGGCGAGCAACATAAAGAGGAGCAGGAAAGGTGTTTTCATAGCGTGTTGTAAATTGTAAGTATATCATTACCAATACGCTAACTTAACCAATTGCGGACAATTCTTTTCCGTTTTCCTTCCAAATGTTCAAATGGCGGGTTTCAGTTACAGGGAGGTAAGCACATCGCAAAACCCGAGTAGTCTTTGCAGATCGTCGGCATTGCCGAAATCGATACGGTTCTCACGCATGTAGCGCGCGAGCTGGCGCCTGTTGCGCCCATACACCCGCAGGAACGCGCGACGCGACGCGGGGTGCACGACCCGGTTCTGATCAATCAGAAAATAGGTCGTTTTCACCTTCCAACGGTTCCCGGAAGCATTATTTTCCCATTGGAAATTTCCGTTGTGGTTGCTCACCATCAATGCATGCGCTGAATTTCCTTCCGACGCCGAAAAGTGCTGACCCGAATGGCTGAGGCTATTGCCCGCAGGTTCAGGCTGCGTCCGTGCGGCCAGCAGCACGCGCCCGGGGCTTCCGATCACCTCCATATCCGAGTGAGCCTCGGTAAGCATAAACCGGCGCTCCCCGATCGAAACGTAATCAATCAGATATTTACCCGTAAAAAGCAGTGTATCCGCCTGCGGGTTGAGAAACTGCATCTGGCCACGCTGGAAATGGTAGTTCACAAGCGCTTCGCGTTGGGTACCATTCCTGAAATGGACCGTCCCTTTCACGAATACGGGAAACAGGTAGGTGGCGGGCTGCTTTGCCTGCGCGTTTTCGGATGCGTGAACAAAGCACGCGACGTTTAATGGGACGTGCGAAGAAATTGGTCGATGGATCAACAGGAAGGCAAGCAGCAGTGTTTTCATAATGGTTCAGGAAAACGATTGGTGATACAACTTCTGCTCTAAAGATGCTACCAGCTCATTTTCATACCCTTATGTTCACTTAAACTTTTACAAATACTTCATTGAAAAGGTATATAGTAAGCTCATCCGGTAACATTGTGAAGAATTTTTCTACAACCTATTTTAAAAAAACCAGTTAAATTCTAAACTTTTCGTAATACTAATACTACATTTTTAATTCAAAACGTATATATTGCCGTTCATAAGGTTCAATACCGCCAACCAACGTTATTAAATTGCGAAACCGGATACATCGGCACACTTTTGGTGCCGGTTAGATCCTACATCAATGGAATTCATGATGGAAATCGGAACAATCAAGGCGGTACATATATATACTCACCGACGATTATATGTTACGGCCGAACTGGAGTTGAACCTGAAAGGAGTGAAATACATATTTGGCGGGCACGACGTCTTACTGTCGGGCATGAATGGCGGCGAATCGGCCGATCCACCGTTCCTGGGCAGGTTCCTCTTCAGGTGCATGCAAATTTGCAGGGTCGATAACTGGGACCAACTGAAAAGCTCGAAGGTATTGGTGGAAATACAACATGGCAAAGTAGTGGCCATCGCCGACATCACCGGCAACAACTGGTTCAACCCGACCGCGGAATTCGAAGCAATGGGCCAGGAGAAAGAACAACGCTATTCCAGCCGGACTTCATAAATACCATTCTCGCATTTCTCCGGCACAGCCAGTTCTAAATGTTCCTTAAGGTTCACCCGCAGGTAATTTTCGATTGCAAGTATCGCATCATTCTCCGACTCCGCCCCCGACACCGCCAAAACCACTCCCGGTTCCAGCCGTCCTGTTTCATCAAGATTGGTTATACTTGGCATGATAGATTTGTCAGTTTATTGATTAAACTAGCTTAAAGGTATAAGTCGCGCATAGTAAAAGTTAGGCGGAGCAAAAGTTAGGCGTAGTAAAAGTTGGGCGTAGTCTCAGACTACGTCCGAGCGACACGCGGTCTCTGACCGCAACACCATGCAATGCCGGTCGGAGACCAACCTACACCCGACGTACTGACAAACTACGCCCAACTCTTACCACTCCTTTCTCCGCTCACCATCTCCTCACGGAATTTTACCCGGTGTCGTAGTGCTACCCGGCACGGTCGAAGACGGGATCGTTGTGCTTTGCGGCACCTGTGCAGGCTGCGTGGTTGCACCCGGAATGCTGGTTTTCGGCACATTGCTGTTACTCGGGTTTGTACCTTGTTGCAGGTTGCCCGGAGTGGTGGTGCGTGGCACGGCATTCGGATCGGTCGGGGTTGCGGGAACGGTCGATGGCGTAGTCGCGCTGCTTGGGACGGTGCTGGATGGCACGGTCGATGGCTGCGTCGTTGAACTCGGGGTAGTGGTGCTCGGAACGGTCGTCGGCGATGGCTGCGTCACGGTGCTGCCGGGCCTTGCGGCGCCTGGCAGGTCGGACGGTTGCACGATGGCGCCCGGAACGGTTTTAGGCTGTGTCGTATTGCCTGGGTAGGTCGACGGTTGTGTCGTGCTTGGCGTAGTCGACGGCTGCGTGGTACTTGGGACGGTAGCAGGCTGCGTGCTCGAAGGCGTGGTGGCCGGTGTAGTCGTCTGCGCAAAGGCGGCGGCCCCTAATGTGGCACTACCGACCAGGGTTAATGCAATGATATTCAATTTTATAGCTTTCATAATAAAGTATGTTTTAGTTGTTGAATGTTTTCAGTTATGAGCTCAATGTTGAAAAAGAATCATACCAGAAGCGCGTTTGTCTCAAACACCCCCTGAAATAGACGTTTTTACACGCGCTGTTTGCGTGATTAATTTGTGAGTTTTGTATGAAACTAAATCCAGAAACCAATGGAAAAGCAATTGGACACCATGGCCGACCGCTTGGAGGAAAGCCTCGCAACGCATCGCGTCGTATCGCAGGAAGAATGGACCAGAGCGCGAAAAGATCTGCTCAAAAAGGAAAAGGAACTCACGCGCCTCAACGACGAGCTCAGCCGCCAGCGCCGGGAATTGCCCTGGGTGAAGGTCGATAAATCCTACATTTTCGACAGTACCGAAGGAAAACGCTCGTTACCAGACCTTTTCTATGGCAAAAGCCAGCTTATCGTTTACCATTTCATGTTCGCCCCGGAATGGGAAGAAGGTTGCCCGGGCTGTTCCTTTCTCGCCGACCATATCGACGGCGCCAATCTCCATTTGCAGCATCACGACGTTTCGGTGGTCGTCGTGTCGCGTGCGCCGTTGGAAAAGCTTCTTACATTTAAAAAGCGCATGGGCTGGAAATTCAACTGGGTGTCGTCCTATGGCAGCGATTTCAACTACGATTACCACGTATCGTTCACCAACGAGCAACTCAAAAACGGCACGATCTATTACAATTTCGAGTATTCGAAACACGACGAAGGCACCGAATCGCCGGGTACCAGCGTGTTCTACAAAGACCGTACAGGTAACATTTTCCACACTTATTCCAGCTATTCCCGCGGCGGCGACATCCTTATCGGCACGCACAATTACCTGGACCTAACACCCAAAGGCAGAAATGAAGACGGGATCATGGACTGGATGCGCCACCACGATAAATATGAGGATTTCAAAGGCGATGCGGGCAGTTGCTGCCATTAACAGCAGCCTGCCGCTACTTTTTCGATATTTCGCAATTAGCGCTTTTCGTGCTATTATATTCTGCTCAATAAAGATTTATAATTTTTTTATTCGCAACATAGGGAAAAGTAGTCTTTAATTGTCTGGTGGAGGTAATTTAAAGCCAGCCTTTTGACATCCGACTAATGACTGCTTTTCCGCTCAACCCACTGGAAGAAGATTTTCCCGGCCAACAACCGGAAAACCATGACCGCGTCAGGTCGGAAGCGATCGTTCCCGACGACGAATGGCTGCTGCGCAGGCAATTTGCCGAAGCGCCGGATAAGGCTTGCGAGCTGCTTTTCCGGCGGTATTATGTGAATCTGTGCAACCATACCATCCGCTTTGTCCATTCCAGGGAAGTAGCGGAGGACATTGTTTCCGAGATTTTTACCGCATTCTGGCAAAACCAGACTTTCCGGCACATTAACACTTCCTACCGGGCGTATCTTTATAAATCGGTCCGTCACCGTGCCTACAATTACCTCAAATGGCAGGTCCGCTTCCAGCATTCTGCCGATGAGCCGGTCCATCCGTCGGAAAGTCCGAGCCCACACGAGGTGTTGCAATATTCCGAACTCCATCAGAAAATCGAGCTTATTGTCCGCGAATTGCCTGCGCAATGCCGCCGCGCCTACCTTTTGAAGCGCGTCGAGGGAAAGAAATACGACGAAATAGCACAGGAAATGAAGATCAGCGCCAAGGCGGTGGAAGCACTCGTCAGCCGGGCGCTCAGCCGCCTGCGAAAGGAATTGTCCGCGCATTGGGTCTTGTTCATTATGCTCTTTTTCTGCTAATCCACACCATGAAGGAATCTGTTATCCAGTTACTGCTATTCGATTTTTTTGAAGGGAAAACAACGTCCATCCAACGGAAAATGATCGAAGAATGGCTCGCGGAAGAATCTAACCAGGAACTCTTCTACCGCTACCTCGACCAATGGGAGAGCGAACATCCCCAATTTGGCCCCAACAAAGAAATCGCCCTTGAACACTTCCGCTCGGTGATGGCGGGTGCGGACGAAACAGAGTTACACAACATAGAACCGGAGCCGGAAAGGCCATTCAGGGCACGGCGCTGGTTTCTGGCCGCCGCAGCGGTCGCGTTAGTCGCTGCCGGACTCGCATTTCAGAAACAAATCCTTTACAAATCTCTGGACGCGGGTCCGGGTAAAAGGATAACCTACCGCCTCAGTGAAGGCACCGAAGTCCTTTTGAATGCAAACTCCACACTTTTGGTACCCCGTTTTGGATTCCTGCATAATGAACGCGAAGTTTTCCTGGACGGAGAGGCGGAGTTCAAGGTGACGCACACCCGCAACCACGACCGCTTCGTCGTGAAAATGAGCGACCGGTACCAGATCGAAGTGCTCGGCACCGAGTTCGTCGCATTCTCGCGGGCGCGCGGCAAAAGAGTATTCCTGAAAGAAGGGAAGGTCAAGCTGGGGCTACCCGAAGGCAGGCAGATTTATATGAAACCGGGCAATGTATTTGTCTCCGGTCAAAACGGCTCCTATAAGATGACCGTCCCCACCGATACCCGCCCGTACACAGCCTGGAAAGAGCAGACTTTTTATTTCAACAATACACTGCTTTCCGACGTGGCGCAGCAAATCGGGGAGCAGTTCGGAACGCAGGTGCGTATACCCGACACGTTACTGGCGCAACGGAGGATCGGCGGCATTTACAAGGCCGATCAGGTGGATGACCTATTGCAGATTTTGTCCGAACTCATGCAAATAGAAGTCATCCAGAAAGAGGATCACATCGAACTGGCTATTCCTAAACCTTAATCAATATGTCCAAACAATTACTTACCAAACCAGGGCTGGTACTGATCGCGCTGCTGGTGGGCCGTGGGGCAATTGCACAGAACGTCGCATTTGTGCAGCCCGTGCGGCACCACGCGGAACGCCAGGCCGGGCCTGAAACCCAAAAGCTCAAAGAAGCACTCCTCGAACTCGGTAAAAGGTATCAGGTCAACATCGTGTTCGAAGAATCGACCGTCCAGGGTATTTCGATCGTCGTGACACCCGAAACGGGGAATGTGAAATTTGAAAAGAGACTTGAATCGCTGCTGAACCCCAACAACCTGGAATTCAGGAAGTCGAGAAAGGGCACCTACCTCATTATCAAAAAACAGGCTAAAAAGGCGGCTTCCGAACAATCGCAGACCACCGAACTCACGAACGACTTTCCTGTGCCCGGCACGCCCGCTCCCGTGGAGGTACGCGTCGCGGCAGCGGACGTCCGGATCGCCGCTATTCCGGTTAAAGGCCGGGTACTCGACGCCAAGGGCGACGGCCTCCCCGGCGTGAGCATTGTAGTGAAAGGTACCAACCGGGGCGTCACCACCGACGCCTCCGGGAATTATCAGGTAACTGTCGACGATGCCAGCTCCGCATTGATTTTCAGCTTTGTAGGCTTTGCGAGCCAGGAGGTCGTGGTCGGTAACCGCACCACCCTGGACGTTGTGATGACCGAAAACGTGAATGCATTGGATGAGCTCGTGGTAGTGGGTTATGGCGAACAGTCGCGGAAGGATCTGGTCGGGTCCGTAGGCGTGCTGAGCCGGAAAAACTTCGGGGATGTGGGTGTGAGCAATACTTCGCAGCTCCTGCAAGGCAAAATCGCCGGCGTGCAGGTGGTCAATAACAGCGGCGTACCCGGCGCGGGTGCGCAGATTGTCGTGCGCGGCACGGGCTCGTTCACCAGCGCCGCCCCGCTTTACGTCATCGACGGCATTCAGAGCGACGCCACGATGTTCAATTCGCTGAGCCCGTACGACATCGAATATATCAGCGTACTGAAAGACGCTTCCTCCGTGGCCATTTACGGGGCGCAAGGCGCGAATGGTGTCGTAGTGGTAACAACGCGATTGCCCAAAACCGGTAAGCCCCGCGTCACCTACAACGGCTACGTCGGCATTTCGAAGCCGTGGAAACAGTTCGATATGCTCAATGCCCAGCAATACACCGATCTCGTGAAGGAATGGTATACCAATTACGGCCAGCCCCTCCCACCCCGCCTTGCCACACCGGAGGCCAATATCACGAAGACCGACTGGCAAAAGGAGATGTTCCGCACCGCCAAGATGACCGAGCACCACATCAATATCGGCGGCGGCACCGAGCATGTCACTTACAGTTTTTCAACCGGTTATACCAAACAGGAGAGCCAGGTGGTGGACCTCAATTTCACCCGGGCCAACTTCCGCTTCAATCTGGAAGAGTTTATCGGCAAACGCATTAAGCTGGGCCAGCAGCTCAATATCCGCTACCAGGTATCGGACGGCAACACGGCCAATATCCTGAACGGCCTTCGCATGCCGCCCTACATTTCGGTTTACGACCCTACCAACCTGCTCGGCGGCTACGGCATCGCCACCAGCGCGAAGGATGGCAACGACTCCCAAAACCCGCTGATTATTCCAAACCTCTACGACACCAAGAACCGCAACCTGAATAACTACCTGCAATTGTACGGCGAACTCGACATCATCGAAGGCCTCCGGTTCCGCACGCAGTTCGGGGGAACTTATAATTTTAACCAAAACTACTCCTATAACCCCACTTATGCCGGTAACCAGCTCGTGACACAAAGCCAGATATCGGAGGGTTACGGGTATAACCTGAGTTACATTCTTGAAAATTATTTTACCTACAACAAACAATTCAAAGACCACGGACTGACCCTCACGGCCGGTAATTCCTACCGCGACGGCTATCTGTCGAGATCCGTGAACCTGGTCGGAAGCAATTTTGCCAATACTGAAATTCATCAGATCGGTGTAGCCAAGACGGTAAATTTCAGTTCAGGTGCGGCCAATTCCAACTCCCGCTTTATCTCCTACTTCGCCCGTGTGAATTATAATTTCAAAGAAAAATACATTCTCACGCTGACGGGACGCCGCGACGCCACTTCACTATTCAGTAAGGATAATCGGGTAGGTTACTTCCCCTCCGCTGGTTTGGGATGGCGCATTTCGGACGAAGCATTCATGAAGAATATCCCCTTCATTTCCGACCTGAAACTGCGGACCAGCTGGGGTAAGACGGGTAACTCCAATATTGCGGGCTTCTCCTACCAGTCGACCGTATGGACCGGCTCCGGCAACAGCGTGGTGTACCCGCTCGGGCCCAATGAAACGCTCGTCAACGGCGCGACGGTCACAATACCTTCGACGCCCAACCTGAAATGGGAAGAAACTTCGACCATCGACGTCGGCCTCGATGCCTCATTCTTTCACAACCACTTCACGGTGAGCGCAGGCTATTACAATCGCAAGAACAAAGACCTGCTCGTAGAAGTCCCGGTTGCATTGTCTACCGGCTACGGGGGCGTAAGCGGCGCGTCGGCCAGCCAGCTGATCAACGCGGCGTCCGCATTCAACAAAGGGTTTGAACTGACATTGGGCTACAACGGTACCAACAAGGACCTTCGGTACAGCATCAATGTAAATGGAGCTTACAATAAAAACCAGGTTACCTCGCTGGGCACGCAAGGCGCCGTACCTATCATTGCAGGCGCATTCTACTCCGTTCCAGCCATGTCGCGCACGGAAGTGGGCCATCCGATCGGCGCTTTTTACGGGTACAAATACGACCATGTCGCGATCGACAATGCGGATATCGAAAAATACAATGCGTTGGCGCGGCAGAAATCGGGCGATCCGAACGCCGTATACCAGGCGGGCTTGCTTCCGGGAGACCGTATTTTCCAGGATATCGATGGCGACGGGCAGGTTACCCTCACCGACCAGACCTTCCTCGGCAGCCCCATTCCGAAACTGACCTACGGCGTGGACGTGAACCTCAACTACAAGAATTTCGATTTCATGGCGACCTTGCAGGGCGTTGCGGGTATCGACATTATCAATGGTACCAAATACTACCTGGAAGGCGTAGCCCTGCCATTCAATACCAAAACCACCGTACTGAACCGCTGGCAGAAGCCGGGCGACGTTACGGATATCGCGCGGGCCGGACAGAACTACGGTACCGCCGCCAACCTCCGCAATTCCTCCTGGTACGTCGAAAATGGCGCCTACGCACGTGTACGTAACGTGACGCTCGGGTACACGGTACCGGGCGCGAAGATCAAGCCATCGACAGGTAATGTCATTTCCAGCCTCCGTGTATACCTCACCGCGCAGAACCTGTTCACATTTACCAATTATTCGGGCTACGATCCCGAGGTGACGGGCAGCGGCAGCTTCATTTTCGGAAGGGGCATCGATACCGGCCAGGTACCACAGCCGCGGACGTTCATGCTCGGTCTGCAACTCGGGTTCTAGACAAAAAATTTAAGCTTCTCTAAACAGAAAGACATGAAAAGGATAAAGCTATTTCTGTGTACGGCAATGCTTCTCACCGCTTGCAGCGACAGCCTGCTCGACGTCAAGAACGAGAATACCTACACCGATGAAACCTATTTCAAAACCAAAACGCAGTTCAACGAGGCCATCATCGCGACCTACACGGTGTTCAGTCACATGGGAATGATGTCCCGGGAATGGTACTTCATCTTCGATCTGCTGGCGAATGAAGCCGAGCGTTCGAGCGCCCTGGTAGGTACCGAGCTGCAATTGACCGATTACAGTTTTACCAATAACAATGAAGATATCGTCGGCTTGTGGTCGTCGCTCTACCGGATGGTTTTCCGGGCCAACCTGGCATTGAAAGTAATGGAAACCTGGCAGCCGGTGGACGCCTCGGAAGAGACTTTAAAAAAACAGTACATTGCCGAAGCGCACTGGCTGCGCGGTTTCGCATATTTCCACCTGGTAACCAACTGGGGCCGCGTGCCATTGAAAATGAGTTATGACGATTCCAAAACGAATTCCAGTCCGCGTGCTTCCGTGGAAGAGCTTTGGAAAGTGGTAGAAAGCGAATTCAGCCTCGCCGTTCCCGACCTGCCGGTAGAGTACCCGGCCGATCAGAAAGGCCGTGCCACCAAAGGTGCCGCCATCGGTTTTCTGGGCCGTACTTATTTGTTCCAGAAGAAATACGACCAGGCCATTACCGAGCTCACCAAGCTCACCGCCGCCCCGTTTACCTATGCATTAGACCCCAGCTACGATCATTTGTTCGGGGAAGACAATATCAATACGCCTGAGGTGCTTTTTGCCGTGAACCATACCTATACCACTTCCAATACCCAGTACTATATGTTCGGCGGCTGGGAAGGGGAAGATGGCAAGACATTCCATACCGGCCGTGCGCAGGAATATGGCTTCAATGACTGGGAAAACGTGACCATTTCCAATGCGCTCGTAGCCGCCCATAAATACAACGACCCGGCAACCAACGCAGCGGGTTACATCGACCCACGGGCCGCGCTGACCTTCTATGGCAGCAAAGCCAACGGAGGCGACACCGAATACTGCGACCATTGCGCCGCAGGGGCCATTCCGTTCCCATTCGATTTTTACAGCAACCGCTACCGTAAGTACGAGCCGTACGAGTTTCAGAAATATACCGAAGCCCCGATGAGCGGCATCAACACGCATGTCATGCGCTACGCGGACGTCCTGCTCATGCTCGCGGAAAGCCATATCGAAAAAGCCTCTCCCGACATCGCCAAAGGCATTTCGTACATCAACCAGGTACGTAACCGCCCAAGTGTGATGGCTAAAAACTACCCGTCGTCGCTCAGCCAGGCCGACGCGCGCACCGCACTGCGCCGCGAACGCCGGATCGAGCTGGCCGGTGAGCAGTCGCGCTGGTTCGATCTCGTTCGCTGGGGTATTGCCAAGGAAACGCTCAACAGCGAACACCCGGCAGGACCCGGTCAGGAGCCGTTCCTCGATAAGCACGTGCTGTTTCCCATTCCGATCGCCGAAAGGAACTCCAACCAGGCTTTGGCCGCGGATATTGCCAACGACTGGAATTGACGGGTGATAACGACATTCTATATCCGCTTAATGGCGACATGCTCATGCTTCATGGCATGTCTGCCATCCTTTGGACAAAAACGTGTGGCACCGGAAACGGCCAATGGCCGGTACTCCATAACCCTGAATGGGCAAGTCCTGAAAATAGACCCGGCGAAAGGTGCGCGGATTACCTCCCTGCTGCTGGACGGCCAGGACTTTCTGACCGATAGCACCGTGAACGATTTCAACTGGGGTTCGACATTCTGGCTGAGCCCGCAGAGCGACTGGAACTGGCCGCCCTCTTCGGAAATCGATAATATGCCGTATCAGGCCAAAATACAGGATAATGCGGTTGTGCTCACCAGTTTGAAAGATCGCAAGACGGGTCTTGTGGTGGTCAAGGAAATTTCCGGTAATGCTGAAAGCCAGTCTTTCAACCTGAAATTCACCGTCATCAATGAGTCGGATCGTGAACAACGCGTCGCGCCCTGGGAAGTGACCCGCGTACACACGGGAGGTACCGCATTTTTTCCAAAAGGAAAAGACAACGCCCGGGGCGGTTTGCTGAGTTCCACTTCGGTTAGCGACGGTATTTTCTGGTATGTATATCAAAAAGAAAAATTACCTGTAAAAGGCGACCGGCAGATTTATGCCGACGGTGCGGAAGGCTGGATGGCCCAGTTGAATGGCGATCGGATCCTGATCAAAAAGTTTCCGGACATCGCGCCGGAGCAAACAGCCCCCAAAGAAGGCGAGGTAGAGCTATTTGCCAGCGAACCGACCGCAGACAATCCGGGATACGTTGAAATAGAACATCAGGGCGCCTGGCAAATGCTGAAACCCGGCGCTTCATTCAGCTGGACCACTACCTGGTTGCTCAGAAAACTACCCGCAGGTATCGACCCGTCGCCAGGCAGCCGCAACCTGGTCGATTACGTCCGTAAAGTAGTAAAATAACCCGTTTGGTTACTTTATCAGGCATTCGCGGCAGTGCTGCGCAACGATCCCTAACCCCTTATTCGAGAAGCTGAACCTCAACTTTTTATGATTGGAATTAACAAATTTCAAAAACCACCTTTTCAAAAGAAAACCGTCCTGATCCCCGTCGTCGCGGCCTTTCTGGGGCTCGTTGCCTACCAGACCCGCGAGGCCGACGACCGTTCATGGAGTATTTACAAGGCCGATGCCGAAAGTACCAGCTACTCGCGCCTCGACCAGATCAATGTTTCGAATGTAAATCAACTACAACCCGCCTGGACTCATTCCTACAAGGATATGAAAGAAGGCAGCCGTGGCGGCAGTAGCGAATGCAACCCGATTATCGTCGACGGCGTGATGTACACCACCTCGGCCAAACATTGGGCCTATGCCATCAATGCCGAAACCGGCGAGCAGCTCTGGACATTCGATCCTTTCGACGGGGCGGAAGGCGGTGGTGTAAGCCGTGGGGTAACTTATTGGGAAAACGGCACAGACAAACGTATCCTTTTCACCGGTGGTGATAACCTCTTCGCGCTCGACGCGCGCACGGGGAAACCGGTGCAGTCGTTCGGAAAAAACGGAAGGGTTAGTATGAATGCAGGCCTGCGCGATGATCCGGAAACCATTTCTGTGATCCCTACCTCACCGGGCATTGTATTCAAGGACCTGCTCATCATGGGTGCCGAGGTTTCCGAACTATACGGCGCCCAGCCCGGCTATATCCGCGCTTACAATTGCAAAACGGGCAAATTGGAATGGACATTTCACACCATACCCCTACCTGGCGAGCCCGGCTACGAAAGCTGGCCGAAAGACGCCTACAAATACGCGGGCGGCGTAAACGACTGGGCCGGGATGAGCCTCGATACCCGCCGCGGCATTGTGTTTCTGGCATTAGGATCGCCATCCTACGACTTTTACGGCGCCGACCGGAAGGGAGATAACCTGTATGGGAACAGCGTGGTAGCACTGGACGCGGCAACAGGCAAATACATCTGGCATTACCAGCTCGTCCACCACGATCTTTGGGACTACGACCTGCCCGCACCGCCCAACCTGGTGACCGTCAACCGTGACGGGAAACAGATCGACGCCGTGGCCCAGGTGACAAAGCACGGATTTGTATTTGTTTTTCACCGTGAAACCGGCGAGCCGCTGTTCCCGATCGAGGAGCGGAAAGTGCCGGCCTCGAATATCCCCGGCGAATACGCGTCGCCTACCCAGCCGTTTCCGCTCAAACCCAAACCTTTCGCCAGGCAATGGATGACCGAGGCGGATCTGACGCATTATACCGACGCCGGGCACGATTCGCTCGTGAAAAAATTCCGCTCGATGCGGTACGAAGGGCTGTTCACCCCACCCGATTTGAGAGGTACCCTGATGCTTCCGGGCACGCGCGGCGGCGCGGAATGGGGAGGCGCCGCTTACGACCCGGCTTCCACGGTACTTTTTGTCAAATCCAACGATTCCCCCGAAATCCAGTCGATGAAGAAAGTCGATGTTGAGCAGGAGGCCAAAGACCAGACCGTTTACGACCAGGGAAAGACATTGTATATGACCTACTGCGTGGCCTGCCATGGCAAGGACAAAAACGGCGATGAACCGAACTATCCTTCGCTGATCGGCCTACGCAACCGCATGACACGCGAAGCAGCCCTTGACAAGATCAAAAAAGGCGGCGGAAAAATGCCCGCATTCGCCTCGGCCATCAAAGGCAAAGAAAAGGGTATGATCGCATTCCTTTTCGACCGCCCGCAAAATTCCGCCAAAGTGACCAAACAGGAGACCGGACAAACCCAAAAAGGCGCCGACAAGTACCTGAACCTTACCGCATACGGCCATTTCCGTGATCCACAGGGCAACCCGGCATTGCGCCCGCCATGGGGAACGCTCAATGCGATCAACCTCAGTACCGGCGACTACGAATGGCAGGTAACGCTCGGCAACGACGAAAAACGTCAGGAAAACGGCGCACCGGAAACCGGTCAGGAAGGTTCCGCCGGCCCGATCGTGACCGCTGGCGGCCTCGTTTTCATCAGCGGCACACAGGACCGCAAACTCCGCGCATTCGACAAAAAAACCGGCAAGCTTATCTGGCAAACCACCCTCCCGGGCATCGCCAACGCCACCGCCTGCACCTACATGAGCGGCGGTAAGCAGTACGTGGCATTATCCGTGGGAGGAACGAAGGAAAACCCGTCGGGGTCTGTGATGGCGTTCAAGTTGCCGTGATAAGTTTGCTAAACCACCAATGTGCAAAGCACCGGGATCAATTAGCAACGGTCGCTTTCCCAGGCAAAAAGACCGACGGATCCCGCAGAAACGCCGCAATCCAGATGAGTGTCAGCGGGAGGACGGCGTTGAAGGCCGTGCCATGGGAAAGTTCGGTGGCGATGGCGCCCGCAAAGTAGCAGGTGAGAAGGATGAAACCGATTTTCATGGTTTTCGGGTAAACGAAGAGGGCCGTGAAGCCGATCTCCATCAGGCCGAGGGGGATAAGGTAACCCCCTACCCCGACTTTGGTTAATGTCTGAACGATTTCCGGGCTCTTACTCAGTTTCATAATGCCGCTGAACACCGGCAGCAACGAGGCCAGGGCGGTTACGACGATCGTGATGATTTTCTTTGCTTTCATGTCTGTTTTGATTTTTTGTCAAAACTAGCTACATTTACTATACAATTGATAGTAATATACAAAAGGTTAGTAATAACCTTTTAGTTAGCAAGAAAAATAACATGACATTCACTAATCACAACGGCCCGAGGCCCAGCCGGGCACAATGCTACAATAAGCTCAATGCAGCAGGAGATGCCTTATATGTAATCGGGGGCAAATGGCGGCTGCGCATCATCATCGCACTTTCCGAAGGGCACAAACGGTTCAACGAAATTCAGCGCGCCATCGACGGCATTTCGGCCAGGGTACTCTCCAACGAGTTGAAAGAACTGGAAATCAATGGCTTCGTTACGCGGAAAGTTTATACCGACTTCCCGGTATCCATCGAATATGAACTGACGCCTTACAGCGATACATTATCGCCGGTCATCGACTCACTGATCAATTGGGGCGAAATGCATCGTCAGCGGATCATGCATTCGGAAAAGCCGCAGGAAGAGCCCGCTACTGCTCTGGCAGAGATACTGTGACGTGCCACATATCACCCGAATTACTCACTTTTTCGGTCCCCCACACACCCGGACCGCCGTCGGGCCGCAGGTAGACGCTAAACACCAGCGTACTGATTTTGGTACCTTTGACGAGTACGCTTCCGCAGGCGGCGCCGTTATCGCAGTTGCCGGTAATCGGCGTTTTGGAGTGCAATATCCTCGTTTTACTCATATCTATCTGCATTTCCTCGCTGCCCGAGAGCTTCGCTAATGTCAGCGACGGCGTTTGCAGTTCGAGTTCCGTGGCGAAACCGAGGCGCTTATCGCCAAAATTCGTGGTCGCGCCCAGACCAATGAACGAAATGACCGGATTATCCACCGGTTTGTTGAATTGCAGCCGCAACTTCCCGTAGTAATACCGGCAGGTGTCGGTTTTAGGGGCATTCGCTGTTAGCAATGGCTTGGCGGAAAGGAATACCTGCAAGCCGGCATTCATAAACAGGTTCACACCCTTCCCGACCGGTCCCTGCGGGTGCGCCGTGAAAATTTTGCGTGCCGTATCGGCATAATAGTAGTTGGTATTGATCACCGGTACCGCCCGTACATGCGTGCTGCTCGCACCCGACGCAGCGCCGAAAGTCATTCCCGTTACATGCTGCGGCACATTCACGTATGGCTGATCGTCAAAACTGAACGTCACCGACAGCTCCGATTTCAGTTTCTGAAAATAAATTCCCTCGTCGGTACTTCCGTTTTTATTGTAGAAGAAAGTCAGGGTTTGAGGGATGGAAGTAGGCCCCTTCGGCACCGGCAACTGGTAGCTGTTGTTGACGCCATCCTGTACCAGTTCGTAGGTACTCAGGACGTTCGGTCCCTGAGCAACGGCAAAGCCGGTTGAAACGGCAATCAGAAAGCACGTCAGCACCGACCTTAGCGGTGATAATGAAGATGTTAGCATGTGTGAAAGGTTGAGATACGTTGAGATAACAGCAGGCAATATAGGATTTATGTGCGAAGGTGTCCACTGATCCGGGGTTCTGATTTTCATTTTAGCAGGATAATTCAAGTTAATCCTCACATCTTACCATTCAAGAGGTATTTAGTCAGGAATTTCAAACTAAGTAATTGATTATTAACTAAATGTAACTACACGGTTATTTTTCATCGCTCCGAAAAACTTAAAGGTGGATACCGCTTTTTTACCGGCGCGGCGGTTAACCAAATGTTTCCCCTCAGCCTTCAATCATAATACATTATTGATCCGCTTTCCGCCGGGCGCCAGCACCTTTTGAGGGAAATTTGAGGCTTCATTTCACATCTCGTTCCGACTACTCTCCCATTCGTTCCGGCTATTATTCATTTAATCTCAAAACATGAAGAAATTCTCTACGCATTTGCGCCGGCCCGGAAAGGTTCGCGCAGGAATGCTTTGGCTGTGCTTGCTGCTCACCTGCACGGTCAAAGCCCAGATCCCTAAAACAGGCTTTGATCCTGTATTAGCACCTCAATTTATGTCCAGTGGCGACGCTACGCGCCTGCCGGTAATCTTCCGCGCGACGATCACGGGACTCACCCCGTCGACCTCTTACCGGTATTACAATCAGCTCGCAACGGATGCAGACCTCACCGCAAACAATAGCGGTGCCGGTAATCCATTGTTTATCAGTCAGGATGGACTGACATACACGTATGCGACCGGCACCTCGCTCACCACTGCGGGCCGCTACGGCACGTTTACGACGGATGCTTCCGGTAATTATACCGGCTGGTTCGGGGCCGTGAACACCGGCAATGCCAAGTTCGCCGGCGGGGCATTGCTCTACGCGACCCTTACCCTTGGCGATGCAACCGGAACCTCCCTGGGCCGGCGCGCCCTGAGTGTTCCTTTTAAAGTGCTGGCATACAGCACCGCAGCCGGGACCAACAACGGGTCCTTCCTGAAAGAGACTACCTCCGGTGCGACCTCCAAAAACATCGTCGCGATTTACGACAACACGGCCGGTACCGGCCGACCACTTTACGTTGCACCTGTGGAAGCTACCGGGGCAACCATCGCCAGCGTCGTGCCCGGCTACACCACTGCCGCCGGTGGCTGGAATGCCATCATCCCCAACGACAATGCGAACGGCGTAAGGCGTATCGAACAACTCGGTGTTGCCAATGCAAGCATTATCGGCTGCTCGACCGATGACGACGGCATATGGCCGACGGGATCGATCAATACCACGAACCCCACCGCCGGTGCATCCGGACTGACCATTGCCGCTGGCGATGCGGCGCTTACTTCCTGTACTACGTTACCTGTTGTAAATCTTTCGGTAAGCAGCAATGCCGGCACCGAAGCCGCACAGACCATCATTACCGTCACTGCAACGGCAACGGCACCCGTAACGGGCGACCAGACCGTCGACATCAGCATTTCGGGCACCAATATTACGGCGACCGATTATGCATTGTCCGGCAATGTGATTACCATTCCAAACGGCGCCACTTCCGGCTCTGTGACATTTGCCATTTCCGACGACGGCGATGTAGAGAATATCGAAACCGCTCTCCTGACAATTTCCAACCAATCGGCGGGCATTGTATTGGGCACCGATACGCAATCGGTCACCATTACCGACAACGACGGCGCACCGAACGTGAATGCACCGGTGATTGTGGCGGATAATGAAGCGTTGATCGATGCAGACCGTACGACCGCGTACCTTTCGGTTCCTGACAACAGCCCAGTTGCAAGCCCGGCGGCATTTGTAAGCGGTGTACCCAACGACCCGACCGACCCGGCCCGTACGCTGGGTATCGAATTCAATGTAAGCGATGTGGAAACGGCCGCATCCGGTCTCGTTGTAACTGCAACCAGCAGCAATGCAACCGTCGTACCCGACGCCAATCTTTCAGTCACGACTGGCAATGAGAATAGCCGTAACCTGAAAATCACACCGGCAGGTGTAGGATACACCGATATCACCATCACCGTCACCGATGGCGGCCTCAGCAGTTCCTACGTCATCAAATACGCCGCTTCCGCAGCCTCGGGTACGCCCGCACTCACCCGCTTCCATACGCAGGTGAGCGACGCCTCCACGGCGCAGGCCGTCGACAACGACTATATGCTGGTAGCCGACGACGAGAACCAGGTTTTGAGACTTTACAATCGCCAGAATTCAGGCTTGCCGGTGAATGGCTTTGACTATACCAGCTCCCTCGGCCTGACCGATATTTCCGGAGGGGCACCGCGCGAGGTCGATATCGAGTCGTCGCTCATGATCGGTAACCGTATTTACTGGCTGGGATCGCACAGCAATGCATCGGGAGGCAACAACCGCCCCAACAGAAGTCGCATTTTTGCTACCGATCTGTCGGGCAGCGGAGCAGCAGCTACCCTGTCATACATAGGAAGGTATGATGGCTTGAAAACCGATCTGCTGGCCTGGGACGCTTCCAATGGCGATGTCCTTGGCCTCGCGGCAAGTGCCGTCGCAGGTAAAATACCGGAAGATGCTGCGCTAGACGGGTTCAATATCGAAGGCCTGACCATCGCTCCCGACGGCACAACGGGCTACATCGGCTTCCGGGCACCTTACCAATCGACGAGCACGCGCACGCTCGCATTGATCGTGCCCTGGACCAATATGACCTCGCTTTTCTCCGGCAATCCAACTACCGGTCCTGCTACATTCGGAACGCCGATCCAGCTCGATCTGGGCGGCAGGGGCATCCGCGAGATCAAAAAAAATGCTGCGGGGGAATATTTGATCCTGGCAGGACCGGCCGATGTGGCTACCGGCACAGCCCCCAAAGATTTCCGCTTCTACACCTGGACCGGTAACCCTGCCGACACCCCCGTGCTGCACTCGGCCAACCTGACGGCCCTGAATGCCGAGGGTAGCTTCGAATCGATCGTCGACCTGCCTTCTCCATTGACCAATACGAGCGAAATACAGGTTTTGGTGGATAATGGGGATAATGTGTTTTACAATGACGGCACGATTGCGAAGGAACTGGGCCAACCAAACTACAAGAAATTCAGAAGCGAGCGCATTGCGCTGGGGAACGCACCGTTGGTTGCTACGAGAATCCACCAGATCCAGGGTTCGGGCAACACGGCGGCCCTCACGGGCGCGCTCACCATCGAGGGCGTCGTGACCCGCACTTTCACGGGTTCAACCGGACTGAACGGATTTTATGTGCAGGAAGAGGACGCCAACGCAGATACCGACCCCACCACGTCGGAAGGTATTTTCGTCTACAATGTCGCCGCAGACCCGGCTGGTGTAGTAGCCGTTGCGCAGGGAGACCTGGTCCGCATTTCCGGAGAAGTGATCGATTTTACAAGCACGACCAGCGGTTTTACCACCAGCCTTACCGAGCTAAAAACGCTTACCGCATTCGAGAAACTGGGTACGGCACCGCTGCCGACCATTACGAATGTGACGCTGCCAGTCGCCAATGTTTCCGACCTCGAACGCTACGAAGGCATGCTGGTAAACCTCAGTGCAGTCAGTGGAAATCTGTTCGTGACCGAATATTTTCAGCTGGGCCGCTATGGCCAGGTTGTATTGTCGGCCGATGGCCCGACCAATGCAGCCGGAACCGACGGCCGTCTGGATCAGTATACCCAATTCAATGCACCAGGCGTGGCGGGTTACTCGGCCTACATGGCCGAAACAGCCAAGCGTAAGATTTACCTCGACGACGGCCGCTCGACCCAGAATCCCGACCCGGTCATTTTCGGCCGCGGCGGCAATCCGCTGAGCGCTACCAACACTTTGCGCGGCGGCGACCAGGTAGCGAGCATTACGGGTATTCTCGACGAAAGGCTGGAAGGTTACCGCATGCAAACCTCTTCCGGCGTCAATTTCATCGCGGCTAACGAACGTCCCACCACTCCGCCGAGCGTCGGCGCGACGGCCACATTGAAAGTCGCCAGCGCGAACGTACTCAACTATTTTAATGGAAACGGAACCGGCGGAGGTTTCCCGACTTCACGCGGAGCCGATACGCAAGCGGAATTTACCCGCCAGCGCACCAAGGTGATCGAAGCATTATACACCTCGGGAGCGGATGTGATCGGGTTAATGGAGTTGGAAAGGGATGACTACGGCCCGAACAGCGCCGTTCAGGACCTTGTGAATGGGCTCACCACCCGCGCCGGCGCGGGTGGTACCTATGCGTTCATCAACCCCGGCACGATCGCTACCGATGAAATCACCGTGGGACTTATTTACAAACCCGGCAAAGTAACGCCGGACGGCGCCGCGGCCACCATGCCCGATCATTATGGCCAAACCAGTCCGGGTTATCCGGCCGGACAGACCGCCTTCGACGTGGTAGGACGTAAACCGCTGGCCCAGACATTTACCGAAATATCCAATTCGGAGAAGTTCACGGTGGTTGTCAACCATTTCAAATCCAAAAGTTCGAGCTCGAATGGCACAGGCGACGCGGATGCGGGCGACGGCCAGGGCGAGTCGAACGGGACACGCGTACGACAGGCGCAAGACCTCGTTACCTGGCTCGCGACCAAACCTACCGGCACCACGGACCCCGATTACCTGATTTTGGGTGACCTTAATGCTTATGCCAAAGAAGACCCGATCACGGTCCTGGCCAACGCGGGTTATGGCAGCCTGCTCCCGGCCACTTCTTATTCCTACGTTTTCGACGGCTTCACCGGCTCGCTCGACCATGCATTGGCCACCACTTCGCTTGCCGACCAGGTTACCGGTGCGGATAAGTACCATATCAATGCCGATGAACCGGGCGTGCTCGATTATAACACCGAATTCAAATCAGCGGGGCAGGTTACCAGCTATTACAGCGCAGACCAGTACCGCTCCGCCGACCACGATCCGGTATTGATCGGGCTCCACCTCGAACCTTCTCTTCCGGTTCACCTGATCTCCTTCCAAGCCACCGCGGGCAAGCGGAATGTGACGCTCCAATGGGCTACAACCTGGGAGGATCAGAACGAAGGCTTCGACGTATTGCGCTCGACAGACGGCGTCAACTTCTCGACGATCACGTTTGTAGCAGGTCACGCAACTACATCCTCGCGCTCCGAATATGTATGGGTCGATTCGGACGTGCGGGACGGCATTCTTTATTACTACCGCCTCCGCCAGCGCGATTTAGATGGTAGCAGCACATTGTCCCGCATTGCGGCGGCGCGCGTGGATGCGGGCGAGAGCGCTACGGCATTTGTATACCCCAACCCGAATGCGGGAAGCTTCACGGTTTCGGCTCCCGGCGCTTCGGGTTTAAAACTTTACAATGCGGCCGGGCAGAATGTTCCTGTTAATGTCAAACCGATCGGCAGTGAAGGTTTATTTTCTGTGCAAATCAAGGGGCAGGCCGCTCCGGGAATCTATACGCTGATTGTCGGACGAAATGCATCCGGCGCATCAACGAGCATTAAAGTTTTTGTACAATAAATAAAAGCAGGTTAAACGGGCGGCCGGATTCGGGGATCGGGCCGCCCTTTTTTTAAATGATTCATTAAGATAAAATTAGAACTGAAATAAGGTTAAAATTTAATATCAGAAGTCAATCCAAAGGGACGTCCGCGACGTAAGTGGTCTATCAAACTACATAACTCAATCACGTTCCTATGAAGTTACTCGACTTTTACCAAAGGCCGGTAGTTGCTGCCCTTGCCTTCATCCTTGCGCTCTCGATGTATTCCTGCGATGATCACCGCGTACCTCCTACCGGCCCGTCGCTTCCCGACAGGGTTTTCTATGCATTATCGGATAACAACCAGCTGCACGAGATCAATATCCGGAACACCGGCGCGCCATTGCGGTCATTTGCGGTAACCGGTCTTGAACAGGGCGATATGCTCAAAGGAATCGATTTCCGCCCCGCGACCGGACAACTATATGCGATCGGTTCGTTGAATAATCTTTACCAGGTGAATGTAAAGTCGGGCGACCAGGAAGGAAAAGCGACCCGCATCGGTATGGCCCCGATTGCCGCCACATTGAACGGCCACATCGGTTTCGACTTCAACCCGACCGTCGACCGCATTCGCGTCGTGACGAGTTCTACCCAGAACCTTCGCCTGCATCCCGAAACCGGTGCCATCGTTCCGGGCGATTCGCCATTGAATGGTTATCCCAACCCGATGATAGGTGCCGTGGCTTATACCAACAGTCGCGCAGGCGTTACGGCCGCTCCCGGGGGCGTGGGCACGACGCTTTACGACATCGATCCTTCTACCGACATGCTATACATACAAAATCCGCCTAACCCTGGTGGTTTGGTACCGGTAGGACCACTGGGACTGAACATCCAGGAAGTGGGCGGTTTCGATATTTCGCCCGACGTGAGCCCGTCCGATATTTATCCTATTGCCTCCGTCAAATTCGGCGACAAATGGGAGCTGGATTTTGTGGACCTGGCAACCGGAAAGATCCAAAAACTGGGCGATTTCCCAGCCAACGTGAATGTGATCGGCATTGCTATCCCTTCGCTTCCAGTGGCTTATGCATTGACCGAAAGCGGAATGCTGAAAATTTTCAACCCGGAAAACGGCATGGAGTACGGTACCAAAACAATCCCGGCCATCCCCGGAGTGACATTGCAAGGCATCGACATCCGCCCGGCTAACGGCAGGCTGCATGCATTGGGCGATAACAGCAAAATCTACGGCATCGATCTCGGTAATGGAACCGCCACCGAACTGGCAAGCCTCAAACTGGCCGACAACACCCCGGTAATGCTCAGCGGAATGCATTTCGGCGTGGATTTCAATCCTGCGGCCGACCGCCTGCGCGTCGTGAGCGATAATGGACAAAGCCTGCGTATCAACGTCAACGACGGCGTCACGATCGTAGACGGTTCCCTCAAAATCGGTATGGCCGGCCCGACCCCGTTTGTGACAGCCGTTGCGTACACCAACAGTTACCCAGGGGTGGTTGCCGCAAACACGGCACTATTCGACATTGACAGCCAGTCCAATACCTTGTACCGGCAAACACCTCCTAATGACGGCATCCTCGTCGATCCCAAATCGCTTGGCCTCGACGTAGCTCCCGGCATCGGGTTCGACATCGGCAATGTTTCCGGCAAAGGGTACGCCATTTTCACCGTCGGTGCCAACACCAGCTTCTACACGATCGACCTCGCCACCGGCACTACCACACACAAATTCCCATACAGCGGCCCGGTGAAGGGGCTGGCGGTTGGGTTTGGATTGTAATGTGTTTTAGGTGTTTTCAAAACCAGCCGTCCGGTTATTGCCGGGCGGCTGGTTTTGCTTTAAGAGGGCGTTACCGCGGTTCGGTGAAAACTTCCCGGACAAACATATTTGCGACAATGAATTTGCCATTCGTATATGTAATGGTGTCCACCGCTTCTTTCGCCCGTTGACGTTTATTGATCCGCACAAATTTCGCTGCGAACTGCCCCTGCATTTCATTCTTCACCGGGTCGTAGTACAAAATTTTGAAGTAGTTAAACGGGCCTTCGAGTAAACGGTATCTGTCCATTGTTACATCGTCTCGCGGATAAGTCTTAAAGTATAAGCTGACATTAACTGAATCCCAAGCGCACATCGAGTTTCGCTGATGTCGCATTGAGCTATCGGTTGGTACATAGTTGCCAGGTTTAGTATGAAAATAATTCAGGAGTATAATCTGATACTCTTCCTCCGCATTTTTTTTAACCAACATCAACGCTGCTACATTCTTGTCGCACCAATCCGGGTCTACATACCCGCCCATTTCCACGGCGATTCCTGATTTAAAAGGCACTCCATTGATTTCACCAGTGATAAATTCCTGTGTAATCCTTGGATCCTTCGGAGGCTGCTTGTCACAGGATACCAAACCTGAGAATAGTAATACAAACATGTAGCTGTATCTTTTCATGGTCTCGACGTTGGTTGGTAAATCACCTTTTTGCGTATAACCGGCCCACTACCGCTGACGGTGATCATGTAAACACCTGACGCAAGACCCTTTTCGACCAGATCGAGATTAATCACATTCCGTCCGGCATTACATTGATAAACCTGGCCTCGCATATGCACGCGCCCATTCAAGTCTGCGAGGCCAACTTCAACTTCACCGACCTTTTCTGCATTGAAAATGATCTCGACACGCCCAGACGTTGGATTAGGCCGTACAATTGCCCCTTCGCTTTTGATTTGAAGAGAATCACGCTCTTTCTGCCCTTTTCGATAACCACCGTTAGGGTCGTCATCCACCCATATTTGCATCCAGTTCTCGACTACCTGTCCGTCCGATGATGTGATTTTCAATTTCAGATAAAATTGATGGTTACCATTGTGGTACAACCCGACACTGTGAAACTCGCCAGTACCGTTACCTGAATAATTGATGCCGTCAGTGGACTCCTTCCACTGATAAGTATAAGGTGGCTTCCCGCACTTTGCGATCGCCTCATACGTGTACACCTGATATTCATACCCACTATATGGTCCATATACCCAGCCGTTCAAAACATTTGGCTCGGGTCGAAAAGCCTTTACAACCGAAGCTTTGTCATTCATCACCTTTGCATTGTTGTGGGTAGCATCACCCATTGGCGATCCTGCAAATATTTTACTAGGGTTGGAGTAATAGAAGATTTTGCTACCTGGCGCAGTTCCCGTGGCCACCAACGTATTGAAACCAAGGAATATATACCCCTGCGCGTACGGCAATCCGAAAATTTCGCTTTCATGATTGCACCCAAAAAGATGACTCAATTCATGCGCTCCGATTACCGGAATATTGGGGTTCGTCAAGCCTACAATTGCATAGCTTCGGTTACTATTGGGATGCTTATAGGTCGGTGGATAGGGAACTCCGCCTGCCGCATTGTGGTCTTCCCAAGCCAGTAGTAACACCAAGTCTGCTTTATTCTGATTGCACAAATTTTGTACAGAAACGCTGTTACTCAGAGCTAGTACATCCTTATGAATGTCATGATCCGTCTTCATAAACGTCGTCTGCGCCACACCCGCCAACTCAATAAGCGCAGCGCCTGGCAAGCCGCTATTAATTACAGTCTGATTAAAAATATCAATCGTATTATACGCATGATTAGCCGCTGAAACCGGGCTCACGTTATTTGCGTGAATAAAAAGCACGCGGATAAACGTGTTGCAAGGCTCGATCTTCGCATTGTCGCCCGGCTTTCTCGCACGTTCGTCGGCATCAGATTGTTGCCGCAGGGCTTTTTCAGCCGCACCAATGCCCGAGGCGCAGAAATTCGCCTTTCCCGCATCATTATCAAATCCTAGTAAAAGCTGGCCGTCTTCGCCGAGGTCGCATATTTCATAGGAGCGTTCCGGCCCCTGGATCATGCCGCCTTTCATGCCGTTGCGGGATGTGAGGAGTACCGATAGCAGGCTTTCTCCTACCGTTCCGTAGATTTTGTAGTTCTCTGCGTCGGAGTATTCGATGGTTTTGACACGCACGTCATACTGCCCTTCGCGGCCCGGAATGGTTATCTTCAATCCGTTGTTCGACAATACTTCCGCGATGGGGCGCATTTGCACGATGATCGTTTCACCGGGGTACTGCCTGTTGTTGGTCAGGCCGTTATACAGCTGCTTTCCATTGCCGGAAAGACTTTCATAATCCGGCTTGCCCGGTAAAAGCAGTTCCCTGGATTCCTGCGCGTAAGCGCATGTGAGCGATGTGCACGCGATGGCGAGGCAAACCAGCCAAAGCGCAAAAACACGGGAACACGATACGTAACCATTTGTCCATAGAAATTCCATAGGCATACCTGTTTAAGTTCCTGAAAAAATGCATAACGAGAAGGAGCCGTGGCGAACCACGGCAGGAACGGAGTAGGTACGCGGCCGGCTATACGCCGACCGTGGTTCTTCGAATTAAATGGATAATTTCTTCAAATCAATTGGAAAAGTGCAGCAATGTGCAAACTAACACGATGGATTATCAAGTGACGGAAGTTTCGCGTTTCAGGACACTTTCGCCTGCAAAATCCTCGCAACGCTCTCCTGTAAAGGCGGGTGCAGATCGGCCAGCAACCACCAGGTATGAATTTTGGCGCCGGCGTCGACGAGCTTTTGAACTATTTCCAAATGGTGTTCGCGCGCACCTTCGTGTGCGGTGGCCCAAAGCGTCTGGTCGAGTACCGTGCCCCCGAATTCGTTGCGTGCTTCCAGCGGCGCTTTGCGGCTGAGCAGCAGGTCGACTACCTCAGGATAACCAAAATATCCGGCCCAATGCAATGCGGTCCAGTCGCGGTGGTCTTTCGAGGCCGGACTTACCCCTTTGTCGAGCAGGAAGCGGACGGTTTCAATGCGGTTGAGCATGGCAGCCCATACAAATGCCAGCGCCAGGTTGGCGTCGGGCGTCGCAGCGATTTTCAGCCACTCCACACGCACAAGGGGCGCATCGGCTTTCAGTTGGCCGTCGTCGCCGAGGTAACCGGCCAGTTGCCCGGTCTTGCCCATCGCGGCGGCAGTTACCACATTATCTACCCGGGCACCTCTCGCTACCAGTACCTCGGCCGATTTGGGATAATGGAAATAAATGGCCGTCAGGAGCGGCCCGCAATTGTCGCGGACACCATTAATGGCCGCGCCATAATCGAGCAGTTTTTCCGCCAGCGCTGTTTGCAATCCTGCCTGGGACGGCGGAAAGCTCGACACGAGCAGTTCCAGCGTCGTGCCCCATTTGGTGTCGTAAGTGTCGGCCAGGGCATCGGGCAAAGCCCCTGCGGCAAGCAATGCTTCGGCTATATCCAATGCATTCGGCGGGGTAAGCTGCCTGAAATTCTCGGTCCCGTTGGCGGCGGTGTAATGCAGCAATGTAGCCCTGTGCCCGCGCGACGAGCGCTCATGCACGAGCGAGGGATTGTCTTTTAAGAGGTCTTTCAATTTGGGCAGATCGCCTTGTACGACAGCGTCTACCGCCTGTTCGAATTTCGCGACCGGCGACCCGGCGTCTTTCAGGTCGGCAATGTGTTGCAGGAAAGCAGGCCAGTCCACAAAACCGTGCTCCCTTGCGACTACTGCGCGGGCGTCGTCCAGACCGAAGTTCGTATCGGGGCGGTTCAGTTGCGTGAGCCGTTCCGGTTCGGGATGGTATTTTCGGATGTATTTGACAGAATCATTGTCGATGGACCGGCAGGCGTCCGCCAGCGTGGCGGCTTGTTTTTCATAGTATTCGGGGGTCGGATCGGATGTGAGAGGGATGGTATCGGTCGTATTCATGAGTTCGGTTTGTTAGCAGCGGAAACATATAACAATTAGTGGGTTTTTGAATAAAATACAAAATCCGGTTAGTAACGTTAACTTCATTTCAGAACACCTTCAACACTATACGTCAACCCACCAGCTTTCCGGCGCTCGAAAAAACGCACTGCATTCCTTCCTATATTAATCCAAAACCACCCATTCCCGGATATCCGTCCAGTTATGGGTGGTTAGTTATGTTAAAAAAAACCTTGCCTGAAAACCTTATCCGCCGTATATATTAAATGCAAGCAGGTGCTTTTTGAAAATCGCTTCGAAACGATCGGCCTCCTTGTCCTGTTTTGCCCGCCGGCATTCGCGGACGATACTTTGCAGGATAAACAGGTCGGTATTAACCTCCCGACTACGGCCTTCATCCTTGCTTTTGATCCACGAAAGGTTTTCATCCGAGCGAATCGCCATCGTCCGGGCCGAGTCCAGCGCCTTTTTATTTTCACCGACATCGAACAACGCTCCCACAAAGCCCGCGGAAATCTGGTCGTACGGGATAGTGTCGTCGGGCATTACGGCCATGGCCTTGTTTACCACTTTGCGCGCTTTGTCGATCCTGTTTTCGGCGATGAGCTGCTGCGCGAGGCGCAGGAACGACAGCCTCGCGGTAACGACCGGCGATCCGAGGTAGGTATCGTCGTAATACACTTTCGGGTTGTTCATTTCGCGCCAGGACATCTTGTTCATCATGTTGTCGTACATAATGTCCGAGTTCACGTAACCGTCCGACGCCCCGGGCACCCGCACAGGCAGCAGGCGATAGGCATACCCTTCGAGTTGGAGGTATTCCTGCAAGCCCAGGTTATGGGAAGCGCCCATGGTCGACGAGAAATACACCGGCCGCTTCCAGTTGTTGCTCGAAATAATGTCCAGCATCACCAAATCACTTTTCAAAAGGTCGGTTTCGCCTATTTTCCAGCTCATCGAATCGGTCAGATAGGGTGCCAGATCGCTTTTGACGATATTCATCTTCTTCACCTCGCTTGTATTCACAGGCAGGAAGAGTGTCGAGGACGGGAGGATCGAGGTCATATCGCCACTGGTCAGCGGCACCTGGATCGCCTTATTGTCCTGGCGGATCAGGTCGAGGTATTCTTTCAGGTTAATGCCTCCTTTTACGGAAGCGATTTCGTAAAACGGCAGGTATTCATTTTTCCCCAACTGATAATTGCCCGAGTCCAGCGACAGCGGCAGTGCGTCCGACCGGTTGATCTTCCGCTTCAATTGCCCGATGTACCAATCCGTGCCCAGGAAGGTTTGCACGCACACGCGCACGTCGGTACGGAAACCCTCCACTTCCTGCACATACCACAGCGGAAACGTGTCGTTATCGCCTCCGGTAAACAGGATCGCGTTGGGTGCGCAGGAATTGAGCAGGTTACGCGCAAAATCCACCGAATGGTACCGGTCGGTCCGGTCATGATTATCCCAGCCTCTTGCTACCATGATCGCCGGTACCGAAAAACAGGCCAGGCCCGCGATCCCGGCGCGTAATGCAGGCTTTTGAATCGCTTTTTCGAGAAACTTCGCGGCGGCCATGACGCCAAAGCCGATCCAGATACAGAAAATATAGAACGACCCTACGTAAATGTAGTCGCGCTCGCGGGGTTCGGAGGGAGGTGAATTGAGATATATCACGAGCGCAACGCCCGTCAATACGAACAGCAGCGTTAATACCAAAAGGTCTTTCCGCCGGTGATAGTACATATATATCATGCCCGCAATACCCAGCAGGAACGGAAGCATGAGAAAGTTGTTGTGCCCCCGGTTATGCCCGATACTTTTGGGGAACGACTGGCTCGTTTGCCATGGCAGGAGGATACCCGCGCCTTCCCGGTCACTCTCGCGCCCTGCAAAATTCCAAAGGAAATAGCGCCAGTACATATGCCCGAGCTGGTGCGAGAACAGGTAAGTCAGGTTATGCTTCATGGTGGGTTTACGGCCCTCTGCCACACCGGTCATTTGCTGGTAGAGCTGCGGATGGCCGGGCTGGGAACTGGACATCCGCGGCAAGAGCATATTACTGCCCGGTTCATATTCGTAGATCGGTTTGTAGTCGATCAACACATATTTTCCGTCCTTCTTGGCATAAATGGGCGCGCCGCGCTTCTGGCTGACCGGCCTGGATACGAACGAAGGGCCGTAGAGTAGCGGCCGGCTTTCGTATTGCTCCCTTTTAAGGTAATACACAAAGCGGAGGACGTCGCTGGGGTTGTTCTCATTGATGGGCGTATTGTAACCCGACCGAACCAGCACCAGCGTATACGAAGCATAACCTATGAGGATAAACGCAAGTGAAAGCAAACCGGTGTTGAGCAACACGCGGCTGGTACGGTGCGAATACCGGATACCCCAGACCAGCCCGCCGAGAAAGAGCATTGTGAAGAAAGCGATACCGGTATTGTAGGGCAACCCCAGCGAATTCACGAAAAATATCTCGAATTTACCGGCGAGCCCAGGCAACCCCGGAATGATACCGGCGTTGATGATGCCCAGGATTAAAAGGCCGGTCAGAAAGGCGATCGAAGCGCCGAGAAAGTTGGGTTTCGCGTATTTTTTGAAATAATATACCAATGCCAGGGCCGGTATGGTTACAAGGTTCAGCAAGTGAACACCGATAGAAAGGCCCACCAGATAGGCCGTAAGGATCAGCCAGCGGTTCCCGGCAGCGGGGTCGTCGATAGCCTCCCATTTGAAAATCGCCCAGATCACGATAGCTGTAAAAAACGACGACAAACCGTATACTTCCGCTTCCACGGCCGAGAACCAGAACGAGTCGGACCATGCGTACGCGAGCGCGCCCACGACCGCGGCGCCGGTGACCAGCAATACATCTGCTGCATTCCCTTCCGCCGGCTTCTTTCCTACCAGCTTCCAGGCGAGCAGGGTGATTGTTTTAAACAGAAAAAAGATCGTGAATGCGCTGCTCAGTACGGAAACCATATTGACCCAGTAGGCCACTTTCATAAGGTCGCCGAGAGCCAGCAGGGAAAAGAGCCGGCCTATGAGCAGGAAAAGCGGCGCGCCCGGCGGATGAGGGACCTGCAATTTGAATGCACAGGCGATAAACTCTCCGCAGTCCCAGAAGCTGGCTGTCCGCTCCATGGTGAGGACGTAGGTGATCAGGCTGGTGGCCAGCACGGCCCATCCTGCCAGATCGTTCCATTTCTTTAAGGATATCATGTTTGAAGGTGTTTTGGATGAAGCACCAAAACTATTCAACACGACCCGCCGGCTGCTCACCGGCGTTCTTAAAAAAAGTTAATAAAAGTATCTGATAATGAGGCTTTAACTTTATTTAACACAACATACATTCTACAAGCCGGACCGCCTTAGAAAAGCAGGGATATGCAATAGATGAGAGAGGTCCAGAGTATAGAACCCGCCGTTATGGTAATCATCACACCACCCAGGAACGGCAATTCAGCTGATTTTGTAAGTTTTACCGATCTTTCCATTCTAAATAACACTTTTTATGATAGAGGTATAAGGATTGCGACATGTAGAGGCGCAATTCCATCAGTAAAAGTAAATATTGAAAATGAAATGTGAAGTAGACTGATTTAAATTGCAGTTTGCTAATATCTCGATAGTATTTAGTAGCACTTCTACACAAATATAGTACAACTTCAATCGAGCTTTATTTCAACTGAACCCCGCCTTCCTGCGTTTGTAGATTTCCACCTTCTTAAACAGTTCCAGGATGTTGGTCACTTCGAGTTTTTCGAAGATCCGCGCCTTATAGGTCGACACGGTGCTTTCCTTGATATTAAGATTGATCGCGATGTCCTTCGTCCACTTGCCGGTAAGCAGCATATCCATAATTTCCAGTTCGCGGTTCGAGAGGATTTCGAGCGGGCTTTCCTTGCTTTCCCGTTCGAGAAGGGTGTTATTTACGAGTTGGTCCTGAATCACATTGCTGATGTAAGTACCGCCGGCAAGTACCGAAGTGATTGCTTTTTCCAGTTCCTCATTCGAAGTATCCTTGGGCAAATAGCCGTTCGCACCGGCCTTTACGTAGTGAATTGCGTACAATTCTTCATCCTGCGACGAGAATATCAGAATTTTCACCTTGTTCTGAATGTCGCGGATTTTACCGATCATATTAAAAGCTTCGCCGCCCGGGATTTTGATATCCAGGATAACAAGATCGAAGAATCTTGATTGGAGAAGTTTGAGTGTTTCACTAAAAGTACCTGCCTCGATAACCGTTACCGAGGGTAAAAAATCTTCAATTAACAATTTAACGCCCATTCGCACAATGGAATGGTCTTCTACCAGCAAAACTGTTTTCATTCAATATACCGTTACTTCAAATCAGTTTTAAAAGTAGTTTAATATAAATGAAATATTGTGTAGAAAATTAACTACATCAATATTTATTTTGAAAAAATGATGTGAACGGAAGTTCCGATAGGCTCGTTGGGCTTTACGAGCAGCCGCGCACGTATGAGCGTGCTGATTTCTTTGACGATCAAAAGGCCCATTCCGAAGTTCTGGGACACACTTTCGTTAGCGGGAAGCTGCTTCAAGTCGCTGTTGATCCAGTCCATCACGGTATTTTCCATACCCGGCCCGGTGTCGTTCACGATCAGGTGCAGTTCCTCCCGGAAATCGTGGTGCGTGACGCTTATCGTCCCGCCGTTGGTAGCCTTGTTGGCATTGTCGATGAGGTTATGCAGGATAATGCCGACCAGCTGTGCATTATTTTTAATGATCACGCCCGGCATGACGCCGTTCACGAACCGGTTGGCGTTGACCTCCGCGTCCTGGGTAAAGATGGCAAACTTCTGCTCCACCATTTCACTCACGTCGAGATACGTGAACTGGACGTTGGCATTTTTGTAACGGAATTCGGTGTATTCCAGCAGATTTTTCATAAAATGATACAGCCGGTAACTCGACTGGCTGATGGCCCGCACGGTCGACAGATCGGGATGGTTGCGGGCGAGGCGACCGGTGGTCGTCATCAGGAACCGCAGCGGGCTTTTGATATCGTGCGAAATGCTGGCGATCAGGTGTTTCTGGTGGGTATATTCCCTTTCGAGCTTCCGCCGCGAATCTTCCAGGTATTCGAGGCTCGATCGCAACTCGACCGTCTTCGCATCCAGATCGTTGATCGTATCGTAGAATGAACTGAAAAAGAAGTAGTTGATCAGGACGATCAGCGTGAAATTCTGGATAAGCTGAATTGCGATGGTTGCCCGCCCGGAGCCCTGCGGCCCCCACGAGATATAACCCGTCAGATGGTACCCCAACAGCACGTAGGCGATAAACGGGATCACCGCCAATGTCGAGTAAATCACGCCCCAGCGGTTCCCGAGGCCATAAAAAGCCGCCACGCTGACTACGACGAGGTATTGCAGCGTCACCAGGTCGAACCCTTTCTGAAAGTAATACAGGTTGCTCCAGATGATCACCATGAAAATCCACATGGCTGCGTGCACGGCCTTTCGCCATTGAAAGCCGCGCGAAACCCCGGCGTAGTAGGTTAGGATAATGGCGAGCAACACAGCCGCTCTGACCGCCTGGACACGGTAATGTTCCAGCTGATAAAAGATCAGCAGGAGCGTTGTAGTAAGAATTTTCAGGTTTAGCGCGTAAGAAAGGACTTTGATGCGGGCCCGGTTAAGGATACCCGGTTCACCCTCTAACTGTTTTCGGACAGGCCATTCCAGTATTGATCGAATCATGTATTCAGGTTTTCTAAATCGCTGTTCGCCGTCGGGGTCAGACGATGCGATAAGACCCAAATCTACCTAAAATACGCAACAGATAGTGTAGAGATATTGCCACAAACAAAACAATAGCAAACTACAATGGCTTTCTTAGGCTGATGCTAAATTTGTAAAATCCTGCAAATGAATGATTGTGGCGTTGCGCGCAGGACCCTGGAATTGAACGTATGAAGTACGTTAATAAACGTTGAGTATAACTTACACCTTCTCCGGTATTACCGAGAAGGTGTTTCGTTTTTGAATGCTTTGTGGGTAATTCGGCTGGCCGCTGGCCTGAATGATGATGAAAAAGAGGAACGGAGTAAATAACGGTTTTGGGGTGGTGTGTGTGCCTGTTCTATTTCCCCGATTTGTCCTGCATTTTTTTAGACTTCTTTACTTCACCCGGCGTGAACTCCCCGTTAATCCATCTTACAAAGTTTTTTGACTGTACCTGATAAACCTGGGCTGACAGAGGTTTCAAATCCGATTTTTCGATTTCGAGAAGATAATCAGCCAGAAGCCTGTTGATCTCTTCCAAATATTTGCTTTGCGTCTTCATGAGAGGATTTTGTGTTTTTACAAAGAAATAACTATTCTGATACTCAATCAAGTGCGTGATTTTCGTATCCCTTTGCAAACATAACCCTTTCCCACTGATGCATTTTGGGTTTTGGGGTGAGAACGCTGATTTTTAGGGTGTAAAGAGCCCTCGGTGGGGGGACGAAAGAGGGCTATCAAATCCCTTCAGTGGCCACTAAATTTTTACTACAACAGGCTTCCTGTGTACGCTACCGAAGTTTTATGGCATTTGCATGACCCGCTTGTAGCAAAGCTGGCACAGAAGATATTACAGTCGCGGGTAGCGTTACGGAACACCGGAGAAGCCCGGTAATGGGAATCAGGCGGGAAACGTTCCTCTCATTTCCCGCCTGTAAAATACTTATTCTAAAACGTCGCCGGAATGCGTCTGCGAGCATCCCATGAAATCCATATGCCCCATAATCGGCGCACCGGGAGGCATATCGAGCACCGAGCCGGGCTCAAACTTGACGGGGTTCTTACCGAACTCGTCGATCTGCGCCAATGCGAAAAGCATATTCGCCTTCTGTTTCGGGGCTGCGGCGGCGAGCTGTCCTTTCAGCCATTCGCTCAGCTCTCCTACTTTCAGCAATGCTTCGCCCCTTACATGCTCGGGCGCTTTGGAGTCGGCGGCGAGCATGAGCAGGTATTTCAGTGAAAGGTTATTGACCAGTGTTTGTAATTCGCCCTTATAGCCGTCCAGCGGGGACGATTTCCAGGTTTTCTCAAAAAGCCTGTCGATCACCGGCATCAGTCCGGGTTGCTTCGCGTCGCGTGCATTGTACTCGATCAGGCGCGCCGCCCGCTCGGGATTGAGCAGGTACGAGAGCGTGGTACCGGCCGCAGTCTCGGCGGCGGCAATGGGGTCGAATGTCGGGCCGGTGTGGCCGGTGAACGTTTCCAAACTGGCCGGATAGCCGCTCGGGCGCGGCGGGATTTTGCTGATCAGCGCTTCCGGCAATGCCAGTGCTTCCGGCGTGATCGTGGCGAGCAGCGATTCCAGCGCACGCCATTGCTCCTTAGGCTCCACCATCCGTGTCGTCACCTGACCATCGTTTTTAACGGCATGGGTAAAATACAACCCGCCCACCGACTTCGCCACCGCCTCGACCTGGTAACGGTGAAGCAGGTAAACCGGCACCAGCACTTCCTCGATCGTCGCCATCGGCTCGCCTTTCTGAATGGCTTTTTCGGAGAAATTGTCGAGCACTTTCCTGCGCACCTTCATGATATTCGTCATCTGGTCGATCGGGTTGGCACCGTCGTCCCACTGGTGCGATGTCGGGTGCGCATTGCCACCGATATCGGGAATATACAGAAAGCCTTGTTTCAATGTTTCCTGCATGATTTTTTCCAGTCCGGCCTCTTCGTCGGCGCCTTTCGGAAACTCGGTATAGCCCCACATTACGGCACGCTTATCCCAGGCACCAATGCCTTTTGCATAGGAATCCGAAATATCGACGGTCCCGTCCGCTTTCAGGGAAAATCTCGGGAAGGGGTAATCCATAACCGAGCCTCGGTCTTTCGGGCTGGCCGCAAAATTGTGGTTAAAACCGAGCGTATGTCCTATTTCGTGGGCCGAAAGCTGTCTCACGCGCGCCAATGCGAGTTCCTGCATCGCATTGGTTGTCTTTTTGCCATCTTCATAAGGCTGTAAAAGCCCCTCGGCGATGAGGTAGTCCTGGCGGTGGCGATCGGAGCCGAGCGTCACCACGCCTTTGATAATCTCCCCTGTCCGTGGATCGACATACGATGCACCGGACGAAAACCCGCGCGGGGCACCGGTGCGGTTGATCCAGTTCACGACGTTGTACCGGATGTCCATCGGGTCGGCACCCACCGGTAATTCCTTCACCTGGAATGCATTCTTGTAACCCGCAGCTTCGAATGCCTCGTTCCAATAAGCGCCGCCTTCGATCAATGCGGTTTTGACCGGTTCAGGCGCCCCGCGGTCGATATAATACACAATGGGTTCGACGGCTTCGCTGGGCGCATTACCCGGGGTTTTCTTTTCCAAACGGTGCCTGCGGATGAACCGCTTCACGATCGGCTCGGTCATCGGCGCCGAAAAATCCATATAGCTGAACATCCCGAATGCCGACCGCGGATCGAAACGCCGGGGCTTGTAGTTACCGTCGGGCAGCTCCACAAACGACTGGTGCATATTGATCGTCACCGCCCCGGGGTCGGGAGCGAGGCTACTGCCACCGCCGCCAAACCGGTTCACATTCGGCGAGCCGCCTGTGAAAGTGACCATCGCTTCGAATTCGGTATTTTTAGGGAAATTTTTAGTGTTTTCGAGGAAGACGACGGAACGCGACTCGTCGAGCCGGTAAGTACCTCCCCCGCCGCCCGGCTGCGCTACACTCACGGGTCCGCTCACACGCCGCACGCCCAGTCGGGCGGCGATATTCTGGCTGTCGCGGACAATGAACGGCGTAAGGTCGATCAGTAACTTCTCTCCTTCTACCGCCACCGGTGCAAAGCCCCAGATCACCGATTTGGCGAATGCATTCTCCACTGCCTTTTGCTCGTCGGCATTCTGTGAAATAGCCCGGTAGTTGGTTACCGGCTCCACCAGCAGCACTTTCGGGCCTACTTTGACAAACTTGGCCAATGCAGAACTGGCCTGTCCACGCTCGGGACCGCCATTGCCGACGCCTTCGGAAAGTGATGCGAAATAGAGGAACTCCTTATCGAGCTTATCTACTTCCAGCAGCACCTTCCCTGTTTTTTCATCATAATAAAAATTAAAAAAGCCTTCGTACTTTTTCATGCCCTGCGTGGCGGCAGCGATGCTCGCGGCGGGGGCCGTTGCCCCAGGCGCGGAACCCCGCTGGCCGGGCGCTCCGCCCTGATTTTGTGCAAAACCGAGCGTACCGGCCGCCAGCAGAACAGCCAATGCATAGAATCTCAACTTCATAGGAATCGGGTTATGGATGAATGATTTGAATACTATTTTACCTGCTCCGCTTGAAGCAGGAACACTTCCGAACGGTAATCGCCCGTCTTGTTCAGCACCAGCTTGCCCCTGATCTTCACCGGTTTGTCGGTATACCCGACTTCCTTCACCATTTTGATCTCCACCATCGACGGTATATCCCCCTGCCCGCAATAGGGGCATTGATCCATCGGAACCACGGCGAGCATAAACTCCTTGTGGTTCAGGTCGGCATTGATCGGGATCATATAACCGGGCAATTCGACAGCCTTGTTCTGCAACGCTTCCAGCCGGGCTGGAAACGCAGGGACCATCTTAAAATCGGCGTTCTTCTTGTAGGTACGTTGCGCGATGAGCTTCCAGGTGTCGTTCATCAGCGGGATATGTGCCGGCGGCTGGGCCATACCGGCATATCCCGCCAGCAATAAAATCAACAACAGCCATTTTTTTGTAATCATCATTTCAAATTTTCGACATGGTTTCAGAAATATCGGTCCGGTAGGCTTGTATGGCAGGCAGCAATGCGGCCACTAACCCGATGAGCAGTCCAGCAACGAGCAGCCAACCCTCTTCGGGCAAAAACACGAGACCGTCCAGCCGCGCCTGCGGCGAATGTTGCCAGTAGCCGATCGCGTGCAGCGCGCCATGACCAAGCAGTATCCCAGCCAGCGATCCAAAAGTGGTTAGCAACGTTCCTTCCAGCAGGATCATGCCCAACATCACCCCACGCGACGCCCCCATTACACGCATAACCGCGAGGTCATACACGCGCTGGCGCAACGAGTTGTACAGGCTCACGAAAATGCTCACGCCCGCGAGCAGCATCAACGCGACGGCGAACCAGCGTACCGCGTCCACACCTACGCCGATCAATGCGAACAGCCGTCCGCTTTCCTTCGCCGGGGAAGCCGCCTGCATGTTCGTAGAGCGGTTGATCATCGCAGGCAATGTCACCATCGCCATCCGCGACCGGTATTGCAGGAGCATGGAAGTGATTTCCCGTTGCCCGCCCGCGCCGTGCATTTCCCAGATGCTCTCCAAACCGGTGAGTACCAGGTTATCGGCCACATTTCCGCGCTTTTTCAGCACGCCGACCACGGTATAGGCATGGTCGTCATGAATATCCTCCTCCGACGAAAGCCCGTGCGAGCCGTAAATACGATCGCCGGCTTTCAGGTTCTGCGCCTCCGCCACTTCCGCGCCGATGACGATTTCAAATGCTTTCGTCCAGAAATGCCCGGCAGCCAGTTCCAAGCTGTGCAGGCCCACATAACCCGTATCAGTTCCCACAATGCGGAACCCGGCGTAGTTATCGCCCAATGCCAGCGGCACCGCTTTTTTGACCATCGGATTGGCGGTAAGCAGACGTGCCTCGTCTTCACTGATATTGCCCGTAGGAAAATCAATGAAATAGATACTGCTCAATATCAGCTGCAACGGGCTTCCCTTCGCTCCTACCACCAGATCGACACCCCGCGCATTGTCACGCAAGCGGTCGCCTACCTGGCTCACGCCGAGCAGGAGCATGGCGAGCATCCCGGTACCAAAGGCGACCAGCAGCAAATTCAGTACGAGCGTGAGCGGGTTGGCTTTAAGATTTTTCCAACTGATCCGAAATGCGTTCATGCGACAGTTCAAACATAAAATTCTTGAAAAAAGCATCCTTCACCCGATCGTCGTGCGTGGAAATGACCAGCGTAGCACTTTGCGTGACAGCCAGTTCCGACAACAGCCGGATCACAGCCTCGGCATTCCGGTTATCGAGGCTGCTGGTAGGTTCGTCGGCGAGCAACAATGCCGGCCGGTTCACCAGCGCCCGCGCAATGCCCACACGCTGGGCCTGTCCCTGGCTGAGCTCCTGCGGGTAGCTGCGTCTTAGAAGTTCCATATCCAGTGCATCCAGCACTTCGCGGATACGCAGCGGGTCTTTGCCCACACCGGCAAAAGTTTGTGCAATCGCCAGATTTTCTTCCACCGTCAGGCTGCGGATCAAATGCGGTTGCTGGAAAACGATGCCGATATGCCGCCCGCGAAACCGGTCGAGAGCACGTGCAGGAAGTGCGTATAAATCCGCCCCATTCACTACTACGCTCCCCGACGCAGGTCGCAGCAATCCACCGAGCATATGCAACAGCGTTGTTTTCCCGCTCCCCGATTCCCCCAGCAACAGCCATTGCTCACCCGCCGCAACCGTCCAGTCAGGAAAGCGCAAAGTCGTGCCGGTCGCGAAGGTTTTGGTCAGGTTGGTGGTTTGGAGCATTTTGGGTTGGTTTTGTCAGGTGTGGTCAGGTGTGGTCAAGTGTGGTCAAGTGTGGTCAGGTTTTGTCAAGTGTGGTCAGGTTTAGTCAGATGTAGTCATGTTTAGTCAGGTGTGGTCAATTGTGTTTGTTGGGTTAGTCGGTCAGAGACCGGCGTCCGCTCGGACGTAGTTGGAAACTACGCCCAACTCGTTTAATGCAAATTGTATTAAAGGAAAGGAATAAGTTGGGCGTAGTCTGCGACTACGTCCGAGCGTCACGCGGTCTCCGACCGCGACATGATCGAAAAACCGTTTACAGCAATCACTCCCGACCACGCTTGACAAAACCTGACTAAACCTGACTAAACCTGACAAAACCTGACAAAACCTGACCAAACCTGACCACACCTGACTAAACCTGACCACACCTGACCAAACCTGACCAAACCTGACAAAACCTGCCCCCCATTCACTTCCCCGTCCCGGCGTTTTCGCGCACCGTCGGATATTTGATACCGAGTTGTTCGAGATACGTCGCGTATTTCGTAGGGTCGTAATAGTACTTCTTCATTTCCGGCCGGAATTCGGACATGATCTTTTCGTTGAGATGGATCGCCGGCTTGTCGGTATCGGAAATGAGGGCTTTGTATTTCACGTCTTTGGTCTGGACATTGTTGAAATACTCCCAGGCATAGCGCAGTACTTCCGGCTTTACCAGCAGGTCGAGTAGGGTCATCGCCTCCACTTTCGCACCGGCGGTAACGCCCTTATGTGCGATGGGTGTAGCCATGGCGATCGCATTCGCCCAGTGGTGGCCCGGCAGGCCGGGAATATTCGCCGGATAGCGCAGTACCACCGTGGGGAGGTTCCATGAAATATCGGCAATGTCGTCCGAGCCGCCGCCACCTGTATTGGGCGTGGCTGACGGCTTGGTGAGCTGACTTAAAGTGGTCGCCAGGCCGTTGGTTTCCAGCGCGCCGCCTTCCGGGTTTTGCATTTCCTTCTGGGCCGCTTTGGCGAGTATCTGGTCGTCGTCCGACCATTTGGGCAAGCCTACCCGCTTGATATTCTCGTACATCGTTTCGGCAATGGCCTGGTTGAAATGCCCCGGCCAGGCGCTGCCCAGCACCTCGTAGGTCATTTTGGTTTCGGTCATCTGCGCGGCGCCCTCGGCGATGCGGATACCGTCCTTGAACATCTGGGTGATCTTCGGGTACGTCCGTTCGCGGAAGTAGTACCATACCGATGCCTTCGAAGGCACCACATTGGGTTGGTCGCCGCCGTCCTTGATCACATAATGCGACCGCTGGGTCGTTTCCATATGCTCGCGGTGGAAGTTCCAGCCGATATTCATCAGTTCCACGGCGTCGAGCGCGCTCTTCCCGCGCCAGGGCGCCGCACCCGCATGGGAGGCTTGGCCTTCGAAGTTGAACTGCACCGACACCATTCCGTTGTTCCCGCCGTCGCCGTACGAAACCGAGAGGTTATTCGCCACATGGGTGAAAATACAGGCATCCACGCCTTTGAAAAAACCATCACGTACATAATAGGCCTTGGTACCCAGCTGCTCCTCGGCCACGCCCGGCCAGAGCATGATGGTACCCGGTATCTTTTCGCGTTCCATGATCTTTTTCAATGCCAACACGGCGGTAATATTCAGCGGCTGGCCCGAGTTATGGCCCTCGCCGTGACCCGGGGCACCGTCGATAATGGGGTCGTGGTAGGCGACGCCGGGTTTCTGTGAAGCCTTTGGAATGCAATCAATATCACTGCCCACGGCGATTACCGGCTTGCCCGAGCCCCATTTGGCCGTCCAGGCGGTAGGAATGCCCGCTATGCCCTGCTCGATCGTAAACCCGTTTTTCTTTAAAATATCCGTCAGGTATTTCGAAGTCTCCACCTCCTGAAAACCCAGCTCGCCGAAACTGAATACCATATCGACCATTTCCTGGGTGAATTTCTGCTGGCTGTCGATCTCTTTGGCCATTTCCGTTTTCAGCGCATCGATTTTGGCAGCATTCATTTTTACCTGCGCCACTGTTTCCAACGGCAAAGCCAGCATTGCAGCTGCGGCACAGCCCATTCCCCAATGCCGCATTTTCCGGAACAAACCATTTGTTTTTAAAAGCATATCTGGAAATGTTTAAATGTTGACCTATTTTCCTGTACCTGAACTCCCTTCCTCTTTTACCGTCGGGTATTTAATACCTAACTGTTCCAGGTACGTGGGATATTTGGCAGGATCGTAATAATATTTCTTCATTTCCGGCCGGAATTCCTCCATGATCTTCTTGTTGAGATGCACCGCCGGTTTATCGGTTTTGGAAATGAGGGCCGTGTATTTCGTATCCTTGGTTTGTACCTCGTTGAAATATTTCCAGGCATTGGTCAGGATTTCGGGTTTTACGAAAAGGTCGAGCAGCGTCATCGCCTCCGCTTTGGCACCGGCGGTAACGCCTTTGTGCGCAATGGGCGTCGCCATCGCAATGGCATTGGCCCAGTGATGTCCGGGCAATCCGGGAATGTTGGCCGGGTAACCAAGGACAATTGTCGGCAAATTCCAGGAAATGTCCGCAATATCATCCGACCCTCCCCCGCCTGACGAGGCTGTCGCCATCGGTTTTCTTAATTGACTCAGGGAAGTGCTTAAACCGTCGTTAGCGCGTTCGCCGCCGAAGCCGGTAGCAGGGCTTCCCACTTCTTTCTGCAATGCGCGGGCCAGTTTCTGGTCTTCCCCGGTCCATTGCGGCAGGCCCACACTTTTGATATTCTCGTACATCGCCTCGGCAATGGGCTGGTTCATATGCCCCGGCCAGGCGCTGCCGAGCACTTCGTAGGTCATTTTGGTCTCGGTCATTTTAGCGGCGGCTTCGGCAATGCGGATGCCGTCCTTGTACATCTGCGTGATCTTGGGGTAGCTCCGCTCGCGGAAATAGTACCATACCGACGCTTTGGAAGGCACCACATTGGGCTGGTCGCCCCCGTCGGTGATCACATAATGCGACCGTTGGGTGGTTTCCATGTGCTCGCGGTGGTAATTCCAGCCGATATTCATCAGTTCCACAGCATCCAGTGCGCTCTTCCCTCGCCAGGGCGCCCCGCCTGCGTGCGAGGCCTGTCCTTCAAAATCGAAACGGACAGAGATCATGCCATTGCCGCCACCATCGCCATAGGAAGTACCCAGGTTGCTGCTCACGTGCGTGAAAATACAGGCGTCCACGTCTTTGAAATAGCCATCCCGGACAAAATAGGCCTTCGTAGCCAGCTGCTCTTCCGCCACACCGGGCCAAAGCATAATGGTACCGGGGATCTTCTCTCGTTCCATGATTTTTTTCAGTGCCAATACGGCCGTCACATTCAGCGGCTGGCCCGAATTGTGCCCCTCACCGTGACCTGGTGCGCCTTCGATGATCGGATCGTGATACGCCACGCCCGGTTTTTGCGAAGCTTTTGGAATACAATCGATGTCACTGCCGACGGCAATCACCGGTTTACCCGAGCCCCATTTGGCCGTCCAGGCGGTAGGGATGCCGGAAATGCCCTGCTCGATCGTGAAGCCATTCTTTTTCAAGATATCCGTCAGGTACTTCGACGTTTCGACTTCCTGAAAACCCAGCTCGCCGAAGCTGAAAATCATATCCACCATTTCCTGCGTGAATTTCTTCTGGCCGTCGATGTCTTTGGCGAGTTCCGTTTTAAGCGCGTCGATTTTGGCGGGCGTGAGTTTGGTTTGGGCGTTTGCGAGGCCGGGAAGCAAGGCCAGCACTGCCAGCCATTTGGTTAAGCATTTGTATCGTTTCATGAGATCGTTCGTTTTTGCACCGGGGCTTCGACTGCGCTCAGCCTGACACAACCATTGTCAGCCTGACACAACCATTGTCAGCTTGACACAAGCATTGTCAGGCTGAGCGCAGTCGAAGCCCCCGGTACTAGATCAGTTTATTAGTTGACAATTCCGCATTCGGGATCGGGAAAATGTACTCGGGTTGCGAGGGTGCAATGGACGGTGCCGAAAGCCCGCCGCTGCCTTTGGCCGGGATGGTAAGCAGGTTTCGCAGCAGGTCGTTCGAGCGCAGGCCTTCTCCCAGGAACTCGATGCGCCGTTCCGTCCAGATCGTTTTCAACAATGCATCGGCTGTGGCGATGTCGGCCGCCGGGAATGCATAGGTTGCATCGGAACGCAGGCGTACGGCTTTCAGGAGCTCTACCGCTTTGGCGAGGTCGCCGGTTTTGGCAAGCGCTTCGGCATAGTTCAGCAGCACTTCGGAATAGCGGAGCAGCGGCACGTAATCGGTCGTGGGGTTGGTCTGGTTGTATTTTTTCAAATACGTAAGCCCGCCCGCAACGCGTGTGAACGCGGATTTGCGCACATCGGTAGCCGGCCAGGTCGGTTCGCCCAGGATGCCCGTCGGGTTGAGGTTGTATTCTAAATTGAGATTGTACTCATAAGCGAGCGAATTTTGGCCGCTTACCAGGTTCAGAGCGGTCATCGGCATCGAGAAGATCGACTCGGTGGTCGTGTAATCTGTGAAAAACACGGTGGTAATATTGGACTGCAACTGGTGCTTCACACCCGCAGGCGCACTGAACGGCGCATTATCGGAAACGATTTTTTTCGCCTCAGCAACCGTATTGGCATAATCCCCCATTGTCAGGTACACTCTCGTTTTCAATGCAATGGCTGTGTTCTTATGCGCACGGGTGGTGTTCAGCAGCGCTGTCGAATAGTTGCCGGGCAGGTTGGTCTCGGCGTCCTCGAGGTCTTTCAGGATTTGCGCGTACACTTCCGCCACGGTGCTGCGCGCGAGGTCGTTATTGGCCGGCGTGCTTTCGCCTTGCAAGCGCAGCGGAATGCCCGGGGAAGCGCCTTTGTCCTTCACATAAGGCTGTGCGTAGCGCGTTATCAACCCGAAATAGCAGAATGCACGCACGAATTTCGCTTCGGCGATGTACTGCGCGGCTGTGGCGGCATCCACCACGTCGGGATGCTTCGGCAGTCCGTCGATCAGCAAATTCGCAGAGTTAATGGCCGTATAAGACGTTCCCCATGCCGAGGAAGCGTCATTGGAACCCGAGGTAACGGTATGGCTCCACGCGTCGTACCCCGTAAAGACATTCTGGGTACGGTTGATAAACTCTTCCCCCCGGATATCGGCCAGCATCAGGTAACGCCCGCCGTAAAGGCCGCCGTTTTTCATTGAGCCATATAGCCCATTCACCTGCCCCAGCACACGGGCGGGCGTGTCGAAAATGTAGGCATCCTGCAATGCAATGCTTGGCACCGGGTTCAACAGTTCCTTTTCATCGCATGCGGTCATCAGGGCCGTCAGGGGCAAAGCCATACAGGCCAGCCGGAACAGCAATGTATTTACAGGCTTCACAGGAGTGTTTTTGAGGATATTTTTCATGATCAGAAACCGAGGTTTAAACCAAATGTGAATGTGCGGCCCTGCGGGATGGAGTTCTTCTCCACACCCGGGGTCGTGTTGGAATTACCATTGACCGAAATCTCGGGGTCGGTACCGGTGTATTTCGTGAGGATGAATGCGTTGAAAACTTGCGCATACAACCGCACAGAGCTCAGCCCCAACCTGCTCAGGATCGTTCCCGGCACGCGGTAACCCAGCGAAACCGATTGTAACCGCAGGAAATCGCCCTTCTCCGCATTTTCGGAAATCGGCCATGAAGAACCATTGGAAAGCAAATCGCCATACACGACGCGCGGGATGTTGGTCACTTGTCCCGGCGTCGTCCAGCGGTCGAGCACCTCGGTGGTATTGTTCCAGAAGCGCTGGTCGCGCCAGGTGCCTTTGGTACCGTTCATGACGAGGTTACCGCCCGAGTAAGTGAAGTTCACGCCCAGGTCCCATTGGCCGTATTTGACATTATTGATAAAACCGCCGTAATAGGTCGGCAGCGCATTGCCGAGCAGGTAGTAATCGTCCACCGCGATAGCAGGTGCGGGAGAGCCGTCCAGATAAGTCCAGCGGCTGCCCCCCGCAGGTACCACGTGGCTGTACTGCACACGATCGCCTGCCTTGTTGATGAAGATGCGTTGGCCGTTTTCGGGATTCACGCCATCCGTTTTCGCCCCGTACAAGCTCCCTACCGAATAGCCCACGCGGGTAATATTGGTCGCTTCCGCTGCCGTGGAAGTGGTACCCACCAGCTCGGTACCCTGCCCGTACAGCTCGGTGACCTTGTTTTTATTATGGGTAAAATTGAGACTCGCATTCCAGCTCAGTTTTCCTCTGCGGATAATGTTGGCATTCACGCCCAGCTCGACCCCGTGGTTGTACATCGCGCCGATGTTCATGAATATCGCATCGCTCGGGATACCCTTCGAAGGAGATTGCGGTACATTGAGGATCAACCCGTTGACGCTGTTGGCATAGTATGTCGCTTCGAGCGTAATGCGGTCGTTCAGGAAGCTGACGTCGGCTCCGACGTTGGTCTGGTTGCTCGTTTCCCATCCCAGGTCGGGGTTACCGCCCTGACTGAAATTCCAGGTCGGCACGGCAGCGTAGAGATTCGATTCGTACAACGCGAGCGAGCCGTATGCGCTCACGCCCGAGTTGCCCACGCGTCCCCAGCTCGCGCGGAGTTTTACGCTGCTCATGATGTCGGCCAGTTTGGAATGCTTGTAAAACTCTTCTTCCGAAATGCTCCATCCGGCCGACACACCGCCGAAATTCCCGTATTTCTTGCCGCTACCCAGGGCCGAGTTACCGTCGCGGCGGTAGTTCAGGGTGAAAAAGTATTTTTTGCTAAAATCATACGTAAACCGTGAGAATACCGAAACCAATGCACTCTCCGTCAACACATTCGCAGTGGGCGAAATTTGCCCGTAACTACCCTGAAACTCGTCGAAGAACGGATCGGAAAGCTGCGTGCGGGTCGCACCCCAGCCCGATGTTGCAAATTTCTGCACATCGTAACCGGCCAGCAACGAAATATTGTGATTGGTGGCAATGGTAGTCTGGTAGTTCAAAGTATTGGTCCAGTTCCAGTTGCTGATCAGCCTACTGCTGTTGGTCGCGCTCCCGTTGGACGAGTTTCCCGGACCGTGGACGGGGCTGTTGAAGCTCACGTTCTCGACTTTCAAACGGTCCATCGCGTAGCTCATTTTGTATTGCAGCCCTTTGAAAATCTTTACCGTCGTACCGAAATTGGCGATAATGCGGTCATTTTCAGAAGTATATTTATTCAAATCAAGCATAGGAACCGGGTTGTAGAAGTTGCTCGCCACCTTGTTGTTGCCCATGCCCAGCGTATTCGACGAGCTTACATTATAGGAGCCGTCGGGGTTCACCGCGTACACATTCGGTGCGGAAAGCCAGGCAAGCCGCGCCGAGCCCACGAGCCCGAACGCATTACCGCTCAGCGAGCCGGTATTGGGCGAGGAATTCAGGCTGTTGTTATAATTGATATTTCCGGAAAACGACAGCCACGAATTGAGCTTGTGGTCCACATTGAAACGGGCCGCTTTTCGTGTAAACTGGTTGGTTTTCAGGATACCTTTCTGATTGCTGTAATTTGTGGAAAAGTAATACTTCGTCGATTCCGAGCCGCCGGAAACGCTGATGCTGTGGTTTTGCGAAACGCCCGTTTGGTACACCTTGTCGTACCAGTTAGTGTTCACGATGGAGCCGTCGTCCTGGACAATCGGAAAGAAAAGCGCCGAGGCCACGGCATCGTTGTTCGCATTGCCCCCAAGGATCTTGGCATTCATCACACCTTCGTTTTTAATATCCATAAACTGCTGCGCGTCCAGCATTTTGGGCAGGCGGGTGGCTTTGGTCATACCGGTCCAGCCTTCGTAAGTCACTTTCGCCTTGCCGGTTTTACCGCTTTTGGTCGTGATCAGGAGCACGCCGGCTGCTGCGCGCGAGCCGTAAATGGATGTCGAAGCCGCATCTTTGAGCACATCGATCGACTCGATATCCGCCGGGTTAATATCCCCGAGCGGGTTATTGGCTACGGTTGAGTTGGCCGAAATATCGCCGGTATTAATGGGAATACCATCCACCACGATTAATGGAAAGGAACTAAGCGAAATGGAGTTGATACCCCGGATACGGATCACGGGCGGGTTGTTCAGTACGCCGTTGGGCTGGCCGATGCTCACGCCCGTAGCGCGGCCTGCCAGGCCCTGATCGAAGCTTTGCACCGGCATATCCTTCAATTTATCGCCCGAAACCCGCGCCGCCGAACCGGTAAATTCTTCTTTCGATTGCGTGCCATAACCTACGACCATTAGTTCATTCAGCTGCTTGGTACTGCTAGCCAGCTTGATACTGATCGCCGACTGGCCACCCACTGCCACCTCCTGCGCTACGTACCCGACGTACGAGAACACGAGCACCGGCGCGCCAGAGTCGGATACCTTGATGATGTATTTACCATTCATATCAGTAATAGTACCCGTTGAGGTGCCCTTTACGAGCACCGCCACGCCGGGCAATGCCTCTCCGTTGTCGTTGTCGGTCACTACGCCGGATATTTCACGATCGGCCGGGCGTACGAGCGACGCCAGCAGGATTTCGGTTTTCTGGATCTGGCCGGTCGTTCTCGCCTCTTTCTCCACGATCACCACCGTGCCGCGCTGCTCTCGGTAGGAAAGGCGCGTCGGGCTCAGCAGTTCGTCGAGCACCTCGTCCACCGGCTTGCGGCTCACATCGATATTCACCCGGTAAGGTGCCACGAGCTCTTCATTGTACACAAATTTAAAACCCGTCTTTTTCTTGATCAGGTTGAATGCCTCTTTCAGGCTCCGGTCACGAAGCGTAAGGTCGATCGTCACTTCCTGAAGGCTCTGTTTGGCATCGCCCGCCGCCCGGGCGGAGGGTAACGTTACCAGCAGCGCAAAAAGCAGGAAGTACGCGGTCAGGCGTGTCCATTTGTAAATGAACAGTAAACTTCTGGTACAATTTTTCATACCTTTGAATGAGTTGGGGTTAATCGTGAAACATGAATTCCAGCATCCGGATAGCAAGATCAGTCAGTGATTGGCGTTACGTTCTGATTTTCACTATCACTCGGTCCGGCGGGCTTCGGCTCGCCGGATTTTTTGCGTTGAAAGGCGTTCGTTCATTACATAGGCACTGGGTTCAAATGGATTTTCGTTTTTTGCTAAGCGTTATCTGATTGTCTGCAAGGCGGTATTCCAGGTTGTTGGCGAGGGATAGCAGGTCGAGTATGTGCGGGAGGGAGTCGGTTGAGGCAAATTCGGCAGACATATGGTATTCCCGTATCGATTCCTCTGCCAGGATCTTTACATCGAATTTATTTTCCAGAATGGCAATCACATTCGCAAAGCTCTCATTATCAAAGAGCAGCTTACCTTCCTTCCATGCCACTGCATTGGCGCTGTTGACATTCACCTTTTTAATCTCGCGGGTCTTTACGTCATAAGAAACCTGTTCGTTGGGCAAAAGGATCTTTTTGTCGGGTCCGTCGGTGCCCTCGGCTTTCTGCACTTCCACCTTTCCGCGAGTAACGGTCACCAATATACTTTTCAAAAAGTGATACGACCGGATGTTGAATGCCGTCCCCAGCACACGGGTCGTCGTACCGGACGCTTCCACGAAGAAAGGCTTCGCCTCGTCCCTCTTAATATCGAAATACGCCTCGCCGTCGACCAACACCACTTCCCTCTTGTGTTCTTCGAAATGCCTCGGATATTCCATGCTGCTCGATTCGTTGAGCCACACCGTAGAACCATCCGGGAGCCGTATTTCTTTCCTTTCGCCCTTGGCTGTCGTCACCGCAACCGTATTTCCAAAGAGCCGGAAAGCATTATATTTCCAAACAAAGAACGACAATGTGAGCACCAGCAGTACCGATGCCGCGATGCGGAACGTCCGCGAAACTGCCATCCAAGGCTTGGTTTGCAACGGTTTCACATTTGCTGCTTCCATCGCACCTTCCTCGTCGAGTTGCCTGGCAAGCGGCTCTTCCAGCTTCCCTTCGGCCAGCAAACGGAAGAAAATATCCAGCTCCTCCCTGCTCAACGCATTGGCAACATAACGTCTGACGAGTTCTTCCAGGAATCTCTTGTCCTCCATTTTCAGGCTATTTATGATGAAGACGGGCGAGGTGGGTTTTAGGGTACCCTATTGGGTCAAAAAATTTTGTGGGTTGTTGTTGGGAGTGGTCAGGGGTTGTCATTTGTGGTCAGGGGATAGTCAGTTGTTGTCAGGGGTTGTCATTTGTGGTCAGGGCTAGTCAGTTGTTGTTGGGAGTGGTTGCTGTAATGGTTTTTCGATCATGTTGCGGTCGGAGACCGCGTGACGCTCGGACGTAGTCGCAGACTACGCCCAACTTATTCCTTTCCTTTAATACAATTTGCATTAAACAAGTTGGGGCTGACCCAAAAGCAAAAAGCCCTTTTTCTACTATGTAGAGCGAGGGCTTTTTTGTATTTTTAATTACGACATTAGAAATACATGGGCA
>NZ_FNYL01000016.1 GCF_900109045.1 Dyadobacter sp. SG02
CAAGTAAATGTGGACCTGGAAAGACATAAACAGCAGGCAGACGAGTTACTGAAAAGTGAAGAGGGAATCCAGAAACGAAAAAAGCGGTGCTTTGATGTCGAACCTGTCTTCGGCAATATCAAGCATAACCACAACTTTCGCCGGTTCATGCTCCGTGGCAAGCAAAAGGTTGAGATCGAATGGGGATTGATTGCGATAGCACAGAATATCAGGAAGAAGGCAGCTTAGATAGGCTTGATCTAGCTCAGGAACTGCCCATGCCGCTAAAATCTTATACCAATCGGAAAACACGTTTGTAAACCATTTAAAACAGAAGCCCGTCCCAAAAATGATTTGAGACGGGCTCGAGTGAGTGCCGGTCTCTGACCGGCCTGTGCGACGTCGCTTTAATGTTGCTTACTGGTCAGAGACCAGTTGTCGCTCGGACGTAGTCGGAGATTACGCCCAACTGTTTTCCTTTTTTATTTCCTTTTCCCTTTCCCCTTCTACCGCAACTTCAAAGTCGCCAGCGTCAATATCGCCAGGATAATACCGACAATCCAGAACCGCGTCACGATTTTGGCTTCGTGGATACCCTTCTTCTGGTAATGATGGTGCAGCGGTGACATCAGAAATATCCTTCGACCTTCGCCATATTTTCTTTTGGTGTATTTAAAATAGCTGACTTGTAGAATTACCGACGCATTCTCGACGATAAAAATACCGCACATCACCGGGATCAGCCATTCCTTACGGATCGCGAGTGCGACTACCGCGATCACCCCGCCGAGCATTAAACTCCCCGTATCACCCATAAACACCTGCGCAGGGTACGCATTATACCATAAAAACCCGACACAGGCCCCTATGAATGCCGCACAGAATATTACCAGCTCCCCCGAGTTCGGGATGTACATGATGTTGAGGTACTGCGAGAATTTGGTATTACCCGATAAATAAGCCAGTACGCCAAGTGTGAGTGCGATAATGCCCGAAACGCCCGCCGCCAGACCGTCGATACCGTCGGTAATGTTGGCGCCGTTAGAAATGGCCGTGATGATAAAAATCGCGATGATGGTGTAAATCACCCACGTATATTCTTCTGGTAACCAGCCGAAAAGCAACGCCCGGTAGTCGAACTCATTGTTTTTAATAAACGGGATCGTCGTTACTGTCGGATGGATAATGTCCCGGTAACGCTGCACTTCGCCCAGGCTGGAACTGAGTACCGGCTGGTCGTAGACGCGGATTTTGACATTGTCGTTAAAAGAAAGTGTTATACCTACGATCAAACCCAAACCAACCTGACCGACGATTTTAAAGCGCCCGGCCAATCCGTCTTTATTGTTCTTGAATTTTTTCAGATAATCATCCAAAAACCCGATACCACCTGTCCAAAGGGCTGTAATGAGCAGCAGAACGATATACACATTGCTCAATTTGGCAAACAGCAACACGGGGATCAGCAGCGACGCCAGGATGATGAAACCACCCATGGTAGGCGTTCCCGCTTTCTCCATTTGCCCGGCCAGCCCGAGGTCGCGGATCGACTCGCCCATTTGCTTTCTCCGGAGCAGATTGATGATCGTCTTTCCGTAGGCGGCGGCGATAAACAGCGACAAAACCGTCGCACCCAGCGCCCTGAACGAGATGTACTGGAATACCCCGGCGCCGGGAATGTTGAATTGTTTGTCTAAATATTCGAAGAGATAATAGAGCATGAAAAAGCGTGTTGGGATGACGGCTGCAAAATTGGTTTTTTTAATAGACTACGCCAAAAGCATAGTGATTTTTAATTGCCTGCCCGCTTTGCGAACACTTCCATCAGCACTTCTTTATCGTCGAAATGGTGTTTTACGCCTTTTACATCCTGGTAATTTTCGTGTCCCTTCCCGGCGATCAGGATAATGTCGCCCGGCTCCGCTTCCAGACCGGCTTTGAGAATGGCCTCGTGGCGGTCTTCGATCACGGTTGTTTTTTTGTAATCCAATGGCGGTACGCCTTTGCGCATCTGGTCCAGAATGTCCATCGGTTCTTCGAAACGCGGGTTATCCGATGTCAGGATCACGCGGTTGCTGTACCGACAAGCGATTTCGGCCATTTTCGGGCGCTTTTCGGCATCCCGGTTGCCTCCGCAGCCTACTACGGTCACCACCTGCTCATTGCCCTGCCGCAAATGCGTGATCGTTTCGAGCACGTTTTCGAGCGCGTCGGGCGTGTGTGCGTAATCGACAATGCCCACGATATGGTCTGCCGAATGGAATTGTTCGAAGCGTCCCGGAGGGCTTTTCAGGTTCGAAAGTTCTGTTAAAACAGCCTCTTCCTTTTCACCCAAAAGCACCGCTGCACCATATACTGAAAGCAGGTTGTAAGCATTAAAGCGGCCGATCACACGGAACCACACTTCCTGGTTATTGATCTCCATGTGCATCCCCGCTAGCGTGTCGGAAATGATCTTTCCTTTGAACGTCGCGAGTGTTTGCAGCGAATAGGTTTCGACCCGCGCCTTGGTATTCTGCACCATCACCGTCCCACGACGGTCGTCGATATTCACCAATGCGAATGCGGACTTTGGCAATGCATCGAAAAAGCCCTTTTTGGCTTTGATATAATTATCGAAAGTTTTGTGAAAATCGAGGTGGTCGTGGGTAATGTTGGTAAAAATACCCCCGGCGAAATGCAGACCGGTAATGCGGTGCTGCGCCACCGAATGCGAGCTCACTTCCATAAACACGTGGCTGCAATTGCGTGCCGCCATCTGCGCGAGCAATGCATTCAATGCAACGGCATCCGGCGTGGTGTGTGTGGAAGGGATCACTTCGTCCTCGATCTGGTTCTGGACCGTCGAAAGCAAACCGCAACGATAGCCCAATGCTCTGAAAAGCTGGAAAAGGAAGGTGGCCACCGAAGTTTTGCCGTTCGTGCCGGTCACTCCCACAAGCTTTACTTTTTTGGATGGATATCCATAAAATGCGGCCGCGATGAGCCCCATAGCCGCGGCGGAATCCTCTACTTGAATATAGGTTACATCCTCACGAACACTTTCGGGCAGTTCTTCACACAAAATGGCCGTCGCGCCAAGCTCGGCTGCCGTGTGGATAAACTGATGGCCGTCTACTTGCGTGCCGCGCAATGCTACAAAAAGGCTTCCGGGTAGTACTTTTCTGGAATCCAGGATGATATTCTTGACCTTGACATCGGCATAACCATGAATAATGGCTCCTTTCACTTCGCCGAGCAGGCTGCTCAAAATTAGTTCGTTTTCCATTGAAGGATTATTGTAATGTAAGCAGGATTGTCTTGCTTCCTGTTTTATTGGTACCCGGCGGCAGCGATTGCTCCACCACCTTGCCCGAGCCTTTGAATGTTACTTTGAAACCCTTGTTCTCCATCAAATACAATGCATCACGCATCGACATGCCTTGCAGGTTCGGTACGTCCCGGGAATCGACCTCGCGCGGGTTCCATTTCGTTTTACCTTTTTTGTAGAGCGACGCAGATGCATATTCGCTTTCATCCGGAGCAGGCGTCATATTCAACGTCTTGCTGATCACATTCAGATCGTTGGTCATTCCCGCCCACTTCACATCCTCCGATTTTTCGGGGACCGAATCCCTTACCGGTTTTTGAATAGCTACGTCGTAAGCGTAAATCCGGTCGGCTACTTCCTTGAAAACGGGCGCTGCCACGCTTCCGGCGTACCGGGTGTAATCGGCGCCGGTGCTTTTGGGATTATCGATAATCACAATGCAGCTGTATTTTGGCTTGTCGGCCGGGAAATAGCCTGCAAACGAGGTGTAGTTTTTGCCCTCGGTATAAACCCCGTTGATCAGCTTCCGCGCGGTACCGGTTTTCCCGGCGATCTGGTACAAATCGCTTTTGATGTGTTTTGCTAAACCCGCATTCACCACGCCTTCGAGCATTTTCTTCACTTTCCGGATCGTTTCAGGCGAGCAAATCGGCTTTTCTTCGACATATGGCGGGATTTTGTCTTCGATTTCCTCCGCATTGCGAATTTCACGCACGATCATCGGCCGCACCCAGTAGCCATTGTTCGCTACCGCATTGTAGAATGCCAGCGTTTGCAAAGGCGTCATCTGCATTTCGTAGCCGTGCGCCATGAAATACATCGAATAGCTGCTCCATTGCTTCGATTTCCGGTCGCGGATCAATGGCGGCTTTTCGCCTTTCATGTGAATGCCGGTAGGCTGGTTCAGGTGGAACTGTTTGAGATAACTCAGGTATTTGTCCGGCTTGTTGGCAAAATACCGCTGCATGAGCTGCACAATGCCGATGTTGGACGATTTTTCCAAAACCTGCGCGGCGGTAATCGTGCCAAATCCCCCGCGGTGCGCGTCGCGGATCACGTGGTTACGGAACTTCATGGCGCCATTGCCTGTGTTGACCATCACCTGGTCGGGGTCCATATGGGTTTCTTCCAGCAAGGCCATCATCGTCGCCAGCTTGAAAGTCGAACCCGGATCGTTACTGCCTGCCAATGCATAGTTGAAAACCTCCTCATATTTACCCGGGCCGCGCTTGGTCAGGTTCGCCATGGCTTTGATTTCGCCGGTAGCAACTTCCATAATAATCACCGAACCGAAATCCGCATCCATTTCCAGCAACTTCCGGCGCAATGCGATTTCGGTACGCTCCTGATAGTTCATATCCAGCGTGGTGTAAATATCCCTTCCGGCTGCCGGCTGCACATTCAATGCGTCCCCGACCGGGATTTTCAGTCCGCCTTCCACTTTTTCCACCCAGCCGATACCCGGCCGACCTTCCAGTTGTTTGTCAAAACTGGCTTCCAGACCAATATACCCGCGCCCGCTTTTCGGGTCGATGCCGCCGATGGTGCGGTCGGCCATCGGGCTGAATGGTTTGTAGCGCTTGTAGATCGTTTCGAACTTGCCTCCGCCGCCTTTCCGGTCTTTGGCAAAAAACGGCCATTTTTTGAGCCGCTCACGCTCCAAATGGGTGATTTCCTTGCTTTTCAGGCGCAGGTACCGTTTGCTTTTGCTCACGCGGTAGCGCATGATCTTGCTTTTGTAGCCTTCGGCAGTGTTTTCTTTGAAATTCTTGGCGAGTAGCGACGCGAGTTCGTCGATATGGTTATAGAAATAGGCCGAATCAGCGACTTTTGTATCAAAACCTACATAATAATAGGGCAACGACGTTGCCAGCAGGCTATTGTCGCTTGCGTAGATGTTCCCGCGCATGGCCGGGATCGTGTCCAGTTTCAGGTCGTTCTTTTCCGAATACTCGGCCCAGGTTTTTCCCTTAAAAGTATCGTAATACTGAACCCGGATCAGCTTGGCAAAAACCATGATCGCCAGCAAAAACAGCATCCAGCCGACCAAACGGGCCCGGTTGATCAGCGCTTTTTTATTGTTCTGACCGCTTTCGACTTCGTTTTTCATGAGGCGTTGAGAAAAAAACGGCTTATTCTTCGTCTTCTTTTAAAATGATTTTCTTCGGTGGGATAAGGTTCTCGACCAATCCCTGGGCCTGTACTTTTTCCACCACCACCGACTGCTTCCCGGCCCGCTCGTATTCGGCGTGAATAGAGGTGTATTCCGCTTTCAGATCGTCGACCTCCTTTTTGAGCTTAATGCTTTTCCTCACATAATCCTCCGACTGAAACCCGATCCGTTCGTACGCGACGAGCAATATGATCACCCAGCCGAAATAGTAAAAGTACTTCACCGGCAAACGCTCTTCCTGTCCCGGCAACTTCTCGCCAAAAACCTTGTCGAGCGGCAAAAACTTGTTCAGCCAGTTGAATAGCGAATATTCCCGCTTCCGTTTGGGCGGTTTAGGCGGCGTAACTTTGGGCTTTCTTCTATTTTCTGCCATGTGTAACGTTACGTTAAGTATTTGGACGACTAGGTTTTGTCAGGAGGTTGTCATTTGTTGTCAGGAGGTGGTCATTTGTTGTCAGGAATGGCAGGTGTTGTCGTGAAGTGGTCATTCACTTCTGACAGCGTTCGACCATGACTGACTACGCCTGGCAACACTTGACAACACTTGACAACACTTGACTACACCTGACAACATCCCCCGGTACCATCAGGCTTTTTCCGCAATCCGCAACTTCGCGCTTCTGGCGCGCGGGTTTACGGCTACTTCTTCCGCAGTCGCTTCGATGGGCTTGCGTGTCACGCTTTTCAGCGGTTTGAGCTCGTTTCCATAAAAGTCCTTTTCGACTTCTCCGTAAAATTTCCCTTTCTGAATGTAATTTTTTACCAGCCTGTCTTCCAGCGAATGGTACGACATTACCACAAGCCTACCGTCGGGCGTAAGCACCTCGGGTACCTGCGTGAGGAACTCTTCGAGTACCGCCAGTTCGTCATTCACCTCGATCCGCAATGCCTGGAACACCTGTGCGAAATACTTGTTTTCGCGGTGCTTGGGTGCGTAGCGCATGAGAATGCTTTTCAGGTCATTAACGGTTTCGATGGGCGTATTGTATCTGGCAGCGATGATCGCCTCCGCGGCGGTGCGGGCATTGGTCACTTCTCCGTACATACCCAGAATGCGTTGCAATTCCCCTGCCGAGCGTGTTTTGAGCACCTCCCGGGCTGTTTTCTCGGTATTGGGGTTCATTCGCATGTCCAGGTCCGCGTCAAAGCGTGTAGAAAACCCCCGCTCGGGCGTGTTGATCTGGTGCGACGAAACGCCCAGGTCGGCCAGGATACCGTTCACCTGCGGCGCTTTGTTCAGTTTAAGGTAGCGTTTCAAATGCCTGAAATTGGCAGGGATGAATGTAAAACGTTCATCATCCTTGAATTCCAGCGCATTAGCGACCGCGTCGGGGTCCTGATCGAATACCAGCAGCCGGCCGGTGGTCAATTTTTCCAGAATGGCCCGGGAATGCCCGCCGCCACCGAAAGTAACGTCGACATAAATGCCATCAGGCTGTATTTGAAGGCCTTCCAGACACTCGGACAACATGACGGGAACGTGGTAGGTACTAGACGAATCCATTTGTTAAAAGCAATGTACTGAGGAACTATTTCCGGCAAAGCGGCAGTTACAAACTTAGCAATTTTCAAGCGTAGGAATCATGCCCGCGCAGGGAATTAATTTTAACACCACTAATGTCTTTCAACACCAATAAATTGAATATGAGACTCCTGTTATTGTTTGGAATACTTTCATCTTTGATCTTCTCAACGAGTTTTCCAGCATTCTCCGACACACCCGTAAAATCGGGCATCTGGCGCGCGACATTGACCCGCGATAAGCAGAAACTGCCCCTCATACTCGATATTGCGCAAAATCCCGATGGTAAAACGCTCACTGTCCACATCATTAACGGAACGGAAAAGCTCAAAATGGACAGCAGCTATTTCCAGAACGACTCGCTCGTGATCCCGATGATGATGTTCGATGCCAAAATCATCGCCAAATCCAGCGGCGACGAACTGAAAGGTACGTATTACCGCTATGCCAACGGCGTGGTGGCCGGCTCATTGCCTTTTGAAGCGGAGCAGGGAGAAAATTATAAGTTTTTCAAAAAAGGCGAAGCCAAAAGCAGCCGTAATGTGAGCGGCAAATGGGCCACCACCTTTAAAAACCCGGCCACAGGCGACGAAACCATTGCGGTAGGAAACTTCACGCAGCAAGGTACCGACGTAACCGGTTCATTCCTGACGCCCACCGGCGATTACCGTTTCCTGACCGGCAGCGTGAACGGCGACAGCCTCTATTTATCCACGTTCGACGGCTCATTTGCGATGCTTTTCAAAGCAGGTTTTCAGCCCGATGGCTCATTGAGCGGCAACCAGTGGTCGGGCGTGAAAGCATTCAAAACCTGGACCGCGAAACCCGACGCGAACGCCAAGCTGCCGGATGCCACCAAAATGACCTTCCTCAAACCAGGCTTCGAAAGCGTGGATTTTGAATTGAAGGATACCAAAGGCAAAACCTGGACGCTCAAAGATCCGCGTTTCGCGGGTAAGCCGGTCATTATCCAGATCATGGGTTCGTGGTGCCCCAACTGTATGGACGAGACCAACTACCTCGCTCCGTGGTATAAAAAGAATAAAAAACGCGGTATCGAGATCGTAGGCTTGTCTTTCGAGCGCACCGACAAACCTGAGATCGCCAATCCGAAAATTGACCGGATGGTGAGCCGTTTTGGCATTGACTACCCGGTCGTACTGGCCGGCACCAGTTCTGATGCGTCTACGGCCAAGGCTTTGCCGATGCTCAACAAGGTAATGTCTTACCCGACCACCATTTTTATCGACAAGCACGGTAAAGTCCGCGAGATCCATACCGGCTTCAACGGCCCGGGCACCGGCCATTATTACGACGAGTTCGTGGCCGATTTCAATACCTTGATGGACAAGCTTATCAGCGAGAAGTAATCAGCAAAAAATACAGCGGCACACCGTCACATTTTGGGGCGGTGTGTTTTTTATTGGTCGCAAATTAGTATGCTTGCATAATAGTAGGCACTTTGCTTACATTTGTGATAAGGGCATTACCTGATACCAATAGCTTTTTGAAACGATGCGCAAGGAAAAAACAATCGATTTCCAGATCAAATGGGCCTGGCATTCCATATCGCGGATGTACAATGCCTATGCCGCCCGTTTTGACACGACGATGGCCGTCGGGTATGTCCTGCTGAATATCGACATCGAACACGGCACGCCAGCCACGAAAATAGCGCCATTACTAGGCATGGAGCCGCGGAGCCTCGTGCGGATGCTTAAAACCCTCGAAGAAAAAGGCCTGATCCGCCGGGAAGTGAGTAAAGACGACAAGCGCTTCGTCCGCATTGTGCTCACCGAATTGGGTAAGGAAAAACGCGAGCTCGCTCGCGAGGGCGTGATCTCCTTCAATACGATGATCCGCGACAAGATACCGCTCGATAAGCTCGTCGTGTTTTTCGATGTCATTAAAGATATAAACCGATTGGTGGAAGAAGAAAACCAGAAACTGAAAGCGGGCGAAATCACCGAAGATCTCTGATTACCACTAATCCCATCCTGAAAACCAACCTTAGTAAAAATGAATCGTTCCATTCGTAAAGTAGCTGTTCTTGGTTCAGGCATTATGGGCTCGCGCATTGCGTGCCATTTTGCCAATATAGGCGTTGAAGTGCTTTTGCTGGACATTGTGCCGAAAGATCTTACCGACGCCGAAAAAGCGAAAGGCCTCACCACCGATCACCCCGCGTTCCGCAACCGGATTGTGAACGACTCGTTCCAGGCGACGCTCAAAGCAACTCCGGCGTCGTTGTACAGCCCCGCATTCGCATCACGGATCAAGCTCGGCAACTTCGACGATAACCTCGCGGACATTAAGCATTACGACTGGGTAATAGAGGTAGTCGTCGAAAGGCTGGATATCAAGAAAAGCCTTTACGAAAAAGTGGACGCGCTCCGTAAGCCGGGTACGCTCGTAACCTCCAATACTTCCGGTATCCCGATCCATCTAATGGCGGAGGGCCGTAGCGAGGATTTCCGCAAGAATTTCGCAGGAACGCACTTCTTCAACCCACCGCGCTACCTGCGACTGCTTGAAATCATCCCGACAGCCGATACCGATCAGGGCGTGGTGGATTTCCTGATGCATTACGGCGAGCTGTTTTTGGGCAAAACAACGGTGCTATGCAAAGACACGCCGGGCTTCATCGCCAACCGCCTGGGCATTTACGCATTGATCCAAACCATCCGCGTGGCCGAAGAAATGGGGCTGAGTGTGGATGAAGTGGATAAACTGACCGGCCCGGTTGCCGGAAGGCCAAAATCGGGTACCTACCGGCTTTCGGATGTGGTAGGGCTTGATACGACCGTTCACGTGGCTAATAACCTTTACGCTTCCGGCGAAGGAAAGGACGAATCGCGCGATGCATTTGTACTGCCCGAAATCATGCAAAAGCTGTTTGACAACAAATGGCTGGGCGATAAAACCGGTCAGGGTTTTTATAAAAAAATCAAAGACGAAAAAGGCAAGTCGGTGATTCTGGCGCTGGACTTCAAAACGCTGGAATATGTACCGTCGGGTAAGGTCAAATTCGACACGCTCGAAGGCACCAAGAATATCAGCGACGTGTATAAACGTTTCGGCGCGCTCGTTGCGGGCAAGGACAAGGCGGGCGATTTTTACAGAAAAACATTTGCCGACGTTTTCAAATACGCCACATTCCGCATTCCCGAAATTTCCGACGAGATATTCCGCATCGACCAGGCTATTACGGCTGGTTTCGGCTGGCAATATGGCCTTTTCGAAACCTGGGACGCCATCGGCGTGAAAAATATGCTGGCGATCATGGAATCGCTGGATCTGAAACCGGCCGAATGGGTTTACGAAATGCTCGCGGCAGGTAATGAGTCGTTCTATAAGGTCGAGCATGGCAAGACGCTATATTATGATATTCCATCTAAATCTTACAAGAAGATCCCCGGCCAGGACAGCTTCATTTTGCTTAGCAATCTTTCCAACAATATTGTGTGGAAAAACGCGGGAGCGAATGTGTACGACATCGGTGACGGCATTCTGAACCTGGAATTCAAATCCAAAATGAATACCATGGGCTCGGAGGTGATCGAGGGTATTCAGAAAAGCATTAGCCTTGCGGAAAAGGATTTTCGCGGGTTGGTGATTGGTAACGAGGCTGTGGAGGCATTTTCTGCGGGAGCTAACCTCGCCATGCTGTTTATGTATGCCGTCGAGCAGGAGTTTGACGAGATTAATCTGGTGATTTCGCAGTTCCAGCAAACCATGATGCGGGCGCGGTACTCTTCGGTACCCGTGGTGGTAGCGCCTCACACGCTCGCGCTTGGGGGCGGATGCGAGCTCACACTTCACGCGGATAAGGTGGTGGCGCACGCGGAAACTTACATCGGCCTGGTCGAATTCGGAGTGGGATTGATCCCGGCGGGCGGCGGTACCAAGGAAATGGCGCTGCGCTGCTCGGATATGTACCAGGCCGGCGATCCCGAACTGAATATCCTGCAAAATGCATTCATGAACATTGCGCAGGCGAAGGTGTCCACATCCGCGCACGAGGCGAGGGCGATGAATTACTTGCAGGACAAAGACCAGATCGTACTCAACCGTTCGCGACTGATCGCGGAAGCGAAACAGGCGGCGATAGACCTTGCCGAAAACGGTTATACCCAACCCAAACCGCGTTACGACATTAAAGTACAAGGTAAAACGGGCATTGCATTGTTCCTGGCAGGTATTACCCAAATGCGCCTCGCCAATTATATCACCGATCACGACGCCAAAATCGCGGGCAAGCTCGCTTATGTGATCAACGGCGGCGATCTGAGCTACCCGCAGCTCGTTTCGGAACAGTATCTGATCGACCTGGAAAGGGAGGCGTTCCTTTCTCTGTGCGGGGAGAAAAAGACTTTGGAAAGAATGCAGGGGCTTTTGAATGGCGGCAAACCGCCCAGAAACTGATACGGGAATTATTGTTTCACCGATTTATGTTCTGTTGGATAGGATATTTGTTTAAAAATCCGAAATTTAGAACTGGTCAAAGCAAATATTCGCCAAAACTGGTTCATCTTTACGCTTGCTGACCCCAAATGTACATTTGATCAACAATGATTTCGAAAAAAGCTAAATACGCGCTGAAGGCCCTCAAAGTCCTCGCAGAACAATACGGAAAAGGACCGGTATTAATCTCTTACATTGCTGAAAAAGAGAAGATTCCGAAAAAATTCCTGGAAGCGATCCTGCTCGACTTACGGAACAACGGCGTATTACAAAGCCAGAAAGGAAAAGGCGGCGGCTACCTGCTGCGCGTCCCTCCCGGAGAGGTGAACTTCTCCAAAGTACTGCGGATCATCGACGGCCCTATTGCGCCTGCGCTATGCGTTTCGATGTTCTTTTACGGCAAATGCGACGACTGTAAGGACGAAGAAACTTGCAGCCTCCGCACCGTGCTGGAAAGATGGCGGGATGCCAACCTCGCAGTACTCGACAAAACCACGCTGAGCGATCTGTTGCAAGCTGAAAACGCTGCCTCGACGGACATTCTATCGTAGGGCCACGGCGAAGGCTGCTTACCTCCGGCCGTTGCGGATATAGAGCCGCACATCGTCATACTCGCCAAGTAAAGTGTAGTGATTACGGATATATTGATTTAACTCAGGGTAGCTTTCGATGCCCTGAGTTTTTTTGTCCTGTACCCAATGGCTGTTCTTCCCCACCGCGTCCACGACAAACGCAGGTCTGGTGCGGGCGAGATCGGACATGTAGCGCCTGCGGTAGGTCTCGCGCATAGGATGCTCGAAAATAGAGCGTTCGGAATGGTTTTCGGCGGTTCCTTCGGCAAGCTGCGCTTCCACGTAATAGGAGCAATTCCAACCCCACACAGCCATAAAATCGCCTTCTTTTTTGCGCTTCAGAATCTCCGTCACTACCGGGCTTCGCTGCAATGTCGTTTTACCCACCGAATCGAATGCATTCAACCGGCGCTCTTTCACATAGTGCAGCGCGTCGTAGCCGCCAAACCACGCGATAATGATCGCCGGAAATGCCAGCGACCAGCTCTCGACAGCTGAAAAGCCATAGGCGGCCAGCAAAGTCCAGGGGATAATGCAGAAATTGAGGTAATGGATAAAATCATTACCCGACTTGGTCACGGCGTAGACGCTCGCCAGAATCAGAAAAAGGATGGTAAATGGCACATGGAAATCCATTTTACCGGGCACATAAAGCCTTACTATCCGCACCAGGCCAATCGCCATCGGAATGATCAGCGCAAGGCTGAAAAATTGGAAGTCAGTCGATAATACGATGATTTTGTAGAGTTGCGAAGGAATATCCGCAAACGTGGCTCCGCCCGCGTAAATCGCATTACCGAGCACGTAAAAGTCGATCAGGTCGTCGAAAACGCCGAACGACAATGTGAATGCAAGAAAAAAAAGCGGCACGGTAAGCCCGCCCAATACCAATGCAATAGCCGATTTAAACTCTCCATATCTTCTAAAACGGCTGAATAAAACCCAAAATGCGGACAAAACAATGACCGCGACAATCGGCACAGCCTGCAATTTGCTAAAAGGCACCGCTCCTGCCGCCAATCCCAGGAAATACAGCCCACCCGCGGAAGGCATCGTTTTGGGATCGAGACGGGAAAGTTGGAATACACAAAATGCCAGCAGCAGTACCGGAAGCTGCTCGCTCGAATAATGCACGAAATCGATTTCCTGCGTGAATGCGACCAGAAGCAGCGGAACAACGGAAACGCCGCGTGCTATGGTTATGCCGAACCAGTTTTTCAATGCCGAAAACAGTAACAGCCACGAGCCTGCCACACAAAGCAGCCCCATAAAACGGGCGGAACTGTAATCAATCTGAAAACCGAGCAGTTTAGGGAGAACGAGCAGGTAATTATCCAGCGGTCCAATCGTAGTTCCATCGACCGAACGCCAATACACCGGGTCTTGCAAAAGCGTTATCGCATGACTCAGCATCTGGCTCTCGTCCTGATTAAGCTCCCGGTTGAAAACGATCACGGGCAGCCGCATGAATACAAGCAGCAGAACGCCCAATGACAAGTATGCCTTTGTGGACAGTGACCGATATTGTGAAGCAAAAATGACAATCCCAGCCAGCAGGTAGCCGATAAACCAGTATACAGGAGGAGAATTGTCGAAACTGAACATACGATTAGCTAAAAGACTCTACTTTCTCGACAAAATCGCGGTAATGAACGGCAGGGATAAAATGCTGCTGCGAACGGTATTGCAGCACCATAAACACCAGAAACAGCGAAATCAGGAAGGATTGCAGCATGAGGATCATGAGCGTACTGCCCAATGTCGACGCCCAGCCCGGCGTGGCATTTCCGATCAGTTTCAGGAAAAGAATAAAGAATATGAACCCGATCGCAACGGCCGACATGAAGATCGAGAAAATCAGAATGCGCACCGCCGTCGTATCGACCATCACCGAAATGGCGCTCAAACCGTGTAGTACGAGCGAAACGAAGTTCATCTTACTCTCTCCGGCCAGCCTTTTGGCACGGTTGGTGAGTACAGAATCGTATGGAATGCGGGATTTGATCACGCCGCCCGGATAGTTGTTCCAGATTTCCGAAACCCGAACGAGGTTCTGCAAACGGCTTTGCGGCACCAGGCTGAAATTGCCGAAAGTGATCACCTTGCCTGTCAGCAGTTTGAAAACATATTTGTAAATCACATAAAAAAACCGGAACAGGAAGCCCTCGGTACGCTTGTTGCGCTCAGCGAAAATGATCTTGTCAGGCTCCTCTATCGACCTCGCTGCCAGCTTGTTGATATCTCCCGGCGCGTCCTCTCCATCCGCGTCCATCACGATCACCTTGTCGGTCTGCATATGTTCGGCCACATACGAAAGCCCTATTGCAATCGCTTTCTGATGACCTAGGTTGCGGTACAGCTTCAACACTTTCAGCTCTTTTCCGCCAAAAGCGGCAAAAGGCTCGGTTCTTGAGCGGGAAGAACAATCGTCGACGATAAGCAGCGTCGTATTTTGAAGGATCGGGGTATTTAAATCCGCATTAATCTTTTGAATCAGCAGATTCAGTGCCTCCCAGTCATTGAATTGGGGTATAATAATGACGTAATTTTCTGGCATGGGAGAGAGTTACCAAAGCCTCCGGAAGGTGGTTCCGGAGGCTTTGAATGTGATTTAGACCGTTTTTACTCCTAGTCGCGACGAGATTCCGTCGTGGATCTGCGTAAGCGTTTCTGTCAGGCCGTATTCCCAGTTCCAGTCCGGGTAATGCGACTTGAATTTCGAAAGGTCGCTCACGTACCAGATGTGGTCGCCGATACGGTTCGTTTCCGAGTATGAGTAAGAAAGTTTGTTTCCGGTAATCTGCTCGCACAATGCGATCGCTTCGAGCATCGAGCAGTTGGCAAAACGGCCGCCGCCGGCGTTGTAAACTTCGCCTGGGCGCGGGTTTTGATAATAATGCCAGAACATGTTCACCAGGTCATGGCTGTGGATATTGTCCCGAACCTGCTTGCCTTTGTAACCGAAGATCGTGTAATGCGTTCCGGTAATGGCACATTTCATCAGGTAAGCCAGGAAGCCGTGCAGCTGCGCGCCGGAGTGATTAGGGCCGGTAAGGCATCCTCCACGGAAAACTGCCGTTTTCATGCCGAAATAACGGCCATATTCCTGCACCATAATGTCGGCAGCCACTTTGGAAGCGCCGAAGATCGAGTGTTTCGTATGGTCGATGCTGTGGTTTTCGTCGATACCATTCTCAAAATATGGGTGATTTTCATCGATTTCCCAACGTGTTTCGAGCTCTACCAATGGCAGGTAATTAGGGTTATCGCCATACACCTTGTTGGTAGAAGTAAAAATGAATACAGCCTCGGGTGCATGCAGACGGGTCATTTCCAACATATTCAATGTACCTACCGCATTCACACCGAAATCGGTGAACGGCTCGCGTGCCGCCCAGTCGTGGCTTGGCTGCGCTGCCGCGTGAACGATCATTTTAATATCTGTTCCGTACTCTTTGAAGATCGGTTCGAGCTGGCTTACTTCGCGGATGTCCGCAGAATAGTGCTTGTAGTTACCAAAAGCCTCCTCGATACGGTTACGGTTCCACTCAGTATTTCCATCCGCACCGAAGAAGTATTGACGAAGGTTGTTGTCTACTCCGATGACCAGGTCAAACTTGCCAGCCAAAAAAGCAACCGATTCACTTCCAATTAGTCCGGCGGAGCCGGTGACCAAAGCTATGTTCATGTTTTGAATACTTTTTAATCGCTTATTTCTATCTAAAATTTCGGCTTCGCCCTGCCTCGAATACGTAAAGTAAATTAAAAATGTTCAATCGTCACAACTTCACTTAGTCAATGGGCAGAATCCAGAAGGATAATACGCGTAATGCAATATTAAAATTGTTCAATATCCGGAAAAGGCGGACAAAAAAAAGATATCCCCATTTGGTGGGGATATCTCGTATATTTTCTCAATGAATGGCTGCTATTCTTTCACCAGCGAGCTAGGAATTTTACCACCGTAAAGTTTCGCGCGGATATCGTTTACACGGGCATCGAGCTCAGGCTTCGCCTCATACTTGAATGACATCTGACGTGGCAGGGAATCAGGGCTCACGCCGTAAACCCACTCGTTACCGGCATTCAGATCTTTCTGGTCCTTGTGGTTATACTTTTGGTATTCACAAGAAGAAAGAAGCACCACACACGCAACAAAAGCAACTATTTTATTGAATTTCATTTCTTTGATCGTTCATAGTATTGTGCGCAAAAATAACCGCCAATTTCATAACCACCAAATTGCGGACGGCTGAAATATTATTTTTTTAATTCGGCCAATTCGTCGCGTACAAACTGCATCAGCTCAGCGATATGCCGCTCCGAGAAATCGAACGGGATATTGGCCGCCTGGTAAATTTCACCGATCGTCGCGGTGTAACCCAGCTTCAATGCGTCGAGGTAGCCCTTCAAGCCGGCTGCGGGGTTCTCGCGATAGTTTTTCCAGACACCGATCGCGCCGAGTTGCGCAATGCCGTATTCAATGTAATAGAACGGGACTTCATAAATGTGCAACTGACGCTGCCACAGGTATTTTTTGAAGTTTTCCAACGTCGACCAGTCGATTACCGTGTCCGTAAACTCCTCGTAAATGCGTACCCACGCCTCGGTGCGTTGCTCCGGCGTATGCTGCGGGTTCTCGTACATCCAGTGCTGGAACTTATCGACCGTCGCTACCCAGGGCAATGTTTCAATAATGGATTCCAGATGCGTGATTTTGGCACGTTTCAGGTCTTCTTCATTCTCAAAGAATTCGTCCCAGAAATCCATCGTGATCAATTCCATCGACATCGAAGCCAGCTCGGCCACTTCCGAAGGCGTGTGTTTGAACGAGTTCAGCGCCAGGTCGCGCGTCACGAGCGAGTGTACCGCGTGCCCGCCCTCGTGCAGGAGCGTGACCATATCGCGCAGGTTCGAAGTCGCATTCATGAAGATAAACGGAACACCAATTTCGTCGAGCGGGTAGTTATAGCCGCCCGGCGCCTTGCCCTTCCGCGATTCGAGATCGAGGTGCTTCATCGTTTTCATGATGCGGAGGCAGTCGCCCAGAAACGGATCGAGGCGCGAGAATGCGCGGATCGTCTTGTCCAGCAGCTCTTCGCCGGTTTCAAACGGTTTCAAAGGCGGTAACCCCTTCGGATCGACCTTCGTATCCCACGGGCGAAGCGCGTCTACCGCCAATGCAGCTTTGCGTTCAGCCGCCATTTCGTTCAAAATCGGCACAACCGCCTTTTTCACGGAGCCGTGGAAGTTGAAACAATCCTGGGGCGTGTAATCGAAACGGCCCATTGCCGCGAACATGTAATCGCGGTAGTTGCTGAAACCGGCATTGCGACCAACGGTATCGCGCAGCGTTACGAGCTTGTTCAGCAGGTCGTCCAGCTTTTCGTGGTCGTCGTACCGGCGCCCGGCAATCGCCCGCCACGCTTCTTCCCGCACATTACGGTCGGTAGATTGCAGTCGGTCCGCTGCGCGTTGCAAGGTCATTTCCTCGCCGTCGAGCGTAACGGTCATCGCGCCAGCGATAGCGCCGTACTTGCGCTCCTCGGTCTGCATTTCGGTGATAACCGGGATATTTTCCTCACGGAAAATCTCGATCGCCTTCTTCATTCCCCGCAATGTGACCGCGAAACCTGGTTCCGTCAATTCGCTGAGGAATGGGTTATCGACGATCTTTTTGTCGAGCGCATTACCGTATTCGGCCAGTTTCGGCTGGATTTCAGTGATAAAGAATTGTAATGCGTTGATCAGACCTGTATTTGCGGTGTCGCAAGTCTGGCGGATGTAACGCCACGCAAAGTTTTCCGAGAGGTACGACTCGATCTCGCTGCGGTCCGAGAACCATTGTTTCAAATCTTCCAGCGAGTTGATCTCCCTGTTTTTCAAATTTTCGAAGAATGGCTGAACATCATCCCATTTCTTCAAATCAAATTCTTCCCCGATAAAAGGCCGTTTCGCCCGGGTAGGTATATGAAGTGTTTTCTGATTGGACATATAAGAGGTACTTTGTTTAAAAAATCAAATTTATAATTTAGTCTGCTCCGGCTGCGTAACGTCGCTCAGATTATCCGTCACCACATTCTCCGTCTCCTGAATATTCCGGAATGCGTATTCCATTTTGCTGCGGTCGAACTCTTTTTCGTTGTTGGCGAGCCAGATGGTGGCGACGCCGTTGCCGATGAAATTCGTGATCGCGCGGGCTTCTGACATGAAACGGTCTACGCCGAGAAGAAGTGCCAGCCCTTCGACGGGGATGACCTTAATGGCCGTCAATGTCGAGGCGAGCACGACGAAACCGCTACCTGTTACGCCCGCGGCGCCTTTGGAGGTGACCATCAATATCCCGATCAGCGAGAATATCTGGCCGATATTCAAATGCACATTAAAAACCTGCGCGAGGAAGATCGTCGCCATGGAGAGGTAAATGGTTGTTCCGTCGAGGTTGAACGAATAGCCCGCTGGCACCACGAGCCCTACGACCGGTTTCGAGCAACCCATTCGTTCCAGTTTGGCCATTAATGAAGGCAAGCCGGCTTCGGAAGAAGACGTACCGAGCACGATCAGCAGCTCTTCCCGGATGTACTTCAAAAAGCGCCACAGGCTGATCTTGTAAGTCCGCAAGATCAACCCCAAAACACCGAAAATAAAGACGGCCATGGTGGCGTAAACCGTCCCCATGAGCTTGGCGAGTGGCAGCAGCGTGTGAATGCCGTATTTACCAATCGTGAATGCCATTCCCCCGAATGCACCGATAGGCGCGAAGATCATGACGAGGTGCAGCGCCTTGAAGACATATTTGGATATAAAATTCAGCCCGTCCACAATGCGCTGCTTGGCTTCAATGCGGCTCAGTACCGAGCCGAAAACAAGCGCGAAGAGCAGCACCTGCAAGGTGATGTTATCGAAGAAAAATTGTAGCCAGCTGAAATCGTGCGCTTTTCCGGCGTATTTGGAGATATCCCCTTTTTCCAACGTATCCGTAACAACGCCGTGACCCGGGCGGATGATGTTGGCAACGATAATCCCCACTAGCAACGCAAGCGTGGTTACGACTTCGAAATACAGTAATGCTTTGGCACCTACCTTCCCTACCTTTTTCAAATCACCCATTCCTACAATGCCCAGCGTGATGGTCAGGAAGATAATGGGATTGATAAAAAGCTTGACTACGGAAATGAAACCTTCGCCGAGAATCTTCATTTCTACCGCCTTGTCGGGGAGATAGTGGCCCAGCAGCGCGCCGGCCGTAATGGCGGTAAGGACCCAGAAGGTCAGGTTGGTAACAAGCTTTTTCAAGGGCGTTCAGGTATAGGAATGAAATGGTTCGGATCGGGCGTCACCCACAGTCAGTTGGGCAACTCATCAATTTACAATAATAAGAAGTCTGCCAGACGATTCCGGGAAGGCAGAACTAAATTTTTATCAACTATTTATACTTGGTCTAAATTAATGCCATATATTTGCCTCAGACAAATGGTGGGCATTCACATCGATGATCATTAAGAGGCTATGCACGAGGATTCGCATTCATACAATTCGTTACGGATTTTGAGCCACACGGCCAAGGGGTATATCGGGCAGTGCCATTGCTGCACGCATTTCAATTTCGCCTACGGCAATGTGATTTTTGTTTTCACCGAAGATGGCTTGAAGGGCTTCCAATCCATTCTGTATGACGAATACCATATCCAGAGCCTCGGTGAGACGCTTCCCAACGGCAAAACGCATTTGTTACCCTCGCCCATCCCGAACTTCATGCTCTCTTTCGACAACACCGAGTTGGAGGAGATCCGCACGATGTTCCAGGAGGCGTTACTGGTTTTGGAAGTGGATAAAATATTTTCCTATAAAAAGTAAAACCCTGAAATGCAGTCAGTTTCGAAAATTTATATTTGTTTAATATTCATCCTGACCACGACGGCTTCCGGTTATGCCAAAGCGCTCCGGATCGTGTCGGCGAACGGGACGTTGAGTGAAATCCTGGTCGGGCTTGGCCTGGAAAAACAGATCGTGGGCGTGGACGTAACCAGCACGTACCCGGCTTCTCTTGAAAAAATCACGAAAATCGGCCATAACCGCACCATTGCGGCCGAAGGCATTCTGGCATTGAACCCCGATGTGATCATTTATACCAACCAGAGCATGTTATCGCCTGCTGTGGTGAAACAACTGAACAGCAGCGGCAAAAAGCTGGTCGAGTTCAAGCATGAGTATTCCAAAGAGGGCGCTATCACGCTCATTCGCGAAGTAGGCGCCTATTTCAATGCAACTGCTCAGGCCGAGAAAATGGTGAAAGCATTACAGGCCGATCTGGCAAAGATCCCAGCGCCGGTCAGCCCCAGGAAATTACTCTTCATTTACGCACGCGGAACAGGCACATTAATGGTTTCGGGCACAGGCACTTCGCTCGATAAAATGTTCGCATTGGCCGGACATAAGAATGCGGTAAGCGGTTTTACAGAATTTAAACCCCTTACCGCGGAATCCCTTATCGCCGCCAACCCGGATGTGCTCGTATTGTTTTCCAGCGGACTCGAAAGCCTCGAAGGCATGGACGGGTTGCTGAAAATACCCGGTGTGGCCAATACCAATGCGGGCAGGAACCGCAAGATCGTCACGATGGACGGGCAGTTCCTCACCGGCTTCGGTCCGCGGCTCGGCAAAGCAGCTATTGAACTTTCCCAAAAAGTAAAATAAGGAGCAATGCTGACAGAAACGGTAACCGAGCACGAAAGCACGAAAGCAGAAAGCTTCCAGAAACACATTTTGCCTTCTTCGATGGCTAAAATGGTGTGGATTCTCGGAGCGATACTGCTTGCGTGCTGCGTCTTGGCAGCCTGCACCGGTGCATTATCGATCTCCGTGAGCGAGCTCTGGCAGATCATCGCATTTAAATTCGGCTGGATTTCCGAAACGCAGGTCGAAGAGCAGAAATCGATCGTTTTCTGGATTATCCGCCTGCCGCGGGTGTGCCTCGCGGTGCTCATAGGCGCCGCATTGGGGATCGGCGGCGCATCCCTGCAAGGGCTTTTCCGAAATCCCATCGCCGACGCCACGCTCATCGGCGTTACCTCGGGCGCTTCGCTTTTTGCCGTTTTCGTCATTATGCTCAACGTTAAATACTTCGGAATGCTGAGCGAGCTTGCAGGCGCGTACGGCATTTCGTTCGTCTCTTTCCTGGGAGCTGCCTGCACGACGCTCCTTGTTTATCAGCTCTCCAAAATTACCAGTGAAGGCGGTGTGGCAACGTTGCTGCTCTGCGGGATCGCGATTAATGCATTTGTAGGCGCGATGACCGGGCTGATGACCTACCTTGCCGACGATGCCCAGCTACGAAACATTACTTTCTGGAACCTGGGCAGCCTGGGCGGCGCTAACTGGACGTCGGTAATGGCCGTGGGACCCTTCGTAGGCATATCACTTATTTTCATGCCCTATTTATCAAAAGCATTGAACCTGCTCGTGCTTGGTGAAAGCCAGGCGGCCAGCCTCGGTGTTAACATGAAATCACTGAAACGCCAGGTAATTATCCTCGCGACGCTGGGTGTTGGCGCTTCCGTGGCCGTGGCCGGGAGCATTGGCTTTGTAGGACTGATAGTACCCCACATTATACGCACGTTGTTCGGCCCAAACCACCGGACATTGATTATCGGATCGGCTTTTGCGGGTGCTATCGTGCTCACATTGGCCGACACCCTCTCCCGCACGATCGTGGCGCCGTCGGAACTCCCGATCGGCATTCTGACGGGCATGCTCGGTACGCCGTTTTTCATTTATATTTTGTGGGAACAAAAACGGAAGCGGCTATGATGGAGGTACGGAATGCCGGATTTGAAGTCAGAGGCCGGAAACTGCTGGAAAATGTCAGTTTTTCGATCAGACCGGGGGAATTCTGGGCGGTTGTAGGGGCCAACGGGGCCGGGAAGTCGACATTGATCAAGCTTCTTTCCGCCGAATTGGGCGCTACCTCCGGCTCGGTACTTTTCCACGACCGCGATCTCCGGAAGTACAAACTGAAAGAGCTCGCCACCAAACGGACGGTATTGTCCCAGCAAAACAATATCACGCTTTCGTTTACCTCACAGGAGATCGTGCTGATGGGTCGCTACCCGTTTTACGATGCCGATCCTACGCAACGCGACCTCGCGATCGTGGATATGTGTCTTAAAAAAGTGGGTATCGGACATTTGAAGGGTCGTCTTTACCCGACATTATCCGGCGGCGAACAGCAGCGCGTGCAGCTTGCCCGCGCGCTCGCACAGGTGTGGGAGATTGAAAACGGCCTGCTCCTGCTCGACGAACCTACTACCGGAATGGATCTGCTGCATCAGTATGAGACATTTAGATTAGCCAAAGAACTTACCCGCAAAAATTTCGCGGTCATTGCCGTGATCCACGACCTGAACCAGGCATTACAATATGCCGACCGCGTGCTGATGCTCAAAGGCGGATGCATGCACGGCATCGGTTTGCCCGAAAACGTGCTGACCGAACAGGCCATTCAGGAAGCTTTCGGGCTGCCGGTGCATATTATCCAGTCGGAAATGACGCCCTACCCGGTTATAGTGCCACAGGTGGCACCCGTTTCGTACAATTTACCCTGATTTGTAACTATTAAAATACCCAAAGATGAAGTCAACCCTTTCACCGGACAGAACTGAATTGAAAGAACGCTGGGCAGAGTACAAGCTCGCCAACCCGAAATCACGCATCCGCGACGACGCCAAGGCACTCGGCACGTCGGAGGCGGAACTCCTCGCTACCGGTCTTGGAACCCATGTGCAGCTGCTCGACGGTGATTTCAGGGAGCTGATCAAGGAAGTGGGCTCGCTCGGGCACGTGATGGCGCTCACGCGTAACGACCACGTCGTGCACGAGCGCAAGGGTGTGTATGAGAAAATATCGTTCAATAACCACGTCGGCCTCGTGCTGGGCGAGGATATCGACCTCCGCCTGTTCCTGGGCGACTGGAAATTCGGCTTTGCCGTTTCGGAAAACGAGCGTTTCAGCTTGCAATTCTTCAACAGTTTCGGCGAGGCGGCACATAAAATTTACCTGACGGACAAAAGCAATAAGGAGGCCTACGACGCATTGGTTACCAAATACCTCGCCGCCGACCAGGACGTGAACCTGTTTGTAAGCGAGAAAAAAGAAAAGGTGGCCGAGCCCGAGGAAGCGGCGGGTCTCGATAAAGCCGCATTCCAGGAAGAATGGCTTGCATTGAAAGATACCCACGACTTTTTCACGCTGCTGCGCAAGCACAACCTATCCAGAAAGCAGGCATTGCGCAATGCGCCGGAAGGTTACGCGCACCGTATCAAGCCAGAGAGCATGAAACCGCTTTTCGATGCGATTTCGGAGACGGAACTGCCCATTATGGTTTTTGTTTCGAATCCAAACTGCATTCAAATCCATACCGGGCCGATCAAAAAGATCTTCGTGATGGGCCCTTGGCTGAATGTGATGGATCCTGAATTCAACCTGCATTTGCGTGAGGATGCGATAGACGAGGCCTGGGTGGTAAGAAAGCCTACCGAAGACGGCATTGTGACCGGCATCGAACTCATCGACAAAGACGGCGTGATGTTCAACCAGTTCTTCGGCAAGCGCAAGCCGGGCATTCCTGAACTAGCCGCATGGCCTGCGCTGATCGAGCAACATTCAATCCAATTCTGATCAGAAAGGTAATCGTGCCAACGACTTAAGATTAAATTTCGCCATAGTAATTAGAAATTGCCGGCTCCTTTACTGAGCCGGTATTTTTTTGTAAAATTTTTTAAAAGTGATTTTTCAAGTCAAACAAAAATTTGCACACTTTTTAAAAAATGTAAAATTTTAATGTATTGAAATACAGTATTTTATAATAATTTATTTGTAAACTTTTTTCAATATTACCTTTCATTTAAATTCCAAAACATGTACATTTGAAATTCTCAACTTCTTCAAAAAACCTCTGATACCACCTAATGGAATCCATAAAATCTTCACAATCAGAAAGAACCTACACCAGTGACGAAGCCTTTCAGGCGTCGCTGGAATATTTCAAGGGCGACGACCTCGCTGCCCGTGTCTGGGTGAATAAATATGCCTTGAAAGATTCGTTCGGAGCGATCTATGAAGCGACACCGGACGATATGCACCACCGGATCGCATCGGAGATCGCGCGCATCGAGCAACGCTATCCGAATCCATTGAGTGAAGGCGAGATTTTCGATCTGATCAGGGATTTCAAATACATTATCCCGCAAGGCAGCCCGATGACGGGCATTGGTAATCCCTACCAGATTGCCTCGCTTTCGAACTGCTTCGTAATCGGCAACAATGGCGAATCCGACTCGTACGGCGGCATTATGAAGATCGATCAGGAGCAGGTGCAACTCATGAAGCGTCGTGGCGGCGTGGGGCACGACTTGTCGCATATCCGCCCGAAAGGCTCGCCGGTGAAGAACTCGGCGCTGACATCGACGGGTATTGTGCCGTTTATGGAACGTTTCTCCAATTCCACCCGCGAAGTGGCGCAGGACGGCCGCAGGGGCGCATTGATGCTTTCGGTTTCCATCAAACATCCCGATTCCGAGAGCTTCATCGACGCCAAAATGGAGCAAGGCAAGGTTACCGGCGCCAATGTTTCGGTGCGGATCGATGACGAGTTTATGAAAGCGGTGGATGCAGGAACAACCTATCGCCAGCAATATCCGGTCAAAAGCGCTAATCCTTCGCATATCAAGGACATCGACGCGACGGCGCTTTGGAAGAAAATCGTGCACAATGCCTGGCAGTCGGCCGAGCCGGGTATTTTGTTCTGGGACACTATTACCCGCGAATCGGTACCGGATTGCTACGCCGACCTTGGTTACCAGACTATTTCGACCAATCCTTGCGGTGAAATCCCGCTTTGCGCATACGATTCCTGCCGTTTGCTGGCCATTAACCTGTTCTCGTACGTAGAAGATGCGTTTACGAGCAAAGCCAAATTTAACTGGGAGCTGTTCAAAAAGCATATTGCCGCGGCACAGCGCATGATGGACGATATTATCGACCTGGAACTCGAAAAAATCGATGCGATCCTGCAAAAAATTGACGAAGATCCCGAAGACGCCGAAGTAAAACGCGTGGAGCGCAACCTCTGGCTGAATATCCAGACCAAAGCGAAAGAAGGCCGCCGTACAGGCATCGGTATCACCGCGGAAGGCGATATGCTGGCGGCATTAGGATTGCGTTACGGAAGCGACGAGGGCAATGCATTTGCAGTGGAGATCCACAAAACCGTTGCATTGGAAGCTTATCGCGGATCGGTTCATACGGCGAAAGAGCGTGGCCCGTTCACGATTTTCGATTCGGAAAGGGAGAAAAACAATCCGTTCATCAACCGCCTCAAAGAAGCCGACGCGCAACTTTACTATGAAATGCTCGAATATGGTCGCCGCAACATTGCATTGCTGACGATTGCGCCGACTGGAACGACGAGCTTAATGTCGCAAACCACGTCGGGTATCGAGCCGGTTTTCCTTCCGGTTTATAAGCGAAGAAGAAAGGTCAATCCGAACGATAAGGACGTGCGGGTGGATTTCGTGGACGAGGTAGGCGATTCGTGGGAAGAATATGTCGTTTTCCACCACCGTTTTAAGGAATGGATGGAGGTGAATGGCTTTGATACCACCAAAAATTACGCGCAGAAAGACCTCGACGAACTGGTTAAAAAATCGCCTTACTATAAAGCCACTTCCAACGATGTGGATTACCTCAAAAAGGTAAAAATGCAGGGCGCTATTCAGCAATGGGTCGATCACTCGATCAGCGTGACCATCAACATGCCGAATGATGTGACCGAGGAACTTGTGGGCGAATGCTACATGGAAGCCTGGAAAGCAGGCTGCAAAGGTGTCACCGTGTACCGCGATGGCTCCCGTTCCGGTGTATTGATCGCCAATACCGAGAAAAAAGAAGAACCACAGGAAGGTACTCCAACCCCGTTCCCGACCGAACGACCGCAGACGCTCGAAGCCGACGTGGTACGTTTTCAGAATAAAAAAGACAAATGGATCGCATTCATCGGCCTGATTGACGGTCGTCCGTACGAGATTTTCACCGGTTTCGCGGATGATGAGGATGGCATTCTGATTCCGCGCTGGGTGAATGAAGGATTGATTATCAAAAACCGGGAAGCCGACGGCAGCTCGCGTTATGATTTTCAGTACAAAAACACCCGCGGCTATAAAACGACTATTGAAGGATTGTCCTACAAATTCAATCCGGAATACTGGAACTATGCCAAGCTGATTTCCAGCACATTGCGTCACGGAATGCCCATCGAGAAAGTGGTAGACCTGATCAGCAGTTTACAACTCGACGAGGCGATCAACACCTGGAAAGCCGGCGTTGCCCGCGCATTGAAACGTTACATCCCCGACGGCACCGAAGCAGCCAAACAGAAATGTCAGAACTGCGGCTCGACGAATTTGCTGTATCAGGAGGGTTGTTTGACTTGCAAGGATTGCGGCTCGTCCAAATGCGGGTAATTTATTAATTTTGAATGAGTGAATGAGTGAATGAGTGAATATATACCCTATTCACTCATTCACTCATTCACTCATTACTACTACAAACGTCCCTCATACCCCCACAACGCCTCGCTCCGGTTCGAAGCATTTCACGCTTTAAACCGACACCATGCTTATTTCGCAAATCCTGCTCAGCTACCGCAAACACAATGGACTATCACAGAGGCAAATGTCCCATTTGCTCGGTGTTTCCCAGGTGGGTTACCACAAATGGGAAACCGGCACCACCAAAATTGAAATGGAGCACTATTGCCGCATCGCGACGCTCTGTGATGTGGATTTAATGGATCTTCTCCCGCGCGAGTGGCAGGAGAAGATCAGGGATGAACTGGGGGTTTGACTTAGAATGTCTCTTCTACAACGCCCAGGTAGTTGAACGGGCTCAATGCGCGAAGTTCTTCCCGTATTTTTTCAGACACGTCCAGTGTTTCGATGAAACGTGAAATGGAGTCGTGGGTGATTTTTTCGTTGGTGCGCGTCAGCTCTTTCAATGCCTCGTAAGGTTTCGGGTAGCTTTCGCGGCGTAGGATCGTCTGGATTGCCTCGGACACAACCGCCCAGTTTTCTTCCAGTTCCGCTTTCAGTACCTCACCGTTCAGCTCCACTTTGCCCAGGCCTTTCAAAAGGGAGTTCAGGGCAATGGCCAAATGCGCAATAGGTACGCCGATGTTGCGGAGTACCGTCGAGTCGGTAAGGTCGCGTTGCAGGCGGGAAACGGGCAGTTTGGACGCAAAATGCTCGAACAATGCCGATGCGAGGCCGAGGTTACCTTCGGAGTTTTCGAAATCGATCGGGTTCACTTTATGCGGCATGGCCGATGATCCTACTTCGCCGGCCTTGATCTTCTGTTTGAAATAACCCATTGAAATGTACGTCCACATGTCCCGGTTAAGGTCCGTGAGGATCGTGTTCAGGCGTTTCAGACAGTCGAAAGTAGCGGCCAGGTTGTCGTAATGCTCGATCTGCGTCGTATGGCGACTTCTTTTCAACCCCAAACCTTCGACAAAATGGTGGCCGAATGCCATCCAGTCCTGTTTCGGGTAAGCTACATGGTGGGCATTGAAGTTACCCGTAGCACCGCCGAATTTCGCTGAATGCGGGATTTTATCGAGCATTTCAAGCTGGCGCTCCAAACGCTCCACAAAAACCAGGAACTCTTTGCCCACACGTGTAGGCGACGCAGGTTGGCCGTGTGTGAATGCGAGCATCGGCACGTTCTTCCACTCGATCGACATTCTTTTCAATACAAAAAGTACCTGGCGAAACAAAGGCTTGACCTGGCGTTCCATCGCATCTTTCAGCGAAAGCGGGATCGCCGTGTTGTTGATATCCTGTGAAGTGAGGCCGAAGTGGATGAATTCCTGGTAAGATTCGATGCCCAGCTTCTCGAACTGCTCCTTAATAAAGTACTCAACAGCCTTGACATCGTGGTTGGTTACTTTTTCGATGTCCTTTATATGCAGGGCGTCGGCCTCGCTGAAATCTTCATAGATTTTGCGCAGCGACGCATATTTTTTCTTGTCAAATTCTGATAGCTGTGGAAGGGGAATTTCGCAGAGTGCAATGAAATATTCGATTTCCACATACACCCGGTAGTAAATCAGGGCATATTCCGAGAAATAGGCCGAAAGTTCAGATACTTGTTTGTAATAACGGCCATCAACCGGAGAGATCGCCGTAAGCTGATTTAATGACATGATTTTCAATACAAAAATTGATTATCAGGCAAAGTTAGCAGAATTCATGGTCCTAAAATGGTAAAACGAGAATGAAAAATTCTTTTTGGGATTGGAAATAGAAATTATAAAACTATTCGCATATTCGTTAACTAACCTTGATTATACATACCCCATGCAGCCATCGCCTTTCATTGGAGAATTAGTCGGAACAATGGTCCTCATCTTATTAGGCAATGGCGTAGTCGCCAATGTAGTACTGAAAAAAACGAAGGGCGAGAGCGGTGGCTGGATCGTGATAACGGCTGGATGGGCATTTGCCGTAATGTTCGGTGTGTTCACGGCCAATGCATTCGGTAGCGCTGCGGCGCACCTCAATCCGGCGGTAACTGTGGGCTTTGCAGTCCTTAAAAACGATTACAGCTTTGTTGCGACCTACATTCCGGCGCAGCTCATAGGCGCATTTCTCGGCGCAGTACTCGTGTGGTTGCAATATCTGCCGCATTGGAAAGCTACCGAGGATGGCGGGGCCAAACTGGCCTGTTTTTCAACCGGCCCGGCGATTAAAAGCACCGGCGCAAATTTCCTGAGTGAATTTATCGCAACGGTAATATTAATCGTCGGCATCGTCGCGATCGGCTACGCCGGTTCTTCCGATCCCGAAAAAGGCGGCATCCCTTCCGGTGTAGCCCCTTACCTGGTGGGTATGCTCGTTTGGAGTATTGGCTTGTCGCTCGGGGGCACCACGGGTTACGCCATCAACCCCGTACGCGATCTGGGCCCGCGCATTGCCCACGCCATTCTGCCTATTCCCAACAAAGGCAGCTCCGACTGGGGCTACGGCTGGATCCCCGTTGTGGCCCCCATTGCGGGAGCCATCATCGGTGGATTGATTTTGCGTAGCTTCTCTTTTTGATTTATTCAACCGTAATTTTTCCGCCGCCCGAATAGCTGCGGTATTCACCCCGGTACATGGCATCTGCCGAGGCCGGTCCGATCGTGAATGTACCTTTGGCCACAACCCTAACCTGGTAATAGAATGTCCTCGGCTGGCTTTCTGCAACGGTAAAGAAGTGAATGCGATCGTCGCGGATGTCATAAAACCTCGGTATGGCCGCATTGGTGATCCATGGCATATCGCGCGGCTCAGTGATCCGTGGATTTTCGATTTCAAAGCCTGCGGGCAGCAAATCGGTAATCACGATGTCGTCCACAGGTAGCCCGTTGGTGCTGCTAAGTGTCAGCTTCACTACCACGAGGTCGTTTTGATGGAAACTTTGTGTCGGCTGGCCATTACGCGTCAGGAACTGGCGGCGGATACTAATGCCCTGATCTTCTTCCACGTAGTTGCCCGTTGCCGACATGCCGTCGGTCTGGGCGAACCAGTACAGATCGCCCTTACCCTGCGTTTTAACCGTCAGTTTCTGATTTAAAATACCTTTGGAAATCTTCAACTCCTTACCCGAGAACTGGCCTAGCGATTTGCCGTTTGCAGATACCGAGGCAGTTACCGTGGAGTTGGCTGTCTTTTTCGCCAGTTTGCCCAAAGCGAGCACTGCAAATGCCGCTTCCTGCGTATTCAGGTACGAAGCCGATTGAATGGCTTGCGAAAGCTGTCGTCCCAAAACCGGGATTTGTGCATTGGAAGGATCAGATTCAATTAATGTATTCAAAACCAGAGACATATTCCGCAGCGGTGATGAATAGCTATTGTCGTAGTAATGTCCGGCGCTCCCAGGAACATACTTTTTAGGCAGCAATGCATTGAAACTCCGCGTGTCTCCCGCCAGCTGGAATGCACCTGCGAGCAGGTATTGGGCATCCTGCGTAAGCAAATGCGGGTTTTGTTTATAATAATTCATCGAAGCGCGGTTCGGGTGCCCGTTTAATGCCAGTACATAAAGTGAATAAATGGCTTCGCGGCGCGCCACGGTCTTTTTGGTTTGGGTTCCTGTCGGCTGACCTTCGTATGCTAGTCCATTGTTGGTGCTGGCAATGATCACTTCCCTGTTCGCGGTGGTACCGCTTTGCGCGGTCAGGAATTCTACGGCACGGCTGAGGGTTTTGGCATTTACTTCAAAACCCGCCCGACGCGCTTCTTCCAGGAAATGTACGGCGTAGGCGGTGGCCCACCAGTCTTCGAGCTGCGCACCCGGCCACATGCCCATTCCTCCGTTGAAGAGTTGCTGGGATTCTACCTTTCGAATGGCTTGCTGCACGTTGGTCATCGGATTAAAATCGCTTTCGCCGCTCTTCACCGTATAAACCGGCGCCGCCATCGCTTTCGTGAGGTCGGCGAAGTAAATCTGCGGGAAAGCTTTGGAAACCGTTTGTTCCAGACAACCATAAGGGTAGCCCAGCAATGCCGATAATGCTTTTCCTCCACCCTGCACCAGCGGCGATCGGCTCAGCACCAACTGGCTACTGCTCGTAGCAGGAATAAACGACGACCTCAAATCGATCTGGCCTTGCTTATCGCCTGCAATGAGCCCCGATGCGCTGGTTTTCAACAATGGTGATGCAGGACGAACCGTAATTTCCGTCTGATGAATGAAAGTTTCTTTAAATGCATTCACTTTCACAATTACCTTACCGACGCCGATGGCCGTGGCAGCTTTCACCGCGAACACCGCACGGCTTTCTTTTCCTGCCGGTACGGTGATACTTTGCGTCACCGGCGCAGCACCTGCCGCCAACGGACCGGATAGTTGCACGGAAACGGTTGCGGTAGTGGCTTTGGCTTCGGTATTGCTGATATTAACCGGCAGCACGAGCTCATCACCCGGGCTCAGGAAACGCGGCAGCCCGGCGCTGATCACGATCGGGTCGGCTACTTTCATATTTTTAGTTGCTGAGCCAAATGCATTGTCCTTATAAGCCACCGCCATAATGCGCAAATCGCCGCTGAACTGGGGGATATTCACATCGAAAATCACATCACCGTTTCCATTCGCTTTCAACTGGCCGCTCCAAAACGATACCAGCTCGGTACGGCCATTGCTGAGTGGGTTAATTCTTCTTTCCAGGTCATAACCGTCACCACCCGAGCTGGACGTTCCTGAAATGCTCAGTTCAGGGAAAAGTTGGGCGTATAAATCATGGCTGGAAACTTCCAATGCCCGTTTTTGGTAAAAATGCCCGTGAATATCCGGCGTTTTGGAGTTTTTGATCTGTAAAATACCTTCATCCACCACGGCCAGCGTCACCTCGGCATTCGGCTCCGTTTTGATCTTGATCTGCTGCTTCATTTTCGAGCGCGACTTTTCGACGGCGGTAATCGCGACGTTCAGTTTCCGGTCAGGATCTTCGACCAGAATGGGCTGGAAGCCATGGGCTACCGTCAGCGGCATATCCGAAGCATCCAGCGGCCGGATGAGCGTCGCGGTGACGAACACGTTCGGCAAATGCTCTTCCTGGATTTTGAATGTGAGTTCGGCGGCTTTTTTCTCGGTGGTTAGAATATGTTGTTCCAGCACATTATTACGTTCCACCGTCACGAGCAAGCGGCCATCGAATGGTGTTTTGAACAATACCTTCGCCGATTCGCCGGTTTTGTATCGATCCTTATCGGTTTCCATCAATACCCGCCCTTCATTGCTCACCTCGAAAGATGAGTACTGGGTATAACCGTAGCCATATGCATAGAAATTCGCGAGCGTGTAATGGGCCGCGCCCGGACGGCGCACGCGTACCTCATACTCACCCGAGACCGTAGGCACGTAACGGAACGTACCTTTTCCGCCCGAGAGCGTCAGTTTATTGGAATACACCAGTTTTTCACTCTTACGCGAGGTGTACTGCAAGCGATCGTATTTTTTTTCAACAACTGTTTGATATTCGAGGCGTACCACTTCGATACTGGCAACCGCGCCTGCTTTCAGCGCGCCGTCCTTTGTAAGTCCTACAATATCAACCGGAACAGGCGCGTTGGTGCCGACATATGAATCAGGAAGGCGGACACCATAAAATACCGGCTGCGTATACACGTCAAAACGTTGTAACCTGTTAACCGGCCTTCCGTTTTCGTCGAAAACTGTCACATAAATCTTGCCTTCGAGCACACCAATGTCCTGGATGGCCGATAGCAACGTAAACTGTTCATTGGCTTGGCCCTGTTCGTTGGTCGTACCCTGGCGACTATCGCGTTCGAAAGTAGTTTCGGCAGGAATATCAAATGTATATTCAGGAAATCCTTTGGCTGAAAAACCTTTTCGCTGCAACTGGAAATCCATTTCGTAAGTGCGGTTGCTCGCGGGCGGGCCGAACAGGTTGGTGGCGGTGGCAGTAAGCGAAACTTTCTGGCCGGAGACATAATCCTTGGCGGCACCTGTCAAATCCACTTTAATACGGTCCGGCATGAATTCTTCCACGCTCACGGCCTGCGAACCCAACAGAACCTCATTGGCATTGTAAACTTCGAGAATGTAAGTACCCGTCAGTACCCCGGCATCGAGCGGGATTTCGGATTCAACGGCACCTTGTTCGTTTGTAGTCTTGCGCCAGGTTCTGAACTCGCGGCCATTTGGCGTTAGCAACCGCAGTTTCAGGGGCACTTTTCCGGCCGTTTTCCAGTCCTGCGTCCGCAACACCGTGTTGAAATGCATCGTTTCCCCCGGTCGGTAGATATCGCGCTGGCCATAGATGAATACCTGGTAACCCGATGCATTATCCCGCAAGCCTTCCACATCGAAACGGGAGGTAAGCACCTGCGTATCTTCGAGTAGCAGGTAGTTGAAATCGTCTTCCGAACTCGCGGTAATCATCGCTACTTTGAAGCCCGGCGCTTTTTCGCTGAGTTTTTCTACGTGCGCAACACCTTCGCCGTCCGTTTTGATAGTGTGTACAGTCTGGTTATTTGAGCTTACGAGTGTTAATTCGAGGTCTTTGATCGGTTCGTTCGTCTTGATCGAATTAGCAAAAACCCACAACTCATCTTTCCCCTGCTTGGCAATGAGGCCGATATCGGAAATGGAGACGAGCTTGGTGGCCCCGAGATAAGCCTCTTCCTCTGAATTCACGGCCACCAGATATACGCCCTGACGCTTGTTATCGTCCGGCAATGCAATGTTCAATGCCGATACGCCTTTGTTTTTGGACAGGTTTTCGGTCTCGACGATCTTGTTGACGATCACGTCGCTCAACTGGCTTTCGCGGTCGTCGCTGTAATTGAAATTACCTGTCGGCTGCCAGTCGTCGCCTACGTATGCGTAATCGCTCCAACGGTTGTTATGGATGTAATGCAGGATATTATTGGCATACAACTTCGAAATGCGCACCTGTACTTTGGGTACATTCACGATATTCACACCGATATTTCTCGAACTTTTGGAAGACAAATACAACCCCTTTTTGTTCGCAAACGAGATCGCCGCAGGCATTTTACCGAAAAACAGGTCGCGGGAAGTTTCTTCTTCCAACGTCTGTCCCAAAACTCCTTTCAGCGATTGTTTCAGTTGCAGTACATAAGTTTCCGTTTCATTGAAAGTACCGCGAAGAATGAAGCCATTTTCAGTAGGTTCTGTTTCCAACGCCGCTTCGGGATTTATTGAAAAGCTGTTAGCAATGCTTTCTTTGTCAAGCTCCTGCGTAGTCACGATCCGCGCGTAGCCCGTATTGTTTTCAAAACCCGTTTTAATATCCACCACTTCCAGATGCAATGGCGAGGGAATACTGACTGTCTTCGAAAGCGCTTCCTGGCTGCTGTATGAAGTATTCTGCACCTTCACGCCTTTGTCGATCGCGATATTGACGGGCGTTTCATTATTATCCGCCGCTCCCACCTTTGCAAATGCCAGCGTCACCGAAGATTCGTCCTGTGACGGCAGCACCCTGTAATCCAATGGTTGACTTCCTGATAAAAGCTTCAACTTTTCGGCCACATTCTGTCCATTCACCGGGTAGTTGAAATGCAGCCTCAGCCGCGCTTCCTGCCGGCCCGTTTCCTGCGATAATGTCCACCAGCTTTCGGTTTCCACGAGCTGCAAATAAGGTGTGTGGAAAGCGATAGGGTCTTTGGAAAGTTTATACTTCTTTTCCTTATCCGCTTTTTCCGTGATCAGGTCCGTCAGCTCCGCTTTGTAGGATGTAGCGGCCCCAAATCCTGCGACGGGCGAAAACACGAGCTCGTTCGGGGCTGTCCATTTGAACTTGCCGCGAACTGCGGGCTCAAACGTGACATATTGCGTCGAATCCCAGCTATTCAGCTCGGCCGTCGAAACGAGGTCCTTATTGAATGTAAATACGAGGTTTTGCGATTGTCCGACCTCTTCCGTGAAGTTGGTACCCGCCACGCGGATTTCATTAAAGGAAGAGCAGTTGCTAAAAAGCCAGACAAAAAAAAGGAAGTAAAAAGAACTCAGGATGGCAGTCTTTTTCATAGGAAAGAAGATATAAAAAAACGGATGATTTTTGTAACCAAACCATCCGTCTAAATTAAACTATACAAGTTAATTCGCTCTTAATAACCTCTTTCAAATGATTCAACGGTGCCGCTGTGAGATTTAGCGGCAATATTTATCTCAAAAGGCTTCCATTACCTCCTCGATCGGTTTTGCCCCTTCGAAAAATGAAAGCAGCCGCAGGAGAATTCCTTCCACCACCGCATCCGGGCACGACGCACCGCATGTGAGCATGATACGCACGGGCGTTTTTTCGGGAATATAATTTTCAGTCACGATTTCCTCCTTTTTATGGAGGTCGAAATGACGGATCAAATGCCTGTCAAGAATTTTATTAACCGATTCGATAAAATAGGTCGGAAACTTCTGCTCACACAGCTCGACCAAATGCGATGTATTGGAACTGTTGTACCCGCCCGCAACTACAACAAGGTCCGCATCGTGCGTGAGCAATGCATAGGTAGCATCCTGGTTATCGTTCGTCGCGTAGCATAATGTGTCGCGCGTGTTCGCGAAATGGTTCTCCACTTGCTCCGGGCGCAGGTTATGATGCCTGATCATTACATTTTTAAGATGATCTGCAATACCCTGTGTATCGGAAGCCAGCATGGTAGTCTGGTTCACGACACCGATGCGCTGCAAATCCTTTTCCGGATCAAAGCCCTCGGAATACTGGTTTCTAAAATCATCAAAAAACTGCGATGCGGGCCTGCTGCCAGTCATATATTCCGCCAGGACTTCTGCCTGTTTCATATTTTCGACGACAACCGTCGGGGCATTCTCCTTGCTATGCGAGAATGTAGCGCGGGTTTCTTCGTGGTTCGGCTTTCCGTGGACTACGATCGTATAATCCTTCCCGCCAATCTGAGCGGCCCGGTTCCAGACTTTTTCCACAAATGGGCAGGTCGTGTCATACACGTACGCATTCACGCCCAGTTCCGACAGCTTTTGCTGATTTTCAATCGTCGTTCCGAATGCGGGAACAATCACAATGTCCTCGCCGGTAAGTTCTTCCCAGCCGATGAGCTGGTTGCCTTTGGTATCCATGATAAACTGCACGCCACGCTCTACCAGATCGCGGTTCACGTCGGGATTATGGATCATTTCACTCAAAAGAAAAATGCGCTTCCCCGGGTTTTCCGCAATCGCCTTATATGCAATGTCGATCGCATTCTCTACTCCGTAACAAAACCCGAAATGGCGTGCGATCAGGAAGCGGACCGGCCCGAAATCGAGCACGGTAGGCGAAAAATCCCTTTTCAGCTTGTCGTTTTTACGGCGGAACTCCTTGATCGGCGTGATAATGCGGCTCCGGTAAAAATCGGGGATATTGAAAGTTTTCATGTACTAAAAATCGGTAGATTGCATCTGGCAGCACAAAGATAATCCCGCCTTTCACTAAGAACAACACGGTATGTCCCTTTGTTCGGTATGCGGCATTTTGAAAAAATTTTTAAAACAAATGCAACATGCCGCAGAAAGGGTTGTCTTTGATTCAGAACGTTCAAAATATAAACCTTCTGCTTGAAAACACAAATTTACCCCGACCGGCACGTCGAACTGGTAGAGCGTTGTAAACTCGGAGAGCGCAAAGCGCAGTACGAGCTTTATAAACATTACTCGAAAGCCATGTTCAACATCTGCATGCGGATACTGAACCATTTGGGAGAGGCTGAGGATGCTTTGCAGGAGGCCTTCGTGGATGCTTTCACGAACCTTCACCAGTTCAGGCAGCAGTCGACTTTTGGGGCATGGTTGAAGCAAATCGTGGTCAACAAGGCTATCAACCACATGCGGAGCAGGAAGGTAAAGTGGGTGGAAATCGACGAATTCCACGAGACTTTGGAGCAAAGCGACCGGAATGAGGATTCTTTCGGACTGGATGAGAGCGACACGACGCTCGAAATAGAAAGGGTCCGCAACGCGGTACAGAAATTGCCGGATGGTTACCGGGTGGTATTGAGCCTGTATTTGTTCGAAGGCTATGACCACGAAGAGATCGGCGAAGTGCTCGGGATCAGCGAAACGACCTCCCGGACGCAATATATGCGGGCGAAGCGTAAATTGACCGAGATGCTGGTACGGTAGCGAAACGGTCAGATGTAGTCAGGAAGTGGTCAAGTGTGGTCAGGAAATAGTCAAATGGGAAAGAATCAACAAATGACAAAAAATGACGATACCTGACCGCGCGGCGGACCGCAACAAATGACTAAAAATTAGATTGTGCAAAACACGAATTACAATATTGACCTTAAACTCTTACGGATTTGAGACTATTATTTACACTTGACAAGTTAATTAATCTATGAAAAATTCTTCTGATAAAAAGGATCGATTGGAGCGGTTTGTGCGTGATAACAGGGATGGATTTGATACTTTCTTACCGCAGGATTCTTTATGGAGCCAGATTGAGAGCCAATTACATAACGAGATTCCGATAGTACCCGAGAAATCGAAAAAAAAAATCAGGCGTCTGAATAACCCTTATTTCGACTGGCGTATTGCCGCGGGGGTATTCCTGGCGCTCGGAATCGGGTTTCTGGTTTACCTCAATAACGAATACGGCATTACCCGTGATCCGCGCGTGGCCCTGAAAGTTCCCGCATATGCCCGCGAGTTCAATCAATACAATGTTGCAATAGACCAAAAAAGGGAGGAGATCATCAAACTGGCCCGGAACAATCCGGAGTTGTACAAAGATTTCTCCGCTGATTTGGAAAGTCTGGAATCGAGCTATAAAAACCTCCGTTCCAACTTATCTAACGCCCCTAACCAGGAAGCACTGCTAGAAGCAATGGTTCAGAACCTGCAATTACAGGTCGATCTGCTGAACCAACAACTGGAAATTTTGCAACGCATTAACAAAGTGAAAAATGATAACGATAAAGAAAATAGCGAAGCTCCTGTTATTTAGTGCGATCGCCGTACTTCCACAGGTAGCCAGCGCAACCGTCAATCCCGACGAGTCAGAACAGAACGGACTGGTTGAGAAGCGAAGGAATATTGTGAAGGTGTTCGACGTCAGAAAAAGCGACGCCCTTGAAATTGACAATCAGTTTGGCCTCGTGAAGGTGAACCTGTGGGCGAAAGAAGAGATTAAAGTAGAAATCGTAGTGACCGCCAGTGCGCCTTCCGACAGCCGTGCCGCAGAATATCTCAGCTCGGTGAACGTCGATGAAAAGCGGGTGAAGAACCTCATCAGTATCGCTACCCGCATCGACCGGAGCCAATTCGGCAAAAACGGCTGGAACAATAGCAAAGGCGACAAGAACTTCATCCAGATCGATTATACGATCTATATGCCGAAAGAGAATGCCCTGACGATACGCAACGAATTCGGGAACACCGATATCCCCTCCTTTTACGCGCCGCTCACCGTATTCTCCAGGCATGGCAACTTTATAGCCACATTGCTCGAAAACCCCGATAATATGATCGACGTGCAATTCGGCAGCGCTAAAATCGGCAAAATGGACGGTGGGAAGCTGGATTGCCAGTATTCCAATGTGAAGCTCGATCAGGCGAAGAAAGTATGGCTGAGCAATAAGCATGGCGAGTTGACGATCGGCGATGTCGTGAATCTGGATGCTGCTATCGATTATTCAGGTGCTAAAATCGGCACGATCCGGGGTACGGGTAAAATCAAGCTCAACTATTCGGGTAATTTCAAAATCGACGAACTGACGCATTCGGCACAGAATGTGGATATCCAGGCGCAATACTCGTCAATCGTGCTGCCGGCAGAAGCTAACCAGTTCAATGTGAGTGTAACCTATGGCAAGTTTAGCTATCCGACTGAGAATGTGAATTTCTCGATGCAACCGGACAAAGACGGTCGCCCGGATAAGATGAAGCATTACCAGGGCAAAATTGGCACCGGTGGCGGCACCAAGATTACCGTTACCTCACTGTTCGGTGATGTAAAATTGAAGAATTAAGCCCTCCCCTACTCTTCCAGCAGCACATTATACCTGAAATCCAACGGATCAAAGGCATTGTAAAGCTTCTGGATAAACTGAGGGTCGTTGATGTAGAAATTCAACAAGTTATCATACCGTTCCTGGGCGATTCCGTTCGGGAACAGTTTGTTTTTGAGGGTCAGCAATTGCTCTATCTCCGATTCATGATTGCGCTCCTCGGCCCGGATAATGCGCTTTTCCAGGTGTTTCAATGAATTCAGAAGACGTGTTTGCTCGGCTTTTACCGCGCCGTGCATGGTCTGGTCCACCTCCGTTGCTTTCGCCAGGATCTGGTCAAAAATGCCGTTGAATGCTTCCTTCTGGTCATTCAGATTAAGCTCGTGCTCGGTATTGCGTTCGATGAATGTCTTGCGCAATGCGATCTCGTCCAGGAACAAATCTTTGTAATCGATTTTCAGCTTCTGCGCTTTCTTATACTGATGACCGTTCATGTACAATGCAAAATTTCGCGGCATCAGCATCGGGTAGGGAACGTCAAAATGATCGAAAACACCTTTCAGCTGCATCCAGTAAGGCACTTCTGACGGCCCGCCTATATACGCGAGATTAGGCAAAATCACTTCCTCGTACAACGGCCGCAGGATCACATTCGGACTGAAACGTTCGGGGTTGCTTTCCGCAAGTGCCAGTAACTCTTGCTCTGTAAATTCGAGCTCCGTGTTCAGCACTTTAAACACACCGTCTTCGCGCACAATGCGTTCGCGCAAGTTGTCGTCGAGGTAAAAGAAATTGATTTCGCGCGCGTGAAGAGGGGTATGGTAACCAAGCGCATTCAACCGGGAGGTGGTTTCGGTAACGAGTTTCTCCGAGATGGAGTCTTTCAGTTCTTCCCGGATCACCGGCAGGAAATGCCGTTTTAATTCTGCATTGTCGGCGTCCAGGCTGATCAGCCCGTAACGTCCGAAAAGCTCGTGCATATAACATCGCACGGCATCCGACAATGTGCTGTTTTCAAGATAAGCCTTGGCAAAAAGCAGCGGTTTGTCCGGCAATTGCTTTAAAATACCTTCCAATTCCTTCGGATTCAGCTTTCCTACCGCGCCCTTATGCTCGCCCGTCCATTTGTGCGTCTGCCCGAAAAGGTGGAAAGAAGCGATTTCTTCAAAATCGTGATCTTCCGAAGCCATCCAGTAAATGGGTACGAAATTGTACTCCGGGTACTTCGCCTTTAAAGCTTCGGCGAGCTTGATGATCGTGACGATCTTGTATATGATGTACAACGGGCCGGTGAAGATATTCAGCTGGTGGCCGGTTGTTACGGTAAAGGTATTGTCTTGCAATAGAATCGAAAAATCGGGCAAATACGGTTGACCGTGGTATTGCTTCGTGAGCACATCCACGAGCGTTTTGCGCTTTTCGGCGGCAAATCCTCTTTTGTTCAAAATAGCTTCTTCCGCATTTTCCAACGTCGGGAAAGTGCTGTAAAAAGATTCAAGCGTAGGTTTTTGATCGAGGTAATCGAGTAGTAATGCAGGAAACTGGCCTGTGGTACGCAGATCCACGGAATGCAAGGTCATGAAAGGTGGTTTTTCAGTAACTAGTAGAGAATCCAACGTAATTATTTTTGCTATTTAACTCAAAAAAGAAACCTACCATCTAACGAGAAAGCCGCCGGTTTTGGTTTCCCAAAATTGCGCATTTTGACCGATAATCGAAAACCTTTTACCAAGATACAAAAAAGCCGCATCTGAGTCAGATACGGCTTTATACGTGTACATTTTGGTTTTCAGTTGAAGCAGGTTATTCACCTGAGATATTTATAATTTCTTAAAAGACGTAGTCGTTTTTGGCTATCAGCTCGTCCGCAATGCGGCGACGCGCGTCTTTGAGGTTCATTGGTTCGATCTTCGTGAACCTTTTCAGGCCCATCAGCATAACACGGAGCTCGTCGCTTTCTGCAAAACTGGTAATGGCCGACCGACCGGCATTGTTCACTTTTTCAACGGCTCGGTTGAGGTAAATCAGCGCTATGTCTTTCTGCAAAGCATTTGCTTCCTCGCCCAGCAATCCAATTCGCTTTTCTATCCTCAATAACACCGATTCGGCCACATAAATTTCAATAACCATGTCGGCAAGGCTCATGATAATCTCCTGTTCCTCAGAAAGTTTTGTCATAAACTTCTGCACCGCCGCGCCTGAGATCATCAATGCAGCTTTTTTCAGGTTTTTGATCACCTTTTTCTCCGCGGCAAACAAAGTTTCGTCCTCTTCCGAGCTGAAATCGGGGATCGATAAAATTTCCTTGCCCACCGCCATGGCAGGCCCCATCAGGTTGAGATGGCCTTTCATGGCACGTTTCAGCAGCATATCCACCACCAACAGGCGGTTGATTTCGTTGGTACCCTCGAAAATCCGGTTGATCCGGCTATCGCGATAGGCGCGATCCATGGGTGCATCGGCCGAAAAACCCATCCCTCCATATACCTGCACACCTTCGTCCACCACAAAATCCAGCACTTCCGACCCATGCACTTTCATGATCGCGCACTCAATCGCAAATTCTTCCAGAGCCTTCAATTTCGCCTCGGCGTCATTCATCCCCTTGTCCTTGAAGGCCTGGATGAGGTCATCTATATTTTGTCCCACACGGTAAGCCGCCGATTCCGTCGCGAACATCCCCACAGCCATTTCGGCCAGCTTGTGCTTGATCGCGCCAAAATTGGCGATCGCCGTACCGAACTGCTTTCGCTCGTTGGCATATTGTATGGCCTGAGAAGCCACTCGTTTGGAGCCACCGAGGGCTGCCGCCGCAAGCTTGATCCGACCGATATTGAGGATATTAACCGCTATTTTAAATCCGTTACCACGTTCCGAGAGCATATTTTCGACCGGTACGAGGCAGTCGTTGAAGAACAACTGACGTGTATCCGAACCCTTAATGCCCATTTTGTGCTCGGGCTCGTTCATCGTAATGCCGCCAAACGACTTTTCAATGATGAATGCGGTCAGATTTTTATCGGTCTCGCCATTTTCTTCGATTTTGGCAAAAACAATAAACACGTCGGCGAAACCGCCATTCGTGATCCACATTTTCTGGCCATTGATCACATAATGCTGCCCGTCCGCGCTCAATTTTGCCTTTGTTTTACCAGAATTGGCATCGGAACCCGAATCGGGTTCGGTGAGACAATAGGCTGCTTTCCACTCGCCGGATGCGAGTTTGGGCAGATATTGGCTTTTTTGCGCCTCATTGCCGTAGTAAAGAATAGGGAGCGTGCCAATGCCCGTATGTGCCGAAAGGGCCACGGAAAAGGAATTACCGGCGCCAGTAGCTTCCGCCACGAGCATGGAAGTATTGAAATTCATTCCGAAACCGCCAAACTCCTCCGGAACAGCGGTTCCCAATAAGCCGAGCTCACCCGCTTTGTCCATCAGACCGGAAATCAACGCCGGGCTTTTTGCCTGGTCGATTTCATCCAGACGCGGCCAAACTTCCCTGGACAGGAAATCGCGGCAGGTGTCAGCGATCATTCGCTGCTCTTCATTGAATTCTTCAGGGATAAAAATTTGATTGGCCAGGGTTTCCTTGATCAGGAATTCACCTCCTTTGATGGATGTCTGGTTTACTGCTGCAACGGACATATCTGAATGCGGGTTAGTCGGAAACGTGTTGAGTATGCTTGCATACCATTACAGGTTGATGCAAATATAGATTATAAAAAGTATTATGCAAGCATACTATTATCAAAATAAATGAAAATGACCGCCAGATGGACGGTCACGTTCAATACCATGCATTTGCGTCGCTATTTCTTAAAAATCCTGAATTGCTTTAAAAACTCGCCGTTGTTCTCAATCCGGATAAAGTAGATCCCGGCCGACAGCCCGATCGCGTCCAGATCGAGGTTTGCCAGCTCGTCCGAAACCTGGATCAGCGATCTGGCGATCGGCATTCGCTTGCCTGCGGCCGTTACAATTTCCCAGCTCAGATTATCGCCTGGTTGGTATTCCGGGAGTTTGATGTTAACGATGCTTTCCACCGGGTTTGGATAAAAAGCCCAATCCTCCATGTTTTTGCTGATATCCGCCTTGTCGCCCGCCGAAATACCGAACTCGATCGAGTTCGTAACCACTGCGGAATCGTCTTTAAAGGCCGTAACTGTGAGCGTATACCTGCCCACATAAGGCGCAAAACCGGACGCGTCCTCATACAAAGCATAAGGAAAAATCGACGTCGTCGCTTTCCTGCGGTACGGGCCGTTCAAGTCGAACGAAACCTTGTCGTATTCGAAATTTCCGTAGGCATACATGTTCAGCTTCGAAGGCAACGAATCGTAAGGTATCACGTCATCGCCCGATAATTTCCTGATCACACGCTGATCCACTTTGCTACCACCCTGAACGAGTTCAAAACGGATTTCCGGGATTTGCACCAGCAATACCAGCGGGATTTCCACGTATGCGCCTGCGTTGTCGTATGCGCGGATGATGAGCCGGTATTCGCCTTCCTCGGAAGGTGTTCCCGAAAATTCATTCAATGCAAAATTGAGCCATGAAGGCCGGTTCTGCACGGTAATAGATGAGATATAACCATCTGGATCTCCGAAAATATTGGTCGGAAGAATGTAGCTGAACGGCATGTTGATCTGCGCGAACTTCGTAGGCAGCCCGCTCGTAGCAAAAGGCGGCGCATTCAGGAACTGCGGCTCCACGACTTTAACGGTAAAGTAGGTTTCCACAAATGCATTCAGGTCGTCATATGCCTTGAGAATAATGCGGTAATCGCCCAATTTCGAAGGGGTTCCGCTGAGTACACCATTTGAAAACGTCAGCCACGAAGGCAATTCGGCTGCTTCCACTTTGGTAATGCTTCCGTCGGGGTCGACGAATGCTGTTTTGGGAATGGTGATGGTAAATGGCTTATCCACTGCCACCAGCTGATTCGAGAAATTACTGTCAACGGTCGGCGGTTTGTTCGCATTCTCACGCGTATCCACCCGAATCGTGAAAAACGCTTCTGCCGAGCCACCTTCGTCATCGATCCCTTTTACGGCAATGCGGTAATCGCCAAGTGCCGTAGGTCTTCCCCGCAAAACGCCGTTTTCATACCGCAGCCACGCGGGCAGTGCGCCCACGTCTACACGTACGACTGTGCCGTCGACATCCGAGAATGTATCGATGGGAAGCCGGTATTCGAAATCCTTGTTTACCGGAATAATCTGCATCGGCACCGGCCTGAATACGTAAGGCACGTGGTTGGACGCATCGTCCCAATAGCTCGGCGACAAAATGTCCTCAATCAAACGAATGCGGACCGGGCGCGGTTTCGACGGATCGGCATAGGCACGTTTGGCCCATTCATCGTAAATCACACCTTGCGCACCGCCCTTTTCGGTAGCCGCCGACAAGCGGTACGATACCGAATCGGCATACACGATCGGCGTCATGGGTTTGTTCAGCCAGGAGGATGATCCCTGTCGCAAGAACCCTTCCGCCCGAGCCATCTGTTCTTTCGTCGAAATAACTACCGCCACCACATTGGCGCCATGCTCGAAATTCTCGTTGATTTGCTTCATATGGGCATTATTATCGAGGTATGAGCTCACAAAGAGCTCATTGGCCGTAATAAAGCCCGGAGGCGCATCGCTTTTTAAAATATCCACGGACCACCGGTGGTCGTACGCGGCCAGCGCGTCGTTGACTTTAATCCCGTCTGTTTTTGCATTGAGGTCACGAAAGCCCAACGTTCCGCGTGTGGCAGATTGCGCATCGAAAACCGACCCGTAATCCGACACATATTTAATGCCCGGATCGATGCCTTTGATAGCAGCCACCATTTGCTCGGTAAACTTTTTGAGCATCATGTGGCGGTATATATACCAATCTTTCCCGTAGCGCTGGCGGAACGACAAGTTCGGCTCCCAGGCGGTGGCCGGCGGGTTGGCCTCGTCGAACGACTTGAAAGTCATACCCCAGAGAAAGTTGATCCGCTCGATCTTCTTGTATTTCCCTTTTACAAAATCCTTGAAACCCTTCACCATCGAAGGAGAGTAATCGTAAACGGCCGAGGTTTCCTTGCCATTTTCAATCAAACCACCCGGATATTCCCCTTCCTGGGTACCCGTGCCGGTTACCGACACATAGAGCAACCTCTTTTCGGTCTGTAAATATTTGTATCGATTGATAACCTCTTTCACGAATGCAACCCCCTTATCTACAATTGGCTGGTTATCAAATCCGAAGAAAGTATCCTGGTAACCGCTGAGCAGCGGCTTGCCTGAATGGCTGAACTGGCTGTCTGAAATCTCCCAGAAGCCTTTGATGCGCGTGCTATGCCGGCCGAGGTGAATACGCAATGCGACTTTCATGCCCAGATCCGTGGCAAGTTTGATCTGTTGATCATACTTGGCCCACAGCGGCGTGTCGGTAGGCGAGTTGAAATACACCTTGTCCCACGGAACGGTAATATAAACCGCATTAAGCCCGTAATCCTTCGCCGAACGGATCAGGTCCTGCTCCGGGCTAACCTCGTCCGGCGTGGTGAGGTTCAGGAGCATCAGCGCGAGGTAACGCTGGTTGTCCGTTTCGGTAGTTCGTTGAGTGCTCTGCCCTGAGACGCGGCCGGCCGATGCCAGCACGGTCAGCAACAAAGCAATAGGGGTCAAAAACTTAAACGCACGCGTAGAATTGAGCATACTAACGGGTTTTGTCAATTAATTCGATCCACTCATTATATCCGTTTTCCACATTGAACCGGCTTGCTACTTCAATGCTCCGGGCACTGTCGGTTTTCGTTTCTCCATTCATCACCGACCGCATGGCCGCAACCATTTGTCTGACGCTCAGATCGTCGGTGACGACGCCCATTCCATCCTGTACAAACTCGGAAACGCCCCCGGAAGGAAATGCAACAATAGGCTTACCCAGCAACGCAGCTTCTATCATCACCAGCGGAAAAGGGTCCTGCCGCGAGGTCAGCAGAAAACCATTTCCCATATTAAGATAGGCATAATAATCTTCTTTCTGCTTGCCGGTCAGGTGAATTTTGGTCGCCGACGTGTTGTTAGCGCAACGTTGCTCGGTATAATACACCAATCCATCATCGATCGTTGCACCGACCCAGACAAGGTGTACCCGCGGATCGTTCACTTCTGCGGCGATGTCGGGCAGCAAATCGAAGCCCTTACGCTCCGAGGTCATTCCCGACAATATCCACACAAAAGCATCGGCCGGAATACCCAGTTTTTTCCGCAATTCAGCGGAGCGGTTATCGTCTTTTTTTACCAGTGAAGGATCGATAAACGAGTATAGTAACCCTACATTTTTCCCTCCGGCATCTTTCAACGAATCACAAGTAGTCTGCGAGCAGCCGATCAGCAGTTCAGAGTAATCCACAATGCTTTTGAAGTCGGGCGCGCTCAGGTACGCGTATGTGAGGGGCATTTCGTGGAAATGGGTTATCACTTTTATACCAAATTCCTTTGCTACCACGATCGTCTCGGGGATCATTGTTGTATTCACATACCAGAAATCGGCCTGGAAACTCTTCGCCAGCTTTCGCAATGCCCGGAGCGTGGGGTTAATGCCCAGGTGAAAGGAAATTTTCTCGATCGTATTGAATTTGCGCGGGGCAATGTGGACGGGAATGTCCTGGGGAAACTCGGCGAGCAATTCACCGTTCGCGAAACTGACGATACCGACATCAAACCGCGAACGGTCTATTTTTTTCATAATGTACAACAGCATCATTTCTGATCCTGTCCGTGTGGCATAGGGCGTAAAAAAGAGGATTCTCTTCTTGGATTGATTCATGCAGAGGCAGTTAAGAGGTCGATGTTCTCCTGGGGCTTGATCTTGTACAGCCCTTTCCGTAGGAACAGCGTTTTCCAGAAATATTTTAAAAGAACGCGGGTCTTCCTTACATATATATGTTGTGTGCGAAGTTCCGAAAACGGATTTCCGCTTTTTCTCAAATTAAAGAGCATTTTCCAGCCATAAACCACCGGCACCATGAAAATGTAATGCAGGATCAACATAATATATTGCAAAATACCATACTGTTTCCGTACCCACAGGAAATTAGAAACCTGCATTTGGGTGCTGAACCGGTTGATCCACGAAATATTCGTCCGGCGGAACGGGTTGTTGTTTTCCAAATGGATAAAAGTGCAATCCTGAAAGTAACACAGCTTACCGAGCTTTCCCAACCGGCCCGACCATTCAACGTCCTCTCCATACATGAAAAATTCTTTACTGAAACCGCCCGTTTGCTCAAATCCTTCCTTTCTCACAAACATGAATGCCCCTACAAGCCAATCGTGCTGGTCGGGATCGGTGTAGGCCGGTTCAGGATAAAGTTTACCCACCACCTTATCTACCAGACCGCTCGGAGGAAGTATGAAAAACGTCTTCCGGAATTCGTTGAAGCTCCGGTAAAAAGGCATCGGGGTGCCGTCGGGATAGTATTGCAATGCACCGCAGGCGATAATGTCAGCGCGCTGGTTCATCCGGTCGAAACACCGTCCGATCACATTGTCGGTCAGCAGCGTATCGGCATTCAGCAACAGCAGATATTTACCTTTGGCGATCTCCATGCCGCGGTTGTTGGCAATGCCAAAACCCGCATTGTACTCCATGTCGATCCACCGCACTTCCGGATGGGCCTCTCTCACCAATGCGCCACCGCCATTCGCAGGATCGTTGTCAACAACAATAACCTCATAAGTTACTCCGGCTGTAACCCGGTTGACAGAATCTAAGCAATTGATAATGAGTTGAGGCGTCCTGTAATTAATGATAATAATGGATACATCCATGAAAGCGGGCGTGCATGATGAAAGGGCAAAAATAAAAAATCTCCCCGGAAGATGGGTAACACTTCCGGGGAGACGTATAAAATCAAGTCGAATGTTAGTCTACGGCCTAATTAAGTCTTTCGTAAATACCTGCAACGCCCTGGCCGCCACCTACACATGCCGTTACCATGCCATATTTCTGGTCGCGGCGCTTCATTTCGTTAAAGAGCTGGACGGAAAGCCGAGCGCCTGTGGACCCTAATGCGTGCCCCAATGCAATAGCGCCGCCATTCGGATTCACGATCGCGGGGTCGATACCCAGCTCCTGGATCACCGCCAGTGATTGCGCGGCAAATGCTTCGTTCAATTCCACTTGCTGAATATCATTCAGTTTCAAACCAGCTTGTTTCAATGCGAGCGGCACCGCGGCAACGGGCCCGATGCCCATAATGCGCGGGTCCACGCCCGCCGTCGCGTACGACATCATGCGTGCGATGGGTTTCAGGCCCAGCTCATTGACCAGCTTTTCCGACATTACTATCACAAATGCAGCTCCGTCCGAAGTTTGCGAAGAATTCCCGGCCGTTACCGAGCCTCCCGCCGCAAAAACGGGTTTCAGTTTATTCAATGCCTCGACAGTCGTATCCGCACGCGGACCTTCATCCTGGCTAATCACTGTTTCCTTTGTTTTCTTCTTACCCGACGCCTGATCGAAATAGGTTTCCTTCACGGTTACCGGCACAATGCCGTCTGCAAACCAACCCTCTTTTTGCGCGCGCAGCGCTTTCTGGTGTGACTGGAATGAAAATTCATCCTGCGCCTCACGGCTGATCTTGAAATCCTGTGCTACCTGTTCGGCGGTGAGACCCATGCTGAGGTAGTAATCGGGATTGGTATGTGCTATTTCGTAGTTCAATGCCGTTTTCCAGCCCATTGTAGGAACCAGCGACATTGATTCGGTGCCGCCCGCGATAATGCATTCGGCCATTCCGGCGTGGATTTTCGCCGATGCCATCGCGATCGCCTCGACACCCGAGCCGCAGTAGCGGTTGATAGTGATACCCGATACATTTTTGGGTAAGGAAAGCAATGCCACGTAACGGCCCATTTGCATGCCCTGCTCGGCTTCCGGGACCGCATTGCCCACGATCACATCATCCACGCGGGTCGGGTCGAGCTGTGGGGTTTGTTCCAGCAAATGTTTGATCACCGTCGCACCGAGGTCGTCGGGACGAGTAAACCGGAATCCGCCTCTCGGCGCCTTGCCCACCGCGGTGCGATAGCCCGCAACAATGTATGCGTTCATATTGGATCTGTTTTTGAAATCAGTTCAGCAGGGATTCATATTTAGTATGCCTGCATACCATTGGTAAAAATAGGTATTAATCCTAAAACAACAAACCGCCGGAGTTTGTTTTCCGGCGGTTTGTAACTACCAAGTCTTTGCTGATGGAAGTTTTAAATTTCAGGAAGGGATGTGCCCCTGTTCCAGCTCTTTGGGGCGTTTTGCGCTATCGGGCATGACGATCCAAAGGATGATGTAAAACAAAATGACAGGGAAAGTAACCGGGATGAAGACCGCGAGCACGAACAATACACGGATAATGGTGACGTCGATCTCGAAGTAATCGGCTAATCCTGAGGCTACACCGCCGATCATTTTATTGCTGGTGTTACGGAACAATCTATTGTGGTTCATGGCTATATCTGTTTAAATCGTTTTGATGTGTTAAAGGTACTATGCATTACCTAGTAGTGGTTTTAAATCTGTACAAACGGTGCAAGGCCATTAGCACGGGTCGTTTTTAATGATAATAAAACATTAGATATGCATTAGGATTATGCCAGTTGTTGCGTAATACTATTGGCAATGAATTACCTTTGGGCTAAGAAATAAGAGTTTTGCTGACAATGTGACACGCGTTTCTTTGCAGGCTCAATATTTTTCAAGGATAAAACCGGTTAAAAACATACATCACATCATGTTTAAAATATTTTCCAAGCTATTTGGCACAAAATCAGAACGGGATTTGAAAGAACTCACCCCGTATGTTGAAAAGGTGAATGCCGAATATGCCCTCCTGGCCTCCCTGTCGAATGATGAGCTCCGGGCACAGTCCGCGAACTTGAAACAACATATTGCCGATCAACTGAAATCTGTCGATGAACAAATCGCAACGTTGAGACAGCAGGCAGCCGACGAACCGAATGTGGACAACAAAGAGGCGATCTTCAAGAAAATAGATGCCCTCGAACTGGAAAGAAATAAAGAACTGGAAAGGGTATTGCTGGAAATTCTTCCGAAAGCATTCGCGATCGTAAAAGATACCGCACGCCGTTTTACAGAAAATGATAAACTGGAAGTAACCGCCAACTATTTTGACCGCGAAATCTCTACCAGAAAGTCGCATATAACCATTAGTGGTGACAAAGCAACCTGGAATACAACCTGGGATGTGATCGGCCAGCCTATCAAGTGGAACATGGTCCATTATGATGTTCAGCTGATCGGTGGTGTGGTGTTGCACCAGGGTAAGATCTCTGAAATGGCCACAGGTGAAGGTAAGACTCTCGTGGCTACGCTGCCTTCCTTCCTGAATGCATTGGCCGGACAAGGTGTTCACATTGTAACCGTGAACGACTACCTCGCCAAACGTGATGCCGAGTGGAATGCGCCTCTTTTCGAATTCCACGGCATGAGCGTAGACTGTATCGATCGCCACCAGCCGAACACCATTGCACGCCGCAATGCCTATAAAGCAGACCTTACTTACGGTACCAACAACGAATTCGGTTTCGATTACCTGCGTGACAATATGTCACGGACGCCGGAAGAACTCGTTCAGCGCAAGCACCATTTCGCGATGGTCGATGAGGTCGATTCCGTGTTGATTGACGATGCGCGTACGCCATTGATCATCAGCGGGCCGGTTCCGCGTGGTGACGAGCAGGAGTTTTTGGAACTGAAACCACGCGTTTCGAGGATCGTTGAAGCGCAGAAGCGCCTTGCGATGGACTTCCTGAACGACGCAAAGAAAAAAATCCAGGCCGGCGATAAAAAAGAAGGTGGTTTGGCATTGTTCCGCGCACACCGCGGTATGCCGAAGTATAAACCTTTGATCAAATACCTCAGCGAAGGCGGCGTGAAGGCCATTATGCAGGAATCGGAATCGATTTACCTGGCAGAAAACCAGAAGCTGATGCCACAGGCCGATGCACCGCTCTATTTTACGATCGACGAGCGTCATAACAGCATCGAACTCACCGAAAAAGGGATCGACTTCCTGACCGGCGAATCGGAAGAATCCAACTTCTTCATTCTGCCTGATATTGCCGTTGACCTCGATGCGATCGAAAAAGACGCTTCGCTCAACGAGCACGACCGCGTGATCAAGAAAGAAGCATTGATCCGCGACTATTCCGTAAAAACAGCCCGTATCCACACGGTGAACCAGCTTTTGAAAGCATTTACGCTTTTCGAAAAAGACGTGGAATACGTGATCATGGACGGAAAGGTGAAGATCGTCGACGAACAGACCGGCCGTATCATGGAAGGTCGCCGCTATTCCGACGGCTTGCACCAGGCGATTGAAGCCAAAGAAAGTGTACGTGTGGAAGACGCAACGCAGACTTATGCGACAGTTACCCTGCAAAACTACTTCCGGATGTACCACAAACTGGCTGGTATGACCGGTACTGCGGAAACCGAAGCCGGCGAGTTCTGGGAAATCTACAAACTGGACGTCGTTTCGATCCCTACCAACAGGGGAATCGTTCGTAAAGACCAGGAAGATAAAGTTTACCGCTCGGTTCGCGAGAAATACAATGCGGTAACCGACGAAATCGTAGAACTCGTAGAGGCCGGCAGACCGGTACTCGTGGGTACGACATCGGTTGAAAACTCCGAGATCATCAGCCGGATGCTTACGCTCCGCAAGATCCCACACCAGGTTTTGAATGCGAAACAACACCAGCGCGAGGCCGAAGTGGTTGCCGAAGCAGGTAAGCCGGGGACTGTAACCATTGCTACCAACATGGCTGGTCGTGGTACCGACATTAAGCTGACTGCGGAATCAAAATCTGCGGGCGGTTTGGCGATCATCGGTACGGAACGCCACGAAAGCCGTCGCGTCGACCGCCAGCTGCGTGGTCGATCGGGACGTCAGGGTGACCCGGGTTCGTCCCAGTTCTTCGTTTCGCTCGAAGATAACCTCATGCGTTTGTTCGGTTCCGACCGTATGGCGAAAGTAATGGACCGCATGGGCCTTGAAGAAGGCGAAGTGATCCAGAGCAGCATGATCACGAAGTCGATCGAAAGAGCGCAGAAAAAAGTAGAAGAGAACAACTTCGGTATGCGGAAACGCCTGCTGGAATATGACGATGTGATGAACTACCAGCGTGACGCGATCTATACGCGCCGTCGCAATGCATTGTTCGGGGACCGTCTGGCGGTGGATATTGCGAACACGTTGTTCGATGTATGCGACGAAATCGCTACTACCGCTGGAAGCTACGCGGAACTCGAACTTGCAGCTATTACCACATTGGGAATGGAAGTTCCTTTCAGCGAAACCGAGTACGGTACATTGAAACCAGCCGACCGTTCGCAAAAACTCTACGACGCGGCCGAAAAACAATATCAGGACAAAAACGACGGTATTTCAGGCAAAGCACTGCCGGTACTTCGCTCCATCCAGGCTGAACGCGGCGCGGTGATTTCCGAAATCATGATCCCGTTCACAGACGGTATCCGCCAGGCTGGTGTAGTTGTAGGCCTGCAAAAAGCCATCGATAGCGAAGGCAAAGACATTACCCGCGAAATGGAGAAGGCGATCGTGCTTTCGCTCATCGACCAGGAATGGAAAGAGCATTTGCGTGAAATGGACGATTTGAAACAATCGGTTCAGAATGCCGTATTCGAGCAGAAAGACCCATTGCTGATCTATAAATTCGAGTCGGTAGAGCTTTTCAAACGCTTCCTGAGCAAAGTGAATTTTGATATGATCTCCTTCCTGATGAAGGCCGATATTCCACAGGAAGAAGCAGCGCCGCCGACCGCCGTACCACAACAGGTTCGCCGTCCGGAGCCCGCACCCGAGCTTCATACCAACCGGGAGGAAGACTACGACGTGGAAACCGACACTTTCCATACCCAGGAATCCACAACCAAGGCACAGCCTGTACGTACGATCAAAATAGCCGACCGTAACCAGCGCGTTTCGGTTCAGTACCGCGACGGCCGCATTGTGCGCGACGTGAAGTTCAAGAAAGTGGAGCACGAAGTCAAAAACGGCGATTGCGTCGTGGTTGACGTGCATGAGGAATAGTCATTTGTGGTCAGGTGTGGTCATTTTTAGTCAGGTGTGGTCATTTTTAGTCAGGTATTGCCATTTTTAGTCAGGTATTGTCATAACAGTCATGTATAGAATATAGGAGAAGAATCTTTCTCCAAACTGTAATGACCATCCTTGACAACTTCTGACAGCCAATGACTACACTTGACAGCCAATGACTACACTTGACAACACCTGACCACTCTCGACAACACCTGACCACAACTGACAAGAAACGTTACTGAAAAGCCCCAGCGTTAACCGCCAGGGCTTTTTCGTTGCCGGAAAATCAGGATTTATGCGATATTTGCATTTCGGAGACCATCATTAACAAAAAACAAGCTTGCATGAAACTGCATAGAGAAGGATATACGATCATGGCTGTAACGGCCATTGTACTGATCATTATCAATTTTGGGATTAACTATCTCCTTCCCGACGGCTACTGGATTCCCAGATTGACCCTTGTTGCAAGCATTGTCATTTTCTTTCTTGTAGTACAGTTTTTCCGCGTCCCGACGCGCGTGGTACATAAAAGCGATCGTCAGATCGTCGCGCCCTGTGACGGGAAGGTGGTTGTGATTGAAGAAGTAGTTGAAACAGAGTATTTCAAAGGACCGCGCCGCCAGATCAGCATCTTTATGTCGCCACTGAATGTACACGTCAACTGGAACCCGATCAGCGGGGTTATTCAATATTTTAAATACCACCCTGGTCTGTACCTCGTGGCCTGGCACCCGAAATCGAGTACGGAAAACGAGCGTACCACCGTTGTAATTCGCACGATTGAGGGCGTGGAAGTATTATTCCGGCAGATCGCAGGCGCGGCTGCGCGTCGTATACGCTGGTATGTGAAGGAAGGCGATAAAGTGGAGCAAAGCACCGAAATGGGCTTTATCAAATTCGGGTCCAGAGTAGATCTTTACATTCCCCTGGACGCCGAAATCAATGTTAATCTGCAAGACAAGACGGTGGGTAGCGTTACTGTGCTGGCTACATTAAAATAAGCGCCAGCTCAGGATTTGCTCAAAAAACTGTGGTACCGAGCTAGGATACACCACAGCCATAAAAACCATCCCGAAAATGGCCCCGTACATGTGCGCGCTGTGGTTCACATAGCTCGTGCCGCGTCGTGCCTCATAAAACGAGTACCCGAGGAACAGCAGGCCGAATATGAATCCGGGCATACAAATGAAGAAGTACAGACAAATCTGCATTAAAGGCGCGTAAAGGATTGCCGCAAAAAGCACCGCCGAAACGCCGCCGGACGCGCCAAGTGAATTATACTTCGAGTTTTTCCGGTGCTTCAGAAAGGTAGGGATATCCGAAACGATGATGCCCACCAGGTACAGGGCCAGATAGTAAAATGTCCCGCTCGCGCCGAAAAGCATGCCGAACAGCCGCTCGATGCTTTCGCCCACAAACCACAATGAAAGCATGTTGAAAATCAGGTGGCCGAAATCCGCGTGGACAAAACCGGATGTGATAAACCGGTAATATTCATTGCGCTGTGTTACGCGGTAAGGGTTCAGGATCAGTTTGTCCATCAAACTGTAATTGTTGAAAGCGTAATAGCTGATCCCCGAGGTTATAATCACTAAAATGAGGGTAATCGACATATAATGGGTTATTTGTTGATAAAATTACTTTTCCCGCGCCACAAGCTGCTCCACAAACTGCAAGAGCACTTCTTTCTGAACGCTGTCCGAGCGCAGTTGCCGTAAACTAGCCATTCCGCGCGAGAAATATTCATTTATTTTACGTTCGGTAAATGCCCGGATATCCAACGCGTCGTAAATGCCGGTTACCGCCGATACTTTCTTCGCATTGTCGAATGTTTCAAGACTTATCCAGTGGTCGAGCTCGGTTTTCAGATTACCTCCGGCTTTCGACAATGCTTCGATCAGCAGGAATGTCTTTTTATTAGCGATAATATCCCCGCCCACCTGCTTTCCAAACTTCGCCGGGTCTCCGTAAACATCCAGCAGGTCATCTTTCAGCTGAAAACCGATGCCCATACTCTCTCCTGCGTCGTATAACAGTTTCGTCATCTCTTCATCCGCCCCGGCGATCATCCCGCCCAGTTCGAGCGCAAATCCGAGCAGTACCGAAGTTTTCAGGCGTATCATCCCGATGTATTCTTCCTCGGTCACGTCCCAGCGTGTTTCGAAGTTCATATCGAGCTGCTGTCCTTCGCATACTTCGGCGGCTGTCTGATTAAATCGCATAAGTACCGAACGCAACTTATCCTTCGGCACATCGAGCAGCAGGTCATAAGCGCGGATGAGCATTACATCGCCTGAAAGAATGGCCGTATTCGCATTCCATTTCTCGTGCACGGTAGGCATGCCCCTGCGCAGGGGCGCGCGGTCCATGATATCGTCGTGCATGAGCGTGAAGTTGTGGAACACTTCTACCGCCATGGCCGGCTTCATGGCCTTTTCAATATCCGTATCAAAAATGGAAGCGGCAAGGAGCGTCAGCAACGGCCGGAAACGCTTTCCGCCCAACGACATAATATAGGTGATCGGCTCATACAACTCTGCGGGCGCGTCGCCGTAAGAATGCCGGTCAAATTCAGATTGCAGTTTTTCAAGTAATGATGTGGGTTGGATCATGCGAAAGCGTAATATGCAGGCCCATGGCTGGCCCGACAGGTTATGTGAACCGCAAAGATAAAACCTAAAAATTGGCATTTACATTTACAAAAGCAGTATTTGAAAAGCCATTATCAATAACTTTACCCCGATCAAACAAATCCGCTTTCAATGCCTTTCCACCAATACTTCAACGGCGAAATCGTTCCGCTCGATCAGCCGGTTTTTCAGACCAACGACCTCGGATTGCTCCGCGGTTATGGATTATTCGATTTTTTCAGGACTTATAATGGTGTCCCTTTCCGCTGGAACGATTACTGGCAGCGGTTCGAAAATTCGGCGAGGCTGCTGAAACTGCCGCTTCCGGTGACGCAAGGCGAGACGGAAAAAATCCTGGCGGATCTGCATTCGATGTCGGGAGAGGCGGAAGTAGCGTTCCGGTTTGTACTCACGGGCGGTTATGCACCGGACAGCGTGCATGTGGTGCAGCCGAATTTGCTGATCCGCACGGAGGCATTGCCGCAAGATAATCCTGCTGGCCGTTTGAAAGGTATTAAAGTGCTTCCTTACGAATATGTTCGCGATTTGCCAGAAGTTAAAACCACCAATTATGTGCATATGGTGCTCATGGCCGACGAACTGAAACGCCAGAATGCAGCCGATTTGCTCTTCCATAAAGACGGGGAAGTAAGCGAGCTGACAAGGAGCAACCTGTTCGCATTCCTGGGTGATAAGCTCATTACCTCCGACCGGAATATCCTTAACGGCATTACCCGCCGCGTGGTAATCGAGCTTGCGAAAGCGGATTTTGAAGTAGAAATACGTCCGATAACCTATAAAGAAGTCATTACCGCCGACGAAGTTTTCACCACCAGCACCACCAAATGGGTTATGCCGGTAGTGCAAATCGGTGATCTGCCGGTTGGGAATGGACAGGCAGGCATCCGCACTTTGCATTTGCAACGCCAATTCGAAGAACTGGTAGCACGCTGGGGAAAGTAAAAACTGCCGTTGGTAGGACATTGCTACCCGGAAAATAAACGAAAAAGTGGCGATCCCGCAGGAAAGCCACTTTTCAACTACACATGGTAATAAGCACTTATCTAGTTAGGCGCATTCGGTGATTGTATATTGACGATCGGCCAGATGCCTGGTTTCGGAACACTAACGCCCTTGGTAGTTCCTCTGCCGGCTCCGTCCGGACCAAAATAATATAGTGGCCAGCCTTTGTAAGTCAGCTGTTTTTTGCCAAATACATCGATCGTACTGAACAATGTCTTGTCGACAGTCGATGGCAATGATTTCAGATCGGCTGTGTAAATAGGCCAGGTAGCGTCGTTGGAGAAATCCGGTTTCGTATAGTTGTTTTTGTTGTTTTTGTCATTTGCAAAAGCATACAAAGTACGTCCCTTGCCGTCGGTGAAGAACTGGGTGGCACCGGTACCCTCGGTGTAATCCGATTTGTACGACTTACCGTCATTACCCACGAGTTGTCCACTGGCAATCATGATCGTGTAATCGGTTTTCGCTACGAACCAAACGGTACCTACATTCTCTCCTTTCACATCTCCCGCAGCGGCATCGTCCTTGTAGTGATAAAGCGGCCAGCCTTTGTAGGTCGTTTGCTGTTTTCCATCCGTTGTAATTGTACCGAAATCACCCTTATCGAGACCGGCATCGAGCTTGATAGTCGACAAATCGCCTGCCGAATAGATCGGCCAGGTTATCAGGCATTGCCCGGCGCAGGCCGAGGCCCCGGAATTGTCTTTCGAGAAGTAGTAAAGCGTTTTGCCGTCTTTGTCGGTCAGGATTTTCCCCAGCGTCGCATTGTCTTTCAATTGAACATCGTTGGTGGGTGTGGGTGTAGGATCACTGTCATCGTCGTCCGAGCAGGAGAGGCTGACGGCCATTAACAGTCCCAATGCAACCAGCATTCTGGAAGTTGAAAAGATTTTCATCGGATTTAATTATGATTTGTTAGAGATGAATTGGATACGTCGCGATTACGACCAAATCTTTCCGATGGTTGCGTGTATAGGTTAAAACAAAAAAGCATAACCGGTGAGGGCTATGCTTTAAGGCTTTTTGACCGAAAATAACTCAGGCGTTCCAACCCTGCGCCGTAAGCGGTATGCGGGAATCCGCTTTGGTATGAAGCTCCACTTCGCCTTTTTTATCGGTGATATAACCGATGAAAGTGATCTTGGGATTGTTCTTGATCAACTCGTAAGCCGATTGCGAAACGGTGAAAAGTAGTTCATAATCCTCGCCGCCGTTCAACGCCGCCGTGGCCGCGCCGATATTCAGTTCGGATGCCGCCAGGTAAGTCTGCTCGTCGATGGGCAGCCGCTCTTCGAAAACTACCGCGCCCACGCCCGATTGCGCGCATATATGCAGGAGGTCGGAGGCCAGACCGTCGGACAGGTCGATCATCGAAGTAGGGATTACGCCTGCTTCGTCGAGTTCATATACCACATCCATTCTCGCTTCCGGGCGCAACTGGCGCTGGATCACATAGTCTTTGCCTTCCAGCTCAGGTTGCATATTGGGGTTGGCCAGGAATACCTGTTTCTCCCTTTCGAGCAATTGCAGGCCCATGTAGGCACCGCCCAGGTCACCGGTAACGCAAAGCAGGTCGTTCGGCTTCGCCGTATTCCGGTATGCGATCTTCTCTTTTTTGACCCTGCCAAATACACTCACCGAAATAATGAGTCCCGACCGCGAGGACGTGGTATCGCCGCCCACCAGATCTACATTGAAGTCTTTACAAGCGAGTTTCATCCCTTCATAAAGCTCGTCGACGGCCTCTACCGAAAACCGGTTGCTCAATGCAATGCTCACTGTTACCTGCCGGGGAATGCCATTCATTGCGGCGATGTCGGCAACGTTGGCCGAAATGGCTTTGTAGCCAAGGTGTTTCAGCGGAAAAAATGTAAGGTCGAAATGAACGCCTTCCAGAAGCATATCGGTGGTCAGCAAGCCGAATTCGTCTCCCGCGTCGATGACCGCCGCATCGTCACCAATGCCCCTAATGGTATCGGGTAGTTTTGGCTGAATGCTTTTATTTATTCTTTGGATCAGCCCGAATTCACCCAGGCTGCTTATTTCAGTTCTTGTTTCCATGCCGCAAAATTAGACAAAAAAAGCGAAGCCATTCCCGCATTGGAAATGGCTTCGCAGATGATATGCAGTATCGACTTCCCGCTTACGGGTTGGTCAATGTATATTCGTTAATGGTACCTCCTGTTTTAGGACTTGCCGTGAGGCGTGTGAGCACCACTTTCGCATCGTCGATCGAATTGATCGTGAATTCCAGTTTACCGCCCGAGCCGGTTGGTGCCGGTGTCAGGTTGGTGAGGACCAGCTTGGTATCCCCTTCCAGATCCCAGTTTCCCGTGAAAGTCTTGCCATCCACGTCGGTCAGGCTCACTGTTTTAGTGCCGCCGGTGTTGGTAAGCGTCAGCCGGAAGCCGGAGTAAGCGGCTTCGATGTTGCCGGAACCACCACGGGTGTAAACCACCGTTGCGCCGTGCTTTACCGATTCTGCCGTCCAGGCCTTTGCGATCCTTTCCGAAACCGGTTTGACTTTGTCCTTGCAGCTTGTCGCAATAAGTCCCAGAATCATGACTGAACACCAAAGAAGAGCGTAACTTTTTCTCATATTTTATTTTTCGTAAATGTCTTTTCAGAACGCCAAGTTCTTACATTTTAGTCTTATAATCAAAATATTCATCGCAGATCGTTTTCTAAATTTTCCAACGGAATACCCTTATCGCTAAATTGCACGCTAAAACAATATAATGAAAGTATATACCAGGGCACAACTGGCGCTTCGCAATGGGCAGGACCGGGAGGAAATATGGTGTGCATATAAAGGAATGATTTACGATGTGAGCGCATCGCGGCTCTGGCGCAATGGCCACCATTACGAGCACTGGGCCGGCCAGGACCTCACCAAAGAACTCGGCGACGCCCCGCATACCGAACGCGTTTTCGAACGGTTCAGCATCATCGGCAAGCTGCAATTACCCGAATAATCCACCGAACAATCCTTCATGTCTTCCAAATACATCCTCATAGCCGACAGCGGCTCGACCAAAACGGACTGGGCCTGCATTGACGGTAAAAGTGACAATTATCAATCGGTACAGTCGGCGGGCATTAACCCCTTTTACCAGACCACCGAAGAAATCATACCCGTTTTGCAAAGCGAAGTTACCCCGAACATCGGCGGCGCTGTTCAGGAAATCCATTTTTACGGCGCGGGCTGCGCCAACGAGCAATCGAGCCTGCCCGTTACTGATGCATTGAAGCATTGTTTTCCCTCAGCAACGGTTGTGGAAGTGGCCTCGGATATGCTCGGGGCCGCGCGCGGGCTATGCGGACATGAGCCCGGGCTCGCGTGTATATTGGGCACAGGCGCGAACAATGCTTTTTTCGATGGTACCCGCATTACGCATTCCATCGGCTCGCTGGGTTTCTGGCTGGGCGACGAGGGTAGCGGTTCCTATTTAGGCAAAACATTGGTCGTGCATTACCTGCAAAATGAGTTACCGGCAGACCTTCACGAAAGTTTCATTAAAGAATACCCCGGCCTCGATCGCCTCACCGTGCTCGACCATGCCTACAAAAAGCCTTACCCGAACCGGTATTTTGCTTCGTATTCCAGATTCATTGCTGAAAACCGTACCCATGCATTCATCCAGGCTTTGCTCGGCAACGCATTCGGGTTGTTTGTTAAAAAGTATGTTTTGAAACATGCCAACGCGGCACAATACCCTGTGCATTTCACGGGTTCAATCGCCTATTACTACCAGGATATACTTCGAACGGTGCTGGAAAACAACGGTTTGAAGACAGGCCGCATCCTGAAATCACCTTTGGAAGGGCTTGTAGACTACCACCTCACCGATTTGAAAGCTTAAAAAGTTAATGAAATGTTAAACACCGCCGCGTCGGCTACGTTACGGCTGGCACGGCTGTTTAATTGAACGAATGGCCGTATATTTATTGGTCATTTCGAGTTAGTTATGTCAAGACGTACCATTCAGTCCCTCACGGTTTTTTCTGCATTGCTCATTATCGGCGTCGTTATCACGCAGATATACTGGGTAAAGCAAGCGCTAGACCTCCGGCACCGGCAGTTCAACCAGAATGCCCACATAGCATTGCAGGACGTGGCCGGGAAATTGGCCCATGTGTGCGGGGTAATGCAAACCACCAACCCCGTAGAGCAACTTTCGCCCGAATATTTTCTGGTGAATACCAATGCCACCACCCAGCCCGAAGTGCTGGAACATTTTATCAAGGACAGTTTTCAAAAACATAACCTGATCACCAATTTCGAGATCGGTATTTACGACTGTACCACCAACCGGATTCGCTACGGAATGTCGCTGAGCACGAAGAACAACGACAAAATCCCCACCAAAACGACCAATTGGATTAAAACAGACAAATATCCATACTACTTCGGCGTACGCTTTCCGGAGCAGGAAACGTATTTTGCGGGTAGCATCAGCGGGGCCATCTGGTCGTCAGCGCTCGTATTGGTGGCGGTGTCGTTCTTTGCCTATGCATTGTTTATCATTTTAAGGCAAAAACAGCTTTCCGAAGTGCAGCGGGATTTTGTCAATAACATGACCCACGAGCTGCAAACGCCCATTTCGACGATCCGCATTGCCGCTGACGTGCTCAATTCCGATAATATTGTGACGCAACCGCAGCGCCATAAACGCTACGTGCAGATCGTCCAGGACGAAATCCTCCGCTTGCAGGGGCAGGTGGAAATGGTACTTTCCATGGCCAAAGCCGAACGCGATGCATTGCATTTGCAAAAAGAGCGGCTCGACGCCCGGCAGATGATCGAATCCATTCTGTTGCCATATGAAGAAAAAGTACGGTTCCAGGCCAATGCGACAAACTACCAAATCGACGCCGACCCGTTCCACCTGCGCTGCCTGATCAGCAACCTGGTCGATAATGCATTGAAATATTCCGATGATGTGCCGGATGTGGTTGTGGACGCATACAATAAAGGTAATAACCTCGTTATAGCTGTCCGCGACCAGGGCATAGGCATCGCGCCCGAGTACCAGAAGAAGGTTTTCAACCAGTTTTTTCGCATTCCCTACGGCGATGTGCATAACGTGAAAGGCTTCGGGATAGGTTTGAGTTATGTCAAACAGATCGTCCGAGCGCACCGCTGGCACCTTCGGCTGGAAAGCGCCCTGGGCAAAGGCAGTACATTTAAAATCACTATTCCGCAGAAACACGCTTGATGAAAAAGAGAATCCTGTACGTCGAAGACGACCCCAATCTGGCATTTGCCACCAAGGATAACCTCGAACAATACGATTACGAAGTCGTGCACGCGACGGACGGCGCCGAAGCGCTGGAATTTTTCGGGAAAGAGCATTTTGATATTTGTGTTCTCGACATTATGCTGCCCAAAATGGACGGCTTCACATTGGCCGAGAAGATCCGCAGCTCCGACAGCCAGGTACCCATTCTGTTTCTCTCCGCGCGTTCGATGCAGGAAGACAAGATCAAAGGCCTCAAACTCGGCGCCGACGATTACGTCACCAAGCCATTCAGCATCGAGGAACTGAAACTCCGGATCGACGTTTTCCTCCGCCGGAGCAAAGCCGATTCGATATTGGTCGTAAAACCCGGCAGCAGGCAGATCGGTAAATATGTATTTGATTTTCAAAAACTCACATTGACACTGGACGGCAAATCGCAAAGCCTCACTTTCCGCGAGGCCGAAGTATTGAAATTCATGGCCGAACGCACCGATCAGGTGATCCGCCGCGACGAGCTTTTGAAGGCCATATGGGGCGATGACGACTATTTTATGGGAAGAAGCCTCGATGTTTTTATTTCCAGGTTACGCAAATATCTCTCGGGCGATCCCGACATCCGCATCGATAATGTGCACGGCGTCGGGTTCAGGATGAGATGGTAAAATGCTGTTTTTTTGAAAATTTGTTTTGTCGTTACTTGCTCAACAAAAATTAATTACGCATCTTTGCACCCTCATTTGGAAAAATTGTAAGTCATGGCTAAGGTTTGTCAAATAACAGGTAAAAGAACTCGCGTCGGAAATAACGTTTCTCACGCTAACAATAAAACAAAACGTAAATTCTTCCCGAATTTGCAAAAGAAACGTTTCTTCCTTCCTTCATCAGGAGAGTGGGTTACGTTGAAAGTAGCAGCTTCTGCTCTTCGTACCATCAATAAAAACGGTATCGAAGCAACTATACAAAAAGCATACGACAAAGGAACACTTACGTTCTAAAAGGAATTTTACGAATTTATTGGAAAAGGACTTTCCTCCATCGGGAAGTCCTTTTTTTCGTGCATTGAAGTTCCCTAATGCTTTCCGTTATGGCGACCGAACCCGTTTTTCTGTTGTTAGGCTCCAACCTCGGCGATCGCCCGCAGGTACTCGCGGCTGCGCGTGAGGCGATTGCGGACCTGGCCGGAAGCATTACCAGTCAATCCGCCATCTACGAAACCGAGCCCTGGGGTATTACCTACCAGCCGGCATTCCTCAACCAGGTACTCGAAATTTCCACCTCCCTCCTGCCTGAGGATTTGCTCAGGATCATTCTCAATATCGAACACGACCTCGGGCGCGTACGTTACGAGCGCTGGGGCGCACGCGTGATCGACATCGATATGCTCTATTTCGGTCAAGTAATTATGGACAGCGCCCGGCTTACATTACCTCACCCCCGCATTCAGGACCGCCGTTTCGTACTCGCACCACTGGCCGAAATCGCACCGGACTTCCTTCATCCGCTTTTGCAAAAAACCTCCACCCAATTACTGGAACAATGCCCCGACACCTCCGCTGTGTCAAAAATACCTTGAAATAGTACCATAAGCAGTTTGACTGTTTCATTTTGGACATCGAGCCATTTATTCAGGTTTTTTACCAGTTCATCATTTTTTACTGTCTTTTTAAGCTGATTAACACGTGCTTTGTTCGCCTTTGTAACTATTGCTGAAATATTTTTTCTCAATGCGCAGGGGGTATATCCACACTGAGTTGTCACGGAGAAAAGGAAAAATTCAATTTGATCGTCTGCATTAAAAACGGCGATTTCCCTTTTTGCCAGCAACAGAATAAACCAGTTTATAGTAACTATCGTAAAAGTCCATGAAAAACAAAGTACTCAAATGCCTTCTATTAGCCTTGATCAGCCTGCCGGCACTCGCCCAGAACCGGCACTCGGTGAGTGGTTACGTGAAAGACAACTCGAATGGCGAGGGACTTATCGGCGTATCCGTTTACGTGCGTGAAGCCGAAACCGGCGTTGTCACCAACCCTTACGGTTTCTATTCACTAACCCTCCCCGACGGCAAGTACACGCTGGTATTTACCTACATCGGTTACCAGAAAGCGACCCGCGAGGTGGTGCTCGATGGTGACAAGACCGTGAGCATTGAAATGTCCGACGAAAGTAACCAGCTCTCGGAAGTTACCATTTCGACGCAAAAGGAAGACGAGAACGTGCGCAGCATCGAAATGTCGGTGAACAAGGTGGAGATGAAAACCATCCGCAAAATGCCCGCATTGCTTGGTGAAGTCGACCTTATCCGCAGCATTCAGCTGCTTCCGGGCGTGACGACCGTCGGCGAGGGTGCCTCGGGTTTTAACGTGCGTGGTGGGGATGTTTCCCAAAACCTGGTACTGCTCGACGAAGCACCGGTTTATAACTCTTCCCACTTATTCGGCTTCTTCTCGGTATTCAACCCGGATGCCGTGAAGGATGTGAAACTGATCAAAGGCGGTATCCCGTCGCAATATGGAGGCCGTATTTCTTCCATTCTGGACGTGCGTATGAAAGAAGGTAATGCCAAGAAACGCGAGATCAACGGCGGTATCGGTTCAATCTTCTCCCGTTTGACTTACGAACAGCCTTTTGCGAAAGGGAAAGGGTCGTTTATCGTGGCAGGCCGTCGTTCGTACATTGATGTTTTGGCCAAACCATTTCTGAACTCGGATTTGAAGGATTCGAAATTCTATTTCTATGACCTGACGGCAAAGGTGAATTACCAATTGGGTAACAAGGATACATTCTACGCGTCGGGTTACTTTGGGAAAGACGTATTCGGCGGCGGAGATTTCGGTTTCGGATGGGGTAATGCTACGGCGACAGCGCGCTGGAACCACATTTTCTCCAACAAGCTGTTCATGAACCTGACCGGTTATTACAGCAACTACGATTATAACCTCGGCCAGAACCAGAACAAACCCGACGCCAAAGACAAATTCGACTGGAAATCGAAAATCATCAGCACGAGTATCAAGCCTGATTTTACATTTTACATTACTCCCAACAACCAGCTGACGTTCGGTGGCCAATACATCTATTATGATACACGTCCCGGCAAAGCTACGTTCGTTTCGGAAGGCGATATGCAAGACATTAGCCTCGAACCGCGTTATGCCGACGAATCAGCATTATATATAGGTAATGAACTGAAATTCGGCGACCGTATCTCATTGCAGTATGGCGCGAGGTATTCCTACTTCCGCAGCCTCGGCCCGGCCACAGAATACGAATATGCCGACAAGGGCAAAGGCGTTAGCAAAGACCCGATTTTCCCGGGTACCGAATACAAAAGAGGTGATGTGATCAAAAGCTACGGAAACCTGGAACCGCGGGCCGCATTGAATATCGGTATTACGAGCAATGCGTCCATTAAAGCCAGCTATAACCGCACTTCGCAGTACCTGCATTTGCTTTCCAACACCGCAGCCAGTTCGCCACTCGACGTGTGGACGTTGAGCGGGATCAATATCAAGCCCGAAAAAGCGGATCAGGTTGCATTAGGCTGGTTCCAGAACTTCCAGGACAATACTTACGAAGCTTCGGTGGAAGTGTATTACAAAAAACTATACAACCAGATCGACTATGTGCCTGCTTCCGACCTGCTGCTGAACGAATATTTTGTCGGCGACCTGCTTTTCGGCAAAGGCCGGGCTTACGGGGCTGAGTTTTATGTGAAAAAAAACAAGGGCAGACTGACCGGCTGGGTAAGCTACACATTGTCCCGGACCGAGCGTTTGGTAGAATCTGTTAACAATGATGACTGGTTCCCTGCGCGCTTCGATAAGCCGCATAACATTACCGCAGTGGCCATTTATGAACTGACCAAGCGGTTGTCACTCTCGTCGAATTTCACGATTCAGAGCGGTACACCGGCTACATTCCCGACTAACCGTTACAGTACCGGCGGTTTTGAGATTGGCAACAACTATGGTGGCTTCCGCAACAACAGCCGCATTCCTGCCTACCACCGCCTGGATCTGGCTGCTACATTGAAGGCGAAAAAGAAACTTTTCAAGGTAGGTGAAGGCGAATGGGTATTCTCGGTGTACAATGTTTACAACCGCCGCAACCCTTTCTCGGTCTACACACGGGTGAACGAAGACAATCCGCTCAAAACGGAGGCCGTCCGCTATTCCGTGATCGGGAATTTCATTCCTTCTGTGACCTACAACTTCAAGTTCTGACACCAACCAACAGAAATCTATCAAGCCTGAAATATAGCAATGATGAAAAAGCTTAATACATTGAAATACCTCAAATTCCCTGCATTGTTCGCCCTGGCGCTTGCTACGCTCACGGGTTGCGAAGATGTGATCGACCTCGATACGGCCAATGGGCCTTCCCAGCTCGTGGTCGACGGCTGGCTGACCAACCAGGCCGGCGAGCAAGCCATTAAATTGACCTGGTCGCAAGCTTACTTCGATAACAATGCACCGAAACCCGTCCTTGGCGCGCAGGTGACGGTTACCGACGATAAAGGCAAAGTTTACAAATTCGAAGACGCTGACGGCGACGGCAAATATACCTGGGGCAAAACCACCGCCGACACGCTTGGGCACGTCGGCCGCACCTATTCGCTCAAAGTGGTGAACGGTACCGACACATTTACCGCTAAATCCGAGCTGAAACGCGTTCCAACCGTGGATTCGGTGGTTTATCGTCACGAAAAATGGCCTTTTGAACCTGATAAGGGCCCTCGTGAAGGTTTTGTGGCCTCATTTTACGCACGCGACCTCGAAGGTGAAGGTGATACTTACTGGATCAAACCCGTGATCCGTGGCAAGGCAGTTGTAGATAAAGCAGTGAATATCTCCATTGCTTACGATGCTGCATTCGGTGCCGGAGCGCCTTCCGACGGCCTGATATTCATCCTGCCGCTGCGCGAATCCATCACCACCGACTCGCTGTATTCGGCTGGGGCGGAAGTGGGTGTGGAACTGCACAGCATTACTTACGAAGCATTCGAATTCCTGAAACAGGTAAGTGAGCAGGCTGCCAATGGCGGGTTATTTGCAACGCCTATCGCCAATGTCCGGTCGAATGTGATCAATGCCGATCCGAAAGGCCCGAAAGCGCTCGGATTTTTCAGCACATCGGCTGTAAGCCGCATGGAAACGGTCATCGACCCTGAAAAAGCCCGCCCGGACGACGACTAAAAATTACACTTCAACAGCAGATGTATCCACTGGAGAGCCCCGGTTCCCAGTGGATTTTTTATTATATTTCAATCTAAATCGAACTGACTAATGAAGCACCTCTTCTCACTCCTTCTCATGTTGCCCCTTACCCTCGCCGCCCAGAAACGCCCCCGCGAACTGGGTATCAAAATCGGTGTGCTGCCAACAGGCGCATTGAATGCGATCACGGATGTGGCTGGTGTGAAGGTAGGTCAGGTGACGCTCACGGAAGGCGCGGACGTACGCACAGGCGTGACGGCCATTCTACCGCACAGTGGCAATATGTTCCAGCAAAAGGTCCAGGCTGCGATGTACATTGGTAATGGTTTTGGTAAAATGACGGGCTATTCGCAGGTCGAGGAACTCGGTACGATCGAATCCCCTATTGTTTTAACCAACACATTAAGCGTACCTACCGCCGCCGACGCTGTAATCGACTGGACATTATCGCAAAAAGGCAACGAGAATGTGAGATCGGTGAATCCGGTCATCGGAGAAACGAATGACGGTTTCCTGAACGACATCCGGGGACGGCACGTGCGGAAAGACCACGTCCTGAATGCATTGGCCCAGGCCGAAAATGGCCCGGTGACCGAAGGCAATGTAGGCGCCGGCACCGGAACTGTTTGTTTTGGATGGAAAGGCGGCATCGGCACGGCGTCGCGGAAATTGCCTGAGAAGCTGGGCAATTACACGGTAGGCGTATTGGTACAAACCAATTTTGGCGGTGTTTTGAAAGTAAACGGCGTACCGGTAGGTCAGGAACTGGGTAAATATGCATTCAAAGAATCGCTCGACAAGTCATCGGACGGCTCCTGCATGATGGTACTCGCCACGGATGCGCCCCTGGACACCCGAAATCTGAAACGACTTGCGAAACGCGTCATGCTCGGCATGGCACAAACGGGCGGTATTGCGGCAAATGGCAGTGGCGACTATGTGATCGCGTTCTCGACAGCCAACAAAGTATTGCACGAAACATCCGAAGCGGTTTTCAGCTCGGCATTCCTGCACAACGACTACGTGTCACCCCTCTTCATGGCCGCAATGGAAGCGACCGAGGAAGCCATTGTCAACTCGCTTTTCATGGCCAGAACCTCCGAAGGCACTCAGGGGCACAAGGTAGAAGAGCTTCCGAAAGACAAAGTGCTGGAAATCATGCGCAAGTATGGGCGGATCAAGGAATAGCCTGAGAAATAGTTTGACGTATATAGTAAACAGTCAGTGAATACCCCTAAGGGATTCCCTTATATTTTGGCTAATGCAAACAATTAGTTAGGATTTTACTCAAAAAACGCTAATTTTCAACCCTTTACGAAACCGGGTAATCTTACTTGTCTTTTCCTGTACTTTCCCGTATTGCCGCACCTGTCGCTTAGAATTACTTTTGATGTATTAAATTATGATACTCAACCCCGAAAAGTATGGAACATTCTATTACACACGCGTGCCTCGTACATCCGCACCCCTTAGAGTGCGAGGCGGTTGCAGAATGGCTGAGGAGGAGGTCTTACATCGAGCTGGTTGGTAAGTGCAACAATCTTGAACTCATCACGCAGTTACCCTACCTGAAAGAAATCGATATCGTAGTCGTATTTGCCCATCACGCCGAGAAGACGGCAGACCAGATTTTAAAGATCAGAAAACTCTACCCCAAATTGAAATTTCTCCTGCTCGCCCCCAGCCCATCGGCCGAATCGGTCCGCGAGGTAGTGCGGTCGGGCGTAAGCGGCTACATTGTTTTCGAAGCCGAACTCGATGAATGGGAGCGCGCCATACGGGCCGTTTCGGAAGGAAAAGTGTATTACGGACAAGAAGTAATGCTCAAACTGGCCGAAACATCCATGGATAAATACATCCAGGAACCCGCACCTTCCACCCGTGATTTTTTAAGCAAAAGAGAAGTTGAGATCCTCCGGCTCGTGGCCAGCGAATACTCTACCAACAAGATCGCCAGCGAGCTCTGTATCAGCGACAAAACTGTCGAAACCCACCGTCGTAACCTCTTTCAGAAACTGGGTGTCAGAAACTCGGTAGGTCTCACCAAGGTAGCCGTCCGCATGGGCGTAGTGTAGTTTTTTGCAGGTTTTCATAGTGGAAAACACTTAGAAACAGCAGTCAAAACCATTAGTAAAATCAGGGTAAAAATCCGGAAAATTCAGGGTATCTGCCGATTGAAATAGCGCCTGCGCCGCAACAACTTTGTCTAAGTGTTTTAATTATGGAACTGACAAAGCGCGAAAAGGAAATCCTGGACCTGATCATGGACGAAATGAGCTCCAAGGAGATCGCCGAGAGGCTGCAAGTGAGCATTTCCACGGTGGAAGCCTACCGGCGAAGTCTGTTCAGAAAATTCGGTGTACGTTCGGTGATAGGGCTGGTGAAAGCAGCCATGAAAATGTAGTACTCGTAATTGGAAATTGGTATGGCAGATATCCGCCGCATGGCCGTCAACTGGGTCGACGGGATGAAAATCTCGCGTCAGCATTTTATCGAAACAGATCACTACCACACCGATCAGCTTCGACGCGCCGGAGCCGCATTGTTAACCCCGCTGAACTATGGCCTGCTGCTCCCGAAAGACGGTAACGATTCGTTGGAAATACAGGTATTAGGCGATGCGGGAAATCAGATCAGGGTAAAAGTGAATCGCTGCCAGGCGATAGCGCCCGACGGCAGCCTGCTCGACATCGAAGAAACCGACGAACTGAAACTCGATACTTCGCTGGCCGGAATTTTGGAACAATACCGGCTTCCGATGACACAGAATGTGGAAATATATATGGTACTCAGCGTAGGCGTATTCGAAAGGCAGCCGGCCGGAACACCGTCGGAATCGGAAATCCCGGTGCGGCACCCTTACACGCTTCCACTGGCCCGCGTAAGCCTGGTGCCCGCCGAACTCATCAATATCGAACAATGGGGCGGCCCCGGGCTGATCATCGGCAAGCTGGCGTACAGCAATTCCGAATTGCGCGTTTTGCACGATTTTGTACCGGCAAGCCGGGCGGTGCGCAGCCACAAAAACCTGCGAGAATGGCATAGCCGGTGGACGGGTTACCTGAACGACATTGAAATGTACTCGTTCCGGATCTTGCAGAAGATCAAGACCAAAAGCCAGAAGAGTACGCTTTCCGATAGTGTCCAGTTGATGGTGGAAGGGCTGGTGAGCACGATGGCGATGGTCAATATCAGTTTCCAGCGACTGGTGCCTTTCGAGCCTCCGGTACAAATGGTAACGTCGATGATTCAGACGGCCCAGGCTATTCGCGTAGCATTGGAATGCCTCACCGACCGGGAAAAGGAAGAGTTACTGGCCTATCTCGGCGAATGGGCCGACGATTCGCCGGGAAGCATCGAAAAGCAGTTATTAGCCGTGATACAGGTACCGTTCAATCAAAATGACATATTGCCCGGCCTGCGGATTGTCGACAGTTTTTATAGCATGTGGACGGCCCTGTTCCTGAAACTGAGCCAGCTTGAATTTATCGGTAAAAGAAAAGGACAGCAGGTTTTCATCATCGAAAGTCCCGTACACGAACCGCCGGTGCAGCCGGAGAAAACAAAATCGCGGTGGAGCCCTCTTTAGCGCTTCTGTCCGTCCCTTTCCCAGGGGTTTAAACCCCTGGATATAAAATGACCCGCGCCTCTGGCGCTACCTATGATATTTCCAACCCAGGGCTTCTGCCTTGGGCGCACCCACGATACGTCACTATACCCACGACACGTCACCATACCTACGCACAGCATGTAGCACAACTATGGAACCAATTAACAAAACCCAGCGAAAAACAGCGATCGGCAGGTTCGTAGGCATGTACGTACTATCGCTCACGTTCCCGCTCGCAGCCGTGTACCTGCTCATGCGCGTGCCCGACTCGGTCAGCGCATCGGAAACGCGCCGGTACCGTCTGATCGTCGAGGAACAGGACCCGATGCTGGTCGATACCGACACGCTCAGCCAGATATCACGCCGGCTCATCCAGCTCGATGGCCTGTACAGCAGCGCCACCGACGAAATGGCCAAAGCAACTGCCCGGACGCAGCTGGTAGATATTGAAAGCCGCATCAACAGCATTATGAGCCATTTCAATAACCTCGCTGCATCGGCAGCTCATGAGCAAAACAAACGCCTGTCGACCGGCATTGCCAAACTAACCGAAGCGTTAGTCACCTACCGCCAGACCATCGGCGAGCTCCGGCGCACATTGGATAGCAAGGGTATCGATATGCAAGTGGTGAATGATCTCCGTAACCAGATTAATATGAAGGATCTGGAAATCAAAGGCATGGAACGCCAGCTGCTGACTGCCGCCGTGAGTGGTGGTGGTGGAGGTGGGGGAGGCGGGGGCGGCGGCGGCCCGGATAAAGAGCTGCAAGCCAAAGTGGCCTCTCTGCAACGCGATCTCGACAATTGCAGGAGTTCCAAATCGGGAGGTGGAGACATTTCGGCCATCCAAAGACAACTCGATGAATGCCTCGCAGCAAGAAGTGGCACCGCCGTCACATACCGCGAATGGCTCAGGTATTCCGAAGCGGAAGGTTACTACCAGTTGCTCACACAGGGAAACCTGCGTAAGAACGATCGCAAAGTGTATTACGACCAGGCGAAACAGATATTCGACGGTTTACAGGTTTCGACCGCCAATAAGGAAATGAAGGCCAAAGCGACAGAGCGGTTATTGGCACTGCAAAAAAATCAGCCCTGAGAAACAGCGTTCCAAATCCATCCTATTAATCCATGCAAACCGAAGCACTCAGATACGCGATCACGATCGCACAGTCGTTGGCGCGCGAATACCGGCAGGAACGTTTTGGCCCCGCGCACTTGCTCATGGGCCTGCTGCACAATGATGTGGGCCTGGCTTCCGAGCTCGTGATGGCCGGCAAAGACCTCCCGTACCTGCGTGACTGGGCTGAGGTACGCCTGGAAGAAACCGCCAAATCGGTGCGGGTACCCGAACTGCCGCAACCTGACAACCAGGCGACCGCAACGCTGGAACTCGCCGACCTCATCGCATTGCAGTTCAATATCGATACCGACCCGCTTTGCACATTAGCTGCCCTACTCAAAGCAGGAGTGGGGTTCTCTTCCGACCAATTGAAATCCCTTCCCATTACCCAGAAAGAGGTATTAGCGCTCCATGCCGCGCCACTCACTGCTGACAATGGAGAAACCCAAAATACAAAGCAGGCTTCCCCGGCGACGGTAAAAGGCACCGGCTACCTGGAAAAGTACACATCCGATAAAACCCAGCGGGCGGCAGAAGGGAAAACCGACCCCATCATCGGCCGCGACCGGGAGATACGCCAAATGGCCGAAATACTGGGCAGAAGAAGTAAACCCAATGTAATACTGACCGGAGAACCCGGCGTAGGCAAATCGGCACTGGTAGAAGGTTTTTCCAAACTCATTGCAGAGAAAAAAGTGCCCCAATTACTGCAAAACGCCCGTTTACTTGAACTGGACACGGGCTCACTCGTAGCCGGGGCATCTTACAAAGGCGAAATCGAGGAGCGGTTGAAAGGTATTTTAAATGAATTGAAGGGATTTGATAAGGCCATTCTGTTTATCGACGAAATACATATGCTGCTCGATCCGAAAGGCTCGGTCGGTGCGGGCGTTGCCCAACTGCTCAAACCGGAGCTGGCACGAGGCGAACTGACATTAATAGGCGCCACCACACCGGAAGAATACCGGAAGTACATTGAAAAGGACGAAGCATTCTCCCGCCGGTTCGAAATACTCCATGTGGAAGAGCCCGACGAAGCCACAGCGACGCGTATGATCGAGTATATGCTGCCCGTTTACGAAGCGCACCACGGCCTGAAAGTTTCGGAAGGTACCGCGGCTGAGGCTGTCAAACTGGCGAAAAGGTATGTGAAAGACCGTCGTCTCCCCGACGTCGCGCTCGACCTGCTTGATCGGACAATGGCAGCCATGCGGTTGATGGACGAAGTTTCCGAAAATGAATTAGCGACATTACAAACGGATCTTGACACCCTGATGGCCGTCGACGAAGCGGAAAGGCTCCACGAGCTCAAATGGTTTGCCCGGCAACTGCCCAACCGCCTTAGCCCCCTGCTTACCGGCCAGCTCGATGCCGGCGACGACGCCGATCTCGAAACATCGGAAGGCATTCATAATCAATTAAATAATAAACTTTCCGCACTGCGAAACCTGGCCATACGCCGGTCGGACTCGATCGACAAAAACGACGTGGCGGCCATTATTTCCCATAAAACAGGCATACCGCTGGGTAAGCTCCAGAGCTCGGAGCGTGACAAATTATTAGGAATTGACGAAGTGTTGAAAAAAAGGGTGGTAGGCCAGGACCAGGCAGTGAAAGCACTGAGCGAAGCCATTCTCGAATCGCGCTCCGGCCTGATTAAGGCCGGGCAACCCATCGGTTCGTTCTTTTTGCTCGGACCAACCGGGACCGGTAAGACCGAAATCGCAAAAGCGCTGGCGGATTTCCTTTTCAATGATGAATCTTTCCTGATCCGGTTCGATATGTCGGAATTCAAGGAAGAGCATTCGGCAGCATTGCTGTACGGCGCGCCTCCGGGGTATGTCGGTTATGAAGAAGGTGGGCTATTGGTGAACAAAATCCGCCAGAAACCCTATTCGGTCGTACTGTTTGATGAAATAGAAAAGGCACACCCCTCTGTTTTTGACCTTTTCCTCCAAATCCTGGACGAGGGTAAGCTGCACGACAGGCTGGGCAAAGAAGGTGATTTCTCCAATGCGGTGATCCTTTTTACTTCCAATATCGGGCAAGAGCATATTATCCAGGAGTTTGGGAAAGGCGGCATTCCGCAGTCATCCGACCTGATGGAAATTATGGCCAAGTATTTCCGCCCTGAATTTTTGGCCCGGCTAACGGAAATCGTCCCGTTCGCACCGATTTCGGAGGATAATGTGGTTAAAATATTCGATATCCATTTACGCGGCCTTACGGACTTGCTCGACAAACAGGGTATCAGCCTCAACCTGACACCCGAAGCACGGAAAAGCATCGCAATGCAGGGTTTTACGCCAAGATATGGAGTAAGGCCGCTGAAAGGCGTCATCCGCAACCTGCTCCGGCGACCGGTAAGCCGGATGATTATCTCCGGCCAGGCCGGAAAAGGTTCCGTGATCGACCTCAGTACCGATAACAATGGAGAAGTCGTCTGGAATATCCACCAGGCAGAAAGCATATTAGAATAGCACCCATTTTAATAAACTATCCACACCTTCCTGAATCGAACAATGAGTGTACTTGGAAATGCTGTCGCGCAATTCGCGCAAACTAACCTGGCCGGCCAGGTAGGAAACGGAGAATGCTGGACACTGGCCGAACGCGCGCTTCAAAGCGCAGGCGCCAGGACATCCACCGAAATCATGGGCCACATCGGCCCGGACGACAATTACGTATGGGGTACCGCCATTACCTCGGCCAACCTCGAAGCGGGCGATATTATCCAGTTCCGGAATTATACATTCCGTTTCGATGCCTCTGACGGTGCCTGGCGAACGGAATCCCGGCCGCATCACACGGCGATTGTGATGTCGGTCGACACTTCCGGTACCGTGGAAGTATATGAATGCAATGTAAATAACAGCAAAAACGTACAGCAGAACCGTCTGTACCTGCGCACCGGCGCCATGAGCGGCGGAAGTGTGACCGTTTCTGGACAAATGTGGTTCTACCGTCCGCAAGCCCGCCCGACCACCTGACCCTCCGTGCAAGAAGTTATCCATCCGAAAACCTGAAACATTATGCACATTCATCTATTCAGAAATGCGAGGCGGTGGGATTCATGCCTTATTCCGATCGACGATACTACTTTCGGGATGATCCTGCAATTCAAAGTACACCTGGCACGTGTGAATCCCGACACGCGGTTTTTCATGGGCGACACTTATGCGACAGGCAACGGCATTTTGCACGATACCTACGGCCGCTTTCACCTGGAACGGTGGGGTGACCGGGAATGGGAAGATTACAAGAACCTGTTCGTCACGGTGGTGCAAAGGCATTGGAGTGATAAATTCATACTCAATCCGAACAAAGACTGGTATGTGCCCCGCACTTCCGCACCCCGTAACCCGGCTACGATCCAATGCGGCTTGTCCATTCAGCTGGTCGATACGTCGTCACAGGCGCATCAAACCTACCGGATCATCCATCCGAGGGAAGATACATTCCGGTCTTTTGTAATCGAATCCAGCCGAACCGGCATATTCACCCAAAACGACCTCGAATCGCACTGGAACGACCGTCCTACCCGTATAGGCTCGGAAACCCATAGTGTGTCGTTTTTGCAAACTACCATCAACCACGAGTTTGGTCACACGCTCGGGTTGGGGCACGTCAATGGCTCTGGTAACGAAGATCGCCACTATGGTGTAACACTGGCCCAGCGCGAAAATCAGATGGGTATGGGCGGGTTACTTACGCCGCGTCACGCGCAGCCATGGATCACGCGCCTGCGCAACCACCTGATCCCGCAAACGCATTACGATACGACAGTTTCCTTCCTCGGAAGAATTGCGAGCCCTCAGCTGATCGAATATTGGGACAACGACTGGCGGCCCGCCGCACCGGCAGCTTCCTGAAAATATGAATGAACCAATCCGCTGGATACAGCGACCAAAGCCATGCAAAAGTTTATCAGCTTATTAATAATCACAGGTCTTGCATTGCTCTTAAAAGCATGCAATATGTTCACACCGGTGGACCCGCTGACGCCGGCGGCATCGGAAGTGAGTGTCGAGCAGGTGTGGACGTCGGGTGCGACGGTGAGGGGAAAAATCGATAATCTCGACCCTAAAAACGACCGCCAGGAGAAAAAAAGCGGTAAAATACTTGAATACGGCTTTGTTTGGGCCACCCAAAACCAGCCTACCCTGGAAGCCGGAACCGTAATCAAGGTAGGCGAGGATAACCCTCCGACCCCGTTCGAATTCGTCCGCGAAATAAGCAGGCTGTCTGTCCTCACCACCTATTACGTACGCACCTATGCCCGCAACGAGGGAGGAGGCGTAGGATATGGCCCGGTAGCTACGTTCAAAACCGATGATTATGTGTTTGCGGAGCTTTCGATAGGCAAGATTACCACCACTTCCAAGGCATCTGCCGATATAGTGGTCAACATTCTTTCACTGGGCAATGCCGAAATCTCTTCATTCGGGGTTTGCTATTCTTCGACAAACAATGAGCCGACTACCAAAGACAGCCGGGCGGCGGCCAGCGGCAAAGCGGTCAAGGGTAGTTTCACCGTCAACGTAGGCGGATTATCCGCCGGAAACACTTACTACGCCCGTGCTTATGCGATTACTTTGGGCGGGATCATCTACAGTGATGCGACCACGGGATTTTCTCTCGGCGAGCCCGCTGTTTTTACCCCCAAGAAATCATTCATTATGTATTATTCCAACCCGTATGACCTGGATGGCGGAGAACTGGTATCACAAGTGGGCTCCGAGGACTGCAATTGGTACCCCTATAACGACAAGCCGGGTATCTATCCAAAAAACGGGGCCCGATTTGCGGTTTTAGGCGCCGTGAATTTCGACCAGGTGAAATACAGCGATCTCACAAGGGCTAACCTGTCGACGAACTTTATCAACGGAAGCTATACCGATACAAAAGCGAACCAGCTGCAAAACGGTACGGTGCTCGCATTTGTGACGAACCAGGGCAGGTATGGCAAGCTGCGCGTCGATGCCCACGGGGAAGATCGCACGCCCGGCGTGGCAGGCGGGGGCGATATGGAAGTGACCATTCTTACTTACGATAAACAGTAAGCGTATATACGTAACCGTAAGGAACATTAATTAAGGAAAACCTCATGAAAAAGCGTCCGATCAGTTGTTTGTTGATGTTGACTGCGATAGTCCAGTCCTGCAATCTCTTTTCGCCTGTTGATCCACTTCCGCCGATGGTATCCAAACTGGAACTGGTGGATATCAAACGCACAGAGATCACTGTGAGCGGCAACATTCAAAACCCGGACGCCAAAAACGACCGTCAGGAAAAGAAAAGCGGAGGTATTCTTGAATATGGAATAGTATACGGAACGTCGGCAGCACTCGACGTCCAGAAGGACAAGGTTCTCAAGCTAGGAGAAAAGCCTGCGCAAGTGCCAATCTTAATACAAAACCAAAAGATCACCGGACTTGCGGCCGACACGCGCTACTTCGTGGCGCTATATGCCCGGAACGAAGGCGGCGGGATGGCTTACAGCGAAATAGTGGAAGTAAAAACCACATTGTCACCTCCGATCAAAGTTACACGCAACTCCGTCAAAATATCCAACCGCAGCGGACTGGCGTATGACCTGGATGAAGGGAACATTGTGGTGAGCAGTGATCCGAAAGCGGATGTGGGCATTGATATATTCACCATTACAGGCCGCGGGACTACGCTTTCATTAGAGTCGATAGGCAATTTGCGACTAAAAACACTCGGAGTAGCCGAATACGACAAGATCTCCTACCTCGATCTGGCGCTCATCCAGGATCTGACCACCGCGGGTGTCGGCTACCTGGTGAATGCGCAGTCGGCCAACACGGTGATCGCATTCAGGACCGGGGAGGGAAGGCTGGGAAAATGGCGGCTGGAAAACGCATCCGCTAATGAGCTCACAATTAGCCTCGTTACGTACGATAATTGATTTGGTAATGAAAAGACTCTTTACATTTTTGATGACGCTGCTTGCCGTACAGGCACTGGCCCAGGACCGGATCTGGCTCGATAACGGCAATCCTGTACAAGCCAAGCTCAGCCGTGCGATGGACAGCAAGCTGGAATGGATCGCTTCGGACGGTATTCCGCGGATTTACCACAGGAAGCGCTTTCTGGTCATATTCGGGTCGGCGGGGCAATTCATGGTGATTTCGGAGCTGAACGAAAGCCCGAACAAAGCCCAGACGCAGATCGAGGCGTTCTATAAAGCACCGCCGCGGAATGTGAGCCAGGATATTATCATCAAAAGCGTCCCGCTGACCGTGATTACCGGCAACATCTCCTACGAAAGCGACGAGGTGATCAATTACCTGACCATGGAAGGCAATGCGGCGTCGATCAACAAGGAAGAAGTAGCGACGGTCATTTACCGCGACGGCCGCCACGAAATCCTGCGGGATGTGGTAGATGTGGCGCCATTGCTCGCATTGGCACATAAGGAAATAGAGAAAAAGGAACGCGAGATCGTCAGAAAGGAAGCGGACAAAACGCAAAATCAACCCATTGCCAAAAAAGACGTCCCGCCACCGCCGAAAGAGCAGACCAAACCGGTACTGAACGACGCCGAATACAAGGAATACAGCGCAAAAGGCATTCGCCGGGTGGATGAATTTACCTCCTACCTGCGCATTATCGGGGATAAAAGCCTGAAATCGGAAGACAAGAACAAAGCGGTGCAGCAAGCGCTGAGCCTGTTTGAACCACAAGCCACGGTGGCCGTCAGCTCCGCAAAAGGCGTGAAGAAGTATCCCGTTAAAGAATACCTCAACCGCCTCAAACTTTTACCCTATTCCAAAATCAATATTACCTGGAACGAGGTCAAATATGTGAGCGAGCTTAAACAGGAGGCTGACGGCAACTATTACGGGATTATCGCCGGTCAGCAAGTTTTTGAAGGTTATGCAGCCAATGGAAAGGTCGCCTACGGGGATATTACCCGCAAGAATATCCGCGTCAAACTTGAATCGTATCAGAAAACCATCGATGGCAAGGATACGGTGAACTGGGAAGTTTTATTGGGAAATATAGGCGTCGAAACCAACGAGGGACAATGAAAACCAGGCTATACATCTTCCTGTTTTTGTTTCAGGCGGCCTTCCAGGCGGCCACCAGTTCGCTGCATGCGCAATGCGGTTACCTGTCGGGCAAGATCACCGATATTTCGGGTGCGACGCCCCTCGTGGCCAGCCTCTCCGCCAAAACCGACCAGGGCAAACTGCGGCTCGGCAAATCCGACAGCCTGGGCATATTCAAAGTGGAAATGCCTTGCCAGATTATCGAGCTGACCATCGAATGCCCGCAATTCCAGACGCAGCATATTCCGGTCAATATTGACGGGAAAGCCGAAGGCACGTCTGTCGTCTCATTAGCCATGATGCCTTTGGGCAAACAAACCAGCGACGAACCTTACGCGCAATCGGAGCAAAAGCATTTTGAATTAAAGGATTCGCTGAAAGCAGTATCGATTGTGAGGCGAATTGAAGTGCGCGATGCATTGTCGGACCAGCGGCTACCGGCGGAGATTTGTCTTTATTATACCCAAAAACAGAAAAAGGACTGCTTCGCGCTGACGACCGACCGGCCAAGGGCTGAAATCGTATTCACTGAAAAAGATATTGTAGCCATTGAAGTAAAATCGGGCGGCTACCAGGGTTACAACGGCAATCTTATCCTTGACAAAACCGACGAAGAGCCCAGAACTTACATTATCAAACTGAACCTTCAACGGACGATCAATATTAAGGGGCAACCGATCGCTAAGCCCATCGCTGCTGTGGCGAATGTAGAAACACCGGCTCTCAAAGGCGTTACCGCGTCCGACAAGACGCTCTATTTCCCGAGAAGCGATTACAAGCTGCCGGTACAATCGCGCACCTACCTCGATTCGGTGGCCATTTACATTCTCGAAAACAAAAACAAAGGCCTGCGCATTACCGGCCACACCGACAACGTAGGCAACGCCGGCCTCAACATCACGCTATCGGAATACCGTGTCCGGGTGATCTCGCGGTACCTCATCGGCAAAGGTGTGCCCGAGGAAGTGATTGCGGCGGTGGGTATGGGCAGCAAATTTCCGGTTCGCCCGAACGACAGCGAGGAAAACCGGCGCATGAACCGCCGCGTGGAGGTGCAGATCATTGATTTAGACTCAAAAAGCAACTGAAATATGAAAACGGGAATGAAGAACAGTTTCGAATGGCGGATGGCATTGCTGCTATTGGGCCTCATGGGCGCCACTTTGCAGGCGGGCGCGCAGGCGCTCACACGCAGGGACGCGGACGAAATACGCGTACTGGCACGCGAGAAGGTCAAAGGCCTCAACGACCTCCTCAATGCGATCGCCAACGAAGACCTCAGCAACTACGAGCGCCGCTACCTGATGATGAACAGCTATATGCCCAGCAACGACCAGATTTTCATCAACGACGGTGTGATCGTGGAGGACGACGTAGATCCGAAGCACAAAAGCAGCGCCCCCGGCCTCGATACGCCCATCGAAAAGTATCTGAGCAACTTTGACCTTTTTTATGTCAAATCGGAAACGAATACCATTGAATTTACCAACCTGGTGGTTTCGGATGTCAAAGTCGACAAATACCCGTTTGTAAAGGTTTTTTATACCCAGCATTTCAAAGGCAAAAGCAATAAAGACAATACGCCCTACACGCCCATTGCCCGCGTGGCCGAGCTTCGGGCGGACAAGTCGGGCAACGACTGGATCGTGTTCCTGACGCGCATCGCATTTAATTCGGCCGAAAGCGCCAAATCGGTGCCGGTAACCCCGAAACCTTCCGCTACTTATGATTCGCTCCAACGCCAAAAAGAGCCTGTTGTAAGTAAGGCATCGGACCGTCCGCCGGTGGCAAAGCCCGAAGACGCGAAGGAAGGCGAGCGGGTTTTCAAAGAACTTAACAAACCTAATGCCGAAGCGGCAGCCAATGCCCGCAAATGGGGGGCGATCAAGCTCGGGGCCGGAGTCGCAGCCCTTGCATTCGGCGCGGTGACTTACAGTATGCTGAATAAAGATTACAAAGAATATAAGAAGCTGATAGACAATCCGGAAGGCCTTACCAGCTATGCCAAGCCGGGTATTTACGTCTCGGTAGGCGCAGCGGCGGTCGGACTAGGCGTCTCGCTCACTTCCCTTTTCGATTTCAAGCGCGCGAAGCAGCTTTCGCAGTAATGTGAGGGCGTTTGGCGGATTTATAACATTTACCTTCTTGACCGCTGACGGCTGAGCGCCGACGGCCGAAAACCTTAAAGTTATGCCTCAACCAGCAGCAAGAATTGGCGACATGCACGTATGCCCGATGGTTACTCCCGGAACGCCTCCGGTGCCCCATGTAGGCGGACCCGTGCTGCCCCCGGGCACCCCCACTGTGCTTATAGGTGGGCAGCCGGCCGCTTGTGTCGGCGATATGTGTGTATGTACAGGCCCGCCTGACTCCATCGTCATGGGTTCCACGTCGGTAATGATCGGCGGAAAGCCCGCGGCACGCCTTGGCGACCCTACCGCCCATGGCGGAAGCATTGTAGTGGGTTGTCCCACAGTTTTGATCGGCTAGCAACAACAGTATTTACTTAATCCTATACAACTATGTTCAACTACGGAATAGGCGGTAATGAACGCAAGATTGACCAGTCCAGTGAAGGGATTGCTGATATTCCCCAAAACCGCACCCTTTTCGCCACGCAACTGACCGGCGACCCGTCGCCCAGGCCGGAAATGGTTTACGATCTCAAAACCACCGAAGAAGTCTTCGCCCATTATCAGCCCGAGTCGGAAGTCGAGTTTATCACATCCGACGGCAGTTTTATCAATGAAAACCTGCGGTTCAGGAATCTCGGGGATTTTGGTAAAAAAGGGATCATCGCCCAAAGCGCATTCCTCCAAGACCTCGACGCACGCAACGAAGCTTACCAGCAGGTAGTAAGGCACCTCAAAGTGAACAAGATCCTGAAAGCCGCATTGGAAAAACCCGAAGCGAAGGCCGCATTGCTGGGCGTTTTCCAGACGCTGATAAACGAGTTGGAGGAAGCGGGATGAATTAATGAGTGAATGAGTGAATGAGTGAATGAGTGAATTTTGAATGATTGAATGACCGAATGATTGAATAGTCAACACGTCATTGTCTTCGGATCAAAATTGTCATAAAGTCTGACAAACCAGAATCACTTTTTAGCGTACCCCGTTCACTCATTCACTCATTCACTCATTCACTCATTCAATCATTCAATCATTCAATCATTCATCATTCAGTCATTCAGTCATTCAAAATTGAACATGGCAACCGATACAAAAACAACCCAAGACGACTCCGCCCCGGCGCTCCGTGAACGCGTAGCCGTTCCGCTGGAAACCGGCCTGCCGCTTCTGGCTAAATATGGCAGCTTCGACCTCGTGGAAACCATCATCGAGGGCGCTGCGAACATTAATCCGGAGAAAAAGGCCCGGAAAAAGATATTCCTTACCGAAGCCGACAAGAAGAAAGAACGCCAGCAATTGAAAAAACGGCTGGAACTATGGTCGGAGCTGCTGAGCAGCGCAGAAAGTGTGCCGGACATGATCGAAGCCGGTCAGAAGCAGGCGGATTCCGCATTTGAATTATTAAAAGAAAACCTCGGTAAAGCCGTGGAGCAGATCCGGCCACTGGAACAATCATACCGCTCCGTGGCGATGTTTTTCAAGAATACGGAACAGGATAAGGTCAAAAACGTCACATTCCTGAACGCAGCGGCCGATCAGTTACAGGATCTTGACGTGACGACATTCATAGACGCTGTTGGAGAGGAACTTGCTTCTAAGTACGACCGCCTCGATTTGCGCGAGAACTACTCGATCCTGAATGTACCGGGCTACCTGGGCTCCGGCAAAGTAGTCGACAAATGGGCGAAAATGGCGCACAAAAACAAAACCATGCTCCTGACCGACTTCATGCACCTGGACGCACCCGAGGATGTCATGGAGCTTTTTGAATCGGCTAACCTCACCGGCGGCGCGGCGCATTTATCCAATGTAATGATGACCTGCAACTGGCTCGTAGGACGTGCAAAACACGACGACCTCGGCGAAGAAGACGACCTCTACATTCCGCCTTCGACCGCTTTGGCCGGTAATGTGTATAAAACCCTGATGTCCCAGGTGGCTGCGGGAAAAAAACACGGTACGCTCAGCGAAGTGGACGGTGTGCGGTTTCCGCTCAAAAAATCGGAGATCGCGGATCTGGAAAAAATGGGACTGATCCCGATGGTGAACGAATACAGCAAGGTCATGGCATTCTCGGCCAAAACACTGTTCAATGGCGATAATGTCGGCTTGCAGACCTACTCGGTCGTCCGCGTTTTCGATTACATCACCAAAGTTCTGATCGATTTCCTGAACCGCCGGGCATTCGAAAACTTCGATTACAACACCAAAAACGACCTGAAAAAGCAGATTATCAAGTTCCTCGACAGCGTCACCGGCCCCGGCAAGCTTATCGAGAAATTCAGCGTAATGCGTTTCGAGCAGGATAAGGACCAAAAAGACAAGGTTTACCTCGACATCCACATGGTACCCTATTTCCCCGCGAAAAACTTCATGATAGCCCTCACGGGACAAAAAGGAGACGATCTGGACGCCGCCGCCTGGGCAGCGGAATATGCGCAACAGTGATAATGTTGAATCATTCAATCATTAAAAGTTAACGATGCCATACAGTGCGACGCTAAAAATCGACGGGGAACATGAATATAGCGTCATGTTCATGCAATTCGAGTTGCACCAGACGGTGGACGACGCGATGTCCATTACCTCGCCGATCCAGTGGGCGCATTTGTACATGGAGCTGGAAATGGTACTCGACGATTTTTTGGTGGAATGGGCCAACAAGCCATCGCAGAAATACGACCTCACGGTGGAGCAATTCGGAGAGGTCGGCTCTTTCAAAACGTTGAGTTTCAAGGAGGCGGTTTGCATTGAGTTCGTGGAAATGTTCGACGACGGTACCGACGACCTCGACAAGGCGCTCAGCGCCCGCTTGCAGAATTTCATCACCTGCATTACCGTGACGGCCGGCAACGTGGAAATCAACGAAGCAAAACTTGAAAACTTTTAGCAAATGGCTGACCAGGATGCCAGTATCGGGGTGGAAGCACACCTTACCCTGGACGGGAAGGAGTTCACGGTGAAAAAACTCGCTTACGGCTGCAACCGCAATGCCGACGAACGCGGGAGCCCTACGGATTCGCCGAAAGCACGGCTCATACGGATGACGATCGCGCCTATGCAGAACGACGATTTCGCATTACTCTACGACTGGGCATTCAAAAACGACCGGCAGCTCAGCGGGCAGGTGGAGTTCAAATACGACAACGACTCGCAGATATTGCGCAAAATGGAGTTTGAGGAAGCCTATTGCGTGGGTTTCCGGGAGTCGTTCCGGGCTAAGCAGTCGACGATCCGGGGAAATAAGTTGGCGCATGTGCCGGATACGAAAGGGTACCTGCCACAGCACCGGGGTAAGGATTATTTCCTGCGCGACAGCAGTCTCGCATTGGTTTACGAACTGGTGATTTTACCCCAAAAAGTCAAAATCGGTCAGGTTGAAATAAGTAGCTAAATGGCACGACAGGTTAACACGAGCATTGAAATCGAAGGCGGCGTCGAGATTACCCGGCACCTCGGGCTGGTGATCGAACAGGATTTGTTCGCGCATCACTGGTTTGAGCTGCTGGTACCGTTCGAGCAGCTGGAAGACGAAGGCGAGCATTTCTTCAACCGTTCGCACCGCGCGGTAATGGGCAAGAAGATCACTTTCTCGTTCAGCCCCCGCCTCGGCTCCGATTCTTTCGACTTCGTATTTCAGGGCATTGTAACCGAGATCCGCCTCCGAAGCCTGAGCGATATGAGCAGCGCATTTGTACTGAAAGGTTACAGCCCGACCATCGTACTGGAAGATTCGGTGCAGCGACGGTCGTTCCTGCGGGGAACGGTGCAGGATATATTTAATACCGTCCTTCAACCTTATCCGCAAAATTTGCTCAGAAAGCAGCTTAATCCTGAAAATGGCGGTCGGCAGGTCCCTTTTACCCAGTACAATGAGAGCAATTACAAATTCCTCTGTCGCGTAGCCGACCGTTGCTGCGAGTGGTTTTATTACAATGGTCGCGAGCTCGTGCTCGGCGACAACAGCTCCGGGGAAGTCGATTTCCTGGTGGATGGTTTGCAAAACTTCGATGTGGCATTACAACTGCAACCGGCCGCATTCAGCTTTGAAGGATACAACTATACCATTCCTGAGGCATTCACCGGCCAGTCGTCGCAGCAGAATGTGGACGGGTTGACATCGCTTAGCGAGTTTGCGTTGGAGCAGTCGGACAGCCTTTTTGCCCAAACTTCGCTCCTGCCCTCGCCCGAGATTGTGGGCGGCCAGGGTGAAATCGACGAGCTCACCAAAATGGAACGTTCGGCCAGGGTCACTTCCATGGTCGATTTCCGGGGCTCGGGCGAAACGCCTACCATGAGCGTCGGCACGGTACTGGCTGTAAAAGGCCAGCGGCTCAACGAGCGCGGCGAGGCTTATGAAGAAAATTTCGGAAAATACCGGGTGGTGCATATCCGGCACGAGGTGAATACGGCCGGAAGTTACCAGAATAGTTTCAACGCAGTACCGGAATCGGCGCAGCACCCGCCCAATAACCCTCACGTCCGCAACCCGCTGGGCGAAACGGAACAAGCAGAAGTGATCGCCAACGACGACAGCGAAAGCCTCGGGCGCGTACGTGTGAAGTTCTTTTGGAGCCAGAGCCGTCAGCAGGACCAGGAGTCGATATGGATGCGGGTAGGGACGATGCACAATGCCACAGGCCGGGGTGTGAACTTCGTGCCCGAGGTAGGCGCGATGGTGATGGTGGGGTATGAAGGTAATCTGGCAGAAAACCCTTTTGTGATGACCTGCCTTTACCCCAAACCGGAAGAAGACATCAGCTACACCTCCGATAACAACGATTTCAAGGTCATCGCGACGCGTTCCGGCAATATGGTCATTTTCATCGACGAAGATGGCGACGCCAAAATACAGATCAGCAACCGCGAGAAGACCGACACATTCCTGGAATTCGCATTCAAGGACGACGGCAAGATCAGGCTGCACGTCGAGAATGGACTTCTGGAAATCAAGTCCAAAGAAATTAACATAGAAGCGACGGAGGACATTACTGTCAGTGCGGGCGGAAAATTTGATTTGCACGCGGGCGAAATCGCGATGAAGGCCGATCAGAGCATCAAAATGGAAAGCGGTACCGACACCAATATCAAGGCCGGCACCGAGTTGAATACGGAAGGTACCGCAAGCGCGAAAATGAAAGGCGCGCAGCTCACCCTCGAAGGCGAGGCTATGGCCGAATTGAATAGCAATGGCACCACCGTCATTCAGGGCACGCTCATCACTTTGAATTAAGTCAATATATCCATAATCAATTCATTCACTTTTAAACACTTACAACTATGCCAGCTTCAAGTTTTGACGCTTATTTTACCTGGGATGGCGGCCCGTCGGGCGACGGCATCGCCGTGATCTCATGCAGCTACTCCCTGTCGCAATCCACCGACGATAAAGGACGTGTTTCTTCCAAAGTATATGGCGGAAACGTGTTTATACAAGTTGACTCTTCCAGCGCCGACGATAGCAGAAGCCTCTGGGAGTGGATGGTAGATCCAGACGGAAAGAAGGCCTCCGCAAAGATTACTTTCAAGAATGTAGACGAAGAGCAAACCCAAAAGGAGCTCGAACTCACCGATGTGTACTGCGTGCAATATGCCGAAAGCTTCGTAGAAACCGGCTCCATGCCTATGACTACCAGCATTACGTTGTCGGCGAGGGAAATCAAATTGTTTGGTACGCCGCATACCAATCGTTGGTAGTTATTGTGTCAGCCTGAGCGCGGTCGAAGGCCGTTACATTACCGGCCTTCGACTGCGCTAAGGCTGACATTACCCTACCCACGCACGGCCACGATCGTCTCGTTATCGACAATGTGGTTGGCCTGAAATGTAAGGTCCGGGTCCATGTAAACGCGGCGCTTGTACCAGGGGAGTTTTTTATAAAACAACCATCCATAAGGCGTACCGTCGGGCGCGAGGTATTCCACCGGGCTGCCGGGGTTACGGTCGTTGTAGTCGTTCAGGAAAATAAAAAACAGCTCGCCGAACAACATGGAATGCGGGGCTTTGGCACGGAAGTTCGTAAATGCGGCTTCATCGGCCTTTTTGGTAAACTCAAACTGGATCACCAGCACGCGGGAAAGATCGAGCAAATCCATATCCGGCAATGACTGGCCGACGGGATAATACCACTTTTTGTATTCTTTGAGGGGTATTTCGAGATAACTCTGATAAACCCTGGCCACAAAAACCGGGAATAGAAAGCCGACCAGCGCCGTGGCCATTCCCACACCCTTGAAAAGCTCCTGGGCCAGTTTATGGTAAAGGAAAATGATTACCAGTGCGGTGAGCAGGGTGATCAGCAATGTAAAACCGATTGCCCGCGCCGAGCGGCTTTCAAAAAGGCTGCCAAACCATTGCGAAAGCAGGTAAATGTGCAGGATGCCCAGGACCAGAAAACAGATCATGGCCATCGGGTAGGCATCGCGGTAATCGATCACCCGGAAACCCAGCGCGCCTACCAACGTCAGAACGGCTATCAGAACGACTGCATATAAAACTTGGAGACGTTGCGTGACAGTTTTAACAAACGGAAGGTTCATCGGGAAGCTTGGAAGTTGGTGACCAGACAAAAATAAGCCAGACTTTCATTAATACAACCACAATTTATTAAACGCCGGATGGAAGATCAAAACTATTCTTTGCCGCTCGCGCTCGACCGCATCGTGGCCGGCCTGCCGCATCCGAAATGCCCAGACAGGGAGGCGATCCATCAGCATTTGTACCTTTTAATGGTAACCCACTTCGACGAAAACCGCTTCGATAGCCGCTACGGATGTGCGCTCTGGGAGCACGACTTTTCGGTTTTATCCCAAATTAAATGGAAAGACCTCATCCGCGAATCGCTCGAAGAAGCGGTTGGCACCTACGAACCGAGGCTTACCAATGTCAAAATCAGGGTTGAAATGGAAGAATTCGAGGTTCTGACGAAAACGAACAACTACGTCCGCAAACGCGTGGGCATCGAGATCAAGGCCACGATCCGGCGGACCAACGAGCCGTTCGTATTCTTCGAACGCATTTTCATATCCCCTTTATCCATCGAATGATATGCCCGAAACGATCAACTATACCAAGGAAAACATCTCCCGCCGGCTGATCAGACGCTGCGCCGAACTCTGGGGCATCGACGACGCCCAGGCCGACCATTTCGATCCGCTGGTACGGCTGCTGGTGGAGGCCTGTTCGGTGGAATTTGAAAAGGTAGGACAGGAAATCGAGCATACCGAGCTGCGACTGATGACCCGCCTGGCCGAAATCCTTTCACCCGAAACCCATAACGGCCCGCAACCTGCCACTGCCATCGTGCAAGCACGCCCGCAGGAACCGACCGGCTGGATCGAACCTGAGAACCAGCTGACCGGCAGGCGTACCAATGTGCGGAAAGGGGAAACCACCGAGGTGCATTTCGCCCCCGCGGGCCGGTACCCGCTCGTGAATGCGACAATTATCCAATATGCTACACCGCAGGGGCTTTTTTCCGTAGAAAAAGGCGCAAAAACATTAGTTGCCAAAACATTACCCCAACCCGGCGGCGAACAAAGTATTTGGCTTGGCCTGGAAATCGAGCCGGGCATAACTTCCTGGAACGGCTTCCGCTTCTATTTCGACTGGGCCGCGGCCGGCGGTCCGGGCGATGCGGCCGAATACCAGTACCGCGAGTTTTTGCCAACAACGGGCTGGTGGGCAAACGGCAAGCAACTCCCCATTCTGAACGGCTTGCAGGACGAAGCCATCGACGATTCCATTCTTATCTACAACGACAGCTTCGTCCGCATTCAAAGCGACGATTCCTGGGAAAAGGGCAAACTGAAAACCGTGCCCTACCCCGCCGCATTCGAGGCCATGTTCGATATGCGGACTCTGCAATCCCTGAAAAGGCCTTTGACATGGATACAAATAACCTGGCCGGCCATATTTCCGCTGGCGGGATTTGAACAAATGAATGTCGCGCTGAATGCGTTTCCTGTACAAAACAAGCAACTCAACAAAATCACCTACCGCCTGCAAACCGGTTTGAACGGCATTGCTTTACCCAGCGGCGACGCTTTTATGGGTATTCAAAGTGTGGTTAATCAAAAAAATCAGGTGTATACGGCGTCCGAAAAGAACCTGTACACCGATGAAGAAACTACGCAGCCGCCTGGTATACAGCAAATTAATACGTCGCCCGCCAGCACACCACGAATTTATACCCTCCGCAGGCAAGGCATCGGCCGTTTCGATAAACGTGATGCGCGGGCAGTACTGTACCAGCTTCTGGAATTGCTTCGCGACGAGGTGACGGCCTTCAATGCGATCGGTGAAGACTTCCTGGCTTCCATTCTCCGAGAAATTGCCCAGAATATGGCGAGGATCGAGCAGAAGCTGGGCGTCAAAAAAGCCAGTGAAACCACCGCGCAGCCGTTTCTGGTCATTCGGGGCGATAAAAATCCGGATGTGCTTTTCATTTCCTATTGGAGCACGCTGGCCGAGCAAGCCAACGGCATTCCTGCGGGTACGCGCCTGCAATCGTATGCGGCCTCGGGCGTGAGCGGTACGGACATTACCCTGCTCACGCGCTCATCGGGCGGGAAGGCCAGGCCGGACGAAAGCGATTATGTGAACCAGCTGCGAAAGAACATCGTCACCCGCAACCGGCTCGTCACACTGGAAGACATGCGCGCATTCTGTACCTCCGAACTAGGCGACAGGCTTCGTAAAGTTCAGGTAAAGCCGCATTTCATGCCCGGCAAAATGCCCGGTCAGGGATTCGTGCGCTGTCTGCAAATCGGCCTCACGCCAGCCTCCCCGGCCCGTGCAAGCGACGACTGGGCCCGCGAATGCGAACTGCTGCAACTAAAAGTAACCCGCCTCTCAACCGGCATGTACCCCATCCAGGTAGTCACAATCCCCAACCACACCTGACCACCCCTGACAACACCTGACTACACTTGACAACACCCGACAACACCTGACCCAATGAACCCCCGCCCCGACCTCAAAGCCGAATTCATCGCCAGTTCATGGCTCGAAAACGATATTCCCGCGGCGCAAATCCTTTTTCGCCCGCTGGGCGATTTCAAGCGGCGCAGCCACCACGATATCGAAAACACGCGCGAGCTGGAATTGGGCAATTTCAAAGGGCAGGTAATCGATTCTAACCGAAGCGGTATTTACGACCATCTGCCCGAGCAGCTGTTTCATTTACCTTCATCGACCAATTTGGGTACGGTTAAGAAGAAAGTGGACGAAATAAGGCTGCAACGCGAGAAGGAACAGAAATCACGGTTGTTTTTCCTGCCATTGGAGCAGGAATTCTTCCTTAACCGCGTTAGCCTGGCCCGGCTGGAACAATGCGCCTGGGAATTGGGCGCGGATTCGGGGTTACTGCAAGAACTGAAAGCATTCTGGCAGGCGCCGCCTTCGCTGGATGAAAGTGTATTCGTTCAACTACTTCCTTTGCTCCCGCTCGTTTCTGAAAACCGGGGCAATCTCGATAAAGCCGCGGAAATCATGACCATTGCATTGCGCCTACCGGTTGAAATACACATCATTTATGGTTTGAAATACCATTATGAATGCAACGCCAGCATGGGTGATGCCTTGCTCGGAGCTGATACCGCGCTGGGTGGCGACTTGGACACCTATTTACCTCAAATCAATGTCGATATCGAGGTCCCTAGCCCCGCCGGACTGGATAAATACCTTCACAACCCAAACTTTGATGTACTGGTAAACTGGCTTCTGGGCTGGTTTGTCCCGGTTGAATATGATTTCGCCGTATCGCTCAAACTGCCTGCCGATGCATCCGCATTCACGCTCGCTTCCGAGGATGGTTTTTCAGTCCCGCTGGGTTACGCCACGCTGTCTGCCGAGATCAATTTCGCGTAGGCCTACCTTTCCAACAGTCGATAGGAAAGCAGGAAGTAGTTACGACCGATTTTGGAATCTAACTTTTGATAAAAGGACATTCCTCCTGAGGTTTCGTGACGAAACTCAATGCCAAATTTCTTGTAACTGACTCCCAAACCGTAGATTAATCCGAATTCATATTTCCGGGCTTTCTCAATCGCCTCCTGGCTGGTTATTGTAGGGTTGGAAGTTTGAAATTTTTCCTCGGTAATTCGCTCGTTCGTTACTGAAATGGCCCGGGCGTTTGATACCCCTGCATTCAAAAATAATTTGCAACCACCGACCGGGATCTGATATCTGGCCATATTGATGAGTTTGAGATACCCGAAACCGAATGTATTCGTGACTTTATTATAACTATTATCGGAATAGGTGGCCTGCTTCGAAATGCTCGTCTTGTAGGCGGTAAATGCAAGCTCATTGTACAACGACACCCTTTGCTTCAACCTGGGGAACAGATAATTCAGGAACACTCCGCCCGAAACTTTATTTGACACGGGAAAATCACCATTTACAAGGTCCGGCTCCACTGGTCCTTCAAAACTCAGCTTTGAGCTGGACAGCCCTGCAACAATACCCAACTGGATGGATGAACCGGTACGTTTATACGACACTGTCGGTGCTTTTTGCGAGGAGCATTTTTCGTAGAATCTGTCGAATACCTTACCAATCGAATTCTGGGAATACGGCAGCAATTTCTCGTCGGATAATAATCCCGGGCATTCCGTAAAGAAATTTTTCAATTGCTCGCGGTAATAGGTGACGTTCACCACATTTTGCGAGCCATTACTTGCGATATACCGGTGATTGATCAGCAGTTGGTAAGGCCCGTTCTTGTCCCTGATGTATAGCTGAACTTTCCCGTCTTTGTCCTTCAAATAAAACAAACCTTTCGGACCATTGTTGACAACCAGCAAAAAAGCCACTGTTTTTATAAGTTCCGGCTTTGAAGAAGAAGATAACCTGTCAATCTCGGTCGGGCTTATGTTTACCTCCACATCCGCTTTAACGTAGTTTTCTCCGTGCACTCCGAAGCCTTCCATGTCGCTCAGGCCGTAGGTTTCAACTTTTTCATCAGAGAAAGTTTTGAAATTGATTGTCTCCGGGTTCCGTGACCAGCTTTTGTAATCGATGTAGCCCCTTATCGTATCGTTGGGAGAAGTGACCAGGTAACCAGGTTCAAAAGATTTCTGCGCTTTGGAGCAATAGGAATATAGAACAAAAAGAATTAGGCAGGCGAACTTAAAGCGCATAGAGATTTTGAAGAGCTAATTGAGTCCCAAAGAAACGACAAAAATTTATATCAACAGTCTGCAAGAAACAGGCACATCTGGACCGCGTTTTGTATCACCTTGACTTTCATTGCCTTAGCATATCTAGTAAAAAACAGCCTTTTCAACTCAAAAAACACGCAAAACACAAGTTATTAACAAAATAGTAATATCGACTCGTGGGAAATTTATCTTGCGATTCTGATTTTTTCGAATCAAATTTGCGGTTTCATTGAAATCCCGAATCTGAAAGTGAAGACTGTACGAGTGATTAACCAGGCCATCAGCTTAATGCTTGCCGTCATGCTATTGACGGTGGCGGGCGCGCGGTCGTGGTCGGATCATACGGATCGGGGCGCTTTCCGGAATACCAAAACGGAGGCGGTTGCGAAAGATCTGGCGAAAAAAGCCAACGCGCAGCCCGGCCAGTCGGAGCAGCCCGAAGTCAGCGCACTCAGTTTGAATGCGGTCATCACACCCGCCATTTCCTTCGATTTTTATCAATACCTCTATTTTTTACCGCAACCTGTCTGGCATTTCGTTGCCAAAAAACTCGTTGTTCGGATCGCCTTCAGCGAGCCCGTCTACCTGGTTTCGCATTTCCAGCGGGTCTTCGGCCGGTTTATCGTCACCAACGCTCCGTAATGTGTGAGCGGGCCCGCCGGGTCCGCATGTATGCATTTCCAGAAAGCCTGCACCATTTGATATTTCCTGGCGGGCGGTTTCCAGTTGTATTTCAAGCATTTCAATTAAATTTTTCATTACAAAATGACCAACAAGAACGGGATAATCGCGTTGACGATCGTCATCGCCCTTATTAGCGTCTATAACCTGTCCTTCACTTTTGTGTCGCGCAACTTTAAAAGCAAGGCTATTGCTTATGCGACCGACACGAAAGGAGAGGTGGATATGACCAAAAAACAGCATTATATCGACTCCCTGTGGCGTGAAGAGGTATACCTCGGCCATACTTTGCAAGAAGTAACGGAGCGTGAACTGAACCTCGGCCTCGACTTGCAGGGAGGTATGCACGTAGTATTGGAAGTAGCTCCTGCCGACATCCTGAAAGGAATGGCCGGCGGTAACGCACGCAGCGCGGCATTCCAGAATGCATTGAAAAAAGCAGGCGAAGACAAATCGGCCAGTAACAGCTCGTTTATCAACCGTTTTGTAAAAGCTTATAAAGAACAGGCTCCGAATACGAGCCTCGCTTCAGTATTCGCTACCAGCGCGAACCGTGGCAAGATCAACAGCAACTCGTCGGATTCGGACGTGATCAAGATGCTGAACACGGAGATCGACGGCTCTATCGACCGCGCGTTCCAGATCACCCAGGCTCGTATCGACAAATTCGGTGTAACCAACCCGAACATCCAGCGCCTACCGGGCCAGAACCGCGTTTTGGTGGAGCTTCCGGGTGTGGATAATCCAGAGCGTGTTCGCCGCCTCCTTTCCGGCGCTGCGAAACTCGAATTTGCGGAAGTGTACCTGACCAACGAACTCGGTGCAGGACTCGAAGGCCTTGGCCGTTACCTGACGCAGCAAGCTGAAATCGAGAAAGCGGCCAAGAAAACTGCCGCACCGGCAGGTGCTGCGGCTACCTCCGCGGTTTCTACCGATACAACCAAAAAATCAACAGACGGCAGCCTGGCTGCCCAGTTGGAGAAAAAGGCGGATTCCACTGCCACCGATTCGGCTGCATTGGCCGCTCAAAGCGCTGCATTAACCAGCCTTTTCGTACCAATGCCGCAGGGCCTTGGCGTATACCTGAAAGACACCGCGCGTGCCAGCGCGATCCTGCGCCGTCCGGAAGTGCGGTCACTTTTCCCTGCCGACCTCGTGTTTATGTGGGACCGCAAAGGCACCGAAGCAGGTGGTAACCAACTGATCCTGCCTTTGTATTTCATCAAGAAAGCCAATGGTGAAGCTGCTATGGAAGGTGACGTGATCGTGGACGCAACGCACGACTACGACGACCGTGGCCGTCCGGAAGTAACCATGCGTATGAACGGCGAAGGTGCCCGCAAATGGCGCTCACTCACTGCCCGCAGCGTAGGCCGTCCGGTAGCGATCATCATCGATAACCTGGTTTACACCGCTCCGACCGTACAAGGCGAAATCCCTAACGGTAACTCGTCTATCACCGGTAGCTTCACTGTGGAAGAGACAAAAGATATGGCAAACGTGTTGAAAGCGGGTAAGCTACCTGCTCCTACGCACATCGTGGAAGAAGCCGTTGTAGGTTCTTCATTGGGTGCGGAGGCGATCAACGACGGTTTGTGGTCTTCCGCGGTAGGTCTTCTGATCGTACTCGTGTTCATGGCTGCTTATTACAACCAGGCAGGATGGATCGCCGATATCGCGCTTCTGATCAACTTGTTCTTTCTTTTGGGCGTTATGGCGTCCCTCGGGGCAGTTCTTACGCTTTCGGGTATCGCGGGTATCGTACTTTCGATCGGTATGGCGGTGGATGCCAACGTACTGATTTACGAAGGTATCAAGACCGAGCTGGCGGAAGGCAAGCCATTTGCGCAATCGATCCGTGACGGTTTCAAGCATTCATTGACCGCCATCATCGACTCCAACGTAACGACTCTTTTGACAGGTATTATCCTGTACACATTCGGTACAGGTCTCGTACTCGGTTTTGCAACAACCCTTGTTCTGGGTCTATTGACTTCTTTGTTCAGTGCGATCTTCATTACGCGTTTACTGCTGGAACAAAAACTCAAAAACGGCAAAGTTTTCTCATTCACGAATAACCTGACGAAAAGCTGGTTCCAGGATAACCATTTCGACTTCGTTTCGCAACGTCGCCGTTTCTACATCATCTCTGGGATCATCATCGCGATCGGTGTGGGTTCATTTATCTTCAAAGGATTTGGCTTGGGTATCGACTTCAAAGGTGGCCGCTCTTATGTGGTTCGTTTTGAAAATAATGTGGACGCAGATGCGCTTCGCGCCAACATGGACGAAGTACTCGGCTCGACTACCGAAGTGAAAACTTTCGGAGGTCAGGATCAGGTGAAAATCACTACTCCTTACCTCATCGAGGACACAACGCCGGAAGCTGACCAGAAAGCGGAAGCGAAAATCCTGGAAGGAACCAAGAAAATCGCCAACAACCCTGCTAAAATCGTTAGCTCGAACAAAGTAGGTCCTACTATGGCGAAAGACACGCTGTGGAGCGCGGTTTACGCGGTATTGCTTGCATTGGCAGCCAACTTCGTGTACATCCTCATCCGTTTCAAACGCGTAGCATTCTCGTACGGTGCGGTAATGTCCCTCGCACATGACGTGGTGATTATCCTCGCGATCTTCTCGTTGTTCAACGGATGGTTGCCCTGGTCACTGGATATCGACCAGGCATTCATCGGTGCGATCCTGACCATGATCGGTTATTCGATGAACGATACCGTCGTAATTTATGACCGTATCCGTGATTACCTCGCCGACGAGAAATCGCGCGGGCAAAACCTGTCGACCGTCATCAACAACGCGTTGAACAGTACTTTGAGCCGTACGGCTGTAACCGGTATCTCGGTAATCCTCGTGTTGATCGTTCTGATGATCTTTGGTGGAGCTGTTATCCGCGGATTTACCTTCTGTATGTTGCTCGGGGTGATCGTGGGTACTTACTCTTCACTCTTCGTTGCGGCGCCTATCGTGGTTGACCTTTTGCAACGTTCGCAGAAGAACGAGCCGGCACAGGCAATAGCGGCAGACGCTGCGGCGGCAACGGCGACGAAAAAAGTTAAGGCTTAATTTAAAAGAATAAAAGAGGGTAAGTTTTGTACTTACCCTCTTTTTCTTTGGTGTCTATACGTAGTTAGCAAATTTTCTTTTAGCTTTATCAGACCATCATTTCTACAACAACGAACCTAATATATGGCAAGTCAACTCTGGATTAAGAAACCACTTGAAAAACTAATGCAGGAGTCCTCCGGTGAGGGTAACCAGCTCAAACGCACGCTCGGGCCGGGAAGCCTGATTGCGCTCGGGATTGGTGCTATCATCGGTGCAGGTCTATTTTCCATCACAGGGGGAGCAGCCGCGAACCAGGCTGGCCCTGCCATCACCATCTCCTTTATCGTAGCGGCATTGGGCTGTGCATTCGCCGGTCTTTGCTATGCCGAGTTTGCATCGATGATTCCCGTTGCCGGTAGTGCTTACACCTATTCCTACGCCACCATGGGTGAGTTCATCGCCTGGATCATCGGCTGGGATCTTGTACTGGAATATGCGGTGGGAGCGGCCACGGTAAGTATCAGCTGGAGCCGGTATTTAGTCAAGTTCTGCGAGGGTTTCGACGTGCATTTACCCACGGCTCTGACAGTCGGTCCGTGGGATGGGGGGATTATCAACCTGCCTGCTATTTTCATCGTGATCCTGATGAGCTTGCTTTTAATGAAAGGAACACAGGAGAGTGCAACAGTGAACGGGATCATCGTAGGCCTCAAAGTTGCCGTTGTGATCATCTTCATTGTCCTCGGCTGGAAATACATCAACGAATCGAACTACGTACCTTATATCCCTGATAACACCGGGAAGTTCGGCGAATACGGTTTCAGCGGGATCATACGGGCCGCCGCGATCGTCTTCTTCGCCTACATTGGTTTCGACGCCGTAAGTACCGCGGCGCAGGAAGCTAAAAACCCCCGGAAAGACATGCCGATCGGTATCCTCGGATCACTCGTGATCTGTACCGTTCTCTATATCCTTTTTGCACACGTAATGACCGGTGTAACTCCATACACCGCATTCAAAGGTCAGGACGGTATCGCACCGGTCGCGGTTGCGATCGAATCGATGGGTACACCCGATGCCAGCGGCGCCATTCACCCCGATTATCCCTGGTTGAACCGCGCAATCATCGTGGCTATTCTTGCAGGTTACGCTTCTGTGATCCTGGTAATGCTTTTGGGCCAGAGCCGCGTATTTTTCAGTATGAGTAAAGACGGCTTGCTGCCACGCGTATTCTCGGCAGTACACCCTAAATTCCAGACGCCGGTTAAGAATAACACCATGTTCCTGGTATTCGTAAGCCTTTTTGCTGCTTTCGTACCTGCGCGCGTGGTGGGTGAAATGACCAGTATCGGTACATTGTTCGCGTTTATCCTCGTTTGTATCGGCATTATCGTGATGCGCAAGCAAATGCCGGACGCGCCGCGTGCATTCAAAACGCCGCTCGTTCCGCTGGTTCCGATCCTCGGTATCTTCACCTGTTTCTTCATGATGGCGTTCCTGCCGCTCGATACCTGGATCCGTCTGTTCGTTTGGATGATCATCGGTTTCGATGTGTATTTGTATTATGGAATCAAAAACAGCTTCCTGTCGAACAGGTTACCGGCAGCCATTGCAGCGGGTAGCAAAACCGTGGGGCTGGTTGGGATCGGGCTCGCTGTGCTCCTGGCCGTAATCGCTTATGCCCATCACGTACAAACCGACGGCGCCGACACAGGCATTTACTACTTCTCGATGATTTTCGCCCTGATTCACCTTGTGACTTTCGGCATGGCGCAAGCTAAGAAGGCGTAATTGCTAACGCATTTAAACGAAGAGAGGCCATTCCGGTGCGGAATGGCCTCTCTTCGTTTATAAATACATCAATGCTAAAACCTGGACAGCACTTTCTCGGAAACCGTTTGCCCGATGGAAAGCGACGATGTTGCTGCCGGCGATGGCGCATTGCAGACATTGATGGCCGTTTTGTTTTCGATGATCGAGAAATCATCCAGCAGGCCACCATCGTAGTCGCATGCCTGTGCGCGTACGCCTGAGCCGCCGGGAATGAGGTCCTCGCTCCGGATTTCAGGGATCAGGCCCTGCAATGCTTTGGTAAATGCGGCTTTCGAGAACGAGCGGTAATATTCTCCCATTCCCGTGCGCCAGTATTTCATCGCTACCTTCCGGAAACCCGGCCACGAAAGCGATTCAAGCATTTCGGGCACATTAATGTCCAGTTTGTTGTAACCTTCCCTTTTGAATGCAAACACCGCATTCGGGCCCGCTTCGATACCTCCTTCGATCATACGCGTGAAATGCACACCCAGGAACGGAAAATTGGGGTCGGGAACGGGGTAAATGAGGTTTTTGACGAGGTAATGTTTCTCCGGACGGATCTTGTAATACTCCCCACGGAAAGGAATAATACGGACATTAATATTCTCCGGTTGGGTAAGCTGGGCTACTTTGTCGGAATATAGTCCGGCGCAGTTCACGACGAGTTTGGTTTCAAAAAGTTTCCCGGTGTCTGTTACCACTTCCGAATGCGTGTTACGGTTCCTTACTTCGGTCACTTTCTCGCCGAAACGCACCTCGCCGTCCAGTTTCCGGAAGTTTTCGGCGTATTTTTCACATACCGTTTTATAATCGATAATGCCGGTGTAGGGGACCCAAATTCCCTCCAAACCTTTCACATGCGGCTCGATTTCCTTCATTTCTCCTTCGGAGATCATGCGGTTATCAGTCAATCCATTCTGATTTCCCCGTTCGAAAAGGTTACGCAGCAATGGACGCTGCTCTTCGGTAGTGGCTACCACTATTTTCCCACACAAATCATACGCAACACCTTCCTTTTCGCAGAAATCAATGAGCATCTGGTAGCCGCGGATGCAGTTGGTGGCTTTCAGGCTTCCGGGTTTGTAATACAATCCGGAGTGAATCACGCCGCTGTTATGACCGGTCTGGTGCCTGGCCACTTCATTTTCCTTTTCGAGCAGGAGCACTTTCAATGCTGGTTTCTGCTCCTTAATGCGGAGAGCTGTCGCGAGGCCTACAATGCCGCCGCCTATGATGGTAATGTCGTACATATATTCAAATACTTATTCCTTACTTAACCGGGGAAGGAAATTTTCCCCATGGAAACGCCCGGCACGCCTTTCTTTTCCCCAAAATACACGGCTTCGCCTGCTACCGCTTCATTAGCGAGTACGGCAAACAGTACCGCTTCCTTCGCATCGCCGGATACACCCAGTTCATTGATCAGACGAATATTAATGCCTAACAACCTGCCTATCGCACCCATCAGCACCGGATTATGCGCACCGCCTCCGCTCGCATACACCTCAAATATTTCACCGAAAGGCATTGCATTGCGGATCGCCTCAGAAATCGTTTCCGCACTAAATCGGGTCAAAGTTGCAATCAGGTCTTTCGGTTCAATCGCATTCCGGTTCGAAACCTGCAATGCATTTTCTACATACTCTATGCTGAATACCTCCGGACCGGTGGTTTTAGGAAAAGATTGTTCGAAAAACGATGAATCTTTGAGCACATTCAGCAATACTGCATCGACGGTGCCGCTGGCCGCAATGCTTCCGTTTTCATCAAATGGTTTTCCAAAATGCCGGCGCGTGAATGCGTCGATCAATGTATTTCCGGGGCCGGTGTCGGTCGTGAAAACTTGTGACGCATTGAGGTTACCGGGCAGGAATGTGAAGTTGGCGATGCCGCCCATGTTCAGCAATATCCGGTTTTCGTCTTTTTGTGAAAACAGAAAGTAATCGCCGTACACGGCCAGTGGTGCGCCTTCTCCTCCTGCGGCAATGTGTTTCTGCCTGAAATCGTTGAGGGTGATAATGCCGGTTTTAACGGCAATATGGTCACCGTCACCAATCTGCAAAGTCGCATTCGGGAAAGCCGCTATTTTGTGTTGCTTTTGCGGGGCGTGAAAAACAGTTTGCCCGTGGCTGGCGATCAGATCAACCTCCGAAGGGTCGATACCCCATTCGGCAAGGCATTCCAGGATCATTTGCCCGTGTTGCAGGCCAATGAATGGGTTTAGCAATACCAATTGCTGAAAATCAATCTGCCTTTTGGCAAAAATCTCCCGAACCGCATTCCTGAAATCCTCCTCATAAGGTACCGTCTTGAAATACTCCACCTTCAACCGGGTTTCCGGCCCGCTGCCTTCCGCGCGGCAAAGCGCCACATCCAGCCCATCGAGCGAAGTACCCGACATAAGCCCGACGATCCTCCGGAACGGCTTGCGGCTCAGCGCGTAAAGCTTTTCAACGTGTTCTTTCACAAATGGTATGGGTAAAAAACGGGCCAGCCTTTGAGTGAGCTGGCCCGTTTGGATTCGTTGGAAGGGATATTACCCGTTGTTTTCACCGTCGGACGGCGCTCCGTCGCGCGGCGCTCCGTCGGGTTTCGGTCCGGCAGACGGCCTTTGCTGGCCTCTGTTCCGGTTCCGGTTGTTTCTGTTTCCTTCGTTATTCTTATTTCCTTCGCCGTTTCTGTTTCCCTCGGGATTATTGCCCTTGTTGCGGGGCTCGCCGCCCGGGTTATCGTTGTTCCCCTTATTTCTTGGTTCGCCGCCGGGATTATTTTTCCCCCGGTTGCGCTGGCCTTCGTTCGGGTTGTTCCCCTTGTTGCGTGGCTCTTCGCCCGGATTGTTGCCTTTGTCGCGAGGCTCGCCTCCGGCGTTATTTCCGCGGCTTTTGGATTCATCCCCCTGGTTATTACCACGGTTTTTCGGCTCACCGCCCTGATTATTTCCGCGGTTTCGCTGTCCCTGGTTTTGGTTGTTACCTTTGTTCGAAGGTGGATTGCCTGCATTATTTACGGGATTACCGTTTCCGGCATCGCTACCCGCATTCTCGGCGCCACTGTTTTCAACGCCGTTTCCACGGTTTTTACCCGAGCGGTTCTTCTTCTTTTTCTTTTTCTTCTGCTCGTCGCTGTACTTTTTGTCCAGGTTTTCCAGGTCGCTATTGAGCTTGCCGGGGACTTTGTCCGCACCTTTTTCCGGCTCCGGCGTCAGGATTTCGAGTGATTCGGGGATAATATCCTTTTTATTCAACTCAATGATTTCCAAAACCTTGTCGATAGGCACAGGATACCAGTTCGTATCCTTATCGAAGCCAAACCACATGATTTTCTTGAAGATATCCGTCTTCTGCAAGGTAGCCACGCCCTTTTTGGTTTTCAATGGCGCATCCACCGTCGGAATATCCCGCAATGCATCGATATAAGTTTCGAGCTCGTAGTTCAAACAGCATTTCAGCCTCCCGCATTGGCCCGACAGTTTCGCAGGGTTTAGTGAAAGGTTCTGATAACGCGCGGCGGCGGTTGAAATATTCTTGAAATCGGTGAGCCAGGTGGAGCAGCAAAGTTCGCGCCCGCAGGAGCCTAACCCGCCCAAACGGCTCGCTTCCTGCCGCAAACTTATCTGCCGCATTTCAATGCGCACCTTGAACTCCGAAGCCAGCATTTTGATCAGCTCCCGGAAATCCACACGTTCTTCCGACGAATAGTAGAATGTCGTTTTGGTATTGTCCGACTGGTATTCAACATCCGAAAGCTTCATATTGAGCTTCATATCCCGGATAATCTCACGGGTACGGTAGAGCGTAGGCATTTCGCGCGCCATCGCCTGCGTGGATTTGTCGAGATCTTTCTCCGTCGCAATGCGGTAGATCACGTGCAGGTCGTCGTTCATCTGGACACTCTTGCGCTTCATTTGAAGCCGCACGAGTTCACCCTGCAACGATACCGTTCCAATATGCTGGCCGGAAGCCATTTCACAAACCACGTAGTCGCCTGTGACGAATTCCAGCTGATTTATATTCCGGAAATATTCCTTTCTGCCTCCTTTGAACTTGACTTCGACTACATCAAAACGCTGTCCCGACGGCACGTCCATGTGACTGAGCCAATCGAAAACATTCATTTTATTGCATCCGCCCGTTCCGCAGCTTCCTTTACTTCCACACCCCGAGACAGCCGTACCGTTAGTACCGCAGCCCCCGGATGAACATGATCCACATCCCATAATTACTCCGCTTCATCAATCGTTATAACGAATTAAATCCACGCCAATATCGTGCCGGAAATACTTTCCTTCGTATTGCACTGCCTGTGCAGCCCGCTGTGACTTGTGCACCGCGTTTTCGAGGGAATTGGCAAGGCCCGTCAAGGCCATCACCCGTCCTCCGTTCGTCACGACTTCGGCGTTTGCATTAAAAGTGGTTCCTGCATGGAACACATGCACATCATCCACTTTTTCTGTTCCCGAAATGACTTTTCCTTTTTCGTAATCTTCGGGATAACCGCCCGAAACTACCACCGTCGTCACGGCCACTTGCGGTGAGATCTGCAAATCGAAATCATGCAGGGTACCCTTGGCCGTCGATGCCATGAGCATCGCAAAATCCGACTGGATACGGGGGATTACTACTTCGGTTTCGGGATCGCCCATCCGGACGTTGTATTCAATCACATAAGGCTCACCTTTGATGTTCATCAAACCGATGAATATAAAGCCTACATATTTAATTCCTTCACTTTGAAGACCGAACAATGTCGGCTTTACCACCTTCTCTTCTACCTTCCTGATAAAGTTCGCATCTGCAAACACGACGGGCGACACCGCGCCCATTCCGCCCGTATTGAGGCCCGTATCGTTTTCGCCGATACGCTTGTAATCCTTCGCTTCGGGAAGGATTTTATAATGCTCTCCATCAGTAAGTACAAAAACCGACAATTCTATCCCTTTCAGGAATTGTTCGATCACAACTTTGTTACCCGCCTTCCCGAATTTCCCATCCAGCAGCATCTCGCGGAACGCCTGTATAGCGTCGGAATGCTTCTCGGCGATGATCACACCTTTCCCCGCCGCGAGGCCGTCTGCCTTAAGTACGATCGGTAGTGAATGGTTTTCGAGGTATTCCAGACCTACTTCCAGATTTTCGGCAGTAAATGTCCGTGACGCGGCGGTTGGAATGCCGTATTTGTCCATAAACTGCTTCGAGAAGTCCTTGCTTCCTTCGAGCTGTGCACCGGCTTTGTCCGGACCGATGATCCGCACTTTGGAAAGGTCTTCCCGTGCATTGAAATAATCGACCACCCCGTTTACCAGCGGTTCTTCGGGGCCTACGATCACGAGTTCGATGTTATTTTCAATTACCGCGTTGGCAATGGCGTCAAAATCGTTATAAGAAAAGGATAGGTTCGTTGCTATGCCCGCTGTCCCGGCGTTTCCGGGAGCCATAAATAAGGTATCGCAAAGAGGGCTTTGGGCTATTTTCCAGGCAAAAGCGTGTTCTCTTCCGCCCGATCCCAAGATGAGTATGTTCATAACTGGTTTTAAAAATTCAAAATATACTGATTGTCCGGCAAGTACTCCGGGGGTGCTAGTTGGCTAGTTCCGATAAAAACTTGATCCGCATCAGCCGCAATTCTTCTTCACTGACCTCTTCGCCCTCAAATTCGTTCAACGCGGTGCTGATGTTATCGGTTTCGGCGGTCATAAAGTAATCGTAAATGTCCTGTTGCCGCTCGCGGTCGATCACCTGGTTGATATAATAGTCCAGGTTAAGCTTCGTGCCGGAGTAGCAAATGTGTTCCACTTCTTCGATCACATCGGCCAATGCAAGATCTTTCACTTCGGCAATCTCGTCAAGGCTTACCTTCCTGTCGACCTGCTGGATGATAAAAATCTTGATTTTGGATTTGTTGACCGTGGATTTGATCACCACGTCTTTCGCCGTCTCGATCTCGTTTTCTTCCACATAGCGCGAAATGAGTTCTATAAACGGCCGGCCAAACTTCTGCACTTTACCCATTCCGACGCCGTTGATCTGCGCCATTTCCTGTTGGGTAGTCGGGTAAGTAGTGGCCATTTCTTCCATCGAAGGGTCCTGGAAGATCACATACGGCGGCAGGTTTTTCTCCTTCGCCACCTTTTTACGCAATGCTTTCAGCATTCCGAGCAATGCCTCGTCGTATGCATGCGCGCTCCCGTTTCCGTTCACGGCCTCCTTATCGTCGTCCTCCGGTTTCACTTCCTCCTCGTCGAAGTTGTGGTCCTTTTGAAGGGTGATGGGATAAGGGTCGTTCAGGTATCTGGAGCCTTTTTCGCCCAGCCTGATCACGCCATAATTCTCAACGTCTTTTTCAAGATAGTTAAGAATCACAAGCTGGCGGATGGCCGACACCCAGTAATCGCGTGATTCATTCAGTTCCAATCCTTTACCAAAAACTTCCAGCTGGTCGTGCTCGTAGCTTTTCACATACTGGTTGTCGGTGGATGTGAGCAAATCTGCAATGTGATCGGCGTCGAAACGCTGCTCGGTCAATGCAACCGATTTGAGGATAAGGATTACATCGTCCTGTACTTTCAATTTCTCTGTCGGCTTGTTGCAATTGTCGCAAAAACCGCAATCTTTTTCGAGATACTCCCCGAAATAACTCAGCAATTGCCGTCGGCGGCACACGCCCAATGTCGAATAGGCGACCATTTCATTCAGCAAATGGCGTGCATTGTCGCGTTCGGTAACGGTTTTGTCCTTGTTGAATTTTTCGAGCTTCTGGATGTCGTCGTAGCTGTAAAACATCAGACAGTTACCTTCCAGCCCGTCACGACCGGCGCGGCCCGTTTCCTGGTAATAACCTTCGAGCGACTTGGGCACGTCGTAATGGATCACAAAACGCACATCCGGCTTGTCGATCCCCATCCCGAAAGCGATCGTCGCCACGATCACGTCGCATTCCTCGTTCAGGAACGCGTCCTGATTCGCCATCCGCGTGTTGGCGTCGAGGCCGGCATGGTACGGTAATGCACGTACGTCGTTGACATTCAATAGCTCCGCCACTTCTTCTACCGTCTTCCGGCTGAGGCAATATACAATGCCCGACTTGCCTTTGTTGTTGCGGATATAGCGGATGAGTTGCTTCTTGATATCCTTTTTCGGACGGATCTCGTAGTAAAGGTTTTTACGGTTAAAAGAAGACTTAAACGTCTCTGCCTCTTCCATTTGCAGGTTTTTGCGAATATCCTGCTGCACTTTGGGCGTCGCCGTAGCCGTGAGTGCGATAATGGGGAGCCTTCCGATATTCTCTATAATCCCGTAAATGCGGCGGTATTCAGGGCGAAAATCGTGACCCCATTCCGAAATACAATGCGCCTCGTCGATGGCTACGAACGAGATTTGTACCCTTTTTAGAAAATCGAGGTTATCCTCTTTGGTGAGCGATTCAGGGGCGATGTAAAGCAGTTTCAGGCTTCCGTCGAGCGCGTCGGTTTTGACGCGCGTCATTTCGGCTTTGGTAAGCGTGGAATTCAGGAATTGTGCATTGATACCGAACGCAGTAAGCTGGTCGACCTGGTTTTTCATCAGGGCGATCAGCGGGGAAATCACGATGGTCAGTCCGTCGCTGACGAGGGCAGGAAGCTGGTAGCAGAGTGACTTACCTGCGCCCGTGGGCATAATCACGAATGTATTTTTACCTAAAAGGATATTTTGTATGATAACTTCCTGATCTCCGCGGAATTGACTGTATCCAAATATTTCTTTAAGCTTCCCTTTTAATGTGTCGGTCACGACTTTATCAACCTGCTGTACCATACTCTGTTCACAAAATGGTTATTCCAAACTTCCCTATCTTTGCGCTTTGAAATAAATAATGACTTTTTGTCTCTCTAAACTGTGTTTCAGATTTGAAATTAATAAAAAATATTCAGTCAACCGCAAAAGAAGTATTACGTCAGGAGGCAGAAGCCATACGTAATGTGATTGAATTGATTGATGATGAATTTGAAAAATGCGTATATGCCATTTTACATTCCGGTGGGCGCGTTGTAGTCTCTGGTGTGGGTAAAAGCGCCATTGTAGGACAGAAGATTGTAGCCACGCTGAACTCCACGGGTACGCCGGCATTATTTATGCACGCCGCCGACGCGATCCACGGCGATCTGGGCATGATCCAGGACAACGACGTGGTGATCGTGATCTCCAAAAGCGGCGATACGCCGGAGATCAAAGTACTTGTGCCCTTATTGAAGCGGACGGGCGTTCAGATGATCGCAATGGTGAGCAACAAGAATTCCTATCTTGCCCAAAACTGCATTCTCACGCTCCACGCACATGCCCCGGCGGAGGCGGACCCGCTCAATCTTGCGCCTACTACAAGTACTTCCGTCACGATGGCCCTCGGCGATGCATTGGCCATTTGCCTGCTCGAAGCGCGCGGCTTCACACACGACGATTTTGCCCGTTACCATCCCGGCGGCTCATTAGGCAAGCGGCTTTACCTCAAGGTCTGCGACATTTACCCGCATAATGCATTACCTACCGTGAATGAGGCGGCTACATTGCAGGAGGTGATCCTGGAAATGACTTCGAAGCGGCTTGGAGCCACAGCGGTAGTAAGCGAAAATGGCTTGATGGCGGGGATTATTACAGACGGCGATCTCCGGAGAATGCTGAAAACCTATGGCGCAGCGGGGTTATTGGACTTGCACGCTCACAACATTATGACAAAAATGCCGATCACGGTTTCGCCGGATGAATATGCGGTGAATGCATTGGAGATCATGCAATCGAAGAGCATTACGCAGGTGGTGGTGGTAGAAGAGGGTAAGGCGCTGGGGTTCGTGCATTTGCACGATTTATTGCGCGAGGGATTGGTGTAGCAGGAAGGGGACGTTCGCGCGGACTTGCAATATGTCATCCAGAGCGCAGTCGAAGGGTGAGCGAAGTCGAAGGGCATTGCATCACGCAACTATCCTTCGACTTCGTTCAGGATGACATAACTTTTGATATTATCTGAATCTTTTCGATTGCTGTACCTCGCGCTCGTCCTTGCGGATGAAACGGTTGGCAAACACGTTGGCGAGCATGGCGCCTACCAATCCGTAAAAACCGATATCATATTTGCCGGTCAGTTCCGGATCGAACAGCTTCGCCGTTTTGTAAAAGGTGAAGTAGATTACCAGACCCATTGTCACGGTCATCAATATCGAATTCACCGCACACAAGGCCGATTGCAGAATGCGGTTTTTGAACTGTAAAATCGCGTAGGCTGCTACACCGGCTGTAAGGATGGCCAGCGCGACGAGGTAATATACCGGCTGGACATTGGATTGAACTTCATTGATCTGATGATGCAGCCTCAGGGCCGTCAGATCGGCACTTTGTCCTCTTGCTAATGCTACTTTCGACCAGATCGGGAAGGCAAGGAAAATACCCATTCCGATGACGACCATTGCGAGGAAGATAGTTTGAATACGTTGTAACATGCTTTTTTAAGAATTGTTCTTTTTCAAATGATCGGCAAATTTAGGCAAAGACACCATTTGCCGGAAATAGCATCAGGAAATCACTTCGCCGTAAAGGTCGAATTCCTCGGCGGAAGTGACTTTTACATGAGCGAAATCGCCCAGACGCACATACTGGCTCGCAGGCACGAGTACCTCATTATCAACCTCAGGCGAATCGTACTCGGTGCGGCCGATGAAATAGCCGCCTTCTTTACGGTCGAAAAGGACTTTGAATGTTTTGCCGACTTTCTCCTGGTTCAGTTCCGCCGAAATGCCTTGTTGCAATTCCATAATCGCGTCGGCGCGCTCCTGCTTCACTTCCGGATCGATGTCGTCTTCCATTGTGAATGAATGCGTATTGTCCTCGTGCGAGTACTGGAATGCACCCAGGCGGTCGAAACGCATTTTTTCAACGAACTCGTACGTCTCATCGAACAGCGCTTCCGTTTCTCCCGGGTGGCCGACGATCAGCGTCGTACGCAATGCGATATCGGGCACTTTGTCGCGGATCGAATGAATCAGCGCTTCGGTTTTTTCACGGGTAATGCCGCGACGCATGAGTTTCAATATGTCCGTCGAGCCCGATTGCAGCGGCATATCGAGGTATTTGGCGATGTTGCTGCGCTCGTTCATCACGTCGAGGACATCCATGGGGAAGCCCGCCGGATAGGCATATTGCAGGCGGATCCAGTCGATGCCTTCCACATCGGAAAGCTGGCGCATTAAATCCGAAAGATTTCTTTTCTTGTAAATGTCCAGTCCATAGTAAGTCAGATCCTGGGCAATGAGGATGAGCTCTTTGGTACCGCGTTTGGCGAGGGATTTGGCTTCTTTTACCAATTCTTCGATCGGCCGGGAAATGTGGCCTCCACGCATGAGCGGGATCGCGCAGAATGAACACGGGCGGTCGCAACCTTCCGCGATTTTCAGGTACGCGTAATGCGCGGGCGTCGTGAGCAGGCGCTCGCCTACGAGTTCGTGCTTGTAATCGGCTTTCAGGGTTTTGAGGAGGCGGGGCAGTTCGTTGGTCCCGAACCACGCATCTACTGTGGGTATTTCAACCGAAAGTTCATCCTTGTACCGGTGCGACAAGCAGCCTGTTACATACACTTTATCCACCATTCCGGCTGCTTTCGCATCGGCATATCGCAAAATGGTGTTGATCGATTCCTCCTTCGCATTGTCGATAAACCCGCAGGTATTGATCACGACAATCTGGGAATCATCCTTTTTCGACTCGTGATCCACCGCGAACCCGTTGCCTTTAAGCTGCGTGTACAACACCTCCGAGTCGACCAGGTTTTTGGAGCAACCCAGCGTCACGATATTGACTTTATTCTTGACTATTCCTTTGGTTTTCATTGAAATTGGCCTCGGGCTTTAAGCCGTAAGCTGTATGCTTTTGAATTGATTAATCGCCATTCTGCGTCAAAGTGACTGATAATGAACGGCGAAATGGGGTGCAAAGTTCGTGAAAAAATGAATAGGAAGTACTATCGGATGAAAGGAAAACGGCTACGTGTGTATTCCGTCGGAAGATTTTGGAAATACTGGTCTATCACCCAATATCCCTTCGTTTTGGGTGAAATAATGAACTCATCGCCCGTCCTGAGATAATAATGCATGTAAGCGAGTGGAAACTTGATGTTATTATTATGGTAAACATGCACTCTTTCGATATCACCTTCCCTTAAACGGAGCACTTTATCCGTAAATGTGAGTTCAAGCTCGCGTTGCTCGGGAAATGTCTCTATAACAAGCCCTTCAACATATTGCCAGTGATTGATATCGAGCGTCACCACCAAAAGACCGAACCCCATGGCCACCAAACCAATCGCGAGAAACCAAAGCCGCACCAACAGCGGGTGATCCTCGGTGTAAGAAATATGCATGAAAAGCGCCAATTTAAAGAAAAAGCTGCCTATCAGGATGAAGTAATAAGTGAACAGACCTTCGAATTGAAAAAAGTAGTTCCAGGGCGTGGTTATGAATGTGCGCGATACTTTCAGGGGTGAGTTCCCTCCGATTGTGTCTTTCGTAAATCGCAGCATGCGCCAGATATACCATACAAATGGCGCGAAAACAATCAAAAAGACCAGCAGTGTATCCATGAAAAAAGGTATCCCGGAGTTGAATACTCCAAGATACCTTCTTGTGCTAAAACTGAATGGCTTAATCTACGAGCGGTTACCCTCGCTGACCAGCGCCATTTATCCTATTTTCTTAAACAGCGAATCCACAAACTCCGCGCGGTCGAAGACCTGCAAATCGTCCATTTTCTCGCCTACGCCAATGTATTTGACTGGTATTTTAAATTCATCCGAAATCCCGATCACGACGCCGCCTTTTGCGGTTCCGTCGAGTTTGGTGATCGCTAGTGCAGTAATATCGGTTACCTTGGTGAATTCGCGTGCCTGGATCACGGCATTCTGACCGGTGCTGCCGTCGAGGACGAGCAATACTTCGTGAGGTGCATCCGGGATGATCTTCTGCATGACGCGCTTGATCTTCGAAAGCTCGTTCATCAGGTTCACTTTCGTATGCAAACGGCCGGCCGTATCGATAATGATCACGTCCGCGCCGGTTTCGGTACCCTTTTTCAAAGCATCGAACGCTACTGCCGACGGGTCGGTGTTCATTCCGTGGTCGATCACCGGCACATTCACGCGCTGGCCCCAGAGTTTCAGCTGGTCGACTGCCGCCGCACGGAAGGTATCCGCCGCGCCCAGCACCACTTTATGGCCCCGCTGGTGAAACTGGTGCGCGAGTTTACCGATCGTCGTCGTTTTACCTACACCATTCACCCCTACCACCATAATCACATAGGGCTTCGGCAAATGTTCGGTTTCGAAGCTATCCTGGTTATCCACCGATTTGTTCTCCGTCAGCAATGCGGCGATTTCCTCGCGCAGAATGCTGTCGAGCTCGGCTGTCGATGCATATTTATCTCTGGCCACGCGCTCTTCGATGCGTTTGATGACCTTCACGGTCGTTTCCACGCCCACATCCGAGCTCACCAGTATATCTTCCAGTTCATCGAGAACGTCCTCGTCGATGGTGGTTTTACCCACGATCGCCCGTGAGAGTTTGCCAAAGAAGCTATCCTTGGTTTTCTCGAGGCCCTTATCTAATGTTTCTTTTTTCTCCTTTGAAAAAAAGCCAAATAAACCCATAGCGCTGATTACATTTATGGCTCAAAAATAAAACAAAAAAGTCCCGGAAAGGGACTTTTTATAATTCAATATCACGCCCAATGTCAGTCTGAGCGGTCGAAGACAGTCCGAACGAACCGGGTGGGCCCGTCGAAGACTAGTTTTTCAATGCACCCTGTACACCGTCCAGGGGAACGATTTCTTCTTTGAAGGTATAAGCTCCTGTTTTAGGAGATTTTACGGCTTTGATCACTTTCGCAAATGCCTTACCGCCTTCTTTTTTCAGGGTAGCAACTACTTTCTTTGCCATGTCTGTATATCAGTTAGAAGTTATATTGTTAATGATTAACTGTTCCGCGCTTACCCAGTTATTGTTCAGCTTCACGTGACAGTTAACGGGTAACAAGACGAACTTACTTAATTTCTTTGTGGACTGTGTAACGTCTCAGGAAAGAGTTGAATTTCTTCAATTCCATACGGCCTGGCGTATTCTTCCGATTTTTTGTGGTCACGTAACGTGACATGCCTGGAACACCGCTTTCTTTCTGTTCTGTGCATTCCAAAATGACCTGTACTCTATTGCCTTTCTTAGCCATTGCTTTACATCGTTTTACAAATAGGAGTGCAAAAGTAAAGCGTTTTCCTATTAATCGCAACAATCACAGACAAATAAACCGGAAATTTTGCATATTTTTTTCCAACCTGCCCCCCAGTAATAAGTTGTCAGACAAGTCGATACGTCGGGTCTTTTTAGGGATTTCCCCGAATTTCTGTCATGTTCATGAAGGAAATCTAACGCAAACATGCTTTCTTCGTGGTCGATTTGGTATCGCAACCTTAATCTGGCGAAAATTCTTAAAAATTAACAAAATGACACTCAAAAAAAGCGCTTCTTTGGCCCTGATGGCCCTGGCAGTTTCTTTCTTCATCGGTTGTTCGTCCAAGGAAGACCGTGACAAATATGATCAATGGTACGGCTCAGGAAGCAAAGCGCGGGAAGAATCGGCCCTTGTGAAGCTCCAAAGCGATAGAAAAGCAGCAGCAGAGGCTTCGGACAAAGCAAAAGCCGAAGCAGCAGCAAAACCTGCGGCGGCACCCGCAGCTCCCGGCGATACATCAGCCGCAGCAGCTCCCGCAGCCGATGCACCGGCAGCGCCTCCAAAACGCAAACCCGTTCCAGCGGATGTTTCTGCATTGCTCAACAAACATGCGTGCTTTGCTTGCCACCAGGCTTACGACAAGGTGATCGGCCCTGCTTATTCGGAAGTAGCGAAGAAAAAATATACGCCGGACCAGATCGTGGAGCTCGTTCACAATCCGAAACCGGAACACTGGCCCGGCTACCCTCCGATGGCGCCGCTGGCACACGTTCCAAAAGCTGACATTATCGTAATCGCCAACTGGATCAACTCACTCTGATCACTGGCAAAACCGGCTATAATCCATAAAATACGGGCCGTCCATGCTATGGACGGCCCGTATTTGTATCTTTGCGAAAGCATTAGCATATAATATGAGTCAAACCGCAATTCACCCCGCTGACGTTACCGATGAACTTCTGGCCGCTTATGAAACCGTAATCGGGCTCGAAGTACATTGCCAGCTTCTGACGGAATCCAAGCTGTTTACCCGCGATTTCAACATTTTTGGAACAGAACCCAATACCAATATCGGTCCGCTGACGATCGCATTGCCGGGGACTTTGCCCAAAGTCAATAAAAAGGCCGTCGAATACGCCATCCGCCTCGGCATTGCCTGCGGGTGCTCGATTAGTAAAAGGACGATTTTCGACCGTAAAAACTACTTTTACCCGGATCTTCCGAAAGGTTACCAAATTTCGCAGGACAAAAAACCGATCTGCGACCAGGGCGGTGTTACCATTTCCTTTAAGCATGACGGCAAATTCGCCGAGAAAACGATCCGTTTTCACCATATCCATTTGGAAGAAGACGCCGGAAAATCCGTGCACGACGGCAGCCATACCGAAACAATGCTAGATTACAACCGTGCGGGAACGCCACTGGTGGAGATGGTTTCTGAACCGGATTTGCGTTCTGCCGAAGAAACAGGCGCATTCGTGACGGAAATTCGCCGACTGGTGCGTTACCTGGGCATTAGCGACGGTAATATGGAAGAAGGTTCGCTGCGTGCGGACGTGAACGTGTCCCTGCGCAAGAAGGGCGCCGCGGAATATGGAACAAAGGTCGAGATCAAAAACATGAACTCGATCCGCAACATGATGCGGGCCATCGCATACGAAGAGCGCCGCCAGGCCGCAATGCTCGAAAACGGTGAGGCGATCCAGCAGGAAACGCGGATGTTCGACGTGGAAAGCGGACAGACTTACGGAATGCGCGTGAAGGAAACGATGAACGATTACCGCTACTTCCCCGATCCCGACCTGAGCCCGATTGTCGTTTCGGACGAATGGCTGGAAAGCATCAAGGCAAGCATGCCCGCATTACCGCACGAGCTGCGTGAGAAATTTGTGAATCAATATGGTATCCCGGCTTACGATGCCGCGGTATTGACCGATACCCGCGAGCTGGCCGAGTATTTCGAGGCAGTTTGTGCCAAGACAACGCATTTCAAAGCCGTATCAAACTGGCTGATGGGTCCCGTGAAATCGTATCTGAACGATCACCACGGCGACATCGCCCATTTCCCGATCAGTGCCGGAAATCTGGCTGCTTTGATCGAACTGAACGAGTCGGGAGCGGTGAGCCATTCGGTGGCTGCGCAGAAGGTTTTTCCGGTAATGCTGGCCGAGCCAAACCGTGAACCTTCGGAGATCGCATCCTCAAATAACTGGCTGCAAAACAGCAATACAAATGAGCTAGAAACGTTGGTAGATGAGGTAATCGAGGCCATGCCCGACAAGGTTGCAGCTTACAGAAAAGGCAAAAAAGGCTTGATGGGATTGTTCGTCGGCGAAGTGATGAAGAAATCCAACGGGGCCGCCGATCCCAAGCTTGTGAACCAGTTACTGGCGCAAAAATTATAGATCACACATTTGACAATCAGTTACAGAAGATCATGAAGGCATTTATCAAACAGAGTGCATTGGTTTTGGGCGGCGCGTTGCTAAGCTTCCAGGTAATGGCGCAAATCGAACCGAAGGGCTTTTCCATCAACGGAAAGGTTAAAAACGGCTCCAAAGGCGAAAAGGTCATTCTGTCACAATCCACAGCTGCCGGATCTTCTGTTAAACTCGATTCTGCACAAATTGGCGCCGATGGAAGTTTTACACTCAAAGGCGTCGATAAAGACCGCGGCAGCTTTTTCACCGTCAATATCGCCGACCGGCAGAAATTCCCCTTGCTCGTGGAAGGCGGCGAGACATTCAACATCATAGCCGACGGCACAACGCGCGACGATAAGGGCAATGGCGGAAATGTATCCGTTACCGGGTCCAAAAACATGGAGTACTATGCCAAAGTCGACCAGTTGATGCAGGCATTCGCAGCGAAAGTGACTGGCTGGAACGAGCAGTATGCCACGGCGGAAGAGAAAAAAGACTCCAAAAAGATTCAGGAAATACAGCAGGCTTACCAGGCTGCGGAAAAAGAAAGGGTCACTGCATTGCGCCAGATGATCCCGGAAATGGGTACATCGCTTATCGCACTTTTTGCCGCCAACAACTTCCTCACTCCGGAGAGCGATCTGGACGTGTTGAAAAAGTTGGCCGATGATTATTCCAAAGTAGAGCCTGTGCCTACGCTCGCGAAAGGTTTTATCGGTTCTGTCAAAAGAATGGCCGGTCTTGCGGTTGGGGAACAAGCTCCCGATTTCACGCTAAATAGCCCGGAAGGCAAGCAAATCGCATTGTCGTCGTTGCGCGGCAAATATGTGCTGATCGATTTCTGGGCCTCATGGTGCGGCCCTTGCCGGATGGAAAACCCGAATGTGGTGCGGATGTATGGCAAATTCAAGGACAAAGGCTTCGATATCTTCGGCGTATCGCTGGACGATAACGAAAAAGCGTGGAAAACAGCCATCGAACGCGATAAGCTGACCTGGCTGCACGGTTCGGAATTGAAGAAATGGAATTCCGGCGTAGCGCAGAGCTACGGTGTCAATGCGATCCCGGCGACATTCCTGCTCGATAAAGATGGAAAGATCATTGCAAAAAATCTCCGTGGCGCGGCGCTTGAAACCAAGCTGACCGAGTTGCTGGGAGCCCAGTAATATACTTTTTGGTTATAAATAATAAAATCCGCAGAGTTGATCCTGCGGATTTTTTGCGTTAAATGTCTTCCAGCTGGTAATGGAATTGCAGCGGATCGGGATAGCTGAACTCGTATTGATAGGTTTTTGAAAACTTATCCCCTGAAATCAATTTAAAAGCCGGGTGCTGCTCCGGTATTTTGAACGTCGGTGCTTCCCATCCGAACTGCGCACAGGAATCGACGTACACCTCGCTGCGTGTCGGGTGAAAAGGGGCGGTGATGTTGAATGTTTCGTTTTGAATACCTTGCCGGATAATGGCCTGGATAGCACCCGCCGCATCGTCGCGGTGAATGTAATTTACTGGAATATCGCCGGTGGTCATGTCTTTCTGGCCCTGCACGTATTTTCCGGGAATACGGTTATAGCCCAGTAAGCCGCTTAATCGCAGGATAGTCACTGTTTTCTCCGGCCTTAGTGCGGCTATCGCATTCTCCGCCGCGACCATTTCGGGCTGCGCGGAATGCTCCGGTAATTGCACATCCGGCTCGACAGCCGTCTGGCTCAAATCGCGGTACACGCCGGTGGAGCTTACGAAAATTACTTCTTTCGCGGGAGATTGACGGATCGCTTCCGCCACCATCCGCATTTGAGCGGAATAATTTCCGGCCACGTTTTGCGACATGCGTGGCGGGATGGAGATCACGATAATGTCCGATTCGAAAAACGATCCGGACACGGTCGCGTCGAGGCCTGCATCCGGGTTTAATGGCAGCAGGTAACCGTCGATTCCCGCAGCGGCGAACTGATCGAGTTTGGCCTCCGATGTGGTACTACCTTTTACCACCGATGTAATACCGCTCCCCAGTAACCGTTTAGCTAATGGAAACCCCAGCCAGCCGCAGCCCAGGATGCTTATGCGTTTTTTTTCTACTTTTGAAACTTGTTCCGACATACATTCTCTCCGCCAAATGGTTTATTTCAAGTCCTTATTGTGCATTCTGTTTGTAGCTTTTCTCCAATTTTCATGTAAAACCGACCAGCGCAAGGAGGCCGACACGAGCAATATCCGGTTTGAACTGGTTTCCAAAAATCTCGACGAGGCGTTGTTCTCCTGCAAATCGGTCGAAGATGTACAAAAGTTTCTAGATAGCCATCCCGCGCTCGCGCAAGCTTATTTCACGGATAGTCCCGTGGAGCCGGCGAAACTGGCGGCGCATTTGTTCACCATCATTCAGAACCCCGATTTGCAGGCATTCCGCACGCAGCTCGATTCGATCATCGGCGACCGGAAAATCCGCATTCTGAACCCGCTTTCGGATGCTTTCAAGCAAATTAAATACCATTATCCCCAATTCAGGATTCCCGAAGTCGATTTTATCGTTACGGGCTTCACCGGTAACGACCTTTATATTTCCGATTCGCTGATCGTGATCGGCCTCGATTACTTTGCCGGCCCGGCTGCGCGCTACCGTCCTAACGTATATGATTATCAGCTCCGCCGCTACCAGCGCGAGTACATTGTGCCGTCGATCGTTTTCTTCGAATCCAATCAGTTCAATTTCATGAACGTCGGTGATCAGACATTGCTTTCGGATATGATCGGTTATGGCAAAGGCTACGAGTTTGTGAAACAGGTAATGCCTCAAACGCCGGATAGCCTCATTATCGGATATTCAGGGGACGACCTGAGAAAAACGTACAACAGCCAGACGGATATTTGGGCATACTTCATTTCCAGCAAGCTGTTGTACGAGAAAAGCGATTTGAAAAAGCGCAAGTTCATCGACGACCGCCCGTTTACAACCGAAATAGGCAACAAAGTACCAGGCGCGATCGGACGCTGGGTCGGCTGGCGGATCGTAAGCCGTTTTCTGGCCGAAAATCCGGATACAAAGCTGACCGATCTGATGGCTATCGACAATGCGGGCCGAATTTTGCAGGAATCGGGATATAAGGGGCAGACAGACGAAGATGAGTAAGTTTTTTACTTACTTTTGCGTCATACCAATGTCCAGATAGCATTTAATGCCTTTTACGCTCATCATTTTCCTCCTGCTTGTCCCCGGCTTTGTCGTGATCGGTGTGTATCTGGAACGGAAGGTTTCGGCCTTCATTCAGGACCGCCTTGGGCCTATGGAGGTAGGTAAATGGGGGTTATTGCAGCTCTTCGCCGATTTGCTCAAACTACTTCAAAAAGAGGACATTGTTCCGAAAGCTGCCGACCGGCGACTGTTTCTGATCGCTCCTTTTGTCATTTTCATATCTGTTTTTGCAGGATTCGCGGTCGTGCCGCTTGCACCGGAGCTTGCGGGCTCAGGCGCCGCAGTAGGCGTTTTCTTCCTGCTGACAATCGTTTCCGTGGATGTGATCGGGCTGTTAATGGCAGGTTGGGGCTCCAACAACAAGTTTGCACTATATGGCGCCATGCGTGCCGTGGCGCAGATCGTCTCCTATGAAATACCGCTCGGCCTCTCGATATTATGTGTAATCATGCTCACGCAAACGCTCGATTTGCAGGTTATCAGCTACCAGCAAGGCATCTACACACCTGAAACTATGTACCTGTTCGGAATGCGTGAACTGGGGATCGATGTGACGGGAGTGGGAGGATTTCTTTCCTGGAATATCGTACGCAACCCGTTCCTGCTGATCGCCTATGTCGTTTTCTTCATTGCTTCGTTGGCTGAATGCAATCGCGCACCTTTCGACCTTCCCGAAGGTGAATCGGAGCTGGTAGCGGGCTTTCACACGGAATATTCCGGCATGCGCTGGGCATTGTTTATGCTTTCAGAATATGGTATGATGCTGCTGGTGTCGCTGTTGGGGGCTATTCTTTTTCTTGGAAGCTGGAATACGCCTTTGCCAAATATCGGCCCCATAAAGCTGGCAGATTGGACCAGCGGGGCGCCAGGCACATTCTTTGGCTACGTTACGGGCATATTCTGGCTGCTATCCAAAGCGATGTTCGGCATTCTCATACAGATGTGGGCGCGCTGGACACTCCCGCGTCTGCGTGTAGACCAGCTCATGTACCTCGGCTGGAAGGTGCTCACACCCGTAGGACTCGTATTATTCTTTATTTCAGGAATTTGGCGCCTGATCGGCGTCTGATCATTTGACGATCTCCGCGCCGTCCAGAATGTAGTTCATCTGGTAAATATCGTCGGCATTGAGTTTCAATGTACCGGTAAAAGTAAGGCGCTCGTCGGTCTTGAATTTCTTCCCGTCCTTCTTCTTGAAATTCAACGTCATAACCGTTTCCGGGCCTGCACCACCGCAGAAAAAGCACGCACTGAACGGAAATGCAGACAATACATACAAATTGGCCTCCAGATCGACCGGCAGAATGTAACCTGTTATCGAAACCTGCTGGTTTTTCAGCTTCTGTACGCTCGGCCCGAATGTCGGGTGCAGCATGTAGATCGATTCTTCTGCATACCATTTCTTTTTGAAAGAAACGTCCCGCAGGGTTTCCCAGGTTAGTTTCACCGGTTCAATTGCCGGTTTAAATGCGAACAGGGAGACAATGCAGAAAAACAATATGCTGATTTTGACAGATTTCATCAGTATTCCAATTTTGTATTACAATGATTTGTACCGGTTTAACAAATTTACACACATTATTATTCCTCCGCCAGTGTCCGCGAGATATTCAGCCGGTAAATGCCCAGCGAAGGCAATGCAGCCGCGACCACACCGATCGCGATGGCACCGAAAAACAGATAGACCTCTTCGGGTAGCAATGCAAATTTGCCCAGCGAATAATGAAAATCCTGCTCGGCAGATTTGGAAAACACCCACAAGCCAACGCGACTGGCAATGATACCCGCAAAAAATCCGATAACCGCCAGCGAGAGCCCCTCAATAAGCAACATCAGGAATAGCCGCGTGCGCGTCGCCCCCATGGATAGCATGAGCGCCATTTCGTATTTCCTGTCTTTCAATGAGTTATATAAAGAAATAAAAACGCTGACACCGGCAATAGAGATAATGATCAATGCCAGGGTCCGTAATGTTTCAATTCCAACACCTAATAAGGAGAACAGGCGGTTGATCTCGATACTCGGTAATGCGGCTTGCATGGAAGTATTGTCGTTAATCTGACGCGGGATCGTGATCAGGCCCATCGGGTTACGGAACTGGATCAATGCGCTGGTTACGTCCTTCCCTTCTTCGTCCGGCTCGGGGTCGACCTGAGTTTGGCCGGCGCTATGCTCTACTTCCGCCACAGCCGGTGTTTCGGCGCCCTCGGAATGCTCGTGAATATCCCAAACGCTCGATAGCCGCGTCACGATCAACTGATCCACAACCGTGCCGCTCGGCTGGAATATGCCTACGACCTTGTATTTTTTATCCTCGTGCTTCTCCCCTTCCGAATCCAGGCCATGTGAGCCGGAAAACTGGTCTCCGATTTTCAGCTTCGAATCCCGGGCGACCTTGCTGCCGATCGTTACTTCCATGGAGGCATTATATAAATGTCCTTCGGCCAGTTTCGCATTGAAATGCTCGATGTATTTAGGCGTAGTACCCAGAATGCGGAAACCCTGGTAGTTGTCGCCCATCGACAGCGGGATCACCGATTTCACGAACGGGTTCTTCCGAAGCGCATTCACTTCGGCCAGCGGGATATTGCCGGTAGGCGCGTCGATCTGGTAAATGCTGGAAAGGATCACCTGCAGCGGGCTGCCTTTGGCGCCTACTACCATATCGATGCCTTTCAAATTGCGCTTGAACTGCTCGTCGAGCTGTTTATTGAGGAGCAGAAGCAGGGATATCATGCCAATGCCGAGGGTCAATAGCAATGCACTCAAAAAACTGTTGAGCTTTTTTTCCCTCAGGTTGGCAATGCTGATCTTGAAGAGGTTCATATATTTTAAAGGAAAACCTGGTTAGGGAATTCATCTTTGAGGCGCTGGTCGTGGGTAACCACTACCAGGCTGGCACTTATTTGCGCAGACTGCTTTTTCAAAAGCTGGATTACGCGGTGGCAGTTGTCGTCGTCGAGGTTCGAGGTGGGCTCGTCGGCGAGAATGATGTTCGGATTGTTCATCAGGGAGCGGGCAATGCTTACACGTTGCTGTTCGCCCTGACTGAGCTGGTTCGTTTTTTTGGACAAATGCTCAGCAAAACCGAGCTCCTCGGCCAGGTGACGGGCTTTCTGTCGGTCTTCCTTCTGATTGGCCAGGTAATTGGACAGCAAAATGTTATCCATCACCGAAAGCGAGCTCACGAAATGCGGGCGTTGATAGATAATGCCGATATTTTTAGCCCGGGTAGCAGTAATTTCCTGCGGTGTCAGGTTTTTCACCGATTTACCCGCGATAACCACATCTCCTGATTCAGGCGTCAGCAACAACGCCAGTAAATGCAGCAATGTAGTCTTTCCCCTGCCCGACTGACCGAGGATAAGAAGTGTTTCTTTATCATTGCAATGAATATCGGGGAAGTTGAATTTTTTCTGAGCGGAATAAGAAAACCGTAGCTGGTTACTCGAAATCATTTTCTGTGGCGCTTTTTGAATACACAATGATAAGCAAGATTTGCGGCGTTTCTAAAAAATCATATCCACACAAATAAAACATTGTTAAAATCGTTGAAATGGTGTTGCATCCTGAAGAAAACCAACAACTATTCTATTTTTGCAAAAAAATCGATCTGAAAATGCGTAGAAATTTCGACTTGAAAAGAGTATCCGGAGCGTTGGCTTTAACCCTGGTTCTAGGGCTATTACTGTCGGGCAACGACGTAATAGCACAAAGCAGGGGTTTCTTCGTTCCCTATTCTACGGCAGGTTTTGGTATTGGTACTTCCAGCTACTATGGCGACCTCGCCCCGTATCGCCGTCCGTTGGCCTCTACCTTCAAAATGGTCCGCTGGAGTGTCGGCGGAAACTATACACGCCATTTTACACCACGCCTGGCCGCACGCGCCAGCTTCATTTACGCAAGAATCGCCGGTGACGACTATATTATGAACCGCGATTCGAAACATGAGACCAGCGTCTATTACGCGCGGAACCTGCATTTCCGCAATGATCTCAAAGAATTTTCTGTTCAGGGTATTTACAAACTGACGCCCGACAACCGGAGCTACGACCGCCGTCCGCAATTGGGCTGGTATTTGTTCGCCGGTGTCGCGCTTACCGCACATAACCCGAAAGCCCTTGATTCACTGAAAGGTGACTGGGTAAAATTGCAGCCGCTGGGAACCGAAGGGCAGGGTAATGAAGGTTACGAGAAACCGTATTCACTGGTTCAGTTCGCTATTCCGGTCGGTATCGGTGTCCGTTACAAAATCAACTCAAAGTTCGACGTTTCTGCTGAACTGGGCTACCGCAAAACTTTCACAGATTACCTCGACGACGCGCACGGCAATTATGCCGACCCGGCGCTTTTTGCGGATGATCCGTTGGCCGCACACATGGCAAACCGCACTACCGAGCAGTTCGCGGTGCGCAAGGGTGTCGACAGGACGGTAGGAGTCGGAAATTTTCTTAATGCCAACTATCCAGGTGTTTTACCGGAAGGAGCTAACCCGCTGCAAGTATTGCCTACCACCGGCTTCGGAGCCCCAGGCACGCCACGCGGCAATAGCCCGACCCAAAAGGATGCTTACCTTTTCGGTATGATCAGCATCCATTATATGCTGCCTTCGCAGGTAAAATGTCCGCCACTGAGATAATTAACTTACCCCGTTGAAATACATTTTCAGACATTTGAATAGACAATACTTGCCGGCTTCAATGCTGGCAGGTATTTGTTTTTTTATGGCCGTCACGTGTGCGCATGCGCAGCGGGTAGAGATAGGTGCGGGCGTGGGAGGCTTCAACTACCGCGGGGACATTTCGCCTACTTTTCGTTTTCGTTTTTTCAAACCGGCCGGAAGCCTTTTCTTCCGTTTCAATCCGAGCCAGGCTCTCTCGCTTCGTGCGGAAGTTGCCGGTGGCTTCATCGGTGCCGACGATCAAAAAAGCGATGATCCTTTTCAGCAAGTAAGAAATATGTCGTTCCGTACCACCATATTCGAAGGCAGTGCGGTAGCGGAATATAACTTCCTCAATTTTCAGGATCGCCGGTTTGCCGTCAATTGGAGCCCTTATGTTTTCGGAGGGTTGGGTTTCAACAAATTTGACCCGAATATCCAGACGAGTTCCTATAAAACTTCCGGGCTTGTACTCCCTTATGGCGTAGGCATCAAATACCAAATCCGTCGCCCGTGGAACATCGGGCTCGAATACGGTACCCGGAAAACTTTCACGGATTACCTCGACAACCTCGGCGGCGATCCCACATCCACCGACAAATTCCAGCAGGGCGATCCTTCCGTGAAGGATACTTATTTTTACGTGCGCCTTTCTGTTAGTTACACATTCTACAAAATCTTCTGTCCCTGATTTATGAAAAGAGTTTTACTGATTGTCTTTGCCTTAATTATCGTTGCATTAGCAGGCTTTTGGGGAGTCAGAAAATATACCAAATCGTTTAGTCCGGAGGCAGTAGCTGAAACCAGTCAGAATAGGGTTAAAATCAAAGTTTCCTACGGACAGCCCAGCAAGAAAGGCCGGCTGATTTTCGGCAGGGAGCAAGATAAAGCATTACTCCCCTACGGAAAAGTATGGCGCACCGGTGCCAATGAGGCAACACTACTCGAATTGGAAGAAGATGTAACGATGGGGGGCAAACTGGTAAAAGCCGGCACCTATTCGCTTTTTTCGGTACCTGGGCAGAGCAGTTGGAAAATCATCCTCAATTCCGAAACCGGCCAATGGGGCACGGAATATAACGACGGCAAAAATGTCATGAGTGTGGAAGTACCTATCCGCATCCGTCCGTCGGTCCAGGAAATTTTTCACATTTATTTTGAAGAAATCCCCAATGGTGTCGATATGGTCCTGAGCTGGGACCAGACGGAGGCACTCGTTCCCTTTACCCACCCTTAGTTCGATATGGCCTCGGCCAGTTTTTTATGTTTGTTGATGCTATTGAAAAAATAGATCAGTTTACCCGTCCGGTTCACTTTATCATCCGATATTACGCAGGGAGCGACATCGTTCCGGGTACGGCTACATTGTTTTTTGTCAATGAAGATGGCTTCGCGGTCACGTGCAGGCATGTCGCGCGGCAAATCCTGTATGCCAATAGTATTTATGAAAACTATCTGAAATTCAAGGGCGAACTGCGCCAATTCGAGAAAGATCCCGGGCTTGCCACGCAACGCAACTTGCTGGAAACCAAATACAAGATCGCGCCGGACAGCCCGATCCGCATTCTATTTAATTTCATCCATTGCGTATCGGCGTATAAAGGGCTCTCCATTCATCTGCATCCGACGCAGGATCTGGCAATCATCCAGTTCCGAAATTATGAATCGAAGCAATACCAGTCCCATGCACATTTCCTGAAAGATTCCAGGATGGTGAAACAAGGCCGCTATTTGTGCCGGCTAGGCTACCCGTTCCCGGAATTCACCAATTACCGGTACAACAAGCATACGGGGGACATCGAATGGACCACCGATGGGAAGATTAAAACCCCCAGTTTCCCGATCGACGGCATTATCACCCGCCATATCGGTGATAACAGCGAGGTCGTGGGCATCGAAATGAGCACACCGGGTCTACGTGGCCAGAGCGGTGGTCCGCTGTTCGACCAGAACGGGATTATTTACGGAATGCAAAGCTCCACCCGTCACCTGCATTTGGGATTCGACCAGGTCAATCGCGAGGTAACCATTGATGGACACCGGAAAAGAGTTTCCAATTACCCTTTCCTGAATGTCGGGCAATGCGTGCATGTAGACGTAATCAAGCAATTTTTAAAGGAAAAACATATTCGATATTACGAAGCGGACCCTGCCTAGCCATTCGCATCATTACAATACAAGCAAAAGCTCTTCGAGTCTCCGAATGTTATAGGTAGGCTCCTCGTCGAACTGCAATCCGGCCGGGTTCATGTAAGCGGTATCCATACCTACTTGCTTTGCTCCCAGAATATCGGCGATCCAGTTATCACCGACCATCAGGCTTTCTCCCGCCGTGGTTTGCGCGAGGTCCAATGCATGCTCGAAAATGCGGCGGTCGGGCTTTTTGGCGCTGGCCGTTTCAAATGTGACGACATGATCGAAGAAATGGCCGATTTCCGAGCTGGCGATCTTCCTCGCCTGGATTTCATTGAAGCCATTGGTAATAATGTGCATTCCGTAGCCTGCCGCAGAAACGTAATTCAATAAATCGAGCGCCCCTTCGAGCAAATGCTTCTTTGTCGGCAGCGAAGTAAGGTATAGCTCCCCGATCTCCGTATGCTCGGGCGGGCATTCGGCCCCCAATTCTTCAAAAACCATGCGGAACCGGTTCTCGCGTATATAGCTATGGTGCAACTGTCCCCTATCGAACTTATCCCACAACGCAGTATTGATTTTAAGGAATGAACACACAAATGCTTCCAAAGACGGAATACCGTAACGTGTAAGCTGGTGATGGTGGAAAATCTCTTCCAGGGATTCGGACGAATTTCTTTCAAAATCCCAAAGTGTGTGGTCCAAATCGAAGAAGATATGCTTGTATTTCATATCTGGTAAAAATTCAATTTTTATAAGAAAAGTGAAATTACGATGCGCGAGTGAAAAAAGTAGCGGTCTGCACACTAAAATCGATCTAACTTGACACGCACATCGTAGGTTATGTATTAAGTACTATTATTTATTCTAATATGTATACATGCCGGTAACAACGAACACGACGCATCTAAAACATGCACAACTTGTTAACATCTGTTAACGGGAAATAATTTTTCTGCAAAAAGGAACTCAAACATTTGCAAATTATTTTCCAAATCCATTTCTTTGATTCGTATAATTCGAAATGCCGAAAAGTCACATCTAATTTTTCACCAAACCAGAAAGGAGAAACAATATCGACGAACTGCTCTACGTTAACTAAATCGAATAGTAAAATGGAGAAAGTCCAAGTTAGCGACAGTGAGTTGGTAACATTGTATATCCGGGGCAATGAGAAGGCTTTCGAAAAGCTTGTTCAACGCCATAAGTCGAGAATATACACCACTATTTATCTGATTGTCAAGGATCAATATGTAGCCGAAGATTTATTACAGGATACATTTATTAAAGCTGTTGACACGATTAAAGGTGGTAGATATAACGACGAAGGTAAGTTCCTACCATGGATTATACGAATCGCACACAACCTCGCCATTGATTATTTCAGACGCGATAAACGCTACCCCAATGTAGTGTTCGAAGATGGGAGCAGTGTTTTCAACACGCTGGATTTTTCGGAAGATTCCGTTGAGTCGATCCAGATTCGTCAGGAGACACATGAGCAGCTGCGGGAGATGATCCAGCGGTTGCCCGACGTGCAAAAGCAAGTTCTGATCATGCGCCACTATGAGGACATGAGCTTTCAGGAAATTGCCGATGCCACGGGTGTGAGTATTAATACGGCATTGGGGAGAATGCGTTACGCGTTGATAAACCTGCGTAAGCAATTTAACCAACGTGCCCCACAGTATGACAAAAACCTTTACCTACGATGATGTTGTAAGGTATCTATATGCCGAAACAACTGAGAATGAAAATGAACAGATTGTTGAGGCGCTCGCACTTGACGATAACTTGATGAACTTTTATCTCGATTCCCTGGAAATCCAGAATCAGATGAATAAGATCACCCGGACTCCTTCCGAGAATGTGATTTCAGAAGTTTTCAGATATTCGCGACAATTCTCTTCTAAAAGATCTGCTGCACTCCTGTATTAGGGCGAGTCGGCAGATTTTTTTGTTTCCAGCTATCGGTCCGGTGGCTGGAAATTGTCATTACTTTTAAGATTTGGATCGGAACGTCGGCCTCCGTACCCATGAGATTTCTGTGTCGGAATTCGTTCCTTCCAGAACCATGATCGTATTATGTTAAAAAAAGAACGTTATAAATACTTCCTGGACTATTTTACCCAAAATTTTCCGGAACCTGAAACCGAGCTGCATTATTCCAACCCGTACGAGTTACTGGTGGCGGTAATCCTTTCCGCACAGTGTACCGACAAGCGCGTGAACATAGTCACACCAAAACTTTTCGAGCGCTTCCCGGACCCCGAGTCACTGGCAGCCTCTAACGCGGAAGAAGTTTTTACCTATATCCGATCCATTTCCTACCCCAACAATAAGGCGAAACACCTGGTAGGCATGGCGCGAATGCTGGTTGAGCAGTTTCACTCGGAAGTCCCGTCGACAGTCGAGGAATTGCAAAAAATGCCGGGCGTCGGCCGTAAAACGGCTAATGTAATCGCATCCGTGATTTTCAGCATGCCGGCCATGGCGGTCGATACGCACGTTTTCAGGGTATCGCGGCGGCTTGGCCTGGTGCCCCTCACTGCGAAGACGCCATTAGCAGTGGAGAAGGAGCTGGTAAGCCATATTCCCAAGAATTTGATCCACAAGGCACATCATTGGTTGATCCTGCACGGGCGTTACGTATGTACAGCGCGCAACCCGCAATGCTTCCAGTGCCCGCTGTCGCCATTTTGCAAATACTTTGAAAAAAATGTAAAAATCGACGTTTTTCACTCGTGATTACAACCAATCCGGACTCCACGGCGTCTACCCTGAAACTAAAACAGTCCCCATTAATTACTTAGAAAAGAAATGAAGCGTATTAATCTGGTGTGGTGTCTACTGCTGACAATGATGATCGGCTTTTCATCTTGTATGAAAGACGATAATAAGGATGAAGAGAAAATCGTAGAAAATGAGGCAGAAATAGAAGCTTTCCTGAAAGCCGACAGCCAAGGCAGTACAGCGGCAAGAGATAGTAGCGGAATCCACTACATTATCCGAAAGTCCAATCCTTCCGGCTCGTACACCAAAAAAGGTGACGGCGCTACGGTCAAGCTCAATGGTTACCTTCTTAACGGCACAAAAGTCCTGTCTATAGAAAAAGATTCATCTATCAGTTTCCCCGTACTAGGCTACTCTACTGGCCTACCGGGACTGGAACGAGCTATTTTCCTTTTAAAAACGGGAGAAAAGGCAACATTCCTGCTCCCATATTATCTCGCATTTGGAAATATTGATCGTGTAAATATCCCTGCATATTCTGTAATAAGGCTCGAACTGGAATTCATTAAGACACGAACAGAGCAACAACAGATAGATGATTTTCTAAAAGTTAAGAATTTCCCTATTTCTGAGCGCACCAGCGATGGTCTCGTATTAGTGCGAACAAACACAGTGACCGGCGACACATTAGGTGTTGGCAAATCGGTGACAGTAAAATATATTGGCAAGTTTCTGGACGACAAGAAATTTGGTGAAGGAAGTTTCAATCATACTACTGGAACAAGCGGAATCATTCCGGGATTTGATCGGGCAATAAGAAAAATGAGAAAGACTGAAAAAGCGATCGTTATATTTCCATCTCCTTTGGGCTACAAAGATTTAGGAAGTTCTGATGGTGTAATCCCAAGATACACCCCTTTACAGTTCGAACTAGAAATACTTCCGTAGAATTAATTTAAAGTTCGCCTCGAATTAATTAGTTTTTAAAAAAATAACGTTATGTTTGTAACCGATTGTTTACAAAACGTAACGTTATTTTTATGAAAAAAGTCTTAGCAAGCTTTATTTGCCTTTTCGCCTTGTCATGCGAAAAACCAGGTAATGATCCTGTTTCAAATTCTATCGAAGGATCAGGGATCGAATTCAAAGATGGGATTGCCGTATTCAACGACATGGAAACTTTCCTTTCAACGTCTGAGAAAATCGGCGCTCTAAATGGTAAGGATTATGATGAATGGAGCGAAAAAAACAAGTTTTATTCCCGCTACACCGAGTATCGGGAAGAGATTGGGAAAAAAACTATTTCTGAAATCAATCTTCGTCCAGAAGGGTCGCTAATCAAAAATGAAAAGGGCGGCTATTTCCAACTCAACAGCGTAAACTCGAACTACGCCCGCATTACAAACAAGGACGGACTAGTCATGATAGGTGGGAGCACTTATCAATTTACCTATTCAGAGATTAAAAAAATTGACGGGACCTCACAATCGTCAATCAGCTCGCTACTCAACAGCAAAACTGCGGCCGATTACCAAAGAAATCGGATAATGTCAAGTGAAGTCAAAGTCGTAAGTTCAACTGACCCAAATGCCAGAACATTCGACGAAAGTGTTGTGGTCGAACGTAAGACACAACAAGGTCCAGACATCAGCGGAGATGCTTTTTGGAACTGGTATCTAGACGCAACTTTGGAAATCAGAGGATATTCTCTTCCAGGCTGTGCAATCTGTCCGACTCCAACGCCTGGCGGATACATTTATCGCTACACCGCGGTAGTTGAGCTCTTCTACTATTCAGACGGACTGATTGACAAAGACAAAGAAACTCCTGAACGCTTTGAGCTAGCTTGGACGTACGTTCGTCACCATCCGCCGCTAGCTGAAAATCAAGGTGAAACAATTACCGGAAGCTATACAGAAAGTGGGGTGAATACAGTACTGAGAACAATATCGGATGGCGGAAAGATTCTAAGCTATGACATTGAAGCGAAAGCATTAGATGACAGGTTTAATGAAACGCTCAAAACTTCCGGTACTCGGATTATAAGAACTCAATAAAAGGCGGTGTCATTATTATTGAAATAATTGCCGTCAACTCCGAATCATCCAAATTTGACCCGGACGGCAAACAAAGTCCCCGCTCAAACAACCTTTCCGAAACGCTACCTCCAAACCGGGGTAGCGTTTCGTATATTTTCTGGCAATGCATCGGTTTCCACACCGGGCGCGATTCGATGCCTTGTTCTGAAAGCGCATTACGGACGTGAAAAGGTCGTTCCTCCTTATATTTCAAAATCAGGGCCGTCAGCCAGCGATTTGAAAATGTATAGCTGCTTTCCTCCTGAAATTCAATACCTCGAACTTCACTGAAAGAAGTTTGATAAACCTGGAAATTTGCCCTCCGCTGCATAACCCTTTCATCGATCACCTCCAACTGCCCCCTACCGATTCCCGCACAAACATTACTCATCCGATAATTGTACCCAACTTCATGGTGCTCATAATGTGCCACAGGTTCGCGGGCTTGCGTTGCCAGAAAGCGGGCCTTTTCAATGTATTTCGCATTATCCGACAGCATTGCACCACCTCCTGACGTGGTAATGATTTTATTTCCATTAAAAGACAAAACTCCAATATCCCCAAAAGTGCCCACTTTCCGGCCCCTGTATTCAGAGCCCAGGGCCTCCGCGGCGTCTTCAACCAATGGGATTTCATATTTTCTACACAAATACAAAATCTCGTCGAGCATGGCAGGCATGCCGTATAAATGTACCGCTATCACCGCTTTGGGCTTCCGTCCAATGCTCAAATAATGCCGGATAGCATCTTCCAACGCATTGGGACACATATTCCAGGTAACCGGCTCGCTGTCGATGAAAACCGGCGTTGCGCCTACATACATTACCGGATTTACGGTGGCGACGAATGTCAGCGATTGGCAAAGGACGATGTCATCTTTTCCCACGCCTAGTACCAGTAATGCAAGATGCAACGCTGCCGTACCCGACGATACCGCCAAGGCATGCTTACTACCGGTATAGCGACATAATCCCTCCTCAAATGCATCTATATTCGGCCCGACAGGGGCTATCCAATTGCTACCAAATGCGTCCTGAACATATTTCATCTCACGCCCGCTCATATGCGGGGGCGACAGGCATATTTTGTATTTCATAGTGTGTTTTGCGTTAATAAATGATCCTGGCAGGATTTCCTGCCACCTTCGCATAATCGGGCACATCGCTTACGACGATTGAACCCGCTCCGATTACACATTCCTTACCGATACTTATTCCCGGCAAAACTACGCTTCCCGCGCCCACGAGCGTGCATTCGCCTACGCATACATCCCCGCATAGCGTCGCACCCGGGCCTATGTGCGCGAAGTCGCCAACAATGCAGTCGTGATCTATAATGGCCGCAGTGTTGACGATGACATGATTCCCAACGCGGCAGTCGGCTTGTATGACCGCATTATGAACGATTACAATGCCCGGTCCCACCCGCGTCGTGGCATCGATCATCGCAGAAGGATGAATCGCTTGGCCCAGGGAGTGACTTATCTTTTCTGCTACCTTTCTGCGATCGTGATTGTTTCCGATGGCGATAACAAGTGGTTGCGCCGGGAAATATCCCGCATTATAATCACACAAAAAATCGTAGCCTCGCAATGTCGCATGACGCCAATTATCATCGAATATGCCGGTAACCTGCACTCCGGATGCCAGAAGAATGCTCGCGACCACCTTCGCATGCCCACCTGCGCCATAGATCAACATGTCGCATTTCCTTTAAATGGGACTACATCCACCCCGCTACCATCGGTTTTACGAACCAGCAAAAATCTCGAAGCTGTGGTCAGAATGATCCGAACATCCAGCATAAATGTGACGCTACGCACATAATGCAGGTCATACCCGAATTTCTCGTCCCAATTGAGCCTGTTCCGGCCATTGATCTGCGCCAAACCCGTCATGCCAGGCTTTACCGTATGCCGCACGCGTTGTTCGACATTGTAAAGAGGCAAATACTCGGCAAGCAACGGTCGTGGGCCTACGATACTCATATCGCCCACGAGTACATTCCAGAATTGTGGCAATTCGTCGAGCGAAGATGCCCGGAGCAATTTGCCAAGCCCGGTAAGGGGCCGGCCATTACCATGCATTGTCCTGAATTTCAGTATCCTGAAAAACCGTGCATTCAGTCCCGGTCTGGTTTGCAGAAAGAATGGGTTATCTCTGAAATGAACCCACAGAAGCGGAGGCAATACGACAAAAAACGGCAATGAGGTAATCAACCCCATTGCCGCCAGTAAAATGTCTAAGATTCTTTTTCCTTTTGAACGATACATAAGATCATACGTTAAACAGCTCCGGATATTTATCTGGGGCCGCTTCTCGCATGATTTCGTAAACAGTTTCAAAAATGTCGTCCATATTAGGCTTCGAGAAATAATCGCCGTCCGAACCATAGGGCGGGCGGTGATCTTTCGCTGCAATGGTTACCGGGGCAGAATCGAGCCAGCGGTAAGCCTGCTGTTTTTCCAAAACCTGTTGCATCATAAAACCCGATGCACTTCCGGGCAGGTCCTCATCGGCGAAAATAACCCGGTTGGTCTTTTTAATGGACTCCACTATCCTGTTGTCGACGTCGAAGGGCAGAAGTGTCTGCACGTCGATGACTTCAACTTCAATGCCTGAATGCTGCAATTGAGAAGCGGCCTCCATTACTATACGACACATTGAGCCGTAGGTAACAATAGTGACGTCATTTCCTTCCCTTAAAATTTCAGGCTGGCCTAGCGGAATGTAATAATCGCCCACGTTATCGGGCAAAATCTCTTTCTGACGGTAAGAATTGAGCGGCTCTACGATCAATGCAGGATCGTCTCCTTTCATTAATGTATTGTAAAAACCTGCCGCCTGTGTGAAATTCCTAGGAACGACTACGTGCAGACCGCGCAAGCTGCTCAGCATAGTTCCCATCGGCGAGCCGGAGTGCCAAATGCCTTCAAGGCGATGTCCTCTCGTACGGATGATCAACGGGGCACATTGGCCGCCCGCAGTCCGGTACCGGAGTGATGCCAGGTCGTCGGTAAGCGTCGCTAATGCGTAGTAGATGTAATCGAAGTATTGAATTTCTACGATGGGTCGCAAGCCGCGCATAGCCATGCCTATTCCCTGACCGATGATCGTCGTTTCGCGGATACCGGTGTCGGTAATGCGGACCTCGCCGTATTTTTCCTGCAAACCGGCAAAACCCTGGTTCACGTCGCCGATGAAACCGATGTCCTCGCCCAATGCGACCACGCGCGGGTCTTTTGCAAAAAGCGCATCGAAATAGGTCCGTATGACCTCGCGGCCGTCGACAGTAGGGCTATTATCCGAAAATATAGGGCTCACCGGCTCTACGAGCATGGGTGAATAACGCGTTTCGCTGTATAAATGGGTATTAAAACGCTCCTTGTTCGCTTTCAGGTTATCCTGCAAAAATGCCTGCAAGGTCCGTTTCTCACTATTTTCTTCTTTCCCTACAATTCTCAGCACCTTACGTACGACTGCGATCATATCCCTGCGAACGGGCAGGTAAGTTTTTTGAAGTTCGAGAATAGCATTATTGATCTCGGCGGTAGAAGTACTAGCCTGGGCTACATCCTGCAAAAGCCGGATCGTCTCGACGTATTCTTTATCCAGCTCCTTACGGTAAGCCTGCCATGCCTCATTACGTTCGCTGAGCGCACGTTCTTTGGATTCCGCTTCGATTTGTTCCAGCTCATCGTCCGTCGCGTAGCCGTTTTTCAATATCCAGTCGCGGAAACGCACGTTGCAATCGTGCTCGCGTTCCCAGGCCAACCGTTGTTTCGACTTGTAGCGCTCGTGCGAGCCCGAAGTGGAATGCCCCTGTGGCTGAGTGAGCTCGGTAACGTGTACCAGCACCGGCACATGCTGTTCCCGGCTGATTTTGGCCGCTTTCTGGTAAGTTTCCACCAATGCAGGATAATCCCAGCCGTTCACAGTCAATATCTCTATCCCCTCACCATCTTCATTACGCTGCAAGCCTCCCAATGCTTTGGAAATACTGCCCTTTGTCGTCTGATACTCAACTGGAACGGAGATTCCATAACCATCGTCCCAAACCGAGACGATCAGCGGAATCTGCAACACACCCGCCGCATTCATCGCCTCCCAGAACATCCCCTGAGACGTGGAAGCGTCGCCGATCGTGGCAAATACAACCTCATTCCCATTGCGGGAAAACGTCGTCATATCATGCAGTTCGGCATTTTCGCGAAATAATTTGGAAGCGTACCCGAGGCCTACCGAGCGTGGGATCTGCCCGGCGGTGGAAGAAATATCGCAAACGGAATTGTACAATTGGGTCTGATCGAGCCAGTCGCCATTCTCATCTACCCAGCGGGTCGAGAAGTGTCCGTTCATCGAACGTCCGCCGGTGTTCGGCTCGTGTTCGAGATCGGCGTGGGCGTACATTTGGGCAAAAAATTGCTGCCAGGTAAGGTTCCCGACAGCCGCTTCAATGGTCTGATCCCGATAATATCCGGAGCGAAAATCGCCCGGCTGAAAAACTTTGGAAAGCGCTATCTGTGCAACTTCTTTTCCATCTCCAAAAATCCCGAATTTAGAACGGCCGCCCATTGTATCCTTCCTCCCCAGCAAACTTACCTGACGACTCTCGCACGCGAGGCGATAATCGTCGATAATCTCTTCCTTACTCAAAACACTGGAACCGGTCAAACTATCATTTTGAAGCATAAGCAAAAATCACGGGTTTTAATCCGTAAGTTAAATTACGTTTTTTTGAATGCAAGCCAAAATTAGGCAGGAAAATAATAACCCCGGCATCGGAATGCCTACTTTTGGGGCATTGTTAATATTGGTTAATGATTATTATATTTAACTTTTTAAGCGTTAACCTTGTTTAACAATAAGTTTTTCACCACTTAAAGTATAGTTACAACTATGAAAGTATTCTTTTCAGCGCTGGTTTTAATCCTCGGGCTGACCACCGTAAGTTTTGCTCAGAAAGGTGTTCTGAAATTCAAAGAAGAAACACACAAATTCGGTAAAGTACCACAAGGAACTCCTGTGACACACGAATTTGTATTCACCAACACAGGTTCCGATCCGGTAATCCTTTCCAACGTAACTGTTTCATGCGGATGTACTACGCCCGTATGGTCGAAAGATCCTGTACTTCCAGGTAAAACCGGTTCAGTAAAAGCTACTTTCAACGCTGCTGCGGCAGGTCCTTTCAACAAGCCTGTAACTGTTTTCAGCAACACGGAAGGTGGTTCTATTACCCTTTACCTGAACGGAGAAGTGGTTCCTAAGGCAGCTGCCAAGCCATCATCCAAATAAGCATTATCCGCAAGCATTGCAGTGGCCGTTCCGTTGGGACGGCCATTTTTGTTTCCACAAATGACTGATTAATAAGCTGCTCTGTCGTAGAATGACCGGCGGCGGGTCACTTTCAGGTCTTGCAGGATCGCCGATTTCACCTTCAATGTGAAGCTGTAATTGCTCGCACGGGCCGCGCTGCCGGCAAATGGGGTCCAGTTGAAGCTCATATCCCAGCAATGCAGGTCGCGCGTGAGACCGAGCTGCGTGATAGTAGGCTCGAATGCAACGAAGTCAAAACCGGTACTAAGGGTTACTTTCAGGTTTTTGGACAAACTCAAATCACCCGTGGCCTGAATCGCCTGGATAATCTGTGCTTTCGACAAACCCGGCTTGGTAAGCCCGAAGTTGTAGTTCAGCGAAACGTTCCAGGGGATATTGAAATCTACGTACAAATCAGGGTTTTGCGCGATAAACTCTTTCGCTTCCTGTTTTGCAGCGGCATTAGGGTCGTTTGGATTGGTCGTTTGCGGGTTAGTGGTATTGGTGTTGGAAGAGCTGCTTTTTGGAGAGAAACTGGTTCCTAATGTAAACCCGAGGCTTTGCAAATTCGCAAGGCCCTGCCCGGAAGTGACGGCGTATTTGTTGACCTTCGTCCCGACCTGGTTCCCCACGATGTTGGGGTTCGCCACGTAAGTATACGGGTCGAGGTTCATGTTGAAATTCAGGTTCAGGTTACGTCCGATCCGCGCATTCGCATTGATAGTGATATTAGACAAATTCAATGAGTCGGCCAGGAGGTTGTAACTTCCTCCCAGGCTCAGGTTATCCAGCAGCGAAACCTTCTCGAACTGCTGAGCGGCGGTATCGCTTTTGCTTTTGAGCTTCATTTCGAATGAGTTGTTCAAACTGAATGAAATAACGCTCGACGCCCGCCCATTGGCCACGCCCGAACCCACGCCCCGGAACTTGGAGAGGGAAAGGTCTCGTACATTACCCTTTCTGTCCTCTACCTGTATCCGCTCGTAAAAACCGAACGCATCACCGGTAAAATCAGGCGTGTAAGTAAATGACACCGAAGGTATTACCGTGTGCCGGATAGCTTCCAGCCGCTTTCCACCGAAGAAGAATGTTCCATAGAAACGCGTGTTCATCCCCGCACCGAAGTTGTAGGAATACTCGGTACCCACTTTTCGCAACGTATCGATTTTGATCGAATCGCGGCCTGTTTTGGTGTATTGGTATTGTTTGGTGAATACCTCACCCGACAGCGACAGGCTCGGCGTGATATTCACAAAACGTAGTACTTTGAAGTTGGGTAGCGAGATCGGAAGGCTGTACCGGCCCGTGAACTGCGCATCTTTGAGCATTTCAGGCAGGTTATTGAGGTTGAACGCGACAACCTTTGTTTTGTTCAAACGCGTCGTATCGATTTTCGCGTCGGTTACGACAAAGCCGAGGGTGCTATAAGATGTGTCGATGGCCGTCAATGCATTGGCTAATGCATAGTTACCATTGAAGTCGAGCCCCAGACGGAAGCTCTCGTACCAGCGCCCGCGACCACCCTTCAATGCAAATGGGGCGATCTGGTTGACCCCGAAACTGAAATCGGTAGAAACGTTGGTCTTACCACCCACACGCTTTCCGTCGCTCTGCGGTGTAATCTGCCCGAAATTCTGGTTCACGCGCAACGATCCCGCCGCCCGCATATACTGCCCGAATGTGCGGTTATACTGCACCGAGGAGCTCGCGACGTTGGAGGTATACTTATTTACATCAAATGCCTGTTGCTGGTTATAGGTGTTGCTACTTACGTTCACATTCGCAGAGAACTGCGAGTTGCCGCGGGGTTTCGGCGCATGCGACCACAAAATGCTGAAATCGTTGGTATTTCCGGAACCGAGCTGCCGTTGCACCTCATCGCTGGATTTGTTCTTGTTGAAACGCAGCGAAAGGTTCCCTGAATACTGGTAGCGTTTGATATAGGTCGACGTAACCCCCAATCCCCAGCTGCTATTGGAATAGATCTGCCCTGTCACAATCGCGTTCACGTACTCGCTGATTGCGAAGTAGTAACCGCCGTCGCGCAGGTAAAACCCGCGACCATTTGGTTCCTCGCCATAAGTAGGAATAATTACCCCGCTCGTTCCATTCTCTTTCTTTTTGGGAAAAGGGAAAAAACCGAAAGGCAATCCGATCGGCAGCGGCACATCACTGATAACCAGGTTGAATGGCCCGGAGATCACCTGCTTTTTGTTCACCATCTTGATCTTCGGCGCATTGATGAAGTAATGCGGGTGTGTGAGATTACACGTCGTGTAAATGGAATGGCGGATGTAGAAATTACCTTCCGTGTCCTTTTTAACCTTATCACCACGGATGTTCCCGTCGCCTTCCTGGGTGACGATACCCTGGATCAGGGCCTTTTTGGATTTGAAGTTATAGCGTATCTCTTTGGTATTATACGTCTCCGGGCCATCCTGGAAAATCGGCTCTCCGGCCATCTTTTTAGCCGTTGAATCATAAGTCCCGATCGCGTAAACTTCGTTGGTAATCCAGTTGAGACGGATGTAATTGGCTTTGAGGTTAATAGTCCCGTAGGTCACTTCCGCATTCCCGTACAAATGCACCTGCTTCAAAACTGCGTCCATGATCGTGGAATCTTCCGCGGTATATTCTACGGTGTTTTCGAGGTCGTCAGGGTTTTTAAGCGAATCGGCGGCAGTGGAATCGGCAGCTAATCCTTTGCCTGTCAGTGTAGTATCTGCATTAATACCGCCTCTTGGAATGGACGCGCCGGGTTGGCCGGCACGGGAGGTATCCGCACCTGCTTGCTTTTGCACTGTAAGAAGGGAATCCGCTGATTGCTTTGCAGAAGTCGAACTTTTAAGCTTACCCTGATTTTTCCCGGAACCCTTGGAGCGTTGCTGCACACATGCCACAGTGCTGAACAGGAGAAACGCCACAACTACCGACGATATAATAATCGCCTTTCTTTTCAGTTCTAACAATTAGCGTATTTTTGCATAACGAATTTCAAAATTAGCAGAGAAACCCCTTTCGCGTAAGGCCCCAACTAAAAAATAATGTTAAAACTTCTTAAATTAGTAATTGTAACAAGTTTTTTGCTGGCGAGCGTCGCCTTTGTTTTTCAGCAAGAACCGGTTACTGCGAAGTCGGGAAGCAAGGTTAATACAGTTGTAATCGACGCCGGGCACGGCGGCAAAGACCCCGGCACGAGGGGCAAATATACCAAGGAAAAGGACGTCGCACTGGCCGTAGCTTTGGAGCTCGGTAAAAAGATCAAGGAAGAAACGCCGGATGTAAAAGTGCTCTACACACGTTCCACCGACGTATTCATCGAACTCGGCGAACGTTCCGCATTTGCCAACCGTAATAACGCCGACCTTTTCATTTCCATCCATTGCAATGCCACACCGCGTTCAAGATCCGTGAGAGGTACTGAAACGTTCGTGATGGGTTTGCACAAAACCGAGGGTAACCTCGAAGTCGCGAAACGCGAGAACTCGGTAATCTTGCAGGAAACCAACTATAAACAGAAATACAAAGGCTTCGACCCCGATTCGCCGCTCGCACACATTATGCTCGCGAACTACCAGAGCGCATTCATTTCAAGCAGTTTGAAACTGGCCGATCTGATCGAGAAGAAGTTCCAATCGGTCTCCGAGCGCGACAGCCGCGGCGTAAAACAAGCGGGATTCCTCGTACTATGGCGCTGTGCAATGCCGAGCGTACTCATCGAAACCGGCTTCCTCTCGTCCCCTGACGAGGAAGAATACCTGAGCTCCGATGCCGGACAGGAAGAGGTGGCCAAATGCATTCATTCGGCGTTTATGGCTTACAAAAAAGATATGGACCGGTAGCTCAACGGTCACATATTGCTTTGATTTGTCAAAACAATTTTTGATACTTTGGTGTTGAACCCTAAACCATCTGAAAGTTTAATACCGCCTAGCCTGCCGCTGATACACGCAGGACAAACAAATAGTCCATGAAAATATCAAGAGAAGCAAAAGTCGGAGTCATGGCACTTTTCGCCATTGTTATGCTGTATTTCGGCTTTCACATCCTTAAAGGCTCCGACGTTTTTTCCAGAACATATAAATACCACATTGTTTACGACAACATCGACGGACTGACGGCCTCCAATCCTGTTTTGCTTAATGGCCTGAACGTAGGCCGCGTCCAGGAAATCAAGCTGCTCCAAAACCGTGGAAACCATCTGCTCGTGACCATTGATGTGCAGAAAGGCATTGTTGTTCCGCAGGGAACAGGTGCGGTACTGGCCGACGGCGGTCTGCTGGGTGGTAAAGTTATCCATTTGGCCATGGGTACCGGTGCTCCGATGAAAGACGGAGACACACTCATCGCGAGAAAGGAATCGGGTATTTCCGCTGTTTTGCAAGAAAAAGCATTGCCGCTCGTTTCCCACGCCGATTCACTCATTAAAAACCTCGACCTCGTCGTGGGCGGTTTCCAGGAAACGGGTTTGATCCTCAACCAGGTTTTAAAAAACTATAACCAGACAGGCACCAGTCTGCAAGGGCTGCTGGCAGAAAACCGCTCGAACCTGCTGACGATGACCTCCAACCTCAACAAGCTTACCTCTTCACTCGTGGAAACCGAGAAAGAGCTGAAACCATTGCTTGCCAAAACCGGAACTCTGGCCGATTCGCTGAATGCATTGCGCCTCGGCGAAACCGTCACAAGCGCGCGGAAGACGATCGAAGAACTGCATACCCTGCTCGCAAGCGTCGAATCGGGCAAAGGAACGGCGGGCAAACTCGTGAAGGACGAGACATTGTACAACAACCTCAACCGCACGATGATCAGCATGAACAAGCTGCTCACCAACTTCCGCGAGCATCCGAAGCGTTATGTCAATGTGTCCGTTTTTGGTAAAAAAGACAAAGGGCCTGCCGAGTCGCCGCTGGACACCGCCACGACCATTAAATAGGGCCTTACGTTTTAAATAAATATGAAAGTCGTTTGCTTACCGGTAAACGACTTTTTACATTTGAAATAAGCCCATTTCCCATTACTCACACCATTCTTCATCATCATGACCAGCCAGGAGAGCCTACCACACCTTATCGAAATACTGAACGAGAAATACGAGCAGGTAAAGCTCGGCGGGGGCAAGAAAAAGATTGAAGCGCAGCACCAGAAAGGTAAGTTAGCAGCCAGGGAAAGGATCGCTTACCTGATCGACGAAGGTTCCGATTTTCTCGAAATCGGCGCATTTGTCGGCGACGGTATGTATGAGGAAGAAGGCGGCTGCCCGTCGGGCGGCGTGGTGGTAGGCATTGGGTATGTTTCGGGCAAGCAATGCATGATCGTCGCGAACGACGCCACGGTGAAAGCCGGTGCCTGGTTCCCGATCGCTGCCAAGAAGAACCTGCGCGCGCAGGAGATCGCGATGGAAAACCGCTTGCCGGTCATCTACCTCGTGGACAGCGCAGGCGTATACCTGCCTATGCAAGCCGAAGTTTTCGCGGATAAGGAACATTTCGGCCGCATCTTCCGGAACAATGCACAGATGTCGGCGATGGGCATTGTGCAAATTTCAGCCATTATGGGTGCTTGCGTGGCCGGCGGGGCTTATTTGCCGATCATGTCCGACGAAGCATTCATTGTGGAAGGTTCGGGTTCGGTGTTTCTAGCCGGGCCTTATTTAGTGAAATCTTCCATTGGTGAAGATATCGACGCCGAATCGCTCGGCGGTGCAGCCATGCATTGCGAAATCTCCGGCGTTACCGACAACAAGTTTCCCGACGACAAATCCTGCCTCGACGCCATTAAAAGGCATATCGATAAAATAGGTAAGCCATTATCAGCCGGTTTCGACCACAAAACACCACAGCAACCAACCCGGCAACCAGAGGAAATTTACAATCTTCTCCCGACAGACAGACTGAAACCCTACGACGTGCTACCTATTCTGGAATGCATTGTGGATAACTCGGAGCTCGATGAGTACAAACCCGATTACGGCAAAACCCTCATATGCGCCTACGCACGTGTGGGCGGCTGGGCGGTAGGCATTGTGGCTAACCAGCGCAAAATGGTGAAATCCGGCAAAGGTGAAATGCAAATGGGCGGAGTTATTTATGCCGAGGCAGCCGATAAAGCGGCACGTTTTATCATGAATTGCAACCAGAAAAAGATCCCGCTTGTTTTCTTCCACGATGTAACCGGCTTTATGGTCGGCAGTCGTGCGGAGCAGGGGGGCATTATCAAGGATGGTGCTAAAATGGTGAACGCAGTGGCGAATTCGGTGGTACCGAAGTTTACATTCATCATTGGAAATTCTTATGGTGCGGGTAACTACGCCATGTGCGGCAAAGCCTACGATCCCCGGCTGATATTCGCATGGCCAACAGCCCAAATGGCTGTCATGAGCGGCTCCACGGCGGCGCGGACATTGTTGCAAGTACAAACCGCGACATTGAAAGCCAAAGGCGAAACGATCACACCCGAGGCGGAGAAGGAATTGTTAAAACAAATTACAGACCGCTACAACCGCGAATTATCCCCCTACTACGCCGCCGCGCGCCTTTGGGTCGATGGCATCATCGATCCCGTAGAAACGCGACGCATTATTTCGGCCGGCATTCAGGCCGCCGATCAGGCACCTATCGAGAAGCCATTCAACGTAGGTGTCATTCAAGTCTGATTTTCACTATCCAAACCAATCATTATGTCTGAAAAAATAGCGTTTCTCGGACTCGGGAACCTTGGCACTCCTATCGCTGAAAGCCTGCTCGACGCCGGTTACGAAGTCGTAGTCTGGAACAGAACGGCCTCCAAAGCAGAACCATTAATCAAACTCGGCGCCACCGTCGTAGAAAACGCGATCGATGCCATCACAACCGGCGGGCTCGTATTTTCGGTACTGGCCGATGATACCGCCGTAGAAGAGCTATTTTCGATGGAACTCGTCGAAAAGCTTGGGAAAGATGGTGTACACGTTTCCATGAGCACTATTTCGCCGGAAACCTCGCGCCAGCTCGCGCAGGTGCACAAGTGGTACGGCGCGCATTATGTAGCCGCGCCCATATTCGCCCGCCCGGAAGCCGTACGCGCGAAGGTGGGCAACATTTGCCTTTCGGGTAATGCGGACGCGAAAGAGCGCATTAAACCTATTGTACAGAGTTTTGTAAAAGGTGTATTTGATTTTGGAGATGATCCGGGCGCGGCAAATGTGATCAAGCTGGCCGGTAACTTCATGATCGCTTGCAGCCTCGAAATGATGGGCGAGGCATTCACTATGGCCGAAAAGAATGGTATTTCAAGACAAAGCATTTATGAAATGCTGACGTCCACTCTGTTCGCGGCGCCTATTTTCCAGAATTATGGAAAGATTGTAGCCAATCACGCTTACGAACCCGTCGCATTCCGCTACCCGCTCGGTTTGAAGGATATCAATCTCACACTCCAGACCGCTTCGGATGTAAATGCGCCGATGCCGTTCGCCGATATTATCAAGAACCGCTTCATTTCCGGCCTCGCCAAAGGGCGCGAGCATCTCGACTGGGGCGCGTTGGCGCTCGGAGCGTCCGACGATGCCGGGCTGACCAAGTAGCGTCATCAAAAATGCCGGTCTCGCGTACCCCTGACAGAGCACGTGAGACCGGCATTTCACATAAAAAAGTAAATTATCGTCCAACCTGCTCGCTGTACCGCCGCGGGTCGTACCCTTTCGCGAATAGCGGATACTGGTCAAAAATGCGCCTTACAACGCTCCGGTAATGGTTATTGGAACTTTCCACTCCTTTGAATATCCCGGAAGCATAACCTCTCCAGACTACCTGGTCGCTCTCCGCGTCGATCAGTGAAACGATTAATGTACCCTTGTCGAGTGCATATTTGATCGGTTCGTAGCGGAATCCCTCGTTCTCCGTATCCACCCAGTTCTTGATCACCGGCTGCATGTAGCCCTGGTAACGCAGGTTATCATAGAAAATACCATAGTTCACCAGCAGCGTGGGCTTTTCGGCGGTGAGCTTGTAGCCCCTTACCTGCATCTGGCGGCGGATCGCCTCATAAATTTCCGTGCAAAGATTATTGGTATCCCTCTCACATTCCAGAAACGTATAAGAAGAGTAATCTTTAAAATTGGTTTCGTAGCTGTAATCATGCTCCACAAACACTTTCCGGCCACTGGAACACCCTGCAATCACGACTACGAGCAGTAAAGCGGCATAAATAAAAATAGACCTCAGCATAAGCATTTAAATTTGTCAGGTTGTGAATTAAAATATATCAAGAATGTATTTCGATACGCTCTTACCCTACCAATAGCTTATGCCTTACCTGTAAATCTATCCCAAATAATAAGCTATTGATCTCCGCATTTCAGCAGCCGTTACTACTATATCAAAGGCACATTGCCCGGCCCCTTTCAGCAATGAAAACCTGATTTCCTTTCCTTTGTTCTTCTTGTCCTGGCGCGTCAGCGCGATAATCTCCTCGATATCCTCCGGCTTGATCTTCACCTTGCCGTAGGTCGCAAAAAGAAACTCTTCAATATCCGTCAGCGTCTGCTGGTCGATCATTTTCCGCTCGAACGACAGGTACGCTTCCATGATCATCCCCACTGCGATCGCTTCGCCGTGGAAAAGCCGCTGGTTGGCGGTTTTATTCAAAAAGCACGTCTCCACCGCGTGGCCGAGCGTGTGCCCGAAATTCAATATCTTCCGCAGGCCTTTCTCCGTCGGGTCCTGGTCTACCACCTGCTGCTTGATCTTCACCGAATGCGCGATCAGGTCCGGCCAGTTTTGTTGTTCAAAATCCTTCGCCCGGATTTCCTCCCATTTCGCACCGTCGGCGATCAGGCAATGCTTGATTACTTCCCCAAATCCCGACCGTATTTCCCGCTCCGGCAAAGTCTTCAAAAACACCGGGTCGATGAGCACGCTTTTCGGAATATTGAAAACGCCCAGATGGTTTTTAAATCCCTGAAAATCAATCCCCAACTTTCCTCCCACACTCGCATCGACCTGCGAAAGCAAAGTCGTCGGTACCTGGATAAAATCTATTCCACGCTTGTACACCGCGGCGCAAAAACCGCCCATGTCGCCGATCACCCCGCCGCCTACATTGATCACCAATGCATGCCGGTCGAGTTCTTCTTTGGTCATGGCCTCCCATATTTTCTCGCAAGTCGCCAATGTCTTGTGCGCCTCGCCGCTGGGAACGGTTACAACACTATGCTTGGGTAAAAAAGCCTTCAAAATCGGATAACAATGCCTTTTGGTGTTGTTATCGGCTATTACTACAATTTTTGAATACTGCTTGGAACTCAAAAAATCCGGTAAGCTCTCGCCTATCGGTGCAATTACTACTGACTGGTTCATTCTAGACTATCATTGAGACGGGCTCATCACAGATACGATGAGAGCAACCAAATGGATGCGTTGATTTCCAGGTTTTTAAAATAAAATTTTGGAAAACCATTTTAAAGATAGCAATTATTATGCTTTTCAAATAATCATTTAGTTTTTGTATCCCGAGATTTTTTTCCACAGGCCGCATTCACGGTTCAAACGCCTGTGCCACGGCTCGTTTGCTTTTTATTTTGTAAAATTGCCCCTTCTTTAAGATTATCCACCTTTATCCTCATAATAACCTCAACAATGAGTGCTCCGCTGATCTCTGGAATTCAACAGGTAGGAATAGGTTGCCAGAACGTGCCCGAAACCTGGAAATGGTACCGGCAGGTGCTGGGTTTCGACGTACCCATATTCGATGAAAAAGCCGACGCCCCGCTCATGACGCCCTATACCGGCGGCAAAGTACAATCACGGCAGGCCGCACTGGTCATCAATATGGCCGGCGGCGGCGGACTGGAAATCTGGTCGTTCACCAGCCGCGTTTCCCAACCCGCGAATTTCAAAGTGGAACTCGGCGACCTGGGCATTAATGCGATCCGTTTCAAGGCACCCGACGTCAAAAAGGCCCACGAATGGGTGAAAAGCCATTCCAAAGAGGCCACCGGTCCGCTCGCGAAGCTGCCCGAAGGCGAAGGTTTTTGGGGTACGGACCCTTATGGCAACCTGTTTCAGATCACCAGCGACGCTACCTGGTTCCAGACCAAGGGCAAAAACGTCGGCGGCGTGGCGGGTGTCGTGATCGGCGTTTCCGATATCGATAAGGCGGCGGTTTTCTACCAGAACCTGCTGCAACCTTTAAATGTAGTGTATGATAAAACCGGCGTTTTCGAAGACCTGCCGACTTCCATTCCAGGCCAGCGCTTCCGCAGAATGCTCCTCCGCAAAAACTTCACCCCCGACGGCGCATTCAGCCGCCTGCTCGGCGACGTGCAGATCGAGCTCGTACAAGCGCTCGACCGCATGCCCAAGAAAATATTCGAAAACCGTTATTGGGGCGATTGCGGGTATATCCACCTCTGTTTCGACACGCTGGATATGGACACGTTGAAAACCAAACTCCAGGCGCAAGGTTACCCATTCACCGTCGACAGCGAAAGCTCATTCGGCATGGAGAATGCGGCCGGCCGCTTTGCCTACCTTGAAGATCCCGACGGAACATTGATCGAACTCGTGGAGACGCATAAAGTGCCCATTCTGAAAAAGCTTGGCTGGTTTATGGATTTACAGAAACGCGGGCTAAGGAAACCTTTGCCGAACTGGATGTTGAAGGCGATGGGGCTGGGAAAGGTGAAAGACAAATAGTACTAATTTTCTCTTTATTAAATACAATTATTTGAAATTAACCATGTAAATTTGTACTTCAATGTTAAATTTACATGGTTAATGATCAACAGGGCTCTTGAACAAAGCATTCTTCGCTCGCTTAACTACTTTCCGATAGTCGGGATTTTAGGACCGCGCCAGGTCGGGAAAACGACGTTGGCAAGAAAGCTTATGGACGAGTTGAGCAAGCCCGCCATTTACTATGATCTCGAATTACAAGAAGATTTCGAAACGATATCTCAAAATACGACGTGGATTCTCGAAAGCAATATCAACAAGACTATCGTAATCGATGAAGTTCAGCGCCTGTTACCGCTATTCCCCCAATTCCGCGCGTTGGTGGATCGCAAGCGTGAGGCAGCACGTTTCATACTATTAGGATCAGCATCGCCAGACTTCCTTCAAAAAAGCTCGGAGTCACTCGCTGGCAGGATCGCCTATCACGAACTGTCACCTATCCTGCGCTCCGAGGCCGAACGCGCCTTTATTTCGCAGGTAACGCACTGGCATCGGGGCGGTTTTCCGGATGCACTCCTCGCACCCGATAACGATTATTGGTTTCAATGGCAGCAAAACTTCATCAAAACCTATGTAGAACAGGATTTGTCCCAACTAGGTATTAATGCGACCATCCCGGTAATCAACAATTTCCTTCGGATGATCTCACATTTGCATGGCTCGCTGCTCAACTATTCTACATTAAGCAATTCGCTCGGGATGGCTAATCCCACCGTCAAGCGCTACATCGATATTCTGGAACAGGCCTATCTCATCCGCCGATTGGAGCCTTGGTTCGTAAACGCTAGCAAAAGGATCGTCAAAAGCCCCAAAATCTACATTCGCGACTCGGGTAATCTGCATTTTCTCAGCAATATCCGCCATTATGAAGATCTGATTACACATCCTATCGCAGGTGCATCCTGGGAAGGTTATGTGATTGAGCAAATCATTCCATTGCTCGACCCGGCAATCCGACCGTATTTTTATCGAACGTCCAATGGAGCTGAAATGGATCTGGTGCTGGTAGACGGCATTACGCCGGTAGTTTCTATTGAAATAAAACTATCGCTGGCGCCAGCCCTCAAAAGAGGCTCAACCGAGTCGGCTGCCGACTTGAAAACAATGCACAATTATGTAGTAACACCAAATGGCGGCAATGTCGCAGTTCGCCCTCAATGGATACACTGCAATATCCACGAGCTGATCGAGCATTTGAGAACACTTAAAATAATTGCGGAATAACCTAGTATTTGCTCCCCACCCAGGCCAGCAGCGGCAGCGCTACAAACAGCCCCAACCCAGCCTGCCAGCCCATAAATGCAGCAACAATAATCGAAAGCAGCGCAACAATCACCGGATATAAATACAACAGCATTCCAAACAGCACAGAATCATAGAAAACCGATCTGGCGGTCAGTTTCGCTGCTTTTTTCTCGAAAAAGGAGTATAACGGCATGTGAATTATGCGACCAATCCAGCCTAATGCTCCAAGTAATGGGTTACTTTTCGTTTTTGGCGTCGCGCATTTATCGAAGAATGCATTCAGCTGACGTTGCTGCTCGGCCTTGGATGCGTCCGCAGGAATGGTCAGGATTTCCGCATTCATTTTCTGGTCGAGAATGTCGTTGAACTCCCGGAGCCACTTTTCGTATTCCTGCGGGCTGGTCTGAATGTCGTCGGCGGCAATGGCTTCCCCGAAATTCAGCGAAACGCGCTTGCCCGGGCCGCGGAAGTTTTCATAGTTCAGGCCGGTCGGGATGACCTTCATGCTTTGCAATGCGTCGTCGCCGTACCAGATTTTATACGCCATCCGGGCGGTACCTTTGCCAAGCGGGCGCAGGCGCCATTCATTTACACAAATACCTTCCGAGAATACCACTACGGCGTCGCCCTGTTTCAGCGCATCATGGCTTTCTTGTGCCGTAACATCATGGTTTTTAAGATATTGCCTACCTTCCGAGCCGCGAAAAACCGGGATCAGGTTGATCTGCCGCAGCCAGAATGCGGCCGCTTTTTTGCGGAAAACGTCCCCGCGTGTGAGCGTATGAATGGGTTGTTCGAGCACGGAACCGATCACGACCGCGTCGAAAAAAGAATCGGGGTGGTTGGAGGCCAGCAGCAGCGGCGCCCCTTTGGGTAATTTATCGAAATTGACGACGCAAAGCTTCCTTAGATAAATAGGCAATGCGAGGCGGACCAGAAAACGCGAGAAAAAGTAAAACAAAGTTGAAAAAGTAAGTTTTTGCAAAATTATGCGATTATTTTTTTATTCAATCCTAACAGCCAGGGTATTCTGCTCCGGCGAGTTTGCTACCTTTGGTGCCATCTGTAAAGCCAAATGCGAGATCAGGAATGCGTTTAAAAGATTATCCCGAAATTATCCGGAAGGCCTGGGCAGGGTTCGATAATTCGATCGGGGTCAAATTTGTAGAAGATATCAGTGCCAAAGTTTCGACCAACCACGTTTTCCGCGTCACACTCGACAATGACGACAAAGTGGTTGCGAAGCTTTCCTATTTTGGAAAATACGAGCATTTCAAAGAGGACCACCGGATCATCCAGGCCCTTTCCAATAACCTGCTTTACCCGTTTGAAAACGTCCTCGCGAAATCCCTGGTGAAGAATAACCAGGTTTATACCTATCGCTATCAGGAGGATTTCGTCGATACCTGGGTAGTTTTTTACAACCCTATCCGCGCCATGAACCGCATGCCGCGGCGACTGGAAGAGGAGCATATCCGTAAGCTGGGCACCGAAACCGCTAAGTTTCACCAGGCATGCTTCCGGGCGAGCCGGTCTATTCCAAAATCGTCCAAAAACCTCCGTACCGACATTCAGCATCTGCTGGAAATCCTGGATACCGATACCGGCCAGTACGAGCACCGGGGGTATATCAATATTCTCCAAAAACAGTGCGATATTTTCATGAAGAATATCCAGCGCCTGAACGTCAGCTCGTTCGACCTCATGCCTGTTTTTGTGGACTGGAATATCGGGAATTTCTCGGTTACCGACGATTTGAAGCTTTTTTCCCGCTGGGATTACGACTGGTTCCGCGTATCGTCGCGGGTGATGGATTTCTATTTTTTCAGCCGCGTATGCTCCAACGTGGGCGACCGCACGGTGTTCAGCTACCTCATTGGGCCGCTGATGGAAGAGCGGTTTATTATGTTCTTGCAGGAATACCACAAAGTGTACCCGCTCACCGAAAACGAGGTGCGCTTCATGAAGGAAGCCTACCGCTTTTTTATATTGAATTATGTGATCAAATACGGCAAATACTTCTTCCACCGCTCGTATTGCACCAAGTTGCAACGTGAGGCCTATGAGCTGTATTTCCCGTCGATCGACGGCTTCGATGCCGACAAGATCCTTCGCGCCCTGAAAATCTAGCCACCTCTATCATCCTATTCACTCCAAAGACACCAACTGTATGGTACTCGATAATTTTAGATCTGTCCTTTCAAAATACGATGTCATTTTCTTCGACGCATTCGGGGTACTCAAAACGTACAACGGGCTGATCCCCGGCATTGAAAATACGTTTGCCTACCTCCGCGAGCACGAGAAGGATTTTTATGTGGTTACCAACGACGCCTCGCGCAGCCCGGAGCAGCTTGCACAAAGCTATGTGAACCTGGGGATTAACGATGTGACGCCCGACCGGATCATCTCATCGGGCATGCTCGCGCGCGAGTACCTCGAATTGAAAGTAAGAAAAGGCACCGTCGCCTATCTTGGAACCGAAAACTCGGCGCACTACATTGAAACCTCGGATCTCAAAACGCTCTCTATCCGCCAATTGGATTTGAACAATGTCTCCGATATCAATGCATTGGTATTTCTGGACGACGAAGGTTTCGACTGGAATACTGACCTGACCAAAACGCTCAATCTGCTGCGCAAACGGAATATCCCGGTGATCGTGGCTAATACCGACAAAACTTATCCCGCATCCAAAAGCCGCGTTTCTTTCGCCATCGGCGCATTGGCCAAGATGATCGAGGACACGATCGGCCGGCAATTCATCCGCTTCGGTAAACCCGACCCGCAGATGTTTATTTTTGCCTATCAACACATTAAAAACTACCCTAATGTGAACAAAAAGGATATTCTAATGGTAGGCGACACGCTGAATACCGACATTCTGGGCGGTAACAAGTTCGGCCTCGACACCGCCCTGGTGCTCACAGGTAACACGCAGGCGGAAGACGCGGAGGTACGCATCCGTGCGACGGGCATTATCCCTACTTACATTTGCGTGTCGGCGGTAGTGGAATAAGGTTATTCGCTCCGCAAACTCACGACCGGATTGGTTCTTGCCGCCCGCATGGATTGAATGGAAATGGTCAGGATTGTGATCAGGGTTGTTATTCCAATGGTCAATGCGAAGATCCACCAGCCGACATCGATGCGGTAGGCATATCTTTGGAGCCAATTGGCCATCAGAAACCAGCCTAATGCCGCCGCAGGTACAAAACCTATGACCAGTAACCGCCCGAAATCCCTTCCGAATATCCAGAGCACCTGGTTCTCGGTAGCACCGAGCACTTTTCGCACACCGATCTCTTTCGACCGGGATTCGGCCATGAAGGTGACGAGCCCGTACAAGCCGAGGCAGCCGATGAGAATCGCGATGGCGGAAAATACGCGGATCAGGCCCAGCAGTATTTGTTCGGTGGAATAGAAATCGTTGATCTTCTCTTCCAGAAAACCGGAATGGTAGACATTCTCCGGGAACAATTCATTCCAGGCCTTTTCAATGCGGGGTAACGTCGCATTCATCGTGCCGGTTTGAAGCTTAATGGCCGTCATCGCATAAGCGGCAGGCTCGTTGACCACGGCCGCGGGCTGCGCGGAATTGCTCAGCGGGTCCAGGTTAAAATCCTTGATAACCCCGACAATCGTACGTTCGCGGGCAAAAAGCCGGATGTCCTTGTTCAAAATGTCTGTCGGATTCTTGATTCCCAGCTGTTTCAGCATCGCCTGGTTTACGAGTGCTTCCCGACGCGAAGTATCCCCGGATTCCAGGTTCCGCCCGGCCAGCATTTTTAATCCAAAAACAGGCACATAATGGTCGTCCCCGATTCGAACGCGCACCTGGAATTTCTCCTTTTCCATGCGGTGATCGAATGTAAATGGCTCATCGGTATCCATTTGGGACATAGGCGGTTCTCCACCCAGCGCCACTGCCCGCACACCCGGCATTGTCCCGAGCTGATTCGTCCAGGCGTCGGTTCTCGCCGCATTACCACCCGGAATGCCCACCATCAGAATGGCTTCGCGATCAAATCCGGGATCGGCCGTTTTCAAATGCTTCACCTGTGCCGACATCACAATCACCCCGATAATGAAAAGCTGCGTGATAAAAAACTGCACGACCACCAGGCTCTTCCGTACCGAAAACCTTCCATTGCGCCGGGCTCCGGGCTTGCCTTTCAATGCGGCCACCGGATTGAAGCGGGCTAGCACAGCCGACGGGTAAAGTCCGGCGAGCAGGATCACCAGCATTACCAGGCTTCCAAACCACCATATCGCGTGGGTATTTAATAAATCCAGCACAGAAATGTCTGCGCGAAGCATCCACAATGCCCCGTTCAGCATCGGCAGGTTCAATTGGGTAAGCAGCAATGCCATGACGAAAGCCGCCCCGCACAAAATCGCCGTTTCCAGCATAAATTGTCCGATCAGCTGCGCCCGCGAGCTGCCCATTGTTTTACGAACCCCACTTCCTTCGACCGTCTGACCGCCTGGGCTGTGGAGAGGTTAATAAAATTCACACAGGCCGCAATCACCAGAAACACGCCGACGAGAATCAATGCATATAAAATGGGACGTGGCGCCGGGCCGTAACCGGGCATATGGAACATTTCGTGCAGCGGGATTGTCCGCATTTTGTACGTTGCTGCGTCCTTTGCATTGTAATGCTTCCGTGTGATTTCCGCCAGCGTCTGGTCCAGCCGAACCACATCGCTGCCCTCTTTCAATGCTACCCAGCACATGGTAACGGGCTCGCCCCAGGTTTGCATCATGCCAGGCTCATTCCACAAGCCCGGCAACGTGGAGTAGGAAATGAGCACGTCGTACCGCAGTTGCGAGTTGGAAGGCGGGTTTTCGATAATACCAGTTACCGTAAGGTCCGTTTTATTATCCAGCCGTAATACCTTACCGATGGCCTGGTCCGTACCGAAATACTTTTTCGCATACTCCCTCGATAGCACGACGGTATTGGGAGCGCTTAATGCCGCCCGCTGGTCACCTGTCGCCCATTCAGAATCGAAGACTTTGAAATACTCCGGTTCTGTGAAACAGATATTCCGGGATTCTTCAAATTTCTTTGACATGCCGCCCTTCCCATCCGGGACACCCACTAATGCGCCGAATACATTGTTCAGTCGCACGGCACTTTCAACAAACGGATATTCATCGCGAAGAACCTGTCCGACCGGCCTCGGCGTTACGTCTGTCGGCTGCGGTTTATCATTCAGAATATCGGTAACGACCCAATAAATGCGGTCCGATTTGGCGTGATAGCGGTTAAAACTAAACAGGTAACTTACAAGCAGGAAGATCACCAGTCCGCTCGTAAGCCCAACCGACAGGCCCAGAATGCTGACAATGCTGGTCGTACGATTGCGCCAAAGGTTCCGCAGGGCGATTTTGAAGTAATTGTTAAACATGGCCGCGTATGGGGTCTGATGATTCGAATTAGTCTGCGTCCTCAATGCTTTTGACCAGCCAGCCCGTTCGAACCCGAACCGCAGGCGGATGAAACCTATTACATTCAGGGAATAGCGCCGGCTCGCCTCCTTCCGGCCAAGAGCCAGGTAATCGGCTTGAAAACGTTCGTAGAGATCGCCTTGCACTTCTTCCAGCAAATGGGGTGTGCACAACAACCTGAGCAGGGCGTCGGCCCAGCGGGGAGGACGAGGAGGGTTCATATCGTGGGTATTAATGTATCTGGTCCAATCGCATTCCAAAGGCGGTTTCGCATTTCCTTGATCTCCGATAATGTCGCGGCGCCCAATGCAGTCACAACAAACAGTCGCTTGCGCCTGCCGCCACGCTCGGCCGTCGCTTCTCCTAAATGCGATGCCAGCATTCCTTTTTCTTCTAACCGGTGCAATGCAGCGTGCACAGCGCTGATATTGGCCGAGCGGCTCGTCTGGTTCTGCAACTCATCGGCGATAGCCACGCCGTAAGCTTTATTTTTAAGCACAGCCACGGTCAGCAAGACCAGTTCTTCAAATTCTCCAAGGTAAGTCCGCTTCATTATTTTATATATTTCACTTTTGTAGATAAAATAATCATGCCAATTTGAAAGATACTTATATATCAATTAATTACATATGAAGTAAAGTGAGTTTTTGTCCGCAACCGGACGGCCTTCATTCGTTAGCGGACGGCAGGCGTAGCCGAGACGGGCACATAATATTCGCGAAAACGTTGGTCCTCCTGCCCGGCCTCGACGGCTTTGCCCAATTTCCGAAGCAAGACTGCGCGGTTCTGATGGCATTGTCCGGCTACCCAGGAATCGGGGAACGAGCGGGCCGAGCGTGTGAAAAGCTCGTACGATTCGCGAAGTAATGCGGTATCCCGTTTGGCCATAAACACTTTTCCCTCCTCAAAATCCTGCCGCCAGCGCTTTGCAATAGGCGTCATACGCTCCGCTTCCTGGAACACTTTGAATGCGGGTATCACGGGGACTTTCGAGTTTTTGGCCGCGATCGGCGCGACGGGTTTTGTAAAAAACGCGATAATGGCCTCGGTGTAGGCCAATGCTTCTTTCTGGTTATGTGCCGGTTGTTTGAGGCGCTGCTCTTCGGAAGGATTTGTGAAAAACGAAGCTTCCGCCAGAAGTCCAGGCATTCCGTAGGTATTTCTGAGTACGGAAGCGCCGGCATCGGCAAATATGGTGAAGTCGGAAACGAGGGATACCGGGGTATTGGGTTTATGTAAATATTTCAATAACCGCCCGGCCAGCTCTTTACCAAAATCCACACTGGCTACATTCTCCGACATATTTCCATGAAAATAAATGATCGGGAAATTTACGGAAGAGTCCGCAGTCGCATTATGGTGGATCGACACGAACAGATCGGCTTTGCGGTCTTTGGCAAGTTTCGAGCGGTCGAGCAATGGCACTTCGACGTCCTCGACGCGCGTCATGACTACTTTTGCACCTTTCTTTTCGAGCATTTTTTGCAATAGGAATCCAACGCGCAGGTTCACCCACTCCTCCCGTTCGCCACCCGGGCCGACACGGTAACTATCGGTAGCGGCGGTACCCCCGTGGCCGGGGTCTATACAAATGATTTTTCCTTTCAGCGGCTTTCGTTTCGATTGCGCTACGATAATTGGAATGATACCAACGAAAAATAACAGGGTCAGGAGAATACGGTTCATGGGCTTAGTATAATGGATTCATAAATTAGGAATGATCAGGCGGTTGCGCAAGCCTTGCGCACGGTTTCCCGGCTTTAACCTTTTTCATGCTATTTTTACCAAAAATTTTTCTATTTACTCAAAGCACACACTTATGCTTGCTAAAACCTACGGAAGCGCCGTTTCCGGCGTCGACGCCACGATCATCACCATTGAAGTAAATGTCGGGCAGGGGCTCGGATTTTACATGGTCGGCCTCGCCGACAGCGCTGTGAAAGAAAGCCAGCAGCGGGTAGAAGCCTCTGTGAAACACTTCGGCTACAAGATGCCGCGCCAGAAACTGGTCGTAAACCTCGCGCCTGCCGATATCCGCAAGGAAGGTTCCGCCTACGACCTGCCTATTGCCATCTGCACATTGCAATGCTCCGACCAGCTCGTCTGCATTCGTAACACCGAGGAGTACATTATCCTCGGAGAACTCTCGCTCGACGGCATTCTCCGGCCCATCAAAGGCGTATTGCCTATCGCCATCGAAGCACGAAAGCAAGGTTTCAAAGGCATTGTCCTGCCTGCCGAAAATGCGTCCGAAGCCGCTATTGTGAACAATCTCGACGTCATAGCGGTGGAAACGCTGGCCGACGCGATCGGTTTTTTCAAAGGAACGCTGGATATCGCGCCTCTCGTTGTGGATACCCGCGACCTGTTTTTCACTTCTCAAAACGACTACGAAGCCGATTTCGAGCATGTGCAGGGCCAGGAGAATATCAAACGCGCATTGGAAATCACCGCCGCGGGCGGGCACAATGCGATCATGATCGGTCCGCCGGGAGCCGGGAAAACCATGTTGGCCAAGCGCATACCGAGCATATTACCCCCGCTAAGCCTGCCCGAGGCATTGGAAACGACCAAAATCCATTCGGTAGCAGGGCGGCTCGGCAAGCAGGCCACATTAGTTTCGCGCCGTCCATTCCGCTCGCCACACCATTCCATCAGCGACGTCGCATTAGTGGGAGGCGGAAGCTACCCGCAACCGGGCGAAATATCTTTGGCGCATAATGGCGTGCTGTTCCTGGACGAATTGCCGGAATTTAAAAGGTCGGTACTCGAAGTAATGCGGCAGCCTCTGGAAGAACGGCGAGTGAGCATTTCCAGGGCCAAAATGGCCGTCGAATTCCCCGCGAATTTCATGCTGATTGCCAGCATGAACCCTTGTCCGTGCGGCTACTACAATCACCCCGAAAAAGACTGCGTCTGCGGGCCGGGCGTCGTTCAGAAATACCTCAACAAAATCAGCGGCCCGCTGCTCGACCGCATCGACCTGCATGTCGAAGTAACACCCGTTTCCTTCGAACAAATCTCTTCCACCCGCAAATCCGAAAGCAGTGACCAAATCCGCGAGCGCGTGATACTCGCCCGCCAGCGCCAGACCGAGCGTTTTAAAAACCACAAGGAAATCTACTCCAACGCCATGATGACGCCCGAAATGGTGAAACAAATCTGCATAATCGAAGAATCCGGCAAAATGCTACTTCGCAAAGCCATGGAGCGCGTCGGCCTCTCCGCCCGCGCCTACGACCGCATCCTCAAAGTCTCCCGCACCATCGCAGATCTGGCCGATAGTGACGATATCAAAGTCGAGCATCTGGCGGAAGCGATTCAATACCGCAGCCTGGACCGGGAGAATTGGGCTGGATGACAATGCTAATAGTGTATTTTTTCACCTTAAACTTTGTTAAATTTGGAAACACTACTATTGACAAAAGAGATGAGTAACCGTATTTTTTCGGAGATCATGGATGCGCCAGACGCATATCTTGTGCTGGATGCGGTGCATAAAGCGCTCGATGAGGAGCGCGAACGTCGGTTAAAATTCTATAATGACATCACGGAGGAGCAAAAAGTAGAATTTATTAATGGAGAAATTGTTACGCACTCACCTGCCAAGTTTCGGCATTCTAATATTGGTGGAATGCTTTATACGCTCCTAACACTTTATGTCCGGAAGAACAAGCTTGGATTTGTAGGGTTTGAAAACGTCATGATATCGCTAACGCGGAATGACTATGAGCCTGACATTAGCTTTTTCAGAAAAGAAAAGGCTATCGAGTTCTCCCAAGATAAGATGTTTTATCCTGCACCGGACCTAATAGTTGAAATACTCTCGCCCTCCACAGCGAAACGCGACCGGGGTATAAAGTTTAAAGATTATGGAGCTCACGGGGTTGAAGAATATTGGATCATCGATCCCGTGAAGAAAACGATGGAACAGTACCACCTGATGGATAACAAATACGAGCTCGTACTTAATGCTGATTCAGGCGACGTCAAAAGCTTCGCAGTAAAAGGCTTCCAAATCCCCATCCGCGCGATTTTCGACGATGATGAGAACCTGAAAGCCATTCAAAATCTATAATACTTCAACTACTCAAAGTTCCTCTACACTTACCCCGCCCAACTCCTGAAAGAGCGTCTGCCAGTAATGCGTCACGTGCGGGTTATTCTCTTTGCTTGAAGCCGTCGGTTCGAATGGGGATACGATCGTAACCTGCGGAGAACCGATAGCGTAACGTTCCAGCTTTTTAATATCTTCTTTCGCATCTGTCTCGGCCTCGGCGTCGCTTTTCGGCGGATTGGTATGGAAATCGCGACGATCGGCACCTTTTACGCTTTCCACCATATCACTGAAATAATACACTTTTACTTCCGAACCGCTTTCACCGGCTTTGGCGATGACGGGCAAGCTGGCCCAAATGTCGGTCGAGAGGTTGGATGAACCGGTGTTCTGCTGGTTGAGCTTGGCTAGCAACTGGCGCAGGTAAATGCTCTTTTCCTTCTGCAATGTCAGCTGGAATGCCGTTTCAATGCCTTCGCGGTCGGTAGCATTCGCGCCTTCGAGGTTATCGCGCTCGCTGCGAACGGTGAGTGACAATGCACGGGCCTTCGAGGTATTCTCGTGGATGAAATACACTTCCAGTTTATCGCCCTTGTTCTTCATATTGTTCTCGATAATGTCGGTCAGCGCCTGGCGGTATTTGTCGTTGACGTAGCGTTTATCGACATGCACACTTTGTGTTTTATCCAGAAATACCAGCGTGTAAACCGGCGCGTCGGGCGCGGCTTGTTGCTGGGTGGCTTCTTTTTCGCCTCCGCATGAAAGCAATGCGATGAACGTGGCTGCGAGCAGCAGGCGGCTTGCCTGTGCCATTAGTTTGCTGAAAAAGGGGTGATGCGTCTGCTGATTCATAAATGGATTTTATTTTGGCTAAACTAATTGGTTCTTCAAACATTACACAACGCGAAACGGTGTGTATACGCATTTATTTTAATACAAAAAGAAAACCCTTCAAAACACGTGCCTTGAAGGGTTTTCAGAATATGGAATCGAAATACTACTGCTGCGCTTGTGCCTGTTGCTGGATCATCGTTACCAGTTCTTCGGAGATACCGGTTGAAGAATATCCGCCGTCGTGATACAGGTTCTGCATCGTCACGAAACGGGTCAGGTCGGAGAAGAGGGTGATGGCGTAATTAGCGCAATCATCCGCCGAAGCATTGCCCAGCGGGCTCATTTTTTCCGCGAAATCATAGAATGCGTCGAACCCTTCGATGCCCGAGCCGGCCTTGGTTTTGGTAGGCGACTGCGAGATCGTATTCACGCGCACATTTTTAGCTTTTCCGTAGCGGTAGCCGTAGCTGCGTGCAATGCTTTCCAGCATCGCTTTCGCCTCCGCCATATCATTATAGAATGAGTAGGTACGTTGCGCCGCAATGTAGGATAATGCCACAACCGATCCCCAATCGTTGATCGCATCGAGCTTCTCGGCTACCTGTAAAAATTTGTGCAGCGAAAGTGCCGAAATATCCACGCCTTTCTGGAACCAGTCGTAGTTCAGGTCGCCGTAGGACTTGCCTTTGCGTACATTCAGCGACATTCCGATCGAGTGCAGTACAAAATCGATCTTCCCGCCGAGGATCTCGGTCGATTTGGTAAAAAGGTTCTCGATATCTTCCAGGGAAGTAGCATCGGCAGGGATGATCTCGGCGTCGCATTGCTTGGCCAGGTCATTGATAGCCCCCATACGCATCGCGATCGGCGCGTTGGTCAATACAAACGTGGCACCTTCTTCCTTTGCTTTCAGCGCTACTTTCCAGGCAATGGAGTTTTCGTCCAATGCACCTGATATGATTCCTCTTTTTCCTTTTAATAAACCGTAAGCCATGTTTCCTTTTATTGTTGATTAATTAGGACGTCCGTTCAAGGCGGCAAAGTAAAGCATTTTTAGCGGGTTTAACCACAATATCCACGCTGGCAATGCCTTTCACGTACGCGTTCAAGGCTGCGCAAGGAGGTTTTCTACTGGTCTCAAATGCAGCTTTTCCTGGAAAAACCGGTCTGTGGCCTCGTACACGCCCTTCACGTCCTTCGACCGCAAGTGTGAACCGATCACATGGTCGCCGCTTTCGGGAAATGCCTTTTCCTCTTTCAGGTCCGCCGGCGTGCCTAGGCCTTCGAACATTTTACGGATTGCCTTCACCGACACCACTTTATCCTGGTGCTCTTCATCTTTATAATAGTAACCCACGAAAACCGGCATTTTCACCTCAGCGAAAATTTCCGGCCGGGCAATGGCGTCGATCATCTGCTGCAACGTTGTAAGCCCATTGGTATGATAGCCTTGCAACCAGAACTGCGCCTGTGCCGGAATCGAGTCCTTGCCCATATTGTGGGTACCCATTACCTTATGCAGGATTTGCTGTCCCCACGGGCCTGTCACGAGCTTCATAGCAGGGTTTGCAATGGCCATACAGGGTGAATAAAGCACCAAACCTTTGATTTCCGGATGGGTAGCCGCCAGGTAAACGGAAAGCAGCCCGCCTGCCGAAGTACCGATCACGATCACGCTGTCGCCCAAAACCTTCCCGATCGCCAGCGCACGTTTCGCACCGGCCAGGAAATTGGCGGGCGTGAGGTCTTCCAGTGCATTCGTATCGGCGATACCGGCATCGTGCATACGCGCGAGGTACAGATTGGCGCCATATCGTTTTGCGAGGTCTTTGTGAACAGGGTCACCCTCCGCCCAACTCGCGCCGAATCCGTGGATATATACGATACTGTACGTCGTTTTCTGCTTCAAGCTGTCGTTGGCCCACACAATGCGTGCCTCGTTATCGGGTTTGAGCAACGGCGTGGCTTTTTCGGAGCGGTTTACCTCCTCTTCCAGCTTCGTGAGATCGCTGGTAATGGTGGGTAAAACAGGCGTCAGGCGGGCTTCCGGAACTTTGGGACCGGAAATGTAGACAACACCGATGATCACGAGGATCGCGGCGACCCATAGGATGAATTTTAACATTTTTTATGAGTTAAGAAGGTTTCAGAGATTCGAAAGATCGCTAGTTTTATCGGGTTAATTTACGCAGGATGTAACCATTCAGCAATTTTTCCTGAATTCTGTTATTCACAGGCCAACTCACCCCGCACCGGGATGTTGTATCTTGCAAACCTAACCGATTTACCCGTTTTCCAAATGCCCAATCTCCTACTCGTTGAAGACGACGCCAACCTCGGAATGCTCCTTCAGGAATATCTGACCGATAAAGGCTTTCCTACCGACCTTGCTACTGATGGGCAGAAAGGCTGGCAACATTTTGTCGACAAAGAATACGACCTGTGCATTTTCGACGTGATGATGCCCAAAAAGGACGGCTTTTCACTGGCCAAAGAGGTGCGTATGAGTGGGCGTGATGTGCCTATTATTTTTTTAACGGCGAAGTCGATGAAAGAGGATACAATGCAGGGCTTCCGGGTCGGGGCGGACGACTATGTTACCAAGCCTTTCGACCGCGAAGAACTCTTAATGCGAATCCAGGCCATTCTACGGCGCTACACCCGGCAAACTGACCAGCAAGAAGAGGTCAAAGTATTCTCGGTTGGCCTATATACCTTTGATTATAACCACCAGCAGTTGTCGATCGGCGAAAATTCTGCCCGTCTTACGAGCAAGGAGTCCGAGCTGCTGCGGTTGTTTTGCCAAAATCTAAATCAGCCTATCAGCCGCAGTTTTGCATTGAAAACCATTTGGGGCGACGATTCCTATTTCAATGCACGCAGCATGGACGTGTACATCACCAAGCTCCGTAAATACCTTCGCGAAGACCCTTCTATCCAGATTATGAATTTGCATGGAGAGGGTTTTAAGTTGATGGTAGGGTGATTTTAAATCGTTTTGGAAACTGAAATCTGAGGCGGATGGTTTTTCTTTGAGTAATCATATTGCCATACCATGATCCAAATATCCCGTCGTCCCCGACGCAATAGAAAATCCGCAGGTGTGCGTGACCTCGTTCAGGAAACCAATTTGCAGGTTTCCGATTTCATTTTTCCCATGTTTGTCGTCGATGGAACGCGGCAGAAGTCCGAAGTGAAATCGATGCCGGGCATTTACCGCTACTCGCTCGATAACCTGCTCGAAGAACTTAAAGAAGTGACCGACCTTGGCATTAAGGCCATCGATCTTTTCCCTAATTATCCCGAAAGCAAAAAGGACCGTTTCGCGTCGGAGAGCTATCACGAGGATACTTTTTACCTGAAAGCCATCACCGCTATCAAGGAGCAATTCCCCGAGCTCGTGATCATGACCGACGTGGCCATGGACCCGTACAGCTCCGACGGCCACGACGGATTGGTTGAAAATGGCAAAATTTTAAACGACGCCACGCTCGAAATCCTCGCCAATATGTCGCTGGCGCAAGCGAAAGCCGGAGCCGACATCCTCGGCCCGAGCGATATGATGGACGGTCGCGTAGGTCACATTCGCCGGCACCTCGACGCACATGGTTTTACCGACGTGAGCATTATGTCGTATTCGGCCAAATATGCCAGCGCATTCTACGGCCCATTCCGTGATGCATTGGAGTCGGCGCCCAAGTTCGGGGATAAAAAGACTTACCAAATGAACCCGGCCAATAAGCGGGAGGCATTGCTCGAAGCGCAACTGGACTTCGAAGAAGGTGCGGATATGCTGATGGTAAAACCCGCTTTGTCGTACCTCGATATCATCCGCCTGCTCGACGAAAACTTCGATATTCCAATCGCCGCATACAACGTTTCGGGTGAATATGCGATGGTGAAGGCTGCCGCGCAAAATGGCTGGCTCGATGGAGAGCGTGCAATGATGGAAGTACTGACGAGCATCCGCCGTGCCGGTGCCAAATGCATTCTCACCTATTTCGCGAAAGAAGCGGCCGTGCTATTGAACAAACGGTAGCGAATTCCAAGTGGCACAATATAGAATGTGGAGATGTCTGATTATCTTACATCTTCACATTTTCTTTTTAAAATCATCACAAAACAGTCATGAAACTACCTTTCCTCCTGCTACCGCTCGGCCTGGCCCTCACGCTCCCGGCCGATGCGCAGAAAAAGACTTCGTCATTACCTGAATTTCAAATCAAAAAATCTGAAACCGAGGCGCACATCCGCTTCCTCGCGGGTGACGAGCTCATGGGCAGGCGCACGGGCGAGCAGGGAAACTTCGTAGCGGCCCGCTACATTGCCGAGCAGTTCCGCAAACTGGGCGTGGTACCCGTGCCGGGCAACAGCGAAACCGGTACTTCGAGCTATTTCCAACGCGTACCCTTCGAAAAAATGGGCGCTAACGGCACCGGCGAGATCGCCGCGGATGCCGAAATTATGAAAAGCGGCACCGACTGGATCTTGATGGCCGGCGACGCCGTGGATTTGAAAGCACCGATCGTTTACGCAAGTTACGGTCTGGAAAACGCGGCCAAGAGTTGGGACGATTATAAAGGCCTCGATGTAAAAGGTAAAATAATATTGGTTGAAAGCGGCACGCCGGAAACGCAGACGACCTCCGAGCTTTTCGCCACTTCTGCTGAAAAGCGCAAAATTGCCCAGGACAAAGGTGCTATTGCCGTGATCGAACTTTTCAATGCCGCCGTTCCCTGGAATGTGGTAAGCAAGTTTTTTGCAGGAGAAAAAATATCGTTGGCCGAAGGTAATGCCGCGAAATCTATCCCGCATGCCTGGGTAAATGGCAAGGAAGGCAAATTCGCGCGTGCATTGCGTGCTGCGAAAGAAGTTACTTTCAAAACTTCCGGCAGAGTTGCCAAACCTGTTTACAGTTACAATGTGGCCGGCTACATTCCCGGTTCGGACCCCAAACTGAAAGAAGAGTACATCCTGCTCTCCGCGCATTATGATCACGTGGGCGTAGGCAAGCAAGGCGGGCAGGCGTACACGCCCGAGGACAGCATCTTCAACGGTGCACGCGACAATGCATTTGGCGTAACCGCATTGCTCACCGCCGCGGAAGCATTGGCCAAAAACCCACCGAAACGCTCAATCGTCATCGTCGCGTTGACGGGCGAAGAGGTTGGCTTGCTGGGCAGCAAATATTATGCGTCACACCCGATCATGCCTTTGAACCAATGCATTTTCAATATGAATTCCGACGGCGCAGGTTACAATGATACCACCATCGTTTCGGTAATGGGCCTCGATCGTACGGGAGCACGTGTGGAAATCGAAGCCGCTTGCAAGGCATTCGGCCTGGGTGTTTTCGCTGATCCTTCACCGGAGCAGGGCCTCTTCGACCGTTCGGATAATGTCAGTTTTGCCAAAGAAGGCATTCCAGCGCCGACATTCACACCCGGCTTCAAGGAATTCAACGGGGATATCATGAAAAACTACCACCAGGTGACCGACCATCCCGAGACGGTAGATTTCAATTACCTGCTCAAATTCAGCCAGGCTTACACCTACGCGACACGCCTGATCGCCGACCGCAAAACCGCACCGCAATGGAGCGCGGGCGATAAATATGAGCCCGCCGCGAAGAAGTTATACGGGAAGTAATTTTGCAGGCATTATGTCAAGAAAAACGCCCTTCGGAATGGTTCCGGAGGGCGTTGTCTATTGTACATAATATCATTCCTAAAATTACTTCGCTCCCGGAGGGCAGTTCTTTCTCAGATAATCCGTAAACAGCGACTGCAAGTGCCGCGAGGTGCCTTCGCCTTCGGAAATGCTGTGCGTACGGTTCGGATAAGGCATAAACTGGAATACTTTATTAGCCCTGATCAGCTCATTGACGAGCATTTCGGCATTCTGGTAATGCACGTTATCGTCGCCCGTTCCATGGATGTATAGCAGGTTGCCGCGCAAATTTTTAGCATAGGTAATCGGTGACCCTTTCACAAAATCCTCCCGATTTTCCTGCGGAATACCCATGTAGCGTTCCTGATAAATGTTGTCGTAGGTGAGCTGATTAGCCACGGCGGCTACGGCAATACCGGTTTTGAAATGCTGCGGATACTGGAACAGCAGATTTAAAGTCGATGACCCGCCGCCGCTCCATCCGTGCACTGCCACTCGACTGGTGTCAATGAATGCATACTGTCTGAACATCGCAGTAGCAGCGCCATCCATGTCTTTGATATTGATGCGGCCGATGTTGCGGTAGATCGCCTTGCGCCATTTGGCACCTTTGGGTGAAGGCGTGCCGCGGTTGTCCATGGAGGCGTAAATGTACCCGTCATCGGCCATGCTGCCTGCGTACAAACGGTTTCTGCCCGTTCCCCAAACGTCTTTCACAGTACTTCCGGCTGCTTCGCCATACACCATGAATACGATCGGGTACTTCTTGCTCGCGTCGAAATTGGTAGGTTTCACCATCCACGCGTCGATCTCTACTCCCTCATCGGTCTTCACTTTAAAGAACTCGATATTCGCTTTCGACGAGTTTATCTTGTCTTTGGACTGTGCGATGGAATTGTTTGGGTCGATAGAAGCGTGTTTAGGGAACGAAATCCATTCTACCAATGGCGATGTCTTCGCATTCGAGAACTGATGACGCCCGAATTTGGCCAGCGGGGAAATGTCGTAGGCATGCGTTCCCGGCTGATCGGCCGGGGTAATGCGTACCGGTGTGCCTTTGCCGTCGAGCGTGGTTTTGTACAAGTAGCTTTGCGTCGCATTGTCGGGTGAGGCCATGAAATAGTAGGCATTGTTTTTCTCGTCGATGCGGACGGGGCTGATCATATCAAAATTACCTGCGGTAATGAGCGTTTCCTTCTTGCCGTCGCGGCTCACGCGGTAGGTGTGGCGCCAGCCGTCTTTTTCACTTACCCACAAAAACTCCTTACCGCCATTGATCCAGTCCCAGCCCATCGGATCGTTTTCCCAGCGGCTCTTGATATCGATCCAGGCTTCATCTTTTTCATTGTAAAAAGGTTTCGCGCTGCCGTCTGTTGTATTAATGTACAACAATGTGCTCTCGTTCTGCTTGCGGTTAAGCTGCTGGATCACGAGTTCGTTCGGCATACCCGACCATTCCATGCGCGGAACGTAGGTATTTTGCGGGTCGCCGGGGATATTCATCCATTTGGTCTGCGCCGAAGCAATGTCCACCACACCGATTTTATAGGGAGAAGGCGTTTCACCCACTTTCGGATACTCCACCGGTACATTGAATGAATAAATGGAATCCGTCGTATTGATCATCAAAAAGTTGCGGATCTTACGGGCGTCGAGCTGCCAGTAGGCGATCGACTTGCTGTCGTCGCTCCAACGGAAACCGTCGCGGCAATCGAATTCTTCTTCGTATACCCAATCGAACGTCCCATTGATCACGCGATCGGTTCCGTCGGTAGTAATTTGCTTCACCGCGCTGCTCGCGAGGTCCTCCACGTACACATTATGCTTGCTCACATATGCGACTTTCTTGCCGTCCGGCGAAAATTTTGCAAACATCAGCGACGATTCCGGCAAGCCTTTTCCGAGCTGCTTCAAAGTTTTGGCGGTAATGTCGTAAACCCAGTAGTCGCCGCGGGTATCGTATCGCCACACGCGTTTGGTATTGGCGTAAACCAGCACTTTATCTCCCGCTTTGCTGATGGAATAGCTCCGGATCGTCAACGGCGAGCCGCCTTGTGGTGTGAGCTGCGCGGATGAAACGATAATTTTCTCCTGATTGGCGGGCAATGTTACTTCCACGATCTGGCTATCACCGGCGTCGCGATAACCGCTACCGTCGGGCAGCCATTGAAATGTGTCGGGAATCTGCGCAAAAAGCTGAAAGGAAAGGATTGTTAATGAAAGTGTCCTGAATAATTGCTTCATCTGAGCTTTAAAAAATTAGTACGACAACTATATACTCCATGCAATTTTAACATTTTAATTAATCTTTTGCATCTTCACCGTCGTTTCCCTTTGATTTTGAGCGCCTTTGTTTTTTCAATGCCTCACTCAGTAAAAACTCGATCTGTCCGTTCAAACTGCGGAAATCCTGCTGTGCCCAGGTTTCGAGTTCCCGCAGCATATCAGGATTGATCCGCAAAACAAATGCTTTTTTCTCCGCCATATCATGGATACAAGGTTCCGGCGTTCAGTATGGGTGTCGCCGCTTTCTCACCGCACAAAACTACCAACAAATTACTCACCATCGCGGCCTTGCGCTCCTCGTCAAGTTGGACAATACCCTTCTCCGAAAGCATGGCCAATGCCATATCCACCATTCCGACAGCGCCATTCACGATCTGACGACGTGCCGCTACGACCGCCGATGCCTGCTGGCGTTGCAGCATCGCACCCGCAATCTCGGGCGCATAGGCAAGGTGACTGATCCGCGATTCGAGGACATCGATGCCGGCCCGGCTCAAACGTTCCGTCAACTCCGCTTCGAGCATTTCGTTTATTTTACCGCTACCATCTCGCAAAGTCACTTCCTGAATATCCGCTTCTTCATCTTCCATCGAATCGTAAGCATAAATACCCGCCAAATGCCGCACCGCCGCTTCCGACTGGATTTCCACATATTTTACATAATCATCCACTTCAAAAGAAGACTTGGCCGTATCGCCCACGCGCCACACGACCACCGCCGCGATTTCGATGGGGTTACCGAGCTTGTCGTTCACTTTCAGTTTCTGGCCGTTGAGGTTCCTCGCGCGGAGGCTGATCTTTTTCCTACGGAACAGCGGGTTTACCCAGCGGAGACCATTCTGCTTCATGGTACCCATATAATCTCCGAAAAATGTGGTCACGACGGCTTCGTTCGGGTTAATCACTGTGAGCCCGATGAGGATGACAAATCCGGTAACGCCGGTGACGAGCCCTGTAACAGGACTGCCTCCATTAATCGCATATACAATGCCGCCAAATAGCAGCGCCAGGCCTATCACAAACAGCAGATAGCCAGAGATGGAGCGTAATTCTTTTTCGATCATAGTTGGTTTAGTTTGATATTAAATTGATATCACAATATTATCAAACTCCGCGCAACTTCCTAATGCATTTGGGACAAAAAAATTCCCGGAACCTGTGACTGGCTCCGGGAAGTGATGAATGGTGATAGTGATCATCGTAAGACCACTCCTGCCAGCTGAAAATTAATCGGAACATTGTATTTAACCCTCACTTTCTGGCCCCGCATTTCACCAGGGCTCCATTTGCCATTCATTAGCTTTACAACGCGAAGCGCTTCCTCGTCCAGACCATAACCAACCCGCTTCTCGACTCTATATTCACACATTGAACCGTCTTCACAAACCACGAATGAAAGCATTACGCGTCCTGCAACGCCGCTGCGTGCTGCATTAATAGGATATTTGATGTTCATCGCCAGAAACTTGTAAAACTCTTTGATCCCGCCCTTGAATTCAGGTTGAGCTCTCGGTTGGCTATATTCAGCTTTTATGCCATTAACCCAGGAAACGCCGGTCTTAAATTGGCCCAGATCATACCCTTCCTCATAATATCGCGTACTATCGGCCAGCTTTCCGATCCATTTGCCATCTTTAATACCATTCACCACTCTTCCTTCCTCAAAAAGCCATTTGCCGTCCGGAGTTTCTCCAACCGCTCTCCAATACCCCTCGCCGTTTTTCACATATTGCGCGCCATCCGGCCCCCAGGCGTTCAACAGAAAGGGCTCTTCTTTCACGCCCATTTTATTAACAGGGAAATCCCTGTGGGCCCTTATTTGTCCATTTGGGTCCCAATAAACATCGGTGACCAGTGAGTCTGTCAGCAACTGCTGGCGCCTGACCATGCCATTCAAATCATAATCCTTGATAAGGTATGCTTTCCCATCTACACCATATTCGGCGTACGACAACACGCGCCCTTCGGAATCGAATGTGGCTTCGGTAGCGTGGCTGGCTTCATTGTAATCCCGCGCGGAAATGTGGTAAGCGGTAATCGAATCCGCATCCGGGTTTACAAAGCGCGATTTGTAGCGTATCTCCTTCTTTACAAATTTCGCCTCGCCTAGCCGCTTCCACTTTTTACCTTTCGATTCTTCGTAAGCCACGTCGCCGGCTACGAATCCACGTTCGTCCACGGGCGTGGTCCTCCTGTATTGGGCACGCGCCGAATCTATTGGCACAAATGCTTCATTAAAATAATCTATGAAAGCATGCCTGGCTTCCTGGTAGGTAGCTTTGGCGTCTGCCTTGAATGTTACGGGAAAAAAGATCGTCTGCCGGACATGTTGCCCGCCCAGCATGGCGGGCTTCCAGGCTTTGTACATCGCCAGTACCTTCACGGCGGCCGCATTACACAGGGTATCTATCCCACGCGTCACCTCGATGTTGCTCATGCTGCCGTCGGGCTGCACCACGCCTTTGAGATACACCCGTCCATTTACGCCTTTTATTGAGCTTTGAAAAGGAATTTGAAGGTTGGAGCTAATAAATTGGTTTAGAACCGTCAATCCGCCCGCCGGCTCGGCCTGTTTCTCCACTTCATGCGGCAAGTAGACTTGCTGTGCGAATGCCTGTACAGCGGAAAACAACAATAGAGTGAGTAGTTTTTTCATTAGAGTTGATGAGTTAAGCCAACAGTAAAAATGCTGTTTTTCTTTTAAATAAACTTATAGTTACTCTGCAAATATTTCAAAATTGGATTGTAGAAGTAGTTTTTAGTACAAACTTAACCTACTGATAACCTGCGAATAATATGTAGTTAATATAAAATGAGAAAATTTGTATCATGGGAGATACAACTCACTTTCGGACTATCATCATTTCTGACGTTCACCTCGGAGCAGGAGGATCGAAGGCAGAAGAGGTCACCAATTTCCTGAAAAGCTATACCTGCAAAAAGCTTATCCTGAATGGCGACATTATCGACGCGTGGCAACTGAAAAAGTATGGTGTGTGGAAGCGCAAGCATACGCTGTTTTTCAAACGCGTGCTGAAAATGATAGAGGACAACAAAACGAAAGTGATCTACATCCGCGGTAACCACGACGATTTCCTCGATCAGATCATCCCACTCCGCCTCGGCAAGCATTTCCAGATCCGCAAAGATTATATACTAACTTCCGGCACACAGCGATTCTACGTTACCCATGGCGACGTTTTCGACTCTATTACCACGCATTTGAAGTGGCTGGCCTACCTCGGCGATATCGGGTATACGTTTCTGTTGTGGGTTAATAAATTTTACAATAAATATCGCGCATGGCGCGGTCTCTCCTATTACTCTTTGTCTCAACGTGTGAAACAGTCGGTGAAAATGGCTGTGAACTACATGACGGATTTTGAAGAGAAACTTACCGAGCTCGCCCGTTCGCGTAGCTGCGACGGCGTGATCTGCGGGCACATTCACCACCCGGCGATCCGCGAAATCGATGGTATCAAATACATGAATTCCGGCGACTGGGTCGAGACCCTGAGCGCGCTGGTAGAGGATTTCGATGGCAACTGGAGCCTGCTCTATTACGACCAGCAGGAGATCGTCGAAAAGCCTGTAAAAAAAACGAGTACCAAAAAAGTCGTTGAAAACTTCCCCAGCCTCGAAAAGCAGGTGGCGTTCACCGGTTTTCTGACGGGGCGGAATCAGCGCTATCTATAATCATGAGAATTCTTTTTCTGGTTCAGGGAGAAGGCCGGGGGCATTTGACGCAAGCCATTTCGCTCGGCCAGGTTTTGCGTGGCGCAGGACATAAGGTAGTGGGCGCGATGGTGGGAACATCTCCGGGCCGGAATATCCCCTCGTTTTTCCAGGAGCAGCTCTTCGCGCCGGTGCATCATTTTGCAGCGCCTAATATCATTTACAAGGCGCAAGGCGGCGGCATGAATGTGGGTCGTACCATTGCCACGCACCTCGCGCATTTGCCCAAATACCTAAAAAGCCTGCACCGCATTCACGAAACGGTAAAGCAGATCAACCCCGACCTGATCGTCAGTTTTTATGATACTTACGGCGGGCTGTATAATATGATTTACCGCTCGGGCATTCCAATGGTTTGCATTGCGCACCAGTACCTTTTGCTTCATCCTAAGTTCATTTTTCCCGAAAACAGTCGGGTAAACCAGTTCCTGATCAACCTCAACTCGAAGGCGACGTCGTGGCTTTCGGCGAATCGGCTTGCATTGTCGTTCCGCGAAATGCCTTCTGCCCCCGAGCTGAAAATTACGGTGGTACCACCATTGCTACGCAAGGAGGTTACCCGGCTTATTCCGCAGAAAGGCTCATTTATACTCGTTTACATGACGCACCACAGCCTGAGCTCGCAGGTGATCGACTGGCATTTGAAACACAAGGATGTGCAGTTGCATTGCTTTTGGGACAATGCGGATGCTTCGGAAGAATTTGTTTTTGACAGTACCCTTACTTTCCACCAGATCAACAGCGAAAAATACCTGCGGATGCTCGCTACCTGCCGCGCGTTGGTGACGACAGCTGGTTTCGAATCAGTTTGCGAGGCTATGTATTTGGGGAAACCCGTGATGATGGTGCCGGTTCCGAACCATTTCGAGCAGGAATGCAATGCGATCGACGGGGTGATATCCGGTGCGGGAGTTATGTCCAGGTCGTTCGATCTATCGGTGATTTTTGATTATCTGCCGAAGCATATCGACCAGTCGGAGAAATTCAGGAACTGGTACAACCGTGGGCATCAGCTATTTGTGCGGGAAATTGCGGAATTCGAAAAATCAATCAATATCAGGCGGAAAATGCAGTCGGAAATCTGACATCCTCCGCCTGAGTACTTCATTTATCCTTTTTGAACACAAGCTGTTCGGGGTTTTGGTCGAATTTAAGGATCAATTTGTCGGACAAAACGGAATAGTTTCCCTTACCTCCCGCAGAATCCGACGGAAACCATGCTTTCCGGCTCCATTCCGGCTCGCCTACCTTGCTTCCCCCAAAGCTGGTTATCTTGAAAGTACAGTCCGAGCCGAGTGTATATGCCCCGCTGACGGTATTCACGAAGGTATGGCCCGAAATCGTCCCGCTTTTCTGATCATCTGAAAAGGTAAATACAACACTCTTACCGCTGATTTCGGGGTCCGTGTCCACCACACCAGTGGCAGTATTCTGAAAGTAATCCAGCCGCCACGTACCTTTCAACGAGCCGATTTGCGAACAAGGCGGAGGCTCGCAACAAATCCTGCCTCCGCAGTCAAATGCAGTCAATGCAACTAAAATGCAGCAGGCCAATAGATAGGTAATTCTTTTCATGACTGATATATTTTTAAAAACTAATCCCTAAACGTAATGCGAGCCTGTTATAGACCCGGTCTTCAAACCTTTCTTTCTGATCCCATAAAGGCACTTTTGTGACATGCGCTTCCTGCCTTTTATAGGTTAATGCAATGGTAAATGCAGCCACTCCCGGCTTTCCTACCTTGATCCCCACGCCCGGGTTTATCATCACTCCCCCTTTTGTATCAGCGCCGTCCGGGTCGTCGTGGAACCAGGCGAACGCATAACCCGCATCGACTGTGCCGAACAACTTCACGTTCTTATCCTTGACAAAATCATATCGCAGGCCACCTGCAATCGGGTTCAGCAGGGCAGTTTTATACCAATCCATCCCCAGCGTTAATCCGGCAGACAATTTCTCATGAATCTGAACGCCATTGAATGTCTGGATAGTCAGGCTCGTTTTGCTGTCCACCTGGTCCGCATTCCCTGCATAAGGATTCTGGTACTTCACTCTACCGAATAACCCACCGAATTCGGTGTGGTTGACGAACCGCACGGTGCTGGTCTTTTGTGCATAGGAGGTAGTGCCAGCCAACAAGATCAATAAAAATGTGAGCTTTTTCATGTCACATCGCTTTTCCGACTGGAATTTTACTCAGCATTTTCAAATCTTTCGGATTCGACGAATCGTATTGATAAAATCCGTCCTCTCCGATCAGCAGCAACGTTTTCCCAAGTGAGATTACGTCGTACGCATGCATGTCCTTGAAATGCGCCAGCTGGTTCCGATCTACCAAAAACTTGTCGGTTACATCGAAAACTTTCAACCCATGTTCACCCTCGCAAAGGAAAAGCGTTGGAAAGTCGATACTCAGGCCATGCGGGTTCTCCATTTGATAGCTTTTGATGAGTTGCGGAGCCGCCGCATTGCTTACATCGACGAGATCGAGTTGGTTCTGGGTTCCTGCGCACGCGGTACCGGTACGCAACGTCACATACGCAATATCGTTGTGCACCACCACGGGATCGCAGGCGCGGCCATGCTGGAAGTTGGAGAGCTGTTTCGGTTCCGCAGGATTGGTATTGTCATAAATAAACATCCCGGTCGCGGAACCGATGAAGAGTTTGTTGTTGTAAGGGAAAATGGTTTCGATACCCCAGCCAAGGTTTACGGTAGCGAAATCGGTAGGTTGCGCTGGCTTGTCGATCTTAAAAAGATGCATTTGGCTTTGACTTACCGCGTAAAGAAAGTTACGATCCAGCGCGAAGCGCGCCATCGACCCGGCCTGGCCGTTTGTTCCGCCGGATGACTGAGGTGACGCCGATGATGCACTATTGAAAGACGCCCTGTCGGCCATCATCCAAACAATGCCTCCGCCCCACCATGAGCCGGGCGGAACGTTGTCTTCGCAGTTGACGGTGACCGTTTCCGTCACCCATTCCACATTCTGATCTGTTATCGAGCCTACGGATTCGTTCAAAGACCATCCGCCTCCGTCGAAAAGGCCGGTTTTAAATACATTCTTGACCCTTCCTACTTCTTTTGGCGCAGTTGGATCGGCAATGTCGATCGAAACAAGGTCGCTAAAACTGTCGGCGTAAAGGATATTGTCACGGACGGCGATATCACCATTGCCGGGAATATTAATGAATGTTACAAATTTGGGACTCGCAGGGTTACCGTTGTCGATGATGTGAATGCCTTTTTTAATTTCATTCACATATAAATATTTACCCTTCACATACATTTTTCCCGGCTGTTCCAAAGTACGAGGCGATTCGGCCTTCACCTGCGTCCGGAGTTCCATCAAGGAATACGTAACGTTGCTAAAACGGCGCACTACACGTGTTTCCTTACATTGATCGTTACACGACCAGCAAAGCCATGCCACGGCACATAACAGTAAAAGTTTAGGTTTCATACGGTTAGGTTTTAGAGGCTAGTAAAAATGATATTTCAACTTGGGTAAATGCAGGACAACGCTTTTTTGTAATTGGTTGGAATACAAAACAAAATCGTCCGAAAGCAAGGCCTTCGGACGATAACGCACCCCGAAAATACCGGCGAACCGGTATTTTTTATCTTTGATATTTTTAAATGCTTTTCCGCATTGCTATTTCGATTCCGGATTTTTAATCCTGCCTACAAAAAGGATAGTGTTGGAAGTATTTTCGCTGATTATTAAACCAAACGGGCGGTCGCAAATGTACCTCGGTGGTTCTGACCCGGCTGAGGTAAGACCGATACCGATCGTTGTTACCGCAGCGGCTTCGGTTCCTTGCTCATCGATTCCCAGGTATGCATCCTGTTTCACAAAATCCACATACAACTCGGCCAGTTTGTTGATCTTCGTCAATTGAGCACTATTCTCAAATGCACGTTTGATTCCCATTCCCGTCAGTGTCTCCTTCAACTGAGCTGAATAATCGAGTGTAAATTTGGGTAACCCCACTGTAATACCTCGTTCGGTCATTCCGCCGTTCAATTTCGACCATCCTTCGCCTGTGATCCCTTTGAGTGCCTCGTCGATTGTGTTCTGGCCTTTCGGAATAATCAAGGTCATATTGAACTGGCCATTGGCATAAGGAAGACGGACAGCGTCATAGTTGCTTCCCGCGCCTACTTTGAAATCGGACCCGGCAAACATCATTTTTACGTTTTTGCTTTGCCCGTTTTCCAGCCTGAATGGTGTGTCTTGTGTTTTCTTTGCATCAAACCTGGTTTGCCAGTCGCCCTTGAAATACAATGCATTCAAAAGGAACATCACATGCTGTGGCTGAATGTTATCAAGTACCTTCTGAATTTTACCATTCGTCTTATCGCTTGCCCATTTATTAATGCGATCTTTTGCAGCATCGTCAAATGGCAAACCTGTTACCTCCGATTCAAACGAGTTTTTCAAAACAGATTGAAAATCATCTTCAACGGAAAACCCATTTCTATACCAAACCGAATTCGCTAATCCTAAACTCACTTTCGAATCGGCGACGGGCAAATCGTTAATCAATGTTTTATATGCCGCATTCAAATCAGCCAATGCAACGGCATCCATTTTTAATGCTTTTTGAATTTCATCGGCTGTCTCTTTCTCAGCCCCATTCAAAAGCATTCCCAAAGCCATGTGCAAGCTGAGTGGCGATACAAAGAAATTCTCCTCCGCGGATTGGGTTTTCTGTAACGCATGAATAAAGTCGAATGCAAAAGATGTAGTCCCATTTGAAACCGAGGCCGGTATTTCCACCGGATTCACCTCGTTTCCAGGAGCGACATTATCTTTTGTGCAGCCCGACAGCATTGCTGCGGCCAGCATAGGAATAGTGATCGACTTCTTTAAAATTTTCATGGCTAACAGATGCAAGAATACTTTCTTTCCCCACAATCAACCCACAAATCGATAGATTCAAATCAACCGGCAATGGTTGGAAACTTTCTAGAAATTATATCAAAAAGAATAGCGAACAGACCACGATACCCCGTATAAATAAGGATGTGAATCGAGGCTTTGGTTGGATTTGAAACCGGATGAAACAGCCCTTTGGTATGAGCCAGTCAGGTTGGCGCCCCAGTTCGCGGACAATTTATAATTCAACCTCAATCCTGTTGTAGCGGCCCAGTTCATGCCGCGATATATATCGTCGCTGGCCGTAGTCCTGATAATCTCTCCCGAAGCAGACTCGAGTTCGTTAGCCAAAAAGAAATTCGCCATCATCCCGCCGAGCACCGAATAGCTGAATTTTTTGTCGGGATTTAATGTAAAGCCCGCCTGCACCGGCAATTGGAGATACTGGTAGTTATTGCTTGCTTTTTTGGCAATATCTATATACAATGCTCCATTATTAAAGCCGGCCGCTTTATCGGCCGCAGGGCTATTCAATGAGCCATTCAATCCTGCCAATGCGTTTTCCAACACATTCGAAGACTGGTTATTGTATGGACTCAGCACATAACCGCCACCCTCATAAGCCGAATTGCCGCGGAGATAACTGATACCGGTCTCCACAGACCAATGCTTCGACAATCGGACACCACCCTGTGTTTGCACCGCATACGAAGCGCGCGCCTCACTCGATCCGGTAGTAGCCCGCCTTTGGCTTACCGACTGTGCTGAAAACGCCATAGGCGCCTCTTTTAATTGGACATCCGGATTAAATGATGCCGGCATAACACCGAGGCCTGCATAATATTGTTTCGGTTTTTTCTCTTTTACCGGCTCCTCGATCTGAATTTGAGGACGGAAGAAAACGTGGCGTTTTTGCACGTAAACATCCAGATCGCTGTACGGTAAGGATGCCAACAATTGTGCGGAAATCGGTCGGCTTTCATCAGCTAACGCTGCCGCATTGCTATTTCCTGCCACTTTTGCCACACCAACTTCCAGAGGCTGAACACTCTCGGCAGGAGTTGCAATTGTGTTAACGACCTCATTGCCTGAGCTACTTTTCGCGGCCGGCCTCTGAATTACTTCAACGGCCGCTACTGCTGGCTCTTCATGCCTATTTTTTGTCCTGCCAAATGCGTTTTCAGGCTTTTCAGCGCCAGCATTCACGGTATTTGACGAGGCAATCTCGATTTTCGATTCGGCAGATTCTTGCTTTGCTAGTTTTGCGGATGACGTTTTAGACTCGCTTGCTGTCTTTGATTCGTTAGCAGCCGCCAGCTTTTCGGTGTTCAAGCTTTCACCGGTAGCAGGAGCATTTTCAGTTGCATTACTACGCTCGCTTACAGATTTACGGACCGGTTCGGTACTTACTGCTACTAGTGGCTTATCAATTGTCTTATCATCTGACATCCACAATCCACCACCTACCAGTAATAATGCGGCGATCGAAGCGGCCGCGTACCACATTTTCGGCGATTGCCACCAAAGCGGAACTACCTTCTCCTGCTCCCCGTCAAGACGCGCTTCGATACCCTCCCACACAGACGGCGGGGGAGCTTCGGAAGCCTCCTGCAAGGCCTTTCTCCACTGATCCTCAAAATTGTTTATGTTGGACGGATCCATCATCAAATCTTTTTTCTTTGTTCAATTTTTGTTGAAGCAATGTCCTTGCCCGCGAGTATTGGGATTTGGACGTTCCTTCGGAGATGCCCAACATCTGGGCGATCTCATTGTGCTGGTAACCTTCAATCGCGTACAGGTTGAAGATCGTCTGGCAACCTGGTGGCAATTCGCGGATCATTTCCATGAGCTGCTGCATCTGGAAATTCCCCAGCGTGAATTCCCTGTCCGACAAGCCATTATGGTGCACATCTATATCATCCAGTTCTTTCAGGTATTTCTGTTGCCGCAAGTGGTTCAGCGCCGTGTTCACTACCACGGACCTCAGCCAGTATTCCAGCGGGCTGTCTGCCCTGAAAGAATCTATATTTTCGTAAATTTTGATGAAAGCATCCTGCAACACGTCCTCCGCGTCGGCACGGTTTTTCGTATAGCGGAGGCAAATAGCGAACAGCTTCCCCCCAAAAACATCATATAGCTGTTTCTGGGCGATGCGGTTGCGCTGCTTGCAGCCTTTCACCAGTTCCTGTTCGTTAAACGTCATCCGAAGGTTAGGGGTGCTTCGTTCGGTTTGGAAATAAATTCAGCACCTCTACCCATAAGATAGCCGATTACTGTTGCGTTATGATCCGACTTGTGCTCTCGCGTCTGTCGTAAATTATCTGACAACCTCATTATCAAAATGGTTGGAATACGTCAAAAACTATTGTCGAATGCCGGGTACTTTATGCCAAGGAACTATTCAGTGGCGCATATCATTTAATAAGTACAACCTAAAATCTATCGCCCATGAGCCAATATATGGTTGAAATCCAGCTGCCGGCTGTCATGTCGGAAGATTTCACAGCAAAAATACCTGCTCAGAGAAAAAAGATTAATGAACTGATGGAGCAAGGAAGGCTGATGTCTTATGCCTTGTCCGATGATTACTCACGGCTCTGGTGTGTGGTACGCGCAGAAACTGAATTTGAAGTAATGTCACTCGTTTCGGAGTTTCCGCTGATTGATTATATGGATCCCAAAATAACCAAGCTTATGTTCAATAACGTGGTAGCCCTTCGCTTACCTATGTTCTCATTGAACTGACACTAATTTGAAACATTTTGTTGCCCGCCGCGCTGGCAGGGTAGCAGTTGCCTCGTCGGAATTCCCGGCGAGGCCTTTTTTATTATAATCAAAGTTTTCTTGTAATCAGCGCTGCGATTTTTTCCAAATGCTCCTGATCGGTCTCGCTGAAATCGTCAAGCGCGTCGCTATCCACATCCAGTACCATCGCCACCGTTCCATTTCTATGAAAAACGGGCACCACGATCTCTGACCGTGAAGCCGAGCTACACGCAATATGCCCTGGGAACTGCTCCACATCCGGCACGATAACCGTTTCCGCGCGTGTGTAACTTGTGCCGCATACACCTTTGTGGAATGGGATACGCGTACACGCGATCGGTCCCTGAAACGGCCCCAGCACCAGTTGCCCTTCCTTTACCAAATAAAAACCTACCCAGAAAAACCCGAATGCTTCCTTTAAAACTGCGGTTATATTGGCAAGGTTAGCCGTAAGATCGCTTTCGTCGGCAATCAGCGCTTCAATTTGCGGAAAAAGCGCCTGATAAACTTCTTTTCTGTTTGTATCTGTCGGTATAAATAATGTCTCTGCCATAGTATCAAAAACTGCCTTATTTTCAATTAACACAGATGCTTTTTGATTTGTTACAGATAATATGAAAATGCGCTCTGATTGAGCCGCTAATAGCATCTCTTCTGTTGTATATTTGAGGTTCGCTAAGTGCTACAACAAACCCTTCATGAGTCAAAGACATATATTATTAATGGACGGCCCCGATCATAAGGGTTTGATTTACCATGTTACCCGCATTCTTTTTGCCCACAATCAGAATATCATCAGTAACGACGAATATGTTAGTCCTTCCCGCTATTTCTTTATGCGTACTGAATTCGAGGGCGATACCGATATAGCGGAATTGTTAAAAGCACTCCAATCCGAATTACCTGCCGGCCTGAACCTGCGCATTAATCCTAAGAAAAACAAGGATATCGTGCTGATGGTCACCAAGGAGCACCATTGCCTGGGCGAATTGCTGATCCGTTACGCATTTAACGAACTGGATGCCACTATTCTGGCGGTGGTGAGCAATTACAATACGTTACAGCCGCTTGTGGGGAAGTTTGGAATACCTTTTCATTTTATTTCGCATGAAAACAAAACCCGTGAGGAGCACGAAGAGGCGATATTGAGGACACTGGATATTTACCGTCCGGATTACGTGGTGCTGGCCAAATACATGCGGATTATCACACCTCAATTCGTCGATCGTTTTCCGAACCGGATCGTGAACATCCATCATTCGTTCCTTCCCGCTTTCATCGGGGCAAACCCTTACCGGCAGGCTTACGAACGCGGCGTGAAAATCATTGGGGCTACTGCGCATTTTGTAAACAACGACCTCGACGAAGGTCCGATCATCGCGCAAGACGTAAAAGAAGTCGATCACAAACTGACCGCTTCGGATATGGCAACTTTGGGAAAAGACACTGAAAAAGCGGTACTCTCGAAGGCCCTAAAACTGGTTTTTAACGACCGCGTTTTCATCCACCACAACCGCACCATTATCCTGTAAAACAAAGAAAAAGCCCTTAGTCAGAATCACCGAGGGCTTTTTGCAATCTGATGGATGTTATTGAATATGTAATCTTACAAAAAATTCTTTAAAACATCAAATTCAGATTCAAGCTGTTAACTAATTCTAAGGATATTCTAATTAAACCGCTTCCGCTGTACGCACCAGCTCAACCAGATCTCCGTCGTTTACTTCTTTCTTGATATCGGCTACTTCGAGGAACCGTGTGTACAGTTCGTCCAATGCCGCTTTTTCAAAGGAGAAGCCCAATAATTCCAGTCGGTGCTTCAATGCGTGACGTCCGCTGCGGGCCGTCAACACGATATCCGACTTATCCACACCCACGTCCTGCGGGTTCATAATCTCGTAGTTCAGGTTGTTCTTTAGGAAGCCGTCCTGGTGGATACCCGATGAATGAGCGAACGCGTTACGACCAACGATCGCCTTGTTGGCCTGCACCGGCATGCGCATCATTTTCGACACCAATTGGCTGGTCGGATAAATATGCTGCGTGTTTATCCCTGTTTCAAGACCTAGCTCCTGATGCACTTTCAATGCCATTACCACCTCTTCCAGCGAAGTATTACCGGCGCGTTCGCCGATACCATTGATGGTCACCTCTACCTGACGCGCACCCTGATTGATACCTGCGATCGAGTTTGCAGTTGCCAGGCCAAGGTCGTTGTGACAGTGGATTGAGATCGTGGCCTTATGAATGTTCGAAACGTGTTCGAAGATGTATTTGATTTTGTTTCCGTACTCGTCGGGCAGGCAATATCCTGTCGTGTCAGGGATATTCACTACCGTCGCTCCGGCACCGATTACCGCCTCCACCAATTGCGAAAGGAACACCAGGTCTGCGCGGCCTGCATCTTCACAATAAAATTCTACATCCTCCACTTTACTTTTAGCATATTTCGTAGCCGCAATCGCTCTTTCGATGATTTTTTCGCGGGTAGTATTGAATTTATGCTGGATGTGAATGTCGGAAGAACCGATACCCGTGTGGATACGTGCCCGATTCGCATACTGCAATGCTTCCGCAGCCGCGTCGATATCGCCCTGCACCGCACGTGAGAGCGCACAGATAATAGGCTCACGGACAGCCTTGGAGATTTCTACCACAGAACGAAAATCTCCGGGACTTGAAACCGGGAAACCGGCTTCGATAATATCTACCCCCAGCTTTTCGAGTTGTGTGGCAACCACGATTTTTTCTTCGGTGGTCAATTGGCTGCCCGGCACCTGCTCGCCGTCTCTTAAAGTAGTGTCGAAGATCTGAACTCGATTACTCATTGGTGGGTATTAATTTTTTTATGGGACACGAATTTAACAATATTTCAGGCAATATAAAACCCTTTCCGTGTCACGGGAAAGGGTTTGTAACTTATCAAAACATAACCTTTCCCGCCCTCACGGTAGCTGTTGGAGATTGAGAATGAGGTTATCTTGCTGGCTCATATTCATGTTGCGAAATTTCGCTAACCGCGAGTTTCTTCTGCAAAGAAAGCACAAGTTTTGAATGCAACAAATATTGTTTGGCAAAACTTTGAAATTTTTTAAATTCTTTTCAAAAGCTCTTCGCCTGCCTGCTGCGTATTCAGGATCTTGTCCGCCGGAGTGGTTACATCGGCAATGTCGCGCGTCCTGAAACCATCTTTCAGCAACTTGTCAACCGCCGAAATAATCGCTTCCGATTCTTCCTTCAAGCCAAATGAAATATCGAGGAGCAATGCCGCAGAAAGTACTGATGCCAAGGGGTTTGCAACTCCTTTGCCCGTAATGTCGTGCGCTGAGCCGTGGATCGGTTCGTAAACGCCGGTACTGTCGCCAACAGATGCCGAAGCGAGCATTCCCATTGATCCGGCGATCTGGCTCGCCTCGTCGGTAAGGATATCGCCAAACAGGTTAGCGGTCACAACGACGTCGAAACGCTTAGGGTCTTTGATAAGCATCATCGCCGCTGCATCTACGAATTGGTGCTCAACAGTAATATCGGGATATTCGGGAGCCAGCGCCTGAATTACCTCGCGCCACAGACGGCTGGTTTCCAAAACGTTCGCCTTATCCACAGAACAAAGACGTTTTCCACGCGTACGGGCAGCTTCGAATGCTTTGCGCGCAATGCGCTCCACTTCGTAACGGCTGTATTCAGCGATGTCGTAAGCAGTGTTATTATCGTTTTTGCGTCCTTTTTCTCCGAAATAGATGTCGCCTGTCAGTTCGCGGAAGAAGAGGATGTCCGAACCTTTCAGGATTTCAGGACGGATAGAAGATGCGCCCAAAAGCTCGTCGAACAATTTGATCGGACGAAGGTTAGCATACAATCCCAGCTCCTTGCGCATTTTCAGCAAGCCTTGCTCCGGACGAACTTTGGCGGTAGGATCGTTGTCGTATTTCGGGTGACCAACGGCACCGAAAAGGATGGCGTCGGAATTGCGCATCTTTTCGAGCGTTTCGTCCGGAAGCGGGTTACCGGTCGCCTCGATGGCTACGTGACCCATCAAAGCCTCGTCGTAAGTGAATTCATGACCGAATTTCTCGGCGATTTTTACCAACACTGCCTTTCCTACCTCTGTAACTTCTTGTCCGATTCCGTCGCCCGGAACGATAAGGATATGCTTTTTCATTAAGTGGTTTAATTGATAATCAATAAATTATGAATAAATAAATGCATTGCCTTACGACAATGCATCAGCTAATGGTTCGGGGGTAATCCTGTTTTCGGGAATGCCGATCAGGTTCAGCATTTTCTGGGTAGCCTTGATCGCCGAAAACGTCTGGTCGGAATCCAAACCACGCGTTTTGACCTCCTTACCATTGATTTCCCAGGTAATGATCGTTTCGCACAATGCGTCAGTCTTACCGCCCGGAGGAATCCGTACGGTATAGTCGCTCAGCATCGGCAGGTCGATCCCCTTCTTTAAATAAATCTTTTTCAATGCATTCATAAATGCATCGTACTGTCCGTCACCCTGTGCATTTTCCTCAAAAACCTCTTCGCCAAACGAGATCTGCAATGTGGCGGAAGGTTTTAGGTTTTTGGAATGCGTTAGCACGTAATTGGTAATCACAACCTTTTCCTCGATCGCGTCGCTGTCGAGAATATCGGAAATAATGTAAGGTAAATCCTCCGGCGTCACGGCCTCTTTGCGATCGCCGAGCTCAATGATCCGCTGTGTTACTTTTTTAAGGTCGGTATCTGAAAGTGTAATACCCAGGTCCCGCAGGTTGTTCTCGATGTTCGCCTTTCCGGAAGTTTTACCCAATGCATACAAACGCTGACGCCCAAAACGCTCAGGCATCAGTTTGCTGAAATAGAGATTGTTCTTTTTATCCCCATCTGCATGAATACCAGCAGTTTGTGTAAAAACACTTTCTCCTACAATTGGTTTGTTCGCAGGAATGCGGATACCCGAGAAGGTCTCCACCAGCTTGCTGATCGAGTACAACGACTTCTCATTCACGGCCGTCGTGCATTCGGGCATCAGGTCGTTGATCACCGCGATTGTGCTCGCGAGCGGGGCATTACCTGTGCGCTCACCCATACCATTTACGGTCAGGTGCAAGCCTTGCACGCCCGCGCGAAGCGCCTCCATTACATTCGCCACGCCAAGGTCGTAGTCGTTATGGCCGTGGAATTCGAAATGCTGGTCGGGGTACCGCTCGACGATTTCTTTTATGAACGTATACGACTCGGATGGCGTGAGAATGCCAAGGGTATCAGGCAACAGAATGCGCTTTATCGGCAACGTTGCGAGAAAATCAAGCGATTGAAATACATAATCTTTTGAACTACGCATACCATTGCTCCAATCTTCGAGGTACACATTGCATTGAATGCCTTTCGACTCCGCCAGCTCGACCACATTCCGAATATCTTCGAAATGCGCTTCCGGTGATTTTTTCAGCTGATGGGTCAAATGGTTCAGCGACCCTTTGGTGAGGAGGTTCATCACCTTCGCGCCGGCCTGTACCATCCAGTTAATGGACGCGTCGCCGTCGACGAAAGTGAGTACTTCAATTTTATCCAGAAAACCATTCTTACCAGCCCAATCCGTGATTTTTTTAACCGCTTGAAATTCACCTTCCGACACCCGGGCCGAGGCTACTTCAATGCGGTCGACCTTCACTTCCTGCAAGAGGATCTGGGCGATGGTCAGTTTTTCTGATGCGGAAAACGACACCCCGCTGGTTTGCTCACCATCGCGGAGTGTCGTGTCCATTATTTCTATGTAGCGGCTGTTCATAGGTAGTCAGCCGTCGGCAACCAGCGGTCGGCGGTCAGGAGAATCGACAGCCGACTGCCGATCGCCGACAGCTCATTAAAATATTCTTTCTGCTTCAAACTCCTTGATATTTCCCTTCATCGCTTGCAGATAATCGATATCATCGAAGCCGTTCATCAGGTTATGTTTTTTATAACCGTTAATATCGAAAGACTCACTCTCGCCGGTAGCAAGGATGGTGATTTTCTGCTCCTGCAAGTTCACTTCCAGTTGTGCATTAGGATCGGCCTCTATCGCTTCGAAGATTTTGTTCAGGAACTCAGGGCTTACCTGTACAGGCAAGATTCCGATATTCAATGAGTTACCCTTGAAAATATCTGCAAAGAAGCTGGAAACCACGCAGCGGAAACCGTAATCGTAGATCGCCCACGCAGCGTGCTCGCGGCTGGAACCGCTGCCGAAGTTGCGACCTCCTACAAGTATTTTGCCGGAGTAAATAGGGTTGTTCAAAACGAAGTCCTGCTTCGGCGTGTCGTCGCCATTATAGCGCCAGTCGCGGAAGAGGTTGTCGCCAAATCCTTCGCGTTTGGTCGCTTTCAAAAAGCGGGCCGGGATGATCTGGTCGGTATCTACGTTTTCAATCGGCAGGGGTACCGCCGAACTTTTCAGTATGGTGAATTTATCGTAAGCCATTGTGTTAATGCGGATTAAAGAAGTGTTCTTGGATCAGTAACTACGCCGGTTACGGCTGCGGCAGCTGCTACGAGCGGGCTCGCGAGCAAGGTACGCGCTCCCGGGCCCTGGCGACCTTCAAAGTTACGGTTGGAAGTACTTACCGCGTATTTGCCGGCCGGAATCTTGTCGTCGTTCATCGCCAGACAAGCCGAGCAGCCCGGCTGGCGCAATTCGAAACCAGCGTCGGTCAGAATATCCAGGATACCTTCTTCTTTAATCTGCGCTTCTACGATGTGCGAGCCCGGAACGATCCATGCCGTCACATTATCGGCCTTTTTGCGGCCTTTCACGATCGACGCGAACGCACGGAAGTCCTCGATACGGCCATTGGTACAGCTACCGATGAAAACGTAATCGATTTTCTTGCCCAGCATATTCTCGTTCTCATGGAAGCCCATGTAGTTCAAAGACTTGTCGTAAGTAGCCTTACCGCCTTCCACCTGATCCGAAGTAGGGATCGCTCTTGTGATACCCTGCCCCATTCCCGGGTTGGTACCGTAAGTGATCATCGGCTCGATATCGGCTGCATCGAAGTTATATTCTTTGTCAAAAACAGCGCCTTCATCTGTTTTCAAAGTTTTCCAGTAAGCCAATGCTTTGTCCCACTTCTCGCCTTTCGGGGCTTGCTCGCGGCCGTTGATGTAGGCAAATGTAGTTTCGTCCGGAGCGATCATACCGCCACGCGCACCCATTTCGATGCTCATGTTGCAGACGGTCATACGGCCTTCCATCGACATATTCTCGAATACATCCCCTGCATATTCAACGAAATAACCCGTCGCACCGGCAGTAGTCAGTTTCGAAATGATATAAAGTGTTACGTCTTTCGGAGTAACCCCTTTGCCTAGCTGGCCATTCACGTTTACACGCATTTTCTTAGGCTTAGGCTGCATAATGCATTGCGAAGAAAGCACCATTTCCACCTCCGAGGTACCAATACCGAACGCAATAGCGCCGAATGCACCGTGGGTAGAAGTGTGGGAGTCGCCGCAAACGATCGTCATACCTGGCAGCGTAATGCCGTTTTCAGGTCCTACCACGTGTACAATACCGTTACGGGCGTGGCCCAATCCCCAGTGTGAAATGCCATATTTCGCGGCATTCGCTTCGAGGGCTTTCAGCTGGTTCGCGGAAAGCGGGTCGGCTACCGGAAGGTGTTGGTTGATGGTCGGGGTGTTGTGATCGGCCGTTGCGAAAGTGCGCTCGGGATACATCACGCCAATGCCTCTGGTTTCGAGTCCAAGAAAAGCAACAGGGCTTGTTACCTCGTGGATAAAATGGCGGTCGATGAAGAACACATCCGGACCGTCCTCGATTTTACGGACAACGTGGGCATCCCACACTTTGTCGAAAAGGGTACTCGCTTGATTACTCATTTTGATTAAAATTAGAATTTCGCCTCGTCGTTCAGGCTTCAAAGAAAGAGCTGATAATCAACGCCTTTCTCAGAAGGAGAACCGACATTACAAATTACCGCATATTTAAAGGAATATGTATAACGGTAAAGGTTCAAAAAATAGTGATTTTGGTTTGGGATAGCGATTTGAGCGGAAATCTTTATTTGGAGTGTTTCAAAATACCTTGCAGTGCGTCTCTCAGTGGAGGCAGATGCACCTCGATAATTCGCCAAACTATCTCATAGTCAATACCTGCGTAATCGTGCACCAGAATGTGCCGCGACCTTATAATTCTCATCCATTCGATTTGCGGATGCTCCTCCCGCGATATCCTGGGGACGCGATTGGCTGCCTCACCCAATACCTGTAGATTCCTGATGACGGCATCCCGTGTTTTACGATCATTAAGAAAAGCCTCGAAATCCATCCCATTGGTATATTCCAAAATGGCGTTGATAGAATCGAGCATATCTGACAACAAAATGCTCGGCTGTCGTTCAGACATAGATCAGATCTTTTTCGATGAATGGCAGCATTTCAGGTTTAACGCCTTTTTTGCTCACAAGATCAACTTTGCAATGTAATATTTCCTCCAACTCCATTGCAAGGTCCACAAATTCAAACCCTACTGGTTCTGAGAATTCAACTAATATGTCAACATCGCTCTGATCAGTCGCCTCATCCCTTGCAATCGACCCGAAAAGTGCCATGGATTTCAAGGGATACTTACTAAAAAAGTAATCCCTGGATTCACTCAGTACATTTTCCACTCGTCCAAACTTCATGTCGCAAAAATTTATTCTATGAAGTTAATGCATATTATGATATAAAACCGCAATCTACCCCTGCCGCTTCGGCGTCGTCCCGTACTTCTCTTTATAAGTCTTGATAAAATGCGAAACGCTCTCATAGCCGATCTCCGTACTGATCTCCGAAACGTTCTTAGTACTATTTCTCAACAGAAAATCGGCATAATCGAGCCGCTTGTTTTTCAGCCATAATGCAGGTGAAGTATTAAATTCATCCTGAAAATCCCTTTTGAATGCCGAAAGACTCCGGCCCGACAAGCGAGCCAGCTCATTTAATGTAAGTGGTTTCAGGTAGTAACTGTTCATCAAAAACGAAAGATCGACCTTTTCCCCTTTATACAAGCTATACAAAATACCCCGCAGCTGGTTTGAATTATCCAGCTCCATCAAATGCAGCAAAAGCTCCTGGAATTTCAGGCGTAGAAAGTGGTTCTTCAACTCCGTCCGCGAGCGAAAGTAGGGAAATACAGATTGAATGAACTTCTCGAAATTATCATCCGACTTCAACAGCAGAATCGGATACTCAACGGTCCCGGCGTCATTTTGCGAATCGAAAAGTTCGGGGTGCAGCCCTACAAATTCTTTCAGGAGTTTTTCGTCAAAAAAGAACACAAGACTTTTGTAAGCTTCGTGAATGGACTCCGACATCAGGTAAAAACCCCTCTGAATGAACAGAATATCCCCTTTTTCCACATGCACTTCCTGCGTCGGGCTGGTGAATTTCTTTTCGCCTTCCAGCACCACAATCACCGCATGCTCCTCAAAAAACACGTCGTACTTAGAGGGATACACCTCGTTCCGATAGGCCACGAAGGTCATGTCCTGAATTTTCAGTGACTCGAATTCCTGGGAGCTGATGTCGGATGGTACGCGGAGCATTGTCGGGCGGATTGTTAATTCCGGCTTTTAAAAAATTTGTTCAGGCTTAGGTAGTAGTTCAAGCTGATACGCGGGCGGTTGAAAAACATGATATTCGTCAAGACCGCCGAGAAGTTAGCAAAATGTGAGACTTCCAGGCTTAGGAGCCTTTTATAAGAAATACCAATGTGCGGACCGAAAATAGAACTCCGCCAGCTGTCCATTGGAAAACTATATTCCAGCCCCAGGTTAGGGCGAATGTTGCCGGAACCGATGTAGCTTCCCATTCCTATCTCCAAGGTATTCAAATTGACTTTCTTCTTTGACGTATAATTGTACACTTCACTTTCGGAAACACCTCTTATCGTTGAAAACAAAATCTTGAAATAACGATTGTGAAACCTCCTCGGAAGATCAATCCTCAAACCGGCACCAAATGTCGGCCTTGTTCCCAGATTAACCCCTTCCTCCTCCCAACCTTCCAAACCGCCCATCACATGGACATCGATCTGCATTTCTGATTCGATGGAAGGTGTCCTGGTATGCTTTACCTGATCAGTTATTCCATTATAGCGATCGATGTACCGCCCCAGCGCCTTTGCTGAGTAGTCACGTAGATGACTATTATCGCTACCTTCGCCCAACAATACCGGAAGCTGCCGCTCATATTCCTCATATTGGATCAGGTACTTTCTCCCCCGAACTTCACGGTAAAAAGAGTAGTAGAGCAATTCCGTCAGTTTTCCTTCCTTTTCCAGAAAAAAATGCGGCTTCTCGGTCGGGTCCAGATATTCCAGCAAAGTCGCTTTCGGGCCTGTCGTTACCTCGCGCAAATACACGGTGACCGAATCTTTTGCTTCAAAAGACGGAGCAATCTGATAAGTTTTGCTCAGATCGATATTCAATACTCCAATCCTCTTACTAACGTAGCGCTCATTAAGCGGTGCAAGGAAAAATTGTGATGCTTCATCCTGGCCGATCTTTTCAAACGGCCCATTCTTTTCCTTCGCAAAGTCCACAGTCATCGGACTGGTGCCCCAGCCGTCGTAACGGATATAACCCTTGGCGGTATCGCCTTTCGCAGACACGACGTACCCATATAACGGCTTTCCCTGACCGGATACACGCGAAAAAGCCATTACAGCAACTATTACGCCGATCATCAAACTATACAAGTTTCCTCGTAAACGTGGCCCCATAAAGCTATATCCTTAAATTTTACACCATAAACTGAAACAAATCCGGCTGATCATTCAAATACTCGTACACCACACGATTCGCATCCATTCGCTCGATCAGCGGCGCAAAGTCTTCGCGGCTCTTTAATTCGATCCCGACCAATGCAGGCCCCTGCTCGCGGTTGGTTTTCTTGACATATTCGAAACGAGCAATATCGTCATTAGGCCCAAGCACATTCAAAAACTCGCGGAATGCACCCGAGCGCTGGGGGAAGCGGATGATAAAATAATGCTTCAATCCCTCATAAAGCAATGACCGCTCCTTGATCTCCTCTGTACGGGTAATGTCGTTGTTACCACCGCTGATCAATACGACGACGTTTTTGCCTTTGATATCGTCCCGGATCAGGTCCAGTGCAGCCACGGTCAATGCACCTGCCGGTTCAGCTACGATCGCTTCTTCATTATACAGCTGTAAGATCGAGGAGCACACTTTTCCTTCCGGCACAAGCAGGATCTGGTTCAAACTCTTGCTGCAAATATCAAAGGTAATGTCGCCCGCACGGCGGACGGCAGCGCCATCTACGAACTTGTCGATATTATCCAGCGTCACCACATGCCCTTCCTGAATAGATTTGTGCATGGTAGGCGAGCCTTCCGGTTCTACGCCGATGAGCTGTGTTTTGGGAGAAAGTTGTTTGAAAACAGTAGAAATGCCCGACGCCAACCCGCCGCCGCCAATGGCCATCAACAGGTAATCGATCTTGAAATCGGCATCTTTGAAAATTTCCAGCCCTACCGTTCCTTGTCCTTCAATAACTTGCAAATCATCGAACGGGTGTACAAAAACAGCATTGGTACTGTCGCGGTAAGCCATGGATGCGTGGTAGGCATCATCATAAGTATCGCCTACCAAATGGATTTCGATCCACTCCTGCCCGAAGAGCCGCACTTGTTTTACTTTCTGCGCCGGCGTGGTAGTAGGCATGAAAATCGCACCCTTCACCTCCATTTTCCGGCATGCGTATGCTACGCCCTGCGCGTGGTTACCCGCGCTCGCACACACGACCCCGCCTGCGAGGGCCTCGGGCGTGAGGCTGGCCATTTTGTTATAGGCGCCACGGATTTTGTAGGAGCGTACCGTTTGCAAATCTTCCCTTTTGAGGTAAATATTCGCCCCGTACTGCTCGGAAAGGTGCGCATTAAAGAATATCGGTGTGTGGTTAATAACCCCGCGCAAGCGTTCGGCAGCGAGGAATATGTTATCGAGAGTCGGAACGGAATGTGAAGTGCTCATAAGTGATTCTGAAACAAAAGAGCTTTGCAAAAAGCAAAGCTCCATTTTCTCCCATTGCCATTGACTTAAGTCAACGGCAATGAATTATTTTTTTGAAACAATTAGTTTCTTTCCGGGCGCAGACCACGTACAGTTGAACCTGCTTGCCACATTTCTGATTCGCGCAATTCTGCAAGCTCAGCTTCCAGTTTCACACGGTAGTCAGGCTGTGAGTTGCGGGTGATCGAGATAGTAGCTTGCTCGCCGCTCTTTACAGAGTTGTAAAGTTGTTCGAAAACAGGCTTCGTAGCGTCACGGAAAGGCTTCCACCAGTCCAAAGCACCACGCTGCGCAGTAGTAGAGCAGTTAGCGTACATCCAGTCCATACCGTTTTCAGCAACCAATGGCATCAACGATTGCGTCAGTTCTTCAACTGTTTCGTTGAATGCTTCTGAAGGTGTGTGGCCATTTGAACGCAACACTTCGTATTGTGCAGCGAAAATACCCTGGATAGCACCCATCAAAGTACCACGCTCGCCGGTAAGGTCGGAAGTTACTTCGCGGTAGAAATCAGTTTCGAACAGGTAACCTGAACCTACACCGATACCCATTGCGATACATTTTTCACGCGCTTTACCAGTTGCATCCTGGAATACCGCGAAAGAAGAGTTCAAGCCTTTTCCTTCTACGAACAGACGGCGAAGTGAAGTTCCTGATCCTTTCGGAGCAACGAGGTATACATCTACGTCAGCAGGAGGAACGATACCAGTCTGATCTTTATAAGTTACACCGAAACCGTGTGAGAAATACAGTGATTTTCCAGCAGTAAGGTTAGCCTTAACAGTTGGCCATAGCTCGATCTGAGCAGCATCCGAAAGCAAATAGCAAATGATGGTTCCTTTTGCCAATGCTTCTTCCAATTCGAAAAGCGTTTCGCCTGGCACCCATCCGTCAGCAACGGCTTTGTCCCAAGACTTACCACCTTTACGCTGACCAACGATTACATTGAATCCGTTGTCGCGCATGTTCAAGCTTTGGCCTGGGCCTTGTACGCCGTAACCAATTACAGCGATAGTTTCAGTAGAAAGTACTTCACGTGCTTTTTCAAGTGGAAATTCTTCACGGGTTACTACTTCTTCTTCGACCCCGCCGAAATTTAATTTTGCCATTGATTATTGATTGGATTATTGATTTACTACGAATTAAAAAACAATACTACTAAAAACTGACCGACTATTGGTAATACTCCCACTCAGCTTCCGGCAGATAATCTACCAGTGTCTGAGGCGATTTGCTCACCGCCACACGCCCTGAGCGAACGAATTCGAGGATTTCGTGCGGTTTGATGTAGTCGAAAAATTCGAAGATCTCCTCTTCGGTACCGGTCTTCTGGATGATCACGTAGGTCAGGTGCCAGTACACAACCCAAGCCTTATAGGTCTTGTTAATGGTCTCGATATCGAGCGGTTTGGCACCGATCGGCGTCGAAACCTTGAACAATGCGATCTCATTATACGCGATGTCCTCATTGAGGTACCCGAAAACCGCGAGTACTTCGATGATCTTGCGGATCTGGCGGACCAGCTTTTCCACCGCGTCACGCGACTCGCTACGGATGACGATCGTAAAGCGGGAAATACCCTTACGCTCTGTTTCCGAAACGGTTAAGCTTTCGATATTGATCCGTCGCCGCGTGAAAATCGTCGTGATCTTGTTCAGAATGCCTATCGTGTTTTCAGTAAAAACACAAATGGTGTATGATGTCATAATTTCTTCCTCTTTTATATTATTCCAAACGGATATCCGCTACGCAAGCACCCGTTGGCACCATCGGGAACACGTTTTCTTCTTTCTCTACCAATACTTCCAGCAGGTAAGGTTTGTCGGAAGCCAGCATTGTATCCAGCGACGCGTGCAAATCCTCGCGTTTCGCGCAGGTATGGCCGTCGATGCCGAAACCTTTCGCAATGGTGATGAAATCAGGGTTTTGCAACTCCACGAACGAATATCGTTTCTGATGGAACAGCTGCTGCCACTGACGTACCATTCCGAGGAAGTTGTTGTTAAGGATGATGATTTTCACCGGCAAACCGCTTTGTGCGATAGTACCCAACTCCTGAATCGTCATCTGGAAGCAACCGTCACCAATGATCGCCACAACTTCACGATCCGGCGCGCCTACTTTGGCACCGAATGAAGCCGGTAATGCGTAACCCATCGTTCCCAAACCACCCGAAGTAATGTACGAGCTCGGTTTTTTGAACTGATAATAACGCGCAGCCATCATCTGGTGCTGACCAACGTCCGCCACGATCACCGCTTCACCTTTGGTTTTGTCTGAAAGCGTGCGGATTACTTCCGCCATTTTAATCTTCTCGGTAGTCGGAGCCAGTTCGGGCTGGGTGATCTTCTCATCCTCGATCACATCGTATTTCTTGAATTCCGCTTTCCAGGCTTCGTGATTGTTCTCATTCACCAATGGAAGCAGCAATTCCAACGCAATTTTAGCGTCACCCACTACCGGTGCATCCGCCTTCATGATCTTGTCAATTTCGGCCGGATCAATTTCGATGTGTACTATTTTCGCCTGCTTCGCATAACGGCTCAAATCACCGGTTACGCGGTCGTCGAAACGCATTCCGACGGCGATAATGAGGTCGCATTGGTTGGTGAGCACATTCGTACCGTAGTTTCCGTGCATTCCAAGCCAGCCTACATAATTAGGATGGTCAACCGACATCGAAGAAAGTCCGAGTAATGTCGACGCAACCGGAATATCCGCTTTTTCAACGAACCGGATCAGCTCCTGCTCGGCGCCGGCGATCTGCACGCCGTGACCTACGAAAAGGAACGGACGTTTCGCCTGGTTGATCAGCTTCGCGGCCGCAGCCAATTGCTCGTCTTTCGGCGCCATGCGCGGATGGTAGCTCAGCAATGTTTCCACCTTTTTGTGTACAAAAGGCTTTGTCATCAGCTTCTGCTGCGCATCCTTGGTAATATCGATCAACACCGGTCCCGGACGACCTGATTTTGCTATATAAAATGCTTTGGCAATGATGTCAGGGATTTCGTCCGCATTGGTAACCTGGTAGTTCCATTTGGTAATAGGAATGGTGATACCCATCACGTCGGTCTCCTGAAATGCATCGGTACCGAGCAAATGCGAAGCGACCTGACCGATAATGCAGACCATCGGCGTGGAGTCGATGATCGCGTCGGCGATACCCGTTACAAGGTTGGTAGCACCCGGCCCCGAAGTAACAAGGCAAACCCCTACCTCGCCCGTAATGCGCGCAAACCCTTCCGCCGCATGCGCAGCGCCTTGTTCGTGGCGTACGAGAATGTGGTTGACCTGATCCTGATAGTCATAGATCGCATCGTACACCGGCATAATCGCGCCGCCCGGATAGCCGAAAATGGTTTTCACCCCTTCCGCAATCAGCGACTGGATCACCGCATGCGACCCATTGATCAGCTCCGGCTTGGCCACCGAAACCACCGGTTCCGAGCCCTGAATTGTTGCAGTTTGATTTTCATTAAATCCCATGACCTCTGTATTGTTTAGTCGGATGAATTTCTGTCCTTCAATTTTACGCTTCGTCAGTCACGCAACCTTCGCTGGCTGATTTCACGGTTCTGATATATCTTCCCAGCATACCTTTTGTAAAGCGCGGCGCGGGTTGTACCCAGGCTGCTTTGCGGGCTGCCATTTCTTCGTCGGAAATATGCAGTGTCAGTACGCGGGTGTTGGCATCGATGCTGATGCGGTCGCCGTCTTTTACGAGAGCGATCGGGCCGCCGTCGAATGCTTCCGGGGTAATGTGGCCTACCACGAAACCATGCGTACCGCCTGAGAAACGACCGTCGGTAATCAATGCGATCTTGTCGCCCAAGCCCGCTCCCATTACCGCGGAAGTAGGTTTCAGCATTTCCGACATACCCGGACCGCCTTTCGGGCCCGCATTACGGATTACTACCACGTGACCTGCTTTAATTTCACCTTTGGCCAACATATCGATAATCTCCGATTCGTGCTCGCATACTTTCGCTTCGCCGTCGAATGTCAGACCTTCCTTACCGGTAATTTTCGCAACCGAACCCTCGGGAGCCAGGTTACCGTAAAGTACCTGAATGTGTCCGCTTGGTTTGATCGGCGTTTCTATCGGGAACACCATTTTTTGTGTTTCAAAATTCAAGTCGGGGGCCTCGGCGAGGTTTTCAGCCACTGTTTTACCGGTTACCGTAATGCAATCTCCGTGGATAAGTCCTACGGAATACAAATACTTGGTAACGGCAGGCACACCGCCGATTTCGAGAATATCCTCCATGAAGTATTTACCGCTAGGCTTCAAATCAGCGATAAATGGCGTACGGTCCGAAATCGCCTGGATGTCGTCCAGCGTCAGGGAAATGTCTGCAGCGCGGGCGATCGCGAGGTAGTGCAATGCCGCATTGGTAGAGCCACCGAGGGCCATTACCACCGTCAATGCATTTTCAAGCGACTTTTTAGTAATAATATCTTTCGGAGTAATGTTCAGTTCGAGCAATTTCTTCATTGCCGCACCGATCTTCTTGCATTCTTCCTGCTTGCCCTCGTGCGTAGCCGGGTAAGAGCTGCTGAATGGCAAGCTCAATCCCATTGCCTCGATCGAAGAAGCCATCGTGTTCGCGGTGTACATACCGCCGCAAGCGCCCTGGCCAGGGATCGAATTTTGAATTACTCCCTTATAATCTTCATCAGAAATATTGTTGGCGAACTTCTTACCCAATGCTTCGAATGCCGAAACGATGTCGAGTTTCTGTCCTTTATAATGTCCTGAACGAATCGTTCCGCCGTACACCATAATGGAAGGGCGATCCAGACGCGCCATCGCCATAATCGCGCCCGGCATGTTTTTATCACAACCCACTACCGCGATCACGCCATCGTACCATTGTGCAGCCACTACCGTTTCAATCGAATCCGCGATAATGTCACGGCTTGGGAGCGAGTAGCGCATACCGTCGTTTCCGTTGGTCATACCATCCGAAACACCAATCGTGTTGAAGATCAGGCCCACCATGTCGTTCGCATTCACACCCTGTTTCACGTACACCGACAAGCCGTTCAGGTGCATGTTGCAAGGGTTACCTTCATAACCCGTGCTGGCAATCCCGATCTGGGGTTTAACAAAGTCTTCTTCTTTCAAACCAATTCCATAAAGCATCGCCTGTGCGGCCGGATTGGTTACTTCCTGGGTAAGGGTCTTCGAAAATCTGTTTAATTCTGTCGCCATTGGTGAATGATTGTATTTAAAATAAAAACACCCCACTCGGTTAGGTGAGTGAGGTGCCAGTTATGTGCTATCATCCCACTCACGCTATTGCGTGACGATAAGTAGGACCGGGACGATAAGAGTCAGTTTCATTTTAGCGGAACATTTAAGTCTAGCGAAATTTCGCTGTTTTTGACTTGGTCTTACAAATTAGAAGCCTATCTTTTTATTTTCCAAACATTCAGAGCTTTTTTTGTTATTAATCTATGATAAATACCAAATTTCCTCCCGGTGCAACATCGTTATCGGAAAACATTTAATTTTGAATTCCAAAAACCACGAACCACAATGCTGACAACCGAATCGTCTTCGAACTATAATGATCTCGAAAAAATGAGCGTCCACGACCTTCTGACCTCTATTAACCGCGAGGATCAGACAGTGCCTCATGCCGTTCAGAAATCGATCCCGCAAATCGAAGCATTGGTGGAACAGATCGTTCCCAGGATGAAAAATGGCGGGCGCCTGTTCTATATCGGTGCCGGTACCAGCGGACGATTAGGCGTCGTGGACGCGTCGGAATGTCCGCCCACATTCGGTGTGCCGTTCGATCTCGTAGTCGGAATTATCGCGGGTGGAGACACCGCCATTCGCAAAGCAGTCGAAAACGCGGAGGACGACTGGAACCAGGCCTGGAAAGACCTGGCGGTTTACACACCTAACAAAAACGATACATTAATAGGAATAGCAGCATCCGGCCGTACACCTTATGTGATCGGCGGTTTGAATGAGGCACGCAATGCAGGTTTGCTGACAGGCTGTGTCGTCTGCAACGACGGTTCCGCGGTAGCCAAAGCCTGCGCATACCCCGTTGAAATAGTAGTTGGACCCGAATTTTTGACCGGAAGTACCCGAATGAAATCCGGTACCGCTCAAAAACTGGCCCTAAACATGATTTCTACTTCGGTCATGATCCGGCTGGGTAAAGTGAAGGGAAACAAAATGGTAGATATGCAGCTCACCAATGAAAAACTGGTCGACAGAGCGTTGCGCATGATCATTGATGAACTGAATATCTCGCCTGACGAGGCCCAATCACTGCTCGATGAGCACGGAAGCGTCCGCGCTGCCATCGAGGCAGTGAGAAAATAGATTTATATCGAAAGTACGATCTTGCCGAACTGCTGTCCGGCATCCATGTAACGGAGCGCCTGTTCGGCTTCTTCCAGCGGAAATAATTTATCGATGACCGGCACAATCCGCTTTTCAGCTACAAATTTTACCATATCGGCAAATTCCTGCTCGGTACCCATCGTACTACCGTAAATATTCAGCTGTTTGAAAAACACTTTTGCGGGGACGATGTCGGTAATATTGCCGGTTCCGCCGCCGTAGAAGCAAATGCGGGCGCCGGGAGCGGCAATGTCGATCAGTTTGGCAAAACCGGGACCGCCGGCACTATCGATGATCACATTGAAATAGCCGGTTTTCGGGCCACGCGCTTTTACGAGCAGGTCGCGGAACCAGGTCGGGTTTTTATAGTTAATGCCGCCTTTCGCACCCATTTCAATGGCTTTCTGAATTTTCTGGTCCGAGCCCGAGGTTACCCACACCTCCGCGCCAGCTGCAATAGCGAACTGAATGGCAGAGAGCGCCACGCCTCCGCCCGCACCCGTCACGAGCACGCGATCGCCTTCTTTGAACCGGCAACGCGTCATGAGCGATCGCCATGCCGTCAGGCCGCCCATCGGCAATGCGGCCGCTTCTTCAAACGACAAATGTGCCGGTTTTTCAGCCAGGTACTTTGCTTCGGTTTTTACATATTCCGCAAATGTACCGTCGTCGGGAAGGCCAAGAATTTTGTGGTTTTCACTGTAAAAATCAGGATTGTCTCCCCAATTTTGCGATGGGTTGATAATCACCTCTTTGCCGATCCAGCTTTTGGCCACGCCATCTCCCACCTCTTTCACAATGCCCGCGCCGTCGGAGCCCGGTATAATCGGGGTGGTAATTCTCGGATAAAGGCCTTTTTGTATCCACACATCGCGGTGGTTGAGCGATGCGGCTTTCACTTCTACGAGCACTTCTCCCGGACCGGGATTAGGTTTCTGGGTGGTTTCGATCACCAGCGGCTCGTGAAGGTTCTTTAAAATAGCGGCTTTCATAATGTTGGGTTTTTAAACAAAAAAATGATGACCCGGCCTGCCCGAAACGGAACGTGCCTGCTCATCATTTTCAAAATGACTGGAACCGTTTCGGATGCTATATATCCGAATATTCGGTGGGATACAAGAAGAAACTGGTGTTTTTTGAAACGTTATTCTGATACTCCGGATTTACCTTCAGCTTATTCCATTCCGCATCTTCGGTGAAGGATTTCCAATGCGCGTCACGAGAGGCCTTGTTTTCGAAAGTAGTCATGTACATCAGGTTCGGCATGTGGCTTCCTGCCACCACTTCACCATAGAATACGGCATTGAAACCCAGACGAACAAACAAGGGAACTTCGCCTCCCACATTGAACATCTTTACCTTATTCCGGTAAATTTTCTCGGTATGGCCTTCGTAACTGCGCAGTTCATATACTCTTTCACTTTTCGGCCCGGTCAGGTTGGGCTTCATGTGCACGGGCGCCTCCGTAAAGGCTTGCAGTACGATTGATTCGAAACGTGCATAAGGCGGATTTTTGTAGTTCGCTTCGATATAGTCCTTTCCTGCCGAAGCATAGGCTGCATCTTTGTCCAAAGTTTTAGGCAAAGTCAGCAAGACGTCGAGAGATTTAATGGGGGTTAACACGTAAATCAGTTTCCCGGCCATGGTGTCGGTCGCGACGGGCTTGAAAACACCTACGTTTTTAATACCGGCTCGGTGAGCGGCGGGAATATATGCGTCTTTCAGGAAAGCCTCGACGCGCGCTTCCTGATCGGCATTTTTAAGGTGATAGATTTTGATTTCGTAAAATTCCCGCTTCGGAGGCGCTGCTACGGCGCTTAATGCCACCACGAGCAGTAAAAGAGTGAAAAGGAAATTGAGGTTTCGGTAGTTGGACATAATCGTCAAAATGACTTTAAATAGTGAAGTAACCACCAAAAAAGACTTCTGCCGACGAAGTTTACCCTATTTCAATTCTCACTATTTTTTTTCGAAGTGCATCAGAACTTCGGACATGAAAGCTGTCGCTTACGGGCTTTCGGGCGCTTCGGTTTGGATTCGAAAGGCGCGAAAACGTAGGAAAGTGAAATCTCGTGCGCACCACCGCTACCCGCGCCCAATGTGGAAATGGTGAGGTCGTAGCTATAACCGATCGAGAACTTGTCCTGACGGTAGCCAGCCAGGAATATCAGCGATTCGTGGTTATTGATATTCTGTTCGTATTTTTTGAAAGGAATACCGCGGTACCATGCACCGATCACGAGCGGCTCTATAGTCACGTACATACCCGCATCGAACTGGTCGTATTTGCCTTGCTTTTTATACATGATAGCAGGCGAGATCGTCTTTTCCTTGTCGATTTCGTCACCCAGGAATGTGTAGCCCGCGAATGGAATGCGCAAACCTGCCTGCAAACTGGCTTTCACGGGCAACCGCGCTTCGGTCAGTTCCGAGAATGCCTGGTTTGGGCGGTTCAGGTGGTGCGCCGAAACGCCTGCCCAGTACCAATCGGAATAAAGCATTGCACCCGCACCGAAATCAGCATAGAATACATTAGGACCACCTTTTGCAAACGGGTCTTCCGAAGGCTGGCCGGTTAATCCGCCATTATTATATTGATCTCCGAACGTCAATCCGAAGTAATCGAGCGTCCGCGAAGCGAAACCGCCCTGGATTCCGAGACGCAACGAAGTAAGCTCGTTAAACTGGATCTGATAGGAATATTGCAATGCCGCTTCGGTCGATTTCAGGTTTCCAAGTCCCTGGCTGTCCATCGTTACCAGCACGCCAAGACCGCTATTGTAATTGGGCAGGAACACATCAGCACCAATAGAGGTAGTTACAAAGTTGGCCGACAATGAAGGCCATTGGTTACGGTAATTGATCGTTGCACGCGGCGCCAACGCCCCTCCGGCCAGTGCCGGGTTCAGGTACAGCGGGTTCGCATAGAACTGCGAAAATTGCGGATCCTGGCTCCAACCTTTCAGGCAAAGCAGTGTCAGTAGGAAGAGAGGAAGTAAACGCTTGATCATAGATGTGTTTGCTTGCCGCTTACCAAAAAACGGCCCCTTTTTGAACTCAAAAAAATTACCAGATTAAATTCACAAATTATCCTCAAATTGCGTATTAATATTCAAATTAGAGTGGTTTTTACGACATTACCGCACAAAATTTTAACATTTTATTTTCGTTAGTAATGTCGGGTAACTTGAATATTCTTTGAGACGGCCAGGGGTGTTTGAACAAGTAACGAAACATGGGGCGATTTTATAATAGATACCACCGATTTTTTTCTGTCCTCTGCCTGCTCATGCTGCTCGTCGGTGCGAGTGCCTTGGCACAGACGCCCTTTCTGGTACAAGGACAATGTATGCAGAATCCTGATTGCGAAGCCGATTCGACTTCGTTCAGGGATACGCTCAGCACGGCTACCGCGTGGCGGTGGAGCTTTGGGGAAGCCGGCGCAACCGATACGCGGCGCAATCCGCAACATTCCTACATGTCGCCCGGCACTTACACGGTTACACTCGTCCGGACGCTGAAAAGTGGTGCTACTGAAACTGTTACACAAGCCGTACAAATCGGAGAGCTGCCGCCGGAATTCCAGGAATGGAAAATCGATACCACCATTTGCAAAGGCGACACGCTGATCCTCGATCCTTATCCCAATGGTGCGCCGGCCGGTGCGAAATATATATGGTACCCCAAAGGCGACACCACGCAGACTTTGAACGTCGATAGTTCGGGATGTTACTCGGTAGAGGTAATCATGCCCAACGGCTGTAAAATTCAGAACCGTATCAATGTCAAGATTTGTATGGAGCCGCAGGCGCAGGAAGGTTCCAAGTGGTATTTCGGCGGCAATGCAGGTCTGGATTTTTCCAACACACCCCCGACCCCGTTAACCGACGGCAAGTTGAATACGCCTGAGGGAACATCGTCTATCGCCAATTCCAAAGGCCAGCTGCTCTTCTATTCCGATGGTATCAAGGCGTGGAACAAGAACGGGGATGAAATGACGTGCACGTTCGGGCCGTGCGCGCCGATGAAAGGTAGCCCGAATTCCACGCAATCGGTACTCATTGTGCCCCAGCCTACTTGCAGAGGCTGCGAGTATTTATACAATATATTTACGACGTCCGATATCAATGGCGAAAAGCTGCTGACAGTGAGCGTGGTAGATATGCGGCGTAACAATGGCCTGGGCCAGATTATCGAACAAAATACAACGCTGCAAACACCTACTACCGAACGCGTTGCTTCTGTCCGCAACGACCGCGATAGCACTTACTGGGTCGTTTCGCACGATTACGGCACGAACAAATTCCGCATTTTCCACGCTACCACAGGCGGCCTCGTGGAAGTGGCAGCTCCCGAGCTCGGCATGGCGCACGATAGTACCAACAAAGCCGAGGGCTATATGAAATTTTCGTCGCCCGACAGTACTACCGGCGAACGCCAACTGGCTGTCGTGATTCCGGGGCCCGCGCGAAATTATGTGGAGCTGTTCAGTTTCAACGACTCAACGGGTACATTAACCTACAAAAAAACAATGGATCTCGGCCCCGCACCGCCCATTGCCTATGGTATTGAATTCTCTCCGAGCGGTGAAAAAATGTACGTTTCGTTTCAGGGCGAGAACGGTACGAAATCGCTTTTGAAACAATATGACCTTACATTGCCCGACAGCCTCGTCATCGAAACCGCCATTACGATCGACAGTTCGGCCACGCAGAAGTTCGGTGCATTGCAGTTCGGGCCGGATGGGCGCATTTATATGGCCATTCAGGGAAGTGAATACCTGGCTACGATAGGTGAACCGGAAGGGAACTCCTTAACGGGCGTCGACTATGAGCGTGACGGGGCTAATTTGGGAGGCAAAAAGAGCCAGCTGGGATTGCCCAATATGGTCCAGGATTTCACGCAGGAATCTTCGGGACCGGGATTTGAAGCCGACGGGTTCTGTACCAACGAGCCGACGACTTTCCAGGCCAGTCCGATGTGTGACCCGATTGAAGACAGCTATTCGTGGGATTTTCTTGGAAACGGACAGTTTACAGCGCCTTCCAAGCAGCAGCAGGCGACCTATACTTACACCAAACCGGGCACCTACATGGTGGCCATGCGCGCGACGAACAAATGTACCGACACCACGATCGTGCAGGAGGTTACCATTTATGAAACTCCTTCGAACATTGACCTGGGCCCGGATAAAGATACTTGCGGCGCCTATGTGCCGTTGGATATGAAAGTTGAAGCCGAAGTTTACGCATGGATCAACCGCGGACGCGTCGTTGGCCGCGGCCGTACTTATAATGCCACTTCTACCGGCCGCTACATCGCCATCGCATTCAATGGCCCGCAGGGAGATTGCTACGCAGCCGATACGATCGAAATCACATTGCGCAAGCCGCCAGCCTTCTCCATTGGCCCCGACACTACATTGTGCCGCGACAGCTCCATTGTGTTAAGTGTAGAAAGTACCCGCTGGATCGAATTCAAATGGAGCACCGGCGAAGACACCCGCGAGGTGACAATCAGCCAGCCAGGACAATATACAGTAGTAGTAAAAGACAGAAACGACTGCTACAACTCCGACACGATCAAGGTGGGTGAACTACCGTCCCCGATCCTTGGCCTCGCTCCTGAAAATTACATTTGTATTCCGGACGGCCAGTCTGTAATCCTGGATGCCGGCGGGCAGGGCCCCTATTCGTACCTTTGGCCGCATTCCGGTGACACGACGAAAACGATTACCGTCAATCAGGAAGGTAAATACATCGTGCGTGCTACCAACAAGGAAGGCTGCGTAACCGAGCAATCCACCGAAGTTGTCGACAAATGCGAGCCGCGGTTCTTTATACCGGATGCATTTACGCCCGATGGTGAAGGTCATAACGAGATACTGCAAGTGTTCGGGGCCTATTATACCAATTTCTCTATGCGTATTTACAACCGTTGGGGCGAGGTTATTTTCGCTACTACCGATATCGAGGCGCGTTGGGACGGGACTTACAAAGGCTTAAAGGTGCAGCCCGGAAGCTATCCTTACATCATTTCCTACGAAGCACTTTATTATCCCGAACGCAACCCGATCATGAAGCGCGGATCGGTGATGGTGATCCGCTAAGCTTTCCTTTTGCAGATTAAAACAGTTATTTTTGGTTAATAATATCAAAACCAGCCGCCACTGAACGGGACGGCTGGTTTTCACTATCTGTTCAATCGACTATGCGCCAGGATTATCTGTCCGGAGATCAAGAAAACCTTTCCAATACCGACAAAGAAATCGAACGCGCATTGCGGCCGTTGTCTTTCGAGGATTTTACCGGGCAGGACAAGATTCTTGAAAACCTGAGAATATTCGTGCAGGCCGCCCGCCAGCGTGGCGACGCGCTCGATCACGTGTTGCTGCACGGTCCTCCCGGTTTGGGCAAAACCACACTCTCGAATATCATCGCGAATGAGCTAGGCTCCGGCATTAAAATCACATCCGGCCCGGTACTGGATAAACCGAGCGATCTCGCCGGACTGCTGACCAACTTGCAGGAACACGACGTCCTTTTCATCGACGAAATCCACCGCCTGAACCCTATTGTGGAAGAATACCTGTATTCGGCCATGGAGGATTACAAGATCGATATCATGCTCGATAGCGGGCCGAATGCCCGCAGTATTCAGATCGGCCTGAATCCTTTCACGCTCATAGGCGCTACTACGCGTGCGGGTATGCTCACGTCGCCCCTGCGTGCGAGATTTGGGATCAATGCAAGGCTGGAATATTATGATGCTCAACTGCTGTCCTCCATTTTGAAACGTTCGGCTGCCATTCTGGGCACGCCTCTGGAAGAAGATGCGGCTTACGAAATCGCACGCCGCAGCCGCGGTACTCCGCGTATTGCTAACAACCTCCTCCGCAGAATCCGCGATTTTGCGCAAGTCAAAGGTAATGGCCGCATTACAGTTGCTATTGCGGAAATGGCCTTACAGGCTTTGGATGTGGATCAAAACGGGCTGGATGAAATGGATAACCGCATCCTCAGCACCATTATTCACAAGTTCAAAGGCGGGCCGGTGGGCTTATCGACCATCGCGACTGCCTGTGGCGAAGAAGCCGACACCATCGAGGAAGTGTATGAGCCGTTCCTGATCCAGGAAGGCTATATCAAACGGACTTCCCGAGGCCGCGAAGTGACTGAAAAAGCATTCAAACATCTCGGCATTTTGCCGCGCCATCGCTCAGGTGAATTGTTCTGAGCGTTAACTTTTTAAGAAGTTTTAACAATAACATACAACATAAACCTGAAAATTGTAATTTTGCGGTGAATTACGTAACCGCCTCCTATGATCGAAGTACTGGTTTCCGAAAAGTTGGTAGTGAGAGTGCCCTGTGCTGTGATTGAACATAATGGAAAAGTACTCGCCGGGCAGCGTAGCGCGGCATTGTCCTTCCCCCTTCAATGGGAATTCCCGGGTGGAAAACTCGAAAAAGGCGAAACAGACGAAGAGGCATTATTCCGTGAAATCATGGAAGAGCTCAACGTTGCCGTAGAGATCGTCGATAAACTTCCTGAAACTTCCAAAGATCAGGGGTGGCGCGAAATCGTGCTCGTTCCGTTTGTTTGTAAAGTGGAAACAACCGATTTCATTCTGACCGAACACGAGCAAATCCTTTGGCTCGACGCCGACGACCTTCCTACCCTCGACTGGACGGAGGCAGATCTGAACGTGATCAAGAACTATTACGATTACCTAGCGGCTAAAAGTTAACCGCTTCCCTTTCACCGTTTCATCAAATTGCCCGTTTTCGTAAACAAGGTGCCCCGACACGAACGTGTGGGTAATGCGTGATTGGAATTCCGTGCCTTCAAACGGCGACCAGCCGCATTTGGAGTAGATATTGGACTTTTCAACCTGCGTAGTAGCATTCAAATCCACGAGGATCAAATCTGCCCAGTAACCTTCGCGAATGTAGCCGCGCTCTTTGATATTGAAGAGATCCGCCACTGCGTGGCTCATTTTCTCGGCCACACGATCGATTGAAATCTTTCCTGCCTTGCTCAGTTCGAGCATTACATTCAAAGTGTGTTGTACCAGCGGCAGCCCCGACGGCGCCTGCCAGTAATGCTGTGCTTTTTCCCCGACCGTATGCGGTGCATGGTCGGTCGCGATCACGTCAATGCGGTTGTCCAGCACAGCTTGCAGGATTTGCTCTTTGTGATGCGGTGCCTTAATCGCCGGATTGCATTTAATTTCATTGCCCAATCTCCGGTAATCTTCCGCATCGAACCACAAATGGTGCACGCAGGCCTCAGCCGTGACGAGCTTGGGTTGCCCGTTCGCGAGCAGGATTTTGCCGTTACTACGTATTCCCGGTTCGAACAAATGCACCTCATCGCCGGTAGAAATGTGCAGGATATGCAGGCGCGTACCGTGCTTGTGCGCAAGCGAGGATGCGAAAGTGGATGATTTAAGACAAGCCTCTTCGTTCCGGATCAACGCGTGAATATCGTAAGGCACATCATCCCCATATTTCTCCTTGAAATACGCCATTCTGGCTTTAACAGTCGGCTCGTCCTCACAATGCGTCGCGATAATGCAGGGAGCATTGGCAAACAGCTTTTCGAGCACTTCGGGTGCGTCTACGAGCATATTACCCGTGGAAGAGCCCATGAATATCTTGATCCCACAAACTTGCGTAGGATCGGTGCGCATTACCTCGTCATAATTGTCGTTCGACGCACCCATGAAAAAGGAGTAATTGGCCAGGGAGGTATTGGCACCGATCTGGTACTTATCTTCCAGCAATTGCTGCGTCAGCGTATTAGGCACGGTGTTAGGCATTTCCATAAACGAGGTAACCCCTCCCGCAACGGCCGCTTTCGATTCCGTGTAAATATTTGCCTTGTGTGTTAACCCCGGTTCACGGAAATGCACCTGGTCGTCGATCACGCCCGGCATGAGAAAAAGCCCCTTTGCATCAATCACCCTGTCCGCTTGCACATTCTGTAAGTCCTTTTCGATCTTTTTAATGTGACCATTTTCAATTAGTACGTCTAAATACTGAACCTGGTTTTCATTTACGACCTGGGCATTTACGATCAGCGTTGTCATGGATGGCGGCGATTGATTGATGTCGTGCAAAGGTATTCAGACCGGTTGAAATTCACTCATTCCATCACACAAAAATGAACCTGAAACAACTCCTCCGCGATTTCGCCGACCTGCTGTTCCCTCGCTGCTGCGAAAGCTGCGACCGGGTACTGCAAGGAAATGAAGGGACTATCTGTACACGCTGCCGCATTTCGCTGCCGCGCGTCGGGTCCATCGGCATCCATAGCGAATCATTGCAATTCAAATTCGTTAACCTCCCCGAAGTGGTTTCTACGCATTCATTTTTATTGTTTACCAAAAGAAGCAAAGTGCAAAAGCTTCTGCATGCGTTGAAATACAAGGGCAACAAGGAAGTCGGGATATTGCTCGGCCAGATGTTCGGTCAGGAGCTAAAAGCGTCGGGCCATTTACCGGAAGCGGAAATTATCCTAAGTATTCCACTTCATCCTAAAAAACGGAAACAACGGGGTTACAATCAAAGCGACCTGCTCGCCGAAGGATTCTCCACGGCAACAAACATCCCGTGGTCGGGAGCAATGCTGGAACGCGTCAAATACACCGCCACACAGACCGGAAAAAGCAAGATAGAGAGACGGGAGAATGTGCAGGGCGTTTTTGCTGTCAAACAGGGCTTCCACCCCAAAAGCGTGGTCTTGATCGACGACGTGCTTACAACCGGCGCTACATTGGAAGAATGTGTCAGAACATTACTAGCCACCGGTTGCAAGCAATTTCACATTCTGACCATCGCATTGGCACAGCACTAAAACAAAAATGCCGCGATTCCTTCGAATCGCGGCACCTGCTTATATTATTTTAAATCTTACTCTTTGTGCGTTCCGGTTGCGATCATCGCGCAACGGAAGCCTACCATAGCAGTAGCAGAGTCCTGATCCATGTAACGGCGTGTTCCCGGAGACAACCAGTAGGCTACATCAGACCATGAACCACCTTTGTAAACTCTCAGCTTATCGTCAACCATCGAGTTGTTGTTTTTGCTGTCGTAGTTTTTGGCTTCATCCTGATAACCATCGCGACGGAAAGAGTTCAAATCGTTAACATCGCTGTTTGAAAGCGGACGGTACACGTCGTAAACCCATTCGCTTACGTTACCGGCCATGTCGTAAAGACCGTTGTCGTTGGCAGGATACGAGCGAATTTCCTGAGTAATGATCGCACCGTCATTTGACTTACCTGCGATACCGGCATAGTCACCAGGACCACGTTTGAAGTTCGCGAGCATGGTTCCTTGCTTGCGGCCACGTGGGTTACGCATGGTCGAACCATCCCATGGATAAATTCTCGAGTTGGCCTGGTTTTCATCAGAATATTGTGTTCCGATCATCGCCATAGCGGCATATTCAAATTCGGCTTCTGTCGGAAGGCGGTATGGAGGCATTACGTAGCCACTTTCAATGCGAAGTTGTGGTGCCGGAGCGTCAGTAGCTGCAACCGCTTCGCCTTCTGCTTTCTTCTTCTTGCCGAAAGAGAATCCTTTTTTCTTCTTTGTTCCGGCGCTGGCGCCTTTCGCGTTGTTCACCTGGCTTACGGCAGCGGTACGCCATGCGCAGTAGTCGTTGGCCTGAACCCACGACACACCCACAACAGGATACAAGCGGAAGCCAGGGTGGCGCAGGTACATGGTTACGTAAGAGTCGTTGAATGACAGTTCGTTATACCAAACGTTTGTGTCAGGAAGCGCCTTTGCGTAAAACTCTTCCGAAGAATCTTTCTGGATCGCATTCAGGTATTCGAGGTAGTGAACGTTCGCCACTTCCGTCTGGTCCATATAGAAAGACTGGATACTGACGGTCCGTTTCGGGTTGTCCCGGCGTGTCATCACATCCTCTTCCAAAGAACCCATCGTAAAACGACCACCTTCAATGTAGACAAGGTCAGGACCGGCTGGCAAAGCTTTGTATTGCTTTACTTCAAACCCGTCTTTACCATTGTAAGCCAAGCCTGTTTTAGAGCTGGTCTTGCCAGGTTTCAAGCTGGTTGGCCTCTTTTTACTACACGCAGTTGCCGCTAATAACACAATCAGAATCAGCGCGATCGACCGGGTACCCATCTTTTGCATGCAAATCATTGCTTTAAAGTGACTTAAGTGTTTGGTATTTTATAGTATGCGAAACCGCAAATGTATGAAATCAATCGATATTATTTCTAAAAATCAATTATCAGGTAAAAGGGGCCTGTTTGCTATTGGGTCATTTCCATGAGCACCTGGCGCGCCTGATCAATGCTTTTGATATCCTCGCAAATCAGTATCAGCTTGCCTTTCTGATCTTTAAGCGAAATTTGTTTGGGGTGTTTTTTAATGTAATCGATCACCTGCCCGAACTTCGCCGACTGAAAGAATTCGTCATTCTGCGAAGTAACGAAGTAGCCTTTCATCGTATTGCTTTTCAAAGTCAGTTTTTCAAACTGTAAAGCCTCTGCTTCCCAGCGCAAACGTACGGTTTTCAACAAATCCTGCACCTCGTGCGGCACCGGACCAAAGCGGTCGAGGATCTCTTTCTCGAATTTACCGAGCTCGTCCTCTGTCGCAATATTATCGAGGCGGGTATATAACGACAGCCTTTCGGAAATATTTTTAACATAATCATCCGGTATCAGCGTTGCAAAATCGGTCTCGATCTGCGTATCAGGTACCAGGTTTTTCGGCAGGCTAAAAACGCCTTCAAACAGGTCCTTAAATTCATTGCTTTTGAGCTCCTGAACGGCCTCGTCGAGCATCTTATGGTACAATTCGTAACCCAGGTCATTCACAAAACCGCTTTGTTCTGCACCCAGCAGGTTACCCGCGCCGCGGATATCGAGGTCGCGCATGGCGACCTTAAAACCGTCACCAAGGTCCGAAAACTCTTCCAACGTCTGTAAACGTTTGCGCGAATCGCTGGCCAATGTCGATACCGACGGGGTGAGCAGGTAACAGAATGCCTTCCTGTTCGACCGTCCCACGCGGCCGCGCATCTGATGCAGGTCCGAGAGCCCGAACATATGCGCAGAGTTAATAATAATGGTATTCGCATTGGCAATATCGATCCCGGATTCGATGATATTGGTCGAAACAAGAACGTCGTACTCGCCTTCGATGAAGGTCATCATCACTTTTTCCAGCTTGTCTCCGTCCATTTGCCCGTGCGCTACGCCTATACGCACGTCGGGCACGAGGCGGAGGATGATGTTTGCAATGGATTCGATGTCATTCACGCGATTATGCACAAAGAAAACCTGCCCACCGCGCTGCACTTCGAAACTGATCGCATCGCGAATGAACTCCTCGCTGAATGTGTGAACTTCCGTAGTGACCGGCTGCCTGTTCGGCGGCGGCGTGGCGATTACCGAAAGGTCGCGTGCGCCCATCAGCGAGAAATGCAATGTACGCGGGATCGGCGTTGCGGTGAGTGTGAGTACATCCACATTCACGCGCATTTCCTTCAACCGGTCTTTCGCCTTTACCCCAAACTTCTGCTCTTCATCGACGATCAGCAATCCTAAATCCTTGAACTTCACATCCTTGTTCAAAATCCGGTGGGTACCGATCAGAATGTCGATTTTACCTTCCTCGGCCTGTTTCAAAGTTTCCTTAATCTCCTTAGCCGATTTAAAACGATTGATATAACCCACCCGCGCCGGGAAGTCGGCCAGGCGATCGCTGAATGTCTTGAAATGCTGCATGGCTAGGATCGTCGTTGGAACGAGCACCGCCACCTGCTTGCTGTCACAAACCGCCTTGAATGCCGCGCGGATGGCGATTTCGGTTTTACCAAAACCCACATCCCCGCAAACCAGCCGGTCCATCGGGTGCCCTTTCTCCATATCGTCCTTGACATTCGCCGTCGCCGTGGCCTGATCGGGCGTATCTTCATATATAAAGGAAGATTCCAGCTCCACTTGCAGGTAATTGTCCTTCGAGAACGGGAAACCCGGAGCCTGGCGTCGCTTGGCGTACAGCGCGATCAGCTCGTGTGCAATGTCTTTCAGCTGCTTTTTAACCTTCGACTTTTTGGCCTCCCATTCCCCCGAACCCAACTTGCTCATCGCTGGCGGCGTACCTTCCTTACCGGTATACTTCGCGATCTTGTGCAGGTTATGCACACTCACGTATAACAAATCATTGTCACGGTAAATGAGCCGCACCGCTTCCTGCTCCTTGCCATTCACATCCTTCCGTTCCATCCCGGCGAAACGCCCGATCCCGTAATCGACGTGCGTTACGAAATCACCTACCTGCAAGGATTTCAGCTCTTTCAAGGTCATCGCCTTGGATTTGCTGAACTTTTCTTTTAGCCGGTATTTATGAAAACGGGCGAAAATCTGGTGATCGGTGTAGCACGCCACTTTCAGGTTATCATCCACAAAACCTTCCCGAAGCGAAATATGCATCGGCCGGAACTTCACGAACGGGTCCAGGTCTTCGAAAATCCTTTCCAGTCGATCAAGCTGTTTGGGTTGCTCGGCGACGATGATATTGACATAGCCTTTGTTCTGATTGTCAGACAAATCATCCAGAAGCCTTTTGAAATCCTTGTTAAACGAAGGCTGTGGTTTCGAAGAATAAGGCAGTTTCATTTCGGTTTTGAAATAACCCTTCTTCCCGAACTCGACCGTTTTAAACTTCTTCACCTGGTTCAGAAACCCGCGCCGTGTTTCGAAAAGCTCCTGTGGGTTCGAAACGATCTGTACGCCACCGCCAGTTACTTCTTCCAATGCTTTTTCAGCTCTTTCAAAGCATTTTTCAATCATTTCCAAAGTCAGTTCCGCATCTTTGAACCAAATGGAGGTGTCGTCCGAGAAGAAACTCAGGAACGATTCGCGCGTTTCATGCGAGAGCTTTTGCTGAATATCCGGTACGATATTGATCTGCTTCGCGCTCTCAATGGAAAGCTGCGTATCCGGGTCGAATGAGCGGATACTTTCCACTTCATCCCCGAAAAGCTCAATCCGGAACGGGTGCTCGTTGGCGAACGAAAACACGTCGAGAATACCACCGCGCACCGAAAACTGGCCTGCCTCGAATACAAAATCGGTGATTTCGAAACCGTAGCTATTCAAAAACTCTGTCAAAAATGCAGGATCGAGCTTTTCACCCACTTTAACAGAAAACGTGTTTGCCCTCAACGAGCGCTTGTTGATCACTTTCTCGAACAGTGCTTCGGGATAAGTAACGATCTGAATGGGCGTACTGCGACTGGCGCTCAATTTGTTCAGGATCTCACCGCGCATGAGCACGTTGGCATTATCCACTTCTTCGTAGTGGTACGGCCGTTTGTAGGAGGTCGGATAAAAAAGCACCTCCGTCGAACCGAGCAGGTTTTGCAGGTCGTTCTGAAAATAGGCTGCTTCTTCGCGGTCGCTGAGAATGTATACTGCCGGAGATTTCTTTTTATGCTGCAATGAGGCCGCAACCACGGCATCGAGACTACCCACCAATCCCTTGATCTGCACATGCGCCGCCTCAGCGTCTTTGGAGGCGATCTGCGTGCTCAGCACATCCAGGTAGCTGTCGCCTCCGTATAGCGTCAATAAGTCTTTAACTTCCAATTATATTAAATGCTATGCAGCCTTTGGCCGCGTGAAATGTAAACGCAAAAAGCCGTCTCGGGAAATTTCCCGATCGGCCAGAATTGATAACAACAGTCGCGCCCGTTTTGTTGCTGCACTGTTCGAATTGCAAAAATAGCCCGAAATGCGCCAGCTCGAAAATCCGGAATATCATTTTATTTTTACCTTTCACTCCATTACTTCCTCATGACCGACTGGCTCAACCAACCCGTTTCCCTCGCAGGCTTACCCACGACAGCGCTCGAAATCCTGGGTTTCATTACCGGCGCCATTTGTGTTTACCTCAACACGCGCCAGAATGTACTCGGCTGGTTTTTCGGCATTATCAATGCGGTATTGTACGGGGTGGTTTTCTGGCAGGTACGGTTGTACGCGGATATGGGTTTGCAGGGCTACTATTTCCTGACCAGCATTTACGGATGGTGGATGTGGAAATTCGGCGGGCAAAATCACGACGGCCTGCGCGTTACCCGCACACCCATCAAGCTCTACATGGCATTTGGGTTGATTTTCATAGCAGTGACCCTTTTATGGGGCTTTCTGCTCGGCAAATTCACCAACGCCAGCCTCACCTACGCCGATTCGGCCCTTACCGTCGCCAGCCTGATCGGCCAATGGATGATGGCCCGCAAATACCTCGAAAACTGGATCGTCTGGATCGTCGCCGACGCGGCGTATGTGGTCATGTATTTTTACAAAAATCTCCATCTCACCGCAATTTTGTACGCGGTGTTTCTGGTACTCGCGGCTATCGGTTATGTGCAATGGCGGCGGGATGTTATTCGTCAGGTGTAGTCAGAAATAGTCATTTATGGTCAGGTGTTGTCAGAAATGGTCATTTGTAGTTTGGGATGGCCATTAATCGTCTTATACACCTCCTCCATTCATATCTATATTTGACAATACTTGACTACAAATCACTATTCCTGACCAATTCGTCGCGATTATGCAGCGTCGTTCAGTCAAGAGTATCGAACGGGATTTCCTGATCTTCAAGCAATGTGCGGATGCGTGGCGAATCCTGGAAAACAATTTGCAGTTCTTTTTTCGCAACGCCTTCCTCTTCCTCGTCGAGCCATTTCCAATCCTCCGCGGTCGCGTCGAAAATGTCGATAATTGTCAAAAGCTTCTCTTCGGATTTTTCCTTTGAAAGCCATGCTCCTGAATTTCCAATGTAGATAATGACCTTCTTTTCATCGATCCATTCGAGGTCGTTGAGCATTTCATCGAGCGCGTCAAGGTTTTTGCCGGAATAGTCGGGGAAACGCATGGCAGCGGCAATCGCCTCGTGGAAATCTTTGACAGAGGTTGCCTTGTCCCCATCAATATGGGCTACAAACGCGCCCAGGAATGTTTTACGGACATCAGATTCTTCCCGGGCCAGCAGGAAGTGTGTGTTTTTCATAGAGTCGTTGATTTAAAACACTGCAAGTTAGAGAAAAATGGACGTGCAAGTCCAGCCTTTCAGTAGTGTTTTATTTCAAATACCGCTTTCTTAACAAATGCATCATATGCACATTGATACCCCACTGATCGGAGAGTGGCTGATGTGTAAACGGCACGGTTGGCTGATAATTCGGCGGTCCGAATTCCGTCAGAACGGTTAGTGTTTCACCACTTTTGACCTTGTATTCAACTACCTTGTCCCACCATGCCAAATGCGCCTTCACGGCCGCTTCCCATTCCGGTGCGCGCGGGTCGTTCACCTGAGGGCCTTCCTCGTGGCCCACACGCGAGTGGATGTGCCCTACGCGTGCGAGCGCGAACTGAACGGTTTCTTCCTGGTCTTGTAAAAGGCTTTCATGCACGTTGCACCAATGCGAAATATCGAGCGTGAGCCTGAGTGCCGGATTTTTCTCGATGAAATTCCGGGCCACGTGCGCTGCGAAAAGCATTCGTCCGCGGTGCGTTTCGTGGTAAATAGGAATGCCGCTTTTGGTCGAAGCCTCGGTGGTATGGTCTATAAATGCCTTGTTCTGTTCGTAGTTAAAATGGTCGCGACCACTGTGGCAGTTAATGTAAAGCGGCTTCACAGGCCATTGCGTGGTTGCCGCATCGATCTGTGATTTAAATGCATTCAAATGCGTTTTGTAATCCCGCTCGCCCGATCCGCAGAGGAACCCTACTTCGAGGTTATGCTTTTTCAATGCGTCAAAAAGCTCCTTCTGCTTGTCTTTCGAGCCTTGCCACCACATTTCGATGCCGTCGTAACCTTCCTTTTTGACCGCTTCACAAAATTGGTCGGTAGTTCCCTGAAAGCCCCAGTTTGTACCGAGCACTTTCAATGATAATTTATTTTCAAACTGCACGGCAGCTTTATTCGCGTCGGCGATGGATTCGAAAGTCGTTAATGCGCTGGCTGTGGTGACTGCGGCGGCTGTGGCGTTATTAATGAAATCCCGGCGGTTCATTTTTAATTTTGAATGACTGAATGAGTGAATGAGTGAATGGACGTCATTTCTTCGACGCCGCGACAGGCTTGGTGACGGTGCTGTCGCCTGCTTTCAGGAATTGCGCCACTTCGGCTTCGCTGAAACCGTTTACAATCTGTAAACCTGGGTTCTGGCGGGCGGTTTGGGCTACCACGCTGTCCGTCACACCGGATTGCCACACGTAAACCGAGCGCAGCCCTTTAGTCGTGGCAATGTTTTTCAAACCGGCGTCCCCGATTTTAGTATCGATCACATTCAGGTATTCCAGATGCGGCAGGCTTTTGATCTGCGCAATGCCCTGGTCGGTTACGCCGGTGTGTTCCAGGTGAAGTTTGGTGAGGTTTTTCAATTTGGCAATTTCCTTTAACCCGCCGTCGGTAATCTGGGTACCACCCAGTTTGAGCCAGGTTACCTGCTCGGCAACCGGCAAAAGCAATGCAATGTCCTGATCACTAAACTTCGGCGCATTTACCGCGCTCACTTCCAGCAAATTCTGATCTTGCGACAATGTGTTGACAATCAGCCCTGCTTTGCGTAGCGCCTGAATATCAGCTTCCTTAGCGGGTGAAACTTTCAATGTCGCGATCGCAGATTCTTTCTGTTTTGCTCCGCCCGAGCCGCCGGTCGCAGAACCACCGCCCAACGACGCCAGCGCCGGTTTCACCTGATCGGGTACCGTCAATTCAGACACTTTTTTATCCGCAGGCGCACCCTGGTCGATCCACCATGAGAGCAATGCGATCTGCTCGGTGCTCAGCTGCGGCTTGCCTTTCGGGGGCATGTGGTTATCATCGCTCTCGTCCAGCAGGCAGCGTTTGATCATATCGCTTTCAGCGCCTTTGCCGGCCACCAGTGCCGGGCCGTTCTCGCCGCCTTTCATGAGCAATGCAAGCTCGTCCATACGCAGATCGCCTTTTTTCTTGCTTGCATTGTGGCATTGCGTACAACGCGCTTCAAGGATCGGCTGGACAATATCTTTATAAACAACAGCCTGCTGCACATCGGTAATAGGCTTGATTTCCTTCGCTTTTTCTTCGATAGGATCCATTCCTGCGAAGCTGCGGAAGGGTTCGGGGGTATATTGGGTAAGGTAACCGTCCCCGTGTGTCAGCGAACCGCCGTCGTGGCCGGCGGTCATGGTCAATACAACTGCCACGGCGAATGCGGGCAAATAAATGGCTTTCCCAAAGGAAAGTTTGCCTGCAAGCCTGTCCGATTTGACAAGCCAGGCAACCCAGGCGAATGCCGCTACACCAATGCCTTTCCACATATGCGCACCCAGCAGATCTTCGTCATAGCCTCCTCCCAGCGACAGCAGATAACCCGCAATGCACGCGAAAGTGGCGCTCACCGCCGACCAGAACAGCACAAAAACCACGGTGGATTCACTCACCGAAATCTTGCCTGTCCTCCGACCGATTTCGATCAGTGCTGCTATTAACAGAAAACCAATGGGTAAATGCACCAGCACCGGGTGGAAACGCCCGATAAAAAGTGCCCAGGGCGACGCCTGAAGAAGAGGAATGAGCATACGGGAAATGAGTATTAATGGGTTAGGATGTATTTAAATTTCAATGCATTACAATCTGAAAACTTCCGGGCATGGAATGGCTACCGGCGAATTGTCAGGATTGACTTCCATAATATCGGCCATGTGGTCCCACCATCTTTTCATAATGGGCAATGCGGGAAGGCTGGCGGTCGTATCGTTAGCACCCACTTTTTGGAAAGCAAAGAGCGCCAGCGTGGCTTCGTCGAGGAAAATATAGTATTCCGTAATTCCAGCCTCTTTCAAAAGCTGGCTCAGTTCGGGCCATATTTCGTCGTGCCGCTTTTTATACTCCGCTTCAAATCCGGGTTTGAGCTGCATCCGGAATGCCTTGACTGTTTCTTCCGCCATGGTTTGGTTTAAATACTGCTAAAAAATGGACTGTTATGCGATTACCTGTTTTACGACTTTGCCCTCGGTATCCGTCAGCCTGAAATTCCTTCCCTGGAACGGATAAGTGAATTTTTCATGGTCGAAACCCATCAAATGCAGGATTGTAGCCTGCAAATCGTGGACATGCACGCGGTCTTTCGCGCCGTAATAACCTAATTCGTCGGTTTCTCCATGGCTATGCCCCCTTTTGACCCCGCCGCCGGCCATCCACATCGTGAATGCGTCCAAATGATGGTCGCGGCCCATGAATGGCATAACCAGTCCATTCCTGTTTTCCTGCATGGGAGTCCTTCCGAATTCCGCTCCCCAAATGATGAGCGTTTCTTCTAAAAGCCCGCGCATTTTCAAATCTTTGATCAATGCGGCAATCGGCTGATCCGATTCGCGGCATTTCTGGCGCAAACCACCTTCCACGTTATGGTCTTTCGATGTGCCGTGTCCATCCCAGCCCCAGTCGAATAACTGCACAAAACGCACATCATTCTCGACCAGTTTTCGTGCCAGAAGACAGTTCATTGCAAAAGTGCCCTCTCCCGGTTTCACACCATACATATCCAGTATAAACTGAGGTTCTTTCGAAACATCCATTACCTCAGGAACCGACATTTGCATCCGGAATGCCATTTCGTACTGGCTGATGCGGGTCAATATCTCCGGATCTTTTACATCTTCGTAAGTCTGGCGGTTTATTTCATTGATCGCCTCAATGGTCTGCTTACGCATATCGCGGTTCATGCCGCTTGGGTCGCTCACATACAAAACGGGATCGCCGCCAGTACGGCATTGCACACCCTGGTATACCGAAGGCAGAAAGCCGCTTCCGTAGACGCTCTTTCCGGCATCAGGTTGTTGCCCTCCCGAGGCCAGTACAATGAAACCCGGCAAATTCTGATTTTCAGATCCCAGCCCATATACCGACCAGGCTCCCAGACTCGGCCGCCCCAACCGCGGGCTTCCCGTATGCATCAGCAGCTGCGCAGGTGCGTGATTAAACTGGTCCGTATGCATGGCTTTCAGAAATGTGATTTCATCAGCAACTGTCTGCAAATAAGGAACATAGTCCGACATCCACGCCCCAGACTGGCCATACTGCGCAAATTTCCCCTGTGGGCCCAACATTTTGGGTACTCCCTGGATGAATGCGAATTTTTTCCCTTCCAGAAACTCGGCCGGGCAATCCTGACCGTGGTATTTCACCAGTTCCGGTTTATAGTCGAACAATTCCAGTTGCGAAGGCGCACCGGCCATGTGAATGTAAATTACGCGCTTGGCTTTCGGGGCGAACTGCGGGATTTTGGCTGCGGCTGCATTTCCGGGCACATTCGTTCCGGCATTGGATGTGCCGCAAGAACCCAGCAAAGAACCCAGTCCCAACGCGCCCAACCCAAATCCTGCCGACTGCAGAAAGTGCCTGCGGGTTTGCCGGTGCAGGTCTGCATGTTGAAGTTCTTTCAGTAGCTTTTCCATATGTTTTGCTCTCTAGCCCCAGGCTTAAGCCTGGGGTTATGGGTTATTCTTTTGTTACTACGTTGTCCAGGTTTAGCATTACGTTGGCTGATATTGTCAGGGCGGCCAGTTCGGGCGATCTTTCCTTGCCGTATGCCAGAATGCTGTCCGCATCGACCGGTTTTTTCTGATAAACGTCCAGCGCATCCTTGTATACCTTCACCAGTACATTCAGGTTCTTTTTTTCAATGGTCTGAAATGTCAGCATTCGGTATCCCTCGGTCAATTGCTGCTCCGGCGTCTTCCCTCTTTTCTGCATTTTAGTAGCCAGTTTTTCAGCCGCTTCCAGGTACACCGGATCATTTAAAGTCACCAGCGCCTGCAAAGGTGTATTGGTCAATATCCTTCTGGATTGACAAAATTCACGGCTGGGCGCGTCAAATGTGACCATCGACGGATAGGGTGCGGTCCGTTTCCAATACGTGTAAACTCCTCTTCGGTACCGGTCCTCCCCTTCGCTCAATACCCATTTTTCACCGCTATACGGCGACTGCCAAATCTTATCGGGCTGCGGAGGCATTACGCCCGGGCCGTACATTTTGTTTGAAATCAATCCGCTGCATGCGAGGGCCTGATCGCGCACCTGCTCTGCGCTTAGTCTTACCCGCGGGCCACGTGAGATATAGACATTGTAAGGGTCTTTTTCGAGTTTATCATGATCCGTTTTCGAACTCTGCCGGTAGGTAGCCGACATCACAATGGTTTTCAGCAATTTTTTGACACTCCAGTGATCGGTTTCTATAAAATCTGCTGCCAGCCAGTCCAATAGTTCCGGATGGCTCGGTTCTGCGCCCTGGGACCCGAAATCTTCCACAGTTTCCACGATTCCTTTACCAAAAAGCTGTTCCCAGAAACGGTTTACAATCACCCTTCCAGTCAGCGCATTGTCGCGGCTCACGATCCATTTGGCCAGGCCGAGACGGTCGCGGGAATATTCTTTCGGCATCGGAGCCAGCAGCTTGGGAACATCCGGCTTTACTTCCGCTCCTTTGACCATCCAGTTACCGCGTACGAAAACATTGGTTTTTCTGGCAAAATCACCTTTCCCCTCCCAGATTACAGGCATCCCTTCCACGGGCCGGGTCAGTACCGTAGCATAATCGGAAACAATTTGCTCATAACCAGGCTGACCTGCGCCCGGTATTCCTTTTTGAAAAGATGCCCAGCTGATACGAAGCCATTCGGTGGGCGCTTTCGGACTATTTAATGATAAGTAAATGTCGTGCTTCCCGGTTGCGTGATTTACCGGAGCAATGATGACAGTATCGCGGGTCGGGACCTTGATCGTCGACAGTACGGGCCCGTCGAGCTTGTCCAGATGTAGTGTCAATACCGCGTTTTCAGCTTTGGTTGAAACATTCATCAACACATTATCCACCCCGGTCAGGTTAACCTGCGGAATTCGCGCATTGCCTTTGTCTTTTACACCATAGTAGGAGATTTGCAGGACGGTAGACTGGTCGCCCTTCACAAAGTTATGTGCATTGATCTTCGGCTCCATGACCTTCATGAACTTCACTTTGGCTTCGAGTTCCTCCGGTTTGTATTTATTAATCCAGCCTTTGACACGCTCCACCCGGGCCGAGTCTACGCCTTTGTATAGCCTTAATTTTGGCCATTCATCCCACACATCTTCGTCACGGGAGTTGTTGAAGAACGCGGCGTATTTGTAATAATCTTCGTGCGGAATCGGATCGTACGGGTGGCTGTGACATTGAATGCAACCGAATGTAGTACCCTGCCAAACTTCCCAGGTTGTATTCACACGGTCGATCAATGCGGCATTACGAAACTCTTCGTCGTCGGTTCCGCCTTCATTGTTGGTCATCGTATTCCGGTGAAAACCAGTGGCTATCATGTTTTCTTCCTGAGGGAAACCGTCTTTCTTCTCAGGCAGCAGATCACCGGCTAGCTGTTCGATCGTAAAGCGATCGAAAGGCTTATCCTCGTTGAAAGATTTTACGACATAATCGCGGTAACGCCACATCGTGCGGCCGCCGTCGCTTTCATAGCCTTTGGTATCGGCATAGCGCGCCAGGTCCATCCACATCGAGGTCCATCTTTCCCCGTACGTCGGAGATTTGAGCAGTCTGTCGACTACTTTTTCGTAGGCATCGGCCGATTTGTCGTTTTCGAAATCCGCCACTTCCTTTTCGGTTGGCGGCAAGCCGGTAATATCCAGACTCACCCGCCTCAGCAAAGTGGCGCGATCAGCCTCCGGGGAAGTTGACAGTCCCTTTTCTTTCAGCTTCGCTACTACAAAATGGTCGATTTCATTCTTCGCCCAGGCTTTGTCGCCGGTATTGAGAAGGCCAAACAGATTACTGAAACTATTCAGCGAAGGCACATCAGGTCTTTCGATCTTTTTGTAAGACCAATGCGTTTCCCACTCGGCGCCCTCATTGATCCAGTCTTTCAGGATACCGATTTCCTTATCGTTGAGCGGCGTGCCATTCTTCGGCATTTTCTCGTCGGGATCATTAGAAAGTATCCGCCGGATCATCTCGCTCGCATCGGCATCGCCGCGTACCACGGGTATTTTGCCCGATTTGCCCGGTTCCAGCATTTCGTGTTCGAACAAAAAGCTGACGTCGCCTGCCTTTTTCACGCCCCCGTGGCAGCCCATGCAATGCTTGTTAAGGATCGGCTTCACATCGGCATTATAATTCACCTTCTTTTGCCATGGGAATCCCGCCCAGGAAAAATACATCACCGGCACAGCCACCACCACTAAACCGATCAAAAATCTGGTATGCATTGGTTTTATTTTAAATAATTATATCAGCAAGAAATACAAATATACCAATATGTTTATTAATACTAAACAAATGTCTATACAAGCCCGCAAAATGTTTATACAAACTACAAAAGCGGGTGATATCCTGTGAAAGACTACTAAATATAATCGCAATGCCCCGTCGCGACCCAACCCGATGAATAAGCAGCACGTTTGACTTATCCTGCTGTTTCTATGGCTAAAAGACTGAATTTAAATAAAATTACCCGTAAAATCCGGTCGGCGACGGAGCATTTCGTTACTGCCAGATGGCGTTCTGCTTCACATTAGGATTACCCTGCAGTTCTTTTTGCGGTAGCGGCAGCACATAATCGCGCTCTTTTGGCGCGCGGTCGAGCTTGTACTTCTCCGCGAAGTGTTTGATCTCCTTGCCCAGGTAATCGACCGGCCCGCCCAGCTTGCTTTTCCGCCGCAGCTCGGGGTACATAACCTGTTCAAAAACAAACTCTTGCATTCGCTCGTGAATAATCGCATCACGCATTGCCGACTGGCTCAGGCCTTTCAATGCCGTCAACCCGGCGCGAGCGCGTACTTTGTTGATCGACGCGAATGCATCGCCCTGACCGCTTTCGTTGCAGGCTTCGGAATGCCCGAGCAGAATGTCGGCCAGACGGATGTAAATCGTGTTTTTCTCGGTAGCCGCATTGCTTTTGTCCAGTTCGACGATCTTCGCCGCCCAGGCTTTTCCAAAAATCATTTGCGCCGGATCGTTCGGGTTCGCATCCGATTTTACCACGCCGCCGAAGCGGGAGAGGTTATAATCGGCCTTTTCGCTCCAATGCACAATGGGGTAGGTGCCGTTGATTTTGCCAAATCGTCCCGTAGGATAACTCTCTATGAACGTTCCGGCAATGCGCTTGTCCTTCGGATCATAACTCGCCCGAAATTCCTGCGTAGCACTTATCCAGCTCCATCCCGATCCGCCCAGTTCGCTTGGAAAATCTTCAGGGTTGAAGTGCATCGAATGGACATTGAACTCGTTCGGGTTTGCCGAGGCCGAAACCTGCGCTTCGAAAATCCGCTCGCCCTGGTTTTCATGGCTCAGATCAAAATTGTGGGAGAAATCGGCGAACAACGTGATGCCGCTATTGTTGATGATGTCCTCGCCAGTGGCCTTCGCTTCTGCCCATTTTTCATCCCAAAGCTGGGTTTTCATCAGAATCGATTTCGCAGCCCATTTCGTAGCACGACCAATATCCGCACCGGTATAGCTCGCCGGTAGTAAATCGGCCGCTGCTTTGGTATCCGCATAAATTTGCTCGATCACAGCCGCTTTTCCGCCCGTATTGGATGGCAATTCCGAAATATTCTGCGTCGATTTAGTCGTCAGCGGCACATTATCGAAATAGCTCAGCAAGCTGTAATAGTAGAACGCGCGCAAAAACAGCGCTTCTCCTTTTACGCGCTTGATCAAAGCTTCGTTCGACGGGTCTTTCATAGCATCGGCGGTTTCGATGATCGCATTCGCCCGGTTGATCGAGCGATAGCAGATTCCCCAGTAGGCCTCGATGTATTCGTCGGCCGGGTTCACATTGCCCAGGTTGTATTGCAGCGGCCCTTTCTCCCATCCCACCTGGTAACCTATCAGACATTCAAATACATAACGATCGTAGAAGTAGCCTGAGTATTGCGAGTTGAGGTCGTCGTAAACCGCATTCACACCCAGCGCCAATTCCGTAGCCGTTTTGTAGAAGGTGTCGGGATTGATAAAATCGGGTTTTTCCTTCAAATCCGAGCAGCCTGCTACCGCGAACAGTAAAGCCGAAAGGCCCGTCAATCTGATTTTATATAAAAATGACTTTTTCATAACAAACTGATTTTCAATTTGAAATATTAAATACCAAGATTAACACCCACTGTAAACATCCGCGACCGCGGGTAAGCGTCGTAATCGTCGCCGCGGTTCAGGTTGTTCTGGCCCTGGTTGTTCACTTCGGGATCGAAACCTTTGTATTTGGTGATCAGGAAGAGGTTCTGCGCACTCACATACACGCGCGCATTGCGGATGTATGCGCTCTTGATCGGGAGTGTGTACCCGAGCGAGAGGTTTTGCAGGCGCACGAACGAGCCGTCCTGGATAAAGAATGACGACCGGCGGAAGGAAATGAAGTCGCGGCGACCATCGATTACCGGGCGGGAAGCATTCGGGTTCTCGGGAGTCCAGGAGTCCGTCAGGATATTGGCGATCTGGTTGATTTTCTGCACGCCGTCACCCATTTCGGATTGTTGGAGATTGCGGATTTTGTTGCCGTGCACGCCCCGGAAGAATACCGAAAGATCGAAGCCTTTGTATTTTACACTGGTATTGAAACCCCAGGTCAGTTTCGGATTCGGATCGCCGATGATCCTGAAATCGTCGGTCGTATATTTTCCATCGCCGTTTACGTCCTCATATTTAGGATAGCCCGCTTTGGCGGAGTAAGTTTTGCCTTCCTCATCCGATTGGAACAAACCAATGTAGTTGTACCCGCTCCAAACGCCGATCGGATTGCCGCCTTCTACCCAACTGCCGAGCACACCGAGGTGGCCGCTGGTGCTGTTGGAAAAGAATGGCGTACTCATACCAAGATCGAGTATCTTGTTACGCAGCACAGACACATTTCCGCTCACGTCCCAGGTCAGTACACTATTACTGATGAGCTTATAATTCGCCGAAAATTCGAGGCCCTTGTTGCTCAGCGAGCCGGAGTTGAGCATAATGGTGCTGAAACCGGTGCTTTGCGGGATGGAAACGTCGAGTAGCAAGTCGGTGGTTTTGTTTTTGAATGCGTCGATCGTCAGGCTGAGGCGGTTGTTGAGCAATGCGAAATCCAGACCTACATTGAGCATTGAGGTGCTTTCCCACTTCAAATCCGAGTTCGGGATACGATTGGGCGCATAGCCTGAAACGAGCGTCGGTACGCCACCGAAAACGTAATTATAAGGTACCAAACCCGCTACCGAACGGTATACAGGGATTTGCGAATTACCGGTAAGTCCGTAGCTCGCGCGGATCTTGAAATCGTCGAACACCTTACCCAGCCCCGAATTCCGGAAAAAATCCTCATTCACCACGCGCCAGCCAATAGCTGCCGAAGGGAAAGTCGCCCATTTGTTATTCGGCCCGAATTTCGAAGAGCCATCCCGGCGAAGCGTCACTGTTAGCAAGTAACGGTCTTTTAAATTGTAATTAATCCGCCCCAGCATCGACATCAGCTCCCATTCCAAACGCCCCGAAGTCGGCACCAATGGCCGGCTGCCGTTTTGCATATTTACCGCGTCGATATCGTCGGAAGGAAGCCCACGGGTAGAAATGCCATCGAAATAGTTAATTTCCTTTTGATAGGTATACCCGAGTGTAACATCGAGATAATGCCCTTTGGCAATCTCTTTATTGTAGGTTAAAATATTCTCATTCAGTATGTTATTGGAATTCCGGTTCGCTTTCTGCAACTCGCGGCCATTCTGACGGCCGAGGTAGGTATAGTTGTTATAAAAAGTCGTCCGGCGTGCATTAACGATGTCGAGGCCGAGGCTTGTACGGAATTTCAAGCCTTCCAGAATATTGACGGTCAATGCCGACGTACCGAACAGACGGTTGGTAAAGTCTCTGTCATACCCTTCAACGGCTTCCGCCAAGGGGTTGGTCATAAAACGCTGATCGTAGCTCGCGTACTGGTATCCGCCATTCTGGTCGTAAACCGGCCCGGTAGGGTCGAGACCCAGCGCGGTAATGACGATCCCGCCTGGCCCGCCGCGGTCGGTGGGCACGTTACTGCTGCCCGAACGGTTAAACGACCAGCTGTTACTGAGCGTAGCTTTGCCTTTGAGGAAATCGTTGTCGAGATTCATCCGGAAACCATAGCGGTTAAAATCCGTATTCTTGATGATCCCTTTGTTATTCAAATAGTTTCCTACAAATGCATAGCGCATTCCCTTGTTGCCACCGGTAAACGAAAGCTGGTGATTGGACAGTCCGCCGGTGCGTGAAATCACGTCCCACCAGTCCGTACCGTTGCCAATTTGCGCGATCTGCGCGTCGGTATAGCGGGGGTTTCCGCCCTGGCTGCGTTCCAGCATATTAATGTAGCGGGCGTAATCGGAGCCATTCAGTACATCCACCTCCCGTGCGATGGTCTGGAATGAATAGGAACCGTCGTAATCTACCCGGCTCTGGCCTTCCTTTCCGCGTTTGGTGGTGATCAGGATTACGCCATTGGCGCCGCGGGAACCGTAAATGGAGGTCGCCGAGGCATCTTTCAGTATTTCAATGGATTCAATTTCGTTGGGGTTAATGGTCGCCATCGCATTGGTAGGCTGGCGGTTGCCTACGGTACCTAATGCACCGTTGTCGGGGTAGATAGGAAAGCCGTCGATCACGTAAAGCGGCTCGCTACCGCTGTTGATCGAGTTCGCGCCACGTACGCGGATGGAGATACCTCCGCCCGGCGCGCCCGACGTTTGCGTCACCTGCACGCCCGGCGCTCGCGACTGGATCGCCTGGTCCACCGAAGTTACCGGCATTTCGCGGATCGCATCGCCCTTAATGCTCGCCACCGAGCCCGTCAGATCACTCTTCCTAACCGAACCATAACCTACTACCACCACTTCTTCAAGTGCCTGGTTATCCGGCTGCATGGTTACATTCAAGGTCGTTTGACCGCCCAAAGCCACTTCCTGCGGTTTATATCCCACAAAACTGAATACGAGCACGGCATTCTGTTCAGCCACATCAAGCGCAAATGCGCCCTCCTGATCGGTGGTAGTGCCTTTTTGGGTGCCTTTGACAATCACACTTACGCCCGGCAGGCCTGCATTGTTCTCATCGATTACCTTGCCTTTAATTTGCGCGACCGCCGGGGTAGTAACCGCCTCGGCGGGCTCCGGCTGCTGGGGCTCGGTAACGGCGCCGGTTTCGGCGGTAAGCAAAATACGGCCCGCCGTTAGTTCATAAGCAATGTGCAGCGGGTCGAGAAGCGCGCTTAATGCCGAGGACAGCTTTTGCCTGTTAATATGTACGTCGACAGTCCGTTCGGCGCGGATATTCTTCTGGCTGTACGCAAACTTTACGTCGGCCTGCTCTTCGATGTCACGGAGGACATTTCTCAGTTCCGCATTCTGTGCATGGATTGTCACCATTCTCTCCATGATTTCCTGCGCCCGCCCCTCGCTCGCGGCGTGGGTGAGCGTTGTGAAAACCACTGCAAAAAGGATTTGGGCAAATGTTATTTTCATGACCATGCATAGTGATGCACACCATTTTAACTGTTGGGTTTTTTGCATATTTTTGAAGGTTCTATTTGTGAAAAACAGGACATCCGCCCGCTTACCGTCTGTCCAGGATCACGTAAGCAGGCATTCTCGAAGCCGGTAGTGGTGGTACACTATCGGTTTCTTTGTTTTAAGTCGGTGGGGTAGCTTTTATAGTTCCATAGTTAAGGGTTTAGGAGTAGGAAAAAGTCAGTCACAGCCGTGACCGTTGATCAGAATGCGTGTACCTTTCACTTCGTAATCGGCGCCGTTGGATTTGCAAACGAGCGCCAGCTTGTCGTAGAGCTGCATATCGGTAAGGTCTCCCGTGAAACTGCAATGCGCAATGCGGTCGTTCGCGAAAACAATCTCGATGCCATAAGCTTCCTGCAACGTCGCCGCTATCTTTTCCAGCTTCTCGTCATTGAAAATCATTTTTACCTCAGCCGCCGTATTTGAAGCTTTCACAGGCTCTGGTACAAGGCCGGTCATCAGGTGGCGGCTTTCGGCGAAATAGGTAACCCTCTGATTGGGCGTCAGCACGACTCCATTATCCTGGCTATCAACAGAATCACCTTCATTGAATGCCTCCCGGTTTTCAAACACAGACACTTTCCCGGTCACTACTTCCACTTCCAGCGCCTTGTCCTTTGCATTGTTTTTGATCCGGAAACTGGTCCCCAGCACGCGGGTGATGATTTTGCCGCTGTACACGAGGAAAGGCTGATCCGGATTGCGGGTAATCTCGAAAAATGCATTACCAGTGAGCTGCACCGTGCGCTTATCGCCTGTAAACGAGGCCGGGAATAAAATTTTAGCCCCAGGTTCGAGAGTTACCGTACTGCGATCGCTCAACGTCAGCCGTTTCGGAACGTCCGTTGTGTTCTCTTCGGTGATCAGGCGGCCATTGGAGGCTTGCACAAACATTCTTTCCTGCGTCACACCCTGCCTGCGGGCACCTTTCCCCAAAAATGCCCAGAAGCCGATCACCAGCAGCACTGCCGCAGCCGAAGCAATATACACCGACGCCCTGCGCCACCAATTCCGTACGACGACCGGCTCCGAATATTCCTCGGCGAACGTCTCTGCAGCAGGCGTTCCCGCGACAGGCGTTCCCGCGACAGGCGTTCCTGCGGCGGGGGCGCCCGCCGCAGATGTCTCCGCTGCCAGCTTGCCCAGCATTCGCTCCTCCATTTCACGCTTTTCCTCGTCGTTGAGCACCGCCATTCCATCGGCATTGAGGCTTTCATACCAGCGATGGATTTTCAGTATTTCCTCCTTCGTGCAGCTTCCCTCCCGGTATTTCAGGAGCAAGGCTTGCCATTCCTTATTGTTCATTGATGTGTAAATCAGATTCTCATAACGCTAAGCCGAAGAAATGGCTTTGTTCCCTAAATAGGTTTAGAAAATATTCGAATTATCCAATCTAAGAAGCATTTAAAGGTGAAAGTTCTTTGAAAAAGATAAAGAGGGAGAAATGGAGGAAAGTTAGGATGTAGGATTTTGCGCAATGTAGGTTGCCAGTTGGAGAGCAGGAGCGCTTGGGAAATTGGGTGTTAGAACAAGCCTGAGGCTGCCAGGAGTAGGATCATCACCTCTTTCAAATGCGTCCGTACGATCCTTACGGATTTGGTGAGGTGGTATTCGACGGCTTTCTCAGAGAGTCCGAAACGGGTGGCGATGCGGGAGATGGGCCAGTATTCGAGTTTGTGCAGGCGGAAAATTTCGCGCGTTTTCTCAGGCAGAATATGCAGGCATTCGTCGATCACGCGAAGGAGATCGTCCAATGCGAGCTGGTTTTCGGTATTCAGATCCTGTATGCTGTCGAATGAGGCGTAATAATCGAGGTACTCGAACGTCCGGCCTTTCGTGCGGATGTAGTCGATGACCTCGTAGCGGACGGCGGAAAAAAGGTAGTAGTTCAGGTTTTCGACATGCAGTGTATCCCGTTCCCGCCAGAGCCGCAGAAAAATGTCCTGCACGATCTCCTCGGCCGCTTCCTTGTTCCTCAGCTTGCGGTAGGCAACCAGGAACATATCGTACCAATAGGCCTTGTAAACCGCTGTAAAAGCTTCCGCGCCCCCATTTTGGAATGCGAGAAGCAGGTGGCCGGCCTTGTCATTATCCACCATTACAGCTAGGTTTTATAAGGGATTTGGAAACAGGATTCTGGCAAAGTTATATTATTTGTTTTTATTATCCAGTAATTAAAATTTGTGATAAAACAGGAACAGATTGATAATCCACAGTTACGCGATGGCTCATTTCCCGTAATTTTGGTTGCTTTACCAATTGATTTTGCCCGGCTTCGGCCTCCTTATAAACCTATTCACAGATGAAAAAACAATCAAGAAACACCCTGTTATGGTGCGGAATCAGCGAAAGCCTTCCGAATGCCCAAATAGTGTGCATTAAGGACACCTAAGACAGAATTTATTTTTGAATCCTTACAAACACATTCATCATGCAATCACTTTCACAATTACCCGATTTATCGGAAGCTCAACCATTGGCTTTCGGAAAGCAAGTCAGCGAACTGCTAAACAGCGAAACGCCCGAGGAGTGGGCGGCCGGTCAGGTGAAAGCCTCCGGAATGCGTGCACGGCGCGCTTAGGACACCTTCCGCAGGGCGATTTTTTCTTGCGGTGCGCTGCACCTAAAAATTTTTGGATCACGACCAATTCTACAAATATTACGGGGCGCTGCCCCTATCGTCCCGGGGTTCGCGCGAACGACAGGCGCAGAGCACCAAAATATTTGTAGAAACGGGGTATTCGTGTGCAA
>NZ_FNYL01000018.1 GCF_900109045.1 Dyadobacter sp. SG02
AAGTAGTCTCCCCATCTATTGCACATTTTCTCATCTTCTCTTGTCAAAACCGTCCGAAATCTACCAATTATTCTCACTGCCTTTTGGATTTGACAGCCGTTAAGATCTAAGTTTCAATATTTTCCGATTGAGAGATATGAAAGCATATATTCTATTCAGATGTCTGGGGCTTTTTGTGTTGATTCTCTCCATAGGTTTCATTCAAGGAGCGGAAATGGCTTTTTCGGGAATAGTAACCACTATTCTTTTTTGGGGTGTCGGGTATATCATCTCACCTGAAAGTAACCAGGAAAAAAATGACCGCGAACCGAATATCCCTACCCGGAAAAATTTTACGCTCTAATGCAATAAAAGCCTTTTTGATAAAATTTCCCCGCATAATTGACAAAAATGCCGTCTACCAACTCATATGCGATTGATTAGGTTTGCGATCTGGCTAATATTGTATAGAACCAATACCCGGCTAGCCGAATAACTCTAAAAGCGAGTGGTAATATGAATCAAAAAGTCATTGGCACAAACCCGACCTCGGTGGCCATCTTCGCGCAGAGCCCTATACTCCGTTACGGTATCAAGGATATGCTAGAGAGCTTGGGCCACGATCACAAAATCAATTGCTTCTCTGAATTTCAAGATTTTATTAAATCCAGGGTAACTGACAGACAGATATTCAGGAAAATTGTTTTTTAAGAATAGCATGCCGTTGTTACCTAAAGGATAACGATAGTATAACCACTAGTCTGGAACCTGCTTTTTTGCCTCGATCGGTGTTTTGCCAAATATTTTTTTGAATTCGATACTAAAGTACCTGCTGCCTTCAAAACCGATCATTGTACCCACCTCGCTAACGCTATAAACCCCCGATTCGAGCAGTTCTTTGGCTTCATTGAACCGGACCGTTTTTATGAAGTCATTGACGGTCATACCGGTAAGTGATCTCAATTTCCTGTACAGGGATGATACGCTCATGCCAGTCTGCATAGCCAACTCGTCGACCCCAAAATCGCGATTGGAAATATTCTCCCTGACAAGCGAGCTGAGTTTAGCGATAAATTCCTCGTTCTTGTCCCGGGCTATTCTTTTGCTTTGTTTTTCGCCTGTTAAGACAGACTCGCGGTAACGGTTTTTCAGCTCGTCTCTCTGCCGGATCAGGTTGCGGATCTTCAATTCAAGGATTCTCGGATCGAACGGCTTGACAAGATAATCGTCCGCTCCCGTGGCGAGCCCTTCGATGATCTGATGATTTTGTGCCCTGGCTGTCAATAGTACGACGGGTATGTGCGAAGTCGTAATACCCTCTTTCAAGTGACTACATACCTGTAAACCATTCATATCAGGCATCATGATGTCGGATAGAACGATGTCGGGGAGATGTTCATTGGCAAGTTGCAGGCCTTGAAGTCCGTTTTCGGCTTCCAGCGTATTGAACTCGCCTTCGAAAAGATCCCTGATGAATACGCGCAGCTGGTCGTTGTCCTCGATGATCAGGATCGTGTTGGTCTTCCTTGTGTCTACGCCGTTGGGATTAACGGGCAGCATTGCAACCATTTCTGCTGGCGTACTTCCAATATAATCGCCGGTTTTCGAAGCAATCTGATCGGGGGAAAAATGCCGGTTTTCACGCAGCATCCGGATCGTTAATGCCGTACTTCCGGGTGTAGATTCACCCGCAAGTTGGCTTTGGGCGGTAAGTTGACCACGGTGCTGCTCTACAATGCTTTTGGAAAGTGCCAGCCCGATCCCATAACCGGGTTTTTCAGAATCTGCCTGGTAATAGTAGGTAAACAGCTTCTGTACATGCGCCTGTGAAATGCCCTTGCCATTGTCCTTGACGGTAATGTCTACTTCATTGGAAGTTTCCACAATGCGCACTTCCACCTTACCGCCTTCGGGCGTGAACTTATAGGCATTGCTGAGCAGGTTGTAAAACACTTTCTGCATCTGGCCCATATCCAGCCATAACAGCACCGGCGTTTCCGGACAAACGAGCGTCGTTTCGATGCCTTTTTCCCTTGCGGTATGCTCGAATGCGGCCATGACGCCTTTCATGATTCTGACAACGTCATACTCCTGCACTTGCAGCCGGACGCTGCCGCTTTGGATCTTACGAAAATCGAGCAACTCGTTGACCAGCAGTGACAGCCGGTCAGAATTGCTCCTTGCGTAGTTTAGATTTCGTTCAACGCTTTGGCCCTCTTTGAACTGCCCATAAGCCTTTTCCAACGGCCCTGAAATCAGCGAAAGGTGCGTCCTGATTTCGTGGGAAACGTTGGTGAAGAAATCGAGCTTAACCTGGTTCAGCGCATTTTCCTTCCGGAACGAGCTTCGGAGCCATAAAAATCTTGTGATGGCGTACACGGCCGATGCGAGTAATAGAATATAGCACAGGTAGGCGTACCACGTTTTCCACCAGGGAGGTAGGATCGTGATTTTTAATCGAAGCGGCTTGGGGTTCCAATAGCCGTCACCATTCGCTGCTTTGGCCAGAAACGTGTAGGTACCCGGAGAAAGGTTAGTATAAGTCGCGCTGGGGGTTTGCACGTAATTCCAGTTCTTTTCAAAACCTTCCAGCGTATAGGCATACCGATTCATTTCCGACCGTCCGTAGCTGAGCAAGGCAAAATCTAACGTAAAGACGTTCTGATCGTGCCGGAATGTGATCTGCTCGCTCACCTCGATAGATTTATCCAAAAGTGCGGTCCGATCACCCACATTTACCTGTCTATTGAATAGTTTCAGCGATGTTAAAACAAGAGGCATCGCCTTGTAGTTACTTATTATTTTGTCAGGGTTAAAGCTAAAAGTTCCCTCACTGGTAGGGAAGTACAGGATTCCGCTTTCGTCATTCAAGGATGAGCCAAAAATTAGCACTCCTCCATAGGGAAGCCCATCCCGATAGTCATAAACTCTTACCCTTCTTTTGCCTGGATGATAGCAGATTAATTTGTATTCACCGTTAAGCCACAAAAAGCCTTTTGAGTCAATTTGGATATCTTGGACATAGCTTAACAATTCCGGAGCGTCGCTGATATGTAGCAAAAAACTGTCGGTTTTGCGGTCATAAAGGAATAGTCCGTTCTGAGTTGCCGCCCAAATCCTTCCTGAATTATCTTCCGCGATGCGGCAGGCAAACAAGTGGTTCCGCATTTCTTTTCGTCGATTGATTTTGACGATCTCCAACTTTTGTGAATTGTGTTTAAATATATAAATATGATATAGTCCACCAAACCACAAATTTCCTTTGGAATCTTCATGCATAGAAAGGAGACTATCGTTGTATTCTATACGTCGAAAATGGTTCGTCCGAGGATCAAAACTTACCAATCCAAGTGCGCAACTTATCCATATTATGCCTCTACTATCGCCAAATAAAGTGCTAATTCTGCTGTTTGGAGGCCGGTTACCCTGGAAAACTTCTTTTGGCAGGTATGTCACTGTCTTTCCAGTTTTCAAATCATACCTGACAAACAAACAGTCGTCTCCTCCACACCATAGAATATTCGAATCATCCAGGAAAAAAGCATAATACTTATCGCCCAAAGGAAAGTTCAGGTTAACTAATTGATTTTCAGTGTTACCTGGTCTAGATATCCAAATTTTATCATTATTGGCAGAAATTGCCCATAGTTTTCCTCCGGCAGTTTTACCAACCTTTCGTGCCTGGTAGAAGTCCGCGGATCTATTTCCTGAAAGTACTGGCCACAGCGAAAAATCAGGAAGATTAGTATTCATGTAGCTGATTCCCTGATAATATGTCCCGATCCAAAGCGCTTTTTGTTGGTCGGTATATACCGACATTAGAGCATCATCGACAAGGGCATAAGGATTGGTCTTCTCCTTGATATGCCACCTGACCTGTTCCGTTTCCGGGTCGAAAAAGACCAAGCCCGACTCTGTGGCCAGCCATAGCTTGTGATTTAGGTCTTCCGCTATTTGGTAAACGGTCGGACGAACCTGATTTTTTTGCACGCTCATTATGGGAAGGTATTGCTGCGTGCTCGTATCGAATCTTACCAGGCCAAGGCCCGTACCAAGCCAGAGGCTACCTTTCCGGTCCAGATATGCACTAAAAATTGTATTGAAAATACCTCCCTTTTCAGACTGCTGTTGACCAAGTGGTTTAACTCTACCATTTTCGAACTTGAAAAGACCATTATCTGTGCCAATCCAAAAACCTCCTTTTGGATCTGCGACAAGACATTTAATTGTTTCCTTCATGTGAATGTCTTCGTGCATAATCTGCATCGAATCATCATCAAAAACGATTCGGCCAAGTTTATGTGCCGTAGCAAACCAAAAATTCTTTTCACAATCTTCGACCAGGCAACTCACCATGCTGGGTAATACTGAACCCGGGTCACTAGGGTCGTGCCGAAAGGTCCTAAAAGAATCAGTCTCACGGTTATATAAACTTAAACCGCCGCCGTCCCCCCAGGTTGTCGCCCATAGTCTACCTTTCGAATCCTGGTAAATTTGGTGAACGTAATCTGAGCCGATTGAGCTTGGGTCACCTGGACTACTCTTATATCTCTTAAAGCTCTTGGAATCGTATCGATAAAGCCCCCGGGAAGTACCAAACCACATGAAACCTTCCTTGTCTTGCGTAATGCTCATTACCGTTGTGATCGGCGCCCCCTCTCTATCGGTAAAATGGCGAAAAACTTGGGCGAACCCAGCTCCGGGCGCGATCCAAAATGTCAGCAACAACAGGTACTGCAAACGAACTGAAAATTTCGCTTGCATGGATGTGGATATTGTAAGAAAGAACCTAAACCATTTAACATCGGCAAAATGACCATAACAGGCAGTTACAAGAACGAGCGGAGCCAGTCGAGAGTACAGTAAAGTTTTCAAGAAAACGGCGGGTTATTTAATCGAATTATTTAAAATAACTTAATAGAAGAGATAGGTATTAGTAATGGAAGGGAGGATTAAAAAATGGGGTTTTGAATGCAGGCTATCTCTAGCGAAATTCACCATCATTAAATATATAATCTGACAAATTAAAACTTCTTCAAGGAAATACTATGGATTCTATATCAACAAACATACCGATTGGTAAGAAATTTTTATAGAAATGCTTCATACAAACCAAGCTAATTAAAAAATTATCGAAATATTTCAATAAATCGTATTGTCAAACAATATATAATAAACTGATTGTCAATGTTTTAATTTTTAAACAAACCCGGCAGCCTAGCTGGGTGATCAAAAATTATCGAAGTATGTCGTGTTTTCTTTTGAAGCCGCTTTTGATAATTGTAGAATATTGATCTTTCTTTCATTCTGTTAACTTATTTGTCATTGGATGACTATAAGAAATAACTCATTGATTATCAGATAAACATATCGAATACGTTTTGCAATCGTTTGGGTTACGTCATCTTTGTATTTTTATAAAATATATATTATTTCCATTTTTTTAGAAAGGCAGTGAATACATGAAACTATTTTCCACTACGACTGTTTATTAATCGAAATAATACGATGATTCCTAAGCTTACTTCTATATCGACACGGCAAAAGGGGTGAAGGATATTACCAACTCAACCTCGTGTGTGTTCGGCCTTTGTCTATTAGCTTACAAAAAATTGCCCCAAAAACCTTCTCTTAATGACGTTGACTGAATAAATAACAGTAATTGACAAGATTCTGTTGGCTGCATTTTTCCACTTTTTTCGATGTTTGTAAATAACAGTAGGGCTTCCAATATCGAATAGCTCTGAATTCTGGTTCATCGCTTTAACGGCTGTGCCTACTCTCCCGGTTGAGCTGGTTAGCTGGCTATCTTTTACAACAATAAATCTATTTTGATAAAATGAAAATGTCACCCACCTACACCAATATAGACCTGATCGCCATTGTCGACCCTCGCCCCATATTCAAAAGAGGTTTCAGGGAAACTTTGATCCAGACACGGGAATCCCTGGAGATTATTGAGGTGGATAATTACACGGAACTGGAAAAAAACTATGCTGACCGCGCCCCGGAGATCATCTTTATTTCCGGCACGGTCCTTTCGGATATGGAAATCATTAGCCTGGCCAGCCGCCTGAGGCGGTACAGCCCGCTTGCCGCGATAGCCGTCTACGATAACCGTAAATCCATCGACTTCCTTCTCACCTTTTTCAAGGAAAGTATTGGAGGGTACCTGCCCGAGGATTTCGATGCGCGCGACCTGGATATGTGCATCAATTCACTGGCGGTGGGACTACACTATGTCAATAGCGAAATTGCCTATCAGCTCATTACCCAAAAATCGACCCTTAGAAAGCAACCACAGGCCAAGTTACTTTCTGGCCTAGAAATAAAAGTGGCCGGGTGTTTGATCAGGGGCATGAGCACCTCCGAGATCGCACACACCCTGGACAGACGCAGTTCGACGATAAGCACTGTCAAATCGAATATTTATAGAAAAACCAATGTGCATAACATTATAGACCTGGCCAGGGTCTTAAAAAAACAAGATGCACCCTTTGAAGTTTTTCAAGAGAAATGACATAGGATCGCGCCTTAAATCCTGGAATTCATTGAAAAAAATCAGTTTGACCAAAAATGGATGTGAAATTGACAAGATATTTATGCACGGTTTGTAAGCAATATAGAAATATTTGCAAGCCGGATAAATAGAAGTTATTTGACGATTTGAAACTATATCGACAAAAGGCCTTGCCTTGGAATCACCGCTGTCAAATTACAAGTTCATCATGTCTAAAACCAAAATACATCGGGGCAAATAATTGCCCAAGTCTGAATTTTAAGAAAGTCCGAAAGTGATTCGTATATAGAGAACCGTTCTTTGTATGCCTGGATTTATTTTGCCCTTGTTTTCGCTATATACACTTACTCTGGTAGAGAGCAGGTTCGTTCGGTTTACCATTAACCCGCCGGCACTACCGTCCGCCATGCGGAGCTAGCTTGCATTTTTTTATTTAACTAACCATAACATGAAAAAAAAGTTACGCAGTGGCCTGGCGATCCTTGCCCTGACAATGCTCGGCCTGTCAGGGGCCCGGGCGCAGTCACCAGGGGGCGTCTCGGCCAACTTGAAAATCCGGCTCAGGCTGGAGACCTTCACCCCATCCAGCTGGACGGATGCGTCCGGTTCGGGAAACAATTTTACCCAGACAAATGCAAGCCGGCAGCCGTTCATGGTCCCGGCATCAGGGGTGGAGAAGTACAACTTCAACATGGTTGGCGACTTTGGTACAACTGGCAGCGACGTCCGCTTCATGGCGATCCCGGTCGGCAAGCCTTACTCGGCAAACGGTACCAACAGTTCGATTTTCACGGTGAATCTGGATCGCGGGGTGGGAGGATATGCGGACATTCTTGGATTTGGCGCTACAACTACAACAGCCAATCTTACCACTGCTAATTTTCCCATATTCACCCGATCGGGGACCAATGCGCTTACCTACCCCTACTCGGACGCCTCCCCGGCTTTGCCAGCGGTGGTGGCTAAACGTTTGTATTTGAATGATGTATCCTATACTGTAGGGACTGCTGGTATTAAGCATGGCCAGAATGGTACAACAAGGTCAAATACGCAAACGTTTTCAGCTGTGTATGCTCAGCACGCTAACGGGGCTATTTTGGGTTCACAGCCTGAAGTAAGAAACGGTTTGATCAGAGAGTTGATCGCTTACGAACGCGATTTGACCGAAGCGGAAAAGATCAGGGTACGCAGCTATACGGCCATCAAATACAGCTCTTCACATTAACACCCGCCTGTCGGTATGTTTCTCCTCTTACCGTTAGGTCGGCGATAAGTACAAGCTGCCTGTCCTAATTTCAACAGGCCTTGATGAGCGCCATCTGCAACTTACATGTACACTTCACCTAAATATTGTCGCAATGGAAATCGCCAATTTTTACAGTCCGATGTCAAGAAAAGCATTACTGAGTCTAATCCTTGTTCTAAGCGTATCTTTTGCCTGGGGACAACAGCGTTATATTTACCTTCATCACAATGCTACGGATGAAAATTCAAGCCCGGATTTTAATTTTACGGTAACCGGTCCGGGTGGTTTTAATCAAACTTATACGCTCAACGACCGACATGTTGACAACAATGTCCGGGACCTTGGGGCAACCAACAACGGAAGATTATGGGCGATAATGGGCAGCGGAGCGGATGCACCAATCTATTATCGTAACGCCGGTTCAAGCAGTTGGCAACTGTTACCCGGTGGCGCCTCCGGTATAAATATAGACGGTGGTCCGGCCAATGCAAACATTCACAGCAATAGTTCTGGGTTGGCATATTATTACGATGGGGCGACCTTCTACAATACAGGAGCAATCCGTGCCGGCGATGTGGCTATGGACAAAACCACTAACCGGGTATTCCATGTAAGAGCTACGGGAAGCGATGCGGGCGATGTCTATCAAAAAATTGTTTCTATGGGTACATGGAATTTAATGAACAATGTCAAAGCGTCCAGAATTGACGTCGCACCGAACGGGGATCTGGTCTCGGCATCGCTTTCGCCTACTAACGGCAATGTCTATTTGACAAACTTCAATGGTGACAATGTCCGGAACCTGGGCGATCCAGGTAATACGGGTACAGCCGCGACGGATGTCGCAGTTGGTGAGGACGGGGTTATCTATGCAATCAAAGCGATCTTTGATGGGGTGTTCGTTTACAGGTATAATGGTGGATACGCTGCGGGAGGTACATGGACCCAGGAACCGTCAAGTCGCCAGGGCCAGAACATTACCGGCGGATCGAACGGGCAGATGTGGACCAGTGGAGGATATCCTACGGGCACGGCATACAGAAATATTTATACCAGGACCCCGGATGGCTTTTGGATAGACGACGAACCTATAAAAACCACTGCCTCAAACGTTGTGATGATCCCGGTTCCCTCGGATGGTGCTTACACCATTACTGAAAATGCCGTTTCTGGCTGGGCCCTCGGGGCGATTGATATTTATGATCCCAATAATAACACAACCTCAATCGATATTCCAAATGGAACAGTAACCGCAAATGTTGAAAGCGGGGAAGTTGTCCATGTAGTTTACAAAAATCAGCTGATACAGACATTTACTGTCGGAAATGATTGCGCTTCGACAGCCTACCTAGAAACTTTCGGCACCGGCAACGAGCCCACAGTTGGGGCTGCCCTTATTGGTCAGACTAACTACCATTACCTGGGCATTCAAGGAGAAACCATCCGGGATGGTTATTACACCGTCGCCAGTAACAGCGTCCAGCCAGGATTTGGACCAAAAGGAGGTAATTTTAAAGACCACACAGCAGGCGACGGCACCGGACGTATGATGCTGGTGAATGCCAGTTATGACAAGGGTATCTTTTTTACCCGCAGGTTCAACGGCTTGCTGCCGGGTGTGGCTTACAGCTTTTCGGCGTGGGTGATGAACATCAGTAATACCACCATCAAGCCAAACGTTCTGTTTCAGGTGGTTAACCCGGTTACCCGCCAGGTGCTGGCCAGCTACAACACCGGGGATATCACCTCGTTCGGTAAGTGGGCAGAAGCGCAACTGCTTTTTACGGCCACCCTGGGTGAGGTAGACCTTATTCTTTCCAATAATAATATTGGGGGGGAAGGAAATGATTTGGCATTGGATGATATCAGGTTCAGCCTGGCTACGCCCACGACCCCGGTCACAGCGCTTGGGAATTGCAATGGCTCCACAAAGACACTCCAGATCACTTCCCCGCTGGGAAGTCAATTCGAGTATAGTATCGATGGGGTGAATTATCAGGCTAATCCTGCATTCCAGGTAGGTACCGGAACCTATCCCATCACTGCCCGGTACATCGGATCGATCGGAGGCTGTGTGACCCTGCCGGTTACACAGGTGGTAAGCCTTGATGATTGTCTGACACCTTTCAACTGTTCCAACCTGGCCTATCAGGTAAGCGGACCTAATACAGGAAACTCGAATCTTTACAGTTACAATGTAGCGACAGGCGCCCGAACGCTTATGGGCGCGCTCCCGGCCAGGATTAATTCCATAGGTTACAACACTTTGGACAACTATATCTGGGGGATGAATGTGCTCACCAACCAGGTCGTAAAGGTGGGGTCTAATGCTGCGCTTGAAACATATACAGTTCCTAATTTGCCCGCTCCGACAGTCAGCGAATACTACAACGTGGGAGAAGTTTTTGGAGATGGTTATTTGTTTATCTACAGCCGATTAGGTGCAAGATATTTTGTAGTTGACATTAATCCTGCCAGAACGGCGACTTACCTGCAGCTGGTGGACCCGACTGCCTCTTATGTATTGGATGCTGCTCCATACGGGAACACCTTTACAGGTGCTGCCAGCCTGGATATTTCAGACATTGTCTACAATTCTTCAAATGGACTTTTGTATGGCATTATTGACGCACAAAGTACAACGAATGCATACCGAAGGTTTACGATAAATCCGGTAACAAGACAAGTAACAATCGCCGCTGCGACCGTTGCGGGCGGGGGGATACAGAATAATGAAAAAATAGCTTTTGGTTCCACTTTTATCGACCAAACAGCAAATACTTTTTATGTGTTTGCCAATACACTGGGGGGATACTACAAAATCGACATGACAACAAATGCCGCAACCCTGGTATCGGTCGCCCCCACTGGAGGAGCAAGTAACAACGATGGTGCCAGTTGTCCGGACGCGTTTTTGACCGCTTCGATTACAGGTAATGTATTTCATGACCCGAATGCAGGAAATGTTAATAACAGTACGGGAAGCTCCAATACGGTACCTTCCGGCCTTTTTGCCAATCTTGTCGGTACCGATGGGAATGTGGCAGCTGTCGCGCCCGTTAATGTATCTGGCATATACGGCTTCACAAGTATTGCAGCAGGGAATTATACCGTTGTTTTGAGTACAACAAATGGGACAGTTGGGTCTGAGGCGCCCGCTGCAAGCCTTCCTGCGGGATGGGCCAATTCCGGCGAGTTCAATGGCGCGGAGAATACAGGCAACACGGCCCCGGTCGATGGGATCAGCCCTGAATTTACCGTCGGTGTCAACAGTACCGATGTTAATTTCGGCATCCAGCAGCCTCCCGTGGCTGATGTTAAATCGTTTACATTACCTGCTACTCCGGCAGCCAATTCTACTATTCAGTTGGGCCTTGGCGGGGATGTTAATTCCGGGAATACCCCGGCGAACCTGACCGGAAACGACCCAGATGGGGGAGTGTTGAACAGCACTACGGCCCCGTATGGCGTTACCATCAATACCTTACCGGTCAATGGTACGCTGATTTATGACGGAGCGCCGGTCACAACACCTGGGATGCTGATTACTAATTATGACCCCACAAAACTGGAATTCCAGTTCACAGGCTCGGGTTACAGTGACGTTGCATTCAGCTATTCCGTCCACGATGCGGTCGGCTCGGTAAGCGCACCTGCTAGCTACGCGATCGGGTGGACCGGCCCTGTTACCGGAACACTCGTTTCAGGCTCGGTATTCCATGACCCGGATGCAGACAATGTCAACCATAGTTCCGTAGGTGCAAATACAGTTCCTTCCGGACTTTTTGCCAACCTGGTGGGGGCTGATGGAAATGTCGTCGCCGTGAACGCCGTAAACCCTGACGGAACTTACCAGCTTACTGGCGTCTCGCCAGGCGACTACACGATCGTTTTGAGTACAACCAGTGGCAGTATAGGTGCCAAAGCCCCTGAACCAAACCTTCCAGCCGGATGGATCAATACCGGTGAGTTCAATGGCGCTGAGAACACCGGTAACGAGGCCCCAGTCGATGGGATCAGTCCTGTATTCACCGTCGGTGTCAATAGTAATAGTGTCAATTTCGGTATCCAGCAGCCGCCGGTCGCTGATGTTAAATCGTACACGGTACCCAATGCCGCGTTCAGTTCGGTACCCCCGGCTTCATACCCGGCAGTGCCGGCTTATCTGGCCATCCAGGCATCGTCGGCAAACCTTACAGGTTACCCTTCCGGCGGCTCGCTGTCCGGATCGGACCCGGAAGATTGTCCGGCCGGGGAATGTAATACGGGCAGTGGCACCACCTTCAATATCGACGCCATTTCACCAACTACCCAGCTCTATTATGACTTCGGCACAGGGCCTTTGCCGATAGACGTGACAAGCGGGCCGGTAAGTATCGCAAGCTTCGAGGTCGCCAAACTGATGATCTATGGCGTAGTCGGTAGCGGTACGGGCGCCAACCTGATCGGGTTCACCTATTCGATCACAGATCAGGCAGGTGCCACCAGCGCCGCGGCAAGTTACACCATCCAGACCGAAGCCCCGATGCCGGTAACATTGATCAGCTTCCAGGCTCAACTTGAAGGCCAGACTGTAAACCTGGCGTGGGCCACATCCACCGAGCAGAACAGTATGGGCTTCGAGATACAGCGCAGCACCAATGCATCGGCCTGGTCGAAAGTAGGGTTTGTGGCTTCAAAGTCGCTTGAAACGGGAAGTACCAGCAAACTTGACTACGTTTTTGCTGATAAGGTCCCGCTCGAAGGCACCAGCTATTACCGTTTGAAAATGTTCGACTTTGACCAGAGCTTTGCTTACAGCCAGATCCGGTCGGTCAGTAGTGAAGCTGGGGCGGGCGTAATCTTGTATCCAAACCCTGTCTCAACATCATTATTTATTAAGAACCTGCCAGCTGAGAAAGTAAGCCGGATAGTGGTGCTAAATCTTGATGGACGCATGGTGATTGATCAGCGCGGCATGCCAGCACGCGGAATAGACGTATCTAGGTTACCGGCAGGTGCCTACATTGTCGACATCAAAATGCAGGACGGAAGCCACTCGAAAACCAAAATGGTCGTCGGCCGTTGATTGAACTCGGGCGAATAACTACCCCAATTTGCCCTTACTTATAACCAGCCCCAAAGTACCTGCTTCCTTGTTTAATCACAGGGAGGCAGGTACCAAACCATTCAGACCATCTCGAATAATTGACTTCTACCATTCTTTACAATGAATCTTTTTAAAAAAATCAGGGCCGGTCACCGCGCTATGCTCCTTTTGATCGAAACGTTTCTGCTTTGGTTTTGGGCGGTAGGCTCCCTGAATGAATTAGTCAAAATGGCAATATTCGTCAAGGCGGTAGTAATCCTTGCAGGCACGCTGATAACCGCCCTGGCCGGCTACAGATCCGGTATTTTCAAGATCCTGATCGCCATTCTGTTCTCGACCATTTGGGCGATCCTGATGCACAGGGTCTTGACCGATGCCCCATTCATTAAAATCAACCCCTGGGGTGGTTTCTGGCTAGCCTTTACGGTATCGCTTACGGTGAATAAAGCCCTAATAGGGGATAGCCGCCGGCGGCCGGGTTTGGATAGCAGTCCGGTAACGGACGGTTCATAAACATAGTTTCTACCGCATTGCGAATCAGAGCGGTAATACCAACATCAACAAAGGGCAATCCTGCCCGAGGGTAATACAGTGGTTTCTCGAGTGCACTTCAAAATATGTTTAACTTAAATCGATGTATGCTATGGTAAACATTAAAAAATCCGGCAATCTTCTAAGCACAAGGTGCGGCAGCCTCGTTCTTGCTGCGATCATGAAAATGAATTTTGTATTAAGCACCACCCTTTTAATGGTCATCATTGGCGGCAACACAAGGGTATTCGCCCAGGGCGGCTGTTATGGTATGTCTGGCTGTCAGGATTACAGCAATTTTGGCTACGCTTCAACCACAGCTGCTACTTTGGAATACGATAACTATGTGTCAGCCTGGCACTCCTCGGGTGTAAGGGATATCGACGGAACCTTTAAGGTTTGGGGGGAGCTATCCCAGGCGAGTGGTGCAGGCGCACACATGATACCCACTGCGGTTAACGCTACCAACTATCCGGGCTTGACAGGTACCCCTCTGAAGCTAGGTGTGGGTAGTAGTAGCCGTAATAATGTGCAGTTTGTTATGCTCACTGATGATAACAAACTTTGGGTGTGGGGCAGGGCCGGCGCAGTGGTAGATGCATCTCTTACTACAAATATCGATAATGTTATTGTTGAAACCGGACAAGCTGCTGTAAGCGTGACACCATTTCAACAGTTAAGTCTTGGATTGCCAAGCGGGGTAACGGCCTCGAACGTAAAAATGATGTATGTTGGATTACGGAATATTGTTATTACGACTTGTAATGAAGGCAATGTGTATGTATTAGCGCAAAATTCTTGGCTGAGTGGGCCGGGAGGAAGCAACACTACTTGGGCGAAAGTTCAAAAGGATGCGACGGCAGGTGGGGGCGATCTGAGTGGAATAGTTGCCACACGAGGTGCAGGGGGAAATTCCCTGATAGCGTTGGATAATTCAGGCGGGCTTTGGGTATGGGGCGTAAATACATGGAATGGTATTTCCACCTCTGCCGCGTCAAGGAATCGTCCGGTTCCAATGGCACTCCCCTCGGGTGCCACAGGTAACATAAAGATGGTGGGCGCAACCAATGCAGGTCTAAGCCAAACATATTATGTACTTTACGAGAATGGAAATCTATACGCATTGGGTTCAAATACCCAAAAGCAATTGGGCAACTGGGATCCTGCCTGGGTTGAAGGTTCTTCTGCCACCGATCAATCAACTTGGGTTCAGCCTCGTTACGGATCGGCTTCGGGAGCAGTCATGAACGATATCAAATGGTTATCTCCCAATGAGCATGATTCCATTTACGGCTTTATCAACGTATTGACGAATGGGAAAAAGATATATAACTGGGGAGAAGAAGGTGGTTATGCTTTAGGAAGAGGTGTGCATGCCAGCGTAAGCGGCGCGACGCCCGTCGATCCTGGCCAGCCTATAAGTTTTGAGTCCGGCTATTCCAACGATCAAATTATCTCGTTAGAGACAGGAGGACACACCACCATGATGTTACGGGAATGTGAGGATGATTTCGGTTACATGGGGCACCGCATACATGGTAGCATGGGGGACAATATTGATGCGGATGTGACTGATAATACCGTCCATTTCCGTACCAGTGCGGTACAGGTTTGTGGTGCCGTTACCACGGATGTTTCTCTTTCAGTATCTACCGCGGGGCCATATATCGCCGGAACGCCTGCCACATTTGTGGGGATACCTGCCGGTGGTACTTATTCCATCGATGCAAGCCTTACCACGGCCACCGGCGCAACGATCAATTCAACCACAGGTGTGGCTACGGTTCCTAATGGTGGAACATTGAGGGTTAACTACAATTATAGTGGTTCTGCTTGCGGGCCAATTGTGGTGAACCAGCTAATCAATATAGAACGGATGATCTCGATTCCGGGCAATGTTTGGATAGATGCCGATGGTGATGGAATCATTGATGGCGGGGAAAATGCAACGGCCAACGGGTTCTGGGCAAATCTGCTTAACGCACAAGGTGAGGTCATTGTATCTGTGCCCGTCAATGCAGACGGTACCTACAACATTTCTCTGCGGAGCGATCAATTGACGAGACTGGGAGATTTCACAGTGGTATTGACCAATAGCAGTCAGGCTGTCGGTGCGGTTGTTGCAGCAGGTGCCCCTCAGAACGGCTATCAACATACTGGAACCAACCGCGGCGGTACTACTTCTGTTCTTCCCACAAATAACACAGGTTCAATAAATGTCGGTAGTCTGAGTTCATTACCATTGAGCACAACGTCTTTGAATCCTGTTAACTTTGGAATCCAAACTCCGCCGGTTGCTGATCCTAAGGCATATATTGTAGCCAACTCTGCTTTCAGTAGCACACCTCCTGGAACATTTCCTCCTGTAACCGGCTATCAGGCCATTCCTGCAAATTCAACGGCTCTTGTAGGTACTCCCCCTATCACAACATATCCGACTCTTGGGTCGCTTTCAGGCTCAGACAGGGAAGATTGCATAAGTGCAGGGGATTGTAATACAGGTACAAGCACTACGTTCACGATTGAAGCGATTAATCTCAATACAAAAGTATACTACGATTTTGGATCTGGGCCGGTAGAAGTAACAGGGGATACTGATATTCCAAACTTTAATGTAAACAACCTGGTGATCTACGGAGAAAATGGTGCAGGAATGGCGGGTAGCGAATTTGGCTTTACTTATTCAATTACGGATAAGGCAGGAGTTACAAGTCAACCGGTATCTTATATCATTCAAACAGAATCTGCACTTCCTGTAACACTAATCAGCTTTAATAGCGATCCGGAGGGGCAGACCGTGAAACTTACATGGAGGACGTCGAATGAGACAAACAGCGAAGGATTCGAGGTTCAGCGTAGCAGAGACTCCCACACCTGGATGAAAATCGGACATGTCGAATCGCAGAACAGTAATAGTAATGCTGAAATAACATATCAATTCGATGATACGACACCATTGAAGGGAATTAACTACTATCGTCTGAAGATGATAGATTTGGATGGTACTTTTGCATATAGTCGCATCAGCTCACTTCTGGCTGGTAAACCTGAGCAAACTATGACCACTTATCCAAACCCTGTGGTTAACGGTAGGCTGACAATAAATGTATCATTCACCGGATTGTATCATGCCGAAGTGTACAATCTAAGTGGTGTGCGGGTATTGCAGAACAAGATGGGAATGAGCCGTGAGCTAAACGTAAGTAAGCTTGCTTCTGGCATGTATGTGCTACGTGTTAAGTCTGCAACAGGAGAAGTCGAGACGAGCACGTTTGTTGTGAAATAGAAATCGATAATTCAGAACTATAAAGGGGGTAAAGCTATTGTTTCACCCACTTTATCGTTTTAGATGTGTATTACTCGAAACTACTTGATAAAGACTGGGTCAGTTTCGCCTGCTTTGTTCTGGAAATCCGGGATAGCCCATTCCGACAGTAATTTTAAAAATACAAGCAGTAGCAGGTCTGATCCTGCTACTGTTTTTAATGTTAAATAATATGCTTCACATTTTCATTGCCTATTTCGGTCTGATCGCCTCGTTTTCCCCTCTGGTTCAGCCGGTCAAAACCACCTCGAGTCCCGGTATCGATGAACTTTACCAAACAGCGGACGCAGGATATTTCTTTGCATTACAACAGGTGCCTTTGTCGCAAAAGCAGTACATCTTTACGGCTGATCCGTTAAAACGGGCTGTTTACATTGACCAGGGGCAAATGGTGCCGTTAAGCTACACGATGACCGTAAAGAGCAGTAGCGGATTTGATATGTATTTTTCCGCTACGGGTTATAACATCATCTTATCCGTCAAAGAACAGTCGGTAATCGACGGCGAAACAGTGGAATACAAGGGATACTTATCTGTTCGCCACGGTAGGCAGAAGGACAGATACGCTGTACACGGTATCCATAACCGATGAAATTAAATGGTAGGGGAAGCAAAACCGTACTAATCCACCAAGATTAAACATGAAACTGCCAACCATACCAGCTATAAATATGCGAATTCCTTTCTGAATTACATCAAAGAAGCGAAAAATGGCGCTTTGACAAGATAGCTACTGTTAATTGGCAAGATTCAACTGCATACAAATTGTAGAATTAATACACTTTTGCATTAGAACTTATTCTGTATCAGTAACGCAATCTCAATTCGATGGAAAGTCTTCAAACTATCAGGAACCTCGATCTGATGGACCTTAGCAGCAGGTCTATTGATTTGGCCCAGCCCATAGGCCAGCTTACCTCGTTATCACGCGATGAAATATTCGAACTGATCGACGTTCTTCCGCCGTATTATGCCTTGAAAGATGTTGCCGTTAGCCCTGGCAACTTTGCCGTTGCCAGGATCCGGACCGAGCAGCCTCTGGGGCATGAAGTTTTCCCCATTTCAACATCCGAAGCAAGCCGGCATATGGCCATTCTGGGTTCAGTGTGCTGCGCGGTAGCAAACCCTGTCAAACAAAAGCATTATTACCTGGCAAATACCGGGACTTTCACCCGGGGCACGGAAGATACCTTTTGGATCGGAAACGAGTTGATAGTGATGGCAGAGTGCCTTTCATTCGGAAAAAGAGGGGCCTGTGTCCGCGCCTGCCTGTTGAACCACCAGCATCAGCTCATTTGTGGAATAGATGTCAGCTATCACGTCATCCATCATAGCTTGTTTGAACGTATATACACTTGCGGTAATGCCGGCACCCCGTCAGGTGACTTCGGGCGGGACAACCCCTACACGACTAAAAACCCTCTTGCCGATGTTAGCATATCGGACACCGGGGCATCGGCCTGGCTGCGCGAAATAACTAGTAAAAACTGTCAAGGCCACTTTCCCAAATTCCCGACGCTGCCTGTGGCGATCCTGGTAGCATCCGTGTTTGACTTGATTATCATGTATATTCACCATCTCACAGGGGATCGCGCACTGAAGGTATTAGTCCGGGAGAGCACACTTCTGGCTGAAAATCTGGCATTCTCGGGCGAGACCGTAGAGTTGCACGCACGCCTGCAAGAAAGCTCAGGTAATAGGTTTAAGGTGCAATGCGTAGCCCAAACGACAGATGGGAAAAATATCGGGGATGTCATAGCTATCATTGAAACCGTTCGAAATAACTTCGATATGGATTTCCATCTTTAACCTCAGTGCAACTTATAAAAAGACAATTTTATAATATCAATAATACAATGTTTTGTAGTATAGAACCAAGTCCATGATTTTGCTGCTTGCAAAATTCTGCCTTTTGACGAAATAACACTGCCTTTTTGACAAATTCCTTTCGGTATACCCAGCCTTTGGAGGGATAAATTTGCATCGCTTTCCATGTTAGTATTTTTACACGGGGGCGAGAGCGAATTGAATTTAAATTTTACATTAACAATGAGAATAGTAAATTTTACAGAAAAGGTTATTGCCCTTACATTACTGGTTACGAGTAGTATTTCATACGCTCAAACACCAGCCTTAACAGGAACGGTTACCGGGGTGGTTTGGAAAGACAGCAAACCAAGCGACGGATTAAGAGCACCATCTGAAACAAAAGTGGCTGGAATACTGGTGAAACTTTTGACGGTTGACACAGGAGAGGTCGTTTCGACTGCTTTGAGTAATGAGAATGGAGAATATAGCCTGAATGCAAATGCCGGGACTTACATGATTGAGTACGTATATCCTACGGACGGCTTCACAGCCGCATCGCAACGGGTGGGCGCAGATAATACTATCAATAGTGCAGCCGACGCAGATAACCTTACGGCGCCGTTTTCGGTTGCCGACAACCAGACAATTTCGGAATATGGCCTGGGACTCGTTGCGAAAGAAAATACCATTACCTATTGTACCCAAAAAGAATCGGTTACTACCGAATGGAGCCAAAACTTGATGCTTCCCAAATCAACAGTAACCCCGGTCCCATTAAATGTGAAAATCTTCGCAGCGGAAGCAGTGTATCATCCGGTTATTGGAGTAGAAAATACCGCCACAGCCGCCGGGTACAGCATTACGGCTGCCGGAAAAGTCACCATGACAATACCAATAAACCCGGCGTCATTGGTTATGAACAGCGATGTAACTGTCGGTGGAACTCTTGGGGACTACGATGGTGACCAAGATTACAATGGGACATCGGGGATTTCATTTTTCAACAGGTATTCCTTCGCAAATACTAGCCCGGCTAGAAGTACTAATAATGCGGCTATAATCGCGACAAATTTCGTCGGCTCGGGCAATGATGTGTTTACTATACCAACACTCGCTCAGAGCTCGGTTGCTATAACAGGAAGCGGTAACCTGGAAACGTTCGTAAGAACCTACGTAAGTGCCGGTGCCTGTGTTGTCTACACCTATGAAGAAGGGGCACTTCCGGTCACGTTAGTATCATTCAATGCCCAAAAAAGAGAAAATGCCGGGGCATTGGAATGGAAGACATCTTCGGAGACCAATAGCGATCGATTTGAAATTGAAAGAAGCAGTCAGGGGAAAAATTGGGAAAAAATAGGTACCGTACAGGCCGCAAAAGAAAGCTCAGCATTATTCAGCTATTCGTTTCTGGACACCGCGCCTTTACATGGGCAGAACCTGTACCGTCTTAAAATGATCGATAGTGACGAAACATTTGCTTACAGCCATATTCTAAACCTGGATTTTAAAAATAACGCCCGGTTGGTCGTTTACCCTAATCCAGCATCGGAAAAGATTCAGGTTAAATCGGACAGCGAAAAGGAGGTATCAAAAATCGAAATCTATAACCGATCAGGAGTGCTGACGGCACAGTCAATAGGGAATAACTTTGTTGATGTTTTAAAGCTCAGCACTGGCACATACTCGGTTAAAGTATATTATAAGGCTGGTTTCAGCGAATCACAGAATATTATGATTGTAAAATAGGTTCCACTTAATTTTAATAAATACACACATTATGCCGGGTCGGGTTTAACGGCCTGGTAATTTTTTTGTGTCAAATACGGCTTAATTATAACATACCGAGCTAAGAACCTCTGTTTCTGCATGTAATCCTTCGCGTAAACGTGGTGGCCGGACTCAGAGCCCTAATTGAAAAGCCCTTCCGAAGATCAATGACAAGATTCTCACGTAAAATTGGCAGAATTTACCCCTGTCATTTTCCGCGCAACTAAGTAGGTTTACCTACTGCTTCCACGCTGTAACAGCCAATATCCGTAACCGGGAAAACCGCTTAAGACCAATAATAGTATGCACCAAAAAATCATTGATGCCGAGCTAACCTCGGTGGCTATTATAGAGCCGAGCCCCATACTTTGTTATGGAATGAAAGGCTTGCTCGAAAGCTTCGGCCAACGTTACAAGATCAGTGAATTCTCTACTACCCGCGACTATTTAAAATGTCACGCTAAGGGGCATGTAGATATTGTCATCATTGGCTTGGGAGACTGTTCGGAAAAGACCGCTATAACTTCAATTCGGCAGGTTCGAAGCCGGGACCCTTTTGTGAAAATCATAGTCCTGGATTGCATATGCTCTGTTGAGCGCATCAGCTGTTATTTTCGCGAAAAAGCCAATGCCTACCTTCCGGAGAATTGCAGTCTGTCCGGCTTTGAAGAATGCCTTATCAAAATCAGGTCGGGCAACTTATATGTCACTTATGAAACAAGTCAGCAAATATTGGCCTATAATTTAAAGGTTCAAATGCCTGTTTCAAGGTCGCAGGGGCGGAGAATACATTTTGAGACGCGTCTCACCGAACATGAGATTCAGTGTTGAATGTGATCTTTCGTACAAAAAAGGCTTGTCCACAATGTGCTGTGTTTTTGAAGGAATAAATGAATTGTTCCGATTAAAATTAAATTCTTGCTATTCAGTAACCAATTAACATTAATCATACCTATGGGCTTATTATCTTTTATTAAAGGCGTCGGTGAAAAAGTTTTTAAGAAGCAGGAAATCGCCGCTGCTCCGACCCCGGATGTCAAATCCAGAAGTAAATGAGAATTTACAAAAGATGACGAGAATCCGGGTGCTATTCGGCCCTTAAAAAACAACACAACTAACTTATTATTAGACATTTAATTGCAAAAATATAAACAAACAGTTCTCATCATCTTTTGTAAAAACCCAAAGTAGTCTCCCCATCTATTGCACATTTTCTCATCTTCTCTTGTCAAAACCGTCCGAAATCTACCAATTATTCTCACTGCCTTTTGGATTTGACATCAAACAACACGCCTATCTGGGTTTCATCATCGCTCTGATCGAATGCTATATATGAATTGTATAATCTTGGTGTTGTTGGTTATATAATTATAAATTTATAATTACATTTGTATATAACAGTGATTATCAGGACGAAATAATCCCACGGATATAAATTTTTTGTCGATATGAGATATATTTCAAACTCGCTTCGCAGTATTTTCAACTACATGACCTTGACTGAAAGTTTCTTCTATGTTATGTGGCAAACTTCACATGAGCCGCTTCCAAAGGTACTTTTGGTTGTTCAATTTGCACTATTTGCTTTATTTACGACCCTGAATTGGAAGGGATTGAGGGTATCCTTTTCTGTCGGCATATCTCGTAACAAACAAAACTAACTGCCAAATGAAATCAAGATTATTGCTAGCATCAGTGATAGTGTTTTTTATGTCTTGCAAAAAGGACGAGCCTTCCCCTACGATGACTGAGGAGCCAGCTTTCACTTTTCAATTTACTCAAGGGAAAAATTTTCAAGCACTTAAGAAGTCTTTGGAATTTGAAGCCGGGACCAAATTGAAGGGCTATGATGATAAAATACTCTTTTTAAATGAGGAACTTCCTGACTCTTTATATACATTTCAAACAGAGGGCGCACCGCAAAAATTTAAGGTTACACTTCACGTAAGCGATAATGGTACTCAAGATTACACCCAGTTCAAATTTCGAGTTTTGAAGAAAGGGAAGCAGGTGCTTAATATGAGCCACGTAGCTAGCGGGGCGGCTGAGAAAAGTTTTGTTGTTGACCTATAAGTCCCGAAATGTACTATGGTTACAGCAATTTTAATAGGATTCCAGAACGATTACCAGTGCTCTCAGATCCGGAGCAACCTGGTCAAAAGATTATTAACAATTAAAGACAACGAACATTCAAATGGATCTACGCTGCCTTTGTGATGAAATTTCTCTGAGCAACTTAGCTGAGTCTTCTAAAAACTGACCTTTATCACCGTTCCTAAGCTCAATCAGGCTATGGACTTGATTGACACGCCCATTTAAATATGCTTTCTCGGTCGACGAGAACGGCCTGGTCTGTTCAGAATGCATTACGCCAGTTATTTGTGCAGCACGCATATTAGCTTTTTCCTCAGAGTAAATCTGGTTGACAGCGTTGTTGACGATCGTTCCATCTGTCTGTCTCTGAATGCTTCTGGAGTATACCGAAACATGATCTATAATTCCCGATGCCGTAGCTTTTTCAATATTACCATTAAGGGCTTGGTAATTTGCGTCATGTGACGCCATGCTGACAAATCGTCCTACCCCATCTGTTTGCAGCTGTCGTTCATATCGAAGTTGTATACCGAGTCGACTAACAGAAGGATTCACAGCAAGCGCGTGGAGCTCAACCCGATAGTCGTTCGCCTTATACTGCTGCTTCATCATTTGCATGTACAGCTCAACATTGCCGGCGAAAGTCATATCGTGCAAGACACAATAACCTTCTTTGGCGGCTTTTTCTGATAATCTTGCACACCATTCCGCTGAATTCGGATTTACGAGATAGCCGGCGCGCGCAAATTCGGATGGATGTTTTAAAAGCTGTTCGTAAGCTGGATGATATTTTCGAACATTGTCAGTATTTATCTCAATAGTAGATCTATCCTTGCCATTTTCTAATAGAAAATCGCGAAGCGTCGTTTTGCCGCTTCCGGGCTGCCCTGCTGTAAAATATGCGACTCGATGATTTGGACGCTGTTTACTGGAAAATGCTTCTTCCAATATTACTTGGAAAATCAAGTCATTATCCGATTTAGAGAGTAAATAGGGTTTCTGGGAATCACTAATATTCATGCAGCTGCTAAGATGCTCCTAGCTTCATGAAGTTCCTTTGAATATGTAACGATGGCTTTACCCCGCTCAGCAATGGCACCGATTGGGTAGGTCTTTTTTATACGCAGTACCTCGCTATGTCGAAGGCGGTATTTTTCGGCGTTAAGTTCATTCCGCTCACTATCTGGCTTTTTTTGCTCTTGAAACCAAAGCTGGAAATATACTCCCGCCAAAGAAGTCATCACTCCCTCAAAAGTCTCGATACTTTCGAAAATGTCGAAACCCAGTGGGTCTGCTATGGGAGTCGATTCGTTGATAATATTCATTTTGTTATGGCTTTTAGGTATATCAAAGATAGCGTTTTTTCTGCTGTTTTCTTAGTTTTTGGGCCGTTTAATGCCGATTTCAGCATCATGAATGTTAACAATATTTTCAGACCAGCGCAGAAATCCCGATTAACATGGTTTCGATTTTGTTAATAGAATGTTTGAGGCGCTACGCCCGTTTGGGAGTGATCAGGCTTGATCAGGAAGGCATTTGCCTTCTATTTTGTTAACAATAATTCAAAAATTTAGAGACGATGCTTGATCAGAGTACGCTCTACTTGCTGCTTACTTTGCGGCTCATTCTTCTCCTCCCTTTTCGATCGTCCAGGCTCATTAGACTCAGCTTTGATGCTCATCTCAATCTTTCTGTCAACGTCCTGCAAAGCATTTTTCAGATCTCGAAGTCTATCTTCCTTTGGCCAAGTCTTATTTGTTGCCGATAAAAGTTGGTCGCGGTTTTTCTCGAGTTCTTTCCTTTTTATGTTGTGTTGTTCGATGAGATTTACAATTTTCTCAGCATTGACGGCCCGATTTATATACTGTCCGGCGGTTTCTGGCTTATCCGTCGACAGGTTTCCGGAATTATGCAGGTACGTGATGCCATTCTTGGATTTCACCTCCCACTTTTTGATCAATTCGTCTTTTCCTGTTGAAAAGTTAAAATCCTTGGTTACCCTCAAGATTAGTTCGAAATTTTGAAAAATGCCGATCTTGTGCTTTCCGTCGGCAGATATCCTTTTCTGAGACGCTAGCATTTCCTTCCCCACTACGTCTATGTGCTGTTTTCCATTAAGAAGATCCGGTTGGCCATTATTTGTAAGGCTCCTAAGATGGTCCAGGTCTTTTGTTAAATTAGATGTGATTCTAGTATGTGAATCTACAGAGGATGAGATTTGATCCGCAGCCCTTCGTTGAGATGATAGATCGTTGGAAAAGATTTTTCGCTCAGCCTCCAATACCGCGATCTGCTTTGTAATCTTTGCTTTCTCCAGAAGATCACGATTGCCTGAAAGCAGTGCTACATATTCGGCGAAGTTCATGCCATTGGTCTCATCCAAACCACCTTCGTCTATCCTCCTTACCGAAATATTTTGTCTCTTAATTTGTTGGATGAATAATGTCTTGGTTTGTAAGAGATTAAACATAAAGTTGTCTAATGTCTTTTCTTTCGCATATATGTAATTTGGTATTTCATTGTTGCCATGGATTTTTGCGGCAAGATTTCCAGATCTCGCGCCCCGACCAACCCGTTGTTCAAAATCCGAAGGCTTCCAGGGAACATCAAGATGATGCATAGCTACAAGCAGCTTTTGAGCATTTACTCCAATGCCGAGTTTTTCTGTTGAGCCAATTGTAATGCGGATTTTCCCTTCATTTAGATCTTGGATCATTTTATTTCTTTGCTTATCAGTTTTTGCATCGTGGATAAAAGAGATTTCACTAGCCGGGATTTTATGTTTGTGGACAAGCTCATCCTTTAAGGCTTGGTATACGGAAAAGTCTCGCGTCGAACCAGTCGGGGTTCCCAAATCACAGAATACCAACTGAGTGCCTCTAAAATGCATTGAAGAATTATAATGAGAGGCAATTCCCCTTGCTGAAGTTAAGACTTTCGTCTGTTCTTCATCATTTAGCTCCGGATAAATTAGCCTCATGTCAAGCGCGGCTTTCTTTGAGTAATTGGTGGCAATTAGCATTTTCGCAGTCTCCTCGGACTTAGATAGCGGACCCCGACCGATTTTCGCGCCGTCTCCCGTTTTTGCAAAGTCAATTAATTGTTCGTTGAACAGTTCTTGCTGCTCCGATTGAGGAAGATTGACTAATTTATGGACCGCACGAGGCCTGTCCACGCCGACCATTTCCGCAGTTCGGAAATCAGTAATTTGGGCATAAAATGCGGCTAGCTCTGGGACTTTTACGAATTGACGGAATCGAGATTTCTCAATAAGCTGGTTTGTTACTGAATATTCATAATCGGTGGATTTTTTTGAATAGACGGCGAGCCATGAGTCGAAGTTATCAATCTTCTGCTTTTCTAGTGCCTTAGGTCTTAAGTATTTAAACAGGAGATATAATTCAGTAAGCGAATTTGATATGGGTGTTCCGGACGCGAATATCACACCAGAATCGTTTCCTCTTTTTTCTTGAATTGTCCGCACTGCAAACAACATATTCAATGATCGTTGCGAGCCGGTAGGGTTGCCTAAACCTGCCACACGATCGTGTCTGGTGGAAAACAGCAAATTTTTAAATTTGTGGCTTTCATCGACAACTAGGAAATCTATCCCCATTTTTTCGAAATCGATGATATCATCTTTTTTTGCTTGGATTGAGTCTTGAATCTCATTTAGCTTATTCCTTAACCCTTCTTTGCGTTTCTCGAGTCCTTTTCTAAGTGAGGTGCTAACAGATGAACTTCGTCCAAATTCCTCGAGGTCTTTTTCGAGATTGTCGAGTTCTTTGCCTACTATCCGCTTCTGTACGCCCAAACTCTGTGGGATCTTTGAAAACTGGTCATGTGTTAAGATAATGGCATCCCAGTTTTCGTTGACGATGGACGAGAACAATGCTTCGCGTTTTCCCTTTGTAAAGTCAGTGTCAGTAGGTGCAAGGACTTTGGAATTTGGATAAGCTTGGCGAAATGTTTCGCTGATAGCGCCTACATTCGCTTTTAAGCCTAAGATCATCGGTTTGGCGGCCAAACCAAGTCGTTTCATTTCATGTGTCGTGACAATCATTGTGAGCGTCTTGCCCGTTCCTACTTCATGGTCTACGAGGCCACCACCATTCTGTAGTAGCATCCAGCTTGCATCCTTCTGTGACACATACAAACTCTCCAGCCCGACATTTTGAAGCTGCAACCCAGGAAACTGCATGTGAGATCCATCATATGCAGGCTTTACCTCGGAATTAAAAAGTCGGTTATAACTTTTCTCAATCTCAAATTTGGCTGAATCTGGAAGGGATGTAGCCCAAGAGGAAAACCCATCGCGGATAATTTCTATCTTCTGGGCTGCAAGCCTGATCTTTTCACTGTCTCGTACTTTTATTTCGTTTCCATTTTCATCCGTCGTTGTATACGTAATGTTTGGCACGGTATCGAGCATGGCATATTCAAGCAGTGAGATGCCATCATACGTCCGTCTCGACGCTTGGACAGCAAACTCGTTGGATATTTTTGTATTGTGTGAGTATCCGGACCGCCGGATCTCAAACTCGTCTATAGCTGCCGAGTAGACAATGTCAATTTTCTCTCCATAGAATTCACTACCAAATTTGGAGTAGACAGATGGATCTACCCATCTTTCCCCTAATCCCAAATCCAGTTCGTCGAACGGAATTTTCTCAGGAATGACGGATTTTAGATATGCTATTGATTCCTCTATCTCCTTGTTTTCAGTAGGGAGATAGGTCTCAAAATTTTCCAGCTTTTCCACCACGTTTCCAGAACCAAGCCTATCCTTAATAATAAACTCATTTTCGGCTGGAGAGAAGTAGATATTTCCTCTCAGCGCCTCACGAACTTCATTTGGAGTTTGGCGACTTTGATCTGCAATGTATTCTAGATCAACCTTTCCAAATCTGTTCAACGATGAACTCAGCGCTTCGAGGGGAGTTTTTTCGTTTGCAAGATTTTTCGCGATGTGGACGGGAGCACTAAATATGTCTGTTTTTTGATATACACCTTGCTCCTGGTTGAATTTTTCAAGCGACAACAGTTGCTTCCCGAAGGTTTCGTCGAGCAACACTGTATCAATGTTATTTCTATTTTTTAGTGGGCCAAACTTGGCCACAAATTTATCATACTTATCATTGAGGATCTCCCGGTTTTCAAAATCTTCGATTTGACGATCTCGTTCTGCAACAAGGAGTTTACTGTATGCTGTTTTAATGTCAAGCAAAAGGGACCATTTCTCCTTCTGTGAGTTGTTCAAATAGATATCTTCTAACGTATATATACCATGGTTAGATTTAGGGCCTACTTTTGCAAGCTGCCCGTCTTGCATTACAATCGCACCAGGTAGCGGTTGGGAGTCATTCTTATCCGGTTTAAATTCTCGCACCCTCGGGGCGGTAAAAATATCAAACAGGCTTAACTGGCCACTGCTATGTTGACTATGATTTCGCTTCGGCTTTTGCTTACTCGCCGATTGGGTATTTATGGAATGACGGTGTATAGTCGCTCTATTGAACAGTTTTTCGTCGAAACGTAAACGCAGGTCTTCTGTAATCGTAGGTTCGAGGTCGCGCGCTACACCGAGGCTGCCGCCCTCGTGGTGATATTTGTTTGTATCCTTGCCGTATTGATCCGTTCCCCTGGTTTGTGAGGTATATATTATTTTATCCGGATTCGCTGCGAAATAAAGATTTTGTCTGATGCCTTCAATCTCATCAGTTTTACAGAAAGCAGATTCATGGGCCGAAAAGGATGAAGCTCCAATGGGCGACTGCCTTCTTTGGAGAATTATCAGGTCCGACCCAGCCTCAGTGCCTGCTGCCTCAAATAGATTGTGAGGAAGCCGGACAGCACTTACCAAACTTGCTTGCTCAAGTGCCTTCGTGCGAAATTCTTCATTGGCCGCAGTGTCAGCGAAGTTACTCGTTGTAATGATTGCAATTAATCCACCTGGTTTTACCAAGTCGATCGATTTCAATAGAAAGTAGTTATGGATATATTTTGTAGACGCGGCTTCGACCTTTCCTTTTCTTGCAAACTCAGGGTCATAGACAGGGATCGAACCGAAAGGAATGTTGCTCGTCACTATATCGAACTCGCTACGCAAATCAGGCCCTGCGCGTTCAAACCCTTCGTTTCTGACTATTGCTTTATTATCGGATAACTTTGATTGTAAAATCAAGCCTGTCATCAAGTCTTTTTCAAATGATACCGACCTGGAAATACGGTGATCTTGCTCGAATGCAGACAGAAATGCTCCATTTCCGGCACTGGGGTCAAGAAAGCTTTTAATTTCCACACCATTTGATCCCAAGCTCTTGGATATAGCCGATACAACGGGCGAGGGTGTGTAATAGCTACTGAGCACACTGTTTTTTGCAGACGATACATACTCGGATTTTAACTCAGGCTCAAATTCTTGCAATAAGTCATGAAGCTCCTGAATGTAGGGCCGGTATCGCATTTTCTTTCCAGCCCATTGTTGTTCATTTCCTGGGTCCAACAGGATTTCGTTAATCCCCCCCCACCCTTGGTATTGATTGATAACCTCCAGTTCTCGATCGGTGGGTCGGCGGGCCTCTTTCTTAACTTGAAATGCAGCCGATATCGCCGCTAAATTAGATTCTAGCGCTTCAAACTTGTTCATATAGTGAGTATTGGACTGGACTTTCTATGGGCATATGAGAGCCCTAACTGTCTTTACGTGACAGTAGCAAGGCGATGGCAAGTGATTTAGCTTGTTTTCGGATTAAATCCGTATTTGATGTCTCGATAGCAGCGACATAATTTGCAATCTCTTGCTTGTTTTTCAACGCAGCCGCATATATTTCAGATGGCGAATCTGGAATTCTGATGCCGCTTTCTCTCTGAACGCTGTCTGCATTAGAATCGAGAAAACTCTTTAAGTAGGAATATGGTGAAGCTATATCGTCTAGGGTTTCTCTTAGACTGATTTGAGTTGCTTCAAGGACATTTACTCCGGAAATATCCAGAGCAATGAACTTATCGATGCAACTCTTAGTAAGGTCGCTAAGAATTGCTGGGTCGGAGAGTAAATCGGGATTATTGACGGACAAATAATCGAAGATTTTCTGGGCAAAATATCCGTTTTCGACTTCTTCCATGGCTAATTCACGTTGAAGGTTTTTGCCGCATAGGCCCCTAAATTTCTTATACTTCCGTCTCTTTTTTGATTTCTCATGTCGTATAGCTTTTTACGGATATCTTCTTCGGAGAAATTCTGTAAGGCCTTAATAGCTTGATCTTTTCTCAACCCAAATTCAGTTGTAAGCGCTGTGAAGATTGTTTCGTTCAGTTGAATCTGCTTATTCAGGTTGGTAACCCTAAAGATTAGCGTCTCAACGGGTTTCCGGCCACGGCCAGCCTTTTGTCCGAGTATTTCCTCATAATCAAAGTTGATGTCAACACCTTCGAAGTTGTTGATTTCCTCCCTGGACTTTTCAAGTACAACGCTACGGAAGATAGCATAGTTGGCATAAGTGTCTTTCCCTTTTTCATCAATGATGCCCAACTTATACTTCAGCTCCCTGACGGGAATTCGGAACTCTGGATTATTGAAACTTTTATGCATTGAGAGAATTTCAAAAAGGCGCTTAGAGTACTTGCCGGATAAATTAAGGGCCGTGTCGAGTTGCATAGATGTGAACCGCTCTCTTAGCTCGATATAATAAGGCCGAATTTTTTCTGAGAGTGTTATCTCAATAATGCCTTCGCCCTTTAGGTAGGTGGCAGACGATAGAAACGTTGTGTGGAAGTAATTTCCTTTTATGTCCTCGGTTTCAATCAGGCGAGAGTTCAATTTTTTAGTGGCTGCAATGAAGTCTGATGGTCTGATTTGCTTGTCAGTCATACGCATAAGCTTCGTTCCTGAAATTCTATAAGCCTTCCCAGCGGCATCATTAGCCTTGACTTCGGCCATCAGCATGTAAATGATATTCTTCTCCAGGGCGCTCATTTCATATCGGCCCATAGTAATTACATTTGATTGTACTATCTTAGTTTCAGTCCGCGGGGGTTGTGGGCGATTCTCCGAGCCACTTTTGTTGATGAACTCCTGTATTTCTTCCAGTTGAAACAGTGAAGCCTGTGTGGATTGATCCCCCGTTTTGCCCATATCTCGCTTGATTTATTTTGTTAAGTCCTTTTGCGAAATTAACAAAATAAGCAGGAGAAACAACAATTTATAGCAGAATTTGGTGGATAAAAATTAAGTTTTTTAATCTTGCTTGAAGTTAATAACCTGTTAACCAATTAATTGGCTAATTATATAATTTTAAATTTATAATTTTTAAAAAGTAAAATTTTCCGCGAATTGTATCGCTCCGAACTGAGCTTTTTTAAGTTAAACAACGCCTCATGCTGAGCTTTTTTAAGTTAATAAGACTGCTTTGCTGAGTTTTTTTAGCATTAATACTGAGTTTTTTTAGCATTAATGCTGAGTTTTTTTAAGTTTTTTTGCTTATAATTATCTGTTTATCAGGCTCTTGTGGAGCCTTCAAATAAGAATCAAAAAATGTAAAATCTCTCTCAAATTTTGAATGAAACAAATTGGGAAAAGAATCTGAAAACTAAAAATTTAGTTTTCCCGAATTATATTTGGCTAGGCCAAATTATATTTCGAGAACAAAAAAGAGCGTCGGGTGACAGCCCGGCGCTCAGAATCTCAACTCATTGCTAATTGACTTAGCTCAGAATCAATCGCAAGTTAGGCATGATATAGGATTTATCCTGTTTTTGTTCTGATTTGGAGAATATCTGCCTGAGTTTTTTTAAGTTTTTTACGTTGGGTCTTCCCAAAAGCTATAAGCTAACTCCTATCTGCAATGCAAGTAATTGATCTTTAGAGAGAAAGACGCTTTTTCGCCCACTTGTTACTCAACATAATCTCACTCTTGGGACACCGGTGTGCGACTGAGTTTTTTTAAGTTTTTAAACGCCGCTTAACAAGAAGCTAATCAGTTGCCGATGACTGAGTTTTTTTAAGTTTTTTCTATTTACTTGTGCCCTCAGTGGCAGTGACTTACAGCGATCCTGTCGTGCGCGCAGTTAAATATTACTAAACATTATCAGTGCTTGACTAAATCTGGGTGCTGTTGATCAACTTATGATTACTTGACGGTTATCTTTTTAGAAAAAGACCGTTCATTATTTCCTTCGTCGACGGCAGTCAAAGCTATGGTGTATGTACCAGAGCTAATCGGTAAATAATTTAGACGAACTACTTTCCCTTTGAAATCAGCATAAGGAATCGATATTTTATCTCCCATCCTGTACTCAGTGCCTTTGTAGGTGACGCTTGCATCGATGTTGCTTGGCAACGAGAAGCCGAAGGTATATGAAATCGAACTTTTAGAGAAGTCCAGTTGATTCACATACAATTCTACAAAGGCCTTTTTTCCTTTTGAGATCGTGTCGTTCTTGACAACTATTGAGTCAGCGTCAAGGAATCGATAAGAAAAATTATAATCGGGATAGCCAGGATGGGCTACATTATCTAATTTCTCGACTTCCAAGTTTCCCTCACAGGCCCATAATGTCAAAGCTGCAAGAAGGATTATGATGAATTGGTTCCCTTTCATTTCTTTCATTTTATCTGTTGATTCTGTATGAAAATCCTAACTCTGTGGTGAATGGTTTGATCGTGCTTTTTGGGTGCCAGATTTGGCGACATTGGATAACAAAAGCGCCAATCTCAATTTCGACGGCGGGGTTTACGGTGAGTAGGAATCTACTTTTATTGTTAACCTTGAATTCATCAATAATAGAGACATTATTGTTGATACTTTCGTACAGGACTCCGGCAGCAGGGACTAGGTTGACATATAGCACCCTGTCCCTAGACTTGAAAAGCTTAAATTGATAGCCAGTTGTTAATCCATAATGTCTTACAGGGAGTGTTTTTGCCTTTCCAAGGGTATCTAAGTTGTAAGCGTAATATTTTTGGCGAAACTCAAGTGAAAACCGCAATGCATTCTCATTTCGGTCGTACTTTCCTGTGGTTACCCCAGCCCAAAAGCCCGACTGATCTTCTCCGGGGGAAAAATTTGTTCCATCAACAAAGCCGGCGGCAAGGTCGAGGAACCTCGTTCCTTTTATGTGTATTTGGGCAGTTGCTGCTTGTTGAAGCATAGCCATGATTATCAGTAAGGTTATAGCTTTGGCTCTCATGATCTTGTTAGATGTTTTTGGTTCTTAAAAGCGTATCGTTATCAATTTTGAATTTCATGTGTCTACCGCCTTTTCTCTCGTAAACCTCAATTTCAAGTAATTTTCCGTCGGTCAACGTTATACGAGGAATCGCTATGACCTTTGTGGTTCGAGAAGTGTATGGTACCTGCGCGTTGTTGACCGGGTATATTCCAACGACATTGAGCTCTTCTTCTTGGACTGCGGTGCGTTTAACCTGGTTCCTATCCCGCATGAAAACCTTTACGAAATCGAGTGTATAGGGCATAAGCGATGAGTTTTCGATTTCCAGCTTAAAATATATCAATTCATCCTCCTGATAGACGCCTTTGAGAAGGGTGCGAAGTCCGTCTTTTTTGGCACCAATGTGCTTTATAAAACCTTTGTAGTCTGATACTTTCAAGCAATTTGTCTTCACAGCTTCCTCGTTGTATACTCCACCACCGAGTACATATGCATTAGGAGATGAATTTGATGATAGTCCAATTCCCAGATGTTTGGTGGCCATCTCGTCGGCAATGACATTGTTGCTGATGTTGATTGTTACGACATCTGGATTGTCATTGTAGCGAACGAGAAAACTGTACAGGCCGCCGTCTTCGGTGAGCACTGTCATGTTTGTCTCATCATAGAACCCTTTAACATCGGCCTTAACTCGAAGGATATTTTGAACTGGATCAGGAACCGTGGCAATAACGACGTCACTCCCGGCGTCGAAATCTACAATCCTCGAGGGAAAGACAATGTGCGTTGTCTTAGCAAACGAGAGCTCGACCGGATAGCTTCCTCGTATCGATGATGCGGCGATCGGTAGCATATAGGGATTTGCTTTCAACCGTATATCTGTATACGTCCGTATTGAATTAGGTACAACCAGTGAGCTGTCAGTGTTCTGGCCGTGGATTTTGCTTACAATTGAAAATAGCGAGATTAGCAGCATGAGCTTCTTCATGTCGAATGCGAATTTTAAGATTGATGTTTTTAAGATTGTCTTAGTAGCCAGATTCTATATCTGATTCATCTGCTTCGTCCCCGCGGTCCGGCTCGGCGGCAGGTGCCTTTGTGCTTGATTGAAGAAGGATCTGATAGTTAGGTTTTATGTGAGCTTTTTGCTCTGCCATTTTTCTTCTCGCTATATTTCTGGCCGTGTTAGACAATGTGTTGATACCCTGCATCGCCAACTGTCCGCCAACTTGGTTGCGTACTGATCCCCCCCCCATGAGGTAGTAAGGGTTAAGCGCTTGACCAGAAGATTGCGCCAGACTCTGATTGATTTGATTTTTAATTTTCATGTCAGGTACATACAACCCCTTGCGGCCATCTAAATCGAACGCTGTCAAATTCACGTTGTAGAGAAAATTATCGACTCTAATGGTTGAGATAGTAATGTTTATCCGGTCCCCAGAAATTCTGGCAACTCCTGAGACAAGGGTATTTGCTGGTAAAATTAGGGATTCGCCACCGACGTTTATGCTAGTCTTTTCGAGAAGTCTTATAAAAACACTTGTTCCATCCTTTACTAGTATTCCATCCCCTTCCCCGTGAACAACAGCTCGAATAGCTCCCTTTACTTTTTCCGGTCTTGCCTGAGATGATTTTCCTCCGTTCAGACCAAAGAACGCATTACCTCGGTCCCCTCTTGAACTTGCACGAACTATCTGCCTGTCATATTTTTCGACAGAGTACACGTTTTCAGAGCCTTCTTCCGGTACATCTATATTTTTCGCGCTGTTCCTAATTGCTGGTGTTTTACGTTGGCTTGCTGATGGTTGGTTATTTTGGGATGACATTTGCCGATCTAAGATCTTCAATAGTCGGTCGCTCTGCGCGAGCCTGGCTTGCTCAACTGGATCAATATCGCTTTGACTTTGATACTTTCTTCGATCAGGATCAGAATACATATTCTTCAGAGTGCCTGATACTTCGCGGTTGTAGGCCATTTGATTTCTCTGATTTGTTGTACGAATTGCTTGTCTTCTGGCAGATGGACTTTGCTTTTCATTATCTTTATTCTCTCCGGACTTGAATGTTTTTTCCAATTCACTCACGTCTTCAAGAGAATTTTCTTCGATGCCAACAGAATTTGGATCTTGCCCACTTAGCATCTTAGAGTTGTAACTCCCCACATCGAGACCGAGGCCCGGGCCATCTACATTCTTTAGCTCGTCAGTTCCAGACAAATTAGGGTTATATTTTTTTTCTTTATCTAGCTCTTTAACGTTTGCTTCCGGAATCTTAAGATCGATTGCGTAGTCAGCTCTTCGTTGTCGGTTCGCATCACCAATCCAACCGGACATACTTCCCCAGACGCCAATGCCAACCATTATCGGAAGTGGGAACAATATTCCAAATATGTGCTTACTTGGCAGTGATAGTTGCCTTGCCTTGTCGGCTTTCAGTTCGTTTTCCATTTAAAAAATAAGGTTAAATGCTTTAATTATATCGATTGAGAAGTACAGGAACGCAGCTCCAAGAATCAAAAGCAATATGATGTTTCTGGTTAAAGGACCAAATGCGAACTGCTTCTCATTCAGAGTGGTACCAATCTTTTCACCTGTCTGCTCAAGTTTTTTTTTAATACCTGCTCCGAATCTAAACCCGGCAGCGTTTTCATCGGTGATAATCACTCCTGTCTGTGCTCGGCCGCGGCGGTGCTTGCGTTTCTTACGATTTAGCTTAAACATGGCTTACGATGATACTTTCTCCTCTTTGGCTTTACTTGATTGTGTGATTTTGAAGTTCCGCATGAGGAAACCGTTGGGGTTGGCCTCGCTTCTATTGACGTCTACGAGGTCGCACTCTGACATCAAAAGCCTGGTTGAACGACTCGTAGCACGCTCTTGGATAACTTTGAAGGTTGTTACTGCGTGATATGGATATGTGGTGAGATTGAGATCAACCTTTACAACCTCAATTTTTTGAGTCGTATTTGTTTGTATCACTCTTTGGTAAAACTGATCTTCTTTTAACTTATCGAAGGTAACCTTTGCACTCTCGTCGCAAAGGAAGGATGCTTTGTTGAAGTTTGCTTCAATGGATCGGGCATCTGGCGCTAGCGTAAAGAACAGGTCATGGAAGCGCGTAACATGGAAGTTTGCTTCCGCTTTTCGGTTATCCATTACATTGGTAGACATAATTTCCATCGCTACCCCACGATTTACAACGTAGATTCGTTGCGAGAAGTCGTTTGAATAGTAGAATGACATGATGACTGATATTGCGCAGAGAATCACACATCCGACCACCACACACACAACTAGTATTCGTGCGCGCCGATGGCCCATTTCAAGGGAAAGTAGTTCATTCATTTTTATTGATTTTTTTTGAGTCTAAAATTTGTAAAGTGACACCATTTGCGTGGATGTAGGTTTCTCTGGTTCGTTCCTTGTATACTTTCCAAGACCAGAGCATTACCCCAACGGTAAAGGCCAAGCAAACACAAACCACTACGATGGCTTCCAACTGGATACGTTTATAGCCCTCTAATAGTGAATTTTTGTGGAAGTTTATGTTCATGTTCCTACTTTGTTAACAGAGTTTTTAACTGAAGTGTACATTCCTGAGGCGGCTTTACCTCCTTCTATGGCTCCGCCAACGACACCGGCGGCCGCTCCGGCTACGCTGCCAGTCCTTACTCCTCCGACAGCCGCCCCCGCTACCGAACCCATAGCAGCCCCAGCGGCTATCATTGTTCCATGTGCACCAGCTCTGGCTCCCCTTGCAGCGACAGGTGAAGCAGCTCTACCCATTGCGGCAGTCTTGGCTGTTAGTCCTTGTACAATTCCCGACGTTCCTCCCACAACCATCACCATATTTGTAATGCTCGGGATTTGCGTATATATCACGAGGATGATCACAAGGACTCCGGTATAGACTAGGCCAAAGGCGAATGGGTCTTGACCTGGTAGGGTTGCACTGATATCGCCACTTGCAACCATTTCCGTTAGAAATGTCATATTTATTTTGACCGCAATATTCTGGTAAATCCCTGCTATACACGGTAGTAATGCATAGTTGACGTATTTCCCAATCCATTCGATGAAGTTGTTGCTCATCCCATCGAAAATTGCTATTGCAATAGATATCGGCGCTATAACCCTTAGAATTATTCGATAGACAACACTTATCAGATATAGAATGATGTATGCTATGTCACCTAACATTGCCAACATGGACTGAGTGAAATCATACAAAGCCGATTTTACGTCGTCGGTCATCTTCCCTATTGCGATGTTGAATGATTTTACAACCGTCTCAACACCAGGGACTACACTGGTGGGATCTCCATATATTTTGTTGTACTCATCTGAATTCTCTTCGATGATTCGCCATTTCTTTTTAACAGCTTCCTCCCGTTTTTTTTGAAGAGCCTGCACTCTTGTTGCAATAGCCGCATTGTCAGCTTGTGCCACTTTTGCAATCCCATCAAATGTCTTATCAATGAGGTTGGCAACTTGTGGTATATACGCTATTAGAAAAATTAGCGCAAAGGGACGAAGGAGTGGGATGAAGTTGATTCCCTCATTCCGAAGAATTTGTCCAGCGAGTTTGCTCCCTACCCAGCATATGCCCGCTATGCCTGCTATTCCCCTGGCAGCATCGAGTAACGCACCACCTACGCTGCTGTTGTATCCGTTTGCAGTAATCTGCTCCTGGTACATGTTTTCAATAATTTTGAGCATATCTGCTCCGGCAAATGCTAACATAGCTATTGTTCTTTTTGATCGTAGTACTCCTTTTCTGTATCCTCGTTGGCCACCGTTTTTGTTTGGCCACGATACTTTTCTTGAATTGCCTTATTGGCTTTTTCCATTTCTTGGTTTAGCCAATTCTGCAGTTCAATCTTTTTTGGATCTAGTTCGGATTTCATAAAGGCCGTTCGATCCATGTCAATCTGCCTTTCATAAATGTCATAAAGCGGTGAGCAGAACTCCTCCATGTCATATTCCCATTGCTTGAGAGCTCGGTTGAATTCCGCATCACCTTTTCCTTCGTATGTAAGCATTACTGTCCCTCCGGAGGTGCTGTCAAATTGTACTGTTTGTTGAATGAAGTGCTTACCCTGATCTCCCTGAGGCATTGGAGGATTTGGGCAAATCCCTTCTTTCATTTTTTGCCCGAAGAACCCTTCCTTAGACATTTTGGGAATGGCAACAGCAGCCACTGATTTTGCCTTCAGCTCAGCCATTTCAAGCATTGACTGATATTGTTTGTAAAGCTCTTGTTGCACCAATGCAGCCTCTTGAGCCATTTTTCTTTCAGTCTCGTAATCAACACCTTCGTTATCGTATTCGTTTGAAAATGTATATCCAGGAAATTCTAGTAATTTATCGATTGCACCACCACCTTGAGTAGAAGCATCAGACGCAATTTGGTATAGGCGAGCTGTGGCAATTTTATCGTCGGTACTGAATGCCCGTCGTTGCGAGAGGTAACTAATCCGATTGACGTAAGCTCTTATTTCGGAATTGAGGCTCTTAATCTTTTCCGATGCTCTGTTAATGCCGGCAAGCCTGGCCCCGTCATCCATTGTGCTTCCTTTACCACTCTGAACAACTTCGCCCATTTCTTCGGTAACTGCCGCAACCTCCTTAGAAAATGCCGTGAAATCTTGGGAGATCATACTGTACTCCGAAGTGAGCAAGTGACGGTCTTTTGCCAATGCGGTTCCGTAGTTGTTTATCAATTTAAGAGTTTCGGTAGCATCTTTCGCAAGCTCTACTCCGCGGCCAACACCTCTTATGAATTTTGAGATCTGAACGAGCTTTTTGACGTTTCCCACCAGCTGGGCAAAAGAAGGTTCCTGAAAAAACTTTATTAGAGTTGTTACAACTGTGTGTATTGGGTCGTTGGTGATCATTTGAGCACGCACACCGACGGTACCAACTGTCGTAAGAACTGCAATCAAAAAAATAGCCAAGCGTTTTTTCGTTTTCATATTGATGTTGTTTAACTGTTGCTTAACTGTTTGTTAACTAGCCTTCACAGTGCCTTTTGGTCGTTCTCCCCTACCCCACGCAAACACCGCTTTATTTTTATCGCCACCGTAAGATTCTTCGGCTAGTAGATAGATCTTCTCCACCTCGCTGCGTTCAGTGGTAAAAGCCGCGTAACCAGCGCCGGAAGTCTCCAAACCATATACCTTTATGTTATTGCGCAACGCAATAGCAACCTCTCTGTAAGGTGGCCTCGTATGGTCGAGAGACCGGCCAACACCTTGGATAATGGTGGATTCTTTCTCAGATAAGCCTAAAAGCTCTGCTATTTCTGGGAATCTGTTTTCATAGTTTCGTTGATCAAGAAGAATTTTGATATCGCTGTTATTGATTAGCGCATCTTTAACAATGCTCGATCCAACGAGATCATCCACTTCTTGTGTTACTACCGCAAGAGAGCCCATATGCTTTCGTACAGTCTTGGCGGCCCACTTCAGAAAGTTCGCAAACTTATCTTTTGTTAACGCCTTCCAGGCTTCTTCGATGATTAATGCTTTTAATACCCCTTTTACCTTCACCAGCTTACGAACATAATTGCTCATAATCATGATTGTAGTAACTGGAAAGAGGACCGGGTGATCTTTAATATTATCCAGCTCGTAGACTACAAAGGGCAATTCCATCAAGTCGATGTTGTCACGGCTATTTAGTAGGTAATCATACTGTCCGCCCTTGTAGTAGGGCCTGAGTACATAAAGGAAGTTTGTTAAGTCAAATTCAACTTCTTCGCGTCCACCGCGATTTTCAAAGATTTTAGGATAGTCTTCCTTTGTAAACTCATAGAAAGTATTGAAGCAAGGAAAGATTCTCTTCCCATTTTGTTCACCCCTTCGAGTTAGCTCATCCTTTTTCCGTAGTGCTGAGTAGTACTCATATACCAGGTTTGTAATCGTGCTCATCTCTGCTGTGCTCACTCTGTCGTCCTCTGTCTTCCACAAGGCTTTTAGTAGCTCTGCGATCGAATCCATTTCTTCTTCGGATGGATTTCCGTCTTTGAAGTAAAATGGATTGAAATGGATTGGATTGTCCATCTCGTAGGTTATATAACGCCCTCCCATCAAGTCACATAGACGGCGATACGAGTGGCCAACGTCCACGATGCTTACATGCATACCACCTGAGAGCATGTAATAGACCATGTTATTGGTAAAAAACGATTTCCCTGAACCTGAGGGCCCTACGGCGAAGATGTTTCGATTCGATATCTGGTTTAACTCTCTTGGTTTGAAAAACAAGTCAACCATAACTGGTCTCCCGAATCGATCGGTTAGTCTTATGCCGGCGTTGCTAATGCTGTCGTCTTTATAATTTGTCTCTATTGCAAGTAGATCTGTAACTTCATCGATAAACGCAGTGAATAGATTGTCTTTACCGATTTCGGCAACGTTCCCTGGTATGCAACTCCAGTAAATGGCGGCAGCATCGCTTTTAGCCTCACGAGGTACAAAGTCCATTCCAGCTATTGCCGCTAGGCATGTAGCTCTGTTATTCATTGCAATGTTTTTGTCTTCATCCCAAACAAGGACGTTAACATGGCCCGAGACTGGCACACGTCCTTTCATTGACATATCGCCGAGATACGCGCTTTTATACTCAATTGATGCTTGGTTTTCTGACGACCACTGAGCAAAAGACAAATGTCGCTTGTTTTCTGCAACTAGCTTTTTTGTAAGTTTGTCTTTGTCCCCAATCACAATTATTTGGTTGACTATGTGATTAAAGTTCAAACCTAACCCGATCGCGGACCCAGTCGATACCCTCAATTTGTATTTGTCCGAGGAGTATGGTTGATAGATTACGCTATTTGTTAGTGTTGTTGGGAAATCAGCAAGTTCAGAGATAGTGAGCGTGTAAGTGTTTTTGTGACCTATCTGCAAAAATCCATCATTTGACGTTTCAATTTCATTTATTGTTGGGTCGTCAAAGGAGAGAGTACCATATTGTTGGTAAATTCCAGTTTTGTTTTTGGTTCCAAGCAGATCTTCTCTCTTCAGAGTTTTGATACCTATTTTTTGAAGAGAAGCAAGCAAATAGACAAATTTGTTTACAGTTTCTACGAACGACTGCAACCTGCTCATCTCTAGTTGCTTGACTGGAACAAGGTGTCTTTTTAAAAGTGAGCTTTTCAGTGAAGTGCGTTTTTCCACATCTGCGGCGGGCACAGTTATGTAGATGTAGCATTTATGCCGTAGATATGGACGTTCATTGAAATGCAGCTCATTTTCTCTTGCTAAGTCAGAGCTATACAAATTGTGTTCAAGGTTCGGAGCAAACTTTTCTTCGACATACCAATCTTGTTTGTGAAAAACGTAGCCAACCGGTAACGCCTTTATACTGTTGACTAGCGTCTCGCTAATATTGTCATAGTCACCATCCGAAAGGGTAAATATCTCCGGTAGGGTAACTTCAAGTCCGATTGTTAGATCGCCGTTGGCAGAGACAATGGCATTGCTATCCTTGTCTATTGCGAGGATAGGGAATATGTCCTTATAGTTTTTTGATTTTGCCATCTTTTGTTACGTTTTGAATCAGTTGATTGTATGAATCCCTCCTAACGATATATTTCGGCTGCATACTAGTGACAGGAAGTTTGTCTGCTCCCCACTTGCCATAGATTGTATTGTACCGGTAGGAAGCGATGTATGTAGCGATCAAGCCGATTGCCAAAAAGGCTAGGGCAAACAAGGTGGGTAGACCGATCAAATAAAGCAGAAACGTAAGGAAAATAATGCCCACCGCAGCACCAATAGCGTAGTAGAAGTACTTTCCTCTAAGTCCTTTAAATTCAATATCGTTGTCTATGCCCCGGTATATGTTATGTTGTTTCATTTTCCTATCTGTTAATGATTAGCCACCTAAGACAGTGTCAATTATCCACCCCATCATGAATAGGAACATAAGTGAACCGAACCATTTAAGCATGAAGTCGTAAACATCATCGTCGCCGTCTCGGAATTTTCGATACACTTTAAATATTCCTGTGATTGCAATAACTAATCCGAATACCATCGCTGCTTGATATGCTTCACCAGCATATGTAAAGCCTGTAAAGTGAATCGCGCCAGCGTTTGAGATATCTGATGAATTGTAAATAAACGTATCTACTGCGTAGAAGAACACCACAGTTAAAACTAATCCCAGGCCCCAGCGTATTGCGGGCGCTTCGAACTCATCCCCGCGCTGGACAGACTGATAGATTCTCATGCCTGCGATAAGGGAGCATACAGCAATGAGGGTTAACATTAACAAACGGAGTGTTATATACGTCCCTGAAAGAGTCATGGCTAGAAGCGTTTAATTAATGCTAAATTCTATGGTTTGCCCTTGCAACTGCGACTGATTTTTTGCGATTGTTTCGATCCCAACCCACATTACAATTGATACAATGATCGCTGCTCCCCATCGAAAAGCTACGGTCGATGAATCGTCATCACCAGCTTGAATTTTTTTATAAACTTTTAGTGCTCCTACTAAGGCTGCAATTGCAATTACAGAGAATACAAAGTTTGAGATAGTGTCCAGGTTCTGGACCAAGGGTGTCGTAAAGTACTCGTCAACTATACTTCCATTCACCATTCCCTGGCCTGAGCCGAGAAATTTCTGTTGTAATAAGATCGTGATCATGCTTATATAGGTTTAATGAGGAGCGGAACACCGCTCCTCAAGTCCCGCTAGGTGAAGAACACAGCCTGGAGTACCGCAGCAACGGCCAAAAGGAAAAGGAGTGAACCAACCCAGCCCACAGCCGTCTTTTGTACATCCTGATCACCAGCCTGCCATTTCGAATAGATCTTGAACCCTCCCCAAAGGCCGACAATAGCAGCAATGATGTAGATCAACCTTGTTACAGGCTCAAAGTAAGCTTGCAAGTCTGTTGTGGCTTGCTCGATCGCCGTTGCTCCGGCTTGAATGCCAGCATTTTGTGCAAAGGATACAGCTGGTGCAAATAGAAACAATCCGGCTACGGCAGCGGCAGCGAAAAATTTGGATTTTTTGGTAATCATGTTTACTTGTTTTTGGTTGAAATTGAATTGAAATTTGGTTTATACTGCAGGTCACTAATACTCTTCGCTGTACATCCTGAACAGGGTGTAGGCATTTGCTTCGTTTTTGGTCAAGTTTTTCAGGGAAGTTTCTCTGTCGATTCCAGCTTGGCTGTCTAGCTCAATCTTTCGGTCAATCTCATTACATTTTGTAATCATTTCGGACATTAACTCGCCATTATCTTCTCTGGATAATTGGTTTGCAATCGCCGCCAATTCGGCTAAGTCTGCATTTGATAAGACCGCTACATCTCTGTCCTCGCGGTTTAAATATGGTTGCTCGTATATGATCGCGGCGAAACCATCGTCATCATCCTCATTGTCATCATGCGACCGGTGTGTATTAGAATTTTCGCCTTGGTCCGTCGCGGTCCGTTCAGTTATTGTATCAAGTTTTTTTTTTCGTCTTCGCCGAAATCTTGAACCGAACCGTTGTAGGTGAATTCAAATTGCTCCTGGTTGTGGTAATCATTGTCGGTAAGTTGTGCTTCATTTGACAGAGCAATTCTTTGAAGTTCGGCCTCGCTGATTGTTGATTTCGACGATGCACCTAGCGAATCAAATTCGTCTTCTGGTCTGGCGGCTTTTTCAGATTTGAAGCTGGCGCTGTTAACACTTATATATGCCACTACCCAGATGATGAAGACAACCATACACCCCAGAATGTACATCGGGGTTGTCAGGACAAAAGTTAATGTTGTCATTTCTAAAATGTTTAAGTTTGATTGCGAGTCAATCGCGGTAAATGATTGTTATTTGAATCGCAGGGGGATCAACACGTTCGTCTTGTCTTCTACGACAAACGACCTCCCGAGAATCATCTTCCCTTTATCTGGTCGGTTAAATTGGAGAAAGGTGCCATCATCATTTGCCACTATTTTTGCATTCTTTAAGACGGGTTCCAGTTCAACGACGTTTGGATATCTGCTTAAAATTTGAGCTGCTTCGCGGTATTCGCTTCGGGTAGTTTCCCTAACGTGATGGAGTGAGACAGCGATGAGTATAGACATAGCGAGTAAGATCAACCATACCGTTTTACCAAAGCTGTATGCGAAGGCTGCTCGGTAATCGTTTGTATGAAACGGCTGATAGGATTTAAGCAGCTTATCAATTTGCAGATCCTTTGTCTTTGCTATTCCTGCACCCGTTTCTTCGACCTCGCATAGAATTGTCGCTGTCAACTCATCCATTTGTAAGCCGTATTTACCTGAGAACCTACCGATGATTCTCGTGAGCTGATCTTTGTCGATATCGCTCATATTTCCAAGTTTAGGATTTCTCGTTCAAGTTTCTTCCTAGCCATAAAATTTGACAGCTCATTTAATCCCCCACCCTGTTCAATGTTGGATACGATTGCGGTCTTGATTACATTCTGACTAAGGTCACCGAACTCACCAACTTCGAGTTTAAGTTTTGCAGCGAGACCTTTGATATCTGCTTTTTGGTTTTGGAACCCTTCGAAAGTGGATTCGTTTACCCAAACTTTGATTGTGAAGAGATCTTTGAAGGCTTTTACGATCGACACGAGATATTGAGCTGATGAAGCAAACGCCGTACCACCGGCGATCACCACATTTAATATGAAATTTGCTTCAAGAAACTGAGCAAATTCCCTTAGGTCTTCGGGGGTAAAATCTACGCTCACCAGGGCAGGTAACTGTTCTGACTCAGGTGCACCAAAGTCGATTACGATCTTTGAATATGGCATCTCATTTAGCTCCTGTAGAATTTCAAAAATCTTATCTCGGGCGATTTTTTTGCGTTCATCGAGTAGGTTGATATTCGCTAAACGATTACCCGCAAGGAACTTCAGTTGTTTTGTGCTTGTCTGGGTGGAACTGTCAGCGTCACAAAACAGCATATCCTCCTGCTCAGTGTACTTTGTAGCCAAGAGATAAGTTAAAAAGCTCTTACCTACCCCACCTTTGGACTGAACGATGAAGTGAAATGTTTTCATTGGTTAGTACTTAATTTATTGTGAAAAATGATGTTGCTGTTTTTTTTCTCTTCCATCCCTACCGGCCTGTAGTTGTTCAATACATCGTCAATTGCATTTGAATGCGGTTGGGGTTTCTCTTGTTGGATTGGGAGATTCGACTTCTTAATTTGGTTAGCAAGAGCTATGCAAGCTTGTTTTTCAGCGGCATTTTTAGCTCTTCTAATCGTGTAGTTTTTTATTTCCAAACCCAGATCCATTGAGATTATTTGGGCAGCCTGATGGGCCGGATAACCCTCAATTATCTCAGAATAGATATTGTACAATAGTAAGTACTTGCCCGATCGGCGATTAGCAGCGAAGTCGATTTTAAGAACTTCTTTAAGTACTTCCTTTCCCAATGCAACCATCCTTCTTGTTGAATTATGAAATTTTAAAAACTATAATTCAAAGTATGGTATTTTAAAATGTAAATGCAAGTTCAGTTTGTCAATTTTTCCGTTTTGGCTGTTCGCAGAAGGGTTGCCAAATGGTATTTGTAAGTTATATGTCTTCGTTATGTCGCGGATATGTAATGTATCTGTTCTTGATGTGTTCGTTATCTGTTCAGATAGCAGTTTTCGAATGCCTAAATTTGATTTTTCAAAGAACTTTTTCATTTCTGTCCCCCATTATCTGTTCGTTATGTGATTCCGATGTGTTTCTTATCGGTTTTGTATATGTTTATTTGCTTTTGATAGTTGGGAGAGCATCACCAGGTGGCTTCTTTGGGCTGAATTCTCAGGTATTGTAGATTTTAAAGTCTCTAACTTTTATTTTATTTTTGTAGTTATTTTATTTTTGTAGCAAGCTATGTTTTACAGTACCGTAAAAATCATTCTGATTTTCCGATAATGTAAAACGCTTGCCCTTCCAGCGAGTTCATTCGCTGGAAGCTCATGATTTTCAAAAAGAGAACATTATCATGGATGATTCGAATTCAGTGCTCATGCGGACGACCAAGACTGATAGTTCACGCGCGTCTTCAGCTGTACTTGCTGAGGGATCGGACGTAAATAATAAGAATAAGCGTGGCCGGGGCAGGCCGAAACTGGTGGAGTCCGAACGCCGAAAGAAGCTAAATTTGATTTACCTTACTGATGAGGAGTTACTGATGTTGCGTCAACAACATACAGGGCCAGCTGAGCATTTTGGCACTTTTCTTAGAAGGAAGCTTCTCGTTAATAAAACATTTGTGGTTCCTCGTGAAATTGATCCAGAGGTTAGGAACGAGATCCGTAATCTTTTAAAGCTTACCGGTAGTATAAACCTGATTGCCCTTAAAACTAAGGGAGACATAGCGGTTAGCGATGAGTTTAGAAAAACTTCTTCTCTGATCAGATCAATAGCTGCGACTGCAAAAAAGTCGGTAGATCACTCCGTTGAATTGATGGAAGTTGCCCCATCTTTAGTTGAGCGCCTTAGCGGACTATTGCAAGCAGTTGACTATGTGGAAGATGGTTTTGGGGACTTTGAGCTACTTCGTACCGGCATACGGGAAATTGTCCAATCACTGGAACCTTTAATTAGGAAATTTGAACGCTAAGCAAAGTGACACCGTGTCGCTTTGCTTAGTGATAATAATTGATTTGTATGATCGGTAACGTGGCTAATTTTGGGAAAGGGTTCAAGGGATGTATTCAGTATAACATCCTAGGAGAACGTGGTACAAAAAAGGAGAATGAAATTAGAGGTGAATTTATTTACTCCCAAAACCTCGATAGTATTCTTTTGGCGGAAAGTCCTATTGAATGTCCTGTCGACGAGTTGGTTTCCGAGTTTCACGAACCGCTGAAGTTAGGAATGAGTAAGGTGCAAAACCCTGTTTTGCATCAATCTCTGTCGTTTCCTCCTGGTGAAAAGCTGGATAATGAAACTTTGGAAAAAATCTGCATTGAGTTTTCCAATTGGTTTGGACTCAATAATAATCAAATGGTCGTATATAAGCACAGCGACAAAAAGCACGAGCATATTCATATTGTTGCCAATAGAGTAGATATTGACGGAGTCAATTCCTATCGCGACAGTAATAACTTTTACGAAACAGGCAAGTTTTGTAGATACGTAGAACAGAAGTTCGGTCTTCAAAAAACAAAACAAATGGATTCGTTGAAGATCGACGGTAAGGGCGTTACATCCGAGAATAAGCTGCATGTTCAGCTACGGCAGCAAATAGATAAGCTACTTGTAGAAGTTAGCAGCACAAGGGAGCTACGCCATGCGCTTCTTCAGAAAGGCTGGAAGAGCTATGAAGGGCGAGGAATCTCATTCGTTCACAAAGCATCCGGAACCTCTATAAAGGGTTCTGAACTGGGCAGGAACTATTCATTAAATGGTCTGCAAAAGTTGATTGAGAGAGCTAAATCTGGGGCGGGCGATACAGGATCGAATGAAGAGAGGATGCCTGAGCGTGAGCTCTTGAAGTCAAAGATTGCAAAAAACTCAATTGGTGCAAGTGACCTAAATATGTTTGTATCTCTTATGAAGGGAGATGGTTACGGGGTGCATTTTCGGGAATACAAAAACAAACAGGGACAAGAAAAAAAGTCAATTGCATTTTCGAAATCTTTCTCCGGAAAGGCTAATGCTTTAAAGTATGTAACGGGACTAGAGTTGGGGGCTTCATATGGGTTTTATAATGTATCCAAGAATATTGGGGCCGAGAAATGGACGGAATCTATGGCCTCCCCTACTCGACTTAACAGTAGGGAGCTGGCAAAGGGGCCTGAGAAGGAAGTGACCGCAAATGCAGATATTAATAAGATTGCTCGTGGTCTCAATGATTTGCTAACGAGCTATAATGCCGGGAAAGTGGAAGCTGATGCTGCTAAATCGGTTGCGAGAGTCGAAGCTGAAATTGCTCGAAATGCAGCTGGTTACAATAATCCATTTGGGCAGAAAGGTATTGAAGAATTAAAGCGAGAAGGAAAAAAGAAAAAAAGCGCAAAATCCAAGAAGCCTCGTTTATAGCAAAGTGACACCGTGTCACTTTGCTGGGTTTGTCGAATATTCCGGTGGAGAAATCCTGTCTTCATTTAGTGCGCCGATAGCGTTGAATATGCTTTAAAAAGTCGTAGGTAGGCAAAGTGACACCGTGTCACTTTGCTAAAAATATACAAAAATTTTTGGTATAATATTTTATCTTTTTATATTTGACAAGGATAAAAAATTATACAAATGACGCTATCACAAAAAATTATCAATTTTCTGGAAGGAAGCTCGCTGTCAATTTCTGCTGCTGAACGCGAGGCCGGTATACCGGCCCGCACCATCAACAAGGCTATCTCAAATGGTACAGAAATACCTAGCAAACACGTTCCAGGACTAGTGGCTGCATTGCGTAAGTATGGCTTTTCGACTGAATCAAAAGCAAAAGTTATTAGTATCGTGAACAACAAAGGTGGTGTCGGGAAAACGACTACCACAATCAACCTGGGAAAAGCATTGGTTGTGGAAGGCTATCGGGTTCTTTTAGTCGACATGGACACTCAGGGAAACTTAAGTCAATGTTTCAACGTCGACGTTCCCGACAAGCAGGTAATAGATACCTTGCTAGATAAGAATAAGCCGCTGCCTCTTGTTGAGATTGAAAGTAACTTATTTGTGTCTCCATCGGACATTAGGATGAGCGCAAAGGAATCGGAGTTGATAAACAGTGTCGGGGGCGACAGGAGACTTGCAACAGCACTTTCTCCGTTGAAGGGTGACTTTGACTTCATCCTTTTGGATTGCCCTCCTGCAACGAATATTTTGACCACCAACTGTCTAGTTGCGAGTGATAGTTGTATCATTCCAATTCAACCCGAGGCCAGCGCTTATTTTGGTGTGGAAAACTTAATGGAGCGGATTAAGCAAATTCGCGACTATTCAAATTCATCTTTGACTGTTTCGGGAATAGTTTTTACTCTGGTTCAAAAGAATCAAAATGTCCATAAACAGATGATGACTCATATATCAGAGACATTTAAATCTTACAGAATCTTCAAGACGATGATAGAAATGTCGACTATAATAAAGCAAAGTCAAGTCGCTCGTCAAGATTTGTTTGTTTATGACCCCGAATCAAAACCTGCGGATCAATACTTGAAAATCGCCAGGGAGTTGCTATCGTTGTAATACAATTATAAAATTAACGGACAATTGTAAGATCATGGGAAAGAAAGATTTTATGGCTCAAATTACAGAAATAAAGAACAATAGACCCGCAAATGGTCTATCTGCGGAGCAACACATTAAGGAGACGTTGATTGTCATCGATGATCTGAAGCATTTAATCCCGCCACTTGTTAGTGAAGAATTTTCACAACTAGAAGAGAATCTTGTTAAGAACGGTATTAGAGATGCTATAACAGTTTGGGAAACAACAGTCCAGGTAGTTCAGGAGGGATTAGCCCCAGGTTCGGACGATTTAAAGATTTTTGAAAGTAGGAATCAGCACGACCTTGTACACATCCTTGTTGATGGACATAATAGATACGCCGTTGCAAAAGCAAAGGATCTCGACTTTCGCGTGAGTGTTATGGATACATTCAAGTCGTTATTAGAAGTCAAGGACTATATGATAAATTATCAGCTAGGAAGGAGAAATCTGAATGCTGAGCAAGTATCTTATTTAAGAGGCCTTCGGTATAATCACGATAAGAAAGATCCAGGAGGTGTGGAAAATGCAATAGGGGTAGATCGAGCAAATGTCGCGGAAGCCCTTGCAACGGAATATGGTGTGAGCTCACGCACTATAAAGAGGGACGCCGAATTTGCCGAAGGAATTGACAAACTTGACAGAGAAACAAAATCCGAAGTCCTTGCTGGAAAGTCTAAGGTATCCAGGAAGCAGATTCAAGCTCTTGCCTCCGTGAGTGAAGATAACATCGGCAAAGAGCGCTTGACTCAGATCATAGCCGAAGCAGAAAGGGACGAGGTTAATAAAGTTAAAAAAACTCAGTCTTCTGACAATGACACATTGGAGAAGAAACTGATTTCGAACCAAGATGATAATTCGGGGAGTAACAATATTGGAGAAAATTACTTTGGATTTTCAGATGAGAGTAATCGCCTATTAGACGATTTGTTAGATAACGTTGTATTGGAGTCAGCGAACTCAGACGATTTGATCACCGAGTTGAAAGCCTTGGTAAGTGAAGGAGATTTGATGGATAAAGGTGTCTTGGAAAAGGCAATGCATATTATTTCCTTGCTCAGCAAAAAGATATAAAACAAATGAATATGGTATCTATAACAGCGAGAATCCACCTATTGGCCGCTTTATGGCTGTTAGGTGGTTCAACTTCCTGCTCAAAGTCAAGTGACCAGGAGGCAACCGAAAGGAAAATTTTGATAGGGGAGTGGCGACCGGCGTCGCCATACCAAAAGAACAAAATTTTCTTTTTTGAGGAATCTAATAAGCTGTTTATGAGATATAAGAACGAACAAATTGGTCTTACTTTTAAGGATGGCGCCTTTATTCAGGATCACGCCCTCGGTGGACGAATACAACACAAAGGAGATAGCCTGTACGTTAGTGGATCTGAAACTTATTATGTTAAAGATAAATAAGGTATGCCAAGTCAAATAGCTCAAATACTGACAATGATTTTAGCGCTGTTGATCGGCGCACTTTGTTATAAGATGATAAAAAGGCATGAACGAAAGCCTTTTCTCAATAATCTCCAATTTAGGTTGGTTAGTTTAGTCGGGTTTCTATCCTTTCTGTTAGGTGCTTTTATCGCATTGCAGAATCTCATTTTCTGAGTTTTTTTAAGTTAATCAGGTCTCCTGAGCCCTTGGTTGAGATTTAACTGAGGGCTTTTCTTTATGCTTTCTTCCGATTAGGTGGCTGTTCGCAGGCTTTCGTTCCTTTTATGGACCAAGATTTTTTATTTCACTGATGTCGCTGAGTTTTTTTAAGTTAAATAATAGATGCGCTAGCAAAGTGACACGCTGTCACTTTGCTAGCCGACTTTCCTTTGGTAAAAAAGGGCCACTCTGTTCGAACGGCCCGTAGCAAAGTGACACCGTGTCACTTTGCTACTTTCTTCTTTTAATGCCTTCTACCATCTCTTTCTGGCGTCTCATGATATCTTCATCTGAATTCTGTTTTTCCCGACGAATTTGATCATGAATGGAGATTACAACTTCACTTGCAAACGAAGCAGGAATCACGGGTTCAATGACCGCTGTGTCTTCATCAAAGTTGTTTAATGACATCGAGTGGCTTTTGTAGTTGAAGGATTGGGGCACAACCAGGTTGAGCTTCTTACGCTCAATTTCTCTAACAGTCGCTACTTGATCCTTAGTGTTTTGTGCAAATGATTGATTGAACAAACCAATCGAAACCGCGGCTGCGAGGCATACGGCTGTCACTCTCTTTTCTCTCTTCATTATAATTCGTTTTTGTTGGTAAGTTAATTATTAAATTTAAAAATTTATAGATTGCAAAATCTATAACCATAATTTTGACAACATGACTAGTAATTCGGAGAAGGAGGGGAGAGTAAAGGGGGTTGACACACTATTTATTCTGACCTTGCTAATGGTGCTTTTACACCATTTTTGGTTCAATTTTCACCTTTTTGACTTTGTACCTTCACTTGGTCGATTCGATCCCCAATTGATGATTTCCAAAGTGCTCCTTCGTATTCAGGATAAGCATGGTATTTTTTCTTCACCGATTTACACGAAGGTTATCGTCTTCTTCCTCTTGATACTATACTCTATTGGATCTCGCGGACGAATTGACCCCAATATCAAAGTCAAGGACGTATATATGTGGGGGTTACTTGGTCTTGTTGGATTCTTCGGAAGCATAGGAGTTCTTTATATAACATTCTTGCCCAGCGTGGCCATTAGTCTTATCTATATTTTCGTCTCGAATCTCTCGATCCTTTGGCTGGTTAAGGCTGGACAGCAAGCTTCTCGGATTATGTATTTTCGAAACACAAATGATATATTCAATACTGAAAATGAGACGTTTCCGCAAAACGAACAGTATAAAAAGAATGAATATTCTGTTCACTTTAAAACTAAATACTACTACCAGAAGAAGTGGAGGACTGGCTGGGTGAATGTCATCAACCCATTTCGTGCGAATATGGTGTTAGGTACTCCTGGGTCAGGGAAGAGCTTCGCCGTGTTAAATCCAGCGATATGGCAAAGCCTTTGGAAGGGTTATACGGCCTATGTTTATGATTTTAAGTACCCAACACTGACATTGGAAGCATACAATGCCTATTTGAAAACTATTAACCAAAATCCTGGGGCCTGGGGAAAAGATAAAAATGGGAAGAACATAATACCGAAGTTCTTTGTAATCAATTTCGACGACCTGGAGTTTAGCCATAGATGTAATCCCCTCTTACCTGAAACAATAACCGACACAATCGACGCATTTGAGAATGCAACTACGATCATGTTAAATCTGAACAGGGAGTGGGTAAAAAAACAGGGAGACTTCTTCGTTGAGTCTGCAATAAACTTTCTAGCTTCTTGTATATGGTTTATGAAATTAGTTTCTGAGAAGTACAACGACCTGTTGGAAGCCGAGCAAAGAAGTGCCAACCCAGATCGAAATAAGATTTCTACCTATCGCCGTTTTGCAGGTGTTTGCACATTTCCACATGTGATAGAATTTGCCTGCCAAGAGGACATTGATACGATGTTCAAAATCATGGCCAAGTATGAGTCCCTTGAGGTATTCATTAGACCATTTGCGAGTGCGGCCAAGGCTGGTGCAGCAGATCAGTTGGAAGGGCAGCTCGCAAGTGTTCGAATTCCAATTGCCAAGTTGAGTTCCGAAATTATCTATTGGGTAATGTCGGGGAACGACTTTTCGCTAGATATCAACAATCCGAGAGATCCGAAGATACTATGTACAGGAAATAATCCAGAAAGGGCAAAGATTTATGCGGCGGTGTTCTCCCTGTACACATCTAGAATGATAAAAATTATTAATAAGCAGGAAAAGTTAAAGTCTGCGTTGTTCTGGGATGAACTACCAACGATGTTTGTTAAGGGTATCGACCAACTGATTGCCACTGCCAGAAGCAATAAGGTTGCCACATGGTTAGGTTTTCAGGATTTCGAGCAATTGACCAGGGATTATGGACAAGACGAGGCTAGGGTAATTTCTAATACGGTGGGAAATGTATTTTCAGGTCAACTGGTTTTCGAAAGTGCTGAGAAGCTATCGAAGCGCTTTGGTAAGACACAGCAGGAGAATGAGAACATCTCATTTGGGCGGGAAGACACAACGGTGTCGCTTTCAACATCTTTACACGATAGCATTCCCGCTTCTAAAATTAGCACATTAAAACAGGGTGAATTTGTAGGCCAGTTTTCCGACAATTTCGGTGAAGAGTTTGACTTAAAGTCATTTAAGTCATTTTTTGTAGTGGATCAAGAGGGAATGAAGAAGCAGGTAAAAACACCACCAGCAATAGTAAATATCTCGAAACTCGTAAGCAAAATGTATCCATCGTCATTATACAATGATTCGGAAAAGGAGCAGTGGAAGAAGCGGATTTTGAGAGACAATTATAAAAGAATCAAACGGGATGTGATTGATTTGATTCAATTTGAGCATGAACATGGAAATCTACCTGCTCAATAGCGTTTACCGCATTTTAGCGTGACTTCGGTGAAATATAGATATTAATGCGGCAAATACCATTTCTAGAAATTAAAAATTACCATTTGTATAAATTGATAGACGTTTTATGCGTAATTTCGAAAACAAAGACAAAACAACTAGTGAAAAGCACCTGGAAGAGTTAGAACTCTTTCTTAACGAATTTCGAAAAGTTACCATGACGCAGAACGAGCATATTCATTCTATGCTAGATCAAATCTTCGATGACCCTGAGGCCTTGTCCCACTTTAATCACCAGCTTATATCAGTATGCATGCAAGCTCTTGTAGCAGACATGATGAAGAATGGGAAGATGTCGGAACAAGAATTTCAGGAGCAGAGTAAGCGACCATCTCCGAGGATTTTGGAACCTTATGGCCTTACATATCAGCAGTATAGAGCACTATTGTCTGGAAATGGAACGTATAAGACCTATATCACTTTCAAGCGAATTTTGGAAAGGAACGGCTTCGATTTCGAGAAATTATTCTATTCGGAGAAATTGATAAAGATTGCGTACGCCATTATAGAGAGGAAGAATTCTGGAAATTATAAGATCAGTGTGCTTTCTCAGAAAGATTAGTTTGGTTACATCGATAATAGAGATCGAGATAGGGCAGGGGATTTAAGACCTTGCCCTTTTTCTTTATTTCATAGTGAACGTGCTTTGCTGTCACCCGCCCAGATGCCCCCATCCATCCAATAGTTTGACCAATTATTACTCTTTCTCCAATGCTCACGTCTACACCGGCTAAGTGCATGTAGGTTGTTGAATACCCAGCTATATGATCAATTTGTAGAAAAATGCCAGCGGAATTTGAGAAGGAAACATTAGTGACCACTCCATCAGCTGTGGAGTGCACGTACTGGAAGGACAATTCGGAAGCAATATCAATACCGTAGTGCTGTTTTCGTTTACCAGTAATTGGGTGTACGCGCTGTCCAAATAGGCTTGTGAAATAGGGTTTGGAGGTCGGAGAAATCGGGCTTATTGATGGTATCCCGCGGAGAACAGTGGAATCGATCTTTGCAATTAGCCTATAATTTTCTTCAATGCTTTTTTCATTCATAGATTCAATGATTTCCATCAGGTCAATTCTGTTTGCCATTCCATGGCGACCCGAATCAGGTTCACATACATGCTTCCTTGTCTCAGCAAAGGTGTAATCGGTTAAGTAAAGAGTTGAAACCGTTATCGCAATAATGAGTTTTATTGTGTTTTGCATATTGATATAAAATTTATAATTTTATAAAATTATAAATTAACATTATGCATTCACATGGAAAGCAAAATTATTTCAGGGGAGGAAGCCGAAAGTCTACATCCCGATCGCGGGGCTGCTTCAAACGATTCGAAGATAATTCAACAAATGTCCGCCCTTCAATCCGATGTTGCACTGCAGCAAGCTGTTCAAGAGGAAATCACAAAGAACTCTCAGATGATAGCAGAGCTCCAAAGAACCCATAAAGGCCTTGATTTCTCATGCGCGTTCAAGGACCTCGAAAACGACCAGGTTGCCTTGCAAATATTATCAGATAAGACTTATATGCAAAGAATGTTGCAGGGAGAAAGCGTACAATATCAGCGTGTCTCGCTCGATAGGGAAGGCCGTCCAGTTCGAAATTTTGGCACTGGCTTAATTTCACTCGATCGCAGAATTGATTCCTTGGTGCCTGTTGTTTCATTGGGCTATTCGGCGCAAAATGCCTTAAACTCACAAATTAGATTGACCATGCCTGATCAAGAGGAAAGAAAATTCAGGTTCAATCTGAATGTAACTGAATCAACAGTGACAGCCGCATTTAGAAGGGCAACTAACACCACGCTTCGTCCTGAAGAGCAAGACGAGCTTCGGCTTCATTCAGGAAATAATGACCTTGTAAAAGCTTTAAGACAGCTTGATGCCTGGTATAGAATTGTTCCCGAGGAAAAAAAGGATCAGTTCAAGAATGATATAGCCACGGCCGCCTATGTAAATCTTGAAGCATCTGTGAAAACTAGAAATGGGGGAGAGCTGAGGCGACGAAACGAGGTTCCCTTGTTGGATTTGCCGCTTGAGATCAAGGGCGTGAAATTAAACGATAAACAAATCCTCAATTTGGCGAACGGACTTCCCGTAGCGGTTTCAGGTCTTAAAGACAGTAGAATTAAAGAACCCTATAACGCCATTCTTTCTTTAAATATCCTTCTTGGAAAAGTTCAGGAAAAGCCCAAAGAGGAAGCCAGTTCTGTAAATAAGGGAGCCAAGCAGAAGGTTCTAGATGGTAACGAATCATCACCTTCAACACGAACGGTAGCTAACTCGCCAAATGAGAAGGAGTCTGCTGAAACTAGAAAGGTTAGGCAGCAGCGGCTTCCAAGGCACTAATTACTTCCATACAGATAGATTCCGCATAGAGAGATGAACAGTAAAAAGCAATTGCTTCAGGATATCCTGGATAAATGGGGCCAAGATGCACTTGATCCCACCTGCGTGGCGGGTCAGATTGAAGAAGGTGAACCAGATATTATTGTAATGCCTAAGATTAGATCGAATCTTACAAATCAGCAGTGGTTTTCAATCCCACAGAACGAACGTGTTCTAATTTTCGATTTTTTCCTTGAAAGCTTGTCTGAGGGCATTTTACCGCTGCATGACTTTATCACGTTCAACCTGAACTTCAACTGAGATGAATACAGCATTTAATAGAATTTCGGAGACCCAGCAAAGTACCTTGCAAGACCTTAACAGGAACGGAATTAGGTTTTTAGCAGCCGGAGAATTCGCGATAGATGCCTATGACCAATCGAGGCTAAACCCTAAGTTGACCTTACTTATTGATCCTGACCCAACAAACCGGGAGAGGTTTGAATCTCTCAAAGCCAATCCAGGACGCAGGTTCAATTTTGAGTCGGATCAAATACGCTTCAAAATGGCCGGTGAAGGCGAATTTGAGCAGCTTTACCGCAATAGAGTTGAGCACCCCGCGATTAGGAGGGACGATCCAAATCAAGTGGAGTCGGTACCGCATATCGGAATTGCCGATCTTTACAAGAAAACAGCAAAGGTCACAGTTGATTCGAGTCCTATGTATGTCGAAAAGGTCGAGCATAATCTCTCAGTACTTTTTGAGGCAAGTAAGGTCTTCCCGGTGAAGGACATTAAATTGCCTGACCCAAGCTGGATTAAACAAGGTAAATTAACTTTGGAAGATGCCTTTGATGTAGCAAATTCCGGCCCCAAGCACGTGCGATTCCCGAATAGAAACAAAATGGACGATAGTAATTCATATAAACCTGTTAGTAGGGACTTAAAGGAGCTGAGAGGCGCTTTAGATATCGAAATAGTGCTGCGTCACTATGGGTACACACCATCATCCAAAAACAAGGGTAACGGAAATGAAACTTATCGTATCTACAAACCCGATGTTCCTGATTCAACGCAGCGTATTGTTGTAATGAATAGAGCAGATCTTCCATACAAGGGCTTTGTAGATCTTAACAATAGTAGTTTCAAAGGGGACTCGATAGAGTTTGTGAAGACTATGGAACAGGGAGATTGGAAACGGACATTCGAGACAATCGATCGCTTGTTGGGCAACCCTGATTATCCAAGAATGAAGCAATCTGTTGCTGAATTGCGCCCAACACCTTCTAAGAATTACCTTAATGACGAGAAGGTCATTCAAAGTGAGTTGATTAAGGACTATAAAGCGACCTTTGTTAAAACTGATAGGCACTTAGAATACCTACGATCCAGAGCACTCGACAGGTCGACAATATTAGCTCCAGAGTTTGCCACGCAAGTCATATCAGTTGTCACAACTAATTCCAAGAAGCCTGAGCAGACATTTCAAAACACGGCCTTTCCGCTGGTGTCTAGCTCCGGAAACATGCTTTCAATGGATATCCGCGCTAATGGGTTTAAAGCATTTCCGGAGGGGGAAAAAGGAGATGCCCTTTGGATGAGCAATCAGAAGGTTGAACTCACAAAGGATACAAGTTTTCGATCTTCAAACAATGGGATAATTGATTTTCCCAAGGGTACACAAGGGTTTCTTACAAAGGCTGGGTTTGTACACAATAATTTCTCAGGATTTTTGGCCTTTGAAAGAGGTACTGAGTTCAAGCATGTCAATCCCACTTCAATCATTCTTTCAGAAAGCCCAATTGATGCATTATCGTTCCATCAACTGAATCCACCCATCTCTGGTGAGAATCGGCTATACATATCAGCCGCGGGGAATCCTTCGAAACTTCAACAGTCCCACATTTCGTCAATCATAGGAAAAAACCCAGAGGCAAAGGTAGTTCTGGCGAATGATGCTGATAATCCAGGAATTAGATTTTCGGTAAACACTGTTGCCCTTGATCAAAAGTCCATGCTTAAACCCGACCTAGCGTTTATTCAAAGCACTGACAAAGACGGCCAGAGAGTAGGGTACAATCTTCTGACACTTCGATTTGAAGGGACTGTTCCTACTGAAAAGTTGTCTGAGAAGCTGTTGGAAGCGACAAATAGTGCCTTTTCTAATCGAGTATCAGGTTTTCTGGCTGATCAAAATAGCAACCAGATTGGTGCCCAGGCTTTAAAAGTCGAGGCAACTCCCGAGCAAGTGGTTTCGGTTAATCCGAAACAGCCGAGCGAGAGCATTGTTTCAAATTCATTCAAGATCAAACTTAGTAATGAAACGAAGCAACTAGCAAACGTGCTCGAAGGTGTTGTCGCGCTAGCCAATGATCTTAACAAAAGCGACCGTTTTATTGTGGCTCGTCCGACCATTGCCCAAAAGGATTTCAACAACGAGTTGAAAGAGCGCGTCGGCAAAGCTTTCGATTCAACAAGTCCGCTTCGCTTTAATAGCGAGCAGACTATCTCGAAACATGAGCAGACAAAAAGCGAGCAAACTAAACCTTCAAACAAACAAAAACTATCATGAAAGTTGTAATAGCAGAAAAGCCATCTGTTGCCAGGGAGCTTGCGAATTTCTTAGGTGCAACATCAAAACAAGATGGTTACCTAGAAGGAAACGGATTTCAAGTAACCTGGGCAATTGGTCACCTTGTGAGATTAGAGGATCTCAATAGCTATCCTGGCTTTGAGAGCAAAGATTGGAAAGATACACAGTCCTCGCTTCCTTATATACCGGAACCTTTTCGGCTTGTTATAGCGAGAGATGATGTAAAGAAGCAATACTTTACGGTTAAGCGACTTTTTGACAATGCTACTGAAATTATTGTTGCTACGGATGCCGGGCAGGAGGGCGAGCTAATTTTTCGTTATATATATTCTCTATCTGGATCGAAGAAACCATTTAGAAGGCTGTGGGTTTCTTCTCTGACAAGTGAAGCACTTGAAAAGGGATTCCTAAACTTGAAAAGCGGCTCTGACTATGACGATCTATATTTCGCGGCCAAAGCTCGCTCAGAGGCGGACTGGATACTGGGTATAAACCTTACACGGCTTTACACGGTAAAATTCGCCAATGAAAGCATACGAATCGTTTCGATCGGTAGAGTTCAGACGCCAACCCTTAACCTGATCTGTAAACGCTTCACTGAAAATAAGAACTTTCAAAAATCCCCGTTCTTTGTTCCGTTAGTGACTTTGAATTACGATAGCAAGGATTTCATTGTAAAATATGAATCTCAATTTCCAGCGCCCCAAGCTGCTAATGAAGTTCTCTCAAAGGTCGGGGCCACACTTCGCTGTACTGATAAGCGCATAGAGAGAGTTACGACAAATCCCCCCAAGCTGTTTAATCTGACGCACTTACAGCAACATCTGAATAAATGCTTCGGTTTTTCGGCGCAAAAGACTTTGGATCTCTTACAAAAGCTTTATGAGGCAAAATTGGTGACATACCCGCGAACTGATTCCAATTACCTGTCGGTTGATATGCGCGGTGATGTAGAAAGATCAATCCAGAAATTTATGGCCATGGTTGAGCCTGGCGCAATTGATATATCCGCAATTAACCCGGCTCCGTTTGATGATGAAAAAGTGACTGACCACCATGCAATCATCCCCACCGGCATTGTTGCTAATTTGGAAGGGGATGAGGGCAGAATTTTTAAGTCTGTCGTTGAGCGCTTCCTGCAGGCATTTGCAAAGCCTTGCTATGACGAAAAGACAACCTTAATTTTTGGACCATTCAAAGCTATTGGTAAAGTTCCAATTGACCTTGGTTGGAAAAAAATTTCTTTGGTTTTGAGTGATGGAAAGTCGCCTGATGATGACGATCAGGTTGAAGACGAATTCATACGACTCCCTAATGTTCCGCATCACTCGGACTGCTCCGTAGTAAGTAAGGAATGTCATAAGGGCTTAACTGCCCCACCAGCAATTTTCACTGAGGCTACTCTTTTGAAGGCGATGGAGCATGCAAGCGATCAAATGGATCTTCCAGATACTGACAGAAGGTTTGGTATCGGCACCCCAGCCACCCGTGCAGGAATAATAGAGGTTTTGATACATCGAAGCTATATTGAACGCCAGGGAAAGAAGCTAGTGCCAACACGCGCCGGCCAGACTTTATACTTGCTAACTAAGGATACAAAAATCGGAAGTATCGAATTGACCGCAATTTTTGAAGAAAAGCTTCAGGCAATTTCCACTGGTCAATACAGTCAAAGGAATTTTCTTAATGAAATAACGACGTTGACTGCTCAATCTGCGATAGTATTGCATACAATTGATGAAAGGGAGCATACCATGTCTGTGGTGAGGGAAAGTAACGCTATTACATGTCCTAAATGTAAAAAGGGTACTATTTTGGAGAAGGATAAGTTCTTTGGATGTAGCGATTGGAAGTCTGGTTGCAGCTTTAAAATTTGGAATGAGTTTGCTGGGAGAAAGCTTTCCTTCAGCCAGATAACGGCAATGATTAAGAAGGGGAGAACTTCTCCGTTAAAATTTACGTCCTCTAAAACAGGAAAGGAATTCGAGGCTCCCATTAGATTCAACCTTGAAACGGAAAAGCTGGAATTCATATTCGAAAAGAGCTAAATTTTAAAATTTATCGGACTAAAATAATGAAGATGTTGTCATATGACAACATCTTCATTATTTTTAAAGCGCCAATGGCGCTTGGCCCGGGTGACAGACCGGATTATTCAATCTCAACATCATTTCTAATGGCTGATCGAAAAAGTATTTCGCTGAAAAAGACAAGGGACTACCCTGAATTTGAAGAATCGCTTAATAAAATAATTGTGGAATATGGATTTAGAACAACAGCTAGTGCAGTACGATTTGCTGTCGAACAATTTTATAGAATTAAACAGGAGAGAGATAATCTTGCCACAACGAATGGTGTTTTACAACAGCAACTTATCGAAGCCAGCGATGTTAAATCGAAGGTTAGAGGTGTTTTAGAATATTTTCTACGAAATTAAAACATTTCTAGTGGTTGGTTGTAGAATGCCAAAACTGGCCTTTATAGTTTTGTTGATTAATCTGTTTAGATGATTAACTTTCAAGCTGTTTTTAGAAATAAATTTAACTCAAACTTATGAGAATTGCTGGTATTAATGATAAGGAGTTGGTAGTCAATATTTTACTTGGCTCCTTTTTGGAAAACAAAAGCGTAAACTATTTAATACCAAACGACAAAAATCGCATCGATAGAATACGAGCGCTTATGGAGTATTCCTTCAACGTCTGCTCTTCGTCTGGGAAGATCCTGATAGATGATAGCAATTCGGCGGTGGCGTTAGTTAGTTTTCCGGAACGAAAGAAAACCACGTTGCGGGGCATTCTTTGGGAAGCTGCTCTTGTTCTAAATGGTATTGGTGTAGGGAATATTTCCAAAGCTATGAATCGGGAAAAGGCTATCTCGGAAAATTATCCGACGGGAGTGGATATTTACTACTTATGGTTTTTGGCCGTAACGAAGAAGCTTCAAGGACAAGGAATTGGAAGCCAGTTCATGGATCAAATTAAACAAGATGCCAAGCAACTTGGGCGACCAATATATTTGGAAACTTCCACTGAGCAGAACCTGCCATTTTACGAAAGAGTGGGGTTTGAAACATATAAAGTTATGGATTTTGGATATAAATTGTATTTGATCAAGAATAAGGCTGATGTTGATTGGTAATACAGACATGCACGTGCTGACGTTGCTGTTTATAGTTTTTGAAACAGTAATGTTTGGCTATCAATTTCTTTTGTATTTGTCTCGTCCGCAGGAGAAGCAACGAGTTTATTATTTGATTCTTTTGGTTCTGTTAATAACGAAAAACACCGCTTCTGGTCTTTTTCCTGATCCAAGAATTGATTTCATACCGCTAATTGATCAGTATATTTTAACATACGGAGCGGGATTTATGATGGCTTCATACTTCCCGTTCTATTTTTATAAAGCATATGGTATCGTTAATTTGAGATGGCATGCTACCAAGGGAATCTTTTTATTTCTACATATTCCGTTCTTTTTTTTATTTGCAGTTACTTTTTTTGCGACTCGGAATATTGATACATCCATCAATGTTGGATTAGCTATTCCATCAATGTATGGCTTGATATTAGGTTATGTTATTTTAGCCGGTATTAAGAAAAGGCTTAGGGGCCAAATAGAACGTCGAGAATATTTTGAGTTGATTGCTGTTTTCCTCGCAGTCATTCCATATGCTTCATTAGCTTTTTGCGCCTATTTCCGGATTTCCCAGGTCAAGGAGGTATTGCTGACAAATGGGGGATTTATATTTATTTCGATTTTATTTATTCGAAACTCTATTCGCCAATCTCGTGAGGAATATCGGACCCTTCAGGAAATGTCCTTTGCCGGAACTGATATCAATCTTGACCCCTCATTTTTAATTCCGGATGAAATTCCTGAGTCAACTGGTGACGATTTTCGCTCTATCCAAGCCCCTCGCGAGATGACAATGGATTCATTAAAGCTTTCTCCACGCGAAAGGGAAGTAGCAACACTTCTAATCGATGGTTTGAAATACCGGGAAATAGCTGAGGCGCTCGGAATTGAGTTCGGGACGGTAAGGACCCACGTCCAAAATGTCTATCAAAAAGCAGATGTAAAGAACCGGACTGACCTTGGGAGAGTGTTTGACTCGAAGCAGGCTTGATGTAAATATTTAAAGATTTGTTATAAAATTTTGTATAATTACGTATAGTACGTATGCATGTCCTACGTAATTACGTATGCCGATTTTATGCCAAATCCGTATAAATTTTTGAAAATTTTTTGCAATTACGTATTGACAGAATAAGATTCATTTGGCTTCATTTGTAAAAGTTTGGTGAACGTAATGAAGAACAATTTAGAAGATAGCTCGGCCACCTGGCTCGAGCGATACAATAAGATGAGGGAACGCCACGGCTGGACGAATAGGGATATTGCACGTATAACTGGGCTTTCTGAATCAACCATCCGGTCGTCTGTCATAAGACTTGCTAGTGAAACAAAAGGGGGGGAACGGAGATTTCCACCGTGGCTTAGGCTAGCAATTGTGATTGACGAGATAAACGTGGATTGCTAGTCTTTTGGGACTTTTATTTTTTTCAATTATTAATCAACAAACTTCACACTGATTCGAAATGGAAGCTATTATCGTTACTCCACACATTTTTCTGGACTCCAAGAGTATTGTAATGCGTTTTGGTGATGGAGCGTTTGATCCGGAGATTGTTGATGAAGATGGTCGTGTGGCTCCCCGTTTTCAATATCTTATAGGTGAACTTGAGTGGAGTAATATAGATATCCCAACCCAAGTGGATCTTATTCTCAAATTTGTAGGTAATCTACAATCGGATACGAGTAGTTCACTTAGAGAGATTCCCTTCTGAGGAAATACTCTCTGGGGCATTTTTAAATTCACGAATGGATCGATTTAAAGTTTTCCTTTCTTGTTTCAATATTTCCAATTCGTTGTTTTTTGGAAGGGCGCGTATTCGATCTCTTGGATTCTTTCAGCCGATGATTTTGCTCATTTTTCTGAATCCGTTATGAGGCTTCTGTAATCGATGATTAGGCATTCAATTGCTTTCGACACGGAGGTTGTATTACACTTGTCTGATTTCAAAAATTATTCAATTGAGGCTTCTATCTCAATTTCTCCGCGCACTCCAAATCGCGAATCATACTATTTTTCATAGTAGTAGTGTTTTTGATTCGATAATTTGAAGTTCCTGTCCACAGGGTTTACAGGTCAGTTCTAGGCCGTGTTTACTCCATACATTTAATTCACAGGTTGGGCATGAATTTTTGTACTTTTTAGCAGTGCGAATCACCTCTGTAGCTTCCGCATCTTGTTTGTTATCGGTAGTAGGTTCGACAGCTTCCGTGTCGTGTTCGTGGTTCTCGTTGTCTATTGTTCCGTAGCCATTGGGCTTAACTGGTTGAAAGGGTAGAGTTAGTTCCCGTTCAGTGAGATTTTATCAAAGGCAGTTTTAAAGGCACCAGGTTCAATAGTGTAGTCGCTCATATGCTGTCCAGTTGTCTTTCCACCGGGTTTTCCCGTCGACGATGGCAATAGGCCAACAGAGATCATCCTTTCCCCCCATTCCTGGTTGTGGTAGAATCTACGCGAAGGTTCTCCGTGATCTTGCTGACACATGTGACACATTTCATGTACAATTGTTCTGTGAACCTCTTCATCTTCTATATCCCAGGTGTCGGGATTTATGCTTATCTCGTGAATACGACGGGTATTGCCTGCATCTGTCCAGCGGTTTGGAGATAAATAGCCAGACGCCCCGTTTTTCCGAGAAAGATTTAGCAGACAGTCTCCTAATTGCCCGTCGAATAGTTCGTTGTTATAATAGTAAAACAGAGCCTCCAAGACGGAGAGAATTGATCCCTAGTTATCATTTGCACGTTCAGTGTTCGTGGAAGGGTTAACAATGGTGCACGATTCGCCAATATAGAAAACCCATTCTTGGCCATTTGGCTCTGAAAACCATAGGCAACGTCCAGTAGGGTCTAAATCACCGGTATAAATGGCGCCGACCTCTATTATCGAACCGCTTTTTCTGGAATCAAGAATTTGTACGATCTGAAACTCGACCTTTTGCATATTTTGTACCATGTGACTTTAATTGTAGTGTAGACTACAATCATGATGAAAAATTGAATAAATTATAGATTTTATAAATTATAAATTTTATAATTGTGTATTAATTACTCATTATATTTATAATTTATAATTGCCGTCGTTATGATCATTAAATCGTATTCCGGGGAATTCCGCTACAATCGGAATGTAGTGCCAAACGCAAAGCGTTCAAAACAGATTGAGTTTTCTGAATTAGATATTGGGGTTGGAGGAGCATAAAGTGCAAAGATGCCGTATTTAACTTAAGAAAATTTTTATGCAACATCATAAATACTTGAAAAAGAGGTAGTTGTTTAAGGGTTATCTGGCACTGTTGGAAGAGCTGTCTCCAGCACTGGAGGGTGAGCGAGACTTGGTGTTAGAATTCGGCGATAGAGTAGAATTAATATGGACCACATGATTGATCTAAAATTTCAGTGAGGATGGGAACTAACAGTGTGCTCAAAATACTACGAGAAAGTAATGACCGACTATTTGACTTGATTAAGGAGAGGGTCAGAAGCAAAGTGGGTGATGAGTACAAAAGCTATTTTGGTGATGTACATGTTACAAGGCAGGACTTGGAGAATATTTTCGGCCCTCAAGAAATTAAGTTTTTCGAGAATAAGCTGAACGGCAGTATTAACCTATTGTCTGGGTTTGGCATTTTTGTTGAGGTTGAAAAGACATTTGATAATGAGAACAACTTTCAATCTTTTAAAATAGACCGCAAAACGGGATGGGCAACTAGCTATGTGGCAGACGAGCAGCTTGCATCTCTGAAATGGTTGCTTTCGAGCTTTTGCGCCGATGTTGAGATTTTCCTGCTAATGGAGGACGACCAGGAAACATATAAGGAGAAACAATTCGGTCGAGAGGAAATCACGGATCAGCTAAAGTTTTCATTAAACAAATACATTGGTTTGTTGAAGACTTTCAATATTGATGTAGACAGTCCATTATAAGTGACCGATGGTAATTAATCGTAAATCCTATCCCATTGTTGATGACATCGTTAATGGACGATTGAAGTCCGTGCGGTTTATGAGCATCGACGATGATTTTTCCGGGAGCTTGAACAGGATCGTTTTTGATGAGGTGTTTTCAAGATACTCCAAGAATTTCTCTAAGGAGCTTTTTGTAGTAAGTAAATCTTACTTGGAGGCCATGTATTTAGCCGAGGATAAGATCCACGATCTGATATCGACCGACATGCAAGGTGAAAGTTTTAAGATTGACTTACAAGGCTGTTACATCGTTAAGGGCATCCTGTATGCTTGTGATTTGCAATTTGTTTCTTCCAGTGAATTCTCTGGGGCCATTTACATTTTTTTACCCAACGGCGTTCCTTACGCCTATATGATCCGTCCAATAACAAACATTTGGATAAGCCATAACGCGGATATAGCTGCTTCCGATATTCAGGGGTCATTCGATTATATGCTTGGATTGATCAACATTCTGCTTTATATCAAGATGTTTCAGCTATATGCTAAGTCTGATATTAAGATTGTTAAGCCTAAGGAGACCTTAAAGAGAATTGAAGAGGGTTATCTGAAAAACGAGTCCGCTGTCCCAGTTACTTACCTTGATTCCAAATGGTTTACAACAATAGTTCGTTCCGAGGGATTCCGTGTTAGGGGCCATTTCCGACTTCAACCAAGAAAGATTGAGGGTGAGTGGGTTAAACGAATAATCTGGATAGAAGACTTTATGAAAGCTGGTTATACATCCAAGGCAAAAGTGCAGGATCAGCAATAAGTCGAAAAGCTAACAAATAGATCGGGCATGAAAGTTAAAGTGACAAGTTTGGAACGGGAAATCGACTCGTTTTTATCAGAGAATGATGAAGTCGATGACCATGAAATGTTAGTGGATAGATTGCTCAGAAGGTTTGGAGATGCGGCCGTGGATCAGAAGGGCGAGATAGTTCCTGAATTCTGGTTTAATCTTGTTGACAGAAGTAACAAGCTACGCGACACAAAATTGATTGGTGACCTTAACCGAATCAACCGACTAGTTATATGTGTATTGATTCTCCCAATTGTATTAACCTGGCTAGGTTGGATAAATATGTCTCTATTTGTTCGAGACATAGCTTTTTATCTTATCGCTGCTGAGGCCGTAGGCCTATTGATACGTGGTACCTGGCATACTATAAAAGGGACTGGAAGCAAGGCTATTGCGGTATACCTTATATGGGCGATAGCGTTAGGCGTGGTCGCTTTTATTTATAATCCCCAAATGCTTCTAAAACTCAATTATCACTAGATCGCGCATGAAACGGAATTTTAATCAACAGGAAATTCAACAGTTAATAGCTGCTGATTTGACAAGCCTACCATTCGGGGAGGGTTGGAGCCTAAGAACAAAACTGCAATGGGGACGACAAGGCCAAGATAATCTGAGCGATCTAGGTGCTTTGCCTCCGGAATATATGAACATCGACGAGCTTATTACACAGTTTTTAGAAACCAAGGATGAATGGAACCAGGTTTTCGTCAATTACATCCGTGATTTTGGTTTGGCAGCGCTAGTTGCAGCGATCAATATTCCTAATAACATTCCCCAGGTATTTTTTGAAGGCAGGGATGCAGACGTAGTGACAGTACATGAGTTATATGTGGACTCAACGAATCGACTAATCTCGGTCACTGTGAAGACTTAAAGGAAAAGCAGCATTGCGCTTCAGCCAGGATCTATTTCTGCCTGGATAACACTACTTTCAAAAATGGAATACATTCAGTGTAATATTTATCAAGACAACAAGGACTTAAAATGGATGTACAAGGACTGGAAGAAACCCGCCGGTGGGAAGATTTGACCGAATCGGAGCAATTGGTAGTCACGACCGTACACACTGCGGGTATCGAGGGAAATATCCCAAGACTCAAAGAAATTTTGGACACGGTAAAGCCGATGATTGTAATAGGCCGAGATTGGAAGTATTGTCGGATTCACGAAGCGAGTGCGCCGGTGGTCAAACTGCTGATCCGGGAGTATTTGCACAAATGAGCCTAACTCTGTAGCCTTAGATATGGAAAGTACTATCACTGACGTCGAAATACAGGAGTTTATAGTCGATAAACTAGAACCGAAAAGGAAGAATCGAACAATAACGTTTGAGAATCTATGGGGCATAGTTGGCGAGCATTTTGGAGATCGCGCATTGGACGGCCAGATGAAGATTGACAGTAGCCTTCAAGACCGTATTTTATCCCATATGCAGAAGCACATGAGGATAATCCGCAGAAGAGCAATCATTCGGGGCGCAACAATGATTGTGGGTGGTTTAGCAATCATCGGACTGCTCTATTGGGGCAACTTGGAAATGGCGAAGTGGTAGAATTCTGAAACATGGAAAGCGCCGGCGAGAGTGTGCAATATTAGGTCACGTAATTCCAACAAAATTTACACACATGAACACAAATTACCTTATTAGTCGGTTGTCCGGCCTGATCTCCAGACGAAATACTCAAATCCTCACATGGGACTTCGACGCGGTTCAAACCTCCTACCTAAAGTATACCGTGCGGCTTCTTTATTTCCTGGGGGCTGTTAGCTTTTGTGCATTGTCAGCGACCTTTTACTATCACCAGGCTAGATTTTTTTGGTTGGCCGTCAACCTGGTTGGCCTTTTGGTTAATCTGCTCTTGGGAGTTAGCAGCTTCCGACGTATGATGGTAAAGGTTCGCTATGAACGCAACGGAGGGTTTTATAACAAGTATCGCGGTGGCAAGTTTAAGACTACCTACCGCGGGGCTGATATCGGCGAGCGCAAGTAGAAGTAAATCACTTTAAATCAACAAACCACAAATTTTAACTAGTAGAAGAATACGAGATGAGAATATTTCATAGTAGATCCAATTTGATATTAGTGGCATTGATAGCCCTATGTGTGATTTTTACGATTCTTTTACAGTCAAATACGCCGATTAAGGCATTTATTGGCTCTACTTTTCTAACAGCTTTGGTTTATGCAGCGTTGCGGTTGTCTTATTCGTCCGCGAAGGAGGAAAATAAGGTGAACGGGCGAACCTTTGATAAATCAACAGCAATTCTTGTAGGTGTGTTAATCATAGTGCTAGGACTTGCTTTTTACTTAGGTGGTGGCATGATTAGTTCTGAACCGCACGGCCCGTATTATTTGCACTGAATTCCTTATTTAATAAATCAAAACTGTCTCGCATGGAAAAGGTGAGCTTAGTAAGACTGTTCTTTGCGCTAGTCTTCTTGATTGGGTCGGCTTTAATCGTCTTGCTGTCCTGTCAGCATTAATCGAAAATAGCATATTTATGAAAATAAATTTTACAGGGCTCGCAAGGCTCATTGAAAAATTGTCAAAATGGGCAGATAGCCCGACGAAGAGCCCTCGAAGCTTCTATCAAGTTGCCTTCGACAGAAAGTTGATTGCCATAGCAAAGCAAAATGGTGCTGTCACCGAGGATGATAAGCGTTTTTGGGCTTCGGAAGATAATTTTGGTGGGCTTTTTCATGAATGGTATGAGCATACTTTCCGACAGTCCTGGAAATTTTCTAAATCATATGTAGCCAGCGCGGGGGTGGCCTTACTTGCTACTGTGGCAGACTCTGTCTACCAGGTGGTCAACCCCTCGCCCCTTATACATTTTACAGTTTGCTGCCTTTGTTTTCTTTTTGGGTTGTACTATTGCGTCAACCTGGTCAGGGTTTTGATAAAATGGAGTGAGGAGCAAATGCCACGCCGGTACATCCTTGATGCATTAGCTGCTGGATCATTTTGGGTATTCCTGACCATTTTCTCATTGATATACATCATTATGGACAATCCTTGGACGTGAGTGGCGAAGGGATGTGAATTTTTGACCAAGGCAATATCATAAATCAAATTACAAATACTTACTATGCATACAGCAACAGAATTTACGCAGGAGGAAATGAGGCGGATGATAGCGGCAAATCAGAAAAGCCTCGCTTTGCCCAATGGCTGGAACCTTCGCACCCAATTCGAATGGAACGAGGAATGGCAGGTTAACCTGAGCGATTTGAAGACCTTGCCGGAGGGGGAGAATAACATCGACGAGCTGATCAGCTCGTTTCTTGTCGACAAGCAGGAATGGAACCAGCATTTCGCAGACTTTATTCAAGATTTCGGACTGGCGGCGCTTATCGCGGCCAAGGATGCGATCTTACCGGTACATGGGGAAATTTCTGGTGATTGGGTGTTCTTCGTGGGAGAAGAAGCCGATTTTGTGCATGTCCGGGAAATCGTAATTAATTTTTCCGAGCGGTTGATTTCGATTGTCTTGAAACGATGCTAGGTTCTGGGAAATATCCAACGAGCGGCCTGCCAAAACCAGAATACTTAAAATGGATTTTTCGGGGAGCCTAAAAAATCTGTCGCATAATAGATTTTATGATAAAGACCAAAATTAGACGCAAGAGTTCATTGGAAAAAACGTGTAAACTTTACATAATACAAGAATGGAGCTATCCAAATTACCCGAGTTGTTTTTTGTGGCCGGCGCAGTAACCGGTTTGGTGCTGCTGATGAGTTTTTTTCGGGCCTGGTCCAGCAGAAAGCCGTTCACCAAGACAAGGACTACCCTGTTTACCATACTTTTCGGGTTTACGGCATTGTTTTTGGTGATGGCAGGTTATCTTCAAAGCACACAGGGGCATTGAGGTTTAGAACCGGTGCCGGACTGTGAGCACGAAACCATAGACATTGCCAGTGTTCTGAATCTTTGAAGTGGACAATGACTGGGTTAATTTCCGTAGACAACTTTAATTTTCACATAACCTATATTTGATGAAAACACCTCAAATCAAATTTTTTACACTGGAAGAGAACGCGCCGAAGGCACCGAAGGCCGTTGAGAAGTCGAAGCCGTCTGGCCATATCTCGGAGGCGGGAACGCTTATTTTCCCTAAGGCTACATTGGAAGAAATTGGCGTGGAGCGGGAGTCGGCATTTTTTAAAATCGGAACCGCGGAAGGGAAGCGTAAAATCAAATCATTGTATTTGGTCCCCACTGATGAGCAAGAGGGCGCTTTTGCATTTAGTAGGGTAGGGAGGGGATCAGGCATAGCACTGCCGGTTATTTTGAAACGTGGAGGTATAGACTACGAAGCCGTGAAGCATGTTTTTACCGTTACTATTTTCAACTACTCCGAGGGGGTAATTGGGTATGAATTGGCGATCCAGCCCGAAACGCCCAAAGAGCCCTACACAGGCAAGCCCAGAGGTAGAAAACGGAAGGAAGAGACGGCCTTATAATAAATTTTAGAAGGTATTTTCAACAGGCAGGCACAACTCTGTGCCTGCCTGTTGTCATGTAAAAGTGTTTTTGTCATTCCGGAGCGCCGGGAACTGCTGGTTCTTGCTCACATTTATACATTGCTGTGCATTTCCATATAGGGCGTCACGGGAGATTTAGATTAAAATTTGAAAGTGATTATATCTTCCGGAATTACGAATAGTCACTGTTTTATCAAAATTGTTGTTGGTGAGTGAGGGCAGTGCGAACTAATTAGTTGTTAAAAGAATGATTTGTTAAAGTTTTTTTCTCATTGCCCTAAGGCTAATCACGTCGGCTAATAACATTTCCTTCCTTCATGACAAAAACGACATGTTCAACCGTCTCGATCTTCGTCAGTGGATCTTCGTCGACCGCAATAATGTCGGCCAAATATCCAGGTTCCAGAAGTCCGATCTTTCCTGGTCCGGCCACTAACTCCCCAGAATTCATCGTCGCTGAACGGAGAACCTGCACATTACTCATTCCTGATTGAGTATAGGCGTGATAGGTACTGACCGTCACTTCACCCCGGTTACGCTGTGCATCGTAGTAGTACATATCTGACCCAAACGCAATCTTGACGCCTGCCTCCTGTGCACGTTTGATGCGTTGTTGGTATCTTGGTACACCGGTCCGGTCAGTTGGTACCAGATAAATTCCTTTTTCAGCCATTAATTTCAATACGGGCGCAGACAGGGTGTAACCATGCTCAATCGAATTTACTCCGGCATTAATAGCATTCAAAGCTGGTTGGTCTCCGTTGGTTGCATGTGCGGCAACTTTTAGGTTGGCTGCCCTGGCCTCTTGAACTATTGCGGTCAATTCCTCTTGATTTAGAGACAATTGATTGTTATTAACGATGACTTTGATGCAATCGGCCCCGTTGAAGATCGCTTCTCTTACCGCTTTACGGGCTTCGTCCACACCTGAGATTTCGATATATTCTTTCGCGACAAGAGTCTTTCGGGCGTTCGCTGTCATCTTGCTGAACTGTCCCCCAATCGGCGACAATGCGCGGGTTGCGGCGTAGATACGCGGGCCTGGAAGCCAATTCTTGCTGATGGCATCACGCAGGGCGACGTCGGTATTTTCACCTGAATTCCCCAGGTCCCTTACAGTCGTGTAGCCCGCCAATAGCATATCCCGAGCATTGCGGGCGCCGATCAAAGCCCGCGTGGCATTATCGGTGATGGCCGTTTCTGTTACAATATTCGCCCCGGGTATTTTTTCTAATTCATACTGGTATTCATGGCACAAGTGGCTGTGTGCGTCCACCAAACCAGGCAACAGGTATTTCGCTCCCAAGTCGATGATGACTGCATCAGCTGGGATGCTGGGACCACTATCAACCTTTTCTATTTTGCCTTGTCGACAGTAGATCACAGCCGGAGTAATTAGTTGCCCGTTGCGAACGTCAACAAGTGCTTTCGCCTTAACAACAGTCAGCTTGTCTTGGGCGCTGACATCGAGAAAGACTGTCAGCCAAATCAAAATTGAGCAGATACAAATTTTCATGGAAAAGGTTAGCAAGGATCCTCCGAATGGAAGTCAACTATTATACCAAGGTTAGAAACCGATTCTGGGTGGTCATAAAGGCTTTTTTTTAAATTTTGTCGTACGGTTTCGGACAGCCGTGTCCGCTTTTGAAGTTCTGCATGAACTAATTTGTCGTGAGATCATTAATCCAGGCCGAGATGACTTACCCAAATTCTTACTACGGTGGTATACATTCGTATAAGGTGACATAGTCAATCTCGCGTTTCCCTTGTTGTTGAATAAGAGCCGATCCCGTTTGCAGATGTTCGATTTTACGGTCGTTTTTATGTACTCTGCTTGCATAATGTAATACGGCCACTTTGACACTTAAAAGCGCCTTAAAGGAGTTCATTTTAGTGGTACATGAAATCAAATTACAGTATATTGCAACGATAGGGGTTAAAATGTAATTTAGGATGATTTTTGGATATGTACGGGTTTCGAAGAATGAACAGAATCAGGACCTGCAATTCGATGCTCTCCGAAAGGCCGGGTGCGAGAAGATTTTTCATGAGAAGGTGTCGGGTGCTTCTAAGGAAAGACCGGAATATGCGAGGATGGTTTCCGAGCTGCGGAAGGGAGATGTTATCGTCGTCTGGAGAATTGATCGTCTCGGGCGGGCCACTTATGAGTTGATTAAACTAATGGTCGAGTGGAAGGAGATGGGCGTTGACTTCCGTAGTATTTCAGAGGGCATTGACACTTCTACCAAAATGGGGCGACTTTGGTACATGCTCAGTTCTGTATTTGCAGAAAACGAGCGCGAAATCTTGATGGAGCGAACTTTAGCAGGAATGGAAGCCGCGCGTGCTAGGGGTAGGGTAGGAGGCAGACCCAAGGGCCTAACTAAGAAGTCTAAGAACCTTGCTAGCTTAGCAGCGACCTTGTATCAAAGCAAAAAATACACCACAAAACAGATTTGTGAACAGTTAAGCATCGGCAGTAAAGCAACTCTTTATAATTATTTGCGGCATGAAGGGATTGAAATTGAAGGTTGGCGGAGAAGTGCGACATCTTCCTGAAGCTGAAAGCTTATATTTCTCTAATGCTGATGTAAATTAATCTATCAACCGTGTAATTATTTATTCAGGCAAGACTATGACACATTACACATGTCCCCGATTTTCTATTGGGTTAGACTTTTATGAAATCATGGCTTTATCACAAGCTGACCTATCTCAGGTGCTCGCGCGGTCATCAAGGGAGGAGATCATTGATTGGCTGCAATGGAACGATCCTAACGGGGTTTACAGTGACGAGCAATCAAGAAAGGAATTTGGCGAGGTTCTATCTAAGGCCGCTGGGGCCGAGATAATATTGCGGGTAATTAAAGACGTTTGATTACTCGCACTGAAACAAACCGCATAATAATTATCCTTGCCCTGGGAGTTGCCATTGATATTTGGCAGTTTTTTATAAAGTTTCGATAGTTTTGAGTCTTTCGAGATAGTTTCGACACGCTCTATGTTCCAACAAATATTTAGTCATGTGCTTCACTGGGTGATCCAGCCAACTTACGCTACTGCGGGAACCAAGTACTCTTTATTTGAAATGTACTCGTCAACGTTGATTAAGAATGAACTCATGTATCGTTTCAGATCTCGCAGCATGAGATTTAATTGCGCACTGCTGTATTCCCGACCGACTTCATCAAACGATTTATTTCCATGGGCGAGATCGTTTCGGTTGGTTTTAATTGGGAGAAGTTGAGAACCATCGCCTCGGGGATTTTTGATACCGTAGTCTCTTGTTACTTCGCGTATTTTCTTCGCGTCGAGATTCCCAGAGAACAGTTCATTTTTGTCGAATGTTTTGACTACAATGTCAACAGAGATGCGAGAAAGAGCTGGTACTGCTTTATCAATGCTTGCTCGCTTCAAGTTTGTTAAGACTATTTTCCTGACTTCGCGTCTGCAAAGATCAAATTCAACTGTATTGGAACCAAGGTCGTCGAATATTGCCTGAATTGCATTTTTAGTAGTAGATTCAACAACATTGTACATCAAAAGAAAGCAGCTTGCTTTCAACGTTTTAATCCAAACATCTTTATCGATCGCAGGTAGATGCCCCGCCGCTGGCGCTGGAGATAATTCAATCGCTCCATCGTCTAACCGAGTGACATGTGCAAAATAATTTTCCACTTCTCTTATGCGGGTGTCGAAGTCGTTCAAGACATCAAGCATTGCGGCAGTTGGCATCCTAGGAATCGTTTTTATGTTAAGTCTTACTGCCTAACTGGCAATTAATTTATCTCTTACAAACTCAATGCGACGAATTACTTTAGGACGTGAGTTACTCGCGTCAGATGTCACTAATTCTTTGAATTCTCTACTTGCAAGCCAATTTACAGATGCTGGATTAAGATTGGGATTCTCTCGAAGTGCAAGAGCTACTCCCACTGCTATTGCCTCAAATCGGATTCTAGGAGTTCTTGAATGCTTTGAACTTTTTACAAATCCATGAGGGAAGTAATTGCTGACAAATGTCAGCATTCGATTGAACTCATCTAACATATTCTGTTTGAGAGTGTCATCAAATGTTTTTTCAGTGTTTTTGATCCATTCGTTAAGAAAGTCTCGAACGGATCTTTCAAAAGTCTGATATCCATCTAAATAAGCGAAAAAACGAAGCACGAACTCTTCTCGTTCTCTTCTCTTTTCTGATGTTTCTGACAAAGGTGCAAGGCTCTTGAATAATGGAATTGAGGCACATTCTTCAAGGAGGTCGATTAACGGGCCGTCATTAACTCCGCGCCTTACCTCCATGTCTTTAAGTATATCGCTTCCTGTATTGATTCTTTCAAATATATCTCGTCGTACTTCTTCATCGGCCTTGTTTGTAAGCTCAATCATTCGCATTGTCCGTCGACCAAAGCGCCGCTGACGTGATAATAATAATTCGGAAAATGTGAAATCGTTCAGAGCTTGTAGCTTTTCTAAACCTACCAGTCTTAATTCGTCTTGTAAAAATGCAGCCAATGTTCGAATCCTTTGTGACCCATCAACTATTTCCAATCGACCATCACTTTTTTCGGTATCGGCGACAAAAATGTATGGAACTGGCAGACCAATCATAACAGACTCAATGAATTTGGATTGACGTTTCAAATCCCATGAGAAATCACGCTGATAGTCAGGTATATACAGTTCGTTTTCGTCAGTTTCAATCCCTGTCAAGTACTTTTGCACGACAATCTCAACTGGATATTCCTTTGTATTGTAGTCGACTACTCGCTCTTTCTCAATAATTTCTCGTTCGGCGAGTTCTTTTAATGCTATATCCTTGTCATTTGCCATTGTTTTCTACCTTTCTAGAAGATTTCAGTGTCTTTAAATGCATTATTATACTTTGACCGATTACTTCACCTAACTTTGGCGGGACAGCGTTTCCTATTATTCGGCCAATTGTCGAAAACCTGGCCTTTTCTGCGTCACGAGCAAGTTTGTATGATGGTGGAAACGATTGGAGAATGGCCCCTTCCCGTAGAGAAATTGCTCGATCTTGGTCGGGATGACCGAACCTGCCATTTCCAAAACCAAAATACTGCGTTGTAATGGTTGGTGATGGTTTGTCCCATTCCATACGCCCATACACGCTAACGTATGTTTGTCCACTTTTTTGGCGGTGGCAATCAGAAACCAAATCATCATCCCAGTCACGCCAAGTCCCTCCCGCTTTTGATGCCCTTATTCGTTTAAGATTTATATCTGATAGTTTCGAGCTTATATGAAATGGATCAATGTTCGATTTTTCACCAGCTGCAATGGGTGACAGAGAGCCTATCGCAGATCGGACAGTTGGGTATTCTTCTGGTTTAAACTGAGGCGGCATGAACTGAATGTCGCCAAAGCGGGACGCAAGCAACACAAGTCTTTCTCTTTGCTGGGGGATTCCGTAAGCAGGGCAATAGACTTTTCTGAAACTAACATGATAGCCGACTCCGGTCAACTTCGCGACAAATTCGTGGAATACGGGATGTGATGCAAGTTCTGGAACATTTTCCATACTTACGATGTCTGGCCAAGTTTGCTCAATGATTTTCCCGAATGATCGTACGAGAGTCCATTTTTCATCACTTTTTTCACGGGCTGACCTTGCATACTTCGAAAAGTATTGGCACGGGGCGCAGCCGACGAGAATTTTGTAGCTGTTTGGCTCAAATAGTTTTTCTATATCTTCGATCGCTAAGTCGTTGATATCTTGTTCGAAAAACTGGGTGCCGGGATTATTTTCCTCATACACATATTTGCAATGAGGATCAATGTCAAAACCGGCAACAACTTTTAAGCCTGAAGACCTTAGACCGAAGGTTAGCCCTCCGGCACCGCAAAATAGGTCTATCGTGCTCGTATTCAAATTTTTATATTCCACTTAGTTGTAATCGTGTTACTAGACAATGTGTAAATTTAGTAAAACTTGAAGCGACAATATAGGGTGAGCGAATGATTGAAGATCAGATTTACTTTAATCACTCGGTTGACAACGCAGCTGAGACATCAGAGTTGGCAGTATGATAAGAAACTTTTGTGTCCTAGTCCCTATTATACGAATTTGTATTTGGTAGTGTAAGAGTTTAGTCGATAAGGTGATATGGACTTAGCTTATTTGGCACAAAGAGGAATAGACGTCATGTGGTTTCTCGACGACGCGAAAAATATGAGTGAGGACATGGGGGCGTCGTCGATAATTAGGAGCCGCCGATATCCTTGTGACATCATGCCGTATGATAAGTAAACATTAGGTTAATGTACCCATTAGTTAATCAGATTCACTTTCTGTGAGGACTTGCTGAATTAACTTTTCGCGCTGAACTATTGCCCAAATCAGGATACCATTTTTGATCATTATGACACGAATTTGATCGTCACTATACTTTGTGCGTATTGAGGGGCTATGCAAACCACTCAGCACTGCATAATACTGGCAGAAGGAACTTACATGTAGCCCGCCAATTTCTTCCACGATATCAAATTCAGTCTTCGTAAAAAATGCCTTCAATTTAAGCTTGATACCTGGCTCCTTGCTTATATCGAATTTGTAATCAGCATGTTGCTGAACGTCAAGCGCGGATATGTTCATAACTTTATTTGCTAGATATTCTATGATTGTGCGGATCGATATGAAGCAGTGCCTTACACGATCAGGGTTGTTGGATGCTAGTGAGATGACTGCCCCTTCCCATAGGGGATACAGGTTGGAATCAAGGTGTATTCTCAAGGCATTTGAGACAATTCCAAGGTAGTTGGCAGAAAATTCTTCCTGGGGGCTAAAAAGCAGATTTCCATCAATTGGTAACTGCATGTTGGCTGTTTCCAGCTCACACAACAATGACAAGTGAAAATGGTAATTCTCTCGGTACCTTCGATCCACTTCAACCCAGTCAATATTTTTGAACGGTGCGACAGCAGCAGCAATTGACTCCTCCATTCTGCGCTGTATATCCTTGATCTGAGTGCCAAATGGCGTTGAGTCACCCATTGTTGACGATATGGCTGCTTGCACTCGTTGATAAGAATCCGCCACCTGCTTAGTAAACGAATTAGCATCATGCATAGAAATTTTAAATGCCGCAACCGCCTCATACATAGCCTTTTGGCCTGCGGTAATGCTATCGACGTCAAGCCGGTATTGACCAACTTTTGAACTTAGTTTTCTCGCTACCTGTGAATTAAAATTTAGCTGTCTAAATTTTTCCTGTAAAGCGAGCATTTGTTCGTATGGATTCATTGCAACATTACTTTTGATGGACGTTAAAGACGAAGTACAATAATGTGCTACTAGGAAAGGTCATGGGCCAGCCACCTTACTTCTTTGTTTGCGAGGGAAACCTGTATCCATACCCATCATTGCAAGCAGCCAACTTTGAAAAGTCACCAACGGTCCGTAGTATAGTGTTTCAACATAAAAAACCTCCTTTATGGATTATTTATTTGATTTTCTAGGTGAGAACTGGTGGCAGGGTATCGGGGCAATATTGGCTGTCGCTGCTTTAATCGTAGCGATCCGGCAAAACAAAAAGAAAAGGCTTTCCTATCAGGTCCTGTACTCTGAACCGTTGGTTGATATCTCCAATCAGGTGAAAAATGATTTAAAAATCACATACAAGGATCATGTGGTTGATCAACTCAATATTTTAACGATCAAAATAATCAACAATGGAGGGGTTTCAATTCGTCAAACTGACTTCGAAAATATGATAGAATTGAAAATCGAAAATGCTAAAACAATAATAAGTTATGGATTTTCAGATACTTATCCTTCAAATTTAAATACTCTGATAAATCACAACAATGGCCGCCTATCATAGCGCCTTTGCTATTAAACGCGGGGGAATACTTTACGATTCAGACAATATTCGACGGGCTTGATAGAAAATTCACCTTAACTGCCAGGATTGAAGGAATAAGTGAGATCAAGGCATTGGTTAACAGGCCATTTCCCAAGTATACGGTCGGGATTATGGCGATCATGATGTTTCTTGTTATACTCACGCAAGCAATACTGGAAGCATTAAATGCCGCTATCAAACTGAATTGGTATCTTGATTATGTTTTTACATTTTTGATCACAATTGCAGGCCTGCATCTAGCTCAGGAGTTTTTCTTCAGATGGAAAAATAAACTGAGGTAAGAACGCTATACCAACATCATTGTCCAGAACCGCATCACCTTTACTCTTTAAGTGCATGCGGCTGATTCGTCACTGGTAATAGGGTAGAGCTTGAAGTTTGGCGACAACGGTCAGTTAAAAAGCATTTCATAACTGATAGGATAAAACCAAGAAAATCCGCTTTTGTTCTGATAACGGATACTATGTTAAGTGACAAACATGGAGCAAATTGCTTATCTTGACGTATTCAATAACAGCCTAAATGCCCGCCTATGTTAAGCGATAAAACGATGTACGGCTTGATTGTGCTTGTCTACTGTGGTCTGTTACTTGCACACTTATGGCCGTTTCTGTTCCAGAGATGGATTGCGTATAGCCAGGGCAGATCGGTCGGGGAGGTTCCCAAGCCGGCTAAAAGCAAACTGCTCACTGGCGGACTTGCATTTCTGAGTGGCGTGCTTTGGACTTGGCTGTATTTCAGGCATTAACAACTTGTATTGCATGGATCAAGTTCAAAAGGAAGAGTTGTCGCGGGACTTGTGGCGCTTTATGATTCTTGGAAGCTTTCTGTATTCGATGTTTTACACAATAGCCGAGAAAATCGTCGCGGTAGAGAGGCTGCCATTCCGATATTTTGTGCTGTCTGGGGTGCTGGCTTTTGCCGTCGAGGCGGCACTATACTTCTCCATCCGAAATTGGCCAGGGCGCAGAAAGACTGCGGTGGTATGGGTGATCGGATTTTTATGGATAGGGGTTTGTTTATTTGTTAACTGATATTTCAGAACTTTATGGATTGGGCACTAGCTTCAATAGGTCTTTTAGTAATCGGGCTGGGTGTTTCGATCTGGCGGTTTCGACTTGTTCGTTGGCTGAGCAATATTCCTAGAGGCCGAGAGATCATTGATAAAGAAAAGGCGGCCAGGCTCGGAGGTAGTTATTTGTGCCTAATTGGGCTGTGTTTTATTGCCTTTGGTTATGCAGTTGATAATTTGTCTGATCAGGCAGTTATGGTAATTGTGGCCTGTTTTATTCCGGTTAACATGGTTGCCCTTGTTTCTTACCTGGTAGCCCAAAGTAAGAATATCAGATAGTTGTCTTAGAGGATCTAGCCACTGAGAGGCTTCGGCATATGCATCAATCAGAGAAAACTATTCTTTCAATTTTTTTCGATATGCTGACAAAAAAGCCAAAATCAATATGATAGCAATGGTGAAAGCTATCATAGGATAGAATGATTCTAATGGCAGATTTGCGTGGCTGGCCCCCATCATAAGTATGATGAAGGCAGAAAAGCCTAACAATAGGTAAAGGAAGATGTTCAATATTGTGAGTAACTGCCGTAAAAGTCGGGTGTTTTTCATTTTACATTGTTGATCATGCCTCCGTGGAGGTTCTCTGATTTTGCAGATGTTTGCTCTCGATTAAAATAGTGAAAATTGACTTTTCATTGGCTCATCATTTCCCAATTGGGGCAAATTGTCGTATTTCCAAAATTCAAATTTCGACCTTCCATCTGGTCGCGGTTTTGTGCCCCTGATGCTGAAAACGGTCCGGTAGTCCAGCGCTTCGGAGGGTAGCATGTATTCAAACACGGCCTTCATATCCGCATCCGTGAAATGCTCCGAAAGCCAGAATTCTTCCAGCTCAGGCGTTAGAAACAGCGGCATCCGGTGACGAAATTCGCCATCGTTGTGAATGTTCGCCATCAGCTCGTTAGCTGTTCTAGTTAACATTCCAAAGCTAACACTCTGTCTTTTTTCACCAGCTGATCCAATCGATTCGATGATCTGAAAAAGCCCAGGCAGAAACTGCATCTTACGGTCTTTTGGCCATATGTAGTAGGGGACTTTCTTCTGCCATCCCTGGATCGCCCTGTGCTCGTAAGTACCTGTCACCGGTATCAGACACCGGTTCTGCCGGATTCGATGCGCGTAGGAGCGTGTATCGCCTAGAACACGCTCGGACTGGATATCTGCCATTTTGGTCCGGCGCTTCCGGCGCTCGTCAGGGTTTTTCTCATAAACGGGATCCAGCGACCATTCCATTTCCGAAAGAACGAGCTCGGTGCCCTGGCGGGTGATCACTGGATACTCCGGAAACGCGAACGAGCTGATGTGATCATAGACAGGCGAGTCCTGAATGATCCGTTTGTCTTTGATCTTGGGAAAAACCTCCTTGGTCAGCTCAATATCGCTGTGAAGGGATATGTCGTAACAGAGCTGACGCCGGAACAGGTAGGAAATCATATAAATGGGGTGCTTATTTTATCATCTCATACAGGTCAAACTCATGCTCTGGCCCGTTGGCTGTGACCGTCGCTTTGAGCCGGCCGAATTTCAAATCCATCTGAATGACGATCGCGTCATTGGAAGCGACCGGCATATGTGATTTGATGTAAGATATCATATTCCGCTGATATAATTTGATCATTTTCTTATTCCAGGACTCTTCCCGGAAGGTGCAAAGGAACAGACTGTATTTGGGATCGTTGATCAGGGCGGTGATCTTTTCGATGTCAGCCGAGAGGTTCAATAGTTTTCCTTCGTTCCCAGATAGCCGCGTCGCATGCGCCTTCCCGGACTTCTCATCCTTGTAAGGTGTTGCCATAAAGCCAAAGCCTTCCTTGATCCCTGGCCAGTTGAAGCGTTGCAGCACAATGAAGTGATTGCCGTGCTGGGTGATCCGCCGGATCATGGGCAGGTTAAGGATTTCAAAGGGGTTATAAGCGGCTACCATAGCGGAAGTACTGGTTAACGGAAATTACGACCGGAAGGAAAGATTTCCAATTGCACGGCCTTCTTTCTGACCTGCGTCTTACGGTTAACAGCCTGGGAGATATATTCATCTTTTTCATCGGCGCGCGAAAGCGTAAGCACATCAGGATCTTCTTCTTTTTGGTTGAGCTGGCGAAGCAGGGGCGAGGCATCGTAACAGCGCCGGACGACCACGTGGATCACTTCGCCTTCGATTTGGAGCTTTCCTTCCACCATTAAAAGCCGCGAGCGCAGGATTTCCTTGCGGTACTTTTCAAAAAGGCTCTGGAAGACAACGAGGTTAGCTACGCCTGACTCATCTTCGATGGTGATAAAGCAAACCCCGCCAGCAGTACCTGGCCGCTGGCGGACGAGCACCAGCCCTGCAACCCGGACAAACTGCTTGTCGCGCAGCTTGGAAAGATCGGCCGTCTTGATGGCGCGCTTTGCCGCAAGTTGATCACGAACAAATGAAACTGGGTGCGCCTTCAGCGATAGGGAGGTGGACATGTAATCCTGGACGACATGCTCGGAAAGCGAAAGCTTGGGCAGCTCGACCGGTGCTTCGAACTCGCTGGCCGACTTATGCCCTTTGAAAGCGCCCATCGGCCGGTCGGAGAGGGCAGAGGCCTCCCACATGGCTTGGCGGCGGTCCATTCCCATTGACCGGAAAGCGTCCGCGTCGGCCAGCCTTTCCAGCGCGCCTTGCGCGACGCCGGCGTCGCGCATGAGGTGGATGGCCGTGTATGGCGCGCTGCGGCCAGCAATGAGCGCCAATACATCCTGCTCGGAAAGCCCTTTCACCTGCCGGAAACCAAGCCTAATCGCCCTATATTCCCCTTCTGGCTCTTCTAATGTATTGTCCCAGACAGAAATATTCACATCCACCGGGCGCACCTTAACCCCATGTTTCTGCGCGTCAATTACGATTTGCGACGGCTGATAAAAGCCCATGGGTTGGCTGTTGAGAAGCGCAGTCGCAAATACATCAGGGTAATAGCACTTCATCCAGCAGGATACATAGACCAAAAGCGCGAAGCTGGCCGCGTGGCTCTCGGGAAACCCGTAGCTTCCAAATCCTTCCAGCTGCCGGAAGATGCGGCGGGCATACTCTTCCGTATAGCCACGACCGGTCATCCCGTCGATCAGCTTCTTTTCAAACTGGGAGACAAGACCGTTGAGCTTAAAGGTCGCCATACTCCGGCGCAGCTTATCGGCTTCGGCAGGGGTGAAACCGGCCGCCACGATCGCGATTTTCATCGCCTGTTCCTGGAAGAGCGGCACACCTAGCGTGCGGCCCAAAATGTCTTCAAGCTCCTTGGAAGGATATTCGACGGGCTCTTCGCCGTTCCGCCTTCTCAGGTAGGGATGCACCATATCCCCCTGGATCGGGCCCGGTCGGACGATAGCCACCTCGATCACCAGGTCATAAAAGTTTTGTGGTCTGAGCCTGGGAAGCATTGACTGCTGCGCCCGGCTTTCGATCTGGAATACCCCGATCGTATCGGCATGCGAGATCATCTCATATACCTTCGGGTCATCCTGCGGCACGGTGGCCAGCGTGTAGGTTTTTCCGTAATGCTCTTTTAAAAGGTCAAAACCTTTCCGGATACAAGTCAGCATCCCCAGGGCAAGCACATCAATTTTCAGAAACCCCAGCGTATCGATATCATCTTTGTTCCATTCGATATTGGTCCGGTCTTCCATCCTGGCGTTGATGATCGGGCAAAGGTCTGTGATCTTGCCCTGGGTGATCACAAAGCCGCCGGTATGCTGGCCCAGCTGACGCGGGAATCCCATAAACTGCCGGGTCAGATCCAGCGTTTTCAGAAGATGCGGGTCACCCGCATTAAAGCCTTGGTCGGAAATCCGCTTTCCTTCAAACCACTCGTCGGTAAACTCCCAGATCGAGCCGGAAAGTTTGTTAATGGCGTCCACGGACATCCCCATCGCTTTGGCCACATCGCGCACCGCGCCTTTCTGGTGCAGCTGGGTGACTGTGGCCACGATCGCTGAGCGGTCACGGCCATACTTCTGGTAGATGTACTGAATGACTTCTTCTCGCCGCTCATGCTCAAAGTCCACATCGATATCTGGCGGCTCATTCCGGGCCGATGAGATAAACCGCTCAAACAAAAGGTCAAATTTAGTAGGGTCAACACTGGTAATCCCAAGGCAAAAGCAGACAGTCGAGTTGGCGGCCGAGCCGCGCCCCTGGCACAGGATGCCGCGATCGCGGGCAAAGCGGACAATGTCATAGACGGTCAGAAAGTAGGCGGCAAAATCCATTTCGTCGATGAATTTGAGCTCGTGCTCGATCGCATTCACTACCTTTTCAGGCACGGGCTCCCCGTAAAATTCTTTAGCCCCTTTCCAGGCCAGGTAAGTCAGTTCCTCTTGCGGGGAGCGCTCGCCGCTGGTGATCTCTTCGGGGTAGACGTATTTGAGCGTGTCCAGCGAAAAGGTGCAGGCTTCTGCGATTTCCTGCGTGCGGCGGATCGCATCCGGGTACCCGCGGAAAATCCGGAGCATTTCAGCCTGGTCTTTCAAATGACGCTCCGCGTTCTGGTGCAGCCGGAAGCCGGCATTGTAGATCGTGCATTTCTCGCGCACGCAGGTGACAATGTCTTGCAGCTGACGCCTGTCAGGGTGATGGTAATGCACATCATTCGTTGCCACTAGCGGAATATCTAGCCGCTGGGAAATCTCAGAGAGCCGGAAGAACTTCTTAACATCGCTTTCAACGTAGGAGCGCGTTGCGGCAATATAGAACTCGCTGCCCAGCTGCTCGCGGTAATCGCGCAGCGCTCGCTCAAAGCCAGGATCAAATTCAAAAGAGGTATTCAGCGTCAGTGGCGGCACGGCTATAAACTTCATCCCTTCGGCGTATTCATAAACATCCCTTCGGTACAAATCACATTTTCCTTTTTCGGTCCTTCGGTTGCCTAGCGACAGCAGCGCCGACAGGCGCGCGTAGGCAGGCTGATCAGTAGGGTAGGCCAGAAGGCTCGGCCCGTCGATCAGATCCAGCCGGGCGGCAGGGATAATATCAAACCCTTTGCCACGTGCAGCCGAATGCGCGCGGACGATCCCTGCCAGCGTGTTCCGGTCAGTGATGGCAATTTTCTTATAGCCATAGTGGATCGCTTGGTCGACGAGCTCTTCGGGGTGTGAAGCCCCGCGAAGGAAGCTGAAATTACTTGTTACCTGTAATTCGGTGTACTGCATGGCTCTGGGAAGGTTTTATGCAAAAAAGCCGTGGATGAACCACTCGGCGCTCAATTCTTCATTGTAGTGCCCAAGCCGGAAGATCCAGTAGCGGCCTCCCTGCTCGTCTTCTACTGAGTAGTAGTCGCGGTGCATACCATCTGATATCCACCATTCCTGTTCGATCCGGTTGGGACCGTCTGCTTTCTTGATCCGGTGGATGTCACCTTTGTAGCGGAATAGCATGGGCGGATAATCCGGTACCGGGGCGGAAACAGTGATTTTCTCCGGCTGGGAGAGAAGTTGCACCGGCCGGTGCTGGTCAGTCCGCCAGTCAATCTCCGGCTGATCGGTCAAAGACACTGCCTGGGTGATCGCGCGCTCCGGCCAGTGGTGCTGGGCAGGAAGGTATCGGTGGATCACATCCGCGCCGGCGCGCGCGGTGAGCCGGTCGATCAGCTCCGCGACCTGCGTCATCTTGTTTCCCCCAGTTAGGTTCCAAAGCTCTTCCTGCGCGTTGCCCAGCGGTTCGACGACCGGCGCTTCCAGCACAAAAAGCTCGATGCCCAGGGCAGGCTCGATGCTGGATATTTTCAGCTCGAACAGCTTGAACATATGGGAGGTGCTACAAGATGGCCCGCTGGTACCGATCTGGATAGCCTGCGTTTCCCCGTCGATCCGGTAGCAACGTAGCACGGCCTGCCGCGCGCCCTTACCATCTTTGACCAGGCGTTCGCAGAGCATTTCCAGTAGCTTTTGTAAAGCGATCTCGATGCCGGTCGCTGTCTGGATGGGCTCGATGCTGGAAAGCCGCTCTTGATAAGGTTCGACGGGGCAGACAGGCTCGAAGGCCTCGTGGGTATTGCCCAAGGCTTTTCCGATCTGGTCGAGTGTAGCCTGCCCGAACCTGCGGCGCAACACCGAAGCCGGCATATAGATGAAGCTCGTGATCTGGTAGAGCCCCAGCTTCTGCATTTTCTCGACGACGGCAGCTTCCAGGCGCAGCGCATGCGGCGGTAGCTGCAAGAGCGCGGTCAACTGCTCGCCCGGCTCGATGATCGGAAAAGCGCGCGAGTAACGCGATACCGCCCAGGCGGCACCGATCGTGTCTGCCATCGCGGTACGGACGTCATAGCCCGAAGCTTTCAGGCGCGAGGCAATATCTTTCAGGTAGGCTGTTTCGCTTCCCCACAAATGCGCGCAGCCGGTTGCGTCCAGGATCAGCCCGTCGGGTAAATCAACAGCTACCAGTGGCGAGTAGCGGATCGTCCATTCAGCCAGCGCGGCCAGCAGCTTCTCTGCCAAGGTGGGATCATAATCGAGTACTTCCAGGTCCGGCTGCACCGCGCGCGCATCGGCCAATACCATCCCGGCCTCGATGCCGAGCGCCTGCGCATCCCGGCTGGCCGCTTTGACCAGCATGCGCCCGCGCTCTTTGGCCGAAAGCACAAACGGCTTTCCTGCGAGCTCCGGCTGTCGGAACAGCACCCGGTCCACCAATAGGTGACGGAACCATATAGCCACATATCTTTTCATCTTCCCTGGGCAGCTTTATCCGACCTTTGAAAGGTGCTGGTGAAAAGAAACAGATTCTCCGATCAGCTCAAAGCCGCCATCCCGGAATTCCAGCGGCCAGCTACCTGGCTCGCCGCTCCGGACTTTTTCAATCGTTACCTGCCAGCGCGGGAAGCCGATGCCGGGAAGCACCTGCTCGGCCACGCCCGGAAGCGGGCTGATCCGCCAGCGGCAGACGGCGGCGACAGGGTTTGAAAGGCGAGGGGATACCCTATGCAAAAGGCCTGTCACCTTGCTTTCTTCGACGGTGAGCTGCAACCTTCTGGATTCAGTCAGGTTCAGCTCCTTGATTTCTCCTACGACTGCTGAGAGTGCATCGCATTTGAGCGCTTCCTCGATCGCCCACAAAAGGTCTTTGTCTTTTTTCAGATCCACAAAGATCACCCGGTCGGGCGCTACCCCGAAATGGCTCAGCGCGAAGGGGTAAACCGTCCGGTGCCGACCGACCCAGACGCAGAGCCCGTCTTCTTTCATCATCTTACCAGCCAATGCCGCCATAAAGCCGGAGGTGGCCGCTGTCTGTTCAGGGGAATGGCTGACAAACTCGTGCATTCCCACGCGGGGGAATACCCCTTCCGGGAATGCTTTCATGACCGGCCCGAGGCCGAAATCGTCGTGTTTGACGCCCAACGCTGGCGCACGGAAGCCCTGCAAAGCGAGGATATCGCTTCTGAGCCTGGCAACCAGCTCACTTTTTTTCAATGCAGTTTCCATAGTTTAAATGTTTTATTATATTTGGTATTATTAGTACCAATGATGTGATTTCAATAATAACACTATGCCATGACAAGCGCAAAGATTTTTTTTGGTAGCAATGTTCGGTTTCTCCGCGAGCGCAGGAAACTAACCCAGGAAGATTTCGCCGAGCAGCTCGGCTTCACACGGGTGAAATTGGCTGCAATAGAAGCTGGAAGAACCGAAAACCCGGCGGCGATGGATTTGATCAAATTCTCGGATTTCTTCGGGCTTTCGATCGACAATCTTTTTCGACTGGATCTGCGCGGGGTGGGGGAGCTGCCGCTCCGCGAGCTGGAAGCGGGGAACCAGCTCTACATGAAAGGCACCAACCTTCGGGTGCTGGCTATCTCGACAGACAAAGCCAATAAGGAGAATGTCGAGTATGTGCCAGTGAAAGCAAAAGCTGGCTACCGGAGCGGGTATGCAAACCCGGAATTTATCGCTTCACTGCCAAAGTATTCAGTGCCAGGCCTTCCGCAGACAGGAACGTTCCGGATGTTTCCGACCACCGGGGACTCGATGCTGCCGGTGCCCGAAGGCGCGGATGTGGTCTGCCGGTATGTCGAGGACTGGACCGCATTGAAGCAGGGGACGTTATGCATTGTCATCCTGGATGGCGATCATGATTTTGTCTTCAAGAAAGTGACGGTGCTGCCAGAAGGGAAGAAGATGATACTGGAATCGCTGAACCGGGCGTATGAGCCCTATGAGATCAGTGCCGGCGATGTGCTTGAAATCTGGAAGTTTCATAGCTACTTTTCCAAGGACGTGCCGGAAAGGGTATCGGAGGTTCAGCATATTTCCCAGACGATGGACACGATTTTGAAGCAGCTGAAAGAGATTCAGCAAAAGATGGATCTGAATTCTAGCCATGTTGCTGCCTGAAAAGCCGGAAACGCTAAAAGTATATATTTTTGTGCAATCTATTCTTATCGATTGCATTGGGAGAATTTTGTGGTGAAAATCACGATCTACATGCAGCACCTATCCTAGGAGTTTAGTCTATGCCAAAGGAACGCTACTTCAGATAGGAAGATAAAAAAGTTTGGAATATTAGTAGCGGCCTGATAACATTACCAATTATTCCTTAAAAATTTAGAATCATTCATTGTGACCCTAAAAATGAGCAAAATATCTATTGCGTATATTGCCATACTGATCTTATTATTTGCCTGTAAGAAAAAAAAGGACGAGATTAATCCTGATAATCAATGCAAAATGCCTACGGAAGTCGCGGTTCAGCTTGTGACGGGCGATAGTTTATCTATTAGCTTGGTAGGTACTGATAGTATGTCATTGAAAAAGGTCACTTGGATGCTAACAAGTTATGATACTACGCTGGCTTATATAACACCTGGAATAACAATATTGAAGGTTCCCAATATTTCGAGGAATGGTCAAGTAAAAGTTTCTGTTGACATTGAGACCTCATGCAGGACAAAAATCACGTTAACGCGAACCGAAAACATTCAATCTGCATCATTCAGAAAGATTTGGCTGCGTGAGATTGGCGAATATACTGATACTACATTTACGGCCCTTGTCGAAGCTACAACAGGCGGGTGCATTGCAGTAGGTACTGATTATTCATTAAAAGTAATAAGCGTCGATGCCTCTGGGAAAATTCTCTGGAGAAAGGAAATTGTTGATTCTGAATATCAAAAAGTTCGATCCATAGTTAAAGCTGATGACGGCGGATATGTATTGGGCGGTGATAGGGTAGGTCGCGAATACACATATGGGCTGATGAAAATTTCCGAATCAGGCGAAAAGCAATGGCAGAAAATATTCAAGGGGCGCGGCAACACTTTCAGCGACCAAAGCTATGATAGACTGGCTCAGGTAATCAATGCTTCGGACGGTGGATATATCGTAGCTGGATATTCGTCTTCATTAGCTGGTTTCGATAAGACGGATGCACCAAAAAACCCTAAGGCGAGTCAAAATTATACGCTAACAGATTATTGGATTGTTAAAGTTGATGCTCAGGGAAAAATAGTATGGGATAAAACGATAGGAGGTGACGGGCAGGAAATATTGAACAAAATTGTTGTAACCGTTGACGGTGGCTATATGATATCTGGGTATTCAGAATCAAGTATTTCTGATGATAAAACATCTGATGTTGAGGGCAATTTTGATACCTGGGTTGTCAAAATTAATAAGTCAGGGACTAAACAGTGGGATCGATCCTTTGTCAATTCCGCTTTCGATATGGTGGCGTTGCAAGATGGCTCCGTAGTCCTGAGTATATGGCCAAAGGGTGGCAGCAAATCTTTTGGATTAATGAAGTTGGATGATCGCGGTAATTCGGTCTGGCAAAAAAATGTAGAGGGCGATTACGGTAACTTGCTTCCCTTGGATGATGGCGGTTTTATTATGGCAGGGAGGTTTGGCAATAGCAACTTACTGCGCTTCTCTCCCGACGGTGAAGCACTAGTGGCAAGTACAGTGGACTTATCAGGATCTTATTTTTCTTTCTGGGCTGGTTTAGCTAAGGCAAAGTCGGGGGGATTTTATGGAATTGTTAGCTCTCGTCCTGGACAAGGCATTTATCAACCAGCTGTCATATACCTAAAATAATACATTACGAAAATGGATGCTCTCATCAAGGCAGCAAGGAAATCGTCTCAGGAGTCAGGCACAGGAAGTGAGTTTTTGGTACTGAGCAACCTATACCGGCTCGGTATAAATGCATTTATTAGCTTTGGCAACACCAAGCAGATAGATATTATAATACAGGCAAGAAATGGAATGGCACTTACAGTTGACGTTAAGTCGGTTCGTGATTACAGCTCCATACCTGTCACGAATGTGCGGGCAAAGGAAAATCACTTTCTCGTGGTTGTCGTATATAATCGAAGGTTCGCTGACCTCAAATCGCTGCCAGATTTTTATATTATTCCTTCGATTAAAATTGATGAAATTCAAGAGATATACAAAGCGGAGAAGCGGCTTCTAAAAGGCAAACTGTCAAATTTTAAGGATCAATGGCATTTTCTGGCGTGCTAGTTGGAGGCGTTTTTGGGTGTACTATTATTTGTATCTTCCAAATGACCCTCATGATGGAGTCAGCTTAAAGTTTTTAACTGACTAATAGTAGTCGTGAAACATATTGTTAATTAGGTCATTAAAGTATTATATGGACTTTTAACTTCTCGTATCGATTATATGAAAATTCAAGATTACTCAGGTTTAATCCGGAACCTTCCTGTAAGGCAACAGTCTTTTACTACTAAACGGAGTACTTGGGGAAAAGCTGAAAGTCAGATACCCTGGCTTGCGGAACTAAACAACAAAATATTTGAGAATCGAATTGCAGTAACTATTAGTCGACAGGATGTATTTGCTACTGATGATGTTAGAGAACTAATTGTTAAGACGATTTATTGGGGTTACCCCCGAGGTATGCGAGGAAACCATGTCGTCAACATTTTTAACGCGATGAAAGAAATTGAAACAGAATTTACGTTGGCATTGGCTAGAGAAACGAATCAGTCCATAGATTCTTCGAATTTTGCTTCTCTACTCGAATTGTTTGAATCGATCGAGGGCTTAGGTATTTCTACACTCACCAAATTGCTTTATTTTAATGACGTTACTTTCGACGGGCATCGTTGTTTGATTCTTGATTCAAGAATTATCAAGGTACTCCAAGAGGCAAAGTTTAATGAGTTTCATTCACTGCGTCATATCCGATATGGTAAGGGAGTGCTTCTTTACACACAATATCTCCAAGTAATGTCAGCAGTCAGCAGAGATCTCGACGTAAATTGTGAGGGCTTGGAGCAGTTTTTATTTCTTTTTGGAGGAAATCTCAAAATTGGGTAAACCCTTGGAGTAACTGAAATATTTGATTGACAGCCAACTTTTATTAGGGATTTTGAAAACCAATTAGAAATAACCAACATATTAACCAGTTTTAACCAAATTATAAACCTCCTTTATACAATTCTTACATCTTATGAGCAATTATGGACTACGGGGCTTCCTAATCTCTTTCATTTTAGTTTTTGTATTGACCTTTCAAAGTTGTAGCTCTGTCGTTACGACAAAATATGCAATAATATCTTCAATATGTCTAGCAGCAATATCGGGTGTAATTGGATTGTTAGTTGGTAAACAGTTCAAATCCGATGATACGCCACCCGAGACACAATTTTTCAGAAAATATGAAAAGTATTTCTACGTGTCCTTGATTCCTCTCATTATACTGGTAAAGTTGTACAACGATAACCCAGGAATATCAAGTAGTGAACCGTCTCAGGAATTGAAGGATAATTTGGGCAATTTGGATGGAACCTGGGCCTGGGAAAGCAAGAAGGCTGAATCAACATATTGTTTACGAATATGTTTTGATCTAAACACAAAATCTGGAAAGTATGATCTTGCGAGCCTACATGAAGACTGGGAATCTGAGAAATCAAAGTTAAGTAAGATCAGAAGCGGTAAATTTGAGCTGGTTAATGGTTATGATAAGTATGGCGATAAAGCCTATGTTGGTAAAGATACCGAATCCGATAAACCAATGTTTGTTATAACATTATTGGATAATCCCTACGCTAGCGAATGGCACCTTAGACTTTCAATGATTGAGGATGAGATGTTTGGACATGGAATGTTGAAGATAAACAATGACTGTAATGCAGCAACTAAGTAGAGTATTAAATGAGACCACGGGCTATAAGCAGTGGTCTCGGCTCCTAATCTTGTTTACGAAAATCATGAATACTGACATACGGAAGTTTATGCTGCGTCTTTGGCCTTACCTTCATCCCTGATGATGTAGATTAACCGTAGTGTTAGGATTGTTACATACAGCTAATTGAAGTCTACTTGCTAAGTATCTATTTCTGCTCAAATAGCCCACGACCGAGGAAAACAACGCAAGGTGCACCTGGCAGTCTGAACGTCAATCACGCTGCCCGCTCCATTCACTTCGCTCCCGTGGTGGTGTTGTCTTTCCAGTCAGTTGCCTGGTCCTGCGAGGCATTGTTCTCCAACGGTGGAGGCTAATAACAGCGAAAAAATGGAAACACAGCAATTGACATCGACAGACCTCGCACAATTCATCGGCACTAGAAAGTGGTACTGCCACCCGATCGTCCGCAAGATGCTATACACAGATGGGATCAGGTATATGATGAACAACGCTGGCGCTTACTGGCTCATCGATGAAGTTGCATTCCACCAGTTCCAGCCGCGAGTCAAACAGAAAGAATTTCAGGTCTGGCTACTAACGGTCAACCTTGAAGAGTCAACCGCGGTTCTAAATTGCGAAGACGGCAACGGCCGGGTCCTGTGTTCAAAACAAATCCCATTCACAGACTTTCCATTGGTAGAAATCAAAATCTATGTTTCAGACAATGTGATCTTACTACCGAGTGAGTACTGAGCATGAAAGGGGCTGCTGCCGGAAGGTGGCAGTCTTCTTTCCCGTCAGCCGTTTTGCATGTGAATGGGCTAGGCCAGAATGTAAATCTAAGAATCAGATTCCTACGCTACATTTTCTATTTAACATAAGATAACTTATACGTATTTAAAATATGAAATTTCTAATAAATATGCCATTTCTTTGCATTATAATAGTACTAAGTAAAGGCTGAAAGTAGACGAAAGACATCGTAATATCAAAAGTTGGTCTAGACGAGATAAGCGGTTGATTGCTACACGGAATTTTGTGAAGCCGTGCTATATACCAGAAAATAAGTAAAATTTTGATAATGAGATGCTTGTTTGTAACATTCGGTATCAATTGACATTCATATGCCCCTTAATTCAGAAAATCTCTTTGATGCCGACTTTGCAAATGCATTGGTTGCGTTTGCGGCGTTTGTTTTGTCGGGATTTGCTCTTTGGAAAGCTCAAAAAAAGGAAAAAATAGAGCTTGCAAATATTTTAGCCGGAATCAGGAGAAACCAGTATGAAGATATTCATCAATGGGGTGTTGAGGTTATAGAAACTATGGCACAGACTTCAAGCCTTTGTGAATTCGATCCGGCTAGAAAGCTTGATTTTTTCGATTGTAGAGTAAATTTGATCGGAAGGCTTTCTTATTTGCTTGATCGAGGGAAGCTATACTTACCAAATGTAAAGCCTGAAGAAATTGGTGTATACAAGCCTGGTGCTTACCAAGGTCTAAGGCAACAAGTTTTAGATGAACTTTATAAATTTCATAAAAAGGCAGAGGATCTGGACTACCATGCAAAGCTTCCAAATAAGGGTCTGCAAAAGGAGCTAGTAAACATTAGAAGAGAGTTTGTGAGCGAGCTTCAAAAGACTTTACAGGTTAGAAAAATTGAATCGGAATTGACAGAAATGGTGGTTGATATTAAGAGAGCACTTAATCACAGGGACCAAAAGTTGGATCCTGACTCCCCCCATGCCCAATCGGACTCTTGACAACGCCAATTTCTTCCAATGAAAATATTTCTGCGCGTTGATTCCATTATCGGAGCTATTTTTCTTTCCCAACAGGCATTCGGATAAATGAAGTTCGTCCAACTTGACTGTCTATTACAGGGATTGCCTGCTCAAAATCGACAGATAGGATCGGACACTGATGGTATGTGTCAATTAAAGATTTTTACGGGCACAGTGATAGTGTAAGCTATGAAAGCAGTGAATATTGACTGTCGGCCTTGTATGGTTTCCACAATGTTCTAGGAAACTTGTAGCTGCTGGCGAATGTCAGACACATAATCAACACCTACTTCCAGGGCGGAAGCTATCTGTTCATCGGTTAGCAAGGATTGCTTGACTAGGTTTCGAACGGCGTTTTCAGTCTTTTCCTGTTGACCTTCGATTTTGCCCTTCAGTTCTCCTTCTTTCAAACCTTCTTTACGACCTTTCTCAACAAAAATGTCCAACGTGCTCATAACGGTTTCTTTAATTTGAGTGGGTAGCGACGTTATCAGTTCAATGATTTGCTGCTCGCTTAGCTCACTGTTTACGAATGTATAAACAATCAGGCTGGTTTGCAAGTTCTGATCCATCTCGCTGGCCAGCTTCAATATTGTGGGGATCAGATCGCTTAGGCGCTCTTTGAGCACGCTATGTTTCATGGCTAGCAGAGCCGCGGCGAGGAATTTGTTATTCAGGGCCTGGATCTGCTCATCGGAGATTTTGCCCAAATTGTGAAAAACGTACTGATAATCCGGCACGAATTGCAACAGCTCTGGTTCGAGCTCGTCGAAAAGGGAAGCTAGCGTTTTATATTCCCACCGGGCTTTTCCATGGTAAAGCAGTATCGGAATGATCAGCGAAGGCTTCTCCCCATCCGCGAGCTGCTTCAAAAGCCCTGAGAATATATAGCTGCCTATTTGAATCGGCGTGTACTTGTCGATATAGCTTTTGTGCTCGATGAGAAGAGAAATCTTGACTTCCCCTTTTCCACCGGCTCGTTTACACGCATAAACGATGTCGGAGATGGACTTTTGTAGCTCCTTTGAAACATAGGTATCAGGTAGCTGCCGCAGGGTTGAGAAATCTAATTTTTCAAGGACATATGCCGGCAGACAAGCGCGGAAGTAATCCAGCGCAATTTGCTGGTTGCCCATGATGGACCGAAGGAATGTATCGTGCTTTGATGTATGCTCACCCATTAGGCAAAGATATAGGTTTTGCGCCCTACCTACTGTGTATCTGGATTTCCGATGTTTTTGTCTCCTAATAAACTGTATCGGAAAGTGTGCTTACGCCAAAAATTTCCCGGTATCTTGTTTCAATCTCAAATATCTCCGAGTCCTTAAAGTGTTTGAATTCAGAGCTTTTTGCGCGTTTTGATAAAGTGCCATTTCCCTGCTCTAAGAAACTCACTAGGAGTGATACCATCCGGTCAGGCATTGGGACAAATGCATCGAGAAAACTTTTCATTTGATCATACTTTTGCAAAAAGTCAATTTGCTCAGGGATGATCACATCGATAGCATGCTGAATACAGGAGTAGAGAAATTCGGCTTGCTGGGTCGCATCAAAATACCGGTACAGGTCACCAGTCGCTCCATTGATTTGCACATTGTTGTCAGCTGCTGGCTCCCATTCAATTAAAGGAAGGCGCGGAAGGGAGAATGATTCCAACACCTGGCGGTAACCGAAGATGCGGGACAAAATCACTTCTGAAACGGGTACTATCTGCCCTTTGGGAGCAAAGCCTTTTCTGTATAGCATATGCTGAATCAGATAGCGGTGAAGCCGCCCATTTCCATCCACGAATGGGTGAATGAATACAAACCCAAAGGCAAGTACCGCGGCTGCCAGCACCGAATCGTAACCATTGTCCTTTTCAAGCATTTCAGCAGTTTGAATCAGGCCAGCCATCAAAGTTTCAAGATCCTCCCACCTGGCCGAGATGTGGTCGGGTATGGGCCTGCCGCTTATGTATTCATGTTCGCCGATGAAGCCCTGTTGACGCCGGTATCCCGTTGACACTTTTTGGTTTCCAAGTACAATCTGGGCGAGCCTTACTAATTCCTGCTCACATATTGGTATTTGCCCGGACTTCCCAATCGCCAGTTTCCAAAGCACTGCTTGCTGACCTGACGGCCGCTCCCCTTCGATGGCATATGAAGCAATGGCCTCTTGAAATTGAAAGTGAGATTCGAGCTTTCCGGAAATAAAAGGATGTACCTGGGCGAGTGTCTTTTTTAGCTTGTTTGAAAAGCTCAAATTCATGTACTGGTCGAGCTTTTCGGTCCGGCGGATCAAAGGGCAAAATTCCGGCACACCAGGCAGGTTATTGATAATCCGGTGCCTGGCTGACTTTGGGGCAGAGCTTCGCCCGTATTGCAGTGTCTGGTCTACCAGTTCTTGGTAATTGCCTTGGGTCAGATCGGGGATTTCCAGCCGGTCATCCAAAAGCCACTCATACAGTAGCCAAATGCGCCTGACATACTTACTGTTTGGCATTTGCTCGACAACCGATGTAATCTCGGGTTTCCCGACTGCCAGGAACACTTGCTTTAACAGGTATAAGTCGAGTCCCTCATATTTGAACGCAAATATCAGGTGGTCAATAAGGGTGTCAGCAGGCCGGTAGCTCGGGCTATAAATCCGCCATCCTTCTTTGGTGACGTTTTTGGCCTTTGTGCTAATCATTGCGAAGCAGTAAGGCCGTGGCGTTTTCAGATTTAACACACTCATTAAAGCGGAATAGCCTGCCAGAAAGCCGGGCTCTGGAAGGGCTACACCTTGAAAAATGGTTACTAAATCTGAAAAGTACTTACGATCGGCCATGTTTTGTGAAAAGTGGTTACCACTTACCTCAAAATACGATTTTTGAAGGGCATTACCAATTACTTATATGAGCATCCTGGCGGGCCAGCTTGATTTCATTTTGAATGAATTTAACGAGTTTTGAAACTGAGCTGAGTACATCTGCATTTAAATCAGCGTGTAACGAAAACCTAACGCTTCGCATAGGATCGTCCAAGTCATAGCAACCGAAATGAAAAATCTGTTTGGAGCCGAGAGTTTCAGGACGGTAATATGTCAGGTTTGCCCCCGCTTGTAAAAACAGGTCCTTCCGGAACGGAGTCGGCAGATCGTCTGATGGCTTGTAGCGCTCAAAAAATGAATCTACCATTTTTTTTACCAGACGACCATCGGATGTTACTTCCGCCGGTAATAAGTCTAAGATGTGCGCGCGGTAATCCTGTGGACGGATTTTTGGCTGAACATCAAGCATGCCTTCGAATCTCATGGTTTTATGATCTGATTATCGAATATAAGAACTGGAAGCACCTTGAATACTGGTATGCTATGGCCAGCAATGTCGGTTTCCCATGATTTCAACACGAACAAGCAAATACACCGTGTCAACATTGTTAACACGGTGTCTAACTACTCTTCATCGTACATGTTCTATTTCATGTTTCTTTTCTGCGGGCTCCTTTCCGGTAAATGGATGAAAGCTGCTCATAGGGTAGATAATCTAGCGTGGCGCTCTGCTGGGAAGTAGGAAACTGTTTGAAAATTTTGTAATAGTTGAAAGCGCTCTCCATCCGGCAATGCAATGGTTTCAAGGCCTGGATCAGCTCGGCGGGTTCAAGCTGTGTCAATTCTCGTAGTTTTTCAAACCATTCATTGGAAGTCAGCGCTTTCATATACAAGTTTTTAATCTACATCCTCTTTTTGCAGAGGCTTCTTAAATACTCCTTGATTATAAAGTTTTTCCCATTCGGCTTCTGCTTTCTCGACGGCATCCGTACTGTGAATACCCCAAAACGTGCCTGACATCTGCTCTTCGCCACGGTCCGAATAAGCATGGTGTATGGGATCGATTGTGTGGATACTCCATTCCCACGGGCTGGCATAACCCCAGTATTCAAAAAGCCCTCCGTCCATCATTAGAACCGTAAACGGCCTGTATCCGCGGTTAATGTAACTTTCGTACAGATCAACCTTGGTTGTGACAGATGAGCTCGGCAATTGGATTACCTGCACCGGGCGCTCTGGGTTTTCCAAGTATTCAGCAAGTTTCTCAGCAGAAATTTGATTTGTGAAACAGCCGTGCTCGATCTCGCCGGGTAGGTTGCTATTGTAGCGCAGCCTGCCGGCCTTTATTGACTCAGCGGTAGGAACAGAAAGCTCTATCTGATGGTCTTCGGCAACAAGGCCTGCCTTCGCCCTGACCTGGTTGTAATTGGTTATCTCTTGCAGATACTGCTGGTTTTCTGCCTGAAATTCCTGGATTGCTTCTTCCAGTGACAGATCGTCGATAGGAAGCGGCTCGGCAGCCGGTGTGTAGACGACCCATACTGTTGTCTGAGCGTTGCCAGTTCCGGCATCCTGCCCGCCAGGATTGTTATCTTCAAATTCCATCTCAAATTGCATGATTTCCATTTGTAAATGACTTGTAGTTTGCCTCAATGACCCGGACTTTCATTTCACCAGCCTTCGATAACTTAATCGAGATCAAAACATCAATGGGTACACAGAAGTAGCGCGAAAATGTCTGCGCATCGTTTAGACTGACATTGATTGTCTGGCCAGTCTCAATGGCCTTCAATTTTTCCCTACTAATTCCCAGGCTCTCAGATAATTCATGCTGCGTCAACTTCCTGCGTTGGCGCAGAAAGCGAATATTTTCTCGAAAGCATCCTTGTCCATCCACGATATTTTTGATACACTTAAAATCAGAAAAATGGTATTCCAAATACCAAATTTAGCAAAAGTTATTAGAAAACAAATAATTAGGAATGGCGATTGACAGATTGACTTATGAAAAAAGACTACTCATTAATGGCGCACGCCCTGCATAGCCGCTTACAGCTAGTCAGGCAACATTTGCATGCCAAGCCGGGAATGGAGCCGGCAGAAGTCGTCCTATTCAACCAGGTGCTTTTCAATAAGGCTGCCGAGTCAGTTAGAATTTATCACCATTATTATTGCCAGCAGGCAGATTATCTGGACGCGGCCGAGCTTCTACTGATGAGTGCCGAGACGGAAAGTCCAAGGCTAAGACCCCAATGGACTGTGCATAAAAATGAGTTTTACTGCGTTGAAATGCGTGATTCAGGAAATGATTGGTCTGTGGTTACCAAGGATTTGATCAGTAGCTATAAAGGGGAATTCTCTGCCAAAATGAATTATCAACAAGCCCTGTTACTCTACCGCTTCCTTTGCAAACTATCAAGCGCGGCAAAATTTAGGATTTCAAGGATCGATCCTTTACATCAAGGATAGTCGTGCTCTGTAAACGTGCAGGAGACGAAATCTGTTATCTTGCTTGTAAGATTGAGGGTTAAGCCAAGATTTGAGATGTCCTACCACCTATCAGAAGAAAAAAGTGTCGAGCAAATAAGCCATTGGTTCAAACGCCCGTTTGTGGGTGCCGAGCGTTTCCATCAGGCGTATCACCTTAGCGCGTTTGATAACCCGTTCCTTCCTGTCATCTCCAATGCTAATTCCAGACAAATCGATATGTACCGGTGGCGGTTGGTGCCTACCGATACCATAGCAGAGCAGGCATTTGGCGCGAACACACGGAACGCGAAGCGGGAGACCATTTTTACCATCAAGTCTTACCGCAGGTATTGGGAGAACCGGTGCCTGGTAATATGCACTGGCTTTTTTGAACCCCATTTTGTTTCCCAGGAGCTACCAACTGAAAGCTATTACATCAAGCCCAGGCATCGGGAGTTTCTCACGCTTGGGGCGATCTTTGCTCGATGGAATGGCATGAATACTTTCTCGATTATTACCACGCCGACATCACCTTTACTGTCCCAGGTTCACAATGAAGGGCAAAGGATGCCACTTGTTCTGGAAGCAGAGGCTGCACGCCGGTGGGTATCCGCACCAGGGACGCTCTCGCAGGCTGAAATGACCGCGCTCATGCAGCCCTATCCGCACGATGATAATTGGATTACCTACCGGACGATCGACGGAATAACCAATTCAAGGATAAATACTAATGTGCCGGAAGTCTTGTTGCCCTACGAGCCGAAGCCTGCGCCATATTCAGAATTACCTTTGTTCGGCCAACAGGAATAAGCGTCAAGGATCGAGCCCCTCGAATTCAGCAGCTGGATAAAAGAACCGATCAGACCTGAGCGAGCTGATCCCGACAATCCTTTCGTCATCCAGTTGGACTTTAATCAGGTGCCCTTCTAAATCGCGGCCTTTATCTACTTCGCAGATTTCAAAACATCGCTTGATGAAGTGGCCGACAATATCGCTACCCTCATTGGGAATTGAGGCAAACAGGTTGGGCCCACCGAACTCTATATATTGGTCACCAACTTTAATTTCAAGACTTGCGCTTAACGCAACGCGATCAATCAGATGGAGATCAAAATCGATGATCTCCCCGATCGCAGTAATTGTATCTGCCAACTTACCAGGTGTTGATTTTTGCCGAAATCTAGCTAAAATTGGGTTCACTTATCAAACAAACATTAGCCATGCCCGAGGTACCGGAATTGAACGTTGTTGGACTTACCCTGCAAAAGCATTTCAATGGACAGAAAGTCAAGAACATTGAAGTTTTTTGGAAAAAGCGCGTGAAAGCCACCGAAGAAGAATTTAACACATCTCTAAAAGGTGCGACGCTCTTGTCGGTCGGCCGCAATGGCAAAGAGCTCCATCTTCATTTTGATAACCATCAGATCCTTGGCATTCACATGATGCTGACAGGGAAGATGATCCTTTTACCGACCGACCAAGACCTTAAAAACCCCATTTTCGAGCTTTCCTTCGAAAATGGCGCGGGCATCGCTGTATTAGATGGTATGGGGCAAGCAAAGCCGATCCTTAACCCGGAAATTCCAGATGTGCCCGATATCATGGGCGATGATTTCACAGAGGCTTATCTTGCCCAGGTACTTTCGAAAGCCGGTGGGAAAATAAAGGAGGTTCTGCAAAAACAGGATAAGATCCGTGGGATAGGAAGCGCCTATGCGGACGAAATCTTGTGGGCCGCAAAAGTATCGCCCTATTCGATCGCCAAGAATATTCCAGCTGAGAAAGTGCGCTCAATTTATCAGGCAATCCGTGACGTCACTGTCGAGGCGACCCAGGATCTGATGAAAAGAAAAAGCGATGATGTGTTCGAAATGGAAAACAAAGACCATAGGTACGTGCACAATTCAGCGAAGACCCACTCGCCGGAGGGAGAGGAAATCATTGTCGGTAAACTGGGGTCTGGCAGAACATACTATACTGCGAGCCAAGAGCTTTACTAGCGTTAGAAATGATAGAAATTCCGGAGCTGACTGTGATCAGAACCAAGCTGGCCCGGCTTCTGATCGGTAAGAAGCTGGTTGAGCTCAACATTCATTGGCAAAAGAAATTCAAACAGGCTCCGGATTCGATCATCAAAGCGGCTCAAAATGCAACCGTAATGGAAGTCCGACGCGTTGGTAAACTAATCCACCTAGCGCTCGACAACGGCGAGGTGCTAGGCATTTATTTTGGCGACGGTGCCATCCCGTATTGGACCCCATTAAATGATCGTTTCGAATACAAGGTGATGGAAATGGCATTTGAAAATGAGATAGGGTTGGCAATTGACGATTTGTCTGGCCAAAGTTATCTCATATTAAATCCTGACTTAGCCACTACTGATGATCCCCTGCACCCCTCATTGACGCTAGCATATCTGAGAAAATCGATACGGACTTTCAAATCATCGTCTATCAAAGGGTACATGCTTACTGAAAGGAAGATGCGAGGGATTGGTGGCGCATATGTGGACGAAATATTGTGGGATATAAAGGTGGCTCCGCATTCGGTAACAACAAAAATACCAGATGCGAAGTTGGTCGAATTGATCGATTCGATCAGGACAACTTTGACTTTTGCAGCGAGCAAAATTGAGGGCTTAACGGGTCCGAAAGACTTGGTCGCCTGCCGTTATGACTTTTTCAAAATCCACAACACTGGAAGGCGATATGACCCCGACGGGCACCGAATTCAAAGAATTGTCGTTCATCGCAAGAGGACATTTTGGACAGACAGGCAAACGTTGTATTCTTAGGCCCAAAAGGCTTATAGCTTCGATATTTTCCTGAGAAAGGCTTTGATTTCATCCTGATACCGTTCCAGTGGCAGTACCGCAGAAGGCAAAAACTCAATTTCCAGCGAGGAAGCTTTATACATAAAATGGCCGTATGCATGTGCCTGGGACAAATCAATGCAGTCTTTGAAGTTTGTCACAGCTCGCCGGGTCGCACCGCGTGTCATGATAGAAGCGTCCGGAAAATGGAACATCGTAATTTGCTTTGAGGTGGCCGCAGTCAAACTGCCATCCAGCTGGCTGATAATCAAAGAAACGTTCGTTGTAATTGCGAGTGAGCCAGTCTTAAATTTGTCCCAGGTAGTCCGGTAATGCATTGCCGCAACCACGTCTTGCTTCTGGGACAGGTATCCTTGTAAGACCTCTTGATCGATAGCTAACTCCGATCCAGCGGTGCCTATAATAACAAAATCCATATCACTGTTTGTTTAGGAATTCGATGGCACCTTTCCTTAGTTTTTCCGTAGGTGTGGGCTCCATCAGGGGCGTTTTTAGGCCACGTTCAACGGCCTGATTGGACATCATAGCGTAGGCATGAGCTTCTGAAAGGTGAAAGCATTTCTCTAAGACCGAGAGCTTCAAATCTTCTTGTTCTGATTTGAAAAACGAGCCGTCAACGAATTCGAAAACAGTCAAATAATACCCGGTTAGGCCATCGTGCTGGATACCGTTTTCTATCCCGATATACTTCATTTGGGTAGAAAGATAAAGGTGCTTTTTCTCAAATGCTTCGATCTTGGAAAGAACACTAATGCCAGCCGAGCGTCCGAATTCTTTTCTTTTAAGGCGTTCCAGTATGCTGGATTCCTCGCTAAAATCACCGACCGAGGCGTCGATAACCTTGAATATGTGTTCCATCTTAACAGCTGCAAATCGTCAGGATTGTAAGATAGCCACAAATCATTTGGCGGGAAGCAATGGGAAGATAAATCTTCTTTTTTGGCACTTATATTGGCAGGAACTCTGGCATGTTTTGCCCATCATGGTCAAACCTAAGCCCACTCAGGAATATTATGCCGTTGATCACCTTTTCCACTTTACCGTCTTCCATCGCGCCCCGGTCCGGATGGGTGAAAGCCAGAGCGCGCACTCGTTTTGCTAAATCGACGTCAAATTCACAATTGGCCACTATTTCTTCAAAGAGCCGTGCTTTCAAAAAGTCAGTGTCTAACAGCATTTTGGCATCGCACTGGGCCGCCGGGTACCGGTCAGAAATCATAAATGACATTTCACCTGACTCTCCATTTGCTGTTGACATCGCCAGCGGCGTCCAAAGTCGCATGCTATGGTAAAGGTGTGTCCAGGAAGTAAACCCTTCCGGTAGCTGATTTTGGTAAACGTTTGGCTCCATTTGTCAAGAATATAATCCCAAAATATAGTAGCCAATGGGAAGAAATACAATTTACGCCAAGGCACCCGGCAGAAGCTGAATGGCCGGAAACCAGTGAGCAACAGTATTAAGAAAAGGCCGGGGCAGGGAGTTGAATAACCCACCATGGTTGAACAAAGCATATCCTACCCACGGGGCCAGCCCAAAAATAATATTTACCGGCGTAAATTGTATCTAGCCCGTAAAAATGGCACCTTTAACCGCTGAAATTTTCGCTATGGCTTTTCGACGAGAGTATAAATTTGAAGTGATCAGTGCTGCGAATCCTGTTCAAAGGTTTGCGGTGGATCGCCGATTCACATCTGCTGACGATCGGGATCTGCACATAGCGTCAGCCGGAGAAACATACATTGCCAACGGTGGCCGGATCGCGTATGTAGACAATGAAGCTTCGCTTGCCGGCAGAGTTTACCGGCATTACCTGCACCAGGCGAGTGAGATAGATTCCGGAGCAGATTATCAGAGCGTCGTTGATGGCAATTTCCCCTCGAAGGATGCGACAGATCAAATCAATGTTAAGCTCAATGCGAACCAGTATCTTACCAGGCCTGGTATCGACAAGTTTCTTCAAACTGCATTCGATGATGCCCATACTTCAAGCCAGGTAGGCATGCAGAGAAAGCAACTTTTTAATTCAATCCTTTCAGCGCAAGGTTTGATGACGGCTCCTGACCTTAACCCCATTGCCCTTCGGATCGAGATTAACGAAAAGGAGGTAATTGTCCATGAATTGACTTTTGAGGACAATTCGAAATTGTATGTCACAAATCCTGAAAATAACCCTGATCAGGCCCATCCATTTCAAGTGTCCTTAACAATTTGGGATGGGAGCAGGTACCTGTGAGAATCAGAGGGTAATTTCTGCAACATCGTTGCGTCTATCAAATAACCATCAAATAAGAAATGTGCCCATACGCCACCTGTTAGGCATTTTGCTTGTGCTAAAGTGCTCTACAATCAAATAACCATCAAATAAGAATTGACCTATTTTCTGTACGAGTGTTGTGTTTTTGATTGTCGAATGTGAGCAAGCTGTCACATAACCATCACATAAGAAGTGATGTCTTTGGCGCTGGAATCTGAGATCACCATCCTTTCAGCTTTCGGTGAGTAACATTTTTATATTTGAAAATGCTCGCGAACCGACGGGTAGCAATGGGTTAGCGACCTTTTGATGACTGAATGATTTTGCCGTCAGTTATATCTTGTATCCGGTTCGATGATAGTTTGCTGGCAACGAAATCATTTTTTGAAATGAAGGGAATTTGAACATCGGAGACTTGAACTAGCTCGCGGTTTGCAAATGCGCTTTGAAATTCAAGCTCGGGCAAATTTAAATGGATATCCACTGCCATAGGCTTGGTGCCGAACTTTACGCTGCCGTCGCCTGGATTATCTTGCAGGATCGCGTCCATCATAAGACTTGGACCGAGGCCAATCAGCGCTGATGAAAGCAAGGACATATTCTCTTGCGAAGGATTTACCCAGATGTCAAGGTCATCACTGAAACGTGGCATGCCGAAATAGGCCATAGCGTACCCGCCTATCGTCAGATACTGAACTTCATGCAGGTTAAGTAATTTGTAAAAGCGCTCGAACAATGGATAGATTACCTGCTTAGCATCAATCACTTCTGTCTTAATCTCATTTGGGGAGCCAGGCAGGGATTGTGCTGTAAGGAAAGTTACAGCATGCAGCCGGTCAGAGGGCGATTTTTTCAACCAGTAGATAATGTCTTCCGCGGTATCATCGTGCTCATGCATATTGACCAAGCGCCCTACCATTTCTATTTTTCTGCCCATTTTACAATCCTTATGAAAAAGCCGGTGAGTATCAAACACCATTAGTGAGTTCCAGGCTTGCTTCGTAGACGGTCCCGTTTGTCTGGACCGATAGGCGATGCCTTCCTGGATAAATCAAATTTATGCGTTTTTTAAGATTAGTCAGTCCAATACCTGCTTGATTACCGGATAACTGATCAAAAGAGTTCGAGCATGTAAAAACCAGCTTTTCCAGCTGAACCGTCAGTGATATGTGCAAGAACGCCTGCCCATCTGCCGGTTCGATCCCATGTTTGAATGCGTTTTCGATCAAAACGATTAAAAGAAGGGGAGCAATGAGAAAATTATTGTCTTCGATATCGGTCTGGAACCGAATGTCATGACCCGGTTTGAGCCGTATCGACTGCAAATGAAGATAATTTTCCAAGTAGGAAACTTCATCACCGATCGGTACAAATGCTTCTTTGCCTTTATAGATAACGTACCGCATAAGATCTGAAAGCTGCAAAATGCTTTCTGGCGTCTTTTCGGAACGCGTCAGGCTCAATGCGTACAGGTTATTGAGTGTATTAAAGAAAAAATGCGGGTTAAGCTGCTGTTTTAGCAGATCCAGTTCAGCTACGGATTTCTCGTGTTGCAAAGCCGTGATAAGGGAGTTCTGCCGTGCCCATTGTATGGCCAGAAGCACCGGAAGGCTCACCATCAGGATCAGCATCGCACCGAATGCATTTTCAGCGACAAACGGATTGGCCGAGAACACGCCGCCCAGCACTTTGCTAAATGGCAAACTGACGAGCAGTTGCCCCAGGACCGGATAGGTTATGCCAATTAGCGCGCCTGAGCAAAGCACATATTGCAGAATGCCCCCGTCTTTCAAAATGCGAGCAACCAACCACCGGCTATTGACATAAAAGAAAAAATACCCTGCCAGGTACATCAATAGCAGTTGGAGGGAATAGCTGATAAATATGGGAAAGCGCGCGGCAATTTTCAGCAGATGTATCTCAAAACCGATAAGCAACTGACTCTTGGAATGGTATAGTGGATTATCCAGGCTGGAAACGGCCATTGCGCCCAGCAACAGCGCGAGCCCGGTGATGCTGATTAGCACGGCCTTTTCAAGGCTCAGCTTACGCACCCATTTTTTGAGACGCAATCTTCCGAAATATTGGTTTTCAATCACCAATATGCATTCTAGCATCGATACGCAAATGCCGCCTATAAATAACACAGTCCACAAAAAATGCGGGGGGCTCATCTGAATGCCGGACAAGAGCAATAGTAGGGGCAAGTAACCGAGGTAGCAGGCAAGCCATGCCCGCCGGTTTCGCTTTTCGAAACGTCCTTGACCGCTATGCTCCCGCAGCCAGGTAATGGCAAGGACTGGTGAGAAGAACCCTATTAGTGCCGCGAGTGACTGAAAATATTCATCCCACGGATCGTGCTGATCAATCGTAAAACCGATTGAAATCCAACAGAATAACCCCACATAAAGCCAGGTATCTTTTTGTCGGGCCAGCGTCTTAATGAAATTCCCTATGACAGCCATGCTGCAAAGGAACTAGCCGGCGCGCTTGCCGTCAAAAAATAGTGACGAACGTCGCGATTTTGGTGATATAGGTAAGGTTAAGATTGGGAATTGCAACTCTTGGATAGATTAAAGACAAGTAGGGAATGGGTCAAAAACGAGTAAATTTAGGATTCAATTCCTAACTTTACATATTCTATTTAACATAATGTAATTTATACAACAAGTAAAGTTTTGTCTTATTCATCTAATTTTGATCATAAATGGATAATTGAATTGTACTTATTGAGGTTAGACAGATTACGAATGCTCTCGTATGTTACAATCCTGTCACCGCACTGGGAAAGGGTTGGTACCTATTTCTCATCCATTGTGACCGTTCGATAAAATAATGATAATCGATATGTAAGCTGAGAGATACATCGGCTTCTTTGATTAGTCAACAATATTATCGATATGATTATGAGGATATTATGTTTGCTTCAAACTGCTTCAATGTTGGCTGTACTTTTCCTCGCAAGGCCTTTTTCACAACATTCCGGATCCTGATCCGTTTGCCAACTGTCAGCGCGTCGATGGGACCGACCGCGCTTTGCCCAGCGAATTTGAAATCATAAAATTAGAATTCTTGCGTAACAAAACTAATAATGTAATCAGGACTTTCTTACCGGGCGACAGTACGATCGGATTACCGATCAATGCTGCGCTTCGCGCTGAATGGGAATCCATGCATGCTGTCTACGTAAAGCGAATTGCGCCGGCCTCATTCCAACCTGTGGGCGGATATGACATCGTACCTTACCAACTGTCCCCCCCTTACTTCCAGGATTTCCTTACCCACCGGCCTACGACGATCTTATTGGAGGTCCGTTCGGATTGAATTCCCCGCCGGCGACGGCAAACGACCCACTCGATATGAGCATGGCCGTAGATGAGACATGCAGTTATGAATCTTCGATTCAGTTGCTATTCGATGTCGAATCTTACGAAGGTCAGTATTTTGGGTAGCTAATGATCGGAATCATTAAAAACACGACTGCTTAAAAGTTACTGCAAGAACCTTATATTTACGATAGACTTAAAGATATCCACGAAACAAAGATTGGAATAAGGTTAGCCTTCGACTGTGAGCCTGGCGCAATTGCTATTGATGTCGGCTTCCGGAAGTTTATTTTTCAATTAACGGATCTTACCTAAAACGTTATGATAATATTAACTCTACTAAAAGGGTCTTCGCTGTCGGCTTTGTTGCTTACGGCAATGGCCTGATGGCTCTCTTTTAACATAACCACAAGTTATATATTGTTTGCGCCGTGATATATGAAAATGAAGAGAGTCGGAATCTCTTCCAACCCTTTCCATTCTTGGTTATATTACACCCAACCATCCACCTCCTTTCCAAGCTCCTGCAAAAAGCGTCCTAACTGTACCCAGAAAAGAGGATCCTTCAACCTGGTCCAGAAGTTCACAGGGAATTTTAAGCCGCCCATGTCGGATGGTCGATCAGTTGCAGTTGAGCGGGATTCGGAGTCCTGATTTCCGACCTGAGGATTGGGATTCGCTTCCGGTCGTCGACGGCTGGTATATTTGCTTCGCTTGCGTCTTACCTTTCTGGCGGTCCTTGATTTTTGGCTACTCGCCTGGGTCACATGTCCTTGCTCAGAATCACTCCCTTGGCGTTGTCGTACTTGAGTTGAGTTTAAACTATCGTCTCGCATGCCCGAGTCTTACTTTTTAGGTGAGAAGACTCCTGACAAAAATGAGGTGGATACTATTCAATGGGAACGATACCTACGCTGCACTTTTGCAGGTAAAAGCATCATTCCCAACGCACGGGCATCGAAAGTGAAGGTACTTGTCTAACGTAGGGTATTCATAAAACTAGCTTGGTCCCGTGGAACTCCAAACTAAATGAGCTTCCAGTGGGCATCGGGCGAGCCCACTGACAAAAGAACATGAGAAATACTTTAGTTGTTCCAGCGAATGAAAAAAAACTGCTCCCCGCCTATTTTCCGGAGTTACTCCGGATAAGAACCTTGGCCGGGAATAGCCCAGTTAAATTTCGTGGTTCTTTTGATTGGATTGATGCAGCGTCAACCCAGCAATTTCAGGCGCAACCGCCGTTGCACGTAGTGTTATCTAATCAATAGTTTCTACATAGTTGAATTATATAGCAGCTTATTGTAGAAGTAAATTGTTAATTACTATTACAAAATTCTATAACGTGTACAATATATCGTTAGCCCATGTAGGAATTTAATGCAACTTGTCATTTGGGATATCTCATCTGACCCCAACCACGCCAAATCAATGGACAATCAGAAATTCAATTTTCCATCTGAAAACTTCAAAATTGGTAATTTGTGTAATTATACAAAGAAAGAATTTTGATAATCCCAGAATTTCAATTGTGTCAATAATATTCAGTTGTAACCTGACGGGAATATTTGTAGTTTTGACTTATAAGCCAATCGGGTCTGGGGAACCTCTGACTACTCTTACGGTTGGGTACGTTACCAGACTTCATTTCTGGCGGAAAATTCAAAAATATCTAAAAATAATAAAAGGTTGCGAGACGTTCCCACAACCTTCTTTTTAAGTGTCATTAAGATATTTAAATTTTTGAGCTGGTATTTTCACTAACCTCCGGGGTCTCGATACCCTGGGGGTTTTTTATTGTACTTAATTATATATGTAGATTAGTTTTCAATGCGAGATAATGTTGATCATAACTACGGTGACGCTGTGCTGCATCACGTCTCCGAGCTATTTGAGTCAGGAATGTACTTGCAACAATGAACCCTGCTTGTCTGTTATAGACTTTAAAAGCAGCTGAGGTTACGGGTAATGTTAGGTTCATTATGAGATTGCAAATTGCCTTTTTTCTACAAATAATTGTATTATTTTAGCAACGTTATCTGTGTTTTTCAATCGAGCCACGAAGGTAGAAAAAAATATTTTTATATCCTATACTGTCGGTGTATTATACTTCTAACTAAATCCATGAGCATTAAGATTTGAGGTTCGGATTGTGTCTATATTCAAACTTAGATAAAGAAAATATATAAAGCAAGCCATAAAATAAGTTGAAAAATTTTGTTTTTATCTAATAATTGTGCAAATTCAGATATATATTATATTTTTATTAGAATATATATGAATAATCCTTGAAATGCTTGTTAATATAACTAAAATTCTTGACCTTCGAGGTTTTTTTTAAAAGCCTGCACCTCAAAAAAGTTGAATATTTTTTACACTTTTTATTTCAAGGATACTCATAATGTGTCATTTCCTACTTTTTGACAAGTCTAAAAATATATTAAGGCGGTATAATTTAGCTTGTTACGGAATAGATTAAGAATATGAAAGTGACACTACTCCATAGAGATTTACCCATATTTCTGCGATTTTTGCGTGGATGAATAAGTAGCTAAGCTTAACCTGCTTGCTAAATGATGCGTCAAACTGCGCGAGTGCTTTCAAAGTCGTACGCCATGGCGTTTGGTTCATAATTCAGATTTCGCGTCATGCTGAATATTTTAATGACCGTATCTAATCAACGAGGTACAAATTGGTTCAAGCTGGTCACCGTAGTTACGAAGTAGTATATTACCGACTAACCCAGGGGAAAAGATTGTCCGAAGAGGCAAATTACAGAAGTCAACTTCAAGTGTGATAACCCCGTGTACCATCTTGGGCAGCATCGCTTCAATCAACAATAGCACCGACAAGCTGGGGGAACTTCTGTTGTTTCCTATTCCGTTCATTGTTGATATAAGTTGCGTGTCATAATAATTTTAAATGGGCAAAAATCCCAACCCGGTGATCAGTGAGTATCATTTGAATATTAACCAGCCTGCTGCAATGCAGATTGGCATTTATGATTTGCGGTCATACCTGACAAGATACATTACCGTTGCATCACGCCCCCACATCCACAGCTATTACCAGATTATCTGGTTCAAATCCGGTTTTGGCAAACATTTCGTCGATTTTCAAGAGTATGATGTTATCGAAGATGCCATGTTTTTCATTGGCAAGGGGCAAGTGCATTATTTTGATGATAACACGGACTATGATGGTGTTCTGATCCATTTTAACGAGCTTTTTGTTTCTAAGGCTGATAGTGAGCTTAATTTCTTCCTTAAATGCGATTTGTTCAACAACCCTTTTCAGCTCCCATCCTGTTGTGTGGCCGGAGAAAATAACGATCGGCTGGAACTGGTCCTTGATTTGATGAGAACCGAAATATCAGAGGTGAATTCTTTTGGTCGCGATGATATGTTGCAGGCATTCCTGAAAACTTTCCTGATCCAGGTCCAACGTAAAAAAAATGCTTATGAACAGACTCAGGGAAAGACGCCCTTTATTGTAAATGGTAAGCGGGCGCAGCTGGTGCGGTTTGTAAATCTGATCGATGAAAATTTTACCAAAGGGCTAAATGTGTCAGATTATGCCTCACAGCTGAATATATCGGCCAGGACCTTATCAGACCTGACAAATCAAACTCTGAACAAAACACCCTCCCAAATGATCCAGGAGCGGGTTACCTTGGAGGCCCAGCGCCTGCTTGTTCATTCCAGCCAGCAGATTAGTCAGATTGGTTACCGGCTGGGCTTTGAAGACCCATCGTATTTTGTTAAATTTTTCAAAAAGCATTCCGGAGTGTCACCCTCCGAATTCCGGCGCTCGGTTTCCTAAAAGTACCAGCACTTTTCAAATTCATCCATTTCTTCCGGCGGTGGTTCATGCGAGCTTTGCACTGTTGATTTTTGATTATTAAAACAGTTCAATATAGCTTATTATGAAACCACAAGCATTGATTATCGGTGGGACTACCGGCATTGGAAAGGCCACTGCCACCCTGCTGACGCAAAGAGGGATTGAAGTCATCGTCGTAGGAAGGGCGGGGCGAAACCAGTCGGATATTTCGGACCTTACCGGCACAGGCAATGTCCGGAAAGTTGAACTGGACCTTCACGATTTTGGCCAAGTGGATGTGTTTACGCAAAGCCTTTCCAAACTTGTCCCCAATTTGCGGTACCTGGTTAACGCCGCGGGTTATTTCAGCCCCAAAAGCTTCCTGGACCATACCACGGACGAGTACGATGCCTATCATCATTTTAACAAAGCTTTTTTCTTCATCACCCAGACTGCCGCCAGGATTATGACAGGCAATGGCGGGGGCTCAATAGTGAATGTGGGATCCATGTGGGGACATCAGGCCATTAAAGCGACACCTTCGTCTGCGTATTCGATGGCAAAGGCTGGCTTGCATAGCCTGACGCAACACCTGGCAATGGAGCTGGCAGAAAGCAACATTAGGGTTAACGCCGTGGCTCCCGCCGTTGTTCTAACGCCAATTTATGGTGCCTTTATCGAGCCGAATAAAATTGAGGAAACCTTACAAGGATTCAACGAATTTCATCCGATAGGAAGAATTGGCAAACCAGAGGATGTGGCCAATACGATAGATTTTCTCTTGTCAGAACAGGCAAGCTGGGTGACAGGGGCAATTTGGGATGTAGACGGTGGGGTAATGGCAGGCAGAAATTAAAAATAGGCAGTGATGGTCGGTCATTCTATCAACTGATTACAAAGGTCCGGTTTGTTAAAACCGGATCTTCCTTCTTAATCCTTCTTAATGTAATTGTTAGCTATATAGAGGGTTACGAAATAGTAGCCAAAAAGTGTCATTCGGTTACTATTTATCCATTCAGAAACAGCGTTTATCCCTTCAAAAGGAGTTTTCATCAGTTTTCGCTTAACTTCCGTAAACTTGTATATGAATTTTACAACATTCACCAATGTAAAATTCTATTCTATGCTACTTTCTTTTATTGACTTTCATCCGATTTGCAAGAATGTCAGCAAGCTGATATTGATCACACTACCGATCGCGATCATCTCCTCAATTGCACACGCACAGGTTGCAAGCGATACAACGGATCGCCAGCAAGTTGGCGCTGATTCAATAAGTAACCCGGCGGCAAAATGGTACGCAAAGGAAACCATCTATTTGGTAGGAGGAAATATGTACGTCAAAGATGGCAAGCCTCTCAAGGGCAAAAATGCATTGTTAAAAGAGTTCTCTATCTCTCCGGCTGGAATGAAGCTGTATGTGCGGTCCCGACGAATACGTAATATATCGATGACGCTTTCTATTGCCGGGGCACTCGGAACTATTCTCTCAACGACCTCGAAGAATCGTGATAATCTAAAAGGACTAATGTGGACATCAATAGGTGTCGGTGTTGTATCATCTTGGGGAACCGCCTGGGCGAACAGTATGCGTGACCAAGCCCTTTGGACCAGAAATTATGACGCTATGTTGAAAATGGATAACGGAAAATAAGGAAATTGAGATTATTTCCAGTCCGGTGTTTCTGTCCGTGTCGCCTATGACAAATTTAGATAGGAATCAACACCTGCCCGGGCCGCACGGGCCTCAAATATTTCAGAAACAGGTTGGCCTGAAAGCTGTGGTATGAGGTTTTCGGAAGATTCAAAACCGATCTCGGACTTATTTGTACCGATTAGTTCGGGAAAGACTTTGTCGCAAAAATTATCAAGCGATGCACCATGATTGCTATCTGGACCAGCGAGCGAGGTTTGGATAGCTGGTGGTATTAACTCTACTACACGGCATGAAGTACCCGCAAGTGCATGGCGTAAGGTAATGGTGTAGCTATGTAGTGCAGCCTTACACGCGCTATAAACAGGCGCAAAAGCTTGTGGGATGTATGCTCCTATGGAAGTCACATTGACTATCAGGGCCGGCTGGGCATTATTTAACAGTAACGGGATTAATAAATGATTGAGGTGAATTGGACCAGCAAGCAATATGTCAATTTCATTTTGGCGCTCTGTCCATTGGGCATTATCCCTGGCGAGTGGGATTCGACGCTGAATTCCGGCATTGTTAATAATAATGTTCAAACGGCTCATTGATTGCCGAATATGGTTGGCCAAGACTTCTCTTTGTAAGGGGTCACTAATATCATTGATAAGGGTCTTCAAACCTGGTAATGCCTGTGAGGCCTTGACCAGTTTATCTTCGTTGCGCCCGGTGACCAATACCGTACTTCCAGCTTGTAAAAAGCGGCTGGCCAGTCCAAATCCGATACCGTCGCTGCCGCCGGTGATTAATACATTAGCTTGTTTGAGATCCATGGTGTTTTCTATTTGTTAAACTTGTTTGGTTTCCAGGCAAAGTTAGGAACTGTCTGCCGTTTGAAATGGTCACCGTTTAAGTATCTAAGAAGCATGTATTTAATTTGAGACAATTGGGCCCCGCGCTCAATCTGGGTTCTAAACTGCCTGGGCGTTAGGCCTATTTTTGGTTACGGCCATACCGGGATACTCACCATGCCGCCACCGGATCTACTTCAGCAGGCGGCAGCAGATATCTGTACCTTATTTAAGCTATATCCATTAGCTTCCTGACCAGTGCTGGGTAATTTCTTTGTCTGTATCCTGCCATGCACGCAGTACATCAAATGCTTCATCAAGTGGCTGGTATTTCACCGGGATAGCTTGTTGGTCGCGCTCTTTGAAAAGCTCCTGCAGGATAAAGGAATCATCAAAGCCTACTGCTGCTGCCTGCATTCCAGGAATTGCATAATAAACTTCTTTTACATTGGCCCAGTAGATCGCACTCATGCACATTGGGCAGGGCTCGACGGTGGTGTACAATACACAATCCTCAAGACTCAACCGTTGTAATGTCTTGCAGGCCCTGCCTATCACGACAATTTCTGCATGTGCGGTCGGGTTTTGCTGCGTTAAGACCTCGTTATGGCCTTCGGCCACTATCAGGCCGTTTCTGGCGATCACGCAACCGACTGGTAAACCTTTGCCCGAAGTTTGGGCCAATACGGAGAGTTTCATGGCCCTTTTCATATACGTCTTGTGCTTCATAATTTTTTCTCAGGCGGTAATTTAACTATGTTCGGGTATTATGTACGGGTTAAAAGCCTTTTCTCTGCCTAATACCTGTTTCTTCATTGCTGCCATTGACCTGCTTGCGCTTTCCCCCTTTGCTAAATGTATAGGACACTTTAAGGAATACGGGGAGCATCGTCAGGTTGATCGTTTTCTTTATATCGCTTGTGAGAGTCTCTGACCGGATCTTCTCACCTTGATAGGTAAATATCTTTCCAAATGGTAAAGCGAACGTAATGCCTGTCCTGACCGCACTAGAAAAGGTCTTTTGAAGTGAGATGAAATACAAAGCATTAGCGAAGGCCATTTTCTGCATTTCCGTGGTTGGGCTGTTGTAGGTGAATTGGGCAGCGACTGCCAAACCATACGGCAAGGATGCGCTGGCAGACATTGCCAGTTCATAAGCCATTTTTTGCCGGTCTCCCAGGCCCTGGCTTATGGCAAAATTGTTTACTTGGGTGAATGCCCGGAACAGTTTCATGTAGCTTTGCAGCTGGATTGCTTTACCAACAGAAAATGTACCTGTGAACTGGCTGCCAATCTGTTGTATTGTGCCCAGGTTGAAAAGTTGAGTAATGAATTCTCCACTTTCAGTCAGGCGCGTCAGATCATTGATCGCCCCTTCCCTATTATTATAAAATGCCCTAAGGCTGATAAAGTTTTTGCCATATGAACGGCTGTATTCTATTCCCAGGTTAGTGACCTTTGCTGGCCTGAGGCCAGGATTGCCGCTTCGGTAAGTGTTGGGATCTTCCAACATTTGAAATGGATTGAGCTGATATAACCCCGGATACTCTAGCACTTTTTGGTAATTGGCTTTCAGGCTTACACCTTCCCGTAGTTGGTATTGGAAGGCCACATTAGGAAGAAAGGCAACAAATCTGAGGGCTTTGCTTCCGATTATACCAAACACTGCCTGTTCCAGCCTTAACGAAACTTCGGAAACGACTTTTTGTTTGGAAAATCTGACGCTCCCGTGCAACGCCTGGTTAGTTCCGCCATATCGAAAATTGCTTTGATTTTGGTCGGCAAAGCGGTTAGATTTCAGTTGAAAGCCAGTGGCCAACCTGAGGGATTTCGAAATGGGCAGGGCGTAATCTGTCCTGAGGTTGAAAGTGTTCTGTACAGGCCTGACTAAATTGGCCTGTATTGAACCAGTAACCAGGTCTGTAAAAACACTCTGATTTTTTGCCCGCAGGTGATAGTAGCTCCCATCAACGGTAAGCTCACCCCTCTTGCGCTTTCCCAGGGCACTTTTATAAAATAGCGAATAGAAGCTCCCCAGGTTCCTGTCAGTATCTTCTTTGAGGTAGTCCCATTTGGTGGTCGAGCGTCCTTGGTAAAGCGCCCGTATATTGCCATCCAATTCCTGTGAGTAGGGATTAAAATTTCCATACAGGGTAATCGAGTTCTGCTCATTGAATGTGTAGTCCAGGCCATAACTGAATCGATGCGACCAGTTCTTTTGCCTTTCGTTCCTGCTCGATGAAATGCTCGTTTTTTGGTCTGATATTGAACCTTCCCTTCGGCTTTGTTCAACAATATCGAAGTAGCCCAACGAGCCGCTATACGAGGCGAAAGCGTCTACCTTGCCCCTACCATAGCTAAGTCTGGCCGAGGGAAAGGTATAAATCTGTTTTTTAATGGTCGGGGTTTCCATATTTATGTTCCCTGACAGTCCGGCCCTGCGGTCACTTTTTAGGACTACGTTGATCACCCTGGATGCACCTGCATCGTAGCGGGCGGGGGGATTGGCCATTATTTCGATTTTATCGATATCTGACGCCGGAAGTTGATTTAAATATTTCCCGTCACGCTCCATGCCGTTTACCAGAATAATCACCTTGGTGCTTCCTTCTAAACTAATATTTTGAGCCAGGTCGATACTGATACCCGGTAGTTGTTTGAGAAGGTCCACCCCACTGGCTGCAAGCTGTTGCATCCTGGCGCCAATCTGAAAAGTGGTTTTGGATACATCGGATTTTGCCTTTTCGCGCTCGCCGCGGACTGTCACCTGTTTTAAGCTTAATTGCGAATCCAGCAGCTGTATTGTATCCAAATCAAGTGCCTGTTGATTTGCAAGTTCAATTTCCACAGCTTTCCCGGTGTAGCTCAATGATGTGAACCGCAGCATGTACCTTCCCTTTACAATGCCGGCCAGCCCGAAACTTCCATCATCGCCGCTTTGGGTGCCACTTAACAGCATAGAGTCTTTTATACTATACAAGCTTACATTGACAAATCGAGCGGGACCCCCACGGCCGCTTTCCATTAAAACCCCCTTCACAGAGCCTTTAGTATCTTGCTGAGCGATTGCGCCATGCACTGAAAGCAGCAAGGGTATGGTAGAAATGGCTGCTTGGAACACTCTTAGAAAAAAACACTTTTGCACCTTTTATCAGGAATTGATTGATAATCGGGCACAAAGTGAAGCAACCCCGGTTTGTAAGACAACCTTGTGGGATACTTGACGAAAATATGACGTCAATGCATGACTATGCAGCCATTTTTGGGACGAATAGTAGCAATTTGGGACGAATGACTAGCGCATGGCAGAATACAACCGATCGAATTTTTCCGCGTTGCTTCGGGAGACCGGGATTTGCTCAGCAACCCCATCGAGCTGCAACCGGTAGCCGGATGAATTTCCGCTCCGCTTGTTGATTTTGTTGATATTGACAATGAACGCACGGTGGGTCCGGACGATGAACGGCAGGCCGTCGAGCATCTGCTCTACTTCACTGATAGAATTGCGTATGGTTTCTTTTCGGGTGAGTCCGTTTTGGGACAAATGAAAAACAATGTAATTTCCTTCCGATTCTATATAGATCAAATCGGACAGATGAAGTGTAAATGCTTCGCCTTTAAGACGGGATTTGATCTGGATAATTTCCTTGTTGGGATCCTGGATGAGGGTGGCAGGTAGATTTGTGGTATCCAAGTACCTCAGATTGATCAACGTCAAGATCCCATACAAGATCGCGCACGTCAGGAATACAATCTTGCAGGAGTCGATAAATGTAGCAAGGTTCAACCGGTTAGACGGACCCTGTACCAAGAAGCCAAACGCGAAGATAAAAATGCCCAGCCCTGTCAGGATCAGTAGAATCGCAGCAAGCTCCTTTCGGATGCTCCATTGCTCCTGAATCGAAAAAAACTTAATTTTTCTCAGAGCTAAAACTAAAAAAATATGTAACGGTACCATCGCCAATGCATAAAGCGACATTGTGGCCTCGAAGCTCATTTGACCGCTCCCGGTCAGATTAAATGGCTTGTAAATAATCAAAAAAAGCAGACTGTAAAAGGCCAGCAAGACCGAGCCAATCACCGGTTTTTGGATCAGGTAGTTTTGTGGATATTTTTTATTTATCCAATCGGCATATTTTATTGTCATTTCCCGAAAACAGCTTCAAGTGTAACCAGCTGCAAAGATATTGACTGCGGGCTACCATCAAATCAGGTTTTTTAACGTAAAATTGAAAATGAAGTGAACCAGTTGAGTCGGTAATTTGACTTCCTGATTTCGTGGCAGATTAACCAGCAGCGGATTATCGCTCAAAGTGAGTTAAATAAGGTTCAATCAAAATTTTAAACTGGCCCATTAGGTCCGTTTAGATATACCCTTAATTTCCCAATTGTTGTGGTTAATGACCTTGCAATCTTCATTCTAAGAGGGAGGTATTTAATATTTGGGTGGTAGTCCCTCGCTTAATCTGGGTCCTAAACTGCTTTGGCGTCAGACCCACCACTCGCTTATACCATTTTGTAAACTGGGAGGGCTCAAAGTCCAGAAGGAACGCAATGTCTTGAATTGGATTGCTCAGATTGGCCACAAGCTTACGGGCAACCCTGGCAATCTCTAACTGTAAGATGCCACAAGCCGATATTCCCGTATGATTTTTGATTGTATTACTTAAATGGATAGGGTGAATACACAACTGCTCGGCAAAGTCATCTATATCCCACATGCGTTCAATCTTCCTATCAAGCAAATCATTTAAATGTTGCCTGACGAGTTGACGATACAGATGACTTATCTCCGCTGGTCTGTTGAGCATAGGTATTTTCTGGCTGCTAATCAGTCTTCGAATCAGGAAAAACCGACTTTCAGTTTCGTCGGGTAACGGATTTTCTATCTGATTTGTTCAGGTATCTTCTTTGTGAAATGAAAGAAAGTTTGGCAGACATAATCAATCGTTGGGCAATCCATTAAGACTACAATCTTCATAAATCCACATTTTTATCCATTTATTTGTACTAATCGTCCATTTATTGCAATCGGGTCACCAGGTAGTTTTGAACATTTAACAGCTGCCCATTTTCATTTGGCTTTCTGCCTTATTCATGAACCTAATTGCTTGCACTCCCTGGGGAGGTATTGAGAGCCGACCGGTATATTTGTTCCGCCTGACCAACAGTAGCGGGGCATTTGTAGAACTTACTAATTTTGGCGCGGCCCTTGTGTCGGCACACGTGCCCGACCGCTACGGCCGTTTGGGCAATGTGGTACTGGGTTACGAAAATCTGCAAGGCTACCTGACAGACCCCAATTATATGGGGGTTACGATCGGCAGGTTTGCCAACCGTATCGGCTGCGCAGCATTTGAGCTGGATGGAAGACGTTACCTTCTTGAGGCTAACGACGGAGCTAACACCAACCACGGAGGTCCCCAAGGTTTTCATCGACAAGTATTCAACCATGAAATCGGTGAGAATTACATCGCCTTCCATTACACTAGCCCGGATGGAGAGGGCGGTTTTCCCGGCACGCTAGAACTTAGGGTCCGCTATGAATGGACCGAAGACAACGCATTGATCATCGGCTACCAGGCGACCACCGACTTACCAACAATTGCCAATTTCACAAACCATGCCTACTTTAATTTGTCAGCAGAAAAAAGCGTAATTGACGGCCATAAGCTTCAAATTTTTGCCCAAAACATTGTTGAAGCCGGCGCCGATCATGTTCCGACCGGCCTTATCAAACCAGCAGGCGCCTTTGCTTTTGGCGGAAATGACATTGGTCAAAAAATTAGGCAAGAAAACGGCAAGAAGACGGGGATAAATATTTGCTATATTTTGGATAAACAGGCAGATAATCTATCCGAGGCCTGCAAGCTTTCCGACCCTAAATCGGGCCGTTCGCTTATAATGCGTACTACCTATCCAGCCATCATTGCCTATACCGGTGAGTACATTGCCGGCCAAATACACCAGCCTTTTGAAGGCCTCTGTCTGGAATGCCAGTATTTTCCTGACAGTCCCAATCATCCGGTATTTCCCAGCGCGACACTACGCCCGGGTGAGTTATATGACCATTTGATCGAACTTTATTTTAGCTAAACCTTATCAGAAGCCCAATCTCATGCGAATCAGAATCACACTCGCTGCCCTGCTGTTGATGGCCACGCAGGCCTGGTCACAGACCGCATTGAAAAAGCTAACCATCGGATCCCCAGGCAAGAAACTGAAAATCGATATCAACGTACAGGATAGCGTGACTTACGCAGTGACGCTGAATGGTAAACCGGTGCTGATGCCTTCGGCAATTTCAATGGACTTTGGGCATGTGATTGCCGGGAGAAATGCCATCGTAAGCAACCAGCAGAAAAACAATGTCCGGGAGCAAATTACGCCGCCATACGGCCAGTTTACTACGTTGCGAAATGATTATAATGAATTGAAAATCAATTTTAAACAAGGTTATTCAATCATTTTCAGAGCTTATGATGAGGGCGTCGCCTACCGTTTTTCGACCCAGTTCAGTCAGCGTGTAAAGGTGATTTCCGAGCAGGCCACGTTTAGGCTGGCGGGAAACCCTGAGGTTGTTTTTCCGGAATCGGATGTGTACACCTCCTGGGAGGTGCCGTATGTGAAGTATAAAAACGTATCGAGTATTGCCGAAGGCAAGAAAGCTATTTCGCCGGCATTATTCAGCCAGCCGGATGGTGCCAAAATTGTGGTTGCAGAGTCAGACCTACTGGATTATCCGGGAATGTACCTTCAAAAAAGCGCGGGGACGATCCGGGGAAACTGGGCTGCTTACCCAGCCAAAACCGAGTTGGGAAGCTGGGGGAATTTTGTGTCCGTGGTAAAGGAAAGAAAGGGGTACTTGGCAGAAACCGAAGGTACACGAGACTATCCGTGGCGCGTAGCGATCGTAACAGAACGGGAAAAAGACTTGCTGGCGAATCAATTGATTTACAAGCTGGCTACACCGGCGGCCATTCAGGATATGTCCTGGATCAAACCTGGGAAAGCGTCCTGGGAATGGTGGCACGACGCGATGCTACCCGGCTCAGAGACGCCTTCGGGCATGAAAAACCGCAGTACAGCACTGTATAAGCGTTACATTGATTTCGCAGCAGACAGCCGTCTGGAATATCTGATGATTGACGCGGGCTGGTCTGACGTATATGACCTCAGGAAGGTCAAACCAGAAACGGACGTATTCGAGCTGGCACGGTATGCGAAAGCCAAAAATGTGAATATTTTCCTGTGGTGCGTGGCTACAACCTTACTCAGCGACCTTGAAGGCAACCTTGACTTCATCCATTCCACTGGCGCAGTGGGTATTAAGGTTGATTTTTTCGACCGTGACGATCAGCTTGCCATTCAATGGTTTGAAAAGATCGCCAAAGCCGCCGCCGAGCGACATTTGATGGTCGATTTCCACGGCTGTCCCAAGCCGACCGGACTGGAAAGAAAATATCCCAACATTGTAAACTACGAAGCTGTGCGCGGCGCGGAATGTTCCAAGTGGGACCTGACGGCAAATCCCGATCAACATTTGCTCACAACCTTCATCCGCATGCTCGCAGGTCCGCTCGACTACACGCCTGGTTCAATGCGTAACGCAACCAAGGCAACTTTCAAACCTGTCGATCCGGGGTTGCCGTCTACGCAGGGCACACGCTGCCACGAGCTTGCGATGTTTGTGATCTTCAACCAGCCACTGGCGATGCTCTGTGACTCGCCGATGGAATACATAAAGTATCCGGATATCATGCAGTTTCTTTCTGCTGTTCCAACGACATTCGAGCAAACCATTGCGCTCGATGGAAAAGTCGGTGAATATGCATTGATGGCTAAAAAGAAAGACGGAGCCTGGTATATCGGCGCGATGAACAACTGGGAATCCCGTTCCGTTGAGCTGGACTTTTCATTTCTGCCTGATGGCAAGTCATATGATATGACCCTGTATATTGATGCCGACGACTCGGGAACAGAAGCCTCACACTATGCCGTCAAAACCATGAAAGTGTCCCGCAAAACACATCTGAAACTATATCTTGCCAAAGGCGGTGGAGCCGTAGCGATGCTGCGCCGTTGATGCCGGAGTTGGGTTGTATTTGCACTGAATACCAAAACATCTGACCATGAATTTTGAAAAAGATGCTGGTCAGATATTCATAACATTCCTTTTTCGATAGGCTGTCGGCGGAATTTCCATGAGCTTTGAAAACATCCTCGAAAAGTAATATTGGTCATCTATGCCAAGCGAATTTGCAATTTCTTTTATTGTCATCCTGGTAAAACTCAGATATTGACAGGCTTTTTGAACTTTTAAATGGTTGAAATATTCTATGGGTGCGTGCCCGGTTTTGGTGCGGAATAAGAGTGAAAAATGCGAGACAGATAGTTTTGCGAAGGAAGCAAATTCGTTGAGACTGATCATTTCGCTGATGCGTCTCTGCATTAGTTCAATAGTTAGGGCGATGACATGATTTTCATAAGCTTTGTCCATGTTGTTGAACTTGTCTTCATAGAGAAGTGAAGACAGAAAATGCGAGAAGGTCATGTTCACATATCTGAGGGTATCAGCACTATAACCTTTTTCGAGATTTGTATAAATCTCTTCGAAAAGCTTGATCCTGTTGGCATCATATGCAAGTATGGGCTTATAATTCTTGACATTATCCAGAATCAGGTCCACAATATAGGCAGATGTCTCACCCTTGAAATGGATCCAGTAAATGGTCCACGGATCGTTTGTATTTGAACCGTACCGGTGTGGTTTGTCGGAAGGAATGGTGATAAACTGGGAGGGGCGTACATCGATTTTCTTGTTATCTATTTCTACCCATCCGTGACCATTGACACAGTATATAATAATATGTTGACTAATACCCTGCGGCCGCTCGACGTAATGGTACTGGGCTGTGGGATAATAGCCGATATCTGTGATAAAGATTTGCCTGGTGATCGGGTCTTCAACCAGGAATTCATTTTGGATCTTTAAAGGTAGTACGATCAGCCGTTGGCCTTTAAACCCCTCGCTCTTTCTTGTCGCTTTTTTCATTGGCGATTTGTATTGGGATTCCATGTTAGTCCCATTTGGCAAATGATTCGAAGGAGCCAACCAAAGCGCGCAGGCGCTCGGCGCTAACCTCGGGTGTAATGTCACGCTGCGGGTTACCCATCAGCTCATAGCCGACCATGAACTTTTTCACGGTGGCAGAACGCAGCAGTGGGGGGTAGTAATGCATGTGAAAATGCCACCCGTTGTACTGCTTTCCATCCGTGGGAGTTTGATGGATGCCCGAGGAGTAAGGGAAAGAAACGCCGAAGAGCTGGTCATAAGCGGCGGTCACGGTTTTGGTAATTTCCGCGAAAGCGTCGCATTCGGCAGCGTTCATTTCAAGGATACTGCCGAAATGCCTTTTGCTGACCACCATCGTTTCAAATGGCCAGATAGCCCAAAACGGTACGAGTAGGGCAAAATGTCTGTTTTCGGCTACTAAGCGCTTTCCTTCTTTCAATTCAATTTCCAGGTAGTCCGAAAGCAAACTGCGGCCAGATTTGGCAAAATGTGCCTCCTGCATAATTGTTTCTTTCGCCGGCTCGACCGGCACAGCGCTCTGGGCCCAGATTTGCCCGTGCGGGTGCGGATTGCTGCATCCCATCATCGCGCCTTTATTTTCGAAGATCTGCACATAGTTGATGAAATCCAGGCCACCTAGTGCCGCATATTCTTTGCGCCAAACATCAACGACCTTTCGGATGTCAGCCACTTCCATATCGGCCAGTGTCAGATCGTGACGTGGAGAAAAGCAAATTACTTTGCAAATGCCCCGCTCGGCTTGGGCCAAAAGCAACCCACCATCTTCATAGCTACCTTCGGGTACCGCCTGGTTTAATGCGCCGAAATCATTTTCAAATACATATGTGTAAGCATAATCAGGATTAATAACACCGTTGGATCGCGCATTACCACGGCAGAGATAACATTCCGGGTCGTGGGGGAGCGATACGGGGCGCTGAAGCGTTTCCTGCTGCCCCTGCCAGGGCCGCAGGGCGCGGTGGGGCGATACCAGGATCCAGTCGCCGGTGAGTGGATTGTACCGCCGGTGCGGATGTTGGGTCAAATCGAATGTATTCATCATTAATGTACACTGAAAACTTCGCCGATCTCCTCCAGGGTCTTTCCTTTGGTTTCCCTGACTTTAAGCCAGGTAAATAGCAACCCGGCGAAGCAAATGGCGGAATAGATGTAAAAAGTATGGTCTTTAAATTTTTCAAAAAGGATCGGGAACGTGAACACGAGCACGAAATAGGCCGCCCACAGGCATAGCACTGCGACAGTCGAGGCCTGGCTTCGAATCTGGTTTGGAAAGATTTCCGAAATGAGGACCCAGGTTACCGGCGCCAAAGTCATCGCATAAATTCCAATGGCTGCCAGTAAAAACCAGGCCACGTCCGGCGAGTTCTTGGCCAGCATCATCGCTACGATAATATAGATTACCGCCAGGCCCCCCGCACCGATGAGCATGAGCGGTTTGCGGCCCAATTTATCTACCAGTAGCATGGCGGCTATGGTGAAGACCAAATTAATACCTCCTATAAAAATCGTTTGTAACAGCTGCCCATCTTGCGAGACGCCAATACTGTGGAAAATCTTGGGGGTATAGTTAAAAACGACGTTGATCCCGCAGAGTTGTTGAAAAACGGCCAGGGCAATACCCGTTAACACAATGGGGAAGAAGGCTTTTTTAAAAACATCCATATAGCTTCCCTGTTTCTTGTTGCCAATCATCGAGGCGCGTATTTTTTCCAAACCGTCCTGCATGTAGGCCTGGTTGCCAATCTTGCCGAGCACTTGCTCGGCTTTTTCAGCGTGTCCGGCCATCAGCAGCCATCGTGGGCTTTCCGGTAAAAAGATCGCCCCGATCATAAAGGCAACCGAAGGCACAGCCCCCAACCCAAACATCCAGCGCCACGAATCATCCCCGTGGTTGCGAAGACTGTAATTCACAAGATTTGTAATTAGAATGCCGATTACAACGGTAAGCTGGTTGATGGCCACCATCCGGCCGCGCAAATGAGCCGGGGCTATTTCAGCGATGTAAACCGGGGAAAGCATTGAGGCCATTCCAACTCCAATCCCTGCCACAAAACGGAAAGCGATAAATGCATTGCGGTCCGGTGCGAGGGCCATTGCGATGGAGGAAATGCCAAAAATTGCTGCGGCGAGCAATAAACCCGGACGCCTGCCGTAACGGTCTGAAATCGAACCTGCAACGATACAGCCCAAAATTGCGCCCAGCGCCAGACTGCCTGTGGCAAATCCTTCCCAATACACATCCAGCCCAAATTGCTGGTGCAAAAACGGCAAAGCACCGGCGATTACGGCGAAATCAAAGCCAAAAAGATAACCACCCAGGGCGGAAATCAGTGAAATGCCCAGTATATAGGAACTGTTGTATGCGGGAGCCTCATTCATAAGTATTTATGTTTTATTAGTATCAAAATGAGTGTTCTGCTTGTTACAAGAGTGAAGTTCCGTCGGCGGTTATGACCTGGTAGACGTCCGCACTTTTGTTCATCTTTTGTTGATAGGCACCGGTGACCGTTTCTATCACTTCCCCTAGAAATCCGTCTTTGATCAGGTTAATAGTGCAACCCCCAAACCCCCCTCCTACCATACGCGCACCCTGGACAGCGGGATGGGTACGTGCAACGTCTGCCAAGAAATCGAGTTCTGGGCAGCTGACTTGGTAAGACTGGCTCAAACCCACATGAGTGTCATTTAATTTGCTGCCTAATGCAGCTAAGTCACCTTTTTTCAAGTCGTCGCAAGCGGCCAGCAAGCGGGCGTTTTCGCCGAGCACATAACTACACCTTTTAAATACATTTTCAGGCATCCGGCCTGTAAAGTCCGCCAGTATTTGCGGGGTTACATCTCGCAAATCATGAAATGAAGGGTATTGGGACTGCATGATGGCGACCCCTTGTTCACACTCCTGCCGACGGACGTTGTATTCAGAGAAGGCTAGTGAGTGCTTCACATTTGAATTGAAAAGTACCAGATTGTAACCATCCATGAGCAACGGGACGTACTGGTAGTCCAGCGAGCGGCAATCCAGCAGGATTGCATGGTCTTTTTTGCCAAACATGCTTGCAAACATATCCATAATGCCGCAGCGCACACCTGCGAATGTATGCTCAGCCGCCTGTGCCATTTTAACAAGCCGCAGACGGTCCAAACCAGCGTCCAGCAGCTCATTAAGGCCAAATGCGACGGCACATTCGATGGCTGCCGAGGATGAAAGCCCTGCGCCCATGGGAATATTGCCCGTCATCACCAACTCGAAGCCTGGCGATGTGTGCCCAGCACCCTGAAACTGGTCGGCAACGCCCAGGATATAGTCTGCCCAGGTGCCCGTAGGCGCCAGTTCGGATATATCTGCCTTGATCATTTGGCCATAATCGGCTGAATACAAATGGACTGCATTGTCGGTGCGCCGACGAATAGCTATATAGACGGCCTGACTGATCGCTGCCGGCAACACGTACCCATTGTTATAATCTGTGTGTTCACCAATGATGTTTATCCGGCCGGGCGAGCGGACGATCAGATCTGGGGCACCTTGGAAAGTGTTGTCGAACAGCTGGGCCAGCTCGTTTCTGGAAAGGGTTTGCATGTTAGTTAATCAATATTCTTAAAATCGCAGTGCAATGTTCAATTCGGTTAGGCAGGCGTCTGCACGCGGGCCAGCTGCTCGAAAAAGGGCCACATGTGCAGGTAGGTGGCCGCGGCCTGGTGATTTACATTGAGCGAAACCACTGCTTCCAGTAATGTTTTGGCAGCCTGATAATCGCCCAATCCAAGATATCCCAGGCCTTTCAGGTACAGGCAATGTACCCGGTTACGCAGATCGAGATCAGCGTCGAAAACCAGCATGTCCGGCAAGGAAACCGCGAAATAGTCGATGCGTATCTGGTCGTTTTGGTGCGCATCGCCGAATTGGACGAACCGCTCAAAGATTGAGTGGGCCTTGTCGGGGGCATTGAGTTTGAGCCATGCCAGTCCTTGATAAAAAATCTTGTCGGGCTGCTGGTCGTTGTAGTAAATAGCTTGAACGGGCTCGCTGATGCCGACGGTGGCTTTTTGAAAATAAGCAATGGCTTGTACTTCCTGCCGCAAACCGTCATAAACCAATCCGGTCAAATAATCGATGTCGTTTTCCTGTGTCCCGTACAATTTGCCTTCCCCCAAATTTTCGGGATAAATGCGCGTAGCATTCAGTAATGCCAGTGCATTTTCATAATCCTGTCTTTGGATGGCCTGTTTGGCGAGCTCGATATGGCATAACAGGAACTGACCGAGTACTTTCCCTTCCCCACCTTCCCAGGGATGAAATTTGCGGGCGGCCAGCAATGTTTTCGCTTCCTCGTATTTGAAAAGGCTGTTGAGCAGTGTTGCGCCTTCCAGGTACAGGTCGTCGCGGTCGTTGACCAGCGCCGGGTATTGGTCCAGCAGTGCAAGTCGTTCCGCTGCCGGTTTGTTCAGGATTTTATACAGCTGATCGAGCTCCATCAGCACCCGGGCATCCTTGGTGTCTAATGCGAATGCCTTTTCGAGCAAGGTCAATGCTTCCTGCTTTTTGCCCAACTTGTTGTAATAAGCAAGCGAAAGGTTCCGGTATGGCGTCGCAAAGGCGGGTGCCAGCACGATTGCAGCTTCCCATGCGGCGATTGCCTCTGGATACTGTCTTTTGTCATACCACAAATTTCCTAACAGGTAATGGGCCTTACCATCGGTTGGGTTCAAAGTGATAGCGCTTTTCAGGATCGAGACTTCCTCGATCTTGTTGGGAAAGCACAAAGCAGGATTTTGCACAGCTGCATTTTGGTAATAATTTAAAGCTTTCTGCTCGTCCCCACTTTGCTGGGCGAACCATCCAAGGTAATAGCAAGTCAATGGGGATATTGTATTGCGGTCTTGCGCAAGCTGGACCTTTAGAACGTCCATTGCTTCCTGAAACATCCCGGCATGCGCATAGGTAAGCGCAAGCTCCTGATAATTCTGCGATGATTTACGCATTCGCTCTTGCAGCGTTAGCAGGAGCGCAGGGCTTTCGATATTTTGCTCGGTTTGAGTCCAATACAATTCCAGCAAGCAGCCGAAATTAAACCGGTCGATTTCCAGCGACTCCTGGGCCAGTTTCGTTGCAGCAGTATATTGCCCAGTTTTGCGTAGCAAAGCCGTTTTCAGGTGCCGCGCGGACGGACTATGATAATTTCGGATCAATGATTTTTCGACCAGTTTTAAAGCCTGAACCCACTGTTGCTGATGCGCTGCAATGCGCGCCAGCAGCAGGAATGCGCTGTGTTGGAAAGCATCATTCCAGGTCGCTTTGAAAAATGCATCGTATGCGGCCTTGTATTCCTGCTGAAAAAACAGCGAAAGGCCCAGGTTGTAATGCGGCTCGCCATCGTAAGGGTTTGGGTTGCGTTTCAACAGTGTTGCAATGGCTTTTTCGAAGTAAGGCTGTGCCTTCGCGAATCGCCCACGACGCAGCAGCAGGAGCCCCATCGCATTGTTGCAACGCACATCTTGCGGGCTTCTCCTCAGGGCTTCCTCATAGTAATGCTCTGGCTTGAATGTCGCATGCCGGTACTGTTCCAGATGTATACCGTTCAGGTACAAATCTTCGATCTGCTCAATATCAGCAGGCATTTTGGCTGCCGTGGCTGCTTTGGGTATCTCCCTTTCAATATCTGTTGGTTCGGGTTGCCAGCTGATGAGCTCATTACCGTTGTTATCGGTTACCAGTAATTTCCAAAGTTCGGGTTTTGATGCTTCATCGATGTTTACGACTGTTTCAAAAATGTCAGCAGGAGAAATCGTGGATGTGAATTCAACTACTTTCTCTTCATTTCTAAGTAGCGTAATCAGTGCGTTTTCATATAATGCGGTCGCATATACTTTGATCAAAACCTGATTATCGACAAATTCCAGATTCAATGCCGCTTCCTTGCTGGCATTTTTTACCACACCGATCTTAGCATAAGGCATAAAATACTGCTCGAAAGTTTTGCCTTCGTTGGGCTGTATCCACGAGAAATCGGGCTGGTTATCGGTAAACATCCCGGTCATCAGCTCAATATATGGGCCGTCTTCATCTGTCAGGTTGCGGTCCCAGGCAAAACCGAAATCGCCATTGCCCCATGTCCATTGCTTTTTACCCGGAGAAACATGATGATCAGCTACGTGCAGCATACCAGCCTGCGTATCGTGCTCGTAGCAGCCCATGAAGTCGTATTGCGACTGGATCGCCATATACGAAGTGGGTACAGGAATGTTTTTGTAGCGTGAAATGTCTGTACCCGGCGCATAATCCACTTTATAATACTTTCCGGTCGCAATCGGGAAGTCCGAAACATCGCGCTTACCGTGGTCGAAAACGGCAAATACATCCGGCGGGAAAACCGATTGATAATCATCATTGACCTTTACGGCCGGATTAGCCCACCACAGGAAAGTCTGCGGGAAGGGTGTCGGGTTAAAAAGCTTACCCTGGATTTCAAGATAGGCTTTACCGGGGTATAAAGTAAAGCCGGCCATGCCTTTGGTCCGGAACATGATTTCGGTCTCGTTGACCCAGACGGTCTTACTACCATCCGCATTCTCGGCAATGGACAAATCGACCGGGCTGAATGTGCTCGGGCGGTGATGCTGCGGCCAGTTGAACTCGATGCCGCCTGAGATCCACGGCCCGGCCAGTCCTACCAATGCAGGTTTGACGACCTGGTTATAATATACAAAATCACGCTGCTGCACCTTGTCCCAGGCGCGCTGAATGCGGCCGCCCAGCTCGGGCAGGATCATGATTTTCAGGTATTCGTTTTCGAGGAACACCGCATTGTATTCCTGCTCGGTCTTCTGGTCGGAAATTTTTTCGATCACCGGATGTGGGTATACTACCCCGCTGCTACCCTGATATACCCTCTTTTCAAGGAACATCGGGTTCCTTTCGGGTTCACCAGCGCGATAGGTGGGAATTGTAATTATTTCGGCCCAAGCTGATACGTTCATGTCGGATATTGAATATTGGAAAATGGAATGACTCTATATGTGTATTATTGGAGTGTCAACAGCAGGGCGGCACTTTCAAACTCGTTGTACATCGTAAACTGCAAGCCGGTTGTCATCAGGAATTCGCCGGTGAAGGTTTTGCCTTCGTAGGCGTCGAGCCTGCTGAATGTGGCTTTGTTGATTTCGGATATTTTGTACCGGGCTTCTTTTTTGAGGCCTTTCAGTTTGATCACTGTATTGTCTCCGTAAATTGATTTTTGTTGCAAATAGTTAAAAACCAATACACTATCCTGCTTCTCGCTTACATATGCAATGGCGGCGCGGTCGTGTGAGTAGGGCGATTGCAGGCGGTAAAGGTCGCCGTGCAGCACCACATTACGGACTTCTTTATACGTTTGAATGGCTTTCCTGGAAAACTCTTTCTCTTCCGGCGTCATTTGGCCCGGCTGCAAATCCATACCCAGCTTGCCCGACATCGCCACATCGAAACGGAATTTTAGCGGGGTTGTCCGGCCGGTCATGTGGTTTGGCGTCACCGAAACGTGGGAGGCCAGGCCGATGGCAGGGTAAAAATGGTTAGCGCCCCACTGGATTTTAATGCGATCGAGCGCGTCGGTGTTGTCGCTGGGCCAGTACTCCTGGAAATAAGGCATCGTCCCATAATCCATCCGGCCGCCGCCGCCAGAGCATACCATCATGGTCACGTCGGGGAATTTCTTGCGGAAACGGTCGAGTACTTTTATCAGCCCACGCGAATATTCGATAAAAATGTGTGACTGCTGGTCTTTGGGCAGATAAGTCGAGCCGGGATTGGTCAGGTAGCGGTTGCAGTCCCATTTCAGGTAGCTGATACCTTTATTGTCTGCCACGACTTTTTCTAAAACACCATATACATAATCCTGCACCACCGGGTTACTCAGGTCGAGGATGAGCTGGTTGCGTTGCAGGTCGATATCGCGGTGCGGCGCGGTGAGCACCCATTCTGGATGTTTTTCGTACAATTCGCTTTTGGGGTTCACCATTTCCGGCTCTACCCACAATCCGAATTTCAGGTTATACTTCCTGCATTGCTCGATCAGGTACGGGATGCCGTGGGGCAGCTTTTTGGTATTGACCTCCCAATCGCCCAAACCTGCATTGTCGCCGTTGCGCGGGTAATTGTTGCCAAACCAGCCGTCATCGAGCAAAAATAACTCAAAACCCATGCTGGATGCGTCTTTGATAATCGTTGAAAGTTTGGTTTCGTCAAAATCAAAATAGGTCGCCTCCCAGTTGTTGAGCAGGATATCCCTGGAAGCGTAGCCATCCTTGATACCGTACTTACGAGCCCAGCGGTGGAAACGCCGCGAAACCTCGCCGCTGCCTTCGCTGCTGAATGTAAAAAGGAAGGCAGGCGTTTTGAAAACCGTATTGGGCGCCAACTGATATTGCGACGCAAACGGGTTCATGCCGGTAGTCACTTGCAGGCGTTTCTGATAATCCATTTCAAAACGGAACTGCCAGTTGCCCGGCCAGGCCAATGCGCCGGCAAATACCTCGCCATTATCTTCATCCATTTTCCCGTTCAGGGCCAGTAAAAACGATGGGTTTGTCATCTGGTCGGTGCGGACGCCGAGTTTGGAATCCAGCACTTTTGTACCTTCGGTCAAAGCAGTTTCGACCGCATTGAACTCCTTGGCCCAGTCACCGTAAAAGTAATTGAGGTGCGGCGCAGGCGATTGGAATGCGAAACTCGCGGACGCAAAGTTGTAGAGCGTAACGGGCGTTTTCTCCTTGTGTTCCAGCTCCATCCATTGCTCGATGATGTTCTGTTCCGAATACGTTTTGTAACAAAGCCGCACGTGGAGGGGGTAATAGGAATCTTTCAGATATACCGTCGTCTTGCTCACATTCGCATCGATTTTCGTGACCGTGTTGCGCTCGTACACCAGGCGCGTTGTGAGGTTTCCATCGGCGTGGGTTATGCGCAGCGCGGCGTCGGAGACATTGGTCCCGTAAGCAGGGAACGCGACCGCAGCCTGCGCCATGGCGGCTGTGGGCAAAGAATCGTTCATTCTCTTGCCGAAATACAATTGTTTTAGCTGCCCCTTATCATCAGCCGCTAATACCAGGGAATTTTCGAGCGTATTTATGCGGATTATCTCCTGCCGCTGCGCTTGCGCAAACATTTTCACGGGGTTTAAGAGCAAGTTCAGCAGCAGAAATGCGTTAATTGGGGCATATCTGAAAAGGAAGGATGTTTTTTTCATTATTAATGTTTTACAAAATCTTCAAATGATGATGAATTAGGGGCCAAATTTGTCGCATTGGTTCTTAATCTGAAATAGTACATCTTATGAAATAATGGACTATATTCTTGTTTTTTACGATGCCAATTGGCAGATTTCGCCCTTGTGAAATGAATGGGCAGAAGATTAGATTTTCATTAATTTGCCATGCCAACAGCGAAGTAGGTATTTAGTGTCAGGATCTTGCAGTATTTTTTCTAATTCCTATAAACTTTATTTTTGGTTTAACCTGCAAAGAAGACATTTTCTGGAATGGATTATTAATCGAATAAGTGGGCAATTTAGCCGACAGCGCATTGTTTGATTGGAGATTAGGGCTGTGGCCTTTACATGCCGGCTTCGAAAATCTATGCTTGTGTCTTTGTCGTCTCTGTGTTGAAATGGATGCCCTGTATTCATAGCAAGATCAAGGGGTCTTTTAAGGTACGTGATCGTGAACCCTAAAAGACCCCTCGCTTGCCTTATCTTCACATGAGCCAAGAAAGACTAAGTTCGTCATGCATAGCCTTCTGACGTTGTATAAGCCTCTTTTTTAAATTGTCAAGAACCGGTTTGCTTGCAGGCTGATTTGCGATATCATGCATCTCCAACGGGTCTTTTTTCAGATCAAAGAGCAGGACCCTTGAGGTTTTGGGGTAAACGATAAGCTTGTAGCGGTCGGTCCTGATCATTCGCTGCAAGTCCATATAGCATCCGTAGATATCTTCGTAGGGACTTTTCAATTGTCGGTCCCTTACGATCGGTAGCAAGCTATTAAAGAAAACATGGGATGGTTTGCTCACGCCGGCAAGCTCATAGCTCGTCGCCATTACATCCTGAAGGTAAACATTTTGATCACGCCTTTGGCCCTGTGGAATGCCAGGCCCGCTAACGACCAGCGGCGGCCGGACACTGTGATCAAACATGCTTTGCTTGCCAAGTAAACCGTTATGACCGATTGCCAAGCCGTGATCTGCCGTAAAAAAGATGTAAGTATTCTCTGCCTTACCGCTTTTTTTCAACGCTTCCAGAATGCGGCCTACCTGTTCATCCATGTAGGAAATACTCGCATAATATTCTTGAATGTGCTTCTGAACCGCATACTTGGTCCTTGGAAACGGTGCCAGCTGTTCATCGCGCAAATCTTTGCCACAACCCATTTCATCCTTGTAGGGATATTCAGCCACAAAGCTTTCGGGCACGATGATCTTGTTGACCGGGTAGCGGTCAACCCATCGCTTGGGCGCTTGGCGTGGGTCGTGCGGGGCGTTGAAGGCCAGATACATAAAAAACGGCTTATCTTTCCTGGATGCATCGGTCAGATAGTCGACAGCGTCGTCAGCGACGACCTGGCTCCAATGCTTACCACCTTGCCAAAAACCACCATATTCTTCTTTCCAGGGTTGCCACAGCGTATCTGTTGGGGATTGCGGCCGGTTGTAGCCTTGTGGTGTTTGATCGGCCATGCCTGGCCTGATATTCCTCGCATGATCGAACAGTTTGGTCGCATCGGTGGCCACGTGCCATTTGCCTGTCATATAGGTTTCATAGCCCGCGTTTTTCATTTGTTGGGGCCAGAAGCCCTGTCTGGCAATGAGGGGAGCATAATCCTTTTCCTGGTTCTTAACGTCCCACACCGACATCCCTGTCAGTAGCATCGCCCGGCTTGCCACACATACGGCCCCGTGCCAGGCGCCCATGTTGAATGCATGTGTGAAAACTGTCCCATGATGGACCAGACCGTCAAGGTTTGGTGTGATTACCTGGTCATTGCCCAGTGCATGTACCGTGTTATAGCGCTGGTCATCGGTGAATATGATAATAATGTTGGGCTTGCCCGCAGGTTTACCGGGCCCTTCCCGTCGCCGGCCAGCGGTAGAGAGAACCAGCGCACTTAGTAAAAGAATTAGAAAGCCAGATCGTTTCATAGTTTTGACAGACCTTACCAGCCCGGATTTTGTTTGAGATTAGTGTTCAGGCTAAGTTCGTCAAGCGGTAGTGGCTGATAGTAGTTTTTGTTTTCGTCGAAAGTACGTCCACCAGGCAGGGATTTTCCATAAGGCAGTATGAAGCCCTGGTTGTTGAGGAAAATACTGGTACCCGGTACAGCTTTTGGGTACTGCTTCTGAACGAATTTCATTCCCAATACAGGTTTATTGAGAAGGTTCCCTGCCTTCCAACGTACCAGATCGTCGAACCTTAGGCTTTCGATAGCTAGTTCCACGCGTCGTTCACGTCTGATTTCGTCAAGTAACACGGGAATTGCAGGGAATTCAGAATGCGCATCTTTCACCAATGTGGCGATAACAAGCGCTGGCATCCCGGCACGTTTACGAAGTACATTGATGGTTTTGTCGATTATCTGCTGTGTGGCCTGCCCTAACTCTGCATTAGCTTCCGCATTAATCAGTAATACCTCTCCGAAGCGAAAAATTGGCGCATCGACTATCCCGTTCTGGATCCTGACGAATTCAGTCTGATCTGCAACCCAATATTTGGTGATCTGATAGCCCGTAGCAACGATACCTACCCCTGCAAAACCTGAGCCTGGAATGGCGGGCAGTTTAAAACCCGCCTGAATACCTGTACCTGGTACTACGATCGTTTGCGACAACCGTGCATCCCTATTTTTCATTTCTACCTGAATGCTGTCGTCACCCAAATACAACGGGCTTTGCGAAATAGGTTTACCATCCGTGCACAGATAGGATTCTACCAAGGCTTTCGAGGCACTGGTGTTGAAGTTGTTAAGCTGCACATTCCAGGAGTTGGCGTTTCCTAATATACCAGTTTCGTAAGATTTATATAGAATCATTTCTTTGTTGGTACTTAGATCAAGCGAATTGAACAAAGCCGCGTAGTCAGACGATGGGTTGCCGGTGTTATGTACCTGATAATGTGCTTCGTTTATAAGCTGATCGCTGGCAGCTACGGCCTCCCGCAGGAATTTTTCCCCGCCGTCAATCCCATGGTATTTCCTGAAAGTTCCTTCGAAGAGGCATATCCGGGCTTTTAGGGCCAGGGCAACATCCTTATTTACCCGTGCCGGCTCCGCGCTAGCTTTATCAGGAAGGTTCAAGATGGCAGTGTTGATTGTCGCCAGGAGTGAATCCATGACAAGTATACGGCTATCGCGCGGTGCAAAGAGCTCCGGTGAATTGGTGCTCAGGTCTTTCGACAACCATGGAACATCCCCGAAATTCTTTACTTTTTCGAAATAGTCCTGCGCTTTGAAAAAGCGGACCTCGCCAGCATACTTGTCCTTGACCTCCTGGTTGATGGGGGTTTGCTGGTAGCGAGCAAGAAAATAGTTGCAGGTCCTGATTGTTGTCCAGTTCCACCCGCCTCCGGAAGTCGGCACGATATTTTTTCCCGCCGCAATAAGGTTAAAATCAACAGGAACCATATTGTCGCTCTGATTATCGCCGGAGAAGAGCGGGCTGCCATTTGTACCTACTGAATGCCCAACAAAATTGCTGTACAGGTTATTGGCATATTGTTTGAGCTCGCCTTCGTTATGCCAGAAATTGCTTTCGTTAAGCGAATCCGTGGGAACGCGGTCAAGGAAATCGTCGGAACACGAGCCGAGGGCCAACGAGAACAATGTTGTAGAAAATATTTTAAGAAAGTTTTTCATGCTTGGTCAATTTTATAAGGTAATCTGAACTCCGAATGAGACAACGCGCTGCAATGGATAGAACACCCCTACGTCTCCGGAATCTCTGGAAGGGTCTTTAGTATCGGTAACTCCGGTAACTTCGGGGTCGAAATTGCCCTTCAGACGGGTAAATTCCCAAAGGTTTTGGCCTGTTGCATAAATTCTGAACTGTGTCAACCGCAGCTTTTCCAAAGCTTTTGGCGGCAATGAGTAACCAAGCGATATGTTTTTCAACCTTACATATGCTGAACTTTGCATGTACTTGGTCTGAGGCAAGATGTTGAATGCGGAATTTGCCTTGTAGATCGGATAGTAACCATCCTGGTGCTCAGTAGACCATGAGTCATGATAGACCTCCCCGGTCCCAACTGCCGAAGGTGAAGCGATTGCTCCCCAGAAATAGGCCCCTTTCGGGATAAAATCACGCTTGCCAATTCCTTGGAACAAAACGTTGAAATCAAACTGCCGCCAGTTCAGGTTACCGGTAACACCAAACTGAAATTTCGGTGTTGTATTCCCAATCACGCGTTGGTCACCTGGGTTGGATACGGTGTTATCGCCCCGCGTGATCTTGTTGTCGCCGTTCAGATCCTTGTACTGAACATCACCTGCACCCCATTTTCCTGAATTACCCAGTTGGTCCTGGTTAGCGGCCGCGGTAGCATCTCCTGAGTTTTGGAATATGCCAGCCGTTTCAAAGCCCCATATCTCGCCTATATTCTGGCCTTTGTAGTAATTGCTAATGAGCCTGTTGGGGTTATTGTCAAATTTAGAGATCACGGCTTTGTAATTGGACAGGACAAAGCCTACATCGTACCGTAAATGCTCCCCTTTCTGCTCGCTCCATTTGGCGCTGAACTCAAAACCTGTGGTCTTTAATTCGGCAGCGTTGCGTTGCGGCACCCCTACTCCCAGTACTGCCGGCAGACGGTCACCTTCGACGAGCATTCCCGAGGTAATACGTTGGTACCAGTCAAAACCCAGGCTCAGTTTCCCTAATACTATCGCGTCGGCCCCAAAGTCTAATGTCGATACTTTCTCCCAGGTCAAATCCGGGCTTACCAGGCCAGGCGCCGAAATCCCTACCGGTAGTGCGCCATTCATAACGTATTGCACCTGCTGCGTTACGCCGAACAAAGCCACATATGGGAAATTGGTCGATGAGAGTTGATTACCCAAACTTCCATAGGAAGCGCGGAGTTTCAGCTCAGGCAACACGCGCGAGAGCGGCTTCATAAAATTCTCCTGCGAAATCCGCCACCCCGCCGACACCGAAGGGAAGTATCCAAAACGCCGTCCTGACGGGAAACGTGAAGTGCCATCGTAGCGGCTGTTGACTTCAATCAGGTATTTACCCATGTAGTCATAATTCAATCTGGCGAAAACACCCCTGATTGCCCATGAGGTTTCCTGATCGAATGCGGAAATTGTACCTGTTGTCAGGTTGAGTACCGGTACTGATCCGCTGATCACGTCTTGTCTCTTTACACTGGAACTCGTAAGGTTAAACCACTCCTGATTGTAACCTACCATGGCGGAAATAGCATGCTTGCCGCTAAATACCTTGCTGTAATCGGCGTATAGGTTCGCTGCGAAATAGTCCGAAGATGTAAAATCCCGCTGTACAAACGATGGGGAGGTTCCCGAAGTCTGAGGGATCCAGGTGTCACGCACATATGGGAATGGTACCTGGTTTTCTTTCATCGATTGTCTTGTCGAGGTATAGGAAAAGTTTCCGTTGACCTTTAGTCCGTTAATGACCTTGGCCTGCGCATCGACACTGTAAATACCTGTGGAACCGTTGGTGATTTTGCGCGACCCACTTTCAAGAAAATTCACAAAATTTTCGGTAGGCACCCCTTCCCCTACCGGCGAACCGGCGGGCGTTTTGATCGGGAAAAGGATTTGAGGCTCTCCCCTGGTCATTTGTTCCCACCAGTCAGACCCTTTGTTGGGATACTTATGTGGCTCGTCGTATCCGGTCGAAATGTAGTTGACCTTTGCTCCAACCCGTAGCCATTCGGTCAGGTCGGTATTGACATTCGTCGTAAAATTGTAGCGTTTGAAAACATCAGTAGAGGTTTTGAACAGACCTTCCTGCCGCAAAAGGCCTCCCGAAATATAGTAAGAGGTTTTACTGTTGCCCCCATTGACATTGAGCGTATGGTTCTGCCCTGGTGCCCATGGTTGTACCATGGTTTGCAGTACATTCGGATTCGCATTCCAGAAAATCTTCCCGTTAGGCAGCATATGATAGCTTGGGTTTTTGACCGGATCTGCGATGTAGTCCCGTACCCACTGTACCTGCTCATCGGAATATTTCTGGGTACCATTGGAATTCATCTGCGCAATATTCTGTGATTCGAGGTATTCTGTCGTTGAAAGCAGGTCGGGCAGATAGGTAGGTTTGTTAAACTGAACACTGCCCGAGTAGCTGATCTGAGGCTTCCTGTCCTTGGTCCCCTTTTTTGTCGTGACCAGGATCACACCAAATGCGCCACGGGCACCATAGATGGCGGCTGAGGCGGCATCCTTCAAAACAGTAATACTCTCGATGTCAGCCGGATTGAGAAGGTTCATATCCATCTGAATACCATCCACCAGTACCAGCGCGCTCCCACCACTTAGGGAAGTAGTCCCCCGAATGTTGAATGATGGGTTTGCGTTCGGGTTGCCGTCCGGATTGGTTACATTCAAATTGGGAATCAACCCCTGTAATGCCTGGCCTGCCTTGGTTACCGGCCGGCCGGTCAATGCACTGCCGCTGATTTGTGAGATCGCTCCGGTCACAGTCTCCCTGCTTTTAGTACCATAACCCACTACTACCACTTCCTGTAGCTCTTTGTCATCAGCCTGCATTACCACATTCAATTTTGTCTCCGTTCCGATCGGTACTTCTTTGCTCTGGTAGCCCACATAGGAAAATACCAGTATCTGTTCATTATCCAGAAGGTCGGTAAATGTGTACCGCCCCTGGACATCAGATATGGTGCCTTTCTGGGTTCCTTTGATGAGTATGCTAACGCCTGGAAGCGGCTCGGCTTTTTCGTCGGTCACAATCCCTGAAATACTGCGTAACACAGGTGCCACTGCAAGCGTTTGTTGCTGTATGGTCTGTTGTGGGTTTGATGCTTCCTCTTTTGAAGGGTCCTGGACAGCTTTTTGCTCTGAGGGCCTTCCATTGGGAACCAGAAGGTAGGTCCGGGCTTTTTGTTGGATATACCGCAGACCGAACGCAGGAAGGATCCGTTCCAGGTTGGCTTCGAGTTTGTCCTCAAAGCGGACCTGGGAAAGAACAACATATTGATTGTTAACAAATTGATCGCCATAGAAGATATCCACCTTATAGTGTTCCTTCAATCTTTGCAACACGTCGGCGAGTTTTGCCCGAGTCGGCTGTTGTGAAGCCGGCTGCTGGTAGGAAATCTTCATCGCCAGCGGCTGCGCGGAGGCCACGCCGCAACACAGGGCAGCAAATAGCAGCCATGGAAAAATTCTCATGCTTAAAGGGTTTTAAAAAATTGGTTCAGAAAAATTTAACATTCAGCGTTCGGCTGGTTCGGAAAGGAAAACCACCCTACTGGCTTTGAAAGAGTAACCGATACCGAGAATTTGCGAAACAGATCGAATTAGCTCTTGCGCATTACTAGCCTGAAAAGAACCAGAAACAGTCAGCGATTTCAGTTCCGGACTACTGAAATCGACTGTCAAGCCGTAGTTTATCTCCAGGATATGAGCAACTTCGGAAAGTGATGTCCGGTCAAAATCGAACCTCGATTCCCATTGGATAGTGTTGTGTGTAGCGCCAACAAAGCGGTTATGACTCAGGGTGCCGTTTTCAACAATGACGCTGTCACCAGGTTTCATGACCAGCTTTTGTTCACGGCGCTGTAATGTCACTTTGCCTTTCGAAAGTATAACTTCCGTTTTACCCGGTCTACTATATACGGAGAACTCAGTGCCGAGTACGGTCACGTTCACCCCGTCACCTGCCTTCACAATGAAGCGTTGGTTGTTCGCCTGGTGGGTGATGCTAAAAGTAGCTTCTCCTTTTAGCGACACTTCCCGGCTGGTTTGGCCAAACCCCCATCTGGGTAAGCGCAATTCGGAACTTGCATTCAGCTTCACCCGGCTCCCGTCAGACAATGTCCAGGAACGTACCTGCCCAGGCCCAGTGGTTAAATTTGCGTATAAGATATCATTGCGGTATAATACACCGATACTTATTAACAGCAATACTGCGCATGCAGCTATGTAACGGGGCCAGTAATGCCTGGCGGGTACTCCAATTTCTTCCTCTGTAACGACATTCGTTAGCTCTACCCGTGATCGGTATCGGCGCATTCCCTGCTCGACATCCACGGCCAGACCGGGCTGGGCCATTTCCCATTCCGTTAAATACCAATAAAACTGCTCCTCGTTTTCTGGTTTACGCGCCCACTCGTCGATCAGCTGCCGTTGCCGGACAGATGCCGATCCTTCGAAATGGGAGAATAGCAATTCTTTCGATATTTCCTGATTTTCCATAGCGTTATGTGTTGAGTGACAGTTCGTCTCAGTGAGTGAAAATCGCTATCACGATTGAAACAAACCATTTATTACGCAAAAGCGTACGTATTGTTTGCTGGGCACGGTACATCTGCACCTGGACAGTCCGTGTTGAAATCCCCAGTGCCAATGCGATTTCTTTCTGGGATTTTCCCTCTAAATGAAACTGCATGTAAATGTTCCTTCGCTGTATAGGCAACCCGGAAATTGCCTTATCCAAATCTTGGTACAACTCTTCATACTGTGTGATATGGTCGGGTTGAAGCCCCTCCGACGCTGAAAGTTCGACCATTTCACCTATCGGCAGCTTTGAAGCTTCTTTTTTGAGATGATCATATCCATAATTTCTGACAGCCCTGAACAAATAGGCACGATAGGAAGTGGTTATTCTTTCAAAAATCCCTTCGGAATAGAACTGGCAGAAAATATCGCAAACCAGGTCTTCGGCTATTTCCCGTGAGCCGACAAACCGCATTGCATGTTTGCATAGTACCGAGTAGTAACGTTTGAATAATAATTCGGTGCCTAGTTTTGGGTTCTCCATAACTGCTGCCCGGATGAAAAACTCACTGTCCGAAAAGCCATCCCCCCCGTGTAAAGGGAGCTGTCTTGGCCCGGTAGCAGCCTTAGCTTCATTAGAGCCATCGAAATTGTGAACGTGTGGATCTACTCCCATATCAAAGCTCGACACAACATACTACCGGGTATTTCCGGTTCAATCAGAGGTAGGACTGTTTTCGGCATAGGTACTACTTACAGTTTTGGAAAATTTTGTTATTTTTTTTTACAGAAACCAGAAGTTGTTTCAGCTTAAAAGTTGCTAATGAAGTGTTAATCACCTGTATAATAATTATATATGCTCTAAATATGGGTTAAGTTCATTTTTTTATCAATCATAAAAATCAGTTGCCGGATCCGGATTTAAGGCGAAATGATACCTGTCCCAAAATAGAACCTAATCATAGCGGTGGCTTAACAATGGATCCGGCACAAGCAACTTACTCGGAGCCCGCGATGATCTCCTTTTTTGACCCGTTCATCTTCACTATTACTTTTCTAGGCTGGTTGGAGGTAATTTTGTAGTCGGTGACCAAACCGTCTTTCCAGCTGAAATCAACTGTGAAATTCCCCTGTGCTTTCATCCCCTTTACTTCCCCGATCGCCTTCCAGGAATCAGGAATGGCAGGCAGCAGGTCAATATAGCCGTCATGGCTTTGGATTAGCATTTCAGCGATTCCTGCCCCACCACCTAAATTTCCGTCAATTTGAAAGGGGGGGCTAGCCGAGAGCAGGTTAGGGTATACCCCACCACCTGCGCCATAGTTTATATTAGTTTGTAAAGTGGGTGTCAGTAGCTCTTTGAGGAGTTTGTTGGCTCGGTTTCCATCGTGAAGACGTGCCCAAAAGAGCATTTTATATGCCTTAGACCAGCCTGGGCTATCATCACCGCGCACTTCCAGCGTTTGGACGGCAGCGGCCGTAAGGTCCGGCGTTTTTTCTGGCGAGATCAGGGCCGCAGGGTAAAGGCCATATAAATGGGAGATGTGGCGATGCTTGCGATCGGTTTCCTTATACTCTTCCAGCCATTCCATTATGCGACCGTCTTTGGCCACTACGCCTGGCGGCGGTAAATCTTTTAGCTTCGCTTGCAGTCCTGCTTTGAAAGAATCATCCACCCCCAAGACTTCACAAGCCTTTATCACATTAGTAAAAAGCTCACGCGTGATCTGGTTGTCAATTGTCGGTCCCATGCAGATCGATGCTGTTTTACCGTTGGGCAAGTAAAAGGTATTTTCCGGCGACACTGATGGCGCTGTGACCAGCCAGCCGTGTTTAGGCTCTTTGATCAGTGCACTGCTATAAAATTCGGCGGAGCCTTTGAGTACCGGATAGATGGTTTTCAGGTAATCTTTGTCGAGGGTAAACGCATAATGGGCCCAAAGATTATTACAAAGCCAACCAGAACCTGCATTGGTCGCGCCCCACGAAGCTTCCTCGCCTGGTTCAGTATAGCCCCAAACATTGGTGATCACGTGGGCCACCCAACCGTTTGCATCATAATAGGCCCTGGCCGTTTTCTGGCCCTGTTTGACCATCCCTTTTACCAGATCAGCCAGTGGTAAATTCAGTTCAGAAAGGTTGGCGACCTCTACTGGCCAATGGTTCATTTGTACGTTCACGTCCAGGTGATAGTCTCCGTTCCAAGGCGTTTGGATTTGGTTGGCCCACAAGCCCTGCAAATTAGGCGGTAACAATCCCACGCGTGTGCTGCTAATGGTCAGGTAGCGCCCATACTGGAAATACAATACGGCAAGTGCATTATCAGAGGCTGGGTCTTGCTGATATGCAACAATTCGTTTATCGGTTGGCATTTCTTCGGCCTTAGTTGCGCCCAGCTTAATGCTTGCCCGGTTAAAAAGCTTTTGGAAATTGGTGATGTGTTTTTCCTTCTGAGCCGCGTAGGGTTTTTTCAAGGCTGCATCGATAGCGGCCTGCACCTCACCCTGAAAAGTTTTATTCTTGAAATCAGTACCTGCTGAAAAATAAAGGATCACTTCGTCAGCATCGGTAATGATTAGCTGATTACCTGTGCTAGACAGTTTACCCCCTTTGACCTGCGGTTTGATCTTTGCAAGATAGCGCATCCCATTTCCGTCGGTACCATTGTTGAGCTGCCCCGACATTTCCAGCGCCTTATTTTTAACAATTGTTTGAAAGCGCTCAGGCCTGTCAAGTACCAGCCGCATTTGCAGTTGCCCCGGTTTGCTGGCAGTGATTTTGATTATGCCCACATCGTCGCCGAAGCTGGTAAAGTACTCTCTGTTGTAGGTTACACCATTGACGGTGTAAGTGGTGCCAGCCACAGCGGTGTTCAGCGACAGCTGCCGACTATAATGCTCAGCGTTGATGCGAGAGGTGTCCAGGCCCTGGTGGCCAAATTCCATATGCAGCCTACCCAGCACCTGGTAGCAGCCAAAAGGTACGTTTGCCCCGTCGCCGCGTCCAGACCCCTCCCCTTTTGCAACAAAATTGCGGTTGACCAATGCCTGCGCCTCGTCGTTCTTGCCTTCAAGAAGCAGCTTTCGTATCTGGGGAAGGCTTTTTTTCGCTTCGTAATTATTAGCGTCCTGTGGTCCGCCCGACCAGAGCGTAATGTCGTTGAGCACGATAGTTTCTTTCACTATGCCTCCGTCGCTCATCATGCCGAGCCTTCCGTTTCCAAGCGGGATAGTTTGCTCCCATTGCCCGGCTGGCTTGTCATACCATAATCGAAGGGGGGCGGGGGATTGAGGTTGGCCTAAGCAGCAGATTGTCGTAAAAAAAACAATGCTTATGGTAAATATGGTCTTGCAATACATGTGGTCGGGTTTTTCTTAATTTTAATTAGTTGTCTGGTTTCAAGGTGTGCCACTTATTTCAATATATGCTCTGGGGCAGGTTTGCTTGCCGCCAACGCGCGGTCCAGGTGGACATAGCCCCCGTCGACATAAATCAGTTGGCCGGTAGTATGACTAGATCTTCCTGAAAGCAGGAAGACAGTCATATTAGCGATCTCTTCGGCGGTTGTCATTCGGTTTTCCAGGGGTATATTACTGGTGATTGAAGCCAGTTTTTCTTTCGGGTCAGGCAAGGTCTGGATCCATTTTTCATATAGCGGTGTCCAGCATTCGGCAACAACTACCGAATTTACGCGGATGCCATATTTCAGCAGCTCCACCGCCCATTCGCGCGTTAAGGCGTTGCGAGCTCCGTTAGAAGCGGCATAAGCTGACGTGCCGCCCTGACCGGTATCAGCCGTTTTGGAGCTGATGTTGACGATTGCACCTTTTGATTCCTTTAGTGCCGGTAATGCATAATGGGCCATTAGGTAATAATGCACCACGTTTTTATGTAAAGATGCCATAAAGCCTTCATAGCTGCCGTTTTCGAGCCCGATGCCATCATTGACGCCGGCATTATTTACCAGGCCATCGATACGGCCGTATTTTTCAAGCACTGCCTTTACTGCGTGCTGCGAATCTTTCGGCTGCGTCAGTTCGGCTGATACTTGGAAGGACTTCATTCCGTCCAGTGCTAATGTGTCGACTAGCTTCTGGTTGTCTTCCGCATTTCTTCCCACAATCACAGGAATTGCTCCCTCGGATGCCAAGACCTGAACAATGCCTTCGCCGATCCCTTTGGCGCCACCTGTGACGATCACTATTTTGTTTTGAAGTTGTAAATCCATTTTTATAGGCAAATCCTTGTTTTGAACATGTCAACCGAGACTTTCGCCCCGACCGACACCTGAGTGTCCGCTTTTTATTTAACCTAGTAAAGTTAGAGAGGGTAAAAGTGTACCAAAATGGACTGGAATGATAAAAAGATGGATAATTTCATTACTATGGCTAACAAAATGAGTCATTTGTTAGTGTATTGCCTTCAAATCACATCTTGTTCATGAACAAGATGTCTACCGGTTTCTCAAATCCAAAAGATGATGAGATGGGTTTGTTTGAATAATGATATCTAAATTACTGTTAATGAGTAGGTTGTTTTTATTGTTTGGTAATGATTACATGGGGATTCTCACCAACGTTTGTAATTTTTCATTTGCCTCTGTATTTGACACTTGGTCGTGTCTAGGAATGCTGATCGCTGGCGCTGCGGATTGTATCGGCCCAGGTCCTGGCGACAATTGACGAGATAGCCTTCAACATAGTCGGTGTTTGGTCATGTCCAGAATCCTACATGGAAGCTAATTTCTATTTGACAATTTGGTAGAATAACCCTGTTCCGTTGCCAGGTCGGTATCGCGATCATGTCCAGAATCCTACATGTAAGTCGATTTCTATTTTAAAATCCATCGATTTTGTGAGCAATCAGCTCTTGCATAGGTTCTAGTTGCAATTTGGTAGAATAACCCTGTTCTGTGACTGGTTGTCAAATCCAAAAGACAATGAGAATAGTCAGCGAATTCTAGGCGGTTTTACAAGCGAGGTTGTGAAAATTTACAATAGAAGGTCATACTACTTTGAGTTTTTACAAGAGAAGATGAGAACCGTTTGTCTATATTTTAGCAAATAATGATCTTTTAATAAGGTAGTTTTGCTATTTTTCGGAGCTAATTTCATCCGGATTCTCACCATCTTTTGTAGATTCTCATTTACGTCTGAATTTGACATTAAGTGAGAAAACACAGAACTAGAGCCTGGGAGCCGTTTTAGGATTCTTGGGATGGTACAATGACGTGGGACTTTTTGTAAATTGCTTTTGAGTGGGGGGCCGCACAGATGTTCAACCTTGGTGGTTATTCGATATTGCGATCCCTCTCTTTTTGATATAACTATCTTGTATAGGTAGTTTTACAACCATTTAAGTCTAATATGGTCTTCGCTTTACATACCGTTGGCAATATGAAAGAGACCATTCTGATTTATGTGAGCATTCTGATAGCGGGAGGCAGCTTATCAGGTTGCTCGGATGTAGACCCTGAAAGAGCTGCTGTTATTATACAAAGGGATTACACAATGTGCGGTGCATGTGGTGGCTGGTTCGTTCAAATTGATTCAGTTCAGTACCGAGCCGATGTTGCTGCACCTTATAACAAGGAATTTACGCCGGTTTGGATTCGGTTTAAGAAGGATGAAAGTGACGGGCTTAAAGTGTGGGGACGGTGGATCAACATTACTTCAATACGCAATCGAGAATAAAAGCGATGATGAATCTCAAAAGCCATTTTTTTAGCGTCCTTAACGGTCATTTTGTTTTTGGTAACAAACTGCAAAGCGGTGACCTGATCCAGGAAGTGGATAAGGTATGTGGAGTTGAATTCCCTTATGCCCAGGTTTGCAGTATTCGAACCTTCTTGTAATGTGAGCATCATACTTTTGCTGATTTTAGAAATTAACCTGTTTCTCAGGCGTTACTAAAAATACCTGGACCTTGCTATCAAGGAACAGTTAGATGTGATAGTACACTTTGACCGGAGTAATTTCTTCGGTCAACTTGATTATAAAGAAATCTGTCTGGGAACTGCAAGCTCTAAAAACTCCTGCTCGTCTGAGAATCCACCATCCTAATTTGCATTAATAGCGATTGACCTCCCGGTCAGCAAAAATCCATTGCATATTTGAAGATCACTCACACCACATATGCCGGGTACTTTTGCAAGTACCTTAACCACAGTTGACCAGCGGCATAAGTTTCCTTGGGACATCACCGATTTAGGTACTTTTTTAACCAATAATATGTGAGAGGAATAAATGTCCAAGAAATAAAAACACCCAGTATCATTCCACCAATGACCGCAATGGCAAGCGGCGCTTGCAGCTCGGCACCTAATCCAGACGACCACAAAATGGGCATTAGTCCAAGAATAGTCGTCAACACAGTCATCATCTGGGACTGGAGTCTTTTCTGGCCACCGAGACGAATTGCTTCAATTAACGAGTTCCCATCTTGATAGTTATTCATACTATCAATCTTCAAAATTGAATCGTTATCCAGCAGGCCAACCAGCACAACAACTCCGATCGCCGACATGATATTCAGACTGCTTCCCGCAAAGTACAAGCTGAGCAATGCTCCTGTTAGTCCGAATATAATAGTTATCAGTACAATAAACGGTTGATGCAGCGACTCAAACTGTGCAGCAAGAATAAAAAACAGCATCACTATCGCGACCAAAATCACCCGTCCAAGCTCCTGAATGTAAGATTGATTCCTGAAATAACTTCCAGTCAAATTCGCTTCTAATAATGGGTGCGCCTGTAATATCCGGCTGATTTTTTGGGTACTCTCAGGCACTTGTGTATCCGAAAGTTCTGGCGAGAGTGGAACGTATGCCCCTCCCTTGCCTAAAAAAAGTGCAGTATAATCAAGAGTTTTTGAGTAGCTGACAAGATTTTTAACGGAAATAAAGTCTCCGGCTCTATTTGACACAAAAGACTTTCCAATCACTTCCAGTAGTCCGGTTGAATTCGTTGTGTTTCCCAACAAAATCGGAATCTGTTGACCATCTGTTTTCATAATTCCCAGTTGGTTTTCATTTAACTGGGTTCTCAGCACCTGTAGCAAATGATCGTGATCCACCTCATACAGCCGCAGCATCTCAGGCAAGATATGCAGCTGTATACGTTCTCGCCTGGCAGGCAACTGGATTGGAAAATGGTTTTGACTGAGTATATTCGCCACCGAATCTATCGATGACAATGAAGGTGGCCCAAGGCTCCCGGTCTGGGAAATAAGTATCCGTAAGGGGGATTCCTGCGTATGAAACAGTTGCTCAAAAACATTTAGCGAAGGACGGACAGCTAGCGTCGCGAGGGGGTAACTACCATGTAAGCGTTCCATCAGCGCCTCGCTGAACGGATTAAAATCCGAAGCTGATTTCATTTTTGCCAAAATTGTTGCTTCCGTTGAAGACTGATGCATGTAATTATTGAGAAGGAATTGTTGCTGACCGAGAAAAAAGCTGAAATCCACCGGCTTGAAAGTTAGCTTAGCTGCCACTTCTAAAAGACGACGTTCGCTTTCAAACGGACTGATCGCCTCGTTCCAATTCACATTTACTTCTACTTCCGTACGGCTGATCAATGGCATACCCCTCTTTTCTATCCTGGGAATGACCCAAACAGAGGTGATGAGTAGCATCAACCAAAATGAGATCATAAGCCCGGGCCTTTTCATTGCAAAACTGAAGACAGCGTTATACACTCTGTCTGTAACTCTTGAGGCAATTGTAAGTGGTGGTTTTGAATACCTACTATTCCTGAAAAATTGAAAAAACAAAACAGGGACGAGTGTATATGAAGTTAGTAAAGACAGCCCAAGCGCAAGAGAAACTGCCACAGCCTGATCAAAAAAAAGAGCTCCCGCAATTCCACTTAGGAATAACAACGGCAAAAAAACCGCAGAATTCGTCAGAACGGAAGTAAAAAGCGGTCTGATTACTCCTTCTGTTCCTTTAATGCAGGCTTTCTCTAAATTATCTTCACTCGAAATTACCTCGTCATGCCGGTGCTGTTCGATACTTTCGACGATAATAATTGCACTGTCGATAATTTCACCTATGCCTAAAACAAGCCCAGCAAGAGATACAATATTGATCGAAATACTAAAAACATAAAAACCAAGCAGAGTGATTGCCAGGGAAACCGGGATCACCAACGCAATAAGCAACAAAATGCGCTTGTCATCCATAAAGAAAATTATCATTATGAACGACAAGACTGCGCCAGCAAAAAGACTGCTAATCAAATTATTGATTGAAATATCCAGCAGTTCGGATTGATCGCGGCTAATTTTAAAACCAAGACCCGGATAGTCCCTTTCAAAACTTTTGATCAGACTTTTCATTGTTTGCCGCAACGCAAGAAGTTGGGCGTCACTCTGCTTCATCACGGCCAAGCCGACTGCCCGCTTCCCATTAAATGTGTACAGCCCTTTATGCTTTTGCTCTCTGAGGACAATCTTTGCCACCTCTCCCAACTTCACTAAACGCGGTTTCTCCTGCCCGACCCTAAAATATAGGTTCTCGATATCTCTTGCATCTTTTAAAGACGGATCAAAACTAACACTGTACTCATACAAACCATCCTGGACAACAACATTGCCCGCTCCTTCCGACTGACTTTTGATAGTTTCAGTAAATTCGGCAACGGAAATACCGTTACGTTGCAATAAAACGATATCCGGCTGAATTACTACCTCAGCCTTGGATAAGCCAGTGATGTCTACCAAAGCGACTTCATCTAACTGCTCTAACCGTCGTCGCAACACACTCTCACAAAAGTTACTAAGTTCAAGAAAATTCCCCTCACTCTTCTTTTGCCATACATTTAGTTGAAAGACGGGTATATCCGTCGCACCTGCCTTGATCACTCGCGGTCTTGCAACCTCCCTAGGGAGTCTTTCCATCAGCATGTCCACCTTTTCATTAACTTCGAGGTAGGCTAGATCGATATTAGCACCGTAGTCAAATCTGAGCTTAAGTGTTCCTTGTCCGTCGTTAGAGACGGCTTCAATATCATCCAAGTGTTCTAATTGAAGGAGTTGATTTCGCAGAGGTAAAGTCAGAACTTGTTGCACTTGACGAACATCGGCATTAGGGTAAGTCGCTTGCACAGTAATTTCCGGCACAGGAATATTTGGCAAAAGCGAGATAGGCAAAAATCGAGCAGCAAAGATTCCAAGGATTACAAGGGTAAGCGCTACCACGCATGTTCCAATAGGACGGAATATCAGATATTTTACCATGTCATTATAAAAGCTGACTCTTTAATCTCATGATGCCTTTGAGCGGGCATTGCATCTCCATGACTTTATTCAAAAGCCTTCTTTACGACTGAAAAATGTATTAAGAAGAACATTCTTTTCACTGTTATTTGTCAAATTTTATAGGCAAATCCCTTTCGAAATCGTACATGGTAAGTCTTCTGATCGTGTAAAGAGCTTGCCAGTAGCCATTCAGGGCTTTAACGTACTCCCGTCGTGCATTCACACTTTCCTGAATAGCAAGGTTCAAGTCCGGGATTGACAATTTCCCCAAAAGGTAGCGTTCTTTTGTAATCGCTAACCGCTGGTTAGCAACAACATCAGTCTGCTTGGCAATTTGAATCTGGGTATTTTTCTGGTTAAACCGCATTACCTGCATCATTACTTCCTGTTCAAATAATAGCTCCTCCTGTAGCATATTAACTTCAACAAGTTCCCGATTTGCTTTCGCCAGACGTATCTGCGACTTTCGATATCCCCAATCCTGAATCGGAACGTCAAGTGTGAGGCCGATGTATTGCTGATTCTGCGGGTTGCGGTATGAATCTGCCAATCTCGATGCAGTTTGTTGTGTCCCCAAATTAGCTAAAAGGCTTACTTCTAGGCTATTCTGCCCTTTTGCTTTGGCCACCTCCTGATCAGCTTGCAACCGCTCGCTTCGAAATTTCACTATGGCCGATCTGTTCAGCGATGCTTGTTCCAACGCCTTATCATAGGGTATTGAAAGTAGTGGCGAAAGTTCAGGAAGTAACAGACGCAGTGTATCTCCACGATTGATACCCAGGATTGCCTGCAAACTCTTTACTGTTGCCTCTCTGGTGATTAAAGCTTCATTTAGCTGTGCCTTTGCTTTAAGCAGATTAAGCTCCAGCTGTAAGAGGTCTGTCTTGGGAATTGTGCCGATCGCAAACCGCTCTCTAGACAAACGGTATAATGTATCAGCATTGGCCCGATTGGTTTGCGCAATGTCAATTTCACTCTGAGCTTCCAACGCCAAAAGAAATAAACTGACTGTCTCGACAGCAACAGACTCCATATCCTCCGCAAATGCCTTATTTGCTGTTTCAAAAAACAACGGCTCGAGTCTTCCTTGCCAATGAAAGTCGTTGTAAAGCAGGGAATTTTGGGAGTAGGATACTTGAATCGGTGTTGACAGAAAATAACTAGATTGGTTCCCAGAAAAATTATCCGTCCTCTGCAGACTGGTTCCTGCACGTAAGGTGCCTCCCAAAAAAGAGATGTTCTGTCTTACGCCAACTCCCACACTGTTATTAGCCTGGGATACGCGAATGAACTGTATCGATCCGTCTGGCTGAGTAATTGGGTTGATAGCGCGAAAGAATGTTGGAACAGTAGCACTCAACCTGATCTGCGGCTTGAACGAGGCTTTGAAATTTGTAAACCGCCAGTAACTGCGTTCATAGGTATTTTTAGCCCGGTGAAAATGCGGAGAATGTTTTTGGGCATAAGCAATAGCATCAGGCAGAGAAAGTTGTTTCTGAGCAAAAGCACCCGAATTCATACCAAGCAGGCAAATTAGCATACGCGCAGTTTTCACTGTTCTTATCGGTACCGTATTAAAAAAGATTAACAAGCAATTTATTGTATCAAAGTTGCTTATCAACCTAAGGTATCCCCCCATAAAACCATTAGTTCGCACTGCACAGTCATTTTTTTCAAGTAGTTTCATCCGTTTGACGCTTTGTACTTACCCGCGTATCAGGTCTGACAGGGCAATCAATGCTCCATCAACTTCTGTCGTACTTCTACCTTCGCGTCGTTTGCTAAATTCAGGTTACCGGAGACGATGATACTTTCCCCATGTGTTAGTCCTGCCTGTATGGTTACTTCACGGTCATTCTCATGTCCGACCTTAACATACCGCCATTTAGCCCTATGCTCTTCGTAGGCAAAAACCACTTTACGCCCTGCACGATCAACAACTGCACCCTTGGGAATAACTATTTCGTTATTAATACGTTTTTCTATGCTGACTCGCACGTTCATTCCTGGCAAAAGCCAGGCGTCATGTCTAACAACTCTTAGTGTCACCTCGATTAAGCCCTGAGGGCTTACAATTGGATTAATCTCACAAACAACCCCATCATAAATTTGCCCCGCCCGCCCCACCGGTTCGATTTTAACGCTCTGACCTGTGCGGACAGCATCAAGCTCTGTTTCCAGAATGGAGCATTGCACTAAAATACTACGTCGATCCAACAAAATACAGAAAGGTTTGTCCGCTAAGACCGGCCCATGTGAGTTTATGGAAAGGTTTGCAACAATCCCATCGACAGGAGCATACAGATAGGTTTTCGAAAGCTCCAATTCCGCTTTCTGAACTGACAGCAACGCACGAGTGTAGCCACTGCGCAGTTTTATAAAAGCAAAAACTTCTTCACTTATTGAACTCGTATCTCCCCTCTTCCCCCCCTGAGTGATCAGTTGGTCATTTAATTCAACTTTGCTTTCATCGAGTTCAAGTCTGGCCTGGCGAAGGTCCAGCTTTTGCTGATCATTTTTCAAGGATGCCAGCAATTGCCCGGATTTAACCTGCATACCATTTTTTACTGAGATATCTTCTATCAAACCTTGTCTTTGAAACGCCATCGGAATTTCGTTAACTGTCGACAACTTCCCATTAGTGAAGACCTTTGCTACAAAAGACTTACGGACGGCCTTGTCCAGACTGACTGCCGGCACATCAATTGACTCACTCGCAGGAGCATTCAATTCAACGTCCTCCTGATCGTTTGCAGCACAGGCAATAAAAAAAAACGCGAAAAAGATATAGTAAAAAAAGTTCAAAACCGCTTGAATTAAGTTAATCAACCTTAAACTATCAATAGATATCCAGTTCCAAACTCCTAGAAAGCAGCTTATCGTCTCAACTACTCAGCTTTTGATCAATTACCTCTCTAAAGAAAGCAATCAGCCGCTCGATATGCGTGTCAAAAGCAAAGAAATGCCTCTGATTCCAAAGATTATCCCTGATAATGCCCATGGATCGATCATCCCCAAGCCTTTCTCCAATTTCATAAAAGTCTTTAAACAGAATGCCGATTTCAAAATCGGCGACTAACTTTTGCGTTGCGCACAAGTGACCACTATTGTCCTTAAGAAGCATGGGGATGCCCGCTGCTGCAAGAGTAGGAATTCGCGCCGGATAATTAAGCTCATTCCAGGTAGTCCTTGCGAGCTCTCCATAATTATTGCAATCAAAAATGTGTAACCAACCAGCATCGTATTTTGAAAATTCTTCCGTCCATTCGTCTGGTTCACAGTTATCATGCATATGAAGATATCCGGGAGCTAACCTATTCGCTTCACTGATCCATCGCGCCCAGAGGTTTTGCTGAAAATTTCCATAAAAATGAAGATGTATATTTTGCTGCGCGAGCATCGCAACGTGATCGGGATGCAACCCATACGGCCTTCCGGGAACGACAGTATGGAAGGCGCCGTCAGTAGCAGACAGCAACGCTGATTTTGAATCGCCAAACCAGTCAATTTTAGGAAGATCGCCATCCAGAAGCAGGAATGGTTTGTCTACATTGCCTGTAATCTGATCGAACCATGACTTAGCCGTATCATTGAGATAAATCTGGCCATCGGAACACCTGTACAGATCTACTAATTTATCCCATTGCCCGGTTTGCCGGCAGAAGAAGGGACTTTCCTTGAAATGCCATACAAACGGGATCCGGGGAAACTGTCTCATTATGCTGTGCGCCAAAGCTACTGCCCCATAATTAAGAAGACTGTAAATCACATCCGGCTGAATCTGCTCAATTTGGTCAACGGAATTCAGGTTATGAATATCTCCGAAAAAGAACGGCCCGACATTACAAAGGAAGCCAGAAGCTTGTATCCAAAGTCCATAAAGCTTATGGCCATGCTGTTCAAAAGCCAATATCCTCTCAGGGTTAAACGAAAGCTCCCCGACAAGCAAAATTTTAAGTGGGTGCCGCTGTTGTTTCGCTTCAACTTTTAAAAGCGACGAGGGGAGCGATAATTCATTAACATAGTTCCCCGCACCCACAAATATCACTGGAGCACTAACCCGGTAGTGCTCCTTGTAGGTTTTGAGTCCCCCTCCATGCAATTCACTAATGATCTTATGGCGCTGTTTTGGATGATTCACCCATTCAGCCGTTACTAGTCCTGTCTCAACGAATTTCCCTTCTTCCTGTAGGTCATCCCAGAACATCAGGTCTAAATCGGAGGTGACCAATTCTGTCCGTTCGAGCCAGCGACGCGATGTTTTCCTGTGCATGACCTGAACCAATTGAAGGCTTGCATTCTCAACCCTGCCAGTACTATACCTGCCAGAACTGGTATTTAGCGATTCGTTATAGGAATGAACAATCCCCGAACAAGCCAAATAAGCATCATTGACCATTATTGTTTCCCGAAGTATTGCTAAATGGTTTGAAAAATAAACGTCATCCGAAGGAAGGTAAGCAACCAGTTCGTTGGAGGCCATTTCAAGACCTCTATTAAGGCTTGCACCCAGACCGATATTGTGATCATTACGAACATAAATCACTCGCGGATCCGACAAATGCCACTCGACAATCTGTTCGGTATGATCAGTCGAACCATCATTTATAATTATCAGCTCCCATTGGCCGAACGTCTGAGCCTTTAAGCTGTTAATCGCCCTATTAATAAAAGCTGCCTGATTATAAGTCGGCATCAATACCGAAACCTTGTTCATAGATTTACTATTTTCAAATCACCTTTATATGTTTTCAATTATTGCCTTTGCAAAGTACTCCACGGCAGCCCGCCGGCTCAAATATTGGATGGCAAATTCTTTGGCATTCTTCGCAATTTGCTGGGCCTCCGAAGGGTGATTATCAGCCCAGGTTATCTTGGCAAGTAAATCATGTAGGTGCTCGGCAACGGGAATAAAATGCTCATAAGGGACTAGTTGGTCATAGAAATACTCCCTATTATTTTGCTGGCGATCCACCAAAAAAAGAGTTCGATTGCTATGCAAGAGAAACTTCAGCCTTCCACTGAACCCGGCAGCGCCACAATCAATCAAATATTTGTATTTAGTATGGTCTTCAAGGCTGACGTAATGTGTAAACCTATGCTTATGCCCCTTGGAGTAGTCTCTTAGCCAGTTCATAGGAATGATCCTGAGTCGCTCCGCATTCTGAATCCCCAGCGAAATCAGTTTAAATCGTAATTCTTGTGTCCTTGGATTCCCAATCCAGAAGAGCTTTTCAGAAACTGGCGGTTCCTGGGAATTTACCAAAATCATTGAGGTCGTGCGCTCATAGTCGTCGATCCCACATTCAATCCATTTATCGAATGTAAAATCAGGACACACTATCACATTCTCTGAGCGTGTAAAGCCAAAAGTCACCTTACCGGTCACGCTGCACGCAATATCATCTGTTGATATAAAAAAACTCTTCCCCCTGATTTTTGTAGGCTCTACTAGCTCAAAGGCCGACTTACATAACAGGGTTACACTTTGATTTCTCGATTCATAACCACCATGGGAAATAAACGCAACAGCACCATCCGGGCTAACTGTCACCTCGACAAATGACCCGTTCATTGGTTGACAACTTCGTGACCAACAAAAAATGATCTGAAAACTTTGTCATACGCTGCACACATTCGTTCGGAAGTAAACATGTCAGTTGCTTTTAGATACGCATTGGTTGCCAATTGTGAGGCCAACGCCTCGTCCTCTAAAATTTTGAACAATCTCTCGCACAGCTCTTCGTCGGAAAAGAAAATCAGCTGATTTTCGTCATAGTGCACAGGTAGCTTTAGCGCATCGAAATCTGCTTCAAACATTTCATCCAAGCCCTCTACCGAACTGACGACCACAGGCAACCGGTGATAACGCATTTCGATCGAAGATATACTGCACTGCTCCTGCGTAGACGGCATTACGCCCACGTCTGCGATAGCATACATTTCATTGATACACTGTTGGCTAAGCTTACCTGTAAAAATGACCGAAGACCAGAAGGGAGCGGCCAATGACAAGCTTTCCTGAATTTTACCACCTCCGATAACCAATAGTCTGGCATTTGGCACCTTCGGCAGTAATAGTTTGAACGCTCTGATCAAATAATCTACTCCTTTTTCATCAGCTATTCTTCCGCAAAAAAGAATAATCTTCTCAGTCTGTCCAAAGCCATATTTCTTACGTAGTTCTGCCCTCCGTGTGCGTTCGGAACGAGTACTCGAAGGCAGCCCATTGTAAATGGTCATTATTTTTGCGGCAGGAATGTTGAGAACATCTACAAAGAAACGTTCCGCCTGATACGTAACAGTGATTACGAAATCCGACAAGTTTGCAAGGTTGGCCTGATAAACTGTCCCCCTGAAGGCCGCTGGATGAAGTTTGAAATTCCTGCGCTGCCACTGAGTAGCAAAATAATCGTAAGAGGTCTTCAGACATGCCTTCCAGGTAAAGTTATGATGAACATAAACAAGATGCCCGCTAAGGCTGCGCTTTAGCTCCGCAGCAAGTTCATAGTGCACAACAGAATTACAGAGAAAGACCAAATGCTTCCTCCCACGAAGAATTGGAAAGACTATCTCACTTATTCTTTTAGCATAGACTTTTTGGATAAACGAATCGTCGTCGGTGAAAAAAATTTGATTCTCAGGCTGAGGTATCTCTATAATTTCAACATTTCCCTCAAATCTATGATCGATCGATCCGATGTCCTTAGAATCAACCCTGAGCAATATAAGATCATACCCGGAACACGACGAGAAATAATCCATTAAATATCGGGCGTGCGAGCCCATACCGAAATTTCCGGTCCTGATCCCGCAGTAAAGAAGCACAAGCGTTACGTCTTTGCCAGCCGGTGTTGATGAATTAATAGTCATACTACCTATCGCTAAATTTCAAGAAAGCCACTCACTTAATACCCCAGAATACCCAGCCACCTGAATTCGCCTTCCAAGGCAGCTCTAAGAGAAAGAGCTGTACCATCCGCCCCACCGGCCATTCCAATTCTTACGGAACGCCGCCCGGCATCATACGGAAAAAGCGATGGCAAAGCGTATCTTTCGAATTTACTAAGTGCAAACTCAATCAGTCGGTCGTAGACTTGTTGACAAGCGGAAATGCCCCGAAAGTGATGTGTATATCGTAGAAGAGCAGCGTAAAAAATTGCTTCCTTAAAATTGACATTTACTTTCGAAACTATACACCAATCACAGTATTTCGCAAAATCGACAGCGATTTTTTCGGCGTAACCTGAATTTGCCAGTAAGCCAGACCTGCAATTCAGCAATACGAACCACAAAGGCACCTCACGCCAGTTCATCTCTCGCGAACTAATATTTTGAATCATTGATGACAAAATATGAAATACCCCGGGCATTAGCTCAGCAGGTAAAAACCCGGCTGCCGCCACGCCAGACAAAAATAAATAGACCCCCGGCGCGCCGTCCCACAATGAATTGTTTCCAAGGAGCAGCCCAAACGCTTCGGAAGATTTAGTGATTTGTTCAACTAGATATATCAACGAGCCACTGATACGTGCCCGGTCACTAGCTGACAGATTTCCCGACCACAAACGAGATAGCAGATAAAGTCCATAGCCACTAAGTCCATTCCCAAGAGTCAGGTCCGCACATAAGTCCGCCTTTATCGTTTTAAGCAGATACGGTTCGAAGTCTTCAACAACCTGATTGACTTCAATTTGCATTACCCCTGTGCGGCTCAAATACTCCAGAAGGCAGCCAACCCCAGCGATACCGTCTGCAAAATTCAATGGGGTATGCTGTGAAATCTGGGAAAGAATTTCCTCCAGAAAAATAAAGCTTATCTCCTCTCGATAGTATTCGTCCTGAACTGAGCTCAAATACAGCACCGCTCCCGCCTTGCCATTGGCAATCCCGATGTTATCCGAAAAAGATGCATTCAAATGCAAATACGAGGTAAATAGCTTCTCTTGATACATTACGTCTATGGCCTGACTTTACTCAATTTAACAAAAAACCGCCAGCTGCCTTGTAAATCCGGTTCGAATCCCCACGAGCCCACACAACCCAAAAAACAGGACAATTCCGCTTATACAATTTTTCCACGGATAACAAGTGTGATCGGTTTGGCAGTATTTGCCTTTATGTAGACCAATTTTTGGTAGATCCCAGTATTACTGTTATCGTAATTGACCTTTATGACTGTGCTGCCCGAAGGTGGAACCCTTAGGGTTGACCAATCAACCAACGTACATTGACAGTCCATGGAAACATCCTCAATGACAAATGGAAGTGATCCCACATTTGAGATCTTAAATGAAGCCACCTTAATTTCACTCTGAGCGTAAGTGCCCAGGTCAACTAATTCACGATCAATTCTGACCTCAGCGAACTCCTTATCAGTCCGGGAACAGGCAAAAAATGCCAAGAATATCAAGAGGTAGCTCTTCATCGCATTTTAGGTTGAAAAAAAACAATAATTGGATTATCAGTCTCTTTGTGCGTTGATAGTTTTGCGAACATTTCTGCGCTTTCTTCTTTAATTCTGCTCAACAACTCCGGGTTCCTACTTGGCAGGAAATATTCTGAATTAAGCATCGAAATCAATGTATTTCCGTAAAAACTCCTAGGTTGATTTAAAAATCTAGCAAATGAACCTTTCCTAAAATAATCCTCAGAAAGCAAAAGACTATCTCGCTTAAAGTAAAAGTACTTTTTAAGCGTCATAGATTCTGCCAACGTAAACGATAAAACTTTATCTGTTTCAACAAAACCAGATTGCACAAAAGTCCAATCTTTTCTTGTCTCAAAATTCTGCTTATGGACAGGAAAACTTTCCCAATCTCTGGACTTGCTGACATCGAAGTCAAGGTGGTATTTTGGCAACACATCGCCATTCCCATTAATCTGATACAAAGTATCGTTAAATGCCTTCCCAAATAAAACACCGCCTCTATTGTGGGCCACATAACCCGTAAATCCAAAAGCATGTGTTTCTGAACTTTTATAGGGAGCCAACATCTTTACTATTTCTCCATCACTATCAGTAATCACCAAATTGTTCTTTCCTACCCTCTCACTTTCATTAAAATTAATATAAAAAGCTATGCTATTTTTATCAATCGGAGACATGTAGTAGGCAAAAAATGGCAATTGTATTTTTTTTACAAATTTTCCATCGAATGAATACACCATAATCCCCCTACCAGAATCCGAATAGAGCCAAATAGTTCGATCAAATTCATTTAACGAAAAGTCGCTTATTTTGGTAAACTCCCCCTCACCTTGCCCAATTTTGCCTATCGAAAACTTATATTTTCCATAAAAATCAAATACTTTCAAAGCAGAATATTTCCTATCGAAAACAAACAATGAAGAATCATAAACACCCACTTTTGTTACCTCTGCGAGCATGGACGCACTGTCTGTTTCTAATTGAATAACTTTTTCTACCTCAAAATAATCTCCAAATTTCCCCGAATGACTCTTATCAACACCTGAAAAATCGATAGTTGTAACTGTCGTAAATTTTCCTGTCGAATCCCGGTTAGAGCAGGAACAATATGAGCAACAAATAGCTATAAAAAATAAGTAGGTTCTCATTCAAAACACGATCGGCTATGAAGTAAAAAATAAACTCATAAGAAAGCGTCGCGCAATGTCGAAAACATGCAACGCGATCACTTTCTCAAAGATAGCTAGGCCATATTAGCCACAAGGGTTGGGCGTACAATATTGGGTTCCCGGGCCGCAAGTATTCCCAGATCCAACATATTTCCACTCATTATCAATCAGTTCGTAGCAGCTTTCCTCATATATTTTAAACTCCGGTTTATCGGAGCCCCCTCCTCCACTACCGCTTGACTGGGCCTCTCCGTCGAAGGACGCAACCAGACCAACAGCCATCACTACTGCGCTGGTACCCAGCATAATTTTACGCAAAACCCGGCTTTTTGTAACTTCTGACTTTTCCATGAAATTAAATTGTTTAAGTGACAACTAAACTGCACTGGGCCAAAAGTAAGAACAAAACAAATTATCAATATACCTATTTTAAATTATAAAAAAGGCATTTTAAAGCACTTCCGCTACAACCCAAGACGTGAATGGAACAAGGTGATCAATTAGCGAATTCTTGCCTCCTGTCACGCCAAGTTTTTCTTTTATATTCTTACGATGCCCCTCGATAGTTTGCTGCGATCTGGATAGTCTTTCTGTAATACATTTATTACTATATCCTCCCAGAATTAACGAGGTGATTTTTAACTCTGTTTTAGAGAGCCTTCGCAAAGCATGATCCTTCGGAGGGAAATGACCAACAACTGCTTGAATACATGGTGATATATAGGGTAATTGCTTTGCATTACGGATTGTTGGCAACAAGTGTAGCCTGGCATCAACCACATGTAGAATTGTCGTTAAGCACCTGGCCCTTAGCTTCGCAATCTCAATTGGGCAGATATCAGGAATCAGCGAGATAAAGTGCGCCCCACCAGTTGATTTCTGCAATTTACAGATCCAGTCCACCAAACCGGCTGGTTGCATGGTATGGCCAAGTATGATAAAATTTGGATTTAATTCGTTGCATGCTTCAAGAATGTGATCCTGGTGAGATATATGTCGAAATTCTAAGTCAACTTCTTTTGAAAGTAGTCCGATCAGTGCCTCAGTTTGTAGTGAATCATTATTAGCGATTAATACCTTTGCAAATGCTTTTTTCATTTAACAGTTGAGTTAAATTTTTTAAACACGGATTAAGAAGGTGCTTTATTAATGTCAGTTATTTGCCTTTTAATTGAAAGTAATATAGGTGTTCGGTGTTCAACTATGAGAATAATCGTCACCTACTATTTTTTCTTATCCAACAAGGAAGTATTTACTGAATTCTCTAATTAATTTTAGATATTACGCTAAAAAACAATAAAATATTTTATAATCTCGCAGCTAAGATATTTCTTTGAATATCAAATTCAAGCAATGTAACTGAAAGTAAATGTATGTATACGTATAAAAAAAAGCAAAGAAAATATTTGATTTAACCAATTTTGCGCAATTTTATTTATAAAGGTCGTTCCGGCATAGTTTCCCTGGTAAAATTGGTCAAAAACAATATCAGATAAATTGTCTTTAAAGATCACTCATCGACGTCGCAGGTGGTCAAAAGATTCGCATATGAACAAGGGGTACACAATCATTTCGGTTTTTGCTACACTGAGTCTTTTGGGGCTTTTTCTAATACCTTTCATTCCGCTACAATTGATAAATGATCACTATGAGAAAAGTCTTTTGGTATCCTTTTCCTGGCCACATGCGATGCCAAGTTCCTTGGAACTGCAGGTAACCACCCCACTTGAAGGGATTATTAGAACTGTGCAGGGAGTAGACCATGTCAGCTCATCATCAGACTACAATCGTGGAAGTATTACAATTGAGCTCGACTCTCGAGCGGACCTGGATCGTGCTAGATTCGAAATCGCATCGCTGATCAGGCATGTATATAGGCAACTACCGCCCGGCGTCAGTTATCCAGAAATAACGATAGGCAACTCTAATGGGCATAACATAAAGCCATTATTGAGCCTGCAATTGAGTGGTCACAAATCATCCGCAGAGTTGCGTCGCTATGCAGAAACTTCATTGAGACCGATGTTGCTGGCACTAGCTGGAGTAAGTTCAGTGGAAATTTTTGGAGGCCGCGACCAGGAATGGCAAATAGAATACGACAGAAAATTAGCTAATAGCCTCAAAATTAATGACACCGACTTGACAAAAATGCTCGGATTGAATGAACAACGGACACATCTTGGCTGGATAAATAGTCCAAACGGGAGCAAAACGAGTCTTTCGCTGGCACCCGTATCAGATACGGCGAACTTTGGAGACTTACCCATTTCTCTCATATCGAAGAAACGGATCCTCAGACTGTCAGATATTGCCGTCTCTCAAAAAAGCGAACAGCCTCCAATGAGCTACTTTAGGATCAATGGTAAGCAAGCTATCCAGATGATCATCCTTTCTTCGCCACACGCCGACCAAATTAGCACAGGGAGAGCTATTCGGGAAGTGCTTGCAAAAATACAGGCTGAATCGCAACCTACCTATAATGTAGATTTAGACTATGATGCCGCCGAAGAACTGACCGGCCGGCTTTCTCAAATAAAATGGCAGCTTGCACTTACCTTAACTCTTTTGACCCTTCTCAACATTGTATGCTTCCGTAGCATGCAGGGAGTATGTATCTTGTTGTCCGGCGTTCTGGCGAATACTTTTATAACTTTTCTAATACTGTACATCTTCCAAATTCCGGTTGACCTCTCCTCTATATCCACGATTGTTTTTTCTATCGGTTTAATGGGCGGAAACTTGTTTTTTGTCTACCGCAACTACCATCGATACCGGATTAATATTGGCATTTTGTCGCTCCTTGGAAGCTCTATAATGGCAGCTGCAACCCTGTCCGTAATCTGGATACTTCCGGTTGAGTCGCGAGAAAATTTGACAGAATTCGCTACCATAACGCTAATTACTCAGCTCCTGTCCTTTTTCACCTGTATGTGGCTTGTGCCTGCAATTCTGGCACAGTTCAGTCTCCGAACTTATCCAAGACCACCGGCTCCGGATGCAATAATCTTCCAATTAAATAAGTCGTATTTCCGCGCCTTGAATGTAGTTGTTCGATACAGAAAGTCGGTACTCCTTGTCGGACTTTTACTTTTTGGATTACCATTTTTTTTAATTCCTCCCGAAATCAAAGCTGATTCAAATCTGGCTCGAACCTACAATCACTTTATCGGTGAAAAGTGGCAGAACAATGATATGAGGGAGCTCTCGAACAAATGGCTTGGAGGAGTCCTTCGGTTGTTCACCACTTACGTTCGACAAAGGGCAGCCCGACCGAGTTCCGAGCAAACAACCTTACATATTAACGCTGGCTTACCAAATCACAGTACGACAGAGCAGATGAACCAGTTGATTGCACGGTTTGAAACGGAGCTCCTCAAATTCACTGAGATTAGGCGGTTTGTATCGCAGGTTCGCAGCGGTCAGTTTGGCTCAATAACGGTTTACTTTCGTGAACCCTACTCTACTGGAAGCTTCCCACATCTTTTGAAAGAAAGGGCTATTCTCCTTTCCTCAGAAATGAGTGGCGTTGACTGGAATATTGTTGGTGTTGGACAGGGGTTTAATGTAAATGTCAATGACGCTGGAAGCGCCAGCTTCACAGTTCTTTTAAAAGGCTATAGCTATAGCCAACTTACCAGCATTGCCCAAAACCTTGAGGCTCGCTTTCTCCTGCATCCGAGAATACAAAATATCGACATCAATAACGTTCCAGGCGTTACCTTTCTAAAAGACCTACAAGCTTTCAGAATTCGCCCCGACCCATTCTTAATGGCAACATACGGCCTGTCGCAAAATCAACTAACCGAGGAAGTTCGCAGATATAATACCAGGCCAGAAGCAGACCTTTTTACATTTCACAACGATGTACGGATCGGCATAAGGGTTCGCCCAAAAAGCAACAACACCCTGGATGTGTATCAGCTCTACAACGAACCAGTCGGGATATCGGACAGTAGCTATGTAAAGTTCGTATCACAAAATAGCTTGGTTAGAGAAAGAATTGCCCCAACAATACGGAAGGTAGATCAAAACTACGTCAGGTTGATCACTTTTGACTATTTGGGAAGTGTAGCATTCGGACGCGAGTTCTTGGATAGATCGCTGGACTCTCTGCGGGCAGAGCTTCCGATAGGATTCACTGCGGAAAGGAAAACTTCTGGACTATGGGAATCTGAAGGTTCGAAGCACTACTTGCTGATTGGCGTTTCACTAATCCTGACTTTCATCATCGCAGCAGTCATGTTTGAATCGCTTAGACAACCTTTTGCACTCTTTGGAGCAATTATGATGTCATATGCCGGCTTGATGGCGGCCTTCTACAGACTTGACCTACCCTTTGACTATGGAGGCTACGCATCTTTGCTTCTTTTAGCCGGTCTGATATCATTCCCAACGATTTTGCTTATCAATGTTTACAACAACATCTCCAGAACCGAAGGTCTCCCCCCGCTGAAAGCCTATTGTCTGGCCGTGACACAACAACTTCAATCGATTTTGTTATACGCTGCATGCATCGTGATCTCGCAGGTGTCGATGCTCGTTATCGCTCCAAACCAGGTATTCTGGACTTCCCTCGCAGTGGGAATTTGCGGAGGGATCATCTCGTACCTGCCTGTAATTGTATTTTTTGTACCGACCATTTTACTTCCATCAAAAAATCAGAAAGTAACCAGTTTATAAGAATCTGGATCTGACATTGACTAACATCAGGGGTGATAAATTAACAAACGATCATAGCCGTCTCTGTCGCGGAATTGCCCCGCCGCAGGATTATTAAAATAAACTTAATCAGAATACCCTTTATCGCGCAAAGGTCAAATAACACAAACAGAGTCCCTGGAAACTGGGCCGCCTACGATATGCTTCCAAAATAAATAAAAAGCGCGGCTTTCTTGAAAGGATTATCAAGAGCAAGAGCCAGCCATTGACTTATAAAAAACTATCCGATGAAAGAATATGACTACCTGATCGTGGGCGCCGGGCTATGGGGCGCTGTTTTCGCACACGAAATGACAAAAGCGGGAAAGAAGTGCCTCGTTATTGACAAACGATCTCATGCTGGAGGCAACACGTACTGCGAGTTTACTGAGGGTATTCATGTTCACAGCTACGGGCCGCACATTTTTCACACCAACGACCAAGGTATATGGGATTACGTACGTTTGTTTGTTGAATTTAACAATTACGTACATACACCTTTGGCCAACGCTAACGGAAAGTTTTTCAATTTGCCCTTCAACATGAACACATTTTATCAGTTATGGGGAACTTCAACTCCTGAGCAAGCCCGGAAAAAAATTGCGGATCAGACTGCCGACTTTATAAGTCGAAAGATAACAAACCTGGAAGACCAGGCTCTCTGCCTGGTAGGTAAGGATATCTACGAAACGCTGATCAGAGATTACACCCGCAAACAATGGGGGCGACATCCAAAACATCTGCCGGCATCAATCATAAAACGAATCCCTCTGAGATTCACCTTCAACAACAACTATTTTCAGGATAAATATCAGGGGATACCAATCGGAGGATACAACAGGCTGACCAATGGTCTATTAGCCAAAACACCAGTCAGGCTGAATACTGACTACTTTAAAGACAGGTCGTATTGGGACTCTCTGGCGTCCAAAATTGTATTTACTGGTCAAATCGATGCGTTCTTCGAATTTCACTTCGGCAATCTAGAATATAGAAGTTTAAAGTTCGTCTCAAAGCTCATCGACACTCCTAATTACCAAGGAGTGTCAATCATCAACTACACTGACCCTGTCTCGGAATATACAAGAATAGTGGAACACAAGCATTTTGAATTTGGTAACCAAAAGCAAACAATTATAACTTACGAATACCCAATTGAGTGGACTGCGGGAAAAGAGCCCTACTATCCTATCAATGACCACAAAAATACGACACGATTTAAAGCCTACAGGAAACTTGCAGAAAACACACCGAATGTAATTTTCGGCGGCAGGCTTGCAGAATACCAATACTACGACATGCATCAGGTGATTGCATCGGCATTGAAAAGATCAAAATGCGAGCTACCCTAGTTGAAGCCCTGAACATATTTGTATTTGCGGCAAACCTGGAAGAAAAGCAGAATATCCCAAAGACCTGATCTGGTCAACGAGGCTAAAGACATTACCAATTGGTTCAAGCTGGTCTCCGCAAGAGTGCTCGATACTGCCATCATGTGTACTATGAATGTGCCGGGTAGTACCGCTTCTATATTTTTCCCACAGGGTTAGACAGCCGAGTTCGGAGTCTTCCACGTACCCAAATTCAGTCGGCCCGTAGTCAGCTGTTACCAGCTCGAAAATCGCATTATACGCTTTCTGATCCTCAATTAGATCTGCCAAAGGTTTGTACTCCATGGATGCTAAGTTTAGAACTCAACCACAACTTTTCGTATTAAGGAATACTCGTCGTGAGCCAAGATATCGATTTGTCCGGAAGTGGCTGTGTGCACCTGGTCGCGGAACCGCTTTATCCGGGATAGCATAGGCGAGATAATGGTGTTGCTGTGGCTAATAAAATCATAAAGGTCAGCTTCGCTCGCCGGCAGCTTGTACCCTCGGGAACTACTTGCGATCAGAACGCCTGCGTCCCGGAGTTGGGCTATCACTTTTGTCTGAAAGTAATGTAAGGAAACTTTCTTGCCCGTCCTTGCCCTGATGTGCTCCATTAGTTCAAAGCTGGTGATGTACCGGGTAGGATTGATATGCCTGAAATGAAAAAGCAGGTATCCCAGGGAGCTTACCTGGTCTTTCACCTGCGGAACTAAGCTCATTGATTTGCGGTGCAGAAAGTCGTTGGCCAGGTTGGTGCTTAATGTGGCCAGAGTCTCATTGAAGTTTTCGCCAGTAGATGGCGCGGGTGCCATGCTCGTACCGAAAGTGTCAGGGAAAAACTGTATCGACAGTAGCTTGCGCCGCAGCAGTTCAATAAACTCACCGCGCTGGTCAGTGATTACAGTCTCGTCGTAACAACGCGCAAGTGTACCGGCGATGTAGCCCGCCGCTTGGACTAAGCCGTCATTTTCAATTCCGGCAAAGCCAAAGGTGGACTCATTGAATAGATTGGAGATATGGTTCTGCTCAACATACTTGACAAACCCTTTCATAAAAGTGTCTTCCCCGATCGGGCCACACACTAGGTCAAGGTTTGGCAGCAAACGGAAAAGCTCCCGATCTGCCAGGCTGTGAAGGAACTTATAGAAAGAGCCCTTATAACGCAGCCCCTCCCCTATTAACTGCCGCTTGTCGACAACGACGGAGAAAACGTTGAATGGCGCTTCATCAAGGTCTTCGAGGATCATCTTGCGCTTTTCGTGATTGTTGGCCGTTAGGTTAGAATCCAGTACGTCTCCGGAAAAATGCCGGTTACGCACCGTCTCGATGACCTGTTTAGCAGCAGGAACGTCTTTTTTATCGAGGATGATAGCCGTAATGATGAAATGAGTGGTAGATATTTCCGGCCCGCGCTTGGAAAAATCAAGGTTATCATTGCCCCATTCGGACAAAAATGCGACAGTCTGCTGCATCGTACTTAGTTTTGTGCTGATGATTGTTTTTCATTTTCTGGGCGGTGCTGCTGCTCGATCTCTTTAATGTACCGGTATACAGTGGCCCTACTAATACCTAAGACTTTTCCGATCTCTTCGCCTGTCTTATCTCTTTTATCGTAGAGTGCCTTAGCGGCATGCGCCTTGGACATGGCTGCCGTGCTCAGACCCTTGGGCTTCCCTCCCATCCTTCCCCTGGCGCGCGCGGCCGAAAGCCCAGCCTTTGTCCGTTCCCGGATCAGGTCACGCTCGAATTCTGCCAGCGAGGCAAATATGTTAAAGAATAACCGGCCCTGCGCGGTTGTCGTATCGATGGCATCATTCAGGCTCTGGAAGCCGATCTGCCTTTGCTGAAATTCATTGATTAGATGGATCAAATCTTTTAATGAACGTCCAAGTCGATCGAGCTTCCAAACAATGATGGTGTCCCCTTCCCTGGCCATGTCGAGCAGCTTGTTCAGCTCGGGCCGCTCTTTGACAGAAGACACTTTCTCCCGAAAGATGCGCTCGCATCCCGATTTTTTCAAGTCGTCGATTTGCAGGTTCAAGTTCTGATCTTGGGTTGAAACCCGGGCATACCCAAAAATCATATCAATTGTCTTACTTATTCAGTCAAAGATAAAAAATTAGACATAGAAATTTGAGATAATGATTTAAGACGGCTTTGGTATAACTAAAAGCATAGTAAGTTGATATGTCATCTGTTCTCAAAAAACGCAGGTTATCTGAGACATATACCCGCGTCAATTTTCCAGCGCATATGCCAAATTTTACAAGTGTTTCTGGATGGAAACTGGTACTGTAAATCTTCCGATAGAAGACCTATCAACTTTTGTCCAGCGCAAACAGCAATAACTGTGTCAGAAAACGGGGGTTTCGTGCGGCGCTGTCTTTTCGTACTATTATCATTTCAATGCGGCTAGAATGATTACAACGATCCGGCTTAGTACTGTGTCTAGGATAAGCCTTGATTGTTAATTTTAATTTTAGAAATGACGAGAACTATACTAGGCTTTATTTTTATGGCGATCCTATTTCTTTTCGAAACAGGATGTTCCGAAAATGAGGTTTCCGAGATTCTAACAGCCAAAATTCTTAAACCGACATGTGGCGGAACAGTTATGCAAATAGTTAATGGCTCGTTTAAAGGAGAAGATTGGAAATTTTTCTCTAATCTAGAAGGCCCATTTGATACATTTAACCCCGCTGCCACTTATGAGAATGTGGTACTTGTCGGCAATGTGCCGCTTGACCGCCGTATAATTGGAGATACTATCCAATTCTCTTATATTCAAGGGCTTACTTCTGGGAATTATTGTGATTTAGGTGGATTACCTTCGTTAACTATTTCAGTTAAAACTTTAAAGGATTAGCGCCATGAAGCGCTTCTGATCCATTCAATTTGAGGCGAGATGCTATTTTTCATTTGCACTAATCGAAGAACTTCGCATAAACACAGAACAGGCCCTTGTTCTATCTATGCCTGGCTCCAGTAACTTGGCCTATGTCTTCGAATAAGTATTAAACCCCTCAAAACTCAAATCTTCGTCCAGATCCGGCCAGTGGATCCCAAACGGAGAAAGCTCGAACCGCTCGCGCTCTGCCTGGGAAGCGTTGAAGAGCCTGGGAAACCACTCTAGCGGCATGCCTCGCTCTTCGCCTGATGCCATCCGGATAAAGATCCTGTCGTCATGAAACCAAATAGCTTTTATGCTAATCTATATGCTATCCCGCTCCGATCTGGATTCGATACTTTCCCATACATTCTCCGGATTGACCGGGATCAGCTCCCCTTTTGCTTTACTGGATCTGGCTTCTTTGAGTTTCTTATCAAAAGAAGGGCTGTAAGTGTTCTTTTCGCTATTCTCTGAGTGATTCATATTCAAACCTAGGATAGATTTTGGCCGTCCGACAGGCCGGCGCGCAGTGTCGCACAGAACGAGCGTTCTTCAAGACAAATTACTTTGCACACTCGCCATCAGTGAAAGATGTGATGCTATGGGCTCTGGCCTCGCAATCATTGCTATACGTTTTCCCATTGCATCCACAGACCGGCTTATAAACAGCATAGCAGCCTGAGCTGTCTCGTTCTTTCTCCAAGCACTCCGGCTTGAGGTTCTCAACACTCTTACATCCCAACACCATTAGTATCAAGATAAAACGTGCTAGGTTCATAACTGTGTGTTTTATCAATTATTAGACTAACTTCTATTAACGAAACCGGTATTTGAAGGCAATTATCCCCTGAAAATATCCGATAAACGGATCAGATTGGGCAGATCCTGCACCAGGTTGATAGTTGCGCTCCCTTCGCCCCAAATAATTGTTCTCCCGAATAACAAACGATTTTTGAACACCCCAATCCAATATCAAAAACCTGGTCAAGTTATGCTGAAACCCAATAGTCGCAGCAGGGAATAGGGTCGTTCCCTTTACCGAGACAGGTATACGGATATCCATAAACCCCGCATCTTCTAATAAATTTTGTTGTAAAGCAGTTTGCTTGTACTGTGACAGGATAAGGGATGCCCCTACGAAAAAATGATTTCTTTTCTGTTTTCCCGAAATCGATGTAGGATATAGCCTTACCCCTGCTTTAACAAAAGTTCCAGAAGTGCTTCTCTCGCTGATCCCGTCATTGACTTTATGATCTATTAAGCCGGTATGCCCTGTATTGAATGTATGGCCGATATTAAAATTCAGGGAATATCCTGAATGTCGGCTCAATTCTGAACTAATTTCAATGGACTTAGCTATGACCGGAGGGATATTGATCCCTAGACTCGTTTTCCACTGTGCACGAGCCACTATAGTTGTCAAAAAGAAAATCGTGAAGAAGATCAGTCTCATAGCACAAGTTTTTGCAATTATGACACCAATAAGTTCAATTTCGTTGCCCTGCTAGCAAAGTCCCACCTCCTTGTACAAAACCAAGAACTTTCGTCAAACCCCTCCTTTCCTCTTGTTCTGTGTTTTCTCATTTAACATAAAATCTGTTATACATCCGAGCCTTCCAAATATTTTTATCAAATGTCAAATCCAGAAGTAAATGAGAATTTACAAAAGATGACGAGAATCCGGGTGCTATTCGGCCCTTAAAAAACAACACAACTAACTTATTATTA
>NZ_FNYL01000002.1:0-857198 GCF_900109045.1 Dyadobacter sp. SG02
TAGTAGAGCCAGCAAACGTTTTCCTATACGCGCTTGCATTAAGTAATATCGCGACGACGATGAGTGCAACTCCAAGGAGCAATAAAAAAATATTTCCAACAGTGGAATGCGAGAAATTGACAATGACTCCTAGTATCAGCGATAATCCGGCACCGACTGAAAATGCGACTGATATACCAGCGAAGGAGACCGAAGCCATAAACAGAATATTTGCGGCGTTAAAAATAATTCCTCCCAACATGGCGCTCAATAGATGTTCACTTTCAGATTGTTGTATATCTGCTATAAAACTCCTACCATGGCTACCAAAATTGCCAAGAGTAAACGCGAAGAGCACTGCCGCAAGAACCATTCCGTTGACAAAATCCCAACAATAGAGTTCAAACCGCCAATGTGGACTAACGAATTTTTGTGTATTTGACCAGGATCCCCAACAAATCATTGTAATAACACAAAGGCAAACTGCGACTGGATAACTTTCAACTATAAACATTCTTATTTTAAGCGTTGGCTGTATTACTCCCAATATCGTACCGATTATCGACAAAATGAATAAAGACGTTAATTGCAGGCCAAATCCAGCGATTTAGCCGGGTTATTTAGTACTTCACAGTTTGCAATGGCATTGTATGTTGGCTATCGACAGTCCACATTGCCGTAGGATCAGAAGTAAGTGTATCACCAAATTCTAACTCGGAACAGGGGGAGCTGTTGATAGAAATGAAAATCCAAATACTGATGAGATAATAGGAAGCTTGTTAACATGTCTAAATTTGTACCATTACCACTAGAGGCAGCTATCAGGGCCCCTCGTAAAGGGGAAGCCATGGTGACAACTCCGGTCCATTCATTGTTGTTTGAAAGGGGCATGTGTCTAATCGCAGCTCCTCCTGCAAATGATTGAACTATTATGGCCATAGTAGTAATACCGTCACCAGTGGGATAATCATTTCTGGATGGAAGTAAAATGGGGCGGCTATTTTGATAGAATTGGCTACCTCCTCAAGAGAAGAGCTGTTTCCACCAAGTCCGTGTACCCAATCCACTCCGCGGCTTTTAGCAAAGCAGACAAACGAATTATTTGTAGCCAGAAAGCAGAGCAGTATACATTTTACGAAGACTAATTTGTGCGCTAACCGTGTTTAATTATTTCTGGTTTGCGAAATCGTTATCGTTGCATGCAAGTTCCGGGTATTGCCCCAAAAGACACCCAAACTAAACTAATTGAAGATTGCTTATTGAGCCTTTTCACGTATCTCAAACAGTGCAGCCAGCTTCCTCAAATCTTCCAGCAAAAGGTTCGACTTTTGTCCCGTAGGGTGCACAGAGTAAGTTGCTAAAATTATCTAAATGCCTGCAAATCATTGGTTTGCAGGCATTTGTTTTTGGCTCGATTGTATAAAAACGTTCAAATATGCTCAATATCTTGGTGCGTCATTCGGTGAGTCAACATAACCTGGAATAATGACTCACCAAAGTAGCTTTAAAGGTTTGATTTTGAGCTTGTTCACTACTTGTACATCTTGATTTTTTTCGCTTGCAAACCGTACATTTAAACTTTAAATTGTTGGTTATGCTAAGTAAAACGTTTTCATTACTTTTTTTTCTAAAAAAGCCGCGCAACTACAAAAGTGGCAAGATGCATAGTTACCTTCGGGTTACTTTCGATGGGAGACGCATCGAATTATCAACTCAGAGGGACTGTGAACCGGAGAAGTGGAACGCTCGAGCAGGGCGCAAGGTTGGTAACAAGGAGGATGTCAAACTACTTAATTCATACCTCGACACGTTACAGAACAAAGCCTACGACATTCATCGCCATCTTGTAGACCATAATATTCCTGTAACTCTGGAATACCTTAAATCCATGTTTTCCGGAAAAGAAGACAGGGCCATTTCGCTCTTGGATGTATTTCGAAAACATAATGATGAAATGTTTGCGTTGGTCGGTCGTGATTTCACCCTCAGTACATGCAACAGATATGAGGCTGCACTGGGGAATGTCAGCAAGTTCCTTTACTACAAATACAAAGCGAAGGACATTGAAATAGACCAGCTTACCTATTCTTTCATCTCCGACTATGCGTTTTATCTCAAAGCGATAAGGCATATCTCCCATAAATGACGTCCCAATCGAAACTGTGTCAAAAATGTTGGGGCACAAAGATCTGAAAACGACGCAGCACTACGCTCGTATCGTCGATAGAAAGGTTAGCAACGACATGGCTAAACTTAGCGAAAGGCTTTCCTAGACGATGTTTTACAAACAAACTCGGCAAAAGGCCAGCTTAATAGTGGCCCTAGTATTTCAGGATTGTTTAAAGCCGCCAAAAGCTTCCGGCATAATGGCGGCTTTCCATTTTTCTGAGGCACTCAAATGAAGCCACCAGTGCCTTCGCGCGTTTATTCCTTTTCCTTTTGGCTGATGGAGGGCCGCTGGAAGAAGGATACCACCGTGGGCTATCAGATGGGGGGGGACCGAGGACAGAGAACTTCTAAAAGACACTTCCATGATGAAGCGGCTAAATGATATTGCAAAGTTTCCGGAGATCGACAAAAAAAAACACGTATTCTATATGCGCTCGATGCCATGATCAATAACGTCAAAACTTAAAGTGATTCAACAATAAAGCCCCGTGTGACCGGGGCTTTTACTATTCATACATTTTTGCGGCTATCAATATGTTGGCAAAAACCTTCCAATTTATATTTTCGGGAAAAGGGATATTATTGTTTTGATAATATCCTTCCATATCTTCTGTCCAACCTGCAATCCCTTCTAAGTACTCCGATAAATTTTTATTAGCCCACTCCTCTGGATTGCTATTTAAATTGGATAATAGTAACTCCATAAAACTGACAAAATCTTCTTTATTAGTGATCTCGTTTATCTTTTGCTCAAAATCTATCATAACTTTTTATTTTACAATAATACTTGCGAAATTCAGAATTAAACAGCAATGTAATTGCTAGGTTAGCGTGCAGATAAGAATGTCTCTGGAAAGATCAAACGTATATGATTGTAGCGTCTGAATTGATCAGGCGAATTGCTTGCTCAAACGTAACGGATACAAATTCAGGCTCTTTATAAAATTTATAAATACCATCCCTGTCGTTCATAAAGCCAATCCAGTGACTCCCAATTAGAAAATCTGCAAAGGCAATGAATTGTTTGTTAGTACTGGACTGGTATTCGTCGATAATTCTTTCCAGTGGCCATATTGAAAACATGTTTGACAGCCAGTCGTAGTTACTGAACCCGTTTGCCTTCGTATACAGCTGTTTAAATTGATCGGGGAATGTAAAATTGAGGATTTGTTCGGCGACGTTGATTTGGTCGTTGGTAATGCTGGTATTCAGTTCTATGCGTTCGATCTGCCATTGGCTAATAACTTCGTCTGTCCAAGAATCCATTTTTGACATAGGGTTAAAGACTGCTGTTTTGCTAGGTAGCTTTCTGATTTTTTCTAATATCATTCTTTTAATCCAATTGGACAAGGTTGCCTCGGTCACCCGGTAGCGGTCTGCTATGTACTTTTGACTCGAGCCATTGAGTAGCAAGGCTTCAATTTCGGGCCTGAACTGATCAAGTTTACTTTTACCTGGGCCTGTTGGTCGACCTAGCTTTATTCCGGATAGCTTCTTAACCGCAAGTAACTCTTTCGTTCATTTGCTGATAAGGTCTCTCTCGATCTATGTGTCCAGATAACAAGCGCGGCAACGCGCTCCGCTTTTCTGAGTTATTTATCATTCAAAACACTAGGTGGGCGCGTAGCTGATAATCTCTCTATAATTTTCTAAACTTCGAGAAAAGGTGATTGCAATAATGACACTATTTTGAGCTTTACGAGCCGTCGTGGGAAGCTGCGATTCCAATTTGTACGATCTTACCAATTGGAGTTATCCGGTGGTTTAGCCGTACTATGCTGGCATGTGTGTAAAAGTGCAATCGGGATGATCCAGGTAGGGGATGTTCAGTCCACAAATTGCGACGAGCACGCGTTTAAATGTAGCTTAGCCATTCGTCTATTCAATTCTTAGGATGGCTGACGAATGGTTAGCTCTCTTATTTGTGCTGTCGAAAGCGGAATCACTTGATTATCCCATTTTTCCTAACCTTGCCTTTTTCAGTATGATTTGCAACACCCAGTTTACGTAGGATATGATCTGTTAAGTCGGTTTGTATATCACTTGAATATAGTACCAGGGGCGCTGACTCGCCGGCATTGTAGTCTGCATAATTTCTGGCAACGTAGGTCACGTGGAGCTCCTTAGCGCATTCAGCGATTGCCGCTCTAACCGTCTTCTCAATCTCGGGAAACTTGCTTGCGTATTTTGTGCGTAGGTCAGTGTCTGCGTTTGCTTGAAACTCCTGCATGGAAGCCTGAAGAGATTCTAGTTCGGTCGTTTTGTCCTTTAAAACGGGTTCTGGTGTTTGTTTCCCTAGTTTCTGATAAGCTTGTAGTTTTTGCTGATAGACTACCAGTTTCTCTTTTTGGACTGACTGATATCTTGAAGATGAGCTATCGATCTCAGTCATCAGTTTTTTGTACGAGGGAAGATTAGCGTATACGTATTCTAGGTCAACTGTTGCGATCTTAATGTTTTGACCTAGTGCTTTTGTGGGCATGATCGTTGACAATGCCAGTAAATATATCAGGATGCGTGTCATTTCTTTGGTAGTTTAATTCTCATATCGACCTGTTTTTCTGGCAATGGGCGATACATCGCGATTCGGAATCTTTGTAATTTTGTCGTCGGAGGAGTGCTATCACGTAGGTTAATTGTTGTAGACTCAAAAATATCTTTAACAAGCTGGTTACCAATCGGCCGCGTTTTTGCCGGTGAGTAAATGGATCTATTTCCCCAAAAACCTGGTGGAGTTTTCTCTTTCGCAGCAAGCGGTAATGTGTCAACGGCAATGTCGAAAGTGATATTCATTGTATAGCGAACAGCCACAGGCTTGAAGTCTTTTTCAGCCGGTCGCCATTTAGGCATCAGGCTAACGATTCGCAAGGCTTCATTATTCAGATCTTTCCTAACGCCTTTTTCAATTTTAGGATCGCTTACATTTCCAGCTGTATCAATTTGGAACGATACCGAGACCTGCCCTTGAACACCATCTAGTATGGCCTGCTCCGGATATTTTAGCGTCCTGGCAATAAAATTGCCCCTACCTGGGAGCCTTGGCCAGCGGTCTAGCAGAATATGAGCCGGTTCGTTGGTTGCAAGCGTTCGTTTGTCTGCACGCCTTTCTTGTTTCGTTAATAGTTGCTTTGCATTGCTTTGTAAGCGAATATGGTATTCGGTATTCTGTTTTCGGATTTTTTGAATGTACTGCAAGAAATCGTTGTGAGACACCGTCATTGTTGACCCTCGCGGGATATTATTGACCTCGAAGCTACCGGTCGTATTGGTTACCGTACTTTCATAGGTACCCGAGAAAGTGACTGCAGCATTGGACACGGGCGAACCTGATTCGTCGATTACAATTCCCTTAACCGTTACTAAACCTAGACCATATTCATATTTCGGCATCGTTTTCTTTTCTTCGGAGACATACTTTCTGGCAGCCATCAGAACTACTGCTAATGCGAGGACCGGTAGTAACAGGAGGTACTTGCCCTTTAGCCAAGTAGCTGTCCTGTTCCTGTATATCATATGAATGCGCTTTTTAAGCAGTGATGCGTTGAAGAATTGATTGGTAACCGAAGTGGAAATAGCACCTTTTGCGTATGTAAGCAGGAATGTGGCATAATAATCTCTGTCGGAAGCCTGCTCGTCGGCCAGAAACTCATGAGTATCCTGTAACGCGCGCTTGTAGAGCCATAGAGCCGGATTAAACCAAAATACCACCTTTAAGACCTCAATTAGCAGGATATCGAGCGTATGCCATTGGCTGATGTGCACCATTTCATGCGTAAAAATCGGTTCAAAGTTCTGTTCATAGTCATCATTGGAAATGATCATCCATTTCAGAAATGAAAACGATCCGCTCCGTGCATATTGGCGCTGACTAATTACCAGATGGTATCCCTGCATGGGAACGGAAATCCCACTTCGCACGATTAGATATACTTGGGAAATAGCTTTGATCAGCACAATGACCATTGAAATGACTCCTGCGCAATAGCAAACAAGCAGTAGATATCCCGTATAATTTGTGTTAGGAGTTACTTCCCCGGCTATTACCGGACCCTTTGCCGTTACGGCAACTGCCGCACTTTCAACAATGCTGACCGTTTCCTGCAATTCAACAGCCGGAATTACAAAGCTGACGATCAATGAAAACAGTAAATATCCACGGTTGAGTATAAAAAAGGTATGCTTCCGGAATAGAAGCCAGTAGCACCCATAGAATACCATCCAGCAGATGTTGACTTTAAGCAAATAAGGAAGTGCTTCCATTTTCAGGACAGTTATTTTTTGCTTTTATTTTTCTCGATAAATGCGGCCAAATCGTCAAGATCACTCTTCTTTAAATTATCGTCTTTCATGAAGAAGGAGACCAGGTTGGTCACGGAATTGTCAAAGTAATTTTCGACTAATTGCTGAACCTCATATTTGCGGTACTCCTGCTCGCTGATCAGCGGGTAGTATTCATGTGTGTTGCCATACGTCTTATGGGCAACGATGCCCTTTTTTTCTAATATTCGCACGAAGGTCGCAACAGTGGTATATGCAGGCTTAGGCTCATTCATTTGCGCAATAATGTCTTTAACGAATGCTTTACCGAGCTGCCAGAGGATTTTCATAATTTCTGCTTCGGCCCTAGTAAGTGAACGGGGTTCCATATTCCAGATTAATGAGTGATGATGGCAAGTAAACTACTAAAAATTTAGTATGCAAGCTAAGTGATTAGATTTTTTACTAATCTTTTAGTAGGCATTGACTTCTTATTCTTTCTTGCTTCCGGTTTTGATGGCGTTCCACCAGCCCGCGCAACGACTTCCGATGTCAGCTGGCCATAAACTTTATAGATTTAATCTATTGACCTGTATAGACAATTTATTCGGTGGTTTTTCTGTACTCATTCAGGGAAAGTAGCACTCTCCGGGTTAACTGTGACCTAAAAATTTCTACATTGCACTAATTACCCATATCGATATTTATGAAATACCTTTCCGTTCTCCTTCTTTTCCTCACTACAATCAGTTGTAAAAAATCAGAGATAAAACAGCTTCCTGAATTTCCAGCGACGCTTTACCTAAATCGGATCAGCGTAAAATCGAAAATCCGGCTGTATACTGACAAAAGGGAAATAACAGATAAGGCGGTGATAGACAGGTTTGTAAAAGGCTATGGGGGATTTACATTAAAAGATTCCTCATTTGTCAGCGATGTATACATCAGATTCTTTTCATCCGACTCCGCTGAATTTTCAGACACATTTGAATCCTTGCTAGTCACAAAAAATGACAAACAACTAGTATTTAAGTCGACAAGAAAGTTGATTGTATCAGAAGAGGACATCCAAAACTTTTATAACATGGCTAAATACAGAAGTGAATTTGAACGCGTGTGGGATAGCAAATTTAGCCACTATAATATGTTTGTAGGGTACGGGAGCTACTCTGAACTGAATTTGCCACTGTTTGAGTACAGCCGTGTATGGTGGAATACACACGGTGACCCAAATTACTACTTGGACCCGCATCGTAGAGGGAGGGCATCCGGTACCTGGTTTAATGAATTTGATGAATCTTATGTGAATTCACTAAGTAAAGCGGATACGCTAGCTTTTCGAGAATATTTCTATTCATTCAAAAAGAGGTAACCCGTTGTACGGTTGAAATTTAAATAGAAAAAGATTGTACATTTTATCGGAAAATAGGATGCCATTGACTTTCAGTGTGATTCGCTCACTACTAGGTAACTTGCTGATGAAAAGAAATGAATGGTCAATTGAGACCAAAATAACCTGGTTAACCAAAATTGAAAATCAGCAGGTCAGTTTCACTGTCATTTCCATACATCCCTAAACTCATTCCCCTTTCCTTCCCAGTATCCAGCTCCTGCCTACGCAGTTGCTGCCGGTACCCGGCCAGTTCCATGACATTTTTAGCAGTGTCCCTTTCTATCCACTTTCGGGCGTGTTCTGCACCGGCAGGGCCGCTGTCCTGGGCAACGCTCTGGCAGATCAGCCTGATATCGTCTTCCCCAAGGCTTTTCTGGCAGCTTGTCTGGCATCGCCTAGACAACCACATGAATTTTGTCGCTATTGTAGAATCTTATCCTTTCGATTTATTCGGTCGTATTTCTGTACTTTCACGACGCTTGACGCTAATCGACTTTAGTGGCGATTATTGCCTTTTAGCGGTACAGATTAGCGGTACATGAAAACAAGTTACGCTATTTCGCGACCTTAGGGGTTTAAATGTAATTTTAAGCGATCCCTAAAAACTTTCTCATCGACCCCAACGGCAAGATACTCGCCACAGATCTGAAACCCGACGCTCTGGGCACGCATTTGGCCAAGCTGTTTTCAAATCCTAGGTAGGCAAGTAGTGCGTTGTTCATAGGACAAAACCAAGAAAATCCGCTTTTGTTCTGATAACGGATGCCATGTTAAGTGACGAAGCGAGGTGTGTTGTAACACATGTCGAGCCAATGATTCAGTCGTGATGCGTCACAGTTAATGTGATGTTCTTGGCGCCGCAAGTCACGGTCGCGGGATTTGAATACCCAGTGATCGTGACTGCGCCGGGATTTCCTACAAATCTAATGTTTACGTCCTTTGTTGCGGTTTTACCATTGGCGCTACAATTAGAACCGGAGTATGTCACTTTGATTTTGCCCCTTGCTACGTAGGTAGTGCTACCGTCTGGATTTGCTACGGGATATTCTTTTGCATTAACCCATCGAACGTACCCTTGGCTAGGGTTTGTTGTCAAAGTACTTGTTTTTGCATCAGGATTGGAATACTGGACCCCTGAGTACATTACACCGTAGGTTGTCTCCCAGACAACGGTACATCCGTTTAAATTAATACCGTCCCCGTTGTCCCATTTAACCTGGTATCCAATACCTAGAGTGCTGGGAACTTCCTGAAGGCTAGATGCTACTTTAATCAATTGCGGGGGAGCGTCCGTGTTGTACTGTGGCTCAATAGGGCTAACTACGAGATTTGTCGGCTGTGAAAAAGCCATTTTCCCGATAGGCAAGTAGAAATAAAAGAAATCGCATACTTTTTTTCATGAGCTTTCATTATTTAGTTAAAACCTTAAACTTATATACAACATATCGACGGCATTAAGTTGGTAATCAAATCCGTTTTGGCGAAAAGTCACCGTATTCGGAGCAAGTGTAGGGTCGTTAACCCGCCTTCTGGTAAAGGTTGGATAAAGATTTAAATGGGTTTCAACAGATATAGCTAAGCCCTTCTTGAACGCATATGATAGGCCTAGGAGAGGGGAAATACCGTACGAAAATGTATTAGTTGATCGATCCCATTTGCTATCTCCTGCATTGGTGAATGCTTCTGCGCTCTCATGGGTGAGACTGTAAACAATATCTGATCCCCAGAAGATTTTAGCACGTCCGGATAAAATTGTCCGGCCCCATTCCCTTCCAACCCTGCCCTCCCAAATTGACCGATGGCTGTCAACATAGCCACTACTGTCAATAAGTCCCTCTGTCTCTTGCTTGCCAATATTATTTCCGAAGAAGAGCAGCTTGAAACGCCATGCGTTTAACCCTGACTGCCCATATCGCTTTACGATGAAACTTGCGCTCATCTTTCCGGTAGATATTGACCTTAAATTTGGCATTATATCATATCCGATTTCCCAACGGGCGGTTGTATCAATATTTTTTTGAGCAAATGTGGGTGTATCCCAAAAAACAAACAGTGTAAGAATTGCTATTTTAATACCACAAAATGGTTCTATTTTCTTTAAAAAATTAGATTTTGTTATCATCTTCAATTGTTGAGCGAAGTTCATTTGTACGTTCATATAGATTGTTTCATGCCAATTAATTTGGCCATAGAGTATAAGATATTGACAGGCATGCGCAACTTATCATCCCGATAATTTAGATTCGGTACAATAGAAGCGAGAAATAATTATGGGTGCTAGTTGTAGAAGAACTACGGATAGATGTGAAGAACTTTTACAATTATAGATGGAAAAAAGATCAAAAGTGCAAAAGCGGTTACAATTTTTTTTTCAAGCTTTCCTGTCGCTTGAATTAGACGTTGCGGATCTTAAATGGGCGAGTTCATGTCAACAGAAGGTGCCAGGGGGAATTAAGGAAAATAGCGGTCAAACTGTCCAAAGAGGGGAGACGTTAGTTGTTTCGTACCCTTCTTCCATAATATTTTGATTTCATAATTGTTTCTGTGTTCAGGTATTTTTCGTTAAACTGGCGGACCAGTGATTTTTCAAAATAGTGAAAATTTTGACTCAAATTGCCTGTCATCACCGAGCGGCGGCAAATTCTCATACTGCCAGAACTCAAACTTTGGCTTGCCATCTGGCCGCGAGTATGGCTGAAAGCGGCGACCCGAATGAAAATGCGATGGCCGAACGCGTCTTCCGAACACTGAACCAAGCCGCCGGAGCGGGAAGATTTTAAACTGAGAGGATTTCTTTCTTTTTCAGCAGCAAGCACTTCCATCGAACGGGCCATTAATGCCTACAATAACCTTCGACCACACGCCTCAATCGGCTATCTGACGCCCAACCAAGCGCATCGACGCTCAGGCCCGCTCCCACTAAAATGGTATCCGTATAAAAAAGTGCGGTTCGGAAATATCCAATACGGCGCTCATTTTCATCAAACTGGCTAGCTGTCAACGTCATTCCGTAGCATACGAAAATAACCCTGGTTCTGTGAGACACTTTCGTTATCTATGCTTGTCGGCTCGGTTACGAAATGTTGGTTGATTTGCAAAAGTTGTCGGATTTAAGCAGTGGAAAATAAGCTATTTATGCTTTCTCGGAGTTGTTGCGATTTGTTTCCATGGGTGATATCAGCTCAACTTAATGCTTGATGAATTTTGAACTCCATCCGTCGTTTGATTTTAGCAAATAGGGGCCAACGGGAAGTTCCTTTATAGGTATAATCGTTTTTTCACCTTTCACCTCTATTTGTCCAACCTCCTGACCAGACAGACTGTATATCTTAACATAGCCATCTGTTTTTCCTGAAAGTGTAAGAGAGCTCGTCGCAGGATTAGGATACACGATCGGGGCAGGCGTGTTCAGTTTAACAACGTGCATGTTGGAATATTCCGCCTTTCCTTCGAAATCCACAATTCTCAACCGGTAATACGATATACCTTTCAATGGACTTGAATCGGTCATTGAATAATAGCGGACAGAATTCACAGTTCCGGCGCCCTTGATCCGACCGGCTGTTTTCCAACTTCTTGCATCAGGCGAACGCTCCACGTCGAAATAATCATTGTCAGTTTCCGACGCCGTGGCCCATTCCAGTTGCACTGTTCCCTCTACGCTTTTTGCATCGAAACTGATCAGCGACACAGCCAAGGCTTCGCAGTCTACCTCGTCGCCAATGTCAATCGACCAATTTTTAGTATTTCTTAAAGTTTCCAATGCTGCGACTGCCGGAGAACCATACGTCATACCTTGGGCGCCAAATGTAATGTTATCGGGCGTAGCGGTATTCGCTGCCCAGGCCTGCAACGTCAGCGTCATATTCACGCAATCCATCCCTGAGTCGAAAAGCAGGGCGGTCAGGTTAGCGCCCGGGGAAATCGTCCAGTCAGTGAGTGGTTGATTAAATGCGGCGGCACCATAAAATGCTCCCGACATGTCGGTAACCCCGCTCACGTTCCATTCGTTGACAGGCTGGTTGAAAGACTGTGCCAGGTAAAACATGACCGAAATAGTGGTAGTCTGGCTTAAATCCCAGTCATTAAGCGGCTGGTTAAAATCCCTTGCGCCGAGAAACATGTAAGACATATCGGTAACCTGGCTTACGTCCCAACTATTAAGCGGCTGGTTAAAATTATTGGTACCGCCAAACATGAAAGTCATGTTGGTAACCTTACTTACGTCCCAACTACCAATGGGCTGGTTGAAAGCCGTTGCCTGCCGAAACATGTGCGTCGTGCTCGTTACCTGCCCGACATTCCAGTTACCGATCGGCTGGTTAAATACCGTGGCGCCGCTGAACATTTCAGACATATCAATCACATTTCCTACATTCCAGTTGTTGAGGGGTTGATTAAAGCTGGCAGCCCCATTGAACACAGAGCGCATATAGATCACATTACTTACGTCCCATGAGCCGATCGGCTGGTTAAATGCCGCGGCCCGGCAGAACATCGCGCTAATCGTCTCCACATTTCCGACATCCCAGTGATCAAGAGGTTGATTAAACATTGTCGCATCGAGAAACATGCCGTCCATGTCGGTAACCTCGCTCACATCCCAGTCATTGAGAGACTGATTAAAGCTTTCTGCGTCGGTAAACATCCCACTCATTATGTCGACGTTGCGGACATCCCACGAACCGATCGGCTGATTGAAATTAATTGCATTTTGGAACATGACATACATGGTGGTGACATTGCCGACATTCCAGTTGGCGATTGGCTGGTTAAACGCCGAGCTCTGAAACATCGCGGTCATGTCTGTGACATTGCTGACATCCCAATTATCCAAAGGGTCGTTGAACGAAGATGCTGCGGCAAACATGAAACTCATATTCGTTACTGAACTCACATCCCAGTTGTTGATTCCGGGAACAGTCGAGACCGAACTGCATGAACTGAACATGCCTCGCATAGAGGTCACATTACTCAGGTCCGGAGCGTCAGTAGCAGTAATTTTCACGTCATAGCAGCCCAAATACGCATTTTCCATGCTGGCCCATTGAATATTACCCCACTGTTTTACTTCCAGCAGTTTGCGGTAATCAACCTGGCTGGCAAAGGAAATTCTGTTGAACGTTCCAGTGCCGGGCGTAATGCTTACCTGGTAAGTTCCCGGGGAGGGAAAAGTGAGTACATAATTGTTTGTTCCGATTGCGGTACCATTATTCGCCGGATTACCGACTTCTTCCCAGACGATGCTATAACCGGTTCCTGTTGCCGGAATGGTGATCTGATTGCTGGCGCTGGTACCATCATTATCTGTTTTCCAGACGGTGATATACTGGCCGCTTGCATGGAATGCGCAAATCAAAAACAAGAATGTTATGTTGTAAAGTTTGCTCATAGGGGGAAGTATCGTAATTGTAAATATGTTGTTAGCAGCTCCAATGTTCCGAATCACAATACAGGTGACCGAAAGTGACTACGGACCAGAAAGGTACGTTCGCGTCACGCATCAGAATGTACCAATTAGTGCTTGTTTGTCGTAGAATTTTAGCCACATCGCTAAGGCGAAATCTCGCTCGCTATTCGGTTCTAACTTGCCATTTGGTTATTTTTGATCTTGGCTAGCCAGTTACATTCTTTTACATTTGCAAATGCAAAATCTTTATCGTTGCCTCTGCGCTATTTTAATTTGTTTTTTCTTATCATACTGTTCCTCTAAACATGTTTCGCCAATCGAACCTGAACCAGATGTATACGTAACTGGCTCGGAAGGGGTAAACAGTAACTCAAAGGTGATGTACTGGAAAAATGGACAATCATTTAGTCTGCCAAGTCCTTCCCACCAATTTGCATTCATCGGAGCGACTGGCATTGCTGTGTCCGGCGGAGATGTCCACGTGATTGGAAGCGGTTATTTAAATGCAGGTATTCAAGGTTTCGGCACTTATTGGAAGAATGGCGTGATATCGAATGTTTTAACCGGTGGAATCCCTACATCTTTTGACGACATTACGGTAGTTGGAGATGATGTTTATATTGCAGGTGCGGTTTACGATCCTTTTAATATACACTTACCAGCTTATTGGAAGAATGGAGTTTGTGTAATCGGTAACGAAACGGACCTCGGGACTATGACCGGGGTATCTGTATCCGGAGGCGATGTACACACTTGTGGTTTTACTCAAAATCAGATTGGGCCGGTCGCTAAATATTGGCGAAATGGCAGCGAGGTTAACCTTTCGAAAAGCAAAAATATTACAAACGCTCTTGCCATAGCTGCTTCGGAGAACGATGTGCACATTGTCGGTTTTGAACTTGCTCCTGGCACGAGTCGATTTGTTCCAAAATATTGGAAAAACGGTGTCGAAAATAATCTTGATGACGGTGGAAATAGTGCGTTGGCAAGAGATATCGCTATTGCTGGCGAGGATGTTTACATTGTTGGAATTGAATATGTAAACCAGGTTGATAAAGCTGTGATATGGAAAAACGGAGTCAAAAGTAATCTGAATGGTCGCGATGCGATTAGCATCGCAACGCTCAATAGCAATGTCTATGTGATTACTCCTTCAACGCCTTGTCCAAATTGCAGTCCTTCTTACCTCAAGAATAACACGCCTGTCCCACTTTCAGGTGATGCCACATCTTCGCAACCCCATTCAATATTTGTGGCTAATCCATAGGTGGTTTACAAGCAACACTATTTGCCAATATGCTAACCGGTTTTCTGATTGCTAACGACCTGCAATAAATGTACCTGAAATGCGTGTATACAAAATCCTTTTTGGTGCAATATTGTTAGCCTGTATCACATTGTCTTGTAAAGAGAAAAATCCGGTTGAAGAGGTGTTGTCGAAAAATTGTAAGCTGGCTGAATTTACACAATCAGGCATATCCTATGCTTTTGAATACGATTCCCGGAGCCAACCAACAGTCATGTCGCGTGTGCGTGGTGGAGGGCCAGGAAACCCTACACTGTTTTTCGAATATAAAGGCGAGAGACTGTCGACGATTTTTATTGAGATAAACGGAGTCAAATATCCGAAAACCAAATTCGAATATCAGAATAACAATCTGATACGCATTCAGAATTTTGATGCAGAACGAACTATAAACAGCACGACCGTCAATGTCGAACTAAAAGAAAAATAATATCTGGTATTTTGAACTACATTGTTGAGTCTTAGCTCGCTCTTGAACTTAGACGGGTGATTATAGAGATACGCTCCTAAACCCGTCTTACTGGCAATGTTACCATTAGATGCATAGGCCGCGATAGAGGCTGTGTCATTTACGGTCGCACTCGTTAGCCGATTGAGGCCATCATATAAGAACGTCCCGATTTTATTTACGGTGTCCCTAGCATCTTTACGACTCGTCAGATTGCCTTTTTGATCATCCCAGATCAGCTGATAATTCTGAATAGTGGGCGTGGAAAAAGCCGTTACAAAGCCATTTGTGTAAGAAATTGTCGAATTCTTTCCGTTTTGCGAGCCAGTTTTGCCTTTGTTGCAGCCAGTTACTTGTCCTTGCCCGTTCATGCTATCTCTGGGGTTGATGTTGCGCCGTTGTCACAAATTTCCCTGGTTATTTGAGCTATTTAGATAACTGGATGCCTGACCACTGCATTGCCATCGATTGGAGCCAATTCTGATAAGATTAGCAATATCGCTAAGACGTTAACTATTGACATCAGTTGTAGGAACCAGCGTATCAAATAATGGATAATCCTACGAGAAGGTAAAATAAGTATATTTCCCCATAGGCTTTGTCTGAGACAATACTTTCGCAATACGAATGTTATATTTGAAGTGCGTGGACCGGCAAGTTGTATTTCAGCTACCTGCCAATCACACGGACGAAACTTAAATTCAAAAAAATGAAAATCATCCTTTTAATTACCATGACAACTTTCTGCCTAACAATATACGGGCAAGATAAATACAACTATGTAAGTTTTAACAAGTTAACAGAAGTTGAGGGAGCCGAATATGTAATTGCTCGAATTGAAAATCGGGAAAAAATGGAAGGTTTAAGAAATACATACCTTTTATTTATTGACACAAAAAATGGACTGACAAGCCAAGTTGACTTTCCAAATCTCTAAATCTAATAAGGAAAATTCAAGGTCGACCGCATAGAACTATCGCTAACAGCAAATTTGCAATAAGGGAGAAAAAACTTTATTCAAACTGATTGCCTTCGAAACGCAGCCTGGATCCCTTATTCTACCTGATGCAGCAGCTTCTCCGGAACGCACTGGTCAAACTTGAATCTACTCACCCTCGTTATCTGAGAAGGGGTCACTTGCATGGTAATGGTCGAGAGGCTACCATGATACCGCAGGCAGTAGGTCGGAGATTTTATTCCAGATACAGGGCTTGTAAAGTGAGAATATGGAACTCAGGTATTTTTGTCACCCTTTTTTATTGTGAACACTCGCACAAGAATCCAATTTATTACCAAGGTCGATGTTATTGCACTGGCTGCTGCCATCCAAAACCCGGCTTCCGTGGGATCACGACTCCATGAAGTCCCGGGAGTAAAAATCAATGCAATGAAATGTAATATTGTCAGTATGATAGAGGCGTTTCTCACCTTTACATTGTAAAAAATTCTCATTGTTTACGGATTTGGTTGATCTAGTGTGAATAATATGGCTACGCGTTCCCATTCTTGACCAACATCCCAATTGCTTTGACCAGTCCTATCGTCTCTTCGGGGGCGCTGTAACCTTCTTTTGGGAAAATTGTAATACCTACGAATGTTTGCTGATGAAGCACCAATATTGATGATCCAATCTCTAAATCCCAATAAGTCGAATCTAGATCAGAAAGTTTGGTAATAACATTTGCATTCAATTTCTCATTAAGAAGATTTGCGATACCAACGAATACTCGATCATCTGGGTGCTCAGCAAGTGTGATTTCACTATACGACATAGAAAGAAATTTTAGCAGCCATACTAAATGAGAGGAAGCGCATTCATTAAATAACCCACCAAGGTTGAATATTTTGTTACGCCCCTCTCAAGAGCAATTTACAAAAAATCCCTTCTTCCTAAAGAACGTTACCCAAGCCACCACGTCACATAGTTTCTGCCTACACTTTGGATCAGGCACGAAAACAAGGACGATAAGCTCCAATGCTATGCCGGTTGATGCGACAACCGTCCATCTAAGATTGAACGTTCCTACTCAACGATTCACGTATTAATTGCTTTACAGCATCTAACGAGCTACTGTCACATATTCCCCAGGTTATTTGAGGCATTGGTGAGTGTGATTGTGAAGCTTTCTGAATCCATGCTAAACTTATTAAGTAAAATGCCACAGTTGATTTTGAAGAGTGTAAAATATGTTCGATATCCCAGCCATCATAGTCGACATCCAAGGACTTGGCTAGTTCGTTGAAGGCGAGATTTCTCCTACACATTTTTTCGGGACTGAGTGTGTCGATTTTATGGAGAAAGATCTGCCAGTGACGGTCCACTTTTTCTAGACTGTCCATTTGGTATCCATAGAAAGCCATCATTAACACATAATTTTCTGTAAATTCGAACCTTTTTTTGACTAAAATCTCCGGTCGGCCCGGGTAATAAGCTGCATACTTTTGGACACAGGCTCAACGGAAAAGCATTCTGTCATTCATTATTTTAACGAAACACCCTGGGACTTTCCGCTTCCTGAAAAGTTTACTTTCCCGTTTCACTATCAGCCACATGCGATCAGCCTGCTAGCCGTCGAAAAGCTGCAATCGCATTTGGAAGTACAACAAAACTGGGTGCATAATTTTGGTCTGTCGGCGAGTGACAAAACTGTTATCGGCAAGATGTTCGGTGTACTGGTGGTAATGACCCGGGAGGGCAGGCTCGGTTACCTGTCTGCTTTTTCTGGTAAACTGGCAGGTAGCAATCACCACGAAGGGTTTGTGCCGCCGATGTTCGACGGATTGGCCGACGGTGGGTTTCTGAATGCAGGAATGCACGAACTTTCCGATCTCAACGAGCAGATCAGGACATTGGAAACACGAAAGCCCCCAAATTTCGAACAGGAAATACAATCATTGAAAACAGCGCGAAAGATTCACTCATACCGCCTTCAAAACGAGATTTACGACCAGTATAATTTCTTAAACCAGGCTGGGGAAGAGAAAAGCCTGCGTGCCATCTTCGAAGGAGCCTCGTACAAAAATCCTCCCGCGGGTGCCGGCGAGTGCGCTGCACCCAAAATGCTGCAATATGCCTTTCGGTATGGCATGAAACCCGTTGCAATGGCTGAGTTCTGGTGGGGCCAGTCCCCAAAATCCGATTCGTGGAAACATCGGCATTTCTATCCGGCCTGCCGCGAAAAGTGTAAACCTATACTGACGCATATGCTTGCCGGAATGGAGCTGGAAGAGGCGCGCTGACCAAAGACTCTCAGCATTATACGCATTCAGGGAAATACGTAGGTCCGCAAGATAGAAAGCTTAGGGTGTTTTGAATAAATGATAGTCAGCCTAACTTAACAGGTTACCGAAAAGGTTACAAGATGCTTTGACGTGGATTGAACGGTAATGATGGGCTTATTTTTTAAAAACTCACAATAACGACTTTTTGGATTGAAAAAAGCGCCTTTTGAGGCGATCTCGGTTATCCCGCTGGGATCATTTTTATCGCCTAACTGTCTAAGAAACAGCAATATCTCACACTTCAATTTTCAGGCTACTGGATAGGTCAAGAGATGCAACGATCGACTTTGTAGTATTTTGATCGATTCAGTTTCCAAGTTACGGCCTTTGAACTTAGCCTCCAAGATACTTTCGACTCAAAAGCTCCTTGGCCAAGTAAGAAAACAACAGGCAATTTCGACCTTTTTGTCAAGTCTCCATATGCCACTGTTTAATACTGGCGATTGATCCTGACTATGTGACGATCTTAATTCGTTCCGGGTAAAACTATTGTCATCAGTTATCGCTATCTTAATGTGACTTCGGTACAGGGGCATCCATCCAAAGCGGAAGGGGGAGTTCGCATCTAGCATAGCAATACTTTAAAAGCAAGCAGCAGAATCTCTGGGTTCAAAACATAAACGCTTTTAAATAAATTTTCGGTTGCTAAGCGACTTCACTCAACCAATTTTGTCCCGGTATATCAATTATTCTGACAAAGGCTCGCCTACATTGTCTGAAGCCTGCAAAATGTCTTCACGGAACAAATAGAGGTGGTTTTGCAAGTTTGAGGCCCAGCGAAATCCCATACTGGTACTGCCTTACTCGCATCTGGCCATTAACAAACGCTTGCTTGGTAATCCCATATTCGAGATAAGGGCCAATTGTGAATACTGATTTGGAATTCAAAGCAAAGCTCCTCCCTAATATGAAATTAACTTGAATCTGATTTCCACCTGCGGGGCGTAAGGCTCGCATATAGTCGCCGCCAACAGACGCAAACAATGCATGCTTTTGTAGGAAGTTGAAATAAAACATCCTTTTTACCCCAATCCCCAGCATATGACCAGGCATCCGTACCTCCCGTCGATCTCCTAGTCTTTTAATTACGTACTCGCCTGGACTTGTCTCATTCGCAGTAAATTTTTCGATACCTGTCTCATAGCCAATTCGCCTGTTCAGATGGCTATATGCGAGTAAAAACTGCGCATTCCTTATTTCTAGTCCTGCGCTTACCTTTATGCCAACTGACAAGCTTGACTTTAAAAGCGAAACATCTTGTATTCTTGAATTTTCGGCAGGTCTTATGAAAAGTCCAAAGTTAACCTTCGTTGGCATTAAACTCAATACAATCTTGTACCTGTTATTCACAGCAACACGGGCATTTTGTGCTGTTTTACCGTAGCCTTTAATTATTGGAAGGTCAGGTGCCCTAAAAGGGGGTGCGACATTTCGATTTTCAATCATTGGCAATACCTCTATATTCGATGTAGAATCCAATTTTCCGGCGGCCTGATAGCTCAGGTTACTGGAAGGTAAGGACAATGCAACGGAATCATCAATCATTGGTTCCAATTGGAAGCGATTCTTATTGTATGTGCCCGACGATTCCATGGAAGTTGGAACTGTTCGTTGGGAGGTGGTATCCTGGAACAGGATAGACGATTTAGAAACTTTACTTACGATGATTTTCTGATGTAGCTGAGAAATTCCGACCGAAGGCAAGCTTGCCGTGTCGATAAGTTTTATTTGTCCCGCATCAGATCCGATTTGAGGCTTAATGTTTTTAGCTTTTTTACTACCAGCCAAAGTCGTGTAACCGTTGTCAGTTCTTAGGTGGGAGGATGCCATGGTATTCGCTTTTTGAGCGGTCTTTTTAGTGCCGGATAGAGAAAATACCAACGCTGAGCCGATCGTTAAGATGATCAGAATTCCTATAACGGGCCAAAACATATAGTTACGTCTCCAAAATGGCTTTCTCAAAGACTCCAATATATCCTTGTCGAAAGCTGGCCCGAAGTCACCTTCAAAGTTCGAAAAGGTTGCCTGAAGTGACATTTTCACTTCGCTATTAATTTTATCGTCAGTAGCTTTCATAGTGTCTGATGCCCTTCTCTTCTAATTTTTTAAGCAAAAGATTTCTTCCTCTTGCTGCCTGCGACCGTGAGGTAGATTCCGCTATACCAAGCATTTCCGCTATTTCGGCGTGCGAGTAGCCGTCAATAAAGTACATGTTTACCATCATTCGATATCCATCAGGGAGCTCATTGATAACTTCCAGAATTGAGACGATCTCAAATCTGGTTAGAAAGTCAGTGTAGTCATTGGATTCCCAAACTACATCTGAACTTTCAATCGTGACATTCAAATTTTCTTTCTTTGTGACGAGGTTGTAGTAGTTAATCGAATGTCGGATCATGGTGGTCTTTACCCAGCCATCCAGCGCTAAGGGCTCTCTGACTTCATGGAGCCGCCCAAATATCTTAAGTATTCCTTCCTGAAATATATCCTCTGCTTCGGCAGCAGTTCTTGCATAGCGAAGGCAAACCCCAATTAACTTCTTTTTATACCTTTCATAAAATACCTCTTGCGCTCGCGGCTCTTTCCGAAGGCAGGCCTTGATAAGCTCGGCAGGATCCCAAACATGTTTCGACTTGAATAATCCCATGTAACCTATTTCGAATCGCCAATACTATTTAGATATCCAGTCATTCAATATTTTATAAAAGCCCTGTAATAGTTAAGTATCAAATCGCTTGTGTTCGCGTTAAAATAAACTTCGCTGATTTCATTGATGTAATTCATATTTATTGACCCGTCTGGATTTAATGATTCTCCGGTCTGTTTTCGAAATAAAAACCTCAGGCTGATTATTCCATTGTAATCGGTCTTTGACGCCCCACTGGTCAAAGTGTCAAAACCTGCATACATCGCATCGGTTTTGGCAAGTATAGCGGGGTAGCCTAATTCAGAATTTTTTACGCTATAAATACTATTGGCTGGATTATTTGCAACCAAACTCCAAATCAGATCTCCGTCGTCGTCGAAAAAGAACGGGAAATCGTAATTCAGTGCGTAAACTCGGTATATTTTTTTTTCCGCACCGGACACCGCAAATTGCCCCAATCGGTACTTCAGACCAACATTATTATCTTGAAAAAACTGCCTAGCCTTTTCTGGCAGTTGCTGCTCAGAGACATAACATGGCAATGACGCATCTGGTGAAACTAGAGTAATTCTATTGGTATTAAATAAGAAGTCATCTTTTTGAAATTCAAGGAAGTAAGTATCACCCTGCCAATGGTATTTCATTATGCGGGCTGAACTGGTGTCTCCTGCATATCTAAGCAGATCAGAGAACTCGCCTCCTCGAATACTGCACTTGTCTGTCAATGCTTTATACGTCGCAAAGTTGGCAGGTAAACGCTCATAAATGCTTGAAACAATGGCAGAGTCATTTACCTGCGTGCGTAATTTTGTGTTGTCGACAGAAAAATCCACCACCCATAACTCACCTTTGATCAGTGATTCGAAAATAAAATCCCTGGCCTCCGGGTAAGATTTCTTTATAGCCTGCACCGCAGTAGACGGAACAATATCCTTATCCTCAGGCTGTACATCTTTAATGTGGTTGCACTCAAATAAGAGAGGCAACGTCAATAAAACAACTACTAATCCACTAAATCTCATCTTCTTTTCAGACATATAGGTCAACTTCACTGACTAGACAGGCCGATTCACGAAAATGCTGCACCGAGAGTAGAATTTAATTAAGGCCATTCCCGGATTTGGAATTTGTGCTGTGAAGCCCTTACCTCGGCCGGCTAGAAATTGTGCTTGAAAATTGTTAACATTTCCTGCAACGAGAAAATGGTCATTGGTATCTGCCTTGGGAAAAATATCAAATACTGAGTGGGGATTATAACGCATAAAAGTAAGACTATCAACATATTATACATTTCCCTCTTCGTGTCCAAACGGCTCCATACGATAAAACACACAAGTAATAACGGAAAACAATACGTCATACTTCTTGTAATGTCGAAAACGCTGAATGCAACTATGATTTGCACTGACATTAGCAACGCAATAACCCAGGCAAGAAAATTTCGGGCTTTGACCAAAAAATAGATCGACAAGATGACTACTACCCAAAGCCCCTCGAAGGTTAAAAATATTCCAATCAGCCTGTTGTGCATCTGAAAGGGGATCAATGCAACGCTTACTCCGGCGGCTTCACCAGTCGGAGTAACGAGCCCCGAGTTCACCGAAATGAATAAACGTATAACAATATACGCAACTCCGGCTAATACGGTTGTCAGTGGATTGGCTTTGGGGGCATATTTTAGGAAGTCATCAATGCGGTTCGGAATTGTGAAGTCTGCCTGCTGCAATACGTGGAATAGAAAAACCCCCGGCAGAGCTACAACTGCGCGCTCATCTGTCCAACAGGCACATTGGAGCATGAAAAACACCCAAAAGGGCTTGCGAAGGTAAAGACCCGCCAGCAAAAAGAAGTATGCGTAACCGTCAAACCAGAAGTCATAGTCCCAGAAAAAAGCCTTACACAGATAGGTAAATGCACAAGCGAATGTAAAATATAAGCCTTGAGCCCGATCAGCAAATCGAAATGTAATTTTAGTTAGCATGTAAAGAAATGGATACAGCAACACAGATTGAATTACATAAAGCCAGACAATACCCTTTCCCGCATTTTCCGCCCCAATTCCGAGCAATTTTGCAAGCAGTGGAACCGTAAACCTGAAGGTCAGTTTTGCTCCGTGGCTACTTTCGTCAACAGATCTGGTTGGAGAAAATGGGGCGCTAATTTTTTGAAAATAATAATTATAGGTGTCATACGGTTTAGGATCATCCAGTATCTCAAGATACTTAGGAAATGTAGTAGCGAAGACAAGAACAAATAAAATAGAGACAATGGTATAATTCTGGAAGGAGCCAACACTCCCCCCTGCTGCTAATGCGCGGTTTTTCATTTCTAGAAGTTATTTTTTGCTCAGGTGTTTATTAGGGTAGCTATGGCAATTGAATGGTAGTAATAGTATCCGGGAGCATTTGACAACTCATAGCCCATTGCATGACAAGGACTATTTATAAATTGCTGCATGCGGATGAAACTTATTTCAGCGTTGCGATTATGCTGCTGCAATTTCGCTCTTGTTTCTAGGAAGTTTGATCAGAGTAATATCGAATTTATCAGCATAGCGTTTACCGGATCAAGAAAGTAGTAGCAAGTATTTTTGACGTACTACTGAAGAAAGTTTCTACCACAAGTCTCAATACAAAGGGTGTCTACGGTTTGCTGTATGATCTGTGTGACCTCCGGGTCAAACAGCGCACTGAATGATTTAACCTCGAAGGAATTTGTTAATTTACATCAAGAAATGGCCTCCCCCGGCAAACGAGAAAGCTGATAATTTGAGATTTTCGGCTCTTTTCGAGTTAATCCTTCACCGTCCTAATTCCAGGGAAGCCTACAATTTTGGGAAAGCTTACCCTATGCGACGAGCGCGCAAAAAAAGTTCATTGAAAAATTGTCCCAGATCTTGAATGCCCAACAGCCGAGTGGCTGAATGTCCTCCAATTTGATTTCCAATATAATAAGTCCCGCGCCGGTGCAAGTTTGAGTAACGTGGTCAAATCAGAAACAAGTAATAGCCCAACATCTCTTTTCGATATCAAAAACGCGTTACGAGCAATGAGCACCACCTCGTACGTGTATCTTCTCATGTTGAAATTTACACGATTGCTTTCAAGAAATATTTCACAAATTTGGCAACACCATCGTCATCTTTGTAAATTGAGGTAACAATAATGCTATAAATCCAATATTAGCGGAAGAACCATAAAATAAGACATGCGCCAACTGTTGGTTGATATACGGGATTTCGCTTACCATTCGCCAGGACTGCAACAGGATTATGTGGCCAAACTCAAACCGGCTTCCCGTCGGGCCGTGTCTCTTCCCTCTGGCCGGTAGAGGATGAATGGCCTAGCTGTGCACATAAACGTTACTGCTGCACGACCACCTTGAAAGCCTCTTTTCCAACCGACAAGATATAGATCCCGGACTGCAAAGAGCTTGTATTCATCGCGTCTTGCGGTAATATCGATCCTTCCATGACGGTAACACCCTGCGAGTTTTTGATGGCGAAGCCCTGGTTCCGATCGGCAGCATCGATGTTCAGGCGCTCTTTCGCAGGATTCGGATATACTCGAGTCGCCCGGGGGCTATTATGTATCGCAATGATTTTTGAATAATGATATGTCTGATCGTAATCGATCTGTTTCAGGCGATAGTAGGAAACTTTGCCAATGCCCGCGTCGGTGAATGAGTATTTTTTCTGCGTGTTGCTTTCGCCATAACCTTCAATAAAACCAATCTTTTCAAAGTTTCGCATGTCGGCGCTGCGTTCGATTTCGAAGCCTTTATTACCGGTCTCCCAGGTTGTTTGCCACATCAATTTATTGCCCTCAGGGGTCTGCATTCCCGTAAATGAAAGTAGTTCAACGGGTAATATAGTCTGGCACTCAATTGAATTTACGATCTGCTCGCGTGTATTGCAGCCCACAGCATTGCCTGCCAAAGTAACCAGGTTGGTTGGATTTGTAAGATAGATACAAATGCTTTTGGCGGCACAATCCGATAAGAGCGGAGAGCCTTCGATCCGCAGTCCTGTGATCGGAGTGTTCTCAATGGCTGATACATCTGTTAGCAGCGCGTTGTTCAGCAAACCAAGACTGATCCTGGACATTCCCGTGAGCCCCATCAGATTTTGAATCTTGGAATTGACGAACGTTACACCAAAATATGTCGAATCTAAACTTTCCAGGCCTTCGAGGCTGGTCAGGGTAGGACTGGCACACGAAAGGCGATCGACGAAAGCAAGGGAATTGAGCCCTTTGAAATTGGGGATATCGGCGGTTTCATAGACGTCCATCCAGCCAAGTGTCGCTTTAAGCGCACCCAACCCTTTAAAGCTGTCGAGCTTACCCCAGATATCCAGGTAATACATTCCGGTAACGTTGTCGAGGCCTGTAAAATCAGTCATTACCATCCCTTCCCCAATCGTAATGCCGCCTGCAAGTGTCGTTGCAGCTTCAAAACCGGCAAAATTTTTTAGATTGGGATTAGGGCCTACGAACTTGATATAGCCTGGCTGGGTGAGGGAAGTCATAGCAGTGAAATTGGTGATGCCAGTGCCTTCCAGGTGAAGGTTAGGGAGGCTCGCAACATTTCCCAGTCCAGACAAACTGGTAATGGCAGGGCAGTTGATGACATAGAGTTCCAACGATGTGACCGCCTCGAAACCGGCAAAATCGGTAAGGAGCGCATTATTGGTCAAACTCAGGGCGCCTACTCCGCTGAGATTAAACCCACCCATTGTCGTAAGGTTGGGGCAATCGTGCAGGTTTAAATATCCCTGAATGGAAGCGATGCCGCCAAGGCCATTTAGGTTCACAATTCCCGGTCCGGTTATTTCAAGTTGCCCCACTTGCGTGCATCCCGGGTAGGTCGTCGCAAACGCATCTACCTGTGCCTGGTTTTCAAGCAAAATCCCGTCTGTCCCACAGGTTTGGGCCAAGCTTCTGCCGTAGATGAACGATGCAAAAGCAATGGAAAGTAACACTTTTATCATAGTCATTTCGCATTTAACTACGTTCTGAGATGGATTAGGTTTTTATCTAGTCAAATATCACCCGATGCTCGCGGACGTGGCCGCGCTCGGTCACTTGCAGGACATATGCTCCCGGGCTGGATTTTTCAGCAAGTTTCAGTTCAACAAAGCCTGTTTCACGACGGCTTGTCTGAATAGGTACCTGTCGGCCATAGAGGTCGTATAATTGAATGACCGCGTTTGCCGGCTCATCCAGCCGCAGGTGAAAACTTCCTGCCGTGGAAGGGTTCGGATATACTGAATAGTCGCCGCTCAGGATTACAGCACGCCATGGATAAGTTGTCGTTTTGCCGTCGATATCCACCTGTTTCAACCGGTAGTAACTTGTTCCGTGAAAGGGTATTTCATCGACGTAATAATAGGTGTGGGTTGCCGCAAGTTGCTCATCAGGTGAAACGCGGGTTAATGGGCCGATATCTTTCAGGTCTTTGCTTTTCTCAATTTCAAAGTAGGCATTATCAACTTCATTGGCGGTAACCCATCTCAGTTCAACGGAATTATGATCTCGGGGTTGTGCTGAAAAGCTGATCAGCGAGACTGGAAGTGCAGGATCGACATCGAGCTTGACAACCCATATGTCGTACAACCCGTGATTGCCCGACACATCGCCGTCGTTGGAGGCGGCATTTCCCACTACAACTATACTTCCGTCGGGATTAACCGCTGCGCACCAGGCTTCTTCACCAGCTGTACCACCCATTATCTTCTGCCAAATGATATTACCTGGCAGACCTATTTTCAATACCCAGAAGTTAGACCATCCCCTGGAAACCCCGTCAGAACCCGTTTCCCACGTCTCACCAACTACGATCAGTCCACCGTCGATCATCGGGACGATGCGATAAGCATCGTCTGCCGCAAAGCCGCCATACCTTTTGTCCCAGAGTTTGTTTCCGTCTTCATCGTATCTAACCAGCCACAAATCCGCGCCATCGGGGTAGACACTGTTTGATTTATAACCTGCTATGACGACCCCGTTTTTTGTGCTCGCAACACTAAAGGCCCCTTGCGCCCAAAATTCCGGCTTTTCAAACCGTTCCCACAGCAATATTCCCACCAAATTTATTTTGATTGTCCATGAACCGGCGAACCAGGGGCTTGGATTCCCGGTAACATCACCGTCCGTTGAATAAGTCGTTCCGGTCATGACAACATTGCCATCCGGCGAAAAGGTCATACCTGCCGAAAGGTCCATGGAAGTACCCCCATAGCATTTTTGCATAATAAGCGCCCCAACTTCATCGATTATCAAAAACCAGAAATCAGCATCTCCGTGATTGCCCGACACGTCTCCGTCATTAGAACTAGTGGAGCCGGAAAGTACCAGATTGCCATCAGCGAGTGCCCATCCGGTTGTTACCCCATCGGAGCCACTGCCGCCATAGGTTTTTTGCCAGATGATAGCCCCAGAAGAATTGATCCTGAGAATCCACGCATCGGAGCTACCATGGTTTGCCGTTACATCACCATCATTGGACATTGTGGAGCCAAAAATATAGAAGCCGCCATCTGTGGTCTCCAGTGCGCCCGATGCAGATTCGTACCCCGTTCCCCCATAAGCTTTTTGCCAACCGACATTACCATTAGCATCCAGTTTCACGACCCAGAAATCGGAGAGCCCGTGCACACCCGTAACATCTCCGTTATTGGAATTGGCCCCGCCAACTACAAGGGATCCTCCGTCGAGGGTCCGGATAACGGCGCGTCCAGACTCATCGGCTGTGCCTCCAAGCGTTTTTTTCCACAACACATTCGGAGGCTGTGCATGTGCAAAAAGCGGTACGAGCAAAATGAATACGTAAAACAGTTTTACGAAGAATAAAAACAGGGTAGCGGCGCATGTAGATCCTGAATTGCCCATGGCGGACATCGTAGGTTTGTAGTTCATAAGCCGGTGGATTGAGCGGTTGGTTTGGAAAAGTCAATCGTGCTGAAAATCAATATGATATAAGTAATTCGCCACTGCGAACTACTAGTAAGTAACCAAATACTTATTCAATGGTACAATTTGGGCTTGTTTATGATCTGGATTATGAACGGGAACTGACTGAACAGGAGATTCAAGAAATTATGGATTCTCACCCAGGAACACTGTCGCCTACTCCTGACGAAGAAATAGAAATTGCATATCTAATGGAAACATTGATCCCGAATCGGTTGCGAGTTGATATAGATTTGTTTTTATGACGAAGAGCGAGAGATTTAACGATCGGATGCCGTGTGATAGCAATGGTCAGGCCATACCCCGAACAAATTCGAGTTGACAATTACGTAAGGCTTCAAATGCGGGGAAGCTTACATTGGGATATCTTCATGACTTCGTCAGCCACAGCAACACGATCATCGCGCCGATGCTATCGAGGGTAAAGCGGTTCCGCGACCAAGTTCATGTGACTACTTCTGGAAAATAGACATTTTGGAACATAAAGAGTTTGTGCTGATACGAAAGGTGGTAGTTGACTCATAAATTTGTATTCGTGGAATACAAACATCTGACCGCACTGCTCAATTTTGAGTTTATTATATAAAATTTCGTGGGTTTAAATACAGTTCACCAGATTTCTAGGGGGGGGACTAGATGGAAAATAAGAGTAGATACTTTTATTTGTGAAAACCGGCGTCTTATTCTTGACAAATCAAACGCGCTAATCCCCAAATAACTAGCAATGTGCTGTCCCTGTACAGTCTTAATAAGGCTTGGATTTTCCTTGCAAAATTGCCCATACCGTTCGACTGAGGTCAACATTTTCCAATTGTACATCCTGGTAGTGCTTAACCTTAAATTGCGATACGACAGCTTACAAGCCAATATCTGAAGTTCAGTATATTTGGATAAAAGCTCATGGTAATCGTTTTTTGAAATCTCCCAAAATTCTATCGGTGTACAACACTCTATATATTCCTTTGATGGTTCGTCAAAAAGAAAACTATCAATTGATAATACTAAATCGCCAGCTTGGGAGAATCGGCTTGTCCATTCCTTTCTATCCAGTCTATAAAAGTTCCGAGTTACGCCTTTCACCAAAAAAATAAGTGTTTGTTGTCGATCATTTGGAATCAAGATTTGAGCTTTCCGGGGCAATTTCCTTTTGACAAACCGTTTGGCTATCTCAGACAGGGCATCCTCACTGACGTCAAGGTGAGATTTTATCAAATGCACAATTGATTCCATGCGGTATTCAATAAGTCTGGTAGCTAAAAAGTAATCTTTGGTTACAAACTAGCCGATTTCTTGCGAATTCGCAATAGTTTAATAAAAAATGAAAGAATAATTTTACGCCTAATGTAAATAGAATGGCGTATTCATTGAGCAATTCTTTGTGCTACGCAGCGTAGAACACTTTTGAATATAATTTTAAAAGTGTGTCTATCAATTTTTTTAAAAAAAGCTCACCCAGGATTTTGCGGTCGGAGGGTGAGCTCAAAGCAGTTCAAACTATTTTTCACAATTTAAACCAAAGTAAAAGTATGAAGAAATTGTTGCTTTTGTTAGTCGGAGGTGTATTCTTCCTGTCCTGTGGTGACAAAGAAGGAAAAATTAGCCCGTCACCTGATGCAGAGCGAGTGGGCTCGATAAATGATGTTGAGGTTGTGAACGGGGTGCTCAAATTCTCCTCTAAAACTCATCTGAATAGCGTGGTGAAGGAAATTGCGAATCAAAAGGATATGAGTAACTGGTATGCCGGCTCTGGTTTCACATCATTGTTGAAACGGCAAAATGCCATAACCACAGCACAATATGATAAAATCGCTGAAACTGGTGAGTTTGGCGAGCTTTCCGACGTTGCAATATTCAGAGGGAGCGGCGAAAACAAGATCTTGGAGAAGATCGTAGATGATCCAAGGCTGGCAGCAATTTTGAATGCAAAAGGATACATAATAGTGTCAGATACAGCCTATCATATCGGAGCTGAAAGGGCAAGTGCAATAAAAATTGGTCAGGACTACGGTATTTTGAAGGAATTTTTGACTAATTATAACATGGCAGGGGTGAAATACAGCAAAGTTATAAATGAACAACTGGGAAATGCCAGGGTACAAGATTACCAAAATACCGATGGGAATCGCCGGATTATTGGGGAGTTTAAACGTCATCTAGCTCCTTTTTACAGCTCGCTCGTTGTCAAAGTAAGCTATAAAAAGAAAAATGTGATTGGATGGAGTGGTACTGCGGCAGATCATCTTAGTTTCACAACTTCAGGTACTTACGAAAAAAATGAGGCAGGCTTTATTTCAAGATCTCCTTTTTCTGGATCAAGAAGTGGCAACAATGTAGAAGAGATCAGTATGTTCGTTGTCGAAGTTTACGGACCGGCAGGGCTGTCCTGGCTCTCCGATTGCCGGGCTAACATGTACTGCCAGGTTACACCTTCAAAATTGTATAATGTGGATTTCTATCCAGAATGACCCTGGTTTTTTATAATCTGCATACGCATCCAACGAACTACGCAGATTTGAACTAAGATGGCCAAGCCGTGTAAATACTATATGTGTATACATGGTTTGGCTTTAAGCATATCTATCTGACTATGAACATTAGGCGCTTTCTTTTTTTCTCACTAACACTCTTAGTAGGCTGTAAAGAACAAGACTTGGAAATGAATGTCCCATATTCGGGCGACAAACTTGTTCTGTGGGGGAAACTTCAAGCGAATTCCTCATTTAAATTACAAGTCACGAAGACTTTTAATCCGGTTGGAAATATTCCGAATGATGTTACAGTGAATAATGCCACCGTCGTATTGTATAAAAACGGAAAAATATACCTGACACTTTCACATTCCGGCAAGGAGCCTGGGTTCTACACATCCGATAGCGTGATTCAGGCGGGTGCCAGCTACTTTGTCAAGGTGTCGGCACCTTCGTTACCTACGGCAGAATCGGCTGTTGTGACTGTCCCCGCCGAAATATCTGAGGTGACTGCAGTGCGGACACATGATGTTGTTCCTCAAATGAACCATCAAACTCCACAAGATTTGGTTACTCTATATCTTGCAAAAGAAGATGCGATGTCCGAAAAGTATCTTAGCATCAAGTTGATGAGTTACTACAAAAGTGATACGCTTTCCAGCTATCCCTATGCTTCGGCAGATAATATACCTGCGAATGAAGAAGATTGCCATACTTGGGGAACGGAACCGGAGAAGCCAAAATACAATGCGGTTATAAAAGCCTATCTTTTTCCACAAAGTCGCGTCTTCTTGATGTCCAGTCAATGCTTGCCAGTACCGGCGACACCACTGAAATTTTACGTGGAAACAGCAACTGGCTACAATTATACTGACCGGGCATTAAAAGTGACTGCGCGTATTGGCGTGGTTTCCAAAGAATACTTTGAATATGCGAAAATAGAAAACAAGCAACCGGAAGGTGTAGACCACTTGGTACTTCCTCCACAGCAGGCACTAACCAATGTTAAAAATGGCTACGGACTTATTTTTGCGTCCAGCGAAAAAACCATAGAGCTACTATGAGCCAGCCGTTTACATACATTTTCATTTTATTGTTTACTTCCATTGGGCAGGCTTTTGCGCAAAAAGTTACTGTAAGTGGAACGGTTCGCGATGCTACAAGCGGCGAATTGCTTATCGGAGCTTCTGTTAGCGATAGCATTGCGGGAACGGGAGTGCAAACTAATGCATATGGCTTCTTTAGCATTGAAGTTCCTTCTTCGGGCCATCATCTTAAAGTAAGCTATGTGGGTTATTCGCCAGCTCATATAACCAGCATTTCCAATCTTGGTTTTCCTTTGGAAATAAAGTTGTATCAGCAGAATAATCTCAATGAGATAAGCATCAGAGAAAATAAGCTTTTCAGTGCACCTATCGGGAGTTTGTCAATTCCTATTCACAGAATTAAGGCGTTGCCAGCATTACTTGGTGAAGTTGATGTCCTGAAAGCTTTAAGCTATACCCCTGGTGTTTCCACCGGTACAGAGGGAAGTGCAGGACTATACATTCGCGGTGGAACGCCGGATCAAAATTTGATTCTTCTGGACGAAGTACCTGTATATAATGTCATGCATTTAGGTGGGTTTTTCTCAGTATTTAACCCGACTTCTTTAAAATCCGTAGATCTGTACAAAGGTGCATTCCCAGCCAGGTACGGGGGCAGGCTTGCCTCTGTTATCGACCTTACGATGAAGGATGGGAACAATCAGAAATTCGGAGGAGAAGTCGGGATAGGACTGCTAAATCAAAAACTTACGTTGGAAGGACCTCTCATTAAAAATAAGGCATCCTTTATCATATCAGGTCGCGTTTCGACATTAGGGCTTACATCTCTATTCAGTTTACGTAAGAAGCACAGCTCTGGCACAGGGGAGAGGCGTGTGTATCGATTTTATGACCTAAATGCAAAGTTCAATTACCAGATCAATAAAACGGATCAAGTATATATTAGTCTTTACAATGGCTTTGATCGATTTAAATATACCGAGTGGAGCGCCAGCGGTAATGGTAAAGAAGCAGAAACAGCCATCGGGAATAATTGGGGAAACACGACGGCGACACTCCGGTACAGCAAAGTATTCTCTCAAAAACTTTTCGCAAGATTTGCTGTTCTCTATTCGAAGTACACCAGCGAATTCACGAATGATTTCCAAGACCAAAATATAAATGAACAACCTGTAAATTTTTATAGGTATACCAATGCTGGTGTAAGCGATTGGGGAGGCAAAATCCAGTTTGACTATTTTCCGGTGAATCGATTGGGCTTGAAGTTTGGTATCGACGGCACACGACATTCATTTAGCCCGTTTGTAACGAAAAGCAACTACAACGGATTGTTTGATAACTCCAAAGGAGGTGGGCTTCCTGCATATCAGTTGGATTTATATGTCGACGGAGATATCGCCATAACTTCGAGCATCCGGCTTAATCCCGGGTTACGTTACAGTATTTATAAAGTAAGCGACCGTACATTCTATAATTCGGAACCACGACTCGGATTAAGCTATTCCCTTTCAAACAACTGGAAACTAAAAGCGGGTTTCTCGGTGATGAATCAATACCTCCACCAACTGACCAACAATGGCTTCGGATTTGGTTATGATGCCTGGGTTCCTTCTACGGATAAGGTAGTGCCTTCAAGAGCTAGGCAATTGTCACTGGGATTGTATAAAATTTTTCCAAACTCAGGCTGGGAGCTATCACTTGAAGTATATGCTAAAAGGCAGACAAATCTGATTGACTATCCCGATGGCACCAATTTCACCGGCTTGCTGGCCGATTCCTGGGATTCAATAGTAATTAAAAATGGGACAGGTAGGGGAAAAGGATTTGAATTTATGGCCGCCAAAAGCATTGGTAAGTTTAAGGGGTCGCTTTCTTACACCTTGTCCAAATCTGAGAGAAGGTTTACAGGCATAAATGATAACAACTGGTTTCCAATGAAATATGACAGGCGGCACAACATTTCGCTTACGGCTGGCTATGCAATTGGAAATAAATGGACGCTCAATAGCGCATTTATTTATCAAACAGGACATTCTGTTACATTACCTGTGGCCGCCACATTGACGGAAAATAATTCGGACCCAAAGTTTATATACGACTATCGGAATAACGGAAGGATGCCTGCCTTCCATCGATTGGATATTGGTGCTGTCAAATCTTTAACCACTGCCCGAAAACGTAATGCTGAGTTGGGGATTGGGCTATACAATGTTTATAACAGAAAAAACCCCTTATATCTTGACCTTAAAGTTCAGCGCAGTAATAGTGATTTCAAGCCGACAGGAATTTCCATCAAGCAGGTTTCTTTTCTCCCAATACTGCCTTATATAAGCTACACATTGAAATTTTAGCTGCGTTTGTAGCAAATTGGAAGAAATTTGCTCTTCTTACCTTTCACTCAGACGATATTTCTATGAAGCAAATACGGAACATACTCATTATTTGGCTTGTTGTCCTTGCATCAATTAGCCATACACATGCACAGGAAAATTCAGCATTGAGCGAACCAACCAATAGTTCAGACAAAGCTTCTTCTGCTGTACTGAAAAAAGGACGCATCGTTGCAACGTTAAATGCCTCGGCGTCTGCGGCAAATGATATCCAGCAATTAACCAGGACTTGGTCACTCACGCCTCAGATCGGTTATCTTATAGCCGATCGTTTGGTAGTTGGATTACAATTTTCAATGGGGAAACGTTACCAGAAGACTAAATCCGGGGCACCAGTTACCTTCGTGTTTCCTGAATATCAACTATACTCGGCGCTCCCTGAAATCTATTCCCGCTATTACCTTCTCAGGTTCAGACTAAAGCCATTTGTGCAACTCTCCTCCGGCTATAATTTCCAATGGGGAAAGGAGTACATTGATGGTATGCACACGACCGTAAATTCTCAAAACTTTGCTTTATCCGGCGCGTTTGGGTTGAACTTACGACTGAGCCGGCGTATTGGCTTAGAGGCTCTTTTTAATACGCGCTTCGATAACAATTCTAAGCTCATCGATCCAAATGAACTCCTCAAATACAGACTAGGCGTATCCATATCTGTCAATTAATCCTTGGTTGTATAACTTGACGTTTTGTTAAGCAGAGAATGCTGTCATCTCCCAGAAAGGCTATCCTAAAATCTTAAAAAATTTAAAAATACGCAGCCAGGTTTAAAAGTCTTTGGTAGCCATGAAAGGGCGATACTCCTACAATCTTTCTGCATTGAATAATAGCCGCCGAAGTGACTTTGTAGGCTTTCCCGAATTACGCTTGAAGAGCAAGTGGCTCTGACGTAGCTTGACCAATCCTCACGAACTCCGCATGACTTGTAGAACCGATGTTCAGAGCTTACCGGGAAGGTAAAGGTATTTTTTAATACAATTCACAGCATGTTCCAGCAGTCTAAGCCAATTGATGCGGACGTCGAGTTGCTGTCGAAGAAAGGGGATTGAACCTACATATGCCGTGCGTATTTTGCGCACTCACATTTAAAACCGGCATCCCTAAAGTCATCGCCCTGCCTTACGATGAATGAACAAGCGTATGTGCTACTGATGCACATTTTTGAGGTTATCTGTGTTATTATAAGTTGAAAAAAGGCACACCGGGCAAAATAGTGGTACGCCGATTTATCCGATGAAGCATTTTTGGGCAAGCTCCCCATTATTCACTTCTGAGACTTTTTACTGGATTCATCATTGCCGCGCGGATTGTCTGGAAACTGATTGTCGCAAGTGCAACAAACGCTGCTAACAGCGCTGCTGCCACAAAAATCCAGAAATGGATGCTCGTTTTATACGCAAAACCGTCCAGCCAGCGGTTCATTACAAACCAGGCCACCGGAGCGGCGATAGCAAATGCTATGCCAACGAGTAGCAGGAAATCCCAGGACAACAACGCAACAATGTTAACGGCTGAAGCGCCCATTACCTTTCTGACGCCAATTTCCTTTGTACGCTGAACAGTTGAGTAGGAGGCCAGTCCGAGCAATCCCAGACAGGAAATGAAGATCGCCAGTGTCGCGAAATTCACAAAAAGTGCTTCAAAGCGCTCGTCGGTCCGATATTGACGGTCATAAAACTCATCGAGGAAATAATAGCTAAATGGTTGATCAGGGTGTATCGTTTTCCACCTATTTTCGATAGCGGAAAGTGTTTGCTTCACATTCTTGCCCTCTATCTGTACGGAAAGGAGTTTCCCGTTCCAGAAGTCGAGCGTGCGGAATGTCAGCGGCTTGATGGTTTCCTGCAATGACCTAAAATGGAAATCCTTCACGACACCAATAATGGTACCCTGCCGGCCCCACTGATCAAATCTCTTTCCGACAGCTTCACCCGGGGAGGCATAACCCAGTACTCTCGCTGCCGCTTCATTAATGATCAGCGATTGGATACTGTCAGTGCCGAACAGCTTTGAAAAGCCGCGCCCGGCTACCACTTGCAACCCATATTGGGGTATGAAATCGTAATCTACGCGATACACGTCCATATTCCCTGCCTGCATTTCGCCGCTTTTATTTTCTATTTTTGAAAAAGCCTGCGGATTCCAGCCCCCTGGTACTGCCGATGAAGCTGTTGCCGATTTTACCCCTGCTAAACTTGCAATGGATTCTTCAAAAGCATCACGCTCCCGGTCGGTGCCTCCTTGAATGACCAGCGTTTGATCTTTTGAAAAGCCCAGGTCGTAGCCTCGCATAAAGTCAAGCTGAGTGTATACCACAATTGTAGCGATAATCATTGTGATAGAGATAGTAAATTGAACGGTCACCAGCCCTTTGCGTAACATTATGCCCTTCAGGCTCGTAGTAAATCGACCTTTCAAAACCCGTACTGGTTCAAAAGACGACAATACAAATGCTGGGTAAATGCCCGACAGCAAACCGATCAACAAGGCTGCTGCGAGTAATGTTGCTACAAAGGGCAGCTCATAGATTATCCCGGCACTTACCACCTTGCCAGCAAGCTCATTGAAAATGGGAATTAACGCAGCCGATAGGATGATCGAAATGAAGAACGCCAGCAAACACAACAGCGTTGACTCCGCTAGAAATTGACGTGCCAATGTACTTTTCCCTGCGCCAACCGCTTTCCGCACACCTACCTCGCGCGCCCTTTCCACTGAACGTGCAGTGGTGAGATTTACAAAATTGATGCACGCTATGAGCATGATAAAAAGTGCGACCGCAGCGAAAACGTAGACATTGTTCACATTCCCGGACTCATCTGCCGGCCGGGTAGAATGCAGGTAAACGTTACGTAGCGGTTCGAGCAGCATGTGGATTTGCATTTGCTGCTCGGCCATCATCTTTCCTGCGTGATTTTGCAAAAATGCTGGAAATTTCTTTTCCAATGCGACCGGATCCGCGCCTGGTTTAAGCAGTACATAGGCGATGGCACCGAAGCTGCCCCATTCGCGCTCGATATTTTTGTCCTGATGCGCCGTGTAGGTGCTCATTGAGACAAAGATGTCTCCTCTGATCTGTGAATTGGCCGGAGGATCTTGCATGATGCCAGTCACCTGAGCGGGTTCACCTTTGTCACCGAGCAGCAGCGTCTGACCCATTGGGTCAGTACTGCCGAAATATTTCCGTGCGGCAGTTTCTGTAAGAACAATGCGGAACGGCGCGGTCAAAGCGGTTCTGGGATCTCCTTTTAACAGTCTGAAATCGAAAACCTGAAAGAGTGTTGAGTCTGCCAGTAATGCGTCTTCTTCTTTAAATTTAAGGTCGCCTGTACGGAAAAGCATTTCGTCTTTTTGGACCCGCGCATAAGTTTCGATTTCGGGGAATTCGTTTTTCATATTCGATGCCATCGCCCAAGGGCTGATACTATACCGGAGTGTTTCGGAACTAGTCTGGACATCCGTTGAAACGCGGTAAATGCGGTCGGCCTTTGTATTGAATGCGTCGTAGGTCAATTCAAAATGAACATACAATGCGATCAGAAAGCAGGCTGTCATACCTGCTGAAAGTCCCATGATATTGATGAGGGAAAACATCTTGTGCTTCGCAAGATTACGGAAGGCAATTTTTAAATAATTACGGATCATGGCTATCTGATAAAATGCTGTTTTTGGATACTTCTCGGGTTGTTTTTTCAACGCAAAAGGACGCATCAGGCTGAATACGTCGAGCACATAACGTCTACACGCTTCATGCAATCCGTATGCATGCAAACGTTGTGCAAATAGTTCATGAAGATCGCCTTCAAGTTCGTTGAGCAGGTGTGGCGCGCAGTACCAACGTAGTAGCTTTGTGGCCCATTTGGGCGGTTGAATTTGATCTTTCATCGTCAGGCAGGTTTGGGAATGGCAATCCACATGCGGTTTCGAATTTCGCGGATATGGTCCAAAGCTTGCGTTCCAGCCATCGTAACGGTAAAAAATCGCTTACTGCGTCCGCCACGTTCCGCAGTTGCCCCACCGAGTCTGGACGTAAGCAAACCTTTCTCTTCCAATCGGGCCAGGGCAGCATGTACTGCACCCAAATTCACCGATCTCTGCATTTGGTGCTCAATCTCATTGGTAATAGCTGCGCCATAAGCCTGGCCGGCCAATATCGCCACTGCCAACAGCACCAATTCTTCAAATTCTCCCAGGTAGGTACCTCGCATACATTTTAATTATTTCTGTATTTGTATAACAAATGGTGTGCCATGTTAAAAGGGTGTATTTATGGCCCGGAAACGAGGGTTTTTGTAAATCCGCTTGTTCGAAACTGAACACTCGGCACAAGAATCGGACAAGCGGGCATCTTCTTTAGCCGTCTTTGCTGATTTCAAAACCAAAACGGACAAATAATTTTTATTGCTGCCGAAGCTATCGCAATTGCATGCCTGGATTGTTCGGGCTGACGACTTTTTCAGCGGAGCAGCGCAGAAAGAAGATCGGTATCCGGAAAGTGCTCGGCGCGACCGCCATAAATATTGTCACAATGCTCTCCAAATACTTTTTGGAACTGGTAGTGATATCCGTTTTACTTGCATCCGCTTGCCTATCTGGCAATCAAAAGCTGGCTGGAAGATTTCGCCTACCATATTCCGATCAGTTGTTGGGTATTTGTGCTGGCGGGAGCGGCTGGATTGTGCGTTGCAATTGTTCCGATCAGTTTTCAGGGTTTCAAGGCGGCGGTAGCAAATCCTGTTAAATCGCTTAAAGCTAATTAATAGTGGGTTAACTCGATCGTATGTTAGTGGACTACACTGATAGATGCCATGCAAGGGTGCCTAAAAAGGGCACCAGTCAAATAGATTGAAGGCTGGGGCGGCAAGCAGACGTTTTCTATTATTCTTCTCGGCAGTTAAGCACCAGCAAGGCTTCAACATGAATCTACCAAGTATTTTGCTAGCTAATAATGCCGGAATGGGTGTGGTCGGGTTCCAAAACGGTAATTCGCCTGGACCATGGAGCAAATGTTTCCCAAAAGCAACAGGAATTCCCGCAGATTGGAAGAATGTCCGGACAGGTATGATCTGGCTTGACATGTATCAATTCGCGTATCAGAACTGGAAGGCGGGTAATGTAGACGATTCCTGGTTCAATACCTTGAAAAAGAACTGGAACTGGAAGCCTGACCTGGCCAGCTTGTCATCAGCACCGATTCAGTCAAGTGTCTTTGTCGCCACTGGCGAAGTGTCGGGGGAGAGCAAAATAGTTATTGATACCGACAACGACGGCGACGTCTCAGATGAGAAACAATTTACTCCGCCGCCATACGATTTTGTGCACCTTGATAGTTTGAGTCGTTTATACAAGCAGACCGTTAAATATCAATTATTTCGTGCGGGCCGTGTTGTCGATTGTGAGATTCCCCTATTCGTTGCTTCTGACAAAGGAATGTTGCTTTATAACTTTCCAATCTATGCAAAAGGTAAGATCAATAGTTACGATATCCAGATAAGGTTCTTTGGATTTATGGAGGCCTCCTTCCAGCGCCCGCAGGTTGCCCTGAGCGATGGAAATACCTCTGACCGTGGAAAGTCAGACTCCCGGGAAATTATTAGCGAAAGACAACTACTGACTGCCGGAGACAGCACGTACAAGGTGGAGGGCTTTGATTTTCCGACAAAGTCGCTGATCATCAAACGTGTTGCATCGACTGATTCAATTAAATCACCTCAGGTAAACTTCCCAGCGGAGCATTTCCGTGGGCAGGACATTATTAGCAAAAAGGCGGTATCATTAGCCGACCTGAAAGGGAAATGGGTGTTATTGGATTTTTGGGGTTCCTGGTGCGCACCTTGCATTCAGGAAATGCCTATGTTGAAACAGTTGTATCAAAAAGTAGACAAGAATAAAATTGAATTTATCGGTATAGCCGGTCGCGACAAACCAGACCAACTGGTAAAAACCATTAAACGACTGGCGCTGCCCTGGCCGCAAATATTGTCGGACGACAAGAACACGATTGTAGAGAAATACCAAATTGAGAGCTATCCTACAACACTTCTGATCAATCCCGAAGGCGTGATTGTTGCAAAAGATATTAGAGGGGAAACATTGGAAGCTGCTTTATTACAATTTGTAAAATAGATATTGGCAAGGCCAGGAGGCATACCTTTCCCTCTGGCTCCAAAGCAGGATTGTTGACAAACATCCGCTTGCTCCGACGAAAGAAGCTCTCGAGGCGAGCCAACAGGCGCATTACCGCATTTGTTGGTGCAAGCGGGTTTCCGTCGACCATATTTTATCAAATGACCGGTGCCATTCTAGCTTGCATGCCGAAACAGAAAATTATTATTCATGGAAATTAAAATGAGGCATTATTTTATGCAAACAGAGGGTCAACTCTTGAGACAGCTTGCAGATTTCAACTATTATTGACCTCCCCCCGGCGAACGAGACGGTTGAAAGTAGAGTGCTTCAAGGTCTGATGCGACGCATAATAGATCATCGTCTCCGCATTAAATTCCAAAAAGTTGGGAACCTAGTCAACATTGCCAAACTATTGAGCTATATATCTGAGAACGGTGGGAGAGTTCATTCATGCGTAGAGCCATCGATCAACAGGACACAGTGTCGGGCAATTTTAAGTATATATGGTTAGGCCTGATTACGAGTTAAGGCTATCGCCTGAGGGGAAAGGTCCAGTTGACGGGCATTAAGAAGAATTGATTAAAGGTAGGATATTTGAATCCGGCAGGCTTGTAGGTAGTCCGCACGCCCGCCGCGAGAGTTAATCTGCTTTTAGTTACCTTAAATGGGTTTTCAATGCAGTCTGGACATTGGGAGAAGATAACGGATTTTCTCAATACCGCAGGCATTTACGCGCCCTGCGATCGGTCGTTCTTCTGCCGGCGAAACGGAACAGTGCGTCCACGCCGTACCAAACCGATATTTCAAATGAACCGGTGTCCGGGCCGAGTGATGATACGGGCAGGTCGTAGCTGGCCTGAAAAAGGATATTGCCATAAGCCCATCCGGCGGTACCGATCACTGCGTCGCGACGGGAGCTTCCCCAGACCAGCCCGCGGTACCATGCACCTATTACCAAAGGGGAGAATATCAGGTTGAAGCCGACTTCCAATTGCCGAGAGCTTCCCTGTTTTCTCACCTGCATTCCCAGGTTCAGCGCGCTTTCGCGGCTAAGGTCACTACCCAGGTTGTTGCCAAACAGGGCCGGAATGCCAATTGGTATTTTGGAGCCGAGCTGAACATTGATCCGCTGGTGGTCGATGCTAACGGGGCTGTTGACGCCAATATTGTGCCAAGAGCCGCTGATCCAGTAAGATGCGTAGTCTTCGTGCCGGGGCAGGTATTCAAGAATGCCACCGACCGATAAGGTGAGCCGATTTTGCTGGATGGCGCTTCCAGAAAGCGGATCGGGGCTTCCCAGGAAATCGGAGACGAAGGTGAGGTCGGCGCCGTTCCATCGGTTCATCGCAAACGCGGCCTGGCCGCCGCCGATGAGCCGGAGTTCTTGTTGCCCGTCCAGGTACACCATTTTTGAAAACTGGGCCGAAACCTGATCGCTTTTCAGTACGCTCCCGCGCTGGTCGTGAAGCGCCTGGACACCCAGGCCGATTTGGTGATCTTCGGCATAGGTATCGAACGAGAACGCGGCAGTCTGGAATGCGGTACCCACGGTGGCCCATTGATTACGGTAATTGGCGATCAGGCGAGGCGTTCCGGCATCTCCGGCAAGTGCTGGATTGGAGTAAATGGGGTTTGCGTAAAACTGGGAAAATTGCGGCGACTGCGCCTGAACAGAACCCAGCATGCAGCATATCACACCGGAAAAAAGTAGAATTTTCTTCATAAAGTGTTAGCGAGTCAGGTAAAGGTTACCCCGTAGTTTTTCGGATTTCTTTTGATCAATGTAGCGCACTTCGGTTTCGTACACGTACATATCGGCGGGCATTTCCTTACCGCCGAAAGTGCCGTCCCACGATTCGCCGGGTTTCTGGCTTCCCGGTTGGGCGTTTTTCATTTCAAAAACAATTTCTCCCCATCGGTTTCGGATCCGCAAAAGACTGATCTCACTAATACCGGCGCCAAACAGCGTATAGCGGTCACCGATGCCGTCGCCGTTGGGGGTAAATGCCTGTGGGATGTCTACCTGGCACTTCTGCACGACAAATGCCGCAGCACGTTCGGTTGAGTCCATGCAAACCCCGCCTTTTACCGTAACCAGTTTAACATCGTATATGCCTGGCTCAAAAGGGAGGGCCGGCTCCCGTGACTCGGCGGTACGCCCGTCGCTGAAATACCACAAATAGCGGTCGGCCTGCTCGGAACGGTTGACCATGACGACCGGACCGGGGGCGCAGAACAACGAGTCACCGGAGAAACCGAAATCTGCCCTGGCGGGCGATACGACAGTAACTGCAGCTTTTTTGGCTACCACTTTACACGCCTGGGTATTGCGGAAGACGCTCAAAGTTACTTGGTAGGTCCCCGCACCGGGATAGCGGTGCTCGGGTGAATGGCTAAGCGAATCGAGCGGACTGCCGTCGCCGAAATCCCATACAAATCCATACTCGGGGGGCGACTGGTTGGCAAATTTCACTGCGGAATTGTCGCAGGCCAGCGCGGGGCTTTCAAAAGTCCCGGCAGGCGCTTCGGTCGTTCTGATCGTTAATTGAGTAGAGTCGGAACCGCAGTCCGTATATGCGATGAGCGTTACTTTGTACTCGCTCTTGCTTTTGGAAAACGTGTGTGTGGGATTAGCAATGGTGGCGATGGTGCCGTCGCCGAAGCGCCATAGCCAGCGAACAGGTTTTGGGACCGAAGCATCTTTGAACTGCACGATTTCGCCAGGGCATACCTCCGACTTGGAAATCGTATATAAAGCTTTTACCGTGGAGGGATACACACGGATCGCTACCGAATCATCGTCCGGTCCGCATTCGCCGGCAACTTTTAGCCTGACAGTGTACGTAGTAGCGCTGTCTTTGGTTGAAAATAAATGGGAAACGGTTGCGTCGGCGGATGGCAGCGTGGTACCGTCGCCAAATGACCATACAGAGGTTTTTTTGTCGTGACCCGTAGACCGGTTGGAAAACAGTAGCGAAGCAGGGGTGCACCGGAGCATGGTCGAGTCGACGCCGATCTCCGCCCGCGTGCCGGGCCGTACCGTTATTTCTTTTGTTTCGGATTGCCCTCCGCAGGCATTGTCGGATGCTACGCTGATCTGGTAGACGGAGTCTTTTCTGCTTGTATTTTCAAATATTCTGGAGGGCAGCTGGAACCCGGTGAAAACAGTCCGGCCATTTACTTTCCAAACATATTCAATGCCGGGCTCTGCCTTACCATTGATATTGAACGACACATTCAGCGGGGCACACCCGGCTGTTGCGCTCGGCGTAAAGCTGATTTTAGCGGGCGGGCTGGTAATGGTCACTTCCCGCGAGATTGTGTCGGCGCAAGAACCGGCACGCGCGATCAGTGTGATCGTCTGCTTGCCGACAGGGAGTTGTAGCTCCGGAATAGCCTCGCTGGCGATGACCCTGTTGTTGACCATCCATACATAAGCTTCTGCCCGCAACGAGGTGTTGACCGGCTTAGACGCCTGTCCTGTGCAACCGTCCTGAATGGAAAAGTCCGCTTTGGGGCTACCGACAGACACCTTCGCTTGCGCTTCCGCCTTGCAGCCGGTCTTGCTCGCAACGCTATACCGGATGTCGAATTCGTCCCCGGATAACCCTGCGGTAAACAAGGTATCTCCTTTAATACAGCCCGGGCAGGAAGGCATTGTCCATTGACCGCCCACCGGCGTGCCGGAAAGCTTGATCCAGGCCGTACCTTCGCAAATGGATTTGTTATCTGCCGTCGCCTCAATGCCTTCAACAAACACCTTCACAGACGTGGTCATCACGCATTTGCCCGTACCGCGTGTGTAAGTGACGGTGAAATTGCCGGGCGTTTTGGGCATGAAGTAGCTCTGCCCGTTAGCGGTTTCAATGGAACCTCCGCTCCACTCCCCACCCGGCAGGGTGGCGGTGAGCAAAATGCGCCCGGAGCTTGTACAAACCAGTGTGTCTTTGGGAATAGATACGATTTTTACCGGTTGCGCCGGTGCAACGCTGAAAGTATCGCTTGCTATTTGCGTACCACAGGCGTTCTGGACTTTGGCGACGACAATGTAAGGCGCGGATGCAAATTTCACGGGAATCTCCTGTGAGGGAGAGAATGCGGTCCCGTTGATCGTATAAACCGCGCCAGGAATGGGATTGCCCACCTTATATGTGATTTCTTCGCAGACGTCCGGCTGCGGCGTAATGGAAGGAGCCATAGTGCTGATTACCTTGTATTTCCTGGTAATCTTTCTGCTGCCGCAGCTGTTGTTTACCGTCAACGTGACAGTGTACTCCTTTGCCTCTTCCAGTTTGATCTTTACGGCCGAGCCACTGGGTTTGGTATTGCCCTGATAAGTGAATTTTCCGCCTTCGATGTACCAGTCGTAGCCGGACTCGTCCTGCGAAATGCTGCCGTCGAGGTCGATGACACCGCCGCCGGACAAGCATACCACCGTGTCTTTTTCAATGACCGACACGCCCGACACTTTAAAATCCGCAACAGGCGGTTTGGCGAGCCTGAACTCCGTTTCTGCGGTGCTGGAACCGCAAACTTTGGAGGTGGCTGTCAGTTTCACTTTGTATGTTTTCGCAGGGTCTGTAAAAGAAAGTGAAGGGTAGGTGTCGGTGCTGGTCCTGCCGTCGCTGAATTCCCAGAGAAAGTCGACATTGTACGTGGGGCAGCTCTGGTTCCTGATCGTCACGGTAGCGCCGGCGCAAGCTGCGTCGATCACCGGCCGGGCTTCCGGCCTTTTCTTGAAAATCAGTAAATACCCCTTATTGTCATTCCCGCAGCTCACTGCGCGAATATTGAAGTTGTATTCGATTTCGGCATCACTGCAATTCTTGGCAAACTGCCTGAGGTCGTAAATGTGCGTGGCTTTCTTTTCGGCGGTGAGCGTGACGCGCTCCGTTTTGCCGTCGCCCCATCTGATTTCGTATTCTTTAGAGTCACAAAAACCAGGTTTCAGGTTAAGACAAAGTTCGTAAGTCGAATCGCTGGGTGTCACACAGAGCTCGCCGGTACCGGTACAAAACTGGAAATCGACGGGTATTTGCGCATGCGCAGAGAGTGACAGGCACAGAAAGAGGAAAACGAGTAGACGGTATTTCAATGCAATTTCAGTTTGATAACACAGAGAGGACAGAGGGTAGGGATCATAAATCCGAACGTTAAAGTTAGCATGCAGAAAGAAATAAGTCACCAACTTTTTACTGTCGATGACTTATTTCTTTCTGCGCTGTTGACAAAAGCTTTACATGGTCATTTCCGGGACCGGACTGATCTTTCGAAAGAAGCTCTTTTTTGCACGCCGGAACCCGCGGTACGCAGGTAGTTGGTGGTTTCTGAAATATAGTCGCCATCAATCCAGACCCGGCCTTTGTTGACGGCCACCAGCACTTCATCGTCGTCGTCCCCGTCTTTTTCTTTGATGACAAATGCATACTGGAAATTCCGGATGCCCTTGGACGTTAGCTCGCCTGAAATAATGGTTACGCTTTTATTGGGAATACCAGAGCTTACACTGGTTTCCTCGGAGAAAATAGTGAATTTTTTCCCGTCTCCCGCGATAAAAGCACCTTGCGCCTCTCCGTGATCTCCGCCTTGCGCGCTCATATAGTCGTACAGGACTTCATTTTTCTCATTTTGTCCATAAAACTTATAGTAATAGTCGCTGGCCTCGTCACCCACCTCAAAGTCGTCGTCGGGGCCAAATGGGGAGAGCAACTCGTAGGGAGACATGAAATACGCGTCGTCGAGAGTAGGTGGTTTTGTTCCCTCGTTGATGATCATACCCCTGGATTTAAGATCGTCAATTATTTTCTGTGGGACCACTTTCTGTATCCGCACCACATCGCCATCCTTTTTGCATCCGGTGAATCCGATGGCAAACGAGAGTATAGCGGCGAGCGCTAATGTGCATTTAAGTTTCATAATGTAGTCGTTTAAGATGTTGGAATGAGCTGTGAACGCTTTTTGGTATACGTAATTGGGAATAAGACATGCCGGAAAGCAGGTGCTTTCCGGATGTGCTGAAATCTATTACGATAAAAGAGGAAATGCGCGGGTACCTGCTGCGGGCATTAGAATTTGAATGAGACACCCAGCGTAAAACTCGCGTCTGTGAACCGGGAAGCATAGTCGTCGTAGTAGTCGTAGCGGTAAGTGTCGAGCCCGAGTTTACCGGTAACCCCGAAACGCTCCGTGAAGAAATACCGCGCGCCGATGCCCGGGCTGATCACGAATACGCTTTCCGAATATTCGGAAAAGTCGCTAACCCACAACCTGTTGATACCCAGCCCTAACCCGGCAAAAATATCGAGCTTGTCAGTATTGAGCTTCATGATCCTGCCAAAATGGTAGTTGCCGGTAGCTTGTACGACCATGCTGTTGACGTCGTATTTTGTCCAGTAACGCACTTTGGCACCCACGCCGATGTCGTCGCTTACGGCTGCTTCGAAGTTGGCGAATACTGGGATCACGCTTTCGTCGAAAGATTCCTGGATTTCGAAGCCGGCGTCGATCAGCTTGGTGCCTTTCTGAAATGCCTGGGCGTTGGCCGTTACTGCATGGAGGCAGAATGCAAAAAGAAGGACAGGTACAATAATGATTTTTTTCATAAGGTAGATGAGATAATTGTTTAAAAAAAGACAGAGGAATTCCGCTGGCAGGAGTTGTTCCTGCCGGAGGGCATATGCTGAAAAACTGAACTAGGCGTGTATAGCGCGCTATTTCACATTGTTGTGCAGCGAGAAATCATAGAGTTTGATGGAGGACGTGAACTCGCTTCCCTTGTTATAAAAGAAGGCGTATTCGGCAGCCGATATCTCCTGGTCGAAGTAAATTTTGTACAATGTATTGCTGATTTTTTTAAACCGGAAAGGAATGGCACCTTCTCCGAATCCCGTCTCGCTGGTGTAGGCGGATTCCCTCCCGACCACGAACTCCCGGCCGCGGTTGCTCGGCTTGACGCGCAGCAGCGTGAAGTCGTTAGGGCTTGCCACGCCTTCGAAAATGGATTCAGCGACTTCGTTCATATTTTTCCGGTTAGCGCCGCTAAATACCATATAAAATACGGGCTTGTTGTCTTCGATGACGAAATTGGCGCTTGGATTGGCCAAACCTACGCGCTGGGTGGTACCCGATACGCCGGAAGTCGCCTGGTTCAGGAATGCTTCCCCCACAGTTCCTTTACGGGTCTGGTTCGTCGTAGTCGGCTCCAATTGTTCGTATTGAGGCGCTCCTTTTTTGAATTCTTCATAATAAATTCCCGGTTCAGAAAACTTGCCGCGCGCAGGTACGGGAAAGTTCTCGGGATGGGGCGGCAATGTTCCGGCAATGAGGTTCGGATTGGTGCTTTGCTGCTGCGCACGCTTGGGAACCATCATTACTTTTACCAGTGCGTCGGGGACTTTGGCGGCTTTGAGGTTGATCAATGCCTCCGTCGTCAGGCTGAAGTCGGTGTCAGAATACTGGATTTTTTTAGTGATAATCGTCCGCGAGACGCCGCCGATGTGCATATCGATCACATCCTGGTTTCGTATCATAGGCATCGGGGAAGAAGCCAGCATCATCGCGTCGACTACCGACTCGTGGACGCCTTCCTTTTTCAATTCGATAAGGCCCGGCGTGGACATATTGAATTTGGTGGGGCCGAATTTGATTTTGTCCAGAATTACATCCTTTGAAATCTTGGCCTTGGTCATCGAAATGACACTGGGATTTGTGATGGTTTCCTGAGCGAAGCAAACGAACGCTGTCAGGAACAATGTAACGGAGATCGTAATAGTCTTGAACATGAGCAGGAGGAATAAATTGTTTTGTCTATTTATTCCTCCCGAACGGCGGCAGGTAACAAAATGCCGGCAGAATTTTAAAAAATTACCATCGCTTCAATGTGTACTGCAACGTACATTCAAGGTTATGGGAAAATGCGCGTATATCGGAGTCGGTTTGCAGTCGTATCCATTGCGGATCGTAGCTGAAAAGTATTTTTACACCACGTCCGACGAAGGATTTTCTGGTGACGGCAGCTCCGACGGTAACCTTGGGGCCTGCCGAGAAAAGCAGTTTGGGCGTAGCTACGCCTGAAATGTGGTTCACATATCGTACATCTCCCAGCGGAATACGCGCATTAAGCCCTACGCCAGCCAGAAAACCCACGCGTAGAGAATGAAGAGATTGTTGCTTGCTGCCACCAATGCTGTTCCAGGTGATTTTCGGGCAAAATGTTATATAGTTTACCCGAAGCTGCTCAACGAGCCGAAAGCCGTCGGCCGTCGCCGCCTTCGTACCATATTGGTGGCTCGACCACTGTACATCCAGCCCGGTTTGCAGCGGTTTGTCCCAGCGAAAGCGGTCGATGGAAAATCCTATGTGATAGTTTTTAAATTCGCTAACCGGATAAAGAAACCCCTCCACCTCTTCACCACCCGTCGAAAAGCTCGTTTTGCCGGCGAGTGAAACGCCTGCATTCAGCGAAAGGTCATATATATACGATTCGGGCCATAATGCGAGGTAAGCGGTGCTTGCAATGTCTGCGAAGTAGCGTTGGGGAACCTTCTTCCCGGCCGATCCGGCCAGTTGCGCTTGGTATTTTCTCATGGTTTCGATCCGGTCTTTGAACAGCGGATGGTCGCTGTGTTTGGCGAAGGCGTCCAGATTGTTAATCATCGCCTTATTTAGCTGGGCTATGAAGTCATCCAATCGAAATGACGGTTCGAGCTTAGACAACGCCCATACCGCATAAATATCGGCCTCGAATTCCTGGGCCATTGGATTGTTCACACCATATTTGCGCCATAGTTTCGGGTCGGGCTTGGCCCGCCGATACGGGATCTGTAATGCTTCGATACTCCTGGCATTTTTATGATGCCCAAGTACGTGATGGCCTATTTCATGAAGCAGCACGTGTTTGTCGACCAGCGTCACCCCTTGTTTTTTTGTATTGAGCCCTTTCAGAAAACGGTCGTTGTATAAAATCAGGCGTATTGACCGTTTGCTGCCATCGGGCAGTACATCCGGGCAGATTTCAGAAAGCGGGGATTCACAAAATGCTTCTCTGATAATGAATGGATCGTCTATCTTTTTGATCCTGGAAAATGCCCACAGCTGTTTCACGTACGCACGCATGAGTGAATCGGCTTGTGCTTCATTTTCAAAGTACCGTTTTTGGGGTTCGAGGAGCGCGTCGCAATTGCAGGGAAGCCTTTCCTTATTTTGAGCATAAAGCGGGTAATTGGTAAAAATCAATGCATAGAGGAGGAGAGATTTTAGTTTCATGGAAGGAGTGGTTTCGGTTCGGCGGAGCAGTTTTCCAATGGTATTTTCTTTTTATCCTTCGATTCTAGTTGATATTCCTGTGTTTTCGTAAAATAAGTCAGCTTATAGGTTGCGTTGAAAGTAACCGTGTCGGCCGGTTCGCGGAAGTAGACATTGAGTGTGTCAGCACAAAGCAGGTAGCTGATCCGGCTTTCCTGGTCAGGTGATTTCCACCATTTCAGGGAAACTTCGTCTGCGGGCATATCTCCTTCGGCATAACCTAGCTGGCCCTCGGGTTTGTTGTCACCGCTGTAAAGATCAATCTTGCGCGCTGCAACCATTTCCGGCGTTGCCGGGCTCAACCCGAAATAGAGCCCCAGGCCCGCGACAAGCAGCACTGCAATTCCGGCGGCAATCGCATACCGGTGCTTGCTATAAAACGGCTTCCGCTCCGTATACGAATAGTTTTTTGCGGCTGCGTAAAGCGCCGCGTCCCGGGCTATTGGAAGGCTTTCTTCCAAAAAGTCCTGCCACTCTGCCTGTTCCCGAAAGTCGGGGTCTTCTTCCAGCAGTTGCAGGTATAACTCATATTCCTCTTCTGTCAACCGACCTGTCCTGGCGGCCAGTATAAGCCTTGTTTTCAGGGATTCTTCCATATCAGTAGGGGCGCAGGCCCAGCCGTTTTGTTTTAGTCATTACGCAGTCTCTCAGTTCCTCTTCGCATTTCCTGCCACGTTTTTCGATGGTCTTGGAATTCTTATTCATCCGTTGTGCAACATCATTGTAAGAAAGCGGAGCCGCATAATCCCCAAAATATCGTTTCCTGATCAACTCTTTACATTCTTCGTCCAGCGTTTCAATGCATTCCAGCAGCTTTTTAATAACAACCTGCTGCTCTTCCGACATGATCGGGCTGTCGACGCACGCATCAAACGGATAGTCAATTTCTTTCTGGGCCTCTTCCTTTCGGACTTTGCGGATTTCTTTCCTGTTTTTGATGATTTCGAAAATATAGGAATGGAGTTTCTTGTCTACATAAAAAACCTTGTCGATATAATCCTGGCGCTTTTCCAGGAAATACAGAAATGCGTTCTGGATGATGTCCTTTGCCTGCTGATCCTTTTCGTCATGGCTTAGCTGGGACTCAACGAACTTTCGGAGCTTGCCGTTGATTTTCCGGATAGTCCTTTCCTTCACGTAACTTTTGACCAGACAGCCAAATATCTCTGTTTGCTCAAATAAATGAGGTTCCATCAAGCGACGTTGCAGTGACAGCTGGTACCGATCGTTCCAGGAGAATATCGTTTGAGGCGAGCGTTCCGGGCGCCGGATGTGGGTTATCACGGAGCGTAAGGCACGTTCGGTGATTTCGGGATAGTCGACAGGCCATTGCAGTACCTGTTTCACGAGCAGATGGTTGACCAGTTTCGTGTTTTCATTTTTTATTTGCTCCAATAATTCGCCCAGCGCAGGAAGGAGCAGTATACCTTGTCCGGCAAATCGGGTGGTCGTTTCTACTGAGTAGCGATAGCCCCGCATTTCGAGCTTCCATTTGGTGGCTTTCACCAGCCCGGCCAATTGGTCGGCAATGTGCACTTTTTTGATTTTTCCCCAACGAGGGCGGAAAGTGCCAAGCATCGACGAAAGTTCTACGATTGTCTCAGTCAGGAGTGCGTGTTCGTCATCCCGTTGGACGAAATGCAGCTTTCGAATTTCCTGCATAATCTTGTGCTCGAAAATTCCCGATGTGAACTGGAATAAATCTGCCGGGGTTTGTGCGGCAGCTCCCGCGAAAAGTTGTTCCAGGCTGGGAGAAAAATCGCTGAAAATTTGGCGCATGTTACTGATAGGGGAGTTATGACGTGAGTTTCTGAACGTTGATTTGCCACCATATTTTCCATCTGTTGAGGGTGCTTACATGGTATTCGCATTCCAGGCAATTATCGAAACGCTTGTATAATATTTCCGCCCTGGACAAATCCCCGCTTTTCAGATAGGCCACGATCAGGTGCCATTGCGCAGCTTCTTTGAAATAGGGGCGCAGGTCGTTGGATTCGAGGACCGTCTCGAAGTTTTTGACAGCCATTACATACTGTCCCTCCACAATGTGCGCCTGTCCTTCGAAGAACTGATCGAAAACCTGTCTTTGCGCAGGCGGCATCGTTGTCTTGTTGGTACTTCTCACCACGGTAAAATCATTCTCGGAATCCGGGAAACGCGGCATGCTGAAACTGAGATAGGCCATAAAGGCCACACAGGCGGCAGCGGCGAAGCCAATGTAACGCACCATGGTAACAGACCGTCGCTTTATGCGGCTGCGCGACTGCAACTTCCTGAGTGTTTCCAGGGCCTGTTCCTGAAGAAAGGCCTCCTGCATTACTCGATGCAATGTTTTTATTTCGTTCATTTTGTGTGTCAGATCAGGATCGTTTACTAATTCATTTTCAAAAAAGCGCATTTCTTCGGGCGGCATTTTGCCCAGCGCATACCGCTCAATCCACGCTTGCTCTTCTTCCCGGTCGGTTGGTCTTTTCATGGCTTATAGTCCTTTACATTTTCTGATTTCGTTACTCAAATCTCTCAAAGTCCGGTGTTTCTGCATTTTTACAGCATTGTCGCTCGGGTAGCCCAGCTTTACAGCAATGTCTTTCAAACTCAGCTTTTCGAAGTAAAATGCTTTCAGAAGCTGTTGCGCTTCTATGCCGAGCCGTCTGAAAATTTTCAGACTCCACGCATCCTCGTCGGCCGCAATCAACTGCTGCATTGCGTCCGGTGCGTCCGGTGTCTGTGCCTCGTAATCCTTCATGTAGGCTAGTTCCCGGCTCGTGGAGGCGCTGCGGCTACGGATTTTCTTGTACCACAGGTTTTTAGCGATTTCGTAAAGGTAAGTGCTCAGCTTCGCATTCTCCTTCAACCTGAATTGCCCCGACCACACATTATGCAGGAATGCCACCAGCAAATCCTGGAACACATCGTCGGCATCGTACCGGTTACCGCCACTGGTGCATATCAGCTGAGTGATCATCTTGTGATGTTGATTATAAAGCGCTTCGGTTGCTTCATTCACTTCGCGCTCCCTGCGGGCGAGTAATGCTTCAATGATTTCACGGTCAGTATAAGAATGCTTCATACACGAGTTGGGCTTATTTGTCCGTTTATACCTGCCGTTTTCCGAAACGTAACGGGCCTCCGGATTTTTTTCGCGGGTTTAGAAATTTTTCCTCTCGCCTGGGAGGGATTGTGATCGGCCGCAGCCCTCGATTAGCACCTGTCGAGATTGGCAGCAGCTCAAATCACATTTCACATGAAAAAGGTATTCGCACTGGTTATGTTGGCAATGGTTACTTTCAGTTGCTCAGAAAAAGAAATCGCTCCGGAAGCACCGGTCATGCATGTCGAAGGAGGGGGTGATGAGCAACCGCCGAAATCAAATTGCAATGGCCTGCCAAACTGCAAGTAGTCGCCGCAAGCTGCCAGGAATCGCGTATCGTAGGTCGCACAGTGGGTGCGGCCTTTTTTATGATACCATGGTTGGTTCTTCATCCGGCGTTCCCTTCCTTTTGAAATAAATCTTCACCGCCACCGCCAATCCCACCAAAATGAAGATCACGGCAACCAACGGCGTACTGCCGGGCATGGTCGGCACAGGGAAAACCGGCTGATTATTCCCAATCAGCGTAAGATTGGCCCAATAATAGGGATGGCTGAACTTTCGTAATTCCTCATTATTGAAAAAGTCGAGCCTTGCTTTCTTCAACGCCATATCGATGGAAAATCCCTTGTCAAGATACTGGTGCAGCTGATTTGTCATGAAACTGATCACCTGGTCGTTAGCTTCCCAGGTAGTGGTGATCACCGAAGGACATCCTGCCTGGGCAATGGCGTGTGCTATCGAAATGTTACCTTCCCCACGCAGGTTTTTCCCTTTGCCTGCCGAACAGGCGCTTAACACAACGAGCCTGGCAAACCGTAACGGTAGTTTATACAAATCGTCCAGGTAGAGCCTGTCATCGATTCCGGGGAAGAATTGGATAAAAGAATCCCCCGGGTTATCGTCGGATGACTGGGCATGTGTGGCAAAGTGGATGATGTGGTAGGGAAACCCGGATTGCATGAGTCTGGATTTGGTTGCTTGGCTTCCCCAAAGCCTTCTTCCCCGAATTTGCAGAATATCCGTAAGGCTCGACACGTGTTTCCAGGTAGTGTCCGCAAGTGGTTGTTCTTTCACAAAAGGGGCTATGACCAGGTTCCGCTTGCTGCGCTCCGGGGCGGGATCTGCAAAGATGTGAAACGGATGCTGCCAAAAGAACGAAGCCGAGTAAGTGTAGGAAATAGCCAGGGTTTTGGCCAGGTAGTCGTTCACGGTCTTCCCCGTTTCGAGCAGTTCGAACGGGAGGAAATTGAACTGCCAGTCGCGCGCGATGACCAGCTGGTTCTTACCTGCCGTCCATTGCCTCAGCGGTTCGATCAGTGTGCGGTAACAGCCGATGGCTGATGACGAGCCCAGATATTTGCCAAATCCCGGATTATTGCTGAATTGTGCCTGTAAATCAGAGAGGTATAGTTTTAGTTGCGACGCGTTTACCTGCCAACTGACGAGCTGCGTGGTATCGCGTGTTACCACGATCGCATACATTTGATTTCCAAACCATTTGTAAGAAAGGAACGCGGATTTGTTGCCTAGCTGCTTCTGAACGGTCTGAAATGTCAGCTTGGCGCTGCTCTGGTATTTGACTTCCGAGAGGTGGGCATTTTGCACCTGGCCCGTCATTTTTTTGCGGAGTACGTCATAAAGATATACGGCATTGGCGTCTTCAAACCATTCAAAAAGCTCTTGCAGGATTTCCGCTGACGGCCGGGATTGGTAATAGGCGTACCCCGCCGGAATAGCTTCGCGGAAAAGGTCATAGCTTTCGTAGGAGAGGACCAGACGATCACTGACATCCTCCGCCGCATCGAAGTACATGGATTTTTTCAATCGGACGAGTTTGCCGAAAGTGTCGAAACTGGCGGTGAGGTAGCCGAGCTTTCCAGACTCCCGGTATTGCTGGAACAGAGTAGAAGCGCTGAGTTGAAGAGCCAGCAATGCAACCTGTGGGTTCGGCGGCCTGCTATCGGGGTTGCTTTCCTGCCCGCCCGGCATAGTAGCTTTCGAGAACGCCTGTGAAAATAGTCGTCCGGCCTCTTCGTAGCGAAAAGTAGTGCGTGCGATCAAGCCTTTTTCGATGAGCAGGAAGGTGGCGTAATAGTGCTGGTCTTCCTCGGTGTAGGCTTTGAGTAGACGATCTACGGTCACCAGTAATTTCCTGGCAGGCCCGAGCTGCTTTTTTTGACGCTGGATGATGCTTTTCAGAAGCAATAACTCAATGTGGTGCTGCTTGTTGCGGTTTGTTTTCCCGCTTTGCCGGAGGAGCAGTTCCTCCGAACGGTTTTGCCAATGCAGGGCGCTGTCGAGCATGCCAAGCCGTTGGTAGGTAAATGCAACACCAGAAAATAGGCCCTGCTTACGGACTAAGTCCGTTGTGGAATGACTGGCGGCCGTCAGTCTGAATATCAATGCTTTTTCGTGCTGGCCCAGCAGGTCGTAGGTCTCCGCCAGACTACTTTGAATGTAGTCCCGCTCGGAGTCCAGGTGAAATTTTTCAGACAGTTTCTGCGCTTTCAGGAAGTAGGAAATGCTATGATGATAGCGGTGCAGCGCCCAGAACGACCTTCCCTGGTGCAAGTAGTGATGCAGAATGTACGAGGGAATCTGTGATTCCAGTGCGGGCTCCTTTTCGATTACGCGATCCGCCGCCATAAAGTAATATGACGAGGAGTCGGGATGGTTAAGGCTGTTGTGCATGGTGCCTAGGCTCGAATAGATTTTGAAGTAGATCGAGTCGGGCGGTGTCCGGCTGGCTTTGAGATAAGCGATTCCTTCGCGGCAATACCGCAAGCTGATCTCATACTCGTGAAGACCATAATGTACGCTGCTGATATCGTTACACAAGTTGGCCGCCCACACAGGATCCGATTTCCGGACCTGATCCAACGCTTTTTCGTATAACACCAGGCTTTCAGGATATTTGCCGTTACCGGCAAGCCGTTCCGCTTCGCGCCAATGCAGCAGATAGGAGGGCGCTTGTGCGCGACCGGTGTGTGGGATCCCGGTGAAAAAAAGGGCGATCCAGACAAAACTGAGCCTCATCTTGCGCTACTTTTTATAGTCTACTATTACATTGTATGTACCTTCGTTATTGAGTGTGTCGTTGTCATTTATCGCCAGGGTAAGGTCAAGGCATTGACTGACCCCGTCTGTTTCAAATTCGCATTTGCTTTTGCAGAGGCGCCAATTTGGTTCGTTGTTCAGTTTGTAAATTAATGCGGCATGATTGTAATCCGGGACAAGGTTGTAAGCATCGATAGAAAAATTGAAAAGTCCTTTTGCGAGGCCATCCGACGTGCTCCATTTCAAGAAAGGGCCGGTGTATAAACTGCCCGAGCCCGTAATAGTGATTTTTCCAGGCTGATCTATCCGAATGCTCCTGGCGGCCATTCCATGCAGTTTCAAAGTCTGCGGGAGGAAGTCCCGGCATTCTCCTTCACAAGGCACATTATATAGCCTGTTTAGTTCCGTTGAATCGTTGACGGTAAGGCGGAGTGACTGGTCAATGTATAGCGGATAAAGCAATGAAGAGGTCTCGGTTGAATTTGAAAGTCCGAGGAATTTGCCGATATGATAGGCCACCACCCGTGTAATGGAGTGCGTGTCCCAGGCAAAATCTTCGTCCAGCAAAATCGTCGTATTATTTTTTTTCAGGAGAACTTTGGATAGGCTTTCCAAATTACCTCGCAAAAGACCTATGGTCGCTTTGTGATCTTTCCGGTCTTCTTCGGTGAGTTTTCCAAAACCTATATTGATTTCTGTTACCAGCCCGTCCTGTTTTTGAAGGAATAAAATATTGGGATTCGCATTCTGCCAAAGATCGAACGCAGCCCTGACGGCTTGCTGTTGCAATTGGCTGGTGAGATTGCGGTATGAATTATCGATTTTATACCGAAATGAGCACGCTTCATTATGTTTTGCATTATCGTATTGCGAGGCGCTGATGTAGTAGGATTTTTCCGCTGGGTCGGGAACTGTCTGGCAAGCCCAGACAAGCAGGAGTATGCCTGCAAGTTGTAAAAATCTTTTCATTATTGATGAGGAACGGGTTTGTGAATGCTAAATATCTGAAATAAAACTATTTGATTCGGGTGAATGAAATATTAAATTATTTCTACGCCGACAAAAAACTTATTTCGGAAGCCTAAGAAAGGCTTTTCAGAAACCTGTGAAAATTTGTCTGTTACCTTTTCTGTTTGACTGGAATTAATAGGCCGCTTTCAGGTAAGCGCTGCTCCGGAATTTATCTTTTCGATTCTGTTACCTTTTTCGAATGGTTGGAATTAAAGTAAAAACAGGTCTTTATTACCAGCCTCTATTATGATAAAGCATTTGCAGCTCCTGGTACTTTTCGTTATTGTTTTGGGATGTACCGATGAAACCAAAAAGAAAGCGGCACATAAAAAGGATCGTGCCGCCCCGCAAAAGGTAGATCAAATCCATTTCTTTATGGAGACTTCTGCCAGTATGGAAGGTTATTTCAAGGGTGGAACCGAATTTGTGAGGGACATTGCCAATATGATGGTGGACATCGAAGGAAGCAGGCTCACACCGGCGCAGCCGATGCAGATTTACTACATTGCCGGTAAGGCGATTCCCTTTACGGGCGAAACCCGGGACTTTATCCGACAGATGGCCACTGTAAAGATCGCTTCCAGCAAGAGTTCCGATATGCACCGTATTTTTCAGCTGATCGCAGGCAAAACCCGCCCGGACGACCTGTCGATTTTTGTCTCGGACTGCATATTGTCCTATCCGGATTCCATTGTCAGGCGCAACCCGGAAATCAACAGGCAACGGGCCGCGGGCGAATTGAGAGCATTGATGAAATCAACATTCAGAGGGTTGAAAAAGAAGGGATTCTGTGCTTCTTTGTATGGTTTTAATTCCGATTTTAATGGAAATTACTATAATTACCGCAATGGCAAAATCAAATTGGTCAATCAAAAAAGACCATATTATTTATGGGTGATCGGTAGAAAAGAGCAGGTTGCTATGTTCAACCGGGAGCTCGAAGGCTTGCGAAATTTCAGCCCGTTCCTGCGATTGGATTTCGGAATATTTGATCAGCCGGTTTCTCAACACCAACTGTTTTTCGCCTATCAAAAACAGGGTGACTGGCGTCCGGATAATGGCGGCATTAAAGAATTGGAAACCAGCGTTAAGAAGCCCGCGGCCTTTGCCATCGGGGTAGATCTCGGGTCATTGCCTGGCGAGCTGAGGGATCCAAAGTATTTAAGTTCAAATATTTTCCCGGTTTCCAAAAATATCACATTCAAAATCAGGAAGGTACTTATCGCGCGGGAAGTGGAAAAGCAGAAACTTAAATCCGCGGAAAAGAGAATTTTGGATGGCAGCAGTCATGTCATCCTCGTCGAGGTTACGGACTTTTATGAAGATTCAGGCCTGATCCGGCTGGCAATGCCGCTGCGATACAACGAACGCTACCGGGCATTCTCCATTATGGACGATCTGGATGCCTCTTCAATATCCGGTAAAACATTCGCATTCGAACACCTCGTCGACGGTGTACGGGAAGCGTACCAAAGTCCGAACGAAAATTTTATTTCCCTTTCTATACCCGTTAAAAAATAGTCCTATGTTTCAGATGTTGTATGAAGTGCTTTGCGGTGCGCATCCGAACCCCGCATATGCAGAAGAAATCTATCCTTTTGTCGGCGTTTTCACGCTCATCGCCGCAGGATTGTTCGCCTTTCTTTTTTATGTAGTGTTGGGCCGGATGCGACCGATATGGGACAAAACCTCCCATTGGAGTGCTACCCTCGTATTACTGCTGTTGATCGCGTTTCTTTTTTCGAGGTACCATGCAGAAGCGGTTACCGAGGATATGGAGCCGTTCGTATACAGGTTCGCGTTAGTCAATCTGCTTTACGCGGCAATCTATTATCTGTTGTTTTCCCTGGCGTTCAAGAAACTCTCCATTTACGCGAAGCGGACGCCATTTTAATCTTCGATTTATGACCAGAAATAGCTATATTTTCGGGATCGGTGGGACCGGTGCCCGGATCGTTCGCGCGCTCACAATGATGCTCGCGGCCGGAACGAAGGTAAAAGATACAGGCAAGATCGTTCCGATCATCATCGACGTGGATGCCAAAAATGCCGATACGGCCAGAACATTGCAGGCCCTTGGAAAGTATAAGTACATCCGCGAGCGCGGCTACGGGCCCAGTGAGGAGATTCGGGACGGGTTTTTCAACGCTAACCTGAATACGCTAAGCTCTATTAAAACTGCCCAGAACTCTTCGGAGAAGCTCGACGATTCGTTTCAGCTGCAATTTGAAAACCTGGAAAAGTCTTTTATCCAGTACCTCGACCCGAATGACGAGCTAGTTGGGGATATCAACATGGATTTGCTGGAAGCCCTGTACGACAATACCCCGCCGGACCATGCGGACTTTCATGAAAGTGAATTGCATTTGAGGCTCGATCAGGGTTTCAAGGGCAACCCGAATATAGGCTCCGTGGTGTTCAATAATCTGGCTAACACCGACGAGTTTAAATTTGTATTGAAAAGCATCGGCGAGCATGACCGGATCTTCATTATCAGCTCTATTTTTGGTGGGACCGGTTCTTCGGGCTTCCCGCAGTTGGTAAGATTGTTGCAGCACGAGGAAAAACTTCGTCCCAATATCTTCGGCGCGCTGACCGTCATGCCGTATTTCAATGTGACGGACAACAGTGCCAGCGCGATCAACTCCGATCGTTTCAATTCCAAAACTGAGGCGGCACTGGCCTATTATCACAAATATCTCAAGGGGCGCATTAACTGCTTTTATCAGCTCTGGGATCAGCCTTTACGGCAGTATGAGAACAAAGAAGGTGGGATGGAGCAACGCAACAGCGCGCACTTGCTCGAATTGATAGGCGCCACCGCAGTGATTGATTTCATCAACAAACCCGACGGCGCTTTCAAACCAAAGGGCCAAACCGAGTATCTGGATTTCGGTATCAAAAAAGAGGATCAGGTGATAGACATCCGTCATTTCTACGATGCGACGGCACGAAACGTCATGTACCCGCTCACGCTCCTTACCTATGCCATGAAAATGCATTTGGACGTGATCCCGAAACATAGGAACGAGGCATTTTATAAAGAGCTGGATCTGGAAAGCAAATGGACTAACGATCTGTTTTACCAAACCCTTTCCGATTTTTTCAAGAATCATTATTGTGAATGGCTGGAAGAAATGTCCACCAACGAGCGGAGCTTTCAGCCTTTTAATCTCAAACAGGACCTTAATGGCCTGGTGCGGGAGAAGGCCGTTCCTGTTTCCCGTATCATGGGCATGATTACCGACGGCGGTATTTCCGATTCGTTTCTCCGAAAAGAGCTTGGCAAAGCCGAAGACGAGTTGAAAAAGACATATCCCGAGCCCGAGGAGCGGTTTTTCAGACTGCTGCACACAATTTCCGCCAAATGTTTTAGCAAACTGGATTCCTTACCGACAATGATCTGACGCAATGACAACTTTACCCTACATTTTTCGCAAATACAAAGGATTCAATCCGAATGAAATCAAATGCTGGAGCCCGAGTTCGGGGATAGATCCCACCGGGTTCGATCCGGAAGATATTGCGGTTTCCAGAAGTTCATCCAAAGCCGGAACTTCCATCCCTTCGCCATTCGCGAGGCTGGAACTGTTCGATACGGCTTTCAACATCATCGCTTCCGACCGCGGAAACCTGGAAGGGACGAGCATTTACCACCAACTTGTGTCCGATTGCCTGGACGTCTTCCAGTTGCTGTTCAATTCAAAAAACACGGACATAGGCTTTGGTAAAAAGCTTTGGTTTAAGGAATGGAAGGCGGGCGAAAACATTGAAAAGCTCAAAGCGAAAGGGGAGGCTCACCCGCATAACCTGCTGGCGCGGTCGCTTGAACAGATATTTGGGGATAAGGAGACTGATCGTTTTTCGGATACCGACAGTATATTCCTAATCTTTTACGAAAACAAACTGCTGGGAGGTACTTCCCCGTTCACATTATTTTTTACCTCACCGAACTGGTCGAGATTCCTGAAAGATCGCCTCATTTCGCCACATCCGGGCACTTCGGACGGCGTTCCGTTCTTTTCGGACGAGTACCGTCCGCTTCACCGCCGCGATCCGGAATTCGTGGATTATGTATGCAAGCTGGCCACGCAGTACCGGTATGGTTTCACAAAGGCATCTTCGTTCAGTAAATATGTTAACAAGACGATCCGCGAGATCGAAAAGAAAGAATCCGGTTACCAGTACAAATTTCTCGATTATCAGGATGCTGCCAGGATGCCCATCGATGGGGAATACGACTGGCTGAAAACCAATCTCGACGGAAAATTCCTAATGGTCAATGAGGTATTCTTTTTCCAACAAAAAGAGGAAAAAGAGAAGATCAAGATCAGACGGGTCAGTGATTTTCTGATCAGTACCACCAATACCACCTATCAGAAACAGGTTAATCATCAGAATGAGCCGGTGACGGTAGAGGCGCCCCTGGTTCTGGTGGAGGGAATGAATATCCCCGGTGACTATATCGAAGCCGGCGTTCCCTGGAACTCGTCGACGAAAATCCCGGATTTCCTTCACCGTGGCGTACCGCTTTACGAACGAAAACTGCCCCTGGGGAATACAGGCAGCGAAATCAAATATCCATTTGTGACGGTCAGTGATTTCCTGGAAGATTACCTGATCGAGATGCCGTTCAATATCAATGCGGGCAAGTTTTTTACCGGTTTTAATGGCGATTTCAAATACCTGCTGCCAGTAAAAAAGGAATATTTCAATTTTTTCAAGCTGGAAGAACTGAAAACGCAGCTGTCCATCACCATGCAGGATGGTGTCGTGTCGGTGGACCTGCGGGTGCCGATTCAAAACCGACGGGCAGTAAGGGATATCGTTTTCTCCAAAAAATACAGCAAAGCGGCCAAAACGATCGTGGAATGTCGCGCGGGATTGGGAATCTATCCGTTCTACCAGGTCACCGGCAGTGATCCCAAACTGACCGGGCTCAACGATTACACCGTTCTGCTGGCCGAACGTAATGAGAAGCAGAAATTGGATGCATTGCGGTTTTTCTCCTATCAGAATTTCGCCTCCGACGCTCATGCGCTATCGGCCACCGTCCAGGAAAGATCTACCGCTGCGGATATTGGTTCGGGTAATTCGACCTCATCCTCCCTGTTTTTCCGGATCAGGAGTTTGTTTGATTACATGGAAATATCATATACCGATAACTCTTTCATTGAGTCTACCGGACTGATTATCCCGGATTTCACCGGCAGGGTTTTCAGCAGTGAAAACCTCACCCGCGCCTTTACCTTCGCGATCGACTTCGGGACGTCCAATACGCACCTGGCTTTCATGCAAAACGGGGAAGCATTGCCCAAGCCATTCACAATCACAGAGGCAGATCAGCAAATGGTGCTACTGAATGCTCCCGGCGCAGACCAGGATCCGGTTACGAAATTTGGATTCTATGGGCAGTTCCCGGCGATCGATCTCACTATCCGCCGCGAATTTGTTCCCCCGGTGATTCTGCAAGGGAAAAACGCCATTTCGGCACCGTTCAAGACCGCCACGTGCGAGATCGCGAATTTCAATAATGTCGAAAAAAGCAGCGTATCGTTGTTCAGCCATATCAACATCGGCTATTACATCGATCAGGAAGAGAAAAATCTGGATGGAAAAACGGCGGCCAACATCAACTATACCACTAATTTGAAATGGTTGCTGGAAAACAACAACGACGATTCAAACAAAAGCCGGGTCCGCCTGTTCCTCACCCAGCTGCTGACGCACATCAGGGCCAAAGCATTGCTCAATCTCGGTAAGCCCGCAGACTTGAAAGTGGTGTGGTCGGTGCCACTGAGTATGGAACGTGGTAATAAGGCTGCGTTGAAAGCCATTCTTCGCGATGCATTCAAAGAGGTGTTCGGAGAATCGGGTGCGCAATTGTTCGATCCGGTGCCTGAGTCGGTGGCTCCATACTTCTTTCTGATCAAATCGGACGCCGATATCCAGGAAACTGCGAACGTCGTGAACGTCGATATTGGCGGTGGTACGACCGACGTAATGATGTTCATGGAGGCAGCGGGCAACAGGGAAGACAGGTATATGACTACGTCGTTCAGGTTTGCGGGAAGCGATATCTGGGGCAATGGCTACAAGAGCAAGCTGAAAGACAACGGTTTTATCAAAAATTACCAGGTTTACCAAAAGAATAACAACATTAACCCCACGGAGCTAAAATACTTCATGAAGGCGGTCGATGATGCCAACCTGAATGCGGATGATATTATAAGCCTGCTTTTTAAATATGACAATTTCAGGTTTGCCGATTCGATCGTAATGGGCAACCCCGACCTGCTGATCGTGTTATACCTGCATTATGCGGCAATAGTCTATCATTTAGCGCAACTAATCGAAATCAGGGACTATCCCTTACCTAGGTATTTGTCGTTTACCGGCAAAGGCAGCCAGTATATCCGGCTGCTGTGCGGAGGAGATCCGGCGGAGCTGGAAGCGTTTACGAAGTCGCTGATCCGCGCCTACACGAGTAAAACCCTCCAAAGCAGTTTCCGTATTCATTTGAATGCCAATCCCAAAGAGATCACGGCTAACGGTTCCATTTTGTATGCACTTTCCAGTGATGAGGAGAAAGGCCGCTATAACGAAAACATCGACTTCGTTCATCCCGGTTTCGCTACCGACTCCGAGTTAGGTGCCCGGTTAGCGAGCAGGGAGAATCCGTTTTTAATCGGTGAAACTGTGAAAATAGACAGTGCGGTCAATGTCGCAGTTCTCGAAAACCTCAACAGTTTCCTGACTAAGACGTTAGCGAATAACGAGATCGTCAGGTTCCTGCGTGATTTCAAAGTCAACGGACTGAAAGAAGCGCTTGCTGCGCTGGCATGGAACCGGGATATCTACAATGGCGAAGGTCTGATTTACGATAGCTACAAGAAGGTATTGCAGGATTTGCACAAGCAGGACAAGGAGACGACGCTGCCAGAGTCCCTGTTTTTCTACGCATTGAAAGACGCGCTTTACCGGCTTTCGAAAACTATTAACGATTCCAAATCCTGATCTGAAAATGAAGACATTTTGTAGTTTACTGTTATTGCTGTGTTTAATTGGGGGAGCCCAAGCGGCCGATCCTCCGATCCGGGCGCAAGTTGCCGAACAAACCCGCATAAAGATCCTGAAAGCATCGCTTGAATTCCTGGCGACCCAGGGGAAGGATGAGGAAAAGCGTTGTGAAAAATGCGGCACTGCCGACGAACTATTGGAGTTTGGCACCGCCTCCGGAATACCAGGGGCAGACAACTTTATGAAAAGGTGGCGGAAAAGACCGATCGACACGACCGCCGCCGGCATCGATTCCAGTCTGACTGCTTTTAGAAATGTGGTTTTTGCAGGCATAACCACCGGAGCTGAGAAAGAAAAGCGGAAGGAATGGCCTGCGTACGCGGGGTACGAGCAAGAGTTGGATCAGATAGGAGCTGACGCGAGTGCGAGTTTGGCAAAGCTTAAACCGGTACCTAAAACTCCACCGTCCGGCAGTCCCAAGGGCGGCGAAAATGAGGCTGACATCCCCGACTATTCGTTCGTCTACATGGCAGCATTATCCATACTGCTGCTGCTTGTGCTCTGGCTTTTTTTACGTATGCGAAAGATCGCGGATGGACTTTCGAAGGCTCATGCGGCAGTCACGAATTGGAGGGGAAATCAAGAGCAAGCGTCGGTGGACATCGAGTCGCTGCGGAATGAGCTCGGCGAGATGCGCAGGGTACAGGGGGAGCTGCGCCACGACAATGCGTTGCTGGAAGCCGCCTTTAAAAATGAGTTGGAAAAAAACAGCAGGCTGGTTACGGAAACGAAATCCGATTCGGCCCGCTCGACGCCGACAACAGAGCAAAAGTCACAGGTGGTGAAGAAATTTGCGCGTTATGCCGACCAGGGCGACGGTTTTTCCGTTTCCGATCTCTTGGATGAAGAAGATGGCGAAACCATTTTTGAGTTATCATTGACTTCTTCTCAAAAAGGGTTCTTCCGGATTGCCACGAATGCCGCAGCCCAACGGTACGCCTTATCCAACTCGCGATACTTCCTGAGCAATACGTGCGAATACGAAGATTTACGTTCAGTGAACAGCACAATTCATACCGTGGAGCCTGGTGAGCTGCGCCTTTCGGGCAACAAATGGCAGATTACACAGCAGGTTAAAATCAGGTTTTCTTAAATCTTGTCAAAAAATGAGTTCTCTCGAAGGATTAAAAGAGCATTTGCTGCACTTGCTGGTGGTGAATCATGGTAATTTCAGGATGATGGAATACCCGCACCTCATGGCCGAAGCGAAATCCATCGGGATGGATACCGGTGCCATGAGCCGACTGGTTCATGAGTTGCATGCGTCGATTAACTGGGAGCCACTCGCGCGCATCGACAAGCAGTTGGAGCAATACATTTATCAGGGTATTATCACAAACGAAGAGGCTGAGTCGATTTTGGCCTCGGTGCGGGACGTAATGGACCGAAAAGCCGCGGTAGGTTATATGATCGCCGAACTGACCCGGCATGGGTTCAGTCCGCGAGAGAAGGTTACCGCCGACAAGGATTCGTTCCGGAACAGATGGATGACCGACGCAGCCTGGGCAGAGAACCGCGTAACGGTGGAATGGCTGGACGAAATGGCAGGTTCGCTGGAAAAGCTGGGTGAAATTTCCTTCAGGAAAAAGGAGCTGGCCCAGTACTATTTTCGGACAGGGCAGTATTTGTCGGGACTTGTGACGATCCTGACCAAAAGTGCTTCCCGGGCACACACGTTCGAGCGGCTGATCGAAGATGAGAAGGACCCGGAACTGCGTTACCTGCGTGTAATCTACCGGCTCAACTCCGCGCTGCCTTTCCGGTTCCAGGGGGCCGGGTACGACAATGCCGTCTCGCTTCTGAACGCCGCTTGCGACCGGTTCGAGTCATTTAATGCATTGCGCGAGCTTTATCGCAACCATCATTTAAATGTGTGGCTGGAAGAAGCGCATCCAGAATTGTCGGCAGGCCTCGACGGAGAAAAACTTAATACCCGGTTTCTGGAATTCGTCTATTCCGTGGACCCAAATTATCCCTATTTCCTCGGGCGGCACAAAATGGCCGATGTTGCTGCGCTGGTCGTTGCGGCACACGATAACCCGGCGATCTGGGAATTGATTGCCGATGACCTTGAAAATGGATGTCTGCACGCCTGGCTCCGGTCAACCGGGCAGGGAAAGCTGGTCAGCGAATTTGAAATTCTAGACCAGGCCACGCGGCAATCAGGGCTCCACGAGGGGGATGAGTCCGCCATGGCCTCTGCGCAGACGATGCTGCTCGTCATGGATCCTGCCATGCCTGCGCCGGGATTTCGCATTGATCCGCCGGTTATCGACCTCACGGGGATTGAGAGTACAGATGTCCAGATAGTCCCATTGAGGGTGACGATGGAGAATCATGGCTACATGAAGGTCAAACTAACCCTCGATGCGGAAGAAGAGGGTGTTTTTATCAGTAAAAATGCATTGATCCTCAATAGCTTTTCCCCGTCGAGCCGGGAGGTTGTATTCGAACTTAACGTGGATACGTTACGATTGATCAAGGACAAAATGTACCAACTACGGATATCGGCGTCGTCGGTGTACGGGATGGTGGAAATACCGGTGGATGTCAAAATAGTCTTCCCCACCAAAGCGTACGCGCTCAAACTCGCCAGGTACGCGGCTATTTTCGCAGGCTTTTATGGCGGGTTTCGCTATTTGGTAGGTCTGTTGCTGGGCGATTTTCATTGGCTGGTGGACTCGCCATATCTGACGAGGCAGTCCCCTTTTGCATTCTTTTTAATCCTGGTACTTTTCATTTCAGGCAATTTCTACGCATTGAAATGGATTCGAAAAGCGGAGGGCATTTAGTATGAAAAATGTTAATATAGGTTTCTGGGGGTTCGTCGCCATTGTAGGCGTTCTCTTTCTCATCAGCGGCCCCATAGGTGAAATGTCCGGGAGAATTTTCTTCCTGCTCGACCGGATACTATACACCTCGTCGGCCATGTCTCCCGTCACCATGTGGTCGGTGCTAGGCGTGTTGATGGGATTGATCTGCGGCACCTTTGTGTCGGTCAAAAAATACAATCTTGAAAACCGTATGATGGTCCTGCCGATCGGCTTGATGGTCGTGGTCATCAACCTGATCCTGCTGACATCCTACCTCTTTTCCTGACCAGACATTTCAGGAGTTTTTTTAGTTACCTTTTTCATAATGAGTGGGATATATGATTGTAAAGTGATCAATCAACCATTTGCCGATCCCATGAAAAAAATCTCCCTGTCAGTATTCGTCCTGTTCGGCTGTACCCCGTTGTGGGCGCAGCAGAATGTCCAGAAGCCAGACCTTATCTTCACTCGCAACAAAACTGTTTTGGAAGCTAAGATTGATAGTGTCGGCACTGAAAGCGTTTACTATCATTCGTTCATTCAGGCCGGGAAAGGTCCCCTGAAACTGTCGCTGACCGAGGTTACCAGCGTCCGGTACGCCGATGGCCGCGAGCAGACGTTCGACAGGCAACCGGTACAGTCTGGCGAGCGCATCAATGTCAAAAAAGAGAAGCGTACGAGCTCACGCCAGGATAAGCCCAAAAGGGAAAAACCAAAAGATACCGGGCGCAGGCCAGTGGTCAGCGCCACAATCGCTGCCGAAGGAATGCGTATGCTCGGGAACGACAACTGGGTGAAGGATGACGAAAAGGCTGCGTTTGAAAATGGCGTCGGGGCTACCGCCGCATTGGACCTGCATTTGACGGGGCGTTTTGCGGTGTCGGTGAGCGGAGGCTATAATCAGTGGCGCGTTTCCCGGAACTATGCGGAGAACGGCGAAGTGAAGTTCAATGCAAAGACTTCATTCACCGAGATCCCGCTTCATCTGGGATTGAAGCTCTATCCCTTCAAAGGCCTGTACCTGATGCCGGAAGGCGGGTACCACATCTACACTTTCGACTATCAGGACGGTACCGAGCTTAGCGAGAAGATTGCAGGCGGAAGCGTCGCCTATGGTGGCAGGATCGGCTACGAGCTGCGAACAGGTGTGTTTCTGATGGATATCAGCGCGAAATACAATCTGGTTAATGTAGGCGATCTGGGCAACGGGTTTTCCGGTATGGGAGCCGCCAGGTACGCGGGAGTCAGATTGGGAGTTGGTTTTATTCAAAGAAAAAAATAATTCAGATACTTATGGAAAAATTAACCAGAAACCTGGGCCTCGGCGTACTCTCGGCGCTGATGATCCTCGGCATTGCTAACTGTACAAGGGAATTGCAGGAACCCATGGTGACCGAAGCGGCAGGTGAAGACCCGTACGATGCGCGTCTTATGGAGGAAATCGGGACTCTTCCATCCACCCATTACTCGCTCGACGACCTGGTTTTGCCCAACGGTGAAATTGTTTCGGAATTTTTGAAAGAAAACGATCCTGAGTTTCTAACGGATTATAACGGTGGCAGAGTGAATGCAGAAACAGGCCCGCAATTACGGAAGAACCTCTTCCTGGCGAAAGCCACCGCGGTGGCGCAGAAGCTTTGCAACAGGGAAACAGTTTATCCCAAAGGCTCCCAGCCTAATGAGCCCGAACAGCATGGCCTGGGCTATTCGTACGGTCAGCGCAACTACGCCGAACGCTTATTGCCGCCTGTTAATAACTGCTGCCAGATGTATAAGATCCACGGTCTGGACTGCTCCGGTCTGATGTACAATGTTCTCAAAGAGGCGGGCTACAATCCTTCACTATCACTGACTGCCGACAAGATCAGGCATGTGGATTTTTGGGAAAAGCTGTTTCGGGAGGATACCGAGTTGTCAAAAGTAACGATTCAGGATCTCGGCCCTGAAGCGAAACTTCAGGAAGGCGACATTCTTTACTGGTACGAGAAAAAAAATAGCGCCGCCGCTTCCCATATCGGAATTGTTTTGAAGACAAAAGACGGAAAGTTGGGCATTTTTCAGTCGAACGGCGGGCCGCCATGCCAGGAGTGTGAAACCAAATTTGGGCCCAACAGGGGTTGCCGGCAGATACCGCTGACGGCTGTATCATGGTTTGGTGAAAAATGGGGTGCATTGCGCCTGGTGACCGACATTACCGGGAAATGGCAAATGCAGTTGAAATGCGACTGGGCTGATGATAACGATGTGGCTGTCGTGTTCGATATCGAATTTACCGGCCAGCAGGGTGGAACCCAGGTCATATCCATCACTGGAAAGGGCGAAGGAACAGACTACGACGGTAGCCGTTTGTTTGTGGAATTCAAAGGCACTTACAATCCTGCGCTCAACGTATTGGATGGAAGATTTTACATCATAGATGAAGACAGCAGGGACCCGCGAATGGACGACATTAACGTGAGGCTCGACAGAGACGACACGGGTTTTGTATCTGTCAAAAGCATTGTTCGCGACGAGGGCAGCTGCCTTGCCGAAGTACGGATGATTAATCTGGCAGGAAGCCATGGCGGACGCGAAAATATGGCCAAAGTGAAGCTGACACGTCAAAATATCTTCTCAACGAAAAAGTAAATCACTCCGATGAAATTTGCAAACTGTGTGATCAGAATGACCCATGGTGGATTGTGGTCCGGCGGTTTACAACGACCAGATCTTCTTATGGGATGCTACATTTCAGGGCGTTTCCGCACCTGCCGGCGTGTATGCATATCGATTGATGATTGACAAAAAGTTTGAAATAAATGATTCAGAAACCATTACATACTGATTTGCTTTTTCTACCCAATCCGGTAACGTTCCCCCTGACGGGCAGTACTCCCGTCGTTATGGTGCGATCAAAATTCTTTCAAAAAACAAAATCGCTATGAATCGAAATGCCTTTACCATTCTGATTTGTCTGATCTTAATGGGTTTACCCGCCTGTAAAAACAGCGTCGAACGAGATGCCGATAGGCTTATAGAAATGGCCTGCGCGGGAAGTAAGACGACAGACGAGGAGGAGAAAGAGGAATTGCACAACCAATTCCGGGAGTTTGAGAAAAAATTGAAAGTAAAACACAGGGGACGCGACGCAGATATTCTGCACCTATATGACCTCTATTTCGCCGGATTAAAGGACTGCCTTGGTTACATCCCGGTGAAGTAGGCTGGCGTGCAAATATCTCGGCCGGCTTTGAAAAGAAAAAATCTACTCCAACAATCCTTTCGTCATGAAGAATTTCATTGGTTTTAAACGTGTTGCTTACGTTGCCATCGTAGCAATTGTGTCTGTCTGCTGTGAGAAGTCGGCAATTAAAAAAGGAAGATTCCGCATATTTCCTAGAAGCAGATATAGATGGGCAGCCATTCAGATGGGAGGGAATAGAAGATTATGTACATGAGGTGAGGGCAACGCTATTGACAGGTGCGTATCCGTCCATTAATATTTCGATCCAGCGCTCAGAACATGACTATTTCTTTGTCGGAACGGATGGTCTATACACGGGAGGCACAGGTAACTATCCGGTCCTGGGTGCCTACGTAAAATCCAGTCGGTTTGTCGAGTATGCCTCAGGGCTTTACAACAGTTCGGGACAACCCACCAACGGGAAGTTTGAAATTACAAAGGCAACGGAAACCGTTATGGAAGGGGAATTTTCATTCGACGTTTACAGTGACAAGGGGCATGGAACCAGCAAGATATCGGTAACTAACGGCCGGTTTCGTTTGAAATATTAGATACTATTTGAAGAGGGCAAAACTGAGCTGATAGGGGCGTCGCCCGAAGCGAATAAAAAAGCAAGCGCCGTTATTGTTACAACTATGAGTGACAGTATTTACTCTCCCATTTCTCGAAATTGATAGTAACTGCGGCCCTTATCTGATTTTTCTTCTGTTCTTTTTATTCGGCGGGGTGCTCTGCGTAAGCGCCGTTCAATTTCAAACGCTTTCAAACGAATTTAGATAATGATCGACCTGTTAGCTGGTTACGAGATAAATGTGATGACTGCATTACCTTTCTCTGAGGCTAATGCATAGAACGCTTTGAGTTGCTCAAAATAGTCGACAGCATAATCCATTGCATTCTCTTCTTGCCATATCTCAGGATAAATACCGGCTTCATCCAACTGCCTTCCGTCGTATCGGTCTTTGAAGTTGTCGTTTGATACTTTGGCTAGTTCTGAATTGAGCAATTTTACCTCGACCGGTGTGATATATTGTGCTGGTCCATAGCCCATGTCAAGATCTTCATCGACAACATGATCGCTCATAAGCAGCCAGGACAGAGGCGAATTGACCTCATCAATTTCAGCGAGGCTATGGCCGGTTAAGACGAAGAAAATTGCCTCCCATGCTTTATCAATATCCATTAACGCCGTCGGAAAAGAGTCATCTTCCGGAAAAGCTTTTTCCTCCAAAAGCGAAGAATCTAATAAAATTTCTTCAAGCTCCTTCTCTGATACTTGAAGGAAGTAACCGATCATGCTCATATCAAAATTCAATGTTGTAAAGTGAGACCCGAAGGTAGTAAGTGATTGTAATTATTCGTATATTTTAATGTGACGTCTTCAAGTTCAATCGGGGACTAATGTGGATTTGCTTCTGGTGATGTCATATTAACGTCTTGAAAACTTTTCAACCGCTGGGAATATCGGAAGATAATTTTATAATCCGGATTCATCTGGATGATGCCGGTGAGACGAATGGTTCTCTTGGGGTGGTGCCAGGGTCGCATGCCAAAGGGGTGTACCGGGCGGGAGGTTATTTGCGATGTCCGGCGTGGCGAGATTATGCTGATGTTGTTGGTCCTAAAAAAGAACGCTGGCTTGTCAAGCACCGAGGCCCTGAATGGATAGTTGCCATACTTGTCATTGTCCAACAATCGCTTTTATTGTCGTCTGTCAATTGATTCCAATTCAGGAATTGAGCGGGCAAGCCCTCGTATGAAAATTTAAAACCTCTTCGAAGTGTGTCGCTAATTGCAAGCACAAGTGATTTGAAATTAACGCATCTCTTGTCATCCAACAGACGGCCAAATTTATTTATACAACTCCTGCGGCAATCCATAAGCTGTTCGTTGTGAATTTTAGTGGTTTTATACCAGCCCGTTTAGATCCTAGGCAAATCTTAAACGGGCTGCATTTCATTGCTGAGCTACTTGGCGCGCCATTTGCTATTCGATCTCATTCTAGTTTTATGGCAGTAACTCATTTCTTAGAGCTCATCTTCTTCGCAATGAATAAGTCAACTGCGATCAACAACAGAGATACTAGTAAGACAAACAGAATGTTAGAACTTACTTGCCAGTGTTGATAAACCGCTGAAAGCCATAGGGCAAAAGACGATATAGCTAGGATATATAAGGTGGCTCGGAGAAATCTAGCGTAGATCATAGCTGTTTTTTTACTCGTATCCGTGAGATGATGCCTGAAATTGTGATCATGATGTTTATTGAGGAAGGACCGAAATCAGTAAATGACCCTGAAACTTGAAAAGGTTGTACGTCGGTTTCTCTCCTGGCCGACATTAGCCTGTTCTTTTTAACGTTCTTTACATTGGCGGTCTCAGACTTGTAAAGATTCGGGTTTTTTCTATTTGTGAATATGCTTCCGGTTCTTCTACTGAGTTGAACTGCAATTTATTACCACCTGCTATACCATTTGAATCGAAATATTTAATTATTACTGAATTAACCCGAGCTTGCTCTGTTTGAGTTAATCCCTTTATTTTTTCTTGTATTGTCGGTGCAGAATCGCATTCAGTTTGGCAACCGAATGCAAGTTAGAAGTGCAAGTGGTAAAATTTTTTAAATTTTTTCATTTTAATCTTGATTTATTGTATTCAGTAGAGCTAAGTTCATTTGACGATTCCTACGCTATTCGAGTTACAAATTTTCGACGAACAACTATATTTTCGGACGAGTGAGGCTTTATTGTGGGACGAATCTAAGTTTTGAAATGGCTGTAACAAAAGAACTAAAATCTTGACCAAAATTCTCAAATTAGTAGATATTAAAATTGTAGAAAACTTCAAAATTTACTTATTGTACTGAAAGTAAGTTCGTTAATGGACAGGAGAGGTGTTACGGTCTTTGATGCTGTGGTTATTCACCAACAGAGTCTTGTTTTAGGTGGAGAATTTGAGCCTATCGCGCTACGCCAATTCCCTCCGATTCGAGAAGGATAAAGACAATGCCGTTCCGATCAGGAAGTGGATGTGTTTTATTTGCGTCATTGATTGCCGAGGGGCTTGCTACCAAAGGATTTAACGGAACTGCCAGTCATGTGTTGCAGAGCGTTGCAATTTTCGACGGCGATTTCGATCGGAGATCCGCGTAAGATGTCTATGCTGTAACGATGAACAGCAAGTCTTTTTCAGGAATTCCCGGATGTCCCTATAAGGCAATTCATCCGGTTTGGGATTGCTCATTGACAGCTAAATAGATCGGATTGTTAAAATGTCATCCGAATTGTTTCGGCTTACAAAGCGCCTCAGATAATGTGGCGCTGATCCGCGATGGTGAGACGGAAACGACTGGGTGCATTCTATACTTGGTACTGTCGCCGTCAAAAACCGGCAAGTATGTTTTCGGTAAGAACTGCGAATTCGGCTCGCGGCGAAAATTGGTCAAACTGCCCTTGCAGAGGGAAAATTGATCTAAAAGCTGTACAGAAAGTTTGAAATGTGCTCAAAAAGGTTAACTAATGGGTATTTACAAAAAGCGACTCCCCGGCGGAGCTGGCCAGGAGGCGATAAAGTTGAATTATCTAAGGCTTGGTTTGCCAATGAAAATCTAAAAAAGTTTCCTTAAGGTAAATTAAAATGCAATGAGTATCTTGTTGGTGGATGTTTTTATAATATTTTCCACTATTGTTTATGAACAGAATTATACCTTCCACATTTTCCCTTATCTTCTTTTACAATCCAATATTCTTTCTCTTATTTCTATGCAACACGATTCCAGGGTTCAGTCAATGTGATCTTGCTCCGCTGGGGCCATCTGACGAGAATCAGGCATCGTACGGTTATTTCTCTGACTTGTCATCAGTAAGTTTTCAGACTAAAACATTTATTTGCTATAAGGACAAAGCTTCACGGATATTTGTACGCCAGTGGGATGGTGTTGCATGGACGACTGTGGGAGGTGGACCCGTCTCTTCTTCAACCGTAGCAATGGATCCCCACATTGCTGTCGATAGGACAGGGAAACTTTACGTGATTTATCGGGAAGTTTACAATGCCGCTCATATCGCTGTCCGAGTGTGGGATGGGAGCGCATGGGCTGCACTGGGTAATGATTGGGTATTTGATGAGTATTGGGGGGGTAATACGAATATGGTCGACCGTCTTGCCATAGCCGTCGATCCGGCCAACAACATTTACATAGCCTCGTTTGACCAACCATCGGGTGAAAAGCTCACTGTGATGAAATGGAATGGCACTGATTGGGCTACTGTTGGCTCCCGGGGATTTTCCAGCGGGTTTGTTACAGACATTCACTTTGCGTTCGATGCGGATGGAAGTCCTTACGTAGGATTTGTCCAGGCCTTTCAAGGAGTCTCCGCGGAAATTGTAAAGTTAGAATCAGGTGCGTGGAATTCAATTCGGACTACTAGTCTTTCCTCTTTCGAAGAGCATGCAATGTTTCTGACAAATGACCGGCAGGGTAATGTCTATTTTGCCTATGAAACCACTGGTACTGATTGGGGGGTACAGGTAGAAAAGCTAGAATCCGGTGTATGGGCCATGGTGGGTGAGAAAATCCAAACTGGCCTTACGGAACTCAAGTCGCTTTCTGCCGACGACTCGGATGGACTTTATCTTTCGTATAGTGATTACAGTGTATCGCCGAAAAAAGCTGCTCTTAAACAATGGAAGAATGGGAACTGGGCAAGTATTGATCTGGGGATTACGGTTGAGTCGCGCGGTGCAGTAAACGCGATAGGTTTCTTGCCGGAAGGAAAGATGCGCTTTGTATATGCCGAGCTGAATGGGGAAGCCATTATGCTCGAATGGAATGGACTAACGTGGAACGAGCTTGTCCCCAGGGGGATTTCCGACGGTATTGCGGGATCACCGTCAGTAGCGATTGATAAACGAGGTGTGCCGCATGTATTCTATCAGGACCTCAAGAAAGGCTATCAGGGAGTAACCCAAAAGTGGAACGGTTCAAGCTGGGTTGCCTTCGGTAACGAAATCCAGTCAGGAAACCCGGTATATGATCCGCGTATTGTCTTTAACGAAGACGATATACCCTATGTAGCCTTCACGAATTTGTTGAATGACTTCAAACTATCCGTCATGAAACTGGAAGAGAATCAATGGCAAATGGTCGGCAATGCGGACTTTTCGAACGGCCAGGCAGGATATACATCCATTGCATTCAAAGATGGTGTGCCATTTGTTGCCTATGCGGACAAATCCCTGGGTTGGAAGGCAATAGTAAAGAAATGGAATGGATCCATTTGGGAGACGATCGGGCCGGAAGGAATTTCAGACCGGGACGCGTCAAATACACAAATTTCATTTGATCAAAATGGGAACCCTCTATTAGTGTACCTGGACATTAATGGCATTGATGCAGGAAAGGTGAACGTGAAGAGATGGAATGGAAGTATCTGGGAAAATCTCGGTTCGGGTGTAATTTCGGAAGGTAATGTTTCCTCACCGGTAATAGTAGGCGGACATTCAGGATCGGTCTATCTAGCGTACCGAGAGATGGCTTTGGAGCAGAAACTTGTCATTCATAAATGGGATGGGACTCAATGGACTAGTCTGGGAGGTTCGAACGTATCGACGGGGCTGGCATCGACGATCACTTTAAGGGTCGATCTCGGCGGTGCTCCAGTGGTTAGTTTTGTAGATTCCGGATTGGGAAATCAGCTGATTGTAAAAAGGTGGAACGGTACCGCATGGGAAGAGGTCAGCCAATGGAAGGTTTCTTCAAACTATTTTAGTTCACTTTCCGTAGCGTTCGATCCGGCAGGAATACCATTTATGGCTTATTCTAATGGGGATGTGTATGCGAAAATCGGTAAATCCGCACTAATTGACAGATCAGAAACTCAAACAATTAATATAAGCGAGTCTGTGTCAGGCGCATTCAGCAAAGATTGTGAGCTTATAGCGCTGGTCAAGCCTGCGGGCTCAGTTCCCGTTAGTGGAAGCACTACGGTTAAAGTGTGGGTGGAAAGTGTTCAACCCAGGGATTTTGTCGGCCGTCATTACGAAATTACGCCCACGAATCATGCGTCCGAGTCGACCGGGCGCGTGACGTTATTCTTCACTCAGGAGGAATTTGACACGTATAATGCCGTCAATTCCACTCAACTGCCGACCAACCCCTCGGATCTTCAGGGAATAGCAAATCTGCTGGTTGAAAAGCGGAGCGGCACGAGCAGTGATCAAACCGGACGGCCCGGTTCATATTCCGATATTGGGGTAAATATTGACCCGGATGATTCAGCTATTGTTTGGAATCTGGCAGCAGAACGATGGGAAGTAAGCTTCGATGTAGTAGGTTTTAGTGGATTTTTCGTAAAAACTTCCGAAGATCCATTGCCGGTTAGGCTCGTGAAATTTCAGGGTAGTCGCATGGAGGGAAAGACATTCCTGTCGTGGGAAACGGCCTCTGAATTTGGAGCATCTCATTTCGAAATCGAGCGTAGTTTGGACACCAGGTATTTCCAAAGGATAGGAACAGTAACCAGTCAAGGGACCGGCAACACGGCGCAGTCGTATTCATTTTTGAGCAACGACCCTGGTTTCGATCGAGTCGCTTATTACAGGCTGCGAATGGTTGATCTTGACGGCAGTTTTACATATTCCAGGACCATCGCCATCGGTGAACCTGGGCTGCGCGACGAGGTAATTGTATTTCCGAATCCGCTAATAAAAGGTTCGCAAATCACCATTAAGGGTAGGACAGACATTAGGCAAATCACACTGATCGATAAGGCTGGTCGCCCACTTTTAAAGTCTTGGTCCGATCATACAAGCGGCAATCCGCGGCTTTCGGTTGATAACCTGTCATCAGGAACTTACTTATTGAAAATCGAGACGGAGAATGCTATTGTTACAAAACCTATTGTGATCGAATAAAATAGTGGATCTATACTGAAACTCGCGAAGTACTTCTTCCGCAATCTGCAACGCAGCAACGAGTTCCGAGTGAGGCCGCCTCGCAGAGCAAGATTTTCCCGTTGTGACACAACAGTAGCTCACTAGCAAAACATCTTGGCCTTCAATCCAGATATCGCTAAATTTGAATCATTGGGATAAAGTCAAAAACGAGGAATTATGTCCAGACAAGTGATTAATGACGGGAATGGTAAACCGGTTTCGGTTCTCATCGATTACTAGGAGTGGCTCAGGATCGAACAGCTTTTGGCAGGGAAAGAACTTCCAGGGAGCGGAGAAAGGAAATGAAACGAGCCTTACCCGACCATGGCAAGATCCGGGAGCTCCAGGAATTATTTGAGGAAGTCCACACCATCAATTCCGACCCTGAAAATTTCAAAAGCATCGGCAGGATGGAAGCGATTATCGGCCAATATGGCCCCAAATAGAATGCGATTAACACCCTCTGGCATCTGAAACCGTGCCCAGGTGCCAGAGCTCTTTCGCGGTGGTAATAAGCCTGTCTGGATACGTTATAAAATAGATGAAAGTGACGGCGGAAAAGTGGCCGGCAAATGGATTATCATCAACTCCATACGTGAGCGGAAGTAGATCGTCTTTAATGCACCAAATCGTTTCAGTTTAAATATTTTTGCGATAAAGACGTGATGTTTTCAACACCCAAATGAGATTCAGATTTAAGTCCCATAAATCTATAAGTCAACGTTACAGACAATCCCTTGCTTGCTTGTTACAGTAAACCGTTACTTTGCAGGGGAGCTTGTTACTGAATCTCTATGCTATATCGTCTCAGATCAATTACATGGATTCTTTGTATGCGAGGTATGTCGTTCAAATCAGGGATTAAGATCACATGGTGATAGAAAATCGCTTACTTCAATTGCCAGAGGGCAGAATGATTCTTGTGAAAATTGTTAAAAGAGGAGAAGTTGTTGCGATCTTCAAACCGAATGTTAATTTGGCATAGAATTGCTTTTGTACCAATGCTGGACGTGTTTTTTGCAAGCAATTCAATATGCCTATTCTAGGAGGTCATTGAGATGCTGCAAGGGCTAGCGATGGTAACGGATCGAAGTTCATAAATACGGTCGTTAAAATGAAATTTCTTCTAAGAGCTTGTCTGTTGGCCTTTTGGAGGGACAATTCTGTTCGTTTCTTCATGCAGGGGAGACCTTAAACTGTAATTTTACTTCTTATCCCGAATACTACAAAACACGTTTCTGGACACATGGTCAGCCACGGCTGCCGCAACATTTATAAGGTGGCGCCCGGGTGGCTGATGGAGCAAGTTAAATTCATTCCTTAAATAATGAACTTCATCGGAAAACCAGCAGGATTGACTGATGGTCTGCCGACAATCTTTTACTTTTCCGCCTTCATCGATCACGACACTAATGGCGCGCCAGATTAGCGGTTTCAACGTAAAGCATATCTTCATTTTCATCTTTTCATCGCTGTTGTATGCATTATGTCAAATGCTTCTGAGCAATATCGTGATGCAGGATGATTTATGGAAAAAGTTTGCCGTCCAGCTAACGGCCCATTATGTGGTGGTGTTTACGATGTGTGTGGCGGATTATAACTTGTTGCTTTTCCTGAATAAACATATTCCCTATTCAAAAAATGTATTGTACCGCATCATAGCCGACCTGGTGGGACTGACTTTGATATGTTTTGCGCTGCTATGGGTTTTCGATTTGATGATTTACAAAATATTGCTCGTTCCCACGGCGGGATTGCCCCCGTTTATAGCAAAGTTTGCATTGGGAATGCTCACCAATGCGCCCATACTGCTCGTCTTTGAGCTGATCCATTATTTTCGGTCCGAACAAAAGGCGATCGCCGATTCAGAAAAGGCGAAGCGAGAAGTGCTGTTGTTTCAGCATGAGACATTAAAGGCACAGATCAACCCGCATTTTTTGTTCAATTCGCTCAACGTGCTCGCATCGCTCATCTACCTGAACCCGCAAAATGCCAACAAGTTTACCAAGGCGCTTTCCCGAAGTTACCGGTACGTGCTTTCCCTGAACCAGCAACCTGCCGTGACGGTCGCAGAAGAAATGGAAGCGCTTGACTCGTATATTTTTTTGATGCAGATGCGGTTTGAAAACGCTTTTACTTTTAAGGTTCATGGAGACGGTGTTTTTGAAAGCAATAAGATTGTTCCCCTTACCATGCAGCTGCTGTTGGAGAATGTATTCAAGCATAATATTGCCACCGAGGAAGCGCCTTTGGCTATTCAGATTACGATTGGAAGCGAATATGTTATCGTAGAAAATCAGGTGCAGCCATCCAGCAATGCCGACAAAAGCGGCATCGGATTAAAATACCTGAAAAAGCAGTATCAACTGTACGGGAAGGAAATTGTCGTGGAGCATACCGGCGATCAATTCATCGTGAAAGTCCCTTATATCGAGCCATGAAATACCTGATCGTAGAAGACGAACGATTTGCCGCCGAAGAGCTGCAACGCATGATGAGTGCATTGCGTCCGAGTTATGTTTTGGAGAAACGCACCAAGAGTGTCATCGAAACCATCACTTTTTTAAAATCAACAAATGTTGATCTGATATTACTGGACATCAGGCTCGCCGATGGCAGTTGTTTCGAAATATTCAACCACGTCAAGGTAACAACTCCGGTTATATTCACGACCGCTTATGATGAACATGCGATCAGGGCCTTCAAGTTAAACAGCATCGACTACCTGCTCAAACCTTTTGAAGAAAATGAGCTGGAATCGGCCCTCGTCAAATTCGAGCATATCTTTCATCACCATTCATCTCAACCGGATCCCGGCATCTTCCAACACCTGATCCCAGCGAGCACAAAGAACCGTTTCCTGATCTCAAAGGGAGAAAACTACCATTATATTGAAACGACCGACATCGCGCATTTTTATAGTGAGGACCGCGTGGTTTTTCTGCATACGTTCAACGACAAACGCTTCATTGTGAACTACACGTTGGATCAGATTGAACAGCAGCTCGATCCCCAGTTGTTTTTCCGCGTCTCGCGAAACTGTATTGGCAATGTAAAAGCCATAGAAAATGTAGCTAAATACTTCAACAGCCGCTTGCAGCTAACCTTTTCACCTGCATGCCCGCATGAAGTGCTTGTCAGCCGCGTACGCGTGCCCGACTTTCTGAAATGGATTGACGGTGTTTTGGAATAGCCGGCAGCCGGCATTCGAAATTCCATTTGCTATAATCTGCACTTCAACCTGCCCATTCTGAACCCCGCGGTTTTTGACTTTTGGTGTTACCTCATTCGGCTCACATTTGCTGAGAAATGAAACAATTTAAACGCCAGTTAAGTCTAAGTCATGAAATCAGCATCATTATTTGCAGCAATGTTCGGGACCTTGCTTTGTCTGAAAGCGAACGCGCAACAAGCCTCTTTTAAGACCGAGTTCATCGGTAATTCGGGTTACTGGTTTTTGCCAAACGGCGATAAGCCGAAAGAAAAGATCGGTGACAGCAAAGGGTCTTCTATTATGTACCAGGGCGCGGTGAATATCCCGCTGTCAACCAAAATCAACGAACATAACCGCCCGACCGCCTGGGGCGTAGGGATAAGCGGTGCCTACGCATCCCTGAACAATGAACGTTTCACGGGCGAGATGGTTTCCGAGATCATGAACCTGCAAGTAGGTATTTATCACCTGCGGCCGCTGAACGGGAAATGGTCTGTAAGGGCGAGTGTGGGTATGGGTGTATTCACTCCTTCGGCCGATTTTTCGAAGATCAGATTCAAAAACGTGCTCGGAAGTGCCGCCGTTGTTTTTATCCGCCATTTGAAACCCAACCTGGCCATAGGAGGGGGGCTGGCGCTGAACAGTTCGCTAGGCTATCCGATGGTATTTCCGGCCGTTTACGTGAACTGGAAACACCATGGGAAGTTCAATGTGAGCGCAGAATTGATTGATGGCCTGGACGTGGCAGCCAGCTACGAGCTGAATGACCACGTGAAGCTTTCGTGGGCATTGGAAATGAACGGGCAGGTGGCCCTGCTCGAAAAGGAGGGTAAAGATGTGATATTTTCCCATCAGTACATTGTCACCGGGCTGCGTCCGGAGGTGAGACTGGGTAAAACCGGACTTACGGCGACGGCAATGGTCGGGCTGAACCTATACCGCCCGGCTGCATACAGCGACAGGACTTTAAAGGGGATGTTTGCCTCCAATAATGACTATTACTTTTCTGCATCCCCCTACGCGTCCATTGGCCTGAAATGGGATTTAAAGCGATGAAAGTCAAACGAGCATTAGAAGACTTCGGGTACAAGAGCGCCTATGGTTTCGCGTATGCATTGAGCCTGGCCCCGATGTCGCTGCTGTACGGCATAGCTACGCTGGCCTTTATTTGGGCCTATTACATGCCCGGATACAGGAAAGCGGTGGCGGTTCAAAACGTAGCCCGCTCCTTCCCGGACATGCGGTATGGAGAGGTGATCGGCATTGTCAGAAAATTTTACAGATGTTTCACCGCCTATCTCGCCGAAATCCTGAAAAGTATTTCGGCGCCGGCAGCGGTGCTCGAAAAACGGATGGTTTTTGAGAACGCTGAGCTTATAAGCGCGCACCTGAATGCCGGAACGAATGTCATTATCTGCCTGGGGCATTGCGGTAACTGGGAGATGCTCAGTTTGATGCCCTATAAACTTGGCCTGGACATGTATGCCGTGTATAAGCCTTTGCGTTCGCAGGCTATGGACAAGCTCATGACGAAACTGCGGTCGCGGTTCGGCATGAAGCTAATTCCCGACAAGCAAGTGACGCGGCATATTCTTACCAGGGGATCGGCACCGGCCGCGTATCTGTTCCTGGCAGATCAGTGCCCGTCAATAGGAGATGATAAGATCAGCCTTGACTTACTTGGCCAGCCGACCTATGTCATCTCAGGCATGGAAAGGCTGGCCCTGCGGAGCGGATCGGCGGTGGTGTTCCTGCATGTGACGCAGCTTTCGAAGGGATATTACAAAGCGCGCTGCCTGCCGATATGTGCTCAGGCGCAATGCACTGGCAAGGGAGAAATTACCAAGAAATATATCTCATTACTTAAAAACAACATACTCGCAGAACCGTATGGCTGGTTATGGACGCACAAGCGCTGGAAAAGATAGGAGTGTAGCCCCTCCAAACCGCCAAATTGACCCACAAGCGTGGCCCATTCGGTATCCGTAGGTAAATGCCAACCGATGGGACAGGCTTTTTTCGCGCTTTCCCAGGTATAAAGCAAGCCGAACTCTTTTCGATTAATTTATCGTCCTTGTAAGCATAGCTGCCTTCAACTTTGTAGTTCAGGTTTTGCGCCATCCAGGTGACAGTTTTGCCCGTTGCTGTGTCTGTAAAATTGATCGTTTTATACATTTGACCGTCTCGCGAGTCAGTGAAGGTGCCGGTAGTTTGCGCGATTCCAACTTGTGTAAAAAGCCAGGAGGCAACTACCGTTACGATGTAGTGTTTCAGCATCTTGATCTATCTTATAATACCTAATCTAAAGTTGTCAGAGAAGTTGACAATACTATGCAGCCTGGGGATGTGTTAGATATTGATTAGTACATTAATCCACCAAAATATGACGACAAGATTCAAAACCATTTTAATGGTTGCCGGACGGCTATTGCTTGTACTCGAACTCTCGAGCGGTGAAAGAAATCCCGGAAAAACCAAAGCCGAAAAAATCTCTTACCTGGTTGAAAAAGCCGTTTCTCACCACGAGCTGACTGGGAATGTTCTGGTCATCGACAACGGGCAGGTCTTACATCAAAAAAGCTACGGAATGGCTAACGCCAGGCTCGGCATACCCAACACTGATAGCACAAAATTTCTGATCGCTTCTCTATCGAAGCCATTTACGGCGATTCTCATCCTGAAATTGGTTGAACAAGGAAGGATGAGTTGCGGATGGAATTGGCAAATTTTTTCCAGGATTGAAAAATCCAGACATCGGTAAAATAACGGTCCACCATCTGCTGACCATATCTCTGGTTTGAAAGAACTAATTACGGAGGAGCGCGAATTTGACGATCACGACATCAATAAGATCGGCTTCAATTTTCCCCCGGGTTCTGATTTTGAGTACTCGAACTCTGGTTATGTTATACTCAGGAGAATTGCAGAAGTTGTATCCGGAAAAATGTACTCTGATTTAATTGCCCAGCTTATTTTTGAACCTTTGCAAATGAACAGTTCCAGAGTCGCAGCACACATTACAGCCATTCCTGGTTTTGCGGTTGGATATAAGGATGCTTACCAGAAAGAACCGGATCTGATAAAGTATTCCCTTCGCGTAGTGGATGGGGCCGGACCAATATACTTCACCTCACCGGATTTAAAGCGTCTCATCGAAGGCATTTATTCACAAAAGTTTTTATTAAAAGCATCCCGCGACAACATGCGTCTAGATGGCGTGAAGTAGTTGATGGGTGAACTATCGGGCCATACTGCCCATGTCGAACGTAAGGTTGTCAGGTCAACTAGTCAGCCGTCAGTCAGCAGAGCAAACTGACAAATGCAGGAAAAGTAGTTGAACACTGTTTTGGATCACCCAACGACCTAAGAAGCCGACCTTCCAGATAGATCGACGATATACATCAAACATTCATACCACCTCTCGGCTAGGGGTATTGATAGGAAACGGAACCATCAAAGTGCTGCGTGATGGTTTTTGATTTATTCAATGTGAAAGAGCCTAATTCAAATACTTTTTCCTGAGACATATCATTTCTCTGGTCTGATGTCAGCCGAAATGTATTTCCGTCCAGTCCCCTGAAGACAAAATTGGGGCTAAGTAAAGAGGTTAACGTGCTGGCAATCAAATCCTTAATTTTTCTCTGACTCTTGAATGAATATTTGTTCCGGTGCAGCCATTCCGATTGCTGACTATATATGAGAACCAATCGGTTATTTACGAAAGCATAGTAAAGCGGCATTCCAATATTCTGATGCGGATAAAAGCTGCTTATGCCTACATCGAAAACAACTTCAATTTCCTTTAACCGGTTTGGGATCGAATCGATCGGAATTGGTCTGCCCTTTCTTCCCAATTGTATATTCGAAATTGCAATATAGCCAAGTCCTTCTCTAAACAACTGGCAACTATCATTTTGTTCGGCCAAATACTTTGCCACCTCGGTGTAGAGTAATTGGTTATTTTCTAGGGCTAGATACTGGATATCTAAGGTGTCAGTCAAAGTGGAAAGGTTGCCGCTAGGATAGTTGCTGAAAGACACGGCTGCTCCTATCATTATTTGCGCAATAAAAACCAATACACATGCAGTAAGAAACCTGTACATAGTAGTTAAAGAAAGACTGAGTATTCATTTCAAGATGCACAAGTTACCAAAAACATTATCGCCATCTCTATGCTGCGATACGGTTCTTTTCTGAACTCTAGTAGGTTTGCACTTTATAGAAACTAACAAGTTTGACTACTGTAATATAGTGCATTGTAAAACCATTTTCGCAAGGTAGGACCATGGACGCGATCGGCAACACGAGTTGTTTGGTGGACTTCACCTGCTCGCGACCGCATCTTTCGGGAGAAGGTGTCCTCGGTAAAAGAGCGGTCCGAACTTAACAAGCTGCTCGATACGGCTAGGGAAGGGGACAATTGATACGACGACAGCCCAAGGCCGGTTGATCTTTAACATTTTTGCGTCGTTGGCAGAGTTCGAGCGGGACCTTATCCGGGAGCGGAACAAGGCCGGCCTTTCGGCTGCGCGCCCCATGGGTAGGATGGGAGGGAAGCCCAAAGGGCTAAGCAAAGCAGCGATGTCAAAGGCACATGCTGCTAAGGCACTCTACGATAAAAAGGACAAGACAGGCGAAGAAATCGGAAAAGCCTTAGGCATTAGCAGGGCCACCGTTTACCGTTACATCAAAGAGATCGAGCAGCAGCAGCGGTTCGTCAAGCGAAAACAATCCTCAAAGCAAAACTAGTTACCATGCATCAGACGGTCGCCTTCTTGTCCGAATGGGGCAACGACATCCCTGATTTCTCTAAGCGTATATCCGAATTGCCCACCACGCATTTCATTGATACAGCACTCATTGCAAGCAAAAAAGTTATTGCAGCTGCAAAACGGGTCATCGAAGCCGTGCGTAACCGGCATTTCTCGGGCGGTGTTCTGGACTCGGAGTCGACAGCCAAGTAATCAATTCTGCCCGAGACTGTTTCTGTGTTTGCCCACAATAACTGATAAAATTCCCTGACTTCGTGCCGGCTCATTCTTTCGTCCAGCCAAGGGGCGATCATTTTGTTGCCAGGGATGTACCATTCTCGCTCCTCGGCAAAACATCCACAAACAGCATTAAAATCACGGCTGGTCAAAGCTGCAAAAAATTGAGCAGCTACCTGCTCGGCAGGTTGTGCATTTAATAATCTGCTTTCATTCATTGGATAGCGGGAATGGTGGCTTCTGTTTTCTATGCGAATAAGGGCGGGACATCAGACAAGTTAAGCGCTTTGGAACAATTTGTTCAGAAATAGGACTAAGTAAATAATGTTATAATGGCCTGTTTTTTAGCATGATGAGTAAAAGTTAAAAGCAGTTAGTTTTTAATATAAATCCCTTTCCACTGCGCCACATATTCGGCAGTTTAAAATAAGTCGCTTGCGTAAATCCATTTAACCTTTTTTAATCAGTCATGCTATGAAAAAGTGTTTTACCGCTAGTGCAGTCCTTGCAATTTCAGTATTATTCATCTGCGCCTGGATACGGGCGTCAAACAATAACCCTGAAAGTCTGACCCGTACAAGAATCACTACTCCCGGGGCATCAGGCCGGCCAACCCAGGACATGCTGGATTCTATTCAAAGTGTGATAATCAAATCGGAATATTACATGAGTGCCCGCAATGGGTATCCACAGAGTCCAAATAGAAATCAAAACCTGCGCGCCATATACGCGCCAGGTAATCTAGAAATTCATGCTCGAACTGATAATCCGATACAAGGAGGCAAATTTAATTTCAAATTAAAAACAGAAGGTATCTATGCAGACAATGCGCTGATAGGAATACCCGAAGCCGATGCCCGGGTTAAAAGTCATGAAAATCATTTACGCATCCATCACCATGGCTTTGTTGAAGAGTACATAAATAGTGAAGAAGGAATCAGGCAAAATTTTATCATAAAAAACGCCCCTGTTTCTTCAAAAAAAGTGAGTGTCGAGCTAAGTGTCCTGGGATTTGATATCAAAGACAATAGAAATAACACATTGACATTTACTGAATCAGATCCGGAAGACGAAAATCCAACGACCCTGCATTACGACGATTTGAAATGCTGGGATCTGAATGGCAAAATGCTAGCCGCTACTTTAAAGTATACCCATGACCGTATCCGTATTGAAGTAGACGTCGAGCACGCCGTTTTTCCGGTAACGATCGATCCCATCATTACAAATGGGTTTGTTGCCAATGCTAATAAGGTGATTGAAATCAATCAGAGGTCTGCCTGGACCGGATACTCAGTCTCGAGTGCAGGTGATGTGAACGGAGATGGGTACAGTGACATCATCGTCGGTGCACCCAAATATGACAACGGCGAGTACGACGAAGGCGCTGCGTTTCTCTTTCCAGGTAGGTCAACGGGTGTAAGCCTGGCCGGAGTGATCCTGCAAAGCAACCAGGCTTTTGCCCAATCGGGCACCTCGGTCGCCAGCGCCGGGGATATAAATAACGATGGCTATGGTGACGTACTTATAGGGGCGCCCCGTTTCGATAAGGGAGAAATCGACGAAGGCGTTGTGTTCGTCCACCTGGGGAGTGCAGCAGGGATCGGCATTTCGCCCGCTTACACACTCGAAGCAAACCAAGCCGGGGCATTGTTTGGAGTGTCGGTAGCCATTGCAGGGGATGTCAACAAGGACGGATTCAGCGATATTTTAGTTGGCGGCCATCAGTACAGTAATGGGCAGGTTAACGAAGGCGCTGCATTTCTCTACTTTGGATCAGCATCCGGCCCCGGCCCGGCCACTGTGCTTGAATGTAACCAGGCCAACGCCATGATGGGCTATTCGGTCGCATCCGCTGGCGATATCAATGGCGATGGATATAGCGATGTAATTTCGGGCGCACGTCTTTATGGGAACGGCCAGCTTTACGAAGGGGCAATTTTTGTATATCTGGGTGGTGCGGCAGGCCTTCAGCTGACGCCACAGAAAATCGAGAGTGGCCAGGTCGATGCCCGTATGGGGCATAGCGTGGCAACTGCGGGTGATGTAAACGGGGACGGGTTTAGTGATGTGATCGTGGGCTCTTACCTTTACGATTCCGGCAGCGCCAACGAGGGGGTTGCATTTATTTATAACGGCAGCGCCAGCGGCCTCAATGCCGTTCCGGCGACAACTTTACAATCGGACCAGGCCGAGGCCTGGTTTGGTTGGTCGGTCGCATCCGCCGGAGACGTCAACGGCGATGGATATGCGGATGTAATCGTTGGTGGAATTCATTACGATAAAGGACAAAACAATGAAGGGGCTGCATTCGTCTTCCACGGCTCGGCCAACGGCGTCAACAGCATTTCGGCAGCCATGATAGAGGGGAACCAGATCGAAGGCTGGCTGGGCTCGGCGGTTGCTTCGGCCGGGGATGTAAACGGCGATGGGTACAGTGACATCATTGTTGGCGGTTATGCATTCGAAATAGGTCAGACGGACGAAGGGATCGCGCTGGTATACCATGGATCTGCCTCGATTGTTGAGTCGTTTGCAGGCACTACTTCCAACGGCAACAGCATGTCTGTTCTGGGAACAGTCCTTTCACACGCGGGGGATTTGAACGGCGACGGCTTTGACGATGTGATCGCGGGCGCACCCGCCATAGATCCCTACGGTATCATCGGTCAGTTATTTGTGTATTACGGATCGTTGAACGGCCTCAATACGCAATCGGCGACCATTCTTCTTGAAGAATCGGAATTCACTGCTTATGCCAGTTCCGTTTCAGGCGCCGGCGATGTTAATGGTGACGGATACGACGACATTATCGTAGGGGCACCGACTTTCGGTCCCACCGGTAAGGCATATATTTACTATGGTTCTGCATCTGGTGTGAGCCAGGGCTCCAAGGCTGAGCTGAGTTTTGACGACAGCTATTTTGGTTCCACCGTAGTAGGTGCCGGCGATTTGAATGGCGACGGCTACGCAGATGTTGCGGTAAGTGCCCCCAATTATCAGGTCGGAGGAACGATATATGGGGCTGTAATGGTTTATTTTGGATCGTCCTCAGGAATTGTCACCACACCGAAAAGCTATATTGGAACCGTCGAAAACGGTTATTATGACGTTGAAGGCGCGGGTGACGTCAATGGAGACGGTTATGATGAGCTGATATTGATCGGTATTCCCCCGGGAGGAACCAACAGCAAGGTTATGGTTTATCATGGTTCGGCGACCGGGCCGGTTGATAACCCTACGACAATCCTACCGCCGGGCGTTGGTGACGGTGGAATCGGGACAGTCGTTGCCAAGGGAGGTGATATTAACGGGGACGGATTTGGCGACGTATTGGTTTCGGCCGCCGATTTGGGCAATTTTCAATTAATTGTTTATTATGGCTCGGCTGGGGGCTTGTCGATAGCCAATCGCTTCGGAATATTCCGGCCGACGGGCGGTTTTGGACAGGCAATCGGGGCAGCGGGAGATGTTAATGGTGACGGATATGGCGACGTAGTGGTGGGTGCGCCCCAATTCACTCCACCGGGCGCGCAACTTCCGTCAGGTGCGGCATACCTGTTGCTTGGATCTCCCGGAGGCATGGCGTATTCGGAATCTTTCTCTGTGATCAGTATAACTGAAGATCAAAGACTGGGACTTTCGGTAGGCGGCGGCGGCGATGTAAATGGTGACGGGTACAGTGACATGCTGATCGGTGTTCCAAATTATGCGGATCCTTACCAAGGCTTTCAGGGACAGATACAGGTTTATCACGGAAATAACGGGAAAAACGGAAAAAATCTCCGCAGCGACGCCCGTCTCTACAATGCCGATCTTATCTCGTTGTATAACCGCAATTACCCTGGTCAGGGTGGAGAAAGCAATTTCGGCATGGGCTTGTTTGCCAGGTCATTTCTGGGCACCGGCAAGGGTAAGCTGGTATGGGAAACCCAGGCTGCCGGCAACAGTTTCTCGAAGTCCGGTAGTACATCGATAGCCACCAGTGCACAATTCACTGGCGCACAAAGTCATTACCAGCCTTTGGCTGGAACTGGTACGGAACTAAAAAACCTCATAGCAAAAGTAAGCCCGGCCACGCACGTCCGCGTCCGCGTGAAATACGACCCTGTGCTGGCACTTACCGGCCAGCAGTACGGCCCGTGGCGTTACCTGCCGGATTACCTGCTGGGCAATTCCATCGCGCCGCCGCCGCAGCAAGAGAAATTATTGACTAAAGATGCTGCCTTATCACAAGAATCGGATCCGGCGTGGACGGTATTCCCTAATCCGGTGGCAGATAAGATACAGGTGCGTAGCCTGGGCACAGCAAGCATTCAAAGTCTCGAACTTGTTTCACCCGGTAACGCCAGGATTAAATCGCTGCACGCCGGTCAGCAGGAAATGAATGTCAAGGGCTTGCCGTCGGGTATTTATCTGCTGCTTATTCATCAGAAAGATGGTAAGACATCTACCCACCGCGTAATACTTGGAGAATAAGTGATGCCCAAAAACTCGGCGCTTCTCATCCGTTAATGAACGGAATAGGAAACGATAGAAGTTCCCCGGCTTGTCGTGCTATTGTTGATTGAAGCGATGCTGCCCAAGATGATACACGGGGTTACCAAACTTGAAGGCGACTTATGTAATTTGACCCTTCGGACAAGCTTTCCCCCTGGTTTAGTCGGTAATACACCACATCGTAACCTCCAACTGGCATTGGAGCTGGCGGTAAGTTGCTTGACCACCCGTCCCGCGATGTTACAACCTGCACCTTGATATTGCTGTAAGCCTTGGTGAGTTGCAGTTGCAATACATCGGCGGTCATCAGGCTTCGATCTGGAAGAACATGTCGTCAAATCTGTTTTTTTCGATGCCGCCCGACAGCGTCTTTTCCTGGGCTGGCCTACTGATGGGCTTTTTGAATTTACCAGGAAGGCTTTCCGCGTGCTTACAACCGATAAAGATCGGGAAAAGTATTTATCAAGCGCTCACTGCATTTTCGAGGACAAAAAACATTTTTTTGGATCACGACTAACAAAGGGTTATTCCAATTTGCCAAAAATGATCTGATGGCATATGTGCGCGACAAATCCAAAATCCCCTACTATCAATACTATTCGAAGGGAAATGGCCTGGCCACTAACGAGTTCAATGGCGGTTGTCAGCCCTGCGCCGTCCAGCATCTCGGATTGGGAGCGGCTGACTCCGGATAAAGTTATCCATTTCGCGAACCTGCCTTCGGGAAGTCACACATTGTACCTTAAAAAGCAGGCCGGTTTTGGCGCAAAGAGTTTGGTTACGTACAAATTTACCATTGATATTGAAAAGGCCTGGTATGAAACCTACCTGGCCTGGGCTGGCGCAGCTGCTGTGATGCTTATACTGATATTGGCAGCCATCCGCTTCCAAAACAGACGACTCATTAAAAAGAACCAGGTACTCGAAGAAGCTATTTCAAAACGCACCCGTTCTTTGAACGAAACAATGGAAGCTTTACAAGATTCGGAAGAACAGCTTTTTAAACAAGTCAAAATACAACAACGGATGATCGCTTCCATTACTCACGATGTAAAAACGCCACTAAAAGCGGTGTCTTCTGTTTCAACTGAAATCGACAAACTTTTGAACGAGGGAAAGTTGGATCAGGTCAGGGCTTTCAGCTCCGCTGTAACGTAAACCTATTGGGCATCGTCTTGGGAAATCTGATCGATAATGCAGCCAAAAATACGGTTGGCGGCAGCATTACCATTAATTCTGAATTGTTCGGTTCGAAGGTGTGTGTATCCATTAAGGACACAGGTTTTGGAATTCCTGACAAATACGCGACTTGGCTCAATGAAGACGATCCTGCGGCAGAACCACAGCACGGTCAAAGCCAAGGGGCCAGCAGTGGCATGGGACTTTTAATTGTTAAGGAAATTGTCAGTATGATGGGCGCACAGATTCACGCGCAGCGAACCGTTGACGGGACCATTATAACAGTCCTATTGGAATCGGAAGAGTAAGCAACGCTGCATGTTTTCACTGTTCCCATATTCCACTACTCCGAGGGAGTAATTGGCTACGAATTGTCGATCCAGCGCGAAGCGCCGAAAGAGCCTTACGCAGGCAAACCCCGAGGTAGAAAGCCTAAGAAATCCCAGCAGGAACCGTCAGTATAGCCAATATTAGAAGGTATTTCAAAAGGGAGGTACAGTTTTGTGCCTGCCTTTTGCCGTGTAAAAGGAGTTCATGATTCTGGGGTAGGGGCAACAAATCTGGTAATGTAATGCATCAAACAGACTTGTCTGTTCGATCGGTTTGTTTAACTTTGCCTTATGCGCAAGGATAGAAAAAATGCAGTCAGACAAGCGGTCGTGGAAACGGCTTCCCGATTGTTCTACAAACAAGGGTACAGTAACACCGGCATCAATCAGATCATTGAGGAATCCGGGGTGGTGAAATCATCCTTGTACACAACTTTCCGCTCGAAAGAAGACATTTTGATGGCTTATCTGGAAACTTCCGGTGCTGCTACCGACCAGGCGTTGAAAGAGGCAGCAGACCGCTACGAAGATCCGGGTAAGAGGGCATTGGCAATATTTGACTACCTGGTCGAGCTGGTACAGCAGAAGGAATATTACGGCTGCAACTTTTTGAATATTATATCGGAAATACCCAAAGAAGACGAACGCGTCCGGGCACAAATAAAAAAGCAAAAAAATGGCGTCCGCAAGTTATTCTATCAAATCCTGGAACCAATTGGTAAAGAAGACCTCGCAGATGAAATGTACACGTTATTCGATGGGGCGCTGATTGCCAATAAGGTCCACGATGAAGTATGGCCCGTATTAAGCGCGCGCAGAACGGCCTCCAAGTTGTTGGATAACCGATAGCTACTGGAAAATGGGGGACTTTAGGTATTAAAATTAAATTAAAATGAAAACAGACTTGTCTGTTTTAAAAATAATGCTTTATCTTTGAACCATGAGAAATATGACCGTCAGGGAATCGATCCTGAAAACAGCGGCGAGGCTGTTTTATCAGCAAGGTTATAGTAATACGGGAATTAACCAGGTCATCGAGCAGGAAGATATTGCCAAATCATCTTTGTACCAACATTTTAAATCGAAAGAGGACTTACTATTGGCTTATTTGCATTTAACCGGAGCTGAAACTTTGGCGCGTTTGAAAGAGGCATCTGAGCATGGCGGATCGCCGAAGCAAAAGGTACTGGCGATTTTCGATTATCTGGCCAGTTCGGTGACCAACGAAAGTTTTCATGGCTGCCATTTTCTCAATATCGTTTATGAATTGCCTCATGACGCCTCCCGGGTTCGGCAGCAGGTAAAATTGCAGAAGGAAAGTGTACGGGACCTGTTTCGGCACATTCTAGGACCGTTGGAAAATGAAGCGTTGGCCAGCGAAATCTACACACTGTTCGAGGGGGCGCTCATCGGCCATAAAGTGCATAACGATTCCTGGCCGGTCTGGGCCGCACGGGCAGTCGTAGAAAAGCTGCTTTAATTTGTTTTACTGAAAACAGACTTGTCTGTTTATTCTTTTAACTGTAAACTTTATAGCACATGAAGAAGAACCAAGTACACTACCAGAAATTGCAAGTAGACGGGTTGAACGTATTCTACCGCGAAGCAGGCCCTGTTGACGGGCCCGTGGTGCTCCTCTTGCACGGCTACCCGACGTCTTCGCATATGTACCGGAATTTGATCCCGATCCTGGCAGAGAACTACCACGTATTCGCGCCCGACCTGATTGGGTTTGGCAATTCGGATGCACCGCATTACAAATCGTTCGAATATACCTTTGATAACCTGACCAAATATGTTCAAGGGTTTATCGACCAACTCGGATTAAAGCGTTTTGCGGTGCAGGTATTTGATTACGGCGCGCCGGTCGGATTCCGTCTGGCGGTCGCCAACCCGGAAAAAGTAACCGGGATTATTACGCAAAACGGGAATGCTTACGTGGAAGGACTCAGTGATGGCTGGAACCCGATCCAAAAGTATTGGGCAGATCCCAGCGAGCAGAACCGTAATGACCTTCGGGTGCTATCCACTGCCGAATCCACGCAATGGCAGTACTTTACCGGGGTGAGCGACAAAAGCCTTGTTGCGCCCGAATCCTACCTGCTCGACCAGTTTTTCCTCGATCGGTCCGATAATGAGGAAATCCAGCTGGATCTTTTCAAGGATTATGCGAGCAATGTGGCATTGTACCCAACATTTCACCATTATTTCCGAGATAGTCAGGTACCGTTGCTGGCCGTTTGGGGCGACAAAGACCCGTTCTTTCTGCCCGCCGGAGCCGAGGCATTCATCAAAGACCTTCCCAATGCGATCGTCAAGCTTTACGATACCGGCCATTTCGCATTGGAAACCCATGTAGATGAGATTGGTGAAGCAATTTTGAAGTTCCTGGAAACGCTCCCGCGTTAAGAGCAGCAGTCACGCAGATTCAAATTGGTTAAACTTACAACTGTGATGATGATGGAAACAATAACGCAAGGTCCGGTGCTCCGCGAGCGTTATGGACAGGTGCGCCGGCTCACCGTGAATATCTGTCAGGGCCTGGAAACGGAGGACTTCGTAGTCCAACCTGCTCCCGACGTAAGTCCACCTAAATGGCACCTTGGCCACACCACCTGGTTTTTCGAAACATTTGTGTTGAAGCCGCACTGCGCAGACTATCAGCTGTTCAGCAAGGATTTTGATTATGTGTTTAACAGCTACTATGAAACGCTCGGACGCAGGGTAGTGCGGACAGAAAGGGGAAATCTGAGCAGACCAACGGTGCAGGAAATATTTCGGTATCGGGATTATGTGGATGAAAGACTGTATCAGCTACTGGACCTGGCAAGCGCAGACCTGCTGACGGAGATTTCGCCGGTCATCGAGCTCGGAATAAACCATGAACAGCAGCATCAGGAGCTGCTCTGGACCGACATCAAGTACATTCTAGGTAATAATGCGCTGTTTCCGCGCTTTGTAAATCCACAGCACCCTAGTACCACTTTTCGGAATCCGGATGATGATTTTTTACAGATCGATCGTGGGAATTATGAGATAGGACACATTGGGTCAGCTTTCTGCTGGGACAATGAGCGTAACCGGCATACGGTGTATCTTGAACGGTTTGAAATAAGCACAACACTGGTTACCAACAAAGGGTACCGTGAATTTATTGACTCTGGTGGATACAGCGATTTCCGGCATTGGCATTCGGACGGTTGGGCATGGGTTAAAGCGCAGCAAATCCAGGCCCCGCTCTATTGGCATTATTGGGAGGGCGACTGGCTCAACTACACCTTCGACGGGCTACGACCGATCGACCCGCAAGAGCCCGTTTGCCACGTGAGTTACTACGAGGCTTACGCTTATGCCAGTTGGATCGGGTTAAGGCTCCCTACCGAATTTGAATGGGAGGTAGCTGCGCCTGAAATGCACTGGGGCCAGCGGTGGGAGTGGACCGGAAGCGCCTATCTGCCATATCCCGGCTACGTTAAGCCTGCCGGTGCACTTGGAGAATATAATGGCAAATTCATGGTGAACCAGCAGATCCTTCGCGGTGCTTCCACCTACACCTCGCCTGGGCATAGCCGGATTACGTATCGCAATTTCTTTCAACCTCAGGCTCGTTGGCAATTTTCCGGCATCAGAACAGCGCGCTCCTAGTGTGTCAGTAGGAAGCGTATATATGTAGACGTTATGACAACAAGCACTCATTAACCAGTATGACTATGTTCATTCCAGATCAGTTCATTGGCAGTGTTGAAGTTGCCCCGACTTCCGACAAGACGACGAGGCCAGATATTTTGAATTTTTACGTGGATGTCCTCAGGGGACTCAGCGCCCGGCAAAAGCATATCAGCTCAAAATATTTTTACGATGCGCAGGGCGACCGGATATTTCAGCAGATCATGGCTTGTCAGGGATATTATCCGTTCAAATGCGAGCTGGAAATATTTCAAAACAATTCTGACGAGCTCGCCCAGCAATTAATTGGCGACGGTAGCGATACCGATTTGATCGAGCTGGGCTCGGGGGACGCGCAAAAATCGATTTACCTTTTGCAAGCGCTTAGCCGCTTGCAGGCATGCTACACTTATGTTCCGATTGATATTTCCGGTAGTATGGTCGCATACCTGACGGGCAATTTGGGTAATATGGTCCCGCATATAAGAGTAAGCGGTTTAGTAGGGGAGTATCTGCCGATGTTGCAAAAAGCAGCCAGGCGTTCGACCATCAGGAAGACGGTCATGATGCTGGGTTCAAACCTGGGAAATATGTTGCCGGTGGATGCGCTGAAATTGTGTGAGCGTATTCGCGCATTGTTGAATGCTGGCGACAGGTTCGTAGTTGGCATAGACCTTAAAAAATCCCCGCAGCAGGTACTGGCAGCTTACAATGACAAGCAGGGCATTACCCGCCGCTTTAACCTTAACCTGCTCGCGCGGCTTAACCGGGAGTTGAATGCGGATTTTAACTTGGACCAGTTCGAGCATTTTCCCACTTATGATCCTGAATCGGGCAGTTGCAAAAGCTATTTGATCAGCTTGCAGGAGCAGGCCGTGACGTTTCGTTTACAGGACCGAACCGATTATATCTATTTCCAGAAGCACGAGACGATATTTACAGAGATTTCGCAGAAATACAATATAGCCGAACTTGAAAAGATGGCTAAAATCGCCGGTTTCGAAGTAATTCAGAATTATTACGATGCTAATGGCTGGTTTGTGGATATGGTTTGGGAGGCTAAACAAATGTAAGCACGTTCGAAAGATGGAACAGCAATCCGAACCAAAAGCAGTCGACGCTTCTGCTGACAGGGTATTTGCATTCTCCGACGGCGTTTTTGCGATCATTATCACCATTATGGTATTGGAATTAAAGAAGCCAGCCGGAGATGATTTCCATGCAGTGCTCTCACTATGGCCAACATGGCTGAGCTATGCCACTAGCTATCTTTTCATTTCCATTGTATGGCTAAACCATCATTATTTGTTAAGAAATCTTTCAGGGGTAAGCCTACGGCTGTTGTGGGCAAATTTTGGCCACTTGTTTTCGGTTTCCCTCATTCCTTTTCTAACGGATTGGGTAGCTGAAAGCAAACTTGCACCCGTTCCTGTTTCATTGTACGCTTTCGTTTTCTTAACGGTTAATGTCAGCTATTTAATCCTGGTTTGGGAAAGCCAGCAGGACGGTCGTACAAAAGAGCACAAACCATTGGCGAGCTGGATGATCCGCTTAAGGTCTACTGCGACAATTGCTGTATTCCTGGTTTCGACGGTGATTTCCCTGTGGGCGCCCATATTGGGTTTTACAATGGTATGCGGATGCCTGATTTTGTACACCAGGCCAGAAATTAAAGCTTCCAACCAGCATCTGGTGAGACTAGGAAAAATTCAGAAATTTTTAAGATATCCAACAGACAAACGTTAAACATCGATGGTTGAGAAACGCGTAGCGATTGTAACTGGTGCAAGTAGTGGCATCGGTGCCGTGACAGCCTCGCGGCTGGCCGCAGATTTCGAAGGAATTGTGCTTGTTGCCCGCAGAGCAGACGAATTACAAAAGACCGCAGAACAAGTCAGGGCGGCTGGTGCCGAGCCATTTATTGTCCTCGCTGACCTGTTGGAAGCGGACGCGGCCCAAAGAATTATCCTTGAAACAGTCGATCGTTTCGGCAGGATTGATGCGCTAATCAACATAGCGGGTGCAGTCCCCCAGGTCAACATATTCGAAATGAGTGACGTGCAATGGCTTGCCGCAATGGAAGTGAAGTTCCATAGCGCCAGAAGGCTGACCATGCAAGCGTGGCCGCACCTTGTCAGCAGCAGGGGCTCCATTATTTTTATGTCGGGTACTGCGGCAGAAAACCCGAAACCCGCGGCTGCGGCTATCGGGGCGATTAATGCGGCGATCGACGCGCTTTCGAAGGCATTTGCAGAACAGGGAATAGCGGACGGCGTCCAGGTGAACACAGTACTCCCAGGTCCGATCATGACTGGTAGGCGCCAGGCTTTTCTAGAAAAAATAGCAAGCTCGGGCGAAGTGACTATGGACCAGGCCGCACAAAGCTTTTTGCGCGAATCACGGATTCACCGCTTTGGCCAGCCCGAGGAGGTAGCAGAGCTAATTGCTTTCCTGGTTTCCCCGAGAGCACGCTTTATAACCGGTACCGCTATCAGGATAGATGGTGGAGAAATCAAAGGAATCTAAAAGATCACAAATCAATTTAACTTTCAAAGCTAACTTATGAACGCATTTTCAGTGCCCGCCAGGCAGCAGGTGTCTGCCGCTAATCAAACTCTTTTTGACAACCTAACAAAATCGGTCGGCAGAGTGCCTAATTTGTTTTCTGTATTCGCCTATTCGGACAACGCGCTGGCAAATTATCTGACACTTAATAGCGGAAAATCGTCACTTCGCGCAAAAGAACGGGAAGTAATAAACCTTGTCGTTAGCCAAGTGAATGAATGTTTATATTGTTTAAGCGCCCATACCGCAATTAGTAAAGGACAAGGCTTTACCGATGAACAGATCATTCAGGTACGGAAAGCGCAAGTGCACTTCGACCCGAAGCTGGATGCACTAGCCAAGCTCGTCAAAAGTATCGCTGAAAACAAAGGTCACGCCGGGCCCGAGCTAATAGATAACTTTTACGCGGCTGGCTATAACCAGGGCAATTTGATGGACGTGGTTGTGGGTGTAGGGGACAAGATCATCACTAACTATGTCTTTGCACTAACACAAGTTCCGATCGATTTTCCCGTTGCGCCGCAATTATAAGCGGGCGTTGTCCAGCATGAATCAGGAAGTGCCCAACTTCGGGAAAAGCGCCCCTGATACCGGGAACTATCGCCATTCTTTCGCGGCTGCTTTCGCCGGACCTTTGACCTATCAAAATAATCGAACACGAAAACATAACAGACAATGAAAAATTTGGCAATTACCACCGAAGATCAAAACGCAGCATTGATATCGGAACCTGCATTGGCAAAACTGGCTGCCAAAATCGAACAATTGGACCTTCCATTCCGGGTAATGCTTACGGCTATGACCGTGATGCTGCTCTGGGCGGGCGCCTATAAAATGACGGATCCCGGCTCGGAAGGCATTGAAGTCCTGGTCAACAATAGTCCGCTCATCAGCTGGCATTTTCAGCTTTTCGGCGTGCACGCCGGAGGCGATCTGATCGGTTTGACCGAAATCGTAGCCGCTTTGCTTATGCTTGCAGGGCTTTTCCGTCCCCAGGCTGGCATTGTGGGCGGCAGCATTGCGGTAATGATGTTTTTTGTTACCAGTACGATGCTTATTACCACACCGGACGCCATTACGCACGTGAATGGCGTAGGTTATATGAGCTTTTTGGGGCTGTTCCTGTATAAAGACCTGCTGGCTCTGGGCGTTTCGCTTTACCTGATCACCCGGTTCGGCCGGAGAGCCGCGGCCCACAAAGGTTGAAAGTATTCTTATCTTGCTAATACCGTTAGGTAAGACTGCGATGACAATGCCGGCACCGAATATTCCGTGCCGGCATTGTCTGTTTATTTATTCCGTCTGTTTGATTTAAATTGTATTTGTTCAACTTTCTTACTCATGCTGCACCAGCTGACGCACCCGCATACCAATGCCCAGTTCAGGCTCGTATATGACCAGACCGATTTCGATCGCATTTTCTACGGCCGGGACCGGAAAGATAAGCTATTGACCATCGCCTGGAACCGCGGGGCGACCCAGAAAGCCACGATCGATAATGTGCATTATGAATTCCCGGCTAACTCGGTGCTATGCCTGATGGTCAATGAAAGTTTTCATTTTGAGAGGCCTTCGGATATTGTAGCCTGGCAGTTCAACAGGGATTTTTACTGCATCGTCAACCACGATAAGGAGGTAAGCTGCGTAGGTTTTCTCTTTTATGGTTCAGGGCAGCGGATGTTCATGGCTATTGACGAGAAGCATCAGAGAAAGCTGGACCTGCTGTTACAGGTTTTCAAGGACGAGTTTGAAATGCCCGATCCGATCCAGGGTGAAATGATGCTGGCGCTGCTCAAACGTTTGATCATCATCGTAACCCGGCTTGCCAGGGAGCAGTACATTTCTGAGCAGGACCTGTCATCGGACAAACTGGATATCGTCCGAAAATACAATTTGCTTGTCGAGAACCATTACCGGCATCAGCATCAGGTGAAATTCTACGCCGATCAGCTCAACAAGTCGCCCAAAACGCTCTCCAACCTCTTTGCATTGTATAATCACAAAAGTCCTTTACAGGTAATCCAGGAGCGGGTGACACTCGAAGCGCGGCGGCTATTCTATTATACCGACAAAACTGCCAAGGAGATTGCCTACGAGATCGGTTTTGAGGACGCCAACCATTTCAGTAAATTTTTCAAGAAGCAGACCGGGCAGTCACCGACCGATTTCAAGAAGCTCAATCCGCTTATCTGAAAGCTTCGAAAGGGGCTAGGCAAGCTGTTTCGGAATGAACAGAACCAGCAATCGGGAAAAGCCGACTGTTCTTCGGGCAATATCGCCATTCTCTCAAGCGCTGATTCGCCGGACCTTTGGAACATCAAAATTGATCACAAAATCAAACTTCCAAAGACGATGAAAACGTTCAACATCCCCACCCGCGAAACAGTATCGGCCAGTAACCAGGCGCTTTTTGACAACCTTACCAAAGTGGCGGGCAAAGTCCCTAACCTTTATGCGGCGCTCGCCAATTCCGATCACGCATTGGCTAACTATCTCACATTGCAAAACGGTAAAACATCGCTTCGCGCGAAAGAACGCGAGGTGATCAATCTCGTAGTGAGCCAGGTAAATGAATGTCTGTACTGTTTGAGCGCCCATACTGCTATCGCCAAATTGCAGGGTTTTTCCGAAGAGCAGATTATTGAAATCCGCAAAGCCCAGATCACTTTCGATGGCAAACTGGATGCATTGGCCAAACTCGTGAAGGCGGTCACCGAAAATAAAGGCCATACCGTGCCTGAACTGCTTGAAGCATTTTACCAGGCTGGGTACAATGAGGGCAACCTGGCCGATGTAGTAATCGGGATAGGGGACAAAATCATGACCAATTACCTTTTTGCCCTGACTGAGGTGCCCATCGATTTTCCGATCGCTGCACAGGTTTGAACAGTCAACAAGTAAAAATATTGTTCGCAGTAATGATCCATCACTGAATCCGCGCAAAGCTATGTGCTTTGGCGCGGATTCCGCGCGTTTAGACGGGATGTCCCGGAATACCATCGGCAGTGTGACGATATGCTCATCCTATCAACCTGTCTATCACTCACGTGTCTGGCAACGAGTGGAAGTATCATATCAATGCCAATACTTGGTAACGTCCGCTAATCCAGCCTGAATGCAAAAAGACATTGAAAGCGGACACAGGTTGTCCGAATTTGAACAGAAAAGTCGATGAAATGCAATTTGGGCGCGATCTAGGACGGTTTTTTTAGTTTGGTATGGTAGTTGATACTGTTCTCAGGATACGGCGATTACCCGTGGTTAGTGGGATTCACATTGATACAATCATATTTTTCTTGGCCTTTCTTTCTGTCACATCGCAAGATAAATTAGCCGTTTCTAAGCCAGTTACATTGTTGGCTACTTCCAAAGCTTCACCTGACTATGTTTAAAAACTATTTAAAAATCTCATGGCGCAATATCGCTGCCAACAAATTGTACAGCACGATTAATTTGGTAGGGTTGGCGATTGGTATGTGTGTTTGTTTTTTCTGCGCGATGTTTGTGCATTTTGAACTTAGTTATGATAGTGGAAATCAGAAGGCCGACAGGCTTTACCGGCTTGTGACGGATGTGAAAACCGAGTCGGGGACCGACTATAAAAGTACATTGGGCGGAATGGCCCCTCTCATACAACAGTCGCTTCCCGAAGTGAAAGGCGCAACAAGAATCTTTCCGGATTACCTGGTCGTACAGAGGGATAAAAACATGTATGCCGAGGAAAATGTGGCATATGCAGATCCTTCTATTTTTTCTCTTTTTACAATACCACTACTTAGCGGCGACCCATCGAAAGTGTTGGAGTCTCCGTCAAGTATTGTCTTGTCCGAAACCGCGGCGCATAAATATTTCGGTCAGCAACCTGCTACTGGGAAAATTTTGATGTTGAATGGAAGAGATACGGTGCACGTTACGGGAGTCATGAGGGACATGCCTGTAAATAGTCATTTTCGCACAGACTATCTGCTTCCGGTAACAAAGCTCGGCAAGGAATGGGACAGCAACTGGAAACGGTTTTTCTTTTACACCTATCTCGAACTAGGCCCAAATCCGGACATTGCAGGACTCAACAGCAAGATTACCAAGCTGGTGAAGGAGCATACCGACCAGACGCAGTCAACCTATGAACTTTTCCTCGAACCGTTGAGAAGCGTTTACCTGGACGGCAAGCCCCGGGGCACAAGGACGGGAACTTCTTCATCGGGAAGCAGACAGAATGTCTACATTATTTCGGTTATATCCTTACTGGTCCTTTTTGTTTCCTGTTTCAACTTCGTGAATCTGACCACGGCCTTCTCGGTGCGCAGAATGAAGGAGATTGGTGTGAGGAAGGTATTGGGCGGGAATCGAAAACAACTGATCGTTCAATTCCTGCTCGATTCGGTTTTAATCAGTGGCCTGGCATCGCTTGCGGCGATATTGCTGATACTGTCCCTGGCCCCGGCATTTAATGCATTGGCCGGGAAAATCATCATTGACAGCCGTATTCATCTTACCCAGGCGCTGATGATGCTACTGCCGGGCGCGCTAATTGTTGGCATAATGGCTGGAATATATCCCGCTATTTTTCTTTCGAATGGCCGGACGATCAACAGCTTGAAAGGCGTACTTATGCCGGTTACCCGAGGGTTGAGCCTCAATAAAGTCCTTATTGTTTCTCAATTTACAGTCGCTGTCGCATTGATCATCGCCACAGCGATCATATACCAACAGCTTGATTTCATGAAGAATCATGAGCCCGGGTTTAAAAAGGATCATTTGCTGGTTGTGGATTTTCAGTTTGACGGGCAGGTATCCAAGCAATCCCCGGTCCTGAAACATTTGATTGGCGGGCTGGATGGTTCAACAGCAGTCAGTCTGTCGTCGAGCATACCTGGCCGGGCAAATCATACTTATCCTACTCAGATACAAAACAGCAGGTCTGAATTGCAGGAACTTCAAGCCGACGCCTATTTCATAGACCACGATTTTCTTAAACATTATCAAATTCAAATGGTGGCAGGCCGGCCTTTTGACCGGGGGCTGGGTTCCGACTCGACAGAGGCTATGCTCATCAATGAATCTGCCTGTAAAGCACTCGGTTTTGACAGCCCCGAAAAGGCCATCGGGAAGAGATTCCAGCAATTGAACCGAAAGGGTACGATCATCGGCGTGACGAAGGATTTCCATTATCACACGCTTCGGGAAACCGTACGGCCCCTGACTTTCCGTGTCGCCCCGGGCTTTTTTACGTTCGTTAGCATTTCTTTGCCCAACCGGTCGGTAGCCGAAACGGTTGCTAAATTAAAAGCCCAATGGAACACAGTCATTCCAAACGTGCCCTTTACCTATTTTTTTGCCGACGAAGCTTATCATGCACAATACGTGGCCGAAGCACAGTTTGGCGCATTTTTCGCGTTGCTCGCCGGTATCGCGGTTTTCCTTTCGTGTCTGGGGCTGGTTGGTATCTCTACGCTTAACATCAGCCGCAGAACTGCCGAAATTGGCATACGCAAAGTTTTAGGGGCTACGGCCACTGAAATACTTGCATTGCTGACCAAAGACCTTTTCTGGCAAATAGCTGCCGCACTTTTAATAGCGACTCCCTGCTCCTGGTATATGATGGCGCGATGGCTGCAAAGTTATGCCTATCAAACAAAAATAAGTCCCTGGCTTTTCGTTGCGTCCGCATTTGTTGCTGTCTTCATTGCGTTTTTGACGGTGTGTTTTCAAAGTATTAAGGCAGCGCTGATGGTTCCCGTAGAGGCCATACGGAGCGAGTGATATGTAGTCACGTATTGAAGTATCCGGTGTCTGATTCACCTTGCGGCAAATTTTTCGGTCCGGTTCCTGCAACCATTTCGAAAAGTCCCATCATAGTTGGGAAATCGAAAAATCAGAACCAATGAAAAATCTCAGCGCTTTGGCGGGAATAATGGTGGTTAGTCCCGCGCTTGACACCGCAGTTTTGAAAATTATCCGGACAAGGTAATGCTTCGAAACTATTTAAAGGTAGCGGTCCGCTCCCTGCTCCAAAACAGACTGTATGCAGCCCTGAACGTTTTCGGACTTTCGCTGGGCATTACTTGTGCGCTGATCATTTACATGGTTGTCAGGTATCACCTGAGCTTCGACAATTTTCATAGCAATGCAACAAATATTTACCGGGTCGTCACAGAGAGGCGAGGTGAAGTTGTCACTTATGAACCGGGCGTACCGGCACCGCTGGGAAAGGCTTTCCGGCAGGATTATGATTTTGCGGAAGTCGTTGCCCGGACAGCCACATTTGAAGATATACAAGTTACCGTTGAAGGCGCTGTCCAAAAAAGCCGGTACAAGGAACCTGGCGGGGTTGCATTTGTAGAACATCCGTACTTCACAATCTTTCATTTCCCCTTCGAGAGCGGAAACGCTGCACTGGCACTTTCGGAGCCCAATACGGCGGTGATTACCCGGCGTCTTGCGAGAAAGTATTTTGGAAACGATAACCCGATCAACAAAAGGATACGGTTTGCCCGTAACATTTCCGTCCGAATCACGGGAATTCTGAAAGACCTGCCTTCAAACAGCTATCAGAAAACTGAAATTTTCGTGTCTTATAATACATTGGGGCAACAAAGCGAATGGCTGGCTGCTGAGGACTCCTGGAACGGCATCAGCGACGCAATGAAGTGCTATGTGAAGCTACGTCCGCAAGTAGATCCGAGTATCGTCGAGCGTGCCTTGCAAAGTTATGCATCCAAATTCCGGCCGGATTTAAAAAAAGTCCATCATTACAAGCTTCAACCACTCTCAGAGTTTCATTTTGATGCAAAATATGGCGGAAAGGTAGAGAAGAAGAACTTATGGATACTTGCCCTGATCGGCCTGTTTCTGGTTACCACTGCCTGTGTCAATTTTATCAACCTGGCGACAGCTCAGGCCATCAAACGGACAAAGGAAGTCGGCGTCAGAAAGGCAATGGGAGGATTGCGTAGCCAATTATTCGGGCAATTCATTACGGAAACAGCGCTCATTACAATCATCGCATTCGTTGTCGCAACAGGTATAACGGTTACGATTCTTCCGCAAGTAAGCAACTGGTTTGAAATACCTCTGAGCCTTGGTTTGATCGCCGATCCTTACTTAGCGGGCTTTGCCTTGTTGCTTGTCGTGCTGATAACGTTGATTGCAGGCTCGTACCCAGGTATAGTCGCGAGCGGGTTCCAGCCTATCATCGCATTAAAAGGAAAAATATCCCATCAAAACCTGCACGGGTTAGACATCCGGCGAGTCCTGATCATTATCCAGATTGTACTCGTGCAGGCCCTTATTATGTCAATGATCGTGATCATCCGTCAAATGGAGTATGTCCGGAAATCTGACCTTGGTTTTAGCAGGGATGCTATCATAACGTTACCGATCGCCTCTGGCCATCAGAAAGCGAAAACTGTAAAACTTGAAATGGAGCAGATCAATGGGGTTGGAAATATAACACTATGCTACGCCCCGCCTGCCTCCAATGACCGGAACTGGACTACTACCCCTTACTATGACCATGACCCTTCCGGAGAACCGTTCCAGGTATCGGTTAAAGCTGCTGACGCTGATTTTATCAAGACTTTCGGGTTGACGTTGATAGCCGGACGAAATATGTCGACCTCCGATTCAATACGGGAATTTATTGTCAATGAGGCATTCGTAAAAAAACTAAACCTTGCTTCCCCCGAAAACGTGCTGGGAAAAACGCTGGACATCAATGAAAACAAAGGGCTGATCGTAGGAGTTGTACGGGACTTCCACGACTTGTCTTTTCACAATGACATTAACCCTGTCGCCATATTCGCCGCACCAGATCTTTATATGGCTTATGCTGTAAAAGTCAATACACGGGATTTGGAGGGAATATTAAATTTGCTCGAAAGAATTTGGCGTACGAACCATCCTGAGACCTTATTTGAGTATGAATTTTTGGATGATGATTTGGCCAGCTTTTACAAAACGGAAGCGCTTATGTTCAAACTCGGCCTGGTATTCGCTGCGCTGGCTATGGCGATCGGTTGCCTTGGTCTTTATGGCTTGATATCATTTATGACAGCCCGGAAAAAGCAGGAGATCGGGATTCGCAAAGTTTTGGGAAGCACAGTCGGGCAAATCGTCTGGATTTTCGGCAAAGAGTATGTGTACTTAATCGCAGCAGCATTTCTCATAGCAGCTCCCGTGGTATGGTGGTCAATGCAGAAATGGCTCAACGGTTTCAAATTCAAAATCGAGCTTGGCCCGGGTGTTTTGATTTGGGGGCTGCTGGCAACCTTCGTAGTGGCATTCCTGACAACCGGCTATCAGGCGGTAAGGGCAGCCCTGCAAAACCCGATCGACAGCCTGCAAAATAACTAATACAGTTTTTGCGGGAGAATGATAGAATCGACGGTAAGTATCCCGGAATTTCAAAAATCAATTCAAATGAATGGCCTTTGGTCCGTTAGGTTCAGAATTCGTAGAAAATAGGAGCGTCATGCAACCTGATTAAGCTATTTGTCATCTCGCAGACAGGATATTAAGGATAGTATCTGAACCACTTCACTTCCAAAGAATCATGATACGTAATTACCTGAAAATCGCTTTGCGCAATTTTAAACGTGAAAAAGTTTCGACGGCTATTAATGTAGTTGGTTTGGCCATCGGATTGGCTACGTGCATGCTGATCATGGTATACGTGCAGGATGAACTATCCTATGACCGGTATCACCAGAAAGCAGACAGGATTTTTCGGGTCGGCGTCAACCTACGATTAAACGGTGCCAATGTTGATGGGCCAACGTTAGGGCCCACCGCCGGGCGGGACTTGCAGCAGGAATTTCCGGAAGTGTTGAATACCACACGCATTCGGAATCAGGGAGGTAAATTTATCAGCAATGGTGCAACGGCATCTAAAGAGGATAATCTGCTGTACGTCGACTCAACTTTTTTTGAGGTTTTCAGTATTCGCTTCGTGAAGGGAAATCCGGGGCGGGCACTGGTCGAACCCAACACGGTGGTGCTGACCGAAGAAACTGCCCGGAAATACTTCGGTAGCCAGGAGCCTGTGGGCCGGACTTTGTTGTTTGGTAGTGAAAAAACGCCCTACCGGATCACGGCGGTCGTCGCGAAAGTTCCTGCGAATTCCCATTTTCAATTCGATATGCTTGCTTCGCTTGCCGGGCTCAAAGAAGCACAGACCGTTGGCTGGCTGGACAACATGAACTTTTACACTTATCTGGTACTTCCCGAAAAATACGATTACAAGAAACTGATAATTAAAAGCCCGCGACTTGCTGAAAAACAAGTGGAAGGTGAGTTGCAGAAATTTCTTGGAACAAGTCTTAAGCAGTTTCGCGAAAAGGGGGATGATTTCGGAATTTTCCTTCAACCGGTGCCCGACATTCATTTACATTCGCCTTTTCGGGGTGCTGAGCTGAAACCGGGCGGGGATATTCGCAATGTGTACGTGCTGTCAGCTATTGCGATATTTATGTTATTGATCGCCTGCGTAAACTTTATGAACCTTTCGACGGCCATGGCAGCCCGGCGCTCGCGTGAAGTGGGCGTTCGCAAAGTGCTGGGATCTTTGAAAGGACAGTTGAGGCAGCAGTTTTTGACCGAATCACTTCTTCTTGCGATCGTGGCGCTGATGGTTGGATTGGTATTGGTAGTGATGGTCCGGCCATACTTTGGCCAGCTGACAGGAAAAACAATTGCTTTCAATACATTCGCCAACCCATTTATGCTCGGTGGATCAATAGCGGTAACAGTCTTGGTAGGGTTGCTGGCAGGTAGCTATCCCGCGTTTTACCTGTCTTCTTTTAAGCCAGTCTCTGTGTTAAAAGGGCGCGTTTTGGCCGGGCGTGGCAGCTTCCATTTGCGAGGCGGGTTAGTGGTATTTCAATTTTTCATCACTATTTCCCTCATCATCGCCACCGTCGCGGCAGATCAGCAACTACGCTATATGCAGTCCAGGAACATCGGTTTTGATCGGGAAGCAGTGTTGGTGGTTCATGAAACCTATATGCTTCGAAAAAACGAAGCTGTATTTCGTGATCAGATCGTGCGGTCTGCCCAGGTCGTCTCGGGCAGTATTTCGGGTGATGTACCCATCGGTAGCATAAGTTCTAATAACGGTGCAGTCATGCCCAGAGAAAATCCGAATCAGGGAGTAGCGAGCCGATTGTACCATGTTGACTACGAGTACATTCCGACATTGGGTATGCGCGTAGTTCAGGGGCGTAACTTTTCAAAGGAGTTTGCCACCGATTCATCCGCCGTAGTTCTGAATGAAACGGCGGTACGTGCTCTTGGCTGGCAGCAAAGGCCGATTGGCAGAGAGTTGATTGGTCACACGGATGACGACGGTACTAAAAGGATATACCGTGTCATTGGTGTGGTAAACGATTTTCATTTCGAATCGCTTCGGCAAAAGATCGGGCCCTTGGTAATGTTTTTAGGAAAGAACTCAGGAAGTATTCTGGTCAAAACACGTACGGATAACATTCCGCAGTTTCTGGCCTCATTGAAAAAGCAGTGGGAATCATTTTCGCCAGCGGCTCCTTTCTCCTATTCGTTTTTAGAGAACCGTTTTGAGAAGGTTTACGAAGCGGAGCAAAGAATGGGGGAAATTCTCACAATCTTTTCGAGTCTGACCATCTTCATTGCCTGCCTGGGATTATTCGGACTGGCTACCTACACTGCGGAGCAACGCACGAAAGAAATCGGAGTTCGAAAAGTGCTGGGTGCATCTGTCAGTAGTATTGTTGGGTTACTTTCAAAGGATTTTATTATGCTCGTCTTGATAGCGCTGGCGTTAGCTTCCCCAATTGCCTGGTGGGGTCTGAATCAATGGTTGAATGATTTTGCTTACAAGATTACCATTCACTGGTGGATTTTTGTTCTGGCGGGACTGCTGGCAGTCTGCATTGCGCTGGCGACAGTCAGTTTCCAGAGCATTAAAGCTGCACTAACTAATCCTGTGAAAAGCTTGCGCAGCGAGTAGGAGGTGCCAACGGCCTTATCCACGATAACCTTTTTATTATTGGCAGCTTCGACTTCCTAACAGTATTACCGGAGACGGTGCGGTTTAGGAGCACTGAACGCGCACCACTTCTTCCGGCAAAAAATGCCGGATACAGCTTTGCTTGTAGTTGCGACCAACGGGCAACTGTCTCCCATCCACTATCACGTGGTTGGGATGCATTCGTTCTACCTTGTCCAGGGGAACGATAAACGAGCGGTGAATGCGTAGGAACTGGCCCGAGGGAAGCAGTTTTTCGGCCAGGCTGATCTTTTGTTTGGAAATAAAAACTTCACCCGGCGTGATCACTTTAAGATAATCCTTCACGCTTTCGATCCAGAGAATGTCCCGCGTGTTGACTTTTACATATTGCCGATCCACACGTAAATACAGGTAATGCTCCTTCTGCACTTCGGCCTGCGGTTCGGTAGCGGTGGCGGGTTTTGTCCCTTTAAAATTGAACAGGATTTTATCCACCGCTCGTAGGAAACGTGGTAGGGAAATGGGTTTAAGCAGGTAATCCACCACATCTAGCTCGAACCCGTCCATGGCGTGCTCCGGGTAAGCGGTTGTGAGCACGACCATCGGTGGGGTTTTCAGGCTGCGGAGCAAGTCCGTACCCGAGAGGCCGGGCATTTTTATGTCGAGGAAAATCAGGTCTATGGGTGTTGTTTGCAAAACCTGATAAGCCTTGATCGCGTTCGCGCACGTTCCGGTGATCTCGATTTCGGGTACGTGGGCGGCATACCGTTCGATAATCTCGATGGCATGGGGTTCGTCGTCGACGATGAGCGTGCGGATTTTCATGATCGGTCGCGGGTTGGTGCTGGCAAAAGCGAAAGTTCCAGTTCGGCCAGGAAAACGTCCTGCTCGTCGAACCACTCGAAATGGTGCCGGCCGGGGTAGAGCAGTTCAAGCCTCTTGCGGATGTTTTTCAAGCCAATCGCCCCAGGGCTGCGCTGGCTGGCAGCAGCCTCGGGTACGTCCGACTTACTGTTGCTGATCTTGAACACTACGCGCCGCTCATCCGCATTGATTTCAATATTAATCCACGGTGTGCCGATCGTTTCGCTGGCACCATGTTTGAATGCATTTTCAACGAGCGGGAACATGAGCAGCGGCGCAACTTTCTGAGCGCGAACCTCGCCGGTGATGTCCAGGTTCAGGTCGAGCCGGCTTTCATACCGCATTTGCTCTAAATCAATATAATCCCTCAAAATCTCGATGTCCCTTTCGAGCAGCACTTTGTCCGACGAACATTCATACAGCATGTACCGGAGCACATTAGCTATCCGCAAGATGATTTCAGGCGTCTTCGAGGAGCTCGCCAGCGCGAATGCGTACAGGTTGTTGAGGGAATTAAACAGAAAGTGCGGGTGCAGCTGCCCTTTTAAAATGTTGAGCTCTGCCTGAAACGCAGCTTCCCGCCGTTCGATCCACAGCAACACAAATTTCAGGGCAATGCCGATCCAGACGACCACATTGCTCCTTTCCACTGCATTCACAAAATCGGTCGGACTAAGCAGTTGGGCCTGCCAGTTTCCGTCCAGCTTCGTCCACGTGAAACGGGCGTCCTGCTGTTTGTAATATTGGTAAATAAATGGGTCCGAGATGAAGATTTCGACCAGTCGGTAGAAGACCGCTGCCAATAGCAGGCAAAGGGCGAGCGCCACGAGTGTTTGCAGATATTTCTCTTGAAGAAAAAGACGGGTGAACACAGGCCCGGAGAGCACATAGTAATAGCAAATATGCACGGGTAACAGCATTAATACCGTGCTGATACCCAGCCAGTAACTTTTGTAGGCTGTGCCATAAATGAAGGTCAGCAGCGCAGCGGCGCATAGCCAGAACAGCGCTTGTCTCAGGATGGGTTTGGTTGTTAACAGGGGGTGACTCTTCATATTTACAAACATACTTTTTACCGGCAGTTTTTAAAGAAAATTGTCGACAAAAAGCAGTTTTAGGCGACGAAAAATGACGGTTGGCGATATTCAGAGGCGCTTTACCGCATTGGTCGCCGGAAGTTGGAGTCTGTCGACCAAATTTCATTGCCCGCCCGCCGGCATTTTAACTTGCGTCCCGAAACAGTCAATGATTAGTCATGAAAATTAGAATGAAGCATTTATGCTGGGCAGCATTGTTATGGACAGGCTGCACCACCACCGACCCGGACGCCGGGCCCCAGCAAGGCTGGCCGGACCAGCCCTCGCTGCCGGCCGTGACCGGGCAGGAGACATTTTCCGTCGCCGGCGACGAGTTTGCCGTGAATGTCATGGGCGACATGCAGCCGCGATCGCCGAAATTCCCTTCGCTCGACGTCCGCAAGGGCATCCTGCGCGGCTACGTGGCCGATCTCGCGGGCAAACCTGTGAAGGGAGCATACGTAGGCGCACGTGTGACCGTCATCGGTGGTGCTTATTCGGGCGCTTCCGCAGAATCGGATGAGAATGGGTACTACGAAATCAACCTCCCCATAGGCGCCGTGCATTATTATGCCACCGGCTACACCATCGACTATGGCGGCAGCAGGGCGGTCGTGGGCCTGACCCCGGCAGACGATAATACCTCCGGCTTCGCTTCCGAAACGGGTATGGTGAAGAATTTTGTGCTACAATCATTCGGGGTAGGGAACAAGGACAATGTTTTGCAGCAACCGGGCAATCCTTCCAACTATTACGGCGGCGCCATTAGCTTTGACTACCAGGTAGATTGGGACAACAATGTGCCGAATTACCTACCGGAAGACGGAGAAATCGAGATCGACCTCATACCCGACGGTCCCGGTTTTTACGGTGAGACAAAATCGTTTAAGATCTACAAAAAGATCGGCTATTCCGGGCTGGTGATCCTAAATATACCGGTAGGTAAATACACCATCAAAGCCAGGCTCCGGGGTGGCCGTGAGCTGCGAATCACGGAAAGCGGTACCTACGCGAGCGCATACCCGAAATTCGGGCTCAAACCCCGTACGGCCGTAGGAACTGCGGGCATCCTGTATACACCCTCGTGGCAGGTAACGCCGGCAATGGTCCCGGCACACCGTGGTAACTGGCAGGCGGTAGTATTGAGGCTTGAAAGGATTTGATATGATGGTTATGAAAAAGCTGTTCCTGATACTTAACCTGTCGCTGCTGGGTCTGGCATGCAGTAAAAGCGGAAAGGATGATGATCCGTCCTTCCAGTTCGCAAAAGGATTCGGGCGTTCCGAGGAACGGCCCGAAGGTGTACCGTTCGTTTGGCCGGTTGGGTTACGACTGGTTGGCGAACCCGGTACCGGCGATGAGTGTTTTGACGCGATATATAAGCAAAAAAGACTTTTCGGCCACGGTGGCGGTGTTGCTGTATGCCTTAACTTTTATAACGAAACCGATAAGCCTATCACATTGAAACTGCCGCCGGGGCTCATGTTTGTCAGTAAAACGGTCGAAGCGCAAAATGGCCTGTTATTGACGGTCGTCACGATCGAAGTTCCGCCTAAGGAGCAGTATTTAGCCCAATTGAACATGATGTGCGTCAATCCGCCGCGTAGCTCGTCGTCGGGTTATGAATATGAAGCACAGCCCATTGTGACCGACCACCCGGCGTTGCGGCCGCTGATCGACCTACTCGCAAACAAGCGATGCAATTACGAATACTATGGCGGCGACTACGACAGTCAGCTGGCGCTGGAAATCGGTGCGACGATCAGCGTCGCCGCGCAGGATCTGATCTATGGCAAGCCTATCCACAAGCAGGAGCAGCAAGCGATCGCAGCAATCCCTGAGAAGTAGGAGTTTTTGTCGATAGATCGCGTTATCTGTCGACAAAAACTGTTTTTTTCTGTTCAGTTTCTTTCCTTGGTCCTTTTGTCAAAACCGATACAAACAAATGGCGACAGCTGTTATCAACTCTGCCGATGTTTTCCGCATCGATTCATTTCCCAATCCGCAGTTGCTCCGGCCGGAGGCTGTTTTGGTTAATAGAAATGAAATCGATATATGCCAGCAAACGGAAGTAGGGACATTGAAATTCAGGAGCCTGCTATTCCCGGACATGCATGTGATGAACCTGCATTGGCAGGTTGGTAGGGATGTGAGTATCGTTGAGAATAGTCCGGCGGATACGGTGAATATTAACTTTCAAATGTCCGGCCGGATGAATACCCGGTTCACGGGCATTAGCGGCGAGCTTGTCATGAACCCCCGTCAGCACAACCTTATTTTTTCGCCGGAAGGCGGTTTTCGGAACAATGTCAAGGCTGGCGAGCAGGTTGAAATGTTCCATATTAGCATAGGTAAACGATATTTTTCGGAGCTCATCGGATGCGATGACCGTTGGAGCGAGCGCGCGCAGAAAGCTATGGCGAACGAAAGTCCATTTGCCGGAAAAGAAAGAAATCCGGATGTTACGCCATACATGATGAAGGTGATCAGAGACATCAAGCAATGTTCACAAACGGGGGCCATACGTAATTTGCTTGTACAGTCGAAAGTTTTGGAGCTGTTGGCACTGCAACTTGGACAAATGCAGGATGCTGCCTGCCATGCACCCGGTTTGAATGCCGCGGAAATCGGGCGTCTGCATGAGCTGAAAACATTCCTGGATGCCCATTTTCTAGAAGATTTCAGTTTGTCCAAACTCGGCCGGATTTGTCTGCTCAATGAATTTAAGCTTAAAAAAGGGTTTAAGGAGCTGTTCGGCACGACGATTTTCAGTTATCTGCGCAAGCTGAGAATGGATTTCGCAGCCCAATTGCTTTTGAACACCTCGAAAAGCATAGAAGACATTTCCCGGATGCTCGGCTACGAACATCCCCAACATTTTTCGACAGCATTCAAAGGTTATCACGGATCGAAGCCTTCCGATTTCCGACATCGAAGCCAGGCCTTTCAACCATTAACGGCTTGTCATTACTAATTGTCTTTCATTTATTTCAGGAAGCATACCGCTACGCCCAGCCGAGCAGCTATACCGGCAAAGTGGTGATCGAACAACAGTGATCTGATACAAGTTTGCTGCACATCCATTCCGCCTATTTTATGAAATGGTGATGTCGGCGATGACGAGAAGTCGCGCAGATAGCCAAGGTACCGCCTGTTAGTAGATCAATACGGCCTGCACCCTCAATTTGGCTACAACATTTCCTGTTCCGGCTACAAGCGCTTTGTCACGATCGCGGAAATTTGCTGTGTAAAAATTAAAAATAATATGCAGACGGAAATAAAGAAAGTGGCACTGGTGACAGGAGCAAATACAGGCGTGGGATACCAGATCGCTAAATCACTTGCTGAGGAAGGCTATACCGTTTACGTCGGTGCCAGAAACCAGGAAAAGGGGAATATTGCTGCTACCGAGCTTGGAAAACAGTCAAAAGCCGTTCAATTGGATATTACCGATTCTCAATCCATCGATGCGGCGGTAAGGCAAATTCAAAGCGAAGCCGGATACCTGACGCTGCTGGTTAATAACGCAGCCATCTCCAATGCAGGAACACTTGGGCGCACGATGGAAGAGGTCCTTGGAGCCCAGCGCCCCAGTGTCGCGCCTATGGACGAAATGAAAACGGTTTGGGAAACGAATGTATTTGGTACACTTGCTGTGACACAAGCCTTTTTACCTTTATTAAGGAAGGCTGAGAAAGCGCGGATTGTGACCGTGTCGAGCGCTTTGGGTTCTCTTACTTTGAATGCCAATCCAGCTAATCCATACCGCTCAGCGTTCGATGCCGTCTATGGGGCATCCAAAACTGCGCTTAATGGCGTTTTCCTTTCGCTGGCCATCGATTTAGCGAATACCAATATCAAAGTACACCTGGTAAGTCCTGGTTTTACTGCAACGGCTCTGAATAATTTTCAGGGGACCGATTCGGTGGAGGAGGGGTCTATGGAACCAATAAGGGTGGCGTTGTCAGAAGACCTGCCGACAGGAAGTTTTACCGGCCCCGCTCATTATGCCGGAGCAGACAACATTGTTCCGTGGTAATAGTAACAGAGTCAAAATCCTGTGGCTGGAAACAGTCACGGGGTTTTGATACATTTATATGATGAAAACTAAGGACGACAAATTGATACGGTTCATAACGATATCGGAAACGCATGAGGCTTTTGGCTTGCCCAAACCTCAACATCCTTTGATCAGCCTTGTGCATTTCAACGAGCGCAACCCTTTTAATACAAGCATGGCGCCGATCTATGACGTGCTTAGCTTCTATAAAATCACTTTCATTACCGATAACAACGGAAGGCTGAAATACGGACGGGATTACTATGATTACGATGAAGGAAGCATGCTGTTCCTGGCGCCTAACCAATTGGTGGGCAGCACGGATTATAATAGCAGGACCTATTGTTACATCCTGCTCATACATCCCGATTTTTTACTGGGCCATCCTTTGGCAAGTAAAATCAGGCAATACGGTTATTTCGCATATTCAGCCAATGAAGCACTGCATTTATCCGACACGGAAAAGGAAAATATCCTGTCGATTTACAGGAATATGGAAAAGGAACTCAACAGCCGTGTGGATGAGTTCAGTCAGGAGCTCATGATCGCCCATATTGAATTGCTGTTGAGCTATGTCAACCGCTACTACAAGCGGCAGTTCATTACCCGCAAAGTGGTCAACGATGACATCCTGTCCAAAACAGAAGCCATACTGGATCATCATTTGAACAGCCAGCAATCCCTTCATGACGGGGTTCCTACGGTTCAATTTCTTTCCGAAAAACTGAACCTCTCGCCAGGTTACCTAAGCGATATGCTCCGTTCGCTGATCGGGCAGAATGCCCAGCAGTATATCCACGAAAAATTAATCGAAAAAGCCAAAGAGCGGCTGACGACGACGCAGTTAAGCATGTCCGAAATCGCTTATGAGCTCGGTTTTGAACATTCGCAAAGTTTCAGCAAGCTGTTTAAAAACAAAACCAATCAATCTCCGATGGAATTTAGGGCTTCGTTCACGTAAAAACATTCGTTTAGGGTAAATCAATTTAAGGATGGCAAAGGATTGATTTTATTAACTTTGCCCCATGCGAAATGAAGAAACGATTGGAATACCCGGACTCAATGAGGAGGACCTCCGACTCAAAGGTTTTAAAGTTCATGCCCTTCCGGAATCGACGGATGTTCCGGTCAAAGCCGGGCGGCGCGACTTTTACAAAATGGGTTTGGTCAACGGCGATATGACCATTGATTACGGTGGTCAGCTTCTGGACATCAAAGGAACCGCACTCTTTTTCGTCAACCCGCAAGTGCCGCACGCGCTTGTCCGCCGTATCAACCGTACCAGTGGTTACGCCTGTATCTTTACCGAAACCTTCCTCAATGGGCGGGATTTACAGGACTCCCCGCTTTTCAGGGTCGGCGAAAACCCGGTCGTATCCCTTAATGCAGAACAAGCTGCATTTATGACTAGCCTTTTTGAGAAAATGTTGTCAGTATATGATGGCGACTATCTTTATAAGAGCGATCTGATCAAAAACTACATGACGCTCATCATCCACGAGGCCCTTCGAATACAGCCCGCGCAGCACAGCTCCACCTTCCGAAATGGCGAAAGCCGCCTCGCACACCTGTTTATTGACCTGCTAGAAAAACAGTTCCCGATAGAGCGCAGCGACGAACCGCTCCGCTTACGCACTCCTCAGGACTATGCCAGGCATTTAAATGTACATGTCAATTACCTGAACCGGTCTGTCAGGGAAACGACGGGCAAAACTACTTCGGCGCATATATCCGCACGCATTATTGCCGAGGCGAAAGCACTGTTGCAACATAGTGATTGGAGCGTGGCCGAGATCGCTTACGCGCTTGGGTTTGAATACCCAGCCTACTTTAACAACTATTTTAAACGCCTGACGGGCAGCACACCGAACGCTTTCCGGAAGGTTTGAAAATCATAGTTATTGGTTTGATATTGATTGGCTGTCCGCCCAGCTGCGGCCTAATTTTGCCTTGTAAATATTAAATCATTCAACAATGAAAATTTTAGTAACAGGAGCAACAGGAAAAGTAGGCAGCCGTTTAGTGCCGCGGCTGATAGCCAAAGGCTTTGATGTATCGATATTGGTCAGGGACATTGCAAAGGCCGTCGAACTGATTGAACTCGGTGCGACACCCATCACCGGCGACCTGTATGAACCAGCCACACTGCCAGCGGCCGTTTACGGCATGGATGCCGTGATCCACCTTGCCGCGCTCTTCCGGACCTTTACAGATAACGAAGGTATCATCAAAACCAACCGCGAGGGAAGTATCGCACTAGCCCAGGCTGCACACGAGGCAGGTGTCAAACGATTTGTTTTTACCAGCACCTCTAATGTGTACGGTTCAGGTTACCACCGGCCGGCAACAGAAGAGGAACGGGTGGATATCAACGATCCGCGCGCTTACTCTTCCAGCAAGATCGCCGCAGAAAGGGAATTGATCGGGATGCAGCAAAATCAGGGATTTGATGTCCGTATCCTGCGTCTTGGCTTTGTTTACGGAGATAAAGACCCGCATATCGCCGAAATTATCCCATACATTAAAAAGCTGAACATGCATTCTGGTTCGCGAATGCATATGGTACATCACCTGGATGTCGCGCAGGCACTGATCCTGCTGCTCACCATCGAAGGGTTGGATGGCGAGATCTTCAACGTAGCCGACGATGCACCGATCACTTTGTATGAACTGGCTGATTCTGTCGGAAAAGCAGCAGATACCTTTGAGGAAACGGAAGGGCCGCTACAAGACCCTTTCCAGGGCGTTCAGGATATTTCCAAACTACGAAGGAAAACCGGCTTCCGGCCATTGGTACCTAGCTACTACGTGGCCCGCGATCTTGATATTTTGTAGCCGTAAACCGTGTGCTTAGCGGCATTGAAAAATTCGGATGCCTTTTCCCCGGATTTGTTACCAGGGTCTGTGGCGCTCAACCTCGAAAACCAGGTAACTTTTTGTTAATACAATGGTAATGCGTATTAACTGACCTCTTACCTCCCCGAAAGTAATTTTGAACCCGGATCATAAGTAAAACTTCAATTTTATGCGTTCAAAATTACCCCTATCAAGACTCCTAGGTCTTTCCGCGTGTTTGCCTTGGGTTGTACTAAATACTTATCCGGCCCAGGCGTTTCCCGCGGGTGTTAATACAAAACTTTCGTTACAGGTAGAAGCTTCTGTTTCAAATCCTGAGCCTGTTATGCAGTCCGTCTCGGGTTCGGTTACAGATGAGGCCGGGGCGCCGCTGCCAGGAGCAACTGTTGTCGTCAAAGGCACGACAAAAGGTACCTCAACGAATGCCGAAGGGAAATTTGTTATGGATGCCGATGCTGACGCCGTTCTCGTGGTTTCTTTTGTCGGATACGCCACCAAACAAATTTCCGTAGGCGGGCAATCGTCGATAGTTGTCCAGTTACGTCAGGACCTTTCCCAATTGAATGAGGTGGTTGTAGTTGGCTACGGCACTCAGAAAAGGTCGGACATTACCGGCGCTATCTCTTCCATCAGCAGTGAGGGTTTCAACAGGGGCGTTGTCACGAACCCGGGTGAATTACTGCAAGGCAAGCTGGCCGGTGTTTCCATCGCCGCAAATAGCGGTGAACCAGGGGCCGCGCAGGATATCATTATCAGGGGTATCGGTAGTCTACGGTCAGGAACGCAGCCCCTGTACGTAGTCGACGGGTTTTTGCTTGACAACTCCTCCACCGGTGTTCCCACCAACCCGCTGAACTTCATCAACCCCGGCGATATTGAAAGTATCGATGTACTCAAAGATGCCAGTGCGACAGCGGTATATGGGTCGAGGGCATCAAACGGGGTTGTCGTAATTACCACAAAAAAGGGTAAGGGAAAACCGCAAATGACTTTGTCGGCGTCCACGGCGATATCGTCCATGGCTAATAAAATAGATGTTTTCAGCGCTGACGATTTTCGCAGGGAGGTTGTGGCCACAGGCGGGACTTTGCAGGATTTCGGAGCCAATACGAATTGGCAGGATGAATTGTCGCAAACAGGCGCTTCGAACAACCTCAACTTGTCCATGAGTGGAGCCAACAGCGAAAATTTCTCGTATTTCACTTCCGTAGGTTACCAGAATCAGGAAGGGATACTGAAAAACAGCAGGCTGAAACGTTATTCAGGCAAATTGAATTTGAACCAGAAGGCATTCAACGGCAGGTTAAAAATCGACTACAATTTAACGGCTTCCCGCACGGAAAATTTGCGACCGGATATCACTTCTACCATGAGTGATATGCTTAGTTTGAACCCGACGATCGCTCCTTACACCAATGGTGTGCCTACCTTGCTGAATACCAATGCATTGAATCCGCTTGCCCGGTATAATTTGTTCAGTGACAAGGCTATCAATCACCGTATCCTCGCCAATATTTCACCGTCGATAGAAATCCTCGATGGCCTGACTTACAAACTGAATTTTGGTGTTGATTATTCCACTACAACCAGAAATCAGCAGTACAAGCCCTTCCCGGCGGTTGTTAACGAGTCCGATGTTTCCAATGGCGTTCTGGATAATACGATAAGCGGAAATACCAATCAACTTGTTGAGAATACGCTGACGTATAACTGGTTCCGTAATAATCATAGTGTTACGCTCCTGGCGGGCCATTCTTTCCAAAAGTTTTTGGATGAAGGCAGAAACACGACCTACCGCGGCTTTGCAAACAACAATATCGATCCTATTTACCAGGACCACACGAGCACAACCGCACTGCCGACCGCGGTCAGTTCGGATGCTTTAAAAAATGAGCTGCAATCTTTCTTCGGCAGAGTAAACTATATATATGCGGATAAATATATGGTTACGGGTACGTTTCGGGCCGATGGTTCTTCCAAGTTCGGACAGAACAACAAATACGGGTATTTTCCTTCTTTCGCCCTGGGGTGGAATATAAGCAAGGAGGATTTCATGAACCATTCGATGTTCAGCAACCTGAAACTACGCGCAAGCTGGGGACAGACCGGTAATCAGGAGATCCCGTCAAAAATTACCAAAGCAAGCTATTTGGAGCAGCGCCTGCAAACAGGTACAGGAAGCGTAAGTACGTATCCTATCGATACCGATGCTACTTCGCTGCAAGGCTATCCATACGGGATTATTTACACGAGATTGGCAAACCCTAATTTGAAATGGGAAGTGTCCACGCAGGCAGATTTAGGTATAGATTTCGCACTATTCAAATCCAGATTGAGCGGGACCCTCGATTATTTTAACAAGCAATCTTCCAACATACTTCTGGAAGTTGTTCCTGCCGATCCTATTCAGCCTACTTCCACATACTGGACGAATATCCCGGATATGAAAATCCAGAACAATGGTGTCGAGCTGACTTTGAATTACAGCAGCGACCCGAAACGTGACTTCTCGTACACTATCGGAGGTAATCTGACCTACATTAAAAACGTCGTTAAGAAGTCACCTTATGCGGTTTTGGCTACCGGGGCCGCTCAGGGTGCCGGCCAATCGGGGGCGACTATCAACGGCTACATCAATGGTCAGCCTTTGGGCGCATTCTATATGTACCAGTTTGATGGAATTAATCCGGACAATGGTCAGAATAAATTCAGAGATGCCAATGGAGACGGGGCGATATTGGACAACGACCGTGTCGTGGTGGGCAGCGCGATCCCTAAAATCATCTATGGATATAACCTTAATTTCAAATACAAGGCTTTTGATCTGGGCCTGAATTTTAATGGGGTAGCTGGCAATAAGATTTTTAACCACACGACCATGACTTTGTTCAGCAGGGCACAATTGGCGAAGTCTAACAACACTACTGATGTTGCCACTAAATATCCGAATGAGGCGCTGAGCAATGCCAATGTTGTGTCGACCCGTTATCTCGAAAACGGCTCTTTCATGAGGCTGAACAATGCTACGCTGGCTTACAATCTGAATTTGGCCGGTACGAAGCTGGGGAGTTCCATCCAGCGCGCCAGTCTTACGCTAACGGGCCAGAATTTGTTCGTCATAACCAGTTATTCAGGTTTTGATCCGGAGGTTAATACAGGATCTGCTTCCGGCGGAATCCAGACATTTGGTATCGACCGGTTTACCTATCCGAAGGCAAGAACTTTCCTGCTCGGTCTTAATGTGACATTTTAGTAAAAATAGACGGGTCATTTAGTAATACATTGATAATCAAATTGTAATGAAAAATATAGGATTTAATAAAGCGTTACCCATAGTCGCTTTACTGGCTTTTTTCGGTTGTACTACACTGGATGAGGAAATTCTGGATGAGTCTCTCACGGGAACGGGCCAGGCGGAGCTTGTAAGTGGGTCGATAGCTCCGGTATATGGCCTTCTCCGATCTGGCGTGTGGTTGCATACTGCGCAGTTCGGACTTCAGGAGGTTGCTTCCGATGAAGGTATTCTCCCTTACCGCGGAGGTACCGACTGGTACGATGGTGGCAAGTATATCGCGATTTACCAGCATTTGACGACCCCGAGCAATGCCCTGGTTGGCGATACCTGGACGAATATCACTCTGACTTTATCGAGAGCCGTCATTGCAGCAGAAAGATTAAATGCAGCGGCTAAGGACGGTAATGCAAGTGCGCAGGCCGCTTACTACGAAATGGTTGCCATGAAGGCATACCTCAATATGATGTTACTTGACAACTGGGGCCTGGTTTTCAAAAAAGAGCTTTCGGGTGATGTGTCTCAAATCCTGAGAGGACAGGAAGCTATCAATTACATCCAAAGCGAGCTTTTATCGGTGGTGGATGTAATCAGCAAAAACAATGACCCGGGCAGGATAAACCAAAATGCGGTAAAAGCTTTGCTGGCGCGTTTGTATCTGAATGCTGCCGTCTATCGCGATCCATACGGTAAGCCTGAATTCAAGAAGGAGGATATGGATAAGGTGATTCAATATACCAATGAAATCATTGCGGGACCGTACTCCCTGGCTTCTGAATATTTCGATTTGTTCAGCGACGATAACCATACCAACAAGGAGCTTATTTTTGCGCTTGACCAGCGGGGAGTATTGGAAACCGATCAACAGCGCTGGGCATATTGGTCGATATCCGGTGACCAGATACCAAGACCTGAGTTTCCCAACACGCGCGGGACGGACGCGGTAGCGGTGACGCCCGACTTTTATCAAACCTGGGTGGATGCCAATGGAAGTGTAGATCCGGCCGATGCCGACGCTCGCTTCTTTAAGAAAAATACAATCGTACCTGAGAATCTGAAAGACCTTACCGGAGTTACCCCGCTGAATGATGCGGAGCATTATTATTGCGTTCAGGACACGCAGTTTGAAATGGACAGGGGAATTCTTCGTGGAATTATCTGGGGTCCCAGAAAGGACGGCAGCGGTAATATTTTGAAATGCAGCGACGGTAAGGTAAGAATATACCCGGTGATCAACAGAAGAACGAGCGGCGCTAACCTGACTTACGTAAATCATATACGCAATGTCGATTTTACCGGCCCGGGCAGCTTGCACAACACGGGCTACCGGTTTTCAAAGTATCAGTTTAGTCATACCGGTAACAACTGCTGCAGTTACAGCAGTGTCGACCTGGTTTTGATACGGCTTGGAGAGATTTACCTGATGCGCGCCGAAGCGAAGCTGAGGAACGGCGACAATGCCGGGGCTCTGGCCGACATCAACACATTGAGAACTTCAAGAAATGCCCGACCGGCCCAGACGCCAAAAGCGCTGACCAAAATCGACCTCGATATATTGTTCCGCGAGTCGGGATTTGAGCTGTATTGGGAAGCATTCAGAAGAAATTACCAGATCCGTTTCGGAAAATACGAGGGCAAATGGACGGAAAAAACGGATAGCAATGTCAACAAACGACTATTCCCGATCCCACAGAGAGCGATCGACGGAGCTTCCAGCGAGGAAGGATTCCTGGTACAAAATCAGGGATATTAAATCCAATCTGGCCAGCTTTGAAAGGGCTGAGGGATTATCGCCGGCAGGCTGATTGGACGAAAAGCATTTCGCGCCAAAGAAGAAGTTGTCAAAGGTTATTTTAACTACAAAGGTGGATTTTATACACTTTCGTAGTTAAAATAACCTTGATTATCAACTCAAATTTGAAGGTTGCCAAGATCAGAATCGCAACACCTCTCCGTCTGCGAGTCTTCTGATTTCAACATTTTGATCCGCTCCCGCTTTGCTCAGAGTGTTTTCGAGATCGGGAAATTCGGTATACATGGGAGGGTTGTCAAATTGCCCGTAATGCATAGGTACCAGCATTTTCGAGCCGAGTATGCGTGTGGCGGTCACCGCCTGAATGGGAGTCATGGTTCCAGGCATTTCAGCTAGCGGTAATACCCCGGGAACACCCCCTACAACACCATTTACCGGTAAAAAGGCGGCATCAAATGGGCCGTAATGCCGGGCAATAGGCCACCAGTGGCCATGCCAGTTGGTGTCGCCGCCATGGAAGATGGTGTCCGTGCCGTCACTGACGATATAAGAGACCTGCTCGTCACCTATCCAGTCAACCGCCGGTACAGGCGTAATTTCAAATACGCCCAGCGTGAATGTTTCGTGTAATCGCACGCTATTGATCAATAACCCGTTTTCGAGCCCTGCCGCGCGAACGGCGGGGGGACCGTAAATGTCGCCGTTTTCCCGAATCAGCTCGCGAAGTAGCGGCTGGTCAAAATGATCCTGGTGAACATGCGTAATGAGCGCCGCCCTTCCCGGCGTTTTAGAGGAAGGTACCGGTAGCACCGGAAATATCGGCTCGCCGATAAACGGTGCCATGGCGGCGACATTCTGTAACGGATCAATGTATAGGGTCATGGCCCCACTTTCCAGCATAAGGCCGGCCCATGATAATCTTGTAATTTGCATCTTAATAAATCGAAAATTTGAAATTGAATTATTCCGCATTCGGAACCGGGAAGGCATCGCGCCGACTAGTGGGCGAGCACCTGCCTGATCACCGCACCAGCTTGCAACATTGCCACCTTTACGGCAGGTACATCATATTGTTTTTAATGGTTGATGATTTGAAAATGTAAATACGATGCTGAATCGTTTGCCAAAGCTACGGGTGGCCCGAATCAAAGTACATGGGCCGACTTCGGTATTTGTTGTACGTCAAAAAGTAAGAGGTAACCAGCACGCATCGTTATCTGCTGATTGCGTCTCAGGGTTTTAATGTACAAGCAGAACAGGAATCAGAACCTTTTAGGGCGTTGGGACGTCAGGTACCTTAACAAAGGTTGTCAATACGATCAAAGGCCGAGCTATGCTTTTTTAGTAGCCTGACTTTTCTTTGCCTTCATTCATTTCACTGGTAGTTGTTCTAAACTCTTTTTTGAAAGCAAAATAAAAGTGGGTGATGTCTTCAAAGCCTAAATCAAGATAAATGTCAGCAGCCTTTTGTTTTTTCTCCTCGATGAGAAACCGGGCTTCCTGCAAACGTCTTTTTACCAGCCAGCGACTCGGAGTTTCATTGAATATGGTTTTGAAATCCCGCTTAAATGCCGATAAGCTACGACCGGTGAGGAAAGCAAACCGCTCCATGCCGACATTGAACTTGTAATTCTGCTGCATGAACTTTTCCAGATCCAATCTGCCGGGAACGCCAAAGTCGAAAAGAATATCTGATAACTCAGGATGTAGTTGTAGTAGAATGAGCAGCAACTCTTCTCTTTTTACATCAGAAAACATGGGACTGATGTTTCCGGAATTGTTGTAGTATGGTTCCAACGACAATAAAAAACTATTGATCAGGTCATCCTTTTTCAGCCTGATGAATGCGTCTTTTGAAGCAAAATTTTTAAACACTATGGAATGCTTTTTCTGAAAAGCTTTTAAAAACGCCTCATCTAAAAAGATAATCACCTTCTCGAATTCATTGTTATCACGCACTTTGTTGTATCGGGCCAGCCGGTTTTTGCGTACCAGGCAACTTTCGCCCGCTTTCAGAACATAATGTTTGTTACCGTCATATCCATTCATAGTCCCCTTGGCCAGAAACAAAAAGAAATGTTCGGCGATGAATTGTTCTGCGGAAAGAGCAGGACCAATGAAACAGGATTTTATTTCCGAAATTTTCATTCAGCCAATTTTATTACTTTCATCTCTTTCATTTTACTAAATTCAAATGTATCAAACTTTTTGCGGTGGCAATAACAGCTTCCTCGTTACTTCTGGGGTTCCAGCCCAAAAGCGTTTTTGCCTTTTCATTGCTGGCTTCCTTTACCAAGCCCAAATGCGGCACGATCATTTTGAGTTTGGGAATGAAAACAGCCAATAATCTTACCAGCCAATTGGGCAGTTCCTTAGTCGGAACCTTACTTGCCTTTTCGCCCAGGTTTTCTCGAAGAATTTTGGCGGTATCCAGTATCGATATGGACTTGCCAGCCACGGCAATGAAACGTTGACCGTTCGCTTGTGGCATGGTCATCGCTTTAAAATGCAAATCAGCGACGTCACGTACATCTACATAGCCGAAACTCATTTTGGGACATCCGCTTACCTCACCGTTGAGCATCTGTTTGATGGTTTGAATGGAATGCGAGTAATCATCTGCCAGAACCGGGCCTAAAACACCCGTTGGATTGACTACCGAAAGTTCCATTCCTGCGCCCTCGTTTTCGATAAAATCCCAGGCAGCTTGCTCCGAAATTGTTTTGGAGCGTTGGTATGGCGCGACCTTATCGTTGATGACCGTCCAGTCTTCCTCAGTATAAGGTGTTGTTTTTGTTGTTCCCATACCGACAGCGCCGAAAGCAGATGTGAGCACCACTCTTTTTACACCTGCTTTTTTGGCAGCACGCATCACAAACAGCACGCCGTTTTTTGCGGGAATGACAAAATCATCTTCTGTCCTGGCACTGGTATTTGGAGTGGGCGATGCCACATGGATTACGTATTGACAGCCTTGAACCGCTTTTTCCCAGCTTGCCTCATCTTCCAAATCAGCTTCTGCAAACGATAAATTTTCGAAAGAAGTGATTTCTCCTTCTTTCAGCATTTCTTTTACCAACTCCGATTTTCGGAGGGAACGTAGTGTCGCTCTCACTTTGTATCCATTATTGAGCAAAGTAATCATGCAATAAGAAGCGATGAACCCCGAACCGCCTGTAACTAAAACTGTTTCTCTATTTTCCATTTCTTGAAAGTTTCATAGCCCAAATTTCAGCAATGGAAGCCAGGGGTAACTTGTTGTAAAGTCCAAATCCACTTGTTGTAGAGGCCAGAGTCAACAATCCGTATGAATTGGTAAATATGCTTTCCGGTCTTCATTTAAAAGACTGGCAAATAGCCTGAATAACATTCAGGGGGGTAATGTTTCGGGTGGTTCTTCCAATCCTCCCTTGTTTTCATTTAAATAAACTGTTGATGAAGCGCCTACCATTTGCCGTCATTGCCCTTTTGATCCTGTCACAATCTGTATTTGCCCAAAATCAGGTTGAAAAAATCCGGGCGGAATTTCTGAGGCCCGATTCCAAAACAATTCTTGTCGCTGCCCACAGGGCATTGCACAGCACGTTTCCGGAAAATTCACTCGCCGCAATCCAGGCGGCCATCGATAAAAAGGTCGATATCGTTGAAATCGACGTTCAGGTCAGCAAAGACGGTATTCCGATGCTCATGCATGACCAGAAAATGGACCGCACCACCAATGGAATAGGTAGCCTGGAAGAGGTCGTTTATGAAGATTTGAGGAAGCTGCGACTCAAAGTAAACGGCTCATTGACAGAACATCAAATCCCAACCCTTGAAGAAGCATTGCGGCTGGCGAAAGGTAAAATCATGGTGGACCTTGACCTGAAAACCGATCGCATCGGGCCGGTTATTGAAGTCGTCAAGAAGACGGGATCGGACAATAACGCATTCTTTTTTGACAGCAACTATGCCATGCTTTCAAAGGTCGATTCGGCTTCGAAAAACTTCATGCTTATGCCGAGGGCGTACAATGAGGCTATGGCCGACTCGGCGCTCAGACTTTACCATCCCGAAGTCATCCACATCGACTCAAAATTTTACACCGCACAGGTGACGGGATTGATTAAAAAAGGGAATGCCAGAATCTGGATCAATGCGCTCGGCAAACCGGACGAGCAAATCAGGGCAGGGAAAGAGGACGCCGCCATTCAGGAACTGATCAGCAAAGGGGCAAATATCATCCAGACCGATGAGCCTGAAAAAATCCTCCATTATCTACGCTCGAAACATTTGCACGATTAGCATCTTTATTTGCGACTGGACAATGAGAGCGTGGCTTTTTCTAAAATTGAACATTCTATTTCGTCATATTCATCCTGCGGCGGAAGAATTACAGCTGGGGCCGGCTATCGTTCATGTCGGAAGCCCGGAATTGCCAGGATTGCAGTGAGCAATGCGCAAATGCCGTAGATTTCGAACGCGAGTGGTAGCCCGATGCCGACAATCAAGCTTAGCAGCAGACTGCCAAGTCCGTATCCTGTGAACAAGAAAAACGCAAAGAGCCCGGTCGCGGCTCCCTTATTGGCGCTGAAAGTTGTGATTATGGCGGCAAAAAGCGGATGGGAAAGTTCGAAGCCAAGCGAAAGAAAGCCTATCAGAACGCATGAGATTGTCAATCCGGGATTCTGGCTTAGAATCAAAACAGTAAGTGAGCTGATCAGGATGCCGGACGGGATAATTTTACTCCTGCCCAAACGGTCCGCCAATTTTCCTATCAAGGGGCCCAATACGAGGCCTGGTATGCCATAGCCCAGGAGTGCGAGCCCTATTTCCATTTCGTTTAGTCCGAAATTTTCGTAGAAATAATAGCCGAGCCAGGCGAAGATCCCGCTGTGGAACATTGCATTTATCAGCACAAAGAAATACGTTCTGCGGGCGCGGTGCAATGCAAGGATTTCACCGAAAGACGACCAAATATTCCTTTTGATAGCAGAGCCTGCGAGATTGTCGCCGAACAGCCAATTTTTGCACATCATGATAACAACCATAATGGCAAAGCCGGCCACAGCTACACACAAAAACAGGTATCGCCAGCCAACCTGAGAGCAAAGCAATGCACCCAGGCTGGACCCGAAAGCTGTGCCACCTGCCATGGCACCAAAGAAGATACCGAGCGCATGTCCACGTTGCTCGTACGGATAGCGATCGCTAATCCAGCTAATGGTTGTGGGTGCTACCCCGGCTGCGCCGATCCCGGTCAGCAATCGCAGAAAAATCATCTGGTTGATGGTTCCTGTGAGAGCGGTTATGGTGGTCAATACCGAAAATAGGAACAGCGACAAGCCGATTACCCTGAATCTTCCGATACGGTCACTTAGGGGTGCATAAAACAGCGTAAAAAGGCCGTATCCGAGCAAATAGGACGGTTCGATAAAACTAACGTGCCTGGCGGTGGTACCAAAATATTCGGCTAGTGCCGGAAGCATTGGGGCTACCATGAACCCCTGAAAAAATATTATAAAGGTTGCCAGCGAAATAATATATACTGGTAGCATGTAGGCCTTCCCGGTTTTCCGGTAGCCAATTCGGAGCTCTGTCATGACCGAAAGTTTATAAGATCAGACAAAGCGACACCAGCGGCAACCCATCCAGCTCAAATACACCCTGCTGTCTGGTAAATCCCTTATTTTCAAAAAGCTCGATCAGTGGACTTTCGATATGTTCGTTCACCCAGACCTTAACTTCATCATGGAGTCCAACGACTGTCAAACACTTTTCCAACAGGGACTGCCGGATAGCCGGATCCTAAAATTTGCTGAGTATGCCAAAATCTGCGATCCGGACGGCACGCTTCCCATCCAGCTGCTGCGGTTTCAGACCGCGGGTGGTAATACAGGCGTATCCGGCGGGCACGTTGTCCGCATACACGACCAGCCATTGGTTAGACATGCTGTTGATTTCAGCAATCAGCGTCTGCCTATTGAAATTCTCGGCTATGTAACGGTCCAAAACAGGACGCTTCAAAAAGGAGACGTATTTTTCCAGGGTTAGCTCGCGCGTGAGCTTTAATAAGATTTCTACGCCCTGATCCGTAGCTATTGTGAATTTTGTGATGATATTCATTTCCCACTAATTGTTTCAGGGCAAATTTATGGGGTCCTTATCAGGCATACATCATACAGATTTTGACAAAATAACCAGTACAGTTTTCACTTTGAGGTTTGACCTGCCAGTCGTATGGCGGCAACTCTTGCTTCTGAAAATTTATCGGCAAAAACCATCCGGAAATACTTGTCAAAAGTCCCTGAAAATGAGAAGGTATAGCCCGGCGTAAACCGTACGCCGATTTGTTCACACTGATTGTAAAATCGCTCCATTTCCGTGTATTCGGGCATTTTGACCCAGCAATTATAGCCACCGGAGGGTGTGATTACGAAAGCTTCTTTCGGGAAGTTTTCAGAGAGTAACTGAATGGCTTGATATGCATTTCTGGCCAGTTGCATTCGAAACGTACGAAGATGCCGCTCGTAAGAATTGCCGGTTAATAGCTGGTTAACAGTCATTTGATACAGCGGTGAGACTGTGCTGCCCAATGCAAACTTGATCTGCTCTGCACGTTGCATGAACTTTCCGGCGGCGAGCCAGCCTAGTCGAATTCCAGGGGCGAGGGTTTTGGCGAAGGAAGAATAGGTCATCACAATACCACTCTCGTCAAAACTGCGGATTGTGGCAGGTCTTGGTCCCTGAAAATACAGTTCGCCATAGATATCGTTCTCAATAACTGCTACATTAAACCTCTGCGCAACCGATAGCAATGCTTGTTTTTGGTCGTCCTTTAACAGCAAACCTGTCGGATTGTGGAAATTAGGGGTAAGAACTACTGCCTTGACAGGATTGTTTCGGCAGGCCTTTTGCAGAAAGTCGACATCAAACCCGGATTGCCGGTCAACAGGGATTTCAATGACTTTCAAACGAAGCACCCTGATAACCTCCAGTACCGAAAATACACATGGGCTCTCTACGGCAATAATATCCCCGGCCTGGCATACGGATGCAAGTGCGATGTAGAGTGCCTGCAATGCGCCGTCGGAGATCAGCAACTCGTCAAGTCCGATAACAGTATTATATCTTGAGGCTCGTTGGATAATGTTTGTTCGCAGCTCCACTGATCCATTTGGGGGGAAATATCGCAGCAAAGCTGCCCCTTGCTCCCGGATCGTGTGCTGCATTGTGCGGAGCAGCAATTTTTGTGGAATCATCCAGTCCCCCGGGGCGGTGACGTTGAATTCTGAAACCTTAGGACCTGCTTTCCTGGACGTCGTAAGCTCAAGGTGATGCTTAAAGATCGGATCTCTTACGACTGGGTGGAGCTTTACGTTTGGCCTCTCGGGTTCGATATCTACCCTGCTGGTCACATAGTAACCCGATTTGGGCACGCTTTGCACCAGTCCGCGTAGAATCAGGTATTCGTAACCATTTTGTATAGTACTGATGCTTGTTTGGTACTCTTGCTTTAACGTGCGGACTGACGGCAATTTCTGCCCGGGCTTAAAAATGCCTTCCCTGATGTTGGTTTCAAATTGAGTGGCAAAAGCCTCGAATTTATAGGATTTCATCTGAACTGCTGCTTTACCAAATATATACCTCATATTGGAAATTTTAGTTTTGCATTAACGATCCGGACATTGTCGCAAACCGCTGTTCATTCGCGTTGTAGCATACTGCTTCCTTTTGATTTCTGGCTTTTAAACCATCTCGCCGCCAGGGCACGATTGATTTTCGGATTTTTCGGGAGATACGTCCTTCCGACTATCTGCACAAGCAGCAATACAAAAGACAAGCATAACGCTAAATAGAAGGAAAGTATGGAAGTGTCTCACTGGCGTGGGCTACATATTCGCCACCGATTTCGTCGCGGATGCCCCTTTTAAATGGCCGGATTCACCCGCATGAGAACCTACGGCGTTTGCTACTTTTGATAAATGCTTTCAGGCGGTAATCTGCACTTGATATGGAAACAGAGAGAAAAGATGTTGCTTCAAAGATCATCAACGCGTCTGTCGATGAAATCTACCAGGCCATTATCGATCCGAATGCCCTCGCCAGCTGGCTTGCGCCCAAGGGTATGCAAGCCCGAATCAATCAATTTGAGCCTTGGGAAGGTGGCAGATACCAGATCACACTGAGCTATAACAGGCCCGAAGACAAAGAGAAATTTGCAAAATCCTCTGACGGTTCCGATATCACGCAAGGGGAATTCTTAAAGCTGCTGCCGGGTCGGCAGGTATCTCAGTCGGTGGAATTTGTCTCTGAAAACCCTGATTTTGCCGGCACGATGAGCATGACTTACGAGCTCGCAAACATGGGTGAAGCTACACTGGTGACGATCACTGCCGAGAATGTACCGAAAGGAATTAGCCCTAAGGACCATCTTGAAGGCATTAACTCAACCTTGGAAAACCTGGCGCAATATCTGGAAGACTAACATGCCGGGCTGCCGCTCCGAACAGGGCAGGCTTCTTTATAATCTAGCGCTCCGGTGTGGGCCTAGAACTAAACCTTATTTTTCAAATGAAAATAACCATGGGAGCAAATCCGGCTCAGCAAATACATTCCCCGTAATATTATGTTTTAAGCCCGGGTATTCCGTGTATTTTGCATTTTTTGCACCGCTCTGCCGTAACGCTTTAATCAGGCTTCTATCGGGCCATGGATTGATTACATCATCAATTTCACCGTGAAAAATCCACAGCGGAACATTGACTGCTATTTTAGGATATAATTCTACGTTAGCCTGTCCGCATATCGGGAAGGCAGCGGCGAAATAATCTGGATAATGAATTATCAAATCGTAAGTACCAAAAGCGCCAAGCGAAGTGCCGCCCAAATAAATTCTTTTTCTGTCTGCAATTTTATGTTCAGCTAAACTATCCATTAAAAGTTTGACCATCAGTTCTGGTGTTGAAAGTGCCAGGGTGTTCATTCTATGGTTAAATGCTGCCGTAGTATCGTAGGGCGGCCCCGGCGGGATTTTAAACCACATACTGTCCGCAGGACATTGCGGCAAAACTACCAGAGCAGGGAATTTTTTCCGGACTGAATCATCTAAAAACAAACTTCCGCCATCGATGAATTGACGTTCATTATCATTTCCTCTTGCGCCCGCACCATGCAGGAACACTACCAAAGGGTATGACTTTCCGGGATCATAACTTTCCGGATATAATACTCTGTAACGCAACGTGTCTTTACCTTGAATAAAAAGCGCTTTTTTATAGGCACTGAAATCCTGCGCATGTGCGAAATGAACACAAATCAATAGCGTAATTAGCGATACGAAGTTTTTCATTTGAAATATTTAGAAATGCTTTTTGAACGTGGTGAATGCGCGTAACAGGACACAGTTAATGTTTCCTGCGAAGTTAGGAACACCAGAGATTTTTTAAAATAAGATTGACGACTGCCTTACTACGGCATATGAGTAGCACATAATTATTGACCAGATCAATCGTTGTCGAAAAAGTAAAGTAGCTCAATATGAGTCCAAATTTTGCTAATTAGAAGCCATGGGATTTTGAGTCTCAGATAGCCTGGGAAATGTGTGACAGATTTTCCCTGTCCATCAAAGCATTTGATAGGTGAACTGTTAATCTGCGATGTCGACATACGGAAGCATGGTTGTGCTGTCAACCGTTAACCCTTAGCAAATTGATTGGGTTTGGTGAGATCGGTGGTCTGAGTTCTATCGTGTAAATTCAATTCGGGTAGCGTAAGCACTTTTTTCAAGTGTTCCCCCCAAAATGGCACGTCACCAAAGTTGTCAACACAACTTTGAATAGAATTTAATTCTTCCAATGCTGGTAATATATGATCAATAAAATCTATTCTAAGCTCATTCATAAAGGCATTAAAATCTGTCTGGCCGTTTACCCTATAACCTGTTTTGTTCCTAAATTCATGCACTGACCTGTTGGGGGGCAAGTAATAACCCTCTCTTAGATAAACTGTTAGGTTATGATATGTCGGACTTTTGTTTCCTAAATCCTTCATTGTGACTTTCAATACTATCCCAATGTTAAAACAGAAGTCGACGCTATCCTTATTGTTCCAGGAGAAGTTTTGAAGGTTAATTAGTGTAAAAAAATCTCCCTTATCTTGCCACCAGGTCTGCCCGCTAGTCTGATAGTTAAAGCTCTTTAAAGTGGGCTTTAAGAAGGTTTTTATAAACTGTATCTGCTTCTCTTTAGCGGTCATTTTGTCAATGCTCAGTCTCGAATGAATGGTACGCAAATATTTTGATGTAATATACTTAAAGCAACCGGATCTCCTTCTCTTTGATTTGCAATCTGTCGCAAACAAAAAAAACGGCACCCTTCCAAATTGAAAAGGTGCCGACGATGTTAATAATCATTACTTCTTTACTATTTTCTGGGACCTTACCGAGCCAGTTGTATAATGTATTTGCACAATATAAATTCCCGCCTGCAACTTGCTAATGTCAATTGGCGTGTCGGGTTCAGATAATTTTACCAGAACAACGCGGCCGTTAACGTCTGTGATCTTTATGCTTTGAACTTTCGCCGAACCGCTGATTTCCAGCTTTTCGGTTGCCGGATTGGGATAAGCGAATTGATTGTGATCGAATTGTACATAAACGATTTTACTAAACGCAAATGTCCGGTCCAGATCGAGCATTTTGAGGCGGTAAAGGTTTTGGCCTTCCAAAGGGGCCATATCGGTAAAGGAATATTGTTGCGTCTCGGTGGTAGTGCCATGTGATGCAACCGTTCCGATTTTAGTCCACTTGTTTCCATTGGCGCTGCGCTCTATTTCAAACCGGTCGCTTGCCAATTCTTCCGTCGTCTTCCATCTGAGTAATGCGGTGTTCTCGTGCCTGGCCGCATCAAAACCTATCAGTTTTACGGGTAGCGGCGTCCGGAATCTGATAAAGTAGTCTTCAACTTCACCATTCGATGCGACACCAGACGCATTAGACGATGTTAATGCATCCGTAGTAATCCTGAACCTGGCAAATACACCTTGAGTACCGACGCCGCCCGAAAGTGTCGCCGACGGCCAGGTTAGTGTTATTGTCTTTGCCCCTGGCCCGGCTGTGGAACAACTTCCTTCGCCTGAATCGAAAGTTCCGTTACTATTCCAGTCGATCCAGCCGCAAAGATTCGCTGTGGCGGCCAGCGTATTGTTTACTGACACTTCAACTGTGTAATTGGTAATTTCGGCAGTATTGCCACCCAATATCTCAGGAAACAGGGGTACGCCGTCTTCATCGTCGGAGCCACTATTATTATCGCCATTCGCATTTGTATCGGGGACACCGTCTGCGTCAATGTCGGGAGCGTTTGTTCCCAAATTCAAGTCTGGGACTACATTATGGCTCGCGCCATTGGCCGAGATAGAGGTTTGGTAGGAATCAGGCGCGTCGCCGTAATCGCGTGGGCATTGAGTGACAGGAATCACCAGCGTGCCGATCGAGCCTGCGGCAAGGCAACTTGCGTCGCTTCTGACAAGGTAAGTTATGGTATCGGTGCCTGCAAAATTCAGATCGGTCAATGTGTATTCTATGGCGCCTCCTACTACCTGGGCAGTTCCGTGCTCTGGTGTTCTGACAAGCCTTTCCACGTACAAATTACCGGCCCCATTGCTGATATCATTTGAAAGAACCTGGGTACTGGTTGTCTGCTGTTGACAGTTAATCATCGATGATGCGACGTCATCTATGGCATCAGGGGACTGCGGTAGCGACAAAAAGTCGGGAAACCGATAACTGAACGAGTTGACCGGCAGTGGAAAGGAGTTGAAATTGTTGCCAAGCACCGGGTTTTCGATATTAAAATTAGAGCGTAAGACGCGATTGGCATTATCTGTTCCATAGTTGTTAACGTTAACCCATAAACGTCCATCTGGCCCAGCCTTTAAACCATTATAAAGTAAGCCGGAATACCCGCCTGCCGTATTGATATTTCCCAGATCAGTGTTGGTAAGCATGTTGAATGCCCTGATTGCACCAGCTCCCACCGTATTCGATGCTATCGAGTTGTAAAGCCATTTGCCACTAGGCGAAAACTCTAATCCGTAAGCGGTATAGATGTTTGGTGCCCCAAAGTTTTCTTTCAAGCTTACATTGGATAGTATGCCCGTCGAAGCATTGAAATCGGCAACATATAACTGGTAGTAATCGCCGTAACTTTGTGCCATAGCGAATTTGCCGGTTTTGGGATGATAGGCCATTGACCCGATCAACTGCCTGTATTTTGCAGCATTCTGGGTGCCCCAGGTTGCTGCCCAATTTTCGCCGGGGATTGCGTATACCGACACAGGGGTGGGGGAAATCGCCCCTGCGGCGGAAATCGAATAGACCTCGATACTGTTAGAGATTACACTATTGAGAATCATCCATGCCCCCTGATTATCGGGCCGGGCCACTACGTACATCGATTCAGTGAATCGGTTGGAAAATACACGAACGGGCTGCTGCGTGACCGCGCCCAGCCCTCCGTTGGCATTCATATCAATCTGCCCCACATAAATTGACCCTGGCTTTCCCGAAGACCCGAATTCGTTGGCATCATTGATAAAGTAGAAATACGTGCCGCATTCACCGTTGGCCACAGCATTTGGTTTTTCGATGACGGCAACACTCTGCGCGCCATTGACCGATGTGTTGAATGGCCCATCGTTTGGCTGGACAATCGGTGCAGGGGCTGGAAATACAAGGTTCCCATTTTGCATTGGCACATGGTTCTTATTGATGATCGTATTTCCCGAGGTGTAAAATAGCAGCTCTCCGGTATTTGGGTTAGTTGCTACAAAACAGCCTTCGGCGCCAAAAGGCGTGTACTTGTTGTTCAAAGCCGTGGGGACCTTTGTTACAGTATTGAAGCTTAATCCAGCTTTTGAATTTCCAAAATACCAGATGTGGTTCTCGAATTGTGCGAGAACCGGTCCTGCTGCGAAGAAACCGCAAAGGGTAAGCAAGCATGCAAGAATGTGATTTGGTAAAAGTTTTCGCATTTTTAAAAAGATTGAATGTTTGAAGAATATTTTCTGCACAAGGGAATGTGAATCGGCTAACTAGTGCGGGTTAGTTTGTCGAGTGATTGGTCAAAATTAAGTTTCACATCCTCAGGATGTTGTACGTGGCAGTGATGCTTCAATTAGATATATTTCTACAAATGGCTTTGCTGCTACTGTAAGGACATTGCGCAATTGGGCCACAAAGCCCGTTAACCACCTTAGGTATTACTTAGGTAGTTAAAGGGTGGTCTGGTAGGCATCAAGATTTAGGCTTCATCTAATCTGCAAGGTTCTGTTTTGAAGTAATTTATTCCTATATTAAGGATAATTGTAAACTTTTCATGAAAATCGACCAGTTGTTTGTACGTACGTAATTTGTTTCTATTTTTGAATCATCTTACTTACGTAAATAACCAACGACCATCATGAAAAGACTTTTCCTAAATGCAGGTTTGCTGCTGATGCTTTGCCAGGGCATCTCGCTGGCCGACGACGGTCCGGGTGCGAGGGATCGAAAGGTAGCCCGGAAAGTGCGTGTGCTGCGTGAGCTTCCCGGCTACCTGGCACCGAAGGATTCGGTGTTGACGGCAGAGGACGACTTCAAACCGTCCATTCACGTAGGCGCGATCGTGCATATGTTTGCATCCGCGGAGCAATCGGGCTTTGGTGGGAATGTGACCGACAAGGCAAGTGACTGGAACAAAGGGTTTTCGCTTTACAGGGCACGGGTGCTGGTGGGCGGGCAGCTTTCCAGGAAGGGTAGCTTTTTTATGGAAACGGATCTTCCTTCGCCGATCGGCATCCAGCTGGGCGATAGCACCAAGAATGTAAAAGTGGCGCCAATCCTGCTCGACTGCCAATACGAATACGCTTTTTCCAATGCATTCCAGCTCATTGCAGGTATGCAGCTCGTTTCAAGCAACCGGAACGGCCTGCAAGGTGCGGCAGGGTTAATGGCCAATGATTTTACGTATTTTCAATATCCCTATAACCTGTTTGCCAACAGCCCTTTGCAAGGGAATTTCGGTCGCGACCTGGGTGTGAATGCACGTGGGTTTCTCTTGAAGGACAAGCTGGAATACCGGTTGGGTTTGTTCACCGGAAGAAACCTGGATGGCCAGGCACCGTTACGTATAGTGGGCCGCGTTGCTTACAACTTCCTCGATCCTGAAAAAGATTATTACTATGCCGGTACCAAACTCGGCGCCGGTAACACTATTGCCTGGGGCGCGGGCTTCGATACGCAGGGTTCTTATTACAATGTCGGAACCGACCTTTTCATTGACAAAAAAGCGGGTGAGGCAGGTTCTGTGACCCTGAATGCGGCATTTCAATACATGACGGGCGGGACGAATGTCAACTCGAAATATTCGTTCGCACGCCAGATCCCCAAACAAACCGTACAGTTCCTCGAACTCGGTTACTATTTCAAAAAATCGCGTATTCAGCCGTGGGTGCGCTACGAAAACCAGAATATCTCTGCCAGCAAAGAACAGGTCGGCTCGGAGCTGATCGATAATTTCGATAAGGCTAAATCAAGCAGCGTTTATGGCGGCGGGTTGAACTACTTCTTTAATGGAAGCGCCACCAATCTTCGTCTTTCCTACGTAGCGCGTAAGCACAATGTGGCCGATGCGGGCGGCGCATACAGCTCGAAGACGTACGGCCAGGTTTGGTTGCAAGTGCAGTTTTTCCTATTTTGATCCGTTCCGGCGCGGTCCGGAGTGTTTCTGTTGATCTTAATTTTCACTCATATCACTATTAAAATTTACCGATGAAAACATTCAAAATGTCTTACCGGGTAGTATGGATGGTTGTGCTGGTGCTTGCACTGGCGGCTTGCGGCGGTTCGGGCTCAAAAGGGAACGAAGAAAGTAAAAAAGAGACCGTGAAGGTCGGTATCCTGCATTCGCTGAGCGGAACGATGGCGATCTCCGAAGTTTCGCTGAAAGATGTCGTGCAGATGGCGATCGACGAGATCAATGCAAAAGGTGGCGTACTGGGCAAACAGATCGAGCCCGTCATCGTAGACCCGGCATCCGACTGGGACCTTTTTGCTGAAAAATCGAAGGAATTATTGCTGGATAAGAAGGTGTCCGCGGTTTTCGGTTGCTGGACTTCCGTTTCCCGCAAATCGGTATTGCCTGTTTTTGAGGAAAACAACGGCTTGCTTTTCTATCCCGTTCAATACGAGGGCGAAGAATGCTCCACCAGCGTGATCTACACGGGCGCTACGCCCAACCAGCAGCTGATACCCGCCGCCGAATACATGATGAGCGAAGACGGTGGTGGCTATAAGAAGTTTTATCTGCTGGGTACCGACTATGTTTTTCCAAGAACAGCCAACAAGATCCTGAAAGCGTTTTTGCTTTCGAAAGGTGTTCCCAAGGAGAATATAGTGGAAGAATACACGCCATTTCACCACCAGGATTACCAGACGATCGTTTCCAAAGTGAAACAATTCGCGGCAGGCGGCAAGGCTTGCGTGTTATCGACGATCAATGGCGATTCGAACGTGCCGTTCTATAAAGAGTTTGCAAATCAGGGACTTTCGGCTGCTACCTGCCCGATCATGGCATTTTCCGTAGCGGAAGACGAACTGCGCGCAACGGATACCGAATTTCTGGTCGGCCACCTGGCGGCGTGGAATTATTTCCAGTCCAAAGAGTCGGCTGAAAACAAGAAGTTTGTCGAAGATTTCCGCGCATTCTGCAAGAAAAACAACCTCCCGGGCGGTGACAAACGGGTAACCGACGATCCGATCTGCTGGGCTTACACGGGCGTGTACCTGTGGGCGAAGGCAGCCGAAAAAGCCGGTTCATTCGAAGTTTCCAAAGTGCGCCCCGCATTGTACGGCCTGGAATTCGATTCGCCGGATGGCTTGGTGAAAATGGACATGAAAAACCACCATCTGGCCAAGCCTGTGATGATCGGCGAGATCAAGCCCGACGGACAATTCGACATTATCTGGCAATCCACGGGCCTGGTGAATCCTGAGCCCTGGTCCAAACTGACTTCCCCCGACAAAGACTGCGACCACGTGGCGCACGGCGGAACGTACACGGTCGCAAGCAAATAGGCATCCGTTTCAACGCGGCCATCGCGGCCGCATTTAACTTCCTGGTTATGAACTGCATTCAAAAGGTGTGGCTGGTGATCCTTTTGGCCATAGGAATGGGCCGCGGGGCGATTGCACAGCAGGCAGACAGCATTTCCATTCAAATTGCAGCTGTCCTGAACCCGCCAAACGACACGGCCCGGAGCCAGGCGCTCCGGTATCTGGCGGCGCAAAAGGACCCGGCAACTTTCCCGCTGCTCGCGGCGATCAATGATAAGAAACTTTATATGCTGGGCGGCAAACCCGTAACCACGGGCGAGGCGGAGACTTCCGGCGGAAAAGAGGTTTTTACGGTCTTTTACCTCTATCCCCAAACCCAGCAGGCAGCCACGAAGCTGTCAGCCGATCAACTGCAAAAAGTAGAGATCAGCCGATCCGAAAGACTATTACTCAACGTTGTTTTGCCGTATCTGAACCTGACCAGCCCTGATCCCCAAAAGCGGATCATGGCGTACGGTCAGCTTGTGAACGCGCCGGATCCGGACAGGATCGCATTGCTCGAAAAAGCATTGCGGCAGGAAACGGACCCCGGCGCGCGCACGGCAGGCAGGGAGGTGTTTTTTCAGATGAAACTGAACGAAACTACTTCCGGGCATCAGGCCAAAGCCTATATCGATAGCCTCGACAGCAACTGGGGTGAAAACGTAGAGCTTATCCTGAGTGAATACCAGAAAAATGGAAAAGTCGTGCCCGCAAGGGCCTATGCAGCTGGGAAAGTGAAGGAGCTTGAAAGCCTGCAAAGCCGTATCGAAAAGGCGCAAAACCTGTTCAGCGGGATCAGCCTGGGTAGCATACTGATCCTCATTGCACTCGGCCTGGCGATTGTGTACGGGCTGGCGGGGATCATCAATATGGCGCACGGCGAATTTCTGATGATCGGCGCTTACACGACCTTTTGTATGCAATCGCTTTTCATCGACATGCTCGGGATGAAGTCCGACTTATACTTCTGGGTATCGTTACCAGCGTCATTTGTGGTGGCAGGGGTGTTCGGGTTGGTGCTTGAAAGGCTTGTTATCAGGCATTTGTACGCCAGGCCGCTGGAAAGTCTGCTGGCAACCTGGGGTGTAAGCCTCATTATGGTACAATCCGCCAGAAGTATTTTCGGAGACCTTACCGCCGTGAAAGCGCCCGCATTCCTGGCGGGTGGCTGGCAGCTGATGCCGCATTTGGTATTGCCATTTAACCGGTTATTTATCATTGGATTAACGATCGTGGTCGTCTCGCTTACCTACCTGATGCTCTACCGCAGCCGCCTGGGCATCCGCATCCGTGCGGTAACCCAGAACCGCACGATGAGCGCGTGCCTGGGCGTGGAGACGCGCCGGGTGGATGCGATCACATTCTTTTTAGGGTCGGGGCTGGCTGGCCTGGCCGGTTGTGCAATGACGCTGATCGGTAACGTGGTGCCCGATATGGGCCAGACCTACATCGTCGACTCGTTCCTGGTGGTGGTGACGGGCGGTGTCGGGAAGATCGCCGGGGCCATTGTTTCCGGACTGGGAATCGGCTTCCTGACCAAAGTCCTGGAATCGTTTTACGAAGCCGTTTATGGAAAAGTGCTCATTCTGGCGCTGATCGTGATCTTCCTGCAATTCAAACCTCGCGGGCTCTTTCCCGACAAGGGGCGTGTTGCCGAGGATTAAACCAATCTTATCTCACTTCGATTATGGGAAATAAAAAGGATTTCGGGTTGTACGCATGCTGCATTGCATTGTTCCTGATCATTTTGCCGCTGGGAAATGTGCTGGGTTTCGTATCCGGCAACACCATCTCGCTCTGGGGCCGCTACTTCTGCTTTGCCATCGTCGGGCTGGGCGTAGACCTCATCTGGGGGTATACCGGCATTCTTTCCATGTGCCAGGCTTTTTTCTTTTGTCTGGGCGGATACAGCGTAGCCATGCACGTTGTTCTCAAAGGGGCGACAGCCTCGGGTAGTAACGGCATTCCGATGCCGGATTTCATGGCCTGGAACCAGGTGGAATCGCTCCCGTTTTTCTGGGTGCCATTCCAGTCTTTTGGGCTCGCGGTCGTGCTGGGATTGCTCATTCCGGCCGCATTTGCATTGGTTTTCGGGTATTTTATTTTCCGAAGCCGTATCCGGGGTGTTTATATGGCCATTATCACCCAGGCACTGGCATTGGCGATGTGGCTCATTTTCCTCCGCAACGAAACCATGCTCGGCGGCACCAATGGCCTCACGGATTTTAAAACACTGCTCGGGCTCAGCCTTTCCGTACCGGGTGTGAAGCTGGGCCTCTACCTGCTTTCGCTCGTCACGCTGGGAATAGCACTCTGGTTAAGCACGAAGCTCGTCGACTCCAAGTTTGGCAAAGTACTGCAAGCCATCCGCGACAGCGAATCCCGGACGAGTTACACGGCCTATCGCGTCATGCATTACAAATTGGCCATATTCATCGTAGCGGCATTGCTAGCGGCCATTGCCGGAATGCTCTACGCGCCCCAGACGGGCATTATTACGCCCGGAAGAATGGATGTAAGGGCATCGGTTGAAATGGTGATGTGGGTGGCGATAGGCGGCAGGGGGAAATTGAAAGGGGCTATTCTAGGTTCGTTGATCGTCAATTTCCTGTACAGCATTTGTACCAGCCTCTTTCCCGACTCCTGGTTGTTTATCCTCGGTTTCCTGTTCATTACCACGGTATTGTATTTTGATAAAGGACTGTGGGGAATGCTCGAAACGGTTATGGCCAAACTGGGCGGAAAGCGTAGGCCAAAGGCTCAGCCCGCAGGGCAGGAAGTAGTGCAGTCGTAACGCTGCATTGCTGGTTATCTGTTATTTCAAATCACAAAACTGCCATAATCATGCTATTGACAGTGAAGAACTTATCCGTCTCTTTCGGGGGCGTCCACGCGCTGAACCTGAGCCATTTCAATTTGCTGGACCGCGAACTCAGGGTTATTATCGGGCCTAATGGTGCGGGCAAATCGACATTCCTCGATATCCTGTGCGGCAAAACCAAAGCGGATGCAGGCGAAGTCAGTTTCGACGGCCATTCGGTTTTGGGCAAAAGCGAAGTGCGGATCGCCGATATGGGCATTGGCCGGAAATTCCAGAAACCTTCGGTATTTCCCAGCCTCACGGTGTACGACAATATGTTGCTTGCCTTCAAGATGAACAAGGGCATTTTCGCTTCGCTTTTCTTCAAGCCCAGCGAGGAGATCGACGGGCGCATTCATGAAGTGGCACTAAAAGTAGGTTTGCAAAAATGTCTGGGAAAAATTGCGGGAGAACTCTCGCATGGTCAGAAACAATGGCTGGAAATCGCCATTGTGGTTTTGCAGGACCCAAAATTGATGCTGATCGACGAGCCGGCCGCCGGGATGTCGGACGAAGAAACGGAGAAAACCGGTGAACTGCTGCTGCAACTCGCCCGGCAGCACGCCATCATCGTCATCGAGCACGATATGAAGTTTGTGGAGCAAATCGCACACGACCTGGTGACGGTGCTCGTGCGCGGGAAGCTGCTGATGGAAGGCACTTTCGACGAAGTACGTAATGACCAGCGGGTGATTGACAGCTATTTGGGCCGGGCCAATGTTCAACTTGAAAATTTCTGAGAAATGGGGACACCGATCTTGAAAGTCAGTTCGCTCACATCCGCTTACGGGCAAAGCACGATCCTCTGGGGCACGTCGCTGGAAGTGAAAAAAGGAACAGTTACCACGGTAATGGGCCGTAATGGCGTGGGTAAAACCACTTTGTTGAAAACCATTATGGGCATTGTGCCGCCGAAAGACGGGACCATCGAATACAATGGAGAACCGGTGACGAAGCTGCCTGCATTCAAAAAATCGAGAATGGGTATTGCCTACGTGCCGCAGGGAAGGGAAATTATTCCAAAACTGACGGTTTATGAAAACCTGAAACTTGGCCTCGAAGCGGTAGCCGACCGGAAAGCAAAGATTCCAGAAGACGAGATTTACACCTTGTTCCCGATCCTGAAAGACTTCCGCAATCGCCTGGGCGGCAACCTGAGCGGTGGTCAGCAACAACAGCTCGCTATTGCCCGCGCACTCACGGGAAGGCCGTCGCTGTTGCTGCTCGACGAACCTACCGAAGGCATTCAGCCATCCATTTCGCAGGAAATCGGGCAGATTTTGAAGACTTTGGCACGGGAAAGGGGTATTTCGGTATTGTTGGTAGAACAAAAGATCGATTTCGCCAGCCCGGTAACGGATTACTACTATTTCATGAGCCGGGGCGCGGTGGTATCCGAGGGGAGCGCGGAGGAAATGAGCATGGAAGAGCTGCAAAACCACATTTCGCTGTAAGTTTTACAGGTTCGCATAACGCATATGCTCGTGTACCTACGTATCTTTACGCGTAGGTACACGAGATTTTCCAGTTTCAGCCCATGCTAAAAAAACAAGTTGTCCAGGACGAAACCCAGGAACGGAAGACATTTCTGTACTTCACCTGGCTGTATGTGTCGGCATTGCTCATTGTGGCGGTGATCTCGATCCTTAGCCAGATCCTGATCCAGCGTTATCTTACCGCCCAGCGCGACGATTCCCACATTATCAACTACGCCGGGCGCTTACGTACTTACAGCCAGACGCTAAGTAAGACCGCATTGCTCATCGAGTCGGGGAGGGACGTGGAATCCAATCAAAAAGAATTTGTCAACACCCTGAAACAATGGCAGAAGGCGCACGTATCGCTTATCAGCGGCAATTCCTTTTTAAATCTACCTCCCAATAACCGTAAGGAAATCGCCATGATGTACGACATGGTGAAAGACCCTTACCAGGAAATACTGGCCGCTGCCAACAAAATGGTGGCTGTGATGGACAATCACAAAGCCGGGGATTCGCTCCATATCGAACCTTATGTGAAGAAAATACTGGAATACGAAAAGTCGTACCTGCTGGGCATGGAACTGATCGTCTTCGACTATGACCGTTTCTGGCGGCAGAAGGTACGTACGTTGAAAGAGATCGAATACATTCTGCTCGGCGTGGTGCTGTTTACGCTGCTCCTGGAAGCGGCGCTGATCTTCTTCCCGCTTTCGATCCGCATCCGGCAGACGATGACCGGGCTCATCGATTCTGAAAACCGTTCCAAGCAACTTGCGAAACAATTGCAGGAAAGCAGCATTTCCATTGAAAAGTCGCATAAGGAGCTCCGGGAGACGAATTATGCATTGGAAAAAGCGACTTACCTGGTCAAAACAGACGAGGACGGGAAGATCATTTACGCCAACGACAAATACTGCCACGTGACCAAATACAGCAGCTCCGAGCTGCGCGACCGGCCGCTTTTTTACAATAACCAGGGCGGAAATGAGAGCATTATCTACCATCACATCCGCGACCCGCGGCGGCGAACGGAAGTATGGCAGGGAGAAGTGTACGACACGGCTTCCGACGGTTCGGGTTTCTGGCTGGATGTGACTTTGATGCCCATTATCAACAACCAGGGCGAGTTGTACCAGTATCTGGTCGTTTGTAACGACATTACCAAGCGCAAAAACACTGAAAAGGAGCTTTGGTTACTGACCGACGAGAAAATGCGGCGGCAGGAAACCGAGCAGCATATCCGTTCGCTGTCGATCATTACCGGGCAGGAAAAGGAACGGGAGCGCGTAGCCGCTGAAATCCACGACGGGATCGGGCAAATGCTGACCAGTCTGCGTATGAAACTGGAACAGGTCGACGACCGGATGGCGCACAAAGACCCGGAAATTCATCGTGTCAACGAGCTGCTGGCAGCGATTATATTTGAAACCAAACGCATTTGCGCGGATTTGTTGCCCAGCGTACTCGAAGATTTCGGGCTGCGGTCGGCGATCCGGGAGCTGGTCAAAATGTGCCGTGAAGCGTCGGATCAGGTCACTTTTTATTTGGAAGAGAACATCAAAGCCGAAGCATTGCCGCGCGAGCTGGAAGTGGGGGTTTTCAGGATCTTGCAGGAATCGCTGAATAATGTCATCAAGCATTCGGGTGCCACGATGGTCGAAATCCACGTGGACAGCGACAGCGAGTTCCTGAATATGATCATTCAGGACAATGGGAAAGGATTTTATTTTGATAACCAATATATTTATTCGCGGGAGAAGTTTCCAAAGGCACACGGCTTGCGGGGCATGAAAGAGCGCGCCGACCTGCTGAGGGGCACGCTGAATATCAGCTCGGAACCCGGAAAAGGTACCACCGTTCAGCTTGAACTTCCTTTGCGGAAACACGCGTAAACCAATCTGTCACAACAGACAAACGACCCGATCACATGAAAAAAATTGCTGTCTTTTTAGTCGACGACCATGAAATATTCAGGCACGGTCTCAAACAGCTCATCAACAACGAACCCGATATGGAAGTGTCCGGCGAAGCTTCTTCGGGTGAAGAGGCGATCACCTCACTTGCACACATTCCTGCCGATGTGATCATCATGGACATCCGCATGCAGGGTATCAGTGGGCTGGATACCGGCAAATCGGTCATTAAGGCTAATTCCAATGCAAAACTGCTGTTTTTTAGCCTTTTCGATAACCCAGATTATGTGAGCACCGCGCTGGATATGGGCGCCAGCGGCTACATTTTAAAAGATACGAGCAACAAGATCTTCCTGCATGCGATACGCTCGGTACATGGCGGGCATTTCTATTTTATCGGCGACGTAACCGACACGGTCGTGCGGAAGTACCACGAGCAACGCAATGCCACGGGTGAATTACCGGCTACGGCGGGGGCGCCCGAAATCGCGCTATCCAAGCGGGAGCAGCAGATTATCCGCATGATCCATCAGGGTGTAAGCAACAAGGATATCGCCGAAACACTCGGTATCAGTATCCGCACCATCGAAGCGCACCGTTTGAACATCCTTCGCAAGTTTCAGGTCAACACAATCGAGGAAGCGATGGAAAATGCGCGGGCAGCTTCATTATTGGTTTAAAAAATACTTCAAAAACTTGCAGCGCTTGGAATAGGTAGTTATATTTACGTACGTAATAATACCTAAGTAATTCTGAGCGCTATGCATTTATCTCCCAGAGAACAGGAAAAGCTCATGTTGTTTCTGGCCGGCGAACTGGCTGAAAAGCGAAAGGCCCGCGGGTTGAAATTGAACTACCCGGAGTCGATAGCGCTCATCAGCAGCCGGTTGCAGGAAGCAGCACGGGATGGACAGTCGGTGGCGCAGCTCATGCAGTTTGGCGCTACCATTCTGGCCCGGGAGGATGTCATGGAAGGCATCCCCGAGATGATCCACGACATTCAGATCGAAGCCACATTTCCGGACGGCACCAAGCTGGTGACGGTCCACAATCCGATACGTTAAAAAGCCACAACATGGTACCAGGTGAATATTTTCTGGCGGAAGGCGACATTATGGCCAATCCCGGCCGCCGCACCGAACAGCTCACGGTCGTCAATACAGGCGACAGGCCGGTTCAGGTAGGATCGCATTTCCATTTTTTTGAAGCCAACAAACAGCTGGCATTCGAACGCGCGAAGGCATACGGAATGCGGCTAAACATTCCGGCAGGCACGGCGGTCCGTTTCGAGCCGGGGGAGGAGAAAGACGTATGGCTGGTAACGTTAGCGGGGAACGGCCGGGTCTTTGGGTTTAATAACCTGGTAGACGGCCCGCTGGAAGGGGCCGGGGATGCGGCGCTGGCCGAAGCATTAAACAGGGATTTTAAAAACGAACTGCCATGAGTCTGCTCATTAACCGGATCAAATATGCCAATATGTACGGCCCTACCACGGGCGACCGGGTGCGCCTGGGCGATACCGATCTGATCATCGAGATCGAGCGGGATCTTTCGGTAGGCGGGCCGGAAGGATATGGGGAGGAATCGAAATTTGGCGGTGGCAAAACGATCCGCGACGGCATGGCGCAGTCGGGGACGGCGGTGCGCGACGATGGCGTGCTGGATATGGTCATTACCAGCGTGATGATCATCGACCACTGGGGCATCGTAAAGGCTGATATCGGTATTCGTGACGGGCATATTGTAGCCGTGGGCAAAGCGGGCAATCCCGACACTACCGACGGCATAACGCCCGGTATGATCATCGGCGCGGCCACCGAAGTACATGGCGGCGCAGGGCTGATCGCCACGGCGGGTGGTATTGATACACATATTCATTTTATCTGCCCCCAGCAGATCGACCATGCATTGTTCAGCGGTATTACCACCATGATCGGAGGTGGCACTGGGCCAGCCGACGGCACCAATGCAACCACCGTGACGCCCGGCGCGTGGAATATCCGTAAAATGCTGGAAGCCGCGGAGGCCTTTCCCATGAACCTCGGATTTACCGGCAAAGGAAATTGTGCCACCGAGGCGCCACTCGAAGAGCAGGTAAGGGCAGGAGCGATCGGTTTAAAAATCCATGAAGACTGGGGCGCAACCCCGGCGGTGATCCACGCATCGCTAAGCGTTGCCGACCGTTTGGATATTCAGGTGGCAATACACACTGATACACTCAATGAAGCCGGTTTTCTCGAAAGTACCATGGAAGCCATCGGCGGGCGTGTGATCCATACTTACCATACCGAGGGTGCTGGCGGCGGCCATGCGCCCGATATCATCAAGGCGGCCATGTATCCCAACATCCTGCCGTCATCCACCAACCCGACGCGCCCTTTTACCATTAACACCATCGACGAGCACCTGGATATGCTGATGGTTTGCCACCATCTGGACAAATCGGTACCCGAGGATGTTGCATTCGCCGACTCGCGGATCCGTCCCGAAACTATCGCTGCCGAGGATATTTTGCACGATATGGGCGTTTTCAGTATGATGAGCTCCGATTCCCAGGCCATGGGCCGGGTGGCAGAGGTGATCACACGAACGTGGCAGACGGCCGACAAGATGAAAAAACAGCGCGGTTTTCTGCCCGAGGATAACGAAGCCGGAAACGACAACTTCCGGGCCAAGCGCTATGTGGCCAAATACACGATCAACCCGGCCATTACCCACGGCATTTCCGAATATGTGGGTTCCATAGAGCCGGGTAAGCTGGCCGATCTTGTATTATGGAAACCAGCTTTTTTCGGAGCGAAACCGGAGATGATCATCAAGGGCGGCATGATCATCGGCAGCCGAATGGGCGATCCCAACGCGTCCATTCCCACACCTCAGCCTGTCATATACCGGCATATGTTCGGGGCTTATGGCAAAGCGCTGACGGGCACCTGTATCAGTTTTGTTTCGCAATGCTCGCTGGATGAAGGTGTTGTGCAGCAATACGGGTTGGAAAAGTTGCTAAGGCCCGTCCGGAATTGTCGCAGCATTTCCAAAAAAGACCTGATCCACAACGACGCGACGCCGCAGATCGACGTGAACCCGGAGAACTATGAAGTGAAGGTAGACGGCGTGCATATCACTTGCGAGCCGGTTTCGGTAGTACCGCTGGCGCAGCGTTATTTTCTTTTTTGATAAAATATCCGATTGACTCTCAACGCATTTGTAGCATGATTATCAGGGAAAAAGCCGGACGTATAGAGGATTATGAGGATTTTTGCTTAGAACCGGACTGGCTGGACCTGGAATGGTTCGAGACCAGAAAACGGATCCTGCACAAGAAGACGAGCCAGGGGGTGGCCGTAGCCATGAAATTCCTGGCCGAATCCCCGGAAATTACGGAGGGCGATGTGTTGTATGCCGATGCGGAGCGCCTGGTTGTTGCCCGGATTCTCCCTTGCGATTGTATTGTGGTAAAACCAGGTAGCCTGTTTGAAACGGCTTCGCTTTGCTACGAAATTGGCAACAAGCACCTGCCGCTTTTTTTCGAAGATGATGCATTGCTGGTGCCCTTCGAAGCGCCGCTTTACCGCTTGCTGGTAGCGCAGGGCTATGCCGTCCTGCGGGAGGAGCGGAAGTTGCTCCAACCACTTAAAACGACCGTTTCGCCGCATGCTTCGGGCAATAGCGGCAGTTTGTTTTCGAAAATCATGCAGTTAACCAACTCCTGAAATAGCGATGGAAATGCGTATGCTGAGCCTGTTGCAATTAAGCGATCCGACGCTGCCGATCGGCGGGTATGCGCATTCGGGCGGGCTGGAAACTTATGTGCAGTCGGGCATGGTGCGCAGCCGGGATAGCGCCTGCGATTATATCCGGCATATGCTCACCGAAAATATCCATTATGGCGATGCCGCATTTGCCTCGCTGGCTTACGACGCGGTTTGTAGTAACGACATCGACGAATGCATGGGCCTGGATACCGAATGCACGGCGCTTAAACTGCCCAGGGAGATCCGCGAAGCCAGCGCGAAGTTGGGCAACAGGTTATTAAAAGTCTTCCAGCCTGTTTTGCAAAACCCTGTATTGGACCAGTACGCCAAAGCCATTCGTAAAAAGAGCGTTTCAGGACATTATTGTCTGGCGTTCGGGATGTGCGCCGCAGCGATGGGCATTCTTAAAAAAGATATGCTCGCGGGATTTTATTACAATGCCAGCGTGGGAATGGTTACCAACAGCGTCAAAATGGTCCCGCTGGGTCAGCAGGAAGGCCAGGAGCTGCTATTTTCATTACAACCGTTGATAGCGGAGCTGGTTAAAAGCACGATGGACCCCGACCGCGACCTGCTCGGACTTTGCTGCACCGGGTTCGATATCCGGTGCATTCAGCATGAAACTTTGTATTCAAGACTTTATATGTCCTAAATATGACCCGTAACTATATTAAAATCGGCGTAGCCGGGCCGGTAGGTTCGGGTAAAACGGCCCTCATCGAGCGGCTTACGCGGCACATGGCTTCGGTTTATAGCGTCGGGGTGATTACCAACGACATTTACACCCGAGAGGACGCCGCGTTCCTGACCGTCAACAGCCTGTTGCCGCCGGAGCGGATCATTGGTGTCGAGACCGGCGGTTGCCCGCACACGGCCATCCGCGAGGACGCGAGCATGAACCTGGAAGCTGTGGAGGAAATGGCGGAGCGCTTTCCCGATCTGGAAATCATTTTCATCGAAAGCGGTGGCGATAACCTGTCGGCCACGTTCAGTCCCGACCTGGCTGATCTGAGCATTTTTGTGATCGACGTCGCCGAAGGGGACAAGATACCACGGAAGGGCGGGCCGGGCATTACCCGCAGCGATCTGTTGGTGATCAATAAGATAGACCTCGCGCCTTACGTGCATGCGGACCTGGGGGTGATGGAGCGTGACGCGCGCAGGATGCGGAATGGCGCACCTTTTGTTTTCACCAACCTGATGTCCCTCCAGGGCCTCGACCAGGTGATCGGATGGATACGCCGGTATGCATTGATGGAAGAGATCGACGAGCCCGAGCTGGTCAGATGATCGCCTCACTGGACATTACGGCCGCCCTGCGCGACGGACGCACCTACCTGAAAAAGAGCTTTTGGCAACCTCCCTTCAAAATCGCGGATGTTACCGAAGACAGGCGGCGTCCGACCTTGCATTTAATGCAAATGAGCGCATCGCCGGGCGTGCTGGCCGGGGACCATTACCAGATCGGCATCCGGTTGGAAGAAGGTGCGGCCGTGCATTGGCATACGCAATCGTATCAGCGCCTGTTCAGCATGTCCGCGCCAGCGCAGCAGCATGTGCGCGTGGACCTGGCGCCCGGGGCTTCATTCACCTATTTGCCGCATCCCTGCGTACCCCAGGCCGGTGCAGATTTCCGGGCTGATAACCGGATATCCCTCTCTGCAAACAGCAGGTTGATATGGGGCGAGATCGTCACCTGCGGGCGTAAATTGAACGGCGAGGTGTTCCAGTTTTCCAATTACCGCTCGGTGACCGAGGTGTTCCTGGAAGGCAAACTCATTTTAAAAGAAAATCTGCGCCTGCTACCGCAACGCACCGATCCCCGCGGGATCGGGCATTTGGAAGGGTTCACACACCAGGGCGGGCTGATCTGCATGGATGCTCAACTGGATTTGCCGCGCTTGATCCCGCTCTTGTCGGAAATGCTGGCTGCAATCCCCGGTATCGACTTCGGTATCACCGGTTTGCCGGTAAACGGGTTTGCGTTGAGGATGCTGGGTAACCATTCGGAACGGATGATGCAGGCGCTCAAAATCACATCGGAAATCATTACAAACGACGATATTTTATGCAAACCGAGTTTCAGGTATTAATGGCTGCGGCGATTAGCATCGCTTGTCTGCACACCCTAAGCGGCCCCGATCATTATGTTCCATTTATCGCATTGTCCCGAAGCAGAAATTGGTCGCTGCCCAGGACTATTGGCTGGACGGTACTTTGCGGCTGCGCCCATGTTTGGAGTTCGGTACTGCTTGGTCTCGGCGGCGCTGCGGCAGGCTGGTCGCTGAACAGGATAGAATGGCTGGAAGGCGTAAGGGGAGGCATTGCGGGCTGGATGTTACTCGGTTTCGGGATTGTTTACGGGATATGGGGGTTATGGAAAATACGGCGCGGGTATTCGCACAAGCATTTCGATGCGAGTGACAACGGGGAGCTGTATGTGTATGAACATAATCATAATCAGGCAGTTGCACCGGGCGACCGCCATAAGGTCACGCCGTGGGTGATGTTTATCATATTCCTGCTGGGGCCGTGCGAGCCGATGATCCCGCTCCTCTATTTCCCGGCAGCGAAAAGCTCCTGGGCGACAATGGTAACCATGATCGCCGTCTACACGGTTTGCACGCTGGCCATGATGCTCCTCATGGTTCTTCTGGGTTTCTTTGGCATTTCAATTTTCCGCCTGTCCTCTCTTGAAAAGTATATGCATGCCCTGGGCGGGCTTACGATCACCATTTGTGGCGCTGGAATGGTGTTTCTGGGCTGGTAGGTGAATGTTTCCGAGATCGTGGTCCCGCGATTACTTTTATGAGATTTTACAAATCTTCCGTCAGCGATGCTGATTCAGACCGATCGTTGTCGGGAAAACGATGTTGTGGATCTGATTGATCCTTTGGTCCTTACGTATTGGAATGATCTGGTCAGGCCAAAATGAAATCGAGTGTTGTTTCAACGTTGTACGGACATCTATGGCTTTATAGGCTGGGCTAACCAAACTGTTGTACCCAAAGCAGGCCATAGAGCTGGATACAAATCGTCAGATAGTTTTATTTTCTTTTGCCAGCTCTTTACGGATCTCATCGATAAGCATGGCGCGTGTGATTTTTTGCTCATCGGCCAGTCCTCGTATCGTACTAATATACATTACATTAAGAATAGATGCGCCGCTTAATTCAAACTTCTGTGCCAGTTCTTCAAAAGATATATCATCGGCTATTTTTACAACTTCGGGCTTTGTCTGTTGCCAAAGCGTCAGTCTTTCCTGCGCATCGGGCATCGAAAAATGAATAACGGATTGAAAACGCCGCATAAACGCATTGTCGATATTATGCTTATAGTTGGAAGCCAGGATGATCAATCCATTATAATCTTCGACACGCTGAAGCAGGTAAGAGACGTCCTGGTTGGCATAACGGTCATTTGACGATGTTACGGAAGTGCGTTTCCCAAACAAGGAATCAGCCTCGTCGAAAAACAAAATCCAGTTTCTGTTTTCGGCAATGTCAAACAAGTTGCTGGCGATTTTTGAGGTTTCGCCAATGTATTTGGAAACCATTTGCGAAAGGTCTACCCGGTAAACAGGCCTTTTGTGACGTTTGCCTACTAATGCGGCTGTCAGGGTTTTACCAGTCCCCGGCGGCCCGTAGAAAAGTGCCCGGTACCCCGGTTTGATCATCCTGGACAAAGCCGGGTCGGTCTTGATCGTCTGTTCATGGTCGAGCCAGTCCTGGATAATTCTAAGCTCCTGCAAATTGTTTTTGGATACGATCAGATTGTCCCAATCGAGCAGCGTCGTGATCGGCTGGGCCGGGAACTCGCTGCTGAAACGTGGTTGCCATTCCCGGCCCAGCAGGAACATTTCGACGTACTCTTTTGAGACGGTAATGCGACCGCTTGTGGCGGGTTCTCCATCCTTCGGGTCTTCCAGCAGGATAATTTGCTGTTTGATCAGCCGGCTGTCGTGCGAAAGAATTTGTTGCCAGGTAGTTAAGCGGCCTGTGAGATCCGTGCCGTTGAGCAAAAACAAAACCGTGTCGCCGGTGGGCAATGTCGTCCGCGTATTAGCGTTTTTGACCCCTCCGAACTCGGGAAATTCGCCCGCTTTCGACAAATGTTTCTGGATAAGTAAATCGTAAAAATTGGGTTGAAGGGCGGGCGCAAGCGCGATCATCAGCGTCAGATATTCGCTCGGCGACAGCCCCCAGTGGCTTAGCGCTACAAACAGGGGAGAGCCGTCGTCGTAAAGCTGCGGATCGGGCATTTGAAATGACCCTTTGCCAAGATATTCCTGCAAGCGACTGTCGGCAAGCTGCTGCACGTGGGTCAGCCCCAGCGAAAGGTTAACAGCCAAACCGGTGGCGGCGTACATATGCTGGTTGTGCAGGACCAATGCTTTGGTCTCGGGAGGTTCGGGCGTTTTGAACCAGGAGCGAAGCTGCGAAAATGAATTAGGCATAGGGATTATAAATTGTCATGATGGAGCCATTCATTAAAATCTTTATGCGCATCGATCGCCTTGCCGATCATGTCCGCCGGGTCCGCCGGAATGGAAACGCCGAGCTTCTCGGAGAGCCAGTGCCCCAATGCTTTGAAGTCCGGGGAGCTGTCTTTTTCTTTCAAATATTTTGTCAGGTACTTTTTTGTAAACTTTTTGGCAGGGTCATCATAGCCGGCAGGATCTGTTTTGTAGAAATGGTAGTCGATCAGAATCTCGTAAATGAACCCGGTATCGAAATGCATGAATGCTAAAAAGTCGTCGGTATTACGCGCAAACACACTCATAGGCACCCCCTCGTGATCGATCCAGACGAGCGGAAGGTTTTCGGGATTTTTCGGAACCGCGCCGTCGGGCGACCAGAAACCAATGTAAGAGCCGGTGCCGGTTTTGGCAAAAAGACGAAGATGTTTCATCACGTCGGGCCCCCAGTCGAACGGAAAATCGGAGGCATCATCGATCAATTGTAAATCCAATGCATCGGGATGCCCGGCCAGGTAGGCTTTGAATTCGGTAAATGCTTGTTGCGTGTCCATAGTTCTATTCGATCAGGGTATGTAGCGGCTGGGCCTGTATCGAGGCTTCGCCGGCTTTCACATTGGCCTTGATTTTGGCTATCAAGGCTTTTTTCTCTTTGTCGTCCCCTTCGGTATCGTGCCAGATATCGCCCCAGGCGGCATCGTCTTTGTCGCTGGCCTGGTAGATTTTCAGCATTTCAGTCGCGTCATGTTTCAAGGCTTTTTTCAGTATCGCCAGGACCAGTTTTCGTTTTTGTTCGAGGTCCGGAGCTGCCTTGATGGCGGTTTCGTCCGGTTGATCGAAGGTACTGTGGGTAGCCCCCAGCTTATGCCGGCGTTTGTGCAGCAGGATCACATACGCGTTGCTGCCGTGCCCTGAGCCGATCCAGTCGTCGATTTTGCTCTTTTTCAGATATTTCGTCGACCATTTCAGAAGCGCGGTCTGTGGCTGGTGGTCGCCTTCCAGGATGTCGCCGCGCGAATTAGCCATTTTGCCATATTGACCGACCATGCCTTCCAGGTAATAGCTCTCGAAGGAGTGGCCAACCTTCTTGTTTCCTTTCATCAACAAGCCCAGCGAACGGGCGATATCGACTTTTATCTCGAGCAGCCTTTCTTTGTCCGCCTGAACCTTTTTGTTGTTTGGTTTTTCGATGTCTTTCACTTTCTGGTTCATCTGCGGCAGGAGCGTAGTTTTGATATTGTCGAAATGCCCTTTGTTGGTTTTGTCTTTCAGGCTCTGCGCATATTCGGTTTCATAGAATTTGATAAACTCCTCAATAGACAGCGGCTCGCTTCTTACGATCAGTTTGATGTGGTTGTTTTTGTCTTCAAACGCAACCGAATGAGTTTTGCCTTTTTCATCTTTGAACGTGGATTTGATCCCAAAGAACCCAAGGATTTTTCCAACCGCGGCCCCGCCTTTCTCTACCAGCTGTTCCTTGCCTTTTTCTACGGCCGCCTTGCCTTTTTTGGCAAGGGCGGTCAGGCCGGTTTTTTCGGCAAATGCCTTGGCTTTGTCGAACAACCAGTTGATGGCGCGGTCGATAGGGGTTTTGATCGCGGCAAACAGCTTGCCGATCTTGGCGCTGATCACGTCGAATTTGATACCTATCAATGCGGCGAGGAATTTGATCCCGATCAGCAGGATGTCCTGCAATGCACTTTCCACCTTGGCAGCCGCATTTTCGATCTTGCCTTGTGCTACGTCAATGAACGAGTCGAGAATGGCGTCCAGCAGTTGAAGCAGGTTTTTCAGGTTTTCGATAAAGAAAATGGCCATATTGATGATCGTCTCGCAGGCTTTGATAAACCCTGACACCGGCGTCAGCGCACTGAGCAAATATTTGATGGCAGCCTTGATAATGCTCTCGCTCAGATAGTCCTTCACCTGGCCGATCACCTGATCTTTCAAATCGCCGATACGGTCTTTAATGTGTTTCCATAAGCCCGCAAAACCCTCTTTTTTGAAAATGATAAACAGGTCGAAGGTCTCTTCCAGCGCGTGAACAACGGGCTCGCCCAGCTTGTCCACCGCTCTTTCGCGGATCTTGTCTTTGCTTAATCCGAGCACATCCAGCGCGAGAGAAAATATACCCGCGGCATCAAACGTGTCCGGAAGCCTGATCCCCGGCGGCAACATGCCCAGGACGAGTCTCAGGATGATTTTTTCAAGGTGTTCGCCGATTCTGCCCACAAACATGTCGAAGCCTTTTCCGACCGCTTTAAACAGGTTACCGATAAACCGTAGCGGGTGCGCTATAATGTCGCCGATCACGCCGGCCGCTTTGGCCAGGACATTCAGCAATAGTTTGCCAAGGTCGTAAAGAATCGTAGCGACTTTTTTGATAGCGTTCCACGCTTTCTGCCACCACGGCATGGCAGCTTCCGCCCTGATTTTCTCGAAGGTTTCTTTGAGCGCTGATACGTTTTTGACATACTCGCGCGACAGGCTTTCTTCGATATCCTTTTGTTTGTCCGTGAGCGCGGTGTCCAGGTCATCAAACTTGGCCTTGAATTCGTCGGTATTCTCCCGCGCCTGGTCTTGCAGGTGGGCTGGTACGCAATGAGATGCGCAGTCAATGTCCTCTTTCCCTTTTTTAATGATATCTCTTGCGGCATTGAGGGTCGTCTCGATAATCGTCCCGATCTGGTCCAGAGATTCGTCCAGGGCGGCGATGAAAGTCGCCTTTTCTTCCCTGAAAACCCTTTCAGGAATTGTTTCGATAGCATTGCCTCTACCTGTCAGGTACCTGATGCGCTCGTCGATGTAGGCGATCTGTACCGGGTCTGTGGTCATTTGTCTGCGCACATTCAGCCAGTGTATCTGCCCTTTAATACCTTCTTTGGCCGAGCGTTCGAAAGCATCTTCGTCTTCCTCGCTGAGGTTGAACACACCTACGCCGTAATAATCGTTCAACCGGCTCGTCACGCGGCTGCTGAATGTGTCGTTGGCCTTGGTCATGGCCGTCGAGAATAGCTCCGTAACGGCATCCAGTTCCTTGAGTTTGGTATCGACAGCCTCTTTGGACGTGGTGTAAATGCCCGCGATTTTATCATAGTAAGCTTTCAGAATAGCTTCGTCCTGGCGGCTCGCTTCATCCTTGTTTTTATTTACTTTATCAAAGCTATCCTTTCGCGCACCAAACTTGCCAACCATCGTTTTGTTCAGCGACGATTGCGCCGCATCGGCCTCTTCCTGGTGGGCGGTATATTCGGCCTCGCGGTTTTTGGAAGATATCTGGCAAAGCTCTGTCTGTGCTCCCTGCTTGGTTTCCAGGGCTTTGGTAGCCTGTCCGTCGCTGTCCAACTTTTTGAATTCCGGCTCTTCGGAGGAAGCAAGGTGGTCGTTGGTGAGCTTGACATTGTACTCCGCAAGCTTCGGGTCGTCCATCGCCCTGTCGAGCGAATCGGCGTCATGCTCTTCATCGAGCTTCATAAACTCCTGCGGGAGCGGTTTGGGAACAGCCCGCTCCGACTGACCAATTTTGGCTTTGCGTCCGGGGTCTTCGGGTTGCGTTACACCCACCTCTTTCTGGTACAGGGCGCCAGCGGAACCGACAGTCGCGTTTTCCGTATTCTTGAGTGTGGCCAGGGTAGGGTCTTGGGGGGACACGACTTCCTGGCCGACCGAGCTGGTGAGCGACTGCACGCCTCCCTGTTTGAATCCCTTGTTGTCGTCTTCATTCTTGGGCAGCCCTTCGTTCACCCGCTTTTTGATAGTAGCCTTGAACATTTCCTTGCTGAATGCAGGCGCGGCAGCCAGTTTTTCTTCGGTGCCCAGCACCTTGTTGGCCTGGCCCATTTGCGCGTCTTTCCCGGCGGGATTGGCCGCACTCTGGCTGGCTTCATCGGCGATCACATCTTCTTTTTTATGGTGACCCTGACTTTTCTTGGCGCGCCTCGTGTCGGCAAGCACCGTTTTGAAAGAAGTATCCTGCGCAGGACTTGTAATGGCTTCCGGTTTGGCGGCCGGCGCATTGGCTGCTTTGGGATCTGCCGCCGGTTCTGCATTGGCCGGTGCTTTGGGTTGCGGGGATGTTTTTGATGGATTATTTCCCGGAATGTCGGTTACCTTTTCCGGCCCGGTTACGGCTTTGATCGTTTCCTGGGGAGCGTCGCATACGGATGACGCTTTGTCGGCGATACGCCTCACAATGCCGCCATCCTGCTGTATGGTATGCACGAGTTCGTGCGCCAGCAAACGTTTACCGGTGTCCGTTTGAGGCTGGTATTGGTTTTCGTTGAATACGATGTGGTTCCCCGACGTGTAGGCGCGCGCATTGATCGAATCGGCCGAGGAGGCGGCTTGGGTGTCGGTGTGAAGTTGCACAGATTCAAAGCTGTGGCCGATCCTCGCTTCCATGAAATGCCGCGTATCAGCGTCGAGCGGGCGGCCACTGCCCGAGATTACGTCCGAAACAATGGGCGGGGCGGTGTTTTGTTTGGGGCTTTCGGGAGATTGTTCTTTTCTGAAAAGCCTGGGGGGCGTGCCTGAGCCCAGATCAAACGAACCCCATAAGACTGGAATAATGGGGGTCTTGAATGTGCCCGGCGGCAAACCCCGTTCGAACAGTTCCGATTGTGTGGGAAAGTCTCTCGACAAATAATTCCCTACGCTTAATGAAATGGATTTATTGGTCGCCCATAAAGCGGTGGATTCGGGCATAATGTTCCTGAAAAAACGGAAGTTGCTGCGCCAAAGCACTTCCACATCGTTCCTTATGTACGGACCGAGGTGCGACGCCCCTCTGGACTGCAACATCGTGTTAATACCGAACCAGTCAATTTGCAGGGTAGGGGCGGGTAGGGGGGCGAGATAGCCCGGTTGCACGCGGGGAAACAAAGTCGGACGCGGAAGCGAAAGTGGCGGCAACAAGGCTGGCGTCGCGACAGGTGTCTCCTGGTCGTCTCTTTGCACAAGCTCTTTCCGCTGTACCTTTTCCTCTTCATTGCATTCTGCGCATTTACGCTGGACGGACAATTCGCTGATCGGCTTCAGTTGCACCGGCGTTTCTTCCTCTTCGCTTTCTTTTCGCTGTATTTTTTCCTCCTCGCACGAAGCGCATTGCCGTTGCAGACTCGCGACTGGTACTTTTTTGAACTGACTGTTATGGGCGGTCGGGTCGGGGACGCGCATAACGCGGTCGGCTACGGCGTCAGCCTCCTGCTCATAGGAGTCCCCAGGCTCATTTACGGTGAGCTTGGGTTGAAAGAAGGGTGCTTTGGCGGCCTGCTTTTTGTCAGCGACCGGCGACTTCACAGCTGTCAGCATAGCAATACCTCATTAAAAAGTTACCAGTCCACAAATAAAATGTTACTCATCCAGGGCAGTTTGATCACCGAAAATCCCCAGGGAATCCGGTCCAGAAGTACATCAATGGTTTGACGCGGTACCAGCATCCGCCACTCGCCCCCGGGGTCGCGGGATAGCTTGCCTTCCCTTGCTAAAAAACGTTCCCGAAGTCCGGCTACGGAGGTCGTTTTCAGGACGGTCCATTGCGCTATCACTGCGGCCAACAGCTCGTCGGCGAGGGTAAGTATGTCTGGCGTGAGCGCGTCGGGCGGGTCTACTTCGGCGTCCACAGGCAAGCCACAGAGCACTTTGTTCAGCGGCCATTCGAATTCGTCACCGTCGGTTGTCCCGTGAGACATATATGCCAGCAACCGCACGGCCTGCTGCTGAAAATCGTTACTAACCCATTCTTTGTCTTTTACCCAGCCCAATGCATTGAAAAGCGTACTCAGGAAAGGGGCGAGTAACACCAGCCCGGCATTTTCAATAAAAAACGCATCGGAAGTTTCTGTTAATTCTTTTGGGTCATTTTCCTTCTCCGGAGACTGTACAGGTGCCTGAGGCGACGCGTTAGCGGCATTGATTTGCTGCGTCAGGTATTTTTTAAAAACGGTCTGGTGCTCAAATGTTTCATCCGCAGGTTTTTGCAAAAACATCATTTGCCAAAAATGGACTTCCACCGTTTTGTCAAAGCGCAGAGGATTTTCTCCACCGGTTTTCTGGGCTTGAAAATCGGCTAACCATTGCGGAACAAGCGGGGACATGCCGAGAATTTTACAAATCAGCTGCCGGAAGTTTGTAATGCCGAGATACTGATAAAGCCGACGGAGAATAGCAGGCCTGCTACCCGCTTTTGACCGGATAACCTGCCAGAATTCGGGGTTTTCGTCGGTAGGCAGGTTTTCAATAAAACCTTTTATTTCAGACCTGACGAATGAGGGTGCTGTTGCCGGGAGGTAGCCATTTTCAAGATAGAAAATTATAATCTCGTGCATGTAAACCCGCCTGTGAAATGTTTTGCCCTGCTGTTTTTGTTCAAATCTGCCCACCGCATTCAAAATCGCATCGACCATCTGTTTCTGGAAATCCGCTTCGTCCCCGGCATGAATGTCGATTTCGATCCGCGGTATGCGCAGTACCATTTCTTCGGGAACGAGCCGGTCCAGTTGCTCCGACAATGCGAGCTGCCAGGCGCCTGCTTTCAGCCATTGACTTACCTCTTCCTGCCGCCGACGTGCGGTGGCGGTGTCGGGCGCGGCAAGTTCCACGGTAAGACGCTGGATAAGGTGTGCCATTGAAACAATGTTATATCGTTTTTCCTACAAAAACCGGAATGGTAAAATCAGCGATGATCGTGTTTTTTGCTACCTCCGGGTCAGAGTCCTTTTTGCATTCACTGAGCTCGATCTGCTCGTCGGTGTCGGTGTACACAAGCACCAACGTGTGTCCATAGGCAAGGCCGCCAACGTGTTCCAGGCCCCAATGAAGCGCATTGCCGGGAATATCGCCGAACTGACTTACAAAATCGGGTAATTCGGAAACCGGGATGCCTATAACCTGCAAGCTCAGATTCTGCTGGCGGAGCAATTCGGCCCAGGCCTTCAAATCCGCTTTGAATTCGACGGGTACCGCGCCGGGCACCTGAACCAGTCCCACGGGTTTCCCAATGTGCCCTTCCGCGCGTAAAAACGGATATTGGCGTAAATGGAAAGCAACGGGAAACTGGGCGTCCAGGTGGTATTTCTTTTCCCCGACGGCGGTATACGAATCCCTGTCGGGAATGGCATTGTAGGAGCGGATGTGTTTCGTCCGGTGCATTTGTGTCAGCCGGTAATTCCAGTACTGATGCAGCGAGTAAGGGCTGTCGGCATCGAGCGGATAGTAGTAGGGGATTGCCTGCCCGGCCAGTGGCGTGTCCGGCGTCTGGCTGGGGGTAAATTTGAGGGGCAGGTCGCCCAGGGGCATTCTTTCAAAATAGTCGGTCGAGTCTTCAAACTCTTTGGCCGAGTCCAGGTAACCCCTTTTGACCAGGATCTCGTCGAGTTTGAGCTGCGGAAGATCGAATGTCCAGATCATCATCATCAGCCGCCAGTGGTGAAACCGGATCCGGTTCCAATCTTCTTCATTGTGACCGTCGATCAGCGGAGGCTCAAAACTGTCGCGGAACAGCAGAGGTGTGTAGCTGGTGCTGCCGCCCAATACCGGCCCCAGGCGCAGCAGGCCAAATTCGCCCGGCTGATTCTCCTTGCTGTGGCAATGACATTTTCCGACAAACGCCGATAGCTCTTCACAAAGCTCGTCGTACGCTTTCACCAGGTCCACCAGCCAGTCGTAATAGTATTGAATGTAGTACAGATGTTCGCCTTTTTCCAGGAATACCTGCCATTTGCCCGTCAGGATCTTGCGGTATTTGTCCCAATAATGCTTTCCCTTGTGTGTGAACTGGTCGCCGTAAATCGCATGCAGTTTTTCGAGCGCCTCCGCGAATTCAGGTATCAGGTCGTCCAGAATGGCTTTGTATTCTTCAAAAAGAGTTTTGAAGGTTTTGATTTTGGAAAATGGATTGACAAAATTATCCGTGCCGAATGGCTGTGACCTGTCTGCAATGGCCAGCTCTTTGTAACCGAATCGCGGAACGATAACCTCCCGAAGTTGCAGGTAAGGCCGGAATGCCTGATCGATCAATTCAGACGGGTATATGCGCTCGCCGCGCTGTGGCCGTTTGTGCAGCCGGGAGCGGGCTTCGGAAATATCGCTTTTCGACAGTTCTTTGACCTTGTTCAGCGTGTCGCTATCGCCTTTTTCCAGCAACAGCGAAGGACTTACCAGGAGAAAGTATTGTTTGGAAGGATCGTCGGTCCGGAACAAAACCACCAGTATTTTATCGGATAGAAGATCGCGTGTAGGTGTGTCTTCCGGGCTTTGTTGTTTCAAAGAATCGGTGGTTCCGGGGTTGTAGCCTTTACTTGAAACAAGTTCCAGCACGGTACGATTGATGCGCTCCTCCTTCCCGGTGTTGTGCGGGAAATATGCCTGTACCTCGGGCGACGGTTCGATGAGGTAGTAGCTGAAAGTTTTGTCCCCGATGTGGATCAAGCCGCCCGACGGCGTGATGGCTGTGCCGCCGTTCAGGTGTATGTCGCAGTTGTGATTGATATGTACTTCCAACCCGCAAACAATGCCGTGGCCATGCAGGCAGACTTCGATCGGGGACTGGGGTGTAGTTGCTGTGCTCATTGTGTCTACCGTTTTTTGTTGAGTTCCTCTACCAGCATGTTAGTCGCTTCCCGCAAGTGGAAATCGGAAGTTTCCGGGTCGGTTTTCGCTTTAAGCCATTCAAAATAAATGGGTTCGAAATCCAGCATTTCGCTATGGTCGATCCTGACGAAATGAATGGCCACGTGCGCCGGAACTTCGCTGCGGACCAGTTCTTCGAAAAGAGGATCCAGAAACTGCCCCACCCAGTTGGGGACGATCACCGTGATCCGGAATGAATAGGGGTCTGACTGACTGAAATTTTGTATATCCGCTACCGGCTTCAAAGGAACATAATACTCATCCGCAGGTCGCAGCAGGATGTGCTCAATCACATAAAAGCTCTTCACCTGGCATTGGCGGGCAATGTAGTTTTTGATTTCGCTCAGGAGCAAATTGGCCTGCATTTCGTTTTTGGGCGAAGAAATCAGCAATGCATTGTCGCGGGTGCGGGGATCGTTTCCATTCCAAAAACCTGCAAAATAATCCTTGTCCTGCCGGACGATCCCGTACTGATTGATATCGGCTGCCCGGGCGTAAAAATCGTCGGCGGCATGGCTGGCATTTTCCTCCCGGCTGTAAAGCGCAGTGCTTAGCAACCAGAAAGAAGATGCGTTTTCATCTTTTTTTATGCCAAAGCGATATCTCTTGGACCGGCCGCCGGTTTCCAGTCTGGTGTCCGTGTAAAATCGGGGAGAGCAGGTAATAGTGCGGCGGCGCCAATCTTCAACGCCCATTTGGGCCAGCACCCTGCGTTTGAAACCCACTTCATTATCCGAGTCCCAGAAGTGCCGGTAATCGTCCTCGGCGGCAGGGCGGTAGTTGAAACCCTGGCCCCGCCGCCTGCCCAGGCCGGGCAGCTTGCGCAGCATTTTCTGTTTGTCTTCCAGCCAGTCGGCCAGGCTTCCGTCATTTTCGCCGTCATCGTCCAGCGGCTGTTCGATCTCGAAAAGGCGCAAGGCATGATCGGTAAATTGTTCTCCGAAACGCGCCAGCAAATGGTCGATGATTTTGTTTTGCCGCAATCGCCGGGAGGTATCGCTGCCATTTGTAAGCGAATGCAGCGCTTTGAGATAACCATTTTCGGGGTCTTTTTTGAAATCCTCCCACGAACTGCTTTCGTCGAATGCCATCAGCAGCGGCTGCACGTTCGGTACGTCGTAGAGTGCCTGGTACAGCGCTTGTTTTTCTACGGTCATATCCGTTGCGAGCATATTCCGGACTTCGGCCAGGTGGGCCAGGTAGTTGGCCAGGATTTGGTCAAAAAACATCAGAAACCCCTTCATTTGCTTTACCTGCGCTTTGCGCAGGGGCGGGTGGCTGGAAGCAATGCCTTCGCGGCCGACATGATAAGTGCGCGGAAACTCTTCCTGAATGCTGACATATTCGTCCAGATCGGGGCGCTGGGTACCGCGTGGGACGGGGAGGTCCATATTACCAGTACGGTCGATTTTCGCGTCCTGGGCACGAAGCTGTTCCAGCTTGCCGATGGCCTCGTACTGGTCCATTATATCGAAACGGACCGGGCGTCCATTCACGGTGAACGTAAATTCCGAGCATTCCGGATCGAGTGTCGGCTGGCAGTCGCAGTCAAACGAAAGGCACCATTCTTTTTCGACTGTATCGTCATTTTCATCGTTTTTCGGGGATTTGTGGATTTGCAAACGCGTCACCCGGACCACATTTTTAGTAGCCGACAACACCTGGAAAAGGTCGGATTTGTAAACCACACGCCGCCAGGAAGCGTTTGCAAGCTCTGCATCGCCGATAAATCCGTGTCGTAGCAACGGTCCCTGGAATACCTCGTCGGATTCGTAGGTTTTAATGGTATGCTGGTAAAGCAGGCCCTCATAATCGTCCATCACCACCTGCCCGACGGCATTTGTGACCGCCTTCCGCCAGGCCTCTATCCCGATCCACAACTGCTCCTGAAGTGGCAGTAGGTTTTGCAGTATTTCGTCCGGCAATTCCGCCTCGGTCAGTTGCGTGATGGATGTTTCGGTTAATGTGAACGCGGCATGCCGGTCGAGCATTTCCTGTAACCCGTACATGGGTACAGGCGGTGCCAGAAAATTTTCGATGGTATACCGCAAGTCCGCATAAACCTGGACAGGGTCGGCGTCCGGCGCGATTTCGATCTGTGTGTGCACGCATACGCGGGCTTTGTCCACAACGGTGATACCTTCAAAATCCTCGCTCAATGCCCGGTTCTCATGCAAACGTTTCAGCGCTTGCTCCGTAATGGTATTTTTTTCGTATTCAAACCCGTCTTCCAATTGCAGATAAACCTTGTAAATGCCTTTTGGTTTAAAAAGGGAATAAGGCGAGGGCGAATCCGTGGGTTTGACCGACAGACCATCCATGAGCTGGGGCCAGACAGGCTCCGCAAAAAAATATCTCGCGAAATCGGGGTCTTTCAAGACCTCTTCCAGCAGCGTTTTTTTGGTGAGCGAAGTCCGGAGGGCTTTTACACGTTTGGCAATGTCCGTGTCCGCATTGTCCGCATTGTATTCAACGAATTTCAGGGTACGCGCCACCGCTCCCAGCTCTTTCAGGATTTTAATGCGCTGGTCGGTAATGCCGTTTACACTGACCCATTTCTGTGCGTCGTGCAGGTATTGAGCGGCATGCAGAAGCAGCCAGTATTTTTTGATCTGCTCAGGCAGGATTTCTTTGATGACCTGGTCGCCGATCGCTGCTCTTAAATGTAGCTCGGGAGTTTTCCGCTGTGCCGGTTTGAGTTGGTAAATCGTTTGCAGGTACTCCTCGATCGTATATTCTTTTGGCTGCGGCGGGCTCGATTCCGGCACATTCAAGGTCAGTTTGAAGGTTTTAAGGTTGAATGGCGGAATGGGGTCAAATGTCTCTTCTTTCAGTCCCTTCCGGTTCAGGTCGGGTATCTGAAGGTTTATTTCCCTGTCGAGCATCCAGTTAAAATACACGGTGGGTTTGCCGCAGCCTTCAAGCCACGCGTTTTTTACACCTTCGATATCGATCAGGATTTTGCGGAAATCAAGGGCTGTGACGGGCGCATTAGGTAAAATTTTGGCAGCCGTGAAAAAGGCTTTCCGGTTGTCGACAGGTATAAACAAATCGGCATCCGGCAGCTGTGTGCGATAGCCCAGGTCGGTGAGCGCATAGCACAGCACTTCCAGCATGGTCACGCCCGGGTCGTGGGCGTTGAAATCGGTCCAAATGCCCGAGCCAAGCCTTTCGAGGTAGCGCATACCTTCGCGCCGCAGCAGCTGGTAATCCATGCCCGGCGGGTAGTTGAGCGTCTTTGGAACAGTCAGGGAAGTGGCCATATCGGATTATGGATTAGCTTTTTTCAAATTGTCGTCATCACAATCGGCACAGCATCCCGTGCCATCTATCACCAGAATGTCGTGGTCTATCGTATTGGGGTTGTCTTCGTTCAGGACATCGAGATAGGTGGTCAGAATGGAGCGGGAGGTAAAGGGGGCAATACTTTCCACCACTTCGAATGCGATCGCGTCCTCGGCGATCTCGGCCATTTCCAGGCTTGGGAAGTGTTTGACTTTCAGTCCCATGATGACGTCTACATAGTCGAGGTTTTCGAGTACACGGAGCAATTCCACAGTATATAGTGTGGTCCCGAAAACAAGCGGCGCCCTGGAATCCGTAGCCCATGGGGCCAGGAATATTTTAAGGTCGGTATCCAGTTGTTTTTTGTAGAAAAAAGGATCTCTGCCTTCCCTGAATTTGACACAAACCTGTAAGCGTACCGGCTCGAAAATCGCATTGCGCACCAGCAGCCCGCCCTCGTGAGCGCATCCGCAACCGCTTTCGTCGGAGCCACAGCATTTCACCCCGCCGCCCTGATGGCTCACAAAATAGGTATTGTGCCGGTTGAGAAAGCGTTCGATGGCTTCCAGGACACCTGCATTAAAAATGGGGTAATATCTTCGGTTGCCGACCATCTGGTCGGGGAATGGTACCACGCCGAGCGTCACATAGCCCGGGCCGGTTACGTCGGTATCGCGGGTGTGCGTGATACACTTGGCGAGTGCTACTTTTGGAAATTGTTCGAGCGTCATGCGCTCATAGTCCCACAGCGTGACGGCGCGTCGCTTATGCCGCAAACGCTCGTGGATGCGGCGGTGGTAATCCAGCGGGCTGAAAGTCTCCGACAGCCGGCCGTCAAAAGATTGGAACGGCTGATCTACCTTGACAACATTGGCGTCCCTGAAACGAAGCGCTGTAATGGTTTGCGCGGGCAACCCATCCGGGAGGTGCGCGAGATCATTTTGCCGGTTTAGGAAAATGGCTGTGCCCGCCTGCGGAAAAATATCTTTCAGCATAGGCAGCGCGTCCACAAAGATGTTGTTGCCGGGATCTTCGCTCGCGCTGGCCTGGATCCAGAACAGGTCCTGCCGGCCGTCTTCTCCCAGCGCTAATGTATTTCCATTGTTGATATCGAACGGAATCTGTAACCGAAGAATGCCTGTTTGGCGCATCCCGAGTGTTTCGTCGACGAGGATGAATTGTGGCGGTAGACGGACCCACTCATTTTGCCGCAGATAAGCCCATACGATTTCATCGGGCGCTATGTGGTCGGGGTTGCCGGTCCCGTCGGCAAAATGGAAGAGCAGCGATAATGTCTGGCCGGGTTGCAATGCTTCAAAACCCAGACGCAGGCTGCCGTCGGCAATGTCCGGAAAGGTCGGAGCTGCGTTTGCCGGTCCGGCTGCGGCATTCTGGTTGTCCAGTAGTCGTGTGCCCCTTTCATCGGTCATAATCAGAGGCTTGTCCAGCTCAGGTAACCGATGCAGCGGAACGATTGTGAACAAGGAACCATCCAGCTCGCGTACTTTCGAATACCCGCCCAGAAAATCCCTCCAATACAGCTCCGGTTCTTGTTCCGTGGAAGTGTAGTCGAGCGAAATGGCTTCGGAGGCAATTTTGAAAATTTGGATAGGCGCATTCTCAGGGCCTTTTTTAATGCTGATGGTGGTTGTAAAAAAAGGATACGGCGTGGTGGTCACGTACGGCACTGGTTTTTCGAATTCCTCTGCTGTCAATTTTTGCCGCGTTCCGGTCAATGTAAGTTCCTTCGACTGGTCGTCCAGTCCTTCGATGGGCACGTTTAACGTCGCTTTTCCGGTTTTGACAGCCAGCTCCGGAGCCGTGACATACAATTTGAGGGTAGTTTCGTCGGCCATCGAACCGATTAACGGAATGTCGGCATTGGCCACGTAGGGCGTACTTCCGAGCTGTACGCTGATGTTACGGAGACGCTGATTTTGAGTTAGTATGCCGACTTTGGACAAATGAATGTTCGCGGCGGCATCGTAGTCACTGCCGTCTTTCAAGCGGAGCGTTACAAATGGATTCCCGTCGCCGATGTTGGCCTGCGGATCCTTGGGCGACGAAATGGAAACAAAATCGGCGGGAAGCTGGATGTTCCAGGTCGTGATGTTATCGTGGTGCACATAAGTGGATCGTAACGGAAACTTCCTGTTCGCCAGCACCACTTCCGGCTCAGTCGGTTCCTGCTTATTGAAGTCTAACGGAAAGGTATATACGCCTTCGGCTGTGCTGATCTCGGTGTAAAATTCTTTCAGTTCAATGGGGGCATCCGCGGCGAACGAAATCGTAATCGTCCGGTCGCCTCCGCCAGCAAGCCACAATTCGGGTGACATCATAATGAGCCCGGGATTGGCGGTAATGGTTTCTATCTGATTTCGTAGCCTGGTACTAAATGCCAGTTCTTCCTTGCCTGCGGTCTTTTTGAAGGCAAACATTTGAGTCTGTCTCCGCCATTTCCGGAATAATTCAAGTCCTGATAGTGGCCGCCACAGTTTTTGTCCCGCCTCGTACGGGATTTTGATACCGTCTTTCAGATCGGCCTTTCTTAATGCAATGGCAGTGCCCTGGAAGAAATACAGGTTTTGTTTTTCAATGAGTTTTGCCTGATTGACCACGAGCTCGTCGGCAAGCGCGTAGAGGCGGTCGAGACCGGTGACATCCTGGCCGCCGAGCAGCAATGTATCGTTTTGAAGGCGGTAGGTTTCGATATTCTGGGCGATCTCGAATACGATATGGACCTTGTCGGGAATCTCCCGGCGCTGCTGAAGGCGCAGTACGCCTTGGTAATAGAATAGCAAGTGCCTGGACAACAAACTATTCATGTCCGACTGGTGGTACCGGCGGAACAGTTGCAGGAAGGCCAGCAGCAAGGCAATGTGCGGCGGGTGGTCGCTGCGGCCGTGTAGTGCTGTTTGAAATGCCTTTTCGGCTTTTCCGACTACCCAGCTCAGCGCCTTGTAAAAAATCAGGAACAACTTCCATAGCCGCTCGCGGTCAGCTTCTTCCAGGGGAGCGTGGAAATCAATGCAATTCAAAAAATCGTGACTGTCAACACCCCATGCTTCCGCGCAGGGCGTGGGCCTGAAAAAAGGTTCGTACAAATCGATCACCTTCCCCTCGCGGCCGAGCTTCGCGTGAATGGTCTTGTGGTAGCTGATCAGTAAGCCGATGGGCGCATTAAAGTTTTTGACAGCGCCATTTTGCGACCGGATCCCCAATTTTTCTTTTATCAAAGCCTGTGTTTCGGCTTTGAGCGGATGGTCCGGCGGGAATTTTTCGCATATATCCAACAGCTTTTGTGCGATGCCAAAAATGTGGTCTACCAGCGGATATAAATGATCGATGGCCTGGTCGCAGGCACTTTTTCCTTCGGCCTGTTTTTCCTGCCGGCACGCCTGCACAAAGTCCAGCTCGCTTTGGCGGTAGTCGAGCCTGATTTCCTGCAGAGGGGTGGCCGCGACGATCGCCAGCAGCGTGGTAGCGTCTTTTTCGAAAAAGCAGGTCCAATCGCCGTCGGGCGTGTTGTCCGGCGACCAATAGCGGATCTGGCGGGCGAATTTGCCCGCAAACGCCAGCAGCTCAACCATATTACGGCCGTCGAGTTGGAGGTTTTCCGGAATGAGGGCTTTCAAAAGCCTTTCTTGTTGCGTGGTGCCAGACCGGGCAAGCGGGTGTGCGACAAGTGCCATAACAGGAAATGATGCTTAGGGTGCGACGTTGGTACCTTCGTTCAGATAGTAGGGGAACACGCGGTTGAAGCGGTTATTGGTAGCGCGGACTGTGTATTCCAGCAGGATGTTTAGACGGCCTTCGAGTTCCACCACATCCAGTCGCAGCTCGTTGAGTTTGATCCGCGGTTCGTGGAGCAAAATCGCTTCGCGTATCATTTCTTCCAGGAGCGACAATAGCGACACGTTCAGTGGCGCAAACACGAAATCGGCGAGATTGCAGCCATAGTCGGGCGTGATCCGACGCTCTTTCAGGCTTGTGCTGAACAGTATTTTCAGGCTTTGCCAAATGTCTTCCTCGTCCGAAACCATTTTGGGCGTGCAGTTCGGCTTGGAAAATTCGGGCGGGAAAGCCCAGCCGGTTCCGAGAAAACTGCGGCGTTCGGGGGGCATTGGGATTGTTTCCATAGGATCGTGATAAATCTGTTTTAAGTCGCCGGATATAAAACCAGCATTTAATCTCCTATAAACACATCGGCAGAGCCGCTGCTAATGCGCCCGCCGTGGGCAGTGGAATCAGTCTGCCGCGCAGCTGCAAGCCCGTCAAAAAATACAGACCCTGAGCCAGCGGCGATGACATTAGGCCCGCCCGCTGCACAGGGACATTGGTCCTGAATAGTTGCGGCCTTCATGCCGTTGACGAATACCGTACGCGGCGCGGCGATGGCGATTGACCCGCCTACATGAGCCACGCCCGCAGTGTTGAGCGTGCATACCTGAAGATCGGAAAGACGTGCGGCTGGTTTATTCATGGTCCGGGTTTGTTGAGTTGAATGGTTTTTCCTTTAATGCTCACTTCACCTTCGGCTTCGATCGAAATGTTCGATTTGCCGACCAGGCTGATCCCCGATTCGGAAAGCGTGACGGTGTTCCCGCTTTTGTCTTTGAGCTCGATCTTTCCCGGGGATTCGCTGACAAGGATGCTGTAACCTTCCTGGGTTTTAAGCTCGATGCTTTTCTTTTCGTCGTCAAACAACAAGCTCATGCCTTTTTTTGCGAAATAACCTTGTTGCAGGTTTTTGTCTTTAGCGTCGATAGGCGCTGGCTTGGTTTTGCTGTGGAGCATGCCCAGGATAATGGCGTCGTTGGGGTCGTTGTTGATAAAGCCCAGAATGACTTCGTCCTTTATCTCGGGCCTGAACACCGAGCCTCTTTTGTCGCCGGCGGAAATGGTCGCCTGTCGCGCCCAGATTCCTTCCGAGTTGCGCCCCTGTTCGGCGATAAACGGAATTTTGACTTTAATGCGATGCCCGCCAGTGACTTTGTCGCCTTCGATTTTGGTAACAATACCGACGTGCAGGCCCTGGATCGCCGGGAGCAAACCTCCGGCTTCCGGCGAGGTAATGTAAGGTTTGGTTTCGGCAAAGGTTTGCGCCGAAAGTCCAAACTGGATATCCACTTCCCAGGTACCGCTATGGACCTGGTGAAGCACGCCACTTATCAGGTGCGAGCCGTTGAAGCGGCCTGCTACCTTCTTGAGTGCCAGCGTGTGCAGCGGGACGTAGTGGCGGCCCCTTACCTGCACGCGGCCCCGCACCTGCGATAGTTCGGCGCGTTTCTGCTGCCCTTTGGCCCATGCACCCAGTGCTTTGGTGTCCATATCTCCGCCATGAAACAGCTGCGGTTTTTGCGATTCATAAAATACTTCCGGAAACTGATGTCTGGTATCTTCGACCCCGGTATCGATACCCAATGCATTGCCTGCTGCACTGGCAGCCTGTCCCAACCCATTCAATGCACCTGCCGCACTACCCAGCGCACCGGTATTTCCTGACCCTTTTTCGGTCGCCATTTTACTATTCACGGCATCCCAGCTCGATGTGGAAATGTCGGCATAGTGGGTGCGAACGTCCATTTCCGCTTCCAGGTCGAGGAGGTCGGTACCCCAGGTGACCTCGAAGTCGGCTTTGGCGGCTTTGGCGGGTTTTACAATGCTTATCTTGCCATTGCTCACCATCACGACCAGCCCATTGGCTTCGGCCCGCATCACCAGAAAATCCCAGTCGGTGCAATCGTACTGGACCAGTTCGGGTTGCGGGGCTTCGGTATCGTCCAGCGTGCCGATGGTCACGCCCCGGTTTTTATATTCACCGATAATTTCCTGGAAAACGGATTTGTCTTTTTGATCGACAAAATAACGGCTCTTCCTCGTCAGTGTGAGGTGTATCGCGGCGTCCTTGCATTCCAGTTCGAGCGCCGACGGGCTGCCCGCCGATGCTTTAATGCGGTGCCTGACGATCAGGCCTTTGAAAACATTTTCGGTCTGGTTTTGATAGCCGAGCTGGATGTCGACCATCTTGCCGGGCGCAAAATTCACAGAGCTGCTTTTGGAAAACGTGCCTTTTTCGACCGCTCCGTCCGCCCACACGATGTTGGCCGAGGGAATGCGGTTCAGTTCTTTTTGAACGGACATCGAAAGCAGGCCGCCTGGCTTTTTCGTCAGGTCGCTACCGTCCACCAATATTTTCGTACTCACGGTATGCGTGGGTTCGGTGGAGGCTTGGGGCGATATGCTGGGTAGTCCGACCATCTGTCAGGCAGTTTAAGAGTTGGCAATAGGCGGGAAAATCAGTTCGGAGCCTTGTTTGAGCCTCCGGAAATTTGTCAGTTCGTTGACCCTGGCTATTTCCAGATAATAGTCGGGCTTCTGGTAGGTGTCCAGGCAGAGGTTAATCAGGGTATCGCTCGATTTGACGATATGCTTGCGGGTCAGGTCGGGCGATAGCAGCGAGAGCGCGGCGGTTGCCACCGACGGCATTTTGAACTCATTGATTTTCAGCGTAACATCAACCCTGAGCGGCAGTCCCGATTCGTGAAAGAGCGTGAATGTGTGCGACATGCTTTGTAACACACCCATAAACACCAGCTTTCCCCAGTTGACCACCATAAAAGGCGGCCGGTGCGTTTCCGACTGGATTCCGTAGGTAACGATTTGCAGCTGTTGCAGTTTGGCAGTCACGAATGCGACCTGTGCATCGCTGCCAGCAGCGGCAAATGCCTGGGTTACCAGGTCAATGGCCGGCTGCTGCACGGGTACAATGCCTGTCCCATCAATGGTAAATTTGATTTCCAGCGCTTCGGGCTTCACGCCTTTGAACTGCGAGTGGACCAGCGGAGCGCCAATGTCGATAGGCGTGGCGTATTCTATCTCGAAATTTCGGGAATACGTTTCCGGATTCATCTGCAATTCAAAAACCCCGCCGGCGAGCGTTTGCAGAACCGAGCTCGCAATGGCCAGCGGCGACCCCGAATCGAGGTGTACCGACATGATCCGCAATTTGTTGACGTAGCCCATAATTACCGTTCTTTTTGTCTTTTCAGAATATCCATCACCTGCCTGACACACGCTTGTATCACCTCCTCATTCAAACCCTCGCGCGTGCCGTTACGGGCATCCTGCCTGGGCGGCGAAGAGGGGTCGATGGGCGTTTCGGCGATGTTTGCCCTGACGACCAGTTCTTTGATTTCGATCATGACGGAAAGATTTTGGAGAAATGCTGGTACTGCAATTCGATGCTCTCGATAGCAAGCTCGTTGTTGGCGGCATTGAAGCCGGAGACCGACCATTTGGTAGGATAGGCCCTTACAACCTGCCAGGTTATGAGTATCTTGTCCTGCGCTGCAAAATCCAGCAGCGAAATTTCCAGGTCTTTCGGGCTGAACGAAAAATTTTCCAGCGCCTCTTTGCACCAGTTTGCCAGCTGAGAACTCACTTCGAGGCCCCGTTTCAAAATCAGTTTTTCCGAAGAAGTGCGCACGGGCAACTGATAGACAAACCGGTTCTGGCCACCTTCTTTGATGGGTAATGTTTCCAGCGTCATGCTCAGGCCGGTAACTTCCTGAAACGCGACGTCCTCAAAATCACCGATCTTCACCTTGAAGAAAAAACCTGTGGGCGGGTACAGAGCCATTTGCGGGTGGTCAGATGTAGGAAACCGTGAGTCCTTCGTGCGCCAGTTCCATCGTATCAATGGAAATTTCGTTGCCGTCGGCCTTCATATCCGAAAACTGTACTTTGATGGGAATGGCATTCTGGAGTGTCCATGATACCACTTCGGTAGCGGCTTCGTCCATGAGCGTAATCGTGACTGTGCGCCGGTAGTCTTTGCGTTTCACGACGGATTTGTCCGACGCGGCATCACCGCCGTCGATCCAGTCGTAAAAATCGCGCAGACCTTTGAAAACACCTCTTTTAAGCGTCACATTGCTGAATTTCCGCATTCCGGGCAGTTTCCGTTTGGACAGATTCGGGTCTGTGCCGTCACGGTATTCGATCACATCGATCTGATAGTCCAGGCCGGTAACCTCGGTAAAACCGATTTCATTTTCTTTGGATAATCCCTCCCATTTTACTTTGAAACGGAATTTCGCTATCGGGTAAGAAACGCTAGTAGCCATGATTTGAATGATAAATAATGGATGTGGAACGATTAGTTAGCATTTGCCTGGAACTTGTGCTCGTAGCGCAGGATAATGAATTCGGCCGGCCTTGCCACGCGCAGTTTGATTTCGACGATCATCTTGCCTTCCAGAATATCGACATCCGTCATGGTTTCGGGCAAGCCTACATTCACCTGGTATGCTTCATTGGTTGTATTTCCAAAAAGACCGCCCGCCTGCCAGATCTGGACTAAAAAATTGTCGATCATCGCTTTGGCTTTGATCCAGGTGTCGCGGGTGTTGGGAGAAAAGACGAAATTTTGCATGGCCCGTCCGATGGCGTCTTCGATAAAGCAGAAAGTACGGCGCACCGAAATGTACCGCCATTCCAGGTCGTTGCCCGCGAGCGTCCTCGCCCCGAACACCAGCACGCCGCGGCCCTCGTACGAACGGATCGCATTGATGGACTTGCCGGAAGTAGCGTCGACATTGAGTGAAGCGTGGAGGTCGTCGTCGATCTCGATGGCGGGGGCAATGGTAGCGGCAACCCCGACGTTCGCGGGCGCCTGCCACACACCCTGGGTGGCGTCCGTCTGCACCATAATGCCCGCGATAGCCGAGGTAGGCGGCATGAGTACAGGTAAGTCCCGGATCGCTTGTTTGATTTTCGAGGCCAGTTCGTTGTTGGCATCTTCCAGGATGTCCAGCGTCATGCCCTGCAAGTCCCCGGATTTTGCAATTACAGCAGCGGCGGCCAGGGCGGCGTTCGCGGCATCGGTTTTTCCCTGCACGTCCAGGCCCGTAGTCAAAGTGTCGATAGCCGCATCGAGTGTCGGGAAATCCGTTACACCCGCCGCCGACAGACTTGCGTCCAGGGTAGCACTTCCGGTAATGCGCTTGGCCTCTCTTTTCGCGACTTCCTGCAAATCGGCGATAGCGATCGCATTATCGGCGGCATGCGCCTTGCCGACGGCATTTTTGATGCTCACATACAGCACCTGATTTGATTCGGCCTTCGCCTGGGCTGCTTTTTTTGTCTGATAATCGGCTGCGGCGTTGGTTGCGGCTGTGGCATCGGCGGCGTTCATAGCCTGGTTGTTCCGGAAAAAGCTTTCGATCACCACTTCATCCATCTCATACTTGTACACGAGCGTGGTGTTCAGGAACGGAAAGTAAGCAGCGCCGTATTTTTTCTGGTCTATCTGCGTCGGAACGATGTTCCGGAAATCGTCGATTTCATCTTCGCTGTTCTTCACATCGAGCAGCGCGACGCGGTTGACAGCCTTCGAGCAATGTTTGAGCGCTTCCTGCACGGCATTACTGTATTTGTCGCTGTCCGTGGCGTCCGGCATCACGAGTATGGTAATGTCTTTTGCCTTTTTCAAGCCGTTGAACAATGTTTCGTCGTACACTTCGGTAGTCTTGTCGAAGGTGTAGGTGCCTATCGAATAAATGAAACAGGGGCCGCCGCCATTGGCATAGTACAATTGCATGGCATAGTGCATCCGGTTTTTGAAATTTTCGCTTCTCGCCTTGACGGTCAGCACGCCGCCGATACCCGTATTGTCAACCACAGTCACCTTGATCTGCGCAGTGGACGCCCCTCCGAACCAGTCTTCATACTCACGCATGCTACGGACGCGGGTGGGTTTTCGGAGGAGGGATTCGCTATTTTTCTCATGCTTTTCCGTGTAGCCGATGAAGCACGGCACGGCACTCGGCACCAGCGCAATGGAAGGCGGAAGTGTGGGAACCTCTACCGTATAAACGCCAGGCATTCGGGTATCAACTAATGCTGCCATAATTAATGGTATTTAAAAGGTTAAAGATTTAAATGTTGAAAAAAACAACAGCTTTATTGTCGATGATTCGCAAATCATTGAGGAGTGGGACCGGTAATATTACTTCGTTTGCGCCTGCCTTTAATTTGATGGAAGGAGGCCTGTTTTCAAGCACAGGTAAAGATGAAACTGACTCGACAACATAGATCTTATCCGAACCGGTTTTCTTTAATTGGGCAACAACAATATCTATTTTCGACTCGGGTGGGTCGGCTACTTCTAATTCGGAGAATGTAATATCAACGTCTGTCGTAATTGTATCAAGAATATGTTTTTTACCTCTTACAATAATCGGAATGTCATAATCAATTTGCCTACTTTCTACGTCTGTAAAAACATATTGAAACTTGAACATCCGCCCGGGAGCTTTGACGGTATATAATGTTTTGAATGCAATATCATTTTGCAACCATATATCAATCAATGCAAAAAACGGCGTGCTTTGGTATGCGTCGTCACTGGCAATTAATATTAACGGTGTTTCGCCTGCCGGAAGTGGTTGTTTGGTAATTCTGTATTTGCCGGATTTTATAAAAGTTAATTCAATTCCTTCCGCTTTCGGATCGATATCTTCTGTGGATACCGTGCTCCAACCCGTAGTGTCAAAAAAATCAATAACTAATTTAGATACCGATCCTTTCTCCAATTCAAAGTTGAATTTTTGGGGTGTTAGCCGGGGTAATATTTCATGTTGGGATATATATTCGTCCTGCGTCAATGTGTCCCTGAATGTCCCGTCGCTGTTCAGATTGGTCAAATGAAATTGCCGGATGCCGCCTGTGTCAAATACATTGTATATGGCTGAATTAGTGAGGGAGGCCAGGAATGAAAAACAAACCGGCTCCGTAAAAGGAATTTCGGGCACTCCGGCGCTGATCTGCTGGAAAATATGCGTTTTCCCCAGGGTGTTTTTGACCAGCAAACCGTGATCTTCCAACGCTTGGATAGTAGTTCCGGTGGGCGTCAGGCGAATGTCCGTGCAAATGCCTTCACTGTAAAAGTGATGTTCGAAGACGATTGAGCACCGAATATCATAGAGAATGTCCAGCATGGCAAAAGGTTATTTTAAATGCTCATTGCTTTGAATATGCGTGACTAATCCAGCGCCATTGAGCGGCGATCCCTGGATGAAGATCAACCGTGCCTTGTAAACCACCGAAGGCTTTGCAGCCCCTCCCAAAACCGTCCAGAGGTTATGCAGGCTTTCGAAACCGATATTATGCAGCGTAAAATTCAGGTTGTAGGTGTCGCCCGACGCGTCCGAGAAACTGATCCGGGTATTGGCCTGGAAAAATGAAAGGACGTATCCCAAATGTTTGAGGGCCTCTTCATAGTCGTCGAAATTGGCGGAAAAAAGGAGGTATAAATTAAGAAACAATGTCGGTTTCTGACTGAAAGAAATTGCGTCCTCCTGGCGTGTCGGATAGTTATTTTTCAGACTGCTTTCTTCTTCAACACTTACTAATGTCAGTACCAGATTATTTTGAATCGTATCCCCGCCTCCGGGTGTATCCCTTTCTTTTTCATGCTTTGCAATATCGCCAAGCACCAGCCCTTTTCCTCCGTTTGCTACAATTTGCGAACTATTGAATCGGATCGCGATATCTTTTAGAACGGGATGTAACATGGCATTTACGTTAAGTTTTGATAATAAATATCCAGCTCCGGCTGGTACATGGCGGACGCGTTTGCACGAATAAATAATTAATAAATGAAGAATTACAAATGCTTCAAAAGTCGAATTTGTATCTTAAACCAAAATAGCTGTTGATAAAATAATTTGAAATTGAACCTTAAATAGTTTGACAGGTTTTTAAAAACAATTTGCAAAGCACTATACGCAATTTTGATTTTATTCTTGGATGGGCAGGTTGGGTATTGAACGCCAGGAGGAAGAATACGACGCTACATGAATGTGTGCATTAGCATCAGAACAAATATATAATAAATGGTAATAAACTGATGTTTAAATTATTAAACGGCGAATGCCGGGCAGATGTGCACACGCACCCATTTGCCCGGAGCCAGTTTTTAGAATGTGTTGGGGGAATTAAGCAGCAATCCGACAAAGGAGGTGACACCACTTGTCCAGAAGCAGAAGAAAATCAGGTGGGTACAAGCAGGTAAAGTATGCTTGCAAATCGCAGGTGTCTAATTGTCATGGTTTTACGAGAAATGTATTCTACTGAATTGGTGAGGGAACTTGGTATCTCAGGGGTCAAGTTCAATGGCGCCAGGTTCGGATTTTTAGTACTCTCGCCGGCCGTTACAATTACATGAGATTGCGTGCCTGAAATTCACTCCGATCTCAGAGACTTGACCGGATTGGCCAGCGCTACCTTTATACTCTGGAAGCCGACCGTGAGCAAGGCCACACCAAGAGCCACAAGTCCGGCCAGCACGCACAACCACCAGCTTATGTGAATGTGATAGGCAAAGCTGCCGAGCCATCGATCGGTTCCCCCACCGGGTTTTTCCAGCCCGACATTTTTACAAATGCTTCATTGACAATAAAGCCGCCATTAATGTCCGAAACTCGGTCTGATGACAAGTTCCTCCCTTGCAATAATTTAATGTTCAGCATGGGAAGAAAATGTTCGTCAATAAAAAAGTAATTGCTGATCACCTCTTTTCTTTTTCCATTGGATTTAAAAATAGTGGTGCCCGCGGGATATATCTCTTCAACCGACATCACATTCGAACCAACTGTGACCTGCTGCACGTAGCTTTGTTGACGCAGCATTGCCGCAAAAGCTTTCATTTTTGAGCGGCCCGCAGAATCGTCGGGACTGGAAATTGCCATTATTTGCGCTCTGTCGAAACCCGGATTGTGATTTCGCAAGAATTTCATTTGCTGATGGATAACCAGAACGCCGAAAACCGTAGCGACCGCAAGGGAAAATTGAAAAAGGGTGATCCCTTTTCTGAGCCATACGGACTGTCCGCCTGATGTCAAGGCACCTTTTAAAGCTTTAACCGGCTTGAAAGACGACAGTATAAATGATGGATACACGCCCGCAAGAACGGTAATGATCACCAAACTCAGCGCACCAACGACGATGACATCGCTCCATGCTACGATCAGGACGATTTGAAGCAGGCTGTTTAAAAACGGAATTGACATTTTCAGGATTAGAGCGCCAATTATCACTGAGGCTGCGGTGATGATCAGGGACTCGAAAAGAAATTGCCAGACAAGCTGGCCCCGCCTGGCACCATTTGCCTTTCTGACGCCCACTTCCCGGGATCTCTCCATAGCAGTGGCGGTTAGCAGGTTAATGTAGTTCAAAACGGCAATGATGAGCACGAACAGGGCCAGGAATGAGAAAAGGTAACCATATCGCCTGTCTCCCTTCGGCGTATCGCCCATTTTGCCAACACTGTAATGCACATCTTTCAACGGCTCAGTCTGGAAAATAAGTTTGTATCCGTCCGCGCCTTGCGCTTTAAGTTCCGGTTGAATATACCGCTGGCTTAGTGCCTGAAGTTTTTTATCAAGAGATTTCAAATCAGGGTTTTGCGTAAAAAGCGCAAAGGTGTAAACTGGAAAATCATCTGTCAGCCAATCATTGGTACCAGAAAAGTCGCGCGACAACAGGACCGATATCTTCAAGTCTGAATTTGACGGTTGATTTGCCATTACGCCCGTGATTTCGTAATGTGTTTGATTGATCTGGATAATCCTTCCCAAAGCAGAGGTATTCCCGAAATATTTTTCCGCAAACTTCTGGGTGACGACCGCCTTATCGGGTTTTGCTAACGCATTTGTCGCGTTTCCCTCAAGAAATGGGAACGAGAATATATTGAAGACTGATTGTTCGGAAAAGTAAACATTTTGCTCATTCCGTAATTGCTGGTGATGTTTTACAGTCGCCTCTGTAATTTGCAGGCGGGCCGTTTTTTCTATCTCGGGGTAATCCTTGTTCAGGTAGGAAGCCAGCAAAACCGGAGTGTTGGCAATTAGCATCGGTTTGTCAGGAGTTTCGAATTTCGTTGTAATTCTTACAATCCTGTCCGACTTGTCGTGATGGCGGTCATAGGTAAATTCATGTTTGACATAAAAAACAATGGCCAGGCAAACCGCCAGCCCGATCGCTAATCCCCCGATATTTACAGCAGCGTAAAACTTTCTGCGCCATATATTTCTAATTGCAATTTTTAAATAGTTTTCCAGCATCGTTATCGCAGTATTGGTTTAGGAAAAGTCTAGCTTACAGACCAATACGCCTTCCTGATGAGAATTGTTGAAGCGTGCAATTGTTTTGTCAACCGTACGATCCAAAACGCCGGATTATCACACCTGGCGTTTTGAATCAAGCTAACCTGTACTATAAACTCTTCATTGTCCCTCCATCCACACGGATAATGGCGCCGCTAATGTAATCCGCCATCGGACTGGTCAGGTAAAGCACCGCTCCGGCAATCTCTTCTGGTCTTCCGAACCTTCCGGTATCGTTGGGTATCAGCTCTTTTACTGCCTTTCGCTTAATTTCTTCCAGTTCAGTGCCCCAACCAAACCTGGGAGCTGCGTTGACGAGCCACTGCTCTACCATGGGATTCATGATCGCGCCGGGAGAAACAACGTTGCAGGTGATACCCGTCTCCTGCAACTGCCTGGCAAGGGAAACTGACAGGTTATGACGTGCTGCCAGCGTTGCATTATAGTGGGGTTGTTCCTTAATCGGCTGTATGGCAAGCCCGCCACCGATATTTACGACCCGGCCCCAGCCGAGCTCCTTCATTTGGGGCACGATGCGCCGGATCATCCTTACATAGGAAACAACATTGGCATTGTATAGCTCCATCCAGTCATCGGCCATTGCGTCCGACCAGTTTTTATGGCTTACCACACCGGCGTTATTTACGAGAATGTCGATTGCGCCTCCGTCTAGCGCCGCGGCAGCTACGAGATCTGCACCGGCATCGGTAGCGAGGTCACCGAGCGCCACTTGGGCCAAGCCTCCTGCTTCCCGGATTGCATCAGCTACCTGTTGTGTACGATCTGCATTTCGGCCGTGCACAATCACTTCCGCGCCTTCCGAGGCGAGCATCCGGGAGATTGCTTCGCCCAAGCCAGAACTGGCGCCGGTCACCAGGGCGCGTTTTCCTTTCAATTGTAAATCCATTTTTATTTTTGCTTTTGTGAATTAATAGTAGTGGGCGATCAGATGCCGTTGCCCCTTGTGGGCGCGTTTCCAAATGCCTTTTTGTATGCGAAAGAGAAGTGGGAGAGGTCGTTAAAGCCTATTTCCAGGTATATGTCGGATGGTCTTCGTCTTTTCTCTTCGATCAGATAATGCGCCTCTTGCAGCCGTTTGCTGGTTAGCCAGCGGCTGGGTGTCATGCTATATAGTTTTGCAAAATCCCTTTTGAAGCCGGAAAGACTTCTGCCTGTCAGATAAGCGAACCGGTCAATACCCACATTATACCGGTAATGCTTGTTCATGAATGCTTCCAGGTTGATTTTGCCCGGTTCATTGAAATCAAACAGGATATTTTTCAGGGATAGGTTGGTTTCCAACAGGATCAGCACCAGTTCACGGGCTTTCAACCCGCCTATCGAAGCGCTCAAACCGTCGTGGGCATTTGCGTATGGCAAGAGAGAGTCGGCGTAGCTTTCCAGGTACCGGTTGGGTTTGAGAAGCAATACACTTTCCGGATAAGAGTGCCCATCGGCGGTCAGGGCGTACTCGTCCCGGATGTTTTCCAGCGTGTGCTGATCCAGGTGGAGGGCAACAGACTTGAAACCTTCGCTGTCCGACTTTTTAATGGATCTGGTCAGCTGGTTTTTTCGGAAGAATCGATAGTCGCCTGCGTGGAAGGAATATCGCTTGTCACCGACCCAGATATCATGACTGCCGGAAATGATGTAGCTGAATATATGGTCCTGGACAAATGCTTCTCCTTCGACATTTTCGTCGGTATAGCTGTTAAAAACTATGCGCGGTGATGTTAAAGACTTCAATTTTTTTGTATCCATTTCAATGCTGATTGTCGATGTTGAATCAGGAATGATTTCGAATACAAAGTTCGCCGGTCAGACGAATCTCAGTTTTGTCAGATGGTCCAATGTAGTTTGTTCAAAAGTTCACCCTCTTAAAATCATGTTCGGAAATGCCAACATTGAGTCTCGTCCAGTTAATTACTGGACCTCTGGAACCGAATTTGAAAAAGGATTCTCGAAATAAGGTGCGTTACTTCTGTTGCGGCAGGCCACATCATTCCTAGTGGCAGATTGACCTCCGGTTACGATTCGCGGCGTCTGGTTTAACTTGTTGCTAATAAGAGAACTAGCGAGGGGGAGTCCTATTCGCGAACGATGATTTTATGCGACTGGCTGGTGCCATCATTGAAATGAAGTACGACTGTATGCACACCGTTCGAAAGCCTGCTTACATCGATACCTTCGGAGCTGATCCGGTCGGTTTCAACCATTTTAATACCCGTGGCTGTGAAGATAGCCGCATTCCTTACCCTTCCGAGTTCTTTTAAAAAAAGCTTTTGGCCAGCCGGATTGGGGTACACGAGATTTTCACGGGCGTCATCAAAAATGAGATGCCGGATACTGCTGTACGAAAAACGAACGACATTGTTCTCCGTGGGATGGTCAACCATTTTTAGACGGTAATAATTGATTCCCGTAGCAGGAGAGAGGTCCCGGTAAAGATAGGTTTGCATCACCGTGCTCTCCCCATGCGCCGTCTGGCGCCCGATCGATGCCCACTTCTGGCCGTCAATACTCCGTTGAATCTCAAAATAATCGCTGTGTATTTCCTCGGTTGTCGACCAGTTCAGTAACACGGCAGACTCTTCCTTTTCCACGTCGAAGGAAACAAGTTTCACGGGTAGCTTGATGCATGTATTGTCGAAAGTATCGCCGGTGATCGTCCAATTTTTGGTTTGCACCAGAAAATCCCTTGCAGCGAGGGCATCCGGTCCGTAGCTGAGACCGGGTGCGCCCAGCGAGCGCGAGGCTGGAATCGATGGATTAGCCGCCCAGCCTATCAACGTATTGCTGTAATTAAAGCAGTCGACGCCGCTACCTGCGAATATATTGTCCATACTCACAGTCGCATTCAATGTCCAATCGCCCAGGCTTTGGTTGAATGCGGCCGCCCCTTGGAACATATTCGACATATCAATGGCGTTGGTTACATTCCAGCTATTAAGCTGTTCGTTGAACAGCGGACAGTTTCCAAACATATCACGCATACTGGTTACTTGACCGACATCCCAGTTTTTAATATTAGGCGCACTGCTCAATGAAGTACAATTTAGAAACATGGCCTGCAGAGAGGAGACGTTTGTTAAATTGGGGCTATCCGTGGCTGGAATTGCAGACAAATTGACGCAGCTGAAAAACGAAAAAGCAAACGAATCCCAAAGGCTGGTGCCCCATTGCTCGATTGTCAGCAACAGCAGCGGGTTGAGATCGAACCGGATTTGCCCGAATTGACCGGGTGTGCCCGGTTTGAAGGCGATACGGTACTTGCCGGGCGCCGGCACCTCAAAATAAAGGATACTGGGTGCAAGTCCGACTGTCGCAAAACCCGACAGGCCACCCGGAATACTCTCGTAATACACCGAAGAAATCCCGTTACCACTGAAAAGCACAAAAGTTTCACTCGTGTTGATGGTGACCACAAAATCAGTTGCCTCAATCTGCGCATGGGCACGCTGTGATCCGGCAAGGAGCGAAAAAAGGGCCAAAGCCACAAGGCGGTATCGGTGGCATTTATTCAGGATAGAAAAGTACAAGTTTGACATAATCTCTGGGTGAATTTGAAGGCCGAGCCTAACGCCGCCGAATTTCTCAACTTTTCAGCAATGATTATGTATTGATTTCAACTACATGATTGTAGAAAAAACGTGATAAGTAGTCCAGTCAATCCATCTCCATGTCAGGGCCGTTTAACGGGCTCGCATAGCCGCTCACGCCTTCCGTGGCGTGGAGGAATTCCGGAGCCACCACGACCATTGTGCTATACCAAGCCTGATGCGGCCGAAATACGGTCGCATTACCGGGCTGGAAATGCGACCGCCTAACGGCGCATGGAATGATTTAACCGCAGCCGCGGACGGCCTCAAAAGAATTTGTTAATTTACATCGGGAAACACCGGAAAAACTACGCTAACCCGTCTGTGGACCCGGGAGTGGCTTAAAAAAAAGGAAATTCGACACCTAACGACTGTCCAAGATAAGGGGGCACTTACAAATGGATTTTATCTACTCCGCACAGGAACGGGAGATTAGTGATGAGCTTTGGAGTCAATTCAAAGCCGGCAATCCTGATGCTTTGGGGCAACTGGCAGATATCCATCACAGGAGCCTGCTAAATTACGGGACCAAATTCTCCCGTGATCTGGAATTTATCCGCGATTGTATTCAGGACGTATATCTCCAGCTATGGGAAAGAAAGCTTTTTCTTGCCGAGGATACCGTGGTTAAACCTTACCTGTTCAAATCGTTACGTAATAAAATCTTCAAGGAAAGTGTTCGCCTGAAACGCCTTGGCGAGTCTTCGGAATTGCTGTTCGAGCCTGAGGATTCTTCGGGTACAATCGAGAGCAGTTTGATTGAAAACGAACTTCAGAACATGGAATTGAACCGACTTAATCTAATTATTTCCGGGCTTTCCAAACGGCAGCGTGAGGTTGTTTACCTTCGTTATTATCAAGGACTCGGCAACGATGAGATTGCTGAAATTATGGATATCGGCAAACCCGGCGTGGCTAATCTCCTGTCCAAAACCCTGCGTGAAATGCGGGAACAATGGGGAGCTTATCTTTTGCTTTTCGGCTGCTATTTTCTTTGGCTAAAAGGGCATTAGGTAGCATTTAAATGGCCTTTTTAAAATTTTTTTGAAAAATAATGATGATAAACCGGTGATTCGCGGATAATCATACCAAAAGAGTGTGTTCGTGCACATCGAAAATTTGTCCAGCCACCATTTATGAGTAACGAAAGCAATACCGGATTTGAAGAGTTAGCGGGCAACCATGCATTTCGCAAGTGGATTCTAAACCCGGGGGACCCTTCTGCGTCTTTTTGGGAGGGCTGGATGAAAGAGGACGAAAGAAGACAAGAAGCGGTGAAAAAGGCCAGGTTGTTTGTCCTCGCTCTGGAAGAACAGTTTGGGGAGATCACCGATGAGCAAACCGTGCAGGAAGATATCAGGAAGTTGGTCGATGGCGTCAAAAACGGGAACATCCGGACTTCGGCCATCCCGCATTCACGTCACATTTTGAGAAAAGGTTACTTCTGGCGGATCGCTGCCTCATTTATTTTATTGGGAAGCCTGGGGCTATGGTATTCGCAAATGAAAAAGACCGAAGTGCCGGGTATCGTGCAGACTTATACAGGCTCGGAAAATACGGAATGGCTTAAAAAAGTAAATAGCGACGATCAGACTTTGACGGTTTTATTGAGTGATGGCTCCGTCGTTATGCTGGAAAAGGGAGGGGAATTGATCTATCCTGCTGATTTTTCAGGCAGCAACCGGGCGGTGTATTTAAATGGGGACGCATTTTTTGATGTGACCAAAGATGCACGAAAGCCCTTTCTGGTCTTTGCGGGCCAAACAGTAACCAAGGTGCTGGGCACTAGCTTTCGGGTTAGAACCAACAAAGAGGATGGCGGTGTGCTGGTGGCGGTGAAAACCGGAAAAGTGTCGGTATACAATCAAAATGAGTTCAGGAATGATGGCGTCGACTCGGCGACCAGTGTTGTATTGACGCCCAACGAAGGAGTTGTTTTTAGCACAAAGGCGAGGAAGAATGAAAAGGAGGTTATCCGTGACCTGACGATACTCGAAAGCTTACCGGATGATTCGGACGTTGTTTTCGAAGAACGGCCGGTTTCAGAGGTTTTTGACAGTATTGAAAAGAAGTACGGGATTGAAATTGATTATGATGAAGCCCGGTTGTCTTCCTGTACCGTATCGACAGTTTTCAGGGAAGAAGGACTGAAACAAAGGTTACATGCAACCTGCACGGCAATCGGCGCGACGTATAGTGTAAAGGGTGAGAAAGTTGCCGTGCATTTAGCCAAAGGTTGTAAATAAGAAAGTGAATCAACTACCTAACTATGTCGTAACCTCTAAACCGCTTTCCTGCCTATGAATTAGTCTTATTCACAAAAAAAGCCAGCAGTGTTTGCCCCACTACTGACTTCCATTTTTCCCGGAGCTGTGCAAGCGTCCTTCGCAAAAAGGACACGGGAGCAATTTGTCCGATTCTGAAAAGAACAAATCATTTCAAAAGTATGAAAAAACGTCGACAAAGACCTCAGCTGTTACTGATAGCAATGAGAATTTCATTTTACCAACTTTTACTGGCCGGTTTGTTCGCGGGGGTTTCGTTCGCGAACACCGCCGGTGCGCAAGAGCTTTTGAAGCAAAAGGTATCCATTCATGTTAAAAATCAGGAGATTAAAAGTGTACTGAAAGAGCTTGACAAAATTTGTGACGTGCATTTTACCTATGCACCATCGATTTTTCCGGCCCGGCATCGGGTAAGTGTTCAGGTGAGTAACAAGTCGCTGGGAGAGGTTTTGGATGAACTGCTGACTCCATTGGAGGTAAGCTATCAGGTAGACGGCCAGCAAGTGATCCTGAAAAAGGAGGAAAGTGAGCCCGGCCTGACGACCGATGGAGTTAACAATTCCACATTGATGGACAAGCAGATTAAAGGAACCGTGAAAGACGAAAAAGGCGACCTGTTGGCCGGCGTTACGATCATGGTGAAAGGGTCGAACCAGGGAACTGTTACGGATGCGGCGGGGAGTTTTTCGCTCAATTTGGCAGATGCGGATGTGAGTACCGCAGTCCTGGTTTTTAGTTTCGTGGGATACCAGTCCACCGAAGTTCCGGCCAGTGGGCAGACGACATTTGACATTACCCTGCAGCCGTCGGTAAACCTGTTAGAGCAGGTGGTCGTAACAGGTTATGGGTCGAAAAAGGCGAAATACCTTTCCAGCTCTGTCGCGGTGATACCCAATGAGAAATTACGGGATGTCACTTCGAATGAGCTGTCGAGCCTTTTGCAAGGTAAAGCGCCGGGCGTAGTGGTATCTACCAGCTCGGGCGATCCAACCAGCGGGTCGAATATTCTGATCCGTGGGGCGGGCACGATTTCGGCAAGCACAGCCCCCCTGATCATCGTGGACGGCAATATCGGAGGCTCCTATAATCCTACGGATATCGAGTCTGTTACTGTTTTGAAAGACGCTGCCGCCACCGGCCTTTATGGGTCCCGGGCCGCGAACGGGGTTATCATCATTACGACCAAAATGGGAAAGGCCGGTAAGACAAAAATTGATTTCAGCACCACTTTGGGCTTTGCCGAGGCGACAACCGGGAATTTCAAACTGATGAATTCCCAGCAGCTATATGATTATCAGAAAACATTTTACAACCGCGATCCGTCCATCGTGAATACCAATACCGATTGGTGGGACCTTGCGTTCAGAAAGGGTTTCGTCAATAGCTATACCTTGTCGGCGTCGGGAGGTTCAGAAAAGACCCAGTTTTATGTTTCAGGTAACTATTACAAGGAGCAGGGGACCGTTTTGGAAAATGACAAAACGGGGTATAATTTCCGGTCAAATATTACTTCGCAGTTAACCAAAAAGCTGAAATTGAGCGTATTGCTCAATGGTATTTTCACGCAGGACAACTACGAAAACAGCGGTACGCTTTACGACGCCTATGTAAATATGCCTTTCGATGCGGCATATGATGCGGACGGAAGCCCCATCGACGGCCGGACTGCGGCAAACTGGCAAGGAAGAGACCGCGAAAACTTTTTACACTCCCTTCCGTACAACTACTCGAAAGCAAGAAGTCTGAATGTCAATACGGACGTCAACCTGGATTACGCGATCACGCCCAAGCTGACATTCTCGACTTATAACCGCGTTCGCTTTTTCGATTTTAAAGACGCCAGTTATTACGATAAAAGAACCAAGCAGGGAGGTGCGAACGGGGGCGAATTATACAATTCCCGGTCTTATACCAGCCGTATTCTGACTTCGAACAGATTACGTTACGAGGAGAGTTTCGGGTTGCATAACCTGGCTGTTCTCGCAGTGGGCGAAGCGGAACGCAATTATTACGACGACGCGGCTATTTCGGGCAAGGGGCTTCCTCCGGGAAGGGATGTGATGTCGGTGGCCACCGATATCATCAATAACCCGACGGGCGGCAATGACCAATACAGTTTCAGCAAATACCTTGCGCAGGCCGACTATAATTTTGACAACCGTTATTTCGCGATCGCGTCTTTTGTTCATGAATATTCTTCCAAATTCGGAAGCAATAATCCAGCGGGTAACTTTTATCAGTTGGGCGGCTCGTGGATCGTCAGCAATGAAAACTTCATGAAGCAATGGAAAACCATCAGCTTTTTGAAACTCCGCGCCAGCTACGGAACGGTGGGTAATGCCGACGGGATCTCAAATTACGCGGCGCTAGGGCTATATAGCATCTCGCAGGACGCCAGCTATGCCGGACTTCCGGGAGCGGCCCCCTCGCAGAAGGGCAACCCCGATTTATCATGGGAGAAAATGAAAACTGGCAATATTGGCGCGGAAATTGGTTTATTCAACAACCGGCTCGATCTGACCGTTGACGCATACGAGAAAAAATCAAGCGCTCTTTTGTACAAACAACCTTTGCAGGCTACGACCGGTTACAGCTATCGCTGGGTAAATGCGGGGGCCGTCAGAAACCGCGGGATGGAGTTTAGTGTAACTTCGAAAAATATCGTCGGCGCTTTCAACTGGGAAACGAACCTGAATGTGTCGTTTAACCGCAACAAGGTTTTGGAGCTCAGCGATGGAGCAGCCGTTTTTAACTCCGGTGCACGCCAGCCGATCGCCGTCGGGCACAACATGGATGAATGGAACCTGCCTATCTGGGCAGGTGTGGACCCAACCAACGGAGATCCGTTGTGGGAGAAGATCGTGACCGATGCAGACGGCGCGAAATACAAGGTGTTAACCAACTCTTACAGCTCGGTGGCCACGGCGCAATCGCGGCAGTTTACGGGAACCTCGGCAGCTCCGAAATTCACGGGTGGGTTGAGTAACACCTTTTCTTACAAAGGCATATCCCTGAGCACGTTTTTTAATTTCGTCTACGGCAACGAGATTTACAACAACAGCCGGGCGTATTTCGATAATGACGGTTTATACGAGAGCTACAATGCGATGGTTTTGGCCAAAGGGTGGAGCAGATGGGAAAAACCCGGCGATATCGCCACACATCCCAAACCGATCGTCGGCGGAAATCATGACTCCAACCAGTCGTCGTCGAGGTACCTGGAAGATGGAAGCTATATTCGTTTGAGAAACATCAAACTGAGTTACGCCTTGCCGGCAGCCTGGCTTGGCAAAAGGGGAATCTCTAATCTGAATATATTCCTGAGCGGGGATAACCTCTGGACTGCAACCAAATTCTCAGGCCCTGACCCGGAAGTATCATTTACCCAAACCGATCTCAGCTCCGGGGTTTCCAGTTTCAAATATCCGATCAGCAAGAAATTTCTGTGCGGAGTAAATATTTCATTCTAAATCAGATAGGCGATGAAAGCGAACGATTTTTATAAATATATCCTGTCCGGCCTGTTGATTTTAGGAGCGTCGGCCTGTGAGGAAACTTTTGCTCCTTCGACGGCGATCGAAGAAACCTCGGCGCTGACCAACGCGGGGGATGTCGAAACGGCAACCATCGGTACCTATGCGGTTCTGCGAAATCCGTCGTATGTTAGGAGCGTCCATTTTCTGACGGAGTTCCCCAGTGACGAGGTGGCTCAGGGACAGTCCTCTTCCGACGACCTTACGCGTGCTTACCGCTATACCCATATTAACACCTCCACACACTGTACCAACTTCTGGGGGCAGGCCTACAAGGTAATAGCCGCAGCGAACAAGATCATTGCCTACGTGGCAGACGATGCATCTGCGGATCTGAAACAGCTCAAAGGAGAGAATCTGTACCTGCGCGCGATGATGCATTACAATCTGGTGCGCGTTTTCGGGCGGCCGTATCCGCAGGGCAGCGGCGCGGGTCCGGGTGTACCTATATTGAGAGACGGTCTTTCGGATGAAGAAACAACGGGCCTTTCCAGAAGCTCTGTGAAAGAGGTATACGACTTTGTGATCGCGGATCTGTTGAAAGCGGCTGACCTCATGTCGGTTGACAAAGGCAATTCTTTCGCTTCCAAAGAGGTGGCATACGCGCTCTTGTCACGGGTGTACCTGTATAAGGAAGATAATGAGAATGCGGTTAAATATGCGGATTTAGTGATCAACTCGGGGCGGTATTCGCTACTCGATGGCGCTAATTATCAGGGATATTTCAAGATGGACCCTGAAACAAATCCTGAAACTATTATGTGCATCCGTCACACCAAAGTTCAAAACCAGGACTTCTCGGCGATTGGCTCGATGTATTTCAGCGGTGATGTGGCCGGCAATCCCGCCGGACAGGGCGTTAGCGGTTGGGGCGAAATATATGCTTCCGAAAAGCTGGTTAACCAATACGCACTGCATCCCAAGGATCTGCGGAAAAGTTTTATCACGCCTTATGTTTTAAATGGCGTTCAGCAAAAGAACCTGAAACTGACACCGCAAACGCCCATGTATTATATCAACAAATACAATCTTCAGGAGAGTATTATCAATCTCAGCTCGCCTGTGTATTTGCGTCTTGCGGAAATGTATCTGAACCGTGCCGAGGCCAATGCCAAACTGGGTAAAACAACGGCGGCGCTTGCGGACGTGAACATCATCAGAACAAGGGCAGGGCTGAACGATGCGCTTTATACGTCACTCCCTGCGGGTAAAACGGCGCTCGATATTGTATTGGAGGAGCGTTGGATGGAATTGGCATTCGAAGGGCATCGTTCCTACGATCTTTTCCGTAACAATCGTCCAATGACCCGGAATTATCCCGGAACGCATTCGTTGAACAATACCCCGACTACGAATGTCAATCAGACGGTGCCGGCTACCGATGCCCGCGTGATATTTTTTATACCGCAGTCGGAAATAGACAAGAACAGCAAACTGACCCAAAATCCGTAACTGTCCACGCCTCATTTTAAACGGGCGCCAATATCTGTATGCTATGAATAAATTGTGTTTGATCACTGCCGCATTTTTTTGCGCACTGACGTGCTGTTATGGTTGCTCTGATGGTGCCAAGCCTACCCCAAAAGAGGAGGTACTGCCTGATCCAACACCCAAAGTGAGTATTCCTTTGGCTGGGAACGCCTATATCACCAAAAGTGCTGCCGGGCAATCTGAAAAGATCACCAACAAAGGGCTTGTCAACTGGACCACATCCGGCGTTGTGACAACCACCTGGTTCCGTGCCACGCAGCCGGGAGAACTCAAGGTGTTTCTAAAAGCCGGCATTGCCGACGGCGGGAAAAGCAAGGTGAAATTGACTGTGAACGGAGCTTCTTTTGAGGTTAGTTTAACGGGAGCGGACGCAAAAACCTACTATGCCGGAAAGGTGAATATAACGGCAGAAGGTTATGTGAAAGTGGATCTGGAGGGCGTTAGTAAGTCGGGCCCCTCGTTTGCCGATGTGTCCGATATTCAAATCGGCGGGGTCGCAGCCAACGGCGCGATTTACGCCAACGACCCCGAGAACTTCTACTGGTCAAGACGCGGTCCGTCGACGCATGTCAATTATACCATTCCTGCCGGTGATATCGAATATTTTTACAATGAATTGGTAGTACCCGAAAAGCAGGACCCGATCGGTTCCTTTTTCATGTGCAATGGATTCAGTCACGGATATTTCGGTATACAGGTAAAATCCGAATCGGAGCGCTGGGTTTTGTTTTCCGTTTGGGACCCCGACGGCGGAACAACCGTCCCCGTCAAATCGGGGGAAGGCGTGGTAACAAAACGTTTCGGTGGTGAAGGTGAAGGAGGGCAGAGCTATTTTGTCTACAACTGGAAAGCTGGTAATACCTATAAATTCCTGACGAAGGGTAAGCCGGATGGCAATGGAAACACGCTTTATTCGGCATGGTTTCGCGGGCCAGAGCATGATAAGTGGCAATTTATGGCCACCTGGAAGCGGCCGCTGACGGCAACTTATCTGGCCAGAATGCATTCGTTCCTGGAAAATTTCATCCCTGAACAAGGATACCTGGAACGGAAAGGGACCTGGGGCAATCAGTGGGTGAGAGACGTAAACGGAAAATGGACCGAGATAACGGGCTTCAAGATGGGTGTTGATGCCACGGGTAAAAACAAACAAAGGATGGATTTCGGAGGAGGTGTAGAAAACGGCCGGTTTTTCCTCAGGAACGGCGGTTTCTTTAATACCTATGTGGAGGCAGGAACTCCTTTCACACGTCCGGCAGGAGGACAACTGCCACAAGTTGATATCGAAAGTTTACCTTAAAAATGGAGAAAAAATGAAAAAGAATATATTTCAACTCATGATGGCGTTGGTAGCAACCGCTTCTTTTACAGGTTGCTCCGATGATAAGATAGATTATCCCCTGGCCGCCAAAGCCGACCGTTCGGGTTGGGCCATTTCAGCGGTGTCCAGCGAACAGGGAGATGGCTCGGAGAATACAGGTTTAGCTTCGGCAGTGCTGGATGGGGATTTGAACACCATTTGGCACACACAATATGATCCCGACCATCCGGGGTATCCACACTGGTTTGTCGTGGACATGAAGAGGGCCAACAAGATGATTTCAGTAGATCTGACGGCCCGTCAAAACAACAAGAACGGTTTCACCAGGTTCAAACTAGAAGGAAGCGCCAATGGCGAATCATGGACAAATCTCGGGGAATTTACATTCGTTCCGGCAACCATCACACCGCAGAGTTTTCCGGTTTCGTCGGCTACCGGATACCAATACCTGAAATTTACCGCATTGGAAGGGCTCGCAGTGCATACGTTCCTTGCTGAAATGGAAGTATTCGTGAATGAGTAAATAGCGGTTGTTGCCGGGCGACGAATCGACATTAGGTTCCTCGAAGGGCTAAGCCTATTCTTACCGAATTCCAGATATGCAGGGACGTCGGTAAGAATGGCTTTGCATTATGAATCTAGTTGCCTTTCAGGGCTTTCAAGTCTAGAGTTGTTGGAACCAGTAGCTATACCCTCCGATTCTTGTAAAATTAACGAACAACTCTACTTTCTTAGGTCCATCAACGTTGTAAACCCAGTCTATATTTGCGGTGTTATAGGTGAGATACACATGGTTAGCGACCATACCTGCCGGTGCCGGAGAGATCTTGTCCAATTGCGGGATATTTTGCCAAGTGGAAAACAAGCCGCCGTTCTTAATTCTAACATAGAAGTCGGCCCTATCGTTAATGTAATTAGTAGGTGCATTCAAGGTGAAATGCATACGCTCGGGCCAGTCTTCCGACATGTGGCTGGTAGAATATGGGCCATCGTCAGTCGTTCTTGCTGACTTATGATTACTTGGCATCACTGTAACGTAGTAACCAGTTATTCCCTTTTGGAGATCCTTGGACAGAATCTCCGTTATAATGTCGGATTTGAAGGTAGTAGGGGTGGGGCCACCGGACGTTTCGGGCAACTTGCTCTCTTGATTGTTGGCTGTCGACTGCTTACCGTCAGCAGGTATAATTTCGTATTTTACGTCGGCCAGATAGTTGTTTAACACTTCGTTCGAAAGGGAGGCAAAGCGCATGGTTATGCTGTTGTTTCCTGATTTATCATGGATTACTACGTCCTTTTTGAAGTATGAGACACCAAGTTCTTTTTCTAAAAGCGAGATTTCACTTTGAAATGGCTCTTCCTTTTCGGACTTTTTATCAACCGACGGGGCTGATACGTCGGGGGTGCTGCATCCAATAAAGGAAGAAATGCAGAAGAACAGCGCTGAAGACAGCAAGGTAAACTTTTTCATAATAATGAAGTTTGAAGATTAAAAAAATGGAAAGAAAACATGGGAAACGCTTGATTTTTGATTTTGATAGACAGTATAAACCCACCCAAGCCATTTATAGCTCGGTACCGTTTCAGCAAAGTCCTTTTTTACTCGGGCTTAAGAAGGCCGGTGGGTCTTCAAGCCTTTGGATGCATACTTGATGGTTGTTTTGAACACCAGAGATGATTTAGAGGTGCTGATTTCTATTTGTTTCATTATTTTATGTACACTATCTCTTTGCTAGAATTGTACGCCGCAAAATATCCGGTTCCGTTTATGATATTTGAGTAAATTGGAACGGACTCTTTGAAATTTGGTAGGTTGTCTGATGTATTATCAAGCCAGGTTTGATATTCACGGAACGACTTGTAGAATTTAAAGAATGTGTCATCAACATTTGCCACGGTTACTGCCAATACAACCCTTTCGCTTGTAGCATCGTAAGCCGAATTTACAATTCCGGTTTCTGAATTACGGCCGGATGCTTGTTTGTCTGATGGAAAGTAAAAGCTGTTGTCGGGAATATCAATCGAGGTGATTAATGGGAAAATACCAATTGATGAACGAATTTCGCCTTCTACTTCGGCCCAAACGTTATAGAACTTGTATGAGCTGGAATTCTCCCAGATGACCGAGAATAGATAATCTTTGCCCACGCGGGCCCCTTGTACGGACACTGCATTCGGTTTGGGCGGAATAACCGCCGTCGCAGAGGCTGTCAACTGTTCTGGCGCTGTAACTTTTAATGACAGTATCGTACCCGGCTCCGAATTGCGGAACACATTTTCTGCCTCATATCTTTTTGTAGAATCGTTATACAATAAATTAATTTCCTTACTTCCATTTGAAACTATTACTACCGCGTCGCTAATACGTGCGGAATCTGATTTAATAACTGACCCTACTTTTTGTCCTTTATATACATAAACTGAAATCATTGAATCCTGGGGAGATACAAAACTGCTGATCGCCAATAGCCTTTCTGGTGGAATATCTTCGACCTGAACGCCAGTGTTGCATCCGCAGATCATGAGAGCGCAGATCATGGTCCAACTAGCGATGTACCGTATTTGCATCATTAAAATTTGAAATTATAGGTAATTGATGGAATAACCGGAAACAGAGATTTTTTTACAAGTTCAGTCCTTTGCCCCTTCTCTACGAAATCATTACGAGTTTTTAAGTAATAGTAAAACGGATTCTTTCGCGAATAAGCATTGTATAACCCGAATTCCCACGACCGCTCCCCCCGTCGTTTTTTCTTTAAAAGTTGTACACTTAGGTCCAGCCTGTGGTATGGTTCAGCCCTGAAGCTGTTACGACTACCCTGATAGTCAATCGTATTGATAACCCCTCCGGTTGGGTTCGCGGAAAAGTCGTAGTTGATAAATGAATAGCTTTGTGGAGCCGAGATTGAGTTTCCGGTGGCATAGAGCCAATTAGCGGACAGCCTCACCTTTTCACTTATCTTGTAACTGCCGACGATCGAAATGTCGTGTCTGCGATCATATCGTGGAAAAAAACGCTTACCATTATTGAGATCATCAAACTGATGAATCGTCCAGGACAGCGTGTAACCTATCCATCCGGTAAGCTTGCCTGTGTTCTTCTGTAATAGAAATTCAGTGCCGTATGCCCAACCTTTTCCGTTCGTGACATTGTCTTTCCATTTAAGTTCTTGTACCCCGTCCGAAATAGCAAGAAATGAGGCGCCTTCGCGGTATGCTATGATGTTTCGTAACCACTTTCTAAATGTTTCTACTGTGAACACCAATCCATTCCTCGGAAATATGCGGCTGATTCCAGCCGCAATTTGATCAGATTGTTGAGGCGGAGTTTGGCTGGTGGTCGGCACCCATAAGTCGGTAGACAACCCAATACCGGTGTTCGACAGAAGGTGAATGAATTGATTACTGCGAGAGTAGGAGGCGGATAGACTCCATTTCTTCGCCAGCAAGTAATTTAGAGCCAATCTCGGTTCAACGAAAAAATATTCATCGCCATCGGATTTTAAGCCAGTAACTCTTAGGCCGCCAATGACGTTAAATTGATTTGATATTTTAAAAGCATCTTCCGCGTATAACGAGTACTCGACACTTACGTACTTTTCTGTGTTTTCTTCGGCACTTTTCTGGGTGACATCTTCGAATGCATATATTCTTGGCTTGAACCTGTGGCGTGTAAACTGAAATCCGGCCTTTATTGTATGAAAATTATTTGGGTAGTAATCGAAATCGGTTTTAAACCCCCAATCTTGCAGCGATGACTGGAATGAGGTGCTTGTACCTGTGATTATGCTATCGCGTTTCCGATGAAAATCCTCTGTTAAATCAAAATTGAAGTTGGTAAAAAGTAATGTGGTATTAGTAAATAGCTTTGGATTTAATTGATGATTCCATCGCAAAGTACCAGTAGCATTTCCCCAGATTAGCTTTGATTTTGTTTGAACAATCGATGTGGAGTTGATTGACTGTTCATTATTGACTAACTTGTCGCTACCGAAATAGCCGCTTAGATATAGGTTATCCTTCGGACTTAGCTCTACATTGCCTTTCGCGTTGATATCGTAGAAGTTATATAGCGTAGCGGAGTTTTTTTGCATAAATGGTTTCGATATCAAATCAAAATAGCTTCTCCTGGCTGAAATTAAATATGAAGATTTTTCTTTGCGTATTGGTCCTTCAACCGTAAGCCGGGATGAAAGCAATCCGATCCCACCTTCACCGTGAAATTTCTCCTTATTCCCTTCCTTCATTTTTAAATCTATTACGGATGATAGGCGACCGCCGTATCTGGCAGGAAATCCCCCCTTCCAAAATGAGACATTGCCTATTGCATCGCCATTAAATGTTGAGAAGAGGCCGAATAGATGGTTCGCATTATATACTGTGGCTTCGTCCAACAAGATAAGGTTTTGATCAGGTCCACCACCGCGGACGTATAATGCGGTAAAGCCTTCAGTCGCTTTCTGGACTCCCGGTAGGAGTTGTAATGCTTTAATTACGTCCTTTTCTCCTAGTAGTGTTGGAATTTGTTTAATTCGCTGAATTGGCATCCTTGTCACGCCTGGTTCCGTCGGTTTTTCGTCTTTGATTATTATTTCGTCTAGATGGGTTACGTTGGTTGGCAGATCAACCGATAGAAATTTTTCGGTCCTTGGATCAACCCGCCTTTCAATTTTTTCGTAACCAACAGAAGAAAATATTATCGTGTAGTTCTTGTCCGAAGGCAAACTAAGCGAGTAGAACCCGTATGTGTTGCTAACAGTATGTTGAGAGTAGCCTTCTACGCTAACAACAACCCCCGGCAATTTTTCAAGACTTCCCTTTTCGCGTACATAGCCACTGATAGTAGTTACCTGCGCATAAATTGATGTCGTTAAAAAACACAATAGGCTACATAATCTGATCATCGTAAATGTGTGAAGTGCATACATTTTTCGATAGGAAAGCTTCGTCATTGCTTGTTAGCAACAAACGAAGCTTTCAAACCGGGAATACTGTCATTTTCAATTTGAGTTGCATTTAATACATCACCCACAACCTCAATAGTCCATTTGCCGGTTAAAATCTTCCTGTAAAGAGAATACTGCATTTTATCCTTTGTGTTGTCTCCTTCAAGTAATCCGAACTGATATTGCTTGTGATCAACATCATACAAGTAGGTCAAATAGCCATCTAGGCCATTTATGGCGATATCTCCACCACATAACTGGCTGTACTTGCCTTCGTCAGTATACTTGCAGGAGGCCCAGCGAAAGTTTCCGGAGTTAAAGTTGAATTGTAGTGTGTCTGGAACCTGCCCAGCCAACTTAAACGATGAGAAGGACCAGTTTGCTTGAATTTTCGAAAATTCAGCGTTTACCATTTTTTCTTCCGCGCTATCTTTGTCACAGGCTGCTAAACCGGCAATCATTACAGCAAACATGAATATTTTTCTCATACGAACTGTCTTTTAATAGTGTATGTGCCCAAGTTAGGGGGCATTCAGCATATTTAATAATTTTCGAAGTAATAACTATAATCGGTATACCCGTTGTGATCTACTACTAATTGGTGTTTTTTGGGGCCGTCGATATCGTATACAACGTCGACCCCTGGGAACACGCCGCTCGGATAGGTTAGGAAGAAGTCATTTGGTAGTTGTCCGCCTGGACCGTTTAGTATGTTGTGTAAAGTAGGTGGCGTATACCAACTTGCAAAAAGGCCTCCGTCTTTGCATTTCAGAAAGTAGTGAATGTTGTTGTTGGGCCCATTGTGATTTCTGATGAAGTGTAATTTTTCAGACCAGTCTTCACCTGATATATGGTTTGACGTATATGCGTACCCTTCGCGGGCAAGTACTTTCGAACCCGGCTGAGGTTTCGATTTTACGCTAAGAAAGAAACCAATCACACCTGCCTGTAGGGTTCTCGATAGTTCCTCTGTAAATACAGGAATTTTGTTTGGAGTGGGAACTGTCTGGTTCGTATTTGCCGAATTCGACGGATTAGTATTTTGCGACGACACCTGCGGTTTTTGGCCCCTGTATACGGGGATCACTTCATACTGGACTTCGTCTAGGTAATTATTTAGGACGATCTGATCTTCCGAAGCGAATTGTATTGTCACTTGATTTTTACCTTCTTTATCAGACAAAACTACATTTTTTTTAAAATAAGTCTTGCCAGATTCCTTTTCCAGAAGGGAAATTTCACTTTCGAATTGCTCATTCGAAGGCGTGGCTTTGTTTGAAGTGGATGTGACGTCAGGTTGACTGCACCCGATCACCAATGCTGCCACAGCTAGTGACATCGCAACGGCACGTGTAGAATTGCTCATTGTTTTTGGATTAATATGAAAGAATAGAAATTAATATTCCGTTAATATATAGTCTCGAACTTTTATGAAATAAGTCAGGATACCAATGCGGTGCAATGGGGTATGTGAATTCCTGCTTCGATTTGATTCGAAGCACGAATACGAAATTCATTCTTATCAATGATTTGAAATAACTAACAGGTGCCAGATTGATGCTTGTGCCTGCGTACAATATGTGTTTGGAAGCCAAACTTGAACGCAACAGTAAATCCGTAAAGGTTGCAGGTAAATCTACAACATTACGTCTTATATTAACTTATTTTGCGGGTGCTATAAAGAGTAGAGGTTATTCAATGTGTGTGTAATTTTCTTGTACAAGAATAAGCAATCAAATTTACATTTTGTAATTTTTGGTTACTTTTTTTTATTTGATTGATTTTTTGGCGCTTCAACGATTGGTTATTAGAATCATCAAGTATTCAATTGGATATATTATTCTCAACCATTTTGTTGCATTCAAACTTAGATTTGGCACAATTTGGGAGCCAATTCAATTAGACTAAATGTTGAATATTGATAGCTGGGATTGAAAAGACTTGTCATCTCCAAGCGGAGCTAAATTCTCATACCGCCGAAGTTCAAACTTCGGTTTGCGGCCCGGCCGCGGCTTCTTACCGCGAATGCTATATACGGTATGACATTTCAGTGCGTCGGCCGGGAGCTAAGGACACTCAAAACCCTTGCAATTCTTCAACGATGACCTGCGCCGCCAGATCCGCCGTCATCAGCACGATTTGTTCGGGGCTGCCATCGAAGACTTTTCTAAGCGCCAGGTGTCGACCTGCGACGACAATGTGCAGGAATATAGTGCCTACCGGTTTGTCAGGTGTTTCACTTCCGCCAGGCGTGGTAAGCCCGGTGACAGCTACCTGTACGTCGGACTGAATAAGCCGCGCCAGGCGTATGGCCAGTTCCCGGGTCACTTCGGCCGACTCGGGGGTATATTGCTCAATAAACTCGGGGGAGATTCCCAGCACATCCTCTTTTACCTGGGCATCGTAACACACCAGGCCGCCTTTGAGCACATCTCCCGACACAGACGTGAGCGAAAACTCATGCGCTAGCCTGCCTGCGGTGGCACTTTCGGCGAATGCGATCGTAAAACCTTTTTCTTTAAGTAGTGAACCGCATTTCTGGATAATTCTCGAGGGCATGGTATCTATCTAAATTTAATGTCGGCATAATTTGCATTGTATTTCCGGATCAATTCAAATGAACTTACTGCCTTAGGCGTGGGCACGCAAAAGCATGCTTTAAAGACTCATTCCGCCGTCGACGAAAATATTCTGGCCGGTGATAAACTTTCCTGCATCTGAGGCGAGCAGAACTGCCATCGCCGCACAATCCTGTGGCTCTCCCACCACACCAAGTGGTGTTTCCTGCCTTTTTGTGATCCGTTCTTCGACTGCCGGCACATGCTCTTTCAGGCGGGCAGTGCCAATCACACCGGGCGCCAGGTTGTTGACCGTAACCCCTTTGTCGGCCAGTTGCATCGCCACGTTCTGGACCATATTGAGCACCGCTGCCTTGCTGGCCGCATACACCAGCATGGATGGGTGAGGCCTGACCTGCTGAACGCTGCCGATGGTAATAATCCGGCCCCAGCCCTTTTGGATCATCGCGGGGGAAAATCGCTGCATAAGTAGCATGGTCGATTTTACATTTACATGCATCTGGGCATCAAAGTCGGCTTGGGTGATCTGTTCCCACGGTTTGGCGATCTGCAAGGAAGCATTGATGACCAGAATGTCAGGCTGCGGCTTTCCGTTGAGCTGTTTTTCCATGGCAGCAACACTACCTGTTTTGGACAGGTCCGCGCGGATGACAGAACCTTGAACCCCAAGCTCTTTAATTTGTTTTAATACCGACTTAGCTTCATCATGGCCTTGCCGGTAATGCAAGACAATATCAGCACCATACTCGGCCATTGCCAGGGCAATTCCCTTGCCGATACCTTGGCTGGAACCCGTAATCAACGCAGTTTTTCCTTTCAAGCTGAAATTTTCGGCCAGTTTTTTGCGGATGTCGCTCATTCGATTGAAGGTTTATAAACTGTTAAGCGCAGGCCGCAGACTATTCAACATCTTGCAAACATTTTTCTGGCGTTGTTAAGCCTTGCAACGAACCAGACCTTTATCAATTCTTGTGCCTGCCCGACACTCGAAGAGGTTAATGCTGATGACGTGAACTCATTTGAATATGAACTCATATCTGCACAAGTCGATGCTCTACATCCTCGATTAACAGTGGCCAAGGATGGGAATTTTTCAGAGTCGGGCTTACGTTCGTTCAGGAGAAGTATATTGTCTCTGACGGTTTGCTTATTACATCAGGTTAATAGCGAGCCATCGAACCATACGTCTTCATAGTCTCCGGCTTTAAGAAAACGCCAGCCGGGAGGTAGAGCTAAGAATTTCAGGACTTCGGAATTCCAGTTACCCAAGTGTTTGACATGAAGAGGCAGAAAGAAATCGTCGCTTGTATCCATTTCTTCTCCCGCCCAGATATACCAACCAGTTGTGTCTGCTTCCGGTAGATGCCGTAATCCGTTTATTGGTACGATACCGTCCTTAACATTTGAAGATATACCGATTTTTTGATCTAATTCGATTGGCCAGAATTCGCTGCCTAGTGCCTGGCATTTCGCTTTCTGTTCTTGGGTAACAAAATTCCAATCCATGTATAAGTCGATTTTATGATTATGACGTCTTTTCCAGATTTAACCTCCATTCACTGGGAGTGTTGTTCCCTAAGCCTTCATGCGGTCGTCGCTCATTGTATTATTCGAGCCATTCTGCTGTCAATTGCCTAACCGCAGCGGCGGCCGCTTTTTCAAGCGTGAATTTTCTTCTTCCAAATCTTTCAGGCGTTTGACCTCAGATGCTACCATGCCGCCGTAACGGCTTTTTCAATTATAAAATGTGGCCTTGGAAATGCCATGCTGCCTGCAAATCTCCTTCGTTGGAATGCCAGCTTCCTGTTGTTTGAGGATCGAGACGATCTGTGTCTCGGTGAATTTGGTCTTTTTCATCAGTTTAAAATTAAGTGATATTCTCTAATTTCAAACTGTCTGTCGTTTCGGGATACTTACAGGTTAATGTTTTGAGTTAATAATGTGATCTGATGCTAGCTGAGATAGGTTGGGAAATTTCTTACAGTCGAAACCCGCGCGACGAAGTCGGACAGTGCATACTTATCCATGAACTTGTAGTGACTACATACACAAGCATTTGTGGAAAGAGAAAAAGTGATTCCGATCAAGAGCAGCAAATATTTGGTCATGCTGCATTTTCATAGAAATTTTTAAGCACAGAAAAATATTATCAGAAAGGCTTAGTCACAAAGTGGCGGGCGGGAGATGGGGATTTATTGGCCTACCAGATCCGTTTTAGGAAGGTTTCTTACTTTGCTTTTTGAATTTAAGATCTTGACAATCATATTTTTAAGCTTTTCGAGTTGTTTTGGGCGATCAATTTCTGTTTTTAAGCAGTCGCCTGTCGTGTAACACTTGTTGTACCTGCCGCTGTATCCGACTCCTATTCGGCTTGGAAAAGATGGTTCCAAGGAAAAAGAATTTTCAGCACATTCAAAATGGTCCGGAAAATTCAGGAATTTCATTTCGTTTACCAGGTCATATAAGTTGGAGTTCCATTTTGTCCAACGGCAAGAAGATAGTTGTGTCTCCATTAACAAAGTTTCTTACATAAGTCTGATTTCTAGATGTATAGCTAAACTCCCATGCTTCAATTTTAAATCGAAAGTCACTAGGGTAGTGCGATACTTCGTTGCGGAAGTTACATTGAATGACTAGTACGGTAACGAATAACAGACAAGTTATCGTCGCAGCTCTTTGATTCATGACTGACTACTAAAATTCAAAATCAAATATGTAAATAAATTAAATATTAAAAAGCTGTTTGTAAGGTTAGGTTACCATACCATTATCGTCGTAGGGAAGGAGCATTATTTAAGACATGACATAAATCACCAAAATTTCCATTTTTTCCTTTTTGATAATTCTTTGATCGTCTGCTTTACCAGTGATCGAGGTTTTTTCTCTTCCGATTTTAGCTGCCTGTTAATAGTTTGTAATATCCATACCTCAAAGTCAGATACGGAACCGTACACGGAATTTTCCATGTCAAACTTTGCCTGCACTTCAATGTTTTCAACCTTTTCAATGAGATGTGCTATCCGCCTGTGTCGAGCTGGAAGATACCAAACCACGTGAACTTTGTCGGCCCAATCGGCATGATTAAGTACAAGGACATCCGAATTTTCAAAATCTATTTTCGTAGGTCGACTAGGCTGGTTTATCCTGGTTGCGGCAATTAAATTATATCCGTATTCACTATCATTAATTGATTCCAAGACAACTACTCCGCCGTAATTCCCGTTTTCAAGCTTAAAGGTCAGGCAATCACCTTTCTCATACAAAGCTTGCCGGATTAGGGCCTTTTTCCGTGACTTCGCTTTTGGCCTTTCTGATTGCAATTCAACCAGGAATTTATCCAGCGCATTTTCTCGTCTTTTTAAATCCTTTTCGTTTGATCCTAACTCTTTCCAGATTTTCAGATCGGCCCCCGATTCGATAATTGTTCTAATTCTTTCAAATAGCTCTCCGTCAAGTTGTTTGCATTCCCATTGAGCTTTCGCCAGGGCGAACCAAAAATTATGACAGTCACCATTGTCATGAATCGTCTCTTGGTAACCAATAACCAACCTTCTTGAAATTTCTTCAACTCCCACACCTTCGTCATACAAATCGAAAAAATCTTTACGAACATCGGCATAGGTATCGTTTGATGCTATTGATGTTCCCCAGGTGCTCATATTATTAATGGTGAGATTGTAATTTATTAATGCTGAGATTGCAATCTAAGTTAAAAACGTTTCCGATTGGTGCACACGACCACCATTCGGTATTAACCCTGATTGACTCGTTTATCACGCCAAAACGTATTTTTATCCCGCAAAAGTGCTGATTTGTCGGTTTTTGACATGTACAAAATATACAAAAGCGAATTTTGCCGCATTCACCATCAACGCTTTTATATAATGCAATTTCGCTCATCCACCAACATCCAGCTTTGTCGTTCTTTTCAAAACGGACTTTTTTTCGTTCTCTCTTTAGTCGCATTCACGGCGGCCGCCCAAGTACCTGCCGGACCCGGTACCGCCGCCACTCTGCAATTGCCGGGTGCTGACACCGTCGTCAATACAGCAGCGAAATGGTATGAGAAAGAGACCATTTTCCTCGTTGGCGGCAACACGTTTGTCAAAAATGGAACGACATTTACCGGTAGAAAGGCGCTGTCAAAAGAATTTTCTATATCTCCAACAGGCATGAAATTATATGTGCGTTCCCGGAAAATCAGAAACTTCACCATGACGCTGTCTCTTGCCGGAGCAATCGGGACCATTTTTGCGACTACATCGAAGAATCGTGATAATTTGAGAGGTCTTATGTGGACATCAATTGGTGTAGGCGTTGTATCTTCCTGGGGAACTGCCTATGCGAATAGCGTGCGTGATAGGGCATTTTGGATCAGAAATCACGATGCGATGTTAAAATTCAATGCTCAGGATTAAAAAGGCTCATAACGCCTGAATTTGAACGGGCAGGAGCAAGTCACCGGTAAACGCCGTCGTAGTTGCTACCCATATATGCGCCCCATTTGACTGGGTTATCGTGGACCTGCGTCGCAGTGGATATGCAATGTACCTGCATACCTTCAAAGGATTCCGAAAGTTGGTTGTGCGTATCAGTGCTGTTACAGAAAATCACCTCCAGGTAACCATCGCCATCCAGGTCGCCAATCCAAGGGGTGGAAGACAGGTTATGCCCCGCAACCGGTTCGATAAGCATGTCTACTTTATCAGCTGCGAAGTCAATGCTGTATATGGCTGTGTTGAATACTTTATCTTGTCCCTGGAGCAGCTCGTGGTCAACACTTAAAATGATGTCATCTACACCATCATCATTCAGGTCTGCCACGATCGGACTGCTTGTCTGGTAGTAACCCAGGGAGTCCAGAAATTCAACGTGACCATTTTTACCATTGATCATGGCTTGTTTGGTAGCGCTAAGATATGGCCAACGCCCCTTCGCAAAGGATATGAAAAAGTCGGGGGTTTCATCATCATTAAAGCGTCCGATCGCCATGGAGGTGTACGCTTCGGTGCGCGGCAACGCTACCTGCCAAAGGGGGCCGAGCGTTTTACCGTCAAAGCTTAGTACCCGTCCATCGACGCTGTTGGCAACTATATCCATAACGCCGTCACCGGTAAGCTCTACCCAGGCTGGCGGTGCGATGAAGCCCTTTTTAGGTCCGGTTGCAATCAGGCTGGCAGCAGAAAGGTCACCTTTTAGAACCATCCCGATCGTACCCACAAAAAGGTTGCCGGGGACGGTTTCGCCCCCTGTTCCGAAGATAATCTTTGAATCGGTCGGATGTTCGGGATCAAAGTTGACTGCGACAGACATGTAGATTTCCTTATTATCGGGCATGGCCGCTTCTGCCAGTATTTTTCCATTCGCACTGCTCATAATTGCTAGCCGCCCGGCAGCGCGGTTGGGATTGAAAGGTGGCACTTTGATGTCGCCGCCATTGGAAACCAGGATGTCACGAAGGCTATCACCATCGACATCGTGGATAAACTGCGGGTTGTAAAAGTTAAACCAGCGCTCTCCGCCGACGGAATAGGCGGTCGTGTCAAATTTCCAGATCGTGTGCCCCGTCCGGCCATCAACTGCCAGGAACTCCGAGGAACGGCCTGCAAAAAACGCATCCTTGACACTGTCACCATTGATATCGTACATGCCGGCTGATCCGAACATCTGGTCGTTGGCGGCATTCTTCCAGACAAGCATCCCGGATTTGCCGTCCAGCGCTATCATAGCCGAATCTGAATGCTGAAATTCAGCTTTGCCGGCACCGATAATCACATCGAGTACACCGTCTTTATTAACATCTTCAACGCGCGGGGACGAGAATGTGCCGATACCAGGAAGTGTTTTTGTCCATAAAACCTTTTGCTGTTTTTGGGCAAGCAAAAACCACAACACACCTATGCATGCGATAATGAGTACAAACAGGTTTTTTTTCATTTTAAGGAAACGCCGGGATACTTATATAAGGCATTATGTCACTGAATTATACTTTCATCTGCGTCCAACATTGGTTATGGGGCGGCTGTATGGCGGAGCTATTCGCGGATATTCCATTTTACATTTAGCTCTGGCGATCTGAACAATTTGTATGCCAGACGAAATTAGAAATCGACCACCTGGGTAAGTGAAGCGATCGAAAGTCTTTTAATTCATGGATGTATAAGGATTTTAGCTCACAGGAAGCATTGTATCTATTTGATATGCAAACGATAAAGACAGCGTTACCGGTTGTGTTAATATTTCTCGCTGCGATCTTTCTGGTTAGCTGCAATCCGCAGGAAAATACCTCCCAAAGTAAGCGTCCTCAAGAGCCGCAAAAGCCATATCCTTATTACAGTGAGGATGTTGCATTTACAAATTCAAAAACGGGCGACGTACTCGCTGGCACGTTAACGCTGCCCCAAAAAACAGGCGTGTTTCCTGCTATTGTGCTAATCACGGGCAGCGGCCCACTGAACAGGGATGAAGAAGTAGGTGGCGGACACAAGCCTTTTCTTGTTTTGGCCGATCATCTCACAAGGCGGGGGATAGCAGTTCTGAGGTTTGATGATAGAGGTGTGGGGAAGTCGACAGGTGATTTCGCAAAAGCTTCGTCAATGGATTTCGCTGACGACGTGGAAAGTGCAGTTGAATATTTGAAAACCAGAAAAGAAATTGAGACGGACAAAATAGGCCTTATCGGCCATAGTGAAGGAGGGACAATCGCAGCAATAGTAGCGAGCCGTTCGAAGGACATTGATTTTATCACGCTGCTTGCGGCTCCTGGAATCAGGGGTGACTCGGTAATGCTTATTCAAATAGGCCTGGTTGCAAAGACTATGGGGCTTTCAGACCCGGAGATTGCATATGCGAAAGATATAAGCCGCAAAGCTTATCAAATCGTTCAAAATACGGAAGATGCGGCGGAGCGGAATACGAAGCTGGCTACGTTGGCGGAAAATGCTTTTCAAGACTTTCCGAAGAAGTTAATGCCGCCGAATATCTCAAAAGACGAGTTTGTAAGTCAGCAGGTGGCGTCGGTAACAACTCCCTGGTGGGTATTTTTTTTGAAGTATGACCCCGTCTTATCAATGGCGAAAGTAACGTGTCCGATTCTTGCTTTGAATGGGGACAGGGACGTGCAAGTCACTTCCAGGGAGAACCTGGCGGCGATCGCCCGTTCTCTGAGGAATCTCAATGATAAAGTAACTACCAAGGAAATGCCGGGCTTAAATCATTTCTTTCAAGAATGTAAGGAATGCACACCGCAGGAGTATGCCAAACTGGAACAAACGTTCTCTCCGAATGCATTGGGTGAAATATCAACCTGGATATTAGAGATTACGCGGTAAAATCAGTTGTCCGATTAGCCGCTCCTCCTGCAATCGCTCTAACTTCCGCGCCGGATTATCCATCAGGCCCCACCCGGCCGACGGATGTCTCTCGGGAATACCGGCACTCTCAGGGTTTTAGTTCGCGATTAACCTGGCACGACCTTTATAGCTGTACGGCTGACGACATCCGTCGTGGAAAACCCTGTCGAATAGATGCATAAGAACACCATACCACAGAATATAGCGATCATTGGCGCTGGCCCGAGCTGCTTGTACCTGATTAAAAACCTTCTTAAACTTGAAAAAGAGCTAAGGATTGAGATTTTTGAAAAAACGGATGTAGTCGGCGCCGGAATGCCGTATAGTCAACAGGGTGCCAATGCCGAGCACATCACCAATGTTTCCGCAAATGAAATCCCGCCGCTGGTAACGACGCTAACCCAATGGCTGGATGAAATGGCAGGGCAACTGCCCGGGCAATTCGCTCTCGAACGGGATAATTTTACGCAGTACCATGTTTTACCCAGGCTGCTGTTCGGCAAATACTTGCGGGCGCAATTCAACCTGTTGCGTGAAAAGGCCGCTTCCCGGAACAAACCGATCAAAGTACACCTGAATGCGGAAGTCGTCGATGTGATCGACTGTCATGAGGAGCAAAAGGTGCAGCTTATACTTGGATCGGGCAAAACAATGCACTTTGATTTTGCCGTTGTTTGCTCGGGTCATCGTTGGCCGGAAAAGGGGGAAAGTAGCCGCAAGGGATATTTTCTTTCGCCCTATCCGCCATCCAAGCTCGCTTTGCGGCTCAACCACGCGGTTGCTATCAAAGGCTCCTCGCTTACAGCCATCGACGCGATCCGTACATTGGCAAGAAAAAACGGTACGTTTGAGCAGGAAAACGGAAAACTCCGTTTCATTGCTGCGCCAGGTAGCGAGAAATTCAAACTGGTCATGCATTCGCGAAACGGCTTGTTGCCTGCGATCCGGTTTCACTTACGCGATCCGGAGCTTTCACAGGATTCGCTGCTGACAGAGGCGGAAATTGAAAAGAATAAACGTGAAAACGGAGGTTTCCTGTCGCTCGATTTTGTTTTCGACCATAATTTCAAAAAACGTTTTAAGAAAAGCGATCCGACATTTTACAAGCGCATTGAAAGCCATAATCTGGAATCATTTGTGGATCTGGTCATGTCCATGCGCGAGGATAAGGAACCATTTGAACTTTTCCGGGAGGAATACCTGGAAGCCCAGGAGTCGATCGAGCGACGCCGATCCATTTTCTGGAAAGAAATGCTGGCAGAACTCAGTTTTACAATGAACTACCCTGCCAAATATTTGTCGGCTGAGGATATGTTGCGGCTGAAAAACGTTCTTTTACCACTCGTTTCGATCGTCATCGCTTTTGTGCCGCAATCTTCCTGCGAGGAGCTTTTCGCCCTGCGCGACGCAGGTCGGCTGGATATCGTTCCGGTGGGTCATGACGGACGTGTGCAGCCGTTGAAAGAAGGCGGCATACGTTATCACTACGCGGACGAGCGCGGCAAAAAGCATGCGATCCGCTTCCACACCTACGTTGATTGCTCGGGACAGCCGCATTTGTCGATCGAAGACCTCCCTTTTCCGGGACTGCTCCGACGGAAATCGGTGAGCCAGGCCGTATTGCGTTTTAAATCCAACGAAGAGGCCGAAAGACTGCTTGCGAAGGGTAACGAGTTGATCATGCAAAACGCCAATGGCGACTATCTGTTGAAAGTGTCCGGCATAGCGATCACCGATCATTTCCAGATCGTCAACGAGTACAACATTCCGAACGAGCGGATTTACATGATGGCTGTGCCGTATATCGGAGGCCATAACCCCGATTATTCCGGACTCGACTTTTGCGAGCAGGCATCCCGGTGCATTGTTCAAAAGCTTGGACAGGTTTTGGATGCCACCCATCCGCCATTGCATGCCGATTGTTGAAGAAAAACCGGTGTGTTGCTGTGAACACCGAAAAGTTCATACATTTAGGAGTAGGTGGCAAGTGTAAAAGACGAAAGTCAACATACAATGATGCAAGATTTACTATTTGACTTTATATCAAAATACATTTCGCTGACAGAGGACGAAAAGGAAGCAATCATTTCTTTGGCCATATTTCGCTCAGTAAAAAAAGGAACAATTTTACTCAAAGAAGGAGAAAAGTCCAATGACGGTTACTTTGTTCTTAAAGGTTGTATCCGGATATATTACATAATAGACGGAGAAGAAAAAACAACGGCTTTCTACACGGAAATGGAAGCGTTTACGCCGCATTGTGTAGTCAATAAAGCCCCTTCCGAATATTACGTATCTTGTGTGAAAGATACAATTCTGATCGTTTCGGACCCTGATATGGAAGCTGAAATATTTAGTAAGTTTCCGAAGTTTGAAACCCTTTGCAGAATATTGGCAGAAGAGTTTTTAGCGAAACAGCAGATTAATTTTGACGAGTTTAAGACCTCTTCACCTGAACAGCGGTATCTGAATCTACTTCAAAAAAGGCCCGACCTGATTCAACGCGTTCCGCAACACCAGTTAGCAAGCTATCTCGGTATAAAACCACAATCACTAAGCCGGTTAAGGGCAAGGATTTTGGAGAAAAACAAAGGCTAGGAGTCATTTCTTAACTTAAGTGAACGTTTTTAGGCCACTTCCCGACCTAATTTCGTGGTATCACTTAACAATAAAGGAAGACATGCAAAAGGAAATTTTATCTTATGCCTTGATTTTGTTGATGGCAGTCAGCCTGCAAGTTGAAGCTCAATATTCCAAACAAGACAGTACTTACAGAAAGTATTTCATAGGCAGTACCTTATTTATGGTTGCTAATGTAATACCTGATAACAATCCCCCTGAAATGATTTATCTGAACTTGGGTTATCGCATTACAGGAAAGGATGTAATTTCACTTGAATTTAAAACCTGGAAATATGCCTGGCCAATAGGGATTCCTTTTGGGAAATCTTATGAAGCAGAAGGGCAGGGGTTTCCAGGCTATATTCGTGAGCACGGAGTTTCACTTAATTATCAAAGGTTTTTATGGAACGGTCTTTTTGCGCAAGTCGACGTGATGCCTGCTTTTCAAACTTTTATAAATGATCATGGCAAGAAGATTGACAAAGGTTTTCAAATCTTTAACACTTACTCCATTGGCTATCACATCAAGCTTTTCAGGGACAGGCTTTTTTTTCAACCTTCAATCGCAATGACTCATCGGCCCTATCAATCAACAATGCCTGATTCTTTCAAACAGGTTGATGATAGATGGCCCAGAGTCTTCTTCTGGCAGCCGGGCCTTCATTTTGGGGTAAATTTTTAGCGAAAAGGGAGGTTACATCTTACAAGGGCCATTTTCGAGCATTTGACCGGGCGAAAGATGGGGTGTGACGGTCCTTTGTATTCTACTTTGCAGCTCGATCGGTTTGTATATTTTAATACAGAAAAGTATATAGCTGTTTAATTGGATAGGGTTATTTGACATAATTCAACCCTGCACTGTAATGGCTTCGAGCCTTTAATTTAAGATTATATCCCCTGAGGCCTTCCGTAGAGGTGTTTCGGGCTGATTGAGAATTGGTCGGGGCGCGCGCTTCTTAGGTAAATGGGAGCCTATGTTGGCTGTGAGTGATAATTTGTACAGTTATTTGGAAAATATATACCAGACCTATCGTTGTTAACCAGGTTAATTTTGTGTCGTTGTTAGAATGTACAAAAAGGTGTTGCCAGTAAGACGACATGTATTTGCAGGTACTGCACGCCACAAAATGAACCTAGTATGAAAAAGATCCCAGTATATTTCTCTTCATTGATCATCCTGCTTGTGTCGGGATGTTCTTCCGAACCGGAACAAAGTCCGCAAACCGGGCCGGCGCCTGCGTTTGAAGTTCTTGCTGTCGACGCCGGGGAGGCCACCATTTTCTCGGAATATCCTGCCAAGCTGGAAGGGCTGGCCGATGTTGAAGTGCGCTCGCAGGTAGCAGGTATTTTGCAACGTATACTCGTTACCGAAGGTGCATATGTAAAAGAAGGTACGCCGTTGTTTCAGGTCGACCCACGCCAGTATACCGAAGCGTACAACAATGCGCAGGGCGAATTGCTGGCGGCGAAAGCGGCTGTCACGACGGCCAGGCTGGAATTGGAGAAGCTCACACCCCTGGTCGAGAACAAAGTGTTGTCCGGTTTTCAGTTGAAGATCGCGCAATCGGCCTACGATGCCGCCCAGGCGCGTGTGAAGCAGGCGGAAGCGCAGGCGGGGAGCGCCCGCATTACGCTCGGGTACACGACTGTCAAAGCTCCGGTGACGGGCTACATCGGCAGGATTTTCAAGAAGACAGGCAGTCTGGTGTCGCCTAACGACGCCGAGCAGATCACCTATATTTCGGATAACCGCTCGGTGCACGCCTATTTCACGATCGGCGAAGGCGATTTTATGAAATTCCGGCAGGCCCTGGAAGGTAAATCCATCGGCGAAAAGCTCGCCAATGCGCCGGCGGCTAAATTGGTCCTTGCAGGAGACGTTGACTACGAGCATCCCGGCAAGCTGGATATGATCGATGCCGCATTCGATAAAAATACCGGCGCCATAGCCTTGCGCGCTACCTTTCCCAATGCGCAGGGGCTGCTGCGCTCGGGTAATACCGGCAAAGTCAAACTCGGTTTCAAGCAGAGTAACGTGATATCTATTCCGCAGGCAGCCACCATTGAGATACAGGACAAGACCTTCGTGTATACCATAGGGGATAGTAGCAAAGTCAGGAAAGTGCCGCTCGCCATTTCAGCTGCCGTGGGCAACCGGTATGTCGTTTCCAGCGGATTAAAAGCCGGCGACCGGATCGTGCTTAAAGGGATGGATGCCCTTAAAGAAGGCATGGTAATCACGCCCAAAGCGCCCGTGGCGGACTTAGTGCAGAATTAAATCCTTCATTAGCAAACAAAAATCATGTTTAAAGTATTTATAGAAAGGCCCGTGGTGGCTACGGTGGTATCGATCATTCTGGTGATACTGGGCGTAGTGGGCCTTGCAAGTCTGCCAATTCAACAATTTCCGGATATAGCCCCGCCGGCGGTCCAGGTGCTGGCCGCGTACCCGGGTGCGAATGCCGAAACGATGCTAAGGGCTGTTGCGCCTCCGTTGGAAGAGGCGATCAATGGCGTGGAAGACATGAGTTATATGAGCTCATCGTCCAATAATGATGGTACGTTGTCCATTACGGTATATTTCAAACTGGGTACAAATCCCGATCAGGCGGCCGTGAATGTGCAGAATCGCGTGGCTTCGGCGACCGGGTTTCTGCCGGCGGAAGTCGTTCAGGCGGGGATCACAACGCAGAAGGTGCAGAACGCCATCATTATGGGTATCAACCTTTACAGCGAAAACCCGAAGCTTTACGACCATACCTTCCTGACCAACTATGCGGCGATCAACATCATTCCGGAGATCAAACGTATCTCGGGGGTAGGGCAGGCCAATATTTTCGGTGGAAGCAAGGATTATTCGATGCGTATCTGGCTGAACCCCGCGCAAATGGCATCATATAACATCACACCGAACGAGGTGATGGCGGCTATCCGGAATAAAAACCAGGAGGCTGCGCCCGGTCGCTTCGGCGAAATGAGCCAGCAGGCATTTGAATACATCATCAAATATGCAGGGAAGTATAGCAAACCGGAAGAGTATGCGAATCTGATCATCCGGTCGAACGGCGACGGTTCGCTGCTGCGCTTGAAGGATGTGGCCAAGGTTGAGCTGGGGTCGTATACCTATGGCACGTTCAATACCGTCAATGGCAAGCAAGGGATTTCCATCGTCGTGCTGCAATTGCCCGGGTCCAATTCGCGGGAAATCCAGATTGCGATTGAAAAACTGATCAAAAAGGCTGAAAAAGATTTTCCTCCGGGCGTGAAGCAAATGCCGCTTTATAATACGAAGGATGCGCTCGACCAGTCGATAGGCCAGGTGGAACACACCCTGATCGAAGCGTTCGTGCTGGTATTTATCGTAGTGTTCCTGTTTTTGCAAGACTTTCGGTCTACCTTGATTCCTGCAATTGCGGTGCCTGTCGCGCTGGTGGGTACATTCTTTTTCATGTCGCTGTTCGGTTTCTCGATCAACTTGCTGACATTGTTTGCGTTGGTTCTTGCTATCGGTATTGTCGTTGACGATGCGATCGTGGTGGTGGAGGCGGTGCATTCGAAATTGGAACATAGTGATATGAAGCCGCGCGAGGCCACCACATCGGCCATGCATGAAATTACCGGCGCTATCATTTCCATCACACTCGTAATGGCCGCCGTGTTCCTGCCCGTAGGGTTTATGAAAGGCTCAGCCGGGGTGTTTTACCGCCAGTTTGCATTTACGCTGGCTATCGCAATCGTCATTTCGGCCGTCAATGCGCTGACGCTGAGCCCGGCATTGTGTGCGCTGTTTCTCAAGGACGTTAGTCATGGCGATAAGTCCCAGCCGACCACATTCAAGCAGCGCTTTTTCTACGGGTTCAACCAAGGGTTCGAGACCATTACCGGGCGCTATGTAAATGCCGTACAAAAGCTGATCCGGTTCAAATGGGTAAGCCTGGCAGGGCTGGTGGTCGTTATACTGACTACGGTGTGGCTTATCAGAAAAACCCCGACCGGTTTTATACCGTCGGAAGATCAGGGATTTATCGCAATAGCCGTGTCGCTGCCGCCGGGCTCGTCGATGGCCAGGACGCAGAAGATATTCACCGAAGCGGCCGGTAAGCTACGCGATATGGAATCCAAATTGATTTTCAACGAGATAGCCGGATTCAATATGCTTACGCAATCCAGCAGCCCGTCTGCCGGTGTGGCCTTTTTCCGGCTGAAAAAAGATGGGGAGCGCGGCGCAATGAACGATATTGCCCCGATCATGGCCGAAATCAACAAACGGCTGTCGACCATTCAGGGTGCACAATTCTTCGTGTTTACGCTGCCGACAGTACCCGGTTTCAGTAATGTGGACGCGCTGGATTTTGTGTTGGAGGATAAAACCGGCGGGAAGCTGGACAAGTTCAGCGGGATTGCCAACAAATTCATGGCGGAATTGATGAAGCGGAAGGAAATTGCAGTAGCATTCTCGACATTCCGCGCTGATTACCCACAGATCGAAATGGTGTTGAATCACGAAAAAATCGAACAGGTGGGCGTGGACGAACGGGAAATTCTGAGCACGATGCAGTCCTATTTCGGCAGTGCGCAGGTGTCTGATTTCAACCGTTTCGGCAAGTATTACCGCGTGATGGTGCAGGCCGATAAGGCCAACCGTGAAGACCCGTCCTCGATGGATGAAGTATATGTCAGGAACAGGGCCGGGCAAATGGTGCCAGTGAATACCTTGCTGACATTGAAAAGGGTGTTCGGTCCTGAAACGATTACGCGGTACAACCTCTTCAACTCCATCGGTATTAATGCGATACCTAAACCGGGTTATAGTTCAGGGGATGCGATCAATGCCGTGCGGGAGGTTGCTGCCGAGCAGTTGCCTGCGGGCTATGCCTACGAATTCTCGGGCATGAGCAGGGAGGAAATCGCTTCGGGTGGACAGTCGATCGTGGTATTTATTTTGTCGCTGATGTTTGTCTATTTCCTTCTGGCGGCGCAATACAACAGTTATATTCTCCCGCTGGCTGTTATTTTCTCCATTCCAACGGGCATTATCGGAGTGTTTACCGCTATCGGACTGGCCGGTATCGAAAACAATATTTATGTCCAGGTCGCATTGATCATGCTCATTGGGTTGCTGGCCAAAAATGCGATACTGATCGTCGAATTCGCCGTGCAGCGCAGGCACGCAGGGCATTCGCTCATCGATTCGGCCCTGGAAGCAGCCCGGCTGCGTATAAGGCCCATCATCATGACCTCCATTGCTTTCGTAGTCGGTATTACGCCGATGATGCGGGCAACCGGGCCTTCGGCGATGGGTAACCATTCCATCAGCATCGGCGCTGCGGGAGGTATGCTCAGCGGGGTGGTATTAGGCCTGTTCATTATTCCCGTGCTTTTTGTGGTGTTCCAGGCTTTGCATGAGAAAGTAAGCGGTGCTACCCGGGTCGCGGGAGACCAACAATCAGTGGAAAACAAACCGGTGCCGGCGATTTAATTGCCGGGCAATTCAGACTAGAAAAATCATGGCTAATTATAAGAATGTCTGCCTGGTGCTGCTCATCGCAGCGGCACTGGGCGCATGCAGGGTGTCCAAGGACATGCAGACGCCCGCGGACGCTGTTCCGCAAAGTTTCAGGGATGTTTCCACAACCGATACGGTGAGCATCGCCGAATTGCCCTGGAAAGATTTCTTTTCAGACCCGTTACTCCAAAGGCTTATCGATACGGCTATTGTCAAAAATTACGACATGCAGATAGCCCTCACGAATATCGAAGCGGCAGGCTTGCTCGTTAAACAGGCTAAATGGAATAATGTTCCCACGGTAAATCTGGGTATCGGGGCCAGCACGACCAACCCGTCGGACAATAGCCTGAGTGGCCTGACGGCCGGGCAGTTCCTGGGTACGAATCACCTCAAAGACTTTTCGATCGGGCTCAACCTGTCGTGGGAGGCCGATGTGTGGGGTAAAATACGTAGCCAGAACAAACTGGCCGCATCACAGTACCTGCAAAGTATAGAAGCGCGAAAGGCCGTTCAAACCCACCTGGTGGCGAACGTCGCGAATGGTTACTATAACTTGCTGATGCTGGACGAGCAGTTGGCGGTGGCCGGGAAAAACGAGTCACTTAATGATAGTACCCTGCGTATGATCCGCCTGCAATTCGAGAATGGGCAGGTCAGCTCACTGGCCGTGCAGCAGGCACAGGCGCAGTTGAATGCAGTACAGCAACTCATTCCCGGGTTGGAACAGCTTGTCGCCGTTCAGGAGAATGCCCTCCGCGTCCTGGCGGGCGAATTTCCTGACAAAATCACCCGAACCACTTCGCTGGCCGCGATTGAAATTCCGCAGGGCATTGCCGTAGGATTGCCGTTGACCCTTGTCAGCCGCAGGCCCGACGTCCGGAAAGAGGAGCTGGGTTTGGTTGCGGCCAATGCGAGTGTAGGGTTAAGCAAAGCGCAGCTGTATCCTGCGCTGCGCATATCCGCGGGCGGCGGCCTGAATTCCCTCAAAGCCAGCGACTGGTTCAATATGCCGGCCTCGTTGTTTGGAATAGTGGCGGGAAGTGTGACGCAGCCGTTATTGCAGCGGCGCGAATTGCGGACCCGCTACGAAATTGCTTTGGCCGAACGGGAAAAAAGCGTGCTGCAATTCAGAAAAGCCGTGCTGACTGCGGTAGGGGAGGTGTCGGACGCGATGGTGCAAATCGAGAAGCTACGCGCGTCCCAGGCCTTCGCCGACAATCGGGCTGCAACACTCCGACAGGCTGTTTCCAATGCCGGCCTGCTATTCAATAACGGAGCAGCCAGTTACCTCGAAGTCATTACTGCCCAGGGAAATGTACTGCAAAGTGAGCTGGACGTAGCGCTGCTTAAAAGACAGCAGCTGGCTGCCCTGTCGGATCTCTACCGAAGCCTGGGCGGAGGTTGGAAATAAGTGATTGCGAATGATACAAATGGAATATTTTTACTTGTAAAAATATTCCATTTGTGGTAAATTTGTACTATGAAAAAGGAGCATTTGTTCGAACCGTACTCAATAAGCGTCCAAACCTTGGATACTTATCCCGTACATGAGCACCAGCACACGTTTTTCGAGCTGGTGTATGTGATTTCAGGCACTGGTTTCCAGCGGATCAATCAAAACAAATTCGAATACCAGCCGGGTGATGTTTTTCTGATTGCCCCGCACGACTCTCATTGCTTTGATATCAAGGAATCTACGAGTTTTTTCTTTCTGCGTTTTAATGATATTTATCTGAAAACCAATGGGATAATCAAGGATAATATCCAGCGACTCGAGTATATCCTCATGAATGCCAATCACCGGCCAGGCCCGATTATCAAGAATGAGACTGATAAACCTTTTGTACGTGCCACCGTTGAAGCAATGATACGCGAACAGGTCAACCGGGATGTGTGCTGGGATAAGATTAACTTGCAGCTCGTGAATACACTTATCGCATTTGTGGCAAGAAATATCGAGAAGTACCTGCCGGAGGAGCTCAATGATGACAAAGAGGAAAAGGCCTTTGATATTTTACAGTATATCCAGGCGAACATTTACTCGCCCAACCTGATCAAGGCGGAAAATGTGGGGAAAGAGTTTGGGATCTCCCAGGCGTACCTGGGACGGTATTTTAAAAAGCATACCGGAAAAACGATGCAGGATTATATCGCCAGCTATAAGACCAAGTTGATAGAGAACCGGTTGCTACACAGTACGATGCGTATTTCGGAGATCGTCGACGAACTGGGTTTTTCCGATGAAAGCCATTTGAATAAGTTCTTTAAAAGGAATAATGGCGTAACGCCTTCCGAGTTTCGCAGGCGCTGATACCATGCATTGTATAACAAAAAGACCGTCGTAATCGACGGTCTTTTTGTTATTCAGCTTTTAGATCAGGCATTCACCATCGCCAGTTGTGCCCGGAGTGCTTCGTGCAGTATTATCTGGTTGATTTGCTCGGACATTCCCTTGTTAACCAGGTTAATAGCGATCAGGCCGTGGACGGTCGACCAAAACATATAGTATTTGGCGTCGACCAGATCGTCCGATGCCGTTTTGGCGGGCAAGATTTCTCTGATTACCTCGCTGAATAGCCCCGGAATTTCAGAAGCTTTGTGAAAACCCTCTTTCATAGCGCTGCAACTCACCTCCACACCATACATTGTTCGATAGAGCTCTTTGTTCGAAACAGCGAAATTCCAATATGCCTTCCACATGGCTTCCAGTCGCTGTTGAGCAGGTAGCGCAAGGGCTTGGGCCTTTTTGATAGCTGCGTAAAGTTTGCGGAACCCGGTGGCGGTCAGCTCGGCAATTATGGCATCCTTTCCTTCAAAGTGATCGTATATGACGGGTGGGGTATATGCTATTTTTTCAGCGATCCCCCGCATGCTTAACCCCGACCAGCCATCGCTTTTAACAATTTCCAATGCGGTTTTCAGAATCTTGCTCCTTGTCGCACTCCTGAGAATGCTCATGCGCTTCGGATTTTTCATGTTGACTTATTTATTACAACACAAAGATCGCGACTATCCGAGGAAACGAACCTGTATATTTCTACACAAATAAGGTATATTTTTACGTAAACCGGCGCCCTGAGATGTTCCGCCTAGCCTTGCCCTTTTCAAAGCTGATGTTTACCACTAATTATGGTTAAAACTGTATTAGCAATGACAATTCTTCGGGCCGTTATAACCCGTTTTGCAAGGCGAGCCGAACCGCATCCTTCTTCATTCGTGAGACGGGCACCTTTGTGCCGTCTTCCAGCAGGAGATAACCGCTATCTTCTTTTAACAGACTTTTGATGTAGATCTTGTTTACCAGATGGGAATGGTGACAGCGAAGAAAACCATATCCGGTAAGGGTTTCGTCAAATTCAAACATGGGTTTCGATACCAGCAAAGTTTCACCGCCCCGCAGAAAAAATGTGGTGTAATTATTCTCGGCTACACATCGGATGATTTCCGAAGTTTTGACAAATCGCGTTTCCTTGGCGGAAGAAAGTGCGATCCGGTGATCTGACTTCTGTCTGGAATCCATAAGCAGACTCATCAGGTTGTGTAGTTGAGCGTTCTGTTTTTTCTGCTCAATCTTTCCGACCGCACGCCGAACGGCGTGTTGCAGCTCCTGCGGGTCAATCGGTTTTAAGAGGTAATCGATGGCTGAAAAGCGGATAGCCTGAATGCCGTATTGTTCGAAACCGGTGACGAAGATGACTTCGAAATCATACGTCGGAAGCGATTTGAGCAAGTCAAAGCCATTTTTACCAGGCATTTGAATGTCGAGGAAAACCAGCTCAGGCCGCGCATTCAGAATCAATTCAATACCTGCGTCGGCATTTCCTGCATGGCCGGCCACTGTCACGGCGGGACAATAGCGTGTTAGCAATTCCCGCAGGTTTTCGATATTGTTCGTTTCGTCATCGATGATGATCGCGTTCATTTGAGCCAATTTTTGAATGTCAATATCACCACCGTTCCTTCTTTCGCGGAAATCATTTGCATGGTGATGGGGTATTTTTGTTTGTTCAAAAGCTTGATCCGCTCATGCGTGAGCGAGAGGCCTTTGCCCGTGGTTGGTTGGCTGGTGTCAAATCCGTGTCCATTGTCGCGGATAGTGATCACCAGATTTGTGTTTTCAATTTTAAAAATAATTTGCAGCATTCCCTTTGCCCCAAGTACCGAAATGCCATGCTTTACCGCATTCTCCACTACTGGTTGCATCAGCAGTGAAGGCACTTCTAATTGCATGTGCCTTACACCTTCGTCCGCAATGATTTCGTAACGGAAGCCGAAACGGAGCTGTTCCAGTTGGATGTAGTTTTCAATGTTCGCCATTTCCACATCCAGGGGCACCATTTCGCGCCCCGAATTTTGAAGCGTATTCCGCAGCAGGCGGCTAAATCCAGTCAGGTAATTGTTGGCCCGATCGACATCGTTCTGATTGATCAGCGCTTGCAGCGAACCGAGCGCATTGAATACGAAATGAGGGTTGAGTTGCGATTGAATGGATTGTAATTCAAGGTTGGTTTTCCGCGCCTGATCACGCGATTTTCGCAGTCTTTTTCGGAAATAAAAATACATCGCCAGGCATGCCAGAATAGTCGTAAACCATAATTTGCTCATCATGACCATACCCATCAGCCAGAGCAGTGATTTAGCATTATAAATGAAACTGCCTAGCCATGTGTGGTCTATCGTAAATGCATAACTGCTGTAACTTTTTGCATTCCCGGTATAGCTGTATTGGATTTCGTATCGTCCGTCCACGAGCCAGGGCCAGTTACCCTTCACATGCCTTAGCAAGAAGTTAGGTGTAATCTCACTGGTTGTGCCTACCCATTGCCCCTTTTCACCGACCCTGTAAGAAATGCGTGATGGCCTGACTTTCCCATCGTAGTACGCCCGTTTGAACCCGAAGACGAGCTCGTTTTCTGCTATGGATAGTGAATCGGGCACGGCATTGGGATGGGAATATTTATTGGGGGCTTTGTTGAAGAAATGCATAAACTTCCGGATCTCGACAGTATCCTGAATGCCGGCGGCAAAATGGTGCCTGATATCGACATAAAACAGTTCCGGCCTCGGATAAATCCATGAGATCCGCAGTTGGCTGATCAGGTGTTTGTTATGATCAAACAATGAAACTGTCGTGGAATCGCTCCGGAATGGAAGCAAAGCCGCTGCATTACATTTTTCACCGTTCAATTGAAAATAAGCGATATCGGGAATATCCTCACGGGTATTCACCAGTTGGCCATCGACTTTCAACGCATAACCTGGCGATAAGGCTGCCGGATTTCGAATCACCAGTGTTAGCCGTTCGGCCATTCTGCCAGCCGTAATATGGTAAACTTTGGCCGCGATATTATGCACTTTTGGCTTTGTAACGGTGTCCATCACCGCATGTTGAGCAATGCGTTTTTCATGCTCTGCAAAAGAGTGAACGATCAGGTCCAGGCAAGGTTCATTGGTTGTCGGGTTAATGAGAAAACGGCTGCTTGCCGGGTCAAGGCCGAGTGTTTGCGCTCTAACATGGGCGATCAAGATTAGAAATAGAAACAGTAACACTGCGTGTTTCCAGTTTTTCATGCCTTTCTGGTTTGGTTCAGAACAAAGTTGGGAAGGCATCTTGATGTATGATATTGGAAATGTGTTGATGACGGCTACTGATGTGTAAAATGCAATGTCCCATCAAAACTAATGACTCACTTAGAAGTTTCGGTTCAGGAAGTATCGGTGTGCAGCAGATTAAAAATACGGTACCATCTACCGCCTAGCTATCAGACCTGCCGGTAACGACGCCATCGCTTTTTGGAATCAGCTACTGACATACGGCTGTCAGTTGGTGATTGTTTCTTTGGAAATCAAACACTAACCAAGCCAGTCTATGACATTCATTTCAACACGAATCATTACCACCGATATCAATCGGCTTGTTGATTTTTACCAGGAAATTACCGGCTTCCCTGCCGTCCGGTACAACGAGGATTTCGCCGAGTTTCGCACGCCGGTAGCGGTTCTCGCCATTGGCAGTACGCGCACTTTGCAGTTGTTTGGTGGAGAAAGCGTGGCCATGCCGTCGACAAACCGATCGGTAATCCTCGAATTCCTGGTCGACGATGTGGACGCGCATTACGGGCGACTTGCTGAATACCTCGGCAAAGCACTCGTGCAAGGGCCAACGACCATGCCATGGGGAAACCGTTCGCTTCTTTTCCGCGATCCGGACGGCAATCTGGTCAACTTCTTTACGCCTGTGACACCGGAGGCGGCAGCGCGGGCGCGCTAGGGCAATATACCATCAATTAACGCCACTAGTCTCCTCAAATCTTTGAGCCAAAGGTTCGATTTTGTCCCTCGGATGCACCACGAAAGAGAGTGATCAATTTTTACAATTGGTCACTCTTTTTTGATAACCGGCTATCAATTTGATAGATTTTTAGAATTAGCTGCAAAGTCTAAGAGCTTCATTTACAGGCCGATTTTTCCTTTTGTTTTTTCCGGCATGAGTTTGGCTTCCATTAAGAGAAACGGGGCTGAAAAAGATCGTACGCGCTGGGAAAAGCTCGTCCCCAAAAGTTTAAAACAAACATATGATAGTTATGTATTTACCCGGTAAAGATGATCCGGAGCCTTCCGAGGAGCCGGGTGAGATAGAAAACGAGTCGGAAGGTGAACATTAACAGTAACCGAAATGAATGTAAAAAAACGCATCAGAAGGCAGGTCAGAACCCTTGACGGCCTGTCGGCCGCGCTTGTGCTGGCGGCAATCTGCTATTGCTGGTCGGTGCTGCCTGCGCTGCCGGACGCCTTCTGGGTAGATCCCGGGATTTTTCACGAGGAGGCGGTCAAACTTGAAAAAGCGGCGGTTTGGCGGGATGTGGCATTGTTGACAGGGCTCTATGCAACGTTCACCCTGATCGAGCTGGCCATCGACCGGCTCAAAATAGACCGGCCTATCCGTCGAATCAAGCCGCAGATGGTCACTGCCTGGTTCAAGTTCGGGCTTTTAATGTGCGTCGCCACAATTATCGTGTCAAACCTTTCGGCGGTTCAGCAGCCGTGATCGGCCGGCTTGTCATCATAACCATTCCAATTTTTAACTATGGATTACTCAACGTTATATAAAGTCTCAGCCGACATGCAGGTTGCCGTGCTGGTCGCAGTCGCGACGGGCCGGCAGCCGGTCGGCAAGACAGATGAATGCCTGGACGAGCTGGACTTTCTGGCACGGACGCAGGGAATTACAACAGTCGCCAGATTTACGCAGCGCTTGTCGCAGCCCGATCGCCGAACCTACATGGGCAAAGGCAAGTTGGAAGAGATCAGGATATTTCTGGCCAGTCGGCATGTGGACGTGGTGATCTGCGACGACGATTTGCTGCCGGCGCAGTTCCGCTACCTTGAAACATTGTTTTCGCCGGTGCGGGTAATGGACCGGACGTTGCTCGTTTTGCAGATTTTTGAATCCAGGGCTCAAAGCCAGCAGTCACGTCTCGCTTTGGAGCTGGCCCGCTGCCGCTACTTTTTCCCCAGGCTCACCGGGCTGTGGTCGCACCTGGGGCGGCAGGGAGGAGGAACGTCAGGCACCCGCGGCCCGGGTGAAACCGAGTTGGAAACCGACCGGCAGCTTGTCAAAACCCGTATTGCGGTGCTGAAAGAAAAGCTCAGGCGGGTGGATTTGCAGGCGCAGATAAGGCGTCAGGAGCGGGGCAGGACCGTGCGCGTGGCGCTGGTGGGCTACACCAATGTCGGCAAATCCTCACTGATGAATGTAATCTCGAAGGTCTCCATGAATGCCGAGGATAAGCTCTTTGCGACTGTGGACACGGCCGTGAGAAGGGTAGAGCATTGGGGGGTGCCCTTTCTGCTCTCCGACACGGTGGGATTTATCCGTAAACTTTCGCCACTTTTAATCGAATCTTTCAAATCGACCCTCGACGAGGTCCGCGAGGCCGACGTACTCCTGTTGGTCGAGGATGTTTCCAGTCCTTCTTGCAGCGAGCATTTAGCCGTGGTTTGTAAGACATTGCAGGATATCGGGGCAGGGGATATTCCCACAATCCTGGTATTCAATAAGGTGGATAAATGCGAAGAGATTACGGCGCTGGAATCTTCGGGTGATCATTCCTTCACGATCAGTATGTCAGGAGCCCTTACCACGCTGCCCCCAGGCTTCTGGCCCAAAGCCGTTGTTTACGTATCCGCGACAACTAAAACCAATATAGACTGGCTGCAATCGGTGCTCAAACCACTGATCCGTCAGATACACCAACAACATTTTCCTGACAGGCCATTGTCGGCGCAATTTTTCCAGGACACCCCTCATTAAGCCGGGCCGCCCTATCAAAAATGGTGTTACCCTATCATTTTGATAGGAGGCAGCGGGCCCGTTATCAGGGCGGCTCAATGGTAATCCATTGCATTTGAATGTGTTGAGGTTTGCGTGTCCGATCGGGAATAATTTTTCATTCAGGAATTGGCAAACACCAATGGAAAATGAAAAAAATCTTGCTGATCGATGACGAGGATAAGCTGCGGTTGCTGCTTGCGCGGGTGATCTCAGCCGAGGGTTACGAGGTTTATCAGGCAGGGGATGTGAAGTCAGGCGTTCAGATGATCCAAAACCAGGAAATTGATATCGTTCTGAGCGATGTCAGGCTTCCGGATGGTAATGGCGTAGAGCTCGTGAAAACGATCAAAACACTTAGGCCTGCTATCGAGGTAATCATCATGACCGCTTTCGGCAAGATCGCCGACGGCATTCAGGCGATGAAAAATGGCGCGGTCGACTACATCGTCAAGGGCGATGACAACGACAAAATTTTGCCGCTTCTGGCCAAAACGGCCGAACGCAGCCAATTGAGCCACAAGGTTAAAAGGCTCGAATCGCTTGTTGGCAATAAGTTCTCCTTTGATTCGATTATTGGCATTTCGCGGCCTTTCCGCGAAATACTGGCGCTTGCGAAACGGGTCGCGGCGACAGATGCCGCCGTGCTGCTCACGGGCGAAACCGGCACCGGAAAGGAAGTGTTCGCCCAGGCTATTCACTATGGCAGCGGCCGGGCAGACAGGCATTTTGTTTCCCTGAATTGCAGCGCACTGGGCCGGGATATTATCGAGAGCGAACTGTTTGGCTATAAGCAAGGGGCGTTTACCGGCGCGATGCGTGACAAAAAAGGGCTTTTGGAAGAAGCCAATGGTGGAACGCTCTTTCTGGACGAGATCGGCGAGCTGCCGCTGGACATGCAGGCAAAACTGCTGCGCGTGCTTGAAACCCACGAATTTATCAAATTGGGGGACACCAAACCGACCAAGTCGGATTTCAGGCTGATCGCGGCCACCAACCGCGATCTCAAACTGGAATCAGCAAATGAAAGGTTCCGCAACGACCTGTATTTCAGACTGAACGTCTTTGAGATCCACCTGCCCGCTATCCGGGAACGGAGAGAAGATTTGCCGCTGCTGGTCGACCACTTCCTGGGCCATTTTTGCGCTCAGACCAACAAGAAAAACCTCGGATACACGCCGGGCTTTCTAAAAACGGTCCAGACCTATGAGTGGCTGGGCAACATCCGCGAGCTGAAAAACGCCATTGAGCGCGCTGTGATCATCAGCGACGGCAAACTCACCAGTGAATGCCTGTCACCGGATATACAGAATCATAGGTCTTATCGTAATCCGCAACTGTCCGCCTTCTCGATGGCCAGCGTTGAAAAGCTGCATATTCAGAAAGTGCTCAATTATTGCAAGGGTAATAAAAGCGAGACGGCCAGGCTGCTTGAAATCGGGATAGCGACATTATACCGTAAAATCCAGGAATATCGGATCACCGTGGAGACCGGATAGGGCTTTCAGATTGATAGCGGCCTATCATTTTGATAGTATTTCCTAAACATCTTAATGCTGATAAATTCACTTAATTATCTGTAAAACAATTGATTATGATTTGTTCTTTTGGTTGGCACAACCTTGGTAAATACAGGAAACAACGGCTTAACTAATCGAAACCGAAATGCTTATAATATTCATCCAATCCATTTTTATCATGTTAACAATCCTCTTAATTCTTGCCGGGCTTTTATGCTTCGCACTCTTCTACGGTTCGGTAAACTACTTTGAAAAAATCTGATTATGGCAGCGCTATTTATCGTCGCGATCCTCGTGTTTGTGTACATGTGCTATGTACTTGTCAAACCAGAAAAATTTTAACCTGACCGGAAATGGCTACGAAGGAAACTAAGGCCAAAACCGGACTAAATCTCTGATAAATGAATACAGAATTATTGGGCGTCATTGCCATGTTTGCCATTACAGTGGTCTTGGCAATCCCATTCGGATCTTATATCGCAAAAGTTTACGCCGGGGACAAAACACTGCTCGACCCGGTCTTTAATCCTCTTGACAAGCTGCTCTATCAAGTGAGCGGTATCGATGAAAAACGTGAAATGAACTGGAAGCAGCACATGTTCGCATTGCTGACGATCAACGTAGTGTGGTTCCTGCTGGGGATTTTCGTTTTAATGAACCAAAGTTGGCTGCCGCTCAACCCGGATGCCAACCCCGACCAGACAGCCGACCTCGCTTTTAACACGAGCATTTCCTTTATAGTCAACTGTAACCTGCAACATTACTCTGGTGAAAGTGGCGTAAGCTACCTTTCGCAGCTGTTTCTGATGTTCCTTCAATTCGTCAGTGCAGGTACAGGTATGGCCGCGGCCGCGATCATTTTTATCGCATTGAAAAACCGCACCACCGAGAAGCTGGGCAACTTCTGGGCATTGCTCGTCAAATCATGTACCCGGATTTTATTGCCTTTGTCGATCCTGGTAGGCGGTATCCTTGCATTCAACGGTACCCCGATGACTTTTCAGGGAAAGGATACTATGATCAATATGCAAGGCGATACCGTCCAGGTTTCGACGGGTCCGGTAGCAGGTTTTGTGGCTATCAAGCACCTGGGTACGAACGGTGGTGGCTTTTACGGTACGAACTCCGCGCACCCGCTCGAAAACCCGAACTACTTTACCAATATGCTGGAAATGTTCTCGCAGATGATCATTCCATTGGCGATGATCTTTGCATTCGGGTATTTCCTGATCAGAAAGAAATTTGGCTGGATGGTTTTCGGGGTGATGACCGTTGGTTTTCTGCTATTGACAATTCCCACGATGGTTTGGGAAATGAATGGCAACCCTGCACTTGGCAAAATGGGGGTTGATATCTCCTCCGGCGCCATGGAGGGCAAGGAAGTCCGCTTTGGCAGCGCTGCATCCGCGTTTTGGAGTATAGCGACGACCGTTATCTCGACAGGCTCTGTCAACTCGATGCACGACAGCACCATGCCGCTTTCCGGAATGACCGAGCTGCTGGCTATGATGACCAACGCGTTCTATGGTGGATGTGGCGTGGGCATTCTCAATTTCTTCGTCTTTGTCATCCTGGCGGTCTTCATCAGTGGGCTGATGGTGGGTCGTACTCCCGAACTGTTTGGTAAGAAAATCGAGGCGCGCGAAATGAAGATCGCTATGATCGTCGCCCTGCTGCACCCGCTGATGATCCTGGCTGGAACGGCCCTCGCGGCCGCATTCCCCGCGATTACCTCGGCCAACCTGAATAACCCTGGTTTTCACGGGTTCAGCGAAATGCTGTACGAATATACTTCGTCGGCCGCCAACAACGGTAGTGGTTTTGAGGGGCTTGGAGACAATAACCCATGGTGGAACATTACGACCGGTTTCGTGCTGATCCTCTCGCGTTACCTGCCAATTATCGGCCCGGTGGCCATCGCAGGTCTTTTGGCGAAGAAAAAATATGTCCCTGAAAGTGCGGGTACCCTGCCAACGGATTCGGCCACATTCGGCCTGATGGTCCTTGCGGTGATCGTTATCACAGCGGCCCTTTCGTTCTTCCCGTCCCTGACACTCGGCCCGATCGCTGAATATTTCTCCATGAAGTAATATTAATATTGAAATGAAAAATCAAAGTGCATCCTTATTCCAAAAGGAGCTTGTCAACGAAGCGATAAAACAATCGTTCGTTAAACTGAATCCTCGTCTGTTGTTCCGCAATCCGGTGATGTTCACGGTGGAAATCGGAACGGTTGTAATGCTTATCGTTAGTCTCTGGATTTTGGCGGGTGAAAACGCGCAAGGCTCCTTTGTCTATAACTTTATCGTTTTTCTGATCCTTTTTGCCACCTTGCTTTTCGCCAATTTCGCAGAGGCAATCGCCGAAGCGAGGGGTAAAGCCCAGGCCGACAGCCTTCGCAAAACGCGCGAGGAGACACTCGCCCGGCTGGTCGTGAACAATGCCCAGGGATTTGACGTGGCCACCCGCGAGGTGATGTCCGCTCAAATGAAAAAAGGCGACGTGTTCATTTGCGAAGCCGGGGACAACATTCCTATGGACGGCGAGATCATCGAAGGGCTTGCGACAATCGATGAAAGTGCGATCACTGGTGAATCCGCGCCAGTTATCCGCGAAGCGGGTGGCGATAAAAGCAGCGTAACCGGCGGTACAAAAGTGCTTTCCGACCGCATTAAGGTCCGCGTGACCACGGCACCAGGCGAAAGCTTCCTCGATAAAATGATCGCGCTCGTGGAAGGCGCAACGCGTCAGAAGACGCCCAATGAGATCGCATTGACGATCCTTTTGGCAGGCTTCACCCTGGTATTCGTGATCGTATGTACCACCTTGCAGCCATTTGCGACTTATGCCAATACGCCGATCACAATCGCGGCATTTATCTCGCTCTTTGTTTGTCTGATCCCAACCACGATCGGCGGGCTTCTTTCGGCCATCGGTATTGCCGGTATGGACCGTGCGCTACGGGCCAATGTGATTACGAAATCCGGGAAAGCCGTCGAAACGGCAGGTGACGTCGACGTGTTATTGCTCGATAAAACCGGTACCATCACCATCGGTAACCGTAAGGCAACCAACTTCTACCCGGCACGCGGCATTACGGAAGCGCATTTTATCAAATCCGCCGCATTGAGTTCGATTGCCGACGAGACACCGGAAGGTAAGTCTATCCTCGAACTGGCCCATGCGACGCCTTCCAGCTACAATCTGAACAATCCTACATTCATCCAGTTCACCGCAGAAACCCGCAGCTCGGGGGTGGACTTCGACGACATCCGCATTAGAAAAGGGGCCTTTGATTCGATCCGGAAGCTGACCGAAGGTGCTGGCAACCGTTTCCCTGAGGAAATCGAATCGAAAGTGAAGGAAATTTCCAACAATGGTGGTACGCCGCTGGTGGTTTCCGAAAATGAGCGGGTGATCGGGGTGATCGAGTTGCAGGATATTATCAAAACGGGTATCAGCGAGCGTTTCGAGCGCCTGCGGAAAATGGGTGTGAAAACCGTCATGGTAACCGGCGATAACCCGCTCACAGCCCGGTTTATCGCGCAGAAAGCCGGTGTGGACGATTTTATCGCCGAGGCTAAGCCTGAGGATAAAATGAATTACATCAAAAAAGAACAGGAGGGAGGCCGGCTGGTTGCGATGATGGGCGACGGTACCAACGATGCGCCTGCCCTGGCGCAGGCTGACGTAGGCGTGGCCATGAACAGCGGTACACAGGCAGCGAAAGAAGCGGGGAATATGGTCGATCTGGACAACGACCCGACCAAGCTGATCGAAATCGTCGAGATTGGCAAGCAGCTTTTAATGACCCGCGGAACGCTCACCACCTTCTCGATTGCCAATGACGTGGCCAAATACTTCGCCATTATCCCGGCGCTGTTCATCGCGAGCATTCCCGCGCTGCAAGGCCTGAATATCATGCACCTGAACAGCCCGGAAAGCGCAATTCTTTCAGCGATCATATTCAATGCGGTGATCATCCCGATCCTGATTCCACTGGCGCTCAAAGGCGTGAAGTATACGCCCATCGGCGCAAGTGCATTGCTGCGCAGGAACCTGCTGATCTACGGATTGGGCGGCGTATTGATCCCGTTCGTAGGCATTAAGCTCATCGACCTGGTCGTCAGCATCTGGATTTAATAGTCAAGCCGGTCCAAACGGGACCGGTCTTCTTAAAAGATTAAGAATACAAGAAAATGAAAACAAATATGTTGCCTGCAATCAGGCTTACCGTAGCCACCCTTATTCTTTTCTGTGTGGTTTACCCTGCGATCGTCTGGGCGATAGCCCAACTTGCCCCCAACAATGGAAAAGGAGAAGTGATAACAGCCGGCGGCAAGAAGTATTATGCCAACGTCGGCCAGCAGTTTACCGATGACAAGTATTTCAACTCGCGCCCGTCGGCAGTCGATTACAATGCGGCTGGTAGCGGCGGTAGTAACAAAGGGCCATCTAACCCGGATTACCTGCAAACCGTTCAGGCACGTCTGGATACGTTTTTGGTACACAATCCGGGCGTGAAAAAAGAGGATGTCCCCGTTGAACTGGTCACTGCCAGCGGTAGTGGCCTGGACCCGGACATTTCCCCGGCCGGTGCAAAGGTACAGGCAGCGCGCATTGCCAAAGTGCGCGGGGTTTCTCAAAGCGCGGTCGTAGACCTCATTGAAAAACATACCCAGGGTCCGTTTTTGGGGATGTTCGGTCCGTCGCACGTGAATGTATTGGAGCTGAACCTGGCATTGGATCAGATCAAGTAATGCTGTTGCTGGCAGGCATTCGCAGCATTTGACAATTCTGTGGCCGGAAATGCCGCAAGGTTTTCCGGTCCACCCATTCCATACCAATCGATGAAAAAATTTCTCTTAATGGCCTCGGTGCTGGCCTTTTTTCAGACTGCGCAAGCCCAGGATTCTACCGGTACTGCCCCGTCCTTTACCGTAAGCGGGTACCTGGAAGCCTATTACAACCATGATTTTAATCGTCCCAAGAACAATACGGCTCCGTCTTTTCTTTACAATTTCAACCGCGCGGGGGAAGTAAACCTGAACCTGGGTTTTATCAAGGGTGCTTACACGAGTGAGCGCGTGCGGGCTAACCTCGCGCTTGCGGTGGGTACCTATATGAACGCCAACTATGCCGCCGAGCCGGGCGTGCTGCGCAACATCTATGAGGCCAATGCCGGGATTAAGCTTGCCAAAAAGGCAAACCTGTGGCTGGATGCGGGTATTATGCCTTCCCATATCGGATTTGAGAGCGCTATCGGCAAGGATAACTGGGCATTGACCCGGAGCCTGGTCGCCGAAAACTCGCCTTATTTCGAGTCGGGCGCCAAGCTGAATTATACGACAGACGACGGTAAGTTGTACCTCGCTGCCCTCTACCTGAACGGCTGGCAGCGCATTCAAAGGGTGGATGGCAATACCACACCCGCATTAGGTACCCAGGTTACCTACAAGCCATCGGCAGCGGTAACGCTCAATTACAGTACGTTCATAGGCAACGACAAGCCGGACAGCGTTCGTCAGATGCGTTATTATCACAATGTGTACGGTATTTTCCAGCTGAGCGAGCAGTGGGGCGTAACAGCCGGTTTTGACTATGGTACCGAGCGCAAAGAGAAAGGTAGCAGCAGTTCCAATCACTGGCTGGTGCCGGTGATGATCGTCCGGTATTCACCCACTTCAAAAATCAACGTGGCGGCCAGAGGCGAATATTTTCAGGATGAAAAGGGTGTGATCATTGCCACAGGGACACCACAGGGTTTCAAGACCTGGGGATTTTCGGCCAACCTGGACTATGCCGTCATGCAGAATGTGCTCTGGAGAATCGAGGCGCGTACGCTGAGCAGTAAGGATGCCATCTTTACTGAGCGCAGCGGCCCGACCAGTAAGAACAATAGTTTCGTAACCACCTCACTCGCGGTTTCATTTTAGTAAATTAACATAGAATACTGCCAGCAACAGCTTAATAATCAAATTCCTTTCGGGCAAACACCCGAAAGGTTGTTTTGTTTCTAACCTCCATTTAATTCAGCTATGTCAGAGACCAACCCTAATGCCCAGCATTTCCTTGACCTGATCAAAAAATCCCGGCGGGGAAAATTTAAAATATACATCGGGATGAGTGCCGGCGTGGGTAAAACCTATCGCATGCTGCAAGAAGCGCATACCCTGCTCAGAAACGGGATAGATGTCAAGATCGGCTTCATTGAGACGCATAACCGCAAGGAAACGCATGATCTGCTCGAAGGTTTGCCGGTCATTCCAAGGCGTAAGCTTTTTTACAAAGGCAAGGAATTGGAGGAGCTCGACATGCCTGCTGTGATCAGTTTGAGGCCGGAGATCGTGATCGTCGACGAGCTGGCCCACACCAATATCGAAGGAAGCAAGAACGAAAAGCGCTGGCAGGATGTGATGGAAATCCTCGATGCCGGTATCAATGTGATCAGTGCGGTCAACATTCAGCATATCGAAAGCCTGAACGAGGAAGTCAAGCAAATCACCGGTGTGGAAGTACGGGAACGCATTCCCGATAGTGTGCTGGCCGCGGCCGACGAGGTGGTTAACATTGACCTTACCGCCGACGAACTGATCACCCGTTTAAAGGAGGGAAGGATTTACCGGCAGGATAAGATACAGACCGCGCTGACCAACTTCTTTCGCTCCGACCATATTCTGCAATTGCGCGAGCTGGCGTTGAAGGAGGTGGCAAGCCAGGTCGAGCGTAAGGTGGATACCGAAGTACCGAAGCTGGTCGCGCAGCGAAGGGAAAAATTCCTGGCCTGCATCAGTTCCAATGAGGTCACCGCCAAACACGTGATCCGTAAAACGGCAAGATTGGCCAGTTACTACAACAGCAAATGGCTGCTTTTGTACGTGCAGACGCCCGCCGAAAGCCGCGACCGGATACCGCTCGACAAGCAGCGGCACCTGATCAATAATTTCAAACTGGCCACTGAGATGGGGGCCGAAATCATCCGCGTTTCCAGCTCGAACGTCTCCCGCGCCATCATCGAGACCGCAGAGCAGCGGCAAGTCACCACCATTTGTATCGGAAAACCGCACATTACCCTGATCAGGGTGATTTTGGCGACCAACTTGTTCAATAACCTGTTGAAAAAACTAACCAGCTCAGACATTGACCTTGTCATTCTGTCGTGAGCCTTTCCTGTTAAGAAAATGAGTATTAAACCAAAATTAAGACTAGGCCTGGGGCTTCTGTTTGTGCTGATCGTGCTGCAATCGCTGGTGGCCTCGCGCAACGTGTACAAGCTCAAAGACGAGACGGCCAATATCCTTGCCGATAATTACAATACGCTGGAATATTCCCGGAACATGATGCTTGCCCTGGACCATATCGATGAACCCCGGGCAAAGGTTTCCTTCGAGACAAATCTTCAAAAACAATTCGGCAATATCACAGAACCCGGAGAGCAGCAGGCGACCGAGCGTGTGAAAAGGCATTTTAATCTGCTGCGCGCGGGCGCACATGCCGACACGCTGCCCGCTTTGTTACGCGAAGATATTTTGGGACTGATCAAGATCAATATGGAGGCGATAAGGGCCAAAAACGATGTTGCCAACGGGACTGTCAACTCGGCTATCCTCTGGATTGTGCTTACCGCGACGGCCTGCACGATCATTGCGCTGACCCTGTTTGTAAACCTGCCTGGAAATATCGCCAATCCCCTCATGGAACTCAGCGATAGCATCAAACAGATCGCGGCCAAGAACTATTCACGCAGGGTCCGTTTTGACCGTAAGGATGAATTCGGACAACTTGGCCAGGCCTTTAATGCTATGGCCGAAAAGCTCGAAGAGTATGACGATAGCAACCTGGCCCGGCTATTGATCGAAAAGAAAAGGACCGAAGCGCTGATTAACAATATGCACGAGCCGGTGATCGGGCTGGACCAGAAAGGTATCGTCCTGTTTGCCAACCAGGAAGCGATCAAGATCACAGGCCTTTCAATGAGCGAAATGATCGGGCGCTCGGTGCAGGAGCTTTCTGAAAGAAACGACCTTGTCAGGACGCTTGCCGGGCAGGGTAAAGCAGGGGAAGATGCGGTTTTGAAAGACGGCCATACCCTGAAAATATATGCAGACGAGAAGGAAAGCTATTTTGAGAAGGAGGTGATCGATATCAGCATCGTACCGACGGGAGAAAAAGAACGTGTTTGCATTGGCAAGGTTATCCTGCTGAAAAACGTCACACCATTCAAGGAGCTCGATTCGGCTAAGACCAACTTTATCGCGACTGTCTCCCATGAGCTTAAAACACCTATTTCTGCCATTAAGATCAGCCTCCAACTGCTGCAATCGCCGAGCATCGGAACAGTCAATGCCGAGCAGGCACAGCTGATCGAGTCCATTAAGGATGATAGCGAGCGGCTGCTGAAAATTACGGGCGAGCTTTTGAATATGTCCCAGGTGGAGACCGGTAACATCCAATTGAACATACAGACGGCAAAGCCGGAAACGATCTGTGAATATGCCTTGGAAGCCGTGCGGTTACAGGCAGAGCAAAAGGGCATCAGCCTGATCGCGCATATTCAGCCAGGTGTACCTGCTGTTCGAGCTGACCTGGAAAAAACTGCCTGGGTGTTGATCAACTTTTTGACCAATGCTATCCGCTATTCGACAGAAGGGGCAGAGATAGCTATCCTGATCGGTCTGGATGAGCATATGGTGAACTTTTCGGTACAGGACACCGGACAGGGTATTGATTTAAAATACCGGGAAAAGATTTTCAACCGGTATTTTCAGGTGCCAGGCAGCCAGAAATCCGGAACCGGACTTGGTCTTGCCATCAGCAAGGAATTTATCGAGGCACAGGGCGGGTCGATCGGCTTAGAAAGCGAGGTGGGTGCGGGGAGTACCTTCTTCTTCAAGCTGGCGGAGGCAGAAGTGACCGAAAATGCCTGAAACGAAGGCCGGCGGCAGGCCTTCTAAAATGAGATAATTTATCATTTTGATCTGGTCGGTAAAGTGGCTTTTTAATTGAAGGTGTCTGTATTTGATTGATATATTGCGTGTTATGATTTGGTGTGTTTTGGGGCCGTTGTTTTGTAGTATCAAGGTTGACATTTAACTACTAAACAATGGACTATTTAGGTAAAGGGCTGCCGTTGATGTTTGGAAGGGTTGCCCATTTTCGCTCAGAGAATCTTCATCAAACCATAGCCGGTGAAGTCCGCCCCTCCATCGAGCGCCTTTTTTGCGTTGCGAAATTGGCCGTCGATCAAAACGACCTGAAACTTTCGCAAAAATGTTTCGCGCTTGCGCAAGTGTTGCTTCACCACGGAAATCCAAAGATCAGGCTGTTTACGAAACTGAGTTTTATCAAGTCGTTCAGGCGATTTTTGCCAGAGAGTGACCAGAGCAGGCAGCGGTTGAGATCATTTGTACCTGCCGACTTTTATAATCTTTTCCTAAGCCCCCAAACCGGCAATACCTCGACTGAAGTGTCCGGTACCGAGCCGGAGAAAGCTGCGGAAGATCAAATCGTCTACCGGCTGGCCACGGAGGCTGACCTGGTTTATGCCGAGCAAATTTGTCAGGAAATGTATGACTCGGCTATTGCCCGGGGCTGCGGGATTTCAAAAAGGGAGCCTTCGCAACTGGCTCAGAAGATCAGGGAAGGAAAGGCGGTTATCGCCATTAATCAGGACAATGAATGGGTCGGGTTTTCCTATATTGAAGTATATGAGAACGGCCGGTACGTGTCCAACTCCGGTCTAATCGTCTCGCCGGCGTATCGAAAGCGCGGCGTGGCCTGGGAGATTAAACAACGGATCTTTGACCTTTCAAGAACTCTTTACCCGGACGCTAAAATTTTCAGCATTACGACTGGCAGCGCAGTCATGAAAATGAACTCTAAACTTGGGTTCGAACCTGTTTCTTACGCTGAGATAACACAGGACCCGAGGTTTTGGGAGGGTTGTAAAAGCTGTGTGAACCACGCTGCATTGCTCAGCAAGAATTGCAAGAACTGCTTTTGTACAGCGATGCTTTTCGAACCGAAGCAGAACAGCGGGGACCAGTCCTAGCGTACTGACTACATAGACAAAAGATGTTAAAACCCTGCAAGTGATTTATTTGCAGGGTTTTCTTTTTGTGCGTATGTAATCAAAAAGTGCAGATATTCTCAAAATTCTGGTCAGCAAATCAGATAAAATCTCAAGTTTTACCGACAACCATTTTTCATCAGCCGCTATACTTTTGTTTCGCGAAAAACGATGCCATGCCAAATGGATTCAAACGGTTTTGTTATGAGATGTGGAATCGTGGTACCGAATTCAAATTGCCACGATCCGGAATGGTACAGAAAGTTTCAAAGAAAAAAACTGAAAATCGAAATATGGAAAAAATAGAAATTACCAGCCAAGAAGTTATTGAGGCTGAAAACAAACTTTTTTCGGCTCAACTTGTGAGCGACGTGGACATGCTCGACCAACTGCTACACGATGATTTAATTGCAGTTGCGCCGACAGGACAAGTCCTGACCAAACAAATGGACTTGGATTCACATAAAGCAAAAACAATGATTATTGAAGACGCTTCAACCATCATTGATGAGATTAAAATAATTGGAGACACCGCACTTACCATCGTTACAATGACAGCAAAAGGAAAAATGATGGGAACACCATTAGAGGGGAAATTCAGATATTTCAGAGTTTGGAAACGCTTTCGCGACGGGTTGAAAGTCGTCGGTGCAAGTTTTATGCAATTATCATAAAGCCCCTCCAAAAGCCAGGCTTTTTGAAGGGGCTTTGCGTATAACGCGTTTTAAAACTATCGCACGACAAGTATTTTTTTCGTTTCCACTGAATCGTTCTTCTTCACTTGCAGCAAGTAGATGCCTGATGGCGCATTTCCGAGGTTGATGCGTTCTTCGTGCGAGCCTTTGCCCTTGATATGCTGTGTATGCCAGATTTTGCCTTGGACATCGGTGACCCGGATTGTGCCAGGTTCTCCGATTTTCAAATAGAATGTGGCCTTGAATTCTCCTGGTGCGGGGTTAGGGAAGATTTGTAGCGCCGGATCTTGATTTTGCGCTTCAATGCCCTCTGGCGCCGCCATTCGCATATTGGAAACGGCAGGATGTACACAAAGCCTGTCCTGACGGCAAGCCGCGCCGGGAAGTCCCTGGATACGAACGACATTGTTCCCCTTTAACAAAGTGATTTGAAATGTTTCTTCCCTCCAAACGATATTCCAGCTGTTGGTGGCAGGGAGTGACAGCGAAGGCACCGAAAAAACGTCGTTCACATTAACGTTTACCCGGGCATTCTGTGCCGCGTAATACCGCAGTGTCACAGGGTATGTGCCTGAGACCGGAACATCGTTGATCGCATAATCGACGTAATAATCGTAGTTGTTTTCTGCTCCCCTGGTTTGGCCGTTCGACGCATTAGGGTCGTCGGAACCCGGGCCGTTACTGGCGGAGTGCTCCGCTTCCACACAGGCGCTGAATGGTTCGCCGGCGTCGCAGCCGGTGGTGGTAAATTCAACTGTGGCGGTCTTGGGCACACACAAACTTTTGGTGGCAGTGACGGTATAGACGAATGTGCCATTCATTCCCGGAGGGGGCAGACGCACAATTTCTCCTTCCACATCGATACCGTGGCCGCGCCAGCGATAAGTAACCGATTCGCAGTCAGGACCGGAGCAAAGCGGGTAAATCGCGACGGCGTCCTGACATGATTCCGATATCCTGACGGCTTTGGCTTCAACATTGAAGTCGCAGGACGGAGACGTACCGGGGTAGTCGCTGGGAACTACACAAATTTTATCCTGACGAACAGGGCTGTAACCCGGCAACCCTGCAACGCGGATTTTGTTGTCCCCCGCGGCCAGATGCACAGTCACGGTACGCTCTCCCCAGACGATATTCCAGGAATGCGTGGCTGGTAATCCGACAACGGGCACCAAGTCTGTTTCGTTGACAATAATGTCCACCGCTCCGTCTCCGGCCGCATAATAGCGTAACGTCAGTTCATAGAAGCCTGCTGTTTGTACGCCGTTCACAGCATATTCTACGTAATGGTCCCAGTTATCTTCCGCACCCCTGGTTTTTCCGTTCGACGCATTGGGGTCCCCGGTAACCGGCCCGTTGCCATTCGAGTTTTCCGCTTCCACGCAGGCAGTGAATGGCACGTTCGTGCAACCGCTAACCGTGATCGAAAATTCACGGACACTTTCCGCACAACCTGGCTTGGATGTGGTCATGGTATAGGTATGTGTGCCGTTGGTGGAAGGGGCGTAGAAGTTTATATAGTTTGCATTTGTACCGGAAATATCGACGCCCGGCCCGCTCCATTTGTAATTAAGGCCCAGGCAACCGGCACCGAAACAATCAGCGCTTACGCCCACTCCCTGCCCGCAAGAAGGGTGATTGTTGCTGACGATCGTCCCTATCGAGTAATTGCACGTTACCGGCTCGCCGACTTTGGTCAGGCAGATTTTATCCTGCCGGACGTTATAACCATACTGCTCCTGGATGCGGATTTTGTTATGCCCTTCATTGAGCGTCAGCTCAATCGTATGCTCTGCCCAGGCAATATTCCAGGAATGTGAAGCCGGCAGATTAACCGCGAAGGTGGAGCCGTCATTAACCGCGACATTCACTGTTGCATCAGATTCGGCATAATAACGGATCGTAAGCTGATATTTTCCGGCAGGGACATCATTCGGCGTATAATCAACGTAATAATCCCAGTTGTCACGCTCCCCGCGCGTTTTGCTGTTTGAGGCGTTGGGGTCTTCACTTACCGGCCCTGTGCCGTCGGCATCTTCTGCCTCCAAGCACAGCTTGAAGGCGCCGGCATCATCCCCGGAATTGTGGTGACCGACTGCGGTGGAAGCTTTAATAACTTTACCTGGATAACCGCTTTTAAGAACGGTAGCATAGGAAACAAGCGCTGAAAACAAAAGGCAAATTGCAAGCGTAAAAGTTTTCATAGCAAGCTGGGAAAATGTGAATGGATATGACATTCCAGTAATCTCCGGAAAAGACAAATAAAACTTTAAATGTCTCTATTGTACAGACAATGCCGTCTTTGAAAACGTTGCGAATTAGGGGATAAAGATTCTGAATATCAGGCATTTTTATATAAGGCATCATCACGCCGTAGCATGCCGGCAATGGATCGTATATCCATTACCGGCTGTCGAAGAAGGTTCTATTCGGCCTTTAACCTCTCGACCGGGTTCGCGATGGCTGCATTGATGGCTTGTGTACTGATTGTAGCGAGGGCGACGGCGACAGCGGCCGTTCCGGCGATCGCGAAGACCGGCCAGCCAATTTCAATGCGGTAGTCGTACTTTTCAAGCCATCTGCTCATGGCCCACCAGGCCAGCGGCGAGGCGATGAGGCACGCGATCGTTACCAGCCATATAAATTCCCGTGAGAGCATGAGCCATAAATTGAGAACGGAGGCCCCCAGCACTTTGCGGATACTTATTTCCTTGGATCTGCGTTCGGCCATAAACATCGTTAATCCGAACAATCCCAGGCAGGAGATCAGGATGGCAAGTCCGGCGAAAATACCGGTCAGTGTAGCCACCTGATTTTCTGTTGCAAACTTGGTGTCAAATTCTTCATTGACAAAACTGTATTCGAAAGGAGATGCCGGATCGTATTTTTCAATGATTCGCCGGACGGTTGCGAGCGTCTTTTTCAAATCATCGCCTTGTTTCAACCGTACCAGCACCACCTGATGATAATCCGGCGAAAACTGGATGATTGCGGGCGGAACGGGCTTGAACGGATCGCGCATGACAACATCCTGAATGACGCCGACAATGTTTAGCACGCGGTCGCCGTCTCTGATGGTCTTACCGATCGGGTCTTTGAAACCCATCAGTTTGAGGGCTGTTTCGTTGAGGATCACAGCATTTGAATCAGTTCCGAATTCACGCGAAAACGGCCTTCCGGTTATAAACTTCAGCGAAGCCGCTTTTTCATAATCCCATTCGGTCAAAATAAGGTCCAGCAAAGGAGATTCGTTGGGATTTTTCCCTTCCCAGGTGAAACCGTTCCAGTCGTTTTGCACCCTGGTCATGGGGCTCGACACCTTCGCCACGGCCTGTATGTGTCCTGAATTCAAAAGTTGCTGTTTCACTGCGTTGTAATGGGTCAGAAGGCCATTAGTGGCAGTCAAAGTGATCAAATTGTTCGTGTCATAGCCTACGGAACGGTTTTTGGCATGATTTATCTGCTGAAAAACAATGACCGTACCAATGATCAACCCGATAGAGATGACAAACTGGAACACGACGAGAACCTTTCGGAAACTCACGGCACCGGCCGCCTGTTGCCCGGGGCCCTTTAATACCTTGACAGGCAGAAAAGAGGACAAATACAGCGCCGGGTAACTTCCCGAAACGATTCCGGTGACAACACACACCATAAACACTGCCGCCAATAACTGTACGTTGCTGAAATCGAAACGGATGTTTTCGAGACCGATGTTCTTCAAATACGGGAGTAATGTCCAGATTAAACCGAGCGCCAGGAGGAATGCCAGAAACGTGGTGAACAACGATTCCGTTAAAAACTGAACGATCAATTGCTTCCGCAACGAGCCGATAGCTTTTCTGACACCGACTTCTTTGGCCCTTTTTTCCGATCTGGCTGTACTCAGGTTCATGAAATTGATGCAGGCGATCAGCAAAATGAAACCACCGATGATGCCAAAAAGCCGCACGTAAGCAATCCGCCCGCCCGCACTTGTCCAATTCTTAAAATCATCAAACAAACGCCACTTCGCCATCGGGTGAAGGAACAGGAACTGAGGCTTGATTTTCGTCTCTTTATTGGCTAGCAACGGGCTTATTTCCTTCGAAAAAGCATCCATCGAAACGCCTTCTTTGAGTTCGACCATGGTCTGAAGAAAACTATTGCCCCAGTTCGTCCGATTGTCCCGAACGTACGGGTTGTTCCGCACCAAAAACTCGAAAGGAATGAGGTATTCGAAGGAGAACGACGAGTTTTTGGGAACATCCTTTGCGACAGCCGTGACCTGGGCATTGTATGCATTATCGACCTTGACGATCTTTCCGATCGGGTCGGCCGCGCCGAAAAGCGCCTTCGCGAGCGATTCTGTCAGGACGATCGAGTTAGGATCATTCAGCGCAGTTTCCGGATTCCCTTTCACCAGCGGAAAGCTTAGCATGGTCAGAAAATCGGGATCTACGTAATTCCCTTTTTTATTGAATTTGTTGGTCCCTGCGACCAGGCCCGACTCCGTACTGATCGACCTTGTTATGCTTTTTATCTGAGGATAGTTTGCCTTCAACTCGTCGTAGAGCGGCAGCATGACGCCGCTCGCGGTGACTTTCTCGTGATTGATCATCTGATGCCGCTGCACCATGGCCAGCCGGTTGAGATTTTTGTGAAACGTATCATAGCTCGTTTCATATTGAATCCACATGCCGATCAGAATCGCGAAAGCTATCCCGAGGGAAAGGCCGGATATGTTGACAAACGACAGCGTCTTGTTCTGAGTCAGATTACGCCAGGTGATCTTTAAGTAGTTTTGGAGCATAACGGCAGCGGTTGGAACCTGTCAGTTTTTGAGTAAAGTACTATGCCAAACCTCAAACCAGCGTTCTGCGCCTCCTGGGGCTGTTTCAGGTAGACTTACCGTCCGTTTTCGGACAGGGTTGTTCGGCAGAAGGTTCAGAAAGCCCCCTTCACAAAATCCCTTTCCGCACATTCAAAAGCCGCCACTGCCGCATCATACCGCGATCCCCTGGTGTTAGTTTAACTCCGAACTAAATATATATCGACGTCTTTATTGGCATTTTTCGAATGTAGCCTCCTTCTTAAAATAGGTGCTGTATGGGTCATGAGGACGAAACCTGCGACTGAGGTAGATTTACCAGTAAGCAGGCACACCTCGATTTGAAGTAATTTGCCGGTTTTTGCGATGTTAAATACAATTAATTAAAAAGAAAATTGAAATAGTTGTTTTGGTCTCGAATAAGCAAGTACTTTGTAACTGAAAATATTTTTTGAAATTATTTAACATTTATCTAATTGAACTGCTTATAAGTGGAAAAAACTAAAAATAAAATACATGGATGAACTAAATAAGATTGATTATTTTATTAGCCAAAGTTTAGTGAATTTGTTATTTAATATGGTTCCTGAATGTCGATGTGTTTTTAAATTTGAAAATAACTTTCCCGGTGAAGTGTATTTATTTATGAATGAATTTGCTTCATTTTTAAGCGGTGAAATAGAGAAAAGTCCTACTAGCGACATTGTAAATAATTCATTTGCTTTTATAAATAAAATCGGGGAAAGCAGTAACTTGGAGGTTATAAATATATTAAAAATTGGAGTTCTTGAAATATTATACACAAGTAAAAATATAGACAGAAAACTGGTGTCTGATGCTCTAAGTGAAAAACTCCAAAAATATTTTCTCGATTTTTCGAGAAGTTATTATTGACAAAAGCTTTGTTACATAGTTATTTGGGGCCTATTGATTGCCTTCGGCGCAACTACCAATGATTACTCATTCGAATATTATCTTAAAGACCACCTTGGCAATACCCGGCAAGTAATAAAGAGGCCGGGAGCTGGGTTTACAATGGAGGCGGGCAATGGAGACTAATTGGGTTGCGCCACCAACAGGTCCCAATGGTCAGACATTGGCATCCGGCGCAGTCTCTCCTGTACAAATTGAATTTGCGATCCTGGCTCCTGCTTCACTACCCCTTTAAAACCGGCTAAGGTTTTAAATTTTCGCTTGGAGGCATTAAATCCTACCGGTGAATTTGGCGTAGCGAAGAGCGGTCGGAACTTGCTGCAAAGTGCTGGTGAAAACTCTTTAAAAGTACTTGGCGAACGGTCACTTGCAAATACTTTAGGAGCGGATTTCCGGTGCTTCAAACGGTTGTGTCAATGGAAATGGATTTAACTCCGTTGCGTATGACGCTGCACATGGATCTACATTACAAGAATATGGGTTGTATGTTAGGGGGTATGAAAATTTATTATATCATCCGGATGCAATTGAGGCAGCAATAGCGGCAGATGGTTAATTTTACTGAAAGTCAGATTAATAGATGGATATAGAAAGGATTTTGCCGCTAGTGCTGTCAAAAAAGAATAGGGTGAGTTATCGCACTCTAAGATTTTGGATGGATCAAAATTATTGGGATTATATGATTGAGGATCAGGGCGAACGATTTAGGCAGACGATAGAAAAACTTGTGGATGAGCAATATTTAGGTTATACTGAATTTGTCGAGCCAGATGCCCAAAACTGGTGGGGCTATTATGTTACCGATTTGGGAATAGCATATCTTAGAGACCATAATCTACATGAGTAAGTAGAAACAGTCCGTTGGAACGAGAATGCGAGCGATACAAGCCCCTTGTGGGATACGAAGCGATATGTGTCTATCTAAGCGCCGACTCCACCCGTAAAGTGCTCAAACAGCTCGTAAATGCGGTTCGTTTGTAAAAATGTGTAAAAAGCGAGAAAACAAGAAGCCCTAAAAGTGTGTCCTAATGGATGGATTTGAGGGCTTTTCATATGTAGGAAGGGGTAATTATCGCCTATTGCCAGGTGCTACTGGAAGAAAGGATTAAATATTTAGGATATTAGACCATGAATTTATTAAATAGAAAAATGTTTTATTTGGTTAATCAAATGCTAACGATAAGCAATTCTATTGATGATCGTTTGGTAGAACTGATTTCTGGTGGTTTTGTGGTGGTCGATGATTGTTATATCCTAAAAAGTTTGTATGAAAATAATAGGCATATTAAGTTACGAGAATTTGAGGATAAAACCGGATTTGAATGCTTTGTGAATTCTTTTCATGTCGATGACTATATTGAAGATGATTTTTTGATTCAATCGTTGCTTTTTACGGGCCTGTTGTTTCAAGAATGGAAGGGGCTGTCGACTAACGCTATTTTAGAAGTAATAGTTAGCGAAACAGATTTTGGAATGAATGTTAAGTTTCATGCGATGAGGAATGGTGAAGTATGGGCAAATGATTCCGATTTAGATGAATTTGAAGAAGCTTTGTTAGTTGTTAGAGACCTGTGATTTAAGAAAGTAAGTGGGTGAGGCGTGACGTATTAAAAATAGACAAATAGTAATTTAGCAACTTAGTCCAATTAGAAAATAGCTTTTACGCAGTGTTGAGGTAGCTCTGATCAGGCGCAGGGTGGGAGCAAAGCCCCCTCACAAAACTCCCTTCCTGATATTCAAAAGCCTCCACTGCCGCACCGCAGCATCATATCCAAACGTGTAAATATTCTCCTTTTTATCAGCTGAGTTGGCCAGGTTGAAGTTGAAGCTGATGCCGCTGACGAGCATATTGCCGCGGGTGTCGAACCGGATCTTGCGGGGTTTGTCGTCGCCGCGGTCGCCCAGTGTTTCGAGCGTGAGGGTTTTGACCGGTTCGCCCTCGAATCCTCCGTCGGGGGAGAGGGTGAGGCTGTATATTTCGCTGGATCGGGCGCGTCCTACGAACAATGCCTTCTGGCCGTCGAGGTAGCATAATCCGATTCCCATCGCGTCGATGCCTGCCAGTGTGGCGATGACTTCGGGGCCGCTGCCGATTGAAATGGCGTAAATGCTTCCCGCTTCCTCACGCACGTCGCTGCCTGCGACGGAAGTCGCGTAAAGGATGTCGGTTTCGCAATCGTAAGCCAGGCCCATCAGTCCGTAAGGATTACCCGAATGGGGCTGTTTTTCGGACGAGAGCGTGATGTAGGCGGACATTTCTCCCGTTTGACTATCCACTTTATAAATGGTATTCTGCTTTCCGGGGTCGTTTTTCAGGGTATTGATAAAAGGCCTGGGAATCACGTAGCTGTTGCCCAGCCGATCCGTGACGACCGCTCCGAGATGCCCGGCTGCATCCCATCCGGGCAGGCGGAACGACTTGTAAGGTACTCCGGGTGAGGGGAATTGTACCAGCGAAAGCCCGGTCGTCCCTTTTTCGGCCACGCTGAAACCAAATGGTTTACCGGGCAGGAATCCCGCACGCGGGAGGTATCCGGGCGCGCCTTTGCATTCGGCGATCACGGTAATGCCCGTTTCATTGATCGTCGTCTCGTTTTTCCGGCATCCGGCGTTTCCCAACAGCGTTGCAGCTGCGATCACAATTATAAATCGTCTCATGTTATGCAGCATAGGATCATTCGGGGATAAACATCGGGCCTGCGATGCACGGATAGGCTTCGGTTTGATAAACACCGTCGACCAGCCGGGCTTTGGCCCAGCAATACTCGTTTCCTTTGGTGTCGTCATTCTTCATTTGAGGAACATACCATACGACCACACGCCGGTTGGCGAGCAGTTCGGGCTGAGGTTCGATGAACTTCTCCGGCCCCTGGCGGTAGTCGATATTGCAGCATGGCCCGATCGTCGGCAAGTCACTTGCTCCCTCGTCGGCTCCGGGTTTATCGACTGTAAAATAAATGTAGGCGTGATCTCCCCGGCCGCCGTCGCCGAACTGTCCGTTGCCGGGTACCAGGCGCATGGAAGCATTGTCGCTTCCGATCCGGAGCATTGCACCGTTGGTATAGCGGGTCTCCGGCCCCTGTAACCGCCAGCCTTCTTTGGAAACGGGCCGGAAGGCATTGCCGTCCCACTCGGAGATAGCATTGCTTTTGCCCGCTAGCGCGATCCGGAAGACAGGCCGGTAGGTACCGTCGTTCCCGCATCCGCGACCGATGTTTGCCGCGGCAACCCTGAACCGGCCATCGTTGTAAAATTCGTAGCGCTGGAAATACTCGTAGTTGCAGGGAGAAGGCCAGCCTTCACTACGGTAATACTGTTCGATGGCAAAGCCTGCCCGCTTGCCCTGTTCCGTCAGTTCGACGACTTTGGGCGCTTCCACCGCCACTACCGTCGCGGAGCTGAAATAGGGACAACCCACGGCGTCGCTGTAACCAAAGCCGTCGGTATTGCTGTAACTGACGTGCCAGTCGACCAGTTTGGCATTATCGAGTACCTTTCTGCCTTTGAAAGCGACGTCGGAAATCCGAAGGCCGTCGTTGCTGGTGATCATGTAATTCAAGGTCCAATCGTTGCGCTGGAGGCGGGTTTCGGTTTTACAAAAACAATTGGTAATGGCCTCGTTCTGTACCCTGCGTTCCGAAGCGAATGTGGTGGTGACGGTAGGGGTGTCGCCCAGATTCGTCCATCTCAAACCTGCGATCCGGAGGTCGGTGAGGTCGACAATCGTCCACAATGCCTTTTGGTCCTTGACGAATGTCGGGGCAACACAGAGGTGTTTGCTGCGTTCGCACCGGCTCTGGTTCAATGCCGTCTTGGTGTCGGCCATCAATGCATCTTTTTCCTCGGGTTTCACACCCAGGGCTTTCCGGACGCGGGCATTGGCGACGGCCAGTTTAATGGCCAGCTGTTTCAAATGGGCAGGTAATTCGGGTTGCATGGCTACATAATGTGCCGCCTGGAACACACGTGCCTGCCGGACGGATACCAGCGCGATCGTCGTAATATTTTTGGCGAAATTATACATCTCGACCCGGTAGCAGGGACCTTGCGAGAGAATGGATTTGTGCGCCGTGGTCAGGTCGCTTTCGCGGGCCGGGTAAATGCCGAACACTTCATTGCGATACGCCTTTCCCGTACTGTCCTTCACAAATTGAAGAAAAGTGCCGTCCTGCATACAGATCTTCTGCACCTGTTTTTCTTCCTCGCTCAAAACCCGTTGCAAAGGCAGAATGGGAACAGGTTCTTTCAATGTTTTCCGGATCAGGTTCTGATATTCAATTAATTCATTGATTACCGCATCGGCAGAATCGCCTTCTTCGATCAGCTGGGCCGACTGCGCGTATGCGTCCGCAGGTGCGGATGTGACCCGTTTTTTGGTGTCCGAGCAAGCAGAAAGCAATGCAATCAGGGCAGATAACCCTATGAATATGCCATTAAAACATACCTGAAATTTCCTCATGAGGTAATACTATGCGTTTGGGAGAATGTGTAATCGTATCGTTAAGACTCTGCAAAAAGTCGATCAGCGCCTGTTTGTCTTCGGAGTTCATGGAAATGGGTTTAATCCAAGGGCTTTTGAACGGATTCTTCCGCCCATCGCCAGCCCAGTCGCCATAGGTAATGTTTCTTCCGCCGTTCTGAAAGAGGGTTAACGCTTCATTCAGATCTGCCGCGCTGCCGTCATGGAAGTAGGGCGTCGTAAATCGCAGGTTTCTCAAAGTAGGTATTTTGAACCTGCCTTTATCGGTGTCGTTTCCTGTAACATCATACAAGCCCTGGTCATCGGAAGGATAATTGCCGTTTTGATGATTGTAAAGTCCGATATTGGCAAACTGCTCTTGCATGGGCATGGTCGAATCCGCCCCGAATGTCGGTGGCCTGTGGCAATGCGCACAGCCGTAGCTGTTAGAGAAAAACAGTTGCTCGCCACGCCTGGCGGAAGCGGAAATGGCGTCTTTGTGACCGGCCGCGTAACGATCGTATGGAGACGAAAAACTGTTCAACGTGAGCAGGTACGAAGCCAACAAGGATTTTACCGCATCCCAGGTGAGGCGCTTTCCGGCGGAATCGGGTAGCGATGCGCAATACCTGGCATACAGCGGGTCCCGTGAAAGTTTTGCCAGAAGCGCGGTGTCGCTTTGGGAGAGGCCCATTTCAATGGGTTTGTTACCAAATAGCGGCCCATTCATCTGGTCGGTCAGCGAAGTAATGCCGGGATTGGCCCAGTTCAAATAATTCTGGCGGGAAATGTTGAGCAGTGTTGGTGTATTCCGGGCGTGGAGATCGGCAAATACACCCGGAGATTTGCGGTAACCATCCGTAAAAGCCAGCTCGGGATTGTGACAGCTGGCGCAGCTTTTGGTATTGGTAATGGAAAGTCTTTTGTCAAAAAAAAGAGCTTCGCCGACCCGGTAGCGCAGGCTGTCGGGCTCACTTTTTCGGGTGTGTGTACGATCGGAAGGCCATCCGTAAAGGACCGCTGCCGATATTGAGAGGAACAGCAGCAAATACCAGCTCTTCCGTAAACTGAGGGGCATGTTAAATAAGTCTTCTGAATAAACCCGGGTAATAAAATAGTGTGTGCATAGTTTCTACTGTATGTCCCGGAGATTTGCTCCGGGACATTTTTCCGTTTACCTCATCACAATGATGCGTTGCGAATGCAGTTTTCCGTCAGTCTGCTCAATCACCACTACGTGCGTGCCGCTCACGAGTCCGCGAATGCTGATCGTCTGCTGCGGCTTGCTTCCCGAGTCGTAAACGAGCCTGCCCGCCGCGTCGAAAATTCTCACCGTTTTGACCGATGACCAGTTTGCGGAAGTTATTTTCAACATATCCGACACCGGATTCGGTGACAATGTAGCGTTGAACGCGCTTTCGAAACCGACGGACCGGATTACGCTGAACGCAAAATTGCCATCCTTGCCGCCCGTGGCGCGATCTACCATTTTCAACCGGTAAAGGTTCTGTCCGGGCTGTGGCTGCGCGTCCGTGTACGTGTAGTTGTGCAGCTGCGTGCTCTCACCGACACTGTTTATGCGTGCCAGCGACGTCCAGGCGTTGCCGTCGGAACTACGTTGTACTTCGAAATATTCGCTGTTGGATTCCTCGGAAGTAGCCCATGCGAGTTGTGTTACATTACCCTCTCTGGCGGCGGTGAACGATACCAATGTTACCGGCAGCGGATTCTCCCAGGTAAGGGTGTAAGTTGCCGGGGTAGGGTCCGGGAAGCCTGCGTTATCCACGTATGCGTAGGTGAACGAGGTACTCGTATAGCCGCTACCGGTCAGTTTGATTTCAAGATCTGCCAATACCAGGTTTGTAATGGTGAATGGGTTGGTCGGAGATACGGGGTTCTCGCCGTCGTCGCCGACGGTGATTTGCGTACCGCCATACCAGAGCTCGCCATTCGTCGGCAGAGAGGTAATCAGGATGGTCCGGGTGTGAAGCGGTCCACCGGTGGTATTGTCCTCGGGATCGCTGCCCGTAAGTGCAGGGGCGAGGCCGCCGTCCAATGGAATGAGCGCGTCGGTCGACGGCTGGCTGGCCAGCGGTGCCGATTTGTCGTCCGATTCCGGTACTTGCTGTATTCCAAAGTTTACATCCGACAGATCGGTCGTTGTTACGACAGCCTGCAAAATGCCATTGACGGTCCCGTCGCTTCCGGCGGTAAGCCCTACATTTTCACCAGTGTTGACCCAGTTGGCGGGCAAGCCGATAGACCCTGCCGGCGTAGAACCGCTGGCAGCCGGCGTGGTGCTGATCGTCACCAGGTACGTAGTCGAAGCTGTTACATTATTGAAAATGTAATTACCCGAAGCATCGACCGGCGTCGTGGCTATGAACGCGCCGGCTTCGGTAAACAGGTTCGCATGCAGCGGCGTTCCCGATGGCGACTGGACCGGCGTACCGTCCACGGTATTGGCCGGGGTAGGGTTGAGGCCGTTGACATCGTTGAATACCGTTCCGCTGAGCGACACCGTCGCTGCGACTGTGAATGGCAACGTAATGCTTCCGGGGGTAGCATCCTGCACGCCCGCCGCGTCGATCGCCGCGATCGGGATTACGACGCTGACAGCCCCGTCGACGGGGTCAATCCCGATCGTTACCGTCGGCTGGCCGGTTGCATCGGTCGGGATGCCTTGCGGATAGTCGTCGATGATGTCGGTTACGTTGGTGTAGGCATTTCCATCAATCGTAATGCTGGTAGCATTTGTCGGGAAGCTCGTGATAACGATGCCGGTTACGGCTCCCGGTGTGGGATCGCCTGTGTTTGGATTAGCACCCACATTGCTCGTCACGAATGCCTGTACGGGAACCGTCACGCTGGTTGTGCCGCCCGGATTGGACTGCGACGGTTGCAGGTTAACGGCTGTTTCAGGACCTTGCTCGATACCAAAATCGACCCCTGAGATATCGGAAGTGACCGTGGTGACGGCAATTACTCCCGGCGTGGCAGTTTCCGTTCCGGTACCTGCGCCGTTGTTAACTCCGAATCGCTCTCCGGTGTTTATCCAGGTATCGGGCAGGGAAGGAGCCGGTGCCGGGCTTCCCGGAGTTACACCGCCGGTGTTGCTGAGGACGATGGTGTAAGCGGTATTTTCCTGAGCGGCAGGGAAGTTGTAGCTGCCATCGGCGGCAATGTCTGCCGCGTCGACCACATTACCTGTGCCATCTACCAGGTATACGGTCAGCGAAGCCGACGAGGCGTCAGTCCCTGCTTCGGGACTGCCGTCGAGGGTTACATTGCCGTTTAGGTCGTTGAACACATTACCCGAAATCGAAATTCCGCCAATGGGTGCCAGCGCGCATCGTGCTGCATCGCCTGCTCCGCCGATCGCCACGGAAGTGCCGTCGTAAAGGATAGCGGCAAGACCGCCACCGGCGACATTCGCTATTTTGTACAAATCATCACTATTGGAGCTTTGAATGTACATGTTGCCTGTATTGTCGAAATATTGGGCGACGTAACTGTTTGCTCCGGCCAGCGGTGCAAGGCCACTCAAAGGGCCGAGATTGGTCACCGTACCCGTGTTCACGTCGATGCGGATCAGGTTCTGGTTGGCCGAAACCGAATACAGCTGGTTGTCCACAGGGTTGATCGCAAGATCCGGTACATCGGACAAAGTCCCTGCGCCCGGGCTCAACGACAATGAAAGCGTGGGCGTAACCAGTTTCAGGTAATTGGGCGATGCGGGATTAATGTCGACGCGGTACAATTGGGTACCATTCTGACCATTGAGCAGGTACATAATACCGTCCGGGCTCACGTCGCCTGCATGGAAGAAATTGTTCTCGGGGTCCTGCTGGGTGCCGGTAGGGCATTGATCCGGCAAGCCCTCGATGGCGAAAAGATCGGTTACGTTTCCGGCCCCGATGCGGACGAGCTGGTTTGTCCCGAAACGGAAGCCCCAGAGATAGTTATCGGTCGGGTTGTACCCCAGGTTATTGATGGTCGTGCGCGGGCCATTGAAGTCCTGCAAGAGCTGGGCACTGGTAGTTGTGGAGCCTGTGATGATATCATAGGTCGACAGTACAGTGTGCGCATTCATGCCGCCGCAGTTGGCGCCATTGTAACCTTCGTCACCCACTACCAGATAAGCCTGGTTAGGAGCGCAGCTCAACGGACTGTTTGTGGTTGCCAGCGATGAAGGGCAGCGGGCACCGTCGATATTGGTCAATGGCGTGGCCAGGTTGGGCGTCAATCTCGTCAATGATCCGGGTACGGGGTAAGTAGGTCCGGGAACTTCGTAAACGGAGCCGCTGCCCGCACTCACCAGGAACAGATCTCCGGTTGCGTCGATGAATGTAGCCGCGGACAGGGCTGTCCCATTCTGGCCGACATCGGTGGTTGTGGCCGTTCCCCCGGCAATTGGCCAGTTCACGAGCGTACCATTCCCGTTGGAAATAGCCAGGATGTTTTGTCCGTTGGGCGTAATCGAAATATCCTGGGCATTGGCCGCCGACACGCTGATGGTTGTAACGGCCAGCGTCGATACATTGACTTTATACATCGTAGTCGCCGATGCCGAATACAGGTAGAAAGTGCCATCCGGAGCAAAATCGCCTGCTTCATAGGAATCAGCCGGTAAAGTCGGAATGTCGATCACCTGCACTGCACCACTGGCATGGATTCGTACGATATCGTTTGTGCCGCTTACGGATGCGTACAGGAAGTTGTCGACCGGGTTGTAGCCAAGCGCCGTAAGGTCGCGGTTGCCCAGTGTCGCAGCGTCAAAAAGCAATGTCTGGGTGCCCGTACGGAGGTCCACAGTATACAGTTGCGAATCGTCGTCTCTAAGCAGGTAGGATGTGATGTCCTGACAGGTAAATGGCGTCGGCGTCACGCATGTGAGCGTGGTCGCGAGTATGTTACTCGTGTATGTGGGCGGGTCGTTGATCTGTATACCCGTATAGGCCCCCGCCGGTAGCCCGGTGATCTCGATAATCCCCGACGCGTTGCTCACGATGCTGACCGAAACCGGTGCGCCACCGTCCTTCACATATGTAACAGGGTAGGGGGTGTTGGGTAAAAGGCCCTCACCCGTAATCGTAATGATACCATTGGAAGTACCGCAGTCGGTTGGCTGGGTAATGACGCCCAGCGCCAGCACAATGTCCTGGGAAGGATAATCGACCCCACTGAAAACGTCGACATCGCCAATCCCCGTTTTTTCGACAAACAATCCGAGAAAGGGGGTATTGTCATCGATTACATAATGACTGAACGGACTATTGGTCGGGTAGTTGCCCTGCGAAAGCGGGCTGACCTGGATACCATATACCACGCCGGAGCCTTCGATATAGTCGCCGGTCAGAACGGCCGCATCGTAATATGCTTCGGGGTTTTCGGAGTTCCCGTAGCCGAAATCGGCACCACCGGTATTGTTGTAGCCACTGTAAGTATTCCCCACGTGGTACTCCTCGTTCATGCTCCATGCCGTGCCGTCGAAGCGGTATTCCCTTGCGATCGCATTATGTGACCCCTTGGTAAAGCGGCTTTCGGATGTGGTGAAGCGGAATGCGGAGTTACCTGTCGACATTTCACCCAGCAATGCAATAGTACCATCCGAAGTGAATTCAATGTCGGTGATCAGTGAACGCTGATCGAGTTGCAGGGCGGTAACCGGCAGGCGCACCTCCTGTTTGATCACATCTGCCGTGTTGATCGAGCCGTCCGCATTTAATCCGATGGAAACAATTTCATTATGGGTGAAATTGTAACTGGTTCCGGCTGTCGTATAGCCTACCGCGTCCGGACGGGAGAAGTAAAGGCGGTTATCCCTCGGATTCCAGGCCATACCTACCGCCAGGCGCCGCAGGTCTGTTACGGCCAGCGACGGGTCTGCAATGCCGGGTTGGTGGTCGAAGGGCGTGCCCAGGAATGTCCCCGTAGTCGCGTCGATCGCATAGATGTTTCCATTGTCGAGCGAGGAGGTGTAAACCACCTTTTTTGCATAATTATAACCCACATTACCGACCCCGGTGTACCGGTTGTTGATCGTAACGGTAGGGGCATAAGTGTAGTCCAGACCGGCCGCGTTGATGTTGTATTGGGTAAGTGATCCGCCCGCAAACGCGGTGGCTACGCCGCCGCCGATGCCATCCCCCATGATCGTGGCGCCAAGGAAAGGATAGTTTGCACCGCCGGAAGTCGGTACGATAATGCCGGTTTGTAAAGGATAACCCATCGTTACCGTGCCGGTGAAGCCTGTTCCGCCACCTACGGACGTTACGCTCACAGTAACGGGCCCCGGGCCATAGCCGGTACCCTGGTTGGTCAGCACAATGCCGGTAACAACGCCGGCCGTAACCGTTACATACCCGGCGGCTCCCGTTCCGCCCCCGCCTGTGAATACGAGCGGGTCGAACAGTGCATATCCGGAGCCCCCCGCATTAATCGCTACGGATTTGACACGACCGGCCGTCGTATTGAGCGGCACCGTCATCGCAGTGGCGCCGCGGCCTCCCGAGGTGTGGTAACCGGTGCTCGGAATCGCGTTGGTGATCGTGGAAACGAGCCCGGTATTGCCATCGATGCGGAATACGTCACCGCCCTCGGACCCCACCGCGGGGATCGTCCGGCCGGCATATTCCGCCGAGCCATTGATATAACCCACGAATGTTCCCGTGCTACCTACGAATACCTGAGGCGTGGCCGGTACGGAGTTGTCGATTTCGATCCCGAACACTTCGCCCATTTTGGCATTGGTCCAGTCGGGATGGCGGAATATGGTATTGGAAACATCGTTCCAGTTAGCTAATGCTGCCGGGGCACCATTGCCGGCCGGGTTACGGGCGTCGTAAACGCCGAGTACGAAGCCGTTCCTGTCGGAACCCTGTCCGGGGGCGCCGGCATTCGGGTTCGACAGGCGGCTCACCAGCGCCATTCCGCGTTGCAACGGAAATGCCCCCTGCGGCGCCATCGTCCGGTGCGGGTCGGGTGCGGTTGGATCGCCCGAGGGTTTTGCCTTCCCGGGCATCAGTTTTTTCAGGGGTTTAGAAATGGCGGCTTCCAGGCTGTTGATCACCGGACGCAGCAGGGCAGGACGGGTCACCGAAAAAGCGATGGTCGTGATGGTGAGTAATGACGCTACCGCCGCCCACCGGGCGGACCGCGCGTTGATACGTTGCGGTTTCCTGGTGATCGACCGAACGATCATGCGCATACGAGAGATGAACTTCGGGGGCGGACCCGACGGTTCCATTCCCCGCATGCTTCGCTTCCTTCCATAAAAAGTTTTCATGCTGGTTTCATTTAAAGTTGATACTAGTTAAGCGTGCGATTGTTTTCAGGGTATTGTTTTTCAGGACAATGCATAGGATGGAAGTGCTTGTCGCAGATGGTATCGAGCATGGAGTGCGCCCCGTTGAGTTTGAGGCCGGGTTCGGATAACAGGTTTGCCGGATGTTTTGGCCGTGTAGAATTAATGCCTGCTATCAGTGGCAAATATTTTGAATTTATTCATATCGAACAGTAGAAAATCGATTATAAAAAGGTAGAAAATTGATTTTAATTTCCTTCGGTTACATGAATTCGTTCTTAGAAAAGATAGAATTATTTACTTTTCGATCGACTTTTATTTGTAGTAGTAATTACACAAATTTTTCGAGTTATCATTTCCTAAAACCCGACCTATCATGAAGCACGTTAAGACCGTGTTTTGCATTGCCCTATTATTTTGTCACAGCGTATTTGCCCATTCTCTGCCCGTTCATCCCCTGGCGCCGCTCGGCCACCTGGCGGAACATGCGATTGCAGGTGCCGCTCACAGCACAACTTACCCGATCACGCACTTGCCTCCGGGTAGGTACGTGGTGTGCGTGAAAGCCGCCGGTAAGGACAGTACCCTGAACAGCGTTGCCAGGAAACTGCATATTACCGTGCTTGATCCGTGGTGGAATACGTGGCCGGCTTACGTTGGCTATGCAGCGCTGAGCAGCCTGCTGGTGTGGGTGACTACCCGCTTTTTCTGGCTTCGGGGAATTCTGAAAAAGGAAAATGAGCTGTACCAGATGAAAGTCGACTTTTTTACCAATATCTCGCACGAAATCCGGACGCACCTCACGCTGATAGGCATTCCGGTGCAGCGGCTGGAAGGGGCCGTCCACCCTAATGAAGACGCGGTGAAACTGCTTAAAACGGCCAGCAGGAATATCGATCAGATGATGCTGCTGGTGAATGAGTTACTGGATTTCAGAAAGATCGGGCGGAAAGAGGCGATGATCTACGTCCGGGAGGGCGATGTGATCGCATTTGTAAGAAATTGTGTCGCGTCGTTCGAGCAGCTGGCGGACGAGAAGCAAGTGGTGACTTCGTTCACTTCCAACGCGGAGACCTTATCGATATGGTACGACCCGGGGCAGCTTCAAAAAGTGTTTTATAACCTGCTGCTGAATGCTTATAAATTTTCGCCGGAGGGCGGTAACGTCGACGTTTCGTTAACCGAGCAGCCGGGGTGCGTGGTGGTGACCATTGCGGACAACGGCGTGGGGATTGCGCCCGAGCATCTGGAAAACCTGTTCGTTAATTTTTTCCAGGTTTACGAGCGCGACTCGCGCAACACGGGCTATGGGATCGGGCTCGCGTTGGCCAACCGGATCGTACAGCTGCACGGAGGCACGATCAATGTCAGGAGCTCGACGTCGGGCCCGCGCCGGGGCAGCGCGTTTTCGGTACTACTTTTTAAAGGTATCACCCATTTCAATGCCGCGCTAACTGTTTTCAATGATGGCTTGGATGACGTGCAACCGGTCAGCCAACCCATTGGGGAAGCCGGGGTGTCGAGGACATTGAATGCAGCGGCGAAGTATTCCGTGCTGCTGGTGGAAGACAACAGGGAATTGCTCGATTTTTGCAGCGAGGTGTTGAAATCCAATTTCATTGTGTTCGAGGCGTCGAACGGAGTTCAGGGCTGGGAAAAAGTACAGGAGCATATTCCCGACATTGTGATCAGTGACATTATGATGCCTGGCATCGACGGCATCCAGCTTTGCAGGAATATCAAGTCGGACGTTCGTACGAACCATATTCCGGTGATTTTGCTCACGGCCAAATGCATGGTCAACCATCATATCGAAGGTCTGTCGGCCGGGGCGGACGATTACATTCCCAAGCCATTCCACATTGAAATACTTGAACTTAAAATCAGGAACATGATCGCAACCAGGAAGGCCGATCAGCAGAAATATGCGCAGTCACTGGCGTCCGAACCCGACGAACCACAACCCCGGGAAGAGGACGACCCGTTTTTAAAAGATTTGCATGAGATCGTCTGGGAGCAGATCGGCGACCGCGAATTCACGATTAACGAACTCGTGTCGCGCATTGGAATGAGCAAGAGTGTGTTGTACAAAAAGCTACGGGCGCTAACGGGTATGACAGTCAATGATTTCGTCAAAATGGTCCGTCTGCAAAAGGCTTCGCAACTCCTGAAACAGCCAGGGATTACCGTCGGCGAAGTCGCGCAAATGGTCGGTTTCGAAGACCCGAAATACTTCTCCCGGGAGTTTAGAAAGCAGTTCGGAAAGCTGCCGAAAGATTGGTCCATGTCATTCACGAACGAGCATTCGGTATGAACTTCCCAATGATAGGGTTTAGGTCATTACCTTTCACGACCAGCCACGCCCTCAGGGCCGCGTTGGTAAACCCGGTGAAGAGCCTGCGGAGCGAATAGCGGATCGTTCATTCGCCGGCTTGTACTATCTTCGTTTCATAAAAAAAGTGAAACGCTAAGATAGTCCCGTATTAATGACCTTTGGGCAGAAAGTAATCCGATTTCATGAGCAGTTGGCCTATTCCGGTCCGTCCTTACCGGATGGCATCGGTGTTATCAATCCATTTATCGGGCCAACGACGGCGTTGGATAACCTCAAAGCATTCGCGGAAAAGTATCTCGACGATAACAACCGGCGCCACATCATTCTGGGCATCAACCCCAGCCGGTTCGGTGCCGGCGTAACAGGCGTTCCCTTTACCGACACCAAACGGCTCGTCAGCGAGTGCAAGATTCCCTACAACGGAAAGCCGACACATGAAATTTCTTCGGTGTTTATCTACGAGATGATCCATGCATTTGGCGGCGTTAGTAATTTTTACAGCAGATTTTATATCAACTCGCCATTCCCTTTGGCGATCACGAAGACCAATCCGGAAGGAAAAGAGGTCAACTATAATTACTACGACAGTGCAGCGCTCACGAAAGCTGTTTATCCATTTATAGTCAAGAGCATGCGGCAATTAATTGATCTTGGAATCGCTACGGACACCTGCTTTTGCCTCGGGACGGGAAAGAACGCCAGGTTTCTGGAGCAGCTCAATAGGGACCATGGTTTTTTCGGTGAGATAATCCCCCTGGAACACCCGAGGTTCATCATGCAATACAAAAGCTCCGCAAAGGATCTGTACATCGAGAAATATATAAAGGCCTTTGGCGCCACCGATCCCGAATAAATAAACCATAATATGATCCCAATCCGGCGGACATAGCAATTATTTGCTATTGTGCTCCTACCATGGTTGAGCTTGCTTTGTATGTCCATTCCTGAACTAACCGGAGCATGCACCATGAAATCCTGTTTACTAATCGTCACGCTATTACTTTCCGCATTCGTCGCCTGCGCGCAATATCCTGTTTGGGAGAAAAGGTCGGGCAACTGGTCGGATGCCTCCGGGTGGTCTACCGGCCAGGTACCGGGCCGCAACCAGACTGTCGGGATCAACTCGAGTTGTGAAGTAATCGTTACCGGCGAGGTGTTCGCGGGGATTATTTACGTGGACGAACAGGGGAAAATCAATATCGGGGAGACCGGCACATTGCATGTCAACAATTCGGGCACATATGGTGCGATCCGGATGTTCGACAGGAGCCAGCTCATTGTAAACGGTAAACTGATCATGGGAGATACCAATCCACTGTATGGCGACGGCATCGCGGCAAGCTATTACCGAAGTTTTCCCGCAGGCGCGAAGCCGGATATTATTGTGAATAAAACCGGATCGATTGCAATAGGAAACACGACGGGTGCGGGCATTTTCCTGTTCTCCGGAGGATCGATTACGAACCACGGCACGATCGAGATTGGTAAGTTTGGCCCGATAGGCTTCGCAGAGGGCGAAAACCTTATCAGTGCAGGCATCTTTACCAGCGGTGCCAGTTTTACAAACACGGGCATCATCACGGTCGACGACGTGCAGGCCCTTCCCGGAAAGCAGGGAAATACGGGGATTGCGGTTAGCCCCGGGCTCTTCAATACGGGCGAGGTCAGGATCGGGCAGCGGGCCAGAATCACGGGTGACGCATTAGTGGTAGGCGACACCGCGTCTAATGCAGGGCTGATTTTGATTGACAATGCACGCGACGGTTTCGCATTGTCTAAACTGAACAATACAGGCCAGATCAAAATAGGGCAGTCGGGACCGATCAGCAACCGGGGGGTCTATTCGATGAGATCCACTTCCCTGATTGCCAATCAAGGGGACATCCTGATCGATAACACAGGCGGTAACGCTATCAACCTCGGGGGTGTCAATATCACCAATCAAAAAAACATACTTATCGGAAAAACGGGCCGCATCGGCGGTTCTGCGTTCGGACTGAGTTCTTCGGTCATCGATAACCAGAGCGGAGGCGTAATCCAGGCATACAACTGCGGCAGCCACAATATTCGCCTGTCGGGAAGCTCCGTCGTCACGAATGCGGGCATTACAGATGCAGGCGGTACCAATAATGCGAAAAATGATGCACTTTATCTCGATAATTCCAGGTTTACCAATGCCGCAGGTGGCTTCGTAAAGCTGGATAAGGCTAAAAAAAGCGGTGTACATCTCGTAAAAGGCCAGTTCGATAACCGGGGAACCGTGAGGCTTATTCAAACCGACACCATCCCGGTGCTGCTGCAAAACGCATCGGTCTTCACCAATTCGGGTATATTGGATGCTTCGGCAAGCGATGGGACATACGGCGGCGGTATTGCCGTTACGGAGGGCTCCCGTTTTGAAAACCAGCCAGGCGCCGGCATTACATTGAACAGGCCTTCGCTCATATCTACGTTACCTGCGCTATACATTCGCGACGCCGGATCGAGGTTTGTCAATAATGCTTCGCTTTCCATCGGTGAAGCTACGTCGCCTTTGCCATACCACGCCATTCAGGTGGATCAAAACGCGTCGCTGGCCAATGAGAAGCTGGGACTGATCAAAGTGGGCAACACGCAGCAAAATGGCCTTATGATTTTGAACGAAAGCGAGTTTGTGAACAACGGAGCGCTCGAATTTTATAATGTAGCCGGGTCGCCATTCTACGCCGCCAGTGAAAGTCAACTGAGCAATGATGGAACGATTAAAACCGGTCTGGGAAGCGTATTTTCCAAAGAGAGCGTTTACCTCGACGGTAATGTAGTTTTTAAAAACAGGCCGCGCGGAGAGCTGTATCTGAACAAAGTGACTGGCGGATCGGCCGGACTGGTCGTAAAAGCGGGTAGCCGGGTTGAGAACGACGGTAAGATCGTATGGGGCAATGCGGCTGCTTTCCAGGGTACTGCGGCATTGCAGCTGAGTAATGGGGGTGTTTTTGAAAACAGACAAACGTCTGTGCTGGAATTCAGTAGTTTAACGGGCGATGCGATCGTGTGTGATGCGGTAACGGGCGCGACGCCAAGAAGTAATTTTACCAACGACGGATCGGTGCGATTCGGCAACATCGCCGGGCGGGGATTTTACAATACCGATCCCACTTTTCCATTCCGCAACAACAACGTATTTGAAACCCTTCCGGGTGGAAAAATGAATTTGCAGGCACTTGTGAGCAGCCCGGGCGCATCGAGCAAATTGAACAATGCCGACGGATCGGTGACCCTCGCATTCGCATTCACCAACAACGGAACGGTTACCAACGGCGGTGCATTCAGCACCCAGGCGACTTTTACCAATAATAATGCTGTGATCAATAATGGCACCTGGAATGCGGCTGATGTGTTTAACAATAATAACCGTTACCAGGGCAGCGGCGTATTCAAAGGCGCGCTATTTAGTAACAAGGCCAATCTGGTGCCGGGAAACAGCCCGGGATGCGCCAGTTTTGAAAACGGGCTTACCATGCTGCCGGGAGCCACCTTGCGGATAGAAGTAAACGGTAAAACCGCCTGTACCGAATTTGACCAGGTGAGTGTAACAGGTACGGCCTCGCTATCGGGCATCCTGAACGTTACATTCGGTGGCGGCTACGTGCCGGGCAATACGGACGCGATCACGATCCTGAAATCGACCGCGCTCTCGGGAACTTTCGAAAGCAATAACCTCCCCGCCGGCTGGGCTTTGGTCTACAACAAACCCTCGGCAGGAGATGTGACGCTGAGCCGCGCGGGCGCGTTGCCACTTCGCCTCGTGGAATTTACCGTTCGGAACGAAGGTAACGCGGCCTTTGCCGCATGGCGTACCACGGAAGAAGAGAACACCAGTCATTTCGATCTGGAAAGAAGCGCCGACGGCAGGCAATTTCAGAAAGTAGGCACCATCGCGGCGATCAACGAGGCAGGTGTGCACGACTATAATTTCACCGACCGGGAACTGTTACCGGGCCGCAGCTATTACCGCCTCAAAATGGAAGATTGGGATCGCACCTATTCGTACAGCCGCATCTTAGCCTTCGAAAATGGGACCTCCGTAACCTCAGCTATTTATCCCAATCCTGCAAGGGATATTGTCAAGGTTAATGTATCCGAAAGCGGCGTTGGACAGACGATCCGGGTCATATCACAGGCAGGGAAAATCTTGTTAACCAGACATTTACCGGCAAGCGGTACGCAAACTGTGGACGTTTCCGCTATTCCCGCAGGCATTTACCTGATGAAGGTGGGTAACGGCGAGACTTACAAGCTTGTAAAAGAGTAAAAGGTGTTTCAAAAACATTCCGGTATCGGATCGGAATGTTTTTGAAACACCCAAATTTTTAATGATGAACAAATTTGTGCGTGCTGTCCGAACCATCGAGCGCAGTAATATGCAGGATGTAAATGCCCGGTTCGAGCCCGGAAACGTCGATCGTGCCGGATTCCACGGGACCGGAGCTATACACTTTCAGGCCCGCCAGATTGGTGATCGCCACGTTTTTTACCTGTTTCCAATCGGCCACTTTCACGCTAAGCATATCGGTCACCGGGTTGGGGTAAATGCTGCTGGCGATCAGATTGTCGAACCGGACGTTTTTAATGCTGCTGAATGCGAATGTGCTGTCGCGGTCGATCATTTTCAGGCGGTAGAGATTGGCGCCGGCGATAGGTTTTACATCGATAAAGGAATAAGGTCTGATGACTTTACTTTCCCCTTCTGATTTGACACTGCCGATTACCTTCCATTCTTTGCCGTTGCGGCTTCGTTGAATGTCGAAGCGGTCGCTGTTGGTTTCTTCGGAGGTGGCCCAGCTCAAATGCGCGGCGTTTTCGACGGCGGTTGCTTCAAAGGAAATCAGTGTCACCGGCATAGCGTTGGCGGGACAAACATTCAGTTCAACCGGCGCCGTCAAATCGAAGCAGTCACCGGTTAATGCCGACAAATCATTGCCTACCGCAAGCCCCGAAAGTCCTCCTGTTTTATAATTAATCCCATAAATCGTATAGGCATTTACTTCGGTAAACCCGAAGCTGGGCGAGCTGGTAATGTTGGCGATTTTGCCATCGGGCCCCAATACAATATACTGCTGCGAATAACCGGCCGTCGCATTGTGACCGGAAGCATTAAGGCTTAAAGTCAATGGGCCTGATGCCGGCAGTTCATCCGTGCATTTGCAGACTCCGATGCTGATCGGCGAAGACAATGCCGCGCAGGTTTCGCCGGAAAGCAAACCCGAGACATTACTGCCCACAGCCAGCGAGGAAGGGGCCGCGCCCTGGTAGTTGAAGGAGTACACATTGTATTTTCCGACTGCCAATGCGGGCAGTTTCGCACTACCCGCAGCGGAAATGTAGGCAATGCTGCCCACCTCGTCCGCCGCGACGACCACGGTGGTATAGCCTGAGGCCGTATTATTTCCCGAAATATTGAAAGTAGGGCTGACGCCCTCGTTATAGTTGCATTGCGCACTGGTATCCAGCGGCAGCAATGCGGCGAGCACAAATGGGCAGAGCATCGAAAGCCACAACCTTACGCCCACCAATTGTCGTTTTGGGTACATTGATGTTTGGTTTAAATGGGTTGGTAATTGGCTGATTATCTGCTGATCGTTCCCGCATTGGCCGCGCAGCCTTCAATGGTGATCTCCTGGGTGGCCGCCGCACCTGCATATGCCCAGTTGTCGATCAGGCGGTTGTTCCCCCATTGAGAGGTCCCGCCGCCCCAACCGTGTACACCGCTCCCGGAGCCGGAATCGACCCCCGCGCTGCCATCCTTAATGGGTGTGATGGAATCCCTGCCATCTTCCGATAATGCGGCGTCATCCCAGTACAGCAGGGTATTACCCGTTGCTTCGCCCGTGGTCCGGGTGATTTTGACGCCTGCAAGAACCTCCACGTCGATCATGGTGAAATGTACTTCACCGGCTTTGTCGACCAGAACCTTCGCTTTCATAGTGCTGCCGGCGGCGAGCGGAGAGCCGTTTGCGCCTAATCCGTCGAAAGGAACGGTGATGGTGTTCGCATTGGCAACACCGAAGGGGATGCTTCTGTCATTGGCACCGCCGTAAATCCCGTCGTTATCCAGGTCCAGCAGCAATGTCGCCTGACCAACGTGGTCGGCAACCTTTAACGTAAAATTGCCGGCCATCGGATTGGAACCGCTGACGGCGGTGTAGGCCAGCTCGCTTACCACAGGTCCGGTCAGCGCAGGGTTGAGCCACTCATTGATTGTTTGGTTGGATGTGAGATTCCACATGGGTGCCGTTGCGGGCATTGTTACGTCGATGGCGCTGAAAAACATTTTGTTTTGAACGCCGCAACTAAGCTCATTATAGCTTCTGACGGAAGCGTCGGTGATCTCGGCACTGCGATAGAGCGATTCGCTGCAGTTGGCAACGGACGTAAGACCGTACTGGTCGGATGAAAGCCGTGAGTTGACGCCATTGTATCCATTCAGGGCTACATCGTAACGGTGACCGGATGGCGTCTGTACGAACAGGGGAATATTGGCGAGATTGTTCTGAACGGGGTATATGAAGTCGGTGTAAACCCTTCCGCCGATACGGGTGGTGCCGTCGGCGGCCATGGCATTGACATCGAACCTCCAATAATTGGTGTTGCCGAACAGGTTCATTTTGACGATCCAGATACCTGCCGTTTCCGCCGTTGCGGTAACTGTACCGGTCTGGACGGCGCTGGTTGCATTTGGAATGGTCACATCCGTTCCTACCTGTCCTAATGGAGAGTAAATCGAGTATATCAATGCATTGCTACCCAAGTTTCCACCTGCCTTCTGTATCTGGTAATTAAGCGATTCTCCTTCTTTGAGATACACATACGCATATTGATTGAGCGGTTCCACGAAGGCGGCAGTCTTTTGTATACCTAATGCGCCGATCATTCCCGGACGTGAGGTCGGGAAGCCGATCCCGTCCGCCTTAACTTGCAATGAGAGCGCGAGTGCGCCTGAGACGAAACAGATTCCCCGGGCAATTTTTTTGGAAAAATATCTATTCATAAAAAGTCGGATTTTGCAGCAATGACCGCGGTGGAGTGATTTCCAACCGCGGTCTCGCTGCATTAGTTAGCGTTATGTACTATTTAATGTGGACGAATTTGTGTGTGTGAACAGACCCGTCAGTGTGTGTGATGCGCAGGATGTACACGCCCGCGTCGAGTTTGCTTACATCTACCTTACCCGAATCAACCGGTCCGGAGCTGTAAACTTGCAAACCTGCGAGGTTATCGATCCGGATGGCTTTCACCTGTTTCCAGCTGGTCACTTTGAGCGCCAGCTCGTTGCTCACAGGGTTAGGGTAAATGCTGCTTTCGAGTTTGCTTTCGAAACGGACGCTTCTGATGGCGCTGAATGCGAAGGTGCCGTCGGCGTCTACCATTTTCAGGCGGAAGAGGTTATCGCCAATCTCCGGTTGGCGATCGACAAATGAGTACGTCTTTCTCACCTTGCTTTCACCTTCCGCTTTCACGCTGCCGACCTCTTTCCAAGCTTTACCGTCGATGCTGCGCTGAATTTCGAAACGGTCCGAGTTGGTTTCTTCCGAAGTAGCCCAATTCAATTCAGCGGTATTTTCACGCGCAGTGGCAGTGAACGATACAAGCGTTACCGGAAGTGGTTTTTCCCAGCGGATCGTGTACGGCGCAGGTGGCGATTGCACACCGGCCTCATCCACATAAGCATACTCGAAAGTGGTGCTGGTGTAACCTGTGCCTGTCAGCTTGATGGCCAATGAATCAGGATTGTAGTTCGGGATCACTTGCCCTGGTGTTACCAGCACGCCGTTGTAATACAGCTCGCCATTGTTCGGCAGGGTAGTGATTACCACGGTACGGTCCTTATCATCGCCATTCAATGTGCCGTCCTCAGGGTCAGCGCCGGTGAGTTGGTCAGGCGAGGTCGTGCCCACACCCGTGCTCACATGCGATCCGTTGAGCGGCAGAATCGCATCCGTCACCGGTTGATCGATCAGGTAATCCTTCGGATCGGCCACCGGAGGCTGCTGCACACCGAAGTTCGCATTGGTCACGTCGGTAGTTGTTACCGTGATGTTTGGCAAAATACCGTTCACAGTACCATCGCTTCCTGCATTGGCGCCCAGGTGCTCACCGGTGTTATTCCAACCGGTTGGCAGGCTTGGCGTCGTCGAGCCGGCTGCTGTCTGGTGCAATACCACGCTGTAAGTGCCGGGTTCCACATTACCGAAGTCGTATGAACCATCTGGCTGGACAGCGACGGTCGCAACCGGATTTCCGGCATTGTCTACGAGCGTCACATACAATCCGCTTGGGATCGCGATGGCCGAAGTGGTATTGACGGTGTTGTCGGTCAATGCATTAGCGTCGTGGAACACATTACCCGAAAGGCTTACAACCGGCGTCGTGAACGGTTTGGTAACGGAGCTTTCGTTACTTTCCAAACCACCATTGTCGGTTACCTTGAACGGTACATCCACGGTCGGGTTGCCATCGATCGGGTCGATCAATACTTCCAGACCGGTTACCGGAACAGTCACGCCCGCTACCGGGAATACCTGCTCTCCTGGTCCCGGCGTTTCGCCCGGAGCTACATAGGTTGTTCCATTAATGGTCACAGTAGTCACATTTTCAGGGAATTCTGTAAACGTGATCGTCTCCACGGTTCCATCCGGATCGGTGAAATTGAAATCGTCCGAAATATCCACGGTTACCGTACCGCCAGGGTTTGGCGAAGACGGCAGGTTTTCGTCGGTCGTTACCGGCGGCTGCTGCACACCGAAGTTTGCATCGATCACATCGGTAGTTGTTACCGTGATGTTTGGCAAAATACCGTTCACCGTTCCATCGCTACCCGCATTCGCGCCCAGGTGCTCGCCCGTGTTATTCCAACCGGTTGGCAGGCTTGGTACCGTCGAGCCGGTTGCTGTCTGGTGCAATACGACGCTGTAAGTACCCGGTTCTACGTCACCGAAGTCGTATGAACCATCTGCATTCACGGGAACAGTTGCCACAGGATTACCTGCATTATCAACCAACGTCACAAACAGACCTGTCGGGATCGTAGTCACCGAACCTGTTGTGTTGACAGTATTATCCGTCAATGCATTGGCATCGTGGAATACATTGCCGGAAAGACTTACGGTTGGAATAGTGAAATCAGCCGTTACGACGCTGACGTTACTTTCCAGGCCGCCATTGTCGGTCACGAAGAATGGAATCTCCACTTCCGCACCGCCATCGACAGGATCAACCAGCACAGACAGACCCGTTGCAGGAACTGTCAGGTTGCCAGCCGGCCATACCTGCTGCCCTGCGCCAGGCGTCGTGCCCGGAGCTACGTAGGTCGTGCCGTTAATAGTGATCGTGGTCACATCCGCCGGGAATTCGGTAAACGTAATGCTGGTCACGGTTCCGTCAGGATCGGTCAGGCCGAAATGCGAGGTCAGATCTACGGTGGTCGTGCCGCCCGGATTTGGCTGGGTAGGCTCAGTTCCGCCGGTCGTTACAGGAGGTTGTTGTACACCAAAGTTCGCATTGGTCACATTGGTGCCTGCAACGGTTACGCCGGTGAGGATGCCATTTACAGCTGCATCGCTACCTACACCCGCGCCCAGGTTCTCGCCTGTGTTCACCCAACCCGCAGGAAGGCTTGGCACGGTGGAGCCGGTCGAGGTCTGATGCAACACGATGCTATAATCACCCGGATTAGTTACACCGAAATCATAAGTGCCATCTGCATTCACGGCAACCGTTTTCACAGCCGCGCCGGTGTTATCCACCAAAGTCACATACAAACCAGTCGGGATAGACGGGTCGGTAGCCGTGCTGTTGACAGTCACATCTTTCAATGCATTGGCGTCGTGGAACACATTACCGGTCAGAGTTACCGGTGCGAAACAAGCCTCAGGTGCATTGATAGCGACATTCACCTGTTTCACCAACTGACATTGGCTGGTGTTGTCGGTTACCGTCACGGTGTAGGTTCTTGGAGAACCAGTCGAAACGGTTGGGTTGGCAACAAATGCATTTGAAAGACCCACAGAAGGAGCCCAAACGTACGAGTAGTTACCCGAAGAAGTCACATTCAAAGGCAATGCAGCCGAGGTACCCTGGCAAAGGGCAACATTGTCAACCGTAGCGGCAATGGTGTTTGGGTTAACCACGACTACTACTTCCTTGTAATTGCTGCAACCTGTGTTCAGGTTGGTCTGTGTCAGGCGGTAAGTCTGGGTAGAAGCGGCAGCAACGGTGGTGGAAGTCGCATTCGGACTGGCTACACCCGCCAGCGGGCTCCATTGCCATGTGGTATTCGCAGGAGCGGCACCAGCCAGTGACAGGGTCGCCACGCCGCCTTCACAAATCGCAGTGTTACCGGTGATGGCGAAATCAGCAGGAGAATTCACAGTTACCACTACCTGGTCGGTGGTGGTACAGCCGTTCAAAGTCACGCTTACGGAATAAGTCGTCGTCGTCGTTGGCTTCACGGTCGGCTGGGCTACGTTGGCTGCGCCTACGATGCCTGCGCCTGTCCACGAGTAGGTAGCGCCCGCGATCGCGGGTGTGCCTACGGTAGTAGACTCGCCTGGGCAAAGTACGGCGTCGGAACCGGCATTGGCAGAAGGTGTCACCTTTACCTCGTCTGTGAAAGTACAGCCGCTGGGGAGTGTTACCGTGACGGAGTAAATGCGTTCCTGGGTAACGTTAGCGGTCGGGTTAGCGACTGTTGCGCTGCTCAGGCCCGTTGCAGGTACCCACTGGTAAGTGGCGCCCGCCGGAGCGGCAGGGTTGCCAGCTGATCCGTAACCGATCGCGATCGGGCCGGCTGGGCAGACATTTTTATCAATCAATTCCAAACCTTGTACCGGGTTCACGGTCAATGTTACCTGGTCGGTCATCGGCGTGTTACAGCCCGGGTAGCTCACTTTGACGGTGTAAGTCGTGGTAAGCGCGGGGTTTGTTACAATCGGGTTGGCACAGGTAATGCAGCTTAAACCGGTTGCAGGCGTAACGCCGTCGGCCATAAACCATTCGTATTGCGCAAATGGCTCCGCCTCGCGGCCGAGTTGCGCAGCTACGCCCTGGCAGGTAGCCAATGCATTACCGGCATATTCTCCGGTAGTGACGGTATTTCTCAACACCACGGTATCCTTGTCCATACAGCCGGTCAATGGGTCTGTGACGGTGAGGATGTAGCTCTGAGGCGTCGAGAATGCGAACTGAACCTGTGGTTGCGCATCGCTTGGTCCCGTACCATTGGTCCAGGCCGTGTTGGAAGGTTCCCACGAGTACACCCAGTTGGTTCCGGCAGGAGCCGGGGAGCCGAGCGTTACGGTAGAACCGTTACAAACCGCACGGTCGTTTCCGGTATTGGCCACAGGCGCAGGCGGAACGACTACATTCACCGTGTCTTTGTTCACACATCCCGATGCTGTTTCCTTGATCGTCACATAAAACGCCTGGGTTGCAGTCACATTGGCAACCGGGTTGGCGATGTTGATGGCGCTCAATGCCTGATCGGGCGTCCAGGCGTAGGTGAAACCGGAAACCGGCGTACCGCCGATCTGGATCGACGTGCCCGGGCAAGTATATTTGTCCGGTGCAACAAATGCCGGCAGCGACCATCCCGGCGGGTTGATCACGATAGACTCCTGGCAAGTGATGGATGCATCGTACTTGTTGGTGACCGTAACGGTGATGGTGGCCGGGGCGGTAGAAGTAATGTTTACGATCGCAGCATGGGCATTGTCCACCAGGTTGGCGGGGCTCCATGAGAAGTTATAATCCGAAGCAGGTAGGGTAGTACCCAGCTTCAATGCAGCCAGTGGGCCGAACACTTTCGGGCAAGCCTGATCCGACAGTGTTACGATGTCGAAATCACATGCAGGGCCAACAGTACAAGGTTCCACATCCAGCTCGGCAATACAGGAAACGCCGTTCAGCGTTACGGTACGGCGGAATTTGGTGACACCACTGTTGCTTTTCAGGTAAGCGTTCCTGCCTTCTTTGGCCGTCTGCAATATCACACCGTTTCCTGAAACAACGCTCCATGAGTAAACTGCGCCCGGGGCATTCTCTTCGTCGAGATGGGTGCTCCACATCGGGCCGCAGTTCAATTCGTCCTGATCGGTAATGCGGTTGTTGATCGAGTAGACTTTCACTTCGTCGGTGAAGGTGCAACCCGCTTTTACCGCCGATACGGTGTAATTGGTATACCCGCCGGTGACCAGCGCGGTTCCCGAGCTGTAAACAGGGTTAGCAACCTGGGAGGCCGACAAATATTGACCCGGAGTCCAGGTATAGGCATAAGTGTTGTCCGCTGTACCGCCAATGGTAATGGTGGTGTTTTTACAAACGGTCCTGTCCGCACCTGCGAATGCAAGCGTGTTGCCCGGCGCAGTGATCGGCGTTACGGTGACGTCGTCGAACGATGTACAGGTAGTTCCTCCCTTGCGGGTTACGGTTACCGTCAAACGGTACGTTGTTGCAACAGCGGGGTTGGCGATGGGCTGGGCACAGGTAGTACAGCTCAAAGTAGAGAGCGCGCCGCCTGAAACCACCGACCAGCTGTATTGTACGGATGGGCTCGCCACGGGCTCCGTACCAATTTGTACCCCGCCTGCACCCTGGCAGATGGATTTGTCGGCACCGGCATTGGCAACAGCCGGAACGACCGTCACCTGGTCGATATCCACACAGCCCGCCGCGTCCGTTACCTGCAAGGTGTACGTAGTCGCGCGGGTAATGGCAGGGGTTGTCCATGCGCCGGTGGTCGCCAGGGGCGTACCATTGCTGGTGCTTCCTTCATACCATTGGTAAGAATAGGAAGGCGTACCGCCTGTTGCGGCGCCATTCAAAGCAACTGTGTTGGAGCCTGCTCCACAGACATACCATTGCGGACCGTCGGCATTGGCGATCGGTGATGCATTCGCGTTGATCTGCACAGCCGCAGCCTGTGAAGAGTCGACCGTGATTTGGTTACAGTAATCAGTATTGACCCTTACCAAACGACGATAGTAAGTGGTGGTCTGCGAAGCGAGCGGTTGCAGGTCTTTGAAAACCTCGCCCGCAAGGTCCGTCCACGGACCGGAAGCCGATGAGGAAGACTGCCATTGATAGAACAGCTTTCTGCTGTAATTCGCAGGGGCCGTTGCGCCCACGGCATTACCGGTAATAATACCCGGAATACCGAGGATACAGGCATTTTGCGACATCGGGCTTAATGAGGAAGAAGCTACGGCGAATCCCGCAGGTAGCTCGCCGGTATTGAATTTGGCGATCCAGCCGTCGGTAGCGCCGCCATGCACGCGCTGGTGCGATCCTTCGGTAGCCAGGTTAGGGCTTCCTGCACCCGAGTAACCCGCCAAAACAGGTTTGTTACCCTCCGTAATAGCCAGCGGGGAAGAGAAAGCCGGGTCCATCCCGAAGGTTCCGCCGGGTGACACATAACCGGTATAATCGAATCCCGGGCCTCCATAGTAGGTGCCCCAGATACGTTGGCCTGACGACGCGCTGAATTTGTTGATGAACGCATCCACGTTGCCCGCCGGGCTCGTCTGGAAGCTGCAATTGGTGGATAGTTCGTTGCCGGCAGCGGTACTGTGTCCGGCTACGATCACATCGCCGGTATTATCGACTTTTACCCCCATCCCGTAGGTGAGGCCCTGTCCACCCAGGTAAGTCCCTTTCTGGTAGTGGCCACTCATGTCGAAGGTTACCCAGAAACCGTCGGTTGCGGGGACTTTGGTCGTTTTGTAAGCACCCGAAGAGGCAATGCCCGTCGCACTCGTCGTGTACCCGACCGTCTGGATACGGTTATTGGCTTCGTCAACTTTCAGATCCGTGAAGGTTCCATCGTAGAATCTTCCCCAAACCCGGCCGCCGTTGGCGTTGAACTTCATCAGGTAGCCACGGTCGGTAGTGATGGCCGTGCCCTCGCCTACGCCAAATGCCAGGGAGGCATCGTAAGTGGCGCTTAGCGCAGTCGATCCGCCCACATATACGTTTCCGGCAGCGTCAACGTCAAGCGCGTAGCTGCTTCTGCTCGCGATTGCTTTGAGATCCGAACCGGCCACAAAAGTTCCCCAGAGCCTAGCCCCCGCGGAGTTGAATTTAGCGAGCCAGCTGTTAGTACATCCATTTCCCTGACGGTACGTTCCGGCCGTAGCAATATTGCCCGGCGCGCAGGATGAAAGCGGAAAGAGGTTTACCGCAGTCCCGCCCAAAACGAAGATATTTCCATTCGCGTCGACACTTATCCGGCTTGCGAATGAAGTCATGCCGCCGCCATAGTAGGTCGCCCAATTTCGGTTACCCGTAGCGACGTTGAACCGCGCTATAATAGAGTTGACGCTAACCCCATTGGGACCCGGACTATCCTGAAATGCGCCGGCAGTTGCCATGCCTGCACTAATTGTTTCGCCGGCGATATATACCTGGCCGTTGGAATAAGTAATGCTGTTACCTTCATCCTTGCCGGCGCCGCCGTAGTACGTTCCCCATTGGCGCACGCCATTGCTGTTGAATTTGGCAACGAAAATGTCGATATCGCCGCCAGGCGCTGTCTGCGACGTTCCGGCCGTGGCGATGTTGCTGTTGCTGGTAGTGGTACCGGTCACATAGATGTTTCCATCGGGATCGGTCGCTACCGAGCGGATCTGTTCTTCTCCCGTACCGCCATAGTAAGTGGCCCATTCCACGTTGGGAGTAGGGTCGATCACCAGCGTTTTGGATTTGTCGTAAGCCGGAACATGGAATGCGTACAAATCGCCGTCCAGCGCCTTGTAACTTACATTCACCGACTTTTTCGTCTGGGTCAGCCAGCTTGCGGGGATTTGCTCGCTGAGCTTGCCATGGCGCAGGTTCATCACGATTTTACCGTTGCTGAGCGCCATTTTATCGGCACCTTTATAGCGCATTCTGATCGCCGAAGCGTCCGCGCCGGGATATACGACGAAGTTGTACTCCACCGGTTTACCATTACCCTGGCCCGCTACGAATTCAAGGTCGATGCCGGGGTAAATGTCGTGGTAGGTAACCTGTTCGAACTGGCGTATGCCCAGGAAATCCCCCCGTTCGTTGATCATGTTCTGGGTGCCGCCTGCCGGTTTGGCTGCGACGATTTTCGCTGCCGGGTTAGCACCTTCCAGTTCGATGTCCACGCGATGGTATTTACGGCTGGCATTCCCGCCAGCGGACTGTACTTTATAGGCATCGTAGCTGAAACCGGTTTGGCGAAGCTGTACATTGAGCCCCGGCATATTCAAAAGATACCTGACATTTTTGTTAGCCTTACCGCCGATGTCGACGATCTGGCCTTTGTTTTCTGCAAATGCCCGAACCTGGGCACTTTGAAATTTATCCGTGACCGCATTAGTTGCGGGAATAGTCGCATTTGCAGAAATTGATGTTTGGTTTTGTCCCTGCGCCCCAAAACAGACCACAGCGAACAATGCCAAAAACATTAATAGTTGTTTTTGCATAATCGTTTGATTTTGAATGAACAAATGGATTTGGAGTTGCTTCTTATTTTGTCATAGGCATCGGGGTTTGGGTGGACATTTAAAGAATGTCGTGTGTGTAAGTGTGTTAAAAATCAGGTACTTATTGGGTTGATGTTTATTCGGGTGTAGTCAGAATTTCCGAGTTTTTTACATTGCCGGGCGTCAGTGGCATGTTGATTGGGTATAGAAGAATGGGTGCATGAACTGGTTTGATCTCGGCATCAAAACTAGATCAGGTGTTATAGAAATAAATAGAAGTCGATGATCGATTATGAATAGAATTACTTCTATTATTTGAAAGAATATGACGCAATGGAAACGCCTGCTGTGAAAACGACGGGCTGGTGAAGCGGGGAGGGAACGAGAACGCAAAAGGGATTTGGCCGGGCTATGATTATAACCCGGATTATTGGAATACGCCGCTAGTTTGGTAGGGGTAGATTAGTAAGCCTCGTTGAATTTCCGGGCTAGTTCTATGGCATTGGATACGCCTGTTTTCTCAAATATTTTCTTTTTGAAGGTACTGATCGTGTTCTCTTTCAGTCCGAGGATCATCGCAATTTCTTTCGTCCATTTGCCTTCGACGATCATTTTCGCGATCTGGATTTCACGGTTCGACAGGCTTTCCAATGTTTTCAATGAGGTGAGGGAGCGGCGCTGTGCGACGCGGTTCAGCAACTCCTGCTGCATGGTAAAGCTCAGGTAACGGTCGTTGCGCAGCACCGATTTGATAGCTGCCTCGTATTGCTCCTTGCCCGAATTTTTGTGTAAAAAACCATTGGCTCCCGCCTGTAAGTAGCGCAAGGCGTGTTTTTCTTCATCCAATGCGCTGAATACCAATATTTTTACATCGGGTTGGTGCAGCCTGATCAGGTCCACCATTTTGGTTTCCTCCCCGCCGGGGATATTGATATCCAGGACAATCAGGTCGAACTGCTCGATGGCAATGGTTGCCAGCCCTTCCGGAAATGTCGTGGAATCGGAAACCTGAATATCCGGGAAGCAATCCGTCAATACCATTTGCATTCCCATTCTTACAACTTCGTGGTCGTCAATAATATGTGCTTTTAACATTGCCCGAATTAGCTGGTTATATTTTATTTGGTTTGAAATTCACTTTTTATATTCGAAAACTCCCACTGCCCGGGAATGGATATATATATCCTGAAACCATTTTGATCGTTTTCTGCACGTAATTCTCCTCCCGCTACACGCGTGAATTCTTTCACCAGCAACAGCCCTACACCATGCATATTTTCCAGGGAAGCATATTCCATTCTGCTATCTACCTGTGCGTTAAGCCAATTGAGAATACCGGCGGGCATACCTGTACCAGTGTCGGAAATGGTGAGCGTCAGCCTGGGTTTTTCCAAATCGCATTCGATTTTGATCACACCCTGTTTGGTATGTTTGTTGGCGTTGTCGATGATGTTGTTAATAATAATCCCAAACAAATAGGCATTGCCGCTTACCATCAGGTTTAGCGGGATCGCATTCATAAACCGGTTCTGATTTTTTCGGGCAGCCATGGCAAAAAGGTCTGTTTTTTGCGCTACCAGCATATGCAAATCAAAGCGTTCGAGCGGATGGCTCCTTTCCGAAATTTGAAGTTTAATATAATCCAGCGTGTTTTCCAGGAGATTCGAGACGCGCACCGTGCTGTCGGTAATGGCATTACTCAATTCGGCTACCTGGCTGATTTTTCCCATATTGAGCAAATTGCCGATACCCTTCGAAACGGTGATAATCGCTTGTAGCGGCGATTTGATGTCGTGCGTGAGCGACGCGATCATGCGCGTCTGGATCTGTACCTGCCGCGTGAGCTGGTTTTCGGATTCCTGCAAGGCTTCCAGGGTTTGTATCAGGTTTTCCGTCCGTTTTTCGATGAGCGTTTCCAGGTTCCGGTTCCTTTTTTCAAGCCGGCGGCTCTGAAACCGGCCGTAGAGCCAGAACAGGAATGCGGCCAGCAGTATCGCCGCCGTTTTGGCGTACCAGGTCTCGTACCAGTTCTTTTCTACTTTCACTACGAGTTTGCGGACCGTCATTGGCAAGCCGTCAAACCCATTGTTTTTGCGGACGAGCAAGATGTAGCTCCCGGACTTCAGATTGGACAGTAGAATGCGCTGGCCATCGTCCACCTGAAGCCATTTGGGTGTCGTCCGGCCTTCTTCGGCCAGTGCATATTCGAATGTCAGGTTATGGGGCGAGGCAAAATAGGGTGTGGTCACTTCGATTTCGACCACCGGCGGCGAGGCTTCGAGACGGACCGTATCCGAAGAAAAGGGCCATGCATTGCCGCCGGCACGGACGCCATCGATGAATATGCCGCGGGAGGGTATTTCCGGTTTCACATCTTGCGGCCGGAATACCACCAGGCCCAGGATGGAGGGCAGGGATACGAATCCATTATCCATCGTCACCCCGCAAGGCTGGCAGCCGCCATTGAATTCGTTGGTAGCGAAGCCGTTCTCTTTCGAATAGAAATGATAATAGGGAGCATGAGAGCTGTCCTGTGCAAACCGGAGAAGGTCCGATTTCAGGATTTGAAAAAGGCCATTGTTTGTCGAAATCCAGAAGAACCCGTTCCGGTCTTCGATAATGCAATGTGGTATTGCCAGTCCGCGGGCCTTGTCCAGCGGAAATTGGGTAAGCTTATTGTCTTTGTAAAGGTAAAAGCCATTCTCGTAGGTCGTGAACCACAGGTGGTTGTCGTTGGAAATATGCAGGCTTCTGATGATGAAGTTACCGGTTCCGGCGATCAGCATGGCCTTTTTGCGGTCGGGCCAGAGCTGGTAAACCCCTTTGTCGGTCCCGGCCCAGAATTGATCGCCCTTGCGCAAAAGATAGTGAAGGCCCCGAAGCCCTTTCATAACGAGTTCGGGCGGAATCGAAGGGAGTTTCGGGTCCAGCAAGAAAAGTAATCCATCGCCGTTGCCCACCCAAATGCGGCCGTCGGTATGTTCGTAAAGCACCTCCACTTCACCCGGGAAATGCCATTGATCGATGATCTGTTTACCATCGGGCGAGAGCCGGTACACAAGATCATGAAATCTACCCCAGATCGATTTGTCGCGGCTGATCAGCAGGTTCCGTTGGTAAAGGTTAAGCCCGGATATAAATGCGGCCTTGCCGGTAAAAGCTGCCCGGTCATCCCGGATGTCGGCGATGAGGCCCTCCGGGAGCAGCAAGGAAGAGCTGGTCAGCGGCGTTTGCGCATAAAATGCATTGGGAATGCCCTTCCGTGCCGTGACAACGGACCTGAAACTGGTGCGGCTCAGCACAAAAAGCCCCTGGCTCGGGCTGCCCAGAAAAATGCGCTGGTGCCCTGTCTCGTAAAAAATGCGGATAATTTCGTGGTCGTCGAAGTCGAAGCCGGAGAGAATGAGCCTGGTATGCAAATCCCCTTCCCGGGTGGCTTCCACGGCGTATAACTTCTTTTGAAGGTAAAAAAAGACTTGCCCGGAACCGGCATTCCAATAAATGCGGGCAAGGCCGGGTGATTTCCGGTAGGTGTGGTCCAGGAGCATGTCTCCAAGAATGCGGACGTGCGTATCGGCCGTCCGGCTATCCGGTTCGATGCGAACAAACCGGCCCGCATTATCCCTCGCAAACAGTGTGGAATCCAGCGGGAACATGTCCCAGAACGACAGCCCGCTGACCTTGACAGCCGATCGCTTTTTCCACTGATCAAAATATTCGATCCTCCCTGAATCGCACAGGTAATATCTGCCCGTGCCGGGATGCAACGGAACGATATATTGCATGGGAAAGAGGACTTTTTCGGAACCGTTGGGAAGGCCCGAGGCCAACGTCGTATGTCTTATCCCTTTGGTAAACGTCGGGATACGGCCCAGTTCGGCGGTATGGTAACCTTGGTCGGTGTAGGCGTTACCTTTCCCGAGCCTGACGAAATTATCCTGGTCTAATACGACCATAAGCTTCTCGTCGGAGGGCGTCATGCTCAGATGAAACCGGAAAAACCGGCTGGTAGGCGTGCCGAGGTCGGCCTTGTCGAAAACCTTGAATGTCCTGCCGTCGAACCGTACCAGGCCTGCTTCCGTGGCAAGCCATATGAAGCCCTCTTTGTCCATTGCCACGTCTTTCACGCTGTTCTGAGGCAGGCCGTTATCGTTGGTGTAATGGCGGACGTTGAACCGTGAGATGTCGGCGGACGAAACCATATCATTTCCGGCAGCGCCTCGCAGGGAAAAAAGCAGGAGCAGGCAAAGCAGGATGAAAGGTGGAAGAAGGGAGAAGTTTTTAATCAATTTCAGAAGCGGGCTATTCTTATCAGGTCACATAGGTCGGGTTGGGTGTGTGCGTCTGCAAATTTAGAACTATTTCTATATTTTGAGTTTAGTGCAAGTAACCTTCGTGTACTTTATGAGGTGGCAATTTCGCTACAAAAATCGTGGAATTGCTAGCTGTGCTCGTGCCGGTTCTGATTGAGTTGTTGCACCTGTTCAAGCGTTTTGCCTGCCCCGGTTTTGGCGAAAATGCTGTTTTTGACAGATTTGATGGCCCTGATGTCCGTGGAGAGACACTCTGCGATTTCGGGCACAGCCATACCTTTCATTAATAATCTTGCGACATCACTTTCGAGGGCGGAAAGTTTTTCGTTTTTACCGGGTGTCTCGGAGGAAGGTTCGGAAACGACCTGGGCGAATAGCTGCTGCTCAATCCTCGGGCTCACATATCGCTGCCCGCGGATCATCGCCCGGATCGCGTGCAGGTGCTCGGCGCGGGTGGCTTCTTTGGCCAGGAAACCTTCCGCACCCCATTGCAGGCATTGCAATGCATATTTTTCTTCTTCCATGGAGCTGTAAACAAGTATCCTCGGCTTTTTGGTCCCGCGGTTTGTTTTCGTAAATGCAGCCAGCCGTTTGATTTCCTTGGGTTTGAGGTCGAGGATGATCAGGTCGGCAACATCCCTCGTTAAATAGGGAAGGCCCTCGTCGATGGAAAAGCATTCGATGATCTGGCAACCTGGCAGTTGTTCCAGGAACAAAGACACAAATCCAATCCTGACAATGGTTTGGCTGTCAATAATTACAATACGTTCCAACGCGTGCTGTGGGTAAATAAAGAGATTGATTCGATTTTTAGCACAAAACTGACGCTTTGAGATCGAATCCGCAATCGAACCATGTATCTAAAATTGTTAGAATAAATTCGAGTTTGATGTAAAGGTGAACGCTCAATACGGCAAACCCCTTAAAAAACTGCGGCAATGCATTTGCCGCAGTTTTTTAAGGGGTACTTATCTTCGTGATTTAAAATTTCACTTAAAGCGGTACGAACGAATTTTCGTACATCTGCGCGATGATCTTCGGATCTGAAATGTCGCTCTGAGGTGAATTGGCAAATACTGCTACCTGCACAGGGCCAAAGTCGATGAAGACCGTTTCGCAATTGTAGCCGACCCCTGTTTTATAAAAATAGTTGCCCTTCGTTCCGGTAAGTTTGCCATCGAAACCAAGCAATTTGGTTTTCATCAGGTTAAGTTCCGCCACGGTAAGTAGTTCGTTTTGAGCAACCTTTGAAGTGAGCTTTCCAAATTGGGATGCGCTCAGGTACAAGCCGGTAGCACCACAGTCCCAACGAACGATTGCCTTGTCGATTCCCGGCTCGTCCCCATTTCTGGCCGGATAGCCCTGCGTAGACAAACCTGCGCTGATAGGCCCCATTTGTCCCCAGGGATTCTGCCCCCAGGCTTGCCAGTCGATTACTGTCGCATGTTCAAGCCCTGCGGGAACAAACACATTCGTGCGAACGATGTTGCGAAAATGCTCGCCATATAACGTGAAGTTTTCGGCTGTCGCATTCAACTCGTTCCATTTAGCGGCATTACCCTGTTTTTTCAATTCAGTGGCTTCCACATAAGGAAGTATAATGCCCAGAAGCAAATAATTGACATTGTTATTTTGCTTTGTTTTTGCATTAAAGATGCTTTCATCAACGGGCCCTTCAACGGTCAATTTTACTTTATCCCAATGATTTGGATAATAAATAAGCCCCGTTTTGTGTGCTAAAAGCCGCTCGAAATCCAGCTCCTTGAATTGAGAACTGGGCGCCCAGTTTTTGGGAAGATAATTCCAAACTTTTGTCGTAATAGGTAAATTGTATTTTTTGAGAATTTTCAGGACGGCAACAGCGGTCACGTATTGTGAAGTGGTCAATACCTCCTGTTTTACGATAGCGCCGTGCAGCTGAAAGCTTCCTTCGAAATGCTTTCTGGCAAAGCCGTCGCCGCCATTGGCGCGGTAAAATTCCACGCCGTTATTATAAACTGCATAACCAAAACCTACCTCGCCTTCCAGGAGTTCTTCTATTCGGATTGCAAAGCCATTGGCGTCAAATTTGGTCGGGATTCCCAGCTTGGCGTTTTCGTCTCCCATTGCTGTTTGTGACAATTCTTCTGTCGGAATGAGATCTTCTTTGCAGGAAGTTGTAAACAATAATGCGGCAACGAAAATGCCCAGGCTTATTGATTTAAAAAACGGTTGTTTCATCGTTAATTGGATTTGAGTATGGATAGTAGTTTAATTGTGTAGCACAAAAGTATCGCGAAGACTCACACCCGTTTTTTAACAGTTTTTTAAAAAGAATAAAAAATTATAAATGAAGTTCTGCATCTGTGACCCAACGCCGCCGCCGGCCCGGGACCCGTCGAAAGTTGGCCCAAATACCTAAAATGGAATATTTGTTCACCGTAAACTACTATTTCTTCCCGCGTTTATCTAGATTTACCACGCGGTTGCCAGGCGTGCCCGAATGCCTTGCCAGAGGCCATTTGCGCGAAACGCTCCAACCCGGAATCCTGCATCGGCGGCGTGGAAAATTTCAGCCATTTGTTTTCTTCGGTTACAAATGCCGGTTTTGGGTAAATAACTGACAGGCCGGTACTTATTTGAATAATTTACATTAACCAAGTCGAGACAGAAATGGGTGTACCTGATATCGTATCGAAGGAGGATCAACAGGAATTGTTTGTCCCGTCCGATCTGAACTTTCTCTTTCGCCGGTACTTCGACCGGCTGGTCTACTTCTCGATGCAGATTGTCAGGGACAAAGACATTGCCCGCGACCTGGTACAGGATGCATTTATCAGGTATTGGCAAAATCAGGAAACGATCATTTCCAGCGAGGTGGCTGCCAAAAATTTCCTTTATGTGTCGGTCCGCAATGCGAGTTTCAACCACGTCCGGCACAATAAGGTAGTGGAAGATTATGCCGGGCGGTTCAACTCGGAAGAAATGGAGGAAGCCTCGGTCATGGAGTCGATTATTACGGCGGAAGTGCTCGCCGAAATCCACCTGGCCATAGAATCCCTGCCCGAAAGCTACCGGCTGGTGTCGGTGATGGGGTATATGGAAGGCAAAAAGAACCAGGAGATCGCCGATATTCTGGGCATGTCGGTCAATACGGTCAAGAAACAAAAACAACGGGCGCTGGAATTGCTGCGGATCAAGCTTACGCCCGAACTTTTCTCCCTGCTGCTGCTTTTCATTCGCTGAAAGGCAGCCTATTCCTTTCGCTCACAGCCGGTTAAAATCTCCCCGAAAATATTTTTAAGAAAATTTTATCCTTCCATTATCCTATTTGGAACTGAACGTGTCATTATAGTGGAAAACAACAATATGCAAAATTACCAGTCCTATTTTGAACAGGCCGCGCTCATCGTCCGGCACCTGCGCGGGCAGCTGACCGAACAGGAAAAGGTTTACCTGGACAAGTGGCTCGAAGAAGATCCCAGCCATAAGGCGCTTTTCGAAACACTGACCGAAGCGCATTTCATCGGGCGGGAACTGGAAACCTTCCGGGTTGAGGACAAGGAGACCGACTGGGAAAAGATCGTCGCGGCAACCGGCCATTACCGCCCGGCGCGGGTTTCGTATATCCATAACCGTTGGTTGCGTTTCGCGGCGGTACTGGTTATTTTTCTCGGGGTTGCGGCAGGTCTTTATGTGTTTAAAAACAACTGGGAAAAACAGCAGGTCAACCGGGTGGCGGAGGCCGAAATCGTGCCCGGTAAAAACAAAGCCGTGCTGATCCTGCAAGACGGCAGCCGCATCGTGCTCGACGACGCCCGCGAGGGAGAAATCGCCCGGCAATCGGGAACGGTGATTACGAAGACTTGCAACGGACAATTGTTGTACGGGCAGGCTGGTACGACGGCGAAAACCGGGCCGGAAGTGCAGTACAACACGCTGAAAACGCCCCGGGGAGGGCAGTACCGGCTGGTGTTGCCCGACGGCAGCAAGGTATGGCTCAATGCCGCCTCGTCGCTCAAATACCCGGCCAAGTTCCAGCCCGGCAGTCGGCGGGTGGAGCTGAACGGCGAAGCTTATTTCGAAATTGCCCGGGTTTCGGAGGGTAAGAATGGCAAAAGAATCCCATTCTATGTCATATCGGGAGAGCATACCGTGGAAGTACTCGGAACGCACTTCAACATCAGCAGCTATTCCGACGAAAAAGCCGTCACCACCACACTATTGGAAGGAAAAGTGAAAGTAACCAATGCCGGGAATTTGCCGAATTCCGGGAAGATGGAGGTATTGCTCAAACCCGGCGAACAGTCTGTCATGTCGTTGCGCGAGACAAAGCAGATTTCGGTGCAGACGGTGGATACCGGGGAAACCGTCGCCTGGAAAAACGGCCAGTTCCAGTTCAGGGACGCGGACCTGCCTACGATTATGCGGCAGATTTCGCGGTGGTACGACGTGGAAGTCGAATTTCAGGGAAAAGTGCCCGATACCAAGTTCAGGGGCAAGATTTCCAGGGACGTGCCTATTTCGCAGTTGTTCGAGATTTTAAAAACCAGCGGTGTCGATTTCAAAACAGAAGGGAGGAAAATCATCATTAAATCCTGAGAAACCGTCGGGGCCGGCCAGGCTGGCGCCGATCCAGGCTGATCCCCATTAAAAAAGCCGAAAGTGTTACGAGCACCTCCGGCTATGATCCGGGACAGTACTGCCTGTTACCAAGCAGGGAAAATCCATTGCGTTCAGATTTCTTACTAACCCAAATGTTCACGAAGGTATGAATTATTATACTTTTTGCCTACCAACATGTAGGCGATGGGGCAAGTTTTTGCCGGGATTTTTTGCCGGCATCACCAGGGTCCCGCCGGCCACGAAACGGAAAATTATCATGACGATCAATCTGGTTTCCACCCTCTTGCTGGTATCCTGCCTGCATATTTATGCGGCCGGACATGCGCAGTTGATCACCTTATCCGAGAAAAACGCCCCTCTTGAAACGGTCATGGACAAAATTGAGAAGCAGACGGGCTATCATTTCTGGATGCAGACCAATTTGCTGCAAAAAAGTAACAACGTTTCGATCATCGTCCGCAACGAGCCGGTCGAGAAAGTGCTGGAAAAGGTGTTCCGCGATCAGCCGTTGCATTATTCCATTATCAACAAAACGATCGTCGTCCGGAAAAAAGAACCCGCTACCGGTGAGAAAGAGGGGTCGTTTATCAAGAGCCTGCTCGACGGCAGCATTCAGGAGATCCGCAACCGGCCGCAGGTAGAACGCCTGCTGATGAGCAAGCCCGTGGAATTTACCCAGGCCGACCGGGAAATCAAAGGTAAGGTGACCGACGAAAGCGGCGAACCGCTGCCGGGCGTGAACATTCTCGTGAAAGGAACGCAGAAAGGTACCGCCTCCGACGCGACCGGCAGCTACCACCTCACGCTGGCCGACGGGGAAGGCGGCGCCGCGCCAGTATTGATCTTCTCGTTCGTAGGCTATATGCCCCAGCAGATCGGTCTCGGCGGGCGTACGTCAATCGACGTTCAGATGAAAGCCGACCTCAAAGTGCTCGAAGAAGTGGTGGTGGTGGGCTATGGTACCCAGAAAAAAAGCGACGTCACCGGCGCGATCGGTTCGGTGAGCGCGCGGGAGATCGAGGACGAGCCGGCGATCCAGGTAGGGCAGGCATTGCAGGGCAAAGTGCCGGGCTTGCAGGTATCGCAAAACTCGGGCGCGCCCGGGTCCGGGCTGCTCATACGTGTGCGGGGAACCGGTACGGTCAACAGCTCCGAGCCGCTTTACGTCATCGACGGTAACCCGAATGCCAACCCGCTCGACATTTCGCCCGACCAGATCGAAAGCATCCAGGTGCTCAAAAGCGCCAGCGCGGCGGCGATTTACGGTGCGCAGGGCGCCAACGGCGTGGTACTGATCACCACCAAGCAAGGCAAATCAGGCAAATCGCAGCTCGACCTGAGCGTGTCGCAGGGTTTGCAGCAGGTCCGGAAGTACTTCCCGATGACCAATGCCCGGGAATATGCCACCCTGTATAACGAAGGCCTGACCAATGCGGGCCAGAAGCCGCTCTACCCCGATCCCGACGCGTTGGGCGTGGGTACCGACTGGCAGAAAGAAGTCTTCCAGGTAGCGCCCATGACCGACGTTACATTGTCCGCAAGCGGCGGAAGCGAATCGAGCCGGTTCTATTTCTCGGGCGGGTATGTGAACCAAGAGGGGATTATCAAAGGTTCGTCGTTCAACCGGGCGAATATCCGGATCAACTCTTCGCATACCATTACGCCCCATATTAAAGTAGGCCAGAACCTTTCCGCGAGCATTTCGAGGTACGAGCAGATCGCCGAATTCAACGTAGGGTCGATTTTGGGAAGCACGCTTACGGCCAATCCCGAGATCCCGGTAAAGATGCCGGACGGCAACTGGGGGTATTCGCCAACGTCGCTGAACTCCTCCAACCCGCTGGCCTCCATTCATTACACCAACAACGACACGCGCAGGCCGGTGGTCAATGGCAATGTGTATGTGGATATTAACCCGTTTGAGGGCCTTGTTTTCCGCTCGCAGTTCAATTTCAACATCGGGTACACCGAAAACAAGGTTTTCACACCGGCATACCGCATTTCGACAGCCAACTTCAACGACGTCGCCAACCTGACCGAGAATACCACGCGTTTCCGCGAAGGAAGCTGGGCCAACACATTGACCTACCAGAAAAGCATCGGTAACCATACATTCGACGTGCTGGCGGGTATTACGGCGCAGGAATCCTACACGCAGAACATTTCCGCCTACGCGGCTGGCCTGCCTCCGGGCGCTACCGACAATGAGAACCTGCGTTACCTCGACCTCGCCACCCAGGGCTTCCGGGCGGGAGGCGGTGCCGGCGAATGGGGCATTCTCTCGATCCTGGGACGCATTAATTACAATTACAAAAACAAATATTTCACGACCGTCAACTTCCGGGCGGACGGCTCGTCACGCTTCGGGGAAAACAACAAATTCGGTTATTTCCCTTCATTCTCGCTGGGATGGAAGCTTTCGGAAGAGCCTTTCGTAAAAAATGTGACCTGGATCAACAACCTGATGCTCCGCGGCGGATGGGGTGCATTGGGTAACCAGAATTCGCTTCGGAACTACGCATTCGCCAGTTTGGTAACCCCCAATATCAACTACACCTACGGCACCTCGCAGGCGGTCGTGCGTGGGCAGGCGATCACCAGCCTCGGTAACCCCGATCTCAAATGGGAGTCGACCAAGGAAACCAACATTGGTCTCGATTTTACCGGGTTCAACGGAAAAATCGTCGGATCGGTGGACGCCTACCACAAAGAGACGACCGACATGCTGCTGCAAGTGCCCGTGGTACAGTATTCAGGGATCGAACAGGCGCCTTTCGTGAATGGGGGCAATGTGACGAACAAGGGGATCGAGCTCATGCTGGGTTATGAAAAAAACAATAACACGCCCGGCGGTTTCGATTTCGGTATTTCGGGAAATATCGCTTTTAACAAAAACAAAGTGACCAAGCTCAGCAATGCGGGTACTTCCATTTACCAGCAGCTCAGCTTCGTAGGACTGGCGAACGTGACCCAGATCGGCAGCCCGATCGCCTCGTTCTGGGGCTGGCAGACCGACGGGATTTTCCAAACCAAGGAAGAGGTGGCCGCTCACGCATTCCAGAGCACCGGTACCGCACCGGGCGATATCCGGTTCAAGGACCTGGACGGCAACGGGGTGATCAATGCCAACGACCAGACGATCATCGGGAACCCGTGGCCCAAATTCACCTACGGCATGAGTGGTAATGTGTCTTTCAAAGGTTTCGACGCGAAAATCCAGTTGCAGGGAACCTATGGTAATGACATTTTCATGGCCCTCAAATTCCGGACGGAAGGTTCCAATTTCTTCAACTATACCCGCAATGTGTGGGACCACCGCTGGACAGGCCCCGGAACGAGCAACACCGTACCGAGGATGATCACCAGCGACCCGAACAACAACATGCGTTCGTCGGAATATTACATCGAAAGCGGCTCGTACCTGCGGGTGCGTAACATTCAGATCGGCTACAAAGTACCCCGCAGCGTGCTGAAACTCCGCAGCCTGCGCATCTATGCCTCCGTTCAGAATGCGCTGACTTTTACCAAATACCCCGGATTCGACCCTGAAATCGGTACAAACCGTGACAATAACCCGCTGTACATCGGTATCGACGAGACCAATTATCCCCTGCCACGGATTTACACCCTGGGGCTGAACCTCGGGATCTGATGTGCGCCATTGTGCTATTCCAAACAGATATGCCATCGATTATGAAACATTTGTTATTTACCGCTTTGACATTCCTGGGCATTGTCGCCGCCGGTTGCGACAGTATCCTCAACAAGGAGCCGCTCGGGCAGATCAGCGCCGAAGTGGCTTACGAAACGGCCGATGACGCCGCGAAAGCCCTCACGGCCGCCTACACGCCGCTGGCCGGCAACAACTGGTGCTGCTCTTATGTGGGAACCGGCTATATGCACTGGGTGCTGGGCAATGTAGCTTCCGACGATACCGAAAAAGGGGGCGAATCGGGTTCCGACCAGTTGTACGCACAGCAGATCTCGCTCTTCAATATCCAGTCGGATAACGACGCGGCGCGGTTTGCGTGGTCGACCGAGTACATTGGTGTCCGCCGCGCCAACCTGGTGCTCGACAATGTACCGAACATCGCCATGGATGATGCCGTGAAAACGCGTTACCTGGCCGAAGCGAAGTTCCTGCGGGCCTGGTATTATATTAATCTGGTAAAAACTTTCGGCGACGTGCCCCTGATACTTTCGGCCAACCAGAACACTTTCGACCTCGAACGGACGCCGAAGCAGCAGGTTTACGATCAGATCATCAAAGACCTGACCGAAGCCGAAGCCGTATTGCCCGAGGCCAGCAAATATGCCGCCGCAGACCGCGGCCGGGCCACCAAAGGCGCGGCGCAGGCTTACCTGGGCAAAGTATATTTGTACCTCGCCAATTTTCCCAAAGCCGAGGAATGGTTCGGCAAAGTGATCACCACGGGCGAGTACAGCCTGCATCCCGACTACATGGGCATGTTCCTGCGTGCGGGAGAGACCAGCAAGGAGCATATTTTCCAGGTCCAGTTTGTCAATGACCAGGGTGCGCAACCGGCTAACAACCAGATCAGCATTGTCATGGGGAGCCGCGCACGGAATGGCTGGGGCTTTAACAACCCGACCCAGGATTTTGTGGATGCATTCGAGCCCGGCGATCCGCGTTTGGGACAGAGCGTCTATAAAACAGGCGACCTCATGCCCGACGGCCTCACCGCCAATGTAGGCAACAGCAGCACGGGTTTTTTGAACAAGAAAGCCTACGTGCCCGAGTACGAGCGCATTGCGGGCTCGTTGCAGGCGGGCAGGGACGATATTTACATGCGGCTGGGCAAAGTATTGCTCTGGTATGCCGAGGCTGCCAATGAGAATGGTAAAACCGACATTGCCCTCGCTGCCTTGAACCAGATCCGCGCCCGGGCGAGGGGAACTAATGCGGCCGTATTGCCCGATGTGAAGGAGCGCGACAAGGTGGCGCTGCGCGAGAAAATCTGGCATGAGCAGCGCGTGGAGTTCGGCCAGGAGTATGAACGTTTCTTCGAGCTCGTGCGCCAGGGCCGGGCCGGGAAGGTCCTGCGCGCGTACGGGGAGAAATACAAAACGGCCAAAGGAGCGGGCTACCGCGACGGGATCAATGAGATATTCCCGATCCCGCAGCTGGAAATCAACCTGAGCAAAGGCAAAATCAAACAAAATCCCGGCTACTGATCCACTATCCGATGCGATTACTCAACTTATTCATACTGCTTGCCGGTATGACGGGCATTTGTTTTGCCCAGACCGATTCCCGGCAAACCAACTTCGGGCAAACGTTCCTGCCCGACTACACCTTCCGGGCATCCTCGCTCCGCTCCATGCAAACGCTGGGCGAGGCCGGCTGGGGGGCCGCCAACGGCGTGATTACCGGTAAACCGAAAACCGCCGCAGGGGGCTGGCTCGTCCTCGACAGCGCTTACCAGGACCTGGGCTTCCGGGCATTGTTCCGCTGTACGGGCGGGGCGGAAACCGGCATCCTGTTCCGGGCCGAAAAAACGGATAAGGGCTTAAAAGGAATCTATCTGTCGCTGAAACCGGGCGATGTGGCTGCCTACCGGCTGCTACTGGACGCCCAGGGGAAGGAAATCAGCCGTGAGAAGCTGCGGCCGGGCGGGGGGATCTATTACCGGGCCGCCCCGCCGGCCAAAGGCGACGAGCCGGCCCGGAACTTCCCGCAACGCCCGGCCGCTCCCGCCGACCTGCCCGTAACCCGCCCGAATACCGACCTGCGCGCAGGCGAGTGGAACCAGGTGGAAGTATTTATCGAAGAAAACGTGATCCGCAGCTTCGTGAACGACGGTGGGGAAATGGGCGGTGTGGCCGACGGTACGGAAGCCCTCGATGAATATGGTCCGGTGGCATTGTACGTGGGCGGTACCGGCGAGGTGGCGTTCAGGGAGCTGATGTTCAAAGACATTGCCGTGCGGGTGACGCCTAAGGAAAAGGTTTCGGAGCATTTCAGTATGCAGCGTATCAGCGATATGTATTATTCCTGGGGTGCCGACGCGGCGGATTTTAACCGCGACGGCCACCTCGATATCGTCGCCGGGCCGTTGATTTACTATGGACCTGGTTTTACCCGGCACCGGGAGATCTTTACCGCCGTGGCCGTGGGGCCTTCGAAGGAATTTACGAGTACCAATGTCCAGTTTACCTACGATTTTAACGGCGACGGCTGGCCCGATGTGCTCACGAGTCCTTCGGCGGCAGTGCTTTTTATCAATCCAAAGGGTGAAAACCGGCGCTGGAAAAGCTACAATATCCTTCCCTCGGTGCAGAGCGAGATCACGCATTTCACCGACATCGACCGCGACGGCGTGCCCGAGCTCGTGTATGGCGCGGAAGGCTACATGCGCTATGCCAAATTCGATAAAAACGACCCCGGAAAACCCTGGAAAGCCTATACCATTTCAGGAAAAGGCTATGCGCTGGCGCACGGTATCGGTACGGGCGATATCAACGGCGACGGCCGGATTGACCTCCTGAATGCCTATGGCTGGTGGGAACAGCCCGCCGGACCGCTCGACGAGCAGACGCAATGGAAATACCACCCCGTCGCATTCGGGCGGTATGGCCGCCGCGGCAGCAACATCGGTGGCTCGCTGATGGCCGTCTACGACGCGAACGGCGATGGCCTGGCAGATGTGGTCACCAACCTGAATGTGCACGGCTTCGGCCTGGCGTGGTACGAGCAAAAGCGGAAACCCGACGGCAGCATCGATTTCGTGCGGCATATGATCAGCGATGATTATTCGGCTAAAAGCAAGGGCGGCGTCACATTCTCGCAGGCGCACGGCGCAACCTTCGCCGATGTCGATTTGGACGGTATCCCGGATTACATCGTAGGCAAGCGGTACTTCACGCACCTCGACAATATGTTCGACCCGGACTCCTACGGGGCTCCCGTGCTGTACTGGTACCGCACCGTACGAAACCCCAAAGCGCCCGGCGGGGCAGAGTTTGTGCCCGAGCTGATCCATAACCGTTCCGGCGCAGGTTCCGAAATCACGGCCGTGGACATCAACAAGGACGGTGCCGTCGAAATACTGACTTCCACCAACCACGGGACTTTCATCTTCTGGAACAAGCACCGGAAAAGCCCGTCGAAAAAATAGCATGATTCTTAATCCTTTAATGCAGAGTTTATGAAAATATTCCTGTTTGCGCTGATGCTGCTGATCGGCGTCGTACTCTCGCTTCACCTGAGCATGAATGCCCAGGTAGGGGCTATCATTAAAAATCCCAAGGTCGCCAATGCGGTTTTCTGGGTAATCGGCGCGTTAACGGCCGTCTGCGTGGGGCTCGTATCGTTCGAGCCGGAAGCACTTTCCCGCACCCGCGAGGTGCCGTGGTGGCTGCTTACCGCCGGCGCCATAGGTGCCCTGCTGGTATTCGGTATCGCCTGGACGATGCCGCAGATCGGCGCCGGGGCCGCATTTGTGCTCATGATCGCCGGGCAGGTCATTACCGGCATGCTGATGTCGCATTACGGCCTGCTGGGGTCGCCGGTGCAGCCGGTTACGCTCACCAAGCTGGCGGGAGTGGCGCTGCTGCTGGCGGGAGTAGCGGTTTTTGTGTATTCAAAATAAAATCAGAAATACTATGGATTTGAAGAGAAGGGATTTTCTCGGGCTCGGGGTTGCTGCGGGCGTGCTGGCGCTTTCCGACCCGGAGCACGTGCTGGCCCGGTTCGCGCAAAAGAACGAGATCGGGGCGACATTCATCCTGTGGGGCTACGGCGCCGACGCCCTCGAACCGTCGCTGCAAGACATGTCCAAACTGGGGTACCACGCATTCGAAACATTCGGCCATGTGATCCAGGAATGGGAAGAAAAGCGGGGCGGGTTTAAAGAACTGGTCCAAAAACACGGTGTGCCCATTATTTCGGCATTCTGCAATACCGATGTGCTGGACCCTTCCAAGACGAAGGACGAGGTGAAAAAGCTGGTCCGCTGGTGCGAGTTGACGAAAGCCAACGGCGGCAAAGTGATCGAATACTGTCCGTCGGGAATCAAGAGAGAGGGTTATGATTACAAGGCGCACAAACAGAACCTGATCAGCTCGATGAACGAGTATGCCAAAGTCGTGACCGACCACGGCCTCGTATGCGCATTGCACCCGCACACGGGCACGCCGATAGAAACCGAAGAGGAAGTCTATTTCGTGATGGAAAACCTCGATACGCGCTACATGAAATTCGGTCCGGATGTAGGCCAGCTCGAAAAGGGCGGAGGAGATCCGGTGAAGGTCGTGAAAGACTTCCTTTCGCTTGTGGAGCATGTGCATTTGAAAGACTTCTCAGGTGGTAACGACAACGGTTACCTCGGCTACGCGCCACTCGGGGCGGGGAAAGTGCATTTGCAGGAGATACTGACTATGCTCGAAACGCGTAAAGGCAAAATGGCCGGAATGGTCATGTTCGAGCTCGATTCGGACAAGAAGAACAAACCCAAACTCACGGAATTCGAAGCCGCGAAAGCATCGCGCGATTACCTGTCGAAGATGGGGTATCAGTTTAAAGTTTAATGAATGGATCTTGATGGAAATATTGAATAATTATATCGGGGGTTGGGGGCCGAGCGCCGAAACAAGGACTACGGATGTCGTCAATCCTGCATCGCAGGAGGTACTGGCCCGGGTACCTTCCGGGAATGGTACGGCGCAGGACGTGGCAAAAGCGGTGGAAGCCGCTGCAAATGCATTCGCCGAATGGAAAGAAGTGCCGCCTATGAAACGGGTGCAGCCATTATACAAATTGAAACAACTCCTCGAAGAAAACGCCGAGGACATTGCCCGGACCATTACGATGGAATGCGGTAAGACGCTGGCCGAATCGCGCGGGGAGTTGCAGCGGGCCATCGAAAATGTGGAGGTCGCCTGCGGGATACCGTCGCTGATGCAAAGCGAATTTTCGGAAAATATCGCGCCGGGGATCGACGAGTTCATGATCCGCCAGCCGCTGGGCGTGTGCGCCTGCATTGCGCCGTTCAACTTTCCGGGTATGATCCCGTTCTGGTTTTTGCCTTATGCAATCGCCTGCGGGAACACATTTGTGCTCAAACCTTCCGAGAAAGTACCGCTGACCATGATGAAGGTCTTCGCGCTCATCGACCGCCTCGACTTGCCGAAAGGCGTCATTAACCTCGTCCACGGCGGCAGGGAAACGGTGGATGCATTGCTCGACCACCCGGCCGTGAAGGCGGTCAGTTTTGTGGGTTCCACGAATGTCGCCCGGTACATCTACGGCCGCGCGGCCGCCAACGGCAAGCGCGTACAGGCGCAGGGAGGCGCGAAAAACCCGGTGGTGATATTGCCCGACGCGGATATCGATATGTCTGTGAAAATCATTACCGACAGTGTGTTCGGCTGTGCCGGGCAACGCTGCCTGGCTGCTTCGAATATCATTACCGTAGGCGACAACGGTAACATCCGCGACGCGCTTTACGAATCGGCCCGTAGCCGCAAAACGGGTTACGGACTCGACGAAACTAATGAAATGGGGCCGGTAATAAGTCCGGAAAGCCGTCAGCGGATCGAACAACTCATTCAGAAAGGCGCTGCCGAAGGCGCGAAAGTGCTGCTGGATGGCCGAAATGCGAAAGTAGCGGGATTTGATAATGGGAATTTCATTAACCCGACAATCCTGGAAAACCTCCCGCTCGAAGGGGAAATCATCCGCACCGAAATCTTCGGTCCCGTGATGAGCCTGATCCACCTGAACACCGTCGACGAGGTGCTCGCATTCATCAACAGCAACCGGTACGGCAATATGGCCTGCCTCTTTACGGGTAGCGGGGCCAATGCGCGGAAGTTCAGAAGCCAGGCGGTGGCCGGTAATATCGGGATCAATATCGGCGTGGCCGCGCCAATGGCCCAGTTTCCGTTCAGCGGCTGGAGCGACAGCTTCTTCGGCGATCTGCACGGCCAGGGCAGGCATGCCATCGAGTTTTTTACCCAAACGAAAGTCGTGATCGAACGCTGGCCCAGGGAGTGGTCAAGGAAGTTCTGATTTGTTTTTTAACTAAAATCCTACAAAAACATGAACGCTATCACCGAACCAGCTGCCTTCAAAAAGGCATTTTGTCCGCCGTTCCGCTTGCAGACGAAGCTCAATTTCCTGGGTATCGATTGTGTGGTGACGGACCTGAGCCACACCATCAGCACGGAAGATCCTACTTTCATCGGGCATCAGCGAACGCTGATCTGGAACCACCTTTCGCATGAAGAAACCCAGAAAATGGGCCTTACCAAGCCACCTTACTCCTATAAAGTGGTCGGTTTCACCATGTGCGACCATTCGAACACGCATGTGGACGCGATCAACCACGTGGTGAACGAGCCCGGCGCGCGGGCGGTCAACGAGCTGCCGCTGGAATGGTTTATGGCGCCGGGTGTGTGGTTCGACTTTTCACACAAGGAGCCCGCCAGCTACATTACCCGGCGGGATATCGAGGAAGCCATTGAAAAAACGGGCGTTACGATCCGCCCGCAGTCGGTGGTGCTTTACCACACGAGCTGGTACAAGAAATGGAAAACCCCCTTCGAATACATTCGCGGGTACCCCGGCGTGGACCGCAGCGCGATCGAATATCTGAACGACCTCGGGGCGATCAGCATCGGCGCCGACGCGCCCAGCATCGATAGTCACCATGAAGTGGCCGTCGTGAAGGAGCAGCCGGCGCATATCGTGTGCCGCGAGCGGGAAATCCTCAATATCGAAAACCTGGCGCAGGTAGACCTGATCCCCGCCCACGAATTCTGGTTTGTTGGCCTGCCCCTGAAAATCAAGGACGGGTCCGGCTCACCTTTCCGGGGTGTGGCGATTGTACCGGAAGCAAACATTCAATAACAGCATTTCAATATGACGAACCTACCAAAAGAGATGGAAGCCCTTGTACTCAGGGGCGTGCGCGACTTTGCGATTGAAACGGTGCCCGTGCCGCAGCCGGAAACCGACGAGGTGATCTGTAAAGTCGATACAACCTATATCTGCGGCACCGATCCGCACATTATCGCCGGCGATTTCCCCGGCTTCTGGCCGACGGGTTTCCCGTTTATTCCCGGTCACGAGTGGTCGGGTACGGTGGTGCAAACCGGCCCCAGGGCGGCAAGCCTGGGCTGGAAGGAGGGTGACCGGGTGTGCGGCATTTCGCATTGCGGGTGCGGTTACTGCGAAAAATGCCAGAAGGGACGCTACAATATCTGCCTCAACTACGGGCACGAAAGCCGGGGGCATCGCCAGTACGGGCATTACACGCCCGGCGCCTACGCACAATACATGCGTACCTCCGTGAAGAGCATTTTCAAAGTGCCGGATTCGATGTCGCTCGAATATGCGGCCTGCGTAGACCCGCTTAGCATTGCACTATACACGGTAAAGCGGTCACGCATGCAGCCGGGCGACGACATCCTGATCATCGGTACCGGTCCGCAGGGGTTAATGGCGATCCTCGTCGCGAAGGCGCTGGGGGCCGGGCGTATATATGCGGCCGGTAGCGGCGAAAGACTGAAAAAAGCGGCGGAGCTCGGTGCCATCACCATCGACTACAAGGAAGAAGATGTGGTAAAAAAAGTGAGGGAACTGACGCACGGTATGGGCGTACCCGCCGTGCTGGAATGCGCAGGAACCTCGCAGTCGCTGACGATGGCGTGCCTTGCCGCGGCCAAAGGCGGCGTGATTTCGGTCATTGGCATTCCACACAGCGATCCTGCCATTCCGATCAAACGGATCGTGCTCGACGAGGTGGAGCTGGTAGGCAACCGCGCCAACCCGAATACCGCCCAGGCGACGATCGAGCTGCTGCTCAGCAACCGCATCGACCTCACGCCGCTGATGACCCACCGGTTTGCATTAGGCGACTTCGCCACGGCGCTGGATACATTCGAAACGCGGAAAGACGGGGCCATTAAAGTGGCCACCAAACCCAATGGTATGAACTGAAACCGGAAACAGGATGAGTAATAAAGTAATGATTGTCAGCGGAGGAGCATCCGGACTGGGGCTCGCCGCGGGAATGAAGTTTGCCCAAAATGGTTATGACATCGTGATCGTGGATATCGACGCCGCAAAGGGGACGCAGGCCGAAAGCGAGATCCGTAAGCTGGGCGTAAATGCATTGTTTTGCCAATGTGATATTTCAAACAAGGCACAGGTGGAGGAAGCCGGGCGGCTGGTGCGCGAAAAATTCGGGAGGGCCGATGTGCTGATTAACAATGCAGGCCTTGAAATACGCGGGAGCATCCTGCAATGCACCGAAGCGGATTGGATCAGGACCTACGACATTAACCTGAAAGGCATTTATTATATGTCTAATGCATTCGTGCCGCTGATGGCTGCGGGGCAGGGTTCGGTGATCAACACGGGGTCGATACTGGGTTACCGGGCTGTGGGCGAGCGTGCGGCCTATTCGTCTTCCAAGGGGGCAATAGATACGCTGACACGCAGCATGGCGTACGACCTGGCCCCCAATGGAATTCGTGTAAACTGCGTAGCGCCCGGCGCGATCGATACGCCCCTTTTGAGAGGCTCGATCAACGATTCGCCCGATCCGGCAGCCACTGAACAGTTCCTCAATTCCAAAAGTGTATTGAACCGAATGGGCAGACCGGAGGAAGTGGCCAATGTCATGTATTTCCTGGCTTCTGACGAGGCCTCCTTCGTAACGGGAGCCACCTGGTTTGTGGATGGAGGTTGGTCGATTCTTTGACTTTTAAACATACTGAATTTTGATTTACCTGGATAACCAAAAATCCCTGGTCGGGAAGGGTATGGCCCTTTTGCTGGCGATCAAGGATTCCGACATACGGCTGCTGAGCCTGTACCAATGCAGGCACGCGGTGGACAATGCGATCCACATCGGCGGAGCCTTCTCGGCGACCATTCCGATGGTAAGCCTTTTCTACGGCGGCATTATCGACGTGAATGTAGAGCAACCCGCTGCTACGGGGCAAGATATGTTTGTGCTGAGTAAAGGCCACGCCGTGGCCACGCTGGCATCCATTTACCACGACCTCGGCTATTTCGGACACGAGATACTGGAAAACTCCCGTTCGCTGTCGAGCCTGCTCAACGGCCATCCCGGCCCGCTGTTGCCGGGTGTGCATGTCGCCACGGGCCCGATGGGCCAGGGGATGGGCGTGGCCCAGGGCTTTGCGATCGCGGGCCAGCGCACACGAGGGTTCGACGTGTACGCGGTGACGGGCGATGGCGAGTTGCAGGAAGGGCCGATATGGGAAACGGTCATGTACGCGGGCTTTAAAAAACTGGATAACCTCTGTGTGATGGTGGACCATAATGGCGGGCAGCTCGATAACGTGAACTCCCTGCATTTTCCCTACCATAACCTCGCCGCCAGCTTCGAAAGCTTTGGATGGCGCGTGCTGGAAGTCGATGCCACGCAGTACGAAACGATGCACCATGCATTACTGGAATTCAAATACGGCGAACGCGACGGGCGACCGACTGTGATCATTTGCCGGTCGACCAAAGGCCACGGCGGGTTTTCGGATTTCATGAATAACCACAAAGTGAATATCGCGGGCGATTTGCTGGATCAGGAAGAAGCATTGCAACAAGCGGGGCGGGAAAGGAGGGAAGCCGCATTCTTTCAGTTTCTGGATCGGCTTAATGCTGAAAAAAATACAAGAGAAATAGCGGATGCGTTGCTGCGGCATGCGCGGGAAATGGGTTTTGAATTAAACCTGAACACGAAAAGCGCTACCCGGCGGGCAGACGGCACTGTACGCACACAAAAAGCACCCGTGCGCGACAAACGCATTCAATACGAGTCCAATGCCCTTCCGAAACTGGAAAAAGGGAAGCAGTACGGTGCCAATAAAGTCATCGAATCGGTCATGAAAGTGCTGGCGCGGGACGAACGGATCGTGTCCATCGACTCGGACCTGGCTTCCACCAGCGGCTTGCAGGCCGGGGTAGGGTATGTGGATAAAACCCGCGCATTGAACGTGGGCGTCGCGGAAGCCAATATGATGCTCATCGGCGAAGCGTTTGCCGTGCTGGGGGCTAATGCCTGGATCAGTACGTTCTGCCCGTTTTTCGACTGGAAGGTACTGCGCCGCATTGCCGTGGGGCACCAGGAGCGGCTGGAAGTGATCGCCGCCAATGGCTGGCTGTCGGAGGGGCACGGTATCGACCTTACGCTCGTGGCTACCGCCGCCGACCTGGAAACGCAGTCCAATGGCGCCACGCATATGGGCAACGACGACGCGTTGATGCTCGCCGAGGCGGCTTATGTGCAGATAATCAATGTATCGTGTCCGCAGCAGCTGTTCAGTATCATACGCTGGATCGCGGAAGGCAACCGGGGGATCATTTACCTGCGGGTATTGCGCGCGCCGTCGGAGGTCATTTACCCTGTTGATTTTCAATTTGAACCGGGCAAATCTTATGCTGTCCGGAATTTCGCGAGCCCGGACGCCTGCATCGTGTCCAGCGGGCGTGGCGTGTACGAGGCGCTCGCCGCTTCGGAAATGCTCGAAAAGGCAGGGCGGCATGTGAACGTGATCGATATGCCATCGACCGACAGTGCGGCCATTGTTGCGCTGCACCGCTCGGGAACCCCGGTTTTCATCGCCGAACAGAACAATGGCTACCTGTGGGCGCAGTTCAGAAAGGTGCTTTTCGAAACGGAAACGGAGATCGATACCCGCCTGCTCGTGCCCGTGAACACGGCGAAGGGCGGTTTGCATTACATCCATTCGGGTACCTATGCCGAGCTGGCCGCGCATTATGGCCTGGACGCGGCCGGGCTGGCGGATACTATTTTGAAAACCATAAACGGAAACTGAAATGACGATCATTCACGAGAAATCCACGCCCGAAGTCGAACATCCGGGGCGGTATATGCGCTGGCTGGTGGGCGACGAGGGGCTGCAAGCCGAAAATCTGTCCGTTTGCGTCATCCGCGTCCTGCCCGGCGAGGCAGTCCGGCCGGCGCATTCGCATCCGCATAGCGAGGAGCTGATTTACATTATCAATGGCTCCGGAAAGGTCATGATCGAGGGTGAGGTAGGGGCGGTGGAGCCGGGTACCGCCGTGCTTTTCGAGCAGGGAAAGGTGCATATGCTCAAAAACACCGGCAATGTGGAAATGAAAGTGATCTGCTTTTTCGCCCCCGCAACCAGTGTCGATAACTACAAAATGTTCGAAGCCGTCGATTTCCCCGAATAGCGCGTAAACCGCGCATTCATTCCTAAACCTTTATCCAACCTGTTTTGCATCATGGGAATCCTGAAATTCAAACCCAAACTACATCCCTGGAACCGGTTATTCCTGTGGGGATTTTTCTTTGTGATCGTGCTGGTGGCGTGTGCCGCGATGAGCTGGAATTCCTCAAAGCCGGGGACAGCAGACCGTTATAAAACCTGGCACGATTACGGCGGCGCGCCGGATCAGTCGAAGTACACCGAATTGGCCCAGATCACTAAAAGCAATGTAAGCAAGCTGCAAGTAGCCTGGACTTATGCAACCGAAGACGAGGTGGTTTACCAGTTCAACCCGCTGATCGTCGACAATGTCATGTATGTTTTAGCCAAAGACAATTCGCTGGTGGCGCTGGATGCGGCCACGGGCAAGGAAATCTGGATCCACGCGCATTTGCAGGGCATTTCGGCGCGGGGCGTCAACTACTGGGAAAGCGCCGACCGCAAAGACCGACGGCTCGTGTTTCAGATCAATAACTACCTGCAGGCGATCGACGCAGTTACCGGGAAATCCATTCTCAGTTTTGGTGAAAACGGGCTGACAGACCTCCGCCAGGACCTCGGCCGCGACCCCAAAATGGTCACGCGTGTGCAATCGGGCACGCCGGGCAAGGTTTTCGGGAATCTGCTCATACTCGGGTCGGCTACCGGGGAGAATTACATGTCGATGCCGGGGGATATCCGCGCCTACGACATCGTGAGCGGCAAACTGGCCTGGACGTTCCATACCATTCCGCACCCGGGCGAATATGGTTACGAAACCTGGCCCAGGGACGCCTACAAATACATCGGAGGCGTGAACTGCTGGGGCGAAATATCGGTGGATGCCCGGCGGGGTATTGCCTACATCCCGCTCGGCTCGCCTACCTACGACTACTACGGGGGCGACCGCCAGGGAAACAACCTGTACGGGAACTCCATTCTCGCGCTCGACGCCCGCACCGGCAAGCGGTTGTGGCATTACCAGCTCGTACACCACGATCTTTGGGACTATGACCTGTCGGCCGCGCCGCAGCTGATCACCGTCAAGCACAATGGCAAGGACATCGACGCTGTCGCTGTGGCCGGTAAAAACGGCTTCCTGTTCGTGTTCGACCGGGTAACCGGGAAGCCGCTGTGGCCCATCGAGGAGCGGCCCGTACCTGCGAGCGACGTGCCCGGCGAGCATGCATCGCCTACGCAGCCGTTCCCGACCGTATTGCCGCCCTTCGGCAGACAGAACATGACGGCCAAAGACCTCAATCCCTACTTCCTTACCGACGAGGAACGCAAGCATTGGACGGCCCGCATCGATTCGATGGGGACCGGATTGTACACGCCCGTTTCCATGAACCGCGAAACTTTATCCATACCGGGCGCCGTGGGCGGTGCCAGCTGGGGAAGTACCGCCGCCGACCCGCAAAAAGGCATTGTATACATTCGCAGCATCGACTGGCCCTCGGTGTACGGCAAAGTGCATAAAAGGGAGCAGGGCGGAGGCGCCGTTTCGAAGGACAATGGGGGCCAAAGCATTTACGCACAAAATTGCCAGGCCTGCCACGGGGCCGACCGAAAGGGCGGAATAGGACCGGAGCTGCTGGGCATCGGTTCCAAGCTGGATTTTGAAAAATTCCACCGGCTCGTTTTTTCAGGTAAAGGAGAAATGCCCGCATTCGCGCACCTGGACGAGCCGACGATGAAAAAATTGTATGGGTTCCTAACGGGCGAAACAGGGCCGGCACGTCCGGGAAGGCCTGCGCCCGGGAAGCTCAAACCTCCGGTGGGTCCCGTGGTGGCTACGGGCGGGGCCCCCGGCGGGCTTGCCTTGCGGGAAATCGATCCTTCGCTGATGAATGCACGGGTACAGGGTCCCAATTCTTACGGCGTTCCCTATCCGGCTGGTACCAGTGCGCCCGAAGCCCGCTACTTCATCCCGCCGGGCTGGGGGTTGGGCTATCCTTACCTCATCGGCCCGCCGTGGTCGTCCATTATCGCCTACGATCTCAACAAAGGGACGATCAAATGGCGTATCCCGGTGGGCGAAGACCGGCAGGTAACGGCCCTGGGCGGCCCCCGCAGCGGCTTGCTCCGCGCGCAGCGTAACGGCATGATCGTCACTTCGACAGGCCTGTTGTTCTGTACCGGTAAGGACGGTAAATTCTACGCATTCGACGCCGAAACCGGCCGGGAGCTATGGGCAGGCCAATTGCCCGCAGGCACGCAGGGCTTACCGTCCACATACGAGGTGAACGGTAAACAATACCTGGTGGTAGCCGCTACCGCTCCGCTCAGCTTCGGGCGGGATGAGGAAGGCTCGAAAACGCAGGGTAATGCATTGCGAAAAAGTTATGTCGTGTTTGCATTGCCGTAACGGAGCTACTTAAGAGACAAGTTCACGGACACCCGGGCGGCGATCGCAGCCTATGAAAATGCCATGCGGGCAAAGGTGGCCGACGAGGCCCGGGTGTCGTTGGAAATGGCGGAATGGATGCTTGGCGAAGGTGCGCAGACCAGAATGGTTGCATTGTTGAGTTCTGTGATGGAGTAGCAGGATTAATTAATCCTCCCTATTTTAGCGGTCCTGCATTATAAATACATCAATACTAATTTACAGTGTAATGAACCGAAACCTGTTTTTGAAGAATGCCGCCCTGCTGGGCACCGGGCTGATGGTCGGCAAAATGCCGGCTTTCGCCAAACCTGATTTCCCCTCCGTGCGCGTACCTGCCGACAAGCGGCATTTCAGCAGCGTGGCGGTTGAGGAAGCCATCAAAGAATTTCAGTCGAAGGTAAAAGACCAGGAACTTGGCTGGCTTTTCGGAAACTGTTTTCCCAATACCCTCGACACCACCGTTACCCACAAAACCGAAGGAGGTCGTCCGGATACGTACGTGATCACCGGCGATATCGACGCGATGTGGCTTCGGGACAGTACGGCGCAGGTGTGGCCCTACCTGCATTTCATCAAGAAAGACAAACCCTTGCAGCAGCTCATCGCGGGGGTGATCAACCGGCAGACGGCCTGTATCCTGCGCGATCCTTACGCCAATGCATTCTACGACGATCCGGCCAAAGTAGGCGAATGGAAAGACGACGACACCGACATGAAACCCGGTCTGCACGAGCGCAAATGGGAGATCGATTCGCTCTGCTACCCGATCCGCCTCGCGCACCGGTACTGGCAGCTTACCGGCGACACCGCGCCGTTTGATGCTACCTGGCAAAAAGCCATTGCGTTAACCCTTAAAACCTTCAAAGAACAGCAACGCAAGCAGGATAATGGCCCGTACCGATTCCAGCGTAAAACCGCCTGGGCAACCGACGGTGTGCCGATGAACGGCTACGGCTACCCGGTCAAACCCGTGGGGCTGATCTGCTCCGCCTTCCGCCCGAGCGACGATGCGACGATCTACTCGTTTCTGATACCTTCCAACTTCTTCACTGTGACCAGCCTCCGCCAGGCGGCAACCATGCTCGGCAAACTGAATGGCGAAAAATCGCTCATTGCGGAGCTCACGGCGCTGGCCAACGAGGTGGAGCAGGCATTGAAGCAACACGCAGTCGTGACGCACCCGCAATACGGGAAGGTGTACGCCTACGAGGTAAACGGCTTCGGCAGCTATAACCTGATGGACGACGCCAATGTGCCGAGCCTGCTGGGTATGCCGTATCTGGATGCAATGCCCATTTCCGACCCGATTTACCAGAATACCCGCAAACTGATCCTTTCGCTGAACAATCCTTTCTTCTTCAAAGGCAAAGCGGGAGAGGGTATCGGCGGCCCGCATATCGGGCTGGATATGATATGGCCGATCGGTATTACAATCCGTGGTATGACCAGCAAGGACGATAAGGAGATCCGCGAATGCGTTCAGATGCTCAAAAAGAATCACGGAGGCACCGGGTTTATGCACGAATCCTTCCATAAGGACGATCCTGCCAAATTTACGCGTTCGTGGTTTGCGTGGGCCAATACACTGTTCGGGGAATTCCTGTGGGAGACCTATCAATCCAAGCCGCATTTGCTCGCCTGATTTACAATAGATTAGATCTACATAATTGACCTAAAACGGGCGTCTTCACACACTTTGCAGACGCCCGTTTTAGGATTTGTGACGTTCATCGAGCCCTTCTCGTAAATTCACGTCTGATGCGGCTTAACGAGGTGTCGGTGACGTTCAGATAGGAAGCTATTTGTTTTAACTGCGCGTGCTGAAATATCTCTTTGCCGGAAGTGACCAGTTTTTCATACCTGGCTTCGCCGCTCAGATTGATCATTTCCAATGCCCGTTTTTTAAACAAAACATACTCTTTGGCCAGCATTGCCACGCCGTATGCCCGGAATTCAGGCACATCGTGCATCAGCACATTCAACTGGTCGTAGCCGATGGAATAACCCATGCAATCGGTTACCGCCTGAATACTCTCCGTGGACTTTGTTTTCAGGTAAAATGACGATACCTCAAACACCACACTGTCCCTCTGATAGAAATTTGTCGTAATCTCGTTCCCGTTGGTGTCAAAGGTAAAGGCACGCATAAGTCCGGTCTGAAGAAAGAAGTAACGATCATTGATTGATCCCTCTTTAAGGAAGAACTCGTCTTTGGCAAAACGAAGCTCATCGAAATATTCAACCACCAGATCCAGGGTCCGGTCCGGGAACGACAAGTTTCTTAAAATGTAATTTTTTAGTCCCTGCTTATCCATGTATTAATCTTGTTGTATTTTTTACAAAAGCCGTTTTGCGTGACGGGAAGTTAAGTAAAACACCCGGCTGCATTGTGCGCTGCTTTTGCTTTGAAGAACAAGCATTAATTTAATGAATATTTGACGCCTGGACTAACAGCGCAGTCAGTGAATCGGGTTTTGAAAGAAACGGACTATGTCCCGTGTTGATTTGAAAGACGGCCTTAACACCGCCAGCTGTGATCATCCTTGCCTGTAAGGAGGGTGAAACCACGTGGTCTTGCAGCGTTTTGATAAAGATCTTTTCGACCGAACCAAAATTTTGTTCGGTCAGCGTAACAGGGTTTATAAATGGAATGAGTGGTTCCGTGCGGTAATTTTTCAGTACCAGGTTTTGAATATCGGGCGTGCCATCCTGGATAAACAGGTTGACAATCTGATTCTGCTTCACATCCACCGTCACGCTATTGAAGATCAGGACACCCGCGCCGCCAAGTTGTGAATCGGGGTCGGTGTGTGCCAGGCTGTCCAGGGTCTGGCCGGACGCCGGTAAATAGGCAGCTACGTAAACAAGTTTCTCGATTTTCTCCGGCATTGCTTCCGCTACCGAGGATATGATCATCCCGCCCAGACTATGGCCTACCAAAATCGCTTTGCCGTCAATGGCTGAAAGGGCAGCTATTACTTTCTCTTTATAGGTATCTAACGTTATTTTTTCAGGAGGTGTCTGGTCGTTTCCATGGCCCGGTAACTCCACCACGGTGACTTTATTTCCCTGGCCTTCAAGACTGGTTTTTACCGATTGCCAGACATACGGTGCCTGCCACGCTCCGTGTACGAGCACGAATTCCTTAGGCTTCGCCGGCTGGGCATGGTCAGTGGTACAGGAGTTCAGGAGAAAGATACAGGCAACGAAGAAAAATTGGATGAATCTTAGATTTGTCATGATTTGCATTGGGTTGATTTTGATATATGTTATCGGGCTTCGAAGGATATGATAGCCGATAATATGGGAGAATGGACGATGAATGGGGTATGACTTGACGGCAGCGAATAGGTTCTCCGGATGCCGGCGTTTTGAACCATCTTTTGTTGAAGCGAATGGCTTACCGTATGGTCATATTCCGTGTGGATATATACCTCTTCGATAAGGGCCGAACCGGCGTTTGTAAGGGTTGCCGTGGCCCGGCAGATTTACCATGATTACCCTGTTTCCGGTCGAGACGAGCTGGTCGGCAGTATTATGCCAGTCGTTTGCAGACGACCACGCCCCGTGGACAATCACGATCGTGTTGGTACCTGTCAAAGGCAAGGGGCCTTTGTCCGTATCTTCGGTATTACCTCTGTTTTGCATAGCATTATTGTTAAGTACAATGCAAAGGAATAGCGAATAAAACCGGCTACACTTGTCTTATGACAAGTAATGAGGGTAAGCTGGCGGAAGCCACACCTATTTTCCAGCATGTATTTCGAGTGTAATTGCGATTCCAACCTGGTACGGTTGCACTTCGAAGCGCCCGCGGGCGGCGTTCAGTTTTGTGAGGCCGTATGTCAGGTGAGGGCCGAGAACCAATGACGTACTCTTGCTTAAATAGATTTGCCGGCCTACCATAACGGTGCCCCAGGCAATGCCTTGCCGTGCGCTGAAATCATGCGAATATTCGACCCCGACGTTCGCCAAATACCGCGTAAGCTTGTGGCTGCTGAATGATATTTTTTTGGAAAGGCCAATGCCTATCATGTTCAGGGTCTGGCTTTCCTCCATACCAATTCCTTTTCGGACCCATTCCTGGCTTGCATTACCTTGTTTTAAGATGTACTCGTCGGTGGCGGTCTCATAGTAAAAAGCCTGCGTGAAATGGGTATAGGACGCTTGCAGTTGCCAGCCGTTCTGTTCGATGCCCGCGTGGAATTTGTATGCCATCTTTTTAGCCGATAATGCAGGTGCGAACCGGAAATTCTGGTAGGTAACCTGCTGATTGGGCTTTATGTGGATCAATTGAAATGTATTCATGGGCGAAAAACCGAAGAGGATGCTCCAAGGTTGCACGGCCCGTTTGGGCTTCGGTTGGGTTGCATTGCGACCAGGAATCTCTACGGAGGCAACGGCGACTGTCGGGAAGGTGCTTTTGCGTGCTGTGAGCATTTTCAAATCGGGCACGCCGACAGGTCCGTTATCGGCGATCACTGCGGAATCTGACAGGCTGGTATCGACATTTCCGGCGATTATGTTTTCCGATGAGGCGGGCCATTGCTTTTCAGCTACTTCAACGTCCTCAAATCCTCTCGCTTTCGACAATGCCGGAAGTACAGATTCCGGCTTCGGTTCCGTGGTTTGTTTCGCCTTTGCCTTGAACCTGGATTTTGTAGTACGTGGTGCTTCGGCATGATCAGCTGTAAGTTCGATCGGGTGGCCGCCATTCAGGTTTATGCTTTTATTCCGGTGAGCGATTCCCGTATCGGGTGTTTTTGAAACAAGGGCCAGCTGCCCAGCCGACTTCCGATGGGCAAGTGGTGTAATCGACAACATACTGCAAATCAACAGCGCAATCGCCTTCGCCCACAGGGTGTTAACAGGTCTGTCGGCAGCGGCGTTCAATATGATTCCGGCCAGTCGCGGATCGGGCTGATCGGCTGTCCCGGTCAGCTTTTTTCGGAGCGCCGACCCCATCCACTCGTTTATTTCGTCGTCAGAGTGTTTCATATCTGCTAATTCCGGCTTGTTGTAATTTCTTGATTAATAGATTCCGCCCGCGCAAGAACTGCGAGCGGGATGTGCTGTCGGATATGGAAAGCATTTTGGCGATCTCTACATGCGAGTAGCCGTCGATCAAATGCAGGTTGATAATGATCCGGTAGCCGTCGGGCAGCTGGCCGATTATTTCTCTCAATTCGTTCACACTTATTCTTTCGATGATCAGATCGTGCCGTTCCGCCTCGACGTCAATCGCATAGGCATCTGCGGAGACGTGCCGCGTTTCCAGTTTCGTCGTTCGGTGATAATAGTTGATCGCCGTTCTGATCACCACCGACTTGATCCACGAATCGATCGTTTCAGGATTTATCACTTCGTCGATATGTTTGAAAACCTTGATAAACGACTCCTGGTAAATGTCTTCCGCTTCGGCTTTCGTTTTCGCGTAGCGCAGGCAAATTCCAATCAGCTCCGATTTGTAACGTTCGTAAAAGACAGTCTGCGCCCTGGGATCGAGCCTTTGACATGCTTTTACGAGGTCGGTTAATGTGTTGTATTTCTTATTCAGGAAAAACTTCATCAGGGGTAGTGAACGCGGAGAATCGACAGGACATGTTAACGAGGTCTTATTACTGGGCCGCTGCTGTGCCCGATAGTTCAAGCCGGCTCATTTTAAAGTCCTTATTGAAAGATGCCTTTATCTCCGCAGCGGGCGCAACGGTGCCGGGCGTCATGTCTTTTAACCTGATCGAATAGCCTGTTGTGCCGCTATCCGAGAACTTGTAATTTTCCGGCCCGGCCAGCTGAAATTTTTGAAAATTGGGGATAATGCTTGAAATATGCTGCGTAATGGGTGTCGGAAAGTCATTCAGGGATGTGATAGCCTCCATATTTTCGGTCGTCTGTAATATTTGACCTTCTTGATTGATAATGTAATTGTTGCAACAGTTATTGACCATCAATTGGGCGCTGTTATCATCAAAGACCCACGCCCAGAATTGCCCGGTAGTAAACCCTTTTTTGGCCGCGAAACTAGCGAGTACCGAGGGCACTTCGGCCGCAGTACTGTTATTGGATGTGTAAAAGAATTTGGCGTAGGGGATCAGCCACCACATGTAGACCCATTCCGGGCCCGGCCCACCGCGGTACGGGCGAATCCAGTAAATCAGGTACTCCTTGCCGCCTGCGGTTAGTTTGACATTATACATCGGCAAGGCCGTTTCCCAGGTAATTTTATTGATCAAATCCTCCCGGTAATCCGAGAATACGGCATTTTCAAAACTAATGGGGATATTGTTCCTGAATATTCTTTCGAGCGAGTCCGGTAAGCCGGGGCTGATCAATTTTTGTTCGGCGACGATCTTCTCCGGGTTCAGGCCCAGGTAATATTGTACCCCGTTTTCCGTCAGGCGCGCTTCCCATAATTCATTCTCTGTGACCGTTTTGAAGACAATGTCGGATGCGCCCGGATGTTTTTCCGAGACCAGGCGTCCAATCGAATCCGGAACGGTCGACGGGGAAGGTTCGGGTCCTTTTACTTTATCACAAGAAGAAAGGGATACGCAGGCCAGCAGGATTAGTGACAGGGCGCTTAAAAAATAGCTCAATCGATTTTTCATGGTCTGATGGATAAACAGGCTTTTTATTGACTTCGGCCCTCAGACACGCGTGGCTTAAAAGATCGTTGCACATTCGGAAAATGTTTTATCAAAATATATTAAATATAGTTGGGGCAAAAAGAATCGCTAAATAACAGATGCCGACCGGTTCCGTTTCTAACGCCCCTGGCTCCCCACGGCCCCGCCGAATGCGCTCATAAAAGGGCGCATATCCATTTCTGCGATATTGAGGTTGGATTTCCGGTAGTAAAACTTCGTCCCGAAACGCGATGCGGAAACAGGGATTTCGCATCGCGCCACCGGCAGGTTGTCGACTTTGCTGACGATGAAAGTTTCTTTGTCGTTGCCCAGAAACCTAAAATCGGGGGTTTCGAAGTAGTTTTTGTACAAGATATTCTTGTCTACTTTTTCTACAAATACAAAATCGTTGTTGAATTTCAGGACGTCGCCCTCCTGCGAAAGGATATAGTAATGGTCGCGGTCGAGGCTTAGCTGCGTGCAGGCCGAATCTTTTTTGGCAAATAAACCATCCGATACGAATGAATGCATTTCACTGCCATTGTCCATGCCGATCTTGTTTTTCTGGGTCAGTCCCTCGGGCGAAAATTCGTGAATTTCGAGCTTGTCGCGGTACAGAAGGTACAGATCGCCACCCTGGATCGTATAGTCGGTAAAGTAATTTTTACGTTCTTCCCAAACCTTCATGAAAAGCTGCCGGCCTGTGCCTGCATCGAATGCCGTAATAAACGGCGTGCCGAAACGTGCCGGGCGGCCAAATTTCATGGCATACCCCGTGTTGATCATATACAGCACATTTCCTTCCCTGAACAGGTGTGATTTACTGGTCTGTTTCTCGTTCAGGTCGGTGGACCAAACGGTTTTACCATCCAGCGAATGGCAGCTGATTTTATTCTTGGCTGCGAAGAAAACGGAGTCTTTATGGAAAACTAGATTCGAGCAAATGTTCAGGAAAAGGTTCATGTAGGAACCTCCGCCGTAAGGTACCGCATAGTATCCGCCGCCCAATGCGCCGCTGGTAGCACCTACCGCAACGCCCGCGAGTACCGCCAGCCCGACCTTCCCCATATCCACCTTTTCGGCATGCGATACGCGGTCCACCGACCAGCCTTCCCCGTCCGTCAACTTCACCCAATGCAGGCCCGACGACTTGATCAGCGCCGTTTCGTCGTCCAGCATTTGCAGATCCTCCCAGCCGTAAAAGCCGGGCACGTACCTGTGCCAGACCGACCGGCCATTTTCCAGGTCAATGCCCTGCATCACTTTGAAACCGCCATCCTTCAAGTTGTAAGACAATGCACGGCCCAGTTCGGGAAACATTTTGAACACGATTCCCTTCGAAGTCCAGAGGGGCAAGCCGGTGTCGGGGTTAAGCCTTTCCAGTTTGTTACCCTGCTGTTGGAGCATCACATTACCGTCCAGCAGCCACTGGCTTTGTGCGTATTTGAATTTTTTCTGCCATTTGGTCTGCCCGGTAGCAGGATCGAAAACCATCACTTCGCCTTTGAAAGTCCACATTTCCTTGTTCGGGTTTTTCTTGCGGAGCATGACGGCAATCGACGACTCGTCGGGCAGCGGGTGAATGCGAAATACGGGCATCCCGAAACCCATTTCCCGGCCCATGAGCGGCGTGTTGGTCCGGAAATCGATGCCGGTTTGCACATCGTTGAAGATAGGCTGGATTTTGGATTGGGAAAACGCGCCGACAATAGGATGTAGCAGGACAAAAAGTAATAGAAATTTTTTCATGAAAGAGTTATGGAACTGATAAGTGAGGTGTTTTGATCTCTAAATATCGAAATTAATTCTATAAATACTACCAGTTACATAAGACAGGTATAGCCAAACTTTCGTTGCATTATTCTATTTTCGCATATCCCTTGACTATCGGTTACAAAACGTATGATTTCCAGAAAACGGACGGCCTGTCTACTGTTGCTTCTATTATGCTCTTTTTTCAAAATCATCGCGCAGCGCTCACCAGGGCGACAATTATTTCTGAAAAACCGGGTGCTGGTGCTTCCCCAAGCCGACGCCGATGAAATTGCCGCAAGCTCCGGTCGTACGCGACTGGCTGGGGGGCAAAAATCGCTGGTAATTATTCAGTTTAACAAAATACCCGACCGGGCGACGCAATCGCGCTTGAAAGACGATGGTATCGAATTGCTGGATTATGTTCCCGATCATGCTTATACGGCCACAATGGCCGGGGCCGTCGATGGAAATGCATTAAGGAAGTTGGGTGTGCGGGCCGTATTCAGGCCGGGGCCGGAGGATGTCGTAGAACCTGCATTGTTGTCGGGCATTGTACCTGACCATGCCCGCAAGGTCGCAGGGAAAACAGATGTCAGACTGAGCTTTGCCCGATCGTTTTCCGTGGAAGAAGTGAAGCGCGACCTTACCCAAAATGGTTTCGAGGTGATCTACGAAGGCCTGAGTGCCTACCAGGTGGTGGACGTCAGAATTCCCGACGGCAGTGTCCGGCGCCTCGCCGGACTTCCCTGGGTACAATACATCGCCCCCGTGGCGCCTCCCTCCGAAATGCTGAACAACAAGAGTACTGCGGGTACCAAGGCGAATGTGCTGGGTTCGACGGCTATCCTGGGTTACAAACTGACTGGTGAGGGGGTAACGATTGGTCTCGGCGATGATTCCAACCCGATATTGCACCCGGATATTGGCAAGCGGGTGATCAGCTACACGTCCCTGGGCGACAACGGCTGGCACGGTATACATGTAGGCGGAACGGCCGCCGGCTCCGGTTTGCTTAATGAGAAATACCGGGGGTACGCGCCGAAATCGAAGGTTGTATTCGAGAATAGGGCGGATATCTGGACAAAAGCCGCGTCGCTGACCAGAGATTATGGAATGGTGGTAACCAGCAATACATACGGCGGTTATACCTATTGTGATTATATGGGAATTTATATGAATGGATCTGCGGTGCTCGATCAGCAGGCGTTTGAATTTCCCTATTTGCAGCAAGTTTTCGCCGCCGGTAACAGCGGATTGGAGACGAATTGTCAGGGCCTGGGCTATCCGGCCGGTTTTGGTACGGTACTGGGCGATTTTCAGTCAGCGAAGAACATCCTGACGGTGGGCAGGACCCAGGCAGCCATTACGATCGCCAATTTATCTTCGTCCAAAGGGCCTACCGCCGACGGTCGTATCAAGCCCGAGGTGGTGGCTCCCGGCAGTGATATTGTTTCGACCGTTCAAAACAATGGCTATCAGGGTGGATCGGGGACGAGCATGGCCACGCCGGCGGTGACGGGCGGGGCAGCGCTTCTCTACGAGCGGTACCGTCAACTGCATCAGCAGAGTAATCCCAAAAACGCGTTGGTGAAGGCGTTGATATGCAACGGGGCTACCGACGTAGGTTTGCCCGGGCCGGATTTCAGTCATGGCTTTGGTATGATGAACTTGCTCCGATCGGTAACAATGCTCGATAAGGGACATTATTTCAGTGGAGAAATGACGGATTCCGGCATCAATACGCACCAGATCGTCGTTCCGGCCAATACGGCCAAATTGAAGATCATGCTCTACTGGAACGACCCCGCCATGTCCATGCTGGCTGGCCAGGCATTGGTGAACAACCTCGATCTGTCGGTAACCCGGCCCGGAAATACCAAAGTTTTACCCAAATTCCCTTCGGCGGCCGCTCCCCTGGCCGCGGCTGTGCCCGGCGTCGATTCGGTCAACAATATTGAGCAGGTCGTGCTCGAAGAACCGGCTGCGGGCACCTATTCCATTAAGGTCGAAGCCTCGCGCATTCCGCAGGGTGTGCAGGAGTATTTTGTCGTGTACGATGTGATCGAGCCTTCGCTGACTGTCACTTATCCCCTGGCGGGAGAGCATCTCACGAAAGGCGATGCGGTCAATATCTGCTGGGATTCTTACGGAGACACGCTCAGCACATTCAACGTAGCCTATTCGCTCAATAACGGAACGGCCTGGACCACGCTCAATGCCAACGTTGCGGCCGACCAGCGGCAATTAGCCTGGACCGTACCCGACGCCGCCACAGGAACCGCGAAGGTGCGGGTCATACGGAACGGTACCGCCTTTACAAATACGAGCGGCTCCTTCGCAGTGCTCGGTATTCCCGCCGTTACGCTGCAAGCCGCTCAATGTGAGGGGTATATCGCATTGCAATGGAATGCAATCGGCGGGGCTTCGGATTACGAGGTGATGATATCGACCGGCGGTGAAATGAAGTCGGCCGGGCTGACAACCGGACTGAAATACACATTGCAGTCCCTGTCGAAAGACTCTACCTATTACGTATCGGTCAGGGCGCGGAAAGATCAGGCGCCGGGGCGCCGGTCGGTGGCATTGATCAGAAAGCCGGATAACGGCACTTGCCAGGGCACCATTTCGGATAATGATCTCGGTATCGAGGCCGTTGTGGCGCCTTTGCCAGCCGTAAGAGCTTTTACCAAATCAGTTTACACCACCGAACAGGCCATTACCATTCGCATCAAAAACCTCGATGATCAGCCGCAAACGAAACCATTTGAGGTCGGGTACTCGCTGGGCGGGGCTATGCATTGGGAGCAGGTCAATATTACTTTGCCGGCGACGGCGAGTACGGATTACACTTTTCAGCGGCGCGAGAATCTGGCTTCGGTCAGCGACGCGACATTACAGGTACGCGTACGCCTCGCGGGCGATCCCGGGCAAATCAATGATTCGCTCGTGGTGAAGCTACGCCAGATCCCGAATCCAAAGCTCGTATTGCCTTATTTGCTGGATTTGAAATCTGTTCCTCCCCAGGACATCCGCGTTTCCACCGCGGGGATTGCCGGCGCGGATGCATTTGACTTTACTATTGCCTCCGGCAACAGTCGATTGACGACTGTGGTGAGGCCAGGTTACGCATCCCAGGGTGGATTTGTCCTGGCCGCCATCTCATCACCGTCAAGTTCTCTGTGTTACCTGGATGGTACATTCAACCTTTCTGGTTACCGGGTGCAAGACGACGAAGTATGGCTGCGATTTAGGTACCCCCAGGGATACTTTTATCAGAATGTTGCCCCGCAAATTCGGGGCAGCGGCAGCGATCCATGGATTAACGTCGTTGTAGAGGAGGCCTACCTTTTGGAAGATCTTATTGAAGGGTACAAGATGGCGCAGGTGGAAATCACGCCATTGCTTCGAGCTAATGGACAGGAATTTACGACAGATTTCCAGGTAAGGTGGAATCATCAGCATCCATCCGGTGGGGTGCTCTTTAGCGACATTCAGCTGTTAAAAGCAAGTAGCGATATTGTGGCAACCAAGCTGGAAGCCCCTTCATTATCGCTTTGTGATTTCCCCATCGTTCCCCCCATGAAAGCGGTATTTAAAAATAACGGTACGCACGATTGCTACGATGTGCCAGTTAAGATTTCGTTCGACGGCGACGTATTCTACCGCACAATACCCCGCATTAAAAAGGATAGCGAGGTGGACTTGGATTTTATTTATCCGCCAAACGTACAGCAAGAAGGCAAACATGTGGTGAAAGTTTGGTCCGAAAAAGCGATGGATATAAACCTGTCCAATGATACGATCACAGCTGAGTTCTATATTACAGGAACCGTTGCGGCCAGCCCCTACCGCGAAAGCTTCGAATCGGGAAATGGCGGATGGTATACTAGCGGCACAAATTCTTCGTGGGAGCATGGCACGCCCACAAGCGGAGGTTTCCCGAATGTGGTCAGCGGCTACTATGCATGGAAGACCAATCTGACAGGGCACTACAACAATAACGAAGAGTCCTATCTCTATTCTCCCTGCCTGGATACGCGCAATTTGCAAACGCCCGTGCTGAGTTTCGTGGCACGAATGGACATCGAGCAGTACAACGGCGAACCATGTGACATGCTGTACGTCGAGTACAACACCGGCTATGGATGGTACCAGCTGGGTATGCTACAACAAGGCGTAAACTGGTATAATCTCGAGAGTAACGGCCAAGTCTTCTGGCAGGGCAAGGTGGCCGACGGATGGAGGGTGTTTTCAACTGAGCTGCCGCATAGCGAATACCTGAAACTCCGGTTTGTTTTCAAAAGCAATGGGGCCGGAACGGCCGAGGGAGCGGTAATCGACGACATCAATATTGCCGATATGTTGAGTTCTGAAATTTACTACGGGGCAACGCCGCCGAACGAAATTGCCCCGGTTCCGACTATTTATGACGCCTGGTCGCATTTCAGGTTGGGGAATTTCATTGTGGCATCGGTCAATCCGCAAGGACAGGACATTGCTGGCTTAACGCTCCAAACCTTCGTGAATGACGGGCCTTTACGGGTGAGTGAAAATGAGTTGGTACTGGACCGGAATTTTGTATTTAATACTGCCAAAACCTTTGAAAAACCCGTCATCGTGCGGCTGTACGTTCCTGAAACCGACGTCGGGCGATTGATCTCCGCGGCGGACCAACCGAATGTAACGAAGCCGAAATCGGCTTATGACCTTGCAATAACGAAGTATTCCGGTGCAAACCAGGACGGCTCACTGGACAACAATGCCAGAGAAGGGTGGGAATATTTCGAGCCCGGCAAAGTCAAAAAAGTCCCGTATTTAAACGGCTACTACCTGGAATTTGAAACAAAAAGCTTCTCGGAATTCTGGGTGGCGAGAGACTATATGGGGACGGGCAAGCCCTTACCCGTAACACTGATCAATTTTGTCGCGGAAAAAGGCATTTCCGGGGAAAGCGCTATCGTCGACCTGAAATGGTCCACCGCTTCGGAAACGGATTTCAGCCATTTCGTCGTGCAGGTCGCGACCGATGCGGAAAATGTCAGGAAGGGAATTTTCCAGGACCTGGGAACAATCGCCGGCCAGGGCGGAAATGGAACGCGGACGTACACTTTCACCGATGGTCCGCAGCATTTCAACGGCACACGCTACTACCGCCTGAAAATGGTCGACCACGCGACGGACGGCTCCGAAGGGGCCATTGCTTATTCGTCCATCAGGTCCGTCGTTTTCGACCAGGCGATGGAATGGAAAGTCTTCCCGAACCCTTCCAAAGGGGTGTTCCGGATCGAGCGGGAAAGCGGGCTGGGCGGACCTGTGCGGCTCTCGGTATTCGACCTGAACGGAAAACTGTGCAAAGAGCTGGAATTCAGGCAGGCAACGAAGAAACTGGAAGTCGATCTCGGCTCGCCGGACCTCGCCAACGGCCTTTATTTGATCAAGGTGACATCAACGGAAGGAGAAAAGCAGTTCAAGGTGGTGAAGGAGTAAAGTAGCTTCGGGCGTGCGGCAATGTTAAAAAATTGGTAAATATCGGCCGCGACCGGAGATTTTGCCCGCCGACGCATAATTTTGCCGTCGAAGCTTCTATTGTACTTGGTCGAAAGCCGTGAAAAACGCCTCGGACAGCCAAATTTTCGGATTGATCATCAGCGAAGGCAATCTCGCCGCCTTTGCCGAGCTTTTTGAGCGGTACTGGCAACAGCTCTATGTGAAGGCCTGTGCGCGCCTGGAAAACGAGGCGGATGCCAAGGATTGCGTACAGGACGTTTTCATGACGATCTGGACAAAACGAGACAGCCTGACCCTTCCCCTGTCGGTCGCCGGTTACCTGCATACCTGTGTCAAACACAAGGTTTATACGCTGTTCCGTGCTCGGATGACCGACCAGAGACACCTCGTTGCCTACACCCACGAAACGCAATACCACGAAGAGCCCGACCAGCATTCCCTGGGTTTCGAAGAGCTCGCGCTGCTGATCGAAAAGGAGATCGCGTACATGCCCGAGCAGATGCGGAAAATCTACCTGCTGAGCCGTGAACAGCATTTATCCGGCGTCGAGATCGCCCGGCAGCTGGAACTTTCCCACCAGACCGTCCGTAACCAGATCAGCCACGCCCTGCGGCGGATCCGGGACCGCATCGACCAGTATCGCAATACCTGAAATTTTTTTTCAAATCCACCCGGTACATCCGCCGTTCGGCTTAGTCTTGGAATAAACAAGGCACAAAGGTGAACAGGCAACGACTGGCTTTTTTACTTGAAAAACAACAACACGGGACCTGCACGGACGAAGAGCTTGCCGAGCTGGAAACATGGTACCACTCCTTCGCCCCGAGGGAGCGTGACATTGAAATGGAGCTGGAAAACGAACCGGCTACGGCTTCCCGCATTGAAAGCGATCTCCGAGGCATATTACCTGGTGTTTCCAAATACAGTGACAAAACAACCCTTCCGCAGCCATCACGTCTTTGGCCGTTGCGCCGGGTGAGCGTGGTAGCGGCGGTGTTCCTGGCGTTGCTGGTGGCGGGCGGCGTCTGGTGGAAGCAGCGCAGGCCTGCCGAAAGCGCATATGTCGTATTGGCCACGAAACAAAATCAGTTGTCGAAAGTAATGCTGCCCGATAGCTCCGAGGTGTGGGTGAAGGCAGGCAGTACATTGAAATACCTCAAAAACTTCGAAAGCGGTACGCGGGACGTCTATCTGGATGGCGAGGCATTTTTCGACGTCGCCCACGACGCTTCCAAACCTTTCGTCGTGCATACGGCCGATCTCAGGATCAAGGTGTTGGGTACGACATTCAATGTGAAATCCTATCCGTCCGACAAGACGGCTGAGGCCACGCTGGTGAAGGGAAAAGTAATGATCGAGAAAAACCTCGCACCCGGGCCCGGGCCGGTGATCCTTGCCCCGAACCAGCGCGCAACCTATTCACGGGAGGCCAGGACGGTGACTGTCAGCTCCGTCGCGGATGCGCGGGAGATCAAGGCACTGGACCTCGCCACGCGCGAGCGCGAGAGCATGGTGTTCGATGCGGTACCTTTTACCGAAGTACTCACAAGGCTGGAAAACAGGTTCGAGGTGAAAGTCCATATCGCCGACCGCCAGGGCCTGAGTTGCCTTTTTACGGCGGATTTCGAGCAGGAAGGGCTGGCGGAGATCTTCGACCTCATTGCCGTTTCACATAATGTCACCTATCGCATCAAGGGTAATGATGTGTATATCAATGGAAATATCTGTGCCAATTAAGCAACCCAGGACCCACTTATGAAAAACTGACGACCCGAAAGAAAAAACGCCTGAAGTGCAGCGAACACTCCGGGCGTTAAAAGCGATGCCGGGAGTGGCGATCGCTTTCTTGAGATGTTTTATCTAAAAAACTTTTGAAAGTATGAAAAAAACTCGACACCCGAGCGAGCAGGGGAGCTTTTGCCCATTACTTCCGGGACTCAAACCCCTGTTAAACCCGTTACACCGGTCCATGTTGACATTCGTGTTCCTATTTTTCGGTTCGCTTTTCCAGGTCCAGGCTGGTCCGGGAAGTACGCAGCCGCAAATATCCATCCTTAAAAACAGCATTGCGATCAAAGACCTCCTGAAACAGGTCGAGGAGCAGAGCCAGTACCGTTTCATCTACAACCACGCCCGCGTAAACGTTTCCGAGAAAGTAAACGTGAACATCAAAGGCGTATCCGTCCCGCGTGCGCTCGACGAGATTTTCCGCAATACCGACATCGGCTACAAAATTACCGGCCGGCAGATATTGCTGTACAAACGCATGCGCATCCGCCTCGACTCGGTGTCGATGGAAAACCACCGTAACATTGTCACCGACATTGCCTCAACCGTTTTCGCGGTTTCGGGAAAGGTAACCGGCAAAGGCGGCGAGCCCATTCCCGGCGTGAACGTCGTTTTGAAAGGGACCAATACGGGTACCTCCACCAATGCGGACGGCCTTTTCTCGCTCACGATTCCCAATGGCAACGGTACCCTCACTTTTTCCTTCATCGGCTACGATACCCGGGAAGTTCCGATAAATGACCGCTCGGTAGTGGATGTGGTTTTGAATGAAAACAACCAGGCGCTCAACGAAGTGGTGGTAGTAGGTTATGGTACGCAAAAGAAGGTCAACCTGACGGGCGCATTATCGACCCTCGATATGAGTGTAAAGGAAAACACGCCGGTGACCAACACCAGCCAGGCACTGCACGGTTTATCGGGACTTTGGGTAAACCAGTCGGGTTCCAAACCGGGGGCAGACAATGCGACGATTCGTATCCGGGGTGTCGGTACGACCAACAACAGCAACCCGCTTGTGCTGGTGAACGGCGTGGAGTACGATATGAACATGGTCAACCCCAATGACATCGAAACAATTACCGTGTTGAAAGACGCTTCCGCGGCCATTTACGGCTCGCGTGCGGCCAACGGCGTAATACTCATTACCACTAAGGCGGGCAAGGAGGGCAAGACGCAGATCAACTACAATTTTTCATTCGGTTTCCAAAGCCCTACCCGCATGCCCGACGTCGTGTGGGACCCTATTCAGTATATGCAGCTGAAAAACCAGGCATTGCGCAACGAGGGTAAAACCGTCGTGGATTACTCCGACGCGCAGATCGACCAGTACCAGAAGGGCATGGCTACCAACCCATATGCCTACCCGAATATCAACTGGTTTGACCTCGTGACGCGCGATGGTAAACTCAATCAGCACCATTTGCAGTTCTCGGGCGGATCGGACAGGCTCACTTACAGCCTCGCGCTGGGCTATATGAACCAGCAAGGCGTGCTCATTGCCAACGACAAGGCCGACCGCTATTCGCTGGACCTCAACCTCTCGGCCAAAGTCACGAAAAACCTGCGGGTAGGGGCGAACCTCATCGGCAATTACCGCACCTCACAGGAGCCTGTCGACGGGACTTCTTCGTATTTCGGTTCATTAATGCGCGTGCTGCCCATTTTTACGCCTTATGTGGAGGATGGCCGCTACGGGAATGTGGTGTTCCGCACGCCGGGGCGTAATTCCATTGAAAACCCGATGAAGCTCATCAAGGAAGGCGATCGCAAATATGGTGTGCAGCGCCTACTCGCCAAACTTTACGCGGAATATCAGCTGCCCCACAATTTGAAATACAATATCAACTTCGGTTTCGACAAACTCGACAGCCTGGAAAGAAGGTTCAACTCGCGTGTGAATACTTACGATCCGCTTACGCTCGCGGCCATGACCTACGGGAACCCGGTTGCCTACAATTCCAGTGCGAACGCCGTCAACCTGACATTCTATCAGACGCTTTCCTGGGAGCAGACCCTCGCGCAGCACCATACCCTTTCGGCGATGATAGGGCAGAGCTACAATGATTTTGACCGCGGGCGGTTCAGTTCGAGCATCGAAAGCACGCCGGGCAGCACGTTGACCGACATTGGTTCGGGATCGCTGAACCCCGCTGTGGCAGGCAACGTCACGCGCGACAGGCTGGCGTCGTATTTCGGCAGGGTCAATTATGCATTTAAAGAGAAATACCTGCTCGAAGCGGTGCTGCGTTACGACGGCTCCTCGCGCTTCGCCTCGGGTAAGCGCTGGGGGCTTTTCCCTGGGATTTCCGGAGGCTGGCGTATCGATCAGGAGCGTTTCTTTCAGGCACGATTCGTCAATTTACTGAAACTGCGGGCTTCATGGGGTAAGCTGGGTAACCAGGCGGTGCCGTTGTACAGCTACCTCAATGTAGTGGCCCTGGGCGGCGACTATTCCTTCGGCGGGGTAATCCAGCCGGGTGCGGCCACGACCACCTACAACGACCCCGGCATTACCTGGGAAACAACGACCAACTACAATGCCGGGATCGATTTCGAAGGCTGGAACGGGAAACTCGGCGCGGAACTCGACCTGTTTCGCCGCCAGACCACCGGCATTCTCCGCCAGGTAGCTATCCCGTCGCAGGTAGGCGCATTGGGCGGGCCGCAGCGTAATATCGGAGCTGTCGACAACAGCGGTTTCGAGCTCTCGCTCAGCCACCGCAACCGCATCGGCCATTTCCGCTACGAGCTGCGGGCGAGTGGAAGCTATGTGAAAAACGAAGTGAAAGACCTGCGCGGCGAAACGGTGATCAGCGACCGCCGTATCCTCAAAGAAGGCGCGCCGATCGACGCCTATTACCTCTACCAGGCCGACGGCATTTACCAGACACAGGAAGAGGTCAAAAACAGCGCGACCGTGAGTAGCGCCGTGAAGCCGGGCTATTTGAAATACAAAGACGTGAATGGCGACGGTAAGATCAATGGCGACGACCGCGTGGTAACCGGTTCGTCTATCCCGAAATGGACTTACAGCTTCGTGGTCAACTTGTCGTACAAACGCCTCAGCCTGAACACCTTCTTGCAGGGCGTGCAGGGTATCAGCATTTACCCGACGGCTAACCTGGCTTATCCGGTGAACAATGGTGCCGGCCTGACCAGGGAATGGGCGACCGACTCCTGGACGCCGCAGAACACCGGTGCCCGCCTGCCGATCCTGACCACGCCGCAGGGCGCTTCGGAAAACTACCAGAATTCGACTTTCTGGCTCCGCGACGCTTCCTACCTCCGCGTGCAGAACGTGCAGCTGAGCTACGCATTCCCCGATCAGTGGCTTAGCAAGGCGAAAGTCAGCAAGCTGAACCTGTTCTTTAACCTTCAAAACTTTTTCACTTTCTCGAAGTACAAAGACTCCGATCCCGAGCGGAATATCAAGCAGGATACCCTGTACGATTATCCCTTGCTGAAAACACTGAGTTTTGGTCTGAGCGCTTCATTCTGATATGCCTATGAAAACCCTGAAAAATATACTCTGCATTGCATTGGGTATGCTGCTGCTGGCCGGCTGCGGCAACAGTATCCTCGATACGCAACCCAACGACCGCTATTCGCAGGAAACCTTCTGGACCTCCGAGTCCAATGCGATGATGGGCCTGAATGGCTGCTACTCGGTTTTGCGCACGGCGGGCGCGTTCGGAGGTACGGCAACGCCTTTGTGGGAGGAAACCGCGACGCCTAATGCCTACAATTACGACAACTCCGGCGGATGGAACGTGATCGCTTCCGGGACGCAAACGGCCACGAACTCTGCCATTATTACGTCCCGCTGGGACGACAGCTACCGTGCCATCGGCCGTTGCAATACCTTGCTGGCGCGTATCGACCCCATTCAGATGGCCGAGGCTACGAAGGGCCGTATGAAAGCCGAAGCAATGTTCCTCCGTGCGCTTTTTTATACCAATCTTGAAATGTATTACGGCGGCGTTCCCCTGATCCTCGACGAGCCCGATCCCGCCGCACAGGCGTCGCTCCCGCGTAATACGCGCGACGAAGTGGTGGCGCAGGTTTTGAAAGACCTCGATGCCGCCGCAGCCATATTACCGGTGAAATATACCGTGGCCGGGGACGTGGGCCGGGCTACCAAAGGCGCTGCCCTCGCATTGAAAGCCCGCGTGTTGCTCTTCGAAGCCAGTCCGCTGAACAACGCTTCGGGCGATAAGGCCAAATGGAAACAGGCCGCGGACGCCGCCAAAGCGGTCATGGACCTCGCCGGTACCGGTTACGGATTGTTTGCGGATTACCGCAAGCTTTTCCTGCCACAAAACGACAATAGCGTGGAATCGATTTTCGATGTGCAGTATATTACGCCGCAGCAGGGCAGCTCGTTCGACCTGATCGGTCGACAGTACAACACCAATGCCCCCGTGCGCGACCTGATCGACGTCTACCAGATGAAGGACGGCCTGCCGATCGCGACTTCGCCATTGTACGATCCGGCAAAACCTTATGAAAACCGTGACCCGCGTATGTACCAGACGATCGTGTACCCCGGCGATACTTTCCAGGGCGAGCTCGTGACGCCTGCACGCTTCGTCGTGACGGGTTATGGCACCAAGAAATACACCGTTTACGACAAGGAGGCCAACAGCAACAATATCCAGGGCGACCGCTCGGAGATCAACTACATGGTGATCCGCTTCGCCGATGTGCTGCTCATGTACGCCGAAGCGCAGAACGAGGCTTCCGGGCCGGACGCGTCGGTGTATGAGGCCGTGAACCGTATCCGCACCCGCGCCGGAATGCCGGTGATCGCCAGCGGCAAAACCCAGGCGGAGCTCCGCGACATTATCCGCCTCGAACGCCGCATCGAGCTGGCGCAGGAAGGTTTTTATTACAATGACATCCGTCGCTGGAAAACGGCCGAGAAAGTGCTCAATGCACCGATCCTGACTTACGACAACAAGACGATCATGACGCGGACGTTCAACCCGGCCCGCGATTACTGGTGGCCGATCCCCGACGTGCAGCGCGACCGCAACCCGGCGCTCGATCAGAATGCGGGTTATTAATCTTCACAAAGGCCGGAAATGCAGTAGCTTTTCCGGCTGTTTTTATTTTAATACTAATCCAAAATCCCTTATGAAACATTTCAGAACCGCCCGGAAGCTTGCATGGCCGACACTTTTACTGTTCATGCTGAACCCGGCATTCGCCCAATCTAAAAAGCAGTTCCTGGTATGCGGCGACAGCAAGGTGCTGATGGTGGATTATAACCAGTCCAAAGACAGCATTCCTGCCGTGGTGTGGCAATGGGACGCCCATGAGGCCATGGACCTGCCCGAGCAGTTCCGTACCAAAATGTTCAACACGATGGATGATTGCAAATCCATCCGCGGCGGCAAGCAATTGCTCGTCTCCTCGTCCGGCGGGGCCATCGCCATTGTGAATGTGCAGGACAAAAAAGTGCTTTTCCATGCTGCCGTGCCCAATTCGCATTCCATCGCATTGCTTCCCGGAGACCTGGTGGCGGCTGCCGCATCGACGAACAAAACAGGTAATAAAATCATGCTTTTCAGCCTCAGTCAACCCGGGAAGGTATTGTGGACGGACAGTCTCTATTCCGCACACGGCCTGGTTTGGAATGAAAAACGCAAAAGCCTGTTCGCATTGGGTTACGACGTGCTCCGTGAATATAAGGTCGATTCGAAAAGCAGCCTTCGCATGGTGGCAAGCTGGAAAATCCCCGGCATCGGTGGCCACGAATTGCAGCCTGCGGGCGATACCGGCAACTTGTTTGTCACCGAGCACCACGGTTCCTGGCTGTTCGATATCGCGGACGGTCAGTTTAAAAAAATTACCGGCTTCCCCGATGCCGAAAACATCAAGAGCCTTGGCCGCGACGCTTCGGGGCAGTACATTTATACCATTCCCGAAGAGAGCTGGTGGACATTCCACGTCAAATTCCACGAGCCCGCGCGCGTATTCGCATTCCCGGGTATGCACGTATACAAGGCCCGGTGGTATTCGCAGGATTAGTTAAAAACACCGTGTTATCCGAGAGCAACGGGAGGAATTCATGGTCGGAAGGAAGTTTCTTCCATTTTTAGGGGAAAATCTTCATTTACTGTTGATGTCGGCATTTCTAAGTTCGCACCGTAATTAAACGACTTGATTGAGATGATTTTGAAACACTCAGATTCCAGGACGGGCGGGCAGGTTGTTTTCGTTCAGGACGAGCCTGATTTTCAGCAGACCAGAAAACAGGCCAGGAGATACTTTACCCTTTGTATAAACCGGGGAGAAAGCCAGACAGCGACTATTGATGGAATCGCCTACCCATTTCCTTCGCGGAGTATCCTTCCGTTGTTTTCCCATGAGTCGTTTGCGTTCGAGCATTCGGGTGAAATTATCGCATGGCAGTATAACCGCGATTTTTATTGCATCATCGACCACGACAGCGAAGTGGGGTGCGCGGGGTTCCTGTTTTTCGGGTCATTCGGGAACTTGTTCATCATGCTGGACGAGGAACGGTGGGACAAAATTGAACTGCTGAGGCGCATTTTCATAGAAGAGCTGAAAACAAACGACGGAATCCAAACGGATATGCTCCGTTTACTGCTCAAACGTCTCATCATCATAGCAACACGCCTCGGGAAGAAACAGTATGCCAACCAATTGCCGGATACGCGATTTCACCTGATCAGACAATATAATATTCTTGTCGAGAAGCATTTCAAAGAAGAACACGAAGTGCAGTTTTACGCGGCTGAACTCCACAAATCTCCCAAAACGATATCCAATCTGTTTGCCCGCTCCGGGCAGAGGGCACCGCTCCGGATTATCCATGACCGGATAATCCTCGAAGCGAAAAAGCTCATACTCTACACAGACAAATCTTCGAAGGAAATTGCCCATGCGCTGGGATTCGAAGATGCAGGGCATTTTAGTCATTTTTTTAAGAATGTGACCGGCCAGAGCATCACCTCCTTACGAAAAGATAAGTAGCGAATAGCGTCCCGAAAATTTCAAACAATATCTACATAATGATTTCATCCAATGCACTGCCTTCTATCGAGGAGCGGTTTATTTTCACGCGAAAAGCAAAACAAAAACTGCTCATCGCCCTATCTATCGGCGTTCTGTTAATCACTTGTGGCATTTACATAGCTGCGAACAGTCACGCACCGGACAACCATCACAACGTAAGCTGGATAACGCGTATATGGGCTAATATATGGCTCAACGCCATGTACTTAACCGGAATTTCGGCGACGGGAATGTTTGTCGTTTCTTACGATTACCTGTCAAAGGCCGGGTGGTCGGTCGTCATCAAACGTGTGGCGGAAAGTTTACCGGGTTTTCTTCCGGTAACCGGACTTGTCATGCTGGGCGTCTTTTTAATGGGAGGTCACGACCTTTTCCACTGGACGCACCATGAAGTGTATGTCGCAGGAAGCCCCGCGTACGACAAGGTGCTGGCGGGGAAACAGGGGTATCTCAATACGCCGTTTTTTCTCGCCAGAATGGTATTTTACTTTGTCGTCTGGTATTGGATGTGGAGAAAAATCCGACAGTATTCCCTGGAAGAAGATCAGCTCGGCGGGACCGCGCTTTACGATAGATCCGTTCGTGTGGGAACGGCATTCGTCGTCGTGTTTGCGATCACTTCTTCCACGTCGGCCTGGGATTTCATTCTGTCAATCGACGCGCATTGGTTCAGTACGATGTTTGGTTGGTATACACTTGCAGGTTGGCATGTTTCCGGTATTGCGGTAATAACGCTGATCGTCGTTATGCTGCGCGAGAGGGGGTACCTGAGGGTAGTCAATGCCAGTCATTTGCGGGATTTGGGCAAAATGCTGTTCGCATGGAGTATCTTCTGGACCTACCTCTGGTTTTGCCAATATCTGTTGATTTACTACTCAAACCAGCCGGAAGAGGTCATCTATTTTATTGAGCGCTTTGGCGGGCACGGCGGCGTCTTTAAAGCGCCTTTTTTCATCAGTATGGTGCTCAATTTCGTATTCCCTTTTCTGATCCTGATGCCCCGCGACGCAAAATCCACGCATTCGATCCTGAAAGTGGCTTCATGGAGCGTCATCGTTGGGCATTATGTCGAATTCTATACCAACATTATGCCCGGAACAGTAGGGGGCGGGGCGGGTTTCGGGCCGCTCGAAATTGGATTTTCGATCGTTTTCTTCGCGGCATTTGCATGGTCGGTGAGCCACCAGCTTGGTAAGGCGAATCTGATCCCGAAAAGACATCCGATGTTGGAGGAATCTTTACATCATGATATCCTTTGACGGTCAGCTGTTTTCTGAGCATTGTTATTTCATAAACCTGCCAAATCTCGCAGACTTACCCGTTTTTAATAGGGTCGATATAAAGATGCCAGGGCGGTAGGGCTCAATCCGGAATACCGCTTTACCTCGTTAGTCAGGTGCGCGTGGTCATAGTAGCCCGTTTCGAAGGCGAGTTGCGAAAAGCTTTCATCAAAGTCTTTTCTGCGGATCCTTTTCAGGACTTGTTGGAAACGGGTGACTTTGATGAACTCTTTTGGACTGATTCCCATATGTTCATTGAAAAGTCTTTCTAATGTTCTGTTGCTCAAATGGTGATGTTCGGCCAGGTGGTCTACTGTAATTATTCCTTTGTGATTTTCTACGGTTTTTGCCAAATCGAGCAGGTTACGCGTGTTTTTGATTTTTCCGGTAAAAAAGATATCCAGGCGATCGGTTACAAGGTCGTCCATATCCAGCAGGTCGGAGAGAAAATGGTCCGGGAATTCTATAATTTCATCGGCAAGCTCTTGCAGTGGTAGTTTGTAAAAGAAAGCAAAACCACCAGGCTTGAAGCGGATGCCGATCATGAAGCTGTCCGGCATCCGCCGGATAACGCTGGACGCCGTCATGGTACCGCCAAAATAAATGGTGCCCGGGAGTAAGGGCTTGTTGTTCAGCAAAGGCTTATTGCTGCCCATATTGACGAAAAGATCCGTCGTACCGTCGGCATACAGCCTGACTTCGCGTGGCTGGTACAATGCGCCGGTTTCCATTATCCAGTAGGTATCGATAAAATCCCTCAGGTGCGCGGCCGGAGGGATTTCAATATATCTGAATGTGCTCACCCTGACTATCCGTTAACATATCCTCCAATCTCTTCCTTTTTCCTGATCCGTCCTTAAACGCCGGTTCGTCGCATGAAGTAATTGCGGCGCTCCTCGAAAACGGTTTGTTCTACCGGCAACAGCATATCTCCCAACAGCTTCGCCAGCGCTTCGGGATGATGGATCGTTTTTTGCGTCCGGATATTAATGTACAAAAAATCGGTCCATAATACCGCTTTCAGTTTGTCCCTGGTGTTATTCCACATACGCATTTCGACCCTGAGACTTTTGCCGGTGAAGGCGATCAGCTGGGATTCGATAAGTACTTTTTCGATTGCGTATGCGGAACTGAGGTAGCAAATCTGATTAGAAACTACAACCCATGCCTCACCATCCGTTTTCACGCGCTCAAATACATCGAATTGGTAACGATCCTGCAAATGGTCTTCCCGCGCATTCAGAAAATAGTTGATGTAGCTGGCATTGTTCAAGTGGTTGAACGGATCGCAATCCTGAAACCGGATTTTGTAAGTGGAGCACAATATTTTTTCCATGGAATTGATCACTAAGCTTGCATTCGTCATTGGATCTGGTGCAAAGAAAAGTGTATTCGATGGGAAGAACTTTGGAAAAAAACGACAAAATAAACTGCGAAGCCCGGCCCGGCACGCATTGAGAAAAAGCCCCCTGCCAAACAACATTTCGCAGGGGGCACGGGGGGCTATACCACAGGGTCCCAGCCTTTCGCGTACTCGCGTGACCAGAGTTTTTCCGCTTCTTTATCCCCGATAATGTGCCCGTTTTTAGGGTCGATTTTCAGGTCGCGGCCTACGCGCCAGGCGATATTGCCGAGTTGCATCGCTACGACGCTCTTGAAACCCAGCTCCACGTCGCAGTTCGGTTTGCGGTTGTTGCGGATCGCGTCGAGGAAATCGGCCACGTGGAGGTTGTCCATACCGAGGCTCGGGCTGGCCAGGTTACGGCCCTGCATTCCGGCCTCTTCGGTCGGGGAATTCACTTCCTTGATGAGTTTGCCGTCGAGGTCGTATACTTTGTAGCTGTCGCCGCCGGTGTCGAGGCTGCCGTTTTCGCCATAGAAAATGATCCCGCGGTCCTGGCCTTCGATCTTGCGGCCATTGGAACTCCTCGATTCCCAGATCAGCGAAACGCGGCCGGGGTAATCCATGGCAATCACCTGGGTGTCGGGTGTTTCCCAATCGTCCTTGAACTCGTAGCGTCCGCCCACCGAGCTGACACGGGTGGGGAAGTCTACTCCCAATCCCCAGCGCGCCACATCCACCTCATGCGTGCCGTTGTTGAGTGCCTCCCCGGTACCCCAGTGCCAGAACCAGTGCCAGTCGTAGTGGATCAGGCCTTCTTTGTAAGGCATACGCGGTGCCGGGCCCTGCCACAGCTCGTAGTCGAGCCACGAAGGAACGGTGCCCGGTTTGAGATAAGTAGCCTTTCGTTTATTGGTATACCATGTTTTAGCTAAATACACGCGCCCGATAATGCCCTGGTGCAGCTGCTTGATACCCTCCGTGAGCACGGGTGCCGACCTGCGCTGCGCACCCATTTGCACGACGCGCTTGTACTTGCGTGCGGCCTCGATCGCGAGCTCGCCCTCGCGCGGGTTGTGGCTCAAGGGCTTCTCAACATACACGTGCTTGCCCGCCTGGCAGCCCATAATCGTCAGCGGGGCGTGCCAGTGGTCGGGGGTAGCGGTATATATAGCGTCGATGGATTTATCTTCAAGCACCTTACGGAGATCCTTTTCGGATTTTGGGGTCAGTTTTTGCTTGGCATCCATTACGGCCTGAATGGCTTTCGGGATCGCGCGCTCGTCCACGTCACACACGATGCCGACTTCGGCATTCTTTTGGCCGGCGAATGTGCCGCTCATGCTCCTGCCACGGCTGTTGACACCGATGGTAGCCACGCGGATGAGGTCGTTGGCGCCGATGATGCGGTTATAGCTTTTCGCACTGAAACCCATAGCCGTACCGCCGATAGCAAGGCCCAGCGAGCCTGCTGCGGTTGTTTTCAAAAATTCACGTCTGTTAGCCATGACTTATAATGCTTTGATTTTAATGTTTTTGAATGAAACCTCGGCCCCGTGCTCCTGCAACAGGATATGGCCTTTCTCCACCGATCCGAATGCGGGCACTGCCTTATTGAATTTACTAAGTGCCACGGTGTCGGTATATACCTTTCCGCTGCGGGTAAATTCGAGGATTTTAATGCCGTTGAGGTAATGCTGCACGTTTTTGCCTTTGGCTACAATGCGCAGGGTATTCCATTGGCCGGGCGCATTCACTTTCTTTATGGATTCGTCGGGCTGCATCACGTCGTAGAAAGAGCCGGTAAGGTGGTTGGCCTTTTTGTTGTCCTCGGCCAGTTTGTCGTCCAGGATCTGGTATTCGAAGCCGAGGTTACCGCCCTGTTCGTATTTGGTGAAAAAATATTTGAGGCCGCTGTTGCCTTCCGGCGCAATGTTGAAATCGGCTTTGAGGTCGAAATCGGAGAACTCGCCGTCGCTGACGATGTCGCCGCCTTTTCCATCCTTTTTGGTGGAGAGCGTGCCGTTTTTGACTTCCCAACCGGCCGGTACGGGTTTGCCGCCGGCGGTTGCCCAGCCTTTGGTGGACGTGCCGTCGAACAGCAGTACCCAGCCTTCTTTCTTTTCTTTCGGAGTGAGCGTGTTATCCTTCTGGGCGAAGGCGGCCGGGACGAGCATCCAGGCCAGCATTCCGCCCGCCAGCACGCGTAGCATTTTGGATTGTATTGACATTAGTAACCGGGGTTTTGTTTAATTTTTTCAGGATTAGACTGGATCACCTGCAACGGGATCGGGAAGAGCAGCATATTGTCGCTCCATGTGGCCGGGTTGAAACCGTTCTGTTCTTTTTGCTCCTGGCTCATCACGGCCTTCGCGCGCTCGGTACGCACGAGGTCGAACCAGCGGTGGTTTTCGAATGCGAGCTCCACGCGGCGCTCTTTTTCGATCGCGAGCAGGAAATCGGCGTCGGAGGCGAATGCCGGGTAATCGGGCAATGCACCTGCCGCGGCGCCTGCGCTGTTGCGGGCGCGTTGCCGGATTTTGTTCAGGTAGAGGAGGGCTGTGGACTGCTGTTTGCCCTGGCGCACGAGCGCTTCGGAATAGAGCAGGTAAATGTCCGCCAGGCGCAGCTCGGGCCAGTTGTTGTCGTTATCGGGCGCAACGGAGAACGATACGTCGTAATACTTTTTGACATACTTCTCGTTGATCTGCTGCCCGCCGGGATCGGACACGTAGCCATCGGCCATGGAAATGGCTTTACGCGGATCGCCTTTTTCGTAAGCGGCCGACATCGACGGGCTGGGTGCATTGAAACCCGATTTGTCGCCCACCGAGATCACTTCTTTATTTGAAAACCGTGGCGCGAAATCATTGCTCCACGGGCTGCCGGTCACGATCGGTGCCGGGCCGCCTTTTTTGTATTGTACTTCAAAAAGCGATTCCGCACTGTTTTCATTCTTTACATCAAAAACCGCCCTGTAATCCGACAGCAACGAATACTGCGGGTCGTTGATCACTTCCAGGGCTTTCGCCTCGGCCAATGCATAATGCGAAGCGCCTTTTTTAAGAGGATAACCGGCCATGAACATATAAACTTTGGCCAGCAAGCCCTTGGCCCCGCCCATGGTCACACGCCCGCGATCGGCGGAGGCATAGGTAGCGGGCAGATTAGCTTCTGCGAATTTCAGGTCTTCGACAATGAAGTTGTAAATCTCTTCCGTAGATGTACGGCCCATCGTGTAAGCTTCCTGCACGGAAATCTGCTTATCGACCTTCGGTACATCGCCGTAGATCCTTACGAGCCAGAAATACACGAGTCCGCGCAGGAACCGGGCCTCGGCTTTGTACTGGTTTTTCAGCTTCTCGTCGCGGAATGTCACAGCGTCGATCTTATCGAGTACGATATTGCTGCGCAGGATGGTGACATAGCTGCGGTTCCAGAGGTTGAGGATATTCTGGTTGTCCGAAAGCAGCACATCGCCGAAGTTGTCGATCGAGGTCATATCCTTCGAGCTGCCGGGTACCCAGGAGAATGTCGTATTGTCGGAACGGATTTCACCCGTGTAAATGTAAAGCTGATTATAAAGGTCGCGCAGGGAGGAGTAGGGCGACATCACGGCCTGGTTCATATCCTGCTCGGTTTTGTAAAAATTACCCGCATTCATATCCGATATCGGTTGCAGGTCGATAAAGCTTTCTTTGCACGACAACGAGGCTGAGATCAGAAAGGCTGCTAAAATATATCTTTTCATAAAATTGAATTTTACCGGAAAATGATCAGAATGTAATATTAAGCCCCGCAATCACGGTCCGTGCGGCCGGATAGCCCAGGTAATCGCCGCCGCGCGACAGGCCGTTGCCCTCGCTGCTGGTTTCAGGGTCGAAGCCGGGGTATTTCGTGAACGTGTACAGGTTCTGGCCCGTCACATACAAGCGCAGCGAGCGGACTTTGATCTTTTGCAGCATTTCGCTGTCGAAAGTGTATCCGAGCGACACGTTGCGTATACGGAGGAACGAACCGTTCTCCACCCAGTAGCTGGAAGGCTCTTTCTGTAAACCTTTCGGGTCGCGGTTGGCACGGAGAATGTCGCCTGAACCCGGATCTTCTTCCGACCGCCAGCGGTCTTTCAGTTTCGCGCGGCCATTGCGGTCGCCGTGGTAAATACCGATCATCCGGTTGAAAAAGCTGAACAATTTAGCGCCCTGCGAGCCGGTAAGCTGCACATTCAGATCGAAGCGTTTGTAAGAAAAGTCATTTCCAAAGCCGTAGATAAACTTGGGCTGGTTACTGCCGAGGAAGGTTTTGTCGGCGGCGGTGATCTGGCCGTCCTTGTTCACGTCGATATAGCGTGGATCGCCTGGGCGGTCGTTCACGAGGTGAGGCGCGGCGTCGAGCTCCGCCTGATTTTTGAAAACACCGTCATATTGGTAGCCGAAATACGTGGCAATGGGCTGGCCCACGGTGGTAATGAACGTGTTGTTCGCATTCGGCGCGCCTGCGTAGATCGGCCTCGCATCCGGGCCGAGGGCCAGGACTTTGTTCCGGTTAAAGGAAATGTTGAAGTCCGTCGACCATTTGAATGCGCCCACGGTGTTGCGGGTACGGACGAGGTATTCCATCCCTTTGTTCTGTACTTTTCCGATGTTTTGCAGCTGGGTAGCATAGCCGCTAATGGTCGGTACAGGCACATCGAGGAGCAAATCCACCGACTTACTGTTATAAAAATCAGCTTCCAGGCGTACACGGTCGCGGAAGAGGCCGAGTTCGAGCCCCAGGTTCCACTGCATGGTTTTCTCCCAGCCCAGGAAAGGGTTAGGATAATTCAAAGGGTTCACCGCATTCACCAATGTGTTGTTCAGCGGATAGTAATTCACGCCGGTCCGCGCGATGGCGTCGTAATTGCCGATCTTGTTATTCCCTACCAAGCCCCAGCTTCCGCGGATTTTGAGGTCTGAAATCTGGCTCACATTCTGCATGAATGCCTCGTTGCTCACGCGCCAGCCCACCGATGCCGAGGGGAAAGTACCCCATTTGTTTTCCGAACCGAAGCGGGAAGAGCCGTCGCGGCGGATACTGGCCGAGAACAGGTATTTGTCGTCGTAAGAATAAGTAAGGCGGCTGAGGTAAGAGATCAGCGAGTTGCGGTATTCGGTGCTGGTACCGCCCACGATCTGCCCCGCGCTCAATGTGCGCACGGCGTCGTTCGGGAAGTTCTGGGCGCGGAGCTGGTTGTATTCGCCGAACGATTTCTGAGCGGTATAACCTGCCAGGAGGTTGAAATTATGCTTTTCGGCGAGGGTTTTGGACCAGGTTAATGTGTGCTCGTTCAGCCAGTTACCGCCCAGCCAGGTTTCGCTGCGTGCATTGGCAATGCGTGGCGCACGGGAGCCGTCGGTATCCACGAAAGATGGCTGGTAGTATTTCAACCGGCGGTTTTCAAGGTTCGCATTCAGACTCACGCGGTATTTCAGCCCCGGAATGATTTCGTATTCCGCATATACCGAGCCGATTACCGCATTCTTTTTCGTGAAATTGGTCACATTCTCCGCAATGCTGACGGGGTTGGCTACGTCGCCCGCCCAGATTTCCGGGTTGCGCACCTGCGAGCCGTACGTACCGTCCGCATTACGCAGCGGGTAAATAGGCGGGAGGTAGAGCGCGTAGGCGAGGGGACTGTCCTTGCCATTGGCGAGGTCGTTGTTTTCGGAATAATAGGAGCTGATCGCCACGCCCAGTTCCAGTTTTTTGGTCACATTGGTCGTGATGTTCGCCCGGATATTGTAGCGTTTGAAATCGGTGTTGATCAGGATACCCTGCTGATTGGTATAACTTCCCGAAACGGCGTAGCGCACTTTTTCAGAGCCGCCATTGACTGAAAGTTCGTGTTTCTGGGTGGAAGCATTGCGGAAGATTTCGTCCTGCCAGTTGATATCCGGGAATTTGGACGGGTCGTTGAATGCTTCGGGAATGATGTAAAAGTTGGAATTGGTGTATTTGGACCGCATTTCGTTGCTGTCGTTGATCGTATGCGCCGGATCGCCGGGCATAGGCGTACGGTCGAGCCAGGCCTGGTTGTGGCCGTCTTTGAAAAACTCGATATACTCGCGGGTATTCATCATATCGATCTTCCGCGCCACCTGCTGCATACCGAAAAAAGTACTGAACGAAACGACCGGCGCACCGGCAGTACCTTTTTTAGTCGTAATGATCACCACCCCGTTGGCACCTCTCGAACCGTAAATGGCAGTCGATGAGGCGTCTTTCAGCACCTGAATGCTCTCAATATCAGAACTGTTCACGAGCGAGAATGCGCTGCTGTCGATCGGGTAGCCGTCGACCACGTACAGCGGCGAGCTGCTGGCTGAAATGGAGCCCGTACCGCGGATGCGGATGCTCAGGCCCTCGCCGCCCGGCGCGCCGTTGGTTTGTTGTACCTGCACGCCTGCCATCTGGCCCACCAATGCCTCGCCGTAGGAAACGGACGCTTTGCTTTTTAGTTTATCGGCCGAAATCGTGGCCACGGCGCCGGTAAGGTCGCCCTTTTTCAATGCACCGTAACCGATCACGACCACCTCGTTCAATGCTTTGCTATCCACCTTCATCGAAACGTCGATCACGCTCTGGTTACCTACCGTAATTTCCTGAGAGGTGTACCCGACGAACGACAAAACCAGCACCGACTGTGCCCCGCCGACTTCGATCGAAAACTTGCCTTCAATGTCCGTCACCGTACCACGTTGGCTCCCCTTCTCCACGACGCTCACACCGGGCAGCCCGGCCCCTTTTTCATCGGTAACCCGTCCCGTTACCGCTACTTCCGCTTTTCGGGCCGCGTCCGGGCCCGGGGCGTTTCCCGATTGCAGCAGTATTTGCCCGCCTACGAGCCGGTAGGAGATGTTGTGCGGGCGCAGCACCAGGCTCAGCACCTCGGAGAGTTTCCGGTCTGTCGCCGAAATGCTCACTTTTCGCTCGGCCTGGATCGTGTTGGAACTGTACACGAATTTGACGCTCGCAATGTCTTCGATCCGGTCGAGCACTTTACGGAGCTCCTGGTTGTCGGCCTTGATTGAAATGGAATGGTCGAGCAGGTCCTGCGTGCGTACCTCGCGCGCAAAACCGACCGTGATGGCCACACCGATCAGCAGGGATTGAAGTAGGGTTATCCTCATAATATGTCGTAGCAGAGGATGAAGAAGTATCGGTTTTTTCATTAATTTTGAATGTTTTGTTAAGGTTTTCAGAAAAGTTTTGGCAAAACCCCTCCCGTTCATCTTCGCAGATGAGGACCCGGCCAGGTTCAGAGAGGGCATCGGAGTCGAAGGTGGTCTCAACACATTCGGCTCTTTTTCTTTTTAATGGGTTAAGTTTTAATGCATAGGCAAGCTGTTTCGTTTCGAAAAGGGGTCAGGGTTTAGGGTTCTGCGTATGATTCAGGAATAGTATTTTCGGTTTTAGTTTCAAAAGATCTTACCGGCAGCCTTTGCCGCTCAGGTATATTTTGGTGCCCCTAACGGTATACGTCGCATTCACGGATGCCGCAATCAGGTCCAGCTGTGTAAACATCGGTTGCTTGTTGATATCGGCCGTGAAAAGGCAGTTTTTCAATAGGTTGTTGGTTAATACAATATCGACTCCATACGCCTTTTCCAGCGTTTGCGCCACTTTTTCGAGGCGTGTGTCGTCGAAGACAAAGGCATTTTTATAGTAGTCGTCCACAATGGGCCGCTTCACGAGCATTGGGGTGAATATTTTGGAATTGAACATATATTTCACGCTCTGGTTGCGGCTCAGGACCACACCGCCCGTCAGGTCGCCGGCATTGGCTTCCTTTTTCTTATCTTTTTGAAAAACAGACACTTTTCCTGTCACTACCGATACTTCTACGCCCTTGTCGGCCTCCGTCCTGTTGACCCAGAAACTGGTTCCGAGCACTTTGGTGGTGATCTCGCCGGTGTATACCAAAAACGGTTTCCGTTCGTCGCGCGCGACTTCGAAGAATGCTTTTCCTGTCAGGTATATTTCGCGTTTATTATCTTGAAAATCAGTTGAATACCTGATGCTTCCCTGCGGTTGCAGGCTCACGCGCGAGCCGTCGGAGAGCAGCACCCACATAGGCGCATTGGTGTTGTTCGTTTTGGAAACGAGGTTAGCGGGCGCTTCGCCGGCCATTGGCTCCGCCATGCGGCCCGTTTGCTGCCGATACCATTGATAACCCCCGAATGCCGCCAGCAAAAGCACCGCCGCCGCCGCCCATTGCCACCGGACGAAAAAATGCAGTGGTTTCCGGCGGGAAACCGATGCTTGCGGCGCTTCAAATACCATTTCAGACGCGGTAGCCAAGCCTGTTCGTGACTGGATCGCCTGCCATAGCCTTGCCTCGGTGTTCTCCGACTGCACGTCGGTCATTTCGGTCGCGTCGTGCTCCAACAATGCAAACCATTGCTCAACCAGGCGCGCCTCCCTTTCCGTGCATTCACCGGAGCGGTAGCGGGTCAGCAAGTGATGAAAATGACGTTTGTTCATAGGAGCGAATGATTTATAAGAAGACTGGAAAAGCGGTGTATACCGCAAAATGGAAAATAATTTATTCGAATATTTATATTTAATCGAGGATTTTGCCGTGAAATTCTTTAAAATTTACCACAGGCAATCAGGCCAAGCATCAGTACGATGAAGTCTTTGAGGAGTGTTTTGAGCGTTTTGAGCGCCTGCGTGATATGGTACTCGACGGTCCGCTCCGGCATGCCCAGCAGCGAGGCGATCTGCCTGACGGTATTCCCTTCGAACCGGTTGAGTATGAATATTTTGCGTGTTTTGTCGGGAAGCTGCCCGACGGCCTCTTGCATGGCTTGTTCCAGTTCGTCGAGAAAAAGGGGATACTCAGGCTCGCTGAATGTGTCCGCCGAATCGAGCGCGGCGAAAGTCCTGTCTTTGAAATGGTCGATAATACGGTTGCGAACCGAGGTGAAAAGGTAGCTTTGCAGGTTTTTGACCTGCAACGAATGCCTTCGTTCCCAGAGGGTTACGAAGAGTTCCTGGACGACCTCCTCGGACACGTCGGCGTCGCGCGTTTTGGAATAGGCAAAATCGTAAAGTCGTTTCCAGTAGCGGCGGTAAATATCCTCGAATGCCTGCGGGTCGTCACTTCCGAGACGGTCTGGGAGTTGCGGATCGTCCGGAAATGGCGGCTGCATGGGAAATTTTACAAAAGTGGTTTAGGGTTCAGAGCGGTTGTTTGTTCCGGACGCCTGCATTTAATAAGCATGTTTGTCAAAAATCATACTTAATCGGATACACGCAGCGGCCACCGCAAATGCGGCGGACAGTCCGAAGCATTATAAAGACGAAAATATTGGCCGGTGTCTGTAAATGGCCCTCTTATTTTTCGGTCAACAACGGTACAATTACCTCGTTTCCTTTGACAGCGAACGTGTAAACACCCGCTTTTTCGTCCCATTGCTTTACTACCGGCACGATGCGCGTCCTGCGCGGGCCTACTTTGTCCGGGGAGTTGTGAATGTGGTAAACATAGTACAACTGCTTGTCGAGGCCCTCAAACAGGTCGCCATGCCCCGAGCCGTTCTCGCCCACGATCGAGCGGTGAATGATGGGGTTATTCTTATATTTTACCCAGGGCCCGTACGGCGAATCGGCGACGGCATAACCGATGGCGTAATCGATGTTCTGGAAATGGTTGGCCGAGTAGAACAGGTAGTATTTATTTTTCAATTTGATCACCGTGGGGCCTTCCATAATGGGGCCTGATTTAAAATTGGGGGTTGCCTCCCAGGGTTCCGTCTGGTCAAAGCATCTTTTCAGGGTTTGCGGTTTGATCTTCCCGGTTTTCATGTCGAACTCGGCTGCATACAGGTAATTGCCTTTATCGAAGCGTACGCAATAGAGGTAATATTTACCATCCGTATCCTTGAAAATGTATGAATCGATATTTTTCTCGGACCCGTCGATAGGGCCGACCTCTTTTTGCCTGTACGGGCCCAACAGCGTTTTCGATTCGGCTAATACCGTCTGCTCATCGGCTGTGTAGGTCATATAATAGGTACCCTTGTCCTTGAATATCTGGGGCGCCCAGAAACCTTTGGTACCGAAGGTATGATCGCCTTTGGTCAGGATCATGCCGAGTGAATCTTTCAATTTGGCCGGTACTGCCCACGTTTTCAGGTCTTTCGATTCCAATAATGCAAAACCCTGCGGCCCGTCGTTCCCTCCTTTCGACCCGGTGAGGTAGTACTTGCCTCCCTCGACATAGATGGTTACATCAGCAAAGAAAATCTCTTGCTTTGCCTGTGCAAATGCCTGCAATGCAGAGAATAGGAGGAAAGTACAAATGAGGATCGGTTTCATTTTTGGCTATAACTGGTTGGTTTCTCCGTCAAAGTAAGTCGTGCATTCCCAATATGCCAAGTTATGCCAAATGCTTTTTACCGACGGCTTGTGTCTCCGTTGAATAAATAATAGGTGACTTAACAGTAGTTCCTATTGGTTAATTACTTGTACTGGGCTGATATACAATATGGTAAGTATCGGTTTTTAACTATTCTCATCTAAATCTTTCTTGTGATGAAAAGATGTTTTACTGCTATCAATCTTCGCTTGATCTTGGTAAATCAACGGTACCGCCCGGCGTCTATCTGGTCCGTGTCAGAATCACGGGTCAGGTATTTGATTTCAAGATTGTTCACAAATAGTCTGAGAACTGTCCATTTACGAACAATCTCAGCCAGGTCATAAGCCCTAAAAAACTGATTTTCAGTGCCCGGTGCCGCTTTTGCGGTCTGGGCACTACATTTATACGATAAAATATAAACTAATAGATCGTACCTATGCGCAGGACTTATCTGGGTGAATTTGAAGAAATGGTTTTACTGATGGTGGCCATCCTCGACGGGGAAGGCTACGGCGTGACCGTCAGCCTGGCGCTGGAAGAACATACGGGGCGGATCGTCACGTTCGGCACGGTACATAATACATTGATCCGGCTGGAAGAGAAGGGATTCGTGCGGTCGGAGCTGGGCGGGGCCACGACCGAGCGGGGCGGGCGACGGAAACGCCTGTTCCGGATCAGCGCATTGGGGAGCCGTGCGTTGCAGGAGATCCGGCAGCTTCGCCAGGACCTCTGGCAATTAATGCCCAATACTCTTCAATTGAGTGGTTTATGACACCACCATTCAACCCAAATCATAACCAGCCGCCCCGATAGCTGCTCGCCCGCTTGCATCCCGAGGCGAAGTGAACAGTTAAGCTCGCCAAAAATTAGATTCCGGCCCGCCACTAAATAATTGATAAGCGCCGGATATTCGACGAATGCCGCCGACGAGACAGACTACCGGAACACGCCGGGCAGATGTCAAATTTCGGGCGGCAGTCGCTTGTTCCTGCCGGCAAGAAATGGCCCGTGCAAGCCTGAAAGGTAATTTTACGACGGTTTGAAATAAGGGCAACCATCATTTTCCTCCACCGACTTATGCTAACCGGCTTTATTTTTTGTCAGGGTAATTCCCTGGTGGCAACAAGTAGAAATACCCATAGAATTTAAAATTGCACTTTACCGCTAAATCACGCGCAAGCTTTGTGATTTGTTATTCATAGTTACAGCCTGTTGTTTTGTATTCGAAACGGTTGACGGTATTGATTTACAGTATTTGGATTGATTAATTAACATTCTGAATGCGTGTATTTGAGTATTAATGCAGCCGGTTTAAATTTTCAGTCAATTTATATAATAGTACAAAACACATTTATTAGTCATGAAAACTCTATTGAAAAGTATTGCATTGCTGGGTATCTCGTCTCTTTTGTTCAATTGCAGCAATGAAGAACCATTACCGGACAACGGTGTAAACGCAGCCCAAACCGAAAATCAGGCCAACCTCAGGACCGCTTCCCTTGCCGATGGTAATCTTATTCAGCCGCTGAATCAAAGCGCCTGGCGCCTGTTGAAGACGCTGTCTGTACCGGTGGATAAAGGCTTCAACGTCACGTACCCATTCGACATCACCGATAAGGGACTGGGTGACATCAATTGGGCCACATCCGTCTGCTATCCCGAGTTAAAACCTGTAAAAGTTTCATTCCACAACCTGGGAATCGTCGATATCGCGACAACAACCCCGTTGGCAGTTTCGAAACTCGCTTTTAACAAAGGCATCATCGGCTGGGCGCCGGCAGGGTCCGCATCCTGGACGAATTACATGCCCGTCAAAACGATCATCGCCTGCAAAACAGCGACCGGGAAGTATTATTTGCTGGAAATCGTGGTCGATAATCCATTGAAGATCAACATTTACGTTCCTGTCCGGGTGTAGTTTCCACGCATTGAAATGTTAATCCGCAAGGCCGGCGTATTCCGGTCTTGCGGATTTTTGTTTTCAGGCATATGCTATTGCTTCATCAACCACTTCTCAACCGCTCTTGAAAAATCGGCTACATCGATCGGATGTCGGCTGGTGATCAGGTTGCCGTCCGTCACGACGGGTTGTTCGAGGACGGTGCCTCCCGCGTTTTTCAGATCGACCTGAATGTTCCAGTACCCGGTTAGCTTGCGACCTTTGAGAATGTCGGCGGAGGCGAGCACGACGGGCGCGTGACAGATAGCGGCAATCAATTTACCGGATGCATTGAAATCGCGGATGAACCGGATGACGTCCTTGTCCTGGCGCAGGTTGTCCGGGTTCCAGGCGCCGCCGGGGATGAATACCGCATCATAATCGCTCACTTTGATCTGGTCGGCGGTGCGATCGAATGCGATCCAGCCCACGGGTTGCAGATATTGGATGGCCATGATGTGCGTTTTTGACTGTTCAGGGAACATCAGCCCGTACCGCTCGGGGGCCGGGGTGAATTTAGGCGCGACGATATCTACCTGTGCGCCCAGTTCGCGGAAATACCATACCGGCCCGAGCAATTCGATCTCTTCGAATCCGTCGGCGGCAAGTACCGCAATCCTTTTTCCTTTCAGTAACGCCTTGTTTTCGACCGGCGTAAAAAAGAAAGCACGCAATGCTTCGTTGCCGGGTGCATTCAATAGCCGCGATACCGGCATATTGACCACCGCCGCCGGCGATCCCAGCTTGTTCAGTACCGAGAGCTCGTATTCGCTTCTTGTCATTTCGCCGGATTTGCTCTGGGCCTGAACGTGTGATACGGCAGATAAACCTACCATGCTTGCTACTGTGAGTTGTTTGATCGTTTTCATTGTTTTGAATAATAATTGATTTGAAATAATTGAATTAAAAGGCCTGCTACTGAGCCGCAGGAATGGCTACCAGCCTGTGAAGCCCGGTTTGGAATGGCTGTTTCCGGATGCTGGTGTTTAAATAGTCGATCACAGGCTGTATCGGAGGGAAATTCAGATGGTACTGAAATGCTGCCTCGTTTCGGAACCGCTCGTAGGTGACAAACCGGGTGCTATCGTCCGCAAACTGCGAGAGCTGGTAATTGATCACGCCCGGCTCGCTGCGGAACTTCGGCATTGCCTGATGGTACACGTCGCGGAAGCGCTGTTCGGTACCCGATTTCGCATCTACGAACAGCATAATAGTGAGCGGCCGGTCGGCCGGGTTCGCGGCGGTTCGCCATTGTTTTCGGGAAACCGGTTCGAGGTCCCGCAGATAGGTTCGCTCCGCAGGTTTCGACAATGCATTTTCGGCCAGAAGGTCGATTGCCTTTGATGGAGGTAACTCTGCATTTCCTTCAAAACCAGCCTGGTTGTTCCATCTTTCGACGACCCAAAGTACCGATGGCTGATCTTGTTCGGCGTAGGCCTCCGCCATCATGTTGTGCCCGTTTAGCAATGCCAGTGCCACATAATTTTTCAGCGCATCCCGGAATGCTTCCTGATATGCTTCTTTCACCTCGTACCGCGTCAGGACCGCGATATGGGTTTTGTCGGACTCCTCCGCCGCGGCTGGCAGACTACCCATTCCGAGTAACATCATGCACCACGCCACCAGCCGGGCAGGGGAGAAGTTTGTTTTTGCATTCATCACTATTGTGCGATTTTAATCAGCAGGTCGGACACGGTGTGCGGCTGCGACAGGAAAGGCGAATGGCTGGTATTAATAGGGTATACCGCTTTGATACCGGCCGCTGCGATCATTCTGTCCTGCAAGCCTGGGCTGATGACGACGTCCTGCGTAGTTTTGATGTACGCTTTATCAACCGCACCGAAATTGGCGGCCGTCAATGTAACCTTGTTGCCGAACGGAATGGCCGGCTCAGGGCGATAATGGGCAAGTACCTGGTCTTTGGCGGCTTGCGAACCGTCGCCGATGAACAGGGAAGCCAGCATTTCGCGCTTCACATCGAGCGTCAGGTGGTCGGCGGACTCGACGAGCTGCTGGCCCAGTTTGGAATCCGCGTCACTCGTGGCGAGTTCGCCCAGGTTCTGCCCGGATGCCGGCAGGAATGCGCCGATGTATACGAGCTTGCTGATCTTGGCGGGAACCTGCTCGGCTGCATTGGTAATTACCATGCCGCCCATGCTATGCCCGACGAGCACTACTTTGCCAGGTACTTTCGCAATGGCATCTACTACCTTTTTAGTATATACGTCGAGGCTGAGCATATGCGTGGGTGTCTGGTCGTTTCCATGTCCGGGAAGTTCCACGACAATGACCTGATTACCTTTATTTTCGAGGTCCGAACGAACGGCATCCCACACGTACGGGGCCTGCCATGCGCCATGCACGAGTACATAGGTGTTGGACTTTGCGACGGTTGGCTCATCGCTTTTAGCACAGGATGAGCACGCGAATACTGCGAGCACTGCGGATAGCAGTGACGAAATTGACTTTTTCATTTTGTTTGAATTTGAATTGTTTTAAATATGAGACTGCCTACTTTGTGGGACGGTGTTCGGCGCTTCCGTTTTATCTGATTAGCCTGCTTTCATTAGGCTTCATCACCGGGGGCCGGGATGTCGAACCCATTCAATACTGCGGCGATGAGGGAGTACCCGCCGACGAGGAAAAAGAGCTCCGCTACACCGTCCTGGCCGAGTAACTTCACCGCAAGCTTGTAAGTCGATGCGGGTACGATATGGCCGTTGACGAGCGTTCGGGCGATGTCATGTGCGACGTTTTCCTGATCACCCATTCCGAACGGGCTGCCGCCGGCCGCGAGCGTCGAGATAACGGCGGCCGGGATACCGAATGCTTCGGCCATAATCTCGTGGGCATAGAGTTCGAAGCGGGCACCGAGTTTCCCGCCGACGGTGAGAATGGCCACTTCACGGACCCGTTTCGGCAGCGTCGCGTGATGGTCCAGCGAACGCAGGAAAGTGAGGGCGGGGATGCCGAACTGCGGGTAATGCAGCATTGGCGGAAAAGGACCCAACAGCGCGCCTTCGACATTGATCATATTCACCTGGCCCTGGCTGTGGCCGATCAGTCGGGCTATTTCTTCGTGCACGTAACGGACCTCGGTGTCGAGGGTTTCCGGTGCTAATGGTTTGATACGCATGATTTTAAAAGTTTTGGAGATTAAGAATCAGAATCTGTAAACTGCCCGTCTATGAGCACGAAGGCCATACGGCATAATTTGTCTGACCGGTTGGCCCAGGCGTGGTTGGTACCAACCTGCACCACGATGTCTCCGGCCTTGATCGTCGTTTCCGCGCGGTCGAGTACGAGGGTAATCTCGCCTTCGAGCACAATGCCGTAATCGATGGTTTCGGTCTTATGCATGAGCGGGTGCGGGGCTCCTTCCGTGGAAGTGGAGGCTTTTTCATCACCCATGGCTTTGAATTTCGCAGCGGCATCTGCGCCGGTCAGTTTGCGTATTTCCTCGCCTTCGGGCGGAAAATCGATTACCCGGATGCGGGTACCGTTCGGCGGCGGGGGCAGTACGAGGGTTTGTTCATCCACTTCATCCGGCTGTGCGTGGATCAATGCGGGTGTTTCCAGTGTGTGCCACACTTCGTAAAATGTCGGCCCGCCGAGGCCGCCTACGAGTTGCGTGTGTACGGGTGGCGCGTCGGATACGACAATCGCCTGGCCTTCTGCATTATGACCTGTCACAATGCGTCTGAATGGGTTGGGTTGCGGATTCATAGTTTTGCTTTTTTGTATTGTTTATGGATGTATTTCAAATGAGTTTCTTTCCCAGTGCCTCCACTTTTCTGAGCCATTTGCTGCGCAGCGCATCGGTTGATTTGCGGATAAAACCGAAGGTGGAGAAGCGGATCGGGTCAAATCCGACGTAACCGAATACGATGTCTTTGAGGATCTGGTACTGGGAAGCCCGGTAGATCAGGTAGAACCACCATTTCGGCGTGTCCATGGTAACGATCAGTCGTAAGCTTTTTCCCTTCAATAATTTCTCGGGAAATATTTTGCCGGATTGGTGCTTGAATGCGAAGCCGGGCAGCAAGATCCGGTCGATAAATCCTTTCAACATCGCGGGCATGAAGCCCCACCAGTTGGGGTAGGCGATGACCACGTGATCGGCCCATTGTATGAGTCGTTGCGCGTTGACGAGGTCTTCTTCGAGCTGCATGGCCTCACCATTTTTGTAACCATCATGAAGCGTTACGTCGAAGTGCAACCGGGACACGTAGATCGTTTTGCAGATGGCGCCAGCGCTTTCCGCTCCCTTTTGGTAAGCATCCAGCAATGCTTTGGAAAATGAATTTTCGGATGGGTGACCGAGGATGAGTAAGATGTTCTTTGCCATTGCATTATCATGTTTAAATTGACAATACAAAGTTGCTGCGGAAGCGAAGGGGTTACCTGACACAAATGCGTCAAAAACAGCCTGGGGTCACACTGGCCGCGCATGCATTCGACTTTTTTTACCTGTTTGATGCATTTAATCAAAAGTACCATATACCTTTGTCATCAGATGATATGATGAATACGCCTATACATAAGAGATCGCTGGCCGATGAGGTAGCCAACCAGATTAAAGCTTATATCCGGTCGGGGCATTATGTGGCGGGTCAGCAACTGCCCACCGAACCCGAATTGATGAAGCAGTATGGGGTAGGGCGCTCGTCGATTCGCGAGGCGGTCAGGATGCTGGCAAATTCCGGACTGTTGCGTGTGCAGCAAGGTTTGGGGACGTTTATCAACGAGGTGGTAGAGGAGAGGGAAAGTTTACACCAGCGTCTGAACCGGGCCGCGGCGAAGGATATCGATGAAGTAAGGCAACTGCTGGAAGTTAAAATCGCCCAGAATGCGGCGATCAACCGGACCCCGCAACAGCTTGACGTAATAGAAGGTTTCCTGAACGAGCGGGTCCAGGCGGCTCAGCAGGGAAAGATCGAAGAATGCATTCAGGCAGATATCAATTTCCATGTAAGCATCGCCCGGGCGTCCGGTAACGATATCCTGGCCGATATGTACTACGCGTTTTCATCCCGACTGAAAAGCTGGTTTTTGCAGATCTACCCCGACACCAGTTCGTTCATCCAAACCAACGACTTGCACAAATCCCTGTTTCTGAGCATCAAGGATGGAGATGAAGCAGAAGCATTACGTTGCGCCAGGGCCATATTAAAGCATTAAATTTTTTTATAATAAAACATCAGATGATATGATGAATAGTGTAACTGCCCAGCAAACACCCGAACCCGTTCTGCAACCTCAGCGGACGGTTTATCCAATCCTCTTCGCGATCAGTTTCGCGCATTTGCTGAATGATACGATGCAGGCGGTCATCGCATCGATTTATCCCATGCTGAAAGTAGAATTTCATTTAAGTTTCGCGCAGATCGGCCTGGTGACATTGTGCTACCAGATCACGGCCTCGCTTTTGCAGCCGTTTGTCGGGCTTTACACCGATAAAAACCCTAAACCTTTCTCTATTGCCGTGGGTATGGGCTTTTCGCTGATCGGGCTCATGTCGCTGGCCTGGGCAGATTCCTTCGGCCTGGTGTTGATCGCGGTGAGCCTCATCGGCGTCGGGTCATCCATTTTTCACCCGGAATCGTCGCGCATTGCCCATTTGTCGTCGGGCGGAAAGCGTGGCTTTGCCCAATCTTTTTTCCAGCTCGGCGGTAATAGCGGCAGTGCGCTGGGTCCTTTGCTGGCCGCATTGGTAGTGGCGCCTTTTGGCCAGCACGGTATTATGTGGTTTTCACTGGCCGCGCTGCTGGGCGGGGCGCTGGCTATCCATATAGGGAAATGGTACCGGGGCAGCATCCTGCCGAAATCGGTCAAAGCTGCATCCGGTACCCATCTGGCGCTGGGTCAGAAGAAGGTGGTTTTTTCGCTGGTGATCTTACTGATCCTGATTTTTTCCAAGTATGTGTACCTGGCTGGTATGACCAGTTATTACACCTTCTTTCTCATGAATAAGTTTGGTCTGACCATCCAGGAGTCTCAAATCCGGTTGTTTATATTCTCGGCAGCGGTTGCCATAGGAACCGTCGCCGGCGGGCCGATCGGGGACCGGTTCGGTCGCAAATATGTGATCTGGGCTTCGATACTGGGAGCCGCTCCCTTCACGATGTTGCTGCCATACGCGAATCTCTTTTGGACTACGATGCTCTCGGTTTGCATCGGACTGATCATTTCCTCGGCCTTTTCCGCGATCGTCGTTTATGCCCAGGAATTGGTGCCGGGAAAAGTCGGGCTGATCGGCGGGTTATTCTTTGGATTATCCTTCGGAATGGGCGGGCTCGGTTCGGCGTTGCTGGGAAATCTTGCCGACAAGACCAGTATCGGATATGTGTTCCAGATTTGCGCGTTTTTGCCGCTGATCGGCATTATCACCGGTCTTTTGCCTAAACTCAAAACGGGTAACTGACTGTTATTCAGTGGGTACCTGGATTTCGTAATGCGCCCATGCGCCTTCATCCATATTACCCGTCAATGCCGCCAGCGTTTCATTGGAATAAGGCCCCAGCAGATCCAACCGGTTGATTTGCCAGTTGACACGGTATTTTTCCGACAGCGGTTGGATCAGCTGTAAATGGGCCAGCAGCGCTGCTTCGTTTGCGTAGGCTTCGACGATCAGACATTGGAACGTCGCGGGATCGCAGTAGCACGCATGCGTGAGCACGCGCTCGTGGCCCTCCCGCGCGACGATTTCTTTCGTTTCCCGGACCATTGCGCGGAAAGCGTCCCAATCCGACGGTTCGACCGTCGCCTGTGCGACGATCCGAACGATAGTTTGCTGTGCCATATGCAGGAGTATCAAGGTACGACGATCACTTTTCCGACAGTGTTTTTGGTCTGCACAATGGTATGGGCCTTGTGCATTTCTTCCAGGGGAAATACGTGGGAAACGTGGCTTTTCATTTCGCCGGTGGCCAGTAGCCCGGCTACGTAGGCGAGGTCGTGCTGGTAAGTTTCGTTGGGTGTTACATTCACGCGCCGGACATCGACGTTCTTTTCCGCTTTGGCATGGTCGATAAACGGCTGGTCGGGATAAATGACCAGGCTTAGCAGCGTGCCGCCCGGTTTGAGGGCTTTCAACGAGCGTTCGAGGTGCTTGTCGTCCTCGCTCCACACGGCGTCGTGCACGATGTCCGCGTCGGTAACGAGCGCTTCGAACTGTTGTGATCGGTAGTCGATGAACTCGTCGGCGCCGAGGCCCATTACAAAGTCGCGGTTGGCTTCGGAAGCGACCCCGATCACATATGCGCCGAAATGCTTCGCCAGCTGTACGGCATAATGGCCTACACCACCCGACGCGCCATGAATGATCACCTTATCGCCTTTTTGGATCTTACCCACATTGACCAGCGATTGCCAGGCCGTCATCGCGGCCATGGTAGCTGCCGCGGCGTGCTCGAAGCTCACATGGGCGGGTTTCAGGACCACTTCGGTTTCGGGAGCAGCCACATATTCGGCATACGCATTAGCCTGTCCGACAAACTTGAAGTTACCGAACACCTCGTCGCCCGCTTTGAACCGGGGCACTTCGCTTCCTGCTTCTGTCACAATTCCAGCGACGTCCCAGCCCAGGATAATGTGGGGTTCGGTGCCCTGGTAGCGGTACACGTAGTCCAATGCGGCCTGCGTCCTCCGCACATATGCATCCACCGGATTGATGCTGATCGCCTTTACTTTTATTAACACTTCATTTGGCGCGATTTCGGGAACCGGCACGTCGGCGAGCACCAGATTTTCGGGCGCTCCCACCTCTTTTAAAATAATTGCTCTCATGATTTTGAAAAATTTGATGAGGCAAAGTTAGGTGGTCGGTTACCCCCGGTGTTTTGTTCAGAGTGTCAACATTGCTTTGTTTAAAATGTCAAAACTGCTTGTCTTAAAGCTGCCTGGCGACCACTTCCGACGGAGGGTAGCCAAACTGTTTTTTAAATGCATAAGAAAAATGGGAGAGGTTTTCGAAGCCGATTTCCAGGTAAAGGTCCGAAGGCTTCTTCTGCTGTTCGGCCAAACGGAAGTGGGCGAGTTTCAGCCGTTGCTGCGTGAGCCATTGCTGCGGGGTTTCGCCGAATGCTTTCAGGAAATCGCGGATGAAAGTAGAGCGGCTGCGGCCGGTGAGGTAGGCGAATTTCTCCACGGACATATTGAACATGTAATGCTTTTCCATGAACTCGACCAGGTTGATTTTGCCCGGCTCGGCGAAGTCGGACAGGCAACCGTCCACACCGGGATCGATAAAGCGCAGGATGGAAATCGCTTCTTCCATTTTCAGGGCGGCTACGGTTTCGGGCAGCTTTTGTTCCAGGTCGAAGTAGGGGGTCATCGACGCGAAAAAGCTTTCCAGCAGCGGCTGTTTGTCGTAGATGCGCACGGAATGATCGGCCGCCTTGCTCTTGTCGGGCGGATTTTTGGCATAATAACTTTTCAACCGGTCTACAAACAGGCCGACGACGAGCGCTTTGTAGGGAACGCCGTCCTTCGGTTGCTTGATGACGGCCGACAGCTGGTTTTTCGGAAACAGGAGCGTGCTGCCCGGGCCGAATGTGTAAGATTTGTCGGCCTGTACCACCTTCATTTCTCCCGAAACAATGCGGACAAACGAATGGAATTCCAGGATGATTTCATCTTTGAATAGCTGCTCTTCCGTTACCGTCCAGACGAGATCGGTAAAGCGGTTGAAGTTCTGTTTTTGCCATATTAATGGGTTGATGCAGGGGCATTTATTCGAAAGTACGAATTTGAACGGGAAGTGGTTTTGTTCATCGTGTCATATTTAGTTTGTTCAGAATGTCAGGATTTTCACTCGAACCGAAAGTGCTACAACATACCCCGATCGGGTTACTTTTTCCTGTGATGCGCTGCTGAAATTTGTAATGTTAATCCATTATAAAAATCCAAAAAGAGAAAACGTCATGATACCAGCAAAAGGTTACGCAGCCCAAAATCCGCAGTCAGATCTTGCCCCCTGGGATTTCGAAGTCCGGGAAGTCGGTCACCACGATGTGCAGATCAGGATCATGTATTGCGGTGTCTGCCATACCGACCTCCACCAGATCCGCAACGACTGGTATCCCGGTATTTTCCCGATGGTACCCGGCCACGAAATCATTGGCGAAGTAATCAGCGTGGGCGATCATGTGAAGAAATTCAGCCCCGGCGATTGGGCAGGCGTGGGTACGATGGTCGATTCCTGCGGGCATTGCCACGAATGCGGCCACGGGCACGAGCAGCTTTGTACGGACGGGACGGTATGGACCTACAACAGCATGGGCAAAGACGGCCTGCCCACTTACGGCGGTTATTCGAATGTGATTGTCGTGAATGAGCATTTTGCATTGCAGGTGTCAAAAACGCTCGACCCGCGGGGCGTCGGTCCGCTGTTGTGCGCGGGCATTACCACCTATTCGCCGCTGCGCCGTTTTCGGGTGGGCGAAGGCCACAAGCTGGCGGTCCTGGGGCTAGGCGGGCTGGGGCATATGGCGGTGAAGTTTGGACTGGCATTCGGGGCGAGGGTGACGGTACTGAGCAATTCGCCCGCCAAACGGGAGGATGCCTATCAGCTTGGCGCCCACGATTTTATAGATATGAGCGACGCTGCGCAGGCCGAGTCGGTGAAGGGCACATTCGATTTCATCATCGATTGCGTGTCGGCCAAACATGACCTAAATTTGTACCTGGGGTTGCTGGCGACCAACGGCGTGCATATTTGTGTAGGTATCCCGTCGGAGCCATTCGAATTGTCGGCTTTCTCGCTGTTGTCGGGCAACAAATCGGTGGCGGGCTCAGGGTCTGGCGGCATTCAGGAAACGCAGGAAATGCTCGATTTTTGTGCCGAGCACGACATTACCGCCGATGTGGAGCTGATCGATATCAAGGACGTGAATGCCGCATTCGAGCGGATGGTCCGCGGCGACGTCCGTTACAGATTCGTGATTGATTTAAATACGCTTTAAACTGCGAGACCACTGGTAATGAAAACGGAGAAAAAGGAAATGTTCACGTTCAATTCGATTCCTGAGTTCCACAGGATACTGGGCATCGCACAGCCCGATCATCCGTTAATCAGCGTGATCAATTTCGAAGACCTCGGTGATTTAGCCCCCGAGGTTTCGGAAAAGGCGATGTATAACTTCTATATGATCTGCATGATCAGGAAGTTCGACGGCAAGATCCGGTACGGGCAGCATTACTTCGATTTCGACGAGGGGCAAGTATCCTTTTTCTCGCCCGGGCAGATTCTTTCTTCGGACGATAATGCCCGGGAAGGCTGGATCCTCATCATTCATCCCGATTTTTTAAGGGATTACCCGCTGGGGAAGTCGATCAAAAATTACGGGTTCTTTTCCTATGAAATCTACGAGGCCCTGTTCCTTTCCGAAAAGGAGGAGACGATCCTCAACGGGGTTGCCGACAGCATTGTGCACGAATGCCGGACCAATACCGATCAATTCAGCCAGAATATCATCGTTTCGCTCGTGGAAGTGCTCCTGAACTACGCCGATCGTTTTTACAATCGCCAGTTTCTTACCCGGAAACATGTGAACCACGATATTCTGACCAAACTTGAAAATATACTGGCCGATTATTTCGAAAGCGAAAAAGTTTCCGAACTAGGGCTGCCTACCGTGGAGGACATCGCGGCCCAGCTCTTCGTTTCGCCGCATTACCTGAGCGATATGCTGCGCTCGCTGACCGGCTTCAATACCCAGCAACATATCCAGAACAAGCTCATCGACAAGGCCAAGCAGTCGCTGGCGGCTACCACGTTGTCGGTAGGGGAGATCGCCTATCAGCTCGGGTTCAGTCATCCCCAGTCTTTCAACCGTTTTTTCAAATCCAAAACAGACCTCTCGCCGCTCGCGTACCGGCGGTCGTTTAACTGATCCATTGTAAGTATTGGTGCTTAAAAGGTGTATTCGTCCCGAACGATACCCTTGCCGCAATACGCTTATTTTAATGTGATAATCCGGCTGTAATTTTCCGTCTTCTCAGTGCCCCGGACGACACGGATGGCGTACTTTCCATTCGGTACGTTATCCGGGATAGGGTAGGAAAGAAAACTAACGAAATTGTCGAACATGCCATAAAAATCGCCGGAATACGGCAAAGTATATTCAACTCCGGTTTCCTGGTTCGTCAAAATCATTTCGTTGAGGTCGGGAAACGGCCCCCAGGATTGCGTGTAGGCGAGTATGGGCTCCTTCCGGTCTATGTCAGTAGTGGCAGGGTAATAAGGTACATTGCTGAGTTGGGGCGTACTGAAAAAGCTGCGGAGGGATAGCTGCGTGATGATCCTCACGATCGGCTGGGTGCTGTTTTTTCGGATAAAGAAATGGTCGTTCCCCAAATATCTTTCGAGCCATAAGCGATCCTCATAGGGCTTCTGTTCTTTTCCATTTACAAGGTAAGTGATCTTGTAGTTTCCCGGACCGGTCGTTTCGGGAAAATTCGCGGACAGCGTTCCGGGCTTTTCATATTTGAGTGCAATGCGTCGGGCGGCGCCGAAGTCATTCTCTATAATGGCTTCATATTTGTCCGCCGGCGATAAATTGTACGCTGTTATTTCGAAATACCGGTGATCGTCCTGCATATACCAGGATCCTCTTTTGAATTTAACAGGCCCGGGGCTCACTTTTACCTGTGAAGACAGCAGTTCTTTTTGGGTACCCCATACGATCTCCGCCGTGTATTCTCCCGGCAAAACCGAGGGCGGTAATGTGAAAGTCGGCCCGTTGCCGGCATTGGGGTAGCTGGGATCGGCGTACAATTCCTGCTCGGTTCTTCCGGTGGTTTTGTCGGTAAGGCGGATGAAAGGCTCGTACACGATCTTGCCGCTATCATTGACGGTCGCCCGTGTTCCCTGGAGATCAAACGAAGTCGTAATCGTAGCCTCGGGACCAATGGCGAGATTATAATTTTCAACCGGTTTGTCCAACTGAATGGCCTTGTGGGGTACTATGATAACATCAAAATTGATTCTTTCGCGCGTATTACTTTCCACTTCCAACCTGATTTCCTGCCCATCGAAATTAACCCCGTTCATCAGCTCCGATTTGGAAGAATAGCCTGTTTCAAAGATAATATCCGGCTTGATATAATTCCCTCCGGAATAATTTTGAGGTAGATTCACCACGATCAGATTTTCTCCCACCGTAATGTTCTTTTTGTCTACCCCCGGCACGGAAAATTCGAGAATATCGATTTGTTTTATTTCGGCGGGCTTTACTTTTGGATCGTCGTCTTTTCTGCATCCCCAGAAAAGGAATCCCGAATAAATGATGATGTATAAATATTGTTTCATTTTGTAAGTTAAATAATAATTTACACGAAACTAGTATGCTATTAAATCAATTTAACGTTTAAATTGGGGAGTTACCATTGCCGTTTGAATATGAAATCAATACTTATTTTGGCAGCGTTAATATTTGCGCTGAATGCTAATGCTCAGGGTGTTGTAGTAAATCCCGATGGCACACATTCGCATATGATCAATAACGGCAGCACATCCCTGATCGTTAATTCGAACGGGACGCATTCGACAGCCATTCATAACGGAAATACTTCGATTATTGTAAATCCGAACGGAACGCATTCCACTGCTTTTCGCAATGGCAATACATCGGTGATCTTCAATCCGGACGGGACGCATTCTACTGCTTTTCACAATGGTAATACTGCGGTCATTCTTAATCCAAATGGGACAATTTCCACCGTATTTAATAATTCCAGTGCGGCAGAGGAAGAGGACGAAACCGAGCCCTCGCGCAATACGTCCTATGCCTGGTCACGCACATGGCAAAGAGGCCCGGTGGTGCCGGATGGTGCTTTTGTAGATTTGTCGCAATGGAAATCCGGTCCGGTTTATTGGGTTATTGTGAAGAAAAATAAAGGAAAACGACGCCGGCCGTTACCTTAGCTGCATTTATATGCCGGCTTCGACCATTTGGGGATCGAAGCCGCATAATTGCCTAACGCCACCCTAATCCGGGCGCTATGTGCTCTAAAATGGAAGATAACACGTGTACATTATAATCGACTCCCAGTGTGTTGGGTATGGTTAAAAGAATGGTATCCGCCTCCTGGATAGCTTCGTCCTGCGCGAGTTCTTTGATGAGCTGATCGGGTTCCGCGGCGTAGCTTCTGCCGAAAACGGCGCGTTTGCCCGGTTCGATCATCCCGAATTTATCCCGGCGATCGGCCTCCTGCCCGAAGTAGTAGCGGTCCTGATCGGTTACCAATGCAAATATCGACCGGCTCACCGAAACCCTCGGCTCCCGCTGGTGGCCCGCCTTTTTCCAGGCTTCTTTGTACAACCGGATCTGTTCGGCTTGCTGCACGTGAAAAGGCTTGCCGCTTTCGTCGTTTTTCAAAGTCGAACTTTGGAGGTGCATTTCGTTTTCGGCCGCCCACACAGCCGTTGCATTAGAACCGGCGCCCCACCAGATGCGCTCCCGCAGCCCTTCCGAGTGCGGTTCCACACGCAGCAAGCCCGGCGGGTTCGGAAACATGGGGTAGGGATTGGGCTGCGCAAAACCCTCTCCGCTTAGCTTATCGAGAAATTCCAATGCCTTGCGGCGCCCCATATCCGCGTCGGTTTCCCCTTCGGCGGGCTCGTATCCAAAATAGCGCCAGCCATCAATTACCTGCTCCGGCGATCCTCTGCTGATCCCCAACTGTAACCGCCCCTCCGAAATCAGGTCCGCGGCACCGGCATCTTCCACCATGTACAGCGGGTTCTCATAACGCATGTCGATGACGCCCGTTCCAATTTCTATTTTGCTGGTTTTGGCGCCGATAGCCGCAAGCAGAGGAAACGGCGACGCTAATTGAGATGCAAAATGATGCACACGAAAATAAGCGCCATCCAAGCCGATTTCTTCTGCGGCAACGGCCAGGTCGATGGATTGAAGTAACGTGTCGCTCGCTGTCTGGGCCCTGTAAGCCGGGTGGTTGGACCAATGCCCGAACGATAAAAAACCTATTTTCTTCATTAAACGTCCTTTTGGCTTTAAGTTTTGATAGTCATTTTAAACCTAAACAGATTACGCCGCAAAAAGTCTCCGAATGCCGAGATAGGGGCGAAGTTTTTCCGGCAATTGCCGTTTGTACGCATTCCCCGGGTTGCAAACTACCCGCTTTCCGAAACGTGTTTTTACCCGGCTATACCAAAATACCTGATTTTAAAATCGGGTAATCTGACGCTCAAAAAAGGTGTGGTTAAAATATAATTTTGTTGTGTTGGAACATGACAAAATGAATAATATGGGCAAGCCAGGATGGTTTGACTTTGCTTCATGCTGCCTGTTTAGCACAAAATGAAAGACCATTTTTGATGAAAGGAGGTGAAACATGGGATAGTCAGAGCGATTTGAGATACCGTTTTTCCCTGATCTTTTTCGGACAAAAAAATCGGGAGCAGACCATTTAGCCATACATAAAAATAAAGAACATGAAAACTTTCAAATTCAAGGACCTTGCCGTTACAGTCAATTTTGATCCCAATAAATTTACCGTTTGCAGGGTCATCAGTCCATCCATTTGCCCCAGTCCTACCTTGATCAACTGCCCGGCCCATACGATTTGCTATTGGCCCTCCATTTGCCCCGCATTTACCTGCGGCGGTTGCAGCGTCATCGCATGCAGCCATTTGCCTTCACTCATACCGACGGACTTCACGATCTGGAAAACAGGAACGCCCTACCAGCAGGTGGTTGACGAACTGGAAGTAGCAGAGCTCAACGAATTCAGGAATAACCTGGCCGAACTTCAAAAGTATGTCGATGTGAAGATCGAGGAGGGGCCGCGTGAGCTGGATATGCTCGAAAAGAAATTGCAGGAAGCCATCGAAGAGGTTCGTGCACAGCGCGGAAACAAATAAACCGGCCTTCCGATGATCAAAGTCAAATTTCTTTTGCACGCAACTTTTCGGTCAAACCCGGAATTTGAATTGATTGAGCAGGGAAATTTAAATCAGCAAGAGCTTCGTGCCCTTGCTGATTTAAATAAAGACCCTGAATTCTTCGGCGTGTTCCGGCGTGCGTATACAGACGAACGGGGGAGTGCCAAGCTTGCCTATAAAGAAGTGGCGCTGTTGTTTTACTTTTTGCAAAATGCAGGGGAGCTGCCGCAGTATTTCAAATCCGGATATGACGATGAAGTCAACCTGACGATGGCCCGGCTGGTACTGGAAGGGATTTTCGAAATCAAGGCCGGAGGGCATTTCTATTCCGGTGCTGCCGCGCAGACTTTCCTTTATGAATTGCGGGAGCGGGACCCGAATCGTTCGCATCCGTTATTCGAGATATCGTCCGGCGCGATCCGGTATGCAGTGCAGTTGAACGAGGCGGATGCGGCTTCGCTGGCCGGCAAGCTTTACGCATACAACACGGCACCACTTTTTTTAACCTCGGCCAATGCGCTGAAAACGTTTGAAGACGTGGTAGCATTTCTGGGAATCGGCCGAAATGACCCGCTGACGCACGAATTGCTCGAAAACTGGCATACGCACGAGCCGGGCCAAAAGTACAGCTGGATTTCGTGGAGCCGGAAGCGGAAGGAACGCCACGATGCCAGGGTAAGGTCGACCTATAAAATATACATCAGCCCGGTCCTGGAAGAATTGCCGGAAGTATTTGAAAAGGCTGTGCGTGTGCTGACCGGCTCCGGGGCTTTCAGTTTTAAAATTGGTATGAACCGTGAAGGCTTACTCCGGCCCGACAAATTTGTGGCCTATTTCAATGCGTTCGATCATCTTACCGCCGCAGCCGGCCAGCTCGACGGTGTTTTAAAAGGGCATAAAGCACAGGGCGTTCCGTTCACGGCCCCGTTGGATGGTTCGGGCATGTTATCCTGGGGAATGGACAGCGCTACCGACGGCATTTTGAAAGACAGGGAAGGAGGAAGCTGGCGGGCGGCAGTGACCGAAAAGTTGGCTGCGTCGATCTCCCTGTCCAAAACGGAAAAGTTGAGCCAGGAGGAATGTGTTGATTTTGTTTTGAAAAAAATGATGCTGGAAGGAATCGACCCGACGACCTGGACGGCTGCTTAACCAAAAATCTTAAACTTATGGCTTCCCATCAACTATATATATTGCCGGAAGATGTTCAGGTACTGCCGGTCAAAGCATTGCCGGAACAGGCGCTCGCCAAATTCGAATACGAAGCGGACGACTTCATCCTTACGTATACCCATGCACGGAACACGAGCAAAATCGTCGATGCTTCGTCGGCGTCGCTTTTGCAGGAATTTCGCAAACCCAAATCACTGCCGGAAGGCGTCCTGACGTATGCATTGCTGAATAACCTGGATGCACAAACGATACTGGAAGGTTCCTACACCTTCCTGACGAGGCTCAGAAGTGAAGGCTTTCTGGTTTCCTACGATGATACATTCGGTAAAAACAAGCAGTTTTTTAAGCCCGGCGACCGTTTCAAAGACTACGAAATCGTTTCGAAGCTGGAAGGGGTAGCAGACACGGAGATTTATAAAATCAAAAAGAATAGCGAGCTGTACGCACTTAAATTGCTGAAAACAAACAAGAAAACACCGCAGCTACTTGCCAATTTTTACAACGAAATCGACATACTGAGTGCGCTTGACGACATCATCAATCCATCTCTGATAGAATACGGCGAATACGAAACAGACCATTATCTGATCATGGAATGGGTCGATGGAGATACGTGCTTGCAGGCAGCCGAACAATACCAGAATCTTGGGGACCAATCCAACGTGCTTGCCTTGCTCGATATTTCCTGCCGCATTCTCAATGCTTACAGGCATTTGCATAACCAGGGAGTCATTCATTCGGATGTGCATCCGGCGAACATCATCCTGTCCGCATCGGGTGAATTGAAGATCATCGATTTCGGCCTGTCCCGATTGGTTTCGAAAAGCGGGACCCCCGCGCGTGGCGGACAGGTATTTTTCTTCGAACCGGAGTATGCACAGGCCGTCCTCGACGCCAAACCGGCGCCGCCTTCGACATTTGCGGGCGAACAATATGCTTTGGGCGCATTGCTTTACCAGATTTTTACCGGCAAGCAATACCTCAGTTTTTCCTATGACAAGCAAATACTATTCACACAAATTGCCGAGGAAACCCCGATTCCATTCAGGAACCTCGACATCGTTGTCGACAATCATATCGAAGGAGCGATCTTCAAGGCGCTTGCCAAGCGAAGCGAAGACCGTTATACCCACATCGAAGATTTCTATTTAGCCATGATGAAAGTGCAGGAAAGTTTCCCGGATCGATTTGCCAAAGACAAGAAAATGTCGGTGCAAGTCTTCCGGGATTCCATTCTTGCAGACTATGGTTTTACAGGAGGTCTTGCAAAAACCGGACTCCTGCTGGCACCGAAAAGCTCGGTTAATTTTGGCGCGGCCGGCATTGCCTACATGCTTCTGCGCAAGGCCCTGGTGACTTCAAGCGCCGAAACGCTGGCCCTCGCAGACGTATGGTGCGACAGGGCAGCGAGTTACATTCACGACCCCGAAAGCGGGTTTTATTCAAAAGATATGGACATCAGCCCGTCTATCGTCGGGCTTTCCTCGATATACCACACGCCGAGCGGCGTCGACCTGGTTCAGGCGCTGGTGAGTCAGGCGGCCGGAGATTACGCAAGCTACTACAATGCGGTCCGCAGCTTCTTAATGCACGCTGCGCAGCCCTGTGAAAATCTGGATCTTACGCTCGGTAAATCGGCCGCGCTGATCGGTAGTTCCCTTATTTTGGAGCAGATGCCTCCGTACGACAAGTTTGTTAAAAATGACCTGCTTGCATTTGGCAAAGGTGTGACGGAGGAAATCTGGTCGATGGTGGATTCCTATGCTGCTATCAGTCAAAAAAATCCGATCAACTACCGCGGAATTGCCCACGGCTGGGCCGGTATTTTATATGCTACTTTAAAATGGTGTAAAGTTTCCGGGCAAAATTTACCGGCACATTTTTTCCAAAGGGTCGGGCAACTGGTTGATGTGGGTATCGAAGAAAATGGATACGTACGCTGGGAAATTTCCAACACCGAACCGGTGTCATGGACGGGCTGGTGCCACGGGTCGGCCGGATACACGTTTTTATGGACCTCACTGTTCCGTTTTACAGCCGATGAACATTACCTGGAACTAGCCAAAAAGACGGCGGGGTACTTTCTGAATGCAGCCCAGGCCGGCATGAATGGCAGCTTGTGTTGTGGCAGATCGGGCGAGTGTTATGCACTTTTAAGTGTTTACAATGCCACGAAAGATGATTTTTACCTGAATGAGGCCAAACGGATCGCGAAGCAAATGCTGCCGCACATTTATTCGGGACAAATGAGAAACCACAGCCTGTACAAGGGAAACATCGGCGCGGCGGTTTTGCTGGAAGAACTTAACCGCCCCGGGTTTGCACGTATGCCGCTGTTTGAATAAGGGAAGTGAACTCCGCCGCAACACAAAACATCCGTTGCCGGTAACTGTTACTACCTATTAGTTCGCAGCAGGAAGTTGTCAGGGAAATAGTGATAGGATAAAAGATTCGAAATGCGGGAAATTGGAGTGTAGTGAATTTTCGACAAAAAGTAAAGCAATATTATTACGGTGATTCATAGGCCGGGATTTAATTTTGACAAGTTATATACATGCACTTTACAATGCTGATAGTTGTCCTGCTCCTGATGGGGCAGGACGTCTGTACTTGTATGCAAACCACGTAACCTGTCTCCTAATCCATATCCATGAAGCAACTTTTATCATTTTTGACGGCCATTTTGGTCAGTTTTTCCGCAAATGCAGGCGTAGCCGGTGAGCCGGTGGCCAACGACGACGTTTCAAACAACAATGTGCCGGGAAGCATGGTATTTGTTTTTATCCTTGGCAATGATGCGTTTTCGACCGGTCCGATATTTCCACCGTTGGCGAGGGTCGACATCGACGCTTCGCAGTCGGGAAATCAAAATTCCCTGTTTCTGCCCACCGAAGGCAGTTGGTTCTACGACCTGCTCGGGGGAGGGCTTACTTTCACGCCCGTGCCGGGTTTTACCGGTGATCCGACGCCTCTTACCTATACCCTGACAGAGAATTCCACTGGACTGTCGGATCAGGCAACGGTCACCATTCACTATTTGGGCAAGCCGACGGTGACCAGCGACATTGTCAGCGTTGCACCGGGTGCCCCGATAACTGTCGCGATCCTGAGTAATGACTTTTTGATCAGCGGCACTACTCCGGCACCGACAGATGTTACTGTGGACATTGATCCTCTTTTTCCCGGGGCTCAACAGACCCTGCTTGCGCTCGCAGAAGGCTCCTGGAACTACGATGCCATCACGGGGATACTCACTTTTAGCCCATTGCTCGGTTTCACCAATACACCCACTCCCATTACCTATACAATCACGGATGCCGCAAACAGGCTATCGGACCCGGGTACCGTGACGATTAATTACGTCAGCAAGCCGACGGCGAATGATGATGTTTCCAACAACAATTTAGCGGGAAGCCCTGTATCGGTTCAGATCCTGGACAATGACCTGACGGGAAATGGACTCCCGGTTGTGCCCATAGGGGCGATTGTCGATATCGATGCCATCACGCCCGGAGACCAGTCGGTCCTCCTGGCTCTTGGCCAGGGATTCTGGTTTTACAACATTACAGGTACGCTGACATTCACTCCTGACCCTGGCTTCATCGGCGATCCGACACCGATAACTTACACATTGACGGAAAACCTCACAGGCCAGTCGGATCAGGCGACAGTCACGATCGACTACCTGACCAAGTCGGTCGCCAACAACGATGTTTCCAGCAATAATACACCAGGAGCGCCCGTATCAATCCCGATCCTGATCAACGACTTGCTGGCTAACGGGTTAATTCCTCTTCCCGGGATGGTTTCCGTGGATATTGATCCCGTTACACCAGGAGCCCAGGCAGGCCTGCTCGTGCCTGGTCAAGGTATGTGGAGCTACGATGCGGTCACAGGCGTGCTCGGTTTTGCTCCCGAACCCGGACTTGCCGGTAATCCTACACCGATCAGTTATACATTGGCTGTGGGAACCGACATATCGGACCCGGCAACGGTGACGGTAACTTATGCAGGCGGGCCGACCGCAACCGATGATGTTTCCAATAATAACACACCGGGAATTCCGGTATCGGTGATGATCCTGGCCAATGACCTGACGTCTAATGGAGGCCCGTTTTTATCGCTTTCGGCCACGGTTGACCTCGATCCTTCCACACCCTTGCCGGAAATATTCTTTGTTGCTCCCGGGGAAGGTTTTTGGACATATGAGATGATATTAGGTATGCTCACGTTCAATCCCAATCCCGGCTTTACGCAGGACCCCACACCACTGACCTATAAGGTCACAGACTTGGCTACGAACCTGTCGGATCAGGCAACGGTGACGATAAGATATGCAAGAGCGCTGACGGCAAACAATGACTTTTCCGCTAACAATGCAGCGGGAAGTCCCGCAATGATCCTGATCCTCGCCAATGACTTGCTGGCTAGTGGTTCCGTTCCTACTCCAACAGACGTCTCTGTCGATATCAGCCCTTCCGTTCCGGACATCCAACAACTACTGGCGGTTCCGGGCCAGGGCACCTGGAGTTACGATGCCCTTACCGGTATACTTACATTCACTCCCGAGGCCGGTTTCACCAGTGCCCCGACACCTATCACCTATACATTGACGGACAACGCGAGTCACGTGTCGGCTCCGGCCACGGTGACGGTTACTTTTGTGGTTAAGCCGGTGGCGACCGATGATATTTCCAATCTGAACCTGCCCGGAAGCCTGGTCGGCATTGCGATTCTGGCTAATGACCAGCTGTCTACCGGCCCGGTTATTCCATTGGCTGCTACGGTCGACCTCGATTCGTCTATACCGGGTAACCAGTTCATATTGATTGTTCCCGGCCAGGGGACATGGAATTTTGACGGACTTGCTTTCCTGTTCTTCTCTCCCGAGATCGGCTTTACCGGCGATCCTACGCCTATCACCTATACGCTGACGGAAAACGTGACGGGTGAATCGGATCAGGCCACCATAACCGTGCAGTATCTTGCACCTCCGTCCGCGAACGCGCAGAACGTGACGATCGATAAGCCTGCGCTTGATTCCACGATACCATTGGACGGTCTGAATGGAAATCCGGTGCCTTTGAGCGGAACCGATCCTCAGGATGGCAGCCTGGGCGCGGGGCGTACATTTATACTGTCGAATTTCAGCGGGCTCAATGGAAATACATTGCTTTACAATGGCTCGCCCGTTATTGCCAGTAGCTTAACGATTTTAACCTACGATCCATCGGCACTGGCAGTGAAATTCACCGGTATCGGCAGTACTTCCGTCAGTTTCGATTACCACGTGGTAGACACCCAGGGGTTGTCGAGTGCGGACGTTACTTATAAGCTTAACTGGGCGCCTCCTTTGCCGGTTACCCTGATCAGCTTCAATGCAACAACGGAAGGAAGCCAGGTAATGCTTTCCTGGTCAACATCGGAAGAGAGCAACAGCGATTATTTCGAGGTGCAGCGCAGCGGCGACGGCGTCAACTGGCAGGTACTGGATCAGATACCGGCGGCCGGCCTCTCATCGACTATTCAGAAATATGCATTCAAAGACGAGCATACCCTGAGGGGCCAGAATTTGTACCGCCTTAAAATGGTCGATGCCGATAAGTCTTATGCGTACAGCCAGATACGTTCCGTGCAGATGAGTGGTGGCGAGAAGATTGTCATGTCGCCCAACCCGGTATCGGACCTGTTGACGGTCGACCTTCCCGCATGGAAAGACGTAAAGTCATTGATCGTCGTCGATCAGAGCGGCCGGAAAAGAGCCTCGGCCCAACCATCGGCCAAAGCGACGTTCGATGTACATCAGTTAGAGCCAGGCATTTATCTGGTGGTAATCAATTATATCAATGGAGCGGCTTATTCGCACCGGATTTTGGTGAAATAGCATTTTAAGTCGTTTTTATTGCTTGAAGGTCGTCTTGTTAAACTAACAGGGCGACCTTTTTTTGTTCTGTCCAACATCCTTTCAACGGGGTTTACCGCTCCATTGTAGCGTTTCTTTACGCGGGTACGTCATGTGTTTGAAATCAAATCCATTCAAACCATGAAAAATATCAGACTGCTTGGAAAAGGAATGCTTATGCTGTTGTTGCTCGCATTCGGCGCATGTGATCATAACAACCAGAATGTTAAGCCCGATCCTGGAAGTGAATTAAACGGAGATTACGATCGGATCATGAAAAGCCGGGCGGATTCTCAGGGCGTACCTTTCGAAATATCGAACATTGTGCTCACCGGGAACACGCTGGCCATCGACGTGAAGGGCGGGTGTTCGGCGGAAGATTTCAAAACAATCTGGAACGGGATCGTGCTGCTGTCCTATCCGCAGCAGATCAATGTGGTCGTAGCCAATGAGAGCAACAACGACGCCTGCAATCCCAAAGGCTCCTATACTTTGCAGGTTGACCTTAAAAAGCTGATAGGCGATTCATTTAATCCAACCGACTTTGCAGTGACCGTGTCCAATGGATCGAAGGTGGCCGACAAGGTCGTCGATGAGAACGGGAACGTGTCGAATCTGTAAAAAACAAGGTAATCGCGCCGGCTTGTCTATGTGGGCAGCCGGCGATTAAATTTTCTCCTGCTTTGAATACCCTTGTTTCGCAACATTTTCTGGAATCGGAATGGATCGAAGGCTGTCGACGAGGCGATGCGCGTTGCCAGGAGAAGGTATTCAGGCATTTTTATGGATTTGTGATGGGTATTTGCCTGAGGTATGCCAGTTCTGACCACCAGGCCCAGGAGATTTTGAACGACAGTTTTCTGAAAGTATTCGAAAACATGCTGATCACACGGGAAATCCATGTTTTCAGGGCCTGGTTGAGGAGAATCGTCGTGAATACGGCACTCGACCATTACCGTAAAGAGCGTCGGCGGCTGGAAAAAATCGCTACCGATGTTGCCGAAGAAGACCTGACGATCGCCGGGGATGTGATCGACCAGCTTTCCGCGGAGGAGATTATCCGATTGTTGCAGGAACTTCCCGAAAGCCAGAGGCTGGTATTCAATCTGTACGAAATCGAAGGATATAGCCATCAGGAGATAGGAGAGATGCTCGGGTTCCCGGCCGCGACCAGCCGGACTTATCTGACGCGGGGCAAGCAACGGTTAAAGTCGCTGATGCTACAACGAAAATTTGGAAGCCATTATGGGGAATGACGAAGGGGTTCGGAAAGTAAGGGACAAGCTGGCAGGGTTCGAAAGCGGGCTTCGGGAGGACTCGTGGCATCTTTTTGAAAAACACCGGCTCAAAAAGGAAAGAGACCGTAAACTGGCGGGCGCCCTGCGCGTCGGCGTGCTGGTAATGTTCATTCTGGGTGTTTTGATCGGCACATGGGTCTTTCTGGAATCCGGGAGGAGGGGGCCAAGGGGAAGGCAAAAGCACGTCGCCGGGCCTGTCATTATTCCAGCAGAAAACGCCGGCAGCGTTCCGTCCGCCGGAGTGGGTATTTCAAGAAAAATAAATAAGAAGGCTGTCGTCATAAACAGCGCTTCAACATCCGGAAAATCAAATACCAAACTGCCAAATTCTCCACCTGCAATTTCCAGGTTAATGCTGTCGCAGGCATTGCATTACGATGCTGTCATCGCGTTTACTGCGCCTGAACCCGCCTTGCATGAAATGTCGAAGGTTCTGTTAAACAGAGGGCCTTCGCTCTATGAAGTGAACTTACCGCTGCCGTCCGTTCGAAGAAGTGAAACGCTTATGGCCGGGGATAGCAATCGGACCGGTAGTCGCTTTCAACTCAGTGTCGGGCCGGCAGTGCGGGCCAACTATGCCGGACCTTCCGAAAGCAGACTTACTTTGGGACCCGCTGTGTCCGGTACATTTCCCATTACGCCCAAATTCGCACTGCGGGGCGGTCTCGCCCTCATGCGCGAGCACGTGTACGTGAGCAATGCAACCCCGGAGTTCTCCAAAAATGCGGTCAGGTGGCTCAGCCGGGGAGATTACCGCTGGTGGGACCTTGAAATTCCGATCGATGTTCAGATATCTCTCCGTACCAGGCCGGGATACAGCCTGTCCGGCCTTTTCGGTGTATCGTCGTCCGTGTATTGGGGCGAGCACTACAAAGAATTGTATCAGAAGGACAAAATAGTTACGACTACGCTGGCGCTGTACAACGGGGAAGTCAGGGAGGTTCAGGGACTGGCATCCCAACGGGAAGAGCCGTCGAGAGGCAGGAGTACCGGGGCCGTTTTTGCACCGGCGACCTATGTTAGCGCCTCACTTCTGCTGGAAAAAAAGTTAAATGCACGGAATTCGTTGCTCATCGAGCCGCAGCTTCGTTACCCCATTGGCGGTGTAACGAGCCGTAACCTGAAATTTACATCCATCGGTCTTCAAATCAGAATATTGTATCCATAGGGAAATTTAGGTACTCATCAGTTTCTAAGTACGGCCATACAAAGTCGGCGGCGAATGTGTATTTATATTTGTCACTGACCATAACCTGAGCCCATGCCGACCCGCCGCAACTTTTTGAAGCTAAGTCTTTTACTTTTTGTATGCATAACAGCCTTTCAAGGTAGTTACGCCCAGGTTTCCACCAAAAAGGAGAACTGGCGTTCCCTGTTCAACGGTAAAGACCTTTCGGGTTGGGAAACCTATCTGGATGCCCCGTATGCTGCCAATTCATCCCAAAAGCTGCCACCGCTTGGCCTGAACAACGACCCGGGCCACGTGTTTTCCGTCGTTACCGAAGACGGTCAGCCCGCCATGCGAATTTCCGGCGAAACTTTCGGCGGGATCAATACTTTGGAAGAATTCGAAAACTATCACCTGCGCCTCGAATTTAAATGGGGTACGAAAAAATGGCCCCCAAAACTCGATCAGCCCCGCGATAGCGGCCTGCTCTACCACAGCACGGGAAACCACGGGACGCCTATGCTTTGGATGGAATCGTTTGAATATCAGATCCAGGAAGGCGATACAGGCGACTACTGGGGCGTTATGGACGTTTTGGCCGATATTACGGCTAAGAAGAATGGACAGGGGAAATATGTGTATAGTGCGGGAAGTTCTCCGCTGGTATTCCAGGACAAAACGACTAACGGACGTACCTGCCTTAAAAGCACTGATAACGAGAAAGCTTCCGGTCAGTGGAATACCGTCGATCTTTACTGTTTCAACGGAACGTGCGTCCATGTGATCAACGGAAAGGTCAACAATGTCCTGACGAACACACGTCACGTCGTCGATGGTAAAGTTTTACCACTCAACAAGGGCAGCATCCAGATACAATCGGAAGGGGCGGAGGTATTTTACAGGAACATTGCCGTTACCGGTATTAGTAGCCTTCCGCAAAATTTAGTGCCGTAATGGCAGAGAGGAAGTCCAAAATTTCATATGTTTGATTCGTTTCTTTCGGTTACAAATGAAATATAAGAAGTTATGGGACCACTGTCCTCGGGAAAGTTTTCGAAAAAAGACGAATCGCGATTGCGGAGTAAGTTCGGAACGGTATATACGCTTACGCTCGCCACATTAACGTGTGCTTTGGGCCTGTCTTGCGAGAACTCGCGGCCGGCGGATCCCCTTGATCAGCGACAGGTTAAAGTGATTGACCTCAACCGCGATACTGTGATTGCGGTAGCTAACGAAAACAGGGCAGAGACCGCCCGGATTTCCTTTGTAGAAACATTGTCCGATACGGCACTGGTGAAGGTTTCCAACGATACGCTTTTTTCACAACACGGAATGGGCTTCCTGCTTCCGATTACAAAACCGATGCTGACGAGTATTGGAGGATTGACGGGCGATAGCTTATATGTCAAATATCAACCACTAAAAACGCCCATCACCGGCGCTTTAACCGTAGAGATAACATATTCTCGATAGCTATCCCGAATCGCAAGATCTAATAACCACTAAAACCGTCTCAGTTACAAACTGAGGCGGTTTTTTGTTTTGCGCTATGCTTCGCAGCCATTCGCCCGCTTTCGCCATTACCCGCCTTTTGCTTTCTTGTTTTGAACAAAATGAAACATTTTGAAAATATTTCATGAGTATATTCCTATAATATCAAGGTTTTTTAATTTAAAAATGTTTAATATGTTTTATTTTGTTTACATATTGTTAATATTTCCTTAAAATATCCATACTAGTTTTGTGCCCTTAGTGAAAGTAAATTCTAAAACTTAACCATGATAAAGTATCTACCCCCTTTTGCCTGCCGGATCATAGCTTCGATGGCGGCCGTATTGTTGCTTTTGTTGTCGCCGCATGTGTGGGCGCAGAATAATACCGGCGTCGTTCGAGGCACCATTTCGGATGATAGCGGCCCGCTGCCGAGTGCTTCCGTGTCGGTATCGGGTGCTACCACAGGTACTTTCTCCGATGCGCAGGGCAACTACGCATTGAACCTGGCCGAGGGTACCTACACCCTCACGGCCTCCTATGTGGGCTATGCCAAATCCGAGCAAGGCAAAATCCGTGTCGTTCCCGGTAAGGAAACGGTCGTGCATTTCAAATTGTCGGGGAGCAATGAGCTGGAAGCCGTAACGGTAAGCTATGGAAAACAGCGGCAACGTGAGGTTACCGGCGCGATTGCGCAGGTGGAGGCGGCTACATTGCAGGATATGCCCGTGCCGCAATTTGCCCAACAGTTGCAAGGTAAGGTAGCCGGTGTGCAGATCGCCCAGAGCAGCGGCCAGCCCGGTCGGGGCGTGGAGTTTCGTATCCGGGGTGCGGCGTCGTTTTTTGCCAGCAACCAGCCGCTGATCGTCGTCGACGGAATTCCCGTCACAGGCAGTATCAACAACATCAATCCATCCGAAATCGAGAGTTTCAGTGTGCTGAAAGATGCTTCGGCCACGGCATTGTACGGTTCCCGAGCAGCCAATGGCGTGATCCTGATCACCACCAAACACGCAAAGGCCGGCGATTCGAAAATAGAGTTCAATGCCAATTACGGTATCCAGCAAATCCCCGGCAACCGGGTGCCGAAAATGATGGACGCCCGTGGTTTTGCGCAGTTTATGAAGGAGCGCTGGGAAGACCGGGTCAAATACGAGAAGCTCGATCCGGTCAAGACTCCGGTAGATCCCGCCTATGCAAATCCCGAGCAGTACGGGGCCGGTACCGACTGGTTCAAACTTTTGACGCGCACCGCACCCATCCAGAACTACGACCTGACCATTCAGTCGGCGCGGGAAAAATCATCCTCGACGGTCGTTTTCGGTTATCAGGAGCAACAGGGCGTGTTGGTCAACACGAGCACCAAACTGTTCAGCCTGCGCATTAACCAGGACCTTTCCCTGGCGGACAACAAGCTGAAAATCGGTTTTAACCTCGCACCGAGCTACCGCCTCGACCACAACAACCGCACCTCGACCGATGGCGTGGGCGGCTGGTTCGAAAGGGTGTTCGAAGCGAGTCCGCTGATCTCTCCGTACAAAGCAGATGGTACCTTCGAGCGCGATACCTATTCGCCCGGTATGGTAGCGTACGTGAACCCGCTCGCGCAGTTCATGCTCACCCGCGACGATTACAAGACGACCCGCATACTGGCCAACGCGTACCTGAATTACGAATTCATCAAAAACCTGAGCTTCCGCGGTAACGTGGCCGTGGATAAGGGCGCCGAAACCCGGCAATACTTTCAGCCGGGGCTTATTACCGGCACGCAAGGGCAAACGACAGGCACCAGCAGCTCGGTGGACAACGGCTCGTACACCGCCGAAGGGAACCTGGTCTGGAACAAAAGTTTCCTGACCGACCATCACCTGGAAGTACTGGCAGGCTATTCGGCTCAGAAGTTCAGCGGTACGAACAACTCCCTTACCGGATTGGGCTATACGACCGACGATATTCCCTATCTGACCGCGGCGACGACCATCTCGGCCGGTAACAGTACTTACGGGGCCTATTCGTTGCTATCGACAATCGGGCGGCTTAACTACAACTACAAGGGCAGGTATATGCTGCAAGCCGCATTCCGACGGGATGGTTCCTCCAAATTCGGTGCCAACCAGAAGTACGGCACGTTCCCGTCCGTGTCGGCGGGGTGGGTCGTGAGCGACGAGGCATTCATGCAAAATGTGAGGTTCCTGGATTTCCTGAAACTCCGTGCGAGCTATGGCATTACCGGGAACAATGCATTCGGCAATTACGACGCGCAGGCGACGATCGCAAACTACTACTATGCGTTGAACGGCAACTCGGTTTCCGGACAAACCATTAACAGGCTCTCCAACTCGGAACTCGCCTGGGAGCGCAACAAGCAGTTTGACATTGGTCTGGAAATGTCGTTCCTGAAAAACCGTATCAGCATTACTTACGATTTTTATAATAAAATCTCCGACGGGCTGATCCAGCAGCGTCCCATTCCGAAAGCTTCCGGTTTTTCTTCAATCCTTTATAATGTAGGGGAATTGAAATTGTGGGGACACGAGCTGACGATCAATACCACTAACCTGACGGGGCCTTTGAAATGGAATACCAGCCTCAACCTCTCCTTCGACCGTAACCTGATCAAGCGGTTGGTGTCGCCCGGATTCATCCGTCGCAACAACACCGTAAGCTCCGACTATTTCCGCCATCAGGAGGGACACCGCCTGGGTGAGTTCTACGGGTTTGTCTTCGAAGGATTGTACAAGGACGAGGCCGACCTGGCCAGTTCCGCCAAATACGGAAGCGCTTCCGATGTGGGTACGATCAAGGTGCGCGATATCAGCGGTCCGAACGGCACGCCCGACGGTGTGATCGACGACGTGAACGACCGCACATTCATCGGCGATCCAACCCCTACTTTTACCGGAGGTATTACCAACTCGCTGAGCTACAAAAACTTCGATTTGAATATCCACATGGCCTTCTCGGTAGGCAATCAAATACTGAATGCCGCCAAATGGGCCTACCAGACCAATATGGACGGCTCGCGCGTGATGCTCGCGGCCGCGGCCGACCGCTGGCGCTCCCCCGAGAACCCGGGCTCGGGCGCATATCCACGCACGAAGACCGGTACAACCGCCATGGGACGCCAGGTGAATTCGCAATGGGTCGAAGACGGTTCCTACCTCACGGCCAAGAACATTTCAGTGGGTTACCGCTTCAAATTGAAAGACGGCTTTCTGCTTAACAATATGCGGGTGTACGCATCGGTACAACAAGCATTCGTGCTCACCAAATACACCGGAATGAACCCCGAAATCAACTTTGCCGGACTCGATCCGACGCTGGGGATAGGCGTGGACGAGAATGCCTACCCGGTACCGCGCACGTTCTCACTCGGCCTTTCCGCGACTTTTAAATAACCAGACTCAGCCTAAAACAATGAAAAGAATATATTCCCTGCTGGTGGTCGCCGCATTGACGCTCACCGCCTGTAACGACAGCTTCATCGATCTGGTACCCGAAGATTCCTATACCAGCGACTCGTTCTACAAAACGGAAGCGCAATTCCGCCAGGCCGTGATCGCGGCGTATGCGCCCCTGCGCGATGTGTTGGTGAACGACTACTTCACGTCGGAAATGCGGTCGGACAATACCATTTACCAGTCGTATCCGAGCAACCGCGGTACGGCCTATATCCACCGCGAAAACATTGCCGACTTCAAGGACAATTCCAGCAACTCGTATACCAATGCGGTATGGCAACATTGCTACACGGGTATTTCGCGGACCAATATCGTGATAGAACGGTTGACGGGGTCGACATTGGCAGAGAGCGTTAAAAACAATATCGATGGTCAGGCCAAGTTTTTGAGGGCCTGGTATTATTTCAAACTGGTGCGGCTTTACGGCGGCGTGCCGTTGTTCCTGAAAGAGGTCACCAAAGCAGACGAGGCATTCCTCCCGCGCTCATCGGCGGAACAGGTATACAACCAGGTCATCTCCGATGCCAAAGACGCCGTTGCCAAACTTGAAGCGCCCGCGAAGTTCCCGCAGAGCGGCGAGGCTACCAAAGGCGCGGCAACGATGCTGCTGGCCGAAGTTTATGCTACGCAGAAAAAATGGGCGGAAGCGGAAACCCTGCTTTCGACATTGGCCGGAATGGGCTATGCCCTCCACGCCGACTACGCCGACGCATTCCTGCCTGCGAATAAAAACGGAAAGGAATCGATCTTTGACATTCAGTTCCTGGAAGGTACCGTTACAGGTACCACACCTAATCCGCTGACATTCCATTTCCTGCCCAGAAGTACTTCCACCGCATTGGTGACCGGTATTGCCATCAACAATTCGTCGACCGGCGGCTGGAACACGCCTACCACCGACCTGATCAATGCCTACGAGAAGAACGACAAGCGCCTGGAAGCGTCGATCGGCATCGCGGAGGGCACCTACAATTCCAGCGATCTTTTCACCTATTCGGCGGTCAAAAATGTAACCGGATACACACCGGCTGCCGGAAAGATCGGTGTGCCGTATATTAAAAAGTACGTTCACGCGCCGCTGGTGGCCGTGACCGGCTCCAACGACAATTTCCCGATCTATCGCTACGCCGACGCATTGCTGCTGCTCGCGGAAGTGCAGAATGAACAGGGTAAGTCGCCGCTTGCGAGCCTGAATGCAGTACACACAAGAGCCGGTCTGCCCGATGTTACGGTGACCGGTCAGGCTGCGCTTCGCGACATTATCCTGCACGAGCGCCGCGTGGAACTGGCCTTTGAAAACCACCGCTGGCACGATCTGGTCAGAAGCGGCAAGGCCGTCCAGGTGATGAATGCATTTGGCGAAGCATTGAAAAAGGAGGTAGATTACCTGACTCCCGACGCCTACCAGGTGACCACCGAAAAGTTGCTTTTCCCCGTCCCGCAAAGCGAGGTAGAACTTAACCCCGGGGTAATGACCCAGAATCCGGGTTACTGATACAATTATCATTATAGAATGGGGCCGTCTTGAATCATTTTAAGACGGCCTTTTTAAATGGGCCCGGCCAAACCAAATTTGTTGGTGCATTGTATAATCCAGTAATTTCTTCATATCTTCATAGAGCACCTAGCCATGAAAACATATGATCAGGAACTACTACACGGTCGCGGTCCGGACGCTGGTCCGCAACAAACTTTACACCTTACTGAATGTCGCCGGGCTGACTTTCGGCCTGACCTGCTTCCTGCTTATCGGGCTGTACCTGTTCGATGAGCTGACATTCGACCGCCAGCATGCAAATGCGGACCGGATTTACCGGGTGGTGGAGCACAAGAATGTAAAGGGGGACGAAACGACGATCGCGGCGGCCAGCTACAATCTGGCGGAAGAATCGAAGCGGAGCATACCGGAAGTGGAAAATACGACCCGCATCAAGCGTATCGGGCGCGCCAACCTGGTCGATCCCGAAAATCCGGTGAATTTTCAGGAAACGGTGACGGTCGTCGACCAGGATTTCCTTCAAATCTTCGACTTTCCTTTGATTTCCGGCGACAAAAAGACGGCATTAAAAGAGCCGTATTCCATCCTCATCAATGAAGACCTGGCCATGCGGCTATTCGGGACCGTGCAGGTGCTGGGCAAAAAGCTGCAATGGGGCCATTTGGATAGCCCTCATAAAATCACCGGCGTTCTGAAAAACCATCCGCGTAATTCGAGCTTTGACTTCAACAATGTAATTTCCGAGGTGAGTAATTCGGATGGTTCAGGAAATTTCGCGTCAACCGACTGGTCTTCCAACGGCTATGCCATTTACGCATTGTTAAGGGCCGACGCGGAGCCTGAAACGGTATCCGCCAAAATGACCCGCCTGGTGCTTTCCAATTTCAAGCCCGAAAAAGGTACCAGCCTGCATTTCAGTTTGCAGGCATTGAAAGACTTACACCTCTATTCCGAAAACATCACCGACGGGGCCAGGAACACCAACGTGGAGCCCATGCCGCAGGGAAATCCGGCTTATGTACGGATGTTTTCGCTGGTATCGCTTTTCGTGCTGTTCATCGCGGGCATTAATTACATGAACCTGTCCACGGCAAGAGCTTCCAACCGCGCGAGGGAAATCGGCGTGCGTAAATCGATCGGGGCGGTGAGGAAAAACCTGGTTTACCAGTTTTTATTCGAAGCCCTGCTCATCACCGGCCTTTCGTTCGTCCTGGCGGTACTTTTGCTCAATCTGGCATTGGGGCCATTCAATGATTTTACAGGAAAAGAACTCACGCTCGGTTTTTCGACAAACTACCGCATATGGCTCATGGCCATCGGCGCCACAATCCTGATCGGCCTGATTTCGGGCAGCTACCCGGCGCTGTTACTCTCCGGTTTCAAACCTGTTGCGTTGTTGAAGGGAATGAAGATCAACCAGGGCAGGAGCCTCGGGTTACGGAAAGGGCTGGTCGTGTTCCAGTTCACGGTTTCTATCGTGCTGATCATCGGAACGATTGTGCTCTACCGGCAAGTGCGGTTCATGAATAATACCCACCTTGGCTTCGATAAGGACCTGCTCGTCGTGATCGACGTCAACACAAGCAAGGCAAGGTCCGGTTTCGAGGCGATCAAGGCCGAAATGGCCACAATACCCACGGTAAAAAGCGTATCCGTGACTTCGAGAGTGCCCGGGGAATGGAAAACTTACAGGCGCGTCAAAATACATGCGCAGGGAAACCATACAGAGCCGACGGTTGCCTATTTTTTCGGGGCGGATAAGGATTTTCTGAGTACTTATGACGTCAGGCTGGTGAGCGGTCGTAATTTCGTGAACCCCTCCGATTCCACTTCCGTACTCCTTAATGAAACCGCTGCCAGGATGCTGAACATCACCGATCCTGCCGGCCAGTTTGTAGAAATACCGCTAGTATCTTCCAACGGCGGCGATTTCGAAGCCGTCAATACCGACGGAACGCCATTTAAAGCGAAGGTAATCGGCATTGTCAGGGACTTTCATTTTCAGTCATTAAGGGAAAAAATAGCCCCGCTGGTATTGGGCTACAACCGAAATCCTGTTCACGGTATCGACTACTATACGGCCAAAATCGAGGCTGCGAACATCCCCGCGACGCTGGACCGGTTGAAAGCGGCCATGGTGCGGGCGGATGGCGACGATCCTTTCGAATACCATTTTCTGAACGACCAGCTTGCCCGGTTTTACATGGAAGACCACCGTCGGCAAACGCTGATGATCTGGACAGCGCTCGCGGCGATCTTTATCGCATGTCTGGGCCTTTTCGGACTGGCAACGTATTCGGCGGAGCAGCGCGTGAAAGAAATCGGAATCCGGAAAGTGCTCGGCGCTACGGCATTCAGTCTCGCTACGCTGCTTTCGAAAGACTTTCTGATCCTTGTCCTGATCTCCAATCTGCTCGCTTTCCCCGTTGCCTGGTGGGCCGTCAGCACATGGTTGCAGGAATATGCCTACCATGTGAATCTCGAATGGTGGATTTTCGTGCTGGCGGCGGTCCTGGCGGTGGCCATCGCATTGCTGACGGTAAGTTACCAGTCGGTCAAAGCGTCGCTCGTTAACCCGCTCGATAGTTTGAAGAGCGATTAGAAATGCTGTTTAAAAGCATTTATCATTTGTAAAGTTTCTGGCGTTAGCGCCCCTTGTCGAGTACGAGCTCCTTGTTAATCCCCAGCTTTTTGATCTTCGAGTTCAATGTGCCTACTTTCAAGCCCAGAATTTGCGCTGCGCCGCCGGGGCCGTAGACCTTGCCGTTGCATTTATTGAGAATCTGGATGATGTAGTCCTTTTCGTTTTCGGCGTGGGTTTTGTCGTAGAGAGAAGGTGCCGGGGGATGAAGGGGGCCGCCCGATGCCGGCAAATGTACGTCGGTGATGATATTACCTTTCGCCATTAACACACTTCGTTCCATCTGGTGTTCGAGCTCCCTCACGTTCCCCGGCCAGGGGTAGGCGAGAAGCTGCTTGATCACGTTGCTGGAAATACGGCTGATCTTTTTGCCGCTGTTCGTGGCATTGCGTGCAACGAAGTGCTTTGCCAGCAAAACAATATCGTCGCGCCGCTCGCGCAATGGCGGGAGGTATATCGGAAAGACATTCAGCCGGTAAAACAGGTCGCTGCGGAAGCGGCCATGCTGGACTTCGTCGTACAGGTTTCGGTTCGTCGCCGCGATTATCCGTACGTCGACGGTAATGCTTTCCTTCCCGCCAATCCGCTCGATTTCCCGCTCCTGGATGGCCCGGAGTAATTTCGCCTGCATGTCCGGCGACAGTTCGCCTATTTCGTCCAGGAAAAGTGTCCCTTTGTTGGCAAGCTCAAATTTTCCGATCCGCCTCTGTACCGCGCCGGTAAAGCTGCCTTTTTCATGCCCGAAGAGTTCGCTCTCGACCAGTTCGGCGGGCAGTGCGGCGCAATTTACCTTCACCATCAGGTGATGTTGCCTGCCCGACGAGTTGTGAATGGCCCGTGCAAAAAGCTCCTTTCCGGTCCCGGTTTCCCCCAGCAGCAGCACGGTACTATTGGTAGAAGACACCTGCGAGAGCAAATGAAAGACCGTTTGCATTGCGTCACTGGAGCCGATGATGTCGTTGTATGAAAAACCTTCCTTTACTTCTTCCAGTAAATACGAATGCTGTTCCTCCAACTGCCCTTTAAATTCCTGTACCCGTTCCAGTTGCTCACAAAGCCTTCCTGCGATTCTGATTAGCCAATCGAGGGAGCTTTCCGAGGAAGAGCCCTGTTCGGGAGAAGGAAACAGGCCCGACGCGGCCAGTCTGATCCTTAACTCCTGAATTTTTTGGTCAAAATCAGCTGGTGTCGACATAGGCGCGGCCGTATAATGTTGAAATGCGGGTAATACCGTCGGGATCAAACGTCGGCTCAGGACCAGATTCCCGGCTTGAATATAGCCGGTTCCGGGCCATTGCACAACACCGGGCGTGCCAGCGGGCCGCTACTGGCGCGGATCGGGGCCCTTATGCCAGGTCTTTCGAAAATCGGAAAAATTAATCCCGGTCAGCGTTCTGAAGAACTTGCTGAATGTCGAAGGATCGTCAAATCCGAGTTCCAATGCAATGCATTTCATCGAAGCGCCGCTGCTGACCGCCTTTCGCTGTGCTTCCAGCAGCACGCGTTGCTGGATATGGTAACTGGCCGAATAACCCGAAACCCGCTTGACGATTTCGCTCAGGTAGTTGGACGTAACGGCGAGATCGGACGCGTACGCGGAAACCTGCCGCTGGAAGGTGAATTTGTGGTCGAGCAGGCCCATAAACCGGTTGAAAACCTGGTAATCGGTCCGTAGCGACTGGCCTACCCCGGCAGCGCCGAATTTACTGGGGAAATGCGCAATCAGCACTTTCAGCAGGCCGTGCAGCATTTGCGCCCACAGGCGCTGCCGGTTGTCGTTTTCCCATATGATCATTTCCACAATACTTTCGACTTCCGTTTGCGCTTCATGGTTCAGCCGCAATACTTCCAGCTTTCTCGAACGTCCCGCATAATCCAGGTGCGGTGGCAGGTGGGGGAGCGCATTTTCCCCGCAAAGAAACTCCCGGGAGAATGCGATCTTGTACCCGACGAGATCGGGCCCGGCGGTAAACCGGTTGATCTGGCCCGGAAAAAGACAAAACAGCGTGTTATCGGCGATCTGGCGGTTTTCCAGGTCCACAGTGAATGCTCCCTTGCCTTTTTTGATCCATATCAGCTCGAACATTTCCGATTGCCGGAAGCTGGAACGTGCCGGATCGCCGGCGCTGCGGGAATCGAGGCATTCGGTACGGAAGCTGGTCTGGGGTATGGAGTAGGTTAAATTTTTCATGTTACAATACCTGATAGGCCTTTTTGTAATCCGAAAATGTCATTCCGGCCTTATTTCGGAAAAACTTGCTGAAATGGGCGACGTCCTTGAAACCCAGTCCGTATGCGACTTCCTTCATCGTCGATCCCGAACCGATAGCGGCATACTTGGCCGTGCGAATGATGTGTTGGTGTATATGATGGCTTGCCGGATGGCCCGTAACCCGTTTAATGGTTTCGGACAAGACGTCGATCCGCATCGACAATGCCCTGGCATAATCCCGCATACTCAGTTTGCCCTTGTCGTGCTGGGCAACCAGATGCATAAACCGCTGGACCAGCTGTTGGTCCACACAACCGCTATCGGCCTGGTCGGGCTGTTGAAACATCCGGGAAACCGACACGAGCAATATTTTCAGGAGCCCGGAGAGCAGTAAATGGCCTTTGGGTAACCGTTGGCATTGTACGTTGAGACTGGCCATCGTACGCTCTATCGTTTTGCCGGTCGGACAGTTCAGCAGATCGACCGAGACTTTGCACAAACCGGGCATCGCAGGCTTCGATAAAAACGGGTAGCAATCCTGAATGCCGAACATGAGCAGAAATTCCTCGGGGAATGAGAGTACGTACCCTTTGACATGCATCCCGAGGGGCATATCGATGGCGCTTCCGGGTGGTACGACAAACAGGCTTCGGGTATTGTTTTTCCGCTCCGGTTCAACCCAGATAATCCTGTATAAACTGCTCGGATACGTCACCGATTCTCCCGCCGGAATAGCCTGCACCAAAAGTAAATCTGCTTCCGGGTGCAGTGGTTGGGATGCGCTTCTCATTTGGTAGAGCCGTTTATGTAGATAATAACCGGCCTGTCGTGAATGAGGAGCCCGATCAATCGGGCCAAGGCGTGCAAAATCTGAAAAAACGGTGCGGGTAAGGGGATGGTTTTCATAGTTAGCTCTTTCGTTTTGATGGGTGAGTTTCTTCTTTTCAAAAGCTAATACCATGCCAGATGTGTAATTTACTGTTAATCAATTGGTTAAACTATTTTACCGCTTATATTTTTATCGAAATATCAACAATGCGCTAAATGACTTGCGATATTTCAATAGTAAGCGGGCCGAATCGTGCATAAAAAAAGTGCCCTTGCGGAGGAGCAAAGGCACTGCATTTGTTGAGAAGCGTTCGTCAGTAGTTTTTGATCCAGTCCAATACATAGTCTGCATCGGCTTCCCAGCCTGCCTGGGCCAGGACGTGATGGTTACGCCCGGGGAATTCCTTGTATTCCAAAACGGAGCCGTTCTTTTTGTAGCGTTCGAAATTCCGGTTGTTCAAATGGGCGGGAATAATATTATCCAGCGACCCCGAAGTAAGCAGGAGCGGTGCGTGCGGTTTATCAAAATCCACCGCGGCAGCGCTCGTCAGGCCCCCGCGGGCGACCCGCTTGGATTCGGGTGCGGTGAACAGGTCGTACGCTTTTTGCTGCTCTTCCAAAGGCATCTCGTTCACGAATGCGTACTGCCACGTATCGAATGGCATCAGGTAGGTTTCGTCCAGGGAAGTGAAAAGTCCCAATGCGCCCCATGTCGATTTGAGGAATGAAAATTCGTAGGGAATAATGCCTTGCGGCGGTACCGAGTGGATCGCCACGGCGGCGGCGGCCAGATCGCGGTTCAACAGGATCTGCGTGATGAGCCCGCCCAGCGAATGGCCGACGATAATAGGCTTCTCCGGAAAGCTTTTAGCAATATCCGCATAATGGTCGACGAGCTCGGCCAGCGTCAGGTGCGCCAGGTCGGTGTCGTGCGGTTGCCTTGCGCGGAGTTCGGCGGCCGTCGCATCCTTGAACGGCCATGCGGGCGCGACGGTTGTATAACCACGATTTTCGAAATAACCCCTCCATTCATCCCAGCAATGATGTGTCACAAACGCCCCTGTAACAAAAAGTACCGTATTGGTTTTCATAAGGATTTGAGTGAAAGAGGTTATGAAAGATATTTTTTCAACTGCTGCGCCGCCTGGACAAACAATGCCCTGGTTTGCGGTATTTCTGCGAGGCCATTCAAAAGCCCGAAATCGTGGATAACATCATTGTAGCGGACGGTCGTAACCTCCACGCCGGCCTCGCTCAGTTTGCGCCCGTATGCTTCCCCCTCGTCGAGCAGGATATCGTTCTCCGCCACCTGGATCAGTGTCGGCGGCAATCCGCGCAGCTGCTCGGCAGTGGCCCGCGCAGGCGACGCGTAAATCTCGTCCCGCTGGTCGGGTGAAATGTACTGGTCCCACATCCATTGCATCAGGCTCGCGGTCAGAAACCGCTGGGTACCGAACTTTTTGAATGACGGCCGCTCGAAATCGGCGTCGGTCACCGGCCAGAAGAGTATCTGTGTCTTAAACGAAGGCCCTCCCTTGGACTTGGCCAGGAGCACGGCAGCCGTCGAAAGGTTTCCGCCCGCGCTATTGCCCACAATCGCGAGCCTTGTTCCGTCGAGACCGATGGTACTCCCATTGGCTGCCACCCATTTGGCGACTGCGTACACTTCGTGGACAGGCTGCGGGTATTTAGCCTCCGGGGCACGGGAATAGTTCACAAACACCCCTGCGAACCCCGTGAGCGTCACCAGGTCGCGCACCATGCGCTTGTGCGTAGGGTAGTCGCCCAGTACCCAGCCGCCGCCGTGAATGAAGAGGAACACCGGCAATGGTCCTGTCGCACCTTCGGGGCGCACAATGTTCAGGACTATTTCGAAACCGTCTTCGGTAATAGTCCTTTCTTCCTCCGATATGCCGGAAAGGTCTACCTCGAATGCCGCCTGGGCGGCCACCAGCACATTACGGGCATCTTCCACCGCCAAACTTTCCAATGGCGGTCCGCCGGCATTCAACGGCTTTAAAAATTCCTTGACGGCGGGTGACAAATGGGGGTCTTCGGCAAAATCAATCGGAGGTGATGCAATCGTTTCGGTGATCATGATAATTTGAAGTTAAGTAAGTGAATAATGCAGGTAATAATGCCCCGGTGGGATAAGCAAAACTACCGACACCGCTTTTGCCCTTCAACATTGATTTCGGGGTACTGATTGTACTTTTTCGGACATTTGAGCCTTTCCGAAACTTTTCGTCCAGGCACGTATTGTACAACATTATTCGCCCATTAGCCATTGATAACCAATGCGTGAAGCAGGTACTTTGTATTACAAGAATAAGGCAGTCATGGGGTGGACGCCCACTTGGGGACGCCTAGTCGGGGACGCCCTCTTGGGCACGCCCCCCGGATGATTGGTAAGGTACAGTTGTAGCCAAAAATACCGCATTCATATGAAGGCGGTATTTTTTATGGGGTATTAAAAAAAAGTGCTCCGGTCTTTGGTTATGCGAAGAATTTGTGGCTTTTGACGATGCCGAGTTTTTTCATCCGGGAGTTGAGGGTCGACACGTTGAGCCCCAGCAGTTCGGCCGCGCCGCCTGTGCCGGCTACGCGTCCGTCGCATTGCAGCAGAACCTGGATAATGTATTCGCGTTCCACCTCTTCCATGGATTTGATCCTGGAAGAGCCTGCATCCGAGGCTGCATCGGGTTGGCTGTCATTGAGCAAACTGATGCTGGTAATGGTATCGCCCTGGCACATCAGCACGCTGCGTTCGACGAGGTGTTGCAGCTCGCGGATATTTCCGGGCCAGTTGTAGTTTAAAAGCTGTTTGGAAACGGAGGGAGAGAAGCCTGAAACCGTTTTGCCAAACCGGGCTGCGAAAATCCGGACAAAATGAACGGCCAGCGGCATAATGTCCTCTTTGCGCTCGCGTAAGGGCGGAAGGGTGATCGGGAAGACATTCAGCCGGTAATACAAATCCAGTCGGAACCTGCCCTCCGCCACTTCCTTTTCGAGATTGCGGTTTGTAGCGGCTATGATTCTGATATTCAGATTGATCGGCGACTTTCCGCCAATCCGGTCGACTTGCTTTTCTTGTAACACATGCAGGAGCTTCACCTGCATGGACAGGGACATTTCACCGATTTCGTCCAGGAATATGGTTCCTTTCTGGGCCATTTCAAACTTCCCGGGCCTGCGCTCGGACGCACCCGTGAATGCACCTTTCTCGTGCCCGAACAGTTCCGATTCGATCAACGCAGGCGGTAAGGCAGCGCAATTAACCCTGACAAACGGATGTTTCCGCCGCTCGGACAGATTGTGAATGCTTTCGGCGATTTTTTCCTTCCCCGTTCCGCTCTCGCCCAGTATCAGTACGGAAACGTCGGACGGCGAAGCGATCCGTACCTTTTCCATGACCTGTAAAAGGCCGGGGCTATTTCCCACGATAGTAGGGAGTGGTGTGTTGGCCGGAATGTTTAAGGGCGGTTGCGGTTTGGCGAGTTCCGTCTTTTGCTGGTGCAGGTACTGGGCAATGTCCAGGGTGACCAGGATATCTTTTTCACGGAACGGCTTCACCAGAAACCCGTACGGCTGGGTGCTTTTCGCCGCATCCAGGATTTCCTTCGAGGAGTTCGCCGAGAGGTACACAAATGCGATGTTCTGCTTTCGGAGAATCCGTGCGAGATCGATCCCGGTCAGGTTGCCTTTCAGATAAATATCGAGCAATACCAGGTCCGGTGTTTGCTGATCGATGATTTCCAGCGCCGATCGGATGTCGTGAGCGATGGCTATGACCGTAAAACCCGCCTTTTCAAGGACCATCTGAATGTGGTTGGCCTCGATAAACTGGTCCTCTACGATTAAAACCTTTCCGTTCATTGTCTGGAAACAGCTGTGACTTACGTTGCTCGACTTAGAACATAGAATAGCTGTAAATGCAAATATAAATTAACCGTCCAAATTTCGATGAGTTAGCCGATATTCTAAAAGTTTCCTTCGTCGCCCGCCCCCGTGAATACAAAGGTCAGTTCCAATGGGTTCGCCGACTGCATACCCCTGAAACTGACCTTTACTAATTGCGTTTCTTCTGCTTTTCTAATCAGTCGTTGTCTTAAACGGCGATTTTTGAGGCACTTTTTGGTTCACACCAGCCCTGGTACCAGCCGAAGACGTGTCCGGTCTGGCCTGTACGTTCTGTCCCGTTGCAGGTTGTGCGGGTGTCATTGTCTCTTTGTATAATACGCCCGGTATCGCATTGTTACGAATCTGCCGGCCGAAGCTTTCTGTGTTTGCGGGCTTTGCCTCCGGCGCTTTTTGGGCAGGAACCGACTTGCTGAATAAAAGGCCGGGAACTGTTCCGTTCTTAAACTGGTCGATCATACGCTCGTCTGTTTTATAGCGGGTTTGGGCGCTTGCCGTCAGGCCTGTGAAGGCGATAAGGGCGATGATGAGGTAGCATTTCATATGAGATAATGGATTAAAGTTCCTATTTAACATTGACAAACACATTGATTTTGCCGATTCCGTCGCCATCGAAGTTCTGCAATGCCTTACCAAGGATTTGTCCGGCCTGAACTTTCGCTTTATCGGCTTTCATGGCCACGCCGGGGGTGGACGAGGTTACCAACAGATCACCGCGCTGGATGGCGCCGCCTTCGCCGCAGACTTTGGTGGGAATTACTCCTACGACGCCCATCGGCACTTTTCCGGTCAGGTCGGTGTCGATATTTTCCTCCGTCAGCAACACACCCGGTTTGGTCGCGTATACGCCCAGTACGAGGTCGGAATAGGCGCCTGCGCTTTTTTCGATGGTACGGTCTTTGGAAGTGGCAATGCTCAGCACATCACCGGGTTCATATTCGGAAACTTCGTCGATCACATCGAATGCCTCCGCGATGTCGGCGCCGCTGTTCTGGGTTCCTCCGTTAAAAAAACCTACTCCTGCTTTGTTGATGCGGGCTACATTCGCGGTATTATTCTGAAATATGGCGAGGTTGCCGCTGGCACCGCCGGAATGTTGGACGAGTAATGAAGGTCCTGATCCCGCATTGCTGACATGTACCGCGGGATTGCCGTTGTTTGCGTTATTGTTGGCAAACCTTCCCGCCCTGCCCGTACCAAAATTCGGGATGAAACCGGAGATAGCATTACCGGCGCCATCAGCACTGGCTTCGACGCCGTCCCCGCTGCCACCGGCATTGGCCGTGAGGCCATTTCCGTTGCCTTCTGTGAGAGCCAGCATGGCAGGGCCATTACCGGAGGGGTTAGACGAATAGAAAAGCCCCGCATAACCGGCTGTCCCGGAAGATCTACCATATATTCCGGCCGTGCCTAAGTTGGCAAACATGGAGTTGACTTCTCCGTATACTGCCGGAGATGTGCCTGTGGTACGATCTACGATGAAGCGCCCAGCGGTACCGTTTCCTACTGTTTTCACGGTGATCGCATCATTTCCATTGTCCTCGTTATAAATCTCAAAGTGACCTGCCCGGCCAGTTGCAAAGGTGGGTACCCAGCCATAAATCGCATCGCCAGTGGCGTCGACGTTCGCCTCAACAGCATTACCCTTCGCCGCATTGGCCCGAAAGGCAATACCATTGCCGTCCGATATTGCGACCAAAGCTGCGCCATTACCATTCGTGTTCGAAGCATGGAATAATCCGGCCAACCCACCAGTACCGTTAGAAACACCGAAGATACCCGCTGCGCCGAAATTACCGAATATGGTATTTACCTCGCCCCGCACGGCTGCCGCCACGCTTTCGCTGTTGCTGACCCGGAAAGATGCCGCGTGCCCTTTTGTACGGTCAGGAATATTTCCACTTCCGTTGGTTTCGACGGTGACCACATTGCCTTCGGTGTTCGCGGCATTCGTGTTCAGAAAGCGGCCTGCCGGCCCCGCAGTGCCCGCTACGCCTTCCAGTGCTGCGCCGGCACCCTGGTTGGTGACCGAAAACAAGGTTCCCGCGTTAGTCTCGGTGCCTGCGTAGGGCAATGCAAGCGTCTCCGGGTCGATTTTTGCCCAGCCTGTGCCGCTTTTGAAAAACCAGAAGCTTTTGGTATCGGTATCATACACCAGCAAGCCGTCGGCCGGGGCGGGAATGCCTGTCCGCTGGGCAGACGTGAGGCGTGGGACCAGAACACCTTTCGAATCGGATTTCACATCGAGCTGCGCACTCGCATCCGGGGTGAGGGTGCCGATTCCGACCTGTGCATTCGCTGCGAAGGCCAGTGAGGCAAACAATGCGGCAAGCGGCGCCGCTTTCGATCTCAGAGGGGCTGTGAGCGTATGGAGAATAAAGTTTCTTTTCATGGAAATGGGTTTTTACTGTTTAATGATTTTGATAGCCTGGGATCTGCCGGTGGCGGTTTTTACCTGTATCAGGTACATGCCGGCCGGGTAATTTTTCAAACTGAACTCCTGGCCGGGCTCGGGTTTGGTCAGTTCGAGCACCAGGCGGCCGGTCAGATCGGTCATTGTAACCCTGGCGAGGGCCTCGTTAGAGCCGATCCGTAACTTGTCCACCACGGGGTTCGGATAAGCGCTTATTACTGCCGGATCTTCAAACCGCAGGTGACGGATAGTACTGTACGCAAAGCTCCCGTCCTTGTCCACCATTTTGAGGCGGTAATACTGCGTCCCGTATCTTTGTACAAGGTCGTTGAATGTGTATTCGCGGAGCGTAACGCTTTCGGAGGCGGCTTTCACCGTGCCCAGCGCCGCCCAGTTCCGGGAATCCTCGCTTTGCTGGATTTCGAAGTAGTCGCTGTTCTCTTCCTCGGAAGTTCGCCAGGAAAGCACCGTCCGGTTTTCCAATCTTTTTACCTCAAAGCCGATCAGGCGGACAGGCAATGCATCCTCTTGCGCAGCCGTAAGGGAGGTGAAATTGGTTAGCGGCAGCGTATTGGAAATATAATGCCGGGTAATATCGACCGTGCTGCCCGCAACCGAAACGAAGTTGGTGTTGCCGTGTGCGAGCTGCAAAGTACTCTCGTTATTGCCGTTGAGTTCGGCAGGCTGGAAAAAGAAACCCATAATACCGGCAAAATCGACCGGCGTCGTAAAACTGTACACGCGCCGGATACTCGGGGGCACTCCCGGAACAGGTATGTGAGAGATCGTGAGCGTCTGCGACGCGAGCGAGAACCCGGCGCTGGGTTCCAGGGTGAGGCTGTCTATGGATACCTGCGTATCCTGGGCAATAAAGAGCCCCTCGGCCCCGGCTGTAAACTGCGCTTGCGCCGAAAGCGCAGGTAGCAAAGCGAAGTGGCAAAAAAACAGGTAGCGTTTGATCATAACGGCTTGGGATTTGTAAACGATTGCTGCATGGACGGACGCCCATGACCAAGCCGAAAGGTACCCGTCGATCATGTCACTGATTGTAACAAATAGTTCCTATTGAATGTAGAATTTCCGCGACTCGGTAAATATGGAGTTACATGCAACCCTTTTGCAGCCTGCAACTGTCTATGCAATGGAATTTCAACCGCTGGATATGAAAAATATATTCCTTACCATGATTGTGTTGCTCGGCTTTTTGTCGGGTTGTAAAAAGAAGGATGATTTAATTGAATTCGCGCCCAAACCTGAACCTGGGCAGGAGATTGTCATGAAAGCCCGGGATTTCTTAAAAGCATTGGATGTTACCGGTGCTACCGAAATCCAGTTTGATTCGGTCAGTAACAGCTATATGGTAAATTTGCCGGACGATTTTAATGAAAAGAAGGCAGAAGTGAAGCTGGCATTACAACCGGATATTTTTCTCCTCGATAGCCTCAATAAAGCTACTTCCGATTCCATAATTCGTTATTCGTATTCAGGCAATCCGCCGCTCGTAATCAGATTGAGGGACAAAACCGAAAAGTATGAGTTTTACATCCAGGTCTATTTCAATTTTACGGGTACGCCTGCCATTGAGCTATTGACTAATGAAATCCCGATTGTTTCCGGGGCGGTCAGAATACCAGCCCGCTTTACGGCAAAAATGGGAACCATCCCGCGCGCACCCGGCGTAGGGAGCGGCATTTTGGTGCAATTCGTGAATAAAAAAACAGGTTTTTCGACGGCCGCGGAAATTGGCGATTTTGACACCTTTATCCAGTTTGCGGGCGCAAGCAACTTCGTCTCCAACGACCCGTTCACGCTAGAAATAGCATTGTACAACCATAACCCGGTGGTTTTTGAAGGAATCAGGTTCCTCAGGGGTTTACCTTCCATTTACATTCAACCATCCTATAAGTTCGATTATAGCCGGAGCGATACGATCAAAATCACGGGCGGTTTTTTCCTCCCCGAGAAAAAATACACGCTGACTTTTTCCAATGACTTTATGGCAAACCAGGTGACGGTGCCTGTGACGTCACAGGATTCCACCTCGCTCAGCGTTGATAAAATTCCGTCTGTGCTTACACAAGGCTCGTATCTGGTGTCCGTCCATGAGGGAGACGAGCTGGCCGGTGCCGGAAATATCTACCTTTTCGGTAACTCGACCCGGCAGATCGAAACAATCTGGCAAGGCGGGCTTCACCAGTCAGTCGACCGAAACACGCAGCGACTGACCATCAGCAGGGGAACGGAATTTTACGCGAAGTCCTGGCCGGTTTACTACGGCGCTACTGCTACCTATTTCGATACCACCAAACTTCCCCGGCTGCACCTGGCATCGGCGTCGACGTCGATCGACCTCGAACCGGAGCCTGCTCGATATTCCTGGGCCATTGCAGGTGTAACGGTTGGTTTCGGGAAATATAAAATTCCACTCAGCCTGCCTCCCGGGCTCTACACGGTCACCGGAAGCTTCCCGGACGGCGCAAAAACGACGCCATATTGGAGCCGCATCAGTGTGAAGTGATGCAGGAATATGCGTGTCAATTGAGCATGTCATCGGTGATTTTGAGCGTGTAATCAACACTGTAACACCCAAAATCAGGATCGGAGGCGTTCTCCTTCTGCTTCGCCCAAAGAGAATCCTTTACTGGATTTTGTTGATAAAGAATGACTTTTTGACCATTGACGGTGGTATTTAGCGAGAAGGAGGAAAACGTCATCGACGGTGCAGGTATGAAACCGAAATCTGAATCCTGTCCGATCAGAACCCGCATTTTGGGATTAACGACCGTGGCCGGTGCTATTTGATGATTGAGATCGGGACCCGAAAATTGAACCGAAAAGCTTCGTGTGCTTTGATTATCCAGGTAATAGTACGATGCTCCTACACATTCATCAAATTCTTTATCCGGGCTTTCTTTACAACCGGCAGCGGAAATTATTATGAAAAGGGCAAACAGTTTTTTCATGATAATCATGTTCATTTAGAAACCTGAACGGGTTCGTATATATTTGGATACCATAATTACAAGGTCACCCGCTAAGTTCATGAATTTCTGATACTATTTTACGATCAAAGAGAAAGAACGCATTGAATTCAGCTACGGATCGACGGAAAAACCCGCATCCTTAATACGCCAGCTTTCTAACAACGCAAAAACAGCTGAACTACCTGTTTTTCTCCGCCAACGATTCCCCCGCCAGATTGTTTTCAACCAATAATATGAACAGGGTGAAACTGAGTCATGAAAATCAAATCGTCTATGACCAGCCTTTAAAATTAATCTATGATTCCCAGCAGAATATCGTTGCGGATGGTTATCGGTACTCGGGCATGAAGTGGATTTGTAAATAGCATTATCAAATCTTGATGCATGATGCCGGTGTTATCGGTGCAAACAGAAATGGAAAAATATACATTTGCATACCAACCCGTTTGCACCATGGAAGAAGCAACCCAAACCTACCTTGCATCCCTGAAAGCCATTTGTCCCTCGCTGACCGACCACGAGCTGTCGCTGTTTGCTTCGAAGCTGAGTTTCCAGGAGCTGAAAAGGAAAGATATTTTCCTGGAAGCGGGGAAAGTGCAGAAGGCCATCGGCTTCATCGCGCAGGGGCTCGTGCGATCGTCTTACATCGACCTGACCGGTAACGAGACGACCGTCGGGTTTTATCCTGCGGGAGATTATGCGACGCATTACGATTCATTCCTTGCGCGGAAGCCCAGTAATTATACCATTCAATGCCTGGAACCGACGGTGATGGCGTGTCTCTCTCATGAAGATTTGCAATGGGTATACCAACAATCCACCGGTTTCGAACGCTATGGCCGGCTCGTTGCGGAGGCCATATTGAAGCGGCAGCAGGCCCGCATCGAAAGTTTTATATTCCAAACCGCCGAAGACCGTTACCTAGACTTCATTTCCAGGTATCCCGACCTTTTTAACAGGGTTTCGCTTTCCCATCTTTGCAGTTACCTCGGCATCGAACGCCAGACGCTCACCCGCATTCGCCAGAAATTAGCGCAGAAATAGTTTTTGACACATTTGTGTCAGGTACCCCCTTCGTTTCCGGGGCAACTTTGTATTGTCAATTTAAACATGATAATGCAATGAAAAATCAGAAACATATGGCGGCCATGTACCCCATCAATCAGACAAAAGGATTTCGCATTCACCTGCTTGTATTCCTGCTCACGATCCCGGCCATCTGGATCATCTGGTACTTCACCGACAGGACCTACCTCTGGCCATTCTGGCAAACAGCTGCCTGGACGGTCGGCGTTTTCTTCCATTACCTGGGTGTATTCGTTTTCAAAAAAACAAAGACAATTAAGTATTTACCGGCTTAGCCATTGGGCGGTCCCGGAATCTTTCGATAAAAATCGGGCAATAGTAAAAGTTTGGCCGGGCGGTCGCCCGATAATGGTCGCTCTGCGACTGATCAATACCGTTCGGCTTTATTTTAGAATCAGTAGTAAATTCAGTTTAACAAAAATGAAAAGTTTAGAAAACAAAATAGCCATTGTAACAGGAGCCAATCAGGGCATTGGACTGGCTATTACCAAACAGTTTGTAGCGCAGGGAGCTATCGTGTACGCATTCGACATCCGCGAAGATGCGGACTACGGCGAAGGAGTGACGTTCATCAAAAACGATGTAACGCAGGAAAGTGACTGGAAAACGGGTGTCGAACGCGTGATCGGCGAGCAAGGCAGGATCGATATCCTGGTGAACAATGCGGGCGTTATCGCCTACACACCCATCCACGAGATCGAGCTGGATGAATGGCACCGGCTCATTGCCGTTGACCAAACGGGCGTACTCCTGGGTATGAAGCATACCATTCCGCAAATGATCAAACAAAATTACGGGGCCATTATCAACGTATCTTCCATTTGGGGTTCCGTGGGTGCCGCAAATGTGGTAGCCTACAATGCAGCCAAAGGCGCGGTGGTGCTTATGACGAAGAATGCGGCGATCACGTATGCTAAAAATGGCATCCGCGTCAATTCGGTACATCCGGGCTTCATCCACACCCCGCTTACCGACAGCCAGAATGCGGTACTCAACGATGTGGTGATCGCAGCTACACCGATGGGTAGGGGCGGCGAACCGGACGAGATTGCGAGCGGCGTGGTATTTCTGGCAAGCGATCAGGCAAGCTATGTTACCGGGTCGGAGCTGGTGATCGACGGCGGGTATACTGCCCAGTAATGTAAGTCGGCAAAGAGTGGGAGAATGCATAAGCATACTTCCACTTTTCAATAATCCCTTAAATTTACCTGAATAAACAAAAAGCAACCATGAGAGCTTTGATTATCGGCGCTACGGGCGCCACCGGGAAGGACCTGGTGAATATCTTGCTGCAAGACGCGGATTATACCGAAGTGGTCATTTTTGTGCGCCGGGCCAGCGGTATCGCGCATCCCAAACTGACGGAGGTCGTGACGGATTTTGCGAATCTGGGCCGGGTAGCCGACCGGATCAGGGGTGACGTCTGGTTTTCCTGCCTTGGTACTACCTTGAAAGCAGCGGGCTCCCAGGATAACCAATGGCGGATCGACTACGAAATACCTTTGAAATTCGCGGAAATAGCCAAAAGAAATGGTGTGCGCGGGATAGTCCTGTTGTCGGCATACGGCGCGTCCGCGGCGAGCAATGTGTTTTACTCGCGCATGAAAGGCAAGCTGGAAGACAGCATTGCGCAACTTGCATTTCCGCAATCCATTACTTTCCGGCCCGGGTTGCTCCTGCGGAAAGATACCGACAGGGCAGGGGAGCGCATCGCCGGGAGGATGCTGAACTTTGCGACCGGTTTGGGATTGTTCAAAAAATTCCGGCCATTACCCACGCTGACACTCGCCGAAAAAATGGCGAAGTCCCCGAAAGTCCTGAAAGATGGGCAGCATGTGATAGAGTTGGGTGATATTTTTAAGTTTTAGTCCGAATCATCGTGGCGCCCTCAAAGGCACGCCTACGCGAAGGCCGATATGGTACGGCAATACCCGCAACCATCGCTGGCTATCATACACCGGTCGTATCGCAGAGTTGGCAAATAGTTCAACCATAACCGTTGCGGCGTGGGCGGTTGCCAACTTTTTCCCGATTACAACTTCCGCATTCACGACGACATTCCCGAGGTTGAACTGATACACAGCCTCGCCGCCAATACCCCCGTACAGGCCTGCGGCGCGCAAAACCGGCGTGGTAAGTCCCAGTCGCAGTCCCGCCTGACGAATGACGGACCTGTCGCTCAGCGTATCGCGAAGTTGTGTCACCGTTACCGAGTTGTCGGGCTGGACCTGGACCGAATACGCGCCGGTGGGCACCTGGTAACGGATATCCTGACGAAACTGGCGGAATACCGCGCCGATTTCCAGTTGACGGCCATTGGAAAGCGGGTGTTGCCGGGCGATGTGCAAATGCCATCCTAGTCGCTCCGGCAGCGAGGTCCGCAGGTTTTCCAAACCTAATGCGCTGTTGTTTTCTCTCTCCACCGAGCTCATCCCATTGTATCCGAGCAGCGGCCCGGCTTTGATTACCCAGGCCGGTTGTAGCCGCCCCGGTTTGTAGGTGCCGGGTTTTTCGTTATTCGGTGGTACCGGTACATGAAGGGCGGCAAAGCCAGTGACCAGATCGGATGCTTGCCTGGAAGCCAGTGGCAGCATGGCTGCGGGTTTATTGTCTGATATTTCAATTTCTGACATTTCATTTGCCGGCGGTGCTTCTGTAAGTAAAGCATCCAACTTGTAGCTTCCGGTCAAAGCCGGTTTTAATGGGGTTGTCGTGAAACGCCTCTTGTTTTCTGGCGCCGACCGGTCAGCTTCCTTTACTATTTGCGTTGAGAGCGTCGGAGCGTTTCTCGAAAGCCGCAGTGGCTTTGAGTGACCATCCAATGCCGGAGCGCTTCCAGAATGCCGCAATGGTTTTTGACTATCGTCCATCGGCTGACGGTTGCCTGCGAGATGTGGCCTGGAATGAATGCTTTGCGATACGGTTGATTCCGCACTCCGCGAGCGCGACGGCCGGCTTGCCCAGAATCCGATACCGCCGATGGTTAATATCAGGACCACGACCGTCATGACGATCGGTCGTTTTTTGCGGGCCGGTTTGGACGAATCGGCCAAACGCGTTTCAAACTTCTCCCAGGAAGTTTCAGGTTCCGGTTCATAGCGGGCAAATCTCTCCCGGAGCAGTTTGCCCAATTCGTCGTCAGGGTGCATAAAAAAGTTTGGGGTCCCCCTTTATGGTTTTGGAAAATAGCGTTTTGGCCTTTGAGAGCTGCGATTTCGAAGTTCCCTCGGAAATGCCAAGCAACTGCGCAATCTCGGCATGCGAGAAGCCGTCGATCAGGTACAGGTTGAAAACCATGCGATAGCCCGTCGGCAGCAGTGCGATGATCCGTTGAATCTCTTCGATATTCAGCTGATCAAGGATGGTATGGAAGCTGTTATCGGCCATGTCGGCGGCGTGTTCGATGGGTACCACCACGGGCTCACGTAGTTGGCTGCGGTAATGGTCTATCGCCGTGCGGATGGTGACCGACTTTACCCAGGCATCCAGGGATTCCACCCGCTTGACGGTATGTAATTGGGCAAAAATCTTCAAAAAACTGTCGAGCATAATATCTTCCGCTTCTGCATCCGTCCTGGCATACCGTCGGCAAAAGCCGAGCAGACGGCCTTTGTAATGTTCGTACAAAGCCGCCTGGGCCTTTCGGTCTTGTTGCTGGCAGGCAATCAAACAATTCGCCGAAATGGGCATCTGTGGATCAGTTAGAGCTTTTGAATAGTCTTCGATGGCTTGCCTCCCGCATCGAACTCGCCGATGTAATAGCTTCCGTTAAGCATAAACACGACCAGGTAGGACTGTATCTGCCCGTTGAGCTGATCGATCGCCCCTTTTGCGAATGTCCAGCCTGCGTAGTTTTCATTGAGATAAGCCTTGATAGACTCCGGCAGATTGTCAGCCGTCAGTACAAGGCCATCGTTCGGGTTTGGAACAGGCGTTTCCTCATACGATTTCAGAATGTTCCCGGAACCGTCGAATATAAACGTCGTTGTTACGCCTCCCTTCGTTGCGAGCACATTGTAAATGGTATTGCCATCGTAAGTTTTGGCAAAACCCTTCTCGAAAGTATAGCCCGCCAATGCACTTTTAGCCGCTTCGGGAAGATCCGCCAAACCGAGGACATAACTCACGGCATCCTGAGACCCCGTTCCGTTTGACGTGCCCGGATCTACATCCATGGTTGGATTACCGTCGGTGTCGAACAGGAGGGTTTTGGTATCGGACGGGACTGCCGGGTCGACCACGATCACCACCTTGTAGCCCGTGAATGTGCCATCCTGTATCGTTTTGGTGGCTTCGATGATCGTCGCTTTGGGATATAACTTCCGGATATATTGCAGCAGGATTGCCGGTAAGTCGGAAGTGCCGGTATCTTGCGAAGCTTCGTAAATCCTGCCCGCGCTATTCACGTACACGGCCATACGCGCGGCGTCCACGGCGAATTTGGCCTGCCAGACCCGGTTCGCTTCAATAGGCGTAAACTTTAACGACGTCGCATTCGGGAATGCCTCCCTTACCGCCGATATCGCCGCCTGAGGTATCGTGTCCCCGGGTCCGGGCGTTGCTTCTTTTTTAATATCACAGGCAACCAGCAACATCGTGAGGCCGAATAGCAGAACTTGAACTGATTTTTTCATGGAAGACGGATATTTTAGGTTCTCTTCTACATAGACGAGCAACCAGTAGCGGGCGGTTGCCTGGGCGCCCTGGCGATGTATAATTTACGATACTTTCGGGGAGATTCCGCAATCCGGCGGATCGTTCCCTATTGGACAGAAGTTGTCCGTTATCGGACAGTGTTGTATATTAGGATAGGTCTTTACGTTTTGATTATCAGTATTTTGAATGTAAAACCAAAGTTTGGCAGGTTATTTGATCAGCAAATATTGGAATAATAAAAAATCATGAACAGGACCTATTTGGGAGAGTTTGAAGAAATTGTACTGCTGACTGTCGCTGTAATGTACGGGCAGGCCTATGGCGTTGTATTGATGCACGAGATTGCCGAACAGACAGGCCGCTCCGTCAAGCTGAATCAAGTACATTCGGCTTTGCAACGGTTGGAGGAGAAAGGGATGGTCAAATCCGAAGTAGGAGGGGCTACGAGCGAGCGCGGCGGCCGGAGAAAGCGTCTCTACACGGTAACTACCCACGGAGAGCGCACCTTGCAGCAAATAAAGGAAGTAAGGGAAAGTTTTTGGGCAAAACTGGCCAATTCGTTCAAACCAGCCATTGGCCTATGAGCGCTCCGGACAAACATCCGGCGAAACCGCCCGGACTGGCCGACAGGCTGCTGCAACTGCTCCTCGCGCCGCATCTGCTCGAAAACATCCTGGGCGACCTGCATGAGGATTTTGCGTATAATGTAAAGCGTGCAGGTGAAACGCAGGCCCGCCGGCACTACTGGCGCGAGGCGTCGGGTTTTGTCAAACCACGATATTTAAAGAGAAGAAAGGATTATCCATCCGTTTTAATAAGCCATGATATGATCAGCAACTATTTCAAAATCGCGTGGAGAAACCTGGTTAATCACAAGGTTTACTCCGCCATTAACATTTTCGGCCTGACTTCCGGCCTGGTTGTGGGAATACTCATCCTCCTCTGGGTCCGGAATGAGCTCGGATTCGACCGGTTTCACGGCAACCATGAGCATATTTACAGGGTGTTGTCCAATATGGGCAAAGGGGAAGACAGGCGGATATGGGCAAATTCCCACGCGCCCATCGCCACGTTCGCAAAGGCTGAAATCCCTGAAATTGAGAATGCGGTCCGCATCAAAAACAGTACCGATTTCGTAGTTTTCAGATATAAAGACAAACAGATCAGGCAGGAGAAGCAAGGATACGTCGATCCGGCCTTCTTTAAGATGTTCGATTTTAAAATGCTGAAAGGAATCCGGTCCAATCCATTCCCTGCGCAAAATTCGGTGATACTGACAGCCTCCGCGGCCGAACGTTACTTCGGTGATCAGGACCCCGTCGGGCAGGTATTGACAGCCGACGGAAAGGAAAGCTTTGTCGTATCCGGTTTGGTGGAAGATTTTCCGGACAATTCCAGCATCCAGTTTGAAATGCTTTTCCCGATGGCACTTTATGCGAAAAAAATTGCGCTGGCCTACGACGGCAAAACGATGGATGAGGATTGGGGGAATTTTACTTACACTACTTTTTTGCAGTTGAACGCGCGAGCCTCCCACCACGAGGTGGCCGGAAAGATGGCCAAAACGCTGGTCAGGAATTTCAGGGACATCGGGATGAGCGATCCTTATGCCTTGCAGCCGCTATCGGAAATGCATTTGTACCAAACCGACGGCAGTGACGGCCTGATCCGGATCGTGCGGATATTCCTGGTGGTGGGTATTTTAATTTTGTTCATTGCCTGCGTCAACTACATCAACCTCGCGACCGCGCGCGCTGTCGTCCGGGCGAAAGAGGTGAGCGTACGCAAGATGATCGGCGCCGGTAAATTCCAGTTGTTCATGCAGTTTATCCTGGAAACGGTGCTGGTGTTTTTTCTGGCTACCCTGGCTGCCATGATCCTGGCCTATCTTCTGATGCCGTTCTACAACAACCTGACGGGTAAAAGTATGTCCTTCACCCTGCTGAATACCGACATCTGGGTTATGGTCGGCGTTGTGGTGTTTTCCACACTGGCATTGTCCAGCATTTATCCCGCGTTATTGCTTTCCTCGTTCGAGCCGCTGAAAGCATTGAAGGGTGGCCTGTCGGGGGGCGTGAGTGCGCCCGCTTTCCGCAAAATACTGGTAACGAGCCAGTTTGCATTCTCGGTGGCGTTGATCTGCGGCACCATCGTCATCGACCGGCAATTGGCGTATATCAATGCAAAACAACTGGGATACGACAAAGAGCATGTGGTCAGGTTTGAATTGAAAAATATGGCCGCGGATATGCAATCTGTTCGGAATACGCTTTTGAATAGTCCCGGAATCCTTGGCGTTACCAGCGCGAGCGACCTCATTCTGGACATGGCCGTAACGACCACCGACACCGATTGGGAAGGAAAAAGCCCGGATCAGAAATTTTTCATCCATCCGCTTGCCGTGGACAAGGATTTTTTGACCGTTTTTAAACTCCCGCTTGCAGCAGGACAAGGCTTTAAAGGCATAGCGTCCGATTCGACCCATTTCATACTCAATGAAACGGCCGTCCGTGAAGCCGGCATTAAAAACCCCGTGGGTAAGCGTTTCACGTTGTTTGGTAAGGCGGGTACGATCGTTGGGGTGGTTAGAGACTTTCATTTTGCCTCGTTGAAACAAAAAATAGAGCCCGCGATTTTGCAGTACGGGCCTGTGAATGATGAAATGTATGTAAAAACGAATGGTAGAGACGCGGCACAGGTAATCGCCGGGGTCGAAAAGCTCTGGAAACAATACAATGCCGACGCCCCTTTTGCATATACTTTCCTGGATCAGACCTACAATCATCTTTATAAGTCTGAACAACGTCTGGGGGTGCTGTTCAACTTCTTTTCGATTGTTGCAATCCTGATTTCCTGCCTGGGTTTGTTTGGCCTTGCCACGTACACGGCCCGTGTCAAGACCAAGGAAGTAGGCATTCGTAAAGTGATGGGCGCCACCGTGGCGGGTATCGTACAGCTCCTGGTAAAGGATTTCATCGGCTCAGTACTAATTGCCATTCTCATAGCGACTCCCCTGGCGTGGTACGGTTTGAACAAGTGGCTGCAAGGATACGCCTACCGGATTGATGCGGAATGGTGGATGTTTGCCCTTGCAGGCTTAATTGCGGTTTTGATTGCGCTGGTTACCGTGAGTTCTCAAAGCATTAAAACTGCACTCACGAATCCTGTTAAAAGCCTGCGCTCGGAATGAACAAGACAGACCACTCTCCGCCCTCGTCGGCCGATAAGCTGCTGCAACGGCTCCTGGCCCCGCATTTGCTGGAAACGATCCTGGGTGACCTGCACGAGGATTTTGCGTATAACGTGAAGCGTCTGGGTGAAAAGCGGGCCCGTCTGCTGTACTGGCGCCAGGCGCTGGGTTTTGTTAAACCAAGATATATCCGGCGCAACCGGTCACAATATCCATCCACCCCCTTAATCGTCCCGGGTATGCTGATTAACTATTTCAAAATCGCTTTCAGGAACCTGCTTCGCCACAAGCTTTACGGTTTTATTAATGTAGGCGGCCTCGGGTTAAGTCTGTTTTGCGCTTTGCTGATCGGTTTCTGGGTCCGCGACGAGCTGAGCTACGACCGGTTCCACCGCGACCCCGAAAGGATTTATCGCATTGTCAAGGACTTTGTAACTATCGACGGCAGCCGTACGCCCGATGCGACCACGCCGTCCGCTTTGGGGGCCGCATTACAAAAGGATATTCCCGAAATTGAATCCGTGACCCGGATCTTCCCCGGATGGAACCAAAAATTCCTGATCCGGCAGCCCGACGCCCAGTTCTACGAAGAAGGCGTGTACCGTGTGGACGACAGCTTTTTCGATGTGTTCACATTTCCGTTTGTTGCCGGAAACAAGCAATCCGCATTTCCGTCGCCGAAGTCGGTAGTACTGACCGAAACAATGGCGCGCAAGTATTTCGGCCCGGAAAACCCGGTTGGTAAGCGGTTAAACCTGCGCATCGACGGCGGCGACTTTATCGTGACGGGCGTGCTGAAAGATGTGCCGGGCAACTCCCATTTTCATTTCGATTTCCTGATCCCATTGCGTCGCGCGGATACAAGCCCGGATATGAACCCCGATACCGACTGGGCATCGTATACCTTCTATACTTACGCGAAGCTGAAACCCAATACCAGTACCGACGCATTCACGGCTAAATTGCGCTCGCTGGTAAGGAAATATCAACCCGAGAACCGGAATATCTTTTATGTGCAGGCATTAACCGACATTCACCTGAATTCCAAACTGAAATGGGAGCTCGGCCAAAACAGCGACAACTCTTATGTCAGGATACTTTCGTTCATCGGGCTTTTTATCCTCGTGATCGCAGGTATCAATTACGTGAACCTCGCTACCGCACGCTCGTCGCAACGCGCACGGGAGGTGGGCGTACGCAAGGCCGCGGGCGCATTCAGGCGTTCGCTCATGGTGCAGTTCCTGGGGGAGTCGATGGTCGTATCCATTTTAGCGGCCGTACTGGCGATCGGGGCGCTTGCCTTGTCGCTGCCTTATTTCAGTGACGTGCTCGAAAAGGAACTTACGGTATGGAACCGTCCCGGACTGCAAAACTGCCTGGTGGCGCTGGCGATTGCGGCGGTAACCGGACTGCTGGCGGGCCTTTACCCCGCTTTGTTCCTGTCGTCGTTCCAGCCCGCGCAGGTATTGAAAAGCCAGAAAATACCCGGCGCCCGTCTGTCATGGCTCCGGCAGGGACTGGTTACATTCCAGTTTTGGGCCTCGGTGTTGCTGATGATCGGGTCCATTGTGGTGACGAGGCAAATCAATTTTTTAAAAACCGCGCCGCTCGGGTTTGACAAAGAACAGATCATTACATTACCGAATATAGGCGGCCTGAAAAACCTGGACGCGCTCCGGGGCGAGCTGCTGGGCTTGAAGGACGTGGTAAAAGTAGGCGCGTCGTCCGGCGTCTTCGGCGAGTCGAACCAGGCGAACGGGATGGCGAAAAAAGGCGCGGATCAGGCAGTTGTGATTAATTTCATGGTCGTAGACAACGATTTCCTGCAAACGCTCGATGTGCGCGTCAAGCAAGGTCGCCTGTTTTCAGCCGGTTTTCCCTCCGATTCCACGGCCTCGTTGCTCATCAATGAAACCGCGGCCCGGCAATTGGACCTGCACCAGCCGTTAGGTACGGTGGTCGATACGGACCTGATGGGAGATTACCGGACGGTGGTCGGTGTCGTCAAAGACTTCCATTTTACATCCCTGCACAATAGTATCAAGCCATTTGCCTTCGTGGTCGGTTCTCAAAACCTGAGCAATCTTTTTATCAAGGTACGGGGAAACGATATGAAAGCGTCCCTGGCCGAAATTGAGCGGAAATGGAAAGAGCTCGTACCGCAACGCCCGTTTACCTACTTTTTCCTGGACGAAAACTTCGCCGCCCTGCATCGTTCCGACGAGCTCTTTCAGCGTGTAGTTTCGGGCCTGACGATCATGGCACTTTGCATTTCCGGCCTGGGACTGTTCGCACTGGCTAGTTTTACCACCGAAAGACGCACGAAAGAAATCGGCGTCAGGAAAGTAATGGGCGCATCCGTGGGCGGCATTGTGCTGCTCCTGCTCGGCGATTTCCTGAAACTGGTGCTGATTGCCGTCGTGATCGCATGTCCCGTTGCCTGGTATATAATGAACTACTGGCTCCAAAATTTCGCCTATAAAATCGACATGGAATGGTGGTTCTTCGCACTCGCGGGTGCGCTGTCCGTCATGATTGCGTTTTCTACCGTGTGCCTGCAAAGCATTAAAGCGGCTTTGATGAACCCGGTGAAATCGCTGCGCAGCGAGTAGGAGGGCCGGGCCAGCTATTTGCCGGTATCGGGGATTTTGGCCCCTTTGGTCAGGTCCCATTTCCGGTGATAGCTCTTGCCCGACCGGGCCGTAACCCATATCAGCCCCAGCTCCTGTCCTGGGTTATTGATCCCCGAAACCAGCATTTGGCCCCAATCCCGGACCGGGTCTTTCAATTTCCACCAGCCAGATGCATTGCTGCCGTTCATACCGTCTTCGTCGGCCGGGTAGCCGATCTGAAATGCGCAGGCGGTAGGCGCAAAGCGGTTAGCCCAGGCTGTAAATCCCTTGTTCAAATCTTCGATGGTGGCCTCGGAAGCATGGTCGACGAAGATCAGGTCGCCTTTGCCGCGGTAGGTAGGGGGCATGAAGTCGGGACTGTAATGCCGGATAAACATGCGGTAGCGCGGGTTATGCGATTTGATCCGCTCGTCCCAGGATTTCGCCGCCTCGTCGGTCGCTTTTTCGTAATATTCGAGGTCTATCCCCACACCTGCAATGCAAGCGTGCTGTTTAAATTTGCCCAGCCATCGGTCAATCTCTTCCGGAATGTCCGTGCCCGCTTTTTTGGAGGGGAAAATTTCGAGGAAAACTTGTACGCCGAGCTTGTCCATATAGCTCAGGTACGCCTCGTGCCCGGCGTCGGTAAGGCCTTTGTGGGAAGGAATAAGCCCCGTCATATCGCCCACGGCCCAGGTCGACCAAGGTTTTGAACCCGGGAAACGGTTGTTGACATTAAAAATCACCTGCGCCAGCGCTTCTTTCGGCAGGTTGATAAACTTCCCGATTTTAATGTCGAGTGCGGTAATCCCGTCGCCCGCGCTGATGCGCGAGGGCTGCCATGCGCCTGTCCATGTGTACGACGCGCTTGCGGGCGTGGGTGGCGTACGCAAGGCGGAAGTCAATGTAACGGCCAGAAGCAGGCCGGCCATGAAAAGCAGGTATTTGTTCATTTGTAAAAGGTTTAGGTGAGTATGTTGTATTTCAAATCATTCAATCTGCCGCGATTCTGAAACCCCTGTTGAAGTTGCTGCTCGACGGCGGTACTACATTGCGGTAACTAATGCGGCAATTCGGTGCGGGCACCGACCAGGCACCGCCGCGGTACACTTTGTAAGTACCATTCGCCGGTCCGGCAGGGTTCTGCGCAGGGCTTGCGGCGTAATAGGCAGCATCGTACCAGTCGCTCACCCATTCCCACACATTTCCCGTCATATCAAAGAGGCCCAGTTCGTTCGGTTTCCTGGTGGCGACAGGCCTGGTGCCGTAACCCGTTGCCACATACCACCCGACAGAATCGATCGTAGCGGCCCCGCTGAATGCGGTACCATGGCTTTGCGCGCCGCCTGCGGCTGCGAACTCCCACTCGGCCTCGGTGGGCAGGCGGTAATGCCGGCCGGTTTGTTCGCTGAGCCAATGGCAATAGACTACGCAATCGTCCCAGCTGACATTCACCACCGGATGGTTTTCGTGCCAGCCCCAGCCGGGCAAATCGGGCATCGCGCGATGGGTAGCATTACAGAACACGCGCCATTGGGCCACGGAGGTCTCGGTTTTGGCAATGCTGAAATTTTTCAGGGTAATGCTGTGCACGGGCGCTTCGTCCTTTCCATTGCCGTCACTTCCCATCCGGAATGTCCCGCCGGGAACGTCCACCAGCTCCGGGTAATCGCCAGGGCGAAGCGTGGGCAGGGTTTTGCGGGAAATGCCTTCTTTTCGCTTGCCAAGCCAGAACAATGCATTGGCGATCATATTGTTCTGCATGAAATCGGACAGGCCTTTGTCGCCGTGGCCTATGTTCATGTTAGTCGCATTGTTTTGGCTATCCGTCCAAACCACTGGCGGATCGCCGGGTTTGAGCTGGCCGGCGAGCCACAGCAGGCCGTCGGCGATCATCTTGTTCTGGTCCTGGTTGGAAAGCACCTTGTTGCCGTGCCCCATATTGAGGTAGAGCATTTTGTAGCGGGTATTCGTCCAGACTACCGGCGTATCGCCCATTTCGAGATAGGTTTTTACGCCCAGCGGATAGACCTCCGGCGCCAGCGAAACCAATACCTTCACATTTTTGTCCATCCGCGGGCTTGGTTTCCATTGGTACCATTCCGTAACCGGCGCGTCGTACGTGGCGGGCAACCGCTTCGTTACCGGATGCGACTGGTCCTCCACCACGACCTTCGCAGCCATAGGCGGCCAGTTGTTGCTGTGAAACACGGGTCCGCCCAGGAAATCCCTGAACCAGGTCCATTTAGAGCTTCGATCGTTGTAGCCCGCCACATGAAAACCCAGCCAGGCGCCGCCGTTATGGATGTATTTTTCAAATGCGGCACGTTGCGCGTCCGTGACGGGCGAGTCGTTGAGCCACACGATTACCTGGTAGTTGCTCAAAAAGCGGTCGTTCAAATGGTCCCAGTCGGAAGTAGCGTCGAAGGTGAACTGGTGCTGGGAGGCGAGCAGTTTGAAATAATACAATGCATCCCGTGCAAACAGCACGTGGTCCATTTCCACTTTTTCGGAATAGAATGCCAGCACCTTGAATTTCGGCTGCTGCGCAAACGCGAGGCTGCTCATCCACAGGGTAATGACCAGCGTCAGGAGGTTTCGTTTGCTCATATTGCTAGTCCTGGGCCATGGTAGTGACGGCGATGAGGAACCATGCGGCATGCGGTATCCATTGCTCGGTCCAGCGCCATTCGTTGCCGTTGTCGTGCGGTTTGTAATCGATCCCGCTGCCGTCGGCGTTTCCGTCTTTACCGGTAACGCCGTTCGAAATGCCGCCGCGCTCCGAGCCGTGCCCGTACATGGACTTCATATAAGGCATATTGTTGCGCCCGAAACCATACATGAAGCAGGCCTCGTAGGGATTACCGCCCAGTATCCACGAAAGCTGCCGCCCCGCGTAGGCCATGAGCTTCTCGCTGGTACCAAGCCCGCCTTTCACCGGGTACACCTGCCTGCCGCCGAGCAATGCGGCCGAAGCCAGGGAGGCCAGCCGGGCGTTTTCGCCCTGCCACCACCAGCCGCTCTCGTTTTCGTGCGGGATAAAGAAGCCGTTCTTAACCGTCCCGTTCATCAAAAACGATTGCCGGGCATAGCCGAAAGGGTTAGCCACTTCGTCGGTGACGCGCAAGTTGTAATCCAGTGCTTTTTTGACGGTTATGAACGCCCCGTTTCGGAACGCCAGGTTTCCTTCGGCTTCCATGTACCGGCAAAGTGCTACGATGGGAAGCCCGGCGTCGGAGGCGTGCCAGAACGGGCGGTTGGCATCGTTGGCAATAAAGTAGCCGGCGGGTGTCATTCGTTTTTCGAGGTTTTTGGCGCGTTTACGGGCCTCGTCGCGGTACTCGTTCTCGCCGGTCGCCAGCCAGAGCTCCGTGGCGCCCATTAATGCACAGTAATCGTCGAGGATGTTTTCTTTGCCGTCGTCGCAGTATTTGAGGTTATTGACCTGCAAATGCGCGAATGCCCGTTTGGCAGCGGCCAGGTATTGTGCCGAGGTGAACGCGCCATCCATTTTCCATCGCGAAATGCGGGCGAGCGCGGCAATGCCCATGCCGCCGCCTTCGCGGTAGGCGCACTGGTACTTGTCGGTCGTGACGCTGTTGGCATTCAGACCTACCACGCGACGGGCTTTGGGATCGGGGTTGAAATAGCTGAAAATGGTCATGTAAAAGTAGCCTTCCTCCGAGAGCGACCGCACAATGTAATCGGCGCCGTATAATGCTTCCCGTTTCATGGAATCCAGTACATTCAGCTCGGTCAGCAGCCCGGGAATGCGCTCGGCGGCGTTGGTCATGGCCCAGGTGCAAAGCGGGATCTGTTGCTGCGACATGAAATTGGCATAGGCCAGATGCGAGAAATACTTGCTGATATCGCCCGAAGCATCGTCCCAGCCGCCGCGCAGGTCGACGGTCTTTTCGCTTCCGTAAAGCATTACGTGCTCGTCGGCGAGCAACTCTTCGGGCTTGTCGGCGCGCTGTTTATTGTAGTAATGGATCACCGACGGGATGAGCAGTTTAGCGAGAGCATTGTCGGTGATCTGGAATTCATCGGAGGTAATGGTCGTCCCTTTCACATTCAAAACGACCTGGTACCGACCGCTTTTATTGAAGCGCGAAAAATCGATGCGGCGGTAAATGCGGCCTGGAAACCATTCTGCAACCTGTTCCGGTTTGCCCGGTTTTTCTGAAAACACTTTCAGTTGCGTGCGCACATCGACCAGGAAGAATGCCGAAACGCTGTCCAGTTCGCCTACGTCCGAGGCGATGATAGCGCCCTTGGCCCCGCGGGCATCGAACCCGACCTGGTTGACATGGATAATGATTTTGGCAAATGCATGGGTAGTAAGGGCGATAGCAAGCAGAAAGGGCGCCAGCAGGGCTCTTGTTCGTTTCATGGGTTGAGGTTTAGGATGAGGTCTTTTGCGAAATTATTGAAATGTTAAGGTAAAAAAAATCTGTATAAGGTCTTTTGAGGATAATCCTAAACCTATTTTAACATATACTTATCAAATTCATGCGAAAATTTCTGATCGCGACCCACGGTACGTTTGCCGGGGGAATCCGGAGCTCTCTGGAAATGATTATCGGCCCGCAGGAGCATATTCACCTCATTCAGGCGTATGCGGAGGAAAACAAAGGACTGGAAGATGAGCTGGAAACAGTGCTCGCCGGTTTGTCGGACGACGACGAACTGGTCGTTTTTACGGACCTGCTCGGTGGAAGCGTCACCAACCAGGTGCTTCGCTACGCGTTGAAAGAAAATGTACATATCGTGTCGGGCATCAACCTGCCGCTGCTCGTGGAGGTGCTCATGGCCGACCCGGAGGAGCCTGTAAAAGGAGTGATCGCCCATGCGATACAGGCTGCCAGAGACCAGATGGTTTATGTAAATGATCTTGTAACCTCCCAGCAACCCGACGATTTCAATGATTAAGCTCTTACGGATCGACGACCGGCTGGTGCACGGTCAGGTGGCATTGACGTGGACGCCCGCCGTGGGTGCGGAATGCCTGGTGGTAGCCAACGACAAGGTCGCCAAGGATGATTTTCTAAAAATGACGATGAACCTCGCCAAACCGGCGAATGCGAAGCTGCTGATCAAATCGATCGCGGATACCGTCACTTTTTTATCCGACGAACGCGCGAAACCGATGAAAATACTGGTGCTGGTCAACTCCGTGCAGGATGCGGCCGCGCTCGCCCATGCATTGCCGGAGGTACGCAGCATCAATTTCGGTGGTATCCGGGCGCGGGAAGGGGCGAGGGCCATTTCCAAAGCCTTTACCGTCACCGATGCCGAGGTAGCCCTCATCCGCGACCTGCTCGCAAAGGGCATCGAACTGGAAGTACGGCAAGTACCTACCGACGAACCACGGTCCATCGAAACACTGCTCTGATGCTGACATCTTATATCCTCATTACTCTGATCGCCGCATTCGGGCATTCGGAGGATTTTCTGGGCACTACGCTGCTCAGCAGGCCGCTTGTACTGGGGCCATTGGTAGGACTTGTGCTGGGTGATTTCGAACAGGGGATCGTCATCGGCGCCACGCTGGAACTGATTTTTATGGGGAATATCAAAGTCGGGGCGGCTATCCCGCCCGACGTCATTACCGGAGGCGTGCTGGGTACCGCATTCGCGATTATGTCGGGAAAAGGCCCGGCTGTGGCGCTCGCGCTGGCGGTACCGATCTCTATCCTCGCGGAAATGGTCGTGAGCGGCTTGTTCGTGTTCCGCCCGGTATGGAATAAACGTTTTGACCGTTATGCGGAGGACGGCGACTATCGGAGCGTGGAGCGGCTGCACATTTTGTCGGGCCTGCTCAAACCGTTGCTGATGGGTGTGGTAACGTTGCTTGCATTGTTGCTGGGCTCGGATGCGGTGAGGTCGTTCGTGGATACGATTCCTCCCTGGGTGCATTCAGGGTTGCAGGTAGCGGGCAATATGCTGCCGGCGCTGGGTTTTGCATTGCTGATGAACCTGATGTTCAACAAGGAAGGCGCGCCGTATTTTTTCCTGGGTTTTATCCTGACCAGCTACCTGAAACTGCCGATGATCGCCATCGGCGGGCTGGGGGTGATCATCGCATTGATCGTCACCAACATCACGCACAAAGAACAGCCTGCTGCCCACAGCGACGGCGATTTCGATGATTTCGATATGGATGACTCGCCGCCTGTGATGGTCAAACCGAAATCTTCGCTCCTCACGCAGGGCGACATTCGGAGCCTGTTTGTCCGCTCGATGGCCCTGGAAGCGAATTTCAATTTCGAAACCTGGCAGAACACCGGCTTTGCATTCACGATGATACCGGTTCTGAAAAGGCTTTACAAAACGAAGGAGGCGATGTCGGGTGCATTGAAGCGGCATTTGCAGTTTTTCAACACCGCCCCGCACGGTTCCACGCTCATTATCGGCATCGCGGCCGCAATGGAAGAACAGAATGCCCGCGAGCACGACTTCGACGAGGAGTCGATCAACTCCGTCAAAACCGGGTTGATGGGCCCACTGGCGGGGGTATTCGATTCGCTGTTCTGGGGAACGATCAAAGTGATTGCCGCCGGGATCGGTACATCGCTGGCATTGCAGGGTAGCGCGTTGGGGCCTTTGCTTTTCCTCGTGATATTCAATGTGCCGCACCTGATCCTGCGCTACAAGCTGACGTTCGTTGGCTACGAAACGGGTACCCGGTTCTTACAGGATCTTTCCAAAACCAATGTCATGGACAAACTGAAAGCCGGTTCCGCCATTCTCGGACTGATGGTCGTAGGCGCCATGCCGGCGACCTTAATGGCCATCAAAACGCCGGCGATGATCGGTTCCTCGGATTCGGCGGTGCCGTTGCAGGGCGTGCTCGACCAGATCGTGCCGCATATCATCCCACTGGCGCTGACTTTCCTGGTGTTCTATTTCGTGAAGCGGAATGTCAAGACGACCTATCTGCTCCTGGGACTGTTATTGCTGGGCTTTTTAGGGAGTGTTTTAAATATTTTTGCCTGAAAGCCTATGACAACGACGAAAGAACCGCGAAGGATCGGAGGCATTGGCGTGTCTCCGGGGATTGCGATCGGGCCGGCATTTGTGATGCGGCGGGAAGTGGTGGCTGTAACCGGCATTACCCTGACCAATGCGGCGGAGGTGGCAGCCGAAATCGGGCGGTTTGACGAAGCCGTATCGCAGTCCGTCGCCGAAGTGGAGGCGCTGATCGCCGGATTAACCGACGCGGGCAATGACGAAGGGCTGGATATCCTCGAAACCCAAACCGAATTCCTGACGGACCCGCAACTGCGCAATGACGTCGTACAACGGATCGAAGAACAGTTCAGAACGGCCCACGATGCGCTGGTCGGGGTTACGGATGCATTGGTACAGCTCTTCCTGAACATGGACGATGCCTACATGCGCGCACGTCATGCGGATGTGCGCGACGCGGGCGACCGTATCCTCCGTCACCTCGGCGGGCGGGCGCAGCAAACGCGCACTTACCCGGAAGGATGCATTATCATCGCCGACGACCTGAGCCCGTCGGATACCATTGCCCTGGACCTGACGCGGGTCGCGGGATTTGCGACCCAAATGGGCGGCAAAACCTCCCACGCGGCCATTGTGGCGAAAGCGCGCGGCATTCCGGCCGTTGTGGGCTGCGGACCCTTGCTCGATGGTATAAAAGAGGGAGAATGGCTGGTGCTGGACGGGCAGGCGGGAGAACTGGTACTGCATCCCGACGACGCAACGACTGATAGCTACCGCGAAAAGCAGCAGCATTTCGCGGAGGAAATCGCATGGCTGAAATCACTCCGGGATGTACCGGCCGTGACGAAAGATGGCTGCGCGGTGCAGCTTCTGGCGAATATTTCCGAACCGGCGGACCTGGACCAGGCATTCGAAAACGGAGGAGAAGGAGTGGGGCTATTGCGCACCGAACTACTATTCTTGGGCCGCGATTCGCTACCGGACGAGGAGGAGCAATTCGAATTCTACCAAAAAATTGCATTGAAAGCCGGTAAGCGGCCTGTTACCATCCGGACGATCGATATCGGCGGTGACAAGGAAGCGCCTTACCTCGGGCTGGCGAAAGAGGAAAACCCGTTTCTGGGCTACCGCGCCATACGCATTTGCCTGGACAGGACAGATATTTTCAACACCCAGCTTCGCGCCATATTACGTGCCAGTGCATTCGGGAATTTCAAAATCATGTTCCCGATGATCGGCAGCGTGCAGGAAATTCGCGCGGCCAAAGTGGTTTTGCAGGAAGTGCGGAGAGAGCTGGCGCAGGAAGGCGTTCTGTTCGACGCGCAAATGCAGACCGGGATCATGATCGAAATACCGGCAGCGGCGGTTATTGCCGATCTGCTGGCAAAGGAGGTGGATTTTTTCAGCATTGGTACGAATGATTTGATTCAATACACATTAGCCGTCGACCGGATGAACGACCAGGTCGCTGCCTTGTACGACGGGTTTCATCCGGCCGTGCTCAGGCTGATCGTCCGTGTGATCGAAGAGGCGCACCGTGCGGGCATTCACGTGGGTATGTGCGGCGAGCTCGCAGGCGACCCGCACGCGACGCGCTTGTTGCTCGGAATGGGTTTGCGGGAGTTCTCGATGAGTGCCGTCTCGATACCCCGGATCAAACAGCAGGTGAGAGAGACCACGCTCACCGAGGCGCAATGCATTTTCGAAGCGGCCAAAGGCCTCGACAGCGCCGATGAGATCAGGGCTATTTGTAAATCAGTTAATTAAAATTTTAATGCATTGGTATGATATCCAAAGAGTACACGATTCTCGCGCCGGAAGGCATTCATGCGCGGCCCGCCACGGCGCTTGTCAGGCTGGTGAAAAAATTTAAATCCGGGATCAGCCTGAAAAAGGGCGAAAAGATGATCCAGCTCAACAGTATGCTGAACATTCTCGCACTATCCACCAAAGGCGGCGACCGGGTGTCGGTCGTGATCGACGGGGAGGACGAAGACGAGGCGGCGTTGGCGCTGGACGTTTTTTTTAAAGACCTTATTGCCTGACAGTACTTTAACACCTTTTTTGACAAATCATGAAAATTACCATTTGCAAAAGCGAACACGAATTCAATGTAACGGCCGCCTGGCGGATCATTGCCCAGATGCTGGAAAAACCCGATGCGGTGATCGGACTCTCCACTGGGCAGACCACGATCGATATGCACGCTATCGTTTCGGATATTTACCGGCAATACCCGTTCGATGTGTCGCGCATTACCTTGTTTAATGTCGATGAACTGACCAACCTGCCGCGTGAATATGCCGGTAGCTGCTATACGATGATCCTGAACCAGATCGCCGGTCCGTTGGGCATTCCCGAGGAGAATTTTATAATGCCGCCCACGATGTCGGACGATTTCGGGCGCGAAGCACGCCTTTTCGAGCAACGGCTTGCCGAAAGGGGCGGGGCCGATCTGCAAATGCTGGGATTGGGCATGAACGGCCACATCGGTATCAACCAGCCCGGCACGCCGTTCGAAAGTGAAACCTGGGTATCGCCTATGGACCCCGACTTCGAGGCGCGCGTGCGCCGGGAGACGCAGGTGCCCGAGGGTACTATCCTGGGCGGGCTCACGCGCGGGATCAGGAACATCATGCATACCCGCAAGCTGATCCTCATCGCCAAAGGCTCCCACAAAGCCGAAATGGTCGAAAAGGCCATTCTGGGTCCTGTTACCACCGACATCCCCGCGTCCATCGTACAAATGCACCCTAATTGTGAGATTTTGCTGGATGCGGATGCGGGGGCGCTGATTGCGGGTAGGTAAAATGGCCTGAATTCCCCCTTTCATTGGCACTAAACCCCACAAAAAATCCGCCGCACCGGCGATAGTTTTGCAAGTGTGATCATTAGGGCTAAAAACGAATCAAATTCAATCAAAATGAGAAAGCTGGTATTATTTGCGCATATGTCGCTGGATGGTTTCGCGGGAGATGTTAATGGCGGACTGAATTTTTTAACGTACGACGGAGAGTTGCAAAACTATGCCGCGGAACTGGTGAAGACCGTCGGCGCGCCTGTGTACGGCAAAACTACCTACCAACTGATGGCAGGTTACTGGCCCACCGTCCTGAACAATCCCGGCGAGGACAAACACTCGCTCGAACACGCGCAATGGGTGCAAGACATTCCCAAAGTGGTGTTTTCGACGACTTTGGACAGTGCGGACTGGAATAATACGACGCTGATCAAAGACAATGTCGTAGAAGAGGTGAACAAACTCAAACAGCAACCCGGCAAAGACCTCGTCATCTTCGGAAGCCCGGGCCTGGCGAAAAGTTTTATGAAGTTGGGTTTGATCGATGAATACAAACTCACCGTGCACCCTATTATACTGGGCAATGGTATCAGTTTGTTCGATACAAGTATCAATACCAGCAAGTTGAAGCTATTGGATGCAAAAACGCTCAATTCGGGGGTGATTACGGCGCATTACGCGACGAATAAATGAGTTTTACGTATTGATAATCAAGGGGATTGTCTTGCGAAGAGAATGAAATCGGTTCCCGGTGGCGTCACGCCGAGTCCGCGCAGCAGGTATATGATCTGTCCGCGGTGGTACGTCGAGTGGTTTACCAGGTGCGTAAGAACGTCCCCCAGGTTATCGAGGTACGGGTCACCGGCCATGTTTTTATAGGCCAGTTTTGTATGAAAGTCGGGCTCTTGCATCATGTTCAGGTGTGAGAGCCAAAGTTCTCCATTTTCCGCAAGTTGCGATGCGATGGAGGAAGGCGGCAACGGTGTCCAAATCGGGACGTCGTTTTGCTGCCCTATTACCCTGAAATACCAGTTTCGCTGCGCGTGGGCCAGGTGCGAGGCAAGGAGCAATACCTGTTCGTCCTTTATTTCGTGTGTCGAAATGAAGTCGGCAACGGCCTTGTTTGCCCAATTATTGAAAGTGAAGAAACGAATAAGGTACTCTTTCATAGCTGACGATCCGGATGATGCCCTAAGATACTTCTCCTTTGTAAAACCCAAGCTGGAAAGATTAACATTTTTTAAGTTGTGGAAGCAGGGATATGATGGTTGCTTGCAACCTCAAACCACTTTTTGCAAGCCATGACCGGTATTCTCAAATCTGTAAGTTTAATTGTAATTTGTTTAGTATTGACGACGACGTCAGCCAAGTCCGCTGATACTGCTTTTTGTAAAGAAGTCTCAGTTAAAGACACATCAAACAAAGTTGAAGGAAAATATAGGTGCAAACGAAATCCCAGGACCGCAACGATTCTCGCAACAATACCAGGTTGGGGACAGGTCTATAACCGGGACTTTTGGAAAGTTCCGATTGTATATGCTTCGCTCGGAGGCAGCATTTTTGCATTCCACCTTAATTCGCTTAAATACAAGGATTTCTTAAAAGCATACCAGTCGTTCTACGACTTGAACACCGGCAGCCCGGCTCATGGAATCACGGATAATTCACAGATGCCGGTCGTGGTGCGCAGCCTGTTCAACACCAGCAACAAGGTAGAATTTCTGAGGAAAGATCAGATCGTGCGGCGTAAAGACGCGTGGCGCAGATACAAGAATGTATCACTTCTCACAACAGGGCTCATTTACGTGCTAAGCATTATCGAGGCCAACGTTGCCGCGCATTTAAAAACTTTCGACGTGTCCGACGACCTATCTTTTCAAATTTACCCCAGCCTGAAACGATTCAACACCGTAAATGGCAGCACAGGCTTGCAAATTGTATTTAACTTCAAATGAGGCAACCGCTGCTGCAAGAACATCATACTTCCTGCTCCTTCTTACTTTCCGCATAACGCTCGCCCCAATTCATTAATGCATCGTAAATCGTTTCAAGCGATTGGCCTAATGGGGTGAGCTGGTATTCGACGCGGGGCGGGACTTCGGGGTAGACGACCCGTGTGACAATGCCGTCCTGCTCCATTTTGCGCAGTTGGGCCGTGAGCGTTTTCTCGGAAATGTCTGTCAGCTGGTTGTTGAGGTCGCAGTAGCGTACGGTCTCGCGGTCGCGCAGGATGCCGTATATCCTCAGTATCCACTTGCCGCTGATGGAGGCAAGGGCCAGTTCGATGGAGCAGGTCCCGGGGTCCGTTGCCCAGTCCTGCTGGGATGTTCTGTTATAAGCCACTTTGTGTAATGTTGTTGGGATGAATATGCTGATGCATGTAAAATTTAATGATTTTTTTCATTTGATAAACCCGTGACAGTGAACAATACAAACCTTCATTACCGTCACGAACGTCAAGGTAAGCTCTTGTAGGTGAGTTAGATGCATCGGTACTTTGCTCGAAATAACCGAGTTTAAAACATCAATGTAAAATGAAAAGTGCATCTTTATTCGCTCCCTTTCAGTTGGGAGGTCAGGAATTGGCAAACAGGGTTGTAATGGCGCCGATGACAAGGACGCGTACTTCACCCGGGGACGTGCCGAATGAGCTGATGGCGAAATATTACGGACAACGGGCCAGTGCAGGGCTGATTATCAGCGAAGCCACCGATGTCGCACCGCATAGCAAGGGCTACCTTTGGACGCCCGGTATTTACAACGACGAACAGGTACGGGGATGGAAACTGGTTACCGATTCGGTTCACCGGAACGGCGGGAAAATTTTCCAGCAAATATGGCATGTCGGGCGGATGTCCCACACCTCCCTTATGCCGGATGGCCAGCAGCCGTGGGGCGTTACCGATGAGCAGGCCGTGGGCTCCGACGTGTTCGCGCACGGGAGCGATGGCAGGCTCACATTCGTGCGCGCCAGCAAGCCACGCCAGATCGGAACGGAGGAAATGCCTGCATTGCTCGATGATTTTGAACGGGCGTTCCGAAATGCTGGCGAGGCGGGGTTTGACGGTATCGAGCTGCACGCGGCGAATGGCTATCTCTTCGAGCAATTCATGAACTCGACACTTAATACCCGTACCGATCACTACGGAGGCCAGAACTTCGAAAACCGGACCCGGTTTCTGCTGGAAGTGGTCGATTTGGCCGCAGGGATTTTCGGAGCAGGCAGGATCGGCATCCGGTTATCGCCGTTCGGGCATTACAACAGCATTCCCGCCGACCCGCACGGGGAGGATACATTCTTTTATTTGTGCCGCGAGCTCGACCGCCGGGGTGTCGGGTATATCCATTTGTTGTATCAACTCCTGCCGTCAGGAAATATGGAACAGGTAACGAGGTTCGAGGAGACCAACCTGCCTGATGCGTTTGTCAAAAAGGTTCGTGAGGAGTTCCGGGGAGGCATTATCTGGTGCGGGAGTTTCAGCAGGGAATCGGCGGAGCAAGCGTTGGCCACCGGTATGGTAGACATGATCGCTTTTGGGCGCCCGTTCGTCGGAAACCCGGATTTGGTTGCCCGCTTTAAAAACAACTGGCCGCTGGTCGAAGCCGATCGCTCGGCCTATTACACCCGGAACGGGGAGATCGGGTTCACCGATTTTCCAAATTTCAATCCACACAGCGCGGAAGTTGATTAACGGGCGAAAAAAAATCGGGAGTTAATGCATTTCTTAAACTGGTTTAAGTTTTTTCACCATCCCGGGTTGCAATTTTAGGCTGCTAACAGACCTGATTAAATAAATGAACAACAAAGACCGGTTTCCCCAGCTATTTCTAAGAATCGCCCTTGCGGTAACAATGCTCTCCGCCGTGGCGGACAGGTTCGGCTTCTGGGGCGCCAATTCTGCCTGGGGAAACTGGCAAAATTTTGAAAAATACACCGCGCAGCTTACTTTTTTCCTGCCGGAAATTTTGAGCAAACTCTCGGCCTACGCCGCTACGACATTGGAAATAGCATTGCCTGTCATGCTGATTTTGGGTTTTAAAACAAAACTGGCCGCAATTGGAACGGGCGTTCTATTAATGATTTTCGCATTGGCCATGAGCATTGCGCTTGGCGTAAAAGCACCGTTCGATTATTCGGTTTGGGTAGGAAGTGCCGCGGCGTTTTTGCTTGCTTCGTATGTGAGCGATGTTGAGAAAATCAGTGAGCAGTAATAATGCTATTCTGACTGGTTTGTGCCGTAAGCCAGTCGGAGATAATGGCTAGTGCAGCCGGTGAAAAAGTCTCCTCGATACCGGCATATTCATTGGGATGGCCGGTTTTGCTTTTTTGGAACAGGTGGTTCAGGTCAGCCAATTCCTTTATGGTTACTTTCCCGTTTCCTCCTTCTTTTAATGCTTTTGAAATCGCAGGCAGGTTTTGCCGGGCGTCAACCTGTAAGTCTTTGGAGCCATTGATGGCCAGGACGGGGCAGGTGACATTTTTGAAATACACGGCCGGCTCAACTTTGTACAGAAACTGGTACCAGGGCCCACACATCATTTGGATCTGATTTTTGAAAAATGTTTCCCTCGTTTGGCCGGGGGGCAGCATTTGAGCCGGGTAATTGCCCATATGTGCGTCCGTGTAAGCGGTTAGTTTCGTCTTCAATTCGGCCGTGTCGGGCGTGGCTCGAAGGATTCCGGCGATTTCGCGATTGCTCTTTTTGAGCAGCGCCATTCCAGCCTGATCCACACCGCCAGCCTGTGCGATGAGCTCGGTTTGCAAAGCAAGGATTTCCAGACCCGGAGCGCCCGGCCCGGCCAGTGAAACCACAAATCCGATATCCTTCGACCGGGATGCCGCTATCGCCGCCACGAGTCCGCCCTCGCTGTGCCCTGCAAGGCCGACTTGGGCCGGGTTGATTTCTTTCCTGGATTTCAAATAGGCCACTGCGCTCTCGGCATCCGAGGCTAAATCAAGCGAAGTCGCCGTCATGAAGCGTCCGGTCGACTTGCCGATGCCACGATCGTCGTAGCGCAATACCGCGAAACCGTGGCGTGTGAGGTAATCCGCGATGATAAGGAAGGGTTTGTGCCCAAAAATCTCTTCGTTTCTGTCCTGTGGGCCGCTACCGGTAATCAATACCACGGCGGGGAAACTTCCCTCTTTGGCGGGAAGCGTCAGCGTCCCCGACAGCTTGATATTGGAATGCTCATTCAGGAATGTGATTTCTTCGCTGCGATAGGGGTAGGGTAATTTCGGTTCCTGCGGTCTTGAAGGATTTGATTTTCCAGGTAAAGCAATGTAAACAACGCAGGCAACGATCAATGCCAGAAATAATGCAAGTGTAATATTTTTCTTCATGGCGAACAGATTGGAACAGAGGCAAAATACTGAAACTATTTCTGTCTGTAACCGCCTGTTAAGAAATTTTAACGAATTAAATACAAATAATTCCCGGAGTCTCAACATTTGTAAATTCTTTTCCGAATCAGGCTTTCTAATTTCGCCCTTACCTGAGCCGAACGGGTAGGGGGCATTCGAAATGCCCTTTCTAAATGTATTTGGTAATTCGGGCCATTGCTATCATATCAATTAACTCAATTATGACATCTAAAAAAGTAGACGATTTCCTGTCTGAACTCAATCATCCTTTAAAAAATGAAATGCAGGTAATCCGGCAAATCATTATGGAAGCAGACCCTGCATTAACCGAAGAGGTAAAATGGGGCGGCCCAAGTTTCTATTACAAAGGCGACATCGCGACGTTCAGCCCGCGCGTGAAGGACCAGGCCGTGCTCGTTTTTCATGAGGGCGAGCAGCTGACGCCCCGCACCGTGCTCGAACCGGCGCCCAAGGGGAAGGCATATGCCAAATTCAGCACGATGGCCGAAATTGAGGCCAAACGCGAAGATTTGAAGGCAGTTATCAAAGAATGGATCGAGTTAATGGATAAAAAGTGATATTTACGGAAGCGTACGGTAACTAGCAATCAGTATGTTTTCAGAAATATTACGCGCCACCGGGCATTACACGGATGATGAAGTCCGGCTCTTTGAGCGGGCCGTTCGGGAACGCCGTATTCCACGAAAGTGCGTTCTGCTTTCAAAAGGTGAAATATCGAAATCGATATGCTATTTGCTGAAAGGTGCGGTATGGCAATATGATGCCATTTCGGAAACCGAAATCAACGTGACCGATTTGCATGTGGAAAAAGAATGGGTCCTTAATTATCAAAGCCTGCTTGCACAAAAACCTTCCGCAGTCAATATCGAAGCATTTACGGATTGCCATATGCTGGAATTGAGCCTGGAAGCAGTGCATTACCTGGTTAGCCGCTCCATTGCTTTTATGCAACTGAACAGGGTATTGGAGAGAGCGGTAGATAAAATGCAGTTTTTCGATCAGGCGATGAGCCCGGCTGAAAAATATAAATTTATACTCGATCACCGGCCGCGGCTGATCCAGGCATTTCCCTTGAAAATAATTGCTTCCTACCTGAAAATTACGCCCGAAACGCTGAGCAGGGTGCGAAAGTCGATGGCCAGGGAAGGCATTTCTTGATTTCGATCAATAGGGCAGGTGATATACATGCCCTATTTTTGGTTTAAAATCATTTGACTATGGACATTCAATCGCTTTCAATCCGGCCATTTATCGGCTCCGTCGATTTTACGACTTCGAGAAATTTCTACCGCGACCTGGGTTTTCAGGAAGTGGAACTGTCGCCTGAAATGTCTCTTTTCAAAACGGGGAACACGGGTTTCTATTTGCAAGACGCATTTGTGAAAGATTGGATCGACAATACGATGGTGTTTCTCGAAGTCGAAGACGTGCAGTCATTCTGGGACAAACTGATAGCACTCAATCTTCCTGAAAAGTATAAAAATGTACGGCTGGTTCCGATCCGCAACGATCATTGGGGCCGCGAATGCTTCGTGCATGACCCGTCGGGTATTTTGTGGCATTTCGGGCAGTTTTATAAGCCGAAGGCATAGTGTACTTTCCGCGAAATTCAAACCTCTCTTAAAACTCATCCCAATGGAATTCACCAGACTGGTCCCTAACATCTTTTACGCGGACATCCACGACGGCCTGAAAATGTTCGTCGATTGCCTGGAATTTACGATCGGTCATAACGAAATCGCCAGTGCGAGGCCATTTTGCGTCTTGGAAAAGAACGGGATACACATTAACCTTTTCCAGGACGCCAACCTCGCCGGTGAGCATAATCCTGAATTCAGGCTGGTAACGCATGATATTGAAGCCGTTTACCGGAAAGTGGCGGCCAGCCACCCGGAGTTTCTTCACCCGAATCTCAGCAAAATCACGCACCGGCCCTGGGGCGCGAAAGAATTTGCATTGACGGATACGCAGCTGGGGGTTATTGTGCAGGAGTGGTAGTTCTACATCCAGTACCATAAAATAGTCCATCATTTCCATAAGATGGACTATTTCCATTTCAGGGCCAAACCGGCAATTTTGGCATCTGATTCGGTACTTTTTGAAGATTTTGTAAAACATTAATAATGGTTAAAAAACCTTTCCTTTTCAGAATGGCCCTGATTGCCGCAGGGGTGTTCCAAATCTTGCTCCTTTGCCCGTTCGCGAGCTTCGCCCAAAGTACGGCGAGCGACGTGATCCGCATCGGTACCAGGGATAATTCTTTGGTATTAGGGGTTGATAATCAGGGACAATTGAAGCAATTGTATTTCGGTAAAAGAATGGACGATTCTTTGCCCGGAGGCATCGCTGAGCAGGCTGCCGTCGCGTTCCCGGCCTATGGTACCAACGTGTCCGACGCCGCACTGCGCATTACCCATGCCGACGGAAACCTTACCACGCGCCTCGTGTACGAGCGGAATACCGTCACGAAGATCGATGCCAATGTGACGCAGACGACCGTATTCCTGAAAGATTCCTATTACCCGCTGCAAGTAAGGCTGTGCTACAAAACTTACCATGACCAGAACATCATCGAGCAATGGATGGAGCTGGAACACAAGGAGAAAACGCCGGTTACCTTATATAATTTCGCCTCCGCGAGCTTCGCATTCCAGCGCCCTGCCCCGCATCTCAACTACTTTTACGGCGATTGGGCCAAGGAGTTCAATGCGGTGGAGACGGCATTGACGGAAGGTACCAAAGTACTTGATTCCAAGCTAGGCGTGCGCACCGACCAGATGACCAACCCCTCTTTCCTGCTCGCATTGGACGGTAAAATGGACGAAGACCACGGTGATGTGTTCGCCGGCGCGCTCGCCTGGCCGGGCAACTGGCAGTTCCGGTTCGAAATGGATTACCAGAAGCGTTTGCAGGTGACGGCAGGCATGAACCCGTTTGCTTCCCAATACCAGCTTCCTCCCAGCACGGTTTTCAAAACGCCCGGCTTTTTGTTTACATTCAGCAACGAGGGTAGCGGCGAAGTATCACGCCGTTTCCATCGCTGGGCGCGGAAGTATGGCATTAAGGACGGCTACGCGTCGCGGGACATTCTTCTGAACAACTGGGAAGCCACCTATTTCGATTTCGACGAAACCAAACTTTCGACCATTATCAAAGACGCCGCCAGCATGGGTTTTGAGCTGTTCTTGCTCGACGACGGTTGGTTTGGCAACAAATATCCGCGCAACAACGACAACGCAGGCCTCGGCGACTGGGAGGTGAATGCCAAAAAGCTCCCGCACGGTATTCCGTACCTGATCGAACAATGTAAACAGAATAACCTCAAATTCGGCCTCTGGGTAGAGCCTGAAATGGTAAACCCGAAAAGCGAATTGTACGAAAAGCATCCGGAATGGGTGCTCACAGCTCCGCACCGCGACATCGATCTCCAACGCAACCAGCTGATCCTCGACCTGACCAACCCGGCCGTGCAGGATTATGTGTATGGTGTTCTGGAAAAAGTGGTGGCCAACAACAAGGGTATCAGCTACCTGAAATGGGATTGCAACCGCTACCTCACCAATCCGGGCTCGGCGTACCTTCCCAAAGACCGCCAATCGCACATTTTTATCGATTACTCGCGCGGACTGATGAACGTGCTCGATCGTTTCCGCAAGAAATTTCCGGACGTGACCATGATGGTTTGCTCCGGTGGCGGCGGCCGGATGGATTACGCAACAATGCCGTATTTCCAGGAATACTGGCCGAGCGATAACACCGACGCCCTCGACCGCATCAAAATCCAATGGGGTGCCAACCATTTTTACCCCGCTCTCGGCCTCGCCTCGCACGTGTCCGTCACGCCCAACCACATGACCGGCCGCACGACGCCTCTGAAATTCCGTTTCGATGTAGCCATGTCGGGTAAGCTGGGGATGGATTTGCAGCCGGGCATGATGACGCCCGAAGAGAAGGAGTTTTCCAAAAAGGCCATTCAAACCTACAAACAGGTGCGCAACGTGGTACTGCACGGCGACCTGTACCGCCTTCAATCACCCTACACACACGACCGCGCAGCCATCTCTTATGTGAGCGAGAAGCAGGATAGTGTATTGGTTTTCAATTACCTGCAACAAAAATCGATCTACGGCGACAAATCTGTGATCAAACTAAAAGGTCTCAAAAAAGACGCCCGCTACAAACTGACCGAAATCAACAAAGCCACATTCAGCCGACTCGAAGCCTACGAAGGCAAATCCTTCACCGGCGAATTCCTGATGACCACCGGCCTGCAATTCACGATGTACAACGAGTTTGAAAGTGCAGCGGTTTTGTTAATGATTGAATGATTGAATGATTGAATGATTGAATGAGTGAATGAGTGAATAGTCAGGTGTGGTCATTTATAGTCAGGTGTTGTTTTAACTAGAATACTCCAATGACAATTTTTGACTACAAATGACCACTCATGACCAACCCTAACCACTCACACATTCAAATTCACTCATTCAAAATTCACTCATTCAAAATTCACTCATTCACTCATTCAAAATTGCCCCATTCAGTCATTCAATCATTCAATCATTCAAAATTAATGAACGTATCAGCCTGGACCGAAAAGGTGACGATCCCGACCTACCGCGCGGGCGAGCCTGAGAAGAACCCTATGTTCCTCGAAAAGAGGGTATATCAGGGTAGCAGCGGGGTGGTGTACCCGCATCCGGTGATCGAGAAAATCTCCGACGAGAAAACCGAGCAGGAATACAATGCCGTTTTTCTCGAAAACGAATACCTCAAAATCATGATCCTGCCCGAGCTTGGCGGGCGCATCCAGCGCGCGTGGGACAAGGTGCAGCAACGCGATTTTGTTTACTATAATCAGGTCGTAAAACCAGCATTGGTGGGCCTGGCGGGACCGTGGATATCCGGCGGGATCGAGTTCAACTGGCCACAGCACCACCGGCCGAGCACATTCAGTCCCGTGGACTTTTCCATCGCGGAAAACCCCGACGGGAGCAAAACGGTGTGGGTGAATGAGACTGAAATCATGTTCCGGACGAAGGGAATGGCCGGTTTTACGCTCTATCCGGGCAAAGCCTACCTCGAAATCCAGGGCAAGCTCTTCAACCCGACGCCCTTTCCGCAGACGTTCCTCTGGTGGGCCAACCCTGCCGTGAAGGTGAACGACCATTACCAATCGGTATTCCCGCCCGACGTATTCGCTGTTTTCGACCACGGCAAGCGGGATGTTTCGGACTTCCCTATTGCGACGGGCACTTATTATAAGGTCGATTACGCGCCGGGAACGGACATTTCGCGCTATAAAAACATTCCTGTGCCGACTTCCTACATGGCCATCCAGTCGCAATACGACTTTATGGGTTGCTACGAGCACGACACGCAGGCGGGTATGCTGCACGTGGCCGATCACCATGTGTCGCCGGGAAAAAAGCAATGGACCTGGGGCAACGGCGATTTCGGTTTTGCCTGGGACCGCAACCTCACCGACGAGGACGGACCGTACATCGAGCTCATGACCGGCATGTTCACCGACAACCAGCCCGATTTCTCCTGGCTGCAACCCAACGAGGGCAAAACCTTCGAGCAGTATTTCATGCCTTATGCCAAAATCGGTTTGGTGAAAAATGCAAGCAAGGAAGCGGCGTTGAACCTGGAATTTGCTGGTAATGAAGCACATATCAAAGTGTATGCCACCGCTGTTTATGAAAATGCCCGCATTACTTTACTGAAAAACGGGGAGCAAGTGGCCGCTTTTACGTCCACGATCTCGCCGGCCGCTATTTTTGAAACAGTTATAAAAACCGATGATACCTCGGAACCGGAGCTTTGGAAATTGATCGTCGCCGATAGCAAAGGCAATGAACTGATCAGCTGGCAACCGGAAGCCGCGCATATTGAAAGGGAGATTCCCAAAGCCGCAACCGCCGCAAAAGCCCCGGCGGAGATCGGACAGATCGAGGATTTGTATTTGAATGGCCTGCATCTGGAACAGTACCGGCATGCGACCTTCCGGCCGGAGGACTACTATGAAGAAGGTTTGCGCAGAAGCCCGGAAGACGTGCGGTGCAACAATGCCATGGGGCTGCTCCTGCTGCGACGCGGCCGGTTTGCGGAGGCGCAACCTTACTTCGAACGCGCCGTAGCGACGCTTTTGAAACGCAACCCTAACCCGTACGACGGCGAACCGCATTACAACCTCGGCCTTTCCCTGTTTTTTCAGCAAAAATACCCGGCTGCCTACGACGCATTCTTCAAAGCGACCTGGAACGATGCTTTTCAGCACAGCGCATTCCTGTTCCTGGCGCGTATCGCCACGCACCAGCAGAAATGGGCCGAGGCGCTGAAACTAGTAGAAAAATCGCTCATACGCAATTACCACAGCCCGGTAGCACGCCATTTGAAAACGGCCCTGCTGCGCAAAACAGGCCAATATTCCGACGCGGCCACACTGGCGCAGGAGTCGCTGGGCATCGATCGGTTCAATTTCGGGTGCCTGCTCGAATGGCATTGGGCGGAGAAGGCGCAGGGCATTGAAACCGACATGATGCTCGCCTCCCTGCGTGAGCGCATGCGCGGCGCGTTGCAGAACTACCAGGAGCTGGCGCTCGCATACGCTCATGCGGGCCTGTATGCGGAGGCATCGGAAGTTTTGGAGCTTTATCAGCAGGATGGAAACGATGTTTCTCCGTTGGTCGAGTACTACCTGGGATGGTTTGCGGCGCAAAGCGGCGATTCGCAAAAGGCATTAACCCATTATCGGAAGGCGGCCGGGACGAGTCCTGCATTTTGTTTTCCCAACAAAATAGAAGAAGTGGCTATCCTGCAAAATGCCATTGCATTGAATCCTTCGGACGGGCATGCGCATTATTTGCTGGGTAATTTATGGTATGACAAACGGCAGTTTGCCGAAGCCATTGCCGCCTGGGAGGCCGCTATACGCCTTGCGCCAACCTTCGCGACGCCTTACCGCAACCTTTCGCTGGCTTACTACAACAAGCTGGGTAAAAAGCAGGAAGCATTGGCATTGCTCGAAAAGGCATTCGCGCTCGACAATACGGACGCCCGCGTACTTATGGAGCTCGATCAGCTGTACAAAATATTGAATAAACCGGCGCAGGAAAGGCTTGCGTTGCTGGACGAACACCCGGCTTTGGTGAACGAGCGCGACGACCTGTACCTCGAACGCGTGACATTGCTGAACAGCCTTTTTGAATACGGGCAAGCAAAGACATTGCTGGCCGCCCGCCAGTTCCACCCATGGGAAGGCGGGGAAGGCAAAGTACTCGGCCAGTTTCTGCTGTGCCATCTCGAACTTGCCAAACAGGCGATCGAGGCGCAGGAATTTGAAAATGCGTTGGAATTACTGAATGCGACAAGAGTTTATCCTGAAAACCTCGGTGAAGGTAAAATTTACGGTACGCAGGAAAACGATACCGATTATCTGACGGCGCTGGCCTATGCCGGTTTGCAGCAGGAGAAACAGGCCGTCGAATATTTCAAAAAGGCAACCGTAGGCATCAGCGAACCGGTTCAGGCCATTTACTACAACGACCAGCAGCCCGACAAGATATTCTACCAGGGCCTTGCGTGGCTGAAACTGGATGCGCCGGAGCAGGCTCGCGCGATTTTCGAACGGTTCGTTACTTTCGGGAATGTACACCTGGATGACCATATCCGCATTGACTACTTCGCGGTTTCGCTGCCCGATATGCTCGTATTCGACGCCGATCTCAACCTTCGCAACCGCGTGCATTGCCTGTATCTGAAAGGCCTGGGTTACCTCGGGCTGGGCGAATACGAAACGGCCAGGGCATTGCTGGAAGAGGTGGTTGCTTTGAATGCAAACCATCAGGCTGCGGCTTCCTACCTGAGGATGTGGTCATTTTTCGAGCTATTATATTCTGTTTAAATCATGAATACCATTTCCAAAGACGATCTGACGCGGCTCTTTCAAAGTGTTTTTGATGGCACGCCCGATCTGATCGTTCGTTCGCCGGGGCGGATCAATCTCATCGGCGAGCATACCGATTACAACAACGGCTTCGTGCTGCCCGCGACGATCAGTCAGGCCGTGTATGTGGCCATGCGCAGGCGTGAAGATGGGGTAATCCATTTGTACGCGGCTGATTATGAGGAAAAAGTAAATGCGGATGTTGCTGCACTTGCTCCGACCGCCACCTGGGCCGACTACATCCTCGGCGTTGCCGACCAGTTTCAAAAGGCCGGTCACGCATTGCCGGGCTTCGAGCTGGTCATGACGGGTAATATTCCGATGGGCGCGGGGCTTTCATCGTCTGCTGCTATCGAATGCGCCGTTGCATTTGGCCTGAACGAAATGCTGCAAACCGGCTACGACCGGCTGCAACTTGTGAAAATGGCGCAGGCGGCCGAGCACGCTTTCGCGGGTGTGCGTTGCGGGATCATGGATATGTTTGCGAGTATGTTTGGTAAAAAGGACCACGCGATCCTCCTCGATTGCCGCTCGCTGGATTACCGGTATGTGCCGCTGGCTATGGACGGTTACAACCTGCTGCTTTTCAATTCCAATGTGAAACATTCGCTGGCGTCTTCGGAATACAACGTGCGGCGGCAGGAATGTGAGGAAGGGGTTGCATTGCTGCAAACCGAATACCCGGAAATCAGCGACCTGCGCGATGTGACGCAAGAAATGCTGGCTGCATTCGAAGGCCGGATGCCTCGGAATGTGTTCAAACGGTGTAGTTACGTGGTAGGGGAGAACGCCCGGCTGCTGGCGGCCTGCGACGACCTCGAAAGCAACAATATCGCCGCGTTGGGTAAGAAGTTGAACCAGACACACGCCGGTTTGAGCGAGGCTTACGAGGTAAGCTGCCCTGAGCTGGATTTCCTCGCGCAGGCCGCGCTCGTGCACCCGGCGGTGGAGGGCGCACGCATGGTAGGCGGTGGTTTCGGCGGATGTACGATCAATATCGTCCGGGAAGGATTTGCCGACGATCTCGCGGGGTCTGTGAGCAATGCCTATCGACAAAAGATGGACAAAATTACGGAAGTTTACCACGTCGTAACCGATGACGGAACCTCGCTTTTGTGACGGTCCGAAACCTATTTGAAATACAACAAAAAAACCGACCCGAACTTTATGAATGAGGCCCCCGCATACAACAGTTCCTACATCCTGGGCATTTCCCTGATCTCCGCCCTGGGTGGCTATCTTTTTGGTTTCGATTTCGCGGTGATCGCCGGGGCGCTGCCGTTTTTGCAGCAGCAATTCGGGCTCGATGTGTACTGGGAAGGCTTCGCTACGGGGAGCCTCGCATTGGGCGCGATTCTCGGTTGCATTGTCGCGGGATCGGTGTCGGACCGGTACGGCAGGCGGCCTGGCTTGCTGCTGGCCGCGGCGATTTTTGGCATTTCGTCCATCGCCATGGCCCTCGCTCCCGATCGTAATGCATTCATAGCGTTCCGGTTTGTGGCCGGTATCGGTGTCGGAATGGCCTCGATGCTTTCGCCCGTGTACATCGCGGAGGTGGCGCCGGCGCATTTGCGCGGACGAATGGTGGCGATCAACCAGCTGACGGTAGTGATCGGGATATTGGTGACGAATCTCGTCAATTACACCCTCCGCAACCACGGCGACGATGCCTGGCGGTGGATGTTCGGGCTGGGCGCGGTACCGTCGCTGTTTTTCGTGATTGGAGCATTCTTTTTACCTGAGAGCCCTCGCTGGCTTGCCATGGCAGGCAGGACGCAACAAGCGGCGAAAGTACTGGGCAGGATCGGTAACCAGGCCTATATGGAGGAAGGTTTAAGCAAAATCAGGGAATCGATGGCTAATGGTCCGTCGCACGGCGGTCCGTCGAGGAGTAGTTATTCCGATGTTTTCAAGAAAGCCATGCTTCCGGTCGTGCTTACGGGCATTGGACTGGCGGTTTTCCAGCAGCTTTGCGGGATCAATGTGGTTTTTAATTACACCCCTAAAATCTTTCAGAGCATCGGCGTTTCGCAGGACGGGCAGCTTTTGCAGACCATTTTCATCGGCGGTATCAACCTGGTTTTTACCATTGCGGCCATGCTGCTCGTGGATAAGCTAGGCCGTAAGCCGCTGATGCTCATAGGTGCTGGCGGGCTGGCCGTGATTTACATTATCGTCGCTATCATGCTAGGCAAAGGTTCCGCCGATGTGGCCTGGTTCCTTCTCGCGGCCATCGGCATTTACGCCATGACGCTCGCGCCCGTGACCTGGGTGCTGATCTCCGAAATATTTCCGAACCAGATCCGTAGCCAGGCCTCCACGGTGGCCATACTATGCCTCTGGGCGGCCTATTTCGTGCTTGTTTTTACATTTCCCATTCTTTTTGAAAAATTCAAAGACTATACCTTCTACATCTACTCCGCCATTTGTTTCGCGGGGCTTGCATTTACCTGGCTGAAAGTCAGGGAGACGAAAGGCAAGACCCTGGAAGAGATCGGCGAGGTTTTCAGTGTACATTAATATGAATGCATTCGATCTGACCGAACACCCGCACAGGAGATATAACCCGCTCACCGGCGACTGGATACTGGTATCGCCGCACCGCGCCAAACGGCCCTGGCAGGGGCAGCAGGAAAGCATCCCGCGTCCCGTTTCGCTCCCGCACGACCCCGATTGTTATCTCTGCCGCGGTAATGCACGCTCCAACGGCGGCGTCAATCCCAATTATACCGACACTTTCGTTTTTGAAAACGACTTCGGCGCATTGAACCGCTCGGTACCCGAAGGCCGCTTCGGCGATAACGGATTGTTACGCGCGGAAGCGGAACGCGGCATTTGTAAGGTCATTTGTTTCTCGCCCCGCCACGACCTCACGCTGGCCGACATGGACGTGACCGATATCCGGAAAGTGGTAGATGTGTGGCGTGCGGAGTACGCGGCGCTGGGCGCGCTGGACTTTATCAATTATGTGCAAATATTTGAAAATAAAGGCGCTATGATGGGTTGCAGCAACCCGCACCCGCACGGGCAGATATGGGCGCAAAGCTCGGTGCCGGTGGAACCCGCCAAGGAAACGGCCATGCAGGAAGCGTATTTTGCTGAAAATGGCCGTAGTATCTTGTCGGATTATCTTGCAATAGAACTGACGGACCGGAAGCGCATTGTCGCGGAAAATGCGCACTTCGCATTACTGGTACCGTTCTGGGCGATATGGCCTTTTGAAACCATGGTGGTGAGCAAAAGGCATTTCGGAAATATCCTGGAAATGAGCGACGCGGAATGCGACGCTTTTGCAGACATTACCAAAACCGTCACGGCGGCTTACGACCAGCTTTTCGGCATTTCGTTCCCTTATTCTTCCGGGATTCACCAGACGCCCACGGACGGCAAGGCATATCCCGGCTGGCATTTTCACATGCATTATTACCCGCCGTTGCTGCGTTCGGCCACGGTGAAGAAATTTATGGTAGGCTACGAGCTCATGGGTAACCCGCAGCGCGACATCACGCCCGAGGTGAGTGCGGAACGTTTGCGCGCATTGGTTGCAAACCGGGAGCCTGTTGCTAAATTGGATTGAAATTCAACCCAAGCAGAGATTGCGGATGAAAGAGAAAGCAACAAGAAAGCGGGAAGGGTTCGAAGGGCAGCGCCTGATCGTGCTGCCCCGCAAGATCCAGAATGAGTTCCTGGTCGACGACCCGATCACGAGGCAGATTTACATTACCGACATTGGCTACTATCCCAAAGCGCAGTTCCATTACGTGGAGCGGCCGCAGGGGATCAGTCAGCACATTATTATTTATTGCATCAACGGCCACGGCTGGGTGGAGATCAACAAAACGAAGATCGAGGTGGCGCCGTCCCAGTTTATCGCCATTCCGGCCAATACCCCGCACCGTTATGGTTCGGCGACGGACGATCCGTGGACCATTTACTGGATCCATTTCAAAGGCCAGACCGCCGGCTACATCGTCGACCTGATCCTGAAAGGTGCCAAGAACTACAAGCCCACATTGGCTTATAATGCCAACAGGATCAAGTTGTTCGAGGAAATTTACACCAATCTGGAAAAAGGTTACAGCGCGGATACATTACGGTATGTGAATATGACCTTCTCGCATTTCCTTTCTTCATTGCTGTACGAAGACAAGTTCAACAACCTGGAAGCCGCCCAGGAAAACCATGTGGTAGCCCTCACGATCGACCTCATGCAAAAGCGCATCGGCGACGTGATCAGCCTCAACGAATTCGCCTCGTTCGCGAACCTTTCCGTTTCCCACTTTTCCGTCCTTTTCCGCAGCAAAACCGGCTATTCGCCCATTGAATACTTCAACCACCTCAAAATCCAGAAAGCCTGCCAATACCTGACATTTACGAAAATGAGCATCAAGGAAATGGCGATCATGCTGGGCGTGGAGGATCAGTACTATTTTTCGAGGATGTTCTCGAAACTGATGGACATCCCGCCTACGGAGTATCGGAAGCGGAATATGGTGAATGCGTGAGGTTAATTCCATGCTCTAATGCTTGGCCATCACCTTGAAAGTTTCATCACCCACCGAGAGCAAGTAAAGCCCGTTCTGCAACCCGCGGCGTTTTTCGATTTTTTGTCTTACTTGAAGGGAAGTTCAAAAAAAATAATGGAACAATAGGACTATTATCCCTGTTTGTTGTATACTTAATAATCAAAACAAAGCTATCATCATGGAGCGTGCTACAAGAAAAACAAAAAGCCTACCGAAGGGTGATAGAATGAACTGGGAGCCGATTTCGTCTGTCAAACCGACCAGAATAACCAATGAAATGGTTGTAGGAAAAAGGCTTTCGGAAGAGGATTTACACAAAAACGCTAATCATCAAACCAATTATCGTATACCTTGACATTTGATTATCCAGGATACAGATTGAAATATCCTGGTCACCTGTCTTTCTGCTATTCAGGAGGTTTTACAGTTTTGTCCGAATGCCTCGTTTGCATTTGTTGGAGCACCTTCGTATGACAAGAAGTCTAAAAAACTCGAAAACAGAAACCCCACGCAACGTTTTAACATCTATCGGTATATCGCTTCAAAGTTGATTGGTAGGATTACGTTTGAGCATTTCGAATATGAAGCGGCGTCATCCTACTCGCTGATCAATCGCCGATGCGAGGATATTGACGCTACTGAGCGTATGATTGTTAATATGTTTCGATTTACGTATCCCACTTTGAGGGACGTTCAAGCCTGACAATAAAAGAGGGGTAGCCGGAAGAAATTCCGGCCACCCCTCTTTTATAAAAAATTTACGGCAAATACCCCTCATTCTGATCCGCATCCGAAATATCCTCGTTCTGCAAAACTTCCGTCAGCGGGATCGGGTATTTCTTGTGAAACTCCTGGATCGTGTTGCTTTCGGCGGCCCAGCGGTTGCGGGCTTTGATGAGGCTTACGAATTTGCCCGAGCGGATGAGGTCCATGCGGCGCCAGCCTTCGAAGCAAAGCTCGCGCATGCGCTCGTCGAGCATTTTGGTGCGGAATTCGTCCTGGCTGAGGCCTTCGCTCCACTTCATGGCCGTGGGCAGCGTGCCGCCGAATGCGCGGGCCCGTACCTGGTTGTTGACGATCCCTACGGCTTCGGGCGTGCGTTTCAGCTCGTTGAGGCATTCCGCATAGCAGAGTAGCACGTCGGCATAGCGCATGTAATTGATGTTTTTACCCGAATACCAGAAACTCATGGTGCCTTGCGTGCGCGGGTCTTCGAACTTCTTCACGTGCGGGTCGAGTTCGTCGCCGCCGAAGCCGGAAAGCAATTTAGGAGGCTGACCATTGTAGATGAAATCGTAACGGATAGAGGCCGCCTTGCGGACGTCGCCCGCTTCCCACACACCGCCCGCGGTCGCGTCCTTGTAGGCGTACGCGGTCGGGACCATCAGATCGTATCCGCCGAATGAACAGTTGCCGTCGATGGACGCCAGCGCGCGGGAGCCCATTTGCCATTGCGTCTGGTTGTTATCCGGATAGGTGTTGGTGAACTGGAATTCATACAGCGATTCGCTGGAATTGGGTTTCGACGGGTCGAAAAGGTCCGCGAATTTAGGTAACAGGCTGTATTTGCCCGATTTGATCACGCCGTCGAACATATCTGCCGCCTTTTGATAATCCCTCGCATTGGATTCCTGGGGCGCGTACAAATATACTTTTCCGAGGAGCGCCATGGCGGCATATTTGGTGACCCGGCGCTTGTCGGTTTGCGTTTCAGGCAGGTGATCCACAGCGAATTGCAGGTTTTTAATCAGGTACTCATACACCTGCGGCAGCGGCTTGCGGCTGGTACCGAATTCGTTGAGTTTGCCAGCATCGATGATGGGTATTTCGCCCCAATACTGTGTCAATTCAAATGTTACGGCCGACCAGATGAACGAGGCTTCACCGAGCAGGACATTCCTTTTGGCTTCGTCCTCGGTATTGGTTTGCAATGCAAGAATGGCTTTCGCGGCAGCCGAAACGATCGGCCAGCGCAGGTCCCATTGCTGGGTCAATGCATTGTTGCGGGGTGCCAGGAAGCCGTCGTAGCGGTCCAGACCGGCCTGATCAGCCTCCGAACGCACCTGGAATGCGCCCTGCTGGGATTCGTCGCCGCCCAGCTGGAACATAAACCCGCCGCGATCCTTGCGGGCGTTGCGCCAGTTGGTATAAAGCCCGGTAATGAGCGGATCGATGTTTTCGAGTTTGGCAAAAACCTGTTCCTGGGTGAGGGCCGTCTGTGGTTGCTGGTCGAGAAAGTCGGTACACGACACGGTCGAAGCCATTATCAGTACCGGAAGTATGCTTAATGCAGCTCTTATTTTCATTTCAAATAGAGGTTAATGCTAGAAAGTAATGTTCAAACCGGCTGTGAGCATTTTCGAATTCGGGTAGCCGTCGCCGGTCTCGGGATCGTAGCCCCGGTCTTTGGTAAACCGGAGCATATTGGCGCCGGTAACGTAGAAGCGTGTATTTTCCAACCGAAGCACACTGGCTACCTTGCGGGGCAGGGTATAGGAAACGGTCAATGTCGAAAGGCGCAGGAAAGAAGCGTTTTGCAGACCGAGGTCGGTGTCCCCGTAGCTGTAACGCGGAATGCCGTACAATGCGCGGGGCACGTTCGTGTTGGTGTTTTCGGGTGTCCAGCGGTTTTTCAGGTCCTCGTGCGCGGCGCTCACACCCGACGAGGACATTAAGCCTTCGTACAATCCGCTCAGACGTTTCAAGCCGTAGGAATAGTTGAAGAACATGTTGAAACCAAAGCCCTTGTAAGTAACGTCCGTGCCGAAACCGCCGTAGAACTTAGGATTTAATTTACCCACCACATAACGGTCGTCGTCGTTGATCACGCCGTTGCCGTCTTTATCGACCGGCATAATGTCGCCCGGATGCACGGTACGACCCGCGAAGTCCATATCCTTGATGCGTTCCATGTCCGCCTGCTGCGCGATCTTATCGAACTTATAACTATATACGCTGTTCAGAGATTCGCCGAGGAAGAGGTTTCCGGTGCGCTGGATCTCCACGCCGGTGTAGCCACCTTTGTTGTAGATCGCCTTGGTGTCGCCGTACAATGCGGTTACCTTATTCTGGTCGTGCGAAACGGTGAGGTTTACATTCCATTGGAAATCCTGCTTGCGGATCAATGCCCCGCTTACGGCAAACTCGATTCCTTTGTTATTTAATGCGCCTACGTTGGAAACGGTGTTGGTGAAGCCGGTAGTAGTGGATAATGTCTTCACCATCAGCAGGTCATCATTATTAATATTGAAATAATCGGCGGTGACCATCAACCGGTTATCGAACAACCCAAGGTCGACGCCCAGGTTCAGCTGCTTCTGGCGCTCCCAATGCAGGTTGGGGTTTCCAAGGCGTCCGTCCGACACGTAGGTAACCGAATTATTGGTGTAATTAGGTCGGTAAAGACTTGCAAATGCATAATTGGGGATGTTCTGGTTACCCGCGATACCGTATCCCACACGCCATTTCAGCCGACTGATCGGGTGCAGGTTGCTCATGAAACCTTCCTTCGACATATCGTAAGCCAATGCCAGCGAGGGAAATGCGCCCCATTTGTTGTTCGCACCGAAGCGCGACGAACCGTCATAACGGAGGGTGGCCGTCACGAAATACTTGTCGTTGTAGCTGTAATCCGCGCGGCCCAGGAACGAGAGCAGGGTAGTGGTGATGAAGTCGGAGGAAAGGCTGGTTTTGTCTTTGGAATAAGCCCCGCCGAGGAATTTGTACCCGAAATCATCGTTGGGGAACCCGAATGCGTCCACCTGATTGTAGTTGTACTGGTTCTTCTGCAAAGAGGTTCCCGCGAGAACCGACAGATAATGCGGCCCGAAGCTCTTGTTATACGAAATCGTGTTGTCCCATTGCAGGTTGTTGTACACATCCTTCCGCTGCGATGCCTTCCCGTGGTTGCTGTTCCGGCGGTCTTGCCCGGTCGTCATCGGCGTGTACCAGAAAGTTTGTTGGTTAGTGAGGTCAAACGAAACCGTCGAGCGGATGTTCAGGTCTTTGATAGGTGAAATATTTACATAATTTGCTGAAAGCAAGCGATTTGATATATTATCTCCCGTAATAGAGAGGCTGCGTAACGGGTTGTAGGCGTCCTGGTTTTCGATATCGCCGTATTTGAGGTAATACCCCGCCGTATCCACCGGAAGCAACGGATTAGCCACTGCGGCTACCGAGAACACGCTGCCATCCACATAGTCGTCTTTCGAATTGGTAAAGGACGTATTGGTACCCACTTTCAGCCACGGTTTAATGGCCTGTTCGAGGTTCATGCGTCCGCCGAGGCGCTTGTAACCCGAGCTTTTGACGATCCCTTTCTGGTCGGTATAATTGAAACTGAGGAAATAACTGCCTTTTTCGGTACCGCCGGAGAAGTTCAGGGTGTGGTTTTGCTGGAAACCTTTGCGCGTAACGGCGTCGAGCCAGTCGTAGGATTTACCCTGGCGGTAAGCATCGAGTTCGTATTGGGCAAATGCGAGGGAGTTCGGGCCCATCAGCGAATCGTTAATGTATTGCTGGCGGTTGCCCTGCGGGTTTTTCTCGATAAATGCATTGGCGTAAGCGTCCACGCGGAGGTCGAAAAGGTCTTTTCCTTTCATTAAATCCACCTTTTTACTAAAACTCTGTACCCCAAACCAGGCATTGTAACTTACTTTGCCCGCACCGCTGCGACCTTTTTTGGTCGTTACCACCACCACTCCGTTTGCGCCCCGCGAGCCGTAAATGGCCGTCGAAGCGGCGTCTTTCAGCACATCGATGGATGCGATATCGTCGGGGTTCAAAGTGTTGAATCCGCCGTCGATGATCACGCCGTCGACCACGAAAATAGGATTCGTGCCGAACTGGATCGAGTTGTTTCCGCGGATCTTAATGCTGGCGTCGGAGCCGGGCTGTGAGTTGGACACGACGTAAGCGCCCGCCACTTTGCCTTGTAATGCCTGATTGATATTGTTGGTAGGCGTTTGCGAAATTTTGGCCGCATTGATGGACGCCACCGAACCCGTCAGGCTCTCGCGACGCACCACCGCACCCACTACCACGATCTCTTCGAGCCCCTTGGCTTCTTCGTCCATAATTACTTCCAGGAAAGTCTGGTTGCCGACCTGGATTTCTATATCCTGGTAACCGAACGAATGAATGATCACCTTGGCGTCGGGGCCGGAAACCGTGAGTGTGAATTCGCCGGTATCGTTGGTGATGGTGCCCTTGGATAGGTCGGATTTCAGTGCTACCGATGCGCCGAAAACCGGTGCCTTGGTCGCTTTGTCAGTCACACGCCCTTTGACGGTCACGCTTTGCGCGAGAGCGGCGGTCGTGACCAGACAAAGCAGCAGTATCTGTAAAATTTGATTTTTCATCGGGATACTATTGCATAAAGGTTTGATAAGAAAGAAAAACTGGTTGTAACGTCGGCAGCCATGCAGCGTCATACTGCATGGCTGAAAGGGAGATCAGAACTTGAATTTCGGTCAGGGAGCCGCGGGTTACGCATGAGTAGATTTTGTTTTATTCCGTTAATAATTGTGATTAAACCTTGTGCAAGGTCGGAATAAAATGAGCCCCCTTAAATGGTCAATTTTATGAACAAGATGGATTATATTACGTTATCCCCGTGTTAAGCGCGGGGCTTACGGACGGATCATCGCCACGGCTCCGCCGCCCTTTGCCAGGGGCAATTTCAGGCGTGTTTTCCGGGTAACCTGTATGGTTTTGAAGGTGTAATGCGAAGCATCCGTTCCGGCGTCTCCGGCGTCGGTGTAAAGGCTTACCTCGTAAGTTTTCCGGTCGGGAAGAAAAGAAAAGTCCAGCTCCACGGTGTGTGCGTCCCAGTTGGTCATCGCGCCGATGTACCAACTATCCGCCTTCCTTTTCGCCATCACGGCATACTCGCCCACCTTGCCGTCGAGCACCCTGGTTTCGTCGAATGCGGTGGGTACGGCGGAGAGGAACTGCATAATATCGGGATGTTTGACGTACTCCATGGGGGAATCGCAAAGCATCGCCAGCGGCTGGTTGAAGATCACGAACATGGCCAGCTCATGGCAGCGGGTACCTTGTGTGGAGGGCAGGCCCGGGTCCACGGGTTTAAATGTCTCGCGCGTGGCGTTGCGCATGGAGCCGGGCGTATAGTCGAGCGGGCCTGCGACCATGCGTATGAAGGGCGTCAGTAAATGCTGGTCCGGGTTGGCGGTAAGGTCCCATTTGGAGCATTCGGCGCCCCGGACGGCTTCGTAATTGACGATATTCGGATATTTTCTTTCCAATCCGGTGGGCTTGGAACAGCCGTGGAAATCGATCATCAGTTGTCGGTCGGCAGCGGCTTTCGCAATTTTCTCAAACCACTGAATGGCCGGCTGGTCGTCGCGGTCGAAGAAATCGACTTTAATGCCCGCCGCGCCGGTGGAACGGATGAAGTCCAGGTTACCTTCGAGGTCGTTGAGCAGGGTAGTGGCTACGCACCAGAGGAACACATTCACATTTTTCGCCTTCGCGTAACGCACGAGTTCGCGGACGTCGGTTTCGGGCTTCACCTTTTTTAAGTCATATACATCCGACCAGCCGGCGTCGATCATCAGGTATTCCAAATGGCTGTCGGCGGCGAAATCAATGTAACGTTTATACAATGCCGTGCCGCGGTTCTTCATGCCCGACGGGGTGTCGGAGCCCGGCAGCATCGCATCGTGCCACCATTCCCAGGCGGCCTTGCCGGGTTTGATCCACGAAACATCCTGGATAGCGCTCGGCGTAGCGAGCTTGTAAACCAGCTGGTTGGCCAGCAGATCCTTTTCCTGCTGTGCGGCGATGACAATGCGCCACGGGTAATCGCGTTTGCCAGCGGTTTCGGCCAGGTAATCTTTTCGTTCTTTTACCACCGAAACAAAATTCCCCCAGCTACCCAGTTCCGTTTTGGCCGGGTACGGCGCCCACGTTCCGCGGATGGTGCCCTCGTGTTTTTGCAAGTACATACCCGGATAATCCAGGAGGTCGGATTCGGCGATGACGATTTTAGCACCTGTGGCCTGACCGAACAATGCCGGCGAAATGGCCTTCTTGCCCTCCGCAATGGCAGACAGGCTTTTGTACTTCACATAAGGCACTTCCCAGGAAGTAAACACATCCGATTCGGGGAATACAACCTCGGGGTCGCCTGCGAGGCGGAACGTAGCCTGTTCCGAAACGACTTTTGCAGGTGCCGGAAAATCGGTCGAGAAACGGTAGGCAATGCCCTCGTCGTAAGCCCGGAAAATGACGGAATACAGGTTTTTAAAATCAATTTTCAGCTCGTTATAATCGTTCCGCAGCTTTGCCGACTGCCCGTAAGGCGGTGTGATCTCGCCACGGACATTGTCTTTAACCGTCTTGCCGACAACGGCGTTTTTGCCGGCCTTCACGCCTCCAAAATCCATAGCGATAGCGGACGGTAGTAACACAGGCTTGCCGCCAAGCGTGAGCGCGTAAGTGATGCTATCCTGAACGGTAATATCGATTTTTAATGCCTTATTGGGCGATTCCAGGCCGAATTTGGCGGACTGTGACCAGGCCTGCACCGCAAACAGGAGCAGGACGGGGAGTATAATGCGGGTTCGCATGGTAATGGGGTTTAGTTAAATGTTGGGAAAAAGGAGCGGTGCGATCGGGTTTAGCTGAATTGGAACTGAATGGTATGGTCGTACGCCTCGCCGGGCCGTAATGTGGTGTCCGGGAATGTGGGGTGGTTGGGGCTGTCGGGGAAAAACTGACATTCGAGGCAAAGGCCTTCGAACGGTTGGTGGGTATCTCCGCTAATGTAGTCGCCGGTGTAGAGCAGCATGCCGGGGTAAGAAGTGCGCATCGCAAGGCTCCGGCCGGTTTTGGGGTCGGTGAGCTGGCAGGCCTGGTGCAGGGCTGTGCTTTGTTGTTCCAAAACATAGCAAATGTTCAGTCCGGTGCGACTGCCGTTTTCCTCCCTTATTTGTTTGCCAACATTAATTCCATCGAAAATCAATGCACCGGCGGGTATTATCCGGCCGGTCGGAATGTGATCGGGATCGGCTTCCACGATATGGCTCGCACAAATGCGCAGCTCGTGATCGTCGATCAGGCTTTTTTGGTCTGAAAGATTGAAATAGGCGTGGTTCGTGAAATTGGCGATGGTCGGCTGATCGGTGGTGGCCTGGTAGCGGATCAGCAAGGCGTTGTCGTCTGTCCATTGGTACGTCACGGCGAGTTGGAGCGTGCCGGGGAAGCCGCCTTCGCCGTCAAGACTGGTATAATGAAAGGTAATGCCGTCCTCCGCGGTTTCGTGGCGAAATGTCTGGCGGTGAAATCCGTCGCTTCCGCCGTGGTTGGTGTTGGCACCGTCGTTGGCTTCGAGCGGGTAATGTGTGCCTTCGAGTTCGAAAGCGGCGTTGGCAATGCGGTTGGCAAACCGGCCGATGGTCGCGCCCATATAGTTACGGTCGGCGAGATAGCCTTCGAGGCTCCCGTAACCCAATACGACATTGCCCAGGCGTCCGTCGCGGTCGGATACGTGGGCGGACACCAGCGTGGCGCCGTAATTGGTCAGTTCAACAAAGGCCCCGGTAGAGTTGGTCAGCCGGAACAGGTATGCCGGTCCGTTTGCGGTTTCGCCCCACGGGGTGCAGGTAATCAAAGTCATGTATCGAAGCAGAAAAGGGAATGGAATAAGCCATTTTCAAGGGCAAAACTAGCTAAAAGCGATAGCGTGGTAAATGGATTATAGAAGTATCTGAATGGACTAAATCATGGAGTTGTTGTCGAATAATCCATCTTTTTAAAGTATTTATCCATTTTCGGCGGCTGGCCGACCATCTAATTTTACCCCCTGATCACTCAACTTAAATTCCCGATTATGACCAGGATTTTTTACAATGATGGGAAAGCCCGCAGGACCGCCCTGCTGTTGGCAGGCATGCTGGCCTGGGGCTCTTACGCTTTCGCGCAAACCTACGAAGCCGAGTCGGGCACGCGCACCGGCGGTGCCGATTTGCAGGGATGTGCTTCCTGCTCGGCCGGACAGATGGTGGGCGGGCTCGGTACCGGCGCGGTGGAAATACCGGTTTCCGTGGCCACCGCCGGTATTTACAATGTGACGGTGACCTATTGCACCGGCGATCAGCGGACGATCAATGTCACGCCCAATGGCGGTAGTCTGGTGGCGGTAACCTGCCCCGCTTCCGGCGGCTGGGCCACGCCGGCGTTCATTAAAGCGATGATACCATTGAATGCAGGCAGCAATACGATCCGGCTGGATAACCCGTCGAGTTATGGCCCGAATATCGACAAGATCACCCTCACGCCGATCAACACACCCATTGTGCAATCCATCGCATTCGGCAACAACAGCCGCGTGGACTACGACCTCGCGAACGGCGTGTACGATATTTATTTCAACAACCAGAAAATCATCGGCGGCGCATTCGCTACCGCCAGTTCCGACCAGGTTTACCGGAGTACCGACGGCTATACCTCGCGCTCGTACAGCTCCGAACCCGTGAACGACGCTTTCGGCTCGGGTACCCGGCACATTATCACGATGAGCGGCGGCGGTCCGTCGAACGGCGGTCCGTCGAACGGTGGCCAGCTCGAAATGCAGCAGGTTTTTTACACCTATCCGGCCCGGAATTACCTTTTTACACAGGTAGTTTTGAATGGTGCCGGTTCAAACTGCTATGGGATGTCGCCGCTGACTTCCAATTTTATTGATATACAATCCAACACAGATAAACGGCAGCTCCTTGTGCCATTTGATAATGACGCCTGGGTACGCTACGAGGCCAGGGAAAGCCGCTATTCCACCTTTACCGGCTCGGAGGTGGGCGCTGTTTATGACAATACCAGCCGCAAAGGGCTTACCGTGGGTTCGGTAGAGCATTCTGTTTGGAAAACGGGCGTGAACCAGGTGGGCGAGGGGCGTTCGGGAAGCACATTTATGTCGGTGATCGCGGGCTGGACGCAGGAAAACCTCACGCGTGACAAGCGCGGGCACGGCTGGGTGAATGTGGGAGGAACCAGCTGCCCATCGCCGCGCGTCATGATCAGCTACGACGCCGACTGGCGCGAAGGCCTGGACGAATACGGAAAAGTGAATTCCCTCGCCGAGCCACGCTACATCGAGCCGTGGGCCGGCGGGACGCCATTCGGCTGGAACAGCTGGGGCGCCATTCAGACGGGCATTAACCTGCAAAACAGCAAAGCCGTGGTCGATTACTTCTCCACCGGACTGCCCGCATTCCGCAATGCCGACAATACCTTATATATCGACCTGGATTCGTACTGGGACAATATGACACCCGGCTCGTGGACCGGCGATTTCAGCCAGCTCACCGAATTCGCCAATTATTGCAAGTCCAAAGGCTTCAAAGCCGGTATTTACTGGGCGCCGTTTGTGGACTGGGGGAAATGGAGCCGTACGATGGAAGGTACCACCTACAACTACGCCGACGCCTGGACGAAAGTGAACGGCGGGCCGATAGAACTCGACGGCGCCTACGCGCTCGACCCCACGCACCCGGGCACGAAGGAGCGCATTGCGTACCTGATCGGCCGTTTCAAGGAATGCGGATTTGAAATGATCAAGCTCGACTTTCTCGCCCACGCTTCGCTCGAAGCCGACAGTTTTTACCAATCTGGCGTGTACACCGGTATGCAGGCCTACAAATCGGGCATGGAGTATTTGATCGACCAGATCGACGGCAGCATGCTCGTGTACGCAGCCATTTCGCCCAACCTCGCGACCGGCCGCTACGCACACATGCGCAGGATCGCCTGCGACGCGTACAGCGATACCTGGGAGTCGGCGTACACGCTCAACAGTACCAACTACGGCTGGTGGCAGGGGCATATTTACCAGTATATCGACGGCGATAATGTCGTTTTCGGGACGCAACCGGAGAACAAGAACAAGTTGCGGCTTGCATCGTCCATTATCACGGGTACGCTCATGGTCGGGGACGATTACTCGTCGGACGGCGCGTGGAAAGCCCGTGCGCAGGCATTGCTTCAAAACACCGCGCTGATGAATCTGGCGAAGGACGGCAAGGCGTTCCATCCGGTGGAGGGAAATACGGGTTGGGACCCTAATAACCTGTTTGTCAAAACCGTCGGCTCGCATACCTACCTCGCCGTGTGCAACTTCGGCGACTCGCCGCGTGCATTCAATATCGACCTCGAAAGGGCTGGACTGAGCAGTACGGCCATTTATCAGGTCAAAGAGCTGTTCAGCGGCGCGACCATTGCCAGAACGCAGGCAACCACGGCGCAGGGTACCTTGGCCACGACGATCCCCGGTGCGGACGTGGCCATTTACGAACTGACGGATTCCGCACTACCCGTGAGTTTGGTGTATTTCAATGCGGAAAAGGCCGGCAGCGGCGTATTGCTCACCTGGCAGACCAGCTCCGAAACGGACCACAAGGAATTTGTCGTCGAACGCGGTACCAACGGCAAAGTTTGGAGAACAATCGGTCATGTGGAAGGAAATGGGGATTCAAAGCAAATCAAAAACTACCAATTCCCCGATTTCGCGCCGGTAGCGGATTCCGTGAATTACTACCGCCTGCGCCAGGTGGATCTGGACGGTACCGAAAGCTATTCGCGGATTGCGGCGGTGAACTTTTCAATGACCGACGCGGCGGCGATCCTCTACCCGAACCCGGTGAAATCGGAGCTTACAGTAAAAGCGAACGGATTGAAAGGCAGCCTGGAAATATCCATTGCCAACGCGCAGGGTAGAGTAGTATTGGAACGGTCGTTCAGTAATTACAATGAGGTTTTAATTGTCGAGGGGTTGGACAAGCTACCTTCCGGTATTTATGTGCTTACCATCCGCGATGGTGCCGGTAAGCAGCGAAGTGCGGAGTTTATGAAACAATAACGATTATCGGTCATTTTTAACGCTTCACACTGCCACCGGGTCCCAAGCCCGGTGGTTTTTGTTTATTCCGTATTATGATTGTTTTTAAATTATTGAAGTGGGCTAAATCCTATGTGGGCAAAGATTATTTCATTTTTTTTTAAAATAGAAAAATTTTTTTACGGAGTGTTTAGGGGTTTTCGCGTCTACTTCTACTGTACAAGAAAGAGGCTCACTCCTGACATAAAATGATTGGATTAAAGCAATTGAACGACGAGCGGCTTACTGCGCTGTTGAGCGACGGAAAGATCGACGCGTTCGAGGAAATATACCGGCGGTACTGGCGCAAATTGCTGGCCATGGCCTACCACAGCACCGGCGTGCAGCAGGAGGCCGAGGAGATTGTGCAGGAGGTTTTCCTGGCGCTCTGGAACCGCCGCGACCACGTGACCATCCGTAATCTCGACCTGTACCTCACCATTGCCGTGAAGAACCAGGTCTACGACTTCTTCAAATCGAAATTCAGCTTTCGCAAATACCAGGAGTACCTGGTTTTCAGTGAGATTTCCCAGCATTATGTGACCGACGAGATCGTCGGCTTCCAGGAACTGTCGGCGGCGGTAGAGAAGGTACTGAGCCGGTTGCCGGAAAAAAGCGCCGAGGTATTCAAGCGCAGCCGGTTCGAAAACCAGTCGGTGCGCGAAATCGCGACAGGTATGAACCTGAGTGAAAAGGCCGTCGAGTACCACATTACCAAGTCGGTCAAGTTCCTCAGGGAGAACCTGCGGGCCTATCACTCGGAAAACTAATCAGCAAACTATGACCAGAAAAGAATTCAACGACCTTTCGAAGCGGTACCTGGACGGCCAGGCGACCTTAGAGGAAGAGCGGCTATTGCAACAATGGATGGAAGGCCAGCGCCCCGAACCGGAACCGGAATGGGGCGAGTACGAGGCGAAACTGATCCGGAAAAGAATGTGGAAGAATGTACTGGCCGGAATACCCCGCGCAGGACGGGTGAAAAGGCTTTGGGCCATTGTACCCGGCATGGCCGCCGCAGCGTGCCTGCTGGCGGGATTATGGTGGTACCACGGGGAAAAGGAGGGGGCGAAGGGACAAGCGGACACCGTGGCTTCCGTGACGCACCAGGGCATCGAGGTAGCAAATACTACTTCGTCCGAACAGCCGATCAAACTGAGCGACGGGACGCTAGTGCGCCTAAAACCCGGTAGCCGACTACGGTATGAGAAGTCGTTCAACGGGCAAAGAAGGGAGGTGTTCCTGCAAGGCGAGGCGTTTTTCCAGGTCAAAAGGAACCCGCTCAAACCGTTTGTGGTCCATGCGGGAGAGCTGGTAACGGAGGTGCTCGGGACAAGTTTCCTGATCCGTCAGCGCCCGGGCAGCAACACCACGGAAGTAGCCGTGGCTTCGGGAAAGGTGTCGGTGTACACCCAGAATACCGGTGGTGACCGGCAACGCAACGGAGTGATCCTGACACCCAACCAGCAGGTAAGCTACGACGCGGCGACGCGCAACATCATCACGGGAATCGTGCCGCAGCCCGTCCCGATCGCATCCGCGAAAGCAGCGCCTGTTTCACTCAACTTTCAGGTGGCTTCGCTGCAAACCGTGCTCGACGCGCTCACGCAGGTGTACGGGATCGAGTTCGTGGTGGCTAACCCGAAGTTGAAGGATTGCAGCATTACCGCCGACCTCAGCGGGCTGTCGATGTTCACGCAGCTGGAACTGGTGTGCAAGTCCATCGACGCCGCCTACGAAAAGCGTGGGACGGTGGTGTTCATCGAAGGCGACGGCTGCTAAGTTTTTTGGATTGAATTTCTGATGTTCCGAATAAAGTAAAGCCGGAAATGGTAGGACATTTCCGGCTTCGTGAAATCCCTCTACAAACGCCAATCTGTGGGAGGGAAGTGCTTTCAATTTGCTCAATCAAAAACAAGTAAATCTATGAAAAAAACCTTACCGATTCCTAAAATTCTCTGGAAAGCGATGCGAATGACGATCCCCCAGTTGCTTTTGATGGTGGTGTGCTGCGGGCTCGCATCCGCGCACGACGGCCGCGCCCAGGAGGTGCTCAACCGCATGGTGAGCATTAGCGGCGAGCGCATGGAGTTGCGGACTGTGCTGGCGAAGATCGAGAAGCAGGCGGATGTGAAGTTCGTGTACAGCACCAAGATCAACTCCTCTCACCGCGTGACCCTCAACCTGTCTAACCGCCCGCTCGCCAAAGTGCTCGAAGAGCTGCTCACCCCGCTGCAAGTGCAGTTCGAGGTGATCGATTCGCGCATTTTGCTCCGGAAAAAGCCGTTGGAAGGCTTGCTCGTACCCGCAGCCGCGCCTGCGGCAGACCGCCAGCTCACCGGGAAAGTCACCGATGAGAAAGGGGGCGGTCTGCCGGGGGTCAGTATCCTGATCCGCCAGACGCAGCAAGGTACGACCACCGATGCCGACGGGAACTTCCGGCTCTCGGTACCCGACGATCAGGCGGTGCTGGTTTTTAGTTTTATGGGTTATAAAAGTCAGGAGCTGACGGTAGGTTCCCGCTCTTCGCTGGACGTGCAACTGGCTGTGGACGAAAAAACGTTGAGCGAACTCGTAGTAACGGGCTATTCCACCCAGTCGAAAAGGGACATTACCGGCGCCGTATCGACGATCGATGCGCAGGAGCTTTCGAAAGTGGCTGCGCCCAACCTGGCCCAGCAGCTGCAAGGACGCGCTGCCGGCGTGACGGTCATCAGCAACAATACGCCCGGCGGCGAAGCAACCGTTCGCATCCGCGGTTTCGGATCGGTGAATAACAACGATCCGCTCTACATTATCGACGGCGTGCCCACAAAAGGCGGACTGAACAACATCAACCCGAACAATATCGAGTCGATGCAGATATTGAAAGATGCTTCCTCGGCCTCCATTTACGGTTCGCGCGCTTCGAACGGGGTGATTATCATAACCACCAAAAAAGGAAAAATCGGCAAGCCCCGGTTCAATTTCAACATGCGGTATGGCATGCAGACGTCGAAAAGCAAGCTCGACCTGATCCTCGACCCGCAGCAGCAGGCCGATTTGCAATGGACGCAGCTCCGCAATGCAGGCCAGCTAACCAACGGTAATCCTTCGCATATCCAGTACGGCAATGGCCCCACAGCCGTGCTACCCGATTACCTGCTCGCAGGTAGTCAATATGGATTGATGGAAGGCAACCCGGCCGTCGACCCGGCGCGCTACAACTACTCCCGCGACGGTTTTTACCAGATCGTGAAAGCCAACAAGCAGGGTACCGACTGGTACGACGTGATCCTCGCGCCCGCTTCTTTGCAGGAATACAATGTAGGTGCCTCGGGAGGCAGCGAAACGGGTCGTTATGCCATTTCCATGAATTATTTCAATCAGGATGGTACGGTAAAATACACGTCGTTCAACCGGCTTTCCATGCGTGCCAACACGGAATTTAATGTAGGCAAGCGCCTGAAAATGGGTGAGAACCTGGAAGTCAGTTTTATCAAGAATAAGGGGTATTTCAATAACAACGGCGCCAGCAGTTCCAGCAATAACGGCGACAGTAACCCGATCGGCTATGCCTACCGCATTCCTTCCATTATCCCGGTGCGCGATATCCGGGGAAACTGGGCGGGTACCATCGCGTCGGGTTTTGGTCCCTCACAAAACCCGCTCGCTCAGCTCTACCGGGCCAAGGATAACAACACCGGTACATTGCGGACATTCGGCAATGCCTATGCCGAGCTGGAAATCATCAATGGCCTGACCGCCCGCACCAGTTTCGGATTCGACTATACTGCTGCCAACCGTACCGAATACGGCTACATCGAAACCGAGAAACAGGAAGGCCTCACGACCAACTCGCTAACCAATGCAAACAATAAGGAATCGGGCTGGACGTGGTCGAATACGCTGAATTATATGCACACGTTCGGCAAGCATAACCTGAATATCCTGGCCGGTACCGAGGCGATTAACACCAAAGGTTCGAACTTCCAGGCGTCGCGGAGCAATTATTTTGCGGAAGACCCGCAGTATATGGTGCTCAACTCGGGTACTGCCAATTTGCAAAACGCGGGAGATGCGTATGAATGGGCGCTGTTCTCGATTTTCGGGAAGGTCAATTACTCGTTCAACGAGCGCTATCTGCTGGAAGCGACCGTCCGTCGCGACGGCTCTTCACGCTTCGGGCAGAATAACCGTTATGGCGTTTTCCCGGCATTCAGCGCGGGTTGGCGGCTTTCGGAGGAGCAGTTTCTCAAAGGGCTTACCTGGCTCGACGATATGAAACTCCGCGCCGGCTGGGGGCAAACCGGTAATCAGGAAATCGGAAACTACAATGGTTTTGATACCTACCGGACCAGCCTTAGCAATTCTTCCTACGATATCAATGGCACGAACGGCTCGGTTGTCTCGGGTTTCGATACGCAAGCCATCGGTAACCCGAATGCGAAATGGGAAACCACCACGCAAACCAACGTCGGCCTCGACCTGACCGTGCTTAAAGGCAAGCTCGCTTTCAATATCGACTGGTATAACCGCAAAACCTCGGATATGCTCTACCAGGTAGCGCTTCCAGCTACGCAAGGTGAGGCCATTGCACCATTTGTGAACGTAGGAGCGATGACCAACAAGGGGATCGATATCGGCATTTCCTACAACGACCGCTCAGCCAGCGGGGACTTTACTTACGGGGTGGACCTGAATTTTTCTACCTATAAAAACAAAGTCGTGCGGCTTAGCAACCTCACCAGCACCATGTTGCTCGGGCCTGCCGTAAGGAGCTACGTTTATACACGATCGGTTACAGGAATGCCATTGTATTCTTTCTATGGATTGATGATCGACGGTATTTATCAAAACGAGGCCGATGTGCAGAATGGCCCCGCCTATCCGGGCTATGCGGCGGTGGGAAAATACAAGTACCGCGATATGGATGGCAACAACGTGATCAACGACAACGACCGGACCTTTATCGGTAACCCGCACCCGGATTTTACTTACGGCATCAACCTGCGGCTAGGCTACAAAAACTTCGATTTGTCGGCATTCCTGCAAGGTGTGCAGGGCAACGATATGATCAACATTGTGCGCCGCTGGCTGGATTTCAACCAGCAGGCCGGCAAGCGCAGCACGCGGATGTTCAACGATTCGTGGACGCCGGAAAACCCCAATGCGCCGCTTCCCATTCTCGACGCCAGCGATAACCTGAGCCAGCAGCCGTCGTCGTATTTCGTGGAGAACGGTTCTTATGCGAGATTAAAAAACCTGCAAATAGGCTACACGGTGCCCACCAAAGCATTGTCGCGTCTCAGGCTCGAATCGGCCCGCGTGTACGTGCAGGCGCAGAACCTTTTCACCATTACGAAATACAGTGGCCTGGACCCCGAGGTAAGCGTGACCGGCAGCGGCACTTCCTCGCAAATGGGCGTCGACCAGGGCGTTTATCCTTCTTCCAAAATGTATCAGATCGGTATTAATGTAGGCTTCTAGCTATCAGACATATGAAAAACAAAATTCTGACCATCGCTTATATCCTCGCATTGGGGACCGCAAGCTCCTGCGGAGACAGTTTCCTGGAAAAGCAGCCGATCGGTGTGGCGGGCCAGTCGACACTTTCGAATAAAGCCGGTGTGAACGCGCTGCTGATTGGCGCTTACAGCCTGCTCGACGGCGTAGGGGCGGGGTACGACGTGTACTCGGCCGGCAGCAACTGGATTTATGGCAGCGTGACCTCCGACGACGCCTACAAAGGCAGCGACGTCGGCGACCAGCCGCCCATTATCTCCATCGAACGATACGTGAGCCAGCCCGACATCATCGGTTTCAACCACAAATGGGTCACCGTATACGACGGCGTTTCGCGCTCGAACGACGTGCTGATCAAAATGGCGACCGCCACGGACATGACCGACGCGGACAAGAAGCAGGTTTCGGCCGAAGCGCGTTTCCTGCGCGGCTGGTACCATTTCGAAGCCAAAAAAATGTGGAATATGGTGCCTTACATCGACGAGACGGTGACCGACTTCCGCGTGCCTAACGACAAGGATATCTGGCCGATGATCGAGGCGGATTTCCAATATGCGGCCGACAACCTTTCGGCTTCCAAAAACGCCAAAGGGCGCGTGAGCAGCTGGACGGCCAAGGCAGTGCTTGCGAAGGTACATATGTTTCAGAAAGATCATACCGCCGCCAAACCGCTGCTGGACGACGTGATCAATAACGGGCCTTTCAAGCTGATGGATTGTTTTGAGGATAACTTCAAGATCACCACCGAAAACAATGTGGAGTCGGTGCTGGACGTCCAGCATTCGGTTGGCGACGGCGGCGCGGGCCAGAACGGCGACCGGGGCGATAACTACAACTACCCGTACGGCGGCGGTCCGGGTGGCTGCTGCGGTTTCTTCCAGCCTTCGCAGAACCTGGTCAATGCATTCAAAACCGATGCGAACGGCCTGCCTTTGCTCGATACCTTCAACGACGAGGATGTAAAAAGCGACCAGGGCCTGGCTTCGACCGACCCGTTCACGCCCTACACGGGCACACTCGACCCGCGCCTGGACTGGACCGTGGGCCGCCGCGGAATCCCGTTCCTGAACTGGGGCACGCACCCCGGCCGCGCGTGGATCCGCGACCAGAACTTTTCAGGGCCTTATACCAACCTGAAAAACCTCTATTATAAAGGGGAGAACAGCGCCGAAACCGTGGCCCGTTCGAATGCGAACAACTACCGGGCCGTGCGTTTCCCGGACGTGCTGCTGTTCCGTGCGGAGATCGCCGTGGAAGAAGGCGATCTGGCTATGGCATTGAATATCGTCAACAGCATCCGCCGCCGCGCCGCGGGCTGTGTGGTGACGACCGCCGACGGCAAGCCGGCCGCCAATTATCTGGTCAAAGAATATGCCTCATTCCCGAACAAGGACTTTGCCCGGAAGGCCGTGAGGTTTGAAAGAAGGCTGGAACTGGCTATGGAAGGGCACCGCTTTTTCGACCTCGTGCGCTGGGGCGTTGCCGCGGAGGTGCTCAACAAATACCTCGAAAAGGAGAAGCTGAAACGTACTTTCCTGAACGGAGCTGTGTTCGAGGCGGGTAAAGACGAGTACTACCCGATCCCGCAGACGCAGATCGATATCATGGGAGCAGATATTTTGAAACAGAATCCATTGTAAATTGCCGTATGCTCACCAATTTGTAACTGATTTCCTAAACGCCAATATTCAGCAATATGCCTAACAACAACGACAACAACCGGAGGGACTTTATCAAGAAATTTACCGGTAGCGCGCTACTCACGGCCGCCTCGTCCGGGCCCCTGTTCGCAGGCGAGCGCATTTACTCGCGCGAGCTCCCGTGGGAAAAGCCGAGGTTCGCCGCCAACGACAATATCCAGATCGCCTGTATCGGCACGGGTATCATGGGTATCGGCGACACCCGTACCGCATTGAAAGTGCCCGGTGTGAAGCTCATGGCCGTCGCCGACCTGTACGATGGTCACCTTGTGCGCGCCAAGGAGCTCTTCGGCAACGATATCCAGACGACCCGCGACTACAACGAGATCCTGAGCCGCAAGGACATCGACGCGATCATCCTCGCCACGCCCGACCATTTGCATTCGCAGATCGGTATCCAGGCTTTGAAGGCCGGAAAGGCCGTTTACTGCGAGAAACCGATGGTGCACAAGATCGAGCAGGGTTATGACATGATTAAAGCCGCTTCCGATTCAGGAAAGGTGTTTCAGGTAGGCAGCCAGCGCGTGAGCTCCATTATTTATGCCAAAGCCAAGGAACTGTACAAATCGGGCGCGATCGGCGAGCTTAATTTCGTGGAAGTGTATTACGACCGCCATTCGGCACAGGGTGCGTGGCAATACTCCCTTCCGCCCGACGCTTCGCCGCAGACCGTGGATTGGAACCGCTTCCTGAGCGATAAGGCGCCCAAGATCGCCTACGATCCGCTGCGTTTTTTCAGATGGCGCAATTACCAGGACTACGGTACCGGGGTGGCAGGTGATTTGTTCGTGCATTTGTTCTCGGGCATGCATTACATCCTCGATTCCAAAGGTCCGACCCGCATTATGACCAGCGGCGGCCTGCGCTACTGGAAAGACGGTCGCGATGTGCCAGATGTAATGGTAGGTATTTATGATTATCCCAAAACGGCTTCGCATCCGGCATTCAACCTCACCCTGCGCGTGAACTTCGCCGACGGCTCGGGCGGTGGCTCGGGTTTCCGGTTTGTGGGTACCGACGGGCAGATCACGCTGTCGGGCAACACCGTGACGGTGAAGCGGAAGAAAATGGCTGCCGCGCCGGGGTACACGATCGATACTTTCCCGAAAGCATTGCAGGACAAGTTTTTGGTAGAATATAATGAGAAATACCCGTCGCGCCCGGAAATGTCCGAGCCCGATGTGCAGGAATACAAAGCCCCGCAAGGCTACGACGACCGGCTGGACCACTTCTCGATTTTCTTCGATGCAATGCGTAACAACAAGAAAGTGCTGGAAGATGCGGTGTTCGGTTTGCGTGCCGCGGGCCCGGCATTGCTTTCCAACAAGAGCTATTTCGAAAGTACCGTGGTGAATTGGGACCCTGAAACGATGAAACTCGGGAAAGTATCCTGACCGGCACCATGGACAGACGTTCTTTTCTGAAATATTCCGGACTGGCCGCGGGAGCTGCGGCGTGGTCCGGACAGTTGCCTGATGCCTTCGGTGCAGCCAAAAAGCCTTTTTTTGAAATCTCGCTGGCCGAATGGTCGCTGCACCGGACTTTGCAGGAGGGCAAGCTGGTGAATATGGATTTTCCGGCCAAGGCCAAAAACGACTTCGGTATCAGTGCCGTCGAATACGTAGATCAGTTCTTTCGCGATAAGGCCAAAGACCAGACCTACCTTTCCGAACTAAAACAGCGTACCGCGGATCTGGGCGTGCGTAATGTGCTCATTATGATCGATACGGCCGGGCCGCTGGCCGATCCCGATGCGGCCAAACGTAAAACGGCTGTGGAGAACCATTACCAATGGGTGGACGCTGCCAAATTCCTCGGTTGCCATTCCATCCGCGTGAACCTGCGCGGCACCGGTAGCGCGGAAGACATGGCCTTGGCGTCGATCGACGGGCTCGGTGCATTGTCGGAATATGGTAAGAAGGCCGGCATTGGCGTGCTGGTGGAAAACCACGGCGGTTTTTCGTCCGATGCGAAATGGCTGGCCGGGGTGATCACGAAAATCAATAACCCGTACTGCGGTACTTTGCCCGATTTCGATAATTTCTGCCTCGAACGCGCCCAGAATGGTTGTGCCAAATCGTACGACCGCTACCAGGGTACCGAAGAAATGATGCCCTTCGCGAAAGGCCTGAGTGCCAAATCGCGCGATTTCGATGCCAGCGGCAACGAAACGACGATCGATTTCCGCCGTCTGCTCACTATCGCGAAGAAAACCAAAACGAAGGCATTCCAGGGCTACGCGGGTATCGAATATTCCGGCACGCGCATGAGCGAGGACGACGGCATTCGCGCCACCAAACTTTTACTGCAACGAATCGGCGCCGAAATCGCCTGAATTTTACTTCCAATGATTAAAATGAATTTCCGGATGATCTGGGCGCTGTTGGCGTCCCAGGTTGTCTTTTTGACGAATGCAACGGCGCAGTCGGGTCGTGGCGACCGTATCAGCGGCTCTAATTTCGAATCGCGCAGTCCGGTGCTGGCGATGCACGGCATGGTCGCTACGAGCCACCCGCTCGCCACGCAGGCGGGCCTGGATATTCTCAAAAAAGGCGGCACAGCCATGGACGCGGCCATTGCGGCCAATGCAGCCCTGGGCGTGATAGAGCCCAACAACTGCGGCATCGGCGGCGATTTGTTTGCCATTGTGTGGTCAGCGAAGGACAAAAAGCTTTACGGGCTCAATGCGAGCGGACGTTCCGCCAATGGTACTTCCTATGAAAAGCTGAAATCCGCATTGGGCGACAGGCCCCAGATTCCACTCTATGGGCCGCTATCAATTTCAGTGCCCGGGGCCGTGGATGGCTGGTTTGCATTGCACCAGCGCTTTGGAAAGCTGAAAATGACCGATGTCCTCGCACCTGCCATCGCATTCGCACGGGAGGGCGCGCCCGTACCCGAAGTGATCGCGTACTCGTGGGATGTCGCGCACAAGCGCCTGAAAGACCAGAAGGATATTACAGAGTTTGAAAATTTTGGCAAAACATTCCTCATCAACGGTGCCGCGCCGCGTTACGGGCAGGTTTTCAAAAACCCGGACCTGGCTGCTACGTACGAGAAGATCGCAAAACAGGGCAGGGATGTGTTCTATAAAGGCGAAATCGCAGACAGGATCGACGCGTATGCCCGCAAAACGGGCATGTTGATCCGAAAAGAAGATCTTGCCGCTACCAAAAGCACCTGGGTGGAGCCGATATCGGTGAATTACCGGGGCTACGACGTGTACGAGCTGCCGCCCAACGGCCAGGGTATTTCGGTACTGCAAATGCTGAATATCCTCAAACCTTATGATTTGAAAAAGCTCGGCCATAACAGCGTAGAATACCTGCATTTGTTGATCGAAGCCAAAAAACTCGCATTCGAGGACCGAGCCCGTTATTATGCCGACCCTGATTTTGCCAAAATCCCCGTGCAGGCATTGCTATCCGAAAAATACGCCGCCGAGCGCCGGGCGTTGATCAACCCGGACAAAGCCTCGGTGAAATTCGATGCGAGCCAGTCGGTGCTGAAAGACGGCGATACGATATACCTTACCGTGGCCGATGCCGAGGGTAATATGGTATCGCTCATCCAGAGCAATATGCTCGAATTCGGTAGCGGTATGGTGCCGGACGGACTGGGTTTCGTATTTCACAACCGCGGCAGCGGCTTCAACCTCACACCCGGACACGCCAACGTGTATGCGCCCGGGAAGCGACCGTTCAATACCATTATTCCGGCATTTGTGCTCAAAGACGGCAAGCCGTTTCTCAGCTTCGGCGTGATGGGTGGCGCCATGCAGCCGCAGGGGCATTTGCAGATACTTTGCAACATCATCGATTTTGGTATGAATGTGCAGGAGGCGGGCGACGCGGCCCGTTTTGCGCATTCGGGCAGTAGTGAACCCATTGGTACCGTGATGTCGGATGGGGGTAAAGTAGCGCTCGAAAGCGGCATTCCCGCGCCTGTACGCGAGGCATTGCAGCGGAAAGGGCACCAGTTTGCAGAGAAGGATTTCTTCGGCGGCTATCAGGCGATCCTGGTCGATCAGCAGGAAAAAGTCTATCAGGGCGCGTCGGAAATGCGGAAAGACGGACAGGCTGCGGGATATTGACGACCGGGAAGCGGTTTTTTGGAACTACTTGCCAGCTTCGCCGGTTGCACAGCTTAATGCAGGTATCGCCTGCGAAGCCAATATAACACCCGGATGAAGCATATCATTTATTACATCGCCCTTGCCTGCGTGGTAGCGTGCGCCACCGAGAAAAAATCGGACAAGAAAGCGTCCCCGGAAGCTGAGAGCGCCATAGATGGCACATTTACAGGTGCCTGTCCCCATTTGTTTACAAGCGGCGATACGGCAGCGGTTTTCAGTTGGGTGCGCATCTTGTCGGATTCGGAGGCGGTATTGTGTTTCAAACTGTCCGACGGAAACAATTTTGGAAAAACCATTACCGTGCCGGGCAGTGAAAAAGTGAAACCGCACGGCGAGAACCTCTCGAAAGTGATCCTCGTCCCGGGTGGCCGGACCCCGGATGGCCGGACCCCAAACGGCAGAATCATTGCAGCCTGGGGCGTGGCTAATCCGAACCCGCAAAATAAATATTCAGGCCTCGTGATTTATAGTTCATCGGCCGACGGCGGGATTACCTGGACCAAACCGGTAGCCATCAGTCCCGCCGAAAACAGCATCGACCAGCGCTATTTTGATCTCGAAATACTGCCAGACGGAACGGTAGGTGCCGTTTGGCTCGACAGCCGGAAGAATACGAAGCACGAAGGCTCGTCGCTGTACTTTGCCACTTTTGGTCAAAACAATACCTTCGAAGGCGAAAAGGCCATCGACGAAACCGTGTGCCAATGCTGCCGCACCGACCTGTTTGTCGACAAAACCGGCGGCCTGCACGTCGCATACCGCAAAATCCTGAACGACTCCATCCGCGACATGGTGCATATCGCGTCGTTGGACAATGGCAAGAGCTTTTCGGCACCCGCACGTATCAGCCCGGACAACTGGGTAATCGCCGCCTGCCCGCACACCGGCCCCGCCATCACGCAGACGGACTCGGCATTGTCGTTCGTCTGGTACACGATGGGTACCGGCAGGGGCGTATTCTTCGCGTCTTCCACCGATAACGGCAAAACTTTTTCCCCTAGAAACGCCGTTGGCAACAGTACCGCTGGCAAGCACCCGCAAATTCAGCTTTTGAAAAACGGCAACCAGGCGATCGTATGGGACGAGCACACCGAAAACGGCAGCCTGATCGGCCTGGAAGTGCGGTCCCCCAAAGGAGAGAAACTCAAAACCGCGCATTTAGCATCCAATGCAGGATTTGCGACCTTTCCGGTCGTCAAACTGGTTAACGACGAGCTGCTCATCGCGTACTCAGGCAGCAGGACGGCGGAGGATAAGGAGCGGGTCTATTTTCAGAGGGTGAATATGGGGAAGTTTATGGGGAAATGATTTCCGTTTGCTCGGGCAGTGCCTGAACGGCGAATTTGATTGGACTCAATTCAATGTCCTCTTTGGCCGAATAAATCTGCATGGCCTGTTTAAGTGTTATTTTCAGGGAATAGGTATGATTGCTTTCGAAGGACTTAATGTTTTCGAAGATTTTAATATCGGTTTCCGATTGAGCACCGAGCTTATCAATAATCCCCTTTCCTTCGTCGAGTTTGTTTTCGCCACGGTTTAAAATCCAATGGTATTCGGTACCTGATAAATCGGTGAAATCGAATTTGTTATGGATTCGGATAGTCCCTTTACTCAGGTCAATGGGATATGCATTGACAGGAATGTATTTCGATTTGATGAACGAGATTATTTTGGCTTCTGCTTCGGAAGAACTCACGGCGTCGAGCGCCGGGCTTTTGGATGCTAGTTCGGCAAATAACTTATCGCTGGCCTTGAATACATTTTTTTCGTTTCTATTGTAGAAGCTTAATAGAGAATTTAATTCTTTTAATAGTATATCGTCCTTCGAATCAGCTACAACACATAACAGGCTACCGAAACGAAATGGATTGCCAGTGCCTTGGCCATTGAAAGTTTGCATATTAAAATATTCGAGTCTTTGAAAAGAATCTGAAATGGATTTCCAATCCTTATACCGCGCAGCGACGCCCGTTTCCAGTTTAAGTATCACATACATGCCTATGTCGTCGCAGGCTTTTAAAAAACTCGTGTCATATTGTGTGACCATAACGGTATTGGTGAATGCCCTCTTCAATGTCAGAAGGTCGCTTTTGTAAAGTTGGGCACCTCGATTCACGTCATATCTGATCGCTTTGAAGTTGATGTTTTTTCCGTTGAGGGACGGAATATCACGGGCTATCGAAAAGATTTTTAGCCCCTGCGTCAGCAATGTGTCCCCTGCCGGTTGTTCGTCCACATATCGCTGTATTTTAATGGAATATGTGGCAGGTATTTCGCAATTCCACAAAGAAATAACGGCAGGGAAGGTGTCAAAATGATGCGGAGTAAGGAGATAGGGGGCGTTTCGACCGGGTTGCCTTTTTACAATTGACAGACTCGTTCTCCATTCAAAATCATCCGATTTATTGTTGGTATTTACATAGTCCTGTTTTTTCAGTGCCAGTACCTCCTCATAGGAGAAAACCCGGTTGGCGTCGTCAAAAACATAATAGGCCCGGTCGAATGTAACAGTATGCTTCTGCCATTGGATACCGCCGAGGTAACCGGGGTGAATCACCAAACGCGGATTGAGCATTTTAGTAACAGGCCCCGGTTTTAAATCCTGTCCAGCTATCTGCATCCAGGTCAAAAGAAACAGTACTGATAAAATTGTGGGCTTCATCGTTAGGAAATGAATAAGTTAGCTGTCTTTAAAAGTAACCATGAGGAATATTTACATGTTGTTGGAAGGTTCTTAATTATTTTCGGCGAGGGATAACAAATGAAAGCAACCTATTTCATATCGTTTCTGCTGCTTATTGCAAACTTCGGCGCAAGCGCGCAGGTCAACAAAGGTGACAACATCAAGAATGCAAGCCTTGGAAGGTTTGAAGGAACCTACGTCTGGTCGAAAGGGTCGGATACTGTGATGATTCATTTGAAGAAGGAGAATGTGGAGTTGATGAAGGATATCAGGTCGGATGTGTTGATTGGTTTTCACAAATATGTCAGGAATGGGCAGGTGGTTGAAAGTTCTTACGACTTCGTCCGGACCGGTTATGCCGACAAGCGTTCAAAGCAATAAGTACTAACAGGTTTGCCGGCCATAACGCGAGGCGGGCAATATTTCAACAGGAAGGATGGAGGTACCTACATCCTTCCTGTTGCATTTGCAAATATTATAATGGCCCGACTTGCCATTGCGCACAACCTTCCGGTAATTTTATTCAGTCATCAAACTAACCCCCGTCAGGTCTGCCTTCCCGCTTTTCAGGAATTCGTACGTTAGCCGGTCTGCTTCACAGTTTTCGAAGCGGATGTTTTTCATGCCTTTGCCTTTGAAGAATGTGTTGATGAGCTTCGCGTCCTGGAAAATGACTTTGGAGAACGAGCAGTTATCGAAGGTGCAATCCTGTACGACGCCATTGAAAATGATGGCGGAAAGGTCTGTTTCATCGAACGAGGTACGGTTCAGTATCGCATTCGCTAGGATGGTCTTCAGCAACGAGCTTCTTCTAAAATGCGTCCCGGTCAGATCCGCGTTCGTAAAGTCGCAGCCTTTCAGGTAGCTTCCGGAAAAACGGGCTTCTTGCAGCAGGCATTCGTTAAATGTGTTGCTTACGAGGTGCGAGTTTTCGAACTGGCTGTTGCTCAGGTCAGACTTTGAAAAATCGCAGCTTTCGACATTATTGGCTTTCATGATGAGGTTCGACATGTCCGAGCCGATGAATTTGGAGCGCTGCAAGTTGGACGAGGCGAACTTTTCATGCAGGTTCTTCAAGCCCGAAAAATCCGCATCCACCCAGTTGCCCCGTGACATGTCCCAGTTAGGTTTGCCCGATTGCTTTGCGATTGCCACTTCTTCCCCTGCCTTTGTTGAATGCCCGGGAGTTGTATTTTCCGTTCCGGCAGAGGTAAAGCCTTCCGAAAAATAGTTCAGGTCGACACCCAGGATTTGCGCGAGCTTCGTTACTGTAATAATGTCCGGCACGGACTCCCCGCGCTCCCATTTCCCCACCGCCTGCGGGCTGATAAATAGTTGTTCTGCGAGTTGCGATTGCGAAAGGTTTGCCTGTTTGCGTGCTGCGACAATCTTGTTTCCAACCAGATTCGGTTCCATAGAAATTCGTGTTTGTGTTTTTATTTTCGATGTTGCAAATGTATACAGGCGGTTCTCGGCGGTCTTTAAGAATCCCGCTACCAATAGTTGTAAACCCGCTACTTGTGGTTGTAAAATGGTAATTTAGAGGTAAAATCATCAATGCTGGAAACTGATATACCGTGATCAAGGCTTCAATTTTACACGCACCCGTCTTTCTAAGTGGCACCAAATCCATAGCAATTGGCCTGCTGGTTATGCTCATGACGCTCACGGGCGCATATTCGCAGCGTGTAAGGGCGATAACCGATTCGGAAGATCAGCACATTTTTGTCGGGGAGGAAATCCAGTACCTGGAAGATACGGCGGGCATTTATAGCCTCTCACAAATCCTGTCGCCGCCTTTGAACGGCCGTTTTGTCAATAGCGCGACCAATACACCTCAAAATTACCACCTGAAATCAACCTACTGGTTCAGGGTCAAAATCCGGCACAATCCTGAAAGCGGCAAGAACTGGATACTGGAATTTTTCGACCAGACCATCGACGATATTACCGCCTACCTGCCGGATGGAAAGGGCGGGTATAGCATGCGGCGGATGGGTGACCAGCTGCCGTTCAGCGAGCGGGAATATGCACACAAGAACTTCGAGCTCAACATTGCCAACGATGCGCAATTTGACGGTACCTATTATTTCCGCGTCAAGTCGCACCAGACTGCCGACGCCATCATCGTACTCCGGTCGGTGAACCGGTTCATCCGGTATGCATTGGACGAGTATTTTATTTTCGGGATATTTTACGGTATGGTGCTGGTTTTCAGCTTCTATAACCTGATGATGTACCTCGCAGTACGTCAGGTTCAGTACCTGTATTATGTACTTTACAACCTGTGCGTAGGCCTTTTCGAAATGTGCATCGACGGGGTCGCCTACCAATACCTCTGGCCGAATGCGCCCGAATGGAACCAGTACGCCTACGGCATTGCATTGTACGGCGTCAGCATTTTCGCATTGCAATTCACGCGGACGCTGCTTTACACGCCCAGAAAAGCCCCGGTGCTCGACCGCATTATCGTGGGTATCATGGCTTTGCGGACCGTCTTTTTCGTGGTCTGCCTCTTCTTCAATACCGACTGGTTCAGCTACAAGTTCGTAGAGCTGGTGCCGCTGGCGGTGGCTTTTTACACGGGTATCTACATTTACCGGAAAGGTTACCACCCGGCCAGGTTTTTTGTGTTGGGATATACATTTTTGTCTATTGGATTCATTCACAAGTTGTTACTGATGCTGCATGTCGAGGGCCTCAATTTCGGTGTGGTCACCTATTATAGTCTCAGCATTTGTTTTGTGCTCGAAATGGTTTTCCTGTCTTTTGCGATCGGGGATAAGGTGCGGATTTTGAAAAGGAAGAAGGATAAGGCCCAAAAGCAGATCATTCACCAGATGATGGTCAATGAAAAGTTGAAGGACTCGCTGAATAGCAGGCTGGAAGCGCAGGTGCGGGAGCGTACGCACGAGGTACTCGAAAAATCGGCGATTATAGCGGCGCAAAACGAGGAACTGACGGAAGTGAATGCGCTTTTGCAAAAACAGAAAGAGGAAATCCTGCAAATGAACCTGCTGCTGGAAAAAGACAACGAGGTGCTGCATACCAATGTGGTGAAGGTCACGCAGGCGCGGGTAATGTCCGCGGAAGTCGATTTTGAAGAATTCAGCAAGATTTATCCCGACAACGACAGTTGTTTCAAGTTTCTGGCCGCGATGAAATGGGGCAACGAGACGGCGAGCGACCATTACCAATGCCGGAAATGTGGTCACGATCATTCATTTCATGGCCATACCCCTTACAGTCGGCGGTGCGCCAAATGCGACTACGACGAGTCGGTGATCGCTCATACGATTTTCCAGAACACCCGCATTCCCATCAACAAGGCGTTTTATATGGTCTTTTTGATGTACACGACAAAAGGCAAAATCTCTTCCCACAAACTTTCCGAAATACTCTCCATCCGGCAAGGTACCTGCTGGGCTTACGCGAGCCGGATCAAAAAAGTGATGCAAGACCGCCGCAAGGAAATCGCCGCGTCCAAATCGGGCGAGGGATGGAGCCTGCTGGTTTTGGAACACTCCCTGGAAACAGCTTAACGCCGTCAATGCCCCCTGATGCCCCAGTATGTAACTCCTTTTAAAAATTTTACGGGGCATGTCTACATTTTTTTAATCAAAAATCGGCGGTTTGCAGGCGTATCAGCAAGCATGGGCAGATATGCCTCCACATGTGCGATACGGGCTGTAAATCAGGCGGATCGTGCGGATTTGGCTACGGTGCCAAACCGTATCAATATTAATGTAAGTATCTATTTTACAGCCATTTAGATAAATTTTTGTTTATTGATTTTCTCAAAGTATCCCTAACTTTGCCACATGGAATTATCCTAAAAATTATCAGATTAATTACCAATAATTCATTAACATCCTATGGGAAAGAGAATTACGATGTTCATTGCCATGATTCTGACGGCAGTTACCCTCGCGCATGCGCAGGATATCGCCGTGAAAGGGGTGATCAGGGATCAGCAAAATCAGACATTGCCGGGGGCAAGCGTGCTGGTGAAAGGGACGCAATCAGGTACTGTGACAGATGTAGACGGCAATTATTCGATCAGCGTGCCCAACGAACAGGCGGTGCTGGTCATCTCATTTATCGGTTATGGAACGCAGGAAGTTACAGTGGGCAACCGAACGCAGATCGATATTACACTCGGGGCGGATATGAAGACACTGAACGAGGTGGTGGTGATCGGTTACGGTACGCAGAAACGCGGGGATGTGACGACTTCCATTGCCTCGGTGAATACGAAGGACATCGAAGAGCGGCCCATTTTGCAGGCCGCACAGGCATTGCAGGGAAAAGCGGCGGGGGTGCAGGTGACGCAGCCTTCGGGCAAGCCCGGCAGCGCATTGTCCATCCGCGTGCGCGGCGCTACGTCCGTGCAGGCGGGTAACGAGCCGCTGTACGTAGTCGACGGCGTGCCGACGATGGATACCCGCGACCTGAACGTGAACGATATCGAGAGCATTCAGGTGTTGAAAGACGCTTCCTCGGCCGCTATTTATGGTGCGAGGGCATCCAACGGCGTCGTGATCGTGACGACCAAAAGGGGTAAGGCGAACCAGTCGCAGGTGAATTTCTCGGCCTATTACGGCGTTTCGAACATGGCCAAGAAGATCGAAGTGCTGAACCCGCAGCAATACGTCGACCTGATGAATGAAATGGGGCACAATATTTCCGTAGGCAGCCAGACGACCGACTGGAACAAGGAGGTTTTTACGACCGGGCACAACCAGAATTACCAGCTTTCGTTCTCTGGCGGTACCGACAAGAACAAATATTTCGTCTCCGGGGCGATCACGCAGGACAAGGGGATCATCCAGCCTGCCAGCTACCGTCGGTATTCGTTCCGGATGAACCTGGATAACCAGATCAAAAGCTGGTTCAAGCTGACGACCAATCTCAGCTATTCGAATGCGAAGATCCGCGACGTGAAGGATAACAACAATGCAGGTCGTAACGCCGTGGTACTGGGTGCATTGGGCGCTCCGCCGACGATGGGTGTTTATAGCCAGGACTCGATCCGCGGTACCATTTTCTCGACAAACCCGCTCAAAGCAGGCTGGGATAACCCGCTGGCTGCGATGTTCGGTCCTACCCAGGCGGCTAAGGACAACCGCATTTTCGGTAATGTGGCCGGGGATTTCACCATTGCCAAAGGGCTGGTGTACCGTTCCAACTTCGGGATCGATTTCATGAACCATGCCAACGACTACTACCTCGATCCTTACCGCACGACGGAAGGCTGGGGCGCCAACGGCAGCACCCACGGGCTAGGCAATGCAACCCGTTCCAACTCGTTTACCTACCTCTGGGAAAATACGCTCAACTACGAGAAAAAGTGGGAGAAACATGAATTTTCGGCACTGGCAGGTACTACCGTCCAGAAAAACAATTGGAATAACTCCTACATGGCAGGCCGCGATTTCCCGTCGGACGGCGTCGTGAAAACGATGAATGCGGCCAATGAGATCACCGACGCGTACACCGAGCAGTCGGAATGGTTCCTGAACTCCTACCTGGGCCGCTTGATGTACAACTTCGACAGTAAATACCTGATCACCGCTAACTTCCGGGCGGATGGTTCTTCGAAGCTGGCCAAAGGCAACCAGTGGGGCTTTTTTCCGTCGGTATCGGCAGGCTGGCGTATTTCGGCGGAGCCTTTCATGGAAGATGTGAAATTTATCACCGACCTGAAACTCCGTGGTGGCTGGGGGCAGAATGGTAACCAGGAAGGGCTGGCCAACTATGCTTCGTACGGCTTGAACACTTACACGCGCCGCACACCGACCACCCCGCCTTCGGGCCCGGCCGTGACGCCTCCTACGTATGCGCCTAACCCGGACCTGCGCTGGGAGACCACCACGCAGACCAACATCGGTGTGGACCTGAGCATGTTCCAGGGCCGCATGACATTCACTGCGGACGCCTACCTGAAAAAGACGAACGACCTGTTGCTGAATGTGCCTCTGCCGAATACGAGCGGCTATTCCTATATGCCTAGAAACTCGGGCAAGCTGGAAAACAAGGGGTTGGAATTTGTTTTGTCGACCATCAATTTCGATAAATCGGATTTTCAATGGACCACCGATTTCAACATTGCATTTAACCGTAACAAAATCACCGAGTTGCAGCTGAGCAAGGTGTACCGCTATGCCGACGTGGAAGGCCGCAGCGACCAGATCATCATTTTACAGGAAGGCGCTTCGCTCGGGACTTTCTATGGATACATTGCCGACGGCGTAAACCCCGAAACCGGCGATATGATCTACCGGGATGTCAATGGCGACGGCACTTTCTCGCCTTCCGACCGCACGATACTGGGCTCGGCACAGCCGAAATTCACCTACGGGATGAACAACAACCTGACTTACAAGAGTTTTAGCCTCTCGTTCCTCTTCCAGGGCTCACAGGGTAATAAGGCATTCAATGCTTCGAGGTTGGAAACCGAGGGAATGTACGACAGCAAGAACCAGTCGACCGAGGTGCTGAGACGCTGGCAGAAGGCAGGCGACATCACCGATATTCCAAGAGCGACCGATGGAAACGTGAACAACTCGCTGATATCCTCGCGCTTTGTCGAAAACGCTTCTTTCCTGCGCATGAAAAGTGCGACCATTTCTTACGCGCTCAGCAAAAATTTCGCGGAGAAAATCAAGCTCAGTCGGGCCACCGTTTACCTGACAGCCCAAAACCTGTTTACGATCACCAAGTACAAAGGGTTTGATCCTGAGGTGAATGCATTCACATCGAGCGGTGCCACCCTGGGTATCGACTACGGAACCTACCCGGTATCCCGCGCATTTGTGGCAGGTCTTAATGTTACTTTTTAATTCAGGAGATTTATGAAAAAGATCAATTATATAGCCATTATCCTGGGATCGTCGATGCTGCTTCCCTCATGCCAGGACCAATTGGATTTACAACCGATTTCTCAAACCGTGGTAGGCGGAAGCGGTACCGGTACCGCCGGTTCGTCTATCAAGGACGCTGCGAGTGCCGAAGCCGCGCTGGCCGGCAGTTACGCGATATTCAAGAATGGTTCATCGGAATATTATGTGATGGATTATTTCATCGTAGGCGACGGGGAGTCGGACAATGCCTATGCCGGTGCCGATAATGCGGCCTGGTTCGAGGTCGACGAGTTCCGGATTCTTTCTACCAATGCGGTAGCGGCCAGGGACTGGCAGTATTTGTATAACCACGTTGCAAGTGCCAATTCGATCATAGCCAATGTTCCTAAGGTGACCGACGCTTCGTTATCGGCTACGCGCAAGGCACAGATCGTGGCTGAGGCGAAGTTCATCCGCGCCCGTGCCTATTTCGACCTCGTGCGGATTTATGGCGATGTACCGCTGGTGGTGGACGAGCTGCCGACCATTACTTCCGAAAATGTGGAGGAGATTTACGGCCAGCTATACCCGGCCAGAAGCACGGCTGAGCAAGTGTATGTTCAGATTATCAAAGATCTGGACGAGGCCGCTCCGGCGGTACCGCAATCCGGACCGAACAAAATGACCGTTACGCCAGGCGCGGTACATACATTGCTCGCGAAGGTGTACGCTACCCGCAAGGACTGGGCGAAAGTGAAGGAGAATGCCGACAAGGTAATCGCACTGGGTTATACCTTAATGCCTAATTTCGAGGACTTGTGGGATGGCAAGCACGAAAACAGTGCGGAAGCCATTTTTGAACTGAATTTCGAAGACTGGTCGACCGGTGGAAACTGGGGCTCGTCCATGTTCTACGGCACCGACTGGAAGAAGTTCAACACGCCTTCCAATGACCTCATAAAGGCTTTCGACGACGAAAAGGACGCCGTTCGCAAGGCATCGACGATTTTCACCGCGAATGTAACCGGCAAATGGTCGGACAAGTATTGGGCTTTGACGAAGTTTCCATTCGCCTACAAAATGCGGAATACCGACGCTTCGCAGAACATCATTATGTACCGCCTGGCCGACGTGCTCCTGCTGAAAGCGGAAGCATTGAACGAAACCGGCGACCTGGCCGGCGCAAGAACATTAGTAAACCAGATCAGGACGCGTGCCAAACTGGCGGCTACCACGGCGGCCGATCAGGCGGCGATGCGTCTGGCGATCGAGAAGGAACGTCGCCTCGAACTCGCATTCGAAGGCCAGCGCTGGTACGACCTCAACCGCACGGGACGCGTGGTGCCGGTGATGGAAGCGGTAAAGGATGGCTCGGGTAACAGTTTGAACTACAAACTGACCGATAACAGGCTCCTGTGGCCGATCCCGCAAGGTGAGATCGACAAGAATACCAACCTGACCCAGAATAAGGGTTACTAAAAATTCATTTGAAGTCATGCCTGATCGGCGGGTGTTTGAAACACATCCGTCCGGGCATGGCTTTCCTTTTTTTACTCAAATCCATGAAAAAAATTCTGATAATGTCGCTCGGGGGCCTGACGCTTGCATTCAACAGTTGCTCGGGTAGCACGCCGGATGGTAACTCCCCAACACCGGTTGACACGACAACGGCCAACAAAGTGGCGGTCTGGGTTACGAACGGTACGCAAAGCAAATTACTCAAAAGTGAAAACCCGCTCCCGATCGTAAAAGCGGGCACAGGCTCCCCGTCCGCCAACCTGATCAATATCGATTTTTCGACCAAATTGCAGGAAATGGAAGGTTTCGGGGCTGCATTAACAGGTTCTTCGGCCTATCTGATCAACCAAAAACTGAATGCGCCGCAGCGCACGGCCCTGCTCCAAGACCTTTTCGATCCGCAGGCGGGCATAGGCATCAGTTACCTGCGCATTACCATGGGCGCGTCGGATTTTTCGCTGGAAGATTTCACTTATAATGACCTGCCTGCCGGGCAAACGGATGCGGATTTAAAGCAGTTTTCCATTGCCAAAGATCAGGCGGACCTGGTACCGGTGCTGAAATCGGTGGTCGCATTGCAACCGGCGATCAAAATCATGGCGACGCCGTGGTCGGCGCCGGCGTGGATGAAAACGAGCGGTAAACTGGCCGGCGGGAGCCTGAAACCGGAATGGTACGGGGCATATGCCAATTATTTCATGAAATATCTCGATGCTTACCAAAAGGAGGGAATCGCTATCGACGCGATTTCGGTGCAGAATGAGCCGCTGCACGAAGCCGCTTATCCTTCGATGGGCATGGATTCGGCAGCACAGGGCAAGTTTATCAAAAATCACTTCGGGCCACTGTTCCAGGGGAAGGCTATCAAAACCAAAATCCTCTTGTACGATCATAACTGGGACAGGCCGGGCTATCCGATAGCCATTCTCAATGATCCGAAGGCGAGCCAGTACGTGGCCGGATCGGCATTTCACGCTTATGGCGGGAATGTTTCGGCCATGAGCCAGGTGCACGACCAGTTTCCGGACAAAGGGCTGTATTTCACGGAAATATCGGGCGGGCGCTGGGCTACCAATTTCTCCGATAATCTGAAATGGAACATGTCCAATATCTTCATCGGCACCGCCAACAACTGGTCGAAGAATGCGCTGCTGTGGAACATCGCACTGGATGAAAACGATGGTCCCAAAAACAAGGGCTGCGACAATTGCCGCGGTGTGGTGACGATTTCGGCCAATGGGAGCATTACTAAAAACGTGGAATACTACACCATTGCTCACATGTCTAAATTCGTGAGGCCGGGCGCATTCCGGGTTCAGTCCGACAAGCTGAGCGCGGCGAGCCGGCTGGAACACGTCGCATTCGTAAATGCCGATGGCTCGAAAGTGCTGGTCGTATTGAACCAGGGGCAGGATAACCAGAAGCTCACGATCGCGGCAGACGGCAGCCAGTTCACCTACACGATCGATCCCAATGCGGTGGCGACGTTTGTCTGGAAGTAAGTTCTGGCAAAAATCGCTAAGTTAGGCAGCTCAAACCGCGTTCCAAATTTCAACAATCGAACATGTTGAGTCTGATAGGGCTGACGATTACTTTCTTCCTGGCCGTCGTTTTGTGGGGAAAACAGCACAAGACCCGTGCCGACTATGTGTTGCTGGGTTTGCTGGTGTTGATCGGCATCCATCTGGCATTGTACTACTCGGTCGCGAGCGGGAGGTATCTCCGGTTTCCTTATTTACTGGGTGCTGAAATTCCCCTTCCGCTCGCTTACGGGCCGCTGTTGTACCTGTACACGTCCGAGCTGACCGGGCACGAGATGAAACCGCGGCACAGGTTCCTTCATTTTGTGCCAATCATGCTGGCCTATTTCTTCATCCTGCCTTTTTACCTGTTGACGCCCGGACGGAAAATAGAGGTATACCAGCATGAAGGCGAAGGTTTTCGCGACCGGCAGTTGCTGTTGCTCGTCGCTATCGTGCTTTCGGGCACATTGTACGCGCTGTTTTCGTGGCTCAGGCTCCAAAAGCATCGCAGCCGTATCGACGCCCGGTTCTCTAACACGGAAAAGATTAACCTCGTGTGGCTGCGTTACCTGATCGCCGGCATATCGGTAATCTGGTTGACGATCTTCCTGGACGACGAAGCCTATATTTTCGGCGCGGTGGTGATGTTCGTATGTTTTATCGGCTATTTCGGCATCCGGCAAACCGGGATTTTCACGGGTCAGTCGGGGCTCGCTTGGGAGCAGGCGGGTGTTGCGCGGGAAACCGCCGTTGCACCGCCGGCCGCGGTGGGCGCGGCCGGTTCACGGGAAATTATCCCGGAATTGGACGATACGGGGCAGGAGGCCGTCGGGAAACCGAAATACGCCCGGTCGGGCCTGAGCCGGGAGGTGGCGCTCGTTATGTACCAGAACCTGGAAGATCTGATGGCCCGCGAGCGGCTTTTTACCGACCCGGAACTAACATTGGTACAACTCTCGGAAAGGCTCGGTACCAATGCCAATCACCTTTCGCAGGTCATCAATATGATCGGTAACAAAAGCTTTTACGACTACATCAATGCCCTGAGGATCGCCGAGTTTACCCGGATAGCGGGGTCTGATGAAAACCAGAAGTACACATTACTCCATTTGGCGCTCGAATGCGGGTTTAACTCCAAAACTTCCTTTAACCGTAATTTTAAAAAGCATACCGGCTTGTCGCCCAGCGAGTTCCTGGCACAGCAGGACATTCATCTTCCACCAAAAGAATAGCGCCGGACGCTTCAACTTTGTGCCATCCTACACGCCGGGGCGACGCCTGATCTGTGCTATGTCATCTTTGCCAAAACTTTAAACCAGCAAAGATGAAAAGACAGACTATCCGCCGGTATCTCCAGAACCGGATCATCAACAACGCATTACGTACAGCATTCCTGGCAGCTATCCTGGCCGTTTGGACAATTGCCTGCATCAAAGATCACGTTCCGCCCGTCGAACACCCCGATGCAGAAAAGTATCAGCGAATTGTCAGCGGGTTTATGGAAGCCGGCGCCTCGGGCGTAAGCGTAACGATACGCTCGCCGAAAGGCACGTGGCACGGAACGGGCGGCTATGCCGACAAAGCGAAAGGTATTGCCATGAACCCCGAACATACGCTCCGCGTCGGCAGTATTTCGAAAGTGTTCGCGGCCGTTACCATCCTGAAATTGCAGGAGGAGGGCAAGCTGTCGATCACCGACAAGATCAGCAAACACCTGCCGGCCAGCGTAACCGGCCGCATCGCCAATGCCGGCGAGGCGACCATCGAACAATGCCTGAACCACACGTCGGGTATCCGTGAATACCTTGACGACGTGACGATCGAGGGCATCGCCACGGGGAAGATCGTCAAATACCCCGCGGCGCAGAACCTGGCGCTGGTGTACGATAAACCGGCCGACTACCCGCTCGGCAAGGGAAACTATTGCAATACCAATTACCTGATCCTTTCGGAGATCATCAAAGCGGTGACGGGGCAAAGTGCTTACAGTATCGTCCGCGAAAAGGCGATCGTGCCGGCTGGGCTGCGTAATACCTCCGCGAGTGTGGTTTTGCCTTCTTCACTCACCCAATCTTACTTTGAAACCGATGGTGCCATGCAGGAGGTGACCTGGTTAGACAACAACGCGGTCGGTGGCGAAGGTGCGCTGGATGGGGGGATGATCGCCACTTCGGGAGATTTGGCCATGTTTCTGGAAGCATTGCTGACGGGCAAAATCCTGTCGCCGGCCTCGCTGGCGTTGATGCATACCTACCAGGACATCGACCCTTCCACACTGCCCGACGAACTGAAATATTACAAGCAATACGGGCTGGGACTGATGAAACTCGAAACCGATCACGGCACCGCCATCGGCCATGACGGGCATGTGTATGGGTTTGTCGGAAAAGTATTCTATCTTCCCGATTATCAGACAACTATTGCGATATTGCTCAATGGCTGGTCGCCATCCAGCGTGGCGGTGCTCAATGCGAAAAGTACGTTCAATTTGTTGTTCTGAAACGGCTTCACATACACTTTTGCCGCGATATCAGGGCGGTATTCGATACAATCTAAAAACATCACAAATTATGCAACGCAGGAAATTCCTACAATCCTCACTCGCGGCCACAGCGGGAACGGCCGTTGGCACCAACAACACATTAACCGGTAATGCACCTGCGGCGGGCAGGGAAATTTATGAATGGCGCGAATACGAAATGCGCTTCGGTGCGGACCAGTCGCAGCTGGAAAATTATTTCAAAACGGCGCTTATCCCTGCATTGAATAAGCTTGGGGTAAAAACGGTGGGCGTGTTCAAAGAATGGCGGCCATCCGACCCGACCAAATTCTTTTTGCTCACGCCTTATGCTTCCCTGGAACAACGCCTCGCGATCCACGACAAGTTAAAGACCGATCAGGAGTACATCAAAAATAGCGCTGCATACAACGGTATTCCGGTTGATAAAGCATTATACAGCCGGTTTACCTCCTCGCTGATGGTGGCATTCGAAGGCTGGCCCGCCATAACGGTTCCTGCCGCAGAGCCACGGGTATTCGAACTGCGGACGTACGAAGGATACAGTGAAGATGCCGTAACGAGGAAAATCAAAATGTTCCATGACGGCGAGTTCCCGATTTTTCAGCGGGCAGGGCTCAACCCCGTCTTCTTCGGCGACGTCATCGCCGGCGACAGGCTCCCGCGCCTCACGTACCTGCTCTCGTGTGCGAGCATGGAGGCGCGCGACAAAGGCTGGACCGCATTCATTGCCGACCCCGCGTGGAAAAAGCTGATCGGAGATTCGCAGTATGCCAATACCATTTCCAAAATCAGTAACAGCTTCCTGGCTCCGACGGCGTATTCGCAGGTGTAGGGCAAGTGTGTGAACGCTATTGTGCCGGATCTGCGGTCCGGCACAGCCTGTTAACTTAGCCGCAACGGTGGTAACACAAATATAATGTCACCACACTGGTCTCATCGTTTAACTTTGTGGAAACAGACAGGTCGGTGAGCGCGTTGTCAACAACTGCGACATTCGCTCCGCCGGCCCCTTTATCTTCACTATGAAAACGATTTTAAGTTTACTGCTGGCGCTGGGTTTGCCGGCTTCCCAATTGGCCGACACGGACAATCTGCCGATCAACCGGATACAGGTGATCGGTTCGCATAACAGTTACAAGCAGGCGATCGACCCGGCATTGTTCAAGGCGTTTCAGAAAAAGGATTCGGTAGCGGCGAGTAAAATCGATTACGAGCATATCGGGATCGTCGAGCAGCTGAATATGGGTCTCCGTAACCTCGAAATCGATGTGTATTCGGATGAAAAAGGCGGGCGTTATGCCCATCCGAAAGGGCTCGATATGGTACCCAACCAGCCCGCATTCGACCCGGAAGGTAAAATGCAACAGCCCGGCTTCAAGATCCTGCATGTTCCCGACCTCGATTTCCGCAGCCATTACCTGACTTTGAACGACTGCCTGGAAGCCATGCGGAAATGGTCGGAAGCACATCCTGACCATACGCCCGTCTTTATCACGCTCGAAGCCAAAGGCCGCGCCGGACAAAACACCGGACTGGCTTCATCGGAAACATTCGACGAAAGCGCTTTCAGTGAACTGGATAAAATACTGACTGAAAAGCTTGGTAAAAACCACATTATCACGCCCGACATCGTGAGGGGCAAATATGAAACCCTCGAAAGCGCTGTGCTGAACAACAACTGGCCGACCGTAAAGAATGCGAAAGGTAAATTCCTTTTCCTGCTCGACGACCATGGTGCGAAAATGGATATGTACGTGGCCAGCCACCCGTCGCTGAAAGGTCGCGTGATGTTCGTGTGTGCGGACCCAGGCAAGCCCGAGGCCGCGATGACGATCCGCAACAACCCCAAGGACCCGGAAATCGCCGGCCTCGTGAAAAAAGGCTACATCATCCGTACGCGCGCCGACTCGGATACGCGCCAGGCACGCGAAAACGATAAAAGCGGTTTCGAGGCCGCCTGTGGCTCCGGTGCCCAGATCATCACCACCGATTACTACCTCAAAAGCACACATTTCAAATCGGATTATTCCGTGAGCTTCGAGGGCGGCAAATATTTCCGGGCCAATCCGGCATTTGTTGCGGCTGGGAGCCATTAATTACGTTTTTTAACGCATAATGCAAATGGGCTGCTTCCTGGGCAGCCCATTTGCATTAAAGGGTCAGAGATTTTAACTGTTTTACTGCAAAAGATGGATATTTTAATCGTTTTACTGCAAGCAAAACTGTTTTACTGCAAAAGTTTGAGGAATTTAAGTTTATCAATTTTACTGCAAATGGAGGGATATTTATTAAATTTACCTACATCCATATCGATTTTACAGCAGTAGCAATACAGCGAGATTTACCGGGAAATCTTTGAAGCCGAAGGCTAGCTAACAGTCCCGCCGCGCTAACGAGCGGGGCCGTTCCGCCTATTCGGCCAAACTAATCTCCACAACGCCCGACTTCCCGTTCTCGCCATATTTTCGCATTCCTTCCGCTCCATCCAGACTGACCAGATTGTATTTCTTCTCTTGGAGTTTAATGGTCTGGTTTTGCTTCACTGCGACGCCGTCCACAACGAGGTAGCTTACCTTGTTCAGGAACGAGAATTTGCCGGCGCCGGCGAATTTGTTGCTGCTCACATTCACCTTTACATCATTTCCCAAAAAATACAATTCACTATTCTCTGCGGACCAGAACAGTTTAGCCGCATAGAATGTACCCGAGGTCGGATCGGCATTCCGTTGGGCGACCGTCCGGACGATTTCGGGCTTGGCCGCAAGTCCCGGGATGCCGCTGATCGTTATTTGCCGGTTTTTCAATGCATCCGGTAGGCCGGTCGTCAGTTGAGCCGTGTCCAAAGCCAGACTTGCCACCAGTAATCCTCCCAAAGCGCTTAGATTTTTCATCGGTTCTGAAATTTTAGTTTTTTCAACTATGATGCGATTTTCAGAAATGGTTGCAGTGGGCGGGGGGCTATCCGGGGTCGAAACAGGCATCGGATATCGTACCGGGAGAATAGCTCTGCCATCGTCGCGCAAGCGTACCTCAGGCCCACCCGCGAGGAAAACGGCGGTAGCGATCGTCAGCACACCGGTTTTGACATAGGTAGCATATGAAATACCTGCCGGTTTGAAAACGGGAGCATGTGCTTCGTGTAGCATATGAAATGCGGTATTCCTTTGCGGCAGAATGGCGAGGTTGCTCAGCTTGCCGGCAACGAGGCGGTCGATACCACCGAACGGGTAGGGGAGCAATAGCCAGAAAAACGCCCTTTTGCGCTCCTTGCCGTTCCTGAGCTTGTCATGAAGAAGTTCCCGCACCCGTTTCCGGGCGCGCGACAGATGTGATTTAGAGGTGCCTTCGCTGATATGGAGCAGGGAGGCAATCTGCGCGTGCGTGAAATTGTCGACGACGTAAAGGTTGAATACAAGCCTGTGATGATCAGGCAGGGAGTTGATCACTTCCAACAGCTCTGCTTCCGAAAAGACGCGATCGTCGTGGAACGGGTTTTCGTCCTGAATTTCATGGATAATGGTCTGGTAGGCATGCGCCGCCTCCCATTTTTCCTGTCGTTTCTGCTCACGCAGGTGCTGTAAGGCCACATTGACGACGATCCGCCGCAGCCATGCCTCGAAAGGCCCCTTGTTTTCAAAGCTGGAAACTTTATCGATCGCGACGAGGAAGGCGTCGTGCGCGAGGTCTTCGGCCGTCTGCCGGTTTTGCGTATACCGACAGCATACGCCGATCATTTTGGCGATATTCTGTCGGTACGCAGCTTCCCAAAAACTGTCTGACATATACATGATTGAAAACTGTGCCTTTCAATGATGCATTTCTTTCAAATGGTTGCAGTTCAGGCAGACAATTTTTGCGTCGCAGCCTTACTTTTTAGCCTCTCTGACCGCCTTGATCGGGAAGTCACCGTATTGCGATGAAACGATGCCGGTTAATGTATCGCCTTTTTGCGCGAAGCTGTATTTGAAAACACCCGCCTGGCTCTCGATGGTGAAAATTACTTTGTCCTGATCCACAGTCAGTTCCTTCATTTCCTGCTTTTCAGTGTCGCCCACGTAGCCGGTGGTCTTATTGTCCTTCTGCTCGAAAGTAAAAAATCCGGATTCGTATTCAGGCGGAACGTCGCTGATCAGGTATTTCCAGGTACCGATAATGTCCGCGGGAAGGATTGCTTTTGTGGCAGCCAGGGAAACCAAACCCATCGCGATAACCATCAGGAGATAGTATTTTACTTTCATGTTGCGTCAGAAGTTTAAAGTTTGAAACCGTTGATATTCGATCTAAAATAAAAATAAATCCTGGTTTTGTTAGAAGATATTTAGATGATAGATTTTTCAAAATATTAGTTTTGTTAAAAGTCACCACTCAGATACCGTCCATGAAAAAACCTCTCTACCTGATACTTCTGATTTTTTGCGCCACTATTTGCCGCGCCCAGAGCATTGCGTTTACGACCACTTCCTGGGACGAAGCCGTTCAGAATGCCGGGAAAAGCGGAAAGCAAATCTTCGTGTATGCGCAGACAAAATCCTGCCGCTTTTGCCGGCAAATGGAAAAGGAGGTTTTTACAGACAAGAATGTAGTCGATTATTATAATGCGAATTTTATCAACTATAAAATTGACATCGAGGATGGAGGCGCAGGGGAGGCTTTGTCGAAACAGCACGGCATCGTGGGTTTTCCTACTTATTTGTATTTTGATAAAAAGGGGGAAAAGCTTCACCAAAGTTCAGGTTTCAAGCCCGCAGACGATTTCATCCGGGATGGCCGGAATGCATCCGATCCCCATACTGCACTCTTTTCGATGCTCGCCACATATAACGGGGGTGAGAAGTCGCCGGAACTGCTTTTTAATCTGAGCAAGGCGCTAAAATATTATATGGTTGATAATAATCCGAAAGAAAAAGTAACAGACGAATATCTAAGCACGCAACCAGCCAATGCACTGGGATCGGAAAAGAATTTAAGGTTTATTTTTGAAACCGACCTTGATTTTAAATCGACTGCAACCCAATATCTGCTGCAAAATCAGGAAAAATTTATTCCGCTGTTTGGCAAACCCGAAGTCGAAAAACGAGCACAGAGGATTATGACTGGTACGGCCGGTATCGCTGGCCGGCAGAACGACCTGATATTGATGAGTGGTCTGAGAAAAGTCGCAGCCGGTAACTTTGCCGATAGTATTAAAATGCTGTCGCTCGTGCAAATTTACTTTTATGGCGGGCGGGAGGACTGGCTCAACTACGCCAAATCAACTTTGAAATACGGAAATACCATCGGTGCGGCGGATTGGCAAACCATGTATGAAACCGGCGCCTACCTGAATTATTTTGCAAAGGATCGGGAAACATTGTCAATAGGTGCCGAGATCATGAGTAAGGTGGTGAATTTGAATAGAACCTATGATCACCTGCGTATTTATGCACAACTCCAAAAGAAAGCAGGTAATAAAGAGCTGGCGCTAAAAGCGGCGGAGGCGGCATTGCAAATATCCAATGAGAAGGGGGAAAGCGGCGATGAGGCGCGGGAATTGATTGAGGAGTTAACGAAAAAGTAAAACCCATTAAACCGCAAAAAAGGCCGGAGCGCCCCATAGCTAATCGCTGTGGGGCGCTCTGCTTTGTTATACCCTAGTTGTATCGCGGACACAAAATGATAGCGGCCCAATGTCGAAACAGGTGATCGTAATCATCGCGATCATTGACGTTCGTCATTTCAATCCGGTGATGTATCGTAATAAATTTAACAGGTTAATTGCTTCTGAAAAAGCTGCTTACCTCTCTCAACCTATTTCATTATTACTGATAGTTCCGCAAACGTCATTGTGGTAATAATGAATATCAAACTATTTCTATTTCAAAGAAAACCTCGTGGGATACATTGTTCCACGATTAAATCCTCCTGTCAATTATGAAAAAAGTTTATTGTCAAACCATGCTATGGGTTGTGCTTTCCTGTGCTTGTTATGCTCAGGAATTTACGTCGAATCTCCCCATTGTGATCATCAATACCATTGGCGAGCCGATTAATGACGAGCCCGGCGTGGTCGTCAATTTTGCCATCATCAACAATGCAGGTAATGTTAACCGCAGCACCGATCCACCCAATGAATACAAAGGGAAAGCAAAGGCCGAGTTTCGGGGGTGTACTTCGCAAAACTTCCCCAAAAAGTCGTTCGGCGTGGAGTTGCGCGATTCGGTGAATACGGCCAGCGATATCAACGTCGGTTTGTTCGGTTTTCCGGCCGAGGCCGACTGGGTTCTCAATGCCTCGTACACCGATAAATCGTTTATCCGTGAAGCGCTGCCATTTTATATGTCCAATCTCGCCGGCGACTACGCGTCGAGGACGAAATATGTGGAGGTGGTACTCGACGGCGTTTACCAGGGCATTTATGTTTTTCAGGAAAAAATCAAACGCAACGCGGGACGCGTCAACATCAAAAAGATGGATCCCGTGGACCTGGCACTTCCCAAGATGAGCGGGGGATATATTCTCAAAATCGACAAGGCCTGTGGTGATGAAGTGGCCCACTGGAATACCGCTTATGACAGTCCGGGTGGTTTGGCCGGAAGGAAATACGGCTGGGGCATCGATTATCCCAAACCGGACAACCTTCAACCGCAGCAGCTCGCCTACATCAAAGACTATATCACCCAATTCGAAGACGTGGTTCAGGGCAGTTCTGCCTGCGATTCGGTGAACGGGTACAATAAATACATCGTCGAGTCCTCGTTTATCGATTACATCCTGTTTCAGGAGATGGCCAGTAATGCCGATGCTTACCGGTTCAGTACGTTTTTTTCCAAAGACCGCGACGGCAAACTCCGGGCAGGGCCGATCTGGGATTTCGGTCTCGCATTTGGCTTTTTGACCAACCCGCTCGCCGGTTATGCCCAAAACTACCAGGGATGGCGCTACAATGCGCCGGGCGATGCTTCTTTTCCTGTCCCGTTTTTCTGGGAAAAGTTGCTAAAATGCGCCAAGTTCCGTCAAAAACTGGTTACCCGGTACCAGGAGCTTCGCGCCGGTGCATTGAAAACGGGAGACCTGACCGCATTTATCGACGCACAATTTGCTACGCTGAATCAGGACGGGGGAGGGGCTTATCAACGGAATTTTCAAAAATGGCCCATTCTGACAACGCAGGTCTGGACGGACGTGCCGTCGTTCGTAGGCGGTTCGCTCGAAGCCGAAAGGGATTACCTGAAAACCTGGCTGACGAACCGGCTGGCATGGATGGACGCGAATATCGCTTCCATTCACCCCGGAGAGGTGGTAGCACCGGCTTGTGATTTCAATGTGACTGCGAGCCCGTCCACCGGCACGCCATCCTGCTCGGGGGCCATGAGCCTCACCGCCGAATGCACGGGTGCGGATTGTTCCGGCGTAGGTTATCAATGGAGCGGCAATGGTATCGACTTAGCCGGTAAATCGGTGAACCTGAACGCGCCCGGCAGTAACGGGCCCTATACCTACACGGTCACCGCATCCCGAAACGGATGTGCCAACAAAAACGTCACGGGGTCCATTACGGTGTCCAACTGCCAGCCGCCCGTCGTGACCTCGCAGCCGTACAGCCTTTGCCTGGAATCGGAGAATTCGGATGGCAACGGGCCTGTTACCGGCGATCCCAATGCCTCGGCAGGCAAAACCAGGGGCGCCCAGGACAACTACAATCACTATGTCGATTACCCTGTGAATGGGGTAGGTTCGGCGGGCGTGTATCAGATGAAACTGCGGTATTACGCCGTTAGTACCGCGTTCGTAAGTATATCCGTAAATGGGAACGTGGTAGCGGCTTCGGTTGCCCTTCCGGCCACGCATACCTGGAACATTGTTTCGAGAGAGGAAACGATTCCGGTGACGCTGGGAGCGGGGAACAATACCGTGCGCATACAGGGGTTGCCGGGTGCCACCGCGCGGCAGGACCGCATTTGCGTCACCGGAACGGGTGGCGGCACCCAAACCCCGGCAGTGACCTGCAATTTCGCCATCAGCCCCACCGCCGACCGGCAATCCTATACACCGCAGCAAGCCATGTCCTTCAATGCAGGCTGCACCGGTGCCGATTGCGGCGGGACCAGTTTTGCCTGGACCGGTAATGGAGCCAATGCCTCGGGCTCGTCCGCGAACATCAACGCGCCCGCGTCCCCGGGCGACTACACATACGTGCTCACGGCCTCGCGTACCGGGTGTGCGGATAAGACGGCCAACCTGGCAGTCCATGTCGCTGAAACCCCTCCAACCTGCAATTTCAACGTTACCGCGAGTCCGTCCACCGGCACGCCGTCGTGCTCGGCAGCAATGAGCCTCACTGCCGACTGCACCGGTGCGGATTGCCAAGGCGTTGGATATCAATGGAGCGGCAATGGCGTTAACCTGTCGGGTAAGTCGGTGAATCTGAATGCGCCGGGCAGCAACGGGCCATACACTTACACGGTTACTGCATCGCGCAATGGTTGTTCCAACAAAACCGCTACGGCGTCCATTACCGTTTCGGGCTGCCAGCCGCCCGTCGTGACGTCGCAGTCGTTCAGTCTCTGCCTGGAAGCCGAGCATTCGAACGGCAATGGACCGGTTACCGACGATCCCAATGCCTCAGGGGGAAAAACAAGGGGGGACCAGAACAATTACAACCACTACGTCGATTACGCTGTGAACGGCGTAGGTTCGGCAGGTGTGTTCCAGCTAAAATTGCGCTATTATGCCAACAGCGCGGCTTCGGTGAGTATCTCGGTCAACGGCAATGTGGTGAGCGCTTCCGAGCCATTGCCCGCTACGTTTTCCTGGAATATCGTTTGGCGGGAGCAGACGATTAATGTCGCGTTGGGAGCGGGCAATAATACGGTACGGATACAGGGCCTGCCGGGTACCAGCGTTCGCCAGGACCGCATCTGCGTCACGGGAAGCGGTACCCAAACCCCGACTACGACAGGTGAGACCCCGCCGGCTTGTAATTTTAATGTTACCGCGGGCCCGTCAACCGGCACGCCTGCCTGCTCGGCTGCGATAACCCTCACCGCCGACTGTACCGGAGCGGATTGTTCGGGCGTGGGTTACCAATGGAGCGGAAACGGCATTAACCTGTCGGGCAAATCGGTAAATCTGAATGCGCCCGGCAGCAACGGATCATTTACTTATACGGTAACCGCCTCACGTAACGGTTGTTCCAATAAAACCGCTACGGCATCCATTACCGTAGCCAACTGCCAGCCTCCCGTTGTAACGCCTGGACAGGCATTGAACCTGTGCCTGGAATCCGAGAACTCGGACGGTAACGGGCCCGTCACGGGCGACCCTAATGCCTCAGGGGGGAAAACAAGGGGGGAACAGAACAATTACAATCACTACGTCGACTATGCCGTGAATGGCGTAGGCTCGGCGGGCGTGTATCAGTTGACACTGCGGTATTATGCGGCGGGTAACGCCATGGTGAGTATTTCGGTGAACGGGAACATGGTCATGCCTTCTGTAACCCTGCCCGCTACGCATACCTGGAACATCGTGTCAAGGGAGGAAACGATCGCCATTGCACTGGGCGCAGGCAATAATACCGTCCGAATCCAGGGCTTGTCGGGGCATAGCTTGCGGCAGGACAAGATTTGTGTGACGGGAGGAGCGTCCGGCAGTGCGAGGCTCGCGGTGGTGGAAGACGCAACTGCCGACTGTCCGGTGATTCAGGCGGTAAATGTGTTCCCGAACCCGGCGGTATCGACGTTCGTGGTCAGCTTCACCCACACACGTACGGGCGAGAGCACGCTCACAGTCGTGGATATGCGCGGGAAAGTCTGGCACGATCAAATCATCAAAGGGCATGGCATTCATCACGAGACGGTCCGGTTGCACGGGGCGCCCGCGGGAATTTACCTTTTGAAGATCAGTCAGGGCGACCGGGCTGAAATGAAGAAGGTGCTCATTACCAATTAAGTATATAGTTTCATGTGGCTGTGGGATTGGTCCGGCCGCTCCCGGGCGATGGTTCGGACCAATCCTGCAATTATGGAAGAACCCTTATCTGCACGATCATGAGCGCTATATCGAACGGGGAAAACGGGAAAAATACGGTGGAAAAAGTACGCGTATTGCTTTTCGAACTGGATTACCTGAAACAGGAGAATATCAACCTGAAAAACGGCCTTTCCAGGGCTTTGCAGGGTAAGTTGGCTGGCAATTTCGTCGAAAAGGCCGAAGAATTTCAGCAAATGTTCATCAATAAGGACCAGGTGATCGATCTGTTCCGGCACGAAGTGTCGACACTTATGGTTGAGACGCCCCCTGAGGCCAGGAACGGGAAGTTTTCCGAAAAGGTCGTGGAAATGCAGCAGGAAATCGAAGTACTGATCGCCTGCTTTTGGGATATGAAAACCGCATTCGAAAAATACCTTTCGGAGATTTAGCCTGCCGCATTTAATTGTGCATGGTCACCAGCTTTCTGTAATTGAGAATATAGATCTGGCTTCCCACCAGACTGATCAGGTTCTCATTTTTGAAATCACTCAACGTCCTGATCAGCGATTCTTTGGCCACGCCTGCAATGGACGCCAGATTATCCCGGGAGAAGTCTATGAAGTAGCCCTCTTTCTTCTCTTTGTTATATTTTTCGTTGATCGTGACCAGCGTATCGGCTACTTTTTTGCGGAGGGAATTATAAGCTGTGGCCAACAGCTTATTTTCCCGCTCATTGATATTTTCCGCCAGCATTTCAATGAATTTTTTCATTATCGACGGATTATACCGAAGCACTTCTTCGAATTCAGCCCGCGGGATAACGGCGAGTTCGGCGTCCTCCAATGCTTCGGCGCATTCCCGGTAATTTACATTTTCAAGGATAGGGGTGTAGCCGAGGAAGTCGCCTTCGCTGTACAGGCCCACGATGAGCTCTTTTCCGTCTTCGTTTTTCCTGAAAGTTTTCACCTTCCCTTTGCTGATGTAATAAAGCCGGGCCGGGTGATTGCCTTCGGTATAGATCATCTGTTTCTTTTTATAGTGGTTTAAATTCCTCTTTTCCTTAAACCTGTCGAGGCAGATTTCACTGGCCGGGAGGTCGGCAAATTGCGTATTCTTTTTCAACCGCCTTTCCACCGCATTCAGCAGTTCGGAGCCATCGAAAGGTTTGGTAATGTAATCGTCGGCGCCCAGGTCCATACCTTTCCGTATCTCGGCCCGCTCCGACCGGGCGGTCAGGAAGATGAACGGCACATTCCGGAGCGTGGTGTTTTTCTGCACCAGGTGCAATACGCCGTAGCCGTCGAGCTCCGGCATTGTAATATCGCAGATGATCAGGTCGGGGATTTGTTCAAGGGCCAGTGCGATGCCGCTTTTGCCATTATCGGCCGTCAGGACGGTGTAATTGGCCATTTCCATGATCTCCGCCATATTTTCGCGGATCTCCGCATGATCTTCGATGAGCAGTATTTTTTGCATAGCGAGTGTAGTTAGGAATTTTCAAGTGCAAATGTGACCGTGAAAGTCGCGCCTTCGCCGGCATTGCTGACGCATTCGATGGTGCCGTTCATCAGCTCCGTGTATTTTCGGATAATGTGCAGTCCCAGTCCTGTTCCCGGGATCGTGTTGGTATTACTTCCCCTAAAAAACCTTTCGAACAGGTGTTCCCGGTCTTCGGGAGAAATGCCGATCCCCTCGTCCCGGACGGAGATCGCCAGACTTTTTGAGGTCCTTTTACTGATGATCGTGATCCGTTTTTCTTCCGCCGAGAATTTTACGGCATTGGAAATCAGGTTCATCATAATGTGTTTGAGCAATTCGGGATCGAGCCGGACGGTCGTGCTGCCCTCGTGGGTGTAGGCAATGTGCTGGCCTTTCTTCAATATGCCGTCGAGTTCGGCGGTCAGGTTCGTGATGTTTTGCCGGATGTCGAAAACCGCATTACGTACCTGTATTTTACCCTCTTCGATTTTGCCCACGGATAGGAAGTCGTTGAGGATATTCGTCAGCATATTCACCGACGACACAATGCGTTGCACATGTTTCTCCCTTTTGGCATGGTCTTCTGCGCCGGGGTATTGGGAGATCAGGAAAGCCGAGGACAGCACCGTGCTCAGCGGGGTCCGGAATTCGTGCGAGGCCATCGTCACAAACCTCGATTTCAACTCGCTCAGGTTTCTGAGGAAACTATTGGCCCGGTTAAGTTCCACGTCCTTCGCCTCGGTTTCCGCTACCAGCCGGGAAAGGTTTTTGACATCCTGCTCTGCTTTTCTTTGCTGCGAAATGTTGGTAATACAGGCCATCACCAGTTTTGCGCCGTCCGTATCGTGCTCGGTAAGGTCTATTTCGATGGGGAAGCGGCTGCCGTTCTTCCTGACCGCAAACAGTTCCCGCCCGGGCTCCAAGGCGATGTTGACAGGCAAGCGCCCACTATCCGTGCAGGAAGGAAGGAGTTTTTGAATGGGCTGGCCGACGAGCTCGGTATCCCGGTAACCGGATAGTTTGAGCAAAAAAGGATTGGCAAGGACAATGTGTCCCTGTTCATTGGCAATAACGATCCCGATGGAAGCATTGTCAAATACTATGTCAAAACCGATTTTGACATCCGTGTGCATTTTTTTCAGATAGAAGAGGGTGCTTGTATGTCAAATATACAATTAGTTTTTTACAAAAATAAACTGATATTTTCCTATAAATGAGAGGCCCGCCTCGCACGTATCGTTGCGAGGCGGGTTTTTTGTAGCTATATTTAATTAGTTGATAGTCAAAATGTTTGGAATGATTATTGCTGTTCACGGTAAAACCTTAACTAACATGGAAAACGTAAAAGCGATCGTGAAGCAAGTAGTGAAGATCTGGCGCCTTTATAAAATGCAACAGTTGGTTTTGACCGTTGCGATGCGTCAGGATATCCCTTTTGGGCTGCGAAAGTTGCTGAGCAGGGATTATATGATTTGTTCCGTATTAAAAAAAGAACTCGCAAACCTCTACGACGCGCTCAAATGTTGCATGCGCGACGACTGTATTACCCGCCCGGAAGCCAGCCCGATGATGATCATGAACATGGACGGTAACACCGGGATGGCGATGCAGAAGATCGTCAGTATGCACCGCCAGATCATCACGGAATATGAAACGTTACTGACACTTGTAAATGGTTCGAGCATTAATCCGTTGATTATCCACCAGCACCGCAAGCAGGTGACCGGCCTCACCGAAGATCTCGTGGCCCATTCCGACGATTTACACGATACCGCAGTATTTGCTGCCAACTAACCTAGTTCTTAACCCGCTGCTCTTCGCTGCCTGAGCCACCCACGTTGCGTTTCCGCTTCCCGGAAGTGCCTTTGGAAAAGCTGTAAGTAAACGAAGCCACAAGTACGCGTGTATCAGCATCGTTGTAATAGGTCGCATCCGCGTTGGGTATGTTGAGAATGCGCCCGTTCGGTTCCAGCGAGCTGAAAACGTCGCGTAGCGAGAGCTTTACGATTCCTTTGTCTTTCATCACTTTTTTCTGAACCGCCGTATTGACGAGGAACAGGTCTTTCTTATCGAATTGTGCGCTCTGGCTTCTGGTAATGTAGAACCCGCTCAGCTCGGCACTCCACCCGTTTTTGAACAGGAACTGATTGTTCGGACTGATGTAGCCGTAGGTAGAGCCGGTGGTGCGGTTAGGGTCGCCGGGCATACCGCGGAAGTTGTTGCGGATGAGTTCCGCGTAGAAGTTGCAGGTCCACCAGTTGCCTGCTTTGAGCTGTGCTGTCAGGGTAACTCCGCCCCAGATCAGCCGGCTGATGTTGCCCGTCCGGCTGATGAAAATGTTCCCGGCCTGCTCGATGACCTCTCCCTGCATATTGCGGGTGTAGTTGTAGAGGACCGACAAGTTGAACCTGCTCTTGTAGTTGAGCGACAGCTGGAACCTGTTGCCGAATTCCGGTTTGAGGTAAGGATTGCCTGCGAAGTAGGAGAATTTGTCCAGCAGGAAAACGAAGGGGTTCAAATCCTGATAATAGGGTCGGCCAATCCGGCGGCCGTACGAAAAGTTCAGGCGCGTCTGGTTGGTGTCGAGCTTGTAGCTCAGGAAAACGGTGGGGAAAATGCTGGTGTAATGCAGCGAGAACGAGGAATCGGGCTTCAATGCATTGCCCAGCTGGTGACCGTTACCGTTCGTATTCTCCGCCCGCAGACCGGTTTGTATGGAAAGCTTTTTAAAATCCCTGTTGAAATTCACATAAGCTGCATTGATATTCTCGGAATAACGAAAGCGGTTCGTTTTGTCGAAATCCACCGAAACGGTTTCGCCCTGGTGCAGGTAGTAATTGGCCTCATTGTCCGTCCGAACGAGGCTTGTTTTAAATCCCGCGCCGAGTTTCCCCTTCCGCAGCGGATGTTCGTAGTCTGTTTTGGCCGAATAAATGGCGATGGAAGAGGGGAGTTCGGTGGTGATTTTTTCCTGCCTTTTGAAATGCGCATCGCCGTCGAGAAAATCATTGACGAACGTCTGCCGGGCGCGGATGCGGTAGTTGATATAATCGAGGTCGAAGGTGAGCAGCCTTCCGGTACTGTCGTATTGATGGCTGAAATTGAGGTTGATACCATGCTGACGGAACCGGTTCCGCTCGCTGTTGTCGGCCCGGATGAGCGAATCGATCGCCCCCGCGGCATTCCTGACCGCGCTGCTCACAGGCCGCTGCTCACGCGAATGGGTGAACGCGCCCGTATACACGAGGCCCCAGGTAGTTTTTTCATTGATGTAAAAATCGACTCCGCTTTTCAGGTTAGTAGTCCTGCTTTTGGGAAAGAAGAGGGTGGTTTGGTCAAACGACGACAGTAACGCGCCGTTTTCGCCGTAATACCTTCGTCCGATATCGAGCCGGCGCCACTGGTCGGTGCTGTTGAAGCTCGCATTGGTGAAGAAATTGAAGCGGTTGCTCCGGTAGTTGAGGTTAAGGTTTTCATTATGCCGCCAGTATTTCGATCTCGACGGGCTCAGGGTAATGCTGCCATTCAGGCCGTGAACCCTGTTTTTACGCATTCTGATATGGATAATCCCCGCGCTGCCGGCCGCATCGTAACGTGCGGGTGGATTGGTGATCAGCTCGATCTTCTCCACCGAATTGGCGGGTAACGATCGGAGGTAGGCTGCCAGCGCGGCCTGGGAAAGGTAAGTAGGGCGGTTGTCGATCAGTACCAGCACGCCCGTCTGGCCTTTGAGGCTGATGCTTCCGCTCTGATCGACCATTACGCCGGGTGCTTTTTCCAGGACTTCCAGCACATTGGCCCCCGTATTCGAAATCAGCGCGTCGACGTTCAGTATCGTCCGGTCGATCTCGTATTCTACGAAATTCTTCTGCCCGGTAACTTTTACTTCGTCAAGTTTGATGTCGGCCTGGGTTAATGCAATGGTTCCAAGTTCGATATGCGTTTTTTCATCGGTTAATTCAAATGGGCTGCCGGTAAAACTTTTAAATCCCATCATGGAGACAGACGTGAAATAATGGCCCGTTTTCAGGCCGGAAATTGTAAATGTTCCGTCCCGCTCGGTTAGCACCGTTTGTACCAGACTTGAATCCGCAACGGCGAGCGCGGAAACGGCTGCGCCTTCCAGCGGTTTGCTGTCCTGCGTTACCACTTTTCCTTTAATCTGGGCATAAGCATTCCCCAATGCCGCCAGCAAGGCAACGGCAATCCACAGGGTGGTTCTCACCCGGTTCATGTTTTTCATGAGCTAATAGTAAGGTTATGTTTTTGGGCCAAACAGGCATAGCTTGCCTGTCCTACAAAAAGTAAGTTTTTGAATATGAATAAATTAAAATCGGATTACCGGTGGCTGCCGTAGGTGAAATCGATCACATCGTCCGGTTTGGTAAGCACGGCGTCGAGCACGGCCTTGTGCACGGTAGCCGGTTGTTTTATGCCGTTGACGGTCAGTTCTTTATTGGTAATCCTGAAATCGATCTCGTTTCGGGAAATCGACACGCCCTGCCGCTCGATGGCGTCCATAATCTTCTCGTTGATCGCCTGTCTTTTGATGCGGATCTCGCCCGGCCGGTATTCCTGTTGGTAGGTTTTTAGCGGCTGCATTTCGTAAGTCGGCACATAAGCCCGGTGCAACACGGGTGCCAGGCGTCCCCGGTCGGAGGAATCGGGATATAACTGCCCGATCGGCTGATAGCGTGGCGCGAGCGATTTTTGCAATGGCTGCAAGGTATCCAGCGGTACCAGATGATCGCGGTTTGCATTTTGGATAGTCTGGTCCTTCGCAGTATTTAAAGTGTTAATGCTTTGATTTTCAAAATTAATCGGCTGGTTGTTGCCCTGTTGCCGATTGGCTTGGTTCTTTGGAGAAGGTACAACTGCTTTCGGATTGCGGACCTGCTTCAAATGGGCTTTTTGCGGTGCAACCTGCTGGCCGCCCGCATTCGGGCTACCCGAACGCGATACGGGGGATTGCCTTTGAGCAAACAGGACCGAAAAGGTGAAGAACGCTAGCATTACCATGAGCAAAACCGTCTTTTCCACAGCGCCGAGCGTAGAATTGGTGCGGGAAGCAATGCGTTTGGCGCGTTGCACGAGGCCGCCTTTGCCTGAGAACGCCAGTTCGTATACGTTTTCATTCAACTGGTATTCGCGAAACGAGAGTAGGGCGCGGATATAGGTCGTCTGATTTCCCGAATATTTCAGGGCCAGGTCGTCGCAGCAATGCTCGCGCTCTTCGCGGATGAGTTTGGAAATCCAGAGAATGCCGGGATTAAAGAAGAAAAGCAGTTCGGTAAGCCGCTGTACGAAATTCACGAAGAAATCCAGGCGGCGAATGTGGGCGAGCTCGTGCAGCAGCACCATTTCGATCTGGTCCGCCGGAATGGACGTGATCACGCCCAGCGGGACGAGTATCACCGGCTTGAAATGCCCCAGTACGGTTGGCACTTTCACCAGGCCCGACTGAAGTATCCTCACGGGCTGCATGATCCCCATTTTTTGGGCAAAATCTGCCACCCGCCGTTCCCAGTAGCTGCCTATGCCGTAGATCTTCCGCGTTTTAAGCTGGTGCAACCGGTAAAGCCCGACCGCGAGCCCGCCTATTTTGACCAATACAATAACCAGCCAGGCCAAAGTGATCGCGTAAATGTTTTGGCTCAGAAAATCGATGGCCATGCCGGCGACGCTTTGCCGGGGCGTTATCTCGGCGGAAACCACCGCTTCACGCACGATACCAGCTGGTTGAATGTCAGTAACAGAAGGTTCGCCGGTTTCAGCGGGCCCCGATTGCACAAAGGCAACGCTCGTAGCGACGATAAATAGCAAAAGCAGGCCTGTGAGCAGGTTATAACGGATTTCCGGCCGACTGCGGCGCGTGCACACTACAACAGCGGCGGCCAGAAGCGCGGTAATGGCGCCAATCCAGAGCGAATGGCCCAATGCAAGCCCCATCTGCCTGATCAGGGCGTAAGTGGTTTCGGAGGTGAGCAAGTTTTTCATGGCTGCGCTCGTTTAGGAGTTTCCTTTTTCCAATTGGTCCAAAACCGCACGGATTTCGTCCAGCTCGGCCTTGGAAGCTTTTTTGTTATCCAGCAGCTGCATCACCAGGTTACTGGCCGAGCCGCCGTACAAATGATCGACAAAACGGTCGAGCAGAAGACCTTTCGTTTTTTGCTCTTCCTCGACCGCCTTGTAAACGTGCTTCATGCTGCTTTCGTCGCGGGTGAGCATGCCCTTTTCGGCCATCAGCTGCATTTGTTTGAGGGTGGTGGTGTAGTTCACCTCTTTAAATGTATTCAGCTGGTCGTGCACGGAGCGCACGGTGGATGGCCCGTGTTTCCAGAGGATCGTCAGGATGTCGAGCTCGGCTTTGGTGGGTTCGGTTTTTTCGGAACTCATGGCTGGGAAATTAAGTACCCTTCAAAGGTACGATTTAAATCGTACGATACAAGTGGTAGGGTGAATTAATTTCTCTTTCGGGCAGGCGTGCGTGAGGTATTATGGCTTGATTGCCAGGGTGTCGGTATGATGAAGGGCGTTTTTTACAGCTTTTTGCCGGGGTATAACTTTTGAAATAACCGGACTTGAATCCGATCCGGCAATGATACTTTGCGGATTTGCGGGTACGTTGCGGTCCGTGTCGCAGGCCAACTGGAAGATCGAAACAATGCAGGCAAACACGGGGAAAAGCAGTTTCAGGCTTTTCAGGGCTTTGGTTCTTAATTTGTTTAACATGATGATCCGATGGTAGGTTGAGCGTTAAAAAAGGCCGGCGCGGTGTCCTGACGCGCCGGCAGCTCAATAGACCGTGGATGACTGGTATTTCGTTGCATGGCGGTTACATCTTAACGCAACAACGTCTCCGTATTGTACCGGTTCCGGTATTCAATGGGCGTCAACCCGGTAATCCGTTTGAATATCGTCCTGAACGTTTTCAGATCATTATAACCCACGTCGTAAGTAACATAGGCAATATTTGACTCACCTGCTTCCAGGGATTTCTTGGCTGCTTCGACCTTGATCCGCTGGATGTATTCGATCGGGTTCAGGGAAGTGGCGCTTTTGAAGCGGCGGATAAAGTTCCGCTTGCTCATGTTGACTTCCCCCGCAATCTGATCTACGGAAATGTCGGCCTTGAACTCGCTTTCGATATAGGTTTGTGCGCGGTGAATGTCCTCGTCCTGATGGCCCCGGTGGCCGGAGAATATGGTGAAGATACTTTGGGAAGTCCGTCCGTAATCGAGGGCGTAATACTTGCTCAGCGTAATGGCGGTGTCTTTTCCGCAGGTTTTTTCGATAAAATACAACACCGCACTCAATGCCGAAAAGCCCCCGCCGCCGGTAATGATAGCCTCCGATTGCGTCACGACCCTTTCGGGCCTGAAATTGACGAGCGGGTACCTTTTGCGCATGTCGTCGATCGCACCCCAATGCGAAGTAGCCGGCATACCGTTCAGCAGCCCGCATTCCGCAACGAAATAGGCGCCGGTACAGAGGCTGATAATCTGTGCTTTGTGCCGGTATTTTTCTGCAAGCCAGTCGGTTAGTTTCGCGTATTTGGATAGCAGCTGATCCATGTCCGCACCTTCCGTGTTCATCGGCGGCACGACGATCACGTCCGTGTCAAAATCGTCGGACAAGGTTTTCCCGCATTGAAACTGAACCGGGTGGTTGAGCTGTACCTCATGCAGGTGCACGCCCACGAGTTCAACCTCGAACGGGGCCGCTTTGCCGCTGCCGACGACCGCATCCCTCGCGCCGGTCAGCAATGCGACCGTGCTGGACAGGGCCGTCAAAAGAACGTCCTCATATACGATGACGGAAATATGTCTGGTTCGCATGGTTCGACAGGTTTGTTTAAAGCTATCAAAAAGATGGCACAAAATACACCTTTGATTGTCATTTTTACACGCCGACCGACTTTGTGGTGCCGGGTAATTTTACATCATCAACTAAACGACAAACAAACGATGAAAACGATTTTCGATGAAGCTACACGGGACGAGTTGATCAGAAGAATTCAGTCGCTCGATAAAAGCAATGCCGCGCAATGGGGTAAAATGAATGTATACCAGATGACAAAGCATTGCACCATTTGGGATGAATGGGTGCTAGGCGTCCATAAGCCGAAATACAAACAGGAGCTTATAGGATGGATTTTTGGCAGGATGGCCCTGAAAACTTTCGTAAAAGACGACCGGCCCATTAAGAAGAATGTTCCCACGAGCAGCCCGTTCATCGTAAAAGAGCAGGATGGCGATCTGGAAATGCAGAAGAAAATCTGGATCGGGTTGATCGACGCGTACAAAAGCTTCTCAAACCCGGATTTCATTCACGACTTTTTCGGCAAAATGACGCGGGAGGAAATAGGGATATTTGCCTACAAGCATTCCGACCACCATTTGCGGCAGTTCGGCGCCGTATATCCACACCCGGTCGTAGATCAGCGGCAGGCTTCCCGGCTGGTTTCGCCATAATCCGTGATGCTGATGGTGTTTGGGAGAAATAAAAGAGGTTGTATCAAACGCGATACAACCTCTTTTCAATCGTGCCGGCTTAGTTCCAGCCGTTCGCTATATCCTTCGAAACGTTCGGATTATAGTTTTTTTCAACATCCGGGATTGGGAAAAGTACGTTTTTGTCCTGGAAAGGCTGTTTGCCATCGCCCGGTTCGGTGGCGCGTTGCGCATTGATGGTCTGCTTGGCGATGCCCCAGCGGATAAGGTCGAAATAGCGGCTTTGCTCGCCGCAAAGCTCTACCTGGCGCTCGCGCATGATGATTTTCATGGCGTCGGCTTGCGCACCTAATGCGGTGTAAGCTACCGCGCCCGAGCGTTTCCGCACCTGGTTGATCAGCGCCAGCGCTTCGTTACTGGTTTTTCCTTGCTGGATTTGCGCTTCGGCGAGCATCAGGAGCACGTCGGCGTAACGGATCACTTGTCCGTTAATGGAGCTTGCCGGTCCGCCGTAAGACGCCACTTCGTTATAGTACTGGTATTTTTTCCAGACATAATACCCCTGCGGATCATCCGCCTTGAATGGGAAGTCGATCGGGCCGCCGGTGCATTTCTGGCAATATTGGGTATCGCCGCCGCTTTCCTTGCTGCCGTAGAAGGTGAACTTCGCACGTGGGTCCGTGTAATTGGCATTGGTGGCGGGATTGGGGTATTGGAATGATTTAACGGTCGTCGTCGATATGTAAACGTTGAACCAATCCTTGAAACCATATTCCTGCGCACGGTCGGAATGCGTCGCTTTACCGCCCCATGTTTCCTGCCCGCCGAACACGTAGTACTGGTTGCCAATGCCCCAGTCGGTCCATTTGGCGTTCATGATCTGGAAAATGTTTTCAGGACTGCTCTGGTTGGTGGAACTGAAAAGGTTTTCGTACGACGGGTCGAGCGAATACGTGAAAGGCGCGGCCGTCAGCTGTGCCAGCGTCGTTTCCGCCTGTGCCCACTTTTTCTGGTACAAATAGGATTTGCCCAACAATGCCACCGCGGCGCCTCTGGTAGCCCGGCCGAGGCCGGTAGCGGCGTCATAGGTTACCGGCAAATCCGCTGCCGCCAGTTTCAAATCGTTTTCAATGGTCGCCCAGATTGCCTCCGCGGATGCCCGGGAAGGGTAGTTATTGGCTACGGTACTGTCGTAAGCGGTGATCAGCGGTGCCTTACCCCACAAATTGACAATGTTGAAATACGCATACGACCGCAGAAACCGCGCTTCGGCAATGTATTGCTTCGCTGCCTGCTGGTCGGCGGCCGATGCCGGGTTCCATACGCCCGCCCGGTCGATTACCACATTCGACCGGAGGATCAACCGGTACAGGCTGTTCCAAAGCTGGCCGATCTGCGCCTGGCTGGTACCGAAAGAGTAGTCGGCCAATTGCGCCATGTCGCCTTGCAGGTTGGTCGTTTTCTTGGCTTCGTACCCGAGCAGGTCAAAAATAAAGTAGTACTCGCGTGACCACAGCCCGTTGTGCAGCAATGTGGCGTACGTCGCGATCACCGCCTGGTTGAGCCCTTCGGACGATGTAAAGTAGGTGTTGTAATCGTAGGCGCTCTGGCTTTCCAGTTCCAGTTTGGATTCGTCGCACCCGGCCAGCTGGAAAGCAGCAATGATTCCTGTCAGAAAATATATGATCTTTTTCATGTTCACTTCAAATAAGTTTTCTCCTAACCATTAAAACCCTAGCTGCAAGCCGCAAAGCAATGTTCTCGGCTGCGGCAACTGCAATCGGTCGTCGATACCGCGCGAGAAGATGTAGCTGCCGCCGTTCTGGGTGCTTACCTCCGGGTCATAACCTTTGTATTTGGTGAAGGTGAGCAGGTTTTGCGCTGCCGCGTACACCCGGATGTTCTTGAATACCTTGCCGCCGCCAATGCCTTCGATCACGCCCTGGGGCAGGGTATAGCCCAGCGTCAGGTTACGCACGCGGAGGTAGGCACCGTTTTCGAGCCACCAGTCGGAGGGGCGAAGGTTACCGTCGCCCGTTGCGCTCTGGCCCGCACGCGGGAGCTCGGCCACATCGCCGGGTTTGCGCCATCTTTTGAGGATTTCGGTGGAAGCATTGTGCCCCGTCGATTCATTGTCGGTCACGAATTTGAATGCATTCAAAATCTTCAGACCCGTAACACCCGAAACCACCACATTCAGATCAAATCCTTTGTAGCTGGCCCCAGCATTGAAACCGTACACGATTTTGGGAATTGGGTTACCCAGGATCTTCTGGTCGGTGGAGGTTACCTTGCCGTCGCCGTCGAGGTCTTTGAAAATAAAGTCACCGGGGAGCAAACCTGCCTGGTACTTGGTAGTGGCATCGCCTGCCTGCTCGGCTGCTTTCGCATTCAATGCATCGATTTCCGCCTGATCTTTCGCTACATGGGATACTTCATAACCGAAGAACGACCCGATGGCCGAACCCGCAGCCGTGTAGGTAAATGTAGGAAGATTACTAAATGCCCCCGCCTGAATAGGTGCGGCAAACTCGCTTCCAAGGGAGTTGACGGTGTTTTTGTTGTAGGCCAAATTCGCGTTTACATTATACTGGAAACCACCCCGTGCCTGATCGCGGTAGCCGACCGAGAACTCCACGCCCTTATTTTGCGCGCTGGCTGCATTGGCATATTTGCTGGGTTGCCCGCCACTGGCCGACGCCCCGGTGCTTCCGGATACCGGTACGCTCACGAGCAAGCCGGAGCTTTTGCGGTTATACCAATCCACGGCAACGGTCAGCCGGTTGCTGAGGAAACCGAGGTCGAGGCCGATGTCCGTCTGGTCGGTCGATTCCCAGCGGATGTTGGGGTTGGACAGCGTATTAATGGTGGTACCAGGTGAGAATCCTTCATTGGTACCCAGCGAATAAACCAGGTTACCATTGGGGCTACCGCTGTAAGTCAGTACGGAGGTCACGCCGGTGGTCGGGATCGTGTTGTTACCCGTTCTTCCCAACCCGAAACGTACCTTGCCGTCGCTCAGGAAATTCAGGTTGTTTTTAACAAACTCCTCATCCACAAAGCGCCAGGCGGCGCCGAAGCCGTAGAAATTCCCGAAACGGTTGTTGGCACCGAAGTTCGAAGCACCGTCGCGGCGGAAACTTCCCGTGAGAATGTACTTGTTATCGAAAGTGTAGCCCAAACGTGCGAAATAGGAGATTACCGACGAGCGCGCATAGCCGTAATTGGAACCGGTAACGGCCTGTGATTGCGCCACGCTGATGTTCTGAATGGCGTCGTTCGGAATTTTGGTGCCGGTCGCATTCAGGCCGGATGAATTGCCCGGATCGAGGTAGCTGTTACCGAGCGTGGCCGAAACACTGTGTTTGCCAAATACCTTGTTATAGGAAAAGTAGTTTTCCAGCGTGTAAAAGGAATAGTTGCTGAAACCTAATGTAGCCTGTTGCGGATTGGTCAGGTTGTTACCTGCCGTGTAGCCATATTGGTAGCTCCGGTTCTTGCCGCCGCCGATCTCGGCCGAAAGCTGCGTACGAAACCGCAAACCGGCAATGATATCCACTTCGGCAAATACCTGCGGGAAAAACACGAAGCCGGTATTGATCGGGTGGTTCAGGTTAATGGCCGCGAGCGGGTTGTTACCATTGCTGAAATCGTCTACGTTGGTGGTATTGGAATAGCCGCCGGGAATAGTCGGGTCGTAAATGGGCTTGTAGGGCGCATAATATACCGCATCGGAAATGCTGGCCAGTTGGCCGTCGTCTTTCGTGTAGCGGATATTCAGGCTCTGGCCCAGATGGAAGCGGCCCAGGGTTTCGTCCAATGCAAAGCGTGCATTCAGCCTGCTGTTGGCAAAGTTCTTTACAATGGCCTGTTGTTTGATATAACCCAGAGAGAAATTATAAGCCACTTTTTCGCCCCCGCCGCTGATATTCAAATCATTTTGAGAGACGAGCCCCGATCTGAAAATCTCTTTCTGCCAGTCGGTGCGGTCGGTGGTTACCTCCGAAGTACTGAATTTCGCGGGCAAGGCCGAGTTGGTCGTTGCCGCAAAATCTTTCAGCAGGTCGATGTACTGTGATGCATTCAGCAGATCGAGCGTCTTCCAGGCCTTCGCAACGCCCCATTGGGTATTGAAATTAATGCGCGGCGCGCCTGATTTTCCTCTTTTGGTAGTGATGATCACCACGCCGTTCGCCGCGGCGGAACCGTAAATGGCTGTCGATGAGGCGTCTTTCAGAATAGTAATGTTTTCGATATCCTGTGTCGCCAGCGTGTTGAACATTGTTTTGCTGCCCTGGATACCGTCGATCACGTACAAGGGGTCGACGCCCGTGAATGAGCCGGTACCGCGGATGAGGATCTGGGCGTCGGAGCCCGGCGTACCGTTCGACTGCAATACCTGCACGCCCGCCGATTTCCCGATGAGCAGCTGCGATGGGTTGGTAGCGGTGGTGGCGCCGGCGTCTTTGGAGGAAACAATATCCACAGATCCGACCACATCCTGCTTCCGCGAGCTGCCGTAACCGATCACGACCACCTCGTTCAGCGACTTATCGTCCGGTACCATCGATATATTGATCACCGCCTTGTCGCCCGCAGCGATTTCCTGCGTTTTGTAACCTACAAAACTGAAAACCAGCACCGCTTCCACATTACTGACCTCGAATTCGAAGTTTCCCGAGGCGTCGGTCAATGTACCCAGTTGGGTGCCTTTCAGGCGTACGCTCACGCCCGGGAGGCCTTCGCCGTTTTCGTCGCTCACCTTGCCTTTCAGCACCTGCGCGAGCATATCCCTCATTTGGATCGTGAGTTGCCCGGCACTTTTGGTTTGCAATTCCTTGCTGGCTTTGAGCAGGATACGTCCCGACGGGGTAACCTGGTAGGTGATCTGGAGAGGGGCGAGCAATGTTTGCAATGCCACCGACAGTTTCTGATTAACAACATGGATCGCGACCGGGCGCTCGGCGCGGATTGCCTTATTGCTGTACACAAACCTTACGTTCGCTTTTTGCTCCAACTGGTCGAGCACCGTCGACAGTTCCACCTTGTCGGCGTGGAGCGTTACGTTCCGTTCCAGCACCTCCTGCGCCTTGCTGACGTGCGCCGCGTAGGTGAGGCTGGAAAAAACGATTGAAAAGATAAGCTGGGCCAAAGAAATTCTCATGAGCAAGCAGAGCGATGCCCGGTTTTTTCGGTATCGGTTTTTTTTCATAGTTTAGACAGGTTTTTATAACTAATGAATACCCCGCAGCCGCATCTTGGCGGATTCCCGGCGGCGGGACAGTACTGACCGGCAGGGTAGCTTTCTGCCGGTTTCTTTTTGGGCTTTTGGACAGGTTTATCGCATAAGGTTTTATTTAGGTTAAACAAAAGTTACTTGCAGCCGGCCGCCGAAATCAGGATTCGTGTTCCCTGAACCTGGTAGGAGCCGTCGTTGGACTGGCAAATCAGGTCGAGCTGGTCGAACAGCGACATGTTGGTAAGGTCGCCGGTGAACGTACATTCATTCACGGCTTCGCCCGATACCACGATGTCCACCCCGTAGGCATCTTCCAGGCGTTGGAAAATCTCCGGCATGGCCATGTTCTTGTAAATCGCGGGAGGCAGGGCGGCGTGGGCGGTGAGCAGTACCGGCTGGTCGACGAGGCTGGTCATCAAATGCCCGCTTTCTTCGAAATAGGTTACACGCTGGTTCGGGGTCAGGATCACGCCTTTGTTGAACTGATGCCTGGCCCCGGAAGATGGTTCCGGCGTATCAATGCTTTCGTTTTCAAATACGGACACCTTCCCGCATACCACCTCCACCTGCATCTGGTGCGCTTCGCCTCCTTCTTTCACCCAGAAACTCGTACCGAGCACGCGTGTCACGAGCTTGCCGCTGTACACGAAAAACGGCCGCTGGCTGTCTTTGGTAATGTTAAAAAACGCGTCGCCTTGGAGTTGAACTTCCCGTTTTCCAGCTAAAAATTTGCGGGGATAGGTGAGTCCTGCACCGGGCGCGAGGGTGACCTCACTGCTATCGGCCAGCCTGATGCGCATGGGCCGGGTGGTATTGTTAGCGGTAGAGATCAGGCCTTCCCCCTTCGCTTCCAGGAGCAACTTCCCGGCCACGGCCGCATGCGAAGCGGGTTTGTCTGAAAAAAAGTAAAACAGGGAGAGGGAGACGATCAGTACCGCGGCGACCGACGCAAACATGCGCAGGATAACCGGGCGTGGTAAAAATGTTCTGGTTTTTTCGGGGGATTTTCTTTCCTGCTGGATCGCGTTCCACATTCTGGCTTTCAGGATTGATTTTTCGGTGTCCGAAAGCTCGGTTTGCGGCGCGCCACTTTGGACCTGGTCGTACCATTCATGGATGCGGTCCTTTTCCGCGGGCGTACATCTTCCCTCGCGGTATTTCAGAAGCAGGTTTTCGATTTCGTCGTAACTCATAGGTTCAGGGGTGGCTGGCTCAGATTTGTCTTTTTGTCTGATTCAACCTCTAAACCGTATTGATCACGGGTTATCCCTGAATGTTTTTAAAATAACTTGGAAAGTTTATGTAAAATGAAGGGATTTGGATTAAACTTCCTGTAATAATGCAACGGGGAATGCTAGGAGAAAATACTGAGGAGCAGCAGGAGCAAAGTCTCGTTCAGATACTCGCGGACTGCTTTGGAAGCTTTGCCGAGGTGGTATTCGACCGTTTTGTCCGACAGGTTCATGAATTCGGCGATCTGCGCGACGGTCCAGCTCTCTATCCGGCTGAGTTTGAAGATTTCACGTGTTTTTTCAGGAAAGGGTTTCAGGCTCTCGTCAATGTTACGCAACAGCTCATTATAGGCGACCTCGTCTTCCGTATAATGCTCATGCCGGCTCGCAAATGCCTGATAATAGGCCAGGTACCGGCTTCTCGGCCCGGCTTTGCGGATGTGGTCGATGACTTCGAACCGGACCGCGGAGAAAAGGTAGTAGTTCAGTGTGGTCGTGTGCAGGTTCCGGCGCTCGTTCCAGAGGCGGGTGAAAATGTCCTGCACGATCTCTTCGGCAATGTGCCTTTGGCCTAATTTGTGGAATGCAGCCTTGTACATCGGATACCAATACTGGTCGTAAATGGCCGTAAAGGCCCACTCATGCCCGGCGCATAAAGCTTCCAGCAATTGCTGATCAGAAACTTGTTGGCTATACGGCATTTCAGTGAAGAGGTGTCAAGTTTACATTTTTGACAAAGTTATATTTTTTAGTTTGATATTTACATTTATTACAATAGCTACCTGGCTACTCCTTCACTTTTTCCCGCAGCATTTCGATCTCCCGTTCCAGCCTTTGAATATAAACATCCTGGAAATTGGTGATCTGCTCGATGTCCGTCGGACTGTATCGCGGGGTAATGTGTTTCGGACAGTTCCAATCGTAGGCTTTGATATGGAAGAGCAGCAACCGTTCGGGCTTGACCGGATAATCTTCCGGTTTGAGCAACTCGAACAGCTCAGGGTTATCGCTGATGGCCACGATCTCCGCCTCCGCGTAGATTTTCAACCGCGCACGGAGCGGGTAGGAGACGAGGATCAGCGACACTTTGGGATTATGTGTGATATTACCAACTGAAATATATTGCCGGTTTCCACTGAAATCAACTATTCCGATCGTTTGCGCGTCGATCACCTTGATGAAGCCTTTCGGACCGCCCCGGTGCTGGATGTAAGGATATTCGTTCTCGCCGAAAGAAGCCATGTAAAAGCTGTCCATGTCCGAAATGAAACGGGTTTCGACGATCGTCAGCCCGTCGGTGAAGCTCGCCTTTTGCACCCGTTCATAGGCGTTCCGGCTGCCCATTCTTTCCTGAATGGCCTTGATGCCGTCCGAAAACGCAAGCGCTGAATAGTTCATAACAGTGGAATTTTATACCGGTTGAAAATTACCAGTTTAAATCGACTGGATTTGTCGGATCATCTGATTGGTGAAACCCCATTCGTTGTCGTACCAGGCCATTACCTTCACCAGGTCGCCGTCCACGACGCGCGTCATTTCGAGGTCGACCGTCGCCGCATAAGGGCTTTTGACAATATCGCTTGATACCAGCGGTTCGTCGGTCACGGCCAGTACTTTCGCATATCGCTCGGTGGCAGCCTCCTCGATCAGGATATTGTTGATTTCCTCGGCTGTGGTCGGGTGTTCGGCAATAAAAGTGATGTCGGAAATAGATCCCACGGGCACCGGTACCCTGATCGCGACGCCGTCAAACTTGCCCGCATATTGCGGCAATGCCTTCGTCGTTGCAACGGCAGCGCCGGTAGCGGCGGGAGCCAGGTTGACCGCTGCGCCGCGGCCCATGCGCGGTTCGCGCTTGGATGGTGCGTCCACGATCGTTTGCGATGCCGTGTACGCGTGAACGGTATTCAAAATCGCTTTTTTGATGCCGAGTCTCCGGCCTAAAATTTCGATTACAGGGCTGATATTGTTGGTGGTACAGCTCGCGCAGGAGAATACCGCCACTTTGCCGTCCTCCGTATTCACGCCATGCACGACAGTGGGCGTATCTTTGGTAGGGCCCGAGATCACGACAAACTTCGCGCCGGCGGTAATGTGCCTTTCGGCTGCCGCCTGATTGGTAAAAATCCCGGTACTCTCGATCACGATGTCGACGTTGAGTGCCTTCCACGGAAGATTTTCGATTTCCCTGATACTATGGTATTTCACGGGTTTGCCGCCGATCAGCAGCGTATCCCCTTCGATTTTAACCTCTTTTTCGTATTTGCCGTAGTTGCTGTCGTATTTGAGCAGGTACGCGGCGTTCTGGATATCCATCAGGTCGTTGACACCCACCAGTTCCAGGTCGTCGGTTTCGAAAATTACTTTAAGCGCGGCGCGCCCGATGCGGCCAAATCCATTGATTGCTATTCTTTTCATGATGCGATTTTTGGTTAGGAAATCCTAATGATTTCATGTCCCAAAGTTGCATCTTTCCATGTTACCGATACTAGGCAGCAATTCCTGAATTGTTGTCAATTTTTCCTTTTATACCGGCGGTTTGCAGGATTTTCTCCCGGTACTGGACCGGCGAGATGCCTTCCTTGTTTTTGAAAAAACGGCTGAACGTCTGGATGTCGTCATACCCCAGCTCATGGGCGATTTCCTTGATCGACAAACTGGTATAGCCGATCTGGCGGCGCGCGTGGAGCATAATGCGGTCGTGAATGATATTCTGGGGTCCGCGGCTGGAAAAAACCGAGAAGAGATTGGAAATCGTTTTGGGCGATTTGTTGAGCTTGGAAGCGTAGAACGCCACATCATGGTGCATGGCGAAATGCTTTTCTACCAGGTAGTTAAATTCCCTGACGAGGTCGCTCTGACTTGTTTCGAGCTTGTGGAAATTGGAAGACCGCCGCAGAATGCGGGCCGACAGAATGAGCATCCTTTTGAGGATACATTGCAGCATATCCCGTTGCAGTATATCGGAAGAAAGCATTTCAGTACAAAACATCTCCCACGAAACCTCGAATGCCCGCAGCGCGTGTTCGTCGACCGACACGATAGGCACGCCCGACGCGCCAAAGAAAAGAAATCCCTTGCTACCTACTTCGTTGTCGTGGTTTACAATGCAATAGAAAGGCTGGTTAAACCGCACCATTCTCGCGGCTTCCAGCTCGACGCTGTCGATCTGGTGAAACTCGGTAAGGAAAATGATCTGATTTCGCGCGAGCTGGTAGGTGATTTTATCGACGGTGATCTCCATGCGTTTCCCGACGTTCCATATGAACGTCATATCCGTTGCCTGCACGTCATAGATTTCCTGATAGTTCCCTGCGTCCAGTTCATGGATTCCTATCTTTTCATGATCGTCATTTTCGAAGCGCATATCTTGGCGAATATTCAGGGAAAACTTTTACAGCCCCAATTTATCACTTTAAGCCCGGCAACCGCAAAACCTTCGCATGAATGGTGTTGAAAAACTCCGGTGTGAGGCCCAGGAATGTCGCGATATGCTTTTGCGGGATGCGGTTGGCGAGCTCGGGGAAGTTGGTGCGGAAATGGATGTAGCGCTCCTGGCCGTTCATGTAAAGCATCCGCAGGTTCCGGAGGTGCTGGTTGATCAACGATTGCTGGTAGGATATCCTGAAAAAACGCTCGATGGCCGGCACGCGCAATGCAAATGCTTCCAGGTCGTCCTGGGTGATCTGCACCACTTCCGAATCTTCGAGGGCTACGATATTGCAATGGGTCGGCTCGCGGGTGGTGCGGCTGTACAGGTCGGACGTCCACCAGTCTTCAATCGCGAAATACAGGTTATGCTCAACACCTTTCGGATCGAGGTGATAGGTCCTGAGACAGCCGGAATTGACATAGTATTCACAATCGCAGATGTTGCCTTCGCGGAGGAGATATTCTTTCCGTTTGACCTTCCTGATGCTCAGCAGTGCACAAAATTCCTCCTCTTCCTGCGGCGTGAATGACGTATATCTTTTTATGTTCGCGAGTATGCTGGCAAATGGCGTGGTCATCTTGTGTGGGCATTTTTGGGGGTGCAAATGGACAAAGTTCCGTCGATGTACCGGTTGAAAAAACTAAGATAACTTAATTTTTTTTCCGCTGCCCGACACAGAATTTTGTCGCCAATCAACGAAACTATGGAAACATTACTTGCAGGACGCGCGGGCTTCGATATGCTGGGAAGCCAATATCCGGCCGCCGGAAATGTTCAATTCGAAACCACTTCCATTGCCGGCGTTGCGTGTACGTGGGTGAGGCCTGCGGGGACGCTCGCGGGCGAAGTGGCGGTATTTATCCACGGCGGGGCGTTTATTTATGGCTCGCTCCGGTCGCATGCCCCGATGGTGAGCCACATTGCCTCGGCGCTGAAACGGAATGTACTGATGATCGACTACCGACTGGCGCCGGAAAATCCTTTTCCCGCAGGGCTAAACGATTGCGTTGCAGCCATTACCGGCTTGTTGACAGAACATCCCGACCTCATTTTCGGGATCATCGGCGACAGTGCCGGCGGTAACCTGGCCGTTGCCGCGCAGCTCGGCCTGAAAGCGGCCGGCCGCCCCATGCCGCGGTACAGCATGGTGATTTCGCCCTGGACAGACCTCGAATGCAACAATGACAGCTATACCCGTAACCAATTGGCCGACACGGTCCTGACCCGCGAATACCTGCAATGGGCAGCTGGCTTATATGCAGGAAACAGGGGCCGGGCGGACGGCCTTGTATCGCCCGTGAATGCGGACCTGAGCGGATTACCGCCCGCGCTGATCCTTTGCGGTACGGCCGAGATATTGGAAGACGACAGCATCCAATTGCACCGCAACTTTCTGGCCGCCGGGGTGGAAGCCGAACTGATCACTTTCGAGGGCGAGCAGCATGTCTGGCCTTTTATGGATATCGATACCGGCGCATCGCAAAAAGTGCTTGCCGATTTTGCCATATTTGCAGCAAAGCACAGCACCAGCCGGTAGCTTTCGCATTTCAACTTAATACTTATATTTTGAAGCAATGAAAACTATTTCAGTCCCTGCCCGCGAACAGGTAAGCCCTGAATCACAGGAAATTTTTGATGGTTTTTCGAAACGGCTGGGCAGAGTGCCCAATCTGTACGCGACCATCGGCTATTCGCCGACTTCCCTGAAAGCGATGATGAACTTTGAAGACGCGCTCGGCCACGGGGTCTTCAATGCGAAGGAAAGAGAGGCGATTTACCTCGTCGTATCGCAGGTAAACCAATGCGACTACTGCCTTGCCGCACACACGATACTCGCGCGCAAGAGAGGTTTTACAGACGAGGAAATCATCGGTTTCCGCAAAGGCGATGCCGCCGATCCGAAATTGCATACGGCCATTCAGCTCGCGAAAGCCATTGCGGAAAACAAAGCGAACGTCAGCGACGCGGTCAGGGATGCGTTTTTCGAAGCCGGTTATGACGAAGCCGGGCTGATGGACCTTATTTCGCTGGTGACTTTGCGCACGTTCACCAATTATGTGTACGCGTTGACGAAAATCCCGGTCGATTTTCCCAAAGTGGTGGAAATTGAATGAAAAACGAAGCCGTAGAATTGTGATGTAAGTCACGCAATGAAGTTCCTGTTCCCATGTTCCTTTGTGTCAGAATTTTAGACATGAAGTAACATGAAAAAGCACATAATTGCCGCGAGTCTGCTGGCCACCGGGCTGGCGATCGCGGCCCCGGTCAATGCCCAGTCCGCCTCGCGCGGGGATGAATCCATCCGCCCCTATAAAATCCACATTCCCGATGCGGAGCTCGCGGACCTCAAACATCGCATTACAGCCACGAGGTGGCCCGACAGTGAACTCGTGAAAGACGAAACCCAGGGCGTGCAACTTGCCACGATGAAGGCGCTTGCCGGTTACTGGGCCACGAAATACGACTGGCGCAAAGTCGAATCGAGGCTGAATGCATTGCCACAGTTCGTAACCAACATCGATGGCGTGGATATTCACTTTATCCACGTCCGTTCGAAGTATCCAAATGCATTGCCGGTCATCATCACGCACGGCTGGCCCGGCTCGGTGATCGAGCAACTGAAAATCGTCGGCCCGCTGACCGACCCTGTGAAATACGGCGGTAAAGCGGAGGATGCCTTCGATGTGGTAATCCCCTCTATTCCTGGACACGGTTTCTCCGGCAAACCTGCGGAACTCGGCTGGAACCCCGTCCGCGTCGCGAAAGCGTGGATCACGCTGATGGACCGGCTTGGTTACAAGCAATATGTTGCGCAGGGCGGTGACTGGGGAAATGCCATTTCGGAAAATATGGCGTTGATTGCCCCTGCCGCACTGCTCGGTATCCATACCAATATGGCCGCCACCGTCCCGGCCGACATTTCGAAGGCATTGGCATCCGGTAACAAACCCGCCGGGCTTTCCGCAGACGAGCAAATTGCCTACGGACAGCTGGATTTCTTCTACAAAAAAGGATTGGGTTACGCCAGCGAAATGAGCCTGCGTCCACAGACCTTGTACGCCGTCGACGATTCGCCGGTGGGCCTCGCCGCCTGGATGCTGGATCACGACGACCGTAGCTACAAACTCATCACACGCGTGTTCGCGGGAGAAGAAGAAGGTCTCACGCGGGACGATATTCTCGATAACATTACCCTGTACTGGCTTACCCGCACCGGTATTTCGTCGGCCCGGCTTTACTGGGAGGCTTCGCAGGGTGCTACGGGCGGTTTCTTCGATCCGAGAGGTTTGAAAATACCCGTCGCCGTGAGTGCCTTCCCCGACGAGATCTACGCCGTACCGCGCACCTGGGCCGAACGGGCCTATCCCAGACTGATCTACTTCAACAAGCTGGAAAAGGGCGGACATTTCGCAGCCTGGGAACAGCCTGAGGCATTTACCAAAGAATTACGTGCCGCGTTTCAATCGCTCCGCGTGAAATAGTGATCCCATGAAAAACATCCTGTTCATTGCCATGCTGTTGTTCCATTATGGCAGCATGGCCCAAATACAGAAGACTATGGAAACGTCAGATTCATTGATCATCTCCCAAACATTGGAAAACGACTATTTCAATGGCATTTACACCGGAGATGTGGAACGGCTTCGCAAAGTATATCACCCAGGTACCTTGCTCTGGGGCGACGTGAAAGGGCAGCCTTATGCCAAAACACTCGCCGAGTACCTCGACGGCGTGGCTAACCGCCAGAGCCCCAGGGATTCAGATAAGCCGTTCAAGGGAGAGGTGCTTGATGTCCGGGTCACCCATTCCATTGCCGTGGCCGAGGTAAGGGTGAGAATGTATGATTTTCTTTATCACGAATATCTTTCCTTTCACAAAATCGGCGGTAAATGGCTGCTGGTCAACAAAATGATCAGCGACGTTCTTTAACGTTTTAATACCTGACACAGCGGCCGGCATGGATGGATGCCGGCCGCTTTTTTGTCGCGTATTATCTACAAAAGCGTAGTTGAAATCAATACATTCAGATATCGGTAAAATTGGAAATTCGAGACTAGAAATGTTTTCAATTTTAATCCGGAGCCGATGTTAAACATATACTTTTCCGCAGCAAAAAAATGCCGTAAATGCCACCTTCCGGCGTTGTTGATCATGTGCATATTCGGGTCGCATGTTGTTGAAGCCCAGGTTACTCCCGCTGATCTTGTGGTTACCGTCAAGACGAACATTTACATAGCCGAAGAACCGAAGGTAGCTGTGTTTGCCAGTGGGCACTTCGATGTGTATTATGAAAGTATTCCTGCCGGAACGTCCGGTGTAATATCCCCCTTTAACGATGGTTTCGTCTTCATTACGCTGCCTGCCCCCGGCGAATATCGTCTTGCCTTCCGGCCCAGGTCGCCCGCTCCTCTCAATAGCATCTATTTCGGAGCCAATACTCCTGCACAACTGCTTACAATCGAGCAATGGGGTACAACCGCATGGAATTCTTTGGAATTAACATTTGAAAATTGTATCAATTTGTCTGCGATCACGGCGACGGATAGTCCCGTACTCACCAACCTGACTACCCTGGCCGGGATGTTTGCGCATTGTACGCTATTGAGCAGCGCACCCAATATGAAAAACTGGGATGTGAGTAATGTCCGCGATATGAATCAGATGTTCGCAAATTGTCCGCTGTTCAACGAACCCATCGGTAGCTGGAATGTGAGCAAGGTCACTAACCTGTATGGCATGTTCTCGAACGCGACCTCATTCAATCAGCCCCTGAATTCCTGGGACGTCGGTATGGTGACCGACATGAGTTTTGTATTGCGCGGGACGCCGGCATTCAACCAGCCATTGAACAACTGGGACGTGAGCAAGGTTACCAACATGGTCAGCGCATTTGAAGGAGCCGAGTCGTTTAATCAGCCGCTGGATAATTGGGATGTGAGCAGCGTCACCAACATGTTCAGCATGTTCTTTGGGGCCACGGCTTTTAATCAACCCCTTAATAGCTGGAATGTCGGCAACGTGACCAGTTTTGGCGGGATGTTTTATAATGCTTCATCGTTCAATCAGCCGTTGGGCGACTGGGATGTGAGCAAGGGGACCGATTTCAATAGCACGTTTGTCGGTGCAACATCCTTCAATCAGCCGCTTAACAGCTGGAATGTCGGTAATGCAACCGCAACTAACTATATGTTTTACGGAGCGTCCGCCTTCAATCAGCCCCTTTCGGACTGGGATGTAAGCAAGGTAACCAACATGGGACATATGTTCGAGAATGCCACTGCATTCAATCAAAATCTGGGCAACTGGACATTGAATGCTTCCGTTGATATAAGCAATATGCTCATCCCCAGTGGTATCGGTTGTCCCACTTATACCAGCACGCTAATAGGCTGGGCAAACAATCCATCGACCCCCGCGGCGCGGTCCCTTGCTGCGACCGGTCTCAGCTATGGGCCGGAAGCGTCAGCAGCGAGGGATTTTCTCGTGAATACCAAAAACTGGACGATCACCGGCGATACCTTCGACGCGGTTTGCGTAAGCCTGCCAGTCACATTGGTTTCCTTCGAAGTGACCAGGGAGGCATCCGCCGCGCTGCTGACGTGGTCGACCACCGAAGAGACGAATAGCGACTATTTTGAAATTCAGAAAAGCGCAGACGGCAAAACGTGGAAGGCCATCGGGAGACAGGCGTCAAACGGTGAAAGCACGGTACTTAGAGCCTACCAGTACCAGGACCACGGACCTGCTCCGGGGATCAATTACTACCGTTTGAAAATGGTTGATCGCGATGGAACATTTGCATATAGCCGGGTTCAGCGTGCGGATTTTGGTAACCGGGGCTACGCAAACGTTTACCCTAACCCGGCCAGTGAAACGCTGTTTGTGGAGGACTACGGTCATGTGAGGGAAGCCGTTATTTACAATGGGTCAGGCATGAAAATGCTTGAAACCGGCATCGTCGGTCCCCGGGGGATCGACGTAAGCAGGTTGTCTGGTGGCTTGCATACACTGAAACTCACGTTCGATGACGGTAAGGCCCAGTCCCTTAAAATAATTGTAGGCAAATAAAACAGCGCATATCAAATGCGGGGCGTATTCACGACGCCCCGCCTACATTTCGATATAATCCTGTTGAAATTTGTATTATCCCAAAGATACGACCCGCTGGGCTTCCACAGCCTGGGTATTCAACTCGATGGTTTTCACTTCTTTATCTTTACCGTCGATCAACACGACTTTGTACGGGCCGTCGGGAAGCTGGCTCAGGTCAAATCTTGTCCGGGTAGCGCTTTCGGATTTTTTAATCGTTTTGGATGCCAGTGTATGCCCGAATTGATCGACCACATTGACCGAAACTTCCTTTTCCGACTTGATGACGCTGACGTCGATCTTTCCGTTTTCAGTCGATGCCACCCAGAAACGGGTTTTGGTATCGTCTCCGATGGCGTGTGAAATCCCGGCTTCGGATTGGGCGAATACACTTGAAGAAAGGGCAAGTGAGCATGTTAGTAGCACTGATGCGAGGAGCGTTTTCATGGTTGTTTATGATTTAAATGTGATTGTTTAAGATTAACGGAAGCGGGATTGCTGCCGACTTCCGATACAATGTTAATCGCCTTCCTCGGTCCCGCAAAACGGAATCGACAGGGAGGTAGGGAACGACGACAGATTGCCTGTAATGAATGTTAAATCACACAAAATGAATAAGTTATATATTTTATATAGCATTCATAGAGTAGAATGGCAGATTCATCGAGCCGTCGGGTGGTTTCATTGAATATGACGCACCTGAGTTACAAATCACCGAAAGAATGGATGAAAACCCGACACCGCAAGAAACGGGTTTGCGGGCAACCGGATATTTGGCTGTTTTGATGAAAAATAGCAGCGAAAAATGCATCATCTCAGCAATCCTTCAATTTTGTACTTCGGTACGCCCGTTGTACTCGTAGGCACGACCAACAGCGACCGTACTTTTAATCTTGCCCCCATATCATCCGCATTTTGGCTCGGTTACCGCTGCATGATCGGCATTGCGGCGCATTCCAAAACCACGGAAAACATCCTGCGTACGCGGGAATGCGTGCTTAACCTGCCATCCGTGGACCAGGTGGAGGCGGTGGACAGACTTGCGCTAGTCACCGGAAGCGATCCGGTACCAGCCGGGAAGGTGTTGAAAGGCTACACGCACGAAGCCGACAAATTCGGGAAAGCCGGATTGACGCCACTTCTATCGACGATTGTAAATGCGCCGAGAGTTATGGAATGCCCGGTTCATCTGGAAGCGGCCTTCGTGGCGATACACCCGTTCGCTGCCGAAACAGGTATCGAAAACATCCGGAGTGTCACATTGGAACTGAAAATTCTCCGCGTGCATCTCGACGAGTCGATCGTATCCGATCAAAACCCCAACCACGTCGACCCTGATAAATGGCGGCCGCTGATGATGAGTTTTCAGCGCTTTTACGGGCTTGGCAGTGAAGTACATCCTTCGAAATTGGCATCCGTTCCGGAGCAATTATACCGGACCCGGGATACCGAGTATGCCGGTCAGCTTTAAGCAGTTAATTTTTGGTAATTAAAGAAATGCCAAGCGTATTAAGCTGATAATGTCGAGCGAAAAAGTCGCCAGGTTAATCCAGAATTTAAATGGCTTTTTCTTTTCCATGATCGCTAAGTTTTTATGCAAAATGCGAGTTCGATTTCATGATAGCAAACTATTTTGGATGAACGGAGGTTGCTGAGTCCCCGTTTCGCAATGCCGGTCGTCATGTGTCAAACGGTAATCGGAATCATGAAAAAGGCATTACACATTACATCGAGTGCGCGGGGCGGGCAGTCGTACAGCCGGGCATTGAGCGCGGCCATCGTCCGGAAGTTAACAGACAGAAAAGAAATCGGCACAGTCGTGGAGCGCGACCTGATCCAATCGCCTCCGCCCTATCTGAACGAAGAGCTCATCGGGGAGTTCTACAAACACGCGGATTCGGCCACGGAGGAAGGAAAGCATTTGCTCCGCTATTCCAACGCGATTTTCAGCGAGATGGATGAGGCGGATATCATTGTCATCAGCACGCCCATGCATAACCTGGGCGTTTCGGCTCCGTTAAAGGCCTGGCTGGACCAACTGGTGCGCGTGGGGCTTACCTACCGATTTAATGAAGACGGATCGAGGGCAGGCTGTTTGAAAAACAAGAAGGTGTACCTCGCGATAGCTTCGGGCGGAAAACAGGCTTTCTGGCCGGAAGGTTACGAGTTCATCGAGTCTTATATCAAAGCAGTATTCGGCACTTACATCGGCATTACCGATGTTGCAACTTACCGGGTTGAAGGTACCGCGATGGGCGTTGTTGAAGTCGATTACGACGAAATTTTGGCTGACCTCTGATCGTAAGAATGTATTTGTATCAAGCGCATGAAAACGGCGACCTGCCGAATTCATGCGCTTTTTAATACACTATTGTTTTACAATTTTAAAAGTCTGTCCATTGACTTTTAAAAGATAAATACCTGGTTGAAATGCGCTGATATTGATCTCTTTTTGAAATCCGCAAGCTGCACCTGATCCAGGATTTTGAAGCGATTGTGCTCCGCTGAGCCGGGCTCCGGTGAGCCGGGCTCCGGTCAATGTGAAGATTTCAACAGTACCCAGCTGACCTGCCGATTCGATGCGGATCAGATCGGTGGCGGGATTGGGGTAAACACTGATTTTTACATCCACATCAAACCGGACCGAGACCGTGCGCGAATACGAATAAGGACCTTCCTGACCGTCCCCGGCGCGGTCGATCTGTTTCAACCGGTAATAGTTGATACCGGCCAGCGGGGAAGCGTCGGTGAAACGGTAGCTGACCAGGTCCCGGCTGTCTCCGGCGGCTTCCACTGTGCCGATCGCTTCGAAATTCTTGGCGTCGCTGCTGCGCTGGATTTCAAAATGGGACGCATTCACTTCCTCGGTTGTTTCCCATTCGAGCAGGGCGGTTTGCTCCGCTGCCCGCGCCGTGAAACTCACCAGTGTTACGGGAAGCGGGGGCTCGGAGCTTCCGATGGCAAGAGCGCTGATGGTAACGCCTGCCGGAATAATGCCGCTGAGCGTGCTGTTCTCCGTGTTTCCAATGGCGTTGCCGGATGCGCTCAGCGAAATCCACCGGGTGCCGTCCCAACCGGCGAGCCGCAGGTCGGACGGGATTGCGAATGTGGAAACGTCGGGCATCGAAACGGTTACGAAAATATTGTCGTCGTTCCCGGCCGTTACCGCCCAATCCCAGAAACCCACGGGGCTTACCGCTTTCAGGGAAGAGGCCAGCGCGGTAAGGCTGTGCGTGCTGCCGTCGGACGGGTCAGCCACATTGTCGGGGCTTCCGGCGAACCAGGCGGTGCTGATGGCGGCCGGGGCGGAAGGCGCCGAGATCAGCACCGTTCTCAGGTCGGCTCCATTGCCGACGGGAAACAGGAACGCGTCGTCGCCGGTTTTTGTGACGTACCCGTTGACGTGCTGCGCGTCCGTATTTCCACCCGTGTAGAAAGCGCCGTCACCGAAACGGAGTGCGCTGATAGTGTGTGTATTGCGCGCCGTTGTGGTAATCCCGTTATTGAAGTATAAACTGTCCGTGATGTTCACGCCCTGGGTGTTGGTAATGGCCATCGTATTGCCCGCGCCGATGTTGAATCGTGCTTTGGAGAAGCTGGGGGCCATGTTGCCGCTGATGGTATTGGCCCCCGGCGCTACGAACAGGTCGAGGCTGCCGGTTGCTGTCCAGCTGCCGTTGACTTGCAGCAGGTTATTGCCGTGTTCGTAAACCGAATTGTTGGCCAATGCGACGGAACCGTCAGCAAGCACGACCGTGCCGCCGGGAGAATAGTCGCTGAAACGGCCGCCGTCGACGGTCGCCGGGGCGCTGGCACCACCATAGGTCGTGTTTTGCCCACTTGCATTGCCCGCGATGACGGAAATCAGGGTTAGTATGATAAGTCGTTTCATAATATTACTTGCTGACAGTCTTTGAAACTCCCTGATCTGCTTTAACCCCCATCATTTGTTCCATTTGCTTCACACGCTCCACGAGTTGCGCGGTAACGGCCTGGCTATCTTTCAATTCCCGATTTTCCGCTTTTAACGATTCGATCTGCGCCTGCTGCTCCTGAATGGCTTTCGTCAATACCGGGATCAACTCGGTATAGGAAACGGAGAGCGTTTTATGTGCATCGTTCCCTTCGCTGACCAGCGATGGCAACACCTTCCTGATTTCCTGGGCAACAAACCCGATCTCGTGGCGGTTGTAGTCCGAAGCTTCCACGCTGTTTTTCTTGTCATACTCCACAGGACGCAGGTTCATTACGGTGCCCAAACCGTGGTGTGTGCTGCTGATATTGCGTTTCAAACGGGCATCGGAAGTCAGTACCACGCCATTGGCCCGCACGGAGGCGGAAGCATTGATATCACCTGCTACATCCAGTTTGTAGGCCGGCGCCGTGGTACCGATACCCAGTCTGCCAATATCAGTCAGCCGCATCCATTCCGACGGGGTGTTGCCATCGATCCAGCTTCCGTTGGTAGCCCATATAAAGCCAATTTCGTTGCTGTTAATCCGGGTATTGTTGCGGTCGGTGATGAACACCATATTCTCCCGCGCTTCCACATAAAGGTTATTGCCGGGCAATCCCAGAGCCGGGTACATGTAAATGCGCTCGGCGTCGTCGTTTTCGGCCCAGCGGATACCGTACCGGGGCGACAGGTGCATATTCCCGTTGCTTACATCCAGCTTGGCGCTGGGATGGGGCGTGTCCGTACCGATGCTCACGGTCCCGTCTGCCAGGATGCGCATACGTTCGGCCGCATTCGTACGCATGACGAGCGGCTGCGCGTCCGAAGTGCCCACGTAATTGGTAGCAGGGTTGGTGGAGGCATTACCGGTCAGTCCCCAACCGCTCGCGCCACCGCCCGATGCCGACAATACGCCGTTGGCCAGGGAAAGATTAGTGCCTAACGTGATATTGCCCACATTACCCGTCGCGTCGCGCCCTGTGATGAAAGCAGGTGTGCCCGCGCTGCCTGCAATGCGCGCCGTACCGTTCACGTCCAGCTTCGCAACGGGGGAAGAAGTACCAATGCCTACATTGCCATTGCCCTGAATGCGGAATAGCTCGGTACCGTCTCCGTTTTTACCACCTGCAAAAAACGCATGATCGGCACCAGGGACCGTGTGGTAATTAAATTGATTCGAGCTTACACCAAAGCCAACGTGGTTGGCAGCGCCGCTATCAAAGAATGAAAGCTTGGCTCCCAACGCCGAGGCAAAGGCCAGGGGCACAACCGGTGCCGGGTTGCCGATACCGATATTACCTGCGGGAGTGATCCGGAACCGCTCCGCCGCATTGGTACGCAGCAGGAGCGGTTGTGCATCCGTAGTGCCGAGGTATTGGGTGGCCGGGTTAATGCCCGCATTACCGGTCAGCGACCAGCCCGCCGTGCCTGCCGAAGCCGACAGTGCCCCTCCGACGATGGACAAACCGCTTCCCAAAGTGATATTGCCCAGGTTGCCCGATCCGTCGCGGCCGACAATGGTGGTCGGCGTGCCGGTACTGCCGGTGATCCTTGCCGTTCCGGCCACATGCAACTTCGCGCCGGGCGCGTTGGTGCCGATCCCTACACTACCATCGTTTCGAATCCGCATGAGCTCTGTGCCGTCCCCGTTTGTCCCGCCAGCCCAGAATACGTGCGAGGAGTTGGTGGCGGTGTGGTAGTTGAGCTGGGTGGGACTTACGCCGATCCCGAGAAAATCGGCCGGGCTCCCGCCGTCGAAAAATGCGACTTTGGTCCCTAATGCGGATGCAAACGACAAAGGTGCAATGGGGGCGCCGTTGCCGATGCCGATATTTCCTGCGGCTGTGATCCGCAAACGTTCGGCGGCATTGGTACGGAATACCAGCGGCTGACTGTCCGAAGTCCCGAGGTAGTTCGTGGCTATATTGGTGCCCGCATTTCCGGTAAGGTTCCAGGCATTGCTGACGGTCGAAGACGTCCATACCGGCGCGGCGGGCGTGCCGGTGTTTACCTGCAACTGGTTCGTGGTAGTGTTGTAGATCATCAATGCGGTCGCGGGGTTTGCGATCGCATCGCGTTGTGCGGTGGTGAGCCGCGGTGCCAGTAAGCCTTTATTGTTGCCCGTTCCACCGGTCACTTCGAGCATTGCGCTGTTATCGGGCGCTCCGGCGCCGCCTACCTTGGTTTGGGCATGGGTTTGAAAAGATATTGCAAGCAAAGTGCCTGCAAGCAGAGCGTAGGACTTTTTCATAATAAAAACGATTGGTTGAGCTGAAATTAGCAGCGTCAAAATTGGCTTTTGGCCGTGAACCGGTTTGTATGGAAGTGAGAGAACTTTTCGTGATAAAAGTTGTCTTTTTATTGTATCGATATGTAGAATGATTTTGTAGTTATATCAATACAAAATCGCTGTATATTGTAGAAAAATCTTTTGGGCGTGCACCCGTTATCGTCAGGAAAAATGCATTATTCTACTTTTCGAAAAGCCATTGTATTGTTTGTGGCGTTTCTTGCAACATCCCGGTCGTTTGCGTCGACCGCCGATTACCACGTAACGCATTACACGAGCGAAAACGGATTGCCGCAGAACAGCGTGAAGGGCTTACAGCTCGATAAAGACGGTTTTCTGTGGATCGGTACGGAGGCCGGGATGGTGCGTTTCGACGGGCAGCGGTTCAAAGTATATGACAGGGATGGTTACCCGCTTTTGCATTCCAACCGTATGCGGCGCGTCGAACTGGACACGGCCGGGGTAGTATGCTTTGTGGACGAAGACTTCCAGAAATACACTTTCGATCGCACGGGCCATCTGAGAATGTTACAAAGAGAAGCGTACACACGGAGCATTCCCCTGTTCCGGAACGATCACCTGTGGGCCATGGAACACACATTGTCCTTCACATCCAAAGGTAAAGTCCGGTGGGAAATGATTGTGCCGGAGCTGGTTTCCGGCAATAGACTGAATCTCTGGGGCAGGCTAAACCATAAATGCTATTTTCTGGGAAATAACGGGTCATTGATCGCCATAGATGCCCAAAAAAACAGGTCAAATATCCGCATAACCGGATTGCCTCCGCACCTGGCCGCACCTGTGAATAATGCCGGCCGCCAGTACGCGCTCTTTGAACAGGACAATATGCTTTGGTATTATACCGGCAAAGCCATTTACCAACTGACCGAAACCGGTCCTAATGCGGTGAATGCGACGCTGGTTCTGGAAACGGATATAACGGATATCAGTTTTTTTCGTAATTATCCGGCGCTGAACCTGCAATTGATCGGAACAGCGACGCAAGGGTTATACCTGCTGCGCCGCAAGCAGTTCGCCACTCATAAGCATACCAACGGTTTCGGGAACTTCTACTCGCAGGTGCCTTACGGCGATTCCAGTGTGTTGGTCTACAACGGCATTGTGTATCCGGGATCGTCGCGTTGGGGCGTGCCGTTTATCAAGGACCTGACGGCCGGCGTGCTCCGGGACAGCCGCGGGCACTACTGGATGCACAAAGCGGTGATAGACGATAAAGTACATTACAACCAGTCGCTGGTGGAACTCGACGAAAACCTCAATGAACTGAAAGCATGGCCTAAACATATAGGGAGTAACTGTATCAGGGAGACGCCGGATGGCCGGATCTGGCTGTCGTCCCAGAGGGTCGGAAACCTGCGCTATGTGGATGGGGATTCCCTGCGGTCGGCGCCCGGGCGGTGGGCCGAAACGCAGCTTGTGAGAACCTTCCTGCCGCTCGACAACGAGAATTTCTGGATCGCCGGAATGCGTATCCTCGCCCTGTTGAATGTGAAGACCGGTAAGCAAATTCAATATAAAATGTTTGAAAAGGATGTTGTTGAAACCCTGCATCTCGACCGGAACAAGGTACTCTGGGTAGGTACGACGGGCAAAGGTTTCTATGCGATCAGGCAGGGACGGGTGATTAAAATGCCCCTGGACAAATACGGCTCGCTGAAAGACGTCCATTCGTTTATGGAGGATCGAAACGGGTTTATCTGGATGAGTACCAACAATGGTTTGTTCCGTTGCCGGAAAGCGGACCTCGACCTTTTCGTTGCGGGAAAGGTTAGCGAAGTATATTATCAGTGTTTCAAACGCGATTCGGGCTTTAATACGAATGAATTCAACGGGAGCTGTACCCCGTCGGCTGTGGTATTGGGTAACGGAAAATTTTCGTTCCCCTCCATGGACGGGCTGGTACAGTTTCAGCCCGATGCGATTCAGGAACTGCTTCCCGTCAGTAAAATCATCATCGATAAATTACTTGTGGATGGCCAACCTCAATATCCCGCCGGCAGATCGCTCGATCTGGAACCGGATTTCAAATACCTGGAAGTACAGGTAGCGTCACCGTTTTTCGGTAATCCCGCCAATCAGCAGCTCGAATACCGGCTCACGGGCCTCGACAGCATCTGGCAGCCATTGAAGGAAGACAATACCGTCGTATTCAACAATCTGACGCACGGCAATTACAGCCTGCAACTGCGGAAGCGGGCGGGTTTCGGCATTAACAATGTGGTGATGACGAACATTCCGCTGTTTGTGAAGCCATTTTTTTACCAGACATTGTATTTCAAACTGATCGTGCTGCTGGTGATCGCATTGCTCGTCTACGCGATCGTCAAATTGAGATATGCCTACCTTCTTCAACGCAACCGCGAACTGGCGCACGAGGTAGCGTCACGGACAGCGCATTTGAACAATGCCAACCGCCTCAAAGAGAAAATGCTGATGATGGTAGGGCACGATTTGCAGTCGCCGCTGCATTTCCTGGGGTATTTGTCGGAGGCCAACTACGAGGCGGTAATGTCCGATCAAACTGAAAAAGCAGGTTCGATAAGCCGCCAGATGCAGCGCACGAGCCGGAAAATTTATGCATTCGTGGATGAATTCAGCCTCTGGGCGCGGGTGCAGGACGAACAGTTCAATTTGAAGAAAGCCGCCTTTTCGCTGACATCGCTCGTGGACGAGCTCGAAGCTTTTTGCAGGGACTTGTTGAAACTGCATGACAATACTTTCGAATTCAAAACCGAAGAAGAGTACGCGCTTTATACCAACAAAGAGCTCCTGAAAGCGATCCTGCGCAACCTGATCGAGAATGCGCACAAGCACACGCATCACGGGACGATCAGCGTCCATTGTAGCAGGGACAGCGATATGACGTGCGTCATCAGGGTGTCGGATACCGGCAACGGCATGCGCCCCGACGTACTCGAAAAGATCAACGGTCTGATCGGGAAAGCCGGGACAATCGGTGAGTTTGATTCCGGGGAGCGGCTGGGTTACCAGTTTATCGGCGACTTCGCGGCCCGACTGAACGCACGGTTAACGATCCAAAGCAGGGAAGGAGCGGGGACGACGGTCTTGGTGAGTGGCATACCGCTGCACCAGGTGGATCGTCAGGAGAAAGCGTCGGTCAAAGCCCGTAAATGAGGGAGAGTTCGTTAAGGTCCTTGTGGTGTTCGATATTCAATTTTTCAAACAGCCGTTGTTTGAGCGTATTCACGGTGCCGTACTGAACTTGCAGCATTTCCGATATCTGTTTTTGCGAATAGCCCTGTACAAGGTGCATGGCTACCTGAAATTCCCGGGCGCTTAGCCTTTCAAACGGGTTGCCCTTTTTCCCGTCAAGCGAGTCCTGCACCAATACTTCCCCCAATTCCTGACTCACATACTTTTTGCCGGCCAGTACCGTATGAATGGCTTTCTTGATTTCGTCTTTCGGCGCGTCCTTCTTAATGTATCCCTGTGCGCCTAACTGGATGAAACGCGCACCGTAAAGGCTTTCGTCATTCATGGAGAGGATCAACACCCGGGTATCGGAATGAAAGTGCCTGATGTGATGGAGTAATGCGTTGGGGTCGGTGTCGGGCATTACCAGGTCCAGCAAGAGCAGCGGGTATTCGTTCTTCTTCATCATGGCCATCACGCTCTCCGCATTCCACGCTTCGTCGGGCGTGCAGCCGGGAAATGTTTCCTGGATCAGCATGGTCAACCCGAACCGGACAATATCGTGATCGTCGGCGATCAATACTCTGTTCATAACGAGGATGCTTTTGGTTTGTAAATATATAGTATTTCGATGCTGTTATTTCGTAGTCAGCGTGTCGAATTTCTTCGGTTCGGTATCATGGTTCTGTTGGGGCAGAAGATTAATTTGGATACTTTGTATATACAAACCGGATGCATTATACTTGTGGCGCAATTGGTTGAATGCCAATTTTTGATAAAAACGCTGATTTTGAGTATTAGTTAAGCTAGATAAACCTTTATATGGGAATAGTTTGTATAAACATACTATTTCATAAAACCCGCTTGTCATAAACTCCATGAAAAAAAATCTTCTCACCAAAACGCTGGCAGTCCTGCTGGTCGCCACCTGCATGCTAGGGCAGGCATTTGCGCAGCAGAAAACGATCTGGAAGATCGGCGAGGCCGATAATGCTCCGAAGGGCATGGCGCTCGCTCCCGGCGAATACAAGCGGTTTTTGGAAAAGGATTTTGGATATGAAGATAATTTCTTCCTCGTCGGGCGCTCGCAGGCATCGAAGGATTGGCCTTATGTACTGCCCGGCCCGGTGAACGGCTGGGGAGGGACGGGCGGAACCTCGGGGATCAGGTCGCATTTTCTGACGGTTTTGTTTGATATTAAAACCACGCCGGTGGCCGGCAAACCGCCTGGCCGCCCGGGGAAATGGAAGCTGGTCGTGGATGTGCTTGAAACCGATTCGCTGCATGCGCCGCTGCTGAAAGTATCGGTGAACGGTAAATCCTGGAAGTTCAGGCTCGCGAAAGGGTCGGGTTTTAAAGATCCGGGAAAGTTTACGGCTAAGCCAAAACAGCAACTGGCGGAGATCGATATTCCGGCGAATCTTATTCATACAGGCGTCAATGAGATCGTTATGACCACCTTGCAGGGCGGCTGGCTGGCATTCGACCAGGTGAAGCTCCTCGGACCGGCAAAGGCCACCTTGGCCACGCCGGGCGTGGCGACGCCCGGCGTGTCGACGCCCGGCGATGCATTGCTGCGAAGTGTGAACGCGGCTGATTATGAATTGAATGTGGATGGGAAGCTCATTCAGCCGTTGTTAATCGACGTGACTCAGCTCCGTGGAGAGCCGTTAATCGAGGCAAAGCTGGACGGAGAGACCATTCTGTCCCAAAAATTAGAACAGGACCGCTATGTGCTGGAAGCGCCAATGCCGGCCGCGGAGCAACCGGGCACAGGGGTATTTGAGGTTTTTGTGAATAAAAAATTGATAAAGTCCGGGACAGTTGCGCGTGGTAGACAAAAGCTCAAAACACCGGCCGGATATGTGAATACAATGCTGGGTGCCGGGCATTCGCGGTGGATGATCGCACCGGGGCCGTGGATGCCTTTCAGTATGGTGAAACTCAGTCCGGACAACCAGAATGGCGGCTGGCAGGCGGGTTATGACCCTACTTTCGAGTCGATCGGGACGTTCAGCCACATTCACGAATGGACGATGACCGGTCTCGGCATTTTCCCCACTGCCGGGCCACTGGAAATAAAGATCGGCGACCAGGCGAACCCGGACACGGGCTACCGCTCGCGTTTCGATAAAAGTACCGAGCAGGCGCCGTTGGGGTATTACAAAGTAAAACTGACCGATAACGACATTATCGCCGAGCTGACCGCCACCGCCCGTGCATCTTTCCAGAAATATACCTGGGAAAAAAGTGAAACCGGCCGCGTGATGGTCGACCTGAAAATCCCGACGGAATACGGCTACAAGATCCAAAAGGTAAAGATCGACAAGGTGAGCGATAAGCGGATCGAGGGGTATAGCGACCAGCTCTCGCGTAATGTATGGGCGGGCGGGATCGACCAGCAGTACACGGTACATTTCGTCATCGAATTCGACCAGCCCATCAAAAACTATGGCACCTGGCTGAACGACGAAGTGAAAATGCAAACCAATCTGGCCGCAGACAGCGCCCGGAATGCGGGTCTGTTCCTCGAATTTGATACGAAAACGAACAAATCCGTGCAGGTACGCTCGGGTATCTCGTACGTGAGCGTGGAGAATGCGGCTTTGAACCTGAAAACGGAGATCTCCGACCCTTTCGGCTGGGATTTTGAAAAGGTAAGAAGCAACCAAGAAAACGTTTGGAACGACCTCCTCGGCCGCGTGGCGGTGACCAGCAACGACAAGCGCGAGAAGGAACGGTTTTACACGAATATGTACCGCTCGCTGAGCAGGAATATGTTTAGTGATGTAGACGGCAGCTGGCGTGACGCGTACGAGCATGTCAACAAATTTCAGAACAAGGACGATGTCGCATTAGGCTGCGACGCATTCTGGAATACTTTCTGGAACCTCAACCAGTTCTGGAACCTCGTTACGCCCGAATGGTCGAACCGCTGGGTGAAATCGCAGCTGGCGATGTACGACCGCGGCGGCTGGCTGGCGAAAGGGCCGGCGGGGATGGAATATATACCGGTGATGGTTGCCGAGCACGAGGTCCCGCTCATTGTGGGTGCCTACCAGATGGGTATCCGCGATTTCGACGTCAAAAAGGCTTACGAGGCCGTACATAAAATGCAGACCGTTCCGGCGGACACCGTCGGCGGCGGGCGGGCCGGTAACGAGGATTTGACTACCTATTTGAAGCACAAGTACGTGCCTTACGACCAGGGCAGGTTTTCGAACACTTTGGAATACAGTTTCGACGATTACTCGGTATCCCAGTTTGCCAAAGCATTAGGCAAAAAAGAAGATTACCAGGCATTCGCGGACAGGGCAACGTGGTGGAAGAATGTCATCGACCCCGCTACCGGATTTGCCCGTATGAAAGACTCGACAGGCAAATGGCTGCCCGATTTCGATCCGTTCAAATCCGGCGCGAACCACCATTATGTGGAAGGCAATGCGTGGCAGCTTACCTTTTTTGTACCGCAGGACGTTCCCGGGCTTGCGAAAACGATAGGGGAGAACGAGTTTGTAAAAAGGCTCGACTGGGGTTTCAACGAAAGCGTAAAATGGCGCTACAATGGTCCGAACGATCAGTACTGGGATTACCCTGTGGTGCAGGGCAACCAGCAATCGATGCATTTCGCGTTTTTGTTCAACTGGGTGAAAAAGCCCTGGCTGACGCAGAAATGGAGCCGCTCGGTGGTGGACAGGTACTATGGCCACGAGGTTTCCAATGCCTATCTGGGTGATGAGGACCAGGGCCAGATGAGCGCCTGGTTTGTCATGGCGTCGCTCGGCCTTTTCCAGACCGACGGCGGCACACGCGTCGACCCGATATACGAGGTAGGCAGCCCCCTGTTTGAAAAGGCGGTGATCGACCTGGGACAGCAGTTCGGAAGGGGCAAATCCTTCACGATCGAAGCTAAAAACACCTCGCGAAAGAATGTGTATGTGCAAAATGCAACCCTCAATGGCCAGCCGCTGAAAAATTTCTGGTTCAAGGCATCCGATCTTTTGAAAGGCGGATCGCTGGTGCTGGAAATGGGGCCGGAGCCGAATACGAGCTGGGGCGTCGAGGCGCTTCCGTGAAAGTGGTGGTACATTTTTTCCTGCGAACAGGTAAGCAACTTCCGTTATTTAACCGTATTCGCTATGAGACCGCACCGTACAATCCTGTTTACTTTGCTTTTAATGATTACCACGTTTCCTTTTGCCTTCGCGCAGGAAGAATCGGCCAGCCTGCCTTCTGCTGAAATTTCCGACATGAGTGGGAAAATTGTCAACACGGCCAGCATTGCCCACCCGGGCGAAAATTTGCTGATCCTGGGGTGGAAATCCGACTCCAAAAGCGCCCTGCTGTGCCTGGATGCATTCACATTAATCAAAAACGAGATCGCTGCATCGACCAAAACCAAGGTGATCATGATCAATTTTGATCCGGCCCAGAACGCGAAAACAGTGGAAAAGGACATTAAAGAACACCAATTGACCTTTGACGCCTATCTCGACCCCAACGAGGATTTCAGCAGGGCCGCCGCTATATCCTACCTCCCGGTAATGCTGATCGTGGACCAGAATAACAAGATCGTTTACCGGAAAGCGGCATTTTACCTGGGCGACGAGCAATTGATCCTCGGGGAACTGAAAAAGCTTAATCCCCGGTGATATTTATTCCATCATCTGATGTCGGCCCGGTAATTTAACCGGGCACACCATCGCGAACCAACCGGAAGTTTTATACATTTGCCATTATTTATATTAAGTCCAAATAAAATAAATGCAAATGTTAAGACTTTTAGCACTGATTTTCTCCATACTATCCGTACAGGCCTTCGCTCAAACGGGCACGATCAAGGGTACCGTTACCACTTCCGACGGCAAACCCGCCGAATTCGTCAACATCATTCTTGAAAAAACGGCTAAAGGCGCCGTGGTGAATGAGGCAGGACATTATACGATCAACAAGGTCCCCGCGGGAACCTACACCCTGACGGCCAGTTTTACCGGCCTCATCACGCAAACGAGCTCGGTGACCGTCGCTGCCGGGGAAACGACTTCCGTGGATTTTACCCTGGCCGAGGATAACCGCCAGTTGCAGGAGGTGGTAGTGCGCGGCGATAACCGGCTGACGAACAAGGAAACCGATTACGTGGCGCGAATGCCTTTGAAAAACCTTGAAAATCCGCAGGTTTACAATGTCGTGGGCAAGGACCTGATGAAAGAGCAGATGATGACCGACGTGAAGGACGTCTTTCGTGCCGCCGCCGGGGTAGCGCCTTCGGAATACGTTACCGGAAGCTTCGCGGTGGTATTCAGGGGCTTTACCAACTTCGATTACGCCCGGAACGGTATGGCGACTTCGGTTTACCGGACCGGGACGGAAATCGCCAACCTGGAACGCGTCGAAATGATCAAAGGGCCGTCGGGTACGCTCTTTGGTTCACAGGTATCGACTTTCGGCGGGGCCATGAACCTCGTCACCAAGAAGCCCTACGCGGGTTTCGGGGGCGAAGTGAGTTACAGCATGGGAAGTTTCGACCTGAGCAGGGCTACGGTTGACATCAATACCCCGCTCGATAAAGATAAAAAGGTATTGCTGCGGTTCAATGCGGTACAACACCAGCAGAACAGCTCCAACGAGTACGGTAAAACCAAGCGGTTCGTCATCGCCCCAAGCCTTTCCTACCAGGCCAGCGACCGCCTTTCGTTCCTGTTCGATTTCGAATATTTCAAAAGCAATGCGACACGGTTAGCCTACACGCTGCTTTTCGCGGACGAGGTGCCATTCAAGTCGGCCAAGGATATTCCGCTGGGTTTCAAGAAGTCTTTCTTTGCAAACGACCTGCTGAGCGACGCGCAGGCGACCAAGTATTTCGCGCAGGCCAGGTACCAGATCAGTCCGAACTGGACTTCCACAACGGGTATTTCCCACGTAAACGAGTTTCTGAACCATAGCTATCAGCCTTATATAAATTGGATCAGCGCAGATACGGCCGTTACCAGCATCCGGCATTTTGGCCCGAGGGAAAGGACTTACGCAAATATCCAGCAGAATTTTAATGGTAGTTTCAATACCGGCCGGTTCCGTCACAACCTGCTGATCGGCGCCAGCTATGAATATAATGATGAATCACTCACTTACGCCGTTGTTCCGCTCGACAAGATCAATGTGAACGGACCTTTTGAAAAGGCAAGCCTGAACCGCGTCAACAGCATCCTGGCCGATCCTTCCACGGCCGTATCGCATGACGCGTACGGAGGCAATGCGCTCGGGATCTATGTTTCCGATGTGATCAAGTGGACGGACCGCTTGTCGACGATGCTGAGCTTGCGGTACGACCGTTTCGAGCAAACCTATGAGGGAGGATTTGTGCAACCATCGCTTTCCCCGAAGCTGGGAATCGTTTACCAGGTCGTAAAAGACCAGGTATCAGTATTCGGGAACTTCATGAACGGCTTCCGGAACCAGGGGCCGGTAGAGCAGCCGAATGGCAGCCTGTTCAAGCCGAAGCCCGTATTTGCCAACCAGCTGGAAGGCGGTCTGAAAGCGGAACTGCCCGGCAACAAACTGGGCGGGAGCATCAGCTATTATTACATCGATATCGACAATGCGTTACGTACCGACGACGCGCAGTACAGTTTCCAGGACGGCCGGCAGGTAAGCAAGGGCGTCGAGGTGGAGCTTACTGCCAATCCCGTCGCGGGGCTTAACATTATCGCGGGATATGGTTTCAATGAAAATAAATTCGTGAAAGCCGATGTGTATGAAGGGAAATTCGAAACGCAGGCGCCCCAAAATATCGTGAACTACTGGGTAAGCTACCGTTTGCCTTTCCGCGAACTGAAAGGTGTCGGACTGGGTTTCGGGGGTAATTATGTGAGTGATTCGTACGTCAATTCCAGCAATACTTACTCGATTCCCGCCTATCACGCCATCAATGCGACCGCTTTTTACCAGAAAGAGAAATGGAAACTCGGCCTGAAACTCAATAACCTTTCCAATGCAAGGTATTGGGATTCGGTAGGGAATGCCCAGTTTACGAGAAACTTCGTGGCCACTTTTTCTTTCAGATTTTAAATAATCTGAAATCATAACCACGGCTGTCACGAAAGGGCCGGCGGCTTCCCGGTACAGGGACGGCTGCCGGCCTTTTAATTTACTTTCCGGACTGAATTCTTTCTACAATTTATCCAGACAAATTGTGTAGATTTTTGCTGACTTTTCGATCCTGATCGCTCCATCAACCTGCTGGAAAACAGGCGTAAATTGTACAAAACGCATATACTTTTTCGTCTCACGGTATCATTGTAAAAGAGAAACCAATCTGAAAGCGATGAACAACCAATCTGGCCTGTTGTTGCCCTATTTTCAATGTAGGATTATTCTGCTTTGCCTGGTACTGGCAGGAGGCTTCGCGGGATGCCGGAAGTCGGAAAAAGCCAGCCATGACGTGCAGCTGAAAGCGTGGATCGACAGCCTCGACCGCAGTTCGCGGATCATCGGCAGCCCGAGGGCGATCGCCAGCCTGGATTCCTTCATGGCCACATTGGGAAACAGGGACATCCATGACAGCATTCTCTATTTCAAATTCATGAAGGTGCTGAGCCACCGCGATTCCACGATGGATGCCGCCGCGCTCGCGTATACCGACAGCCTGCTCGGGTTGTTCGGGCCCGGGCACGTACGCAGGGAAAACCCGATCGATTATTCCAAAGCGTTACTGCTGAAAGGGGATGACTTGTTGAAGCAAAAGGAATATTACCAGGCTTATCGCAACTATTACAAAGGGAAGTCTTTCCTGACGTCGATGGGAGAAATATGCGAATGTGCGCGGTACAGCAGCCGGATCGCCAACATGTCGTTCAAGGAAGAAAACTATTACCAGGCGATCGAGTACTGGAAACATGAATTAGAGGAGCTGGCGCATTGCCGGGAGCCCGAAAATTTTCAGCTGGAATTCATCGAGAAGCAGGGGAGTATGCGCAATATCGGCATGGCCTATATGCTGATCAATGAACCGGGCAAAGCGCTCGATTACTTTATCCAGGCCGACCAGTTTATCAACCGCAATGCAAGCAGGTTTCCGAAAGAGCAGAATTTCATCCGGTTCGCCCGGATCGTCATTCTGAGAAACCAGGCCGAAGCCTACGCTTTGAAAGGCGATAACCGTACCGCGGAGCGATTGATCAAAAAGTGCCTCGAACACGACCCGAATATCGAATGGTCTATCGACGTCGAGCGGGAGTCGCGGCAGATACTGGCGCAGATTTACATCGATTCGCACGCGTATGACAAGGCACAGGCGCAACTGGATTCGCTGCGGCTGTTGCCGGGTACTACGGGCAATGCGACTGCGAACAGCTTGTATCAGACCCTGCAAGCCGCCATTTTATACGGAACGGGAGATTTCAAAGGTGCCGGCCGGTTGTTTATGGCTAACCTTGAAGCGGAACGCAACAGCAAGCAGAAAAGAAATGCGGAGAGCAAAAACAATGTCGGGCATATGTTGCAACAGGTTCAGCGTGAGCATGAAATGGAACTGGCGGCCGAAAAAGCTGCCCGGGAAGGTTTATACCTGAAATTTTCGATCCTGTTCTCCCTGGCGATGGCCGTGATCGTATACCTGATCTGGCGCAATGCCCGCAAACGTGCCGCGAACCTGCGCGCGGTGACCAAACTGAACGAGGTCATCACAAAAAGTAATGTCGCTCTTCAGGATACCGTCAATGCATTGGAGGAATCGGAAGTGGAGAAGGAAAAAATGCTGCGGATCGTTGCGCACGACCTTCGGAACCCGATTGCAGCGATGGTTTCGGGGGCCGATGTCCTCTTCTGGGACCAGTCGCCGTCCGAGGAACAGGCGATGCTCGTGAACGCCATCCAGCAGTCGGGCCAGCTGGCATTCGGGCTGATCGGACAGATATTACAAGCAGGCCCGGACAAAAAGAAGATCAGCAAGAGCGAGGAGGATTTGTCGGAAATCGTGCAGTCGTGCATTGACATGCTGAGTTACAAGGGAAAAGAAAAGCGGCAGACGATCCATTACGATTACGAGAAAGCCATCGTACCCGTCGACCGGGAAAAAATCTGGCGCGTATTTTCCAATTTGCTGAGCAATGCGGTCAAATTCTCTCCCCGGGAAAGCGCCATTAATGTAAACCTGAAAAAACGTTCGAACCTGACGCTGCTCAGCGTGCAGGACCACGGCATCGGCATTCCGGACGACCTCAAAGGGCACATATTTCTCTCTTCCAACGACGCCCGGAGGATAGGGACGGCCGGCGAGCAATCCTTCGGTATCGGGCTCTCGATTTGCAAACAGATTGTCGAAGCGCACGGCGGAAAGATCTGGTTCGAATCGGTGACCGGCACCGGAACCACGTTTTTTGTGGAATTGCCGGATTAAATCGAGGGTATACCTGCTACCGTTTTTGACGAAATATCGTCAATCTACGAAACAAATGACGATATTTCGGAGGCGAATGCCCTGCCCGCCTACCCGCCAGTCACGGCTTCTGAGTGGTAAATCGCTTAGTATTAGCAGTACAGGAAATAATTCGCTTTCCTGCCACGGCCGGGCATGATTTTGCATGATCATTCCTTTCCGGAGCCCGGATTCTCTCCCTACCCATTCAACCCATGAAACGAAAGATACTGATCGTCGAAGACCTGTTCGTTGAAGCGAATCACCTGCGCATTATGCTGAAACGCGCCGGATATGAGGTAACCGGCATTGCCAGGACGTTCGAGGAGGCCGTGAGCCTGATTGAAAAGGACTCGCCGGGAATCGTTTTGCTTGATATTTTTCTCGCCGGAAAAAAGACGGGCATCGATCTGGCCCGGGTTCTGAACCAGCAGCATATCCCGTTCCTGTACCTGTCCGCAAATTCCAGCGAGGAAGTACTTAAAGAGGCCAAAGCGACCCGCCCGAGCGGCTTTATCGTGAAGCCGTTCAGGGAAAAAGACCTGCTGGTTTCGCTCGAAATCGCCGAATACCTGCACGAAAACGGTAGCGAATCGCAATTGAAACGGGAAGCCGATTTTCAGTTGGAGGTGAAGCAGCTGCTTCAAAACGAGTACGAATGGTCGGGGCGGGTATTGGGGATCGTCAAAGCATTACAGAAGCTGATCTCCTTCGATTATGCCGCGGTAGGCTGCATCGGGGTGAACTTTCTGCCGTTCAATGCCCTGCATTTTTTGCGTACCGGTTTCGATGATTACCAGGTAATGGACTCGGAAGGCGTTCGGACAGTCTGGAATATCACCCACGCGGAATTCGACTCGTTAATGAAAGCCACGCCCATAGATCCCCGTACGCAGTTCTACAATGGCGAACGGTTCAAAGAAATAGCATCGGGCAACTCGATCCGGAAAATGATCGCGACGAAATTCGGCATGCGGTCGAACCTGATCATGCCTTATCCCGGTATCAAGATCGGCGACAAATTCTTCTTCATATCACTATACAGCCGCCGCCCGGACGCATTCAATGACAACGACCTCGAACTGTGCGACCGGATCCAGGCGCCGCTCGAACGGGTAGTCAAGGAAATGACCGAGCAAATGCCGCCGTCTTTCCCGGAGGTCAAGCTGGGAAAATCCGTGGGGATCGTTGCGGGGAACCGCGATCCTGAACAGGCATTCAAAGGCATGATCGGGCAAAGCCATTTACTGCTGAACGTGTTTAACCTGATCAACCAGGTAGCCGGTACCGACACTTCCGTGCTGATCACCGGCGAAAGCGGTACGGGTAAAGAGCGGGTGGCCGACAATGTCCATTCCTTTTCGTCGAGGCGGAACAAGCCGTTTGTGAAGGTCAACTGCGCCGCGCTGCCGATCAGCCTGATCGAATCCGAGCTGTTCGGGCATGAAAAAGGGGCCTTCACGGGCGCTACCACCCGGCGCATCGGAAGGTTCGAGCAGGCCAACGGCGGTACGATATTCCTGGACGAGATCGGCGATATGCCCGTTGAAATACAAATGAAACTGCTGCGCGTGCTGCAACAACGCGAAATCGAAAGGCTGGGAGGGACGGAAACGGTCCGGATCGACATCCGGGTGATAGCCGCTACCAACCGCAATCTCGAACGGGCCGTTGCGGAAGGCAAGTTTAGGCTCGACCTCTATTACCGGCTGAACGTTTTCCCGATCGTCATGCCCTCGTTACGCGAGCGGATCGACGATGTGGAACTGCTCGTGAACCACTTTATCGGCTATTTCAGTCGTAAAATCGGGAAGGCCGTGAGCGGCGTGTCCGACAAAGTCATGAAAACATTACTGGATTACGACTGGCCCGGTAACATCCGGGAACTGGAAAACGTGATCGAAAGGAGCGTGCTGCTGGCCAAAGGCAACGTCATCGACCAGATTTCCCTGCCCGGCAACAGCACACCCAAAGATGCCGGAAATCCGCCGGAACCGACATTCAAAAACATCTTCGAAAACGAACGCGACCACATTATTGCCGTATTGAAAGCATGCGAAGGAAGGATCAGCGGGGAAAACGGTGCGGCCAAAGTGCTCGCCATTCCGGCCACTACATTAGGTTCGAAAATGAAGAAGTTGGGTATAAAAAGGGAAATCGGGATTTCGTGAAGCAATACATTTATGCGCTGGTGTTTGCATTGACTATCGTGGCCCATGGCGTACGCGCGGAGGGTTACGATCAGGTAGCACGCCTGCGCGAACTGAAAACGAATTTAAGCGAAGCGAAAACGCAGGTCGAGGAGGCGAAATGGCTGACCGAATTAGGATATTTTTATTTGTTGAAACCCGGCGAAACCAAAGAAGACCTGCAACTTGCCCGCTACTATTGTCATTCCGTAGCGCGGTTGAATCACCAATTGCACTCGGACCGCATTGGCGGCGATGTTTTTCTTTTGGAATCCCATATTGAAAAGGAATCGGGTAACACCGCTTCTGCTATTCAAAAAGTCAATGCGGCCATTACATTATTCAGAAAAGCAAAAAATCCTGACCGGGAAGGCGCCGCATTAATGGAGCTGCGGCATTATTACCATTGGGATGGCCCCGGGATGGATAAGCGGATCGATATCGTGAAAATGGCCGTAAACCGGTTCGCGGTTGCGGGGGATAAAATTCACGAGGCGGACGCGAACCTCGAACTCGGGGACCTCTACCAGTTGAAAGGCAAGCCGGCGGAGGCTATATCGCGGCTCAGGAAGGCGATTACGCTTTACAAACAATCCGATTACCTGGCATTGCAATCGGTTTACAACCTGATCGGCCATATCTACACGGTGTCGGGCGACCTCAACAACGGGCTCACGTACGGGCATCTGGCCGTGAAAGTGCTGGAAGAACGGCGGGACACGTCCATCGTGGCGGCGACGACGTATAACCGGCTCGGTGTCACTTATGCAAAACTCGAACGTTTCGAGACTGCATTGGAATTTCTGCAAAAGGGATTGTCCTACGCGATCAAAAACGGATGGGACGATGGTACTGTCGAAATTCTGGGGAATATCATCGATACCAGTATCAAAATGGGCGCCAAAATGAACGCCCAGATTTCGTACCTGGAAAAATTGCTGCAAAAGCATTCCAAAAACATGACCCTGTTTGTCAAATACGAAATCGAAGAAGACTTACGCGTCTTCTTTTTAAAATCGCGCAATGCGCCCAAGACGCTCTATTATTTAAATAAATGTCTTGCCTATGAATCGGAAGGCAATACTTCTTTTAATGCAAACCTGTATCGGGATGCGGTGGAATATTACCTGATGGTCGGGAATATTAAAATGGCCCAGGCTTATCTGGATAAATATGCTTTATTGAAAAACAGGACTTCCGACTTGTCCATTTTGCAGGACTATTATTATGTAAGCTACCGCACCGACTCGGTTTCAGGGAAATTCAGGAATGCTTTTCTTAATCACCTCAATTATAAAGCTTACAGCGATTCATTGAATTTGCTCAGGTCGAAAGATGAATTGAAAGTACTTGCCGCCCGGTATGACCTCGAAAAAAAGGACGCGGAAATAAAACTGAAATCGGAGAACATCAAACTGCTTGAAAAGGATATTGCCACACAGGGAGAATTGCTCGACCGAAGCAATACGACCAGAAATGTAACGATCGTCGCATTCCTGATCTCTTTCCTGCTGTTGTTCTCGCTTTTCAGCCGGTGGAAAATCGTCCAGAAATACAGCAACAGCATTGCCCAGAAGAACTCCTACCTGGAACAACTCGTTCGCGAAAAAGAATGGCTGGTCCGCGAAGTACACCATCGCGTGAAGAACAACCTGCAAATGATCGTCAGCCTGATCGACTCCCAGGCGTCCTACCTGAACAACGGAGAATTTGACGCGGTCATGGACAGCAAGCACCGCATCGAAGCGATGTCGTTGATCCATCAAAAACTCTATCTTACTGATAATGTGACGACTGTGAATATGCAGGTGTACATCAAGGAGCTCGTTATGTACCTGCGCGACAGCTTCGGATCCATGCATCATATCGCTTTTGTGACAGATGTGGACGAGATCTGTCTCGACGTTTCGCACGCGATACCGATGGGTCTTTTGCTCAACGAAGCCATTACCAATTCCATCAAATATGCTTTTCCCGAAGGCCGCCCCGGCAAAATAGACGTTATCTTTAAATACTGTGTCGGAACACAGGTAACCCTGATTATCAAAGACAACGGCATCGGCCTGCCGGCCGATTTCGATGCAAGCCAGGTACAATCGCTGGGTATGAGCCTCATGCACGGGCTCGCGACGGAGGTAAGCGGAACACTGCAAATCGACGGAAACCAGGGCACGACCGTCACATTGGTATTTGATTTGCCGCAGGTAAACTGGACCGACGGCCATTCTCCGAAAATCGAATACACGACCGTTTAATAATGCTTCTTTAAAAAATTACAGTCCGTTACGGGTAGGTTGCGAAACTATTTGCTTTTTGCATATAGAATTACTTCGAAGTAGCTGTTTAAGCGCCCCACTAAATTCTTTTCAGATTGCCTTTCAACAGGCCATTGCATTTGCATTGGTTTGAAAAAGTATTGCCTACCTGTTTCACAAAAATGATCATCATGGACGAAAAACAATTAAGGAAGAATTTCATTGACCCGGTGCTGGAATGGGCCAGGGCTAATCAGAAACCCAAAGAACTTCGTTTGAAAGGATTGGCCGCGTCGGATTCGGAATCGGTGGCATTGGACGGCGCCGCAGACGACGCCCCGGCAGACATGCCCTTCGTAGTTCCCACGCAGTTTACCGGGAAAGATTACATTACCATGTTGCTGCACGTCGATGCCGAAATCGAACATGGCCTGATGCTGCAATACCTCTACGCGGCTTACAGCATAGGCGGGCCGCAGATCCCTGAAAAGTACCGGGAGCGGGTACATAACTGGAAGAATATTGTGCTGGGGATTGCCAAAGAGGAAATGGGACACTTTATTTCGGTTCAAAATGTGTTGAAAATCATTGGCGCCCCGCTGAACTTCGGTCGGGAAAGCTATCCCTGGGATGTGCCTTTCTATCCGTTTCCTTTCACACTCGAAAAGTTTACGCTCGGGTCGCTGGCCAAATACGTATATGCCGAAGCGCCAGCGGAATGGCTCAGCGGCACCGACCCGATAGCGGAAGAAATCAACAAAACGGTACACGCCGAGGCTTCTGACCCGCATACCGTGGGCGCACTTTTCAAAGTGCTGTTACAACTGATCCAGGACCCGGATGTGATCTCGGACGACGCATTCCAGCCCGAAACTTATCCCTACCAGGCTAAATTCGACGAATGGGGCCGCGGCTATACCGGCGGAAACAGGGGAAGCTCGAAAGACAGCCGCTTCACGCACAGCCCCGACGTGCTCGTGGCGCCACTGCTCTCGCGCGATGATGCCTACAATGCGCTCGAACAGATCGCCGAACAGGGTGAAGGCGACGACCTCGATTCGGATACACCCTCGCATTTCGAGCGCTTTTTATTCATTTACACGGATTTTAAAGCCATTCTGGAAGAAACAGGCGGCCAATTCGACCCTGCCTATAATGTGGCCACCAACCCGTATGCAGGCAACCCGGACGACGCCGGGACCGCCTCGAACGAGCCCGCCGACGAAATGGAGGAGAACGGCATTACGAGCGAGGACGGTATTTTATGGGCCAATCTCTTCGATACCCGCTACCGGTTGTTGCTCAACTTTCTCAACCACAGCTTCCTGCTCGACAATGGTAATAACAATGTCGGCTCGTTCACACCGCGCGGCCTGATCATCAACTCTACTTTCGGGGAAATGTACAATCTCCGGAGCCTGGCGACCATCCTCGTGCAAACACCGATCGCCAAAGGCAGCAAGCTCATGGCCGGCCCGCCGTTTACATCCCCTTACAGCTTCGACCTGCCATTCGGGGAGCACAACCGCTGGCGCCTGCACCGCGACCTGCTGCTGGCTTCCGGCAAGCTCGTCGAAAGCCTGAAAGCATTGAAAAGCCAACCGCACATGCAGTACCTGAATGTTTTGCAGGAAATCGACCGCAAACTGCTGGAAGCGATTGCCCAACTCATGCAGGCCGAGCTGGCCTGAGTTTCTCAACACATCAAAGCCAAAAAACATTGCCGGATATGAAAATTCTAGCATTAAGAATACTTCCCCCCATTGCGATCGGTCGCCTGGGCGAATCGGACAAGCCGATGGCCGCCTACGATCTTACATTATCTAAAAACAAACCCCTGGATTTCCGGACGATCGTCCCGGAGAAAAGTTTTAATGTACATCCATCGACGGGGGAGATCACCGCTTACAAGCCGAAGAACGTCGCTTTCAAAGACGCCGAAAACCTCGACGATAAAACCGGGAAAGCACACCCGGTAGCCCCGTTCCTGGAAGTGTTCGCGATCACCGACGAGCAACCCGACCGGCTGGTCCCGCTGACGGTCGATTTGCTGAAAAAGGCTGGCCACGAACTGGAAGAACTCACCTGGGACGTGCAAGTGGGTAATATCAAGATATTCAGGAGGACCAATGACGAGAACGACAAGATGTACGCCACTATCGACGACATCCGTTCCCACGAGCTGAAACCGTTGCTGGCCGAATGCAAGAATTTTATCGACGGCAAAACGCTGCCGCTCGGGTTCGTGCAGTTCATCAGGCCCACGCCCGAGTTTCCCGAAATCAGGTTCCGCTTCACGCCGGCCGCCGGGAAGATTTACGGCTCGGCGCTGACCAGGTTCAACAATGGGAAAGAGCAAATAGACCCCGTATTTGCCGGTCGGCGCGAGGACCCTATTTTGTATGATATTAACAAAGGGAAATGGCGCGGCTATTCCGAAACCGGAACGCCTAATCCGCTTTACACCAATCCGGCACAGATATTTGCGGGCTATTCCGATGCCAATGGTAACCAGGTGAGCTGGGGCTACCTAGATGACGAATGCGACGGGTTCGTGACGGTGAAGCTCTCGGGCACGTCCTTGTATGCGAAGGCGCATATCAGCGCCGGTCCCCCCGCATACGCGCCCGACACATTGCCTATCCGGGTAGTGTCCGACGAATTGGAACAAATTCTCAAAGGTACCGAGGTCGACGACGAAGTGACGATCGACGAAGCGGAAGACATCGTACGCCGCGCATTCGAAACCATCCGGCTGATGAACACGGCCATCATGAACGGCAACGCCTACGAAGGCAAGCTGAATGTGGCGAGCACGATGGTACGGCAAAACACCAACGACTTCGGCCGCCTTTACGAGCCGATCATGGCCACCTCGCTGGTGGACAATATGGCGTTGCAGGTATTGCACGAGCGTGTTTTCGGTGGCCTCAGCACCGGCGCGTCGCCGTGGTTCGAGGACCTGCTCCGCAAGCCGGAGGAAATCGGCGACCTTTCGGCGAAGGCCCTTCGCAAAATGCCCGCATTGATGCGCGGAGCCGATGGCCGGTCGCTTACGTTTACCAAACGGCAGATCAATATGGTGATCAAAGCGGCGGCGAGGTCGCTCATGCCGGATGGCGACGTGGCGGACATTGCCGGCGATGACCCGCTCGTTCCCTCCAACCTTACCGCACAGCTGCATTACCGTGGAAAAGGCAACCCGGTAGCCGTATTGCCGCGTACCGCGATCTCCAACTGCTTTCCGGGACTGGAATTCGATTTCCGGAACCTCTGGCGCCGCGCGTTCCAGGGCATTGTCCTGATCGAGAATAACAATTATGTGATCGACGCCGACGACGCCAATGCGCATTTGGTCCATCACCGCCTGGTGGCCATCGACGGAAAGCCTACCATGGTAGCCACCTCCGGGCCCGTGTTCCCCGATGGCGACAGCGTGCCGCTCCGCACGGAAGCGAACCCGAACGGGGTATCGTTTATGGAATGGTCCAATTCAATGGTGAATGTCCTGCAAAAACAGGGACAGCAGGTCGCCTGCTATTTCACGGCTGAAAAGAGCACGCACGAAGTAGTGGTGGATTTGGATAAACTCGAAGATCCGGCCCTGTACACCAAGGTAATGCTGACCGTCAATCAAGTTTTCGAGGGCGATAGCGCCACACTTTCGGAGCAGATCATCAAGCCCGGCGAACTTACCCAGGGCCTCTGCGCCCCTTGGCAGAACGATTACCGCGAATGCGCCTGCTATTACTGGGCCGCCAGCCGTCCCGATTACGTGAACGTCGTGCCCGATGAAAAGGGACTGAGCACCGGCGACAGCTGGATGGCGAAGAAGCGCACCGGCAAATACATTCCCGACGACCGCGTGAATACCCGGTTGCTGTCCTATGACGACCTGTTTATCAACTGGCAGGGCGAGCTCAACTTTATCGTGGAGGGAAAAGATGCACTCAACAGCTGAAATGGAACCGGCCGTCGCCCTGGCGCGGCTGGCCGGAACTATCGCCACACAATCCCGGCCGAAATCGCCCTGGGCGCACCTGATCAAAGGCGGCCGGCAGACGCAGCTTTTCATTCCCAACGGCAGCAGGCTTTACGCCGTGGCCGGGGATGTGGAGCAGCGGATCTCGCGCGCGCTGGATATGGGCGATCACGAAGAATTGCAGGATTTACTGGTCCGTTACGGCCTTTCCGCACCCGACTACGTCGATAATACGCCGCTGGAAAGCCCCAGGCTCTACGCCCTTTCGCTGGCCATTGCCCAGAAATGCAATATGGGCTGTACCTATTGCTACGCCGATCAGGGCAGTTTCGGGGGAAAGGCCAAAAGCATGTCGCTGGACTCCGCGATGCGGGCGATAGACCTGTTGATGGACCAATGTCCCGAGGGTGAAAAAGTCCAGCTTACATTCCTGGGTGGAGAGCCCCTTGCGAACCGCAAAGCATTGACGGAAGCCACTGAATATGCCGTAGCCAAAGCCCAGAGAAAGAACATTAACGTCGGTTTTTCGATCACCACCAATGGTACGATGGTCACCGAAGCGGACGCCCGTTTTTTCGAACAATATGGCTTTGCGGTAACCATCAGCCTCGACGGCATCGGCCAAAGTCACGACCAGCTACGGCCTATGAAAGGCGGTAAGGGAAGTTTTGATTTAATCATGAAAAACCTGGTACCACTGCTGGCGATGCAAGAGAAAATGCAAGTCTCGGCCCGTGTCACCGTCACGCCGCGCAACCTCGATTTGCCGGTAATGCTCGATGAATTCATTCAAATGGGCTTTCACAGCGTCGGTTTTTCGCCATTGTTAAGGTCCATGAACGGTCGGGACGAAATGGGCGCGGAAGAACTCTCGGTATTGCTCGAAAATATGATCGCCTGCGGCCTGAATTTCGAAAAGAATGTCCTTGCCGGCCGGCGGTACCCGTTTTTGAATATGGTGAATGCATTAAAAGAAATAGCCAAAGGCACACACCGGCCGTATCCATGCGGAGCCGGCGCGGGCTACATGGGCGTTTCGGCCGACGAGGAGCTCTTTGCCTGCCATCGTTTTGTGAATGAAGACAAAGGTAAAATGGGTAACCTCACCGACGGCATTGACCCGGCTTTGCAAAATGGCTGGCTGTCGTCGCGCCATGTGAGCGCACAGAGCCCGTGCACACAATGCTGGGCCCGTTACCTCTGCGGGGGCGGGTGCCATCACGAGGTAATTGCCAAAGGCCGTACCGCCTGCGACTATATCCGTTCGTGGCTGCATTATACGATACAGGCCCATGAGCGGCTGTCGCGGTTGAAACCCGCATGGAATGCCGGGTGAAACCCGGGAAAGAATATGTAAGTATTTATGGTTCAAAATTTTGAAATAGTAATCATCGGCGCCGGTCCGGCCGGGCTCACAGCGGCGATCCGCTTGCTGGAAATGGGCCATTCGGTAGCGCTTGTCGAGCAGGAAGCATTTCCCCGTCCGCAAATCGGGGAATCGCTTTCGCCCGGCGTGCGTCCCATTTTCGATTACCTCGGCGCCGGTGACCTGTTGGAGAATCCTCAGTTTTTGCATAACATACCTAGCAGAATTGCATGGGGCGGGGGAGAGCCCGCCCTCCTGCAACCCGGCCAGCGCGGAGCAGGACTGATGGTCGACCGGGCGGATTTGGATGCACGGTTGCTGGCATTGGCAATGAGCAGAGGACTCCGCGTCTTCCAGCCTGCGAAAATGGCAGGATCATTGTTCCAAAACGATCGGTATGAACTGAAAATACAATCAACGGAGGCTGATTATCACATAACTGCCCGCGTGCTCCTGGACGCCCGGGGACGCGGCGGTGCACATATCCACGAGCGTATGCCACTGGCGCCCGCGTCCGTCGCGCTGTGGACACACGTACCTGCTGGCGCGTACGAAGCGTGTATTGAAACCGTAGACGAAGGCTGGATATGGGGCGCACCGGTGCCGGGAAACCATTACCGGATCATGGCATTCACAGATCCTGAGTCGCTTAAAGGGCATAGCAAGGCCTGCACAATGCAACGCATGCAGGCCGGTTCGAAGTTGTTCGGACAAAGGGCTGCCGATACTTTGGATTTTGATATAAAAACCTGCCTCGTGAGCGCCTACGTGCATACCCGCCCATGGGAGCGGAACTTCATCAAAATTGGCGAGGCCGCATTTACACTCGATCCGCTATCTTCCACAGGCGTGGAAGTAGCCATGCGCTTTTCACTGCAAACGGCCATTGCGGTCCACACGATGCTGGCCGATGACGATCCGGTCATCGCGAAGGCATTTTATGAAAACAAACTCGCCGAAGCTGTCGCCAGCCATCAGCGCTGGACTTCGGAATACTACGCGGAAGCAGCCAAGGCCCATTCCCCGTTCCCTTTCTGGGAGAAAAGAAGAGGCTTCCGCACCGGCGAAATAGAAGCCTCCAACGACTTCACCGCATTGGTCAAACAGCGACTAATGCGCCCGTCCGCAACACAAGCGGCCAAAGAGCCTGCCGCCGTACCGATCGACCCGCTCATCCGGTTCCTTTGGGACAAACCCGTTCACTTGTCCGGCCAGCTTGCATTCAGCTCCGAATTCGCCGTCACCGGCGACCGCGTCGAAATCCGGCGCGCAATGGTACATCCCAACCTTCCCAGGCCCGTGGTTTACCTGAACCACATTGAAATTCCCCCGCTTTTAAATGCATTGGACGAAGGAGCGACCTATGGCACCGCCATCGAAACCTGGTGCCGGCACTTTCCTTATGGCGATGTCAAAAAGGTGCTCGGATTCCTTTGGGGCGCGGAGATTGTTCAGTAGTATTGTAAAGGTGTTTTTTTATTATAAACCTTTTCAAAAAATGGACGGATACCGTTACGATACGCTGAGCGAGGCTGTAAATGATTTGCAAAAAAGGGGTTACACCCACGATTTCCTCATCGAAGACGGCAAGGAATGCCTCTATTGCCGCCAGCGTTCGCTGGAACTCTCGCCGGAGGAATTTGTCATCGACGAAATTCATCGTTTCGAAGGTATGACCGACCCGGCGGATGAAAGCATTGTTTTTGCCATATCGTCTTCGCAGCACGATATCCATGGCTTGGTTATCAATAGCTTCGGTGCCGATTTCGGGTATAGATCTTCGAAGCTCGTCGAAGAGCTGCACAGAAAAGCGCGGGGAAATTGAAGAAAAGTATAACCTATTTCTGAATCACAAGTTTCTGCGTTTCTGCCCCGAAGCCTCACACCGGCGGTATTCCATATGCTCATCGACTGATTGAAGAGCGGGTTGTTCGCAAACATGCTCTTCATCGTCGTGACTTTTTCGGTGTTCCAGGGGATGATCTGTCCCAGGAGCCGGAGCGGCTCTGATAATCAGTCATTGATCGACCGGGGAAAGGATGTATGTACCCGCAAGTATATGAAAATGGCCAAAGCGCTGCGACGGAATAATATTTCAGGTCATTTTTGAATTCTTTGCAAAATGAGTAAAATGCACAAATATTCTTTTTTTGTCCTAACCCACGGCCTGGTAAATGTCAGACTTTACGCTTCCGGATTCACAACTTTGGTGCCTGACCAAGGACGACGACCAGGCAGCCTATACGACGCTTTTCCGGAAATATTACCCCTCGCTGCTCGGTTACGCCAAGTCGCTGACCGACCAGCACGGGCTGGCTGCCGATTGCGTACAGGAAACATTCATGGAAGTGTGGCTCTACCGCAGAAATCTCGCCGTACCCGATTCCGTGAGGGCCTACCTGCTCGCGGGCGTACGCAGGCGGATCGCGCGCCGGCTCGAACGCGACCGCATTTTCAGGCATTCACGGGGCATTGAGGGGGCCGAGTTTTCCTTCCAGTTTACCCCGCTCGACGCCATGATCTCCGACGAGGAGACGCGCCGGCAGGTCCATCAGCTCAATTCTCTACTGAACCAGCTTCCCGCACGCCAGCGCGAGGCGCTTTATCTCCGGTACCATCAGCAGCTCGACATCGACGAAATCGCCCGGCTGATGCAGATCAACCCGCAATCCGCTTCCAACCTGCTCCACCGCGGCATCAAGCATATCCGGGAAGTGTGGGTAGGAGAGCTGCACACGTTCGCGCTGCTCGTTTGTGTGTATTTTTAAAATTTTTATTAAAAAAATGAAATATTGGTGAGTATCGCCTGCCGGTACTGTCCTCTCCTGCCTGAAAAACCGATACTTCATGCAGCGAGAAAGTTATACTACCGTTACGCAGTTTTGTGATGATGCCTTGTTCCGCGAATGGGTGACCACCGGCCGCGACAATGCGGGCTGGGCGCAGTGGCTCGAAGCCAATGCCGACAGGCAGCGGATGGCGCAGGAAGCACGTTACCTGATCCTGGCGATCGGCGACGATACCGCCGCTGCTACTGTTGCCGAAACCGATCAGGCGCTGGAAGAGACCTGGTGGAGGATCCACGAACAAGAGCATCGTGTGCGGCCGCTTGCGGGTTGGTGGCGCGTGGCCGCCGCCGTGCTGGTATTTGCGATCGGGCTGGCGTGGTATGCGGCACGCCAAAATTCAGGAGAAACGGGTATTGCTATACGCAAGCCGTCAGTGCCCGCCCCGACGGAAGGCGCGATTGAGGTATTCAACGATTCGAAAGTCGCCAGGCTTGTGAACCTCGAAGATGGCAGCACGATTATCCTGCAACCCAATGGAAAACTGAGCTACCCCCGGAAGTTTGCAGCGGAAAAACGGGAGGTACATTTGTCGGGCGAGGCATTTTTTGAAGTAAGTAAAAACCGCAAACGGCCGTTCCTGGTCTATACCAACGATATTGTGACGGAGGTGGTAGGTACGAGCTTCCGCATTAAAGCCGCCGACGACCAGCCCGAAGTGGAGGTTTTTGTGAAAACCGGGGAAGTACATGTCCGGCAGATCAAACCGAAGGATCGTAATGCCGCTGAAAACGTGGTATTGCTTCCCAACCAATCCGTCAGCTACGTAAAATCTCGCAACCTCTTTGAAAAACCCGAAAACAAGGATATTCCCAAGCGGGCGATCGAATACCTGAATTTCGACTTTGCCGATGCGCCTGTCGGGACGATTTTCTCGACCCTCGAAAGCGCCTACGGCGTTACGATCGACTACCCTCACGACGCGCTGCGCGACTGCTACCTTTCCACTTCTTTGTCCGACGAGCCGCTCCTGTCAAAACTGAAAATCGTCTGCGAAAGTATCAGCTCCGGTACGCAGTTCCGCATGGAAGGGAACCATGTCATAGTAGAATCCACCGGATGTAATTAACAGCCTGCCTATGAATTAATAACCTGCATGTAAAAAAAGAGCCGGACTGGTTCCAGCAGGCCGACTCCCGAAATCCACAACTCCGATTGCATTACGCCCTGGGAGTGGGGTGTTATTGCCCAATTTTTCTGTCGAATCGAAACAATAAACCGTCAAATCTATGAAGAAAACTTTGACTGCCAAACGCTTATTGTGTCAACTCTTGATGAAGTCGTTACAACAAATCGTCCTTTTGATTGTCGTAGCCCAGCTGGCAATGGCCGGACCGCTGGCCGGTCAGAACCTGTTGGAAAAAAGAGTTACGCTAAGCCTTAACCGCGCCACGCTGGGTAGCGCATTGCAACAGCTGGAAAAAACAGCCGAGATCAAATTCTCCTACAACTCGCGCATGTTGCCGCTGAAATTCACGGTGAGCCTGAATGCCCAGAACGAACCGCTTGCTGCGGTGCTCGATAAGCTGCTATTGCCTAACAAGATCAGCTACAAGCAGGTGAGCAACCGCATTGTCCTCCGCAATCAACCGGAGGTAATCAATGCCGTAGAGCCGGTGTCCAATCCGAATGCGGCGAAATATGCGACAGTGGTCGAAGACCGGTCGCTCGTAGGGAAGGTTTCCAGTGAAAAAGGCGAAGGCTTGCCGGGGATCAATATCGTGATCAAGGGCAGCCAGCGCGGTGCCGTAACCAATGCCGACGGCAGTTACAGCCTCCTGGTACCCGATGGCCCCCAAACCGTCGTTTTCTCGTCGGTCGGCTACATTTCGCAGGAAATCGTCGTAGCCCCGGAACGTACCGCACTGGATGTTTTGCTGAAAGTGGACGAGAAAGCCCTCGAAGAAGTGGTGGTAGTGGGTTACGGAACACAAAAGAAAGTTAACCTCACGGGCTCGGTGGCGACGGTGAACGTCGATAATATGCAGAGCCGCCAGGTAAGCAACAGCCTGGCCGCATTGCAGGGCCAGGTCACGGGCCTGCGCATCAGCCAGGGTACTGGTATGCCCGGGCGCGAGAGCGTTTCGCTCACACTCCGCGGGGCGAGCTCGTGGGGTACCAACACGAGCCCGCTGGTTTTGGTAGACGGCGTGGTGGGTTCGCTGGACGTGCTGCCTATGTCGGATATCGAGAGCATTTCCGTGCTGAAAGACGCCGCTTCGGCGTCGATTTACGGGGCACGCGCTGCGAATGGGGTGATCCTCGTTACTACCAAACAAGGTAAGAAAGGCAAGCCCGCATTGACCTACAATATGTCGTTGCGCACGCAATCACCCACCGGCGTACCGAATCAGATCTGGAATTCGGGGCAGTATATGGAGCTTTTCAACAAGGCCGTAGCCCGGAATGCGGTGAGCGCCGTGCCATTCCCGCAATCGCTGATTGACAAATACAAAGATCCCAACCGGAACAAGGATATGTTCCCGGACTACAACTGGGCGGATGCGGTATGGCAATCAGCCCCGATGCAGGAGCATAATGTGGGTGTAAATGGCGGTTCCGACGCTTTTAAATACAATATGTCGGCCGGGATCATCGATCAGAAGGGCGTGCTGATGGGCCATAAATACAAGCGTTTCAATGGATTGGCCAATCTTTCGACGACGATCAACAAGTACATTACAGTGGGTACCAACGTGAGTTACATGAAAGGAAATTCGGTTTCTCCCTATTACGAGAACCAGAATTTCGTACTCATGACCATGACCCAGGCGCCTTTGGTGAAGCCCTACCTGCCCGACGGGAGCGGACGCTATACGGACAAGGCCATACCCACCGGCGTCGGCGGTACGCAGAACAACCGTAACCCGTTCTGGATCGCCAACGAAACTTACCGCGATTATGAGGATTGGCAGGCCAACGTGCAGGGCTGGCTCGATGTGAATTTCCTGCAAACCGAGAAAATGGGTTTGAAATGGAGTTCCAAATATGCCAGCCGGTTCGCCGAACAGTTCCGTAACATCTACCATTACGGTGCCGACGCGTACTATTATCTTCCTGAAAATGAATACATGGCAGGCGGTGCCAATGTGTACCAAAAAGGCACCCCGTTCGGGCCGGAAGCGTTGGGCGTGAACCAGGGCAATTTCCGTACGCTGCTGAATACCTTCTATTCGTCGGTGAACTGGAACTGGAATCCCGACCGGCAGGACATTTCGTTCATGGTCGGTTACAGCCAGGAGGAGCAGAAATACCGCTGGCTGGGTGGTACGCGCAATGTGTTTCCTGTCAAAAACATGTACGAACTCGACGGTATGGGCCCGTTGAACCAGACTACCACCGGCGGGCTCACCGAATGGGCATTCCAATCGCTTTTCGGGCGTGCTACCTATGCATTCGCCCAGAAATACCTGGTGGAAGCCAATTTCCGGTACGACGGTACCTCACGCATTTACAAGGACAGCCGCTGGGGCTTTTTCCCGTCCGCGTCGGCCGCGTGGCGGATCAGCGAGGAGGCTTTTGTCCGCGACGGCGCCAGTTGGATCGATAATCTGAAACTGCGGGCTTCGTATGGGTTGCTGGGTAATGCCAATATCAGTGAATACAAAGTCGGGAATGCCAATCTGGGTGAGTATCCCTGGCAAGACACTTATGTTTCTACAACCTATGCGTTCAATGAAGCCCTTATGCAGGGCGTTCAGCAAACGGCGTTCCGTAACCGGGGGCTAAGATGGGAAAAAACCACCGTCGCCGACATCGGCCTGGATTTCAACCTCAAAAGCGATCTGATTTACGGTACCATCGACTGGTACAACAAGCTGACGACGGGCATTCTGGCCGGCGCCATTATCCCCGCCAGTGCAGGCATGTCTGCCCCGGTGATCAATTACGGTACGCTCAGAAATTATGGTATTGAAATTGAGCTCGGGCACAAAGGCAAGTTTGGTTCGGTGGAATATGGGTTGAATGGGCAGCTTTCGGTGAACCGCAACAAGGTGATCAAGTTTCCCGCACCGGCTTACAGCGACCGCATTATCCAGGAGGGCCTGCCGTACCGCGACTACTATTTATACGAATACACCGGTCTTTTCAAATCCGAAGAGGAGCTCAAAGCCGTGGTAACACCCGGTAACCCGCAACTGGGGGATATTAAATTCAAAGACCAGAACAACGACGGCAAGATTGACGGCGACGACCGCATTCGTGTGAAAGGCGCTTATCCGGGCTTTATTTACTCGTTCGGGGGTAATGTGCGGTGGAAAAATTTCGACCTCGCCGTTTTCTTCCAGGGCGTGCAGGGTCAGAAGGTAAGGACTTATTTCTTTGGTGAAGACCCATTCTCGCAAGGCTCGTCGCCACACCCGAAATTCCTCGATGCCTACGATCCCGTTACCAATCCCGATTCGGAAGTGCCGGCCATCTATGGCTGGGGATACGCGCCCATGACCGGCGGAACGGCCCAGAATTCCACCTATTTTCTCAAAGACGCCTCGTACCTGCGCCTGAAAAACTTGCAGATCGGCTACACCATACCAACCTCCATCACGAAAAAAGTGGGTATCAGCCATTTGAAAGTATTCCTGACAGGCGATAACATCCTCACTTTCACCAAATACCCCGACCTCGATCCCGAGCGGGCGGGCGACGGCTGGCATGCGCAATATCCGCAGCTGAAAGTGTATTCGGTGGGCTTGAACCTGAAATTCTGAGGGTATAAAAAATGAGTGAATGAGTGAATGAGTGAATGATTGATTGAATGATGATTTAAAAGATATACTTGATATGAAAACTTTTCTAAACCGTATTCTTTTGCCGGCGTTGTTCGTAGCGTCGATCATGGGTTGCAGCGATGATTTTCTGGATAAAAATCCGCCGCAGGAAATCGACGCGGGGCAGTTCTGGACCTCGGAGGGCGACGTGCAAATGGGCCTGGCAGGCTGTTATGCCCGCATGAAAGGCACTTACGTGACCTGGCACCGCAGCTATTTCGATGCGGCCGCCGACAATGGGTGGGCGCAGCATTACGGCGACATCCGACTCATGCAGTCGGGTACGCTCGATCCTGCGAACTCGGGAGCGCCGAGGTCGTTGTACACCTCGTGCTATGCCGGTATAGCGGGAGTCAATATTTTTCTCAAAAACTTCACGAAAGTGGCCCTGCCGGATGCGGCCGCGAAAGTTTATGAAGCCGAAGCGCGTTTCCTGCGGGCGATGTTCTATTTCGAGCTCGTGCAGCATTGGGGTGGGGTGGTGATTTACAAGGAAGTACCTGCCGATGTGGAGCAGTTGAAGATCGCGAAGTCTACCAAAGAGGAGGTTTACAAATTCATTGACGAAGACCTGGCTTTCGCGGTGGCGAACCTTCCCGACGACGCTTACAAATCGGGACACGCCGTGAAAAGCAGCGCCCAGGCATTGCAGGCGCGCATTGCGTTGTTTCAGGGTAAATGGGATGATGTGATCGCGCTGACCTCGTCCATTATTTCCTCCAACAAATATTCGCTCGCGACCGATTTGGAGTCGCCGTTTATCAAAGGAAAAGGACAGGCATCGTGCCCGGAGATCATTTTCTCCATTAAATACATCGAAACCCGCGACGGACGCCAGTCGAGCGACGGGGGGCAGGAGGTAGAATTTTTCCGCTGGGGAGGTCTCACACCGACCAAGGACCTGATCGACGAATACGAAGCCGCCGACCTCCGACTGAAAAAGTGGTATTACTTTTCACCCAACAAAACCACATTTGAACGGGAGGACGGTTTTAAATTTCAGACGGAATTCACCGCCACGAATTACGGTTTGATCAAATTCGCCGCCATCTGGGACCCGGGCCGTTTCATCCCGAGCGAGCGCGACATCCTCACCGGCCACGATATCGTACTCTTTCGCCTTTCCGACATTTACCTCATGCATGCGGAGGCGCAAATGGAGAAAGCAGGCGGTACCACCACCGATGCCAAAGCGCTTTCCTACGTGAACGCGATCCGTGCCCGCGCAGGCGTGCCGGCGTTCACGACGCTCACCCGCGTGCTCGTACGTAAGGAGCGCCGGCGCGAGCTCGCGTTCGAGGGCCTGCGGCTGTTCGATGTGGTTCGCTGGCGCATTGGCAAGGATATCAACGACAAGCTGATCCACAGCAACATCCGGTTGAAATGGGACGATAAGTTCTATATTTGGCCGTTCTCGCAAAGCGAAATGGACATTAACAAAGCATTGGTACAAAATGAGGGATATTAAAAGTCGTATTTTCTTTCCAATCCTGCTGGCATGCGTGTGGCCGCTGGTAATCCCGGCAGCTCACGCCCAACCGGCTGCCAGGCATAACCTTCATTTCGAAAAACTGGCCAAAGTCTGGGACGAGGCGCTTCCGCTGGGCAATGGCACCGTCGGGGCGCTGATCTGGGAGCGGGAAGGCAAGCTGCGCTTCTCGCTCGACCGCGCCGATATTTGGGACATGCGCCCGATGGCCGGCCTGCATCGTGAAGAATTCAGTTACAAATGGGTGCAGGAGCAGGTCCGCAAAAAAGATTACAAGCCGGTGCAGCAGTATTTCGATGCGCCCTACGACCGCGAACCCGCGCCGTCCAAAATTCCTGCGGGTGCGTTGGAGTTTGATTTGCCGGCCGGATGGAAGGTAAAAAGGGCGGAGGTGCTGCTCGCGTCGGCCACCGCCGAAGTGGAATGGTCGAATGGGGTTTTGTTGAAAACTTTTGTCCATGCTACCGAGCCGGTTGGCTGGTTCCGGTTCGAGAATGTGCAGCAGGAATTGGCGCCGCAGCTCGTCGCGCCGCGGTATACCGGCGCGGTGAAGGAAGGCGGTACGGTGAATTCCCTCGTAGGCGACGACCTCGCGCGGCTGGGTTACAAGCAGGGTACCATTACCCCCGGTCCAGGCAGCATCACCTACCGGCAGGAGGGCTGGGGAGGCTTCACCTATGAGGTATCGGTGCGTTGGAAGCCTTTGCAAAACGGGGTAATAGAAGGCGTTTGGAGTGTTTCGTCGCATTACCCGAAAGCTGCGGACGCGACGGCCGCCAATGTGCTTGCCCAAGATGCATTGAAGCAAACCTATGCCTCGGCTATGGCCTCGCATCAGGCCTGGTGGAAGCGTTTTTGGGGCATGTCGGCCATTTCGGTACCCGATCCGCTCATAGAAAAGCAATGGTACCTCGAACAATACAAATTCGGGTCGGCCGCCCGGCGCGGGGCACCGCCCATTTCCTTGCAGGCCGTCTGGACCGCCGATAATGGCCGCATTCCACCCTGGAAAGGAGATTACCACCACGACCTCAATACCCAGCTGAGCTACTGGCCCGCATACAGCGGCAACCATCTGGAAGAAGCATTGGGCTACCTCGACCATCTCGACGAAAACAAGGAGAACTATCTCCGTTATACGAAACTGTATTTCGGCGTCGGCGGCCTGGCCGTGCCCGGCGTGACCACCCTCGACGGTACCGAAATGGGCGGCTGGATACAGTACTCGCTATCGCCCACCGTGTCGGGCTGGCTGGCGCATCATTACTACCTGCAATGGCGGTATGGTATGGACAAATCTTTTCTGAAAACGCGTGCGTACCCTTGGTTCCGGCAGGCGTGTGCCTTGTTTGAGAACATTACCGTGAAAAATGAAAAGGGTGAGCGGCATCTTCCGATCAGTTCGAGCCCGGAGATACGTGATAATCGTCTCGAAGCATGGTTCCCGGAAACGACCAATTATGACCTGGCGCTCATCAAGTTCACATTCCAGGCCGGTGCAGAGCTGGCGGAAGTACTGAATGACAAGCCGCAGGCCGAAAAATGGCGCAAACTGCTCGCCGAATTCCCGGATTTTGCACAGACGGAAAACAGCGAGCTCATGTTCGCACGGACCTTGCCCTACAATGAGTCACACCGCCATTTCTCGCATTTAATGGCCATTCACCCGCTGGGACTGATCAAATGGGAAGACGGCGAGCAATCCCGGAAGACAATTACCAACACCATCGCGCTGCTCGATAAGGTCGGTCCGGATTGGTGGTGCGGGTATTCTTACACGTGGCTTGCCAACCTGAAGGCACGCGCCAAAGACGGTGCCGGTGCAAGGGACGCGCTCGCGACGTTTGCCCGCGCATTCTGCCTGCCCAACAGCTTCCATGCCAACGGCGACCAGACGAAATCGGGGCTTTCCAAATTTACTTATCGCCCGTTTACACTCGAAGGCAACTTCGCATTTGCCTCGGGTTTGCAGGAAATGATGCTGCAAAGCTACGGAGGTGTGATCGAGGCAATGCCCGCGGTGCCGGCGGACTGGAAGGATGCCGCATTCAGTAACCTCCGTGCGGAGGGAGCGGTGCTGGTAAGCGCGAAAAGAAAAGGAGGGAAAGTCGTTGAGGTGAGTCTCACAACAGAACAAGCCGGAGCGTTTTCGGTGAAAAAAACTACCCCCGGCTTGGAGCTAACGACGTCGAAAGGTGTGCGAAAAGTGAAAGAGAATGAGCAAATTATCACATTCAATGCGCCGGCCGGAGCGAAAATAACACTGCGCCAGCCGGACTGATTGAGGTAATTATTCAACATTCTGGATATAGCTGATCAATGGTTTTGAAAGCCATGCACGGCGTACTTATGTTTTTCAGATCCTCGCTTGACGAATAACGTGCCCTTGTATTCGGTCGTGCCCCCGTCCATTTCCTGGGCGTCTTTGAGGGCCAGCGTCACATTATATTGGCCGGCGGAAAAATACATATCGAATCCCCGCGCGCTTTTGACGGTCATGGTATGGCTGAGGATCACGTTCTTGTCTCCGTCCATCAAAACAGCCTTTTTCAGCGGATCGGCGCGGAAAATGTATTGTTTTTGTGACAGGGGCACATCTTTAAGCGAAAAGAAATAGCCGGCTACCGGTTTGGCGGGTTTTTCTTCTGCGGCTGAAACGAGGAGGTTTTGAGCGATCTGGCTCATGCCGGTAAGCGGCATGATCAGGCTAATGAGTGTGAGAAATGTGAATAGTGTTTTCATAAACGTCTGAACGAAAAGTGGTTACATGTTTGAACGAGGAGCGGCCAGGACATTTTTTTGTACAAAAATCATACCCGGTTCCGACCGTCGAAAAGGATACAACTTCCGTGGATTTGTGTTAAATGCCGCCGGGCATGTTGAGTGACCTTTGTATCGTCACTTTAACAAGCAAGCAAATGAAAAAGACAATTTTGATTACAGGCGCCAGCAGCGGGATCGGTAAGGAAACTGCGAAGCTGTTCCATAACCAAGGCTGGAATGTAGTTGCAACCATGCGTAACCCGGCATCCGACACCGAACTCGCGACATTGGATAACGTGCTGGTAACCCGGCTCGATGTCCTCGATCCTGCGTCGATCGCGGCAGCGGTGAATGCCGGTATCAACGCGTACGGGTCCATAGATGTACTCGTCAACAATGCCGGCTACGGCGCTTACGGCACACTGGAATCGTTTTCGAGGGAACAGATCGTCCGGCAGTTTGACACGAATGTGATTGGCCTGCTGGACGTTACCAAAGCATTGCTCCCGCATTTTCGTCAGAACCATAATGGGGTGATTATCAACATATCATCCATTGGCGGCAAGATCACTTTTCCGCTCGGAGCGCTCTACCACGGGACTAAATTTGCCGTCGAAGGCATTTCGGAATCGCTGAGTTTCGAAGTAGAGCAGTTTGGCGGAAGAGTGAAGATCGTGGAACCGGGCGCCATCGCCACCGACTTCTCGGGCCGGTCGCTGGATTTCAGCCACGACGAGGCGCTGACCGAATACCAGCCGCTCGTCGGGACGTTTCTGGCGGGCGTGAACGACATGTTCAGCAATGCATCGCCGGCGACGGTAGTGGCGGAGGTAATCTACCGGGCAGCGACCGACGGCACCGACCAGCTGCGCTACACCGCGGGCGACGACGCGCGGGAGATCATCGCCACTCGCGGACAGCTGGACGACGACTCCTTCATTGGCGCGATAAAAAAACAGTTTGCATAGTAAACCCGAGAGCCATTGTACCCGCAATGGCTCTATCTTTATTCATCCAATCCAGGAACCATGAATCAAATCATCCAGCTGCGCACCGTCAGCGACATTTTTACATTCTTCCGGCTCGCCGACGACGCACGGCACCCGCTCGTAACGGTAGTCGATTTTACGCGCGTGAAAGACCACGTGATTGAAAATGTGCGCGTATCCGCCGATTTTTACGCCATTATTTTTAAGCATTATCCTAAAAACAATATCCGGTACGGCCGCAAACCGGTCGACTTCCAGGACGGCAGCCTCATATGCATGGCGCCGGGGCAGGTGCTCGAAATGGATAGCGACACCGAAGGAACATTCAACAAAGGATGGGGACTGTTTTTTCACCCCGATCTGATCCGCGGCACGTCCCTGGCTGACAAGATGAAGGGGTACAGCTTCTTTTCCTACGAAACCTCGGAAGCATTGCATTTGTCGGAAAAGGAGCGGCAGGCGCTTTTCGAATGCATTTCGAAGATCGATACCGAGCTGGACGAGAATATCGACCGGCACAGCCAGTCGATCATCGTGTCGACGATCGAGTTGTTCCTCAGTTATTGCTCGCGGTTCTACGAAAGGCAGTTTATCACACGAAAAACCTCGAACAGCTTCGTGGTAGGGCAAGTGGAGCGGGCATTGGCTGCTTATTTTGGCGACGGCGACCTGAGCCAGAAGGGCCTGCCCACGGTGAAGCACCTCGCCGAATCGGTGAACCTGTCGCCCGGCTACCTCAGCGACCTCTTAAAACGCGAAACCGGCAAAAATACCCAGGATCACATTCACTTCTACCTGGTGGAGGAAGCGAAGAATATACTGCTGGGTACCGACAAGTCCGTCGGCGAAATCGCCTATTCCCTGGGCTTCGAGTACCCGCAGTATTTCAATAAGCTTTTCAAGAGAAAGACCGGCAAGACGCCTGTCCAGTTTCGGAGTTTGAACTAGATTTTTTTGTATTTAAAATTTTTTCTCTTTCACTTTACCTGTGAAAAATATCCGGGTAATGGCTGGTGAACCCACAGATGAAGTAACATACTGGAAGGAACTCCTTTCGGGCAATAAAGAGGCTTATGCTGCGATCTACGGGCTGCATGTGAAGGCCATGTACCGCTACGGGATGAGCCTGGTATCCATTTCGGAGGAATTTGTGCTCGACTGCATCCACGACGTGTTTGCCGAGATCTGGATCAAGCGAGACCGGCTCAGCGTGCCCGACAATATCCGTTCCTACCTGTTTGTGGCATTGAAAAACAGGCTGTTGCATTTGCTCAAACGCCAGGAGCGCCCGCATATGTTCGTGCCGCAAGAGCATTTAGACGACCTGTGGTTCGAGTCTTCGGCGGAAGACATTCTGACCCAAAAAGAAGAATCGGCCAGCAGGGAAGAAATGCTTAACCGCCTGGTGGCCCAGCTTCCGCCACGCCAGCAGGAGGCGATACGGCTCCGGTTTGTCGAAAACATGGATTATCATGAAATAGGGCAGGTGCTGGAAGTCAATACCCAGTCGGCCATAACCTGGTATTCCGGGCGATGGAAAAACTACGTGGCTGGCTGCTGGCGGCACTTTTCATTTTTCAATATGCTCCCTTTTGGAAATAATATTTTGTAACTCCCGGTAGTTTTAAAATTTTTTTAAAAATTTATCCAACCTGCCGAGTATGAAAATGACCGTTCTGTTATCTAACTGTAAAACAATCTTGCAGTGGACAACACATACGAACATTTTGGAACAGTAGACTTCGTCACGGACGATCGGTTTCTCCAACACCAACTGGCTCCCTCGGCGGATTCGGCGGCGTTTTGGGAAGCCTACCTCCGCATTTATCCCCACAAAAATCCGGAATGGCAGCAAGCCGCGGAACTGCTGAACGCAGTGCTGATCGGGCTGACGAGCTATTCGAGAACGTATCTGTCCGAAGAAGAGGAAGCACGCCTGCTCGACAGGATCCTGCGCACGACGGAGGCGCATGATGGTACGCACACACACGCGCCGGTGAAGCCGCTCCGCCCGGATACAGTTTGGTACCGGAGGTCCGCCTCCGCGGTCGCGGCGGTCGTCGCACTGGCGGTCATTGCCACGGGTTACCTGATCTGGCGGCCCCAAAATACCCCCAAAGCATATTATGCCGAAACCATTTCCGCATTGGAAAACACTTCCAAAGTGACCCGGCACACCAATAAATCGGCAGAACCGGAGCTCTATTACCTGCCCGATAGCTCGTCGGTCATGCTCGCGCCGCACAGCGAAGTCAGTTTCACTTCCGCGTATAACCAGGATAACCGGAGCGTGTATTTGTCGGGAAAAGCTACACTGGATGTGCTCCCGAATGCAGGCAAGCCGTTTTATGTGTATGCCAATGAAGTGGTCACCAAAGTATTGGGTACCAAATTCGAAGTGGTGGCTTTCGACGACGGCTCGGACGTTACTGTGAAGGTTTTGAATGGTAAAGTAACTGTCTATCAGAACAATGTGAGGAATAACGGGGCAAATGCCGCACCCAAGCAGTCGGCCGTTCTGTTGCTGCCGAACCAGCTCGTGGTGTTCGACCGGAAGGCGGAGCTGTTCGACAAACGCCTGGTGGAAAACCCGGTATCGCTGCCGGGTGTAAAGTCGCTGCCCAGATTCGAATATGAGGACGGCTATGCAGTACGGTTTTTTGAGGATATTAAAAAAGCATACGGGGTAAATGTCGTCTACAACCCCGAACTGCTGGAAAATTGCCAGTTTTCGGCATCGTTTTCGGACGAAAGCCTGCCCGAGAAGCTGGATGTGGTTTGCAAGACCATCGGCGCGTCGTACGAGATCATCGATGCCCAGGTAGTGATCACCACCACGGGATGTAAACCATAACGCTATAAATATTTTTGCCTAACCTGATCCTTTAACCCCCATACCCCCTCTGTCATGATGAGAACATAACTACGATCCCATACTTCTTAAGCAACGCGGCCAATGATGCTTGCTCCATCATTGGCCTGTGTTAATCCTTAGCATCCCGGAGAGGTTGTAAGGATTGCTATTGTCCGAATTTTCCAAACGAACAACTCATTCAAAAGTATGAAACAAGCAAGACATTTACTATTCCAATGTATGAAAATATCGTTGGTTCAGGCGTTACTGGCGTTTGTGTTTATGGGGGTTTCCTGGGCTAATGATCTGTCGGCGCAGGAGCTGTTGAGCCGGCGGGTGAGCCTGAGCCTGACGGAGGTCAAGCTCAGGCCCGCACTGAAAGAACTCGAAAAGATCGCCGATGTGAAGTTCTCCTACACGCCGCAGATCGGCCAGTCGCAGCATGTGGTTACGCTCAAAGTGACCAACGCGCCGCTGGGTTATCTGCTCGACAAGCTTTTCCAACCCATGAACATCCGATACGAGCTGAGCGGGAAGCACATTATCCTCTCGCGCATCCCCGCGGCGCCCACGCCCGTGAAAGTGGAAGTGAACGAGGCGCAGCTGATCAACCTGGCGCCGGTGAAGGGAAAGGTCGTCGACGAGACCGGCGTGCCGCTCCCGGGCGTCAGCATTCTGCTCAAAGGCACAACTACGGGGACGCTTACCAACGCGGAAGGCGAGTTTTCTTTCGATGTACCGGGCGGCGACGGCATTCTGGTATTCAGTTTTGTAGGATTTGTATCCAAAGAAGTGCCCATTGGCGGGAGAACGTTCCTGGACGTTAAACTCGAACCGCTGGCCAGCGCGCTGAACGAGGTGGTGGTCGTGGGATATGGTTCGCAGAAGAAGGTTTCCATGACCGGTGCCGTGAGTACGGTGTCGTCCGAGGCGATCAGAAACGTGCCTACCGCCAACATTACCAACGCATTGGCCGGTCGTGTGGCGGGTTTGTTCGCAACCCAGAAAAGTGGTGCGCCGGGCTCGGGAAGTACGCTGATCATCCGGGGTAAAAGCACATTCAATTCCACGGACCCTATTTATGTGATCGACGGTATCGTGCGGACGCCGGGTGATTTCGAGGCGCTCAGTCCCACGGAAGTCGAGAATATCTCGGTATTGAAAGACGCCACTTCGGCGGCGGTGTACGGTGCGCGCTCGGCCAACGGGGTAATCCTCGTGACCACCAGGCGCGGTACCGCGGATGCGCCTACCTTCACGTACAGCGCGTATGTGGGCAAGGAAACGCCCAGCAAGGTGCCCGAGCGCATGAATGCCTATGAGCACGCCCTGTACCGAAATAATGTAGCCCGGTTCAACAACAGGCCCATTACCGATCCTTCCTATTATACCCAGGACGAAATCGATTATTTCAAAAACAACAATGTCAATTACGACTGGTTCAAAGGCGCCTGGCAGGACCCGGTTTTCACCCAGCATAACCTGAGCGTTTCGGGCGGGAGTGAAAAGGTGAAGTACTTTTCCAGCCTGGGTTACAATTTCCAGGATGGCGGTTTCAAAAACCTGAAATACGACCGTTTCAACCTCCGCTCCAATGTGGATGCCAAAATCGCCAAAGGGCTGAATATGGCGTTGATGGTCGATGCCAGCCTTCAAAAACGCGACCGGCCCTACTGGCCCTACGACGGCGGCGACGACGACAGGATGTATGACCTATACCGCGGATTGCTGAACAAACCGTCGTTCATGCCCTGGAAAATAGGGGACAAGTACGTCCGCGCATTCCAGCAATGGAACCCGATCGGCCTGATCGAGAACGCCGGTTTCAGGAGCATTAAAAAGAATACATTCAACGGTATCCTGAAACTCGATTACGCCATCCCGCACATCGACGGCCTGAAAGCGAATGTGTCTTTCAACTACCGCAAATACTACGATTACGACAAAACCGTCCGCAAAAAATACCCGGTTTCGGAATTCAAAACCACCGGCGGGCATAACCACCTGCTGACGGAAGAAGTAACGAACAGCCTCCTGCTCGGCGACTGGGAGAACAGCGCCTACGCATCTTTCAACGAGGTGAATTCCTACCAGCTCAATGCGGGATTGCAATACGAAAAGACCTTCAACGAAAAGCATTTCCTCACCATCATGGGGATGTACGAGCAGGCGGAAGGCACGGGTAACTATCTCTACGGCATGCGCAACAAGCTGTTGACGCCTACGATCGAGCAGCTTTTTATCGGTAATGCAGCCGCCGAGAACCAGAGTGCGACGGGTAACGCTACGGAAACGGGAAGATTGGGCTACATTGGCCGTGTGACGTATTCCTACAATGAAAAGTACCTGTTCGAAGCCAACTTCCGTTCGGACGCATCCCTGAAATTTGCGCCGGAAGGCCGCTGGGGCTTCTTTCCATCGGTGTCGGCAGGCTGGCGGTTGTCGGAGGAGTCGTTTGTAAAAAACAATTTCAAAAACATCGATAACCTGAAACTCCGGGCTTCCTATGGTTTGCTGGGTAATGACGGTGGCGTAAATGTGGCGGAATATGGTTACCAGGATATCTTTTCGGTGGCGGGTGGTGCCGTATTCGGTTCCGCAACTTCCGGGATTGCGCCGGGTGCATTGCCGAATTACAACATTACCTGGGAAAAAACGCGCATTACCGACATCGGTCTCGAAGGCTCGCTGTTGAGAGGGTTGCTGAGTTTCGAATTGGATTATTTCAGAAAATACACTTACGATATTCTGGGTTCCAGGGTGATTTCAATCCCCAATACTTTCGGGGCTACGCTTCCCAAGGAGAACTACGGTATCGTGAGCAATCAGGGGATCGAAATCGTGGCGCGGCACGATCATACCCTGAAAAACGGCTTGCAGTATTTTTTGGGCGGTAATTTCAGTTTTGCAAGAAACAAGGTGAAACAGCAGGATTATGCGGCAGGCGCATTCGATTACCAGATTCCGACCGGGCGCCCGATAGGCTATTTGTCGGGTTATGAAGCCGCAGGCATCGCCCGCACCCAGGCCGACCTCGAAAACCTGCCCAAATGGGGTACCTACGAATGGTCGCTCGGCGATGTGATCCTGAAAGACCAGAATGGCGACGGTACCATCGATTCGAAGGATATGGTGGTGTTGTCTAGGCAGGGCGTGACGCCGGAAATTATGTACGGCATTACCACCGGCGGCCGCTGGAAAGGTTTTGACCTGAATGTGTTGTTCCAGGGCGTGGCGAACCGGAAGTTGATATTCCCCAACCGGAGCGACCTTTGGGACGAGCAGGCGGTGTTGAAAATCTGGACGGATTCCTGGTCTCCCGAAAACCCGAATGCGAAATACCCGCGTGTGGGCGGCATCGGCGCGAGCAGCTACGGGGCCAGCAGGGAGGCCTCGTCATTCTGGTTGATGAATGGTAACTACATCCGGTTGAAGAACGTCGAACTCGGCTACTCGTTGCCGAAAGCGCTGACCAACAAGTTGGGTATCGGTGCATTACGTATATATGTATCCGGTGCTAACCTACTGACGCTCGATAAAATCAAGGTTTCCGACCCCGAGGCGATCGAAGGGGCCTACGGAGTGTACCAGTACCCGATCATGAAAAGTTACAATGCAGGATTGTCCCTCAGGTTCTGATCCGGCGGGCAGGTTATTTCAGTTGATCCAAGATTTTAGATAAATATGAGAAAGAAAACATATCAATACCTGTGCGCAATCATGCTGGCGTCTTCTTTGGGGCTGATGTCCTGCGAGGATGTGCTCGACAAAAAGAACCTGTCGGCCATTACCGAGCAGGATGTCTGGAAGGACCCTACGCTGGCTACGGCATTCGTGAACAACGTGTACCTCTCCGTTCCTTCGTGGGATGTGTCGTTGGCCGATGCGACGGACGAAGCCTCACGCAGTAATCCCTGGATTTCGGGTACCACCACGATCGATAATGTCCTGAACGGGGGAATGCCGGGCTACTGGCCCTATGCCGATATCCGTAAAATGAACCTGTTTTTGCAGGAAATCGATAAGCCGTCGAGTACCATCGACCAGGCGACCAAAACGCAGCTGAAAGGCCAGGTGCGGTTTATCCGGGCATTCGTGTATTTCGAAATGATCAAACGCTACGGCGGCGTGCCGCTCGTCACCACCGCCCAGGAACGCGGGGACGACCTGCTCGTACCGCGTAACTCGACGAAAGAATGCTTCGATTTCGTGCTATCCGAGCTGAATACCGCGGCAGGCGAATTGCCGGAATCCTATCCGGCGGCCGATCTGGGGCGCGTGACCAAAGGCGCGGCATTGGCGATGAAGGGGCGTGTGCTGTTGTTCCGCGCGAGCCCGCAGTTCAACCCCACCAACAACGCGGCGCACTGGCAGGCGGCTTACGATGCCAACAAGGAGGCCATCACCTATTTGTCGTCCAGGGGCGCCGGGTTGATCGATACGTACAACAATGCGGCACTGTTCCTGGCCGAGATGAACAAGGAGGTGATCTTCGCGATCCGCTTCCTGAACCCCGCCGGACGCACGCAGAACCGCGACGCGGCCGTACGGCCGATCGATTTCACGGCCAATGCAACGGGCGGCTGCCATCCTACGCAGGAGCTCGTGGATGCATTCCCCTTGAAAAGCGGCAAAAAGACGGCCTGGAACGATCCGCAATATGCAGGTGACGTGACCAAAAGCTGGAAGGACCGCGATAACCGGTTCTACACCACGGTGGTTTACAATGGCGCGTCGTATTTGGGTAAAACCATGGAGCTGAATGCGGACGCTTCCGGCAACGGCTATTCCTATGGCAAACAGAATGGTACCCTCACGGGCTACTATTCGCGGAAGGCCATCGACGAGTCGCTGGACATTACCAACTCGCAGATCTCGGGAACGGATTACATCGAAATGCGCTATGCCGAAGTGCTGATGAACTACGCCGAAGCCGCCGTGGAGCTGAACAAGCTGCCCGAGGCATTCGACGTGCTCCAACAGATCCGTAAGCGTGCAGGTATTAACGAAACCACGCCGGGCGATGCTTCCCTGGCAGGAAAGCTGTACGGACTGAACCCCGGCATGACGCAGGCCGAAATGCGTCAGGCGATCCGGGACGAGCGTTACATCGAGTTTGCATTCGAGCAGAAACGGCTCTGGGATTTGCGCAGGTGGCGGCTAATGCACCTCAAAATGACGGGTAACAACAAACGTCACGCGATGATCCTCAACACAGACGCTTCCAGGCCGGGCGGTTTCACCTACACGCTCTACGACCGCGACAACGCGCCGATGGTGTACAACGAAAACATGTATTTCCTGCCATTGAATACGACTACCATTCAGGGCAATGCCAATTTGAAACAAACCAAAGGCTGGGGCGACGGTACTTTCGACCCGCTGGAAGGTATGTAAGGTTTAACGGGTGCCCCACGGAAGTTGCCGCCGGGGCACCCTATTTTTTCACCCACTTTTCCTGAACACATAATGAGAGGAATTCTCGCGGGAATGTTCCTTTGCGTTACCACATGGTCCTTCGCGCAGGAACTGGTTATTCAAAATGACAGGATACAACGTGTATTGTCCTACGACGGGCAGGTCTGGCGGACGACGCGCCTTGCGGATGTTTCCGGTAAAATCGCATTAATCACCCGGAGCGATGAGTTTCATATCCTTCCCATGCAGGCGGGCGAGGGATTCACGGTCAGCGATTTCGTTGCGGATGGCCAGCCGGCCCGTTCACATTCGGCTGATACCAGCTTTCTCAGCATTTCCTACCGGCCCAAACCGGCGATCGCAGGCAAGCCCGCCGTGCCGGAAAAGCTGCGCATTACCTATTTTGCCGTCAAAGGGCAGGCACATATCCGCAAAAAGCTGGTACTGGTATACGCCGGTCCGGCGGCCGGCGGCCCGGCGCCCGGCGTTCCGGCGGCCGGCGGACCGGCGCCCGTTGATCGTCTGGAAGTGGAGCGCTTCGTTACGGAAAAGCCAGCCGCAGGCGGGGGCAGGGGAGAGCCCGTTTTTATCGGAAATAAATGGTTCGCCGGCCTCGAATATCCGGGCGGGTACAGCCGCCATACCGACGGCAATACCCCTGCCGACTACGCAAGGCATTACGAGAAAGTGGGAAATTACAGTTTCATCGACCTCGAAGGAAAGGATATCGAGCCTGCCGCAAAGGCCGGTATGGTGCGGCTGATGCATTTCCCGGGTTACGCGGCTACGGCGGATTCGGTTAGATTTAGTATTCAAAGCAAAACTTCCGTGTTCGGATTTGCCGGAAATGGCGCTTCCGTTCAGCATGCATTTATGCAGTACCTGGCTACTGTTTGGAAAGCGCCGCGGTCGTTTTTACATTATAACAATTGGTTTGAACCCCGGGCCAAGGACCTGAGCGGCAATGCGCTGGTCGATATTTACAGGGAATTCCGTGCCGCTACGGAGCCTTACGGCGTGAAGCTCGACGCCATGGTGGTCGATAACGGCTGGCAGGACCGGAAATCGGTATGGCAGCCGTTGCCCAAATTTTTCCCGAACGGCTGGGCGGACGTCAAAACTCTCACCGGTAAACTCCAAAAAGAGGGCGTCGATTTCGGCTTCTGGCTATCGTTGAACGGGTACGTCAATGATATCGACTGGGGCATTCGCAACGGTTACCATGAGGCTATTCCTAACTCCTATTTCAAACAATTCGGGCGGTATTACAGCCTGTCGTCACCCGCGTACAAGCGCGAACTGCTTGGGCAGGTGCCGTTTATCGTAAAAGAAACGGGCGCAGTTTATTACAAACATGATTTCAACCAGCTCAGCGACACCGGCGAGGGCAACGGTCACCCGGCCACGGACCGGCACGGGCACGAAGCCAACCTGGATGCGGCCATTGAAGTATTGCTGGCCACGCGGAAAGTAAAGCCGGATATTTTGCAAAACCTGACAAACTGGGTCTGGTTTTCGCCCTGGTGGCTCATGTATAGCGACTACCTGTGGATGCTCGCCGGCGACGACGGTACCAATGGCAACACACCCGAAATCTCCACCCGCGCCATGGCCACTACCGATCGCGACACGTTCATCTGGCGCATGTGGGGCAATGCTGCCGACCGCCCGCTCGTGCCTGTTTCCCGCCTCATGACCCACGGCATCATCAAAAGCTCCGACGGCCGGATGGAAAGCAAGGAGGACGATTTGCAGGACTGGCTGGAACATGTGCTCATGCATTACGGCCGGGGTACCCTGCTGAAAGAATGGTACATTACCCCCTCCGCCCTGAAACCCGATGAATGGAAAGCGCTTTGCACCGTTGATAATTGGGCAAAAGAGAACCGCGCAATGCTCAACAATAACGTGTATGTGGGCGGCAGGCCCGACGAAGGCCACGCGTACGGGTACATGGGCTGGCACCGGGAAAATGGCGTCCTCATAGCCCGCAACCCCGGAGCGGAAACGCAGAAACTGGTCATTCCTTTTGATGAAAGCATTGGTTTTTACCAAAAGAAGGGAGAAAACTACGCCGCAACCGTGCTGTTTCCCTATCAGGATTCCTATCCGGCTGCATTTCAATCGGGTGGAAAGATAGAAGTCGAGCTGCCGGGCTATGCTACCATGGCATTTTCTTTCAACAAAGGAAAATCAATGGCGGCCGCCAGGCCTTCCGGCAAGATCGTTTGGAATACTACTGACAAACCTACCGGCGGCACGGAAACGACCCTGACTGTGCCCAACGACATCGCCGACCGCTGCGACCTGCTGCTGATCGGCTACCCGGATATTCCTTTGATTAAAATAAACGGAGCCACTGTTTCACCTCGCAGGAGTTCGAAATCGAGCATTAATCAATTCGCCAGCTATGCCAAAGCAGGCATGATCAGCGAAAAGGCCCGGCCGTGGAATATGCACGCTTTCGACCTGCGGGCGTACAAAGGCCAGCGTATCACTATTTCCTATGATAAGAAAACTGGTTTTGAAAGTCATCTGCTTGTTGAACGCCGGACCGCCGGCCGCCGGATCGCCGGCCGCCGGACCGCCGAGCGTCGGACCGCCGAGCGTCGGAAAGTACAGGCGTCTGCATTGAAACCGGCAGGCAAGAACCTGCTATGGCCGATCAACAATGGTACCCGGCGCGAAACGGTGCGGCTTTATGTTGGGAAAGGTTTATAGTATTTTTGAAAAAAGAACCTCGCCATTAGCGCATTGCGGGAGAAACATCTGGCCAAAATCTTTTAAATAGCCCTTAATCAATTCTTAATTACCTTTTATGAAATACCTTTTTTTAGCACTCGGCCTGCTCAGTTTTACCGTCAAAGGGCAAATGACCGGATCGCCGGGCGCGGGTGCGCCGGCCGCCGGTGCCACGGCCGCCGATAGCGATTGGCTCATCAAGTCAGGACCGGCCAAAGCGCGCATCGAACAATCGCCTGATGGTAAGGATATTGTGCTGTCTAATGGCCTGGTGAGAAGGGCGTTCCGCCTCAAACCCGACCTGGCGTGCATCGAGTACAAGAATCTGACGAACGGCCAGCAACTGCTCCGCGCGGTGAAACCCGAAGCGAGGGTCGTACTGAATGGTGTCGCTTATAATGTGGGAGGTTTGTACGGACAAAAGGAGAATGCTTACCTGTTGCCACAATGGATCGACCAGCTGAAAGTGTCAGACAGCGCCTTTCATTATATCGACCATAAAATCTCGAAAATAGAACCCTATCTGCAATGGAAAACCGCCATGTGGGCCGGAAACAAACAGAATGCGACCGGAAGTGAAGTAACATTCCGTTTCGGCTCGTCGCTTCCTGCGCTTGCGGGTGTGGATGTATACGTGCATTACGCGATTTTTGACGGCATCCCATTGGTTTCCAAATGGGTAACTATCGAAAATAAAAGCAGTAAAGACGTTGCCGTCGACCAGGTAGTGAACGAGATCCTGGCCGTGACCGAAGAGGAGAGTGCCGTGGTAGGCAAGCCGGAAGAAATGGCCAAGCCCAATGGATTGTACATTGAAAACAACTTCGCATTCAACAACGCCATGCGCTACGGGCTGAGCGACCAGGCGACGCATTGGAAGGTGGATAAAGCCTATACTTCGCAGGTCAATTACGATTACCAGACGCCCTGCCTCCTCGAAGTGCATCCGAAAGTACCGGTGGGCACACGCCTTAAAGCGGGCGGAAACCTGGAATCGATCCGTACCTACGAGTTGCTGATGGACAGCTATGATCGCGAGCGTAAGGGAATGGCGGTCCGTAAAATGTACCGGACGATTGCGCCCTGGACGACGATCAACCCGATTTTCATGCATTTGGTGAGCAAAAACGACGAGCAGGTGCGCACGGCGATCGACCAATGCGCGGCGACGGGTTATGAGGCATTGATCCTCAGCTTCGGAAGCCATTGCAATATGGAGGACGTTTCGCCCGAAAACCTCAAAAAATGGAAAGACCTGGCCGATTATGCCCACAGCAAGAAGGTACTGATCGGCAGCTATTCGCTTTTCAGTTCGCGGAAGATCAGTGAAGAGGATGATGTGATCAATCCTAAAACCGGTAAAACAGGCGGCGCCTTCTTCGGCAATGCGCCCTGCCTCGGCAGCAAATGGGGCCTCGCTTATATCGATAAGCTGAAAAAGTTCATGGGCCACACCGGTTTCGATATTTTCGAAAACGACGGGCCGTACCCGGGCGACGTTTGTGCCTCTACCTCGCACCCCGGGCACGAGGGCCTGGCCGATTCGCAATGGAAGCAAATGGCGCTGCAAAAAGGCCTTTACCATTGGTGCGCCGAAAATGGTATTTACGTGAATGCGCCCGACTGGTATTTCCTCGATGGTACCAATAAAGTGGGTCTCGGCTACCGGGAGGTGAACTTTTCGCTCTCGCGCGAGCAGCAGAAAATCCTGAACCGGCAAAATATCTACGACGCCACCTGGAACGAAACACCCTCGATGGTATGGGGCTTCGTGCCGCTCACCAAATACCAGGGCGGCGGACCGGAGGCAGTGCTGGAACCGCTCTCGGAGCACCTGGACGCTTATGAGCAGTTGATGATGCAATACTATGGCGCCGGCGTGCAGGCATGCTATCGCGGCCCGCGCCTGTACGATACCGAGGAGACGAAAAAGACGGTCAGCCATGTGATCAGCTGGTATAAAAAGTACCGCGATATCCTCAATTCGGACATTATCCACCTCCGCCGCGCCGACGGTCGCGATTGGGACGGCATTATGCACGTCAATCCCGGGCTACCGGTGAAAGGGCTGGTAATGCTGTACAACCCGACGGGCGAGAAGATGATCAGGAATGTGAAACTGCCGGTGTACTATACTGGTAAGGACCAAACGGTGAAGATCCGCGTGAAAGAAGGCGCGGCGCAATCGTACAAAGTGGGCCGGAACTACGAGGTCGACTACAAAGTGGAAATCCCCGCGGAAAGTTATACCTGGCTGGTGATGGAATAAGGAGGTATCTACACATCCCCGGACTACGCGTCCCGGACTACCATTAAAAACAAAACCGGTACGTCCGGGGCGTCCGGTCGGGTTATACTTTTGGAGAAAAAACAACCCGATGTATAACCTGATCCAACGAATTGTACAGCAAGACCATTTGCATGCCCGCTGGCTGAATACGCTGTCATATCTGGAAAATGCCGGTGCCAGGAAGATATCCGCTTGCGAGCACAACACGCTGGTGGAGATCATCCAGCTGAAACACGCCGCCGAGGAACACAGGCATGCCTATATTTTAAAAAAACAGATTGCAAAACTGGCGCCCGCGGACTGCCCGGACTATTCGGATACCTACCTTTTTGCTTCGGTAGCAACGCGGCAATACCTCGCCATGCTGGATATTCAATGCAGCAGGTATATTAAAAATGTGTTCCAATTAAAGGGCGCCCAGCTTCGTTATGCGGCTTACCTGTTCGTGACCTATCTCATCGAGGTTCGGGCTGACGAGTTGTACCCCATTTACCAGCGTGCGCTTTCGGCTGCCTCGCATCGTGTTACGGTCAAGTCGATTATCGCCGAGGAGGAAGGCCATTTGGAAGAAATGACCGCGCAGCTGAGCCGGTTTTCGGAGGATTGGCAGACGCATGCCCACCTATTGCAGGCAATGGAGCAGGGGCTGTTCAACCAATGGCTGGGTTGCCTGGAAAGCGAGCTCGCCCATGCATGACGACGTGCTGGCCCATCTGTCGCATGCGCTTACCGACCGGCAGGAACAGGGAATCCTGCGGAAGCTCCGGACGAGGCAGCCGGGCGTCGATTTTTATTCCAACGATTACCTCGGCCTGGCATCCTGCAATGCCTGCCACGAAATGCTCCTGGCTTCATTGGCCGACAATCCCCAATGGCTCCGCGGTGCTACGGGCTCGCGGCTGGTGAGCGGTAACTCGGCTTTCATAGTATCCGTCGAGGATTTTATCGCGAATGAACATCAAACCGAGCGGGCGCTGCTGTTCCCGTCGGGGTATATGGCCAATCTGGCGTTGTTTTCCTGTCTGCCTAAAAGGAATGATACCATCCTGCTCGACGAGTTCGTGCATCGTTCGGTATTGGATGGTTGCCGACTTTCACCTGGAAAGAAAATGCGATTTCAGCATAATGACCTGGACCATTTGGAAAACCGGCTTGCCAAAACGCCGGGCAAATGCTGGATCGCGGTGGAGAGCCTGTATTCAATGGAAGGCGATTTTGCGCCACTCGGAGAGCTGGTACGGTTGGCGGAGCGTTTCGGGGCTTCCCTGGTCGTGGATGAAGCGCACGCCATGGGCGTGTTCGGACACGGGCTCGTGTGCGACGCGCAGTTGCAGGAGCGCGTATTCGCGACCGTGGTCACGTACGGGAAGGCGATGGGCGCGCACGGGGCGGCTATATTGAGCAACCAAACAGTCGTGGATTACCTGGTGAACTTCGCGGCACCTTTCATTTACACCACCGGCCAGCCCGATTTGTTCGCGGCGACGATCAGGAATAATTATGAATTCCTGAAAATGAACCCGGGCCTGCGCGAAGTTCTGCAAAACCGGATTACCTGCTTTTCCGCAGCCGGACTACCGACATTATCGGCTACCGCCAGCCCGATCCAATCTATTCCATTTCCCGGCGCTGACCGGCTGACGGCAGCGAGGGAAATGCTCGAAAGCCAATCGCTGTTTGCGTTCGCGGTCCGGTCGCCAACTGTTAAAGCCGGTTCCGAGCGCTTGCGGGTGAGCCTCCACGCTTTCAATACCCCTGCGGAAATCCGCCAACTTACCGACCTGTTAAAAGAATTCCATGACACCGAATAGAACCACTTTGTTTGTGACAGGCATTGGAACGGATGTGGGCAAAACAATCTGCTCCGCCGTGCTGATGGAATGGCTGAAAGCCGACTACTGGAAGCCCGTACAGGCGGGAGGGCTGAGCCATACCGACAGAAAAGCGGTTGCCGAACTGACCAGCCGGAGCATTGTTACGCACCCGGAAGCCATTCGCCTGAAACTGCCTGCCTCACCGCACAAAGCCGCCCGAAAGGAGCGTAAAAGCATTACCGTCGACGATTTGGTACTCCCGGAAACAAGGAATAACCTGATCATCGAAGGCGCTGGTGGCCTGTATGTGCCTATCAACGAGCAACTTTGCATGATCGACTGGATCGAAAGCCTTGGCGTTGAGGTCGCATTGGTCGTGCGGAACTACTTGGGCTGCATTAATCACACCCTGCTATCGATTCAGGCCCTCAAACAGCGGTCTATTCCATTGAAATACCTTATTTTCAACGGGCCTTTCGATGAAGATACCCGGCGCGTCATCCTTTCCTACCCGGATGTTCAGGCGACGGTCCTGACGATCCCGGATTTCAAAACTTTAAATGCCGAAAGCATTGCCCGCGCCGCCCGCCGGTTGCGCAGGGAGCACGGCAATCCTGTTCCATCATGAATACGCAAAACCTTACCTGGGCGCAACGCGACAGTGCCGTAAACTGGCATCCGTTTACAGCCATAAAAACAGCAGGCGAAGCCGTGGCCATCACACACGGCGAAGGCGCCTATTTGTATGATGAAAACGGCAAGCGCTACATCGACGCCATCTCGTCGTGGTGGGTGAACCTGCACGGCCATGCCCACCCGTACATCGCCGGGCAGGTATCGGAGCAGTTGCGTACGCTCGAACACGTTATTTTCGCGGGCTTCACGCATCCATCGGCGGTAGCGCTTTCCGAAGCATTGCTAACCGTTCTGCCTGACAACCAAAGCAAAGTTTTCTACTCCGACAACGGCTCCACAGCCGTAGAAGTAGCACTCAAAATGAGTTTGCAATACGCCTACAACCGGGGCGAAAAGAAGACTAAAATCCTCGCATTCAAGCTCGGGTACCACGGTGACACGTTCGGGGCAATGGCCGTGAGCGGCCGCAGCGGCTGGACGGAACCCTTCGCCGAACTCCTCTTCGATGTCATTCATATCGACCTGCCCACAGCGGACAACCTGCGGGAAATTCGGACGGTCATCGACGAGCATGCCGATCAGATCGCCTGTTTTGTGTACGAGCCGCTGGTACTGGGCGCGGGCGGGATGGTGATGTACGAGGCCGCACACCTGGACGCGCTGCTGCGCCATTGTCGCTCGAAGGGTATCCTGCTCGTTCAGGACGAAATATTCGTCGGTTTCGGGCGCACGGGGCGCATGTTCGCCGCCGACCATCTCAGCGAAAAGCCGGATATGATGTGTCTTTCCAAAGGGTTGACCGGCGGTACCATGCCGCTGGGCGTCACTACTTGTACAGACGCGGTCCATCAGGCATTTTGTACGGACAACGTATACGGGACATTGTTTCACGGACATTCATTCACGGCCAATCCGCTCGCATGCCGGGCGGCGCTCGCGAGTTTGCATTTGCTCAAAAGTGAAGAAACGCGGGCGTCCATTGCCAGAATTTGTAACCGGCACGCCGCATTTCGGGCGCGGGTAGCGACGCACGCGACGATCAATAGTGTTCGTCAATGCGGGACGATCCTCGCCATGAACATGGGGGCCGACGGGGCGGATTCTTATTTTCGGAATCAATACCGCGCTGTTTTTAAGGCATTACTGCAAAAAGGCATTCTGCTTCGGCCGCTTGGCAATGTGCTGTACCTGGTTCCTCCGTATTGCATCAGTGATGATGATCTGCGATACATCTATGATGCGATAATTGAAGTTTTGGAGTAAAGCAGGCCAAACGCATGAGACCTGGTGTAAAATCGGCCCGAAGCGCCTGATAAAGCGCTCCGGGCGAGGTTGGCCATCAAAGGATAGCAATCTTCTGCACCGAGCCCTCCGCGGTAACGGTGTACAGTCCGGGAGCGATGCCGGTAGTGATTACCGGCTTGCCCGGCTCGACAACCTGCCTGCTGATCGTCTTGCCTTCGAGGGTACGGATCACGACTTCCCCATTACCTTTCAGGTTTTTCAGGTAAAAATGATCCGCTGCCGGGTTGGGATAAGCGACGATCGCCGAGCCGGCATTTTTAACTGAAACAATGCTTGAATACGCGAAAGTACCGTCGAAGTCGAGCTGTTTGAGTCGGTAGTAACTGTTGAAAAGCGGACTTTTGTCGATGAAACTGTAATCGCTTCCGTTATTGCTGTCGCCGTGGCCGGCTACAAATCCTACCTTTTCGAAATGGCTTCCGTTCCAGCTGCGTTCCACCTCGAAACCCTTGCTGTTGCTTTCAAAACTGGTTTTCCAGGTCAGGTTGTTTTGGTCGCCTTCGCTGCTGGCTGAAAACGAGACGAGCGTAACCGGTAGCACAATCACCACTTCCTTTTCGGTAGTCAGTACAAGGCCCGGGACAGCGCTGCTGGTAACCGTGGCGTAATAGATGCCATTTTCGGATGCGAGATAGGTGTTATCGCCGGTAATCGTCGCGATCAGCACATTATCCTTGAACCACTTATAAGTATTGTTGGCAATAATTCCGCCTGCTTGTGCAGTGAGTAAGGTCAGGCCCAGCATGCTGACGTCAAGTTTAATGGGAGATTGACGCCCGTACCAATCTATCCGGCTGATATTCAAATCCAGACCGTCGAAATTGAAAGCATTAGACTCGATATTGACAATGGCTGAAACCGGTATTCCCGACAGATCTGGAATAGGTCCGCCGAGTGTGCCGTTGTAAATCGTGCAGCAATTGAAATAACCCAGCCCTAATGTTTTCAAATTTACCAGGTTATTGAATGAAGCCGGGATGCCGCCTGTAAATGTGTTGGCGCCGGTCAGGTTAAGGTATTCGAGTTGGGTAAGATTGCCCAGTTCAGGTGGGATGGGGCCCGAGAACTGCTGATAGCCCAAATCCAGGTGTTTCAGATTGACCAGATTGCCCAGCGTGCTCGGAATAGCACCGTCGACAGAGCCATGATACTGCAAGTCCACCAGGCTGCAACTCAGGTCAAGGTAAGTCAGCTTGGTGAGATTGCCCAGGCTGGAAGGCAATGGACCCTGCAACGGGAATCCGCCGACCCATGGCCAATCGCTAACCTTACCACTGAGATCCAGGTATTCCAGGTTGGTAAGGTTACCGATTTCCGTCGGAAGAGGAAGGTATTGGGTGTTACCGGGAAATTGGTTATCGACGATCATCGTCCAGTCGACAATGAACGTTTTCAACTGATCCAGATTGCCGATCTCCGGCGGTATGCTTCCGTCGAGCGCGCTTCCCTGAAGGTTCAATCCGGTTACGCGTCCGCCCTCGCAGGTGACGCCCCACCAGCCGCAAGGGCTGTCACCGGGGTTCCCGGCAGGGTTCCAGCCGGCTTTCTGGATCCATTGGGGGCCATTGCTGGAATTGTAAAGTGCAATCAATGCCAGGCGGTCCGATTCGAGGGAGCCTTGCCCGTAGCTTGTAAAAAAGGCGGATAGGAAGATGACGAGTAAAAGGTGTTTCATAGCTCTTAGTTATCAGTTTTTGCGGGAGAATTTCAATGCTTATCATGCAATGTTACAAAAATGTAAACATTGGATACAAAAATCAAATAAACAATTGGTAATGTATTCATTAAGCTACGCGCGGCCCGGCGATTGAAAAAAAACAGGTAGGCATCGTGGAAGTGCGGGTAATTGGCTAACCGTTTGAGCTACTATTAAAAGTATAGAATAGTATAGATCCAAAGTATTTTAAGTTATTGTGATAAAAAGTGTCACTATGATACTTATTTATAGCATTTTGTCGTCATACCGTTACATGAACCATTGATCGCATCAATCGAAAAATATTTTTTCTTAAAATAGTATAGAATAGTATAGGTTAATCAAAAATTGTGTTCTTTTGATAAAAAATTAGACATAGTGGTTGTATCGGGCGGCATCCGGAGGCTGGCCAGTACAGTTCGTGTTTCACTTTTATATCCCTTTCGAACATGGTTTTTTCTACCCGCTTTTCTCCATTGCTTCTGGCCGCGCTGCTATTTTTCAGCGCACTCGCGGTCAGGGCCCAGGTACCGGTTTCGGGCCGGGTAACGGATGCTTCCGGCCCGCTCGTCGGTGTGAGTGTGATCATCAAGGGTGCCAACGGCGGCACTTCCACCAACACCGAAGGCCAATTCACGATTAATGTGCCTTCTGCCGATGCAATCCTCGTTTTTTCTTACATAGGTTATATTCCCCGCGAAATACAGGTAGGCAGACAAAGCAAGCTCGATGTGCTGCTCGAAGCCGATACCAAAGCGCTGGACGAAGTGGTGGTGGTAGGGTACGGGACTAAAACCCGCGCGGACCTCACCGGCTCGGTTTCGACGATCAAAGGCTCTGAACTGGAAAAATCGCCCGCCAGCAACCTCACCAACTCCATTGCAGGCCGCGTGCCGGGGCTGATCGCCAACACCCGGAGCGGCGAGCCGGGTAATGATAATGCCGAAATATTCGTGCGCGGAAAAGCGACGCTCGGCAGTACCGGTGCGCTGGTCGTGATCGACGGTATTCCCGACCGCTCCGGCGGTTTTGCGCGGCTCAATCCGGCGGATATCGAGTCGTTTACGGTAATCAAGGACGCTACGGCGGCGATTTACGGGGCACGGTCGGCCAACGGCGTGATCCTGATCACGACCAAGCGCGGGCAAGCCGGCAAACCGGTGCTGTCCATCGGTACCAACTGGTCGCTCACGCAGGCGACGCGCGTGCCGCAAATGCTGAATTCGTACGAATATGCATTGGCTACCAACGAGTACGACCGCATGATTGGCCAGAACCCTACCTGGCCCGACGCTTCCCTGCAAAAATTCCGCGACGGCTCCGACCCGCTCTCGTTCCCCAGCACCGACTGGTGGGACGCGACCATGAAAAAGCAGGCATTGCAACATAACCAGGTCATTTCGCTCCGCGGCGGTACCGATAAGGTTACCTATTTCCTTTCGGGCCAGTATCAGAAGCAGGACGGCATTTACAAAAGGGATGCGGCCTATTACAAGCAAGCCCAGGCACGCGCCAACGTGGATATTGCCGTGACCGATAACCTGAAAATCGGGGTGGATGTGCTGTACCGCAACGAATTCCGCAATTCGGCCGTGGGCAATTACAATGCCGGGGCGATATTCCGGGAGTTGTGGCTCGCTTATCCGTACCTCGTTCCGGTGTATCCCAACGGGCTCGTGGGGCCGGGGATCGGCGGCGGACCCAACAACAGCATGGTGTATATTACCGGCGGGGAAGCCGGTTACAACCGGAATACCAACGACTTTTTGCAAACCAAGACCTATTTCAAATGGGACTTGTCGAAGGCGGTCGATGGCCTGTTCGTGGATGGGTATTATGCCTATGACCTTACTTTTTCGAAAACAAGGTCATTTACCAAAACACCGCCGCCCGCTTTCCGTTACGATGGCGCCACGGGGAACTACATCCAGATCAATTCCGCCATTAAACCGAGCTTGTCGGAGCTGCGGGGTACGTTGAAACAAAACCTGATGAACATCCGGCTGGGCTATAACAACCGTTTCGGCGACCATTCCGTGGAGGGTTTTGCGGCATACGAGCGTTTCGAAGGCAATGCCGACGAGATCAGCGCATTCCGGTCGAACTTCCTCAGCAACTCCCTCGACCAGCTCTCGGCGGGCAGCCTGATCGGCCAGCAGAATAATTCCACCGCTGCGCAAACGGGTCGTAACAACTTCATTGCGCGTGCTTCCTACGGTTTCAAGAACAAATACCTTTTTGACTACAACATGCGTTACGACGGCTCGCAGAACTTCCCGGAAGGAAAACGCTACGGCTTTTTCCCGGCGGTTTCGGCGGCATGGCGCATTTCGCAGGAGGATTTTTTCAATGCAAAAAGCATTACCGAGCTGAAATTGCGCGGCTCGTGGGGGAAGACGGGTAACGACAACGTTTCCGCATTCAACTACATCCAGACCTATCTCCTGGGAACGGGCTTCGGCTACTCGCTCGGGCCAAATGCGTCGCAGGTCAGCTCGCTCGTGCCCGGCCCGACGCCGAACCGCGACATTACCTGGGAAGTGGCTACCACCACCGACGTCGCGCTCGACGCGCAGTTCCTCAAAGGCAAACTGGGCGTGACGATCGACTATTTCCGCTCCATGCGTACGGGCATTCTCATCACGCGCAGCGAGTCCGTACCCGCATACACAGGCGTGACCCTGCCCAACCAGAACCTTGGAAAAGTACTGAACCGTGGTATCGAGCTGGAAGCCTACTATAATGGTACCATCGGCTCGGAGTTCGGGTATAACATCAGGGGGAACCTCACTTTTGCCCGCAACAAGGTGATATTCATGGACGAGGCTGCGAGTGTACCTTCCTACCAGCGCAAAACCGACATTCCGATCGACTCATGGCTCGTATACGAATCGAACGGCTTGTACCAGAACCAGGCGGAGATTGATGCCAGTCCGCACCCGGCCAACACGGCGCCCGGCGACATCCGCTACAAGGATATCAATGGCGACGGGGCAATTAACGGGCTTGACCAGGTGCGGAAATCGTCCGTGCGTACGCCGCAGCTGATCTACGGCACGTCGCTGGGTTTTTCTTGGCGGAATCTCGACGCTTCTGTGTTCGTGCAGGGACAGGCGATGGCGCAATCGTACCTCGCACCGGCCGGGCTGAATATGGCGAAGGAGTTTTTTGATGGACGCTGGCAGAAAGAGGGTGATAACCAGTTTCCCCGCAATTTCAATGGCCCTACCGGCGCGTCGAGAGGGGTGAATACGCTTACTTCCGATTTCTGGCTGCGCAATGCGTCGTTCGTGCGGCTGAAAAACGTGGAACTGGGTTTTACGGTGCCTTCCGGCTTGTTGAAAAAAGCCAAAATGCACAGCGCGCGGATCTATATCAATGGCAGTAACCTGTTCTCGATAGACAAATTCGGGCCGTCGTTTGACCCTGAAATTCCCAACAACACCGGTTACTACTACCCGCAGCAGCGCGTCGTGAACCTGGGTGCCAATATCAGCTTCTAACCCTTACCTTTTAACTCATGAAAACTCAAACCAATTATAAAACGCAATCCGCCGTTCAGGCTGCCAAAAGCATGGCGGCCTGGTCAGGAAAGCTGCTTGCAGGCATTTCCCTCGCCGCTGGAATGGTCTTCCTGAACTCCTGCAGGGATGTGCTCGACCTGAAACCGCTCAATGCCTATTCGGAGTCCGACGTATGGACCGATCCGAACCTGGCCCAGGTGTTTGTGAACGGCATTTACGACCAGACCGTGCTCGCTTACAAAGACGGCGGCTTCGGCTGGGGTGCGCAGACCGACGAGCTGTACGGTAACTTCAACTGGACCAACGAAAACAGTTACGTGCAAGGCGAAGCGACGCCCGATAACCAGACTTCCTCTTCCCTGAACCGCTGGGGTGATCTGTATTCGTCTGTCCGCAATTGCAACGTATTTCTCAAAAATGTAAGTCAGCTGGACACCGCTTCCAACGGCCAGGCCGTGCGTAACATGCGCGGGGAAGTGCATTTCCTGCGCGCATTGGCCTATTTTGAATTATTGAAACGCTTCGGCGGTGTACCGCTGATCACCAAAGTGTATGATGTGAACGACAAGGCTTTCAGCGAAAAGCGTGCTACCTGGACGGAAACGAAGGAGTTCATCCTGGCGGACATTGAACAGGCGACGAAGTTGCTCCCGGCTACCTATTCGGCCGACCTCGACAAAGGCCGGGCTACGACAGGAGCTGCCCTGGCGCTCAAATCGCGCTTGTTATTGTATGCGGCGAGCCCATATTTCAATACTTCGGGCGATAAAACACTCTGGCAGCAGGCCAAGGCGGCCGCCAAAGCGGTGATCGATTTCAAAGAAGTGTCGTATGCATTGTATGGTAATGCGGGCAATGGTACCTATAACAAGACGTACCTCGATTTTTTCAACCCGGAAGTGATCTTTGCCCGTGTATACAGCGGCCTCGTGAAGGCCGACCGGTACAATACCGTCAGCCGCGACCTCAGCCCGAACGGCTACGAAGGGTACAGCGCTTACAATGTGATCCAGCAAATGGTGGATGCATTCGAAATGGCCGACGGAACTCCTTTCAGCTGGACGAACCCGGTACATGCTAAAAATCCCTACGCGAATCGCGATCCAAGGTTTTATGCAACCATTCTGGCCAATAACCAGCCGTTCAAAGGTCGCTCCACGCAGTTTTTCGAAGGCGGGGACGATTCGCCGCAAAGCCCGTATTCGCCCTGGAATGCTTCGAAAACGCGTTATGTGATGCGCAAAATGGTGGATGAGTCGGTGGACTGGCAGAAGCAGGACTATGCCGCTTCGCAATGGGTCGGTTTCCGGTTATCCGAGATTTACCTGAATTACATGGAAGCCTGCGCCGCATTGGGCGAGGACGGGGAAGCGCTTACTTACCTGAACAAACTGCGGTCGCAAAAAGCAGGAATGCCGCCGGTGAATGCTTCGGGCACCGCATTAATGGACAAGATCCGGCAGGAGCGCCGCATCGAACTTTGCTTCGAAGGGCACCGGTATTTCGATATCCGCCGCTGGGGCATTGCCGAGACGGGTTCGAAAGATGCATTGGGGGTGATCATCACAAAACAAACCGATGGGACATTCACCTATCAATCGGCTGTCGTGCAGAAACGGGTGTGGCAACAAGCCCTGTATTTCTACCCAATCCCGAGGACCGAATTGCAGCGGAACCCGGCATTAACCCAGAACCCGAATTATAATTAAATGTCAGCCTGAGCGGGCGGCCCCGTCCGCTCAGGCTGACATAAGAGGATATTTTTAAAAACATTGTATTTTAATCCAAAAACAAAAGGAATGATCAGATTCATCGCAGCTGTTTCCATCTGGCTCGCCACTCAGCAGGTTGGTATGGCGCAAAGCGAAACGTTACGGTTCCGGTCGACGGACGCGGCATTGCAAACGGCGTTCGACCGGGCGAAGGAAATGGCCCTGAGCCATCGCGGCAATCCGGCCGATCCGGTAGGCGACTGGTATGAAGCCGCATTGCCTTCGCGTTTCGCGTTCTGCATGCGGGACGTGGCGCACCAGAGCATGGCCGCCGAAATGCTCGGGTTGGGCAACGCGAACAGCAATATGTTTTCCCTTTTTGCCAAAAACATTTCCGACGGTAAGGACTGGTGCTCGTATTGGGAAATTAACAAGGAAGGCAAGCCCGCGCCGGAAGATTACCGGAACGACGACGAGTTCTGGTACAACCTCAATGCCAATTTCGATGTGATGAATGCCTCCTGGAAGCTCTATTTGTGGACGGGCGACAAGCGGTACATTAACGGCCCCGAGTTTGCGGATTTTCATCGGAAATCGGTCCGCGAATATGTGGACCGCTGGGTATTGCAGCCGGACTCGCTGCTTTCGAGGCCGCTCCACCCGAATGCGCATGCGGCTTACGACGATAAAGATTCCTTCCACCGCTGCCGCGGGCTGGCGTCCTATTCCGAAGGCGTGCATGACCTGAAAATGGGCGTCGACCTGATCGCGGCACTCTCGCGCGGAATGCAGACCTACGCGGATATGCTCCGCGTGCAAGGCAAAACGACGGAAGCGGCTACTTTTGACAAGAAAGCCGAACAATACCGCCGGCATATCGAGACCCAATGGTGGAGCGAAAAAGAGGACAAATATTTTACCTACTATTCTTCCAAAGGCGCATTTGGCTATACCGAAGGCGAGACCTTCCTGCTCTGGTTCGACGTGTTGAAAGACACGACCCGCACCCGCAAAACGATCGATCAGATCCTCGCGCGCGACTGGAACATGGAAAACCAATCGTATTTCCCTTATGTGCTGGGACAATACGGTTATCCCGATCAGATCCGCGGCCAGATACTCCATTTGACCGATCCAGCGACCAAGCGCCGCGAATACCCGGAAGTTTCCTATGGAGCGGTACAGGGTATCATTCAGGGTGTTATGGGCATCGATGCGGATGCGCGGGTGAACAGGATCACTACTTTCTTCAACGGCCGGGCGGAGGATACACATACGATAGAGAACCTCCCCGTTCTGCAACAGACCATTTCCGTTACGGAGAGCGCCAAAACCGCATCGCTAGCCAATGCCGGCCGCGGCCCTTTGCAATGGCGGGTGATGTTTGCCGGAAAGCACCCGTTTATCACGGTAAACGGGGCGAGACGGAAGGCAAGCCAGATGGTCGTGAAGGGCTCGCGGACAGTTTCGTACCTGGACGTGGCCGTCCCGGCTGATCAGCAAGTCACCGCGCGGGTTGAGTGATCTTTGAGGTTGTACCAAATGTGTGACAGTAATTCGCCCAATCTTACGCATTTCGATGCAACCTCATTAGTCAATAAATAACTTTTTTAGCTTTACGCAGTAATGACCGCCGAATGGAGAGCATATTTGATAAAATAAAGGAATTGCGGGAGGTAACGTCCTATTCCAAACACGACCAGATCGTCACGGGGATCATCAATGCCATCGACCAGAAGATCGTGTCACCCAATGATTTGCTGCCGTCGGTGAACCAGATGATCCAGGAGCTGAACTTCTCCCGCGAGACCATCCGGAAGGGGTACGGCGAACTGGTGGACAGGGGAGTGGTCGAATCCAAAAACCGGATCGGGTATTATGTGACCAATGCCCAGACCGACCAGTTCATGAAAGTGGCCCTGATCATGTATAATCTCGATACATTCGAAGAACTTTTTTACCGGAATTTCAGGCAGGAACTGGGGAAGAAAGTGCATCTGGACGTGTTCTTCCACCACGGCAGTATCGATGTGCTCGAAAGTACATTGTTCCAGATCAAAGGAAAATACGGCATGTACGTGGTAGCGCCGATCCCGCACCGCAGGACGAAGGAAATCCTGGAAACCGTTCCGCGCAGCAACCTGCTCATATTCGACCGGTTTGAACAGCTCGATGGCGAGGTGAGCTACATCGCGCAGGAATTCGAGCGTTCCACCTACGCGGTGCTCGAAACGCTTGCGGATAAGATCAGGGAGTTCGACGAGTTTATTTTTTATCATTCTCCCAAATCCCTCGACCCGAAGGAAATCGTGTCGTCGTTCAAGCGGTTTCTGCATGATTACGCCATTAAGGGGCAGATCGTGAGCGAGTTTGTGCCCGGTTCGGTCGAGAAAGGGAAAGCCTATTTCACGCTCGACAACTATACGATGTGGTCGATCCTGAAAGAATGCAAGGGCAAAAAGCTCACAATGGGTGTGGACGTCGGGCTGCTGTCGGTCAACGACGAACCTGCCAAGGAGTTTGTGGACATCACCACGTACTCAACCGACTTTGCGCTGATGGGCAAGCTTGCCGGGCAGTCGATTATGCAAAAGCAGCGGATTCAGGTGATCCTGCCCAATGTGCTGATCCGCAGAAAAACCTTGTGACGGTCCCATGCGCGAAAAAGTGGCCCTCAGCGGTGTCGATGCCGGCATTATCGTGCTTTACCTGGCCATTCTGGTTGGGGTAGGGCTTTATTTTTCCCGTAAACGGCGCATCGAGACTGCTAATGACCTATTCCTCGGCGGCCGGTCTTTGAAATGGTATAATGTCGGACTATCCATTTTCAGCAGTAATGTGAGCCCCGTAATGCTGGTGGGTTACGGCGGCATGGCCTACACTACCGGCATGGTCGCGGCCAACTTCGACTGGCTCGCCTGGTGGTTCCTGCTGCTGCTGGCGATGGTATTTGTGCCGCATTATTTTGCCACGAAAGTGAGTACCATGCCCGAATTCCTGCTTAGGCGCTACGGGCAGCGCTCGTTTACTTTTCTGACTTACTATTCCATGATTTCGACGCTCATCGTTTCGGTGAGTTTTGTGCTGCTTACGGGCGGGCTCGTGATCGCGCAGCTGCTCGATGTGCCTTTCTGGATGGCGGCGGTAGGAGCTACCGTGCTCGCCACGAGCTTTACGGCCACAGGCGGTCTCGGCGCCATTGCCAGGACGGGCGTGCTGCAATCCGTCGTGGTGACGGTCGCGGCATTGATCGTCGGGATAATCGCCATCGACCGCATTGGCGGCATCGGGGAGGTGGTGAGCCGGTCGCCGAAGGAGTTCTGGACGATTTTCCGCCCGTCCGACGACCCCGTATACCCCTGGCACGCGGTATTGCTCGGTTATCCTGTGGTGGGAATATGGTATTGGTGTACCGATCAGACCATCGTCCAGCAAACCCTCGCCGCCAAAAGCATTCAGCACGGCCAATATGGTACCATGCTCATGGCCGCCCTCAAAGCCCTGGTACCCTTCATTTTCCTGCTACCCGGCATTTACTGCTACATTCTGTTCCCTAACCTCGCCAACCCCGACCACGCTTACCTCGTGATGACGGCCAATCTGCTGCCTGTCGGGCTCGTCGGCATTACGCTCGCGGCGCTCATCGCGGCATTGGTATACGACGTTGCGGTGGGAATCAATGCATTCAGTATGGTCTTTTCTTTGAATGTTTATTCCAAAATCATCGACCCTAATGCGTCGCAACGGAAACTCCGAGCTGTCGGGCGAATGGTGATCATCGGCTCGTCGTTCGTCGCGATGATGATGTCGATCCTGCTGTCGACCGTCGACAAGGGGCTTTTCGATCTCTCGCAGGCTGTCGGCACTTACCTTGCCCCGCCGCTCACCACCGTGTTTTTGATGGGTGTGATTTGGAAAAAGGCGACCAGTCGCGCCGCTAACCTCACATTATACCTGGGTACGCCCCTGTGCCTGTGCGCAGGCACCATGCAGCTCACCGATTTTCCCCATAAAGCATTCTGGCCGCATTTCATGTTGCTTACGTTCCTGCTTACGGCATTTCTGATGATTTTCATGGCTGTAATCTCCCAGCTTTTTCCCGGGAAACAAACTACCGCATCGTTGCCTACCCTGGGGGAAACTTACGCTTCCCAGCCGCATTACGACCGCCGGAAGGTATGGCTGGGCTGGGCTTGCATTGGTGTGCTGATGGGGTGCCTTTATTTTTTATTCAGGTAATAACGGGTTTCCCGGATAGATTTTGTGACCGTCAGGCTTTCCTTATCGCCTAAATACAGTCACATGTTTTTCAAAAGAACCAAGCTTGCCCTGCTCCACGCCGCCACCCTGGGCGCGACATTGTCCACACCTGTTTTCAGTCAGCAGCAACCCGTCGTGATCGACGTCAACCTGGCCAAGATAAAAGCCCCGATGCAGCCTATCTGGGCATTTTTCGGCTACGACGAGCCTAATTACACCTATATGAAGGACGGGAAAAAGTTGCTGACGGAAATCTCGCAATTCAGCAAAGTCCCCGTGTATGTACGTGCGCACAGCCTGCTCGTGACGGGCGACGGCGAAGCGGCGCTTAAATGGGGCTCCACCAATGCGTACACGGAAGATGCCCAAGGAAAACCGGTGTACGACTGGAAGATCGTCGATAAAATTTTCGATACCTACATCGAGCGGGGCATGAAGCCCATTGCCCAGATCGGCTTCATGCCGCAGGCGCTTTCCTCTAAACCCGAGCCATACCGCCACCACTGGAAGCCGGGTGATAATTACAACGATATTTACCTGGGCTGGGCCTATCCGCCCAACGATTATAACAAATGGGCGGAGCTGGTGTACCAATGGGTAAAACACTCGGTAGCCCGCTACGGCAGGAAGGAAGTGGAAAGCTGGTATTGGGAGCTTTGGAATGAACCGAATATCAGTTACTGGAAAGGCACTGTCGACGAATATATTAAACTATACGACTACACCGCCGACGCCGTCAAGCGCGCATTGCCTACCGCCAAAATAGGCGGGCCGGAAGTGACCGGTCCATCCTGGGACAAGTCCGAGGCATTCATGCGAAAATTCCTCGACCACGTGACCGCCGGTAAAAATTACGTGACCGGAAAAACCGGTACGCCGGTCGATTTCATCACCTACCACGCCAAAGGCGCGCCCAAAATCGTGGAAGGCCATGTGCAGATGAACATGGGCACGCAGTTGCGCGATCTGGACAAGGGTTTCGAGATCGTAGCCTCTTACCCGGCGCTCAAAAAGCTGCCGATCATCATCGGCGAATCCGACCCCGAGGGCTGCGCGGCATGCTCGGAGGATGTGAGCCCGCAGAATGCCTACCGCAACGGTACCATGTATTCGAGCTACACGGCGGCGTCTTTTGCCCGCAAATACGAGCTCGCCGAAGCGCGGGGCGTGAACTTGTTGGGCGCGGTGAGCTGGTCGTTCGAGTTCGAGGACCAGGCATGGTTCCGGGGGTTCCGCGACCTCGCTACCAATGGCGTCGACAAGCCGGTACTGAATGTGTTCCGGATGTTTGGCATGATGGAAGGAAACCGGGTGGAAGTGAAGCAAAATTTGGCCTATGATTTCAAACGGGTAAGGGACGAAAGCATTCGCAAAGAGGCTGATATCAATGGTATTGCCTCCAAAAGCGCCAACTCGGCGGCGGTTATGGTGTGGAACTACCACGATGACAATGTGCCCTCGCCGGATGCGACCGTGAAAGTGTCGGTACAAGGGTTGCCGGCGCAGAAAATGATGCTGTACCACTACCGCATCGACAAGGAAAACAGCAATTCTTACGAAGCCTGGAAAGCCATGGGCTCGCCCAAACAGCCGACCGCGGAACAGATAAGAACACTCGAAAAGGCAGGGCAGCTCGCATTGCTCACCTCGCCGCAATGGATCGAACCGAAGAATGGCACTGCAACCGTGGAAATGCAGCTGCCACGCCAGGGCGTGTCGTTGCTGCATTTCAAGTGGTGAGGGAAATTAGTGATAATTACCTCATCAAATACACATTAACACTCTTCTTTACCTCTTCCAATGTCCTTTCGGGTTTTGGATAAATGGCCGGAACCGGCTGTTTCGAGAAGGTTTGCAAATACAATATCCACGCGTCGCGCCACCATAACGCTTCCTTGTATTGCTTCGCAAGGCGGCCGGTCACGTCGGCGTGGATTGCGGGATCGATGGCGGTTTGCGCGCCGTCCCACTGTTTCTGCATCCAAAGCACCGAATCGGCGCCGGTGTAGAACCGGTGGCACAGTTCGTCCCAGAGGATTCTGCCGGAACTGAGCTTTTTCGACCAAGGAACGTGGTGAAACCAAAGCAAATATGGGAGCGGACAGGTTTCCGCATTTTCCCAGGCGCGACGCACTTCCGGCCGGTATTGTTCCAATGCATTGCTGCCGCTTGCCGTCCTGTCGAAGCCCAGGCCCAGGCTGTCGGCGCGGTGGTAATAGATGGCCGTCCAGTCGGGGCGGGAGCTGCGGTTTTGCCAGGGCTCGGGTGCGTAGTGGCTGCCCGTCCAAGGCCGCGAAAGGCCGAGCGGCGTATTGTAATCCACATAAATAGCCCGTGACCGCAGCATGATGTCGCTGACCGTGGCAACGGCTTTGGCATGAGTGGTCAGGGTGAGTTGCGTCCACTCGCGGGCGATGGCTTGCGCGCTGAGCGTGTGGTCCCAGGCCAGGCGCCCGAATGCGTACCAGTTGGCCTGCGCCATCGGGTGGCCGGTCCAGTTCCGGTCGGAACCGGTATTGGCCACACCGGCCACGCAGGTCAATGGATAGTTGTGCAACGAACCGTCCACGATACGGGCCACCGTCGAGCCTTTGCCGTTCACATAAGTATCCGAATCGAGGCATTCTTTAAAAATAGGCGCTTCGTAAACCCAATGCGTCGCGAAACCCGTGTATTCCTGCGTGAGCTGGAATTCCATGCCGAGCGGCGTGCGTGGCATGTTGCCGAACAGCGGCGAGAACGGCTCGCGGGGCTGGAAATCGATCGGGCCATTCTTGACTTGCACGATCACGTTCCGGGCAAACTTTCCGTCGAGCGCGGCAAATTCGTCGTAGGCTGCTTTGAAACGATCAGCATTAGGATCGGCCTTGTAAACGAATGCCCGCCAGATCACGACGCCGTGGAATGGCGCGAGGGCTTCGGCGAGCATATTGGCGCCGTCGGCATGGGTACGCCCGTAATCTTGCGGGCCGGGCTCGCCTTCGGAATTGGCTTTGACCAAAAAACCTCCGAAATCGGGGATAATGCCGTAAATCTCTTTTGTTTTTTCCGTCCACCATTTTCGCACTTCCGGATCGAGCGGATCGGAGGTCTTCAACCCGCCCAGCGTTTTGGGCGCGGCAAAATGGACGGATAAATAGGTTTTAATACCATATTTTCTAAAAACACCTGCCAATGCGGCCACTTTATGCAGGTACTCGGCCGTCAGGAAGCGCGCGCTGGCATTTACATTGTTCACGACGGTCCCGTTGATCCCGATGGAGGCATTAGCCCGTGCATAATCCGCGTACCGCGGATCGACGGTCTCGGGTAGCTCATACCATTTCCACAACGACGATCCCGCATACCCGCGCTCGATGGTGCCTTCGGGGTTATCCCAATGGTTGAGCATACGCAACTGGACCTTCGGCTTGCTCTGCGTGACGACTTTTTCGACCGGCAAATGCTGTTGTAAATGCCGCAATAACGCAAAGCTTCCATAAAGCAACCCGGTATTCCCCGCGCTTTTGATCACCACATTCCCGCCTTCCAGGCTAATGGCGTAGCTATCGGCGCTGACCGGCGTAACATCGGAAGCGCCGGACAGGCTCAGCCGGATGCCCCGCCCGTTTTTCGGCACGGTTTTGACGATTGGGATGTGCTTGCCGGTCATCGCGCCAATCCCTGTTTGCAGCTCCCTGGCCGCATTATGAACGATATCGCCACTGTCCGAAACAGCTATAAAGCCGAAAGTTTTGGCGTATGCCGCGCGGACTGCCGGGTCGGCGATACGCTCGTAGCGCAGCCAGAGGCGGTAACCGTCGTCAGCGGATGCATAGGTAACGGATAAGGCAATAAGCAAGCAAAGCAGGGGCCAGGTTTTCATTTATTTCAATGGTTAAAAAATGTATGTAAAGGGTGGCGGCTTACCGGTTTTCCGCTTTTAATGTGCCGGAATCCTGTCCATCCGTCCGAAAAGGCGAGGCAGGCAGCCCCGCAGCATTATAAAAATTGACACCCTCGGGGTTATCCTGCCAGGCATAGCGGACATACTTGGGCGATTTGACCTGTCCGCTGCGCAATGCAATCCGGTCCTTTCCCAGTATCTCGGCCTCGGCCCAAAAGAATTTCCGGTCGTCGCCGGCTAATGCAAACCAGCGCAGGGCCTCGCCGTCGGATGCGACAATGCCCTTATCGACATGATCGAAAGTCAATATCATTTTGTCGTTTTCAATGCTGTGTGATTTCAGCGCGGGGCCGGAGTAAACAATGTCTTTTTCCCCGTACGCGAGGTGGCGGGCAGCGAGCGCGAGTCGTTTACCAATGTCCTTTTTGTTGAGCGGGTGGATATCGTTCCATTCCCCGAGGTCGATCGTAACCGCTACGGCGGTGTTGGGTAATGTGAGCGCCTTGTTCTGCGCCTCCCTCAGCAGTGCAATGTTGCTCTCAGCCGGGGTGTAGTCGATGTCCTGGAAATTGGGCAGCTGCGCGACGAGAAACGGCAAGCGGTCGTCGTGCCAATGCTTTCGCCAGTCGCGGATCAGCGCCGGAAGCAATGCATTGTAAGGTTCCGGGTTGCCGGTGTTGGATTCGCCCTGGTACCATAAGAACCCTTTGATTTTCAGGGATAAAATAGGGGCGACCATTGCATTATACAACGCGGTGGGCTGGTTTTGTTGTACCAGGCGGGGCTTACCGGGACTTTGCGCGGCCGGAAATACGGCCCCGACTTTGTATTGCCAGGTGCCCTTCAAATCGATGGTGTCGCTGCCGATGGTCATGAAATAGGGCTTGTCGGGCACGAAACCGCCTTTGCCGGATGTATTCGTAACCCTTACCACGAAACTGTTGTGCCCGGCTTTGAGCAGACCGGCCGGGATTTCGTACCGCCGGGGCGGGTATTGATAGGTGATATTGCCGACTTTCCGGCCATTGACATACATTTCATCCGCATCCACAATGCGCCCCATGTAGAGTTTTACAGCTTTTCCCGCCCAATGCGGCGGAACTTCGATCGATTTCCTGAACCATACCACGCCGTCCAGCGCTTTCAGTCCCTGATCTTCCCAGTAACCGGGGATATTGAAATTCCTCCATCCTTTGGGCTGGTAGGAATTGCCTTCCCAATGTTCCGTCCTGCCCGCGTCCGTTACACGCTCTTGCGGGTTTGCGTCTACGTTGCGCGCCCATGCATGTACGTAGCTCGTATCCTTGTTCTGCATGATGGTTTTCCGAATGTCTTCAAAATCCGTGAAACCTCCCTCGCTGATCCAGGCCTCAATGGGCGTTCCGCCTACGGAACTGTTGATAATGCCGATCGGCACTTTGTGTTTTTCATAAATCTCTCTTGCAAAGAAATAAGCGACGGCGCCAAAGCCCAGGATGTTTTCGGGAACTGCGGTTTCCCACCTGCCCTTCGGGAAATCGCCTGCCGGGCCGTTCAGATCGGTGAGGGTAGGGACGAAAAAATTGCGGATTTCGGGATAATCGGCTGAGGCGATCTCTTTCGGATAGCGCTCCTTCACGCGCTCCATATTGATCACCATATTGCTTTGCCCGCTGCAAAGCCACACATCCCCGAATGCGATATCCGTAATGCGGATTTCGTTCCGGCCTTTCAACACCATGGAGTAGCCTGTGCCGGCGGCATGCGGCGGGAGTGACATTTCCCATTTCCCGTCGGCGTCGGCGGAGGTTTTGTAGGTTTTTTGGTCAAATTGAAGGCTGACCCGTTCTTTCGGCGACGCCGAACCCCGGATTGTAAGCGGCTGGTCGCGCTGCAAAACCATATGGTCGGAAATCAGTTTGGGCAGGCGGATCTGCGCGTGCAGGGGAACGGCTGCGTAAAGGAGCGGCAGGACAAGAAGTCTCAGAATTTTCATCCGGATCAATCCGACGGTGTTTAAGTTAGGGTAAATCAATTTGATGGATATAAAAAGGCTTCCGTTTCATGGCCTTGTATTCCGAAGGCAGCATGTTGAACCTGGCCTTAAACGACTTGGTAAAATAGTTGGGCGTCGCGAAACCGGCTGTGTACGAGATTTGCGATACGTTCATATCGCTTTTTTCGAGCAGTAACGCTGCCTTTTCCAGCTTGATCGACCGGATGAATTCGATCGGGCTTTGTCCGCTGATTTCCAGCACCCTGGTGTAAAGCGTCCCGCGGCTCATACCTACGTGGCGCGCGAGATTTTCAACGCTGAGCTGGGTTGAATTCAGGTTGTCGTCGATGTAGGAAAGCATGTCCCGCAGCAGTTTCACATCGCCGGATTCGATGGCTTCATTCCGGCCGGTCATTTGTATTTGCCTCGAATACAAATCTTTAAGCAGCCTGTTGAGCAGCAGCAGGTTATTGATCTTGACATTCAGTATTTCAAAATTGAACGGCTTGGTCAGGTAATCGTTCGCGCCGGAGCTGAGGCCCTTCAATTGCTGCTCTTCACCGCTCGACGCGGTGAGCAATATGATCGGGATATGGCTCGTCCGCTTGTCGGCCCTGATTTTTTCGCTCATCGTCAGACCGTCCATTTCCGGCATCGCGATGTCGCTCACGATCAGCTCCGGGTGGTAGCTCAATGCCTTCTGCCAGCCCTCTTTGCCGTCGGCGGCTTCCAGCACGCGGTAGTGGGTTTCGAGGTTTTCTTTGAGATAATGCCGGAACTCCGCATTGTCCTCCACGATCAGTATACGAGGCAAACCGTTGCCCGGCAAGTCGTTGCCCGGCAAGTCGTTGCCCGGCAAACCGTTGCCCGGTAATGCGCTGCTCCCGGTTTGCGGTAATATTGGAGCGGGTTCGTTTTCGGGGCGGCCAATGTCCGGGAAGGGAACCGCAGGCGCAATTTCGACCGGGTTGAAGACCCAAATTTCACAAGGAAGGCCAACCGTAAAAACGCTGCCCTTATCCCCGTTCCTTGCGACGGTAATGGAGCCGCCATGCATTTGCACAAATTCCTTCACGATCGACAGCCCGATCCCGCTGCCCTGGTTGAGCACCGACGCGTCGCCGTCGTCCTGGAAGAACCGGTCGAAGATTTTTTCGTAATGCTCCGGGGAAATGCCTATGCCGGTGTCGGATACTTTGATATACAGCCGGTTTTGCCCTGCATCGTCGGTGCCGCAGCTCAGTTGCAACGCCACTTCGCCGCCCTGGGGCGTAAATTTGAATGCATTGGAAAGCAGGTTGAAAAGGATACGTTCCATTTTTCCGGCATCGAAATCCATCATCAAATGTTCTACCGCGCTGTCGAATGTGAAGCGGATGCGCTTTCGATGCGACAGATCGCTGAACGAATCGCAGGCGTCGCGGACAAAAGGCACGATGTCGGCGCGGCGGAGGTCGGCTTTCAGCTCCTGTTCCTGCAAGTTTTTGAAATCCAGTAGTTGGTCAACCAGATTCAGCAGCCGCTTCGCATTGCGCCGGATGGCCGAAAGCTGCGGCTGTTGCTGTGTTTCCTGGCCGAGCAGGTTTTCTACGGGCGCGAGTATCAGCGAAATAGGCGTGCGGAATTCGTGGCTAAGGTTGGTGAGGAACTTGATTTTCAGCCTGTCGAGCTCCTGCTTGCGTTCGGTTTCCCGGCGTGCCTGCTCTTTCCTGAACTTCCGGTGCAGCCGGCGAATGCCCCGCCGCCGCATCAGGTACACCGCAGCAACAGGCGCGAGTATGTAAAAAATATAGGCGTAAATGGTGAGGTAGAACGGCGGTTTCACGGTGATGGCGACGGCCGCCGGTGGAGAGCTCCAATCGCTCCCGTCGCTGCTGGCCTGCACTTCGAAACGGTATTCGCCGGGACTGAGGTTGGTATAGCTGGCCGTGGTAGCCCCTCCCGCCTGCTGCCATTCCGTTTGCAGCCCCACAAGCCGGTACCGGTAGGCCGTCTGCTCGGGGTTGGTATAATTGAGTGCGCCGTAACCGATCGAAAAATTCTGCTTGTAGTCCAGCCGGATCGACTGCGCCACGGAAATGTCGGCGTCGATCATCCCCGAATCGGCGGAAGTTACCGTGCGGTTCCCGACTTTCAATTCCCGCAGCAGGACCGGCATTTGTCCCGGGTTTCTTTTCAGGGCCTGGGTGCCGATGTAGTTGAAGCCCGCAATGCCGCCGAAAAAGAGCATTCCGTCGGAGGTGCGCGCACCCGCGCCCAACGCGAATGTGTTGTTTTGCAGCCCGTTATGCGTGGTGTAGTTGGTGAATTTCTTTTTATGTATATCAAAAAAGCTGATCCCTTCATTGGTACTCACCCAAATACGCCCCTGTGCATCTTCCAAAACTTTGTTGATCATCCCGCTCGAAAGCCCTTCGTTCACGCCGAACGGGACGAATTTGCGCGTTTTCGGGTCGAACAGGGCCAGGCCTTCGCCACCGGTACCGGCCCAGATGTTGCCGCGGCTGTCTTCCAGGAGCGTCAGCACATTGTTGCTCGGCAAAGCGGCGGTTTCCCTGTTCAGTAGCAGGGAGGTGCGCTTTTCGGGATCGAAAACGGCGATGCCGGTGCCGTGCGAAGCGATCCACATTTTACCGTGCCGGTCTTCCACAATGTCGCGGATGTAGGCATTCAGGGGGATAATGCGGTGGGGTAGCGAGATATTCTGGTTAAAAAGTCTTTCAAACTGCTTTGTTTCAGGGTGATAAACATTCACGCCCCCACCGTTGGTACCGACCCACAGCCTTCCTTTTTTGTCCTGGGTAAGGGAAAAAACGTTGTTGTTGCTGAGCGAGCCCGCTTCCGGGCCCTGCGTGAATTGTTCGTACCGGCCGGTGGCGGGGTCCAGCCGGAAAAGGCCGTCCTGAAATGTGCCGATCCAGAGCGCGTCCGGCGCGGTCAGTTTCAGGGACAGGACGGCGAGACCGGCCGAAGCTGCCTTGTTTCGTGCATGGATGGGGTATTTAAGGAACAGGTTGGTTTTCCGGTCGTAGAGGTTTACACCGCCGTCGTCGGTACCTACGAACATGCGGCCGTCGGGATGCTCGGCGAAGGAGGTTACGAACGGTGCGCTGAGGCCGTAGGGGTCGTAAGGATCGCAGCGTTTCAGCCCGAAAAGCGTAAGGTTACGGTCATACTTGTTTACGCCGCCTTTGTAAGTACCCATCCAGGTAATGCCGGAAGCGTCGGTAAGAATGCTGCGTATAGACTTGTTCGTTATGCTGAACGGCGTGCGCGGGTCCGGCGCATGAAGCGTAATGCGTCCCGTGCGTGTGTCGATGATATTCAGCCCGCCGTCGGTGCCTACCCACACCTCATCCCGCCCTTGCGGACTAATCGCGAAAATCATGTTGTTGCTGATCGAACCGCTATTCCCCGGATGGTAGCTGTAATGCCGCATGGGTTTACCCGTTTCGGAGAGGACAAACAGCCCGTTTTGGGTACCGATCCATATGCTGCCGGAGCTGTCTTCACGCAGGGTCGTCACAAATTCCGAACCATTTTCATAGCTTCGTGCACCCCGGTAATCGACGGGGATAAACCGGTTTTGTTTACTTAAATATTTGAAAAGACCATTGCCCGTACCAACCCACATTTGCTGTTTCGCGTCACGGAAGACCCGGTGTACATGCATGCCCGCCACCTGCGCAGGTGTGTGCGCGACGGAGGCAAATGTGTGCACGCGGAATGTCGCAGGGTCGATCGTAACGAGGCCCTGGGTGGTGCCTACCCAGATTTTCCCCTGCCCGTCCTCGCAGATCGAGTTAATGCTGTGGTAAGTTTTGATCCTGACGAACGAATCCTTCCGGCGGTCGTACCAATGCAGGGAGCCGGTGATCGTCCCGACCCAGATGCGGCCGGTGCGGTCTTCGAAGAGCGCCGAAACGTCGTTGGATTTAAGGGAGGTCGAATCTGTCTTCTTATGCCTGTAAACCGTGAAGCCGGTCCCGTCGAACTTGTTCAGGCCGTCGTCGGTGGCGAACCACAATAGTCCGTGCCGGTCTTTGAGGATCGCGGTGACGGTATTGGACGAGAGCCCGTCCATCGAGGTAATCGCAGTGAATCGGGGCGGTTCGTGTTGGGCGACGGCTATCCCTCCCGGGCTGGCAACAAGCAGCAGCAGGCATATCCGGAATAGCAGAAGCGAACGGTATGGTTTCAATGCCGATGTTTTAATGGATGGTCATTAGTAAAGACGAACAAATCGTGTTTTTCTCCTTCCCCCAGGATAGGTTAAATGCAACTTTGTCCATGAATCCGTCAGTTTTAGCCTCTTTTTGAACATTTGTTCCCATACTTTGAACAAATGTGCTCACGGCCAGCCTCATGCGCGCCCTACTTTTGTCCATTGTCAGGTTACTATAAATTATTGGAATCATTATGTTCTAAAAATATATTGTCAAAATGACAAATAAAAATTTTCAACAAAAACCCTGCAAGCGTATGCGCTACTTTTTACTGAACAAGAGAAACCGGCTCTGCGCGTTTCGATGGTCGCTCATGCTGACCGTCACGCTGGGCCATGCCGGCATCGCCCGTGCATCGGAAGCGGATCGGAACGGACGGCATATCGCCGCGGATGTGGAAGTGACCGGGAAAGTCACGGGGGAGACGGGAGAGGGGCTTCCCGGCGCGAGTATCCTGATAAAAGGTACGGCACGCGGTACCAGTGCCGATGAGAACGGAAATTTCAAAATCCAGGTCCCGGATAACGAAAATACGGTACTCGTGTTTTCGCTGGTCGGTTATGCGTCCAAAGAGGCGGTTGTCGGGAATCAGAAAATCATGAATGTCTCGCTCGCACCCGATCATAAGGTATTGGAAGAAGTGGTAGTGGTGGGTTACGGCACGCAGCGCAAACGGGACGTGACGGGCTCGGTGGTTTCGGTGAGCGAATCGACGCTCAAAGAGGTGCCCGCGCCCAACCTCGTGAGCCAGCTCAAAGGCCGTGCCGCAGGCGTTTCCATTATCAGCAACGGCAGCACGCCCGGTTCGCAGGGGCAGATCCGCATCCGCGGTAACCGCACGCTCACGACCAGTTCGGGATCGAGCGACGGCCTCGACGGCCCGCTCGTGGTCGTGGACGGCATCCCGTTCGGCGGGCTGAACGACATCAACCCCGACGACATTCTGAGCCTGGAAGTATTGAAGGACGCCTCGGCAACCGCCATTTACGGCTCGCGTGGCGCGGGTGGGGTGATCCTGGTGACGACCAAAAGAGGGAAAATCGGCAAGCCTGTGTTCAGCTACGACGGCTACCACGGCGAAACCCGCATTATGGGCAAATTCAATGTCATGAACGGCCCCGAATATGCGCAGTTCAAAGCGGATGCCGCCAAATACAACCGTACCAGCCCGGGAACATCGGGTTACCTGCTTACCCCGAAAGAACAGGAAGCACTGGACAAGGGCGTGTCCACCGACTGGCAGGACCTGATCTACAAGCCGGGCTTCATGACCAACCACCAGCTCGGTATGCAGGGCGGTGTCGAAAACACCCAGTATTCGCTCGGCTTGGGGTATTTTAATGAGACGGGCATCATTCCCAACCAGAATTTCCAGCGCTTCAACCTCCGTGCGACCATCGACCAGCGGATCGGGAAAAACATCAAAATCGGCTTGAATACGCTGAATACCCTTACTTACCAGAACACGCCAGGCGGGGGCGGGGTACCGGGAGGGCTTGTGCGCCTTACGCCGCTGGCATCGCCCTACAATGCCGACGGCAGCGTGAACACATTCCCGTCCGAGGGCTCGATCGACGCCGCCGGGGTGAGCCCGCTCACGATCCTCACCAAGGAGGACTCGTACCTTGGCCGCACACGCTCGGTGCGCACGTTCAACAGCCTGTACGCGGAGGTGAATATCCTGCCGGGTTTGAAATACCGGTTCAACGCGGGGTTGAATTTCAGTCAATCGAATTACAACGGCTACAACGGCCCGCTGACGTATTTCAATTCCGCGACCGTACAGTCCTCTTCCACAGCCGAGATCAGCAACACCGAGTACTGGGACGTGAACCTGCAACATTTGCTTTATTATGATAAAACATTTGCCGACAAGCATAAACTGGGCTTCACCGCATTGTACGAATACACCAAAAACCATTCGCTTGGCAGCCGCTTTACCGTGACCGGTGTTCCCGCCGATTACATTAAGACTTCGAACTTCTCGCTGGCATCCGGCCAGCCTGTGGCCAACTCCGATTTCGGCAACTCCTTTTCCGAAACCGGCCTGCTTTCTTACATGGGAAGGCTCAATTACAGCTACGACGACCGCTATTTGCTCACTTTGACATTGCGCCGCGACGGTTCTTCGACATTGTCACCCGGTAACCAGTATTTCAACTATCCCGCTATTGGCCTTGGCTGGAATGCGGTGGGGGAAAATTTTATGAAAAGCATTGCCTTTGTTTCGAACCTGAAACTGCGCGGTGGCTGGGGCGTGTCGGGCAACCGGAACGTGGGCGCCTATTCGACGCTCGGTGCATTATCGGCGGGGTATTACAACTTCGGGACCGGCACCGCGGGGCAGCAGCTGGCCTATACCGTTACCAGTCTCCCGGCCAGCAACCTGAGCTGGCAATCGACTTCACAGGTCGACATCGGCGTCGACTTCGGCTTCCTGAACAACCGCATTACCGGTTCGGTGGACTGGTATCACCAGAAAACCAAGGACATTCTACTCTCGGTACCGCTTCCACCGAGCAACGGCGCCGGTTCTACCCTGAAAAACCTCGGTAAAACCGAGGGTAAGGGACTGGAAGTGGCCGTTACTTTTGAGATAGCACGAAAACCGAAAGGCTTTAACTGGAGCGTGGACGCGACCTATTTTTTCAACCGCGAGAAAATCACGCAGCTTACTACGCCACAGGAAAAGGCCAATCTTGGCGCGGGATGGTTCGTAGGGCAGCCGCTTTCGGTGATTTATGATTACAAAAAACTGGGCATCTGGCAGCTCAGCGACGCCGAGAATGGTACTTTGGCCAAACAAACCTCGCCGGTACAATTTCCGGGGCAAATCCGCGTCGAAGACTTGAATGCGGATGGTAAAATCGACGCGGGCGACCGGCAGATCCTGGGTAATTTCCAGCCTAAATGGGAGGGAGGGCTTACCAACCGTTTCAGTTTCAAAAACTTCGACGCGTCGATCGTTACCTATGCTCGGATGGGCATGAAAGTGCTTGTACCATACCTGACCGGCAACTCCACGGGTTCGGGCGGGTTCGCGTTCTTCAACCAGGGCCGTGTGAACCAGGTGAAAGTGGATTACTGGACCGACACCAACCCCACCAACGCATTCCCCGCCCCTGATGCGAGCAGCGCTGTCGCCAACTTCGGTTCTACGCTCGGGTATTACGACGGCTCGTTCATCAAATGCCGGAGCATCAACCTCGGGTACACGTTCGCGAGTGATATCGTCAAAAAGATCGGCGCGACATCGGCACGCATTTACGTCAACCTCACTAACCCGTTCGTCATCTATTCGCCGCTCGTGAAAGATAACCTCGCCGTCGACCCGGAAGGTAACAGCTATGCCAGCGGACAATCGACCCTTAATCCGCAGGGCGCGAGCGAGCGCGGCGCACCGGAGCGGCAGATCGCCGTGAACCTCAACAACCCGCCGGTAAGGCAATTCACCGTAGGCGTAAACCTTAAATTCTGATCCGACTATGAAATCCATCAAAATATTCATCATCGCCGGGACGGTCGCATTGCTGAGCTCCGGGTGTGAAAAAGTGCTCGAAGAGCATCCGCAATCCCAGATCGTACCTTCGTATTTCAACAGCCCGTCGGGCGTGCTCGGCGGCATTGCCGGGGTGTACAACGACATCCGCAGCCAATGGGGCACCGAGGGCTTCACCGTCGAAATGCAGGCAGGCACCGACGAGTTTATCCAGGGCCTTAGCGCCGGTACGCCCATTCCTTACACCTACAATGGCCTGAACGGCAGTAACTTCGGTTCGGCCTGGGGCATTGCGTTCCAGGATATCAACACATTGAACGGCGTGCTGCAATACGGGCAGACGACCGACCTTCCCGAGGCGACCCGCAAGCAGTATCTGGCACAGGCCAAGTTCCTGAGGGCATTCTGGTATTTCTACCTCGTGCAAACCTGGGGCGATGTGCCTTTGCACACGGAATTTATCACCGTGCCTTCGCAGGCCGCGTCGCGGCAACCCGCGGCGCAGGTTTATGAATTGATTATTAAAGATTTGACCGAAGCCGCGGCCGACCTGCCCAACCAGCCTACCGCACCGTTCCTGGGCAAGGCGGCTACCAAGCCCGTGGCGCAATTTCTGCTCGCGAAGGCCTACCTCACCCACGGCTGGCTGAACAACACCGCCGCCGATTTCACCCGGGCAGCCGCATTGTGCGACGAGATCATCGCCAACAAATCGGCTTACGCGCTCGACCTCTGGCAGGATTACGGGGATGCATTCGTGCCTGCGAACGACTATGGCAAGGAAACCATGTTCGTCAGCGACCACGTACTCGATCCGAAATACGGCTATTACAGCGTAGGGGCTGCGGCAGGCGGCGGCGCGGCACAGAACCTGAGCCCGTGGTTTACCAACTGGAATTATCCGAACAACAGTGGTATCAATTCGTTCAGGAATGCCTCGGGCGCATTTGTAAACAGCGGAACCTCCGGCATGATCCGCGATTCGTACTACGGCCGCCCGTACATACGCATGCGTCCGAATTCCGACAAATGGGCCACCGGCCCGCGCGCGGGCAAAAACTACTTTCTCGATCAGGCCTTTACCAACCGCGACGTGGATTCGCGTTTTGCCAACTCGTTTTACACGGTGTATATTTCAAATACCTCCATTACCAATGCGGCTAATGCGGCCAACAACAGCCGCGGGATCGGCTACACCACCGTGGTAGGCCAGGATACCGCCGTGTGGCTGCCCGATTACGAAGTGCCGGGGGCGCCGCAGTTTATTGGTAATCGCCCGTTCAAGGGTATTGTCGTGCCGCCGAGCCTTTGGAACAATGGTATTTTTCCTGCTTTGAAAAAATTCATGGACCCGAGCCGCGGGGCGAACTTCAACGACCCTTCCACGCGTCCGTGTGTGCTGTACCGCTTTTCGGACGTATATATGACGGGCGCGGAAGCATATTTCAAAGCCGGTGACGCCGCGAAGGCTGCCGCTTTGATCAACGTCGTACGCCAACGTGCGGCATTCCGCAAGAGTAATACCACCGCGCAGAACGCGGCGGCAGCGGCGGCCATGACCATCGCCGCCAAAGATGTGACGCTGGACTTCATCCTCGACGAGCGGAGCCGCGAGTTTTTCGGCGAATGGCAGCGTTGGCACGACCTCGTACGTACACGCTCCCTCGTGCGCCGCGTGCAGGAATGGAACCAGGAGGCGGCGCCTTATGTGAAGGATTTCAATATGCTGAGGCCCATCCCGCAGGCGCAGATCGATAGAGTGGTGGATGGCCCTGCTTTTGTACAAAATTCCGGATATTAAACCTTGTTAATCACTCCATTTATGATCCGCACCTTTTTACCCGCCGGACTGGCCGTGCTGCTGGCCCTCGCCAGCCCGGGCACCGGCTACGGCCAGGAAACCAAAGTGAAGCCGTTGATCGGCGACCTGTTCACCGCCGACCCGTCCGCGCATGTTTTCAATAATAAAATTTACATTTATCCATCCCACGACATCGAGGCCAATGTGCCGCAGGACGACGAAGGCGGGCATTTCAATATGCGCGATTACCACGTGTATTCAATGGACAATATCGGCGGTAAGGTGACCGATCACGGCGTTGTACTCGATTTGAAGGACATTCCCTGGGCGGGGCGCCAGCTGTGGGCGCCGGATGCGGCATTCAAAAATGGTACTTATTACCTGTATTTTCCCGCCAAGGACAAGGAGGACGTTTTCAGGATCGGTGTAGCCACTTCAAAATCGCCCGCGGGACCATTCAAAGCGGAGCCAAAGCCGATACCGGGCAGTTACAGCATCGATCCGGCCGCTTTTACTGATACCGACGGACAGACTTACATGTACTTCGGCGGGATCTGGGGCGGGCAATTGCAGCGGTGGCATTCGGGAAAGTATGACAAAGCGCTGTCTACCGACCTGGGCAAGGGCCACGACAAAGAACCTGCATTGAGTGCCAAAGTGGCTAAAATGAGCGATGATATGCGCACATTCGCCGAAGCGCCGCGCGATGTGCAGATACTCGACGAACACGGTAAGCCCCTGCTCGGCGGCGACCACGACCGCCGGTTTTTTGAAGGCGCCTGGATGCACAAGTTCAATGGCAAATACTACTTTTCGTATTCTACCGGCGACACGCATTTGCTTTGTTATGCCGAAAGCGCTTCGCCTTACGGGCCTTTTACTTACAAAGGTGTGATCATGAAGCCGGTAACGGGCTGGACGACGCACCATTCCATTGTCGAGTTCAAAGGGAAATGGTACATTTTTTACCACGATTCGGAGATTTCAGGTAAAACCCACCTGCGCAATGTGAAGGTACGGGAGCTTGTACGCGGCGCGGACGGTGCGATCGCCCCGATCGTGCCCTGAGCCAGCGCGATCGTCCCGGTCGTGCTCCAAACGGAAATAATGTGAATATTTTGGGGATAGAAGCGCCGGTACGAGCTTTTACAGGCTGTACCGGCGCATTTCATACCGGAAACCTCATTCCAAGCATTCAACTCATACAAGCTATGCAAATCGAAAGACGCGATTTTTTATCGACATTAACACTCGCGGGAGCTGCTACATTGTTCTCCGGTAACCCGCTCATCGCCGCCACTTCGCCGAAAAAGGACAAACTCGGCATTGCGCTCGTAGGCCTGGGCTATTACAGCACCGACCTGCTCGCACCCGCGCTGCAACTCACCGAAAAGGCTTACCTCGCGGGCATCGTAACCGGCACGCCTTCCAAAGCCGAGGCATGGAAAGCCAAGTACAACATTCCCGACAAGAACATTTACAACTACCAGAACTTCGACCAGATCGCTAAAAACCCGGATATCGACATCGTGTACGTGGTGCTGCCACCGTCGATGCACCGCGAATATGTGGTGAGGGCTGCGAAAGCGGGCAAACACGTGTTTTGCGAGAAACCGATGGCGCCGTCCGTGGCCGACTGCGAGGCGATGATCGCGGCTTGTAAAAGCAACAAGGTAAAACTGGCGATCGGCTACCGCTGCCAGCATGACCCAAATATTCAGGCCTATATGAAAGTGGCGAAAGAGCAGAAATTCGGGAAAGTGAAGATGGTCAACAGCGCAGCAGGATATTTCGACGCCCGCACCGACCACTGGAAGCAGAAAAAAGCGCTCGGAGGCGGCTGCATGGGCGATATGGGCGTGTACGCATTGCAAGGCGCGCGCCTGGCCACGGGCGAGGAACCCATCAGCGTGATCGCCCAGGCTTCAACCACCCGCCCGGACATTTACAAGGAGGTGGAAGAAACGATGATGTTCATGCTCGATTTCCCCAGCGGCGCCCGGGCTGCCTGCCAGACGAGTTTTGGCATTAATATGAACTACCTGCAAGTGAACTACGAAAAAGGCTGGGTGAAAATGGAACCGCAGTCGGGTTACAATGGCAATAAAGGCAGTATGTCGGACGGAACGATTATTAATTTCCCGATCAAAAGCCAGCAGGCGAAACAAATGGACGAAGACTGTCTGGCCATCATGAATAACACCGACCTGATCGCTCCGGGTGAGGAAGGCTTGCGCGATATCCGCGTGGTGGAGGCGATCTACAAATCGGTGGCTTCGGGCAAGAGCGTGAAGATATAGGCAGGCGGCCCAGGACTTCTGCATTAGCTTGATCAAATGTTCAAATTCAAAAAAGCAAGCTAAATTGCGTCATTCAAGCTTTAATTCAACATCTACAATGAACAACACCCGTCGTAAATTTCTGGCTGCCTCCGCTACCCTCGCAGCAGGCGCTGCCGCATCGGTAGCCGCCCCGGTAGCTCCGGAGAAAAGCAAAACCCCATTGGTACACCACGTATTTTTCTGGCTCAAAAACCCGGGCTCTACCGCTGATCGCGACAAGATCATCGAAGGCCTGAAAACGTTGCGGAAGATCGAGGCGATTAAGGAGCTTCGCATCGGAGTGGTGGCGAGCACGGAAAAAAGGGACGTCGTCGATAATAGCTGGGCGGTGTCCGAGCTGATGTTTTTCGAAGACCTCGCCGGTCAGGCTATCTATCAGGACCACCCGATCCACCAAAAATTCATCAAGGATTGCAGCCACCTTTGGGATAAGGTGATCGTGTATGATGCGATGGACGTTTAGGGTTTAGAGGAAGGAAAGGGAGGGCCTCCCTTTCCTTCTCAAATCACCATTTAAAAGTAATGCTAGCCAGCACATTCGCCGGTTTCTGCGGGGAGCCGTTGGAGTTCCAGTAGCGTTCGTTGAGCAGATTGTTGGCTTTCAGGGCCAGGCGGTAGCGGGGTTGGTCGTAGAAAAGCGATGCGTTCACGAGTGTGTAGGCAGGTACTTTGAATACATTGGAGCTTTCGAACCACGAGGCGCCCACGTAGTTGCCTCCCGCGCCGATGCCGAGCCCTTTGGCGTTGCCCTTCAAAATGTAATAGCTCGCCCAGATGTTGGCGACATGCTGCGGACTATTGATGAGCAGTTTGCCTTGTAATGCTTCGGCGGCCTTGTCGTAGCGGTTGTCGTTGTAGGCGTAACCCGCCACGATGTTCAGGCCGGTAACGGGGTTTGCGATGAGTTCCAGCTCCATACCTTTGCTTTTCTGGGTACCGTCCTGCACGGTGAAGTTCTGGCTGTTGATCACCTCGGTGCGCGTCGAGTTGGTGACGGCGATGTTGTAGTAGCTGATCGACCCGTTGAGTTTGTTGCGGACGAGGTCGAATTTGATACCACCTTCCCATTGGTTGCCGAACTGCGGTTTCAGGTTCAAAACGGTGTTGTCGGGTTGTGTGACGGGCGCCTGGTTGACGAATCCGTTCAGGTAATTCACGAAAACCGATAGCCGCTCCGGAATGGGCTGGTACACGAGCCCGAGCTTGGGGGAAAGAGAGTTCTGGCTGTAATCGCCCGTGTATTTGCCGCTCGCCAGGGCCAATGTCCCGTCGGTGGTGAAGCGGTCGAAGCGCAAACTAAGCATGGCCATAAGCGAAGGGGTGATGTTGATCACATCCGAAGCATATACCCCGAAGCTCGTGCCTTTGTAGCTGGTACCGACAAAACCTTGCTGCGATGATTTCTGGTTGAGCTTGTCGGCATTGAAATCGGGCAGGGGCTTGCGGATGTTGACGGTGTCGTAGCGGACGGTTACCCGATAGAGGTCATAGTAATTCTGGTTGTAATCGGCGCCCAGCACAACACGGTTGCGCATGCGACCGATCTGGAAATCTCCGATGAAATTCTGTTGCAGCTGAATGTTGCCGAACGTCTCGGGCGTCTGGTTACGGGCCGTGCGGGAGACGGTCGAGTCGGTCAGCATCGAGAATGTGACCAGGTATAAATGTTTATAAAAACCATTGGAAAACAGATAGCTGGTCTGTGATTTCCATTGCGAAGACAACTTGTACTCGATTTGTGCCTGCAAATTGTACACGCCCACGGAGGCGTCGATGCCGTTGTTGAGTAATGATTGTTTGTATCCCAATGGCAGGTCCTTGAAATTACGGGCCGTCACTTTCGAGAGTGAGCCGATATTGAAAGTCGAGGTAGTGTAGGCGGCCTGGGTAATGTCCACATCCACGAGGAATTTCAACCGGTCGTTGACCTGGTAGGAAAAGCTCGGGGCGACGGTGAAATTTTTGGCATAACCCTGGTCCTGGAACGTCCCTTCGGTTTGCCCGGCCGCATTGAGCCGGAACAATGCCGTGCGCTTCTCGTTCACCGGTGCATTCACGTCCACAGCGGCTCGTGCGAACCGGTAGCTGCCGGCGGTATAGCTCACTTCGCCGCCAAATGCATCGTAAGGTTTTTTGGTAACATAATTAAAAACCCCGCCGAACGTAGCCGAGCGGTTGTTACCATATAATGTGCCCGAAGGGCCTTTCAAGACCTCCACGCTTTCGAGGATCACCGGGTTCATCGGAAGGATTGCGCTGGTCGTGAGCCCGTTGCGGACGCCGTTGAAGTTGGCGAAACCCCTGAGGATCATCCCCTGAGAGCCGCCGCCCGCGAAATTGGGCACCGCGCCGGGTACGTTCCGGTACAGGTCCGTGCGCTCGGTCACGAGCTGTTCCTGCATCAGCGCCTTTCCGATCACATTATATACCTGGGGGTTTTCTAGGTTTTTCAGCGGCAGGCGTGCGACGTTCTCGGTTTCTTTCCGGGCGAATTTGTTGACGTTACCACTGACGGTCACCTCGCGCAAAGCCTTGCTATCCTCATTAAGCGAAATGACCGGCAGCGTCGTGACCTGGTCTTCATTGATTTCCACCTCCTGCTCAATCGATGTGTAGCCGAGCATGCTCACGATGACCTTGTGTTTGCCCACGGGAATATTACGGATACTGAAATTGCCTTGCGGGTCGGTCTGGGCTCCTTTGGAAGTACCTTCCACGCGTACGGTAACTTCTATGGCGGCCTGGCCGTCGGCGGTTTGGACGGCCCCCTTCAGATGTCCCCTGCTTTCGCCTTTCGCAGGCCTGATGTTGATGCGCGTACCCTGGACCTGTATGCCCCGCGCGTAGTTTCCGAGGAGGTCTTTCAGCAGGTCGCCGACTGCCGTATTCTGATAATCGGGGCTGACGATCCGTTGGGTGTCCATTAATGTGCTGCTGTAAACGAATGTGCAGCCGGCCTGGTCTTCCACGGCACGCAACGCCTCGGCCACGCTTACCTGCGTGAGTTTCAGGGTGATTTTTTTGTCCAGGATGGATTGTTGCGCGTGGCTGATGCCGATTTGGAGGGCCAGCATCGCCACGAGCGTCCACAGCTTGCGGTAGCCGGATTTTAAATAAGAATGCATACTTTTGAAAGAATGGTTAATTGATCACTCGATTGGCTGTCGACTCCGGCGTTCTGTCGCCAAACGCACGCCGGAACAGCTCCACGGCCTCGCCGTGGGGTTTTTTACGGTTTATCAGGGAGCTTGCTTCATCAGTAAATGGTCAGTTTTTTGTTTTGGATTTTGTAATGGATATTCAATGAATAGGCCAGACTGCCCATCAGGTTTTCCAGCGAAGGATCGTCGAAGGAGCCCGTACAGCGCCGATCCGCAAGCTCCGGCTCGGTAATCACGACTTTTATCCCATACCACCTTTCCAGCACCGGCGCGATTTCCGACAGCGGCTGATTGTCGAATGCCAGCTTCCCGCGTACCCACCCGAAGTGCCCGCGTGCATATACACGATCATGTGCGAGACGATCTTCCTCATGATCGTAAATGCCGCGCTCGTTGACAGTGAGGATAAGCGGAACGGCATTAGCATTTTTAGGAGCAAAACGGACTTTGCCCTCGCTCACCACCAGCGTCACATTGCCGCTGCCCGGGTAGGATTTGAGATTAAATGCAGTGCCCAGCACCGTGGTGCGTGTGGTAGCCGTGTAAACGCTGAACGGCCGCGTACTGTCTTTGGCTACCTCAAAATAGCCTTCGCCGGTAAGCCATGCCACGCGCGCCGTGTCGCTGAACCCGACGGGATAAGTCAGCCGACTACCTGCATTGAGGTAAACCACCGTGCTGTCCGGCAGTAAGAAACGCTTGCGTTCACCGGCTACCGTTTGCAAATAGCGGTATTCGGTCTTGCGGGTAAAGACTGCCGTATTTTTCGAAGGCGTATGCCGAAAATAATTCCACGAGGCAACCAGCAAAAGGCTCGCGGCCGCTACTGCCAGGAGTGGGTAAAGCCAGCGCATGCGAGAGATTTTCGAACCGGATGTTTCGCGCAGATCGAGTTTTTGCCAGATTTCGGCCGTGGCGTCGTTTTCATCGTCGTGCTGGTCGTATTCATCCAGGTCGCCGGTATCGGCCAGCCAATGCGCCACTGCCCGGGTTTCTTCTTCGGTACAAAGGCCCTGGTGGTATTTTTGGAGTAATTCGGGCGTAATGCGCATGGGATGGTCGACGGGTACAACAGGTTAGTTCCATAACCGGCGGCACATCCCTAAATGCAGTTTGAAAAAAATAAAAAATTATTCGAGCCCGCTCCGGAGTAATGCGATGCTTTTGCTGATGTGGTACTCGACCGTTTTGACCGAAACCTGCATTTCCTCGGCGATTTCGCGATTGCCCATACCTTGTTCGCGGCTCAGCTGGAAAATGCGGCGGGTAGCGGCCGGAAGCTGGGTAAGCAGGCTGGAAACCCTGCCCGAAAGTTGCTGAAATGAAACCATCTCTTCCGTCGTGTTCTCCTGCGCCGGGGCCTGCATTCCAATCAATGCGAGGTGTTTGTCATGAATGGCTTTGTCGCGGAAATGCTTGTTAACCTGCCATTTGGCGGCGCGGATGAGGTAATTTTCCGGTGCCGACCTGATTTCCAGCTCGGCCCGGCGTTCCCAGAGTGATTGAAAAATCCCCTGCACGATTTCCTTCGATTCTTCCTCGTCGCGCAGGTAGGAGCAGCAGAGGCGGAAAAGTTTTTTGGCATACGTCGTGTACAGCATCTCGAACGACTGCTCGTCAATGGTGATCAACTGCGACGGGTGGTTATGCATTGCCTGAGGTGTAACGCCTTGGAACGGCGAATTTTCGGCAAATAAATGGCTTATTTAGTTTAATTACAAATTAAGTATTGCTGCTAAATGCACATTTCGGACTTTCGGAGCTATTTCGGTGCGATGAAAATTTCGTATAATGACCCTGCCTTTCCCAGGTATTGATCCGCCTCGGCCTGTGACCATTTTGCCTGTAATGCTTCGTAAACGTTCGGGTAGGTATCATAGGGCACCGGCCGGAAGGCTATTGAACCGGGGAGCAATTGAGCCGAGAGCCGGTTGATTTGGATCGCGCGCATAACCCGCGTCGCCGCCAACGATACGTTGAGTATTAACAGAACCAGTAATACGACTTTTGCCCTCTTTTTAATCATGTTTGAACCCGAATCGAGCGCTGGAAGGAATTGATAAACGTAGAAACCCGCCACGATGAGCAGCGGCATTAAGCCTCTGAATAAAAAGTCATTAACCTTCCCGATCCGGAAGACAGGCAACAGCAGCATCATGCCGAGCACCGCGTAATAGGGAAAGACGGGTGTGCTTAGCGGCTTTCTTTTGGATAAAAAAGCGAAAACAGAGGCCGAGATGGCGACGTTCAGGACGATATTCAGCAGGTATTCTATCATCCTCCCATTGAATCCGCCCGAAAAATTCCAGACAAACCCTGCGACGGCCTGTCTCTCGTGTGATATGAACAGCAACAATACGGGTATTGCAAGCAGGCAAGGCAGGAGAACGGTGTTTACGAAGTTGCGGTTGGGGAAGCCGGATTTGATCCATTTCTTTAAAAGAATAATTCCCAGGAGAACGGACGAAGTAATCGCCGGAAATACCGCCCACCAGAACGATAGCACGACGGGGAACACCATTCGTTCAACATCGATCCGCTCGGTCAGGCAGTATACCAGCATTCCCCCGATCAGTAAACTCGGGATCAGTTGGTTGGGGACCCAGAAAAGGTTTTCAAAATTGGACCAGACTTCGATCCCGAAATCGCCGAACCGATAGGGGGTAAAGCCAGTTTTCGCGAGTACCGAAACGCAAACGTGCGCCAGGTCGCCAAATGTGAGCACGAGCAAGGCGTACCGGAGCTTGCGCCCAAGCGAAATGTATAACCAGCAGATTCCGAGTGAAATACCGAGCGTTGTCCAGACGAAAATGGCACCTTCGCACAAATGCCCTGTAAATTTTGAAAACAATGCGGGCACCACGTAATAACCATAATAGTATCCGATAGCCGGTCCCGTTGACGGGATTCGAATGGGCCAGTCGTGTTTAAACAGCTCGAAAAACTTGGTATTGTGGGCCCAGTAGTCGAAGGCCTGGTACGCGAACCCGCACACGCCCGAGAGCAGGCAGAGTATGGAGGCACACAGGATAATCTTGATCAGTTCGCCTGTTTTTAGTATTGAATCAGGAGAAAAGCGGGTGTCCCTGATTTCGAAATAAGCAATGCTAGCAAATGAAACGCCCGCGACTATGCTAATCAGTTGATTGGTCCAGAAAACGTAAAACAGGAGATTGGGTAATAGCAGGTAAAAGATACTGACGAGTCGAAGTAGTCTGATATTCACTTGTGTACAGATTTATCTAACATCCAACTTTTGTAACAGTTGGTTTACTAGATATCTAGACCGGCTGATATTGATCGTCGCTGCACATTATTTTTCGGGGCATACAACCCTTTAAGTAACTGACGGCCTCTTTAACGTAACCTGTGGCGGGCCGCCCTTTATGTGATCGTTAATGCGTCAACTTCTTCGTCTATTTATTCTCCTGGTCGCTTTTGCCTTGCCTTCATGGGCACAGGATACCACTTCTATCACATTCACGGAGGAAAACATTCCGGTGGCCGAGCAGCGCTTTATCGATCGGTATGAGAATGTTTTTATGACCAAAATCCCTACACGGAAGATGTTTAAGTTGGGGTATCTGGCGACGACCTACAATGGGCTGGGATTCAATGCGGCATTTGAATACAAGCTTTTACCAGGCCTTTCATTGGAAGCGACACTTGCTTCGCGCACGAACAAGCTCGAAAGCGTCATCACGATCGACCGGTTCGAACGGCAGTTGAGCGGCAGAAATATGTTTGCGGGCATTGGAAGCCGATGGTATTTCAATATGAACAGGCGGATTGCCCGACAGCAGAGTGCCAACAATTTTAGCGGCAGTTATCTGTCGATGGCCTACGAAAGATCGTTGGCCGCCATCCAGAGCGACAGGCCCAGGCAGCATTTTAGCCTTTCATACGGGTTTCAAAGCCGGTTCCTGGCGAATGGATTCCTCGATTTCTCCCTGGGCCTGTATTACGTAACCCCGTATTTATCATTGTATAACGTCGGCTACCGTGAGTTGCCCGGCCTTAGCGCCAGAAACGCAGTTATTGCAACCCGCTCGCTTGTCGGTCTCGCTTTTGGGGACTGGAAGCGGCACAGCAACGGGCCATTATGTGATATTTTACATTGTGATTATTTTGTGAGACAGCATTTCAAGGTTCGCTTGCCGGAAGTAAATATCGGGCTTAACAATCAGTCCATTCGGGCGGAGGTAGGTTATGAGCGAAAACTGGGAAAGAGTCCGTTCTCCGTCAATCTGAGTGTCGGCAACGAAACGGAACGCGGTTCTTACGGAGGAAATTGGCTCGTCGCGGTCGGGGAGGCACAGTTTCGTTGGTATTACCTGCAAAAGCACCAGGTAAGGAAAGGGAAAGCCTCGGACAACCTGTCGGGATTGTATGTCGGTCCCCGTTTTGCTCAGAATTATGACCGCCAGGTTCAATGGTATGACGTGCTCATTCGCCCGCAGCGGGGAGTTTACCATTCCTGGACGACTTCCGCGGGAATGGTAGCAGGATATCAGCAGCGCCTGTTCAACAAACTTTATTTCGATTCAGGAGTCAGCTTTTCTGCTACCATGCTGGAAAAAAAACTCTTTAAGGCAAGGTATGGCGAGTTGCAGGCGAAAGCGGGGATTGGTTTTGCGTTTTGAAAATGGGTACCCGGCTCTCTGATACTATTTACACCAATCGGATCTTTTTCCCTAATCCAAAATAGTAGACGAAGCCGCGATCTTAACATCCGCATGCTGCCATGCTTTATCGAATTCCGTTTTGACAACCTGTGCCTGGCTGCTGTTTTTTTGTTGTACCAAAGCATTGTGGAGGCCAATTAGCGCCCAGCCGTTTCGTTTCCAGGTTGCCAGATCCTCCCGGTAGACGCGTTCAGCTTCGGCAGCTTTCCCGGCTTTAAGAAGCACCGATCCCAGATGATGGCGGACGGAGAAAAACCAGTCTGGCGGCTCGTTGTAGTTAAGGTTATCTTCGATGGCAATGGCCTCGCCGAGCAGGGTAGCGGATTTGTCGAGCTGGTTCTGCCGTGCCGCAATGCCGGCCGAGAGCACTTTGGACGCGATTTTGACCAGGTCTTCGGAAGTATTGATGTTCCAGACGGTGATATTTTTCAGCGTCGTATCCGCAGCCAGCGAACCGAGCGCGGTCATTTCTTTTTGTGCATTAGCAAGGTCATGTTTACCCAAAAAAGCCATTCCCCGCGCGTAATGCCATATAGCCCGCGGGTAAACCAGGTCTTTGGTCGGGCTGGGTTCCGCCAGAATGGTGTCCCATTTTGAAAATTTTACAGCGACATAATAGGGGATCGTATAGTAATGTTGCAATGTGCCCCATCCGGGCTGGCGCATGACTTCCTTCGCGGTGTATTGTTGTACTTTCTGCGCGGCCAGCCACGCGAGCTCCGAATTGCCTTCCAGGGTAGCGGTAGCCGCCAGGAAGTGGTAATTGTGAGGGAAATAGGCGAGCGGGTAGGCGCCCTGCGCATAGCATTTGGTGATGTAAGTGCTGTCGGCTTCCACCGAAAACACATTCGACAGCGAGCCCAGGTGGTAGTCACCGGTGTTGATGTAAATATGCGACGGCATGTGCAGCAAATGCCCTGCCCCGGGGACCAGCGAATCGAGCAAGGCGGCCGATGCCAGCGCCTTTTCAGGCGTTGCGGACGCTTCCTGCGCATGTATGTACAGGTGATGTGCGCCCGGGTGGCGCGGGTTCTTTTTCAGCAGACTTTCCAGAACGGCCACCAATTCCGGTGTCCAGGCTCTGGGCGCCTTCGTTTTTTTCTCGTACAGGTCCCAGGGGTGCAGGTCCATCTGCGCCTCGGCATACAGCGCGCCGATATCCGGATCGGACGGGAATTGTGTATATACTTTCTTCATCGCAGCGGCAAATGCAATGTCCAGCGGGGCTCTGTTGGCGGGAGGAACTTTGGCATACCGCGTCGCCAATGCTTCGATCAGCGCCTTTTCTTTCGGTGTGCAATTACCGGCTAGTTGCTGCGCTTTGTCACTGGCGGCCCAGGCGCGCTGGAAGTTGTCTTCTTCCATTCCCGCATTGTAATTGGGCCCCAGCACGTAGGCGTAGCCCCAGTAAGCCATGGCGCAGGTAGTGTCGAGCCGGGTGGCCTGGTAGAATGAGCGGGCGGCCTCGGCGTGGTTGAAACCGTAGGCGAGCATCAAACCCTGGTTGAAATAGGCCTGAACCTCCGGTTGGGAAGTCGTAATCTTGAAATCGACACCTTGCAATCCATCGAGCAAGGGAGCCTTTTTACCCGAACTATACCATTCGGCGTCGGTGGTTTTGGGATTGAAACAAACCGTGATACGTGCGGTGCTGTCGGATGCCGGCTTTTCCGATTCCTCCTTCTTTTTGAAGCAGGACGAAAGTATCACAATCAATGCGAGGTAACAATGGCCGTGCTTCATGTGCGTAGAAGTTTGAGTCACAGAACATGTTTTTGAAAGAAATATGCCGCGGGGCGGGTATCTACAAATATAGGGAATATTGTATTGGAAGTGAGTGTGTTGCGGGTTGCTTAGTGAATGGTGGGTCCGGTCTGGATTGCAGCCCGAAGCGAAAGTCGATGGAATAACTTTGGGTATTATACGCTGCTATTTCTTCCTCACATATTTCGTGACCATGCCATTGCACGATTCGATCGTCATATCATCGCCCGTTTGGGTAATGGTGAGGGTCGGGCAGGCCATGCAATCGACCAGTGCGCAATTAAGGTCGTAAGATAAGTCTTTAAGAGGCACTACTGTAAAAGGTTTTCCGTTGACCATGTACTCGGAAGCCGCGCAGCAAGAGGCATATCCATCGTACAGCATCACACCGTCGAAGCGGATCGAAAATGCTCTTTGCTCGTCGTTGGTCGTGTTCTTGACAACCGTCGAATCGCCGATCTGATACCGCGTTTCCACCATGTGCCATTCACCGGTGATACCGGAGATTTCGGGCGCAGGCTCGGGATCTTTATCGCGTTTGCATTGCGTGAAGGCCAATGCGAGCAGGAGTAGAAGTATTAATCTGTTCATAATGTCACCGGTTTTTTATTCAGACGCATTACGCAGGTGATACGTTGTAATGTACTAGAAAATCACATCTTCCGCATCAACCGCAAATGCCTCCTGTGCTCCCTCACCATTTTCACGCCCTCCCCGAACGTCATCATCGGTACACCGCTCCTTGCATTCGCCGTACTGACTTTGAACAGTATTTTCCAATGCCGGTAAATCTCCTTCCAGGCGAAGAGCAAGGAATGCCCCGGATCGTAGATGTGCGTAGGCTCGCTGGCGGCGCCGTTGAGTTCAATGATCGAAAAGTGCCGGCCGGCTTCGAGGGCTTCCCAGCTTTCGAAACGGATATCCAGACGACCGAAATGGAAACCGGGTATCTGGCTGCAAATCCGGTCGATCGCCTGCGTGAGCGCGGGGGTGATGCGAGCGCTGAGATCCAGGAATTTCGAGCCGCGACTGTGGTTGCCGTACGGTACAAGGCCGATTTGCTCGCCGACGGCGGGGACGGCTTTCAATTTTTCACCCCAAACCGCATTCAGCGCCGGAAGTTGCAGTATGGCACGGTCGTTTTTTAAGATAAGGGTCAAAATATCCGATTTTCCATCGCCGGTAACACTCAAAAGCTCCTTTCCGACGATCCCTGAAATGTGTCCGCGTTCCGCTCCGGGCATTCGATGGTAAAATATGCCCGCTTCGATCGGATAATCGATGTAGGGCTGCAAAAGGAAATCGACCTGGCTGCGTTGCCGGTAGTCTTCGAGGTCGGCTTCGTTGCTGAGCAGCTTTACCTGCACGCCGCGCTCGCCAATGTCCGGTTTGGCGATGAGCGGGAATTGCATGGAAAAACTATTCAGTAACGACCGCATTCCCGGGCGCGTAATGCCCGCCCGGCAGAGGAGCGTTTCGGGGTACGAGCCCCTGGGCATGAGTGCGTAAATCCTGCTTTTTCGTTCTTCGGCAAATCCTCCATATCGCATGGAAGGATTGGCCGCGCCGAAAAAGCAAACCGATCGGGCTTTCGCGGCCAGCCAAAGCCACATCGGTACCATGGGCAGGTATACGCATTCCAGGGGCCAGTATTCCCAGTTCCGGGCGCGGATCAGGAACCGTTTCGCTTTCCACCAGAGGCTGTTAAACGCGCCGGTATTAACATAGTTTGTGCGTTCCGGCCGGGCAATGAAGGATTTGTCGGCCCGCAAATCGTGGTAATGCACTACCGGCTCCGGACTGGTGAGGTCGATGGAGGTGATGCTTACCGTAGCCATCGCATCGCGTTGCGCATGAAAACTGTGGCCGGGATCGAACCGGATGTCGTTTTGAAGGTGAAAATCGAGAATACTTTCCGCATTGACGGCGGTTTGGCGATACCAATGTTCCAGGCGTCGCGCACGCATTCGCTGTGCTTCCTGACCGTACAATGTCGCCGACGCCCAGATATGCGGCCGCGCGGCTTCGAGGTCGATGCGGTGTTTCCGGCTGCCGTCCCAGGTGCAGCGCATGAGCTTCCCATTCGTAAACAGAATAAGCGTAAACGGTTCGATTGCTTCGAGGGACATCTTGTCAAAACACGCTTTCGGCGAAGGTGCTTCGACGATTTCGAGCATCACCAGTCCCCGGCTCCTGCGGTAGGGCGCTTTGCGCTCATGGTTGTGAAAACCGCCGTTCAGCAGTACCGCGGCGTCGTGCCGGCCCTTTAATGCAATCCACGTGCCTCCGGCCTGCGCGTCTCTCGGGTAGGTGAGCGCGTCGCCCGCGTAGCGCGTCACGGGCGCCTCGGCCGGCGCGCGATTGATGCGTTCGTCCCGGTTGGAGGTCAGGAACGCGCCGTTCGCGGTGGGGATGTAGGTTACGGTGCACATTGCGCCTGGCGGTATCTGAGGGTGGAACCGGCTACCCCGAAACTTTCAGGCAAATGCAGCGCAGTGAGCGTTCCGATGCCGATTTTGATCAATGCCATATGATGTACCGCATGTTCGAGGTTGTACACCAGCTCCCGCTCATAGTTGGTAGTTACGTGAAAGCCGGTATCGCCCGCTTCGGCGGCGCTCGCCAGAAGCAGTACTTTGTTTTCCTTGTTCAGGCTGGCCGTAACCCGGCGCAGGCTTGCCAGCGCGACCCGCCGGTGCTGCTCGATGGCCTTGTCCCGGCTGCGTGCGTCATAGTTGACTTTGCCGGTTTGGTAACCGCGGTCGAGCTCTATAAAGAACTCGATCACGTGGCGTACATGCCCGCCGAGAGAGGCGCCCGACAATACCGGTAAGGTCCGCCGGTATTGCTCGTCGGACAATGCATCCAGCATCGCGCCGATCTGGGCCAGCACTGTTTCAATTGATTTTGTGAGTTGCCTGTTCATGTCGTTCGTTTTGAAATAGGACAAAAACAATGCCCGTTTTAGCGAGATATGGGTCTATTTGTTAATCGCGGGAGCGCATGCCCGAGATCGCGCTGCGATGCCGGAAAACGAGGATCAGGCAGGTAACGAGCACGATCAATGCCATAACAAAAAGCTTGCCCGAGTCGTTTTGCACGACGATGCCCAGGCGGGTGAGGTGCATGAAAACGGCGCCGGTCATCACGCCGATGCCGATCAGCGCGCCGTAGGCGGTCGTGCGGGGGATCAGGATCAGGACGGAGGCGATCAGCTCCAATACGCCGACGAATATACGTCCCCAGGGCTCCATGCCCACGGTCGAGAAAATGTATACCGATTCCGGCGCCGCCGAAAATTTGAAATACAGGGTCTGTAACATGATCGCCGCCGCTATCAGCCGCAACAGCCACGACCATTTCCGATGTGTTTGCGTGTTCATCACTGCTTGTCTTTGATCAATGGCCATTGTGTATCCGCTTTTTCGATGAATTCTTCCCGTTTTTTCGACCAGTTGTTTTTGACTTTCATATTGTAATTGAAATACAACTTATCGTCCACGATCGTCCAGGTTTCCGCTTCGGTAGGCGCTTTATGGCCTTCCGAAGTCCCGTAGGCGCAGTAGCCTCCATACTGCGGCACATACCTATCCGGGGCCGATCTGAATGCTTCGAGATTGGCGCGACTGGCAAAGAGCCAATCCGCATCTTTGTAATGGAAGGTAAGGCTGTCGGCGCCTTCAACCGGCTTGGCGTCCTTGAAAAACGCGACGACATCATATCCTTTGATCGCCTTTCCTTTCGGGGCGAAAATTTCGGATTTCTGGGCAAATGTTACCTGGCCTGCCAGCAGCATCGCGGCAGCGGTTAGTACTTTGTTCATAGTAATGCAGGTTATTTTAAGGTACAAACTTTACCCAGTTTCGGTCGGCCTGTGTTTTCAGGCGGGCCTCGTCCTGGTTCCAGCTTTTGAGGGTGTTGTTGAAATATTTATTGTAAAAAAGATAGAGCTTGCCGTCGAGCACCTTGAACGTCTCCGGGTCGATCTCCACTTTTTCACCTTTCTTGCCCATGGCATAGGCGCACCAGCCGCCGAACTGCGGTTCGTAACGTGCGGGATTGCGGGCGAACTCGTCCTTGTTCTGCTTCGAAGCGAAACGGTAGTCGACGCCATTGTAATTCGCCGAGAACTCTTTTTTGCCTTCGATGGCTTTGTTCATGGTAAAATAGGCCACCGGATCAAAACCTTGTATCGCCAGGCCGGACGATTCGAGATTATACTGTTTTTTGCGGGCCTCCGGTGTTTGTGCGAAGGCAGTGCCTGCCATCAGAAGGAGCAGCAGCAGGATCGTGATTGGTCTTTTCATTATCAATGTATTTCAATGTAAATCAATGCGTCCTGCGAGAACCTGGGTCCGCGCAGGACATTGTTCGTGGGTTATTGCAAGGTGACTTTAATGATATTGTTGATCGCCGGAAGCGTCGTGAATTTATTCGGATTCGGTACGGGGCCGATCGCTTTGCTTTCGTTCAGCGGCGTGCCGGCGAGATTGAATTGGGTGATGCCTGCGCCGGGGAACTGGTCGACGGCCGTTCCATTATCGTACAACCCGACAGAGCCCGAAACATCGCCGCTCGCATTACCGTCGATATCGTTGCCGCTCGTTGCGAAGAACCAGTCGTTGGAAAAGCCGTACATGGTAGCAATGGCAATGCGGTCGCCGGATGCGAGTGTGAGCGGCTGTGAAACTTTGCCCCCTGCATTCCCGCCGATTTTGGGCAATAATACCGTGCTTGCGGGTTCTTTGAGCACGTATACGTTTTTAATACCCGCTTTCATTTTCAATGCGGCTGCGAGTACGTCGGCATTGCCTTTCTGTGCGAGGTCCTTCAAGCCTTCACCGCGGTCGTTTTCCCCGGATTTGAAAAACGGATTTTCACTACCATTGTAAACCACCACTAATACGGGCGAAAGCGGCGTAAAAATGCCGGTTTGCGACGTAAGCCAGGTACTCAACGGAGCATTGTCGCCCGCTTCGGCAATGCGGGTCAGCGCTTCGCTGGTGGCTTTGCCTTCGGAGTAAAGGGGCTCGGGGAGGAGCAGATTGCCGCCGGCTACGTACGAAATGGCCCATACGCCGGGGCTGAACGGCGTTTCGTTCGCCGTACCGCCCGACTGGTTTTTAATGGTAATGGTAAACATCGAGTTGCCGTCGTAGGCGAGCGAGACGTTCATGAGCTGGGAGGCTGGCAGGAACGCGTGGCCGTAATCGTCCGTACCCGTTACCTCTTTGATATTGTGCGGTGTGGCTTCGGCCCTGCCCGGGTGCGTTACGCTCATGCCGGGCGCCTGGTTCACGCGGGAGCCGTTGTCCCAGAGTTTGATTTGCGCCGAAACGTCGCCGTAATGGGTGTGCCATTGTCTTCGTATAATTTAATACCCGGATTGGCGGGCGCAAAAAACAGATCGTTGCTCCAACCGTACATGGTTGCGAATGTGAGCCGCTGGTTTTTAGCGGCCGAAAACGAGAAGGAGACCGATTGTCCGGGCAATATCACCGGTGGTGTGCCGGTACCTTTAAATGTCCCCGATTGTACGAGCGGTTTGCTGTCGAGGACGTTTTCGATGGTAAGGGTTTTGGCGGCAGGCTGCGGGTCGTGGTCTTCGGTGCAGGCTCCGAGAACGAGGGCGGTCAGCGACAGCCCGAGCAGTGTTTTCATCATGTCTGTTTCCTTTTTGAATGTTTGGATGATGCAAAACAACAGACATGGTATCCCGGTGGCGTCACGGAATTATAACAAAAGTATCACAGCGGCATTCCGCGCTGTTTTATTTGTAAACTTTGCAGAAAATCAGCGGATATGGACACCAAGAATGTGCTGATCGTCGAGGACGATACCAACATTACGGAATTGCTTTCGATCCACCTTTCCGATCTGGGATGCAAGGTGGTTTCGGAAAAAAACGGTCAGAACGGCCTCGCGCGGGCACAGGACGGCGCGTTTGACCTCATTATACTCGACGTGATGCTGCCCGGCCTGAACGGTATGGAGATTTGCCGGAAAATCAGGCAGGCCGACCGGCAGACGCCGATTATGATGCTCACTGCACGTTCGGAAGAGATAGATAAGGTAATGGGCCTCGAAACCGGTGCCGACGATTACCTCACCAAGCCGTTCAGCGTGCGGGAGTTCATCGCGCGGGTACGGGTGATATTCCGGAGAAGCGAGGAGAAAGCGCGGTACGCCGCGCCCGTACCGCAGCTGATCCGCATTGCGGGGCTCGAAATCGATATCGACAAGCGCAAGGTAATGCTCCGCGGGGAGCGGCTCGATTTGTCGCCGAGGGAGTTTGAACTGATCGTCCTGCTGGCCTCCAATCCGGGAAAGAGTTACAGCCGCAAGCAGTTGCTGAGCCTGGTGTGGGGCTACGATTTCGAGGGGTATGAGCATACGGTCAATACCCATATCAACCGGTTGAGAGGGAAAATCGAGACCGACGCTTCCAACCCTGTTTTTGTATTAACCACCTGGGGCATTGGCTACCGGTTTAACGAAGATCTGTGAAATGTCAGTAAGAACCATCGGGGGAAACCTCCTCTTCTGGAAAATAAGCGGCGTTTTCGCCAGCCTGCTCATTATCCTCGGGATCATATTCGTCATGATCGCTTCCCGGTTTTCGAAGTCTTATTACATGACGGCCCACCAGCAGTTGTACGGCGGTATCGCCCAGCATTTAGCCACATTTACGCAACCCATTAAAAACGGCAAGCCCGATACCACCGTCACCCACGACATTATCCATTCCACGATGGTGGCCAACCCGAGCGTGGAGGTGTACCTGCTCGATACGCTGGGGAACATTACCGACTACGTGGTACCCGAAGCGACCGTACATATGAAGAAGGTCGATATGGCGAAAGTGCGGGAATGGCTGGCGTCGGACGACGGCAAACCGATGGGCGACAATCCGAAACATCCGGGCGAGGCGAGTATCTTTTCCGTGGCGCCGGTGCTCGAAAACGGTGTGAAGGTCGGGTATGTGTATGCCGTGCTCGCGAGCGAGTCCCAGAAGCGGATACTCGCCTCGCTCAACGACGACCTGAATTTCAGGCTGGCCGCCTACATTTTTTTCGCCGCATTGCTGGGGGCATTTGTCGTGGGCGTGGTTACATTCTTTCTCATTACCGACAGTATTTGCAGCATTGCGGGGGTGGTGAAAAGGTTCAGGGATGGCGACCACGCGGCCCGTGTGCACGGGTATGCGCAGGGAAACCTGGGTGTGCTTACCTCCACATTCAACGATATGGCCGACGTGATCGTCGGCAATATTGAAAAAATCACCGCCACCGACCGGCTCCGGCAGGAGCTCATCGCCAACGTTTCGCACGATTTGCGCACACCGCTTTCGATCATGCAAGGGTATGTCGAGACGATGATGATTAAAAAAGATGCGCTCTCTGAGCCGGAGAAAGAGCGGTATATGTCCATTGTGCAGGAGGCAACCCGCAGGCTTTCGGGGCTGGTGGACCAGTTGTTCCAGTATTCGAAGCTGGAAGCGAATGTGGTTTCGGTAGAAAAAGAGATGTTTCCCCTGGGCGAACTGCTTTCGGACATTCTCGGAGCATATCAACTGAAAGCGGACGAACGGAATATCCGGCTGTCGTTGGAAGCGGCGGCCCCGTTGCCGCCGGTCTTTGCCGATATTGCACTGACGGAACGGGTGTTCCAGAATTTACTCGACAATGCATTTAAATTCACACCCGACGGCGGTCAGATTACCGTGTACCTTACGGAGGCGGATGATGGGGTCAAAATCAAAGTGGCCGATACGGGGGTAGGCATCGCGAAAGCCTACCAGGAGCAGATTTTCGAACGGTACAAGCAAGCGGAAATGTACCCCTCGGGCCAGAAAGGCACCGGGCTCGGCCTCGCGATCGTCCGGAAAATCCTCGAACTGCACCAGACGACCATCGATGTAGTGAGCGACAGCGGGAAGGGGGCCGCTTTTGAGTTTGTCATGCATCGGGCCTAGGTAAACATTGCCCGGCCCGGATTTTTACCTTTACTTTACGGCTAACCGGCGCATAGTGTAAAGGAGGACCAAGCTGATTATTGTGAAACAGGCGACCATCAAGAAATTCCGTTCATTCCTGAAATTCAAAAGAGGATTGACCGCATATAGTTTAAGGAAGTTCAAGCTGTATGAAGTGGTGATCTTTTGGCTTAAAAGCATCCTTACCCGGTCGCAGTTTTTGATTTTGTCGGGGGTACTGGTGGGTTGCAGCGCGGGGTTGGCGGGCGTCATCCTCAAATCGCTCGTGCACGCGATCCATAACCTGATCACACACAGGGTGCATTTCGAAACGCAGGTCTTCTTTTATGCCCTGTTTCCGTTCCTGGGCATTGTACTCACTTCCATTGTCGTGATCCTGTTCTTCGGCGGCAACGATCGCAAGGGCATACCGGCAATCCTGCACGAGATCGCCCAGAATTCCAGTATCGTCGCGCCGGTGAAAATGTATTCGCAGGTTATACAAAGTGCTATTACCGTGGGACTTGGGGGTTCTGCGGGGTTGGAAAGCCCTATTGCGGTGACAGGGTCGGCGATCGGGTCCAATTTTGCGCAGGCCTACAAGCTCGATTACCGCGAGCGGACATTGCTGCTGGCCGCCGGGGCTACGGCCGGGATCGCGTCGGCATTCAATGCACCGATTGCCGGGATGATGTTCGCGGTGGAGATCCTGCTCACGGGCGTGGTGTTCACGGACTTTATACCGCTCGTACTGGCGGCCGTTTGCGGAAATGTGCTTTCAAGAATGTTGCTTAATGAAGAGACCCTGTTCCATTTCAGCAGCCGGAATCCATTCAACTACCATAACCTGCCTTTTTACCTGGTACTAGGTATTTTGTGTGGACTTTATGCCCGGTATTTTGTGGTGATCGGGCATCAGGTCGAGCGGTTTTTTGCCAACCTGAAAGGCGGAAGGCTGCGAAAGGCGATGATAGGAGGGGCGTTTCTTTCCACGCTTTGCGTGTTGTATCCGCCGCTTTTCGGGGAAGGTTACGAAACCGTCAAGGCGCTGGTGAACGGGCAGGCAGGCGAGCTGATGAAAAACAGCTTTTTCGGCATTGTCGGCGGGCAGCGGTGGGCGGTCGTGGTGTTCCTCACGATCGTGTGCCTTTTGAAAGCCTTTGCGAGTTCCATTACCATTTTCAGCGGCGGAAATGGCGGTAATTTCGCGCCCTCGCTCTTTGCGGGCGGCACGCTCGGGTTCGTGTTCGCATTGTTCTGCAACTTCATCGGCATTGCCGACGTGCCGGTGGCCAACCTCGTACTGGTAGGCATGGCCGGTGTGATGAGCGGCGTGCTCTATGCACCCCTGACGGCGATATTCCTGATCGCCGAATCGAGTTCGGGGTATGACCTGTTTATTCCTTTGATGGTGGTAGGCGTGATGTCGTTCCTGATCGCCAAATGGTTTTCGGCCATTTCGCCCGATTTGAAAAGACTGGCCGACGAAGGGAAGATATTTACCCGGGAACACGACCGGAACCTGCTCTCGCAGCTGAATACCCTGGATTTTATCGACCGCGACGTGCCGGTGGTGAATATCGACCTGCCGTTTGAAAACTTTGTGGATGCATTGCACGAAAACCGGCATAACCATATGGCCGTCGTGGATAGCGAGGGGATTTTGCAGGGCATTATCATCGTCAGTGAGCTGCATCCCTACCTTTTTGCCCCGGGCGGCGAACCCGGTTTGTCGGTCGCTACTTTTATGCGCCAGCCTCCCGCGACCGTCGCCGAAACGGAGCCCGTTGCCAGGATCATCACTAAATTCGACCAGACCGGCTCCTGGTATTTGCCGGTTACCGATCCCGGCGGACGTTACGTCGGTTTCATTACCAAATCAAGATTACTCGACCGCTACCGCGGCCTGCTCCAAGCGCATTCGGGTTGATTTTGCCTTTGTTTAAAGGAATACTTTTTTAACTTGGCTGGCCATAATCAAGGGAACCTGAACTTCATCCTTATGGCATTTTACAAATACCTTCTTGCTTTACTTCTATTCCTGGGCCTTTTCTGGGGTTGTCAGGATAAGGAAAGAGCCCATGAGCTCGACGTTCGCGAACAGGGCATACTCGCGCGGGAGAAAGAATTTGCCATCAAAGAGGCGGATTACCAGTCGCTGCTGCGGATGCGCGACAGCCTGCTTACGAAGCGCGATACGGCCGTTGCCATCCGGCGCTGGCCGGAAGATATCGCCGGTTTGTGGAGCAGTAAATCAATTTGCCGGGAGTCCAATTGCAGCGACTACGTGATCGGAGACCAGCGTTCCAACACGTGGGAGTTCGTGAGCGACTCTACCGGGCTTTATACCCGCGTGATCAACAACAACAAGGTCGTGCGCGTGTTTTCGGCGAAGTTCGACAGCACCAGCATTCAACTGCACTATGCCAGCGACAGTTCGGCGAGCAAGAACCTCGAATTGAACGTCGAGCTGAGCCGTGACAGCAGGAACCTCATCAAGGGAATGCAAACGACGGGCATCGATAAATCCTGTACCGCGAAATTTTCCATCGAGCTGAACCGCTTAACCAACCGCTAGATGATGCCGCTGCTCAACATCCACATCGGCAGTTTACCGATCGAAGACCCGGTACTGAAATTCCTGCTCGAACTGATTATCATCCTCGGTGCGCCGCTGCTGCTCAATAAAATCAAAGTCCCGCATTTGCTGGGCCTGCTCATTGCCGGGGCCGTTGTAGGGCCCAACGGCCTGAACCTCCTTTCCCGCGATAGCAGCGTGGTGGTGACCGGTACCACCGGCCTGTTGTACATCATGTTCCTGGCCGGGCTCGAAATCGACATGGGCGACTTCAAGAAGAACATGGGCAAGAGCATCACTTTTACCGTGTTCACATTTGCCGTTCCTTTTATCCTGGGTCTGATAGGCGGGTACTATGTGCTGCATTTCCCGATGCTCACGTCGGTGCTGTTTGCCAGCCTTTTTTCTTCGCATACCCTCATTTCCTACCCGCTCGTGAGCAAGATGGGCGTCGCTAAAAACCTGTCCGTCAATATCACAGTGGGAGGGACGATGCTTACGGACGTGCTTTCGCTGCTGGTACTGGCCGTGGTGGTGGGTATGACGCAAGGCGAGGTGAATAGCGCATTCTGGCTTAGGTTAGGGCTTTCTGTCGTGGGATTCAGCCTGGTGGTATTGTTTGTTTTTCCAATTATAGGAAGATGGTTTTTCAAGAAAGTCGATGATAAAATCTCCCAATACATATTTGTGTTGGTGATGATCTATCTCGCGGCTGTACTGGCCGAGCTGGCGGGTATCGAGGCGATTATCGGTGCTTTCTTCGCCGGGCTTGCGCTGAACAGGCTGATCCCGCACACGTCTGCGCTCATGAACCGCGTGGAGTTTGTCGGTAATGCCATATTCATCCCCTTTTTCCTGATCAGCGTGGGGATGCTGATCGACTTCACCGTGTTTTTCAAAAGCCTGGAAACCCTCGTAGTTGCCGCGGTAATGCTCGTCGCTTCCATTGGCGGGAAGTACCTGGCGGCGATATTTACGCAAAAGACGTTCAAGCTGACGAAGGATGAGGGCATGATCATTTTCGGGTTGAGTTCGGCATCGGCGGCGGCAACGCTGGCGGCGGTGATGGTAGGCTACAACATTATCCTTTCAGAAACCGAAACCGGCGAGCCGGTCCGTTTGCTGAGCGAGCACGTGCTCAACGGGAGTATTTTGCTGATACTCATTTCCTGTACGATTTCGTCGTTTGTGTCGATGTCGAGCGCGGCGAAAATTGCGGAGGCGGATAACGAAGCCACGGCGTCGGGTGCGAATCCGGAATCGGAAAATATTCTCATTGCAGTGAATTATGAAGATGCGGTGGAGAAGTCGGTGAACCTCGGTCTGCTCATCAAAGCAGCCAATAACAAGAACCGGCTGTTCGCATTGAATGTGATCAACGACGAGAAGAACGAGTCGTCCGTCAAAAATGCGGAGAAAACGCTTCATACGGCGGTAACAACGGCCGCGGCAGCCGACGTGCATATCCAGCCGCTGACCCGGTACGACAGCGATGCGGCAACGGGCATCAGCAATGTGATCAAGGAACAAAAAATAACCGACCTGATCCTCACATTGCAGCCCGATACCGGCCTGACGCCGTCTTTCGTTTACAATCTCACCAACGGCTATTTGCAGAATGAGAATGTAAATACGCTGATCTACCACTCGGCGCAGCCGATTTCAACCATCAAAAAATACATTGTTTTAATCCCGCCCAGGGCGGACAAGGAACCGGGCTTTTTTCATGCATTGCTGCGTGTCTGGAACATAGGCAAGTCGTCGGGTGCGGAAATGGCTTTTTACGCCAGCGCGCCGATCATCGGTATCATCGAGCGGGTCGCGAAGAAATCGGCCATTGAACTGACCCTGCATACCATCGACTACTGGGGCGAAGCCGAGCAGGCCGCCGCCGCGATCGCGGCCGACGAAGGACTGATACTGTTCATGGCCAAACGCGGGATGGCCTCATTTTTCCCGCGAATGGGCCAGTTGCCCGACTTTCTGAACCAGTATGCCATGGAAAACAACTTCCTGCTCATTTATCCATTCTCCCAGCAGAATGCGGACGAAACTGAAAAACGGTCTGTCAGCAACCACGATGATTTCGTAGAGATCGGACGGATGATCTCGAAGATTTTCCCGGGGTAGGGCTGATCCGTACAGACAAGTTATTTGAGCCGTGGAGGAAATCAGCGGGGGGCAGCGGTGCGCCATCTTTGTATTGTTTAAAAATCAACAAAAAGATGACGACTATAACCAAAATGAACCTTGGCCTGAACGGGCCGCTCGTTTCCAAACTCGGACTAGGCTGTATGCGCATGTCGCCCGTATGGGGAAGCAAAGGCAATGATGAATCCGAAAGCATTGCTACCATTCAAACAGCACTGGATAATGGCATTAACTTCCTGAATACCGGCGACTTCTACGGTGCCGGCCATAATGAACTGCTGGTGGGAAAGGCTATCAAAGGCCGTCGCGACGATGCATTCGTGAGCGTCAAGTTCGGGGCTATATTTTATAATAACCAATGGCTGGGACTCGACCTGCGCCCGGTAGCCATTAAAAACTTCATCAACTATTCGCTGGTGCGCCTGGGGATCGACACGATCGATCTTTACCAGCCGTGCCGGCTCGACGGCAGCGTTCCGGTGGAAGAGGTGATCGGTACCATCGCCGACCTGATTACCGAGGGAAAAGTGCGTTACCTGGGCGTTTCCGAGATCACCGCCGAGCAACTGCGTAAAGCGCACGCCGTCCATCCGGTAACCGCATTGGAAATAGGGTATTCGCTCGCCGACCGGCAGATCGAGCAGGATCTGCTGCCGACGGCCAAAGAACTGGGCATTGGCGTGGTAGCATTCGCGAATACCGCCGAGGGACTTCTCACCGGCGAATTGACAGCCCCGCTTCCCGCAGGCAGCTACCAGCATCATTTTCCACGTTTCCAGGGTGAGAACCTGATCAGGAACCTGGCGAAGGTTGAGCTATTGAAGCAAATGGCCTGGGAAAAAGGCCACACGCCTACACAACTCGCGATCGCGTGGGTGAATGCGCAGGGCGAACATATGATGCCGCTCGTGAGCATGAGCCGCCGGACGCGCCTGCCCGAGAATATGGAGGCCATGCAAATCCGGTTCACCGCAGCGGAAATGGATGCGCTCAATACGCATTTCGCGCCTGGTGCTATCGTGGGCGGCACTTATCTTCAACGATAGCGGAGGTTACTTTCGCCCAGCTTTTAATATCTTTATAGCGTGACTAATCCAACTGAAATACTGCCCGGACTTATCTTTTACTCCTACCTCTCGAAACAGCGGAAGGACAAAGTGGCATTTATGGAACACAATACACTGGTATTGCAGGTTTCGGGCCGTTTTTCACTGGAAACCGCCTCGCAGAAGATCGGTATGGGTGCGGGGGAAATGCTGCTCATTCAAAAGAACCAGCTGGGCGAAATTACCAAAACACCCGTGGACGGCGAGGATTATCAAACGGTGGTGATATGCCTGCATGAGGACATGCTGCGAACGATAGCGCTCGAAGAACAGGTAGAGACGGGGCACAAGTATACCGGGCCACCGAATGTGCTGGTGCCGGTCAACGACTTTCTGCGCGCATTCTTTCAATCGATCATCCCGTACGTGCGCAACCCGGACGAAACGCTGACCGAGCGGCTCGGAATGCTCAAGGTGAAGGAAGCGGTGCATTTGCTGATGCATGCGATGCCGGAGCTGGAAGAGCTGTTGTTCGACTTCTCGGAACCTTACAAAATGGACCTGGAAAAATTCATGGTCAGCAATTTTCATTACAATGTCCCGGTTGAGAAGTTTGCGCGGCTTACCGGCAGGAGCCTGGCGGGGTTCAAACGCGACTTTCAGCGGATATTCGGCATGGCACCCCGGCATTGGCTGCAAGAAAGAAGGCTCGCCGAAGCCCGGTACCTGATCGAAACAAAGCATAAGAAGCCCTCGGCGATCTACCTCGACCTGGGATTTGAAAGCCTCTCGCATTTCTCGCATTCATTTAAGAAGAAGTACGGTAAGGCGCCTACCGAGTGGGTGGTTTAAAGTTGCCCCCGGCGAGGGGTGCCCGACCAGGGGTGCCCGGCCAGGGGCGCCCGGCGAGGGACGCGATTAGCCCCCACTTTTGGCAGGTTTGCACCCGCTTTCAAATGCAATGACCGTGTACTTTTGTTGTATCACTATTCAAAACACAAAGACATGGGAAAGATCATCGCTATTACCCAGCTTTCAGTGGACGGCGTCATGCAGGCGCCCGGCGGGCCCGACGAAGATAAAGACAGCGGGTTCAGACACGGCGGCTGGTTTATGCATTACGGGGACGATCTGCTGCACAAGATCATCGGCGAAATCATTTCCGGCGAATTTGAATTGCTTCTCGGCCGTAAAACATACGATATTTTTGCTTCCTACTGGCCGCTCCACGACGACGACCCCATCGGAAAAGCATTCAACAAAGCGAAGAAATACGTTGCCACCCGCACCCTGGATCACCTTGACTGGCACAATGCGCAGATTGTGGAGGATGTGGTTAAAGAAATAGGCGAGCTGCGGGCGTCGGACGGCCCTGACATTCACATTTGGGGCAGCAGTAACCTGTTACAAACGCTGATCTCCGCCAGGCTCGTCGATGAACATCGTCTGTGGATCGCTCCGGTGGTGCTGGGCGGCGGAAAGCGGCTGTTCGAAAATGGCGTACCTGCGGGCGGCCTCGCGCTGGTAGATACGCAGGTTACCTCCACGGGCATGATTATCAATACCTACCGGCCGGCTGGGGCGTTGCCGGGAGACGCCTAGTCGGGGGCGCCCAGTCGGGGACGCCTAGTCGGGTACGCCTAGTCGGGTACGCCTAGTCGGGGACGCCCGGTCGGGGGCGCCCAGCCAGGGAATTTGAGCTACGTATAGTGACATCCGCACAGCAACCGGGCCTGGCTAATCAGTCAGGCCCAGTTGCTGTTTGATCAGTGTATAATTTTTCAAATCGGCGATATTAACCCGTCCCTTCTTGTCTGGCGGGATGATGATCCAGCGAAATTCGAGGTCGAAATCGATCGGCGTGAGCCTTGGGGCGTAATAAGTCACGTCGAAGTTAATGCTCCCGGCCTGATTTTGAACCTGCATGAAAAAGCCAAGCGTCAATTCCTCATTGCTGGCAGGCAGGGAAAATACGACATTCGGTCGGCCCTCATTACGGTAATAAGCGATGACGAGCGCGCTGTCGAGGACCGCCTGGGTGATATTGGCGTCGGGGCGCGTGACCGAGAAATAGGTGGAATCCCCGCGCTGCCAGGCCGTATTGGGTACCTTCACCCACGGCGATACGATCAGGTTGGCCGCTCCTTTCGGTCCGGCTGGGCCTTGTGCGCCGTTTTGGCCTGGTGTTCCCTGCGGGCCTTGCGGGCCTGCGGGGCCGACGTCGCCGTCGGAGCCTTTGCAGGCGATGAGTACATATATTAACAGGAATATCCAGAGGCAATTTTTGCCGGGGAGGGGTATCGTTTTCATCATTGGTTCGAGGTAGGAGGGGTACTGGCAAACGTTTCGAAACGCATGGGCAAACAACAAGGTTTACCACCTCGCTTCTTCACAAGAAAAGGGAAGCGAGCACGGACGGAGGCGGGGTAAAAAAACAGTTGTAACTGTCTGATAATTAGGATTTAATATGAGTAAATATATTGAATTTAATTTGGATATATAAAGAAAAAATAGCAATTTTTATATACAATTATTTGCATATCCAAGTCCCTCTTCTTCCATCTTAAACCTGATGCTTATGAGACCGATTCTATCAGTGCTCTCATTTTGCCTCCTGTTGTTTTCGGTGTCTGTTGCGCAGACACCCGTGATAACACGCGGCCCCTATCTGCAAATGGCCTATTCACAAAAACTCAATGAATTCGCGGCGAATGCATCCGTGACCGTCCGCTGGCGTACAAACGTCGCCACCGTCGGTCGGGTAGTTTACTCCGCGGAACCGGAATATGAGTTACTGGGGCAAGGGTCGCCTATCGTGGAGGAAGCCGCAGCGACCACGGAGCATAAGATCACGCTCTCGGGCCTCAAAGCCGATCAGCAGTACCGCTATTACATCGGGGCCACGGTGGTGTCCCAGCTTCCGGTGATCCTAGAAAAATCTCCCGACCACGTTTTCAGGACGCCGCCGCTTCCGGGCACTAAAAAGAAGACCAAAATGTGGATTCTGGGCGATTTTGGCTACTCCGCACCCTTTCCGGCAGCACCCAACCGCCAGGATAGCGTCATCGACGCGTGGAAGGATTTCATGGCTGTAAACCAAACCGGTCCGATGGATCTCTGGCTCTGGCTGGGCGATAATGCTTACGAGCAGGGAAAGGAAGAGCAATACCAGGAGCATATTTTCAATAAAACCAAGTCGCGGTACGACTTTATGTTCAGGCAAACGCCATTCTACGCCACGCCGGGTAACCACGATTATTACGACGGGACTGTCGACGTGCCCACGCTTAACCAGACGAGGGCCAATAAAAACATTCATTATTATAGTGTAGTCGAGAACTTTACGAATGGGGAAGGAGGGGGAGAGCCTTCTGCGACCGAGGCCTATTACTCGTTCGATTACGGCAATATCCATTTCATCAGTCTCGATACCTACGGATTTGAAAAGCTGGGCGATGATCCCTCGAAGATCCTGATCCCCACCAGCGTACAGGCGCAGTGGCTGAAAAGAGACCTAGCCAGGGCCAACGCGAATCCGGCGACCAATTGGGTGATTGTTTTCACGCATATGCCGCCCTTCACGGGTGGTTCGCATAATTCGGACGCAGAAAGTGACCTGATTCAGATCCGGAACAATCTCGTACCCATCCTGGACGCCTACAAGGTGGACCTGGTGATAGCGGGGCACAGCCACGGGTACGAGCGCTCACGCCTCATGCGCGACCATTTTACCACTTCCACCAATTTCGTGATGGCTACGCACAACCCCGCGGTAGGCAGCAATGCGCAGGGCAACGGGCGCTATGACGGAACAGCCAATTCATGCTTTTATTACAAAAACAGCGCTGCCGCGAAAAACGAAGGCATTGTATATGTGGTGAACGGAGCCGGAGGGCGGGCATTGGAAGAGGTCGTGGGCAGTAACCGGAGGAACCCCGAGCTGGCGGCGCGGCTAATGGCTTCTTCCCATTTTTTCGTAGGCGGATCGATGTACCTCGAAGTAGAGGGCAAGCGGCTGACAGCCAAATATATCAGTGCTAAAAAGCAGGTCCTCGACCAGTTCACGATTTTTAAAGACCTGGATGGTTTCACCGTGCCGGAAACCGACGATGTTACCCGCACGGCGATCTGTGAATGCACGGACGCCCAGCCCGGCAGTGATAATTTCACGCATTATGTCGATAACAAGGGTAACCTGCTGCTGTCGATCAACAAACACGACCTGAATATCGGCAAGGCCGGGGTGACGCCTTTTGATGTAAAACTGGGTGGAAAACCCGGAAGAACGGAAGTAGGCGCGCTCGGCCCTGCTACCAACTACGTGCGATCGGACAGGCCCCGGTCGTTCAGCTCCAACTGGCGGGTGATGAACCGGTATTGGTCGGTCAAACCCAATCCCGAACTGACTGGAAAACAACAGGTAACTGTGCGGCATTACTACACGGATTCAGACCTTACCCATCTCCGGTTCAACGACGGGGCTTACGAGCATATCGGGCATTTCAGCCTCCGGTTCTTTAAAATAAATAGTTTGACCACGAATTATAACCTCGACCCCCGGAACGGCGTCCACAATACCATCAAGGCGGCCGCCGATTTCAACAAGGATGGCATCTGGTTGTACGACGTCAAGCAGACCGATGTTACCGACCAGCAACCTACTCCGCTGGAATACAAGTGGCGGTACGGGTTCAACCAGCCGGAAGTGTTCTTTTATCCTGCCCAATCCTTTCCATTCTATTCGGGCGAGTTTGTCGTGGGGCGGTTGAATGGCGGAGGCGGTATAGGCGGCCAGGTTTACAACCAGAATCCCCGCGGTAGCGTCGTCGTACTGCACGCGGGCAGCAACTGGCGCTTTTTTGCCAGAGGCACAGTGCCTCCGGACAATGGGATATTTAACTGGAAAGGTGGTCAGGACCCCGACGAGCTCAATGTGGAAGACCCGCCGAACTATGATGACGAGGGAAACTGGCCGACCGGCCCGGCACCTTTCGGCTATTCCCCTAACCGTGAAGACGGGGAGAAAATGCTCATCCCCGCCTGCCAGGCCGAACTGGATTGCTACGAGTACCGGGGACGCAACTCCACCTTGCGCGAAGGCTGCCTTACTACCCCTTGTGCCACCCGATGGACGACTACGTATTTCAGGAATTCGTTTCGCATGAGCTCGCAGCATATGGCCTACCATAAATCGGTCATTATCAATTATAAAAGAGACGACGGGATCGTTATTTATATCAATGGGAAACAGCTGGCCCCAGGGGATCCGAATATCACCGCTAATCCCGTTCTCTTTTCAACTTTCGCAGGCAATGCCAATCCGGAATATCCCTGGCAGACGATCGTCGTGCCGAACGACGGAAATTTTTTCCGGCTTGGACGGAACACCATCGCCGTGGAGCTCCACCAGACCAGTGCGACCAGCTCGGATCTCTATTTTGATATGGACATTACATTAAGCCCCGATGTGTTGACGGTACCGGCGCGCGTCGCGGCAATGCGGGACGTCCAGCGCGTAACACCGGAATTTGTTTTGTATCCCAATCCCGCCGACCAGGACAGGGTCATTTTCGACACGCCGCTGGAATACGAGACCATGCGCATTACGGACTCGAAGGGTGTGGTACGGCGTTACCTGTCCACACCGGGTACTTTGAAAGAGCTGGATATTTCGGGGCTTCCTGCGGGTATTTTTATCCTTTCGAGCGAACACAAAGGCAAGGTGCGGCATTATAAAGTGATTAAGAGATGAAGGCTGGCCGGCGTGCCGGATGAGCATTATCGTCCGGCCACGTCGGCTACAACGGCCGAAAACAGTTCATAAAGCATTTCGTTGGTTTCTTTTCGCTATTTTGGCGGCCCGGTAGGTTTGGCCTGCCGCGCAACGAACAGGAACATAGAAACCAGCTCTTTATGCAGAAAAAATTCAATCTGAGGTCCTTCAATCTGTACGAGTTTCTTAAACATCAGAACGCCTATGGCTTCAATGTTCCGTTTTTCCTCGCCGACAGGCATACCTACCAAAACGCCCATGTGAACTTCCCGTTCCGGACATTTACGTTCGGGTTGGGCATAACCTACACGGGTGAGGGAGATGTGTTCAAGATCGGTAGTACGGACTACCTGGTGACTGAATGCTGCCTCACAACGGTCGGGCCGGGGATGGTTTGCCAATGGACGGGCAATTACACGGCCGAGCACGACACGGTTTATTTCACCGAAGAATTGTTCGAGGGGATGAAAAACAATGCGTTTCTGCATTCGCTTCCATTCTTTTTCCACGGTGGCAGGCATGTAATCAGGCTGTCGGACGAGCAGACGAGAAAAATGGCCGCATTGTTCGGTTTGCTGAAAGAATTGAAAGACGACAAAAGCGCTGTGCCCGGTATCGTGCATTCGCTGCTGATGCTGGCGGAATCTTTTCACGTCGGGCGGAGTGGCGTGCACCCGGACGGGAGCATTTCCGAAGAAGCTCCCAACCGCATTTCCAACGGCATCTCCAACCGTGAAAAGATAGCGCAAGCGTTCCGGAAATTGGTCGCGGAGCATTTCCCCGAGCATAAGGAGGTGGCTTTTTACGCTACCGAATTGCATATCACCCCCAAATACCTCAGCGAAGTCTTGCAGGCTGAACTAGGCAAACCTGCCAAAGCATTTATCGACGAATATGTGGTGATGGAGGCCAAAAGCCTGCTGAAACAGACGTCCTTGTCGATCCAGGAAATCTGCTACTGGCTGGGCTTTGAGGATGCTTCGCATTTCAACAAGTCTTTCAAAAAGCTGACGAACACCACGCCTACCGAATATCGGAAGAGCTGATTTGTACAGCGGAGTTTTGTACTATCTTTCCCGAAATCCTTCCTAACAGCACGCGGCTTTGCGGCGGTACCTTTGTTTCATTCCAAAACAAACAGGACGCCATGAAAAAACTCCGCATGCTCTTTTTCAAAATGCTCATTCTGAGCCCGATGATCACCTTTTCACAAACCAAAAAAATCTCAACTATGAAAAACATGGAGGTATTTAAAGTATCGGTTTCACAACAAGTACTGGACGATTTGAAAAGCCGCTTACAGAACACCCGCTGGCCGGGCGAAGCGGAAGGTTCGGGCTGGCATTTCGGTACCAGCGAGGCCTATTTGAAAGAACTCGTACAATACTGGCTCACCAGCTACGACTGGCGCAAGCATGAAGCCGAACTCAACAAATACCCACAGTACATCGCCGATGTGAATGGGGTGAAGGTTCATTTTCAATATATTAAAGGAAAGGGTAAGAATTCTAAACCGCTAATTCTTACGCACGGCTGGCCCGACAGCTATTACCGATTCCACAAGCTGATCCCGCTTCTCACCGAAGGCGAACAGAGCTTCGATCTCGTGATCCCGTCCATTCCGGGCTTCGGATTTTCGGCTAAAACGGCCGTGACCAGCGAGGCCGTCGCCGATTTGTGGAAAGAACTGATGACCGGAAATCTCGGTTACGATAAATTCTACGCGGCCGGCGGTGATGTGGGCATGAGCGTGACCAAAGCATTGGCATCCAAATACCCCGACGTGGTGGCCGGCGTACATTTCACCGACATTGGCTATCCGATGGGCCAGGAAGACCCCGCTACGATGACCGAAGCCGAGCAGCAGTTTGCGCAATTTGTACAGCAATGGTGGTACAGCGAAGGTGCTTACGCGATGGTACACGCCACCAAACCGCAATCGCTCGCCTACGGATTGAACGACTCGCCCGTCGGGCTGGCGGCGTGGATCGTGAGCTTTGGCAATGCAGGCGCTTCGCCCGAAATCCTGGAAGCGGCATTCGGCGGCAGGGATGCATTGCTAACCAACATTATGATCTACTGGACGACACAGACGATCGCTACTTCGGCCAGAATGTACAAGGCCGATGCCATCGCCCAATGGAGCGGTGCGCAGCCATTGCAAAAATCGAAGGTACCGGCCGGCGTGGCGCTGTTCCCCCGCGAGGCGCAGTTCCCGAAAGAATGGGCTGAGCGTTTTGTAAACGTCGTGAGCTTCCGCAAAATGGAAGAAGGCGGGCATTTCGCAGCGCTGGAAGTGCCGGATATTTTCGCGACCGAGTTGCGGAGCTTCTTTTACGGTATTGATTGATAAAAGGTAGAAAGGGATTGTTTGATGCCGGCGGCGAGTTTCAGGTGAACTCGCCGCCGGCATTTTTAGCTATTTTTTTATGATCTTTTTGGAAACCGTGGTTCCATTTTCCATCGTTACGCGCACCACGTACAGGCCTGCGGGGAAGTGTTTGGAATCGATAGAGCGTTGGTTTTTTGCTGAATGCACAATCACGCCGGTCGTATTGATCACGTCAATGTCCCAGTTTTGCGAGACGCCGCCGATGGTGATAGTATGCTCCGCTGGATTGGGACTAATCGTAACCTTTTGTATTTCGGGTAATCTGACGGACACCGTTTTGGAATAAGCATAACTGCCATCCGTATCGACCTGTTTCAGGCGGTAGTAGATCAGGCTCGTTGGCAAATCGGGCAAATCTTTAAACTGGTATTCCGAAAGCCCTGCTGCCACCCGGAAAGGTTCTTTTACCCGTCCGCTCGCCCGGAATGTTTTGGCGTCGATAGCCGATTCTATGTCGAAATAATCATGCATTACCTCTAACGACGTGGCCCAGCTGAGCATTACCTGATTTTGTTCCAACAGCCCGGCTTCGAACCGGACGAGCGTTACCGGCAGCGCACCGACGGTTACCAAAGCCGGTACCCGCACGTCGCTGGGACAGTCCGAGCGGAGGCAGGAGGCGTAGTAGGTTTTGGATTCTTGCAAAACCGGCGTGATGTAGCTGCTGCCGGTTCCCAGATGGTTCCCATTCGCCGGGGCGTCGTACCACTGTAACAATCCATTGCAGTTGGTCGCAATGAGCGTTGCCGAAGTTCCTACTGGAATATTCAATGGGGCAACGACCGGGTCGAGGCCTTTGCTGTTGATCAGCCCGGAACGCAACGTTTCGATCGCACTTCGCATTCGGGTCCGCTGGCCGTCGGTGAACTGTGACTGGCAACTGAAATTGTTGTAACCCATGTAGTTTTTGAGGACGTTGCCGTATGGAGCGTTGTTGTTGCACGCATTGAGCGGGTTAGGGTTTCCGGGACACAGGTAGTTGGCGCTTTGGTTGATAGGCTCCGTATCGCAAACGTTATCGCCCTGTCCGGCGCAGTTGTCGTTGAGCGGGCATTCTATTGTACCCAAATCGCCTTCGCCAATTCCCCGCGAGAACGTGTGCCCCAGGAACATCCCATGTCCGAATTCATGCGCAAGCAACTTCGTAGTGAAGTAAGGCGCCACGATCAGCACACCGTCGGTGGGTGACGCACCTCCGGTAGGGTACCCCGCCAAGCCGGAGGCCTGATCCATGTAATTGACAACCCACACATTGTAATATTCCAGGTTACTCCAATAACCCGCCGCATAAACCTGGTCATACGGCAGTCCGGCACCGCCGGGCCCGGTGACGCCGTATGATGTGTAAGCTGCATTATTGGTGTAAATCCTGTCAATTCCCGTGGTAGGCGTGCATTGGGGCGAGCGGACGGCCAGCTTGAACTGAATCTGGGTATCCACCCCGTCGGATTCTGTGAACTGGTTTCGGAATGCCTTGTTCAGTTCGGCGATTCCTTCATGAACCTGCTGGTCGGTCAGGAGGGAATATCCGATGGGTTCCAGGATGTGAACAACCACCGGAATGGTGTAAACCTGGTCTGTGGCGTCGGTACGGTGTGCTTTGGCGGAGGCCATGTAGGCCTTTAACCGCTTTTGGGCGTCGTCGAAGATTTGTTTTTGGGATTTCGAAAGAATTAATTTCTGATGTTGAGGCGTAGAAGAGCAAATGGGGCTGACTGATGGTTGGGCGTGTAAAACGGCGACCGGAAGCCATAATGCTGCAACGATTACAAAGCAGCAAACCCCGACGGGCAAAGGCCTGGTAATGTTTTTCATGGTACGAATGCTTAGGGTTCACTCTGTAACGAATTCTATATTAAATATAACTAAAAATAGCCGACCCAAGGAGCCGGCTGTTTGCATTCTAACCATGAATTTTCAATTAAAACCCGGGGTTGTTAGGCAACAAATTCGGGTTTACGTCGGATTCCTGCCGTGGTACGGGGAACAGCAGTTGCTTTTCGGAGAATGTGGCACCGAAAACGGTTTTGTGGCCCACGAAATTGTCCCAGGCACCGGTCACGTCGTTACGCACTTTCCGGGTTCTGAGCATGTCGAACCACATTTTGTTTTCAAAACACAACTCGAAATAGCGCTGCGACCATACTTCCTGCTCGAATGCGGCCTGGCTCAGACCTGAAACAGGCGCCAGGTTTGCACGTGTGCGTATCGCGTTCACGTACTCGACCGCTTTCGCGTTGGGCGTACCTTCCGCGCGGTTGGACGCTTCCGCGTACATGAGGTACACGTCCGCGAGGCGGTACAATGTGTAGTTCAAATCGGATTTGATCGTGTTCGTGATCGCATTCGCATCGAACCATTTGTAGATGTACGTGTTCTTGAACACCACAGGCTGGCCGGTTTTGGCGCTCGGGGCCGTGGTGTAGAAGAACTGCTTTTCTTCCACGCGCTTATCGCCTTTCGGGAATGATTTGATAAACTCGGGAGTAGGGTAAACCGAACCGTATTCATCCGCATATTTCGAAATACCCGAGTAGTTCGGGATCGTCAGCGGGGTGAGCGGGTTGGTGAGCGGTACGCTGGCGGCGTATTGTACCTGGAAAATGAATTCGCCCAGGTTCTTGTTCGCCGGGTTGATCATATCGGTGTAGTTCTTGAAAAGCGAATAGCCACCTTTCTGGATCACATTCAGCGACCGTTTCGCCGATTCGGCATAGTACTGCTGGCCGCCGTTGATCGCCGCGCCCGCGTAGGTCAGATACACATCCGCGAGCAGCGATTCCACTGCCGACATCGATACATTGCCCGTCGTATTCGACCAGGGTAGCGTCGAAGCTTCGGCCGCGAGCAGATCGGGGATGATGATCTTGTCGTAAATGTCCTTGGCAGGCGTACGCGCTACATTCAGGTCAAGGTCCTTGGGAGGGGCCGTAATGGCTGGAACCGCGCCGTACATCCGCACGAGGTAGAAGTAGTACAATGCACGCAATGCGTGAACTTCCGCGAGCATATTGGTTTTCGCCTCGTCGGTCAGCCCGGCCGCATTGATGTCCGGAATGCTTTCCAGGGCAAGGTTACAGGCACCCACACCGAGGTACATTTGCTGCCACCAGGTATCGAAGTAAAACGATGTATTCGTATAGCCCAGGTTCTGGTAGTTTATGAATCCGGTCTGGCCGAGGTCGCTGTTCGCCTTACCGGTCATGAATTCAAGCAGATTGTAGGTATTTCCACCGTAAGAGGCAGGTTGCCCGGCCAGAAGGCCCTGCAAATTGACATAGGCAGAATTCGCGTAAGCCCGCGCCACTTTGCTGCTGGATGCCTCCGAATCGGGCGTCAGGAAGCCTGTCGGGTTCTCTTCGAGAAAATCCGAGCAGGAGCCCATGGTCAGCAGTGATGCCGCCAGCATTATATTTTTCAGCACTTTCATATCTTTTGTAGTTGCGGTTTAAAAAGTAAGTGTCAAGCCCACGTTCCAAACCCTTGGACGGGGATTGGCGAAGAAATCCAGGTTTTGCGAGAACGACGTGTTGGCCCCGTAGCCGGTGTTGAAAGTATCCACCTCGGGGTCGTACCCACTGTATTTCGTGATCACAAACAGGTTTTGAACACTTGCATACAGGCGCAGACGGTCGATTCTCAGCTTTTCAAGAACAGGATCGTTGAACGAGTAGCCGAGCATGAAGTTCTGGCCGCGGATAAACGAGCCGTTTTCAACCCACCAGGTATCGAAATGCGAATCCTGCGCGAATTTGTAGTTACGCACCTGGGAAATCATCGTATTCTGATTATCAGGTGTCCATCCGTTCAGCACGGTAGCGAGGCTGTTCGCGATGGTTTGCCTGTCCTCCGTCGAGTGCTTGAAAGTCGCCGCGGTATTGAGGCCTTCCACAAAGCGGATATTGAACGAGAAGTCCCAGCCTTTGTATTTCATGGTGCTGTTGATGCTACCCGTCCATTTCGGCGTGGTTCGGCCGATAATGCTGTAATAGTTGCTTCCGTCGGCATTGTAGACGTACTTTCTGTCGCCCGGTTTCAGGTTGTGCTCTGCCGCGAGGGCTGCTTCGTCGGTGCTGTAAGTTCCGAGCCTGGTCATACCGTACAACGAACCGATCGGCTGGCCTACGCGCAGGATATTGGTCTGGCCGAGGAAGTTGGGGCCGGGGAAAATGTCGGCATTACCACGGTTCAGTTTCAGGATCTTGTTGACGTTGGCAGCGAAAATGAAGTTGGTCGACCAGGAAAAGTTCTTCGTTTCAATATTCGTCGTATTCAGGCTCACTTCAAATCCGGAGTTTCTGACCGAACCTACGTTTTCGTACACGTTTGCATTCACCTGGCCGGCCGACCATGGGATAGGCGCTTGGAGCAAGAGGTCCTTGGTAACACGGTTATAGTAATCCACCGTCAGGTCGATTTTTTCGCCGAGACCCAGTTCAACACCCGCATCGAACTGCAATGATCTTTCCCATTTCAAATTAGGGTTACCCAGATAGCTTGGTAGCAAAGTCGACTGCAATGCACCGTTGAGAACTGTGCTGGTAGCGTTGGTAGTACCTGGCTGAATTTGCGCAATGGATTGGTACTGACCGATTTCCTGGTTACCCGAGAGCCCGTAGCTCGCGCGTACTTTCAGATTGGTGATCGTTTTGTTGCCTTTCAGGAAGCCTTCTTCCGACACGCGCCATGCGGCACCTACCGACGGGAAAAACGCATATTTGTTGTTCGCTCCGAATTTCGAAGAACCATCGTAACGACCCGTCGCGGTGAAGAGGTACTTTTCGTCGAGGTTATAGGTCGCGCGGGCAAAGTAAGAGTTCATGGCCCATTTGTAATCAGCTGATGTAGAGGAGCTTCTTACGGAGCCGGAGCCGAGCGTGTGCCATTGGAAAATGTCATCGATAAAGTTCTGGCTTTCAACGAAATCGGTCTCCTGGTTGTACTGCTGCCACGATGCCCCGAGCAATGCGGTGAACCGGTGGCGCTGGTTGATCGTCTTGTTCCAGGTCAGGTAGTTTTCCGACTGCCAGTAGGTATTCAAAAAGCCGCGGATGTTTGCAACGCCGCCCTGGTCGGCCGACAGGTGGGCCAGATTTTGGGAAGAGAAAAAGTTGTTTTTCTGCGATTGCAGGTTAAATCCGAGGTCGGTTTTGAAATCCAGGTCTTTCGCGATGTGGAACAACAGATAGGTATTACCGAGCGATTGAAGCGTGTTATTGATCGTGTACCGGTTGTGGGCAATGTTCACCGGGTTCGGTCCGCCTTCCAGTCCTGCAATGTCGTTATTACCGGCCCATGTGCCGTCCGGATATTTCACCGGCAGGATAGGCACCTCTTCCGACACCATGCGGGGCACATTTAACCCGCCATTATTGTCGGAAACCAGGCGCTGGCGGCTGTCGATCAGCGAGAGGCTTCCACCGACTCTCAGCCATTTATTGACGTCGGTATCCACCGTGAACCGCAGGTTGTAGCGTTTGAATGCAGAAGTTACCATCAAACCGTTCTGGTTCAGGTAGCCCAGCGAGAGACTGAACAGCGTTTTATCGTTTCCGCCCTGGAAATTGAGGGAATGGTTAGTCGAAATGGCAGGTTTGTAGGTCTCTTTTTCCCAATTTGTATTGTACAATGGCTTATCGTTCGCATCGAACAGCCGGGGGAAATTGGTGTGGTTCAGCGCGGCGGGAGGTGCCCAGGTGCCGCCGGTCGGGTCAAATTTCGTACCGTTCGCATAAGCTTCATTATACACCTTTACAAACTCGTCCGAATTCAGTGTTTTCACGTGGCGGTACAAGTCGCTCACGTTGACATTACCGTCGTAAGAAACCTTCATCTTGCCCGCACGGCCGCGTTTGGTGGTGATCATGATCACACCGTTCGCACCCCTGGCCCCGTAAATGGCTGTCGATGAGGCGTCTTTCAGTACTTCGAGCGAGGCAATGTCGTTCGGGTTGATCGAGTTACCATCCACACCGATCACGCCGTCCACGACGTAGAGCGGGTCGATATTGGAGTTGATGGAGCCGATCCCGCGGACGCGTACCTTAGCCGCCGCACCGGGCGCATTGCTGTTCACGCTCACCTCGACACCCGCAATTTTGCCTTGCAGCGCCTGGGAAACGTTGGGTACCGGCTTGTCCATCAGCTGTTCGCCTTTAATCGTGGCCACAGCGCCGGTAAGGTCCGATTTGCGGACAGTACCGTAACCGATTACGACCACCTCGTTCAGCGCTTTCGCGTCCGAACCGAGCTTCACATCGATTACCGACTGGTTGCCAACAGTGATTTCCTGGCTCGTAAATCCTACAAAGCTGAATACCAGTACGCTGGATTCATTGGGGACGTTGATCTGGTAATTACCATCGGCATCTGTGGAGGTACCGACGCCCGTGCCCTTGATGAGCACGTTCACACCCGGTAGCGGAGAAGAATCCTTAGGGTCCGTTACCTTACCGGTAATTTTCCTGTCGGCGGGAGCGCCGGCGTTCGCGCAGAGCGAAATCAGGAGCAAAAGATTTAGCAGGATTATGCGCATAATCCCTCCCGACCGGTTGACGGGCGGTTGTACATAACTTTTCATGTAGAAATTAGTTAGTGTTTATCAAGCGTTTTGTTTTAAAAAAGTAAGTGGAGGGGTGTCCGTGCAGATGCGACGGGCGAGCGGATTTGGGTCATGATTTTCAAACAGGTTTAGTAATAATTTCAGGTTTTAGTAATTTCCGGGGCATAGCAAAGCCATCGCTTTTTGCCGTTCCGCAAGCGTAGTCCGATTTGATGTTAGGTGAGGGGGTATATTAATATTTTTAAAAAATATAGTCCAAAAGAGGCCTGTGCACATTTAAATGCCGTTAAAATGGGCTTAAATTAAGATTAAAATGCACCTTGGCTGCGAGTGTCGATCGGTTACAAAAAATGCCGGAAATGTCATAAACGTCGCATCGGCGAATGAGTACCAGCCTTTTAATCCGGAATGTAGAATGACATTTTCGCCTTGCCGGGCAGGCCCATCAGAAGCCGGACTATTCGTACGGAGGCATTGCGCCCTGGCTGTTGACGGAGCGTAAATGATGCCCGTTGCATTTGTAAAGGATCAGCCGCTGCGAACACTTGCTTTGCAGCGGCTGAATAATAAAAAAAATGCGCAGTTGGCTGATTTAGTAGTAATAAATCCGGAAAATGATGTTTAGTTTGGAGAATGGACGCGGGCGGCAGGAGAACAGGATGTCCACGATGCAGGTAACTTTTATGAGAAGCGGCAGGATGCCCATTCAATAATGTCATGTTTCTAAACAAGATCAAATCCCAAGAATCAGGAGTGGTGCTTTACGGCATTACGCCGCCCAAAGCCGACACCACCGCTGAACGCGTTGCGGAGATTGCCGAGAAGACCATCGAGCGGTTGGCTGCCCTGGATATCGATGCACTGGTAGTATATGATGTGCAGGATGAATCGGCCCGGACGAAAGAAGAGCGGCCTTTTCCATTCATGAACTCACTTGATCCGCTGCATTTCGCGTCCGGATACCTGGGCTCACTCGACGTTCCCAAGATCATTTACCGTCCCGCCGGCAAGTTTTCCGCGGAAGAGCTTTCCGAATGGCTCGAAGCGTTGCACAAACAAAGTTTCTACCCTGTTTTCGTAGGCGTGCCCGCACCCGATTTTCCGGTCAGGACGAGCCTTCCCGAAGCGTACAAAATCTGGCGGAAAAACGAAGAAACGTCCGTGATCGGTGCCGTGACGATCCCCGAGCGGCATAAGATCCTGCAAGACGAGGACGTGCGGATTCTCGACAAAATGGAATGCGGGGTCTCGTACTTCATTTCACAGTGCGTTTTCAACCTCGAATATGCGAAGCAGGTGATCGAAGACCTCGCGCTGCGTTGCGGCAGCCAGCAGATAGCGCCACCGACCATTATTTTCACGATCACGGCCTGCGGCTCTGAAAAGACTTTGCAGTTTATGGACTGGCTGGGCATCAACGTGCCGGAGGAAGTGAAGGAGGACCTCAGGCAGTCGGAGAATATTCTGGAACGATCGGTCAATATATGCCTCGATATTGCTTCCGAGCTCACCGCGTTCTGTATGGAGCGTTCCATTCCTTTCGGCTTCAATATCGAAAGCGTCGCTATCCGAAAAGCGGAAATCGAGGCATCGATTTACATGGCAAGCCAGATCAGCCAGATGCTGAAAGACAAAGGCGTGCGGAAAGTAGCGGGAGCAGAGCAAGCGCTCAGGACTACCTGAGCCTCACCGATACGTTTGCCAAAACTTTTTTGACCAATCCCATCACCATTTCGTAATGGAATGCCAGGAAGGTTATGCCCAGAATGGCAGATTTGATCACGAACAGGTAGATCAGTCCCACACTATCCTGCCCGAAGTTGCCGAAAGCCTGTGTTAAATACATGAGTACCACCAGCACCGCGGCCAGTTTCATGTGCTTTGCAATCACTTTCAGGAAACGCATGAAGCTCGCACCCAGGATCTTGTTGATCAGCACGTAGTACACGATGATGAAATTCGAGGCTATCGCGACGGAAATGCAGAGGGCGGTCATGTTCAGTGATTTGAAATAGAGAATGCCGAGCAGCGTCGCGGAGATGGTGGTGAAGGTGCTCAGAATCCCCATTTTAAATAGCTTGTCGGTGCGGCCCATCGACTGGAAAATAGCGCCGCCACTTGAATTGACCATTTGCAACCAGATCGACGCGCCGAATATTTGCAGCACCGGCGCCACTTCCATCCATTTAGACCCTAACACGAAGTAGACGATTTCCTTCGATGAAAAGAACACGAAGACCGAAATCGGGATGCCGAGCATGGCCAGGATATTCACCACTTTCAGATATTCTTCAAAAATGGTTTTGGGCTGATCCACGTACCGTGCGAGCACGGGGTGGAGCACGGGCGTGATCACGTGCGTGAGGTTCGCGACCGGGTACATCATGAGCTGGTACGACTGGCTGTAAATGCCCAGGTTCTGGTTGCCCATGAATTTGCCGATCAGGATGTTGTCGAGATTGCGGGAGAAGTAGTTGATGAAATTGAATGCAAACTGAAAACCCGAATACCGCGCGATTTTCCTGAAACCGCCAAAGCCGAAACCTTCGATCAGCCGCAGTTTGGAAAAATAGAAGCACATTACACAGACCATCACGCTGGATAGGATCGACCGCCAGATAATCGAATAGTAGCTGTAACCTTTCATGGCGAGGAACACCACCAGGATTCCCGTGGTAACGCTCGCGATGATTTCTATCCCGCCCAGTAATTTGAACGATTTTTCACGCATTAAAAGACTCCTCGGAACGCCGGATAAAGAGCTGAAAAACACGCTGATGGCCAGCAGCTGACCGATCCGGATGTAAACGTCGCTTTCATAGAACCAGGCGATGCCGTAAGACAACAGGTAGAAGGCCAGCCCGAGGCAGACGCTCAATAAGATGGTGATCTTGAAAATGTCGGAAATGTCCTTGCGCGTAAGCTCCCGGTTCTGGACGATCGCCGTTCCTACGCCGATATCGCCCAGAATGCTGAAAAAAGTAATGAATACGGTAACAATACCGACGATGCCGTATTCTTTCGGGGACAGGAACCGGGCCAGTATCGAATTGATTACCAGCCCGATCAGTATGTTGCTGTATTTGGAAATAAAAACAAAAAAAGTACCTCTCTTGATTTCCTGGTCAACGCGCATTTTCTGTAAGTTTTACTACATGCCCGCTCCGGGCCGGAAAATACACCACTAAGCTTTCGGAGCGTTCTTTTTCGCTACAAGAATGTAAGTACAGGCATCTTTATCTTTGCCGCCCTGCGAGGGTATTTGGTCAAACAGGTAGATGAGGGGTTGAAAAATGATTGCCAGAACAGGCCGTAAAAAAGGAGGCAGGGCGAAAGTGAAGCCATCCTGGAAGAGTTGGAGGCCCATGGCCGACCGGCCGATGATCCCCCGGAAGTGGACTACTTCAAATCCGGCGTCGGTCACAACTTTCTTCAGACCAGTGGAGGTCCAGCGCCAGAAATCGGTCGGGTCGGGGTGGAACATCCAGTAGCCATGTGTGCTGAGGATGAGCTGTCCGTCGGTTTTGAGCACGCGCAGCGCTTCTTTCAGGTATTCCGTCGGGTTGACGACGTGTTCCAGCGCCTGGGTCGACAGCACTACATCGAGCGCTTCGTCAGGGAGCTCGATTCTACCCTCGGGAGAGATTAAAATGTCGGCCACCTTGTTCCCGGGAAGGTCAATGCCGATGTACTTGTGAACGTAGGGTGCAACTAATGACTCGTAGGGCCGGTTTCCGCATCCGTAGTCGGCCAAAGTTAAGTTTCTTGAATCGCGCGCTACAAAATCTCTGATAACATCCTCAATAGCCTGGCGAAGTTGGCGGAGATAATAATAACGGGTTGCCATTCTTCCGAATATCGATGGATACAAGCGTTCGACTCCTGGTTCTCTTTCTGTCATGCTAAAATAAGTATAGTGTTTGTAGTACATGTACCGTTTGCTAACCGTCTGAATTACCCGGCGGTAGCTCCCGAAGCTGCAATTTATAACTCTTTTTGAGCGAATTGCAGATCGGCCATTGTATATTTGACCGTTTTACAACAACCGGTATTCCGGGGTGAGCGAACGGCAAGGCAACATCGATTGGAAGTTTTTAACTTACCTGCTCATTACTAGTAACTTGTATAAATGCTTCTTCGGCATATTGGATTTACACACTATTCAACCGGCATATGGCCGAAGTTTTTTAGAATATGAACATTCTGGTATTCAATCAATCATTTTTTCCGCTTAGTGAAACATTTGTCCATCGTCAGGTAGTGGGTTTGTCCAGGTATCACGCTGTAACGGCGCTGACCTATCGCTATGAGAATGAGGATAAATTTCCAATTGATGTTAAAAAAGAGCTCCTGGCTCCGTACCGGGGCTTACCCGATAAGCTGATCACGAAGGCGCTGCGCGTCTTGACGGGAAAAAGCCACAAACTGAGCTTCCAAAACCGCTCGCGTGTGTCGGAGCTGTTGCGAAGCGGCAAAATAGATGTAATCCACGCTCATTTCGGGCCGTCCGGCATTGAACTGCTGCCGGTGGCCAAAAAGCTAGGTATACAGATGGTCGTCAGTTTCCACGGAATCGACGCCGCGCCGGCGATGCTGGACCACAAGGAATATGCGGATAGCATTCAGGAGGTGATCGAATATGCCAAAGCGGTCATTATCGTAAGCCCGCATTTCATAGATACGCTAAACCTTCGCAGGTTCAGTGATAAAGTGCATTTGATCCCGTACGGCACCGACGAGCAGAAGTTTCTCCCCGCGGAAACGCCGGAGCGCGAAAAGGTCGTTATTCAGCACGTAGGTCGCCTGGTGGCGAAAAAGGGCGTTCCCGACCTGATCAAAGCGTTCGCAAGGCTTTGTGAAAATCATCATAACCTGGAATTGCGGATTATCGGCGACGGCCCGGAAATGCCATTGTGTAAAGACCTCGCCGACCGGCTCAACCTGGGCGACAAAATAGCGCTGCTCGGGTCCAAACCACACGGGGTCGTCAACGAACACATGAAAGACGCCGATATTTACGTGCTCAACAGCCGGACCGACGACAAGGGGGATATGGAAGGGTTGCCCAACTCCATTCTCGAAGCCATGAGCATGGAAAAGCCTGTGGTATCAACCTACCATGCGGGGATTCCGCAAGCGATTCAGGACGGGGTGAATGGGTTGCTGGTAAAGGAAAGAGATAACGACGGACTGGCCGCCGCGCTTGAAAAGTTAATTCAGAACCGGGAGCTCAGACGCAGGCTGGGCGTGGAGGCGCGTAAGACTATCGTCGCGAATTTCAGCGCCGACTCCATGGAAACAAAAATCCAGTCAGTGTTCGCGGGACTGTAATTGTCTCCCACGCTTCGTACTGACTGGATTTGTTATGGTAGTGGTTTAAACCGCCTGTGATTTCACTGCAATTCTTCCCGTGTAGTCGATTCTGTTGAGCAAAAGGGGTTTATCTGAGAAATATTCATCCACTGCTTTTTTACAGCCGTCCCAATGTCCGTAGTCGTCGATGATCAGCACGCCCGAAACTGACAGGAGCGGGTACAAATACTTCAACTCGTGCGCGGTGGATTCGTACCAGTCGGTATCGAGGCGCAGCAATGCAATGCCGCCGGATGGCAATGTGGACGGAATGGTATCTTCGACCTTTCCTTTTACATAATGGATACTGGCTGCGGGATACTTCGTGATACCCATGTTCTGCTTCACGTCATTGATATCCGCCAGGCACCAGACGGATGTTTCTTTGTTATCGACACTCTTTTCCAGTAATTTATCGGCATCCTCGCCGCGGAAGGTCTTGTCATGCTCGGTAGGTTCCGACATCCCCTCAAACGTGTCGTACAGAAACAGTTGCTTGTCCGTACTGCGCAGGTGCAGCAGGGTGAGGGCGATCATCATGGAGCTTCCCCCGCGCCAGACGCCGCATTCGACAAAGTCCCCCGGGATATTATTTTTCACCACATATTTCACAGCATTGAACAATGCGTACATCCGTTCGACCGAAGTCATCGTGTAGGGCCTGCATTGCTCGTACAAGGCCAGGAATGTTTCATCGTCGGTGAATTTTTCTTCTTTTTTAATCCGGGATACTTGCAATCCAAAAGGTTTCAACAGAAGCGAATTGATCATAAACTGGCAGATATAGTGTTAAATGATTAAACGGTTCAAGCGCAGGACTTTAAATACCCCAAAAAATACTCAGATATACGCCGAGCCCGATCAGCAGCAAGCCGGCCAGCACGGTAACGACTACAAGCGCCGCGACGAACGTCTGTTCCTGTGAGTCGTCATCGACCAAACCAGTCAGGATCGCGCCGAGCTCTTCGTGTTCGATTTCCTGATCCCTGGCAGCCACATCAAGGACAATTTGTTTCATAATCAGGGGTGCTAATCAGTCAGTCAGTTTTTCGCATTTTCCATCAATGATAGGAAAGATTATCAGTAATTCAAAGCTGATTATCAGGTTTTTAATCCCTGTGAATCGGGTAAAAATGGGCTTAAAATTAGCGTAATGTTGAATTCAATGACTAAACGGCGTTATAGGATGATTTTCCGATATTTTTTCATCCCTGCCCGAATCAGGCAACGGCCTGCGGTTGTTTCACCGGAAGGCTGATCGTAAATCGCGCTCCTTCACCGGGCGTACTTTCGGCGGAGATTCTTCCGTGATGCCTTTCGATGATTTTCTTCGTGATCGACAGCCCGATCCCCGAACCTTCGTATTTGTCCTTATTATTGAGCCGTTCGAAAAGTGAGAAGATCCTTTCCTGGTATTCTTTCTCGAAACCTATCCCGTTATCGGCCACGACAATGTGGCAAAATGCCAATTCGCCTGTATCTCCGGGCTTCGAATCGGCCGGTTTACAGAATATTCGGATCACAGGGGCTTTGTCCTGCCTGGAAAATTTAATGGAGTTGCTGATCAGATTCTGGAACACCTGTTTGAGTTGCCCTCGGTTTCCTTCCACTACGGGCAGTTTTTCTACGATCACCTTGACATTCCGCTCTTGTAAAAGCAATTCATAGTCATCCAGAATTTCGGCGACCACGGCTTCCAGGCTTACTTCGTCATGGGGATGGGCGTTCGTCGACAGCCCGGAGTAGCTCAGGATATCCGATGCCATCGAACGCATCCTTTGCGAGGAGGAAATGATTTTGTCGAGGTATTTCCGGCTTTCGGCGGGAAGGTCCTGCATATGCCTGTCCCTGAGCATATTTGCGAAGATCAGGATCTTTCGCAGCGGCTCCTGAAGGTCATGGGAGGCGATGGAGGCGAACTGCTGCAAATCGTGGTTGCTTGCTTCCAGCTCCCCATTAGCGATCGTCAGCCGCTGGTTGTTTTCTTTGAGTAAACGCTGGATGTTCTTCTGAAAAGTGAGATCGGTGATGATAATACTCAGCGAAGGCCCCTCGTCGAGTTGAAGGGCCGTCAGGGAAAGTTGGCAGGGCACAGTTCCGCTATTACGGCAAATCTTTACTTCTATCTGGATATCCTTGGCCCAGGCAGTAGCAAACACATCCCTGAACATCGGGCGGCAGTCGCTGGAAACAAATGATTCGAAATCTTTCCCGACAATGGCGGACAGCGTCGCGCCAAGGATCGACGCAAACCTCGAATTGGCATACAGGATAATACCGCTTTCGTTGAGCGTCACGGCCCCTTCGTTCATTTTCTCGATAAATACGCGGTAGGAGTGGTCGGCTGTTTTGAGCGTGTAGAGCTGATGCCCGGCTTTGGCGTCGTTTACCACCAGCGCGTCGATCTGGCCGGTACGTATCGCCTCGATCGTGTCGTTAGCTTCCTCCAACCGAATGCTCAACTCGGCGTTTTCCCGGAGCAGTTGCTCGTAAGTTTTCAGATCGCCCATATCATTCGCCGGAAATACCCAAACCTTTCAAAACCTTTTGCGTGTCGGACATATCGCCGATCAGCCGCCGCTCGGGAGAAGGTCTCAACTTGACCAAAAGCGGCAATGCGACAAGCTGTTGCTGTGAGGCAAGCGACTTTTCCTGGTGGACGTCGATCACCCGGAGCGTGTACCTTTCTTTGATATATTTTTCACAAATCTCCCGGAGATTCTCGATGGCGCGGATCGAATTGGAGGAAGCACCGGCGATATACAGTCTTAGCTCGAAGTGGTCATCCATTTCGTCGCCATCGTCCCAATCCTGTGTCTGGTGTGTTCCCTGAATCATGTGATTTATTTTGCCGCGCGAATATTGAGTCCCACCAATACTTTTTCCTCATTGGAGAGGTCTCCGATGATCTTGCGAATGGGCTCCGGTACCTTTTTGACCAGCGTGGGGATGGCCAGGATCTGGTCGCCTTCGGCCAGTTGCGGTTGCACCAGCAAGTCGATCACTTCTATCACATATTTATCTTTCAGGTGCTCCTCGCAATACTTTTTGAGATTAGCAAGCGCAGCCACCGACCGGGCGGTCTTTCCGGCGACGTACAGCCTGAGTTCCCATACTTCTTCCTTTACTTCTTCTTTTACTTCTTCCATAACTGACTCTTAAAGCAGGTCGTCACGCTTGCGTGTGAGTTCCTGGCGGTTGTTTTCCATAATGCTTTTTTTGAGGTCGTCCTCGACATAGCTTTTGTTCAGCTCTTCCTGCAACGACTCGAATTCTTCTTTCAATGTCGCGATCTTGGATTCGAGCACCAGCCTTTTTCGTTCGATCTCGCGGTCTTTTCTCGATAAGGCATGGTCGCGGATGGCTTCGGAAGTTTTTTCCAGGAGCTGCTGCGTCTCCCGCGCGGAGCCTGTGAGTACGCCTTCGGGGCCGAGGAATACCTCCACCAGTTTGAGGCCTTCGTCGGTAATGACAAACTCCCTTACCTGGTTGGAATGCTTCATTCCGCGCGATTTCATGACGTACAACCCGCGGTTGCGCTCGCCGTTCGACTCGATGTCGCGGACAAGTATCCACACATCCACGAGCGACGATACGCCTTCATCGGTTTGTTCGGTCTTGTTATCGTTGAGCGCGAGCGCGGTGAACATGACGGTGATCTGCTGGCTTTGCAGGAAATCGATCAGGCGTGTCAGCAGGTTCTTTACCTCGCTGTTCGAGCCGACGGTAATGAGATTGCTGATCGGATCGAGTACGATCACATTGGGCCTGAACTGTTCGATGAGCTTCATAATCTTCAGCAAATGCATTTCCAGTCCATTGAACGTGGGCCTGGATGCGCTGAACATCAGTAAACCATTATCTATATGCGCTTGCAGATCGATATTGATCGATCGCATATTCCGTATGATCTGATAGGGCGATTCTTCGAATGCGAAATAAATGGCGCGCACGCCATCCTTACACGATTTGTCTATAAAACTCCCCGCAATGGAGGTTTTTCCTGTTCCGGCCGTACCGGAAACCAGTATGCTGCTGGCTTTATAGAATCCCTCTCCGGCAAGCATCTTGTCGAGCGCCGGGATACCCGAGGACAATCTTTCGGACGAGACGGCGTGGTTCAGCTGGAGCGATGTGACGGGAAGTACGGAAATACCGTCTTCATCGATCAGGAAAGGATATTCGTTGGTGCCGTGCACCGAGCCGCGGTACTTCACGATCCGCAGGATACGCGTGGATATCTTGTTTTCCACCCGATGATCGAGCAAGATCACGCAATCCGATACATATTCTTCCAATCCCTGGCGCGTGAGCGAAGCTTCGCCTTTTTCGCCGGTGATAATGGTCGTTACCTGCTTTTCTTTGAGCCATTCGAACAGTCTGCGGAGCTCGGCCCTCAATACTGCCTGGTTCGTCAGCCCGGCGAAAAGGCTTTCGATCGTATCCAATACAACGCGCTTGGCGCCGATGCTGTCGATCGCATAGGCGAGGCGGATAAAAAGGCCGTCCAGATTGTATTCGCCCGTCTCCTCGATCTCGCTGCGTTCGATATGCACGTGGTCGATCCGGATCAGGCCGTCGCGCTGCAACTGGTTCAGGTCGAAGCCGAGGGACGCTACATTGATCGCCAGTTCTTCGGCTTTTTCTTCAAAAGCTACAAACACACCGGGTTCGTCATATTGGGTAGCGCCGTGCACGAGGAATTCCATCGAGAACAGCGTTTTACCGGACCCGGCCTCGCCGCAAATCAATGTGGGCCGGCCGGAAGGTAATCCACCTGCAGTAATCTCGTCGAGACCGCGGATGCCGGTGTTCGATTTGGGAAGTGTGCGGGGCATTTTTCTTGATTCTGAGGGTTCCAAACTCATTGTCAATTCGTGAAAGGTTTAACGGTGAAAAACATTTCGTTTAACTGTTTGAAGAGAATATTGCAAAAACGATGCCAACCATGCCCTGTCCGGTAAAATACACACTGCACAAAAGCGAAAAACCCCGCCGGTCGGTGTACCGGCCAGCGGGGTTTTCAGTTTGTTGATGGAATTCCTTGTCCCCTATTTCAGCAATCGCTACTGGTTTGCCGCCGGCTCGCTGTAAAAGAAATCGTCCATGACCACCAGGTCGTCGTTCGCATTGTATTTGTACCCGTTGGTAATGCCCGCCGAACCGGTCGTGACGGTAACCCTCGTTACTTTGTTGCCGGGGAAAACGACGCCCAGGAAAGAGAAGCCGTTGGCATCGCTCCGCGCAGGGACGCTGAATTTACCCAGGCTTTTATCACCCTCGAAAAACTCGATGCTGCTGATATTGGCGCGGTCGACATCCGAAAATATAGCCCCGAACCCTCTCACGAATGCGGCATTAGCCGTGCCCGGGATTTTGAAAGTCAAATCCATCTTGTTGCTACCGATGGCGGCAAACGTACGGGCCGGGCTGAATGCCTTGAATTGCTCGCTGTTGCCCGAAACCACATCGCTGAAATCCTTGTCGCTTACCCGCAGGCCGTTGCCCGGAGTGGAAAATACGACGCCGCGCTTCCTGCCCGCAGGCAATGCAGGGTCGGTACTGTTGAAGAAATCGCCCGGGAAGGTGTCGGTGTTTGTCTGGTTATCCGGTACGGCGTCCCAGTTGATCTCCCGGCGACCGGTACTATTGACGGTCGTGTTCAGCGGATCGCCCAGCAACGTCCTGAATGCCGCGATTTGCGTATTGATATCGCCGCTGCCTTTGATCTCGGTGAAATTGATTTCCTGCGACGGATTTGGGTCCTTGTCTTCTGAATTGCAAGCAGATATGAGTGCGATGCAGGCAAATAGTGTGAAATTGCCCAGAACTGTTTTGAACGTAGTTTTCATGGTATTTAAATGGATATGGATATAGAATGCAAAGAATGGAATTACTCATAAAGCTGCCGAGGCAGGTATCAGGGTTTTGCGTGTGAGGTACTCGCGGGCGGCATCGGCATTGTCGAGCCAGGGGAACAGGGAAGGGGCGTGGTTGAAGCCATTCACAAAATCGGAAGCGACTTCGGGGTAGCGTGCGGCTGCTTGCAATACGTCGACCACATGGGGCGCGGGCGGTGCGAGGAAAATGTCACAAAAACGGTTGACATACTTCGAATACTGCCAGAATTCTTCGAAAGTCCTGTTCATCCATTCCAAATCGAACGGCGCATCGCCGCGGTTGATGATCGCCTGGGCATACACATTCGCCATTTTGGAAGCATTGTTGCCGCCCTGGCCCACGATCGGGTCGTTGAGAATGACGGTGTCGCCCAGGCCCAGCACGGCCGCCGTCGAATTCAGCTGCACTACGGGCTTTCTCACGACGGGGGCGAATGCGCCTTTCAGGAATGCATTGTTGCCCACTAGCGCCGCATTTTCAAATGCCGCGTACCGCCAGGGCAGGAGGGTGCGGATCATTTCCTTCGCCTTGTCGAGAATACCGGCCGCCGAATCGGCCTCGTCGAATACGTCCATCGGGCCGCCCGGAATGCTTTCTACGAGCAGGAAAGCGCATTGAATGTCGTCTTTCTGATAAAACGGGGCCGTAATGATCTCCCCGGCACCCATCACCGCATCGAGTGTGATGGAATTGAAGCGCGTTCTGTGTGTGTGTTCAAAATCGTTGATATGGATCTGCACAAGCTTGCGGGCCGGAGCTGTATGTGTCGAGCGCTCGTCGTCCCTTGTAAACAGCCTGGCCAACGGGCCCTTGCCGGACGAAACGACTACGAGGTCGAACTGCGCGGTGCATGCCAGCAGGTCGGAAGGCGTGGTATCACTCACGATGAACTGGCCGCCCAGCTTTTCAAACAGTTTAATCCATTGATAGAATTTCAAACGCTGATCGATGGACGTGCCGGGCTTGCTGGTGCGGGATTGGATACCAAATGCAAAGTCGCCCGCCGGTGTGCCGAAGTTGATCTGGAAGCCGGTCGAATGGAAAGCGGTATCGGCCCAGAGATCGAGGCCCAGTTCCTTTTCCAGTTGCAGCGAATCATTGAAAAGGTAGGTAGCGCCAGTAGGCGGGCCGTTGAATATTTCCTCCGCCGAACGCTCCGAAATGATGGTCACGTCGTAACCGCTTCTGACCAACCTGATACCAAGGTGTAGCCCCGACTGGCCCGCGCCCATGATTGCTATCTTTCTCATTGATCCGATGTGTTTTGATGTTCATTTTGGTGCTGACAAAGGTATAGTGCGCGACAGGTGCCAAATGGTAAGTACTCCTTAAAAAGTATAAAAAAATATAAAAATCCGCCTGCCGTAATTGGCCGGTATTGCCCGAAAGTTACCTTTGCATTGCTTTGAAACTGAATCTATTAAGACGCGATGGGCCTCAACGCTATACAAATACCCGATTACCGGGTCACGCAGGAACTTTATAAAGAGCCGAACCGGTCGTTCTTTTCAGCGGTACGCGAAAGCACTTCCGAAAAGGTGATGCTGAAAGCGGTTCCGGTTACAGTTGGAAACGACCCATCTGACGGCCAATCGCCCGAAGCATTTGCCTGGCTGAATGCGTTTCAGTTCGACCGCATCCTGAATGCCCGGCGCTCCGTCCGGACGGAAAGTTACCACATCACCGAGCTGGACCATTTTGACGGTATTTTTTTGCAACAATATCTGGATACCAACCCAATAGACGTCCCCACCGGCATTACCATTGCCGAAGAGCTCGTCCGGATCGTGGAAGAACTGCATTACCATGGCATCAGGCATTGTGATTTCCGTCCGGCGCACCTGCTGACCGATCCGGCGACGCACCGGCTCCGGATCGCGGACATGGCCTGCGCACAACCTGCCGCTGCCGGAACCAATGCTGCCGGCCGGCATGCCGCGATCGACCTGCATTATATGGCTCCCGAGCAAAGCGGGCTAATCGACGTGCCGGTCGGTTATCGCACCGAATATTACCATTTGGGCGTGCTGTTATACCGCCTGTTTACGGGCAAATTGCCTTTCGATAGTACCGATTCCAACGAGCTCGTACACGCGCACATCGCACGCATGCCCGTGTGGCCTTCCGATGCGCCCCTGGCACTTCGGAACATCGTTATGAAACTGCTGGCGAAGAAGCCCGAAGACCGTTACCAGACCACCCGCGGCATTTTGGCGGATCTGGCGGTTTGTAAAGACGCAATGCCGGAAGATTTCATAGCCGGCCAATCCGATGTCCCCGGCATTTTCCGGATAGCCGATCGCCTGTACGGGCGTACGCAGGAGCTCGCGCTGGTGCTGGGCGCCTATGCACGCATACACGAGGGCAACGAGCTGGTACTCGTCTCGGGGCAATCGGGGATCGGGAAATCGTCGCTGGTAGCCGCGGTGCAGCAGCAACTTGAAACCACGGGGGCGTTGTTTGTTTCCGGAAAATTCGACCAGTATGTACAGAATATTCCGTTCGAAGGGGTGATCAAATCTTTCAAAGAGCTGGTTTGCAAAATATCGCAGGGCAATGTGGCTTACTGGAAAAACGCCATTCTGGACGCGGTAGGGCCCTTCGGACAAATCATCATCGACGTGATCCCCGAGTTAGAGAAACTGATCGGCCGCCAGCCGGCCGTCGGGCGTCTTTCACCGCTGGAAGCGCAGAACCGCTTTGTGAATGTATTTACCCATTTTATTGATGTTTTCACCAAACCGGAACACCCGCTGGTCATATTCCTCGACGACCTGCATTGGGCCGATCTTTCCAGCCTGCGTTTCCTGAGCCGCGTTACCCATTCGGTAACCGGTAATAACCTGCTCATAATCGGAACTTACCGGGATAATGAAGTGTCCGCCACGCACCCGCTCCGTACGGCCATCAGCGAGCTCGACGCAAGCCAATCGCGGTTGACGCAGATCGCACTTTTCCCTTTACAAAAAGAAGCTATTTCGGAGCTGGTCGCGGATACTGTTTCCTGTCCGGTCAGTGCCGCATTGCCGCTTGCCGAAATCGTGCTGGCGGGGACGTTGGGTAATCCTTATTTTGTTTCTGAAACCTTGCAAAGGTTTTACCATCAGGGTCTTATTGTGTATGATGGTGCAAACGGGAAGTGGGTATGGGACGTTCAAAGTCTTGACGGCGAGGCGAAATCGGTTTCTTCCCAGCATTTGCTCGCCACCAAAATCACAAACCTCTCCACACCGGCAAGAAAAGCATTGACCACCGCCTCGTGCATCGGCACCGAGTTCGATCTGATCGTGCTTTCCGCCCTTCTCGACAAAACCCCGCAGGAAACGGGCGACGATATTCAGGAGGCCGTAACCGAAAACCTGCTGCGTGTCGTATCCGACCGACAGCCAGGGGAGCATTACCTGATTCAAAAACGGTACATTTTCGTACACGATCAGGTTCAAAGCGCTGCTTACGACCTGCTTTCAACCGAAGAGCAGATCGATAACCACCTGAATACGGGCTATTTCCTGCTCGAAAGGTTATCGACCGAAGAGCGCGATAAGCATCTTTTCGAGATCGTCAATCACCTGAATTACGGACGGGACTATACAACGGCCTCCGAGCGCCGCAGGATAGCCCGTCTCAATTGCGAAGCCGGAGAAAAGGCCGAGGCGTCGGCAGCCTATTCGGTAGCATTTGCCTATTTCAAAAAAGGCAGGGAAATGCTGGTTGCGGAAGACTGGCAGCACTACTATCCGCTTGCGTTTTCGCTCGGCGTTCAATGCGCGGAAAGTGCTTACCTGGCCGGCGACCCGGAGGTTTGCCTGGCGATTGCCGGCGAAATGCTCGCTCACGCAAAGCGCCTGGAAGACAAAGCGGAAATCTACGACGTTCAGATCCGCTGCCTGATATTAAACCAGCAGGAGGAGCAGGCCATAAGGATTTCCCTGGCCGTTCTGCGCGAGCTGGGCATCCGCTTCCCCGGCCGTCCCGGCAACATACATATCATTACGGCCTACCTGAAATCGAAATGGTGGCTGCGCGGGCGGACGATCGAGTCGCTGGCGGAATTGCCGGGCATGACGGACGTGCCTGCGCTTACGGCCATGCGGATCTTGCAGAACATTACCGCCACGGTGTATGTGAAAATCCCGACGCTGTACCCGTTGATGGTGATCAAAATGGTGGAACTTTCGCTCAGGTACGGCGTAGCGGCCGAGTCGGCGATCACATTCGCCACTTACGGAGCGATCGTCCATGCGGTTGAAAATAATGCCCCGGCTTGCTACCGCTTCGGGAATATGGCATTGAAACTGGCCGAGCAGACCGACGGGACGGCGCGGGCGCGAACGTTGCTCTTGTACAACATCGTGAACCGTCCGTGGGGGCAGCATATCAACGAGTCGCTCGAAGCGCTGCGGAAATCCTACCAGACGGGCGTCGAAATGGGCGATCTGGAATATTGCATGTACGCCTCGAACAGCTATTCGTTTCATCTGATGTTATCGGGTAAAAACCTGCATTGGGTCAAACACGAGATCATGCGGTTCAACGAGCCGCCCCGTGCGCTTTCGCGGGAGCAGACCACCCATCATAATGAGCCTTTTATCCAGATGCTGGTCAATCTTCTCGGTAATCCTGACGATCCTGCCACGCTCTCGGGACCCTATTTCGATGAAAAAACAGACTTTTCCGGCATTCTTGCCCAAAAAGACCGGTCGCGGATATTTGCGGTTTTCGTTTTTAAAATGATCGTCGCCTACCTTGGCAGGGACGCTTCCCGGGCGATGCAATATGCCACGCACGCCTCGGCCTACTTCGATGCCGTCAAAGCATCTCTTTTCGAACCACTTTATATTTTCTTTCTGGGTTTGGTCAATGTGGCCTTGTACCGTTCCGACGACCGGAGTGCAGCGCATATCCGCGGAGCCGGGGCGCAGCTGAAAAAACTCAAAAAGCTCGCCGAAATGGTACCCGTCAATTTTGCCCACCGCTATTACCTGCTCGATGCTGAAATCCTGGCCGTTCAAGGTAAGGCCGACCAGGCCATTGCGCGTTTCGATCAGGCCATTGTGGTCGCGCAGGAGAACTGTCATGCGCACGAGGCCGCGCTCGCGAACGAGCTGTGTGGTAGATATTGGCTGGAAAAGGGCCAGGCGAAAGCCGGAAATTTTTACCTGCGCGCCGCCATGGACGGCTACCGCGAGTGGGGTTGTGCATTGAAAGAACGCCAGCTACTCGCGGCTTTTCCCGAAATAGCCCATTCAACAGCTGAATCGATAACCCCGTTTCACGCAGGCGAGAGCATTGCCTCGACGCTCGACCTTTCGACATTGCTGAAAACTTCCGTGGCTATTTCCAGCGAAGTGATTTTTGACCAGCTCATGGAAAAACTGATCCAATTCGCGATTGAAAACGCCGGTGCGCAATCGGGGTACTTCATTCTCGACTGGGGCGGAGAGCTGATGATCGAGGCTGGGCGGTCGGTAGTGAGTGAGCGGACCGATATCCGGAAAATCCCGCTATCCGAATCGGTATCCGTTCCCCCGGGCATTGTGGAGCATGTTTTTTTGCATAAAACCGAGATTGTACTGCCGGACGCACAACAGAGCGAATTCAAAAACGATCCGGTGGTAGCTGTCCGGGGAGTTCGCTCAGCATTGTGCATTCCCGCATTAAACCAGGGCAAAGTGGTAGGGGCATTGTACCTGGAAAACAACCTGGCAACGGCGGTATTTACCCAGGAGCGTACGCAGTTGATCAAGCTCCTCTCGGGGCAGATCGCAGTGGCGATCGAGAACGCGATTTTGTACGAAAAGCTCGAACAGAAAGTGTCCGTCAGAACGGCGGAAATCCAGATACAAAAAGAGGAGATCGAGCGGCAGAAGCAGCTGGTAGAACAAAAATCCCGGTTTAAGGAGCAGTTTTTCGCCAATATGAGCCATGAAATCAGGACGCCCATGACGGCCATTATCGGCATGTCCGAACTGATTTTTGATACGCCCCTCAATGAAAAGCAACTGGAATATGCGAAAGGCATCCGCTATTCGTCGGAAAACCTGCTGGCGATTATCAACGACATTTTAGACTACTCCAAAATCGAGGCAGGGAAGTTTTCTTTTGTCAACAAACCCTTTCAGGTCCGCGACCGGATGGAGCGGCTGGGCTACATTTTACGGGTGATTGCGGAAGAGAAAGGATTGAAACTGGAAATCCTGGTGGAGCCGGACGTAAGCCCGCAGCTGATCGGCGATCCGATCAGGCTCCACCAGGTCCTGTTAAATCTGGCAGGTAATGCCGTGAAGTTTACGGAAAACGGCACGGTATCCATCCGCGTGGGCGTCGCCTCGCGCGATGGGGTGCATGAGCAACTGCATTTCAGCGTGACCGACACCGGTATCGGCATTGCCCAGGACAAGCTGGAATACATTTTCGAAACCTTCGCCCGGATAGACGACGATTCGAACAGCAAACAAACTGGTACCGGTTTGGGGCTTTTTATTGCCAAAAAGCTGGTAGAGGAGCAAGGTGGACAAATGCAGGTACAAAGCCGTCCGGGGCAGGGGACCACTTTCAGTTTCGACCTCACGTTTGAAATCTGCAATCCTTCCGCGGAACATGACGAAACAGTCGACGATACGCCGCTTGTCGGGCTGTCGGTGCTGCTGGTCGAGGATAACCTGTTCAACCAGGTAGTGGCGGAGGAAACTTTGAAGAAAATGATCCGCGACGTCCGTGTTACCATTGCCGACAATGGCGAAATCGCATTGCAAAAACTGGTTGATCATCCATTTGATATTGTGCTGATGGACGTGAAAATGCCCGTTATGGATGGGTACGCCGCCACGCGTGCAATACGCGCACGGGAGAACGGCCGGCGTGTCCCCATCCTCGCATTCACTTCCAATGCTAACCCGTCCGAAGCGCAAAAATGCGCGGACGCCGGTATGGACGATTACGTTACGAAGCCTATCGAAGCGAAAAAATTAAAATACAAGATCCGGAAGCTGTTGCAGGCCAGCCGGGCCGGGACGTTTCAGGAAGAGGTGAAAATTCCGGCTGTCAGGATAGCCGGAAATCCCGAACGAAATGGTTGACCGGCAAGGAAATGCCGTCGGTAAGTCCCGCGTCGACCTGCTCTTCCAGGCTTCGTATCTGTTCTGCCAACGTATGCATTCCTACGTAGTTGAATTGTGTTTTCAGGCTGTGTAGTGCCGTCGAAAGGCCTTCCCAATCCTGCGCCTCGCATAGTTCCGGGAGCGCGGCTACCTGGGCAGGTACCTGCGTATTGAAAATGGCTACGAACCGGTCGACGAGTCGTTGGTCGCCGCCCATCAGGTTGTGGAGCAGGGAGAGGTCCATGGTTAAGCGGCGCCCGGTTTGAAAATGAGTTTGTAACCTTCTCCATGCAGGTTCAGGATTTCTACGGCCGGTTCCGCTTTCAGGAACTTTCGTAATTTGCTCACATACACATTGAGGCTGTAACCCCGGTAATGTTCCTCGTCGCCCCAAATGCCGATCATCGCGGCGTCGCGCGTGAGGACCTTGTTCTGGTGTTCGCAGAATAATTTCAGGAGTTTCGCTTCGATCGAAGTCAGTTTGATCGTCTCCCCGGAAACGACGAGTTGCCGCAGATCAGGATCGAACCGCGAATGCCCCCATTCGTACTGCGCGACTACCCGCGCTTTTTCCTGCACTTTCACCCGTTTAAGGATCGCCCTGATCCGGAGGTAAAGCTCTTCCATGCTGAACGGCTTGGTCAGGTAATCGTCGGCGCCGAGCATTAGCCCCCTGATTTTGTCCTCTTTCAGTGATTGTCCGGTTAGAAAAATGATAGGAATGGTTTCGTCGAGTTGCTTGATTTCCTCCGCGAGCGTGAAGCCGTCCTTTTTGGGCATTTTGATATCCAGCACGCAGAGATCGAATTTCTGAGATTTGAATGCGTCGAGCCCGGCCTGTCCGTCGTGTTTGAGCATTACCCTGCATCCCTTCATTTCCAGGTACTCTTTCGTCAGTTCGCTGTATTGAACTTCGTCGTCGATGAACAACAAATGGGGCTGTTCCATAGATAGTTACGTTAATTGGGTGCCAGCAAGAATTTTGCGAGGAGGGGGAGTGCAATATTACCCAATGCCCGGAGCCGGGACAAGAACATCCTAGTTAACGGGTTGTAGCAATTCTTCAATGCACAATTTTGTAGAATAATTTCTAATACAATATAGCAGATAATTTGACAATTTGATATTCAAACTATTTCTACTTTTGCCTACATCAATCCCGGCCGGGCATTTACTTGTTTCAACATTTTTACTCAACGAACACATCGTCATGCACATCGAAGCGAGCGAATCCGCGTCCTTTATCAACGTATTGGAAGAGCAATCCGGTCTGGACAGTTACCAGACCATCATTCACACATTGCATAACTGGGGCATCCGCTTGTACGCGGGCGTCAACGGGGGAGGGGTGATCCATTTGCTCAAATACCTGGACCCGCTCGGCGAGGACACAATCGAAACACCCTCATTCCTGACCATCGGAGAATATACGGCGGGGTTTATTCCCTTGGGTTACTACCTCGGCAGCGGAAGGGTTGCTGCTTCCGTGGCCACCACCGGCGCGGCTACCAAGCTCATATGCTGCGGGTTAAGCGACGCCAAGCTGCACGATATTCCGGCCGTATATATAGTACCGGTCTCGAATGGCAGCACGGCGGGCTTTTCGCCGCTGCAAGACACCACAGTTTACGGCAGCAACATCGTAGCGCAACTGCGCGCGGAGCTGCCCGATTCCGTTTTTGTACTGGATAACCCCATCGCATTGCATGACCAACTTGCGCGAGCAAAAGGGCAGCTCGACCGCTCGAAACCCGTGGTACTGGTGCTGGATAATGAAGGACTCAGCATTTCACCGATCGGATCGAATTTTACGGCGTCCTTGCCCGAAATCCCCATGCGGGAAGACCATTCGACGGACGATTTCCTGGCCGCATTCCGGACGGAGACCGACGGAAAACGCGTAGTGCTATTCGTCGGCGAAGAAATGGCGCGTTACCCCGGAGCGCATGACCTGACTACCCGGCTCAGTGAAGCGCTTCAAGCCGGCACGATATGGAGCATTAACGGGGCGAATGCGGTGAGCCGCCACAATCCTTATGGCTATGGGTATATTTCCTTCGGAGGCAACGACCGGGCGATGTCGTTGTATAATTCGCTGGGAGAGAATGATATATTACTGGTCGTAGGCGCATGTCCTGACGAGTACACGGTCAATTTCAAGAAGATTTCGGCATCCGCTACTTTTCATTTCAGTAACATTCCCGAGGCTTACGGACTGGTAGATAATAGCTTGCGGCACGTCGTGGAAGGCGGTTATTACCTCATGAATGCCCCGCTGGATGTGTCGTTGCAAGCATTGGTCGACGCTGCCGCAGAGCGCCCGTTTGACAATATACCGATGGAAAAGGCGCCTTCGTATTTGAACGATCTCCCCTTTGACAATGCCAGTGCCCGTTATGCGGATATGGCGGCGCTCTACCAGCGTCTCGACCGGTGGTGGCCGGCGCATTCCATCGGCATCGACGATACTTGCCTGGCTTATAAAGACCGCCAATACATAACTCAGCGGCCCAACAACAACATCCGCTTTTACTCGCTTTACCGCGGATCGGCCATGGGCGGGGCTTTCGGCGTGGCCATCGGCGCCAAACTGGCCGAGCCCGGCCGCCAGGTGTTTTTGTTTACCGGTGATGGCTGCTTCCGGCTATTTTCGGGCTCTTTGGGGGAGGTAAGTAATCTCGGATTGGTGGTTTTCCTGCTTAATAATGAGACATTCGGCATTGTAGAGCAGGGTTTGAGGAAGGTTTTGCCGGATGTAGGCACGGCCTGGTACCATTCGCGGCTCGAAGCCGTCGATTACTGCGGTATCGCCAAGGCCAACAGCTGGGATGCCGTGCGGTTGGCACCCGACCTCGGTAATCTCGATGACATTCTTGGCAAAGTAGATCGCGGACTTTCCCGTTCTTTGCTGATTGAAGTCCCGGTAGATCCCAATCAGGTACTGGGCAAGAATCCACGTCTTAAAAATTTATAAAGAATGACCCCTGCACAAAACGACGCATTGATCCGGCAGATCAACGAGAGCTTTCACCGGCTATCCGGCCAACCGCTATATGCTCCCGGAGCGGCGGCTCCCGGAGCAGCGGCTCGCGAAGCCCCGGATGTTCATCAATGGCTCCACGAGGAAGCGCCGTACGCTATCCTGGCACATAACACCGACGCCGACCCACGCTTTATATATGCCAATGCACAGGCGCTGGCCTCATTCAAATATTCGCAGGAAGAGATACTTGCCGTACCTTCGAGGCTCAGTGCCTCGCAGCAGGACCGGCCCGAACGACAGCGAATGCTGGAAATCGTGCTGCGGGATGGTATTGTTTACAACTATTCGGGTCCCCGGGTCGATAAATACGGGAACAGCTTTATGATTTACGACGGAATAGTGTGGCAGTTGCGCGACGCCGACGGACAGGTTTTCGGCCAGGCCGCGCTCTTCTGGCCGGACGAGGTGAAACGCCCCGACTGGTTCCGCCCGGTACGGCATTAGTTGTCAATATACCGGCTGCAACTTTTCATGAGGCTTTCCCCATTTGTAACGATGTGTCCAGTAAGCCACTTTCATCGATAAATACCCGATCCCGGCGCCTACCAGCACATCGCTGATGTAGTGCCGGTTGTTGGCCACACGCAGCAGGCCTACGGACGACGCTACCGTGTACGATGCATAAGGCATCCACGGATAGCGGTCCTTGTATTCTTCATTCAGAAATGTGGCTGCGGCGAATGCCTGGGTGGTATGGCCGGATGGAAACGAGTTGTAAGAACTTCCGTCCGGCCGCAGGGTATGGGTGGCCGATTTCAGGATGGTGGCGGTGGTAAGGGCCATGGCTTCGCCTTTGACGAGGATCGCGGTGCGGTTTAGCACGTCGGTTTTGGATTTGATACCAAATGCATCGAGGCCATAAGCGACTACCAGCGGCGAAAACTGCATGTAATCGTCGATGCGTGTCCGGAAACGGGGGATATGCCGGTTTCTGCTTTCGGCGAGCTCGTTTTTAAGGGATTCTTCCGAATGGCCGTTGGCCAGCAGGCCTGCGGTTATCAGGGAAGCGGGGACGTAAAACCGCTGCAAGGTGAATGGCTTGCGGGCGGGCAGGCTATCCGCAGGGGTATCCGCGTATGCAAAGGTTGAACCGGAAATAAGGAGGATGATGAGAAGGCGCATGGTCATTGATTTAGAATTTGAAACTGTAACCGGCCCGGACCAGCTGGGTCTCGTAATAGTCGCGGCTGTTGTAATGGAAGCCGTCACCATACACGTTTTTGCGGATGACCAGGGTTCCGAAAAGGTCTGTGGCATTGATGAAAATTTCGCCTTTGGGTAATTGGCGTTTGGCGCCGGCGTCTACTGAGAAGCGGTAGCCTGTACGGCCTTGCGGGACGATGTCGGGTGCCTGGTAAATGGCGACAACCTGTACCTCCGTTTTTTTGCTTTTCAGAACGGCGCTTACTTTTGCACTACCTGAGGTAAGGGTCTGTTTGGTGGCACTGTAAATGGATTTTACAGGGTACAGGTTCTCGACAGAGAATGCATTGACCGTATTTTTATAAATATTCCCATTCACATTGACCGAAAACCACGACGTGATGTCCTGCTGCCAAACGAGCTCTCCACCGGCATTGTAGCTCTTGCCGGCATTCTGGAAAATGTTGTAGATCAATGTGCTGCCGGGGACGATGGTGCCGATTCGCGTAATCGTTCCGTTGATCTGTTTGTGATATAATGCGGCATAGAGCGAGCCGTTGTTCCAGCTGGATTTGTAGCCGGCTTCCCAGGAACTGGTAAACTGCGGTTTGAGGGCGGGGTTACCGATTTTGATGATCTCCGCATCGTCATATTTGGGGAAAATGCGGATATCCACCTCGTTCGGCCGATCGACGCGCCGGTTGTAAAAGAGCGAAACCTTGTTGCGATCGTCCATTTTATAGGCAAGGCGGACGTTCGGGAATGGTTTTGCGTAGGTGTAGCCGTCGCTGTGGTAGGTAGGGTGGGTCGGATTGACCTCGTAACGAAGGTTGACATACTCGACGCGCAAGCCGGCTTCCACCTCGAAATTCCTGCTTTCAAAGACATAATTCCCATACACCGCCGGGATCGTCTCCCGGTAATCGGCCCATCCGCCTGCCAGGCTGTCGATAGGAGAATTCGGGCCCGGCGTGGCGACGCCCGGCGTGGCGACGCCCGGAAAAAACTGCATATTCGTCGGGATGAAGCGCCTGCGCAGCTTCAAGCCACCTTCGAGCCGCCCGTACCGCAGCGGACGGATATAGTCGGCATTGAAATCGAATACATTTTCATCCGAAAGCAGTTTAAATGCATCCTTGCCCGCGAAATCGGGCAGGATGTTGGTGAAAAAATACTGCTCGTTTTCGCGGTGGAAAGTGTAGTTCACCCCAATATTGAGCAAATGCCCGGGCTGCGCATATTTGTGCTGGTACGACGCGCTGGCGGTCACGGTGGTTTTCAGCTCGTCTTCCAGAAATTGCCACAGTCGGCTGCGTTGGGTTAAACGCGCATTGAAAAAAGGCTCGTCGCCACGGTCGAGGATCTTCTCGCTGCTGAACAGGGCCGAGACCGACAATGCATTACGTTCGTCGAAAGTCCAGTCGGCGCCGGTTTTGGCGGTGACTACATTAGTACTGCGGTTGCGCTTGGTTTGTTGCCGCACGGTATCCCCGGTGTCGTAGTACCGGTCCACGAACTCGTTCTTGTTGAGCGTCGGCGTGTGCAGGTAATCGCCCTGGAAAAATACATTCACCTTCCTCTTTTTATAATTCAAGGCCAGCGACGGATTGAGTTTGAGGGTATTCCGGTACTGCGGGCGGATATCGGGCAGGTTTTCTTTCCGCACCCACAACGCGCCCAGCCCCGCGGCCATGCCTATTTTCCCGTTGAAGCCCTCCTGCTTTTCTTTTTTATAAATAATATTGATGATCCCCGCATTGCCGTTCGCATCGTAGCGGGCCGAAGGGTTGTTAATGATTTCGATCCGTTCGATTGCCGATGCCGGGATGTTATCCAGGCTCGTCTGATTGCCGAAGCCCGTGAGCGCCGTCTGGCGGCCGTCCACGAGGACCGCCACCTTGTCGCTGCCGCGCAGGAGTACCTTGCCGTCTTCTCCGGCCGTAACGCCCGGCAGGTTTTTCAACGCCTGCAAGACCGACCCGCCGCTCTGGCTCACGTTGCGGCCGATATGGAAAGTTTTCCGGTCAAGCTTATCGTCGATGCCGTCAGCCTGCCGGCCGGTGATGGTCAGTTCCTGCAAGTTTTTGGGATCGTCGGCCATCCGGAGCTCGCCCAGGTCGAGAAAAGGGCTCAGGGTACCTACGGTAACCGACTTTTGCAACGCCTTGTAACCCAGCAATACGCATTCCATGCGGTAGTGGCCGCTCCCGACGTCCGGCAAGCTGAACCGCCCAAGCTCGTTGGTGATGGTACCCGTTACAAACGCGCTGTCTTTTTCAGTTTTGAGAACAATATTGACAAACGGAAGCGCCTGCCCGCTTGCCACGGAAGTAACCTGACCGGAAAGCGTTACTTTACTTACCTGCGCCCGGAGCTGGGCGATCGTGAAGCAGAAGCAAAGACAGGTGAGGATTCTTTTGAAAGCCATTCAGATACTATTTTGGATGATCTGATGGCAAAATTGAAAACCGAATTGGAAGAAATTTCGAATTCAGAAGCGAACGGAAAACCGATGCATCCCGTCAGCGAAATGATAGCTAATCCGCCAGCCGTAACGGTCGCATATCTCGCGTGCGATCGCGAGGCCGAGCCCGCTGCCCGCGTGTTCGCCCGAGGCCAGCGCGAACCTTCGGAACAGGTTTTCGGCCTGCAATGCGGCCGTGCCGGAGTTAGAAACCATGAGCACGCCGCTATTTAATTGCACCAGTACTTCTCCACCCGCCGAAGTATAGCGCACCGCATTCACGAGCAGGTTGGTGAGCAGTATTTCAGTCAGTACCGGATTGGCGTCCGTGGCAAAAGGTTCGATGTTTTCGGCATAATGCAATGCATTGTTTTCAAAACGGTCGGTAAACTGCGCTGCAATGCCTGCGAGCATTTCATCGAGTGCTATCCGTTCTTTTTCCTCAAACTGCGAATGTTCGATGCGGGCCAGCAGAAGAAGGTTTTTGTTAATGCGCGAAACGCGGTTGATGGCCTGGTACACCTGCTCCACAATCTGCATTTGGCCCGCGTCAAGCGACTGGCTCTGCAAAAGCATATCGAGCCGTGATTTCACGATGGCCAAAGGCGTCTGCAATTCATGCGAGGCATTTTCCGTAAATTCCTTTTGCTGGCGGTAGGAAGCGAGGCTGCCCTGCATGAGGGTGTCCAGGCTTTTATTCAAATCCGCAAATTCGGTGACGTCTGATGCCGGTAAGGGTATGACTTTGCCCCTTTCCAGGCGAAAGGAATGCAGGTTTGCCAGCGTATCATAAAACGGTTGCCAAATGCGCAGGGCGGTTTTCCGGTTGAGGTAAATAAATCCGGCCAGCAGCAGCATAATGAAGAAAATCGTTACGGCGGCGATGGCCAGTATCGTCTCGTCGATCTCCTCCATATTCGTTTCGATGAGCAGACGGTACAGCTTTTCATGGACGCGGATGTCGGTCGTCAGGCAGCGGAACTGCTCCCGGTCGTTCATGAAACTGTCGAACCGGATAACGGTATAGAGGCTGTCGGGCCGGGGAGTGGTTGTTTCGTTAAATGAAAAACCGGGCTGGACTTTGTCGAGTACGGCGATCATATTATCCACGGCGGTATCGGGCAGCGTCAGGCGGGTAAGGCGCTTTTCGAGCTTTTCGCGGATGGCGTAGTGGTGCTTGTCCAGCTCGTTTTCCCAAATCCAGTCGATGATCAGGAAGTATACGGGAATGCTGATTATCAGCACTGTAAATGCGTAGATCACCAATGGGCGCAGGCTTCGGTCGAGCAGTTTTTTCATCCTTCCCATTTGTAGCCGGTTCCGTAAATGGTTTTCAGGTAATTGCCGTAGCCGGCCTCGCTCAGCTTCCTTTTCAGGTTTTTCACATGGGCGTACACGAAGTCGTGGTTGTCGAACATATCGGCAATATCCCCCGACAAATGCTCCGCCAATGCACTTTTGGCGATCACGCGGTTCTTGTTGCCGATAAAGAACAGCAGAAGATCGAGCTCCTTTTTGGTCAGTATCACGCCGGTACCATTAACGGTAACCGTTTTACTAAGCAGATCGACCTTTAATTCATTCTGCACAACATCATTATGATTGGCAAAACTCCTTCTTCGGATCACCGAGTAAATGCGTGCGGCCAGCTCGGGTAAATGAAAGGGTTTCGACAGGTAATCATCGGCTCCGGCGTGCAGGCCACGGACCTTGTTTTCATAATCGCCCTTTGCCGAGATAATGATCACCCCGTCCTGCTGACCCTGCTTTTTGAGCGTCTCCAGAATGTCCATCCCGTCGCCGCCAGGCAGCATGAGGTCGAGCAGGATGCAGTCGTACCGATAGAGCTCCACCTTTTCGCGCGCCTGCGCCCAGGTGCCAGCATACTCGCACAGGTAGTCCTGCGCCGCAAGGTATGCTCCGATGCTCTCCGCCAGGTCCGGTTCGTCTTCAATGATCAGGATCTTCATTCGGGCAATTTAATGTAACAATTTGGAATTCTTTTTGAAGAAATGTAGTGCTGCCTGCAAAACAAAATCACCCGCCGGACGGCAACGCTTGGGGCGATTGCCGGTCCGACGGGTGACGGGTCGAGGGCGGGTTAATGCCCGCGGAATTATTTTTTACCGATTTTATACAATCTTCCCTGGTCGGTTACAGCGTAGAGCGCACCGTCCTGGCCTTCGGTAATGTCGCGGAAGCGCTGGTTTTCGCCGGAAAGAAGTCTTTCTTCACCTACTACCTTGTTGTCTTTGAGCACAATACGGCAAACGTGCATGCCGCTGAGCGAAGAAATGAACAGGTTGTCTTTCCATTCGGGGATTTGCTTGCCGTCGTAGAAAGTGATGCCGCTTGGGGAAATAACAGGGTCATAATAGTATACCGGCTGCTCCATTCCTTCTTTTTGCTGGATCACGTCGCCGATCTGCTTGCCGCTGTATTCGATTCCGTACGTGATGGTTGGCCAGCCGTAGTTCTTGCCGGGCAGCACGCGGTTGATCTCGTCGCCGCCTCTCGGACCGAACTCCGTTTCCCACAGATCGCCGGTTACCGGATTGACAGCCAGCCCCTGAACGTTGCGGTGTCCGTAGGAATATAGTTCAGGACGGGCACCTTCTTTGCCTACGAACGGGTTTCCTTTGGCAGGTTTGCCGTCCGTGGTAATGCGGATCACTTTGCCCAGGCCCGAGTTGAGGTCCTGCGCTTGCGGACGGGTAACGAGGTCGGAACGCTCGCCGGTCGATACGAACAGGTTGCCGTCTTTCGCAAATTTCACGCGGCCGCCGTAGTGGAGCGTACCTTTATAGGCAGGTGTTGCCTGATAAATCACTTTCACATTTTCCAGCTTCGTAGCGTCGGCCGACAGTTTGCCTTTGGCTACGGCTGTAAGGTTTCCATCGGCAAGTGGTTCCGAAAATGCCCAGTAAACCATTCTGTTCTGCGCAAAAGCCGGGTCGAGGGTAACACCGAGCAAGCCACCCTGGCCGTCGCTATTCACTTTGGGCACGCCGTCGATGGGCTTTCCAACTTCACCGGTCGCCGATACGATACGCATCGTTCCGCCTTTTTCCGTCACGATAAACTTGCCGTCGGGCAGTACCGCTATTCCCCAGGGTCTTTCGAGCGAAGAGGTCAGTACTTTTCCTTCATACGGAGTCTTGGTCACGACCGAGCCGATGCGGGTCTGGCCTGCGAATGCGGACTTGTATTCGGAGTTGGGTTTTTTAGTCTCAACGGGGGCACCGGCCTGCTGTGCGATCGAAAGGGATGGCGCAAGGGCCAGGGATGCGCCGGCGACGAATGCTTGGATTGCAAATTTCATTTTATCAGGAAGTTTAGTCTTAAAGCCCTGAGTTGGGTACAGAGCCGTGCGAAGTTACTTATTTCAGCCACAACGAAATGCCAAAACCGCAAGAAAACCTTTGCAGCTTTGCTAAAAGTGAGTAAATAGGAGCATCCAAATGCGGTAATTTTGCCCGCGCACCCAATGCAAGCACACTTATGCAGCCACTGATTACCCACATTACCCGGCATTGTCCGATCATACCCGAAAAGCTCGAACAGATGGGCGATTTCTTCGAGGCCCGGAAATTTAAGAAAAAGGAAATGCTGCTCGAAGAGGGGCAGCGGTGCGGCGAGAAGTTTTTTATCGTAAAAGGCTGCGTGCATTTGTATTACCTGCGGAAGAACGGCGTGGAGCAAACCATCGATTTTGCATTGGAAAACTGGTGGACGAGCGATTTTATGGCCTTCCAGCAGGGCGGCACCGCGCAATTTTCCATCCGCGCCGTCGAGGCCACCGAAGTGCTTGCTATCTCAGCCACGCGGCAACGCGAGATGTTATCGACTATCCCGGAGCTTCACGAATACTTCCACGTCATGTTCCAGCGCGCGTACGCGGCCTCGCAAATGCGCATACGCAAGACGTACGAGCTCTCGAAGGAGGATTTGTACCAGGATTTCAGCCGGAATTATCCCGCATTTATGCAGCGGGTACCACAGTATTTGCTGGCTTCTTTCCTGGGTTTTACACCCGAATATTTGAGTGAAATCCGCAAGAAATCCCTTTCTTAAACCAGTTTAAGAACTTCCTGCGCATGGCTGGCGAATTTTGTCATACCAAAACAAAACAATGTCAATCATGTCAAAAGTCGTTAAACACCGCCTGGACGTCTGGAAAGAAGAACCTTCCTACTGGACCCACATGGCAGCCATCGAAAAAAGGATTTACGCTTCGTCCATTCCCCGCAAACTGATCGAACTGATCAAGATCCGCGCTTCGCAGATCAATAAATGCGCCTATTGTATCGACTACCACACCGCCGAAGCCCTGCAAATCGGAGAAACCGCCCGGAGGATATTCGCCGTCTCCGCCTGGAAAGAAAGCCCGCTATTCACCGAAAGCGAACGGGCTGTGCTGCAATTGACGGAGGAAATGACGCACATTTCCATCGACGGTGTGGCCGACGAGACGTATGAAAACGTGAAGGCTCATTTCACAACGGCGGAGATCGGGGATATTTTTATCTGTATTTCCCACATTAATTTCCTGAACCGCATTGGGGTTTCTACGAAAACCGTCGCGTTGTAGGATCGGATTTTAGCAAGAAGTTGCCGGAAGCGTGCGTGATGCGTGCTTCCGGCTATTCATTTGTGAAGAGGATCGGCAGGTTGTATTTCACCCTGACCGGTTTGCCCTGCTGTGTTCCGGGTATCCATTTGGGCATCGATTTCACCAATCGCACCGCTTCCGCATCGCATCCGAAGCCTATGCCTTTCAACACCATAACATCGCTGATCTCGCCCGTGACGCCTATCATAAAACTCAAAAATACCCTCCCGGAAACGTGGGCTTTCTTCGCGGCGGGCGGGGTGCGCATATTAGCCTTGATAAATCCGTACATTGCATTCGCGCCGCCGGGGTAGGAGGGCTGTTGTTCATACTCGGCGAAGACTTTTTCTTCCGACAAGCCAACGTTTTCAGGCGGGTTTCTGTACAGCAAATCCCGGAGGTGTACTTCCTGAGCGGCGGTGTCCACGGGCAACTGGCGTTTGCGCACCTGCGCGTGCGACGTCATACAGGCACATATTATGAGCGCCGGCAGAAGTGTGGTAAAACGTAATCTTTTCATGATTATATATAATTTACTTAAATATAATAAAAAGAATTCAGTAAACAACTAAGCCCCCTTCATGACCAAACTTTTTTATCGTTTTGCGATCTTTTTACTCGTGCTTTCGATGGTGCAGGATGCGTTCGTGAATGGTGTTGTTCAGTTAGCGGACGATCAGCACAATCCGCTCTATGCCCTTGTCCCGTTTCTCTTTGTACAATTAGTCACCCATACTTTGGGTAGCCTTCTGTTGTTGCTGTATTATCGTGAGAAGGACTTCCGGCTCTCGTACGCGGCCGGATGGCTGTGCGTGATGGTGACGTCAGCTGAGACGGGTATTATTTGGGAGCTTATGATGGGCGAAAATGTCGAAAACTGGTATTTTGTGTTTTACGGCGCAGTGCATATCGCTAACTTATTACTAGGTATAAGCCTTATTATTTCCGAAAGCCGCGAGCGCAAATGGTTAAAATGGGCCGGGATCTTGTTGATTACAATAGAAGCGCTGGCGATAATCATGTTGATATGGTACTGGGCTTTTGCAGATTTGCGGATGGACGTTTTGGATCGGCTTGGAATCTGGCTGCTTGGACCATTCATTGCGATAAACGGCCTTTTCGTCATGAATCTGATCGATGAGTTGCGGGGCGCCGGATACTGGCGATGCGCCAGCGCAACTTCCAGGGTGGCAGTGGTCTCGATCGGCCTGATACTGCTGGTTTTAACCGCATTTCTCGGTTTAAGTTTGTACATTTCAAGCACAACAAGTGCAACAACAACCGTAGTATCAAACCAAACAGCAGACTGATATGATCGTCCCACTATTCAAAGTCTCTAATATGGCCGACGCCATCCGGCATTACACCGAGGTGCTGGACTTCGTCATGACCGACCCGAACGATCATGCCGGTTCGCCGGTGGTGGATCTGGGACGTGATGGCGATAATTTGCAAATCACTACGGCGGAGAGCGAAAAGCTGTTTGGTTCGGTAGTTTATATTTGGGTGGATGATGTGGATGCCTTGTTCGCGAAATACCGGGGCCGTGGGCTGGATACGTCGCAGAAGGCAGGTTCGCCGGTGCATCAGGGCCCGGTGGATCAGACCTGGGGCAGGAGGGAGTTCTACGTCACGGATGCGGACGGGAACACGTTGCGATTTTGTCAGTACATTCAGGGTTAGGGTTTTATATCAATACTAAACTTCGTGCGAATGCCTTTGAACAAAGATGTTACCCGGTTTTTAGACGAGCTAGGTCATCCGCTACGACCGGAGATCGAAGCATTGCGTCAGATCATTCTGGACGCCAGCGCAATGCTGGAAGAAAATATCAAATGGAACGGGCCCAACTATTCGGTAGGGGCGGAGGACAGGATCACGGTGAAAATTCAGCCTCCGAAACAGATCCAGCTCGTTTTTCACCGCGGGGCAAAGGTGAAGGAACAACCGAAGGAAAGGCTCGTGGAGGATGCAACCGGCCTGCTGGTTTGGAAGGAAAACGACAGGGCGATCGCTTCTTTTAAGAATATGGAAGCGGTGGAAGCGGGGCGGGAGGCATTGTCGGCCATTGTGCGGGATTGGCTCGTGGCAACGGTAGAAATCGCGTAGCAAATGCGCTAGTTACGCCGACTGGTACAGATTTGCACCAGCCGGCGGGAAGAATAGCTTAACCGTTAACCTATTCAGAAACCACGAACCGGTAAGTCTGCACGGTTTGTCCCTTGCTTATCCTGACCAGGTAAGTGCCCGGCAAATAGCCGGTGAGGTCGAAAGTGGCTTTCGGATTATTTGAAACCTGCTTTGCTGCGAGTACGCGGCCATTCGCATGGATAATGGACAGCGAGGCATCGGCATTGTCGTCTCCTAGAAACACATCGAGATGGTCCGATGCCGGGTTAGGCCCGATCGTAAACAGTTTTTCTTTTGGTTTAAATGCAATTGAAATAATGGAAGAAATGGTGCTGGTGCCGTCCATATCGACTTGTTTCAGGCGGTAATAACGGTTCCCGTCGGCGGTTTCTTCATCCATTATTGAATACTTTTTCGTCACACGGGTTGTACCTGAACCCTCCACGCGCGCGACCGTGCGGAAGGTACGCGCATCCGCGCTGCGCTCGACTTCGAAATGGCTGTTGTTTTCTTCCGAAGCCGTTTCCCATGACAGCATGACCTTATTATTCACCGGATTTCCCTTAAAATAAACGAGCTCGACCGGGAGGTTAGCCGATTGGCTGCCGTAAATGAAGATTTGCGGCCGGTAGAGTGCATTGGCATTTTCACGCGCATTGAAACTCGCATCGGTTTTACTGATAACCGCGGCATCGGTCGTGGTCGGCTCCGAGACGATGTGCAGCGAAAGCATTTTGTCGGCGGCAAGGCGGGCGATGACGGCCGACGACACATTGAACCGGATCGTGGAGCCTGCGACGGTGCCGGTCATTTCTCCGAGGCGTGTGGTATGGGCCGGTTTGTTTGCCCAGGTAATGCCGGTTTCGGTCCAGCCGTTGTTTTCCACGAGGTACAATGCCCATTTGGTGCTGGTAATGGACGTATTCGCATTGTTCACCCGCAGTTGCAGGATCGCGCTGTCGGGGTTCGAAGTAACTGAGGTCAGGTTGAATTTGATAAATGCCTCGCGGTCGTACCCGGCGCTTTCTTTCTTCACTGTCAGCACGGCGTCGGTGCCGTAGTTGGTGGTGGCATAAGCTGCGGTGCTGCCGCTTCCGCCGCTGCGCACGAAGGCGTCGGCGACGGCGGTCAGGGTTGTCAGCGGTTCTGCGGGCTGCTGGTAATCGGGGCTGCTGGCGGTAATATGGGTTTCCACGGAACTTCCCGCGCCCGCGCCTGTGGGCAGGGTGATCGCCGCCGCTTTCATAGTAGCGAACTGGTTATTTTTAATACCCACATAAACCTGCTGCGCGCTCTGCGCCGGATCGGCGATATGCACCGTTACGTCGCTACTCGTCGTGTTTTTCAGCATCACCACACAGGCTTTGTCCACTTTGACAGTCACCTGGTCGGCCGTGAATTCACCAGGCTGGTAAAACACGATCTGCCAGATACCCAGCCCGTTGTGTCGCACTGCCTGGACTGTTGAAGTATTGGTTAATATACTGATGTCCGACGCATTGTAAGCCTGCATTTCACCCGCCGAGGTTTTGCCGGGAAGCACGAAATAGGCATAGGAAGCATTGTTAGGCGCTACACCATGTTTAAACCACAATTTGAAAACATCGGCGGATACCGACGCCGTGGAGCCGGTGGTGTTGATGGACGACCAGCTGCCCGTCTGACTTTGGTTACTCAGGGAAACGAGGCCCGCCTGCGGGAAATAGTAGCCTACATTGCCTTGCAACGCCCATTTCAGGTTACCGGCATAATCCCGCGAGCCATTGTTCAGCACGCTCACATTGTTGGAAGCGTCGGAAACCGTCACATCCGTTTTTAAAAGGCATTGGTTTACGGTGGTATTAATAGCCTGGGCAGCGGAAGAATTAATGCCCGCGCCGAGGCAAACGATCTCATTATCAAAGTAAAACCATGCCTTTTTAGCGGTAGTGCCGTAGTCGCTCATCGCGAATGCGCTTGCGCCGTAGGTGCCGTCGGAAACGCCGCCTACAAATGGTACCGTGCCGAAATTTACGCCCCAGGAGGTTCTGACCGGGTAAGTCGTGATCCCCGGTACGGTGGTGCCGGGAATCTTGTTCCATTCCCAAACCGGGAAGATATTGTAATACTCGTCGCCATTCACGGCAATGTAATTGGCGCCTTCGGTGAGGTAGTAGCCTTTAATATTCTCCCCATTACCCATCTCCGACTTCGCGTTGCGGTTGGAAATACTCCGCTGCCCGAACATGTAGCCGGGCCGGTGATGCACGGTATAATCCGTGCGCCAGTAATGCACGTGCTCGGGTGCCACATTGTAGGAAGGCGCCTGCAAACCGCGCATGCGCTGGATCGCATTGTCGTATTCCGTAGCGTGGGCGGGCAGGTCGAAGGCTTTCACTTTTTCGATGAGGGCTACATCGGCTTTGCCCGCATTGGCACGGCTCACACCGCGTCCGTACAGGTTATAGTCGGCATAGGCGCCGCGGGAAGGTTTTACAAAGCCTTTTCTTACAAAATCCGAGAATATCGCCAGCTTGTCGCTCGAAAATGCGTAGGAAGTACCGGCCACATACACCGCGATATTGCTGATGCCCGACACATACTCGCGCCCGTACCCGTACACATACAGTTGCGGGCCGTGCGCCGTGTACGAGTTGTCGATCTGGATACCTTCGCCGGTCGTCACAACGATGGAATTGGTTACCGCTGTAATCGCCTGGTTGAGCAGGGTCTGGTTTTCGGTGAGGCAGGCGCGCATAATGTAATGTTGGGCCACGTCCGTGAGGTTGGAACCGTCTTTCGCGGGTGAAACGGTAATGGAAACACCTTTCGTCATCCAGGCGAGCATCTGGTTTTCGAGGGTTTGTGAAATGCCGGCAGGTGATTTGCGGAGACAAATGAGGGTATTGCCAATGTCTTTGGGCGCGCTGATGGACAGGTAAAACCAGTTGGTACTGGTTGGCGCGGGGCTCAATGCGAGCCAGTAGTTCATCACGCCTTCGATCCTGGCTTTCAAATCGGCGTCGCCGTAGTAAATGCTGCCGGGTTTCGAATAGGCTTTGGCGAGCGTACCCATTCGGGCCAGGTGGTTGCCCGGTGCCCAGTCGGTCTGGGCGGTGGAGGCGTAATTGATGTCCGGCCAGGAAAAATCGGGTTGCAAAGTGCTGAGTAGGGAGGCTGTCTGCGTGTCCACGGTGGTGGCGCTCGTAGCCTGGAAATTGTCAAAAATACGGTCGGAAATGGTGGTGAAATCATTCTGGCCGTGCGCTTTGGAGCCCAGCAGTAACGCGATCATTCCCGCGAGGAAAAGCATTTGGGTAAAGGACTTACATTGTTTCATGAGTTGTTGAAATTAAATGGATAAGCCTGTTTTTTGACAAAATACAAAAGCGGAGTGCAGCAAAACCACACTCCGCTTTCGGGAATATACTCAATTCATCCAGCCGGGATTTTGCTGCAAATTGGCGTTCCGCTCGATTTCCGCCTGCGGGATCGGCCAGGTGTTCAGGAAGTCGCCCGACCATATGTAAGGCACTACTACCGTTCCCCAAACCTGTTTCACGCCGTTTCCGGCAGAAAACACGGTCTCTTTGAGCGTACCCCAGCGCAGCTCGTCGAAATAATCGATGCCTTCGTTCACAAACTCCACGCGGCGCTCGTTGCGGATGCGCTCGCGGAGGTCGGCCTGGCCTGTAACGGTGGTGGCTGCATTGGAGTTGAGTAATGCCACGCCTGCCCGCGCCCGGACTTCGTTCACGAGCGCCACGGCGTCCGCGGTATTGCCTTTTTCGTTCAATGCTTCGGCCCACATGAGCAGCACATCGGCATAGCGGATGATCGGGAAATCGGTAGGGCCGTAGGTACGGTTTTCGATCTCCACGCCCGGCGCGCCTTCGTACACGAACTTGCGGTGCAGGTAATAGAAGAGGTTACCGGTATCGGTGCGGAGGTCGGCGATCGTTAAACCATTCGCCACGCGGTACGGCCAGCGCGACACCGTGGGCGTAGTGCCGTTGTAGGGCGCGTAAGGTGTGATCACGTTCGCTTGTAGGCGCGGGTCGCGGTTTTCATAAGCCTTCAAAATCCGTTCTTCGTTGCCGGCAGGCAGGTAGAGGCTCATATCGAGGCCCTTGGCGGTCATCGCGGCGATTTCCGTCGCGGTAAGGTTGTTTCTCAGGAAATAAACCTCGCGTTTCTCAATGGGCATGGCATTATAGCCTGGGATAATGGCGTTCCAATTGAACTTGCTGCCGTCTTTGTTTTCATACAAATCCACGACATTCGGCGATATGAGGTAGGTATTCCAGCAAGAGCCCGTCGAAGAACGGGTACCGCAGAAGAATTGCGTGGTGGACCCGTAGCCGCTCACGCCCATATGCTGGATGGAGAAGATCATCTCGTCGCTCTGCTCGTTGGCCTGCTTGAAGAGCAGGCGATAGCTGTCGGCACCGCCGCCGGCAAACAATGCGTAGCCGGCAGCTTTCACTTTTTCGAAATCTGCGATGGCGAGGTCCCATTGTTTGGTATACATATATGCCTTTCCCCGCAATGCGTAAGCCGCGCCCTTTGTCACGTGGCCGAATGCGGCATTGCCTTTGGCATATTTGTCCGGCAATGCAGGCTCGTTGATGGCGTCGGTGAGGTCCTTCACGACCTGCTCCCACACTTTCGCCTCGGTTTCGCGGCCTTTGGTGATCTCTTCCAGCTGCACGGGTTCCAGGTAAACGGGGACCCCTTTGAAAAGCTGGTTCAATCTGAAATAATAGTAGGCGCGGAGAAACTTGCTTTCGGCCAGGTAACGGGCCTTTTTCTCAGGCGAGGAAGGTGACTTGTCGGTAATGTTCTTGATGGCGTCGTTGGCGCGGTGCACGCCTTCGTACAGCTCCGACCACATGCTGCTCACGTTGCTATTGCCCACGGTAGCGGTGCCGTTCATGAATGCGTCGCCATCGCGTTGCTGGCCGCTCATGCCCATGCGGTCGAAATGGTAGAGCTCGCGGCCGGAGGCGGCGCCGGTGTTGATGCCGAGCCGCAACCCGTTGTAGACGCCCGTCATGCCGAGGTCGGTGAGGTTGTCGGTCGTCCACATGTTGTTGGACGAAATGGAGCCGTAGGGGCTGGTATCGAGCAGGTCGGGCTCGCAGGCGCTCAATGCAAGCAGCGACAGCGCCGGAATGCCGATCCGGCAGACATTTCTTTTGAATATATGAATAGGGAATTTCATGATACTGATTTGAAAATTAAAGGGTTACATTCACGCCAAGCGAGTATTGCTTCATGGTAGGATAACCTACTCCGGCACCGATCTCGGGATCGAGGCCCGGGTATTTGGTGATGATCAACAGGTTTTCACCGGAAAGGAACAGTCTTGCGCGGCTGATTTTCAGTTTTTTAGTCCAAACATCGGGGATGGAATAGCCCAGTTGCAGGTTTTTCAGCTTGATGTACGAAGCGTCGTAGAGCCAGGTGGTGCTGGAAGTGGTATTAATGGCGTCGCCATTGTATTTGAGCCTTGGGAACGAGCCGTTGATGTTGTTGTTCGGGTCGGCAGGATTGGCGTCGTTGTAAAAGTAATGGTCGTCGGCCACGCGCAATGCAATACCGTTTCCGTCGCGCACGATGGAGTTGTTGTAGCCTTCGGCATTGTAATAATATTGCATTCCCGCCGAACCGGCCCAGATCATCGACAGGTCGAAACCTTTCCATGTCGCATCCATATTCAAACCGAATACATATTTCGGGTTCGAAGTCGTGCCGGTGAACTTCCGGTCGTAGCTGTTTCCGTAGTTGCCGTCGCCATTCAGGTCGGCGAAGATGAAGTCGCCGTAATAGAGCTGCGCTTTGCCGACGCTGTTTACAGGCGAGAACGAATAGCCTGCGGCCTTCATCGCGTTCACCCACGCGAGGTCGTCGGGCGTGCGGATCATACCGTCTTTGGGGCCTGCATTGATATCCGCATCGCCGCCTGCTTTGTAAGTACCGTTGCCGCGGTAGCGTTCGCGGAGGTAGTATTCGTTGATTGCGCGATCTTCCAGGATGCGGTTGTCGGTACCGGTCGAAACATCGCCCAGGTTGCTCACGTAGGTGCGGGTACCGTCGGCATTAGTCACCCATTGCTCGTTCAGTTTGCCCTTGTAGTTCGTCACGCGGTTGATGTTGTAAGCAAAATTTCCATTGATAGAATAGTTTACACCACCCACCTTATCGCGCCATCCGAGCGAAAACTCGATCCCGCGGTTGCGTACGGCGGCGGTATTCTGCGTGGGGGCCGAAACGGTTCCGGCAGTCAATGGAATGGGCGGGGTGGTGAGGATACCGTCGGTGTATTTATCGTACCATTCCAGTTCGAAGCTCGCGCGGTTGTTCCAGGCATTTCCGTCGAGGCCGATGTTAGTCACTGTGGTCGATTCCCATCTCAGGAACGGGTTGGCGATCTTGCCTTGCGCGAGGCCGGAGGCGATAGTACCATTGAACGAGTAGTTGACCTTCCCGTAATTGGCCTGGTAGTCGTAATCTCCGGACGCATTGTTCCCCAGCTTGCCCCAGGAGGCGCGCAGTTTCAGGTTCGGAATGTGGTTGCGGAGGCCGCCGAAGAAGTTTTCCTCCGAAATCCGCCAGCCTGCCGAGAAGGAAGGGAATGTACCCCAGCGCGTATCGGGCGAGAACCGGGAAGAGCCGTCGTAGCGGACGTTGGCTTCGAAAAGGTACTTCGAACGGAACGAGTAGTTGAGCCGCCCGAACCAGGAGCGCATGGCGCGATCGTATTCGGTGCCGGTGGTATTGGTCATGTCCGTAGCCGAGCCGAGGGTGGTAATGGTCCAGTCGATGAGGCCGGTTTTTGTGGCGTCGATATCGTAGTAGTTGTAGTAATACTGGTTGTACCCCGCCAGTGCCCCGATTTCGTGGTCTTTACCGATCGTCGTATTGTACCGCAGCACATTGTCGAAGGTAATCTGGTAGTTTTTGTTGTAGGTATAACGCGTGGTCATCGTGGTCGGGTCGTTGGTCTGGTTCACGTCGTCGGCCACATTATTGGCGAAATTCCAGCGCAGTACCGGAATGGCGTGCGAGTTGTATTCCGCAAACCGGATCTGGTAGTTCATTTTGGTCTCAAATTTCAAACCTTTGAGAATGTCGACATTGGCGAAAAGTGTCGTATTGAACCGCGATTCCGAATCCTTCCCGCCGGTTGTGTTCAGGTAGGCGAGAATTCCATTGGCGGTCTGGATTTCGTCGGCGGCGGCAGGGAGCCCGTAACGGCCGTCGTAATAGGGGACAATGCCGGGCACGGTCTGGCGGAGGAAGTTGAATGCATTCGCCGTGTTACCCATGTCTTTGGATTGGGTCTGGGCAAATGTCTGCGTGCCTACGGTTACCGCATTGCCGATCTTCGTCTGCACGTTGGCGCGGAGCTGGTAACGCTTCAGGCCGGTGTTCTGCATCACACCGGGGTTGTTCAGGTATCCTAGCGAGATATTGAATAGCGACTTTTCACTCCCGCCATTCACCGAGATATTATGATTTTGAACGACATTGTTTTCAAAAATCACCTTACCCCAGTCGGTGTTGGGGTAGGCCAGCCAGTTGGGCACGCCGTTCGCGTTGAGCTCGTCGGGGTGCTGTTTGGCATATTCCCAGGTCTGAATGGTCTGGTCGGAGTAAATGGGCACCGCGCGGCCGATGTTGGCGGCACCTTCATTGAAAAGGCGCATATGGCGCGGGTAGTCGGATACGAACTGCGGCAGGTTACTGGGGCTGGCCGTCGAGAATAACCCGCTGTATGACACGGTAGTCTTGTTTTTGGAACCCTTTTTCGTGGTGATCAGGATTACGCCGTTGGCTGCCTGCGAACCGTAAATGGCGGAGGACGCCGCATCTTTCAGGATCGAAATGCTCTCCACGTCGTTGGGGTTCACGGCATCCATGACGCCGATAATGCCGTCGATGAGCACCAGCGGGCTGTTGTCGTTGAGGGTACCGGTACCGCGGATGCGGATGGTAGCGCCGTCGTCGCCCGGCTTACCCGATCCCTGGCGTACGTACACGCCCTGGCCCAGGCCCGCGAGGGAGGAAGAAAGGTTCGTGACGGGGCGGCTTTCAATGCTTTTGGAGTCGATCGTGGCCACCGAGCCGGTCAGGTTTACCTTTTTCTGCTCGCCGTAGCCCACCACGACGAGTTCGTTGAGGTTACTGGCCAACGGCGCGAGGCTGATATTGAATTCCGTCTGGCTGCCGATCTCCTGTTCTCTGGATTCATAACCGACAAAACTGAACACCAGCGATTTGCCCGCGACGTCGGTGATTGTCAGTTTGAACCGGCCGTCGGCGTCGGTGACGGTTCCCTGCTGGGAGCCTTTCAGGATGACGCTTACTCCGGGAAGGCCTTCGCCTTTTTCGTCTGTTACTTTACCGCTCAGATCGGCTACCGCTTTTCGGGTAACGCCGGCCTGCGTTGGCACGGTGGCCTGCCGGGCGGCTACCGTAGCGATACAAGGTGCCGAAAGCAGTGAAAGCAAGGCCAGCGCGACACCTGCGCGCCTGCCCAATTGCGTGACATGCGGGCGCAGCCGTGTACGGGACTGCCGGGTAGGAGGGTTAATTTTAGTTTTGGTAGAATACTTCATCGTATTTCCCGGGATTTGAAGGTGGATTATTTTGCTTTGAAGAAAAATGTGTAAACAAAATTCCGTCAAAGCGGCCGTGAGACGGGGTGAAAATCCATTTGTAATAGGGGTGTTTTTCAGCGGAGGGATAATTTTATCGTATTTTAGTACCAAAAAACAGTGGGCGAAAATGTGCCTGGCAAGCGACAAATGATGAGGTTAAGGACGGTGCTCCTGTTGATAATAGTTTTGTGTTCCTCCGTAATGGTGTGGGGGCAGCGGCTGGCGGACCAGCGGCTGGACCGCCAGCGATTTATCTTCAACAAGCTGAATGCGGAAAATGGATTGTCGCAGAACTCGGTGCTGACCATCGTGCAGGACAGTACCGGATATATCTGGCTGGGGACAAGCTACGGGCTGAACCGCTTCGATGGCCGTAGCTTTAAAATCTACCAGAACGAGCCCTCCAACCCGGGTTCTCTGAGCGGGAACTACCTGCTTTCTTCCCTGAGCGATTCGAAAAATACATTATGGTTTGGAACGAGCCATGGCCTGAACCGCTATTTGCCGGAAACGGACTCGTTCGAATCTGTACTGGCGGGGAAGCCTGGGGAGGCAGGCAAGCTGAGCAGCAATACCGTGAATTGCATTTTCGAGGATAGCCGCGGGATGGTGTGGGTAGGAACGGGCCATGGCCTCAACCTGCTTACCGACCGGAGTAGTTTTCGTTTCAAACAGTATTTTGCCCAAAAAGGGAAACCCTCGCTGTCGGGCGATGATATACGTTACATTTTCGAAGACTCGCAACGGAGGCTTTGGGTGGCCACGGCGTCGGGGCTTACCTGCATGGAATTTGGGCGGAAAGGTATCCGTTTTGAAGTTTACACCGTGGCAAACGGGCTAAGCGACAATTTTGTTACCACCGTTGCCGAAGATCAACAGCATAACATCTGGATCGGGACGAAGAATGGCGGGCTGAATGTGTTGGACCATGCGACGGGGGCAATCGGGCATTATAAAAAAGGATCGGGTAGTAATGGGTTGATCCACAACAATATCCGCAAAATATTCGCAGATAAGTCCGGCAAGCTCTGGAGCGCGACGCTGGAAGGGCTCAGCATTCTGGACCCTGTTACGCGCGCCTTCACGACCTACCAGCATGAGCCCGAAAACCCGACGAGTCTCAGCCAGAATTCGTTATACGATATTTTTCAGGACGCCAGCGGCTCGGTGTGGCTCGGTACTTATTACAATGGCGTGAACATCGTGTATTCGCACGAAACGCCTTTCAGGGTGTACCAGGCCGGAAAATCGAAATACAGCATTAACCACAATGTCGTGAGTGCGGTGGTGAAGGACAAAACGGGTAACCTGTGGATCGGCACGGAAGGGGGCGGTTTCGATTACCTCGACGTACGTACCGGCGCCGTCCGGAATTTCAGGAGCGGATCGAGCGCGACACCCGGTATGGCATCGAACCTCGTGAAAGCGATTGTGCAGGACCGGAAGGGGGATTTATGGGTTGGTACGCACCTGGGCGGTTTGAATTATTACAATGCCGGACGGTTCCGTACATTCCGGAACAACCCGGGCAACCCGGCATCGCTCAGTTCCGACAATGTCAGCGCGGTTTTCGAAGACAGCCGTGGCAGGTTATGGGTCGGTACCGATCAGCAAGGCGTCGATTTACTCGATAAGCGGACCGGAACTTTCACGCATTTCAATGTGGGTACGAAGCCACCGTTCAAGCTGAGCGGCAATTTTACGCGGAATTTTTACGAAGATTCCCGGCGTAACCTGTGGATCGGGACGACAGAGGGACTGAATGTCCTCCGAAGCGATTCCGGCGGTATTGAATGGATCAAACCCCGTGACGAAACACAGGTGAAGCGGTTCCCGCGTATCATCAACTGCGTGCGGGAAGATGCCCGCGGAACCATCTGGATCGGCTCCTATTACGGCGGGCTCACGCGCTACGACCGCGCCAGCAATACGTTTATCAATTTCACCCGCAAAGACGGGCTCCCGAACGACAACGTGCTCGGCATTCTCGACGACGAGCGCGGTAACCTCTGGATCAGCACTTCCAACGGCCTGTCCCGGTTCGATACCGGCAAGCGCAGTTTCAAGAATTACACCGTAGCCGACGGCCTTCCGGGCAATGAATTCATTCCCAATACCCATTACAAAGATGCGTCGGGTGAAATGTTCTTCGGCGGGCTCAACGGGCTGGTCAGTTTTTGGCCTAATACCATCGAAACCAATGACTTTGCCGCACCGGTGGTGTTTACGGGATTGAAGTTGTTCAATAACCCCGTGCGTATCGGAGGGCCCGACGACCTCTTGCAAAAGGATATTAGTCTTACAAACGAGATCGTATTTACACACGCTCAGAACATTTTTACCATCGATTTTGCCTTGCTCAACTACATTAAGCCCGAAAAGAATGCGTACGCCTACCGGCTGGAAGGGTTTGAGAAGGATTGGAATTATGTCAAAACCTCGTCGGCTACCTACACCAACCTGCCGCCGGGGACCTACATTTTTGAGGTGAAAGGGGCTAATAACGACGGTATTTGGAGTAAATCGCCGGCCCGGATTACCATTTGTGTATTGCCGCCCCTCTGGAAAACCTGGTGGGCTTATTGCCTGTATGTGATCGCTGCGCTTGCGGCGGTGCTGTTTGTGACCCGGTATTTCTACATGACGGCGCTTTTCAAGCGGGAGCACGAGCTGCACCAGACCAAACTGAATTTTTTTACCAATGTATCCCACGAAATCCGCACGCACCTCACGCTCATACAGGGGCCCGTGGAGGGGCTCATGCTCGCACGCCCGTATGACGAGGACGTGCAATCGCACCTCTCGCTGGTGCGTAAGAATGCCGGTCGGCTGCTCCGGCTGGTGAGCGAGCTGATGGATTTTCGAAAGGCCGAGACCAACCACCTCGCGTTGCATGTGACGCCCAACGACTTGCTACCGTTCCTGCGCGGCGTGTTCCGCGATTTCAGTTACGTTTCCCAACGCCGGAACATCGAATCGGTATTCGAATGCGATGCCGGGGACATTCGGCTTTACTTCGACGCGGGACAAATGGAGAAGGTGATTTTCAACCTGCTCAGCAATGCCTACAAGTTTACACACGACGGCGGCAAGGTTTCCCTGAAAGTGTCGGAGCATGACGGCTTTGTGCAAATCCGGATAGAAGACGACGGCATCGGCATTGCGCCGCAGTACCTGGGCAAGTTGTTTGCCAATTTTTTCCAGATCTACGACCATGGCAAGCAGAATACCGGTTACGGCGTCGGGCTGGCGCTTTCAAAAAGCATTGTGGAACTTCACCAGGGGGAACTGACCGTGGAAAGCGCCGTGGAGCAACAGCACCGGAAGGGCAGGACCTGCTTCACGATCAAATTATTGAAGGGAAGCAAGCATTTCGCGGCGGAACAACTGGAAACGCCGGTAAGCCTTGCTGAGGAGGAGGGTTATCTGGCGGCAGAAACGGAGCTATTACCGGCGCCCGATCCGCTGGCGGGCGAGGATAGGCCCGTGGTGCTGCTCGTGGAAGACAATGAAGAAGTGCGGACGTTTATCGCAGGAGCGTTGGGCGACCGGTACCGCATTGTGCAGGCCGAAAACGGCGAACAAGGCTGGGGTATGGCTACGGAATGCATTCCCGAGCTGATCATTAGTGACGTGATGATGGCCGAAATGGACGGGCTTGCATTGTGTACGAAATTGAAAACGGATGAACGCACAAGCCACATCCCGGTGATCCTGCTCACTGCCAAAGTCTCTCTGAACCACCAGCTTAGCGGATTGAAAACCGGTGCGGACGCCTATATTTCCAAGCCGTTCAGCATTCAGTTATTGGAACTGAACGTGCGGAACCTGCTGGCATCCAGGAAGTTGATGCAGCAGAAATACAGCCGCCAGATCACCTTGCAGCCGCAGAATGTCGTGATCGAATCCGTGGACGAGCAATTCCTGGCGCGGATCGTCGCTATCACGGAAGAACTGATGGATAACCCTGACTTTGGCGTGCCGATGCTGGCCGAAAAGATCGGGATGAGCCAGTCGGTACTTTACAAGAAACTCAAAGCGGTAACGGATCTGTCGGTCAATGATTTCCTCAAATCGATCCGCCTCAAAAGGGCTGCGCAGCTTCTACGGCAGCAGAAAATGACTATTTATGAAGTCGCCTACGCGGTTGGCTACGACGACCGCAAGTATTTCAGCAAGGAATTCAAAAAGCAGTTTGGCAAAACACCGAGCGAGTATGCGGTAAGGTGATAACAGGCGGCCCTTCCCCCCAAGTGTAAACACGTGTTTTTCAAAACAGGTGTTTGTAGTCGTTTTTGAAGAATTATTTCTACGAACCTTTGTCAGGCAAAAGCTTTTGTAATGTGGAGCTCAGCAACCACTTTAAAAAACGGGCTTACCTGTAAAGGCATTATTACGGGGACGGATCCTGCACGTCTTACAACAGGGGATTATTCATACGTCACAATGAGCGATTTTCTAGACCTACAAAACGGCTGGTACAACGGGCTGATCCAGGGATTGGGCCAAAGCCAGGATTCTTTTCAGATTATCCAGCCAGCACCGCCGATTGCCAGCGGTACTGCCGCGAACCCGACTTTCTGGGCTTACTACAACAATATCCCCCCGAAAACTTTGACCGCCCAGTTTGTAGCCAGCGGCGGTAACCAGTTCTATAACAATTACCGTGGCTTGCTTTCGGCTTTGGTTCCCACCCGGACAATCGATGTGAAAAAGGACATCGGAGCGGAAAACTATGCCGCCTGGCATGCTTACGTACAAACACAGTCGGGGGTGACCATGAACCAGATGCCGACGATGTTCAGAAACTGGGCGATGTTCAACGCGCCGGAGGTGGCCAATATCGGTTCTTCCGATTATGCAGCCATTCTGCTCGACCCGATCGCTACCGCACAGAACGAGCTTACATTAGTGTATACCACCGAAAAGGGCCTGCCCGCCAACTTCGACTGGCAACTGAACTACGCCGACCTGGTAACCCAATTAGCCAGCTCCCCTTCACGCTCGTTCAACTTCAATAGCGGTACGATGAACAAAAATGTGAGCAGCTCGTGGGCAGGCGGCTCGAAATCGGGCTTCTTTGGATTGTGGGGCGGCAGTAGCTCCACATCGTCGCTCAGCGAACAATTTGCTTCCAGCAATATCACCGTCAGCGCCAGTTTCGAACACGTCCTCGTGCTGGCCAATACGCCGGGCGCATGGTATTATTCTTCGGCCATGGGCCTGGCATTCGCCAACCAAACCGGTAACCCGTGGAGCGATCAGTCGTCGATCAACTGGAACAATACGTTTGGCCCGAACGGTAACATGCAGTATTTCGGCGCCAACGTGATCGTGGCGTCGGGTATGTCTATTACCGTTACCTCCAATGCCAAGTATTCTTCTGTGGATCAGCAGACGATCACGACCAGCGGTTCGTCCGGTTTCTGGCCATTCTATTCGAACGATAGTGGCAGTTCGTCTTCCAACCGTGTTGAATTTAACCAGGAAGGCAATATGACCATCACGACCAGCAGCATTCCGGGTGTTCCCATTGTGCTGGGTGTGAATGTATTGTCGGCAGGTGAATTTGTCGGCCACTCTACGGATCTTGGCGTTTCACTTTTCGAATCCGCCAAAGCGTTCATTCCGAACAGCCTCGCGACCGCGTAGTGTTTTCTTCGGGAAGGCCGGGTAACACCGGCCTTCTTTTTTCTGATTTTACCCGTGTGTGCGGAAACCATCTTTCAGGAAGCAAAATGATCACTACCTACGATACTCCTACCGAGGCGATGACGGCCATTACCGACGGGTGGTACAACCAGCTGGCCGCCAGCCTGAACCTGTCGAACCTGCATTTCCAGTTGCTGCAACCGCCCGCAGTGCCCACGAGTGACCAGGGCCTTTGGGATTGTTTCAATGTAATTCCGCCTGTGACGCTCAAATACAACCGCTGGATTTATCAGCAGCCTACGTTTTTCAGTCAGTATGCGGCGGTGGTCAATGGGCTTTCATTCCCCGAAAGCGCTTTTGTGAAGGACATCGGTGCGGAGACTTATGTAGCGTGGCAGGCTTACTTAAAGACGATCACGCCACCCCCGCCCACCAATACCTTGCCGACCGTCTGGCTTCAATGGGCGCTGGTAAATGCGCCTGAGGTAGCCAACATCGGGCGCTCCGACCTTTCCACACAGCTGCTGATCCAGAGCGCGCAGGCTGTTTTGGAACCCTATGAAGGACCCAATGCGAAACCTGCCGATTTCTCGCCTTCGCTTTCGGACCTCAAAAATACCCTGAAGGCTTCTTCGGGAACGAGTTTCTCGTTTAACTCCGCCCACGACGACCCGGATGTTTCCGATTCCTGGGTGCCCGGCGACGATCCCAACTATTTCGGAATGTGGACAGGCAGCTCGGCCGCATTTCATGTGAGCAGGAAGTTTGCATCCAGCAACGTCACCGTGTCCGTCGAATTCGATCATTTCGCAACGGTTGCCGTCACGCCGGGGCCGTGGTACAATTCCTCGTCGCTGCACCAGGCATGGGCGTCGCCATCCACTCCGCCGTGGATCGACAGCGCTGACTGGCAGACCTATTTCGGAACTACCGGAAGCTTTACCCACGCCGTAGGTTCTCTACTCGCCGCCGATGGCATTACCCTTACCCTCACGTCGGACGCCAGCTTTACCGCAGCGGAGCAGTTGATCATCAAAGGCCTGGTAGCCATGGGCGACTGGCCTGTTTACTGCCCGATATCATCCTCCGTACTTTCCAACAGCATTACCATAGCTCCCGGATCGACGACAATCCGTTTCAAATCCGCTCCGGGAAACCCGGTTGTGTTGGGTTTCAATGTCTTTGATATCCGGAGTTACGCCGGAGCCGGTTGAGTAAACCGGTATAATTTAATGTAAAGGGTCTGTAAATCTTGGGTTTACGAACCCTTTTTTTGTGCGTGGGAGGCTTTTTAGATATTATACCCAAATTGATATAGCGAATTATTTTTATTGTTAAATAGTATTAATTCTATTTAATAGACCTTAGTGCATAAAAACTATTTCGCATACCAAAAAATTGAAACATCCCGTCGGTGGTAGGTTTGTTCTGTTTCAATCTCAACCCAGGTTCACAAACGGAGCATTCACAAGACAACCGGCGGAAAAACGGAAACCGTTTTGGTTTAAACTGGAACTAAAAATTTCCGAATTATTACTACAATTGCGTGTTATTTTACAGCCCAAACCACCACAATACATGCAGGTCATGAACATCCTCGTCGTTGAAGATCACTTTTTGGTTCGGATGAGTATGAAAATCGTATTACAGGAACTTTACAGTCAGGCCAGTATTTCCGAATCGGAAAGTTTCGACCACGCCATTGCCACTATGCGCGGCAATCCGTACGACCTGATCCTGCTCGATATCGAACTTCCGGGAGGACAAGGCACGGGGATGATCGGCCGCATCCGCCAGTTCCAGCCGGATGCGCCTATTCTGGTTTGTTCCGCCGCCGACGAGCAAAAGAACGCGCTGGCATTTATCGCCGCCGGGGCAAACGGCTTTCTTTCCAAAACTGCCGAAAAAAGCGAGACGGTCAAAGCCATTGTGACGGTCGTCAAAAAAAGCCGCTACGTGAGCCCGGCCATACAGGAGCGGTTGCTCGACGTGGCCACCTTCGGTAAACAGAACCGGAAGCGCCCGGTCGGGATCAAAAGCCTTTCGGGGCGTGAAAGGGAAATTACCGATCTGCTGGTTGCCGGTAAATGGGTAAAGGAAATAGCCGCCCAACTCGATATTCAGTCCAACACCGTGAGTACCTACAAAGCCCGGATTTTTGAAAAACTGGGTGTAGATAATGTGATCGACCTGGCGAAAAAGCTGCGGGAGGAGTAGTTTCGGGAGTCGTCGCTCCGGGAGTCGCACTCCGGGAGCCGCCGTCCGGGGAGCCGATCAGGAGGTTTGCGAATATGCACGGAACGTCAGTGTAACTCTCGTTCCCGGTTCCAGTCGTTCCATTTCAATGCGTTCCGTCACCGAAGGCGCCAGTTCCCTGATCATCGCCAGGCCGATGCCCGTCTGCGAAGCGGGCGCCAATGCCTTGTCTTCCATAAACCACGCAAGCAGTTCCTTCGAAATTCCACGGCCGGTATCTTCGATCACCAGCTGCAACCGGTTGTCGCGTCGGGAAATGTACGCCCTGATCTCACCGTTATCGGTAAACTTGTTGGCATTATCGATGATGTTGTGGATCACGATTTTAAGCAGCTGCTGGTGGGTGTCGATGAAAGTACCCGCCGGAATCAGGTTCAGAAATGTGTTGGAATTGATTTTGGTGTTTTTGCCATAGAGCTGCATATTCTCTTCCAGCAACTCTTGCAGCGCCACTCTTTCGCTCTTGGGTTCGTGTTTGTACACCTGGATTTTCACGTACGCGAGCAGATCTTCCAGCGAGCCCTTCACCATCCGCAATGCATCTTCGATGTTTTTCCCAAACAGCGACACCATTCCGAATTCCTGCCGTTCGATCATTTTCTGCATTTCGCCGGCGACGATAATGGCCGCGCCCAGCGGGGAACGGACGTCGTGCGCAATAGAAGCCATCAGCCGCGATTGCAGGTGCATCTGGCTAAGGAGCTCGTTTTGTGAGCTTTCGAGGTCGCGCAACGTACCCTGCAACTGGCTGGTTCGTTCGCTGATCTGAAGTTCGAGGAGCCGGCTCTGCCGCTGTACCGACCTGATCCTGTGTTTCAGGTAGAAAAACACCGCCAGGGGCACTGCCAGCGCGACTGAAAGGTAAAACCACCACGTCTGGTACCAGAACGGCGGAACGTCGATATCGACGGTTTCGTAGCCGTAATTGTCCGTGCCGAAACCATTCTTTTTGCGGATATATAAAGTGTAATGCCCTTTCCCGAGGCTCGAAATGGTGATTGTCGCCTTGTTGGGAACAGGCGCGTCTACGGCCAGCCAGTCGGCGGGCGTAGGCGCGTTGCCGCGCTTCGTGAGCGTATAGGAAAATTCAACATTGTAGTCATTACCCAGAAAAGATGTATTTACTTCTAACCTCAGCTGCTTCTGGTTTTGCAAAAAAGTAATGCGTTTCCCCGGCGCCACCACGGTTTTCCGGTCGATATCGATCCGGTCTATGACGATCTTCTTGTCGGGTATCTCCGCCGATATTTGTTCGGGTTTAAACCACACCAGTCCGTTCATGGAAGGCAACGATACGACCCCGGAAGGCATTCGGACGGCGCATGGCTGGCATCCGCCATTGAATTCATTGCTATTGAAGCCGTCGTTTTTTGAATAGTGGTGGTAGTAGATTTCCGTGGGCTTATCGGCATAATCCCACAGGTCCTTTTTCAGCACCTGGAACAGCCCCCGGTTGGTCGGTATCCATAAAAAACCGTTTTTGTCCTCTACAATGCAGTGCGCATTGGCCAGGTATCCCTTGCGGTCGAGTGGAAACCGGGTGAGTTTTCCATTTCGCAGGAGGAAAAAGCCGTCTTTGTAGGTCGTGATCCAGATATCCGTATTGTTCGGCGATATGTGCAGGCTCCGTACATACATGCCTTCCAGCCCTTTGATCGCCGATACCTGCTTCGTTTTCCTCGAAATGCGGAATAGCCCCTGGCCCGTACCGACCCAGAGTGTGCCGGCCGGCTGTTCGACCACCCACGATATGTTAATGAGCGGACCTTTCAGAAACAATGCAGGACGGCTGCCGGCGGCGAGCGGGGCCGTCATCGTGTAAAGGCCCTCCTTGCGGGTTTGGATCCAGATCGTTTTGTCGGGGCCCTGGTAGAGCTGGGTGACCTCGGAAGGCAATATCCAGCTCGCTCTGATGGCCGAGCCATCCGGTTCGAACATCATCAGTTTTTCGGCGCGTTTGCACCAGATGAAGCCTTTGTCATCCCTCAGTATGCTCGATTTGGCCCAAAATACGCTGGTCGTGATCAGCGGGAACTGCCGGCTGGTGGTATTGCCCGAGTCATCGGCCATGTACACAATGCCCTGATTGGATAAAATGCTGTTTTTATTCAGAAGGGCTTGGCCGCCGTACACCTGGTCGGCCCCGGGGTATGGCGTCGCGAGCGTCGTAAACTTGTTCCGTGTAAATACAAAAAGACCGGTGAACTGGCTGCCGATGAACACACGATGGGCTTTTTCGTCGTGGTACACGGCAGTGAGCTGCTGTTTGTCGAAGTTGAATCCGCTCAATATCAGCGTGGCTTTCAGGTCGCCGTTTTTTTCGGGCAGGAGGCGGTAAACCGACTGACCGACTTGTATAAACGTCTGGTTGGTGACGTTGTTCCAGAGCAGCAGGTATTTGCCGCGCCGGTACAAAGGCTCGTCGGTCAATGCACCTTTCAAACTGACTTGCCGCACCCCGAGCGTTCCCGAATCGGGGGTAAACCGGTTGAGCTGTCCGTTTTTAAGATGGTAAAGGCTGTTTCCCATCTGAAAGAAATTCCTTGATTCCTCGTCGATCCAGGAGACCCTTCCGGCGAACTTTTTATTGGAATAATATTCGAGCACCTTCCCGGTAAAGACAAAAAAACGGCCGTAACCGGCAGGAAATACGGAATAGACCGGGAAAGGGTTTCCATAATACAATGTCGGAAGCCGCTCCATCACCTGTCCTTCTTCCTTTCCGGGAAACAGGAAGGGTTGTCGTTTTAAAAAGCGAAAGACTGCCGTATCCCTTTCAGCCTTGCCGTGGTGGACATGGATATAATCCCCGTCGGTGTTGGTTGCGAAAAAGCCGGAGGGTTCTGGGCGTGGATCGATGCGGAACACGCCTATGCTGGCCGAGGAATATGTTTTACCAAAATTGTCGAAAACCGTAAAATTCTTCCCGTCGAACCTGGCCAGGCCCCGCTCGGTAGAGAGCCATATATACCCCAGGTCGTCTTTCACAATGCCGTAGATACTGTTTTGAGGCAGGCCGGCCTCATCGGTAAAATGTTCCATGCGAAATTCGCGTAGCCCGGCCTGGGACCAGGCATTGAAGGCATTGCAGACCATCAAACACAGAAAGAGGTAAGAGAAACGGGTGCTTTTGTTCTTCACTGGCAAAACTAAATGCGTACGGAATAGTCGCCAAGATAGAAATTATTCTACGTATTTCGATGAAACGCGCAGGGTTGATGATTCTGCTTTCCTGGTATCGCTATTTCAAACCAGCCGCTCTTTAATGGCGAGGCTCACCGCCTCCGTGGCGCTGTTCACGTACAATTTGTCGTAGATATTGCGGATATGGTTGTTCACCGTATTGTAGGCGATTTTGCATTCGTTGGCGATCATTTTGTAGCTGAATCCTTTCACAAGCAGGCCCAGGATAAACTTTTCCCTTTCGGTGAGGTGGTATTCGTTCGCGGATTGCCGCTCGGTTGAAAAGTACAGCAAAACCTTACTGGCAATGCTGCCGGTCATCGGCGCACCACCATCGAGGGCCTCGCGGAGGCTTTCCAGGAACTTATCGGGATTGGTTTTTTTCAAAAGGTAGCCATTGGCACCGGCGCGAAGGCTATCGAATATCTTTTCGTTTTCTTCAAAAATCGTCTGGATAATGACCGGCAGCAGGTCGTAGTGCTTGCGGATCAGCCGGGTAGCTTCGATGCCGTTCATTCCGGGCATGTCGATATCCATCAATATCAGATGCGGTGCCGTGCGGGCAATGTCTTCCAGCAAATTGTTGCAATTTTTGAATGTACCTGCACATTCGAAATCGGGAGAGAGGTTCAGCAGCATTTCCACGCTTTTCAAGCGCTCCTCATTGTCATCGAAAATTACGATCCGGTTGGCCATGGACAAATGTAAGTTACCCGTACAGGAAAGTGAATAGCAAATATTTGCTACTGATGCGGGGTTTTGATGGAAAGAATGATCTCCGTCCCTTTGCCGGGGCTGGAATGGATTCCCAGTTCGCCTTTGATGGAAGCCGCGCGATGCTGCATATTACCGAGGCCGTTACCGTTGCTTTGCGTGGTTGTGTCAAACCCCTTGCCGTCGTCGCGGATCTTCATCACCACCTGCTGCCGGGTTGTCGAGATATCGATCCATACATTACCGCATTGCGCATACTTGGCCGCATTGTGAAGTGCCTCTTTGAAAATGAGGTAGAAATTCTTGCGGGTCATCATGTCGATGTTCAGGCTTTTCAGCCTGGCGTCGGCATTGAAATGGAAGTGGATATGCTTGGGTTCCAGCAGCTCGTTCCCCACCCGTTGCATTCTTATCAGCAGGCTTTCAAAACTGTCCATATCCGCCTTTACGCTCCACACGATATCGCTTAGCCCGTCCTGCACATCCTGCGCATTGGATTTGATCTTTTCGAGCACGCTTCGTTGTGCCTCGTCGGGGTTTTGCATCAATAATGCCTGGCTGTAAAAGCTGATACTGCTCAGCGTACTGCCGATTTCGTCGTGCATGTCGGCGCTGATGCGGTTGCGCATGGCCTGCAAGCGTAAAACCTGGTCCAGGCGGTAGCGGTACAGCCCGTAAACCGTCGCGCCTACCGCCAGGACGAGCAGCGCGCGGAACCACCATGTTTGCCACCACGGGGTAGCGATGTTGAACGGGAAACGGATTTCATTGCCGGCGCCAGCCCCGTCGCGGTTAATGCCTTTTACCCTGAATACGTAATCGCCGGGCGGAAGGTAGGTGTAGACTGCATGATGGTCGGTGCTCATCCGCGACCAATCCTGATCGATGCCTTCCAGTTTGCATGTAAACTGGTTCTGTTTGGGATTGGTCAGGTCCGACAATGCAAAGCGGAAGGCGATCATGTTTTCGTCGTGGCGTAAATGCATTTCCTGATGGGGCCTGACGGTCTTGCCATTCACGAGCATATCGGTAAGCCATACACGCGTCTCCGATCTTCGCGAAGTAATATCGGCCGCATGGAAGTAGTTGACGCCATTAACTCCCCCGAAGAGCATCGCTCCCGAAGGCGACTGCGCGAAACAGTACCGGTTGAACTCGTTGCTTTGCAGGCCGTCCTCGAATGTATAGTTGCGGAACTGGTTGCTCCTGGCATTATAGGAAGATAATCCGCTGTTGGTACTCATCCACAGGTTGCCGGTCTTATCCTGCATGATGCCGTAAACGACGTTGTTAGGCAACCCGTTTTCCATGGTATAGTACCGGCAGGCACCGGTTTTAACATTCATTTTACAAAACCCTTTTCCTTCAAAACCTATCCAGGCATGCTCCGGATCAGCGGTGGAGAAGAAAAAGCATAGTATGCCGCCGGGCTGCAACCCTCCGTTCGGGTTATGCAAATACGTGCGCCACGTGCGTGTGGCTGCCCGGTAAACGGCGATGCCGTTTTCTACCGCCAGCCAGATATTGCCGCTTCTGTCGCGGGCAATCGTCTCGCGTGCAAGCCCCGCCTGTACCGGCAGGGGCATATTCAGGTAGCGCCCGGACGCGAGGTCGAGCGAGCGCAGGAATTGGTTGTCGGCCACAAACCACACCTGATGCCCGGGCGCCAGCAGGTATGGGCATTCGTACACAATCTGATCTTCCTTGTAAAGAACGGTTGCGAAGTTCCGGTCGGGCTCGATCAGGCATATGTGGCTGTTGTGCACCGGCAGCAGGTAATAATTGCCGTGTTCGAGAATGTCGGCGGGGATTTTGCCCGATCCCGGCGTAAACGGGTAAAGCGGAACAGCCCGGCCGTTCTTTTCAAGGCCTTTGTCGCTGAATTGAACTTCGCCGGGCACAAGTTTTTTTTGAATGGTATCAAAAAGGCAGTCCTCGCCTTCCCAGGGCGTAACCCGCAAGTCGCCCCGGACGCTCGTATAGATTTTCTTGCTCGAAAAATTAATCGCCCGCTCCCGCTTGACATGGTGAAAACTGGCGTTCCGCAAATTGATCTTCGTCAAACCGTAACCCAGCGTGCAGACCCAGATATTGCCCGTATGGTCGAGGTAACAGGCGCCGTCCGTAGATACGTTCTTTTTCTCGATGTCGCGATCGGCACTTTCGATAAACCATCCCTTGCGGGCGGCGGTATCCACGAAATAGAGCTTACCGTAGTTGGAGAACCAGATATTACCATTGTGGTCGACCGCGCTGAACAGGAATGTCCAGAAACCGGTATGCTGCATGAACAGGTCGGTAACATTGGTTTTCAGGTTCAGCCGGTACAGATTGTTGTATTGTTGAAAGTAAACAAGCCCGTTGAATTCGTCTACGGCGAAAAACTGGCGGCATTCCTTAGGTGCATTGCCCGGGGCCAATGCGGCGGGAACGGCACGCTCCACGAAGCGGTACCGGTTGGCGGTGGTGTCGATTTGCAGCTCGTAGAGGGAGGAATGCGCATCGAGCAACCATATCCGCCCGTTGGCCGAGGTGTGAATGTCGGGCATAATGCCCCAGACGGGTCTCCCCGAATCCTTTGCGGCCGACAATGGCCGTATCCGCAGCCCGGCGTCCACGCCGAATATTTGCCGGTCCCGTATAAAGGCCACGCCGTTGCGGTAAGGGCCGAGGAACGAAAAACCGTCGGGATCTGTCGTAATGGGCCGGCTTCCGATGGGGATCACGTGCATGAACGTTCCCGAACCGCGATCGAACAGATCCAAGCCGCCCTGGGCGAAGGCGATCCAAAGCCTTCCGTCGCGGTCCAGACACATTTTTTTAATGGAATTGGAGGCGATCGACCGGCTATCGGGGCTGTTTCGGTACACTACAAACTCGTAGCCATCATAGCGGTTGAGGCCGTCGGCGGTGGCGATCCACAGGTAACCGGTTTTATCCTGTAAAACCCGGCTCACGTACCCCTGCGAGAGGCCGTCGTCGATGGAAATATTTTGCAGTTTGATTTTTTTATGGGCAACAGCCGGGTTACCCTGCTGCGCACACGAAGGAAGTTGCGGCAGGAGAAGGGTAACAACAACCAGAAACCACTTGACGAATGCGGTGCTCATCGGAGTTGTAAAGATACAACACCGCGCAATCTATCGGAATGGGCAGGAGCCCGAGATCAGTGTTTTTCGGCAACCGCGGTATTTTGCTTCGCCTCGCGGTAGGGCGATTCGTATTGTTTTAGGAATTGTTTTTTGGAATCGTGGTAACTGGAAATGGCGCCGAGCTTGCTCATTAATTTGATATAATACCATGCAAGATCCACCTGATGGGGCTGAAAGCCGCTCCGGGCGCTTTTGGGGAAAAGGTGGTGGTTGTTATGCCATTCACCGGCCACAATACCCGGCCAAAGCTGGTTGATCGACTTGTCGTTCTGGTTGAAGTCGGTTCCCGGACGTTGCTTGTCCTCGCCTTTTCCATGCCCTTCATAATTAAAAGTACGCACGCCCACTGCCCAGAAACCGGCGGCGCCGAACAATGTACACGCCAGCGCGTGGCCGCCGAGCAGGAAGAATGCCGCGTACCAGAACGACCAGTTGAGCAGCCAGTAGAGGACTGCCCTTGCGGGATGCTGGTAAGAGCCCCATTTGAGGTATTGCTGATAGGAATTGGCGATCACACCGGTATGCCGCATGAGCGATTTCACGCGGTCGTACTCCCGTTCGCTGAGGTCGGACGCGATCGGCTGATGGTTTACATCGGCCAGGAAGCAATAGAGAAACCCGGCTTCGGCATTGTAAGGATCGCCGGGACGGTCGGATTTGGCGTGATGTACGTGGTGCGAGACCACATATATTTCCTCCGGGATCATACAAACCGTGAGATTTTGCGTAAAAACCCGCCAGAAGTGGTTCTTAAACTTGTACGCGCCGTGTGTACAATAGCGGTGGTGCCAGATCGTGCCATGCGTACCCATGATGAACATGCTATACACAAATGCCGCCAGCAACAGCCAGAGATTGAAAAATTTGAAAATAAAAAGTGCCAGAAACGGCACCATACAGAGCACTTTCACCCAGCTCATCAGCGATAGCCAGTTCCGCTTGTCCTGCACGACATTTAACCGTTTGAAGAATTCGGCGAAAATCTGGCCGGGGCGGGGTTTGATCAGATTTCCGTGTTCATCCTGCCATCCGTACGAAGGAGGGCGAAGAACAATATCGATAAATGCCATGGGAAACGGATGGTTACGAGTTCTGAAATGAAAAATCCTCCCGGGAAAGGAGGATTATTCGTCTGCCGTGTATATGATTGCTCAGGCCAATGTAACGTTGACTGCATTCAATCCTTTGCGGCCATTCTCAACTTCGTAAGTAACAACGTCGTTTTCACGAACATTGTCTTTGAGACCTGATGTGTGTACAAAAATGTCATCTCCGCCATCTTCCGGAGTAATGAAACCAAAACCTTTCGTTTCATTGAAGAACTTTACTCTTCCCTTGTTCATACTGTTACTTTTTTTGTTAAGTGCCAAAGGTAGAATAAAATTTTGATGTTGTAACGGAAATATATTATTTGTAAAATTAATGGCGGAGATTAATCAATGATTCGTATCGGTCGTCGTACAGATTTCCTGAAAGCCAATCTCTTATAATGTATTTAAAGAACAGCATCGGCGGCTCGTGTTTGTCGATTGCCGCGCGGAAATAATTCACTGCAACCTCTTTTTTTCCGATGGACGCGTTCACAATGCCCAGGTCGTAGTTTGCCACGACGCTGGTTTTCCCCAGTGAAGCCATTTGCGTAAGAATATCCCCCGCACTTTCCGTTTCGCCCGACAACCCGAAAAGTACACCGCAGGCACTCAGCGTAATGCCGTTGTAGTTGATTTCCAGTGCCGTTTCGAGCGCGTCCTGGGCCGCCGGGTACTGTTTTAATGTGATCAGGTTCAGTCCGATAAGCATATGCCCGCCCCAGAACGACGGGTCAAGCGCCACCAGCTTGCGTCCCTGTTCCACGGCCAGATCGAACCTCTCCGAAATCCAGTACACATAAGCCGCGTAGAAATTGTTGATCAGCGAGAACGGTTCGAGCGCCAGCGCTTGCGCCGCTTCCTGCCCGGCCTCGGCGGGGCGGTCGGTGAGGGCGAGGTATAGCGCATATTGGCCGTGGAGGTCGGCGGTGTTCCAGTTCAGTTCCAATGCTTTTTGGAAAGATGCGGATGCGGCTGTAAAATCCCACTCGTACAGCATTTGCATACGTGCGAGCGCGAGGTAACTCTCGGCAATGGCGTTGTCGAGCGCCAGAGCCTGCTCGGTAGCCTCCTTCATGAGCGGCAAAGCCTTTTCCGCCGGTAAATGCCTGTAAAACCACATATTCAGGTAGCAGGACGCAATGCCGGAATAGGCTATCGCATACGAAGGATCGATGGCCAGCGCCTCCCGGAAATACCCGATGGCCTTGTGGTAATCGTCGCTTCCGCCGAATTTGTTGTGGTAAAACCGGGCGCGGAGGTAAAGCTGGTAAGCTTCCTTGTGATGGGTATAGCGCTTGAACGCGATCACCGGCTCTTCGCCCAATAGTTCTATTTTAACCGCCCCGAGAATAGCCTGCGCGATCTCTTCCTGCACATCGAATATGTCTTCCAACGCCCGGTCATACTTTTCAGACCATACCTGAGCACCGTCTGCGGTTTTCAAGAGTTTCGCTGTAATGTGCAACCGGCTACCCGAAGTTTGCAGGCTGCCTTCCAGAATATGGCCCACTTGCAGCTGCCCGCCGACCCATTGCGCGTCCTGACTTTTGCCTTTAAATGTAAAAGACGACGTCCGGCCCGCCACCTGCAAGCCCGGCACACGGCTCAGTACGTTGATGATCTCCTCGGTAACGCCGTCGCTGAAATACTCCTCTTCGGGGTCGTTGCTCAGGTTCACAAAAGGGAGAACGGCAATGGATACGGGTACGGATGACATGCTTTTCGGGTTTAAAATGGGTTTATTTGAGTATTGGAATCGTCACGCCCAGTACTGCCGAGGCGCCCCGGTTGTGAACTTTGACATCGTCGCGATTGGAAAGGTTACGCAATCCGAGGTGATAGCGGCCTTCCACGAACACTTTCAAACGGCCAATCGGGTAGGCGAGGCCCGCCCCGGCTACCGCGCCTATATCGAATGCGCTGCCTGCGTCGTCGCCCGAGTAGGATTCGGTGTGTTTAACCGTCCCGATTTTCTCGTCGTTCACGTAGGTGGATATCGTGGCCTCCTCTTTTCGCGACCCGGCGCGGTAACGAAGCTCCGGACCGGCGGAAATGATTGCTTCCAGTTTTTCCGTCAGGCGGGGCCGGTACTGGGCCAGCAGGGGCAATTCAAAATAGCCGATTTTGATCGCTCCTTTTTCCACCACCTGTCTCGGCGCACCGGGGACTATTACGATCGGAGGTCCCTGTTGCGGGCGGAACACGCCGCCACGGCCCGAAAATCCCGGCTCGGCCTGAATGCTGAACGCCGGCGAAAGCCGGTAGTTAAAAACGACCGCGAAGTTAGGCGCTACCCGGGTTTTGAAATTGTCGATGTTGCTGTTCTCGGTCACCAGCGTGCTGAAATTAGCACCGCCTTTCAATCCCAGGCTTAGCTGCGCGTGGGCTGCGTTAGTCAAAAGGGCACAGGTAGTTACGGATAATGCTGCTTTAAATAATCGTTGAAATCTCTGCATGGCTGGCTGATTTGATACATTAGACTAACGGCAATTAACAAAAATATTTTAAGTAACCGCAAGTCTATTTTTAATTGATTACGCCACCACACCGCTGCGGTAAAGCATGCCCCAGCCTGCAATTTCGTTGATGATCGGTTCTACGGACCGGCCATATTCCGTGAGTTCGTATTCGACGGTGACGGGCTTCGTATCGAGCACGCGGCGGGTGATGAGCTGGTTCATTTCCATATCGTGCAGTTCCTTGGAAAGCATTTTGGCGGCAATGCCGTCCACTTCGCGGAGCAGGTCCATGAAACGCATTTTGTCGTTGAGCAGCAGCGTTCCCAGGATATGGAACTTCCATTTTCCCGAAAGTATCTCCATGGCGTCTTTGATAGCCAGGATTCGTTTCCGGCATTGCTGGGAGGTATTGCAGGAGGCCTGTTTTTTCATCTTTTTACCAGATAGGGTCAGGTGTAAAATTAAAAAGCGGCCCGGTAGTTTCCAAGAGGTAACCGGTTACCAAAGGGAAATGCATAACAATTGGAAACTATGGTCGGATTAATTTCGTGTATGAAAAACAATCCACTGCTCTGCGATACCGAAAGCGGCATTTGTGAACTGCCGTCGGTGCACACTGAAAACGAACCGGGTGCCGCCGGACCGGGGGCCATCGAACCGGGGGAAAAGCCGGTCAAAATCATTTATTTCACCGACCCGATCTGCTCCACCTGCTGGGGCATCGAGCCGCAACTACGTAAACTGAAACTGGAATACGGCCAGCTCGTGGAGCTCGAATACCGGATGGGCGGCCTGCTACCCGACTGGTCCTACAACAGCGGGGGAATCAGCAAGCCCACCGACGTGGCACCGCATTGGGACGAGGTGAGCCACTACTACCAGATGCCCATTGTCGGCGACGTTTGGCTGGAAGATCCGCTGCATTCGTCCTATCCGCCTTCGGTGGCTTTCAAAGCCGCGCAAATGCAGGACGAGGACAAAGCCATTGCATTTTTGCGGAGAATCAGGGAAATGGTTTTTCTCGAAAAGAAGAATATTGCCCGCTGGGAGCATTTGGCAGATGCTGCGAACCACGCCGGGCTGGACGCCGCTTTATTCGAAGAAGACTATCAGAACAACGCCGTGACAATGTTCGAGGCTGACTTGCAGCTGGCGGCGGAATGGTCTGTCCGCGGTTTTCCGACGCTCCTGGTATTCGACCGTGAGGGCCGGTACGAGAAAGTTTATGGATTTAAACCATATGAAGTGTTCGAGGCCGCGATTGCCAAAATGCATCCGGGCGCTCCCAAGGCCTGGTACAGTAAAAACTGGCAGGATCTGTTCGGCAAATATCCGACACTGACTGCCAAAGAATTCGCCGGATTGACGGGCCAAAGTTTCGAAAGCGCCGAACAACAGCTGCGTGCGCTGCACAAAGAAGGCCTTCTGGAAGATTACACTACACCCAACGGCACGCTTTGGAAACTGGCTGCCGCCTGATTACAGTGCGAAAAGGAAGCCGATGCTCAATGCCTGGGCGAACTGGATTTTGCTGCTCTGGTCCTTGTCGTACACGACGATGGCGCCGAGATTAACATTCACATACTTGTTGATCTTCGCAGTCAGCTGGGCGTCCAGGCGGTTGTCGATCTCCAACGGGTTTTGAAAGCTCGAAAACATCAGGTACCGGAATTTCAGGTTGACGCCCTTGGCCACATCCTTGTCGAAGTTGGCTACGAGCTGGATGAGCGCGGCTTCCGTACGTACGCGCTTGCCTATGGGCACGCCGTAGTTTTTCTGGTCGGGTGTATTGACGTACAAATCGCGGTCGACGACGATGGTTTGCCGCAATGCGCCGGGCGCCAGATCGACGAAGAAATAGGGTGCGGGACGGTACTCGATACCGATTGCCTCAGTGACGTAAGCGGGCGAAAACAGTCCTGAAACCTTTCTTTTAAATTGAATGGAATCCGACGCGCCGCTGTACTCGTAACCCGCCGCGAACTGCGAGAGGAAGTTGAGGTTCGCGAAGAAGCTCCATTTCGGGGAAAGTTCGCGGTTGTACTTGGTATCGAAGAAAATGCGGTCGGCATTCTTGCGGCTCTCCTGTCCCTTGTTGCGGACAATGCCGTATTGCGACTGGAAATCATTGCGCCAGGAGTTCTTCCCCGTCTTCTTTTCGTTCAATGCATTAAAAAACACACCGAGCGCCACCGAGTTCACACCACCGCCGGTCCAGTTGGAGCTAAACGACCCCTGGTTAAGATTAGCCCCGAATTCGATCTTATGCCAGGCCGTATCCTTCTCCGCTTTCAGTCGTGCGGCATTGAGGGCATTGGATAGGTCGACTTTGTTTTGTGCAAATACTGCTGATAATGAGAAAATAAGCGAAAAAACTACACCCGGAATGATCTTCCTTGTACGCATACCTGAGAAAAATACTATTTAACGATGCGGCGAATATATTCGTAATGCGGCTTTTCAAGCAAGTTTTGGGCGGTAAAATCGTGAATTTGTTGGTTTTGATTTTTGTTACATGACGTAGTTAATAGCAGGATCGGACATCGCTTTTTACCTATAATACTATGACATTCGAGTTCTCAGCCGGCGCCGGTGTGGATTTTCTGGCGGATTTTTCCAAACAGTTCGGCTTGCCGGTCCTGGGCGATGAATTGAGGATTCCGGCTAAAATGGGGCAGGGGAATATCAGGCGGATCGATCTCGGTGAAGATTTCAGGTTACATATTCACCAATACACCTTACGCGAAGAATTTGTTTTAAAACGAATCGCGCCGGAAGCTTCCAGCGACCTGGTGACAGTCATTTTTTATAGCGCGGCATTCCCGAATAACTTTCTTTCGAACCGCGAGGGCAGTTTTAATTGTACAAAAACGCACGCCGCGTCCGTCGAGGTGTCGTCCGGCGATCTCAGTTCCGAGATCCGGTTTCCGCCCGGGCATGAAATCCATTTCACGTCGGTAGGCGTCGGGGCCGCATTGCTCCGCGAGTTGCTCGGCCCCACCGAGCCCAACCAACTCATTGAAACCGTCACCAAAGCGAACAGCACCTTTTTGTACCATTTACTCATGGTCCCCGACTTCGAGCGAACGTTGAGGAGCTTGTTCGAGAGCGAAAACGCCGATCCCCTGCAACGGTTCTATTACAAAGTGAAGGCCCAGGAGCTGCTGTACCAGGTGTTCAGCAAGCTGGCCCAGCGCGAAGACAAAAAGCATTGCCAGCTCAACAACTTCGACGCGGGGATGCTCATGACCGTCCGGGATACACTGGTAGCCGATCTTTCGGTGCCGCCCCAGTTGCGCGACCTCGCCAAACTAGCCAATATGAGTGAAACGAAGCTGAAACAGCTTTTTAGGCAGGTGTTCGGGGACAGTATCTACAACTATTATCAAACCGCACGGATGGAAGAGGCGGCATCGATGCTCCGGCAGCCGGGCCTGACCGTCTCGCAGGTGGGTTATCAGTTGGGTTTTACCAACCTAAGCCATTTCGGACGGTTGTTCGCGAAGCATCACGGCAAGACGCCCAAGAAATTTCAATCTGTCGGATAGGACTATTTATTTGCCATATCAGGTTATTTTGTTCCTGTCTTGCGCAATAGCTTTGCTGTATCAAACAATCAGCAAAGTGAAATGAAAAAGATTCTGACTGAATATATTACGGAAACACTCCGCCTGAAAAATCGCGTCGTAATGGCGCCCATGACCCGGTCCAGGGCCATTAATAACCTTCCCAATGACCTCATGGTCGAGTACTATACCCAGCGCAACGGCGCCGGGCTGATCGTCACGGAAGGTACCGCGCCGGCACCCGAAGGACTGGGTTATGCGCGCATCCCGGGCATTTTCAGTGACGAGCAAACCGAAGCCTGGAAAAATGTAGCTGACGCGGTACATCGGGGCGGCAGCAAGATATTCATGCAGCTCATGCACACAGGCAGGATAGCGCATACGCACAACCTGCCCGAGGGCGTACGTGTGGTAGGCGTGTCGGACATTACCGCCGAAGGGCAAATGTGGACCGACCAGGAAGGTATGCTGCCGCATTCGCAGCCGGAAGCACTCACGACCGCGGGCGTAAGGGACGTAGTCGATGAATTTGTAAAAGCCTCACAAAATGCCATTCGGGCCGGTTTTGATGGTATTGAGCTTCATAATGCCAATGGTTATCTGCTCGAACAATTCCTCAACCCGAATGTGAACAATCGTACGGACGAATACGGTGGCCCGATCGAAAACCGTTCGAGGGCGGTGCTGGAAATTGTGCAAAAAACAGCCGACGCGATCGGCAAGGAAAAGATCGGAATCCGCTTTTCGCCCTATGGTATTTATAACGACATGACGCCTTACGACCGGAACGAAGTGCGAGAAACGTATGCATACCTTGCTGCGAAACTGAACGACCTGGGCATTGCCTATATTCACATTTCGTTAAGCCCCGACATCGAAGCGGAAACACTGGAAGCCATTCGCAGGAATTTTAAAGGGACCCTTATTTACTGTAACGGTTTCACGCCCGAAACTGCGGAAGCAAAATTGCAAGAGGGCGTCGCTGATCTCATCGCTTTCGGTCAGCCGTTTCTGGCCAACCCCGACCTCGTTACCCGAATCGATTTGGATGCCGTATTGAATGCGCCGGATTATAACACCTTTTACTCGGCAGGAGCAGATGGATATATCGACTATCCGTCGCTGGCTCTCGCGGATAACTAGATCCAAAAGGAGTAACCCCGCTAATGTCGAATGTTGAATACAAAACCGCCGGAGAGTACATGCTTTCCGGCGGTTTTGTCATGCCAATCTTACAGCTTCCCGGCGGGCAACTTTCCCGCTTTCATGGCTTCGACCTGTTGTAATGTGAATGCGGCAGCGTACAAAACCGGGTCGAGGTGGTAACAGCGGAACAAATCCGCGATGTAGTGTATACGCTCCCGGAGATCGGACCAGTCGACGGCGCCGGTTTGCGAAACGCTGTCGGGGGTGGGATCGATCTCGGCGAGCAGCGCGAGCAGGCCTGCGTATGAGAGTTGAAGCAAACTATCCGGGTAGGCCCTGTTGAGGTCTTTGCCCAGCGACAGTCGCAGATCGGGTGGCAAGGTCAGCGTCATGAGGTGTGCGGTGAGCTGTTCCCGTACCATGCCTTGGAGGCGGTTCAGGAGCTGGTCGATGGCGGTATCCAGCCGGGACGTTTTGCCGGTGATTTTCAGGTAACCCAGGCGAATGCGGGCCAGCCAGCTTTCGGGCGGGAAAAAAGCGTCAATGATTTTCTTCCGGACGATCTCCTTATTCACCGCAAATGCTGCATTCAGCGACGACGCGATTTCCGGTTGCAGGCGCGTCTGCTCGTGAAATCCGATTTCGAGGTTGGCCAGCAGCTGCAATTCCGTCCGTAGCTGTGGTTCCTGTTCGAAGAATGCGTGATAGTAATGGGTAAATGCCTGTTGCAGATATTGCTGGCCGTCGGGTGGGCTTCCGGGCCTGAATGTTGCACAAAATGCATCCAGCCGCTGCTGATTGAAGGTTTGATCTTTAAAACATAATGAAAGAAACCGCGCGAACTCCCAGCCGATTTCCTCGAATACCTTCCGGTTACCACGTCCGACGGCCTCGCTGATATTATCGATAATGCCCGCCAGCCACGTGTTGCGGATAATGCCGAGCAGCTTTTGTTGTAAAGCACTATCGATTCCCAGCTCGCCGGCAATGCGCCACAGTGCCTTCAATTCCTCCATTTGGCCGAGGTTCAGCCTGGCTTCCACGCTTCTGAGCAGATCTTCACGCCGGATGCTCTGTCCGGCCTGTTTGGAAGCCCAGGTAGCAAATGTACACCAGTTGGCCACCGGGCCCGTGCGGCCGATGAATGCGGCAGAAAGCTCGTTGTAGCATTGGGTAATGCGCAAATTGCGGATCGCCGGGTCGGTGATCGCCGTGATGGTCCTGACTTCGTCGGGGGAAGGGATATGCATAGCCAAAAGGTTTTCCGTGCGACGCTAAAAATAGCGAAACGGAACAGCCGGAGCGAAATAACCTATTGAAAGGCTCGGATGTAGTGGCGCATTGATGTAGATTCGGCGGTTTATGTGTTTGGATACCCATCGAAAAGCTGATATGTCGATGAATACAAAAGGCCGGTTTCTGGCAAACGTCTTCCCCCTCGTAGCTGGTCAGGCTTTTTTTCAGACGGCCGGGATACTGGTGGCCGCATTGTCGGGGCTGGTAGGGTACAACCTCGCTGCCGATAAGGCATTGGCGACGGTGCCCGTCGCGGTGATCAGCATCGGAACAGCCGCCGCGCTGATCCCCGCTTCGATGTTTATGAAAAAATACGGGCGAAAACCAGGCTTTATGCTCGGGATCGGACTGGGTTTCCTGGCCGGGGCATTGACGTCGCTCGGCATTTACCTGGTCGATTTCTGGCTGTTCGTGGTGGGCAATATGTTTATCGGTGCATACCAGGGTTTTTCGCAGTATTACCGTTTTGCGGCGGCCGAGTCGGTGGAGGAGGCCGACAGGAGCCGCGCCATTTCGTGGGTAGTTTCCGGCGGGGTTTTCGCCGCCGTGGCAGGGCCGTCGATCGCACGGTTTACGAAAGATATAGGTGAGATACCGTTTTTGTATTCGTATTTGTCGATCATGGCATTGTCACTTTGCGCCGTTGTAGCTGTTTCGTGCCTCCGGCGCGATACGCGCGAGAGCACGCTCGCAGGTACAAGCGCACAGGAGCGGCCGATTTCGGAGATTCTGAAACGCCCTGCTTTCATCGGCGCCATCGCTTCGTCGTCGGTAGGCTCTGCCGTGATGTTGATGGTGATGACCGCCACGCCCATTACCATGAAGATATGCGGGTACAATGCCGACGATTCGTCGCTTGTCATTCAATGGCATGTGCTCGGGATGTTTGTACCTTCCTTTTTCACCGGCGATCTTATCCAGCGTTTCGGCGCGGTGCGGGTCATTTTATGCGGGATACTGATATTCCTGCTGCATTTGTCCCTCGCGCTTTCGGGCACCGAATTGTTCCATTTCACCACGGGACTGATCTTTCTCGGCGTCGGCTGGAACTTCATGTTTATCGGTGGTACCGCATTGCTTACCAAATCCTACGCCGCGGGCGACCGCGCCAAAAGTCAGGCATTTCACGATTTTATGGTGTATGCCGTGGCCACTATATCGTCGTTCACAGCTGGCGCGGCACTCGACCGCTGGGGATGGAATGTGGTGAACCTGATCGCCGCGCCGTTGCTCATTACCGCTTTCGCCATTCTGCTATGGTTCTCGTTCACAGAGCGGAAATCGCAGATAGCGCCTTAGCTGATCAGGTTCGGATTCCGTTTATTTCGGCTAATGCGTGATCTTGTCTCCAGACAGCCGGTCTCCGAGCAGTTTCGTTTCCGCTTCGGTAAGCTTGTCTACCAGTGCATACCGCCTCGACTTCGTAATAGCCATTTCGTCCATTGCATCGACCATGTTTTTGTAGCTCGAAACGGCTGTCGGTTTGATCACCACGATCAGAGAGCGGTCATCATTTCCCTGGCGTGGCAGGGCGGCGACACGTTTTTGCGCAGCGAAGATCACGTTCCTGAGTTCAAATCCTGGGCGGGTGGTTTGGAGGGATGCAGAAGCACGGTCGTCATCCGCGGCAATGCCATCGAGGTAATACACCTGATCGTGATCGCCCAGGAAAAGCGTCAGAACGCCGGAAGCGCGGATTGGTTCGGTCTCGATAATGGTGGTTTTATCCGGGAAGAATACCGACATCGAGGTGGGCTTGCTCATCGTAGTCGCGAGCATGAAGAATGTGATCAGTAAAAAGCCCAGATCTACCATGGGTGTCATATCTACGCGGGTGGAAACCCTGCTTCTTGCTCTGCCGGTGCCGTGGGCGTTGCCGGGTACTTCTATTGCTGCCATTTGTCAGGTTGGTTAGTAGTTGAAATGTGTTCTTAACCTTACTGATCAAATATATAATTTAATTTTATATAAAATAAATTAAAGTAAAATTTCTTGCAACGTTCAAACCACCTCTTTGAGCTGGCGCAGCGTTTGGCCGCTAAAAAAGAAACACCAGCGCAGGGCCGGTGTCGAAGTGTTAATTTTCATGGCTAATGATAAGTTGTTTCCAGGTCACCCGAAAAACAATGCAAACGTAACATACCGCGCCGACGTCGTTGCGCTGAAACTATTTACTGGTAATTTTCATGAGTATCCGGCATTTTTCGATGATTTAACGGTTTTTTGACGCCTTCTCGTAAATTTTCAGGCAAGTGTCCAGCGGCATGCCCCGGTTGTAAATGCAGTCGCAGAACTGGTTACAAGCCGGGTCACCATTAGGCCCGCCGCAGCCGTTGGTGCATTCAAGCTCGGAGTTGCCGGGGCGGATGTTGTACAGATACATGTTGCCAATGATCACCGTAGCAACAATGGCGATCACCATCCCGAAGAATGCGAACGGAAATTTGTTGTTGAGGGGTTTGTATTCCGGTATGCCCAGTTCGGCGCATTTGAAAGGCAATATGTACCGGACCCTGTCGAAGTACCAGCAAAGCAGGAAAATGTTCGCCAGCAAAATGAGTGTGACAATGCGCGTGCCTTCGAAACGGGTGGCGTGTACCAGCACGGTGATATTGAGCATAATAGGGAAAGCCATGAGCGCGCCCAGTACCGCGGTACGCGGGATGAGCAACAGGGCGGCGGTGATCAGCTGACCGGCGCCGATGAACGTATAATAATAGCCGGTCAAATGCAGGGCGTCGAAATAATGCCCGAGCGGATGGTTCGAAGGCAGCGCAGTGAACCTTTCTCCGCTAACTTTCACAAAACCCGAAGGAACAAAGGCCAGCGCCACGCCAATGCGGCAAAAAGTGGCGAAATAGCGGAACCATTTGTTCCCTTTCGCTTCAACGTAACATGCGGCAAGGCGGTTGATCAGATTCATAGTTGCGGTATATTTTGTTCAAATATTTATAAAGTACTTTGTATTTCAAAGTAAAACTCAAATAAAAAATTGCCGCCAGTTCGATCTGACGGCAATGGCCTATTCGCTTTTCAGCACCTTCGCCGGATTGCTCCGGGCCGCCCGGGCAGTTTGCGAGCCGATCATGACGAGCGCCAGCAGCATTACAACCAATGCGCCGCCCAGTAATTCAGCCAGGCCGATGGGCTGGTGGTAGGCGAACCGGGTGAGCAACACTTTGTCGAACAGCAGGTAGGTAACCGGCAGGGCAATGAGCGCCGCGATGCCCAGGAGCGTGATAAAACCACGGCAGAGGAGGTATATCAGCCCGGGTTCGCTGGCGCCGAGTACTTTGCGGATGCTGATTTCCTTCAACTTGGTTTCGGTAGTGAACACCACCATACCGAAAAGGCCTAGGGAGGCGATGCAGATGGCCAGAAATGCGAGGAACCCGATGGCTTTCACCATCATGGAGAGTTCGCTGTACGCATTCTCGATCTCCTGATCGTAAAAATTGGCTTTCAGCGGATGCACTTTATCGAACTGTTTCCACGCCGATTCGACTTTCGCCATCGTGCTTTCCAGGTCGGTGGAAGCGATTTCCAGGTTCAGGTAACCCCATGGCTCGCTTTTCGAATAGCGGAACATCACCGGCTCGATCTTGTTTTCCATGGTTCCGTAGTGGAAGTCTTTCAGTACGCCCACAATGGTGAGCTTCCGCCCCTCGACTTCGATAATATGTTCCAGTGCTTTGTGCGGGTCGCGGTCGCCGATATTGAACCGTTTTAAAACCTGCTGGTTTACAATGAGTTCGCTTTCATTTCCTTTTTCGGGGCGTAGCTTGAAATTGTTGCCGGCCAGCAGCTTGTGCTTGTGGATGGGCAGGTAGTTTTCATCCACCGTATTCACCCACACCAATGCGGAATCGGCAGGTTGCGTTGCTTTGCCAGATGGGTAATATTTTACATCGAAGCCATAAATACTGCCCACACTCGTGATCATGCTCGATTGGGAAACCTGTTTTACTTCGGGGATTTCCGCAAGCTCCTTTTTCAATGCTGCCGCTTCCGCTCCGCGGAGTTTGATATTGAGGATATTTTCCGTGTTGAAACCCAGGTCGAAATTCAGAAAGCCTTTGTACTGGCTGTAACCCACCAGGGTAGTGGCGATGAATATCAGCGAAAGGACATATTGCGTCACGATCAACACCCGGCGCAGGCCGAGATGCCTGAAAATTTTGAGCCCCGAGGCATCTTTCATCACAGACAGCGCATTGATTTTGGAGAAAAACACCGCAGGCAAAAATCCCGCCGCCAGGCCTGTGAATGCCGCCAGCGCTATAAACCAGAGTATCGAACGCCAGGACAGGCCTAGCGTGAAAATCTCGGAAACGTGCGGGTCCAGTGAGAGGAATTCCCTCCGCAAAAACAGGTATAACCCAAAAGAAAACAGCAGCGCAAGAAAGGCGATCATTACCGATTCGGCGATGAACTGGCCCAGGACATGGCTCCTGTGCGCACCTATGATCTTACGCACGCCCACCTCGCGCGAGCGCCTGAGCGAGCGTGCGACCGACAGGTTGGTGTAATTGAAACAAGCCGAAAGGATGATCACAAATGCGAGTCCGGCCAATATCCAGACCGTGACCGGCTCGATGCGCGGCCCCATATTGTTGGAAAGCTTCCGGCCCAGCGCGATATCCTTGATCGGTTGGAGGGATAACGTTACTTTTTTATGGACCAGCACTTTGTTTTCCTCGGTGCCGATCTGGTCGAGCGCCCGCTGTATGCCTGCCGTGCCGCCCTTTTTAGGGATTGTCATATATATGTAGTTGGACCACACATTATCCCAGTTGTAAAACCCGTCCTGCTTTTTGCCCATCGTAGCGTCCGCGGTAGCGAACGACACCAGCGCATCGAAACGGATGTGCGAGAGGTGGGGAACGTCCCGGGCCACGCCGGTAACCTGGTAATCGAGCGTGTCGAAGCGCACGGTGTGTCCTACCACATGGGTATTGCCAAACAATTTCAGGGCTGTTTTCTCTGTCAAAACCAGCGAGTAGGGCTCTTTGAGCGCCGTGGCCGCATCGCCGGCGATCAACGGGAAGGTGAATACCTTGAAAAACGATTGGTCAGCCCAGGTGGCTTCGAATGGAAAGGTGTTCTGGCCCACTTTGGCATCTCCCGAAAAGCCGTTTCGCATAATCGTAAAATTCTCGATGCCCGGCACGTCGCCCGCCAGCCGTTGGGCGGTTCTTACGGACGTGGAAGCGAGGTCCATCGGCGGTTTACCGTCGTCCTGATGCCTGGTGACGACCCGGTAAATGCGGTCTTTCTTTTCATGAAAGTCGTCGTAGGAACGCAGGTCGTTCACGATGGCGATCACCAGCAGCCCTACCGACATGCTTACAGCCAGACCGATGATATTGATAAACGAAAACAGTTTGTTACGGACGAGGTTACGCCTCGAAGTTTTGAAATAGCTGCCGATCATCATGAAATGGGTTAGGAAAGTGAGAGGTTCTATTTTACGGATGGTGTACGGTCGCAGGAACTTGATCACGTCTATCAGGTAAATCAGTTGTGCATGCCGCAGGCTTTTGTCGCGGAGGTTGCGAATAAAGTATTCATAAAGGTCGCCTTCCAGGTCTTCGAGCAGCCGGGGCCGGCAGTACCATTTCAGAAAAGCGGTGGCCCATTGCGGAGGTTGCGGGTCCTTTTTCATATCGAACCTTCGAGGTTAAAGCCGGGGATATTCCGCCAGATCGCCTCGCGTAATTCCTTCGCACGCATGAGCGCCACCTTCCCGGCGTGGGTAACTTCATAAAAACGTTTCCGTTTACCGCCGCGGGTCGCGCTGGCATCGCCGAGGTGGCTTTTGGCGAGTCCTTTTTCTTCCAGCCTGTTCAGTACGGCATGCACCACCCCCAGCTTCACCGAGCGGCCGGTGTACCGTTCGAGTTCGTCGCAAATGGCGACGCTGTACGCTTCCGCCGCAAGGGACGCGATGGTGAGCAATACGAGTTCTTCAAATTCGCCCAGATTGGTCCCTTTCATTGGCACACAATGGTTTAGTCTATTTTGTCATTAAATGTATGTATTATAAAAATATAAAATCATGTTTTGTATGTAAAATGTTCCTGCCAATCATTTATCGATCTCTATTGATCTCAATCTTTTATCAATCCTAATCATCTGATCCCCGGGCTAAAGTCCGGGGCAACGGGACTGGCGGTGGACAAAAAAGAGGTTGTCGTTGCCGACAACCTCTGATGCCAATCCTTTGCCCCGGTCTTTAGACCGGGGATAGAAAGAATAAGGATTTCTGAACTAGATTTTTAGAACTAGATTTTTATAACTGGATTTCCGGAACCAGACTTTCCAGAATCAGAAATTACCAGCCCGGGTTCTGGCCCAAAGCAGGGTTTTTGATGCGATCTGCTTCCGGGATAGGGTAGAGGTATTTCTTATCTGCCCATTCGCGTTGTCCCGGGTTCCAGATTACTTCGCCGGAAGTGCCTTTGGAAAGCTGGATACGGCCTACGGCCGTCGATGGGCTCACGTCCACGAATGCAATGCCTGGCGTGGTCGATGTAGGTTTGGTACCCTGGTAGAAATACACGTCGTTTTTGCCGTCGCCGTTCAGGTCGTATTCGCCCAGGGCCGGAACGTACATTCCGTTCATAGGGGCATCCTGGAACAGGTTACCTACTTTCCATCTTCTCAAATCGTCCGGGCGTAGTCCTTCGAATACCATTTCGGTACCTCTTTCGCGCAATACTTCCAGCAATACGGCATTGTTGAACTTGCCTCCGAAGAACGACACCATATAAGGATCGGCCGTGGTAGGAAGGGTCGTCAGCGTAGCGCCGGTGATACCTGCGCGTTTGCGCAATGCTCCGATGGTGTTGGTCCATTCGGCATCGGTCATTTTATCGAGTTCGGTCAATGCCTCGGCTTTGTTGAGCAACACCTCGCCATAGCGCATGATAATGTGCGCATTGTCGTTGCGGCTTTCGTCGTCGAACGGGAAGCGCTCGTCGTAGCACCATTTGATCGGCTGGTAACCTGTGTAGGTCTGGCTGAAATTCGGTGGTGCAATCACCGGTACGCCGTTTTCAGTCCGGGTGTAGTCGCCGGTGCGGATGGTTTGCTTCAAACGCAGGTCGCGGTTTTTAACCTCTTCCACGAACGGGGTCGTTTCGTAACCTTTTTTGCTCGTGAATGGCGTACCATCCAGGTTCAGGTAGGTATTTACAAAACGGCGGGTCAGGCTCGGACGGTTTCCGTAAGTAGGGCTGATAAACCGGCGGTTGGCAGAGCTGTACACCTGCAAGCTGGCGCTCAATGCTACCGAAAGAATGGTTTCGTCGGCAAAAGCACTTTTCGCAATGAACATTTCGCGGTAAGACCGGTCGGCAGCGCTGGAATGCAGCGTATAACCGGTGATGGCGTTGGCTTCTTTTACTACTTCTTCATACCAGGTATTGGCGGTAGCCTGCTTGTTGTCCTCGGTATGGTATTTCCGCCAGGATGCCTCGAATAATGCAATGCGCGTTTTGTAAGCGCGTGCCACGTTTTTGGTAATGCGCGTTACCGACGGGTCGGAAGTCAATGTAATATTCTCGATCGCGAAGTTCAGGTCCGCCAGCACTTTGTCCATCACTTCGTAACGGTTCATTCGCTTGCCGTACAAGGTCGCATCATCTTTTACATCGATGGTTTTATCGATCCAGGGCACATCGCCAAACCTTTTAACCTTATCGAAATAAAACAAAGCCCTGAAAAAGCGCGCTACTCCGAGGTAGTGATTCTTGGTAGGGACGGTGCTTTTTTCGGTGTTTTCGATGAAATAATTGATGTTGCGCAGGTTTCCCCAGTCCCATCCACCGCTGGTAATAGGGCTTAATGCATTAACAGCCAGGTAAGTATCCACGCCATTTCGTGCCACGAAGTCGGAGTTGTCGTCGATTTGAAATACCCCCGCATCCGGATCGGGAAGCAGGTTGTAAAAGGAGTTGGCATAAAGGTCCAAACCATTTTCCGAGCCGAAAACGGCTTCGTTGGTAGCGGTATCCACCGGCACCTCGTTGAGGTCGCAGGAGCTTGCCGTTGCGATCAGCATCACGGCAAGGGTATAGTTTAATATATTTCTAGTCTTCATAATTCCATTAAAAATTGAGTGACAAGCCGATTGAGACAGCTTTCAACATCGGGTAATTGTATCCGTCACCTGAGCCTCCGCCGCCGAGATCACGGTCAGATCCGTAAATGCTGGTAACATCGGTGTCGCGGGTCCATTTGTACAATGGTGACCATGTCCAGAGGTTTTCGCCTGACACATATACTTTCAAATCGCGTGCATGGATTTTAGAAGTAATGCGCTCGGGAATGGTATAACCGATTTGCAGGTTTCTCAAACGGATGTAACCTACATTCTGCATGTAACGGTCGTTGGCCACCTGCAATGCGCGGCCGGTACCTTGTGCCACATAACCCACGAGGCGCGGGAGGTAAGCGTCGAAGTTACCCAGCTCCTCACGGTACATGTTGTCCTGCTGCCAGCGTGGATAGGAGTTGTACGGACGGTTGTATTGGCCCCAGAAACGCGCTTCCGACGACGGGTACCAGTTCTGTTTCAATACACCCTGGAAGAAAGCGCCCAGGAAGAAGCCGTTCCAGTCACCCGAGAGGTTCACGCCATAAGTATAGCGAGGCTCGGAGTTACCGATGATGGTTTTGTCACCCGAGTTGCCCACGCGGTTCAGGCCCTGGTAAATCACGTTATCGCCGTCCAGGTTCTGGAATTTGATATCACCCGGATAGTTTTTACGCGTATTCGTGTTCGGAATGTCGGCTTGCGAAGGCGATTCGGCAATTTCAGCGGCCGATTTGAAGAGTCCCGCAACTTTGTATCCCCAAATCTCACCCACGCGCTGTCCTTCGTAGTAGTCGCTCAGGTTTTTGTCGGGGTTGTTGTATTTGGTAATAGTGGCTTTGTAGTCCGCCAATGTGAATCGCACATTGTAATGGAAAGGCTTCGAAGCCATCGTGAACTGATCATCCCAGTTGATGGAAAGTTCCCATCCGTTGGTTCTCAGGTCGGCGTAGTTTCCTTTTGGAACGGCTGTTCCATAAATAGCAGGCACGGTTGGTCCCACGGTGAACATATCCGTCGTGTTGCGCTGGTAAATATCCCCCGAGAACTGGAGACGGCTGTTGAGGGCATGGAAATCAAGGCCCAGGTTGGCTGTGGTAGCCGTTTCCCAGCTCAAATCGTTAGGTACTACACCGGGCATGCTGGTAGCTTGCGGACGTACACCGTTGATCACACGGCCCAATTGAGAAATCCCGAATTTCTCGTTGAATGCGTATGGAGCAATGTTACCGTTACCCAGCGAGCCGTAAGAAGCACGCACTTTCACATTCGAAAGGACTTTTGGGCTCAGGTGCCAGAATGGTTCCTCAGATACCCGCCATCCGGCAGATACCGACGGGAAGAATGCCCATTGCTGGTCGGTCGGGAATTTGGAAGAACCGTCGTAACGTCCGTTCACTTCCAGCAGGTAACGCTCGCGGAAGTTGTAGTTCAAACGGAAGAAGCCACCGGCGATCGCCCATTTCTGGTAACCACCCTGGGTTACGATGCTTTGTCCCAATGCCAGGTTAATATCGTCCGCACCGCTATATACGATACCATTACGCTGCGCGCCGATGTTGGTGGTAGTCGATTGCTCGTAGTTGAAACCACCCAGCAAGGTGAAGTTGTGTACGTTGTTGAACGATTTCACGTAGTCCGCGTAGAAGTTCGTTGCCAGGTAGTTGATCGTGTTCCTGTTTTCCGCAATGTCGTTCGTATTGGTACCGGTGTATCCGATTACCCCTTTGGCACGGCTGTATGGCACTGGAACGCGGACCTGGTGCGTAGCAAGGTCGGTGTTCTGGAATGTCATGTTCGCTTTGATCGTCAGCGCTTTTTCGAAGAACTGTGCCTTGAATGCGGTCTGGTTTTTCAGGAAACGACGGGTCTGGTCCTGCGCATTGCGGCCGTAGTAGTAATCACCCACGGTATAAGCCGCAGAGAATGAAAGCGATCCGTCCGGGTTGGTCAATGGCGCCAGCGGGTGGCCTTCGTCGGCGATGTTACGGTAAATACCGCTTCCTTCACCCACGTTCAATGGCTGGTGGTATTTCATTGTCGAGAACTCGGTGTTGTTGTCGACACGCAACCACGGGGTCAGCTGCACACCGCCTTTACCACGGAAGTTGTACATGCTGTATTTGTCCGTGTTGTAGCGGAACAGACCGTCCTGATTGTTGAAACGACCGCTCAGCAAGTAGGTAGCCTTGTCGGTTCCACCGGCGATCGAAAGCGCGTGATCCTGTGCGCTGAGGCGTTTTTTGTATAATTCTTTGTACCAGTCGGTGCTGTAAAAGTATTGATATTCACCGGTGGTAGGGTTCACTTCCACGCGCGGCAGCGACGGGTCTTCGTATCTTCTCTTGATCTCGGCCAGGTAGGCGGGGGAGAAGGCGATGGTCTTGTTGATGGCCGTCGGTGTGCTACCGTTATCATTCCAGCGCGACCACGCGTCGCTGAAACCCTGTGCCCACGGATAGGAATCAGTGATATTGTCGGGAACTTCGGTCGGTGCTTTGATCGAGTAGTTAGCCGAATAGGAAACCCTCATTTTACCTTCCGGAGCAGGTTTCGTGGTGATCAATACCACCCCGAATACCGCACGGGCACCGTAAATAGAGGCCGAAGCCGCGTCTTTTAGTACCGAAATACTCTCGATGTCCTGCGGGTTCAGCATGCGAGGGTCGCCTTCGACCCCGTCAATGAGCACCAATGCACTTCCTTGCTGACCGATGGAAGTCGTACCACGCACGTTGAATGCGGGCGACTGCGTAGGTTTACCGTCGAACATCCGGATGTTCAGGTTGGGTACCGTACCTACCAGGCCTTGCGCGAGGTTAGGAACCGGGCGGTTTTGCAATACTTCCTGGCCCACCTGGTCAACGGCGCCCGTCAGGTTTACTTTCTTTTGGGTACCGTATCCGACCACCACCACTTCGTTCAGTGACTTGCTGTCGGCCTTCAATGCGATATCGATCGTGGAGCGGGTGCCGGTTTCAACTTCCTGGGAGATATAACCTACATAAGAGAACACCAGAATGGCCCCGCCTTCCGGAACTTCGAGGGAATAGTTACCATTGGCGTCGGTAACGCTACCGGTCTGACTGCCTTTAATAACGACGTTTACGCCCGGGATACCGTCCGGCGAATCGCCTTCGGTCACGCGACCTTTGATCTGGCGGTCTGCTTTGGTGAAATTACGGTGCGAATTCCCGGTTTTGAGGCCGGTTTCAAGAGTCGGGCTTGCCCAGCTCGTGCCGCCGATCATAGCGATCAGGGTCGCATGGGCAATCGATTTTTGCAAGGTGCCTGCGCGCAGCGGCCACCTTTCTTTACATCGATACATATGGGTGTAGATTTATGGTATGGTAATTAAGTTAGTTCCGGTTTTGAGGCGACAAAATTGGGTAATCTGTCTTATTTAGCGGTTTCGCGAAACGCTATTTAACAATATCATAATCTGGATGACCAGATGGGAGAGGGGGGATTTACGACTTAAAAAGTCAAGTAAAGCTTAACAATTACTGTATTTGTTTAATTATATGATGAAAAAATATTAAAAATAAAATGCGGGGCTGTTTTGGACGTGATTTTTCAGGCTGTGAACGGTACGCCGCAAGGAAGGACCGGTAGGGACAAATGAGCGACCGCAATTGCAGGTTCTCCCGGAATGATTGCTAATTTTAGCCGTCTTATTTTTAAAACTAAACCTTATGCATTTCAAATCATCCTCGCTGGCAGCCTTGCTGCTCCTGTTGCTAACCGTCAGTTTTCAAAGCATCGCGCAAACCGGCCGTCCCGATCCCGAGAAAAAGCTGACCGAGCTGGGTATTACCCTGCCGAAACTTAATGCAGGCAAAGGCAACCTCCTGCGTGCCGTGCGCGTGGGAAATCTGATCTACCTCTCGGGCCACGGACCCGACAAGCCGGGCGGAGGGCAGATCCTCGGAAAAGTAGGGGACGACCTCACCGTGGAGCAGGGAAAAGAAGCGGCTAAACTTTGCGGGATCGCATTGCTGGCCTCATTGAAATACGAAATCGGCGACCTGAAAAAGGTGAAAAGAGTAGTGAAAGTATTGGGCCTTGTGAATTCCACACCGACTTTGACCCAGCAACCGCAGGTAATCAACGGCTTTACCGATTTCATGGTGGAGGTATTCGGGGAAAGCGGCAAACACGCCCGCTCCGCGATCGGCGTAGCGTCGTTGCCTTCCGGTATCGCGGTCGAGATCGAAATGATTGTCGAAGTAGAGCCGTAAGGGGGATTTTTGATATGGAAAAGTGCGCGCCATGAATGCGAAAAATGGCGCGCACGAAAATCAGCTGGGGGTGAAAATGGGTGCCTGCCTACTTTTTAATCAGAAAGAACCCTTTGTCATACCCGGCCTTCACATGGTCGATCTCCATTTCCTGCTCGCCCGCCACGAACGATTCGAACTCCATTTTGATTTCGTAGTCTTCAAAATGTTCGAGGAAGCGTTTTTCGTTAAAAAACCAGGCGGGATAATGCGCCTCGTAAATTTCCGGTGGTACCACCTGCAATGTAAGCCTGTCGGGGCGGTCGGTATTGACGAATGCGGTCCGGTCGATGAGGATGTATTTAAAATCGTATTGTTTGATCTCTTCCAGGAACTCGTGCGGCTTTTCGAGGTATTGGACCACGCTCGATAGCAACAGAATGTCGGCCTTCCGTGCCTTCATACTTTCTTCGATCGTAAAATGGAATTGCAGGGTTTCGTCTTCAAAAAACGCCTGCCCGCACCGTACGTAATTCTCCTGCTCCACGACGCTCCAATGCAGCCGTACCGCCTTGGGAACCATATCCTTCACTTGGTAATAGGTACTCCCCAACGATCCCCCGAAATCAAGGACGTGCAGCTGATTGCCGCATTCGATAGCCGTGTGCAGCAGGGCTGAGATAACCGGATAGGGATAAATTTTTTTGTCGAACAATACCGAATCGCGCTCGTAAACGGCCTGGCCATTCTTCACTTTCAGGAGCGCGTTCTTCGTTTTATCCAAAATAGCCCCGGCCTCGTAGCCGCCGGACAATGCCGTGAGCGCTTCCCACTTTTTGTAGTCGCCAAACCAGCCGTAAGGATTTTTTTTCTTCGGTTTAAAGAAGGCCATGATGTTCTTTTAGATCGTCTGCAATTTAGGATAATATTTAGTAACTCTATTATAATACGATCTTAGCATAGCCAACTTCGTGATAATGAGAGCGGTTGTGAAATATATAACTGATAGTCAATTAATTCAGTACAATTTTTGCAACCATGTCGCTGGGAAAATAGTCAGTGCTATATTATTTTGTCAACCGGAAGGATAGCTGCATTTTACAATTTATCATTGATATTTGTAGAAGAAGTTACCCTCTTCTGCCCCTAACATACTTTGATGCAGCATTTTTGTACCCTTTTCAACTCGGGCTACCTCTCGCGGGGATTGGCGATGTACCATTCGCTGGTCAGGCAAGGGGCTGATTTTCATTTGTACATTTTCGCGTTCGACGACGATTGCGACGTTTTGCTGCGCCGCCTGAATCTGCCGAATGCGACGATTATTTCCCTGCAAGAATTTGAAACGCCCGAATTGCTCGCGGTAAAGGGTGGCCGCACCGCCGGAGAGTATTGCTGGACCTGTACTTCGTTCACGATCTGGCATTGCATTCACACTTTTTCACTAGACCATTGTACCTACCTGGACGCCGATCTGCTGTTTTTTGCGGACCCAAAAGTGCTGACGGATGAAATGGGTGATCGGTCGGTGCTGATTACCGCACACCGGTATGCCGCGCAGTACGATCAGTCGGAGCACAGCGGCATTTACTGCGTTCAGTTTGTGACTTTTAAAAACACGACCGAAGGGCTGGCGACGCTGGCCTGGTGGATGAATGCCTGCCTGGAATGGTGCTATGCCTGTTTCGAAGACGGCAAGTTCGGCGATCAGAAGTACCTCGACGACTGGACAGAGCGCTTCACAGGCGTACACGTGCTGGAACATACAGGCGGGGGTATAGCGCCCTGGAATGCAGTCGATTATGCGTGCGATAATGCGAATGGGCAAATGTTTGTGCAAAAAGCAGGTGGAGAAAAGGTCCCGCTCGTATTCTACCATTTTCACGATTTCCGGTACTGTATCGACCGAAGCTTCCGCCTCACCGCGGAGCAATACCGGCTTCCGGACAGCATTATCCGGCTCGTATATGGCGCCTATATCAAAGCGCTTTCCTCTGCCGAATCGCAGATTCTGGCGATTGATCCTGCGGCGGTTTTCCATGAACCACCGATGGTTTTGAAATGGATAAAGGTCAGCTTGTCGCGACGTATACAGTTCGGGTTGAGGGGGAGATACAAGAATTACACCAAAGAGAACGCATTAACCTAACATAAATCGTAAACACCCCTTGGCTCATTTAATCAATCTGAAAACCATTACGGACACCCGCGGTAGCCTGACCGTGATCGAGCGCGTCATTCCGTTCGAAATCAAACGTATTTTCTATGTCAACGGCCCCGATCATTTCAGTCGCGGCGGAAACCAGCATATGAAACAGGCGGTCATTTGTCTGAAAGGAAGTTGCCTTATTACCAACCACACCGGCACCGAAGAGCAGCACTTTGTCCTCAATACGGCGGACCAATGTCTGCTGCTGGCGCCAGAAGACCGGCACGAGTTGCTCGAAATCACGGACGAATCCATCCTGATGGTGCTTGCCTCCGAGCCGTTCGAGCACGACATGCGGGTGCACGAGCCATGTCAATATGAATTGTCGGTTTCGTAATGGATTGTTAATGAGTTCTCAATGCTGCGTATGTCGTTGCCGAAAATTGCCATCGTGACTCCGTCTTTCAACCAGGCGAAATACCTGGAAAGTACCATTCTTTCGGTGCTGGGGCAAGGGTATCCCAATCTGGAATATATCATTATCGACGGCGGCAGCACCGATGGGTCCGTGGACATCATCCGGAAATACGAACAGCAGCTCGCTTACTGGGTGAGCGAACCGGATAATGGCCTTTACCACGCTTTGCAAAAAGGTTTCGAACGATCTTCGGGCGAAATTATGGCCTGGCTCAATGCCGATGATATGTACCATCCGAAATCGCTTTTCACAATCGCTGAACTGTTTGGCCGCTTCGCAGACGTGCGATGGATCATGGGCAGCAACACTTTTTTTGACGAAACCGGCCGGGCTTTCCTCTATGACGATCTGCCGTATGGGCAACGTTGGTCGCGGTTGCGGCTGCAATTGTCCGATGGCCGGTTTATCCAGCAGGAGTCCGTCTTCTGGCGGCGCACGTTATGGGCGCAGGCGGGCGCTTTTATCGATCAAAACCATGCATTGGCGGCGGATTTCGAACTTTGGCTGCGGTTTTTCAAGCATGAGCGCTTGTATTCCACGTCGTTCATGCTGGGCGGCTTCCGGCTCCGCACCGAAAACCAGAAAAGTTATAACCAGCGCGGGCAATATCTGGCAGAAATGAAACAGTTGCTGGCAAAGGAAAATCGTAATGCCATGCAGTTGGCGCTCTGCCGCGTGGCAATGGTTTTCATTCGTATTATCCCAAAAACAAAATGGCGTAACCGCCTGCTCGTGAAGCTACTCGGTTTGCCCCCCAAAATTGTATTCGACAGGAATGCGGGAATGACCTTGCAGGATACCTTTTAGTGATTGAAGAGCCTTTCTTTCAGTCGTTTAAATAAAAACCGCAGATAAATAGCCGGACCGAAATGCTTCAAGATCAGTCCGGCTTTTTCTTTTTCAAAAACGGCGTCTTTCTGCAAGGAAGAGATGCCCGTATCATTGAAAATTGCAATATCGAAATCCTTGAAGGTGAAGTGATAATGCTTGTCGCTATGGCATTGCATGTTGAACACATGGTCGGCGGAAATACGGTAACGGGTGTCGTACCTGCGCAGGGAAAATAGGCCGGCCGGGTAAATGATCGCCTGATGGTTGATACCCGTCTTGGCCTGCTTGTAGGGGGGCATTTGGCCGAGGTACTTTTGGCCGGCTTTGAGCACGCTTCCGTAATAGATGGCGTACGGATCGGTTAATGCTTCCGCCATTTGCGAGAATGCGGGCGTAAGTATGTCGTCGGCACCGATGAAGTAAATCCATTCTCCCCGCGCGTGGTCGAGGGCTTTGTTCATCGCTTCGTAAATACCGCTGTCTTTTTCACTTTTCCAGAAAGCGATGTTGCCGGTATTTTCGTGAAGAATGGCCGCTGTACCGTCGGTGCTGCCGCCGTCCATGACGATGATTTCGATATGCGGGTAATGCTGGCCGTAAATGCTGTCGAGGCACCGTTGCAAGAATTGCGCTGCATTGTAAGTGACCAGGATGACGGAGATCGATGGGCTGTTACTCATGCATTAAAGCGCAAATTCCCTTTCGGCGAGCTGTACGGGCTCGGCGTGGGCCAGGTATTGATGGACACCCTGGCAGCAATACACCGTTTTGTTTAGCAGTGCCTCGGTAAGGTAAGTCTCGTTTTTGGGGCAGCCGCCGCGATCTACCTCGGGATGGTAAATGTGGAATACGACCCCCGCGAATTTGGCGGCCCGTTTTTTCAGGCCCGAGTTGAGCAGTCGCACGGCAATTTCGTTATCCTCGCGGCCCCAGGAGTGAAATACCTCGTTGTAGCCGTTCACGCGCAGGAGGTCTTCGCGCCAGAATGCCATATTGCAGCCGCGTAATGCAAATATATCCTGCGTTTTGTAGCGATCGGCCATATACCTGCTCAGCCAGGCAATGCTGAACCGGTTCGTGAAATTACCCAGTCCCGACTGGAACGGCATGATACGGGCGCGGCTGCCGTGCAGCATTTTTTCGGACAGCGACTTGTCCATTAAAACCCGGCTCCCTGCTACGAAAGTACCCCGTTTGCTCAATGCGAGGTGGTCTTTGATAAAATGTTTATGCAAAATGAGGTCGCCGTCGATCTGGATAATGTAGTCGCACGAACTCGTGGCAATGGCCTTGTTCCTGATTTTGGACAGCTGAAAACCTTCGTCCTCCTGCCAGACGTGGATCAGTTTCACCGGAAACGAAGGCCGCAAGGCTTCGATCACCTCCGCGGTTTGCCCGGTGGAGCCGTCGTCGGCGATAATCACTTCATCAGGCAATACCGACTGCTCCCTGACACTGAGCAGACAAAGCCGCAATGCTTCCGGCCAGTTGTAGGTGGAAATAATCAGCGAGCTCTTAGAGAAGGTTTTCATATCCATTAAGGCATCTTTTAACTTTTGTTAGCAGGGTATGTTGGATGATCTCGCGATGGTAAGACTCGTTCGACCGGGGCAATTCTTCGTGGTGAAGGTGGTATTGCACCGCACCCAGCTTCACGATTTTTTTGATGATATTGTTGTTGATGAAGCGTGCTGCCAGTTCTTCGTCCTCGTGGCCCCATCCGCTGAGCTCGTTGTTATACCCGTTCACGCGCAGGAAATCTTCCTTCCAGAATGCCAGGTTACTGCCGCGGACGCTCCGCGATTTCATTTCCTTGCGCTGCCCGAGCGACTGCAATACCGGCAGCCGAAGGGCATTGAGCCGGTTGTAAACTCCTTTTGAAAAGAAACTGAGGTCGGTATCGGCATTCCCGAGCAGCTCGTCGGTTTTTGCGGGTGTGAGGCGTGCGCGGGTGCCGCGTATGAAAGCGCCGCGCTCGGCCGCGGCCAGGTGGTCGCGTACGAACGAGGTATGCAGCAGCACGTCTCCATCCACCTGGATCACGTAAGGGCCGGCGCATTGGCCGATCGCCTTGTTCAGGATCTGGCTTTTGCGGAAACCAAGGTCCTCGTGCCACGCATGGATGATCGGCACAGGAAATGCCTCCTGCATTTTGCGGACTACCTCTTTCGTCCGGTCGTCGGAGCCATCGTCGGCGATGATCACCTCCGCAGGCAGGACTTTCTGCTTTCTAACACTCAAAAGGCTGCAATGCAATGCTTCCGCCCAGTTATAAGTAGCGATAACGAGCGATGTTGTCTGTGCGGAGACCATCAATAATCTGAGTTATTAATTCCTGATACACTTGGTGTCGGATATTTTAAAAACATTCCCAAACCTGTTTGTTGACTGCAATTCTTTTTTGGAAGGGTATAGCAAACACGAGACACACGCGGGTTACCCATGGTTGTAACCGATCGTTCAGTGATCGGTTAAAAAATTACGGCTATTCCAAAAAGAGGAAAGAGGCGATCCGGGCCGGGAGATGGAAGATTATTCCGGAAACCGCCAGTTACTTACGTTGCTATACGTTGGGCCGTGTTTTGACCGGATTTTCGGTAACAGGCTAAGAAGTAAATTGTTGATAGGGGACATGCTTTACGTTTGTTAGGGATTGAGCCGTCTTCTTTGTTTGAGACGTCATAAAGATCAAAAAAATATAAGAATTACAGAAAAGCGGTTTCTTATTTTTCTAATTTATTTTTAATCTTTTTGTGCATGGCGGTAACATACGTGACACGGAGATCATGATTACAAAAAGTACGCTGATCCGCTGGGATCGAAGGGATTTTTCCGGAATGGGCCTGGTTTGGATTATCAGTCTGAATGGCGGCTTTGCCGGGGCTAGCCGGCCTAGAAAGGATTGACTTTCCTGGGAGTGTTTTGCAAAAATCGTATAAGTATTTTATTTCAATGACATCCCGGCTACCTGGCTGCCGTCAGCTCCGTGAGCCGTTTGTGCAACGAATCGAGCAAAGCTTTCGGCGTTCGCGCTTCTATATTGTCGGTTTCGGCGGGGTCGTTCCGGTGATCGTAGAGTTCGCGGGCGATGATGGAATCGGTTTTGAAAGTGTACCATTCGGTGTAACGGTAGCGATCGGTGCGGAGGGTGTAACCCATCGTCCGGATTTTGCTTTCGTCTTGCAGCGCCGGATAGGGACGTATAAACTGGCTCAATGCAAATCCCTTGAATGAGGCCGCGGGGTTTTTAAGGATTGTTAGCAAGCTTTTGCCCTGCAACTCCTTCCGCACCGGCAGGCCGCACAGTTCGGATAGGGTAGGATAGACGTCCAGCAACTCCACGACCGCGTTCGACTTCGCTGGTTTCGAAACGCCCGGCGCGGCGATGATCAGCGGCACACGCACCGCATTTTCAAAGTTGGTCGATTTGGCCCATTGGTCCTGCTCGCCCAGGTGAAAGCCGTGGTCCGAAACGAGTACGATAATGGTATTCTGGCGGAGCTTCAAACGGTCCAGCTCGGCCAGTACTTTCCCGATCTGCGCATCGGTATAACTTACCGCGGCGTAATACCCCTGCCACAGATGCCTCGCCAGCTGTTCCGAGATGGTTCCTTCCTGCGGAATATCCGAGTAGCCGCGCAATTCCTGCGAGTTATGGAATGCGATTGCCGGCGCATTATTGGGCCGTTCAGGTTTTGTAAAAGGGAAATGGGTTTTATCAAAAGGTTTCCAATACTTATCCGGCGCAGTAAAAGGTAAATGCGGCCGCCGGAAGCCTATCGCGAGGAAAAAAGGCTTGTCCGCGATCTGGCGCAGCACCTGTACCGACGCGTCGGCCACCTTTCCATCGATGTAGGAGCTGTCGGGGACCGCTTGCCGCTCGGTAGATGCGCCTTTTCCGCCTTTGAGGTTGGTATCCAGTATGTATTTGTGGCCTTTTCCGTTGCCGGTCACATTATACAATACCGGCCCCGACCACGAGGCGTTGTCCTGGTGCGAGGCGGGGTCATGGAAAATCTTCCCGACCTGGGCTGTGATGTAGCCATTATTTTTGAAATGTTGCGGCAAGGTAACCGCCCCGGGTGTAGTCTCCCTGAATGCCCTTTTCAGTCCCCAGACCTGTGTGGCGTCGGGCCGTAACCCGGTGAGCATGGAGGTCCGTGAAGGTGAGCACACGGCCTGCTGGCAATAGGCGCGGCTGAAAAGCGTCCCCGTACCCGCGAGCGCGTCCATGTGCGGCGTACGTGCGAGGGCGTCGCCGTAGCAGCCCAATGCAGGTCGAAGGTCGTCGACCATGATGAAAAGTACATTGGGTTTCGGCGTGGCGTTTTGCTTGCCGTAGCTGTTCAATGCCGCAACTGTGAACAACAGCGTCAGCAGGATGGAAATTTTTCCGCGGTTCATTATTGTATTGTTAATCCATCAAATTTATAGTTTTTGTATTAAAAAGGCCATTTCAAATGAAGTGCTGCACGCGACGGTAGGAATTTACAATAGGAATCTTTTGAAATCTTGACTGCAAGTAACCGTTATTCACTAAAACATCAGCAAATGCGCGGCTTAATAACCCTGATTTTATCTTCCATTCCATTGCTTTCCATCGGGCAATCCGGTTTTTCCATTCAGGGAAAAGTAAATCAGTTGCCAAACAACGACAAAGTTTTCCTGATCTACCAGGTCGGCGACCGGCATATTGCCGATTCGACCACGGTACAGAATGGCGGTTTTAAATTCAGCGGAAAGCTGGAATACCCGGTTTTGGCAGGCCTGTATTTGCATAAGGACCCTTACAAAAACAGACTTCAAGCCGGAGAGAAAATGGATTACCTGCGATTTTACCTTGCACCCGAACAGCAGATGATGTCGGCCGGTGATTCGTTAAAGAATATCGTCATTACCGGCTCCGAAATAAACAAACTCAATGCAAAGCTGCGTGCAATGCTGAAAAAGAATGAAGACGATTTCACGGCTTTGCAAAAGGAATTTGAAGCATTACCTGTTGAAAAGCAAAAGGATAAGACGGTGTTCGACAGCTTCGTGGCGAGGGAAAAGCAGTTGCTCAATGAAAGTTTCCGCGTACACCTGAACTTTGTCAATCAGCACCCGGATTCTTACCTGAGCGTCATCAGTTTGTCGCACATTGCCGCCCAGCCTGCCGTAACCGATGAAGCCGCGGAAGCATATCAGAAATTGTCCCAAAATCTCAAAAACACGCCCATAGGCAAAGAAATCCCTGTTTTACTGGCCTCGCAGCGTAAAGTTCAGATCGGGAAGGAAGCGCCTGACTTCGCACAAACATCCGTCGACGGAACAGAGGTGAAGCTTTCCGATTTTCGGGGCAAATATGTGCTGCTCGATTTCTGGGCAAGCTGGTGCGGACCGTGCCGTGAGGAAAACCCAAACGTTGCCGCATCGTACGCCGATTTCCGCGATAAGGGTTTCGAAGTACTCGGCGTGTCGCTCGATGCGTCATCCCAGAAAGCCGCCTGGCTCAAAGCCATTGAAAAAGATAAGCTGACGTGGAAACAGGTAACTGATTTAAAAGGGTGGGATAATGCCGCCGCGAAGCTGTACGGTATCCGCGGCATTCCGGCCAATTTTTTAATTGACCCGTCCGGTAAAATCATTGCCCGGGATTTAAGAGGAAAGGATTTGCCCGAAAAGCTCAAAAGTATTCTGGATAATAAATAACCGCGAATGTTATGCTAACTGCCTCAGATATAAATCGGTTTGCGTATTGATTAGTTAAAACCAAAATCGACATGAAACTAATCCTTTGCTTCCTCCTGGCCGGCCTTGCGTTTATGGGTTGCGAAAAGCCGAAAAATGCGCAAACGCCTGTGAAATACGGATCGAACAACGGGAAATATCTGACCGTCAAAGGCACAAGAATTTATTATGAGGAATATGGAAATGGCACACCGCTATTATTGTTGCACCAGGGCTTGGGATCGATCGAGAACCTGGGGGATATTATACCGGAGTTATCAAAACATTTCCGCATTATCGCACCCGATGCTCCGGGGCATGGGCGTTCCGAACAGGCGGATTCGCTAAGCGGCGCATTATTGGCCGATTACAGCTCCGCGTTGATCGACCAGCTGAAACTGGATAGCGTCTATGTAATGGGATGGAGTATGGGAGGTAATACCGCGCTGTTACTGGCCGCCAACCGGCCCGACAAAATTAAGAAAGTAGTCAGCGGAGCCTCCAACTCGAGTTCCGACGGATTGACGCAGGAGGGCCGTGATTTGTTAAAAGAATACACTGTCGAGGCGGTAAAGGAGGACAAGGACTGGCTAGCTAATTATCAGAAAATCAACCCGCAGCCCGGAAAATGGATCAAGTTCTGGGAGGATAATCAGAAAATGTGGGCCAGGCCCATCAAAGTACCCGATGAAAAACTGGCCGGCATTACTGTTCCTGTGCTGGTCGTCCGGGGTGACCGGGATATGATCCGTCTGGAACACAGCATTGAAATGTATCGGTCACTTCAAAAGGGTCAATTATGCATTTATCCCAATGTCGGACACGAAATGCCCGAGCTGAAAAGTGAAATGCTTTGCCGGATCGCCATCGATTTTTTGAAAGGAAATATAGGGCGGGAAACCAGTAACTGACAGAGATTCCGAATAGCCGGCTCCTGGTTTCCCGGTTAAATATTACTCGACCGCAAATGCAACATCCTGTTCTTTTACTTCGTCGGTTGACCCGCGTTCGATCCACTTGGTACGGAGAATGAGCGTCAGTACGGCAAAAATGAGTACGGCATAACCTGCGCCAAGCCAAACCTGACTATCGATTTGAATGGTTTTGACGACGATGTAGCTGAATGCGGAAGTCGAAATAATGTAGCCGCCGCCGGTCAGCCCGCTTGCCAGGCCGCCGAATTGTGAAAAGCGGGTAAGGCAATAGGCCAGCATACCGTTGAAAATAAAGCCGGATGCCGAGTGCAGCAAAATCACGTAAATCATCAGCGTATACAGGTTGTGGTACTGCAATGTGAGCAGAATAAGCGCGCCCGAAACGGTCAGCTGCACGACGGCCGCGGTAAAGAGTCGTTTGTAGAATGGTTTGGAAATGAGCGCTTTGGATAGCAGGCTCCCGCCGAGCATAGCCAGCCCTGAAATCATGGAGCAGTTACCGGTGACGGTCGCCGGGTAATGCATTACTTCCTCGATCAGGAAGGGGCTCGACATGTTGTAGATCATCAAAACCGCATACGACAGCCCCAGAATGAGCAGGCCGGAGGTGAAATCCCAGGTCCCGAGCATCGAGCGGTAGGCATTACCGATGGTTTTCAGGCGGAACGGCGTTTTGGAGGCGATGGTTTCCCCGCTGAACACGAGTTCGAGTACGAGAAACGCCAATCCGAAGAAGCCGAGAAAGTAAAAGTTGGATTGCCAGCCGAAATGGGTTTGCAGATACCCGCCGAGGAACGGTGCGATAATGGGCGCCGCCGACCAGATCACGGAAAAAAGACTGGTGTAATGTCTCAGTTTTTCGCCTTCGAAAAGGTCGAAGAAAAAGGACCGTTTACTGACCACGATCACGGCCGACATGACTCCCTGGATCGCCCGCATAACATAAATCACTTCCAGGCTTTCGGTGTTGGCGATCGCGAAACTGGCGGCGCTGAAACCTGCGAGGGCAAAGATATTGGGCCAGAAGCGGCCGTAGCTGTCGAGCAGCCCGCCGATCAGCAGTTGGCTTACGCCGTAGGTCGCGAGGAAAATGGAGATGCACAATTGTACGGCTTCGGGCGTAGCGTGCAGACGTGCGCTCATAGCCGGGAGCGAGGGGATGAACACGTCGAGCGCGAAGCCTGTGATGGGGATCAGGGCGAGGGCCAGGACTGTGCTTACTGCTTTATTGGATTCTTTAAGTGTTTTCATATGCTTGCTATTAATGTCCCAAAGGTAGGGCTGCAAGCCGATCCGCAGGTAATATGAATCAAAGCAATGCTTATACAAATCAAATGTCAATGCGCTTGCCGGAGCTGCTCCCGGAAAAGCAGTGGAGTGGTGCGTGTGTTTTGTTTGAAATACTTGTTGAAATGGGAAGGATACTCGAAGCCGAGGGTGTAGGCAATCTGGGCGGCGTCCCAGTCGGTGTTCAGCAGCAGTGTTTTAGCTTCCTCCACAATGCGCTCGTGGATGATCTCACGCGTGGTTTTGCCGGTCGATCTTTTGAGCACATTGTTCAAATGGTTGACGTGAATGCTCAACTGGTCGGCGTAGGAGGCCGGCGTGAGCAATCGGAGCGGGTTTTCCGGCGAATCGACGGGAAACTGCTGGTTGAGGAGTCCGAAAAACCGGGAGATCAGGCGATCGTGGGTATTTTCGCTGGCGACAACTCCCTGTAACTGGATACCTTCGAGAATGATCATCTGCAACAGGCTTCGGATCATATCGGATTTGTAGGTGTATGTGCTTGATAATAAGCGTTCCATCTCGCTAAACAGGTAGAGGAACCGCTCCTGATCTTCGATGTTCAGCGGAATAACCGCCTGAATCGCAGGGTTGAACAAAGCGCTCCGGTAGCGCACTTCCTGCCGGATGCTGTTCAGCAAAAAGGTATCGTTGAACAGGCAGTAATACCCGGTTTGCGTTTCCGAAATGCCCTGGTAGCACGAGGGTACATCGGGGTTGGAGAAAATAATGCTGGCGCCGTCCAGGGGCGTCTCCTTATCGTCGGCGAGGTGCACGCCCTGGCCGATAATCAGGCATATTTTATAGTAATCGCGCCGGTTATAGGGTGTCATCCGGTTGAGGCACGTACGTTGTTTGACGTTGAAATGGCTTACGTTAGCCTGCGACGCCAGCTCGGCCGGCATCGGCTGTTTGGTGCGTTCGTAAAATTGTTGCAGCGTTTCGGTATGCATGGGGCTTTCGGGTATTATACAAATCAAATTCAAAGGCGGGGGGTTAAGTTCCCGGGGCGTTGACGGCTGACCGCCGGCCGTCGGCGGTCACTTTTGTGCGATAACGGACACTTATCTGCATTTAATTACATATAATTAGCTGTATTTCAATTCATTGTATTTTTGGCATTCCTTTTTAGCTTCCTAACCACAAACATCCATTGTTCCCGGTAAAACATCCGTCCGATATGTTCAGAAACTACCTCAAAATCGCCTGGCGCAGCCTCTGGAAAAGTAAAACTTTTTCGATTGTCAACATCACAGGACTCGCCGTCGGCATGGCAGGCGTGTTGCTCATTACGTTTCATATCCGTCACGAATTGAGTTACGACAAAGGTTTTGAAAAAGCCGACCGTATTTACCGGGTAACTTATGAAAGCTCGGGCGAGGATAGTCGGCATTGGGCCGCCACGTCGCCGGCATTGGTACCCGCGCTTCAACAAGCATTTCCGCAGATCGAGGGAGGTGTTCGCTTGCACCGGTTGTTCCCCTACCAGCTTTTCAGCTACACAAGTCCGGGAGGCGAATTGAAGCGGTTTGAAGAGAAGGGAGGCTTTTTTGCGAATCCGGAAGTGATCGGGGTGTTCGATCTGCCGTTCGTCTTCGGCGATCCGAAATCGGCGCTGAAAGATGCCAATACCATCATCATCAGCGAGGCCATGGCGAAAAAATACTTCGGCGATGCCGACCCGATGGGCAAAACGATCAACGACGACCGCGCCGGGCTGCCGCTGCTCGTCACGGGCGTAGTAAAGGATTTAGGGTTTCCAAGCCATTTCGCATTCGATTACCTGGTTTCAATGCCAACTTTGGAGCGGTACCTCGACAAGCGGATGTTGGAGAATATCGGCTGGTCGGGATTTTACAATTACATATTGTTGAGGAAGGATGCCTCGCCCGCGCAGTTGGAAGCGGCCTTACCGTCATTCGCGACTAAATTCTACGCGCCTTCCGGCGATTCGGAGCAGAAAATCCTCGCCACCCGCCACCTGCATTTGCAGCCGATCCGCGACATTCACCTGCATTCGAAACTGGAAAAGGAAATGTACCCCAACAGCGACATTACCTATATCTACATTTTCGCCGTGGCCGCGATCTTCATATTGCTCGTGGCGACCGTCAATTTCATCAACATTTCTACGGCGCTGGCGTTCAACCGTATGAAAGAGATTGGCCTCCGGAAAGTAGTCGGTGGTACGCGTGGCCAGTTGCTGCGGCAGTTCCTGGGTGAATCTTTGCTGGTTACCCTGCTGTCGACGGCCGTGGCGGTCCTGTTGTTCAAGATCATACTTCCCTATTATACCCATGTCGCCTCGGGTGGTTTCGTGTTCGATAGCCTGCTTACCTGGCAGAATCTGGCCATCGTCGCATTGCTGGTTGCCGGCATTGCATTGCTTGCGGGCTTGTACCCGGCCTGGTTCGTGGCGCGGTTCAACCCGGTGGTGTCGCTGAAAGGCAAACGGCTTTCGGGTACGACGGTCAATATGGTGCGGAAAGGGCTGATCGTCTTTCAATTCACGGTTTCGGTGTTCATGATATTCGGCACGATGATCGTCTACCGGCAAATGCAGTTGTTCCACCGGCAGGACCTGGGGTTCGATAAGGACCAGATCCTGGCCGTGACGATTTATGAGCAGATGCAGGAAAAATTGGGTGTGCTGATGGACGAAATGGCCAAGAACGGCAACATCGCCAGTTTTGCAGTCACGTCCACGCTTCCTGGCGAACGTTTTGGAAATTACGATGCCTCCCCGTTGCACCGACCGGAGCAAATTCCGCTGCCGGAAAATTCGAGGATGCTGTGGTCCGACGATAAGCTGCTTACCACGCTGGGCATCCGGCTCAGCGACGGGCGCACTTTCCGCGGTCAAATGCCTCAGATCAAAAACCATGAATTCATACTCAATGAAGCGGCCGTGAAAGCATACCGGCTCAAAAACCCCGTTGGCGAACCATTCATTGCCGACGGCGATACGGGCACGGTGGTAGGTGTAGTGAAGGATTTCAACTTCGCCTCCCTGCATGCGGGCGTGGAGCCGCTTGTGATCCAATATAATCCTTACCGGACCAACTACATTTTGCTGAAAATAAAAGGCGGCTCGTTACCCGCGACAATCGGATTTCTTGAAAAACGCGTGCTCGCGCTGGCGCCGTCGGGCAAATTCACCTATTCCTTCCTGGATGAGAACCTCGACAAACTTTACATTACCGAAAACCGCATGAGCAAGGTTTTCACCGGCTTTGCTGCATTGTCGATCTTTATTTCATGCCTTGGGCTGTTCGGATTGTCGGCCTATTCGGCGAAGCTGCGCGTGAAGGAAGTGGGCGTCCGCAAGGTGCTGGGCGCGTCGGTGGGCAGCGTAGCATTCATGCTCTCGCGCGACTTCCTGGTGCTCGTGCTCATTGCCATCGGGATATCCTTGCCGCTGGCGTGGTGGGCGATGGACCGTTGGTTAGATGCATTTGCATACCGCATCAGCATAAGCTGGGGGGTGCCGGCAATGGCGGCATGCGCTGCTTTGCTGCTGGCAGTTCTGACGATCAGTTTCCAGGCTGTGAAAACGGCACTACTGAACCCGGTAAAAAACCTGAGGGCCGACTAAGCAGACGCAAATACGGGACGTCCGGCGTTAATAGTGCCATGCGAATGGTAAATTTCAGTTCCTGCCTGCCTTATATAAGGGAGTTTGAGTTGAATAGGGTGAATGGAATGGCAGTAATATCGACTGGAATAGTAAAGAATTGTATTGTGATCCTGGGTGCCGCCACTACGCTTTTTGCGTGCGGCGGTGAACAGGATGCAACATCCGAAAAGGAAGCAGCCCGCGTGGAAACGATCGCGGACCTCGGCGCATTGCCATTGAAGGCCAGCGATCCGGCAGATAATCCTTCGACACCCGGGAAAGTGGCGTTGGGCAGGTTGCTGTTTTTCGATCCGGTGCTTTCGGGGAACAAGGATGTGGCCTGCGCTACCTGCCACCAGCCCGAGTTCAACTATGCCGAATTCCTCGAAACTTCCATCGGCGTTAATGGCGTCGGAAGGGGCCAGAACCGGCGGTTTGTGGACCCGAACGACATCCCGTTTGTCAAAAGAAACTCCCAAAGCGTATTGAATACGGCCTTCAACGGGCTGAAAAATGGCGAAGAATACGACCCGGCATCGGCACCGATGTTCTGGGATGTGCGGGCGAAGGGCCTGGAACAGCAAGCGTTGGAGCCGATCAGGACATTGGAGGAAATGCGGGGGAACGGCTTTCACGAAACCGGTATTCTCGACGAAGTAGTAACAAGACTTTCGCGCATTCCCGAATACCGCCGGTTGTTTTCGGTGGCATTTCCGGAAGCGCAGTCGCCCGTGAGCCAGCTGAACCTCGCCCGCGCGCTCGCTGCGTACGAGCGCACGCTCGTGGCCCCCAACACGCGCTTCGACCAGTATATGCGCGGCGACAGCAATGCATTATCGACCGGCGAAAAAGAGGGGATGAACGCCTTCCTCGTGACGGGTTGTGCCAAATGCCACTCCGGCCCGATGTTCTCCGATTTTAAATTGCATACCCTGGGCGTGCCCGATACCGAAAACCGGAAGGAAAGCGACCCGGGAGCCGATAAGAAGTATGCATTCAGAACGCCATCGCTCCGTAATCTCCGGTTTACAGGGCCTTACATGCACAGCGGGAAATTCGCCACCCTCGATCAGGTGCTTATGTTTTACGAAGATATCGCAGGCGGCAAACTGCTGAACCCGCATGTCAAGGAAGGCCAGGTCGATCCGTTGGCCACGCATATGGACGTCAATTTCAAAGATATTTCCCGCATCGTCGAGTTTTTGAATACGCTCAATGACGATTCCTTCGATAAATCGGTACCCGAAAATGTTCCGAGCGGATTGCCGGTAATGGGTAAATAGGGGTACAGCCTGTGTTTGGTTTGAAACTTACATTATTTTTACCTTGGCGCCTCCGGTACCCGGTGCATTATCCCATAACCCGTCGATTTATGACATCAAATAAACTTCTGATTTTCCTGCTCGCATTGCTTGGTGCGGCCACTGTTTCCGTTCCTTCATCCGCGCAAAAGTCGCCGCTGAAAGTGCTTATCGTCGATGGGCAGAACAACCACGAACAATGGCCGAAGATCACGGCCATGATGAAGTACTACCTGGAAGACAGTAAGAAATTCGCTGTGGACATCCAGCGCACGCGGTACACCTGGCAGGGCGATAAGCTCGTGGAAGCATACCCGGTGAAGAACGGCCCGGCAACGGAGGCGTTAAAGCAGCCTAAAAGCGATTCGACATTTCACCCCAAATTTTCCAATTACGATGTGGTGATCTGCAACTTCGGGTGGAATGCGGTGCCGTGGTCGGCGGAGGCCCAGAAAGATTTTGAAAAATTCATGAAAAACGGGGGCGGACTGGTGGTGATCCACGCGGCGAACAACTCGTTCCCGCAATGGCCCGCCTACAACCAGATGATCGGCCTTGGCGGCTGGGGCGACCGGACGGAAAAAGACGGCCCGTACGTGTATTTCGACCAGAACGGCAAGGAAGTACGCGATACGCAGCCGGGCAAAGCAGGCTCACACGGTGCGCAAATGGAATTTAAAATCACCGTTCGGGATCCGAATCACCCTATTACCAAAGGTATGCCGGCCAACTGGCTCCACAGCCGCGACGAATTGTACGACCGCCTGCGCGGCCCTGCCGAAAATATGCAGATCCTCGGTACCGCGTTTTCGCCTAAATCCAATAACGGTACCGACCGCAACGAACCCATGCTGATAGCCCTGCGCTATGGTAAGGGCCGCATTTTCCATATGGCTCTGGGCCACGCCGATTACTCCGTCGAATGCGTTGGCTTCATTACCTGCCTGCAACGCGGCAGCCAGTGGGCCGCCACGGGAAAGGTGAATATCCCCATTCCATCCGACTTCCCGACCGAGACAGAGACGAAGCAGCGCAAGTTTGCGCAGTGATTGGGCAAAAAAAGCATATGCAAAAGCGCCTCGGAACGAACTTCCGCGGCGCTTTTGCATAAATAATTATTAAACGGTCAAGAAATTGTGTTAACGGAAGGCTAATGGCGGTAAATCAGTGAGTTATAAATTCAGGTCAGGTCGATTAAATCATACTACATGCGCGTTCGGAATTGGATAATGCCTTGTAGATATGTTCTACAATTCGAATGTGGAATTATTTAGAAGTATTTCATAATCATAGTTGTATTTTTGGAATTAGTTGTACTTTTTATAACAGCATTAGTCCATTTCTCTACTATGAATACAAATTTTACTTCAAAGATGTTTGACAAAAAATCAGTGAAACTGTCCCTGCGGCGACCAACCCTGAATGTATTACTATGCGCATTACTTGCACCTGTGGGCGTGTATGCACAAAAGACGGACACCCTCCTGGTGGGGCGGGATGCCGCGCAGAACAAAAACATGATCGTTTTTCAAGACGGCGCGTTTCTGTTGGGCGGTGAATACAATGGAGACGGATCAGGCGTTGACGTACCTGTCGAAGGAGCCGGTACACGCCTGATGTGGTACCCAAAAAAGGGCGCTTTCCGCGGAGGAGGTGTAAACAGTACGCAATGGGATGCGGCCAATATCGGAGACTATTCCGTGGCGATCGGACAAGATGTGCGGGCATCGGCGAGCAATGCAACTGCTTTTGGCCTAAGAACAACAGCAGCGCAGCAGTCATCTTTTGCGGTGGGCGAAAACAACGTCGCGAGCGGGGCCGCATCCGTGGCCATGGGTTATCACGCTCATACGAATGCCCGCCAGGGAAGTTTCGTGTTTGCTGACCGGTCTTCTGTGGATACCATCCGCGCCGGCGTAAACCACTCGGCCAACTGGCGTACCAGTGGCGGGTTTCGCATATTTACGTCGTCCAACCTCAGTACCGGCGTAACACTCCAGAGCGGCGCTTCAGTGAGTAACTGGGGGCAGTCCAATGCGGTCATTTCCACTTCTACTGGTGCTTACCTGTCCACCAGCGGTGTATGGACGAGTGTTTCGGACGTCAACCGCAAACATCGCTTCCAGCCGGTATCAACCGAAGACGTTCTGGAAAAGCTCCGGAAGCTTCCGATAACCAGTTGGAGCTATAAGACGGAAACCGACAATATAAGGCACATCGGCCCGATGGCGCAGGACTTTTATGCGGCATTCGGACTGGGCAACGATAACCGCGGCATCGGAACCGTGGACGCCGACGGCGTGGCATTGGCCGGTATCAAAGCGCTGGAAGAACGCACCCGGCATCTCGCGACAGAACTGGAAAGCCTGAAAGCCGACAATGCGGCACTTCGCCAGCAACTAAACGACAACGGCGGTAATTCATGGATGGGTTTTGCCGGTATCGGCCTGCTTGTACTTGCGCTGGGTGGCGGTTTAATGTTGGTTTGGCACCGCCTGCTGTCCGGTAGAAGCCGGGTTTTTCAGGCCTGACGCATCCAGTCCTTTTCGTGTTTTAATCAAATAGATCCTAAATGAAAACTATATATATTCTGGCTATTCTTGCCGGGTTGGGCGGAAGTGTGGCCGCGCAGAGTTTTTCCAGTGTCGACGGGGCGCTTACCGTCCAGGGAGGCATTTTAAAAGTAAAAGGCGACCTGCAACTGGGCGGTGGGTCTTTTACGAATAATGGGAGCGTTTTCGTGTCGGGAAACCTGGTCAATAACCAGGCGATGGCCGAGGTGGATACGGGCTCGTTGATATTAGACGGTACCGCTACGCAGACGGTGAGTGGTACCCAGACGTATTTCACGCGCTTTTTGACGATCGACAACGCTGCGGGCATTGTGCTGGACAACAGTATCAAAGTTGGCGGGACGGTTAATCTCCTAAATGGCATTGTGGAAGCTACGAACGCCGTGGCCGCACTGGTGATAGGGGATACCGCATCGGTAGCGGGTGTGTCCGACGAGAGGCACGTCAATGGGTATGTGGTCAAGACCGGGACGGGTAGTTTCGTTTACCCGGTCGGGGACGGCATCAGGTATCAGCCGGTCACCGTGGAACTGACCGACAACAGCGCGGGTATGAGTGTGCGGTATTTCGATGGAGATGCAGGCACGGCCCCATTCGCTACCACGGGCGGCTCCCACATTGCGTTGGAAGCGTACAACAATGAGGAATACTGGGACCTGGCGCCGAAAGGCACTGCCACCGGCAAAGTGATCATTACATATGATGACTATAAAAACCCGTCGATCACAGTTTCCGAAAACCCGAACGTTTTCAGCGTAGCCCACCTCACGGGTGGCAGCTGGCTCAACGAAGGGCACAATGTAACAGGGACACTAACAGCCGGAACCGTTACAAGCGAGGTGATATCCTCGTGGAGCCCCTTCACACTCGGCGCCATTCCGGAAGCCGGGTTGCCTGTGACGCTGGTCAGTTTCAATGCCAAAGCAGTCGAAAACAATGCATTGCTCGAATGGCAGACGACCAGTGAAGAAAATGCTTCGCATTTCGAGGTGGAACGAAGCTTCGACGCGAGGAGCTTTCAGAAAATTGGCACCGTGGCCGCGGCCGGCAACAGCAACGAGCTGCAACGCTACTATTTCACAGACCGCTCGTTCGGAAGCCAGCTGCAAACGGTTTACTATCGGCTCCGTTCGGTCGATCTCGATGGTACTTTCAGTTTTTCAAGGGCTGTTTCCCTGCAACCGCGTGGTACAGGCCAGCTCGCGGGCGTATACCCGAATCCCGCACGTAGGACGGGTATGGTGACGGTTTCGTCTGGTATTCCCGCAAGCGAAGTAAGCCTTTGGGATATGCTTGGCCGCCAAATACCTGCCCGCACTTCGGCGCTGTCCGACGGCTCCATGCAGGTGAGTCTGAATGGTGTTGCTTCGGGGATGTACCTTCTTAAACTGACTACCAGCCAGGGTGTTGTGAACCACAAACTGGTTGTTGAATAATGATAAACCTTCCTATTTATCCATTTGATATGAAACGAATCATATTTGCTTCCCTGTTTATAACTGTTTCTTCCTGCGCCTACGCCCAGGTCGGTATCGGCACACTTACACCGCGCGCCGGATTGCACGTGGCCGACAGTAGCGTCGTTTTCGCTGCGTCCGGTGACGTGGCGGTAAATAAACCCGTACCTGTTACAGGCGAAGGCCGTCGCCTGATGTGGTATGTGGATAAGGCCGCGTTCCGCGTAGGGTATGTGGGTTCATTTTCAAGTAATTATTGGGATGCTCCCAATGTAGGCAACTACTCGTTCGCAGCGGGCCAGCACGTGCGTGCCGCCGGGGCAAGTTCTTTCTCGGTCGGCCTGGCGACTACCGCAAGCGGTGAAGCGTCGGTAGCGCTGGGGAATAATGGTACGGCGGCGGCAGACCGCGCGTTGGCATTCAATGGAACGGCTACCGGAGTAGGCGCCATCGCATTAGGCAGCGGTGCGCAGGCCACCAGCGATGATGCCGTAGCCATTGGTCCGTCGTCGATCGCGGGCGGGCTCGCCTCGGTCGTGATAGGCCCGTCCATTGCTTATGGATCATTTGCAATCGCAATAGGCCTGCAAAACAGTGCGCGGGGGAATTTTTCCTTTGCGCTTGGCAAGAACGCACGCGTGAAGCACCAGGGGTCTTTCGTGATCAGCGACGCCAGCGCAGGTTTTAGTAGCGATAGTGCATATAGTACTGCAAATAACCAGCTCACCATGCGTTTTGCCGGAGGTGCACGTGTGTTTACCAATCAGGGCCTCACGAGCGGCGTCGAAATTTTTTCCGGCGGCGGATCTTGGAGTGGAGTAAGCGACCGGCGGAAAAAGGAGAATTTCGAAGTATTGAATACTGAAAACGTCCTTCAAAAAGTAGCACAGCTCCCGCTTACCAGCTGGAACTACAAGAGTCAGCCTGCAACCACCAGGCACATCGGCCCGATGGCGCAGGATTTCTATGCGGCATTTGGTCTGGACGGCATCGGGAACGATACGACGATCAACTCCTTGGATATCGACGGCGTCAATATGGCCGCCATCCAGGCACTTGAAAAACGCACCAGGGACTTGCAGGAAGAAAATGACCGCCTGAAAGCAAAACTGGAAGCCATGGACGCGAAAATGGCTTCCATTGAAAAGATGATCATGGGAGCACCGCGGAAAGAGGAAGTCTCAGCTTCCCGGTAATCTGCCCGTTCAAAGGAGCTGCCCGATAAAGCCTGTGGCGATTTCATTGGCCGGGTAGCTCCGAAATTCCTCACTAAGCTGCTGCGCCTGCCGCCGGTATTGGTGGTCGGCTAGTACTGTCTCCACGGCCCGGCGGATCTGGCCGGCTTTGGGTGTCTCGGTTTTGAGGTCGATCCCGACGCCGTTGGACTGTACGCGCGCCGCAATGTCGTCTTTGCCTTCATAAACGCCTGCCACCACGATCGGCAGCCTGTGTTGCAGCGCGAGCATTACGCCCCCGTAACCGCCGTTCGTGACGTACACGCTCGCGTAAGGCATTATGGCGTCGTAATCGATGAAGTCCTCGATCAGGAAATGGGGTTGCGGATAGCGCTTGCGCAACTCGGTTGTTCCCGAGCCGCCTGTGGTAACGATCACCATTGTATCGGGGTCGTTTTTGTAGGCTTCCAACGTCGGGACAATGATTTTCTCTACATTCCGCTCGAATGTGCCCTGTGTTGCCAGAATGACCCTTTTGTATTTCAATGTCTCACCGGCTTGTGCAAAAACAGCCTTCCCATTTGATTTATTAGGCAATAGCGGCCCGACAAACCGGACATTCGGGCTCAGTTTCCGGTGCGGGTAATCGAAACCCGGTACGCCGCTTTGCAGGTAGAGGTTCGCGTTCCGGAACACCGCGTCGAACATAAAGCCGGGCTCCTGCGGCAGTCCGTATCTGGCACGAAGCTCATTGAACATGACGCTGCACGGCTTCATAATGATGTTGAATTGAAAATGGATTTTGGCACGTTTCGCCCAGCGCGTCAGTGACCTGGCGATTGCATTTTGTCCGGGATCGTCGGAAGGCGGGTTCGATGCGCTTTCGAACAACGGCAGCACACCCACGGCGACGCCTTTTACTGCCAGTAATTCCTGCACAAACAATGCCCCCAGGCAGGCCAGGTCGTACACGATCAGGTCGAACGGCCATTCGTTGTGGATTTGCACGAGATCGTCGACATACCCCGGAATGGGACTCAGGAACGTGTGCTTCACATCGAAGCGGGCGCGGGCGATCGGGTTTTTGATCTTTTTCCGCTCGGGGAACAGCTCGTCCATATTCTCCTGGTTGATCACCGGCGCCTTCACGCTCGGGTAATGCACGAGGCCCAGCTTCGCGACGCGCGCCCCGTAGTGCCCGCCCACGTACCAGCGCACGTCATGCCCGAGTTGTTTGAGGTGAACGGCCAGGCCGGTAAGCGGACTGAAATGCCCGTCGAGGGGAACAGTGGCAAAAAGTATACGTTGAATTTTCATGGCTAATAGTATTCGTTTCGAATGGGACAAAATTAGCCGCGCATTTCTCCGTTGCCTACGCTCACTCAGATGAACTGTAAAATGAAGGGGATGAAACGACTTTTATGTATTTTCGTCTGAATATCACCCTACCCGTTCATGACCCTGCCCGGCTATTACATTGTACTGGCGGGCACCAATCTCACCATTTTCTATACGTTTGTCAGACATCTCCGTCGTACCGACATTCTGCGCACGCGTTACGGGAATAGCGTCCATACCGATTTGCTGGCTGTGGAAACGCATAGCGAAGCATTACTGCCGCCGCTCACGTTACAATTACTGGTGGAAAATGCCGTGAAACATAACGTGGTACTGCCCGACCGGCTATTCAGACGTTGCCGCTGCTGCAACCTGTATAGCGGCGTTTGGTATGGTGCGGCATACACTGTATTTAGCGCCATAACACGTAATTATACGAAATATCGTATTGAATTTTGTAGTTAATTTTATTTTAAATAGTTGTAAATCAATTATTTAAAATAATGGCACGCGCCTTGCAATGAAATATAATGTCCGGACGGATTTCACTGGTGATACAGTCTGACAATCTGCCCGGGCACCAATGCAAACAACAAGTCAGCATTAGATTTCGGTTTCTCTTTCATCGAAACGAAGATGACGGATGCCAGCTCACCGAGGCTGCTGTAAGGGGTGTGCACTTTCCATCCGTTCGTGCACGGGACAAACCAACGTCGGCGCGCCGTTCCCGCGAAGTCCGATCAGCAACACGGTGATTCAATGAGGGGGGAATTACCAGCAATCAGTTAAAAGAGAACTTAACCAAAATGAAAAAGAAACAAAAAAAGCACGTGATCAAAGACTACGCTACCGATCCTAACCTGTCCAGCGGCGTCAGGGAATTTCTGAAAATCGTCAACAACTCCGGCGGACCCGCCCTCGAAACGCTTCCGCTGGCGGACGCCCAGGCAGGGCTGGCTAATGCGCAGGCTTCGGTAGAAGTAGATGTTTCCGGAATTAAAATAGACCTGAAAACCATTACCAGCGACGGCTACACGGTAGACCTCCACATTGTACGCCCCGAAAATGCGACAGGCGTATTGCCCGTGTTCATGTTTATCCACGGAGGCGGCTGGATACTCGGCGACTTCCCGACACACCACCGGCTGGTCCGCGACATCGTGCTCGAATCGGGTATGGCGGCGGTTTTTGTCAACTACTCCCGCACCTCGGAGGCGCGGTACCCGAAGGCGATCAACGAAATTTATGCAGCTACGAAATGGGTGGCGGACAATGGGCACATGATCGATGTCGACGGCAGCAACATGGCCATTGTGGGCAACAGCGTAGGCGGCAATATGAGCACTGTCACCTGTCTGATGGCGAAGGAAAAAGGCGGGCCGGAAATCAAGCTGCAAGTGATGATGTGGCCGATCGTGGATGCCGATTTCGAAACCAAATCCTACCGCAAATTCGGAAAAGACCGGTTCCTGAGCGCATCGCTGATGAAATGGATGTACGACCTCTACATCCAGAACCCCGAAGAACGTAAAACCATTTACGCCTCGCCCCTGCAAGCCACATTGGAGCAGTTGAAAGGCCTGCCGCCGGCGCTCATCCAGACGGCCGAAAACGATATTCTCCGCGACGAGGGCGAAGCCTACGGCCGCAAACTCGACGAAGCAGGCGTGCCGGTGACGACCGTCCGCTACAATGGAATGATCCACGATTTCGGATTGCTGAATGGCCTGGCCACATTACCCGCCGTTCGTTCGCACATCCGGCAGATCGGCGCGGAGCTCAAAAAATACCTGGGCTAGTCAACAAAAATTCTCAAAAATTCACCCCTAATCCATTGAATACCATGTTAAAATTTAGCTCAATCGCCATCGGTATGGTCGCTACCGCATTACTTGCATTCGTTTCACGGCAACAGATCGAATCGAGAAGAAAGCCCGAAGAACCCAAAAAAGGCGTCAAAAACATCGTACTGGTACACGGCGCATTCGCCGACGGTTCGAGCTGGGCGAAAGTGATCCCGCTGCTCGAAGCGAAAGGCTTCAAAGTGACCGCGGTACAAAATCCACTTACATCGCTCAACGACGATGTGACCGCCGCCAAACGCATCATCGCATTGCAGGACGGGCCGGTGTTGCTGGTCGGCCATTCCTGGGGCGGCGTGGTGATCTCTGAGGCGGGCAATGACCCGAAAGTGGCAGGTCTCGTATATGTAGCAGCGTTCGCGCCGGATAATGGCGAGTCTTTGAACGATGTAGCCAAAACCGCTACACCCGGACCGGGTAATGAACAGGTCCGGGCCGATGCGGCGGGCTTCCTGACGCTGACCCCGAAGGGCATTTTCGAAGACTTCGCACAAGACCTGCCTATGGCCGACCGCAAGGTGATCCTCGCCACACAAGGCCAATGGGCGGCATTCACGACTGATGAGAAGGTGACCAAAGCCGCATGGCACGATAAACCATCGTGGTTCATAGTAGCCGGCAACGACCGGATGATCAACCCCGGTCTGCAACGTGCACGCGCTAAGAAAATAGGTGCAAAGTCGCTCGAACTGAATTCCAGCCACGTACCGATGTTGTCGCAGCCTTCAAAAGTGGCCGCTTTCATCGCCAATGCCGCCAGCAGTGTCGATACGCAGGGATTGGCTTCGAAATAAGCACGATTTCAAATGTTCCCAGGTCACCTTTCACTTCGTCGACAAGGTGGCCGGGAATTTCTTCTGATCTTAAACCGCATACATCATGAGTGCCCGATACAGTCGCCGGAATTTCCTGGACAATGCTGTGCTTACATTGGCAGCGGGGCCATTTATGCTGCCGCAGGCCTCGTACATACACATGTACCGCGCAGGCAGGAGAGTTGCCGGCAATTTCGAAACCCGGCAGCACGACCCGCTGGGAACCATTCGGCAGATCGAAGCAGGGGAGCTGTCCATTGGCTACGCCGAGCTGGGGCCGGAAAACGGAATACCCGTACTGTTGCTGCACGGCTGGCCTTACGACATCCACAGCTATGAGGAAGTGGCGCCTCTGCTCGCCTCGCGCGGGTGCCGGGTGATCGTGCCGCATTTGCGCGGGCACGGTACCACGCGTTTCCTGAGCGACGCGACCCCGCGGGCGGGGCAACAAGCGGCCGTCGGCAAGGATGTGATCGCGTTAATGGATGCATTGAATATCCCGCGCGCCGTGCTGGCCGGGTACGACTGGGGCGGGCGGGCCGCCTGCGTGGCGGCCGCGCTCTGGCCGGAGCGTTGCGCAGGCCTGGTGTCGGTGAACGGCTACCTGATCCAGGATATTGCCAAAGCCTCGCAGCCATTACCAGCCAGTATGGAGGCAGCTTTCTGGTACCAGTACTATTTCCTCACCGAGCGCGGCCATGCCGGACTGACCGCCAACCGCCGCGAGATCGCCCACCTCATGTGGAAGCGGAACTCGCCCGCGTGGAATTTCGACGACGCGACGTTTAATCGCAGCGCGGCCGCATTCGATAACCCCGATTACGTGGACATTACCATTCATTCTTACCGCCACCGGCTGGGGTACGCCAAAGGATTTCCGCATTACGAAGACATCGAGCGACGCCTCGCCGCGCAACCCGCGATCACCGTACCGACGATTACCCTCGACGGTGGTGCCGACGGCGTGGTACCTGCGACGGACGGCAAGGCGGCGGCTGTCCGGTTTTCGGGCGAGCGGAAGCATCGCATTGTAACGCGTGCGGGGCATAACCTCCCACAGGAAGATCCGCGCGCATTTGCGGCGGCAGTATGGGAGCTGGCTTCGCGGCAACATTAAGCAACCTTATATTTTAATTCTAAAACAAATACCTGAATACAATGCACGTAGGCAAATCTTACCGGTTGGGTGAATTTCTGGTCTGGACCCGGCGGAACACTTACATACTCTTTCTCTTCGGACTTTTTGCCGTGGTGATTCATGAAACATGGGGGCTGAAATGGCTGAATGTGCCGTGGCCGGTAGTGGCGCTGCTGGGTACAGCTACGGCTTTTACGGTAGGCTTCAAGAATGCCCAAACCTACAACCGCGCCGCCGAGGGGCAACGCCTTTGGACCGATATCCTGAGCCTTAGCCGCTTCTGGGGCACGATCAGCATTGATTTTCTGGATAATCACGACCAAAGCAGGGCACTGATTTACCGCCACCTGGCCTGGCTCACCGCGCTACGCTATTACCTCCGCGAGGACCGCGTTTGGGAAAGCAATGAAAAGAGCCATAACAAAGAGTACCAAAGGTTTTTCCACATCCCAGAACGAATAAAGACGGTGGAGACCGAACTGAAAGCACTCCTGCCCGACCACGAGCTGGAACCGGTGCTAGGTTCGCGAAACAGGATCGGGAAAATACTCTCACTGCAAAGCAAAGCCATCAAATCACTGAATGCGAACGGGGAGGTGATCGCGGTGCAGTACTCGGTATTGCAACAGATGCTGAAAGATTTTCACGGTTTGCAGGCGAAATGCGAGCAGCTCAAAGATTCGCCCTACCCGCGGCAATACGCGGTGATCAACAACATTTTCGTGTGGACGTTCTGCTTTATGCTGCCATTCGGCATCGTGCATGATTTCGATTTGCTCAACGAGGTCGTGGATGCGCCGCTGCGGGGGTATATGGCCTGGGTGACGATCCCGTTCAGCATGCTCATTTCGTGGATGTACATTTCGCTCGAACAGGTGGGGGAGAGTACCGAAAATCCCTTTGAAGGAAGCGCCAACGACGTGCCTATTTCGCAGATCAGCCAGCAACTGAATATCGAGCTCCGTGAAATGCTCGGTGAAAATAACCTGCCCGAAGATTTGCAGGCTCATAACAACATTGTCCTTTAACCTCAATCAAACCTCAAAATGGAAACACTTAACCTCGAAATTTTGAACCCCGGCCCGATCCTTACCGCCATGCGGGGCCAGTTACTCTCGCTTGCCGCATTGCCGCATTACTACCTGCGCCGCCCGACGCCCAGCGGCTCCCCGGACTTTTCAGTCTGGGATTTTGGCGTACACCCTCTGGGCGTGCGGGAATCGGCCCTGCCCGAAGTGCTGCAACTGATCGGAATCCGCAACCTGACGCTGAATACCGTGCAGGACATGAGCTCGCTGCACCGCCTGAGCGCGGGCATCCCGCATACCGGCAACGAACAGGACAAATGGCGCTACCTCATGAGCAGCGCCGTGACGCACGTTTTGAAACCGTTTTTAATGAATTGCCGCACGATCGCATTCCACGACTGGGCGAGCCTCGCAGGGGCTTCCAACCTCTGGGCCAGTCTGCTGCGAGGCGCCATTAAGCCGGCGGGCACACAGGGGATCGAGTTTATTTTCTACCTCGGCGACCCGCTTACCCGGCGTACGTTTCAGGTGGAAGAGGCCATTGATATCATCGCCGATTTTTCGGAGTACGGCCAGGTTACCGTCGCACTCGACGAAGAAGAGGCCATTAAACTCTGGATGGTGTTGAATGGCGTGCACGAATACGGCAGCGTCATCAATCAGACTTTTCCGGATTTGAAAAGAAAATACATCTCTATTTTCAGGACGATCAATATCGATCGTCTGATGGTGTACTCGGCCACCCAGGTAATGCTTTTTACGAGGCAGACCCAACTGCTGCTGGCCCGCAAAAAGGTGGCATCGTCGTTCGAGATCGCGCCAGAGGGACGCGAGCATTTTATGGAAGGCTTCTGCATTGGCCTGGTCCGGCAGATGGATATCGTCCGCTGCCTCGCGCTGGGGCTCATTGTTTTCGGCTCGCGGACCGGCATTGATACCGCGCAGGAACGTTCCAGGACTAACCGGCAATGCCTCATGGATTATATCGATCAATGGGTCGACGACCTTCAACAGCAGGAAATCATGTATCTTTACCAGTAACACATTTGATTACTGAAAAGGAATATTCCACAACAACAGGTCAACCGGTGCGGGGATGAGGCGTGTGGGGTCGTGAGACTTGTTGATAGGCAAAATAGTATGCTTAAAAGCGAAGAACTTGCGGAAAAGGAGCGGATCAACGACGCTTTACTCGAACTGAGCAACAGAATGGTGAAGGTGCGCGACCGGAGGGACCTTCTGCATGTGATCAATACGGGCCTGCGCAAGGCGATCAATTTTACAGCCTGTTTGATGACGATCCTCGACGATGTACACCAGACCTACAAGGCTTTTCTGACCGACCCCGATACGAAACCCAGGGATTATGCGGCCTATAACGAGGCGATCAGCACGCCATATCCGGTTGCGGACGGCATTTACGATGTAGCGGCGCAGTCGGAAGGACCGGTACTCTTCGATATGCAGAGCATCGACTTAGCGCATGCGCCCGTGTGGTTCAAACTGCATTACGCGGCCGGTGCGCGGGAAATGATGATCAAAGCCCTGCCGGGCGAAGATGCCCGAAGACACAGCCTGATCCTTTTCTCCGATGAAACAGGCACGTTCGATGATTGCGCGGTGCACATTATCGAACGAATTGCAAACCAGCTGTCCACGGCGGCCAGCAACATTACCGCCAACGAGGAAATCCTCAACCGCGAAGCCGAAAAATCTTTTCTCCTCAATTTCAGCCAGAATATCGCCGCCGTACGCACAAAAGCTGATCTCGAAGTAGCCATTTCCGACGCCTTGCAACAACTGCTGAGCACCCGCCTGGCGATGATCAGGGTGATCGAGGACGATGGCGAAACGCTGACCCCCTACCTGTGGGACATTTCGCTGTTCAGCGATGTGATGGATTTGTTCGACCAACTGGCTAACCGGCGGGCGACGGTCGACGAGTACTTTTTCGCGCAGGTGCTCGCGAGCAAAGAGCCGATCGTGATCGATATCGCCGAAGAGGAGCGAAAGGGCAACAGCCCGGCTTACATCGCGTTCTGGAAACGGCTGGGACTGAGAAACGTGTACGCATCGGCGTTGCGTGTGGGCCAGCAAAATGTAGGGACGATGTTTTTCCTCTCCGACGAGCTCAACCTGGGCTTGCTGAAAGGTCTGTGCGCACAGATTTCCATTGCTATTTCAAATATCCGGGCCAATGAAAAGATATTGGCTTACAAGCAGTTGCTCGAAATCGAAAACGACCAGCTGAAAGAGCAGATCCGGACGATCTACAATTTCTCGGAAATCGTGGGCAGCGGCCCCGAAATGCAGGAAGTTTACCATTTAATGTCCCTCGTGGCCGATTCAGGTTCCACTGTTTTGCTTCTGGGCGAGACGGGTACGGGCAAGGAACTCATTGCCCGCGCGATCCATAATGCTTCCCCGCGAAGGAACAAGCTGATGATCAAGGTCAATTGCGCCGCATTACCGGCCAGTCTGATCGAAAGTGAGTTGTTCGGGCACGAAAAAGGCGCCTTCACCGGCGCGGTGGAGCGGCGTATCGGCAAGTTCGAGCTGGCGAACGAAAGCACTTTGTTCCTTGACGAAATCGGCGAAATGCCTTTGGAAGCACAGGTAAAGCTGCTACGGGTTTTGCAGGAAAAGGAATTGGAACGGATCGGCGGCAAAACGACCGTCAAAGTCGATGTACGCATTATCGCGGCGACCAATCGCAACCTGGAAGAAGAGGTACGGGAAGGCCGTTTCCGCTCCGATCTCTATTATCGCCTCAATGTATTTCCCATCGTGCTCCCGCCATTGCGCAACCGCCGTGACGACATTCTGCCGTTAGCGCATTTCTTTGTGGACCGTTATAATAAAAATTCCGGCCGGAAGGTAACCGGTTTCTCGCCCAGGGTCATCCAGGAACTGCAAAATTACGCATGGCCGGGCAATGTGCGCGAGCTCGAACACCTTATCGAACGCAGCGTGTTGCTGAACGAGGATGTCGTAGTCCGCGAAATCCATTTACCTAAACCCCAACCCGGAGAGAAAGCCGCCGTACCGCTTAGCCGAACGCTCGCGGAAGTGGAACGGGCCTATATTATCGAAGTATTGAAGCAATTTCAAGGCAGGATTTCAGGGGCCGACGGCGCTGCCGAGTTCCTGGACATTCCCTCTACAACCCTTCATTCCAAAATCAAAAAACTGAAAATCAGCAAGGCAGATTACTTCTGAACCTGCAAACGGAAATGACGCGGTATTTAGCCTTTGCATCGCCAAATGGCTAAATACCGCGTCATTTTGCATTGTGTCCAAACGGTAACGTGCTTGTAAATAGCTGGTTGGCTATTTGGCACAGCGCTTGCAACCAGGTGTTTGCGATAACTTAGCTACACAACCACCATGGAGTTCGTATTGGTTTTCAGAAGGGACCACCGAGGCAATGCCCCGCAGTTGGAAGAGGAAGATTTGCTCATGTACCGCAAGCATTGGCAGGACTGGTACCTCAGCCTCGCCGCCCGCCAGCGACTCACACGGGCCGTTCAGCGGTGGGATGCGAAGGGCTTTACCGTCAGCCAGGAAGGGGTAACCGAAAATGCGGTAGCTATCGAAGGACTGATTTTCATCGAAGCGCGGGACTACACCGAAGCCGCTGAAATCGCCGCGGACTGCCCGATATTGCTTTTGGGAGGATGTGTGGAGATTTTGCAAGGGAAATGAGAAGCTGTATGTCAGCCTGAGCGCACCGGGCCGCCGGGCGGTCGAAGGGCATGTACTATGTTGCCGTTCGGACTGCCTTCGACCGCCCGGCGATCCGGTTCGCTCAGGCTGACAATCAAGCAATTATTGCACCGGCGGGATCGCCATGCGCACTTCTACCGAGGCGCCGTACTCGATGATCGGACAACCGCTCGCGATTTCGACGGCTTCGTCGTAGCTCTCCGCCTGGATGAGGAACAGCCCGCCGATGGATTGTTTGTTTTCTACAAATGGCCCTTTGGAGATCTCATTACCTTTTTTGATCACGCGGCCGTCGACGTCCCATCTTTTGGGAGGTGCCACGAGGCGGCCTTTGGCGCCGATGCCGGCAACCCAGTCCTGGTAGGGCTTCATAGCCGCCTGCATTTGCGCGGGAGTTGGTATCGGATCGGCGCTGGTAATGTCTCTGTGGATAGCAATCAGAAAATCGTTCATTGTGTTGATAATTAAATGGTTAATAAAAAAATAAAAGGAATTGAATGATTAATTAATAACGGGCTCCCACGTGCAGGATTTCCCGGGCTTCTTCAAGGGAATAGTGTGCGGTAAGGTCTGCCTCCTCGATCATTTCCAGCACCTGGTCGTCGCTGAGCAGGGTGGTAGTGGATGATACCGGATGGAGTTCTATGAAATGCCCCAGTGCGAGGTCTTGAAGCATGCTGATAACGATCCCCGAGCAATCGCCGGGTAGCACTTTTACGCTGTATTGCATGGTTTGGTTGAGAATTTAAGTAGCTAAAATGATTGTTCTTACATCCCCTTCGATGCGGATAAAGCCCATCCGGCCTTCTTCAAAATCCGATATGGCCTTGCCGAGCTCTTCTTCGGAACCCATGGCCATCGCACCGGCGGAAAAGATGGGCTCGCCGAGCGGTTTGCCGCTCAACAGGATGATCCGGGCGTCGGAAATGGCCGTTAACGTCAGTACTTCTTGCCGGTCGGAGCGGCCCGCGGCCAGTACCTGTCCGTTGCTCACGATCCAGGATTTGTGGTCGTTGGCAAAAACGGCTTGCCCGGACACCACGTAAATGGTCGCGGTCCACCCCGTCGGCAGGTCATGCTGGAACGTATGGCCCTGTTCAATGGAAATATCGAGGAATGTCAGGCGGTCGGGTGTTTCGGTGGGGTTACTGCCGGCCTCCGTGCGGCCGGTAACCACTTTCACGGCAGTTCCCCTGGCGCTTACCACGGGCATGTCGCGGTGGTCGATAAAGAGCGCCTGGGGGAGATGCTGTTTGCGGCTAGCGGCGGTGTTCACGAATATCTGCATGCCGTGTATGCGGGCGCCTTCGGGCACGGGGAATTCCGTGTGGACAATGCCCCGGCCCGCCGCAGTCCACATCAGGCTGCCCGGCGTGATCATAATGTCGGTCCCGGACGAGTCGAGATTGTGGTAATGCCCGGAATCCTCAAAAAGATAGCTTACCGCCGACATGCCTGCGTGCGGGTGCGGGCCGAAAACATCGGACGTCAACTCGAAATGATCGAAACCGATCAATGGGTCCAGCAACCCGTTGAAATGGATCGAGCGGACTTTCCTTGCTGCAAACTGCCCGTCACCCGAACTGGTGGTTTGAAATACCTTGGATACCTCTAAATGCTTCATGACTGAATTTGAAAAACTGTACTATACTATTCGTGCCGGGGGACTTGCTGACCGCCGACCATGGGCCTGACGGCCTGACCATAGACGATGTAAGCTGTCCGCGGCTTGCGGTGCGGTTACTCGTCGTCGTCGAGGAGCTGCTCGTTCATACGGAGCGCATCGTCCATGAACTCGCTGCCGTCGGCGGTATGGTCCTCATGGTGATGGAGCTCTGTCGAAAGTATCTCGACCTGGCGTTTGTAGTTGTCCTGGGTGCCGTTGTCGTGCACCATTTGCATAAACAGGTTCATAGTAGTTGTTGTTTATGGTTTAGAAATAAATAATGAAATAAATGCTTACTGTAAAGTCTATACGTTCACAGCCTCGAACCAATCCGAGAACGTGACGGAGCCTACGCGCGCGTCGCCTGCGGGGAGCAGTACCACATCTGAAAGCAATGCACCATAATACCTGGCCTGGGCGTCGGTCACCACCGAGCGGGTATCGCCTTTGAGGTTCAGGAATTTTTGCACCAGCTCCGCGAGCCTGAAACGCTCCGGTCCGGCAATTTCGATCACGCCATTGTGGGGCATGTCGAGGGCCACTTCCGTCACGGCCGACGCCACGTCGTCAGAGGAAATAGGTTGCACGTACGCTGCCGACAGCCGCACGATCTGCCCCTGCGTGGCCGCTTGCGCAATGCCGCCCAGAAACTCGAAAAACTGCGTTGAATGCACGATGGTATAGGGTATACCCGATTCGCGGATCAGTTTTTCCTGCGCGATCTTGCCCCGGAAGTAGCCGCTGTCCGAAAGCAACTGCGTACCTACTACGGACAATGCAATGTGGTGTTTCACGCCGGCGACCTTTTCGGCAGCCAGCAGGTTCTGGCCGGAGGTAGTGAAGAAATCGAGCACGGCCTGGTCTTCGAAGGAAGGCGAATTGGCCACGTCGATCACCACCCCGGCACCATCGAGTGCTTCTGCCAATCCCTGGCCGGTAATGGTATTAATGCCGGTATCGGGTGAACCGGCGATCACCTCGTGGCCCAGGCTTCTAAGATTATTTACGACTTTGGAGCCGATCAGGCCGCTTCCGCCGATGACAACGATTTTCATGAGTGTTAAAGATTTTGGTTTGAAAACACTTAATAGGAATCAATCGCCGTGCCAAAGTATTAATATACTAATAATCAGTTGTTTATGTATTTATTTTAATTAAAAATCACGCGATATTTCGTCTAATGACATGCATCGGCTTTAAATATCGCGCGATCCGTAGCGCACCGGGTCAGTCGGCCAGGTACTGGCGTTTGGTAATGCCCAGTTTCTTGATTTTCGAATGCAGCGTAGTGGCCGGCATACCCAGGTATTCGGCGGCCCCGCCGCGTCCCGCGAGCTTCCCGCGGCACCGTTTGATGGTCTCGATAATGTGTATGCGCTCCACATCTTCCAATGTGCCCATCATGGCGATGGACTGGACTTCCGCGCCTATGTTTTTGGTGGGCAGGTACACCTCCCGGATCATCGGCTCCGTCGAGAGCAATACGCACCGTTCCATCAAATGTTCGAGTTCGCGCACGTTGCCCGGCCAGGGGTAACTCGTGAGCTCGTGCAATACTTTGGGCGAAATCTTCTTCACTTTCCGGCCGGTTGCCTTGCTGTAACGGTCCACAAACAAATGCGCGAGGGGGATAATGTCGTCGCGACGGTCGCGCAGGGGCGGGAGGTGGATCGGGAACACATTGAGGCGGTAGTAAAGGTCGGAGCGGAACCGTCCGGCTTTCACTTCCTCTTCCAGGTTGCGGTTGGTGGCGGTGATAATGCGGACATTTACTTTAACGGTCGTTTTGCCGCCGATCCTTTCCAGCTCTTTTTCCTGCAATACACGCAGCAGCTTCACCTGTGCTTCCAATGGCATTTCACCGATCTCGTCCAGGAAAAGCGTGCTGTTGTCGGCCAGCTCAAATTTACCGATGCGTCGTTCCAATGCGCCCGTAAATGCGCCTTTTTCATGACCAAACAGTTCGCTCTCAATCAGATTGGCCGGTAATGCGGCGCAGTTGACCTTGATCATCAGCTTGTCCTTGCGCGGCGAGGCGCTGTGAATGGCCCTGGCGATCAGCTCCTTGCCCGTGCCGGTCTCACCGGTGATGAGCACGGTCGAATTGGATTCAGAAACAAGGCTGATCAGCTCGTATACCTGCTGCATTTCCGGCCCGCTTCCTACGATTTCATTGAAATTATAAGTCCGTTTGATCTGCTCTTTCAACTGGCTGTTCTCCATTTCGAGCATTCGTTTGTACGCCAGGATCTTTTCATTGGCCTGAATATTGGCAATGGCGGTGGAGATTTGCGAGCAAATGCCTTGGAGCAGCTCGCTTTTCAGGCTGTCGGTCAGTAACCATAGCGTGCCGAGGTCGGCCTGGGCGCTGCGCAGCGGTGCCGCGAACATGTATTTGAGCCCCGTTTTCGCCCATAGCCGAACGAAGGGGTTTTCGGGACAAGTTTCCAGTTCCTCGGCGACTTTCAGGATGATGTGATCATCGGCGGCCAGTACCCGGGCGGCAATCGGTTCGTCGATGGTATTGGAAGCGGCTACCAATGCATCGAATTGTTCGAGTGCGTCTTCGAAGAGCGTCCGGTCGTACATGAACGGTTTCAAAGTAACATTATCGTCTTCGATCAGGTTAATCATCGCCAGCTTCACATTCAGGACGCGGCTCAGCACTTTGAACACCGCATTCTTCAAATCCTCCTTCGTGCGTACGCGTGCGACTTCATTGCTGAAACCGAGGAGGAAAGTCTTTTCACGTTCGCGCTCGATGATTTCCTCCGCCGCCAGTACATTCGACATCGCGATGGAAATCTGGGAGCCGATCGCCTGCAAGAGCGAAAGGTTGGCCTGCTCGATGCCCAGCCAGAGCAGCCCGTGGGTCACATCGCCATTTCGCAGGGCAATCCCCACCATCGTTTTCAGGCCCATCGCCTGCCACAGGAAAAGGTACCGGCTGGTAATGCCACGTCTGATCTCCGCGTCGACATTCACCTGCAAGGGTATGCTGCTGTCGAGCACGCGGTTTTGTAAGCCGTCGTGGATCGGGAAGCGGCTTTGCGTCAGTTCGGCTACTTCGGCATCGGAAAGATTACTGATTCCCAGGTCATGAACAACGGTGGTCATCGTTTCCTGATCGGGGTTGATCCGCCGGATACCGAACCCGCGCATGAGGTTGAACCGGATGAGCGTCGCCCGTACCGCTGCGGCGAGCTCCTGCCGGGTGCGCACGGCCGCGAGGCCAATGCTGCATTCGAGGAGAATTTCATTGATCCATTCCTTTTCCCTGATCTCGTCGTTCTTGATAATATTGGTCACCGCGCTGGAAATTTGCGGTGCAATGCTTTCTATAATATTGATGAACTCTTCGGTAATGCTGCCGGGGCGATCGGTGTACATATGCAGGAAGCCGATCGTCTCATTTTTGCTTTTCAGCGGTGTCATGAGGATCTCCCGGATGCCGCCTTCATAATTGATCCGCAGGAAGGTAGGGCTGCCGGGAAGGTCCATCACATCTTCCATACAATGCAAAACAGGTTTGCCGGCATCGAGCACTTCCTCGATAAATGCGCCACTGAGCGGGAAGTCGGCATCGATGAGCGCGGCATAGGCCGGGTGGGTCTGAATCGGGGACGAGGTTGGGTCGAGCAGAAAGGGGTGATAGGAAGTCCGTTCCGCGTCGATCAGGGTTACGATCGTGTGTTTGAAATAGAAAAGGTTTTTAATGCGTGAAGAAAACAGGACGATCAGGTCATTCTTATCGCGGATCTGTGTGATATCGTCGCTCAGGTCGAGCAATATCTTCCGCTGCTTTTCCAGGAATTCCCTGGTTTCGAAATCCCTGGGTAGAATAGCCTGCGCGTCGTTCCCGTGTTGAGTATTTGCTTTCATAATTGGATATGGTTGCCGGGCCGATGGCGTCCGGCGAAAGTAGTGCCGGTTCCTTGGCGGTAGCAGTTGTACGAATTTAATAAATGTTGGAATGCAAAAAGGCCACCCGTCAGGAGCAGCCACTGATCAGCGGTGAACGGTTGCATTCAAATGTCGCCTGCCCATTCGGACAAAAAGCGCAATACTTCCTGTTTAGCCGGAACCGTACTGCCCTCCGCAACGGACCCCGAGGTGGCAATGCCCAACGCCAGGCAACGCGCCGGTTCCATGCCGTTTTGCAGGCCCAAGGCATAGCCTTCGATAAAGTTCGCCCGCTCGTACGCATTATGTGTATGTGCGGGCACGGGAGGGCGGGTGAGGTCGAAATAGGAGTCCTGCATGATCAGCACACCGTGGCTCTCGGAATACACGATGAGGCGCCGGATGTCCAGCGTTTGGAAGATAGCCCGGTAGCGCGCCCTGGCTTCCGGGTCTTGCGTGTCGAACTCCGGCGCGGATTTAGCGCCGAAAAGGATCGACCACAGGACCGAGACTTCCCGCTCTTCGAGCGCCAGCGTCACGTTGCCGGTCCGGGTGAAGCTGCCCATTACATCGAGGATCTCGTCCACATCGAAGAAATTACTGCCCGCAGGGTTGCCAAGGTAGAAAATGAATTCCCAGTCGTTGCGCCCTAGCGGGCGGATCACCCCGGAGAGCAGGCCATACCAGAGATCGGCCGCCTGACCGACGTCCGTCCATTCGGAAAAGGGAATGACACGGGTTTGAGAAAAAAGCTTTTGAAGCGCTTCTATGCCCACTTTTGAAACAATATCACGCCATTTGCCCACCTCGCGCGCGCCGGTCGTACTATCTTGCCCGGTTGTCGGCCGGGCCCGGATTCCCAACGATTGCAGCAAGGCAGCGGTGTCCTCGGTAGGCGCATCAGGTGCAAAGTCGGTTTCGCGGAGGAGCCCGACGGCTTGCGAGACCGAATGCAGCATGGTACGCGTGGCATCGTCCGGTAAAGATTGGCGGTTCATCATGTTGAGCTATGGATAGGATGCTTTTTGAAAAACAATACCTATGCCAAAAGTTAAGATGATGGTTATCAATGCAATTTTAAGCGTAGCTCACAAAAAAAGACACGATATTTCGTCAAATCCCTAATGGCTTACGAAATACCGTGAATTTTTGAGTGGTACTACTTCCTGTTTCAGCCCGGTCAGTTGCAATAAAACTGATCGATTCCTCCCCTGAATTGAAGGCCTTTGCAAGTACACACAGCCGTGCCGCCGGGGCAATCCAATGTTCTGGTGTCTTTACCGATAGGGCCGCTGTTGTCCAGGATGTCGCAGGAACAAGTGACGGTTTTCAGCGGCTCGTGGTCATCAATACACGACCAGGGAAGGCCGGCCATCATCAGAATGCAGATCGACGCTACTATTTTACGAGTAAATAATGCTTTCATGTGGAATACTGATTTGGGTGGTTGGAAGCGGTTCCGCCCGTGCATGTGATGATGCGCCGGACGGGATAAATATAATAAAATTCCAATACCAAATACTATTATTTACAGGCGGTGACGCGGTTTACCCACAATATTTATTTAATGGAAAACCGGCCGGGAAGCGCACTCAGCGAGCCGCTTCCGCGTAATGAAGGGCGGTGTCGCGCAGGGTGTCGAAGCCTTCGTCTATGGAAACGAAATGGGCGCATTTACGGCCAACCTGCACAAGTATACGCAGGAAATCGGCCTCCGAACCGGCGTGGCTGCTGTGGCAAAGCAGGAGGACGTCCCCTTCATTTAACCCGCTAACCACATCCGAAAGGCCGGACTGGCCCTCTGCTTGCTGTTCCCGGACGATTTGATGGCATCCCGCCGTTTGAAGTTTTGCTAAGAAAGTGTCTTCTGCCCCGTATGGCAAGTAGCCTATAAACATTCCTGATCCCAATGATGAAGTGTTAAAAGTAGGGGATAAGGAAGCCGGAGCCGACCGATGTGGATTAGAAAAAAATTAAAACCTTTGATCCTATGAAAATATTGATAATATTTCTGAGAACGTTCATGCGTTCACAATGAACTCCTCTAACAGCACCCTAACATGAATTTGAATGAAATCCGGGCCGAACTGGTCACGAAAACCGAGCGTAAAATCCAGGAAATGAAGTCCAGAAGCATTGTCCTGCCCGAACGCCGGGCAGATTTATGCGAACTTTGTGACCAGCTTTCGCAGGAAATTTACGATTTCGCCGTCAATACCACCATCCAGATCGCCGACCGTCACCACCTCCGCAGCCGCGCAGCCAGCCTGCTCGACGAGCTTCGTGAAGACATTTACAATCTCACCAACGGCGCGCTCGATATCGTCGTGGCCGCATCGTCTACGCGAGGCCCGGGTGCGGGAGACACCCCAAGCCAGCGACCGGCAGAACGGAAACGTTGGAAAATCCTTACTACCCCCAGGTTCTTTCAGGTACTTTACAGCTGGTGCAAAGGCCTGCGGGTCTACAAGCAACCCGCGGCTTTCTGCTAGTAGTTTTCCCGGACCGCCTGCCTACCGCGCTGCCTGATCCAGTATCGAGCGGACGATTTTGTTATCGGGATCTTTCCGGATGGCTTGCTGTGCGTACAAAACGGCCAGATCCGCCTTACCCTGTTGTTTATACGCTTCTGCGATGAACTGGCAGGCAATGGCGTAATCCTTGTCCTGCAAATCGAGGAGGAGGCCAAGCGTGAATACCCTGATAGCGTCGTCGATCCGGTTGCGGCGCATGAGGAACTTGCCGGTATTGACGAGGTCGCCGATGGGGAACGACAGGTCGTACATGTCTTTTTTCTGTTCCCGGACGGTCCGGTAAAATGCCACGCCGGCGTCGAAATCGGCGAGCATTTCCTCGCGCAGTTCGAGGTATAAGGAACGTTTGGGTACCGTGTATGGCTTATTGTCTAGGATCGAGAGAATGGCGGTAGTGAGCTGCCGTACTTTAAAATTCTGGTTGTTGGTCATCAGTATCACGAACCGGTCGTTTTTCAGATCATGGGTGATCAGCGCTTCGTAGTTGAAATTGGAGCCGTGGTGCTGATGCCATACCAGTTCGCCGTTCTCAAATCTCCCTTCGCCCAGGCTGCTTTCGCCTTCTCCGAAATGCTCCGAAAGTTGCCGGACCGAGGCTTTCCCGACGAGTTTGTAACTGTCGACCGCCGCCATAAAGCGATACAGGTCTTCTACCGTCAGCCGGGGCCAGCCGGTCGTGGTTTCGCGAGGTACTTCATTGATATACTTGTTGTTAAAAGCAATCGCCATCGTGGTGTCGTTCACGGGCAGGTCGATCACGGTACGCTTCATTTCGGCCGGTTTCAGGATATTTTTTTCTAAAAATGCCTGGTATTTCAAACCGGATATTTTCTCCACGATCCGCTGTTGAAGGTACACATTGGAATAGCTGTATATGTACGCCTTCCCGGGCGAATTCGCGAGGTGTTTCATGGCCAGAAGCTCATTCCCGATGGCCTGGTCCGTATTTGCGGGGCTTGCGGGCAGTCCGCTGGTGTAACTGAGCAGGTGCGCGATCTGAATGCTGTCGGCCCATGCGGGCAGCTCGGGGAGGTATTTGCGAACAGGATCGGTTACGGAAAGCTTGCCTTTTTCCGCGAGAAACATGATCGACAAGCCGTTAAATTCCTTGGCAATGGAGCCGATGTCGAACCGCTTTTGCAGCGTGAGCGGGTATTGTTTGCTACCATCGGCGAATCCCACGGCAGCTTTGTAAATCGGTTGTCCCTTACTCATTACGAGTACATTACCATTGAAAACGCCGATGCGGTGGGCGGCCTGCATGAGGGAATCGATGCGTTTGGAAAGCGGGTCGGTTTGGGCGTAAAGCGGGGTGGTGAGGAGGTTGGCGAAAAGGATGAACGTCAGGAACTGGTTTTTCATAAAATATGGCTGATTAGATGAATGCGGACATTCAAGTATTATGCCAATTTGTAACTAATTGATACATAGTATGTTTTTGAAATGATAGAATGTTCGGAAGCGAACGGGCCTGTCCGCTTTCAGTCGATGGAAGCCGTGCAGCGACGGACGACCGCGTCCGATTTCGGACAGAATTGTTTTGATTAAATTTTTGATTTTCAATGGTTTAGTAACATGGCATGCATTTGTTGATATGCAGGAAAATCGATTTCTCCTTTGCCTTACCGGGGCCAAACGTCCATATTATGTTCAAAAATTATCTGAAAATCGCCTTCCGGAACCTGACGAAGCACAAGGCTTTCAGCTTTATCAACATTTCCGGCGTATCACTGGGGCTCACCTGCTTCCTGCTGCTCGCTTTGTATGTGAAGGATGAACTGGCGTATGATCGTTTTCACGAACATGGCGACCGTATTTACAGGCTGAACCGTACGTTCCTGGCCAACGACGGCACGGAATCGCTTAGGCTCGGGCATGCGGCACCGCCATTTGGCCCGCTGGTGAAGCAGGACTTTCCACAGGTGGAGCAGGTTGTGCGTCTGCTGGAAACCGGTGCATTGGTGAAGTACGGCGAGAAACGGTTTTCAGAGGAAAATATGTTTGCCGCGGAAGCGAATGTTTTCAAGGTTTTTACTTTTAAAATAGACCAGGGAAACCCCGACAAAGCGCTCGAAAACCCTTTTTCGATCATGTTTTCGAAGCCTATGGCCGAGAAGTATTTCGGGAACGACGATCCGATCGGAAAAGTGGTGCGGCTGGATAATCAGTTTGACTACACGGTTACGGGTGTTTTCGAGCCGCTGCCTGCGCAGTCGCATTTCCATCCCAGCTTCCTGGTTTCTTTCTCGACCCTGAACGATGACCGCATTTACGGTGCCGAAGGGCTGCGTACCAACTGGGGTAACAATTCTTTCTCGACGTTCCTACTGCTTCCCAAACATTTCGACGCTAAAAAACTCGAAGCGGCTTTCCCCGCATTTCAGAACAAGCATATCGACCCCAAGGCTTCGAAATACTCGGTATTGACGCTCACTAAACTCACCGACATTCACCTGCGCTCGCACCTGGATTCGGAGATCGAGGCCAACGGGGATATTCAATATGTGTACCTGTTTTCGGCGATCGCGATTTTCATTCTGCTCATCGCCTGCATCAATTATATGAACCTGGCCACGGCCAAATCCGCCACGCGTGCGAAGGAAGTAGGTATGCGGAAGGTGATCGGCGCGGTGCGTTCGCAGCTGGTGAACCAGTTTCTGAGCGAATCGGTGATCCTGGTCGCGATTTCGGTGGTACTCGCATTTACGACGATGGTATTGTGCCTGCCGCTGTTCAATAATTTTACCCAAAAACAACTTTCCGTTTCCGCATTGCTAGACCCGACTTTCCTGACCATTCTCGTCGGCATTACCGTCTTCACCGGGCTGGCGGCGGGCAGTTACCCGGCGTTTTTTATGACGGGTTTTCAGCCTATCGCGGTTTTGAAAGGTAAAATCGCCTCCGCACTGAAAAACGGAAAACTGCGCCAGACACTCGTAGTAGCACAGTTCGCGATCGCCGTCACGCTGATCATCAGCACGACGGTGGTTTACAATCAGATGCGTTACATTCAGAATTACAAGCTCGGATATGCCAAAGACCAGGTGGTGGTGTTCGGCATGCCCGACGACTCTACGACCGACGTGGAGGCGATCCGGCAGCGGTTCAAGGAACATGCCGCTGTGCGGGAAATGGGCCGTTCGTCGCGGATTCCCTCGGGCCGGTTGCTCGATTCCTGGGATGCGTACGTGATGAAAGGCGATTCGATGGCGCCTACGCAGATCAATATCAAGTCGCTTTCTGTGGATGAAGACTTTATTCCGACCTATCAGATCCGGATGGCAGCAGGCCGCAATTTTTCGCGCCAGCACCCGACCGATCGTAAGGAAGGTTTCATCCTCAATGCAACGGCTGCGCGTTTGCTGGGCTGGAAAAATCCGGAAGACGCGATCGGCAACCGCTTCGGCTATGGCGAAATGCGGGGGCAGATCATCGGCGTCACCGACGACTACCATTTCGAATCGCTGCACCAGAAAGTGGCGCCTATTGCGATGTTCTATCAGCCCGGTCGGCTCGGGCGGGTGTCCGTACACATCGCGGGCGGGGACATTCAGGGCGCGATCGCGCACATCGGCTCGGTATGGAAAGAGCGTTTTCCCGACGTGCCGTTCCAGTATGAGTTCCTCGACCAGCGTTTCGGTAAGCTTTACGCGCGTGAGGAAACGCAGCAGTTGTTGTTCGGTATATTCGCCGGGATCGCCATTCTCATTTCCTGCATGGGTTTGCTGGGGCTTTCGATGTTCATGGCGGAGCTCCGTACGAAGGAAATCGGCGTCAGAAAAGTGCTGGGTGCTTCGGTACCGAGCATTGTCGGGCTGCTTTCGAAGGATTTTCTCAAACCTGTCCTGATTGCGATACTGATAGCCTCGCCCATTGCCTGGTACGGGATGAAAAACTGGTTGCAGGATTTTGCCTACCACACCGACATTCGTTGGTGGGTGTTCCTGCTGGCCGGTGCTTTGTCGATCGCCATCGCATTGTTCACGGTGAGTTTCCAGAGTATCCGTGCCGCGCTGATGAACCCTGTTAAAAGTTTGAGAAGCGAGTAAAATCCATGGATTTACTATATTAGCAAAAATCGCAATATATAAATTCATGGGATTCAACAGGTTTTCAAAGTCGGTAATACAAATAGTGCTGGTAATAAGCTTATTGACCGCATTTGTCCAGCGCCGTGCGGCCCAATCGCCGCCTAATATTATCGTCATATTGACGGACGACATGGGTTACGGCGACATCGGCGCGTACGGCGGGCGCTTCGTTCCCACACCGAATATTGACCGGCTGGCAGCCAGTGGCCTCAAACTCACGCAGTATTACAGCGGCGCGCCCATTTGCTCACCTTCGCGGGCCAGCATTCTTACCGGTATGCAGCCTGGTAAATGGAACTTCACGACGTTTCTGGATACCCAAAAACACAACAAAGACGCCGAACAAATCGATTACCTGAATCCCGGGGCGCCTTCCATTGCCCGCTTTTTCAAAAACGCCGGCTATGCCACCGGGCATTTCGGCAAATGGCATATGGGCGGCGGGAGGGACGTTACCAATGCGCCCGGGTTTGTGCAATACGGCTTCGACGAACATGCCAGCACCTACGAAAGCCCCGAACCGGACCCCGCTATTACCGCTACGAACTGGATATGGTCTGATAAGGACAGCATTAAAAGGTGGGACAGGAGCAAGTACTTCGTCGACCGGACGCTGGATTTCATGAAGCGCCACAAAGGCCAGCCTTGCTTCGTAAACCTCTGGCCCGACGACGTGCACACGCCCTGGGTACCCGAGCCGGAAACCGAATACACCGGCAAATCTCCCTTGAAACCGCAGGAAGAAGCCGCATTCAAAGGTGTGCTCAAAGAATACGATGTACAGATCGGCCGTTTGGTCGACGGCCTCCGGGAACTGGGACTGGCGGAGAATACCATCATTATCTTCACGAGCGACAATGGCGCGCTTCCCACTTTCGGTGGGGCCAGAAGTGGCGGCCTGCGGGGTTCGAAGCTGTCACTGTACGAAGGCGGTATCCGTATGCCGTTTCTTATCAGCTGGCCGGGACACATTCCGGCCAACAAAACGGACGACCGCTCGGAGCTGCACGCAACCGATCTTTTACCGACCTTATCCAAACTCGCAGGCGTGAAAATTCCCGAAAGCTATCACGGCGACGGTATTGACCGGTCGGGGATACTGCTGGGGAAACCTTCGCTGCGAAAAAAGGAAATGTATTGGGAATACGGCAGGAACGACGTTGCCTACAACTACCCGAAAGGCAACGACCGTAGTCCGCGCCTGGCCGTCCGCTCGGGCGAATGGAAGCTTTTGATGGACGCCGACGGCAGCAAAGTCGAGCTGTACAATATCGTAAAGGATTCCGCTGAAACGACGAATCTTCAAGCGACGGAAGAAAAGATCACCAAAGAGCTGAGCGGGAAGCTGGTGACTTGGTGGAAATCGCTTCCGAAGTTGAATGTCAATTAATTACAAAAACCACCTGATCTGAGAAATTTGCAACTCTTGCTGTAATCCTTGTACGCCGCAGGCGGGTTCTATCGGCCACCTTTGTAATGTTCTTTAACACTAAACAAAAACGACCATGAACTCGCTCAAAAACAAAGTTGCCGTTATCACAGGATCCGCAAGAGGCCTTGGAAAAGCCATCGCAGAACGTTACGCCGCACTCGGCGCCGACATCGTTATCAACTACTCCCGCGACAAAGCTTCGGCCGAGGAAGTAGTAAGCAATATCACCGCCATGGGGGCCCGCGTCATCGCCGTACAGGCCGATGTGAGCAAGGTAGCGGACATTCACCGCCTGTTCGATGAAGCTAAAAAGGCATTTGGTAAAATCGATATAGTAGTAGCCAATGCGGGTATCGAAATGGTAGAAACGCCCGTTACCCAGTTCACCGAGGAACAGTTCGACCGCCTGTTTTCCATTAATACCAAAGGCGCTTACTTCACCATGCAGCAGGCCGCATTGAATGTCGAAAACAACGGCCGCATTATCTACATCGCTTCGAGTACTACCGCATTTCCCGTGGCCGGGATGGCCGTGTACGGGGGCAGCAAAACCACACCGCGTTACCTGGTGGATGTTTTGTCCAAAGAAATCGGCCACCGTGGCGTGACCGTGAACTCGATTATCCCGTTCGCGGTAGACCATTCGGGTATTTTCGCGGAAGAGGGCAGCTATCCGGAACTGCGGAAATCGCTGCTCGATAGCTGTCCGATGGGTCGCCTGGCCGAGGTGGAAGACGTGGCCAATATCGCCGAGTTCTTTGCCAGCGACCTTTCTTCGTTCGTGAACGGCCAGCATTTGCTGGTGAACGGCGGAGCAAACCAATAACGATCCTATTGCAAAATGCGCTTTTCAAAACTGTTCCACAGCATTGTGGAATAAAAGCCCCGGGTAAGTTCCCCGGCCGCCAGCGCGGTCGGGTTCTTCGTGTGTGCGGATGCGGCGCAGATGTGCGATGTCAGATGGCATAGTATTTAACTATATTTTGATTTTAAGCATGGGCAATTTATACTATTAACTTTCCATGGAATCAAACCCAGACCCGAAGCACGCAGACCCGACCGGAGACCCAGGCAATGGACAGCTGATCTTTCTGGCGGAAGACGACCACGACGACATTTACCTCTTCGAACGCGCCTTGAACGGACTGAAAGCAGGACACGCATTAAGCACATTCGCGAACGGCCAGGAATTGTTCGATGCCCTGAAAATACCCCTCAGGGACGAACCCGATATTGTCTTCCTCGATATCAATATGCCCCTGCAAAACGGCCTTGAATGTCTGCGCAACATCCGGGAGCATTATTCCAAAGAACTGCCGGTATTCCTGTTTTCGACCGCCCAGGATCACCTCACGGTAGAGGAAGCGCGCAAGCTCGGCGCTACGGGATATTTGTCGAAGCCGAGTGCTATGGAAGAGCTGGGCAGCCTGCTGACCAATGTGTTATCGATCAACTGGCGTACGCGTTCGGTCAATGATTTTTATGTGCATTTGCAGCTGGCGGATACCTGATAGTGAAATTTCGGTTATCTTGCCGCTTTCACCTCAAAGGAGTTGTCGTTGGCAGATCGTCGGTTTTGGAAACCGCGCCGTTTCCGCGTGCACTGGTTGCTGTTGCTATTTCTGAATGCCCTGACAGTTTTCGGGCAGGGCGATTCCATACGTACCAGTTTGGAATACACCATTACCAAAAGATTACTATCTGTTGAAAACGGGTTTGCGTCACACGAGGTATTCTGCGGCGTGCAGGATTCGTCGGGGTTCCTGTGGTTTGGGACGCGCAACGGGTTGAACCGCTTCGACGGGAGCAAATGCCTGCTTTTTACCCGCCAGCGCAACGACCTTCAGGAAAACAAAGTGGTGCAACTGGCGGTCGACGACGCCAACCGTCTTTTCATTCAATACGGCAGCGCCGGGTTCCAGCTGACGACCATCGGGAAGGTGGACGTGATGGATGCCACTACGCAAAAGGTGAAAACGCTGACGACCGCTTTTCCTAATCTGCCATTCAAGGAAAGCGATGTGTACTGGATCACCAACGACGGTACCGGCGAAATCAGCTTTCTCACTGCGTCACCTTTCCGGTACTGGCGGTATTCTTCCAAAAAGGGGTTCAGGCTGATGCTGGAAATGAAAGGGTGGTTCGGGCAGGATTCCCTGATCGATTACCGCGTTACCGGTCCGGTGAACACTTTTATCAGAGGAACGGCCCATTTGAAACTGACTAACCAGCAGGTGCAATATGTGGTGAAGGACAAAAAGGTGACTCCGTTCCGCCAGCATGATGTGCTCCGGTCGCTGCCCGTCGGCTTGACAGAACGGAACGAGTTGCTGATCACCTATAATGTCGCGGGCGATATGGATAACTTCCTCGTAGACAAACTGACGGGAGGCGGTCAGCTCGTGGAAGTTGAGAACCTGGATCAATATCATTTGAATGCGGTGAAGGGCCGGTACTGGTACCAGGTGTGGCCGGCGACCGACGGACAGGCCACGGCATTCTACATTGCCACCGATGCGCTATATCTCTGGAACAAGCATGGTTTTCTGAAAGTAATGGGCAAGTCGGAGTTGAAAGGCTTCGAAAACTTATTCATATACCGGCTTTTTCCCGATAAACTGGGGAATCTGTGGCTGTGTACGTCATCCGGCGTCATGCAGCTGACGATCAAAAAGAACCGATTCAAACCCTATTTCTCGACCGGTCAGCAGTCGATGGAGCGGAACGGACAAGCGCGCGGCATACTCGCGGACACGCATGGGCAGGTGGTAGCGAACGTGTGGGGGCATACATTTATCCAGCGGGACGACCGCACGCAGGGGTTCAGTCATAATTTCATCAATTATGGCATTACCCGGCATGGCGGGGCGCTGTATACGGGCGGCTTCGGATTGTCGCGGTACGACGAAATGCAGAAACGGTTCATTGGTTTTGCGGCAGCCCCGCCTTCGGAGATATGGTCGATGCATTCGTTGAACGACAGCCTGCTGTTATTGGGGTGTATCAATGGCTTTTCAATCTTCAATTCGGCAGCCGACCGGTTCGAACCGCTACCTTCTTCGGGACCACCTGCGCCGGAAGCCAGGTTTGTGTACCGTTTCTTGCGGGATAAAAACAAGGCCGTGTGGGCCGTTGCCGAAAACGGGCTGTACCGGCTAGCCGGCTATCCTGCGCAAGGCCGGCCCCTGCAAATGGTCCGGATGCAATCGCCGTTTCTGAATGCGTTGAGCCTGCTCGACGCCTGGCAGGATACCGACGGTGTATGGTGGCTCGTCACAAATGGCGAGGGGCTTTACCGCTGGGACCCGAAGACCAACCGCTCGCGGCAGTTCAATATTACGGTCGGATTTCCGTCCGACGTGCTCTACCGCATCGAGCCGGATGCATTCAATAACCTCTGGATCAGTTCCGACTACGGCCTCATTCGTTTCAACCGTAAGAGTTTTTCCATTAATACCTACACCACCACCGACGGTATTTCCCATAACGAGTTCAACCGGACGTCGTCGTTCCAGGCCGCCGACGGGAAGCTATATTTCGGCGGGTTGAACGGTGTAGTGGGTTTCGATCCGCGTGATTTCAAGACCGACACTTCGCAGCTGCGCGTGCCGTTGCGGGTGATTGCATTCAACCAGTTTGTGGGCGAGGCCAGTGAGCTCGTTAACAAAACCACCGAATTACTCCGCAATCCGCGCATTGTGCTAGAACCGGACGACAAATTTTTCACACTGGATTTCCAGTTGCTGGATTTTACCAAAGACAAAGGCGCGAGATATGCCTACCTGATCGCGGGACTGGACAAGAATTGGGTTTTTATCAACGAAAATTCGGTCCGGATCAGCGGTTTGCCTTACGGCGATTACGTGCTGAGGGTCAGGGCGCAGAATAGGGAAGGGGCCTGGAACAAAGAGGAACTGGCTATTCCGCTGAAAGTTTTGAAACCCGTTTACTTGCAATGGTACTTTCTACTTGTGGTGGCGCTGCTGATCGGGTTGCTGATCTATCTGTTTATCAGGTTTAGGATCCAGCAATTGGCTCGGGAGAAAAGCAGGTTGGAAGAAACGGTCAGTGAGCGGACGAGGCAGCTGAAACAATCGCTTTCCGAGCAAACCGCATTGCTTTTGGAAAAGGATGTATTGATGAAAGAGATCCACCATCGCGTGAAGAACAATTTGCAGGTGATTTCGGGGCTCCTGGAATTGCAGGGCAAAAGCCTTACTGACGAAGCAGCCCGCGGGGCATTGGAGGAAGGGCGGAACCGGGTGCGGAGCATTGCATTGATCCACCAGAACCTGTACCAGTTCGAAAACCTCAGCAGCATCGACCTGCAACGTTTCACGACCGATCTGTGCAGGCAGGTACAAAGTGTATTTCAAACCGAAAAAAAGGTTTCGGTCGTCATCGAAGTGCCCGACGTACATCTGGATATCGATTCTGCCGTGCCGCTGGGACTAATTTTGAACGAATTGTTGTCGAATTCGTTTAAATATGCATTCAAAGAAGTATCCGAAGGTGAAATAAGGTTGACGATCGACGTTGCTTCGGAAGGAAGGTTTAAGCTGGTATATTCCGATAATGGGCCTGGCCTGCCGACGAACTTTGACCTGAGCCGTGCAACGACGCTGGGCTTGCAGCTCGTGAACGATCTCAGCCGGCAGATAGGAGGGCGTGTGCATTACCAGGACAGCGCCTTGTTTACCATCCATTTCACGAATAGGGAAATACGTAAAAACCAAGACTAAACCCTGATGGCAGAATTGAAAATCGGTATTGTGGAAGACGAGCTCGTGATTGCACGCACGATCCTGGGCACGCTCGAAGAACTGGGTTACGCACATTGCGGCCCGGCGATCAGCTACACCGAAGCCCTCGAAATGCTCGACACCGACAAACCCGACCTGCTGCTGCTCGACATCCAGCTCGCAGGCCGCAAAGACGGCTTCGACGTGGCGGAACGGCTCAACGAAACCTACAAACTGCCATTCATTTTCCTCACAGCCAACAGCGATTTCGAAACCATCGATCGCGCCAAAAAGGTGAAGCCACATGCGTATATCGTAAAGCCGTTCACCAAAGAAGAACTCTACGCGGCGATCGAGATCGCCTTTCATAATTTTACCGGTACACAGGCCGGTGCCAAACCCGGAAAGTCTGCCTCATCTTCTCCCAAAAACTTCATTTTCGTCAAGGACGGCTACGTTTTCCGAAAGGTATTCTTCGACGAGCTCCTTTACCTCGAAAGCGAAGCCAATTACGTCCTTCTGCACCTGACGTCCCAAAAAAAGATCATGGTCCGTTCCACGATCAACGATTTCACGGAACAGCTAGATCCGGGCCGTTTTATCCGTATCCACCGGCGCTTTGCAGTGAATAGCCATTTCATCGAAGACGTTTTCCCGAATGAACTTTCGGCGCACGGCGAGAAGTTGCCGATCGGGAAGTCGTACCGGGAGGAGTTGCTGAGGACGTTGGGGATTGGTGGGGAGGGATGACCGTTGTTTTTTTGACGATGGACGATGGACCCTGGCCCCCACACCCCTCCCTCTTCCCAAACCTCCCGACATTCATCCCATCCCAACGACATTCGTCCCATTTTTTTGCTCAAAAACCCGCCAGCGGTGACTTTTGACGGTGTTATGGGCTTGCTCGATCTGGACAAAATCATCATAAAACGGACCATTGTGGGCATCCGCTGTACATTATGCGGCGGAAACCTGATCGCGTCCGACAGAAAATGCCACATCGCCCGCCTGGCGAAAATCTTTTCGCTGGGCAGACTCAAACCCGAATGCTACGAATGCGAAACCTGCAAAAAGCGATATACGCTTCTCTGATGGCCGTCCACACCTATTCACATGACCACAATCATCCATTAACCTTTAAAACTACTTCATACCATGAGTTTGAGAATCAACGACATCGCTCCGGACTTCGAGGCTGATACTACCCAGGGTACCATCCAGTTCCACGAGTGGATCGGCGACGGCTGGGCCATACTTTTTTCACACCCCAAGGACTTCACGCCCGTATGCACAACCGAGCTCGGGTACATGGCCAGGCTCGCCCCCGAGTTCGCGCAGCGCAACTGCAAGGTGATCGGCCTGAGCGTCGACCCGGTAGACAGCCATTTGAAATGGGAGAAGGACATCGAAGAAACACAGGGCCACGCAGTAAACTACCCGATGATCGGGGACCCAAACCTGGCGATTGCGAAACTGTACGATATGCTTCCGGCCGAGGAGCCCGGCACTTCCGAAGGCCGCACCGCCGCCACGAATCAGACCGTTCGCTCGGTATTCATCGTCGGCCCCGACAAGAAGATCAAGCTGAACCTGACCTACCCGATGACGACAGGACGCAATTTTCACGAAATCCTCCGCGTCCTCGATTCCATGCAGCTCACTGCACAACACAAAGTGGCAACGCCCGTGAACTGGCAAAATGGCGACGAGGTGATCATCGTCCCCGCAGTATCCGACGCCGAAGCGAAGGAGAAATACCCAGAAGGCTGGAAGACCGTGAAGCCGTATTTGCGGTATGTGCCGCAGCCGGGGAAATAGCTGTTTGAGCTGGCGATGGACCATTGACCGTTGATCATAACCCTTCGACCATCGACCATTGACCATGGGTCATGTCTAGTTAAGTGAAACCCATGGTCAGCGATTCATCGTCCATGGTCATTTTTATATAAACTAACCAAAATGAAACCAACTATACTAACCCTTTTATCGCTGCTGTTCACCGCAAATGCATTCGCGCAGACCACCTGGAACGGCGGTGCGGATGCGAATTGGGGTAATCCGGCGAACTGGTCGGCCGGTGTGCCGGATGCCGATGACGATGTGCGCATACCGGTCGTTGCAAACAACCCGGTGGTAGGAGCGGGTACCGCGGCGGCTGCGCGCTCGGTACTTGTACAGGCGGATGCCTTGTTAACGATCAGTGCCGGAGGAAAACTCACGATCAGCAGTTTTGCATCTTACACGACACCTTCGACATTCACTTCAGCACTCGCCAACCTGGGTACGATCGATAATCTTGGCGAGCTTGTAATCGGCTCCACGGGCAGTTCGGGCGATCACGGCATTTATAATCCGGGGAGGTTCAATAACATGATTGGTGCGAAAGTGGAGATCAACAACTCCGTTGAGGCCGGGATTTTCAACAGCAAAGGGCGGTTAGAGAACCGTGGAGAAATATCGATCGGCTCATTGGCCAGTTCGGGTAACCATGGACTCTGGAACGACGGGCAAATCTATATTTACAGCACTGGAAAAGTGGTAATAGACCGCACTTCGATACGCGGTATCATGAACAACTCCAATACCGATGCCGCCATTCGCGGAGCGATGCAGAATGATGGAGAGATTACGATCGGTGCCACTGCCAACGTGGGCATTTCAGGATTTGAAAACCTGGGTGGGTTTGTGAATGCCGGTACGCTCAAAATAGACCGTGCGGCCACCAATGGCTTTCGTCTCGAATGGACTGGAAGTTTCAGAAATGACGGGACGACGATCATCGGCGCCAATGTTCCGGGTACTTACAGCATTTCCAACGCCGCCGTTGTGGGGAACGAGGATTGCGCAGAAATGCGCCTGTTTGCCCCGCTTAATATGGCTTCCGATATCGCCAACGACGGTTTTTTTGAGGTGAACACCTCCGGCACGCACACGTACATCGCCCCCGCGCAGTTTATGAATAATGGCGTCCTGGTTTTTCCGCAAGGCAACACTTTTCAAGGCATTTTAAATAAAGAGATTGTCAATACACCAGGCTCCGTAAGCAGCTGCGGATCATTGAACCGGCCATTTGGAGCAGGCCCGATCGACTTCACGATTACCGGTGTTTTTACCGATCAGACGGCGACTACGTCTGCGGGTGTGTATGACGGAGCGACCAACACTTTTACACCAGACGCCTCACTGAGCGAGGAAACGCACAACCTGTTTGTAAGGATTGCCGACGGGGCAAATTGTTCGTGGACAGTGCCCTGGCAACTGACACTCACAGAATGCTGCGCACCGCCTGTTCTCGCTGCGCCTGATGTAGCACAAACGTCATGCTCCCAGGCGACGGGAGCGATCACCGTACACGCGACAGGGAACGGTGCGCTCGAATACAGCGTGGACAACGGGCAGTCATGGTCTGAGAATCCTGTTTTTTCTTCGCTTCCCGGCGGAAGTTACATTTTGAAAGCGCGATTGAAGGCCAGTCCGGCTTGCGAGGGCGCGTATCCGGCAAACCCTGTGGTGATTAACCCCCAGTATCCGGTGACGGCCCTTGATACCTGGACCGGATGCGTTTCGACCAATTGGCACGACGGAGCCAACTGGATGGACGGAACCGTGCCGACGGGTGGCGACAATGTTACTATTCCAAACGTGACCAATGCACCCGTGATCATGTCGTCGGCCATCATGAAGTCGCTCCACATACAGCCGGATGCCTTGCTAACGATCAACGCAGGGGTAATAATAGGGGTACAGGGTAAAGCGGCTTACACCTCGCCATTCAATTTTGAGGCGGCAGTTAACAATGAAGGAAAGATCGACAATAGCGGGTCGTTTGATGTAGGATCAGACAGCGCCGGAGATTTTGGGATTATTAACCATAAGACCTTCAATAACAATGCTGACGCACGGATAAGCATTTCGAAGTCTACCAACACTGCATTCTATAACGCATCCGGTACCTTTAGCAATGCCGGTATGCTGACGATCGGTGAGCGTGATCCCGTGGGGCTGCACGGTATTTGGAACGACGCTGTGATCAATAACAATGCCGACGGTCAGATCCTGATCAGCAATTCCACATTAAGGGCATTGGTCAACAATGCCGACGAATCCAAATCTATACACGCAACCTTCAACAACGCCGCCGACCTTTACATCGGAGTGTCGGCCGGCGTTGGGACGATAGGTATTCGTAACATGGCCAATTTCAATAATAATGCCGGAGGGGATATTGTCATAGACCAGACCACTGATATCGGCTTGTATAATTCGGCAGGGACGTTTACCAATTCGGCCAGCCTTGTCATCGGTTGGAGCGGCAGTACGGGAATACACGGACTTGTGAATGAGGGCATATTCGAGCATACGGGAGCGGGCAGCCTCTGGATAGGCAGGGCAACGGGGTCGTCGATTTACCAGGCTTCGGGTACCTTCAACAATGCTTCGGACATCGTCATCGGCGAAGGTATCGCCGGGGGAACGACCGGTATCGAGAGCCGCGCGGCGTTCAATAACCATGTGGGAGGGGATATCCGGATCGATAACACATCCGAAGTGGGTCTTTACCACATCGCCGGTACTTTTACGAACGACGGCGATATCACCATTGGCAACGGCAATGCCGTTGGGCAATATGGTTTGAGGAACACTGGCGAGTTTAAAAATAATGCCGGTTCCAATCTCCTGATCGACCGCTCGACCGTCACCGGTTTATGGCAAACCAACGCCGATGCACCAGCACCGGCTGCGACATTCGTTAATGCCGGAAACCTGACGATCGGCAGCAGCGCTACCGTAGGTCCCGACGGCTTGGAGAACCAGGCGACATTCACCAACACGGGCGCAGGACATATCCGCATCGACCGCAGCACCAACATCGCATTGAAAACACCTTTCGGCGCTTTTACCAATGAAGCACAGATCACCCTCGGCGGCGCTGAGAGCGTAGGGTCGTACGGAATGGTAAACCGATCGACTTTTCAAAACAGCGGCGCGGGGCACATTCGCATTGATCGGTCGACGGATACAGGGTTGTATCATTCCAGCGGCACTTTTACCAATGATGCCAGGCTGACGATCGGCGCGAGCCAGTCTCCGGGGATCAATGGTATTTTCAATGAGGCGCCCTTTACCAATGAAGATAATGGCGATATCCGTATCGACGGCTCGACCAATGCGGCTCTGCGAAATTTTCAGAATACATTCACCAATGCCGGAAGTATTACCACGGGCGGTCTAAATTATACCGGGGACTTCGGCATCCGCAACCAGGCAACCTTCCTGAATAATGCGGGTGGGACGATCAGTCTCGATTGGTCGCACGACGGTATCCGGTCAGAGGGTGTATTTGAAAATACAGGAACCGTCCAATTCGGGGCTCCCGGCAAGGTTACATTGTTACTGACGCGCCAGGGAGGCTCGTTCAACAACAATACCGGAGGGGTCGTTAAAGGAACCGGCTCTATTAACCCGCTGTCATTGACGAGCAATGGAGGTACATTATCTCCGGGATATTCACCAGGTATGCTGACATTCAATGCCAGCCATGATTTTACCAACAGCATTCTGGATATGGAATTGAATGGATTGGGCGCAGCGGGCACCGATTATGACCAGATCGTCGTCACGGGACAGGCAACACTTGGCGGCACATTGGCTGTAAAGGTTAATTATACCCCGGCCATCGGAGATCAGTTTACGATCCTGAGTGCTACATTGGTATCGGGCACATTCAGCTCGGTGACAGGGTTGGCAATCGGCTGGAAGGTGGTGTATGAAGCGAATGCGGTAAAATTGCGTTACGACGACCCAATGCCTGTCACGCTCGTTTCCTTCAATGCCCGCCCGGAAAATTCCATCGTGAGACTTGAATGGCGCACCACCTCCGAGACCGACAACGCCGGCTTCTACATCGAGCGCAGTACCGACGCATTCAACTGGAATGATATAGGCTTCGTGGATGGCAATGCTACCACAGCAGTGGTGAAGGATTATACATTCCGCGACGAAAAACCCGCACCCGGCCTGAGCTACTACCGCCTGCGCCAGACCGATTTCGATGGCACTACCGAGCGTTCCCGCGCCGTGGCCGTGCGGTTTGGAGACCCGCAATGTTCCGTAACCGTATGGGCAGATCCCGCACGGCTCGTCCACATCCAATCCAGCGAGCCTATCAACCAGGCCACCGTTTACGATCTTTCGGGCCGCGTATTAGTGGTTTCAAAAGAATCAACCATGAACCTCTCACGGGCAGCCAGCGGCATTGTGCTGGTACGGGTAACTACGGCGGGCGGTACGGTAGTGAAGAAGGTAGTTTTGTATTGAAGACGGCTTGCTGTCAGGCGAGATCGTTCAAATGACCATAGACGAAAGACCACGGACCATGTTCGTTACTTAATTGTAACATACACCATGGTCTATGGTCTCTCGTCTATGTCTATGATCTCACGTCTATGGTCAATGGTCTTTCGTCAATGGTCATTTGCAAGCCAGATAAAAATACCGCAAGCCCGTCATCACCCATTCCCCAACATAATCCGCTTAAAATCCCGCGTCAGCTCGGTCAGCGACTGCTCTACGCCCATGCGTTCGAGGGAGGAGGCGCCTACGAAGCCGTGGATGTCGCTTTTGGAAAGTACTTCGCGGACGTCCGAGGGGGTATTCACCGGGCCGCCGTGGGCGAGTACGAATACGTTCGGGTTGACATTTCGCGCGGCATCGCCGATCAGCTGCGTACGTTCAATTGCTTCGTCCATGCTGCAAGTGGCGTCCACCACACCGATGGAGCCGCCTACCGTGGTGCCGACGTGTGCAATGATGGCGTCCGCGCCTACTTCTGCCATCTGGCGTGCTTCCTCGGGCGTCGCTACGTACACGATCGAGAAGAGATCCATCATGGTCGCCAGTCTGATCATTTCGACCTCTTTGGCAAAACCCATTCCGGTTTCTTCCAATACCTGCCTGAAATGCCCGTCCACGATGCTGTGGGTAGGGAAGTTGTTCACGCCTGAAAAACCCATTTCCTTTACTTTCAGCAAATGGTGCCACATTCTGCGACGGGGATCGGAGCCGTGTACGCCGCATATCACCGGGATTTCCTCCACCACCGGCAATACCTCGAATTCCCCGATTTCCATGGCCACCGCATTGGCATCGCCATAGGCCATCAGGCCGGCCGTGGAGCCGTGCCCGGCCATCCGGAAACGGCCGGAGTTATAAATAATAATGAGATCGGCACCGCCTTTCTCGATGAATTTGGCGCTGATACCCGTGCCCGCGCCGGCTGCTATAATCGCTTTTCCCTGATTGATCGTCGCTTGCAGGCGGTCTCTTACTTCCTGTTTCGTATAAGGATTTCCCTTACCTGTCCATGGGTTAGGCATGTTGTTTCGGTTTGATTATTAAATGATTAGATGATTTGTTTCAACTATTTCTTTTGCATTAAGCCCAGCAATGTTTCCACCAACAACAGGGCGAATGCCGGGTCATTAATGTGCGTATCAGCCTCGATGACTGATACATTACCGGAAACATGGGTGCGGATCGCATGGAACAATGCCCTGTCCGCGGCAGGATCGTGAAAAATCCCGCCCTCCGAAGCGACCTGCGAAATGCCTTTCAAAGGCAGTACGACCACCGCAGGTACGGGCGATTGGCTTACCTTGCGCGCGAGGCGCTCGCCCAGGATCGCGTTCTCGCGCTCGTCCGTACGCATGAGCGTCACGTCGGGAGCCCAGCTGTACAGGTGCCTGTCCGCGAACGCGCGTGGGACGGTATCGAGGTGCGCGAAATTGACCATATCCATACATCCCGGCACGACCACTTGCGGAATGCCCATTTCTACCGCGGCGGTAAGCCTTTCCGGTCCCGCGCTGCAAATGCCGCCGCAAAGATCGTCGGCGAGCTCGGTGGTGGTAATGTCGAGCACGGCATCGAAACAGCCCTCACGGATCAGCGATTCCATAGTTTTACCGCCCACGCCGGTCGCATGGAAGGCGAGCACCTCATAACCGGCGCCGGTCAGAAGCCCGGTGCATTTGTCGACGCACGCCGTGGTGTTCCCGAACATGCTGATCGCAATGCTTCTTGTTTTCGTGTCGTTATCGGTAGTTTCGACATTAGCCATCGCGCAGACGGCAGCGGCGGCTTGTGCTACCAGCTGCCTTAAAATATGGTTCATACCGGCCACGTCCACGACGGACGGGATCAGCATAATATCTTTGTCGCCGATCTGCCGCGAGAGGTCTTTCGTGGCCAACGTGGTCAGACAGACCTTCGGCACGCCGAAAGGAATGCCTTGCATGGCTGAAAGGGCAATATAAGTACCGCCCCCGCCGCCCATTCCGACGACGGCCTTGATTTTTCCTTCATGGTAAAGCTGCGAAACCAGCCGGGAAGCACCCTTTCCCATGACGTCTATGGCCTTGCCCCGGTCGCGATCGCGGCGCAGGTCGGTAATATCGTGACCGGCGGCAGCGGCGACGGCGTCGGCTTCGAAATCGGCGGGGAATGCGCTGGTAGTTCCAAAAATACCCGTGTTGATGGTAACGACCGCTTCGCCGCGTGCGACGATGCAATCCCGCAAATAGGAGAACACTTCGCCTTTCGTATCGAAACAGCCGAGTATTAAAATGCTTTTATCTGAAATTGACATAATGCAAGTATAACCACATATCGGTATCCGAAGCAAACGCGGCCGTCAAAGTGACTTCCGCACATTCAGTTGCCAGGGATTTTCAATGGTGCAAATGGCTTTGGTATCGATCAGCCCGGCCATGGTTTTACCCATGCGTTTAAAATCGGTGGAGAGCGTGGTAATGCCGCCTGCGAGCACTTCTTTCAGCGGGGTATCATTGTAGGAGATTATGCCAAAATGTGCGCCCGGCGTCATTTGGAGCATCTCGGCCTGCTTGATGAGTTCGGCGAGGTCTTCGTCTTTCACCACGATGAACAAATCGCCCGGGCGGATCGTGTGGCCGGTGATTTCGGGGATATAAGCATGCTCGAAGTCATGTTCGAGGCAGAATCGTTTCAATCCGTCATACCTTTCCTCTGGCTCCTTTTCTTCCTTCTGGACCATGAAAATCCGACGGTACTTACGGATCAGGTCGAGGCCGGATGCGAGCGCTTCATAAGTGTTTTTGTCAAAATCCTGAAACACAGCCGAGTACTGGCCTTTCAATTCAAAATCGAAATGGTCGAGCAGGAAAACGCGGCCCATAAGCGATTCGAGCAGCGGACCGATGCCCTGGAACTTGCCCGACATGATCACGTAATCGGTATACTTGCCGCGGGCGTCGGCGACGAGCGTTTCGAACACCTTGCGGTTGTAGTTATGAAAATACAGATCGACCGTGGCTGCGCTGCCTATCGATTCGATGAATGATTTGAACAAAACTTCCTTGAAGCCGTTCAACTCGTTGAAAAGCAGGAAAATATGGTGCGCGGCACCGATTTTGGTACTGTTTACAAAATATCCGACGCCATGATTGGAAGTAATAATGCCCCTTGAAATCAACTCGCGCAGGCCGGCGAAAACCGTGTCGCGCGAGAGATTGTACTCGGTCCGGAATGCATTGATGGACGGAATGCGGTCGCCATTGCCATATTCCCCCGACTGGATGCGGTCTGTCACGTGGTTGACCACCAGCTTGTATTTCGATCTGTTTTCTTTCACAGTATTGCAGTAGGACGGCAAAGGTAAGCGGTTCGGCGGTTGTTGCAAAATAATAAAGTCATACCAGTTCGTACCAGTTGGAAAACATTTATATATTTGGCCGAAATTAAAACCGAACATGAAAAAACATTGTCTATCGATCGGCCTGGGTGTTTCGCTGCTGGCAGCCGGTCAGACCTATTCTCAAAACGCCGTGAACGTCCCGGCGGCGGGTTCTCAACTTACCCAGGTGCGAAAAGTAACGATCAACGACCCGTTCTGGTCGCCGAAAATGGAGCTATGGCGTACGACTACCGCTACGGACGTCCTTGATAAATTCGAAGGGAAACACCTGAAAGCCGAAGAGCAGGCTAAAAACAATGTTTTCGAAAACTTCGATAAGGTAGCGGCGGGGAAAAAAGGCGGCCATGCCGGGTTGCCCTGGTTCGACGGGCTGATCTACGAAACCATCCGCGGCATCGGCGACCTGCACCCCGACGCCGCGTTGCAAGCACGCATCGACGGCTACATAGATCGCATTTACGCCGCCCAGCAAGCCGACCCGAACGGTTATATCAACACCTACACCGATCTCATGGAACCCACACACCGCTGGGGCGACAATGGCGGTTTCCTGCGCTGGCAGCACGATGTGTACAATGCAGGAATGCTTGTGGAGGCCGGGGTACATTATTACAAAGCGACGGGCAAGACGAAACTGCTCGAAGTGGCTGTTCGCGCTGCCAACCATATGACCGCATTGATGGGCCCCGCGCCGAAACGCAACATCGTGCCCGCGCATTCAGGGCCGGAGGAAGCGGTAACCAAGTTGTACTGGTTATTCAAAGAAAATCCGGACCTGAAAACTAAACTGAATGTGCCTGTGAACGAGCAGGCTTACCTGGCACTGGCGCGTTTCTGGATCGAAAACCGTGGACATAATGCGGGTTACCCGCTGTGGTTGACGTGGGGTAACGATCAATCGGAGAAATGGGTCAAAGAACAGAAGTACAAGGAGATATCTGCCGATGCCCGCCCGGCCTGGGGCGACTATGCGCAGGATTCGATCCCCGTTTTTCAGCAAAAAACCATCGAAGGCCATGCCGTGCGGGCCACATTGCTTGCTACCGGCATTACCGCCATGGCTTTGGAAAGCCATATGCCCGAATATATGCAAACCGCCGGTCGCCTTTGGGACAATATGGCGGGCAGGCGTATGTTCGTGACGGGCGGGGTGGGGGCCATTGCGCACGACGAGAAGTTCGGAGCCGATTATTTCCTGCCGAGCAATGCCTATCTCGAAACCTGTGCGGCCGTGGGCGCGGGCTTTTTCAGTCAGCGGATGAACGAGCTCACCGGCGATGCCAAATACATGGATGAGTTCGAACGCGTTTTGTACAACAATGTCCTGACCGGCGTCTCGCTCTCGGGCAAACAATATACCTATCAGAACCCGCTCAACGCGCACGACCACACGCGCTGGGAGTGGCATTCGTGCCCATGCTGCCCGCCGATGTTCCTGAAAATGGTTTCCGCGTTGCCGGATTATATCTATGCTTCCGCTGCCGATCGGTTGTATGTCAATATGTTCATCGGAAGCAATGCGGAAATCGGTTTAGCGGATAATAAGGTTGCTGTTTCGCAGGAAACGGGTTATCCGTGGAATGGGAAGGTCGTTTTAAACATTAATCCTGAAAAAACCGGCGCATTCAGCGTGCACGTGCGGGTGCCGGGCTGGGCGCGGGGGATCGAGAATCCTTACGGGCTGTATGCTTCGGATTTGAAACAGCCTGTTGCATTTAAAATAAACGGTAAGGCGCAGAAAGTAACGCTGGAAAACGGCTACGCGGTTATCCGCCGCGAATGGAAGAAAGGCGACCGTGTGGAACTCGATTTGCCTGTAAGGCCACGCGTCATTACGGCAAACGACCAGGTAAAAGATTTGAAAAATCAGGTCGCCATTGCGGCGGGGCCGGTGATTTACTGCCTGGAAACCGCCGATAATGCCGACCTGGATGCATTGCAGGTGGATACGAAATCGCCGCTGGCATTGCAATACCGCAACGACCTGCTCAATGGCGTGAATGTCGTTACCGGTAAATCAAAGAATGCCTCCGGTAAAGTGACGAGCTTCACCGCGGTACCCTACTATGCAATGGGTAACCGCGGGGGAAAAGGCAATAAGGTATGGCTGCCGGTTAATCCGGCAACACGCTAAGTTTTAATCAGGAGAACCGGCTTCGGGCGTCGTAGGCTAATCCAAGCCCGACGCTCGAAAGTTTGTTCTCTTCTGACCATTCGGCGGCGGGGAACAACGCGCGGAAGCGTTCCTGTATCAGCGGGATTTCCGTCGAGCCGCCGGTCATGATCACCAGGCCGATGGCTTCGGGAGCAATGGCCGCGCTTTCGAGGCATTGTTTCGCGGCGTCGATAATACGCTGCGTTTTGGTGCCGATGGCTTCGTTGAACACCTCGCGTTCGACATTAATCTGCAAATTTTCGTCGATAAATGGCAGGGAGGCTACGTAGGCGTCGCTTTGCGTGAGGCCGATCTTGATGTTCTCGGTTTCGGCGAGCACGGCGTGGCCGCTTTCCTGTTCGAGGACGTTGATCAACCGGCCGTATTTTTCAGGTGAATGCGTTTCGCGGAGGAGCTGTTTCGCCTGGAATATCGTGCGGTTGGTGTACAGGAAGTTTACCTTGCTCCATTCCGAAAGGTCGAAATAATGGTAGGAGGGCACTTCGAGGTTTTTAGCGCCATAGGTCGTGCGGAAACCCAGCTCGGGCATCATGCGGGCGAGGCTGAGGTCTTTATCAAAGTCGTTACCACCGAGGCGCACGCCCGTGTTGGCGAGAATATCGCTGCTGCGGTCGTGTTTGCGGGCATTGTCTTTCGACAGACGGATAATCGTAAAGTCGGAAGTTCCGCCGCCGAGGTCGACCACCATAGCCAATTTTTCGCCCGTCAAGCGCGCCTCATGTGCGAATGCGGCCGCGATCGGTTCGAACTGGAAGCCGACGTGCTCGAAACCCAGGCTGGTCGCGATCGCTTTCAACTCGTTTTCGGCACGCTCGTCGGCGGCGGGGTCGTTGTCGATGAAATGCACCGGCCGACCCATGACCACGTGTTTCAGTTCGGTACCGCAGTCGGTCTCCGCCTTTTTCTTCATCTGGTCGAGAAATGCGGCCACGATCTGGTCGAATTTCATCAATTCTCCATTCACCATGGTACCCTGGCGCATGGCCGGTGTTCCCAGCACGCGTTTCAAGCTGCGCATTAACCTGCCCGGCTGGCGGCTCAGGAAGCGTTCCATCGCTGCCCGGCCGAAGAATGCCTCATTATCTTTCCGCGCAAAAAACATCGCGCTCGGGATTGTTTTATGGTCGTTTTCTACCGGAATCAGGAAAACGTCGTTGGGGTTGGCGATGGCGAGGCTGGAATTGGAAGTACCGAAATCGATGCCGCAGAAAACAGGAGTTGTCATTGTATTGGAAAATTGGGCGCGCAATTTCTCACTATTTGCCCGGCAATGCAAATCGGAAACACGATACTTGTGATGTATGTCACGTAATGGTCTGCTGCGAACAGGGTTCCTTTGTTATGTCAAATCGCAGTAATGAATTGACAACGAATCCATTGACAACCCTTTTAAAGACAGGAATCATGCCATACGTAAAAATTGAGGTAACCCGCGAAGGCGTTACCCGCGAACAAAAACAGGAGCTTATCGCCGGGGTGACACAACTGATCACCGAAGTGCTCGACAAAGACCCGCACCTGACCCACGTCGTGATCCAGGAAGTGGAACTGGACGATTGGGGATACGCCGGAGAGCAGGTATCGGTGCTCCGCGAAAAAGGAATTACAGCTAACAGAAAACAGTAACAGACCTGACATATCATCATGAAAAAACAAACCATTATCGTAACCGGTGCATCTACCGGCATCGGAAAAGCAGTAGCAAGCCTGTTCCTGGAACACGGCCACAATGTGATCATCAACTCGGCCAACGGGGATAACCTGTCGGCGACGTATAACGAACTGGGTAACCATGACCGTCTCGTGGCGGTGCCGGGCGACATCAGCAAAAAAGCGACCGGCCAGCTGCTCGTCGATACCGCGGTAAGTAAGTTCGGCGGCGTGGACGTGCTGGTGAACAATGCGGGGGTATTCGAACCGCGCAACTTCCTCGAAGTGGACGAAGCGCATCTGGATTATTTCCTGGGTATCAACCTGAAAGGCACCTATTTCACCAGTCAGGCGGCTATCAGACAAATGCTGCAACAAGGCGAGGGCTCGATCATCAACATCGGTACCGTGCTGGTTGACCATGCGATCGGCGGATTCCCCGCTACCGCGCCCATTTCGAGCAAGGGAGGTATTCATGCATTGACCCGCCAGCTGGCCGCGGAATTTGGCAAGAACAATATCCGCGTCAACGCTATCGCGCCCGGCATTATCCGCAGCCCGCTTCAAGCGAAAACCGGCGTAAGCGATGCCGATAGCCTGGCCGGCCTGCACCTGGTGGACCGCATCGGGGAAACGGAAGACGTTGCCCAGCTTGCATTGTACCTGGCAAGCAGCAACTTCATCACCGGAGAGGTGATCAACCTCGATGGCGGCCACGTTGCAGGGCACCACATTGGTTAAGAACCATGGATGTGAATGTAATTCAGGCGTGCTGGCTTAGCTCCGGCACGCCTGATTTTTGTGGCATGGAATTTGCTATGTTCCTACCCAACTCGATTTACACCTTACCCACTCATGCATCTGAACAGCGCCCTGATTTTCCGCAACCTAACCGAAGGTATTATTTTGTTGGACGAAACAGGCAGAATCACGACTTGCAACGCCGCGGCAAGCGCAATCACCGGCTACGAAGAGACTGAAATAGAGGCCAAACCGTTTTACACGATCGGCGACGGCCAGGACGACCCCATCAAATACCGCTACGAACTAGACCAGGTACAGAAAAAGAAGAAGTTTGTCGTGGAAGGTTGGAAGCTGAGAAAAGATCACACCCGGTACTGGGCAGAAACTTCCTATTCCCTGCTTTTCGACGATGCAGAACGTTTCGCCGGGTACTGTGTGCTGCTGCGGGATATTACCGACCAGAAGAAAAAACAACTCGATCTCCTCGAAAGCGAGGAACGCTACCGACTGATGGTGGAGGCGATCCGTGACTATTCGATATTCATGCTGGACCCGGAAGGCCATGTACTGACCTGGAACGACGGCGGGACGTTTATCCACGGTTATACCGAAAACGAAATCGTGGGTAAGCATTTCTCGGTGTTTTACCCGGCCACCGACCAACTCGACGAGAAGCCGAAAGAGAAATTGCAGGTCGCCCGCGACGCGGGTTCGTACCGGGAAGAAGGCTGGCGCGTGAAAAAAGACGGCTCGCTGTTCTGGGCCAGTGTGGTACTCACCGCGCTGTTCAACGAGCGGAATGTGCTGATAGGCTATTCCAAAGTGACCCGCGACCTTACGCATAGGCTCAAAGACGAGGAGGTATTGCGGCAAAGCGAAGCCCGGTATCGTTCCCTGGTGGAGCAGGTGGGAGACTACGGGATATTCATGCTCGATACGAAAGGCCGGATTGTCAGTTGGAACGAAGGCGCCCGGCGCATCAAAGGTTACAGCGCAGAAGATGTCATCGGAAAGTATTTTTCTATCTTTTATCCCGAGGAAGATATTCTGAACGGGAAACCCGCCTGGGAGTTGAAAGTGGCCAGGTCCAGTGGCAAATACGAAGAAGAAGGGTGGCGCTTGAGGAAAGACGGGAGCCGTTTTTGGGCAAATATCGTCATTACCTCGGTGTATGATACCGAAGGTCGGCTGAGTGGTTTTTCGAAAGTGACCCGCGATCTTACCGAGCGTAAGATGAGCGAACAGGCATTGCAGGAGAGTTCCGACAAATACCGGCAGCTGGCCGAAGAGCTTTCGGTAACCAATAGCGAGCTGTCTTCGGTAAACCGGGAGTTGGAGCAGTTTACAGCCATTGTTTCGCATGATTTGAAAGAGCCCGTGCGCACCGTGCGGAGCTTTCTACACCTGATGGACCAGCAACTCGACCAGCAGAAGTTCGACCTCTTGAAGCCTAGTATCGGAAAAGGCATTCTCGCGGCCCAGCGCATGCATGAGCTGATCGATAATCTGCTGCATTATTCGCAACTGAGCAAAATAGGGTTGCAACGGCAGAAGCTGAAAGTGGACGAAGTAATCGGCGAGGCGATCCAGAATCTGAACGATGCCGTGGAGCAATCGGGTGCGGAGATCCGCGTGGAAAGCGAGGTGCAGTTCATTTACGGCGATCGTATTCAGTTGGTCCAGCTTTTTCAAAATCTGCTCGCCAATGCATTGAAATTCACAAATGGCCTGACGCCCGAAGTGAAGGTAAAATCCTGGATGGAAAATGGCAGCGTGCGGTTCGTCGTCGAGGATAACGGCATCGGTATTTCACCGGAAAACCTGGAAAAGATCTTCGAGATTTTCAGAAGGTTGCATTTTGTGAGCCAATATCCGGGGAACGGGGTGGGCCTGGCCGTTTGCAAAAAAGTCGTTGAGCGGCACCGGGGCAGAATCTGGGCCGAATCGGCGCAGAACCGCGGTGCCTGCTTTCATATTATGTTACCCAAGATATAAGCCGCCGAACATGAGAACTTTCAGATTAGCCATTGTTGAAAATGATGAAGACGAGCGCTATTTTATGTCCGAGGCGTTCAGGTCATCCCGGGAATTTGAAATCCTCGGCGAATTCGCTAACGGCGATCAACTGACGGAATGGCTGCATGGCTCACCGGGGGAATTGCCCGAACTGGTCCTGTCGGACCTGAATATGCCGGGCAAAAACGGCTACGACATTATCGACGAGCTTAAAGTAACCTATCCCGATATCGCGGTTTTCGCGACCTCGACCTCGTCCGTGGTAGCCACGCGCGAGCGATGCATGCGGGCTGGCGCGAAGGATTTCATTGCTAAACCCGACATTTTCATAGCCTACGATTCGTTCGTCGCCGAGCTGTACCTGCTCGCGTGCCGGTACCTGGGTTAATGGATTATCTTCTCATTTACTTTGACATTCCTGAGCGTAAAGTCACTGACCACGGATTTGTCGTAAGCGGCGTTTTTGGCGGTAATATTCAGGTTTTCAAAGGTGAATTTCGATAATTTGTCATATTCGCCCGGACTCACGTCGAAAAACACCTCGCATTTCAGTTTAATGTTTTTCAGGCTGATATGGTCGGAGTAGGAGAGCGGGACGTCCTTTCTGCCTTTCAAATCGAAGAATTGCTTCCAGGGCTTCACGTAAATGAGGCTGTACGCGTAACCATCCACATTTTCGACGCTGATGAACTCGTATTTCTGAGGTGTATCGGGCCGCATTTTCAGCCACAGCACGCGCATTGCGTTCTCGATATGGCAGTTGCGCATGATTACGTTTTTGTTGTGAATGGCCTCGCTCCCGCAGGTCAGCGCCGCGTGGCAGAAACCGAAATGGGTGTCCTCAATGATGATATTCGTATTGGCGCCATTGCCGGGATCGGTGTCGGCGTAAGGCCCTTTTCCGCCTTTCAATGCAATGGCGTCGTCGTTCACGGCCAGATAGCAACCTTTTACGAGTACATTATTACACACGTCCAGGTCGATGGCGTCCGTACTGGGCGCTTTAATGGGCTCGTGCGGTGCCGTGATCCTGACATTCAGTATCTTAACATTGTTGCATTGATAATAATGGCTCGTCCAGAAGCCCGAATTTTGCAGTGTCACATCCTGCACTTGTACATCATTGCTTTTCCAGATAAATACGAGCCGCGGGCGCGACACTTCGAGGTTGGTACAATTCGGATTCTCTTTTCGCCGCTGCCAGAATGCTTTCCAGTAATTCAGCCCGTTGCCGTCGATGATCCCTTTGCCTGAAATCGTGAAACCATTCACGCCGTAGGCATTCACTAATGCGGGAAAATAATCGAGGTTTTGCCCCTCCATCCGCGACGGCATCATCGGATAATCGGCGATCTTGTCCGAACCTTTCAGCCTGGCGCCTTCCGATACGTACAAATGTGTTTTAGGTTTGAAAAACAATGCACCGCTCAGGAAAGTACCTTTCGGGATCACCACCACGCCTCCACCCTGCGCACTCGCCTGGTCGATCACACGCTGGATATTCGCAGTTTGCACCACGTTGCTATCTCCCGAAACGCCATGTTCGGTAATGACAAACTGCCTGCCCAGTTTCTTTAAATCTATTTTGGAAGTATCTGAAAACCAGGTCGGTATTTTCGCGCCGTCAGGGAATGTAGTAGATCTGCCGGATTGCGCCAATGCAACGGCAGCAAATAGTGATAGTTGAAATAAAAGCAAGCAGAACTTTTTCATAACCCCTTGAAGGCTTGTTCTGCTCGCTTTTACTGTCTTTTGACGCTACTAGTTCTTTTCGATCCAGTCGTACAGGTAATCGATTATTCTGAGATATCAGGTTCCACGCCGTATCAAGCCATCGCCCCATTCAACCCGATCGTCTGCCCGCTGATCCATTTGGCGTCGTCGCTGGCGAGGAAGGCTACGGTTTTGGCGATGTCTTCGGGTTCGCCGAGGCGGTTGAAGGCGTTCAGGGAGGCGAGGCGGTCGATCAGTTCCTGGGGTTTGCCTTTGGTGAACAGTTCGGTGTTGGTAGGGCCGGGTAGTACCGCATTCACGTTAATTCCTCGGGAACCTATTTCTTTGGCGAAAACGCGTGTCAGCTGCTCCACGGCACCTTTTGTCGCCACGTAGGTCGCGTAGGTAGGCATCATGACGCGCGTCGTCGTGGAGGAGAAGTTGATGATGCTGCCGCCATCGGCCAGGCGGGTCGCGGCCTCGCGGAGCGTGTTGAATGTTCCACGCACATTCACTTCAAACTGGCGGGTGAAATCTTCATCGGTCGTGTCTTTGAGCAATTTGGTGATCATAATGCCCGCGTTATTGATCAGTATGTCGATTTTACCGAAATGCGCGATAGCTGTGTCGAACATGGCTTTCACCTGTTCCGCGTTGCTTACATCGGCCTGTACTGCAATGGCTTCGCTGCCGGCGGATTGGATCGCTGCTACCGTTTGTTGCGCTGCTTCCAGACCGCCGGTGTAGTTTACGATGATTTTCGCACCTGCCTGTGCCAGATGAAGGGCTACTGCCGCACCTATTCCCCTTGACGCGCCGGTTACCAGGGCTACTTTGTTTTCGAGTGAGTTCATGGTCGTTTTTGTTTAGTGTTAAAGAACAATACAAAGATGGCAGGTTGGCCGCGCCCCGGGCGTACAAGGATTACAGCAAGAGTTGCAAATTTCTCAGATAGCCGTTAAAACAAAAAACTGCCGGTGATCCGACAGCTTTTTTGGTCAATTTGAAGATAGTTCGATACAGGCAATACTTTCTAAAAGGGATTATTTAAACCCGAAAATCAATGGGAATAGGAAGATGACCACCGCACTCCAGATGCTGTACAGCGGGAGGAATATCGCCAGCGAGGCTCCAACTGCGAAAAGGCCTGTTTTTTTGCTCAGTACCGCAAAAAGTTTGAGTCCTACATAAAACAAATGGGCGAGCATCAGTACGTTGGCGCCCAGCACGGCGGCGCGGTTGGGCGTGAGTCCCCACTCCGAAATCCGGAACAATACGGCCGATAATGCAATGCTGTTGACGAGCAGCGTCACCGCCGATAGCAGGAACAGCAACACAACCTGCGCACGGTTATCGCCGGATGGATCGGTTTCGGCCAGCGAAAAGAAGATCAGGGCCATTACGCCGACCAGTAATCCGTTGAAAAGAACGAGGAACTCGCGGTCGTGGTAGGGGCTTTTGCCGGCAATCAGCGTGGCAACCAGGTACACGACCAGCATAACCAATGCCACCGGACTGAATAATTTTGCAATTATAGTCGGTACTTTACGCACGAGCGTGGGTTGCACGCGGGTAATGAACGTTGCCAAGATGGGCACGCACGCCAGTCCGCATATGACGATATAGTCGAAATAGAATTTTTGAATGTCCCAGCCAATCAGTTTGAAAAGATTGATCGTAATAGCCGTCGTGAGCCCGCCCGACAACACCAGCAGCCCCGACATTACGACCAGTTCCCCCGTATACCGCAGGAATTCCAGCCAGTTTTCGCCATTTCGCCATTTCCCGCCGTTGTAAGCAGCTCCCAGCAGCGACCACAGCCAGAGCGGCAGGTGCAGGCAGGAAAGGATCAGCGTATCGCTCTTTTCATTTTGGGGCAACCAATTGATGAACACGGCCGATGCGATGAGCAGCAGCACCGCAAAACCCCTTGTTTTCCAGGAAACAGCGTTTTCCCAGGCGAAATAGGCCATCAGTACCGGCGCGACGATGAAACCGATATTGCGCGGGTAAAAGAAGTCTTCGCTGATGGAAAGCATTTCGGGCAGCTTGGCCAGCAGCGCCGCGAAAAGTGAAGCCGCCACGACGAAAGTACGCTCGGTCGGCGTGCCCCACGCGGAAGCGCCCCGCAAAAGGTCGTCCTGACTGAAATTGAGCCGCTGGTACCATCCTTCCGCGAGCGGGCTAGTGCGCAATTCGGGGTACAATGCATTGAAAGCTGCTTTAAAGCCCGGCTTGTTGCCCCGGTACAACTTTTCGAGTTGCAGGGCATTGTCTTGGTTCAACAGAATTTCTTCGCGCATAAAACGATGATTGAGAATTGAAATTTAACCTTTTCCGTGGTGAGTAAGTGTGATTGGTATTTTGAAAAGTACTTTGTAATTCAAAGTTAAATATGAATTCAAATTTTGCAACATAGACAGGCTGATTTTTTTTTCAAAATACCCGGTTTGGCCGTTTACTAATTTTGCTAACCGGTTAATGGATAACGCTTTATTGTCATCAAGGGTCGCTTTTATTTTGTGTCGAAAATCAAATCGATACAAAAATGGAATGGACGATTAGCATGTGGGCAGGACTGGCCCAGCTCGGGATTGCGGTGGCGATTGCAGCAATAGGCATCCGGATCGTACTCGAACTGCGGAAAGGCGAATTGACCGACCAACCCGCGAAATAGAGCTCATCAAAGCGCTGAATATGTAAGTAAGGTCTGCAAGCCCACGGGTTTGCAGACCTTACTTTTTTCAGTGTATATTTCGGGGCATTTTCCTGAACCTTATGAACGAACCATCTTTCCTTAACCGCAGGGATTTCCTGCTAGCCGCCTCCGCCGGTCTCGCATTGCCGTTAATGCAACCCCTGCATGCATTGGCAAAGGCCAAACCGCTTTTTTCATTCTCCACGCTCGCCTGCCCGAAATGGGCCTGGGCGACGATCGTCCAATATGCAGCCGACAATGGCTACCAAGGCATCGAGATCCGCGGCGTGCTCGACTGCATGGATTTGCCTAAATGCAGCGATTTCGATAGTCCGCAAAACATTGCCCGGTCCCGTAAAATGGCGGAGGACAAGGGATTAAGGATCGTTGATCTCGGTTCGTCGGCGGCATTGCATATGGCTGATCCGGCCGTTCGCGCTAAAAACCTCGATGAGGCAAAGCGATTCATAGACCTTGCGCAGCAACTGAATTGTCCTTATGTCCGCGTGTTCCCCAATGATCTGCCCAAAGACCAGGAAGTAGCCAAAACCGTGGAGCTAATCAGCAGCGGACTGCTTGAACTGGGGGATTATGCTAAAAATACGTCGGTAACCGTGCTGCTGGAATCGCATGGAGACGTGACCGGCAAGGACATTCTCGCGACCGTAATGGGCAAAGCCGAGCATAAGCATGTCGGCCTGATATGGGACATTTTCAATATGTGGTCGGTGACGAAAGAGCCTCCGAAAGAGGTGTATGCCAAACTGAAAAAGTACATTCGCCACACGCACATCAAGGACGGACTCCTGAAAGACGGGAAGATCGCGTACGTGCAGGTAGGCAAGGGCGAGGGACCTTTGAAGGAGGCGATAGAAGTGCTTGTGAAAGACAACTACAAAGGCTATTACAGCTTCGAATGGGAGAAAAAATGGCACCCCGAAATCGAGGAGCCGGAAGTGGTGATACCTGCGTATCCGAAGCTGATGCAGCAGTACTTTTAATCGTACTTCATTTCGATCGCTTTAATTTCACTTTTCTGGTTCGCGGCACCGCTGACGCTCACACCCACCCTTGGCGCCCTGTCCCAACGCGGCAGCCAGGGGGCTTCTATTTGTACGGAGCTGGTCAATGAGTCGATTTTTTGACCTTTTACGCCCCAGCTGAACGTATAGAAGCGACCATAGCGGCTTTGCAGTTCCAGCCGGATATGTTTGTATTTATCGGGAATTTCCTGCGTTTTGAGAACTTCATACCGGCCGTCTTTCACTTGCCATAGTTCCACGCGGTTCTGGCCGGCGCCATAGCCGATGGCATTTTGCGCATCACCATACAGCACGACGTTCTGAAAAACGGTATCCTTGATCACAAACTCGGTAGCGAATGTGTAGCTGCCTTTTCTAATGGTTTGTCCCAGGAAATTACCCGTCGCGGCGGGATTCCCGCATTCGATTTGCAAGGCAGCTGCCCTGATGGCAAATTGCGGCTTAGGCAGGCTGACATCGAAAACCCATGGCAGCCTCGTCGTATCACGATCATAATTCACCGAGAAGTTGAGGCTGTTGTGTGCTAGCGGTCCTGCGCCGGCGGGTGATTCGGCTTGCGTGGGCGTGGTTTTGCCATACCTGAATGCGGGCCAGCGGGTCGTTTCGTCCCAAACCAGCTCGCTGAGCACGCCTTGCCGGCCGGCAAATGTGAAATCGGTGCCATTGTATGCATGGTGCAGGTAAAAATAGCGGCGGTCGGGGGTTACCACAACGGTGCCGTGCCCGGGGCATTTCCAGGCATCGTCTCCAAAAAGCACCGGGTTGCCCGTATATTTAACCCACGGCCCTTGCAACTTCTCTGCCCTGGCAAGCCCTACCTGGTAATCGCAACGGTCGCCGCAGCAGGCATTGCCGGAATAGAGCATATACCAATAATTTCCTCTTTTGAAGATAGCCTGCCCTTCGGCACCGCCCGCTTCCCAACCCGCGGGATCGGCCTTAATGAGGCTGAATTCCTTGCCGATTACTTTCAGGCCGTCCTGTGCAAGCTCTGCGCCGAGCAGTTCGATGTCCCGGTCTTTATCGAGACCATAGGCTTTCCAGGTAATGAATAATTTCCCTTTGTCCTCCACCACATAGGCGTCGATAGCCTCTTTGGTCCATTCGATAATTACACCATGATCTTTGAAGCCTTTCGAAAGGTCTTTCGTGCTCGCCACGCCGATCATCGATTGCTTGTCCGACTTCCGCCGTGCGGTATAATAAACGAAGAATGTCCCATTTCGGAAAAACAGCTCCGGCGCCCAGTAGCTTCCCATCGTCCATTTGGGCAGCTCCGCGAAAACCGGTCCGAGATATTCCCAGTTCACCAGGTCTTTGGAAGTATAAATAGGATAAGCAGGGCCCCACTCCGACGAAGTTCCGACGGCATAATACGTATCGCCCACGCGTATCACCGACGGATCGGCAAAGTCACCTGCGATAACCGGGTTCCGGTAGGTGATGACCCTCGCCGGGGGCTTTTGGGCAAATACATTGGCGGCGTAAAACAGGGTAAGCAGGAATATCGCGGGCAGGAATTTCATAGGTCATTGATAGATGCAGCTGCGAAGAAAGGCATTTATTTTGGGATAAGAAACCCGCAAATGCGGCAAAAGAGTAAGGTTGTGTCGCATTTCGATAGTTGAAATGATGTGAAATAATCGGAATATTGCAGTTGTTACCTGACCTGAGCAATGCATTATTTTAAAACCTTCCTGGAAGTCGCCGGTGTGCTGATCGTAATGATGTCGCTCATTCCGCTGATCCGGAGTGATTACTGGACCTTTCGGGTATTTGAATATCCCAGATTACAGAAGCTCGTCCTCAGCGTAGCCATCGGCGGCGTTTACCTGAGCCTGTTTTTCCAGACAGACCTGCAAACAGTGCTGCTCTCGGGACTTTTCATCCTGAATACGCTTTATCTGTGCTACCTGGTGTACCCGTTTACGCCCGTTGCGGGAAAGGTAATCCTGGCGGCGCGGACGCATTTGCCTGAGAACCGGATATCGATTTTGTCTTCCAATGTTTTTCAGGACAACAGGAATACCCCCGGTTGCCTGAACCTCATCCGTAAATACGACCCCGACGTGGTGCTCCTGTTGGAAACCGACAGTTACTGGCACGAAAACACGCTGGCATTGCGCGAACATTATCCTTACGAGGTGCCGGTACCGCTGGAAAACACTTACGGAATGCTGCTTTACTCTAAATTGGCCCTTTCCGAAATACAGGTCCGGCACCTGGTGGATGATGAAATACCGTCCATTAAAGTGCTGGTAACCTTACCTTCCGGCCAGAAAGTGCAGCTGTTTTGTGTGCACCCGACGCCGCCTGTTCCGGGCGAAAACCTGCATTCCACGGAGCGCGACAAGGAGCTTTTGCTGGTAGCAAAGGAGGTGAAAACGAGCCGTTTGCCATGCATTGTCGTTGGGGATCTGAACGACGTGGCCTGGTCGTACACCACCGATCTGTTTACCAAAATCAGCGGCCTGCTCGATCCGCGCATTGGCCGGGGTTTTTACAACACATTCCATGCGAAAATGCCGTTTCTGCGCTTCCCGCTCGACCATGTGTTCTGTTCTACGGATTTTAAACTGGTGGAAATGGCGCGGCTTGAAAACTTCTCATCCGATCATTTTCCTATCCTGCTTTCACTACAATTTGAGCCGACGGCAAGCATCGAACAGGACGAGCCCGAGGCCGAGCCGGAGGACATTGCCCTCGCGAACGAGAAAATTTCCAAAGAGTCGCCGGAGTAGCCCCATACCCCCCCGGAAAACACCTGTTTTTTACAACCACGTGTTTACACGCTTACGCCGCTCCGCCGGTTTGCTGAATTTTGACATGTCAATCAGGACGGGGTGCTGAAAAAATAATCCTGGTTGGCGCTTGCGTCTGATTCAACAAACTAAAAAAATCCGGGCGTGATCAAAGATTCGGGGAGCTCGATAACGGGTTCTTCGAATCGGAGTCCGGGTGTGGAACGAACCTATTAACCTAACCGATAAATCGAATTAATTCTAATTTTTTAACGAATTAGTTACACGACTACCTTGCCCTTAGGTATATTGCTTTCCATTGTGCGGATGCGGGTTGCGCTGCACGATCGGGAAGCAATTATCTTTTTAAACCATTAAATCTCAGCGAGCATGCCGAAGTTTATCAGTGATGAAGTTTTTGCAAAATGGGTCGCCCAATGGCAGGCATTGGAACACAGCCGCGAGCCGTTTAGCTTTTTTAATTGGGGGAGCAAACTCCTTCTGGGCGATTTTTTCGACGGTGACGACTTCGAAACACTCGTGTCGACACCCGGAATTGCAGTCATAAAAGTCCGCTTTGGTTTCGATACCGACGATACCAGGTTCAAACTCGTGCTTTTCGGCGTCGACAATGCCGGCCAAATCATTACACCTTATTATGCGCATACGCCGGGCGATTTCCGCGAGGCGGGAGACGGCCCCGGAGGCAATGTGCCCGATGTGCTGGCAAAGCAATGGATCAGTTATTGGGAGGAAAAAGGCCATGCGGGCGAAGTGGGCAGTCCGCTTTTCCGTACCCAATACGGGTTTTTGAATGGTTATAATTATCCGTTGAAAGAGCTGCTTGCGGCACTTTTCAGGTTTGAGAAAATGCCGAGGATTTACATCCGGTTTGTACTGCACCGGTATTTCCCGGCTGCTAATGAGGATGTTCAGAAAGAATTAACGGGCTCCTACGCCTTCGGTCTGCTCTTCCAGGCCATTGCCAACCGCGAAGGCGGCACCGGCAGCCTGATCGGTCCCGACCAGGAAAGCGGCTATTACGACCTGAGCGCTCCTTGCCCGAGGACGTGTTAGCGGTTTTGGTCAGGTCTGGTCAAGCGTGGTCATTTGTTGTATAGAATGGTTAAGTGTTGTCAAGATTTGTCATGTTTATTCATGATAGGACAACACCTGATCACACAACTCTTGACCATACCTGACCATTCTTGACCATACCTGACCACAAATGACCACCCCCGACCACGCGTGATCCTTATTCCGTCGGAGTCGCCGCAACGAGTTTCACCGGCCCGAGCAGACCACTGGGTTGCAATGGGGAATCGGGTTTGTAGAATGGCATGGTCGTGAAAGTGATTTTGTTCGTTACCCCGGGTTGGGCATCACCGATCAGCCGGTTGACCCAGGTATTGGTAACCTTTATCTGAATGTTATTGGAGCCCTGTTTCAATGCTTCCGTTACATCGATGCGGAATGGTTTTTTCCAGGTAATGCCTATGTTTTTGCCATTGATAATCACTTCCGCCAGGTTTTTAACATCACCCAAATCCAGCCAATACCGCGCATTTTTATGGATGGTAGGAACATTCAATGTGTTTTCATAAGTAGCTGTTCCGGAGAAATACTTGATGCCCGCGTCCGCATTGTCAGACAGTGGGGCCAATGCATTGAGTTGCACTTGTGCGGGAGCACCCAGGCCCGGCTGGAAGCGCACCGTCCACGTGCCTGTAACGCCCGCGACTTCCGATTCCGTCAACGCCGGCACGGTGTGGGAATTCGAAGCCGTCTTTCCGCTGAAAACAATGAAATATGCCTGCCAGGAATCGAATTTCAAAGGTATCGTCGTGCGTCCGTCAGCGATTTGGTAGGAGAGCGGACTGGTTTTCCCGGTTTCAGGATTCCAGAGAAGCGGGGTTTTGCCTGCGACCCGGAAGCTGACCTGCGCGTCGTTGGCGTCGGCGCTCCGGTTATCGAGCCAGTAAATATCGGTATCGGCGGTCTGGCGGTGTACGTAAAGGATTTTAGCCTTTTCGCCGGTAATGATCACGTCTTTTTGTGTGATGCTGCTCAAAACGGTTTCAATAGGCTGGGTTGAGACATTAGGATTGCTCCAAATCTGGTTTACCAATGCCGCAAAAGCCGTGGCATCGTCGCTCAGGCTGGGGGAGCGCTCGGGTTTTACGCCTGCCACTTTCATGCCTGCCGATACCAGCTCGCCGATCTTTTGCAACACGGGCAAAGTCATATTCCGGGCGGTAGAATCCAGCACGAGCAACCGGTACTGTTGGCCGGAAGGCGTGGTAATCGCGCCTTTTTCCACTTTCAGCATATTTTTAATCACACTCGAATTGGCAAAATCGAATGCATAGCCCGCAGGAATGGAGGGCAGTTTTTGAGTGGAAATCTGGGTGATATTGGAATTTTCACCATAATAATAGAGCACGTCCACGACTTGCTTGCCCTGTTGGAGCATGAAGCAGCTTCTGCCGAGGTAATCCATCCACGCCTTCGCCTGTTCAGCCCATGTTTCCTGACGGGTGAAATACTGCCCGAACGGCCCCAGCGAAAAACCAGGCTTTTTGTCATCCAGCGGCTGGTGCACCGAGGTATGGACTACAAAGCGATTCAAACCGGACGCCATTTCCAGATCGGCCGTGCGTTTCAGTTTCTCCGGGTACCAGGTAAATGCATTACCGACGGACGTCATCGACTCAGCAGCCACGATATTTTGCCCGTAAATATGCGCTACCGACGCCGATTCGCGGATATCGGCTTCGCTGCGCACTTCTTCGTCGGCCCCACCGGCCAGACTTCCGGGCGTCCACATGGCAGCCATCGGAACATCCGCCTTGCGCTTCACGTCCATGCCATCGGCCAGGTATATGCGCCCGCCCTCGTGCGACTCGGTATACCGTTTCATGCCCCGGGCCTTCAATGCTTCGCCGATCGTCTCATAGTGGTTTTCCACGATCAGTTCGCCGATCGTCTTGCGGAAATCCCAGAGGAACCGGTCGCTTTCCGCCGCGCTTTTCACGACCACGCCCGTGAGCACGGGAATCCAGGGCGTAATGTCGTAGCCGCGCCGCTTTTTGAATTCCGCAGGCATTGCCTTCGTCCAGGTCATATGCCCGGCTTCGTAACTGTCGAGCACCATGTATTGCAACCCTTTGGCGCCCATTTGGCCGCCGGTAGCGTCTTTGTACATGTCGAGGTAAGTATTAATGTATTTGGTAACCGCGTCTTTATCCAGTTTATCCACTTCCAAACCCGTCGCTTCTGGTGAAGCGGGGTGGTTTTTGCGGCCGGTAAGCGAGTATCCTAGCCGCAACACGACCCAGTTGCCGGCGGGCGGCGTCCAGTTGATGCTGCCGTCGGCATTCATTTTAGAGGTCAGGTCAACGACATCCGTGAGCGGTACCACGTCGGCATTAGCTTGAATGAAGGACGTTGTATTTTCCCGCCAGGGGCTGAAACCGGCCTTTTCTTCAAATTGATCCATCCGGTCGGTGTTATGGAATACGATTTCGGCAACTTGTACACCTTCCGGCTTGGCCGGCTGCGCATTACCGCCGCCAAACATCGATGCAAAAGGATTGAGCGGCGGAGGTAATGTTTTAAATGCAATGCGGTAAAACCTGGCCGTAACCGGTGCGAATGCTAACGTGTTTTGCGGAACAGTACTGCCTTTAATGGGCGCTACATCCCTGAAATTCACACCGTCGTCGCTGATTTTCAATGTACGGTTATTGGGTGCGCCATTGAATTCCGCCAATGCCCCGCCCGAACTCGCGCCTACAATCGTCAATGCCTTGAAGGTCTGAGGGCTGTCGAATTCATATTGTACCCACATATCCTGGCCTACTTCCATGGGCGGCAGGAGGGTGGTTTTGCCCAGATCGCCATCCGTCAGTTCCGCCACAGAGAATGTACCGCCGCTGGAAGTTACTTTCGGGTTCAGGGAAGTCATGAGTTTATCGGTTGCCGGCAGGCGATAAGCGATCACGGCCGCATCGGCATAGTAATCGGGTACTTCGCCCGTCGGACCGGTAATGCCGCCTTCCGCAGGCAGCGGCACATTCTGAAATTTGCCTGCTACCGGCTTGGGCTGCGGCAGTTTACCGGTGAAAGCCTGACCGCCTGAGACGCGGGTTTCGGTCCACACGTATTTTTTCATCGCGTCGGCTGCGGGTACCCACGGCCCGCCCGTTACGCTCCACCCGGGCGAGCCCGCAATGGCCATTTCGAGGTCGAGTTTTTCCGCGAGATCAGTGGTGTGCTTGAATGCATCCTTCCATTCCGGCGTCATAAACACCAGTTTCTTCGGCGTCACATTCGGCGTAAAAAGGCTCGCGTCGAAATTCTGGAAACCGCCTATGCCTACACGCTTCATCCATTCCAGGTCTTTGGTAATGCCTTCCTTGGTGATATTGCCGTTCATCCAATGCCACCATACCCGCGGCTTGGCGGCGTCTGGCGGGGTTTGGAAGCCTTGTTGGAGGGAGGTCGTCTGTCCGAATGCGAGCGCGGGAAGCGCCCACGCGAGTAGCGCGAGTTTTTTCATAGTAATAAGCTGATTTACCGCCAAAAAACTGATCTGTACCGATGGTGAAGCGACCCGCCTGAGCTTTCTACTCATGTGGTTTAAGCGAGATATTTTTAGATAATATCAATGACGGTGGAGCTTGCTCAACATTCTTTTTTGTCTGGAAATGTTTTATCTTTGAACTTAACTTATAAGTGAATCGTATTTATTTTGAGTTGTATTCCAAATCCAGGGAGGCTACTATCTACACCATTAGATTTGAAGGTTGTCTATCCACCGAGACCGACCTATTTGTAGACGAATATCTTGAAAAGGGTTTTTCAGAAGATATTCTGGCAATCAAACGTTGGCTGATAAATATCGAAAACCGTGGCGCTCAGCTTCGATACTTCCGGGCCGAAAACAATGTCTTTGCCGGGCCAGTTTCATTTTCCAGGCTTCGTATTTACTGCATTAGATGTAGCCACAACATCGTAGTTATTGACGGCGGAGGAGAGAAGAAAGGCCAAAAAACGCAGGACGGAGCGGAGACCTGGAAAGCGATGAAATTGATGATGGCCATTGACGAGAAGCTGATCGTAAAGATTCAGGAGAACGAAATTCGTTATTCAAATGACCTCATGACGTTGGAAGGTGAACTTTTTATCGACTTAAAATTATGAATGCATTAGAAAAACTTACATCTGACCCCGCAATAGACAGATTCATCGACACAAGTTTCGACCTTTCAGATCGTATTCATGAAATCCTCGAATCGAAAGGGTTAACGCAGAAGGACCTGGCTGACATGATCGGTAAAAAGGAATCGCAGGTGAGTAAATGGATGACTGGGACGCACAATTTCACGATCAAGACACTCGCTCTGATCGAAGTGAAACTGGGTGTGTCGATTTTTCAAGTTACGAAAGGTCCCTTCGAGCCTGTGAAAAACGAAGTGGAAGAACCCGCTGATGTACTGGAATAGACCGTACTTGTTTTAGTTGTGCGCACAAAAAAACCAGGACGTCCCAATGGAACGCCCTGATCAGCAGTGTTATAATAATTCGTACTTCTCTCTAAATCTTAGAACGAGTAGCGCAAGGTAACGCCGTAGGTGCGTTGGTCGCCTACGATACCGGCGTACTGGCCGTAGCTGCCCGGTGCTGCGAGGAGCAGTTCATAGTAGTCTTTGTTGAATACGTTTCTGGCCCAAACGAAGAACGAAATGCCATTCGAACCGCGGAAACCGAGACGGCCGTTGGTCAGCGAGTAACCCGATATGTTCAGGTATTTCGATGGCGACGGGTTTGAAGAAAATTCCGAGCGTGCGAACACATCGACACCGAGGAAGTAGTTGCCTTTCAGGCCGAGGAATGTACCTTTTACAGTCCCTTCACCACCCACAGAACCCGACCATTTCGAGATACCGGGCAGACGGCCGCCGGAAATGTCTTTGAAAGCTTGCTCGCCGCCAACTTCTTCCAATGGAACCGGCGCGTTTTTAAATGTTACATATTTACCATCGGTATAGGTCACCGCCGCATTGAAGGAGAGGTGGCTGAACCGGATGTTTCCGTCCAATTCCACGCCTTGTACGCGTACCTTTTCAGCATTCGCGAGGTAACCGCGGTTTACGCCGGGCTCCGGAGTTTGTACCTGCGTTTGGAAATCTTTGATATCGGACCGGAAGATGGTCAGGTTCAACACCGAGTTGGCGGTAGGTCTGGTTTTAAAACCCAGCTCTTTATGCTCTACGTGCTCAGGTTTTACGTTGGCCAGGTCGAGCAGTACGGCGCCGTTGGCAGTCGGTAAACCACCCACGTTTACACCGATAGGTTTGTAACCGATCGAGTAAGTTGCGAATGCATTCAGGCGGCTGCTGGCTTTGTATTGAAGCGACAACTGTCCGGAGAAATTGCCCTGATCGTAGTTGGTATTGAATGCCTGGTCGGTATAAACAAGCCTTTTCAATGCGATCAATGCAGGGTCGGTTGTTTGCAGACCACCGTAAGTCTCTCTTTTATAGTCAACAACCTTCTTGTCATAGTTGTAACGCACACCCGGCAAAATGTGGAATTTGTCGGTAATAGCCCAGTCAGCATTTGCGAAAACGGCCAAACTGGTGCTTTTGATGCGGTTTGTCGTGCGGATACCGAAATTATCGAACAAGCCTGGTGTTTTCCAAAGCTCACTGGTAGTGCTCTGCGCAAAACGCCATTGTGCCGAACCAGCTTCTTCTGTTTGTACAGGATCCGATTTCAGATCTTGCCAAAGGCCGAACAATCCTACTACGCCGCTGAGTTTCGGAGAAATTTTACCAGAATAGCGGATCTCCTGAGACCATTGGTCATGCACCGAGTTGCCGGAAGAGATCGTAAATACAGGAATTCCAAGGTAATCGCGGTCGTTGAGGGGTACCCATTTCCAGAAACGCCATGCAGAAGTTGCTGTGAGCGTTCCGTTACCGATTTTAATATCCGCGTTGGCAGAAACGCCCCCGAGCCTGTTGTCGGCTTTGGAAGGCGTATCCAAATCCAGTTTACGCTCGAATGCGCTGGAATAGGGGAGCTTGTAACCCAGATCGGCGATGATCGCGTCGAACTGGCGGTAAGCTGCACGTTTCGTAGGCACCACACCTGCCACAGGCCAGCCGTATCCGTTTGGTTTCTGGTCCGAAACGTCGCCGATTACGGTAATATTAACCTTGCTGCTGGGTTGGTAAAGGATCTGGCCGCGTACACCGATGTTGTTGATATCGTTGATCGGCTGTTGAGTATGCTCGTTGAAAAACAGACCGTTGCGCTGCGTACCGGTGAATGAAACGCGTGCTGCGAGTTTCTTGCTGATCGGACCGGTAAATGATCCTTTGGCCTGAATGTAGCCGAAGTTACCGTAGCTCAATTCGAAGCTGCCGCCCGGATCGAACTGCGCAGCGCGGGTAGTAATGTTGAATGCACCGGAAGTAGTGTTCTTTCCGAAAAGCGTTCCCTGAGGCCCGCGAAGTACTTCAATACGCTCGATGTCGATGAAATCCAGGGCGGTAGCTGCGGGACGTGCGTAGTAAACGCCGTCGACATAAAAACCTACACCCGGGTCGATACCGTCGTTGGTCAGACCGTAAGTAGAGCCGAGGCCGCGAATATTCAATGTCGTGTTACGTGCATTGGAAACGTACAGCTGAACTGTTGGAACGAGTTCTTTCAAACGGTTCACATTGAACGCACCCGCGTCTTCTGCGGTCGATCCGCGGATTACCGAGATCGGAATAGGCACTTCCTGAGCGGATTCCTGTCGACGACGCGAAGAAATGATCACGTCTTCCAGATTTCCAGCCGAAGGGTCGAGTTTGATCGTCACCCCGCTGCCTTCAATCACTGTTTCTTTTTTGATATAACCTAAAAACGATACTACCAGTGTAAATGGCAGTTTTTGACCCGTAACTAGTTGAAATTCACCGTTTGCATCTGTTGCGGCTCCGTTGGTCGTTCCCTTGATGGTCACGGTTGCGCCGATGAGCGGGGAGTCGTTGGAGGCGTCAAGAATCTTTCCGGAAACCGTGGCATTGACGATCGGTGGGTTCTGGGCCTGTGCAACAAATGAGATGAGTAGAATTGCTGAGCTGAATAGGGTCGTTAAAAATGTCTTCATAAATGAGGAATTGCTTTACTGTTTTCGATGGTGTTCATGAGTGGTGGTTACTGCAAAACAGCCTGTCCTAGTGCTGCTTACGGAGAAGAGGACAACAACAGTAAGGTATAATCGGTGGTTTCATGTGTAGGGATTGTAAGTTTCTCAGGCAAAGCTATGGATATTATTTAGTATATAGAAATAGTAGAGTAATATTTTTTTGAAATAAAACAAAAAACGGACCGGGGATAAGCTCCCGGCCCGTTCATAATGTACTGTAAATCATTATCTAAGATCTTCGATCGAAGCGCCGAAATTAATGTGCAGGACATTCCCATTGGGCGTCAGCAATGCCGGTACCGACTTCACGCCAGCCTTTTCGGCATCAGCGACTTTACCTTTCTCGTCGCCAAGGTGCACTACTTCTATCTGGTCCGCAGGAATGAGGTTCAATATGTCTTGTTCTGCGCTGAGGCAAACCGGGCAACCTGCATGAAAGAAAATGGCCTTTTTCATTGTTTTCGAATTAAAATAGTTCAGTGCGAAATCGCAGTACGAAGGTAAATCGCTGGTGGACTGTTGCTCTGGTGCAGTTTTTACAAAAACAGCTAGGCCAGATGAGTTGGGCGTGAAATCCATTTTACTTAATGCGCCAGGGCGTGTTTGTGATCGAATGCGCTGCCTGAGTACTTTTCAAGCCTGCGGAACATAGTGTAAGTGACTGATACCATGATAAATGCAATGATCGCGTCGGTGGTTGCTGCAAAGCCTATTACCGCCAGTTTCGATACGAATGCGAAAATGATATCGAAGAAGATTCCTGCAAACACCCATTCTTTTAACCTGTGCAATTTGTTGGGTGTCAGCAGTACCGCTACGCCCGAAAGCTTGAAAACGCCGAGCAGGTAAATGAAATGCGCGGGGTAACCCAGTTGTACCGTAATATCCCACACGACGGGGTTTTTAGTAAGTTCAAAAAAGCCGCTTGCGCCGAACCAAAGGGATGTGAGTGCTGTGCCTATCCAGTAGATTGTGGTTGTTGTTTTCTGTGTCATGACCTTGATTGTTTTTGAGTGATTGATGACACAAAACTGGCCTGAAACCGTGGATTGCACATTTGCATTCGTGGCGAATTGGACACATCCGCAGCCGGAATGGACGCGGCGACCGGTGACATTGCCGAAGCACGAGTGACTTTTGGAATGGTTTTTAGGCTAAAAACCTAAACTAATCGCTGCAACCGCCCTGAAAACCGGTTTCAGCCAAGGCAGACCATGATAAAAGAAGGCAATCCGATTATCCAAAGCCCCTACACCGCCGACCCAACGGCGCTCGTGCATAACCAAACGGTTTACCTCTACACCGGCCACGACGATCCGCCCGAGGGCATCGACGATTATCATATGCACGACTGGCTATGCTTTTCTTCGAACGATCTCGTGCATTGGATTGAACATAACTCCCCGTTGAAAGCCACGGACTTCGCGTGGGCGAGCGGCGATGCCTATGCTTCGAAAGTGGTTGAATATCAAGGTGAATTCTACTGGTTCGTATCCGTAACCCACGCGGGCGGGCCGTACAAGGCGATCGGTGTGGCAGTTTCCGACAGCCCGACCGGGCCTTTCAAAGACGCCATAGGCTCGGCATTAGTTACCCATGATATGTTACCGGTTACCAAAAGTGAGAAGGCCAACCTCGATCCGACCGTCCTGATCGATGACGACGGCAAGGCGTATCTGTTCTGGGGCAATGGCCGCTGTTACTTTGCCGAATTGAATGAGAATCTCCTGGAACTCGCGGGTCCAATCAGCGTCATAGAGCTTCCTGAATTTACCGAAGGCGCGCATATTCATAAGCGGGGGAGCACCTATTACCTGGCTTACGGCTACGGTTATCCCGAAAAAGTGGCGTATGCGACTAGCCGTACCATTACCGGACCTTGGGAATTCAAGGGTATTTTGAATGAAACAGCCGGAAACTGTGCGACAAACCGGCCTGCGATCATTGAATTCAAGGGTTCTGATTATTTTTTCTATCACAATGGTGCATTGCCGAAAGGCGGCAGTCACCGCAGGTCGGTGTGTGTCGATCGGTTGTATTACAATGGCGACGGCACAATGCGCAGGGTGGTGATGACGACCGAGGGCATCAACAATGCGATAGACTTTTGAATTGTTGTCACATGCCTCACGGCATTTCGGGTATGTCCTGCCTTTTACGCTTGTTACCCCACCGCGCAAGTGCCGTTAGGCACGCAATATTTGTAGCACAACGCATGCACCCATGTATTTTCGAATGCCGTAGGCATGTAACAGCAGATAGCACAAACAAGTGAGTATTATCAGTCGCAATTTTATTTTTCAATATAGTATATAGGATATATGGAATAAATATATTTTTGCGCTCAGGCATCTCTTGTTACACCATTTCCCCAAATCATGAAGACCTCCGCATTCTTAGCCCTGGCACTGATGACCTTCTCCGGCGTCGTGGCTCAAAAGAAATCCGCGCCCAAAGGCCCCGACTCGCGCCCCAACATTATCCTGATCATGGTCGACGACCTGGGCTACTCCGACATCGGCGCGTATGGTTCCGAAATCAAAACCCCCAATATCGACCAGCTTGCCGGCGAGGGCATCCGCTTCCGCGAGTTTTATAACAACTCCATTTGCGCTCCCACCCGTGCGTCGCTCATTACGGGCCAGTACCCGCATAAGGCAGGCGTGGGGTATTTCAATGTGAACCTGGGCTTGCCCGCTTACCAGGGATACCTCAACAAGGAGTCGCTCACATTTGGCGAGGTATTGCGCAATGCAGGTTACAGCACATTGCTGAGCGGCAAGTGGCACGTCGGTAACGATAGCATCGCATGGCCTAACCAGCGCGGTTTTGATCGTTTTTATGGTTTTATCAATGGCGCGAGCAACTATTATGACATCGGTAAATACGGCAAAGGCCAGGCGGTGGAGCTGGTTGAAAACAACAAACGCATCAACCTCCCGCCCGACAAATACCTGACCGACGAGATCACCGACCATGCTCTCGGCTTCCTCGACGAGCAAAGCAAAACCGCCAAACCTTTCTTCCTGTACCTGGCTTTCAATGCGCCGCACTGGCCGCTGCAAGCCCCGGAATCGGATATTGCAAAATACAAAGGCCGGTACAGTATCGGCTGGGATTCGCTACGCAGCGAGCGGATCGAACGTCAGAAAGCGTTGGGTATCGCAGATCCGAAGCAGGCGATCGCCGTGCGCGACAAGGATGTAACACCCTGGGATAATGTACCTTATGATGAAAAGTTGCTTTGGGAAAAGAAAATGGAAATCTATGCGGCGATGGTCGACCGGGTAGACCAGAACATCGGCAAGCTCCGCGAGAAGCTGAAAGCGTTGAAGAAGGACGATAATACCCTGATTGTATTCATTTCAGACAATGGCGCGCAGGGCGGCTATGCGGGCGCATCGCCCCGCAGGCCCCAGCGCAATACCGGTCCGGCTGGAACGGCAGGTTCGTATGTGTACCAGGATCAGCCGTGGGCGTATGTTTCGAACACGCCGCATTTGGCTTATAAGAACAATATGCATGAAGGCGGTATCAGCGCGCCGTTCATCGCATGGTTTCCGAAGCAGATCAAGGGCGGACAGATCGTGAAAGGTACAGGCCACCTGATCGACCTCGCTCCGACGTTCTACGACCTGGCCAAGGCGACCTATCCGGCGACTGAAAAGGGCATAAATATCAATCCGCTTCCGGGAAAAAGCCTTGTCCCCGTGCTTACAGGCAAGTCGGGCGAAGTAGACCGCAGCGGCGAACCGATTTTCTGGGAACGCGCCGGTAACCGGGCAGTACGGAAGGGTAAATGGAAGATCGTTTCGACCTACCCGGCCTACAAATGGGAGCTCTACGACCTGGAAACCGACCGTGGCGAAACGACCGATGTAGCGTCTGCGAACCCGAATGTGGTGGATCAGCTAGCTGCCGATTATTTCCGTTGGGCCGAGAAAACAGGGGTGGTGGATTATGAGAAAATCAAGCCTGCGAACCCGATTGGTGCGCAGGCTGAGCGGCCGAACCGCAGACCGCCTACTTTTTGAGACGTTGGCATGAAGCTCTGCTTCGTGCACGCTAATAGTTGGCCTCCGGCCGGTCTTAACAGCAACTTTGTTTGCGGTACGGACCGGCCGGAGGCCTGCGCATATTTAGTCACGAAGGTGGACCTTCGTGCCATTTGGGCGCGTATCCGAAATGCTTCTTGAATGCGTACCCGAAATGCGAAAGGTTCTCGAATCCGGCTTCGAGGTAAACTTCCGATGGCCGCCGTTTCTTTTCCCGGATGAGGTAATGCGCCAGGTCGAGCCGCTTTTCGGTCAGCCATTTCTGCGGTGTGGTTTGGAAGGTCTTTTTAAAATCGCGTTTGAACGTGGTAAGACTACGGCCGGTGAGGTAGCCGAATTTGCTCATGGGCAGGTTATACATATAATGCTGTTCCATGAAATCGACGAGATTGATCTTGCCCGGTTCCCCGAAATCGGCCAGCAAATGGTCGATATCCGGTGCGAGCATTCTCAGAATGGTAATGGCTTCCTCGATTTTAATGGCCGCCAGGGCTTCCGGCAGCGGCTCACGCAGATCGAAATACGGGACGAGCGACGCCAGGCAGCTTTGCAGCAACGGATGCTTGTCAAATGTCCTGAAACCCGGTTTCGGTACCGGTTTTACTTCCACTTTATTTTTGGCATAATAGGCTTCCAACCGCTGCGAAGTCAAATGCATTACCACCGATTGATGGGGCAAACCGTCCTTGGGATAATTGATAACAGTAACCAACTCGTGCCTCGGAAAGAAAAGCGTATCTCCCGCGCCGAAGCGGTGTGTTTGTCCGCCCTGAATGATTTTGGTCTCTCCCGAAATAAGCCAGACCAGCAAATGCTCTTCAAAAAGCACATCGCTTTTGTGAAAATGCTCGGTAAAGCCGGAGATTTTCAGGTCGGGATGGATGTAATGCGCCTCGTGTGCCACTGAATGTCAGTTTGTTTCGAAATTAATACCGGTCATTTGCTCGCTCAATATCCAAAGCCGACGGGCATTTTCAGGGTCGATGGAATAGGGTTTCACACCCCGCAACGTCAGCGGTTCGTCGTACCGGTGCTCGATGTCGCCGTTATCGATCTCCGCCACTTCCGCATTTTCACAATATAATCCGCCGATGCCTTCCAGCTGCGGGCTCGTCGCACACCACACGGTGGTTGCGGCACCCTGGGGGATGGTTTTCAGCATCCGCGCGACTTCCGGGTAAATGTTGCCGTCGGCATCGTGTGTGCCCATTTGCTGGAAAAGCGCCATCGGCGCTACCCGGCCGAGATCGGTACCATTCACAGACCCCGGATGCAACGAAAATGCATGGACACCCAATGCTTTTCCACGACGATCGAGCTCCACAGCAAAAAGATTATTGGCCGTTTTCGACTGCCCGTAGCCTGCCAGCGTTTCGTACTCCCTGTTTTCAAAATTAGGATCTTCAAAATCAAACGGCGCAATATGGTGACCGAATGACGAAACGCTGATCACTCTCGCATTGCCCGCCTGCTTTAATGCTGGCCAAAGCCTTGCCGTCAGTTGAAAATGCCCCAAATGATTGGTCGACAGCTGCGATTCATACCCGCGTGCGTCGCGGGTGAGCGGTACCCACATAATGCCTGCATTGTTGACCAATATATCCAGCGAACGGCCGCTTTGCAAAAATTTCCGGGCAAAACTGTCGATCGAAGCCGGATCCATCAGGTCAAGGGATTCGAGGGTCGTGTTCGGGATGCCTGCGATGTTGCGTGCGGCTTTGGCGAGGTCGCGGGCGGGTACAATGACCTGCGCGCCCGCTTCCGCGAAGGTCTTCACGGCTTCGAGGCCGATACCTGCATAGCCGCCTGTGACGATAATGGTTTTGCCGCCAAGGTCAATGCCGCGGATCACATCGTCCGATGTCGAAAACGCATCGAAGCCGGAGCCGATGGGTTGTTGGTAATGGTTTGATTGAACGGCTGCTGTTGCTGAATGTTCCATAAAAATCTGGTTGTTTTGTGATGGAGCAAAATTAGCCTGTCGCATTCCGGAGGGTTTTGTTTTAAGGGCCGATTTTATTTGTTTTAAAGACCATTCCAAAACAAAATAGCCGGAACATCCAGTAAATGCCCGCCCATTCACCTTTACTAATCTCAAAGAACCTGTTAGTAATGATCCTGACCCTTTTTAAAAGTGCTTTGCGCGCATGCGCGGTAACCTTGTGCGTGACAGGCGCGACGCTCGGGCAAAATGCCGCTCCGGTGGTGAAAACCGACGTGCCGCTGGATTCCATCCGCCTCAGCGACCCGTTCATTATGGCCGATAAGCCTACCCAAACCTATTACATGACCGGCACGGGCGGTAAACTCTGGAAGAGCAAGGACCTGAAAAAGTGGACAGGGCCGTTTACCGTGGCACAAACCGATCCGAAATCGTGGATGGGGCCGGCGCCGATGATCTGGGCGGCGGAGTTGCATGCGCACAAGGGCAAATACTATTACTTCGCGACTTTTACCAATAAGGCCGTAAAACTCGGCGAAGGCCTCGAACGCCGTGCGTGCCATATACTCGTGAGCGATCGCGCGGAAGGGCCTTATGTGCCTATGAAGGATTCCACTTATTTGCCGGCTGATAAACTCACGCTCGACGCCACGCTCTGGACCGATACCGATGGTAAACCCTACATGCTTTTTTGCCACGAATGGCTTCAAAATGACAATGGTACCATTGAAAAGATCGCCTTGAAGCCGGATTTTAGCGGTACGACCGGTTCTCCGAAACTGCTGTTTCGCGCCAGCGACTCACCTTGGAGCCGCGAGAAAAACAAGGACGGTTCCGACCGCCCTAACAAGGTTACCGACGGTCCGTGGGTCTTCCGTACGCAAACCGGGAAGCTGGGTATGCTCTGGACAAGCTGGATTTATGACGTTTATACGCAGGGAGTTGCCTATTCTCAAAGCGGCACGCTCGATGGCCCCTGGGTTCAGGAAAAGGAACCGATTACCCCGCCCAACTTCGGTCACGGGATGCTGTTCCGAACATTCGACGGCAAATTGCTGATGTCCATTCACAGCCACCGGAGCGTAAACGGCCGGACAATGCGCTATCCGAAGCTGTTTGAGATCGACGATTCGGGCGATAAGCTGGTGGTAGGAAAGCAGTTGAAAAACGAACAATAATTATTTGCTTCCGCCTGGTAATCGGATTTAAGGTCGGCTTTTGTGAGCGTTAAATTGGGTTTGAACCAAAACCCACTTCCTATGCTCGAAGCTGTTGTTGCCCTGGTTATCATTGCATTAATACTACTTTTTTTACGTGCCGGCAGGCAGAACACGATCGTTTACCGAAAACGCGTTGCGCCGCCCGATCGGATATGTTCGATCAACGACCACCCGTCTGCCTTCGGCCCACCAGCTTCCTCCGACTACCATGCCGAGCGGGAAACCGGGGCCGGGTATACAATGCACGAAGCATTGGCTTTCGAAGGCGGAGAGTTCGGCGGAGGCGGTGCCGGTGATTCCTACGATACCGGAGCAAGCGATCCTGCCGGCAGCGAAGTCAATAGTTTCGGGACTTGTGAAAGCGATATTGTCTCTAATAACAGCGATTTCAATAGTTGCGATTCCGGGACGAACGATTCAGGAAGCAGCGATTCGTACTCCGATTCTTCCAGTGATAATTCAAGTTTTTCCAATGATTAAATAGGAATGCAGTAGTTCCCTTAAAGCCGCAATTCCACCGGGGCAGTTCCACTGGGGCAGTTCCACTGGGGCAGTTCCACTGGGGTAGTTCCACTGCGGCAGTTCCACTGGGGCACAGATATTGACATACCATTTTTTCAAAAGAAAAAAGTTATGTCAACAGCTAAAAAGAAAGGGACTGCGAAGCGCAACAAGCTTGGCGTGAAGAATTCGCTGGTCAATAATATCAACGCCCGGAAAAAGAAGGGCACTTCGCGATCGAAGAGCAAAAAGACGGTCAGCAAAAAGTCGTATTCGGCGATGAAAAAGAACTGGGGCAAAGAGCGGCATTAGCGCGTTCGAGCTCCCGGATTTCTTTGGACTAAATAAATAAGTAATTGGAAAAATATTATTGTCTTAAATATAGACAATAAACGAACATCTTTTTTACATTTGTCGCAGGATGGTTGCGAAAGCTTGAAATGAACGTAACCGGATGGTTCCATTTCTTCACCAAAACTTATTGACTATGAGAAGGGTTAGTTCTATTCTGATGATGTTGTGCCTGCTTGGCGCGGTTTGCACCAGCATTGCCCAAACGACGGCACCTGCGGATTTTTTTGCCGGTAAATGGGAGATCACCGTTGTGGGAACACCTAATGGCGACGCCAAGCTAGTGGCGGACCTCGCAAGGACTGACGGCAAGCTTGCTGGCCAGATTACAAATGCAACCGACCCCAGTGCGGAAAAAATCGCTATCACCAGTGTCGATGAAGCGGCTGACAAGATCACAATCGGCTTTTCCGCCCAGGGTTACGATGTTGCCCTGGATCTCTCGAAACTAGATGACGATAATTTGAAAGGGAGCATGATGGGCATGTTCGATGCTTCGGCGAAGAGAGTAAAGTAGGGGAGGCCTGAAGGCCGCCGATGGTCCACAGAACCCCCTCGGCGGTCATACTTACCCAAACACCGGCTGAAACTGCATCATTGCCCGGAAAACTGGCTGCCCGGAATTACTTTGAAAACCATCTCCATGGAACTTGTAAACCTGGTAGCGGTCGGTGAAAATGCCGTTTCCGGCGTAGTCGAAAGTGTCGATATCGGCGACGCGATAGCCCTTTCCATTTACGAAAACCTTACTTTGATCTTTATAGAATGAGGTTTTCTGCCATTTGCCAATGTATCTGAAATGGCCGGCATTTTCCGAAATAACCTGGTCGTCGAAATAGACACGGTGACTGTCTTTGCTCAGGTGCTCGTCGAGGCATTTGAAGTTTCGGGCATCGGCTGAAATCAGGTGATGGGCTTTGAAAACGTGCCGGTCGTCGCGGCCGAGATCGGGGCCCAGGATCTGGAAATGTACCGGATTGGCCCCCGGAATGCTTTTGCCCCGGAAATAGACTTGATCAAAATCGCGTGCATAAAGCGACGCATCCGGCTGCCCTACCGACCCCGCGGTCAATATCTGGAACGTCCTGGCGTGTGCATCGGGAATCAGCGATTTTCTGCCATCGTTTTCGGTGTAGTAAACGAGCTTGTTTTCGATCTGGTAAATGTCAAATGATGCCGAAGGTGCGAAAGGTTGAGTAGCAGGGCGAAGCAGGAGCAGGCTTGTGATGACCAGGGTCAGGCAAATGCCGGTTATCAGGAGTAGGATGAGCATGATGGTATAGGATGAGGTTGAGTGTGATAAGGATTATTTTTCATGGCGTTGGGAATCGAGCCGCAAAAGTGTGGATCGGGAAAAGTATCGTCCAGTTTTAATGATGCAACGGTAACTCTTGGCTATTTACCGGTAAATCACTGATTATATGGCATTATGAAAAACCCTATTTCTTCCATTCTGAGGCGATTGGGGGTTTTTACCGATAAATAAATGGGATAGTACAGTTACATAGAATTGACGTATTTGGTCTTGGTATCGCACATATTGGGTGCGAATCGTCAAAAAAATCCGTCAGCAGTGATGCGCTTCCTCCAAAAGCTGGTCTGTGTGCTACCCCTTGTATGCGTTTGCCTGTTCGGCGAAGGGCTCGGGGCACAAACGCTGTTTCAAAACATCCGGTGGCAGGACGGCCTCAGCGCGAAGCAAGTCAGAAGTTTATATAAAGATTCCTCCGGTTTCCTGTGGATCGGCACTTCCGCCGGGCTCGACCGGTACGATGGGGCCGTGGTGCAACGGTTTCATGATACCAATGGCGGACAAAAGCATTTCGTGAATGCGATTTTGCCGTTTGGGGGTGAAGACACGCTCATCATCGGGCTTAGGAGGGGTATTCTTCTTTTTGACAAAAAATCCGGCAAGTTCTCGCGCGATCCCAGGTTCGAAGCCCTGGCGCAAAAAAACATCGTGAGCATACGTGCGGACGGGCAGCGGCGCATATGGATCGGCACGTCATCAGGCCTTTACCTGTATGACGAACAAAAACTGAAACCGCTGACAGACGTATTCCCGGAAGCTCAAAAGTTCGATTTTTCGCGTTTTCAGCTCACATTCATGACCTATGATACCCTGCGGCGCGGCTTGTGGGTCGGAGGAAGCCGTCCGCTATTTGTGGATTGTAAAGCCAACAGGGTTTATTTCAAAGGTAATAACCCGCTGAACTGCCCGCTGCTTGAATCAGAAGATGTGAATGCCATTGCGCTCGACCGCCATGGTAATGTATGGTACGGTTGCGATACGGAGCCGACATTGAACTACTGGGATTATCGCACCGGCAAACTGGACAAATACTACCAGTTGGACGGCAAGCTGATCGGCGAGGGGTGTAACTTCATTTTTATCGACCGCCAGGACCGGGTATGGGTGTCAACCTGGTTGTTTGCTGCATTTTTGAAAGAGCCGGGGCAGCCATTTCGCAAGTTTGAATATAGTCAGGATCAGGCGTATACGATCGCATATGGGCATTTCCGGGATGCAATTTCGGATGCGCAAGGCAATGTGTGGCTGGGCACGATCAATGGTGTGAGCAAAACATTGCCTAAGAATCCCATCGAGTCCATTTATAAATTGCCCAGTTTTGAGTTTTTCCTCGAAACCGGTTTCGCTCACGCCAATTCTATCGCAGTCGATGGCAAGACAATAGTAGCTTGTAAGGAGGACGGTGTCATCTTCTACAATACCGTGGATCGTACGTACCGCAAATACCTCACCCTGAGCAAAATCCTGCGTAATAACCGCTTTGTGATGACGGCCAAAGCGGGCGATACACGGTGGTTCGCGGGCTTTGGAGGCATTTATTCGCTTTCTCCCGGGCAGTCAGTATTGCAGCGTTTCGATCAGATTAGGAAGGGACTGTCGTCGAACCAGGCACCTTTCGTGTTTCTGGACAAACAGGGTAATATCTGGTTCGAGATCGATGGTGATGCCTACTACCGTTACAATCCGGTCACAAAAGCCTGTGTCCGCTTCGATGGCACCGATCCTAAATACGGCTTGTTCACATTTGCCAATTCGCAGGCATTTGTGCTGCTTTCGAATGGGGATATTCTTTTTGCCGTGCATGGGAAAGGGCTGTTGCGGTACGATCACGCGACGCAGCGGTTCACATCCCTGCCCGCGCCCGCGCTTGCGGAAGAGTACCTGTACGCGATGCGCCAGAGTAAAACGGGCGACATCTGGGCGGCGTCGACGGCCAACGGGTTGATGAAAATCGACGTTAACGGCAAGGTTATCAAAACAATAAGTACTAAAAACGGCCTGCCGTACGATCAGGTTTCGTCGCTGGATATCGATAATAACGGGGTAGTATGGGCGGCTACGCGCGAAGGGCTCGCCGCGTATGACCCTGCCAGCAACAACGTCAGCAAGGTCGAGCTGGATCTGGGCAAAACGTTGCAAGATTACTGGAACTACCTGACCGTGGCCGGGGGGAAAATCTACACCGTCATGCTCGATCACGTGGTGGTGATTAATCCGCAGCATTTCGCTTCGGTGCCCGTTCAAAAGCCACCCACCATTACTTCGGTAAAAATTTTCGGGCAGGAGCGTATCCGGGACCTCAAAGACGATTTGCTGGAATTGAAACCGGACGAGTCGTTCGTCGCTTTCCAGTACGCGTCGCTCAGCCATCGGGATATTCCTTCGCTGCAATATAGTTATCAACTCGTGGGACTGGACGACGACTGGGTAATGGCGGGCCGTAACATCACGGCCTCCTACACCAGCCTCCTTCCCGGTGATTATGTTTTTAAAGTAAGAAGCACCGACGAGAATGGCCGATGGATGAAAGCAGCTGAAACGCTCAAAATCCGCGTGTTACCGCATTGGTGGCAAACCTGGTGGTTTGTGACTGCCTGCACATTGGTTGTCGTGGGTATCCTCTACTGGATTTACATTGTTTATACCAAAAGGCAACGGAAAAAAGACCTCGACGATACGATCGAGTATTTTGCCAACAGCGTTTACGGCGACAATTCCGTGAACGAAATATGCTGGGATATTGCCCGGAATTGTATTTCGAAACTACATTTTGAGGATTGCGTAGTTTACTTGCTGGATAAAGAAAGTGGCAAACTGATCCAGAAAGCCGCATACGGGCCGAAAAGTCCGAAAGAATATGAAATCCTCAACCCGATCGAAATACCGGTGGGCGAGGGTATCGTAGGGGCAGCTGCGGCCACCGGCATACCGCAGATCATCGGCGACACCTCGAAAGACCCGCGCTACATTATCGACGACCAGGCGAGGGCATCGGAACTCGCGGTGCCTATCCTGCATGAAGGGCAGGTGATCGGCGTCATCGATTCGGAACACCCGAGCAGGAACTTTTATACGTCAGACCACATCCGTGTGATTTCGACTATCGCCGCCATCAGCGCCAACAAGATTACAGAGGCCATGGCCCGTGCCCAGGCCGAGCGGCAGGAGATTATGCTGCTGCGGATCAATAAAATGCTTGCGGAAAGTCAGTTGATGGCCCTGCGCGCGCAGATGAACCCGCATTTTATTTTCAATTGCCTCAACAGCATCCAGGAGTGCATCGTTACCCAAAAATATACGGAAGCAAGCAAATACCTCAACAAGTTCGCGAAGCTGTTCAGGCTGGTGCTCAACAACTCGGGCCGTAACCTGGTAACGATCTCCGAGGAACGCGACGTTCTCGAACTCTATCTCGAACTCGAACTGCTGCGTTTCGGGCAAGGATTTGCCTATACCATTGAAATCGACCCGGAGCTGGAAGACGATTATGTGAGGCTGCCGTCCATGCTGCTCCAACCTTTTGTGGAAAACGGTTTATGGCACGGGCTAATGCACAGAGAGGGCGAAAGGCACATGAGCGTCAGGTTTTTCCTCATCGGGCCGGAGCAGTTTGCATGCGAAATAGAGGACAACGGCATTGGCCGGAAAAAATCAGCGGAACTGAGGGCAAATTCTTCGCGTACGCGGGAACACGAATCGCGCGGAATACGTATCTGTGAAGACCGGATCGATGTCCTCGCCCGCCAGGGCAACCACGCGAGCCTGGAAGTGATCGACCGGTACGATGTTGCCGGCAACGCAACCGGAACGCTGGTCAGAATAGAATTATCTACCTATTTATATCAGACTTAGACGATGATCAAAGCACTTATTGTCGACGACGAGCCGAAATCAAGAAACGTGCTGGCGCATTACATTGAAACTTATGTGGGAGAGATCCGTGAAGTAAAGCAAGCCGAATCAGTGGATAGTGCGCTCGAAATACTCAAAACGTTCCGTCCGAATATTGTTTTTCTGGATGTAGAAATGCCTGGTAAAAATGGCTTCGATTTTCTGAGGGCTTTAAAAGAGCCCGCTTTCGAGGTCATATTCACGACGGCCTATAACCAATATGCGGTGCAGGCGATCCGTTTTAGCGCACTCGATTATTTGCTCAAACCGGTCGACCCCGATGAACTGCGGGCGGCTGTGGACCGGTTCCTGAAAAAACAGAACGTGTCCCAGAACCCCGTGCTGTTCGATAACCTCGTGCGCAACATCGCGCACAAGCGGGCGAGCGAGTTCCGGCTGGCGGTGCCGTATCAGGACGGCGTATCGTTCTTCACCCTCGATCAGATCGTCCGCTTGCAGGGGGAGGGTAACTACACCAATATCTTCATCAAAAGCCGCAGACCGGTACTGGCCAGCAAGACCCTGAAATACTATGAGGAAATGCTGACGGAATTCGGGTTTATACGGACGCACAAATCGCACCTGGTCAACCCGAAATTTATTGCAAAACTCATGGCTGACCACGATTTGGTCGAACTACTGGATGGCAGCCGTGTAGAAATATCGCGGCGTAAAAAGGAGGAAGTGCTTTTACAATTGCCTCTCGGAAACCAGCCACTTGATAAGTGAAAATGTCCGTTAAATCACTATTGTCGTACTTTGGAACATTGCGTCTTTTCTTTGAAGCCATCGAATTTAACTGGCTATGGAGATTTTGGCGATACGTTCAGGGCAATTGTTGCTCATTTTATTACTGGCATTTCTGATCATTGGAGGGCTTTGGTTTGGCTTGCGGTTTCGCCGCACGATGCTGCTACTGGGCGGCAGGGGGATCCGTGACGGGCAGGTAGCAGACGCCGTGGTACTGCTTTCGGAAGAACACCGTGGCTCTTATCTTCAAGGTGAACCCTATTATACATTTCAGGTGCATGTGAAGCCGGCCAGGGGCCGCAATTTTGTGACGGAAGTGCACGTATTGCGCGAACAACTCACCCGCATTCCCCAGGCCGGCGACCGCGTTTCGGTCAAATACAATTACTCAGGGCGCAAGCCTATGGTGGTTTTGAACCTGGACAGCATCGGATCAGTCTGACATTCCGGTTACCTGGTAATTCTGAACCACTCATAATCCGCATATCCCGAATCGTTCGTCTGCGTTTCCCGGGTACAAAACAGGCCCACTTTCGCACCGATCCACCTTCCTGCTTCGGCCTGGAAAACATCTCCGGTCATTTTAAAACTGGCCCCATCCTCGCTGAACCCGAACTCACATTGGCCGCCCTTAGTTACTTTCACACGCAAATGCAGGTCGGTTTCAGGTTTAAATTCCGCCAGAATACGCTCAGTTTCCGGTTTCCCGTCCGAGGCTTTCCGACAAACCGCATAAATCAGCTCCGTCTTGTTCTTTCCGCTTCTCAGGTAAATGCCCGCGTAGCTTTGCCCCATGATTACCAGTCCCGTCTTTTCGTTCATCAGATTTGCATTTGGGGTAAGCCGTAGCTTGGTAGTAACCGTAAATTCTTCTGCCGGAAATTTTTGCAGGAGCACATTCGGTACATCCCAAAGGTTTTTGGCTTGCTCGGGTGTTTTGTAGGAATATAGTCTCAGAAAGCCTGCCGCCGGCATGGCCCAGGTGCTCTTCGGGTTGGCCTGCCATTGCCATTGCTTTCCTAATGCAGGCATAGTGAATTCATCGGATTCCGGCGGCGTTGCGACAGGGTATTTTTGGGTGGTTAATGGTTTGATATAGGTCAAAACAGGATCGCCGACACCATCACCGTCAGGGTCGGTGCCGATGACCGGCCAGTCGTTTACCCATTTCATCGGTTGCAAATGCACCACGCGGCCATATTCGCTTTTGTCCTGGAAATGCAGGAACCAATCCTCCGTTTTACCATTCACCGGGCTGGTCGTCACCCAGGCGCCCTGGTGCGGACCGTTGATGCCCGATTTTCCTTCGGCCATGACCACTTTTCGTTCGTAAGGTCCGTACACGTTTTTGGAGCGCAACACAATCTGCCAGCCCGTAGCCACCCCGCCCGCGGGTGCGAAAATGTAGTAATAGCCATTTCGCTTATAAAACTTAGGCCCTTCCACCGTCGGGTCTGTCTTGTGGCCGTCGTACACGAGTGCGCCCGCGTCCGTGACTTTGGTGCCGTCGGCATTCATTTTCTTGACGGTGATCACGCTCTTGATGCCTGCGCGGCTGCCCGCCCATCCGTGTACGAGGTACACCTGGCCGTCGTCGTCCCAAAGCGGGCACGGATCGATAAGCCCTTTGCCGCCTTCCACAAGTACCGGCTCGCTCCACGGCCCGGCGGCGTTTTTAGCTTTAATCACATAAATACCAAAATCCGGATCGGGGTAGTAAATGTAGAATTCACCTTTATGGAAGCGTATCGCGGGTGCCCAAACGCCATTCCCATGTTGCGTTTGCTCAAAATGTCCGATAGGCACTTGGCGCGGCAAAGCATGGCCGATCAATGTCCAGTTGACGAGGTCTTTGGAATGCAGGATAGGAAGGCCCGGGATCGCGTCGAAGCTGGATGCGGTCATGTAATAATCCTCCCCCACGCGGCAGGCGTCGGGGTCGGAGTAATCGGCGTGAAGGATGGGGTTTTGGTAGCGGCCGTCCTGTAAATCGGCGACCCAGGTTTGCGAATCGGGTGTTTCTTTAATGGATTTTTGTGCAAAAGCAGAGGTCGCCAGCAATGCGCCGGCGACCCAATAGTACTTATTTACCTTCATGAATAACCAGGCTTTTCTCCTGTGCTCCCTTTGAAAATTCCTTTACTTTTTGCGCTTTCGAAGCGTCGGTGTGGGCAATGCTGATGTTCTGGCTACGCTCGCCGGCGACCGAAATGAGCGTTTCGCTGTGGTCGTTGTATTGCAGGCCGTCGATACTGATATTGGTTGCATTATCGGTGAAAATGATCGGTTTGGAATGCTTCGTGATCAGCTTCACATTCTTGAACGAGATTTTGTCCGCATCGGTAAGCTCGACGCCGGTTGCGGCGGAGAGTACCATATTCTCCATTTTGATATTGCGGACCGGCATTTCGGGGAGGCCGCGTACAAAAACACCTTTGGTAGCACCATTACACATGATATTTTCAAAAACCATATCCTTGAAAACCGGCGTACCTTCATTTACGACCGGGCGCATATCGCGCTCTCCATCCGTAGCGAATTTGACGAAATAGTAAAGGTCAAAGAAGATCGCTTCTTGTTTGATATCCTTCATATTGATATTTCTGGCATAAATCTTCTCCACGACACCGCCGCGGCCGCGCACCGATTTGAAACGAAGGCCTTTATCGGTCCCCATGAATGTGCATTGCTCCACAAAAATATTCCGCGCGCCGCCGCTCATTTCGCTGCCCACCACAAACCCGCCGTGCCCCTGGTATACGATATTGTTGCGGATAATGCCGTTTTCGGTCGGTATGCCGCGTTTCCGGCCCTCTTCGTCCTTGCCAGATTTAATGCAGATCGCATCGTCGCCCACGTCGAGCACGCAGCCTTCGATAAGGAAGTTTTTGCAGGATTCGATGTCCATACCATCGCCATTATGAGCATACTCGGGGTTTTTGACACGTACATTGCGGATCGTCAGGTCTTGTACCATCAGCGGATGCAGGCACCAGGCGGCTGAGTTCTGAAACGTCACACCTTCCAGCAGTACCTTTTTACAGTTATTGAAAACCACGAGATTAGGCCGTAAGAAATCTTTGATATCCGCAAAATCCGCCGGTTTTTTACCGCCGGTCAGCAGCATGCTTTTGCTCTCGACGCTGGCCTTTTTGAACTGCTCGCTCGGGTACCAGACCTTGCCATCGTCTTTCAGCACGCCGCCGGATTCAATTTTCTCTTTCCATTGCGGTTCCGTAAGCTGGTTTTTATTCACAGCCCGCCACACATCGCCGTTGCCATCCACAATGCCTTTGCCTGTAATAGCCACATTTTCAAGATCTTTTCCTGAAATAGGCGATTCATTACGGGCCGCCGCTTTACCCTCATAAAAGCCCTCGGTAATAGCATATTGCGACTTGTCCGTCGTAAAAAGCAACAGGGAGCCTTCCTGCAAATGCAGGTTCACATTGCTTTTCATCAGCACGGGGCCGGTGATCCAGAGCCCGGCAGGTACCAGCACCACACCGCCTCCTTTTTGGCTGCAACTTGCAATGGCCTGGTTAATGGCTTTGGTATTCAGCGTATGGCCGTCGGGCACCGCGCCAAATGCGGTAATGCGGATGGTATCCTTGCGGAAAACCGGCTGCTGGATTTTCGGCAGGTTCGACCAGCTGTATGCTTCCTGGGCGGAGGCGTCGTGCGTGGACAGGCCGAAGCACGCCCATGCGGCGGCGGCCAATGCTGCAATTCGTGTTTTATGGGTCATAGCAAAAGCGTCCTCCTGCTTTTGGGGCAGGAAGACATTTAAAATGGATTATTGATAACCGGCATTCTGTTTGAACTCGTTCTTGTTCACCACCGCATCCAGCTGCGTTTGCGGGATCGGGCGGATGGTGTGGTGTTCCTGGATATTGACTGCATTATCCGGCGCATATTTCTTGATACGCTCCACGAGCTTGCCCGTACGTTTCAGGTCGAACCAGCGCAGTTGCTCGCCGGCGAGCTCGCGTGCACGCTCGTCGAGGATGAAATCCAGTGTAATATCGGAGGCCTTTACCTGCATTGCCGCCGCTTTACCGGGCTTGGCGGCCCTGGTGCGTACCACATTCACATATTCCGCCGCAGCGGTAAGGTCGCCGGTTTGCATGGCGGCTTCGGCGGCGATGAGGTACACTTCCGCCAGCCTGATCACGAACACGTCGCGCGCGCTCTGGGCCTCATTCAGGCTCGCCCGTGTTGGGTCCATGAATTTGGACAGGGTAGGGTAACGAAGGTTATCCTTCACGGTCCCGTCGGCGAGGTAAATGTCGCTGCGGTCGTAAGTCTGGTACTTTTTGGAAGCTTCCACATTGTCGGCGATTTCCAATTTAGTACAGTAAACAGCGGTATCTCCCTTGGCGACGCCGGTCGGTAAAGTCGCAGAATTGGCATACCATGACTCCATGAAACTGCCCTCATAACGCGCGTCGTCTGCCGAGAACAGGTCGAGCAGGAAGCGGGTAGGCATGTAGCGGTTGAACGGGCGACCGTTGTTAATGTCGCGGGTCATGCCCGGGCGGTCGTCGTACTTCATCAGGAAAAGCAAATGCGCATTGTTGCTGCCGCGGCTGTGACCGTAAGGGTTGAATGTCGAGTTCGCGAGGTCGTTCAATGCGAGGTTGGCGGAGTAGTCCACGGTGTAGATCACCTCTTTGGATTTGAGATTACTCATTTTCCAGAGATCGGCGTAACTGGCTTCCAGTTTGTAGCCGTAATTGCCGTCCAGAACCGCTTTCGCCATTTCCAGTGCCTCCTTATTCATGCCTCTGGTGAGGTACATTCTGGCGAGAAATGCCTGCGCGGCACCTTTGGTAACCCGGCCATATTGCGGCTGTGTGGCGGGGAGGTTGCTGACGGCGATTTTCAAATCCTCGAAAATCTGGTTGTAGAATGTCTCGACGGGTGTTTTATTGGCGGTGGTCACGATGCCGTTGGTTTCGGTGGTTGTGAAATGCACGCCTCCCCAGGTTTCGACAATATGCCAATAGTAGAATGCCCGCAAAAAGCGCAGCTCACCCTCACGCACGGGGCGCAATGCAGCGGAAAGACCCGCCTGATCGATGCGGTTGATCCCCCCGTTGCAGAGGTTAATGGCCGCGTAAAATTCCCGCCATTCGTTGGTAAGGGCGGTATTGCTGCCTTGGAGGTTGAGGTATTGGGTCAAATCGCGGTATACTTCGCCGGCACCGCTGGTCCAGATGTCGGTACCGGTTTCGGCGATGTTGTAGCCTTCTTCCTTGCCATACCACCAGCGCTGGTAGGAGTAGGCGGCATTCACGAGCGTTTCGAAGCCTTCGGGCGTGGTGTAAACCGTCTCGGAAGTCAGGCCGGAGGGGTTGTATTCTTCCAATGTATGCTCACAGGCAAACAGTCCCATGAGGGAAACCGCTATAAACCCTGTTTTCAATAGTTTTGATCTCATTGTTTTGACTGGTTTAAAGGGTTACAGGTTCACATTCAGGCCAAAAACGAACAGTTTCGTCATCGGGAAGTTCTCCGATCCGCCGCGTTCCGGGTCGTAATCGAGTTTGGTGAATGTCGCCAGGTTCTTCGCCGTCGCGTAAATGCGCAGACCGCGGATAATCTTCCAGTTGAACTTGTCGACCGGCAGGTTGTACGCGAGCGTCACGTTGCGGATACGTGCGTACGAGGCATCGCGGTAACCCAATGTCGAGAGGTATTTCAAACCCGCATTCTTGTTCGGGCGGGGGTATTCGTTCGTCGGGTTCTCCGGCGTCCAGTAATCGAGGCCGGTCGTGCTGTTACCAACGCCTTGCTGGTCGAAACGTGCGTAGCGGTCGGAGTTGATCATCGAACCGATCCGTGCGTAAATCATGAAATTCAAATCGAAACCTTTGAATTTGATGGTATTATCGAGGCCGCCGCTCCATTTCGGGCGCGGGGTTCCGAGGATCACCCGGTCGTTCACGGCGTCGATCTTGCCGTCGCCATTCTGGTCTTTTACTTTGATTTCACCCGGTAACTGCGTAGGCGACATCGCTTTGGCCTGTTCCGCTTCCGAAGTTTGCCAGATACCCAGTTTCTCATAATCGTAGAACACGCTGATCGGGCTGCCGATGAACCAGCCGTTGCCGATGTCGTTGCCTTCGGTCACCAGTTCGGTGATTTCTTCTTTGTTTCTGGTAAATGTGAGGCTCGAATTCCAGGTGAAATCGCGGGTACGGATGTTGGTCGTTCCCAGCACGACTTCGACACCACGATTGCGGGTTTTGCCGATATTCTGCTTCACGGTGGTTACGCCGGTTGTTGGAGGTAAGCCACGGTCGAGGAGCAGGTCGGAGGTGCGGGTATCGTAGTAATCGATCGAGCCGTTAATGCGGCCGTCGAACAGCCCGAAATCCAGGCCGAGATTTTGCGTAGCCGAAAGTTCCCAGCCCAGCGCCGCATTACCGACATTGCGGGAGAAGGTGTACGCCGGATAAGCCACCTCGTCAAAACCAAATGCAATGCGGGTCAGCGTGGTTTGCGTCGCGTAAGGCCCCGACGGGTCGTTCCCCGCGATCCCGTAGCTCAAACGCAGTTTCAGATCGCTGAGTTTTTTAACATTCTTCATAAAACCCTCGTCGATGATCCGCCATGCAAATGCAGCCGATGGGAAGAACGTCCATTTGTTGCCCGGTGCGAGTTTGGAAGAACCATCCTTGCGGGCCGTCAAGGTGAGCAAATAGCGGTCTTTGAAACCATAGTTCACACGCGCGGCGAACGATACGAGGTTATTTTTGGAATAAGCCGAATTGATTTTAATCTCTTCCGTGGCGCTACCGAGCGAGTAAAACAGCTGCGACGGGATAAGCTGGTTCACGCCGGAAGCCTGTGCGTTATCCGACACGGTGGCCAGCGAGCTGCCGATTCCCGTGAATGTAAAACTATGTTGTTCAAATGCCTTTTGATAAGTCACCACGTTCTCCCAGTTGATCGTCCGGCCATTCGACACATTGTAAGTAGCCAGTGATTTACCGGTCAGCGAGCGGTCGATGGACTTCGGCGACGAATAGGCCCCGTTACGCGAATTGGAAAGGTTCGCACCGAGGGTACTGCGGAACGTAAGTCCTTTCAGCGGCGTGATTTCGACATAACCGTTCGTGAGCGTGCGGGTGGTCAGGATATTGTTGTTAAAAACGCCCGGTTGCTCGTCGGATAGCGGGTTTGCAGTCTGCCCATCCAGCATAATGAAGTTGAAATTGCCATTCTCGTCATACAGCGAACCCAGCGGACTGATCTTGTTGGCCTGGTTCAAAGGGTCGCGGCGGACGCTCTGGTTGTAATAGGTGAGCTGGCTTTGCAAACCGATCTTCATCCAGTCCGTTAGCGTATAATCGACATTCAGACGTGCCGTGTAACGCTTCATTTCATCCAGTTTCAGGATTCCTTTTTCATTAAAATAATCCACTGAAACATAGGATTTCAATTTGTCCGAACCTCCCCGGAAGCCCAGCTGGTAGTTCTGCTGGAAGCCGGGACGAATGAGTTCCTTCTGATAATCGGTCCAAATGCCTTTTTGTAATGCATCGTATTCGGCCACATTGGTAAAAATCGACGGATCGTCGGCCGGGGTGTTCCAGACACCCGCCGCGCGCCAGGCTTCGCGTTTGAAATCGCGGAACTCGGTGATATTCATGGCACGTGGGTACATGGTTACCTGCGAAATACCTGCGTAAGAATTGAAGGAAATGTCCGGACGCCCGCTTCTTCCTTTTTTAGTGGTAATTAAAATAACCCCGTTCGCACCGCGTGAACCGTAAATCGCAATCGAAGAAGCATCTTTCAAAACTTCCATCGACTCGATGTCGTTCGAATTGATATCGGCCAGGTCGCCATACTGCACGCCGTCGACGATAATGAGCGGGGAGTTATTCCCGCCTATCGAACGGTTACCTCGAATGGTAATGTTCACACCCGCACCGGCCTGCCCGCTGCTACGCGTGATATCCGCGCCCGCGATTTTGCCCTGTACGGCATCGAGGACATTGGCGGAAGGTACCTCTTTTAGTTGCTCGCTTTTGAGCTGCACCACCGAGCCGGTAAGGTCGCGCTTGCGCACGGCGCCATAACCGATCACGACGACCTCGTCCAATGCGCTCACGTCCGGTTTCAGCGAAATGTTAAATGTCGTCTGGGCACCCAGCACCACATCCTGGCTTTGATAACCCACAAATGAGAAGGTCAGCACGGCGCTCGCGTCGTCGGGCACGAGCAGGCTGAACTTACCCTGGCCGTCGGTGCTCGTACCGCGGTTGGTACCTTTCAAAATCACGCTCACGCCGGGAAGTACCGCGTTCTTTTCGTCGGTCAGTACGCCGGTCACCGTCCGGTCGATAACCTGTTGTTTCGTGGGGGCCGCAGATTCCTCGCGGGCCAGGCTTTCCAGCACGATCTGGCCGCCTACGACGCGGTAGGTGAGGTTTAGCGGAGCCAAAATCTCGTCCAGCACGGTATCCAGCCGTTTTTTGCTCACGTCCACACTCACATTCCTGGCCACATTCACGCGCTCTGAGCTGTACACAATGCGGGCTTTGGTCTGTTTTTCAATGCTGCTGATGACCTTCTCGAAGCGCTGGTTACGGAAATTCAATGTAACGAGCCGCGCCATTACTTCCTGCTGGTCAACGGCGAACGCGGTCTGGCAAGCCAGCAACGTCACCATGAGCACCCGCAGCAGTACATTCCCGGTCGCTTTCATGCGCCGACAGGTCCTGGAAAGTAAAGGTTCTGTTTTTTTCATACCTTTAAATGTTTTATTAAATGGAGATTTGATAAAATGAAACTCCCGGTAAGGCGCGATTCGCTGTCGGCCTCACAGGATTTGCTGGCGCTGGCCCATGTTCGCTGCATGGCCAGCGTTTTCGTTTGCGGCTATGTTTGCATATTGGAATAGATGGGTTTACGTGTTCGGAAAGCGTGCGTCGCGCGTGGTTTGCAACCGGGACCGGCAATACGGATCGTCGAGCCGCGGACTTTGTATTTCGCGCCTAATGCAGCGCAGATGATATCCAGCTGGGTATAAAGCGGTTGTCCGCTCAGGTCGGCCGTCAATGGGCAGTTCATAATCTGGCTGCTTTCGGTGCTTACGTCCACACCCCACGCATCGCGCAGGTGCTGCGCCACTTGCACGAGTGGCGTATTGTGAAATCGGAATGAGATATTCGCATTCAGCAACCGGGGGCGCTCCGCCAGCCCTGCCGAAAATTTGCCCGAATTCCGGTCGAAAGTAGCTGTATGGTTGGGCGTCAAAAGCATGTCCGCAGCCTCTTCGCTCCCGCGCTCGCTGTACACCGAAACGAGGCCTGTTACCACTTCCACCTTCGTCTGGCCGCCATTCGCAGCCGTGCTCACGTAAAAGCTCGTGCCCAGTACCCGCGTAGTAACACTGCCCGAATGCACGTAAAAGGGCTTTTTGGGATTTTTTCGAATAATGAAAAAGCCGTTTCCCTTCAATATTACCTCCCTTTTTTTGTCCTCAAATCGGCTTGGATAGCGCAGCGAGCCGCCTGGACGAAGTTCCACCACACTGCCGTCTTCCAGCATGACCGGCATGACGTTGCTGCCACCATTGTGCTTTTCTTCCCAGGTATAGGCCGACAGCGGTACATTCCGATCGAGGAGCTTTCCCGCTAAAAACCAGCCGATCAGCAGGAGGGAGGCGGCCATAGCGGCCCATCGGAGGTAGATGGATCGAAAAGGGCTGTTGCCGTCGCGTTCATGAAGATCGGGGAGGTAAGCCTTTTCCTGCATTCCAGCCCAAATCCGAAGTTCGGCCCCGTCCAGATCGCTGTCAGAAACCTCACCGGCATTTTCGTTTTCAAGAATTGCAAACCAATGCTCGACCAGCTGTTTCTCCTGCTCGGTACACGTGCCTTCCTGATATTTCTTCAATAATGCTGCGAATTGTTCCCGGTTCATGGGTGCCGATGGCTACTTGCTTTTTAATGAGTAGTCAAAGGTCGTGGCGGCGATCCGCAAAAGATTTTAAATATTATTTGATAAGTTATATTTTAATTGGAGTTTGTGGGGAAAGTTCTGGTTTTTGTGCAACGTCGCTTTAATGTTGCTTACTGGTCAGAGACCAGTTGTCGCTCGGACGTAGTCGGAGACTACGCCCAACGGCTATCCGTACGTAACAGCAATCGATACGCGTCACCAACTTATTCCAAAAGAATTCTCAGAATGACTCCCTTTTTTCCTACGCGGCTGGCCTTTCACAAATAATCCTTCAAATAAGACCGCAGCGCCTTCACCACAAGGCTCAAATGATACTCAACCGTCCGCTGAGGCATCCGGATCTCCGAGGCGATTTCTTTGGTGGAGCGGTTTTCGAGGCGGTGGAGGCGGAAAATGGTCTGGGCTTTTTCGGGGAAATGGCTCAGGCGGGCTTCGATGTTGCGCATGAGCTCGCTGGCATCGAGTTGCTCTTCGGTGGTACAAATGGCATCGGAATAGCCTGTGAATGCGTGGGCGAGGTATTTTTCGTGCACCATCGCCGATTTGAAATGGTTAATGCACGTGTATTTGACCGACGTGACGAGGTAGGCTTCTAGGTTGTCGACCTGCAAGAGGCTGCGGCGCTCCCATAAACGCAGGAAAACGTCCTGGATAATGCTTTCCACGGCTTCACGGTCGTCGATCTTGCGGAGGGCGAGCAGGTACATTTTTTTCCAGTAACGCTGGTAAATCTCCCGGAAAGCCAGGCTGTCGTCGTCCCGCAGGGCGTCGAGTAGGTGTTGGTCCGGTAGCGATTGGAAGTTCATGTGCGGTTACCCGATGCTTATTTAAGGTGCCTGATGCGTTATTCTGAAATTGGATTTTTCCGGTATCCGGCAAAAGCGGTGAACCCTGCCGGGACTTAATTTGAATCCAATTTTGATCGTGACCAATGCAATCGGCCGATTTTTTTACGCAGACGTTGCCGGGAACGTTGTCATTCCGGATTTTTATAAGGAAAGCCATACTTTTTCACGACAATGCAAAATTATCAGTCTAGATTTGTCAGATTGACATTTGAAATATTGCAAGAATACTTTGTGTAAAAACAGCGGTAAAACTGTGCAAAATCCTGCTTTGTTTCGCGCTGATCATCATCTTGATATGTCATGACTATTTCCAGAAGAAAATTCATCCATACCGCCTCGGCCGTTGCCGGTAGCGCCGCCTTTTCGCCAGTTATCACCGGGTTCGCGCATGCCAGCCCGCCGCTTCGGGCTGCGGCTGCGGACAAGATCCGTGTCGCAGCGATCGGAATCAACAGCATGGGGTGGGCGGACGTCAATGCGGTGATGAAAAACCCGGGTGTGGAATGCGTGGCGCTCTGCGATGCCGACCGCAATGTGCTCGATAAACGCGCCGCCGAACTAGCCGCGAAAGGGATCAAGGTGAGTACTTTCAGTGATTACCGTAGAATTCTGGATAATAAGGATATCGATGCGGTGGTGATCGGTACGCCCGACCACTGGCATTGCCTGATGATGGCCGAGGCTTGCGAGGCCGGTAAGGACGTGTACGTCGAAAAGCCGATCGGGAACTCTATTGCCGAATGCCGGGCGATGGTCGCGGCGCAGGAGCGGACCGGGCGGGTCGTGCAGGTAGGGCAATGGCAGCGCAGCCAGAAGCATTTCCGCGACGCGGTCGATTTTGTGCATTCCGGGAAGCTCGGGAAAGTGGGGCTGGTGAAGGTTTGGGGATATTTTAATTATGGTAATCCAATTTTAAAACAACCAGATAGCGCAGCACCGGCCGGGGTGGACTATGGCATGTGGCTCGGCCCTGCGACTAAAAGGCCATTCAACCCGAACCGCTTTCACGGCTCATTCCGGTGGTTCTGGGATTACGCGGGCGGCATCCTGACCGATTGGGGCGTGCATTTGCTCGACTATGCATTGCTGGGCATGAAGGCCGGGGCCTCGCCGAAACGTGTCAGCGCGAGCGGTACCATGGTCCGTAATCCCGGTGCGGAAGCGCCGGATACCTTAACGGCCCTCTTCGAATTCGACGATTTTAACATACAATGGGAGCACGTGATCGGCTATGGCGCCGGTATTTACAACCGCCAGCACGGCATCGCATTCCTGGGCGAGAACGGTACATTGATCGTCGACAGGGCAAGCTGGGAAGTGGTACCTTACGAAAAGCGCATGGAAGCCGTTCCGTTGCAGAAGTCGTCGGACAATGGGCTGGATGAGCATGCCAGAAACTTCGTGGAGGTGATCCGTTCGCGGCGCATGGGCGACCTGCACGCGCCTATACATGCGGGTGCGGAGGTGGCGATCCTTTCGCAAATGGGCAATATCGCTTATCGGACGGGGAGTACGCTGCATTGGGATGCCAAGAAAGGGGAATTCGACAGCGCGGCGGCCAACAAGCTGATCGGCAAGGAATATCACAATGGTTACAAGATGCCCCGCGCGTAGCCGTTCAGGAAGCGGATGTGGGTAAATTGGAGCGCAAATGGTATTTTTGGAGCTGCCCATCCCCCGTTAAGCTGCATGAGAGTACTTTCCAATCTGGCAAAGCTGATCAACCCCTCCCGGGAAGAGCTGGATATGATGGAACAACGCCTGCATTTGAAAGTGTTGCGGAAAAACGATCATTTCGTACGGCAGGGCCATGTTTCCGGGGAAGTTGCGCTGGTTGAAAAGGGTACGATGCGGCTTTACGTCGAGACGGCTGAGAAGGAAATTTGCAAAGATTTTTTGTTTGAAAACGCCGTTGCGTGCTCGTACGACAGCCTTTTCTTTGGCCAAGCTTCGCGGGTGGGCATTCAGGCTTTGCAAGAAACGCATTTGCTGGTGTTGTCGAACGACGATTTCCATTATCTGTACGCGCATTGTCCGGCCTGGCATCGGTTCTGGAATCTTTTAGTGGTGGAGCAACTGATGAAAACCGATTACCGCGAAACGGCCTTGTTGAAAGACCCGCCGGACGTGCGGTTCCGGAATATCCTGGAAGAACATCCCTTACTTTTTAGCAGAATACCCCTGCAATACATCGCCAGCTACCTGGGCATTACCCGTGAAACGCTGAGCCGCTACCGTAGCCGGATTTGAAAGATTGATTTTTGCATACTCCTATGAAAACCTCCTCCACCAGTCCGACCGCGGATTCCATCACCCGCATCGGGAAATTCCTGAATGCAGAAGGCCAGGTCCACGCCGTGCTGAGCTATAATGGTTCCAAAAACTACCTGTTGATGAAATGGATCGGTTATTCTACCGATTCTGAGATTATCGTGGCGCTCGAAAGCATGAAAAAATGGTCGCAGAGCCAGGGTAAGGCCCGGAAATTGCGATTTCACGTGCATGATACCAAAGAAGTGGAGGGCTCGTGGGCCGGTGCGATGGATTACATTTGCAACGACTTCTTTCCCGAATGCCATCAGGCAGGCCTTTCCTGCAATATCAGCATCATTTCCCCTGATTTTTTCTCCAAAATGGCCTCCGTGACGCTGTTCAACCAGCACGGGGCGACCGTACCGACCGTGCTGGTGAACACGCTGCGCGAAGCGGAAAGTTTTATCGCCGAAAGGCAGGCAAAGGAAGCCTAGCGTCTTACCTGGTTATCAATCGGTTTGATTGTTTTCAGATAGCTGAAAATGGCTTTCAGGTCGGATTCTTTCATGCCGGCATACATGGTCCAGGGCATCGGGGTGTTCGGCTGGGAAGCGGGCACGGGCGGCGCAACGTAACCCGGCGTGGTGAATACCTTGAAACGGCCGACGAAGTCCGCTTCCGTCCAGTTGCCAATGCCGGTTTGTTTATGCATGGTAATGTTGGCCGAAAACATACTTCCCGCCGGACTTTTGAATTCCATGCCGCCACCGAATTCCGTACCGGGGATGACGCTGCCTTTGTCGGTTTTGCTGTGGCAGTCCACGCAACCGGTCGCATTCACGAGGTATTTGCCGTAAGCTATCACGTCGCTGGTATCGGGCCGGGTCGATAGTTCGGCTTTGGCGGGCATGGTGTTGATGATGAAGTTAACCGGGAAATCCGCCTGGGATTCGGGCACATCCTTCTTCACGGACGGCAGGGTGCGCATGTAGGCGATAATGGAAAAAATATCCTCCTGGTCCATCCGCCCGAACCGATGGTAGCCCATGACGGGGAAAAGCGCCTTGCCTTTCTTGTTGACACCGGTTGTAATGGCTCGGAAAAGCTCGCCATCGGTCCAGCTGCCCAATGCGTAAGGTGTGATATTAGGGGCGAAAAATGTACCCGGAAAACCCATTTGCTGGTCGAAGCGCTCGCCACCTGCGCCCTGGCCGGTGGGCATCATCGGACCTGCGAGGCGCGACCAGTCGCGGCTGCTGTGGCAATCCATGCAAACTGTGACGTGGTTGGCCAGGTACCGGCCGCGCTCCACGCGGGCAGGCGTCTTTTCGATTTGAATATCCGGTGCGGGGCCGGTGTCCGGTAATGCTACTTTTACATAAGTGGCTGCAATACAAATGATTGACAGGATGGCGGCAAGCGCATATCCTGTCCATTTGAGGAATTTCATGGCGAATCTCTGATTTGAAAAATGACTATTTTGAATAAACTGCCCCGTCACCGGTCCGGAGCCGGATCAGATGGCGGTTCAAAAGTAGGAGCGCCATTTTCAAATGCATTTGATTCAAATCACAAAAGTCAGGCGCGTTGAGTAACCGGTAGCAGTTTGCTGACCAGCCAGCCAAAAATCACACATCCGAAAATTCCCACGCCCGGGTACAGGAAGAAATGCAGCCAACCGTGGGCCTGGACAAAATACAGTAGCACCGCACTTATGAAAAACCCGACGAGAATGCCCGTGCTGTTAATGGAAGGAAAGAATATACCCGCCACAAACATGCCCGCGAGGCACCCGCCGAATATGCCGATCAGTTTCAGGTACTGGTCCCAGATGCTGTTGTTTTCCATAAATACCAGCCATATGGCAATGCCTATTCCCGCTGCGCCCAATGCGAGCGTGGTGTAGCGGGCGAAGCGGAAGCGTTGCAGGTCGGTGGATTTTGGAACAAAATGCTGGAAAAAATCGGTGGTGACCACGGTGGCGATGGAATTCATGGAAGAACTGATGGTCGACATGGTAGCGGCGAACAGGCCCGCTATGACCAACCCGCGCAAACCGGCGGGCAACTGCGTCGAGATGAACCACGGGAAAATATCGTCGGTACGGGCCATCGGGTTCAGGAGTTGCGGGGCCTGTTTGAAATACACCCATAATGCCGTGCCGACGAGGAAGAAGATCAAGGTCGCCGGGATGACGAGGAACGCATTGGTCCAGATAGACCGACGGGCCTCCGCCTCGGTAGGCGTGGTAAGGTAACGCTGCACCACCACCTGATCCGATGTATAGGTCACGATCTGCGTCAGGAAATTACCCACCAAAACTACCCATAGGACCGGCTCGGTAATGGCCCAGCCGTTGTTGACCATATGAAACTTACCTGCATCGCCCGCTTGCCGGAACAATGAATCGAAGCCGCCGGAGGCATTGGCAATGAAAAACAAACTCACAAACGCCCCGCCCAGCAGCACGCCGACCTGCATTACTTCTGTCCATACCACGGCTTCAATCCCGCCGGAAATCGTGTATGCGGTGGTAATGAGGCTGGTCAGTATAATGCAAAGCATGAGGTTCATACCGGTCACCGTACTGAGTACCAATGCAGGAAGGTAAATCACGATCCCCAATCTCCCTACCTGAAAAACCACGAAAGTAAAGCTGCCGACGAGTTTCACCGTTTTGTTAAACCGGAATGCGAGGTATTCGTAAACGCTGGTGATTTTCAGTTTCCGGAAATAGGGCAGGAAAAACCAGATCACGATCGGTGCCACTACGACGATCATCGCATTGGCGAAAATGTAAACCCAGTCGGTGGCGTAGGTTTTCGCAGGAATGGCGATGAATGTGAGCGCGCTCAGTTTGCTCCCGAAAATGCTCAGTCCGGCTGCCCACCAGGGGATGTTCTGTCCGCCCAGGAAAAAATCGTCGGTACTGGCGCCCATTTTGCGCGATACATAAATGCTGATGCCCAATACAAGCAGGAAGTAAACCGACACCACGCCCCAGTCTATGCCGTTGAATGTGCCCGTGTTCACTACCGGGGTGCCTGTTACCACGCGTGGTGTGCGAATGCCGGGTTGAATCTCGCCGGAAGGGATTACGAGTCGCCCTTCCCAGTTCACGAGTGGGGCGGTAACCGCCGCTTGTCCTCCCGTGAAAGTCCCTAACGGCGCCCAGGTGTCGGTAATGCTGTGGTAAGCCATGATTTCGTTGCGGAAACCCGGATGCTTTTCCCGCAGCTCCATCACCCGTTGCGCATTGGTCCCGTCGTCGCCGCCCACAACGAGCAGGTGCGATTGCCCGGCAGCATACGCAGGCGAGGGCGCGGCTGCCACCGCATTGGGGAGGTCGGCAATGCGTTTCCAGGTTTTGGAAACGGGGTTATAGGCAAGGCATTCTTTTAAATAGGTGCGTTGGGTCGTGCCGGTGGCAGCATTATGATGCAGTTCAACCCCGCTGAACAGAAAGAAACGGCCATCCTGGGCACCGGCCACGGCCAGCATGCGGCCATTGCCGGGTACAGGCGGGAGTTCGTTCCATTGTTTTTTAAGTAAATCAAATTCCCAGAAACGGTTCAGGGCATTGGTATCGGACGGCGCGCTGGTGCCGCCGGCGATATATGCCTTATCGCCGAGCAATGCGCCGGAGGCGTAAGCAAGCGGTAGCGGCAAAGCGGGGAGGTTCGTGGTGGAAATGCGGCCGTCTTTCCAGTTCAGATAAAATGCCTGGTTGTAATGCCGCGTACCGTCGGCGCCTCCGAGGCAAAAAATGCCTTGGGGAGTCGTGAGAGACACACCATAGCCCATTGCATGCGGCAGTTTGCCCACTTTCTTCCAGCTCCCCGACGGATTTTCCAGCACGAAAATGTCATCATACCACGTCTTCGGCGCGGTACCCCAGGGCCCGGCATTACCCGGAAAGTTGGCCCCGCCCGCGACGATCAGCGCATTGTTGCTCACGCCGGCATAGGAGCCGGCAAACCCCACGGCATCGGGAAGCGGTGGCAGGCTTTTCCATTGCAGAGGCGAAGGCCCCGGCGGCTGGGCATTGGAAATCATAGTTTTCAGGAAAATGGTCAGGAAGAAAAGGAAGCGGGTCATTGAGTCAGGCGTTGTCAGGAAATTGTCAGGAGTGGTCAGGAGTGGTCAGGAGTTGTCAGGAAATTGTCAGGAGTGGTCAGGTGTGGTCAGGCGTTGTCAGGAGTGGTCAGGAGTTGTGGTGGCTTCGCCTGTGTTTAGTTTTTTGAAAAAGCCTATATCGCTCAGCTGTCGATGCAACGCCTGGTACTGATCGTCGGGCAGGGTAACGAGCGGGAGGCGGCAGGGGCCCATATCGAAACCGAGCATTTTCATGACGGCTTTCTGGGCGGGGATAGGGGCGTATTGCACGACGATCCGCACCATTTCGACGCAGAAAAGCATTTGTTTTCGTGCCTTTTCGATATCGCCTGCTTCGAAATACTCCCTCACTTTTAAATAGAATGGCGCCGCGAAGTTGAACGTACTGCCAATACATCCCCTGGCGCCCATCGACAATGCGGGCAGGTGGTTTTCATCAAAACCATATAACACATCATATTTGCCACCCTCGTAGTTGAGGCATTCCTGGTATTCCCAGAGCGTTGAGGCAGTGTATTTAACACCGGCAAAGTTCGGGATCTGCTTTTCGGCAATGCGCATAAAATCAAGCACATCCACGGAAAAGCCGGTAAGTGAAGGGATGTGGTAATAATAGAATGGCAATTCCGGTGCGCCTGTGGCAATGTCGGTCATGCAGTCGGCGAGGTTTTGTACCGAGGTGGGTTTGAAATAAAACGCAGCGACCGAAGAAATGGCGTCGGCGCCTGCTTCCTGCGCGTGACGCGCCAGCTTGCGCGCCTCCGCGATGCTCGCGTGGCCTACGTGTACGATGTTGCGCAGGCGACCTTTGCCGGCTTTTATCACCGTTTCGGAAACCCGCATGCGTTCTTCGAGCGTAAGGTTGGGTCCCTCGCCGTTGCTACCGCAAATGAATATGCCCGAAATTCCGGTGCTGATCAAATGTTCGACCAATGCGGGCAGCAGCTCGTAATGCACGGAGCCGTCGGGGTGTAGGGGAGTGAAAAGTGCGGCAATGAGGCCGTCGGTGTGTTGGATGGTATGCATATGGATTGATAAACTTGAAATTCAGCTATTTGCGATCCCCGAACAGCCATTGCGGGGTGATGGTTTGGAGCACGATCTGCTCATAGGCACCGGTTTTCCCCGCCTCGTAAAGGCATAGGATATTACCGTCGGGCAATGCGGCCATGCTCGAATAGGCCGATGGGCCTGGGAAAATGGTCCGGATCACCGGCCAGGTTTTTCCCTCGTCGAAACTGGCACGTAACGTCAGGTTATGGCGTTTGGTGGTGCTGGCCGGGTTGAGGAAAAGCATTGCGCTAACTCCTTTCGGGCGCTGGTAGCGAATGATGGACGCCTGGCACACAGGCTCCACGAGCTCGGGAATGTCCTCCGGCGCCGTCCAGCTTGCGCCACCGTCATAACTTATGGATTGCGCGCGCCGCCCGCGACCGAAGTAGGAGCGCATGTTCATGAGTAGTGTGCCGTTTCCGTCCGCGACTTCCACCACCTGGCATTCATTCATTTTGGGTGTGATCGTGCCGCCGAGCTGCCACGTTTTGCCGTGGTCGTCGCTGTAAATGGCGTGGGCGCCGTATTCGAACGGGCCGTTGCGGACTTTGCCGTTCGGGTCGTCGTAGCTGAAATCGCAGGGGATCACGAGGCGGCCTTTGCGCGGGCCGTTTTTGATTTGTATGCCAATGCCCGGGCCGGTAGCGTACCAGCCCCATTCGGGTTTCTTGGTGGTTTGGGTTATTTCAACCGGTTTGGCCCAGGTAGCACCGTTGTCGGCGCTGCGGGAGAGCCATACCGTCCGGGTCGACTCGGATTTCTTGGTGATAATGTCTTTTTCAGGCACATCGCCACGGTTTTGCGTCAGCAGCAGGAGGATTTCTCCGGTTTGCTCGTCGAGTACCGGACACGGATTGCCGCAGGTATTCGTGCCGTCGTCCCAAACGACCGTCTGTGTGCCCCAGGTCTTGCCATTGTCGGTTGACCGCTTCATAAGCAGATCGATATCGCCCGCATCGCCCGCGCCATCCTTCCGGCCTTCGCAAAACGCGATCAACGCGCCGTTTTTGGCTTTGATCAGCGATGGTATGCGGTAACTTTTGTAGCCGCCCTCGCCCGCGCTGAACAATGCACGGGTCTCGGGAATCTCTTGCGCAAACGCCCCAGTGGCGCCCAGGACGATCAAAATCAGCAATGTCTTTTTTATCATATCAAAATATTAAAAATTATGCTCAATAGCCTTCGGTTTGCACTAGCTGGTTGTTATTGGCCAGTACCGTCGTATTCAGCGGCCAGAAAAGCGGCGTTTTTTTGCCGATCAGATTGGGCACGAACTGATATACATCGATGGTGCCGCCCTTATGGAACCGCACGAGATCGTACCAGCGCTTGTTTTCGAAATACAGCTCGCGGCCGCGTTCGTCGAGGATTTCGCGCTCGATGGCCGTTTGGGTTTTCGCGCCCGCGTAGGCGCCTGTCCCGGCCCGTGCGCGTACTTTGTCGAGGTAAGCAATGGCTTCTTCCAGCTTGCCAAGGCCTGCGTAGGCTTCGGCTTTCATCAGGTAAATGTCGGCGAGGCGGAAAATGATGACCTCGTTGTCGGAAATCCGGTCGTCGGAATATTTGGTACCGGGGTACTTGGTGATCCAGGAAATTTTCGGGCCTGAGGTTTGCCGTTCGGTAACCCAGGTGTATGGTATGCGCTTGTCGGTGGTGCTTTTGCTAAACAATGCCCGCGACGGCTGACTGATCTGATAAGCGCCCTGACCGGTAGTCGAGGTCTGGGTGTAAGGCAGGCTGTCGAGGTTGATGGCCCCCTGCACGATGGTCAGGAAGGGTAATGCATTTACGCCGTAGTTTCCGCCCGTTTCGTCCCGGCTGAAAAATGCAGAGAGGATCACCTCCTGGTTGTTCGGCGCACGGAGCCCGGTTACATTTTTGAAATCCGCATTCAGCGAAACGCCCGAAGCCTCCACCTCCGAAATGGCCGCGATAGCCGCATTGAAATCCGCATCGCCGCCGCCCAGTACCTTGGCGCTCCACAGGCTCGCTTCCGCTTTGAGCGCCTGCGTGGAGCCGTACGCGAAGCGGTATTTGCTCGGGTAGGAGCCGGCAGAGAAGTTTCCGATCGATTTGTACAGGCCGATCGCCTCGTCGAGGTCCGCCTGGACCTGCTTCATTACATCGATAGCCGGTGAACGCGCCAGGAGCGGCACATTCTCATCCGTCACGGCTTGCAGCATCAGCGGTGCATCGCCGATAATGCGGGTCAAATGGAAGTAGAAATAGGCGCGCAAACTGTATGTTTCGGCCAGAATACGCTTCCGCAGATCGGGATTGCCGGTGAATGGAAAGCTTTCGATCTTCGCGAGCAGCAGGTTGCAATGGCCGATGGCCTTATACCAGTCATTATAGTTAATGGCGCCGGAAGTAGGCGTAATGATCTGCGACCAGGCCACTCCGAAACGCGAGTTGGAGCCGGCGATCAGCTCTTCGCCGCGCTCGGTACCGTAGGTTACATTGTTGGCAAAAGTCCGCATATAGGTGTAAATCCCGGTCAGGTAAGGTTCAAAATCGCCTTCATTCTGAAAATAGACCGCTTCGGTGATACTCGACTGCGGTTTCACATCCAGCAAATTGTCGCAAGCGCTGAGGCCTACGAGGGCAAAAGCGGTTAGGATGAGGAATTTAATTCTTTGTTGCATAAGTCTTTTCGTTAAAATCTGAGCGTCGTTCCTATCGAAAACTGTCGCGGGCGCGGGTAGCCGACTGCATCGAACCCGGTATAGGTTTCCGGGTTAATGCCCTTGTATTTAGTCAGATAGCCGAGGTTGTACACGCTTACGAATACATTCATTCCGGTTGAACGGATCTTTTTGAGGATATTTTTAGGGAGATCATAAGCGAGTGAAATCTCTCGCAGAGCCAGGAAATTGCCTTTTTCGATCATCGCCGACACGTCCGAGCCGTAGCCGTTGTTGTTGCCCAATGTGGCGGAGCGCAGGTAGTTCCGCTGACCAAAATCGGCGTCCGCGAAGGAGAATCGGGCGTATTTCTTGCCGGTATCGCCCGGTTTCTGCCAGATATCCGGCCCTAATGCCTGCGAAGGAGCCCCTTCGTTAAATGCCCGGCCGGTACCGAGCGAACGGGCCAATGCGCCGTCGCTGATCATATGCCCGAGTGCGTAATCGACCGCGAAGCGGAGGGATAACGATTTGTAGGTGAATGTGTTCTGCATGCCGCCGATCTTGTCGGGGTTACGGTAGCCAATGAAAACCTGATCTTTGGTGTCGATCACGCCGTCGTTATTGATGTCGTCGAAGATGAAATCACCTGCGTGCTTGCCCGTGGCAATGCCGGAAGGAGAGGCGAGGTTGTCCTTTTTGGTGGCATTCCAGGCTTTGGCTTCTTCCTCCGTGGAGAACACGCCGAGGACCTGGTAGGCGTACAAGCCAAATGGCCGTTCGCCTTCGGCCAGCCCGCCGGCTTCGACGTTTTTCCCGGCGGCACGGTCGTACACGAGATCGCCGCCTTGCCGGTTTTTAGCCCGGCCGTTGTCGGGGAGCTTTTGGATGGTCGTACGGTTGAGGGCAAACGAAAAGTTGGAGCGCCAGGTAAATGCACCGGTTTTGATCACCGTCGCGCCGACCTCTATTTCCACGCCTTTGTTTTGCAAGGTCCCGTTGTTGTAAGTAATAGAAGGAAATGGTGCTTCGGAAGGCAGCGGCTTGGACTCTAACCTATTTTTGGTGAGTTTGTTGTAAAAATCAACGGACAATGTAACCCGGTCGCCGAAGAGAGAGGCGTCGAGGGCGAGATCGGTGGTTTCGGTCAGTTCCCATTTGAGATTCGGGTTAGAGAGATTAGCCCTTAAAATACCCGAACCCAATGCATAGGTCGCTGCCGAGTAGCCGCCGTAAGTATCGGTCAGGCTGAGGTCGCTCGATCCGGCCTGGCCCCAGCTGGCCCGGAGTTTGAGCATGTTTACCGGCGCTACATTCCAGAACTTTTCGCGGTGGATGTTCCAGCCCAGCGACGCGGAGGGAAACAATGCGTATTTGTTTTGAGGGGCAAAATTGGAGAAGCCGTCGTAGCGCAGCGCGCCGCTGAGGAGGTATTTGCCGTCGTAATCGTAGTTGAGCTGCCCGAAATAGCTGGCAGAGCGGCTTTCGGTAAGCGTCGTCCTGAAATCCGTGACATTGGTATTGATCACCCCATTGATGACCGACGTCGTAGGTTCGTTGATCGTGTAAATGTAGTCGCTCGTGGCACGCTGGGAGCCGATGTTGATGATGCTGTTGGTGGATTTGGTAAAATTGAAACCCGCCAGGAAGGTGAAATTGTGGGCGTCGCGGAGACTGAGATCGTATTGCAGGATCTGGTCGATCATCAGTTGCCTGAAATTGTTGGTATCCTCGTTCTTCTGGCGCTGGGTGGCAGGCTGTATTTCAGAAGCGGGCGTGCCTTTGCGCATGAGCATATAGCGGAAATCCTGCATTAAATAGGAGATCGCCGGCTTGTAACTCAGTCCTTTGGCTATTACCAGGTCCCCCGCGACCCGCGAAATGATCCGCTCGGTGGACGACCGCACGTCGTCGTATTTTAATGTGTGGAAACGGTTGCGGGTGGCGTAGTTTTCGCCGGGCGTGGGATTGCCGTCGTCCTTGTATATGCGTATGAGCGGGGTCAGGCGCGTGCCGCGCGTGAGCTCGTTCTGGAATGCTTCTACGTAATTGGGAAGCACATTCTGGTAATTCACCATGGCATCGATGCGGAAATTGTCGGCCGCTTTGAAACCGAAATTACCCAGGACATCGTACCGTTTGTACCGTGTGCCCGCGAATGTCCCGGCCTGGTTGGTATAGCCTGCCGATACATTGTAACCGGCCCTTTCGCTGCCGCCGTCGATGGACAGGTTGTGGTTTTGCGTTACGCCGGTGTTCCAGAGCATGTCCTGGTAATGGTTGTCGGCAAAGAGCAGCTTCGTGCCGGGGTTAATGGGGTCGTCCATTGTTTCCCAGCCGTTGGCGAGGAGTCGGTCGACGTATGGCTGGCCTTCCACGGCTACGATATTGTCGTACAATGCGGTGAGGTTGATATTGTTGCCGTATTGCCCGGGCTGAGTATAAATGCGTGTTCCGGCTGAGAAGCCGCCGTTGTTGAGCAGATTGTTTTTATCGATCGGGTCGAAAGTGTTTTGCACCGTTTTTCTGGCCAATGCGAGGTAATCCCTGGCATTCAGGTATTTGTAGTCGCGTGCATTGGTTTCCCAGGTGGTGCGGTGGTTGAGGGTGATATTGGCTTTGGTATTGAATTTTCCCCCTTTGGTCTTCACTACAATGACCCCATTAGCACCGCGTGCGCCGTAAATGGCCGTCGCGGCGGCGTCTTTCATCACCTGAAACGACTCGATATTATCCGGGTTAATATCATTCAACGACCTGAATACCCCATCGACAATCACCAGCGGCCCGCTCGACTCCGAAGTTCCCAGCGAATTGCCGCCGCTATTCCCTAACCCTGTGCCATAAACGTTAAGCTTCGTGCCGCCGCGGATGATGATGTTCGTCGCACCCGCGCCCGGCTGCCCGGAATTGAGGGGCACCGAAACGCCCGCCATCTTGCCCTGCATGGCTTGCACGGGGTTTGGGTTGGAAGTGTTTTTAAGTTCTTCGGGGGCCAGTTTCGATACCGCCGCCGTAGTTTTCGCTTTGGATTGACTCGTATAACCCACCACAACGACCTCGCTAAGTGCTTTCTCGCTTTCTATGAGGGTAATATCAATTTTCGAACGGTTTTCAATAGCAACTTCCTGCGGCTCGAAACCCACGTAGGAGAATATCAGGCGACCATTAGGAAGCGTCTGGATCGTATACTTTCCATCGGCATCGGTAGTGGAGCCCGAGGAGGTGCCACCGAGAATAATGCTTACCCCCGGCAGGCTTTCGCCCGTCCCGGCTGATCTGACGGTCCCGGTTACGGTCATCTGTTGCGCCATCGCCACCTCTCCCAGCAGCCACAACGCCCAGCCCAGCAGGACCACCGCGTAAACTTTCTTCATAGTATCGAATTTTAAAGAGTCAGGAATTTGATATGTTTTTTAGTAGTTATGTACTACATATTAACAAATGTAAATGCATTAATACTGAACATCCAAATATTTATTCAAAAAATAATGCAAAAAAGTGGCTCATGGTGTGCGTTTTACATTGTTGCACCATCTTAGCGGAGTTTCCCGGATCGTTCTCTGCAATCTGTTGACAGGCGGTTAACCAGTGGCGCTATTCAATTGTTGTTCCATCCCTGACGGGATTTCCCGGGTTGTTCTGGCGGCCATTTTTGCTACCAATACTACATGCCTGACGGCATTTGCAGTTTCAATCAAATATCGATGGTCAGGTAAGTCCTCATTTAAATCGCATCGCAATATTTGGCGTCTATGACGATGATACGCGCTTTCGCCAAATCGCGTCAGCGATGTAACATCGGTAGCAATCTCGGCAATGCATCAATTTTAAGAATCCCGTCAGGGATGTAACAACATTGGCAAACAATGCATTGTCGTTACATGCCCAAGGGCATTTCCGAAGCGGCGGGTGGTCATTGGTTTCTACCAATGTTACATGCCTGACGGCATTTGCGGTTTTTAACAAATATCGACGATCGTAAGTCCTCATTAAAATCGCATAGCAATATTTTGGTTTCTATAACATCAACACGCACTACCGCCAAATCGCGTTAGCGATGTAATATTGGTAGCAAAATGCCCTTAGGCATGTGACAACAATTCTAACGCATCACCCAAAACGGTTGCGCGGGGCCACGGGCGAACGGTTCAGGCTTTCAACCGGTCGAAATGGGGTTTTAAATGGGCTTTCATACCGCGGCGGAAATCTTCGGCGTCGCCGGTTTTCAGTATTTCAACCAGGTCGTGATGGGTCACTTTCCCGACCTCGGCCTGGCCGTTGACCTGGATTTCATAATCGAGCACGTATTCGAATACCGGCAGCAGCATTTTCTGGAAACGCATGTAGGTATCGTTGCCGGTCATCTGATAGAGCTTGCCGTGGAAGGCGATTTCGTGCTCCACACGGAAGGGTTTCTGATGCTTGTTGACCTCCTGGGCAACAATCGTTTCCAGCGCGGCAATGTCTTCCGGGGTTTTACGGAGGTAGATGAGGTCGGCCAGGCCCATTTCCAGCACCAGTCGAAGTTCGAAAATGTCCCTCAATGTGTTTTTGCCAAGGATCAGCGGGTCGAGCACGCGTTCGAGCGAGCCGAGGATATCCGGCTGGGTGAGCACCATCCCGCGTTTTTTGCGCGATTCGATCATCCCGAGCATGCGTAAGCGGCTGAGCGCCTCGCGTACGACATTGCGGCTCACGCCCAGCGCATCGGCCAGTTCCTGTTCCTTGGGCAATGCGTCTCCGGGTACGAAAGATTTCCGCTTCAAATACTCGCGCAGTCGCAATTCGACCATGTCGGTCATCGTGGAAGCCTCCAAAGGCTGGATATCGTTTTTCAGGTCACTCATATACAATGGCCGGAAGGTCCCGGCCTCAAAGGGATTTGAATGCAAAGCTAATAATTCCTTTTGTAGGACATAATGTAAGGTGGGGAATTTTCGTGGACCGCCGAAATGCCAACACCTCACCACCCTTAACTACTCCTGACCATATCTGACAACCCCTGACCACAGATTGCAGATCGCTGGATCGCCCACGCAAAAAAATCTTCGACCGTTAAATAAGTTCAAAAGTAGTATTGGTTTGGTTACAACTTATTTGACCTAGTTTGTCAAAAATATAAAACTAGTTCTATAAAACGACATGGTGAGATCCGGATCGGGGGCGGTGTGGCAGGTTGGTAACGATCGGATTGGCAGGCCGTGTGTACCCGGTACTCATTCTCTTTTTTCACTTAAACAATCATATCACCATGTTAAAAGTTACTAGCAATGCCCCCCAAACCACTCGCTTAGGCGGTTCGCCGGATGAAACCGTATCGATGTTCGGTCCGCTGACCGACCTGATCGGTACCTGGGTCGGCCGAAAAGGATGGAACCTCGTGGCGGTGCCCAACCAGAAGGGCGGTTTCCAGCTGCTGGTGCAGCCCTACACTGAAACATTCACGGTGACGCCATTGAGTACGCCCACGCCCAACCGCGGAACGCACACCGTTCAGCAGGTGCCTACTTTGCTGTACCACCTTTCCATTCACAGCAATATCGACGGCAGCTTGCTCCACGCCGAAAACGGTACCTGGCTGCTGTTGCAGGATTGCCCGGACGAGTTCAGCATTGCACGCCAGGCTTCGGTGCCGCACGGGGATTCGCTGCTGGCATTGGGTGGGTCGTCGGTGACGCCGGGTGCGCCTAACATCCCGGACATCAGTACATTACCGATTACCGGTCCCGGTTCCAAGCCGCTGGGCTATACGGACCCGTATCTTACGCCCATGGATGGTTTCAACAAAGTGAACCCGAATGCCACGCTGAGGGACGCGATTGCGGGACAGACCATCACTTCTTCGACCAACATTTCGGTCAGCACGGCCAATAAAGGTGGTATCACCAACATCCCGTTCATCGTTCAGAACGCCAATACGACCAGCTTCGAGGCGACTTTCTGGATCGAAACTGTGAAGAACCCCAACACGGGCGGCTCGTTCCTGCAACTGCAATATTCGCAGACTTCAATCATTGAATTCATTCCGCAGTTCCACGATCCCGCGAAGCTCATTCAATGGCCGCACGTGAATATCAATACCCTGGTGAAACAATAAGCAATTTTAAAACCTTCACGATAAATAAGATATTATGGCGCAACCGGCAGATCATCATTTCGATGTGATCGTGGTTGGGGGAGGGGCGATCGGCCTCTCCACCGGCTACCATCTGGGAAAAAGAAAAGCAAAAACGCTGGTTTTGGAGCAATTCAACTTCAAAAACCAGCTCGGCAGCTCGGCGGGCGTTTCGCGGCAGTACCGCATTCCGTACCCCGAGGAATATATGGTGCAAATGGCGCTGGACGCGCAGCCGTACTGGGACGAGCTGCAAACCCTGACGCCCAAGACATTGCTCGATAAAGTGGGTACGCTGTGGTTCGGTGACCCGGCCGTGCATTCCACCGAAGGCAATATCGCCGAGGCGGAGCAGGCGCTCAAAGCGTTGAATGTGCCTTACACAAGCCTGACGGCCAAGGAAATCGAAGCGAAGTATCATTTCCGCAATTTACCAGACACCTACACCGGCCTTTTCCAGGCCGACGGCGCGAGTATCGATTTCCGCGCAACCATCGAAACGCTCTATCAGGCCTGCGAGCGCGACCCGTACACGACCCTGCACGAAGAATCGCCGGTGACGGACATTGCGCAGGACGGCAAGTTGTTCAATGTAACTACTCCGAAAGGGGTTTTTACCACTGAAAAACTGGTGCTGGTACCGGGGCCGTACGTGGACAGCGTGATCAATCTGCTCGGGTTTAAGGTCGCGGCTACTTATTGGAATATGTCTTCGTGTTATTTCAAAAAGACCGATCCTTCGATTCAGTACCCAACCTGGTTCGTGTTCCAGAACGCGATCGGCTCGAACGGGAACCAGTTTTATGGCTTTCCGGGCGTGGTATGGGACCATCCGGAGTACATTCGCGTGGCACCGGACTTTGTGATCGACCCGCTTGATAGCCCCGAGCAGCGCACGCTCGTGCCCAACCCGCAGGAGCTCGCGTATACGTCCGAATGGGTACGCGACCACATGACAGGCCTCGACCCGACGCCCTATTTTACGTCTACCTGCCTCATTGCGCTCAGCAAGATCGCGAACAAGGAGCTGCTGATCGATTTTGCGCCGCCTTATGTGCCCAATCATGAAAATATCGTCGTGTACGCCACCGGCTGGGCCGCCAAGTTTACGCCGTTTTTAGGCAAAATACTGACTGAAATGGCGCTAGACGGCCATTCTACTTTCGATATCTCGCCATTCAAGCTGGGTTACAATTATTTCAAAGCAATTTAAAAACCATCAACATGAACAAAAACACGCCACTAAACAATGGGATGAAGCCCGGACTCGGGACAGAAGTTGCGATCATCGGTGCCGGAACATCGGGCCTGTACAGTGCCTACCGCCTTACCGACGTCGGCAAATACACCGGCGATCAGGTGCAGATCTTCGATATGAGCGAGCGCCTCGGCGGCCGCCTCGAATCGGTGATTCTGCCAGGGATGGATTTCTGGGGCGAACTGGGCGGTATGCGCTATCTCACGTCGCAGGAGATCGTGACCACGCTCATCGAAGGTTACCCGCTTACCGAAAAGGACCTCAGCAAGCGTACCCCCGTGCTCAAAGACCACATGACACCCATTCCATTCCCGATGGGTAACCCGGCCGACCTGCTTTTTTACCTGCGCAAGGAACGTTTCAAGCAAAATGCCTGGAATGTGGCACAGGACAATGGCGAAAAACTGGTAACCCGCTACTATCTCAACGACGACGACATTGGTTTCAGCTCCGACCAGCTTTTCAACAAGATCATTTACGACGTGCTCGTGGCCGATCCCTGGTACGTAAGCAACTTCCCTGGCCTGGCCATCAAGAACGGGGATTATGACTACGAATTCAAACTGACCAGCGAAGATTGGGACCAGGTGAAACCCGGGCTTACTTACCATTTCCCCGGATCGCCTTACGACGGTCGCAAGGTGAACGACCTCGGTTTCTGGAACCTTATTAAGGATCAGGTTTCGCAGGAAGGTTACAATTTTGTGGCGAATGCGGGTGGTTATTATTCCAACACGATCAACTGGAATGCGGCGGAAGCATTTCCTTACATGGTAGGCGATTTCTCGGCGGATGTGACGTACAAAACGATAGAGGAAGGTTACGACAGCATTGCGTACGCGCTCGCGAACCAGTATATGGGCATTCCGGGCGCGTGTATCTGGTCGGAAAACAAGCTGCTGACCTTCTCGAAAGGCCACGACCAGCGCGACCAATACCGCTACGAGCTCACGTTCCTGAATATCCCGACCAATCAGATCTGGCATGCCTATGCCAACCACATTATCCTCGGTATGCCGCGGAAGTCGCTCGAACTGCTCGATCAGCAGAATTTCTTTTTCAATTCCAACGAAAACACCGTTCTCGACCGCAACATCCGCTCGGTGATCATGGAGCCTGCATTCAAAATCCTGATGGGCTTCCGCGAGCCATGGTGGAAAAAGCTGGGCATCGACTCCGGGCACTCCATTACCGACCTGCCGATGCGCCAATGCTACTATTTCGGCACCGATCCGAGCAATGATAACTCGATGCTCCTCGGTAGCTACGGCGATATGGAAACCGAAACATTCTGGAAAGCGCTTTCGGATGATACAGTACTTTTCAAAGTGAGCGCGGCGGAATCGGCCTCGCTTGCGGAGCTGAAAGCGCTTGAAAGAGAGCAGGCGACGCAGTTGATGGTGAATGAAATCATGAACCAATTGCGCGAACTGCATGGCGCCGAAGTGGAAATCCCGGAACCATACGTGACCTATTTCCGCGACTGGTCCGACGACCCGTTCGGCGCCGGGTACCATGCCTGGAAAGCCGGCGTGGCGGTTTGGAATGTGATGCCCTACATGCGTAAGCCGGATGGGGACGAGAACATTTATGTCGTTGGAGAGGCCTATTCCGATCAGCAAGGTTGGGTGGAAGGGGCATTTTGCGAGGCCGAAAAAATGCTGGAATCGCATTTCCACCTCCTGCGGCCGGATTGGCTAAGCAATACGTACTACATGGGCTGGTAATCAGCGTAGTAGTGTACGAAAGACAGGCAAGAAAAAGGCATCCCGAATGAGATGCCTTTTTCTTGCCTTAATGGCTTACATTACAATAATGTCAGGTTTCATAGCTGCTTTCGTTTTACCGTGGTGGTCTAAAAGTTACGTAATGTTACAGATTTTAGTCCACAATTTCAAACGTATTCCCCGATTTGAAAATACCTTCCTTGATATCATGTTTTGAGTATGTTCTGACAAATACACTGCCCAAACCAGTAAGTTCATGCTTGCATACCAATCTTAGTTCAACGATATAATGCTCATTGTCATTAAGCATGGTCGAAATGTCGTCTGTGGTGATAAACCAGAGCGCGTAGTCGGATTTTTCGCCTGCCCATGAATGATTGGCAGAAGACTCGCTGCTCTAAGAAGATTAGGGTTTCGTTCATAATACCGGTTGATGATAGTTTTGAAGGGTAACTACTTTTTTTAATCGACGTGTAACTGGTATAAGGCTGCTGGCGGGAATCCTTATTTACTCATTTATTGATCGGCTGGTACCAATGAGTTGCCGTTTACGGTAGATAACAGCGCATAGTTTGCTTTGATAAATCTAAGTCACGGAAAACCCGGATCATCAAACCCCGCTCTTTATGATCGCTGTCAGACATTCCTTTGTTGTGCTTTGCATTGTTGTTGCTACGAGTATTGCACCCGCCTTAGCGCAGGATAAAACGCATTCCGTGCGCACCGGCGCCAATACGCCCGAGCAGGAATTGGCCGGGTTTCATGTGCCGGAAGGGTTTGTGGTCGAACTGGTTGCCAGTGAGCGGGATAGCGTTTTCAAGCCCATTGATATTACTTTCGATGATGCGGGCAGGCTTTGGACGCAGACGGCCAGAATGTACCCGCTCGACCCGATTTCGGACATTCAATGGGAAGATCTCCTCAAACTCATGGACGATGAAAAGGCCCAGCGTAACCATCCCAATTTCAAACGGGTCCTGCGGCTTTACAAAGGCGAAACCAGGGGTACCGACAAGGTTATCGTCCTTTCGAATATTTACGGAAATGGAAAAGTGAAGCCTACCGTTTGGGCCGATGGCCTGACGATCCCGATGAGCGTCCTGCCGTACCGCAACGGCGCGTATATCGCCCAGGGATCGGAGCTGTTTTTTATGGATGACACCGACTACGATGGCAAGGCCGACCGGCGCGTGCCGCTTTTCACGGGTTTCGGGTTCACCGACTCGCACACGATGGCGCACGTGCTCGTGCGGGCGCCGGGGAACTGGATCCATTTCAGCCACGGCGCGTTAAACAAGGGGCGCGTGAGGTCGCTGGTGAGCGGGGATAGTTTGAAAATCGATTTTAGTAAAATAGCCCGTTTCACGCCCGACGGCCGGAAAATGGAGCTGGTAAATGCGGGGTTGAACAACATCTGGGGCTTTCAGCTGCGGGGGAACGGGCAATGGTACGGTTCGGAAGCGAATGACCTCGGCTATTCCGTGGTGCCGATGGAACCAGGGACGGCATTTCCCGGCCCAGGAAATGAAAAATTGAGGTCTTACCAGCCGTTTATGCCCGCTTTGCATTCATTCCGGGTGGGTGGTACGGGTATTTCGGGGACGGCGTTTGCGGATGACGCCTCGGGCTCGTTTCCGGAGGCGTTTCGGGATGTCGCGTTTCTTGCGAACCCGATTACGAGCACCATTAATGCCGTGAAAATTGTCAGGAATGGCGATGGTACCGTTTCTGCCACGCATTTGCCCGATTTGCTTACCTCCGACGACGACTGGTTCAGGCCGGTGAATATGGAGTTCGGGCCGGACGGCTGCCTGTATATCGCGGATTGGTACAACAAGATCGTCTCGCATAACGAGCTGCCCACCACGCACCCCGACCGTGACAAGACCCGCGGCCGCATTTGGCGGATACGTCACGTGAGTCAGCAACCGAGGGACATTCCCGATTTTTACAGAATGCAGGTTTCCCGGTTGCCGGAATACCTGCGCTCACCGTCGCTTTGGGCGAAGCGGGCCGCCTGGCACCAGATCGCCGACCGGCCAAAAGCGGAAACGACCGCGCTCATTTCGGGCATTACCGCCATTGCAGCCGACCGCGCTGCCGACGATGCGACCAGGATACACGCACTCTGGTGCCTCGAAAGTTTGCAGTATTACGATGCGGCATTGATAAGCAGCATGCTGGCCGACCCGCACGATAATGTCCGGCGCGAGGCTGTTCGGTCATTAACCGGTTTTAAATTGAATGGTACCCAAATCGCAACGCTTGTGAAGGTTTCGGCAGGTGACCCGGACCATCAGGTGCGTTCGCAGGTATTGCGCACGCTGGGTGAGGCGGCGGAACTGGACGTCAACGGTATTGCCCTGCTGGTCGCTGCCTGCAAGCCCGAGCTACCGGGTGATATGCTGGGCGGGCCTTATGAGCGGCGTTTTGAAAGGTTTCTCGCACGAATGGCCCTGGAAAAGCATTCGATGGCATTGAACCGTTTCATTTCCGGGCCGGATGTGGCCGGAGTACCCGTCGAAAACCTGCTATGGGCGACACAGGCATTGCCCAAAAACGATCGCGATGCGGCGTTCATTCGTTTCTGGCCCGAAGCACACATCGAAAAACTCGATGAGCCTACCTTTATCAGCATGGCCGCGATGCTGTCCAATAAAAATATCGCAGCGATGATGAAGCCGGCTTTTGAGACACCACAGGCGACGGAATATGTTCGTTTCGCGATCCGGAACCAGGCGCAAGTGCAGTCGACCGAGTTAAATCGCCTGCTGACTGCGCCGGTATCGCGGCTTTTGAAGAGCGATGATCAGGCGGAGATCGATCTTGGTCTGGATGCGGTGGGCAGGTTTGGGATGCGTAATTCGGTGGGGCAGGTGCTGGCCGTCCTGGACCGCGATATGCCGGCGGCTTCCGTGAAACTGGCGTTGCGTGCGATCGATGCGGACCCGGTTTTAGGAAAGAATGCATTGGTTAAAACAGTGAATAATGCCAGCTACGGGTTTGATGTACGGACGACGGCATTGCTGGCGCTGGCAAAGGCCGAGCCAACGGCAGCGCGACTGGCTGCGGAAAAGTGGGTACCCGGGCTGGATGTCGTTGAAAAAGGCGAGTTAGTAAAAATGCTGCCGTCCTCACCAGCTGGCGCCGATCTTTTGATGTACCTCATTAAAAATAAACAACTCAACGGAAGCTCCCTGGACGTGCCGACTGCCGAAAGGCTGGTAGCCGTTCGGCGGAACCCGGAAACGACGGGCCTGCTGAGTAGAGCAAAATCCGTGGAAACGGAGAAGAAAAAAGCATTTAAAACGAGGTTACACAAATACATGACCGTGGCCGCACAGCAAAAAGGCGACCAGGAAGCGGGAAGGGCGTTATTCCAAACCTGCCTGAACTGCCATCAGGTAGGAGGCAAGGGACAGAACATCGCGCCGTCGCTCGATGGCTCGGCGAACCGGGAGACCGAAGCATTGCTGACGGCCATTCTCGATCCCGATGCGGCCGTCGAAAGCGGCTACACGGTGTACCGCGTGACTCAAAAGGACGGGACGAATTTTGAAGGCTACCTCGTGAGCCAGGACAAGCGCGGTACCACGCTCGCTTTCATGGGCGGGGCAAAGACCTTTATTCCCTCAGACCAGATCAAAAGTCAGGGCGCACTTGGTGGCCGGTCATTTATGATCAAAGGACTTATAGATACTTACTCTGACCGGCAGGTGGCCGATTTGTTGTCCTATATCCGTACATTGAAATAGCAATTTATATTAATTCAGAAGGAAGTATTGGCCGGTACTGACAGTTTCGGTGTTTTTTAGTTATGAATAAAAAAATTAAAGGGCTGATAACGATTGTATTATGCGCTGTTTGCATGGCGTTTACAAACTCATTGACTGCGGCTGATATTTACATTTCGCCAAAAGGTAATGACCGAAACCCCGGTTCCAGGGAAAAACCGCTGGCGACCCTCGAAGCGGCCCGTAATAAGGTGAGAGGAATGCGGGGTGCAGTGACCGTATTGCTGCGGGGAGGTACTTATTACCTTTCCAAACCGGTCATTTTCGGGCCGGAGGATTCGCGCGGGGAGGGGCAGGTATTGACCTACAAACCCTATCCGGGCGAAAAAGTAACCGTCAGCGGGGCAGCAATTATTCCGGTTAAGTGGCTGGAATACAAAGGGAATGTTAAAAAGGCCGCTATTAACGGCGAATATATTTTCGATCAGCTTTTTGTGGGGGGCAAAAAGCTGCACATGGCCCGTTATCCGAATTTCGACCCGAATGCGAGCCATTTCGGAGGTTACTCGGCCGATGTGCTTTCTGCCGCTAAAATCAAATCCTGGAAAAAGCCCGACGGCGCATTCATCCACGCGATGCACAAGCACGAATGGGGCGATTACCACTACCGCGTTACCGGCAAAACCAGCGACACCACGCTCGCTCTCGAAGGCGGTTACCAGAACAACCGCCAGATGGGTATGCACGACAAATACCGATTCATTGAAAACCTGCCTGAAGAGCTGGATGCACCGGACGAATGGTATTACGATGCCGGTTCGCGCACGCTTTACGTGTATGCGCCAGGGGATGCCCGCGAGGTGCTGACGCCGCAAATCAGGCATTTGTTCGAATTCCGCGGCTCTGCTCAAAAGCCCGTTCGTAACATTCATATCGAAGGCTTCGAACTGGCCCATACCCTGCGCACTTTCATGGAAACCAAAGAACCGTTGCTCCGCAGCGACTGGGCTATTTACCGGGGTGGCGCCGTATTGCTCGAAGGCACGGAGCATTGTGCCATCCGGAAATGCCATTTCAACGCGGTCGGCGGAAACGGGGTGTTTTTCAGTAATTATAACCGGGGCGGTGAGGTATCCGGTTGCCATTTCGAGGAAACCGGTGCCAGTGCGGTATGCTTTGTAGGCGACCCCGGCGCGGTGCGTTCGCCAAGCTTTGAATACAATCAGTCGGTGGCTTATGATCAAATGGATAAGGTGCCCGGCCCGAAAACCGACGATTACCCGGCCCAATGCAGGGTGTACGATAACCTCATGCACGGCCTCGGGCGCGTGGAGAAGCAGATTGCCGGCGTGGAGATTTCGATGAGTATGGATATTACCGTGAGCCACAACACCATTTACAATATTCCCCGCGCGGGCGTTAATGTGAGCGAGGGTACGTGGGGAGGCCATGTAATCGAATTCAACGATGTATTTGACACGGTGCTCGAAACGGGCGATCACGGCTCGCTCAATTCCTGGGGCCGCGACCGGTTTTGGCATCCGGTGCGCGAGCGAATGGACAGCCTCGCCGCCGCACACCCCGAGTTGATCCTCCTCGACGCGGGCAAGACGGTCGTCATCCGCAATAACCGTTTCCGCTGCGACCACGGTTGGGACATCGATCTCGATGACGGTAGTTCCAACTATCACATTTATAATAATTTATGTCTGAATGGAGGTTTGAAGCTGCGGGAGGGTTTTCAGCGTATTGTTGAAAATAATATCATGGTCAACAACTCTTTTCACCCGCACGTATGGTTCGCGAAAAGCGGGGATGTGTTCCGGAAAAACATTGTCACCAAGCCTTATGCACCCATTCGCGTGAATGAGTGGGGCAGGGAAGTGGATTATAACCTTTTCCCCGATCAGCAGTCGCTAGAAAAGGCCCGCCAGAATGGTACGGACGCGCATAGCCTCGCCGGCGACCCGATGTTCGAGAATGCCGCCAAGGGCGATTACCGGGTGAAACCGGGCAGTCCTGCGTTGGAAATGGGGTTTGTGAATTTCCCGATGGATCAGTTCGGCGTCGTTTCACCTGAATTGAAAAGCAAGGCAGCGCCGATACCGCTTCCGGTAATCAAAAAAGCGGCTGACGGGAAGGCTGTGGCCGAAATGGCCTGGCTCGGTGGCAAGCTACGGAATGTGAATGGCCTGGGCGATCGCTCGGCTTACGGATTGCCCGATGAAAAGGGTGTGGTAGTAGAAGCGGCGCCCGAAAACAGCATTCTCGCACATGCAGGCATGAAGCCGGGCGACGTGATCCGGGTGCTTAATCAGCGCGAAATTGGTAATATTGCCGAACTGACGGATGTTTTTCAGGAAATCAACTGGATGGGCCATGGCGAAGTAGAGTTCATGCGCAACCAGTCAATGCAGAAACTCAATGTATCTTTTAAATAGAAACAACGCTTTATGGTCCGATTATTCCGCATTACCGCGCTGGGCGGCTTTGTGTTGCTTTCATTAATCTGTAAACCCGCCGAAACCGCAGCCCAGCAGGGGCTTAAACTCTGGTACAAGCAACCCGCCCGCAACTGGAACGAGGCCTTGCCGGTTGGGAACGGGAGAATCGGGGCGATGGTGTTCGGGAGAGTGAATGAGGAACTGATCCAGTTGAACGAGGAAACATTGTGGTCGGGCGGGCCGGTGAACAATAATGCCAATCCGAATGCATTCCAATACCTCGCAGACGTAAGAAAGGCGCTGGAAAATGAGGACTACAAGCTGGCGGAGGAACTGACAAAAAAGATACAGGGGCCGTTCACCGAATCGTACGAACCACTGGGCGATCTGGTGATCAGGCAGGAAATACCGGGCACGGTTTCGGCCTATCGCCGCGAACTCGATATCTCCGATGCGGTTTCCACGACCTCGTTTACAGTCGATGGTGTGGCGTTCACGCGGGAGGTATTCGTTTCCGTTCCCGACCAGGTAATGGTGTTGAAATTGAAAGCGGGCAAGAACGGCGCGTTGAATTTTACCGCCGGAATGAGCAGCCCGCTGGTTTACCGCAACGAGGCACTGGCGAAGGATGAGCTGGCTATGCACGGACAAGCGCCGTCGCATACCGACCCAAGCTATATGCAAACGATGGAGATCCCGGTGGTTTACAATGACCCTTCGCGATGCAAGGGAATGCGTTTTGATGTGCGGTTGAAGGTAAGCAATACCGACGGGCAGGTTACGACCGATAGCACGGGCATTCATATACGCAATGCGACGGAAGCGGTGTTGCTGCTCTCTGCCGCGACGAGTTTTAATGGCTACGACAAATGCCCCGACAAGGAAGGCAAAGACGAGCGGGCGCTTGCGGCAGCATATCTTGCAAAATCTCAAACCAGGCGATTCGATGAGCTGAAAAGCGCGCATTTGGCTGATTATTATCAACTTTTTAACCGCACAAGTCTGGTAATCAATGGTAATCCGGTGCCGGACAAGCCCCTGGACGAGCGATTGAAAAATTACGCGGAGGGGGCAAAAGACCCGGCGCTGGAAGCATTGTATTTTCAGTTTGGCCGTTACCTGCTCATTTCCAGTTCGAGACCGGGCGGCATTCCCGCCAACCTTCAGGGAATATGGAACCACCAGGTGAGGCCGCCTTGGAGCTGCAATTTTACTACTAATATCAACACCCAGATGAATTACTGGATGGTGGAAACGGCAAATCTGTCGGAGCTCCATACCCCGCTTCTGGACCTGATTGGCCGGATGGCGGTGACAGGCACCGAAGCCGCGCGAAATTACTATCACGCCAAAGGTTGGGTGGTGCACCACAATTCCGATATCTGGGCAACAGCTAATCCCGTCAGCGGAAGCCCGTCCTGGGCCAACTGGCCAATGGGTGGCGCGTGGCTCTGCCAGCATTTGTGGGAGCATTACCAGTTTACCGGTAACAAGGAATTTTTGGATAAAACAGCCTATCCATTGATGAAATCGGCGGCGATGTTCTGCCTCGACTGGCTGGTGGAGGACAAGCAGGGCAGGCTCGTAACTGCCCCGTCGACCACGCCGGAGAATATATTTATTGATGAAAAAGGCTACAAAGGTTCGGTTTCGGTGGCTACTACCATGGACATGGCCATTATCTGGGACCTTTTCACAAACCTCATCCAGGCATCGGAGCGCCTGGGTACCGACGCCGAATTCCGCAACTTGCTTCTCAGAAAACGCGAAAAACTATTCCCCATGCAGGTAGGCAAAAAAGGTAACCTGCAAGAGTGGTACAAGGATTGGGCCGAGGCCGAACCCGAGCACCGCCACATTTCACATTTGTTCGGGTTGTTCCCGGGACGGCAGATCTCGCCCGTATACACACCCGTGTATGCGGAGGCAGCGCGCAAGACGATGGAGCTGCGGGGGGACGGCGGTACCGGATGGAGCAAGGGATGGAAGATCAACGTATGGGCGCGGCTGCTCGATGGTGACCACGCTTACAAACTGATCCGCGAACAGCTGAAACTGACCGGTGTGGAAGGAACGAACTATGCCAACGGGGGCGGTACTTATCCCAATTTGCTGGACGCCCACCCGCCATTCCAGATCGACGGGAATTTCGGAGGGACGTCGGGCATTACGGAAATGCTCGTGCAAAGTCACGATGGCTTGCTGAACATCCTGCCCGCTATTCCGGCTGAATGGATGAGCGGCGAAGTGAAAGGTTTGCGGGCCAGAGGTGGTTTCGAGGTGGACATTACCTGGGTGAAAGGTCAGGTAACAACTCTGAGAATCCGTTCGGCCGCAGGTGGAAACTGCCGCATAGGCATTCCTAACAACATGAAGCCGGCGGGCAAGTTTAGTATCAGCCAGGCGGCCCATGACAATCCGAATCCATTTTACAAGCGTGCCTATTCTGCGGCGGGCGCAGCCCTGGTAAGCGGCAGGCTTGCATTTGACCTGGCGACCGAGGCGGGAAAAGAATATGTGCTGACGGCCCGCTGACGGCATGTTGCCCAAGTGATTCCGGTTCCCGGATTTTTTTGATTTATCTTTGAAGTTCCGCTTTCGCGAAAGCAGGTGGTTAAGAATTACTTCGTTTCGGAAATATGTCAGAAAAGTGGGTTATGCGGGTGATGAAACGCATATTTTCAAATTTGTTAACAGCCTTGCTATGCTGTGTAATCGGGAGGACGTTAGCTGTTGGCGCCCTGGCCGCTGGCGCATCTACCGGTCATCCCGACGATGCTGCCGGGCGGGTGCTTCGCTACTCGATCCGCGAAGGATTGTCGTTTGGTGTCGTTAACAGCATTGTGCAGGATAACGACGGCCTGATGTGGTTTGCGACCGGCGATGGCGTGAGCCGGTTCGACGGTACGGCATTCAAAAACTTCAAATACGACCGCAACGACCCGCAGAGTTTGCCGGGTAATTATGTCAAATCCATTCTTCGCGATAAAAACGGCACAATCTGGGTTTCCTCGCGCGACGGGATCGGCGAGTTCGTGCCTGCCAGCCAGCGCTTCAACCGGTACAAGCCATTTCAAAACAAAAGTGGCGCCGGGAACGATGTGAGCGACATCAGCCAGGGACAGGGCGACCGGCTCTGGCTCGCGCTGAACGGGTCGGGGTTTGCCTCATTCCATATCAAAACCCATCAATTCACCCATTACAGCCAGCAAACATTGCCGGGTTTATTCACCAATTCCATTCTGAATATCTTCGAAGATTCGCAGGGAATGCTCTGGTTCGGCTCGCGTGACAGCGGGATCGAGGTTTGGAAAAATGACCGTTCCGGAAAGCTGGTGAAAGTGGAGATGGATCGGAAGAATATGCCCCAGGCGCGCATTAACGCTATATATGAAGACCATTTGCGCAATGTATGGATCGCTTCGTCGAGAGGATTGATCCTTTTTAAAAGAAGCGAAAACCGGTTTTATGATCTCCATATCGATACGTTCCATCATAGCGACATCTATCTTTCCCTGATCGAAGACCACCAGCAAAACCTGTTGATCGGCGTGCAGGACGGCGGCGTTTACCGGCTGGCATTGTCGCAAATTGCAGCAAAGCGGCCGGATGCATTTGTTTTCGAGCAGGTGCGCGACAAGGACAACAAGGGCATTACGCAGCGCTCGGTGCAGTCGCTTTACATCGATAAGGACCGCAATGTGTGGCTGGGGACGTATGGCGAGGGGACCTACCTGATCAGCGCTATTCCCGAGAAATTCAGAAAGTTTGAACAGAAAAGCATCGATTCCCGCGCAGAAAGCTATTTGCGCTACTACGGCATGTGTGCCGACAAGGACGGTAACCTCTGGATCGGTACGGATGGCGACGGTATTTACAAAACCACTGCGTCGGGCGAAGTGTTGAAGCATTACGCCGCTTCCAGCCTGCCCGGTCGGTTGCCCGACGGCGCCGTCATCGCCGCTCACCGCGACCGGCAGGACGGCCTGTGGTTTGGGACCTATTCCAAAGGCCTGGTGCGGTACGATCCGGCTACGGATAGTTTCAAACGCTTCGGACATGACCCCGACGACCCGCATTCGCTGGGCAGGAACGATGTGCGCGTCATTTACCAGGATCGCCGCCGTAATATCTGGGTCGGGACCAACGGGGGAGGGTTGAGCCTGCTCGACGAAAAGACGGGCCGGTTCCGCAACTTCATCCCTTCCAACAGCACCATCAATGCCAACGACGTCCGCGCGATTACGGAAGATAAATATGGTAATCTCTGGATCGGCACCTACGGCGGTGGGCTCAACTACCTCAATACCCGCACGTTGCGGTTTGTTTCCTGGTTCAACGCAGCGGGTAGGGAGCCCTATTTGTCGAACAGGATTGTTTTCTCGCTATATATGGATAGCCTCGACCGGCTCTGGATAGGGTCGGAAGGTAATGGGTTGTTGTTGTTCGATACCCGGGCGAAAAAAGTGCGCTTTTTTGATGAAAAACGCGGTTTGGCCAGTAATGTGATCAATGCGATCCAGCCGGAGAGCCTGGACAAAGTTTGGATCAGTACCAATAAAGGTCTGTCGCGGATCGATGGGAAGACGGGCTCGATCGAAAATTTTGACATTAGCCAGGGGCTGCAAGGAGGGCAATTTAATCCCGGTTCTACCTTGTTCAATGCCAAAAGCGGCCTGATGAGCTTTGGAGGCACCGAGGGCTGGAACCTCTTCGATCCGAAACAGGTGGAGGCGTCGCGGTACCAGCCCAAAGTGATGATCAGCGGCCTCCGGATATTTGGCAAAGACAAGGAAAATGAGGCGATTTCGCTTTTCGAATACCTCGGCAAGGCCCGGCGGTTTTCCATCCGGCCCGACCAGCCGGTTTTTTCGATCGATTACACCGCATTGAACTATGCGTACCCGGAACTCACGCGCTACGCGTATATGCTCGAAGGGCTGGATAAGGACTGGAACTATGTCGAGAATGAACGTTCGGCTACTTACCGTTACCTTCCGTCGGGAAATTATGAGTTTAAGGTGAAAGTCGCGAACCAGGACGGTATCTGGTTTGAGGATTATGCCTCGCTGCCGATTCGCGTGATGCCGCCCTGGTACCAGAGCTGGTGGGCTTACTTCCTGTACATTCTGACCATCGGGCTGGTCCTCTATTATTACCAGCAATACAAGCTGGGGCGGGAAAAGATGAAGTACGAGGTGCAGCTCGCGCACATGGAGACGCGCCAGCAAATGGAGCTGAACGAGAAGAAGCTGTCGTTTTTTACGAACGTTTCCCACGAGTTCCGCACGCCGCTTACGCTGATTATCAATCCGATAAGAGAGATGATGCAAGGTGCCAACGAGACATTGGCTACATCGGGAAGCGCCGTCGGGACGACGGCCCCAGCAGCTGTGGCGAGCATGCATATCATCTACCGCAATGCCAAGCGCCTCCTGAGCCTCGTCGACCAGCTGCTCCTCTTCCGCAAGGCCGACCAGCAGACCGACCAGCTCAAACCGGCTGCTCATAACCTCCCGCAATTGGTTACCGAGGTATTCCAATGCTTCCTGCATCAGGCCGAGCAGAAACATATTCACTACGAGCTAAAACTTCCCGAAACCGAGCTGGAAGTGGTTTGTGATTGGGAAAAGATTGAAATAGCGATTTTTAACCTCATCTCCAATGCATTAAAATTCACCCCCGAGCATGGTACTGTAAATGTGCGGGTGGCTGATTTCGGTGAGCAGGTGGAGATTGTGGTGCGTGATACCGGGCCGGGCATTCCGGCTGACGCGGGTGACGATATTTTCAAGGTCTTCCACCAGTATGCCGACCGCCGGTTTGCGGCCAAAGGCGGCTTTGGAATTGGCCTGTATTTAACCAAAACATTTGTAGAAAACCATTTCGGGCAGTTGCGGTACGAATCCGAGCTGGACCGTGGGACCTCATTTCATATCCGGCTTTGGAAAAGCCACCCTGAACTTGTTTCCCATGTGCGCAGTGGTGAAATGCGTGATTCGGTACTGCTGGAAGAGCTATCGGACGGGGCAATGCCTATGAAAGCCCCCGCATTGCCTGATTGGCAGAGCGAGCTGCTGGATATGAAGGAGCCTTCGACCGAGAGCCATACCATGCTGGTGGTGGACGATGATCCGGAGATCAGGCATTATCTCGGGACTATTTTCGCGGGAAAGTACAAAATGTTCGAAGCCGGAAGCGGGGAGGAGGGGCTGGAACTGGTGCGGAAGCATTTGCCCGACATTGTGGTCAGCGATGTGATGATGGGCGGTACTTCCGGCATCGAATTGTGCCGCCAAATGAAGCTCGATATGGCACTCAGCCACATTCCGGTGATCCTGCTGACGGCGAGTACCTCGCAGGATGTGCGCCTGAAAGGGATCGAGGGCGGGGCCGACGATTATATCGGCAAGCCGTTCGATAAAGACATTCTCGTGGCGCGGGTAGCATCGATCCTCCGTAACCGAAACGATTTGCAGCGGTATTTCTACAACGAAATCACCCTCCAAACGAGCGATTTCAAGATTTCGGCCGAATACAAGGAGTTTCTCACGGAATGTATCCGCATTGTCGAAAACCACATTACCGATCCCGGTTTCAATGTCAAAGTACTGGCTTCGGAGATCGGCATGAGCCATTCTACGCTTTACAACCGCATCAAATCCATTTCGGGGCAGTCGGCGACGAGCTTTGTGCGGTTCATCCGTCTGCGCAAGGCGGCCCAGTTGCTCATCACGACCGACATCACGATCAGCGAAACGGCATTCAGTGTCGGCATTAACGACATCCGCTATTTCCGCGAGCATTTCCAGAAACTGTTCGGCATGAAGCCTTCGGATTATGTGAAGAAATTCAGAAAGCCCTTCCACGAGCAGCGCACGATCGACAAGGACCTTTTCCGCAAAAAATCCGTGTAACCCGCCGGTTTATTGGAGTATCCCCAGCTTTTCATGCCTGATTCCAACAGAATCGGGCATTTTTTGTGAATTCACCCCCTCTTTAATGCGAAAATGTCCCCCTATGGCCGGGTTGAAATAGTCCTACTTTTGATTGATCAATTTATAAAAGCGGCGCCGGGTTCTTGGGTTTATGATTAAATCAAGATTATCTGCCGGCCGCTCCCGTGAACTGATCCGCATCCAATTATTCAACTTTTACTGCTGTATGAAAAAAACTTTTTACCAGGACGCCCGGCCGACCAATAGGCCAGCTCTCCGGGCGGCCATGCAAACTGTTAGCCTGGCTACCGGCGCACATCTTGGCATGGCACTCCGGGCGACTTTGCGCACGACCTGTATGGCGTTGCTCATTGTACTGACCGCGCTTTCAGCGTTCGCACAAACCTCTTTTAACGTAAAAGGAACCGTCACTGCCGAAACGGGCGAAGGCCTCCCCGGCGCGAGCGTGATCCTGAAAGGTACTTCCACCGGTACGACGACCGACGTGGACGGCAAGTATTCGTTGAATCTGCCGGACGGCAGCGGGACGCTGGTGTTTACCTACATCGGTTATGTGAACCAGGAAATCGTGATCGGTAACCGTTCTCAACTGGACGTGAAGCTGGCTCCGAACGATAAAACGCTGGACGAAATCGTAGTTGTGGGTTATGGTACGCAGAAAAAGGCCACGTTGACCGGCTCGGTTTCGGAAGTGAAAGGTGCCGACATTGTGAAAAGTCCGCAGCCTAACCTCTCCAACTCGCTCGCAGGCCGTTTTTCGGGCTTCGTGGCCAACAACCGGGGCGGTGAGCCGGGTTACGACGGTTCGAGCTACACGGTGCGCGGCTTCGCCACGACCGGTAACAACGACGTGCTGATCGTCGTGGACGGTATTCCCGGCCAGGTAGGGGGCCTCGACCGCCTCGACCCGAACGATATCGAGAGCATTTCGATCCTGAAAGACGCTTCGGCGGCGGTTTACGGAAGCCGGGCAGCAAACGGGGTGATCCTCGTGACGACCAAACGCGGTACCACGGGCAAGCCGGTCATTTCTTACAGCTTCAACCAGGGGTTTTCGTCGCCTACACGCCTGCCCAAGCTCGCCGATGCGCCTACGTATGCGACGATCATGAACGAGATCGATTATTATAACAATCCGTCGGGCGGGATGAACCAGCATTATTCGGCGGAAGAAATCGAGAAGTTCCGCAACGGTTCCGACCCATTGAACTACCCGAACACCAATTGGCAAAAGGAAACCCTCAAAAATTTCGCATTGCAGAACCAGCATAACCTGGCGATCAACGGCGGTACGGATAATGTTAAATATTACGTGTCGCTGGGGACGATTTACCAGGATGGGTTGTACAAAAACGGCGCTACGAAATACAAGCAGTACAATTTCCGCTCTAATATCGACGCCAATGTGACGAAGGATTTCAAAGTGAGCCTGGGACTTTCGGGCCGCCAGGAGAACCGCGCGTTCCCTATTTCGTCGGCAGGAAATACCTTCCGTTCGATTTACCGGGCTTATCCAACGGTGATCGCGCAATATCCGAACGGCTACTATTCGACCGGCGTAGAGAACCAGAACCCGGTGGTGCTAGGCACGAACATGGGCGGAACAACCAGTAACCCGACGTCGGTATTCAACGGAATCCTGCGCGCGAGCTACAATCTGCCGTTTGTGGATGGCCTTTCGGTAGATGGGTTCTATTCGGTGGATAAATCGTTCAACTTCTCGAAGTCGTTCAGCACGCCTTACACGCTTTACAATTACGACAAGAATTCCGGTGCGTATACAGGCGTAGTGACAGGTGGTTCGGCTGGTGCGGCTTCGCTGAACCAATCGCAGGTGAATATCACCAATATCACGCAAAACCTTCGTCTGAACTACCTCAAAACGTTTGGCAAACACAATGTGAATGCATTCGTTGCCTACGAGCAGAACAAGCGTAACGAGGCCACTTTCGGTGCATCACGGATCAATTTCCCGACTACTTCCACACCGGAACTTTCGCAGGGCGGCGCGGCGGCGACCGACAAGAACAACTCGGGTAGCAGCTATAATTTCACCCGCCGGAGCTACATCGGCCGTTTGGCATACAACTACAATGAGAAATACCTCGCCGAAGTACAGGCGCGTGTGGACGGTTCGTCGGTGTTCCCGAAAGGCAAGCAATACGGCTTCTTCCCCTCGGTTTCAGCAGGTTACCGTATTTCGGAGGAAGAGTGGTTTAAAAACAGCGTCAATTTCATCGACGACCTGAAATTCAGAGCTTCCTATGGAACATTGGGTAATGATAATGTAGGTCAATTCCAGTTCTACAACAACTATTCGTTCGTGAACCAGTATGTGCTGGGCAACAACGTGATATCGTCCGGCATCGACCTTACCAAGCTCGCCAACCCGAACATTACCTGGGAAACTTCCAAGAAACTGGATATCGGTTTGAATGCGGTATTCCTGAAAAACTTCAATATCGAAGTGATCTATTTCAATCAGAAAAGATCGGATATCCTTGCTTCGAGAAATGCTTCTATTCCAAATACTTCCGGTATCGTGAACCCTTACAAAACTAATGACAACACTCCGTTGGTACCGGACGAAAACCTTGGAAAAGTGAACAACACCGGGGTGGAAGCGACATTGGGCTACAACCACAATGGCAAGTTCCGTTACAACATTTCAGGAAACATTACCTATGCCAAAAGCAAGGTGATTTTCATCGACGAAGCACCGGGAGCGTTGGATTACCAGCGCCAGACCGGCGGGCCGTTGTATACCAACCTCTTGTACAACACGCTCGGGATTTTCCGCTCGCAGGCGGATCTGGACGCGTACCCGCACGTACAAGGCGCGCAGCCGGGCGACCTGATCCTCGAAGATTATAACAAGGACGGCAAGATCACCGCCGACGACCAGGTAAGGAGCAAATATGGCAATGTGCCTTTGCTGACCTACGGTCTGACATTCAATGCGGGTTACGATGCATTCGATCTGGCATTGGTGTTCTCCGGACAAGGCATGGTGAGCCAGTATGTACTGCCTGAATCGGGCCAGGTGGGTAACTTTTACAGCAGCTGGGCCGACAACCGTTGGAGCCCGGGCAATACCGATGGTTCGTTCCCGCGTGTGGATACCCGTGCTTCCTCTTCGATCAACGGTGGTTTGTATGCCAATAATTTCTGGTTGAACAACTCGTCGTTCGTTCGTTTGAAAAACGTGGAGCTGGGTTACACGCTGCCTAAGGACGCATTGACGAGGCTGAAAATTTCGTCGCTCCGCATTTACGCAAGCGCATTCAACCTGTTTACCATTACCGGCGTGAAGGATTACGATCCGGAAGGTAACAGCACCAGCGGCCAGTTCTATCCGCAGCAGCGCATTCTGAACCTGGGCCTCAATATCAAATTTTAATGGAAATCATGATTAACATGAAAATAAAGAGCTTCACATTACCAGCCCTGGCCGCGGCAATGATGCTTTCGCTGTCTGCCTGCGACCAGGACCTCCTGGACGTCGTTCCCACCGACCGGGTATCCGATGCTTCCATCCTCTCCGATTCCGTACTTTTCGAAGCATATGTTACCAACCGCTACATGGGCGTACGCCTGACCGACAAGGAAGCGGAGGGCACATTGCCGGGCTTTGGCCGTGGTTTCGAATATGCATTGTGGTCGTCGGTTACCGATGAATCCATTTACAACAACGATGATAATACTTGGCTGATCCAGCGGGGGCAAATCGCACCGGAGAATACCGGTATCGCGGGTACATTCTGGGGCCGGAGCTACCGGAGCATTCGCGAGATCAATTATGCATTGGCCAATATCGACGCCGTGCCGATGAGCGCCGGCCGCCGCAGCCGCTTGAAAGGAGAATTGCAGTTCATCCGCGCATTCCGCTACCATGATTTGCTGCGTAACTATGGTAAAGTGGTGTTGCTGGGTGATAAAGTTTATGAAGTAAGCGATGATCTGACAAGCCCCGAACTTTTCCAGCGGGCCGAAATCAAAGCAGGTCTCGACTACGCAATCGCGCAATTGGACGAAGCGGCTACATTGCTGCCGGCTTCAAATGACAATAATACCTGGAAACTCGGCCGTGCTACCAAGGGTGCTGCATTGGCATTGAAGTCACGCCTGGCATTGTACGCGGCCAGTCCGCTTTACAATGCTGGCACCTGGCAGCAAGCCGCGGCGGCTGCGAAAGCGGTGATGGATTTGAATAAATACAACCTCTACACCGGCGGTTACGGCAGCCTTTTCACTACTACCGACAACCAGGAGATCATTTTCGGCCGCCTGTACGCGGTAGGCGCCCGCCACGTGTGCCTGGAAATTTCGAACGGCCCGAACGGCTACAATGCATGGGGCGGTAACGTGCCGACGCAAAACCTCGTGGACGATTACGAAATGATGGACGGTACGCGCATTACCGATACCAACACCAGCTACGACGCGAAGAACCCGTACAAAAACCGCGATCCACGTTTTTACGCCACCATTCTTTACAATGGCGCAGCCTACCGTGGCAGTACCGTGGAGACGTTCACGCCGGGCGGCAAGGATAGCAAAGACGGTCCTTCCAACTGGAATACATCGAAGACGGGTTATTATCTCAAAAAATTCATGAATGATAACCTGCCCATCGACAACCCATGGGATGTGGCTGGTACGCAAACCTGGATTTACTTCCGCTATGCTGAAATATTGCTGAACTATGCCGAAGCGCAAAACGAAGCTTCCGGTCCGGATGCGAGCGTGTACGCGGCCGTGAATGCGATCCGCCAGCGCACGGGCGTGGGTATGCCCGCATTGCCTGCGGGCCTCACACAGGCGCAGATGCGCGAGCGTATCCGCAACGAGCGCAGGGTTGAGCTGGCATTCGAGGAGCACCGGTTCTATGACGTGCGCCGCTGGAAAATCGCGACCACGACCGAGAATGTACCTGCTTATGGTATTGAAATCGGCAAGAGCGGTAGCGCGTTTACCTACACCCGGAAGGAGGCGCTTACCGGCCGCAGTTTTGCCGACAAGCAATACTGGCTGCCGATCCCACGCACCGAAATTCAGGCTTCCAACAATAAGCTCGAACAAAACCCGGGCTATTAATGCAAATCTTCACTCCCGGTGCATCCGTCGCCGGGAGTTCTTTTTATCCATTCCCTGACAGACTTTTTCATGCCAATTGCTCAAAACCTGGGAACGCTGTTCCTCGGGCTCGTTATGGCTACGTCCATGAACTGCCACGGCAGCGAGCCCGCTACCGAAACCATCGGCCCTGCCACCGACCAGACCGTTACGATCCGCATCGACCCATCCAAAACCTACCAGACGATCCGAAACTTCGGCGGGTCCGATGCCTGGGCCTGCCAGTTTGCCGGCAACTGGCCGCTGGCCAAGAAAAACGGTATCGCCGACCTGCTTTTCAGCACAGATACCCTCGCCGACGGCCGCCTGAAAGGCATCGGGCTATCGCTTTGGCGGTTTAATGCGGGCGGAGGCACCGCCGAGCAGGGCGACGCCAGCGGTATCCGCGACGAATGGCGCCGTGCCGAATCTTTTTTCGCAGCCGACGGCGGCTACGACTGGAACAAGCAAGCCGGGCAAATGTGGTTTTTGAATGCGGCCAAAGAACGGGGCGTGAAAGAGTTCCTGATCTTTCCCAATACCCCGCCGGTGCAGTTCACGACTAATGGAAAAGGATATGCGTCCAATGGTCAGCCGAACCTGCCCGCGCAGCAGTTCGACAAGTTCGCCGGTTACCTGGCCGATGTGATCGACGGTGTGCGCAAGAAAACGGGCATTACATTTCAATACGTAAGCCCGGTGAACGAGCCGCAGTGGGATTGGAGCGACGGAGGGCAGGAGGGGACGCCCTATTTCAACAACCAGGTTGCGGCCATTACCCGCTCGCTGAGTGCGGCGCTTTTGAAGAAAAACCTTGCGACCCAGATCAATGTCGCGGAAGCGGGGCAGATCGAGTACCTCTATTCGGAGCATAACCGCCCGGGTCGGGCCAGCCAGATTTCCGGTTTTTTTGATAAAAACGGTACGGACTATATTGGTAACCTGCCCAATGTGTTCCCGGCGATTTCCGGCCACAGCTATTTTACCACATCCCCTTATAAAACCGCCGTTGAGAAGCGGAAGCAGCTTGCGAATGCAGTGGCGACGGTGCCCGGGCTGGAATACTGGCAGTCGGAGTATTGCATATTGGGCGATAATGAAGGCGAGATTAAAGGCGAGGGCCGCGATTTGGGCATTAATTCCGGCTTGTACATTGCCAGGGTGATCCACAACGACCTCGTGAATGCGAATGCTTCGGCCTGGCATTGGTGGATTTCCGTTTCGCCTTACGACTACAAGGATGGTTTGGTTTATATTGATAAAAACAAAACCGACGGCAGTTTCCAGTCTTCCAAAATGCTCTGGGCGCTGGGCAATTTCAGCCGGTTCGTGCGTCCGGGCGCAAAGCGGGTAGAGGCCTCGCACAGCCTCGGTACCGATGGATTGCTGGTTTCTTCTTATTTAAATACCAACAACGAACTGGTGACGGTGATCGTCAACAGCGATAGCCAGGACCGGCAGGTTAGCCTTACGCTGGCATCGGGCAAAGCCCCGGTTGCGGTAAGGGCTTACGAAACGTCGGCACAGGGCGATTTGATGCCCATTAATGTGCCTGATTCTACGAAAATGTTAATTAAAGCCCGCAGTATCGTAACGCTTAATAGCAAAATGTAACCGGATGATGGCCTGATGCAGGGATAGATGAGTAGAAACATGATAGCTAGTATACTTTTGGTTAATTATTGCCACACTACCCGCGATCAGTTTTTATCCATCTATCCCTACTTATGAAGAAAAGCTCTATTCTCATCCTCACTGCTCTCTGTTTCTTCACCCTTGGTTCAGCCATTTTTGTAGACATTGTGCCCAAATTCCAGGAGGTCTCCGGAAGGTTTCCAGGCCTGTCCATTTCAGGAGATACCGAATTTATCTACGGCGATTTTGATTCCGACGGCGACGTGGACATCCACGCTTACAAGAAAGATGCCCTGGAAAACGACTTTTTCAGAAACGACGGCAGCGGCAATTTTTCCAAGGTTACCGGTTCCCAAAATCCTTTCAACAACCTTCCTGCGAAAGCCGCTTTCGACAACGCCCAATATGCTTTCGTGGCCGACTGGGATAACGATGGCGACGACGATATCCTCGTAACCGGAAGGGGGGAAAACAACCCGAGGAAGAATATTTTTTACAAAAACAACAGCGGGGTTTTCCAGGAACTGGAAGGCGCGGCAAGTCCGTTCAACGGAATTACGATTGCCAATGAAACTCAGCTGATTTATGGTGACTTCGACAGCGATGGGGACATCGACCTGCACACGTATGTGACCAATGCAGCCGTAAATGATTTTTGGAGTAACAATGGAAACGGCACTTTCACGAACGTTACCGGCACTGCCAACCCTTTCGACAACCTGCCCGATAAAGCGGCTTTTTATCTAAAGGCTCAGGACGCCTACGTGGCCGACTGGGACAACGACGGTGACGACGATGTGTTCGTGGTGCGGCGTCAGGCTAACGGCGACAAGGTTTTTTGCCGTAACGACAACGGCAAGTTTGTGCTGGTTACCGGTGCGGCAAGCCCTTTTTCCGCAATGAGCATCGCCCAGGAGACTCAGTTCACCTATGGCGATTTCGATTCCGACGGCGACATCGACCTTCAAACGTGGGATATGTCCAACCCCATCCAGACCTGGCTGAACAATGGCAGCGGCACGTTTGCCAATGTTACCAACCTGAATACGAACCCGTTCGAAAACCTGGCCGGCAAGGCCACGTTCTTCAATAGTGCCACCTACGCGCACGTGGCGGACTGGGACAATGACGGCGACGACGACGTTTTTACGAGTAATCGTACTGCCGAGGGGCAGAACCTGCTCTATGTCCAGAGCGGATCGGCGCCGAAACTGCAAAGCTCTACGCCGGCCAATGGCGCTACGGGCTTCGCGGTAGACGGTAATATTGTACTGAATTTCAGCGCAGTGGTCACACCGGTTTCGGGGAAAAATATTACGATCAAACGTACTGGTAACAACGCTACATTTGCCACCATCGCTGCGACGAACGTGCAGGGCGGCGGTACATCGACCATTACCATCGATCCATCGTCCGATCTCGACGGAACGACCGGCTATTACATTGTCATCGACGAGGGTGCATTCAAAGATGGGCAAGGACGTGCTTATGGCGGCATTAATGCCAGCAACCAACTGGCGTTTACCACCGGCGCGGTGGCTGTGGCGCCTACCGTCACCACCAATGCGGTGACCAACTACGCATTGACTTCGGCCGTACTGGGTGGTTCTGTAATTTCCGATGGCGGTGCGGGTGTATCGGATCGCGGAATCGTATGGAGCACGTCGCCTACGCCCACCGTATTGAGCAACAAGGTAGGCATAGGATCGGGTACAGGCTCTTTTTCACAAAATATTACCAGCCTGCCGGCGGGCACGCACATATATGTACGTGCATACGCGATCAATCCAAAAGGGACTTCTTACGGTAATGAGGTGGATTTTTATACCAAAACAAATGTCACGTCCATTACCAGACAGGTATCGAGCCCTACAAATGCGGCTACCGTGCAATATGAGGTGGTTTTCGCCCAGGCTGTGACGGGAGTGAATGCTACTAGCTTCACATTAGTGACCGGCGGGATTACGGGGGCAGCTGTGAGCGCCATTTCCGGCTCGGGCACGACTTACATTGTGACAGTCAATACGGGTAGCGGCAATGGCGCGGTTCGGCTCGATTTCACCTCGCCGGCAGGCGTTACACCCAATGCGGAGGCGGCATTTACGACCGCGGAGTCCTACACGGTGTATAAACTAAGCCAGCCATCGGATTATTACCGCAACAAAAATGCTTCCACAGACTGGCATGTGGCATCGGGATGGCAGTCATCGCAGGATAACTCGTTCTGGATTGATGCTACCAGTGCCCCGGGAAGCGGCGCGACTGAAACGAAAATCGCTGCGGGTGCTACCGTCACCCTGCCGGGCGGGATCACCAGCGCGAACAACGTGAATAACGCCGGGATACTGGATACCGGCACCGGCTTGCTTTTCACGACCGGTACATTTACCGGCAATGGTGAGGTGAAAGGAAATGGCAATATTCTTTACGCCAATTTCACAAACACCGGGACCGTATCTCCGGGCAACTCGCCGGGTATACTGACCTTTACCGGCGACTTTTCGAATACAGGTGCCATTAATATCGAATTAGGCGGCACAGCGACGATAACAGGTTACGACCAACTATTCGTAACCGGCACTTTAACGGCCGGCGGGACGATCAACGTATCGCTGATCAACGGTTTTGCGCCGGCATTAGGGGATGAATTCACGATCATCGATGCCGGCGCACTTTCAGGAACTTTCCCGACGATCAACCTGCCATCCGTGGCGCCCAAGATCTGGGAAACGACCTACGATGCGAGCAACGGAACATTGAAATTGAAAGTTGTTAACGATCCCATGCCGGTAACGCTCGTGCATTTTGAAGCGGTGAAAGAAAGCGGAGCCGTCAAACTCGTTTGGAGCACTTCAGAGGAAAGCAACAGCAGTCATTTTGAAATTAACCGCAGCAACGACGGAAAAAACTGGGTGACGCTCGGCAGGGTAGCAGCCAGCGGCGAAAGCAAGCAGGTCGTCGATTACCGCTTTGACGACGCCGAACCGGCCGCCGGCATGAATTACTACCGCCTCAAAATGGTCGATTTTGACGAAACCTTTGCATACAGCCGCATTCGTGAAGCCGCATTTGGCGCGAAGGAGCAGTTGGTGTTATACCCTAATCCGGTTCAGAATGAGTTGTATATCAAAGGAAAATCCGGCTCGTCGGCGGAAGTCTGGGACGCTGCGGGCCGACTGCGCTTGCGTGGCAACCTGGATCATGGTCGCATGAATGTGCAGAGTCTGCCTGCGGGCGTATATCAGTTGCGCGTGCAGGGAATCGATGGGCAGGAGGAGGTCAGGAGGTTTGTGATTGTCAGGTAGTGGTTGGACGTAGTCAGGTAGTGGTCAGTTTGTGGTCAGGTAGTTGCTGCGTATGGTCGGATAGTTGTCAAGTTATAGTCAGAAGTTATCAATTTGTTCTTTGCGGGCCGGTTCTTTGGGACCGGCCCGCTTTCATTTGTATAGCCTTTTGTAATGTAATAGTTACAAACTAATTTTGATTTTACGCTCACCAACTCTATTCAGTTTTCGTACTATGATTGATTTTTTACATTCTCTGCGTTCAGGCCTGCTCGCCTGCGCAATTTTTTTTGCATTGCCTTTAATATCCCTGGCGCAGGACTGGGAGCATGTGACCAAGTTGATGGCCAAATATCCCAACGGTAATTCGGCGGCGAGTTCTTCCATGAGTTATGGATATGCCATAAGTATCTCGGGCAACTTCGCTGTGATAGGCGCGAATTCAGATTATTACGATGCTTCGGGACTTAATTCGATGCAATGGGCCGGAAGCGCGTTCATTTTGTACAACGACGGCGGAGTTTGGAAGCCTGTGAAAAAGCTCGTAGCACCTGTGCGGAGCCAGTCTGCGCAATTCGGGACTTCGGTTTCCATAGACGGGGATTACATCGTGATCGGAGAACCCGGCGAGAGACTCGATGGTTCTGCGAAAGGCTCCGTGTATATCTTCAAGAAAGACCAGGGGGGCGCGGGGAACTGGGGATTGCTGAAACGAATTCAGGCCAATGTACGCAATACGGGCGACAACTTCGGATGGGCCGTAGACATCAGCGGCGATCATATCGTCGTTTCGAGCCATTGGTATGACCTTGATGCGAATGACCAAAACGCTTTGAGTGACGCCGGTGCCGCGTTTATTTACGAGAAGAACTTGGGTGGGGCCGATAACTGGGGGTTGGTGAAAAAAATCACCGCTTCCGTCAGAAGGGCCGATCATAACTTCGGGACCTCGATTGCGATCGATGCCGATCAGATAGTCGTAGGCGCGGGAGGCGAGAGACGCGACGCAGCCGAATTGAACCCCCTGGGATATGCCGGGGCAGCTTATGTTTTCCGAAAAGATTACGGCGGCAGCAACAATTGGGGGCAGGTGAAGAAACTCACGGCGCCTGTGCGTGCGGCCGATGACAATTTTGGTAATCAGGTTGATATTTCCGGCAACAACATCATTGCTGGTGCGCCTTTCGAAGATGAGGATGCAAACGAGCTTAATACCCTTGGCTATGCCGGTTCGGCATACATCTTTTCGCGGGATTCGGGAGGAAATGAGAACTGGGGCCTCGCGAAGAAAATTACCGCAAGTCAGCGCCAGTTTGAAGCCTATTTCGGTCAACGCGTTGCAATTTCGGGCAATTTTGCGGCTGTGGGAAGCAGAAGAGATGAGCGGGACGCAAACGGCGCAAATCAGACATACGAGGCGGGCGCTGTATTTTTGTTTGAAGAAAACAACGGGGGCACGGGCAACTGGGCACAATTAGCGAAATTCGTTCCACCTGTAAGAGTCTCACAAGATCAGTTTGGCACGGCGGTGGCAATAAACGGGAGATACCTGTTCGGCACCTCTATGGGTCGCTATCTGGAACCTGCGGACAACACCTCGGCTACGAATCCCGGCGCTGTCTACGTCTTCCGGCAAGACGACCCACTACCCGTAACCCTCGCGAATTTCAACGTCTCCAGAGTCGAAAACCAGGCATTTCTGCAATGGACTACTTCGGCTGAAACCAATACTTCTCATTTTGAAATACAAAAGAGCCTGAATGCAAAAGACTGGACGGCAATCGGGACGTGTGAGGCGGCGAAGGAAAGTAAAGCGCTGATCGATTATACGCATTGGGATAACCAACTGACGGCGGGCAACATTTATTACAGGCTTAAAATGGTGGATCAGGATGGTACTTTTGCGTACAGTAGCATCCGTAACTTGTTGGGGGAGAATGGGGCAGAGCTCGTCGCCTTTCCGAACCCGGCAACCGACCGGATTTTTATCAAAGCGACCGATTCCAACCAAATTGAATCCGTCGAAATCCGTAATACTACCGGCTTGCTGGTGTTCGAAACCGCCAAAATGGACGGTGAGGGCATTGCGACAGACAAATTTGCACCGGGGAATTACATTGTTCAAATCCGGAACACCAATGGGACATTGGTTACCAGGAAGATAACTATTAGCAGATAAGCGGCTGGCTGGCACGGATTTTCCGGTATCGCAGACAGTCCACAAACCATTTATGCCTACAAGAAATATCCTTGCACTGCTTGCAACGCTGCTGGTGATCGCCGCAGCCCGTTTATATTTCGTCGAGACCTTCGCCATCCCGCTGCCGTTCTGGGACCAGTGGGATGCCGAGGGCGACTACCTGCTGCGGCCGTTGCTGGAAGGGCGCCTGCGTTTTGAGCATCTCTGGCAGCCACACAACGAGCACCGCATTTTGCCTACGCGGCTGTTGTCGCTGCTGATTTTTAGCTTTACGGGCGTGTGGGACAACCTCGTCGAGGCGCGGGTGAATATCCTTGTGGCAGCCTGCATTCCGGCCATTATCCTGCTATTTCTAATGCGTCAAAAGGCATTGTACGGCCTTCGCTGGCTCATATTGATTGTGATTATCGCCCAGTTTGCACTACCATTCTCGTTCGAAAACCTGCTGGTCGGCTTCCAGAGCCAGTTCTATTTTCTGATCATTTTCACGCTTTTAACCATTATTTTGGCCTCGGTTTACCCGGATAGCCTCGTGGCGATGGCCGGTGTACTGATCCTCTCTTGGCTTAGTGTGCTGACGATGGCTTCGGGCATCCTTACGCCGCTCACGGCGGTCGGTGTATATGCGCTGCATGGATTCCGAAACCGGGAGGTCAATTGGAAGCATATGGCTTTCGGGCTTGTGCTTGCAGGTGTTTCGGCAGCCGGATATTCCCTGATGCCGCAGATCGAAGGCAACCAAACTTTACGTGCCCGCAACATTTCGGAACTGTTCGGCGCATTGCGGTACATTCTGGCGTGGCCGGTTTCGAAAAGCTGGCCTGCGGCGATTGCGTTGTGGAGCCCTGCCCTCGGAATGGTTCCCTGGCTTCTGCGTGGCCGCTCGCTCACCCGCGCGGACCTGTTCATGGCCGGGTGCGTCATGTGGTCGCTCGCACAGACGCTCGCGATCGCGTACGGGCGCGGACAGTCGATGGACAATGTTTCTTCGCGCTATACCGAGCTGTTCACGCTCGGATTGATCGGCAATGCGTGGTTTGCGGTTCGCTTTATCGAGCTCACCAACAAAAACTGGCGCCTGGTCTGGCTCGGCGCCGTCTTTTTCGTTGTTTTCACCCTGGCGCACATTACCCGTCGCAACCGCGATATGCGTGCCGTTTACCGTACTTATGATTTGTCGAAAAAACAAGAGATGAATGTGCGTAAATACCTGAAAACCGGCGACCCGTCGGCATTGGTACAGCCCCTGTTTGAAATACCTTTTCCGGACTCCGTTCGCCTGCGAAGCCTGCTCGATAACCCGACGCTCCGGCCCATTCTGCCGCCGTACCTAAGCCGCTAGCATTTCTGCGTGCACGCCGTTAAATAACAGAAAAACACGTAGGATAACGATAATTGCTCAACCATGTAAAAAGGGGTAGACTTGCGGCCTAATTAAACAAAAGCTATGAAAATCACGACACTTTTTACTTTGGTTTGCCTCTGCGCAGCCACGCAATGCTTCAGCCAGGAGAAACTCTGGACGGCGGCCGACAAGCAGTACACCATCGACAATCTGATCCGCACCCGCGACGCGGTGGTGAAGGAAACAGAAAACCTCACACCCGAGCAATGGGCCTTCCGCGAGTCGCCCGACCGCTGGTCGATCGGGCAGATTGTGGAGCACCTCGCGCTTTGGGAAATCGTCTGGTCGAGGGAGCTCAGCATCGGCACCCGCAACAAGCCGCAGCCTGAATTGCTCAAAACCACCCGGCCGGACAGCTACTACCACGAATTCATCATGGAGCCCAATCCTCACAAAGCCGCAGATATCTCCGCACCGACAGGGTTTATCAAAGGAAAAGACAATCTGACGTTCTTTCTCCGTGGCAGAGAGCAAAACCTCAATTTTGTACGCAACAGCGAAGCCGATATGCGGGCCATTTTCGAACTCACCGCCACACCCGACCCCCGCAACATGCACCAGGTGCTCATCTACGTGTGGGGGCATACGGACCGCCATTTGCGGCAAATACTGAAAGTGAAGAGCCACGAGTCGTACCCGAAATGACCGGGGACGGCCGACTGCTCTCTTTATCTGACCATGGACCATCGACCATATCGACCACGAAAGTGCGAAATATGGTCGATGGTCTATCGTCGCCACCCAAATTGTCCCCCAAACCGCAATCAGCCGCGCATCTTCTTCCTTTCTCCCAAAATAAAAATTGTTTAATTATATAAAAACCCGTAGGATTGCATTCCCGATACACTGACGTACCTCTCCTGAATGCAATCCCATCCCGAACACAACCCTGATGACGCCGACTTGTGGAAGTCGTTTCGTACGGGGGATGATGAGGCGTTCGGGCAAATCGCAAGGCATTACTACAAAAGCCTTTTCAGCTACGGAAGCAAGTTTTCGCGTGATCGCGAGTTTGTCAAAGATTGCATCCAGGAAACGCTCAATCAGCAGATCAACCAACTCACCCGCCGCCCGCAGGAGATCATATACCCCCGTTTTTTCGAAAGTATGGATAATGAGGCCATTGCCCAGGTCATGGGAATTTCACGGCCGGCTGTCGGACGCACGATTCTCCCGAGGAGTTTCTGGCTCTCGTTGTCTTACGAGTTTTAATACTGATGGATGAAAGGAGGCAGGGAGTACCCTGCTTTCCGCTTTGGATGCGCATTCGATGAAAGTCATATATTAAATGGTTCACTTTGATGTACATATCTATGCTTAAACCTTTTCCGATTCCGCGCAAAAGCCTCGTCTCATCCTTCCGCTGGTCCGCCAAACTGATCACGGTGGCCGCCCTGGCCGCATTTACCATGCAGGACACCGTCACGAAGCCCGATGAAAGCCGTTTCACACCGGTAGTCCTCGCCGATAACCTCGATGAACCGATGGCATTCGAAGTGTTGCCGGATGGTAGTTCCTACATCGTCGAGCGCAAGGGTGCTTTGAAGAAATACAACCCGTCGACCAAAACGACCGAGCTGATCGCGACGATTCCTGTTAACACCAAGTATGTAAGCAAGGAAGGCGTATCGCGCGAGGCGGAGGAAGGCTTAATGGGCATGACCCTTGATCCGAATTTTGCCAAAAACCATTGGATTTACCTCTATTACGCCCACCCGACCGAGAAAAAACACATTCTTGCACGCTGGGATATGGTGGACGACCAGTTGGTCGAAACTTCGAAGAAAGTCGTCCTCGAAGTGACTACCCAGCGCGAAGTATGCTGCCACACCGGCGGCGGCATGACCTGGGACAAAAACGGTAACCTGTTCCTGACCGTCGGCAACAATACCGGCAACGACCGCGCCGCGCAGACGGACGAACGCCCCGGCCGGGAAAGCTGGGACGACCAGGGCCATGCGGGTAATACCAACGATTTGAGAGGTAAAATCCTGCGCATTCATCCCGAGCCGGATGGCTCGTACACGATTCCCGAGGGTAATCTCTATCCCAAAGGCACCGCCAAAACCCGCCCCGAAATTTACTCGATGGGCCACCGCAACCCGTGGCGCATTTCCGTCGATAGCAAGACCGGCTACATTTACTGGGGTGAGGTGGGGCCGGATGCCAACGAGGATTCCGAGATCGGGCCAAGAGGTTATGACGAGTTGAACCAGGCGCGCAAGCCTGGTAATTTCGGCTGGCCTTGGTTTGTGGGTAATGATCAGGCATTTCCGGTTTTTGACTATGGCAACAATAAGCCGGGAGAGAAAAAAGATCCCAAAAACCTGGTCAATACTTCGCCGAACAATACCGGTTTGAAAGAGTTGTTCCCGACGGCGCCGAGCTTCATTTACTATCCTTACGGCGTTTCCGAAAAATTCCCGGCCGTAGGTTCAGGCTCGCGCAGCGCGACGGGCGGCCCCATTTACCACCGTACCGATTTCAAGGCACCCAAAAGACCGTGGCCCGCTTACTACGAAAACAAATGGATCGCCGCCGATTTCTCCCGCGGTTGGATCATGGCCATCACCATGAATGCAAACGGCGATTACGAATCGATGGAGCGCGTACTGCCCGGTTATCACCCTGTGCAGCCGATCGATATCAAATTCGGACCGGACGGTGATCTGTACATTCTCGAATACGGTAGCAATTGGTTCCGCAAAAGCGATAATTCACGCCTCGTGCGCATCGAGTACAATGGCGGCAACCGCAAGCCGGTGGTAGCGGCGAGTGCTGAGAAAAAGGGCGGTACAGTGCCATTTGAAACGATTTTGTCTTCCAAAGGAACGAAGGATTTCGATAACGACGCATTGAAATACAGCTGGAAAGTAACCAGCCCCGGCGTGGTGCCAAAGGTATTTGGTACTGAAAACCCTTCGGTGAAGTTCGATAAAGCGGGCGTTTACACCGCCACGCTGACGGTAACCGACGCCAAAGGTGCGAGCAACAGCCAGTCCGTGCGCATTATCGCAGGCAATGAGCCGCCGAAAGTGGCGATCAGGCTGGACGGTAACAGCACATTTTTCTTTCCCAAAAAAACGATTGGTTATGACGTAACCATTTCGGATAAGGAGGATGGCAGCACTGCCGATGGTAAGATCAAGGCCAATCAGGTGGCTGTGAGCATCGATTACACGGCCGAGGGCTTCGACTACGCCGAAGTTGCTCAAAGCCAACGCAGCGTCGATGCGACAACGCAGTTCGCGGTAGCGCAGACATTGATGGGCAAAAGCGATTGTAAAGTATGTCACCAGCCCGATACCAAGTCGGTAGGGCCTTCATTTGCCGATGTTTCGAACAAATACAAAGCCGATCCGGGCGCATTGGACAAGCTCGTGAAAAAGGTACTCGAAGGCGGCTCCGGCGTGTGGGGCGAAGTAGCGATGGCCGCGCACCCGGCATTACCCGTGGCCGATGCGGAGGTTATTGTGAAATACATTCTGAACAGCACCGAAAAAACGCTGTCGACATTGCCGCTGGAAGGGAAGTATACCCCGCAAATCCCGAAGGCCGACAATGGCAAAGGCTCGGTCATCATCCGCGCCGCCTACACCGACCGTCCTGTGGGCACCACGAAAGCAGTTCCGGCCCAAACTACCGAGGAAATGATCGTTCTCCGCAGCCCCGAGCTGAATGCAGCGGAAGCGCCCGTAACCAAGGGTGTCGAAACAAAAGCATTGGGTGTGGCCGGGCAGGGATTTGCCGTGGTCGCATTTGAAAACAGCTACATCGCATTCCCGTCCATCGACCTCACCGGCATCGATTCCCTCGAACTCAATGCCGCCGCCCAGCAACGGGAAGGCAGCGTGGGAGGTACCATCGAAATCCGCCTCGGCTCACCGACCGGCACCCTGATCGGCCAGCAGAAATTGGCCGTCGCCAAACCGGTGGATGTGGCCAAAATGATGGCCGAATTGGAGAATGGCGCAAAGAAAGAAGGTTCAGGCGCAGCCGGAGCTGCGGCCGCGCCGGCAGCACAAGCGCCTAAGCCAGCCCCGGCACCCAGAACCCGTTTCGTCCAGCCTCCGGTCCGCATTGGCTTGCAACCGACCAGCGGCAAGCAGGATATTTACCTCGTATTCCGGAACGCGGAAGCCAAGCCCATCGAGCCGCTGATGTCGTTTTCGAGAATCAAGTTTAAAAACAAACCTTAATCCATTTCGAAGCGGCGCAAATCGCCGGGTTGAAATACTTTTTTGTAGAATACGACCTCGCGCCGGGCATCGAAACCGTGGAGACTTGTTATAAAAACCTGCAAAAAATCCTGGCCTGACGGTCCAGACCAGGATTCAAAAGCATACGTCTTTCCGAAGCGCCCTACTTGCCATTGATGGTAAGCAGGGCGTCATTCCGGATCAGGCGTGTGCTTTTTTGGTGTATATCAAACAGCCTTACCTCGCGGATACCGTCACCCATTTCCACTACATTTTCCTGCTGCGACAAGTACCCGGCACCATATTGGAACTCCTTCCGGGCGATACTGCCGTTTTGGAATGTGATTTCCGCGTAAACTTCATTGGGTAATGCACGGATAATGCGGGTTGGCTGGCGTTGCGGGTTAAGCATTCTTAAATCACCTGAATTTGTCGGAGCTATAACGAGCGGATGGTTTTGAGCATCGTAGAGCATTCCCAGGCCGCGGGTCGCGCCCGTGAGGAACAGGCCGCTCCGATTGGCAGGTAATGCGCTGAAATGCAGCTTGCCATCGCCTTTGAGGAGTAATCCTAGCGAGGCGTCCATCGAACCGAACACTACTTCGTTGGAAAAAGAATTACCCGTCAGCAAAATATCCGCATGCCCGTCGCCGTCGGCATCCGTTACCAGAATGCCGTACACGCACGAGAACTGTGCTTCCACGGGCAGGTCGCGCACGGCAAACCGGCCATTGCCTTTGTTTTCCAGAATACAGCTCCGGAAAGTTTCGGTGGTGAGGTGTCTGGCATTGCTGATGAGCTTGCTTTCAAAAAGGTCGCCCATTTTGGCGCGGCTGAAAGGTTCGTAGGTATTGAATCGCTTTTTCAGCACCGGCATCGAGCGGAACAAGTCGTCGCGGTAGGCCATTGGATAAGCCTTTTTCTCACCCGATTCATCCAGGACATACTGGGTAGCAAGTGGCTTTTGACGGCCATTACCTACGAAATCGCCATGATAGAGTTCCAGTGGCTGCGTTTTGGAAGGCCGGTAATCAACATTATCGCCCATGTTACCGAGGATGTAATCGGTATCGCCGTCGCTGTCCAGGTCCGCGGGGTAAATGCTGCTCCACCAGCCGTTCATATTTTGTAAACCTGTGCTGGAAGTAATGTTGACAAGCTTGCCGTTTCCGTTTTGGAAGAAAACAGGCGGTATCCATTCACCGGTAAGAATCAGGTCAGGCCAGCCGTCCTTATCGAAATCCGACCACGTTGCAGCATTGATCATGCCCGCCGAGGCGAGCCCGGGTGCGATTTCTTTCGTCACATCCGTAAACCTGCCACCATCATTCCTGAACAAATAACTCTTCGGCGAAGCGGGGAAATTGCCCGGTACGACGGCCCCGGCGCGGAAAATGTCGAGGTCGCCATCCCGGTCGAAATCGGCGGCGACTACACAGCTCCCGCTGGAAGTAGTAAGTGGTAATGCCTCCGCTTGCTTTTTGAAATGGCCCTTTCCATCATTGAAATACAATCGGTCGGCATAACCGGTGCTATCCTGCTTGAAATCGCTGCCGCCGCTCACTACGTACAGGTCCTGATCGCCGTCTCCGTCCGCATCCAGGAACAATGCGCCCGTGTCCTCGAACCGATTGTCCTCAGCATTAATGGATTGCGGTTCGAAAGTTCCTTTGGATGTTTGGCTAAATAATGTCCCCGGATAGCCCGCAGCGCCGCCCAGGAAGAAATCGGAGCCGTTCCGACCATCGGCGTCGCCCACGGCAATGCCCGGGCCTTTTCTCGAATACATATTCAGCAGCAGCGGTTCGTCGATAAAGTCGTTGAAATCGTTTTCCGCGTGCTTCCAACGGATGTTGCGGGCCTTATTGGCAGACTGAAAAAGGGCTTCGACAAGCCGCGGTGCTTGTGGCGGACCGGTTATTGCTTTGGCATAGTCCAACACCAGTTTCTGGTTGGGTTTTACATTTTTCAAAGTTTGCGTTTTACCGTCCGGCCACCTGATAATCAGCGAATCAACAGTTCCGCATTGCCCCAATCCGATATGCAGCGGCCCGCTCATGCTCGACAGGTAGCCCTTCACAGGCGAGCAATAGTTGTAAATCTGCTTCTTCCCGCAATAGGTCGTTACCGCAGCGCCGATGCCGTTCGGGTTGCGGCCATTTCCTTTCAAAATGACCTGCAAATGATTGTTACGCATTTTGGCGGCATGGGAAGTGTTTTCAAATACAAATGCTTCCTCATTGATATTGTTCACTACCAGGTCGAGGTCGCCGTCGTTGTCCAGGTCCGCGTAGGCAGCGCCATTCGAGTATGAATTGTGTTCCAGGCCCCAGTTCCGGGTGATGTTTTCGAATGCCAGGTTACCACTGTTCCGGTACATATAATTGGACAGTTTTACACCTTTCAGCACGGCTAGCAGGTCTTTGGTACGGTTGGCACGTACGGCATCGGTGCCGAACATGTTGGCGTCGGTATTGTAGGCCAGGAAATCGAGGTTGGTGATGTTTTTCACAAAACCATTGGTAATGTAAGCATCGCGGAGGCCGTCGTTGTCGTAATCCGCCAGCAGTACGCCCCAGCTCCAATCGGTAGCATGCATACCGGTAAGCTGGGCGATATCGGAGAAATGCGTGGTGCCCGCCCGATCAGTTCCCTGGTTGAGTTGCAGGGTATTACGCATAAACTCGTCCACGTAACCTGCACGCTGGCGCAGGAAATGCTTTTCATAATCGGCCTTGGCGATCATCGTTTTGCGGCGTTCATAGGTTTCGGGTAGCATGTCCATCACCATGATGTCGGGCCGGGCGTCGTTGTTAATGTCGGCAATATCGACGCCCATTCCGTTGTAAGTCTGATGTGGCATGCTTTCGTGCGCGGCTTCGCGGAAAGTTTTATTCCGCTGGTTGATCAGCAGCTGGTCATTGGGCATGAAATCGTTGGCAGCGTAAATATCCGGCCAACCGTCGCCGTTAAGGTCGTCTACCGCGAGCCCGAGACCGTAACCTTCCTGTGCAATGCCCGCGGCTGCCGACACGTCCCGGTAATAGGGATGCCCGAGCGTATCGCCGACATTTTCGTACAACTTATCGGCCGTCCGGCCACGCGTGATCGGGTAGGTAGCGGGCTGGATAAACGTTTTCTCCACATTATCGACGTCATTCGTGAGCAGGTACATATCCAGGTCGCCGTCGCGGTCGTAATCCAGGAAGGCCGATTGCACGCAATAGGCGCTGTCGTTCAGGCCGTACGCTGCGGCTTCTTCGCGGAATGTTAGGTTTTTCTGGTTGATAAAGAGGAGGTTATGGTGTTTGGCTCCCAATTCGGGCCCGGCTACATTAAGGTAAATATCCATGAAGCCGTCGTGGTTAATATCCACGACGGACACGCCCATAATCCAGTCTTTGGTCGTAACCCCGGCTTTCTCGGTAATGTCCTCGAACTGCATACCGCCCTTGTTGAGGTACAATTTGGACGAAACCATATTCCCCGTAAAAAACACATCCTGCAACCCGTCATTGTTAAAATCCGCCGCACCAACCCCGCCGCCATTGTAGCAATAGTAATAGCTAAGAATGTTCACCGAGTCGTTTTCGGTGATGGTATTGTTGAAATGAATGCCCGTGCGGCCCGGCGATAGTTTTTTGAACAATGCCGGGCCATGATCGTCGCAACCGCAGAGCGACAACATTAGCATTGCGGCAGGGAACAGAATTAAACGCATATTTCGCATTGGTTTTAAAAATCTTGCGGTGCGCCGCACTACAAATCTTGCGGTGCTCTGCACCTACATATCTTACGGTGCTCTGCACCTACAAATCTCGCGGTGCTCTGCACCTACAAATCT
>NZ_FNYL01000002.1:857885-897061 GCF_900109045.1 Dyadobacter sp. SG02
ACGGTGCTCTGCACCTACAATCTTACGGTGCGCTGCACCTACAAATCTTGCGGTGCGCTGCACTACAAATCTCGCGGTGCTCTGCACCTTAACGTCGAAGGTGCAGAGCACCATAAGACTTGTAGACGTGTAGGTGCAGAGCACCGTAAGATTTGTAGATAATGGATTGGCGATGCCGGGTTTATTGAAATGTTTTAATGGGTTGCCAATCAATACCCGTTGTTTTGTTTCAATTTCGGATTTGCACCGATGTCGTTCACCGGGATGGGTAGGTATTCATGTTTGCCTTCCACGAACACGGCGCCGCTGTTGGAACGGTATTCGGGGTGGGCTTTGAATGTCGCGGCCATATTGCCCCAGCGCAACAGGTCGAACACGCGGTCGCCTTCGAGCGACAGTTCGAGCACGCGCTCGTCGCGCACGGCGGTGCGGAAGGCTGCCTGGCCCAGGCCTGCGGGGATGTCGGGCATGCCGGCGCGTGCGCGTACCGCGTTGATGGCCGCGTAGGCTTGCGCATTAGGGCCGGAGGCTTCGTTAATGGCCTCGGCGTACATCAGGAGCACGTCGGCAAGGCGGATCATCCGGCGGTTGTTATTCGGATAACCCCAGGAGCCGGGTACGCTGGCGCTTTCGCGGTCGAAATTCAGGTATTTGCGCACCCAGAAGTTGTTCAGATTGGCGCCGGTCATCACTTTGGCGAAATCATCCTGGTAAACTTTGGCGCCCGGATAGTTCCAGATAATGGTCGCATAAGCGCGCGGGTCGATCTTGCCGTCCTTGGTCTTTTGCTTCATAAACAGGTCGTACACCCATTTGTTGACGGAAACACTGCCCTGGCTCGTATAGCCCACCGGCGCCACGTCCGACTCCCAGCCCTGTCCGCGTAACGGATTGGCGGTACCGCTCGTGCCCCAGTTGCCGTTCGGGGTGCTCTGGTATTGCAGTTCCCACACCGACTCGGAGTTGTTGTTGCCCGAGGCCAGGAAATTGTCCTGATAATTGGTTACCAGCTTGTAAAGATTTGGTTTATCGACGATCTTCTTGAATTCGGCCGCCGCGCCGGTCCAGTCCTTATTGAACAGCAATGCCTTGCCGAGCAATGCAGTAGCCGCGCCCCAGGTAGCCCGGCCGATGTCTTTCGGATCGACGGTTTCTGGCAATGCGGCCTGTGCGTTTTTGGCATCGTTGATAATCGATGCCCACACATCGGCTTGTGGCGCCTGTTCGATAAACAGGTCGTCGAGGGATTCGATGGGCTTGGTGATCAATGGGATATTCCCCCACATATTAAGCAGGTAAAAATGCGCCAATGCACGCAGGAACGACGCTTCGCCGAGGATCTGCTTCTTGCGGGTATCATCCATGCTGATATCGGGAACGTAGAAAAGCACCGAATTGGCGCGCGCTACGATCGCATTCAGCTCCGTCCAACCTTCGTTCACGCGGCCGTCGCTGCTCACGGTGGAAAAGGTGCCAGGGTCGTTTACGGCGGGGAACGGGAAGGGGTTTACGTCGTCGCCGCGCTGGATGGTGAGCAATGCGCCCAGCATACGGCCCCAGCCCTGGATGGTCGTAAGTGGCCCGTAGCAAGCCACAAGGCCTTTTTCGGCATCGTCGGCCGTTTTCCAGAAGCTTTGCACGCTCAGGTTATTGGGGTTGGTGAGGTCGAGGTCTTTTTTGTTGCAATTGACCATCACCAGTACCAGGATCATAAACAGGGACACCGGGTTCATCGCCTTCGTCCATGGAATATTTCGGAATATCGGTTTCATATGCATAGGTTAAAAAGTTAAATCCACGCCCACACTCACGAGTTTAGCATTCGGGTAAGCCTGAATATCGACGCCGTTGCTGAACAACCCGCTCTGGTAGGCCGTGCTGCTGTTTCGTCCGATTTCCGGGTCGTAGCCGCTGTATTTCGTGAAAGTCAGGATGTTTTGTGCGCTGATATAAAAGCGTGCGCTGGCGATTTTGGCATTATCCAGTACCGACTGTGGCAACGAGTAGCCGATTGTAATGTTTTTCAGGCGCAGGTAAGAGCCGTCTTCAACGTAAAATGACGACGATCGCTTGTTGTTGGCCGGGTCGTTCTGGCTCACGCGGGGAATGTCGGTATTGGTATTCTGCGGCGTCCAGGAGCGGAGCACATCGGGGAACTTGTTGCTGCCGTAGTCGAGAATATGCTGGAAACGCTTCGCATTCCAGATTTTGTTGCCGCTCACGCCCTGGAAAAACAGGCTGATATCGAAATTTTTCCAGGAACCATTACCTGAAAGGCCGTAGTTGAATTTGGGGAACGGGCTGCCGAGCCAGGTCTGGTTTTTACTGAATTTGAAATCGCCAGCACGTGCCTCGGGACGGCCGTCGTCGATCGCCTCCTGGGTCGTCTGATAAATGCCCAGTACCTCATATCCCCAGAAACAGCCCACAGGCTGGCCCACATCCGTACGCGTGGCGGTGAGCGACTGCTGGGTAAAACCGCCGCCGGTGATCGGGGTAACACCGTCGCCGAGGCTGATCACCCGGTTGCGTATGCTGGTAAACGAGCCGGTAAGGCTGTATTTGAAATCGTCTTTTGCTCCGGCCGAATGGTTGTAGGTGACAGCCATTTCGAACCCGCGGTTGTTGATCGTGGCCGCGTTTTTGGTAATGGTACTACCCGCGCCGCCGTAGATCGGGATCGGGATATTGGCGAGAATATCAAAAGATTTTTTGTTGAAATAATCCGCCGTGATATTGATGGCATTATTTAAAAGGCTCACATCCGCCCCGAAATCGGTCGTTTTGGTCGATTCCCACTTGATATCCGGGTTCGAAAAGTTGGTAAGGCCAATCCCCGGCTGCACGCCGCCCGCGAAATAGTAATCGGTGTTGACGTTCAGTACGGATGATGTGAGGTAGTTGGAAATATTCTGTGAACCCAGCGTACCATAGCTTCCCCTCAGTTTCAGGTCGCTTACGACGGCTCCTTTCGGGAAAAACGCTTCCTCGCTCACGCGCCAGCCCAGGGAGAAGGACGGGAATGTAGCGAAGGTGTTTTTGGGATACAAAAACTTGGAAGAACCATCGCGGCGGATCGTCGCGCTCAGCAGGTATTTCGATTTGTAATTGTAATTCAATCTGCCCAGCACCGATTGCAACGCAAATTCCTGCAAATCGCCCGTGGTGTTCACATTCCGGTTCAATGCGGCATTGACTACGCTCAGTCCATCGGAAGGGAAATCGGTAGCACCGGCGCCGAGGCTGCGGGCCGTACCGGTTTGGGAAGTATAACCGGCCAGCAGCTCGAAATTATGGTCGCCGAAGGATTTGTTGTAGGTCAAAGTATGCTCGATCAGCGTGGTGAGGTTGCGGATAATGTTCTCGCTCAGGTCGGCGGCGTCGTTGAATGCCTCGATGGAGCCGCTGAAAAAGAAGGCGGGCGTGAAGTTGTAGGAGTGGTTCACACCGTAATCGAGCCCCACATTCATTTTGTATTTTAAACCTTTCAATAGTTCGTATTCCAAACCGATGTTACCGAGGATCTGATCGTTGGTATTAAGGTTGTCGTTCAGTTTGGCTGCTCCATACCAGTTTACCACACGGGATACCCCTGCAAATGCCGGTTCCAGGCCGCCGAAACCACCTTTTTTGCTCGCATCGTACACCGGCATCGTCGGTAGCTCGCCGGTTTCACGGCCGAAATAGGTATTCGGGTTGTTCACGCTCCGGGAGGCCGAAAGCGACTCCGTGAATTTGAATTTGCCCTTGGTAAATGTCGAGTTGGCACGCAGGTTGTAACGCTTGAAGCGCGAATCGACTACAATGCCTTTCTGATCAAAATATTGGCCTGAAATAAAGAATTTGGCATTCTTGCCGCCGCCGGAAAGGCTCAGGTTGTAATCGGTAAGCGGCGCGGAGCCAAGCGAAAGGTCCTGCCAGTCGGTGTCGATGGCCGGGTTGAACTGCGCATCGTTGCCCGGGGCGCGGGGAAGACCGTCGTTGTCGTGTGCGAGGTTGTTCCAGTTGGCATACTGGCGCGCATTCAGGAATTTGAGCTTTTTGGTAGGCGTCTGAATACCCGCCTTCACATTGAGGCTGATCTTGATATCGCCCGAAGTGCCCGACTTGGTGGTGATCAGCACCACGCCATTAGCCGCCCGGCTTCCGTAAATAGCCGCCGCCGACGCATCTTTCAGTACTTCGATGGATTCGACATCATTCGGGTTCACAAAACCCATCGAGTTCGTAATCATCCCGTCGATCACGTACAGCGGCTGGTCGTTGCCGAAGGTACCCGTTCCGCGGATCACCACGGCAGGTGCCTGGCCGGGGGCGCTACCGCCATTCTGCACGACGACTCCGGCCATCCGGCCCTGCAAAAGGCTGGAAGCGTCGCCTGCGCTCACGGCTTTCAGCTCGCTGCCTTTCACGCTGCTCACGGCGCCGGTAATGTCGGCCTTTTTCTGGCTACCATAACCCACCACCACGATCTCGTTCAGCGAACGGTCTTCCACGGCCAGCTCGACGCTGAACTGCGAACGTCCCGCAATGGGTTCTTCGAGGGTTTGGTACCCTACAAAGCTGAATACGAGCACCGAGTCCTGCGGCTGCACGTCGAGGGTAAATTCGCCCTTTTCGTTGGTGACCGTGCCGCGCTGCGTGCCTTTCACGACGATGCTCACGCCGGGAAGCACGCCGCCGTTGCGCTCTTTGACCTGCCCGCGTACATCGCGCGCAGCACCCGACCCGAATGCGCTGCCGAAGCCCGCTGTCAGTAACAGGATGAAAATGAAGATGTTTCTCATAGGTTTGGGAATATGCAATAATCGATTTATGTGTATTTTCATAGTTTTTAATTGATTTATTCAATCCAAAAAACAGACGTGAAAATCCCGTTCGCCACCCCTTGGGAGCATGGCGTTATGTGAATGCGCAGACCGTACTGCGGGTACCGGCCTATCGCATTAGTTCATCGTTTTAAAAAGGCATTTGGTGTAATCATAGGCAGCAGGGAATAGGTGTATGGTTATGGGGCAGGAGGGAACAACTGAAATTCGTTCACGCCGAAATAGCCGTGGTAATCCTGGATAGCGAGCCTGAACTTCTGCGCTTTCACGGGCGCGACGGTCTTGTTCCAATCGCCCATTTTCGTGTCCTGCGCCAGCGAAACCCATTCAGTACCCTTCAAATAGAGTACTTCAAATTTTTTGATCTCCGACTGCCCGTATTTCGATTCGCCGAGCTTGATCCGGCCGACGGTTTCAGGTTTGCCCAGGTCCACTTCCAGCCATCCGGTAGGTTCGTACAGCGCCATGATCTCGGGCGACTGGTAATGCAGGTTTTTACCATAATACTTCGAAAAATCGACGTCTTTCCGCCGCCCGATCTTCCACGCAGTTTTAGGATTATCGTCGAATGCGGCAGCCGCATCGTGGTAAAACTGGCCTACCGCGCTGGAAGCCGTAGCCTTGTGTGCGTAGGCGAGGGAGCCGGTAGCGGGCAATGGCGCGGTCGGTGCGATGGTCAAAGCGTCTTTGTCGAGCGTCAGCACGGCAATCGTGGCGACCGCATCGATTTTACCGGTCGGGTAGGTGAGGCTGATGCTTTTATTGTTTTGGGTAAACTGAACCGGGGTGCCGTCCAGTAGCTTCGCGCTTAGTATTTTGGCTGGAATGGCCGGTAATGCGATCGTCGGTTTTTCCGCATTGAGCAGGTGGACAAATACCTGTTTGCCGCGGTAAGAACTCACATAATCCGGGCCTGGGGTGAAAACGCCGCCTTTGGTATTGTAAATGGCAGCCTGGTTTTTTGTGATCCAGTCGCCCATTTCGCGTGCTCTCGCGGCAAAATCCGCCGGGACGACACCGGTACTGTCCGGGCCGATATTGAAAAGCAGGTTACCGTTCCCGCCCACGCACCGCAGCAAGGTGTGGACCGATTCTTTCAGGCTCCGGGGCGTATCGCCGAATCGCCAGGCCCATTGGTGCCCCATATTCGTGCAGGTTTCCCAGGGTACTTTGCCGTAGCCGGCCACAAAGCCCTCGGGCGTAGCGTAATCGGCATATTGGCCCACGTAGGCATGGGACTCGTCGGGCGTAAAGGGTTCCAGGCGGTTATTGATGACGATTTCGGGTTGCAGCTTGCGGGCGAGGTCGTATACTTTTTTGGGTTCGACGGGCGTCGGCCAGCCTTCGTAATCGATCCAGAGCAGGCTGATTTTGCCGTAGTTGGTCAGCAGTTCCCGCACCTGTTCGAGCGCGCGGTCGGCGAAAATGCCGTTGGTTTGCGGGTTACGGCAATCGGGGTCTTTCCAGTCGGCCACGGAAAAGTACCAGCCGATGGGCATATTGGCCTGGTGCGCCGCCTGTGCGAGCTCCTTGCACACATCGCGCCCGAATGGCGTGTGCATGATGTTGTAATCATTGGTTTTGGTATCGAAAAGCGAGAAACCGTCGTGATGCTTGGCAGTAAGCACCATGTACTTCATACCCGAGGCTTTCGCTAATGCAACCCATTCCCTCGCATTGAAGCGGGTGGGGTTGAAGTCGCGGTACAGCGAATCGTATTTGGCTTTCCCATAACCCTCGCGTGACCAGCTGATCTCCTTTCCGATGCGCGAAACCGGCCCCCAGTGAATGAACAGGCCCATTTTAGCATCCTGCCACCATTTCAGGCGCTGCGCCTTCGGCATTTCGGTTTGAGAGAATCCGGGCTGGGCGAATGCCGCCAATAGTACTAATGCAAGTATTGTTTTTTTCATCATCATAAAAATTCAAATCAATGCTTTTAAACCTGCGTCGCGCTTGCCTGCGCTCTCGTGTGCCCCGCCCGCGCGTAGTATACGAGGTAGACGTAGCAGAGCATGGGCACGATAAATGCTTTTTGTATTCCAAAACCATCGGACAATAACCCCATCACCGGCGGTATCACAGCACCACCCACAATGCTCATGATGATCAGCGAAGAGCCTGTTTTGGTATAAATACCCAGATTTTTAATGCTGAGGGTGAACAGGATAGGGTACATCACGGATGTAAACAGCCCCACAAGCGATAATGCATATACCGACACATAGCCGGTACTCGTCATTGAAATACCCACCAAAACCAGCGCCGCTACCGAACAGAATGCCAGGATCGCCGGAGGATGTGCTTTCCGTAGCAGGTACGCGCCAGCCAACCGCCCGGTGAGCACCAATGCCATATATAATGTGATAAATAAAGCCGCGCTTTGCTCGGTAAGCCCCGGAATGCCGGAGACTTTGGCGTAGCGGATCAGAAAGCTCACAATGCCCACTTCCGCGCCGAGGTAGCAGAATACGCCCAGCGCCCCGAGCACGGTATGGCGGAATTTAAGCATATCGCGAATGCTGCCCGCGTGCCCGTCTTCGCCTTCTATTTTGGGTAGTTTAATAAAATACAATAACAGCCCGATGGCCAGAAACAGCCCACCCAGGCTTAAATAGGGTGTTTTGACAAGTTGCGCTTCGGCATTCAGATAGCTGCCGAGTTGATCGATACTGAATCCGGCGATCGTTCCCGGCGATACTTCCGTGGCGTGCAGCAGAAAACGGCTGCCAATGAACGGCCCCAGCGTAGCGCCCACGGAACCGACCGCAGAAGCAAGGCTCAGCCGGCTGGAAGCACGTTCCGGATCGCCAAGGACGGAAATGTAAGGCGTGGCGGTCACTTCCAGGAAGGTGAAACCGGCAGCCATGATGAACAATGCCGTTAGAAACAACGGATAATAACGGGTATCGGCCGCCGGGAAGAACAGGAAGGCTCCCGCCGCGGCGGTGAGCAGGCCGGTAACCATACCCGCCTTGTATCCGAACCGACCGATAAACTGCCCCACCGGCAATGCCAGCAGGAAATATCCGCCAAAAAACGCCGATTGCACGAGCGACGACTGGAAATCGGTGAGCTGGCAGGCGCGTTTCAAATGCGGGATCAGCACGTCGTTGATATTCCGGCTGAGGTTCCAGATAAACATCAGGCCCATCACGACCAGGAGCGGTACGACTACGTTTTTACTGTTTTTCATGGCTAATGGTCGTTGAGTAAAAACACAGGTTTCATTGTGGCCCAATGCTCGCCGGCGGCTGCTTCGGGCAGTTTTTGTTGGAAACTGTCCATCCAGGCGGCCCATTCACCCTGGCGGGGCAGGGTTGCCATTTTATCGAATGCGGTTTGGAGGTCGGTGCTGTCGTCGTGCTCGACGATCATGAACAAATGCGTCCCGATCCGGTAAATCTGCATGTCGGTAATGCCTGCGGCGCGGATGCCGGCCGGGATTTCGGGCCAGATGTTTCCGGGCGTGTGGTGGTGCTCGTAAGACGCGATGAGGTCCGCGTTGTCGATCAGGTCCAGGGCCATGCAGGTTCTTTTCGTTGCCATAATTATCTTCTATAACCTAACTCCGCTCCGCCGCTCACAGGCATGATGCAGCCTGTCACAAACCGCGCCGCGTCCGAAACGAGGAACACGGCCACATCGGCGATCACGTCGCCCTCCGGACAATCGCCGAGCGGATGGATATCGTCCAGGTATTGTTCTATTTCGTTTGCATTCGGTTGCTCGCCTGCCCATTTGCGGAGCATGGGCGTCCACACACCCGCAGGGCACACCGCATTCACGCGGATACCGAACGGGGCGTAATCGAGCGCCATAGCTTTCGTCAATGCGTTCATTCCACCTTTCGCAGCCACATAAGCGGCATGGTTTTCCTGGCCGATTTCGCCCACCATGCTGCTGGTATTGAGGATATTGCCGCGGGTCTGTTTCAGGTATTCCAAACCGTATTTTGTGGTATAATAAACGCTTTTCAGGTTGATCTCGAACAGGCTGTCCCATTCGTCGTCCGAGGTCTGGTCGAGCGGTTTGGACGGGCTGGCGATACCCGCATTGTTGTGGATCACGTGCAGGCTGCCGAATGCGGTTACCGTTTGTTCGATCGCGGTTTTGATGTCCTCTTTTTGTCTGACGTCGCCTTGCAATGTGAGCAGTTCGTCGCCGCCAAACTGCGTTTTCAGCTCGTTCAATGCATTTTCATCGCGGTCGAGTACGCCTACGCGGGCGCCTGCGCACAGGTAGGCGGCCACGCATTCGCGCCCGATGCCCGAGGCACCGCCGGTGATGAATATCGTTTTATGGTTCAAATTCATAATGCTGTTCCTGTTTGCGTCAATCCTTCAAATCGCTGCTGCTGCCGGGTACCTGCGGCACCTGGTAATAGCCGCCGGCGATCTCTGCCGGATGCACAAAATACGGCCGCAAATGCGGAATATGCTCCAAAAACAAATGCTCGTGCCCCATACCGATGTGGTTGAACAGCACGAGGTGCTGGTGGATCTGCCCCATGTCCCCCACGTGCGGCACCACCGGTACGCCCATTTGCCGGGATAAGAGGCTGATCGTCAGGAATTCCGAGACCCCGCCGACGCGTACCGCATCGACCTGGCAGAAATCCATCGCCCGTGCCTGCAAAAAGTTTTTGAATATCACCTTATTGGGAATATGCTCGCCCGTAGCCACTTTGAAAGGCGCGATGGCGCGTGCGATGGCCTGGTGGCCGGTTACGTCGTCGGGGTGGGTCGGTTCTTCGATCCAGAAGGGGTTGATATCGCCCAGTTTTTCGCAGATATACAATGCCTGGGGCAGGTTCCATTTCTGGTTGGCATCCACCATAATGGTCGCTGCGTCGCCCGCGGTTTGGCGGATCAGCCCTGCGCGGCGGATGTCGCGAGCGGGGTCGTCGGAGCCCACTTTGAGTTTCAATGCATTGAAACCGCTGTCCATGGCCCTGCGGGTATTTTCTACGATCTTCTCATCCGGATAATTGAACCAGCCCACCGAAGTATCGTATCCCTTGTAGCCGCCCGCCAGCACGCCGGTACGTTCACATTGGGAAGGCGAATGCGTTTCGAGTAATGCAATGGCCTGGTCGCGGGTTAGGACTTCTTCGAGATAACTGAGGTCCAGCGTGTTCACGAGCTGTGCGGGCGTGAGGTCGAGCAGGAGTTGCCAGAGAGGCACCTGCCGCGATTTGGCCCAGAGATCATAACAGGCATTCACGACGGCCGCCAGCGCGAGATGCACCACGCCTTTGTGCGGCCCGAGCCAGCGAAGGGAGGGGGAATCGGCCATGCGGCGGTACTCGTTCCCGAAATCGGCCATGAGCTCCTCGATTTCCCTTCCTTTTAATGCAACAGAAATGTATTCAATGGCTTTACAAACGAGGTCGGTACCGGCGCCGAGGGTAAATGCCAGGCCGATGCCGGTAATGGGCGAATCCGTGCGCAGGCAGCACACGGCGTAGGCATATTGCGGGGTGGTGTGTGTAGCGTCCGAGCCGACCCCTTCGGAGAGGTCGAACCGTTTGTCTTTTATTTCAATCGAAGTAATGTACATGTTTCAGAGAATGTCAATATGATACCAGTTTGGTGGCCCATCGACTTTGTTGAGTGAGTAATAGGGTAATGCTGGTCTTTTGTGTCTTAAAATGGTTTTCTATCAGTGTTTTATTTTAAATTGATGTTAAAAAGGGTTCAGGAAATTTGGATATCAATATTTCGAATGCTTGGTTTGTTGCTGAATTTGTACAAATTTATGGGTGATAAGTCCTGTAAGTTGATGGCGGATTGATATTTTGTAGTACCATGTTTGCGTAATCCCTTCAATTTTTGGCCCATGAAAGCAACCTACACCCTGCTGCCCGAATTTGCCCCGTCACAGAAGCCTTTTGTGGTCAAAAAGATCGTCAGGCCGTACTTTTCGACCGACTTCCATTTCCACAAGGAATGCCAGCTCGTGTATGTGCTTTCGGGCTCGGGAACCCGTATTATCGGGCATTCGATCGAGCAGTTCGAGGAGGGTGATCTGACATTCGTAGGGCCTAATGTGCCACACGTCTGGTACAGCGAATCCAAGCCGAACGAACCTGCTTCGGAGGCTATTTCGCTGGCGCTTTACATTAACCCCGAGACCATTTGCGAGCATCTCAGTGCATTGACGGACACCATGGAACTGCGGCAGTTTTTCAAAGAGTCGGAGCGGGGAATACGCATTTGCGGACAGAAAAAAGCATTGATCACCAACATTCTGAAACAAATGCTGGCACAACAAAGCGGGCATGTAGGCATTCTGGCATCGTTCCTGCAAATCCTCGACCAGCTCCTCGATCCGCAAGAACTCGTGTGGCTCAACGTTCCGGACCCGATCTCGACCTACACCAGCCAGACCTCCGGCAGGGTGCCCAAGCTGATGCATTTCATCCAGCAGAATTTCAAAGAGGACATCACCCTGCAACAAGCCGCCTCCGTTGCGGGTTTGCAGATCCACTCGTTCTGCCGTTTTTTCAAAACCCTCACCAACCGCACCTTCTCCGATTTTCTCAACGAAGTGCGTATCGGCTTCGCCTGCAAGCTGTTACAGCAATCGGATCTGCCGGTGACGCAAATCGCGCTGGAATGTGGTTATACCAATATTTCCTACTTCAACCGCTGCTTCAAAAAGATCAATAAAATGTCGCCGAAGGCTTACCGGACCGCAAGTGTGGCTAAAAACTAAGCTACCCGCCAAGCGTGACGGGTAGTTATAAACGTTATGTGAAACGCGCTTGGGTTACATTCTTCTGTCCATATCGATCACGCACAACTCGGTGATGGAGGGCAGCCCGGTCGCTTTGGTAACCCGCAGCCGCAATTTGGACGTTTTGTAGCTGTTCGGGAAGCGGATCACCTTGCAATCGCCCATCGGTTTGCGGTCCATGAAAATGGTCTGCCATTTCCCGTCGAGCATAATGTCGATGCTGTACTCGCGGATGCGGGGGACGCGTACCTGCGAGAAACGATCGGGGAGCTGCTTCACGTCCTGGTGCTCGAAAATGGAGATTTTGTTGAATGCTTCCTGTGGATCGAGGTCGATTTCCAGCGTGGCCAACGTGTCGGCGGCGCTCCACCGGCTTTCGAAACTGCCGTCGTTAGCTGCGGATGCCACGAGTTTTTTGCCTTTTTCGATGGCCTCGCTGGTGGCAGTTGCGGGTTTTGACAAAGAAATGAACCTGCCGTTTTTGGGTAGCGGTTTTTTCAGATCCAATCCAAGTCTTTTGCCCAAAGTGATGGCCGTCACCGCTTCATATTCCCGGATCCGGCCGGTCTGGTCGGGCGGGACGTTCATTACGAGGCAGTTATCGTTATAGGTAGTCCAGTAGAAGAGCTCTTCCAGCTCGTCGATCTCACGCGTGGGAAGCTGTACCGATTTCTGGAACCAGTTCCAGTTACGACTAATGCAAATCGTATGCTCAAACGGCAGGTAATACGATTGGCCGTTGTGCAGGTACTGTTTTTTGTCGAAGCGCGTAATGAGGCGCGGGTCCCAGAGGCGAAAATCCGACGGGAAATACTGGAAAAAGTACTTGTTGTCGACCGTCATGTCGGCCGGGACCGTGTAGTTCCGCTTGCCTTCCTCGTTGACGATCGTATGATTGACGCTCACCGCGCATAACGGACTGTATTTCTTGACCAGCTTATAAATCTGGTCCACACCCCATTCCTCCGGTTTTTTGTCCCAGCCGCCATCCAGCCAGAGTTCGCAGATTGGTCCATAGTTGGTGAACAGTTCGGTGAGCTGTTTGAGCATGTAATCGATGTAAACCTGCGGATTTTTATCTTTATAAGTAGGCTCATGACGGTCCCAGAGCGAATAATACACCGCAAATTGAATGCCGTACTTCTTGCACGCGTCCGAAACGGCCCTCACCACATCCGTCTTGACGGGTGAGCTCGCCACGTCGTAATCCGTGTATTTACTGTCCCAAAGGCAGAAACCCTCGTGGTGCTTCGTCGTGAGCAGCACGTACCGGAAGCCGGCTTCTTTCGCCACGCGCACCCACTGGTCGGGGTCGAGCGCCGTCGGGTTGTATTGGTTGACGGGCAAAGTGCCGTCCGACCATTCGGTATCGGCAAAGGTATTGATCCCGAAATGGATGAACATCCCGTAACCCCGCTTGATCATCGCCGCCTGGGCCGGGCTCGGTTTCGTGGAAGGAAGTTGCAGCTGGGCAAAACCGGTTGCCGACGTCAGGAGCAGGGCCAGTAATGTAAGAATTCTCATAGCTGAATGCGGGTTTGGTCATAATCCAATGCAAAGGAAGTATTGAAATACATCACAAAAACCCACACCGTTGCCCAGTTCCGGCACTATATTGGCAAAAAATAAGCGTGAGGCTTCGTAGCCCCACGCTCGTTTCATTTCAAAATGCCGGGTTACAGTACCGAACTCACCAGGCTGACAACGCCGCCCAGTTGCTTGGACGATGCCGCCGCCGCCAGCTTGGCCGCGGGGCCCTTTTTGTCGAGACCGGCCACGGTTTTAGTAGCTTCGCCCACGAGTCCGTTCAGTTTCGTCTCATTGGAACCGCCCAAAATCGAGCTTCCCGCTTTGACTAAGCCGAGGCTGCTCGTGAGGCTCGCCGCATTACCCAGCAGGCCCGATTCGCCTTTTCCGAGTAATCCGCTGATACGATTGGCGCCGATCAGCATTTTTACGGCGTTAACCGCCTTCCCGAGCACACCGCCCGACAGCTTGCCCGACGATGCCAGCGGGATCAGGCTTTTCAGGTCGCCCGCCTTGCCCAACAACTTGTCTTTGAGGCTTCCGTTGGAAGATTTGGCCTCTTTTTCCAGGGCGGAAACGCCCTGCGTAAGTGCATCGGCCGTTCCGGCTTTGTCGCCTTTTTGCGTCAATGATACGGCCTTGTCGAGCAGGCTTTCAACTGAAAGGCCCTGCGCGATGGCGCTGGATGCTCCTGCGAACAGAAATAGTGTGGCTGCGAGAGAAAAGAGGAAACGTTTCATAGTGGTAATAACAGATGTGTTTTAAATGGGCGGCAAAATAGGCAAAAAAACAGGCTTTCCGAAATGGGTTTCGATGTTGCGGGGATGTTGATGGATAGAATTTTTTCGACGTTTTTTGGTTTCCACCCGCACGACAACACACGTCCGCGCAACACGCCTACCGATTAGTAAGAAAGGTTTTTTGAGAAATGAATGTTGGGTATATTTAATTGATAGTCAAATTGGTATACTCAATATTCATCTAACTAGGCACCCCGTTATGAAAACATCGCATGGCTACTTCTCCGCTGTATTCAGCGTATCCGTTTTTTTGATTTTTACATTGGTTTTTTCCTGTACCGATCACGACGTACCGGTCAACCTGCCCGAATCCGAATGTGTGGCCGTAGACGGTTCGCCACGGCTTTATCCCTGCGAGTTCGTGATTGAAAGCATTACATTTCTGGACAAGAACGGGGCCGATCTCGGCATGGTCACGGGCTCTTTACAAAATGTTTCCCTGTCGCGGTTTCTGGCCAAATCCAATACGAACACGGGCAGTGTCGCGGGGACAAATGGTGCGGCTAAATTCGATCTGAGAATGCGGATTAAAAGGGTTGCGAGCCCTTCATTTCCCGTTGCGGTGGGTTACCTGCTCGGCTATACGCACAACGGCGCAGGGAAAATGATCCTGCACACACCGTCCTTTCCCGGCGATACTTATGGTGAACGCACGAAAATCGGGTCGCCGCTGACGCTCGATATGCCGGTCGGGGATAGCCGCGAAGTAACTTTTGAACAAATTTTCCCTTATGAGCTGATCGATACCGGTCCCGGCGGCGTCAAGCCATTCGCTTTTTTTAACGTCACTTCCTATTTCCTGGATAATGACGTTACTACCCTTCAATTCAATCGCCTCGTGCCTCCTTACTTTTATGTGGGAAGTGTGGTAGAGGCTTACTATGAAAAGCTGGGAATCCGCATTATCGACTAGCCCATTAGCTCTTTACCAGCCGCCAGTCCTTCGGCGATACGCCGAACCTTGTTTTAAATACAGTAGAAAAATAGCTCTGCGAAGCAAACCCGGTCTGGTCGGCGATCTCCGCGACGGTCAGATCGGGGTTGCGGAGTAATGCGCAGGCTTTTTCGAGGCGGAGGTTCAGGATGAGGTCGTTGGTGCCGCCGCCGAGCAATGCTTTGGTTTTGCGGAAAAGCTGCACGCGCGACAGGCCCATTTCCTTGCCGATGGATTCTACGGTAAGGGTAGGGTCGGCCAGCCGCGAAACGACGAGTGCCCGGAGTTCGTTCACGAACTTTTTGTCGAGGCGGGACAATCCGGCTTCGCTGTCTCCGATGCTCCGGCCGACTTGTGCAGTAAGCAGCAACTGCCTGTTGGTCAATAAGCTGCGAATGCTTTCTTGCAGGAATTGGGGGCTGAAAGGCTTGGTTACGTACATGTCCGCCCGCGCCTGCATGCCCTCGACCTGCTGCTCTTGGGTATTCCTGGCTGTAAGCAGGATCACCGGAATGTGCGACGTGCGCATATCGGCTTTCAGCGTGGAAGTGATGTGCAAACCGTCCATTCCGGGCAACATTACGTCGCAAACGACCAGATCGGGTACGGTGTCGAAGCATTGGTCGAGGCCGTTCTTGCCGTCGGCGGCGGTGATGATTTCGTACTGGTTTTGCAAAAGGCCGGTCATGAAACCGAGCAAATCTTCATTATCCTCGATCAGCACCACAGTTGGGAGGTCCTGGCGCTCTGTTTGGCTGGTTTGATGGTCATTTTCAGTGCCTGTGGCTGTCCACGCGACGGATTTTTCGATGGTATCGGCAGCAGGATCGGCCATATCCTCCTGCTGGAAATGGGTATTGCCAAGCGGTAACGCGACGGTGAAAGTCGCACCTTCGCCTTTCTTGCCGTCTGCGGTGATGGTACCCTGGTGCAATTCCACAAACTCGCGTGAAAGCGGCAGTCCGAGGCCGGTACCTTTGGTTGAATTTTTTCCCTGGTAAAACATTTCAAATGCTCCGGCAATGTCGGCCTCGCTCAATCCGGAGCCATTGTCCTGCACTTTTATCACTACTTCACCGGCGGTTTGGGTGATATGAATGTAAATATGCCCCCAGTCGGCAGTGAACTTGAATGCATTGGAAAGCAGGTTGAAAAGCACCTTGTCCATCATGTCTTTGTCGAACCAGACTTTCAATTCCTGCATCGGGGTAATGAGCCGGAAATCGATCCTGCGCTTTTTGGCCACCTGCTCGAAGGGCAGCATCAGGTCGCTGATGAATGCTATAATGTCGTTTTCTGCCACCTGCAAGCGGATTTTGCCGCTTTCGATCTTGCGGAAATCCATGAGTTGGTTCACGAGCCAAAGCAGCCGCCGCGCATTCTTTTGTACGAGGGAAAGGTTTTTCCTAACCGCCGGGCTTTCGTTTTTTTGTCTTAAAAGTTCCTCCACGGGTGCGAGGATCAGGGTTAATGGCGTCCTGAATTCGTGGGAAATGTTGGTAAAAAACCGGAATTTGGATTCCGTCGCCTCCTGTGCCTTTTCGGCAATATCCTGAATGCGGTTCCGCTGGATGACAATTTCCGTGTTTTTGGAATTCAGCTCCCGGTTGATCTTCTTGTTCTCGATCAACGAATACAACGCGACCGAGCCAAGAATGATCGAGACAATGAACAGGCCGGTCATCACATAAAGCAACCCACGCTGGGTATGGTAGATTTCCAGTTGTTCGTCGATCCGTGCCTGCTGGCGCTCGATGTCGTTCTGCTGGGAGATCATCTTGTCGGTCTGCATTTTGATCATCCGCACATTCGACGAATCAATAATGGCAGTTTGCAGGAGGTTTTCTTTCTGATAGGGCTGTTTTTCAAGGATATTCATCGCTACCCGCGCCGCCTCCTCGCCGCCGGTAGGGTAAAGTGCGGTGGCGGTAATGTGGCCGTCGTACACCATCTGGATATCCCCGAACTGCCCGGGCAGCCCGTCGACACCGATCACGCGGATCTTGCGTTCGGGGAATATTTCATTGCAAACCTCCCGTGCGCCCATCGCCATTACCTCGTTTTGTGCGAAGATCAGGTCGAGGTCGGGGAAGTTCGGAAGGGCTTTGCGGAGTTCCTTTTTGGCGATATCCTTTTCCCACTGCCCATTCAATGTCGCCACGCGCTGAATGCCGGGCCGGGTCGCGAGCGCGTCTACAAGGCCGCGGTGACGGTCGGATGCGGGCGAGGAGCGGGGTAGCCCCGTGATTTCGATCATTTTACCCTTGCCACCGAGCAAAGTGGTGGCATATTCACCGACGGTTTTGCCTACCTGGTAATTGTCCCCGCCCACGTAAGCTGTGTAATAGGGCGAAGAAGTGCGCCGGTCGACCACCACCACGGGAATACCCTGCTTGTAAGCCTTTTCGATCACCGGCGTAAGCGGGTCAGACTCGTTGGGCGATACGATCAGCAGTTGAATGTTACTTTGGAGCAATTCCTCGATCTGTTTCACCTGCACCGCGCTGTTGGCATGTGCGTCCTTGAAAATCAGCCTGGTATTACTATGAAATGCGAGCTCGCGCTGCATACCGTCGAGCATTGCCCGGCGCCATTCGTCGTCACCGGTGCATTGCGAGAACCCGATGATATAATCGTCTCCCTGTTTTTCGGCACAGCCGGTAAACAACGTCAGCAACAGGAAAGCGATCAGCGCGAGTCTCATATTTCAAATATACTACATTTAAAGGCGGCTATTCGATCGACGGTTTCAGCGCGTGATATTGCAAATCTTCCAGTTGAATACCCTTTGACGATCGGATACTCAACCCGGAAAGCGGCTTGTCCGCGAAGAAAATATCGGTCATAACGGTAAGTCCGCCATCTGCGAATATCTCCACGGACGCCACGTCGGCGACGAGCGTTAATGCAATCCTGCCATCTTTCGAAAGCCTCGGAGCATTGTGTTTTTGTCCGAAACCTGCCTCAAAATCAGTCTTACCCGATTTGGAGCGGTCGATATAATACTGGTTGGCGGCCTTGTCGTAGCCGATCAGCAGCTCATTACCTTCGTTATTTGAAAGTACAAGTTCAAAATCGTCGGCGGTAGCCGTTTTCAGATCCAGGCGGAACAGGCCGGATGCATTACCACCTTTTGGAGCCAGGTCCACCGGCGCTTTTACGGCGACATTCTTTTTGGAATACCCTTCCGCTTTGATTCCGTCGAGCTCTTTGGCGGGTACCGACGTCAGGTACAGCTCCTTTCCGACGGCTTTCAGGCCCAGTTCGCGAGAAATGGTGTTGGCGCTGCGCCATGGGTCGGTGGGTACCTGGTTGGCATATTGCCAGTTGCTCATCCAGCCCATCAGCAGCGTTCGGTTGCCGGTGTTGGAGAAGGTCACGGCGGCGTAATTATCGGCACCCCAGTCGAGCCATTTGGTTTCTTTGGAATAGGCAGAGAACGTTTTACCGTCGAAATCACCAAGGAAATACTGGCCTGCCGAGCCCTTGTTGGGGCCTCCGGGATTGATATTGACGATCAGCACCCATACCTGCTTGCCCTCGTGCGTGAGCGGGAGCAGGTCCGGGCATTCCCACACGCCCCCGTGTGCGCCCGCATCGACCCCGAACTCGCTTTCCTTCGACCATTTTTTGAGATCGGGAGAGGAGTAGAAGGTAATGCGGTCTTTGGTAGCGAGCGTCATGATCCACTTTTTCTGCGGTTCGTACCAGCGCACTTTCGGGTCGCGGAAATCGGTAATGCCCGGGTTGGGGAGTACCGGGTTACCGCTGTATTTGGTCCAGGTAGCACCGTCGTCGAGGCTGTATGCAATGCTCTGGTATTCGTGAAGGCCGGTTTTTTGCTTCTCGATCACCGGGTTATGGTGCGTAAAAATCGCTACCAGCGGTGCTTTGCCATCCTTTCCGAAGCCGGAGGTGTTGTTTACGTCCACCACGGCGCTGCCGGAGAAAATGTAACCGAGGCTGTCGGGGTAGAGGGCAATGGGTTGTTCTTTCCAATGCACCATATCCTTGCTCGTGGCATGCCCCCAGTGCATCGGGCCCCAGACTTTCGCCTCCGGGTAGTATTGATAGAACAAATGGTAGGTGCCATTATGGAACACCATCCCGTTCGGGTCGTTCATCCAATGGGCCTTCGGTGTGAAGTGGAATTGCGGGCGGTACTTTTCGGGCGTGTCCTGGGCGTGGGCGAAATGCGAGGATAGTAAAGCGGCTAGTATTATGAGTTTTTTCATATGCATCTTTTGGTTGTGATAATGTTGTCGGCGTAATGGAGTTGTCAGCGTGAGCGGAGTTATGTCAGCGGAGTCGAAGGCCGGTACTGCAACGGCCTTCGACCGCCCGGCGGCCCGGTTCGCTCAGGCTGACAATTAGGGTCTTCGACCGCCCGGCGGCCCGGTTCGCTCAGGCTGACAATTAGTGTCGTTTTGCTTTTTTTAATACAACTTCATATTAATAACCTTCCAATCAATACCCCGGATTCTGAACATAAAGCCCCTTCGTAAAACTAATCTCCCGCTGCGGAATGGGCAGGTATTCATCCCGTCCCGCAGTGAATTTAGCAGTTGCCAGGAACGGCCTTCTAACCTTTTCCTTTTCAAGATACGCATTCAAAGTCTGCTCTGCGATACCCCAGCGGACGAGGTCGAAGAAGCGCGGGCTTTCGGTCGCGAATTCGAGCCTTCTTTCCCAGCGCATGGCTTTTCGGGCGAAATCCTGCGTCCAGCCGGCAGCACTGTATTCTTTAATATTGTATTTCGAAGGCAGGCTGCCGTCCGTCTTTTTCAACCGTCCGGTGCTCGCCGCGGCGCGTTTGCGGACCTGGTTGATCAGCGGCAGAGCCGATGTGTGCTGCCCGAGTTCGATGTAAGCTTCGGCCTGCATTAACAACACATCATCGTAGCGGATAATGTCGATGTTCTTGGAACTGCCGATAAATGGCCCTTCTTTATGGTAGGAGGCGCTGGTAGCCAGTTGCTGTTCCTTCATCGTATGGAAAAAGCCGTACACGCCCGGGTCGCGCACCCAGCTATTGCTGAACGGCTTGGTCGCGTCGTATTTGTAAGGATGGCCGTCGATACCGATGGTGTGGTCGACGCGCGGGTCGACGGTTTCGGTCGCGAAATCCACGTTTTTATCATTGAATGTCTCGAAAAGCGGAAGGCCGTTCGCATCGGTGCGGTAGGCGTTGGCGAGGTTCTGGCTGGGCTGGTGGAAACCGCAGCAGCCGTATTGCGGCGCGCCGTGCGGGTAATTGAGGCCAGTTACGTAGCTGAGGCGACCCACGGCGGTACCATCGTTGATCGAGTACTGGATCGCGAAAATGGATTCCGGGCCGTTCTCGGTTTCGGCGATGAAATTCTCCGCGAAATCGGGTTGCAGGCTGTACTGGCCGGAGGCGATCACCTGCTGGGTGAGGGTTACCACTTCCTGCAAACGGTTTTTGTTGATGCCCGTCACTTTATGGTTCGCATCCTGCTCATAGGCCTGGAAAAGCCGTAATTTGGCAAGATAAGCAGCCGCGGAAAGTTTGTTCGCCCGACCGATCTGCGCCTGTTTCTGCGGCAGGTTATCGACTGCAAACTGGAAGTCCTCACCGATTTTGTTCCAAAGCTCGTCGTTGTTGTACCGTACATTGGATTCTTTCAGAATGTCGTCACTCGACAGTTTTTCATCGACATAAGGCACATTCTTGAACAACATTTTGAGCATAAAATGCGAGTGCCCGCGCAGGAAACGCATTTCGGCAATCCGGGTAGCGCGGAGCGGAAACTCGGCGTCGGTCAGTGCATTCAGGCTCGTGAGCGCCGCATTGGCGCGGGAAATGGCTTTGTAAAAATTCTCCCAGGTGAAAGGGTGCATCAGGCCGAGGTCAGGGCGGGTGAGGTTGTAATGCTCGTAGAAATCCACTTCCGCCACGTCGGACACGCCGCCGCCGCCTTTGTAGGCATCATCCGAGCGCACGCTGCCGTACACCCACATGCTCGTCATGGGACCGATCATATCGTCGTTGCCGATGCCGGCATAGGCGGCCGTCACCAGCGATTCCACTGCGGAGGCCGATTTAACGTTTTCCGACGACAGCAGCCCCTGCGGCTGGTAATCGAGGAAATCGTTACAAGAAGTAGTGATCAGCAACGTGCCGCTGGCGATCATACCGAATAGGTATTTGCTTTTCATAACAACGAGATTTCAGGATTAGAAAGAAATGTTCAAACCAAATGTGAATGTCCGCGGGATCGGGATCGCGTTGATGTCCGTCCGCTCGGGATCTGGACCGGTGAACTGTTTCGATTTGATCAGGAACAGGTTTTCGGCCATCAGGTACATCCGCACGCGTTGCAGTTTGATCTTCTGTGTCAGCTCCGAACTCAATGCGTACCCTAGCTGGATGTTGCGCAGTTTGAAATAGGAAGTATTTACATTGAAATAATCCGAAGTGCGCGTCTCATTATTGGCATCGGAAAGCGATAATGCGGGGATTTTGGAACCGGTATTCGTCTTCGACCAGGCATCGAACACCCCCGGGCCCACGTTCTCGCGGCCGCGGATGAAGTTGTTATAGAAAGTATAAATGTCAAAACCCTTCCGGCCCGCAATGCCCGAGCCGAAGACCGAGAAGTCGAACGACTTGTAGAATGCCTCCACTTTCAGGTTGTATTCGAATGCGGGCAATGTAGTGCCGAAAAACACACGATCGAGGTCGTCGATGCGGTTGTCCCCGTTGGTATCCACGTAGCGAATGCGGCCCGGGCCTGCGCCCACCTGTGCGGGAGCGGCGTCTACTTCGGCCTGGTTCTGGAAGAGGCCATTGGTTTTATAACCGAACAAATCGAACTGTGAATGGCCCAGGATCGTCTGGATCGCATTGCCCGGGTAGGCGGCACGCACTTCTTCGGGCAGCTCGGTGATCTTGTCGCGGAAGCGGCTCACACCAGCCATGATATTGTAGGTAAAATCGCCTTTGGGACGGGCATAGTAGCCGGCTGAAAATTCAAAACCCCTGTTTGACTTGGCCGCGCCATTCAATACGCGCAGCTGCCCTTCGCCTACCGCGGAGGCAACCGGCGGGGTAATAAGAATGTCGCTCGTTTTACGGGTGAAGTAGTCGAACGATCCCTGGATCATCCCGTCGAAAAGCCCGAAATCGAGCCCGAAGTTGGCTTCGTCGGTGGTTTCCCATTTCAAATTCGGGTTAGCGCCCTGGATCGACACGAAGCCGGAAGGCAGGTTGCCCGTGTTGGCGCCGTTAAGATCGTAGGCGGTACCGATATTGTAAAACTGGTCGAAAAAGCCGTTATGGCCGTTCGGAAATTGCGATTGCCGTGCGCCGTAACGCGTGTCGTACAATCCAAATCGGGCGAGGTCACCGATCTCCTGGTTACCAACCCTGCCGACCCCGGCCCGCAGTTTCAGGTTGCTTATTTTGGTTACTCCTTTGAAAAACTGCTCCTTATCGATGCGCCAGCCCACCGATGCCGCCGGGAAAATACCGTACGCATTCTCCGAACCGAAGCGGGAAGAACCGTCGCGACGGATGGTAATGGCGGCCAGGTAGCGGTCCGAAAAGCCATAATCGATGCGGGCGAATTGGGAAAGCAACCTGCTGCCTGAGCCCGAGCCGGTCACATTGGTATTGCCGGTGCCTGCATTCAATACAAAATACTCCTTCGTTTGCACGGCAAAGCCTTCTTTTCGCGCTATTTCAAAATCGGAGTCGTTTTTGATGGCTTCGATCCCTGCCAGGAACTTGAAATGGTTATTGCCCAAATCCAGATTGTAACGTGCCGTGTTGGACCAGGTAATGCTCAGGTAGCGGTTCTGATCGACGGTCAGGCTGTTGTTGGCGCGACCGAACGAGCCTTCTTCAAAGGATTGTTCGATGTTTTTGAAACGGAATGCGGCATTGTCCGCGCCGAGGCTGGTTTTGAGGAAGAAATTTTTAATTGGCTGGATTTCCACAAATACATTACCAAACAGCGTCAGGCGGTGCGCATTGTCCCATTTGTTGATCTCCTGCATATGGAGCGGGTTATTGCGGTCGGAGTAACCCGAGCCGATGGCGCCGCCCCAGGAGCCGTCTTTGGCATACACGGGAATGGTCGGCGCGAGGGTAACCGCCAGGCCGGGCGTGGCGGCACCGCCGATGTCGGTCGAAGCGAGCGTCTCGTTCGAGGAAGCGATCTGCATATTCGCGCCGATTTTCAGTTTGCCGTCGAATGCATTGGTCAGGCCATTGATACGCCCGCTGATCTTGTCGTAATCGGTGTAGCGGAGCATGCCGGTGTTTTTGTAATAACCCACATTGATTTGCAGTGAAGATGTACCGTTACCGCCAGAAATCGTCAATTCGTTGTTGGTCACGATACCGGTTTTGTACATCGTCTTCTGCCAGTCGGTATCGCCGGCGGGCATGTTGGCATTGCCCCCTACGAGCGGCTGTACTTTTACACCTTTTAATATGGGATTGGTGAAATCCTTGTTCCAGTCGAACTGGTACAATGCACCGTAGCCATCCTCGGGATTCACCTTATCGTTCACGGAAGCCTGCCACAATGCCCGTCCGCGATCGACGGCATTCAGCATTTTAAACCGCGCATATTTCTCCGATTGCGTCGAAATGCTGGTGTTGAAGTCGATATTGATCTTCCCGTTGGTATTCGCGCCGTTTTTGGTAGTAATGATAATCACCCCGTTAGAAGCCCGCGAACCGTAAATGGATGATGCCGAAGCATCTTTCAGTACCTGTATCGACTCGATGGAATTCGGGTTCAGTCCCTGAAATACCTCCGGGCGCTTGGTAGGCACGCCGTCGATGATGTAGAGCGGGTCGGTGTTGCCGAGGGTATTTGCGCCGCGGATCAGGATGCGGGAGTTGGTACCATTCGGCGAACCGGTTTTTTCAATGTATAAACCCGGTACGCGGCCTTGTAATGCCTGCATCGGGTTACCGGAGCTGATGTTTTTCAAAGGGGCCATGTCCACCACGGCAATGGCGCCGGTGAGGTCTTCTTTTTTGGAAGAAGTATAACCCACTACCACCACTTCGTTGAGGCTTTTCTGGTCGTAATCGAGGGTAACGTCGATGACCGTCTGGTTACCTGTCGCCACCTCTTTCGTCTGCATGCCGATGTAGGAGAATACCAATGTCGCCCCGGGGGCCGCCGGGGCGCCGGTCGGAGAGATCGAATATGCTCCGGAAACGTCGGTAACGGCACCATTTGAGGTCCCTTTTTCGAGGACGTTCACACCGGGAAGCGGTTCGCCGTCGGTACTCTTGACGACGCCCCTGATCTGTGCCCTGTTTTGCGCGTGGGCGGGCAGTTGCACCACGCAGGCGACCGCGAAGGCCACCAGCAGTAAAAATTTTCTCATAGTGTTTTCGATTAAAAAGAGTCGTTGAAAATCAGTGGACGATCGGCGCGTGTATAAATTCCTGAATGTCGGTCTCGCCGAATGCTGGTAATGCACCCGCTTTTCCGGCTACGAATGCACCGGCCGCACAGGCAAATTCGAGCGAATCGGAAATAGAATGCCCGGTTGCGGTCTGATACAGGAATGCGCCGAGGAATGCATCGCCACTGCCGATGGTATCGGCCACTTCCACGGTAAACCCGGCATGCCGGTGGAATTCGCCGGTGCCGGTAAGCACCATCGCGCCTTCCGCGCCGCGGGTAAGCACGAGCATATCCAGTTTGAAATGGTCGATCAGGAATGCCATGGCCTGCTTTTCGTTTTCAAATGGCGTGAGCCAGCCGGTTACTTCGCGGATTTCGTGCTCGTTCATTTTGACGATATTGGCGAAACCGAGCAGTTCGAGCACTTGCTCGCGGGTGTAATGCGGCGGGCGCAGGTTCACGTCGAATATGCGTACACGGGCGTAGGCGAGGTAGCGCAGGAGCGTGTCACGCGAGGTGCGGTCGCGGGCGGCGAGCGTTCCGTACACGAAGAAACCACTGTCGGCAATCCGCTGTCCGGCAGCGGCATCGAACTGAATGTAATCCCAGGCCACCGGGTGGAGGATTTTGTAGGTAACCTCGTTGCTGTCCGACACGTTGGCTTTGGCAATGCCGGTCAGATGCGTCTCGCCGGTTTGTACCCATTGCGTATCGAGCCCGTGCTGCGCCATGAACGCGAGCAGTTCGGCACCCAGCTCGTCGTGCCCCACGCGGCTGATGAAGGAAACGTCCATGCCGTAGCGTTGCAGGTGTGCGGCGACGTTCATGGTAGCCCCGCCGGCCAGGCGCGCGTCGGGCAGCACGTCCCAGAGCACTTCCCCAAAAACAGTCAGTTTCGGTGTCATATATAATCGGTTAGAGTGGAGATTTAATGAAGGATGAATGTCTTTTCGATCTGTTCGAGGGAGGTACCCTTGGTTTCGGGCATGAGCTTCCATACGAAAACCAGTTGGAGCACCATCATGCCGCAGAAAATCATGAAGGTGTTGCCGCCTCCCAGCGTTTCGGCGATGTAGGGGAATGTGAAGGCGATCACCGCCGCCAGCAGCCAGTGCATGAAGCTGCCCATCGACTGCCCCGCGGCGCGTACCTGGTTGGGGAAAATCTCTGAAATAAATACCCAGATCACCGCACCCTGCGACAATGCGAAGAAGGCAATGTAAATGAACAGGTACACCGGCACCGCGTAACCGCCCAGGTTACCACTGTAAAATGCCTGCGCCACGAGTCCGAGCGTCGCAATCAGCCCGAACGACCCGATGAACATCAGCGTCCGGCGGCCGAAACGGTCGATCAGGTTTATGGCTATGAAGGTGAAACAGAAATTCACCAGCCCCACACCCGCGGACGACAGCAATGCCGAGCTTTTGCCCAGACCAGCCATCTCAAAAATGCGGGGCGCATAATAAATGATCGCATTAATGCCCGAAACCTGGTTAAAAAAGGCAAAGAGCAGCGCCAGCACCAGCGGTAGTTTGTATTGGGATGAAAAAATCGAAATGCTGTTTCCGCTCCGAGAGCCTGCATGGGCGGAGTTCTGAATATCCGAAACAATGCCGCTCACATCTATTCCGCCATTGGCGACGGACAATATATGCCGCGCTTCTTCCACTCTGCCCCGCTTTACAATGAGCCAGCGGGGACTTTCGGGTACAAAAAGGATCGCTACCAGGAAAACCAGCGACGGGAATGCCTGCACGCCCAGCATCCAGCGCCAGTCGTTGTCGCCCATGCCCACGAGCAGGAAGTTGGACAGGTAGGCAATGAGTATCCCCAGCACCACATTGAACTGGAACATCGCTACCAGCCGGCCGCGGGAATTGGCCGGAGAGATTTCGGAAATATATAATGGCGCGGTGACCGACGAAATGCCTACGCCGATGCCGCCGAGGAAGCGGAAGATCAGGAAAGAGATCCAGTCGGAAGCGAGCGCCGAACCGATCGATGAAAGCAGGTAAAGTACGGCAATGGCGAAGAGGGTGTACTTGCGCCCGTAACGCTCGGAGGGAATGGCGCCGGTGAGCGACCCGAGGACCGTGCCGATCAATGCGATGGAAACTGTGAACCCGTGCTGTACCGTGGTGAGGCCCCACAATTGCTGGATCGATTTCTCCGCGCCCGAAATGACCGCCGTATCGAAACCGAATAAAAAACCGCCCAGCGCGACTGTGAATGCCCAGAAGACTACCTTTTTGCTTGTCATGATTTTGGAATTAATTTCTGACGAAGCTACCGGCTCTCCGGGCAAACTATTTTCGAATCCGTACCAAATGTTTTTAAATTTTACATTGGACGAGAATAGTAATTAACTATCTGTATTTCAATTGTTTATATTAAACTTCAAAAAGGGCTTTTTCAAATTTTGCTTCAAACTTTTCAGGAAATGTTTCATCCCTTTTTAATCACACAAAACCGGCAACCCGGGATCGGCGGCGAAGGGGAGGAGCTGGGCGATCTGCGAATAGGTAACCCGGTTCACCGACATGTCCAGCCCGGACAGGTTTCCGAACTTCACCCAGCTCACTCCGGAAGTTTCGGTGGTTTGTTCGAGGATTTCGCCGCCCGTGATATGGCAGAGAATGAAGAATTTGTAAACGTACCAGGGCTCGTGCGGGTGGTCGTGTTTGCTTTTGTCAAAAACCGCCAGTAATCGAACAGCATCCACATGCAGGCCGGTTTCTTCGAAAACTTCCTTCACAGCCACTTCAAACGGTGTGTAACCCACATCCGCCCAGCCGCCAGGCAACGTCCAGCGGTCGTTGTCGATTTTTTCCTGTACCATCAATACCTCGTCGGTGCCGCGGAAAATCACGGCGCGGATATCGACTTTCGGCGTCACATAGCCTATTTCGTGGGGTAGCAGGCTGATAATCTGTTCTACCGGAGCATTACTGATATTGGCCAATAGCTCAATGCTGATCTGCCGGATCTCTTCATACCGTTCGCGGTCATAATCACCGGGTTGAAAAGCGAGGCCGGTTTGGGATAATGCGAGAATGCGTTTAACGGCGGCCAGCCAGGGGTTTGGAGACATTGTGATTTTAAGATTTTCGGGTTAATGCCGGTTCTCAAAGTAGCATCAATATCTTAAAACCCCTAAATTATAATGAGGCAAGTGCAGATTTTTCAATCGCCCTTGCCCCTTCTTTATGAACGTTGAGTATTCGCGTTTGTAATTATTGCCCCACGGCCAGTTTCAGGTTCTGGCGGCTGCCGTCGCTCATTTCGAGCTCGACCACATAAGTGCCCGCCCGCAACTGGCGGATATCCATACTTCCCTGCCGTATTACGGGCGGCAGCAGCGCCTTTCCGCTCACATCGAACAGCCTGATGCCCCGCACGTTTTCGGGTTTCATCCCCTTCACCTGCACGGTCGGTACGCCTACCGCGGGATTGGGGTAAACAGCCATCTTTTCCCCTTCAAATTCCAGCACGGCAATGCGACTGTGTGCGAATGGGCCGTCTGCTCCCTGGTCGATCATTTTAAGCCGGTACATATTGGTACCGGCTAGTGGAGAGGCGTCGGTATAGGAATAGTCGGTAGTGGTTGCTTCGCCGCCTTTGGCCGTTACCTGGCCCAGGAGATGCCATTGCTTGCCGTCGGCGCTGCGTTCGATATCGAACCGGTCGCTGTTGATTTCCGAGGTGGTCTGCCATTGCAGGTGCGCTTCCTGTTCCCGTTTTTTAGCCTGGAAGGACACGAGCGTAACAGGCAATGCGGCTTCGGATTGCCCCGAAATGAAGAACCCGCTGAACCCGGTTACCTGGAATGAAACGAGGTACATGGTGTGGTCTTCACTTTCGGTGACCGTTACGTTCGTGATCAGTTGGGTAGGGCCCGAATACGTGCCCGGAAACCCGTACGGACTGGTACCATGGTATTGTACCACTTTCAGGTTGGCCGGGAGGGAGGCATTGTTAGCGTTGCCATAGGCAGTATTATAAGTTTCGAAATCCGCTTTGGCAAAAAACAAGGTCACTTTCGCCGGGCCGTCGGTACCGGTCGGGGTAATGTCATAATGTCTTTTGACAAATACCTTCTGTCCTTCGGAAACGGTATTGCCCGGCGCCAGGAAGGCTTTGATCGTCACATTGCCCAGCGATCCCGGCGTGCCGGTCGGTTCGATGAGGCCGAATGTCTTGCAATCGCTGGTGATGGCGGTTGCGCCCGCATATACGGGAAGGGTCGCCTGCTCGCCGCTCACGGGTAATGTGCCCGGGCCCGTGATTGCCTGCAATTCGTAGGCGCCCATGTCGGTTTGGGTGTTGTAAATGCGGGTGTTGTTCGCCAGATCGGTAGCGGGCGTGAGGAGGTCGCCCAGTGCTTCGTTGGTACCGCGGTTGATGGCGGGCGAGCAGGGGAGCAGCCGCCAGTCTTCCGCCCCGGCAAACTGCGGGTTGGTGGTACCGGCCAGGTTGTGATCGGTTTCGCTGGCATTCATGCCTTCCACCAGGCTGTATGAAACAGAAATGGTACTTTCCTGGCTGCCGATTCCGCTGCCATTGCCATAAATAATGCTGTTGCGAACGACGACAGGGCCTTCAAATCCGCTGATCACGCCGCCGGAGTTCTGTTGGTTGCCGGTGATGGTACAGTTGACGAGCACTATACTCCCGTCGTTCTCGATAGCCCCGCCATGGTTACTTGCCGAGTTCCCGGCGATGAGGCAGTTGATGAACACGGCATTGCAGGATATCCGGTTAGCCACCGCGCCGCCGTCGCCGAAACTGGCCGAATTGCCTCTGAATATCGTATTGATAAACTGCGGCGAGGCGCCACCTTCATTGTATACCGCCCCGCCGGAAGTCGCATAGTTGCTTAGGAAAGCACAATTGGAGACGGTGGGTGACGATGAGCCGGAATTTCGCATCGCCCCTCCGTTGCCGCCGAATACGCCCGTTACCGTAAATCCGTCGAAAATATCATCATGGGTCAAACCATTCCCGTCATTGTTAATGGCCGGGCCGATGTCGGACGTAATCACAGAGGCGGTGGCGGGGTCACCGTGGGCAATGGGTAATGTGCGCTGTCCGAGGGTAGTTTCGGTCCCCGCGAAACTGCCGTATATTTTTACGCCATGCAGAAATGCCATCTGATTGGTACCGATGGGATACTCACCCCGTGCGACCCATATCTGATCGCCTTCGGTAGCCACATCTATCGCGGCCTGAATGGTGGCAAATGCATTGGGCCAGCTGTCGCCGGAAGGATCGGGGGCGGTGCTCGTGGCATTTACATACCAGATCGCGCTCGGCGTTACTTCGAATGGCCCGAGATCTATGCCTGTACTGGTGAGCCTGCGGCTATCGTCGAGCGCGACGGGCGTGTCGTCGTAATTTTTAGGAAAATCCGAGAGGTCCGTGCCCGGCTTGCCCGCGTCGGTCACAGGGCTTCCCTTACGCTGGATGAAATTGTTTTGCGAAGGGTCGGTAAACTGCGGATCGGTATCGAGGATGTTGGTACCCCCGCCGAAGCCGCCCTGAACGAGCGAGTACGACACCGTTGGCGTGCCGCTGCCGCTAATGGCGCTGTTGCCGCCGGGAGATGCTGGATCGGTGTTGCCCCAGATAATGCTGTTCTCGATCACGGGTGACGAACTACCCGCCGCGAAAATGGCTGCCCCGTTGCCGGGGGCCGAACCTCCGCCGGTTTCGTTCGTCGAAAACGTGCAGTTGCGGATCACGGGCGATGAATTCTCGGCATAAATCGCCCCGCCCATGCCCGAAGCCGTACCCTTGGCCGAATTGCCTGCAAAAAGGCTTTGGAGGATCGTCGGGCTGGAATTGAGGAGATAAATCGCGCCGCCTTTCCCATCGGCCGCGGACGGCAAGGTGTGGTTGTCGTAGAAAATACAGTTGGCGATGATACCCGTTGAATTGTTCATGTATAAACCCCCGCCCCGTCTGGCCCCGCCTGCCGCAAGACCGGTTCCCGCCGTGACGACGAAACCGTCGAGCCTCGTGCTCGCGCCCGCGCCGGCGGCAGCGATCACATGGCCGCCCCGGCCTTTGAGAATGGTCTGGTTGGACATGATGCTTCGCTGGCGGAGGTCGTCTTCATCACCGTAAAAGCCGCCATAGTAACCCACCCCGTCGGTGAGTGTGAATGGTGTATCCTCCTGCTCGGTTTCATAGGTGCCGGCTACCACCCACACTTGTTTCACAGCCGGTTTCAAAGCGGCGGCGCGGGTTGCATAATACATGCGTTTGAGCGCGTGGTTCCAGCTGCTGCCGTCGCCGGGGATGCTTACACCGGCATCCACGTACAGAATTCCATTCGCGTCGGGCTTTGCTTCGGCGGCCGGGTCGTAGCTGGTTACGGTTCCGTTCAGGACAAAATTGTCGATACCCGAGTAGTTTTGGTTGGGTGTAGTGCTGTTCGTCACCGCGATCCGGACTACCATGCGGTTCCGGAGATTGGAAACGGTTTTGGTGCGGGTTATGCTGGCCATTGTAAGGCTCGACGTAAAGGATGATCCGTAATTCACCCCGTCGACCTGGACCTGGAAAGTCGCATTGTCGGAGGAAAACTTGTTGAATGTAATGCTGGTCAGCTCAACCTGGAAACCTTCCTTAATGTTAATTGTGAGCACATAGACATGGTTGTGCGCAGAGAGTGCCATACAGTTGTTACCGTTGTACCCGTACGCATACGGTGTGTCGCCGATCCCCGTCCACGCGCTCGTCAGATTAGAGTTGATGGACGTGGGGGTGTTGAAATTGCTGTTGGGGAACGTGTTGTTGTAAATCACCGCCGAATGGGCGATGGTGGCGACCAGCAGTGCGCAGAACAGTGTGAAAAGGGGTCGTAGTAGTTGTGTTTTCATAGTCTAGGCCGGAATGATACGTGTTCATTTCAGCCCGCAATATGGAATGCAGGTGCGCTGTGGAATTGTCAATTTTTAGTCATAAACTGTTCAAATTTAATCGCAGGAGGCCATTTTGTCGTAAATTAGCCTGATAGCACTGCCAATTGAAGAAATTCTACATGATCCGACCTCTTGTCGTTTTGCTGCTGTGTGGGCTGGCTGTCTGCCGGGGCGTGCCGGGCAGGCTATACGCGCAGTCGACGGGTTTCCCCGTACCCGAAACCATCACCGCCAGACAGGGCCTTCCGCAAGGTTTCGTACCGGGCATCGTCCAGGATAGCCGCGGGTTTATGTGGCTCGCCACGCGCGACGGGTTATGCCGTTACGATGGCAGGAGTTTCAGGGTATTCCAACCGTCGGACGCGGCGGAGGCATCGCTTTCTTCATTAGGGCTGGAAAACCTGCAAACCACGGCGAGCGGGCAAATCTGGATTACTTCGGATCAGGGGCAGATAGACCTCTTCGATCCCGTACGCGAAACATTCGTCAATTTCTCGCGTCAGGCATTCTACCAGCAGCAATTCGGAAAGCGTTTTTTGAGGGATATGTACGCCGACAGGCAGCGTCGCCTATGGCTGATGTCGGACGGCGGCGGCCTGGACTACATACATCTCGACACGCGCAAAATGCGGAGTTTCCATCGCTCGGCAGGCGACACGAGCGGCATTGCCGAAGCGCACGTACGCCTGGTAAGCGAGGACAGGGAGGGCCGTATCTGGGCGGTAACGAACAATGGTCTTTTTGTACAAAAAAAAGGAACGGACGCTTTTGTAAAATACCGCTCAGCCACGCTATCGGGCGGCATCGATGAGCGGGTGAATGCGCTGAAAGGCCTGAAAGACGGCCGTCTGCTGCTGCTTTACGATACCGGAATGGCCCTTCTGGACCCGGCGACAGGCACCGGCCCGCTCCGCACGCTCGTGCGCGATACCGAGGCCCAGTACAGGCACCCCATCGTGACCGACAGCAAGGGTAGTGTGTACTTTTTCAGGATGAACCGACTCTACCGGCTCGGTACCGACGGCAGCCTGACCGAATTTCCCGTCCAGCCGGATGTACACGAATTCAAAAGCCTCTTTATCGACCGCTCCGACGTGCTCTGGGCGGGTACCAACGGGCAGGGGATACGTAAATACAATCTCAGGGCGAGCTATTTTATCACAAAACCTTATTCCTCCGACTTTATTCCCGACCTGCTGCAATACTTTTTGAAAGTTCCCCAGTCCGAAATCGCCGGGTTGCCGGCCGATCTTTTCTCTTATAATTTTCGATACGCATTCGAGAGCCCGCAGAAAATGTGGTTCGCAGCGGGCAGAACGCCGCTCTACACCCTCGACCTGGCGACGAGGCGCATTCAAACCATCCCGTTTCCGGTTGAAATAAAAGATATCAAACGCTCGGAACTGGCAATCAGCCTTGCGAAAGACCCCGACGGTCGCATGTGGGCCATGTACGATAGCCTTTTGTACTCTTATCGCAGCGGCGCGTGGACGCGTTTTCCGCACGCCATAAGGCCACGCATCGAATCGGGTATTTACCAAATAGTGGCCGACAGGCAGTTCATCTGGGTGGCTACCACCATGCGCGGACTTTACCGGATCGACAAGGCGACAGGAGGAGTCCGGCGGTACGGCTATAATGCACCCGCCGGTTCGCTGAGCAGCGATAACCTGTACTGCCTTTATGCCGACCCGCTTGACGAAAACCTGCTCTGGATAGGCACTTTCGGCGGCGGGCTTTGCAAGTTCGACAAGCGGACGGGCCATTGCGAAAGACTTTCACGGCAAAACGGCCTGCCCAATAACGTGGTATATGCGGCCATCCCCGACCTCCGTGGCAATGTGTGGGTAGCGACCAATCAGGGGTTAAGCCAGGTCGACCGGAACACCCTGCGCACACGGACCTATACCCGCGAGGACGGCCTGATGGCCGACGAGTTCAACCGTTTCCATGCCCTTGCATTGCCCGACGGTCGCATTTTTCTGGGTGGCATGGAGGGAATTACCGCATTCGATTCCAAACAACCGAACGAAGACACGTACCGCCCGCCGGTATATATTACGGGCATTTCGATCAATAATGCGCCTTTGGACCCGCGCCTGTCGGCAGGGGAGCCACCCGTGGCTGTAATGCAATCGCTCGATCTGGCGCATTGGCAGAACTTTCTCACGATCGAATTCGCCGCAATGCAGTACAACCGCAGCGATAAAATACGCTATCGCTACCAGCTGGAAGGCGTCGATGAAAACTGGATCGAAACCGAAACGCCCGTTACCAAATACACCGATCTCCGGCCGGGGCATTATGTGTTGCGGCTGAATGCGTCGAACACGCTCGGTGTATGGAGTACGCAGGTGCGGGCGCTGCAAATCCGCGTCAGTCCGCCGTGGTGGCAGACGTGGTGGGCTTACGGGCTCTATTTCCTGGTATTTCTGGGCGTGATTTATGGTTTGTTGCGGGTTTATATCAACCGCGTCCGCATGCAGCAATCTATTTTATTTAAACAAAAAGAAATAGACCTGAAAGCGCGTGAGGCCGGGCAGCTGCGCGAGCTGGATGAAATGAAGACCCGGTTTTTCTCGAACATTACCCATGAGTTCAGGACGCCACTTACATTGATCCTCGGGCCTGCGGGACAAATGCTGGAAGAACCGCGTGAACAAAAGGATAATAAACGCCTCTCGCTGATCGACCGGAATGCGCGGCAATTGCTCGGGCTGATCAACCAGTTGCTCGATCTTTCCAAACTCGAAGCCGGTACTACGCAAGTCGATGCGGCCTGGGGCGATCTCGTGGATTTCGTGGAAATGCTGACAGGCTCTTTCCAAATGGCTGCGGAGGCTAAAAATGTCGAATTGGAGTTTCAAAATTCCCTCGAAAGCCGGTATTACTGGTTCGATCACGAAAAACTGGAAAGGATTGTCACGAACCTGCTTTCCAATGCGGTGAAGTTTGCGAATGACGGCGGGCGGATATTGGTCACATTGCATGCTAGCACGGATGGTACCGAAATCGCCGTCGCGAATACCGGTGCAAGAATCCCGGATGCGCAGTTAGGCCGCATTTTCGACCGCTTCTACCAGGCCGACCGGCCGACGGGCTACCACGAAGGCACCGGCATTGGATTGGCTATTGTAAAGGAGCTGGTCGGGTTGCAGGGTGGCACTGTTTCGGTCAAAAGCGGTGTGGATGGCTTCGATACCGTTTTCAAGGTGGCTTTGCCTTACCGCCGTGGCGAGGTGGGGCATGTGCCGGAGCATGCGGCCCCGAAAATCAATGGAAACGGCCAAGGTTCTTATGGTGAAGCATTGTTGCCCAAAATACTGCTGGTGGAGGACAATGCGGGACTGGCCGAATTTGTATCCGACAGCCTGGCCGAAACTTACCGGTTCTATCACGCGAGGAATGGAGAGGAAGGGCTCACGATGGCCGCAGAAATCATGCCCGACCTGATCATCAGCGATGTGATGATGCCGGTGATGGATGGTTATGTTTTTTGTAAATATATTAAATCCAATCTCGAAACGAGCCACATTCCGGTGGTGCTGCTGACAGCCAAATCGGCCCTGGAAAGCAGGGTGGAGGGGCTTGAACTCGGCGCGGACGACTACATTACCAAGCCGTTTCACCTGCCCGAGCTGCGCCTGCGCATACGTAACCTGCTCGACAGGCAGACGCGCCTGTACGAGCACCTGCGGGCGGTGTTCGCGACGCCGGCCGCATTACCGGCGGACCAGGAGGTGGTGACAGACCCGTTCCTGAACAGATTACATGGTATACTCGATACCCGCCTCGACGACCCCGATTTTGGCGTAACCGAGCTCATCCGCGAGATCGGCATGAGTAACAGCAGCCTGAACCGGAAGCTCAAAACACTGACGGACCTTTCGGCGGTGGAACTGATCCGTAATTACCGGTTGAAAAAAGCGGCTGCATTGCTTTCTGACGGTGTTGCCGTGTCGGAAGCGGCCTACGCGGTGGGTTTTGACAACCTTTCCTATTTCGCCAAATGCTTCCGCGACCTGTACAATATGACGCCCCGGGAGTTTGCGGCGAACGGCATTCTCTGACGCGTCAGGCTGCTATCACGAGGCCTTTCCGGAACGCGGACGGGCTGGTGCCGTGATGTTTGCGGAACTGCCGGCTGAGGTGGCTTTCGTCGGTATAGCCCAGCTCGGCGGCGATTTCGCTTACCGTAAGGTTGCTTTGGGTAAGCCGCTGCGCTACCAATTTAATGCGCGAGGCCGCGACGTAGCTTTGCAGGCTTTCTCCCGTGTATTTCCGAAAATATTCACCCACGTAATTCGGCGACAGGTTGAATTGTTCCGCCAGGTAATCGACACGTAATTTTTCCGGGTCGGTAATGTGCCGTTGGATATGCAGCAGTACCCGGTTGATAAGCGCTTCCCTCGCGCCCGGGCTGTCGGCCGTGCGACCGTCCTGCACATTGCGCGTGATCACATTGAGGATGAGCGTGACCAGGTGCCGCAGGTTTTCCTCATGGCCCGGTTGCCGCTGCTCGTATTCGGTGATCAGGTGGGCAATCAGCGAGGCGATCATTTTGCAATCGCCTTCGTTGCGGATGAGGAGTTCTTCGAAACGGTTATGGTGCGCGAAAATCGTTTCCAGCTGTTTCAGCCACGCCGTTACCCGTTCCTTGTCCTGCTCGGTTTTGTATTCGGATAAAAACACTTCCGAGAAACGGATGGAGCAGAATCGGGTGGACGTCTCGACGTCGAAGCCGCGGCAATCCAGGGGCGTAAAGAGAAAAATGCTGCCCGGCCGATACGGGAACCGGTTCCGGTTCGTCTCTCGCGTGCCGGTACCGTCCATGATCCGGACGATCTCGAAGAAGTGGTAGATCAATGGCCGCTCGTTCCAGCAATCCATGTCGGCTACGTAAACTTCGAAGGGCTGATGCAGTGTCTTTTGTTTCATAACCTGTAAAAATACCGAAAAAACCACGCAATGTCACTGTCCGGGAGCTGGCGGTGCGGATAGTTTTGTATTCAAAAAAGTGATTTATGAATACGGAGAAAAAACTATTGACACCACTGATAACGGGCAGACTTGAATTGTCAAACCGGGTCGTAATGGCCCCCATGAACCGCAGAAGGGCATTGAACGGTGTTCCCGGCGATTCGGCGGCATTGTATTTCGGGCAACGGGCGGGGGCCGGACTGATCATCACCGATAATACCGCCGTGGCGCCGAATGGTATCGGTTACATGGGCACCCCCGGAATTTACAACCGGGCGCAAATCGACGGCTGGAAACGCGTGGCCGACGAGGTACATGCGCGCGGCGGCCGGATTTTTATGCAGCTTGTACACGCGGGACGCATCGGGCATTACCTCAATAATGAAGGACAACAGCCGCTGATCGCACCTTCGGCGGTGACGGCGGCAGGACTTATGCGGACGGCGGGTGAAATCCATTTGCCCATCAGCGAACCTGTGGAGGCATCCGTTGCCGATGTGCGCAGGTTGATCGACGAGCATATTCATGGCGCTATCAATGCCATCGAAGCTGGTTTCGACGGGGTGGAAATACATTGCGCACACGGTTTCCTGCCCGAACAGTTCCTGCACCCGCATACCAACCGCCGCACCGATGCCTATGGCGGAAGCATTGCCGCGCGCAGCCGTTTCCTGCTCGAAATCGTGGAAGGTACGGTGGCGGCCATCGGGAAGGAGCGTACGGGTATTCGCCTCTCGCCATTTGTGAAGCTTAATGACCTGCCGGATTATGCCGAAGAGGCCGAAACGCACCGGTACATGGTGGATGCTTTGCAGGAAATGGGCATTCTGTATATTCATTTGTCCGACCAGGGACCGGTGGGCCATGGTAAAATCCCGGAAGCTTACATCCGTGATTTGCGTCGGCGCTACGACGGGCTGATCATCCTCGCAGGAGGTTGCACCGCCGAAACGGCTGAAATGGCATTGCAGGCCGGTCTTGCCGATCTGATTGCATTTGGCAAACCCTATATTGCGAACCCCGACCTGACGGAGCGTTTTCGTCTCGGCATCCCGCTCGCAGCAGGTGATCCGGATACTTATTACCAGGGCGGCGATGGGGGCTATACCGACTATCCCTCCGCCGACTTGTCACGCGGCCTCACATTTGGCGCAAATACCACCGCTGATTGTCGTTAAACCCCGCGCAATTTCAGCGCTGATCGGGTTAGGTTTGTAATATCATCAGCACCTATTGAAACATGAGGGTTAAGGACTATCACCACACCATCGATATCTGGTTGCAATCGCTGGAACCTTACGATATTGCCCGGCTACTTGCCCAGCCGGGGCCTGCTGCCTGGTCGCTGGGGCAGGTATATATGCACATTCTGGACGAAACGGAGTTTTATTTCAGTCAGATCAAAGTATGCCTGGCGTCGAACGACCATGCCATGGAAGAATGCTCTTCCGAGGCCAAAGCCATGCTGCGCAACAATGCATTTCCCGACGCGATCCTGGAAGGGCCTCCGTCCAATGCATTTGTCCGCCAGCCGGGCAGCAAGCAATTCCTTATCGACCGGCTCGTCCGGCTGAAAACGCTGGTTGCGGAAACCGATCTTTTGATCGCCCGGAGCCTGTTTCACGGCAAAGCCCGGCACCCGGGCCTGCATTACCTGTGCGCGGAAGAATGGTTTCAATTTTCAGAAATGCATTTCAGGCACCATTTGCGGCAAAAAGCCAGGATAGAGTCGTTTTTGGAACGTACATTTGGCAAGTACGAACCTCAAAACTGATTTGGAAATGAAACTAAATCTCCTGCTCCTTTGCGGGTGGCTGGCGTGCGCTCATGTATATGCGCAGGCACCCGCGCGGGTGAAGCCGGATACCGCATTACTGGGTCGCAATGCCCAAGCCGGCCATTTCGCCGATCTGCGGGGCGTGAAATTGTATTATGAAACTTACGGCGCCGGGAAGCCCGTGTTGTTTATCCACGGTAACGGAGGCTCGATGCGCGATTTCAGGCACCAGCTCATTGCATTCGCGAAGTCTTACAAAGTAATACTGGTCGACAGCCGGGCGCAGGGAAGGTCTACGGACACCGGAGACTCGCTATCCTACGAAATGATGGCCGACGACCTGCACGGTTTGCTGGAACACCTTAAAATTGATTCATGCAATGTGATAGGGTGGAGCGACGGAGGGATCAATGCCATACTGCTGGCATTGCGCCATCCCGAAAAAGTGCGGAAACTGGCCGCCACCGGCGCCAATCTCTGGCCGGATTCCACGGCATTGAACCCATGGACGTATAAAAAGATTCTCGAATGGGATGCCGACCTGAGTGCCCAAATCTCCGACCCTTTGAAACGCAATCAAAAGAAACTCATGCACCTGATGGCCGTTCAACCGAACATCTCGCTCGAACAGCTGCACAAGGTGCATTGCCCCTCGCTCATCATCGGTGGCGATCATGATGTAATTCTTCCTGAACATACCGTGCAGATCGCCAGGGCAATTCCGAAGTCGTACTTGTGGATTTTGCCTAATTCGGGGCATTCGACGCTGGTGCATTACGCCAAAGAGTTTAATCGGGCGACGATGGAATTTTTTGAAAGGCCGTTTCGCGAGATTAAGGAGGCCGGGATGTTTGAGTAGCGCATGCGGCGTGATCTTCGCCCATGGTCCGGGGCGACGCCCCGTTGGGCGTAGTTTCTAACTACGTCCGAGTGGGTGCCGGTCTCCGACCGGCTTGTGTGACGTCGCTTTAATGTTGCTTACTGGTCAGAGACCAGTTGTCGCTCGGACATAGTCGGAGACTACGCCCAACTGAGTCTGTGGTCCATCATCCATGGTCCGGGGCAACGCCCCGTTGGGGCTGACTAAAAAGCCCCGAATCGATTTGGCTGTAAATCGGCCGTTTTAGATTTTTCAGACTTCATAGAAGCCTGGTTTGATTAAAAGAGTCAAAAAGCCGCTCTTGGGAGTGCTTTTTGACCCTTTTTGCTTGCTATGCAGCTGCTTTTTGCTGTTTGAGGTGCAGTTTTCTCAGATTATGGG
>NZ_FNYL01000020.1 GCF_900109045.1 Dyadobacter sp. SG02
GTGACTGTTGCACAACTCATGAGGATTAAACCCACTTGGATTTCTATGTTGCAAAACCCAGATTAAGGGGTTGGGAGGTGTTGGCTAAAACCTCGATTTTGGTTAACTTCAGTACATGCAAGGAAAAAAGATTCAACAGGAACGTTTGTTCATCAACTTTCAGCTTTCAGAGTATGTCCCGGCTGATAATTTCTACCGCCAGTTAAGCCAAATACTTGATCTTCGTTTCTTATACAAGAGCACGGCTGACTATTATGGAAGTGAAGGCCAAAAGAGTATCGATCCGGTCGTGTTTATGAAACTGATGCTAGTGGGATATCTTGAAAATCTTACCAGTGATAGGCGGATAATACGCACGTCGCGAATGCGGATGGATATTTTGTTCTTCCTGGGATATGACTTAGATGAAGAATTCCCCTGGCACTCAACGCTCAGTCGTACGCGCAAACTTTATGGAGAAGACCAGTTCATTACATTGTTTAAACAGGTGTTGAAGCTATGTGTAGACCATGGTTTGATCTCCGGAAAACGTCAGGCTATTGACAGTGCACTCGTGCGTGCAAATGCTTCTATCAGTAAGATGGTTGAAAAACAGGTCATGGCCGATGCCAACGTATACGTTCAGGAATTAGCTGACAACGTTGATAAAGATGTTGCAGCGCTGGAAAAGCCAATTTGCAACGATAAAACTACTGGGACTAAAAGGGTTCCTGCATCAAATGAGAGCCACGTTAGCCCTTCGGATCCGGATGCGCGAATAACAATGAAGCCGGGAAAGCCAATGAACCTGTATTATCGCAGCCAGGTCAGTGTTGATACAGCTAGCCATCTTATTACCTATATCGGTGCTTTTCCGGGTAATGCTGCTGACAATGTCAGCCTTCCCAAAATACTCGAAAAAATTGTCGAGAATATGCAGGAGCATAATATTCAAGTCAACGAAATACTAGCAGATACTGGTTACAGCAGTGGAGATGCTATGCGGTCTCTGGCTGAGCATAACATCGAAGGTTACATTCCCAATACTGCCAGTTACAAAAAAGACAGGCAAGAAGAGGGATTTACTTATGATATTGGGAATGACCGATATACCTGCAAAAAGGGAGTGCATGCCACATTTAGATGCTATGAAAAACTTGCTAAAAACAGGAAGCTCCAGAGAAAGATTTACCGAACCAATCCAGCAGACTGTATGAACTGCCCAATAAAAAGTACGTGTCTGAACTATATGGGGACGAGAAGGATCAAGCACTCACTTGATAAGCCATTGTACGATCAGATGTACCAAAGAATGAGCAGCGATAGAGCCAAGACCTATAAAAAGCTTCGTTCCAGCACTGTCGAGCCGGTAATTGGTTCACTAATCAATTATACTGGCATGGGTAGAATAAATGCAAAAGGCATTGAGCAGGCAAATAAATGTATGATTATGGCCGCCATCGCCTACAACTTGAAGAAATTGCTAAAATACAAGGCCGGGCTGTCGCCAAGCGCGACCGATTCCACGAAAAAAAGCATAGATGAGATCATTTACTCCCACCTATGCTACTTTAGGTTGGCAAGAGCGGTTCTACTATCGATATCTTGAAAGGCAAGTCAAAGCTCAAATCAAGCAGTAGTGTTGTGCAACAGCCACAATTGTGAGAGGGGCTTGTAAGAAAAAATTTATTGACTCCTATGGGGATGAATCTTAGAGTTCGAGGTTAAGATCTGGCCCTTCATTTTGGTCTCAGTCTAACTAATCTATGACAAGAAGGTCGCTTTTGAGGTAAAAGAATCCTAATTGAGCAAAAAGCAGCAGGAAAAGCATCAAAAACAGCCCTTTTGCTCCAATCGGGCTTAAAGACTTAATTAGGACTATATTTCCCTTTAGTTCCCGAATTCAGATCTTTGGTGACCATTTAAGGCTGAAACATGTTTGTCGGGCACGGAATCCAGCTGGTTCAGACATGGTGAAGATCAGGCGCAACCACCTGTCTTTCCGTGGTAGGCCAGATGTACAATTGTATCACGCGGCCGGACCGCGGTGATACAATTGAATCTGGCTCTGCGAGGCGGCCCAACTCGGAACTCGTTCGGCTTGCTGATGGGAAATTAATTCTCAGGGAAAATTGAAAGTCTTGCCCCAACATGACAAGAGTAACAGATACTTAGTTCAAGAGTATGCTTTTGCAACATACAAACTGGCTCGTAGTTATCACAAAACCCGACAAGATTTTAAGAAATTCCGGTTCGGTTATAAGAATGAATCGGAAAATGTCATCTGGGATTGCCGCCTAAAACGCAAAGGGTGAAGAACTCCTTTTGCGTGGAAAATATAAAAGGACTGGCAAGCCAAAGAAAACCGCTGACAAGCCCCCGACTATATTGGGGTGAAGAAAGCGCCATACTTCACATTGTAGCAATTTGAGCGACGCGCGAGATGTTGGATCCGGTTAGTTCGATAACCATCTCCTCTAAGCCACTACTGGCAAGGATCCATGACTCGAAAGAAAGTATGCTGACAGTCCTGAGCGACGAGCTTGCTTAGGAATGGATGATGGATGACTTGACAGAAAACACAACAGCGGAAATTCTAGTGTATCTGTTTTTTCTCGATGATATGGAACCCTGCATCGAAGAAAACGAAGTTTTAGAATCCGTAGACCCAGCCACCTCGTTTATGTATGATTATTTGCTTGAATCGGATACCCTAGCACTTCAGTAATACCACATTTTTACCCTTATTATCGACGGCATCTTAGACAGGAATCTGTCGGTTCGATAGGCCTCCTGTCTTTCGAGATAGCTCTTTCATATTACCTGACCCATCGCAAGGCAGCAACTAACATTAGTTTTACTATCCATTATTGAGTAGTTTGAAAGCTGTTAGAGGTTTATAATATTCCACGTCTTGTCAAGCCATTCACACTGAGAAATCACTTTTCCACATTGAATTTTCTACTAACCTTTCCCTCAATAGCACCCCAGTTATGGAAATCGAAGACCTTAGAAACGAAATATCTAATCAAATAAGGGAACAACAAAAGAACACTCCATCACCAAAAGCCATTGAGATAGTCCTGAAATCCCTGCCATTAGTAAAAGTCGATCTATCCTTAATCCTATGGCAACAGATTGGCCAGGAAAAAATCGAATTTGATAACGAAGGCAAACCACTCACAACCATATATCTAATTATCCAAGCTGATTTTGAAGAGATTCAGGTTGATGACAGATTGAAATGCTTTATGGTGCTTGAAAATGTCAAAGGAAATACTTTAACTATCGGGGATCCTAGCTATGGTTTTCATGAAAAAAAAATTAACCTTGACCTGCATATCAATGGAGGCGAAATTGCAAATGTTAAAATTTCGATACCTTTGAATCGTGTTACCGTCAATAGCACCTACTGTGCATTATTTGATATCACGTTTCTAGTCCCGACTCAATCAATCCACAAGCTTTACATCAGAGCAAACATAAAAAAAATAAGTTTCAAATTTGCACAAATAGATTCTGCCGAAATTTACAATGAAGGGGAAAAAGATTCACAAAATGTCATTGACCTATACTTGCTGCAGTGTGAAATACCAATTTTTTCTTATCAAACACATCATTCACTAACTCTCAACTGTTTCAGGTCGACCTTCTCAAAAAGGTTTTTTCTATTGAGTAAAGGAAATGCTGGGGATACCAAAATTGTCCATAACAGATTCGGAGAACTAATAATTAAGCTGGAATCCCAATCGGCCGGGATAATTGTTCTGAACAAAAATGATATCAAAATGTTAAACCTAAGTGGGCAGGCTGAAAGGGTAATAACTTCAATGAAAGGGCTGGAATTGAGAGATATGTCTCTCAGTAAAGACTTTATAGGCAAAGTTGAAAATTTGGAAATAGTGGATGGAATTGTTATGTCCCAGTTTATCAATCGAGGCGAAATGTCTTTTCATGCCGTCGACACACAAAAGTGTCCATTGGTAATTGAGGATTCTATTCTTGGAAAAACGTTATTTGTTAACTGCACGATACCAGAATCAATCAGATTCAGCAATTCCAGCATTTTCGAAACTCAGTTCTTTAACTCGGCAACGCCAATGATAGTGGAAAGTATCGATGGTTTAGATCCAGCTACTCTAACTAATAATCAAAGTGATGCCTTCCGGCAGCTTAAAATCGCGGCAAATAAGGAAGGCAATCGAGAGCTAGCAAATTACTACCGATCAAAGGAGCTAACAGCTCACTACAAAGGAACTTCCTTTTTGAAGCGCCCAGCAGAGAAAATCTCGCTTTTCTTAAACTTCTCAAATAATCATGGAATGAGCTGGTTGAAACCCTTGATGCTAATTTTTATTATTATTGGCCCGCTAATGTATGGGTGGTTTCTCAGCACTCTAAGCTATGAGTTAGACTTTTCTTCATCTTCTTCTTGGTCTGCTGCCGGTCAACTTTGGAGTCACTACCTCGAATTTATCATTCCTGGGTATTTATACCCATCAAAAACTAAATTCATTTTTTTGGGGGAGGTTTTGGGTCTTGAAGATTTTGACATTTCTGTGCTTAGCCTTTACTCTCGTTGCCTCATCTATTTGAACGACATTGTAGTCATGCCATATTTGATCATCCAAATGATCACGGCGTTTCGTAGACATGTAAAAAGCGAGTGAAGATTAACTAGTAAGGTTTCCTATAAAATGGTGATCAACAGCGAGCCATTATAACCTTGGTTCTCCCGATTTATGTATATTGCACGCGTCCATAAAGAAAAAAAATTGGCGTAAACTGGAAATTAAATTCATTATCAAGGCTTTTGGAGATGTTTGTTCTCCTCACGAGAAAGGTGTTGAAAGATGGTAGTCTTTTTACTCGGTCAAAGCGATATCAACGGTCGATGGCAGGCATTTGTTATCCTATTTGTACCCCGTCTTCAAGGTAACATCCAACTTATTGTGGATGATAGTCGCTACAACCAATACCTCCGTCATCTCACTAGCCTGAGTATCTTCCAATATTTTTGCATTATGGGCCTTGGGGTTTCTATACATGCTAAAAAATCCCTTGCAAAAATTGCCAAAACCTTTATGTTCACTTTCGTCACTTTGTGTCGTCAAGGTGTTGAAAGCAAGCATCGGTCTTTTGTCTTTACCCAATCCAAAGCAGTCATCAACGAGCTCCGAACCATCCGAGAAATATCCACTCAATTCTCTGAGCCGCTCGGCAACACTCTTTGTAATCTCTAAAATTGCGTGAAAATAATTTTCCTTTAACCACTCTTCTTCACAGTAAGGAAGAATATTGGGGTGAATGCCAATTCCATGAACCTTTTCTTTGATTTTCTGAGATCGTCTTTTTGCTTCTGAAATCGTTCTAGCTTTATCTACTCTCTTGGGTTGCCCACTTTTGTCAATTTCAATCCCCTCATATACCAGTTTTTCGTTGATTGCCGTCCTGTCACGCTCAAAAGAAGCTTCATCACTGTATCTCTTTGGATTTAGAATTCGAGCCACAAAAGCCAAAACATTATTTCCACATTTGTCCTGCAGTTGTCTTTCTTTCAACGAGTAGTAAATCCGATCATTTTTGTTGCTGCCTTGGCTCGCTTCCGCAATTAAGGAACTGGACAATTGTTCTGTGATTTGGCTATGGGTGAGAATAGCCGAGATGATACCAGAAAGGTTTCTCAGAGTGATATCGTCAAATGAATCAGTCATAATTATCTATTAATAATCCGACGGTGAAGATTAATTACGCTCTTCCGGTTCTTATTCAGAAATAGTCTCTACGGAATAAGATCCAAAACAAGCGGTTCCTTTATTCAGCGCACCGTTTGTCGCATACTGACAATGTCGACACAATCAGCGGCTTAGTCGCTTTCATACAGCTTCTGTCTCAATAATTTCTGCAAACTCACCGTTGGTTGACAGATAGAAGATTGCTATCTCCGATACAACACCAACAATTAATTTGGCGTATTTAGGTTCGATTACGACGAAGTTTGCATCTTTTCCATGACCAGTACCAAAGTCGTTTCTCAATTCAGAGACACCTTGAACAATTGAGGCTATTCCGCCAAGTACTTGTCTGATTGCCCTCTCTGCTTTTTCAGGATCGCTAGCTCCTTTCGGTTTAAAATCGAGTGCTGAAGTAGTTGCCTTAATTAGTTGCGGCAATGTCCATTCCGGCTTCAAGTGTTCTCCTCTGTGATTTAAAATAGATTTGCAAACTGTTTCTAGGAGCTCTTTCGCCGTCCCAATAGCCAAGTCTGTGTCGTTATGAATGGCGTTTGTCATAACGTTGATTTTGCCATTGACGTAATTCGTGTCCAGGTACTTTTTTATTTCGATCTTCTTAGCATCGGTATATGCTTGATCTATAAGTTTTTGTCGTCCGGCAAATACTGGTACTCCTGAGATCAAATCCTTCTGAACAACCTCAAACTCATCTATCGCTAAACACCTGTTATAGAGGCTAATCAGCTCATTTGTTTCTGTGACTTTTTCTCTAATGCGTGGGTGGACGCTTAGGGAAAGAAATTTCAAATATATTTCGTCCTCACAATGCAAAAAATTGATTCGCGGGTCTGTGTAAATCCAGTCGTCCTCCCAATCGTTGTTATTGACAGTGTGTTGGTAAATATCGTCGTAGGCGTTGGTGTATCTACGGTCTCTTGAAGGTAGTTTCTTTAGATCAAATATCCGCCCCAAAAAATCCGGTTCGCTGAGGCGTCCTGAATAACAGATTTTGCGGATGCTCATCTCATCGGCAATCTTTTGCCTTGTGATGTCACTGATACGGTTCATCATTAATCCTGTTAGGGTTTTGCTGCAATGTTAATTTTTAAGTTACTTATAATATTCAGCGTTCGCCACAAATCATAATGACTGCTTCAATTTGGATAGTGGTTTTTATTCTAAGTTCGAATTGGACGGTTATAATGGTATCAATTTCCCGTCATAACCCGAAAATCGCTGCCGACAGGCGACTTAATGTCTGAATGGCCATCCATCAATCGGTTCTTAGCTCTGGACGATGCTAGAGACAAAAATCAAAGACTTTCGATGGATTACAACCATTTCAGGGCAAACAATGTACTGAATGGTTTAGCCCCAAAAGAATTTTTTAGTCGCGCCAAGAAATATTTGTACACATACCTTCAACCAATTGAAAACCAGTGATTAATCCTGTTTTTGTACAGTTGCAAAACATCAATCCAGTCCACTTCATAAGACGAAGGTTGTCACGTTGCATCATCGATTCAGCTGCATCCGCTCCCATAAAAAAGAAACCGATGGTGCTCACCTCCCCAAGTACTTTCGTTAATGCGATCGGAGCTTCTACATGAAGTTATTTTAGACAAGTTTTGAGACAGCCTTCGAATCTTCGTCCGAAATTTTTTCAACAATTGTTATCGAGTTCTCATTCATCTTCTGAGGTACTTTGATAAAAGACTCCCAGTCGAGATTCTCTGAAATCGACGCGGCTTTGAAAAACATAAAAGCCAAAGAGACTATGAACTCGAGCGATTTTTTCAGGTCTTCATAACTGATGGTGATTTGACTGCCCCCATCACAATCATACGAGCTTGGGAAAAGCCAGTCAAAGAGCCAGGCATGCTGCTTGGTAAGTCTAACTTTCGAAACTTCTATTCTTCCCTGCTGATGTGTGATTGCATGACGAACCTCTGAAAGGACAATCCACGCAACTTTCAGGTCCACGGAAAGGGAAAAGCACTTTTGTTTTGAATTTGGCTTCAAACAAAGCTCGGACAAAATTATGTCAAAAAGCTCGCCACCAGATGGAAGTGTAGCGCATTTGCTAATACGTTAATTACCAATTTATTAATCAAATGCACCTATGGTCATCGTATTTCTGAAAATCAACACCAACTGAAGAGGCTCACATCGTGGGTAAGCCAACAGCCTCACCATAGCCGTAGACCCAATTTGATTCCAAATCTTGTCAAGGAAGCTTCAACCTTCTCCTTGGCTGTTGATAAATGAGACACACCACTGTTATAAATATTCCCCAGACCCGGCGCAGCCAGGACTTCGACGAATGCGCCAAACTGTTTCTTTTGAATCTCCATGCCGAGACCTCCATAAATTGACAAAACAGTCTTTTGGAGCTGATCGACGCCATCAGTGGTGGCACTGGTGGAATAATTCCGATACGTATAGGACACCGGAATATGAACTTCGGGACCGAATTTGAGATAGGGCCTGATGCTTTCTGGGCGCGTGTTGGGCAAATGGAGCTTAATACCCAATGATCCGGTAACACCCTGGATAGTAAAGTCCTCATTGGTCGAGCCGAATGCACCATTCGAATAGTAATTAGTCCTGAAATAATGAACACCTGCTACGAATTCAGCGATGTTCTTGTGATCAATGTAAGTCAGTTCGACGCCTGCCGTTGCCATCCAACCCATGGCCATGTCCCTTTCAGCATCACCAATCTTATAGTGTGGCCTTACACCATAAAAACCACCAACGAGCTGTGCCTTAAACCAACTATCTGCCTTGCAGTTATTCACCATGACAAGCGCGTCGCCTAATTCGCGTTCCAAGCCTACAACATCACATGGTTTAAGCGATTGCATTTTTTCATAAACTTCACGTAGCTTCTGGCAATCCCTTGCGTTCGCGAATTCTTTCACACTGACGCGGTATTTGACGAGTAAGCTATCGTTTTTCGTAAAGCGCGAAATTGAATCCAGCAAACTTGCGTTGGCTTTCAACAAAAACGCCGAATTTTCACAACTGCGGATATAAGTAACGGCTTGTCCCCATAGAGCTTTCGATCTGTTCAAATTGCAGTTCGATAACTCTTTCCTTATAAGAGATAGCGTTTGTCTGAAACTATCCTCTCCCTCACATTTTTGAGAATTTTGCGAAGGTGTAACTGGATGTTGAGCGGAATAAGCTGCATACTCTTTCTCGACGCATGTTTTAACAGCCTGGCGAACCTCGGTTGGCAGTTCGTCGACCCATGAAAAGAGGGTTGTGTATGCGCTACGAACCGTCTCTACATGGACAGAGCTTTGTTTCAAAGCCGCTATTTTCTGCCTTGTGCTTTGAAGCTCTTTAAGTCTGCTCAGGAAATACTCGGAGCTATTTATTCTCGACTTGTTTGCTTCTACCTGTTTTACCAGTAGATCGATATCACACATTCCGGCAATATCGGCAAGTGATGCGTCACCGCGGAGATTTGCTCTCAGGAGCTTTATTTCATCTTCGACACCTGGAAGATTAACATTATGAATTTCACGATAGCTTTCTAAGCCTTTAAGTTTTTCCTCAGTAGAACGCGAATCGGCTGCAGCGCCGAGATTTCGTTTTCCCCAATTGCTGACATCTTCAGTTGTCCGAAGGCCGTCGACGTACTGCTCTTTCAGTATATTATTCCGATTACCACCTAAGGCCTTCGCATTATTAAAATCTTTCTTTGCCCCGGCAGTGTCGAGCCTACTCAACTTCTGACGACCACGATGAGCAAATTCAAAGCCAGTAATAATTCTTTGCTGAGAAGTCAGCTCGGTTAATTTTTCTTTATTGATGTTTTGAAGGCATGTTTCAATTTTTTCCTCGAAAAAGTGGAGCGAACCAATGTCTTTAAATTTTCTGTACTCTTTGAATTTATCTAGTGCTTCGGCGGACTGATTTCGCTTAAGCAATCGATCGCCTTCCGCAGCCAGGTCGACCAGCAACCGCGTTTGCCGCGAACGTAGCATGAAACTGGAGTCCTTTGGATACGCCTTGTAGAGGCTTAATGCCTCATTAAACTGCCCTTCATCGAGCTTCTCTTCCGCCGCCATCCAAACGGCATACAATTCCTTCTTGGTAAATTTCTCTTGCGCCCAGGCCGACCGGAGGACCGTGAGCATTATGAATGTAAGGATGGTGATGGCTAATCGCATTTCAATGGTACTGTTTGAGTGAGGGATGCTGCATACTGATAATAATTGTTTGGTATATAGGACAGACCCTTTGCATTGGCCCGTTTAAACTGCTCACATTTTTGATCGGCGACTGCCTTGTAGGAGTCGGCCAGTGATCTGAGTCGTGGATGTCCTGGCGATAGCCTTGCTGCCTGCCTGAAATTCTGGTTTGCCAGTTCATATTCTTCATCCTCGACCGCCTTCAAACCGCGGTTGAGGTACATTTCGAAAGAGGTTACTTGCTCTTTTGACGCAGGGGACGCAATTGGTTCGGGAGTATCTGTCGTTTTACTAGGCGAATTTACAGCTTCGGCACCAGCACTTATCTTTGGGGTAGTCGATCGATTTGAGTTTGCGGAATCGACACGCTTCCCGCCAGTTGCGCTTTGCCCTAAGTCATCAATAGATTCACGCTCCGGCTTTATTAGATTGTCTGCACCTTGTTGGCCTGCTTTAGCTCCTCGATTTCCGTCTATTGCAGTTCCTTGGCTTTTTGACGCGCCTCCGAGAGAGGATAGGCCTTCGATGATTGGCTGATTTGATTTGAAAGAATTCCATAATAACAGCCCAAAAAACAAAGCGAAGGCCGCCAATAGCCACCAAGGGAGCCGACTTCGCCATATTGGAAGGCAGAATAATAGCAGCAGTGTCCCCACAGCGACCAGAATAGCGGGTAAGGGGGACTTAACAAGTATCAGTATTACTGCCAAACCAAAGAGGAGCAGGAACAAGATGGATTCTTTGTGCCGTAAACCCCATTCCCATTCTGAAGGTTTTGAAGATTTGGGAGGTTTTGGAGGAATAGGAGGTTCGCCAGTGTCCTGAGTCGTTCCAAAATCTTCTTTTTCAGGCTGCGTGGTAACAGACGTTGTCTCGACTGATTCGAGGTTTTTTTCGACTTCCTCAACCGTTTCCTCGACTTTGATAACACTATCTACCAAATAACCGCAGATGTGACTTTCAATCGTGCCAAACACTTCTGTGCCATTTGATTGATGCATACTGTGAAGTAGCCTTGGATTAAAGAGCGCTGGTTCGTGCAGGTCCATTTTGTATCGTTGCACGGATTCGTGGTCTTGAACGACCAATATATTTTCAGAGATCTGTTCGAAGTGAATTTGCTGGCTCTGACAGGAATGTTTTCTGGAAGTTTCCGTGATGAGTTCCCGATAGCTGATCTCCCTGTCCGTCTTAATGTCACACTTATCAACAAAAAATACCGACTCGTAAATCGTGATGTCGTAGAAATCGCCTATGTCCTTTCGTCGATCCTTTGTTTCAGACGGGTAGCCCCAGTACTTGCCTTTCAGTTTACCAGTTAAAAATGTTCGCCTGGCAACTTTCCGAACCGTCCTGATTCGTCGAAATTCCTTGCCATTCTCGTCTTTAAAAAGCCCAATTTCTTCACGGGCAATAATCAAATCCTGACTTACAGCCACGTCGACAACGTCCTCCGAAATTCTGGTGAAAGGGAAATGTCCGTTATGGCGCGGTCGGTGATCCATTTTAGCTTAACTTTTTGAAGGCTGGTCGTTAGTTGGATATAACAGGTTCAGAAGGGCCGATTCCGGCTGGACGGGTCTGTCGTCTTTTTTCTTCACCGTTCTGAAGGGTGGATCTTGCCAGGCTTCAAATTTTTCAAATGGGATCGGTTCAGTCTCTGCGAATAGCTCGTCATACATCTTTACAGCGTGACCAGGGGCAACACTGTCGATGGACCCAATCACCGGTACAAGCGCATGTTTAAGTAAGGAATTGTATGTTGAAAGTCGGTCCACCATCAAACCCTCATAATGCAACTTGAACTGTACGTATGCATCCGTTACGATCCGGTCTTCAACTTCCTTTTTTTGCAGATAAAACCGCTTTTGATTGCGGATGTCGTATTTCTGGTAAATTGGATAAAAAAATAGCGCCCATATTGCGATCATTAAACCCCAGTACGCCAAATTAGAATCTGCCAGAACCCTGATCCTTTGCACAAAAAAGTTGCTCGAATCGAGCAACGAAGAAACAACAAGACGTTCTGCTTCGACCTGGCTTTTCCGTTCCTCTACATTGTCCTCCCCAGCAGCGATTGCACTTGTTGCTGCCGTCAGCGCTTCTTGGAGATATTTCTTCTTATAGTTCTCAATCGATGCATCGGCAAAACGAGACAAACACAATACGCCAAGGGGCTGTGCTATGCTGGTGGCAATCAGAATAATAAAGAAAATCCGGATCGTGAATGCGCCGATCAGCGTATACTTTTGCTGGTCCATAGACTGCGACCTTTTGTTATCAAAAATCAGTGGGGTAATCGTGTAAAGCAGTAACACATACAAGTTGCCAATAACAACGGCGACAAACAGTGATAGTACGAGCTCCACCAAGGCAGGTAGATCAAACGCATATTCGAAAAACGTAAAACTACCGGTAAAGCAAACTATACCAATCGCCACAACCACCAGACTAATGCGTGTAAAACGCTGCTGGATCGCGGGAGCCGAATCCCTGATGATGTACTTGTCCTCTCCGGACAATGCCCATAGGTTGTGTAATATGTTTTTTGCCCATGAGCGATATTTCTCAGGCAGTCTGGACATAGTCTGTCGGATTTCTGTCAATTTTATCCTTTTCCTGTTCCTTGTATTTCTCTATGGCATAGCCCGAAAGCTCCTTCTGAACTTCTATAATTTTCGATTTTTCGAATAGTAGCTTTTCTGCCTGGTGATTGACCGTCAGGTGCCGCTCCTGGCCTAGTTTGTCTTTATAGTAGTCATACTTTGTCTCGATGCCGTGCTCCGCCTTGATCAACTCATCCCGATTTTCAGAAAGATAATCGTATGGGGTTTTGGTTAGCATAAGTTTAAAAAAGATGGGAGTGAGCTCAATCGCCATAAAAAGCAATGTGATGAAGAGCGTGATCCAAAAGCCTGCTATTTCATGTGCCTTTTTGATGCGAATCAGCAACCCATCCAACGTTGCAGCTTTTTGCTCTGCGCTCGCGATATCGGCTGTAAACTCTGATCGTAGGCGCTTCTCCTCGCTGGCATTGTTGAGGTAGTCCGAAGTTTTTGTTATTCTAATCTTTTCATTTTTAAGCCCGATTATTTGCGCTTCAATAGCTTTTGCACGGGCAGCATAGCCGGGATCACTCCCGTCTTTACCGCGTACTTCATCATTGAACTGAATAGTAAGGAATGAAATAAGACTATCCAGTTTGTTCATTTTGTCATAGGAAGCATTCATTTTGGACTTTATCTCCTCATTCTTTTTCGCATAATTTTTCTTCGCTTGATCGATTCCAATTTCTTTTTCCTTATCCTGTTCTTTTTTTATTTCAAGATCGATTTCGGTTTTAAACATCCTGATTTCTACCGGCTTTGAAATGGTAATCGCAATGATCATCCCCATAATAATCCGAGGGATCGCACCCTTAAACTCATCCCAGGTAATCTTCTCGGTCCCATCTCCTTTGCCGGTACTGGTCACGATAAACCGGTCGATGTTGAAGATCATCAATCCCCAAAGAATCCCGAAACCTATCGCCAGCGCCACTGTCGTAGCATCGGCACCAACGTACTCTGAATTTTCGACCAGCGTTTTAGTTTTGTTCAGAACGTCCGCGCTCTTGGGCGAGAAGATTGTGTAGAATGCATAACCACCGGCAATTCCGGCCAGGACACCCGTTGCCATCACGATACCGCCCAAGCACATATATTTAACCTGGTCTGTATAGGTTGCTCTTTCAAGCAGATACTTGTCAGCTCCGGCACAACGCCAGAAAAAGCGCATCATCCATCCGGGTCTTTGCAATTCGTAGTAGTCGCGAATCATGGTAGAGTGATTTTAGAGAAGGTGTTATGCTTTATTTCAATTGATTTAGATTTGACTTGTTTTATGCCGCCTGAGACCCTTATCGGTCGAGCGGTGATTGTGTGGAGACGTTGCTGAAACGCAATTGGGGACTCGTTAACAACGCATCTAAATGGCTGGATTGCAAACGATTCATTAAACAGAAGGGCGGTAGCGGAGTACAACTGTTTTCGGTAAAATCCGTGTACGGTCACATGGCCCGCTACAACGCCAGACGCATGATTTCCGGAGACCCATGAAGTACTCGAACTGCGTTGACCGGATGGCAGCTCTATCCAGAGTGCATTTTTCCACTTGCAAACTATTACACCATCTGGCGACCTGAACCGTTTCAGAGAAATGCTCTTATCAGGTTGAAACAGTAGACTGATCCAACGTACTATGACCGTAACCCAAAAATGAACTTTTGACAGCATTATTTTTTGTTTAAATAGTCGTCAAATTGTAAACCAACTTATTGGACAAGCTCGGAGAAAACAAAACCGACGGTGCCTGAATCGATGGTCTGTACCTTGATCCAGTCGCCGCTTCCACCTAATTTTATCAGCGAATTGCCGTACGGAATTTCCTCGATAATGGCCGATTTCGTAGTAGCCAGCTCCCTGAGATTAGCCTTACTGACGATCACCATGATGATCTCGGCATCGTCGGGAATTTCCACGGAGTACTTTCGATCTGTTTTAGGCAGAGGTGTTAAAAATTGATCAGGCACCTGTAGGGTGTTTCTTTGCGCAACCTCAGCGTCGTCTCGCTGATTCAATTCTCGCGAATGATTTGAGATCTCATTTTGATTACCAATGCCTGAAGCACTGGGCACGCGCGTTACACCGGATGGTTGAGGAACTCGATGATGTTTTTTCGAGGAATAATAAAAAGAATTCCTCGAACTGCCCGAAGACCGAGACTTGCCCCCTCTGGGTGTGCGCGCCGATTTTGTAACTTTGGGAGTATAGCAAACCGCGCAGCTACCTCCGTAAACAGCGCAGTTCTTACAGGCTGAGCAGTTGCTACAAGCAGAGCAATAGGCATTACTGCCCGAGCATCGACCTAACAAATGATGTAAATCGAGATCTAATCCTTTTGTAAAGAACAAGGAAGATGCGAAAATCGGAAGAAGTAGAAGTTTTTTCAAGCGAGGAGAGTTAGGTATGTCAAACTAATTTAACTAATACCGGCACCTCGGGGACATACATTACAATAAACTTATTTACCGGTAATCAATTGACAAGCGGTCCAAATGTTACGCTGCTCGTTACTTCATTCCAGGCAACAATAATTTCCTTTTGATGGCATCATCGCACATTGCCAAACTCTAATGGTGCGACGCTATTGAATCGCGGTTTCTCGATTATTAACCCAGGAAATACCTGACGATATCGACACGAATAATGGCTGTAAATGGCCAAGTCACAATGACTACCTCAGCAAAAGAGCTACGTGATGTTCAATCGGGATCTTCCTTATTCTCAATAAAACAGATCTCGTTTTAAGTCTGGCTATGAGCCGGAAGGCGAATAGCAGGGGTCCAGGGGGTTGCCCATGGCCAGCGCCCGCCGGGGAGTCGCTTTTTGCGACGTACCGGCGATAGCTGGCTAGGGAGAAAACCAATACCCACGTTCGAAACTGTTCGCTTCGATTCTAAAAAATTCGGATTTGTTTGAAAGTGTTTGAAATCGTTCGAATGAGTTTGAACTTGTTCGCTTTTGTTCGAATCTGTCTCTAAGCAGAATGACTTTAAGCAGAATAGCTATACACTTTTGGGACTAACAGCAGATTAACTATACACCTTACTTTTTAAGGGTCGATTTTACTATATAGGCTTGAATTTTTGACTTTACAGTTTCATCGCGGATTTTCAACCCGGTTTTTTGGCACCAAAATATCCTCCAGCCTTTCCGCGAAGCGACGCTTAGCCGATGTGCTTTTTCCGTAGGCCGCACGCGACGACGCTGGCCGGCTTCGTGGCGTGTAGGCTACGGTTGTTATGAGATCAGTATCCCGCCGGCGAGGCTGACGGAATTGGGGCGAAAACTCAACTTTTGTGTATCCTGATACCAGCTTTGGCATTGGGGGGCAAATTCTATGTCTTCCAAATTTCAATTACTTGTCAATAGGTTAAAGTGATATAAGTATCCCAACGTGGTTCATCCTTAGCAATAAGGCCTAAAAGAGATAATTGAGCCTCCGAGGAGAATCGAGGTACACAGTTCTGACCAGTCAACTGATCTTTAAGTAGTCTTAGCCCCAAGGCTATTAATTCATGGCCAAAATCACTGCTCTTGCCTAGATTTAAGTTTGGAAATGAGATACAGACTCTTCTTATCAATAGAAGAACAACTGGCACTTCCTCAATGCAAATTTGGGTAAGGCACTCTGTCGTAATCTCAGTTACAAGTATTTTTTGTGCAAACTGTTTCCAACTAACACTATCGAAATAGTCGCTAATATGCAAAAGGGATACCGCGAAACGGATCTTGGAAGTCTTGTGGAAATTCACATCCTCCATGTACCACGTCATTTTATCTACAATTATAGCTATGCAATCATACATGACTTGCCTATTGATGAGCGTCAGTTTGTAGACCAACATTTTTCTTAAACAGCACAGTATGCCAACCCCTTCCATCGCCAACCTTGTTCCAACCTCGCCCTCTTCATCAATCCCTATACCAAGTAAATATGCATGTATGTATTCACAAATTGTGTCTAGTGCCTTATATTCAAAACAAGTTTCCTGCTCACCAGGCATGGTTCTTACCACCTGATTAAGAAAATAGTTGGCGTATCCAATGAGGCCGTAGTCAAAGCCGAATTCTATCATGGTGTCGAATTCTAAATTTCGGAACTCCGCCCTTAATTTAGCATTGACAGCTTCAAAGCTGCCTTCAAACATCCCACTAAGATCAAAAAATAACAACGCCGACAGTATACCCGCCAGCCCACTTTTGTAAGAAAAATCCGTCGTGGCAGACTTCCGAATTTCTAGAAGTAACGCCTTAACGAGCTCCAATAACTGCTTTTGACCCTGATCAAAGACGCTGAGATCACCGGAAATCCTCGAATACTCGAATTTCACTAGGATTGTGCCAAACATCCCATATACTACTCCATTATTTGGCAGAAGATATTTTGATTCGCTAGCCCAAATGAGATTCAGAATATCTAAAATATCGGGCGAGGCAAAAGATGACCATGATTGCTTGAGCATGTAGGAGGGGACAAGCTGCTGGCTTATGCGAATTGGGGAGGGAAGGTATTGAGTTCTTGCTTCGTCAACCAAATGTAACATGTCCGGATTATATCGCCAGAATAACTCTTCCATGGTACTTTGATCAACCAGATCGGGGCGTCCTCGGCCTAATTTATTCGCCCATTCCTGATAACTTTTTGTATAGTAGTGATCTATGTGCGCTTTTTGATTACTGAAGTCCGAAAATGCGCTGAGCACCGGCTCGAACATTTCATTAACTGCAAAAAGCCCGTCGAGATACGTTCCAAAGTGGGAATGAGAAATGGTACGCGTCATCTTGGGTTGGAGAATTGTTTTAACATGCCTATTGATGTCCGCCTCCCGGACAATTGGGTTCCGGAAGCATTCTCTAACATAACCCTCCGGCTTCGACAAATGCCCATTAGCATTATACACCATCCAATTTAAACACACCCCTGGAAAGCTCTCATAAGCAGAAAGAAAATCTCCGATGTTTTTACACGAGGAGAGAGAGATGAACTCGTCGATGTCGATGAAGGCTATCCACCTGCTATCGTCATGATGTTCATACAAACAGTGGTTGTAAACTTTCAGTTGGGGAATTTGGTCAATCCTGCACTCGCGCACCGTTAGTTTATTCCCCTCTATGAACTGTACGAGCATTTGGACGGCGCTATGTCTACAATTATTCTCATACAGATAGATATGGTCAAATCCAAGATTTAGATGATAATCGACCCATTCAACCAAATAATCGTTCTCGTCCTTGGCAATTGCGCAGATAGTTGCGTAATATTTCATTGATAGCTAAATTATTTTCTTGGCATACAGCTTAGCAAGTCGTTTTAGAAGAAAGGGGAAAAATACTTTCTGCCACTCAGAGCGCTCGGTTACGATACGCCGACCATTATAGGTTCTTCCAGAGTTCCCATAAAAGATTGCTGTTACATCATCATGGATAATCGACTGAACATCAATCAACAGGCACTTTATGCAGTACTCGGTATCAAAAAGGTACTGTTGATATTTGTTGGAAAAGCCACCAACTCGTTCGAACACCTCATGTTTAGTTAATAGGAAATGGAGGCATGATACGCTCGCCCCTATGGGATAACCAGGCAGGGATGCTATATCCCAAGCAGGCCTTCTTGCAAGCGTAATTCTTCCGCTGTCGGCGAAAAGGGTGGAACCGACATGGCAGACCGCACCATCCGGATATATACATTTGATTCCCAAAACGCCAATGGAGCTATCTTGCCATCCACTTATTCGAAGACACTTTAAAAACAAGTCATTTGGAATCTCCAATCCACTGTTTATAAAGGCCAGAAATCCTTTTTGGCCCGAACTCCCAAATGAGCATGCCAGATCAGCCAAACGATTTAGCCGGTCCGATCGAATTCTAGTGCCCTCGAATTGAACAAAATGATAGGCTCCCAAAACAACTATGCTGCAATCAGGCAAGCGATGTTGGATTCCTGCTTCATTCAAACGTAATGCTGTGATCAGTTGCTCACCCACATCGAAACCAGCTGGAGTATCAACCCAAATACGAAATTGATAATGTCGTAAGCTTTCAACTACAAGTAAGATGCCCCTTAATATCCTAAAAATTGGGTTTTGACCGTAAATGATGATATCAATGTGTTCAGACATAACCAACATTTTTATAACAGAAAGCAAATAAGGTAGGTGTAAATATGCAGATTGTCGTAGATCATCTTGATCAAAAAGCGCTGTAAAATAGGATATTTTTTCAACACATCCTCAGAAGTGAACCTAACCGATTGACCTCCATCGCCCTGTAAAAAAGATTGATTAAAGAAAAGTAAATCAGGTATATATGCTACTTATACTTGCGGTTACATTTTTTTATATGAAAACAGTTCTCTTTGACGTACAAAAATATTCGAGTCACTATACTGCTGCCTTTGGCATGGCGAAAAGGCTGAGTGATTCAGATATAAAAGTGGTATTTATAGGTGAAGAAAAGTTCGCTACGCAGGTAACAAATGAAGGATTTATTTTCATTTCTTACCAACTTGGTGTACCAAAATTGACATCGGAAGGCCTTTCGTTGTTTCGTATTTTAGGTCTCCACAAATTCGATGAATGGAAGCTTATGGTCGAGCGATACATGAAAGTCGTCAAAGAGATCAATGCAGATATTGTTCTGTTAGATGAGGACGTCAATTATCGATTGATTTGGTATCGTTGTTTCGGTGTACGTGCGATTACTTTTAGCACCAAGCCGTTTAACGGTCCAGATGCATCGGTTCCGCCTTATACGATCGCCAAAGGGCCGAAAAAATCACTTCCGTCCACACTTTTAAATAGTATTTTTTGGGCCTTCGAGTTCAGTAAAAATGTTTATCGCTTTTTAGCTCTTAATTTAAACTCACTCGGACAATGCTACTTCACTTTTTCCCATCGTCTAGGAAGAGAACACAACATAGATTTTTTGCCGCAGATAACTTTCAGGAGCGCATTCAAGTGGTCCTTTCTAAGTGGACCGAAACTGATTCTGGCACCCTCCAGTTTCGACTTTCGAGGTTCATATCCGAAAAATGTGTATCACTTAGCTTTGCATGGGTCATCAAGGTCTTCGAGCCAGACTCTGACACAGCGTTATCGAGATCTTTTAGATGAGGTCAAAAGTAGACGATGTGTCAATCCGGCTACCAAATTGATTTTCTGCTCGCTTGGGACAATGACTTCTCTTTTTGAACCTCGTGTAAAAAGTTTTTTCCTAAAACTTCGAAAACTTGCTGAAAGGCGCTCTGACCTTATTTTTATCTTATCGTTGGGCGGAGGAACCCGCTGCGATTTCCTTTATCCGCTCCCGACAAACTTAAATGTGTTTCACACCCTTCCTCAAACTCATGTATTACAACATGCAGATATGATGATTAATCATGGTGGTATGAACAGTGTTTTGGAATGTATTAGTTTCCGTGTGCCTCAACTTGTCCTGCCGTTGTCGAAACAATGGGAACAGAACGGAAATGCAGCGAAGGTATCACATTTTGGCATTGGCCTGGGCGCTGACTTAAATTGGATTTCAGAAACTGAGTTAAACAATAAGATTGAATGGATCTTTACCCATCATGATCAATGTAAGTCAAATCTTGAATCGTTGAACAAAGAAATCGGAAAGGAAAGAAGCGAGAACAATGTCACTGAAATTCTAAATCGTCTAATCTCAGATGAATCTTTTTGAGAAATTTAGTAGTTTTCTCCTGCCTGCGAATCGGTCCGAAATATTCACGGGGAACGTATACTCGTGTGTAACTCAGATGGTTCATACACACGGGGGAATTCTCTCTCCAAATCAAATAGGGAGTATACAGAAGCGATTAGAGCAGGCAGGACCAAGCGTCGCAGTGCTGCGAGACTGCTGTGCGATAGCAGGGTTGGAATGCCAGATCTACAAGACCAGTTTGGATGAAATTCGTGACGAACATGGTCCTTTTCTAATTCCATATTTAGACGACCATGCTAGTCCATCTTTCGCTTTATATCGAGGATTTGACGTTACTGGTCACAAAGTGCTGACCCCAATGGGTTTGATGAACCTTTCCGATAGCCAACTATTGGCGGGATGGAGCAGCAACATCGTCTTTAAGGTTGATCCTGGAGAGTCCTTCCCTTTCAAAGAACAGGTTATCTCACACAGAAAGGAGCTTCTCCGTGATTTTTTTACGGGTGTCCGCCCGATTGCAACTTCGCTGATAATTGCCATATTGATACTGTTGGGGTCTACGGCCGTACTTGCATATGGCTTAACGCCGAATTACTACATTTATCCATTGATTATTTTTGCGGCGGCTGCTTCATGGTTTCTGGTGAAATGGATTGCTAGCGCAGTCGCTACTAACGTTTCTGTAGTCTTGGCTCGAAATAGTAAAAATTCTCGCGAGCCGGTCAACAACATAGAGCCGTCCATGTCTAAATCTATCCACTTTCAGGAGATTGTCGAATTTGAAGATAAGCTCAATGTTGCATTGATTTCATTGGCTACCGGACTTTGGACCCTGATGTTGTCACTGGGATACTCACAGTTATTCCGAAATTTCACACCGCAGATGATGATACTACTTTGCGTGGTAACGCTGGCCTGCTGGAGTGCTTTTGTCAGAATCAGGCCGGTTTTCGACATGCAAAGCGCAATTTTGAAGCACTTGAAAGTAAATTATTTAAAGAGTGTTATCACCGGCTTAGCCCGCGAAAGGGAGAATCACAATTACGAGTATTCAAGTATCTCGGTTAAATACTATCATATGGCCGTAGAAAATCTGCGAACGATCGTATTGTTTCTGCGTGCCGCAGTTGTTCCACTTGTAATATTCTGTTTTTCAGCGATTTATCTATATGGACTCATTGCTGAAAAACTTGGCACCACCGCCTCAGTCGGAATGATCTTGTACTATTTCTCATCTATTACACTGCTAATTACTTCCCTACAAATAAAACGGTGTCAGAATGTGGTCGTTGAGCTTCTGTCGATTATCGCAGGTTTTCAGTTTCCAAGGCCTAAAAAACTTGTAAAGGGCGTAAAACACGTAGAGCTGCGGGATATTTCAGTAGAGCTGCGAGGCCAAAAGATACTGGAGAAAGTTAGCATTAAGATTCAAAAAGGTGCAATTCATTCGATCCTGGCGAGTAGCGGGCATGGGAAAACGGCGCTCGCTTCCGTACTCTCTGGTATGTTACATGCAACAACAGGCGAAATCAAGGTAGATGGGCAAAGGTTCGATCAAGTCGCCAGCAAGCTTGACGTGTATGTGCTGAATGCCAACAACTCTCTTTTTCCTGGCACCGTATTAGAAAACATTGTTCAAGCAGACAAGAACCTTGATTTTGAAAGAATTTCCAAATTCTGTTCGTCTTATGGTTTTGATAAATTTTTTAAAGAGCTTCCTTCGGGACTTGCAACCCTGGTGGAGGCAAGGGCAGCTAATATACCCTATAGTTATCAAAGCGTTATTCTTCTGGCACGAGCCATCTATCATTATCCGGACATTCTGATTTACGATAATGCATTTGCGCGAGTCGATGAGAGATTTGCTGATTTCATTGCAAATACTCTTGTAAGAGTGAAGTATGATATTATTGTCGTAACAATGGAGCTCAACGAAGCGACGGTGTCCAGTACCAACAAATACATATATATCTGAGAGCCTTTCATGCTAGTAAGCGTTATAATCCCAAACTACAATCACGCGATCTATCTCGAGCAACGAATAGAATCGGTACTACTGCAGACTTACACAAATTTGGAAGTTATCATTTTGGATGACCTGTCGACCGACAATAGTACTGAGGTGATTAATCGCTACCGCACAGATGTCAGGATAAAAAAGGTCATTATCAACGATGTCAATAGTGGGAGTACTTTTCTTCAATGGCAGCGCGGCATATCTGAGGCTACTGGTGATCTTATATGGGTAGCTGAAAGTGACGATTGGTGTGAGCCAACTTTACTCGAAAACTTGGTGCCAGCTTTTGAAATGTCGAGTTGCACTTTGAGCTATTGTCAGTCTTACTGCGTAGATGGGAATGAAATTAGATGGCAATCCAGCTCGAAATTCCTCCAAGAATACGTCGATGGGAAAACTTTCATTCGAGAAAGAATGCTAATGCATAACTCCATCTTCAATGCTAGCATGGTGGTTTGGCGAAGGACTCACTTTATGAAAATATCAAGTGAGTTTGCAAACTACAGATTTTGTGGAGACTGGTTGTTTTGGATCGAGCTGTGTACTGTCGGGGATGTCTTTATTTCGGGAAAGTGCTTAAACTATTTTCGTAAAGAAGGAACAGATGTCAGCTCAGTGGCCTATAATACTGGCTACAATTTTGTCGAGGAGCTTACGCTTGCGGATCTTTTGCATCGAAGGGGAATAATGCCGCGTGAGGTGCTAATTTCGTCGGCTCAAAGAAGAAAAGAGCTTTTCGAACAGCGACGCTCGCTATTTACCAATGGCGTTTGTGAAAAAGTTGAAGATATTTACGCTCGCATCGGATTGTAGTTAATTGGCCGTCACGCACCTTAGCGATACAATTTCTCCGATCAGCTTTATTCGAACTATCTTCCATACGGAATGAACAATTACTTTATTTGTTCAAGCCACGCGACAATTTTATCAAGTGCTACGGCAGAAAATCTCTCGTTGTCAAAAGCTAGGTCTTGCAAAGCCCCAGTCAAAGTTCGATAGTTGTGATCCACGTTCGGTAATTTCTCTATTGAAAATGAGGTATGCCCTGAATTTTCTAAAATATTTCTAATTGCGTTTAAATTGGAATCGCATTGAACCTGATCATCATGATCACCACAAAGAGCCAGTATAGGTTGGCGTATTTTGGATAAATATCGCTGAGGTTGGAATTTTCTAAGCGCTAACTGTTGCGGAGACAGCCACACATTAAACATCATTTTCTCATTTTCTTTGTGGCCCTGAGAGATAGCTGGTTCTATGTTTTGAATTTGTACGTCAAGTTCGCGGTCAAACTGAACCTTTAGAGAATCCAGATCCTCACTTTGTTCCAACACCTTATATAATGGCTTTGAAATCCGGTCGTATCTTTGATAAAGCGAATCGATTAGTTTAGCGTTTCCAAACATTTTTCCGCGCTCTAAAAACATCATTTTGGTCTGGTATTGAAAAAACTCGTATCCACTGGTTGCCTGCACACTCAAAAGCACTAAGAACGAGACATCTTCACTTCCAGCAGCTGCGACCTCAGCCGATGCTCCTCCTTCACTTATTCCAAGAAGGCCGATTTTTGCAGTTGGGCGTTTGCTTTTGTGGAACTTCAAAATGTCTAAAAGATCTTGGGCCTGAGAATAGAGTGTGACCGAATCTGTTGTTCCAGTTGATTTAGCCATTCCGCGGTTATCAAACCAAAATACCCCATATCCGCGCTCGGCAAGATCATAGGCTAAGCTTTTGAAAATCCCAGCCGGAGTCCTTCTGCTAGGCAAGTTTCTGTTTGGTGTCAATGGTGGGCTTGAAAGGACTACTAGCGGATAGCCTGAGCGCGGAGGAATCAATGAGCCGCTTATCTGAACGCCGTCTCTCAACTTAATTATTACATTCGAATCCACTACCGTGGTTTGACTCAACGCATTCGGACAGAATCTAAGGAGGATTGTGAGAATAATAAGACTATTGCGTATAAATACAAATTTGTGCCGCATCTTATCACGGTGGCTGATGCACAATTTTATTAGTTTTTTTTGCAGCTGTTTTCTCTCCATAATTCTAGCGTTGGATGATCAAACCTAAATTATTGTTTCAATCGGCTACTTAGTTTAACAATTCAATATACGAAGCCAGGGTAATGCTGCGCTATATATTGATAACCGTAGTTTGTTGCTTGAACTTCAAACGGCTGCGAAGCGTGCTCACCAGGATTCGTATAGACGCTGTATGCACTGCCAAGACCGGCTGCGATGTAGCTACCGGTTCCCATTTGTTGCTGTTGCAAGTAATGTCCATATTCATGAATGAGCGTGCTAACATCCGCTCCTCCGTTTGGATCCAGATAGATTCCTCCGCTCAATTGGTAGTGGTTATCACCCCAGTTCTGCGAACTATATACTGTCGCTCCTGGTAACGTAAAACTTGTCCCATTATTTGAGTAAAAGGTGGCATTTCCACCGGAATTCACTATATACCCGCCATTAATATAGATCGTATCGCCTCCTCTAATTGAATTTAGGTCTTGCTCACTTTCAATTATGGACAGATCGGCAATCAAGTCGTCAAAGCTGATTTTTTTCATTGTTATTAAAAGTTAAGTGATAAGTTTTGTAACCGATTGAAACATTGCTAAATTATGCAAAAAAATCTCTTTTTCATATCATTTTAATTTTATGTTTAAAAGGTTTCCGTTTGAATTACAGTTTGATAAGACAGATTGTGGCCCAACGTGTTTAAGGCTAATTGCCAGAAGCTATGGGGTATACTATTCGTTACAATATCTTCGTGACATTTGCGGAAAATCGAAGCATGGAGTTTCATTCTTTGACTTATCAGCGGCATGCGACCGAATTGGATTCAGGTCAGTTGCGATTCGTGCTACCACGGATCAACTTCAAAAAAAAGTCTTGCTTCCCTGTATCGCTCATTGGAAGGGAACACATTTTGTAGTCGTTTATCGTGTTAGCAGGACCAAGGTATTCGTTGCCGACCCTGCTGCCGGGAGAGTCTCTTATGACTTGGCGACTTTTCAAAAGAACTGGTATGCACCGGATTCTGGATACGGTAACATTTTACTCATGGAGCCCAGTGTGGAGTTTACCTCTAAAGGTCCAATAAGAAAGCAGTCAAATACACGATTTTTGCCAATTCTAAGATATTTTTTCCCTTACGCATCGAGTATAAGGAATTTAATTGTGATTATGCTCGTCGTCACGCTTTTACAGTTGTGCCTACCCTTTTTGTCGAAAGCAGTCATTGATGTGGGGATTAAATCGGGTGATTTGACCTTCATTCAAATGGTGCTTGTTGCAAACATTGCCATCGCAACTAGTATGATGGTTGGAAATGTGGGCAGGGATTGGATCCTTCAGCATATCTCCAGTCGCGTCAATCTGGCTATGGTCTCAGAATACCTGATTAAGTTGTTAAAGCTGCCAGTAAGTTTTTTCGAAACGAAGTCTGTTGGAGATATTCTGCAGAGGGCTCAGGATCTTGAACGAATAAGATCATTTATTATGAATAACTGGCTAAATACCGTCTTTTCAGCCGTTTCCTTTCTGGTATTTTCTTTTGTTTTGTTCATATTTAATTTAAAGGTATTTGCAATTTTTGCTGTGGGAAGTCTCGTCTACATTGGATGGGTAATGGCTTTTCTAAATATTCGCAAGAAGTTGGACTGGGACTATTTTGAGCTCATCGCCAAAAACCAGAGTTATTGGGTAGAAATCGTTGAATCAATCTATGACATTAAGAACTTCAATTATGATACAAGCCGGAGGTGGGCTTGGGAACGAATCCAAGCAAGTCTCTATAGAACAAACCTTAGGGCGCTCGGTATTAATAATCTACAAAATTCGGGAGCGGGGTTTATTGACAGTTTGAAAAACATCCTGATAACGTTTTTCTGCGCAACCCAGGTAATTCAGGGAACAATGTCATTCGGGGTGATGGTGTCGACACAATTTATTATCGGATCATTGAACGGGCCGGTCAGTCAGTTTATTCAGTTCATTATCGCACTTCAAGCCGCAAAGATTAGTTACTCGCGTCTTAGTGAGGTTCACGAGATCGATGACGAAACAGCCTCTGATGGGATGATCACCGTGGATACATTATTCAAAAAGGATATTGTTTTGAGTAATGTGACTTATTTGTACTCACCAAATCAGCCTCCTGTGGTTCGAGGTGTAGGTTTTGTCATACCGCAGGGTAAAGTGACGGCGATTGTAGGCGCGAGCGGCAGTGGTAAGAGCACCTTATTGAAAATGTTGTTGCGGCTATATAATCCCTCCTATGGAGACATCTTCATCGGGGATATGAATCTAAGAAATATATCGTTACGTGATTGGCGCTCCCGATGCGGCGCTGTGATGCAAGAAGGGAGAATCTTTAACGATACAGTTCTTAACAATATAATACTTGAAGATTCCAATCCCGACATGGAAAGATATAACAATGCTATACTTGCGGCAAACATCGCTACTGAGATCGAGCAAATGCCACAGGGATATCACACTAAACTTGGCGAAGATGGGCAAGGTATAAGTGGAGGCCAGAGGCAGCGAATTCTTATTGCAAGAGCCTTGTATAGGGAGCCAGAATATCTGTTTCTGGACGAAGCTACGAATTCCCTCGATGCAGTGAACGAGCGAAAAGTTATCGATGCATTAGAAAACGCTTATAGAGGTAAAACTGTTGTCGTTGTTGCTCACAGGCTCAGTACCATAATCAATGCCGATCAAATAGTTGTATTGGACAAAGGATATGTTGTTGAACAAGGCTCTCACACCGAGCTATTTGAAAAGGGAGGCGCTTATTGGCGTCTTGTGAGTACCCAATTTTCTCACCAAACGCTTTAAACGAATGCATGAAAACAGACATAGTCCGCAAACAGCGACCGAGGAAGTAGAAGACATCGTCGGAACGATGCCAAAGTCTGTCGGATTGATATGTGCGATTATAGTTTCCTTTGTTATAGTAGTCTTAATTACCAGTGCACATTTTATACGGTATCCCGAAACAATCGTCGGCGATGTTACTGTAAGCAACGCAGACGCTCCGATCAAGCTCGTTTCTGCAACCGCTGGTAAATTAAAACTACTCAGGGAAAATAGCAACGAACCTGTAAGCGAAGGTACAATTGTAGCCTACATCCAGAATTCGGCAAACTTTACGGATGTGTTGCTTCTAGATTCACTCCTTAATGACGGTACAAGTGTTCGGAACGACGTGGTATCGCTGGCTAAAAGTGTTCCGACCAATTTGCTTCTCGGTGAACTAACTCCGGCTTATTTTGCATACGTTGAAGCAATAGCACAACTTAGAAACTATAAGACTAACAGACAATATGAGAAGTTGATTAGTTCGAGCCAAAATCAATTAAAACTTTACAGCGAAGGTCATCATGCAGCGGTGAATCAATTAAAACTTAGCAATTCAAACTTTGAACTCGCGTTGCAAATATTCGCACGCGACTCTATCCTCTTTACAAAACGAGCACTGTCCCCTCACGAATTCGATCAGGCGAAAATGAAAGTTTTAAGTGCCAAAGAGTCAGTCGAGAGTGCAACGCGAAACCTTTACAATGTCAAGGATCAGATTGGCAATGCGGATGCCAAATTGAATGAGCTCCTGACCGGAAATCTTGAAAAACGGGACCAAATTAAGCTGGACATCGCTAAAGCACAAAACGAGTTGTTGGATAATATAAAAATTTGGAAGGAGAAATATTTATTTGTGTCTCCCTCTAATGGCAACTTGCAATTCAATCGATTTTGGATCGATGATCAGTTTGTGTTGGCGGGTGAGTCTATTTTTACAATCCTGCCCGGTCAACGAAGCGTGTATGGACAGGTAGTTGTACCAACGCTGGGGGCAGGAAAGATTTTAGCTGGTCAGCGGGTTCTGGTCAGTTTGGATGACTATCCTTACATGGAGTACGGCTATATGGATGGAAAGATAATGTCGTTATCATTGACGACCTCTCGGTTCGAGACAACGAATGGGGAACTGAACAACTATTTAGCAACTATAGAGTTTCCGCGGGGGCTTGTAACATCTAGTGGGGCAAAACTAAATTTTCGGCATGAATTACATGGCAAAGCCGAAATTGTAATAAATGGAAGAAGGCTTTGGGAAAGGTTACTCGAGAATGTTCTCCTACTAGGTCGGTATAATTAACTTTTGTCCCCAATAGAGCCATGATTTCAGTAATTATTTGTTCGAGAACCGTAGCTCAGGCGGAAATCGTTAAACTGAACGTTGCCGAGACGATTGGCGAAGCGCATGAGTGTATCATTCTTGTTAATTCTGATGGGGCGCTTGGGATAGCGGAATGTTACAACCAAGGAATTGAACTGAGCAAGTATGAGATCCTATGCTTTATGCATGACGATGTGGAAATGCGGAGCGGAAACTGGGGCGAGATCGTGGTACGAACGTTTATGCACAATCCTAAACTTGGGTTGCTGGGAATTGCTGGTTCTAAGTATAAGCCGGTTTGCCCGAGTTCTTGGTACTGTGATATTTCATCCATTTGCTGTCATTATTTACAGGGCTTTTCTCATAAAGCTTCCCAGGACGTCTATTATTTGATCAATCCTGACGAGTCCACACTTTCGCAAGTGGCCTCGATTGACGGATGCTGGATGTGCACAAGAAAAACGATTGCTCAGGAAATTGGTTTTGATAGCACGTTATTGAAACATTTTCATGGATACGACCTGGATTTCTCTCTGGCCGTTGGTGCTTGTTGGCAGATCATGGTCACTTTTGAAATCCTTTTACGGCACTCCTCGGAGGGGAAGTTTGGCCCTATTTGGTTTGAGGAAATATTAAAAGTTCATCACAAATGGATACATCGTCTGCCTGTTTTTGTTGGAGACGTTATTCCACGGGATTTAGCCTTCGAGGAAGAGCGTTTTTTTAACAAATTCAAGCAACAGGCCATAGATGCCGGAATAGCATTAGAAAAACTAGTACCGACATGTCCTGTGTTTTTTGCAAGCCGCAATGCGGAGCTGATGAGCTGATAGCGAGACGTAAATTAATGATTTTTCAAAGAGCAGATTGGAGAGCCTAAAAGATATAGTGATCAAGGGTAAAATGAGAGTATTCTGGTCGACTTTGGCTCTGTATCAGGAAGTCGCATTCAATTTGGAAGGAGGGGCAAATGCGTTATGTCTTGTCAGCCTGGCTCGCGAAGTTAAATACTTCCGCAGCTGCCGAACTTCATTCCACCAGAAGCTAACAGGCGACTTTCAATTTGAGCTCGTCCATGAGCTTTTGGGAGTCGCCCAGCAATCCATCCTTTCTGCGCCCCATCTGCTTAACCCAATTCTGCGTGAGCGTACTCGCAGCAGTGCCCACTGCATGGTTTGCGAATGACGAATGGCTAAATATCTTCGTCTATAAAATCGATAACGGGCCCGTTTCTCTCAATTTTGGTCTGCTTTTACCTTTGTGTTGGCAGGGATCCTGATTGCCATCCAAACTTTCCGCGTTGCGAACCAGAATCCAACGACGTCACGAAGAACAAAGGAGTAGCGATTTTTTGAGTATGGTCTCATCCTCGCTGTTATGCTTGACCTAATCACCGAGTTATCAATCTTTGGTTTTCTAACATGAGCCACTATTTCTCTTTCCAAACCCCAAACTCCACAATAATTCACTGCCCTTGCCTCAATGAAACCCGGTTTGACGCACCTTCATAGTCGACATTGTTCAGCTGAACTGGATCATCCTCCCCAAAACAGACGGGGCAAATCAGGTACGTACCGTTGGGATTCTCCTAAAATGTTTTACAGCCACAGCAAGGGCACGGATAATTCTCCGTTACCTTATTTATTGAAAAGGAAGAATGAATAGGCTAGACCATTAAATAATCTCGCGGGCGCTCTTTGGATAGACGACTATAAAGGGCTAAATTTGAGATGGAGAATATTTGAATTGAAACCAAATCGAGTCATTTCATTCGATCCCCAATTCAGTCACCTATTCGGTTCATTCGAATAAGATACCTGACAATCAATTACTTTCGTCGATATTTTGCGATCCCAGCGGGATCACTGAAAGCGCCTCAAAGGGCGCTTTTATGTTTTAAATTGTTCTGAAAATCAGCTTGTTTCAAAATTTGTGAGTCATTCCTGATCAAAGTAACCTATCCGATTCGGTTACCGTTTCGGTTACCTATCCGATTTTCTAAATTAGGTAACCGAATTTCCGAAAATAGCTTGTGTGATGTGGTTTTGAGGAAATCGATGCGTCGCCTGTGGGAAGTCCCTGCAGGGAACATTAGATCACTTAAAAATGTGAAGGATGAAAAGCAATCAGAAACTTTCGATCCTCTTCTGGCTATTCAAAGCCGAAGCAACCAAAGACGGCAAGGCGCCGATTTATGTCCGGATTACCATCGATGGTCTCGATGACGAAATCTCCCTCGGTAAAAAAGTGCACCCCGACGATTGGTGCAATCAAACGAAAAAGGTAACCGCGTCTGGTATGGAAGCCAAACTGATCAACATTGCCATCGATCAGGCGCGGACTTCGCTCACTTCCCAATTCATGGTGCTGCAATCGCAGTTTGAGTACATCACACCTACGATGCTTAAAAACGTTTTTAAAGGCAGGCCGGTGGAAGACAAAGGTGATGCGGTAAAACAAGGTTTAAAGAAAGAGCAGACCCTGCTTCAAGCATTCGACGAGCACATTGAAAAGTTTGAATTAATGGTCCAGCGCGGGATGCGTTCAGACAATACACTGCGGCATTGGCGAAAACTTAAAAGGCATGTTACTGCATTTATCAAGTTTCAGTACAAAACCTCGGACCTGAATTTTTCAGAGCTATCTGGCCTGTTTGCTGAAGAACTTTACGAATACCTGACGCTCCACAAGCCCAAGCCGCTCGCGGAGGTATCTGCCCGGAAGGATGTAAAATGGACCAGGCAGATAGTAAAAATAGGCGTCAAGAAGGATTTCATAATACGCAACCCAATGGAAGGTTTTAAATGCTCTGGCGGGGATGTTGAACTAATTCCATTGGAGTTTGAACAGGTGGAACGCATTCACCGAAAGAAATTGCACGTGGAAAGGCTGGCTGAGGTGCGCGATGCCTTCATCTTTCAATGCTTTACCGGCTTTGCCTACCAGGACATCTATGGGCTCACGCGGGATAGCATAATGCTTGTCGGGCCGAAAAGGGAAAGGTGGCTTGTAAGGAAGCGAGGAAAAACGCTGGTCGGTGAAATGGTACCCATACTGCCGATTGTAGAAGAATTGATAGAGAAGTACAAGAACCATCCATACTGCGTAGCCCACGATAAGCTGATTCCAGTGAACAGTAATTTCCGGTACAATACCTATCTGAAAGAGCTCGCCGATTTGTGTGATATTCGGGATATCACAGGAAGTATCCGGAGATTGGACACCCACGATGCCAGACATTTCTTCGCTGATATGATGCTGAACAATGGCGTTCCCTTGGAAGATGTTAGCAAGATGCTCGGTCATAGAAACATTAGAACGACGATGCGTTATTGCAGGGTTAGAAAATCGCGCATCAGCGAGAATGTGGGAATAGTACGAGATAAGCTATTTACGAAAACGGGTAAACTTCGACAGGCATCCTAGGTGTCAATATAGCTATTTGACCCGACCGCCAGCTTTAAACTTCTGGCGGTGCAATATTTCACCAGGCTTTGAACATTTTAATTGTTCAATAATCTCGTATCCATCTGCTGCTGAGCGACAAGGGATAATAATTTTGTTAGGTGCATTTTTAATATCATTAACTACGGCAAGATTACCCGCCATCATTTCCCGTACTATGAGGGTTCCGATAATTTTTGGTCTAATTAATTTCATTTTGCAGCTCCTTATCTGCCTCGGAACATTGAATATTTTTATCCCACAATACACGCACGTCGGAGTAGAAGTAAACGAACCAGGCGACATCGTCAGGTTTTGTTCCCGGGGCGATAGACCAACTTCCCTCAGTAGCACAAATGTTCTCTAAAATACGGTTTGACGACGCCGCTGGAAGGTGACCGTCAAACCATGTGCTGTCAATAGCTCCTTTACCGTTAACACGAAACGCGAAAAGGCCCTAAGACGGTCTGCAATCGGCAGTTTCAGCAGCGGCATTACTTGATAAACGATCTTCCAGGCTTTTGCCTGCTTTATTCACAAAGCGAAAGTTTTTTGGTTCGAACTTTGTTTTGTCGATGACCCGTGACTTGTGTGGCGGAAGAGGTTCAAACCCTGGCATTGGAAACAGTCCAATAACTGCGGGAGGAGTACTACCTCCCGGGCTTTGAGATAACGATGCAAATCCAGACAGTATACTAAGTGAAAATGTAAGATAGACGCTAATCCGACCAACTAATATCATGGGCTAACCTTATTAAAACGTGGGAAACCAGTTGCGAATAGATTCATAACTTCCAGAGTTTATGGTTCGAATATATATAATTCTTACACATTGTCTCCCAGGAATAAATGCAAAATTCGTTGTTATGAACGAATACCTTCTCAGAAGACGCGCCGCGGCAAAGCTCGCGTTGCTGAGACAACCTTTAACAAATCCAAAAGGCGGTCAGAAATTTGTAAACTAGATTAACTATCAGAAGCCTAATTTATAATTTTGACCGGATACACAGCCAAATTGATATATTACGCCTGCTACATCCGCGATCAGGTAAGGAACGCTGGGAATTGCTTCATTAGGAGCGGACGCGCCAAGTGTAAAGTCCAGGGCAACTATAACAAACCATCAAATGAAGTACTATTTAGGCGGGTATTATCTGGCAAAGCTTGCCCCGGTAAATTTTGGTAGTTACAGCAACGCTATGATTTATACTTGCAGTAACTGTATTAATGATCATTTGGTCGACGTGTGGTCGTACACTTGGGCCACAGGAAACGATGAGCGGGCCGTTGAGGCAAAGGAAATCTTTCAGCTTTCGGAAAAACAAATCGGCTTAATCAGAGATTGGGTTGATGAAAAACACAATGAAAGTAAATTGGGCTGGATCAATGTCTTTACCGACCTTGACACGGCTATGGAGTACAAACAAAGATTCTTTTCTCATTTGAAGGACATTAAGGTATTTGCCCTCTACTTCAATGAGGCTGAGCGCGAATACATCCTTGATGATTACAAGCCTCGACCAGGGATGGGCGAAATCGGACTTCGGCTAACTCTTTTGAAAGGTATCGAGGAGACTGACAATGAGAAATTTTTAGGCTTTGATTATATAGGCATCGAACTAGGCGGCGACTTTCATACGTTCCATTGTCATGATCTCGGTGAAGAATTTTCTAGCAAATTCGAAGTGACCTTGAATGAATATGGATTATTTGATAGCGACAAGAACTCCGATCAAGTCCTTGTCTACCTAAACGATGATAGTAACGGCTGTGAGCCTGTTCCTTGGCTCGTTGCGAAGACTAAACTGGTCTTATTTACGTAGTAGCAGCCTGAATTGACGGGTAGTCTCGCCAGTTTAATATAGAGTGACAAATCCTCTGCTCAAAAAACAGTATCCTCAAATCTGTGTCGGTTTTTTTCACCCAAATGGGGTCGGTGGTCCGCCCGATTTTATCAAAGAAACTCTTTCGCCCATCATATCCTTGAAATGGACAAGCCAATTGTACTTTTTGTCCCCAATAAAAAAATCACCGCGCGTGATTGCCAGGAGCGCCTCAATAACACTTGGCTTACACTCGAAGACTATATGCTTTGCGGTAGGGTAATCCCCTCGGACAAAAATTGCCCAATAGCTGCGGTCTGGGTCTAACTTGCCAATTTCATTGCAAATCTCTTTCCTATTCGTGGTTCGGATAAAAATGGGAGACTTCAATGCGTCAGGCCAATTGGAGAATCGGCGGCTCGGGCTATCAATATTTATAAATCGATCTTCCAACCGTTTCAGTATCTCGGCCCAGTCCGCGAAGTGTCTATTTAAGCTTACCGGCCCAACCTGTCTCGCTAAAAGATCTATTTTTTCTTCCCAGTACATAACTTGTGAGATATGGATGAAGATACTCTTTTTCTACAACCCCGCTAATCCAGAGAATTATTTCATTCTACCGGCCAGGCTCGGTTTTTGAGCCAAGAGAACCATAATGTTACAAATGAGCCGAGTAGCAACCGTAAGGGGGCGAGGAAACAATACTCAGGTGATAAAGATACACTGAAGTTACCCTGGTTGCTGATAGCAGATCCAAGTCCAGGCAAGCCTTTTCCAGTTTTTGAGCCGTCGACCTTCTGCATTTGGCCATCCTTCTGCTGTGTAGTGATTGAAAAATTTGACAGCTTCTACGACCGTAGATCCCTGCTGCAAAAAATAAACCCCGACGTGAATTTCGTCAGGGGGACACTGGCTTCCAAATCCAGCTGAGCATTGTTTCTGCTTCATTTGACCGCGGCAGTTTTAAACTTTTCGAACATTTTATGAATATCTACTCGATCGTAGTAGATCACGCCGCCAATCCGCATAAAGCTGAGCTGGCGACTTACACGCATGGCGTGCAGCTTGCCCGGCGATACGCCTAGTAGCTTCCTTACTTCCCTAGATTTGAGCCATTGTTTGGAATGCTGAGTGCCTCCACCTGCCAGCCGTCTCATTTCAGAGAGCATTTGCTCTTTAAACTTTTCAAGATCCGCCAAAGTGACTAATTGATGCGTGAACATTGCCGAACTCTCCTCTGATTGCCTGCCCTTCTTTTCCATTGCTGCTTGTTTTTTGTTAACAATCAAAAACATCGACTGCGCGTAGCAACGACGTTTTTGATTGGAAAATACTAGTCAGCATTAGATACTTGCTTCCTCTTTTTCCCTCTGGAACAAAAAGAATAAAGTGCAGTTCGATGCGGGCGAATGGAACTGCACTTTGCCGTCAGTAGTCTATAAAAATATGACCTTCGTATGCGCTGTATCCTTCTAAAAACAAGTCTTTGGCGAAGGCTTCGTAGTCGAAGTACCTTTCAAGAGACTGTGGCACACCTGACAACAAACCTGTATCTTCGATATATTGATAGGCATATTCAAGTGTAGCGTCTTTCCCAGGGCCTCCAAAAAATCCTTGGTAGCTTTCCCGGAAACTTTCGATTTGGTCTTCCAGCTCGTAGCCATTAGATGGCCAATAATTGATCTGTTTACAGTAAATCTCGAACGCTTCGGAAGTCTCATCGTCCATCTCACCGGCCGCCTCAAAGTAGGCGAACACCTCTTTATGAAGGCTGCATTCAGATATCAAAAAATCCGGGATGTTCTCCCGGTCCTGGAACATGAGCTCTGGACGGCAGCCGTCGCTGTCAAATTTATTCCGATGAAACTCAAAACAGTCTTGAAGGAATTCTTTGAGATCAGAATATTCCGTCAGGTCAAACCATTTACCGAACAGCGAACCACTGTTATACTGACCATAAGTTCCAACATAGATTTTTCGAGATTTCTCATGATTGAAAGGCATTTAAGTAGCTAAGGCCCCGGCTTTGTGCTCAGGGCAATCGCTGCCTTCCACTCAAAGAAAAAATGACGGGGCTTGTCCCCCTGGTTGCAAGCCCATACGGCGGTTTAAGGTGCGGCTGGCAGTTTTGCGGCCAGCTAAAAAGCCCGATGACGAAGTGCAGGCTTGCAACCGTCATTTTTTACTTTGTAACTTTCGTTTGCACTGATCGCATTGTTAACTTCGGCTCCCATTCAAGTATCGTTCTTTCCGCGGTTTATGAAATGTCCTTCACTGTTAGTTGCATTTTCCCTATTGGCTGGATTAGCTCATGCCCAGACATCAAAGGTTGATTCGCTGGTCATTGGGAAATTGAGAGAGCTGCATGTCCCAGGCCTTGCCGCCGCAAAGGTTGAAAATGGCCAGATTTCCTGGACGCGCTATTACGGTTACCAAGACATTGAGCGGAAAATACCGGTGACAGATTCAACGGTTTTTCACATAGCCTCTATTTCCAAGACGGTAACGGCTGCGGCGGTTATGCAACTCGAAGCAAAGGGATACTTCAAGCTGGATGATGACATAAACGGGTTCCTCCCATTTCGCGTTGTCAATCCATCGTTTCCAGCTGCTCCGATCACCTTCAGACAACTGCTACGGCACCGCTCGTCAATAGCCGATAATATGGACTATCTGCTTCCATTTTGGGAGAACGAATATCAGGGAGCAGATATCCCATTGGGAACGTTTCTTGCAGACTATCTATCTGCCAGCGGCAAGCACTATCAAGCGAATAAGAATTTTGTTGGCGCCGAACCGGGTAACAGGTTCGAATATTCAAATATTGGCTTTGCACTTTTAGGTTATCTCGTCGAGCGGATTTCGAAGATGCCATTCGAGCAGTATTGCAAAACGCAGCTGTTCAAACCACTCGAAATGCATCATACCAGTTGGTTTTTAGAACCGTTTCGATCAGACCGGCTGGCAGTACCTTATCAGTATTCCGCCTCGCTCAGCCAGTATCAAAAAGAGCCCCAAGGCAAATTTCCAGACTATCCCGCAGGCCAGCTCCGCTGCACGGTAAATGATCTGGCGAAGTTTCTTGCTTGCTGGTCAAACGACGGAGCGTATGCGGGTACGCGTGTAATGGAAGCGAGGTCTGTGCAAAACCTGACACCAAAGGACATGAGCTTGGGCTTCCACACCTGGTTTATGTATTTGCTCAACACGGAGACACCTACATATAGCCATAGCGGGCATGGTCCCGGTGTTTCCACCTACATGCTTTACGACCCATTTTCAAAAAGAGGGCTGATTATTTTGATGAACGGAGAACTTTCCGATTACTTCGAATGGAGAAAATTGATTGATTTACTCTGGAAGTCGTAAACAGCCCAGCCCAATAACTTTATTTAAAACCAAATTTATGATCGGCAGAAGAGCGCTCCTGGTAATTGACATGCAAAAGGGCTCTTTTACAGAAGCCACGCCTCGTCACAACACGGAAGGGGTTGTACAAATAATCAATTCGCTCGCATCGGCTTTTCGCGCGAAATCGTGGCCCGTGTTATTTGTTCAGCACGATGGTAGCGCAATGAATGAGTTCATGCCCTTTACTACGGAGTGGGAATTGCTGGACGATCTGGAAATTGATCCTAACGATGTTCGTATTGACAAATATGCCAATGATGTATTCTATCGCTCCGAACTCCAAAAGAAACTGGACCTACTAGCTGTTAACGAATTAGTTATCACAGGCTGCGCCACAGATTCCTGTGTAGAATCCACGATTCAGTCGGCAGTTTCAAGGGATTACAACGTAACCGTCATCGAAGACGGTCACACTACCGGTAACAGACCGAACCTGAAAGCCCATCAGGTGATTGATCACTACAATTGGGTATGGAAGAACATGATCCCCACAAAGGGAAAAATTGAAGTTTTACCCCATCATTTATTTCTTCAAATGATTCTCAACGACTGATTCCGTTCCCTTCCAAATCAATTTCATTTGGAAGGATACCGGCGAATTCAGACCAGCAGAGCCCCTCGGGCAATGGTTTTCTGCCAAATTCTATGTGTATCACACGGCGGCGATGGTTAGAAGTTGTGCGGCTGGAAGCATGAAGTAGTAGTGGCTTCATCATCATGATTCCGCCACGCTTGACATCGCAATTAACCTCCCGCTCGGTAGACCAGTCGATGTCTTCGGCGCGGTATACCCCTTTGGCATGCGACCCTGGCACAACCCGGAGTGCCCCGTTCGTTTGATCGGTGTCATCCAGGTGAACCCGGATCGTAAAATTATCTTCCAGGATTTCCAATGGCGGCTGAACCGCAAATTGTCCCTGTTTTACAGTCCATGGCCCAAAGCCGGGATAGTCTCCCTTTTTATCGACCGAGATGGTAAGGTCCTGGTGATAAGGGACAAACCAGTTTGACTTCTCTGGTTTATCGAAATAGATAGATTTAATGATAAAGTAATCGTTTCCGAAAAGCCGGTCAATCAAATGGTTGAGCTGCTGATTCACAACCTGATGTTGAATCTGCGGAATTTCCTTCACAAATTGCCTGATTGCGAACAGGTCGCCATTCTGACGAAATGTATCATTGCTGGCATCCGCATTGGAAATGGTTTGCAGCAACATCTCGACTTCGTCACCAGTAAAAATCTCATTGATCACAAAAAAGCCATCGCTGGCGAATTGGCGTTGGACGTCGTCATAGTTAATCACAGGTACTTGCGGGTAGGTTTGCAGCAAAGTAAGTGAAATATTCTTTTACAGAGAATACAGGCTACAAGCATTCTCCGTCGGTATAGGACATGATGCCATGATACTGGGCTTCACAAATATTCCCGTACGTCTTTCCGTCCGACCCGCAAACCGGCCTGTAAATATCCGGGCAATTAAGTGGCTCCGGTGCATCTTCCTTACAGGCTAGACATGCCATTGTCAACGCAATCTTTAAAACGCTCTTCATGACCGGGTAGTTTGTCATAGGGATGTCAATTGAGACCTAAAATGCGAGCGATCGCATTTTAGCATGTTTGATCATTTCGATTTTGAACACTCACCGCTTTGGTAGGAAGTAATGCCATGGGCGACCGCTTCACATTCGTTGCCATATGTTTTGCCATTGCAGCCACAGACAGGATCATATACGGCATAACAACCAGAATCATTTCGCGGCTGTTCTTGACAGCTGGGATCAGGATCTTTGTCCCGATGACAACTTGAAGCTACCACAACCATGAGTACCGGCAGTAGAAATGGCGCGCGTAAAAATTTTCGAACTGTCATGGTCTGGTGATTTTATCTGGGACGGATCGAGGATATAATGATCCAGTTCCCTTGTTTTTTCGCTCCGTCGCTCTCATCTTTTTCAAAACGTATCCACACGTCCTGATTCCCTCCCTTATACGGCTCGGGAACATTCGCCCGATACATTATTGAATCGATGGTCACAAGCCATCCGCCGCACCAACCGCAAAACAAGGGATCTGCCCTATCAATGTAGGCGGCCTTCTCCTCCGGCTGAATGTTATGACACCCAGACAAACCGAGAACCAAAACGAAATAACGGAATTTTTTAAAGGTAAGGTTCTTCATATGCTCCCGCGTTATTTTCGAAAAAGACACCATCGCAAGTAGTAACGTTGGAAGTGCCTGTTTGCAAATGCGACGGCAAGCGCACTGCTTCGTTTATTTCAATGAGCTGGTGCAAGTTTCTTTCTCAGTGTTGTGAAATGAGCATCAGGAATTTCATCGTTTTCATGTGCTTTTTTTATTAATGGGAAGTATCGATCCTGATACGACCTCTTCGCATGCCAAACGACTAGCCATGCGGCATTCACCCCCTGGCTTCCAACCACGCTTAATTTGGGCCATCCCATATTCGCTATAATCTTTGTCAAAATCGCCTGGTTGGCTTTGTCATTTGCTATCACCTTAGAAACGTAACCCAAGTACCGTTGATCTGTGCCAGGTACACTCATTAAGCTATCCCGGTAGAGCTGGTCAACCATCTCCATTTTTGAAAGTAAGTGGCGGATTTGCGCAACGCTATACTCACTTACCTCTATACAAGTGTCAATATCCGCCTTCGTTCCTTCGTGGCTGACAAACCAACCGACCAGATCTTTTTTGCCATTACTACCTGCGCCGGATTGAGCAAAAGCATCGACAGCGACAAACATTTGTCCCAAGCAAAATAGGCAAGAAATCAATTTCATTACTGACTTAGGTTTATGTTGACGGGCACATCCCATTTATGTGATACAATTTAGGGATTCACATCGAATGCTGCTTCTTAGCTATCACCCTTGTCGCCTACCTCGTACTCGGCTTTCAAAATTAGGGAAAAAGCTTCTGCGAGTGCCTCTAACAGCTCATATTGGTATACCTCATTACATTCTCCCGTCGCCTCGCAGATGCTCATCTTGCTTAAACCATATTCGACCCAATCTTCCAGAATTTGGTTCCAATCATCCTGGCTGTATGCCTCAAAGAACCTTTTAATGAAAAACACAGGCCTTTCCGACTCAGCGAGCGTCAGTCTCCTTATTGTTCCATTGTACTTTGCAGTTAGCAATTTGATCTCCCGCATGTATTGGAAATCGCTAGCAATCTGTTCTTCGCTAAACGCAGGACAGCTGTTTCGCTGCTTCTTATCGTCATGCCTGCCAGTGGTATCCAGGATCAGCCTTCCAGTATCTATCATTTTAGTCAGCTGCTTCCATAGGGAAATAACCGTTGATGGCTCTCCACGAAAAAGGAATGGCTTTTCACCTGTCACCGCTTTTAACCAATGCCATAAATCTACGCGTAGATATTCCATATCTCCGGGCTGAAAGAATACCAATATCTCCTGAAGTGCTTGTGCTACTTCGGCGTTATAGCTTTGTGATGGATTGATCCCTAAATTCTCCATAGTCCAAGTTTTTACGGCAAGGAGCCAAACAGCTCAGACGTAGCGAACCATGGTCCCTTGTATCCCACCAATCATGGCTGGTATAATACTTCCCGGTCAACAGTTGACCTTCGCCAGTATATTTCCTTTATTTGTAACCATGAGCACAGCAACAAAACCAAATCATATTGGTCATAAGATTGGCCGCATTCGCGAACTACGCGGACTGAAGCAGGAAGCGCTTGCCCTCGAATTGAAGGTTAGCCAGCAAACCGTGTCGAAAATCGAACAAAGCGAGACGGTTGATGAAGAGTTGCTCGAACAAATCAGTAAGATCCTTGGCGTTCCTGCTGAGGGCATCAAAAATTTTAGCGAAGAGGCTGTTTTCAATATTATCGCCAACACCTTCCACAACGAGTCGGTGGTCTACGTTGAAAACTACAAATGCACTTTTAATCCACTGGATAAACTCATTGAAGCTTATGAAGAAAATAGGAAACTCTATGAGCGTTTGCTTCAAAGTGAACGAGAGAAGGTTGAGCTTCTAAGCAAAAAGTAACAAAAAGAAAGCCGCGTTGAAGCGGCTTTCTTGCTTATCATGAAAATCTAGCGCGCCGCGATAACGAACTATTCTGCCTGCTGACGAGGCTTTCTGCCACGTGGCTTACCTGTGTATTCAGGTTTCGGAGCATCAGCTTCAATTGCCAGCTCAAACCCCTTCGTAGTCTGATCAAAATCAAATGTCGAGATTTTGAAAATCAGCTTTTCACTTTCGAAGTTGACGTTACCTTTTTTCAAAATTATGGCCAATGGAATTACATGACCTCGGCCGCTTTTTTCGAATGAGAAAGTTTGATCGGAACTTGTAGATGGGATCAGATATACGGATTTGATTTTTCGCTTCCCTTCCTGGGTACCGATTTTGAATTTGGTGGACTCTGGATCAATTCCTAGATCACGCAGTGCAGTAGCCGGAAAAACAAGCTTGCCTGAATTAGAAATGTAACCGGTTGGGAGCGGTGCTTCTTTCGCGGCCTCCTTGGTTTTTGATACGTTTTCCTCTGGGGAAAAGAATTTAATTGCTTTTAGCTTCATGGGTGCAATTGGTTATTTTTGGCTAAAATAGACTATTCTTCGCAAAAACCTGCATCTACATGCCAATACCTCGCTTTTTCTGCTTTTTGAGCTCGGGCTTCACCTGTTTTTCCACACCCATTTCTAAGTTTTGTGCGAGCCGCTTTTCGATCGAAGAAAGCGAATAGTTACGCCCAAGATCCGATCCTTTGACCTTAACTTTTTTTCGAATATCAAAAAAAGCGATACCACGTCCGGTGTAAGTTCTGTAACCCTTGGCTGCTAAATGCCTTTCTAATTCATCAATTGAGGTTATGCTATTTAAGGACTCATCAATTGCCCTTCTAAGCTTTAAATGACACTGGTCAACTAATGGAATTTCGACGCCGCGTGATTTGTTGATCCGCATATCAGGCGTTTCGGCTAATCCCAATTCCTTTTCCATTCTCCGGCAGAACTGACCTGTTCGGGCGTAATTCTTAAAATGATCCGCAGTGTTCTTTCCGTTATGGTTGATCCGGTTTGCAACAATATGGAAATGTGAATTTTCACTATCCTCATGTCTGAAAACAAGCATCTGGTTTTCACTAAATCCAAACTCTCTGGCAAACTCGGTAGCGATTTGAGCTATTGTTTCGTTCCCTGGCTTTTCTCCTGGCGCGAAGCTAAACGACTGATGCCAGACGAACTTACTGAGCTTGGTATTTCTCATGTGATTGTCGATAAACTGTTTGGCCATATAGTTCATATCCAGTCTCCCGTCGCTGTGTGTTTTGATGGCAAGGTTTTGAATGTGAACCAATTCGCCTCTGACCATATCCGCACGAAGCTCGGTTTTCATCTTTGCGGATATCTCCTTTCCATAATAGCAGTAGTCCAATATCCCTTTGGCGTAACTGCCCAAGCCAGCTTTTCCTATCATTGCTCTACCCGTTTATGTAACATCCGTAATGCCTTTTCGATTTGATGATGCACCGAGTCAGTATCAGGATATTGAACTTTCCAGATAGGCGCCAGCTCTTCTAACGGCGAAGCGTAATACGCTTCATGCTTACGAAGTAAATCAGCTGCGAGTCGGTGTATTGATTTAATTTTTTCCAGCATTAGCAGCTTGCTCTGGCGTTCATCCATGCTATGGTCTAAATAAACTGCTAGCTCATCCGCCCACTGGCAAATCTGGGAAAGGCTTTTCTGAAAACTCCGGATCTCAAAGCTTTCGAAAATCCAAAGCGTTATCAAATCAGCGAGCAGTTTGACGCGCTGGCTGCTCTGTTCCCACTGATCTGAAAGCATCTGGTGACCTTTGGTCTTCAAGGCTGCGAGCGACAAGACACCTGCAAGTTGTTCCAGAACCCTGATCGTGTCCGCAGTTGCCTTCGGGAGCGTCCGTTTCTCCGGCCGTTTGAACGGTATGTCCAGCGCCAAGGTCAAAAAGAACTGACTGGCTGAAAGCCCACTTTTTTCTATGAGCTCATTAATCTTGTTTTTCTGATTAGTGCTCACCCAAACTGAAAAGTGATCCCGTTTTGCAGTACCCTTTTCCTTGGGCGGTCTTCCTTTTTGTTTCTGATTTTTCATGTGTCTTTCTTGATTAGCTATGAGCCGGAAGGCGAATAGCAGGGGTCCAGGGGTTTTTCCCATGGCCAGCTCCCGCCGGGGAGTCGCTTTTTGCGACGTACCGGCGATAGCTGGCTGTGGAGAAAACCACCGCGCAGGATCTTTCCTGACCTCTTCTGGCTCAATTTTTCCTTTAAATGATTTTTCTGGATTACTTTTTGACTCTTTGGAGCACTTTCTGACTCTTAATACCCCTTAAAGACTACTTTGGAGCGCATTTAGACCTTTCTGCATCGCTTTTGGATCAATTTTTCCTCTGCAAAGGCACTTTGACCAATTTTCGTCGCGAGTCGAATTCGTAGCTCTTGCCGAATACATATTTGCCTCGTTTCGATGGTGAGAGAATGAGATACTCGATGCCGCCTGTCGTTTCCGTCTCACCCTGGCGGATCAATGCCTGGTAGTCCGGCGCTTTTTTGTAAGCCGAAACAAAATCTTCAATGCGCCGGTAATCCACATACGTACTCATATATACGTAATACAAGATTCCCAGAACAAGTGCAGTAATTGAATACGGCAATCCCTTACCTAGGCCATGGGTGAAAGCCTCCCAAATCGAGTTGAATTGGACCGTATTCACGAATTCTTTGATGTTGCTGCTAAGCCTTTTGTTCTCATCCAGAACTGCCCGAAGCTGATTATCCATGTTTTGAAACTGGGCCTGGTTGTCTAATAAAATGATAGCAGACCAGTCGTCCATTTCGATTTCGTACCTGGCCAGGTACTCCGCTTTAATCCTGGCCAAGGTTTGTTTGCTGATCGGTGCGCTAGACATCGGCAAAGTTAATTTGAAGTTCTCTTTGAAGTCTTAATCTTGGCCCGATGGTGTAGGTATCCAGTGCAAGTCCCTTGCGGATTCCTGTCAGGATTTCTGCCCCGAGAAATGATTCCGGCTCAAAATCTCCAAACCTGCGAAACACGAGCCCTGAGTCCTTGCAGTTTTCCCTTAGCTCCTGGGTCAGATGCGGGAACTTACGAAAGGTGGCCACGCTCTGCCAGACGACGATTTCAAAGTCTGTTTTGACAAGGTCAAACATCCTCAGCAAATAATCGATGGATGGATTGTAAGCACCTCCACCACCAATGACGATATGAAACGTGATTTCAAAACCCAGTCCTTCGGCAAAAGCTTTCAGCGGAATGTCGTATTCGATAAGGGCTGGAAGCTGTTCGCTTTCAGGAGCGCCGAAATCAAAATAGGCTCCTTCGAAATCTTCCTTTGCGATACTCTGCAAATAGGCCAGCAAATTATCACGGATTAAAAGGCCTTTCTCATCTAATAAGTTGGCAACATCGGCTTGGTCATGATGAACAAATTTGAGCAGGCATGTACTGGTCTGCGTGGAAGCATCCACGTCAATAAAAAGGCATTTGGGGGCTTGGTAGTGCTTGAGTGCAAAAAGATACATCAGAATGGACTTACCCACGCCTCCTTTGGCTTGCACTATAAAATGTAAGTTTTTCATTGGTTAATATTTTTTAGATGGTTTAACATATGGCTCAGGCTCAGAGCGGGGAAATTTCATTGCCGCTTTGGGTTGAGCTTCAGCTTCGGGCTTTTCACTTTGTTGAACTGGCATCTGCTGCACGCTCCATTTTTTCATTTTAGCGCGGATGTATTTGATGTCATACAGCGATACTGCCTCGGTTGAGAGTTTCTCGTTGATCACATCTACCAGAAACCTGGCCGACATCGTAGAAGTAAACAGATCGCGATAGAGCTCAAAAAGCATCTGCTTGCGTTTTGGGTCATTCCGCTCATAGAGTTTTAAGACCAACTCCTTAGTTATCTCCATAGCATCAATGGTAAAGCTTGGGATGTTTCCGAGACTCAATCCTGTGGTGCCAGTGCCGGAGGACTGCCTCGGAAAAATATAGCTTTCCTGCCTGGCGAATAAATGGCAGATGCCCCTTGGCGCAATGGTAGTAAAGCTTTTGTGCAGAGACTGTTTTCAACATCCGCCTTGCTTCGCACACATCGACGAGATGATCAGAGCGGATGGTAAGAGGAGCAACGACCTGTATAGTAGAAGTTGTGTTTGGAATGTGGCTGCAGAAATCCGGAGTTTTCATTTTCATTTTGCCTTTCTGTTTGATAAAACATGCTGGCAAAATTCACTGTCATGTGCCAGGAATTCTTCCTGTGATTCGACCGAGAACGAAAAGAAGCTTTTATTTATAAGTCGCGAAGGAGCAATCTCGCCTCTGTTAAATATTTCGTGCGAGGATTTCTTTCTCTGCCGTCAAACTGACTCAGCTCTTCCGCCTGAAAGACCTTTACAAATGAGCTTTGCTCAAAATCATGCACCAACCAAGAGTTGAAGGATGCGGCTATCTGCGGTGCGTCGATCGCCATCTTGATATGGCCTTTTTCTATTAGAACGTAATACAGCGCTGCTATGTAAAGCCTTCCACCTTTGGATTGTTTGCAATACCGGTAAGTATCCGTGTCGCCAATCGGTACAATCCATCGCTCTGCCAATAAGACGCGCTTCAAGCGGTTAAATTTGAGCAGCCTTTCTGTATCATCTCCGTCGGTAAATTGTTCCTGAAAGCTTCTGCCGCCCGCGTACGTGCCACCCTTTTTGTAGCGGCCTCTGTCTTCGGAATTTGTCGAACTAAAATTTCCAACTCTCTTTTCCACCCTTCCAGATCAAGTAATTTGTCTGCAACGGCTTCTGAGGATAAGGTGTGAACCCAATTTGAGATTGATGTAAGAGCTTCAAAAACGGATTTTTCAGCCCCATAATCCTCTCTCGATAACAGGCTTTCAAATACCTCCCGATTATGTCGAAGCGTAAATACGGTGCGGCACTTGACCTGGCGAATCCTATCGCGCTTAGCACGCCCGAACCACCAGTGCATCCAGTCAGGCTGTGAAATACCTTGCTCGTGCGAAGTAATGAATTCACTGACGTTGTTCCTTCTAATCGTAAACGAATACCTGTTATGATAAAGAATCAGAAGTCTATTCAAGCTGGTCAGATCGTCCTCGTAAAAAGTGCCAGAAAATTCTTCGATCAAATACTTGAAAAAGGGGTACCGAATACGGGAGTGAAGATTCATGGTTTAGTGACAAATAACATGAGGTAGCAATTTAATAACTGTGAGTTACTTTTCATATCTCTAACTAGCTTCACTGTAATAAATCCTTTTCGAGTCTAGTCGTCCACCATCCTAATTCTAGGTAAGCCTACAAAATCGAGAAAGCTTACAAAAAGAGCCCGAAGCCATGGAACGGTGCCTCACTTTGGGCCATTTTCCTTTTCAATGTTTTCTTGTTAGTTTTGCTAGTCGTTGCCAATTCATTCATCGGTGCTAAACTTAGCACCGAAATCTTTATCTCAGTTAGAAGTGCAGGGATTGTTATAGCCTATATCATTGTTTTTGTGCTAAATGGGCAGCTATCACCCGATTTAAAGGCGAAATTAGTATTCATGCGCTGGAAAGATGCTCTTCCTGGGTGTCGAGCGTTCAGTTATCATGGGAAAAATGACCCGAGAATTGACATGAGCGCGTTAGTAAACCTCCATGGAGTACTACCAACTTTGGCTCGGGAGCAAAATCAGCACTGGTATAAGATTTACAAAGAACATAAGGCAGAACCATCGGTGTTGAAAAGCCATAAGGAATTCCTACTTGGCAGGGATATGACCTCGATGGCTTTTCTATTCATGATGCTTGCTGGGGTTCCGGCGTTGTTTATTAGCGTCTGGTCTTGGAATACAATCTATTTTGGAGTTCTTCTCGTGATTTATTTGGCCACGAGCAATCTGGCCCGTAACCATGGTAGACGTTTCGTGACAAATGTCCTTGCGATGGAATCGACAAAGTAATTCGATGTACTTATTTGCTTCGGTACTTAGCTGATTAATGACAGGTCTATCTTTACAAATTTGCAGACACCCACAGCGCGGAAAAGTGCCGCAGCAAACATTAGTATTGCCGCAAATGCGGCGGAACATGTAACCGGAAGGATAAGCATTGCTGGTGATGCACAGGTATCAACGTGCGTTCAAACAACGAACCCAAGTTAATGCCTGGCAGGTAGGTTCGAGACCTACATCCTTCACAAAAAGAGGAATGGTAAAAAGAACGACTTCATACATGACACTACAAACGCAAGTCCAATCGATATTTGACTTCGCTGTTGTTGTGTGTCATTCCATCCCTGCATTAAAACTTCAAATGAAACTCTTGGACGAAGGAAAAATCACCAAACTTCCTGATCCAGACTACTTTGAAGCTAATAACCCAACGACAAAGTTGAGAGAACAAGCAGACGGCTACAAGGACAAACTTGCTACTTATCTTTTCCTTAGTTCGTTTGCATTTTTTGAAAACTATTTAGGAAGCGCTTTAAAGGAAGTTCTGGCATTAAGCGTAAGCATTCCGGAAAAAGAGACCTTAAAGAGTAGCTTAACAAATAATACCAATACAAAGCCTAAGAAAATCTTGCGCAGCACTTATGACGCGAGACACATGCAGCGATACGAAAAATATTCGAGAGAACTCGATGCCGAAAATTACATTCATCCTAACGATTTAGTTTCAATTATCGCAGTTGAAAGCCTCATAAAAACGATAGTGGATCTAAAAGCAAATCAAATACCTGACTTTTTGATTAACACAATTAAGATGGACATTTCCGATTCTGACAAAAAGTCATTTGGAACCTATCGACAATTAAGAAATGACATTGCACATGGAGATAACCCGACTGTAACGATGCGTAAAGTCAAGGAAGCTAACAAGTTTTTGAGAAAATTTGCTACTCAAATTGACGAATTCCTAATCGAACACTACGTAAAAATTAAAAACTACATAACTTGACGCCCGAGAGAGCACCAAATACTATTAAGAATGCGGATTAAATGGCTATTATTGAACATTTACGCAGCTTTCAACTCTGTGAAATTATTGATGAGTATATCGTCGGTCTGTTAATAGCAGAATGGAATACCTATTAGCACGGCGAGTTGACGACTTGAAACTCTCCCAGACTTTACATTACGGAACTTTTCACTCAAAATGTTCTAATATTTTGTACCTTTGGCTAACAAATGAGAGACATTTGATCTAAGTGAATCAAAGTAGATCATTCTATCTGTTAACTGATTCGTTAACCTGGTTTAAAGAGCGACGAAAAACAGCCGTTTAAGGCATGTAAGCACCATGTACAGGATTCCAGCGGGACAACTGAAAGCGCTTCATAGGGCACTTTTTTCATCCATAATAATCGCTATTGTGATTTCTTAAAAAGATTTACGCGTAATTTCCATTCAATTCAAGTCAAAGCATCTGGCTAACTTCTCGGTACCCAGCCTCGCGTGAACTAGTTTGGTTACCGTTTCGCAAAGGTAACCAGATACTGTTTCTGAGCGGTATAGATCAACATTTCTTTCCGGCCTCCATTGCGCGCTATATGATGGGCGACCCTCCATTTAGCGTAAGGGCGGCTGGTCATGCTCCCCCTTGATCATTACCTCTTATAGTTGTTACAGTCGGCTCAGGCAGCATAGCCTGAGCGCGGCTTAATAATCAACCGAAACAAGTAATTATGATTAACCCATAACAAATCAAGAGTCCATAGAACTAATCTGTTGCGGTGCCAGTGGTAAGCATGCGCAGGTACTGGTCAGATTTGGGTTGCGGATTTTCCCGTCGTTTCTACAAGCAATAGCTTCAACAAAAGAACTTTCTGCCGACGATAGCAACCGAAAAATAACTAAACAACTGTCTATTAGTATTTTTTAGAAAATTTAAGCTAAATTCTCAAGCAAATTCTACGGGCCCGAAAAGCATCCGCGAAGAAGTTGAAACGACCAAATCAAAAAAATGCAAAAAGCAGCTAAACTCTTACCTGAGCAATTCAAAATATTCTGCGTTCAGGCGCAGGAAACCTTCTCTGCGGATCCCCCAATTTCGGTCCAGAGTGGAGAATGCTACACAATTATCGCGGCCAAGAATGCCACTTGGTGTGATTCGTGGATTAAGACTCGTCCTGGGGCGTATATTACCCCCCCAGCTTTAGCTGGCACAGGCCAAGGTCTGATGTGAGATATTTTCAACTTTGTGGAACGATTGACCAGGACGAAAATAACCACTTCGCTATCGGTGAACACCTCGAAAACTACATCGTGCCTATCGGTGGGACCCTTTATTTCTTTGTCAATGACTATTTACGATACTACAGTAACAACAAAGGACATATAGACATCATCATTGGCAGAATCAGCTAGCCTTTCCTAACCTCCTACATCAAAGATGAAGATCACGTTCAAAGACTTTCTTGGCACATTCATTTTGCCAATCAAAACGGCTTCCAAGCTGCTCGAGGTAAGCTTCAAACAATTGCCGCTCCGAACTGTCATCGGTGATTTTTTTTCAGTTGCTTCCAGTATAGGATTTGTTGCTATCCCAGCTTTTTTGGCTGGATTGATCTTCATATTGCTCGAGCAAGGTCGCGACACCTTATTACTGGTGGTTGAAAAAATGATTGTCCTCGACTTGTGGCCTTTGATTTGTTTGCTGGTAAGCCTAGTCATCTACAGCGGATTTGCAGAGCTTGGCGTAAGATATGCCATCTATATATCTGACAACTCGGGTAGAAACCTGACTGACGAGCGTGTTTTCTTCCGAAAGACATCTCAAAAATTGCTGGCTGCATTGTTTTTATTATGGCCATTTTTAATCACAATGGTTGGATTGGTCATCTGTTACTTTAGGGCAACCTATTTATCAGATCTTCAACGCAATGTCTCTTTTGGAATTTGTTTTGCGCTCATCTACTGGTTAATGGCAGCGATGACTTCTCTTTACTTTGACAAATTCGGGAAATCAGCACCAGGCAACGCTCAGGATACCCGGTTGGGAGAACGGTCGCTCAGTAAGAAAGAGCGTTTTTGGCTCGGCAAACTTTACGGGATTTATGATGACTACATCTATACATTGCCGAAGCCGTCGACCTTCATATCTACGCCATTTAAAACCCCGATCATTAGTTTTACCGATCTTTTCAAAAGTACCCCAACGGTTAACGAGACATTTCTTCAGGACCCGCTGATCATAAAGAAAGATCGAAAGATTCCGGATGAATTTCAGTTGGTTGGAAATAACGTTTCATCTGGAAAGAAAGAACTATTCAAATGGGTTTATCGCATCCCAACATCATTTTACAAGACTTTGCATTTTCAGATAATTGGGATGGCGTCCTGCTCATCTATTATTTTAGTTGCCATTGCTCTACCTGAGGCCGGATCAGGTATCTATCAAAAAATCGGGGCACCTGCCCTTGTCTGCCTTGCTTTCGGTTGCTACTGCGGCTTGTATGCCGGACTACTGTTTCTGGACAAGGCTTTGTTGCGCTCCTCGCCAATCTCTGTTCGTCTATTGATTGCCATCGTCGTTATCGTTTTCTCCGTATTCAATCACGACCATCCCGTTCGCATAACGCAAGAACAGCTGCCGAAAAGGCCGACCGTTGCCCGCCAGTTTGACCGCTGGTTTAAGTCTTATGTGAACCGTATTGATTCGACGAACGCCCCGAGGACGGATCCAAACAAAAAGTATCCTGTCTTTTTTATCTGCGCCGAAGGAGGCGCCTTGCGTACGGGCGCTTATACCGGACTGTATCTTACGAAACTAGAAGAAATAATGTCTGATAGCTTAGGAATCGATCTTCGAGGTTCGATTTTTGCGATGTCCGGCGTTTCTGGTGGCGCAGTAGGCCTTGGCGTGTATAACGCCATAGCGTACCGCCAGAAAGATATACAACAAGACAATGCAACACGGCTGGCAACTTCTTTCTTTTCTCATGACGCCCTGTCTCCATTGATTGGCAAAATGTTCTTCGGAGAATTTCTCAATTTATTCTGGCCCCGTAACATCGACCGTTTTTCCAGAGCAACTGCTCTGGAAAAATCTTGGGAACAAGCCTATGGAGAATTCTCCGGTCCAAGTCATAATGTTTTCTCATCCAACTTTATCGAGAATAACCCCGACTCGTTATCACCACTTTTGATATTTAACACCTCGGAGGTCGAGAGCGGATTTCAATGCTGGGTAAGCAACCTTGAACCAGATATCATGCTGTTCAAGGACAAACGGGACTTGTTTCTTCGAAAAATTCGTCAAGTCAGATATAGTACAGCGATCAACTTTAGCTCACGTTTCCCACTCTTCTCTCCCGGTGCAGCAATTCGGGCTGATTCTGGCAAAGCAAAACTGCATTATGTCGATGGTGGCTACGTCGAAAACAAGGGAACGGCCTCAATGCTGGAAGTATTCCAAATCCTGAAGGCGAAGTCGAGTAACTTCAAAAATGTCGTTCCGGTAATGATTTATTTGCAATTCAGCGACGAGGCATCAGCCCCGGTGAACGATATCAATTTCGCAAACGAGCTAACTGAAATCATATATGGGATTTACAACACAAGATCAGGTCGAACTTCAACGAGCGAGCAATTGCTAAAAAATGCTGTTGCCGATCACAACAGGGGACTTAACGTAGACCAACCATTACGATCGAAAAGCGTTCCCATGAATTGGGTGCTTTCCAGCCAAAGCATTGAAAATATCAACAGAGACATCAATGAAAAACTTACTGATACAACCTCCAAAGGCATTATTGCAGTCGTCCGTGAAGTTAAGACACGCTATCCGAAAAATGGATAGTGTGTCTGCTAAAAGGATTCGGTATCATTTAAGTATTCGGATAAAAATGAAATCTGTTCACATTAAACTCGGTTCACTATGAAAACCAAACCGCTTTTGCTATTTGCTTTGCTACCACTTCTCGCAACCGGTCAGTCGGGTAAAAACTTTACAAATCTTTTGGATCCGTGAAGGTTTATGAGGTAGAGAGCAAAGGCGGCTACATCTTTCGTGCTGGCTTTACCTTTGACGCAAACGGAGCAGCCAGAAGCAAGGAGGCGACAGTCAATCAGCATGACATACGCGATCTGGGTATTGTCGCAGAAGCTGTATGCAGCGCGTTAAGAAAAGTTTACAAATCTGACCAGGAGTTTGATACGGTTAATATCGGAGCGATCGCGTCTGGAAAAGGTTGATACCGGGATCCAATTCACCCCTTTGCACAGACTTTAGTGTTAATAAAAAAATGGGTATCTGAAAAAAAGAGGAAACATATCCCGTCGATCAACATCTACATCGTTGACCCTGCTCCTTGGGCGTCTATAGTCACTCGTAAGATTCAATTGGAGACGTTGTTAAGTTCAGATATTTCTTCACATGTTGTTGAGACCATCGACAGTGCTGGCACGCGCGAAAGTTTTACAATTACTTTGAAGGAATCCCAAACTTGAAAGAGCTACTGAATCTGTACAAATTAAATCGGTCTCAATGGAATGTTACCCTTTCTCCAAACCCCACAGAACTTGGAGATAACATTCCAAATGAAATGGATCACATCCAGGATGCGGGCTATTTTGACAGCTTTGCGGCCCAATCCCTCTAAGATCAGTGGTCTTCAGTAATTGAGAATCTATCGATCTCAGTTACGAGTAAAAAACAAGCACTTGCGAACAAACCAGACTTAATATGGTTCCTAACCGACTGTTCAAAAGCCTGTCGTCGTTGTTTACTCGATAACTTAGGATTATAATAATTGTAGCCAATCAAAGTTCCGCATTTTAACAATATTGTGATCTCTAAGTCGAAATTAGCCCCTCAGATTGCTTGCGATTCGATTAGGTGTTATGGACTTATGGAAGGAATTATCTTGATCGTCAGCCCTCGTATCGCTGTTTCAAAACAGTTGGCAAAGGAGATTGGGGAATCATTTTTCTCTAACAGGTTGAGTTTGACGGACACTACCTGTGGGTAATTTCTTTTGGAAAATTAAGAACTAAATTGTAATATTATATTCGAACTTTCCGATGTATTGGCGTGCATGTTGTTTAGCGTTTAGTCACCTTAAGTCATATGCGCCATTCTCCTCAGAAGGTTCTCTTCTCTTTGCTAAAATTCAGCTTAGAGAAACATTCAAAACCATTTTCAACACTTCGTCTTTAAATAAAACGTTGTATTTGCTTCGCTTGGCACAAGATAAATTTGCTCTTAATTAGAGTTGCTAATTTAAGCATTTTTAACATCCGACTCTTTCAACACATCTCAACTATGATATTGGGCCAAAAAGGCGGATATGTAAAAGGACATGTTCTCTAATAGATCAATTCTGAGATTGCTTACACGCTAAGAAAATAGGTCTGCAATCATGAGACAATGACACGCTATGCTCTCATCGTTTGGAAACAGTTTCGTGCACTTTAAAGTAAGCTTTTAAGCTAGCTTTTATGAACTTTCTGTCGTTCTACTTTCGGTTATCTACTTTTCCGTTATAGCGTTACATTTTTATAAGTCGCAAAGTTCCATTTGGAGTATAAGTAATCTTAAAACTATGATTCAGCGATGGCAAGTGAGCAAACCATTTTAAGTCTTCTAAATGTTCTAAGTACAACTCGATCTTGGGTTGAATGTAAAAAAGACGTTCTCAATCACAAAAATATTTTGGAAGATCCTAAGACTGAAAAGATCCTTGATAAATTAGACGACAATCAATTAGATAGTATCTCTACAAGAATCATAAGTGCAGCCAAGTCTCTTTTCCAAGATGTTCAAAAGTTGGGAATCGAAGAAGCTATCGAATTGCGTACGAATCGGAGTTCTTTGATTCAGGAATGGGAAGTGCTTGATAACTCACAAAGCCGTAATGATCCTAAGCAATGGGAGACAATTTTAAAACATCCGGATTTGCAAATTCTTCCTATAGAGTTCCAAGCGGAAATGTTCAATCGAACAGCGGCAGCCTATTTGCGTCGCCGTGACACGAAAAGCCTTCTTCTAGCCATTGAGTTATGGGAAAGGGCTATTGAAGTAGCAGGTGATGAAGGGGAAGCCTTTGCCTATCATACAAACCTGGGTACAGCATTGACGCATATTCCCAAAAAACTAGAACAAGCCGTTGTGCATCATCGCAAAGCATTGTCATTGGCACCTCCGAACGGGGCAAGGAAGCTAAGTGTATTAGGGCAACTTGAATATGCTTTGAAAAGCCTCTATGAACAGAAGAATGACCCGGCACTGTTGCAGGAATTGGTGAAGCTGCAAGAGCAATGGGTGAAGGCGGATCCAAACGGCTTTGTCGCCTCGTCAACTTCGTTGGCTGCTTGGATGTACAAAGAGTTTGAGCAAACAGGCAAGCCGCCTTTATTGGATGGAGCAATTGAGATCTGTCATTTGATATTGCAATCTTTGCCGCAAGCCTCAAAAGATCGGTCTAACATTATTTCAAATTTGGGTTCCAGCTATGCGACCCGTTACAATTTATCCGGTCAAATTGACGATTTGGAAAAAGGTATCAAACTTATTAAGCAAGCCATACAAATGGCCGATAGAAGTTCATCAGAATGGTTTGAGCGCCGAAGATATTTAGCCAATGCGCTTATGAATCTCTATGAATATAATGGAGATATTAAAATATTAGATGAAGCTGCTGCGATTTCAAAAGACATAGTTGAGAATTGTAATAAGTCAGATGAAAATTATCCAGAGATGATGAATTCTTATGCATCAATCCTATATATAAGAAGCAAGCAAGGTGATTTTGAAAAGGCAATTGAAATTTGGCAAGACGCATTGAATTATACACCGCTTGACTCTGACGGGTATTGGGGCTATCAACACAACCTTGCAGCTGCATTTGGACGAAAATACTCATCGTCACAAGATGTTTCAGATTTAGAAAAAGCAGAAAACATTTCACGTAACCTAGTTGCAAACTCCAGAACATCATTATCCAATGCCGTGTTGTTCCGTTATGAACTTGTTATGATATTACGAGACCGTTTTAGAGCAACAAATAAGCAAAATTTACTTGATGAAGCAATAGAATTAGCAAGGGAAATAATTAGGTTGCTCCAACAGCAACAGGTGCAGGACGTTGAATATATTGCTGGTCTATGTGAGTTATTATATATTAAGTATGAGAGCACTTTACAGATTGAGAATTTATTCGAGGCCAAAAAAATAGGCGAAAATGTTCTAAAAGGCTTACGCGAATATTCTCCCGGACGTGTTAGCTTGCTGGGTGATTTGGGTAAAATATTTCATGAACTTTATAATTTTTACGGAGACCAAGCTGACCTCGACAGAGCCGTCGAATTGCTTCAAGAGGCAGCAGACCATACCCTACCTCAGTCAATCCATTTTTCGACACGATTAAATAGCTTGGCCAATGTACTAAATAGCCGATTCAACAGATCACTCGGAGTCGGACGGGAATTTAGAAAGCAAAGAATTGATGACCTCAACAGGGCCATTGGTGCGGCGGAATTAGCAGTTTCATCGATGAGTAAGAGTGAATCGTCAACGATCTTTCTTTCTACACTATCCGCATTATTATCTAAACGCGTTGCTCTGTCTAAAACTTTGAAAAAGTATTCGCAGGCAGTTTATGACCCACAAGATAAAAAAGATGGTAATTCATCTCTATTTCTAAAACAAGTTGGAAAAGAAGACGATTTATCAAATGTTTTAAAATATAGTCGCGAAGCTGTTTCCGTTGCGTTCCATGGCACTTATGGCGAATTCGTTGCGTTGAATAATGCGGGTGCTTGTTTAGCGGAACTGGCAGAAAGTGAAGCACAGCCAGCTTATTTAGACGAAGCGATCGCTTATTTGGAAAGAGCCCATCAAGTTGCAGATGAGTACCCCTTGGGAAAGGGAAAAAATGCAACTGCACTTGCCGAAGCGCTAAAACAACGTTCTAGACTTACGGCTTCGAAAGTTGATGAAAGCAGAGCTTTTGAACTCAGCCAGGCTTCACTGCAAAGTCATTCTTTAAGTGAACGGTTTTCCGGGGCTTATAGTTTTGGAAAAGAGATGTTACAAAAGCAGCGGTTTCCTGAGGCAATGAAAGCTTTTGAGATTGGTATTGATGCGGCAAAACAATTGCTCTCTTCTCAACTGTTACTCAAAGACAAACAGATTTGGTTAAGAAAAACAAATGAGTTATGGAAACTTGCTGCCTTGGCTCATGCACGCTGTGGCGACCTGGAAAAGGCTGTCGAGCGAATAGAAGAAGGTATAAATCGGCAATTACAGGAGACTCTTTCTTTGGAAGAATACATTGGCAATTCGTTACTGGAAAAAGGTCACACCGACCTTTATACACAGTATGCCGTAGCAATTGAAGAATGGAAACAACAATCGCAAAATGTGCAATCATTGCGTGATGCGGAGTTGCGTGACGAGCAGATCAGTCAACGGTTGCTGACTGCTAGAAAAAACCTGGAGCGTTGTATACTTGAAATCCGCAAATTGCCTGAATTCGAGCAGTTCGATGCACAGGTAACGGCAAAGGACATTCATTTAATAGCGGTAGAAGGCCCAATTGTGTATATTGTACCTTCCTCCTTTGAAACATTTGCCCTCATTATCCTTCCGGAAAGTAACCTTTCTATTCGGTTGCTAACATTACCGAAAGCTGCTTTTGAGGACATAGCAGAGAAGGGCTCTAAATATTGGCATTTTTATGACGGTTTGATCAACCGGGAAAAGAAAAAAAGTAGAGAAGAAATATTTGCTAACCTTGATCAAGCTTCTCGATGGTTATGGGATGCAGTGATGGAGCCGATTACCAAGGAATTAGTAAACTACTCAAAGGCGACCTTGATTCCAGTGGGAATCCTTTCTTTCTTTCCTTTGCATACTTCCTGGACTACAGAGGAGCAAAACAATTCGAAACGCAAATATGTACAGGACGATATTTGTCTTTCCTATTCGTCCTGTGCAAGGGCGCTAAAAATGTCTAGAAAAATCGCTTCCACCCGGACACCTAAACGTTTTCTTGGAATCGTTGAACCAACATCTTCAAATGCAGTCCCACTTCCATTTGCAGAATTAGAGGTCCACGCAATCACGCCATATTTTCCAGAGGCTAGCATTATCCAGCGTGATAAGGCAACAAGAGGAGATCTCCTTCAAGCTATTCCAACTTGTGATGTTTTTCACTTTTCGGGGCACGGCTCCTCTAATTTATTAAATCCACTAAATAGTAGTCTTTTTCTTGCCAATGAAGAGCAATTAACAGTACGCGACATTTTAACCATTAGTGCGAACGGCTTTCCACTGGCTTTTCTATCTGCTTGCGAAACAGGCGTGATAGGTTTTGATTTGCCGGAAGAAACCATTGGGCTGACATCTGGATTGCAACGGGCGGGATTTGCAGCGGTCTGCTCCTCTCTTTGGCCTGTACAGGAGGAGAGTACGATGCTGCTTACGACGCAATTTTACAGGTTTTGGATGGCAGATAAAATAGCACCAGCAGTTGCACTGCAAAAAGCTGCGGATTGGGTGAAAAAGGTAACGAAAAAAGGACTTGCTGAATTTTATGAGCAGTTAATGGACACGATAGCGGAACAAGAAGGAAACGCTTATGATTTAGCAGCTGAAAGGTGGTCATATTATATTTCAAGTTTGGATGGGGAAGACTGTCCTTTTGCTCATCCTTTTTTCTGGGGGGCATTTATATTTAATGGAGCTGGATTCATCTCTGATGCAATGTCCTGCGCTCAAAGTGAATTGGAGACTGATGATTTTACCTCTAATAAGAAAGAAAACAAAGCTGTCGAACTGTTGGCTTCTTCCTTTCAGCCAAGTATAAACCTTCCAAGCACTTTTACAAAACCGACTACAATTACGGTACACCTTACGGAAGAAGAAGTGGAGCAAATGGGCAGAGAGGGAAAGATGGAAACGCTCCTGTCTCTTTTGCACGATTTGGCAAATTGTGTGATTGATTTATATGAACCATCAACTGAATTCAAACTAGTCAGGAAAGCGGCACGTTTACTTGCAAAAACTAATTTGTCATACACATTAATTAATTTTTCAAAAGATACGGCCAAACAAAGTGAAATCCGGCTTATCTGCGCACATGCTTATGCAACGCAATGTGGTTTGGAGAATGCCTTGCAACTTTTCCAAGAATTGGCAAAAGATGAAAGCTTAACGATAGAATCACGATTATTAGCGGCTCAAGGCACTGGTCGATTAGGGGACGGAGAGAAAGCGGCAGATATTGTTTGCATGGTTTCAAGCGATAGTACAATAGAAACGCGCCTGAAAGCAGCAACTCTGGTATGTGAGTTGGCGAATATCGGGTTGTGGGGAACACCTTTGATGCTTGAAAAAAGAGATTTGCTTCCTGAACTTGGTATTCTGGTACCGGTTGAAAAGCTTGCAACAGAAGCCTTGGTTGCCTTTCAATCCGAAAACTATGCATCCGCTCTGCACCTAATGAACGAGTGCATACAAGGAGGAGGAGACGAGCCGGTTTACTTCTTTAACCGAGGAATGATTAATTACTTTAGTGATCATTATAGAGACGCTATCAATGATTTTACACAAGCAATTGCCAGAGATGATTTGTACGAAAAGGCATATAGTCAACGCGGAGTAGCTTATGCAGCTATGGATGAACACGAAATGGCTACTAAGGATTTGAATCATGCGATTGAACTAAACAAGAATTCTAGTTTTAATTACGAGCAAAGGGGCCGATCTTTAGAAGCACTGGGTCGGCACCAACAAGCAAGAGTAGATTTTGAAAGGGCCGCAGCTCTCACTAAAGTAAATGCACCAGAACCGGCAATGTCAGTTAAAAGCGGAAAGGGCGCAACTGTAAAGGCCCTCAGTAAAGAAAAAGCACACGCAGTTATCAAAAAGCTCGATGTATACGATCAGATTTGTTTGCGCTTAAAAGAAATGGTGTTCGCCACAGGAGAGTTGGATGGTCGCTATTTAGCGGTTCGTGGATTGAAAGACTTGCAGAGCTGGCCTTTGTTAACGATGATAAAAGATGAGAGCTCCTTGCCTGCTCGCTTGCGAATTGAAGCTTGCTATCAGTTCGATGCATCTGGCAGTGAGACCAGTCAAATTCTTCGATCGATTATAATGGATACCTCGGCTCTTTTGCATGATCGACGTTTAGCTGCACAAGATTTAGGAGAAAACGGATCCCTAGCAGACATTAAAGCTGTTCTCCAAAATTTTGGTGACGTCTATTTAGACTTCAGGGAGATGGCTGCCACTCCTATGCTAATGATTGGTCTGGTGATGGCGTTGTATAAGAAACAGCGTAAAAGAGACATCCTGACTCTTGCTGATGATCCATCGATGGCTTTATTGGTGAAAGAAGTGGCAGGAGAATGTCTTTGGGGTTTAAAACTCTACGAAGAGTCTATAAAGGTGTTGACGTCTGTCGCCAATGATGCACGAGTGTCTCCAGAAGTATGCTGGATGGCAATCAATGCCTTAAAAGAATTTGGCTATGTCGATACCGTGCAAGCTTTACTCAACCGGATTAATGCTCCATCCTCGCCAGACAATGAGCTGAAACGAAGGGTCAGAACAGTACTTCTTGACGTAATAGATCAAAACCACAAACAACAGGAATGGGAAGCAAAAATGCAACAGGCTTGGCAGACCTTTACCAAAGCAAACTGTTACGATGAAATCGACAATTTGATTGATCAATATCCTTTCATTCTGACCCTAAACTTTTTGGATTATGCCGAAGAAATGGTAAGCGCTTCTGTTGACTCAGAAAAAATTAAAACCAACATTAAGTGGTTTAAAATGGTGCCAGAAGTCAATTTGCTCTTGGCGACAGAGGCATTCTTCAATGCCGCGAATTCGGATGAATTGAAAATTGTTTCGCAACAATATCCCATCATGCTTTCGGGGATGTATAGAGACTTTGTGTATCAAGGCCTAGATAACGGGCAAATCGATGCAGATATGAAGGAAGTTGAAACAAGACTTTCGTGGTTGAATTCTTTACCGCAATCTGCTCGTTCATAATGCTTGAATCGTTACGAAGTTAAATTTCATAAACTTGAAATCATCTAGACAGCACAGCGACTATCGTTTAGCTTTTCTACAGCTTATCACAGCAAACGTGGATACACTTCGCAAAGAAATGGGTCCGGAATGGACTCATTTTGAAGAAAAACTTCGTGAATTATTATCCTCTTTGCAAACGGACCAAGGCGGTTCTCCAAGCACCGTCGATAAAATTATTCGTCTCGCATTATTAAGTCCGGGAGCCTCTTTTGCCAGAGCTTGTTTAGCGCAAGCCCGTAAGATAGCTGGTTTCCCGGAGAGTGAGTCTGACTGGACGCTTAAACATCATATTATTAAGGAGGTGTTTAGGAAACGGTCAGTAGCACCTGTTAATTCCCCTATATCTCCGAACGTGTTACAGGAGGCAGCAAGAGAAGTTCTCTCCGTGCTGGAAGAATCTGGGAGAAAAGAAGCCATCCAGAGCCATCCGGTTGATGATAAACCACGCTACCTGCAGGCGCAGGTTAAGGCAGAGGACGATAAAGTAATAGAAGCAGCGTTGCCACCCGACGCGGTTCATCAACTAGTGGTCCGGATAGGTTACCCGGATGAGCAGTTTGTTCATGGCACCGATATGTTTCCGCCAGAAGCGGTTTTCGAGCATAGTAAAGAGGACATCGAAATAATTAATCTGGTTTGCATTCTGAACACAAGCAACAAACCGCAAACTGCTCAAATTAGGTTGCCCAGAATCGGAAACAGCGAAGAAACCATTTTCTCCTTTACCACAGGTAAAAACGATGCCGTATTTGAAGCTGATATTTTAGCCTATCACAATTGCCGGGTCATTCAGCATGCCTTGTTTTCAGCGCCGGTAGCAACTGGCCAGCAAGTTGCCGGCAGACTAAAACAAAACATAAAAGTCATTTTCTGTGTCAGGAAAAATCTTAGTGGCATCAGTGAACGAACCAAGTTTGCCTGGTCTTTATTTTTCGACTTTGTTAGCCAGAAGAAGAGCAAAGTTCTTGCAATGACGGGGGAAGGGGAAGTAGATCTAAATAGTGCCAATGGTCTGGCAGCGTTGATACACGAAATGAAAGACGAAATTCAGACCGTATTGAAGGAAGATGAGGCAGACGAAGGAGGATTGGAGGCGGAGGAAAACAAAAATCTCCTCCTATATCTTGCTACCCAGGGAAGTATTCTTTACACCAATTTTCTTAAAAAAACGGCATCCCTCGAGGGACCTTTGCAGATCATCTCCAATAGCAAATCATACCTACCGATCGAATTAGTTTATTCTTACCCACCGATCGATGGTGGCGACGCTGTCACCGTTTGTCCAGACGCCAGTGCTGCACTCTGTAGCGGGGCCTGCTGTGGCCGAAAAGAAGCACGGACAGACCCTGCAACCATGGTTTGCCCGTTGGGATTTTGGGGTCTTAGTCGCATCATCGAGCGACACAATTTTGATAAGCAAACTAAAAGTGGAGTTGATTATTGTGTCGTATCTGAACCAGTTAAGGACAGGAATACATTGCACGTGTTGAACAATGCATTATTTGGTTCCTCAAAAAGAGTGGACAATGCCGGCAATGGCATGCGTGAGCAGATTGCTGCCTGCATAAAGGATGTAACAAGCACTTTATCACAAACGGACGACTGGGATGAATGGCGAAAGCTGGCTACAGCCGAAAAACCAGATAGCATGGTACTGGTCGTCCACATTGAAAAGGATAAGGTAAGGAAAACAGACATGTTGGAGATTGGAGACAAAAAATTCCTTTTGCAAACCCTAATCGGGTCCAAGGTCATTCTGAAGCATAGTTCACCTGCTCCCTTCGTGATTGTCCTGGGTTGTAAATCGACCAACCTTGAAAACCAGGCTTTCGATGTCAGCAGTAGTTTTATCAGTGCCGGTGCCGCGATTGTACTATCAAATTTCACAAGGATCACTGGCAACCATGCAAAGGACATCCTAGATACTCTTTTAACACTAATTGAGGAAAACGATGGTGAAGAAATGTTGTTTGGAGAGGTCGTGTTGAAACTTCGCCAGCAATTGCTGGCGAAGGGCAAAATGGTGGCGCTTTCACTAATAGCCCAAGGTGACGCAGACTGGAAAATTAAAAATTAACCTATGTATAATATTCACTTATTACCAGCCGAATTCGGTGATGCCATTTTAGTTGAATGGGGAGAAGGTAAACTGCGTTACATGCTAATAGATGGAGGTCCTTATTATAATTACGAACAACTGGCAGCGGGTATTCAGCGGGTTGCTTTTGGGCTAAAGGAATTAGAGCTTCTTATTATCACACATATCGATATTGATCATATTGACGGAATTGTAACATTGCTTAACCAGTCTAAACTTCCCTTCTCGATTAAAGAGGTTTGGTTCAATGGGTATCAGCAGCTCGCCGAAGTTGCTCGGTCGCTGGGAGCGTTGCAAGGAGAATACATTTCAACATTGATTAAGAAAAGATCACTGCCTCATAATTTACATTTTGGTGGAGGGCCTGTCGTAATTAACGATTACACAAACTTACCTGTGGTATCACTTAAAGGAGGTATGGAACTATTGCTGTTAGGTCCAGGTAAAACTGCACTGCAAAAGCTTGAAGCAGAGTGGCTTGAGCAGCTAGATAAATACGGGAAGAATCTTGACATCAAAGTTAAATTGGACGAAGATCATCGGTATACGCCCTCCAATGCATGGCTTGGAGAGGAATTGCCTGTAAAGGAACTGCAGGGTAAAAAGGTGACCGCCGACAAAAGTGCCGCAAACGGCAGCAGTATTGCCTTCATTGGAACCTACAAAAACAAATCCTGTTTGTTTGCAGGAGACTCACCATCGGATAACCTTCTACAAGCCATTGAACCCTTGATTAAAATGAGAGGAGACGAACGATTAACGATAGATGCTTGGAAGCTTGCGCATCATTGCAGCAAGAAAAGCAACCTCGATAAATTGATGGAGAAAATAGATTGCAAGAAATTACTAGTATCATCCAATGGCAAGCGCTACAAACATCCAGACCCGGAATGCATTGCCAAGCTTCTTAAAAACAATGGTCCGGATCTTGGCTTATATTTCAATTACAAGAGCGAATTCACCCTAAAGTGGCAGGATGAGGAACTGAAGAAGGCATACCAGTACAGTACCTTTTTCCCTTTAGAGGAATCAGGCATTACCCTTAGGCTTGTTTGAATAAGTTTCGTTCCTTAATATTTTAAAAAGTAGTATAGGATTTTGATCTAAACTTACTTGGTTTAAAGGAGAAACAGCAGGTAATTTACAAAAAAAGGCATTTCTAAAAACGCTGAGCTTTAACGACTGAACTGTTGTACGGCGGGTTAGAGGAGTGATCTCACATCACCTACGGTCGCGAACTGGAGGAAAAGTAAGCTCGTCGACGCGACTTTGCAACGATAGTTGACATCTGCTACCACCAAGAGGTTCCTATGAAACAACAGTTAGATTCTCGAAATGGGATGGACACCTACTACTCAGGTAGCTTGACAGGGATGGCAAGGTTTTGCAACGTCGTATTTCCTAAGGCTCCGTCGGCTAAAGGCAACGGGGCCATAGAGTCCGATCGTTTTGAAAACCGAAATTGAAGCCAAAAAGGCTCCAAGCCGGTGTATTGACGGTCAGATCAATCATATTAGGAATTCTGATTGTAACCCAGGTAACCATTCGAATCCAGATTAGATTTTCTGCCGCCGCTGTACGATCACTAACAATTGCATCGATCTTGGCAATAAGCTTATTGTAAAGTGCCTAAGCCGATGAGCCGGAAAGTGCCTAGCCACGCACGATCGAAGGACTATTCCAACAGGAAGTGCGCAAGGTCGTGCTATGGTGACGACATTTTGCAGAATCCGAACGAGCGTCTGGAAAATGCAAGGATTGTTGTGTTCAAACTTTTAGAACTTTGAAATCTGAGCGCATCTGCATATTTCCAGGTTCGAAAACTGGTCACTTTTCACTAAAACCAATCTTTTCGTCTGGTAACCTATCCGGTAACCTGGAATTTAGAGTCAGAAAGATTACTGTTTCTGAGACAGTTAGGCGATAAAATGATCCCAGCGGGATAACGGATAGCGCCTCAAATGACGCTTTTTTCATTTAAAAAAGTGGCTATTGTGAATTTTTAAAAGATGAACTCTCCATCGCGGTTCAATCGATGTCAAAGCATCTGGTAACCTTTTCGGTAACCTGCTTTTTTACACATGTTTGGTAAGTTTTGCCAAACACGTTAACGCGCAATAATTTATATGTCTTTCTGGCAATTATTATAGCACAATCCCAATCCCAGGATTTTATAGGTTATAGACTCTATATCTCAATCTTCGCTCATAAAAATCCCTACGCATTTTTCGGGTTTTTTCCGCCTCTCGACGATCAGTAAATTTTTCTGGAGTGACATGCGGATTAGGGCCACTTTGGCCGTTGAGCTGTAAGATGAAGTAATCTTTTGCCTGCCTCTCTTTCTTTGCGCAGTCGGTCACATATGTGCAGGTGTATGGATATATTTCGGACATAAATATAACGTTCTCTTTTTGTAATGGGCTACCCGCCCACTTTCCATTAAATAGAGAATAATGATAAATAAATTTCATCGTCTCATAGGATGATTCTCTATTGGTTGCCGCAAATAGCACACATGAGCAGAGTGCAAAAAAATATTTTTTCATAATTAGATGATATTTTAATTGACCAACGATTAGGTAAATAGATCAGTAATTATTCGGCTATACTGCAGTTGATACCTTCTTTCGGCTCGTAATGGTTTGGTGAAAAATATTGCGCCATTTATGTATTAAAGTAGCTAATATATTTTATCTCTTTCGAATATATGATATATAATTGTTCGAATTTTTTCCTTTCTGAATGGCGATCTCCATTTCTAAGTTATTTGCTGCCACGTTTGGAGTAACTCCATTTTGTGTTTGTTCAAACCCTCTTAGGATTCCCACAAATGTTCCTCCCTTTGGTATAAATCTTATTTTTTTCGTCTCGATCGTAAAAGCTTCCCCGTCCGAGCTGAACATTACTGAGCATGGGAGATTTATCATGAGCTTGTCAACCTTGGGATCATCTGACGAATGAACATACTTCCATACACCAGATATCCTTAGGTTGTGGTTAATTCTACGGCTGGAGAACACCTCTTGGCCGTCACTGAAGATCGAAATGACAGACTGACTCTCATTTATCGATTCCTCTTCAATCGTAATTTTCCGTTGAATATTTCCCGTTATCTGCTCTTCATTTTGGATGAAGTATGAGTCGGAAAGTTCGCTTGATCGACCAATCGATGCTTGCTGGCAATAAGCGGTACCGCCGAGGAATAGAACCAGTATTAGCGCGATTAATAAATTAACAATGGACGGAAACTTTTTTAGCACTGACCAAGACCTCGCCATGTTAATCAAAATTATTGCTTGAAATAGAACAGTTGTAGAGTTTCTCATATTCATATAGGGGGTTCTTATTAGTTAGTAAAAAATATAATATTAAAGTATATTCTTTTTGATTAAATAAACTAGACTAATGAAAGTCATCGTAAACAATTCACAAATTGCTAGATTTACTTGTTAAATGAATGGCACTCGTCTATCTCAATATCTCATCTAAATAGCTTTCATATCCTTCATCGAAGATTTCCAGGATATGCTAGAAGGTTGGGTAGTATCACAAATTCTACTTTTTGAGACAAATTGGTATCACTTCTCCTTCATTTATATACATCTCCAGAAACATCGATTGCCTCCTACTAGGCCCTGCGTCCCCTTGGTTTCACTTAGTTGTGACGGATATCTAGCCCGGATGCGACGTCAAAAAAAGTAATTAGACGAGCACGTCCCGATTCCGTTTGTAGATCATCCGAGAACGAGTGGTATGTATAATGTCACCTGCATCTCAATTATTAAAAATATGCTGATGTTATTCGCTTTGAAGTCGGCTTTAGCAATGAATGAAACACTCCATGTATTTGGCGTCAGATTACTGTCTTGATAACTTGTGAGTAATGCGAGCAAGGAATGAACATCTCAACGACCTAAGGCTTCATAGACGGATGGTCGCATATTCACCTTCTGAAGTTTTATTTAAGCAGGTGTTTAAGCACATATTGAACTAGCTGCGTTCATAAATGTCTGATTCCTATTTATTCTCATTTAAAGAATAAATCGAACTGGTCACCCTTCATGAAGCCTGTCAGTGTAAGATTCAACGTCATTTGATAGCACAACTTATCAATGTCAGCGTAAAAGTCACCTTCGGCCGAGCGTGTATTGATGAGAATTGTAAAAGTATATGTACCAATTTTCATCCAATAAGTGGCAGTACCAGCCATTCCACCTCTGTGCCAATAAGCACCATTGACCGATGCGAACCATCCAAGACCATAGCCGGCATACCCGCCTGGCGGAACACTGACCTGCGAAGGTGTAATCATTGCCTTCCAACTAGCCGACGAAAGTATGTCTCGTTTAGCAGGCATTCCGTCAACGGAGCTGAGAAGTCTTGCCAGATTTATCGATGTACTTATCCAGCCTGCGTGGGCGTCCATTCTTGGTACCGGAAAATCATAGGGCTGATCATACCCGGGATATGAATTGTAGTATACTACTTCATTGGGGTAACGCTCCGACAATTTAGTCCCGCCAATACGCATAGTTTCCGGGGATATGCCGAGCGGTTTCAGGAGATTTTCTTGCACGTACTTTTCGTACTTCATTCCTGATATTTTCTCAATGATCCTTCCGGCAATGTTATATCCTACATTGGAGTAGATCATTTTAATTCCTGGCGGCTCGATAACCGGGCGAGTATCTAATACTGCCGAAATAACCTGTTCGTTAGAATAGTTTAACCATTCCTGCTGATAAAATGGATCGATCCTCGTGGGAAAGTTCCACAAATGGTTCCATGCATCTCCGCCTGCGGTATGATTGAGGACATGCCTCACAGTAATTTGCAAAAGCTGGGGAGAGTAGGGTTGCTTTCCGTAGGTTGTACCAAGAATACCACTTGGTCCGAACACTTTTTGATCTAACGTTAGCTTTCCAGAATCAACAAGTTTGAGAACGGCTATCGCAGTAATCGGCTTGGATAGGCTGGCTAGCCGAAACATGCTCTCAGCTGTCACGGGCACAATCCTTTCCATCTCTGCAAAGCCATAACCTTTTGAATAAACCAACCTTTCGTCCTTTGTAATGGCTAAGGAAATTCCTGGAATATCATATTTACTAATAAATACCTTTACTGCATTTTCGATTGTCGGTATGTCGGCTTGTTTACTCGCTTCCATATAGTATTCCTTGAAGGTGCCATCCTCCGCCGTGACCTTGTATACGAGGCTTTTGCTGAAATCGTTGGAGGTAACTCCGCTGATTTGAGGCGCATTGTTCACAGTTACGCGAGCTGTCTCGGCGGTTTTGAACGTTGCTTTGAGAGCCCAAATGTTGGCTTCATTGGGAATCGTGACTAAGTAATTGTTTTTTGAAGCTATGACAGGCACTGGTACGTCTTCTGCTAAACTCGCGTTATGGACTTTTAAGAACGCGAAGCTCAGGAGTTCTTTGTCCGAGGCCTTGAGAATTGAAACCGTAACTACATAGTTTGAGCTACTGCCGTCTTCGGCAGTAACCTTGTAGGTAACTGGATTGCTGAAATCGTTTGCTGAAACGCCACTTTCTTGGACATGGCCGTTCACGACGACCGTGGAACCAGGAGAAGAAATGAATGATGCCTTCAATCCCACAACTTGCGCGCTAGACGGCAATGTCAGCGTGATGTCGCTCCCGTTGATTTGCCCAATAACATCTTCGGTTAGAGAAACATTTAAGTCTTTCATTAGGGAGAACGAAGACATTTCTTTCAAACTGGATTTTAATACTACTTCTGGCTTGGATGTGCAACACCAATGTGAAATGGCGATGAAAATAGCCGGTATAAGTCTCTTCATAGGAATTGATCTTTTTCCTCATTTACCTGTACATCAAAATGTTAATAGATACAAAATTGCGATTTACGAATCCTTGCAGCAATACTCATTTTTCGGTATTTTTCGGATAATAGAAAACTAACACGCCACTCCTCACAGCACTATGAACAAAAAGCTGATCTTAACGTATCGCGACCATCTTGATCTCCTGAGAAAAGAATCCGAGATGGATAGCTGGGATTACGGTTCGTACTACAAGCAATGTCAACCCCTACTTTCGTTCTCTGAGGTATCCTCAACAGCAATTTTCTTGCTTGATTATACCTCTAAAAAGTATCCCATACTAGGCAATGGAATTGAGCAGGTTATGGGGCATAAGAAGGAGGCGTTTGAAGAAGGCGGTTTGGATTTCATGCTTCAACAATATCGTGATTTCGAAATTTTGAATCATGAGATATTTCCAGATCAAGTGAAAGCTATGAACCAACACGCTCCAGACGAGCTTGCGAACCTGCGATTTTCGCGAAGCTATCGGTTTAAAAGGCACGATGGAAAGATCAACACCGTTTTACAGCGTCACACTATAATTAGTTCTGAGCAGAGTAAGGTACCAGTCGCGATATTTGGGTTCGCATGGGATATCAGCAACCACACCGAAAACGGAAAAGTGATTCACCAGATAGAAAAGTATGATCATACGAAGAAGATTTGGATTCCATTACTTTTCAAGGAATATTACCCTGATATAGATCAACGCAGCCTACTAAGCAGGAGAGAAATAGAAATATTGAAGTGGAGTGTTGAGGGAATGAGCAGTAAGCAGATAGCGGAAAAATTACATATCGCTTTTCATACGGTGAATACCCATCGTCGGAATATGTTAAGGAGAACCAATTGCGGAAATTCCATGGAATTACTTCGCTACGCCATCGAAAATAAGCTATTGTGATTTATGCGCGATGACACAGATTTACCCTTCTAACTATTAATGACACAACACAACATTCAACTAGAAAAACTAAGGGTAAGCTACCTTGAGAGGACAGCTGAAACCGAAAAGACGATCCTCTTTATTCACGGTCGGGCCATGTCTGCTCAATCTTGGGAGAATCAATTTAACAGTGAGATGCTAGCTCCTTTTCGGTTAATCGCATTAGATCTTCCAGGTCACGGCATGTCTGACCGAATTTCATCACACGCTGACAAAACACTATATTCGATCAGGAGCCTGCGCGATATCATCATCGAATTCATTAGTCTGATAGAACTTGCCGATTTTATAATTGTAGGGCTTTCTCTGGGGGCGCACACCGCGCTGCAGGCATTACCTCTGCTGAAAAACTGCAGAGGGATCTTTGCGATGACCATGCCAGCAACGAAGCCTATGAGGCCCGATCTCATGTATCATGATCTGGAGTTGCTTGGTCAGGTTTTCTGTGACAAAGCTCGACCGGAAAACATCGAACGCTATAGTAGGCTACTCCTAGATCCAAGAGCCGGTCAAATTCCGGAATTTGTAAAAAAATCATATTATCAGACTGACCCCAGAATTCACGAAGGAATTCTGCTTGGCCTGATTGATTTGGACTATGAAGATGAAACTCAAATAATTAAGCAAACTGCCATCCCGGTAGCAATTGCGTTAGGCTGCGGAGATCAAATTCATAACCTAAATTATCTAAGTCAATATTCTTTTCCACTATGGAGTGGTGGTTACATTTTGATTCCCGACGCGGGGCACCTGGTTGCTTGGGAAAATGCCCCAAAAGTGAATAGTTTAATCGAATTGTTTGCCTCAACTTGTTTTTGAGAGTGACTGTTGGCGTTGAATTTACCTCAAGCGGTATACTGTCTAAGCCGGCCGACCGAACGTTGTCCTGTTAGTACTCGAATGGAAATGCGAGAATGTACTACTTATCGGTCGGTTCGTCGGCGTATACCCGCTTAGCCGGGAGGTCATTTTGTCTGCTAACCGATTCGTTAATAAAGCAAACAGGATCGGAAAACAGCCGCTGAGAACAGGTTGGCACAATATACATGAACCTTACTTTATAATTTCGAGCGCTTCAAATCCGGCTCTCCTGTTCAAAAAATTTGTTTTCCAGAAGTTTTATTGAGATGCTACCGACCAACAAGGAATTCACAAATCCCTCATCGGATAGATCGGCGTACCACCACTTGCCAGATGTGCTTTTTTCAACTAAATAACGACGCAGATACGCTCTTTTAAAAACGTACATCAGCAGCACGTACGCTTTGCTTAATTCATCACTAGGCAGGGCGAGAACTTTGGGAATACCAATTTTTAGACGGTGAGTACGCAAAAGTACACACGGTGTAAATGTAGGCTTCAATCGGCTTTCTTTAATAGCAAGCTCGACATCGTCGTCAACCGGCTAGATTGCTGGATCATGCCAGAGAACTGCAGCAAGAAAGATCTCTTACTTTCCAGGGTAAGATCCGAAAACCGATTCAATAAGTCATCCGCCGTTCTTAAGGATTGGGCAAACTGGTTCAGGGCTACTTGGTCTTCCAGTGATATTAAAAACATTCTGCACGTATCATACTTTTTATGCAAGGAAGTAATAAAAGAACTGATATCTGAGTCAGGGATATAACTTCCATTTTTTACTTCAACAAAGAAAGATTGCAACCCCGATAAAACTCTATTTGCTAAATGTATTCGATATTACTCCACCCCAAAACAGGTAATCGATATTTATCGCCAAGGAAGGGTAATGAAATCTTGGAATAAAGCTTTAACTTTGATACCGATGCTAGATAACTAAAATGCATCAAAACAGGCTAAAAGAATCGGTTACCGTTTCGGTTACCTATTTTGAAAGGAATTACAAACAATTGATATACAAGCGTTTTCAAAGTTTAAATTGTTCCCAGCGGGATCACTTAAAGCGCCTCAAAAGGCGCTTTTTTCAATCAAAAAAGTCGTTATCGTGAATTTTAAAAAATAAGCCCATCATTACGGTTCAATCCACGTCAAAGCAACTGGTAACCTTTTCGGTAACCTGTTAATGCCCCTTCGGTTTGTGAAAGAGGGTTGCGAGAGAAGGTAAAAATAATTGTGTTAATGAATTGTGTAAATTCATCTGAACCTCAGTTATAAACGAACTTTTGATACTCATACTCATCTTTTCCGAAAGACTGGGCTAGCTTTTTGAAATCATTATTCTTTTTATCGCTACCAAAAAAACAAGAGACCCTTTCCAGGCTCTTATTTTCGAGTACAGGGATGAGATTTTCAGGGCTTTGGTTTTGTGCCATTAAGTAAATGAATTCAATTAAGGCAGGCGCAGATTTCAATTCACGCAAGTCCATCAAACCTTTTAGGTTTTCAAGGTAAATACGCCTCAGTTTCCCCAAGCTAGATATTGAAGGAAACACGGCGAGCTGTGGAAGTGATTGAATAAATAAGTTTTGCAACGATTTTAAATCCGATAGAACCGAAAGGTCTGAAAGTCCTCTAACTTGCCAAACTTCAAGGTATTTCAAATTAGGTAGGGAGTTTAATGCACTTAAATCCCTTATACCTCCTAACTTAATATCAACGGACCACAGACGTTCCAGATTCCTTAGATATTCGATATCCTGGGTTGATATAGATCGTAATACAATTTTTTCGAGTTTTTTCAACTCATTAATGGCCTCAATCCCTTTGCTCTGTCCTTCTATGAATAGTTCGTTAAGTTCAATGAACCGACCAATCGTCTCAATCCTTGGTTTTTTTGATCGAGTCTGATACAGCGAAAGCCGCTTCAAGTGAGGATCGATGTTATCCAGGAACTCAAAGCTATCAAGTCCAAAAACTCCTACATGTAATCCATCTAAGTGCTGGATTCTCGTAACTACATCAATATTAGTGACCTCCATCAGACAATCTACCGAGAGCTCTCTTACCGAGGGTATTTCTTCAATAAAGCTTAGATCACATCTCTCAGAATAGTGCCCATAAACCCTCAGGGCGATGTCTTGACGCTTGGAAAAAACGACTTGTTCCAGTAAGGCAATGGTCTTGGTATCAATCGGCCTGGAAAGCTGGATTACAGAAGTTTTCAGATCTTCTGCCAATTTAGCCAATTCATTCGCGGTCGCGCCTTTTGAAATTTCATAGCGACCAGTGGCCAGGTCTACCGTAGTTAAGCTCACAGACTTTTGTTACATAAAGTAGTATCTGCTAAATATAGGTCTTTTCTTGAATACGTTCATGACGGAATGAATATCACTTTTCCTTATCCATTCATTCGCCCAGTGCGAATGCGGGAACTTCGGGATTGCCTCTTACCCGCAATCGGCCAGATGTACAATTGTCGGACAATTGACTCTGGCCGCCCAATCGCTCCTGAAACGCTGGCGGGAGATTTCTATAAATATTCCCGGCTGACGTGACAATGTAGGTCCGTTAATTCAAAGGACTTATCTCTTTATTGTAGGAGCCTTCGCTGAAATGCCGATGTCGCCTTACCCGAAATTGTAAGCTTCCCCGCATTTCACAGTTGTGCATTATTAAGTTTAGCGGCCTTGACCAGATTGTCTGTATCCGTCCGGCAATACGGGCTTTATCGGACGAATACAGATGTTCGAGGAAAAAATTGAGGACTTCCAGTGGGAATACAACCACTTCAGGCCACACAGTGCACTGAATGAATAACGCTGAAAACTCTATTCGAACCGTCTCGTGGTCCGGGATGGGCAAATGCAGGAAGACTGCTCTTTCTTACCTCTCTGAGCATTTTTTATCGAGATACCAATTACCCTCATATCTTTGATAATATTGCTTTTTGACACCCTCCAGGGTATTGTTAGGTAACAACTTAAGAAAATGATAAGTGCATCTATCATACCAGGGGAGCGAAAGATGGACATTCCCACTTTTATCAACGGATAAGGCTAATATTCCTATCTCGTCAAAAGATTTTAGTGCACCTTCGACATGAGTCGTATCTTCCTTTGTCCATAGTACTTTTTTGTTCTCTTCAGAAGCGAGTTCGACCGAAGATATCTTGTTAGCAAAGAGACTCATCTTTACTCTATGCATTGCATCATGATAAGTGACTAGATAAATACCTTTTCGGTTTACTATGCTCATGTCCCTAAACTCGGAGTAATCAATAGTCTTTAAATCGTCAAATTTTTCCTGAACGCTTTCCTCAGGTGCACATCCACAGAAAGAAATAGCACAGAGCACTAAAAATATAAATTTTGGTCTCATTTCTTAGACTTATTTAGCCGTGTGATTGAGCATTATATATTCCTTTTATTATCAAACGCCGATCATGTCAGATGAGGATTATGAACTGCTTTCGTCCTATTCCACGCCGAATCGGTCATTCATCATATTAATCGCAAACTAAACACAATGCCGCCGCGATTGGTCATGGCGGCAAAAACTTGACCGAACCCCATTTGATTGGTTCGGGCAATATATCATCTGAAACAAAATTAATTTCTCTTTCAAGCTTATGATAAGTCAATCGGTCTTTAAGGTCTCTGAGGTGCCGCGAAAGAAGTTTTACGTTTTGCGGGGGATTCAGTGTATGGAGCCTAACGCAGCCGTTGGCTTCGGAACCCACGATACAAATTTTGTAGTCTTCGTCGTCTTGCAACCCTTCATCGTAAAGGCTATCCGGGTGCAGTAACAGAACAGACTCTGCATGTGATATCAATAATCTTTTTACATCGTCATGAACGATGGCATAATAGCTGCCTGATGGCAATCCAGAGCCCTTCGTAAAGTCTTGTTTGACATAAACCGTATCACTACGATCGTTTAGTTTCAGCGAAAACGCAGTTGAGAAGGTGTCATTGTAAGTAAAATCCAGGGTTTTAATATCCCGGTCACTGGAAGTTGATCCACCGCAACTCAATGTAGCCCATATTAACAAGCCTCCAATCCTCCAATTTCTTTCTTTTCTCATCAAGATACTTATCATAAAAGACCGGGGAAACTGCGCTGCAATTGTTGATCCCAGTGTCGTTAGCTTGATTAAAATTTATAAGCAAGTAATACAATATATCGTAAGCCGAATTTATTTTTCTAACATCTTGAAGTCAAGAAGGTAAGTTATGCAGAGCTTCGCCAATAAGTTCTTCGTCGGTGTAAGGCCCATAAACCCTGGCAGTGTCAAAAAATGTCACACCGTTTTCAAATGCAGTACGAATCGTTTTAATGGACTCCTTGCGATCGACAGGCGGATTATAGTTTCCCGTCATGTTCATACACCCCAACCCAATTTCAGAAACCTCTAAATCTCCCAATTTTCTGGTTTTCATTTTTTGTTCTTTGCTTTTAAGCTTTTCAAATGTGAATGGCGCTCCCGTAGACAATGCCGGGGCAGTGATCAGACGCGCGTCTGCAATCGTTGCAAGCGACAAAAAGTCGCTTCTGGTCATATTATGACTGTCTTTCTCCATGGCACAAAGTTGCCCAAAGCGATGGCGATGAAATAAAGAAAAACAAATGAAAAAGTATAACAATCAAATGCAGCCATTACTTTTGTGCAATGGATAAGCAGCGCATCACACCTACATCGGTTTTCAACCGGGAATTGAAGCTTAAGGGATTCAAGGTTTACAAAACAAACAGCAATTCGGAAGGGCATACATACAGCCGCAAGGACTTTTACAAGCTGAATATCACTTTTGGAAATTTTGTCTTTCATTATGCTGATGGCAGTTTTCGAACAGCTGACATATTCCTGTTTTTTGGCAACCCTCGTATCCCTTATTCCTGTGAGGCAGTCTCGCAGCAGCACCATGGCTATACTTGCCTCTTCACCGAAGAGTTCTTGAAGCTGGGCGACCGCACGGAAAGCCTTCAACAGTCCCCACTATTTAAGATAGGAGGTATCCCGATATTCGACCTGACCGACGCGCAAAAGGACAGGTTTATATCGATTTTTGAAAAGATGATAGAAGAGCAGGAAAGTGAGTATGCTTTTAAAGATGAGCTGATCCGCAACTATATCAACCTGTTCATCCACGAAGCACTTAAAATACAGCCCTCGGAAAACAATTTCAGCCACAGCAATGCGGCTGCCAGGATCACTTCCGTATTCCTGGAACTCCTCGAACGCCAGTTTCCGATTGAAAGTACCGAGCGCCCGCTGGCGCTTCGAACCGCCCAGGATTTCGCAAGTCACCTCTCTGTGCACATCAATTATTTGAATAGTGCCGTCAAACAAATTACAGGAAAACCCACGTCCGCCCACATTTCAGAACGTATTGTTGCCGAAGCGAAAGCATTGTTGCACCACACCGACTGGAACATTGCAGAAATCGCATATGCGCTCGGCTTTGAATATCCTACCTACTTCAATAACTTTTTCAAAAAGAAAACCGGCACAATTCCAAAGTCCATCAGGGCCGCCCACCTTTGAAAGTCATAATGATTCATTTGCTTTTCTTAATTCCCGGCTCTGGTTTATCCAGAACTTCGCATCATCAAAAATGATGCTGCCATGGTCTTCAATTTACCAGGCTGCCGTAGATAGTAAAAACAAAGAACATGGAAAACAACAAAGTGTGGTTGATAACAGGTGCGGGTCGCGGTATGGGCCTCGATATCACAAAAGCTGCGTTGGCAGCAGGCCATAAGGTGGTCGCAACAGGAAGAAATCCAAAAAAGGTGGCAAGGGCGCTCGGTGAATCCCAGAACCTGCTGGTGGTAAAACTAGATATTACAAACCCGGCCGAGGCCGAAGCGGCTGTCCAGGCTGCATTGCACAAGTTTGGCAAAATTGATGTTTTGGTCAACAACGCGGCTAATTTCTATGCCGGCTATTTTGAAGAACTTTCGATGAAAGAGATCGAAATGCAAGTTTCAACCAGCCTATTTGGCCCTATGAAGGTAACGCGCGCCGTATTACCGGTCATGCGTAAACAGCGTTCCGGCCATATCATCACGATTTCGTCAACTGCAGGTCTGGTCGGATTTACGTTTTGTTCTGCATATGCAGCTTCCAAATTCGGCATCGACGGCTGGATGGAATCGCTCGCCACAGAAGTAGAACAATTTGGCATCCACACTACCACCGTAAACCCGGGCTTTTTCAGGACGGAATTATTGACGGAAGAGTCAACCCAATATGCCGACGATGCGATCGCAGACTACGATGAAGGGCGCAAACTGCAACTGGCTTTCTGGAAAGGGGCTAACGGACAGCAGACAGGAGATGCTGCAAAGCTTGCCAAAGGATTGCTTGAAATCGCTAAGGAGCAGACACCTCCAAGGCGTTTTCTTGCCGGAGCAGATGCAGTCGCAACCGCTGAACAAGCGAGTGACACATTAAGAAAAGAAGCAGACGCCTACCGGGACTTGTCAAGTAACATGGCGTTTGATCAGGTGTAATGTTAGACCAGCGCCATGTTATACTATTGTTATAACTCGTGTATTGACTCAGTTTCGGTTAGCTAAGGTTGAAATTGATTTCAAACCGTCTAGCATCCGGTTCGACATTTGTTCGGATGTTGATACGGTAGCCTTTCAGCTTGCGCTGAGGGGCTTTTTTGCGTTTAGTTCGTGGATTATAATCTATTCCCCTTTTTGTCAAAATCGATCCTCTGGTTTGGCTCCGACTGCTTGGAGTAAACATTTTTTTTGACACAACTCTTGAAATTGGGAAAAGAGTTAAATATATGTCATCCTAATTACCCGGAATACACTACGTAAAGCGAAGCGAATTTCCGGTTTGATATCATATACTAAACGCCATTAACAAAAGGTGAAATTTTAACTGTTGTCTCAATAGGTCAGCGGTGGGTCGTAAAGCGAACAATAGCTCCCGGGCCTCTCTCAGGCGCGCCGCAAACTTGAGAAATGCTCATTTTATTCAGTTGTGAGCGTAACCAGGATAAAATATCGGAGATCGCACGCATACATTATCTACGAATATAATTTTAAGGGGAAGCTCATAGAGAAGGATGATCCAGCGAACCCACAGAATACTGGGGACTGGGTTACTACGGATACCAAAGCCCTCGCGAATCGTAGATTTTGGGTTCAATTGAGTTGTGATGACCCTAATTTCCATAAATTACTATGGGACGTTGCTGTCCCTGACACGCTGCTGAATATCCCGGTTAAGGGATGGAAAAAATTACCTTCCGGGTTAAAGCCTTACAAAAATGAGTAGTGTTCAGGTGGAGTTGTAAACATTATTCAGGTAAGGTAAATAAATCATCGACATATATTATTTTCCCTGTCCTGAGCATATTCATCGTTCTGTACCCGACAAAGGCAGCTGCTTCTTCATGGTCACTTGAGGGAATATAAGCTAATTCGAAGTTTTTGCCCTTCATTAGGAGAAGCACTTGTTCTACGTAAGTCTCCGGATTGAGATTCGGCCAGAAGGCTAATATAGCTTCGCCGGCGAATTCGATATCTTCCGCTGTCTTTGCTTTGATGATTTTCAAGGTTGTTGGCTGCCCATCATGCTAACAATTTTCTGTTTGGGGATTCAACTTTTTATTTCGCACATGGCTATCCTGTTACGGGGAAGCTAGCGAAAGTTGTCGCCTTATTTAATACGCCGGTTATATTACAGACTTGCCCGGTACCGCATCAATCATCACTCCTAGGCTTTGTTCGCTGAACATCTCCGGTACGATCTTCTCGATGAGCGACTGCCGCTTCTGGGTAGCCTGCGCTTCATCCAGGAAAGCGGTGGATTGTAAAGACAGATAGTGAACTGTATTGAGCCCAATGCATCCGAGGGCGGCCGAGAGATACGGCGTGAGGAAGTCGGGCTGGTTGGCCCGATCGCCGGCAAACACTGCACCAGCGGCGATCCCGACAAACACGGGCCGGTCACGGAGCAATCCAACCTTGCCAGCCGGGGTCGATTGCATCGTGCGACCGACACGCAAGACCTGATCCAGCCATGCCTTCAGAACCGAGGGGATCGTAAAGTTATTCATCGGCGTTCCGATCACAACAACGTCCGAGATCTCGATCTCGTGAATTAGCAGTTCGGATAGCCTAATAGAATCACTGGATGGTTTCAGCGCGGCAATTGTTGCAGGTGTTGCCAAAGCAGCCGCGTAATCAGATCCCGTATGGGGTATCGGCTCATAACCCAGGTCCCGACGACTGATTTTGGCGTCGGGACGGATCGTTAGGAGCTTTTCCACTATTGAAGCCGAGAGCTGACGGCTGTGCGAATCAGGCCGAGGGCTGCAATCGATGTGAAGAATATTCATGGACGTATGCGGATGATCGTTTTTCCGGTGAGCCTTACGTTCGGAGCGAATGCCGCAACCGCGTCGTCGAATGCCGCTATATTTCCAATGTTTGTTTTAAGCCGGCCATCCCGCACACGCTCGGCAAGCTCAATCAATTGCCCGCGATTGGCTTCAACAATGAAATCTACCGTACGGCCATCAACGGGTTTGGCATCGGTGGGACCGGCGATCGTTACCAGTGATCCGCCCGGGCGAATCACTCCCGCCGATCGCTGGGCAATATCCCCGCCTAACACATCGAAAACAAGATCGACCCTGCCAACGTCTTCGAGCGTACCATTGTCGAGGTCAATATATTCGTGTACGCCGAAGTCGTGAGCCGCCTGACGACCGCTTGCGCGACCCGTACCGATGACATATGCACCAACTTCACGGGCGAGCTGAACTGCCATCGATCCTACTACACCTGCTGCTCCATGGACAATTACGCTTTGCCCCGATTGAAGTCGGCCATGGTCGATTATGCCTTGCCAGGCGGTCAACCCGGGCATTACCAGCGCAGAGCCAACGGTGAAGTCAACATCTCCCGGTAGCGGCGCAAGATTCCGTGCCTCAATGGTTATGTATTCTGCCAACGAGCCATCGCGATACCAATCGGCGAGACCAAATACGCGCTGTCCAATTGATAACCCGGTCGTGCCGTAGCCGAGCGCAGTGACGACACCTGACAATTCGTGCCCGGGGATCGACGGTGTCCGGTCGGCATCGTACCGATCCGTCCAGGTCGATGGCCAATCAAGCTCATTGAATGTGAATCCCGATGCGTGAACCTGAACGACAACTTCGTTCATTGCGGCGGTCGGCTCCGGCCGATCCGTCAGCTTCATTCCGGCCGTTCCTTCGGCCTGGTCAGTTACAATAATTGCTTTCATAATACACCTGCTTTTACGCTCGTAAGTGGTTTACAATAATTTTTAAACACAAAGCAAATTCATACTTTTTGGTAGTCTGAATTGTCAAACTTCAAATAAAAATGAGGGATGTCAAATCTCGCCGGCGGGGGTAACTGCTGGAAAATCCTTGTCAGGATTCGATACGTTGTTCATAAAGTTTGTTAAAGAATACATCGCTACCAGGCCGACAATTTCGATGATGTTTTCGTCTGTATAACCTGCATCGTGAACGGCCGCTAAATCGGCGTCAGTAATATTTCCGCGCGTCTGGATCACTTTGCGTGCAAACTGCACGGCAGCATCGCGTTTTGAATCGTTTGCGTGACCTTTTCGGGCGAGAATGATTTCATCGGCATCGAGTTTGGCCATATGCTTTGCCGTATAACTGTGCACGGTCAGGCAATAATTACAACCATTGACTTCGGAGACTACAAGACCGATGCTATCGCGAGTCTTTACATCCAGCGCTTTGCTCATGGCCCCGAATAGCTGAGCCCACGCATTGAACGCAATAGGGCTAGCCGCGAAGGTTGCCATCATATTTGGGGTGAAGCCGATGTTTTTGGTGAACATATCCAGAGTCGGTTTTGATTCAGCTGGAACGGCTTCGGGCTTAAGTGCTTCAATTCTAGGCATTATAGAGGCTTTATGTTTGTTTAAAATAACTATACTAAATCGAGTACTTCTTCGACCGGCCGGCGGGGCTTCTGCTTCCAGTTGCCGGGGCGCTCAGGCCCTACCGACAATAGCATAACCGGTACTTCGTCGTCCGCAAGTCCGAATTCACTGGCTACCGCATCAAAATCAAATCCAATCATAGGCGTAGATCCCATGCCGAGTGACCGAGCCGCATAGATTATCGCCGCTGCGCCAAACGTCGCAGTGCGTACGGCTTCGTCACGGCGGCGCTGAGGATATGCCATATATAGATCACGGGCGGGAATTTCCCATTCCGGTACCATATTTGCCGGCATGACACCCGCTTCAACTAATGGCGCAAGCCGGTTCGGTATTACGCTGGTATCAACCAATTGGCCGATAACGATAAAGGTGACGGCAGCGTCCGTAATCGCAGGTTGATTCCAGGCAATCGGACGTAACCTGGCTTTTGATTCGGGAGTGCGCACAGCGATGAAACGCCAGTTTTGTAAATGAAATGATGTGGGTGCAGCGGTGCCAATTTGCACTAGCTCACGGATTTGGTCGTCACTCAGAGTGGCTGTTGTGTCGTAATATTTGGACGCACTCCGACTTAGAATGGTTTCAATGACAGCGTTAGTCATAATTCAAATAAGGTTTGTATGATTTTTAATCTCGGGCTAAAATTAGAAGGCGTTTTGGTTACCTTTACGGGCCAAAATTAAAATACTAACGGGTCCAGATATGATAAAAAAATTGCTAGAAATTTCGTTTCGAAAAGATGGAGAGCACAGTCCTTTATACCAGCAATTAGAATCACAAATTATTCAGTTGATTTGTCGCGGCATCTTGAAACCCGGACAGGCACTACCTTCTTCACGCTCGTTGGCACAGAGCCTGCAACTGAACCGTAAGACGGTGGTTGCGACCTATGAAGAACTGAATGCGCAGGGATGGGTTGAAACCCGCGAAAGAAGTGGCGTGTATGTTTCCAGTCACCTGCCAGATACTTCTGCACGTACCATCGAAGAAAACAGTAAAAAGCTGATCCGTAGCCAGCAACCAGGTTACCACCAGATTTTAAAACATCCCGCTGATGTCATTGCCGGAACAGATCGAAGTATGGATGTCAATACCACGGGGACCCGGCAGCATCTTTATAAAATCGATGACGGTTTTCCTGATGCCAGAATTGCACCTATCGAGCAACTCGTGAGAGAATACCGAAGGCTGGGGAAAAGCCGGTTTACAAATCAATTTCTCATGTATGGTCCCGAGCACGGCTCTTACAGGCTTAGGGTCGAACTTGCTAAATTTCTAAATCGAACCCGGGGTATGCAAATCACCGAAAAGGAAGTACTGATTACCAAAGGGACGCAAATGGCCATCTATCTGGCTGCTCAGCTACTGATTAGTCCCGGGGATACTGTATTTGTGCCGGAGCCAGGCTATTTCGATGCGAATCGGACTTTTCAGCTGGCGGGAGGTGATCTGGTTTTCATACCGGTAGATAAAGATGGGATGGACGTAGACATGATTGAACAATTTTGCAAACGGAAGGTGCCAAAGCTGATTTATATTATTCCACACCACCACCGTCCGACGACTGTGACGATGAGTGCTGAACGGCGCATGCGGCTCATGAACCTGGCCTGCAAGTACGGATTCGCGTTACTCGAAGATGATTACGATTTTGATTACCATTTTGCCAGCAATCCTCTTTTGCCCTTGGCTACCCTTGATGCTGCGGCGCATATCATTTATGTAGGCTCCTTTTGCAAAAGCATCGCACCAGGTATCCGAATCGGGTTTATGGTTGCACCGGAAGCGGTAATTAATGAATCCGCGACAATCCGTAAATTAATCGACCGACAGGGTGAACAACTGCTGGAAGAGGCGACGGCCGAACTTTTGAGTAACGGTGAAATTTCACGGCACATTAAAAAATCGTACAAAATCTACCAGGGCCGCCTGGATAATACTTGCCGTCTGCTTTCCGAGCGCCTGGAAGAATATTTAACCTTTGAGCGGCCAGACGGTGGGTTGGCAATCTGGGCTAACTACCGAAAGAATATAAGTGCCAGTATGGTCGCTTCGAAAGCATTAAAATTAGGATTACAGATTAGCGATGGCCGCAATTACTTTTTCCAACCTAATAATACCATGTCGGATAGCTTCGTACGGATAGGCTACTGCTCCATGGATGAGGCTGAAATGGCGCAGGCAATTGACATATGGAGCAGATCAATTTAGGATTTGAAATATTGTTCCTCTACAATTTTGCCGTTTTCCCAAACGGATCGAAGTATTTCGTGCCAAAAAATTTTACTTCCATCCTTCATGTCAAAGTCAAAAGTAAATTCAGCGAATGAGATGTTGCCATTTAAAGAAGTGTGATGCATAGTGATACCATTTACAGCAGCAATGGCGCCGGCAAAACCTTGCATTTTTGCGAGCATCTCTGACTTTCCGTTGGTCACTGTGCCATCAAAATCAATGGTTCTAACGTTCGGGGCGAAAAATTTTTCTGTTGCTTCTACGATTTGACCTTTTTTGACCATATCGTTTTTTGCTGATAAAATTTCATTGAGTGATTGTTCCATTGTTATAATCTTAGATTTGTCTGTCATTATTGACATTGCAAAACTCAGATTATCCAAAGGCAAAAAAAATGAAGCAGATCAAGAAAAAAGGTTGATGTAGTTCAACTTTTCGCCCTAGCCCTCTTGTTTCTGATTCGTGAGAGGAACTCCGTCGACATCCCCAGATAGGACGCTAATGCATATTGAGGTACGCGGTTGGCAAAGTTCGGGAAGTTCAAGGAAAAATTTTCGTACCGGGCTTCGGCATCATGAGTAAGGTTGAAAAGTATTCTTCGATGTTCAAATGCGAGCCCCTTCTCAGCTATGATTCTAAAAAACGTTTCGAACTTGTGGCTGTTTTTTTTCAGCTCCTGCTCTTTTTCATATTCAATTTGTAAGATAGTGCTATCTTCTAATGCAACTATAAAAAGGGTTGCCGGGTGCTGATATATGTAACTGTTGAAATCAGACGCCCACCAATTTTCGATGGCAAATTGAAGGGTGTGATCCTGCCCTTCATTGGTTATAGCATACGTTCTGAACGCTCCTTTTACAACAAATGATCTATGCTTGTTCGTAAAGTTAGGTTGCACGATAAATTGTCTCTTTTTTACTTTAACTTCTTCAAAGGCGGTCGCAAACTGCTGAGCTTCATCATCTTCTAACGATACAAAATTTTGCACGTAATTTATCAGTTGAGTTTTACTATTCGGTTGCATGAACTCTTGATGTTTGGCATGGATTGCAGACAAATGGTGCTTTCGATATCTATAAAACTACACCCGGCTACACTGCTCTTGTCGATACTAGAATAGGTGCGCCATTGTAAAAGTGCATTTTTTCATCCCCACAAATATACGGTTCAACCGGTTTAAACAGAAAATAGCGTCTCCTACGCCTACTGGTTACCGTTAGTTACTTTTATAAGCTTTCTAGTTGCTCCAGGTTACTAGTCATTGCCTTATAACAGTGAAACTCATTCAATCAAATCTGGACCCTTTACTATTTTGAATTTGGCCCATAACCATAGCCAAATTTCAATTTAACTTTACGTCCAGCTTACGGTTATCGGACACGAAATGCAGTTTCATAGATCCTACGTGGTATCTCATGCCCTTTTTCGATAACTGCTCGGTGAAAAGAAAAGAAATGTTTGTGGTCGATCCGAAACAAAAAAGGTAGTCAGACTGAGTCGAATTATTGCCAGTTCCATTGACTAGCTTCAAACATTAGAATCATGCGAAAGGCGGGTTTAAAAACATTCGAGTATGTCAGCGGTCTTTCACCTTATTGGTGTTTGCTGATCTGCGGAAGAGGAGGTGTATTATGAAAGCGATCATTCTAACGGATCAAGCGGCCGAAATGGCCGGAATGAAGCTGGCCGAGCGGCCGGAGCCGCAGGCGGGCATCAACGATGTAGTCGTTCAGGTTTATGCAGCGGCAATGACAGGAGATGAGGCTAGTTGGCCCTCGACTTGGGTTGACCGGGCGGGTCGTGACAGGACATCCTCTGTACCTGGTCATGAGCTGGCTGGCGTGGTTACGGCCCTGGGCTATGGAACAACAGGGTTATCGTTAGGACAACGGGTGTTTGGGCTCACAGACTGGACTCGTGACGGCACCCTGGCTGAGTACGTGGCGGTCGAGGCGCGTAATCTTGCGCCGCTCCCGGGAGATGTTGACTTTACGGTCGGCGCGGCTTTGGTCATGCCGGGTTTGACTGCATGGCAGGGGTTGTTCGAGCATGGCCGCCTTCGTGCCGGCCAGACTGTGCTTGTGCATGGTGCGGCCGGAATAGTCGGTTCAATGGCGGTCCAGCTTGCACGGCAGGCCGGTGCCTACGTTATCGGAACCGGGCGTGCTTTTCATCGGCAGACGGCGCTGGACTTTGGGGCGCATGATTTTTTCGACTTGGAGAACAATCTCCTGGAAGATATCAGTGAAGTCGATTTAGTTTTCGATGTTTTCGCCGGTGAAATCGCCAAGCGATCTCTGGGCGTGGTTCGGGCCGGCGGAAGGCTGGTCACCATCGCCGGGCCGATCGATGCAACTGCAGCCAACACGCTGGTGATCGACTTCGTTGTCGAACCCGATCGTGGACAGCTTACCGAACTAATCAGGCAGGTGCGGGATGGGCGTTTGAGAACGCATATCGGCAATGTCGTCACCCTTAACGACGCGGTTGCGGCCTTCAATCCGGCGATGCGAATCAACGGGAAGACAATTATACGCGTTCGTCCGTGACCATCGGGGACGGCCGGTGAATTCTTCCAGATCCGTCAACTGGCGGTTAATAATGGATTTATACATGGTGCGGAGATTCTTGATTCCAAATCATGGTTTATGGATGCTATTTGGACTGCGGTTTAAGCACAAGCGACTTAAAGAATTTCGATTTCGGTGGGGGATGTTTCTGATATCACCCGCACTCGGATCTCGTGGCGTGCGTATATATGATCACGTTAGATTCGCTCCGGTATTCTTGATTTATCTCATAATTCCTTAAAAAGTAAAATGGAAACAATCGTATTACACGAGCACAATAATGGAATGACCTTTTTTTCAATGGAAGTCGATGGGCATGAAGTAGGCAGAATGATGATTAACATTAATTCCGGCACATTGAGAGCTGGTCATACTGGTATCGATCTTTCTCGGCAGCATAAGGGATACGGTAAAAAATTGGTCGATAAGATGGCTGAATATGCACGCGAAAACGGACTGAAAGTAATACCAGACTGTGGCTTCGTTAACATGATGTTCAGCAAGCATCCTGAGCTCTACGGCGATATACGTGGTACGAGATAACTATGGAAGAGAACAAAATTTTTACACCAGAACTTTTCAATAACATAATTCTATGACCGGTTTCACACTACCTACGAAGAATGATGTCTCAGCGGAGAATCAGGAAATTTTTTCTAAGCTGCATAAAGTCTACGGTATGGTACCCAATATATTTGCTGCTTTTGCAAGCAGTGAAAATGGCCTTGCAAACTATTTTAATTTTGTAAACCAGAAGAATTCCCTAACCGAAAAAGAGAAAGAGGTTGTCAATCTCGTTGTAAGCCAGGTCAATGAATGTCCTTATTGTATTAGCTTCCATTCAGAGATCGCCAGGCGGATTGGCTTTACCAGTGACGAGATACTGAGTATCCGCTCAATGGACATGCAGTTCGATAGAAGGTTGAGAGCAGTGGGTAGACTTGCTCAAAACATCGTGATGACCAAGGGACGTATCATAGGCGACATACTCGAAGACTTCTACGAAGCTGGTTACAACCAAGGGCACGTCGTTGACGTGGTATTGGCTGTCGGCAACATCATAACGCTGAATCTGTTGTATGCGATTACGGATATACCCATTGACTGGCCTATAACGACAGTGTAAACAGAAGCAAATTTGTTGGCACAACGAAGCTGCTATACTTCGGTGCGGACCACTGGTAAAAATCCACCACTAATAAAGTATAATCATGATACGCAATAAAGAAACTATCCGCCTATTTGCTAAAGACATAACGGGGGATATAATAAAGGACCGGCAAGAAGTAGTCGTCAATTTGCGCACGGGTCCGTTAATAATGGATGAGCCATCCTTTAACGGAGGAAAGGACCTTGGACCGGACCCTTTTAGCGCAATACTCTCAGGGCTCGTAACATGTACACTTACAACCCTTCGGATGTATATCAGAAGGAAGGAGTGGGATATTTTTGATATTCACGTCTCTATCAACATGCAACAAAGCCGCGAGCCATTCCGAACTCAGATATTTCGTACCATATTCTTTGGCCAACCGGTCACTGAGCAACAGAGAGAACGGTTGTTGTACATCGCTAAAAATTGCCCGGTTGCGAGATTATTGCAGGGAGAAATTTTGATCGACACCGACTTATCAGATCAGAAGAACACTCGTGCTGGTCTTGGCACATATCCACAGGTTGATCATGAAGCTACTGCCGTCATCCAGGACTATCCTGAACAGCTGTAAATTCAAATGTTCGAAATCATGATCCGGCAGGGTGTATCGTCGGTAGAAAGATAGCCGGATCGGTTTCTTATCGGTCTCACCAATGTTAAACAAAATAGTCATCTGCATGTTAATAATCGGGACTCTCTTGACTATGATAGTGCCCATATTACTTCCAATATTGCCTTTAAGGCGCTTGAAAGACTTCGGGGCTATCGGCGACGCATTTGGCGGAATCGCGAACCCGATAGCTCAAATTGTCGGGTTCGTTCTGCTTTATCGAGCTTGAATTTTTAAACTGGTCCCGTTCGTATGTTAAAACTGGCCCCAGTACCTTACATATAAGGGCGTTACCTTTGATTTAAACTGAAAATCAAATGAACAATATTCTTGCGGTAGGCCAATTTTTACTACGATTAGCTCTTGGAGCCGGCTTTTTAATACCAGTAATGGACAGGTTAGGTTTATTGGGTCCCCCTGGCTCTGGTGCGTCATGGGGTGACTGGGAACATTTCGTCGACTATACCAATACGTTGATCCCTTTTGCAAGCCGGCAAATAGCCAATATCATGAGCATTTTCGCGACGGCTGGGGAGTTAGTATTTGGAATATTACTCGTTATCGGTTTCAGAATTAGAGAAGCCGGACTAGGCGCCGGTATCCTTACTCTTAGCTTCGGCCTTTGCATGGCTATTTTCGTAAGTATAAGCGCTCCATTCGGTTACCCGGTTTTCGTTTTTACTGGCGGATCACTGGTGTTATCGGGTCTGGATCGTCACGAGTGGAGCATTGACTACTACATCCAAAAGAGATCTTTGTAGGTAGCATATCGATAATAAATATGGAATGCAGAAAAGCAGTCAGTAAAGCGGATATCGAATTTTGTAAAGAGGCAATCCTGGCATTTTGGCCGAACGTGGATTCACAGACGGTAGTTGATCAGGTTTTCTGGATGATTACGCAGGAAGGATATCAGCTGGTCTTTTTACCAGACGCGGATAGCAAGAAAGCTGGCGCGTTTATCGGCTACCGAAAGCAGACAATGTTGCGCACCGGCCCAATGATCTATATTGATGACCTGTTTACGTTCCCTGAATGCAGAAACCAGGGTTTTGCGAGCGCTTTACTAGATTACGTGACACGGTATGCCAGCGAAGAGGGCCTCGCCAGCATCCATCTCGATAGCGGTTACAGCTTGCATACTGCACATCGATTATACCTAAATAAGGGATATTATCTTGCCTGTAACCACTTCGCCAAAGTCGTGAATTAACTTGTCGCGATAGCAAGAACCATAACTTATGCTGTCTGTTGGAAACTTTGTGATCAAAGTAATTAAGCAGCGATGGATCATTTGAAATTTTATAAATATATCCGCACATTATATATTCAATAAAGATGAAAAAAGGACGCCTGGAAGCCTTCAGCGATGGCGTCATCGCTATCATTATTACTATCATGGTGCTCGAATTCAAAGTGCCCGAACACGGTCGAGACCTTAGCGCCCTGGTCCCACTTGCCCCTTTTTTCCTGAGCTATATTTTGAGCTTTATCTACGTAGGTATTTACTGGAACAACCATCATCACATGCACTACCTGGTCAACTCCATTAACGGCAGCACCTTATGGGCAAATCTGCTCCTGCTTTTCTGGTTATCGCTCATTCCCTTCGGCACCGAATGGATGGCGGCCAATGAATTTGCGCCAGTACCGGTAGCCGTTTACGGATTCTTACTACTTATGTGCGGGGTAGCTTATCAAATTCTAGCCAAGATTTTAGCAAACCATTGTGGAAGCAATTCCGAACTGGCACGGGCCCTTGGCCGTGACTGGAAAGGAAAGCTTTCCACTGCAATCTATCTTGTTGCGATCGTGATGGCGCTTTGGTCACCCATGCTGGCATGTGTGCTATATGCTGCCGTTGCATGCATCTGGTTCATCCCGGATACACGGATAGAAAAAATTATTAAATAGTGATCCTAAACTGCCACCCGAGCAATTGGTGGGTTGCAAATAGTGAATCTTGTAAAAGGTCAATAAATCGACCTTACCCACTAAAGTTTCCGGGAGATTGAGCGTTCTTCAAGACCTCTAAAAGACGCTATGTTATATTGAATTTGACAATCCTGAACACGTCTATCAAAGCCCACATCGGCATGCCGGGCGCGAGCATTTACGCGGCGTCGAAAGCGGCATTGCTTTCACTGGCCAAAAACCTTTCGGCCGAGCTCATTGTCGATGGCAACATGGCCATATTGTAATTAATTGGGCATAAAAAAACTGGCGCATGAACGAGCATTACTCCCCATGCGCCGGTTGCTATTTTAGAGGTTTTTCACTTTCGCCTCTGCTTGTTCAATCACCTCGCTAAGCACCTTGCGGCTCTTCATTGTCGAGATGGAGCTGGACATTACCTTTTTCGCTTCCGCTTTTTTACCAGAGTCGTTCAATGCATCAGCCAGTGTTTCCAGCGACTGAAAGTAGTCGATATGCCCGAAGGTATCGGCCGCTTTTTGCGGCGCATCGAGCAGCGCCGCGGTTTGCAGGCGGGCAGCTTCTTCGACATCAGCTTTGCCGGCTACCACAGCCAGCGAGCCGTCTTTTTCTTCCAATCTTTTGTATTGCTTCAACATCGGACCGGCTACCGCTTTGGCCGCATGCAACGACGCCGGGGTGCCCGGGAGCTTGTCGGCCACTTCTTTCAAAGTGTCCATCGCCTTGTTCAGCTCCGGCGCGCCGTCGAACACCAATGCGCGGCTCACGTCCTCGGTGAAGTAATCCGGCGCGATTTTGTTCTCTTCCTTGTCGGTAGAAGGCGCCACAAACACGCGCAGCACATTGCTCATCACCACCTCGTCGAGCATATCCACACCCGCCTGGATGTTGTAGAAGCCCGGCTCGTCGATCAGCCAGCCGGAGGTAGAAGCACTCACCAGGTGCGTGCCATAGATCGACTCGCCCGGTGCCAGCATGCTTTTGTGTTCCTGGTGGCACCGAACGATGAGCGGCTCCCATTTTCTGACGGTACCGCTATCTTTCTGCACGACCAGCACAATGTGGCCGCCGTCTTGGAGCAAATGCTCGTCGAGTGCCATCGGTTCTGCACTGGTGTTGGTCAGTTTGAGTTCGATACTCACCGGTTCGAGGAACGAATAGGTGTTATTCTCTCTGTTTGGCCGAACTTCCAGTTTGTAACGTCCCGTGAAGAACTCCGGCTGCGGAGCCTCGAAACCGTGGTTACTGAACCAGTTTTCATTACCCATTTGCACAAAACGGCGCGGCGCATGGCGCATAAACTGCAATTCCTCGTTGGTAAAGCGGAAATCGAAATTGGAGAAAAACCCGCTCTGTCCACCGCTCACGTTGTACGGATAGTTCATGAAACTTCTCGCCTCGGGCTGGTTCAGCAGCGGTATCCACGGGTTGTAGCCCGGGCCCGACAGCGCTTTCTGCCAGCTGTGCGCGAGGTTGAATGCGTGTCCCATTTCGTGGATCGCTGTCCAGAACAGCATACGTTGCCGCCAAGCTGCCGGGTTAGCGTCGCCGACTGGCGCGTCTTTAATGAAGCTGTTGGTGAAAATGGCGGTACCCTGGCGGTGGTTCGGGCCAATGTCGTCGAACATCACCCCGCCAAGCCCGTACCCGGTATCGTGCTGATTCGCAAACAGTACCCACAATGCCCATTGCGGTTTGTTGGCAAATCTCGACCAGTAGGTTTGCATGGCGTTGTGCATTTCGCTGTCGCTCCACGTACCGTTGGCCCCGGCGCCCGTTGCGGGAATCGGTGTGCTGTTGGGTGAAATGGTCGCATTGAAACCTGCCCGTTTGTAAACACTTTCCAGCGAAAGTACCTCGTTAGGCAAGCTCGCGGGACGGTTGGGGTGGCTGTGCGTAGCATAGTCGGTTGACGGGTTGCCGGCATTATCCACTTTATCCACCTCAAATTCGACATCGTCGAAATACTGGCTTACAAAGTCGAGGTTATAGACACGCGTCGGCGTGCCTGCACCTGTTACCGTCAGTTTGTATTTAGAATAACCTACGCCAAGCCCTCTGCTGGCTTCGAAAAGCAGTTTTTCGCCTGGTACCAATGCATTATTTCCCTCGCGGTAAGCGATCGTCGCCTGAATTTTGCGGCGGTTGAGCCCCGTGCATTGGTCGGAAGTTACATTCGCGATCAAATGCGCCGTAGAGCGGGGCAGCAGGCGGGTAACCTCTATTGATATACGTTTTTGGGGATAAAACCGGTCCACGTCCACGCGAACGGTGATGTTCGTTAGGTTCAAAATGGGGATACCCGGTCCGCCGATCGGGGGCAGCACCGTTTTCAGCTTGTATCTGCCGCTCACCGCGGAGCATATTTTCAACGGAATGCCCGGAATGTTCGGAATCGGCAGGTCGGGAATGGGGTTCAGCGGCGGAATGGGTACGCCCGGGCCGTCAGGTCCAATGTCGCCCGCTTCTGCCACAGAGTCGTCGTCATCGTCGCCGTACACATATGCCTGGTAATCAGGATGCTGCTCATCGGACAAAGCAGGGGTTGGCGCCGGAGCTTCCGGCGCATTGTTTTTCTTAGACATGGTTTTAAACTGTTTAGGATAAAAAATGAGTACTTAAACAATGCGGGATTTTACACGTAGCCCGGCATCTGGTCGGTGGGGCTGATTGTCAGCTTGCCATCTTCGATACTGACCTTCACGTAGGGATGGCTTACCGGTACCGGCTGTTTGATGCTCCGGTCGGGCAACACCACCTGGACTTTCGTCCCCGGGGCGGCGTCCACCTTTTTGATGGCCGCCATCCCGAGCTGAAACCGGGTATTCAGGGAAAATTCTTCAACCACCTCGCCGTCGACGAGCAGTTGCGCCTTTTCGTTTGAAAACCCTTCCTGAAAATGAATTTCGACGATCATAGGAGTCGGTCACTACCGGATGTTTGTTTTCAGCTGCTCTGCGATGCCTTTCACGGCTTCGAGGGCTGCATTACCGATCAAACCAGAACGAATGTCCTCGATGGTGGCCAACATATGGTAATTGTTGATCGCGCCACGGAGGGGATCGGGTACGGGATCGATAAACCCGGGGTCGAAGATGCGCCACCATGGACCAGGCCACGGACCGGGCCATGGAAAAGGCCACGGGCGCGGCCACCGCCACGGATGGGTGCCGCAATACTCATCGAAATACTTGCTCAGGATCGTCTCCTGCGACTTGGAAATGAGCGCCATACCGTGCTTAGCCAGCAATTGCGCCGACTCTTTGGAATCGCTGAACTTGGCCAGCTGAACCAGCTGGATGCCTGCAAAATAGGCCTCCTGCACGGATTCGAATTCACTTTGCTTTGCCATAACGAACTGGATTTAAATGTTGGGAACAGACTGTCACCGGTGTGATGACATTTCAAATTTCCCCCAAATTCCTATGAAGCGGTATCGACAATTTTATGGATATTACAACGCGGTTATAACAAAAAAGCACGCTCTCGCGAGCATGCTTCCGGGGGTGCGGGGAATGCGCCGGGGCTACCGCGAGGGCGGCATCATGCGTATCCCTTTGTAATAAAGCATAAGCAGGCCCGATTTCAGAAAATTGCCCGAAATGAGCACTACGTAAAGAAAATGGTCATTCTGGTAAGGCAAGGCCATGCCGTACAGGAAGTCGATCACGGCGACAAGCAGGTAAATGCCCAGTATGCCGAGCACAAACCAGGCGTCCCGGACAGCGAGAATACTGCGCCCGAGGTTTTGCCGGTAAAGTACCGTAAGCGCCCACACCGACAGCATGAACAGGTACGCATTGTTCACATATTCGCCGTAACTATTATAGCTTTCGAGCCCTTGCAGCCAGAATGCGTTGGCGATCTGGAAAATCACAAAAAGCACCGAAGCGATATTGACGAGCCGGGTAATGAAACCGATATCGATGATCCTTGCCAGGAACAGTCCCAGCATCACAAACTCGATGGTAATGTAGGGATAATCCAAAAACAGGTTGTTGCTCAGCAACGGCGCGGTAATGGCCGCCAAGAGCTCTATAAGTGATATCGACAAAAGAAAAACCAGGAAATACCGGTACTTCCCGTTCCAGGCACCGCGCCTGCGCAGCGCCTGAAAAGAAAGGAACAGCCATACCGCCGTAAGCAGCCATCCCGAAAACCGGTATAAAAAGAGTTCTGACAACATCCGTAAAAACCGTTAAGCGCCCGGAGGAGGTGTTTTAGATCCAGTACCGCCACCGCCGTCGGTGAATGCGATAACGCGGCCGTCCGTGTGTTTCATAAAACTCCATTTACGCGAAAAACTTCCCGGCGCGAGCCTGATATTCGCACCGACCACCGGAAAAATTTCCAGACCAATAGACTTAGCTGCTTTCCCCATTCCGATCATAATTACAACTCCGGTGGCCTTTGGATATGTTTCACTATTAAATGGGCCGCGCGGGTTGTGGTCATTATTGTCGATACCCAACTCATGCGTGGACGCCTTGGCTACGTGGAAACGATATGGGCCACACTCCGTTTGACCGGCAGGGACGAGTGCCAACTCTGCATTTTCCAACGACGGCATTTGTCCGACCGGCCCTGGTTCATCCACGAGCAACGCGCGCTTGCCTGTGAGCTTTGTAACGAGTTGCAACAATTCCTCTACCGAAAACCGGACACCCAGATTCTTTCTCTGCCCCTTTTCAATAGTGGTCAGGCCATTAAACCGCTTTACTCTGTCGATCGCTAAGTTATTATTTGCCATATTTCTTGTCTTTTAAGAATGTATAGAATTGGGTTAACGTTTTAAAAAATTCATCTAATGGTAGATAAGAAGGTTTCTTGTGATCTTTCGGAAGCATATAAGAGAATGATTTGAACGGATCGAAGACCTGTACCTTTCCTTCTTTCATGAAAAACACATATTCCTGGCCGATGTCGAAAAACCGGCATATCAGGGCTGATTTCGGCCTTTTTTCAAAGTATCTAAAAAGCGCTTTTTCGATCTTATCAAGCTTTTCAATGACTTTACTTTCCGATGCAATTACGGAGCGCGGTTGCGCAGATGTACTTTCAGCAGCCAGGTTCGCGACGTCGGTAACAGCGCTACTTACCACCGGCAGATACCGTGTGCCATCCTCGATCATCGCCATGTAGTATCTACCATTGTCGTTGGCATTAAGAAAAAACGACGTGTACCTATTATTCGAGCCCGCGAGGTACATTTTCATATCCCGTGCGAACGTGAGAATATCATCGACAAAAGAATCCGCGTCGTCCAGCAACAGTTCTACGCTGCTATTGGTAACAGTAAATTCGTAGTCCTCAATGGTGTGCAAACGACTGGCATGCGTATCCGTCCTAAAAGGCGCCGGGACATTTGCGGGCAGTTGCCTGATGTATCTTTTTATAAGATTTTTTGCATCGACATCCGAAAACGTCCTTGGAGCAGGAGTTCGGTTGACGGCAGTGTGCTTGTGATAAATGATGCCAACAAACCAGCTATCTGACTTAAATTCAACGTAATTGAGGTAATAAGTCCTTCCTTGAAATTCCGGAAACGGATCGAGAACTTTTATCCAGTTTAGTTTAATACTCGCCGTAAGCACCTGTTCGTAGGTACCGCTGGGCACGATATAATGCTGGGAACTGTCAAAATCCCAGGAATGAAGCACGATCGCCGAGGAGCCAACATTTCGTTGTAAGTCGGAGAATACAGGTATTCTGTCTAACCGAGAGAATGGTATGGCATTGTTTGCGGCTCCACTCAACTTGCTCCCCATTTCGGTCAGTATTTTGAGGTTTCCCTCATAAGTGCCTGCGTTGTCCGGATCGCAAAAATCCGGAGCGCTCGAAGGGTCCGAAGGATTGAAATCCACTTTCAGCAATTCGCATTGATTCAATTGTGCGGCAGTGAACATTTCTAATGCAGCGGCCCAGCATGATTTCGGTAAGACCTGCGCAACAAGCGTTGTACTCATCTCTGATAAAAGGTTAGTGATGGAGGATTTTATACGAGTTTCATTTCCAATGCTTTGACTACTGCTTCCGGGGCGGAGTTGACGTGTAGTTTTTCGTAAATGTGGTTCACGTGTGTGGCCACCGTGCTGAATGAAATGCCGCAGTTGGCAGCGATCATCTTGTAGCTCTGCCCTTTTACCATACACCCCAATATCTCCCGCTCGCGGTTGGTAAGGTCCACGAATGTTTGCTCCGATTTCACAAATTGTTGCTGAAACATGGCCAGCACCTTCCGCGAAATGCCCGGCGACATGTGCGCACCGCCCGCATACACCTCGCGGATCGCCTGCACGTACACCTGCGGGTCGGGGCATTTGACTATGTAACCCGAAGCGCCCGAGCAAATCGCCTGGAAAATCTTATCGTCGTCTTCGAATACCGTCTGCATCAGCACCTTGGCGCCCGGCTGGGCCTGGCGGATTTCTACCAGCGCTTCAAGGCCTGACTTCCTGGGCATTTGAATGTCCATCAGCACGACGTCGGGCTTGTGTTTTTTGACCAGGTACACCGCGTCCCGGGCGTCGGGAATGGCTTCCACCAGCCAGATATCTTCCAATGCCGCAAGAAATAGCACGAGGCCCTGCCGGAAATTTTTGTTGTCTTCGAATAACAAAACCTTTATCATAGCCGATCGCATTGAATGATGTTCCAAAATTCCGGTAAATGTCGCGGAAGAAAAATCCCCAATTTTAGGGATGGCAAAGTACTTCCACACGGGTACCTTCGCCAGGACGCGAGTGCACCAGCAAGTCAAGTCCCGACTCTTCGGCCCTTTTCCGGAGGTTGAAAATCCCGTTTCCCTCGTACTCCCGGTCGGTGTCGTAGCCTTTCCCGTTGTCTTTGATTTCCAGGAAAAGCGCGTCGTTCAGGCGTTGGAGCCGCACGCTCACGCCCGTAGCGGCCGAATGCTTGACCGCGTTGTTGATCGTTTCTTTGAATATCAGGTAAATGTTCTTGCGCTGCTCCATACTGAGCTGCAAGTCGGCCAGGCTGCTTTCCGACTGAAATTCGAGGTGCATATCGCATGCCGCAAGCGCCTGGTTAGCAAAGGAATGCATTTTATCGATCAGCTTTTGCAGGGAATCGTTGCGCGGGTTAATGGCCCACACCGTGTCCTGCATCAGCTCCACCGATTCCCGGGAATTGTTGATAATGCGGTCGAGCACCGACAGCGTTTCCGGCGTGGCGTTTTTGCGCAGCAGCTCCACAAACAATGCAATGCTGTTGAGGTTCGAGCCCACCTCGTCGTGCAGGTCGGAGGCGATCTGATTTCGGAGATATTGTAGTTTAAGTTTCTGCCGAAAGTTGTAAAGGTTGAAAATGTAGATCCCAACCCCCGCCACCACGGCCACATATAAGGTAAGCAGGGGAATAAACCACCAGGCATTCCAGAATGCGGCCTCTTTGCGGATGACAACCCTGCTTGTTTTCAGCACCTTCGAATGAGCATCCAATACCCTGAAATGCAGCTGGTAATAGCCCTTCCTGAGCGTCTCGTAACGCACCGCAGGATAAACGGCTGGGATCCACCCGTCATCGATCGGGTCCATTTTGAATGCGTAGCTCACGCCCTGGCCCGGATGCTGGGGAAGTTCAAGGAAAAATTCATCCACTGCCTCGGGCACATACAGCGTATCCGGCAACCCCGCATACGGCTTGCCATTGACTCGGCACCCGCCGGCCGAAAACGGGTCGGCGCCAGCAAAAAGCAACAGTATACAGATCACGGGCTGCATCGTTTCGGCGGTTTACTCATCAAATTAGGAAGATCTGCCCAAGGTCTGAGGTTGTGGTGGGATAACTTATTTACCGGCAATTATCGTCCCGAAAGGATTAATGATTATTTACCTGACGCAATTTCAGAACAATAACGACTTTCGGTTACATTTTACCAAAAGCAATTTGTGAGTGCCGTAAAAAAGTCCAACTAACACCATGTCATAAATTTTCATTGGGAAATTCCCTATCATTTCCACGCATCCCATACAAGCTCCATTGTCTATCCAAACATAGTCATCTTCAATGCGTATTGCAGGAAGTTTCCTGCTCAAATTCCTAAATAATTCAACACGGCTAAATTGGATCCCAGTAAAATAGTTTTCTAGAGTGCTGTCGTTGTGTACAATACAATTCCTAAGTGCAATGATGCTTTTAATTGTTGAAAAGTCATCACTTCCGAAATCAAAATCTACCGTGTCAAACCTTTTGCAGTAAAAAGCATAGAAAATGGTCCTGAGCTCGATTTCAAACTGTCTGCCGTTTCGGGGCACTTACAGTTTCGGATAATGACCCCTTTCAGGCCAAAGGACAGGTCAAGCCATCGCATCATTGCGATTACATCTGCCTGTCGAACGCTGCGCTGCAGGATCCAGCACAAAATTCGGCGACTGTAACGTCCATAATAGCTAGTTGATAATAGTACCGGGATTCGCCCTGCACCGCCGGGCGGCCCCGCCAAATGTACTTGATCTCAAGGCTCAAATACTCCATCGGACGTTCAGCTTCTATGCGAGGATGTTTTACCCACTTTCTCTTCCCTTGGACCTGTATACGTTTGCCCGACAGTAAATGATGCTGTTTCATAAGCTGGTAGACCTTCTTGGCATTGAGCCCATACTCCATATCACGGAGCTCTTCGGTCATTTTCCGGTACCCGTACACACAGTAGTCCATAGTAAGAATGGCGCGTATTTGATCGACAACCACGGTGTTTTCCACCAATGCGATGCCACCAACTATCGTATGTGTGCTGGGTCTTATGCCTCTTACACCTTCCCGAGCCTTGTAATACAGGCTGCTCTTGGGAACACCGGCCCACTGACAAAGATCAGCAACAGGCCACTTGCCTCTATACTGTGCGATCATTTTCTTCCTTTCGGATAATGGGCATCGCTTTTTTTTAAAGCTCGCTCTTGAATTCGAGTTCAAGCGCCTGATTGGCGATGATTTTTTTTAACCGGGTATTTTCTTCTTCCAGCGCTCGAAGTTGGGGATCGATCTTTTTATAACCAGGTTTAAACCGTCCCTGCCTTTGGAAAGATATTTACATTTCCAATTACTAAGAACAGAATATGCGAGATTATTCTTCCGGGCTGTTTCGGTTGGGCCCTCCCGCTCGGCTTCCTGAAGAATACTGTATTTCTCCTCCGGTGTATATCTGAGTCACGAATGCAACTTCTATTTCTTTACTTTAGCCAAGAAAGATTGTAATCCAGATAATACTGTACGTAGTTCGCTATTTGCTAAATGTATTCGATATCACTCCACCCCAAAACTGGTAATCGATAGTTGCCGCAAAGAAGAGGTACTGAAATCTTGGAATAAAGCTTTAACTTTGATACCGATGCTGGATAACTAAAACGCATCAAAACGCGCTAAAAAAATCGGTTATCGTTTCGGTTTCCTATTTTGAAGGGAATTGCAAATAACTGATATACAGGAGTTTTCAAAAAATAAATTGTGCCCAGCGGAATAGCCTCTGGCAAGGCAAATTGGTTTTTTGTCCTTCAAAAAATTTTCTCTTTTAGACTTTTTGGAAATAAGTGTACCATTTTGCACCAGGTCGTGTCAAAGCATCCGGTAACCTTTTCGGTAACCCGGGTTGTTTGACAATCAAGTAAAGTTTAGGCTTTCAAACTAACTAGTGTTAAAATCTAGCGTCTGAAGCAACCAAAGGACCTTGACCACCAAGTATAGTGGTACCGTGAAAACGGACCGGCTTAATCCTGTGCGCCACTTATCCCAGAGTGATATACTTTTCCACTCTTCATTACAACACAGGCTGAAGAAACAACCCCGGCGAAACCCATAACGGAAATCCACTTGATGGCGCCGGTGTTAGCATCGAGGGCATAAGTGTATGGGCTAAATTCAGATGCGTATACCACATCACCGGTGACGGTCGGACTTGAAACGGTATTTTTGGACAGCGGAAAGTCCCATTTTTTCAAGCCGGTGACCGCGTCGACTGCGTACAGTTGTCCAACCTCACGGCTGCTGAAATAGACGATGCCATTACGAACCGTGGGACTGCTCGCGCCATAAAAAGTGGTAAACTCCCATTTTTTTGTTCCGGTAGCCGCATCTAAAGCGTACAACTTCTGGTTACCGGCCATGGCATACACCACGCCGCCTGCAACTGTTGGAGACGAAGTAATACCGAAACCTATCAGAGCTTCCCATTTTTGAATTCCGGTCGCAGCGTCAATTGCGACAAATTTTTCAAGATCGCCTGTGTAGACCAGACCGTTAGCAAATGTTGGACTAACGCTTAAACCCATATCCGTCCAGCCCATCGCAAACTCCCATTTTTTCATACCGGTAGCGGCATCAATCGCATATAATTTTTTGGCGTCATTCTCGATATATACTACACCGTTTACAACCATTGGGCTTGAAGAAATTGGTTCACCAGTCGGGAACTCCCATTTTTTTGTACCCACATCCATATTCACTGCGTATAGCCTTCCGTCACGGCTTCCGAAATATACCAGCTCACTGGTTACCATTGGGCTCGAATGAATATCACCATTGGCAGCAAATTCCCATTTTTTTGCTCCGGTAGCGGCATCAAATGCGTGTAGTTTTTTATCAGTACTCCCGACATACACAACACCATTTGCAACGGTAGGGCTGGATAGAATTCTCCCACCTGTTACAGCCGCCCATTTTTCTGCCCCATTAGCTGCATCAAGTGCGTATAAGTTAAAGTTATAACTACCCAGGTAGATGGTTTCGGCAACATCATGTTCAGGCTGGGGTTCGAGGACAGATTGTTCTTTCTTGCACGACGTGAAAATATTCACGAATACCAGGAGCACAAATAGATTGATAAACTTCATTTTAAACTGGTAATAACAGGTTTCGACAGCACGGATGGTATGAGTCAATCGCTAGCCTAGTGGAATTGTTTTTTCTCGGTGGGGAAGCAATCTCTCGTAGATAGAATCTTGAAATGTATATTTATAAAACAGCGTCGGCAGGGAATATTCATAAAGTTATTGGATCTTTACAAATAATTTCGCAACTCGTTTACTGTTCGATTTTTCAGGACTCGACAATTCTCTGCAAAAGTAACCTCACGTATGAAATCTAATGCAAGGTGCCTTCTTGATTTGGACTCGACGATCACACTTTCGCCGGTAGCTCCAACCAATTTGGTAAACAAACATAATCAACTTTTAAAAAAGAATGTGGATGATTTCAGCGTCGAAGATATTAGATTTATGATCGGCCAAAGAACTGCGTTAGAAATTCTACTTCCACGAGCCATTGAGCTGTTAAACGAAAATATTATTGCAGAAGGAGATCTTTTTGAAGGAGACCTATTGCTGAGTGTGGTTTCTCTCGACGAAATTTTTTGGAGCCGAAACATAAGGTGGTATAACCAGATCAGTGAACTGATTTATAAATCTCTCACTGATGTTGAATTAATTCCACTTTCAAAACTAGTGTTGAAAGCGGTCAACCATTTCCTCGGTCTTCGTGAAAACGGTAACCTCGTTAACAACTAATCAGGTAGTAAATACATTAACTAGGATTAATGGGTTCAGTATGTTAGATTTTTAGTAAAAGGAAACACGTTAATTGAAGCCAAATAAAGTCATTTCATTCGACCCCAAATTCAGTCACCTCTCGGATTCGCTAAATTAATTGACCGAATCAGGCATCTGACATCAATCCCAGATTGATTATCTCCCAACTAAGATCCCTATTTCCTTCCATGATCGAATAAACCTTATCGGCAATTTGTTAAGCCAGTTTCATTTTATTCATATTTCGTTCATTCCGAGAATCTCTTTGAGCGCCAGAACATTGTCGATGCCCAGTTTCGAAAAAATGGCGGCTTTGAATGTGCTGATCGTTGAGAGATGGAGCCCTGTTTTTTCGGCGATGGACGAGGTCGACATTCCCTGTACGAGGTAGTCGGCAACTTCTTTTTGCCTTCGCGTGAGCAGATCCCATCTTTTTTGCGGGGTATGGCTGGCAATCATGTATTCGAATATGAACACCATATGCTCAGCGCTCAGATATCGCTTCCCGCTCATGACGGACCTGATGCAAACCAGCATTTCCGATATATCCGCATATTTGGACAGATAGCCGTTAACCCCCTTTTTAAAGTAATCGATGATCACCTCGGGTTGCATTTCGGGGCCATATACGATTACCCGCGAACCGGAATATTTCTGTCTGATTTCTGAGATGGATGGATATCCCTCTTCTTCAAAATCCGCATGCAACACATAAATAAGGAGATCAGGCTCGGGCCGCCCTGCATGCTGGTTGTAATCCCGCATATCCTTTGATTCTACAATCTCTGCTTCCTCGAAATTTTCCCTGAGCAGAATCGCCAGGCCCATGCGCATTACCGGGTGGGTATCAAAAATTGCAAACGTCGGACGGGAAAGAGCCTGGTGGATATTCATAGATAAAGGTAGCTGCAATTAACATAGCAATCGCCTTTTCGTCAGCTTATTAAAAAGTTTTTCAAATCTCGAAAACCATTGATGTTACTCTCCAATTTCTTTGAGAATTTTCTACAATATATATTGATTTTCAGCGTTTTATATCAAACGGCCCATGCCAGAGCAGATTTAGCATCCTGTATCTTCCAAAGTCATTTTACTACACGGACTTAACTGGAAGAACATGAACACAGAGACTAAAATCAAGTTTGTCGCTATCGACAAAACCCTTTTCTTCCCCACCCTTAAAAAGAGGGTTGAGCAATATTTCACAGAAAATCGTAAATCAAGGTATGCCAACAAGTTGATGGTCCTGAAAGCGATCGTTTTGCTGACTGCTTATGTGCTGCCTTTTCTCGTAATACTATTGTTGGCGCCTGATTTCTGGATAAGTATGATACTTTGGCTGGTGATGGGCGCCGCCATTTCGGGAATCGGGATGAGTGTGATGCATGACGCCAACCACGGCGCATTCTCCCAAAATCCAATGGTGAACAAATGGGTAGGCTTTACGATTTGCCTTGCCGGTGCGGGGGTATCCAATTGGAAATGGCAGCATAATATCCTGCACCATACCTACACCAACGTCGCCAACCTGGACGAGGACATCAAGGACCGGGGCGTGATCAAGTTGTCGCCGCATGAAACGGTAAAGCCCTTTCACCGTTTTCAATGGATGTACGCGTTCTTTTTTTACGGCATACTGACCTTGTATTGGGTGTTGCTGAAAGACTTTATCCAGTACGTGCATTTCATTAAATCCGGGTTGAACCGTCAGACAAAGCGCGAAAACCGGCAAATGCTTGCCGGGCTGATCGTGATGAAGCTGGTTTATCTAGGCATATTTTTTGTGCTGCCGACACTCGTTTTTCACATTCCGTTCGGTTTTATCCTGGCCGGCTTTTTGCTCATGCATTTCTTTGCGGGCCTCGTGCTGACGGTGATCTTTCAGCTCGCCCACTCGGTGGAAGGAACCCAGTACCCGGTGCCGAATCCGGAAGGCATTATAGAAAAGGACTGGGCCGTGCACCAAATGGAGACCACCGTCAACTTCTCACCGGGAAATAAGTGGCTGAGCTGGTATATAGGCGGTTTGAACTTCCAGATCGAACATCACCTTTTCCCCAAAATATGCCACATTCATTATCCGGGGATCGCGCCTATCGTCAAAAAAACGGCCAGGGAATTTGGACTGAACTACATGGAACATCGGACTTTTATGATGGCGTTCAAGTCCCATATCGCCTCACTGAAAAAGTTCGGAATGCCCCGTTTTAACGAGGGGATCGTTTAAATTCAATGCACGCTTCTTGTTCCCGTCTTTCCGGCAGAACCTAAGACGGAATCCCTGCCGCTCCCAATCACCCTATTTCTAATCCCACTAACAGATTATTTATGACATTGATAAGCATATCCCATAAAACTGTATACACCTACGACAGAAGCGTTTTTCTCTCGCCTCATCAGTTCAGACTCAGGCCGACGGCTCATTCTTCGGCACAAATCGAATCCTATGCATTGATGATCCAGCCAGATAGCCACACGACGCACTGGCAACAGGATGTATTCGGGAATTTTATAGCACGCGTCGATTTTGACGGCCCGATGGAGTCGATGACTTTGACTGTCCGGATCGATGCTTTACTAACTCCCTATGACCCATTTAATGTCCGTATAGACGATTATGCGCAACACTATCCATTCCAATATCCGTTCACACTGCACCAGGACCTTCTCTCTTACCTTGAAATTATAGACCATGGGCCGAACCTTGCCCTATTTATCCAGCAGTTGAATTTATCAGATGGGGACATCCTTGGATTTCTCGTATCGCTCAATAACAGGGTCTTCACCCACATTAACTATCTAAAAAGAGAAGAAGAAGGTGTTTGGTCATCCGAACAGACCTTGAAAGAGCGCAGTGGATCTTGCCGGGACTCCGCCTGGCTATTGGTGCAGGTGACGCGGCACCTGGGGTTGGCCAGCCGTTTTGTTTCCGGGTATCTGGTACAATCCGATCAAAGGGGCCTTCCGGTTTCCGTGGATTTGCATGCGTGGGCAGAAGTATTTATACCCGGCGCGGGCTGGATAGGACTGGACACGACCTCGGGACTGTTTACCAGTGAAGGCCACATTCCGCTCGCGGCAACGCCCCGTCCGGTAGATTCTGCGCCGGTCACGGGAACAACCAGCCCATGCGTTGCTTCCATCCGCTACGAGACCAAAGTGCACCCGCAAACACTTTCGCTGCGTGCCGAATAATCCAGGGTAATCCCGGTTAATTAAGTTATCTTAGAAGATAATCAACAGACTGCCGGAATGAAAATAGCATTCATAGGAACCTACCCGCCAAGGGAGTGTGGGATCGGAACATTTACTCAAAATCTCTACGAATCGATGATCGGTACCGATTCGTCGGGAAACATAAACCACGGCTTCGTAGTCGCCATAGACGACAACGGCCTGCACTACGAATATCCCAAAGAAGTGAAGCTCTCCATCCGGCAGGAAGAACAGACCGACTACCTGGAAGCGGCGAATGTGATCAACCTGAGCGGTGCCGACGTGTGCGTGCTGGAACATGAGTTCGGGATATTCGGAGGGCAGAACGGCATTTATATTCTTCCGCTGCTTCATCGCCTGAAAATTCCACTGATCGTTACCCTGCACACCGTCCTGAAAACGCCTTCCTATAACCAGAAGGCTGTTATGACGGAAATATGCAAAATAGCCCAGTCGATTATCGTCATGAGCCAGACGGCCGTCGATATGCTCTCGGAAGTTTACCAGGTGCCAACAGAAAAGATCGCCCGGATCGCCCATGGCGTACCGGACATTCAATTCGACCAGCTTCTGGCAAAAAAAGAGTTTAAACTATCCTCCAAGCATGTGTTGCTAACCTTCGGTTTTATCGGGAGGAACAAAGGGATTGAAACCGTTTTGAAGGCATTGCCGGCGGTGATAAAGAAGTATCCCGAACTAGTCTATATTGTGCTTGGCAAAACACATCCCAATGTGATCCGGCACGCAGGTGAGGAGTACCGCGTGTACCTTGCGGGGCTTGTCAAGCAATTAGGCATTGAAAAGCACGTGGTATTTCTGAACGAGTTCATCGGGCAGGCGGAGCTTTTCAAATACCTGTCCGCGTCGGATATCTACATCACGCCCTACACGAGCGAGGCCCAGATCACCAGCGGCACGCTTTCCTACGCGATCGGGGCCGGAAATGCGGTGATCTCCACGCCCTACTGGCACGCGGCCGAATTGCTGGGAGGCGGGCGCGGACGACTCTTTAACTTTCACGACTCGTCGGCGCTGACCGAAATACTCCTGGATTTACTCGATCATCCCGAGCAAATGCGGGAGCTCAGAAGAAATGCTTTTGATTATGGAAGGGAAATTACCTGGCCGAGAATAGGCGAAAAATACCTGGAACTCGCCGGACAAATAGCGGAAGCAGGAATTGATATTACCTCCGGCGAGCAAATGCTCCTGGACCCGTTGACGCTGCCACCTTTCCTGCTCGACCACGTGCAGCGGCTCACCGACGATACAGGCATTATCCAGCATGCCAAATACGGCATTCCCAACCTGAAAGAGGGATACTGCCTGGACGACAATGCGAGGGCACTACTGATGGTATTGATGACTTACAAAAGAAACAAACATCCCCTGGCACTCAAACTGTCACCTACCTATCTGAGCTATGTGAACTACATGCAAACCCAGGATGGCATGTTCAGGAATTTCCTGAGTTTCAACCGCAATTTCCTCGACGAAGTAGGTTCGGAAGACTCTTTCGGCCGGGCGATCTGGTCCCTGGGCTATTTATTGGGCAATGCACCCAACGATGCCTATTACCAGACAGGCCGGGAAATTTTCTTCGACGCCGTCCCGAATTTCACCAGTCTTAAATCCATCCGAAGTATTGCCAACACCATCGTCGGGCTATGCCATTACCTTAAAAGCAATCCCACGGACGAGGGCATGATTAAAATCCTGAAAGTCCTTGCCGACAGGCTCATCGCCGAATATGATATCCATCGCAGTGACGACTGGCAATGGTTTGAATCGCTGCTGGCCTACGACAATGCATTCCTGCCCCTGGCGCTTTTGCACGCCGCGGAATTTCTGCACGACGACAGGGTAATGGAAGTTGCCCTGGAAAGCATGGATTTTCTCTCCGATATTACCCTTCGCAATGGATACCTGTCTGTTGTCGGCAATGAGAACTGGTACACCAGGGACCATGAGCAATCCATGTTTGCCCAGCAGCCGTTGGACGCGCTGGCAATGGTTTTGATGTTTCACCAGGCTTTCCGGTTAACAAAGGATCAGGCTTACATCCAAAAGCTTAATACCTGCTTCATGTGGTTTTTAGGCGAAAACGACCTTCGTGTCAGCCTGTATGATTTTGAGACGAAAGGCTGTTGTGATGGATTGGAAAGCTCGGGCGTTAACCGAAACCAGGGAGCCGAAAGCACGTTGGCTTACCTGATCTCGCATCTAAGCGTTTTGGAAGCATTTGAAGAAATCAACAAGATGGAAGCAGAACTGGTATGAAGGTCGCGATACTGTCATCGATAGCGTGGCGCACACCCCCGCGGCAATATGGTCCCTGGGAGCAGGTGGCATCCTATCTGACGGAAGGATTGGTCGAAAAGGGCATCGATGTAACACTCTTTGCCACAACCGATTCTGTGACGAAGGCCAAATTGAAAGGAACCTGCACCGCGCCTTACTCGGAAGACAGAGATATTGATCCGAAGGTCGCCGAATGCCTGCATATCAGTCATTTAATGGAAAGTGCAGCCCAATTCGATCTGATCCATAACCATTTCGACTTCCTGCCGTTGACCTATTCAAAGCTGATCGGAACACCGATGCTGACGACGATCCACGGTTTTTCTTCCCCCAAAATCCTGGAAGTTTACCAAAAATACAATGCGTCTACCCACTATGCATCTATCAGCAATGCCGATCGCAGCGATAAGCTGGATTACATTTCCACGGTATACAATGGCGTAGATGGAAAGGATTTTCCGTTTGAAATGAACCCACAGGATTACCTGCTCTTTTTTGGCCGTATACATCCCGACAAAGGTACGCTCGAAGCCATCCGGATCGCGCGCCAGGCGGGTAAGGTGCTGCTGATAGCCGGCCTGATTCAGGATGATGCCTATTTTGAACAGAAGATCCAGCCCTGCATTGATGACAGGTCGGTATTTTATATTGGTAACGTCGGGTCGGGAGAACGCAGAACTTTGCTCGGAAAAGCCCTGGCACTGCTCCATCCGATCCAGTTCGACGAACCCTTCGGATTAAGTGTGGCGGAATCCATGTTCTGCGGTACACCCGTAATCGCCTACAACCGGGGCTCGATGTGCGAGTTGATTTCTGACGGAAAAACAGGTTTTTTGGTAAACACCATGGACGAAGCCGTGCAGGCGGTCGAAAAGATCGGCAGGATCGACCGGCAGGAATGCCGCCAATGGGCGAAGGCGATGTTTTCGAAAGAGAAGATGGTCGAGAACTATCTGAATGTGTATGATCAGATACTCAGCCGCTAGCTACGGGTGACTGTTAGCTCTTCCAATAGCCCGCTGAGGTTAACCACCGCATAAGTAGATGCGTAATCGGAAGTGGCGTAAGGGATGATCAGACTATTATGATGTATGAACGCGCCGCAGGAATACACCACGTTGGGCACGTAGCCGTCCCGCTCTGTTCCGCTGGGGATAAGTAGCGGGCGATCAAGACGTCCTATTTCATTTTCGGGGTTTTCCAACTCAAAAAGGGAGGCTCCCAGCACATATTCGCGCATGGGCCCTACGCCGTGGGTTAGAACCAGCCAACCCGCCTCGGTCTCAATCGGCGAGCCGCAATTCCCGATCTGAACGAACTCCCACGGGTATTTCGGCGCCTGGATCAAAACAGCGTTTCGCCAAACGCTGATATTGTCAGAGTAAGCGATGTAGTTGTTAACCCCGTCGATCCGGCAAAGCATGGCATATTTCCCATTGATTTTCCGGGGAAAAAGCGCCATTCCCTTGTTTTGTGCGATTTCTCCGTGTAGCGGCAATACTTTGAAATGATAAAAATCCTTGGTTTTCAATAATTTAGGCAAAATATTGATCCCATCGTAGGCCGTATAAGTAGCATAGTAGATTTGCTGTTGCTTCTCATCGGTGAAGCAGACGAACCTGGCGTCTTCAATGCCCCTTTTTTCCGTGTCGGCAATGGGAAAGATGACGCGCTCGGAAATGTCGGTATCCAAAGAAAAATCCATTTCGTAATGCGAAGATGCCAGCCACATTATTTCGCGCAAAAACAGTTCGGCAGCCGTGTCCATTCCGGGCAGTCTTCTGGTTTCGTCGACATACCGTTTCAGCTCTTCATAGGTAAAAGTCTCGGTAAGCTTTGCTTCGACAGCCGGGTAAGCCAGGTTATTGAAGTCCTGCATTTCACCTAATTTCAGCAAGAAAGAAGCCTTTTTGTATACGTGATTACGCACATGCTCGGGAGAGTCAAGCAACCGCCCGGGCTTATCGACGGTAATGTGATCGTTCTGGTCGATGAGCGCGGACCGGAAAACGATCGAAGAGATGTGGCCTTCACCGGTAGCCCGAAAGCTGAGGATAATCCGTGTTTCGCCCGGCTCGGTACCCGACTGATCCGGGTCGGCAACGATGGACGGATTGAAAAAAGCAGCGGCCTCGATCGAATACTCCATGGTAAAGTATGCGCCGATCAGCAGCCGTTGGTTAGTTTCCAGGTCCTGCGGGTCGATTTCCATCAAACGCAGTAACCGGATCAACTTTTGAAAGTGTCGTTCAAATACCCTAAGAATATTGCGGTGCCGTTTGGCATATTTTCTCAGGACATTGTTCAGCTGCTGAATTTGACTGCTTTCGTCCAGCGCGAGGACAGCCGAGATCAGCTGTCTGCCCCTGTCGTCGCCGTTGTAGAGAAACCGCGCGATGACGCGGCTGGAATCGGGTTGGAAAATAACGTCCTTTCGTACAAGCTGCGCTGCCATGGAGGTTGATTAAGATGCGTGGATAGCCGTAGTTGCCTGAGCTTTCCAACGGTTGTGTGACCATAGCCAGTAACTTGGAGCGAGGCTGATGCTTTTTTCCAGAATGCGGTAGTAAGCCTTCGTAATGCTCATCGGCACCACGCGGTCGGTATTTTCCATCACCCGGAAGGTGAATTCGTAGCTGAACTGTGCGTTTTTTCGGGATTCCACATACACGACCGCCGCGTCGGACGATGCCGCCATTCTTTCCCCGCCGATTTGAACGGCGGTGTCCTGGTCCAGGAACGGGATACGGAATTTGTCATTGCCGGGGGCAGGGCGCTGGTCCGCTATCACGACCAGCAGATTCGGGATCGCAGTTTGCCGCAATAGCGACAATGCCTGGCGGTAAAAACCTTTTTTTGGAATCAGCCTTACACCCATAAATGATCGCAGCCTGATCATCAGCCGGTCTAATGGGCCACTTTTGATGGGCGAATACGCCGTATAGACCTGATAGTTTGTCACCTGCGGCAGGTTGATCAGATACTCCCAGTTCCCGTAATGCGAGGCAAATACGATAACCGGCCGACCGTCCTGGTACAATTTTTCCAAAACCTCGGGATTAGTGTAAGTGGCGAGTCGCTTTCTGAGAACGGAAGGAGCGAGGTAAAACAAAAATGGTTCGAGCAGTAAGTCGCTCATATGACGGTAGTAACCCCGCATAAGATCACGAATCTCGCCTGCCGACTTCATCGGAAAAGAGCTAGTCAGATTTTTCCGGATAACAGCTTTCCGGTATTTCAACACGAACCGGAGCGATACGAAAAGTAAAAATGACAAGATCTTCGTAGACCCCATCAGGCATTTACCCAAAAGTGTCGAGAGTATCCTGCCGGGCAACCGGGCGATCGTTTGCCACCAGGGCCTGGAAAGTGGAGTAGGGGTAGCGTTCATTGGAAATACGGTCAAAAACAAAAAATCCTCCCGTTGAGGAGGATCTTGCTGCTTGCATGTATGGTTGATCAGATAATGTTTACATTAACTGCATTCAGGCCTTTTCTTCCTTCTTCAACTTCATAAGACACACTGTCATTTTCGCGAATGTCATCGTTGAGACCTGACGTGTGTACAAAAACATCATCTCCGCCATTTTCCGGAGCAATGAAACCAAATCCTTTGGTCTCATTAAAAAACTTAACTGTTCCTTTATTCATAACATTATTTTAAAATATTTGTCAAATGTAAAATAATATTTTGACAATAAAAAGGAAATTAAAGATATTTAGAATAATATTTCATTTTTAGTTCTAACAACGCCTGGGGCCCCTCTGTTGCCGGGGTACAACACCAGCCATATTCAGTTAACTCCTGCCGCCGAGATCTCCCTTTCAAAGAACGCATATTCCTTCTCCGACCCATCCACATCCCGACAGTAATATATCCTGTCGTAATACCGGCGGATTATCAGTTTCCTGGACGGATTGATTTTAGCGTATACTTGCTGGCCATCAATGTATTTGCTATCGAGAATTGGCTGTTTCATCTTCCAATGCCTCCCTGCATACCGGTCAGTTTTTGGCCTCTTTCCACTATTCTCCGAACCCTGTATCCCGCTTTTTGAGGGCTGAACAATGCTTCAACTGCGACAAAAAACGAGGTCAGCATTTCCCACCCAGACATTAATTTTCCAGTTTTCATAATTGATTTAAATTTGACAAATGGCATTTCAGTCGATTCCGGCCTCAACGCGTGCGCCTCGGACCGCGGTATACGACTTATGGCAAATGTCGACAAGCAGGTGTGCAGACATGTTACACATGAAAGCCTAAAAGTTACAGTTTTCACTGATTGTCCGTTGGTACAACCCGAAATCTGATCTAAGCCTTCAAAATGGAAAGGGACGTGGTTTTACCGTTAAATAAATATAGAAATAGTTTATATAACTTAATTTAGATTTAGAACTACTTTTATGCCAGTTCATTACAATCTCCAACGCACATCAGTACACAGGTCAGTTGCAACGGCAATTGGAACGACGTGTGTTTTTACAGTGAAGTAACCCCGCCAGCGGTAGGGGATTACTGAATCGTTTTCCGCAGGATTATCCAGGACACGGAAATCGTATATAGTGGTACGTTCGTTAGTTTTCGCGTATACCGGTTTGCCGTTTGCCCCAATCACGAGTGTCGTGCAGGAAGTAAAATAGCCTGGCACGTTAAGTCATGCTTTTTCCAAAAATCGGTACGCAGAGCCGTGGGAAAAGTACGCGTCTGCTGTGCAGGAACATCCTCAATTCAGTTCAACGATCACATTAATCAAACAAATCATCCCATGCCTTTACAGAAAATCGGTAAAATGAGCCTTAAAAATTCGGGCGGCTTCGTAGCCCGCGTTCAGTTTAGCTATCTGGACGACAATGGTGAAAAAAAACTGACCGGCCAAAGCGGCGACATCACGCTCGGTTTCACCAAAACGTATGATCCGGGTGAAATGGGCGTACCGGACGGCTCAATGGTTTACATGCACGTATTCGTCGTTTGGGGCACCGACAACGAGGCAAAACGTGCATTTCTTTACGAAAAGGGCAATGTATCCGTTGCTCACTACAATATCAGCGGCACCACGTTGAACAACGACCTGGGGCTTTCTGATATCAGTTAATTAGCCTTATTCCTCTAAGACGCAAGATATTGACTTGCACAGCCCGGTTTAAATCGCACGTTTATAAGGGCTGTGCAATTTTACATAAAAAGGCACTCTGATTTTAATTAGTCCCTCAACACTAAATCATTAAATCCAATGAGTCTGAAATTCTTAGATAAACAAAGAATTGGTGCCATTATCGTCGATGCTTTTCAGGAACAGCTCAATACCGAGATGGACCCTGCGAACGGACAATGGTTTACCAACGGTCCGGGCAACAATGGCGGATTGTATGGTAGCCTGGTCGACGCGCTGGCCTCGTCGCTGGTTTTTCTGCCAAACGAACTCGTTCTGACGCCCCATAAACTCGCTGCGGATACGGCCATTATAGATAACCGTAACGGACTGACTCCGAAATCGTCGATCACATTGTCATATTCGACCACCGAAACGACGACAACAACCCATACCGTATCGAACGCCTTAAAAGTCGGGATCGGCGTGGACATCAAGGCTTCGGCAAAATTCTTCGGGAGCGGTGTCGACATCACAACCAAGATCAGCACGGATTACACGTACAGTTGGAGCGACGCGGTCTCCAAAGCGGCGTCGGAAACGAAGCAGTTTTCCCAGACGGTTCCGGTGGAAGTGCCGACGGGCCGGGTGTATCAGGTGGTACTCACCTGCGACAAAACCGACCTGAACGCACCTTACTATGCGGACGTGACGCTTACCGGCACATCAACCGCCAATTTCGCGAACAATGTAAACGGGAAGAACACCTGGGTACTGGATGCGGGCACATTGTGCGAATGGATCAACCGGTCGGGGTCTGCCGGCGGAGAATCTCATATGTACCTGCGCGATCCTCAGGTTACAGGCCAGGGCCTTATCCGCATGCGCGGCAGCCTGACCTCCTCCATTACCGCGAATTTCGTCGTGAACACCTACGATATCACGGATACTTATAACGCAACTGGCAAAGCCGCCATTGAAAACGACCACCTCTTTGCCGCCAGCGAGCTGGCTTCGCTGAATAGTAAACTTGTTAGCGAAAAAGTGATCGGGAAGTAATAGGCTGTGGGCCAGAAGTTCAAAACCATAGCCGCACAGCAGATCTGCTGTGCGGCTATTTTCAATGTGTCCCTAGCTCGTTGTTAGCTCCAGACTGGCAGTGGTAGTTAATTCAACGCGCGCTTGTTTGGGCAAACCTGCCACGGCAATACACGTACGGGTGGGAAAGCGGTCAACGAAATAGTTTTGGTATACGGCATTCAGTTCGTCGAAATACCGCATATCCGTCAGGTATACCGTCACGCTCACGATGTGGCTGAAAGTCAGGTTGTGTTCATTCAATATCGCCTCAATATTGGTAAACACCTGCCTTACTTCGTCCTGGAAGGAGGTACTTACCAGCTGTCCGCCGGCAGAGCCGATTTGGCCCGAAATGAACAAGAATCCGTTGGACACCAATGCTTTTGAAATCGGTACTGCCGGTGCAGCTGCCTTTTCGATTGTACTCATATAATAGATTGTTATGGATTTAACACGAATTCGTGCGATGGCGCAATTTAATAATTCGCACATAGCCCCGCAATGGCGGCGCTTTGCCCGCACTACCTGCCGATCGCGACCTGCCTGCTCGTGATAATGCCGTCCCGTCCCGTGATTTTCAACACATACATGCCCGTACGCAGGTGACCTATGCTGATGGTCGACGACGGCCTGGAAGTTTCCAGTACCGATTTGCCCGTTTGATCCACCAGTTCTACGGAGACGGCGTTGTGTAGGGCTGCTTCGCTGAGTTGCAGGCGGTCGGCGGCGGGGTTAGGGTAGAAGGAGACAAATCCGGGGCTGTCGAAAACCACGCGTGCTATTTTGCTGTATGCAAATGTGCTGTCGTGGTCCACCATTTTCAAACGGTAAAGACCGCTTCCGACGATGGGCGTAGGGTCGATGGCGTTGTAATCTATTACTGCCTTGCTCGTGGTCGCGGCTTTCACCGATCCGATCGCGCGCCAGTCGGTACCGTTGGCGCTGCGTTGTATTTCGAAATGGCTGGAATTGCTTTCTTCCGCAGTGGACCAGTCGAGTGAGACCTCGTTTTCCCTGGCAGCCGCTTTAAATCCGATGAGCGTCACCGGCAGTACATCCGTGGCCGTAACTGACACCTCGAAGGTCTTCGCACAGCCATTATGTCCGGCCGTCACCGAATAGATATATGTTCCGGGAACCAACGGGGCTTTTACGTCGGTGAGGTTCGCCGTGTTACCAATGGAGCTGCCTTTCAACTCCCAGTTGTAGCTGAGCCCGGAACAATCGCCCTGGCAGGAAGATGACAGATTGATATTGGTCCCTATCCGCGGGTTGCTGATGTTCGTCGAACCGGTCAGCGTCATCTGACATTCCTTTCTTAAATCGTTGGTAATTAAAATGTTGACCGGCTTGTTGCTGGCCGCATTGTAGGTGTTCATCCAGGTCTTATAAACGTCGCAATCTCCCGAGTAGTTGTTGCGATCGGTCACACAGCCTCTCTGATCGATGATATTCGACAACATGAAACTGGTCTGGTTTGTGGGAGTTGGGTTGGTAACGGGCTGGGTGAGCCAGTTAGCAGCCAGATCCTGAATGGCCGGTGCGCCTCCCGCAGCTAATAACTGCTCAAAAAACATACAACTTACCATCTGCGCGCCGTGCGAGAAGCTCTCGGTGGCGTAGGCGACAAAATTGGGAATGCCGAAATCCGGGCTGTATGCGGCTTCGTTGATGTACAGTTTTCCGGGAAGGTTGCTGCGTACGAGATCGATGGCGAAACGGTGATCGTAATAGTAATGGTCGTTGATCTTGATCCCGTCCAGCTCAGACGCGATTTCGTTAAATGCAAAAGTGTTTCTTCCCAGCGACAGTTTATCGTACACCGAGCCATGGTGCGAAATGACTTTGATACGGTTATCCGCCGCCTTCACTGTGTTCTTGAAAATATTGTTGATATCCTTCAAAACCTGCGTCCGGAAGAGGTACCAATCCGCACCGTCCGGTTGGGTGAACGTGGTCAGTGACGGCCGTTTCGGGGATACCTGGTTGAAAGACCCGTAGTTTGTTCCCCACACGAAATTCAGGGACTGGATCTTGTCGTACTTGGCCGAAAGCCAAGCCCGGTAAGCGTTCACCATCGGCTGCGAATAATCCGAGAGGCTGTTATTATCCCGAAGGTTCGTCGGTTGCTCATAATGGTATTTGTCTGTTCCGACCTCAAATTCCCCTTCGCCGTTACGGGTATAGATGAGGTTTACATAGAGCAGTTCGCCGGTATTCTGAAGATGTCCGTAGCGCTGCAACACCTTGTTGGTGAAGCTGACAATCCGGTCGCGCGTGGATTGGGCGGCCAGGGAGGTCATGACGAATTGCAGGTCCACGCCATGGAATTTCCCCCCGTACTTCTGGAACACGGCTTCCGTACCGTCATATCCGGCATTCAGGATGCGTTCTTCTTTGAGCCAGCCGTCGCCCGTGTTGATTCCGTAACGATCTGAATAGCTGTGGGTTGCATTGTCGCCCGTGCTTATCGCGATGTTGATCCCGATTTTCATTCCCAGCGAGTGCGCTTTGGCGATCTGGTCGTCGTATACCTGCCATACATTGTAGCCCTGCCCGTTTTCCTGCTTCATTGCCCTCGAAATGTACCCTTCAACGGTACCCCACTGGATACTCAGGAAAACCGCGTTGCAGCCTGCGTCATGCGCCTGCTCGATGAGCTCTAAATTGTCTTCCATGCCTTCGTTCACCAGACTGAGCCCCAGATAGCGCTGCTGGGCAAACGCAATGGAGCAAAAACTAACAACGTTGAGAATAAAGACGGTTAAAAAAAACTTTTTGAATCGCACAGAATTGCTTCTGTCAGCCTGCTTAGTGGGCAACAATTTTTGCATAGAAAAATGTTTGTAAGGTTTACCATTTGGACGACTACGCCAAATCGGCTTGAAATTAGCATTAACTCTGCACTTTTGTACAATTCATACTACGGTACAATTCGTTTTTCTATGATGAAAAATGCTAAAAAACAGCCCGGATTGTCAATAAACCCACATAATTAAGCGAGAATTAATTTTTAGTTCTTGTAATTTTTTTTGTGACAACCAGTAGAATTCTATTTAAAAGTTGCTGTGTTCGTGGTCGACACCTTCTTTACCACCTTATATCCGCTCGTTCTGCTCGCGGTCTTCGCCTTTCGTTCGCCGACTATTGGATTTCTCTAATGTCAATATTGTACAATAGTTCGATAAAATCCGTCCAGGTCAAAAATATCGTCTAAAAACACTGTTTTTGGGTTTTTGTATTGCATTATCGGAGCTATTTATATTAATTTACCACCGGTTAATTGGTAAATTTTATTAGTTGTTCAAAAAATCCTATTTCTATTGATATAAAAATCTACACCCCCCGAGACAGACAGTGTGGTAGCTTGCTTAAATGATATAGTGACCACTCTGCATTTCTGACCTGCTTTTTGTCCGCGACTCACAACCCCGCCCGGAGCGTGGACAGGTAGAATATTGCCCAATACCTAACTAAAACCAAAAACTAGAAAACCCATGTATGTCTGCACCTGACCGCCATTTAATGGCCCGATTCTCATTTTTTTCTTCAAACACTAACTAATTTTTCTATGATGAATTTATCTCTGCGTCTTTTTCGCCCCGGCGAAAAAAATGCGCAACGACCCGCGTCTTTTGGCATGAAAGGGTTGAGCGCATTGATTATGATTTGTACTTTATTCCTGGGCCATGTGTATGCACAGGATGTCACCGTTAAAGGAAAAGTGACAGATAGCAAAGGCAATGCACTGCCGGGCGTTTCTATCACCATCAAAGGGACCAGCAAGGGTACTTCCACCGATATGGAAGGAGCCTATTCACTTGCCGCGGCACCAGCATCCACACTGGCGTTCAGTTTCATCGGTTTTTCGCCCAAAGAAGTGGTGGTAGGCAGCGAATCGACGATCGATGTCGTGCTGATCGACGATGTAAAAGCATTGGAAGAGGTGGTCGTGATCGGTTACGGGTCTGTCAAGAAAAAGGATGTGACAGGCTCCGTGGTCTCGCTGCAATCCAAGGATTTTAACAAGGGGGTCATTACGGCGCCCGATCAACTGATCCAGGGCCGTACGCCGGGGGTGATGGTGATCAACAATACGGGGCAACCTGGCGGTGCCACTACCGTGCGTATACGGGGTAATTCCTCGATTCGGGCCGGTAACAACCCGCTGTTCGTATTGGACGGTATTCCGCTTTCCGGTAGCTCGGCGCGTCCGGGTGGTAGCGGCGGTTTCGGATCGGATGGCGGTAACCCGCTGGCGTACCTTAACCCGAACGATATTGCGAGCATGGATATCCTCAAAGATGCTTCGGCGACAGCCATTTACGGTTCGCGCGGTGCCAACGGGGTGGTTATCATTACGACCAAAAGAGGCGCGTCCGGAGCTCCGACTGTCAGCATCAATGCATCGACCGGCGTTTCGAGCCTGTTGAGAAAGCCGGAAGTGCTGAATGCGGATGAATTCCGCGAAGCGGTTCAATTCTATGCGCCGAACGACCTGAAAGGCGCGGATTTTGGCGGAAATGTGAATGCATTCGACGAAATTACCCGCGTTGCCCCTGTTCAGAACTACTCGATGGCGATCACGGGCGGTACCGACAATGGCAAATACCGCGTTTCTGCCGGCTACATGGACCAGAAGGGTATCATCGAAACTTCGAGGCTCAAAAAGTATACAGCGAGCATCAACAGCAGTTTCAAATTCCTTGAAAGCAAAAAGCTGGGTCTGGACTTTAACGTGCTTTTCACGCAGACCGACGAAAACCTGGCCCCGATTGACGTAAATGTAGGCTTCACAGGAAACGTGATTTCGCAGGCATTAACCTGGAACCCCACACGCCCGTTGCGCGTAGACGGGGACTCGCTTACGTACGTGAGCCCGACGACAATCAACCCGCTGACTTCGCTGCGCGCTTACAAGGACATTGCGGTTGTGAATACCACCGTCGCGAGCATTGCGCCTTCCTACAAGATTACCGACGACCTCGAATATAAGCTTGTATATAGCATTACCCGCCAAACGGGCACCCGCAAAGGCCGGTATATCCAGGGGATGGTAGATCCGGCACAAATCAGGAATGGTTTTGCTTTCATTGGAAACAATTCTGAAACAAACCAGCAGCTGACCCAGACGCTGAGCTATAACAAGGAGATCAGCAAGTCGTTGAACCTGAACGCAGTAGCGGGTTATGAGTTCCTGGATTATGCCAATAGCTGGAACTCCCTGAGCGGCAGCGGGTTTACCGACGTCGGCCTCGATTTCTATGACTACCTGAACTATTCGGTAGCGAGCAACCGCGGCATTAGCTCTTACAAATCGCCTACAAACCAGTTGCAATCGGTTTTTGTGCGTGTGGGTCTGAATTACCTCGACAAATACCTGTTCACCGGTACAGTCCGCAGAGACGGTTCTACCAAATTCGGGGAGAATAACAAATACGCCAATTTCCCTGCGGTGGCATTGGCATGGAACGTTTCAAATGAACCATTCCTGAAAGGCAACAATGCGGTGAACAGTCTGAAACTACGTCTGGGCTGGGGTAAAACCGGTAACCGTGAGTTTGACTCTGGCGCCTCGCGCGACCGGTATGTGTTTGGTACCCAGAGCATCAGCCAGGCTAACTTCGGTAACCCCGACCTCAAATGGGAGACGTCCGAAACATTCAACGGAGGTATCGATTTCGGCTTGTTCCAGTCGCGGATCGTAGGTTCGATCGATGTATTCAGTAAAAAGACGACCGACGGCTTGTTTGAAAGAACGCTGGCGCAACCTGCACCAAGCGGAAAAATCTGGGTGAACCTGGATGGTGAGGTAGTAAACAAAGGCGTGGAGCTGGCATTGACCGGTACCGTACTGGAAACCAAAGACTGGACCTGGAACGTGTCTGCCAATGCTACGTACCTGAAAAACAGCGTTTCAGGACTGCCTGGATTCTACGAAACCGCCGCATTGAGAGGACAAGGCTTCTCGGGCGTTTTGGGACAAAGAATGGTAAGCGGACAGCCGCTTAACGTTTGGTACCTCGCCAAATACGCAGGCCTCGACCCTGCTACCGGAACGAGCATGTACGAAGGCGCGGACGGTCAGGTGAGCACTTCTGTGGACCCTGCGCAGAACAAGTTCTATGTGCATAGCCCGAACCCCAAATACCTCCTGGGCTTCTCGACGGACGTGACTTACAAGAAGTTCTCGGCGGTTGTGAACATGAACGGTGCATTCGGACATTATCTGTTCAACAACACATTCGCAACGGTGCTGGGTATCAATAACCTGTCTACCAAAAACATCGCGAAGGACTTTTTCAACAAGGATATCAAGGAAGCTACTTCCAATTCGGCAGCGCCTTCGACCCGCTATCTTGAAAAAGGGGATTACATGAAAATGTCTAACGTGACGCTCAGCTACCGCGTCGGCAATATCGGTAAGGCATTCAAAAACCTGAACATTTCGCTGACAGGCCAGAACCTGTTTGTTCTGACCGGCTACAAAGGTTTCGATCCGGAGGTGAACACCGACGGTTCCAATGGCGGTATTCCTTCCCTGGGGATCGAGTACATTCCGTACCCATCGGCAAGAACATTCCTGTTGGGCGTAAACTTCTCGTTGTAATTCATCAAAAACAAAGAATCTATGAAACTTAAATCATATTGTGCGGCCATTTTAAGCTGCTCCATGCTTCTTTCCTGCACCGACCTGGACGAGAAACTGGGCAGTGCCTTGGAAAAGGGGACCACGGGTAATATCAATCCCGCGGAGCTCCTGATCAGCGCCTATTCCTCATTGAACGGTCCTTACCAGCAAGATAACCGCTGGTGTTTGCAGGAGCTTTCGACCGACGCGGCCGTAGCGCCTACACGCGGCGGCGACTGGGACGACAATGGTACCCACCGTGCCATTCACCTGCACACCTGGAACGCCGACAACTCGTACATGAGTAATACATTCGGCGGATTGCTTACTGCTATTTATCAGGCATCCAATGTGTTGCGTTACGCGCCTTCTCCACAGCAAGCTGCGGAGGCCCGTTTTATCCGTGCATTGGCGATGTTCGATGTCGTGGATTTGTGGGGCGTGGTACCCTATCGCGAGAGCCTCGAAGATTTCCGTGAGCTTCCTAAAACGCTTAACGCACAGGAAGCGATGGATTTTATCATCTCCGAAATGAATACGGTCATGAAGGACCTGCCTGCATCGGGTGCTGCATATGTGGCCAACAAAAACGCCGCAAGGGCATTGCTGATGAAAGTGTACCTGAACAAGGGTACGTTTGCAGACAGACAAAACCCCAAATTCGACGCGGCGGATATGAGCAAGGTAGTTGCATTGGCCAACGAGATCACCGGCTACACGATTTCCGCACCGGGTAGGTATTTTGACAATTTTGCCCCGGATAATAATGTGAAATCCACCGAAAACATCTTCACACTTTATAATGAGGAAGGTGTACGCGGCGGGGGAGTGGACAGAGCCTATTGGACGGTGTCGCACTACAACATGACGCCGGGAGGCTGGAACGGCTGGGCTACGCTTTCCAACTTCTACGACAAGTTTGCCGCAGGAGACGAAAGAAAGGGTATTTATTACAACTACCCGGCTGACACCACCTCCAACCGTACCAAAAACTACAAGATCCAAAACGTAGGCTTCCTGGAAGGCCAGCAAACCAGCTGGGTGACCAACAAACCGTTGAATGCGCGGAATCCTGCGACCCAACCGCTGGTTTTTACCAGGGACATTACCATCCGTACAAGCGGCGCGACGCTGGAAACTGCGGGCATTCGCGTGCTCAAATACCCGTTCGACTATGCTTCCAAAGGGCAGCGGAACAACGACTGGGTAGTATACCGGTATTCCGACGTGCTGCTCATGAAAGCCGAAGCGATTCTGCGTGGCGGCACCCCGGGCGCAGCAGCAGACGCGCTGACGATTGTCAACTCGATCCGCACCAACCGCGGCGCAGCAAACCTGACCACGCTCACGCTTGACAACCTGCTTGACGAACGCGGCAGGGAATTGTATTGGGAAGGTTGGAGAAGACAAGACCTGATCCGCTTTGGTAAATTCCTGCTGGCCGGGCAGATCAAGCCCGCCGATCCGGACCCGAAAACGCTCGTTTACGCTATCCCGAGCCCGCAGATTGCCGTCAACAACAACCTTAAACAGAATCCGGGTTATTGATTCACCTGAAAAGTTTAAGACCTGATAATACATGAACAAGGCCCCGTAAATCAAGTATTTGCGGGGCCTTGTTTTGTTCTAAGGGGGTCAGGCTTTTTGCCCCAGATAGGCTTTTCTTTTCAAAATCCGCAAGGCCAGCGAGCCCAGCCGTATCTTTTTGGTCAATAAAGTATAAACATTCTTGTCGGATCTCAGGGCACTGATATGGTCGCCGTTATAGGTTTGGTCTACCTTTTCGCCGGTTTTCATATTGACCAGTTCGCCGCGCAGGTACAGCTGTTTCGTAACCATATTGGAAAGCATCGGCGTGTAATAGTAGCAATCCTTGAAAAAGTAATGCGTCACCTGCGACCAACGCGTTGCGCCCTCGCGGGTGACGGGCGAGCCCCCGTGAATGATATTGGAAGACCAGATCAGCAAATCGCCCTTTTTGGCCAGAAATTTCTTCTTTTCGAAATGGTGGGTGTCTACGATTTTTTCGATGAAATCCTCGTACTGTACGTAATCATTGTAGGAAGGCGTAACGGAGTCGGGGCGGATATGAGAAAAATCATACTCCGGCAATTTTTGCGAGCCCGGATAGTAGAATACCGGCCCGTTTTCCTCGGTAATATCTTCCAGTGCCACCCAAACCCCGCACATGAATTTGGCGGGCAGCGAGCTGAAATGGATTGTGTCGGAATGCGCCCGCTGCTGCGATCCGTACCTGAAATTCAAGGTTTGGAACGGGATCGCTTCGCGTCCATAAAAAATTTCCAGGATTTCGAGCAACGCAGGGTAGCATGCAAGCTGCCGCGACGCTTCGGACACCTGCCAGAAATCCTGGATACGCCGGTCATCCCTTTGCGTTTTGATCGGGTAATCGGGGTTAAAAGCCTTTTGCTCGGCATCCTCCCGCGTTTGATCTACCAATGACAATGGCAACAGGCCCGGAATTACCACGAATCCATTTTTTTGATAGTCAAGGACATAAGCCCGCTGCTGTTCTGTTAATTTTTTGGTTTTAAGAATTTCTTCGAAAAAAGGCGATTCTATCCACGGAAGATTTGCGGTGATCATGAGTGTATTTGGAGTTACTTGTTATCGGTAAAGGTGACTCAATTAACAAATAAACGGTTGGAATACGATATATTGATACAGGTGATGCCTTACGATTTCGTAGAATTTCATTGTAAAGCAACAGAATGAATTGAGAACATGTACGTAATGTAGTTTTGTAACGAATAAATTAGTTATGTTTGGAATGGTTGGTCGGACATTCGCGGGACGGGGATATTTATTGGGTAAATGCATCGGTCATCCACGCATTGAAATAGCTAGTTAAACAAAACCACGATTATCAACAACGCCATGAAAATTATTCCTTACTTCTTAATTCTTTCGATTCTCCTCATTGCAATTCCGGCAAATGCGCAACGCGACTTTTCGCAAAAAAGCATCGACGCCCATATCGACGTCGTGCCGCTCGGTTTTCCCGATCCTGCGATCCGGTTTGGGTCTGAGTGGATGTTTGGGAACCGGTGGGCGGTGGGGATGAATTTGGGTATAGGCATTCCGCTTCCTATGAATACTGCCCTCGGATTGAGCCAGCAGCGGTGGAAAAAAGGGAAATACCAGCTTTTCGATGTGAGGCCGGAAGTGAAATTTTATTGGTTAAAACGGGAGCGGATCGGCTGGTACCTGGCCGTGGAAGGTCTGATTTCCTCCATGCGCGGCTCGACCGGAAAAAGCTATCATTATCTGAACGACAACGATACGCTGCAAGTCAATTTTGACTATGCAGATTTTACTAAAACAAAGGTCGGATTGACCGGAAAACTGGGCGGCAGAATGCTGGTTGGCCGCCGCATGACGCTGGATTTCTTTGGGGGATTAGGGTTGTCGAATACCAATGCCGTATTTTCCAATTATCAAAACAAAACTACGAGCGAGTCGGACCCATTCTTTGAAGGAGAGAATTATATCGCCGGAAAGAGAATTGTCGCGCATATATCGGCCGGGCTGCGGTTGGGCATACTATTGTGGAGCAAGCCGACGGATTAATTTGTAATACTTATGGCAGACCAGTCCGTACAGCAGGAATGGGGCAGATTCCCGCCATGGAAGCTCGGGAATTGCTGGTAAGGGATTTGAGGGAGTTCTTTTCGGGTATGCTACCCGTTAGTTAATGGTGCTTGCTCATTTTGCGGGTCATTTGTTTTATAATGCCCGGCTGCCCTGGCAAGTTCCTGGCGAATTTGCTTCCGGAGAATTCGTGGCCCAAGCACTTCGATTTTAGCGCCAAAGCCCAGCAGTTCGCGTTCAAGTTCGAAGTTGAGGACCACCCGGATGCTGAAAATCTTTCCCTGCGCATCACTGCTCAACAATTTTTGGGAAGCGTGGAGAGGCTTGGTGATTACATAGGGCGCATGGGCATGTTCGATACGGAATATAACCTCCGTATTGCGCTGCCCGGCTGTTTTGGTCACGCCAATTACATCGCTGTAATGGGTACTCAGGTCGAGAGAAGTATTTACCCTGTATGGCTCAGAGGTATCTTCGTGCAGTGTCTGAATGCGGTCGAGTGCGAGTGTGAGCAGTAGGGAATGGCGCTGGTGCGAATGTCCCAGTACGAACCACCGGTTACGGTGTTCTTTGAGCAAATAGGGGCTGAAACAAAAAGTACTTGCCTGCCGCGCTTTGAACGACTGGTAAGTAATGCACAATGCTGTTTTGGAGATGATCGCCCGCCTGATCACTTCAATATGTTCGAGGCCTTTCAGATGATCGTTCTTTTCAAAGTCAACTACTGGCATACTCTGCGTGCGCCGCGCGTGGATTTTGTCTTCCAGCCGGCTGACCATTTCGTTTAAGTCGGCAAAATGGCTAAACCCCTTGAATTGCTGCAATAATGCCGACACCTCGCCCAGCACCGTCATATCCTGCGGGGTAAGCGGGATGTTGGTAATGCTGTAATTTTTGTCTTCGTAAGTATAGTACTTTCTATCGACCACAATGATGGGCGCCTCGTAGCCCAGCTTGTCACTGCGCATCATTTCGATATCCGCCTGTACCGAACGCCTGCTGACGCCTTTTCGGATACCTTCATATTCATACAGCGCTTCCGAACAGGCTTCGATCAGATCGTCCAGGGCCCATTTGCGGAATCGGTTTTGTAAGCATCGGTCAATTGTCCGGTAGCGGATCAGTGCATTGCGGTTAACAGGCATTTTCAAATTTTTTTGAAAAAATATCGAAATAAAATTTACTGCGCAAAAAGGCTGCGCAGTACGCCATTTGCTTTGTAACCATCAAACAGAAACACAGTCATGGAAAAAGAAAAGATCAGTAACGGCGAAATAGGTGCATTGGGAATTGAAGACCTGGAATTGCTGGTGGCGTTCAGCCGCGTGGCAAATGGCCTTTTGAAGCACGAGGTGATGGACAAAGCCAGTATTCTCACCAACCTCGAAGCACTGATCGCCGATCCGATGCCTTATGCATTAAAGCGAAACGGGAAATTTAAGAATATCGCCGACCGGGTAATCGAACTGCGCAAGGATGGCAGATTTGTGAAGCAATTGCGCAGCGTACATAAACTGAAAGAAGAGATTGCCGATTTCCCGGTATTCGGCCTGGAACATATTGAGGTGGGCGCCCTGGCACAGATGAAAACGGCGATTCAGCTACCCATCGCCGTTGCGGGCGCCCTCATGCCGGACGCACATCAGGGATATGGCCTGCCGATCGGAGGGGTTCTGGCGACTACCGCCGATACGATCATCCCTTACGCAGTAGGCGTCGACATTGCATGCCGAATGTGCCTGAGCATTTTCGATATGCCGGCTTCGGTTGTCGACACGGAAAAGGAGAAGCTTGAAAAGCTGCTTGGAGAACATACGCATTTCGGGATGGGGTCAACCTCTGCCAGGCATTTGGATACTACACTGTTCGACCGTAGCGAATGGAATGCAACCAAGGCGATCCGCTCATTGAAAACGAAAGCCTACAACCAGTTGGGAACATCCGGAACTGGTAACCATTTTGTCGAATGGGGCGAGCTTTCCGTGGCGGAGAATGCCCTCGAAGGAATTCCGGGGGGAACGTATCTGGCGTTGCTATCGCATTCGGGTTCAAGGGGATTCGGCGGGAATATCGCAGATATTTATTCTAAAATCGCTATGGAGAAAACCCGGCTACCGAAAGAGGCCAAACATCTCGCCTGGCTGGACCTGCATACGGAAGAGGGGCAGGAGTATTGGCTGGCGATGAATCTCGCGGGAGATTATGCTTCGGCAAATCACCATGAAATCCATAATAAAATCGCATTGGCACTGAATGTCGCGCCTGCGATGCGGATCGAGAACCACCACAATTTTGCATGGAAAGAGCAACTTTCGGATGGTACCGAAGTAATGGTGCATCGCAAAGGTGCAACGCCGGCCGGTGAGGGCGTTCTGGGGATCATTCCAGGTTCCATGAGCACGCCGGGGTTCGTGGTAAGGGGTAAGGGTGAAGCATCATCCATTCAGTCCGCGTCGCACGGAGCGGGTAGGCTTATGAGCCGAAGCGCGGCGTTCAAGACGATCCGCAAAGAAGATGTGGAAAGAAACCTGCATGCAAACCGGGTTTCTGTGATCGGGTCAGGGCTGGACGAGGCGCCTATGGTTTACAAGGATATTCATACCGTAATGGCCGCCCAAACTGCACTGGTGGATGTGCTGGCACAATTCCAGCCGAGGATCGTGCGCATGGCGGATCCAAAGGAGAAAGCGGAAGATTAGCTAATAAAAAGAAAGGAGGTATATCATGAAATTCAATACACAGGTTGCAAAAGTCAACGAGGTCCAAAACTATGAAGGCGCGAAAGCTTACCTGCTCGATCCGGCCATGGAACTTTACACGGCTGTCGTGACGTGGTCGCTGAACGATTCGTTCTATGAAAAGAACGATCAGCGGCTCATCAGGGTCCGGGCGCTGGTTGAAAAGGTGGAGCCTGAATTCGTTGCCAAGCTGGCGGTGTATGCCCGACACTTTATGTATATGCGCTCGGTGCCGCTGGTGTTGCTCACCGAACTTGCGCGTGTACACAAGGGCGATGACCTGGTCGCGAAGGCAACCGAAAAGGTAATTGCCCGTGCAGATGAAATTACAGAGCTGCTTGCGTGCTATCAGCTGCTAAATGAGCGGAAAGGCATGAAAAAGCTGAATGCTTTATCAAAACAACTGCAAAAAGGTCTGGCGGCAGCATTTAACAAATTCGACGCGTATCAATTTGGTAAGTACAACCGGGACAGCAGCGCCGTGAAACTCCGCGATGCTTTGTTCCTGGTCCACCCGAAAGCAAAGGATGCTGCACAGCAGGCGGTTTTTGACAAGATCGCGACCAATCAGCTCGAAACTCCCTACACCTGGGAAACGGAATTGTCGGCATTGGGACAACAGCTTTTTACAGACGAAACCCAACGTGCGGAAGCATTCCGGGCGAAATGGGAAGAGTTGATCGACAGCGGAAGATTAGGTTATATGGCGCTGCTGCGAAACCTGCGAAACCTGTTGGAAATGAATGTGTCTGCCGCGCACATCGGAAAAGTATGCGAAGTATTATCATCGCAAAAGGAAGTGCTCAAAGCGAAGCAATTTCCGTTCCGATACCTTTCGGCTTACCGCGAGCTTTTAAAAATGAAACTGCCGAAAGGCAAAGTTTCCCATAAAATAATGAAGCTGTTCGGAAGCGAACCCGACGGGCGGGAACGGCTTATCAATGCATTGGAAGCAGCCATTGTCCAAAGCGCAGCAGGAATCAGCGGCTTCGGGAAGGAGACGCGCGTGCTGCTTGCATGCGACGTTTCGGGGTCAATGCAAACTCCCGTTTCGGCAAAGTCGAGTGTAATGCTGTACGATGTCGGACTGGTATTGGCAATGCTGTTGCAAAACCGGTGCGCTAATGTGGAAGTTGGGATGTTTGGGGATACCTGGAAGCGGATTCGAGTGGCGAAAACGAATATCCTGGCTAATGTGCAGGAGTTCTACAAGCGGGAAGGGGAAGTGGGATATGCCACCAACGGCTATCTGGTAATCAAGGACTTGTTACACCGAAAAGTGGTAATGGATAAGGTAATGCTTTTCACCGATGGCCAGTTTTGGGATAGCTCCGGAACAGAAAGTATTCAGGACCTGTGGGTACGATACAAGCGCGAACTCGCACCGGAAGCAAAGCTCTATCTGTTTGATTTGCAAGGCTATCGGCAAGCGCCGTTGAGAATAATGCATAATGATGTCTATCTGATTGCCGGTTGGAGTGACAAGATTTTCGGAGTGCTGAATGCCTTGGAAAACGGAAGCAATACTTTGGAAATTATTAATAAGCAGGTAATCTAAAAAGGCGGCGCCAACATGGCGCCGCCGCAAAAAACAAGGATGCCGTAGAAACGGGATACTTCGCTGCACTTTTTGGGGAGGGCATTGTGGTGCAAATCATGATGGAGGTTCGAGTCCTCATCGCAGGCCCCCGCCCCGGTTCGGTTGTAGCTCCTTGACTAGAAGACATTGGAAAAGTGCCGTAAATGCGTGATACTTCGACTGTCAATCGCCGTGTCGCCGGTTCGAATCCGGCCTGTTGCTTGCAGCAGTAGCTCAGTTGGTAGAGCAGGAGCACCGAAAGGTGCACTCACGTGTTGCCTGTTGCCTTTTCCAACCACATTGAAGGATGTCGTACATGCGTGATACTTCGTCTGGTGAAGCTGCCAATGGTAGCAGGGGTTCGACTCCCCAAAGCCACGCCTGGCCTGTTACTCCTTCATTCTTTTTTATTCAAAATTCTTACCCTAAACACACTCTTCCGCCCATCCAAAACCCTCCTTTCCGCAAAACCCGCATTTTCCAGCCAATTCAATGCCTCGTAAACGGTCGCTGGGCTGATCTTTACCCCGCTCGTGCGCAGCGAGCGCCAGAGCGTGTCGCCGTCGGTGTAGTCGTTGTGCTGGTCGAGGTGGAGGGCTACTACAATGCGTTTGCCGGCGTAGCGGATGTTGTTCTGGCTGCAATAGCGGAGTAGCAGGTCGGATAGGGACACGGGTGAGGTCGTTGATGAATGGATGGAATGTGATGCTAAAATCATACCCATTAGTAGCGGAAAGCGCTACCAACCGTAAGCCCCCGGACAAATAAAAACGGCCTGTGCAACTGCCAGGCCGTTTTTCCACTACATTCCCGTAATTCTAAAAATTGTAATACAAATTGAGGCTGAACCTCGCTCCATTGCCGCGGGTATATTCCAGATCCTGCCCGCTGAACAGGTTCACGGTATTGAAATAGGTTTTGTTCAGCAGGTTTTCGATGCCCAACGCGGCGCGGATGTGCTTGCTGAATTCGTAGGAAGCATTCAAATTGGTCAGGTCGTAGGCGTCGACCGGGCCTTCGCCGTTGCCGTATTTGCCGTTGGCCTGCTTGTCGAAGCGCTTCCGTTTGCCGGAGTATACCCAGAACAGGTTCAGGTTCAGCTTGTCGGCAGGCTGGTATTTGACGAATGCGGTCGCTTTGGGCGGGGTAATGCGGGCGCCCGTGAGGTAGCGGTCTTCCGGGTCGTCGAAATTGCCGTTGTCGTTCTGGTCGGCTTTGCCTTCTACATAGGAGTAGCTTCCTCCGAACGACAATTTATCCGACGACTGGAAATCGAGGGTGAACTCATAGCCTTTGATTTCCTCCGGCAAACGCAGCGGCGTCATCACGCCATTCACGGTCACCATATCGGCGCCCAGTTTGGAAGTACTGATGAAATAGGCGGCCGTAAACTGCACAAACTTGTACTGGCTGCTGAACCCGGCCTCGTAATTGTTCACGATAATGGGTTTCGTATTAAGATTTGCAATGGTATTGGTGGTTGCCGAGCGCAAAATGCGTCCCAGCTCGCTGATCCCGAATGCCTGCGAAAAGTTGAAGAACGGGTTGAAAAGGCTGTATTTCGAATAGCGCAGACCTGCATTCATATTCAACGCCTTGTAATCCAGCTTACCGCCTTTCACGGCCACGGCTCCTTCGCCGTTCGGTCCTTTGGCGAGGGTGCTGTAATCCTTCACTTCGATGCCGATATTCTCGAAACGCGCGCCGGTTTTCAAAGTCAGGTCTTTTACGATATCCAGCTTCACCTGCGCATAGGGTGCAATACTCGTCATATTCATGTCTGGCACATACACACGGCCGTCGGTGAGCACCTGGTTGGTTACATCGCCGAGGATATCGATTCCGTAAGTAAGGCCGCCGTTGAAGTTTGGATTTACATTAAATGGGGTGTAAAAATTGGCCCGTAAACCCTTTTTGCGGGAAGTGATCTGCGTCTTTCCGGGACCGTACCAGCCTGTGGTAGAGGCAGTATAAGCATTCATCGATTCGAAACCGTTCATGTAAGCGGTCACGTCCATGCTCGTTTTGCCCCAAAGCTCGCGGCGCAGGTAGCGAAGCGACAGGTTATAGTTAAATGGCGTTCCCTCGGCTTCTCCCAGGCTCTCGCCAGGCACGGCAATGGTCGGCGTTTCGCCATATACGCCCGTTTTATTCACATATTTGGTATACTGCCTGCTGCTGAACAGGTTGAAAGAAAATTCCAGTTCATTATTGGTATTAAAATCATAAAAAAGCTTGGTATAGGCATTGTAAAGCCGTGTTTCCCCCAATCCGTTGGAGGTCGAGATCACATCGCCTTCGCCGTCCTTGTACACCCCCGTGCGGTCGAGCAGGCCGCTCACGACGTATGAAAACTTGTTGATTTTGCCTTGCAGCATTTGCGAAATGCGGTAACCCGGCGTGTCGCCCATGTGGAACACGTTGCCGTGCATGCCGATCTGTGTAATGCCGCCAATGACTTTGTTTTCAGTAGGTTTGCGGGTAATGTAGTTGATCAGCCCTCCGCCTGCGCCGTTACCGTAAATGGCCGTAGCACCTTTCACTACCTCAATGCGTTCGAGCACGGCGGGGTCGATAGAGCGGATATCGCGGTTACCGTTCATGAGCGGCGTCGATTGCGGGATACCGTCCACGAGTACGAGGAGGCTGCGCCCGCGCAAGGTCTGACCGGTATTGGTAGCCTTGTTGTTCGGCATTCCGAGGCCGGGAATGGTATTGCCGAGGATCGCCGCGATGGAGTTGTTGATCGTCGCCTGCTCCTGAATTTCTTTGGCTTTTAGAACCGCGATCGAAGCAGGTACGGAATTGAGGCTTTCGCGGACGCGTCCTGCCGAAACCACCACTTCGTTGAGGCTTTTATCGCCTTCCTGCACGACTACCGGTTCCAATGCGGCTTGTTCGTTAGCCTGCACTTCAAACGGCATTTCGGCCGAGGAGAAACCCAGGTGCTGCACAAGCAGGCTATGTGAGCCTTCGGGAATGTCGGTAATGGTAAAAGCGCCGTGCTCGTCGGTTTGCGCGCCCTTTCCCGTACCCTTGATTACCACATTGGCAAATTCCACGGGCCCGCCACCGGGTGTTTGCACTTTCCCTTTCACCGAACCTTTGCCGGTTTTCGGGGCCGATTGGATCATAATCTGCCCGCCGCGGACCTTCATACCGCGTGCGGCGGTTCCCAACAACTCATCAAGGACGGCGCTCAATGTTTTGCCTTTCGCGTCGATACTGTATTTTTTGCGTGTATCAAGTTGATCGGCCGAGTAGGAGAAGCTCACGCCGGTTTGGTTTTCAATGCTTTCGAGAATCGTGGCCAGGCTGGTTTGTTGGTAATGCAGGCTCACTTTTTTGTCGAGTACCGATTGTTGCGCGAATGCCATCTGCCCCGATAGTAGCAACGAAGCGGTCAGCAATGCTTTGAGCGACAGCCGCGTAAGTAACAGGAGGGAGCGTCTTCGTAATTGTTTCATACTTTTGTTAAAAGCGTTAATCGTTTTGCGTAAGCGGTTAATTGTTCCCGATGCAGGTTTGGCGACTGCGCATCGGGTTTTTATGGAAAATGATTGGTAATGCTCGAACAGGCGATGCCTTAGTAGATGACAACTTTTTTCTCCCTGATCTCATACCTGAAATTCAGGACGTAGCCGAGATCATCCAGCAAGGCCTTTAATGAAGGGTTCTGAAACTTCCCTTTATACAAATGCGCTCCGGTTTCGGGATTGCGGATTTCGACCTCCACGCCATACCACCGGCTGATATCCCGGGCAATTTCGCTGAGCGGCTCGTTGTTGAAAACCAGTTTCTGATCCATCCAGGCACCGGCGATGCCGTTTTGAACTTCGGTCTTTGCCAGTTGCAGGCCACTAGCGAGAACTGCCTGGCCGCGTGTCACTAAAACCGACTGGGAATGGCTCGAAAAGCGCACTTTTCCCTCGCGCACAAGAAGGCTCGCGGGTTCGCCCGCATAAGCTTTCAAATCGAATGAGGTACCAAGCACGCGGGTCACGTATCCGGAAAATTGTATTTCAAATGGATGGGTCGTGTCGCGCGCGACTTCGAAAAACGCCTGGCCGCTAAGCTCCACCTTCCGAAGCGTATCATTGAAAAGCGCAGGATAGCTGAGCTGGCTGGACGCATTCAGCGTGACGGTGCTACCGTCGGGCAAGTAGTGCTTCCGGACCTCTCCCGCGCGGGTGCGAACGGTAATGAGCGTAGGTTGAAGCGAAGTTTTATGATGCGCTACCGCGTTAACGGCCCTTTTTTGGGTTAAATAATAAAATGCAGCCCCCACCGCCAATACGACCATAGCGGCGCTCAGATAGGAGAGGAGGCGGTTGCCACCCGGCGTTTCCGGCAGGTCGGGCTCGCTGTCGAACCGGCTATTTTCACCGATCTGATGGTCGAGCCGGGTCCAGATTTCGAAGCCGGCGATCGGTTCATTTTCGGAGGGCCTGTCGTCGTGCGCTTCGAATTCGGCACTTTCGAGCCATTGCCGTACTGCCGCTTGTTCGGCGGGTGTACACAGGCCCTGGTGGTATTTCCGAAGCAATTCGGGATTGATTTCCATGAATTCAGTGAATGCTTTTCACTGAGGTAGTCGTTGGGAGAAGGGGTTACCCTAAGTCCGGTTGGAAAAATGTTCGGAATATTCGGGGAGATTCTCGCGGATGTGGCGGAGCGCGCGGGTAATGTGGTACTCCACGGCTTTGGGGGATATTTGCAATGAAGAAGCTATCTCCTTGTTACTGAGCCCATTCTCGCGGCTCAGTTCGTACACTTTCCTGCATTGGCCCGGTAGAAAGCGAACCAGCTCATTGATTTTATGCACTAATGCATTGAAATACACCTGGTTCTCTGTCAGGTTTTCGGAGTGTGTCGTTTCGGTGGCCGTTTCGTGTGGGGCCGTGTGGGCCTGCTGGCGGTAGTGATCGAATACCTTGTACTTGGCAGCGCGGATGAGGTAATTTTCCTCCTGCCCGAGTATCGCGAGTGAATGCCTTCTTTCCCAGAGCGCGAAGAAAATCTCCTGGGTCACCTCCTTGGCCTGTTCCTCGTCGCGGAGGTGCGAGAGGCAATAGCGATAAATCCGCTGCCAGAACCGCTCGTAAAGGTTGCAAAAGTATTCCCGCAAAGGCCGCTCATCGTCCGGAAGGGAAAGATGATTCATTTGATCACTATTTAGACTTAATTCAAATAATGCGCAAATGTATCACAAATCGGACAACTTACAACGCATTCACGTAGCCGGAAGGGCTTACACCGAATTGTTTCTGAAAATCGCGTGAAAAGTTGGTAGGCACGCTGTAACCGACCATATCCGCCACTTCGTTGATCTTATAGTTTTTCTCCGCCAGCAGTTCCGCCGCTTTTTTGAGGCGTGAAAGGTTGATCAGTTCGTTTGGCGTCATGTCCGAAATGCCTTTGATTTTCCGGTACAAGGTCGGCCGGCTCATATTCATTTTGGATGAAAGCATATCGACGTCCAGGTCGCTGTCGGCGATGTGGGCGGTGATAATGGCGTTGAGCTGTTCGAGGAAATCCTTGTCGGCGCGCGAGAATGCAATGCCCTTGATGTGCGTCAGCGGCGAGCGTGCGAAATAGTCTTTGATAATGTCCCGGTTTTGGAGCAGGTTGCTGATCTGCGCAGACAAATGGTCGAGCGAGAACGGCTTCTCGATGTAAGCATCCGCACCCACTTCCAACCCTTCGATTTTGGAGCTGATCGAGTTTTTGGCCGTGAGCAAAATGATCGGAATGTGGCTGAAACGGATATCGTTCTTCATTTCCCGGCACAATGCAATGCCGTCCATCACGGGCATCATGATATCGCTGATCACCAAATGGATATTCTCTTCCTGCAACAGATCGATAGCCTGCCGCCCGTCGCCCGCCCTGAAAATGTTGTATTCCAGGCTCAGTTCGCGGCCGAGGTAGCCCAGGATTTCGGTATTGTCTTCTACGAGCAACACATTGGGTTTGTTGGGGTTAGCTTCTTCCGATAGGTTCGGTTCGCTGGTGCCCGCCGTTTCGTCGCTTTCTTTATTCAAATCCAGCTCGTAATCCTGGTGAATAGGGATGGAAAGCAGGAATGTATTCTGGTCGAGCTCGGAGCGTTTCAGTTCGAGCGTGCCCTTGTGCAGCTCCGCGAGCGAGCGCGCGAGCGGGAGGCCGATGCCCGTTCCCGGCTCTTTGCTGTTGCCCTCGGCGCGGTAGAATGGTTCGAATATGCGGTCGCGGTCGTCGTAGCCGATCATCGGGCCGTCGTTGGTGAACTCGATATGGAACAGCAGGTCGTCGCTGTTGAACGGCGAAAGCTTCACTTTGACGCTGCTTTCGGCATATTTAATGGCGTTGTTCACGAGGTTGCTCACGATTTTTTTGCAAGCTTCCTCGTCCACGAATGCCTGCAAGGTAATGCGCGGGAGTTCAAGTTTGTATTGCAGTTGCTTCTGCTCGGCGGCCGGACGGAAGGTGCCGAAAACGTCGCTCAGCAGGTCGTTAATGTCGGTTTTGGTGAAATTAAGGCTGTAATTATTGGCCTCGGCTTTTCGGAAGTCGAGCAGCTGGTTGGTAAGGTCTATCAGTCGGGAGGTGTTTTTATCAATCATATTCAAACTCTCAATCATTTCCGGGTCCGACTTCCTGCTGGCCAGCAGCTTGTCGAGCGGCATTTTGATCAGCGTCAACGGCGTGCGGATCTCGTGCGCTACATTGGTAAAGAAGTCGATCTTGGCATTATAAATCTCCCGCTCTTTCCCCATTTCGATCGTCTCGATCTGTCGCCGGTTCTTCTCATGGAGGGCGAGAAAATAGTAACGAAAAATTACGACAATAATACTCACCACCAGCACCACATAAAATAAGTAGGCCCAGCCGGTAGCCCAGAAAGGCGGCAGGATGGTAATGCGCAGCCTGGTCTCGCGCTTATTCCAGAGGCCGTCGTTGTTGGCCCCGCGGATTTTCAGGGTGTAATCTCCGGGCGGGAGCTTCGAAAAATGGATGCGCCGGTTGCCATGAAACGGCACCCATTCTTTGGAAAGGCCTTCGAGCTGGTACTGATAAGTGTTCTGCCCGGGAATAACATAGCTCAGCACAGCCACATCGAAACTCAGGCTCGAACTTTGATAGGGCAGGGTCAGCTCGTCGGCGTAAATGATCGACCGTTTCAGCGGCGCGTCCGGCTGCCGAATATCCACATCGCGGTTATTGACCTGTAACCGTGTAATGTAAACCGGCGGAACAAATGCATTCCGCAGCAGTTCCGCAGGTTTGAAACCGACCATACCGGCCACAGTACCGAAATACAGCGTGCCGTCCGGGTCCTTGAACGACGAGTTATAATTGAACTGATCGGTAGGAAGGCCGTTACCCATGTGAAAATTGGTGAAACGGCCGGTACGGCCGTCGAGCCTGGCGAGCCCGCGCGAGGTAGTAATCCAGAAGTTGCCCGCGTTGTCCTCCAAAATGCGGAATACCTGATTATCGGGCAGGCCGTCGGTTTTGCGGTAGTTACGGAATTGGCCGGTTTCGGGGCTGTACCGCGAAAGTCCGTGCTCGGTGCAAAGCCAGATACTCCTGTCGGAGCTTTGGTAAATGCTGTTGACGTAGTTGTCGAGCAACCCGCCGGGTCGATCGGCGCTGTACCGCAAATATCCTTTTTTCCCGGTTTGAGGGTTGAAATAATATAGCCCGCCTCCGTAGCTGGCCGCCCAGATCGTGCCTTCCGCATCTTCGTGAATGCTTTGCATCTGAACATTGAAGAAAGGGAGACGCGTAAAATCGTCGGTAGCGCGGTTGTACTGGCAGAGGCCCGCCCACGTACCCACGAGAATATCGCCGGAGCGGGTTTTGTAGATGGTCACAATAAAATTACTGCTCAGCGAGCGTGGGCTCGACGTCAGGTTATAATGCCTGATGACCTTTTCAGTACGCAGGTCAATCACATCGAGCCCGTGCTCGTAGGTGCCCACCCAAAGCTCGTTGCCGTCGACGACCATCCCGTGAAGGTTGCGGTAGGAAATGCTGCCGGGCCGCCCGTCGGGCAGAAAGGCCTTGAACTGGCCTGTACGGATGTCGAGCCGGTTCAATCCTGCATCCTCGGTACCGATCCACAAATGCCCGTATTGATCCTTCGTAATCTCGTGCACAATACTGCCGCTGATGCTGTTGCCGGGTTTCGGGAAGAACTTGCGGAAGTTGTTGAACTGCGTCGAATAATAGTTGATACCACCAAATTGTGTCGTGATCCAGATGCCGCCCTCGCGGTCGCGCAGGATGGAGTTGACGATATTGTCGGTTATGGAGTAGTGATTAAATTGTTCTCTTACAATGTGTTGAGACCGGTTCTCGACCAGGTCGAGAATGTAGAGCCCCGATTCGGTACCTAGCCAGAACTCGCGGTCGCTTCGCTGAAATATGGTGTGTACCTGGATGTCTTCACCGGGCAAACCGGCGGCAGTGAGATTGCGGACCTGTTTTTTGACAAAATTCAATAACAAAACCTTCTTCATCGAGCCGATCAGCAGCGACGAATCGCCTACCGCGTGCAGGGTAGTGGAACCGTAAATGTCCCTGATCCCTGAGATTTCTTTCAGATCGAATGCCTCGAAACGGCCGGTATCCTGGTGATATTGGCGCACGATGCCATTGTTGCAGGCCACCCAAACGGCCCCTGCCGGCGAAATGTGCAGGGAAACAGGCTGGTCGCTTCCAAGGTTAATGCGCGCCGCGCGCCCGGTGCGGACGTGGTAGCGGTACAAGGTGCGATCGGAGATGATCCAGATATTGCCGTTGCGGTCGCCGCGGATTTCGAGCACCTCGCCGGCGGGGATCAGCCGGAACGCGTCGAAGCGGTCGGCGACGGGGTCGTAGCGGTACACGCCCTTGTGCGTACCGATCCAGAGCTTCTCGGAAGCATCTTCGTATAATGCAAAAATAGAGTTGCTGCCGATACTGAGCGAATCGCCTGCAATGTTCTGAAAAACGCGGAAATTATGCCCGTCGAAGCGGTTCAGGCCGTTACGGCTCGCAAACCACATGAACCCTTTTTTATCCTGCACCATCTTACCCACGGCATTTCCGGAGAGGCCGTCGGAAACCTGGTAGTTCCTGAAATAGAATGGGATATCCTGCGCGAGCGCCTGCGCGGCGGTCAGGAAGAAAAGCAGGACGGAAACAAGTATTCTCACCAATTTAAACTACATATAAAACACACGACCCGGAATAATCAGCATGTAAAGATATCCACTAAAATCTTAGTTAAATCATAAAAACCAGGGGTGAGACATTTTGATTCAAAATTGAGACAAAACGATCATCCCGTTACCCGCTAAACCCGGAACTTCGCGGCAGTCTTAATTAATCCAATATTATAATTAAAAAGTAACAACGCTGCGGAGCTTTTCACCTAACAATCCTTGATGAAAATGAAATTATACAAATCGACCGGCCGGGGCAGACGCTTTCTGCCGGCAGGACATACCCTTGCGCGGGCAACCGCCTGGCTGGGCTGTCTGCTGCTGATACTTTCGGCCTTGCAAGCCAGCGCCCAGAACACCGTACAAATTTCCGGTAAAATTTTGGATTCCAAGGACGTATTGCCCGGGGTAGCCATTTTGGAAAAAGGAACCAACAACGGTACCGTCTCGCAGGTCGACGGTACGTTCAAGCTGGAAGTGAGCACCGCCAACGCCACGCTGGTTATCTCAAATGTAGGCTATGTAACGCAGGAAATCGCGCTCGCGGGTAAAACGCAGATCGAGGTGAACCTGGCGGAAGACCAGAAGCAATTGAACGAAGTAGTCGTGATCGGTTATGGTTCTCTGAATAAAAAGGAGGTTTCCAGCGCCATTACGCACCTTTCGGGCAAAGACCTGCTTCGCGTGGGTGGTAATAACCCGCTGATGGCCATTCAGGGCAAGGTTGCGGGTCTTTCGGTGACCAACACGGCCGCGGCCGACCCGAACTCGTCGCCCAACATCCAGTTGCGCGGGGCGTCTTCGCGGAGTGCCGGTCTGGGGCCATTGTTTGTCATCAACGGCGTGCCCGGTGGTAATATCGACAACATCAACCAGAACGAAATCGAGTCGATCGACGTCCTGAAAGGCGGTGCGGCATCGGCGATTTACGGTACGCGCGGAAGTAATGGGGTGATCGTGATCACGACCAAAAAAGGCTCGGAAAACTCGCGTATATTCTATGACGGTTATACCACTTTCGACTGGGCTACCAACCAGCTGGAAGTACTTTCGAAAGACGATTTCCTTGCCCACAAGCGTGGCGTCGACTTCGGCGGTAACACCAACTGGATGAACGAAGTGAAACGCAACCCGTCGTTCTCGCACAAGCATACCCTCCAATTCTCCGGCGGTAATGGCAAAACCAACTATTTCACCTCGCTCGACTACCGCGACGCGAACGGCCTGGACCTTCGTTCGGCCAAGCGCGAATACGGTGGCAGGATCAATATCAACCACAAGACGGCCAATAACCTCGTCGAACTGACCTTCACCGCTGCGCCCCGCTATACCAAAACGAGCGACGCCGATTACAGCGGTTTCAACTACGCACTGACCCTGAACCCGACGCTCAACGTACGCGACTCGACTGGTAAATATGCTTATCTGACATCCGGATTTTTTGCAAACAACCCGGTTGAGGTCGCTAAGAGCGTAAAGGCCGATCGCGAGTACAAGCTGCTGGATATGAATGGTTCAGCGAAAATCAATATTCTTGAAAACCTGAATACCGTGGTGACGATCGGGGAGGTGAACTCTTCGATGAGAAGGTTTTTGTTTACGCCTTCGACGCTTACGACCGTCATCAACGGCAGCAAACGCAACACGGGCGAACAGATCCTGGAAGAAAACGACCAGAAAAGTTTCGAGTGGATCGGTAACTATTACCTGGATCTGAACAAGCATTCGATCAAGCTGTTGGGCGGGTATTCTTTCCAGTACTTCACGTCGTCGGGTTTCAATGCGAAAAACGAGAATTTTCCCTCCAATGTGTTGACCTATAATAACCTGGGCAGTGGTTTGTGGAACTTGCAGCAGGGGATCAATAATGTAGGTTCTTACAAAAACTCCTCCAAACTGATCGCATTCTTCGGCCGCTTGAACTACGATTTCGACCAGAAATACTACCTGTCGGCCAGCTTGCGCCGCGAGGGTTCTTCGAAGTTTGGATTTTCCAACAAATGGGGTTACTTCCCGGCTGCTTCTGTCGCATGGCGTGCCACGCAGGAGGGTTTCCTGAAAGATATTCCCTGGCTGAACGAACTGAAAGTGCGTGCGGATTACGGCGAAACGGGTAACCAGGATTTTGGTAACTATCTTTCGCTCGATACTTACGGCGGGTACGGTTACTACCTTTATAATGGCATCAACTACCAGGTTTGGGGCCCGAGCCAGAATACCAACTACGATTTGCGCTGGGAAAAAGCGGCCAACTTCAATGCCGGTCTGGATTTCGAACTCTTCGGAAGCAAGGTTTCAGGTAGCTTGAACTACTACATCCGCACCAACCGCGACTTGCTGGGTAATTATAATGTATCCAACCCGCCAAACATCCAGGGACAGACCTTCGCGAACGTGGGTACGATGCGTAACACCGGTATCGAGTTGCAGGTGAATGCTTCGGTGCTCAAAAAAGGAAATTTCTCTTACGACCTGGGTTTTACAGGCGCTTATAATAACAACAAGTTCGTGTCCTTCTCGAACGCGCTGTTCCGTGGCCAGAAGTACGTGGATGTCGTAGGAATGCCCGCACCGGGTAGTCCTGGTACATTGCAGCGCTTGCAGGAAGATACCCGCATTGGTAGCTTCTACGCACTCAAATCGGCGGGTGTAAATGAGCAAGGTGCATTGCTGGTGTACAACAAGAAAGGCGAGGTGATCCCGGGCAACCAGGCGACAAACGATGACAAGCAGTTTGTAGGAAACGGTCTGCCGAAGTTTACAATGGGTCTTTCCAATAATTTTAAATACAAGAAATGGGACCTGAGCGTGTTCCTGCGCGGTTCGTTCGGCTATAAACTGTTCAATACCTACGCATTTTACCTGGGTACACCTGCGACGCAGGAGAATGCCAATGTGCTGAAATCGGCTTACGATGGCAGCAAATATTCGAAATTGACGAGCGCTACGACCTATTCGACGCTGTCGGATTACTTCCTCGAACCGGGCGGATTTTTGAAAGTGGATAACGTGACTTTGAGCTATACTCAGCCGGTACAGACGAAATTCCTGCAATCGGTGCGGATTTATGCGACTACCCGCAACCTGGCCACTTTCACGAAGTTTACCGGCGGCGATCCCGACCTGATCAATGTGAACGGCCTTTACCCGGGCGTGAACAAAAACGGCGACAACAACGGCACACTCGATTACTACCCGTCGACCACCCAGCTATTGCTCGGCGTTCAGCTCACCTTCTAATTATTTGAAATACAATGAAAAGCATTAATATATTAAAAAACACATCCAGAGTCGCGGCAGGCATGCTATTGCTGGCGACCGTCGGTTGTACCAATCTCGACGAGGAGCTTTACGACCGGATCACTTCCGACAACTTCCTCCAAACGCGTGAAGACGTTACCCGCGACTTCCTCCGCGCATTCGAACACAGCTATTGGAGCATCCAGGGCGGCAGCACCTTCATGTTGCAGGAAAACAGCTCCGACGAGATCATGACCCCGAACCGCCAGGGCGACTGGTTCGATGGCGGGCAGTTCCAGCGCGTGCATTACCACGCCTGGACACCCAACGACGGCTACACGGCCGATCCCTGGAATGCATTGTACGGCGGGGTGACGCTAGCCACCAACTCGCTGGAAGATTTGCAGGGCATTAAGGACCCTTCGAAGTTTGACATGACCCAGGCCGAACTCGACGGCATGATTGCCGAGTTACGCACGCTCCGCGCGTGGCTGAACATCCGCCTGCTGGACTTCTACCGCAATATCGTGATAGTAACGAAGGTAAAGGGCGAAACGACCGGCGGACCGCAGGTGCCGCCTCAGGAAGCATTTGCTTTCATCGAAAACGAATTGAAAGAAGCACTTCCAAAGCTGCCGACGGTACAAAGCCTGGGCGCGAATGCGGTGGGCCGCTGGACGCAGGGTGGCGCAACGTCACTGCTGGTAAGGTTGTACCTCAACTCGAAAGTGTATACCGGCACCGACCGTTTCGCCGATTGCGCGAAGCTTTGCCAGGAAATGATCGACGGCAAATATGGTACCTACGCCCTCGAATCGCGCTGGGACGCGCCGTTCGACTATAACAATGCTACTTCGAAGGAGACGGTATTCGGTTTCCCGGGCAGTTTCGGGCTTACGCACTGGCAGTACGACGGCGGTATGTATTTCTGGATGCTGCCCAACCTGGCGCCGAGCTATTTCGGGTTCACCGATTTTGGGAATGCCAACCCTAAATATGCGATGCAACCGGGCCTCGACGTGGACGGAAAGGAATATCCGCACGCATTGGGCAAGCCGTTCGTGAAGTTCCAGAAATATCCGGATGATGTTCGCTTGAAAAAATACAAGAACCTGGGCAATAGCAAACGCGAGGGAATGTTCCTGCACGGTTACCTGACCTATACCAATTCAGCCGGCAAGCCCGACACCGTTCGCGGTTTCAAAGGTCCTTATGCCTTGTATTTCCGCGATCAGGTTGGCAAGTTCCTCGACGCAAAACCAGGTACACCGATCGCCGACAAGGTTTCGAACATGAACAATGCGGATAATAACTCCGGTATCTTCCCTGTGAAATACCCGTTCTACCCTAGCGACGACCTGAACAAGATTTCTTCGGCTTATGCGGAGATCCGTTTCGCGGAAATCTACTATTCACTGGCCGAATGCAAATACCGTGCGGGCGACAAAGCAGGTGCTGCCGCATTGCTCAACGCGGTACGCAAACGCAACTACCCGACCGGTTCGCCAAGCCTTTACAAAGCCGACGGCACTCAGCTCACCGACCAGGAAATGATCGACGAATGGGGACGCGAGTTCCTAGTAGAAGGCCGTCGCCGTACGGACATGATCCGCTGGGGCGTGTTCAACAAAGGCACCTGGTGGGACAAAACAGCCGACGCCGACAACCATACCGAAATCTTCCCGATCGGGCAGACGGTACTGAACTCGTCGCCGCAACTAAAACAAAACCCGGGCTATTAATCAATTTAATCGAGTCCCGTCGGTTAAAACCGACGGCTATGGATTTGAATTTTTTAATCCATTCCCGTTGATTTCAATCAACGGACAGAATTTGAATCATATAATCCATTCCCGTTGATTTTAATCAACGGATGAGAATTTGAATCTTATTAATCCATTCCCGTTGATTTTAATCAACGGATTGAATTTGAATCATACTAATCCATTCCCGTTGATTTTAATCGACGGATAAGAATTTGAATCATATAATCCATTCCCGTTGATTTTAATCGACGGATAAGAATTTGAATCATATAATCCATTCCCGTCGATTTTAATCGATGGATGAGAATTTGAATCTAATAATCCATTCCCGTTGATTTTAATCAACGGATGAGAATTTAAATCATATAATCTATTTCCGTCGATTTTAATCGACGGATGGGATAATGGGATAATGAGATAATGAAAGAATGAAAAAATGAAAGAATCACAAATCAGCTAATGATTTGATCAGATATTAACTAAAACCGATGACTGAACACTGTCACAAGGGGCGCGGGATTCATCCCGCCGCCCCGGGACGGTGGATGCGCCTCACAAGGGCGCATTTTTTATTTTTCTTGCATTTCAGTCGAAAGTTTGTAATATTTATTCGGAGTGATTCGGGACTTACTATGACGCTAACTTGCTATATCAGAGGTATTTTCATTTGCCTGGCGTTATCCTTGGGGCCGTTCCGGTCGGTTTGGGCGCAGGTAAGCAAGATTCGCGAGCTGCAATTGAGTCTTCCTGCCATCCGTGACAGTACGAACTACGTCGATGTCGTCAACCGTATTTCCCTGCTTTTTTACGAACAAAATGCCGACAGCACGCTTTATTATGCGTTGGAAGCCCGGCAGATAGCCTACCGGAACGACTATGAAAGAGGCCGGGCCGACGCTACCAACAACCTGGGTGTTGTTTTCGATATCAAGGGTAACATCCAGCTCGCGTTACGGTATTATAATGACGCGTATAACCAGTATGTTACACTGCGCGATTCTTCCAATATCGTGCAGACACTCATGAATATCGGCTCGGTATATAATGTGAGTGGCCGGGACGACAAGGCGCAGGCCCATTACGACCGCGCGATGGCACTCGGCGATCGCATAGAGCACGATTCCATCACCGCGATTTTGATTTACAACTATATTCTCCTCTACCCGCAGAAATTCAGTCGTAGCCGTCGCACAGCGCTGATCGACCGGGCTTATGGCATCGCGCACAAGTACCGCGATGTCCGCCTCGAACTGGCGATCGACCAGCTCCGGGCTACCGAGCTGATTGAAACCGGCCAGCGGGAAAAGGGGCTCGCTTTTTTGGAACAGACATTGAATAAGGCACTGGCATTGGAACTGAATTACCTCAGCATGGATCTCCTGCTCGACCTCGGCGACCATTACCTCGCGGAGGACCGGGACAGAGCGCTCCGGTTTTACAACAAAGCCCTCGACCTGGCAGAGCAAAAGAACTATCGTATGTACGCACGCGATGTGTGCAAGAAGTTGTACGACCATTACGCGGGCCGTCACGAGAATGTCCAGGCATTCATTTACAGTCAAAAACTGCTAAAATTGTTCGAAGAACAAGCCGAGATAGACCGGGTTTCGGGGATCGATTATATTGAATATGCCGTGAAGGACCAGCAGCTTATTTCGGAGCAGATAAAGTCGAAATACAATGCGCAAATGCTGTCGCTGGCTGTGGCTGTGTGCGTGCTGACGTTGCTGAGTATTCTGGTACTCTGGCGCAACTGGAAGCTGAGCAAGAAGACCAACCGTGTGCTGACGATGCAGTTCAGGCAACTGGAATCGACTACCGACGCTTTGGAAAAAAGCAATCAGAATTACGCGAGGCTGATCAAGATTTTGGCGCACGACCTCCGTAACCCGATCGGAGGGATCAATGCATTGTGTTCACTCCTGCAAGACGACGACACGACAGCCGAAGAGGCGAGCCAGTATGTGGGGCTGATCCGCGAGTCGAGCACGACCTGCCTGCATATGATCAGCGATCTGCTGCAAACCGATTTTGATTTTAAGGAAACCGAATTACACAAAAAGACGGTCGATCTGCCCGTTTTCCTCGATCAGGCGGTGACCCTGCTGACGTTCCGCGCAGCCGAAAAGAACCAGCGGCTCGTTCTCGAAGATCCCTCGCGCGTGATGGTGAATGCAGATCCGGACAAACTGCTGCGTGTTTTGAACAATCTGATCGTTAATGCGATCAAGTTCAGCCCGGAAGGCGAGACGATCCGGGTCGTTACAGCGCAATCGGATAAAGGCGTTACCATTTCTGTGGAAGATAACGGGTTAGGCATTCCTCAGGAAGCCATTCCTAACCTTTTCGACCCTTTCACGACCTCCAAGCGCCCCGGTACGGCCGGGGAGCAGGCATTTGGTTTGGGTTTGTATATTTCAAAACAGATCGTGGAAGCCCACGGAGGGAAGCTCTCGTTCAAAACCGAAGAGGGGAGCGGCACTACTTTCTACATTTTCTTGCCCGGAGAGAATGTCGATTCACTCTCTCCGGCGTGAGGGGGGTATCTGTCATTTCTATGAGGGTGTCTCAAAAAGGCACCTTCTTTTGTTATATGGGCTTTGCCGATTTTCTGTGATTGATTATCTTTAGGTATTAGCAATCCAGGAAAGATGGCCCGACGACAACCTACCTTCAAGCCTTATAATCAGCAGCAATTAATGCTGCTTCCTCCAAGTTTAGATGAGTTAATCTCCAAAGACCATGCTTGTCGGGTGGTCAACGATGTGATCAATAGCATCAGTTTAGAGCCGCTTCATTCAGCCTATCACACGATCGGGTCTTCGAGTTATCACCCGCAGATGCTTCTTAAAGTGCTCGTTTATGGTTATGTGAGCAACATCTATTCAAGCCGTAAACTGGAAGCAGCCT
>NZ_FNYL01000031.1 GCF_900109045.1 Dyadobacter sp. SG02
GTTGGCTGCATTGTTGTTCTGGGTAACGTCCCTTCCATTGACGGACATATCTTTCCAGATATTTTTAGCGCCGGCAGCATTTACACCGTCATTAGCTTTGTGCCACATCAGAAGATTTGCGACTACCCCGCCCGGTGCCTGAACAAAAGCCGCGAAAGTGAAGAACTGCCCGTCTGCCAGGCTGACGTCCGCGTAATTGTAGGAAACACCATTCACTATCTGCGTGGCAGTCATATCGGTAGCAGGATCGGAACTGTCGATGGTTGCATCTGAGCTCTGGATCAACTTCAGGTTTGTCAAACCCGCCGGCCAAGCCACACGTACCGTTCCGATGGTACCGGTCTGCTGGACTTTCCAGATCGCCGCAAACCGGAAGTTGATGCCCGGACCTGAAAGCGCTACTCCCGGTGTTTTGGCCAGGCCGTTATCGCCCCATACCAAGAACTGGCCATCAGTAAGTGATGAACTATGGGCAGCATTGGTTGACTGTAGTTCGGCATTGCTACCGATCAACAGTTGTTGTCCCGGGTTTGTGCTCCATGATTGTCTTTGGTCCAGTGCCCCCTGAATATCCTTACCGATGCCGGCAATGTTATAATGAAACCCATTATTTGTCGAAGCGCTCCATACAGTGCCCGATGACGAGTTCTTATAATCCCTGGTGCCTTTTGCAAAAGTGCTACCGTACTTAATGGCCAAATAGGTTTCAACTCGGTCCATTTCATCTACCGAAAGTCTGTTTTCAAAAACCAACAATTCGTTCAATTGACCGCTGAATTGACCATAATTGTTGTCCCCACCGATATACAAATCCCGACTTGCAGTGTTGATGACGGTATTCTGCAGTTCGGTCCCGGAGTAGCTGACTCTTTCACCGCTAAAAGATACTGTTCCGCCAGCATAAGCTGCGGTCGCCCCTGCTCCGTTTAGCCACGCCCCTCCGGCTGTAAAGGGCGAGTTGGCGGTGATGGGATCGCCAGTTAGCCCCTGATAACCTGGCCCGCCGGTAAAGAATAAAAGTTTACGATCAGCCCCTGCCGTATTAAACATATGCAATCCGGGATAGTCCATGGACGCATGGAATCCTAGGAAACCACTGTTTTGGACATTTTGTATCTTTCCTGCTGCATAGAGCGAGCCGCTAGCCCGGTCAATCACGTTAATGCCGACGGGCGCACTATAAAACATCTGATCGTTGCTTCCGTCAAATGTCACTGTCGGATTGAAATTCTGAAGAATCGATCGTGAAAAAACGGGTCTGTTCCCGAGATTAGCTTGCGAGAGATTAAACCCGTTTCCTTGAATTTCGTTCCATTGCTGCACCGGTTGGCCGTCCTGGATGACCGTGTTTCCAGCGTCGCTGAAAAGCGAATTGGGAGCATCGGCCCTGTACCACGCGGCTGGCGAGACGCCCCCGGGTGACTGGGCTCGAGCCCCGGCCAGGCCAAGCATCGTCAACGCAAGGGCCGCCAGACCACTTCGTAACTGTTTGTTCATATTTTATTTGTTTTAATTAAAAAAAGAATTCAGTGCAATCCGTTGAAGGAGGGGAGCTTCTAAGTGGCAACAAGTGTATATAGCGAAAAACAAGGGCAAAATATATTCAGGTGTATAGCAAACTATATGCTATATACGTTAATCTCGGCGAGCGTCAGTTCTATGGACTAAGGTTTGTAAAATTGTATGTTGTACTAGTTTATCATCATGATGATTTCGAATTTTGACAGCGGATTTAGGTAGGTATGGTTGGCGTCGAGATAATTTTATTTTGTCAAATAAGTTTTACCTGTTCCGGTTGCAAATATTTCTGAATTATTCGCAAACGGTATACGCTTTTCTTGTCAATCATGTGTTGTTTTTTGGTCAACGTGGATTTTTGAGGCTAAAACCTGTAATTCGGATTGCTCTGGGGGTCATACGTCTCCCGGAATTTCAAGAGGCGTGCCTTGCTTTTTGAGCGCAGCAGCCAGGTCTATAATATTATGGACATTGGTCTTTCTATAAATATTCGATTTTACAGTACTGATTGTCGAGCTTCTTCGATCCAGCGTATGGGCAATTTCAGAAGTTGTCATGCCTCTTATCAGGCAGCCGGCTACCTTTCTTTCCAGTCCTGAAAGCGTTGTTATCCGCTGTTGTTTTGGACGGGCCGGTTTGTGGGTGATGAGCCGATACGCGATTTCGCTATTGACATAATGCAGGCCTGCTCCCAGCGAATTGATGCACATGTCAAGGTCACGTTCATCGAAATCTTCGGGTAGGTAACCCGCAATGCTGTCCTGAAAGAAGGTGATCAGAAAGTCCAGGGATGAACGGTTATCGTATATGGCTATCCCGGCCAGCGGACTATATCGCCTCAAACGACCAGCCAGGTTGATAATTTCCAGGTCCGAATGACCTGCGCCGAAGAGAAAGATGATCTCCGGGGCATATTCGGCGTACCTTTTTTCAAGCTCTTGACAGCTGGACACCTCGATAACCTCCAGGGATTTGCGCGACTCGGACAGAATTTCCCTGAAACCTTTCCTGAACACAGGGCGAGGATCAACAATAGCAATTAAGTCTACGTTGACGTAGATGGGTGATGTTTTCATCTTCAAAATAAGTTTAGTATTGCAGCAATTGGAAATGCAATATTTTCATTTCACCGGAAAGTGAGGGATTGAAATATTGTCAATCTTGTGTACTTATATTATCAGTACGCTTTTTCCCGGGCTCGCAGGGGAGGTTTTAGTATCGTTTTAGGTGGGAGCTATCCGGTTCGGCTCGCGTGCCGGTTGAACGTACTGAATTGATGTCGATTCCGAAGATTAGTTCGTGTAAACTTTAGCCTATCCATAATATGTAAAAAAATGTCGACTACGACAATACTGACATATTCAAAAATGAATAGTGGATGCTCCATCCCGCTGGCACATTGTACCACCGGTTTCAGTCATTATCTTGTCAATTTTGTGCATATTTCTTCTATAACTGACCTTGGCGGGTGTAGTCCAAAATGCAAATTGATCCGGGGTTTTTAAGTTTGTCGTGTCTCAGTTACACGAGAATAATTTCGACAAACCATCCGCCTGTCTGCTTTGAGATCTGCTTATTTCATCGAATTGTTACTATGTCTCTTCTGCCTGGGGCTTGACCAGGCCGATGCGCAAATTTCGCGGCGTGACCTGGTAAACTGCGATGCAAAGCATTGCACCTCTGGAGCCGGATCTTTGGTGTGGGACGTGTCTTTTGCCGAAGTGTGGGAAAAGCAGCTCGAAGGAAAGTCGAGTTTGAATGGCGTTGATTCTGCCGCCTATCCGGAATTTCTTGCCAGTGAGTAACAGTTTGAGACCAGTGTCTTCGCTGGCAACCATTTTGAGATCAATCGCGTCCTGTTCGGGCTTCTTTTGGCCTTTCCGCTATGGTGGAAAACGTGGTTTGTGTGTCTGTGCTGCATCATGATTGTTGGAGGGCTTTTACCTGGTGCCGTGGGTAGATTTGATACATTCTTTAAATCCCTCGGTAGTGACAAAAGGCGGGCATATATTCGCAGGCAAGCTGGTCGATTTTCCCGACGATTCATCTCGGGTACCGGTTTTGATTACAGCAAAATAAGGGGCCAGCGAACTTGTTGGCGGGATAGATGAGAGCGAAGTATAGATGTCTATGATCAGAGCTTCCCGGGAAAAATTGTCAATAACGTTGAATCCGGGTCGCCGGTAACCTAGGCCTGACCTTCCGCTGATTATTTAACTTGAAAGCCTGATAAATGCGGTGTACACGTTGATGATTACCCCTATATTTAAGCTGACACAACTCGGAGTGTCGCCATAGCAGCAAGCCGTTAACAATCAGGCAAAAAACCGATGCACTAATTAATTGAATGATACCGAATGAAATTGCTTACCTATTCCTTTCGATGGCTGACAAGTCTGTTTTTAGTTGTTGCTTTTCAGGCACACTCCCAGCATACCCAGGCGTATACATTTCCATCCAGTGAGGTAGTGACGCTTCATTCCAAGCTTTTGAACGAAGAGCGCAAGGTGTATGTGCATTATCCTAAAATAGACTCCGCGGATGGAAACAGACGGTTTCCAGTCATATACGTCATGGATGGGGATAATCATTTTGCGTTGCTTGCTCAGTATGTCGACTACCTGAGCAGGCCGGATGTTTTGGCAATGCCGAAAACAATGGTCGTTGGCATCCCAAATACGCAACGAACCAGAGACCTGACGCCAACCAGCAGCTTACTTAACTACGAGGGCAAACCAGACAGTAGTTCGTATAAAGGAAGTGGCGGGAACGAAAAATTTTTACAATTTATCGAGACCGAATTGATACCAATGATCGACAAAAAGTATAACACAGCGCCCTATAAAATATTTGCCGGGCATTCCTTTGGGGGCCTTTCTGCGCTTAATTGTTTATTGACTCATCCCGATCTGTTTGATGCGTATATTGCCGTAAGTCCATCCCTCTGGTGGGACAATGGATATCTGTTGAGAATGACCGATGAAACACTAAAAAACGGTTCAGCCTTAAACAAAGTATTTTTTTACAGTGACGGAAACGAAGGGGGGCGTAATTCGTTTTTTCATAAGGACTTATTAAAGCTGGATGCTACAATTGCCAAAAAAAAGCTAAAAGGATTTGATTATCTCTATAAACATTACGCCACCGAAACCCACATGACCGAACCCGTTGCGGCTTATTTCGATGCGCTGCGCTTCATTTTTAAAGACTGGGAAAAGCGTCGCTAAGGGGGAATTCGGTTGCATTTCAAAACAGGAGAATATAATAAGCTCGCTTACTCTCGAATGTATTTGGATTTCCTGTTAGAGGGTTCGCAGATCATGATAATGAGTTCATTTCCAGACTGATCAATATTTCATGTAGCACAGCCAATATAGTCAAGAACGTGGCAATGGGAACGGATTGATATCGCTTCCTTAGGGATCACCTCGAAGAGCTTGTTGTCCACATAATACGATCTGGGTGCACAATTGGGACAACCATTTGAATCGAGTATCACGCCATCATATCTGAAAACTATATAGTTTGGCTCTCCATCTAATGGAACCCAGACATTCGATCCATTTACATTCTTTTTATAACCTGTATGCTTCCATTTGCCTACGATGGTTTTAGTTGCCGGATCTGGTTTTGGGCTGTCCTTTTCACAGGCAACCAGAACAAAAAAGCAGAAGAATTGAGAGTAAAGCGGTTTTCATCATTTGAAGTTTTGAGAGGATGAAAATTAATCCGTTATAGTTTGATAGCTTGGCATTTAATTAATGCGCATCTGCGCGGGTAAGAACCGCATTTCCCTGTCAGCTTAATGTGCAAGGCCCCTAAAAACCGGTTGTCGAAAGGTTGCTGCTATTGGTCGTCATAATTCAGATCGGCTCCGGATGGCCGCCCTCCGTATGGATATACTCACAAAATGGATAGATTAAAGGCCGCTGTGGGCCTAATACCGACGAAACATAAAAGCATTGATGGAAACTTTACACAAAAAAGACAAGGAAGCAACAAAGAATAAGCTAATCCAGGCAGCCGGAGAAGTTTTTATGGCCAAGGGTTACCAGGGCCTAAAAGCTGCGCCGATCGCCTACCTTGCCGGCGTAAGTAAGACTTTGATCTACCGTTATTTTGGGACTGTCGAGGAGCTTTTTAAAGCCTATCTGGCTCAAAAGGACTTTTGGCTATCCATGGAAGGTCAGGTGGAAGAACTCCTCGATGCCAGCAGGCACGACTTTGGGAAGCAGCTTGCCAAGCAAGTGTTGGAAGCCCAAATCGCCTATTTTTATCAGAATAAAGAAATGCAGGAAATTATGCGGTGGCAGATCGCTGAGCCCAACCATATTGCCAGAACTTTGGCCAATTCCCGCGAACTAATGGGCGAAGAATTACTGAGTCTGAGCGATCCTTACTTCAAAGAGTCAGGGATTAATTTCCGTGCATTACTTGCCGTGATCGTGCCCGGAATTTACTATCTCGTACTGAATGCGAAGGTGAATGGTAGTACATTTTGCGGGATGAATATTAATAAAAAAGAGGATATGGAGGAGGTTCAAAAGGCTGTAAAACAGGTTGTTGATTGGTGTTACGAGAAGGTCGAATCTTGAAAATGTAAGCCATATTTTCAAAAAGGATAAATAAGCGGGAATAAAATAATTTCCCATGTTACGGTTTGGCAAAAAAAGAGAACATAGATTTCAGCGATTTTTGAAAATCTATGACGGGTCCCTTTACGAATCTCTTGATCGCCCCCCTATCTGTTTGTTTGTGATTTGCCGGATTATCCCCGTACCGAATTTGCCGATCCTTACCCGGACGGGCCGAAGCACCTGCTTCGGCGCCGCCTCTGGCTACATAACAAATAAGCATTTTTCGATGGAATATTTTAATCATTTTAATTTTAACACCTAATATGAAACGAATTCTCCTATTATTGACGATTACGCTTTTTTCCGGATTTACAACGTACGCGCAGACAAAAATAAAAGATGGCACCGTAGTGAGCCCGGGGTTGCCAAATGTAAATGCTGTCCTCGAATTAGAAAGTACTAACAAAGGGCTCTTGCTTCCAAGGGTAGCCTTGGAGCAGACATCAATCTCCACTCCTTTAAATGCACATGTGGCTGGTATGGTCGTATATAATACCGCTACGGCCGGCGACGTAGTGCCAGGCTACTATTACAATGACGGCAGCCAGTGGGTGAAAGCATCAGGAAGTGCGGGTACCAGCAACGAACCCTGGAATGTTCAGGGAAGTAGCACGCCAGCAAGCGGTAATAGTGAGCATATATATCAGACAGGGAATGTTTCGATCGGAAAAAATTCTTCGGCGGTGGGATCCAGCACCCTTCAGGTGTATGGTTCGGTATCGACGCCGATCAGATCTGTCACGCAAAGTACAACTCTTACAGAAGAAGACTACACGGTTGTTTGCCGCCAGTCGTCCGCTATAATCGTCAGCTTACCTGACCCAGCCACGTGCGCAGGCCGGATGTATTATATTATCAATAATGGAACACAGGCAGTCACAACAAATTACGCTTTTGAGGTGGCGACCGGTGTCAATCAGAGTACTATTCCTGTTGCCGTGAATGGTATCAACAGTCCTAACCCTAACTTCGGTCAGAAATATTTGTTGCAAAGCGACGGGACAAAGTGGGTGCTGATTTCTCTGGGATAAAATGGTTTGCTATCAGCAACAAATCGATTTAGTCCATCTCCCAGCAGATAAAACCTAAACAAGCATGGAACCACAAAATATTTGGGCACGCCTTATTGCCATTATCCTCCTTTTAAATATACCTATCCTATCGTTTGCACAAACCGGGGCAGGCAGTGTAACGTTAGACAACAGTGTTCGTACTTCGTCGATCGGGGAGACAACCTTTGAATATTCTGAAACGCTTTACCTGGGCCCCAATGCCGTTTGGAATATCAGCGGAACGCACATCATATACAGCAAATATATATGGATAGCCCCCACTGCGGTCATTGAAAACAACGGTGCCGGATCGATCATTTTCGCCAATCCGGATGAGAATCCGTTTTACCCTGACATGACCGGTCCTACCACCATTGATGGTAACAATGGTAACCCGATAGGCGCCATTGTCAAGCATCGGAATCCGAACAATATCATTCTGGCTGACATTCAGGACCCCGGATACGGAACAGCGAACCCTTTGGGCTCCCTGGCCGCGGGCCTGCACTTTCAAAATGATTTCATTTTCGAGGTAGATGGAGGGGACATCCTGCTAAACGGCCATGATTTAACTACCAGCGGGTTGGGTCAATTACAGGGTTTTGGTCCCAACAGAATGGTAAGTACCGGAAACAGTATCACAGGGCACTTGATCAGGCTCAATTCAGCAGCTGTTTCCAAAACCTATTTCCCTGTCGGCATAACCGAAGGGGATTACACACCCGTATATATAGAAGGGGTTAGTGACTACCACGTCAGTGTGACCGACTATCCGGGCTCTGGATTGCCCATTAGCTCGCCGCAAGAGGGAATGGACCGGGCCTGGCATATTTACGGCGGAAAAGCTTCGGGCGTAGGACTTCAGCACAATTCCCCTAACACAGATGGCAGTATGTATGTTGACTCGGATGCGTTTATAACGCGTTATCAGGGTGGCACGACATGGACTACCGGAGTCTCCGAACAAATCGCTGCCGGCGTTCACTATAATAAC
>NZ_FNYL01000021.1 GCF_900109045.1 Dyadobacter sp. SG02
TTGAATAGATGTTGCTCACATAACCATAAACGAGCACTTTAAGAAGCATCTGCGGGTGATAACTCGAAGACCCGATCGTGTGATAGGCTGAATGAAGCGGCTCTAAACTGATGCTATTGATCACATCGTTGACCACCCGACAAGCATGGTCTTTGGAGATTAACTCATCTAAACTTGGAGGAAGCAGCATTAATTGCTGCTGATTATAAGGCTTGAAGGTAGGTTGTCGTCGGGCCATCTTTCCTGGATTGCTAATACCTAAAGATAATCAATCACAGAAAATCGGCAAAGCCCATATAACAAAAGAAGGTGCCTTTTTGAGACACCCTCTTTTCGCTTCTTACGCAATGCATTCTTACGGTTTTAACTTCACCAATGAAGGATCGTAAAGCTTGGAATGTATTTGCTTCAACTTCGTCTCGGGGAACTTGATCACCTTGCGGTCGTAGGTCATCAAACCGTTCGTTTCCACTTCCACGTCGGTCGTTTGCGTGTAGACCGCCGCTGAAAGGCCCTTTTTGATCAAAGGCTCGAAACGATCGATAAACGTCGCATAACGGTTGTAGAGCTCCTCCTTGTTCTTAAAACTCTGGTAACCCCAGTTATCTTTCTGTTGCCAGACATGTTGGTCAACCGGTAAGCCTAGTCCGCCGAATTCTCCCAAAACGATGATCTGCTTCTGTCCGAACAAATCAGGGCGCGGCATGACCGGCGCGGGATAGTTGTGCAAATCGATAATGTGCCCTACCGGCTCGAAGTTACCACCGCTGGCGCTGTTCACGAGGCGCGACGGATCGTATTGCATTGTCCAGTTGGTGATCTCGGCGGTTTTGAACTGCCCCCAGGCCTCATTGAATGGTACCCAAACGACGATGGACGGGAAGAAACGGTTGGCGTCCATAATCGCCTTCCATTCTGTTTTATAAATATTCTCCGACTCCGGCGTACGCTTCTTGTCGGTTTCGTTGCCGGTTATACCCGGGCGCATTTCCCAGTTGTTGCCCAGGTCGCCGCTTGGCATATCCTGCCACACGAGCATTCCCAGCTCATCGCAATAGCGGTACCATCTCGCAGGCTCCACTTTCACGTGCTTCCGGATCATGTTGAAACCCATTTCCTTGGTTTTCAGGATATCGAACTTCAATGCCTCGTCGGTAGGCGCGGTGTAAAGTCCGTCGGGCCACCAGCCTTGATCGAGCGGGCCGTATTGGAAGAGGAACTTGTTGTTCAGCGTCATGCGCTGGATACCGTTCTCATCCACCTGCACGCCGATTTTACGCATGGCGGCGTAGCTTTTCACTTCGTCGGCCACTTTTCCGTTGCGGGTAAGACTCACGGTCAGGTTGTACAGGTTAGGCGAATCCGGCGACCATAGTTTCGCGTCGCTGATGGTCAGCGTAGCAGGCTGGTTAGCGGCCACTTCTTGTTCGGCAACCTTGTTTACACCGTCCCAGGCCGTGATTTTCACTTTATCGGCGGCACCCGCGCCGACTACTTCCGTATTGACGGTAAGTGTTTGTTTATCAATGTCCGCGACTGGCGTAACCTTATTAATATGGCTCGTAGCAACGGTTTCCAGCCAAACTGTCTGCCAGATGCCGGTTACAGGCGTGTACCAGATCCCGTGCGGGTTTTTGATTTGTTTGCCACGTGGCTGAGGGCCGTCGCTGCTCGGGTCCCACACTTTTACGACGATTTCCTGCTGTTTTTTCTTCACGAGCAGGTCGGTAATGTCAAACGAGAAAGGATCATAGCCGCCCTGGTGGCTTCCGGCAGGTTTGCCGTTCACGAATACCTCGGCTTTCCAATCCACGGCGCCGAAATGCAGGAGCACGCGCTGGTCTTTCAGTTTAGGTGCAAAATCGATTAAGCGCTGGTACCAGAGAATGCTGTCTTTCCCCACCGTCTTACCTACGCCCGACAATGCGGATTCTACCGCGAAAGGGACCAGTATCTTGCCATCGAATGCCGCCGGTTTGGCGTCTCCCGCGTTCGCGGGCACGATGGCGTAATTCCACAGGCCATTGATATTCTGCCAGTTCTGGCGTACCATTTGCGGGCGGGGGTATTCAGGAAGCGGGGTAGCTGCCACCACTTTTTCCGCCCATGGCGTTACGATCTTGCCTTGCACATACTTCCAGTCGGCAGTTTGCTGTGCCCTGGCAGGGCCATACAGGCTGCCCAGGAGAAGTCCCAGGCTAAGCACCACTTTCTTCATCAGAGTTTCGGTTTTTTTTAAATAAATTTTAATTAGAACTACCAAAAGTAGCACCGGAATGGGCTCTACTGTACAAAAAACCGCAATATCTGCTAGCGGAAGACCGAATGACCGGGGTATCAGAAGAATAGCGATATAGGATTTTAGTTACTAGATTTGAAAGCATCACTCAAATTACTATTTCATGAAAAAACTTTCCGTTACCCTGTTAATTGCCCTGTCTTGCTTGTCCGCATTCGCGCAGGATTTCTCCGACAAGATCACGCTCGTCATACACGGGGGCGCAGGCACGATCACCCGCGCGAACATGAGTCCGGAGCGCGAAAAAGCATACCGGGACGCGATGAATACCGCTTTGGAAAAAGGATATGAAGTGCTCAAAAAAGGCGGGACAAGCGTTCAGGCCGTCGAAGCAGCCATTCATGTGATGGAAGACTCTCCACTGTTCAATGCAGGCAAAGGCGCCGTTTTTACCAATGAAGGAAAAAACGAACTGGACGCGGCAATTATGGAAGGAAAAACGTTGAAGGCAGGTGCTGTCGCAGGCGTCACCACCATCAGGAACCCGATTTCAGCGGCGATTGCGGTTATGGATCAGTCGGTGCATGTGATGATGGCCGGCAAGGGTGCCGAGCAATTTGCGAAAGAAAAAGGGCTGGAAATCGTCGATCCGTCGTATTTCTACACGGAAGCGAGGTACAAGGCGTTGCAGCGGGCGAAGGAGCAGGAGAAAACCGAGCTGGATCATAACGGGAAAGAGGAGAATGGAGGAAAGGAGGAAAAAGAAGTTAAGAAAGGCCCGAAAACGGGTTACCATTCGGTCGAAGACCTGATTTTTACGGAGGGGAAGAAATTCGGGACGGTGGGTTGCGTGGCTTTGGACAAATTCGGTAATCTCGCTGCCGGTACTTCGACGGGTGGCATGACCAACAAACGATATGGCCGCATTGGCGATGCGCCTATCATCGGGGCCGGGACTTATGCCAACAATGCAACGTGTGCGGTTTCGGCAACGGGCCATGGCGAGTATTTTATCCGCTCGGTTGTAGCCCACGACATTTCGGCGTTGATGGAATACAAAGGATTGTCCCTCGCCGACGCCTCCAACGAAGTAGTTATGAAAAAGCTGGTCGAAAGGGGCGGCGAAGGCGGTATCATCGCGATCGACAGGAACGGTAATGTGGCGATGCCCTTCAATAGCGAGGGAATGTACCGCGGGTACATTAAAAGCGACGGCAAGCGCGAAATATTGATTTATAAGGACTAACAATGCACCCCGCGGGAAACAGGTTTTTGCCGCGGGATTTTTTGCATTTGTTTTGAAAAGAAGCCATACAAAAACAAGCGTTTCCCGCGTTTTGAACATATAGTTTGTAACCTCACGGCTTCTTTTTTTCCTCTATATGAAATCAGTTTACAGCATTCTCTTACTGATCCTGCTTTCGGGCGCGTTTGCGGAAGCCACCCACCTGAAAGGCGGTGAAATTATGGCGACCTATGTTTCAGCACAGTCCTATAAGATCAGGGTGCGGCTGTACATAGACGAGGGTCTCGGTATGGTTCCCGAAGCACTCAGTTCCGTAAAAGTCTGCATGGGCGACGGCAATATCGTCGACCTGCCGCGCGTAGTCAGTTCGGAAGTACGGCCCGGTGGTGTGAGAGTCTTTGAATATGAAGACCGCTACACTTTTCCAAGCTCCGGGATTTTCCAGATTTCCGTGGCGAGCGATCAGCGAAGCGATAACATCGTCAACCTCCCCAACGCCGGGGGCACGACGCAGTTCATCTGGACCGTTATCGATACCCAGGTACAAAATTCCACACCGGTGCTACCCTACCTGTCGTTTGAAGCCGGTGTCCGCCAGGTTTTTTCCATCGATCTAAAACCATCCATAGCCGATAATGACAGCATTACGGCCAGAGTAGTGCGACTGAGCAGGCCATCGCCGGGAACCTGCGGCGTACGCATGCTCGATCGCACTTACCTTTTCCCGAACGAAATCAGTGCAAGCGGCACATTTAAAGTCGATGCGGCGCAGAAAAAGCTGATTTGGACGGCGCCGGAAGTGGTAGGAAACTACCTCTATGCGATGGTGGTGGTGGAATGGCGCGACGGCGCGAAGATTTCCGAAACTTACCGGGAGGGTATGGTGACCGTGACCGACAAACCGGGAGAGACGGTGGAAATCCCGCCTTACGAGTCGTCGGAATACGGCGGCCTCATCACTTCAACGCCGGTCGTTTCATCGCCGGAAGTTTCCATGGCGATTCAGGCCTATCCGGTGCCTACCGAGAATTTCGTGACTGTGAAAGCGTACAGCAAGCAGCGGGATATCATCCGGTTGCAGCTAATCGATATGAATGGCCGCGTACTGACCGAGATCGCCAGCAAAATACCTGAAATCTCGGTGCAGGAGGTATTCGATATGCGGAACCTCGCGCAAGGTGTGTACCTCATCCGCGCGAGCAATGCGAAGGATTCCGTCACGCAGAAAGTATTGAGATAATGCCGCTGGCATGTAATGGTAGCCGGCATGAATGTCGTCCTATGGAATATAGTTGTTTTAGGTGAAATATAATTTCACGTATTACCATAGGTTAATTATTAAACAGAAAAGCGGCAGGTCCTGTGATCTGCCGCTTTCTTTTTTGAATGCTGTTTGATAAACTATTCGTTGCCCATTTCCTCGCCCTTCGGCTGCAATGCCGTGATCTTCTCCTGGAACAACCTGCTTTTCAGCAACATTTCTTTGATCATCGCAGCGTGCGAAAAGGTAATCATATGGCCTGCATTGTAAAGGAAAATGTATTGGGCACGTTTGCTCTTGATATGTTTTTTGGCAAAATCAATATTCGTGGGATCGGCGATCCAGTCGTTGCCGCCCTGGATGACGGTGGTGGGAACGCTGAGCTGCTCCCAGACCGGCAGCAATTTGCGTAGTTCATCTGCGTGGCTGTATTTCTCGGCTGTGGCGGCATTGAATGAAGCGGGCAGAAAAAGTTGAACGAAACTCATCCTACCCCATTTGGAAAACCAGAAGAAACGTTCGGTTTCGGGGTCGATAACAGGCGACACCATAATGAGCTCTTTCACCTGCTCGGGAGCGAGGGAGGCCAGTCTCGCGGCAATAGGCGCGCCATACGACCGGCCGAGCACAATCACCTTCTGGTCGCTTTTATTAAGCGAAAATACGGGAAGCAGGGCGTGAGCCTGTGTCTCGATCGAAGTCACATACCGCCGTTTTTTCAGCCGGGATTTGCCGTAACCTACCCTATCGACTGAAACAATGTGGAAATGCTTTTGCAGGTCTTCGTCGTCCATCAGGTTCATATACCCCCACAAGGAGCCGGGAGCGCCGTGGATGAGCAGCAGCATAGGAAGCGTGTCGGGCCCCATGCTGGCCAGCGAGAGGGAAAGTGTGTCGTTCTTGATGAAAATTTCCTTCGGCTTGACCTTCCTATCGGCATAATGCTTCCGCACTTCCTTGGCTGAAATAATGTACCGCGAAAAGCAGGAGCTCAGTGACACAGATAACGAGAGGAACAGGATGACCGAACGAAGTAATTTAAAACTTAACATACGCCGTAAAGAATCTTGCCTTATTTCCTAAATTCACAGGATATTTCAATATACGATTTTATCGGGAGAAAAAACTGACAATTGGCCTTTTTTGAAAAGAAAACGCCACTCTCAAAATTTTTCAATGCATTTCGTTGTTGCATACTCAAAAGCAATGCCAGCAATGGTTTAACGGTATAGGTTAACCTCTATTTTAATGACAGCCACCCAGCAAGCACTTTTCTTTGAGCGCCTTTCTGCGCAGAACGAAAAATACCGGTACAAGCTGCCTTCGCGGCACGACGCGGGCAAATTCATCCAAAACCTGATCAATTTCCTCTTCCCGATCAGCAAGGATTGCCCCAGCTGCCCGGCCAAGGACCTGGCCATGAAATATGCCGATTTACGCAACGACCTGAACTGCATGCTCCAACCGCTGCTGCCCCAGCTCGAACGTGATACAGCGGAAATACTGGACGAAGTGTTTGCACAAATCCCCGGTATTTATGAGGCATTGCTCACCGACGCTAAATCCATTACCGATAACGACCCGGCTTCCGTAAGCATCGAAGAAGTGATTTCGGTGTACCCGGGTTTTATGGCCATTGCTACCTACCGCTTTGCAAATTCATTTGCAAAGAGCGGTATTCCGTTGCTTCCGCGCATGCTCACGGAGTTCGCCCACAGCCAGACGGGCATCGATATCCATCCGAATGCGACCATCGGCCATTCGTTCTTCATCGACCACGGCACCGGCGTGGTGATCGGCGAAACGACCCATATCGGTAATAATGTGAAGCTTTACCAGGGCGTTACCCTCGGCGCTACGCACGTTTCGAAGTCGCTCGCATCGCATAAGCGACACCCGACGATTGAAGATAATGTGGTGGTATATGCCAATGCGACTATCCTGGGTGGAGAAACGGTGATCGGTCATGATTCGATCATCGGTGGAAATGCCTGGCTAACGAAAAGCGTACCTCCATATTCCCTGGTTTATCACCAAAGCAAAATAGAGATACGCCAACATTCTTCGCCTTCTGTTACATAATGCTCCGGATAAATCTCCGGATGCCTTCCATATATACAGGCTCGGCCTGTGGAAATGCGTAACGTGGCTGGGTGGTCATGGTAATGCTGATAAACCCGAAGGTAAGGCACCACCATTCATAATAAGTCTTGGTCACCATTTCGCCCGATTTCGGGCGTAGACCTGCTATCATTTCCCAAACCGGGTTATCCTTGATGCTCATTGCCTGCGAATAGGCTTTCTTCGAATCGCAATAAGCGCCTTCGAGATTGAACATCACCTGAAAAACCTCCGGATTTTCGACAGCGAAATGCCAGATCGTATGCGCAACTTCCACCAGTTGTTTCTGGGGGTTGCTGAAATGCCCCTTTATCTTCACAAACTCCGACTGCAAATAGTCGAAACCTTCCATGCGGATGGCTTCCAGGAGTTTGTCCTTACTTTCAAAATATTCGTAGAGAATAGGTGGGCTGTATTCAATCACATCGGCAATCTTGCGAATCGAGACAGCTGTCCAACCGTCCTCGCGGGCTATGTCCTTGGCTGTCTTCACGATGTCTGAGCGTACCTGTATTCTAAGCCGCTCTCTTCGCTCTACTATTCCCATGCTTAAAAATGTCTTTTAGGATTGATTCAGAAAGATATGTTTTCAAATATAACGATATACCCCTTACACTTCAAGACCATGCAAGTGGTGACAACGAAAAAAGTCCTTCAAAATTTCTTTACCTTTTCTACAAACACCATCCATTAAATCTGACAGGCGATTCAGAAATTTAATGCTGATAAAATTTTTTTAAGCCGCCGGAAAGCTTATATTTCTGAACGCCGCGAGAGCCCATTCCGCTCAATTTTCTCCACTAACCGGTAGTTCGCTTCCTGCGCCCGTACCTTTCCGCGCGACTCGTCGGTAATGCGCAAGTTGTTCTGGTAGAGATCCAGTCGCACCGATTTCTGGTTGTCGTTCACATAATTCCGAAGCACTGTCCGCATCTGGCTTTTCAAAGTTTCGTCCAGTACCGGGAAACAAATGTCGATCCGGCGGTGCAGGTTCCGGTGTGTCCAATCGCAGGATGTAAGGTAAATCTCGTCGTTCCCGCGGTTACCGAAATGGAATATCCGTGTGTTCTCGATGTATCGGTCGACGTGCCGGCTCACCACGATATTGTCGCTGATCGACGGCAGGCCCGAAATCAGCCCGCAGCTCTCGCTCACGATCACATGCACAGGCACGCCTGCCTGACCCGCCTGATAAAGCTTGTCGATCAGAATGTGGTCCTGCAATTGATTTATTTTAATGGTAATGAACGATTTAAGCCCCGCATTACAGTTCGCAATCTCGCGGTCCATCAGATCGAGCAGCCGTTTCTGGAGATTAAACTGGGTAACCTGCAAGGTATTGAATGGCAAGTACTTGTACTTCTTCGGCTCGTCTTGCGTGGACAGGTACCCGAAAAGCAGTTCCAGTTCGTTGGTGAGCTCACGGTGCGATGTGAGCAATGCGTGATCGACGATCTCCCGGCTCGTCAGCCTGTAAAAACCACCGGTACCGAGAAATGCGTAACGCTCCCACCCTTTCTGCACTTTGCGTTTCACCAATGCCATTTTCGCATGTACTTTCAGGCCCGGCGCGCTGAGCAGGATCTTTACCCCTGCGTCACGCATCTTTTTCGACCACTGCAGGTTCTCCTGAATATCCAGTTTGGCATTCAGCTCCACATAAGTCGTGACGCGCTTTCCGTTTTTGGAGGCACTAATCAACGAGTTCAGTATAAATGAGTTAGGACTGATTTTATACAATGAAACATGAATCTCCCGCACATGCGGATCGACTGCCGCCTCATTGAAAAACCGCACGATCGGTTCGTAGGATTGATAGGGCAAATGCAGCATCTGGTCGGCCTGCTGAATGGCCTCGAAGATCGTCGTTTCCTCGAATTCCGGGTTCTGGACCGGCCGTTGATAGGGGTAATCGAGTCGCCGGGATACCACCGGAAATTTGGCCAGGTCCTGCATTAACAGGTAATCGCCGCGTTCGTGGAAATCGTTCATCGGGATCGACACCTTACCCACCAGGTATTCCCGCACATACAGCGGCATCCCCGATTCATAAAAATACTGCGACGGCTGCACGAAATTCCGCTTTTCAAGTTGTTTCAGAATGCGTTGCGCTACCTGCATCGGGTATTCATCCTCGATCGCCAGCTCCGTTTCCCTTTCGACTCTCAATGCATAGCTTTCCAGGATATTGTAGCCGGGAAAAAGCACCGGCAGGTTTTCACGGATCACATCTTCCAAAAAAGCGACGTGGCGCTTCCCCTCCCATTCCGGCAGTTCCAGGAACCGGCCGTAGGGCTCCGCGGGCACATTCACCGACGCATACCAATCCTCTTCGGCGTCTTCTTTGTGCTGCATCCGCACAATCAGGTACAATTGTTTGGATTCGAATGCAGGTGTTTTGAGCGTGCGGCGGCTATCGAGGAAAACGGGCTGCAAATAGCGGAACAGCTTATCGAGAAAAAAACGCCTCACAAATGCGGCATGTTCGGACACGAACGCTTCACGGTAATACAAATGCACACCTTGTTCGAGCAATGCAGGCAAAATACCCGAGATGAGAATATCATTGAATTCCCGTAGCTGATTTTCAACCGTTTCGTAAACGTGTTCGAGCAGCGATTCCGGAAAAATATTCAGTTTGGAACGGATGTCGTTGCTCACCTCCCCCATCGCGAGCAGGTTCGGGATACGCACCCGGTAGAACTCCTTCGTCTGGTACGCGTAAATACCCAAGAACCGTAAACGCTCCCTTACCGGTACCGTTTCGTCGTTTGCTTCCAGCAGCAACCTGTAATTGTTCGAAAGCCAGCTAAGATTAGTATCAAAGTAAGGATAGGCAACGTCGATCATTGAGTGTGGTGTAAAAGATTCAAAATTTGGTACAATATAAATACATTTGGCGGGTAAGGATATAACTTTGCGGTACAAAAAACAACGCTGTCAGCCAAGTTTCCCAAGCTATATCTTCATTTAAAATTATCATTAAATCACTATGCGTTATCAATTATTAGGCCGCTCGGGTTTACGGGTATCGGAAGTTTGCCTTGGAGCCATGACGTTCGGAAAGGACTGGGGATGGGGAGCGGATAAGCATGAGAGCTTCAGAATTTTCGAGGCCTTCGCCAACGCAGGCGGTAACTTCATCGACACCGCGAACCGGTATACCGAGGGCACCTCGGAAAAATATGTGGGCGAATTCATCGAAACCGACCGCGACCATTTCGTGCTCGCCACCAAGTTTACGCTCAAAGACCGCAACGACGACCTGAATTTTGCCGGTAACCACCGAAAGAACATGATGCGCTCGGTAACATCGAGCCTCAAACGCCTCAATACCGAGTACATCGATCTGCTGTGGGTGCATATGTGGGACAACACCACGCCTACCGAGGAGGTAATGCGCGGCCTCGACGACCTCGTGACCCGTGGACTGGTACATTACATCGGCATATCCGACACTCCCGCCTGGATTGTTTCACAAGCCAATACCATCGCCGATTTCCGTGGCTGGAATGCATTTGCAGCCATTCAGTTCGAGTACTCGCTTCTGCAACGCACACCCGAGCGTGATTTGCTGCCGATGGCCAAGGCCCTCGACCTGGCAGTAACCCCCTGGGGAGCGATTGGCGGCGGCGCATTGACGGGCAAATACCTTCGTGGCGAAACCGGCCGCGTACCCGACAACAGCACACGCCGGAACGAAGAGAGTAGCATTATCGCCCAAACCGTCGTAGACGTAGCAGCAGAACTCGGCGTGACACCCGCGCAAGTCGCCATTAACTGGACCCGCCACCGCGACCAGGTCATGATCCCGATCATAGGCGCATCGAAAGAGAGCCAGCTAATCGATTCTCTCGGCTGCCTCGATTTCCGCATCCCGGAGGAAGCGCTGCAAAAATTACATGAGGTAAGTAAAATAGAACTAGGCTTCCCGCACGAATTCCTGAAATCCGACGGGGTGAAGGAGGAGGCGTTTGGGGGATTGTATGAAAGCCTCGATAATCACCGCGGTTAGGCGTAAAATAGTCGATGGTCAGAGGTCGATGGTCTGATTTGACCATCGACCTCTGACCATCGACCATTCGTCTTATTTTCCCCAGCTCTCCGGCGCTATACGCCACGCCGCGAGGCTTTCTACTTGTTCGGCGTTAACGTAATCATGTTCCAATGCTACCTCGATCAATGCATTGTAGTTGCTGATCGTATCGAGCTGAACATTCTTTTCCACGAAATTATCGGCGGCTACCTGGAATCCGTAGGTGAAGATCGCTACCATTCCGGCTACTTCTATTCCGGCTTCGCGCAATGCGTCTACCGTTTTGAGCGAGCTTCCGCCGGTGGAAATCAGGTCTTCGATAATCACTACCGACTGTCCTTTCTCCAACCTTCCTTCGATCTGGTTACCCATGCCATGCTTTTTGGGCTCGGGACGCACGTACGCGAAAGGTAATTCGAGCAGGTCGGCTACCAATGCGCCTTGCGCGATACCGCCGGTTGCAACGCCTACCACCGCCTGTGCATGGGGGTATTTGGCGCGGATCAACTCTGCCAGCGCCTTTTTAATGAAGGTGCGGGTGTCAGGGTACGACAATGCCACGCGGTTGTCACAATAAATGGGTGAAAACCAGCCTGAGCTCCATTGGAACGGCTTTTCGGGGCTGAGCTTGATGGCCTGCGCTTCCAGCAGCAGCTCGGCGATTCGTTTGGTAATATCCAGATCGTTCGACATTATTAATCTTCGGATTCCTCCTGTTTATTATAATTGGTTACTAAAAGCTTATCTATCCGGCTGCGGTCCATATCGATGACTTCGAACTCGAAATGCCTCCAATTGAACTTCTCGCCGGTTTGGGGAATATTTTCCAGAACGTGCAGCACGAAACCGCCGAGCGTATTGAAGCCTACCAGCTCCCGCCGCTCGCTTTCCTGGATATTGATGTTGAAATACTGAATAAAATCGTCGAACGGCAGCTGCGCGTCGATCAGGTAGGTCCCGTCCTCGCGCCGCACGATCTCCGAAGCCTCCTCGATATCCTCGGAAATGTCTCCTACCAATGCATCCATAATGTCGTGCATCGTCACCACGCCGAGGGTACCGCCGTATTCGTCGACGATAATGCCGTAATACACGCGCTGCTCCTTGAACTTTTCGAGCGCCTGATAGGCCCTGTTGCTTTCCGGCAGATAAACCGGATCGCGCATTATGGACGTCAAATGCGCCATTTGCACTTCCAGGTCGGTCGCGATGAGGTCTTTTACATACACCAGACCTACCACGTCGTCTACATTCCCCCTGCAAACCGGATAGATCGAATGCCTCGCGTCAAGGATTTTTGCCTTGTTTTCCTCCACGGTATCTTCCAGGTCGAGCCAGACGATCTCCTGCCGGTTGGTCATCAGCGAGGTTACCTTGCGGTCGCCCAGCTGGAACACATTGTGCACGATCTCCTGCTCGATTTCCTCGAAAACGCCGCCCGAGGTACCTTCCTGGATCAGGCTTTTGATTTCCTCCTCGGTAACCGCATTTTCCGATTGTTTAATATTCAATACCCTGATAATCAAATCACTTGAAAAACCCAACAATGCAATGAACGGCGCGGTTACCTTCGAAAGCAGGTTCATCGGCGTGGCCATCACTTTTGAAATGGCTTCCGGGTTGGACATTCCAATGCGCTTCGGGACCAGTTCGCCCAGCACGAGCGATAAATAAGTGATTACCACCAACACGGTGCCCACCGCGAGCGAATGCGCGTAAGGCACGAATGCGGGCACACGGGAAATTATTTGCTCAAAATCGGCAGTAATATTGTCGCCACTGTACATACCGGTCAGCAAACCGATGAGCGTAATGCCGATCTGAACCGTGGAGAGGAATTTGGTAGGGGAATTCGCGAGGTTTAATGCTGCTTTCGCGCTCGAATCGCCATTCTTGGCCGCTGCTTCCAGGCGCGATTTTCGGGAGGAAACCAGTGCTATCTCTGACATGGAAAAAAGGCCATTGAGCAGCACCAGAAATAGAATTATAAGGAGTTCCAAGAACTGGTTAGTTGTTACAAATACAAATTTATCAATAATAATCTCTGCCTAAACTAAACTCTTTACTTAATTTTGCGATCCATTCACGTACCCATTCCAAAATGATCATTTTTTTCGACGACCGTCCAGTCAGAATTGTACGGACCAATCAGTTGTCTGCCGCCGAAACATCGCGTTTTGAACACATCGTAGATCTACGGCTGGAAAAATTGCAGAGAACCATGCTGACAGGTCACGTCCTGTTCCTGAATTCCACTACTACCAGTGCCATTCAGGTGATCCAGATGCTCGAAAAGGAGTTCCCTAAGGATATGCTTTCGATCACGATGGCGACGCGTGAAAAATCGGAAGTGGAAGACCGGATCAAGGCGCAATACAAGGTGATCAAGGCAGCAGGCGGCGTGGTGGTAAAGGATGGCAAATGGCTTTTCATGTACCGCCGCAAAATGTGGGATTTACCCAAAGGCAAGCTCGACAAAGGCGAAAACTCCAAGGTAGCGGCTACCCGCGAAATCGAAGAAGAAACCGGCGTGAAGGCACTGATCCGCGACAAAATTTGTACCACCTGGCACACCTACTCGCTGAACAACAGCCGCATCCTGAAACGTACGAAATGGTACCTCTTCGATTGCCTCGACGATTCGAATATGAGTCCCCAGGCCGAGGAGCAAATCGAAAAACTGGATTGGTACGAGCCTTCAGATGTAAAACCGTTGCTCATACAGTCATACAGCTCGATCCGCTATGTGGTCGACAGCCTCAATAAAATCCACAATCTGAAAGAATCCTGAAAAAAAGCCGGACAGGCACATCAGATGTTCTGTTCCGCCTTTTTCAATTCGGATAATGAATAGGGAAGAAAATTGTCCACGGCCTGTCCGTAACGGTGCAGGTCGCGGATAATGCTCGAACTGATCGGCGCCAGGGCAGGCGACGTGATCAGGAAAACGGTCTCGATTTCTTCATACAAATACCTGTTGACCTGCGAGATACCATTTTCATATTCGAAGTCGGTCGTATTCCTCAACCCTCTCAGCAGAAATCTCGCGCCTAACTCACGGGCAGTGTGGGCCGTCAGGTCGTCGTAGGTAATCACCTTCACGTTCGGTTCGGAAGAGAAAGTCTTCTCGATCATCTCTTTCATCACGTCCAACGGGAAATAGCGCTTTTTGGTGGCGTTGTTACCAATCCCGATCACCACTTCGTCGAACAGCCTCAGCCCGCGCAGGACAATATCTTCATGCCCTTTGGTAAATGGATCGAACGAGCCCGGAAATAATGCGATACGAGTCATGGGAGGAATCAGGAGGAAATGAGATAAGTATTGAACAATCCGAAATACCTGTGACCGGGCACTTCGGCGCATTGCGGGCTGTATTTCAGCGTTGTCGGCCGTGTACCCATGTGCAAGTTCGGGAAAAACCGCGAAAGCTCGTGATAAGAATCCGCGCCCGGCGCGATTTCTCCGTAGCAAAGTACCTTGATTTCTTCCGGCAGGATATTCAACTGGCTCAGTGTGAACAGGATGATATAGGCAAGCTCCTGAACCTGGGCATATTTAAAACGATTGCAAAGCAGCAGTTGCTGGCTTTCGCTCACCACTAATGTGAAGTGGTCCTTTTCAAAATACAAAGACATCATCCGCATTTCCTGGTGTTCCACATGGTTCACCAGCGAACCGATTGCCAATGCGCTCGTAAGATGGTAGAATGTGACCGTGGAAGAGCTGAAATGGTTCACGACCCAATCGTACCAAAGCTCCTGAATGCTGAAAACGTTCTGCGCGTGTACGAGCGGCAAATCATGCCAGAGCACTTTCTCGTGCTTCGAAACCGGGTTGCCCAATGCGAACGAAAGATATTCATAAGCCGATTCCGGCTTGAAAAGTACATTGGGTACCAGCGTGAATGCATGCGAATTGACGGTCACACGCACATTCTTCCAATTGTTGGACGACCACGATAAGTGTCCGCTAAAAATCCGTTTCAGTCGCTCGAAAATTTCGGCCGGCGTGAGTGCATTTTCGAAGAAGTAATCTTCCAGCCAGATGCATTCCATATTCTCATCCCTCACAATGCAAAAACGGATACGCCGCTCGTCCAGCTCCACACAGAGCGTACAAAGCGGTATGCTGGTCGCATCGAAGGAATTATCTCCTACCAACAGCGTGGGAATAACTTCTATTAACTGGTTTTCAGAATTTGCCACGTTCGGGGTGGTGTTGTTTAATGTTTTGCCGGTATCAATTTCCGGAAATATACTTGTTGAGTTCAAAAATTCCTGCCAGCGAGCCAGCGATATTCAAAATGCGGTGGCGCTGGCCGGGCTGGTACCGCTGGATTTCTTCCCAATCCAGAAAGCGGACTTCCCTGATAATCTGTCCGTCGGCCGCCAGTTCCGGGTCAAAACCCGACACCACACTTCCTTCAAAGGAATTGATTTCAAAAAACAGCTCTACCGCATGCAGCGGCGCGGCAATATGCTCGTTCACAAACAGCAGGCGCCCTACCGTCACATCCAGGCCCGTTTCTTCCCTGAATTCACGGGCTAACGCGTGCTCAGCCGTCTCGCCAAAGTACACGCCGCCGCCAGGGGGCGACCAGAATGCCTCGTCGGACCCGTAAAGCGCCTGGTTTACAAGCAAGATCCGGCCCTCATGCACGCAAATCCCGCACGCACGCACACGTACCGAGCCGCCATAAATAGTGCCTATATCTGCATTTATTGCCTGCAAAACCTGTTTTTTGTATGAGCAAAGATAACTATCCGACCAGAATAGGCAAGACATAATTCTACCTCCCCGCTTCCGGCATGTGGCTTACGGGTGGTTCAACGACAATCTCTCTGTAAAAAACGGAAAGAAGGCTCAGGAATACGGGCTTCCGGAAATATAGCTTTCGAGCGTGTTAATATGCTCTTTCTGCTCATGGATGATTGCGGAAACAATGTCGTTGATCGAAATGATACCAACCAGCTGACCGTCGCTATTCACGGGCAGGTGGCGGATATGCTTGTCCGACATGATCTGCATACATTCCTCGATTTTCGCGTCCGTTTCCACGGTAATCACCCTGCTGGTCATTACGTCGCGGATCAGCGTGTCTCTCGAAGCACGTCCCTGCAATATCACTTTTCGCGCATAGTCGCGCTCGGAGAAGATACCGATCAATTCATTATCTTCAAGTACCAAAACTGCCCCAATGTTCTTCTCGGCCATGAGTTCCAGAGCCTCAAACACTGTGTTGTCCTGCGTAACCGACCAAATCGCATTGACAGGCTTGTTGCCCATTACATGTTGTACCAGCATAGATGTTTAGGTTTGGGGATTTTCAGATAAGGGAGTCTAATATATGGATTTGACCTTATAAAGTCCAATAAAATATGAGTATTATTTTGTTAAAAAATCCGGTTTTTGATAATCGAAATCCTTGCGTTAGATTCGTTCCATGGACACCGACAAACTCTTGCCTTCCCAATTACTGCGCAAACAATTCCCTTTCCGGCCTACCGACGGCCAGCTTCGGTTCTTCGACAAGACCAATGATTTTTTAATTGAAGAAAAGGGCCTGGAACGCTACCGGGACTGTTTTTTACTGAAAGGTTATGCGGGAACTGGTAAAACGACCATCATCAGCACGCTTATTAAAGTACTTAAAAACTTCGGCTATAAATCAGTCCTGCTCGCTCCCACCGGCCGGGCTGCCAAGGTAATGTCGGGGTACTCGGAAAAGATCGCGCTCACGATCCATAAGAAGATTTACAAACAAACCGCCGATGCATTTTCGGGCACATTGACTTTCCAGCGACAGAAAAATTACCACGACAATACCCTTTTCATCGTCGATGAAGCATCCATGATCACCGACGAGGCCGATTTCGGAAGCCGCAGCCTCCTTGCAGATCTCATTGAATTCGTATTTGAGAATCCGGGAAACAAGTTGATGCTGGTCGGAGACACTGCCCAGCTACCACCTGTGGGCAAGGAACTGAGCCCCGCATTGGACGGCGATTACCTCGAAAGGACATTCTACATGTCTGTTTTTCAGGAAGAATTAAAGGAAGTAATGCGGCAGGACGAGCAATCGGGCATTCTTTTCAATGCGACCCAGCTGCGTAACCAGCTCGGCGCCGGGGCGGCGGATATCCACATCACCACCCGCTCCTACCGCGATGTGTTTAAGATGACGGGAGAGAAGCTGGAAGAAGGCCTGCGATACGCATATGATAAATATGGTACGGAAAACTCCATTATCCTGACCCGTTCGAACAAATCGGCTGTTCAATATAATGAATACATCCGCCGGGTCATCAATTTCTCGGAAGACGAGCTCGATGCCGGCGACAGGTTAATGGTCGTCCGGAACAATTACAATATCCTCGACGAAGACTCCCCTGCCGGATTCATTGCCAACGGCGATTTTGTAGAACTGCTAAAAATCCGCAAAACACAGGAAATGCACGGTTTCCGTTTCGCCGACGTAACATTGCGCCTGACGGACTACGAAAAACAACCCGAATTCGACGCGAAGATTTTCCTCGACACATTGCATTCGCCCTCGGCATCGATGTCATCGGAAGACAACAAGAAGCTATACGAGAGCGTCCAACAGGATTATTTTTATATCAAATCCAAAAAGGACCGCGTCGAAGCGTTGCGGAAAGACCCCTACCTGAATGCATTACAGGTGAAATTCGCGTACGCGCTCACGTGTCACAAGGCGCAGGGCGGTCAGTGGAGCGCGGTATTTATCGATCAGGGATATCTACCTGACGAGCAAATCAATACCGAATTCATCCGGTGGCTTTACACCGCCATTACCCGCGCTACCGACGAGGTCTTCCTGATGAATTTTCACCAGCAGTTTTTCAAATAAGCATTGTCAGGCAGGCACCGAAGCGCGTTGCAGGCGGTCGTTGATGGCCAGCCCCAATCCGCTGGACGGTACCAGCTCCGCTTTGATCTCTGAAACAGGTAAGGCATCCAGCTCACGGAGGTACGCGAAAAGGTTGTGCGCAGCCTCTTTCAAATCGCGGTTCGGGCTGAGCAGGCGCTGGTATTTGCGGTCGGCGCCGTCGAGGTACCGATCGAACATCAAATACCCTGTTTCCGCATCGCCCGGCACAATTTCGTCCCTTCTATATAAATGCAATGGCTTCCGCGGTGCGTAATGGCTTTTGAGCATTCCCGGCGCTTTGGGATCGGACGTCGAATGCGGCATCAGCACTACCGGCCCTATCAGCGATTCAATTTCGTTGATGTCAAGCCCACCCAATCGGTACACGATCGTTTCGTCGTTTTCAAAGCTCAATATCGTCGATTCGATCCCTACCTCACATTCACCGCCATCCAGAATGTAAGGAATGCGGTCTCCGAGCTGCTGGTCGACGTGCTCCGGCTTGGTGGGACTAATGTAGCCGAACGGGTTCGCGCTCGGCGCGGCGAGGGGAAAACTCAGTTGTCCGAGCAGTTCGAGCGTGAGCGGGTGGTTGGGAATCCGTACGGCCACCGTATCGAGCCCCGAGGTAACCAGGTCCGGCACAATGTCCTTTTTCGGCAACAGTAAGGTAAGCGGCCCGGGCCAGAAGCGGTCGGCCAGTACCCGCGCCTTTTCCGGGATGTCGGCTACGTAAATAGCCACTTTTTCGATCGAATCAGTATGGATAATGAGCGGATCGAACGCGGGCCGGTTCTTTGCTTCGAAAATAGAAAGCACAGCCTTTTCGTTCAATGCATTGCCCGCCAGGCCGTAAACGGTTTCGGTAGGAATGGCTACTAATTCGCCTTTTATCAGAAATTCTTTTGCGACGTGAAGGTCGCTGCCGGTGACTGCCAAAATATAATTCTGTTTTTAAAATACAAAAATACGGCGGCGCGTAAGAAATCCGAGTATCCGCATTTAGATTGTTTTTAAATAACCAGGAATGATCAAAACTTGGCGCTGCGTTATCTGATACGTGTTTATATTTATTGGTTAAATAGTACTATCTAAACAACCCTTTACTATGTTTCAAATCAAAGAACAACCTGCTGTGTTCGACGTCGCCATCATCGGCTCGGGTGCGGGAGGGGGAATGGCAGCTTATCAACTTGCCAAAGCGGGCGCCAAGGTGGCGCTTTTGGAAGCAGGTGGATATTTCGATCCTGCTGATCCCAAATACATTACGCAGCTGAAATGGCCTTACGAATCGCCACGCCGTGGTGCGGGTAACCACCGTCCGTTTGGTGATTTCGATGCCGCCTGGGGTGGATGGGAAATCGAGGGAGAGCCCTATACACACAAGAACGGAACACAATTCGACTGGTTCAGGTCCCGTATGCTCGGTGGACGTACCAACCACTGGGGACGTATTTCCCTGCGTTTCGGACCCAAAGATTTTAAAAGAAAGAGCATCGACGGCCTCGGCGACGACTGGCCGATCAGCTACGACGATGTGAAACCTTATTACGATCAGGTCGATAAGCTGATCGGTGTTTTCGGAACGGTAGAAGGACTTGACAACGAGCCGGATGGTATCTTCCTGCCTCCGCCAAAGCCGCGTCTGCACGAGCTTTTCCTGAAACAAGCTGGTAAAAAGGCGAATATCCCGGTAATCCCGTCGCGTTTGTCGATCCTTACCAAGCCTATCAACGACCAGCGCGGGGTTTGTTTCTATTGCAGCCAATGCTCGCGGGCGTGCCAGGCTTACGCGGATTTCTCGTCGTCGTCGGTATTGTGTATTCCTGCGATCAAAACCGGTAACGTAACCTTGATCAACAACGCGATGTGCCGCGAGGTACTGACCGATCCTTCAACAGGGCTGGCCACTGGTGTATCTTACATTGATCGTGAAAAACTGACAGAGCATACCGTTAAAGCGAAAGTTGTGGTTCTTGCAGCCAGCGCGGCGGAATCTTCGCGTCTGTTGCTCAACTCGAAATCAGCCCGCCACCCGAATGGTCTGGCCAATTCCAGTGGTGTCGTAGGCCGTTATTTGCACGACTCTACCGGTGCTTCACGCGGCGCATTCCTGCCCCACCTGATGGACCGCAAGCGTTACAACGAGGACGGCGTAGGCGGTATGCACGTGTACACGCCGTGGTGGCTCGACAACAAAAAACTCGACTTCCCGCGTGGTTACCACATCGAATACGGCGGCGGTATGGGTATGCCTGCCTACGGTTTCGGCTCGGGCATTGAAAACCTGAATGGTAAATATCCGACCAAAGCGGGTGTAACCAAGGAAGCGGGCGGCTACGGTGCGTCGCTGAAAGAGGATTATCGTCGTTTCTACGGTGCCAACATCGGTATGGCCGGTCGCGGTGAAGCGGTACCTGATTTTAACAACTACTGTGAGATCGACCCGAACGTGGTGGACAAATTCGGTATTCCGGTACTGCGCTTCCACTACAAATGGTCTGATTATGAGATCAAACAGGCGAAGCACATGCACGATACTTTCGAGGAAATGATCCATGCATTGGGCGGTGTGGCAAATGGTACCAAGCCTGGTGCCGACACCAATTACGGCCTGGCTGCTCCCGGACGTATCATCCACGAAGTAGGCACGGTACGCATGGGCGACGATCAGAAAACTTCCGCATTGAACAAGTTCTCGCAGGCGCACGACGCGAAAAACGTCTTTGTCGTAGACGGTGGCTCGTTCGTCTCACAGGCTGACAAAAACCCTACCTGGACGATCCTCGCACTGTCGATGCGTGCTTCTGAGTACATTATCAATCAGGTTAAACAGAAAAATATCTAACATTTGAACCCTGTTCAAATCATAAGCATATGAAACGCAGAGATTCATTAAAGTCATTGACACTGAGCTCGCTGGGGATCGCCGCATTGAGCCCTCAGGTGGCATTAGCCGAGCAGCGGGAGCTCGAAATGCAAAACCCGCCCGAAACTCCGCTTAAAATTCCGGGAGGACGGACGAAAGAAGAAGCCATCCGCGACGCCAAGATCGCGAAAGAGAAATTCCTGACCGTTGCGGAATTGGCGACAATCAAGGTTTTGGCAGACATTATCATTCCGGCCGATGAGAAATCCGCCAGTGCATCACAAGCAGGCGTGGTGGAGTTCATCGACTTCATTGTGAAGGACATGCCGCAACACCAGACGCCGCTGCGCGGAGGTTTGAGATGGCTCGAACGGGAATCGCTCAACCGTTTCGGCAAAGGGTTTACGCTGGCTACCAAAGCACAGCAAATCCAGATTGTAGACGACATTGCCTATCCTCAAAAAGCGAAACCAATTCACAGCCAGGGTGTTGCATTCTTTACGTTAATGCGTAACCTGACGGCTTCCGGATTTTACACTTCCAAAATCGGTATTGCTGACCTCGATTATAAAGGCAACACGCCGAACGTATGGGAAGGTGTTCCGGCAGATGTGTTGAAACAGTATGGTTTGAGCTACGATTAAGCTTTGAAAGCTCCTTCCAAATCGATAAATGTTAAGAATAAGCGGTGCGCCATTTACAGTCAATGGCGCACTTTTTTTTAACTTTGAGACAAAATCAATCTCCTATACATGCAGTTATCCGACAATGTAAAAGATTCATATTCCAGTCAATATGATGAAAAATCTGTAAACTGGCGTAACACCGGCGCGCGTTACAAGGCGCTTAATATCATTGAACTTTCCAAATCGATCCAGTTTAAAAATGTGCTGGAAGTGGGCGCGGGAGAAGGAAGTGTGCTGAACTGGCTCTCGCAAATGGATTTTTGCAAAGACCTTAATTGCATCGAGATTTCGGAAAGCGGGATCGAAATGATCAAATCCAAACGCATCCCGAACCTGAACGACATTCTCCTTTTCGACGGATATAAGATCCCGTATCCCGATAATCACTTCGATCTCGTCATTTGCTCACACGTTTTGGAGCACGTCGAACATGAAAGGATATTGCTGAGGGAAATCAAGCGGGTGTCGAAATATCAGATTTTTGAAGTACCAATCGATTTTTCGTTCTATGTAGACCGGAAACTAGCGCATTTCCTCGCTTACGGGCACATTAACATTTACACGCCGTCGCTGTTCAGGTTTCTGTTAAAATCTGAGAATTTTGAAGTGAAGAAAGATATAAACTACTTCTATCACGATGATGTTTTGAAGCTGCTTTACGGGAAGAATAAATCGGCCTACTACATTACAAAAATCAAATTCGCGCTTTTGAATATGGTACCCTATTTGAAAGGCATTAAGCCGAGTTCTTATGCGGTTTTGACCGAAAAGACGGCGAAACAGCTTTCTATTTTTTAAAACTGTAATGCATTAGCAAACAGCCCCGCCTCTATTCGAAGCGGGGCTGTTTTGCTATAATCTGAAACTGAAAATCAATACAATTTCTGACGCTGTTGCTTTACGGTTTCGTCCGTCAGGAACTCATCGTAGGTCATCAACTTATCGAGGATTCCTTTTGGTCCTATCTCGATAATGCGGTTCGCGACGGTTTCCACAAACTGGTGATCGTGAGAATAGAACAGCAATGCGCCCGTAAAATCAATCAGACCGTTGTTCAATGCCGTGATCGATTCGAGGTCGAGGTGGTTGGTAGGGTCGTCGAGTACGAGTGCATTCGCGCCTGAGAGCATCGTGCGCGAGAGCATACAACGCACCTTCTCGCCTCCGGAAAGCACTTTCGCTTTTTTCAGCGACTCCTCGCCAGAGAAAAGCATCCGGCCCAGGAAGCCGCGAATGAAACTTTCGTCCTTCTCATCGGAGTACTGCCGCAGCCAGTCCACGAGGTTCAGATCCACATCGAAAAACTGTCCCGGATCTTTCGGGAAATAGGATTTCGTGATGGTAACCCCCCACGTAAAGTCGCCTTTATCAGCCTTATCCACTTCACTTACAATATCAAACAATGCACTGATCGCCAGTACATTCCGACTCACAAATGCAATCTTATCGCCTTTATTAATGGTGAAACTGATGTTTTCGAACAGCTTGGTACCGTCTTCGCCAGTTTTGGAAAGCCCTTCCACGCGCAAAATCTGGTCACCCACCTCGCGCTCCGATTTGAATGCGATGTAAGGATATTTGCGGGAAGATGGCTTGATATCGTCCACGGTAAGTTTTTCGAGCAACTTAGCGCGCGAAGTAGCCTGTTTCGATTTGGAAGCATTCGCGCTGAAACGGCGGATGAAGTCTTCCAATTCCTTACGCTTGTCTTCTGCCTTCTTGTTCGCATCCTGGCGCTGCTTCAATGCCAGCTGGCTCGATTGGTACCAGAATGAATAGTTCCCCGAGAACATCTGAACCTTGCTGAAATCGATATCCACGACGTGCGTACAAACCTCATCGAGGAAGTGACGGTCGTGAGAAACCACGATCACCGTATTTTTAAAATCCGCGAGGAAGTTTTCGAGCCACAATACCGTCTCTACGTCAAGATTGTTGGTAGGCTCATCGAGCAAGAGCACGTCGGGATTACCGAAAAGTGCTTGTGCAAGCAGAACTCGTACCTTATCGTTCGCATTGAGGTCACCCATCAGCGAATGGTGCAGGTCTTCGCCCAAACTCAGACCGCTCAAAAGCTGCGCAGCTTCTGTTTCGGCCTCCCAGCCATTCAAATCTGCGAATTCCGCTTCCAGGTCCGCTGCTTTTTCACCATCAGCGTCTGTAAAATCCTCTTTCGCGTAAATGGCTTCCCGCTCCTTCATTACTTTATAAAGACGCTCGTGGCCGAGTATCACGGTGTCCATCACGGTGTACGCATCAAACTCGAACTGGTCCTGTTTCAGGAACGTCATACGCTCGCCCGGGTTCATGCTTACATTACCGGTCTGCGGCTCGATTTCACCTGAAAGAATCTTCAAAAATGTGGATTTCCCGGCTCCGTTAGCGCCAATTACGCCATAGCAGTTACCAGGGACAAACTTTATATTTACTTCGTCGAACAATACCCTTTTACCGTATCGCAGCGATACGTTCTGAACCGTAATCATCTGAAAATTGATTATTTATGAATGAGACCGCAAAATTACAAAAATCGGTCTGATTTAGCATCCTTGCGTAAACTAAATGCAAACAAAACAGGCCGGTAACAAACCGGCCTGCGTATTAAAATCGGGGATTATATGCCTGTCAGGGGATCACACGCAATGTATGCGCGCCCTTAGCCACACTTACCTTCGCGCCCTGCTTTTTCAATGCCGGCGTATCGCCTTTGGTCACCGACCAGAATTCCACGCCACCGTTGCCGCTGCCGTATTCAAGGTATTCAAACACAGAAACCGCTACGTTAGAGCCGTCTTTGTCGAAAGCTACGCTCTGAGGATAAATGCCGTCGAAAGGATAATCGGCTACTTTGGTCAATGCGCCGGTGGCTGCTACCTTATATAATGAGAGCGAAGCGCCAGTTCCTGCTCCTGCTTCCGCCCAGGGCGAGCCGCTCTTGCCTGCGTTGGCAGTTACGAGCAAAGTACCGTCCGGGCTTAATGCGAACGAACCGGTATTCAAACCAATCGGTACCTGACCGGCCACTTTGTGCTCAACGGCTCCGTCCATCGAGAAATCCACCACAAAAATTTCGCCTTCGCCAGCGCCCTTACCCGGTGTGCCTTTGCTGTCGAGGACGAAATAATGCTTGCCATCGGCCGTAAATCTTCCGAAAGTAGGATCTACACCTACTTTCACAGGCTTGCCTACCATTTCTACGTTTTTCAGCTTTCCGGCTTCGCGGATCACTTTATACAGTCCAACTTCATTCGAATTGTCAAGGGAGAATGCGATGAAATCCCCGGACGGGTGCCACGAAATGTCTACAATGCGGTTGGTACTATCCAATCCGGAAGGCAGGTTCAGGAACCTCGCAGGCTTGCCGTCGGGTCCTGCTTCGATGAACACGAGTTCTTTGCCGGTATCGTTGGTAGCGAGGATCAGCTCATTTTTATTGACATCGATGGAAGTCGGCTTTTTACCTACCGGGAAGCCAAACTTAGCCTTCGGTGCCGCCAGATTACTGATGTCTACTACAAACAGCTTCTCCCCTGCCGGAAACTCTTTGGAAAGATCTTTGTATTCTCCTACGCCGTCCTCCGGTCTGATCCGGTTTTCAAGCACGAATGCGAGCGTTCCGGTTGGCGACACGGCCAGCGTTTTGGAATATCCCAGTGCGGAATTGGAAACCAGGGCGCTTCCCAGGCCTTTGCTTCCTCTTTCGATAGGGAATTTGATGGTAGTAAGTTGGTCTTTTGATGTGTTGTCTCTTAATAGCTTTCCATCCACCAATGCAGAAGCTGCCAAATCGGCATCGGACACTACAACCAGACCACGGGCATTGAAAGAGATGGGTGATTGGGCCATCGCCGGGATGCTTCCCAACGCAGCCAAACCAGCAAAGAATGCAACTTTTTTCATAGAAAAGAATTTAAGTTTTAGGTGGTTTGAACAATTTGAGCTTACATCAAAAGAACCTTGCAGGGACGTTTATACCCGTACAAGGTTCCTTTTAGAACGCGCAATATACAATAAAAAGAAAAACCCCGGCAAGCATTTGCCGGGGTTTCGGATCACACGAAGTAAAAATTACGCTGCAACAGCAAGTCCGTTGACGAATTTCGCCAGTTTAGACTTCTGATTAGAAGCTTTCTTCTTGTGGATGATATTTTTCTTTGCCAAACGATCCAACATTGAAGACACAGTTTTGTAAACTTCAACAGCTACTGCCTTATCAGTCGTTTCACGCAATTTCTTGATGTATGAACGGGTAGTTTTGTGCTGGTAACGATTACGCAAACGCTTGGTTTCGTTCGCGCGGATTCTTTTTAAAGCTGATTTATGATTTGCCATTTGTAATGAATATTTTTCTATTTCTCATTTCGGTCTGCAAAAATAGAAATTGCTTCCCAAAACGCCAAATTTCCTTCCAAAATATATTTTAATTAAAATAAACCTACTTCGGCATGCGCTGCACATCCGAGGCCAGGTACTCTTCGATCCGCGATTCGAGCTCGTTGTAAGGGATGTTGCTGTGCAGCTCGCCTTCCACGGCCAGTGATATTTTACCGGTTTGTTCGGAAATCACGATCACGATCGCATCGGTTGCCTCGCTCATGCCCATCGCAGCACGATGCCGGAAGCCCAGTGACGACGGGACATCGACGCCATCCGCGACCGGTAACACGCAACGCGCCGCTTTCAGCACGCCGTCCACGATAATTACCGCGCCGTCGTGCAGCTCGCTATACTGATTGAATAGCGATACGAGCAACGGCTTCGAAACGCGTGCATCGAGCATTTCACCGGTTTCTACATATTTGCCCAGATCGTCGCGCTTGTTGAGCACAATCAATGCGCCGGTAAAGTTCGTTGCAATGGTTTTGCTCGCGTCGATCACTTCTCTCAGGTTTTTTACCTTGAAATCCATCATCGAATTACCGATCAGCTTTTTGAGAAAACCATTATTGGTATAAATCGTCGATTTACCGATGATGAGCAGAAAGCGCCGGATTTCCTGTTGGAAAATCACGATCAATGCCACCGCACCGACGCCCATAAAGTATTGCAGGATGGCCGTCAGCAAGCCTAGGCCGAGCCCCTTGACCACCAGATAGAAGACGTAGACGAACAAATAACCGAGAAAAACCCTGCTTGCAATACTCCCCCGAACAAGGGTATATACCTGATAAAGAAGAATGGACACTAAAAAAACATCCAGGATATCAGCCCAATTGATGTTCAGAAAACCCACACGCATACGAAAGGTGATATTTTAGAGCGACTAAATTACTATTTTAATTTGGATAGTTACCGGCGGCCATCCAGAGTTTTACCGCTTCCACGGCCGGTTTCACATCGTGCACCCGCAGGATCGACGCACCGCGTTCCAACGCCAGCGTATTGAGCACCGTGGTACCGTTCAACGCTTCATCGGGCGAAATATGCAGGGTTTTATAAATCGTCGTCTTCCGCGAAATACCCACCAGCACCGGGTAACCGAGCAATTTGAACTGTTCCAGCTCCCGCATCAGCTCGAAATTCTGCGCGATGGTCTTCGCAAATCCGAAACCCGGATCGATAATCAGGTCGGCAACTCCTTTGCTTTGCAAGATTATTGCCTTTTCCCTCAGATCACGAAGAATGTCCGGCACGAGGCGTTCGTAATGCGTCAGATCGTTCATCGTTTGCGGTGTCCCGCGCATATGCATTAATATGTACGGTACGCGCAGGCGGGCGACGGTGTCGAAGATCGCGTCGTCGAGCGTTCCGCCGGCCACGTCGTTAATGATATGCGCGCCTTTGCGAATGCCCCTTTCAGCGACTTCGGCCCGAAAGGTATCAACAGAAATGATGAGGTCGGGGAAAAATTTAGCTAATGGCTCCACGGCCGATTCGATACGGTCGGCTTCTTCTTGCGCGCTCACTTCACGTGCACCCGGACGCGTGGAATACCCACCGATGTCGATCATGCCGGCCCCCTCGGAAAGCATTTGGCCAGCCTTTTCGACGATCTCGTCCACCGCTGCGACCCGGCTCCCGGAGTAAAAGGAGTCGGGTGTGATATTCATAATGCCCATCACCACGGGCGTCGACAGATCGAGCAGCGTGCCCCGGATATTGAGCGTTTTTTTACTAACTTGCAACATAAATTCTTTTCAAAAACAGGCAAAGGAATGAATATCAAAGCATTCTCTTCCTACCGTCTGAAAGTCTAAAACTCATTTGAAACAGTGAAATCCACAGAATCGGAATATCAGGAAATCATTCAGTATTGCCAAGATCTTTTTACAAAAAAAAACAAGGACTACGGAACATCCTGGCGTATCCTGCGGCTACCTTCAATTACCGATCAAATCTTTATCAAAGCCCAGCGCATCCGTACCATTCAGGACAAGGGCGTGCAGAAAGTGAATGAGGACGTGTCTTCCGAATTCATCGGTATCATTAATTACTGTGTGATGGCACTGATCCAGATCGCGGCGAAAGAGCAAAACGAAAACATCGACGATTCCGCATTAACAATTCTTTACAATTCCCAGGTGAACGAAGTGAAGGAATTGTTGTTTAATAAAAACCATGATTATGGTGAGGCGTGGCGTGACATGCGTGTGAGCTCCATGACCGACATCATTCTCATGAAACTGCTAAGGATCAAACAAATCGAAGACAATCAGGGACATACGCTCGTTTCAGAGGGTGTAAAAGCCGGGTACCAGGATATTATTAACTATTCGGTATTCTGCCTGATCAAATCGAACGCCTTACAGACCAACTAACAAAGACACACCAAACCGCCGTCCAGTTTGCAATGAAAATCTTTGCCCAGATCTCACGAGTTGTAGTAGGATTACTGTTCATTTTCTCCGGAATCATCAAGCTGAACGACCCCATCGGGACACAGTACAAGCTGGAAGAATACTTCGAGGTTTTCGCGACCGACCTTCCCGCATTGCATGATTTCTTCATGGGACTGGTACCGCTGGCGCTGTATTTCTCGGTATTCCTTTGTACGGCGGAGGTTGTGCTGGGCATTGCATTACTCGTCGCTTACAAGCCGAAAACCATTTCCTGGCTGCTACTGGCGATCATTGTATTTTTTACATTCCTGACATTCTATTCGGCGTATTTCAATAAAGTCACCGATTGCGGCTGCTTCGGGGCGGCGATTAAGCTCACGCCGTGGACCTCGTTTGGCAAGGATATATTCTTGTTGGTGCTGATCCTGGTGATCGTATATTACCGAAAGAAATTCAAATCGTACCCGACGGGAATCATTGTGGTAATCTCCACCCTCGTTTCGCTGGGCGTTGCCGTTTACGCGTTGCGTCACCTGCCGATTGTGGATTTGCTGCCTTACCGCGTAGGCGCGAGCATCCCGGCGCAGATGAAAAATTCGGAGCCTTTGCGATATCAGTACATATTTGAAAAAGACGGCAAAACGCTTGAATATGAGCAATATCCGAGTGATACTACCTTGAAATTCAAGGAAATGATCGTACTCAACGAAGATGCGAAACCAAAAATCACGGATTATAAAGTCTGGAACGATGCGGGAGATTTCACGGAGGGTACATTCCAGGGCAAAAAACTTTTCCTGATCATTAAAAGCCTTACCGACATTAATACCGCCGCATTGCCGGATATTAACAAGCTGATTAATAACGTGAAAGGTAAGGGAGTCGAGCCGATTATCCTTACTTCGGGAAACAGCGCCGATATCGAGAATTTCCTTTCGCAACATCAGCTTACTGCTCCATATTATTATGTAGATGCGACGGTACTAAAAACCATTTCGCGCTCGAACCCGGGCCTGTGGCTACTGAAAGACGGCATTGTGAAAGGCAAATGGCATTACAACGACACCCCGACTGCCGAAGAAGTGGTGGGCCTAGTCAAATAATGTGACCGACACCAACATCAGAATGAAGAATATAATACTCGTCGGGATGATGTCTTCCGGCAAAACGACGTTGGGCAAAAAGCTCGCGCGTGCCTTGAATTACCAGTTCGTAGACCTCGATAAGCTGATCGAGAAAGACCAGGGAATGGAGATTTCCTCCATTTTCGCGCAGCAAGGGGAAAGCTATTTCCGCGAGGTAGAAAGCCGGATTTTAAAGGAAACCGCCATCCAAAAAGGCATTGTACTCGCTTCCGGTGGCGGAACTCCCTGTTTCTTCGATAATATGGATGTGATCAAAGAAATGGGCGTCAGTATTTTCCTCGACGTTCCCGCCGTGGATCTTGCCAAAAGGATCGAAAACCACGGCAAGGACGACCGCCCTATTCTCTCCGGCGCTGCCTCGCTCGTCGACACGCTGCAAAGCCGCATTACCGACCGGCTCCCGTATTACTCGAAGGCTGATTTTACATTGAAAGGGGAAATAGACGTCAGCCATTTACTCGAAGTGCTTACGCCTCTGTTATAACTGAAAAAACCTGCGATGAGCAGGTTTTTTCAGTTATAACCTTTAACAAATATCGATCAGAAGAATACCCCACCGGTCAGCATCACATTCACCGGCCGGTTTTTAATTTCAACCGATGCAAAGTTTTTGGGATCGTTGAGATAATACGGTGTGTAGGCTGATTTGTAAGTAGCAAATGTGCCCGTCAAATCCACAAAAAAGCGATCATTACGCACACCTACACCCGCTGAAAACAACAGTTTACTGCGATCGATGCCGTCCGTGCGGTCAAGGTAGGGGTCGGAAATGTACGCCCCGCCGATGCGCGCACGGAAGATTTTTGCCCGGATCTCCCCGCCAAGCCGGAAGTTAACGGTATTGCGGAATGTGTCTTTGACATCCGCTTTTGTATTATCCTTAAAGTCCTGATTACCTGTCGCATCCAGAAAACTGGTCCTGGCCCGCATGCCGCTGTAACCTGCATATTCAATGGTCGCAGTGAGAAAACCTTTATTCTGGAAAAACACTGTCCCACCCAGGTTCCCGCGTATCGGGCCGATGAGGGTATATTCAAAGTCGTTGGGCGAAATGGGTAGCGAGGTATAGGGCGGGGTAATCAGATTTCCATCCGCGTCCTTCACCTTTCCGCCGACAAAACCCGCCGCTACACTTTGGCTGTATGTTTCCTTGATCGCGCTGAAAGTCGGACTAATGAGCGTTCCTCCGATCTGGAACATCGGATTGATTTTGTAAATAGCACCCAGCGACGCATTGAATCCGGTACCACGCACCGTAAAATCTTCAAACTGATCAATGTAGGTCAACGCCGGGCTGTTGATATAATCGTCGCTGAACCTGGACGAATATTCGTATTTGATCCTGCTAAATCCTACATTACCTCCGAGGTAAAACTTATCATTCAGGTTGCCCGCGTAGGCGAATGTCCATTGCGATGTAGCTCCCTTAGAGGTAAAGTCACCTGATTGATCTACCACGCTCTGCCCGTCTATTGCGGTGAAAGGAGGGCCCGAGGCACTAGTAGGGTTAATCAGGTACATTTGATAATAGGCTACCGGTATAGAGTTGGCTACCGGATTGCCTCCCGGATTATTTTGCAAACCATCTTCCAGTTCTTTGATCGTGTAAGGAGGATTTGCATTGTTGACATTCTCCAATACATTATCAATGTATGCGCTATTATTGTTCCTTCCGCCGTAGAGATATCCGTTCTGAAATGATTGCTGGCGTGAAAACGAGACCCCAAATGAGGACCGCTTCCACTTCCGCTGAAATCCGGGCTGGCTGGCAAACACGATAGAGGCTTGCGGAATGTTAAACAGGCTGCTGCTTTGCTTATCGGTATTTCCCAGGTAACTCGCCGAGGTTCCGGCGATCGTCACCGCCGGGCTGAATGTAAACTCAGAGCGGCTATAAAACCCTAATCCCGCCGGGTTCCCATAGATGGAGCTGGCGTCACCGCCGATGGCTGCGTGGTTCCCGCCCAGCGCCTGAAAGCGTGCCGTTCCGGTCTGGTTGATTTCTGAATACCGAAGGGCGTCGGTAGCGTATTGTGCGAACGCAACTGATGAAGTGAGTAGCGACAATATGAGCGCTATTCCTGAGTATGGTTTAGACATGGCAATTAATGCTTTTTTTCAACACAATTTAAACGAAAACCCTGCAAAATTATGACATCTTGCAGGGTTTGACATGAGTATCTCTGTTTCAGGACAATCGTAAATTATCTTGGCCCTCTCGAAGACCGGCTTGAACTTCCGCCACCGCCGCCACCACCGGATGGAGCGCTGTAACTTCTGGAAGGAGCACTGTAAGATGGCTGAGACGGCTGACTGTAAGTCCGGGTCGGAGCGCTGTAAGATTCACTTCTTGGGGTCGAATAGCTTCGGCTAGGCGTACTGTAATCCGACTGGCTTCTCGACGGCACACTGTATGAAGGCGTGCTGTAAGTAGAAGAGGAACCTCTGGACGAACGCGGCGATGAGTAAGATCCGCCATTGGTGTTTCCGCCTTCAGACGAGTAGTTACCCGAATTGGCAGAACGAGGGCGTGAGTAATATACATTGCCGCCATCCACTGCACCACGTGAACCGTAAGATTCACCGCTGGTTCTTCCGCCGCCGTTTGCTACGGCATTACCGCGACCCGAACGTTCAGATCTTGGCGAAGAGTAAGTATCTCCTGAAATTACCCGGTTACCATTGCGGCTTCCTCTTGTTGTAGTTTCAGAACGTGACGAGTTCACGAAGTTCGAATTGTAACGTTCGCTGCTGCGGTTCCTGCTCGCATCCACTACACGCGGGCCGTAGGTTCTTGAATAGCCTCTTTCCGGGTTGTTGATCACGATAACAGGACGGCTGTAAGCCCAGGGCGAATATCCGTAACCTCCGTAGAAGCTGTCGTAATAGCCACCACCCCAGCCGTACATGCTGTTGTAACCCCAGGGGCTGTACCCCCACGGACTGTAACCAAATGGATCATAGCCATAGCCCATCATACCGCCATAACCCAGCATGCTGCCGTAGCCCCATGGCGAGTAGCCGAACCCTGATCCGTAACCGAATCCAAATGAAGGACGCATTCTGAACCCGCCGTAACCGAAGTTAAGCGACAGACCTGCATAGCTGCCGGGCCAGTAAGAGCCCAAACCACCATAATAAGGATTATTTAAGCTGGCTGAATTATAGCCATCGACAAAACCGGCATTGTAGCCAACGTCTGTCGATACCTGCCGTTTTACGTTTCTGGACGAAACATAATTTTCGTCGTAATAGTCTGCTGTTCCGTTTTCGGAATTGTTGCCGGTATAAGCATAGTCCGGATTATCCGAACGGGAGACTTCCTGATCACCTCCGCGGTCGGCCAATACGAGGCCTCCGCCGGAGCTTCCTCCGTAGAGATCATCATATCCGTCGCCCGAGCGTGATGCATATTGATTCGAAGTACATCCCCAAGCTCCCAACAACACCAGCAAAGACAAATGTTTTGCTTTATTGAACATACTCATGGCTTTTGAAGGATTAAAAGTTTGTTGCTAATATAGTTAAAAAACCTGTTCCCAATATCAAGTAAACGTCCGTAACTATACATTAATTCCAAAGTTAACATAAAAAACTATCTTTGCAACTCCCTTGAAAAACAGGCCTGGATTAACGTAATACTCCATTTCATTTCCAAAATAATACAAAGTAATGAGTAAAGCCTTGCCAACACGAAGTGAAAACTACTCCGAATGGTACAATGAGTTAGTGAAACGCGCCGACCTGGCCGAAAACTCTCCGGTGAGAGGTTGTATGGTGATCAAACCGTACGGATACTCCATCTGGGAAAAAATGCAGCGCGCGCTGGATGACATGTTCAAGGAAACAGGCCATACGAACGCCTATTTCCCGCTTTTCATCCCGAAATCGTACCTGAGCAAGGAGGCTTCGCATGTGGAGGGATTTGCCAAAGAGTGTGCGGTAGTGACGCATTACCGCCTCAAAAACGATCCTGACGGCAAAGGGGTGATCGTTGACCCGGATGCGAAACTGGAAGAAGAACTGATCGTTCGCCCGACGTCGGAAACGGTGATCTGGAGCACTTATAAAAACTGGATCCAGTCGTACCGCGATTTGCCGTTGCTCATCAACCAATGGGCGAACGTCGTGCGCTGGGAAATGCGTACACGCCTGTTCCTGCGTACGGCCGAGTTCCTGTGGCAGGAAGGCCACACCGCGCATGCAACCGCACAGGAGGCGATCGCCGAAACGAAGCAAATGCTTGAAATATACGCGCAGTTCGCCGAAGAATGGATGGCTGTTCCGGTTATCAAAGGGGTGAAAACAGCTAACGAACGTTTCGCAGGCGCCGAAGATACCTATTGCATCGAAGCCATGATGCAGGACGGAAAAGCATTGCAAGCAGGGACCTCCCATTTCCTGGGCCAGAATTTCGCGACTGCATTCGATGTGAAATTTCAGGATAAGGAAGGCAAGCTGGATTACGTTTGGGGAACTTCATGGGGCGTAAGTACACGTCTGATGGGCGCGCTCATTATGGCGCATTCGGACGACGCCGGTCTGGTGTTGCCTCCGAAACTGGCACCTATCCAGGTCGTGATCGTGCCTATTTACCGGAATGACGAGCAACTCGCGCAGATTTCCGAGAAAGTGGGGGAAATCACGAAAGACCTGAAAAAACTGGGTATCAGCGTAAAATACGACAATAGCGACAATACGAAGCCAGGTTTTAAATTCGCGGAATACGAATTGAAAGGTGTTCCTGTAAGACTTGCCATGGGTGGCCGCGACCTCGAAAACGGGACGGTGGAAGTAGCGCGCCGCGATACCAAAACCAAGGAAACGGTTTCGGTAGACGGCATTGCGGCTTACATCCAGAACCTGCTCGAAGACATTCAGGAATCCATTTACAAAAAGGCGCTGACGTTCCGCGAAGAGAATACCTATAAAACAGATTCGTTCGAAGAATTCAACAATATTCTCGATACCAAAGGCGGATTTGTGCTTGCACACTGGGACGGCACTTCCGAGACCGAAGAGAAGATCAAGGAAGAAACCAAAGCGACCATTCGCTGCATTCCTCTGAACCAGGAAGCCGAAGAGGGCGTTTGCATTTACTCGGGCAAGCCTTCGAAAGGACGCGTGGTTTTTGCCCGGGCATACTAATTTACATTCTCATGCATTCGTGAAGATTACTTTACGAATGCTTTTTCCAACCAAATCAATATAGAACTATGAGTCAGGCAAAGGCTGGTGACAAAGTGCTGGTACATTATAAAGGTACCTTACCGGACGGACAACTTTTTGATTCCTCCGAGGGACGTGAGCCTTTGAGCTTCACTCTGGGAAGCGGACAGGTGATCAAAGGATTCGACGATGGCGTAACGGGCATGGAAATCGGCGCGAAAAAGACCATTCATATTCCTAACGAAGAAGCCTATGGTCCACTGAACGATGAGATGATCGTTAAATTCGACCGCGCACAGATTCCGGCTGACATTCCTTTGGAAGTTGGCGGTACGCTGAATATGCACCAGGATGGCGGCCAGGTTATCCCGGTAGTTGTAAGAGAAGTAACTGAAACTTACGTGGTATTGGACGCTAACCACCCGTTGGCGGGCCAGGACCTTATTTTTGAACTGGAATTGGTAGGTATCAACTAATTCTCAGGAAAAACTACAATGGGGGCTTGCAACCGGAAATCCGGATGCAAGCCTCATTTTTATTCCGTCCATTTGAGGCTGAAACTTTCCGGTTTTCCTTTGGAGAGTTTGAGTAAAATCTGCCGCGCGGCAAGATCCTGCAACATGCGTTCGGCCCTTTTTTCGGAGATATTGATGATTTTTGAAAACGCTTTGGCCGTCACGGAATCTGTTTCTTTCAAATAAGTAATTAACGTTTTGACATGCCGCGTGGCCAACAGTTTCTCTGTTTCGCTATCGGCTCCGTTGTAAAGCAACAGCCTGGGAATAGGCATGCTTTTGTCCTTCACACGAATGTAAATGATGCGTTCTCCTTTCTCATTCAATGCGTGATGTGGCTTGTCTTCACTTTCATGGATCGTCACCCGCATTACTTTTTTACCGTCCAGATTCTCGGTCTTGATTTGAACCACCAACTCCGGCTCAATCAGTTTCACCAGCGCTTTTTCGAGCTTTTGTAACTCTCGTAATTCCGATTGTACACCCAGGACAGCCCCATGATCAGCCACGCCGATCAGCAAATCGCCCCCCGAGGTATTGGCGAAGGAAACAATGGTTTTGGCAATCTTGAAAGGACTATCCACCGTTCGCTTGAACTCGATGGTGAGCCCCTCCCCTTCCTTAATCAACTGAATGATACTCTTATCCATGCATTTAAATCAACCCGTATTTCTTGCCCGGCATCGACCGGACCATCCCCTGGAATTCGAGGTTCAGCAGCAGCGTAGCCAGCCGGTTCAGGCGAATACCTGATTGCCACGCCAACTCGTCGATCTGCATCGCACCCTGCTGCTTCAAAAGCGAGAGCACCTGGCCTTCGTCTTGCGTAAAGCCCTCGAAAGTCATTACCGACTGTTCAAATGAAGCAGCAGGCGTAGTTTCCGGTATTCCTTCACCCCAGCCCAGCGCTTGCGCCATATCCGCCACCGATGTGAAAATCGCTGCCTTATGATCACGGATCAGAAAGTTACAGCCCTCCGATTGCGGCTCGTTAATAGCACCAGGCACCGCGAAAACCTCCCGATGATAATTCTGTGCAAACTCTACCGTGATCAGGCTCCCGCCTGTGCGCCCCGATTCCACTACAATGGTAACATCACTCAGCCCCGCAATAATTCGGTTCCGCGCCGGAAATCTCATAAAATCCGGCTTCGTCCCCAGCGCATTCTCGGTGACGATCCCGCCATTGTCCTGCATTTCAAATGCGGTACGCTGGTGGACGGCGGGATAGATCACGTCCAGCCCGCTGGCCATTACACCTAATGTAGACAGGTTGCTTCTCATGCATTGCCGGTGTGCAGTGATATCCACACCATAGGCCAGCCCGCTTACCACAAGTGGTTGGTAAGGTACAAGCTCGCGAATGATATTTTCAGTTACCGACTTGCCATATTCACTGATTTTCCGCGTTCCCACGATCCCTACCGTGCGCGGCCAGTTGAAGTCGGTATTCCCTTTCGCATACAATGCAACAGGCGCATCGTACAGCGGCCGGAGTCGCGCCGGGTAGTCGGGCTCGTTGAAGAAAAGTAGTTGGGTTCCTGTCTTGCGGCATTGCGCGAGCTCTTTTTCAGCCAGTTCGAGCGTGTTTTTACCTAAAACCGCTTTCACGATCTTGTCGCCGATACCGGGAATTTTAATGAGCTTTTTGTAATCCGCATTAAAAACCTGAGAAGCGCTTCCACAATAGCTAATGAGCTGGCGGATAGTCACCGCCCCGATTCCGGGCGTGTGCATAAGCGAAAGGATGCAGATTTTCTCTGCGTCGGAGGATGCTTGCATAATATAGTGTGTAGGTTGAGTTTGTGGAATGCCGACGCCTGGCATGCATTTTGCGAATATACGTCAGCAGTTCATTTTCAAAAATAAACAATAATCTGAAAATCATATATGGAAAACCTCGAAACCGAAGTAACCGAAACCGAGCAACATTTTGAAGGCATGGGTGCCACCTGCCATCCCGAAGGGGTTTACTATCGTGTATGGGCGCCGCATGCAGAAAGCGTTTCGGTCATAGGAAGTTTCAACGACTGGGATGCCTCCGCCAATCCGCTCCAACCCGAGGAGAACGGCATGTGGGGCGCGCTGATCGAAAATTCGAAGGAGGGCGACGAATACAAATACATCCTCGAAACACCGTCAGGCGAGTTGCATCGCAACGATCCCTATGCTTTAAAAATGACCAACTCCGCTGGCAATTGCGTCGTGTACAACCACGAAACCTTCGACTGGCAGGATGTGAGTTTTCAAATGCCCGGCTGGCATGAGCTGGTGATTTATGAGCTCCACGTAGGCACTTTCAATGTAAAGGAACAGGGGCAGGTTGGTACATTTTACACGGCTATCGAGCGGATTCCTTATTTAAAAGATATGGGTTTTAATGCTGTTGAGCTCATGCCCTGCTCGGAGTTTCCGGGTTCGAGGTCATGGGGTTACAACCCGGCCAATCCATTTGCGATCGAATCCGATTACGGCGGTCCGGACGGATTGAAAGCATTTGTCAAAGCCGCCCATGAGGCAGGTATAGCCGTAATCCTCGATGTGGTATACAACCATTTCGGGCCCTCCGACCTTGATCTCTGGCAGTTCGACGGCTGGCACGAGAACGATGGCGGCGGAATTTATTTCTATAACGACTGGCGCTCCGAAACGCCGTGGGGCAACACCCGCCCCGATTATGGCCGCGGCGAAGTGCGCCAATACGTACACGACAATGCCATGATGTGGCTCCGCGACTACCGCATCGACGGCCTGCGCATGGATATGGTGCCTTACATACGCAATGTAAAAGCCAACGGCAATCCCGGCGACGACATACCGGAAGGCATTTCGCTCATGCAATGGATCAATAAGGATATCCGCGAAAGCTGCGCCAATTGCATTACCATCGCCGAGGATATGCATTCGCTGGATTTCATTACCAATTCGGTCGAGAATGGCGGTTTGGGATACGGCTCACAATGGGACGCGGAGTTCGTGCATTCGATCCGCGACGCTATCATTACGGCCAACGATCAGGACCGAAATATGGACAGCGTGGTGGCGGCCATCACCAACCGCTACAATGCAGACTCGTTCCAGCGCATTATCTACACCGAATCGCACGACGAAGTAGCTAATGGCCAGGCGCGTGTGGCCGAGGAAATCGCGGATGGCGACGTAAATAACTGGTATTCCAAAAAACGTGCTGCATTAGGCGTAGCGTTGGTACTCACCTCTCCCGGCATTCCGATGATATTCCAGGGGCAGCCGCTGCTGGAAGACAAATGGTTTTCGGACAGCGACCCGATCGACTGGTCAAGGCTTGAAAAATTCAGCGGCTTCGCAGCATTGCACCGCGACATGATCCACATCCGCAGAAACTGGTTTGGCGTAACCAAAGGTCTCCAAGGACAAAATTCAGCGATTATCAGGCAGGATAATGAGAAGAAGGTGATCGTAATGCACCGCTGGGACGAAGGTGGTCCCAAAGACAGCGTCGTGGTCGTTTTCAATTTTTCAACGGAAACCTTCTCCGATTACAAAGTCGGGTTCCCGCGTGCGGGTAAATGGAACCTCCGGTTCAACAGCGACAACGAATATTATGACGCGGATTTCTCACACCTCGGCGTCTTCGACATCGACACGATGGAAGGTGAAATGGACGACTGCGGACAATTCGGCTCATTGCAAATCCCGCCCTATTCGGCTTTGATCTTTTCGCAGGAAGAGTAATTTTAATGGAGGAAAAGGAGGAAGAAGAAAGGCGTAAGACCCTTTCTTCTTCCTCCTTTTCCTTTCTAATCAATACTCCTAAAAATACGGTCCCAACGGATTTTTTTGATAAAACTGGTAGGATTTGGATCAATGGACATCCAAACGAAAACAGCTTTTCCTACCACATGATCTTTGGGTACAAAGCCCCAGTACCGCGAATCGGCGGAATCGTGGCGGTTGTCGCCCATCATGAAATAGTAATCCTGTTCAAAAGTGTAGCTGGTGATTAGCTTACCGCCGATCGTGATTTTGTCTTTGTCAACCACTACATTCTCGTTACCATCGAAATTGCGGATAATATCTCCGTAAAGCGCAATATTGACTTCGGTTAACGGAACGGTCATGCCGGCTTTGGGTACGATTACTGGCCCGTAATTATCTTTGTTCCAGTCAATGGCATCGCTGGCCGGAAAGAGATAAGGTTCTTTCAGTCCTTTTTCCATAAACACCGGTTGCACGCGCTTCACGAAATCGTAGGTTTTCAGTTTCTCCGCCAAAGCACCCGTCGTTTTCACCACATACCCCATTTCATCATTCGCAGCAATGCTGTCGCCGAATGTTTCGGTAAATGGGGCGTAGTCTACGATCCCGTTTTTATGGAACACATTCTCCTCATTCACGGCCGTTTTAACAGAAACAAAATACTCGTTCTGCATACGCACGGGCGACGCCTGCGCCTGCCCGTTCACGTACACCTGCCCGAGCCGGACTTCCAGCTTGTCACCCGGAATACCCACGCATCGCTTGATGTAATTGGAACGCAGATCGGTCGGGTGCGGATGCAGGTCCGGAAGCACATTGCTGTATTTCTTGTACATATCCGGATGTTCCACCGGCAGGTAAAACACGACTACATCGCCATTTTTAATATCCGTAAACCCCGGCAGGCGGTATTGCGGGAGCTGGATCCAGTCGAGATAAGAAGGAATATTCGTACCCCAGATCGTTTGATGCGAGAGCGGTACCTGCAAGGGCGTAACCGGCGTGGTAGTACCATAATGCAGCCTGCTCACGAACAGGTAGTCGCCCACCAGCAAGCTATTTTCCATGGAAGGCGTAGGAATGACGAACGCGCTGAAAAATAACCAGCGGATCAATGTGGCGGCAACGACGGCGAACAGTACCGAGTCGAACCATTCGCGGGCGGCAGATTTCTTTTTAGGGGTGCTGGTCGGCTTTGAAATTGTTTCTGCTACTGACATAGAAAGTAATGGGTTAGCGATGAATTCGCTACGCAATATACTTTTTATCTCTATAAATCGATAATCACTATATAATATTAATTTATATATAATACACAAAAGAAAAGGGAAGACTTTCAGCCTTCCCTTCGACAATATCTATATTCAGATCGCTAATTGATAACCCTGAAAATGCGGCTCCAACGGATCTTGTTAAAGAAGCTGGTCGGATTCGGGTCGATGGACATCCACACGAATACAGCCTTACCTACAATGTGGTCCATTGGAACAAAACCCCAATAGCGTGAATCCGCCGAGTTGTGGCGGTTATCCCCCATCATAAAGTAGTAATCCTGCTTGAATGTATAGCTGGTAATGGCCTTTCCTCCCACTTTAACCGATTTTTCGTCGATTACGACGTCTTCGTTGTCCTCATAGTTTTTGATAACCGGTCCGTAAGTCGCGATATTTTCAGGCGTCAGCTGCACCGTCATGCCCTCTTTGGGCACGGTGATCGGGCCATAGTTGTCGCGGTTCCATTTGAAAAGCGACGAATTAGGATAAAGCATCGGCTCGCTGATATCCTTTGGTGATTTCACGAGGGTAATGTTTTTTACAAAATCATAGGTTTTAAGCTTCGCAGCGATCTCCGTGGTCGTAAAAACCAGGTAACCCATTTGCTCGTTTCCTCTGATCGTGTCGTTATCGCCTTCGGTATAGGTATTGAATTCCGAAACCCCGTTTTCACGGAAAACTTTCTCTTCATTAACGGCCGTCGTAGTTGCCACGAAGTATTCGTTCTCCATGCGCGGCGGGTTTTCCATCGCCTGGCCGTTCGCGTACACCTGCAAGTCGCGTACTTCCACTTTATCACCCGGAATACCGACGCAGCGTTTGATATAATTGGTTTTCAAATCAACCGGATGCTGCAATTCGGGAGGATAGTTGAATACCACCACGTCGCCCCGCTTCACTTCGCTGAAACCCGGCAGGCGGTATTGCGGCAACTGGATCAGGCTCGTGTAAGAAGGAATGTTGGTTCCCCAGATCGTCTGGTGCGTGAGCGGTACCTGCAAAGGCGTTTTCGGCGTGCGGGTACCATAATGCAGCTTGCTCACGAAAAGGAAGTCGCCCACGAGCAGACTGTTCTCCATCGAAGGCGTAGGAATGGTAAATGCTTCAAAAAACAGCCAGCGGATCAACGTTGCGGCCACTACCGCGAACAAAATGGAGTCGAACCACTCCCGTACCGGTGACTTCTTCTTTTTGGATTCAACTGAACTGGAAGTCAACTCTCTATTAACAGCCATGCGATGATTGATAGTTAGAATACTTTAAATTTTGAGGAGGTCGTTCATCCCGAACACCCCGAATTTGCCCGGAAGCCATTCGGCAGCTACCACGGCGCCCAATGCGAAACCCTGGCGGTTGTGGGCCGTGTGGGATATTTCAATCGTATCCACTTCCGATTCGTAGCGGACAATGTGGGTGCCGGGTACTTCGCCGCGGCGCTCGGCCAGGATTTGCAGGTAACCTTCTTCATTGTCAGGAGCCAGCTTCCAGCCGTCGACGTTCCCTATTTCCTCGATAATGCCTTCCGCGAGGGTAATGGCTGTGCCGCTGGGCGCGTCGAGTTTGTGAATGTGGTGAACCTCCGTCATCGAACTCTGGTACTCGTGCCCGTTCATCAGGCGAGCCAGCATGCGGTTGAGGCGAAAGAACAGGTTAACACCAATGCTGTAATTGGATGCGTAGAAGAAGGATCCGGACTGGGCCTTGCAAAGTGCCTCCACTTCCGTGCGGCGGTCGAGCCAGCCTGTGGTACCGCACACGATCGGCCAGCCTTTTTTGAGGCAATACATGATATTTTCAAAAGCGGATTCCGGTGAGCTGAACTCGATCGCCACATCTACATCGGCGGTTTGCAGCTTATCCATATCCGCACGGTTTTGCACATCAATTTTACCCACGATCGAATGCCCCCGGTCAACGGCAATCTGTTCGATCGTTTTCCCCATCTTTCCGTACCCCAGTAATAGTATTCTCATTAATCTAATATTTGAAAATCAGTACTCTTTTAAATCACTTAAAATTAAAAACCACCCGCACACCCGGCGTAGGGGTCCGCATCGACGGCTGGTTCAGTTTCGGGCTCACATTGATGGTCAGGTCGTCCGAAAGGTCGAAGGTCTTCAAATGTGCTGCTACATTGGCCTCGATAATCGACAGCGTGTAAATCAGGCCGGTTACAATAATGGCAAAGCCCCGGTTCCTGCGCCAGTAATTCTTCTGACGGACGATCTGGCTGTGCGTCGCATCGCGGTATTCGCTGCTCGTGTTCAACAGGTTCCTGACCCTGACCCTCACTGTGGAGTCGTCGCTGGCCAGCTCCGGTTTTCGTTGGCCGTATTTCGGGTTGTTCTTGTCCAGAATGTAAAACGACTCGTACGCATTCAAAAAATCGTGGTACTTGATCGTGTTCAGGTAATAGGTATAAAGCCCTCCCCCGAATGCGAGATACACGATGGGCGCCTTCCAGTAATCGCGATTGTAAAGCTGCCCGGCCCCTGGGATGAATGCCAATCTCGTGGCGGTTTTCGGCACCGGCATCCACTTCTTTTTAACGTTTTTTAACGAATCCGCCCGGGCAAGAGTAGTGCTATCCAACGCGACAGCCGGCAATTTTTCGGTATTCAGACTATCTTTCTTACGCTCTGTCTGTGCTGCGATCCGACCTGATACCAGCAAAATCAACCCTAACAATACCCAGTTTTTCAACGCTTATTTGAATTTCAGTGTTTCTAAAATCTTTTTCAGTTCGTCCTGAGAGCCAAAAGGGATCTTGATTTCGCCTTTGTGCTCATCATTACTCTTAACGGACACTTTTGCCCCAAAAAAGGACGAAAGCTGGAACTGTAACGACTTTATTTCCTGATTAATTGTCGGCTGTTTTTTGGACTCGGTGGCGATATTGCTCATCATTCCGAGCTTGCGCACCTCGTCTTCCACCTTCCTTACGGACCATCCTTCTTCGATGATCTGGTTAAAAATTTTGAGCTGGCTCTGGTCGCTATTGATCGTGATCAGCGCCCGGGCATGCCCCATGCTGATCTTATCGTCACGTAGCGATGCCTGGATCACAGGCGGCAGTTTGAGCAAACGGATATAGTTATTGACGGTCGTGCGGTTCTTACCTACGCGCGCACCCAACTCTTCCTGTTTCAGGCTGCATTCGAGGATCAGCCGCTGGTAGCTCAATGCAATCTCGATCGCATTCAGGTTTTCACGCTGAATGTTCTCTATCAGCGCCATTTCCAGCATTTGCTGGTCGTTGGCGGTACGGATATAGGCAGGAATGCTCGTCATCCCGAGCGAGCGGGACGCTTGCAAACGACGCTCACCGGAAATCAACTGATAAGAGTCCTCAGAAAGCTGGCGTACCGTAATGGGCTGGATAATGCCCTGTACACGGATGGAATCGGCGAGTTCTTCCAGCGATTCCTGGTCAAACTTCGTTCGTGGCTGGTAAGGGTTCGCCTCGATCTGGCTCACGTCGATCTCGTTCATCGAGCCGATGACCTCCGTCGGCGACAGGCGCGTATTGGTCCTGGTCGTGTTGACTTTCTCGGAGTCTTGCAGAAGAGCGCCTAATCCTCTTCCAAGTCCGGTCATTTTTTTCGTCTTGCTGCTATTCTCCATTGCCTGTTCGTACTATCGTGATCAGTTCACTCTGTCGGAAGAGAGCAAACCGTTTTTACTGAGAATCTCTCTTGCAAGGTTCAGATAGCTAACGGCCCCCTTGCTGTCCGAATCCTGTGCCATGACAGGAATCCCGAAGCTCGGCGCCTCACTGATACGTACGTTACGAGGTATGATGGTGTTGAAAACAAGAGATTCGAAGTGGTTGGTAACCTCGGAAACCACCTGGTTGGACAGACGCAGGCGGAGGTCGTACATCGTGAGCAGGATACCCTCGATGATCAGGTTGGTATTCAGTCGCGACTGAATGATGGTAATGGTATTCAACAGTTTACCCAATCCTTCCAATGCGAAATACTCGCATTGTACGGGAATGATCACCGAGTCGGCGGCGGTGAGGCTGTTGATCGTGATAAGGCCAAGTGAAGGAGAGCAGTCTATAATGATGAAGTCGTAGTCATTACGCACTTCTTCGATCGCGTCCTTCATCCGGTGTTCCCGGTTTTTAAGATTGATCATCTCGATCTCCGCTCCTACCAGGTCAATATGCGACGGCAGCAGGTTGAGGTTGGGGAAATCGGTTTGCAGGATAATTTCCGAAGTTCTGGCCTGCTCCACCATGCATTCGTAAATGCTGTTTTCCATCTCCTGCGGATTGAAACCGAGCCCCGACGTTGAGTTGGCCTGCGGGTCGGCATCGATAATGAGTGTGCGGAATTCAAGCGCAGCCAAACTGGCTGCAAGGTTAATAGCAGTGGTGGTTTTCCCTACCCCTCCTTTTTGGTTTGCAATTGCAATTACTTTGCCCATGTATTCATTTGAGTTACCAATGTCAAATTTCTATTATTCGGGGCAATCTACCAAGAAATGTTCCACGGAGTTTTCAAGAAAACATCAAACTACTTGACTATCAAGATTTTAAATGATATTATTATTTAATTAAAAATAAATTGGACGAAAAATTGGCAAAATGTTTCACGCCCACACCTGCGTGCCTTCCGTACAGTTCTTGCACATCTCTATCTCTGAACGGGATCTGATCAACGAAGCGCGGAAGTCTCGGTACTTCTTACCCTTCCATAGCTGACGGAAAGTCGAAGTTTTCATATCGCCCAGCTTGTACTCGGCGTCCTTGTCGAAGCAGCAGGGTACCACGGCGCCGTCCCAGGTGATCACGCAGGAATGCCACATTTTCCAGCAATGGTCTACGAATTTGTTTTTAATAGAATACTTCCCGTTTTCCTGCACCTGGTAGCGCGAATACTTTTCAATGGTGGGGATCAGATCGGAGCCTTCCTCGTAATCGTAAATCTGCGCGGTTTTCAGTCCTACTTCATCCACACCCATCTCCTCGGCCAGCTTTCTCACATCTTCGATCTGATGCTCGTTGGGCTTCACTACCAGGAACTGGAATATCACATGCGGCGTCGCGGATTTCAATTCCTTCTTCCATTTAATGATGTTGCGCGTTCCTTCCAGCACTTTTTCAAGGTTTCCGCCGACACGGTATTGCTGGTAAACATCCTGTGTGGTGCCGTCGATGGAAATGATCAGGCGATCGAGGCCGGATTCCACGGTTTTGCGGGCTTTCTCGTCGGTAAGGTAATGCGCATTGGTGGAAGTGGCGGTGTAAATACCTTTGTTGTGCGCGTATTTTACGAGTTCGAAGAATTTCGGATGTAGATATGGCTCGCCCTGGAAGTAAAATATCAGGTATAATAAGGTATCTCCGAGCTCGTCGATCGTCCTTTTGTACAATTGCTCTTCCATCATCCCGGTTGGCCGTGTGAATGATCGAAGGCCGCTGGGACATTCGGGGCAGCGGAGGTTGCAGGAAGTCGTGGGTTCGAAAGAAATGGCGATCGGCATTCCCCAGTGTACCGGGTTTCCCGTCATTTTGGAATAAAAATAGCTTCCCAATATCTGCACCGCATTCCACGCACGCTTCGGCGTCACTTTCGACATCAGGTTCAGGCCATCCTTAAAATTCTTGTTCATATGCTGGGCATTATGCGATCAGCGCGCGCCTACCGGCCTGATGATCAGTTTAAATAGCGTTGTGAATTACAATACAGCGATTCCGGTGGTGTACTTGATTTCGGAAATTACGAAATAACTGCTGATGTGTAACACGCTCGACAGGGCAGAAAGTTTATGCTGATAAAATTGATTGTAAGCCTCGCCATCCTCGACGACCACTTTCAGCATGTAATCGAAGTTGCCCGAAACCACCGAGCATTCGAGCACTTCCGGCATTTGCACAATGGCCTGATTAAAGTCTTCGAAGCTTTCCTTGCGCTGTTTATCGAGTGTGACATTACAGTATACCACTAGCCCCTTCCCCAGCTTCCTACGGTTGAGCAGGCACACATATTTATCGATAAATCCCTCTTTTTCAAGCTTACGTATGCGCTCGTGCACGGGCGTGACCGACAAATTGATCTTACTCGCGATCTCCTTGATCGTCATTTGGGCATTCTGCTGCAAAAGGTCCAGGATTTTACGGTCGGTCTGGTCGGGCTGCATAAAGTATTTTTTGTGGCTGAGTGTGGGCTGTGAACGTTCCCGGCAGAAATTTTTCTTACGGATAAGACCAAAAATAGTTTTCTTTTCTGTCTTTTTTGCCCCTTATAGTATGTTTTTCTGCCAAAATTTAATTTTGACCCATTAATCTAAACTATAAAACACTACACATACCGATGGTCATTGGCGTCCCCAAAGAAATCAAGAACAACGAGAACCGGGTAGCTTTAACGCCCGCAGGAGTCACAGAGCTACGTAAGCACGGACACACAGTGTACGTGCAGGCAGAGGCGGGCAAAGGCAGCGGTTTTACCGACGAACAATACACACAAGCAGGCGCCGGCATTCTCCCAACGATCGAAGAAGTTTACGGCATTGCCGAAATGATCATTAAAGTAAAAGAACCCATTGAAAGTGAATACCCACTAATTAAAGAAAACCAGCTCCTCTTCACCTACTTCCACTTCGCTTCCTCCGAGCCCCTTACCCACGCCATGATCGGGCGCAAAGCCGTTTGCCTCGCTTATGAAACCGTCGAAAAAACAGACAGAAGCTTGCCATTGCTCGTTCCGATGAGCGAAGTAGCCGGCCGTATGGCGATCCAGGAAGGCGCCAAATACCTCGAAAAACCCATGGGCGGGTTCGGTATCCTGCTCGGCGGCGTCGCCGGCGTGAAACCGGCGAATGTGCTGGTACTCGGCGGCGGGATCGTAGGAACGCAATCGGCCAAAATGGCGGCCGGATTAGGAGCAAATGTAACGATCGTCGATATCAGTCTCGCGCGGCTGCGTTACCTGGAAGACATTATGCCGGCGAACGTGGATACAGTCATGTCCAACGAATACAACATCCGGGAATTGATCAAAAGTACAAATCTGATCATCGGTGGCGTGTTGATACCGGGCGCGAAAGCCCCTTCGCTCATTACCCGCGATATGCTCAAACTGATGAAACCCGGAACCGTGATGGTTGACGTGGCCATCGACCAGGGTGGATGTTTCGAAACTTCGAAAGCTACCACGCACGAAGATCCGATCTATGAAGTCGACGGCGTCGTACATTATTGCGTGGCCAACATGCCCGGCGCAGTCCCCTACACCTCCACACTCGCACTCACCAACGCCACCCTCCCCTATGCATTGCAATTGGCCAACCAGGGCTGGAAACAGGCTTGTTCTACCAACGAGGAACTGCGTAAAGGATTGAATGTCGTTCACGGAAAAGTAGTATTTAAAGGTGTTGCCGAAGCATGGCATTTACCTTATACGGACGTCAAAGAATTATTCTGAATCAGCAAACCTGACTAGATAAACCCGGCCATTTTTAATGTGCCGGGTTTTTGTTTTCTAAAAATATTACAATTACTTTCTTGAAGGCATTGCGATTACGGAATATTGTTCTTACTTTTGCGTCACAATTTTGAAGGAACATCCGTTCGCTTCTCTGCTTCATAAACGGTCTAGTACATTTCAGATCACCTGCCAGCCTCAAAAATTTGTCCCGGCTGGACCTACCGTTCACATGCAGAGCCCCACGGATGGTTGTGGTGGGCTTTGCGCGATCCCTTTCAATTATTTACCGATTACAGCCGGATACCGGTGAGATGGTCCAATTTCTATTGGAACTAATGCATACGTTGGGCCTTGCCCATAGGATCATTATGTTATGGCCCGCCATCGTCGCCTTCCCCGGAACAGCCGTTCAAATCAAGAATTAATACTAAAAGCAATAGAATGACTACTGAAACTTTTGAAACTTTCGAAGAGCTTGGACTCAACGAAAACATCCTGAAAGCCTTGCAAGAAATGGGTTTTGTAAAACCCTCACCGATACAGGCACAGGGAATCCCGGCAGTAATGCAGGGTTCTGACGTAATTGGTCAGGCCCAGACGGGTACCGGTAAAACGGCTGCCTTCGGAATTCCGGTGCTGGAAAGAATTGACACTTCCAACAACGCAGTACAAGCCCTGATCCTTTGCCCAACCCGCGAACTCGCGGTGCAGGTATCCGAAGAAATCGGCCGTCTGGCCAAATATGTGCGCGGTGTGCGCATCGAAGCCATCTACGGTGGTGACTCGATCGACCGTCAGATCCGCTCCCTGAAAAAAGGAGTACATATAGTAGTAGGTACTCCTGGCCGTGTAATGGACCACATGGAGCGCCGCACCCTGAAATTCGACGAAGTACGTATGATGGTACTCGACGAGGCTGACGAGATGCTCGATATGGGCTTCCGTGAGGACATCGAGAGCATTCTGGCCGACATGCCGGAAGATCGCCAGACGATCCTCTTCTCGGCAACCATGTCGAAGCCGATTATGTCGATCACCAAACGCTTCCTGAACGACCCTACATTGATCAAAGTCGTTCGCAACGAGCTGACCAACCAGAATATCGAGCAGGTTTATTTCGAGGTGAAGCCACAGGCGAAAGTCGAGGTAATGACCCGCCTGATCGATATGCACCACATTAAGTCCCTGTTGGTTTTCTGTAATACCAAGCGTAAGGTGGACGAGATCGTGGAAGACCTGCAATTGCGCGGTTATGCTTCCGAAGGTATCCATGGTGACCTGCGCCAGCAACAACGCAGCAATGTAATGAGCAAATTCAAGGCTGGTGTAACCACTATCCTTGTTGCGACTGACGTTGCGGCGCGTGGTATCGACGTAAGCGGCCTGGATGGCGTGATTAACTACGACATTCCGATGGATGAAGAATATTACGTACACCGTATTGGTCGTACAGGCCGCGCGGGGATGTCCGGTAAGGCATTCTCACTCGTAGCCCGTGACGAAAAATACCGTTTGAAATCCATTGAAGGATATACCAAAGTAAAAATCGAAAAAGGCGTTATCCCTTCATTCGAAGATATCGTAGGTGTTCGTAAAGCGCGTTTCGTAGAGAATATTTCAGCCTCTATCAAAGAAACCGAAGACGAAGGCCTGTACAACGACGTACTGGAAATGCTGCACCACAGCGGTTTCTCAACCGAGCAAATCGTTGGCGCAATGGCGAAGCAGATCATGGGCGTTCAGAAAAACGAATATGCCGACAGCAACCTGGCATGGGAAGAACGTCGTGGCGACCGCCGTGAAGGTGGCAACGACCGTTATGCAAAAGGCGATCGCCGTGAGGGCGGAAGCCGTTTCGAAAGAGGCGGAGACCGTCGTGAAGGTGGCCGCTTTGGCGACCGTGGCGGAGACCGCGGAGGCGACCGTTACGCACCACGTGGTGGTGAGCGCGGTGGTGACCGTGGCGAACGTCGTCAATCCGCTCCCGAAGCTGGTATGACACGTTTGTTCCTCAGCCTTGGTCGCAAAGACCACATCATGCCGAAGGATATCGTGGGCGCTATTGCCGGCGAAGCCAACATCCCGGGCAAAACCATCGGTGCGATCGACATTTACGACAAATTCACATTCGTGGACGTGCCTGAGCGCGATGCGCGTGCGGTATTGCGTGCGATGGATGGTAACACCATCAAAGGCAAGCCGGTGCAGATCGACATTGCAAAATAAATTCTGACAACAATTAGTGCGGAAAGGGGCTTGTAAAAAGGCCCCTTTTTCGTTTATTTTCAGCCATGCAAAACAACGAACAACTCGAAGTATGGCTCCGCGGGCCGCTTCCCGACGTGCCCGATCTGCTCCAACCCGTCGCGCACGCATTGTTACAGGCGCGTGAGGAACTGGGCATTTTCGCCAATGCATTTCCTTCTAAACTGCTTTGGGAAAAACCGGCCAACGTCGCGTCGGTAGGCTTCCATTTGCAGCACCTCGCAGGTGTGCTCGACCGCCTGTTCACGTATGCGCGTGAGGAATCGCTGAGCGAAAGCCAGATGGCGTTCCTGAAAAGTGAGGGAAAGGAGCCGTTTGAAGATTGTACTTATAACCATTTGCTCGATCAGTTCAGCAACCAACTGGAAATCGCTTTGAAACAGCTCCGTGATACCAGTCCAGATACTTTAACTGAAATACGTTACGTAGGCCGCGCTATGGTGCCATCCACGCATTTGGGCCTGCTTTTTCACGCGGCCGAACATACGCAACGGCACGTAGGGCAACTGCTGGTAACCGCCAAAGTGCTCATCTCCGGTTCCGGTAATGGATCGGCCAGCAATTAATAGTAACGATTGCTAATTGTCTGACTCCGCTCGTACATTCAGAAGTCGCTGCAACCAGCTTTGCGGTTCGGCGGCTTCTGTATTCGGCTCCGTTTCATCGACACCGGAATTTATTAATGTGGCCAAATCCGGCTGCCCGGCATTAACCCAGGACGTGTACCAAATATCACCCACCATTTGCACGGAAGCGCGCATTCTCTTCTCAACCTGCCCTGCAAGCATATGGTGATATTTCTCCGAAAATTCACGCGAATGCATGCGGGTAAGGACATTGTTCCGAAGCTCGAAACTGTACTTCTTATCGGCTTTGAAGATTTCTGTCAATTGCTGCTCAAATAACAGCACCGAATCCATGGCCGCATGCGAGTCTTCGACGACTTTCCAAATGTCCCTCGCAATATCCTTTCGGTAAACCGCAGGCCCGAGCCACATATCGTAATCCTCCGCAAACAGCTCAGGCAACCGTGATTCCCAGAAACCGTGAATACCATCCTGACCGGTAAGCTGCCCGTTGTAGTTTCGCGTGGTGTGTAGCGGCACGTGCGCGTCGGCGATATAATGCCCGAGGTCCACCGAAATGCGCAGAATCCGGGAGGTATTCTTCTCCCTGAATGCGGCTGTGAGTTGTGAAGCGGCTATCTGAACATGCCAGGGTACGATACCGTGTTTACGGAGGCTATCCTCCCCTATTTTCTGCACGGCAGCCTGCCAGTATTTTGGAAGTACTGCAAATGCACTGTCGCCGTATACATCCAGATCGATGAAATGACGCTCCGCTTCACCTACCACCGCGTACCGGCGTTTGTCGGGATTCACCGCATTCTCCGACAGGTAATCCGTGTACTTTTTGTAGAAAACCTGCATTTCAACCGGCAGCCGAAAAACCGCCAAACGGTTGATCCGCTTGTGCGCCCAGAAGCCCCAATGGCATTTAGCACCGCATTCCAGCGTCAAAAACAGGACAAGCAGGCTGAAATTCAGCACATTTTTAAAAATAAATCGGTTTTTTTCAGATTTTTTTCGCCTTGAAATAGCAAATGGTCCCATACAATCTTTGGAAGGTGTTTTTATGACTTTTACACCTGTTGAGACGTCATTTGCAAAAAAAGGTAACAGAAATGCACTTTTTTGAAACTTGTTTTTTCCAAACGGTAAACTTTTATCTCCGAAGGCACCGATAGTTACCTGATTGACAGGGCTATTAGAAAATTTTACAAAAAATTAGTCTCAGAATAATATTTTGGAAAGTAGATCTTCGGGGGATGTTTCTTTTCTTAATTATTAAATTTTCAAAATTATTTATATTTAATATCCAAATAATACAATAATCGATTTAAGTTTTACCTTTGTAGCAAGAGAAATAGACAATTGCATTTATTGAATTTGCTACAATGAGAACTAGAAATAAAACATTAGGATATTTAGTCCCTATTTTCGCGCTTTGCGTATTCATGCTGGTCATTTACGGAGCTTATGTGCCACACAAGCCCGCCGAAATCCAGCGAGTGGTTTGTATCAAGTTCAAACCGGGTACTACTACACAGGAAGTTGAAAAACACCTGCGCGATTTTGCGACCATGAAGAAAGCAGTAAAAGATGTCGTAGCCTACTCGGCGGGACATGTGCAGAAGTCGGATAACAACGGTGAGCAATTTGATGTGATCCACTACCTGACTTTCCGCACCAACGAAGCTGCCCGGGAATACTCATTGAATGCCGACAGAGTTGCATTCGTGAAGGCCAACGAAGGCCACTGGGACAAAGTGTTGGAGATGAATTCCAACATCGAGAAGTAATTAATAATAGTAATAGGAGTGAAAATCTTAAAGAGAGCCGGGCATCCCGGCTCTCTTTTTATTTGCACAACTACCAGTTGATCGGTTCGAGACCTTTGCTTTCCAGGTATTGGTTGGCCTTGCTGAAATGCTTCGTTCCAAACCAGCCGCCACCATTAGCCGACATCGGCGAGGGGTGCTTCGCTTTCAACACATAATGCTTTGCTGCGTCGATCACCGCGCCTTTCTCCTGCGCGTACCTGCCCCAGAGCATGAACACGATATTGCTTTTCTCATCGGACACGCATTTGATGACCGCGTCGGTAAACTGCTCCCATCCTTTTCCCTGGTGCGAGCCCGCCGAGGCTGCCTGCACCGTCAATGTAGCATTCAAAAGCAGTACGCCCTGCTTGGCCCAGCGTTCGAGGTTGCCGCTTTCCGGGAATGGCTTTCCCAGGTCCTGCTGGATTTCCTTGAAAATGTTGAGCAGCGAAGGCGGCATCCGCACGCCGTCGTTGACCGAGAAGCAGAGGCCATTGGCCTGTCCCAACCCGTGATAGGGATCCTGCCCGAGAATCACTACTTTGCATTCGTCGAAGCTGCAATAGTTAAATGCGTTGAATATCTGCCTGGCAGGTGGAAATATTTGTTTGGTCTGATATTCCTCCCTGACAAAAGCCGTGAGCGAGGCGAAATAGGGCTTATCAAACTCGGGGGCGAGTCGCTCTTTCCACGACTGCTCAATTTTTACATCCATGCGGTTGAATTTATTTTGGAATCCAAATTATGTGTTTTTTGATTTGGTTTTATCAGCAATTGATTACTATTTTCGTTAAAAGTGCGTTGCAAAGCGGTATATTTGCCGTTACTCCGAGAGTCCCAATACTTTTCAACACCCTCGATCTATATGGTTTCCAAAGTTACAGATGGTGTCAAAGTCACCGTTTTGACGGAATATCAGCCCGATTACTCCAATCCGGGCCAGGATCATTTTGTGTTCACGTACAAGATTCTGATCGAGAACCATAGTGAACACACCGTCAAGCTGTTGAGAAGGCATTGGCTGATCTACGACGCCAACGGAACGGTTCGTGAAGTAGAAGGTGCGGGCATTGTGGGGCTGCAACCCGTGCTGGAACCGGGCGATGTGCACGACTATGTATCGGGATGCAACCTGCGGACGGACATGGGCAAAATGGCCGGCACCTACCTGATGGAACGCGTGCTCGACGGCCGCCAGTTCCGCGTCGTGATCCCCGCATTTTCGCTGGTAGCACCTTACCGCCTCAATTAAATCGTCGGCTAACCCGATTTTAAAATTCCATTGCATTGATTGCTGCTTATATAAAGTACCTTTTGCGCTCCGGAAACGAGCACTCCATCCATTCCCCATTTCTGTTCGAGCTCTACAATAACGTGATTGCGGTCCGGAAGGATGATAATCCCGCGTACGAGCCTATCCGCGCATTGCGCAAGGAACTGCTCCGCTCCGACGAGCAAATCGAAATCGTCGACCTGGGCGCTGGTTCGCGGGTGAACAAATCCAACCTGCGGCAGCTCAAAACAATCGCAAAAAACGCAGAAAAACCCGCCAAATTCGGGCGGCTTTTTTACCGGCTCATCAAGCGTTTTCAACCGGCGACCGTTCTCGAACTCGGCACCTCGCTCGGGCTGACTACCTTATATATGTCGAAAGCGAAGCCCGACGCGCAGTTGATCACATTCGAAGGCTGCCCCCAGACGGCAGATAAGGCGCAGCAGCATTTCAGCCGCCAGGGCGCGGATAATGTCGAAATCGTGCTTGGTAATATCGACGAAACACTTCCCAAGCGCCTCAAAACGCTCGATCGCCCGATCGACTTCGCCTATTTTGACGCCAACCATCGCTACGAACCCACCGTTCGCTACTTTGAACAATGCCTTTCGCATGCCCGAAACGGCTCGCTGTTCATTTTTGACGACATATACTGGTCGGAGGAAATGACGAAGGCCTGGGAATATATCAAAGCGCACCCGCAGGTAACGGTAACGGTCGACCTGTTCTGGATCGGCCTGGTATTCTTCCGCGACGAGCAGGTAAAAGAAGATTTTACGCTCCGCTTTTGATATTGTACCGTTAAGTATACCGTCGGTTCCGCTAAATAATTGTGTAAGTTTTGCGACGCAGCGATCATGGTAAAGTTTGTTAACTTTACTTTCCCTCGTCTCAACTTCCATGACACCAAAATCTATCCTTAATTCCCTGACAAGCAAGGGAATCATTTCCGATCAGCAGGCCGATACGATCGTTTCGTTTGAAAGGGAAAAGGCCTTTTCCATTCATTGGGAACTGCGCGCTGTCCTTTACCTGGGCATCCTGTTTTTCAGCTCCGGCGCCGGGATACTCATATACGAGAATATCGACACCATCGGCCACCAGGTGATCATCGCGGTGATCGCGCTCATTACTGCGGGTTGTTTTTACTACGCTTATAAAAACAGCCTCCCCTACTCACACGAAGAAATCGACAATCCGAACAAGCTCGCCGACTACGTGCTGCTGCTGGGTTGCTCGACGTTTCTGGGGCTTGAAGGCTACCTGCAATATCAGTACAACCTTTTCGGCACGCGCTACGGGTTGGCTGTCATCATTCCCACGATCATTTTCTTCCTTTGCGCCTACCGTTTCGACCACCGCGGCGCGCTGTCTATGGGCATTACCGGTCTGGCCTCGTGGCTCGGGCTCACCATCGCACCATTATCCGTATTAGCCGACAATGACTTTTCCGATGGCAAGCTGATCATTCCCGCCATTGGACTGGGCTGCGTGCTCACGGCGGTGGGATGGATCTCGGAAGAACAGAACGTCAAAAAGCATTTCGCATTCACATACATGCTCATGGGCGGAAACCTGGCGTGCATTGCGGCGCAGATCGGGCTGTTCAGCCATAGTCCCAAAGTCCTTTATTTTTTCATCGGGCTGGGGCTTTGCTACTTCTTCGTCCGACGCGCACGGAAGGCGCAATCATTGGTATTCCTGCTGATGGGCACGGTTTACGGCTATTGCATTATCACTTACACCATTTTCACCAGTCTCGGAATCGATGCGGCACTGGGGCTCGGGATTTTCTATTTCCTTTTTTCGAGTGTCGGGGTGATTTACTTCCTGTTGAACTTTAAAAAATTTCTGGGTATCAAACCTTCGGGACCAAAAGATGAAAAAGGCATATAACCAAACCTGGGTCGAAAATCTCCACCTGCAACGTCAGGCGGCCGAATGGAAGTACCGCAACCTGCTTACCGAAGAGCAGGAAACACAGGTGAAAGAACTGTTCCCGGAAAAATTTTATCGTCCGGGGATATTTGTCAAGATCGGACTGTTTTGCTTTGCCGTCGTGGCCACTTCGTTTTTTGTTGGTTTCCTGTCGTTGTTTTTGCTTGATGCAAGTTCTGAAATCGGCTTTTCGACATTGAGTCTCATTTGCTGCGCCTGTTTCTTCTTTGTTCTGGAGTATTTAATTAAAACCAAAAACCTTTTCCATTCCGGTGTCGATAACGCATTGCTGTATGCCGGGGTAACAGCGGCAATGGTACCGGTATTCCTGCTTTTCCAGCACGCGCCGGTTTGGGCATATTGCCTCATCGCACTTGCGGTCATCGTCCCGGCCACACTGCGTTACGCCGACCTCCTTGGCCCGATCGCGATTTTCGGATTGATATTCACGATCATGGCCGAATGGATGATGAAATTCCCGCTCGGTAAAGCCCTGCTACCGTTCGCCGTTATGATGCTGTCGGCGTTGATTTATATTTTGGCCAGAAAAAACAAGGACATTTACTACCACGAATGCCGCCAGATTCTGGAAGTGCTTTCACTGGTAACTTTTTATCTCGGAGGAAATTACCTGGTAGTGAGGGAATTGAATGCATTAATCAGCGATCTGAATGTGTCAGTTGCACCACAAATTGCTTTCGCGCCACTCTTTTACTTTTTCACATTCATTATACCTGCCGCCTATGTATTCTTCGGATTGAAAAGGGCAGATCGTATCCTGTTCATTATCGGGTTGATAGCCTTTGCATTCTCCGTCTATACTTACAAGCACTATTTCTCGACATTGACCGCCTCGCAGGGGCTCGTACTCGCGGGCGCGCTCATGATCGCGGCGGCGATAGCGCTGATCAAATATTTACATACACCCAAACACGGCATTTCAGACGAACAAAATCGCAAAAACAGCCTTGAAAACCTGCAAGCGGTCATTACTGCCCGGGAGCTTGGCGTTACACCGGCGGGCCCATCGCTCGAATTCGGCGGTGGTACATTCGGCGGCGGAGGTGCGGGAGAGACTTATTAATTGGACAAAAATTTAGAACTTGCAGCGGTTACATTACCATTTACCGAAACTTTAATCATGAAAAAACTGCTTGCCTTTACGCTTCTAAACCTTTGTTGTTACCACGCTTTTGCACAATCCGCCAAAACATCCGGCGCGGCAAAGTCGGGCAATCCCGTGTTCCCCGGCTGGTATGCCGATCCCGAGGGCATTATCTTTAACAAAACATTCTGGATTTACCCTACCTTCTCGGCGCCGTACAACAAACAGGTGCATATGGACGCATTTTCGTCCAAAGACCTCGTTACCTGGAACAAACATCCGAATATTATCGACACCTCCGCTGTCAAATGGGCAAAAAGGGCCATGTGGGCACCCTCTATCATCGAAAAGGATAAGAAATATTACCTCTTTTTCGGCGCCAACGATATTCAGAACGATAATGAAAAAGGGGGCATCGGCGTGGCTGTGGCCGACCGTCCGGAAGGCCCTTTCAAGGATTACCTCGGCAAGCCGCTGATCGACAAGTTCCATAATGGCGCGCAGCCAATCGACCAGTTCGTTTTCAAAGACAAGGACGGCCAGTATTACCTGTTTTACGGTGGCTGGAAGCATTGCAATGTGGCGAAGCTGAAAAGCGATTTCACCGGTTTTATCCCTTTTGAAGATGGTAAAATATTCCGCGAGATCACCCCGGAAAACTATGTAGAAGGGCCGTTCATGTTTATCCGTAATGGCAAATACTATTTCATGTGGTCGGAAGGCGGCTGGACAGGGCCTAACTACTCGGTGGCCTATGCCATCGCCGATTCGCCTTTCGGGCCGTTCGAGCGCGTGGGAAAAATCCTGCAACAGGACCCGAACGTAGCGACGGGCGCAGGCCACCACTCGGTTATCCAGGTTCCGGGCAAGGATGAATGGTACATTGTATACCACCGCCGCCCGCTGACCGAAACCGACGGTAACCACCGCGAAACCTGTATAGATGTAATGTCTTTCGACGAAAAGGGCATGATCAATCCCGTAAAAATCACACGGGAAGGCGTCAAACCTGTTCGTTTAAAATAAACAACTAAACCCTGTGCTGAAATCCCTCTACCAGGGCGGACTCTTCATGAAAAGAGCCGCCAAATCCCTCTTGTTACTAATAATTTTAACGCTCCCGGCAGTTACTTACAGCGTTGCGCAGCGTTTCGATCCCGTCCTGTTCAGCAAATTGCCGCAGGATTACCAACTCTACCCGCGCGATCCTGCGAGCGAGGCGCGCGTACCGGTAACGGGCGTTGTGGAAGAGACGGATTGGAAATACGTTTCGGTACAGGTATTGCGCAACGGCCAGCCCTTCCAGTACCGCAGGGCAGGCATTCAATACGGGGCTAATGCAAAAGGGACATTCAGCACAGACGCCACGATCAAAGCCGAGCGGGCCAATTACGACTTCAAAGTCTTCCTTTGTAAGGACGCCGACTCCACGCTGCTCGTCACCCGCACCCGGGTGGTGAGTGGCGATGTGTACATTTTGTCGGGGCAATCCAATTCCACCGGCTTTTTCGGTGAGGGCGACACCAGCATGTTTTGCCGGACGTTTGGAAAGATTACCGGCAACCTCAACACCTTGCCGTATGACCCGGCAGACACACTTTGGGCGCTGTCGAACATGCATTCCTATAACAATGGCGTCGGTACGATGGGATTTGAAATCCAGAAACGCCTGATGGAGCAGTCGGGCATCCCAAACTGCCTCATTAATGCGGGTTACCATTGGTCGGCGGCCTATTCGCATTCGCTGCGAACGGAAAGCAACCCGACAGATTTCAATAATGGCTACGGCAGAATGCTCTACCGGGCACGCAAAGCGGGTGTGGCCGACGCGGTGAAGGCCTATATTTTCAGACAGGGTGAAAGCGAGGCGTACGGCGAGGGTGGCAATTGGGAAGGATTTTTCGATGTTTTATACAAAAACCTGAAAATGGATTTTCCCGGCCTGCAAAAGCTCTACGTTTTCCAGATCGATATCATTTACCACGTTGCGCTCATAGGTACGCTCATACGTGACTACCAGCGGCGCTTGCCCACTATTTACCCCGACATTACCAGCATTGCGACCGTCGGTACTACCGGTTTCGATGGTCTGCATTACAACCGCGACGGTAACAAGCAAAGCGGCTCCGAGCTTTCGCGCCTGATGCTAAGAGACTTCTATGCCTCTGCCGATACCGCCAATATCGCTTCGCCGAACCTGAAAAAGGCATTTTACAATTCCTCAGAAAAGAAAAGCCTGACGCTCGTATTCGACGAAGGCCAGGAATTGAAATACCCCGAACCCTACCAACACCCCCGTGGGCCGGTAATGGATTTGAAAGACTTCTTTTACTTCGGCCACCAGATCGGCGCGGTAGCATCCGGCAAAGCGGAAGGCAACCGCATTACCCTCGACCTGAAAACCCCGCAAAATGCCGCGACGCTCGATTACCTGCCGCCGTATGTCGAACAGGAAAACCCCTACTACCCTTTCACCGGCCCGTACATTACTAATGCAAGGGGAATGCGCGCATTCACTTTCTACGATGTGCCGATTGCCGACGCGCTGCCTGGCACCTTGCTTACCGCTCAAAACAGCGAAAAGGGAAGTATCAGGCTTTCGTGGCAACCAGTTCCGGGCGCGAAAGGTTATGTGCTGGAACGCAAGTTCGGCGATGCCACAAGCTTCACACTGGTAGCACAGGTGGACGGAAGCATTTTCGAATGGCTGGATGAACCCGGCGAATCCGCTGTTCCTATTATGTACAGAGTGGTAGCGACTAACGACGTCGCGGAATCGGCTACTCCCGCCTATGCGGAGGTGGCTCCTTCGCTGGTACTGGGTACTGAAAAAGATCCCGACGCGGTTTTTGAAATATTTCCCAACCCGGCCCTGCGCGGGGAAGAGCTAACCATTCATTTTACAAGGCCGCAAACAGGCAATATCAGTCTGATCGGTGTGAATGGCCACTTTTTATTAAACGAGAAAGTCTCCACCAAAGCGGGAAGCGGCTTCACACTCCCGAAGCAGATTTCAGGAATGCATTTGATCCGGTTTGAATCAAATGGCCGGGCTTTCACTAAAAAACTATGGATCAGATAGTTTGAACATATAATACCAAGCGTTTTTACCAACTGAATCCCTCTCAGGGCAACCACCTGCATATCCTCTTCGGGAATTCTTACAGCTATTTTTGACTTTAATGGATATTGGAATGATTTTTGCTACCGAGTAGCAACCACCGTTTCTCTATCCCGTCCTACATTAGCCCTGAAACGATATGCACATCGACAGTTATGAAGAGCAGATTAAACCGGAATTGACCAAATGGCAGCTCAAAATGCAAAAGCGGCCCAATTTTATCGACAGGACTTCCAAGAAATTTCAGGACAAGATCAACGACATCATTCCCGATAAAGTGCATGAAGTGATCACCGGTACCATTAAACAAATGGTGCGCGGTGTGCTCACCGGGGCCGAGTACACCACCACACAGGCTATTCCCGGCGCATCGCTGGAAGAAATGGAAACAGCCGTCCGCAAAAAGATCGATTTTTATAAAAAAGCAGGCGCGGCCGAAGGCGGTATTACCGGCGCGGGAGGCTTCTGGCTTGCATTGGCCGAATTCCCTATTCTGATAGGTATTAAAATCAAACTCCTTTTCGAGATCGCCGCATTATACGGCAGGCCCATCAACGACTACCGGGAACGACTTTTTATTCTCCATATTTTCCAGCTCACGTTTTCGAGCCAGAAAGGACGGCAAGAGGTTTTTTCCCAAATGATCCAATGGGATCTCCGCAGCAAAGACCTCCCGACCGACATCCACGAGTTCAATTGGAAAACATTCCAGCAGGAATACCGCGATTATATCGATCTTGCGAAAATGGCGCAGCTCATCCCGGGTATCGGAGCGGCCGTTGGCGTGATCGTTAACTACCGGCTGCTCGACCAACTGGGCAAAAACGCGATGAATGCCTACCGTATGCGGTGGTTTGAAGAGCGGATGCTCGGCGCGCAAGGAGGACTACTGACCACAACCGCCTGATAAATAAAGTTTAATACAATGTACCGATTGAATGAGCGCTAACAAAAAGCAATTTGTATACGGCAAAACTCTGGACAATGCCTTACTGGCGGTTTATAATGCGTATGTTTTCTTTATCCGTTTCTTCCGCGAGGTTTTCCGTGGCCGAATGGAGTTCCAGGAGATAGTCAAGCAATGTTATGCAATCGGAAACCGGTCGCTGCTGCTGATCAGCCTTACCGGTTTCATCACCGGAATGGTATTCACCAAGCAGTCGCGGCCGTCGCTCTCCGAATTCGGTGCCACTTCCTGGCTGCCTTCACTTGTGGCGATCGCGATTGTGCGTGCCCTGGCGCCACTGGTAACCGCGCTCATCAGCGCGGGTAAGATCGGTTCGAGTATCGGCGCCGAGCTGGGTTCGATGCGCGTGACGGAACAGATCGATGCGATGGAAGTATCGGCGGTCAACCCATTCAAATTCCTGGTAGTAACCCGCGTGCTGGCCTGCACGATTGCCATTCCCGTCCTGATGTTCTACTGCTCGCTCGTCAGTTTGCTCGGTGCTTTTCTGAACGTCACGTTAAATGAAGGCACAAGTTTCATTGCTTTTTTCGAGAACGCATTCGAGCAGATCACGTTTCTGGATATCTGGACGTCGGTCGCGAAAGCGGTCGCGTACGGGTTCACGATCGGGATTGTTGGCAGTTACCAGGGCTACAATGCCAGCAAAGGCACCGAGGGTGTCGGCAAAGCCGCCAACTCGGCTGTCGTGACCTCCATGTTCCTCATTTTTGTGGAGGAGGTGATCATCGTACAGGTATCCAATTATTTCAGGATTTAATATGGAAGAAGATTTCAAACCGGGCGAACCGGTGATCGAGGTACGCGACCTGTACAAATCATTTGGCGACCTGCATGTGTTGCAGGGCGTCGACCTTACCGTTACCAAGGGGGAAAATATGGTCGTGCTCGGCCGGTCGGGGACCGGAAAATCGGTACTGATCAAGATTATGATCGGTTTACTGAAACAGGATCGCGGCGATTGTGTGGTTTTAGGGAAGGAGGTTTCAAAGCTGGAAGGCAACGATCTGCGCGATTTACGTCTCAAAATCGGGTTTTCATTTCAAAACAGCGCATTGTACGACAGTATGACCGTGCGCGAAAACCTTGAATTCCCGCTCGTACGCAATATTCCGAACCTGACCCGCGCCGAAATCGACGAGCAGGTCGAATACGTGCTCGACGCCGTAGGCCTGCTGCAAACGATCAACCAGGTACCGGCGGAACTCTCGGGCGGCCAGCGCAAGCGGATCGGCATTGCCCGGACGCTAATCCTGAAACCGGAAATTATGCTCTACGACGAGCCAACGGCCGGTCTCGACCCGATTACGTGTCTGGAAATCAACGAGCTGATCAACGAGGTAAAGGAAAAATACCAGACGACGTCGATCATTATCACACACGACCTTACGTGCGCACGGGCCACGGGCGACCGCATTGCGATGCTCCTCGATGGCAAGTTCCTCAAAACGGGCACATTTGAAGAAGTATTTGATACAGAAGAGGAGCGCATCAAGAGTTTTTACGACTATAATTTTATTCAGTAATAATGGCAACATCAACCAAACGATCCGTTAACGTAGGCCTTTTCGTCGTCATGGGCATTATCATTTTCGTGGTAGGGATTCTCACCGTCGGCAGCATGAAAAAGGTATTTTCATCGGCTATCACGGTCAAAACCATTTTTGACGATGTGAACGGGCTAAAAATCGGGAACAACATCTGGTACTCCGGAGTGAAGATCGGTACGGTGAAAAGCATCCGTTTCCTGGCCAACTCCAAGGTAGAAGTAATGCTGAACATCGAGGAAAAATCACAGGAATTTGTCCGTAAAAACGCCAAGGCGAAAGTCAGCACCGATGGTCTGATCGGTAACAAGATCATCGTCATTTACGGCGGCACGCAAAAAGTGCCTTCCATTGAAGACGGCGATGAAATAGCGGTCGAGAAAATTGAAAGTACGGAGGAAATGCTGGCCGTGCTCTCCGAAAACAACAAGAACCTGCTCGGCATCACCAGCGCATTCAAAACCATCAGCAAGAATATCCTTGCCGGGAAAGGTACCGTAGGAATGCTGCTGAACGACGAGCGGCTGTACAACGACCTCGATCAGACGCTCGGAGCCATGAAAAAAGCGTCGGTGAATGCACAGGCATTAACCGCTTCGCTGGCCAGCTATTCCGCCAAGCTGACCCGGGAAGGAGGCCTGGCCAACGACTTCGCGACCGATACCGTGATCATGAAAGACCTCCGTGGAAGCATTGCCCGGTTAAATGAAACCGTTTCGTCGGCCAATGTGATGGTGAACAACCTTAAAACAGCCAGCCAGGACCTTAACTCCAACAAAACAAGCCCGTTAGGAGTATTACTGCACGACGAAGCTACCGCCGGAAACCTGAAAGAAACGCTGAAAAACCTCGAAAGTACGACCGAGAAACTAGACGAAAATATGACGGCACTCCGGTCCAACTTCCTTTTCCGCAGGTATTTCCGCAAAAAAGCCAAGGAGGATGCCAAGCAGCCGGTCAAAGAAGAGGTAAAAGAGCAGGAGAACCAACAATAATGTCATAGTTTTGCAGAAAAGCGGTTATATTGTCGAAGTATTTCTTCGAATAATACCTTACCAATCCCACTAACTGAGCTTCTGAAAAACTTTTAACACAAACCGATGGCCTTACAACTCAACCCCGCCCTGGACCTTGCTTACATCGACCAGGCCTACGGAGAAGATCCTGTAATCCTGTACATGATTTTTGATGCGTTCCTGAGCGACTCTATCCCCCGCTGGCAATCACTGCAAGGTGCTTTGGAATCGGGCGACCTCAAAGAATCGGCCAGTATCGTACACGGATTAAAACCTTCGTTCACCATGACCGGCCTCACGCACGTGCGCCCGAAGGTGGAAGTGCTCGAAAAAGCCATCAAGAATGAAGACCCCGCCGAACAGCTGATCGAAATGTACCGGAATATTTCCGTGGAGATCAACGAACTGATCCCTATCCTCGAAGCGGAATCCGAACGGTTGAAGCAGCTCTGATTGACATTCCGACAAGAATTTTTGAGCGCGTAGCCGACGGCTATGCGCTTTTTCTTTTAGATTTTTCCCAGGCCGCGCTTTGCGAGCCTTTGAAATACCGCCGGATGCCCGCCAGCACGGCGTAGTTCATCATGCAAAAGTAATAGGGCACAAAAAGCGCCTTTACCTTGATCTTGCGCGTTTCCAGCACCCAGCCCGCCAGCGCAAGCGAGTAAAATCCTGCCTGCCCGACGAGTAGCAACTGGTAAATTATGCCACCGGATTTTAGTACAATTAAAATATTGAGTACGAATGCCAGGATCATCAGAAACGGCGTCACCGTCCAGCGGAGCACGCGGTGGCTGATGTACTGGAAGGACAATAGCGGGTCGTTGACGGGATTCATGAGTTTTTTCAATCGTAAAATAGATTGAATGCCCCCCGCTGCAATGCGAACCTTGCGTTTCAATTCCTCTTTGATATTTTCCGAAGAAAGCTCCGAAGCATAGGCATTCGGCTCATACACAATGCGGTAGCCTTGCTCGGCGATCTGCATGGAAATCATAAAATCATCCAGGATCGTGTCCGGCTCCACCGAGCGGTACAGCGATCGCCTCACGCTGAATAATTCCCCGGCCGCGCCCACTACCGAATACAGCTCCGAATCCCACTTTTTGAGCGTCGATTCGTATTTCCAGTAAAAGCCCTCCCCTGCCGTCGCGTCCGACAATGCGTCCTGCATGACCCGCTTCTCGCCGGACACCGCGCCTACTTTGGCGTCGGCGTAATGCCTTGCGATCAGCAGCAATGCGTCCTTGTTCAGAAATGTATTGGCATCGGTGAAAACGACCACTTCGGTATCCACCTCGTCCATAGCACGGTGCATGGCCAGGATTTTGCCGCTGCGCACCGGCGTGTGCATGAGCTTGATCTGCGGGTAGTTGGCCACGAGATCAGGCGTGCGGTCGGAGGAGCCGTCGGTGACGAAAATCAGGCTTAACTTACCTGCCGGATAAGAGAGTTGGAGCGTATTGGCGATCTTTTCTTCGATAATGCTTTCCTCATTATAAGCGGCGATCACGAGTGTTAGCGTCGGGAAATCCTGATCCAGGCCCGGTGTGAGCCTTTTTCCTTTGAATGCCCGACGAATGCGGACCATCATGTACAGCACGATGCCGTAACCGAGGAATGTGTAGAAAACAATAAACAGACTGAGCCAGAAAAGTATCTCCATAAATCAGCGGGTCAATGGGAAGCCTAGGTTTTCGCTATCGGGTTTGTTTTTGAAATGCCAGGTGATGGCGCTCCAAAACACGGGGATGAAATGGTATTCTTTATTCCTGATGTATTGAATGATATTCCGTGGGACCACCGCCAATGCGAAGTAGCAGCAGAATACGAAGAACCTGAAACCCGGCGCGTTTTTCCGGATGAACAAAATGCGGTTCCGGTTCATAAAAAACTCTTTCAAAGCAGTCCGCTTGCCTACCGACACCGATTCTTTGTGGTAAATCAATGCATCGAGGTTCACGTGGATCTCGTAACCCGCCCTTTTGATGCGCTCGCACCAGTCCAGTTCCTCGTAATAAAGGAAATAGTTCTCGGCCATCCCGCCCGCTTTCTGCCACGCATCGCGCCGGATCATCATCGCGGCCCCGTGCGCATAGCCGGTCGGGCCGGAGAGGAAATCGTACTGCCCGCGGTCCTGCTCGAACTGCCCGATGCACGCATTGCGGCAGGTATAGTAATTCATCGGCGTGTAGCCGGTGTATTGCAGCATGCCCGGCTGGTCGAAATAATGGATTTTCGGTGAAATCATACCGATTTTCGGGTTGGCCTCCATCGTATCCACCAGCTTGCCGATCAGCTCGGCGGTAACCTCGGTATCGTTATTGATCAGGAAAAGGTAGTCGCCGGTGGCGTGCGCCAGGCCGATATTGTTCCCTCCCGCAAAGCCGGTATTAAGATCCGAACGGACGAACAGGATACCCGGTAGGATACCCGGATAGCGCTCCTGCCATTCAGGCACGGGGTTTGTTTTGCTACCGTTGTCGACGACGATGATTTCCAGATTTGGAAAGGCATTCACCTCCGCCAGCGATTTCAATAAGTCTTCGGTAACCTTCGGCTGATTGAAATTCACCGTTACGATGGAAACTTTTTTCATGCGCAAAAACAGGCCGCTTGGGTTACGGAAATCGAAGGAATATTTTTATTGATTTGTAGAACTATTTCAAATTTAACAATAAAAACATAGCTTTAACCAAAATCCGGCAATCATCGCCGGTTTTTGTAAAAACATCCCGGATACGTCCCTGAAAGCCTTTTCTACGAACAAACCGTCCCAGCGTGCAACTCAACCGTAAGCTCAACGATCAAAATTCCGGCCAAAGCCCATCCGGTCCTGCGGGACAGGATATTGCGCGGCTGGACAAGAAGGTTGCGGAGCTGATCGAGGCGATCGAGCAAGCGGATGTCGATGCACATCAGGTAAGGCAATACGAGAAACAGATCGCGGAGGCATTCCAGCGCTCGGCAGCCACTCAAAAGAAGCTGGCGCCATTCAGGGAGCTGGATCAGGACAATAACCTCTCGCGCGAGGAGCTCCTCGAAGGCCTGGAAAAACTCCTGGCCGAAAACCAGTTCGATAGCCGGATCAATGCACCCAAACGCGGCAGGATTGTTCAGAAAGGCGTCATGTTCATTCTCGCTATCCTCCTCATCATCGTCGGTTTCGCGATGATCATCATGCCCGCACCGCCCAGTTTCGAGCTTTTTACGGTGTATTATTTCAATATCAATGACGGCGTCACGATTATGGACCTTGTGTCGCTGCTGATTATTTTTGGTGGAGTGCTTTTGTTTGTATTAAACTTCAACAAGAAATGATCAGCTACGCCGAGCCGCAAACCGCCGTCAAAAAAATCCTGCTCGTAGAGGATAACCTGCTTTTCCGAAAGGTAATCGAGCATGCCCTCCAGAAAGCCGGTTATAACTGCGTGTTGTGTGAGTCGGCCACGGAGGCACTGAATATGCTGCTGGTGGAAACGCCGGACCTGATCCTCTCCGATTACGATATGCCCGAAATGAACGGTTTCGATTTCCGGCAGGCCGTGTTGCTCAACCCGAATATCAGCGACATTCCCTTCGTTTTCCTGACTTCTTTTACCGACAACAAACTGGTACTCGAAGGCCTGAATATGTCGGCGCTGGACTTTATTAATAAGGAAACGCCGATCCCGGTTATTATCACCAAGCTTAATAATATCATCAAAATCCTTGAAAACGAGCACGTAAGATCGGTCAGGGAATTGAAGGTGGCAGCCGAAACGCTGAATGTCAAATCGATCCCGACGCATGCGCCGGCGGTAAGCGGCTACCGTATTTTTTACTGGCACAAGGGCTACCGCGGCTACCCGGGCGGTGATTTCATCGACTTCGTGCAGGTCGACAGCCGCTTCTGCTTCGCTTTCCTCGGTGATATTATGGGTAAAAAATGGAAAGCCTGGTTCTTCACATTCGGTTTTCTGAGCTATATCCGCGCCGCGATCCGCTTTTGCGTGCTCGACCAGGATTTCGAGCTGGTAACCATCGTGCAGAAGATCAACAAGCTGATTTACCTCGACGAAAGTTTGCAGAATATACTGTCGAGCCTTTCCCTGCTCCTGCTCGATACGCATACGGGCGAGGTGCATTACACGGGTGCGGGCGACCTTCCGCTGATCAGCTACTCTTCTGAAACCGGCAAAGAGTCGACCGTGCAATCTACCGGGCTGCTGCTGGGCCTATTGGAAGACGGCCTTTACGATAAGCAAGTAGTGGCGATGAAGCCCGGTGATCAGCTGGCGATTTTCACCGACGGAATGATCGACATCCCCTCGAACGGCTCGAAGAAAAGCGATTATCCCTTTTTTGTAGAAAAAATAACCCCATACCTCGGCAAGTCCGACAGTTTTGCGCTGATCAGGCAGCATGTACTAGACCTGATCGACGACAGCAACCAGATGGATGATGCGAGCATCATTTTTATAGAAAAACAATAACCCTGTATGATACTGAAAGTTGAGGAAGCGAACCGCGTGGTACAAGCCACGATTTTACCCCAGGAGGCCAGTCTTTCGAATGCGGATGCATTCAAGGAAGAAATGATCACGATCATCGGCAAGGGTGTCCGGTTAGTAATCGTCAGTTTTGAAAACGTGAATTACATCGACAGCTCTTTTCTGGGCAGCCTGGTGGTAGCATTGAAATATGCCATGCCGCGCAACGTCGACATTTACCTGGTATCTCTGAAACCGGATGTTAAGAACCTGCTCACGCTGATCCGCATGGACAAGGTGTTCAGGATATTTAACGATTATGAAGAGGCGCTGGGAACACTTAGCTAGTTTATGACGGAGGATTCGGATCAGATCACGATAGTTTTCAAGAGTAACCGGGAGGGTATTCCGGGCACGCTGAACCTGTGCCTCGACCATATCCGGCAAAAAGCAGGTAATTCGCCGCTCCACGACGATCTCATGGCCAAAATCAAATGGGTGATCATGGAGCTGCTGACCAATGCGGTGAAGCATTCGGGCGAGCGGGAATCGGTGCTCCGGATAGGCCTGACGATGGATGCGGTGATCCTCGAAAAAGAGGATTACGGCAAGCCGCTGGTGCTCGTGGGCCAGGACAAGAAAAAGATTATTTGGCCGCTGGAAGAGATGGTACGGCCGCTCGACTTCCCTATTTACCATAATGGTATGGATTCGCTGTGTGTGCGCACCGACGAATCGGGCCGGGCGATATTCTTCATCGAAGAGCTCGCCGAACTGGAAATGCCCGCATTGCTGTCGGATACCAGCGAGCATTTCGGGCTTCTCATCATGACCAAGGCTTCCGACGAATTCGCCTATGAGCACGAACCCGACACGGGCCTCAACCGATTTATCAGCACTTTCTATTTCACCCAGCCACTCCTATGAAACACCGCTTCGAAGTTCTGGACATTTTTCGGGGCCTGTTTGCGTCGCTCGTATTCCTGTTCCACCTCGGGCCGTTTGCGAATACGCCCATTCTGAACAACCGTTTCGTCGAGAACTCGGATATGTTCGTGGATTTTTTCTTTGTGCTCAGCGGGTTTGTGATTGCGTACAGTTACCAGTCGCTCGCCGATTGGGGGCAATTCAGGCTGTTTCTCAAAAAACGCGTGTACCGCATTTACCCGCTGCATTTCGTGATGCTGCTGGCGTTTGTGGGTATGGAAGTGGCCAAAAACCTCCTTGTGCCCTATATCAAAGTCAATAATCTGGTGAACCCGGCCAACAATATTTACACTTTTTTCACCTCGCTTTTTCTCGTTAATTCCACGCCGGTACCGGGTGTGAACGACGTGAGCTGGAACATCCCGAGCTGGTCGATCAGCGCGGAAATGATGGCTTACCTCGTTTTCGGGAGCCTGGTGGTTTACATTCACCGATCCGGCCAATTCCGCAGCCGGAATGCATGGTATGTACTGATGATCGTCATTTCGCTCACTGCACTCTGGTCGGTATCCAACAGCTTCCAGATCAATTACAGCTTCGATTACGGTTTTCTGAGGGGCATTCTCGGCTTTTTTACGGGCGTACTTTGCTTCAACCTTTTCAGCAACACGCACCTGCGCGTGCGCGAGTGGTCGCCCGCGTTGTTTTCAGTAGTGGAAGTAATATCGCTTTCGCTGATCGTCCTCTGCATTTACAACGGCGAGGTCATGAAACCGTGGGGCGCCGTTTTTGAAATACTGTTCTTCATTTGCATTTATACATTTGCATTTGAAAAAGGCATTATTTCCAAAGCGCTGAAAAGCGTGAAACTGCTGCATAAGCTGGGCCAGTACTCCTACTCGATCTATATGACGCACGCATTGCTGATCAGCCTGTTTAATGTATTGTTTATCAGAATATTGAAGTTTCCTCCGGAAGCGTACTCTTACCTTTTCATCTTCAACTTCATCATCATCTACTTCGTTTCCGCGTGGACGTACAAGCACATTGAAATGCGTTTTCAATACAAATCGCCCAAAAAGGTGCAGGAAGGAGAAGTGGCGCGGAAGTGAGTTACGAAGGCGGTTGGCCGCCGGTCGTCATTCAAGGATGAATCACCTGTTCGAGATGGAAATGGATAATATCCGCAATGGCCTCGACACGGTTTTCCCAGGTGTTTTCGGCGGCGATCGTCACGCGGGTTTTGCGTTGGTCGGCATTATCGGTTTGCAATGCGGCATTAATGGCTTCCGAAAAGCTTTCAGCATCTTCACAAAACTTAACCGCACCTTTGGTAAACTCCTTTAAATCAGGATTAAAGTCAATAGCGACCACAGGTTTGCCCGCGCCGAGGTATTCGAAGAGTTTCAATGGAAAAATGCTGCTGCTCACCTCGTCCTTCTTGAACGGAATGAGCGCGACATCGAAGCCTTTGATCACCGCAGGCATATCGTGGTAATCGATGGAGCCTGGAAAATGGACGTTTTCGGCGGTAAAAAACCAGTCCGGCACGAACTCCCTGGAAACAGGTCCTACCAATGCAAAGCTCTTGTCGGGGTTCGCCAATATCACCTTTTTCAGCAAGTCATAATCCATCCGTCGTTCAATCGCCCCCAGGTACCCGATCACCGGCTTCTTCAATGCTGCTATGGCCGGGAATACCGGCAAATCATTATTTAATGCCTTACTGCTATGCCCCAGATCGGCCGCATTCGCTACGAAATAGCTGTACGGGTTCTGCGTTTTCTTCTCCTCGTACAACTGCTTGCTGCTGCAAATCACAACATCGCTCTGTTTCACGAGGATATCCTCCGAAACCACGCCATGGCGCCGGTTGAACGGCAGTACCATCGGGTCGAGGCAGTGGTATACTTTCAGTTTGGGCGTAAGGCCGTCGGTGAGGCCGGGGTAATGGAAGTTGAAGGAGTTAATGAATATGTAGTCCCGGATTTTGTACGCTTTGAGAATACTTTTCAGCTTGGTACGGATCAGGAACTCGTTGAATCTCAATGCCGCACGGAAAATCCCGTTCTCCGGCAGAAAGTTGACCGACAACAATATCGGCGGGATGATCACTTTCAGGTTAGGGGTATCCGTTTCGATGAGCGAACAGCCGGTAAGCGAGAAATGCTTTTTACGCAACTGATATTCAGGCGTTTTGCGTAGCCTGAAAAAGTCCCTCACCGTAAATGGGTTCTCGATATAATACACCTCATTCTCCCGCGCGAGCAGCTTCGCCGTCGTGTAATTCGTGGATTCAATGGGTGAGTCAAATCGGGGTAGGCCAAAAATGATGATCTGATGTCCTTTCAGTTTCATTAGCAAAGCGTATTCAATAGGTTCTCATCAGATCGTTGTCGGTGTAGCGGCAATGTACCAGCGCCGGCGCTAAGGCCGTAATTTAGAAATTTTTACAATACATCCCGCCATTCAAACCGGTCCGTCATGATGCCTTTGGGGTGTTCGCGGCCAATTCGGAAGCCAAACCAGTTCTTTGGTGCGATGACGTGATTTTTTTTCGGGCACATATAAGCCGCCCACCAGGCAAATGTGCTGTTGGAAATGATGGCAATGTCGGCATGCATGATCAACTGGAAATCGATGATCTCCGAGTTGGAGACGAAGAAAAAGTTGTCGCGCGCGGGAAATGCCGTCTTCACAAAATCCATATCGTCGCTCACAAAATACACCTTGTACGCGTCCAGGTTTTCAATCGAATTGAGCTGTTTCTGAAAATACGCCACGGGTAGCGAAATATCCCGCTTGCCGTAGGAAAGGTAATCCGTGCGGCGGATATGCACGACTACGGTCTTATTTTCCCTGAAAACCAGGCCGTACTGGTCGTCAAATGCTTTTTCGAACTCCGGTTTCAACTTCGGTATTGTGCCTTTGGGTAAATGCTTGATGTAAAAATCCGACTGGTAGTAGCCGTAATACATCTGCCCGTTTTTCGGGGTAAATTCTTTGGGACTGAAAAAGTTATGGACGTACACCGGTTTGAACCTGACAATCTTCGGAATTACGCGCGTCAAACCCGAATACAGTTTCGAGCCGAGCGTCAGGTTATGGTAGCCGCCCAGGTCGAAATATTTGCTCAGGTAGGCATGGTGAGGGTTCGGGAAGAAATACGTCAGGCGCGGGTTCCTGGTTTTCAGGTACAACAAAAAGTAATACTGAAACAACTGGTTGCCAAGCCGGCCCGAAAAGTAAACACCTACCATCATGTGCTGATTTTTAAGACTTCGCTTTCAACATCGGCCGCAAATACCGGTCGAGGAACTCGGGATAGAATTTATACATGTACACGAACGTGTTGAGCACATTCACGCCGATCTCCTTTTTCAAAATGACCTGCGCCACGGCAAAACCCACGATATTGGAGCATAATGTGGCATATGCCGCCCCTACCACGCCCCACTGGCGAATGAAGAAGTAATTAAGACAAAGGTTCATACTTGCTGTACCTATCACGACAAAAAACGTAACCCGCGTCTTGCCAATCGAATCCAGTATTGTACCAAACTGTCGTCCGAACGGGATCAGCAGGCAATAAAGCAGCGTAATTTGCAACAATGGGATCGAATCGGCATATTTTTCGCCGGCAATCAATGTGATCACAATGCCGGAAAAAAGGTACAGAAAAATTACTACCGGCACCACCAATGCGAGCGTGGTACCCACCGATTTTTCATATAAATACTTAATTGCCCCCTTCCCTTCCGACTCCATCCGCTTCGCGCTCTGCGGGAATACGATTGTGGCTACCGCATTGCCGGGGATGTCGATCAGGTTGGTAATGCGGACGGCGATATTGAATGCCCCCGAAGCCGCCGGTGAGAGCATGGCGCCCAGCATCATCTGGTCGATGGTACCCGAAAGCAGGGAGCTGATTAATGTACCAAATGCATACTTGCCGTACCCGAACAGCTTGCCCATCCATTCCCGGCTCACCTGCGCGGACAATGCCAGGTGCGTACGCGCGTGGCTGTATGCGATGAGCATTCCCGCGAGCGCGCTCACGATCTGCACCCACACGAGGAAAACCAGCTCCACCGAAAAGCTGAAAACGTAGCAAACCAGTACGAAAGTGAAGAACACGCCCTGCCGGATGATAGTTGTCACGAAAATGCCGTTGAACCGCAGATTCGCCTGCTCGATGCCGTTGAACTGCGCCTGCAAGCCCGAAAGCAGGTAAATGGCAATGTACCAGTACATCATTTCCACCAGTTGCGGCGCGTCCCAGAGACGGCTCAGCCAGGGCGAAAAGATCAGTATCGCGGCAATGCACACGACTTGCACAATGCCGTTGATGGCGAACGAGGCGGTGATAATGGCAGGATGCTCCTTCGAATCCGAAGAAGAAATATATTTGATCAATGCATTCTGCAAGAGGCCGCTGCGGATCGCTTCCAGGATCGTCGTCGTGGAAATGAACAGTGTCCAGACCCCGAAATCGTGCTTGGTAAGCAGCCTGACCAGCAAATAAAAGCCCGCGAAACCGAAGAACACGCCCGAGAAATTCTGGACGATATTGATAAACCCCGATTTGAGCCAGTAATCCTTTTTCCCCTCCATAACCAGTCAGAAATGTGCCTCGACGTATTTTTTCACCTCGTCGTCGGTTTTGGCATGCAAGATTTTCGCACCCGAAAATTGCGGGTACAGCTTTTCGAAGCATTTGAAATAATGCTCCGGCCCCTTTTTCGATAAAATCAGGTTGGTACCACCGAAATAGCTCGCCAAAGTGGCCGTGCCGCCGTGAATCGATATGAAGTGGCTGGCATTGGCATACACCATGAGCTGCAAGTGATTGAAATTGTTGGCCTTACCTTTATTTTCCTTGAAGAGGTTTTCCATTAAAATCACATCCGGGTGTTCGGCAGCGAGCCAGCTGAACTCGTCCATATCGTAAATGTCGGAGTTGTCCATCGTAATGTGCTGCGGACGTGGCCGGTTGTAAATGACGGTGTATTTGCTTTTCAGCTTTTCCAGAATGAATGCGAGCATTTCCATGCTGTAAAAACTCACCGGCGGCCCGTCCCATTCCATATTGTAGCGGTTGGCGATGATCAGGACCGGCTTTTCGTAGAGGTATACATTGTTGCGGTATGTTTCTTTCAATGGTACCGGTACCCACTTCGACATATCGTAATCCTGACTGTACAGAATGCGCGGCATTTCGAAATTGTAATTCCCCTCGTTCGAACGGGTATCGAACTGCTCTTTGTGATCCGGCGAAAAGAAGTAGAGTTCTTTGGTATACTTCGAAGAAACGGTGCTTTCGAGCGTGCCGTTTTTGTAATGCCAATAAGCGAACGGCAGCACAAATTGCAGCTCCGGCGCAAATTCACCACTGAAAGTCAGCTTCTTGTATTTCTTCCGGCTCACATAATCCTTCCAGATGTATTTCCATTGCCGCACCTGGCAGCGGAGCGTATCGCGGTAAAAATAGCGATGCTCCCACGGTAATTTTCCATACCGCAGCAGCACGACCAGGCTGAGTATTTTATTAAGCATAATCCATCATTGTGCCTTATGAACCATCAGTTTGCCCCACCATAATCTCACCAGATTGACCGCCTCGGTATAGCCCGTCGAAAAGACGCTCAGGATACCGAAAGGCTGAAAACGGTTGAGCCCCCAGTACCCGATACCCACGCCGATGAGCGTCGGCACCACCCCGGCAATGGCGACGCCGTAAATGCTGCCGGTGAGGTAAATCGCCGTGACGGAGGCGATGACGCTGCCCGCAAGCATGATCAGGACTTTGATAAAATTGATTTTGGGCTGATGGATAACGTCGAGTGTTAATGCGAAAAAACGGTCGAGCGGGTACAGGAGCGCGAAGGTCATGTAGAGGCGCATGATGTTGGCCGCTTCCGAGTTAATGTATTTCTCCCCTCCTATAATGTGTATGGCTACGTCAGCCAGGATCACCGCACCGATGCAGGCGGGTAACAATGCCATGGTAATGAGCCCCGCATACCGTTTCATGGTTTCGATCACTTTCGGGCGATTGCCTTCATTGTAGGCGGCCGAAAGTTCGGGCATACCGGTGGCTGCGAAGCTGCGGAGCGGTATTTCAATAATCTCCATCAACCGCTGCCCGAGGTTGAATACCGCCAATGCGGCCGGGCCGAGCATGAAGTTGATGATCATGGTATTGGATGTTCCAAACAAATTGGAACTCAATGTAGTACCAACCGAAAATTTACCAAAATGGAAGATTTCTTTAATGCATTCACTTGTGCGATCCTTGAAGTTGGCTAGTCTGGCCCAGCCCATCACGATCGTGAAAATGCTCGTCAATGCGGCACCGCCGAGGTATGCGTAGATGATATTTTGCAGATTGGCCGTGTGCGTGAATGCCATCACCATCACAAAAAGGATGAAAAAGCCCTGGCTCAGGAAGCGGATACAGAGAAGCTGGTCAAACCGCTGCTCGGCCTGCACCACGCACGAAGCGATAAAATACGGCAATGAAGCGATGTAGATAATGCCGAACCATTCCACGAACAGCACGACAGAAGGATTTTTGAACCAGTCCGAAAACAGGAACGCCGGGATGTTGATCAGCGCCAGAATGCCCGTGATCGCCCCGCCGATAAACCAGGCGGAGCCAACTACTTCGCGCTTCCGGGCGTCGCTCGCACCTGCGTAGAATTTGATAAAAGCCGTGGTCAGGAAACCCGACCGGAATGTGTCGACCAGGAGCAATATCGACAGGAAGAACACCCACATACCGATGCTCGCGACCGGCAATGCACGATAAAGGATGATCATATTGAGCATCCCGAGCACCGACATGATGCCGTTTCCGGCCAGCGAAAGAAAATGTTTGTTCCTTAATTTGTGTAAAAGCTGCAAGGCCATCCGATCGTGGGCAAGATTCGAACCAATCGCAATATGCGAAGTAATTTTACAATATTTTTGCGCAAAGCAGGAATAATGTTTTAACTTTCCTCCCAACTGCCTGCCGCACGGGCCATGCTTGATTGTAAAGACGTACAAAACCTACTGATTGCCAGAATATGAGTTTATTGGGCTTACCTAAATGGATTCTACCGCACCTTTTTACAAACAAGCGTTTCGAAGACCTCACCGAGGGGGAAATTCAGGCTTTGCGGGAACGTATCAGCCGGTTTAAGGACGAAACCCCCGAAGTATCGGTGGTAATCCCCGCTTGGAACGAGGAAAACAATATCTACCGGACGCTCTCATCACTTTCGGCGAGCAGCACGCGGTACAAGGTCGAGATCGTGGTGGTGAACAACAATTCCACCGACGGCACTCAGAACGTGCTCGACAAGCTGGGCGTGCGGAATTACCTGCAAACCATTCAGGGAACACCCTTTGCCCGTCAAATGGGCCTCGACCACGCCCGCGGGAAGTTTCACCTCTGCGCCGATTCCGACACCTTCTACCCACCCGACTGGATCGACCTCATGGTGGAGCCGATGGTGAAAAACGCGGACATTACGGGTGTTTACGGCAACTACGCATTCATTCCGCCTGCCGGCCAGGGACGCCTCGGGCTTTGGTTCTATGAAAAATTCGCCGGGCTCATGATCCGGATCCGTAAGAAAAACCGCGAATACCTGAATGTCTACGGCTTCAATATGGGCTTTGTGACGGAAGTAGGGCGACGAACGGGCGGTTTCAAGGTGAGCGGCTCCCGGGTTTATGCCAATATCGTGGGCAGCGATTTCCAGAACGAAGCCGAAGACGGCCGCATGGCACTCAACCTCAAAAAAGAAGGCGAACTGAAACAGGTTACCAGCGCCAGAGCGACGGTTTTCACCTCGCCGCGCCGCCTGCTCGACGACGGCAGCATTTCGAAAGCATTCTACAATCGGGCCAAGCGACAGTTGCAAGGCATGCGCGAATATCTCTCGTAACATATGCAGCACCATTTTCCCGATACAACTTTACTGATCACCCATTACAACCGCAGCGGCTCGCTGGAACGGTTGCTGACGACATTCGAATCGCTCGGCTGCCGGTTTGCGGATATTGTCGTTTCGGACGACGGCAGCAAGCCCGAGCACCTCGAAAAAGTTCAGGCCCTCACCGATCGCTTCCATTTCCGCCTCGTTACCACGCCGAAGAACCGTGGCCTTGGCAACAATATCAACAAAGGCCAGGATGCGGTGCAATCGGAGTATACATTATATGTTCAGGAGGATTTCCAGCCTTCCGATATTTTCCCCGCGCATTTCCAGGACGCGCTCACGTTCATGCGCGAGGATGCGAAATGGGACATTGTAAGGTTCTACGCCTATTTCGCCTACCCTACCCTGAAACCATTCCAAAAGGGTTATTCCGAAATGGTGTACCGCTTCTGGGACATGAACCATTTGAAATTCTACTATTACAGCGACCACCCGCACTTGCGCAGGAGCACATTCCTTCAAAAGTTCGGCCGCTATCCCGAAGGCATTAAAGGTGACCTTACTGAATATAAAATGGCTGTCAGCTTTTTACAAAAGAAAGGCAAAGGGCTGTTTTACAATGATTTCACCCAATTGTTTTACCAGAAAAACTCCTCCGACGAGCCCAGTACCATGGAGCGCGAAAACTGGAAACTGAGCGAAAACCCGCTGGTGAAGCTCGCGCGGCTTGGGTACCTCCGCTATCGCTGGCTGAAAAATACCCTGGACCTGGTTTTCATGAAATAGACTGCTACATGAACAAGGAATATTTTTTCGGGGAGGTGACGCTGCTCATTACCCATTACAACCGGAGCCAATCGCTGGAACAGTTGCTACTTTCGTTTGAAGCGCTGGGCTGCCGGTTCGGCGATATTGTCGTATCCGACGACGGCAGCAGGCCCGAGCACGTCGATTACCTGATCCAGTTGCAGAAAAAGCATGAATTCAGGCTCATTACCACGCCGCAAAACCGGGGTTTGGGCAACAATATCAACAAAGGTCAGGATGCGGTGCAGACGCCGCTCACGCTTTACGTGCAGGAGGATTTCACGCCGACCACCATTTTCCCGGAAAGCTTTACCCACGCGCTCGACATTATGCGCCGGAAGCCGCTAACCGACGTCGTACGGTTCTATGCCTATTTCGAATATCCGCACCTCCGCAACCCCGAGCATGGCTACTACGAAATGGATTTCAAGCTCTGGAAACCCGGTTACCGCAAGTTTTACGCGTACAGCGACCACCCGCACCTGCGCAGGAGTAATTTTTTTGAAAAGTTCGGAAGGTATATCGAAGGCCGGAAAGGCGACTTCACCGAGTACCGGATGATGATGTCGTTCCTTAAAAACAAGGGCAAGGCCTATTTTTATAAGGATTTTACGGGGTTGTTTGTCCAGAAAAATTCCGAGTCCGAGCCCAGTACCATGTCGCGCGAGAACTGGCGGCAGACCGACCGGTTTCCGGTGAAACAGATCCGGGATCTTTACCGGCATTTGAAATTTAATTTTGATTACCTGACCTGAATATAGTCTCGGTTTATTCCGATCTTGGTGCTATTAACCCAATGTTTCCGCCCCCTGAGATATGCCGACCCGTATAACAAATGACTCATTCAGATGGTATTACGCGAGCATTTACCTCGGACTGGCGCTGATCTTCGGTTCCCAGTACTTTACCTATAAAAACGTCCGCGACCTCTCGCTGAACAACGAGCGGCTGAACGTGACGATCGGTGTACTGAACCAGTCGGCCAATTTTGGGCTGGTCACGAAAGACTTTCAGTCAAACATGCGCGGGTACCTGATCACGCAGAACAACGACCTGCTGACCGACAACTACAACAAAAAAATCCAGCTCGTAGGCATTACCGACACGCTTTTCAACCTCGTCAAAACCGACGAGATCCAGACGCGGCGCATTAAAGAGCTGCTCGGAATATCCAGCCAGATTGTGCTTTATTCGCAGAATGTGATCAGCATTTACCGCACGCAGGGCAGCCAGCAGGCTTTTTCAAAAATACAGGAAGGCGAAGGGATACGGCTCAACAACTTGCTTACGCGCAAGATCAACGAGATCGAAGACTACGAAAACCACAATATGGACCAGCGGCGGAAGCTGGTTTCGGACACCCAGCAGAATTCAATCCTGTTCATCATGCTGACGGGCGCCGTCGGGTTTATCCTCACGATCCTTTCCATCATTTTCCTGAACCTCGACAAACGCAAACAACGCCTGTTCCAGAAGGAAATCAAGGAAAGAGAGCGCACGGTCAGCCAGTACCTGGAAGCGATCCCCGACGGGGTGATGGTGATCAATAACGAGCATAAAATCGAGGTGCTCAATGAATCGGGCCGGGAAATCCTGGGTGTGGCCGGCGAGCGGCCCGAAACGCTCGAAGAGCAGGTGAAACGCATCAAGCTACTCGATCCTACCCGGTACCACGTGCGGTTTTCGGCCGATACGCTACCTGTCGCGCGCGCATTACAGGGCGAGAAGCTCACCGGCAACAAAATCGACCTCGTCAAAAACGATAAGATATACCACCTCGAAACGAACGTGCAGCCCGTAATAGGCCTCGACGGACAGATCAAAAGTGCCATTACCGTTTTTCGCGACATTACCGAGCGGGCCAATTACGAAGCGACGCTGGAAAAGGCGCGGATACTGGCCGAGAAATCGGTGCGTGTGAAGGATATTTTCCTTTCCAATGTAAGCCACGAGATCCGGACGCCGCTGAATGCGATCATCGGGTTTACGAACCTGCTCCTGGGCGAGGTTACCGACCAGAAAAGCCTCGAATATGTAGGCTACATTCAGTATGCAGGCAAAAACCTGCTCGAACTGATCAACGACATCCTCGACTTTTCGAAAATCGAAGCCGGACAGGTACATCTGGAAAAGACCCCGGTCTCGATCCGCGAACTGGCCGACTCGATCTCTGCCATTATGCACCACCGGGCCGTAGAAAAGGGCATAGCCTACGAAGCCCTGCTGGGAGAAGGCCTGCCCGAATTCGTCGAGACCGACAAGCTCCGGCTCACGCAGATATTGCTGAATGTATGCGGCAATGCCGTTAAATTCACCGAAAAGGGCAGTGTAACACTGCACGTCGAGCCCATCGGCGAACCCGTGAACGAAATCCAGAATATCCGTTTCAAAGTGATAGATACGGGTGTTGGTATTCCGAAGGACAAACTTAAAGAGGTTTTCAACCGGTTTGTGCAGGCTACCGAAAGCACCACGAGGGTGTTCGGCGGCACGGGATTGGGATTGAGTATCGTGAAATCGCTCGTGCAACTTTTCGAAGGTACCCTGAACCTGGAAAGCGAGCTGGGTAAGGGCTCGGTTTTCACGATGGATTTCCCGTTCAGGATCGTGAAGGAAGCCGAAATGCAGGAGGATATCGAGAAGGAGATCAATATCACGACCTCCGTAACTTCGCTCCGCATTCTGGCAGCGGAGGACAATTCCCTGAACCAGAAATTGCTAAAAGCCATTTTCGAACGGCTGAATATTCCCCTGACCATCGTGAACAGTGGCCAGGAAGCGCTCGACAGGTTGCGGGACGAAACTTTCGATATGGTTTTAATGGATATTCAAATGCCTGTGATGGACGGCTACACCGCTATTAAAGAGATACGTAAGCGTATTTCCGGCACTATCCCGATCATCACCATGACGGCCCACGCGATGGTCGGCGAGAAAGAAGAATGCCTCAGTATCGGCGCCAACAGCTATATTTCGAAACCTTTTAAGGAAAGTGAACTATTATATACCATTGCACATCTTGGAAACAAAGAGAATTACGAACCACCTCAATCCCCCAGCTTTGCTCAACAACCTCCCCAAACTAAAATGACAGATACGATCTTAAACCTGGAATATCTCGCCGAAATAACGGGAGGCGACCAGGAACTACGCGACGAACTGATCGCGCTCTTCGAAAAAGACAGCCAGATACAGCTTGCCAACATCGCCGAAGCATCACTGGCCAACGATCTGGAACGACTTCGCCAGGCCATTCACAAATTCCGGTCTTCGTTGTTTTCGGTGGGATTACTCAATACCGCCAACCAGTACAAAGACCTGGAAGCGACGCTGAAACAGGGTAACTGGACAAGCGATCTGAACCAGAAGCTGATAGATTTGAAGGCGGAAGCAGAAACAGGCCTTGCGCAGTTGAAAAAGCTTTAATGCAGGGCCATCACAGGTCGGCACCGGCCTGGGCGATGGCTCTGTAAATCTCCCCCACGCTATTTTCCCACGTGTGCGAGCTGGCGAACGTGCGCCGGGCTTCGGTGCGCGCCGCCGAATTTTCGGTCAGCGCAAGGTCGATCAGCCTGACGTAATCTTCATTCCCCTTGCCGAGATACACATGCTCGGCGAATACGCTCATGGCGTCGGTAGCGGTGGCGACCACCGGTTTCCCAACGGCCAGGTATTCGTCGATTTTGCGAGGATAGTTACCGATCGTTACCTCGTTGAGCAACTGCGGGTTCACGCACACGTCGAATGCATTGATGTACGCCGGCAGGTCGCTGATATTGCGGGAGCCGGTGAAAGTCACATTAGGTAGCTTGTGCAGGCTGCTTTGGAGAAACTCGTTGTCTTCCGGGCCCACGAGCACGATATTCCAGTCGGGGCGTTGCTGTGCAATGTATTCCAGCAGCTCCATGTCGAGCCGGATGCTTTGCAGCGCGCCCACGTACCCGATACGCGGGCGGGCGATCGCGCTGATGTCCGCAGGCTCGGGGGCCTGATTTCCGGCCATGAAAATATCGAGGTCGCAGCCCTGGCCCACGTAAAACGAATGCCGGTTATATTTGGCGCAATAGTTGGCCAGGTAAGTCGAATTGGCTACGCAGAGGTCGCTTTTGGCGATCAGGTCGGGTTCAAGGCGTGCGCCGTGTTTCCGCCAGTAATCCACCGCCAGCATGTAGTCGCGCGAGTAGTAAATCGACAGGCGCGGTTTGAGCAGGTCTTTCAGGAAAAAGCTCCGGAACATATCATTGTCGTTGAAATGAATGTAGTCCGTAAAGCCGAGCCGCTTCGCAGCACGGGCAATCGATCCCGCGAAGAGCTGGTTATTCCTTTTATTCAGTATATCAAAAAGCATTTCAGGCAGCCAATTGATCGACTCGATCATCTTGTCGGGGTACAGCACCCAAAGGTTTTGTTGTACTTCTTCCAGGCCGTCAGCCTTGCCGTAAACTACCTTCCGGCGTTTCGCAATTTTTGGGTCGTCGCCATTTTTGAGCAGGCTGATGCGATCGAGAGGGGAATTGACGTACAATACCCTGTGATTCCTGCTGAATTCCAGGGCAATGTTCTTGCAGTTACTCCCGATTTCTACATCCCAGGCCTGTTGTCCCGTAATGACAATATCCATATTGCAGTGGCTAGTGCGTGGGTTCAAACATTCCCCACCCTCGTTGAGATTCGGTTACTTATAGTGATGGTCCTGAATTTTCCTGTCGAGCTTCGCGATCACCGCCGGAAACCGTGCGAGATCGATTTTGCGGGCAAATAGTTTCCCCGACGTCAGCATCCGGTCCAGATCCTCTTCCGTGAGCACTTTCGGGCTCGCTTCGCCTTTCGACCAGTCAATATACCTCAAATTATCGTTCACGAGTGAGGTTCGGAATGGGGAATTATACAAAATAGTTTGAAATATAATCTCGTCAGGTGCCCACGTGAGCTTGAAATACCTCACAACCGCAGGATGACTGTCCAGATAATCCAGCAAATAGCGCACCGCATCCAAGGTCAGACTCATCCATTGCGACCGTCCTACCGGTTCCAGTCCGTCGGGCATTGTCCGCGCGGGGAGCAGCCTGTTCAGCCATTTTTGCACCAGATGTCTTCCCGGGAAATTATAGTTAGTAAGGTGATATTCAGTCAGTCTCGGGATCGCCTCAGTCCATTCGCTATGGACAGAATAGTACTCCATGAAGTTCTTCCCTGCATTCATGGCGAAAAAATCATGGGTTTCCGATGGCGACTGCAATGGATAATCGGCCCCGCTGAGGAGGTTTACATAGTCAAAATCAATACCCGATTTCACTATCGACCTGAAACCACGGAGCGTCGCTTCCACAATGCTGTACGCGCCCCAGCCTACATCTACGCGGTCGGGCACGAGCGTTATTCGTTTTCGATTTTGGAGGAAAGAGAATGCATTCAGATCGGCCTTCTTATCGAGATGCACGAAAAACCAGGCGTGCTCATCTTCCAACGCGCCGATCAGCTTCGTCAGTTGGGCCGGTGCCGCGTGCGCCAGTATCAGATGAGCGATTTTCATACGGTAAGCTTTGCTTTCTGCTCCCGCTCGTCGAGGATGCGGGTAATATTGATGATCGCCGCCGCGAGGTAGAAATAGATATTGGAAGGAAACTGCACCAGCGCTTCCTGCGGATAATTACCGACGTTATAGGCGAACACCACCAACAGCATCGCCAGGCAGTAGGTTTTCAGTTCCGGGTTTTTGATCAGGAAATAGTTGTTGATGCCTTCTTTCAAAATAAAAAACATCAGCAAACAGAACAGGAACAAACCTACCCAACCGAGCTCCACCGCAATGCGGACGTACCCGCTGTCCGGTGGGAAATTCGCGAGATATGACTGGGGTGCAAACCGCTGCCCCCAAGCGCCCGTAGCCCCGAGCCCGCCCCCGATCGGGTGCGTTAGAATGTAGGGTTGAATGCGTTTCTGATTGTTTTTACGCGCCTGAAAAGAAATATCGTCGTTCGGCTTGAAGGCCGTCTGGAAGCGTACGATGTTGGAATTGGTGGTGGGGACAAAAATCAGGAACACAAAAAAAACCGCCGCAATGCCCGAAAAGATGAGCACCTGCCGGTTGATCCTCAAAATCACAAACAGCACCATCGCCGCGGGTATGAGCACGTACGCGCCCCGCGTACCCGAGAAAAGCATGGACGAGAAGAACAATGCGATCATTACTGCGAGCACTATTTTCTGCCAGTTCTTTTTCACGAACGTCAGCAATGCGATACAGATAATGCTGCTCACCACCATGTTGTAGGAGAATGCGACGGGATCGGAAAAGATCGAGAACTTGCGCCAGTGACCGGCGATGAAAAGCAGATCGGCCACGCCTTCCGAGTCGAGCCAGGCCTGCTCGGCCCCGGAGAAGCCGATGTATTCCTGCTTGTAAGCGTACAATGCGGCAAAAAGGGCCAGTCCGAGCCAGAGTTTGAGCAAAAACCGCAGGTACTGAATGGTACGGATCTGGTACATGAACACGAAGTACGTCAGCATCACGACCGCCACCGCGCGGATCGTGTACACCCACGCGAGCCGCGATTCGGCGGACGGGTTAGCGACCTGGATGAGGTTGTAAACGATCCATATCAGGATCATCACGCTGATCGGCCCTTTGAACACCTTCCAGTTGGGACGGTGTTTCTGTTGAATGAAGAAACCCAATATCAAAAGTCCCTGAATGCCGTCCATCACCGTTCCAAGCGGAAAGTTAATCCCCAGACGGCCCACAAAAAACAGCAGGTAAGCGAGCATGAGCAGCACAGTAATCCCGAATTCCGGAAACGCGACGATGCAATACACCACCGGCGGCCCGAACATCAGCCCCAGAATGCCCGCTCCCGCAAGGATACCCTGGTAGGCGATCAGTGCCCCGAATGCAATCGAAATCAGCAGCAGGATGATCAGCCCCGTCAGTTTACGGTCGAAGAGCGCGCGCAGTTTTTCGACGCGGCTCAACCCCTCGCTGCTCTTTCCGGGAATATGGATCTGAATGTCTTTCACTAAAAGAACAGTATTTTAAAAAACCAGATAAATACGCTCACCAACGCCAGCAGCAATGCCGCCTGACGTATCTTTTGCTGCATCGGCGAGAGCTCGTTGAGGCCCCGTTTCTGCTCGCTGACCTTTTTATCCGGGTAAATTTTCATAGTAACCTAGCATTAACCCTGCGTTTTGTTTTCCTGGCGTGTCGCCACCGAAATCTTGTTCGCCCGGCGCGCATTCAGCAATGCGGTAAGCTGGTAGAACATGAATTTGGGGATATTCACCAGCGATTGGTAAATCTTCGGATCGGTCGGCGAGCTTCTCAGCGAAATATAAAACCCGAGTACGAACACCACCAGCCCAACCAGCCACACCAGCGACAAAACCGGCGCGATTAGCAGATTGATCAGCATAAAAAACACCGACAGAAGCAGGAATATGAACAAAGGCGGCCTCAGCAATACCAGCCCAAAAAGGATTTGATTAAGGCTGAAACGGGTAATGCCTTTAAACAGAATTTTAAATCCGTACCCAAAGTATTTGAACCAGGTATTAATCCAGCGGGCGCGCTGCTTTACCAACTGGTCGGAGCCTGTGGTCTTTTCATCGTAAACAATGGCCTTTTCCGCAAATGCAATGCGGTAACCGCGGCTTACGATGCCCTCTTGAAGCACTTTATCGAACCCGGCACCGGTTACATCCAAGTGCCCGAGTACTTTTTCGTACAATGCGCTCGTAAATGCCATCCCCGAACCAGCCAGCGTAGCCGACGAGCCGGCGCCGAACAGTACTTTGCCGTCGTAAAAATGATAGTAAATGTCGCGGGCCGCATCGAGGCAGGCGTAGGTACTATCCAGGTTTTTAGCCTCCCGCACGCCCTGCACGGCTTCATATCCCTGGCTGAAATACACATTCAGCGCATTCAAATAGTCGGGATCGGTGAGGTTATCGCTGTCGATGATCGTCAGGTGCGTATGCGGGCGGATGAACCGGCGGATCGCATAGAAGTGCGAACGGGTATTACTGCCCAACACCTGCTCCGGACGCAGCAATGCAACTTTGTCCGCAGGGAAATGCAGGTTGCTGATGTCGCATTTATCGGCCACGACGTAAATATGATAGCGCTCGTAATTCAGTTGCAGCAATGAGCCTACCACCGCCGGTAATTGGGCGGTATACTCGTAGGCCGTGACGATAATGCCGTAATCGGGCAGCGTGCTGTCGGTCGTCGGCCGATGTGAAGTTATCGCCTTTCTCAAACCATAAATCAGCAGCAGAAACACGGGAAATACGAGGTTATACCCGATCACCGCCTGAATCGCCAGCCCTATCCATTCCAGGAATTTCATACTTCCACCGGTTTAGCCACTTTTCCGGCCTGTTCGGGAATGCTTTCGGTGTTGGTAAGCACCCAGCCCGCAAATTTCCCGTTCAAACCGTTGAGGTACTGTATTTTGGATTGATCTTCCGAGCCGATGGAACGACCCGCCGCGAAGACGGCCACCACCAGGTCGGAGAATGTGATCCATTCCTTGGCGCGGTTCATCGCGCGTAACGAGTCGGTTTCGATCAGGATAATGTCGAAACGCGCTTTCAATGCCTGCAAACGCTCGCCTATTACCTTTTCGTCGGCCAGTTCGAGCACTGAAATATCGCCTGTTTTGGCACCGAGGATAGTGATCTGGCCCGGTGTCGCCTCCGGCAGGTTATTGGATTTGACAAAGTTTTCAAATGGTGTGCTCTCGGGGTTCAGCTTGGAAATATCCGGCTGCGCGAAGTTGCCATCGATAATGAGCACTGTTTTGTTGATCTTCGAGAATGCCCAGGCCAATGCGATCACGAACGGCGTCTTACCGACCCCATAACCGAGACTGGTCACGGCAATGATCTTCGGATCGCTCATTTCATTGTCCAACTCATAGCGGATAGACCGCACAAGATTCTTGTAAAGCCGAACTGCCTTGTCGTCCGAAGCATTCATCCCCGAAAGGCTCAGGTTCGAATCCTTATCCAATGCATTTAAATAGCCTAAGACCGGTTTGCCCGTTTCATTGGCCAATTGCAGCGGGTAGCGGATCGATTTGTCGAGGTAGTAAAGGATGAAAAACACAAATACGCAGAACGTGAAGCTGATCACCCCGGAGAGGATCACGAGCACCATTTTCTTCGACGCCTGCACCTCGCCCGGCATCGCGCGCTCGATCAGGCGCAGGTACACGGGAAAGCTGAATTCCAGGCTGGCTTCGTTGTAGCGCTGCAATGCTTCGATATATTCCTTGCTGGCGATGTCGATCGAGGTTTCGTACTCCTGGATCTTCGCCTCGTTCGGTACCAGTCCGTCGAACTTACGATTCAGGCGGTCGAGCTCGCCCTGGATCGATGCCACACTGTTTCTGGCCAGTTCCAGCGATATTTCCATGCTCAGTTTCTGGGTTACCAGGTCCTGCTTCACCACCATCGGGTTGTAGGCATATTTGTCGGTAGCTTCGTTGATTTCCTCCGAAAGCCTGCTCCGCAGCGAGTCGACGCTGAACTTGATGCGGTTATCGAAATTGCTCAGGATGTAGCGTTCGTTCAGGGCTTTCAGGTTACTCTTGGTCGCGATGATTTTCTGGTTAATGTCGGTCAATGCGCTTTCGAAATACTTGCGTTCGGTCGGGTTGAAGCGGCTGTCGATATTCCCGATGGCGGCCGTGTAGGCGATAATGTCCTTCTGGGCGATCTGGCGGCGGGTTTCAAAATCGGCCATTTGCCCGTAAATGCTTTTCGCCTGCTCGTTCAGGTTCAGTACCCGGTTTTGTATTTTGAAATTTTTCAGCGTGTTCATCCGCTCGTTCAGCGCATTGAGCTTCTGCTGCATGAAACTTTGCAGAAAGTCGATCGTCTTCTTGTTATTCCCCACCACCCGCGACGAGTTGTCCGCGATAAACTCCTGCGCGAGGGTATTGATCACATAGGCCGATAAATCGGCATGCTCCGCTTCGAATTCAATGTCGATATAGTCGCCCACACCGGTGCGGTAAATGACGAGCTTGTCCCGCAGGGTATTGGCGCCGTAGCCCATTTCCACGATGATATCGTTGAGCTTTTTCTCGTCGGGTTTCCACAAAAAGAGCTCCTCGCGCTTCTGGTATTTCCTGGTAATGAGCGTTATGGCTTTCGCTCTATCCCCCTTGTTCATTTCTTCCAGTGCACGCACGGGCTCACGCCAGGTCGAGTCCTTCAAGCCTTTCAAATCATTCAAAATCAACCGGTAAGAGACCTGATCGAGTGTCCGTTTCAGGCGCATGACCTGGATCAGGCTTTCAAACTTGCGTGCGATCTGCTGGTCTTGCTCGTCTTTGGCGCGGGTTACTACCTGATCGGTCTTGTCCACGAGCCCGGTCGCGATGCGCGCATGCGACTCGTACGTATCCGGTAGCCGCCGGACAAGGAAATAGCAGACAATAACGGTGATCAGCGGGACCAGAATGAGGGTGATCTTATTCCTCTGCAGTAATTTTAGAAACTGTACAACCTCCGTCATTTGATATCTTCCAATTTTTGTCCCAACAATTCTTCCAGACTGCTTTTCGCAATCAAAACCTCGCTTTCGGTATTCAGCAGGTTCTGCGCATGATCGGTTTGCATGATGAGCATCTGGTTATATTTCTCCAAAGTCTCCTGACCCGTCTCAAAGCGCTTTTTGACATTTTCGAGCATGCTCTCTACGTCCAAAGAAGCATTCGAGCGCACGCGGTACACTGCCTTTTTCTGGATATAAGTGAAATACCTTTTCTTGACCTCCGCTTCCATACTCAGGTCGAACGACTGCTTATCGTACTCCGCCGATGAGAGTTCGCTTTTTGCCTGCTTTACCATCGCGGGCTTTTGCAGGATGGCGCCGATGTTGACGAAAAAACCAAACTGATAAGTAAATGGAAATGAAGCCGATACAGGAGTAGCACGGTCGTTTTTAGGAACGTACAGGTAGGAGAAATTGAAAATATCGAAATACGAGAGCTTCGCTTTTTTTACACCCGTCTCCGCGGCGTTGATATGCGCCTGGTACATCTTGATTTTGGGATAATTGGCCTTGCAAACGGCAATCAGCTTATCCAGGTACGCGTAGTCTACGTCTTTGCTCAAAGATTCCTGGGCACGGGCGCTTTGGATCGTCAAAAAAAGCAGGAGCCCAAAAGCAACTTGTTTTATCGGCATATCAGGGTAAAATATTTATTTAAAATCTGTTTCGCTTGACTTTGCGGCATTACGAAATACTTTTGGTAAAAATATTACTACATCTCACTAATCTAGGCAAAATGTCGTTATCCGACCAAATCCGGAACAGTCCGGGACTGAAAAAATTTGTCCACTGGATGTTGATACCCACTAATCAGGCGCGTCCGAGGCTCTGGGTCCGGGTATTCTTGAACCGTTTCTTTCATCAAAGAGGCAAGAATGTGATCATCCGCCGGTGGGTACGGATGGACGTGCTGCCTTTCAATCCCTTTTCGATCGGCGATAATTCGATGATCGAGGATTTCAGTACAATCAATAATGGCGTGGGGGCAGTGAGTATTGGCGCCAACTCGCTCGTCGGCCTGGGAAATGTCATTATCGGCCCGGTTACGATCGGTAACGATGTGATCCTGGCGCAGCATATTGTCGCCAGCGGCCTGAACCATGATTATCAGGACATTAGTCAACCGATTCATAAGCAAGGCGTAAGCGTCGCACCCATTTTCATCGAAGACGAATGCTGGATCGGTGCCAATGCCGTAGTGACCGCGGGCGTCACCATTGGCCGGCATTCTGTTGTGGCTGCCGGGGCCGTTGTCACCAAGAACATCCCGCCCTATTCGGTAGCTGTGGGAAATCCCGCACGTGTTATCAAAAAATACGATCCCGAATACAAAGAGTGGGTGAAAGCGTCCTGACATACATTTGCTTCCGTCAGACATTCTCCGACTGCAACAGTGCGGGGAATGTTTTCAGGATGATCTCCATATCCATTTTAAATGAAAAATCCCGGGCATAGGTAATATCGAGTTGCGTACGCTCCTCCTCGGTCATATCCGACTTGCCCTTGCCGCGTTTGGTCACCTGCCACAGGCCGGTAAGGCCGGCAGGACCCGCAAAACGCAGGATTTTATCGTCAGTAGTCATTTTTTCGGCTTCATACAAAGGCAGCGGGCGGTTGCCTACCAGCGACATATCGCCTTTGAGGATATTGATCAGCTGCGGCAGCTCGTCGATACTGGAATTCCTCAAAAAACTTCCCAGGCGTGTAATGCGCGGGTCATTCTGAAATTTCATGAATGCAGCCTTCTGGTCTTTCTGGAACTGATAAAGCTTTTCGCAAATCTCTTTACCGTCATGGAAAAGTAGGCTTTTGCATTGATTTCCGGCAAGACAGTCGTCGCAAAGGCCCTGTGTTTCGATCTGGGCGGCAGGCTCGGCTTTGGAATACATATTCAATGCGGCCATTTTACGGATCAGTTGATCGGCATCGGTCCGCATCGTCCTGAATTTGTACAGGTCGAAAATCTTGTACCCGCTCCCTACCCTTTTGGATTTGTAAAAAACCGGCCCTTTCGAGTCGAGCTTGATCAGGATCGCCACGATAATGAACACCGGCAACAGCAGGATCACCGCGGTACCGGTCGTGATCACGTCGATCGCCCGTTTCCAGAACGGTGTCTTATGCCCCTGCGAACCGATTTTTTGTGACGCTTTATTGGCCACATACCACTGCCGCTTTTTGAAGTATTTAATGCGGGTAATGAGGTCGCCGTCGTCGAAATTCACAGAAAAAACATCATCGGCACGCCTTTCCCGCGCCACGTCGATCGCGTGGCGGGAGAGCCTGTCGACCAGCAATACGAAAGGTATATTCCCGAAACCGGCGCTGTTCCTGATCGTGTCGAGCAGTTCCACGCCCCCGCTTCCGTCGTGCGCAACGATCACATCCGCAGGATAGTTTTCCTTCAATGCTTCCAGGGCACCGGCGGGCGTATCGAAATACTCTACTTGCACATATTCGGAGAAGCGCTCGGTAAACCGGAGGTATTCCTGGAAATTATGATGGACATAAATAACCCTGAATTGGGCAACGTAGGTCTTGCCTGCCGTTACTGTTTCTGTCGTTGTGCCGGCCAGTTCCATGATATTGTCGTCGTTTAAGAGAAGCGTTTACTGCGCCGCAAAACGGCGTTGATCTTCGCGTGTACCTCCATCGGGTTGAATGGCTTGACCATAAAATCGTCGGCCCCGAGGTTAAGGCACTGGATACGCTCGCTGCTTTCGTCGGAACCCGAAAGGATGATAATGGGTATCTCCGAATACAGGTTGCTGGCCTTCGCTACTTTCAGGAACTCCTTGCCGCTCAGATTGGGCATATGAAGGTCGGCAATGATAAGATCGGCCTGATTACCGTCTTCGAGCCAGAGCATTCCCTCCGATCCGTCGCTCTTGATCACCACGTTGAAATCCTTCTTAAGAAAATGTTCCAGTATTTTAGTAATGCTGGGTTCGTCGTCTATAATCAACAGATTCTTTCTATTGTCCATAGGTTGAGTATAAGTGGGCAAATATTCGGTATTGAACTGTAAAAATTGGCAGACAATTATTTCGTAGAATTAGTAATAATACTTGCCATAACAAAATTTAAGCCAGAAAATTGCAGATTTCGCCTGTGCATCGCTTCGTACCGGGACTGGAAATGGCCGTCAAGCGACTATGGAGAGAAAATTACAAATTCAGATTTGGTAAAAAATCAAGAGATGAGTAGTTAAGAGCTTGTAGTAAAATTAAATACTGCGGCCTAGATCGCAAAAAATAACCGGCCAATTTTGGAAATATTTTAAAATTACTTCTACAAGTAACCAGGTAACCATCTGATTTGGACTGTATTATTGAGCCTGACGAAATTGTAGCTGGATTTCGGCAGGGGCCGCCACCGGCATCCCTTTCGTACGGGCGGGCGCCCAGGCGGGTCCGACGCTGATAATGCGGATCGCCTCCTTTTGAAGTTCCTCCGGGCCCCGGGCAATAAAGCCCGACAATGCACCCGTAGCATTAACAATAAATGTAACTGTTATTTGACCTGTTACGGCCGAAGAATCGGTGTTTTTGTCCAGATAGGCGCGATATGCCCCCCACCCCGACGCTGGCACCGGCGCGGGGCGGTCGGGCTCCAAAGAATACGCGGAAGCTGATTTCTTTGATTGGGTGGTTGCTCCGACGACGACGACCTCGCTAAGCATTTCTCCCGGACCACCCGGAACGGTATCGGCCGCCTTTTGGGACACGAGGGACGGTTTCGAAGGCGCCACCTTCGACCTCGCGGCTACCGATTTACCTACTGCATGCAATGCTTCGGGTGCCACAAGCGTGTTATCAGGAGCGGGTTGCGATGGCGTCGCCGGTGCTACCTCCGGGTTTTCCGATGGAACAGTGACCTGATCCTGATTTATTTCGGCCCCGGCGACAGCCGTCGCTGCATTGGGTTTCCATAAAAATTCAGGGTTCTGTACCGCTTCGCTTGCGGCATCTTCGCGACCCGTTGCACTCCCCGCCGGTTTCGGATTGGCTGATAATGGTGCTTTCGAAGGTTGTGGAACGGCAGGTTGGGAAGTTTCCGCAACTTTATCATCAGCCTGAACAGGTTCCGCCAAGGGAGCCTCGGCCGGTTTCGCCGTCTCAGTCCGGGAAATAGGAGTCGTATTTTGCACTACGGGTTGATTAGCGCGCAGAAAAAACGTCCAATACGCGAACAACACCAGCAGTACCGACGCCGCCGAGGCATACGCCCACAATGGCAATGCAGGCTTCCTTTCCCGCGCGACGCGCTCATTCAGGCGGTCGCGCAGGTCCGCACGCACACTCGCCGCATCCGAATGCGCAACCCGCCACGCGAGAAAACCTTCGTAGGCATCGGCCACCAGGGGCTCATCGAGCATACGTCCTTCGAGCGCACGCTGCTCTTCGGCCGGCATCTGCCCACCGTAATAGCGTTCGAAATCTTCGAAATCGGGGATGAGATCGTTAGTAGCTGCCATGGCCTTCGACGCAGATTTTCAGGTTTCGCTTCCCATTCTGGATATAACTTTTCACTTTGCTCATGTCAAAACCGGTCGCCCCGGCGATGTCGCGGTAGCATTTGTCCTGCATATAAAACAGCTCGATGCTGACCCGTTGCTCATACGTGAGCTTTTGCATGCATTCGTCCAACGCATCGAGCCGCCCGTCAAGGTGCAGAGGATTGTCTTCCGGCTGCGTTGCCAAATGCAATTCGTGTTCCACGTCCTCGATCACTTCGAAACCCGCCAACGTCCGCGCTGAGCGGAGCTTCATTAAACAGTGGTTCCGTGCGACGCTGTGCAGCCAGCTTTTGAGGTTCGAGACCTCGTGCTGCTTTAAATCGATAATGAGTTTTTCGAAAATCTGCATGACCGCATCCTTGCTGTCTTCCTCATTCCTCAGGTACTGAAAACTGACGCCGAATACCATATCCATATAAGGTGCATACAAGGCGCCCAGCACAGCGACGTCGCCCGAACGCCGGTACGCAGCGAGCTGATCGGCCTCTGACACCGGCTTATGGTCCTTAAAATGAAACAGTTTCAAAAACTTCACGTGCGCTAGTGGAAATGTGTTCCAGCTTTCTGACCACTGGATGCGGTTTAATCAAAATTCCACAAAAAAAATTTAAAAACTTTTATGGAATGAGCAGGCGGCGCGCATCCAGCGGGTAAATAACTAAATCAGGAAACCATGAAAGCCAGAGTGACCATTCTATTAGCCATGATTTTGAGTGCATTTGCATTCCTGCCCGAGCGACAAATCCGCGGCACCGTTACCGACGCCGCCAATGCGCCACTCGCCGGCGTGACTGTTTCCCTGCAAGGCGGCGGCGCCACCACCGTCACCGACCAATCCGGGTATTTTTCGCTTGGCGTGCCGAAACTAGCGAGGACGTTGGTATTCAAAAAGGCGGGTTACCAAAACCTGACGGCGCCGATCACCTCCGATTCGGTTTTGAAAATTGTCCTTATCCCAAAGGCACAAACGCTGAATGAAGTGCTGATTAGCGGCCAGCCGATGCCAATGAGAAAGATGGACAGATCTCATTCCGTGGCTTCGACTCCGGCCTCTTTTCATGGCGCGGTGATGCAAATGTCCGTTCCCGCCGAAAGCTACAAGCCGATCAATGAAAACGGCTTCCTGTCGGTTAGTCAGCAGCCTGTGACCACATTCTCCGTCGATGTCGACCGCGCGGCATACAGTAATGTGCGTCGATTTCTGAATAATGGCCAGATGCCGCCTGAGGATGCTGTGCGGATCGAGGAAATGATCAACTACTTTGACTACGATTACCCGCAACCTTCCGGTGAGCACCCACTGGCGATTGCCGCCGAAACCACCGATTCACCCTGGAATCCCGGTTTGAAACTGGTACACATCGGCTTACAGGCCAAAACCGTTTCGACCGAGAACCTGCCTGCTTCCAATCTCGTTTTCCTCATCGATGTTTCCGGTTCGATGAATGAGGCCAACAAGCTCCCGTTGCTCAAACAGGCATTCAAACTGCTCGTGGACCAACTTCGTTCGGAAGACAAAATAGCGCTCGTCGCCTATGCCGGCTCGGCGGGGTTAGTATTGCCTCCAACCCCGGGAAGCGAGAAAAAGATCATCAAAGACGCCCTCGATAAATTGGAAGCGGGCGGGTCGACGGCAGGCGGAGAAGGTATTGAACTGGCTTATGATATTGCCAAAAAGCATTTCCTGCCGAAAGGCAACAACCGCGTGATCCTCGCCACCGACGGGGATTTCAATGTGGGCATTTCCAATGAATCCGAATTGCAGAAGCTGATCGAGGAGAAGCGTAAAGCGGGCATTTTCCTCAGCGTGATGGGTTTTGGAATGGGTAACTACAAAGACAGCCACGTGGAAACGCTGGCCGACAAGGGAAACGGCAACTACGCCTACATCGATAACATTCAGGAAGCGCGAAAGGAGTTTGTGCAGGAATTTGGCGGGACATTGTTTACAATTGCCAAGGACGTCAAAATCCAGATCGAATTTAACCCCGCACACGTACAGGCCTACCGACTCATCGGCTACGAAAACCGCGCATTGCGGAACGACGAGTTCAACGACGACAAAAAAGACGCGGGCGATATGGGTTCAGGGCATACCGTGACGGCCATTTACGAAATCGTGCCCAAAGGCACCCAAACCACCTACATCAGTGCCACCGATGCATTGAAATACCAGCAAAACAATGCCCCTGCAACCGGCAACAGCGATGAAATGATGACTGTGAAAGTACGTTACAAAAAGCCGGACAGCGAAAAAAGCGTGCTTTTCGACCTCCCGGTGAATGCTAGATCTGTCGTATTTGAAAAATGTTCTGAGAACTTAAGGTTCGCGAGCGCCGTCGCGGAATTCGGCCTATTGTTGCGCGGCTCCGAATACAAAGGAAAGGCTACCTACGCGGACGTGATCCAGCGCGCACGAGGCGCATTCGGAAAGGACGAGGAAGGTTACCGCTCGGAATTCGTACAGCTGGTGAAGGTTGCGCAGAGTTTGGACGGGGCGCAGGAGCTGTCCAGGAAGTGATATTGTGTTAAAACAAGAGCCGGTCGATGTGTTGTTGACCGGCTTTTATCATTTATCGGCATTCTCATCTGAGTTTTTAAGAGATTCCAGTAAATCTTTTGCAGGAACGTATTTAAATCCTTCTTCACCGTCGCCTACCATTACCACTTCGTCAATCGCAGCGCGTTCTTCTATCATTTTGCGAACTGCTTTTCTGACACCGAAAATGATTCTTTTTGAAAGGCGATCTGCGTTTTGAATCTCTGCTTTCATTTCCACTGTGATTTAATTTTAGTCCAAAGAAATTCATCAAAAACATCAAGTTCGTTATCAAAGCTTCCTTCCGCAATGACCATTGGCGTGGGGTTCATATTGTTAATTATCATCCAACTATCGCAAATCGGCTGATACATTCTAAAAAAATTGGCTAGCCCTCCCTCGTATCGCCTGATTATTGTCTCTTCTGGAATAGAATGCCCGCCCATTCGCACCCGATATTTCACCCGCTCTAATGCTACGTATGGCGTATATAGCCAAAAATACAATAAAGTGGTGGTATAACCCAGGTCTCTGGCCTCTCTAATGAGCGAAGCGTAGCTTTTGGTTGACAAAGTGGTTTCAAATGCGAAATCTTCTCGAAGTTGCATCAATTCTTTAATTTTCGTCAGCATTATCCGTCCAGCCTCGAACGCTGCCTTCTCTGGCTCCGAGGGCGAAATCTCGGCGGCGATAATGTCCGCGTTTACAAATTCCTTGCAATTCAGAATTTCAGGCAGGATGGTATAACTTGCAGTCGTCTTCCCCGCTCCGTTACAGCCTGCTATAATGTACAAATTGTGCATAGTGTGTATAGGTAGTTTAAATTAATCTCAATCCTCTTTCAAAGCCTTTAAAATCAAATCCTTCCCTACCTCGCTATACCCCAAAGATAATGCGGCTTCATGCCCGGGCGTAGTCATTTTACCCCACGTTTTGCGAAGGATATCTATCATTTTTTCTTCGGTCATTTTGGCGATCAGGTCGTCGTATTGGTATTGAAGAAACACCAGGCACAATGCGTTTTCCATCGTTTGTACGTCGGTATCGCTTTTGAGGCGTTGTTTGAGGACGATCTGCTTCACACGGGTAATCGTTTCTTCGTCGTAGCCGACCTCCGTCAGGATCTCGGATGCGATACCCGCATGGTATTTCGAAAGGTCGCTGCGCCATTTGAGATAACCTACCCGGCCGTCAGGATAGCTTTTACGCGCGATCTCCCACCGACCGATATGCTGGCAGCGCGAGGCCAGCAGCAGGCTTTCATCGGCTTGCGGGTCGAGTTTTGTGACCCACTCGTGGAGTTTGATCGCATAAAAGTATTCGATCGGATACGCTACATTCTCCCACACGATCTGCTCGGGCGAGCGCTTGTTGTAGGCATCAAAAAGTTCAAAAGCTTTGTCGAGCTGGCTCATGGTGATTTGGTATAGGTAAATGCTATTTGTCCGCCTTGAATTTCAGGGCAATGGTGGTCATGCGCGGGTAGTCGTAGGCGGTGCTTTGTGTTTTCATGATGAAAGAATCCTTACGGACATCGTCCGGGCGCACCGTCCATTCGCCTTTGCCGCCACCTTCCGGCGCACCGATTGTAATATTTTGATCGGTTACCTGCCATTTCAATAAAAACGGTGTTGATTCGCCTTTGAAAATGCCCGAAAATACCCCGCCCTTTTTCAGCTGGACAGTTTCCATATACCGCTGAAAATCAATCCCGCCAAATTGCTGCGCCATTTTACCGTCCTTGAAAGTGACCGCGTCGTTGACCACGATTTCTTCAATTTTCCATTGCTGTACTTCCGTCAGCATTTCCGCGGCCTCCTGCGGCGTACCCGCTGGCTTGTCGCATGAAACGGTAAAAACGCCCGTAAAGGCAAGGAGTACGAAAGCAGCGAATTTTCGAAAAAGCATGATGTTACCGGGTTGATGGCTATGCGCAAATATAGCCACAACTGCATCGGACTTTCGATTTAAACCACGGAATTTTAATGCTTACTCGCGGTTGTAGAGCAATGTAATGGACGTCAGGAATTCGGCAGCGGCGTCCGTAATCTGCCCGGGCATTAACCGCCACGACCAGTTGTTTCCGTTCGAGCCGGGCAGGTTCATTTTGGTCGTTTCATCCAGGTTCAGAATATCCTGCATGGGTAATATCGCCGTTTTCGCAACCGAGGCAAAAACCGCTTTCGCGAGCTCGGCGGCTACATTTTCTTCTGAAACCGGCTTACCCAAATAGGTTTCCAGGCGCTCCCGAATGCCCGCCGGCACCAGCTCACGGTACCAGCCTTTGGTGGTATTGTTGTCGTGCGTGCCTGTGTACGCGATGAAATTGTGCTTGTAATGATGCGGAATGTGATCGGATTGCGACATATTTTCGTCGAATGCAAATTGTAACACCTTCATCCCGGGAAGTTTAAACTTATCGCGCAGCGAATAAACCTCGGGACCGATTTCACCCAAATCTTCCGCAATGAATGGCAATTGTCCCAGCGCCGCTTCTACCGCCCGAAAAAAATCTTCGACGGGGCCTGTCTTCCATTCCCCGCGTACTGCGGTTTTCTCGCCGCCGGGTACCTGCCAGTAATTCGCAAATGCCCTGAAATGATCCAGCCGAACGAGGTCGAACAGCTCGATGTTCCGTGCCAGCCGGTCGATCCACCATTGGTACCCCTGGGATTGCAGCGCATTCCAGTTGAACACCGGCATCCCCCATAGCTGACCATCCTCGGAGAATGCATCGGGCGGAACTCCGGCAATGCCCGTGATCCTGCCGTCCTCGTCCACGCAAAACAACTCCCGGTTGGCCCATACATCGGCCGAATCGTGACTTACATAAAAAGGAATATCTCCCAACAGCTTTATTTCACGGTCGTTACAATACTGCCGGAGGTTTTTCCATTGGCTGTCGAACACATACTGCTGCCATTCGACCCGCAGTATTTGCTCTCGGTCCTCTTCTCTCAGTTTGTCGAGCGCAGCCTGCTCCCGGTTGCGGAATTCCTCGGGCCAGGTGTACCAGGGTTGGTTGTCAAACCGCTTTTTGAGGACCATGTACAGGGCAAAATCGTCCAGCCAGCTGGCATGGCCCTTGGCAAACGCATCGAACTCTGCCGAGGTTTCGCCGTGGAGTTCCTTGTAGTTCTGGAACGCGCGTTCCAGCAACACCTTTTTCCTCTCTCCCGCTGCATTGAAATCTACTGTCGGCGAATCGGGCAAATGATTTTCTTCCAAATCTTCACGGGTCAAATACCCTTCGCCCGCCAGCATTTCCGGGCTGATCAGCAACGGATTACCTGCTCTGCTCGACAATGCGCTGTACGGGGAATTACCTTGCGAAGCGTCCGTGGGATTGAGCGGCAGTATTTGCCACACTTTCTGACTGGTTTTCTCTAAAAAATCCGCGAACTGATATGCCGCCGGGCCAATGTCGCCGATCCCGAATGGCGATGCCAGCGAAGTGATATGCAGCAGCACACCCGCATTGCGATCATTTTCGACTCGCTTGCCTTGCAGGATCGCCACCGGCATACCTTTGAAAAGCTCGGCAGGTGCGAGTTTCAGTTCGAATACTTCATCGCTGCCGGTCAGCAGGTTGTTCCATTCCGGACGCAAGCTCTCCGGCAACACCACATGCGTATCCTGCCAGTCGATGTTAAAAAAATCCAGCTGCTGCTTCCGGCAGAGTATGGCTGTGTGCAATGGGACGACCGTCAGGAACACGTCGCGCTTATACCGGCGGATGAATGCCAGCAAGTGATCTTTGTAGGTACCCCGTACTTTCAGCGGAATGTATTCGCCCTGGGTGAAAAGCACCGGATTTTGCCTGCGCAACCCGAACAGCTGTTGCGTGAGCCACAGTTTTATCTGGCCGCTCCGGCGGTCTTCCCAAAGTTTTCCCTGCAAGCGGCCCGGTTCGTAGCTTTCCATTTCATCGAGCCATTCTGTACGTTTACCAAAATCAACTTTACGCCGGTTGTCGGGATCTACAAGGCTCAAATCCCACAATTCACAGCCTTGATAGACGTCGGGAATACCGGGACAAGTGAATTTCAGCGCTAACTGAGCCAGGGAATTGATTATGCCAAAATCCGCAATGGATTCGAGAAATGCCTGAAACGAGGTTGTAAATGCAGAATCCCTTTTCAGAATTTCGGCAGCGAATCCTTTTGTTTCCTGCTCATACGCTTCATTAGGCGAAGCCCAATTTGAATTTGTCTTCGCTTCTCGCAATGCCTTTTGCAGGTAATCCTCTAATCGCTCTTCAAAATCATCGGGATCCTCGCCCGGCATAGGATAAGCACCGACGATCGTTTGATAAATGAGGTATTCATCATTCGCGTCCGGCCCCTGCCCGGATTTGCGTAGTCCATTGTTTGCTACCCGCCATTCGTTTACGTTTTCGATCCATTCGTCGGCCAGGTCGGTAAGCACATTCAGCCTCGCGCGCACGTCCTCGCCGCGCTTCGTGTCATGCGTGGAGGTAGCGCTGAGGGCCATCGGCCACTCTTTGCGGCGTTTCTTCATGAATTGATGAAAGTCGGCGACCGACATACCGAACCGGTCCGGGAAATCTCCGACGTCGTTGTGGGCAATAAACCGGTTATAGGTGTACATGAGCGTATCTTCTCCGCCCTTGGCCATCAGCGGGCCTGTGAACTGCATACACCGCTGGTAAAATTGGGCTGCCCGGCGATTGTAATCCTCATCGCCCGATGCGGTTCGATGTATGAAGCATTGTTCCAGCACTTCAACCGCCGGCGAAAGGTCGAGATGATGCTTGTTGATGTCGATCAAAATGTCCTTCACTGCCTGGGCTTCCTCATCCGACAGTGGCATTGCATTGCCGTAGTACCTGTACACCGGGCAATGGATCAGGAATTCTCCGATTACCTGGCGCACAACCTCCGCGCCCAGACGGTCGAGCGTTTCCTGGTCGGCTAGTTCCAGCGAAACGAATAATTGATACAGGTTTTCAAGCTCACCCGCCATATGCCCGTAGAGCATTTCACTCTTCTTCCCCAGCAACTGTTCTCTAACCGATTGGCTATCAGTATTTAATTCACTGTAAAAGGCTGTAAATGCTTCTTCTGCCGACGAGTTTGTAAACAGGTTATTAACAACCGCCAGAAACTCGTAGCCCGTCGTCCCCTGTATCGGCCAGGAGGCGGGTAATTCTTCGTCCTCTCCCAGGATTTTCTCGGCAATTATGTAGCTATCGCTCCCAGCCTGTGCCCGAAGCTTGCTCAGATAAGCCGATGGATCAAAAAGACCGTCTATGTGATCAATACGAATACCCTGGAAAACACCTTCCTCCGTCAGCTGCCGGATGAGTGCGTGGTATTTTCCAAAAACAGTATCGTCCTGAATGTTGAGGCAAATGAGCCCGTTTACGGTAAAAAAACGCCGATAATTGATCTGTTCCTCGGTTCGCTGCCAATGGCAGGGTACGTAATTCTGCTGCTCCAACAGCACTTTGAGCATTGCCGGATCTTCATTGATCGCCGCCAATGCAGCGTCGAGCGAGCGTTTCTCTTGTTCATGGGCGTACAACGCCCGCAGCTGCATGATCCACTCGTCCCACGCCTGAGAGAATGCCGGTGCGTCTTCGATCCGGTTCATTTCTTCCAGCTGATCAAGCAATTGCGTGATTGCCTGCGATTTTTCCCCGATGTTTTGGAACAAAGAAATGTACGACCGCAGGTTAAGCGGGAAGACCTGACCGCCAAAATCCAGTGCAAACCGGTTGCCGTCGAAAAGTACTTTTACTTCCCCGGCGTCAATCATTTCTCCCGGCTCCCTGGACAGAAAGGGCGCCATCAGCTTCCCCTGAAAGAGTGCGCTATTCCAAGCGATGTCAAAATATCCCGCAAAAACCGATTGCCTACCCTTTTCCAGCACGTCCATCAGCCACGGGTTTTCGGGGTGAAAGGCCATATGATTCGGTACAATATCCTGTAACCAGCCGATCCCGGATTCACGAAGGCGTGCTGTGAGATCGTGTAACTGGTCGAGCGTACCTATTTCGGGATTGATTTTACCGGGATCAATGCCGTCGTAGCCGTGCGTACTGCCCGTCGTAGCGGCCAAAACCGGAGAAGCATAGATCGTTCCTACGCCCAGTTTGCGGAAATAGGGTATCAAATATTCGAAGTCCTGAAAAGTGAAGGCTTTATGAAATTGAAGCCGGTAGGTAGAAACTGGGTTGTTCATGTAAGCTGATGATAAGTGTATCGTCAGCCTGTTAAATATTATGCCAGCAGCCGGTCGAATTGGAGGGTATTATGCTTTGAGAAGCTCTTTCAACAGGGGTATTTCAAGGGGTTTGGACAGGAGCTGGATAATGTGGGGATTGGCTTCGGCTTGTTCGATGTCGGAAATATCGACGGTAGACGAAATCATAAACAGGCGGATCCGCTTTCGGACCGCTTCCGGTAACACGCCATATTGTTCTGTGAATTCGAAACCGTTAAGCCCCGGCATCTGAAGATCGAGCAGGATCACCGTTTCAGGTATATTCACATCCTGGTCACGGAGATGGTCTATTGCCTGCTGCGCCGAACTGAACGTCCTTACCGTATCGGTCAAACCGCTTTTCAGCAGCAGTTTTTCCTGGGTAAACTGATCGAAAACACTGTCGTCTACGATGATAAATTCCATTTTAAATCAAGAGAAGGGTACAGGAAATCACACCAACAACCTACGCCAACCGTATTTTTCCTACCTCTCCAATTTTAGTTTGTAGAAATAGTTGTCGTAAATAAGCTACAAAGGTTTTAAATCTAACTGATAAATCGGCAAATAGGACCTAATACTTTTGTCTGGTCGCGAAATTAGTACAAATGCGGTCACTAATGCCGGGCAGTACAATCATTTACCCCGTGAGCGGTCACTGCCTTGCTTCTTCGTCGGCCAGTTGATGGCCATCGTTGAGTGGTGAGATCTGATGGAAGTGGGCTACTGAATGTAAAAGTTACTGAATAGTTTCTTTACTCCCAAGTTAAAATCCCGATTTCGATCCAACGCAAGTACCCGGAACTTACCGGCATTCCCTCTCACTTGGCACGATTTTCATTACCATTCCGGACATTCATCATACTACAACTAAAAATCCGTTGACAATGAGCACACTGGACGGAAGAAAGCGCGTGGTGATCAGCAACGTCAGGCCGCAGGTTGAAGAAGGACGGTACCCTGCAAAAAGGGTAATAGGCGAAAGCGTGACGTTTTCAGCCGATATCATCGCCGACGGGCACGATGCGGTGGCGGCAAGTGTGATCTTCCGCCACGGATCTGAACAACACTGGCAGGATATACCCATGGCGCACACTGGCAACGACCATTGGTACGCCACATGGACGCCCGAGCGCGAAGGCTTTTACGAATATCGCTTTACCGGTTGGGTTGATCATTTTACGACCTGGAAAAAAGGTCTGGTCAAAAAATTCGATGCGAACCAGGATATTGCCGTTGAGTTACGGATAGGCGCCGGTATTTTGCAGGAGGCTTCCGCTTTGGCAGCCAAAGATTACCTGCCTGCATTCGAAAGGTGGATTGCCGCATTGGGAAATCCATCCAGCCCGCAGGAGGCGGTGGACCTTGCGCTCAGCGATGCCCTGGCCGAGGCCATGTCCCAGATCCGTTACACCGACCGTATCAGCGTTTTTGACCAGACCTTTCGCCTGGAAGTGGAGCGCAAAAAGGCAGGTTTCAGCACCTGGTATGAGCTTTTTCCCCGTTCGGCCGCCGAAGGCCCCGGCCAGCACGGCACATTCCGCGATGTAATCAAACTGTTGCCGAAAATCGCCAAAATGGGTTTCGACACGTTGTATTTCCCGCCCATTCACCCGATCGGTGAAATGAAACGGAAGGGGAAAAACAATTCGCTGGTTCCCGCTTCCACCGATCCGGGCTCACCCTGGGCAATCGGCAACCGGCTTGGCGGGCACAAATCGGTGCATCCTGAGCTTGGTACCATCAAAGATTTTACCGGGCTCGTCGCACAGGCAAAGGAACTCGGCATTGAAATCGCGATGGACATCGCGTACCAGTGCGCGCCCGACCACCCGTATGTGAAGGATCACCCGCAGTGGTTCAAGTGGCGTCCCGACGGCACGGTGCAATACGCCGAGAATCCGCCCAAAAAGTATGAGGATATTCTTCCATTTGATTTTGAAACACATGACTGGCAAAATCTTTGGAATGAACTGAAAAGTGTCATCGATTTCTGGATCGGCCAGGGCGTCGATGTGTTCCGGATCGACAATCCGCATACCAAGGCGTTTCCCTTCTGGGAATGGATGATAGCCGAAGTCAGGAAGGTAAACCCGCAAGTGATCTTTCTTGCGGAGGCATTCACACGTCCGCGCGTGATGGAACGGCTGGGCAAAATCGGTTTCAATCAATCCTACACCTATTTCACCTGGCGGAACAGTAAATGGGAGCTGGAACAATACCTGTACGAACTTACCAAAACCGACCAGCAATACTATTTCCGTCCTAATTTCTGGCCTAATACACCCGATATCCTGCCCCACCATCTCGTGGAAGGCGGCGAGAATGCGCACATTATCCGGTTCATTCTGGCAGCAACCCTTTCTTCTAATTATGGATTATATGGCCCTGTGTATGAATACGGTATCAATACGCCGCACCCGGGGAAGGAGGAGTATACCGACAACGAAAAGTACGAGATCAAGCATTGGGATTGGGATCGTTACAGCCGCACCCGCGAGATCATTACCCGCGTAAATCGCATTAGGAAGGCCTATTCCGCATTGCAGTCGACCTGGAATATCGATTTTAATGAAACCAATAATGACCGGGTGATCAGCTACACCAAGCTGGCGCCGGAGGGAGGCGAATCGCTGATCATAGCTGTCAACCTGGACCATTACCACACTCAGGGTGCATACATTAAGGTCCCGCTGCACCGGCTCGGGATCGGGTACGACGAGCCGTACCTCATCCGCGACATGCTGAGCGGGGAAAAATACAAATGGCGCGGGGAGTACAACTATGTACAGATGAATCCCTTCGAAATGCCGGCCCACATTCTGAAAGTTGAACGATTGAACTGAGAGCACATGGAATACAGGAAAGGAATGCCCGAGAAAAATTTGCATTGGTACAAGGATGCAGTTATTTATGAATTACATATCAAAGCCTTCAAAGACGGCAACTGCGACGGGATCGGCGATTTTCAGGGTCTGATGCAGCAACTGGATTATCTTCAGGACCTGGGCGTAACGGCCATCTGGCTACTGCCCTTTTACCCGTCTCCCCTCCGCGACGACGGGTACGATATTGCTGATTACTACACCATTAACCCGTCGTACGGCGATATTCAGGAGTTTAAAACCTTCCTGCGCGAGGCGCATAAGCGAGGGTTGAAAGTGATCACCGAACTGGTGATCAACCATACTTCCGACCAACACCCGTGGTTTCAGCGGGCACGACGCGCACCGAAAGGCTCGGCTTACCGGAATTTTTATGTCTGGACCGACGATCCGAAGCAGTTCAAAGACGCGCGGATTATTTTCCAGGATTATGAAAAATCAAACTGGACCTGGGACAATGAGGCCGAGCAGTACTACTGGCACCGGTTCTTCCACCACCAGCCCGATTTGAATTATGATAGTCAGGACGTGCAGGATGAGATTTTCAAGATCATCAATTTCTGGTGCAAAATGGGCGTGGACGGCTTCCGGCTTGACGCGGTCCCCTATTTGTTTGAAAGAGACGGGACCAACTGCGAGAACCTTCCAGAGACACATGCCTATTTGAAAAAACTCCGCAAATACGTCGACGACCGCTACCCGGGCACGTTGCTGCTCGCTGAGGCCAATATGTGGCCCGAGGATTCGGCCGCCTATTTCGGGGATGGGGATGAATGCCAGATGAACTACCATTTTCCGATCATGCCGCGGATGTTTATGTCGCTCCAAATGGAGGACCGTTACCCGCTTACCGACATTTTCGACCAAACTCCGGCCATTCCCGACAACTGCCAATGGGGGATTTTCCTCCGAAACCACGATGAGCTGACGCTTGAAATGGTGACCGATGAGGAGCGTGACTATATGTATAAGGTGTATGTCAAAGATCCGAAAGCGCGGATCAACCTCGGTATCCGGCACCGGCTCGCCCCATTGATGGAAAACAACCGAAAAAAAATCGAACTGCTGAACAGTTTGCTATTCACATTTCCCGGCACGCCGATTATCTATTACGGCGATGAGATCGGAATGGGCGACAATTTCTACCTGGGCGACCGCGACGGCGTGCGCACTCCCATGCAATGGTCACCCGACCGTAATGCGGGGTTTTCCCAGGCAAACCCACAGCGTTTGTACCTCCCGCTGATCCTCGATCCGCAATACCATTACGAATCGGTGAATGTCGAATTGCAGTCTCGGAACTCTTCGTCTTTGCTATGGTGGATGCGGCGTGCCATCAGTGTCCGTAAAAAGTACAAGGCATTCAGCCGTGGCGATATCAAATTTCTGAACCACGAAAATGCGAAAGTGCTCGCATTTACCCGAACCTACGAAGACGAGACGATGCTGGTACTCGCCAACCTTTCGAGGTTTCCGCAGCCGGTGGAGCTCGATCTGGATCAATACAAAGGATTCCAGCCGGTGGAAATTTATAGTAAAAATAAATTCCCAGGCGTGAAGGATAACACCGCTTACTTTTTCACATTGGAAGCTTATGGCTGCCAGTGCTTCTTAATGCAAAAAACTCATCCTGAAATCGATGAGAATGCCGAGCTGCCATTAATTAAGCTCGAAAAGTGGAAAGACCTGCTGGAACCGGCCGTCATCGACACGCTTGAAACGGTAATTTTACCTTCCTACCTGATGAAAATGCGTTGGTTTGGAGGAAAAGGCAAAGGCCTGGATAAGGTTAGCATCGTTTCGCATGCAAGCATTCCGCTGGGCGACAATCCGCCATGCTATTTGTTCCTGCTGGAAATCTCCTACCAAAATGATCTGCCTGAAATGTACCAGCTTCCCGTAGCATTTGGGAAAGTGCCGTTTGCATTTAATGTCCGGGAGAATTGCCCCCAGGCTGTATTGGCGCGCATTCAGATCAATGGCGAGGAAGAAGGCGTGTTGTTCGATGCTATTTATGGTCTCGAACTTCAACAGGCATTGATCCAGAATATGGCGGGCAACGAGCGGCTTAATGCCAAAGACAGCCAGATCCATTTTTCCGGCCATCGGCAGCTTGCCCAGCATGTGAGGGAAACCGATCGCATTAAGCCGCGTGTGCTTTCGGGCGAGCAGAGCAACACGTCCATCACCTATGACGGGAAGTATTTTTTCAAACTCTACCGGAAAGTCGACAGGGCAATTAACCCGGATGTGGAAATCACGCAATATCTGACCAATAAGGCCCGATTCAAGAATATCCCGGCGTACATAGGGGCTATTGAATGGAAATATAAAAATGATTCGATGGTGCTCGGCATGATGCAGGAAATGGTGAGCAACGCGACCGACGCCTGGGCCAATATGCTCGACAGGCTGGATAGTTTCAACGAAAAAGTCCTTTCTGCAACCGGCCTTGAACTTCCGAAAGAGCTTCGCGGAACGCTTACCGATCCGGTGAGTTATGAAGAGATCCCGGAAATGATGAAAGAATTGCTCGACGTGCATACTGCCGAACACGCGCGTCTTCTGGGCGTCCGTACCGCCGAAATGCACCTTGCATTGTCGAAAGAAAAGGATAATCCGGATTTTAAACCGGAAGAATTCTCGCTGCATTACCAGCGTTCGGTGTATTCGTCGCTGCAATCGCTCGTGCGTGTGGCGTTTCAGAGCCTGAACCGGAACCTTAAAAAACTCGATCCGGAAACACGGCAATCCGCGGAGCAGGTAATGCAGTCACGGGAAGAGATATTGACGGAGCTCAAAAAAGTGTACAGCCACAAGATCGACACGGCCAAAATCCGTATTCATGGCGACTACCACCTTGGGCAGGTGCTATTCACCGGCAAGGATTTCGTGCTTCTGGACTTCGAGGGCGAGCCCGCGCGGAGTTACAGCGAACGAAGATTGAAACGCTCGGCACTGCGCGACGTCGCCGGTATGCTGCGATCTTTCCATTACGCGGCACACGGCAGTCTGTACCTCGACAACCAGATCCGACCGGAAGATGTGAACAAACTGCTTCCTTTTGTGGAGCAATGGTATCACTACATGAGCGGCTTTTTCATGAAAGCATACCTGGAAACCGTCGGCGAAAGTCCGATCATCCCGCATCATAAAGCCGATCTGGAAACACTTTTGAGAACATTCTTGCTTCAAAAAGCCATTTACGAGCTCAATTACGAAGTAAACAACAGGCCATCGTGGGTAATGGTGCCGCTCAGGGGCATCCGGGCCATTCTCGACAAAACGGAGGCTGGTGCGATGGTTTAACAATCGGAATTATGACGCAACAAAAGGAAAAGCAATCGTTGCTGACCGGCTACGACATCGACCTGTTCCGATCCGGTAAGCATTATCATATTTACAACAAACTCGGCGCGCATACCCGCACCGACGGTGACTCGCAGGAAACGCATTTTGCCGTTTGGGCACCGAATGCGGCAGAAGTGTCCGTGATCGGCAACTTCAACGGTTGGACGCGCGACGCGCACCCACTTTCGCCCCGCAAAGATGGCGCGGGAATTTGGGAAGGCGCGGTTCCCAACCTCGGCAGCGGGGAGCTTTACAAATATTTTATACGGTCGAACAATGGCTACGCGGTCGAAAAGGGTGATCCGTATGCCGTTTACTGGGAAACTCCCCCCCGCACCGCGTCGGTGGTGTGGAACCTTGATTTCGAATGGAGTGACGCGGGATGGCTTGAAAAACGGAAGTCACCGGCATTGAATGGCCCTATTTCGATTTATGAACTGCATATCGGTTCGTGGCGACGGGTGCATGAAGAGGAAGGGCGCTGGATGACTTACCGCGAACTTGCGCAGGAGCTTCCGGAATATTGCCGCTTTATGGGTTTTACGCATGTGGAATTCCTGCCGGTGATGGAACACCCGTTTTACGGCTCGTGGGGATACCAGGTTACCGGCTATTTCGCACCGACGAGTCGCTACGGTACGCCTCAGGATTTTATGTTCCTTGTTAATGCACTTCACGAAGCTGGTATCGGCGTCATACTCGATTGGGTACCCTCTCATTTTCCCGCCGACGAACACGGGCTGGGGTATTTCGACGGATCACATTTATACGAACACGCCGATCCGCGCCAGGGCTTCCATCCCGACTGGCAAAGCGCCATTTTCAACTACGGTCGGCACGAAGTGCAGAGCTTCCTCATTTCCAACGCCCTTTACTGGCTCGACAAATACCATATCGACGGCTTGCGCGTCGATGCCGTCGCGTCGATGCTCTACCTTGACTATTCCCGGAAGGAAGGCGAATGGATCCCGAACCGGTATGGCGGTCGTGAAAACCTGGAAGCCATCGATTTTTTGCGGGAATTCAACACGGCTGTCCACCAATCGTTCCCGGATGTACTTACCATTGCCGAAGAATCGACCGCGTGGCCGGGTGTGACGCACCCCATAAGCAGCGGCGGCCTCGGCTTTGATCTGAAATGGATGATGGGCTGGATGCACGATTCCCTGTCTTACTTTCAGAAGGAGGCTGTTTATCGTTCGTACCACCAGGAGCAACTATCGTTCAGCCTGCATTATGCGTTCTCGGAGCGCTTTGTGTTGCCACTTTCGCACGACGAGGTGGTTCACGGGAAACGCTCACTGCACCATAAAATGCCGGGAGACGAGTGGCAACAGTTCGCGAACCTGCGCCTGTTGTACGCGTACATGTACGGACACCCGGGCGCGAAATTGCTATTTATGGGTGGAGAATTCGGCCAGAATCACGAGTGGCGGCATGATTACAGCCTGGACTGGAATGAAAACCAGCAGCCGCTGCACGAAGGCATTCAAAAGTTGGTTAAAGACCTTAACGCATTCTACGCTACCGAGGCCGCATTACATGAAAGAAACTTTTCCGGCGAAAGTTTCGAATGGATTGATCATCAGGACGCAACCAACAGTGTGCTGGCGTGGATCAGAAAAGGTATTTCACCATCTGACCAATTGCTCTTTGTTGCCAATTTCACACCGGTAGTGCGGGAGAACTATCGGATAGGTGTTTCGAAGCCTGGATATTACGAAGAAATTTTCAACAGCGATAATCTCCGGTACGGCGGGTCAGATATTCTCAATCTGGAAGAAATCGAAAGTTACCCCATTCCCAAACATGGCCGCATGCATTCCATACCTTTGACATTACCGCCATTGGGTGTAATTGTTTTAAAATACAAGAGCGAATTTGAATGGTTATAATTCAAAATATAGCCATTAACAAAGGGGTCATAAAAAAATATTCCGAACAGCCAAGCGGCGTCCGGAATACACACTATACACACACTATAAACTGTAACTAGCTGATCGCTAAAAATATTTGATCCTGTTTCGCAGCACGATCAGATAGAACAGCCCAAACCAACGCTGAATCAACCGTTTCATATATATATGTAGATACTAGTTGAGTATAAGGTAAATGAACAAGGGTGCGCTGGTTTAGATCTTAATAAATAGGCTTTGGCTTCGAGTTGTACAGGTTAACTGCAACGATGGATGTTAGTGCCGTTATTACCAAACCTATTAATAGTAATTTTTTCATAAATCAGTTTTATTTTTTAATTAGCTTCAAAGTGTCGGCACCTTCTAAATCAAATAAAATCTCATTACAAGAGCGACTCATTATTGAAAATTGATACTTCACTTGCGTTCCGTTGGATAATTCTCCCTCTACATACAACGAATCATTTTCAACTTTCCAATAGTCTTCCGACTTCAAATATGTCCCAAAAAGCAACCCTCTACTTTCCTTGAAATCACCGTTTTTCTCGAATGTAATTTCCTGTGGGGTGCTGTGCTCAGATACCAATTCCGCATTCCAATTTCCAATAATCTGATCAGCTAATGGCGGTGGAACACATTCTTTGTCATGCCCGCAAGCCCCCGCAAATATTGTTATAAAAGCTACCCTCAAAGTTCTGACCTTCATCGATAGAAAAATTAGTGTTTACGAAAACAACTCAGTGACGGCGTGGCGCTCAAAGTGAGCACTAAGGCGCACACGCCATCAACCTGAGCTTACCACACACACTGTCATCTATGGCTATCGACTGATAACAATTTGATAACCATTAGACTGTCCGCTTCTACGAGACAGTTTCACTACATAGGTTCCGGATGGCAGATTCTTCACACTGACTTCCTTCACCGGCACTGACGGTGATGTATATACTTCAACGCCTTGTGCATTGTATATTTTAATGTTCGATACGCTTTGCCAGTCCGCAGCGGATTTGAAATTCAACTTGTCGCTCACCGGATTGGGAAACAAAGTGTACCCTGCTTTCAAATCGAATTCCACATCCCTGATTTTGCTGAGAGCGAAGGTGCCGTCTTTATCGATCATTTTTAGACGGTAGTAGTTCCTTCCTCCCATCGGACTTTCATCTACCGCCGAATAGTGAGCTTCAACTGAACTTTCTCCCTTGGCTGGTACAGAGATCAATTTTTCCCAGTTTTTGCCGTCTCCACTACGTTGTACTTCGAGATAATCGCTGTTGGACTCTTCTGACGTTGACCAAGCCAGTGTTGCTTTGTCGCCTTCACGAGCGGTGGAGAAATCAATTAGTTTGACTGGGAGGGCTACATCTGCTGTGCCAACTATTCGCTTTCTTTGGATTGTTAATTCCAAATTAGTCCAGAAAGCAGTATAGGATGTTCCGTCAAATGGCCTCACCGTAACTTTGGCTGTCGGTGGTACCGAACCTGAAAAGTTCATCGTGCCAGTTCCTAATACAATCCCTTCGTCTCCCGCCGGAATATCATTTTGACTCGTCCTTGTGAGATTAAAGCTAAATCCAGCCCAGTTGCCAGGTTTTGGGTTTTGATTTGGAGGTGGATTTTTCGAAAGTGCGCCGCCGCTCGAATATGTGGAATTAAAGATATAGTTTGTACTCGAAATTATTATCCCTACTGGTAACTCTATATCAGACCGGAGGTTCATGTATTGCCAATTACTGCTGTCGGGTATCGCCGTGTCGTAATTTTGACCTCTTATTGCCCGCACATCGAAAGTTAAGCTTGTCTTACTAGCATTGAACTTGCCATTCTCATAAACTATCTGTACCGTCGTCTGCGCGTTCGAAATGTTATAAAGGCCGAGGATGACAGACAGAAATGTTATCCATTTTCTAGAAGTTCTGATCATAGTGTAAGTGTTTAATAGTTAATTAATGTGGAATAAATGTCTTGGTAAAAACTTGCATTGAATAAAGATCCGTCAACCCCATCTACGAAACCGTCCATATTGATATCTGCCCGGTCGTATGTGCCAAACACATCGCTTTTGAATTGTACGCTGAAGAAACTTCCGTCCGTCCCGTCTACAATGAAGTCCTGGCTAGCATTCAAGTCACCCGCACGCATGCACCAAATACCATTTTGCAAAATCATTTGATTAGGCGAATTAAATTGATTTGAAGCTTGTGACAATGCAGTAGTGAAATCGTAATTAATTATCGAACCCGCGATGAAACTCTGAATCGGGTTGCTCATGATTGCCAGGTGATTACGATACTTAACAACCAATCTCACAGAACCAGATTGCGGATTAAATGTTGCCGGTTGTCCATTCCGGTTAACTATACTTCCATCCGGTTTAAGCAAGAGACTTTGCGCTTGCAACACTGTTTGAGGAGATGAACCACTGCGAACCTCTACCCAAACCCAATCCACGACTTCGCCAACAGGCCCTGCGGCATTGTTAATACTCGGATAGGCGCTTGAAGCCGTGTATGGTGAGGTTGTGGGAAGAAGTCCAGTCCCTCCATAGGTCTGCAAACCATTTTTCATTTTGACGCCTGCATCCGGCATAGCACCTTGCAGCGCAACTTTAAGGCTAAGCACAACATTGCTCAAACAAGGGTTGATTGTAACCTTAACCTGTGCGGTAGAATTATCCGTGTTATAACAACCCGCCCCGGAAGAGTCATAAATGAACGCGTAGTAAGTTCCTGGTCCGACAGTGTTAGGGTTACTTATGACAGGCGCCGTGTGGGTTGGGTTGTTGAACCAAACGATTTGAGTATTAGGAGGAACGTTGGCATTGAGAGTGGTCGTCGTTAAGTCGGCTGTCGCCATGGGACAGCTATTCATGATGGCGGCAGGTTGTACGGTTACTTGGTCGGTTCCAGCTTGGCAGCAGGGGCTTTCGAATGAAACCGTTACGGAAGAGGTAGACATGTCTGTTGAATAACATCCGAATTCATCACTGTAAAAGAATGCGTAGTATTTGCCAGGCGTCTTCACAACACCGTTTGCTATCGGCGGACCCTGATGACTGTTATTGGGAAACCACCTTACCCGACTGGAATCTGCCGATGTTGCCAGCTTAGACTTAAGGGTATAGGTAGTTTTTGGACACTCGACGGCAACTACTGCACCCAAGTTTAATGGAACTTGTTGAGGGACGTAGGTTATATTAGCCTCCGCAGTAGACTTATCACTAGGGCCAAGCGAATAACAGTCATTGGCATTGTTATAGTAAAATGCCTTATATGAGTTTGCACTTGGTCCGGCATGCTGTACGGCATACGCTCCCAATTTGTTGCCGGATGGGTAGCCGGATAACTGCCAAACTACATCAGCGCCAACTGGCCACGGAAGCTTTACGAGTAAGTCCAAGTTCTGTGTCTGACATGGATACATGAATTGTACATTCGCCTTGTAAAGGTCGACCTGTTTTCCCGCCGGCAAGATGCAGTCCAATGGCCTTTGCGCGATATCGAAATTAACCATTCCACTGCCGACAGTTGTGTTGCCAGACAAAATAAATGTCGTTTCCTCCGTCGTCGGGGTAAATTCTACGTAGGTTTGCATCCACGTATTCTTTGCTCCCGTCAGATCAATTGTTGAAGTAAGCAGGTTAACCGCGCTATTTGATGGCTGTATCTCCAACACAGCCTCTGAGCCAAATGTGGTTGATAACAGCCTGGACGCCATTACCGCAAAATGCATTTTATATTTTTGCCCCGGAATAAACTGGGTCACTGTAAATTTGACCTTTGAATCGACATTTGGACCACTTATTAAAGTGAGGAAATTCTTGGTAGAGTAATTCACTGCACCGGAGTTTTGACTACTAGGTGGTGGTGGTAAAACAACATCGTTAAGACTCGAATTTTTCCATTTTAATAATGTGCCACCGTAGTAATTTATATCTGACACATCTGGTGTTCCCGAGACGATAACATATTTATTTGAAGGAACACAGTTACTACATGACGATCCTGCTCCTGTCTCAGGAAATACCTGTCCAAAAGAGGCAACAATGGATAGGATTGAAAATAGTAAAAATAGTAATACATTTTTCATAACGTTCGTGTGTTGAATTTGGAACAATTGATTAATTGAATTCGCTACTTGATTTTGTGCAGATTGGCATCTAAGAATCTCCTTCTAAAAAATTGATGATTCAAATTTAGGCCTGTGATTTCGCTCAAAAAGAATCCGATGAGTGTCTGGTAGGTATCAAAAAACGATCGGGTGAATTAGAATAAGCGGTTTGTAGCAACCGTAAATAGTTGACAATAATTATAAATATATCAATAGCCGATAGGATTATTTATATTAATCAATAGTTCACAATTTTGGCCATGGGTTTTGCCTTTCATTTATTTGGTGTCGTTTTAATTCCGTAGCCTGAATACGATTCGGAATAGTGGTGCTAACCGCTTTATTGCTGTATAAAAAAGACCGGAGCAAATGTGCTCCGGTCTGCGCTCGTACCTACAATACTATATAGATCTCCCAGCCACTCGCAATCAGTTTTCAAAAACTCAATTCCAGTCGGGACGGAAAATAATAATGAGTATGATAAAGATGGCTGTGATGATGACCGGCACCGCCATTACCCAGGCGAGGATGGATGCGGTTGTAAGGTTACCTATATATATGTAGTACAACGAGGCAATCGTGGCGACGCCGATCGAAGCCAGTACCATCCAGAAATAGTGCCTGGGCTCCTCCGGTTCTTTCTTCGTTATTATATAGTATAAGTAGTAGCCGCCCACTGCCAGTAATGCGGCACAATTTATTAGGAGGCCTGTCAGATAGAGTCCCATGATAATGGTCAATTTTTGATGAATAGTAGGTTACCACCGGTGTCTTAAGCAAAGTTATCCGGCCTGTGAGGTAATAAAAATGGGATGTGTTAACGGCGAGCTATCAATGATTGAATGGTCAAACTAGTTAGGTCGCATCCAGGGGTAACAGAAGGCTGGCGTCTATCCTCCATTTCCGTTAATCAATCCGTGTCAGCCTTTCGTTCATCAATATTTACTTTGATTTTCCTTATGCCTACCTTACACGATCAGCAGAAAATTTATCCGGTACATGCTTCGTTATCAGGTCTTTTGGCTCCTTTGCTTTCTTTGGCCGCTTGCGTCCAGGGCTCAGTTCATTTTCCAGAATCTAAAAGAGGAAGACGGGCTCAGCTCAAAGGATGTGCGTTGCCTGTATAGGGACACCGACGGTTTCCTATGGATGGGGGCCACTAACGGCCTCAACCGTTACGACGGCGAGCTGGTGAAGCATTATGAGGATTTGAAAAGTATCAAAAACATGGAGATCAACGACATCTATCCTATCGATGGATCGAAGAATCTCCTCATCGCCACCTCCGTGGGACTTAAACTTTTTAACAAGTCAAGCGGCAGCTACCAGAACGACAGCCGGTTTGATATCCTTGCCGGTAAAACCGTCATTTCCATCAGAGCCGATGCATACCGGCGCCTCTGGATTGCCTGCGCGTCGGCGATTTACATTTATGATAATCAGAAACTCAGCCCACTTGCCGATGCGCTGCCCTGGACGAAACCACTTTTGAATCATGACTTTTCGTTTGCTCCACGCAGCGCCTTTGTTTGGGACGAACAGCGAATGGGGTTTTGGATAGGCGGGCGCAAGAGCTATTTTGTTGACTGCAAAAATCATGTTGTATACGATAGCACTTTCAATCCACGTCGTTTTCCATTGCTTAAAACGAAGCTGATTACCGCAATTGCCATCGACAGGCGACATAATATATGGTATGCAACGGAAGAGGATTTATCGCTCCATTACTGGGACGCAAAGACAGGGGCTGACAGCACTTATCGCGACCTGGATGGCAGGGTGCCTACCGACCGGATCAGTTATCTGTTTGTGGATGCCCAGGACAGGCTATGGATTTCCACCTGGATGTTTGCAGCATATGTGAAAGAATCCCGTAAAGCAATCCGAAAAATCCCTTACAGCCAGGACACACCTTACTCGATCGCCTATGGTTACATTCAACATGCCATTCAGGATGTCGAGAACGACATTTGGTTTGCGACCAACAATGGACTGAGCAAATTGATTTCCAACAATCCGTTTCAGTATATATATAAGGTACCCAGCTACAAGTATTTTCTGGAAACAGGCTTTTCGCCCATCGGTTCGCTTAGCAAGAGCGGTGACACCATTTTTGCCGCTAAGGAGGATGGTCTCGTTGAATTTCATATAAGTACCGGAAAATTCATCAGGCACGTCGCAGCCGCCGATAATATTTCGCGGAACAAGTTTTATGGCTCGGTAAAAATCGGGAACACGTGGTGGTTTGCCGGTAGTGAGGGTCTGTACTACTTAAAAATCGGGGAGAAAAGCATTCATCGCTTCACGGGCCTCCAAAGCAAGGGACCATCTGCCCGTTGTAATCTTTTGATAAAAGACCGCTCTGAAAATCTCTGGTTTCAGATTAACAAAGACGCATTATACCGGTTGGACACCAAAACGTATAAACTAGACCGCTTTGACGGGACTAGTGCGAAATATGGCATTTTCCAGTATCGCGAGTGCCAAAGTTCGTGCTTGCTCGATAACGGAGATCTTCTCTTTGCGATGAATGGGCAGGGACTTCTCCGGTTTTCGGAAAAAACCCAACATTTCGACTCGCTACCAGTCCGTGAGAGTAACAACTTTTATGTTACTCAGCTGATAGAGGATCCTGCCGGCGACATTTGGGCTGCTATTTTTAAGAGAGGTTTATACAAAATGAACTGGCAAGGCGCTTTTACAGACAGTCTTTACCTGAAAAACAGCCTGATGACCAACTACATTGCCACCTTGGCGGTTGACCGTCGCGGGGTAATCTGGGCAGGCGGGCCGGGAGGGCTCATATTTTTCCCGCCGGACTCAAAAAAGGTTACACGTGTTCAGATTGACCTCGGCAAGACATTGCAGGACTGGTGGAATTATATCCTTGTAGCTCCTGATAACATCTATGCTGCGATGCTCGATCACATCGTAGTCATTGATCCCATGAAATTTAATCGTATCGCGGTGCGAAACCCGCCGCACATTACATCTGTACGGGTTTTTGAAAAGGAAATTTCCGATTCCCCTCCCCTGTCGCTCGTCATGGGTCCTGATGAAGACTTTATCACCTTTCAATTTGCGTCGCTAAAACACCGGGATATACCATCGTTGCAATACAGCTATCAACTGGAAGGGATCGATGAAAATTGGGTTAATGCGGGCAGGGCCATGAGTGTCAGCTACAACAGTCTGGCGGCTGGCGATTATGTATTCAAGGTTCGCAGCACGGATCAAAATGACTTGTGGATGAACGAAATCACGAAATTAAAAATCAGGATCACACCTTACTGGTGGCAAACCTGGTGGTTCTTTATCCTGGTATGTTGTGTTTCCGGCGCATTTCTTTACCTGACATTTAATGGCTATCTGAACCGAAAACATAAACGCGAGCTGGCGAAGACGATCGAATACTTTCTGAACTCGGTATATGGCGAAAATTCCGTAAGTGAAATCTGCTGGGACATTGTCCGCAGCTGCACTGCCCAGTTACATTTCGAGGACTGCACCGTGTTTCTTTGGGATGAAGGCAAACAAAAATTGATTCAAAAAGCCGTTTATGGTTCAAAGGATCTGATTGAAAACGAAATTACAGACCCATTAGAGCTGGAATTGGGAGAAGGCATCGTAGGGGTAGCTGCCAGGATTAAGAAAACGCTGATCATCCCGGACACCTCGCTCGATTCCCGTTACATCCGGCAGGATGCCAACAAGTTCTCCGAAATTGCCGTCCCGATCCTGCATGAGGGAAAGCTCATCGGCGTGCTGGATTCGGAGCATACCAAGAAAAATTTCTTCACTGAGGAGCAAGCCCACACATTGTTAACGATCGCATCCATCAATGCCAACAAAATCGCCGAGGCCCAAGCGGAAGAGGAGGCTGCGAAAAAAGAAATCATGCTGCTGGAAATCAACAGGATGCTGGCAGAGAGTCAACTGATGGCGCTTCGTGCGCAGATGAACCCCCACTTTGTATTCAACTGCCTCAATAGCATTCAGGAATGCATTGTCACGCAGAAATATACCGAGGCTAGCAAGTATCTTAATAAATTTTCGAAGCTGTTCCGGATGGTGCTTAATAATTCGGACCGGAACCTGGTGACGATCGAGGAGGAGAAAAATGTGCTGGAACTGTATCTGGAACTCGAAAAAATGCGGTTCGAACAAAGCTTTGTGTACTGCATCGATATCGACGAGGAACTGGAAGCAGACGATATTCTGCTGCCGTCGATGCTATTACAGCCGTATGTCGAAAATGCCATTTGGCATGGGCTGATGCATAAGGAGGGCTACCGCGAATTGAAAATCTCCTTTGACCGCGTCGACGAGGAAATTTTCAAATGCACGATCGATGACAACGGGATCGGGCGAAAAAAATCTTTTGAAATCAGGGAACGCAATACCACTACCAGGCGCCATAAGTCCAAAGGACTACAAATCGCCAAGGACCGCCTCACCCTGATCGACCGGCAGGGAAAGCACGCCTCTGTTGAAATCGTCGATAAATATGATCCGAACGATGTTGCAACCGGTACCATGATCGTGATTGAACTCTCGACGTCACTGGACGATATTTGAAAACGCATTACAAACACACCCATTTTACACTATAAACATCCCCGAAGTTATGCTTAAAACACTGATCATCGATGACGAACAGAAAGCACGCAATGTTCTGAATCATTACCTCACCAACTCGGTTTCGCAGGAAGTCGATGTCCGGCATGCGGAATCGGTTGAAGAAGCCCTCAAAGTGCTGGAAGACTTCGAGCCCGAAATCGTTTTCCTGGACGTGGAAATGCCGCACCAGAATGGGTTCGAGTTTTTGCTCGCCCGTAAAAACCCGCCTTACGACATCGTATTTACAACTGCGTTCAATCAGTACGCGATTCAGGCTATCCGGTTCAGTGCGTTGGATTATCTGCTGAAACCAGTCGATCCGGAAGAGCTGCAAACAGCCGTTGATCGCCATATCGAAAAGGTGAAGGGCAAACCGAAACAAGAAACGCAACAACTTTACGACAACCTGGTCCACAATATCGAGAAGAAAAATATCCGCGAGTTCCGGCTGGCGGTGCCTTCGAGCGAAGGTGTATTCTTTTTTACGCTCGATGAAATTCTCCGGTTGGAAGCTGACAAGAACTATACGTCCATTCACCTGGTCGGGAAGCGACCATTCCTGGCGAGCAAAACCTTGAAACACTTCGATGAGATGCTGGGCGAGTTCAATTTCATCCGCACACACAAATCACACCTTGTGAATCCGAAATACATTAAGCAGGTAACCCACAACAACCAGTTCTTACTATTGTCGGACGGTTCGCGGATCGAAATCTCACGCCGTAAAAAGGAACTTGTACAACAATATTTGAAACTGAAATGACAGCCTATTTCACCTGCTGCTCGAAAAGCCGGTTCAATGTCTCTCCGGGATCGGTACAAAAACCGGGATGGACTTTGGACGTCTGCAAAACAGTGCTTCGCGTAGCCGTGAGCCACCGAAAACGTGACGCGGCGGGCAATGCGGCGATAGGGCTTCCGCATTGCCGGTTACCTTCGCAAATTTGTCTGAATGCATCGAGATAACCTTCCACCTCGGCCGGATCTGTTCCCTGTGCAAAAGCGCCCAGACGATCCGGGCCGATTTCCGAAATACAGCCAAGAAAACCGCGCGAAGGGCAATACAGCACGACGCCGACGTTCATGAACTCCTCCCGCTCCACACGTGGCACAATGCGTAGAACCGCATATTCGTATAAAAATTTATCTGGCATCCCGGGCTCCTTTCACAAAGATTTCAGACGCTGACAGGCGGGCCTGCAAATAAGTAATGTAGGCCTGCCGGTGTTCATCGGCAGTTTCAAATGGGGAATCTATCAGGAGCCAGTCATCCGGGATGAGGGATACCGCTGCCGGGATAATGCTACCAGCCAACCGGACGCTGAATTCCTCATTTACCTCTTCAAGCATGGACGCACTTCGCAGTAGCACATGGTCCTTTATCTGCGCAAATGGCCTGCGCGCCTGCTCTTCCCAGTTTTGCCACGAATGGTGAAAATAAAGCGCCGCGCCGTGGTCGATCAACCACAGTTCCTTATGCCACATGAGCATATTGGTGTTGCGGGCGGTGCGGTCCACGTTGGTCAGGAAGGTATCCAGCCAGACGATCTCAGAAGCCAGCCGGGGTTCCACTTTGGTCACGACGGGGTCAAAAGTAATGGCGCCCGAAAGGTAATGCATGGCAAGATTAAGTCCGGTGCTGGCTTTAAGCAAATCCTGAATTTCCTCGTCAGGCTCGGTCCTGCCGAAGGCTTCATCGAGGTTAGCGAAAACGATCTCGGGCACTTTAAGTCCCAGGAAACGGGCCAACTCCCCTCCTATCAGCTCGGAAATCAATGCTTTGGTACCTTGCCCGGCTCCCCTGAATTTCAATACATAAAGAAAATCATCGTCGGCCTCGGCAATGGCCGGAAGCGAACCGCCTTCCCGAAGCGGGGTCAGGTAGCGTAGCACATTCACGGTTCTCAGGCTTAAAAGATCGTTGTCCACTGGAAACAGCTAAATCAGTTGAAAGCGCCGAAGTTAGTTAATTTGTATAAACTATCGTCGCTGTCTCATTAATGTAGCTTGCGGACTATGATTTTACAATGCCTCAAAAACCGGTTTACCTCCTGATTGCAGGCTAACATTTCGCAAGGAACCTGTGCCACGAAACCCAAATGCTACGCCCAGAATTTTGATCGGGCGATTGGGAACGGGAAACTCGAAAGCCTGGTGCCCATTGATCGCGTAACGGATCTTCCCGCCCGAAGACGCGCACGAGACGCGCACCCATTCTGAAAAATCAACGCCTAATGCCGATAAATCAGCTTTTTTACCTGAAACGTAATCATCCACGCTCATCAGATTAAGGTCGGAAACACATCCTTTCGCAGATAATGGGATGACTATCGGCATATCGTCGGTCATAAGGGAAATGTAGGTCAACTGGCAAGCGGCGGCCCCTTCACTGTATTCATGTTTGATTTCAGTCGAAAACGTAAAGTTGCTGAGCGATACCGGCTCGAAATTACCAACATTGAAATATTTGATTAATGGCGGCTCGGGTTGAAGAGCAATGTTTTTCTCTTCAATCGCCGAGGCACTGGTTCCAATGCCGTCTGCATGCAGAAACTCTTCCTTTTTCAGATAAACCGGCATTTTGGGTTGATCAATTAACCCCGACCAGCCGTCGGTCCCCACAACCAGTTTATGCTCCTGAACTACCTGATCGCCGATCAGCAATTTGGCCCGATAGCTACCGGGCTCATAATACACCGAAGTATGCTTATGCAGGTTTTTATCCACCAGCACCCTTTTAGTGGCATCCCAGGATTGCTGGATAAATACCGAATCCGTCGGCGAAGACGAGGCGTCGTAGGTAAATATGACTGAGTTAGGGATTCCACGTGTTACAGAACGGCTTTCGAAAGTATAAGCGCTCTTTTCCAGTTGCGGTTCTCCTTTATCGAATGCAAGCATACTCGCCAGAATGACGACCACCACGGCCGTAGCGATCCAGGCCAGCCGCTTCCAGCTCCGGGGCTTATGCGTGACGGCTACGGGAGGCACTTCCTCTGCACATTCCGCCACAGCAGGCTTGCTTTGCCTGACAAATGCACGCCAATCGTCCGAGCCTGCAAAACGTGCAAGCGTGTTCAGCGTGGTGCCGCTGGGCAAATGGTTATACTCGGTTCTCCCCCAAATGCGGCGGAGCGTGCTCGTGCTTAGCGATACGCCGGTTTCGTTGAGAATCAGCTCGCTCAGGTTTTCGAAATCGGCCGTTTGCCAGCCGTCTGCCGGGCCCCAGCCTAGTTTATCCTCGATGACAGCCTTACACCGCTGCAATTCATTTATTTCAGAAACCATTGTGAATGAGCGTGATAAAACTTGACAAAACTTGACCAGAACTTGAAAACCACTTTATCCACGGCCTTACTATGTTTGAACCAACAAAGGAAATAGCCGGCCGGCCCTGTACTCAAACGACCAACAAATATTTAAAAGATGCACAAATTAAGCTATTTATTGTCCATTATAGTACTGCTCGCCATCCATCAGTTACAAGCGCAAACAGTTCATGTAAATGCCACCACTGGCAACGACGCAGCTAGTGGTAAAGTCGAAACGCCGGTAGCGACGTTGCAGCGGGCCGTCGAGCTCGCCAAAACATTTAAACCGGGCGAAAGTGTGACGATCAAAGTCGCGCCCGGGCTCTATACGCTGCGTGACCAGGTCGTGATCGACAAGCGCAATACCGACGAGGCCTGGCTTACCATCGAAGCGGCAGCTATGCCCGACGATGCGGATTGGAAGCCCGCACAAATGCCGGTAATCCAGTCGGTGTCGGCGAATAATAACAAAACCCAGTTCCAGCATGCCGTCGGGTTTCTGGTAGCAGCCGACCACGTGCGTATCCGCGGGCTGAAATTTCTCGGTAACGGCAATCCGGAAGTACAGTACTACTACCCGGTGAGCCGCAAGGACTCGACGCTGACGGGCCTGGACATTTCACAATGCTATTTCATCGGCGAACGCAATTCCGCCCCTATCCAGGGCAGTATCTGGGCACACGGCTCTGGTATTCATGTCGATCATTGCATTTTTTATGGTACCAAGAATGCGCTGCTCCTTTTTATGGCCATCAGGGATTTTTCACTTAAAAACTCCGTGATAGTGGGCGCCTACGAGTCGGCGGTATGGTTCGGGACTTTTCATGAGCCATTTGTATTTGAAAACAATATTGTGGCCAACTCGGAATACCTGTGGCTCCGCGCCGACAAGACGCTTCCGAAATACCATTTCAAAAACTGCCTTTTTACAGATTTGAAACATGAAATGGGCCACTATGGGCAGAATGGCGCGGTGCCAGCCGAACAGAACGCGCATTCCGAAGAACGGGTCGCGCGCTCCGGTAAACTGCTGCTCAGCGAAGTCGCTACCAATGGCTTGCCCCGCGATTACCTTAACCCACTCCCCAATTCCGCCGGGAAAGAACTCAATGCCGGCATTTTTAAGAAATAACCTCACATTAACACATTTGAATCATTAGCCATGAAAAAATTCATTTTAGTCGCGCTCAGTTGCATCGCATTCACAGCATTCGGCCAGAAGAAACCCAAAACCGCGGAAAAGAATACCGACATATGGGTACCTCTCAAAAGCGAAAACTGGGATGCGCCGGGGGCCAATGCGGAATTTACTACGCACGACGGTCGTCCGGTATTGAAAGTCCTTCCCAAGCAAGGCCAGGTGATTTTGAAAAACACGACGTTTTCCAACGGCACCATCGAGTTCGACTACATTCCCACCGACCAGCGGTTTGCGTCCTTCTATTTCAGGTATAAGGATAGCAAGGAAACCGAGCTGTTCTACTTCCGCACGCACCGCGCAGGCGACTCGACGGGCATCGAGGCCGTCCAGTACACGCCCAATATCGATGGTGTGAACCTTTGGGACCTCCTGCCGCAATACCAGGGGAAGGCCTATTTCCAGAACAAAACCTGGAACCATGTCAAACTGATCGCGTCGGGCTACCAATTGCGGGTATTTGTGAACGATATGCAACGGCCTACGATGGAAGTTCCGCGGATGGAGGGCAATGTAACCGAGGGCACGCTCGCGTTTGAAGGTGAAGGGATCGTTTCGAACCTGGTGATCAAACCGGGCCTGACAGAGGGACTTCCCGCGTACGAGGGTACGGACCCGGTTGCGCACGACCCGCGCTATTTGCGGAAGTGGCAAGTCAGCGAACCAGCCATTTTGCCCAAAAATGTAGATTTCAGCCTGGATTACCTGCCCAAAACCGAAACACCCTGGGCGCCGATTTGGGCAGAAAGAAGAGGGATGATCAACCTTACCCGAAAGTTCGGTATGAGCAAGGAGCGCCGGATTGTTTGGTTGAAACTCAATATCAACTCTAAAATCGACCAGAAAAAGAAGATCGCGATGGGTTTCAGCGACGATGTGTGGGTGTTCCTGAACGGCCGTTACTTGTATGTCGACAAAAACACATTCGGTTCTCCCATTATGAAAGAACCGGCAGGGCGGTGCTCCGTTGAAAACACCTCATTTGTAATACCCTTCAAAGCAGGTAAAAACGAGCTGATGGTAGCATTGGCCAACGATTTCTACGGCTGGGCACTAATCGCGCGGCTGGAAGATTTGGATGGCATTACGGTGGAATGAAGGAAGGAGGAAAGAGGAAGGGCAGGTCAAAAGGAAAGGGACGTAGGTAAATAGTTATTTAATGTTACTTACTGGTCGGAGACCAGTTGTCGCTCGGGGCTGACCCAAAAGCAAAAAGCCCTTTTTCTACTATGTAGAGCGAGGGCTTTTTTGTATTTTTAATTACGACATTAGAAATACATGGGCAAGATAAAAAAATCTGTTGTTTTTAAGGAATATGACCCCGGGCAATTGCTATTGTTGCCCCCTTCACTGGAAGAGCTGATCCCACAGGCACATTTGGTCCGGGTTGTCAACCAGGTTGTCGAACGAATGGACATCAGCGAGCTGGTCAACCTTTACGAAGGTGGTGGCACCAGCGCCTACCATCCACGGATGCTGCTGAAAGTGTTGTTGTACGCATATTGCATGAAAATATACACGGGCAGGAAGATAGCCCGTGCGCTGGCGCAGGATATCCATTTTTTCTGGTTGAGTGGCATGTCCCGTCCCGACTTCCGGACGATCAACCGGTTCCGCAGCGGCAAGGCCAAAGAATCCATCCAGGTCCTGTTCAGCTCGATGCTGGTGTTTTTAATGGAACATGGCTATATCAAAATGGAAAACTACTTCTGTGACGGCAGCACTTTTTCGGCTGATGCGAACAAGCATAAGATGGTCTGGAAGAAAAATGCCCAGCGCTACAAAGCTTCGGCAGAACAAAAATGCAGACAGCTGCTCAAAGAGATC